>NZ_CP188257.1:0-4762090 GCF_049994355.1 Angustibacter sp. McL0619 | reverse complement strand
GTCTGGCTCGGTCACCTGCACCCTGAGGCCCCTCTCCGTCAAGCACAGTCGTGGTCTGAGCCGCCCACTCTACGCGTACGGTCCACACGTTCATCCACAGGTTGTGGACAAAGGTGGAGCGGACGGAGCCCCCGGAGCCTGAGACGTGAACGGTACACGAGCACATCGATTTCGGTGGGTGACTCGGCGTGTTGAGGAGACACTCGGCAGGAAATCGCAAAGACTGAGAGGTTGACCTGTGCTCGGCCGCGTACCGGGCGTAGCGGGGCGCTGGTTTGACCCCCCTACGGGGTGGGCCGTACCGTGGAGGCGTCCTCCCCGTGGCGGCCGCTGTCGCATGCCCGCGCAACCGTGTTAGGTCGAGGTCCAGGTCTCCGTCAGGTCGCCTGGATCCCCAGCCGAGCACGCGCTGGTGTCCGATGGTGGCCGACCCGACCACGCTTCCCGGGCGGACACACCAGGGACTGTAGGAGAAACTCGTGAGCAAGCGCACGTTCCAGCCGAACAACCGCCGTCGGGCCAAGACCCACGGCTTCCGTCTGCGCATGCGCACGCGTGCTGGCCGTTCGATCCTGGCCGCCCGCCGCCGCAAGGGCCGCAGCGAGCTCTCGGCCTGAGGCCGCGGGCGTGTTGCCCGCCGCGCACCGGATGCGCCGCCGCGAGGACTTCGCCCTCGCGGTACGGCGTGGACGGCGGGCGGGCACCGTTCACCTGGTGGCGCACCTGCTGCCGAGTGCCGTCAGCCCGCCGAGTCAGGACCTGCGTGGCGTGGAGATGAACAGCCAAGACACCTTGCCGACGCCCACCGCGGTGCGCGTCGGCTTCGTCGTGTCCAAGGCCGTCGGCCCTGCCGTCGTCCGAGGTCGGGTCAAGCGCCGGCTCCGTGCGGTGCTAGCCGCTCGGGTGGACGCGCTCCCGGCCGGCAGCCTGCTGGTCGTCCGGGCCCTGCCCGCGTCGGCGCTGGCCACCTCGGCCGAGCTGGCCGGGTCGGTAGACCAGGCCCTGGCCCGCCTCGGCGTTGCTGCGGTGACCGGATGAGCGACGTCGCAGGCTCGCAGACGCCCGCCGACGAAGGACCGGGCCCGCTGGCCTGGCTGCTCCTGCAGGCGGTGCGTGGCTACCAGCTCGTCCTGTCGCCGCTGCTCGGCCCGCGCTGCCGCTTCTACCCGTCCTGCTCGGCGTATGCGGTCACCGCGCTGCGCCGGCACGGAGCCCTACGAGGCAGCTGGCTCGCCGCCCGCCGCCTCCTGCGATGCCACCCGTGGAACCCGGGCGGCGTCGACCACGTTCCAGCGAAGGGATCCTCGGCCACCGCCGACGGATGCCACCACTCCGACGGTCACCCGACCGCCGCCTGACCCTCGAGGACCACACCGCAAATGGGCCAAATCCTGTACCCGCTCGAGTACGCCGTGGCTTGGATCATGGTGGGCTGGCACGGCCTGCTGTCCGGCATCGGCATGGATCCGGCCTCCGGCTGGACATGGGCGTTCTCCATCGTCGGCCTGGTCGTCGTGATCCGGATCATCCTGATCCCGCTGTTCGTCAAGCAGATCAAGGCCTCGCGCGGCATGCAGCTGATCCAGCCGCAGATGCAGGCGATCCAGAAGAAGTACAAGGGCAAGAGCGACCCTGAGTCCCGCCAGGCGATGACCCAGGAGACGATGGCTCTCTACAAGGAGTCGGGCACCAACCCGTTCGCCTCGTGCCTGCCGATCATCCTGCAGGCGCCGATCTTCTTCGCGCTGTTCCGGGTGCTGAACCAGCACGTGCGGAACTCGATCCCGATCGGCCCGCTGACCAAGGAGCTCGCCACCCAGGCGGACAACTCCACGATCTTCGGTGCGCCGCTGTCGGCGACCTTCCTCGGGTCGGACGACATCAACGTCAAGATCGTCACGGTCATCCTGATCATCGCGATGTCGCTGACCACCTTCACCACGCAGCGCCAGCTGATGATGAAGAACATGCCGGCCGCCGCGCTGGACAACCCGTTCGCCAAGCAGCAGAAGATGCTGATGTACGTGCTGCCGCTGGTCTTCGCGGTCTCCGGCGTCAACTTCCCGATCGGTGTCCTCATCTACTGGCTGACCACCAACCTGTGGTCGATGGGCCAGCAGTTCTACGTGATCCGCCGCATGCCCGCCCCTGGCTCGCTCGCCGAGCAGGCGATGCTCGAGCGCAAGAAGAAGCACGGACATGGCGGGGGCCAGACACCGGACGTCGAGGACGAGGCTCCCGCGCCGCAGGTCGGTCAGCGCGTCCAGCCGAAGCGCCAGCCGAAGGCCAAGCGGCCACCCAAGGCAACTTCAGCGGCTGCGGCTTCCGGTGTCGAGGCCGGTGTCGAGGCCGGTGTCGAGTCGAGCCCCGACGGCAGCGCCGAGCTGGACGCCGACACCAACGGCGCCGGCTCGAGCTCGGGCCCCCCTACTGGCGCGAACGACACCCCACGCTCGGACGCCCCCAGCGTGAACGGCACCCCGAAGACCCCGGCACGCAAGAAGCCGAAGTCAGGACGCTGAGCTGACAGGCACCGGCACCCGCCGGTGCCCCAGCTCGGCGCACACCTCGTCACACCCCCGCCGCACCCGCGCGGCACGGTCGCAGACCGCTTCCCGGAGGAGAACCCCATGACTGAGCAGAACTCGACCGCCACCCCGGTTGCGGAGGACGTCGACACGGGCGACACGATCAACACCATCGATACCGTCGACGCTCTCGAGACCGTCGAAGCGATCGCTACCGACCAGTCCGATACCGACCAGTCCGATGGCGACCAGCCAGCGGCCGATGTTTCCCGTGAAACATCGTCGAGCGCCGCAGACCGCCTCGAGCGCGAGGGGGACGTCGCCGCCGACTACCTGGAGAAGCTGCTCGACGTGGCCGATCTGGATGGCGACATCGACGTCGACATCGACGGCGACCGTGCCGCGGTGGCCATCGTCGATTCCGAGGAGGGTCGGGTTCCCCGCCGCCTCGTCGGTCGGGACGGCGAGGTGCTGGAGGCCCTTCAGGAGCTGACCCGGCTCGCGGTGCTCGCGCAGACCGGTGAGCGGAGCCGGCTGATGCTCGACGTGGCCGGCCACCGCGCCGCTCGTCGTCAGGCCCTGGTGGCCCGGGCGGGCGAGGCGGTCGAGCAGGTCAAGTCGTCTGATGAGCCGCTGTCCCTGGAGCCGATGAGCCCGTTCGAGCGCAAGGTCGTGCACGACGCCGTGGCTGCGCTGGGTCTGCAGACCGAGTCGGAGGGCGTCGAGCCCCACCGGCACGTCGTCGTCCTGCCCTCCTGATCTCGTTCCACGTGAAACACGTTCCACGTGAAACCTGACGAGGCCGTTGAACCGGAACCACTGCCGCCACCCACACCGGCGGCTGTCGCGGTCTTCGGTGATCGCCTCGGGCTGGCGGAGCGTTATGCCACCCACCTCAGCACCACAGGCGTCACCCATGGTCTGATCGGGCCCCGCGAGGTCCCGCGGCTGTGGGAGCGGCACGTGGTGAACTGCGCGGTGCTGACCGACCTGCTGCCTGAAGGCGGCAGGGTGATCGACATCGGCTCGGGCGCCGGTCTTCCCGGCATCACGCTCGCGGTCCGTCGCCCGGATCTCGAGGTCGTCCTGGTCGAACCGCTGCTCCGGCGGGTGGTGTGGCTCGAGGTAGTGGTGCAGGACCTGGAGCTGACCGATCGGGTGACCGTTCGCCGTGCGCGGGCGGAGGACCTGGCCGGTGAGCTGAGCGCCCCGTTCGTGACCGCACGGGCCGTCGCTCCACTGGAGCGCCTGGCCCACTGGGGACTGCCGCTGCTCGACGCGAATGGCTCCATGCTGGCCATCAAGGGACGGTCCGCCCAGGAGGAGCTCGACGGGGTGACCGATCTGCTCACCCGAGCGGACTGCACAGCTCAGGTCGTGCAGGCCGGTGACGGCTTGCTGGACGAACCGACGCTGGTGGTCCGGATCGACCGCGGAGCCGGCGACCTGCCCGATCTCAACGGACGACCGGGCGCGTCGAAGAAGAAGCCGAAGAAGCAGGCGCGCCGTCCCCGATAGTCAGAAGCAGAGGCGGAGGATGAGAGAGACACCGTCCACCTATGACGTCCCGATGAGGGACACTGAACCCCGATCCCAATCTCGTGGAGGCCCAGCGTGACCACCGAGCCGATGTCGACGCGTGTGCCGTCGACCACCGGACTTGGCTGGCCGGACGGTCCGTCAGTCCCCGAAGGCGTCCACCACGAGGTCGTGGCCCTGCGTTCCTCTTCGCTTGGCTGGCCGGGCGCCAGCCGTCCGGGAGGCGCCGATGTTTCCCGTGAAACATCGGCAGTTACCACGACGATGACGACGTCGACTGGCCCCGAGACGCCAGCGGCCGGCGCACCACCGGTTGCCGTACGGCCGGCATCCGGCGAGGCGATCCCGGCTGCGGTCTCGCAGGGAGTCGTCCGGGTGGACCTGATGGCCGACGAGATCGCCAGTGCGATCCCCACCTCGGACGACGACACCCCGCTCGCGCAAGAGGTCGCTCACGACGCCCGCCGCCGGCTCGCGCTGCACGGCCAGCAGTTGCCGGTGCCGGAGCACACCAGGGTGCTCACCGTCGCCAACCAGAAGGGTGGCGTGGGCAAGACCACCACGACGGTGAACCTGGCGGCGGCCCTTGCCATGTCCGGCTTGCGCGTGCTGGTGCTGGACATCGACCCGCAGGGCAACGCCTCCACGGCGCTCGGCATCCCGCATCACAGCGAGGTGCCCAGCATCTACGACGTGCTAGTCGACGGGATGCCGCTCGCTGACGCCGTTCAGGAGTGCCCGGACGTACCGAACCTCTGGTGCGTACCAGCGACCATCGACCTGGCCGGCGCCGAGATCGAGCTTGTCTCGCTGGTCGCCCGCGAGTCCCGGCTGCTGCGGGCGCTCAGCGCCTACCTCACGGCTCGCGTCGAAGCGGGGGAGGAGCGCATCGACTACGTGCTCGTCGACTGCCCGCCCTCCTTGGGCCTGCTGACCGTGAACGCGTTCGTGGCGGCCCGCGAGGTGTTCATCCCGATCCAGTGCGAGTACTACGCGCTCGAGGGACTGTCCCAGCTGCTGCGCAACATCGAGCTGATCAAGGCGCACCTCAACCCTGACCTGCACGTGTCGACGATCCTGCTGACGATGTACGACGCGCGGACCCGGCTTTCCGCCGACGTCGCCGAGCAGGTGCGGGAGCACTTCCCCGAGGTGGTGCTCCGCACGAGCATCCCGCGGTCGGTGCGCATCTCCGAGGCACCCAGCCACGGCCAGACCGTGATGACCTACGACCCCGGCTCCAGCGGGGCGCTGACCTACCTCGAGGCGGCCAAGGAGCTCGCCGACCGGGGACGACGAAAGGGAACTGACGCGTGAGTGAGAAGCGACGGGGCCTGGGACGTGGGCTCGGTGCCCTGATCCCCTCCAGCTCCAACTCGACCGGCGGTGACCGTCCGGTCGACGTGTTCTTCCCCGGGCGGGACGCCGGTGCAGTGGCTTCCGCGGTCGCTGTCCTCGACGAGGAGGACGGGACGGCTCCGGAGGCGATGTCCGGTGACGCCGACTCCGCCGACCAACAGGCAACTGCTGCGGCTGATGTTTCCCGTGAAACCGATGTTTCCCGTGAAACGTCGACCGAAGGCCTCTTGCCGGTGCCGGGGGCGACCTTTGCCGAGGTGCCGGTCGATGCCATCACGCCGAACCCGCGTCAGCCCCGGTCGGTCTTCAACGAGGAGGACATGAACGAGCTCGTGCACTCAGTGCGCGAGATCGGTGTGCTCCAGCCGATCGTGGTTCGTCCGATCGACGGTCATGGCGACCGCTACGAGCTGATCATGGGCGAGCGTCGCTGGCGGGCCAGCCAGGCGGCCGGGCTCGAGACGGTGCCGGCGATCATCCGCGAGACCGCGGACGACGACCTCCTGCGCGATGCACTGCTGGAGAACCTGCACCGCAGCCAGCTGAACCCGCTGGAGGAGGCAGCCGCATACAACCAGCTGCTCGAGGACTTCGGCTGCACGCACGAGGAGCTCGCGACGCGCATCGGCCGCTCGCGCCCACAGATCTCGAACACCCTGCGACTGCTCAAGCTGCCCCCGTTGGTGCAGCGCCGCCTGGCGGCCGGGGTGCTCAGCGCTGGCCACGCCCGTGCCCTGCTCGGCCTGCAGGACGGTGCCGCGATCGAGCGGCTGGCCCAGCGGATCGTGGCCGAGGGCCTCTCGGTGCGAGCCGTCGAGGAGATCGTCGCCCTGGGTGGCGACGAGGAGAAGCCGGTTCGGGCCAAGCGTCCGCGCGCCGGGGCCCGCCACGGCGAGCTGGACGAGCTCGCCGAGCGGCTCTCGGACCGCTTCGACACCCGCGTGCAGATCTCGCTGGGACGGCGCAAGGGCCGGCTCAGCGTGGAGTTCGCCAGCGTCGAGGATCTGAACCGGATCGTCGCCCTGCTCGCCCCGGGCGACGCCGCCTTCGTCGCCGGAGACCAGGCGAGCTCGTAGCAGTCACCGGGCTGGACCCTTCCGGCGGGCGGCGGCCGGTCGTACGATGCCCGAGTCGGCGCAGCCATCGGGAGGAAGCATGCGCGAAGACGTCCGTCGCCGCCACCGGGGCCCCGCAGCCCTGATGCGGAACGCGGCTGGGGGGCTGATGCTCGGGCTGCTGCTGGGGTACGTGGCCGCCTGGGTGCTGCCGCGACGTCGTCCGGTGCCTGCCGGGGGCTATGAGGCCCCGGTGCCCGAGCGGATCGAGTTGCCGGTGGAGCTCGACCTCCGCCTGATGCCCGGCCGCCAGCGAACGCCCGCCGACGTCCGGACGCCGGAGCCTGAGGGCTCCAGGTGAGCCCTTCGTGACCTCGCGACGTCCATGACTGGCCGCAGGCTCGAGCCCCTGACGCTGGACTCGCTCTCGGACCTGCCGACCCCGTGCCGTTCGTGCGTGTTCTGGGAGCTCTCACCTGTCGCTGCCAGTCAGGCCCGGCGCACGGGGGACACCGAGTTCGAGAAGGAGGCGTGGCTGTCGGCCGCGCTGCTGGAGTGGGGGTCCGTCGGTCGGCTGGCCTACGTCGACGACGTCCCGGCCGGCTACCTGCTCTACGCACCCGCGCACCTGGTCCCCCGGGCGGTGGCCTTCCCGACCGCTCCGGTCAGCGGCGACGCCGTGCTGCTGATCACCGGGCGGGTGCTCGATGAGTTCACCGGCGGAGGCATCGGCCGGATGCTCGTCCAGGGTGTGGCCAAGGACCTGACCCGCAGGGGAGTGCGGGCCATCGAGGCGTTCGGGCTGGAGGGCGGCGAGCCACCGGAGGGGGACCGGTACGCCGCCGCACCGGGCTGCCTGCTGCCCGCGGACTTCCTGCGCAGCGTCGGGTTCAAGACGGTCCGACCGCACTACCGCCATCCGCGGCTGCGGCTCGACCTGCGCACCACGCTGTCCTGGCGTGAGGACGTTGAGCAGGCCATCGAGCGGCTGCTCGGCACAGTGCGCCAGCCCGTCCTGAGCGGGTCGTGATCTAGCCCGGAACCGTTGCAGCACAACGGGTTTGGCCCATCAGGTCAGAACTGGTGGGCGCGGGCCATCACGTCGGCGACGTTCAGCGTGCCGGTGGTGCTGTCGTCGGTCTCACCGAGGTAGACCCGCTGGACGGCGACGACCACGGCCTCTGACACCGTGTCGCGGAAAGCCGGGTCGCCCAGCCGCGCGGCGTCGCCGGGGTGGCTCAGGTGGCCGACCTCCACGCGCACCGCCGGCATCACGGTGTGTCGCAGGATGTCCCACGTGCGCGGGTGCGTCCGGCAGTCCAGCAGGTCGGTGCGTGCGACGATCTCGCGCTGCACCAGGGACGCCAACTGCTCCCCGGTCGCCGACCAGGCGCCACCCCGCGCCGGGCTGCCGTAGAAGTACGTCGCAACGCCGTGCGCCTGCGGGGACTGCCGCAGCGACTCGCAGTGCAGTGAAAGCACCAGGTCGGCGTTCAGCGAGTTGGCCAGGTCGGCCCGCTCCAGCTGCGTCGGGTCACCGGTGAGCCCGCGGGTGAGCACGACCTGCACCCCGACCGCGGCCAGTCGCCCTTCGACACGGCGCGCCAGGTCGAGAGTGATGTCGGACTCGCGCAGCTCACCGGCGACACCACCCGGGTCGGCAGTGGAGTGGCCGGGGTCGAGCACCACGACGCGACCGCGCAGGCTGGTGCCGGCCGAGCGCACCCGGTCGGCCTCGCGCAGCGCGTGGGGGGCGCCACCGGTTACCGAGCGGGCAATCTGGCTCAGAGCGCGCAGGGTGTGCGGGCCGGCCAGGCCGTCCGGGCGCAGGCCGATCCCGCGCTGGAAGTCACGCAGCGCGGAGTCGGTGTTGGCGCCGAACACCGCGTCGACCCGCCCACACGGATAGCCGAGGCCCAGCAGACGCTCCTGGAGCGCTCCGACGTCGTCACCAGCCATCAGGTGGCCGGGAGTGTGCATCAGGATGCGGTCACCGAGCAGCCAGCGCGCGCCGTCCAGCGAGCGGTAGGTCTGCGCCCCGACGACGCCGTCCACGAGCATGCCGCGGCGCTGCTGGAACGCCCGGACCGCTCGTTCCACGTCGCCGTCGAAGACCTCCGACGACGCCGCCGAGCTGGGCAGGTCGCCGGTGGCCACCAGGCGCTCGCGCACGGCACGCACCAGCGGCCCGACGTCTCCGACTCGCATCGCGGACGCCGCCATCGTCACCCCCTGCTGGCTCGTCGGTCGCCCCTGGCACTGCGAGAGATGGTAGCCCGCCGAGCGGGCGCCGGCAGGAGTGTGCTCAGCCGGCAGAAGGGTGCTCAGCCGATGAAGTCGGCCAGCTCGCGGACGATCATCGGCTTCGGACGAGCGCCGGTGATCGACTTGACCAGCTCACCCTTGACGTAGACGTTCATCGTCGGCAGACCGGTCACGCCGTAGCGGGCCGCGATCTGCGGGTTCTCGTCGGTGTTGATCTTGACGATGTCGATCCGGTCGGCATGCTCGCCGGCGATCTCGTCCAGGATCGGGGAGACGGCGCGGCACGGGCCGCACCAGGGCGCCCAGAAGTCGACCAGCACGGGCTTGTCGTTGGCCAGGACGTCCTGGTCGAAGGTGGCGTCGGTGGTCTCACGGGTGGCCATCACAGGCCCCTTTCGGTCGGTGCGGTGTTCGCGGGTCGAGGTGCTCTGGGGGGAACGCTAGGCCAAAGGTCCGACGCTCAGACGGTGGCGACGGCTTCCTCGCGGGCAGGGACGGGGACGTCCGCCAGGTCGGCGAGGTAGCGCTCGGCGTCCAGGGCGGCTACGCAACCCGAGCCGGCGGCCGTGACGGCCTGCATGTACTCGTGGTCCACCACGTCGCCGCAGGCGAAGACGCCGGGCAGCGAGGTGCGCGAGCTGCGCCCGTCGACCGCCACGAAGCCCTCCGGCGTCAGGTCGATCTGGTCCGCGAAGAGCTCGGTGCGCGGGTCGTGGCCGATCGCCACGAACAGGCCGGTCACCGGGAGTTCGCCGACGTCTCCGTTGACGGTGTCGCGCACTTGGAGGCCGTTGACCTTGTTCTCACCGAGCACGTCGGTGACCTCACTGTTCCAGCGGAAGCTGATCTTGTCGTTGGCGTTCGCGCGGTCCTGCATCACCTTGGAGGCGCGCAGCTCGTCGCGCCGGTGCACCACGGTCACCGACTTCGCGAACTTCGTCAGGAAGGTCGCCTCCTCCATCGCCGAGTCCCCGCCGCCGACGACCACGATGTCCTGGTCGCGGAAGAAGAACCCGTCGCAGGTCGCGCACCAGGAGACGCCGCGGCCGGAGAGCCGCTTCTCGTTCTCCAGGCCGATCTCGCGGTAGGCCGAACCGGTCGCCAGGATCACCGCGCGGGCCGAGTGGGTCTTGCCGTTGCCGGTGACCACGGTCTTGACGTCGCCGGCCAGGTTCGCCTCGACGACGTCGTCGGTCACCAGTTCGGCACCGAACCGCTCGGCCTGGGCGCGCATGTTCTCCATGAGCTCCGGGCCCATGATGCCGTCGCGGAAGCCGGGGTAGTTCTCCACGTCGGTCGTGTTCATCAGGGCGCCACCGAACGTCACGGAGCCCTCGAAGACCAGCGGGTTGAGGTTCGCCCGTGCCGCGTAGACGGCGGCGGTGTAGCCGGCAGGTCCGGATCCGATGATGATCACGTCTCGGACGTCGTCGCTCACAGATCGCCTTCCAGGAGGTGCGGGGTGCGCAGATGCACCCTCGTCAAGCAATCGTACGGCGGGGTTGTTCCCGCCGCGATCAGCGCACGGTGGTGAAGTACCGCGTGCCGTCCTTGCCGGGTGCGCAGGACGGCGAGACCACCCAGATCTCGCGTCCGCCGGCCTCGCCAGGCAGCACGATGACCGCGGCCGGCTTGCCCTCGAAGGTGGCCACGTCCACGAAGGACGGCACCGCCGACGGGGCGCCGAGGGCCGACAGGCACCCGGCCAGACCTGCGGGGGTGGCCAGCAGGCCGGCAGCCGCGCCGGCGGCCGAGTCGGCGGGCTTGCCGAGCTGCTGGTCGATCTGGGCCGCGATCTTCGCTCGGCTGTAGTCCGTGCCCGAGGCGATGGGCCTGGCGCCACCTTCGGCCCCGCCGACCAGGCCCTGCGAGGCGGATTTGTCCTGCATGGCCGCGCCGGCGCTGCTGGAGTCGCTCGAGGAGCCCTGCGGAACCAGCTGGCTGGCCGCGTACCCACCACCCAGCAGGACGACGGCTGCCGCAGCCGCGGCCATCAGCGGTCGGCGGCTGCGCGCGCTGGGAGCCGACTGGAGCGGCACGACGGTCGCGGCGGAGCCGGTCAGCTCGGCGGAGCCGGTCAGCTCGGCGGAGCCGGTCAGCTCGGCCGCGGGGGCGTCCGTGCTGGGCGTCGGGGCGTCGGTGCTGGGCACTGGGTTGGGCACTGTGGTGGGCACTGTGGCTGGCTCCGTGCTGTGCTGGGGACCCCTGGCGAGGTCACGCAGGGTGGTCTCGATGCGCTCGACGACCTCTGCTGGCACGGGTCCAGGATCCGGCAGCGACACCAGCAGGTCGTGCACCTGCTGCTGCGTCGCGAGCTCGGTCTGGCACTGCGTACAGCTCGCGACGTGTGGATCCCGGGCGGCCGCCTGGAGGTCACCGAAGGCGTCGAGTGCGGGGTGGTTCACGCACGTTCTCCTTCGACATCGTTTGCTGGCTCCTTGACTGGGACGGCGGGACCGGCTGATCGGTTCCCGTCGTTCCTCAGCAGTGGCGCCAGCGCGGCGCGGCCGCGCGCGCAGCGGGACTTGATCGTGCCTTCGGCGACGCCGAGCACCTCGGCGGCCTCGCTGACCGACAGCCCGTGCATGTCGACCAGCACCAGGGCGAGACGCTGGTGCTCGGGGAGCGTGCTCAGCGCCGCCTGGACGTCGACCGCGACCTCAGTGCTGGCGTGCGAGTCCCGGCGGTCCGCAGGCTCCTGCTCGGGCAGCGCCACCGTCGGGCGTGCCGCCTGCCGGCGCAGCAGGTCCAGGCAGGCGTTGACCACGATCCGGTGCAGCCAGGTGGTGACCGCGGCCTCGCCGCGGTAGCTGGCGGCCCGCCGGTAGGCGGAGATCAGCGCGTCCTGGACGGCGTCCGCGGCCAGCTCCCGGTCGCCGACGGTGCGTACGGCCACCGCCCACAGGCGGTTCTGGTGCCGGCGGACCAGCTCAGCGAACGCCTCGGCGTCCCCCTGTACGTGTGCCGCGAGGAGGTCTGCGTCGGAGCGGTCGAGGCTGTCGTCGTCAGGGGTGGGGCCCTCGCTCACTCGACGGTCACCTCGTTGACCACGGCTCGGTAGCCGCCGTCCGCCGGGGGCAGTGAGGTGAACCAGACAACCAGGGATGCGGTGCGCACCGGCGACGTCGGCTTCAGCGTGACGGTCCCGCTGGCATCGGGCGCGCTGGCGATCAGCTTGCCCAGCTGGTCGCCGTCCATGGTGTGCAGCTCGAGCGACCCGCCGTCCGCGCCGAGCGCCACCCGCACCTGGGAGACGTCCTTCTCGCCGCCCAGATCGAGCTGCAGGCCGACGCCCTTCTTCAGCCCGCCAAAGGCTGCGGACTTGTACGTGTCGGAGGTCCAGGAGGTCGAGGCCTTGCCGTCCACCGCCTGGCCGGCGATGGAGTCCTTCTCGCTGCCGTCGCCCTGTGGGTCGAAGCCACCGGCCGCGACGACCGGGAACGGACCGGAGCCGCCCGTCGGCGTGCTCGGCGTGGACCCCTCGGTCGGGCTCGTCGGGGACGGCGTCGCCGACTCGGTCGCCGCGGAGCCGCTGCTCTGCTTCGACGGGATGAACGAGTGGTCGCCGAGGCCACGCAGCCCGCAGTACGCCAGCAGCAGGAAGACCACGATGAACCCGCCCATCAGGGCGAGGATGGCGCCGGTCTGGCGCTTCTTCTCGTGGTCGACCTCGTGGGGGTGGGGTTCGGGTGCGTCGTAGCTCAGCCCGAACGACTCCAGCACCGCGGGCGGCGCTGCTGGCGGACGGGCAGCGGTGGGCTGTGCAGCGGTGGGCGGCGGCGACGCCGCGACGACTGGTGATGCCGGGGTCGGCGGGACCAGCGGGGGCACCAGCGGCGCAGCGGCTGCCGGGCGGGCCACTGACTCGGCCGGAGGGGGTGCGGTGGGCAACTTGCCGCGCGGCGTCGGCGGCAGCGCGTGCGGGAAGACCCCGCCGGCCCGCTCCTCGTTGCGCTGGCGCCCCCACGGTGCGATCTGGCCGGCCAGGTCGCCCGGGGTGTCCGGTGCGCCGGCCCCGGCGAAGGTCTGCGCGCAGAGCGTGTCCAGGTCAGCCGGTACCCCGGTGACGATCTGCGCGGGAGCGACGGGTTTGCCGGCGACACGCGGGGCATGCGGCAGCGTGCTGCCGGAGCGCAGCGGCCAGGTGGCGGTCAGCGCGGCGTAGGCCAGCGCGATCAGGTCGCGGGCGTCCTTGTGGGTCGCCTCCCCGCCGGCCGAGTCCGAGTCGGCCGCCTCGACGCCGTCCAGCGCGGCTGCCGTGGCCAGCTCGGTCACCTTGACCGTGCCGTCGTCCAGCAGGTGCACGCGGGCCGGCGTCAGCCGCAGGTGGTGCAGGCCCCGGTGCCGCGCGGCCTCGAGCGCGAGCGCGGTCTCGCCGACCACCGTCCGGGCGGTCGCCGGTGCCAGTGGGCCGTCCTCGAGCTGCTCCTCCAGGGACGGCGAGCGCAGCCACTCGCTGACCACGTAGGTCGTGCCCTCGTCCTCGCCGACGTCCAGGATGCGCACCAGCCGGACGTCCTCGACTGCGGCGGCCTGCCTGGCGGCGTCCAGCACGGCCTCGGCGTGCGGGTGGCCCTCGGCGACGACGCGCAGGTGCACCAGGCGGTCGAGGGTGTCGTCGTGCGCCTGCCAGGTCGACGTGTCGTCCGCATCTTCGAGGCGGCGCTTGAGCACGTAGCGTCCACCGAGGACGCTGCCTGGTCCGACCCTGTCCAGCGTCGACCTCCCACCTCGTCGCGGCCCAGACCGCGTGGCGGCCGGGCGACCGCCGCGTGCCATCGTACGGGTGAGCGTCCCTTGAGGGACCAAAACGGGAATCGGTGTCGGATCAGGATCCGGCGGTCGGTCGGGCCGCGCCGATGATCAGGCCGTAGCCGACCGGGCCGATCTTCACCACGCTGCCGGTCTGCGGGGCGTACAGCGACAACCCGTTCCCGACGTACATCCCGACGTGGTGAATGGTCGAGGGCTGGTTCACGTCGATGGCGTAGAAGACGAGGTCGCCGGGCGCCAGCTCGCTCAGCGCGACGTGCGGCAGCGCGGCGTACTGCGCCCGCGACGTCCGGGGCAGCAGGACGCCGGCTTGCGCGTACGCCCACTGCATCAGGCCGGAGCAGTCGAACGTCGTCGGGCCAGTGGCGCCCCACACGTAGGGCATGCCCAGCCGGGTCGCGGCGGCCGCGATCGCCGCGGCGGCCGTCGCGTTGGGTGCCGGGACGTCGGGCAGCGTCTGGCTGTCAGCGGTGCCGCCCTCGAGGCCGTGCCCGGCGGCGTCGCTGATCCCGCCGATGCCGGCGGCCCGGGCGGACTGCGCGGCCCGGGCCAGCGCCGCTGCCTCCGCTTGGGCGCGCTCCTGCTCGGCCAGTGCGACGACCTGGGAGTCCGTGTGGGCGAGCATCGCGCGCTGCATGGCGATGGTGCGTGAGACCACCGCTGCCGCCTGGTCGGCCGCGCTCTGCCGGGCCATGACCTGGGCGCGGGTGAGGCTGGCCGCCGCCTCGACGGTGCGCTGGCGGGCGACCGCGGCCTGCTGGGTGTCCACCCGATCGGCGTCGGTGGCCACGATGCCCTCGATGGCGTGCCAGCGCACCATGGCGTCGCCGATCGAGCTGCTGCCCAGCATCGAGGCGGTCAGTGCGAGCGGACCGCCGCTGAGGTAGATCGCGCGGACCCGGCGGGCCGCCTCGTCCGCGCTGGCCTGGGCGGCGCGCTGGCTGTCGCTGACGCCGATGGAGGCGTTGACCTCACCGTTGGTCGCCTGCATCAGCGCGTCCTGAGCGGCGTCGTACCGCTCCACGGCCAGCCCCTGCTCGACGGCGAGCCGGTCCAGCTGCCGCTGGAGCTGCTTGGCCTGCTGGCGCAGCTCCTTGAGGTTCGGTTGCGCGGCGGCCGGACCGGCGGGCAATGCGAAGGTCACCAGCAAACCGGCGGCGACGGCGAGCCCGGCGACGCGCGCCGTGCGCGGGCCGACCGTGCTGCGCCGGCCGGGAGTCACGTCGTGGACCGACCGAAGGCATCAGCGCTGACGTCGCTGATCTCGCGGAGCCTGCCGACGTAGTGCGCGACCAGGGTGGGTGCCTGACGGCTGATCCGCAGGTGCACGGTGCCGTCGGGGTCGATGTGGAACGTGCTCACGTCCAGCACGTTCGTCGGGTTCGCGGCGCTCACCGTCTGCTGTGCCGTCTCCAGCGCCTTCTTGTCGTCGTGCGTGCGGGCCCAGATGTCGCTGGCGTTCAACGCCGCCGTGGCGCCCTGGTCCTCAACGGACATCTTGGCCGTGACCACGGAGATCACGTCGAACAGCAGCACACCGATGATCGCCAGGCCGATAGCGAGCTTGGAGAGCCAGCCGACCACGATCCCGCCTTGGTCGCGGACGTGCTCGTGCCGGAAGTTCTTTGCCATGTTCACGACTTCGGACGCCGCGGTGCCCGACTTGAGTTGAACGCGACCAGTGCTGACCCGGCGTGGGGCTTGAGGTCAGCGGCGCGAGCGCACCCGGCGCAGCAGCGGCTCGGCGAGCTCGTCCAGCTCGGCGACCCGCAGCAGCCGCAGCACCAGCACGTAGACGGCGACCACCAGGCCGCCGCCGACGATGAGAGCGACCAGCGAGGCCAGCACCGAGTGGCCGAGCGTGGCGTGCACGAGCAGCGACACGCCCTGCCCGACCGCCACCGCGGGCAGCCCGGCGCAGACCAGCCGGACGTACGTGCGCAGCACGCGCGCGCCGTCCAGCCCGTGCAGCCGGCGGCGCAGGATGACGGCCGACTGCACCGCGCCGATCGTGTACCCGACGGACATGCCCACTCCGATGCCGATGACCACGTGCCGAGGGTTGAGCTCGCGGGCCGACAGGTAGCTGGTCAGGGCGATCACGACGACGACCGGGATCTGGATCAGGAACGGCGTGCGGGCGTCCTGGTAGGCGTAGAACGCCCGCTGGAACAGGTACTGCGCACTGAACGACACCAGCCCGAGCATCATGGCGGTGGCCGCCGCCGCGATGGCGAAGGTCTCGTTCGCGGAGTTCTTGAAGAACAGGACGCGGGTCAGCTCGTCGCCCACCGCGAGCATGCCGACCAGGGCCAGCACCGACGCGACGCCGGTCAACCGCAGGCCGACCGAGAGGTCGCGGCGGACCGCCGCAGTGTTCTTCTCCGCGGCGGCGTGGCTCATCCGCGTGAACAGCGCCGTCACCAGCGACACCGTGATCAGCGAGTGCGGCAGCATGAACAACAGGAACGCACTGCCGTAGGCGTTCTGACCCGGACCACCCTGCGTACCCGCCGAGTTGGCGGCCTTGACGGTCACGATGAACCCGAGCGAGCCCATCAGCGCGCTGGCAAAGGTCCAGGCGGCGACCTTGCCGGCGCCACCGAGCCCGACGCCCCGCAGGCCCCACCGTGGCCGGTATCGGAACCCCATCCGACGCAGCGGGATCATCACGACCAGCGCCTGCACCACCACACCGAGGGTCGCCGAGCCCGCGAGGACCGCGATCTGACCCGCGGTCCAACTGGACGGCGGGTGCGGGTTGGTGATCTTGTTGAAGCCGCCGATCCAGTAGAACATCACGATCAGGCCGGCGATCGCGACCACATTGTTGGCCACCGGCGCCCACATGTACGCGCCGAACCGCCCGCGCGCGTTGAGCACCTGACCGAGCACCGTGTAGAGGCCGTAGAAGAAGACCTGGGGAAGGCACCAGTACGCGAAGGCGACGGCCAGCGCCATCGTCGAGGGGTCCCAGCCCGGGCCGTGGCCCGGCTGGTAGATCACCGGCACCAGCGGCGACAGCAGGGTCGCGACCAGCGTGACGACGCCGATGCCGAGCAGTGAGATGGTGAGCAGCCGGTCGAGGAACGCCTGGCCACCGTCCGGGTGCCTGGTGGCCTTGACGATCTGCGGGACGAGGACGGCGTTCAGCAGGCCGCCGGCGATCAGGTTGTAGAGCTGGTTGGGCACGGTGTTGGCGGTGGCGAATGTGTCCGCGGCCAGCGCGCCGCTGACCCCGAGCAAGCCGGTCAGCAGCGCGACCCGGACGAACCCGAGCAGCCGCGAGACGAACGTCCCGGAGGCCATCACGGACGTCGAGCGCATCAGGCTCGGGTCGCTCACGGCGCATCCTCCTGCTCGGTCACGTCGCTGCTGTCGATGTCGTTGGTCTCGATGTCGTTGGTCTCGATGTCGTTGGTCTCGATGTCGACGAGCCGGGCCCGACGACGCGGCCGGCGCAGCGCCCGGACCAGCCCGACCAGCACCACCAGCCCGACGATCACCCCGCCCACGCTCAGCACCCAGCTGTCCGTCGGCCGCACCCGGACCTCGACCTGCACCGGCGCACCGATCGGCAGGTCGCTGGGGGCCACCAGCTGCGCCTGCAGGGCGACCTGGCCGCTGGCCAGCGCGCGCACCGGGACCCGCACGCTGGTCCGCGTCCCCGGCGCCAGGTCGATCGGGTCCGACACCTCCTTGGACACGACCAGCCGCGGGCTGGGCGCCAGCACGCGCAGCCGGATGCCCGTCACCCGCTGCGGCAACGTGTTGCTGATGGTCAGCTGGAACTCACCGGAGCGGCGCAGGAACGTGATGGTGGTCTTGAGCACCCGGACGTGGGCGCTCAGCGCGGAGACGGCGACCCGCGAGATCTGCTGTCGTTGAGCCAGCACCGGCCGGTGGTTTCGCCACACCGCCGAGACCAGGTCGAGTGTCGAGCGCTGCAGGGCCGCCGTGGTCTTCGCCGGCTCGGCCACCACCTCTCCGAGCGCGGACAGCTGCGAGCGCAGCGACAGCGCGGTCTCGACGTCCGCGGTGTCGATGCCTGTGGTGGTGCGCGTCCTGGGGGCAGCGACGGACCTGCGGGCCAGCTGGGACGCGTCGCCACGGTCCGGCAGCGGCTCGAACATCGAGGCGGACGGCGTCAGGGTCAGCCAGGGCGCGCCGGTCGCCGCTTGCACGGTGGCCCGGAACGCCGTCGGGTCCAACGCGACCGCGCGAGGCAGCGCGACCAGCATCCGGCGGGTCAGGCCGGGGCGCTCGGTCGTGGCGGCGGCGGTCTCGGCCAGGAACCGGCTGCTGGCGCTCGCGTCGGTGGACCGCACCTGCACCATCAGCCGGGACAGCTGGGAGTCGAACAGCACCGCCGTCGCCCCGGCCGGCAGGCTCTTGGTCACGTCGTCCGGGGTGTAGTCCAGCGCGTCGACCAGCGGCCGGCTGCGCTCGTCCAGCACGAGGTTCGGCACGCCCTGCCCGGCGAGGTCGCCGACCAGCGAGTCGCTGGCGTAACCGTCCGGCGGCCAGGCGATGTCGTTGCGCGGGATGACGCCGAGCACCTCGGCGATCGTGCCCGCCCCGGCGGCGCGGGCGGCGGTGACCAGCTGCATGGCGTCGGCGTCGCTGACCACCTGCAGGTCCGGGTCGGCGTACGGCAGCTCGATCACGTCGCGGCCAACAGCTGCCGTGCGCATCTGGTCCAGGAACGCCAGTGCCACTGTGCTTGCCGTGGCCTTGGCCTGGTCGCTCGGGGACGACGTGGCCGTGCCCGTGGGGGTCGGAGTAGTGCTCGCGCCGGCGGTGCTCGTGGCGCTCGCGGTCTTGCCGGCGCTGCTCGGCAGCGAGCCGTCGACGGCGAGCTGCAGCGTCTGCAACAGCTGCGGATCCACCGCCCAGGCGACGCCCGGCACGGACGCCGCGGCGAGCAGGTTGGGCAGTCGCTGGCCGGGGGTGAGTGCCTTGGTCAGCTGCTCGGCGGTGGGTACCGAGTTGGCCACCGGGCCGGGTAGTCCGGCGAACGGGACCATCCAGCTGATCTGCTGGCGGGCGTACTCGCGGGTGGCCGGCTGCCACTGCACCGTGGTGCGCAGGAAGGCGACCTGGTCCCGGGTGCCCTCCGCGTCGGTCGCGCGGGCGTCGACGGCGATCGGGTAGGCGCCGAACTCGCCGCCTTCCAGGGCGAGCGAGGTCGCTGGGACGTCGAGCGCGAAGGTCGCGCTGGCCCCCGCCGCGAGCGGCTTGGCCAAGTCGGTCGGGGGGTCCACCGGGACGCCCTCGCGGACGTCGCGGCCGTCCAGCCAGTTGTCGACGTCGTCCCGGGTGCCCAGGCGTCCGCCGACCGCACGCAGCCGGACCGTCACCTGCTCGAGGGCGCCCTTGGTGAGGTTGGTGACCCGCCCGGTGACGTGCACGGTGTCGGCCTGGGTGACCAGGGTGGGGGTAACCGAGGTGATCACGATCCGCGCTGCGGTGGCCTGCGCCGCCGCGGTGGTCGGTTGGGCGAGAGTGCCGGTCAGCGCGACGAGCAGCCCGGCGGCCGTGGCCGCCAGCACTTTCCGGGGCGTCATCGACGTCCGGCGAGCCGGCGGGCAGCCGCGTCGGCGATGCGCCGCTCGTTCGGGAAGGTCAGCCTGCCCTCGAGCTCGCCGACGGGGACCCACGCGACGTCGATGGCCTCGGCGTCCGGGTCGCCCTCGATGGTCAGCCGGCCGCCGACGCGCTCCATCAGGTAGTGGTGCACGACCTTGTGGATGCGCTTGTCCGGGACCGAAAACCAGTAGTCGATGGTGCCCAGCGACGCGAGGACCCGGCCTTCGATGCCCGTCTCCTCCGCGACCTCGCGGACCGCGGCCTGCTCCAGCGTCTCGTCGCCCTCGAGGTGCCCCTTGGGCAGGCACCACTCGACCCGGCCGGCTCGGTTGCGCCGGGCGATCAGCGCGGCCACCGGCGGTTCGTCCGTGAGGTCGACCACGAGCCCACCGGCCGACGTCTCCTCGACCGACGGCAGGTTCCGCGCAGGGCGAGGCTCGGGATGGGGCACGTCGTCACTCTAACGAGCAGGCCCGGCCCTATCCTGCACCGACTTCCGGCGTCGTCGATCAGTTACGGCAGACGGGCGAACCCTCGTCCACGTGACCTAGGCTTGGCCAACGTGCCGAGCCCCGAGGTCCCACCAGTAGCGCTTTCGCTCGGCGAGCGCTTCGCCGCTGCGGGCTTCGACCTGGCGTTGGTCGGCGGGTCGGTGCGCGACCTGATCCTTGGTCGGCCGGTCAACGACCTGGACTTCACCACCGACGCGACGCCGGAGCAGTCCGAGCGCGTGCTGTCCTCGTGGGCCGACGCCACCTGGGACGTCGGACGGGCCTTCGGCACCATCGGCGGCCGGCACGGGGACGAGGTCGTCGAGGTGACGACGTACCGGGCCGAGGCCTACCTCGCGGACTCGCGAAAGCCCGACGTCGCCTACGGCACCAGTCTGGACGAGGACCTGGTCCGCCGGGACTTCACGGTGAACGCGATGGCACTGGCGCTGCCCTCGGGTGAGTTCGTGGACCTGTACGGCGGCCTGCAGGACCTCGCGCAGGGGGTGCTTCGCACGCCGGGTACGCCGGAGTCGTCGTTCACCGACGACCCGCTGCGGATGATGCGAGCTGCACGTTTCGCCGCCCAGCTGGGTTTCGACGTGGCGCCGCCAGTACGCGAGGCGATGACCGCGATGGCCTCGCGGCTGTCCATCGTGTCCGCCGAGCGGGTGCGCGACGAGCTCACCAAGCTGCTGCTCGCGCCGTCGCCGCGGGTCGGGCTGCGATTGCTGGTGGACACCGGCCTGGCCGACGTGTTCCTGCCTGAGCTGCCCGCGCTGAAGTTGGAGATCGACGAGCACCACCGGCACAAGGACGTCTACGAGCACTCGCTCACCGTGCTCGACCAGGCGATCGCGCTGGAGGACGACGTCGTGCCGGGTCCGGACCTGGTGCTGCGGCTCGCGGCGCTGCTGCACGACATCGGAAAGCCGGCGACGCGACGGTTCGAGGAGGGCGGCGGCGTCTCGTTCCACCACCACGAGGTCGTCGGGGCCAAGCTGACCGGACGGCGGCTCAAGGCGCTGCGGTTCGACAAGGACACGGTCAAGGCGGTGTCCCGGCTGGTCGAGCTGCACCTGCGCTTCCACGGGTACGGCGGCGGCGAGTGGACCGACTCGGCGGTGCGGCGCTACGTCACCGACGCCGGGCCGCTGCTGGAGCGGCTGCACCGGCTGACCAGGTCGGACTCCACGACCCGCAACGTGCGTCGGGCAGCGGCCCTCTCGCGCACCTACGACGACCTGGAGGTGCGGATCGCCCGGCTGGCCGAGCAGGAGGAGCTGGCCTCGATCCGGCCCGACCTGGACGGCGAGCAGATCATGGCGATCCTCGGTATCCCGCCGGGGCCGGTGGTGGGCCGTGCCTACAAGCACCTGCTGTCGGTCCGGATGGACGAGGGACCGCTGTCGCCGGAGCTGGCGCGTGAGGCGCTGCTGGCGTGGTGGGCCGAGCAGCCCGAGTCGCAGGCCTGACCGGTCAGGAGTCGGCGGGCACCTGCGAGGGAGCCGCGGTGCGCAGGGTCCGCCCGTACCCGGCGGCCGCACCCAGATAGAGCAGCGCCACCACGGCGTAGACGGCGGGGGAGTAGCCGTCCGTCGGGACGGCGAGCGCAGCGCAGGCGGCAGCCACCACGAACGCCACGTTGAAGACGACGTCGTAGAACGCGAACACCCGCCCGCGGAACTCGTCGTCGACCTCGCGCTGCACCACCGCGTCCACGCAGATCTTCACGCCCTGCGCGGCGATGCCGAGCGAGAAGGCGGCGAAGAGCATCAGTGGCACCGTCAGCACCAGGACCAGCACCGACTGCACGATCCCCGCACCCAGCAGGCATCGGCAGATCCAGCCGCCCGTCCCCCAGCGAGCGGTCGCCACCGGCGTGACCAAGGCGGCCAGCCCGAAGCCGATGCCGGCGGCGATGAACACCTGGGCCAGCAGCGCCAGCCCGGCCGAGACGTCCTCGGGGTCGTTGAAGTGGTTGCGGCACAGCAGGATGGTCGCGATGGTCGAGATGCCGTAGGCGAACCGGTGCACACCGATCGCAGCCAGCGCGTTCCAGGCCGGCCGGCGCTCGCGGACGTGCGCGGCCCCCTCGGCCACGGCGTTCCAGCCCACGGCCGTCCGCTCCCCGTGGTCCGGCCCGAGCGCGTCCCGACCGATCCGAAGCGCGAGCAGCGCGGCGACCAGGTAGACGCCGGCGCTGAGCAGCAGCAGGATCGCGTCGCCCTGGTCGCCCTCCGGCAGCCGGGTGCTCACCAGGTAGCCGACCGCCCCGAGGCCCAGTGCGGCAAGGGTTCCGCTCGTCGGCGAGACCGCGTTGGCCATCACCAGCTCGTGCCGGGGGACGACGTGCGGCAGGCTCGCGCCCAGCCCGGTGAGGAAGAACCGGTTGACCGACAGGCAGGCCAGCACCGCGAGGTAGAGGGGCAGACCGACCCAACCGGCGGCGACCATGCCCGCCACCACCACGACCAGCAGGACACGGATCAAGTTGGCGATCACCATCACCTGGCGGCGGCGCCACTTGTCCAGCAGCACCCCGGCGAACGGACCGATCACCGTGTACGGCAGCACCGTCGCGGAGAACGCGGCGGCCGTGCCGACTGCGGTGGTGGCGCGCTCGGGCGAGAAGAAGATCAGGCTGGCTAGCGCCACCTGGAAGACGCCGTCCCCGCCTTGGGACACCAGCCGGACGGCGAACAGCCGGCGGAAGTCACGACCGCGGAGCACGGTCCGCAGGTCGGCGACGAAGGGCACCTACTCACTGTATGTCGGGCTCTCGGACGACGTGCCTGCTCGGTCCGACACCGAGATCAGAGAAGCGGGCCACCCGAGGTGTCTCAGGTGGCCCGCTTCTCTGGTTTCGCGGGTGCTATCGAGTCAGCGAGCGGTCAGCGCTCGACCTCGCCGCGGATGAAGGCCTCGACGCTCGCGCGGCCCTCGTCGTCCGGGCGCTGCACGGGCGGGGACTTCATCAGGTACGACGACGCCGACAGCAGCGCGCCGCCGATGCCGCGGTCCTTGGCGATCTTCGCCGCGCGGATCGCGTCGATGATGATGCCGGCCGAGTTCGGGGAGTCCCAGACCTCGAGCTTGTACTCCAGGTTCAGCGGGACGTCGCCGAACGCACGGCCCTCGAGGCGGACGTACGCCCACTTGCGGTCGTCCAGCCACTGCACGTAGTCCGACGGGCCGATGTGCACGTTCCTCGCGCCGAGGTCGTGGCTGATGTTCGACGTCACGGCCTGGGTCTTGGAGATCTTCTTGGACTCCAGGCGGTCGCGCTCGAGCATGTTCTTGAAGTCCATGTTGCCGCCGACGTTCAGCTGGTACGTGCGGTCCAGCACGACGCCGCGGTCCTCGAACAGCTTGGCCATCACGCGGTGGGTGATGGTCGCCCCGACCTGGGACTTGATGTCGTCACCGATGATCGCCACGCCGGCGTCCTCGAACTTCTTCGCCCACTCGGGGTCGGAGGCGATGAAGACGGGCAGGGCGTTGACGAAGGCCACGCCCGCATCGATCGCGCACTGCGCGTAGAACTTGTCAGCGTGCTCGGAGCCGACCGGCAGGTAGGAGACCAGCACGTCGGCGCCGGAGTCCTTGAGGGCCTGGACGACGTCCACGGGCTCGGCGTCGGAGACCTCGATGGTCTCGAGGTAGTACTTGCCGAGGCCGTCGAGCGTGTGGCCACGCTGCACGGGCACGTTCAGCGGCGGGATGTCGCAGATCTTGATGGTGTTGTTCTCGCTGGACACGAGCGCCTCGGACAGGTCGAAGCCGACCTTCTTGGCGTCCACGTCGAACGCGGCCACGAACTCGATGTCGCGGACGTGGTAGTCGCCGAACATGACGTGCATCAGGCCCGGCACGCTGCCACTGGCGTCGGCGTCCCGGTAGTAGTGCACGCCCTGGACGAGCGACGCGGCGCAGTTGCCGGCGCCGACGATGGCTACGCGAACGGATCCCATTCCGTGCTCCTTCATGTGGTGATCGTTGGTGATCGGTGGTTGGTGGTTCAGGGGGTGGTTCAGGCGGGGTTCACGCGGTGGGCGGCTGTTCGCCGCGTTCGTGCGAGATGAGCTCGTTCAGCCAGCGCACCTCGCGCTGGGCGGACTCGAGGCCATGACGCTGCAGCTCGAGGGTGTACTGGTCGGCGCGCTCGCGGCTGCGGGCGACCGAGGTGCTGATCGAGTCCAGCCGCTCCTCGAGCCGGCTGCGCCGACCCTCGAGGATGCGCAACCGGACCTCGGTCGGCGTCCGGGCGAAGAACGCGAAGCGGACGCCGAAGCTCTCGTCCTCCCAGCTGGTGGGGCCGGACTCGTCGACGAGCGCGTCGAAGTGCTCCTTGCCCGCCGCCGTCAGCTCGTAGACGATGCGTGCCCGTCGCCCACCGACCGGGTCGGTGTCGTTGGCGGCGCTGGTGATCCAGCCCTGGTCGGACAGGTGCTTCAGGCAGGGGTACAGCGTGCCGTAGCTCAGCACCCGGAACGGACCCAGTACGGTGGCGAGTCGCTTGCGCAGCTCGTACCCGTGCAAGGGGCTGTCGTGCAGCAGTCCGAGGACCGCGAGGTCCAGGACGTCGGCTCGACGGGCCACGCTTGCACCTCCGGGTCCGGACTGGGACGGATCGCCGCGATGTATCGCCGCGATATGTCGAACAGTAGGTCACGCTTTCGGACGACGCAAGCCGGCCCTGCATGTGTGCCCGGTCACATCCAGCGTTCTCGCAGGTCAACGGGTACGGAAGGTCGGGCGTGGATTAGGTGAGGACGCCGTGAAGACAGCCCTTTCGGTTGGGCTCGGTGGCGCCACAGCTCGCATACTGGACGTTGCGACCGGCCTGCCGGACGTCGAGAGACAGCCTGCCCCCTGAAGCTTGGAGAACGACGCCCCGTGCGACGCATCGTGGACTACCCCCGCGCATCGAAGCTGGGCTGGCGACGCTTCGTCCCCTCCTGGCGGCTGGTCCTGGGCACCGGCGCCGCGTGCTTCCTGCTCGGGGTGATCGGTTTCGCGTTCCTCTACCACTCGGTCTCGGTGCCGGACCCGAACAAGCAGGTCCTGCAGAACTCCTCCGTCGTCTACTGGTCGGACGGCAAGACCGAGCTGGGCCGCTTCGGTGACGTGAACCGCGAGTCGGTGCCGCTGGCGCAGATGCCGCAGTCGCTGCAGAAGGCCGTCCTGTCGGCTGAGGACCGCAGCTTCTACCAGAACAAGGGCTTCTCGCCCAGGGGCTACGCGCGGGCCGTCTGGGTCAAGGTCCGCGGCGGCTCCACCCAGGGCGGCTCGACCATCACCCAGCAGTACGTCAAGAACTACTTCCTGAACGCTGACCGCTCCCCGACCCGCAAGGCCAAAGAGCTGGTCATCGCGCTCAAGATCGAGAAGAACGAGTCCAAGGACAAGATCCTTGAGAACTACCTGAACACCATCTACTTCGGTCGCGGCGCCTACGGCGTCCAGGCGGCCAGCCGCGCCTACTTCGGCGTCGACGTCAGCAAGCTGAACCTGAGCCAGAGCGCGTTGCTCGCCTCGATCGTCCGCTCACCCGGCCTCTACGACCCGGTCACGCACAAGGACAACGCCCAGGCCCGGATGGACTACGTGCTCAGCGGGATGGTCAAGGAGGGCTGGGCCACCCAGGAGCAGTCCGACGCCGTGAAGTTCCCCAAGATCGCCAAGCGCTCGACCGACAACCGCTACGGCGGTACCAACGGCTACCTGCTGAACGCGGTGCGCAGCGAGGTGGTCGGCAAGAGCGGCCTGTCCGACGCAGACATCGACGGCGGTGGCCTGCGGATCGTGAGCACCTTCGACCGCAAGGCCCAGGAGAAGGCGGTCCAGGCGGTCAAGGACGAGATGCCCAAGGACGGCGCCAAGGGCGTCGGGGTCGGGCTGGTCGCGGTCAAGCCCGGCGACGGCGCGGTCGTGGCGATGTACGGCGGCGCGGACGCGATCAAGCGCGAGCGCAGCTCGGCGACCCAGGACACGATGCAGGCCGGCTCGACCTTCAAGCCGTTCACCCTGGCTGCCGCGCTGGAGGACGGCGTCTCGCTGAAGTCCTCGTTCAACGGTGACTCGCCGAAGCAGATCACGATCCCCGGTGAGTCGAAGCCCTGGACGGTGAGCAACTTCAGTGCCGGTGAGGGCGGCACGCACGACCTGATCTTCGCCACCGAGCACTCGGTCAACACGATCTACGCGCAGCTCAACGAGCAGGTCGGCCCGGACAAGTCCCGCGACGCGGCTATCGCCGCGGGGTACCCGGAGGGCACCACCGACCTGAAGAGCAACTTCGCCAACGTGCTCGGCACCGCCTCCCCGCGGGTGATCGACGTGGCCACCGCCTACGCGACGTTCGCTGCGCAGGGCATGCACGCGCCGTCCTACATGGTGAAGAGCGTCACCCTCGCTTCCGGCGAGCAGGTCTTCAAGGCGCAGGTGAAGGCGAACCGCGCCTTCGATGCCGGCCCGATGGCGGACCTCACCTACGCCCTGCAGAACGTCGTCAAGCACGGCACGGGCAGCTTCGCGGCCAGCCAGATCGACCGTCCGCTGGCCGGGAAGACCGGTACGGCGCAGGACGCCAAGTCGGCCTGGTTCGCCGGGTACACCCCGCAGCTGGCCACCGCCGTCGGGCTCTATCGCAACGGCAAGGACAAGGACGGCCACCCCGTGCAGCTGTCGCTGAACGGCCTGGGCGGCAACAACAACGTGCAGGGCGCGTCCTTCCCGCTGCACATCTGGACGGCGTTCATGAAGGGTGCCACCGAGGGCATGAAGGTCGAGCAGTTCCCGGCCCCGGTGTACGGCGGTGAGAGCAACTCGCCGACGCCGACCGCGACGGCTACTGCGACCCCGACGTCCACCCCGACCAGGACGCCGACGTCCACCCCGACGGTGACCAGGCCGACCGCGACCACGCCGACCGTGCCCACGCCGACGCTGCCCACCGTCCCGGTGCCGACCGGCAGCCCGACGAGCAGCCCGACCACCGGCGGCGGTGGTGGCGGCGCTGGTAGCGGCGGCGGCGGGTCCGGCGGAAACGGCGTGAGCCCACAGGACCGCTCGAGCGGCTGACGTAGGGCATGATCGCCCGGTGGACACCGCCCTCGAGGCCAGCAGCGCCCCGTCCGATCTGACGGGTGCTGACGTGACGGTCGCACCGTCCCGCGAGGACCCGCTGGTCCGCCGCTTCTCGGCGGTCGTCGGCGGCCCCGCGGGCGACCGGATCCGGGGCGGCCGGCACGGCTGGTGGACGGCGGCCCGCGTGCTGGTCGTGCTGGCCATGGTCGCGCTGTCCTTCGGGGTGGTCGAGAAGCAGCACTGCCGGGCACAGGGCTGGACCTCGCCCGACCAGTTCTTCCACGCCTGCTACAGCGACCTCCCGCTGCTCTACGAGACCAGCGGGATCGCTCGGGGGGTCAACCCGTACGCCGCCGGCGCGCCCGCCGGCGCGCTCGGCCAGCCGGTGCTGACCGGCCTGCTCAGCTGGGCGGTCGGCACGGTGACCCCGCACGGCTCGATGATCGAAAGAGACCGCACGTACTTCGACATCAGCACCGGCGTGATCGCGCTGCTGGTGCTCGCCCTGGTGCTGCTGACCGTCGCGAGCACCGGACGACGCAGACCCTGGGACGCCTCGCTGGTCGCGCTCAGCCCGTTGCTGGCGCTGTCCGCGCTGGTCTCGTTCGACATGCTCGGGATCGCGCTCGCCGCCGCCGCGCTGCTGCTCTGGGGGCGGTCCAGACCGCTGGTCGCGGGCGTGCTCCTCGGGCTGGCGATCACTGCGCGGACCTATCCCCTCGTGCTGCTGCTCGTGCTCGCCCTGCTGGCGCTGCGCACCGGACGGTGGCGTGCCTGGCTGATCACGGCGGCGGCGGCGTTCGTCACGGTGGTCGTGGTGCTCGCGCCGTTCCTGGCCTCCAACAGCGAGGCGGTCAAGGCGAGCTACCGCACGTGGTGGCACGCCGGCGCGAGCTACGGCTCGATCTGGCTGCTGCCCCTGGCGCTGCCGTCCGATCCACGCCCGCGTTGGGTCGCCCGCCTGGGCCTTGACCCGACCCAACTGGACGCCGGCACCGTCACCACCCTGACGCTGCTCGGGATCGTGCTGGCCGTGGCTGTCGGGTTCCTGATGACGCTGGGCACCGAGCGGCGGCCGCGGGTCGCGCAGGTGGCGTTCGTGGTGCTGGCGATCGTGGTGATGACCGGCAAGGCCTGGCCGGTGCAGGCGTCGCTGTGGCTGCTCCCGCTGGCCGCGCTGGCCCGCCCGCGCTGGCGCGACCACCTGATCTGGGCGGGCTGCGAGGCGACCTACTTCGTCGGCGTGTGGCTGTACGTCGCCGGCCAGACCACCGCCAACCGCGGCCTGCCCGGCTCCTGGTACTCGGTACTGGTGGTCCTGCGGGTCGCCGGTCTGCTCTGGCTGGTCTGCCTGGTCGTCCGGGACGCGCGCCGTCCCGAGCTGGACGTGGTCCGGGAGGCCGGCTACGACGACCCTGTCGGCGGGCCCTTCGCCGGGGCCGAGGACTCGGTCGTGGTGCGGTTCGGCGACGAGCGCGACGACGACTTCGAGGACCTCGAGGACCTCGAGGATCGGGACGAACTGGACGGCACGGCCGGGTACGACGAGCCTGTGGACGACGATTCGCCCGGCGCGGGTCCGAGCCGTTATCCTTGATCCCGTCGTCGCGGGCCCAGGCCGGTGGATCCGGTCAGCCGGGTTCCGCGACGCACGACGTATCAACCCTCCTGTCACGGAGAGACCGTGGCCGCCTGAGTCCAGAGGAGGTGGGTTTACGCATGCGTCACTACGAGCTCATGGTGATCCTCGACCCCGATCTCGAGGAGCGCACCATCGCGCCGAGCCTCGACAAGTTCCTCAACGTCATCCGCAAGGGTGGCGGCAGCGTCGAGAACGTCGACGTCTGGGGACGTCGTCGTCTGGCGTACGACATCAACAAGAAGTCCGAGGGCATCTACGCGGTCGTCGACATGACCGCCGAGCCGGCCCTCGCGCAGGAGCTCGACCGCCAGCTCGGGCTCAACGAGTCCGTGATGCGCACCAAGCTCCTCCGTCCCGAGATCCGCTGATCCGTCCCTGACGGACCAGACCCACCCCCCGCAGTTCCGAAGGGCAGGCCATGGCAGGCGACACCATCATCACGATCGTCGGGAACCTCACCGGCGATCCCGAGCTGCGCTTCACCCCTTCCGGTGCGGCCGTCGCGAACTTCACGATCGCGTCGACCCCGCGCACGTTCGACCGCCAGTCGAACGAGTGGAAGGACGGCGAGACGCTGTTCATGCGCTGCTCGGTGTGGCGGGAGGCGGCTGAGAACGTCGCCGAGTCGCTGACCCGTGGCACCGCGGTGATCGCCCAGGGCCGTCTGCAGTCCCGTAGCTACGAGACCAAGGAAGGCGAGAAGCGCACCGTGGTCGAGATGCAGGTGGACGAGGTCGGTCCGAGCCTGCGGCGCGCGACCGCCAAGGTCACCAAGGCCCAGCGTGGCGGCGGTGGCGGCTTCGGTGGCGGTCAGGGTGGTGGCGGTCAGGGTGGTGGCGGTCAGGGTGGTGGCTGGAGCGGTGGCTCCGGTGGCTCCGCTGGCGGCCAGGGCGGCCAAGGGGGCGGCCAGCCGGCCGACGACCCGTGGGCGACCGGTCCCTCCGGCGGTGGCGGTAGCCAGGGTGGCCAGGGTGGCGGCTGGAGCGGTGGCTCCGGTGGTTCCGGTGGCAGCGGTGGCACCGGTGGCGGCCAGGGTGGCGGCTTCAACGACGACCCGCCGTTCTGATCGATTTCGGTCAGAGCAGCGACACAGCACGAAACACCCGGTCTGACCGGGTGACCGACAGTTCCGATCCGACCATCCCGGACCGACCTCGCACGCGGTCCGGGCTCCACGAAAGGGGAGCTCCACGATGGCAAAGCCCGTTGTGCGCAAGCCGAAGAAGAAGGCCAACCCGCTGAAGGCGGCGAAGGTCGAGTACATCGACTACAAGGACACTGCGCTCCTGCGCAAGTTCATCTCGGACCGCGGCAAGATCCGCGCCCGCCGGGTGACTGGTGTCACCGTCCAGCAGCAGCGACAGCTCGCCAGCGCGATCAAGAACGCCCGCGAGATGGCGCTGCTGCCCTACTCGAGCTCTGCTCGCTGATCGGGGGACGGACAGATGAAGCTCATCCTGACCCAGGAGGTCACCGGCCTCGGTGCGCCCGGTGACGTCGTCGACGTCAAGGACGGCTACGCCCGTAACTTCCTGATGCCCCGCTCCCTCGGCACGCCGTGGACCAAGGGCGGCCAGAAGCAGGTCGACGCGATCCGCAAGGCTCGCTCGTCCCGCGAGATCGCCACCCTCGAGCAGGCTCAGTCCGTCAAGGCCCAGCTCGAGGGCAAGACCGTGAAGCTGTCGGCGCACGCCGGCGGCACCGGTCGACTGTTCGGTGCGGTCACCACCGCGGACGTCGCCGAGGCCGTCGTGGCCGCCGGTGGCCCGCAGCTCGACCGTCGCAAGATCGAGCTCGGCCAGCCGATCAAGGCTGTCGGCCGTCACGACGTCAGCGTGCGTCTGCACCCCGAGGTCGCCGCCACGGTGGCCCTCGAGGTCGTCGCCGGCTGACCGACGTCCGGTCCTGCTGTTGGGGCCCGCATCCCACTCGGGGTGCGGGCCCCTCCGCATCCCCCGCCACCCCGCCCCACCCAGTTGCTCCCCCCAACCCGCTTTGCTCCACTCAACCCGCCCCTGGAGGCGCGACGAGCGGGTTGAGTGGAGCAAGAGTTCAGCGTGCCGCGCCAATGACGGCCCAGCGGTCAGTGCGGGCCCGCCAGCCGAGCAGCACCCCGCGCACCAGCATGAACGTGCCGAAGCCCCACCACAGCCCGGACGCCGCCACGTTCGCCTGCTGCATCAGCAGGACGACCGGCAGGTAGAGCACGAGCTGCACCAGTGATGCCACGGCCAGCCACCGGCCGTCGCCCGCGCCGATCAGCACGCCGTCCAGCACGAACACGAAACCGGACAACGGCTGCTGCAGGGCCAGCACGAGCAGTGCCGAGGCCAGCGCCCGCTGCACTGCCGCGTCGCTGGTGAACAGCCCGGGCAGGACGCCGTGCAGCGCGACGACGACGGCGCCCAGAGCCACTCCGCACCACACCCCCCACCGCACCATCAGCGCCGTCAGGGTGCGGGCGCGGGGCACGTCCGCCGCGCCGAGCGCGTTGCCGGTCAGCGCCTGTGCCGCGATCGCCAGGGCGTCCAGCGCGAACACCAGGAAGGTCCAGACCGTCGCCGAGACCTGGTAGGCCGCCAGCGTGACGTCACCGCTGGACGCCGCGACCCACGTGGTCAGCAGCAGGACGGCCCGCAGGGCCAGGGTTCGGATCAGCAGCGGGACGCCGGCCCGGGCCGCCGCGAGCACGCGCCCCGGGTGCGGCCGGACCACCGTGGGCAGCGCCTTGCCGTGCTGGCGGTGCAAGGCCCGCAGGATCACCGCGATCAGGGCCAACGCCATGCTGGTCTGCGCGAGCACGGTGCCCAGGGCCGACCCGCGGATGCCCAGGTCGAGGCCGTAGACAAGCCACACGTTGAGCACGATGTTCAGTGAGAAGCCGGCGATCGCGACCACCAGCGGCGTCCTGGTGTCCTGCAGACCGCGCAGCACGCCGGTCGCCGCCAGGATCACCAACATCGCCGGGACGCCGATGCCGCTGATCTGCAGGTACTCCGTGGCCTGCTCGGTCGCAGGCAGAGACGCACCGAACAACGCCGTCACCTGACCGGCGGCCAACGAGAGCACGGCACCGGCGACGACCCCGAGCAGCAGGCCCAGCCAGACGCCGTCCACCCCGAGCCGGAGCGCACCCAGCAGGTCGCCGGCACCGGCCTGCCGGGACACGGACGCGGTGGTCCCGTAGGCCAGGAACACGAAGATGCCCGCGCAGGTGGCGAGCGCCGCGGACGCGACTCCCAGGCCGGCGAGCTGCACCGTCCCGAGGTGGCCCACGATCGCGGTGTCGGCCAGCAGGAAGGCGGGCTCGGCGACCAGCGTCAGGAAGGCCGGGACGGCGAGGCGCAGCACCTCCCGGGAGGTGGCGTCCGGATGGCGAGCAGATGACGCGGAGGTATCCACGAATTCTCGAACTTTCTTTTGTCCACAGGCTGTGTAAGGCATCCACGCAGGTCGTAAGCACGCCCTCCCGCAGCACCCGGCGCGTCGTCCACAGTGCTGCCCACAACCTGTGGGGAGTGCTCAACAGCTCGTCCACAGCCTCTCATCCGGGGTGTGGATGAGCGATGTTGAGGACGGGGCATGGCTCCCCTAACGTGTGCCAGCGACCTCGACGAGCCCTAGTTGTCAGACCCGGCTGGTCAGATGGTGTGCAGTTGAATCACACATCTGTCATTAGGCTTGTCGCGGGGAGGAGCAGGGTGTCGATCACGGACGTTGACGCGCCGTCGAGCTACGGACCGCCGAGCGGTCCCGGCGAGTCATTCGACCGCACCCCGCCGCAAGACGTCCCGGCGGAGCAGTCCGTGCTCGGCGGGATGATGCTGAGCAAGGACGCGATCGCGGACGTCGTCGAAGTCCTTCGCGGCAACGACTTCTACCGCCCGGCCCACGAGCTGGTCTACGACGCGGTCCTCGACCTGTACGGCCGCGGCGAGCCGGCTGATGCCGTCACCGTGTCCGACGAGCTGAGCAAGCGTGGCGAGCTGGCCCGGGTCGGCGGCGTTCCGTACCTGCACACGCTGATCTCGTCGGTGCCGACCGCGGCGAACGCCGGCTTCTACGCGCGGATCGTGCGCGAGCGGGCCGTGCTGCGGCGCCTGGTCGATGCCGGGACCAAGATCGTCCAGCTTGGCTATGCGACCACCGGTGGCGACGTCGACGACATCGTCAACGCGGCCCAGGCCGAGGTCTACGCGGTCACCGAGCGGCGCACCAGCGAGGACTACCTGCCGATCGGCCAGATCATCGAGCCGACGGTGGACGAGATCGAGGCGGCCGGGCACCGCGGCGAGGGCATGATCGGCGTGCCCACCGGGTTCTCCGACCTCGACCGGCTGACCAACGGGCTGCACCCGGGTCAGATGATCGTCCTGGCTGCGAGGCCGGCGATCGGCAAATCGACCATGGGATTGGACATCGCCCGGTCGGCGTCCATCAAGAACGGCCTGACCTCGGTGATCTTCTCGCTCGAGATGAGCCGCACCGAGATCACCATGCGCATGCTCAGCGCCGAGGCGCGCATCCCCCTGCAGAAGCTCCGTCAGGGCCGGCTGGAGGACACCGACTGGACGAAGATGGCGCGCACCATGGGCGAGCTCAGCGACGCGCCGCTGTTCATCGACGACAGCCCGAACATGTCGCTGATGGAGATCCGCGCCAAGTGCCGCCGGCTCAAGCAGCGGCACGACCTCAAGATCGTGATCATCGACTACCTGCAGCTGATGTCGAGCGGCAAGCGCGTCGAGTCCCGCCAGCAGGAGGTCTCCGAGTTCTCCCGTGCCCTCAAGCTCCTGGCGAAGGAGCTCGAGGTCCCGGTGATCGCGATCAGCCAGCTGAACCGTGGTCCGGAGCAGCGCACCGACAAGCGGCCGCAGATGAGCGACCTTCGCGAGTCGGGCTGCCTGACACCCGACACTCGGGTGCTGCGCGCCGACACGGGCGCCGAGACGACGATGGGCGAGCTCTTCCTGAGCGGCGCGACCGACGTCCCAGTCTGGTCGCTCGACGACTCGCTGCGCTACGTGCGCCGCCACCTCACACACGTGTTCCCGACCGGCGTGAAGCCCGTCTTCCAGGTGACCCTCGCCTCCGGCAAGAAGGTCAGAGCGACCGCCAACCATCCGTTCCTGACCTACGACGGCTGGCGTCCACTCGAGCAGCTCGAACCGGGATCGCGGCTAGGTGTTCCGCGCCACGTGCCGGCCCCGGAGCTCGAGGCCGGCTGGGCGGACGACGAGGTCGTGATGCTCGCGCACCTTCTCGGTGACGGCTCCTTCGTCCGCCGCCAGCCCATTCGCTACGCCAGCGTCGACGAGGACAACCTGCTCGCAGTCGCTAAGGCCGCCACCCACTTCGGCATCACGGCGGTTCGTGACGAGTACGCCGCGGCCCGGGTCACCAGCCTGCGGCTCCCGGCACCGTTCTCGGTCGGCCGTGGTCGGCGCAACCCGATCGCCCAGTGGCTGGACGGGATGGACCTGTTCGGCCTGCGCAGCCACGAGAAGTTCCTGCCGGACGAGGTCTTCCACCTGCCGAAGCGACAGATCCGGATGTTCCTGCACCACATCTGGGCGACCGACGGCTCGGTGACGGTCAACAAGAGCGGCCGAGGAGGGCGGGTCTACTACGCCTCGACCAGTCGCCGTCTGGTGGACGACCTCTCCCGCCTGCTGCTGCGTTTCGGCATCAGCTCGCGGGTGCGCACGACGCGCCAGATCGGCCACCGCGACGGCCACACGCTGGACATCACTGGCAGCGAACCGCAGCGGTGGTTCCTCGAGCAGATCGGCGTTCACGGAGCAAGGTCTGCGCGGGCGGCCGAGCTGCTGCAGATCGTCCGGTCCAACACGTCGAACACCACTGTCGACACTGTGCCTACGCCGGTCTGGGCGCGGGTCAAGGAGGTGCTGGCCGAGAAGGGCATGTCGCACCGCGCCTTCGCCGCCGCCATGGACTCGGCGTTCTGCGGCTCAACGATGTGGAAGCACGCACCGTCCCGCGAGCGGCTTGGCCGGGTGGCCGAGATCCTGGACGACGAGGAGCTCGAGATTCTGGCGGTCAACGATCTGTTCTGGGACGAGGTCGTCTCGATCGAGCCGGACGGCGAGGAGCAGGTGTTCGACGCGACGGTGCTCGGCGGCCACAACTTCGTGGCGAACGGCATCGCCGTCCACAACTCCATCGAACAGGACGCTGACATGGTGATCCTGCTGCACCGGGAGGACGCTTACGAGAAGGAGTCCCCGCGCGCCGGTGAGGCCGACTTCATCGTGGCCAAGCACCGCAATGGTCCGACCGACACCATCACCGTCGCATTCCAAGGCCACTACTCACGCTTCGTGGACATGGCCCAATCCTGATGCTGGCCGTAGAACTAGTCTGCGCAATCCGCGTCTAAGTTGGAAATCTGAGCAGCCTGGCCACAAGGAGTCCAATGTGGACCGGCTGAGGGCGATTGTGGGCCGAGTTGGACAATGCGATCCACTCGCACAGGCGGTGACCTTTCTGATCTAGTTGCCAGTCGTGCCGGCCGTGACGATGACAGCAGGCTCGTCACAGAGTTGCGTGCACGCACGGTGAGGGTGTCGCGTCTCTGGACCTTCCTAGGCAGAGCCGGCGATCGCGCTCCCACTCGTGGGAATCTTGCACCTCATCACCACTTGTCATTTCGGCGCCCACTTAGACGCGCCCTCGCGCGACCGGATCTGCCACGATCCGCTCGGGCGGCAAGGCAACATGGTGAGAGCCGCGGAATCCACCCCAGACGTCATCTGGAACTGCCGCGATCAGGACGTTCGTCATTTCACCGCGTGCGCCCGCGCCCTCGGATCGTTGTGCCGGCACGCTTTAGCAGCGTGCGAACACGGGTGATGGAGTACTCGGTCTGATCGGCCAGTTCGCGGATTGATGCGCCATCCTCGTACTGCTTCCGCAGGACAGCGCCGACCTTGTCCTGGGCCTGCTCCGGTAGATGGACGTACGGGTCGATGTGCGGGACGCGGATCTCGCCTCCGCCGTAGCCCTTGTGGACTTTGCCACGGGGTGCCACTTCCTCGTCGGCTTCGTCTCCCCAGAGCGTCCAGCCCTCGCGAGGGTGGCGGGCGAATATCTCCAAGTACGGCCCGGGGGAGCACTGCTCGATGAGGTCGTACTGCTCGTCCGGCTTGCGAGAATGCTCGCGCTTGCGGGTCTCGATCATGTTGACCTGCGACCGCGCCGGGGGAAGGGTCCGCATGGAGCCGCGCACGCCAAACAGGATGATCTCGGTGACGTTGCGGAAGTAGAAGCCGACGCCGCGACCGTCCGGGCCGCCGTCTTTCCTACGCTTAGCCCAGATGACGTTGGAGATGTAGCGGAACCCCCACCCCTCCATCACCTTCAAGCCGTCGGGCAGCAGGGCGTTCGGCACCCAGAGGTACAGATGCGCGTCCTTCGCCATCACGTCAGCAACGGGCAGCGCGCAAACGGCTTTCAGCTCCATCGTCGAGTAGCGGTCGAGGCGTCGATGCTCTGGCGCGACCTTGCCCGTGCGGTTGGTAAAGCGCCACGGCGGGTCAGCCAACAGTGTCTTGAAGCCTCCCTCCACGTAGGGCAGAGGAGGCGGCTCCTGGACCAGTCGAAGGGGCGGTGCGGACGTGCGCTCGTCGGGCTGCACGATCTCGACGGTCATGACTCTCCCTAGCAAAGATCTACTTCGGCAGGACAGATCTTAATGAGGACTACCGACACATCCGCTGCTATGAGAGCGTGTCGCCCCGAGCAATCTGTCGACCGTCGGCCCAAGCGCCTCGGATAGGACCGAACGCGTTGATCCGCGGTGGCTCAATACCTATCAGGATGAGGGGACACTCGCCGCCGCCACCAAGGTTTACCCGGGGAACCAGCTTGTCCCAGTGCGTTGATGACTGGCCGAACTTCACAGACGCGGCGGTGCCGCGGATGGTAGGACCGATGATCTTCTGGAGTTCGGGTCCACGCGTCACGATCACACCGACGGCGAGCGCGCCCTCGCGGTGGAGCGCCTGGAAGTTGAGCAGGTCCCGGTCGAAGAATGGGTCCTTGTTGTTCCACTCCATCTCGACTCCTACGCCGGGATAGGGGTCGTCTTCACCGCCCGGACCACCCCCGAACATGTCGATCTCGTGGCCGCGAGTTCGGTGGATGGGGCGTCCGTCCACCAGTTTGTCGATGGTGATGTTGCGCTTGCCCCAGCCGAACTTCTCCAGCAGCGAGTCGAACCGTGCCGTGTGGCCGGCCCGGTTGCCTCCGCCTGCGACCAACTCGGGGGCATCGATGCTGTACTGGTCCAGCGCGAGGTACAGGTCGTCGAACCTCGCCGAGAAGGCGTACCGCAGGATCAGGTCGGCGTACCGGGTCACCCCGATCTTGTAGCCGTCCGGGAACACAGCCGTCGGTGCAGTCAGCATCCCTGCTGGTTCGGGCAGCGTGGTCTCATCGGACACATGGTGAGGCTACCCAAGCATCCTGCCGCCCGTCAGGGTGGTCGGGTGTGTGCATTCGAGCGTGCGTGGGCGGTTTAGCGTGATGGCTTCCGCCGCGATAGACGGGGTCCGGACGGGACGTCCGTCGGGTTGACAGAATCTACGACTTGTAGTGACCTTTGTGTGTCGAGAAGGTCGCCCGCTTTCGGGTGTGTCGCCGACCTTCCGGCTCTCCGATTGGGGGCCTGAGACATGATCCGACACGTTGCTTTGGTATCCGAAGTCGAGTCGGTGTCACAACGCTGGTTGACCCGTGTTGCTGGCGCTCTGCAGAAGCAAGTCATGCGTGACTTCAGTCCGATCTGGGACGTCCAGGCGACTGTCGACGCCTTCGCGAGCCTCGATGACGTGCCGCTGGGATATTGGCCTTTGATTGTGGTGCAGGATGTGCGCGACGCGGCCGGCTACCACACGGACAAGGACGGGCAACCGTTCGCACTGATCGAGTACGGACGCAGCTGGTCGCTTACCGCGAGCCATGAATGCCTCGAGATGTTGGCCGACCCGTTCGGCAACCGACTGATTGCAGGGCAATCCCCGATGCAGGGCCAAGGACGGGTGGAGTTCTTGGTCGAGGTCTGTGATCCATCCGAAGATCAGGCCTATGCCTACCGGGTCAACAACATCCTGATGTCCGACTTCTACACACCGCAGTTCTTCGATCCCGCGACGGTGGCTTGCGTGCGATACAGCTTCACCGGGTCCATCACCGAACCCCGCCAAGTCCTGCCCGGCGGTTACTTGAGCTGGCACGACACGGTCAGCGACCACTGGTTCCAGCAGACGTACTTCGGTGGGGTCATCGACTTCCCCGATCTCGGGGTTTTCGAGCGAGACGGGCGAAGTCTTCGCGAGATCGTGGATTCGAGGACACCCCAGACCAAACGCCTCTCGGACCTGGATGAAGCCGACACATCGTTGAGCGAGGCAGTGGCGGCCATGACGTCGTCCGAAGCTGGCACCGCATCTCGGGCCGAGGCGTGGCGGCGGCAGATCGCCGGACTCAGGGACGTCTAGTGCCATCCTCGACGCCGAAGCACGACGAACCTGGCGACGACGCAGAGGAGAGAAAGCGTCGGGCATCGGCCCTTCGTCAACAGATCGAGGAGTTGCGTCGAGGCGCGCCCAGGCCGCCGTCAAATCCTCGGGAATTCGTCGAGCGATCGACACGGGAAGCAGACGATAACGCTGATGAGGACGATCACAGCGATCTACCTGCTTGACCAGACGGGAGCCTGACCCACTTCCCCGGACACTGATGCTGGCACTAGAAGCATTCTGGGCGGGCCAGCGTCTTCTGCCGCGACAAGACTCGCCGACGGCCGAAATGGGCGCAACCTACCCTCCGGCAGCGGAAGATGATGCCCGTGCGTGGTCAGATTGTGGTGGTGCTCGGAACCTTGGCAGGAGTCGTGCTTGCCTACCTCCTCCAGTCACTGACGGCTGCCCGGCAACGTCGGTATGACATTGCCGACCGTGCGCGCCGTGAGCGTCTCGAGGCGGCGGCAGCCTTGCCTGCGGCGCTAGTGGGATACAGGCACGCGCAGATCGCCCGACGGATGGCTCAGTTGAGGACGGGCAACCGCAGCGAACCCCTCAGGAATGAAGTTCGCTCCGCGCGCGCAGAAGCTTGGTCCGCGCTGTACCGGTTGGACCTGCTCCTCGATGACCGTCCCGTGCGAGACGCTGCCTACGAATTGATGGGGCGAATCAAAGAGCTGAAGACCATCGACGATCCGGTCCGCCTCGACGATGCCGGCACGGAGGTCCACTGGGGTATCCAGGCCTTCATCAAGTTGGCACGTACCCGGCTTGGCTTCGCTGACCCCCCGCAGGTTGATCAGATCAGCGCCACGAGTTGATCTCCTAAACCACGGGAGGGCAAGGCGCCCACTGAGCGACCTTCGGGCTGCATGTGAACCAACCGGTGCGCCGAACCGTGTGGACAGATAGCCCGATTCGGGCCGTCCGAGGAACGGAGATCGTCATGAGGATGCGGTTGCTGGCCGCCGTAGCTGTGCTCGTTTCGGGGGGTGTACATCTCAAGCTGTACTTCGACTGGGCGCACGAGAACAACAAGGTCGGCCCGGCGTTCCTCCTGAACGCCGTCGGCGGGCTCGTGATCGCTGTGCTCCTGATGACCTGGCGGCACTGGCTCCCGCCGCTGCTGGCCGTGGGCTTCGGACTGTCCACGCTCGCTGCGTTCGTCACCGCGGCAACCGTCGGTCTTTTCGGGGTCAACGAGGTGTGGACGGGGTGGGCGGTCTGGACGGCGGCCGTGTCGGAGTTGGTGGCCGTTGTGGCGGGTGCGATGGTGTTGCGGCAGGAGTTTCGACCTCAGCAGCAGAGCCCGTCGTCAGCCCAATCGGCGCAGCGGCTCTGACCCGGGCCGAAGACGGCTCAGTTCAGCTTGCGCGTGCCGTCGGGAAGGGCGCCGCCGGCGTACACGTCCTCGGCGAGCCCGGCCAGCGCGGTCAGCGCGACGTTCTGGCTCCACGGCCCGAACGACACCCGCGCGACACCCAGCTGCTCCATCGCGTCCAGGCTGAGTGAGCCGGGCACCGCGATCAGGTTGACCTTCTGCGGGCCGAGCGCCTCCACGAGCCGACTGACCGTCGGCTGGTCCAGCCGACCGGGCGCGAAGAACGTCGAGGCACCGGCGTCCAGGTAAGCACGTCCCCGCTCGATCGCGTCCGCAAGCACCGCCTCCGGATCCTTGTCACCAGCCCGCAGGAAAGCGTCCGTACGGGCGTTCAGCACGAACGGGACGCCGGCCCGCTCGCCCGCGGCGACCGCCGCTTGTACCGCGCGAACCGCGTCGGCAAGTGGCTTGAGCTGGTCCTCGAGGTTCGCGCCGACGATCCCGACGCCGATCGCCCTGTTGATCGTCTCGCCGGCATCGCCGTACCCCGCCTCGAGGTCGGCCGTGACCGGCACGTCGACCGCGGCGGCGATCCGGCCGACCGCCTCGATCATCAGGTCGCGCGGGATCTGTTCGCCGTCCGGGTAGCCGTACGACGCGGCGACCGAGTGGCTGGCCGTGGCCAGTGCCTTCGTGCCCGCGGTGTCGGCCACGACCTTCGCCGTGATCACGTCCCAGACGTTCACCAGAACCAAGAGTTCGGGCGCGGTGTGCAGCCGCAGCAGTTCGCGGGCCTTGTCCACGGTAGTAGCCATGGTGCGAACCTACGCGACCGGACGACGTTGCAGGGCGCCCGGAGTGGCCCCTGCTTCGGGTCTCAGGTCCTGGCGACGGTGAGCAGCAACGGACTGTGAATGGCACGCCTCGCGCAGATGTCACCCAGAAACCCTGCGAGCCAACCGATTGCGTCCAGCGACCAGTCGTAGAGATCGCCTTCGAGTCCCACCCTGGCCGAGACCGGCCCACCCCAGAAGTAGTCGGGGAAGGGCGGCGGGATGAGCGGTCCTAACTTATCTGTCCCGATGGTGAGCGTGAGGATCCGTTGATCGCACCCGTTGACGTCCGCGACGATGTCGTCAACCGAGATCGTTCCCAGGTCAGCTGCCGCGCCGCCCTCGAGGGTCAGTCGCACCGACGTCAACGAGTGGGAATCGGTCCTCGGGGAGAACCAGTCGGCCGTCACCAGGGACGTGGACAGGCGAAGGTCGTCGGAGGCGTCGCCGAGCACCTGAAGCGGAAGTAGCACCTGAACCGCCTGCAGGTCCAGCACGCCCAGCTGGCTGGCCGCATCGCCGGCGCAGCGCAGGAAGGGCTGTGTCGGTAGCGGGCGCTCCGTCGGGAGAGGATCGACCCCGATCTGGAACCACAGGGCCGGCCAGGTGTCGCTACTTGGGCCACCTTCCCCGAATCCGGCGTCATTCATCGACCACAAACCAGCCCCGCCAGGTCGCACCTCTGCCGCAACACCCACTCTCGGGTGAAACTCAAGGTCATCCAGCCAGCCCATTGCGAGCGACCGACGATAGAAGAGCGCGTAGGGATCGGCGTCCCAATCGGGAGCGCCGCCGTGCTCTATGAAGCGTCCGTAGAGTGCAGCGAACATCGGCCCCTGCGTAGGGGATCGGCGCGGTTCGTACGCCGGCTCCGTGGGCGCGTCCGGGGTCATTTGCCGTCGCTTCCCCTTCCTAGGCCGGGCGAACTAGAGACCCCGCCGGCGAACGTGCAGTATCGCAGCCGAACACGCCAGCCCGTCGCTCAGTCGGGCTGCGCCGCGGTGGTCGGCAGCAAGTCCTCGGCAGGCACCCTCTTGTTCAGCGCGACGGCCAGACCCGGGAACACCACGACGGACAGCACGCCAGCACCGACCAGCGCAGCCGCGTTCTCCGGCAGCATCTCGCCGGTGCGCAGGCCGACCGCGGCCAGGGCGACCAGCAGCGGTAGCGCTGTCGCGGTCAGCAGCACCATCTGCCAACGCTGCACGATATGCAGGTCGCGCCGGTAGAGCACCAGCGACGGCAGCCCCCGCACCGCCAGCAGCAGGAAGAAGAAGCCCACCAGCCGCAACGGCGCGTCGGCGATCGACTGGAGGTTCAGGCTCATCCCCGACACCACGAAGAACACCGGGATGAAGAAGCCGTAGCCGATCGCATCGAGCTTGGACTCGAGCGAGTGGACGTCGCCGGGCGCCCACCGGCGCAGCACCACCCCGGCCAGGAACGCACCCAGCACCACGTCCAAACCGAACTTGCTGGCCACGACCAGCAACGCCAGCAGCAGGAAGAGAGTGAGCCGCAGGGTGATCTGGGACGTCTCGTGCTGCCCCTCAGTCGTGATCCGCGACAGGCGTCCGCCGCGGGCCAGCCGCGGCAGGTACGTCAACGCCAGCGCCACCAGCCCCATCGCGACCAGCGACAGCAGCCCCAAGAACTTGCCCTTGGCGCCCAGGAAGATCGCGATGCCCACGATCGGCAGGAACTCGCCGACCGCACCGGCAGGCATGATGAACTCGCGGAACCGCCCCGACAGCATCCCGTTGTCACGCAGGATGGGCAGCAGCGCACCGAACGCCGTGGTGGTCAGCCCGAGCGCCACGGGGACGAACGCATGCACGAGCCCGGACGCCGCCAGGGCCCCGGTCACCAGGACGGCGATGGCTGCGGTGACGAACCAGGCAACCACGGCCCGCCGCCCGCCTCGCTCCCGGAACAGCGCCATGTCCAGCTCGTAGCCGGCCAGCAGGAACAGGAACCCGAGTCCGACGTCGGACAGCAGCTCGACGCTGACCGGGTTGCCCCAGTCGAGCACGGACGGCCCGATGATGACGCCCCCCACGATGAGGACGACCACCTGGGGAACCTTCAACCGGCGCAGCGCGACGACGATGAACGGCGCCGCCGCGGTCACCCCGGAAACCACCAGGAGTGTCTGCAGCCCGATCTCCACGTCCATGGTCTGCCCCTTCGGACGTCAAGCCTCCATCATCGACATCCGAGGATCGGCCGCGCATCATCCACTCCAGGTGAAACCGCGTCACAGCCGGGCGAAACAGCCACCGGCACTCGAAGGCTCAGCGGCAGATCAGCTGAAGAACTCCTTGACGGCGCTGCACGCACGGTTGTCGGACGAGGTGCCCACCTTCCAACACAGCTCGCCGGCGAGGTTGGTGTCCTCGACCCAGATCAGCGGGCAGTTGTTGTTCACGCCGAGGCCACCCTCGCCGTCGTGACCGGCCTTGCACCGCACGTGGGTGCCGCCCTTGTTGCCGACTCGCCAGATGTCCACCACGACGATGCCCGAGTCACCCTGCGAGTCGTGCACGGAGACGCGGTTGGCCGCGTCGTCGAAGCTCGCGGTGCCGCGGACACTGCCGCCGGACGAGACCTGCCAGCTCTGGTCGCTCGCTGACGCGATGGACGGCGTGGCCACGACGAGCCCGACGCCAGCGACGAAGACCGCCGCCCCCTTGATGACCTTCTTCATGCGACGCACCTCCTGGTGCCGACCGCTCCCGGTGAACGGAGGGCGGCAAGGAGCGTAGGGGGACACATCGGGCAGCGCATCCCGAACCGGACGCCGATCGCCCGGAGGCGGAGCTCAGCTGTGCCAGACCGAACCGGACGGGTCGACCAGCACAGCGGCGTGGTCGGTGAGCGTCCACACCCATGCGGTGGCGTCCGGGCCGCGGACGAACGCGGCGGTGGCGTAGACGTCGGCCCAGGTGAGGCTGGCGCCGATCAGGGTCGCGGACAGCAGGCCGGCCGCTGGCCGACCCGTCGTCGGGTCGATGATGTGCTGCCCGCGGGCCGCCGTCCCGGACGTCGCCACCGCGCCTCGGCGCAACGGCAGAGTGAGCAGCACTGCGGCCGGGTCGCGCGGGTCCTGGATGCCGATCTGCCAGTCCGGGGTGTCCGTTCGCGTGCAGGCCACGACGACGTCGCCGCCTGCCGAGACCAGAGCGTCGTACCGGCCGAGCCCGGCCAGCCGCGCGAGCAGCTGGTCGAAGGCCCGCTCGACCGCCCAGCCTTTGACCAGGCCGGTCGGGTCGAAGGCCGGCTCGCCCTCCGCATCCGGCAGCCACGCGGAGAACGACCCGCCGGTGCGCCGGGCCGCGTCGTCGCAGAGTTCGGCCACCAGCTGCACCTCGGGGTGCGCCTCGAGGAGCCGCAGCTCGCCCGCACGGATCCGGGAGACCTCGCTGCGCGGGTCCCAGGTGCTGAACCGCCGGTCGGCTGCCTGCAGGTCGGCGAACAGTGACTCGACCGCGCCCGCGACCTGCCGGTCACGCGCTGCCGGGCCGCGCACGTGCACACTCACCGGCAGCCCCATCACCTGCTCGACGAAGGCCCGGCGCGGCTGCTCGACCTCACGGATCACAGGTTCGCCTTGTCGATAGCGGACTGCAGCGACTGGATGTAGCCGTCACTGGTCACGGTGGCCCCCGAGACGGCGTCGATGCTGCCGGTCTGGCCCTGCACCGCCTCGGAGTTCAGCTGCGGCACCGCGTAGGAGTTGATCTCCTGGTCGCGCCCGTTCCCCGTCGGGTACCGGACCGCCTCGGCAGCCGTGATCTTCCCGCCGTCAACGGTGATGGCGACCTGCACCACGCCCCACTGGGTATCGACCGCGTCGCCGGTGTACGTCGTCCCCGAACTGCTGGTCCCCGACCCGCTGGTCCCCGACCCGCTGGACGACGAACTGCCGCCTGCGGCCGTGCCGCCGGACGAGCCCACACCGGAGGCGATGCTGGTGCTCGGCGCGATCTGCGAGCTGGTGCTCGTGTGGTAGCTGAACAGCAGCACCAGGGCCGTCACGGTGCTCATCAACACGAAGACGATGCGTCTCACCAGCTGAACCTCTCGTCGTGGACGTTCCGCGCCGGGACACCGGCCTGCAGGGCGGCGGCCTTGGCCGCCTCCATCCAGCCGGTCGCGCCGCAGATGTAGACGTCGTGCTCGGCGATGTCCGGGACGAGCCGCACCAGCGCGTCGGCGTCCGAAAGGTGCCCCGCGTACTGCGGCAACCAGGACTCGCGGTCGCGGACCCGCTGCCCCAGCACCACGTGCACGGTGGCGCCGGACGCGCGGGCCAGCTGCTCGATCTCGGAGCGGAAGATCACGTCCTGCTCGGCCCGGGCCCGGTAGACCAGCGTGGTGTCACCCGGCTGTTGCGGCAGGTCCTCCAGCAGCGCCCGCAACGGGGTGATCCCGATGCCCCCGGCCAGCAGCGTCACCTTCGGGCGGGTGCGGACGCCGGAGTGCAGGCGCCCGTACGGGCCTTCGAACAGCACGCGGCAGCCGGGCCGCAGCCGGGCGACCGCGCGGCTGCCGTCACCGAGGTCCTTGACCGTGATCCGCAACGTGGTGCCCGTGGGCGCCGCGGACAGCGAGTACGGGTGCCCGCGCGTCCAGCCGGGCCCGGCCAGGAAGCGCCAGGTGAAGAACCGACCGGCGGCCACCGGCAGCCGGTGCAGGTCGCGGCCGGCCATCCACACCGAGACCACGCCCGGCCGTTCCTGCACCACGTGAGTGACCCGTAGGTCGTGCCGCAGCGTCCGGTAGACCGGCAGGCCGACCCGGTAGACGAGCACGGCACCCGCGGCGGCGATCCACAACGACCACCAGTAGAGCGTCGCGGCGCGGTGCGTCAGGAACTCCTGCCCGGTCCACAGCTGGTGCGGGAGCGCGAGCCCGGCACCGAGGTAGGCATACAGGTGCAGCAGGTGCCAGGACTCGTACCGCAGCCGGCGCCGTGCCTTGCGGACGCTGGTGACGGCGACCATGAGCAGCAGTCCGGTGGCGACCAACGCCAGCAGCATGCCCGGGTACTGCACGACGAGATCCCAGGCCTCGACCAGCACGTTCTTCGAGTCCAGCCCGGCGTACCCGATGGTGATCAGCAGGACGTGCGCGAGCATCAGGTTCAGTGAGGTGAACCCCACCAGCCGGTGCCGTCGGGCCAGCACGTCCTGGCCGTAGACCCGTTCCACCACAGGGATCCTGGCCATCAGCAGCACCTGGATCAGCAGCAGGTCGGCGGCGACCAGCCCGGTGAGCCGGCCCAGGCTGTTCAGTGCCGAGGTCCACCCCGTGAAGGCCCGCAGCTCGCCGTCCCCCACCCACAGCGCCACCACAACCAGGAGGCTGGTCCAGGTCAGCACGCCGATCGCGTCCCGCCACCCGGGCGAGGTGCGCACCCGCCCGACGGGACGCGTCACGACCGGCGGTGCAGTCATGGTGGCCATTGCAGTGTCCGATCAGGCGATCGGCGCTTGGCCGAGCGTGACCGTGGCGGACTCCTGCTGGCCATCGGCCGTCGTCCAGGTGAGCCGGACTCTGGCACCGGCCTGGTGCGCGGCGATCGCGGCGCGCAGCTCGCTCGCCGAACCCACCTGCTGACCGTCCACGCTCGTGATGGTGTCACCCTGCTGCAGGCCGGCGTCTGCGGCGGCGCTGCCGTCCAGCGTGTCGGCGACCGTAGCGGCGTCGCCGTCGTACAGGCCCACGCCGAGGTAGCCGGTGTAGCCGAGCTGGATGGCGCCGCTGTCGTCACCCGCCACGATGGCCCGTGCCGTTGACAGCACGGTGCTGATCGGGATCACGAAGCCCTGGACGTCCGCGGTACCGCTCGAGGCGGCGACGTTCATGCCGACGACCTTGCCGTCGGAGTCCACCAGCGCGCCACCGGAGTCGCCGGGGATCACGTCCGCGTTCACCTGGATCAGGTCCGAGAGCGCGTGCGGCGAGCCGTCCTCGCCCTGCACGGTGATGCTCTGGCCGGTGTCGGTGACCTGGCCCGGCGCTGCCGTCAGCGAGCCGCCGTCCCCGTTCGCGTCGCCCACCGCGGTCACCGAGTCGCCGACCCGGGCGGCGGTCGAGCTCAGCGCGACCGTGTCCAGACCGCTCGCGCCGACGAGCTTCAGCACGGCGACGTCCTTCTCGCCGTCCGCACCGACGAACTGCGCCCGGTACGTCTGCCCGGTCGAGACGACGGTGACCTGGATGGCCGTCGCGCCCTCGACCACGTGGTGGTTGGTCACCACGGTGCCGTCCGAGGACAGCACCATGCCGGTGCCTGCGGCCGTGCCGTCGCTCAGTTCGGAGGTGATCTCGACCATCCCGACCGACGCGGCGGCGGAGGCGTCAGAGGTGTCCGTCGTGGCGGTGCCCAGCTGTGACTGACCCAGCTGTGACTGACCCAGCTGTGACTGACCCAGCTGCGAGTCGCCCCACGACCAGTCGAACGGGGAGTCGGCCTGCCACGAGTCGGCCGCGGTGCTCACTGCTGCGCTCGCGGCCGGCGCGCCGGCGACTAGGCCGCCCACCGTTGTCAGGCCCAGTGCGAGCACCAGGGTCGCGGCGCTCAGCGGCCGGTTGCGGCGCGCCTTGCACCGGTGCGCCGGCGTCGGCCTGCGGGCGAGGAACGATGCGCCGGAGTGCTCTGGTGAGGTCTTCATGACCGGGCCTTTCTCGAAGAAGCGTGTCCCCAGTACTGTCCAGCCGCTTCCTGGGGAACTCCTGCGAGGCGGTTGGGAGCGGCCTACGGGTTTCCGCCGGTCCCGGCGCGGCGTATCAGGCGGCGCCGGACGTCGCTCCTTTCCTCTGCAAGGACATCCCCCGGCGTCTCGCCGCGCCCGCCCGCAGGAGGCGCTCATGTCCGCCCAGCCCGTCGACCTCGCGTCGCCGCTGTTGCCCGTCCAGCCCGTCACCTCGCGCCCGGTCGCGGCGCCGCAGGTACTCAGCCAGACCCCGGTTGTCCGGGTGGACACCGCGATCGTGCTCCGCCAGCTCGCCGCTCTGCGGCGGGCGCTGCCCGGCGTCCAGCTGCACTATGCGGTCAAGGCCAACCCGGCCCGCCCGGTGCTGCGTGCGCTGGCCCGGGCGGGCTGTCGCTGGGACGTCGCGAGCCGCGGCGAGATCGAGGCGGTGCTGCGCGCCGGTGGAGCGGCCGCGGACATGTCCTACGGGAACACGGTCAAGCGGGCGGCCGACATCGCCTACGCCCACGAGGTCGGCGTCCGCCGGTTCACCTTCGACTCGCCAGGCGAGCTGGCCAAGCTCACCGAGCACGCGCCGGGATCGCTGGCCATGGTGCGGATCACCACCTCCGGCCAGGGCGCGGGCTGGGCGCTCGGCGGCAAGTTCGGCTGCCCGCCGGACGTCGCTGCCGACCTGCTCGTGCAGGCCATCCGGTCCGGCCATCGCGTCGGCGTGGCGTTCCACGTTGGCAGTCAGCAGAGCGACCCGCTGGCCTGGACTGAGCCCGTGGCGGCCGCCGCCCGGCTGCGCGAGGTGGCACGGGCGCACGGCGCCGACCTTGCCGTCGTCGACCTCGGTGGTGGTCTGCCGGCCGCGATGCGCGAACCCACCGCATCGCTCGCGGTGTACGGCGCCGGGATCCGGCAGGCCGTCGCCCGCTTCCTCGGCCCCGACGTCCCCGAGCTGATGGCGGAGCCGGGACGGGCCATGGTCGCCGAGGCCGGCGTGCTCGAGACCGAGGTCCTGCTGGTCAGCGAGCGCGCCGGGTTGCGCTGGGTCTACCTGGACGCCGGCGTGTTCACCGGCCTGGTCGAGACGGTCGGCGAGGGCATCCGGTACCGGGTCGAGGCGGTCCGGGATGGCGCCCCGCTGGCCGGCCGGACGCAGCCGGCAGTGCTCGCCGGACCGACCTGCGACAGCCTCGACGTCCTCTACGTCGAGCACCCGTACCAGCTGCCGACGTCGCTGCAGCCGGGGGACCGGCTGCTGTTCCACTCGACCGGCGCGTACACCGCGACCTACTCGACCGTCGGGTTCAACGGGTTCGCGCCGCTGCGCGAGGTGTTCACGTGAGCGCCGAGCCGGTCCTCGCCGCACCCACCTCGCCGACAGCCGTCGAGGGGGAACCACCAGCTGCGCGCTTCACCGTCGTCCTGGCGTCCCGCCCCTTGCGCCGCCTGCTCATCGCACACGCGCTGGCCACCTGCGCCCAGGTGGTGCTGACCCTCGCCGTGGGGCTCGAGGTGCTGGAGCGCACGTCGTCGGGGATCTGGGTCGCGGTCGCCGTCTCCCTCGGCTTCGCGCCGTACGCCCTGTTCTCCGGCCTGGCCGGTGCGCTGGCCGGACGGCGTCCGGCACGTCAGGTGCTCGCCTGGTCCGCCGTCATCCGCTGTGTCGCAAGCATCCTGGTGCTCGGCGGTCTGCTGGCCGGCTCGCCGGTGCCGTTGCTGGTCGCCGTCTCGGCGCTCGCCGCGGTGTGCGCGACGCCGTCCTACCCGGCACTGGCCGCGGTGGCCCCGCAGTGCGTGCCGAGCGTGCAGCTTCCCGCCGCGAACGCGCTGGTGACCGCGGTCGAGAACCTCGCCTGGATGTGCAGCCCAGGGGTGCTCGGGCTCGTCCTCCTGATCGGCTGGCAGCCCCGGACCACGATCGCCGGAGCGGCCGCGGCCTTCGCGGTGGCCGCCGTCGTCGCAATGCGCGTGCCTCGTCTGGCGGCGTCCGGACGAGCCTCGACCGGCTGGGTCCGAGACGTGGTGGACGGGGCCCGTGACGTGTTCACCGGGCGTGGTCTGCGATGGCCCCTGGCGGTCGCGGTGGCCAACAACTTCCTCTACGGCTACCTGCTGGTCGGCATGCTGCTGGTCGGAGCCGCGGCGCCGGGGTGGCTGAACGCGGCGCTGACCGTGGGGGCGCTCGCGGCCCTCCTCGTCGTCAACCGGGTGGCGAACCGCAACCGGACCGACCGGTCCCTGATGTTGGTGCTGGGATGGTTCTGCCTGGCCGTCGTCGGGTTCGCCACGATCGGCTCGGCAGGCCCGGCCGTAGTGCTGCTCGCGCTGGCGGGGGCTGCGACGATGGTCATCGAGGTCGTCGCGGTGACTGCCCTGCAGCGCGCGGCCCGCCAGGACGCGGTGGCGCGGGTGTTCGGGGTCAGCGACCAGGTCAACGTCGGTGCCATCGCACTCGGGTCGTTCGCGGCCGGCCAGCTGTGCGAGTGGTGGCCGGCCCGTGGCGTGACCGTCGCGGTGGCGCTGTCGTGCCTGGCTCTCGGCGCGCTGGCCGCCTCCCGCATCCCCCGCGGCCGCGCCCCGTCGGTGGCCTAGCCAACGGAAATTGGCTGGCGCCGGGCCGCGGATCTGTGGTGCCCTCGTTGAGCACACGCCGCCACCGACCACCAGGAGTTCCAGTGCGAGCAGCTTTCACGCCCCGACCGGTTGTCACCACCAGTGGGATGGACGTGAAGGCTGTTGCGTACGTTGAATCTAGGGATCGTCGCGCATGTTGACGCTGGCAAGACCAGCCTGACAGAGCGGCTGCTCTACGAGGCGGGTGTCCTCGACGAGCCGGGCAGTGTCGATGCCGGCAGCACCCGAACCGACACGATGGAGCTCGAACGTCGGCGCGGCATCACGATCCGCGCTGCCGTCGCGTCCTTCGTCGTCCACGACCAGGGCGGCGACGTCACCGTCAACCTGATCGACACCCCGGGGCACTCGGACTTCATCGCTGAGGTCGAGCGCGCCCTCACCGTGCTGGACGGCGCGGTGCTCGTGGTATCGGCTGTTGAGGGTGTGCAGGCGCAGACCGTGGTCCTGTACCGGGCGCTGCACCGGCTGGGCATTCCCACCACGTTCTTCGTGAACAAGGTCGACCGGATGGGTGCCCGCCCGGCCCAGGTGGTCGACGACCTGCGCCGGCGGCTGGCACCACAAAGCGTTGCGCTGCAACGGGTCAACGGCGCCGGTACACCGGCCGCCCAGGTGGTGGCCGAGTCCTTGGACGGCCCGGCCGCCTACGAGTCGACGCTCGAGGTGGTCGCGGCGGTGGACGACGGGGTGCTGGAGGCCGCCACCGACGGGACGAGTCAGGTGCCGCATTCCATTCTGCAGCAACAGCTGCGCAGCCACGCGCGCCGAGGCACGCTGCACCCCGTGCTGTTCGGCTCGGCGATCACCGGGGCGGGCGTTCGCGAGCTCCTCGAGCTGCTCGCGACCCTGCTACCGGTGCACGACGCGGACGCCGAGGGCGCGGCGTCCGGGTCCGTCTTCAAGGTCGAGCGCGGCCCGGCAGCGGAGAAGCTGGTCTACCTCACGCTCGGCGCCGGCACCGTGCACGTGCGCGACCGGGTGGATCTGGGCCGCGGGGGGCCGGCGAAGGTGACGGCCCTGAAGGTGTTCGTCGACGGTGAGCTGGTCGACGTCGACGCCGTCGCGGCTGGCCAGATCGCAATGGTGCGAGGTTGGGAGACCGCCCGCATCGGCGACCGGATCGGCACCGACCCGGCGCCGCGCCGCGGCGTGCACGAGTTCGCCCGACCCTCGCTGGAGACCGTCGTCTCGGCGGTGGACCCGCGGCAACGTTCGCAGCTTCACCAGGGCCTGACCCAGCTGGCCGAGCAGGACCCGCTGATCGACGTCCGGCAGGACGACGCCCGCGGCCAGCTGTCCGTCTCGCTCTACGGGGAGGTGCAGAAGGAGGTCATCGCCGGCCTGCTGGAGTCCGAGTACGGCGTCGCGGTCTCCTTCACCCGTTCGACGCCGTTGTGCATCGAGCGTGTGGTTGGCACCGGTGCGGCGGTCGAGCTGATCGGCTGGGCGACGAACCCCTACCTGGCGGGCGTCGGACTGCGGGTCGAGCCGGCCCCGGTCGGCAGCGGCGTCCGGCTGGACCTGGAGGTCGAGCGCGGCTCCATGCCAGCGGCGTTCTTCGCCGCGGTCGAGGACTCCGCCGCGACCGCGCTGCTGCAAGGCCCGCACGGCTGGCAGGTCCCGGACTGCCGGCTGACCATGACGCACAGCGGATACTGGGGCCGGCACAGCATCGGCCACGCTGCGTTCACCAAGAGCATCTCCAGCACGGCAGCGGACTTCCGTTACCTGACGCCCCTGGTGCTGATGACCGCATTGCTCAGGGCGGGCACGCTGGTCTGCGAGCCGATGCACCGCTTCCAGCTGGAGGCTCCGGAGGCGGCCCAGCGCGCGGTCCTCACCGCGCTTCCCGCGTTCCGCGCCGTCCCGCTGGCCACCCGCGCATCGCGGACCGGACTGCTGATCGAGGGCATGCTGCCAGCCGGGCGGGTGCACGAGCTGTTCCAGCAGGTGCCGGACCTCACCCGCGGCGAGGGGTCCCTGACCACGGCGTTCGACTCGCATCAGCCGGTCGTCGGCCCGTCCCCCGAGCGACCGCGCACGGACGACGACCCGACCGACCCGGACCGCTACCTACGCGTGACGGCGCGGGCCAGCGGCCGCAGCTGGCCGATGGCGCGCACCTGAGGAGCCACCGGCGGTGAATGTCGACCGGCGAGGGCCACTACGCCGACATCCGAGGGCCACCGCTAGGACCCGGCGCGGCGTCATGGCTGCCTCTGGCTCAGATGCCGCCGGCCAGCCGGTAGTACGCCTGGTTCCAGCGCAGCTCGCGCGCGAAGCCGTGCAGCGTGGTCGAGTCGTCGATCACCAGCAGCTCGGTCCGGGCGATCTCGGCGAAGTCCCGCCACACCTCGATGCCGACCGCGGTCGTCATGACTGTGTGGTGGGCCCCGCCCGCGGCCAGCCAGCAGCCGGCAGCGGTGGCGAAGTTCGGCTCCGGCGTCCAGACCGCCCGCCCGACCGGGAGCTTGGGCAGGTCCGGAGCCTCGACGTTCTGCACCACGTTGGCGACCAGCCGGAACCGGTCGCGCATGTCGGACAGGGCGACCACCAGGGCCGGTCCCGGGTCCGCGGTGAACACCAGTCGCACCGGGTCGTCCCTGCCGCCGATGCCGAGCGGGTGGACCTCCAGCCTCGGCGTGGCGGTGGTCAGGGACGGGGACACCTCGAGCATGTGCGCGCCGAGAACCCGCTCGTGCCCCTCGACTAGGTCGTAGGTGTAGTCCTCCATCAGGCTCGCGCCGCCCGGCAGCCCGGCACCCATGACGTTCGCGACTCGGACCAGGATGGCCGTCTTCCAGTCGCCCTCGGCGCCGAAGCCGTAGCCCTCGGCCATCAGCCGTTGCACGGCCAGGCCGGGCAGCTGCCGCAGCGCGCCCAGATCCTCGAAGCTCGTGGTGAAGGCGCCGAACCCGCCGGTCTCGAGGAACGAGCGCAGGCCCAGCTCGATCGCCGCGCCGTCCCGCAGCGACTGGTGGCGGTCCCCGCTGGGCAGCAGCTCGGCGGCGACCTGGTAGCTGTCCACGTACTCCGACACCAGCGCATCGACGTCCGAGTCGGTCGCCGCGGCCACCGCGTCGGCGAGCTCGTTGACCCCCCAGGTGTTCACCTGGACGCCGAACCGCAGCTCGGCCTCGGTCTTGTCGCCCTCGGTGACCGCGACGAACCGCATGTTGTCGCCGAAGCGGGCCAGCTTGAGCGAGTGCGCGGCCGCCCAGCCGGCGGCCGCACGTTGCCAGTCCTCGACCTGGCCGAGCACCACGGTGCTGGACACGTGCCCGACGACCGTCTTGCGCGCGACCCCGAGCCGGGTCTGGATGTAGCCGAACTCCCGGTCCCCGTGCGCCGCCTGGTTGAGGTTCATGAAGTCGAAGTCGATCTCGGCCCAGGGCAGCTCGACGTTCGCCTGGGTGTGCAGGTGCAGCAACGGTTTGCGCAGCGCGTCCAGGCCACCGATCCACATCTTGGCCGGGCTGAACGTGTGCATCCAGGCGATCAGGCCGACGACCTCGTCCCGGGCGTTCGCCTCCAGCGCGAGCCGGCGGATGCCGTCCGGGTCGGTGAGCACGGGCTGCCAGACCACGCGCACCGGCAGGCCGTTCAGCCCCTGTGCGATCTGCTGTGACTGCTCGGCGACCTGTCGGAGCGTCTCCTCCCCGTACAACGTCTGGCTGCCCGTGACGAACCAGACCTCGTAGCCGTCCAGGGCGGTCTCGATGGGGGAAGGTGGCATGTCAGCTCTCTCGTTCGGCGGGACGGCGTTCGTCGGTGGCCTGGCCGTAGACGTTCTGGTAGCGGTCGTAGAGACGGTCGATCACGTCCTGCGGGATCGGCACCGGCTCACCGCCCTGCCGGGCGTAGTGCACGGTCCGCGCGACGTCCTCGGTCAGCACAGCGGCCTTGACGGCGTCCCGTGCGGTGATGCCGATGGTGAACGGCCCGTGGTTGCGCATCAGCACGGCCCGCGACCGGTGCCCCCGCAGCGTCTCGACGATGCCGCGCCCGATGGAGTCGTCCCCGATCACCGCGAACGGGCCGACCGGGATCGGCCCGCCGAACTCGTCGGCCATCCCGGTGATGACGCACGGGATCTCCTCGCCGCGGGCGGCCCAGGCGACCGCGAACGTCGAGTGGGTGTGCACGACGCCGCCGACCTCAGGCAGGTGCCGGTAGACGTACGCGTGCGCGGCCGTGTCGCTGGACGGCGAGCGCTCGCTGCCCGGCGTCCCGGGGACGACGGCCCCGTCCAGGTCGCACAGGATCATCCGGTCGGCCGAGAGCTCGTCGTAGGAGACCCCGGAGGGCTTGATCACGAACAGGTCGGCGCCCGGAACGCGGCCCGAGACGTTACCGCCCGTCCAGGCCACCAGCCCGTACCGGACCAGCTCCGCGTGCAACTGCGCGACGTCCTCCCGAACGGCCGCGACGGCTGCCTGCACCTCGGCGCCGAACCCGCTCACGGCGCACCTGCGGGGGCCGGCACGTCCTGCGCCGGCCGGCTGGCGAGAGCGTCCCGAGCCAGCGCGCGCAGCCGCTTCATCGCCTGGTTCCCGTTGCGCCCGAACCAGTCGTGCAGCTGCCGGTACTCGTCGTAGAGCCGGTCGTACACCGCTGCGTCGGCCTCGTTCGGCGTGTACGCCGCGAGGTTGACCGCACCCATCGCCGAGGCCGCGGCCCGCACCTCGGGATACGCGCCGGCCGCCACTGCGGCGTGGATCGCCGAGCCCAGCGCGGGACCCTGTTCGCTGGCGATGGTGGAGATCGGCAACCGCAGGACGTCGGCGTAGGTCTGCATGAGGTGGCGGTTCGTCAGCAGCCCGCCGGCGACGATGAACTCGGTGACCGGCACCCCGGCGGCAGCGAACGTCTCGACGATGACCCGGGTGCCGAACGCGGTGGCCTCGAGCAGCGCCCGGTAGCCCTGCTCGGGTCGGGTCGCCAGGGTCTGGCCGACCACGACGCCGGACAGGTCGTGGTCGACCAGCACCGACCGGTTTCCCGAGTGCCAGTCCAGTGCCACCAGCCCGTGCGCGCCCACCGGCTCGGAGTAGGCCAGGTCGGTCACGTACTCGTGCACGGACACCCCGGCGGCCGTCGCCTCCTTGGCGAAGCGGTCGGGCAGCTGGTTCTTCACGTACCAGGCGAAGATGTCCCCGACGCCGGACTGCCCGGCCTCGTACCCGTACAGGCCGGAGACGATGCCCCCGTCTACCACGCCGCACATGCCCGGCACATCGACCAGCTCGTCGTGGCTCATCACGTGGCAGGTCGAGGTGCCCATGATCGCCACCATCTGGCCCGGTCGGGTGGCCTGGGCGGCTGGCGCGGTCACGTGCGCGTCGACGTTGCCCACCGCGACGACGATGCCCTCCGGCAGCCCGGTCCAGGCGGCGGCGCGCGCGCTGAGCGTGCCGGCCGCGTCGGCGAGCTGCCCGATCTCGTGGTCGAGCTTGTCCGCCACGAACCCGGCGAAGGCGGGGTTCAGGGCCGCCAGGAAGTCCCGGTCGGGATACCGCCCGTCCTGGCGCATCCCCTTGTAGCCGGCGGTGCAGGCGTTGCGCACGTAGCGGTCGGTCAGCTGCCAGATGATCCAGTCCGCGGCCTCCACCCAGTGGTCCATGCGGTGGTAGAGCTCGTCGTCCTCCTCGAGCAACTGCAGGCCCTTGGCGAACTCCCACTCGCTGGAGATCAGCCCCCCGTAGCGGGCGATCCAGGTCTCGCCTCGAGCGTGCGCCAGCTCGTTGATGCGGTCGGCGTGCGGCTGGGCGGCGTGGTGCCTCCAGAGCTTGACGTACGCGTGCGGGCGGTCGGCGTACTGGGGCAGCTCGCACAACGGGGTGCCGTCGTCCAGCACGGGAAGCACCGTGCAGGCGGTGAAGTCGGTGCCCAGTCCGATGACCTGCGCCGGGTCGATGCCGGCGGCGCGGACGGCGGCCGGGACGGCGTGCTGGAGGACCTCGACGTAGTCGGCCGGAACCTGCAGGGCCCAGGCCGGGGCGAGCGCCACCGGCCGATCGGTCCGGGACGACGGCCCGGCGGTGAGGGCGACGTCCATCACCGCGTGCGGGTACTCGTGCACGGCCGAGCCGAGCTCTGCGCCGTCGCTGACCCGTACCACGACCGCCCGCCCGGAAAGGGTGCCGAAGTCGATGCCGATGGTGAACCGGTCGCTGACCTCGGGTTCGCCACCCTCCTCGGGCGCTTCTGCCAGGTCGCTCACGAGACTTCCTCCGGGCGGGTGGTCGGGGCCGAACGCGAACGCTCGGGCGCCGGCGAAGTGGACGTTACCGGTAACATCTGCTTCTCCGCCAGCCTGACCTGCGGATCGACCTGCCGATCAGGCTGGCGACTGGACCGCCGTGGCGGTCGACGATCTGGCGACGAGTCGAGGGGCTGCCCCTTCGTCCGGCGTCTCGTGGCCGAAGACCTGCGCCACGCAGCGGCGCGCCTCCGCCGTCACGTCGATGCTGACGGTGGTCAGCGGCGGGCTGTAGTAGGCGGCGTCCGGGTTGTCGTCGAACCCCACGACACTGAGCTGTCCGGGGACGTCCACCCCCCGCGCGCGCAGGCCGGCCATGAGTCCCAGGGCCATCTGGTCGTTGGCGACCACGACTGCGGTGGGTCCGTTCGGCGAGCGAACCGCCTCGACGACCTGCTCGGTCAGCCGATGCCCCGCCTCAGCCGACCAGTCGCCCACCCAGCTAGGCCCGGGTGCGAGGCCCTGGGCGGCGAGCGCGGCCTCGTAGCCGGAGCGGCGCGACAGCTCCTCCAACCAGTCGGCCGGACCGCCCAGCCTGCCGATGCGCCGGTGGCCGAGGCTGACCAGGTGGTCCACGACGAGCGAGGTGCCCTCGGCCTGTCGGTCGACCGGGCCGCCGTGCATGACCACCATGGGCGTGCCGGACGCGTGGTCCAGCAGGGCGTCTCGGGTCCGCGCATGGGGCGCCACCAGCACGATGCCGTCGACCCCCTGCCCGAGCACGTGCGAGAGCGCGGACTGCACGGACAACTCGTCCGTCGCGTCCGCGTACGCGGCGGCGATCCACCGCCCGGCGTCGCGCGCGGCGGCGGCCAGAGCCGCCACCGCCAGTGCGGGGCCGTACAGCGTGACGTCGGTCGCCACCACGCCGAGCGTGCGCGTGGTCGCGGTGCCGAGCGCGCGGGCGGCGTTGTTGGGCCGGTAGTCCAGCTCGATCATCGCCTCGAGCACCCGCGCTCGGGTCTCCTCACGCAGGCTCGTGGAGTTGTTCAGCACCCGCGAGACGGTCTGCGTCGAGACGCCGGCCAGCTGGGCGACGTCCCGGACGCCGATGCGCCCGCCGCGCCGGGGCGTGGGTTCCGAGGTGCTCATCGGTGCTCACAGTAGGGGCGGCCAATGGATGTGATCGCTAACCATTTGCCGCCTACCGTGCTGCGGCGGCTTGAGGAGCACGATTGTCCGGGGCACGTTATCGGAATGTTATCGATAACATGCTGGCCAATCTTGAAATGTTAGGGCTAACATCCGGCGCAGTGGGCTCACGGTAGGGCAATGGCGCCCACACCGAATCGGTCTTTCGAGGCCGGTCCCAAGTCGAGGAGGTCTGGCGTGAAGAAGAGGTTCCTTGCCGGTGTAGCCCTGATCGGCGCCCTTGCGCTGGTCACGACGGGCTGTGGTAACTCCTCCGACGATGCGGGAGGCGGTGGTGGCGGCGACAAGACGATCAAGGTCGGGTTCGCGCAGACCGGCTCGGAGTCGGGGTGGCGCAGCGCGAACACGGAGTCGATGAAGAAGGCGTTCACCAAGGACAAGGGCTTCGACCTGGTGTTCAACGCGGCCGACAACGACCCCGCCGCGCAGATCGCGGCGGTGCGCAGCTTCATCAGCCAGGGCGTCGACGCCATCGTCATCGCCCCGATCGTCAGCGACGGCTGGGACGACGTCCTCAACGAGGCCAAGACCGCCAAGATCCCGGTGGTCCTGGAGGACCGGACGACGTCGGCGCCGGACGAGTCCTTCGCCAGCTGGGTCGGCGACGACTTCAAGAAGGAAGGCGAGACCGCCGGCAAGTGGGCGGCCGAGCAGTACGGCAACAAGGCCACCAACATGGTGGTCCTCGAGGGGACCACCGGCTCCGCGCCGGCCAACGACCGGGCCGCGGGCTTCGGCGACGCGATCAAGGGCACCCAGATCAAGACCATCGCCTCCCAGACGGGTGACTTCACCCGCGACGGTGGCAAGAAGGTCATGGAGGGGTTCCTGCAGAAGTACGGAGTCAAGGGCATCAACCTGGTCTTCGCGCACAACGACGACATGGCTCTGGGGGCCATCGAGGCCATCGAGGCGGCGGGCGGCAAGCCCGGCACCGACATCCACATCGTCTCGATCGACGGTGTGCACGACGGCATGCAGGCCCTGGTCGACGGCAAGATCAACTACATCGTCGAGTGCAACCCGTTGCTCGGCGACCAGGCCGCCGACCTGGTGAAGAAGGTGCTGGCCGGCACGACGGTGGAGAAGAAGAACTTCGCGACCGACGGGTCCTTCACCCAGGAGCAGGCGAAGGCAGTCATCGACTCCCGTCCGTACTGATCCTCACGCAGCAACCAGATGACCGACTGCGCCGGAGCCGAGCGTTCCACCGGCTCCGGCGCAGTCGCCACCTCGAGAGGATCGGCCGAAGACATGTCAATGCTCAGCGAGACCGCGCCCGTGGTGGCGATGCGGGGCATCACGATCCGGTTCCCCGGCGTCCTGGCTCTGGACGGCGTCGACTTCACCCTGCGACCCGGCGAGGTGCACGCCCTCATGGGCGAGAACGGAGCCGGCAAGTCGACCCTGATCAAGGCGCTGACGGGCGTCTACTCGATCGACGCAGGCACGATCACCATCGCCGGCGAGCCGAGGGTCTTCGGCAGCACCGGGGACGCGCAGTCCGCCGGTATCTCCACCGTGTACCAAGAGGTCAACCTCTGCCCGAACCTCTCCGTCGGCGAGAACGTCATGCTGGGCCACGAGCCGCGAGGCGCCCGGGGCATCAGATGGACGAGGCTGCACGCCGAGGCGACCCGGCACCTCGGCAGCCTCGGGGTCCGGCTCGACACCAACCTGCTTCTCTCGAGCCATTCGATCGCCGTCCAGCAGCTCGTCGCGATCAGCCGGGCCATGGTCCTGGACGCACGCGTCCTGATCCTCGACGAGCCGACGTCGAGCCTGGACCGGGACGAGGTCGAGCGGCTCTTCGCGGTCGTCCGCGACCTGCGGGACAGAGGCGTCGCGATCCTGTTCGTCAGCCACTTCCTTGACCAGGTGTACGAGATCGCCGACACCATCACCGTGCTGCGCAACGGCCAGCTCGTCGGCGAGTACCGCGTCGAGGACCTGCCGCGCGGCCAGCTCGTGACCAAGATGGTGGGTCGGGAGATCGCCGAGCTCGAGGCCATCTCCGTCACCGCCGAGCGCGTCATCGACCGCAGCGGGGCACCGGTCCTGCGTGCGAAGGGCATCGCCCGTCGGGGAGTGCTCGGCGAGGCGGACCTCGACGTCTACGAGGGCGAGGTCGTCGGTATCGCCGGGCTGCTGGGCTCCGGACGCACCGAGCTGGTCCGTCTGCTGTATGGCGCGGACCGGGCCGACCAGGGGGTGGTCGAGATCAACGGCAGCCCCGTGAAGCTGTCCTCCCCACGGGTGGCGACGGAGCGGCGTATCGCGTTCTCGTCCGAGGACCGTCGCGCCGAGGGCATCGTCCCGGACCTCACGGTCGCGGAGAACATCGTCCTCGGCCTTCAGGCGCGCCGTGGCTGGCTGCGGCGGGTCCGGCGCAGCGAACAGGACGCCGTGGTCGCCGAGTTCATGTCCTCCCTGGGTGTGCGACCCGCCGACCCGGCGATGCTCGCCGGGAACTTGTCGGGCGGCAACCAGCAGAAGGTCGTCCTCGCGCGGTGGCTCGCGACCGCGCCGCGGCTGCTCATCCTGGACGAACCGACCCGCGGCGTCGACGTCGGCGCCAAGGCCGACATCCAGCGCAAGGTCGCCGAGCTCGCGGAGCAGGGGCTCGCCGTCATTTTCATATCCTCCGAGCTCGAGGAGGTGCTTCGATTGGCCCAACGCATCGTGGTGATGCGAGACCGACGCCAGATCGGTGTGCTCGACTCGCACTCCACCGACCTTGACGGACTCATCGACCTCATGGCGAACGACAGCCAAGGGAGCCTGGCGTGACGCGACTGATGAAGCATCGCCTGTTCTGGCCGGTCGTCTGCCTGCTGGCGCTGATCGCGCTGAACACGGCGGTGCGCCCGCGGTTCATCAAGGTGACGCTCCGCGACGGCGAGCTGTACGGCGCTCCCATCGACATCCTGCGCCAGAGCGCCCCGTTGATGCTCGTCGCCCTGGGGATGACCCTGGTCATCGCCACCCGCGGCATCGACCTGTCGGTCGGCGCGGTGATGGCGATCTCCGGTGCTGTGACCCTCACCATCATCGACGGGTCGGGCAGCTCGGGCAGCCTCGGCACCGTGCTGCTCGCGATGGCGGCCGGTGTCGGACTCTCCCTCCTGCTCGGGGTGTGGAACGGCTTCCTCGTCGCGGTCGCGAAGATCCAACCGATCATCGCGACCCTGGTGCTGATGCTGGCCGGTCGCGGAGTGGCGCTGCTGATCACCGGTGGCTTCATCACCACGGTCGTCAGCCCACCGCTGAAGTACTTTGCGAGCGGCTACCTGTTCTGGGTGCCGTTCGCGTTCATCATCGCGCTGGTCGCGATCATCGTGGTGGCGGTGGTCGAGCGGCGGACCGCGCTGGGGGTGCTCACCGAAGCCGTGGGCATCAACCCCGAGGCGAGCCGGCTGGCCGGCGTCCGCTCGCGCGGGATCATCTTCACCGCGTACGTAGCGAGCGCCGGGCTGGCCGGCGTCGCCGGCATCATCTACAGCTCGAACATCATGGCTGCGGACGCCAACGCAGCCGGCGAGCTCATCGAGCTGTACGCCATCCTGGCCGTGGTGCTGGGCGGGACCTCGCTGCTGGGCGGAAAGTTCAGCATCGCCGGCACCGTCATCGGCGTCCTCATCATCCAGACCCTGCAGTCCACGATCCTCTTCCTCGGCGTGCCGTCGGCGGAGGCGCCGGTGTTCTTCGCCGCCGTGGTGATCCTCGTCGTGCTCATCCAGGCGCCTCGCGTGCACCGGATGGCCAGCTCGCTGGTGCGACGGGGTCGGGCCCGAGAAGCCGACTCCCACGTCGAGAAGCAGAAGGTCGCGGCATGAGCAGCGTGACCGCTGACGGCAGGCGCCTCTCGTCGCTTCCCTCGGCATTCCGCGCGTTCCTGAGCCGGCGCTCGTCGCTGATGCCGACGTTCGCCGCGCTCACGATCTTCGTCCTGCTGCTGGTCGGCGCGCAGATCTACTTCGGCAACTTCATCACGCCGTTGAACATGTCGGCGCTGCTACTGGACAACGCGTTCCTGCTCGTCCTCGCGGTCGGCATGACGTTCGTCATCGTCACCGGCGGCATCGACCTGTCCGTGGGCTCGGTGCTCGCACTCACCGGGATCCTGTGCGCGAAGCTGCTCAGTGCGGGGGTCAGCCCGTTCGTGGTGGTTCCGCTCACGATCCTCGTCGGGGCCACCATCGGGCTGGTCATCGGCGTCCTCGTGCAGTTCTTCGACGTGCAGCCGTTCATCGCCTCGCTGGCCGGTCTGTTCCTGGCCCGCGGACTCGCGTACGTGGTGAGCCTGAAGTCGATCAGGGTCGAGCACTCCGGTGTGCTGTGGCTGGAGACCAAGCGCTTCGCAGTCGGCCAGTGGTACATCACGCCGACCGGGATCATCGCGCTGCTGGTCGTCCTGATCGGCGCCTTCGTCATGGTCGCCACCCGGTTCGGCCGGACCATCTACGCGGTGGGCGGCAACGAGCAGTCCGCCCGCCTGATGGGTCTGGAGGTGGCCCGCACCAAGGTGCTGGTGTACGTGATCAGCGGCGCGTGCGGCGGCCTGGCCGGGCTGGTGCTGACCGCCTACTCGGGCGCCGGATACCCCCGCAACGGGATCGGCACCGAGCTGGACGTCATCGCTGCGGTGGTGATCGGCGGCACCCTGCTGACCGGTGGGACGGGCTACGTCCTCGGCTCGATGATCGGGGTGTTCGTCTACGGCACCATCAAGACGGTGATCTCGTTCATGGGCGCCGAACAGGCCTGGACCCGGATCATCATCGGGCTGCTGTTGCTGCTGTTCATCGTCGTCCAACGGGTGATCGTCGTGCGGTCGGAGCGTCGACGATAGAGGTCGCCCGCGCGGACCATAATGGCCGGATGGACGCGCGGCCCCTCCTGGAGCTCACCGGAGCCACCGTCTACTTCGGGGTGGATGCGGCGCTCGACGGGGTCGACTTCCGGATGTTCCCCGGTGAGGTGCACTCGCTCATGGGCGAGAACGGTGCCGGCAAGTCGACGCTGATCAAGGCCATCACCGGCGCCCTGCCTCTGGCCGCGGGAGTCCTGCGGCTCGGCGACGGCGTGGTGAGCTTCGGGTCCCCGCACGACGCGCAGCGGGCCGGCGTCAGCTCGGTCTACCAGGAGATCGACCTGCTGCCCAACGTGTCGGTGGCGGAGAACATCGCGCTGGGCCGCGAGCCGCGCAGGTTCGCCATGATCGACTGGGCCGAGATGCGTCGCCGGGCGCAGGACGTGCTCAGCGACCTCGGGCTGGACATCGACCCCGCCTCTCTGCTGGGTCGCCACTCGCTCGCCGTGCAGCAGCTGGTCGCCATCGCCCGGGCGATCTCGACCGACGTCCGGGTCCTGGTGCTCGACGAGCCGACTTCGAGCCTGGACCTGGACGAGTGCGCCGAGCTGTTCCGGGTGGTCCGTGACCTCAAGCAGCGCGGGGTGGCGATCCTGTTCGTCTCGCACTTCCTCGACCAGGTCTACGAGATCAGCGACCGGGTCACGGTCCTGCGCGACGGCAAGCTCGTGGGCGAGTTCCTCACCCAGGAGCTGCTGCGCATCGACCTGGTGCAGGCGATGCTCGGGCGCAGCGCCGAGTCCCTGCGCGCCAAGCCGCGACTGCACATCGTTGAGGACGACCGCCGTCCCTTCCTGAGCGCCCGCGGCGTCAGTGTCGGCGCCGGTATCGACGGTGCGGACGTCGACCTGATGGAGGGCGAGGTGCTCGGAGTGGCCGGGCTTCTCGGCTCGGGTCGCACGGAGCTCGCCCGCGCGATCACCGGGATCGACAAGCTGGACGCGGGGATCATCCACGTCCAGGGCCGGGCGGAGAGCTTCGCGGGACCGCGATCGGCGATGTCGCTCGGCGTCGTTTACTCCTCCGAGAACCGGCGCGCCGAGGGCATCATCAGCGAGCTGAGCGTCATGGAGAACATCACGCTCGCGTTGCAGGCCGAGCGCGGAATGCTGCGCCGGATCCGGTCGTCGCGTCAGCGCGAGCTCGCGCTGAGCTGGATCGACGCGCTGGACGTCCGTCCCGCGGACCCGGACCGCCCGGCTGGCACGTTGTCCGGTGGCAACCAGCAGAAGGTCCTCCTCGCCCGTCTGCTGGCATTGTCACCGCGGGCTTTGGTGCTGGACGAGCCGACGCGCGGGATCGACATCGGCGCCAAGGTCGAGGTGCAGAACCTCGTCGGCGAGCTCGCGGACAACGGGCTCTCGGTGATGTTCATCTCCGCCGAGCTGGAGGAGGTGCTGCGCGTCGGGCACCGGGTCGCGATCCTGCTGGACGGCCGCATCGTGGACATCGTGCCGTCCGACTCGCTGAACGCCGACACGTTGACCGCGCTCGTGGCCAGACCGGACGAGTTCGATGAGTGAGCCGCGGCCCGCCGGCGGCGCCAGCAAGCCCGGCCGGGGCCGGACGGCGAACATCTTCGACGTGGCCCGCCTCGCCGGGGTGTCCCACCAGACCGTCTCGCGCGTGATCAACGACATGCCCAACGTGCGGCCGTCGACGCGGGCCAGGGTCGAGCAGGCCATCGCCCAGCTGCAGTACAGCCCCTCGCCCGCAGCCCGCGCGCTGGTGACCCGGCGGACCCGCTCGATCGGCCTGGTGACGCCGGGTATCTCGGACTACGGGCCGACCTCGATCGCCATGCACTTCAACTTCGCCGCGCGGGCCGCCCGATACAACGTCGAGACGGTGAGCGCCCCCTCCGACGACCCCAAGGCCATTCGGGGGGTGGTTGACGGTCTGCTCCGCCAGCGCGTGGACGCGATCGTGCTGGTCGTCGTCGACGTCGCGGTGCTCGAGCTGGTGCGCAGCCTGGACCTGCGCATCCCCGTCGTGGCCGCGGCCTCCGCGGCCAGACGCAGTCCGATGATCGTGTCCATCGACCAGTACCGCGGTGCGCGCACCGCGGTGCGGCACCTCGCTGAGCTGGGGCACACCCGGATCCTGCACGTCGCCGGGCCGAGGACCGCTCTGGACGCCGTCGAGCGGGTCCGTGGCTGGCGCGACGAGTTGGCCGCACACCGCCTGGAGATCAGCGAGCCGCTGTTCGGCGACTGGTCGGCGGCGAGCGGTCACCGCCTCGGATCCAGCCTGGACATCGAGCCCGGGGTCGCAGTCTTCGTGGGCAACGATCACATGACCATCGGGCTGCTCTCGGCGCTGCGCGAACGCGGGCTGCAGGTGCCGGACGACGTCAGCGTGGTCGGCTTCGACGACGTGCCCGAGGCCGGGTATCTCTTCCCGCCCCTGACGACCATCCGGCAGGACTTCGCAACCCTCGGCGAGATCATCATGCAGAAGGTGCTGATCGCGGTCGAGGAGCCCGACACGCTCACCGAGGACATCCCGCTGCCGACCCACCTGGTGGTGCGGCAGTCCACCCGCGCCGTCGACGACTGAGGCAGAACCGCTATCACCTGAGCCGCGACGTACCACAACACGTGGCCACCGCGCATGGTCTTGCCGAAACTCGACTGGCGATTTGTCCGGTTCAAGGGGACGATCTTCACCAGGACGCCCCTGCATCCACCCGGCTTGGTACGTAAAGGGCGGTCGCGACCCTGCCGAGGGACAGTCAGCGCACCTGTTCAGGGGCGCCCACCGACTGTCGAGGGGTGCTGGCATGGCCGCAGTCCACCAGGTACGTCGGCTGGTCGTCCCTGCGGCGCTGGCGACCACGCTCGCCGCGGCGATGCTGTCGGGTGCCGCCACCGCCGGTGCCTCCCCAGCGGGCTCCACGGGCGCGCTGCCCCAGCCCAGCTGGACGGCGTCCTTCCGGGCCCCCAGCTCGGGCAGCCCCCTCGTTCGGCTCGACGCCGCCCTGGACCTGCCCTCCGCTGCCGTGCGCCGCAGCGCTCTGGTCGCCGCGGACGTCGCCGAGCACCGCGTGCAGGTCAAGGCCTCGGTCGCGCGCAGGACCGTCGTGAAGCGCAGTGCCGCCAAGGCCGACAAGGCCGGCTCGGTCAAGCCTGCATCGTCCAGCAAGGGCGCCCAGCGGGCGTCGTCCGGGCACACCAGTGGTTCCAGTGGTGGCGGTAGCGCGCTCGAGAATGCGGTCGCGCGGATCCCCGGCTACGGCGCCCACCGTCCGGCCAACTGGGTCTCCACCGGCCGCTACGGGCACTACGGCGCAACGGATCTGGCCAGCAACAACGTCTACATCAACCCCGCAGTGCCTTCGTCCAAGCTGGACTCGGTGGTCCGCCACGAGTGGTCGCACATCCTGTCCGTGCGCGTGTACGGCGGCAGCTACAGCGCGATGATGGCGGCGACCAACCGGGTCTTCGGTGGCTCCGGCATGACCGGCGCGGAGCGGGCGGCCGACTGCATGGCCATCCAGCTCGGCGCCACCTGGACGAACTACACCTCGTGCTCCAGCGCGCAGTGGCGGTCCGCGGCGGGCGAGCTCCTGAGCGGTCGTCGGCTCTGACTCGGTAGGGGCTTCACGTCGAGGGGCGCGAGCCTGCCGACTCCTTCACACTGGCCCAGGAACCGGGTCGGCGCACAACAGGAGGAGTCAGGCGTGGACATCACCGAGGTGATCCTGCACCAGCACATGGAGCAGCGGCGCATGTTCGCCATGCTCGACGAGGTCGACCGGGACGACACCCGGACCCTGGCGGCGATCTGGCGACGGCTGGAGATCTTGCTCGAAACGCACGCCGAGGCCGAGGAGCGGTTCTTCTACCCGCATCTGCTCAAGCTCGGCACGGGGGAGGCGGACGCCGACAGCGTCGAGGAGGAGGTCGAGGACGCGGTCAAGGACCACAACAAGATCCGCGACGGCATCCGCGAGGCCGCCAAGCACCGGGTGGGCGCGAAGGTGTGGTGGGAGGCGGTGGCGAAGGCCCGCCTGGAGAACGACGACCACATGGCGGAGGAGGAGCGTCAGGACCTGGCGGACTTCCGGCTGCACGCGCCGCTGGGGCTGCGGCACGACATCGCCGTCGAGTTCCTGCGCTTCGAGTCCGAGAAGGCCGCCGAGGGCATCACCCCGCGGGACAAGGACCCCGAGGACTACGTCGAACGAAACTCCTGACCGCGCGGCGCCGGCTGACCTCACGAACCGCCGGTGTGGCACGTTTACCTGTTGTGAGCGTCGAACCCTTCGAGGCTGTCGTGTCCCGCTACGGGCCGATGGTGCTGCGCGTGTGCCGCGCGGTGGTCGGGCCGGACGCGGCGGACGACGCGTGGTCGGAGACGTTCCTGTCGGCCCTGCAGGCCTATCCGCGCCTTCGCCCGGACAGCGACGTCCAAGCCTGGCTGGTCACCATCGCGCACCGAAAGGCCATCGACCAGACCCGGGCCGCAGCACGTCGTCCGCGCCCGACCGACGAGCTCGGCGAGCGGCCCTCGACGGTCGGTCAGCCCGGCGGCTGGGAGTCCGGCCTGTGGGAGGCGCTGAAGCAGCTGCCCGCCAAACAGCGCCAGTGCGTCGCGTACCACCACCTCGTCGGCCTGCCCTACGCCGAGGTGGCCCGGATCGTCGGTGGGACAGCGGACGCCGCCCGGCGGGCTTCGGCCGACGGCATCGCGTCGCTGCGCACGTTCCTTGCGGCACAGGAGGTTTCGGTATGAGCACCCAGGACGTCGCATCGCTGTTCGCATCCCTGCCGCGCGGTGACGACGCCACCCTGCGCCTGCTGCACGAAAGGCTGGCCGCGGCGGCTGAGGCCGGCGAGCTGCTGGACGTGGCCTACCGGACGCTCGACTCACCGGTCGGCCTGCTGCTGCTGGCCGCGACCGAGCGCGGGCTGGTCAAGGTCTCGTTCGAGCGGGAGGGCCACGAGCAGGTGCTGGACAAGCTGGCGACGTCGGTGAGCCCGCGGATCCTGCTCGCTCCGCGCCGGCTGGACGCGGTGGCCCACGAGCTCGACGACTACTTCGCCGGACGTCGTCACGACTTCGACGTGCCGCTCGACCTGCGCCTGGCGCACGGCTTCCGCCTCTCGGTGATCGAGCACCTGCGCGACATCGGGTACGGGCGCACCGAGAGCTACTCGGACGTCGCGCAGGCGGTTGGCAGCCCCCGCGCGGTGCGTGCGGTCGGCACGGCCTGCGCCACCAACCCGCTGCCCCTGGTGCTGCCCTGCCACCGGGTGGTGCGCAGCGACGGGACGCTGGGTCGCTACGGCGGCGGCGACGAGGCGAAGCGCTGGCTGATCGACCTGGAGACGACGGGCTGAGCAGAAGCCGGACTCAGGCGTGTGCTCCGCTGGTCACCGGGCCGATGGTCAACCGCGGTGTCGCAGAACGGATTGCACCGATCCGCTCGACCTGCTCGGCCAGCAGCCGCTGACGCCTGGCGCTGAGGTCGGCGCGTGGCTCGACGGTGACGTCCAGCCGGCGTCCGGACACCTTCTGGTGCCACACGCCGAAGACCTCGCCGTCGACCAGGAGGACCGCGAAGTTGCCGGCCTGCCCGCGAGCGGTGGCCCGCTCGAACATGGCGCCGGGGAAGAGCCGTTCGCGCGGGTGGCAGCCGACCGCGTACGCGTCGAAGTAGGGCAGCAGGCGAACGCCGGCTGGGGCGCGGTCGTCCGGGTGCTCGTCGCCGGCCACCACCCAGGCGGCCGCACCCTCCAGGCGCACCTGCCGCAGTCGGTCGCCGAGCGAGCTGAAAGCCGCTGCGGCCCAAGGCTTCGGGCTGGCCAGCCAGCGGGCGAAGTGGGCCGGTGTCGCCGGCCCGTAGCTGCGCAGGTAGGCCAGCACCGCGCCGTCCAGCCCGGTCTGCGCGTCCAGTGCTGCGGTCTCGCCGATCCAGCGGCGCGGCGACGTGAAGGTCAGCTGTCGCCCGCGCGGAGGGCCGAAGCACAGCGCTCCGCGCCAGGCCGCCACCGTGACGGCCTGGCGCCAGCGCGGCCAGAAGGTCTGGAACGCCGGTATCACCAGTTCGCCCGCCCAGGAGCCCGCTCGCTCGACCACGGCATCGCTGAGCTCGTCCAGGGTCAGCTCGTCCCCGCTCAGGGCGTCTGCCACCGCCGCGACCACGGCGTCGGTCTGCTCCGGGCTCATCCGCACGTCCGCGGCGAACGGGCTGGTGGACGGCGTGGCACCCAGCGCGGCCGACCACATCGGCAGGTCCCGTGCAGCCAGCAGGTGCACAGTGCCGCGTGGGCCGTAGGTCTTCACGAGCTCGCGGCTCTCCCACAAGGCGGACCGCACCGTGCCGGCGTCGCCGTCGCTGCTGCGGATGCCGATCGATACCTCGGCGGCGGACATCACCTGCGCGTGCACCCCACAGATGGCCGCGGCGACCTCGCCGGGGCCGGCCGTGGCCGACGGCTCGTCCAGCAGGTGCCGGTGCAACCGCCGAGACAGCGCCTGGCGCCAGGTCCAGTCGAGGACGCTCGGGTCGGTCATGCCGCCGTGGGCAGCGGCGCGACCAGGCAGAGCACATGGCCGTCCGGGTCCAGCAGGACGGACTGCCGCTCGCCCCAGGACTGGTCCTGCGGGGCGTCCAGCAAGGTGGCCCCGGCTGCGACGGCCGCCTGCGTCATCTCGTCGACGTCGTCCACGGACAGGCTCGCGACCACCCCGGCCAGGCTGGGTGCGGGTTCGCGCTCGTGCAGCAGCACCTGGGTGCCATCCGGGGCCTCCAGGGCGGCCAGGCCGTCCTGGCGCCACAGCTCGGCCAGCCCCAACGCGTCGCGGTACAGCGCGAGCGAAACGTCGAGGTCGGCGACGGACACGGTGATCCGGTGGACTCCCTGAACGGCCATCCCGCCATCCTCGCGCACGGGGGTGCCGCTCGTCACCGATCGCTCGATGAGTGACAGGCTGCACTCATGGACTACGGGCAGGATCTCGTCTTCGGCACCTTCTTGACCCCGCTCGCGGCCCGGGCCCAGCGGGTCGTCGACCTCGCGGTCCTCACCGAGCAGGTCGGGCTGGACCTGGTCACCCTGCAGGACCACCCCTACCAGGCGAAGTTCGCCGACACCTGGACGCTGCTGTCCGTGATCGCCGCGCACACCTCGCGGGTCCGGCTGTCGCCGAACGTGGCCAACGTGCCGCTGCGGCCGCCGTTCGTGCTGGCCAAGAGCGCGGCGACCCTCGACCTGCTCAGCGGCGGCCGGGTCGAGCTCGGGCTCGGTTCCGGGGGTTTCCGCGAGGCGATCGCCGCCATCGGTGGTCCCACGTTGACTGCGGCGCAGGGTGTCGACGCCCTGGTCGAGGCGATCCAGGTCATTCGCGCGGTGTGGGACGAGAATGCCGGCTCGATCCGGCTCGACGGTGAGCACTACCAGCTCAAGGGCGCCCACCCCGGCCCGGCACCATCGCACCGCATCGAGATCTGGCTCGGCGCCTACAAGCCGCGGATGCTCGCCCTGACCGGCGCGCTCGCCGACGGCTGGCTGCCGACCGCCAGCTATGCGGCGCCGGAGACGCTGCCCGCGATGAACGCGGCCATCGACGAGGCTGCCGAGTCCGCCGGGCGCGAGCCGGCGGCGGTCCGACGGCTCTACAACATCAGCGGCTCGTTCGTCGGCGACGGCAGCGAGTTCCTGCAGGGTCCGCCGTCGGTGTGGGTCGAGCAGCTGGCCGACCTCACCCTGGCCGAGGGCATGAGCACCTACATCCTCGGCTCGGACGACGCCGACACGATCCGCCGGTTCGCGGCCGAGGTCGTGCCCGGCGTCCGCGAGCTGGTGCAGGCCGAGCGCACCCAGCCCCGCGACCCGGTTCCGTTGCGCGAGAACCACCCTGGGCAGATCAACATCGCCGTGCCGGTCGGCGGGCTGGAGGTCGCCGCGACCCCGGACGACGGCAGCCGGCGCTCCGCCGAGCAGCTCTGGGACGAGTCGACCCGTCCGACCGGGCCGACCACCGAACCGGGACGCGAGTACTCCGCGCACGAGCAGGCGGCCGGCCGGCACCTGGTCGACGTGCACGACCACCTGCGCGGCGAGCTCGCCCAGCTCCGCGACCTGGTCGACCAGGTCGCTGCCGGGCACGGCGACCCGGGCGCCGTCCGCTCGCACATCGCCTCGATGGCGTTGCGGCAGAACGACTGGACGCTCGGCGTCTACTGCGCCCAGTACTGCCGGGTGGTCACCGGGCACCACAGCCTGGAGGACGCCAGCGTGTTCCCGCACCTGCGCTCGCGCGACCCGCGCCTGGCCCCGGTGATCGACCGGCTGGAGCAGGAGCACCTGGTGATCAGCGAGGTGCTCGAGCGGGTCGACTCGGCCCTGGTGCAGCTGGTCAGCGGGAGCGAGGGTCTGGCCGCGGTGAGCGCGGCCCTGGACCTGCTCAGCGACACCTTGCTCTCGCACCTGTCCTACGAGGAGCGCGAGCTCGTCGAACCGTTGGCGCGCCTGGGTTTCTACTGACCGGCGCGTCTGGCTGGCTCGTGCTGACTCAGCGCAGGGCCTGCTCGACCTCGTGGCGCTTGATCCACTCGATCATCGCGGCGGCCGGCATCGGGCGGGCCAGGCCGTAGCCCTGGCCCTCGTCGCAACCGAGCTCGCGCAGCGCCTCCCGCGTCTCATCGTCCTCGATGCCCTCCGCGACGACGGTCAACGCGAGGTTGTGCGCGAGCTCGATCAGTGAGCGGACGATGGCGGCGTGCCGGTCGTCGGTCAGCATGTCGCGCACGTAGGCGCGGTCGATCTTCAGCTCGCGCACGTGCAGGTTGGCCAAGTGCCCGATGGACGTCTGCCCCTGACCGAAGTCGTCCAGGCTGATCGCGACGCCGGCGGCGCTGAGCTCCTCGAGCACTGCCGTGGCGCGCTGCACGTCGGCGAACACGGCGGTCTCGGTCAGCTCCAGCACCAGGCGGCTGGACTCGATCCCCCGACGCCCCAACGCGTCCAGCACCCGCGTGGCGAACTGCTGCTGCCCCAGGTTGCGGGCCGAGATGTTCACCGACATCCGCGCGTGCTTGGGCAGGCCGAGCGAGCGCACCTGGCCGAGCGCGTGGTCCAGCACCCACTCGGTGAGCGGGTCGATCAGACCGGTCTGCTCGGCCAGCGGCAGAAACGCATCCGGGTAGAGCAGGCCGTGCCGTGGGTGCTGCCAGCGCAGCAGGGCCTCCGCGCCGACCAAGGCGCCGGTATCCAGGCACACCTTGGGCTGGAAGTGCAGCACGAGCTCGTCCATGGCCATCGCACGACCGAGCTCTCCGACCATGGCCAGCCGCTCCGGGTCGTAGTGGTCCTGCTCCGGGTCGAACCGGACGACGCCTGCGCCTCTGGCCTTGGCGGTGGACAGGGCGATGTCCGCACGGCGCAGCAGCGCGGTCGCGTCGGCCCCGTCCACCCCGATCATCGCGAAGCCGGCGCTAGCCTCCGGCTCGATCGCGATGCCAGAGAGCAGCAGTGGGGCACCCAGCTCGCGCAGCACCCGACGCAGCACACGCTCGGCCGTCGCGTCGTCCCGCACCGTGGGCAGCACGATGCCGAACTCGTCCCCGCCGAGCCGGGCGAGCAGGTCGTCACGCCCGGCGGCCGCCCGCAGCCGGACGCCCAGCGCCAGCAGCAGGGCGTCCCCGTTGTGGTGTCCGAGCGAATCGTTGACCGTCTTGAACCTGGCCATGTCGATGACCGCGACCGCGCCGCCGTCCTGGGTCGCGTCCTGGGCGACCTCGTCGAGATCGCGCAGGAACGCGCGCCGGTTGGGCAGGTCGGTCAGCGGGTCGTGGTCGGCCAGGTAGGCGTTCCCGCGGGCGCTCTGCCGCAGTCGCCGGGTCGTCGTCAGGGTGAGGCCGAGCAGCACCAGGTACAGGGCCACCAGGCCGATGGTCAGGTCGCGGTACAGCCGCTTGTAGCCGGCCTGCACCTCGGCCGCGATCGGCGCGTAGGGCACGTAGAGCTCGAGGACGCCGATGACCGAGCCACCCGCGTGCAGGGGCTCGTAGACCTCCACGGCGCGCGGTCCCACCGCACCGGTGTCGTCGTCGTCGGCGTTCAGCCGGGTCAGGTGCGCCTCGACATGGCCTTCGGCGGCCTCGAGCGCCTCGTCGTCGATCTCGCCGGTGAAGCCGGACCCGTCGTCCGAGAAGACCACCCGGCCCTGCGGGGAGCGGACCCGCAGCCGCAGCACCTGGCTCTCCGCGGTCAGCTGGTCGGTCACCGTCGTCAGGGCCCGGATGGTCGTGGGTGCCAGGTCTGCGGCGGCGGGGTGGCCGTCAAGGGCCGGCTCGATGGCCGATGCGGCGATGATCTGCGCCCGCACCCTGGCCGCGCTGAGCGCGCGGTCCTCGGCGCCGGAGCGCAGCGACGTGCCCAGGAGCACGCCCATGGCCGCCACGACGACAAGCATGATCGCGGCGAACGAGGCGAAGACCCGGCCGACCGAGGCGGGCCTTCGCTGGTCGGTGCGCACGAACGTTTCATCGGCTGCGGAACCCGGGCAGTTGAGGTATATCGCCATGGCATTGCCATAGCGTGACCACGTGGCGGTCAGCATCGTGTTCGAGACCCATGCCACCACGCTGGACAACGAACGCGGTCTGGCCACCGGGTGGCTGCCGGGTGAGCTGTCCGCCGTGGGTCGCGAGCAGGCCCGCGAGCTCGGTCGGCGCCGACGTCCGGACGGCCTGGCAGCGGTGTTCACCTCCGACCTGGCCCGGGCCGGCGAGACGACGCAGGTCGCGTTTAGCGACGAGTTGCCCGTGCTCGCCGACTGGCGGCTGCGTGAGTGCGACTACGGCGATTGGAACGGCCGCGACCGGGCGACCGTGCTCGGTGACCGCGTCGACCACCTCGACCAGCCCTACCCGGGTGGGGAGAGCTGGCGGCAGGCGGTAGTCCGGGTCGGCCGGTTCCTGGCCGACCTGCCGACCCGCTGGGACGGTCGCCGGGTGCTCGTCATCGGGCACGTCGCGACCCGCTACGGGCTGGAGGTGGGGCTGCTCGGCCGGTCGTTGGAGCAGCTCCTGGCGCAGGAGTTCGTCTGGCAGGAGGGCTGGGAGTACGAGCTCGGCGCCGGACCGGTTTGCTGAGCCCGGGCACCTCACGAAACGTCGCGCCCACGCGTTCTCCAGGTATGGCAACCACGACCTCCCAGGCCACCCCCTCGTCCGGCGCCGGGCTGCGCGGCCGGCTCACCCCGATCTTTGCGATCTCGGTGACCGTGCTGCTCTGGGCGTCCGCGTTCGTGGCGATCCGGCACGTCGGCGACCAGGTCTCGCCGGGTGCGCTGACGCTCGGACGATGCGTGGTGGCCAGCGTGGTGCTGGGGGCGTTGCTGGTGGTCCGGCACCTGCGGGGGCCGGTCGCGGTGGTCCGGCCGACCCGCGGGCAGTGGCTCCGGCTGGCGATCGTCGGGGTGCTCTGGTTCGGCGCCTACAACGTCGCGCTGAACGCCGCCGAGCAGCGACTGGACGCCGGTACGGCCGCGATGCTGGTCAATGTCGGGCCGATCATGATCGCCGTACTGGCTGGGCTGCTGCTCGGTGAAGGCTTCCCGCAGCGGCTGCTGGTCGGCAGCTTGGTCGCCTTCGCCGGCGTGGTGCTGATCGGGGTCTCGTCTTCGTCACCGGGGGCGGTGCACACGGCCGACGCGTGGGGCGTCGTGCTCTGCGTCGGTGCGGCAGCCGCCTACGCGGTCAGCGTGATCGCGCAGAAGCCGTTGCTGGCGAGCCTGCCGGCCCTCGAGGTGACCTGGATCGCGTGCACGATCGGCGGACTGTGCGCGCTGCCGTTCGCTGGGGCGCTCTGGCACGACCTGCATGCAGCCGGACTCTCTGCGCTCGGCTGGGTGGTCTACCTGGGGGTGATGCCGACCGCGGTCGCGTTCACCACCTGGGCGTACGCGCTGGCCCGCAGCACGGCGGGGCGACTGGGGTCGACGACCTATCTGGTGCCCCCGCTGACGATCGTGCTCGGCTGGGCCCTGCTCGGCGAGACCCCAGCGGGCTGGGCGCTGGTCGGCGGCGCGGTCTGCCTGGTCGGCGTGGCGATCTCGCGCCGGGTCCGGCGTCCGACCGAGCCGGTTGTCACCGGTGTGCGTCAGGCTGAGGCATGACCGTCTGGACCGTGATCGGCTCGCCCGTCGACGATCTGCTCGCGGTCGCCGACGGGGACGCGCTGGCCGGCCTCTACTTCACCCCGCACGACGGGCTGCTGGAGCGCCTGGGCCACCCGGAGCGGGACGACGACCACCCGCTGTTCGCGCGGCTGTCCGATGAGCTCGCGGAGTACTTCGCCGGGGAGCGCGAGGCCTTCGACGTGCCGTTGGACCCTCCTGGCAGCGACTTCCAGCGCCGGGTCTGGCACGTGCTCACCCAGATCCCGTACGGCACGACCTGGTCCTACGGGGACGTCGCGTCCAAGCTGGGACTGGGGCCGGAAGCAGCGCGCGCGGTCGGTTCGGCCAACGGTTCGAACCCCATCCCGGTCGTCATCCCGTGCCATCGGGTGATCGGCGCCGACGGCTCGCTGACCGGCTTCGGCGGTGGTCTGCAGCGCAAGCGTCTGCTGCTCGACCTTGAGGCCGACCTCCTCTTCTGACCCGATCGGGATGTTGATCACGTTAAGTGTGCGAAGACCCGCTTCTCGAGGCGTAGACACCTGGGGAAGCAGGTGTCGACACACCTAACGTGATCAACTTCGGACGGCGGACGGCGGACGGCGGGCTGGTGGGGTTGTGGGCGGCCAGGTCGGGCATGAGGATGGGCCTATGGACCAGCCGAACGCCCAGCTGGCGCTGCTCGCCCAGCTGCGGCGTGGCGTCCTGACCACTCTCAAGCGGGACGGACGAGCCCAGCTGTCGGTCGTGTCGTACCACTGCGACCCGGCGACCGCGCTGGTCCGGATCTCCACGCGGTCGCCGCTGGCCAAGACGGCGAACGCCCGGCGCGACCCGCGGGTCAGCCTGCTGGCCACCACCGAGCACCTGCGCCCCTACGTCGTCGCCGAGGGGGACGCCGAGGTCGGACCGGTCGCTCAGCAGCCGGACGACGCCGTGGTGGAGGAGCTGGTCGAGCACTACCGCACGCTCAACGGCGAGCACCCGGACTGGGCGGAGTTCCGGGCCGCGATGGTCGCCGAGCAGCGGCTCGTGCTGCGGTTCACCGTGACGCGCACCTACGGACTGCCCGTCGGCTGAACGGCTAGCTCGCGTCGTCCTGCTGGTCCCGCCCGCGCTGCTCGCGCTGGAGCCGCTGCGACCTGGACAACCGGCGGGTCGCGCGCCGCGCCTGCCTCAGCTCGGCGAAGGCCCGGTTCCCCAGCCCCACGGCAGCGACCACGCCGAGCACCGCCACCAGCAGCAGCCACGCTGAGCCACCGGTCAGTCCGATCAGCAGCAGCCCGGCGCACGCAGCCAGCAGCACGAGCGGCACCCGCACTGACTGTCTGCCGCCGCTGAACCCGACGAACGGCAACGGTTCGGTGGAGTCCGGCTCTGGCACCAGCGGCCCGTAGCCCAGGTGCCGGCGGGCGGCGGCGATCGACACGAGCACGCCGCCGCCGGGGCCGGGGTCGACCAGCAGGTCGACGCCCTCGACGGCCCACAGCGCGACCATCTGCCGGAACGGCATCTCGGCGATCGGCGGGGGCTCGGACTCCGGGGCTCCGCGCTGCACCCACCAGGTGGCCAGCACCTCCCGGTCGGTGAAGGCCACCATCACCCGCCGTCCCTCGTGATCGACGACCAAGCTGTGCCGCTGGTCCTCGCGCACGAACACCAGGTCGCGCTCGGCGAGCGCGTCCAGCAGCGGTACGTCGACGTCGTCCGGGTCACTCACCCGGCTGACCCTACGGTGGCCGCGCTCCGGACGGCGTCGCGCCCCGGCGGCCCGACGAGCGCGGGCACTGCTGGCCGAGTCGTTGCAGCCGTGGTTGCACCCGCGCGGGGGTGATCACCACCAGTTCGCTGCAACGACGTCTGCAACCATCGCGGAATCGACGCTCGCCGAAACCACCGGCCGGTCACCGGTCGCGCAGGCTTGCGAGGCTGAGGCGGCTCAGCGGTCGTCGAAGCGCGCCCAGACCACCTTGCCGGTGGGCGTGCGGGACCACCCCAGCTGCTCGCTGACCCGGGCCACGATGAGCATGCCGCGCCCGTTCTCGGACAGCGGCCCGTTGTCCCGCATCTGCGGCGGCGCGCTGCTGTCGTCGGCCACGGTCACCAGCCAGCCGCCGTTGAGCCGGTTCAGTGCGAGCGACATCCCGCCGCGCGCGTGCCGCACGCTGTTGGCCACCAGCTCGCTGGTGACCAGGGCCGCCCGGCGCAGTGCGGGCTCCTGAGCGCCGTCCATCGCCTGGGTGACCAGCCGTCGTGCCAGCCGGGCGCTGCTCGCGTCGGGGCGCAGCGGCCAGTTGCCGACCGGCTCGCCCGTAGGCGGCTCGGCGGCCGGCACCACGCGCACGGTCATCCTGGCTCCTCGCCCGCGATGGCTCGGCCCGGCGGACCGCTCCACCCCGCGTCCCACGTTAGCCGTGTCCGGGCACCCCCGGGGCTTGAAGGGGTCCAAGACGCGCCGTACGCGTGTGCCGGCCCGGCTGGAACACTGGGCCGGTGACCGTCCTGCAATCGCGCAAGCTCGCCGACGTCTGCTACGACATCCGCGGCCCGGTGCTGGCTGAGGCCCAACGGCTGGAGCGCGAGGGCCACCGGATCCTCAAGCTCAACATCGGCAACCCCGCGCCGTTCGGCTTCGATGCGCCCGAGGGCATCCTGGCCGACGTGGTCGCCGCACTGCCGACGGCCCAGGGCTACTGCGACTCCCAGGGCCTGGTCTCGGCCCGTCGGGCCGTCGTCCAGTACCACCACGCCAAGGGCGTGGAGGGCATCGACGTGGACGACGTCTACTTGGGCAACGGGGTCAGCGAGCTCATCGTGATGGCGCTGCAGGCGCTGCTGGACGACGGGGACGAGGTGCTGATCCCGACGCCGGACTACCCGCTGTGGACGGCAGCCGTCTCGCTCGCCGGTGGCCGGCCCGTGCACTACCGCTGCGACGAGGGCGAGGGCTGGCAGCCCGACCTGGACGACCTGGCCGCCAAGATCGGGCCGCGCACCCGCGGCGTCGTGGTGATCAACCCCAACAACCCCACCGGTGCGGTCTACGGCCTGCCGGTGCTCGAGGGGATCGTCGAGCTGGCCCGCACGAACGGGCTGGTGCTGTTCAGCGACGAGATCTACGACCAGATCCTGTACGACGACGCGGTGCACGTCGCGACCGCCTCGCTGGCGCCGGATGTGCTGTGCCTGACTTTCAACGGGTTGTCCAAGGCGTACCGGCTGGCCGGGTTCCGGTCCGGCTGGCTGGTGGTGTCGGGGCCGACTGAGCGCGCCCGCTCGTACATCGAGGGTCTGACCATCCTGGCCAACATGCGGCTGTGCGCGAACGTGCCGGCCCAGCACGCGGTCGCGACCGCGCTGGGCGGCGACCACGGGCTGGAGTCGCTCGTGCTGCCGGGCGGCCGGCTGCGCGACCAGCGGGACACTGCACTGGCGCTGCTGGAGGAGATTCCCGGCGTCAGCTGCGTGCGCCCGAAGGGGGCGCTGTACCTGTTCCCGCGGTTGGACCCCGAGGTCTACCCGATCAAGGACGACCAGCGGCTGGTTCTCGAGCTGCTGCGCGAGCAGCACCTGCTGCTGGTGCAGGGCACCGGCTTCAACTGGCCCGACCCGGACCACCTGCGGATCGTCACGCTGCCGCACGTGGAGGACCTGCGGGACGCGATCGACCGCTTCGCGACGTTCCTGGCGGCCCGCCGCTGAGCCCATTGGGCGATCTGCGGACCTGCCCGTCAGGGTTCGCAACGCGTGTGGCACGCTTCCAGCATGCGAGTCGACCACGTGTCCTACGCCGCAGAGCAGGGCGGTCTGCGCGAGACCGCGCAACGCCTTTCGGACGCACTCGGCGTTGAAGCAGTGGACGGTGGGGTCCACCCACGGTTCGGCACGCGCAACATGATCCTGCCGCTCGCCGAGGGCCGCTACCTCGAGGTCGTAGAGGTGCTCGATCACCCGGCGTCCGACAAGGCACCCTTCGGGCAGGCCGTGCGGGCGCGCAGCGAGGACGGCGGCGGCTGGCTCGGGTGGGTGGTTGCCGTCGACGACCTGACGCCGGCCGAGGAACGCCTCGGGCGCGAGGCCGCGCAGGGCAACCGGCACCGTCCAGACGGCGTGGAGCTGCGCTGGAGGCAGATCGGCGTCAAGGGGCTGATCTCCGACCCGCAGCTGCCGTACCTGGTGCAGTGGGAGGTCGAGGCGGACCTTCACCCGTCGGCCTCAGGCCGGACTGTGGTTCGGCTGTCGTGCCTGCAGATCGCCGGTGACCCGCGTCGGGTGACGGACTGGCTCGGGCTGCCGGCCGGCTACACGTCGCAGGAGGTCGAGTTCGAGTTCCTTGCGCCGCACGGGACGCCGGGCCTGCTGGCCTGCCGCTTCGACACCGCGGCCGGCTCCGTCACCATCTGAGGGCTCCGTCACCATCTGATAGTCGGGCTGACCGCTCAGTCGAGGTGGTCGACCAGGGCCGAGGCCAGGCCGGTATAGGTGGCCGGGGTCATGGCGGTCAGCCGGGCCGCGACGTCGTCGGGTAGCCCCAGGCCGGCGACGAACTCGCGCATGGCTGCGCCGTCCACGCGCCGTCCACGAGTGAGCTCCTTCAGCCGCTCGTAAGGCTCGTCCATGCCGGGCGTCCCGGCGATCCCGGCGGCACGCATCGCCGACTGGACGGCCTCGCCGAGCACCTCCCAGTTCGCGTCCAGGTCGCGGGCCATCGCCTCGGGCGCGGCGTCCAGCCCGAACAGCCCGCGCTGCACGTTGTCGATGGCGAGCAACGAGTGGCCGAAGGCGGTGCCGATGTTGCGCTGGGTCGAGGAGTCGGTGAGGTCGCGCTGCAGCCGGCTGGTGACCAGGGTCTGGGCCAGCACGTCGAGCAGAGCCCCGGAGATCTCGAGGTTGGCTTCGGCGTTCTCGAAGCGGATCGGGTTGACCTTGTGCGGCATGGTCGACGATCCGACCGTGCCCTGGCCGCGCACCTGCACGAAGTATCCCAGCGAGATGTAGGTCCACACGTCGGTGCACAGGTTGTGCAGCACTCGGTTGAACCGGGCGACGTCGGAGTAGAGCTCGGCCTGCCAGTCGTGCGACTCGATCTGGGTGGTCAGCGGGTTCCAGGTCAGCCCGAGCTGCTCCACGAAGGTGCGGGAGACCTCGACCCAGTCGGCGCCGGGTACGGCGGCCTGGTGCGCGCCGTACGTGCCGGTCGCCCCGTTGAGCTTGCCCAGGTACTCGGCACGCTCGATCCGCGCCAGCTGGCGGCGCAGCCGGTGGGCGAGGACGGCGAGCTCCTTGCCGAGCGTGGTGGGCGTCGCCGGCTGGCCGTGGGTGCGGGCCAGCATCGGGACGTCGCGCAGCTCGGTCGCCATCGCGGCGACCTGGTCGACGAGCTGGCCCGCAGCCGGCAGCCACACCTGTTGCACTGCGCCGCGCACCATCAGCGCGTACGACAGGTTGTTGATGTCCTCGCTGGTGCAGCAGAAGTGCACGAGCTCGGTGAGGTCGGCCAGCGACGTCCCCGCCATCCGACGCTTCAGGTAGTACTCGACGGCCTTGACGTCGTGCACAGTCTCGCGCTCGATCTCGGCCAGCTCGGCGACGTCGTCCGCGCCGAAGTCCTGCACGACGGCGCGCAGCCGTGCGAGCTCGGGCTCGGTCAGCGCCCGGGCGCCGGGCACCGCGTCGACCGCGGCGAGGTGGGCCAGCCACTCGACCTCGACCCGGACCCGCTCGCGGTTCAGCGCCGCCTCGGACAGGTGCTCGACCAGCGGCGCGACGGCTGCGCGATAGCGGCCGTCCAGCGCACCGAGGGCGATCCCGGCGTCCGCCAGGGGCGTCTGGGAGCGGCGGGCAGGGTCGGTGCTGGGGGGCGTCGAGGTCACGTGCCCCATGGTCCCAGACGCCGAAGCCGCCTCGCGCACCCGCTCAGTCGATGCTCTGCGCGTCTGGCCCGTCGGAGTGCCCGTAGCCCTCGGGGGCCGTCTGGACCACCACGAAGTGCTCGCCCTCCGGGCCGGCGACCACGGCCAGCTGCCCGTACGCCGACTCCCGCGGCCCCTCCAGAACTGCGCCACCCAGCTCGACGGCCTTGGCCGCGGTGGCATCTGCATCGGCGACCCCGAAGTAGATCAACCAGTTCGGCGGGTCGTCGAGCGAGGTGCCGATACCCGTCTTGCCAAGGCTGCCCACCATCTGGCCGCCGGAGCGCGCCAGGACGGCGTACTCCAGGTCGGCCGGGGCGCCCTCCATCGACTCGACCCGGAGCCCGAACACGGCGGAGTAGAACGACTTGGCGGCCGCGAAGTCGTTGCTGGTGTGCTCGTTCCAGACCACCCCGCCGGGCTGGTTGACCAGCCCGACGCCGGTGTTGGACCCGGACTGCCAGACACCGAAGCTGGCACCGGCCGGGTCGAGGCCGATGATCATCCGGCCCAGGTCGCCGACGTCCATGGGCGGCGCGAGGACCTGCCCGCCATGCTGGGCGACCGCCGCGGCGGTCGCGTCGACGTCGTCCGAGGCCAGGTACGTCGTCCAGGCAGTGGGTTGGTCGCCGTCGCCCATCTTGCCGCCGATGCCCGCGACCCGGTGGCCGTCCACCCGGGCGACGCCGTAGCCGCCGAACTCGGGACCGGCGACCTGGACGTCCCAGCCGAACAGGCCGGAGTAGAACGCGTTCGCCGCTGCGGGGTCGTCAGAGGACAGCTCGACCCAGCAGGGCGTTCCCGTGGGCCAGGGGGTTTCGTGGGTGCTCATGCCAATCACCCTGGCACGGGCCACCGACAGCGGCCAGGCGTGCTCGATCGTCCGTCGGCGCGAGTGCGCCGGCGTGCTCGGTCCCCTGCGATGTGAGCCTGACGGTCAGAGTTTGGTCAACTTGGTGCACGGAAGTTGGATCCGCCGCACCGTGGTGCCGAAGTCGGCCACCAGCTCCGAGCCGTCGCTGATCTGCAACACCTTGCCGAGACCGTGTCGGTCGTGACACACCTGGTCACCGATTTCGAAGATCTCGGCAGGAAGCTGCTCGTCTGGCCGGTTGAACGGACTCCCTGGTATGACTCTGCGGCCCCCAGTTGCGCGTACGTTCATTCTCCCAGCATGCCCTGTCCGGGCCGTTACCGACAGGTACATGTCGCTGTGCAGCCGAATCGTGACCGTCAGTCAGCAGGATCGCCCACGACGATGTTCAGGCTGCGCGGCCAGGAGAAGTACCGCACCGACAGGTTGATCAGGGTGGCCAGCCGGTTGCGGCCCCCCATCAGCTCGATGATGTGCAGGCCCAGCCAGGCGAGCCAGGCCACCAGCCCGCGCAGTCGAAGCCCGAACGGGAACTGCACGACCGCGTCGCTTCGCCCGATCGTGGCCATCGTGCCCTTGTCGAAGTACTTGAACGGCTCGGTCGGCGCCCCGGCCAGCAGCCGTCGGATCTGCACCCCCGCATGCTTGCCGCCCTGGATCGCGGGCTGCGCGACCTGAGCGAGGCCCTCGGGGTCGAGCGCGACGTCGCCGACCGCGAACACCTCGGGATGGCCTGCGACGCGTAGGTCCGCGCCGACCTCGATGCGCCCACCCCGACCGGTGGGCAGCCCCCAGCCGCCGACGATCGGTCCGGCGGTGATCCCGGTGGCCCACACCACGACCGCGCACTCGATCTGGTCCTGCTCGCCGCCGGGGCCCTCGACCATGACGCAGTCCTCGCGGACCTCCTTCAACGAGGTGCTCAGCCGCAGCTCGACCCCGCGCTTGCGCAGCTGCTTGGCGGCGTACGCGCGCAGCTTCGGGTGGAACGGGCCGAGCACGTGATCGACCATCTCGACCAGGATGATGCGCACCCGCTGCGGGTCGAGCTGGCGGTACGCGATCGGCACCGCCGCGTTGCGCAGCTCGGCGAGCGCGCCGGCCATCTCCACCCCGGTCGCGCCGCCGCCGACCACGACGATCGTCGGCTCAGGGGCGCCGGCGACCTTCTGGTTGGCGTTCTCGATCGCGGTGAGCACCCGGTCGCGGGTCGCGATGGCTCCGGCTCGGGTGTAGATCGCCAGGGCGTGCTCCTGGGCGCCGGGGATGCCGAAGTAGTTCGCGGTGACCCCGCAGGCGACCACCAGGTAGTCGTACTCGATGGGCTCGTGCTGGTCGAGGTGCACGACCTTCGCGTCGGCGTCCACCTTCGTCACGGCGCCGCGCAGGAAGTCCGCGTTGCGGAACCGGCTGGTGAACGCGCGCAGCGCGAAGGTCACGTCGCCGGGGTTCAGCCCGCCGGTCGCCACCTGGTAGAGCAGCGGCTGGAACGTGTTGTAGCCGTTGCGGTCGATCAGCAGGACGTCGACGTCCGCGACGCTGAGCTGGCGGACCGCGGCGAGCCCGGCGAACCCGCCCCCGACCACCACGACACGCGGACGACGGCGGCTCTCGATGGTCATGGCGCAACTCTAGGGACCGCTGCGGGCGCCGCATCCGGTGCGGCTGGCTAGCATCAGCGCATGGCTGACTCCCACGCTGAGAACCCGCGCCAGAACGTGACCTTCGCCAGCAACGGCGACCAGGCGCACGGCTACCTGGCCACCCCGCCCGCCGGCACCGGCCCGGGCGTCATCGTCGTCCAGGAGTGGTGGGGACTGGACGACCACATCGTCGACATCTGCGACCGGCTGGCTGCCGAGGGCTTCACCATCCTGGCTCCAGACCTTTTCGGCGGACGCACCACGCACGACTCCGACGAGGCCGGCGCCATGATGAGTGCGCTGCCCGTCGAGCAGGCGGCCCGCGACCTGAGCGGTGCGGTCGGTTTCCTGCTCGGGCACGAGGGGGTGTCGTCGTCCACGGTCGGCGTCGTCGGGTTCTGCATGGGTGGCGGCTTCGCTCTGCTGCTGGCCGCCCAACAGGGCGAGAAGGTCAGTGCTGTAGTGCCGTTCTACGGCGTGGGTCAGGGCGTGCCGGACGAGTTCCGCGGGCTTCGGGCGGCGGTGCAGGGCCACTACGGCGAGCAGGACGCCTTCTACCCGGCGGACGCCGCCCGCGCGCTCGAGCAGCAGATCCGGGACGAGGCCGGGGTCGACGTCCAGTTCTTCTACTACCCAGCCGGCCACGCCTTCCACAACGACAAGGACCGGCTGGGCACCTACGACGACGAGTCCGCCAAGCTGGCGTGGTCGCGCACCGTGGACTTCCTGCGGGCCACGGTCTCCTAGCGGCCGGCTAGGGCGCGATGCCCTCGGGCATCGGGGAGGACGGCGCGCCCGCCGGCCGGCGACGGGCCGTCTCGGCCAGTGCCACGCCGCACAGGACGACGGCCCCGCCGAGCAGCTGCACCGCGGCCAGCTGCTCGCTCAGCACCCACCACGCGACCAGTGCCGAGCCGACCGGCTCGATCATGCCGAGGACGCCGACCCGCGCGGCGCCGACCCGTCCGACCGCGAGCAGCACCAGGCCGAACGCCGCGACGGTGCCGAGCAGCACCACCCAGGCCGTCATGGCTCCGACGGTGACCGTGATGCCCTCCAGGGCGCCGGGCAGGGCGACGTCGTCGTCCAGGACGTGGAACGGGAACTGCCACCAGGGTTCGACGATCGCCCACAGCAGCGCCGAGAAGGTGAAGATCCAGCCCATCAGGCTGACCGGGTCGCGCTGGCCCAGCCCGGCCTCGCCCATCAGGTAGTAGGTGGCCAGTGCCGCGGCCGCGCCGAGGGCGGCGAGCACGCCGATGCGGTCCAGGGTCAGGCCGTCCCAGACCTGGGCGACGAGCGCCAGCCCGACCAGGCACAGCGCGAGCGCGAGCCACACCCGCGACCGGACCTGCTCGCCGCGCGCGAAACGCACCCACAGCGCGACCATCAGCGGTGCCGTGTACTCCAGCAGCAGGGCGACGCCGACCGGCATCCTGGCGATGGCCACGAAGTAGAGCCACTGCACCATCGCGATGCCGCAGATCCCGTAAACCGCCAGGAAGGCCAGCTCTCGCAGGCCGACGCGCAGTGCCGCGGGTCGAGTGATGGCGGTGTATCCCATCAGGATGATGGCCGCGCCGGCCGAGCGGAGCGAGACGAGCTGGACGGGGTTCAGGCCGTTCTGCAGCACGATCTTGCTGACCGTGGCGTTGATCGAGAAGAGCAACGCGGCGCCGACTGCGAAGGCCACGCCGGTTGCGGAACGCCGGGTCGTCGTCACGCGGTGACGCTATCCGGCAGCGGTTCTCCGGACAGGATGGGATGGCGTTCGAGGGCCCTGACAGGCGCGAAAGTGCATCCGGTCCTGTCGGCCGGGCCGCGCACCGGCCCCGACGCGCGGTGTTGTAGACAGTCAGGGTGATCCGTGCCGCCCGTGAGGATGAGCTGTCTGCGCTGCTGGACATCGAGCGCGCCGCGGGGGAGTCCTTTCGAGAGTTGGGCATGGATCTCGTGGCTGACGCCGAGCCGGGCACGGCCGAGGAGCTCCTCGCCTACCAGCAGGACGGTCGTGCCTGGGTCTGTGTCGACGAGGACGATGAGCCGGTCGCCTACATGCTGGTGGACCTCGTCGACGGCTGGCTTCATATCGAGCAGGTCTCGGTGCACCCCTGCAACGCAGGACGCGGTCTAGGACGACAGCTCATCGACCACGCGGACCGTCTCGCGGCGGAACGCGGACTACCCGGGCTGACGCTGACCACCTACGTGGACGTGCCGTGGAACGGGCCGTACTACGAGCGCCTCGGCTTCCGGGTCGTCCCAGATGGCGACATCTCGCCCGGCTTGCGGGCGATCCGCGAGGAGGAGGCCCGACATGGCCTGGACGCCTGGCCGAGGGCAGTCATGGCGCGTGATCAGGGATCGGCTCCCAGATGAGCTCGGCGACGTCGATCAGCAGGTCGGGGCTGGCTCCGTCGGGATCTACGGCCGCCCGAACCTCTCCCACGCAAGCGCAGACGCTGTCGTTCAGACGGCGGTAGCGCTCGTTGTCGCACAGGTGCGAGACGAAGCCGACGATCTGCCGTCGTCCGGGCGGGTAGGGACGCCCGTAGCCATGGAGCTCGAGCAGGATCGTGTCCCCGTCGTCCGTCTCGATGACGCCGCGGAGGTCGGGGCAGAACGACCCCTGCGGCGTCCGGCGCTGGGGGTAGTTCGCGCCACGAAAACGTCCGTTGATCAGGCCTTCGCAGAGCCCCTCAGCCAGGTACAGATGCTGCTCCCAGCCTCCGTCGAGAGCCACCGACCATCCTTGCGGGTAGGTGAAGCGAAGGCGGTACAGCGGCTCGAGCCTCATCAGGTGCCCCGTTCGACGGCAGACTCTTGGCGGGCACTACTCGACCGTGGCCAGCGCGTGGTCGGTGTTGTTGAAGCTGCGGGCGCCGTCCTCGGTCACGGTGACGATGTCCTCGATCCGCACCCCGAACCGCCCAGCCAGGTAGATCCCCGGCTCGACCGAGAAGCACATCCCGGGCACCAGCTCCTGCTCCTCGCCCTCCACCATGTACGGCGGCTCGTGCGTGGTCACGCCGATGCCATGGCCGGTGCGGTGGATGAACTGCTCGCCGTAGCCGGCCTCGGTGATCACGGCTCGCGCCGCTCGGTCGATGTCCTGGCAGGTGGCGCCGGGGCGGACGGCGTCCACGCCCGCCTGCTGAGCCTGCTGGACGATCTCGTGAACCGTCCGCACCTCGTCGGACACCTCGCCGACCGCGACCGTGCGCGTCGTGTCCGAGCCGTACCCGAACATCAGGCCGCCGAAGTCGAGAACCACTGCGTCGCCGGCCTCGATGGTCCGCTCACCCGCCTCGTGGTGCGGGTTGGCGCCGTTCGGCCCCGAGCCGACCACGGTGAAGTCGACCTGCTCGTGGCCGTGCTGGCGCAGCAGGTCGGCCAGGTCGGCGGCGACGTCCAGCTCCCGCCGTCCGGCGAAGCGCACCTTCACGATCTCGTGGAACGTCGCGTCGGCGGCAGCTCCGGCGGCGGCCAGGCGCGCCAGCTCGTCGGCGTCCTTGACCGCGCGCAGCATCGGCAGCGCCTCGGTCAGCGACACGTACCGGGTGTCGGGCAGCGTGGACTGCAGCCCGAGCAGGTGCATGGCCCACGCCGAGTCCGAGATGGCGAACCGGCCCGACGTGGGCAGTAGCCGGCGGGCCGCGTCGTACGGGTCGCTCGCGTCCGCCCAGTCCGTGATCGACAGGGCAGGGGCACCCCGCGCGCCCTCGGCGTCCGGTCGTTCCAGCGTGGGGGGTGAGCAGGGTGGGCTCGACGTCCGGTCGCAGCACGAGAACGGTCAGCCGCTCGGTGACTGCGGTGACCTGGTAGCCGGTCAGCCAGGTCAGGTCGGGGCCGGGCATCACGAGCACACCGGCCAGTCCTGCCCGCTCCGCGTCCGTGACTGCCCGGCGCATGCGGTCCGCGTAGTCCCCGCTGGTGAAGGGTGCCGGTTCGTTCGCCATGACGACGAGCGTAGGCAGCCCGCGAGTACGTCGGGATCACCCAGCCTGGGTGAGTGACCCGCCCTCCACGAGCCGGTCGACCAGCCCACGGCAGGCTGCCTCGACCTCGTCCAGGCAGGCCGCGAAGACCTCCGGCCCGTGTCCGTACGGGTCGGCCACCTCGTCGCCGTCCGCGACCGGGTCGAAGCTGCGCAGCAGGACCACCCGGGCCCGCTCGGCATCGGTGCGTGCCCAGGAGCGCAGCGCCCGCTCGTGTCCCCGGTCCAGCGCGACGACCAGGTCGAGCCGGTCGAACCACGTCCGGTCGAACCCCTGCGCGCGGTGCGTCGACCCGTCGTACCCGGCGTCCGCCAGCGCCCGGACGGCGGGCGGGTTGGCGCCCTCGCCCTCGTGCCACTCGCCGGTCCCGGCGCTGCTGACCAAGACGTCGCTCAGCCCGGCGTCGTCGAGCATGGCCCGGGTGATCACCTCGGCCATCGGTGAGCGGCAGATGTTGCCGGAGCAGACGAAGCAGATGCGCATGGTCACAGCGGAATCATCGCGGACGCCGAAAGCTCGCGGAGCTCGGGTCAGTGCGGGCGCTGGTCGACGATCCGCCTGGCCTTGCCGATGCTGCGCTCCACGCCGCCCGGCTCGACCACCTCGACGGCGGCGGTCACGCCGATCCGGTCCTTGATCTGCTGCCCAACCACCCGGGCCAGCGCGGCGCGCTGGTCAGCGCCGACGCCCTCACCGGACTCGACCCGCACGGTCAGCTCGTCCATTCGGCCGGGGCGGGTCAGCACGCACTGGAAGTGCGGGGTCAGCCCGTCGGTCGCCAGCACGATCTCCTCGACCTGCGTCGGGAACACGTTGACCCCGCGGACGATCATCATGTCGTCGGTACGTCCGGTGACCTTCTGCATCCGTCGCATCGCCGGCCGCGCGGAGCCCGGCTGCAGCCGTGTCAGGTCGCGGGTGCGGTACCGGACGACCGGCATCGCCTGCTTGCTCAACGAGGTGAAGACCAGCTCGCCGAGCTCGCCGTCCGGCAGCGGCTCGTCAGTGATCGGATCGACGATCTCCGGGTAAAAGTGGTCCTCCCAGATGTGCAGCCCGTCCTTGGTCTGCACGCACTCCTGCGCGACGCCGGGCCCCATCACCTCGGACAGGCCGTAGATGTCCACGGCGTGCATGCCTGCGCGCTGCTCGATCTCGTGCCGCATCGCGTCCGTCCACGGCTCGGCGCCGAAGATGCCCACCTGCAGGGACGACGCGGCCGGGTCGACGCCGACCCGCTCCATCTCGTCCAGCACGGACAGGAAGTAGGACGGAGTCACCATGATCACCCGCGGCTGGAAGTCCCCGATCAGCTGCACCTGGCGCTCGGTCATACCGCCGCTGATCGGGACCACGGTGCAGCCCAGCGCCTCGGCGCCGTAGTGCGCGCCGAGCCCGCCGGTGAACAGCCCGTAGCCGTACGCCACGTGCACGACGTCGCCAGGGCGACCGCCGGCCGCGCGGATCGAGCGGGCCATCAGTCGCGACCAGGTGCGCAGGTCATCGGCCGTGTAGCCGACCACCGTGGGCCGGCCGGTGGTTCCGGACGACGCGTGCACCCGGCTGACTTTCTCGCGCGGCACCGCGAACATGCCGAACGGGTAGTTCGCTCGCAGGTCGGCCTTGGCGGTGAACGGCGCGTGCCGCAGGTCGGCCAGGCTGGTCAGGTCGTCGGGGTGAAAACCGTTGGCGTCAAAGGCGTTCCGGTAGTGCGGCACGTGGTTGTAGGCGTGCGTCAGGGACCACCGCAGCCGCTGCAGCTGGTGCTCGCGCAGCTCGTCCAGGGACCACTTCTCGGCCGCGTCGAACAGGTCGGGCCGCTCGTCGATCACCGGCAGCGCCATCAGTCCTCCTCGGGAAGCCCTTGTGCCACACCAGGAATAGGCCGGCTCAGTGATCGAGAGCGACCGCGGAACACGGCGATCACCACGCCGTCGGACTCGCGGGTCACCCGGACGTCGGTCACGCCGCTGCGCCCGAAGGTATCCGTCTCGACGGCCTCGGCGACCAGGACGTCGCCGAGCCGGGCCGGGGCGGTGAACGTGATGTCCGCCCCAGCGGCGACGGTCACCACGCCGTGGCTGTTGCAGGCCACCGCGAACGCGCTGTCCGCCAACGTGAAAACCAGGCCGCCGTGCACGATGGCATGCCCGTTGACCATGTCATCCCGCACCGCCATCCGCAGCCGCGAACGCCCCGGCGCGACGTCGTCCAGGGTGATGCCGAGGCCCGCGCTGGCGAGGTCCTCGCCGAGCATCGCCTCGGCGCTGCGCTGCGCGAGGTCGTGCGGGTCGTCCAGGTCAGCCACGCCGACCACCGGCCTGGACGTCGCGCAGCCGGGCGCCCGCCCGCGACATCCGCAGGAACGCCGGGCTGGGCCGGTAACGGCCGGTGGGGAACGTGGTGTTCAACTCACGCAGCATCGTCTCCACGTCGACCCCGGCGGCCTCCAGCCGGTCGCCCCACTGCAGCGGGCCGGACGGGTAGCCGGTGCCCAGGATCATCGCGACGTCCACGTCCTCGGCCGTGGCCTCGCCCCTGGTGACCAGCTCGACCGCCTCGTTGACCAGCATGCAGACGGTGCGGGCCACCACGCCGCCCGGGCTCTCGCCGACCACGCTGACCTGGACGCCGGCGGCCTGGCACAGTCCGACGGCAGCCAGCAGCGACTCCTGCGGGCAGTCCGCGGACGGCGACAGCGACACCCGCGTGCAGGTGTCGGGGTCGTGGGCCCAGTCCAGCAGCACGGCCCCGGCGGCGTCCTGGGTCCAGCTCTCGGAGGCCAGCTCACCGGTGTCCTCGCGCAGCATCGCGCCGCCGGGCAGCTCGATGCCGGGGACGTCGTCGTCGACGAGGTCCTCCTCGTCCAGCAGCACGCGCTCGATGGTCACGCCGGCCGCCTCGACCCGGCGCAGGAAGCCGCTCATCACCGGGAACCCGTCGCCGTCCTCGTCGTGCCGCAGCACCACGCGGTCCGGTGCGGCGCGCGGCGGCTCGGTGGCCGGCGTCGCGTCGGTCGCCGTGCCGTCGGGGCCGTAGGCGAACACCCCGCGGCCGGACTTGCGACCCAGCCGCCCGGCGTCCACCAACCGCTGCTGGAACACCGTTGGCGCGTACCGCGGGTCGCCGAACGTCTGCTCCCAGACCGACCGCGAGACCGCGAGGTTGACGTCCTGACCGACCAGGTCGGTGAGCTCGAACGGGCCGAGCGGGAAGCCGCCGGCCTCGCGCAGGATCGCGTCGATCGTCGCCGGGTCGCCAACCCCCTCCTCGACCATCCGCTGCGCCTCGCCGTAGTACGGCCGGGCCACCCGGTTGACGATGAAGCCAGGCGTCGACGTGCACACCACGGGCGTCTTGCCCCAGGCGCGCGCCAGGTCGACGGCAGCCTCGACCACGCTCGGGTCCGTTGCGTCCCCGCGAACCACCTCGACCAGCCGCATCCGGTCGGCCGGGTTGAAGAAGTGCAGCCCGACCACCCGGCCCGGGTGGGCGAGCGCGGCGGCGATGGCGGTTACCGACAGCGACGAGGTGTTGGTGGCGAGCACCGCGTCCGGGCCGACCACCGCCTCGACGTCGGTGAACAACGCCTGCTTGACGTCCAGCCGCTCGGCCACGGCCTCGATCACCACGGCGCAGCCGGTCAGGTCGCTCACCGAACCCGCGGCCGAGAGTCGGGCCGCGGCCGCCGCGGCCTCGTCCGCGTCGATCCGGCCCTTCGCGGCCAGCGTCGCGAGCTTGTCCTGCAGCGTCTGCACGGCGGTGGCAGCGGCGCCCTCGCGCACGTCCAGCAGCCGCACCGGGTGCCCGGCCTGGGCGGCGACCAGGGCGATCCCGGCGCCCATGGTGCCGGCACCGACCACGGCGACGGGGGGGCCGGCCTGGACTGCGCTCACGCGGGGTCCTCCTCGGTGAGATCGGTGCATCTGGGGCGGATAGGGTCGAGCTATGAGTGCAGAGTCGCACGCAGGAACCTACGCCCACGAGGCGCTCGTCCCCCAGCCGCACCCGGTGCCCGAGTCCGCTCCCGCGGCGGCCCGGGCGCTGGTCGAGACCCATCGGGAGGCGCTCGACGCGGCCCTGGCGGCGGTGACCAGCCGGGCCTACCTCTCGCGCTACCCCGAGTCACCCTCGCCGCGGGTGTACGGCGAGGACGCGGCCGAGGTGGGCGAGGATGCCTTCGAGGCGCACCTGACCCGCGAGTTCGCCGAGTTGGACGACCAGCCGGCCACCGACGGCCGGGTCGGCGACGAGCACTCGCCGTACGGGCCGGACCTGCGGATCTCCTACCCGCACCAGGACGTCGAGCGGCTGATGACGGCGGCCCAGGCCGCCATCGCGGCCTGGCGGGACGCTGGCGCCGAGGTGCGCGCCGCGGTCTGCCTCGAGGCGGTGGACCGGATCCACGCGCGCTCGTTCGAGATGGCGCACGCGGTGATGCACACCAGTGGGCAGCCGTTCGTGATGTCGTTCCAGGCCGGCGGTCCGCACGCCCAGGACCGCGCGCTCGAGGCCATCGCGTACGCGCTGTTCGAGCAGCGACGGGTGCCGGCGTCCGTTCAGTGGGAGAAGCCGGCCAAGGGCGAGCCGCTGCGGATGACGAAGGACTACCGCGTCGTCCCGCGTGGGGTGGCGCTCGTCATCGGCTGCAACACCTTCCCGACCTGGAACTCCTACCCCGGTCTGTTCGCGTCGCTGGCGACCGGCAACGCCGTCGTGGTCAAGCCGCACCCGCGGGCCGTGCTGCCGCTGGCGATCAGCGTCTCGGCGATCCGCTCTGCCCTGCGGGACAGCGGTTTCGACCCCGACCTGGTCACCCTGGCCGTCGACGCGGACGGCGAGGGACTGGCCAAGACGCTCGCCCTGCACCCGGCGGTCAAGGTCATCGACTACACCGGTGGCCCCGGCTTCGGGAACTGGCTCGAGCAGCACGCCGGCGCGGCCGGCAAGGCCGTCTACACCGAGAAGGCCGGCGTGAACACGGTCGTGATCGACTCCATCCCTGACCTGCGGGGCGCCCTGGGAAACCTGGCCTTCTCGTTCACCCTGTACAGCGGCCAGATGTGCACGACCCCGCAGAACGTCTACGTGCCGCGGGCCGGCGTCGAGACCGACGAGGGGCACCTGAGCTTCGACGAGCTCGGCGAGAAGCTGGCGGGCGCCATCGGTCGGCTGACCGGGGACGACGCCAAGGCGGTCGAGCTGCTCGGTGCCACGGTGAACGACGGAGTGCGTGAGCGCGCAGCCGGGCTGGCCGACCTCGCGTCGTCCGCCGGTGGTCGGGTCGTCGTCGACTCGCGCAAGGTCGTCCACCCGCGCTACCCCGACGCCGTCGTGCGGACGCCGGGCCTGGTCGCGCTCGACGTCAGCGCCGAGTCCACGTACAGCCAGGAGTGCTTCGGGCCGGTGGGCTTCCTGATCGCGACGGACTCCACCCGCCAGTCGCTGGACACGTTCCGCGACACCGTGCGCGAGCACGGCGCGATGACCGCCGCCGTTTACTCGACGTCCGAGCAGGTACTGGACGAAGCGCGCGAGGCGGCCGCGGACGCCGGTGTCGCGCTCAGCGAGAACCTGAACGGCCAGGTCTTCGTGAACCAGACCGCTGCGTTCAGCGACTTCCACGGCACAGGTGCGAACCCGGCCGCCAACGCTGCCTACACCGACGGGGCGTTCGTGGCCAGCAGGTTCCGCGTGGTCACCAGCCGCCGCCACACCTGACCCGCACCCCCACTGTTGGTGCAGCGCAACGCCACTACGAACCTATTGGAGTTACGGCACGCCGTGACATAGGGCGCTGGTTGTCACTGCGGGCCGTTACTACGCACCTATTGGAGAGGCGTTGCGCCGCGACATCAGTGGGCGGCGGGGGCGGCTAGTCCTTGATGTCGTCCGGCAGGATCGAGTTGAGGATCATCTGGACGATGGTCAGGATCAGCGCGGCCCAGATCGCCGTCCACCAGAACTCGTCGATGTGCAGCGTCAGCGGGGTCGCCTTCGACAGCCACGCCACCAGCTCCAGCAACCCGGCGTTGATGATCAGGGTCAGGAAGCCAAGGGTGAGGATCACGAATGGCAGCGCGATCAGCTTCACGATCGGCTTGATGAAGGTGTTGACCACGGCGATGATCGCGCCGATCACCAGGTAGGCGAGCAACTTGTTGGCGGTGGTGTCGTTGGTGCCGGTTATCCAGATGCCATCGAACAGCAGGTCGGTCACCCAGATGGCGATGGAGCACACGAAGACGTTGATCACGAAGCGCATCCGCGCATCCTGGCAGAAACAGCGACGGGCCGGGAGGTCGAAACCTCCCGGCCCGCCGCGTCGTTCGCGATCAGCTCATGACCTGACGGTCACTTGGTCGAGCTGATCCTGATTCTCATCGAGGTGCCGTTCTGCGACAGCACCTGGATCTTCACGCCCGCGTTCGGCACCTTGACGCCGGTCATCGGGATGACCGAGTTCCAGTACGACTTGCGGTCGTCGAACGTCGACACCGCGTTCTGCCCGCGAACGTAGCTGGCGGCCCCGTTGACGTGCAGCGTCATTGAGGTGGCCTTCTTGAGCGAGAACGTCGCGTCGTACACCTGGACCCGCGAGCGCCAGGGCAGACCGTCGATCCGGTAGATCGGCGCCGGGTGCGCGTCGATCGGGAGCACGAGGCCCGCACCGTTGTGCTGGCTCGTGTTGTTGTCGGACTGGGAGGTGTCCCAGTACGAGATCAGCAGGCCCGGGTTGTAGGAGAAGTGCTCCACGAAGTCCGGCTTGGTGCTCGCCCAACCAAACTGGTACGGACCCGACCGCAGCCACCGGTCGTAGGACACGAAGGACCGGTTGGACGCCACGTAGAAGTTCGGGTACGAGTTGCTGACACTCGCGCCCACTCGGGTGAAGCCGGCCGCGGTCCACGCCGGGTCGGCAGTCTCGGCGCCGTCCGTGAACACCGTCGCGCCACCCGAGGTGAGCGTGACGTCGTCCAGGAAGATGCCGCTCCAGCCGAGGCCCGGGTCGGTGCCCTGCGCCGCGCCGTCCGTGCTGTACCGGAAGCGGAGCTGGACGGTCTTGCCCGCGAACGCCGACAGGTCGTAGCTGACCGGCACGTACGACGGCTGGACGCCGTCGATGCCGTTGCCCTCTGCCGCCTGCGTGTTGGTGCCCGCGACCGCGACCCAGCCGGTGCCGTCGTTGACCTCGACGTACGCGTAGTCGCACGGGTCAGCTTCGCAGTCCTCGATGTTCCACCGCGCCTGCGCCGTCAGGGTCGACGTGCCGGCCGCCAGGGCCACCGAACGGGTCAGCGAGGTGCTCAGGTCGTCGCCCTGGCCGCTGAACCACTGCATGGTCCCGGACGCCGGAGCACCGAGGTCGGTGACCACTGTCTTGTTCGGCAACGGGACGACGACCCCCTGGGCCTTCTTCGAGTTGTACTCGTGCGGGCCGAGCTCCAACGTGCGGTTGGTGCCGGCAGGCACGATCTCGTAGTCCAGCCAGCCCAGCTGAATCTTGTCCCAGGCGGACAGGTCGCCGGGGCGGGTGCCCAGGGCCTTGCCCGGTGCGTTCAGCCGGCTCTGTGCCATGAGGTTCCACCACTCGACGCCGTTGTCGCCGCCGGCGGTGTCGTAGTGGTCCGGCAGGCCGAGGTCGTGGCCGAACTCGTGGGTGAAGACGCTGAGTCCGCCGTTCTCCGGCTGGACGGTGTAGTCGCCGACCCACAGCCCGGTGTCACCGACCTGCGCGCCGCCGAGCGGGTTGTCCGCGGGACCGGTGGAGCCGACCCCACGCTGGACGTACGAGCGGTGGCTCCAGATCGCGTCCTCGCCCTGCTGCGGGTCGCCGTCGGCCTGGTCGCCACCGGCGTGCACGATCTGGAAGTGGTCGAGGTAGCCGTCCGGCTCGTTGAAGTCGCCGTCACCGTCGTGGTCGTAGCGGTCCCACTGGTCGAACGTCGCCAGGTCGGCCTTGATCTGAGCGGTGGTGCGACCGGCGGCCTTCTGGTCGAGGACCCACTGGTTCACCGCGTCCTGGACGAGGTCGTAGGTGTTGGAGCAGACGATGCCGCTGCAGGGGAAGCCATTGCTGCGGCCGTAGCGCGCCTCGTTGTACTTCACCTTGACCCAGTCGGTGACCTCGCCGTTCACCGTGTACCGGCCGGACGACTGCTTCTTGTAGTACGACGCGACCGAGTTCTCGCCCGTGCCGAAGTAGAGGTCCTGATAGTGCTGCCGGTTGTAGTCGGCCTGCCACACGGTGGAGTTGTCCGTCGCGCGGTTCGGCTCGGGGATGGCGTTGTGCAGGGGACCGTCGAAGGTCGTCGGCCCCGCAGTAGTCGGGTCCGTGTCCTGGTCGCCGTAGCGCGGATCGATGTCGGTGGCTCGCTCGTTGCCGAACTCAGCAAGGATCACGAAGATCCTGTCGGTCTTCTCTCGCCGGAGCTCGACGTACTGGTCCTTCTTCTTGGTGACGGACTTCTGGCCCGCCTTCCGCGACGTGGCGCCGGATCCGACCTTGACGACAGTGCTGCCGTCCTTGGTGACTGGCTTGGCCTTGCCGGTCAGGACCTGGGTGAGAGCCGCCTCGCGCAGATCGCGCCGCTTCGACTCCAGTGGGTTGTTCAGCTCGTCGGAGGCCGGGGTCAGGCTCTTGGCCTGTGACGCCGACGCTCCATTCACGTGTGGTGCGGCTGAGGCGGGAGCGAGCCCGAAGGCTGCGCCCGCGCCGGACGCGAGCACAAGGCTCACGACCCCCGCGGTGACCTTACGCACAGATGATCTCCATTCGTGGTGCGTTTCGACGGGATCAAGCGAAGCCCTCGGGTACGACGTCCGATGCGGGCGCTGGAACCGAGGGCAACCAGCGACAACGTAAAGGTCCTGTGAAGGTCTGGAAAGGCGAAACTAGATAACAATCGGTCATTTGCTCGCGAAAGCAACTGAATGCGACCGAGCGGCCACGAGGAGTGACCAGCGTCACCGGAACGCCACGGTGTCCTAGGGTTTCGACCATGAGCGACGACGACGTCCAGGTCCGGCTGCGGGCCACCCTCGACGCGATCCCGGCCTACGTACCCGGCAAGCCCGCACAGGCCGAGCCGGGTCAGACGACGTACAAGCTCTCGTCGAACGAGAACCCGTACCCCCCGTTGCCTGCGGTGCGGGCCGTCGTCGAGCAGACCGCCGGCTCGATGAACCGCTATCCGGACATGTTCGCCACCGGGCTCGTCCAGGCGATCGCCGACCACCTCGGCGTCCCGGCTGAGTTCGTCGCCACCGGTACGGGCAGTGTCGGTGTTCTCGGCCAGATCGTGGCCGCGACCTGTGGCGAGGGTGACGAGGTGGTCTTCGCGTGGCGCTCGTTCGAGGCCTACCCGATCGTCGCCCAGGCCGCCGGCGCGGTACCGGTCCCCGTTCCGCTGGCCGCCGACGCCCGCCACGACCTGGACGCGATGGCGGACGCCGTGACCGACCGGACCCGGTTGGTGCTGGTCTGCACCCCCAACAACCCGACCGGACCCGTGGTGCACACCGACGAGCTGGTCGCCTTCCTGGACCGGGTACCGCGCGACATCCTGGTGGTGATCGACGAGGCCTACGTCGAGTTCGTCCACGACCCGCAGGCCCCCGACGCGCTGACCCTGATGCGCGAGCGGCCCAACGTCGCCGTGCTGCGCACCTTCTCCAAGGCCTACGGGCTGGCCGGCCTGCGGGTCGGCTTCGCGGTGGCGCACCCCCCGGTGGCCGCGGCCCTGCGCAAGACGGCCGTGCCGTTCGGGGTGTCCGGTATCGCGCAGGACGCGGCGGTCGCCTCGCTCGGCGCCTCGGCGGAGCTGGCGGAGCGGGTCCAGGCGCTGGTGGCCGAGCGAGGTCGGGTGGTGTCCGCCCTCACTGCGCAGGGCTGGCAGCTGCCGGCCACCGAGGCCAACTTCGTCTGGTTCCCGCTGGGGGCGGACACCCCCGCCTTCGCGGCCGCCTGCGACGCGGCCGGACTGGTCGTGCGCCCCTACGCGAGCGACGGCGTCCGGGTGACCATCGGCGAGACCGAGGCCAACGACCGGCTGGTCGCGGTGGCCGCGCAGTGGCTCGAAAGCACTGAACTCCGTGCTCGTGCTCGCGAACGGGGCTAAAAGGGGCTACAGGTTTCCGCCTGACCTGCCGACGTAGTCCTGTCGGGTCATCACCGGGCTAGTCCGGATGGGGCATATGCGAGCGCCCCAGAAGCATCTAGGCTAGTTCTCAAGACTCACCGAATGCGTTCGATCAGTAGCGTAGTGTTAATCAACATGGAGCGGCTGTTACTGGCCGTTCCTCCGAGCCGCCACCGGGGGCGATGGTCATGAGTGCAGCGAAGCAGCTGCCGCGCACACGCGCGAATCATGTCCTTCGGCTGCGCTCGAACGGCTCGGCGGCTGCGCTCGCCGCAGTGACCTCGGTCGCGCTGGTCGGGGCCGCGGCCCTCGGGTTCACCCAGGACGCCTTCCGGCTCCAGGATGCCGGCGGTCAGACCTCTGTCGACGCGCCCGGTTCCGTGCGTGCCATCGAGCTGCCCTCAGCGCCCACCAGGAACATCGGCGCCGGCGCGCTGACCGGCGGCAGCCGAGCGGGTGCCTTCGGTGGCACCGGCGGCCTGGGCGGCCCTGGCATCTCCAGCGAAACCCTGGCCCCCCGCAGCTCGGTCACGAGCTCGGGCCCCCACTTCGGCTCCGCATCGCAGCCGACCACGTCGCCGACGAGCTCACACCCCACGACCCACCCCACGACCCGCCCCACCCACCCGGGCCACCCGAAGCCGCGTCCCACGACGACCCGGCCGCCCACCCATCAGCCGTTCGTCGTCAGCTTCAGTGTCGAGCAGGTCGCGGCCGCCTCCGCTGAGGTGCAGAGCAAGGTCAGCGACTCCCTGATGGTGGTCGCCGGTCATGACCCGATCGCCAAGAGCCAGGTGCGTCGGGTCGACCGAGCGCTCAACGAGGCGCTCAAGGCCCCGGTCGAGACGGCCATGACGAATGCGGCCTCGATGGCCTACGACAAGGCGCTCTTGTTCTCCCACCAGATCGGCGGATCACCGCGCGCGATCAGCCAGGTCGCGTCGACCACGTTCAAGGCCGCCCTGCCCGCCTCGCTCAACGAGACGGTCAGCCCGGTGGTCAGCGCGACCGTCGCCGACAAGGCCCCGGACGTCGCGTCGCCGGACACCGTCGCGGTGCTGGTCGAGGCCGCGACCTTCGTCGCGACCCAGGAGGTGGCCGCGGCCACCACCGACACCGTCGCGGAGCAGGTGACGCAGACGGTGACCAACACGCCGACGCCGACCGACACCCCGACGCCGACCGAGACGCCGACCCCGACCGAGACGCAGCCGTCCGCGACGGACACCGCGACACCGACCGACTCGCCGACCGAGTCGACGGACCCGACGGACCCGACGGCGGACCCCACGAACACCAACGACCCGACCGACTCCCCGTCGTCCGAGCCGACGACGTCGCCGACGGCGTCGCCGAGCGACACCGCCACCACCCCGGCTGCGTCGCCGACCACGGAGTCCACGGTGGCGCCGAGCACCGGTGTGCTCGCGACCGGTGACGCGGGTACGGACGCGGGTACTGACTCGGGCACGGACGGCGCGTCGGCGCCGGACGCTCCGAACGACCACAAGTCCGACCAGAAGGACGTTCCGCAGCCCGCTGGTTCGACCAGCGGCTCGGACACCGCCAAGGCCGGCCGTCGCATCGAGCTCGACGGGGACGAAGGGGACGACCAGGGCACAGCGCCCGGACGTCGCCCGCGCGGCCAGCACCGCGCCTGATCTCTCACCTGGTGAGACGCGCCTCGCCACGCGGAGCGTTACCCCTTCGGGTCCCGCCCGTTCGCCCGGGCCCCACCGGGCCGGGTACGTTGTCCCTTGAGCGGTCGTGACGCGCGCCACAGGCGGTCCCGGCTGCACCCGACGTCCGTCCGGAGCACCCCCCGGCCGGCACGGCGGCACCACTGGTCAGTTCCCGCGACGGGTCACCCTCGCGCGGGGTCGACGAAGGAGAACACGTGACCGACAGCGTCGTCGGGAGCGAGGTCGGCGTCAGCACCACCGACGGCGGCCCCGATCTCGTCCAGCTGCTCACCCCTACCGGTGAGCGCGTCGAGCATCCCGAGTACTCGCACTACGTGGCGGACCTGCAGGCCGAAGACCTGCGCTCCCTCTACCGAGACCTGGTGCTGGTGCGCCGCGTCGACGCCGAGGCCACCGCGTTGCAGCGCCAGGGCGAGCTGGGCATCTGGGCCAGCCTGCTCGGCCAGGAGGCCGCCCAGGTCGGCTCCGGTCGCGCCATGGCGCCGCAGGACTACGCGTTCCCGACCTATCGCGAGCACGGCGTCGCCTGGTGCCGCGGGGTCGACCCGCTGAACCTGCTCGGCCTGTTCCGTGGCGTGAACCACGGCGGCTGGGACCCGAACGAGAAGAACTTCCACCTCTACACGATCGTGATCGGCGCGCAGACGCTGCACGCCACCGGCTACGCCATGGGCATCCAGCGAGACCACGCGGTCGGCACCGGCGAGCCGGGACGCGACGCGGCCGTGATCGCCTACTTCGGCGACGGCGCGACGTCGCAGGGCGACGTGAACGAGGCCTTCGTCTTCGCGGCGGTGCAGAACGCACCCGTGGTGTTCTTCTGCCAGAACAACCAGTGGGCGATCAGCGAGCCGAGCGAGCGCCAGACCCGCATCCCGCTGTACAAGCGCGCGGCGGGCTTCGGCTTCCCGGGCGTGCGGGTGGACGGCAACGACGTCCTCGCGGTGTACGCGGTGACGAAGGCGGCGCTGGACAACGCGCGCAACGGCAACGGGCCCACGTTCGTCGAGGCCTACACCTACCGGATGGGCGCGCACACGACGTCGGACGACCCGACCCGCTACCGCGTCTCGGCCGAGGTCGAGGTGTGGAAGGAGCGCGACCCGATCTCCCGGCTGCGCGCGCACCTGGTCGCCAACGGCATGGCCGACCAGGACTTCTTCGACGCCCTCGACGTCGAGAGCGACGAGCTCGCCGCGCACGTGCGTCAGGGCTGCCTGAGCCTGCCCGACCCGGAGCCGCTGTCGATGTTCGACCACGTGTACGTCGACGAGCACCCGCTGGTGGAGCAGGAGCGGGCGGAGTTCGCCGAGTACCTCGAGTCGTTTGCGGATGCCGGCCACGAGGGAGGGCACTGAGATGGCGCAGATCAGCCTGGCCAAGGGCATCAACACTGGACTGCGGGCCGCCATGGAGGCCGACCCCAAGGTCCTCATCATGGGTGAGGACATCGGCAAGCTCGGCGGCGTCTTCCGGGTCACCGACGGCCTGCAGAAGGACTTCGGCGAGGACCGCGTCATCGACGCCCCGCTCGCGGAGTCCGGCATCATCGGGACGGCGATCGGCATGGCCTTGCGCGGCTACCGGCCCGTCTGCGAGATCCAGTTCGACGGGTTCGTCTACCCCGCGTTCGACCAGATCGTGTCCCAGCTGGCCAAGATGCGCGCTCGGGCGCTCGGCAAGGTGAAGCTGCCCGTCGTCGTCCGCATCCCGGTCGGTGGCGGTATCGGCGCCGTGGAGCACCACAGCGAGTCCAACGAGGCGTACTTCGCGCACACCGCGGGCCTTCGCGTGGTCTGCTGCGCCGACCCGGTGGACGCGCACTTCATGATCCAGCAGGCCATCGCCAGCGACGACCCGGTGATCTTCTACGAGCCCAAGCGGCGCTACTGGGAGAAGGCCGACCTGCCCGAGGACGCGACGCTGGCCGGCGCGTTCCCGCTGCACAAGGCGAAGGTGGTCCGCGAGGGCGAGCACGTCACCGTCGCGGCGTACGGTCCGATGGTGAAGACCTGCCTCGAGGCCGCCACCGCCGCCGCGGAGGAGGGGCGCAGCATCGAGGTCGTCGACCTGCGCACGCTGTCCCCGCTGGACGTCGACACCATCGCCGCGTCGGTGGAGAAGACCGGCCGCCTGGTCGTCGTGCACGAGGCGACGACGTTCCTCGGCATGGGTGCCGAGGTCGCCGCCCGACTGACCGAGCGGTGCTTCTACCACCTCGAGGCCCCGGTGCTCCGGGTCGGCGGCTTCAACCTGCCGTACCCGCCGAGCAAGCTCGAGGAGGAGTTCCTGCCGGACCTCGATCGGGTGCTCGACGGCGTCGACCGCTCGCTCGCCTACTGAGGAAGGGGAGGACATGCCTGATGTGAAGCAGTTCCGCCTGCCCGACGTCGGTGAGGGTCTGACCGAGGCCGAGATCGTGACCTGGAAGGTCAAGCCGGGCGACACCGTCCGGACGAACGACATCGTGGTCGAGATCGAGACCGCGAAGTCGCTCGTCGAGCTGCCCACGCCGTTCGCCGGTGTGGTCACCGAGCTGCTGGTGGCCGAGGGCACCACGGTGGACGTCGGCACGCCGATCATCTCGGTGGACGTCGACCCGTCCGGCTCGGCGCCAGCGACGTCCCCGGACGCCGGCTCGCACCGCGCGCAGGAGCCGCCGGGTGCGGTCCAGGGCGCGACGGACGTCGAGGTGGCGCCAGAGGAGGGCGCCATCGAGCCCGGCTTGATCGGTGGCCCCGCCCCGGGCGGGCGCACGTCGGTGCTGGTCGGCTACGGCCCGCGGACGACGTCCGCCAAGCGCCGGCCACGCAAGGCCAACATGGACACGTTCACCGAGGAGGGCGTCAAGCCCGTCCGGCACGGCGGGTTCGAGATCGGTCGGATGGTCTCCCAGGAGCTTGCCGAGGAGGCCGAGCTCCCGCCGGTGGAGCCGCACCGCGCCCCGCACACCGACCTGCCCGGGCACCTCGGGCACGACGAGCAGCCCGTCGCGCACGTCCGCGCCCTGGCCAAGCCCCCGGTGCGCAAGCTCGCCAAGGACATGGGCATCGACCTGACCTCGGTGCCGGCGTCGGGGCCTGGAGGCGTCGTCACCCGTGAAGACGTGCAGGCGCATGCCTCCGGCGTCGCTGAGCCGGCCGCGCAGGCGGCTCCGGTCGTCGTCCGGGCTGCGGGCGAGCGCGAGACGCGGGTGCCGATCAAGGGCGTGCGCAAGATGACCGCGCAGGCAATGGTCGGATCGGCGTTCACCGCACCGCACGTCACCGAGTTCGTGACGATCGACGCGACCCGCACCATGAAGCTCGTCGAGCGGCTGCGCGCGGACCGCGAGTTCCGGGACGTGAAGGTCTCGCCGCTGTTGATCGTGGCGAAGGCGATGCTCATCGCGGCCAAGCGCAACCCGGAGATCAACGCCTCCTGGGACGAGGCGAACCAGGAGATCGTGGTCAAGCACTACGTGAACCTGGGCATCGCCGCCGCCACCCCGCGAGGCCTGGTCGTGCCGAACATCAAGGATGCGCACACCCTGTCGCTGCGTGAGCTCGCCGACGCGCTGGCCGCGCTGACCGAGACGGCGCGAGCCGGACGGACCCAGCCGGCCGAGATGTCCGGCGGGACGATGTCGATCACCAACGTCGGGGTCTTCGGTGTCGACACCGGGACGCCGATCCTGAACCCGGGCGAGGCCGCCATCCTGTGCATCGGGCAGATCGCTGAGCGGCCGTGGGTGCACAAGGGCAAGCTCGCCGTGCGGCAGGTGACAACGCTCGGGCTGAGCTTCGACCACCGGCTCGTGGATGGCGACCTGGGCAGCCGCTTCATCGCGGACGTCGCCGCGGTCCTCGAGCGTCCCGAGCGGGCGCTCGTCTGGGCCTGACCACCCGCACCCGCACCGCCACGCGACGTCCAAACCAGAGAAGTGGGGTACCAGGCTCAGGCCAGGTGCCCCACTTCTCTGGTTTCGCTGATCAACGGGGGCTTCGGGAGGCGATCGCGGCGCGCACTCGGGCGACGGTGGCGATCGGGGTCACGTACACATCTACCGAGGTGATCTCGATGACGAGCCACCCGGCATCCTCGAGCAGCCGGCGGCGGGTCTTGTCGCGCAACCACTGACGGCGGTCGCTGCGGTGGTGGTCACCCTCGTACTCGATCGCGATCCTCAGTTCCGGGTAGCTCAGATCGGGTCGAGCGATCCACAAGCCGTCGACGACGACGTCCCGGTTTGCGACCGGGCGGGGGAGCCCGGCTCCGACGAGCAGCAGGCGGGTCCGGCTCTCCATCGGCGAGTCGGTCGCCGGCTCCAGCAGCGGCAGTGCCTTGACCAGCCGCCTGACGCCGCGGCGTCCGGACAGTGTGCTCACCAGAGTCTCGAGTTCGACGTCGGTCACGAGCCCGCGACGTAGCGCGGCGTCCCCGACCACGACGAGGTCGTCCACCGCGAGTGCGGTCGCGAGTTCTGCCCAACACTGGGCGGCCGTCCTGATAGGGAGGGTGTGGTCGTCGTCCACTTCGTGCAGCAATTCGCTGGCCGCATGCACGGCCATGCCGCTGTGTCGCAGCCCGAGCGAGCCGGTCGTTACGTGCAGCGGCTCGTCCGGCCAAGCCCCGGGAACGGGCAGCGCGTGCAGTCTGGCGGCCGTTGAGTGGCTGAAGACGGCGTCCTTCGGCAGTACCAGCGCGGCGGCAAGGCAACGCGTCGCCAGCGTGTCCTCCAGTTCCGCGGGAACCCGGACGCCTCTGAACGGGCTGCGAAACCTCTTGCCCCGCAGTACGTCTCGCGGCACTCCGAGTGCGAGTGCGTCCGCGACGGTGAACGGTCGGCCGATCAGGGCGTCAGGAAGCTGGCTGGCTGCAGGCACCAGCAGACCCTGACAGAACCCCCTGCGCGGTGTCGTCGCCTGTCCACAGGCTCGGCGAGACAGGAGAAGTGGGGCACCTGAGGTGGCTCAGATACCCCACTTCTCTTGTTTCGCGCGACGCGGGCGCGGTAGGTGCGGGGGTTAGAGGGCGGGGCCCGCCTCGAGGGCAGCGGCCTCGCGCTCGGCCTGCGCGGCCTGCAGACCCGACACGGTGCGCAGCTCCTTCGCCGGCAGGAAGCACACCACGACCAGCCCGATGGCCACCACGACGGCCGCGCTGAGGAACACCAGCTGCATCGACTCGGAGAAGCCGACCAGGAACGGGTGCGCCAGGCGCTCGTCCAGGCCGTTCAGGAACGACGAGTCGTTCAGCGTCGAGCTGGAGCCGCCCACGGCACCGGACTTGAGCTGCTTGGCGAACTCGGCGTTCTTGGGGTCGCTGATCGCAGCGAGGAAGTCCGGCGAGCTCTTCGCCGAGCTGAAGGCCGCCGCGATGTTCTTCGGCAGGCTGCTGAACAGGATCGACAGGAAGATCGCGACGCCGAGCGTGCCGCCGATCTGCCGGAAGAACGTCGCGGACGCCGTTCCGACACCGATGTCCCGCGGCGAGACCGCGTTCTGGATGGCGAGCACCAGCGGCTGCAGGCAGTTACCCAGGCCCAGACCGAAGATCAGCATGACGACCATGGTCTGCGCGATGGGCGTGTCCGCGCCGACCTGGGCGAACAGCAGCAGGCCGACCAGCATCAGCGAGGCACCGATGATCGGGAAGATCCGGTACTTGCCCGTGCGCGAGATGAGCTGGCCCGAGGCGATCGAGCCGGCCATGATGCCCAGGGTCAGCGGAAGCAACTGCAGGCCGGCCTGCGTCGGGGTCGAGCCCTTGACGATCTGCAGGTAGAGCGGCAGCACCGAGACGCCACCGAACAGGCCCATGCCCAGCACGACGTTCGAGGCGGTGCTGATCGAGAACGTGCGGTCCTTGAACAGCCGCAGCGGGATCAGCGCCTCGTCACCCATCGAACGCTCGGCGAGGAAGAACGCGGCCACACCGATCAGGCCGATGACGTAGCAGGTGATCGCCCAGGGCGAGTCCCAGCCCCACGAGCGGCCCTGCTCGGCGACGGTCAGCAGCGGCACCAGGCCCACGGTGAGCGCGACGGCGCCCTTCCAGTCGATCCGGTGCGGGTGCGGGTGGTGCGCGATGTTGAGCGTGTGGTTCACCACGAACAGGGCCGCGATACCGATCGGCACGTTGACCAGGAACACCCAGCGCCAGCCGGTGATGCCCAGGATCGTGGCCTGGCCGGCGAAGAACCCGCCGACGACCGGGCCGAGCACGCTCGAGGTGCCGAAGACCGCGAGGAAGTAGCCCTGGTACTTGGCGCGCTCACGCGGCGGCACGATGTCGCCGATGATCGCCAGCGCCATGGAGAACAGGCCGCCGGCGCCGATGCCCTGCAGCGCACGGAATCCCGCGAGCTGGTACATCGAGGTGGCGAACGAGCAGGCGAGTGACCCTATGACGAAGATCGAGATCGCGGTGATGAAGAGCGGCTTGCGCCCGTAGATGTCGGACAGCTTGCCGTACAGCGGCGTCGCGATCGTCGACGTGATGAGGTACGCGGTGGTCACCCAGGCCTGGACGGACAGCCCGTTCAGGTCGTCGGCGATCGTGCGGATGGCGGTGGCGACGATGGTCTGGTCCAGTGCGGCCAGGAACATCCCCATCATCAGGCCGGCGAGGATGGTCATGATCTGTCGGTGGGACAGACCTCCGTCGTCCACGGACTCGATGGACGCCGGGGCGTCGGTGGTCATGCGGTCTCCTGAGTTTCGATCTGCTTGAGCAAGTGGGGGCGGTGCCGTTCGAGGTCAGTGGTGAAGCGGTCGAGCAAGGTGGCCAGCTGGCGGACGTCGTCCGCCTGCCAGTCCGCCAGGACGCCGGCGAACAGCTCGTCGCGGTTGGTCCGCACCTGCGCGTAGAGCTCCCGTCCCTTGGTGGTGGCGACGAGCTGAGCCGCGCGACCGTCGTCCGGGTCGGGACGTCTCTCCACGAGCCCGTTCTCGACCAGCGAGGCGGTCTGCCTGCTGATCGTGGACGGGTCCGCGCAGACCACCTCGGCGAGCAGGCTCGCCCGCATGGGCTGGCCGTGCTTGACGAGGTGGAAGAGCAGCACGTACGACGACCACTCGACGCCGTGCCGGTGCTTGGACGACGCGTGGGCCTTCAGCGCACCCATCTGCCGGGTCAGCCTCACGACCTGCTCGCCGAGCTCGGCTGTAGCGGGGACGAGATCGGACATACGTGTTTCCTTCGGCATCCATGAATAGTTGCTTGATACAAACAACCGCTCCAGAGTGCACCCTGTTCCGACTCTGGAGCAAATCGCCTTCGGTTCGGCGCCTACCCTTTGAGACATGGCCGCCACCGAGACGCTCCCCCGTGGGCTGCGGCTCACCACGGTGGCGGCGACGATCACGGCGGCTGCCGTGCTCGCCGCGGTGGCCGGACTGCTGCTCACGGGCGCGAGTGACTCGCTCGCGCTGGCCGACGCCGGAGCGCTGACTCGGTGGGGCCTGCCGCTGGTCCGGGTGCTCAGCGACGTCGCCGCGAGCCTGACGGTCGGACTGCTCGTGCTGGCCGCGGTCGCACTGCCACCGAACGGCACGGGACGCCGTGGGGCGGGCCCGGCGGCGCGCGGTGCCGGCTCCCCGCAGCTCGAGGGCGTCACCCTCGCGATGGTCCGGCTGGCCGGCGGGACGGCGCTGGTGTGGGCGGCGGCCGGTGGTGCCGTGCTGGTGCTGAGCTACGCCCGGCTGGCTGGCATCGCGCCGGGTGCGCCGGGGTTCGCCGAGCAGCTCGGCCAGTTCATCACCCAGATCGACCTGCTGCGCTCGCTGCTGATCAGCTCGCTGGTCGTGGTGGTCGTCGCGACCGGCGCGATCGTGGCCACGCGAGTGAACACCGTCGGCTGGATGGCCGTGCTGGCCGTCGGGGCGTTGCTGCCGGTGGCCCTGACCGGCCACGCCGCGGGCTCGCTGGACCACGAGGCCGCCGTCGACAGCCTCGCGTTCCATCTGGTCGGCGTCACGGTGTGGGTCGGCGGGCTGGCCGCGCTGGTGCTGCTTCGAGGTTCGGTGCGCGGCGGCCAGATCGCCGTGGTGCGGCGCTACTCGACGATGGCGCTGTGGGCGTTCGTCACCGTCGCGGCGTCCGGTGCGGTCAACGCCTGGCTGCGCCTGGGCGGCTGGGAGGGCTTGGCCACCCGGTACGGCCTGCTGGTGATCGCCAAGGTCGTCGCGCTGCTGCTGCTCGGCCTCGCCGGCCTGCTGCACCGACGCCGTACCATCGCGGCGATCGAGGCCACGACCGCTGCGGCACAGGGTGCTGCGGCGTCTGCCCGGGCGGCGTTCTGGCGGCTGGTGTCCGCTGAGCTGGTCGTGATGGGAGTGGCCATCGGCGTCGCCGTGGCGCTGGCCAACAGCGCACCGCCCCGGGCGGAGACGGTCAGCACGGACGCGGCCCTGGTGCTCACCGGCTACCCGATGCCGGCGCCGCTGCACCTGGCGTCCTGGCTGACCGCGTGGCGGCTGGACCTGCTCTGGACGACGGTGGCCGGCCTGCTGCTCGTGCTCTACCTCGTCGGCGCCGCACGGCTGACCCGCCGCGGCGACGGCTGGCCGGTGCTGCGGACGGTCTCCTGGGTGGCCGGCTGCCTGGTGCTGGTCTGGGCCACGGGTGGCGCGCCCGGAATCTACGGACGCGTGCTGTTCAGCGCGCACATGATGGGCCACATGACCATGTCGATGGTCGTGCCCGCGCTGCTCGTGCTGGGCGCACCGGTGACGCTCGCGCTGCGCGCCCTGCCGGCCCGCCAGGACGGCAGCCGCGGTCCGCGCGAGTGGCTGCTGAGCGTCGTCCACTCCCGGGTGCTGGCCGTCCTCGGCCATCCGCTGGTCGCCTGCGCGCTGTTCGCGGGCAGCCTCATCGCCTTCTACTACTCGCCGTTGTTCGGGCTGTCGCTGCGCACGCACACCGGCCACGTGCTGATGAACTCGCACTTCCTGCTGGTGGGCTACCTGTTCGCGAACGTGATGATCGGCGTCGACCCCGGGCCGGCCCGCCCGCCGTACCCGATGCGGCTGCTGCTGCTGTTCGCCACGATGGCGTTCCATGCCTTCTTCGGCGTCGCGCTCGTGCAGGGCAGCCAGCTGCTCGCGCCGGACGTGCTCACCCAGCTGGGCCGCACCTGGGGGCGCTCGCCACTGGCCGACCAGCAGTACGGTGGCGCGGTCGCGTGGGGGGTCGGTGAGCTGCCGGTGCTGCTGCTCGGCATGGGCATCGCGATCGCCTGGGTCCGGTCGGACGACCGGGAGGCCAAGCGGCGCGACCGCCAGGCCGACCGGGACGGCGAGGCCGAGCTGACGGAGTACAACGCCCGGCTGGCCGAGCTGGCCGCGCACGACGACGACAGGGAGGTCCGCCGGTGAGGGTGGCCGTGGTGCAGGTCGAGTACGGCGACGGCGAGCCGGTCCGGGATCGCATCGAGCGCGTCGCGGCTCAGGTCCGGGCCCTGGCCGGCCACGACCTCGTCGTGCTGCCCGAGCTGTGGGCACCCGAGGGCTTCTCGTACCGGCTGTGGGCGGACCGGGCCGAGACGCTGGACGGCCCGACCGCCATCGCGATGAGCGCGGCGGCCCGCGACGCCGGTGTGGTGCTGCACGCCGGTTCGATCATCGAGCGGGCACCCGACGGCGCGGACCGCGGTGCGCAGGGCCGCGGCCTGTGGAACACCTCGCTCGTGTTCGGCCCGGACGGCGCGCTGCTGGGCACCTACCGCAAGGTGCACCGGTTCGGTTTCGGTGAGGGCGAGCCGAAGCTGCTGGAGGCCGGCGAGGACGTCGTGGTGCTAGACGTCCCGCAGTCCGCAACCGGCGGGGACGCCGTCCGGCTCGGGTTGGCGACCTGCTACGACCTGCGGTTCCCCGAGCTGTTCCGGCGGTTGCTGGACGCCGACGCGCAGGTCGTCGTGATGCCCGCGGCCTGGCCGGCTGCCCGAGTAGGGCACTGGACGCTGCTCAGCCGCGCCAGGGCGATCGAGGACCAGGTCTTCGTGGTCGCCTGCAACACGGCCGGCACGCACAGCGGGCACGCCATGGGCGGTGCCAGCCAGGTCGTCGGGCCGAGCGGTGAGGTGCTGGCCGAGGCGGGCGACGGTGCGCAGGTGCTGTCCGTCGAGCTGGACGTCGCGGGTCTGGCCGGCGTGCGCGGGCGGTTCCCGGTGCTCGCTGATCGGCGGCTGTAGTCCGTGGCGTTCCTCGTGTTCGCGGCCATCTCCGTGGTGCTGCTGCCGATCTCGTACCGCCGCTCAGGCAGCATGACGCGCTACGTGGTCAACACCGGTGCGCCGGTGATGTGGGTGCTGCTGCTGGCCGCGAGCCTGGTCTCGTGGGCCATCGCCCTGGCCGGTAACGACGCGCTTGCCGTGCAGCTGTTCGTTGGCGGTCTGATCGGCACCGCATTCGTCCAGGTCTACCTGATGCGCCTGCAGGCCAGGGCCGATGCTGACGCTCGCGCTCGGGGCGACGACGAGACCGAGTGAGCGTGCTTCGTAGGATGTGATCACCATGTCGAGCCCAACCCGCGCCCGCGTCCGCGCCCCCGAGCTGACCGGGCGCGGCTGGCTGAACACTGGCGGTGAGCCGCTCAGCCTGGCCGGCCTGCGCGGCAAGATCGTGCTGCTCGACTTCTGGACCTTCTGCTGCGTGAACTGCCTGCACGTGCTGGACGAGCTGCGCCCGCTGGAGGACAAGAACGGCGACGTGCTGGTCACCATCGGCGTGCACTCGCCGAAGTTCGAGCACGAGGCGGACGCCGACGCGCTGGTGGCGGCGGTCGAGCGGTACGAGGTGCGTCATCCGGTGCTGGACGACCCGGATCTGGTGACCTGGAAGGCTTTCGCGGCACGGGCCTGGCCGACGCTGACGGTGATCGATCCCGAGGGCTACGTGGTCGCCCAGCTGTCCGGCGAGGGTCACGCGCACGGGCTCGCCATCCTGCTCGACGAGCTGGTGGCCGAGCACGACGTCAAGGGCACGCTGCACCGGGGCAGCGGTCCGTACGTGCCGCCGGCGCCGCCGTCCACGTCGCTGCGCTTCCCGGGCAAGCTGCTCGCGCTGCCCGAGGGCAGGTTCCTGGTCAGCGACACGGCCCACCATCAGCTGGTCGAGCTGGATGCCGACCTGGTCACCGAGCGCCGGCGGATCGGTTCTGGCACAAGGGGTCCGGCGGACGGCATGGCCGCCCAGGCTCAGCTGAGCGAGCCGCAGGGGCTGCTGCAGCTGCCCGAGGCCGTGGCCGCGCAGGTCGGCTACGACGTGGTGGTCGCGGACACCGTGAACCATGCGCTGCGTGGACTGCGACTGTCCGACGGGCGGGTCAGCACGGTGGCCGGCACCGGACGCCAGCTGCGCCAGCGATCTGGCGGCGGATCCGCTGCAGCACAAGACCTCTCGTCGCCGTGGGACCTCGCGTGGTTCGACGACGCGGTGGTGGTCGCGATGGCCGGCACCCACCAGCTCTGGCGGTTCGACCCGGTCGCCGGCACCGTCGAGGTGCTCGCGGGGACCAGCGCCGAGGGAATCCGGGACGGCGGCGCGGCGGACGCGTGGTTCGCCCAGCCGTCCGGTCTGGCCGTCTCGGCGGACGGCGCGACGCTGTGGGTGGCGGACTCCGAGACCTCCGCGCTGCGGCACGTGCACGCCCGCGAGGTGGACGGCTCCCGGTTCGAGGTGCTGACCGACGTCGGCACCGGTCTGTTCGACTTCGGGCACGTGGATGGCCCCGCCGCGCAGGCACTGCTGCAGCACCCGTTGGGCGTCGCGGTGCTGCCGGACGGCTCGGTCGCCTTGTGCGACACCTACAACGGCGCGGTGCGGCGGTTCGACCCGTTGTCCGGCGAGGTGACCACGCTGGCCACCGGCCTGCTCGAGCCGAGCGACGCCGTGGTGGACGCAACCTCCGGCGATCCGGTGCTGGTGGTCGTCGAGTCCGCGGCGCACCGGCTGACACGGGTGGCGGTGCCGGCCGACGCGCAGCGGATGGACGGCGGTGCCCGGCGGACCCAGCGCCCGGCCACCGACCTGGCGCCGGGCACGGTCGAGCTGATCGTCGGGTTCGTCCCGCCGACGGGTCAGAAGCTGGACCACCGATACGGCGACCCGTCCCGGCTGGTGGTCGGCGCGACGCCACCTGAGCTGCTTCTCGACGGAGCCGGCAGCGAGCCGGGGCTGCGTCGAACGCTGCGGCTGGCTGATCTGCCCGACGGCGGGGTGCTGCACGTGAGCGTGCAGGCCGCCGCCTGCGATGGCGACCCCGAGACCGGCGAGGTTCCCGAGTTCGCTGCGTGCCACCTCTACCAGCAGGACTGGGGCATCCCGGTGCAACTGGCGCCAGGTTCCCCGACCGTGCTGCATCTCGACCTGCGAGGTGCCTGACCTGTGAGGGCCTGACGGCGCAGTGCGGCCGCGGAGGCTTCGGCCATCGCGGCAATGTCAGGAACGCGCGAGGGCCGGCTCCACGCTGGAGCCGGCCCTTGCTGCGGAGGTTCGTTCAGACGACGTCGCGGTCGTCGTAGACGCGGCGCTCCTCGACCACGCCACCATTGACCGCTCGCCTGCGCCGTGGGGCGAAGATCACCAGGGTCAGGATGAGGCCGAGTGCGCCGGCCGCTACCAGGATCCATCCGATGACCGCGATGTCCAGCCCCGAGATGTCCACGTTCACGGCCAGTGCCAGGATGAGGCCGACGGCGATCAAGAAGACGCTCGCGCCGATGCCCATTGTCAGTACCTCCAGCTCGTGAGGGTCAGTGCTGCCCTCGAAGGCTCTCAGTTACTCACAGGGGGCTTCGGACCGCATTTCGAAAAGGGCAGGTTTCGGCCGATTCATCCGATCGGGTGACTCAGAAGGCGTCCTCCGGGACGTCCATCAGCGCGTTGTCCATGGCCTCGGCGATAGCGCGCTCAGCGGCGATCTTCGGCAGCACCGTCCGGGCGAAGAACGACGCCGCGGCGATCTTGCCGGTGTAGAACGCCTTGTCGGCCTTGGAGACCTCGCCCTTCAGCGCCTCGCCGGCCACCTCGGCCTGGCGCAGCAGCAGCCAGCCGACGACGAGGTCACCGGTGGCCAGCAGCAGGCGGGACGCGTTCTGTCCGACCTTGTAGATGTTGGTCACGTCGCCGCCCTGGCGGGTGTCGGACGCCATCAGCGAGGCGACCATCGTGCCGACGATGCCCTGCACGTCCTCGAGCGCCTTGCCGAGCAGCTCGCGCTCGGTGCCGAGGTCGCCGCCACCACCCTTGGCGAACTCCTGGATCTGGGTGGCCAGGTGACCGAGCGCCTGGCCCTTGTCCCGCACGATCTTGCGGAAGAAGAAGTCCATGCCCTGGATCGCCGTGGTGCCCTCGTACAGGGTGTCGATCTTGGCGTCGCGCACGTACTGCTCGATGGGGTAGTCCTGCAGAAAGCCCGATCCACCGAAGGTCTGCAGCGACTCGGTGCCCAGCAGCACCCAGGCCCGCTCCGAGCCGCAGCCCTTGACCAGCGGCAGCAGCAGGTCGTTGACCCGCACGGCCATGTCCGCGGCCGAGCCGGGCTCGAACTCCTCGCTGCCGCCGCCGCTGTGCGCGGCGACGTCCACGGTGTCCTGCTGGCTGGCGGTGTAGAGCACCAGCGCGCGCAGCCCCTCGGCGTACGCCTTCTGCAACATCAACGAACGGCGGACGTCGGGGTGGTGCGTGATGGTCACCCGCGGCGCCGCCTTGTCCGTCATCTGGGTCAGGTCGGCGCCCTGCACCCGCTCCTTGGCGAAGTCGAGAGCGTTGAGATAGCCGCTGGACAGGGTGGCGATCGCCTTGGTGCCGACCATCATCCGGGCGAACTCGATGATCTTGAACATCTGCGCGATGCCGTCGTGCACCTCGCCGAGCAGGGTGCCGACGGCTGGGATGGCGTCGACCTCGCCGAAGCGCACCTCGCAGGTGGTGGAGACCTTGAGCCCCATCTTGTGCTCGACGTTGGTGACGAAGGCGCCGTTGCGCTCGCCCTTCTCGCCGGTCACGAGGTCGACGTGGTACTTCGGCACGATGAACAGGCTCAGGCCCTTGGTGCCGGCGCCGGCACCCTCGGGGCGGGCCAGCACGAAGTGCACGACGTTGTCGTAGAAGTCGGCCTCGGCGCTGGTGATGAAGCGCTTGACGCCGCTGATGTGCCAGGTGCCGTCCGGCTGCTGCACGGCCTTGGTGCGGCCGGCGCCGACGTCCGATCCGGCGTCCGGCTCGGTGAGCACCATGGTGGCGCCCCAGTGGTTGTCGACCAGGTGCTTGGCGAGCTCCTTCTGCTCGTCCGTGCCCAGGGTGTACATCACCTTGGCGAAGGCGAAGCCGGCGGAGTACATGTGCACGGCGGGGTTGGAGCCCAGGACCAGCTCGGCGATGGCCCAGCGCAGGGACGGCGGGATGACGGTGCCGCCGAGCTCGGCGGGGATGTCGGTGCGCCACCACTCGGCGTCCAGGTAGGCCTGGTAGCTCTTGCGGAACGAGGGCGGCACCGTGACCTCGTAGGTCTTCGGGTCGTACACCGGCGGGTTGCGGTCGGAGTCGAGCAGGCTCTCGGCGAGCTCGTGCTCGGCGAGCCGGGCCACCTCGCGGACCATCTCGCGCGCGGTGTCGCCGTCGATCTCGCCGTAGGGGCCATGGCCCAGCAGGTCGTCGCGCCCGAGCATCTCGAAGAGCGTGAACTCGATGTCGCGGACGTTGGACTTGTAGTGGCCCATGGTCGCGGTCCTTCCAGCTAGCGGCCCGGCTGCGTGCCGGCGCGGTCTCTGCGGGTGCAGTTACCCACCAGTAACTCCCATGATGCTACTGGTCGGTAACCAGCGCAACCCTACGACACGGCCTTTGGGGCCACGATGGGGTTCGTCGACTACGTCACGATCACCAACGGATGGGCGGCACTACCCCCTAGGGGTATAGTGGGTCAGGACGGAACTCGTCCCGACCCAGGAGCCTGCCGTGTCCGACCTCGACCTCGACCTCGACTCGACCACGCCGTCGGCCGACCCGGCGGTCCCCGGCTACAGCGAGACCAAGCAGGCCCACCTCAAGCGGTTGCGCCGCATCGAGGGCCAGGTGCGCGGGATCGCCCGGATGGTCGAGCAGGACCAGTACTGCATCGACGTCCTCACCCAGGTCTCCGCCGCGACCAAGGCCCTGCAGGCGGTCGCCCTCGGCCTGCTCGACGAGCACCTGTCGCACTGCGTGGCGAACGCGGTCGCCGAAGGTGGCGAGCGGGGCGACGCCAAGCTGCGCGAGGCGTCCGACGCGATCGCCCGGCTGGTGCGCTCGTGAGCGCCGGCGTGGCGAGCTGAGCGGGAGTCCGATGAACAGCAGCCAGGTCGAGCTCGACATCCGGGGCATGACGTGCGCGTCCTGCGCCGCACGGGTCGAGCAGCGCCTCAACCGGATCGACGGGGTGACCGCCACCGTCAACTACGCCACCGAGACCGCGACCGTGGCCACCGCCACGTCGACCCCCACCGCCGAGCTGGTCGCGGTCGTCGAGGCGATCGGCTACCGCGCCGTGCCGCGCCGGGCTGACCAGGTCGGCCAACCGGTCGACCAGGACGACCAGCTGGCCGAGATCCGCTCGCTCGGTCGCCGCTTGGTCGTCTCGGCGGTCTTGGCTGCGCCCGTGCTGCTGCTGTCCATGGTCCCAGCGCTGCAGTTCGTCGGCTGGCGCTGGGTGGCGCTCGCGCTGGCCACACCGGTCGCGGTGTGGGGAGCGTGGCCGTTCCACCGCGCCGCCTGGCTGAACGCCCGGCACGCCACCGCGACCATGGACACCCTGGTCAGCCTCGGCGTCGCCGCCGCCTACCTGTGGTCGATCGCCGGCTGGTGGCTCGATCAGGCGAGCTACCTGGAGGTGGCCGCCGTCGTCACCGTGCTGCTGCTGGCCGGCCGGTACGCCGAGGCGCGGGCCAAGCGCCGCTCCGGCGAGGCGGTGCGCTCGCTGGTCGGCCTCGGCGCCAAGGACGTAGCGCTGCTCGACGGCGGGACCGAGCGCCGGGTTCCGGCGTCAGCGCTCGTCGTCGGCGACCTGTTCGTCGTCCGGCCGGGTGAGAAGGTCGCCACCGACGGCGTCGTGGTTGAAGGCAGCTCGGCCGTCGACGCGTCCATGCTGACCGGCGAGCCGGTCCCGGTCGAGGTGCGTCCCGGCGACGAGGTCGTCGGCGCCACTCTCAACTCGGGTGGCCGGCTCGTCGTCCGCGCAGAGCGGGTCGGTGCCGACACCCAGCTGGCCCAGATGGCCCGACTCGTCGAGCAGGCCCAGGCGGGCAAGGCCGACGTCCAGCGGTTGGCGGACCGGGTGTCCGGCGTCTTTGTGCCGTTCGTCCTCGTGGTGGCGGCGCTGACCCTCGCGGGCTGGCTGCTGTCCGGTGCCTCGGCGTCCGCGGCAGTCACCGCTGCGGTGTCGGTGCTGATCATCGCCTGCCCGTGCGCGCTGGGGCTCGCGACCCCGACTGCGCTGCTGGTCGGCACCGGACGCGGCGCGCAGCTCGGCGTCCTGATCAAGGGTCCGCAGGTGCTCGAGTCCACCCGTCGGGTGGACACCGTCGTGCTGGACAAGACCGGCACCGTGACCAGCGGTCGGATGAGCGTGCAGGACGTCGTCGCCGCCGACGGTGAGTCGACCAAGCAGGTGCTGGCGTTGGCCGGTGCCGTCGAGCACGCCTCGGAGCACCCGATCGCCCGGGCCGTTGCGCTTGCCGCCGCCCGCGACGCTGCCCCCGCGCCCGTGGAGTCGTTCGTCAGCCTGGACGGGCTCGGGGTGCACGGCATCGTGCCCGCAGGGCTGGTGCAGGTCGGGCGCCGCAGCTGGCTGCAGGCCGAAGGGATCGACCTGGACGACGTCCTGCTGGCCGCCGCGGAACGCGCCGAGCAGGCCGGCAGCACCGTGGTCTGGGTAGCCTGGCAGTCCCGGGCACGCGGACTGCTGGTGCTTGCCGACCGAGTGAAGGACACCTCGCCGCAGGCGGTGGAGTCGTTGCGGCGCCTGGGATTGCGGCCGCTCCTGCTCACCGGCGACAACCGCCGTACAGCGCTCGCAGTGGCCGCTGAGGTGGGGATCGAACCGGACGACGTGGTGGCCGAAATGCTGCCGGTCGGCAAGCTGGACGTGGTGCGCCGCCTCCAGGCGCAGGGGGCGGTCGTCGCGGTGGTGGGCGACGGGGTCAACGACGCGGCGGCACTGGTGGCGGCCGATCTCGGCATCGCGATGGGTACCGGAACCGACGTCGCGATCGAGGCCTCCGACCTGACGCTGGTGCGCGGCGACCTGCGCCTCGCGGCGGACGCCATCCGGCTGTCCCGGGCGACGCTGCGCACCATCAAGGGCAACCTGGTCTGGGCCTTCGCGTACAACGTCGCCGCGATCCCGGTCGCGGCTGCGGGCCTGTTGAGCCCGATGGTGGCCGGTGCGGCGATGGGTCTCAGCTCGGTCTTCGTGGTGACGAACAGCCTGCGGCTGCGCCGGTTCCGCTGATCGGGCAGGATTGCCCAGCCTCGTCGTCCGCACCCGGTAGCCCCGCTCGGGCCGGGGCTCACGGGAGTCGGGAGCGCCGGCGCACCCGGTCACCGGCCCGGGCCGGGTCCTGCTCGACGTCCGTGACCAGCCGTGCGGGTCCGACTCGCAGCACCCCGGAGGTGGTCGGGTTGGCGCGCAACCCACCACGCCCGCGTAGCGCGTCTCGGGCGCCCGGGGCCAGCTGGTCGTCCATCCAGGCGCACGGCGAGGTCTCGCCGGCTGCCTCGAACTGCACCGGTCCGTCCCCGGTGTCCAGGCTGAAAGTATTGTGCCGCAGGGTGTTCAGGTCGATGCCGCGGACGATGACGTTGCGCCGGGTCAGCCGCGGGTCGAGCGAACCACTGGCGAGCCCGAGCTCGTCCTCGACCGCCTCCAGTGCTTCGGCCGCGAAGAAGCTGACCGCGGACGCCAACCGGGACACCTTGCCGTAGAAGCGGTCGCCGCGAATCCCTTGCCCGGCAACGAGATCGACGTGATCGGGATAGACCGTCGGGTGCGGGCCGACGCCGACGGACGGGTCCGGCGAGTGGAACCAGTAGTTGTGGCCGGGGGAGACCACCAGCGCTACCACCTGCGGACCGGCCACGGGTCAGCCCAGATCGGCGGGGTCGGTGTTGGCGCCGCAGAGCACCACCCCGACCCGCTCAGCAGGACCGGGACGATAGGCACCGGTGGCCAGGGCGGCGACCGCAGCGGCACAGCCGTGCTCGACGACCAGTCGCAGCTCGCGCCAGAGCCGTTGTCGCGCTTCGACGATCGCCTGGTCGCTGACCAGCACCGAGCGCACCTCGCAGTCGACCGCAGCAGCGAACGCGATGTCGCCCAGCCGTCGCGCCCCCAACGAGTCAGCCGCGATGCCGCTGACGTCGACGTCCACGACGCAACCCACCATCAGTGCGGCATTGAGCGTCGGGATCGCCTCCGGCTCGACTCCGATCACCCGCGCCCGGCTGCGCAGCGCGGTGGCGACGCCCGCCATCAACCCTCCGCCGCCGACGGCGAGGAGGACGGTGTCGACGTCCGGTAGCTGCTCGAGAAGCTCCAGGCCGAGGGTGCCCTGTCCCGCGCAGATTTCGGGCTGGTCGTAGGCGTGGCAGAACAGCGCGCCGGATTCTTCCGCCGCGGCCAGCGCCGACTCGTAGGCCTGCGCGTACTCGGTGCCCTGCTGGACGACGACGGCGCCCAGGGCCGCGAGGCGGGCGACCTTCACGGCCGGTGCGGTGATCGGGACGTGGATCTCGGCGGGCACGCCCAGCTGTCGGGCGACGTGCGCCACGGCGAGTCCGGCGTTGCCGCCGGACGCTGCGATCACCCCGGCAGTCGGCAGCTGCCCTGCGTGGCGGGCGGCCAGTACCCGGTTGAAGGCTCCGCGTGCCTTGAACGACCCGGAGTGCTGCAGCATCTCGAGCTTGAGCCAGACCGGTTCGGCGCTGCCGCGGACGCCCAGCACGCTCCCCGCCACCTGGGCCACTGGGGTGCGTCGCACGTGCCCGTGGATGCGCTCCGCCGCGGCGAGGACGTCGCGCCGTCCAAAGCTCACCTGCGCCCTCCCGCTCACCGTCCGACCGTACCGGCCGTAGGCCCACCTAGGTTGCTCCCCCCAACCCGCTTTGCTCCCGCAGAACCGCTTCTCAGCGAGCAAAAGGCGGGTTGGGTGGAGCAAGGCGGGCGGAGGGGAGCAAGCCTTAGGTGGCGAGCAAGGACTTGTCGCCCATGATCACGACCGGGTGGTCCTGGGGGGTGAGAGCCCGCAGCAGGGCCTTCATCCCCTCCCGCGGGACCGAGACGCAGCCGTGGGTCGGCCCGTCGTGGTCGACGTGCAGCCAGATGCCGCCGCCCCGCGCATCGCCCTGCGGGTGCGTGCCGTCCAGCGGCGAGACGCCGGTCCGGCGGTTGAAGTCGATCGCGATCACGTAGTCGAAGCTGCCGGCCAGTGAGTCGCCGAAGACGCTGGAACCGGTGGGTACGAAGTGGGGTGAGCGGTGGTACGGCAGCTTCGTGCCCGGGTTGGCCAACCGCCCGCCGGCGTCCGAGAGCGTGTAGGTACCGGCGGGTGTGCGCAGGTCGCCCTCGCGGTGGTCGCCAGTCCAGCCCTTGGCCCCCAGGTGCCCGCGCCATGAGGACTGCTTCGTCCACGCGCCCTTGACCAGCTCGTAGAGCTCGATGGTCGCCGTCGCGGTCGTCCGGCCGTCGCCGCGCACGACGACCGCCTTGGTGGTGCCGGCCGGCACGGTGGCGAGGGTGTGCGGGCCGAGCAGGGCGACCTCGCCGAGCAGCCTGGGGGTGCGGGCGGCCGGCGCACCGGACGCGGTCGGCCCGGAGGACGCCGTCACCTGGCCACCGCCGCCGGCCGAACCGCCGTCCGGCAGCTGCGCAGCCGCGTCCCGGCTCGGGTGGGCGTCGCTGGAGTCGCGGCCGAGCAGCCTGGTGACGCCGAGGATCGTGACGACGACCAGCAGCAGCACCAGCAGGCTGCGCCGTCGGCGCACACGCGCCGACGGCCCCGGGCGTCGGTGCGACGGCCGGGACTGCGGGGCCCGCGCCACGGGACGAGCGGCGCGTCGGGTCGTCTCGGTGATGTGCAGGGCCTTTCCGGTGGTCCGCAGTCGGGTCCGTCCAGAGTAGGCCAGGCAGGCGCGGCCGGCATCGAGGCGACGCGCGCGCCGCCGCACCGGCTCACCCAGCTGCGACCTCCCGCATCGACCGGCTCGGCCGCAGCCAGGCGCCCTCGGGTGGCAGTGCGTCCAGTCGTACCCGGTCCAGCGGAGTGATGAACGCGCCCGGCACGTCCTCCAGGTCGATGAAGGTCAGCAGGTCGGAGTCCAGCGCGTAACCGGCGACCTCGCTGAACGACAGGACGATGACCTGCACGCCGTCGCGGGCCAGCCCCTCCAGTGGTTCGAGGAAGTTCCGGCCGTCCCCGCTGGCCACGATCAGCCGGACCAGCCGTCGCTGAGCGGCCCGGTCCGCGATGTGCGCGAGCATGTCGAGGTCGACGTCGTCGTCCGGGTGCAGCTTGGGTTTGGCGAACACCGCGTAGCCGAACGACCGGATGGCTTCGATCCAGCCGCGCATGCCGGTGGCCGCGGCCGGCGGGATGTTCGCGAAGACGCTGCCCTCGACCTCCCGGTCCTGCGCCGTGTCCACGAACCAGCGCGCGATGGCGTCGAAGCGGGGCCGCGAGGAGGGCGACGGCTTGGCGCCGATGACGTTGGACAGCGTCATGTCGATGTTCGGCGCGTCCCAGACCAGCAGGTCCAACGGCGAAGGAGGGTCGAGGTCAGCCGTGCTGTCGTCGTGCTGGTCGTCGGTCATGAGGGCATGGTGGCACCTTGACGACCTTACTCGGAGTAGGTTACGGTTCCGTAGGTCAGAGGGGGTGGACGGTCCGACGATCTCGGGAGTCCGCATGAGCAACAACCACCAGCCGCAGAACGAGCGCGAGCACCAGCGGGATGCCGGGGCGGCCCTGCTGCTCGGCGCCCTCGTGGTCGCGGTCCTGATGCTCGGCTACATGTACCTGCACAACTAGCCTGAGCGGCATGGACCTGCGCATCTTCATCGAGCCCCAGCAGGGCGCGACCTACGACAACCAGCTCGCGGTCGCCAAGTGCGCCGAGGACGCGGGTTTCGACGGCTTCTTCCGCAGCGACCACTACCTGGCTATGGGGGTCGACGGGCACCCCGGCCCGACGGACTCGTGGGTCACCCTGGCCGGGCTCGCCCGCGAGACCAGCCGGATCCGGCTCGGCACACTGGTCAGCTCGGCCACCTTCCGCCAGCCCGGCCCGCTCGCAGTCAGCGTCGCGCAGGTCGACCAGATGAGCGGCGGTCGCGTGGAGCTGGGCCTGGGCACGGGCTGGTACGAGGCCGAGCACAGCGCGTTCGGCCTGCCGTTCGGCACGTTCGGCGAGCGCTTCGACCGCTTCGAGGAGCAGCTGCAGATCCTGCAGGGTCTGTGGACGAGCGAGGGTCCGTTCGACTTCGACGGCGAGCACTACCGGCTCAGCGACAACCCGGCCCTGACGCGCCCGGTCCAGTCGCCGTTACCGATCATCATCGGAGGTGGGGGCGCCAACCGGACGCCGCGCCTGGCGGCCACCTACGCGCACGAGTTCAACCGGGGGTTCTCCTCCGTGGCGGACACCGCCGAGGCGTTCGACCGGGTGCGTGCAGCGTGCGAGCTGACCGGCCGTGAGCTCGTGCTGTCCGTGGCCCACCCGATCTGCGTCGGTCGCGACGAGGCCGAGCTGACCAGGCGCGCGGCGGCGATCGGCCGGGACCTCGATGACCTCCGGGCCACGGCCCTCGCCGGCACCCCGTCGGAGGTCGTCGACCGGATCGGTCACTACGCCGAGCTCGGCGCCACCCGGTTCTACCTGCAGGTGCTCGACCTGGCCGACCTGGCCCACATCGAGCTGATCGCGGCCGCAGTCGCACCGCAGCTCTAGGCCCTCGGACGGCGCCCGGTGCCCACTCCTTGGGCGTGTGACGTACCGCATGTCGTGCTGGAAGCGCTTGAACCCCTAGGTTGCCTGGGTATGAGGATCGCCGTACCCGCCGAGACCCGCCCGGGGGAAAGACGCGTCGCGGCCGTGCCCGACACGGTGGCGCCGCTCGTCCAGGCCGGGCATGTCGTCGTGGTGCAGTCCGGAGCCGGCGCACAGGCCCTTTCCGACGACGAGTCCTACCGTGCGGTGGGCGCCCAGGTCGTGGACGGCGACGTGCTGGCCGGGGCGGACGTCGTCCTGCACGTTCGCCCGCTGCTGCCCGCCGACATCGCCCGGCTCAAACCCGGCGCCGTGACCGTCGGGTTCCTCTCGCCGTCCGCTGAACCGGACGGCGTGCGTGCGTTGCGCGACGCGCAGGTCACTGCGTTCTCGGTCGAGCTGGTGCCGCGCATCTCGCGCGCCCAGTCGATGGACGCACTGACCTCGCAGGCGCTGGTGGGCGGCTACCGCTGCGCGCTCGAGGCGGCTATGCGGCTGCCGCGGTTCTTCCCGTTGTTCATGACCGCGGCAGGCACGGTGCCGCCGGCCAGGGTCCTGGTGCTGGGCGCCGGCGTGGCCGGACTGCAGGCCATCGCGACGGCCAAGCGGCTGGGTGCGGTGGTCGAGGCGTACGACGTGCGCCCGGCGTCCGCGGACGAGGTGCGCTCGATGGGCGCGACCTTCGTCCAGCTCGACCTGGAGTCGATCGAGGGCGCCGGCGGCTACGCGCGCGAGATGGGCGAGGATCGGGCGGCCCGCCAGCGCGAGCTGCTCGCGCCGTTCGTGGCCAGGTCCGACGCGCTGATCACCACCGCCGCCGTCCCCGGGCGACCCGCGCCGCTGCTGGTCACCCGGGAGATGGTCGCGGCGATGAAGCCGGGTTCGGTGGTCGTCGACCTGGCCGCGGAGAGCGGCGGCAACGTCGAGGGATCCATTGCGGGAGAGGCGATCCAGGTCGGTCGGGTCATCCAGGTCGGGATGGCCGACGCCGCCTCGGCGATGCCGGTGGACGCCAGCCGGTTGTACGCCAAGAACCTGACGAACCTGTTGGCGCTCATGGTGTCCGGCGACGGCGAGCTGGTGGTCGACCTGGACGACGAGGTGCTCGCCGGCGCGTGCGTGACGCATGCGGGCGACGTGCTGCACGAACCCACCCGCCTGCTGCTGGAGGAGGGATCCTGATGGACGGCATGACCATGCTGACGCTCTTCGTGCTGTCGGTCTTCGTGGGCTTCGAGGTCGTCTCGAAGGTGTCGACGACCCTGCACACGCCGTTGATGAGCGGGGCCAACGCGATCCACGGTGTGATCCTGGTCGGCGCGATCCTGGTCACCGGACGGACGTCGTCCGGGCTCGGGCTGGCGCTCGGGCTGCTGGCGGTCGTGCTGGCCACCGTGAACATGGTCGGCGGCTTCGTGGTGACCGACCGGATGCTCGAGATGTTCAAGGGCCGCTCGTCGGGCGGGGGTTCTCGATGAGCCTGCTCTCCGCGAACTGGACGGCGTTGTTCTACCTGATCGCCGCGGCCTGCTTCGTCCTGGCTCTCAAGGGACTCTCGTCGCCCGGGACGGCGCGACGCGGCAACCTGATCGGCGCCGGGGGCGCGGTGCTGGCCGTCGTGACCGCGTTCCTGTCCGAGGACATGGACCACGTCGTGCCGATCCTGGTCGCCATCGCAGTCGGCTGCGCGGTCGGGGTGCCGGCGGCGCGACGGGTCGCCATGACCCAGATGCCGCAACTGGTCGCGCTGTTCAACGGCGTCGGCGGCGCTGCCGCTGCGCTGGTCGCCGGGCTCGAGCTGACGCTGGAGGCGGACGCGGGCGGGATCGCCGCTGCCGCAGGGGCTTTCACCGTGCTGGTCGGCTGCGTCTCGTTCAGCGGCTCCTGCGTGACGTTCGCCAAGCTGCAGGAGCTGATGACCACCCGACCGGTCACCATCAAGGGCGGCCAGTACCTGTTCGGCGGGTCGCTGGCCGTCGCCGTCGCGCTCGCGGTCACGGTCGTCGTCCAAGGCTCGGACGGTCAGCCCGAGGCGTGGACGCTGGCCCTGCTGGCGTTGGTCTCGCTGCTGGTCGGCGTGCTGTTCGTCCTGCCGGTGGGCGGGGCCGACGTCCCGATCGTCATCTCGCTGCTCAACGCGTTCACCGGCCTGACCGTCGCGGCCAGCGGCTACGTGCTGAACAACACCCTGCTGCTGGTCGCGGGAACGCTGGTCGGTGCGAGCGGCACGATCCTGACTCGGCTGATGGCGGCCGCGATGGGGCGGTCGGTGACCTCGATCCTGTTCGGTGCCTTCCGCCCGTCGACGGCCGTCATGGCCGGCACGGGTCCGGAGCGGCCGGTGCGCTCGGGCAGCGCGGACGACGTCGCAATCCTGCTCGGCTACGCGCGCAAGGTGGTCATCGTGCCCGGCTACGGGCTGGCCGTCGCACAGGCGCAGCACACGATCCGCGAGCTCGCCGAGCTGCTGGAAGCCCGCGACATCGAGGTGCTGTACGGCATCCACCCGGTTGCGGGGCGGATGCCAGGGCACATGAACGTGCTGCTGGCCGAGGCCAACGTGCCCTACGAGGCGCTGAAGGAGATGGAGCTGATCAACCCAGAGCTGCGCACCGCGGACGTCGCCCTCGTCGTCGGGGCCAACGACGTGGTGAACCCGGCCGCCAAGACGACGCCGGGAGCGCCGATCTACGGCATGCCGATCCTGGAGGTCGACCAGGCGCAGCAGGTGGTGTTCCTCAAGCGGTCCATGCGGCCGGGCTTCGCGGGCATCGAGAACGAGCTGCTCTACGACCCGAAGACCACCCTGTTGTTCGGCGACGCCAAGGACTCGCTGACCAAGGTGGTCTCCGCCGTCAAGGCCCTCTGACCCTCAGCCGGGCTTGCTCTTCTTGAGCGCCAGCTCGGCCCGGCGGCGCAGGCTCTTCCAGGCCCACACCTCGGTGCTGGTGCCGGCCGTGAAGTCCTTCGCCAGCTCCGACCACGCGACGGGCGGGACCACCTCGTCGCTGTTGCCGAACACTTCGGCGCGGCCGGCCGCGAAGACCTCGAACCGGACGACCCCCTCGGCCAGCGCACGTCGTCCGCGCAGGTCGAAGCCGACCGGCAGTGCCGGCGCGCGCCAGTCGACGATCCCGGCCACGAAGTGCGTGTAGGCGCCCGCTCCGGACCCCTTGAGCCCGCGCACTTGGAACACCGACAGATCACCGCCCTTCAGCGGGACGGCGAACAGGTCGCCCAGCTCGAGGTCGCCGGTCGTGGCTGGCACCAGCGGGAATCGACGCACGGGGCGAGCGTACCGACCCCAGCCGGTGGCGGTCGGTGGCACAGTCTGCCCATGCAGGCTGAACCCGAGCGTCGGGCGTCGCTGTTCCGTTACGGCGTGGATGCTCCCTACGTGCCGTCGCTGATGATCGCCGCCGGCCTGGTCTGTCTGGCCCTCGTCGCGCTCACGCCCTGGTGGTTGGTGCCGGCGGTCGTCTGGTTCGCGCAAGCGATGGTCTTCCTGCACACCACCGCTCGGGGAAAGCTGCGAGTCTGGGAGCGGTTGCTCGCCGCCGAACACCTCACCGGAACTGAGCAGGTGCTGGATCTCGGCTGCGGTCGCGGCGCCGTCCTCATCGCCGCCGCACGACGCCTGCCGAACGCATCGAGCTGCACACCGCCGACATCACCGACCTGCCGTTCGAGGACTGCTCGTTCGACTTGGTCACCAGCGCTCTCGCGATCCACAACATCGCGGACGCCGACGGGCGGCGGGCCGCGGTGGACGAGGCGTTCCGGGTAGTCCGAGCGGACGGGAGGCTGCTCCTGGTGGACTTTCGGCACGTGGCTGACATCGCGGCGCGGCTGAGCGAGCTCGGCGCACGGGACGTTCGGGTCACCGGTCTCGGAGCGCAGTACTGGTACGGCGGGCCGTGGGCGGCGGCCAGCGCCGTCACCGCGGGCAAGCCGGCGCAGTAGGGTCAGCGGATGGCCGACCTCGTGTACCCGCCGGTGATCGGGCTGTGCCGCACCGCCTTCTTCGCGCTCGGCATGAAGTTCAGCGTGACCGGGGCGGAGCACATCCCGCGTGAGGGCCCCGCGGTGCTGGCGATCAACCACGTGAGCTACCTGGACTTCATCTTCGCCGGGCTGGCCGCCCAGCCTTCCAAGCGGCTCGTCCGGTTCATGGCCAAGGACGGCGTGTTCAAGGACCGGATCGGCGGCCCGCTGATGCGCGGGATGCACCACATCCCGGTCGACCGGGACGCCGGCACGGCATCCTTCCGCACGGCGATGACGGCGCTCAAGGGCGGCGAGGTCGTCGGCATCTTCCCCGAGGCCACCATCAGCCGCTCCTTCACCGTGAAGGAGCTGAAGTCTGGCGCGGTCCGGTTGGCTCAGGCCTCCCGGACGCCGCTGGTGCCGGTCGCGCTCTGGGGCGGGCAGCGCATGTTCACCAAGGGCCACCCGAAGAACCTGACCTCGCGCGGTCGGCACATCCTGATCGCGGTCGGTGAACCCATCCCTGCCCCGAAGGGCGCGGACGGCGACGAGCTGACCGACACGCTGCGCAGCCGCCTTCAAGAGCTGCTGGAGGACCTCCAGCGCCGCACACCGGAGCAGCCGAAGCACGGCGAGGACGCCTGGTGGCACCCGGCGCACCTCGGGGGTTCGGCGCCGACGCCGGAGCAGGCGGCCGCGATGGACGCGGCCGACCGGGAGGCCCGCGCCTAGTCACTCGCGGGCTTGCGGGGAGGGGTCAGTCGTCCCAGCGGCGCCGGGTGCGCGGCACGATGCCGCCCTCGCCGAACAGCTGCTCGGACAGGACGGCGAACAGCACGTTCGAGCGCCCGAGGTAGGTCACCTTGTGCAGCGCCTGCTCCTGGCCTGCGGACTCGAACACGAACTCGCCGTAGCCGAGCACGCGCCCCACCATCGAGACGTTGTACGACATGTCCGTGACCTTCGTCAGCGGCATGACTGCGACCCGCCGGGTGAGCAGGCCCTGGGTCAGCAGCAGCCGCGCGTCGGTGACGACGAACCAGTCCCACCAGTACTCGCCGATCCGCCAGACCGCCCGCAGGCACAGGGCCAGCGCACCGAGCGCGACGACGTTCACCAGGAACGGTGCGGCGTCTCCGATCCAGCCGATGACGACCCCCGACAGGATGATGCCGAGCACGGCCACCAGCGCCGGCTCGGCGACCACGGCCCAGTGCCTACGGGTGACGATCACCGCGCGCTCACTGGGCAGCAGGTAGCGGTGCACCCGCCGCAGGCCGATCGGGTTGAGCGCCGGCTGCGGCGTCCGCGTACGGCGGGGGCCGACGGGTTGGACGATGCCCACGAGCGGGCCTACTTGGACAGCAGCGCGTCGAAGAAGTGGCCGATCGCGGCGAGGCCGTCGAGCAGGCCCTGCCACGCGGACTTCACGATGGACGCCGCCTGATCCGGCGACTTGAAGACCGCATAGGCGACGAAGGCGATGGCCAGCCAGAGCAGGGGCTTCTTGAGCTTGCCGATCCCAATCACCTCGTTGCTAGCGCACAGCAACAGCGCCGGTCGGCGCCGCCACAGAGCATCCTGGCTGACGGGATCGCCCGATGGGGTGAGGCGCGCCGGTCTGCAGTGTCCGAATCGTCCCGTCTGTGATGAACGCAGAGTGACGGCGGGCCTCAGACGACCCCGTACAGCCGATCCCCGGCGTCCCCCAGGCCGGGCACGATGTACCCCTGCTCGTTGAGCCGCTCGTCCATCGCGCCGGTGACCACCGAGATCGGGACGTCCAACCCGGCCAGCTCGCTCTCCAGCCGTGCGACCCCCTCGGGGGCGCTGAGCAGGCAGATCGCGGTGATGTCGTCGGCGCCGCGATCGACCAGGAAGTGGATGGCCGCGGCGAGGGTGCCGCCGGTGGCGAGCATCGGGTCGAGCAGGTAGCACTGCCGTCCGGACAGGTCGTCCGGCAGCCGGTTCGCGTAGGTGGTGGCCTTGAGGGTCTCCTCGTCGCGCACCATGCCGAGGAAGCCGACCTCGGCCGTCGGCAGGAGCCGGACCATGCCGTCGAGCATGCCCAGACCCGCACGAAGGATCGGCACCACGAGCGGCTTCGGCTGGCTCAGTCGGATGCCGGTCGTGGCGGCCACCGGGGTCTTGATCTCGACGGGCTGCACCCGGACGTCGCGGGTCGCCTCATAGGCGAGCAGGGTCACCAGCTCGTCAGCTAGTCGCCGGAAGGTGGGTGAGTCGGTGTTCTCGTCGCGCAAGGCGGTGAGCTTGTGGGCGATCAGCGGATGGTCGGCGACGTGGACGCGCATACGCAGAACGTACCCGTAACGCAGGCCTTCGTGACCCCTGCCTCGCGCCGTGCTGTCGTGCCACGATGTGCGGGTGTCCTACTTCTGCGCAGTGATCGGCCGCACCGGATCACGATGGCGCGCACTGGACGTCGGGCTGGACGACCTGGAGTCGCTCGACGAGGTCGCCGAGCACGTTCGCGCAAGCGGCCACCCGGGACCGGTGCTGGCCGTGATCGAGCACGAGGAGGAGTGGTTCGCGCTGATCCGCACCGACGGGGACGACGACCCGCGGGCCTTCGTCAGCGACTTCGAGGCCAGCCAGCGCGGTCACTACGCGATGGTCCTCGCGCCGGTGGGGGACATCGAGCTGGAGGAGTATCTCGAGCTGCGCAACCCCTCTGCCGCAACGACTTCGGCCTCGGACCTTGGTGACGACCAGAACGAGGACGGCGCCGACCAGGACGCTCCCGAGGTGGACGAGGACCCGTTGATGGCCGAGGCCGACGCCGACCTCGCCGCGGCTGCCATCGAGGTCGAGCCGCCGCCGCCGTGGGTGGGTGACCCCGGTGTGCTGGAGGACTGGGGCGTCGAGGCCGTCGAGCTGGTCGACCTGGTCCTGGAGTCCCCGAACGACCCGGGTTCGGTGGTGGCCGACCTCGGTGAGCGGTGCGGCTTCGACGAGCTGCTCGAAGCTCTGAGGTGAGCGGCTGGTCGGTGGACCCAGTGCTCGAGGCGTGGATGGGCCTGGCGCTAGACGAGGCCGCCACCGCGAAGGCGAGCGGTGACGTCCCGGTCGGCGCCGTCGTCCTGGATGCCGCCGGCGGGGTGCTCGGCCTCGGCGTGAACCGCCGAGAGGCGGACGGCGACCCGACGGCCCACGCCGAGATCCTCGCGCTGCGCGCGGCGGCCGCTGCGATCGGCGAGTGGCGCCTGGAGGGCTGCACGCTCGTGGTCACCCTCGAACCGTGCGCGATGTGTGCGGGAGCGGTCGTGCTGTCCCGGGTGTCCCGGCTCGTCCTGGGCGCGTGGGACCCCAAGGCCGGCGCGGCCGGGTCGGTGTGGGACCTGGTCCGCGACCGACGGGTCAACCACCGGGTGGAGGTGGTGGGCGGGGTGCGCGAGGACGAGTGCTCGCGGCTGCTGCTCGATTTCTTCGCCGAGCACCGGACCTGACCGCGAGCGGCAGTACAGCTAGGGCAGGTCGATGGCCTGGGTGGGGACGTCGGCCCCGTCGTCGCCGACACCTTCGACGTCCTGTCCGACCGACCAGGCCAGCCCGAGCGCGAGGCCGATGATCTCGTGGTCGCCGAGCCCCAGGCGCAAGGCGACGGCGCGCGCGTTCGGCGGGCGCAGTTCCGGGTCTTTGGCCAGGCAGTCGTCGATCACGTGTCGGAGGTCCTCGGGGACGTCGTCCGGCAGCTCGGGCGGCGGCTCCTGCACATGGCTGAGGGCCGTGGCCAGGGGCGTCCCACGGTCGAACGGGCGACGGCCGCTGAGCATCTCGTGCGCGACCACGCCCAGCGAGTAGAGGTCGCTGGCACCGGTCGCCGCCTTGCCCATGGCCTGTTCGGGGCTGATGTAGTTGGGCGTTCCGAGCATCTCGCCGTGCCGAGTGTGGCTGGAGGCGTCCAGGGCCCGGGCGATGCCGAAGTCGGTGAGCTTCACCAGGCCGTCGCCCCGGATCAGGATGTTGGGCGGCTTGACGTCCCGGTGCACGACCCGGGCCTCGTGCGCCACTCCGAGAGCGAGCGCGGCCTGGCCCATGATCGAGCGCGTCTCGACGTGCGACAGCGGGCCGCGCTCGCGCACCACCGCCGACAGTGGCTCGCCCTCGACGAGCTCCATGATCAGGAAGGCCAGCCCGTCATCCTCACCGTAGTCGAACACGGTGGCGATGTTGGCGTGCAGCAGGCGCGCGGAGTTCAGCGCCTCGTCCCGGAAGCGGCGCGCGAACATCTCCTCGTGTCCGGCATCCGGGCGCATGATCTTGACGGCGACCTTGCGCTCCAGCACCAGGTCGTGACCTGCCCAGACGTCCGCCATCCCACCGGAGGCGATGCGGCTGTCCAGCTGGTAGCGCTCGCCGAGGACGAAGCCTTCGTGCAGACGAATCAACGCGTTACCAGGACCTTCCGTCGACCAGGCGCTCGTCTGCTGACACCGCGGAAACCTGGCCGCCCGCACCCTAGATGGAAACTTTGGCCGGCGCCCGCCGGGCCCACCCGTTCAGCGCAGCGTGCGGGATTTCGGCCGAGGCTGAGCCTTCTAGTACCCTTCTCGGCGGTGGCGTGTCCGAGCGGCCTAAGGAGCACGCCTCGAAAGCGTGTGTGGGGGCAACTCCACCGTGGGTTCAAATCCCACCGCCACCGCCAAGTGGCTTCGCCAGAATCGAAGCCCGTCGATCGACCGAGAGACACCCCCCAGCGGGGTGTCTCTCGTCGATTTGCGAGCCGTCGCCGTCCCGCGTCAGCGGTAGAGGACGAGCTCTTGGACCGTCACACTTCGGTGCTCGTCTTCGCGGAGGACGACGAACCGGCCACGGACGGTGTCGTACTTTCCGGTGCCTCCGACGACGGCGAGCTGGAACGGCTGGTCGTCATGCCTAGCGATGCCGTCGATCATGATCCGGCCGTCGTGCAGGCGCAGCGTGATCTGCTGGCTGACGACTCCGTCGTGCGTTCCGGACAGGATCGTCTCGACCGCGTCCATCGTGCCGATGCGCTTGCCCTGCGCGTGCATGGGGAGACCGGTGAGGAGGAAGAGGTCGCCCGGTCCGATGCCAGTGGTTCCCACGTCGACATAGCTCTGTTCGCCGCCGACCCAGGGCGTCGTGAACACCACGGTCTCGGCAGGCGCAGGACCGTCCCCCTCGGGGGAGCCCGCGGCCGCGGCAGTGGTGGCGAGTACTGAGGCGGCGGCCAGTCCGACGCCTACGAGACGAGTTGATACGCGCATGCCGGCTCTCCTTGCCTCAGGCCGCCCCGGTGGGCAACCGACCCCGACGCTAGGGGCCGCGCACCCCGCTCCGGATCGCCCTCGAGACTGGTCTTCGTGCTCCACCGAGGGGTGGAGGAGCAGTGCCGAGACCGCGACCTGAGGGGGATTAGAGAGCGGTTTTCGCGCAGTACGGTATGGGGATGGGAAGGCGTCCCGCGATGCGAGACGTCGCACTCGGACTGCTGGTCCTGGTGCTCGCACAGGTCGAGGTGTGGAGCTCGGCACCATCGTCCGTGCGCGTCGTCGCAGCCATCTGCGCAGTGGTCGCAGGGATCGCACTGATCTGGCGAAGGGTCCTCCCGATCACCTCGGCCGTCGTCGCCCTGGCCGCGATCGAGGTTGTGGACGCGCGCACCGCGACCGAGGGCGTCTGGCCGATCGCCGTGCTGATCATCGTGATGTACTCCGCAGCCAGGTACGCCTCGACGCTGCCGGCGGTCGCGCTGCTTGCGGTGGGGCTGGTCGGAGACGCCACGACAGTGCGAGGAGAGGCCAGCTCGTCGATCGGCGAGTGGCTGCTGAACTACGCGTTCATCGCCCTGCTCATGGTCGCCGGGCCGTGGACGGTGGGCTGCCTGCTGCGCCGCCGAGAGCTGCAGAGCCTCGAACTGGCGGCCGCCGCCGTCGGCGACGAACGAATCCGCATCGCCCGCGAGCTTCACGACATCGTGGGACAGTCGCTCGGCGTCATCGCCGTCCAGGCGAGTGCCGAGCGAGCGACCCTGCCTGACGACGCGGCCGAGTCCACGAGACAGACCCTGCTCACCATCGAGACGACCACTCGGGAAGCCCTGGTGGAGATGCGGCGGCTTGTTTCGATGATGCGTGGAAGCGATCCGCTCGGGGATCCCCCACCCCCGCAGCCGACCCTCGCCGAGGTCGACGCCATTCTCGACGCGGCTCGGCTGGCCGGTTGGAGCACAGAGCTCCACGTCGAGGGCGTGCCGGCGCGGCTCGCAGCCGGGGTCGAGCTTGCCGCTTACCGCATCGTGCAGGAGGCGGTGACCAACGCCATTCGTCACTCCCATGGCCAACACGCGACGGTCACTATCCGCTACCTCCCTGGCGCGGTCCAGGTCGAGGTCACCGATGACGGCCGATCGACGGCGCAAGCTCAGACGGGCGGGCACGGGATGACAGGCATGCGCGAGCGCGCAGCCCTGTACGGCGGGAAGGTGACGACCGAACGAACGACCGCCGGTGGATTCGTGATCCGCGCGAACCTACCGCTGGTGAGCGGCGACGTATGACCATCCGACTGCTCGTTGCCGACGACCAGTCGCTGGTCCGCGCGGGCTTTCGGAAGCTTCTTGAGGCAGATCCCGACCTCGAAGTGGTCGACGAGGCAGCCGACGGCCTGGAGTCGGTCAGGAAGGCCCAGCACCATCTCCCCGACGTGGTGCTCATGGACATCCGGATGCCACGTCTGGACGGCATCACCGCCACGCGACGGATCGTGGCGAGCTGTGGTGCGCGGGTGCGCGTGCTGGTTCTCACCACCTTCGCGGACGACGAGTACGTGTTCGATTCGCTGCGGGCCGGAGCCAGCGGATTCCTTCTCAAAGACGCACCTCCCGAGGACCTGCTGGCCGCCGTCCGGGTCGTGGCCCGCGGGGACGCCTTGCTGGACCCGGCCGTCACCAGGTCTGTCGTCTCGGAGTTCGTCAAGAGCTCACCGACCCAGCGACGGCAGAGCCGAGCGGTCGCATCGCTGACAGCTCGCGAGGTGACAACGCTCCAACTCATCGCCACCGGGCTGTCGAACGCCGAGATCGCTGCCCGTCTCGTGGTCACCGAGGCGACCGTCAAGACGCACGTCGGTCACGTGCTTGCGAAGCTCGGCCTCCGGGACCGCGTGCAGGCCGTGATCTTCGCCTTCGAGTCAGGACTGACGGAGCCGGCGGACAAGGGATAGATCACAAGCCCCAGCTAGGGTCAGACGGTGAGTTTCTCGGGCGTCGTGCTGTACACCCTCGGCGGGACGATCTCGATGGCCGGCAGCTCCGGTGGCGTCGTCGCCCGCCTCAGCGGACGCGAGCTCCTTGCCAACGAGCTCGCCCAGGACGACGGCCTCCAGGTACGCGACCTGCGAGCCGTGCCGAGCGCGGACCTGTCGTTCAGCCAGCTGCTCGACGTGGTCGACCTCGCGGACGAAGCGGTGCGGGCCGGTGCCCAAGGCATCGTGATGACCCAGGGCACGGACACCTTGGAGGAGACGGCCTTCCTGGTCGACTCGGTGTGGCCGCACGACGCCCCGTTCGTGGTGACGGGCGCGATGCGCAACCCGACGCTGCCCGGCGCCGACGGCACGGCGAACGTGCTGAGCGCCGTTCAGGTCGCTCGCTCGTCGTCCGCTCGTGACAGGGGTGCGCTGGTCGTGCTGGACGACGAGATCCATGCCGCCGCACACGTGCGCAAGGCGCACAGCACGAGTACCGGGGCCTTCGTCTCGCCGGACACCGGGCCGCTCGGTCGGGTCGTCGAGGGGACAGTGCAGTTCTTGGGCCGTACGCGCCGCCGCCAACCGCTGACCGGGTTCACCCGGAAGGCACTCCAGGAGACCCGGATCGCGCTCTACACCGCGACGTTCGCCGACGACCCGGCTGTCCTGGAGGCCGTCGCCGGGACCTGCCAGGGCCTGGTGGTCGCGGGGTTCGGCGTCGGGCACGTGCCGAGCGCACTGGCGCCGCGGCTGGGTGAGCTGGCGGCAACGATTCCCGTCGTCCTGGCGTCGCGGACCGGCGCGGGCCCGGTGCTCGCGGACACGTACGGCGCGGTCGGCTCGGAACGCGACCTGCGTGAGCGTGGCCTGATCGGTGGCGGCTTCCTGCACCCGTTCAAGGCGCGGGTGTTGCTGCGGCTGCTGGTCGCATCCGGCGCCACCCGCGCCGAGATCGAAGCGGGCTTCGCCGATCTCGGAGGCTGACGGACCGACGTCGCAATGCCATGATCACCAACGTGGACGGAGCCAGAACGGCGTGGCTGCAAGGCCGCATGACCATCGGCGGTCGCAGCCTCTTCTACCGCCGCAGTGTCGGGGGCGACCCAGCGGGCGTGCCGATCCTGCACGTGCACGGGTTCGCCATCTCCGGCTCGTACCTGATGCCGACGGCACGGCTGCTCGCCGGGCACGGCACCAACGTCGTGCCCGATCTGCCGGGCTACGGCCGCAGCGCGCGCCCCGCGAGGACGATGTCCATCCCGGACCTGGCGGGCGTGGTGTTGGAGATCGTCGACCGGCTGGGTTTCGAGCGAGTGGTGCTGGTCGGCAACTCGATGGGCTGCCCGATAGGCCTGGAGGTCGCCTACGAGGCACCGGAACGGGTGCAGGGCCTGGTGCTCGTCTCGCCGGCCGGTGGGTACCAGAACCGGCCGCTGCGACGGGCGCTCGGGCAGCTCGCCGTCGACGGCGTCCGCGAGACCCCGCGGATGATGCCGGTGGCCGTCCCCGACTACGTCCGCTTCGGGCCCCTGAACGCCCTGCGACTGTTCGGCGAGCTCACCCTCTACCCGTCGCAAGAGCGGCTCCTGGCCGTATCCGTCCCGACCCTCGCCGTCCTCGGCGACCGTGACCCGTTGATGCCGTCGCCCACGCGGGTGCGCGAGGTCGGCCGGCTGGCCCCGGACCACGTCACCATCGTCCGCATCGAGGGTGCCGCGCACGCGATCAACTTCAGCCACGCCGGCGAGCTCGCCGGCGTCATCTCGGCCTGGCTCGACGGTCGGGAGATCGTGGACGACCCGGACCAGCCCGGCCACACCCGCGTCATCCAGGTCCCTCGCGCCTGAGTTTTCTGCCCCTTATGCCCGTATCGGGGTGGGCAGATCGGGCGTACCGTCGTGGACATGGGGAAGGGGCGTCCGCCCCTGGGGGCGGATCGCGCAGGGGCCCCGAAGGTCGTTCGCATTCGTTGGCGCACGGCGTTCGTCGGGCTGATCGCGTTCGCGACGGCCTTCATCTGGCTGCCGGCGATGACCGGCGCCATCGCAACCCCGGGCTTCTCGGCCGACCTGACGTTGGCGGTACCGGATCCGACCCAGGGTGCGCTGGACACGCCGCTCGACGTGGGTGCCACCTGGAACTGCGTCGGAATTGGGCGCGAAGCGCAGGCGGCGGCGGCGGCCACGGACGTCGGTGACATCACGTTCTCGGCGCATCGTGTTGTCGGCGGCGTCGACTCGGTCAACGCGTCCTCCGTGGCGACAAGCGTTCCGGCTGGTCAGAGCACGACCTGGCGCTACACGGCTACCTCCACCGGTGAGGACACGGTCGGAGCCCGGGTCGACGTCCTAGGCGGGGACTGCTTCAACCCGCCCACGGACACCGGGGCGATGGCCAACCCATTTCAGTACGAGTGGCTGCAGCCGGCAGCCCTGGTCCTGACTCCGGACGCGCTGAGCTCCGAGATCGAGCAGCAGTTCACCGTGACCGCGACGTACGACCCCGGCGAGGTAGGCCCTGCGGTGGACGACGCGGCCGTCGTCTTCCACGTGGCCGGGTCGGCCGGCATGCAACCGCTGACGCTGGACAGCCCTCCGCAGACGTTCGCCGAGAACGGCGTGGCCACGTTCACCTACTCCAGGTCGCAGCCGGGCACCGACACGATCACCGCCAGCATCGCTCCAGCTGGCGGGCAGGGCGCGGTCGAGTCGGGCACCATCACCCACAACTGGCGACTCCCTCCGCTGGCCCTGACTCTGACCCCGGGGCAGGCCACCAGCACCGTGGGCGACAGTGCCGCTGAGATGGCCTCGGTGACCAGGAACGGCGTCAAGGTCAACGGCGTCCCGGTCACCTTCCGAGTGGCCGGTGCGCCCAACGGGACCCTGAACGAGACGAGGACCACCGCGTCCGGCGAGGCCACCCTCCAGTGGTCCAGACTGCTGCCGGGGTCGGACCGGATCACGGCCAGGGCCGTCTACCTCGGCCAGACCCTGACCGCGTCGGCGACCCGGGTCTGGGTGGCGCGTCCACGCACCAGCCACCTGACCCTGACCCTAGGCCCACCCGGCGTCTCCACCACGGTCGACGACGCGTTCACCGCGACGGCCGTGGTCGAGCTGGACGGCGCGCCGGTGAACGGTGCGGCGGTGTCGTTCTCGGCGAGCCAGGCGGGCAGCCCGAACCGGACCGGGACGTCGGGGACCGGCTCGACGGGAGCAGCCGACTTCAGCTACAGCCGCCCCACTCCCGGGGACGAGACGGTGACCGCGACGGCGATCGTCTCGGGGCAGACGGTCACCGCGAGCATGCCGCATCGTTGGGTCGAGGGCGCAGGCTCCGGTGAGACGCCGACGCCGGTGACCCCCTCGCCCGGCGTCCTCATCCCCCCCGGCCCGGCAACACCGTCGCCGACGTCCAGCCCGGCCGGCCGGATCGCCGCGGTCGCGACCCCGCCCGGCGGGACGACCACGCTGGCCGGTACCAGCTGCCCGGCCGGGTCCCAGGTGACGCTCGAGGTGGGTGGACAGAAGGTCGGCGAGACCAAGGCTGCGCCGGACGGGACGTTCAAGGCCGTCGTCCAGACGCCGGATCTGCCGGTCGGTCGGTACGTCGTCACCGCCACCTGCGGTGGCCAGGTCGCAGCGCAAGGCGACGTTGATCTGGTGGGCCTGACCTCGACGACCGGCACTGCTGCTGCGGCGTCCGTGACGAGCGCGGCGATCCTCACGTTCGTCGTGCTGCTGCTGGCGCTCCTGCTGCGGATGCCCGGCTGGCGGTTGGGGTGGGCTGGTCGTTCGCGATCCGACCCGCCGCAGTGAGGGTCCAGGGCCTCCAGCGCTACGCCCCGTGGACCACGGCAGATGCCTCCCGCTGGGGGACGACCCGATCGCCGGCCGGTGCGAGGGTGGGGCGTGAGCAGCACCTGCCCCCGGAGGACACCATGAGCACACCGTTCCGCTTCGGTCTCGTCGGCGTCGCGCGCAGCCGCGATCAGTGGCTCGACCTCGCCCGACGGGTCGAGGGCCTCGGCTTCGACTCGCTGCTGGTCCCCGACAACCTGGACGGGGTCGCGCCGATGCTGGCCTGCACCGCCGCCGCGTCCGTGACGACGCGGCTGACGGTCGGACCCTACGTGCTCGCGACTCCGCTGAGGACGCCGGGCCTGGTCGCCGCCGAGGCCGCCGCACTCGATCTGCTCGCCGGGGGACGGGTCGAGGTGGGACTCGGCGCCGGACGTCCCGACTCGGCGGCCGAGGCGGCCCGGCTGGGCCTTCCGTTCGGCAGCCCGGGCGAGCGGATCGACGTCCTCGACCGCACCATCGCCGCCGTCCGGGACCGGGTGCCGTCCGCCCGGGTCACCGTGGCGGCGTCCGGACCGCGGATGCTCGCGTTGGCCGGACGCGCTGCGGATGTCGTGGCGTTGGGGGCTTCGCCGCTGGCCGACCAGGACGAGTACGCGCGGATGGCCGACGTGGTGCGGGGGGCCGCGGGCGACCGCGCCGACCAGGTCGTGCTCAACATGAACCTGACCTGCGTCGGGGACGAGCTGCCGCCGTGGCTGGCGCAGCGGATGGGGCTGACGATCGAGGCCCTGCGGTCGGCGAACGCGGCGGGCCTGCTGACCGGTTCTGCGGACAAGATGGCCCAGACGCTGGTGCGTCGCCGCGAGGCCACCGGGGTCTCCTACATCTGTGCGGGCTCAGACAACGCCGAGCGGCTCGCCCCGGTCGTCCGGCTGCTGCACGGCCAGTGAGTGGCCCACCGGCCGCCGACACCAAAAATTCCGAACATCGGACAACCGTCCGTTTCCCTTTCGGCCCCGTGTCGTGGGAGGCTGGTTGGGCTGCAGTTTCGATCTCTTTCGTTGATCGATGGTGTGGGCGGCGTATCTGCCCTCATCACCGATGTTCACAGGCACCCCCATGTAGCGGGTCTGCCTCCAACGTCTGGATGCATGACCAGCACCAGGTCGGCACAGTGCCGGCCGCAGGACGTCCCCTAAAGGAGACGACATGGCACAGGGTTCCGTGAAGTGGTTCAACGCTGAGAAGGGCTTCGGCTTCATTGCTCAGGACGGCGGCGGCGCCGACGTCTTCGTGCACTACTCGGCCATCCAGAGCGACGGTTACCGCTCGCTGGACGAGAACCAGCGCGTCGAGTTCGACATCACCCAGGGCCCCAAGGGCCCGCAGGCGGAGAACGTCACCGTCGCCTGATCGAGTCACTCGAACGAAGGCCCCCACCACGCGGTGGGGGCCTTCGTGCGTCCCGGGACGACGTCGGTCACTCGAACCGGGAGGGATCCCCAGCGCCGACCCGAACCACCTCGGGGTAACCGGCCGACCAGTCGACGACGGTGGTCGGCTCCATCCCGCAGTCGCCGGCGTCCACCACCGCGTCGACGACGTGGTCCAGCGCCTCCTTGATCTGCCAGCCGTCGGTCATCGGCTCCTCGGCGTCCGGCATCAGCAGCGTGCTGGACAGCAACGGCTCGCCCAGCTCGGCGAGCAGCGCGCGCACCACGACGTTGTCCGGGATGCGCGCGCCCACCGTCTTCTTCTTCGAGTGCGCCAGCCGTCGCGGCACCTCGTTGGTCGCCGGCAGGATGAACGTGTACGGCCCGGGGGTGGCCGCCTTGATCGCGCGGAACGCCGCGTTGCTCAACTGCACCAGGTGGCCGAACTGCGAGAAGTCGGCGCACACCAGCGTGAAGTGGTGCTTGTCGTCCAGGTTCCGGATCCGCCGGATCCGCTCGGCGCCGTCCGGCGAGTCGATCCGGCAGCCCAGGGCGTACGAGGAGTCGGTCGGGTAGGCGATCAGCGCGTCCTGGCGCAGCAGCTCGGTGACCTGGGAGATGGCCCGCGGCTGCGGGTTACGCGGGTGGACGTCGAAGTAGCGGGCCATCCCCCGAGCGTACGGCGGATCAGTCGAAGTCCTCCGGCGTGAACTCGCGCGGCTCGACCAGTACGAGCCAGTTGCCGGACACGTCGCGCATCACGGCCTCGACGCCGTACGGCCGCTCCGACGGCTCCTGCAGGAACGTGACCCCCTTGGCGCTGAGCTCCTCGAACGTCTTCTGGCAGTCGTCCACACGCAAGCCGACGCCGCCCTGCGAGCCCTTCTCCAGCTGGCCGCGCACGAACGCAGCGGCCTCGTCGTCCAGCGGCGGGCCGGGCGTCATCAGGGTGAGCTCGAGCTCCGGCTGGTTGGGGTGGTTGATGGTGACCCAGCGGAAGCCGCCCATGCTGACGTCGGTGTTGGCGACGAACCCCAGGACGTCGACGTAGAAGTCGCGGGCGGCGTCCTGGTCCAGGCAGTACACGGTGGCGAGGGAGACGTTGGTGATCATTCCTGCACGCTAGACGCCCCACCGGCGTCGGCGCTTCTCCCAGGTTGCGCGGTTCCGGCGAGGTCCAGCACACCGCGCATGAACAGATAGCACCCGGGCACGTGCGGACCGCCGTGGGCGGCCCACTGGTCGCGGTAGGCGGTCGGCGTCTGCCCGACCAGCTCGCGGAACCTGGCCGAGAACGAGCCGAGGCTGGCGAACCCGACGGCGGTGCACACCTCGGTGACCGTGAGGTTGGCGTGCCGCAGCAGGTCCTGCGCGCGCTCGATCCGTCGCCGGGTCAGGTACCGGATCGGCGTCTCGCCGAACGCCGCCGAGAACCGCCGCACGAAGTGGGACGGCGAGATGCCGGCCACCCGAGCCAGTCGGTCGACGTCCAGGGGTTCGGCGAAGTGCCGGTCGATGTGGTCGCGGGCCCGGCGCAGGTGCGGTAGCAGCGTCGACGTGCCACCACCGGGGGCGTTCACCGTCGTTCGGCGAGCACCGCATACCGCTCGTCGTCGACCGGCTTGCCCCACAGGTGCGGGTCGTCCAGGCATCGGGTCTCCAGGATGCTCAGCCGCGGGTCGAGCAGGTCGATGAGCTCCGCCTGGTGCAGGCCGGCCTGGGTGGACCAGAAGCCCTCGACCAGCAGCATGCGACCGCCGGGCACCAGCAGGTCGGTCCACCGGCCGAGGCTGGCCCGTGCGTCCGGCAGCGCCCACACGACATGGCGGGCGAGCACGACGTCGAAGGCGTCCGTCGGCAGTGCGGGGGCGCTCACGTCACCGACGTCGAACTGCACGGGAGCAACGCGGCGGCGGTTCTCCGGACATGATCGGATGGGGTTCAAGTGCCCTGGCGGGCGCGAAAGTGCATCCGGTCCTGTCGGCCGGGCCGGGACGCTCACTGACCCACCCGGTGTAGGCAGTCCCGCCGCGAGGCTCTTGGCCACGGCTCGCTCCAGCATCGCCGGCGACACGTCGACTCCCTGGACGTGGTGTCCATGGCCGGCCAGCAGCAGGGCGAGCGACCCGGTGCCGCAGCCCAGGTCGGCCGCTCTGGACGGCCCGTCCGGCACGCCAAGCAGCTCGACCAGCAGCCCGTCCCAGGCGGCGCGGGTGTCCGCGTCGCGCAGCCCATGGTCGGGTTCGTCGTCGAAGGTCGCCGCTTCGGCGTCCCAGATGGCTCGGGGGTCGGAGTTCATCGGACCATCCTGCCGGACTTCGTCGAGCCGACCATGCGGGCAGGCAGAGCTACCTGGCGGTCGCCTTCGCCTTGGCGGTTCGGGTCGCTTTGGCGGTGCTCGTGGGGGTGGCCGTCCCACTCGGTGTGACGGTGGGCGCCACCGTGCGGCAGGTCGGTGTCGGGTTCGGGGCGACCGTGGTCGCGCTGAGGGGCTTGAGCCCGGCGTACTTCGCACCGAGCACGAGGTCCACCATCGCGCTCTTGCGCTTGTCGTTGATCAGCTTCACGCCGGCCACGTGCGTCGCGACCAGGCGGGCGCCCTCGGCGCCTTTCGGGCCGAACCGGATCACCGCGGTGCCCTTGATCGTCTCCACTGCGGGGTCGTTGGAGTAGGTGCGGATCGCGAAGTGTCGAAGGCTCAGCGACGTCGCCGTCTTGGCCGCCAGGCCGTTGCGCTGGGTGGCGTTGTAGACGTTGACCACCACCTGCTCGGGCTTCAACGGCGGCTTGGTGACCGGGCAAGGGGGCAGCTTGGCCACGTCCACTGTCTCCGGACCGCCGATCGCGCCGGAGTACACGGCGTACCCGACCCCGCCGGCCGCCACCAGCAGCAGCAGGATGAGACCCAGGGTGATCTGCTGACGGTGCCGCTTGCGCAACCGCCACGAAGGGGCTTCCTCGATGTACCCCATCCGGCCCCCGGCTAGCCGTCTATCACCAGGACGCGGGCGTGTAGAACAGGGCGCTGCTGGAGGGCCGCGCGCAGGGCGCGGTGCAGGCCGTCCTCGAGGTACAGCACACCCTCGTAGTCCACGACGTGCGCGAACAGGTCGCCGTAGAAGGTCGAGTCCTCGGACAGCAGGGCGTCCAGGTCGAGGGTGCGCTTGGTCGTGACCAGCTCGTCCAGCCGCACCTGCCGCGGCGGGACGTCCGACCAGTCCTTGGGCGTGGTCAGCCCGTGGTCCGGGTACGGTCGCGAGTCGCCGACGGCCTTGAATATCACGCTCTGATCCTAGGGGCCAGGTTGTCTATGGAGCTTGTCGATCGTGTGAAAGGCCACCCGGCGCGCCGCCGGAACGCGCGAAGGGCCCGTGCTCGCGGCACGGGCCCTTCGGATGGCGGAGGATAGGGGATTTGAACCCCTGAGGGTGATTAACCCAACACGATTTCCAATCGTGCGCACTAGGCCACTATGCGAATCCTCCGTCGGAGAGGATACCGGAGCCGAAGGGGTGGCTCGGACCACGCCAACCACCTTGTACAGTTGTCGGCGACCCCTCGTGCGGCGTCACCCCGCTCAACTCCCCCAGGGCCGGAAGGCAGCAAGGGCAGGCAGGCTCTGTCGGGTGCGCGAGGGGTCGCTCGCGTCTCAGACCACCGCGGTGAGGCCGCCGTCGACCGTCAGCACCTGGCCGTTGACGAAGTCGGACGCGCGGCTGACCAGGAAGACGGCGGCCCCGACGAGGTCACCCGGCTGGCCCCACCGCCCGGCCGGCGTCCGCCCGCGGATCCACGCGTCGAACTCCGGGTCGCCGACCAGGGGAGCCGTCAGCTCGGTCTCGACGTAACCGGGCGCCAGCGCGTTGGCCTGGACGCCGGACGCCGCCCACTCCGCGCACATCACCTGGGTGAGCATGGCCAGCCCGGCCTTGCTCGCCGCGTAGGCGGACAGTCCTGGCCGGGCCAACGTGGTCTGCACCGAGCAGACGTTGAGGATCTTGCCCCGGCTGGCCCGGACCATCGCCGGCGCGACCTCGCGGGCCACCAGGTAGGCGCTGGTCAGGTTGGTGTCCAGCACGCGCTGCCAGTCCGCAGGCGCCAGCTCGGTGATCGGCTGCCGGTGCTGCACTCCCGCGTTGTTGACCAGGATCGTCGGATCGCCGGCCAGCTCACGCAGCTCGCGGAGCCCGCGCGCGACGTCCGCCTCGTCGGTCACGTCGAAGGCCACCGCGTGCACGGGGGTGCGCGCGACGTCCCTCAGTTCGTCGGCCGCAGCCTGCAGGCGGGCGTCGTCCCGGGCCGTGAGTAGCACGCTCGCGCCGGCCTCGGCCAGGCCGCGGGCCAGCACGGCGCCGATCCCGCGGCTCGAGCCGGTGACGAGGGCCGTCTCGCCGGTGAGGTCGAACAGCTCGCGGGTGTCGGTCACGGACTACACGACCAGCGACATCAGCATGACCAGGATGATGCCGGTCACCGAGATGATTGTCTCCATCACCGACCAGCTCTTGATGGTCTGCCCGACAGTGAGGCCGAAGTACTCCTTGACCAGCCAGAACCCGGCGTCGTTCACGTGGCTGAAGAACAGCGAGCCGCTACCGATCGCGAGGACCAGCAGGGACGTCTCGCCGGTCGACATCGACCCGGCCAGCGGCGCCATGATGCCGGCCGCGGTGATGGTCGCGACGGTGGCCGAGCCGGTGGCGAGGCGGATCAGCACGGCGACCACCCACGCCAGCAGCAGCGGCGAGATGCTGCTGCCGCCGATCGCGTCCCCGATGGCCCCGCCGATGCCGGTGTCCACCAGCACCTGCTTGAAACCGCCGCCGGCGGCCACGATGAGCAGCGGACCGGCGATCGGGGGCAGCGATGTCTCGAACGACTTGGAGAGCTGGTTCTTGTCCATGCCGGTGCCGACGCCGAGGGTGAAGATCGCGACGACCACCGCGAGCAGGAGGGCAACCAGAGGGGTACCGAGGAAGTCCAGCGTCTTGTAGGCGAGCGAGTTCTCGTCGAGCCAGATGTCCGAGACCGCCTTGCCGAGCATCAGCACCACGGGCAGCAGCACGGTGGCCAGGGTGACCGGGAAGCTGGGACGTCGTCCGGTGACGCTCTGCTGACGCGTGGGCGCGGCGTCGGTCGACCCCGTCGACTTCATCGAGTCCGTCGAGTGGGTCGAGTCGGTCGAGTCCGTGGAACCAGTCGAACCGGTCGGATGCATCGAGCTGGCCCGCGTCGGGTCACCGGCGCCCTGCGCGCCGACCGTCTCCTCGATGGCCGGGCCGGCGGCCATCACCGGCGCCCAGCGGGCGGCGATCGGCGCGAAGAGCGGTCCCGCGATGATCACGGTCGGGATGGCGATCAGCAGGCCGAGCGCCAGGGTGACGCCGAGGTCGGCCTTGAGCACGCCGATCGCGGCGAGCGGGCCGGGGTGCGGCGGGACGAAGCCGTGCAGCACCGAGAGGCCGGCCAGCGTCGGGATGGCGATCTTCATCAGCGGCTGACCTGAGCGTTGGGCCACCAGCAGGATGATCGGCACCAGCAGCACGAGCCCGATCTCGAAGAACATCGGCAGACCGATCAGGGCGCCGACGAGCGCCATCGCCCACGGCAGCGTGCGAGCGCTGGACCGGTCGACGATCGTGTCCACGATCTCCGCGGCGCCGCCGGAGTCGGCGAGCAGCTTGCCGAACATGGCGCCCAAGGCGATCAGGACGCCCACCGACGCGACGGTTGCTCCCACGCCGGCCGAGAAGCTGGTGACCCCCTTTGCCACCTCGGCACCGGCGAGCGCCGCGGTCAGCAGGGACCCGATGGTCAGCGCGAGGAACGGGTGCACCTTCAGCCAGGTGATCAGCACGACGATGACGGCGATGCCGATCAGCGCGGCGGCGAACAGCTGGCCGGAACTGGCGTCGCTGATCGGGTCCGCGGTCCAGAACGCGGTGCTCACGAGGGGCCTCCAGAGGGCGTGAGTGCGGCGAGGAACTGGTCGACGATCTGGTCGACCGGGTCGGACAGGTCGGCGGTGACGCCGGGCTCGTCGTCCTCGAGGGGTTCGAGGGTCGCGAGCTGGGAGGCGAGCATCTCGACCTTGAAGAAGTGCTCGGGCCGCTCGCGCATGCGGGTGGCGATGACGTCGGGGTCTCCGGCGAGGTGCAGGAACCGGACCCGCGGGGCGGCGGCGCGCAGCACGTCCCGGTAGGCGCGGTGCAGCGCCGAGCAGCTCACCACCCCGCCGGTGGAGTCGTGCTCGGCCAGCCACCGCCCGATGGCGGCCAGCCACGGTGCCCGGTCGTCGTCGTCCAGCGGGTGGCCGGCGGCCATCTTGTCGATGTTGGCCTGCGGGTGGAACGAGTCGGCGTCCCGGTAGTCCAGCCCGAGGCGCGCGGCGAGCGCTTCCCCGATGGTGGTTTTGCCGGTGCCGGACACGCCCATCACGACCGCCAGCGGCGGGTTCGTCGCATCCATGGGGGCTCCTCGGCTCGGCTGGGTCATCGGGTGGGGTGGTCACGACCAACCTGGCCCAGAGCACTGAAGCCGGCAACCGCAGCGGGCCTGTCGGGACGGCGGGCTAGGGTCATCTCGTGTCGACCGCCCTCTACCGCCGCTACCGCCCTGAGACGTTCGCCGACGTCATCGGCCAGGACCACGTCACCGAGCCACTGAGCCAGGCGCTGCGGACGGGCCGGGTCAACCACGCGTACCTGTTCAGCGGCCCGCGTGGGTGCGGCAAGACGACGTCCGCGCGGATCCTTGCGCGCTGCCTGAACTGCGAGCAGGGCCCGACCGACGTCCCCTGCGGTGAGTGCGACTCGTGCGTCGGGCTGGCCCGTGGCGGTGCCGGCACGGTGGACGTGATCGAGATCGACGCGGCCAGCCACGGCGGCGTCGACGACGCCCGCGAGCTGCGTGAGAAGGCAGCCTTCGGCCCCGCGGTCAGCCGGTTCAAGATCTACATCATCGACGAGGCGCACATGGTGACCTCGGCGGGCTTCAACGCGCTGCTCAAGGTGGTCGAGGAGCCACCGCCGCACGTGAAGTTCATCTTCGCCACGACCGAGCCGGAGAAGGTCATCGGCACCATCCGCTCGCGCACCCACCACTACCCGTTCCGGCTGGTGCCGCCGGCCAGGCTGCAGGACTACCTCGCCGAGCTCTGCGGGCGCGAGGGCGTCGAGGTGGCCAAGGGTGTACTGCCGCTCGTCGTCCGGGCCGGCGGTGGGTCGGTGCGCGACTCGCTTTCGGTGCTGGACCAGCTCATCGCGGGGTCCAGCGACGAGGGTGTGACCTACGAGCGGGCGATCTCGCTGCTCGGCTACACCGACGCGACGCTGCTGGACGCCGTGGTGGACGCCTTCGCCGCCGGTGACGCGGCGACGGTGTTCAAGGTGGTCGACCGCGTGGTGGAGTCCGGCCACGAGCCGCGCCGGTTCGTCGAGGACGTGCTCGAGCGGCTGCGCGACCTGCTCGTGGTCAGCGCTGTGCCCGAGGGTGCCGGCTCGATCCTGCGCGGGCTGCCCCAGGACCAGCTCGACCGGATGCGCGACCAGGCCGTCCGGTTCGGCAGCTCGCAGCTCTCCCGCGCCGCCGACGTCGTGAACAACGGGCTGACCGAGCTCACCGGCGCGACCGCCCCGCGGCTGCAGCTCGAACTGCTGTGCGCGCGGGTGCTGCTACCGGCCGCGGACGGTGAGGCCGGGTACGGCGCCCGGCTGGACCGGATCGAGCGGCGACTCTCGGTGGCTGCGCCTGCTGCTGCCGCATCTGCTGCCGGGCCAGCGGCCCCGCCCGAGTCCGAGACCGAGTCCGCGACGGTTACCGAGTCCGCCGTGGCGCAGAGCCCGCCAGAGCCAGAGCCGGTGGTTGAGCGGACGCCGCGGCCGGCTCCCGCCGAGCAGCCCGCCGCAGCGGCCCCGGCGGCGCCGGTGCAAGGGGAGCCTGCGGCGTCCGGTTCGCTGGACGTCGAGGCGATCCGACACGCCTGGCCAGACGTCGCCACCCGGCTCTTCGGCATGAAGAAGGTCACGTTCATGCTGGTCAAGGACGCGCAGGTGCTGGCGTTCGACGGGCGCAAGGTGACCCTGGGGATCGCGTCCGAGGGGGCTGCCGCGAACTTCCGGGCCGGTGCCCACGGCGACTTCGTCCGGCAGGCGCTGATCGAGGTTCTTGCCCTGGACGCACAGGTCGACGCGGTGCACGGCGACTCGGTGCCGAGCACGCCGGGCGCTCGCGGTGGGTTCGCCGGCTCGGCCGGCCCGCCGGCGTCCACCCCGGCCGCGTCGCCCCCGACGACTTCCGCACCGCCACCGGCCGCGACGACGTCTTCCGGCTCGGGGTCAAGCGCGACGTCCGGATCGACGTCCGGATCGGACGGCTGGGACGCCCCTGCGGCGGCCGACCGCGAGCCCGAACCGGAGCCTGAACCAGCGCCCGAACCAGCGCCCGAACCAGCGCCCGAACCAGCGCCCGAACTGGCGCCCGAACCGGCGCCTGCACCAGCGCCAGCGCCCGAATCTGCGCGGGCGATCTCACGTCGTGAGGCGGCCACTCAGGCGGCGGCGCAGTACCGCCGTCCTGAGCGCTCAACGGTCACGCTCGCCGACGACGTCCCCAGCGAGGACGACGAGGACGCTGCCGACAGCGACCTGGTCGGCCGCCCGGTCGTCGAGCGGCTGCTCGGTGGCACCGTGATCGACGAGACGGACGCCTGAGGCCTGACCACCCGTGTGATCACCGCGTTCTGTTGGTGATGGCAGCCAGACCGAGGTGATCATTTGGGTGGTCACCAGGTCCGCTGTGCTGGCTGGCGCGGCGGCCGGGCAGAGCGTCAGCGGGAGGACGTAGGCTCTCGGTTGTGTATGAGGGCGCCGTCCAGGATCTGATCGACGAGCTCGGGCGGTTGCCCGGGGTCGGGCCGAAGAGCGCCCAGCGCATCGCGTTCCACCTGCTCGCGGCCGACCCGGTCGACGTCCGTCGGCTGGTGCACGCGCTGACCGAGGTCAAGGACAAGGTCCGCTTCTGCCTGACCTGCGGAAACGTCTCTGAGGCCGAGTTGTGCAGGATCTGCCGCGACACGCGCCGCGACCCGACCGTGCTGTGCGTGGTCGAGGAGCCCAAGGACGTCGTCGCGATCGAGAAGACCCGCGAGTTCCGCGGGCGGTACCACGTCCTGGGTGGCGCGATCAGCCCGATCGACGGCATCGGGCCGGACGACCTGCGCACAAAAGAGCTCATGACGCGACTGGCCGACGGCGAGGTCACCGAGGTGATCATCGCGACCGACCCGAACCTCGAGGGCGAGGCCACCGCGACCTACCTGGCCCGGCTGCTGCGCCCGATGGGGCTGCGGGTGACCCGGATCGCGTCGGGGTTGCCGGTCGGCGGTGACCTGGAGTATGCCGATGAGGTCACACTGGGACGAGCTTTCGAGGGACGGAGACTGCTCGATGTCTGACACACCCGTGGGCGGCGCCTACGCCGCGAGCGAGCACGTGGAGAACGAGCGTGGCGAGCTGACCCGGCTGGCGGCCGACACGGCGATCGACGTCCGCGCCTTCCTCGAGGCCACGACCACGGTCGCCAGCGGCACCAGCCCGGACGTCGCGCTGCCGATCGTGCTCCTCGCCGTCAGCCAGGTCCTGGTTGCCGGCGCCCGCCTGGGCGCGATCGGCGACGTGGTCCCGACCGAGCGGTTCGAGCCCGACTCAGGCCCCGAGCCGGACGTAGACCCGCTGCACGGCGCGCTGTCCAACGTGCTGACCGGGCTGGACGACTACGCCGACGTCGTCGACCCGATCGTGTCCGGCGAGGTCGTGCACGGTTCGCTGTCCGGCGACCTGGCCACGATCGCCTCGGACCTGTCCCACGGCCTGCGTCACTTCGAGGCCGGCCGGGTCGATGAGGCGCTGTGGTGGTGGCAGTTCTCGTACCTGTCGAGCTGGGGCACCCGCGCGGCGAGCGCGCTGCGCGTCGTCCAGTCGATCCTGGCGCACCTGAGGCTGGACGCCGACGAGGAGCTCGTCGCCGACGCCGAGTTCGACGCACTGCACCCCTGAGCTCCTCGATGACCAGCGAGCACGACGTCCGACTGGACGACGCTCGCACGCTGCACGCCTACGACACCGGTGATCCCGGCGACGACCGGCTCGCCGTGTTCTGGCACCACGGCACCCCGAACATCGGCGCGCCACCTCGACCACTGTTCGCCGCGGCCGACCGGCTGGGGCTGCGCTGGGTGTCCTACGACCGGCCCGGGTACGGCGGGTCGACCCGACGTCCGGGGCGGGACATGGCCACCGCGGCGGCGGACGTCGGACGCGTCGCCGACGCCCTCGGCGTCGACCGGTTCGCCGTGGTGGGCCACTCCGGCGGCAGCTCGCACGCCCTGGCGTGCGCCGCGTCGCTCGGCGACCGCGTAGTTGGCGCGGTCAGCATGGCCGGGCTGGCGCCGTTCGACGCCGACGGGCTCGACTGGTTCGCCGGCATGATCGCGTCGGGGAAGGCATCGCTCGGCGCCGCGGCTGCCGGGCGCGAGTCGAAGGAGGCCTACGAGACCTCCGGGGTCGACTACGACCCCGAGTTCACCGCCGCTGACCTGGCGAGCCTCGAGGGGGAGTGGTCGTGGCTGGGCAGCGTGGTCGGGCCGGCGGTTGAAAGCGGTCCGTGGGGTCTGGTGGACGACGACCTCGCGTACGTGAGCTCCTGGCGGTGCGACCCCGCCGACATCGCCACACCGACGCTGCTCCTGCACGGCGGCCAGGACGGGATCGTCCCGAGCGCGCACAGCGAGTGGCTGGCCACCCGGATCCCTGGCGCCGAGCTGCGGCTGTTGCCCGGCGACGGTCACATCTCGGTGCTGGACCACGCGGTCGGCGCGCTGGAGTGGTTGCGGGACAACGCCTAGCGAGCGGCCAGCGTGAGCACGGCCGCCTTCGGTAGGGCAGCCGGTTCACGGTCGGGGAGTTCTCGGCTTTCCGACCTCGCGTGCCGGGTCTAGCCTCGGGACCGGCCGAGACGACCGGCCGCCGGCTGGTCGCGGGCACGTCCTCGACGAGGAGGATCTCGTGCGTCGTCAACTCGCGTTCTCAGCGGTTCTGGCTCTCCTGGTGAGTGCGGCCGGTGTGCAGGCCGCCGCCGGCAGTCCACCGGGGCACCAAGCGGCGGCCAAGCACGGCAAGCCCCCGCAGATCACCAACCTCGTGGTGATCTACCAGGAGAACCACAGCTTCGACAACCTCTTCGGCAGCTGGGGCAAGGTCGGCGGTCAGCAGGTCGACGGCCTGGCCTCGGCCACCGCCCAGCACGCCACCCAGGTCGCGCAGGACGGCACCGCCTACGGCTGCCTGCTGCAGGACGACGTCAACCTGACGTCCCCGCCGCTTGATGGCTGGTGCCACGACCCGGCGCACAGCGTGCCCAGCAGCAGCTTCGCCAACGGTCCGTTCAGCATCGACGACTTCATCGGCCCCGCCGACACCACCTGCCCGGCGCCCGGTGTCTTCGCCCCGAACGGTGTTCTCAAGGGGACGGGACTGCCTGGGGGCTGCACCCGTGACCTGGTGCACCGCTTCTATCAGGAGCAGTACCAGATCAACGGCGGCATGCAGAACCGCTACGTGACGGCCAGCGACTCCTTCGGCCTCACCATGGGCCACTACGACACCACGTCGCTGCCCATCTACCGGTACCTGCACTCCAAGGCAGCTCCGAACTACGTGGTCGCCGACCGGTTCTTCCAGGGCGCGTTCGGTGGGTCGTTCCTCAACCACCAGTACCTGATCGCCGCCCGGGCGCCGGTCGACACCAGTGGCGGCGCCTTCGGCGGTGCGGCGCACTCCGTCATCGACTCCAATGGGATGCCGACGAGCTACCTCCCGCTCTACACGGCCGGACCCGGCGTGGTCGACGGCCAGCTGACCCAGGTCTGCGACAACGGCGCACCTACGGACTTCTCGCAGGCGTGCGGGAACTACGCGGTCAACACGGTGCAGCCGGCGAGCCCACCGTTCGGCAACGGTGCCAAGATCCCGCTGATCGATGACACGCAGTACCCAAACATCGGTGACCGGATGTCCGCCGCCCACATCAGCTGGGCGTGGTACTCGGGCGGCTGGGCTGACGCGGAGGCGGGCCATCCCGGACCGCTGTTCCAGTTCCACCACCAGCCCTTCAACTACTTCGCCGCCTACGCGCCCGGCCAGCCCGGACGCGCGCACCTGAAGGACGAGACGCAGTTCATCAAGGCGGCCAAGCGCGGCACCCTGCCGACGGTGAGCTTCGTCAAGCCGTACGGTGCCGAGAACGAGCACCCCGGCTACGCCAGTGAGCCGAACGGCAGCGACCACCTGGTCGACCTGCTGCGCGCAGTCGAGAAGGGTCCCCAGGCCAAGCACACGTTGGTCGTGGTGACGTACGACGAGTTCGGTGGCCAGTGGGACCACGTCTCGCCCCCCGGCATGGGCAGCACCGTCGGCGTGCACGATGCGTTCGGACCGAGCACCCGGATTCCGGCCCTGGTGCTCTCGGCCGCGTTCACCCGCTCCGGCGTCGACCACACGGTCTACGACACGACGTCCATCATGGCCAGCATCGAGCGCCGGCTCGGCCTGCGGCCGGTCAGTGAGCGCGACGCGCGGGTCGCGGATCTGGCTCCGGCGTTGGCGGTGGGGGGACTGCGGTCACCGTGAGGTGGCGCGGGCCGTCGTCGCGGCGCTCGAACCCGCGACGGCGTCCCGCTCACCGAGCTTGACGCCGACCACCCCGGCCAGGATCAGCAGGCCGCCGAGCAGCTGCACGCTGCGCGGCAGCTGGTTTAGCAGCAGCCACGCGAAGCCGACGCCGGCGACCACCTCGAGCAGTGCGACGAACGAGGCCAACCGCGAGCCGAGGCGGCGCCCCGCCGCGATGCCGGTGGTGTACGAGACGGCGGCGGTCACCAGGCCGAGGACGACGAGCGGCACCCACCACGCGAACACGTGGCCCGAGTAGCTGGTCGAAGCGGTCGAGGTGTCCATCGACAGCAGTCCGACCAGACCTAGGAGGCCGAGGACGGCGGCGCCGACCACCAGCCCACTGGCGGCCAGCGCGAGCGGTGGCAGCCCGTTGCTCGTGTCGGCCGAGATCACGAAGTAGGACGCTGCACCGATCATGGCGCCGAGCGCCCAGAGGACGCCTGCGGTGTTCAGGTGCGCACCGGACAGCACGTCGAGCACCAGCACCAGCCCGACCGCGGCCAAAGCCGCCCCGATCAGGGTGACCGGGCCGGGACGCTGACCGTGGCGCAGCCACAGCCAGACCACCACGGTGGCCGGCGCCGTGTACTCGATGAGCAGCGCCGGCCCGACCGGCATCCGGGCGACGGCGGAGAAGTAGCAGAACTGCGACCCGGCCACCGCGAGGACGCCGTACATCGTGATCAGGCCGGCGTTGCGGCGCAGCAGGTGCCAGCGGTCGCGCAGCGCCAGGGCGCCGAACGGCGCGACGACCAGGGCGGCGATGCCGACCCGGACCAGGACGACGGCCCCGGCGCTCCAGCCGGTGCCCAGCAATCCCGTGGCGAGTGCCCCGGACATGCCGAAGGTCGTGGCCGACACCACCGCGAAGGCGAGACCCGCCGCCAGCCGAGAGCCAGACGCGGCGGCCAGCCGGTCGGCTGGGGCGACGGGCCCGGTCCCCGCGATGTCATGAGCAATGGTGGCCATAGATCATGACGCTAGGGCTCGCGGGTGTAATCTGTCAACGTGCTTTTCACCCATGACACCGAAGCGTCGCTGCAGGCTGCCGTCGTGTTGGTCAACACCGGTGAGTCGCCCGACACGATGACCACCGTCGAGGAGCTGGACGAGTGGTACGAGGAGTTCTCGTACACCGGACGGCGAGACGGTGACCTGGCCGAGCTCGACGCTTTGCGAGCCTTGCGTCCGGTGCTCCGCCGGGTGCTGACGGCGGACCGGGACGATGCAGTGCAGCTGGTCAACGCGATGCTCGCCGATGCGCGGGCGGTCCCCCAGCTGGTGCGTCACGACCCCTTCGACTGGCACGTGCACGCCGTCCCGCCGCAGGCGTCGCTGGTCACCCGGGTCACCGTGGAGACTGCGATGGCGATGGTGGACGTGATCCGCGCCGACGAGCTGTCCCGGCTCGGCGTGTGCGCCGACCAGGAGTGCGGCGGCGTCGTCCTCGACCTCTCGCGCAACCGGTCGCGACGGTTCTGCAGCACCGCCTGCGGCAACCGCAACGCCGTCGCGGCCTATCGCGCGCGTCGCTCGTCCGAGCGGTAGGGATCGCGGCGGTCACAGGCCGTCCAAGGCTGGGCTCAGCCGCTGGTGGCCTGGGCGGCGAACAGGTCGATCGGCGTGCCGTCCGGATCGTGCACGGTCGCGTAGCGCTGGCCCCAGAAGGCGTCGAACGGTTTCAGGTGGCCGACCGCGCCGGCGTCGGTGAGCCGGCGGTAGCTGACGTCGACGTCCGCCGGGCTGTCGCACTCGAAGGCCAGCGCCGCCCGGTGACCGCCGGACGGCGGCGTCCAGCCCGGGTCGAAGCTCTTGATCGTCTCGACCGTGTCGAGCGCCAGCCGCAGACCGCCCAGGTCGATCTCGACGTGCGGCGCGGATCCGGCGTCCTCGGGCAGCTCGAGTCCGAGCCGGCGGTAGAAGGCGACCGAGGCGGCCATGTCGGTGACGACGAGCTCGATGACGGCGGGACGAAGAGTCATGCCGGCGACGCTAGCGGGCACCGCCGACAGTGGACAGATCTGCGCCGACGCCATCCGGTGAGACAGCGGTCTCGCAGTGCGGGCGCCCCGAAGTCACGTCGCGTCCCTCGATAGACTCGTCCGCGCAGTCGTCGCATCAGATTCGGAGGGCACCGTGGGCTTGGTCGTGCAGAAGTACGGGGGCTCGTCCGTCGCCGACGCCGAGAGCATCAAGCGCGTCGCCCGGCGCATCGTGGACACCGCCCAGGCCGGCAACCAGGTCGTCGTGGTGGTCTCCGCGATGGGGGACACCACGGACGACCTGCGCGACCTCGCCCAGCAGGTCTCGCCGTTGCCCCCCGCCCGCGAGCTGGACATGCTGCTCACCGCGGGCGAGCGGATGTCGATGGCGCTGGTCGCGATGGCCATCCACGACCTCGGCCACCAGGCCCGCTCCTACACCGGCAGCCAGGCCGGCGTGATCACCGACTCCGCGCACGGCAAGGCCCGGATCATCGACATCACCCCCGGCCGGATCCGGCAGGCCATCGACGAGGGGCACATCGCGATCGTGGCCGGCTTCCAGGGCGTCAGCCAGGACACCAAGGAGATCACCACCCTCGGACGTGGCGCCTCGGACACGACCGCGGTGGCGCTCGCGGCCGCCCTCGGTGCGGACGTCTGCGAGATCTACACCGACGTGGACGGCGTGTTCACCGCCGACCCGCGGATCGTGCCGAACGCGCGACGGATCGCCAGGATCACCAGCGAGGAGATGCTCGAGATGGCGGCCTGCGGCACCAAGGTGCTGCACCTGCGCTGCGTCGAGTACGCCCGGCGCTACCGGATGCCGGTGCACGTTCGCTCCTCGTTCAGCCAGCGCGAGGGCACCTGGGTCATCGACACGGACACGGAAGGTCAGGAAATGGAGCAGGCGATCATCTCGGGCGTCTCGCACGACCGCAGCGAGGCCAAGATCACCGTCGTCGGCGTGCCCGACCAGCCCGGCAAGGCCGCCGCGATCTTCCAGGCCGTGGCTCGCGCCGAGATCAACATCGACATGATCGTGCAGAACGTCTCGGCCGCAGCCACCGGGCTGACCGACGTCTCGTTCACCCTGCCGAAGACGGACGGGGTCATCGCGATGTCGACCCTCGAGGGCATCCAGGGCGAGGTCGGTTTCGGGTCCCTGCAGTACGACGACCAGATCGGCAAGGTGTCGCTGGTCGGCGCCGGCATGCGGACCCACCCCGGCGTCTCAGCCACCTTCTTCCAGGCGCTCGCCGAGGCCGGCGTCAACATCGAGATGATCTCGACGTCCGAGATTCGGATCTCGGTGGTCACCCGCGCGGACGACGTCGACTCCGCCGTCCGCGCCGTGCACACGGCGTTCGGGCTGGACGCCACCGAGGTCGAGGCCGTGGTCTACGGCGGCACCGGCCGCTGACCCCTCCGCCGGCCGCCGATTTTGACCACGTTAAGTAGTTCTAAGCCTGCCTAACGTGGCGCACAACCCTCGAGAGGTGGCACGTCACCCACATAACGTGGTCAACAAACGGGCGGCGGCGGGGCGCGGTTAGAAGAGGCTGAGCTGGTCGTCCTCGGCGACGCTGGCGACGGGCACCGGCGCAGCCGGCACTTCGGCTGCGGGGGCCGCCGGCAGGTCCTCCTGCTCGGCGATCCGGGCCCAGGTGTCCTGGCCGGGCGGCGGGCTGCCGGTCAGGGCCCACAACGACGGCCCGAGCCGGATGTCCCGCTCGAGCAGCCCGGCTTGCAGCCGCACCAGGTCCATCGGCACCCGCATCGCCTCCAGGCTCGGCATCGGCAGGTCCTGGCGCATCGACATCAGGTGCAGGTTGCGAGCAACGTTCGTCCGCGCCACCGGGTCGACCAGCCGTCGGGCGGCCGCAGGACCGACGACGGCCACGACCTCGTCCACCCGTCCACCGTCGAGGGCCGCGTAGACGTCGGCCACGCTCCAGAAGGCGGTCAGCAGCTTCGCCGCGGTCTTGGCGCCGATCCCGTTCACACCGGGCAGGTTGTCGGACACGTCCCCGCGGATGGCCGCGTAGTCCCGGTACTGTCCCGCCTGCACCCCGCACAGCAGCGGCAGCCGCGCGGGGGTGAGCAGCGGCGAGGCGTCCACACCGCCGGCGATGATCCGCAGCACAGACGTGGTCTGGTCGATCAAGGCGAACGAGTCCCGGTCGCTGGTGACCACGGTGCACCGCCAGCTGCGGTCCCGGGCCAGTGCGGCCGCGGAGGACAGGACGTCGTCCGCCTCCCAGCCTTCGTGCTGGACGACGGCGAAACCGCACGCGCGCAACAGCTCTGCGGCTCCGGTGAGCTGGTCGACGAGCTCATCCGCCTTCTCTGCGCGCCCCGCCTTGTACTCCGGGTACTCCTCGCGGCGGCGCGAGGCGATCGCGCAGTCGAAGCCGACGATCACCGCGTCCGGGCCGAGCCGGGCTGCGGCGCCGCCGATCGCTGCCACCATGCCGCGCAGCCCCCAGGTGGGACGACCGCCAAGGTCTCGCTGGCCGCTGTGCTCGTGGGCGTGGTGCGCGCGGTGCAGCAGGCTGTTGCCGTCGATGGCCATCAGCAGCGGGGTGCCGGACGCGGTGCTCATCGCTCGCTCACCTCATACCTGCAGGTGCTCGAGGGCGAAGTCCAGCTCGACCCGCATCTGCCGCACCCGCTCGTCGTCCACCATCGAGCCGTGCCCCGCGTCGTACCGGTAGACCTGGTGCGGCACACCGCGTTCGGCCAGCCTGACGAGGTAGTTCTCGATCTGCCGGATCGGGCAGCGCGGGTCGTTCTCACCGGCCAGCACGAGCACCGGCACGTCCACCGCGTCGACGTAGCTGATCGGGCTGGAGTCGGCGTAGCGCTGCGGGACCTGCTCCGGCGAACCACCGAACAGCGAACGGTCGAAGGCCTTCAGGCCCTCCATCTCGTCCTCGTAGGCGGCGACGTAGTCGGCGACCGGCACCCCGGCCAGCCCAAGTGCCCAGGAACCGGGCTGGGTGCCAAGCCCGAGCAGGGTCAGGAAGCCACCCCACGAGGCCCCGGCCAGGACGACGCGGGTCGGGTCGGCGATCCCGGTGGCCACCAGGTGGTCCCGGACGGCGAGCACGTCCTCGAGCTCGACGTGACCGACCCGCTCCTCCAAGGCATCGCGCCAGGCGGACCCGTAACCGGTGGAACCGCGGTAGTTCACCTGGACCACGGCGAACCCGTGGTCCACCCAGGCGCTCGGGTAGGGGCCGAACGCGTCCACGTCGTGGTGGGTCGGGCCGCCGTGCACCTCGACCACCAGCGGCAACGGACCGTCCGGCTGCGGACCCAAGGAGGGGACCGGCCGTCGCAGCAAGGCGTGCACCCGGCCGCCCGCGCCGTCGACCCACACGTCCTCCACCGCGACCGACCCGGGCGCGGCCGGGCCTGGGGCGGCCAGCACGACCTCGCCCTCGTCCTGTCGGGCCACGTTGAGCCGCCGGACGCTGGTCGGCGTCGCGGCTGACGACCAGCTCGCCCAGACCTCGCCGTCGGCCCGCACCGCCATCGACCGGACCGTCCCCGCGGTCGGCCCGAACCGCTGCACGGCAAGCGAATCCAGCTCGACCCGAGCCAGCGTCGTGCGGGCCTGATGGGACATCGCGACGACCACGCTGCGGGCGTCCGGCCACCAGTCGGCGTCCTCGACCTCGCCGGGCAGGGCGACGTCGACGCGCTGCTCAGTGCCCGTCGTGGGGTCCCAGACCAGCAACGCCGGGACGCCGTCCCGCTCGTGCGTCACCACCAGCCGCGGGTCCCCGGCGACCGGCGAGAAGGCGATGGCGTCCAGACCCTTGCCTGGACCGTCCCACAGGTCGGCCACGACGGTGGCGTCCGCGACCCGGAGCACCCGCAGCGCCGGGTGCCGGGAGTCGCCGTGCTCGCTGTGCGCCAGGACGACGAGCGACTCGTCCCGCGACAGGTCGCCGACGTAGGCCTCCTCGACGTGCTCGTACAGCAGCCGGGGCGACCCGTCGGTGCCGATCGCGTGCACCCGGACGCCGTACTCCTCGTCCGTGCTGGCCACCACAGCGACCCCGCGGCCGAGCGCCAGCCCGGCACTGTAGGCCGCCGGCAGGCCGGTCGCGTCCGTCGCCTGGCCGGGCGCTGAGCCGTACGGCTGGCGGCGCCAGACCCCCCGCTCGTCGCCCTTGCGGTCGTCGAACCACCACAGGTGGTCACCGCTGGGGTCCAGCGTGCCGTGCGCGGTGCCCTCGGGCCGGTCGGTCGCCGGAGCGGGCTCGTCGTCCCCGACCGACCACCAGTGCAGCTCGATCGTGCCGCCGGACGTGGTGGCCGCGACGACGGTCCGGTCCTCGGCGTCGCGGGCGAAGTCGGGCATACCTACCCGGCGGGCGCGGAACCGGGCCTCCCAGTCAGGCAGCTGCGTCATGGCCCGAGCCTGCCACGCCCTCCATTCGGGTGGGCAGCGCCCCACCGGCTCAACCTCGGCCGGGTGTCGTCCGACAGACGGTGCCATGAGAAGCAATGGGGCCGGTCTGTTGGCCCTCCTGTGCGCGGCCGCGGTAGCTGTGCTGCCAGCGTGCTCCGGTGACGATGGCACGCAGTCGCTGACGGCTCGCATCCAGAGCACCATCCCGGCGTTCTGCGTCGGTGCGGACGACGACACGAAGGGCACGTGCTTCATCACGACCAGCGCCGACGGGGTCAAGGAGAGCGACCTGCACGCAGGCGAGTGCATCACCGTGACCTACACGCCCGCGAACGGCGACGAGTCGCCGCACGCGACCAACGTCGCGCGCTCGCAGAAGTGCTGACGTCGAGCCTGACGCCCGACCGGGTCAGACCTCGTTCTCGCTGAGGTCCTGCGCCCACAGCGTGTGGAAGGCGCCGTCGCGGTCGGTGCGCCGGTAGGTGTGCGCACCGAAGTTGTCGCGCAGCCCCTGGATGAGTGCGGCGGGCAGTCGGGGACGGCGCAGCGCGTCGAAGTACGCCAGCGACGACGAGAACGCAGGGGTCGGAATGCCGGCCTGGGAGGCCGCCGCGACCACCCGGCGCCAGCTGTCGACACCGTCCTGGACGGCACCGGCGAAGTACGGGGCGACCAGGAGCGTGGGCAGGTTCGGGTCCTCGTCGTACGCTTCGCGGATCCGGTCCAGGAACTTGGCCCGGATGATGCAGCCGCCGCGCCAGATCGTGGCCATCGCGCCGCGGTCGACGTCCCAGTCGTACTGCTGGCTGCCGGCCGCGATGTGGTCGAAGCCCTGCGCGTAGGCGACGACCTTGCTCGCGTACAGGGCTCGGCGGACGTCGTCCGTGAACGCCTGCTGGTCGCCGGCGAAGCCTTCGGCGGACGGCGTCGAGAACGCCTGGGCCGCAGCGGATCGCTGCTCCGCATGACCGGACAACGAGCGGGCGAACGTGGCTTCGGCGATGCCGGTGATCGGCACGCCGAGCTCGAGCGCGTCCTGGACGGTCCAGCGGCCGGTGCCCTTCTGCTCGGCCTGGTCCAGCACGACGTCCACGAACGGCGCGCCGGTCTCGGCGTCGGTGTGCGCCAGGACGTCCGCCGTGATCTCGATCAGGAACGACTCGAGATCGCCGGAGTTCCACTCGCGGAATACCTCCGCCAGCTGGCCAGGGGTGGCGCCGAGACCGGCCCGCAACAGGTCGTATGCCTCCGCGATGAGCTGCATGTCGGCGTACTCGATGCCGTTGTGCACCATCTTCACGAAGTGCCCGGCACCGTCCGGCCCGACATGTACGCAGCACGGCGTGCCGTCGACCTTCGCGGCGATCGACTCGAAGATCGGGCCGAGCGTGCGGTAAGACTGCGCCGAGCCACCGGGCATGATCGATGGTCCGTTCAGCGCGCCCTCCTCGCCGCCGGAGACTCCGGCACCGACGAAGTGCAGACCGCGCTCGGCCAGCGCCCGCTCGCGACGGCGGGTGTCGGCGAAGTGCGCGTTACCGCAGTCGATGACGATGTCGCCCTCGTCGAGCAGCGGGACGAGCTCGTCGACCACCGCGTCGGTCGGGTCGCCGGCCTTGACCATCACGATGACCGCACGCGGCCGCTGCAAGCTGGCCACGAAGTCCGCCAGGTGCTCGCTGGGCACGAAGGTGCCGTCGTCGCCGTGCTCGGCGACCAGGCTCTCGGTGCGCGCATGGGTGCGGTTGTGCAGTGCCACCACGTAGCCGTGCCGGGCCAGGTTGCGAGCGAGGTTGCGTCCCATCACGGCCAGGCCGGTGACGCCGATCTGAGCGGTTGCGTCCGGACTTGTCATGGCTGCGACGCTACGCGCTTCGCCTCCAAACAAGAGGAGTGGGGCTCCGCGGTTGCCCGCAGTGCCCCACTTCTCTGCTCTCGCGTGGCCGCGAGATCACCGGGTCGGGGTGACAGGATTTGAACCTGCGGCCTCGTCGTCCCGAACGACGCGCGCTACCAAGCTGCGCCACACCCCGTGGCTGCGCCCCAACGTCCAACGTGCTGGTCGACCGGAGCCACGTCATCGTAGCCGAGCCCGGGCCCATCCCTGAAACCGGAGGGGGTCAGGGCGCAGTGAGGGTGAGCAGCGAGGCCTCCGGACGGCAGCAGAACCGCACCGGCGTGTACGGCGAGGTGCCCAGCCCGGCGCTGACGTGCAGCCATGACGCGTCCGGCGGCGGTGCGTGGTCTGCCGCGACTCGACCCGCACCGGTCCACCAGCGGGTGACCCCGCGGGCCCGGCGGCGGTCCAGGTCGCAGTTCGTCACCAGGGCGCCCACGCCTGGCAGCCGCAGCTGGCCGCCGTGCGTGTGCCCGGCCAGGATCAGCCGCGCTCCTTCGCCGGCCATGGCGTCCAGCACCCGCTCGTACGGCGCATGCAGCACGCCCACGGCGAGGTCCACCGGTGCGACCTGTGACTTGGGGTCGGGCTTCGGCTCGGGCTCGGGAAAACGGTCCAAGCGGAGATGCGGGTCGTCCACGCCGACGAACGACATCGCCAGCCCGGCGACGCCCAGCCGGTCGCGACGGTTGTCCAGGTCCAGCCAGCCCGCCGCGGTCAGCCCGTCGACCAGATCCTGGGTCGGCAGCCGGGTGCCCTTGATCCGCTTGCGGCCGCCTTCACGCTGCAGGTACCGCGCGGGGTTCTTGGGCTTCGGGGCGTAGTAGTCGTTCGAGCCCAGCACGAAGACGCCGGGCAGCTCCAGCAGGGGCGCCAGGGCGTCCAGCACGGCCGGGACGGCCTCGAGGTGCGCCAGGTTGTCGCCGGTGTCCACCACCAGGTCAGGTTCGAGCGCGGCCAGGCCGCGGACCCACTCACGTTCGCGACGCTGCCACGGCGTCAGGTGCAGGTCGGACAGGTGCAGCACCCGGACCGACCGGGCACCCGGCGCCAGCACCGGCAGCTCGATTCGACGTAGTACGTAGGCGCGGCTCTCCACCACGGCTCCCGCGACCGACGCGGCGCCGAGTCCGACGAGGCCCAGAGCGGCGCGGGCAGGCGAGGGACGCACAGTGGTTCATCCTGCCACCGGCTGACAGACTCGCTGACCATGAGCGCTTTGAAGGACACCCTCCGCGCGGATCTGACTGCGGCGATGCGCCAGCGGGACGAGGTGCGCGTCGCCACCTTGCGCATGGTGTTGACGGCGGTGACCAACGAAGAGGTCGCCGGGGACGTCGCCCGCGAGCTCAGCGACGAGGACGTGCAGGCCGTGCTGCGTCGGGAGGGCAAGAAGCGTCGCGAGGCCGCGCACGCCTTCGCCGAGGGCGGGCGCACCGAACGGGCCGAGCGCGAGCGCGCCGAGCTCGCCGTGCTGGAGGACTACCTGCCCGCGCAACTGGACGACGACTCGCTGGCCGAGCTGGTCCGCGCGGCGATCGCGCAGTCCGGCGTGACGGGCCCCCAGGGCATGGGTCAGGTGATGAAGGCCGCGCAGGCCGCCGTGGCCGGACGGGCCGAGGGTGGCCGCGTCGCCGCCGAGGTCAAGCGACAACTGACCTCGGCCGGCTGACGGCGGCTCGGACTCCCCCGCTCAGTGCGGCTTGTGGGTCCTGGTGGGGCTGGGGAACGTGAACGTCGGGTTCGAGGTCGGCGTACCCGTGCCCGGGCCGCCGGGGCCGCCCGGGCCGCCGGGGCCGGGGCCACCGGGCGGGGGGACCCCCGTGCTCGGGAAGATCGTGACCGTCGTCCCGGCGGTGACCCGCGATCCGGCGCCCGGGTTGGTCTCCGCGACCTGACCGGCCGGAATGGCGCTCGCCTTCGGGTCGCCCACGGTGACCGAGAAGCCGGCACCCTTGAGCGCCTGCGTGGCGGCGTCGATCGACTGACCTGTCACGGACGGCACGGTGAGCTTCTCGCCGAAGATCATCTTGTCGCTGGCCCTGCCGAAGTTCTCCACCGGCAGTCCGGAGCTGGCCGCCGACATGAAGGCCTGCCAGATCGGCGCGGAGAGGGTGGCGCCGTACAGCTGACCTCCGATCTTGCCGTGACCGGTGTCGATGTTGAACATCTTCAGGCTCTGATTGGGGTGCCCGAACCAGACGGCCGCGCTCAGCTGGGGGGTGTAGCCGATGAACCACAGGTCCGTGGAGTTGTTCGTCGTGCCCGTCTTGCCGGCCGCCGGTCGGCCGATGCCGCGGCCTGCCGCGGTGCCGTGGGTGAGCACCCCCTGGAGCGCGGTGGTCACACCCCGCGCGACGTCCTGCTTGATCGCCTGGTCGCACTCCGACTTGGGCAACGTGATCTTCTTGCCACCCAGGGTGGTCGCCGACGTGATCGAGACCGGCGGGCAGTACTGGCCGTCGGCGGCGAAGGACGCGTAGGCACTCGCCATGGTCAGCGGCGCGATGGACTCGATGCCGAGGGTCAGTGAGGCGTAGGGCCGGATGTTGGTACTCAGCTTTTCGTCCGGCTGGTTGGTCGCCGACGGCTCGGCCAGGTGCACCCCGACGCTGGAGGCGATGTCGGCGACCTTGCAGATCCCGACCTCGGCCTCGAGCCGGACGAAGGCGGTGTTCACCGAGTGCGCCGTGGCGTCCGCCAAGGTCATCGGGCCACGCTCGTGGCCCTCGCTGTTGCCGGGGTCCCAGCTGCTCGGCCGCAGGTCCTGGCAGCTGCCCGTCTTGAACTCACTGCGCTGGAACTTGTACTGCCCCGGCGGTGCGTCGACGATCGAGTTGAGCGACTGGCCGTCGTCCAGGGCGGCCGCCAGCGTGAACGCCTTGAACGTGGAGCCGGTCTGGAAGCCGTTGCCGCCGCTGTAGGTCTTGTCCACGTTGTAGTTGACCGTCGTCTTGCCCTTGGTGCGCCCGTACTTCGTGCTCTGTGCCATGGCCAGCACCTTGCCGGTGCCCGGCTGGACGACGGACAGCGCGGCCGCGACGTGGCTCTTGTTGGTGGGTGCGACCCGGTCCGAGACCGCCTTCTGGGCCTTCTTCTGGGCGGACGGGTCGAGGGTCGTCTTGATCGTCAGACCACCGCGCATCATCAACGCGCGGCGCGCTGGCGTGGTCGCGCCGAAGGTCTTGCTCTCCAGCACCTGGTTGTAGATGTAGTCGCAGAAGTACGGGTACGGCGAGGTGTCACAGCCGTTGCCGGCGGGGCTGATCTTCAGCCCGATCTTGGTCTTGAGGGCGGCGTCGTGCTGCTTCTGGGTGATCACACCGGTCTGCAGCATGCGGTTCAGCACGACGTTGCGGCGGTCCAGAGCGGCCTTCGGGTGGTTGCGCGGGTCAAAGCGCCCCGGCTGCTGCACGAGCCCGGAGAGCAGCGCCGCCTGCGGCAGGGTGAGCTTGGCTGCGGTGGTCGAGAAGTAGTGCCGAGCCGCCGTCTCGACGCCGTACGCGCCGTCGCCGTAGTACGCGATGTTCAGGTAGCCCTGAAGGATCTGGTCCTTGCTCATCTTCTTCTCGAGCGTGATCGCGTACTTCATCTCCTGGATCTTGCGCCCGAAGTTCTTGTCCACCGCCGCGAGCGCGCCCTCCTCGTCGCCGGCCGAGAGCGCATTCTCTTGCAGGGTGAGCTTGACGAACTGCTGGGTCAGCGTCGAGGCGCCCTGGGCGGACTCACCGCTGGAGGCGTTGCTGACCGCTGCACGAAGAACGCCCTTGGGGTCGATGCCGCCGTGCTCGCGGAAGCGGGTGTCCTCGATGGCGATCTGCGCGTCCTGCATGATCTTGGCGACCTTGGACAGCGGGACGACGATGCGGTTCTCGTTGTAGAACGTGGCGATCACGTGGCCGTCGGCGTCCAGGATCCTGGACTGCTGGGCCAGCGGGCTCTGCTCGAACTCGTCGGGCAGCGCGTCGAAGAAGTCGACCCCGGAGCGGGCGGTCGCGCCAGCAGCCCCGACGGAGGGCATGAACAGACCCGCGCCGATCAGGCCGGCCACCACCGAGGTGCCGATGAAGGCTGCGAGCAGGGCGATGATCCCGGCAAAGCCGCTTCCGCGGTCGTCGGTCCGCATCGTCATCCGTGCTCCTCGTCTGCTCATGCCCGCGTGCTCACGGCCGATCCAGCCTAACCGAACCGGTGCGCAACCTCCGATTCCTGCGTGGTAGTGCGGTGAAGATCTTGGCTGGTTGTCGAGGAAATGACTAGTCATCCTGAGCACAGGAATGGCCGGAAAGGGTCATAGCCCGCAACGGGCCCGTACTCATACCGTCGAAGCACCGGGGATGGGGCATCACCGCAGCAGCCGAGATGCCGCTGGGTGACACGACAGAGGTGAGTGCGGGGATGAGCGAGACGATCAGCAGTCAGGTCTGGGAGCGCGACTGGGCAATGCGCGGTTCGTGCAGCCAGGTCAACCCGGACGACCTCTTCGTGCAAGGGGCGGAGCAGAACCGGGCCAAGGCCGTGTGCATGGGGTGCGTCGTGCGCACCGAGTGCCTCGCCGACGCGCTGGACAACCGCACCGAGTTCGGCGTCTGGGGCGGAATGACCGAGCGCGAGCGCCGGGCCCTGCTCAAGAAGCGCCCGAACGTCCAGTCCTGGCGGCGGCTGCTCGAGACCGCCCGCGCCGAGCACCTGAGCAGCGGCGGGGCGGACGTGGACGTGCTCGCCGTCTGAGCGCACCACCGAGACCAGAGCACTGGGGCAACTGACGGACTCGGATGCCCCCATTTCTCTTGTTTGGGGGCAGCCGCCGGCGCATGCACGCTCAGCCGGCCAGGTCGGCGCCGATCTCGCGCAGCCCGGGCAGGTCGTGCACGTCCTGCGCCCTGGCTCGCACCCGGCGGACTGGCACGAGCCGGTGCGCGCCGGTGAACCGCTCGGTGATCAGCACCTCGCGCTCGGCCACCCGGACGCGCTCGGCGTGCAGCCGCAGCAGCTGCTCGGTCAGCGGGTTGCCGGTCTGCTCGGCCAGCGTCTCGGCCGCGGCCAGCGCGCGTTCGGCGGACGGCGCCGACGGGTCCAGGTCGTGCACCCGGTTGAGCACCAGTCCGGCCAGGGGCATGTCGTCGCGGGCCAGCCGCTCCACGAAGTAGGCGGCCTCGCGCAAGGCATCGCGCTCGGGGGCCGCGACCACCAGGAACGCCGTGCCGTCGTCCTGCAACAGCTTGTACGTCGCGTCCGCTCGCTCTCGGAAGCCACCGAACATGGAGTCCAGCGCGACGACGAAGGTCTGTACGTCTTTGAGCACCTGGGCGCCGATCACCTTGGTCAGCGCACCGGTCACGGCGGTCATGCCGGCCGAGAAGGCCCTCAGGTACGCCCGCCCCCCGGCCTTGGCCGGTGCGGACAGCAGGCGGATGAACCGGCCGTCCAGGAACGAGCCCAGTCGCGCCGGTGCGTCCAGGAAGTCCAGCGCCGAGCGGGACGGGGGTGTGTCCACCACGACCAGGTCCCAGCTGCCGTCCCGGTCGGCCTGGGCACGCAGCTGGCCCAGCTTCTCCATCGCCATGTACTCCTGAGTGCCCGCGAACGAGCTGGACAGCGCCTGGTAGAAGGGGTTCGCCAGGATCTGCTCGGCCTTGTCCGGAGTGGAGTGCGCCACGACGATTTCGTCGAAGGTGCGCTTCATATCGAGCATCATCGCGTCGAGCCGCCCGCCGGCCGAGAGGTCGACGCCGGCCACCTCCCGCGGGGTGTTGTCCAGCTCGACCAGCCCCATCGACTGCGCCAGCCGCCGTGCCGGGTCGATGGTCAGCACGACCACCCGACGCCCCTGCTCGGCGGCGCGCAGGCCGAGCGCGGCGGCCGTGGTGGTCTTGCCGACGCCGCCCGAGCCGCAGCACACCACGATCCGGGTGCCGGGGTCGGCGAGCAGGGCGTCAACGTCCAGGACAGCGCCGACCCGCTCCCGGGGGGTCATGCCATCCCCTGCTCGCGCAGCTGCTCGGCCAGCCGGTAGAGCGACCCGACGTCGATCAGCTCGCTGCGCGCGGGAAGCTCGTAGACCGGACGGTCCAGCGCGTCGATCTCGGCGCGCTCGCGCTGCTCCAGCAGGACGCGCTGGGCGTGCTCGGTGGCCTCGTGAAGGAGGGTCACGGCGTCGGCGGTGCCGTGCGGCAGCCGGGCCGCCTTCAGGCCGCGCACGACCTCGGCCCGGCTCAGCCTGCCCTTGGCGGCGGTAGCCAGCCGCCCGGCGGGCAGGATCGGCTCGCGCACCTGGTTCAGCACGATGCCGCCGACCGGCAGACCCACCTCGTGCAGCGAGGCGACCCCGTCCAGCGTCTCCTGGACCGGCATCTCCTCCAGCAGGGTCACCAGGTGCACAGCAGTCTGCGGCGAGCGGAGCAGCGTGGTGATCGAGTCCGCCTGCTTGCGGATCGGGCCGACCCGGGCCAGCCCGGCGACCTCCGAGTTCACGTCCAGGAAACGGGTGATCCGCCCGGTCGCCGGCGCGTCCAGCACCACGGCGTCGTACTGGGGGCGGCCACCGCTGCGCCGCCGGACTGCCTCGTAGACCTTGCCGGTGAGCAGCACGTCCCGCACGCCCGGCGCGATCGTGGTGGCGAAGTCGATGGCCCCGAACCGTTCCAGCAGTCCGCCGGCCCGGCCCAGCTTGTAGAACATCTGCAGGTACTCCATCAGCGCGGCCTTGGGATCGACGGCCAGCGAGTAGACGTCGCCGCCGTCCAGCCCGGCGGCGATCCGCGCCTCGGCGTACCCGGGCTGCGGCACGTCGAACAGCTGCGAGATGCCCTGCCGTTCCTCGACCTCGGCCAGCAGCACCCGCTTGCCGTGGTCGGCCAGTGCGAGCGCCAGCGCCGCCGCGACCGTGGTCTTGCCGGTGCCGCCCTTGCCGGTCACCACGTGCAGCCGGACGCCGTCCCAGTCGCGCTCGCGGACGTCGTCCGCCACGGGAGCGGGGGTCGCGGCGGGGACGGGTGGCACCACGGCAGGCTACCCAGCGGTAGCGGGGTCCGGCTCACCGAGTTCGCCCGATCGCTGCGCCCTGCCGGTCAGGACGCGAGCGTGCGCACCGCGTCCAACACCTGCGGCCAGGCGCCGGAGAAGGGGTCGATCGGCGCGAAGTGCCCCACACCGGGTAGCACGACGAGCCGCTGCCCGGTGGCCGCGCAGTACGACCGGCTGAGCTCGAGCGGGACGATGCCGTCCCGGTCGCCGTGCACGGCCACGACCGGGATCGCGGGTGCGCCGAGTCGGGTCGGGTCGCTGGCCGCGTACCGCTCGGGCGCCTGGTCGCGGCTGCCGCCGAGCAGGGCGTGCACGGCAGGACCGTCCGGCCCGTCGTCCAGCCGGAGTGCGTCGGCCAGCGCGAGGTCGAGCACGCCGGACAGGCTCACGGCGCCAACCACCCCGGGATAGCTGCGGGTCGCGGCCCACGCTGCCAACTGGCCGCCGGCGCTGTGGCCGAGCAGCACGGTGCGCGTGACGTCGACGGCTCGGCGCTCCTGCTGGGCGGCGGCCGCGACCAGGCCGGGCACCGTGCGTAGCGCGGCGTCGACGTCCTCGAACGTGCCGGGCCAGCCGCCGCCCTCCTGGCCGGTCCTGCGGTACTCGATGGCGGAAACGGCGAACCCGGCCGCGGCCAGGCCAGCGCACTGCGGTCCGGTGTGGCTGCGGTCGTACTCGCTGCGCCAGAAGCCGCCGTGCACCACGACGACCAGCGCCGCCGCGGGCGTGTCACCCACCGGCCAGCGGACGTCGGCGAGGTGCTCGGCGAGCGGGCCGTAGCGGACCTGCAGGTCAGGCGGTGGCGCCGGACGGTCCAGCACGTCGCGGTCGTCGCCGCCCGGGTGTGTGCTCACCGGCCCATCCTGACGCACGATCAGCCGACGGTTGCCACCGCGCCGACCGCGTCGCGGACCTCGTCCAGGCGGTCCGTCGGTGGGCTGCCGGGGGCCGCGGGGTGTGCGGCGGCCTGCCAGCCGTCGACCATCTCCCGGCTGTACCGGTGGCCGTAGCCGTCCGGCGTCCAGTACGCGGAGACCAGGTCGGCGACGCCTTGCCAGACGCTGACGCCGGGCACCCAGGGGCGGTGCCAGGCCGCCGTGTCGTGCACGGCCAGGCCAGGTGACCAGGCAGCCACCGGGTCGTCGCGGTGCAACAGCACCTGCTGCGTCGCGGAGCCGGCCGCCACCCGCTGCGCCCGCGCCCGGGCCGGGCCGGGGACGCCCACCCAGAGCCCGCCGTCGGTCTGCTGAACCGGTGCGTGCAGCCCGGCCAAGGCGCCGAGCGACTCGCCGAAGACCAGCAGCTGCGGGCGGTGTCCGGCCGGCCGGGCGTCGATCTGCGCGCGGACCGCCTCGACCAGGGCGGACGCGCTGCGCTGCCCGTTCCCGGTGCCGCGCAGATACGCCACCCAGCTCGGCACGTCGTCGTACTGCACGGCGACGGTCGCGATGTCGCCGCCGTACAGGTACTCCGCCGACCCCACGGCGGCCGGGTCGACCCATCCCGAACCGGTCGGGACGACGAGCAGCACCGCCGCGCGGTCGAACCCGCCGGCCACTTCGAGGGCATGGACGGCGAGCGCTGCCTGCCGCTGTGGTCCGGCCCCACTCAGGCCGACGTAGCGCCGGATCGGTTGCAGCGCAGGGCGACCGGTCACCACACCGATCTCGCTCGCGGTAAGAGCGTGCCGGACGAACTGCAGCCCCTTGACGCCCAAGTTGGGCGTCAAGGTCTGCGCAGGCGCCGCGGACGCGGTCCCCGCTCCGGCCAGCGACGCGGCCACCGCGAACGCCGGAGCGACGAGTGCCGTCCGCAGCCGGCGGGAACGGCGCAGCGACACCACCAGCCGGCGGGCCGCGCGGTAACCGATGACCAGGGCGGCGAGGACGGCGACCGCGAGCCCGGCCGCCGACGCGGTGGCCAACGGCGGCGGCGCGGGCTCGCCCATGGCTGTCAGCAGGGCGGTGCTACGCAGCTGCCCAGCCGCCACGCCGGCCGCTACGGCGGCCAGGCACCCGCCGGCCAATGCCGTGCGCAGCCGCCCAGCCGTGGCCCAGTCCGGCCGCGGCAGACGCCGGGCCACGACGTGGAGCGGACGCCTGAGCAGGCGGCGGCCGATGCCGGCGGCGGCGGCCAGCTGGAGGACGACGACGGCCGACACCAGTGCCTGCACCAGTAGCGGCCGCGGCAGGATGGTGGGGACCAGCGAAAGGCCCAGACCGATGCAGCCAGCCACCACGGGGGCGTCGACCCGGTCGCGCACGGCGCTGGCAGCACGAACGACCGCCTGCGCGGCGACGCGACGAAGCCGCCGCCACCACGCCACGGCCAGCACCACGGCCCCGGCGACGGCTGCCAGCGACCAGCTCGTCGACGTCTCGATCGCGGGGACCCGGTAGAGCTGGCGCACCGAGTTCACCGCGACGGCACCCGCGTAGACATCGGCCGCGGCGTCGCACCCGGCCGAGCTGCACCGTCCGTGCAGGTGGCGCAGGAACGCGCCGTCCACCGCCGCCCGCGCCCAACCGCCCAGCGGGTGTCCGATGCGGTCCGCGTACCGCAGCAGGTCGTAGCCCAGGTCGTGCTGGCGGCACGCCGCCGCGAAGTCGTACCTGGTCGCACCGAACGGCGACGAGCAGCTGCCACTGCGGCGCTCCAGCACGTCGCGCCCACCATCGAGGACGACCACGGGGCGGTAGCCCATCACGCGGGCGAAGTCGTTGGGCAGCAACGCATCCACCAGCTGCGGTTCGGCGTCCGAGGTGAGCGCGCGCAGTGCCGGGGCGACGTCGCTCGAGCCGGTCGTCCGGCCGGTCGAGCGCGGGCCGGCCCAGGCCGGTGCCCCGCTGACCGCGAAGAACACCAGCACCGCGCCCAGCAGGGCGAGCACCGAGTGCCCCAGCCGCCGACCCGGTCCGTGAGAGCTGCGAACGCCCATCACCGTCGTCCCCTCGTCCGTGGCGAGCCGGGTGGCCCGCGTCCGGCGGGACGCTAGGAGCGAGGTGTGCGTGGGGGCGTCGTGCTGAAGAGCCAGATCCGGTGTGCTGCTGCGGTTTCGGGTCGTCTCCGGGGTCACCCTGCGGTACCGGGTGGGAGATACCCCTCAGGTATGACGACCGGCGGGCGAGCAGCCAATACGGTGACTGGGTGAGACTGCACAGACCGCATCCGTGGCGCCGCCTGCGGAGCATCCACCCGCTGCGACGGGTTCGTCGGCTGCCCGCCGCCACGGCGGAGGGGTGGCGACAGGTGGAGTCGACCTTGCTGCGGTGGAGCGAGCCGAACACCGTGAGCCTGGACCCGCGTCGCCGGCTGCGGCTCACCCTGGCGGTCTGGACCATCGCGGTCGTGCTGTCGTTCATCGCGTTCGGTTCCAGCGGTGAGGTGTACGACGTCGACCAGCTCGGGTACGGGCTGATGCCGTTCGTCGGGGCGCTGGCCGGGCTGCCGTTCGCGCTCATCCTGACCCGGCCCACGCTGGGGCTGCTGGTCAGCGAGGTGTCGGCCTTCGCGCTGGCGATCTTCCTGCCGATCAGCGACTCCGACCCGTGGATGTGGCTCACGGTGCAGTCGTTGGTGATCTTCGCGCTGCTGTTCGCGGTCAGCCTGCGCGAGCCGATGCGCCGGGTGGTCGGGGCGTGGGCGGCCACGGTCGTGCTGTTCGCGTGGGGCTCGACGCCGGACATCCGGACCGGCTGGATGGTCGGCGTCTCGATCATCGTGGTGGTCGGCCTGCTGATCGGGCGGCTGGCCAAGACCAACCGGGCGCTGTCCCGGCAGACCGAGGTGAGCTCGGCCGAGATGGAGCGGCGGCTGGTGCTCGAGGAGCGCGCCCGGATCGCCCGCGACCTGCACGACATCGTGGCGCACCACATGTCGCTGGTCGTGGTGCAGGCCGAGACCGCGGGCTACCGGCACCCGGACCTGAACGACAGCGCGCGGACCGAGCTGGAGTCGATCAGCTCGTCGGCGCGGGCGGCGCTCGCCGAGACCCGGGCCCTGCTCGCCGTGCTGCGCAACGAGGACGACGAGGCCGAGCACGCTCCGCAACCGGGTCTGGGTCAGCTCACCGAGCTGGTCGAGGGCGCCCGCCGGGCCGGCCAGCGGGTGATGGTCGACGTCCGGCTGGATGGGGACGAGCTGCGGCCGGGCACGTCGCTGGCTGCTTACCGGATCGTCCAGGAGTCGCTCGCCAACGCCGCCCGGCACGCCCCGGGCGCGACGGTCCGGCTGGTCGTCGAGCAGGACGGCGAGGCGTTGCGGGTCGCCGTGCTCAACGCGGCCCCGTCGGACGGGGCGCCGACAGCCGTGCTGACCGAGGCGGAGGGCGACGTCCCCGGACACGGCATCATCGGGATGCGCGAGCGCGCGGTCGCCGAGGGCGGTTCGCTGGAGGCCGCGCCCGAGACGGACGGCGGGTTCGCCGTCCGGGCCGTTCTGCCGTTGGGGGCTTCGTGAGCGACGCGATCCGGGTGGTCGTGGTCGACGACCAGGCGATGGTGCGTCAGGGGTTCGCGGCGCTGCTGGACGCCCAGGACGGCATCACGGTGGCTGGGGACGCCGCAGACGGCGAGCAGGCGGTGCGGGCGGTGCGCACGCACGACCCGGACGTCGTGCTGATGGACATCCGGATGCCGGTGCTGGACGGCATCGAGGCGACCCGGCGGATCATGGCCATGCCGGGCGATCGGCACCCGAAGGTGCTGGTGCTGACGACCTTCGACCTGGACGACTACGTGTTCGAGGCGTTGCGGGCCGGCGCCAGCGGGTTCCTGCTCAAGGACGCCCGGGCCGACGAGCTGGTCCAGGCGGTGCGGGTGGTGGCGGCCGGCGACGGGCTGCTCGCGCCGACCGTGACCCGCCGGCTCATCGAGGAGTTCGCCCGCCGGCCGGCGAGCAGCTCGGCACGTCCGGCCCGGTTGAACGTGCTGACCCCGCGGGAGACGGAGGTGCTCGAGCTCATCGCAGGGGGGCTGTCCAACGGCGAGATCGCCAGCAGGTTGGTGCTCGCCGAACAGACCGTCAAGACGCACGTGGGGCGGATCCTGACCAAGCTCGACCTGCGCGACCGCGCGCAGGCCGTCGTGCTGGCCTACGAGTCCGGCCTGGTCCGCCCGTCGTCCTGACGCGCCCTCTCGACCCGGCACTTGTGACGCGCTCTGGGGGTCTCACGCGGTCCTGAGACCCCGATAACCCATCACGAGTGGCAGGGGAGTGGGCGTGCGGAGGCGCGATGGTGGAGACTGCGGGCCATGGCCAAGTGGGAGTACGCGACCGTTCCGCTCATCGTGCACGCGACCAAGCAGATCCTCGACCAGTGGGGTGAGGACGGCTGGGAGCTCGTGCAGGTTGTCACCGGCGAACAGGGCAACCTGGTCGCCTACCTGAAGCGGGAGACAGCACGATGAGCGAGGGCAGGGGTGCGGTCGAGACTCGGCTCGCCGAGCTCGGGCTGACGGTCCCGGACGTCGCGCCGCCCGTCGCGGTGTACGTCCCCGCGGTCCGTGACGGCGCCCTGGTCTGGACGTCGGGTCAGCTGCCGATGGTGGGTGGCCAGCTCGTCGCCACCGGCAAGGTCGGCGAGGGCGATGGGCTGGTCTCGCCGGAGCAGGCCAAGGACCTCGCCCGCACCTGCGCGCTGAACGCGCTGGCGGCGGTGAAGTCCGCGATCGGTGACCTCGACCAGGTCGAACGGGTTGTCAAGGTCGTCGGCTTCGTAGCCAGCGACCCCGCCTTCACCGGCCAGCCCGGTGTCGTCAACGGGGCCAGCGAGCTGCTCGGGCAGGCCTTCGGCGATGCCGGGGTGCACGCCCGCAGCGCGGTCGGTGTTTCCGTGCTGCCGCTCGACGCCCCGGTCGAGGTGGAGATCACCGTCCGGGTGCGCTGACCCGATGCGGCGCACCTTCGCGCTGACCTCGCGGATCGCCGACCACGCGGTCGCCTTCGTGGACGGCGGTAACCCCCTGGGCGCTTCCGGCGGCAGGGGCAGCGACAGCGGCAGTGGTGAGCCGGCCGTACCGCGCCAGGCCTCCACCGTGGTGCTGGTGCGCGACGGCGACAGCGGCCCACAGGCGTTCGTGATGCGCCGCCAGGCGACGATGGCGTTCGCCGCCCGCCAGCACGTCTTCCCCGGCGGCGGCGTCGACCTGCGCGACTGCGACCCCGACGTCCCCTGGGGTGGCCCGCCGCTGCCCACCTGGGCCGAGCGGCTCGGGGTCGAGGAGCCCGGCGCCGCGGGGCTGGTCTGCGCCGCCGTGCGCGAGCTGTTCGAGGAGTGTGGCGTGCTGCTTGCCGGCGCTGGCCCGCAGGACGTCGTCGCCGACCTGAGCGACCAGAGCTGGGAGGTCGACCGGCTCGCACTGCTGGATCGCAGCCTGGCCCTGTCCGAGCTTCTGCAGCGCCGCGGGCTCATCTTGCGAACCGACCTGCTGACCGCCTGGAGCCGTTGGTGCACACCGGTCTTCGAGCCGCGCCGGTATGACACCTGGTTCTTCGTGGCTGCGCTGCCGACCGGGCAGCTGGCCCGCGAGGTGGGCGGTGAGGCCGACCACGCCGAGTGGCTGGATGCGAGCGCCGCGGCGATCGGCGGCGCCGATGGCTCGCTGGCCATGATGCCGCCCACGATCGTGACTCTGGAGGAGGTCGCCGACCACCCGGACGTCGCGTCCCTGTTGCGCTGCAGGCGATCCGTGCGTCAGGTGATGCCGTGGCTGGTCCGTGCGCCGGACAGTCTCAGCATCCAGGTGGACATCGACGGCGACGGCGGCGGGCAGCCCGGCCCGCCGTCCGGCCTGGAGGACCTGCGGTGAGTGGCCTGGCCGGCACGCCGGTGGGCGACTGGCACGGCGGGCAGTCCACCAGGACCGCCCGTTGCGTGCTGGCCCCCAATCCCTCGCCGATGACCCTGGACGGCACGAACACCTGGGTGCTGCACGAACCGGGCGCCAGCGCTGCGCTCGTGATCGATCCCGGGCCGGCCGACGAGGGTCACCTGGCCGCGGTCGTCGACGCGGTCGAGTCGCTCGGGGCGCGGGTCGAGCGGATCCTGCTGACGCACGGCCACCTGGACCACAGCGAAGGTGCCGGCCGGCTGGCCGAGCTCACCGGTGCGCCGGTGCTCGCGCTGGATCCGTTGCAGCGTCTGGGTTCCGAGGGGCTGGCCGAAGGCGACATCGTCCGAGCCGACAGCCTCGTGCTCCAGGTGGTCGCAACGCCCGGGCACACCAGCGACTCGCTCTCGTTCGTGCTGCCCGCGGACGGCGCCGTGCTGACCGGTGACACCGTGCTCGGTCGTGGCACGACGGTCGTCGCGCACCCGGACGGACGGCTGGCCGACTACCTGGAGTCGTTGCAGCGACTGGGATCCCTGGCCGATGGCGGGGCGTTCGACACCGTCCTGCCCGGCCACGGTCCGGTACTGACGGACGCGGCGTCCGTCGTCCAGGCCTACCTGGCCCACCGGCGTACGCGGCTCGACCAGGTGCGCGCCGCCGTCGAGGCGGGTGACACGACGCCCCGGCAGGTGGTCGAGCGGGTCTACGCGGACGTCGACCGTGCCGTCTGGCCCGCCGCTGAGCTGTCCGTGCGGGCGCAGCTGGAGTACCTCAGGAGCCGGAGTTGACCGTCACGTCGTCCACCGCACCGGCTGAGACGCCCCAGTGGTCGAGGATCCGCTTGTAGGTGCCGTCGTGGTCCAGTGCCGAAAGCGCGCCGGCGAGTGCGTCCCGGATGGCCGGTTGCGACTTGTTGACGGCCACGCCGTACTGGCCCGGCTCGTACTGGGTGGTCGAGGCGAGCTGGTAGTGCGCCTTGGTGCGCGCGTCCGTGGTGAGGAAGGCCGCGGGAGCGAAGTCGTTGAGCACCGCGTTAGCGCGGCCGGTTCGCAGCTGCACCAGGGCGTCCGAGTTCGTCGGGTACGTGGCCAGCTTGATCGGGTTGGTGCCGCAGTTCGGCTGCGCTCGGCGCACGAGGTCCACCTGGATGGTGCCTTGCTCGAGCGCGACCGTCTTGCCGCACAGGTCGGCCAGGTCGGAGATCGCCGAGGGGTTGCCGCGCTGCACCAGGATCGAGGTGCCCGCGCTGAGGTAGTTCACGAAGTCGACCTGCTTCTCGCGCTCGGCCGTGTCCGTCATGGCCGCGATCCCGACGTCGATCACCCCGTCGCGGACCTGAGGCAGGATCGAGCTGAACTCCATGTGCACGAACTCGAGCTTGATGCCCAGCACCCGGCCCAGCGCCGCACCGAGGTCGGGCTCCATGCCCACGATGGTGCGACCGTCCGGCCCGAACGACGACATCGGCGGGTAGGCCGCGTCGGTGCCGACGCGCAGCACGCCGGTCTGTAGCACCCGCTCCGGCAGCAGCCCGCGCAAGGTTTTGTCGAGGGTCGGGCTTGCGGCCGGGGCTCTGGCTGCGTCGGTGCGCTCGACGGTGCCGCAGGCGCTGGCGCCGAGCGCAACCAGGGTGGCGCCGACGGTCAGCGCGACGGCCGCCCTCAGGCGCGACCTCACGGGGTTCTTCATCTGCCGGTCCTCTGCTCCGTGCCGGCGGGGGAGACCGCCGCAAGATCCTCTGGGTTGCGGGGGGTGAGCGCGTCGGCGACGTCCGTCCACGGCGCCGGCCGCATCCACAGGTAGCCCTGGGCGCGGTCGCAGCCGGCATCTGCCAGCCAGTCGGCGACGTCCTGCGTCTCGACGCCCTCGGCGGTCACCTTGAAGCCGAGGCTGTGCCCGAGCCCGATCACCGAGCCGACGATCGCGCGGTCCTGCGCGCTGTCGGACAGACCGGCCACGAACGTGCGGTCGATCTTCACCTCGGAAACGGCGAGGCTGCGAAGCTGGGACAGGCTGGTGTACCCGATGCCGAAGTCGTCGACCGAGATCGACAGCCCCTGCCAGGCGAGCGCCTCGACGACCTCTGCGGCCGCGTCGGCATCGAAGGCCAGCGCGGTCTCGGTGACCTCCAGGTGCAGGCGGTCGGTCGGCGCACCAGCCTCGGCGACCAGGCTCGCGACCGTGCGGGCGAAGTCCAGCGAGCTCAGGTTGCGGGCCGAGACGTTGACCGCGACGGTCCAGTCGAAGCCACGGGCCGTCCACTCGCTGAGGTCCTTCAGCGCGCGGCGCAGCACCCAGTTGGTGAGCGGCTCGATCAGCTCCGAGCGCTCGGCCACCGGGAGGAACTCCGACGGCGGCAGCAGCCCGCGCTCGGGGTGCTGCCAGCGGACCAGCGCCTCGACGCCGTGCACCTCGCCGGACTCCAGCTCGTACTTCGGCTGGTAGTAGAGAACCAGCTCGTCGCGCTCCAGCGCCTGCCGCAGCTCGGCCTGGACGACGAGCGAGTGGGTCGGGTGGGACCCGGCGTCCGGCTCGTAGACGACGACGCCCGTGGGGCCGTGCTTGCCCTGGTACATCGCCGAGTCGGCGTGCTGCAGCAGCGCCTCGAGGTTGTCGGCGTCGTCGGGGTAGAAGCAGACGCCGAAGCTGGCCACGACGTGCAGGGACACCGAGCCGAGCACGATCTCGCGGGCGAGCTGCTCGCGGAGCCGGCCGAGCAGCGCGACGGTCTGCTCGCGGTCCACGTTGCCCGGCAGCACCAGGCCGAACTCGTCACCGCCGAGGCGGGCGACGGTGTCGTCGGTGCGCAGCAGGTCGCGCAGCCGCTCGGCGACGACCCTCAGCAGCTCGTCGCCGGCGTGGTGGCCGAGGGTGTCGTTGACTTCCTTGAAGTGGTCCAGGTCCATCAGCACGAGCGCGCCCCCGTCGCCGCGGCGACCCTTGGCCAGCGCGGACTCGGCGCTGCGCCGGAAGAACTCGCGGTTCGGCAGCCCGGTCAGGGTGTCGTGCAGTGCCTGGTGCTCGTGCGCGGCAGCGTTGCGGCGCAGCGCGCGGGTCGTCCACCAGGAGATCAGGGCGAGCACGCCGTACAGCACGACCAGGCCGGCGCCGACCCGCCAGATCGTGCGGCGGGTGTCCGCCTGAACGCTCTTCGCGATCTGCTCGTAGGGCAGGTAGACCTCCAGGACGCCGGTCGCCTGCCCGCTCGCTGCGGCGACGATCGGCTGCAGCACGCGCACGGTGACGCCGGCTGCCTGCCGTGAGTCCTCGACCAGGCGGACGTCGGTGTGTCCGCTCGCCGCGCGCTGGAAGGCGCGGTCATCGACCGGGACACCGCCGTCCAGGCTGCCGTCGTCGGAGAAGGACACCGCGCCGGAGAAGCTGCGCAGCCGCAGCCGGGCGACCGAGCCGTTGAAGATCGCGAGGTCGGTGGCCGCCCGCAGCCGGGCCCGCTCGGCGTCGTTCAGGCCCTTGGACAGGTCGGCGCCGCTCAGCGCCGGGGCGATGGCCATCTCCTCGATGACCGCTGCCTGGGCCTGGCCCTGGGCACGGCCGCGGGCGTTGCCCTGGTCCTGGTACCCGTGCAGCAGGACGGCGCCGAGCACGGCGACCGGCACGAGACTGGCGACTGCGTAGACGACGAAGAGGCGCGAACCAGCCCGGAGACGCCTTCCCATCTGCATGACCTGCCTATCGGCAGGGCCCTGAGGGACATGAACGATCGTTGGACACGATCCACCAACGGCTCAGCGGGCCCGGCGACGCAACCGCTCGACGTCCAGCAGGACCACGGCGCGGGCTTCCAGCCGCAGCCAGCCGCGGGTCGCGAAGTCGGCCAGCGCCTTGTTGACCGTCTCGCGGGAAGCGCCGACCAGCTGGGCCAGCTCTTCCTGGGTCAGCTCGTGCGCGACCAGGATGCCGTCGTCGGCAGGCCGCCCGAACCGGGTGGACAGGTCGAGCAGCGCCTTGGCCACCCGCCCGGGGACGTCGGTGAACACCAGGTCGGCCAGCGTCTCGTTGGTGCGGCGCAGCCGGCGGGCCAGAGCCTGCAGCAGGGTCTGGGCCACCTCGGGGTGCTCCATCAGCCAGGGCTCGAAGGCGAGCTTGCCCAATCCGATCAGCCGGCTGTCGCCGACAGAGGTGGCGGTCGCCGTCCGCGGCCCCGGGTCGAACAGGCTGAGCTCGCCGAACATCTCGCCCGGTCCGAGGATCGCCAGCAGGTTCTCGCGCCCGTCATTGCTGGTGCGGCCGAGCTTGATCTTTCCCTCGACGATCACGTAGAGCTGGTCGCCCTGGTCACCCTCGTCGAAGAGCGTGTCCGAGCGGGCGAGGTTGACCTCGACCATCGACCGCCGCAGCGAGACCGCTGCGCCCTCGTCCAGCGCCGCGAACAGCGGGGCGCTGCGCACGATGTCGTCGTCCACGGTCTCTCCTTCGCACGGCACGTAACGTGGGCAGTCTGCCCTACTGTGACGTACGACACGAAACCCAGGGCTCATGGGTTGCTCCCCGCGGCCCAGAGGGCGCCTGCAGTTCTGGATTGATGGCTGTGGGGGTCAAAAGTCCCTTAGCCGCGTGACGTTCTCCTCGGGCTCGGCGTCATCGAGATTCCAATCCACCGAGTATCCGAGTGACCGTAGGACCTCGACAGCTTCTCGCGGCGCGTCTCTGACGACACTCCGAAGCTGCTTACGTCTCCACCGTTCACGCCCCACTGCGAGCTGACGAAGCTGGCCGGCGGTGGAATCTACGCCGAATTCGGTGACGAGCATCTCCATGACATCTTCGAGACAGGGCCGAAATCGGTGTCCTCCCAGGGGGAAGTGAAGTTCGTTGAGTTGTGGCACGGCGTCCGCTCGGGCTCGCCGCCGTCCTCGGGGGGTCGACTCCCCAGCACGGCCCATGACGCGTGTGAAGGCGTCGCGGTGTGCGTGCAGTTGGAGATGCGCCGAGGGGAGGTCCGGTGCGGTCCGACGTACGTACTCGTACCGAAACAATGGCTCGCGCTGAGCCTTTGCCCCGGCGTATACGGCGACTTTCGACTCGTCGACCGCGAGGTAGCGCTGATGACCGTCGAGGCAGCAGGAGTAGGAGACCTTGAGGGTCAGTAGCGGTTCGCCGCTCACCATAAGTGGAATTCCTGTGTCCGGTTCCTGGCGAACTGCCATCTTCACGGCGGCGGAATCGGTCAAGGTGCGTGCGTGAAATGGGCTGCAATCCGGAACCAGCTGCTTGACCGTGTCGGTCAGGTCCGCCGCAAATTGTTGAGCTTGTTGCTCCAGCGTCGCCAGGGTCATGAGGCGAGCAGGTAGTCCAGTTCCATCAGCTCGTCGTAGAGCGCCAGTTCGCGTGCATCCAGCACGAACGCAAGTGCGCGGTTGCGGAAGCCGGACTCATCTCCGCCCACGGCGGCAATGATTGCAATCCGACGACGCCACGCCTCGTCAACGGTCAATCGTTCAACGACAACTTTGCTCATGCTCCAACCTCCCTTTCGCGTTGATCATGCTAGGGCAGACATGGTCGAAAACGCGGCGCTATCGAACTGCCGAATACCCGAGGCTATGCGAGCGGTCTGACAGTCGTCAGCCGGCCAGGCAGCGACCCGGGTCGACTGCCAGCGCGGACACCAACGCACCGGTCACCGCGTCCAGGTCGGAGCGGGCCTGGTCGGCCTGCTCGTGCAGCGTCCGGCACGAGCGAGACAGTGCATGTAGCAGCTCCGGGCCGGACGACGAGCCGAGCGCCAGGGCGTCCCGGACGACCGGCTCGAGCTGCTGGACCCCGCTGGCCAGGCCGGTGAGCCGGGCCACCTCCAGGTCGGAGCGGGCCACCACGAGACGGCGCAGCCACGACAGGTTCGCGACCGTCTCGACCAGCCGGCGGCGTTCGTCGCGGAGGTCGTCCAGGCTGCATTCGCTGTTGTCGTTCACAGCAAGGTTGTCGTCTGTCGGGCGGACCGCTTGAGCGACGGCCGTTGCGCCTCACCCTTCCGGATCATCGTGATGCGCTGTCAGCGCGGCCACGTACCCTGGGGCGGTGCCCGCAACCCCCTCTCGTGCCGCCGGTCGGCGTGCCCCTGTCTCGGCTCGCCCGGCAGTGCCGGCGCCTGCGGTCGCGCTGACCCGGCGTGCTCGCAAGATGTACCGCGAGCTGCACGACCTGTACCCCTACGCGCACTGCGAGCTGGACTTCGAGTCCCCGCTGCAGCTGCTGGTGGCGACGGTGCTCTCCGCGCAGACGACCGACGTGATGGTGAACAAGGTCACACCGACCCTCTTCGCGAGGTACCCCGACGCGGCGGCGCTGGCCGGTGCCGACCGCACCGAGATGGAGGCGCTGCTCAAGCCGACGGGCTTCTTCCGGGCCAAGACCGACTCCGTGATGAAGCTCGGCGTGGCGCTGGTGGAGCGGTTCGACGGCGAGGTGCCGCCACGGCTGGCCGACCTGGTTACCCTGCCCGGGGTCGGGCGAAAGACCGCAAACGTGGTGCTGGGCAACGCCTTCGGCATTCCCGGCATCACGGTCGACACGCACTTCGGCCGGTTGGTGCGGCGTTTCGGCTGGACGACCGAGCTGGACCCGGTCAAGGTCGAGCACGAGGTGGGCGCTCTCTTCGCGCGCAAGGACTGGACGATGCTGTCCCACGTCCTGATCTTCCACGGCCGCCGCACCTGCCACGCCAAGAAGCCGGCGTGCGGTGCCTGCCCGATCGCGCGGCTGTGCCCGGCGTACGGCGACGGCGAGACCGACCCGGTCAAGGCGCGCAAGCTGCTGAAGTACGAGCGCGCCCAGGAAGCGACCGCGTGAGCGACGTCTCGCTGCCCGGGGACTGGCTCGAGCGCCTCGCGCGCGTCCCGCAGTCCGCCAAGCCGGAGGACCTGTCCCGGTTTCTGCCGCCGGAGGAGGGCGGGCGTCCCTCGGCGGTGTTGATGCTGTTCGGTGTCGACGACGACGGACGTCCCGACGTGCTGCTCACCCAACGCGCGGACACGATGCGCTCGCACCCCGGCCAGGTCTCCTTCCCCGGTGGCTCGCTGGACGAGGTGGACGACGGCCCGGCGGCCTGCGCGATCCGCGAGGCGGTGGAAGAGACCGGCCTCGACGGCGACGGCGTCGACGTGCTCGGCGAGCTGCCCGCGCTGTACCTGCCGCCGAGTGGCTTCGTGGTGACCCCGGTGCTCGGCTGGTGGCGGGTGCAGTCCCCGGTGTCGGCGGTCGACCCGGCCGAGGTCGCCCGCGTCGTCCGGGTGCCGCTCGACGAGCTGCTCGACCCCGACAACCGGATCACCACCCGGCACCCCAGCGGCTTCGTCGGTCCGGCGTTCACCGTGCGGGGCCTGTTCGTCTGGGGATTCACCGCCGGACTGCTCTCCCGGGTGCTCGCGCTGGCCGGGTTGGAGGTCCCGTGGCCGACCGAGCGGGTGGCTGACCTGCCGCCGGACGTGCTGGCGAGGCTGCAGTGATCGACCTCATCCTGGCCGTGCTGCTGATCGGCTACGCGATCGGCGGCTACCGCAACGGCGCCGTCGTCGGCTTCTTCTCGCTGGCCGGCTTCGTCGGCGGCGGCGTGCTGGCCATGTGGCTGCTGCCCAAGGTGTTCACCGCGTCGGTGACGACGGCGGCGCAGACCCGGCACGTGATCTTCCTGGTCGTCGGCGTGCTGCTCGCCGCGGTGCTCGGCCAAGCGGTCGGTTCCACGATCGGCAGCCGCCTGCGCAGCCGGGTCAGGTCCGGTGGTGCCCGCAGGGTCGACTCGGCCGTCGGCGCCGTCGCCAGCCTGCTGGCGGTGGCGGTGCTGGTCTCGCTGATCGCGGGTGCGGTGCGCGGCGGTCCCTCGCAGACGTTGTCCCGGGCGGTCGGGCAGTCGCACATCGTGGCCGCCATCGATCGGGTGATGCCGTCGCAGACCGGTCGGGTGTTCGCGGGCTTCCGTTCCCTGCTGGACGCCGAGGGCTTCCCGCGGGTCTTCGAGGGCTTCGGCCCGGAGCTGATCCGGCCGGTCGAGCCTCCGGACGCGTCGAGCGGGCAGACCACCGGGGTGCGCAAGGCGGCTGGCAGCGTCGTCAAGATCAACGGGGACGCCGAGTCCTGCTCCCGTTCGCAGGAGGGCAGTGGCTGGGTGCTCGCGAGTGGGGTGGTGGTGACCAACGCCCATGTGGTCGCCGGGGTGCGCCACCCGAGGGTCCAGGTCGCCGGGCGCGGGCCACGTCTGGACGCGACCGTGGTGGTCTTCGACCCGGTCACGGACCTCGCCGTGCTCGACGTCGACGGCCTCGAGGCGCCGGCCCTCGAGCGGGCGCTGGACCTGTCCCGTGGGGACGCGGCGGTGGTGGCCGGCTTCCCGCTGAACGGCGGCTACCGGGTCGAGGCGGCGCGCGTGCGCGATGTGATCACCGCGCGCGGTGAGGACATCTACGGCGAGAAGTCGTCGGTGCGCCTCGTCTACTCGCTGTATGCCCGGGTGCGGCCGGGCAACTCCGGTGGCCCGTTGCTGGACCCTCGCGGCCGGGTCGTCGGCACCGTCTTCGCCAAGAGCCTGGACGACAACAGCACTGGCTACGCGCTGACGATGCAGGAGTCGCGGTCGGTCCTGGCCAAGGGGCTGGTCGCCACCCGACGGGTGTCCACCGGGCCCTGTGCCGCCGGCTGACCGCGACGCCCGTGCCCCCTCGCTGACCTGACCCGCGCCGAGATCAGAGAACTGGGGGACCCGCGCGACCGTCGATGCCCCTCTTCTCTGGTCTCGGCAGACGGCGGGTGGCTCAGGCGGTGTCGAGCGAGCCGAGCCAGGTCAGCAACGCGGCGTTGACGACGTCCGGCCGCTCCTCGGGCAGGAAGTGCCCGGCATCCGGTACCTCCAGGTACTCGTACCCCCCGCGCGCCCAGTCGCCCGATCGTCGTGCGGTCTGCGCCAGCACCGCCGGGTCGTGCACGCCCTGAAGGTGCAGCACCGGGACGTCGATCGGCCGGTCCACCCGCTCGACGAACGACCGCCCGTCCGCCCGCCAGGTCGACCGAACCGCCCAGCGGTAGTACTCCATCGACGAGTGCGCCACGAACGGCACCCGCATCGCGTCCGTGTACGCCTGGACGACGGTCGCGCCGTCCTCGTCGTCGCCAGGCCAGTCGGTGCCGGACCCGTTGCGCAGCAAGCCTTCCACGGTCCCGGGGTGGACCAGCCGCCGCTCGGGGCGGAACGGCAGCTGGAACGCCCAGACGTACCGGCTGGCCGCCGCCTGGTTGCGGTAGCGCCGCACGCTGCGCCGCATCGCGAGAGGGTGCGCCATCGAGACCGCGCCGACCGCCCGGGTCACGCCGGGCTCCAGGGAAGGCATGGACCAGCTGATCCAGCCCCCCCAGTCGTGCCCGACCACCACCGCGTCGGACTCGCCCAGCGAACGGATCACGGCCGCGACATCGGCTGCCAGAGTAGGGGTGTCGTAGCCGCGAGGCGGCTTGTCCGAGGCGCCGTAGCCGCGCAGGTCCATCGCCGCCACCCGGTACCCGGCCGCGGCCAAGGCCGGCAGCTGGTAACGCCAGCACCACCACATCTGCGGGAAGCCGTGCAACAGAACGACGAGCGGACCCGCACCCGCCTCGGCGACGTGGAAGCGGGCGCCGTTGGCCGAGACGAAGCGGTGCCGCCACGGCCCGTCGTGCAGAACGTGGGTGGCGTCGACGCTGGTCACTGCACAGGCGGCGGGGCGCCCTTGAGCGCCTGTACCGTCTCGCGCGAGGTGCGGATCGTGCGCTCCGGCGGCCCGACCTGGCGCACCTTGGCGCGGCCGACGAAGACCAGCACCAGGGTGATCAGCAGCAGCACGGCGGCCACGATCAGGAAGGCCAGCCACGGGTCCAGCCCGGCGGCGACCAGTCCGAAGGCGGCGGAGATGAGCAGCAGGATCAGGGCGAGGAACGCCAGCACGGCCGCGCCGGCGAACATGCCGGCACCCGTGGCGGCGGCGGTCACGTCGGCCTTGATCTCAGCCTTGGCCAGCGCGACCTCCGAACGCAGGATGCTCGACAGGTCGTGCGAGGCGTCGGCGACGAGTTGGCCGAGGGTGCGCTCGCTCGGCGGCTCGGCCGGCAGGCCCGCCGCCGAGCCGTTGGACGTGGCGGACGGCTGAGTGGGCGCGCTGTCAGTCATGGCTCCTCCTGCTGCTGTCGAGCACTGTCGCGAGCCTACGGTGTCAGCCGGTTCCCTGCTCGTACACGTCCGGGATGCCGTCGCCGTCGTCGTCGCGGGCCTCGTCCTGGGCAATACGTCGGTACACCAGCTCGCGGCGGCGCAGCACGATTGCGGCGAGCACTGCGGCGAGCAACGAGCCGACGAGCACGCCGAGCTTCACGTGATCGTCCCGTACCGAGGTCTCTCCGAAGGCCAGCTCCCCGACCAGCAGGCTCACGGTGAACCCGATGCCGCCGAGCAGAGCGATACCGAAGACGTCGCCCCAGGCGACGTCTTCGTCCAGCTGCGCGCGGGTGAACCGGGCGGTCAGGTAGGTCCCGCCGAAGACACCGAGCAGCTTGCCGACGACGAGTGCCACCACGATCCCCCAGGTCACCCGGTCGCTCACGGCGTCCCCGAACCCTCCGCCGGTCAGCGTGACACCGGCCGCCAGCAAGGCGAACACGGGTACCGCGACGCCTGCTGACAGCGGCCGGATGGTGTGCTCGAGCCGTTCGGCCCGTGAGCTCGCGTCGCCCTCCTTGTGGCCGACCGGCACGGTGAACGCCAGAGCCATGCCGGCCACCGTCGCGTGCACCCCGGACGCGTGCACCATGGTCCAGGTCGCCAACCCGAGCGGCACCAGCAACCACCACGGCGCCCGCCGCCGACGCACAAGCAGCGCGAACGCGGCGAGCGGCACGAGTGAGCCGACCAGCAGCACCGGCTTCAGGTCGTCGGTGTAGAAGACCGCGATGATCGTGATCGCGATGAGGTCGTCCACCACCGCGAGGGTGAGCAGGAACGAGCGCAACGCCGACGGCAGGTGCGAACCCACGACCGCCAGGGCGCCGAGCGCGAAGGCGATGTCGGTGGCGGTCGGGACGGCCCAGCCGCCCGCGGCGCCGGGCACCCCGGCGACGACCACCAGGTAGAGGACCGCCGGGACGACGACCCCGGCCACTGCGGCGACGACGGGCAGGGCGGCGCGCTGGCGGTCCCGCAGGTCGCCGACCACCAGCTCGCGCTTGAGCTCCAGCCCGGCGACCAGGAAGAAGATGGCCAGCAGCCCGTCGGCTGCCCAGTGCTCGAGGTTCAGGTCGAGGTGCAGCGCCGACGGGCCGAACGTCGCGTGCTGGACGGTCTCGTAGCTCGCAGGCCACAGGTTGGCCCACACCAGCGCTGCCACGGCAGCGGCCAGCAACAGGAGTCCGCCGACCGTCTCGGTGCGTAGGGCATCGCCGACGTAGCGCGCCTCGGACCAGCTGGGGGTGCGGCTGAGCAGACGTCGGACCGGTGGGATCGGGTTCGTGATCCCGCGAGTCTAGGGGGAGCCCCGCCGCCGGCTCAGTCCAGCCAGTCCAGCGTGCGCTGGACGGCCTTGGCCCACTGCGCGAGCAGCCGTCGCCGCTCGTCGGCTGGCATGCCCGGCGTCCAACGCTTGTCCTCGGCCCAGTTGGCGACCAGCTCGTCCGTGCCGGACCAGAAGCCGACGGCGAGCCCGGCTGCGTACGCCGCGCCCAGCGCGGTGGTCTCGGCGACGACCGGGCGGATCACGTCGACGCCGAGCAGGTCGGCCTGGAACTGCATGAGCAGGTCGTTGGCCACCATGCCGCCGTCCACCTTGAGCTCGGTCAGCGCGACGCCGGAGTCGGCGTCCATCGCCTCGATCACCTCCTGCGACTGGAAGGCGGCGGCCTCCAGCGCGGCGCGGGCGAGGTGCCCCCGGTTCACGAAGCGGGTCAGGCCGACGATGGCTCCGCGGGCGTCCGAGCGCCAGTGCGGCGCGAAGAGTCCGCTGAACGCGGGGACCACGTAGGCGCCACCGTTGTCCTCGACGGTTCGGGCCAGCGGCTCGATGTCGTCGGCCGAGTCGATCAGCCGCAGGTTGTCACGCAGCCACTGCACGAGCGAGCCGGTCACCGCGACCGAGCCCTCCAGCGCGTACACCGGCGGCTGCTCGCCGATCCGGTAGCAGACCGTGGTGATCAGGCCGTGCTGGCTGGCGACCGGCTGCTCGCCGGTGTTCAACAGCACGAAGTTGCCTGTGCCGTAAGTGTTCTTGGCCATGCCGGGCTCGAAGCAGACCTGCCCGAACGTCGCCGCCTGCTGGTCGCCCAGGATGCCGGCGATGGGCACGCCGGCCAGTGCGGCGCCTTCGCGGACCGTCCCGTACACCTCGGACGACGAGTGGATCCGGGGCAGCATCGAGACCGGGATCCCCAGCTCGTCGGCGATCTGCTCGTCCCACTGCAGCGTGCGCAGGTCCATCAGCAGCGTGCGCGAGGCGTTGGTGACGTCGGTCAGGTGCAGTCCGCCGTCCGGGCCTCCGGTCAGGTTCCACACCAGCCAGCTGTCCATGGTGCCGAACGCGAGCTCGCCGGCCTGCGCGCGTTCCAGGGCGCCGTCCACGTTCTCCAGGATCCAGGCCACCTTCGGGCCGGCGAAGTAGGTGGCCAGCGGGAGCCCGGTGCGGTCGCGGTACCGGTCTGCGCCGTTGCCGAGATCGCCGAGCCGGCGGCAGATCGCGTCGGTGCGGGTGTCCTGCCAGACGATCGCCGGGTGCACGGGCTCGCCGGTGGCGCGGTCCCAGACCATCGTCGTCTCGCGCTGGTTGGTGATCCCGACGGCCTGGATGTCGCGGGCCGTCAGGTCGGCGCGGGCCAGCGCGCCGGCGCACACCTCGCGGGTGTTGTCCCAGATCTCGACCGCATCGTGTTCCACCCAGCCGGCCCGCGGGAAGAGCTGCTGGTGCTCGAGCTGGTGCGAGGACACCACCCGGCCACCGTGGTCGATCACGAGGCAGCGGGTGCTCGTGGTTCCCTGGTCGATCGCCGCGACGTACATGGGCAGACCATAATCGAGCCATGGCCCCCGCACTCGCGACGACGACCATGCGCCTCGGCCCCCAGGAGCGTCGGGAGACCTGGACGGAGCTCGGTGCGCGCGAGCTCGACGTCCTGGTGGTCGGCGGCGGCGTCACCGGGGCCGGGGTGGCGCTGGACGCCGCCACCCGCGGCCTGCGCACCGGACTCGTCGAGGCGCGCGACTTCGCCAGCGGGACGTCGTCCCGTTCCAGCAAGCTGTTCCACGGTGGCCTGCGCTACCTGGAGCAGCTGAACTTCCGGCTCGTCGCGGAGGCCTTGCGCGAACGCGAGCTGATGCTGACCCGGATCGCGCCGCACCTGGTCCGGCCGGTGCCGTTCCTCTACCCGTTGGCCCACCGCGGGTGGGAGCGTCCCTATGTCGCCGCCGGGCTGGCGCTGTACGACCAGATGGGCGGCGGCCGGTCGGTGCCTCGGCAGAAGCACCTGTCCCGCTCGGGTGCGCTGAAGCGGTTCCCGGGGCTGAAGCGCGAAGCCCTGGTCGGGGCGGTGCAGTACTACGACGCGCAGGCGGACGACGCCCGGCACACCCTGACCGTGGCCCGCACCGCGTTCCACTACGGCGCGCAGGTGCGCAGCTCGACCGAGGTGGTCGAGCTGCTCCGTGAGGCCGACCGGGTGGTGGGGGCCGTCGTCCGGGACGTCGAGACCGGTGCCACACAGCGGATTCGGTCCAAGGTGGTCGTCAACGCGACCGGCGTGTGGACCGACGACCTGCAGCGGATGTCGGGTGGCCGCGGGCGCTTCCGGGTGCGCGCGTCGAAGGGGGTGCACCTGGTTGTGCCGCGGGACCGCATCGCCGGCGAGGTGGGCCTGATCCTGCGCACCGAGCGCAGCGTGCTGTTCGTCATCCCCTGGGGGCAGCACTGGATCGTCGGCACCACGGACACCGACTGGCAGTTCGACCTCGCGCACCCGGCGGCCACCTCCACCGATCTGGACTTCATCCTGGACACGGTGAACGAGGTGCTCGCGGTTCCGTTGTCCCGCAACGACATCCTGGGGGTCTACGCCGGGCTGCGGCCGCTGCTGGCGGGGGAGAGCGAGGACACCAGCCAGCTGTCCCGCGAGCACGCGGTCGCGCGGCCCCAGCCGGGCCTGATCTCCATCGCTGGCGGCAAGTACACGACGTACCGGGTGATGGCCGCGGACGCGGTGGACGCCGCCGAGGTCGACCTCGGCCCGCTGCGCCCGTCGGTCACCGAGCACGTTCCGCTGGTCGGTGCCGAGGGCTACGCGGCCATGGTCAACCTCGCGCCGGAGCTGGGCCGCGAGACCGGTCTGCCGCCGTGGCGGATCGAGCACCTGCTGGGCCGGTACGGCTCGCTGCTCGGCGAGGTGCTCTCCCTCGCGGACGAGGACCCGACCCTGCTGCAGCCGGTCCCCGCCGCCCAGGAGTACCTGCGGGCCGAGCTGCGCTACGCGGCCACCCACGAGGCGGCCTTGCACCTGGACGACCTGTTGGCCCGGCGCACCCGGATGTCGATCGCGACCAGACACCGCGGCGTCGACGCGGCGCAGGACGCGGCCGACCTGGTGTCCGACGTCCTGGGTTGGGACGCCGACACGGTGCGCGCCGAAGTCGAGGGGTACGCCGAACGCGTTGCGGCAGAACGGCGTTCGCAGGACCTGCCGGACGACGCGGCCAGCGACGCCGCCCGCCGCGAGGCGCACGAGGTGCGGCCGGGCCTGCGGCAGGTCACCGCCACCCGCTGAGGAGGACGCCGGCATGGTCGAGATCCCCGATGTCGAACCCTTCCTGGACGACTTCGACGGCGATACGCTCGACGAGTCGGTGTGGCTGCCGAGCTACCTGCCCGCCTGGAGCTCCTTGGCGGAGGCGGCAGCCACGTACGTCGTCGCCGACTCGTTGCTGCGCCTGAGCATCCCGCCCCAGCAGGGTGTGTGGTGCGCCCGCGACCACCGCCCGCCGATCCGCGTGTCCGCGGTCCAGTCGGGCAACTTCTCCGGTCCGGTCGGCAGCACGGTCGGCCAGCAGCCGTTCCGCGACGGGTTGACCGTCCGGGAGGAGCAGGAGCCGTTCTGGGGCTGGACGCCGTCCGGAGGGTTCGTCGAGGTCCGGATGCGAGGCGTCGTCACGGCCCGCTCGATGTTCGCCGCCTGGATGATCGGGCTGGAGGACCAGCCCGAGCGTTGTGCCGAGCTCTGCATCGCCGAGATCTTCGGGGACGCGGTGCGTGCGGACGGCTCGTGCGCCGTCGGTTCGGGACTGCACGCCTTCCGCGATCCGGACGTCGAGGAGGACTTCGACGCGGTACGGCTGCCGATCGACCCGGCCGAGCTCCACACCTACGCGGTGGACTGGCGGCCGGATCGCGCGCAGTTCCTGGTGGACGGTGAGCAGGTGCGCAGCGTCAGGCGTCCGCCCAGGTACCCGATGCAGCTCGTGCTCGCCGTCTTCGACTTCCCGGACAGGGCCGCGGGCGACGACGATGCCGTGCCGGAGCTGGTCGTGGACCTGGTTCGCTCGCAGCCGTCCAGGCGCTAGCCGTTCGACATCGAGATCAGCGCGATCATCGCCGCGACCCGCTCGTCCACCGCGGCCTTGTCGACGCCGAGCGAGCTGAGCGGGCCGTCGCCGTCCTCGTGCTCCAGCAGAGCCAGCACGATGTGCTCGGTGCCGACATAGTTGTGCCCCAGCCGCAGCGCCTCGCGGAACGTCAGCTCCAGCACCTTCTTGGCGCCGGTGTCGTACGGGATCAGCTCGGGGACGTCGGGCACGGCGGGCGGCAGGACGGCCGCCACCGCCTCACGCACCTGCTCGGCGGAGACGCCCTGGGCGAACAGGGCTTTGCAGCCCAGCCCGTCTGGCTCAGCCAGCAGCCCGAGGCTCAGGTGCGCCGCGCCGACCCGGTCGTTGCCGGCGGCGCCGGCCTCGTTGTGCGCCGCCATCACGACGTTCCGGGCTCGCTGGGTGAACCGGCTGAACCCTTGGTCGGGATCCAGCTCGGGCTGGCCGGACGGTTTGGTGACGAACCGCTTCTGGGCCGCCTGCTTGGTGACCCCCATGCTGCGGCCGATCTCTGTCCAGGACGCACCGGAGCGGCGGGCCTGGTCGACGAAGTGACCGATCAGGTGGTCCGCGACCTCGCCGATGTGGTCGGCGACCAGGACGGCGTCGCTGAGCTGGTCGAGGGCGTCGGAGTGTGCGGTGGTGATGGCCTCGATCAGGTCGTCGAGGCGGACGGGGTTGCTCATCGGTACTGGCGCGCTCATACGTCAACCCTAGGTTGACGCCAAGGCCCCGTCAACCATTGGTTGACGAGGGCCTTCGATGTGCGGCCCGGCCGCTCACCTGATGAGGTGGGTGCACGCCACGAGAGGAGTACGACATGAAGGGCAAGCTGTTGCTGGCGACGGGGGTCGCCGTCGGCTACGTGCTCGGCTCGCGGTCCGGCCGCCAGGGCTACGACGAGCTCAAGGAGCATGCGAAGGACTTCTGGGACAATCCCTCGGTGCAGGAGCAGGTGGCGCACGCCAAGGACCTGGCTCGCGAGCAGGCGCCCTTCGTCCAGGAGCAGCTGACGGCCGCCGCGCGCAAGGCGATGCAGCGCGCGACGTCCTCGTAGCGCTCAGCGGTAGTAGCGCAACCACAGGTAGGGCCAGCACAGCGTCGTCCAGCCGGTCCCCGACCGTGCGCTTCCGCAGCGGACGATCCGCCGTGCAGCCTCGAGCGCGCTGTCGGTGTGGTGGGCGACGGGCACCTGCTCTGCGAGGTCCCCGGTCAGCATGCCGTCAGCCTAGGTGTGGCCGGCGCGCTCAAGGGGACCCTCGCTTGCGCCGATGCACACGTGGGCGCACAACTGGCGTTCCTACATTGCGGGGACAGGAAAGCAGCGTTGCGTCGAATTTGGCTCGTCCTCTTGGTCTCCACTGCCCTTTCTGCGGCCTCGGCCACCCCGCTCGGCGATACTGCCGCCCTCGCCGACCCGACCCCACCAGCCGGCGTCGTCTGGCAGGACGTCGCGCCGCGGCACTTCGGTGACGGCGGACCTGCGACCGAGGCGCTGGTTTCCGCGCACCACTCGGCTGGCATGCCGGACGGGACGACGATCATCTGGGATCGGGGCTCGTCCGCCATCCGACGCATCGATGCCGGTGGACTGATCGAGACCATCGCCGGCACTGGTCAGCCAGCACCGACTCTGCATGCTTGCTCCCTCGACACCGAGCTGCCGGCAAGGTCGGTACCGATCACCGAGGTCGGCGGGTTGTGGGCCGACCTGGCCGGCAACGTCTACCTCTGGCCCGGACTGGTCTCGCGGTGCCACGGTTTCGGGGACGTCTACCGGCTGGCAGCTGGCACCGACAGGTGGCAACGCGTCATGTACAACGGCGAGATCGCCGACCCCTACTTCGGAACGAGCGGCGGGTATCAGTCGATCACCGTGTCGCCGGACGGCTGGGTCTACGCATCCAACTACTTCCACCACGTGGTCCGCCGCTTCGCCGGTGATGGCTCCGACCTGCACACGACGGGCGTCGTGGTCGCCGGTCTGCTCGATCAGACGGGCGCGAGCGGCGACGGCGGGCCCGCCACGCAGGCGTTGGTTGCGACGCCGATCGTGGCGGCCTCGACCACCGACTTGTTCGTCTCGGACGGGCGCACCGTGCGGGAGGTCGACCTGGCCACAGGTCTGATCAGCGCCGTCGCCGGCACCGGAGTGGCCCCACCCAGCAGCGACCCGGGTGCCGACGACGGCACGGCTGCTGCGCGGGCCCGGCTGAGCGCTCGCACCATGGCCGTCGGTCCCGGCGGCACGGTCTACATCGCCTCCGGCGCGGACGTGCGTGCCTTCACGGTGGGAGGGGTCATCCGGACCGTCGTCTCGCCCGCAGCGTTCGACTCCGCAGGCTGTGATCCGGATCCAGCGGCCGTCACCCGCGGCGGCGCCGAGCTGGTTCTCGTGGGCTGCGGCGTTCTGCGCTCCTGGCCGGCGGACGGTTCCGCAGCGGACTCGAGCGGAACGCGACTGGCCGGGCTCGACGGCGGTGGTGGGCTTGCGCTGTCGGCTGACGGCGCGCCCCTGTCACGCACCTTCTTCCCGGCCGTGAGCAGCGTGGCCGTCTCGCGCGCCGGTCAGGTGGCCGTGGCCTCGGCGTACGGGGTGCGCACGCTGGCGAGCCTCGACCCGTCCGCCCCGGTGACTGCCCGGAGCAGTGAGGTGAGTTCGGGGGTGAGCTATCTGGGCGACACTTTGTACGCGTCGATCGGACGCGGCACGCCAGCCAGCCCCTTCCGCATCGTCCGGCTGGAGGGCGACGGCTCGCTGACCACGGTGCTGGGTTCTGGCTCGGCACCGGTGGCCGACGGGTTGGCCGGGGACGACGTCAGGTTGGGCGACGCACCGCCGTTCGTCGCCGACTCGAGCGGCTCGCGAATCCTGTTCGTGTGGGGCGGAAAGCTCTGGTCACTGACCGGGTTGGACGCGGAGATCAACATGGTGGCCGACCTCGACCTGGGTCTCGGTACGGCGACCAGTCTCGCCGTGGATCCGAGTGACGGCACGGCATACGTGAGCGTGCATGGCCCATGGGTCTCGATCCTGCGGGTCCCCACCGACGGAACGGTCGACCGCCTTGGTGGCACCAGCACCGGAGTGGAGATGACGGCGGTCCTGCCCGGGGACGTCCTGGTGGGCGCGGGCGTGGGGGGCGTCGAGCTGCTGGGTCCGGACGGTGCCGCGACGTTCACGGCGTCCGCCGGGGCGGGACCCTTCGGGGTCGCCCCCGACGGTTCGTTGGTCATGGTCGGCGGGTCACCGGCAGGTGGCTTCCTCAAGGTATCCAACGTCCTGGCCGCACCCACGACGTCCGCCCCGCTCGCGTCCGTCGCGGCTGTCGCGGGACAGTCGTCCATCGAGGTCACCGTGCACCCCCCGGGAGTCGCCGGGCTGCATGTCACCGTGGTGGCCAGCCGCTTGCCGGACGCTCCCCTGTATCCGGTGGCCGCGACCACCGTGGCGACCTTCGACACCGACGGCTCGACCACCGACCACCGCCTGACGCTCGACCGGTTGGCGGAGCCGGGCACCGACGGTCCAGTTCTCGTCCCCGGTGCGCGATACCGGATCGCGGTCTTCACGGGAGGGTCCTCGGACACCGGCCTCTGGTCCTCGGCGCCGGCGACGCAGGTCGTCACGCCGACAGCCGACGTGACCGCACCCGCAGCGCCGCCGGTTCTTGTCGTGTCGACCATCTCGGCCTGGGGTGTGCGCTACCAGGTGCGCGCTCCGGACGACCGGGACGTCGCTCGCATCGTGGTCCGAGCCGCTGAGGGCACGACACCACCCGCCAGTCCGACGTCCGGCCGCGCCGTCGCCGACCTGGAGAGCCGCTTCGACCAGGTCCATCCCGGACAGCTGATCGACGGTACTTTCGACAGCTGGTACACCCCTTTCGAGGCCGCCAAGACCTACGCTTTCTCCGCGTTCGCCCTCGACGCGTCCGGCAACCTCTCGGCGGCCAGGAGTGTCGTGCGGCAGGCCGCCACGGCGTCCACTGTCGACCCGACCGTGGTCACGGACCTGACCTGGTCGTTCAGCAATGCCACCGGTCGGTTGACGGTGTCCTGGCGAGGGTCCGCGGACATCGCCCAGATCGTCGCGGGCAGCGAGGCGCCCACCACTCCGTCGGCAGTCGCCGGTCTCGGAGTCGGAAACGCCGAGCAAGCCTCTCTCGACGGCGCGGTAGTTGGCAAGCCGTACGCCGTCAGTGTCTTCCGCTGGAACGAGACCTTCACCCACTTCTCTCGGGTGTCCGCCGTGATCACCGCTGGGGGCATCGGTACCGACTCGATCACACTGTCGGCGCCCGCTTCGGTGGCCTACGGAGCTCGCCCCGTCCTGACCGCCGCGGTGACCCGGTCGGCTACCGGTGCCACGGCACGCGTGGGCCAGGCCGGCATCCCGGTGGAGCTGTGGCGCCACTCAATCACTGGTGGCAGCTACGTGAAGGTCGCCACGGGAACGACAAGCTCCTCGGGGGTAGTCTCCTGGACCCTCCCAGCCGTCACCGGCGGCAGCGTGTACGTCGCGCGAGTCCCGGCCCACGCGCCGACTTACCCGCTGGTCCAGTCGTCGTCCACGCGAACCGTGACGGTGGTGCGCACGGTGGCTGCGACTCTGGTCTCCGGTCGGGTCGTGAGCTCGGTTTCCGTGCACCATGGCAAGTCGATCACCCTGCGCTTCGCGGTCAAGCCAGCCACCGCGACCACTGTGCGGCTACAGCGGTACTACTCGGGCGCGTGGCACGCCGTCAAAACCACGCGCACCGCATCCAACGGCGGGTGGAGCTCCGCGGTGAAGACCACCAGCAAGGGGACGCTGCGCTATCGCCTGGCCGCCAACGGTTCGGGAGCGCTCGCGACCGGAGTCTCAGGGACGCTGACGATCACGGCGAAATGACCGATCCGTTGGAGATCGTCTCGACCCGCATCCGTGAATAGGCTCTCGCGCCGTGACCCTCCTTCAGCGTCGACCGGCGGCGGCGTCCGGTCCCGCGCGGGGCCGGCCGACCGCGTCCGCGGGACGGTCCCGGTCAGTCCTCCGACGAGCCCCTCATCCCGGACTTGATGAGGTCCATCACGGTGTTGTCCGCCAGCGTCGTGACGTCGCCGACCTCGCGGTTCTCGGCGACGTCCTTGAGCAGCCGGCGCATGATCTTGCCCGAGCGGGTCTTGGGCAGCTCGGCGACCACCATGATCTGGCGGGGTTTGGCGATCGCGCCGATCTCCTGGGCGACGTGGTTGCGCAGCTCGGTGACGATGTCGTCACCCTCCTCCGCGTTGCCGCGCAGGATGACGAACGCGCAGACCGCCTGACCGGTCGTCTCGTCGTTGGCGCCCACCACCGCGGCCTCGGCAACCTTGGGATGCGAGACCAGGGCGGACTCGATCTCGGTCGTGGACAGCCGGTGACCGGAGATGTTCATCACGTCGTCGACGCGGCCGAGCAGCCAGATGTCGCCGTCGTCGTCCTTCTTGGCGCCGTCGCCGGCGAAGTACATGTGCTCGAAGCGCGACCAGTACGTCTCCTTGTACCGCTCGTCGTCGCCCCAGATGCCGCGCAGCATCGACGGCCACGGCTCGGTGAGCACCAGGTAACCGCCGCCGCCGTTGGGCACCGAGTGCGCCTGGTCGTCCATGACGTCGGCGCTGATGCCCGGCAGGGGCACCTGCGCCGACCCCGGTTTCGCGGTGGTCACGCCGGGCAGCGGGCTGATCATGATGGCGCCGGTCTCGGTCTGCCACCAGGTGTCCACGACCGGGGTCCGGTCGCCGCCGATCACCCGGCGGTACCAGATCCACGCCTCAGGGTTGATCGGCTCACCGACGCTGCCCAGGACCCGAAGGCTGGACATGTCGTGCTTGGCCGGGATGTCCTCGCCCCACTTCATGAAGGTGCGGATCGCGGTGGGCGCGGTGTAGAGGATGGTGACCCCGTACTTCGCGACGATCTCCCACCAGCGGCCCTGGTGGGGGGTGTCCGGCGTCCCCTCGTAGATCACCTGGGTCGCGCCGTTGCTCAGCGGTCCGTAGACGATGTAGCTGTGCCCGGTGACCCAGCCGATGTCGGCGGTGCACCAGTAGACGTCGGTCTCGGGGTGCAGGTCGAAGACGTTCTTGTGGGTGTAGCTCGCCTGGGTCAGGTAGCCACCGCTGGTGTGCAGTATGCCCTTCGGCTTACCCGTGGTGCCGGACGTGTACAGGATGAACAGCGGGTGCTCGGCGTCCATCGGCTGCGCCTGGTGTTCGGCGCTCGCGGCTTCCACCACGTCGTGCCACCACACGTCGCGGCCGTCGGTCCACTCGACGTCCTGCCCGGTGCGGCGGACGACCAGCACGTGCTCGACGCTCGCTGCACCCTTGGCCAGCGCACCGTCCACGGCAGGCTTGAGCGCGGCCGGCTTGCCGCGCCGGTAGCCGCCGTCGCTGGTGATGACGAGCTTGGCCTGCGCGTCCTCGATGCGGCTGTGCAGGGCCTCGGCGCTGAACCCGCCGAACACGACGCTGTGCGGAGCGCCGATCCGGGCGCAGGCCAACATCGAGATGACCGCCTCGGGGATCATCGGTAGGTAGATCGCGACCCGGTCGCCCTTGCCGACGCCGAGCTCGGTCAGCGCGTTGGCGGCCTTCTTGACCTGCTCCGTGAGCTCGGCGTACGTCAGCGTACGGGTGTCGCCGGGCTCGCCCTCGAAGTGCAGCGCGACCCGGTCGCCGCGACCGGCCTCGACGTGCCGGTCGGTGCAGTTGTAGGCGACGTTGAGCTCGCCGCCGACGAACCACTTGGCGAACGGCGCGTTCGACCAGTCGAGGGTCTGGGTGAAGTCGGTGCTCCAGCTGATCAGCTCGCGGGCCTGGTCGGCCCAGAAGCCCTCACGGTCGGCGGTGGCCCGGTCGTACAGGTCCTGGGTGGCGACGGCCTGCGCCGTGAACTCCTCGCTGGGCGGGAACCGGCGGTCCTCGCGGCTGAGGTTCTCCAGGCTGGTGGTCGGGGTCTCGCTCGACATGGTGCATCCTCCGCGCGGCTGGTCGTCGTCGTCCGCGTCCGACCCTAGCCAGGCGTCCCGACGTCCGACAGTGGTGCCCTGACCAGCGGTCCCTGCGCGGCGCCCAACGGTTGCTCCCCTCCGCCCGCATTGCTCAACCAGAACCGCTCCCGGGAGTGCCGGGAGCGGTCTGGGTTGAGCAAAGCGGGTTGGGGGGAGCAACCCCGGGGTCAGGGCAGGAAGTAGTTCGGGTTGGGCATCTTGAAGGTGCGGTCGGCGTGCCCGCCCTTGAGGTCGCTGAACTGGTCGCCGAAGTTCGCGACGATGTCGTAGCCGAGCGACTCGATGTGCGCCCGGGTCGCGGACTTGTAGTGGATCGTCGTGCACTTGCCGCCGGTGTCACCGGCGCAGGCCGCGACCAGGTAGTCCGGATAGGCCGTCACGTCGGGCTTGGTGAACAGCCCGTCCTCCCCGTCGGCCAGGGTCGTCGGTGCGGGGTAGCCGGCGTCCACGCCCACGCCGTCCGAGGTCAGGTTGCCCAGGGTCGCGGCCTCCTGCGTCGTCCCCCGTCCGGTCAGGTAGAAGATCGCGTAGCCGTGCGCGGCCGCGTAGTTCGCCATGTCCACCATGCCGGGCACGGCCGGGAACTTCTGCCCGGTGACGTAGTCGTTGTTCGTGGTGAAGTTGTAGGCCCAGTTGCTGAAGATCTCGTAGTTCCAGGTCGCCAGCGTGGTGTCGTCGACATCCATCACGATCGCCTTCTGGCCGTGGTGGCTGCTGCTGCCGTGCTTCGTGAAGGACAGCCACCGCTTGCCGTCCCGGGCCACATAGCCGGCCTCCTTGGCGTAGTTGCCGTCGGCCGCGAACACGCCGGTGCCCAGCGGGTCGCCGTAGTAGTTGCGGATCTGCTGGCGCAGCACGTCGATGTTGGTGATCTGGTTCTCAGAGCGCGGGGTGAACGTCGTGATCGCGGGGGACGGGGTGTCCGCGATTGCGACGCCCCCGCCGATCAGGCCGAGCGCGAGCGCGCCGGCCAGCGCCGTCATCCGAAGCCTTCGAGTCATCAGGGATCCTCCAGGGTCCTCAAGTTGGTTAGCCGGACTATATGACCGGTTCGCGACCTCAGCATCCACAGAACTTCACACAAAGCCGACCCCGGTTTCGCCACTCAGGCCGCTCCCGGACGTCGGGAGCGGCCTGAGCGCGGACGCCGAGCGGGCACCCGGCGACCGGGTCAGTGCACGACGGCCTTCTCGGCGCCGGCACCGGTGAGCGAACGCACCTCCATCTCCGCGTACTTCTCGCGGCTGGACCTCTCCTTGCTCGACAGCGTCCCGAGGATGCCCAGCAGGAAGGCCAGCGGGATCGAGACGAGACCGGGGTTGTCCAGCGGGAACCAGTGGAAGTCGATCCCGGTGTCGGTGATCATCGACAGGCTCTTGCCGGTGAGCGGGTCGGCCGGCTTCCCGGACACCACCGGCGAGAAGATGATCAGTCCCACCGACGCGATCAGGCCGCCGTACATCGACCAGAGGGCGCCACGGGTGTTGAACCTCTTCCAGAACAGCGAGTACAGGATCGTCGGCAGGTTGGCGCTGGCCGCGATCGCGAACGCCAGCGCCACTAGGAACGCCACGTTCTGGCCGATCGCGAAGATCCCGCCGACGATCGCGCAGGCGCCAATGACCATGGCGGCCCGGCGCGCGATCTTCACCTCGGCGTCCGGGTTGACTTCGCCGTCCTTGATCACGTTGGCGTAGACGTCGTGCGCGAACGAGGCGCTCGCGGTGATCGTGAGGCCGGCCACCACCGCCAGGATGGTGGCGAACGCGATCGCCGAGATCAACCCGAGGAACAGCGTGCCGCCGAGCTCGAACGCCAGCAGTGGCGCTGCGGAGTTCACCTTGCCCGGGGCGGCGGCGATCGTCTTCGGGCCGACCAGAGCGGCTGCGCCGTAACCGATCACCAGGGTGAACAGGTAGAAGATGCCGATCACCCAGATCGCCCAGACCACGCTGCGCCGGGCCTCCTTGGCCGACGGGACCGTGTAGAAGCGCATCAGCACGTGCGGCAGGCCGGCGGTGCCGAGCACCAGGGCCAGTGACAGCGAGATGAAGTCGAGCTTCGACGTCTCGGTTTTGCCGTACTGCAGGCCCGGGCCGAGGATCGACTCGCCCTTGGGGCTCTTCTCCACAGCGGCACCCAGTAGGTCGGACAAGTTGAACCCGTACTTGCTCAGCACCCACACCGTCATGACCCCGGCGCCGAGGACCAGCAGCACGGCCTTGACGATCTGTACCCAGGTGGTGCCCTTCATGCCGCCGACCAGCACGTACAGCACCATGACCACGCCGACCACAGCGATCACGATGCCCTGGCCGGTCTTGGTGCTGACGCCGAGCAGCAGCGCGACGAGACCGCCGGCCCCCGCCATCTGCGCGATCAGGTAGAAGAAGCTGACCACCAGGGTGCTGATCGCGGCCGCCATCCGGATCGGCTTCTGCCGCAACCGGAACGAGAGCACGTCGGCCATGGTGAACCGGCCGGTGTTGCGCAGCAGCTCGGCGACCAGCAGCAGTGCCACCAGCCACGCCACCAGGAAGCCGATCGAGTACAGGAAGCCGTCGTAGCCGTTGATCGCGATGGCGCCGGCGATGCCCAGGAAGCTGGCGGCGGACAGGTAGTCGCCGGAGATGGCGATGCCGTTCTGCGGCCCGGTGAACGAGCGACCGGCTGCGTAGTAGTCCGCGGCGCTGCGGTTGTTGCGCGAGGCTCGGAAAACGATGCCGAGGGTGATCGCCACGAAGATCGCGAAGATGGTGATGTTGACGCCCGCGCTGCCGGGGGCGTCGGCGGCGAGCACGGCGGCGCTCATCGGTCGCCTCCGTCGTGGTCGGGGTGGGCGAGTACCCGCTCGGCCAGCTCGGCGGCGGCGGGGTCGAACTTCCTGTCCGCCCAGCTGCGGTAGACCATCGTGATCACGAACGTCGAGACGAACTGCCCGAGACCGAAGACCAGGCCGGTCGTGATGTTGCCGAACAGCTTGTGCGACATGAAGTCCGGCGCATAGGTGGACAGCAGGACGTACAGGAAGTACCAGACGAGGAAGAGTGCGGTCATCGGGAACACGAAGTTCCGGAAGGTGCGCCGCAGGTGCGCGAACTCTGGCGTCGCCTGAACGGCGACGTAGCTTGTCGTCCCCCCGTCGTGGTGGTCGGTGGTGCTCACATGTCCTCCCGGACGGCAGACGGACGACGCGCGGGCACGCGCCGTCACCTCGGTGTGACGGCCGTCACTGTGCTCTCGCCCGATCGGGCAGGGAAGGTGTGTCGGCAGCGGTGTCGCCGGATGGGGCGTTCGGGCGTCCGGCGGCGCGGTGAGGCGCGACGAGCGGTGCGGTCAGCGCGACGAACGGTCGACGTCCACGTCCTCGGGGGCGTGCAGCCGCACCATCGTCCGGGCCACGTGAGGCGGCACGCTGCGCGGGGTGGCCAGCGAGACCGAGATCATCGTCGCGAAGGCCAGCGGCACCGTCCACGCGGCGGGCTGGGCGAGCAGCGCGCCGGTCCAGCCGTCGCGGGTGCCGCCCACCATGGTGATCACCACCGCGGCACTGGCCAGCGCACCGCCCACGACCAGGCCGGTCAGCGCGCCGGTGCGGGTCAGCCCGCGCCACCAGATCCCGAGCACCAGCAACGGGCAGAAGGTCGAGGCCGCCACCGCGAAGGCCAGTCCCACCGTGTCGGCGAGGCTGAGCGCGCCGGCGAACAGGGACAGCACGAACGGCACCACGATCGAGGCCACCGCAGCGGCCCGGAACCCGCGCAGCGACTCCGGACGGCGGGGCGAGGCCGCGCGCCGTCCGGTCCCGCGTCGCCCGGGCCGTGCCCACCGGGAGAGCAGATCCTGGTGCAGCACACCGGAGACCGACATCACCAGGCCGGACGAGGTGGACAGGAACGCGGCGAACGCGCCGGCCGTGGTCAGGGCGCTGAGCAGCTGCCCGGCGACGCCGGGTACCACTCGCTCGGGCAGCAGCAGGACGACGGTGTCGGCGTGCCCGACGGCGAGCAGGTCGGCCGCGTAGATCCGGCCGAGGGCGCCGTACAGCGGAGGGAACAGGTAGAAGACGCCCAGCAACGCGATGACCACGAGCGTCGTGCGTCGTGCGGCCCGCCCGTCCGGGTTGGTGTAGAAGCGGACCAGCACGTGCGGCAGGCCCATGGTGCCGAAGAACAGCGCCAACACGATCGAGTAGGTGGAGTACAGAGGGTGGTCGCGCCCGGATGCCCCGCCGAGCGGCCGCAGCCACTCCGCCGTCGCCGGCGAGGGCGCGCCATCGGAGTGCCAGACCAACAGGATGAAGAACATCGGCAGGGCGATGGCGGTGAGCTTGAGCCAGTACTGGAACGCCTGCACGAAGGTGATCGAGCGCATCCCGCCGGCCACCACGTTCAGCACCACGACGGTCGCGACGATGGCCGCGCCCATCCAGACCGGCGCGCCGGTCACCGCCCGCAGCGCGATCCCGGCACCTTGCAGCTGCGGAACCAGGTAGAGCCAACCGATGCCCACCACCAGCACGGACGCCGCCCGCCGGACCTCGCGCGACTCCAGCCGGCCCTCGGCGAAGTCGGGCAGCGTGTAGGCGCCGGAGCGGCGCAGCGGTGCGGCCACCAGGACGAGCAGCACGAGGTAGCCGGTGGTGTAGCCGACCGGGAACCACAGCATGTCCGTCCCGGCGACCAGCACCAGACCGGCGACGCCGAGGAAGCTCGCGGCGGACAGGTACTCGCCGCCGATGGCCGAGGCGTTCCAGCGTGGGGAGACGGCCCGGCTGGCCACGTAGAAGTCGCTGGTGGTGCGCGACATCCGCAGACCGAAGGCGCCGACCACGACGGTGGCGACGCTGACCAGGAGCACCGCGACCACGGAGTAGAGCTGGGCGTCGCCCACGGTCAGCGCCGTTCCAGGACGTCGGCGAACTCGGCCTCGTTGCGCTCGGCCTGCCGCACGTAGAACCGGGCGGCCAGCCAGAGCATCGGGTAGACCAGCACCCCGAGCAGCAGCCAGGGCAGCGGCAGCCCGAACAGGTGGGCGTCGGCCACCGAAGGAGCCACCGCGAACAGCAGAGGTAGCCCGCCGAGCAGCACGCTGAGCGCGGCCAGCACGCTGAGCGCGAGCCGCAGCTGACTGCGGAGCAGGGAGCGCATGTAGACCTCACCGAGGTCGGTCTGCTCGTCGATCTCCCGGGTCGCGGGTCGATAGGGCTCACGACGGGCGGCGCCCATCAGGGGGCTGGTGACCCGCACCCGCCGCGCCGGCTCGGACGGCGTGCCCTGGCTCACGACCTGGCCGCCACGCGGTCAGACCCGGCCGGGTCGGGCCGAGCGGATCAGCCGGTCGCGCAGCTCACGGGTGTGCCGGCGGCTGACCGCGAGCTCGTCCTCGCCCAGCCGGACGCTGTACCGGCCGCCGTCCGAGCGCACCTCGTCGACGTGCTGCAAGGCGACCAGCGTGCTGCGGTGGATCCGGACGAAACCCGCTGTGCCCCAACGTTCCTCGAGGGTAGCCAACGGAATGCGCAGCAGATGGCTCTCGTCCGCGGTGTGCAGTCGCGCATAGTCGCCCTGGGCCTCCACGTAGCGCACGTGCGAGCGCTGCACGAAGCGGGTGACCCCGCCGAGCTCGACTGCGATCGTCTCGTCCTCCGCCGCTGGTTCCGGTCCGCCGTCGCGGGCCTCGACGACTCGGCGGACCGCCTCGCGCAGCCGTTCGGCCCGGACCGGCTTCATCACGTAGTCGGTGGCTCGCAGGTCGAACGCGTCGACGGCGTGCTGGTCGTAGGCCGTGACGAAGACGACCTGCGGACGTCGGGCGAACCGGGCGAGCACCCGGGCCAGGTCGAGCCCGTCCAGGCCGGGCATCGCGATGTCGCAGAACACCACGTCCACGCTCGCCGTCTCGAGCAGCCGCAGCGCAGCGGGGCCGCCGCTTGCCGTACACGTCGTGCTGACCCGCTCGTCCTGGCCGAGCAGGTAGGCGAGCTCGGCGAGTGCAGGCTCCTCGTCGTCCACGACCAGCACGGACAGTCCGTGGTGAAGCGGGTCGATCATGGCGCGGAGCCTACGACCTCCGCCGCCTCGTGGCGCGGGGGAATCAATCGGGGGGTCGGTGGTGCTGGCAGGAGGGTGAGCGACCTCCCGTTGTCCGTGCTCGACCTGTCGCCGGTCCCGTCCGGCTCTGCGCCCTCGCAGGCCCTGCGCCGGACCATCGAGCTGGCCCGGGCCGCCGAACAGTTCGGCTACTCCCGGTACTGGCTGGCCGAGCACCACTCGCTGCCCAGCGTGACCAGCTCGTCCCCGGCGGTGCTGATGGCTGCGGTGGCGGCGGCGACGTCCAGCATCCGGGTCGGCTCGGGCGGCATCATGCTGCCGAACCACTCGCCGCTGACCGTCGCCGAGTCGTTCCGGGTGCTCGAAGGCCTCTACCCCGGTCGGATCGACCTCGGCATCGGCCGCGCGCCCGGCACCGACCAGCTCACTGCGTACGCGCTGCGGCGCAGCCGCGAGGCGTTGACCGCCGACGACTTCCCGCAGCAGTACGCCGAGCTGGTCGCCTACGTCGACGGCTTCGACGCCTCGCACCCGTTCGCGGCGATCCGGGCCATGCCGGACGACGTGCCGCTGCCACCAGTGTGGATCCTCGGGTCCAGCCTGTACGGCGGCCAGGCCGCGGCGGCGTTCGGTACCGGCTTCGCCTTCGCCGGACACTTCGGCAGCGTCGACCCAGCCGAGGCGGTGGACGGCTACCTGCGCTCGTTCCGGCCCTCCGGAAGGCCCGGCGCGCCGTCCGAGCCACGGGTGATCCTCGCGGTGTCCGCAATCGTCGCCGACACCGAGGAGCGCGCCGCCGAGCTCGCCCGGGCGAACGACCTGTCGATCGCCAGGCTGCGGTCCAACCGTCCCGGGCCGCTGCCCAGCCCGCAGGAGGCGGCGGCCCACTCCTGGTCCGCGGCCGAGCGCGAGATCGCCACTGCTGCAAGGGGTTTCGTGACCGTGGGTACGCCGGACGTGGTCCGCGAGGGCCTGCTCGCGCGGGCCCGCCGTGCGCAGGCCGACGAGCTGATCGTGACCACGAACGTGCACGACCCGGTGGAGCGGGTGCGGTCCTTCGAGCTGCTCGCCCAGGCCTTCGCGCTCAAGCACCCGGCTGACTCGTCCTGATCGCGCTCAGCGGACGGTGACGCCGGGCGCGAACTTCGGGATGCGCAGCGTCACCTTCGTGCCGGCGCCCACGGCGGTCTCCACGACCAGTCCGTGCGCGTCGCCGAAGACCTGCCGTAGCCGTGCGTCCACGTTGCCCAGACCCACCGAGTCCGCCGACCACTCCCCGGACAGCACGGCGCGCACCACCTCCGGGTCCGAGCCGACGCCGTCGTCCTCGACCGCGAGCACCGCCTCCGACCCGGCGTCCTCGGCGGTGATCACGATGTGACCCGGCCCGCTGCGATCGGCCAGCCCATGCCGGACGGCGTTCTCCACCAACGGTTGCACCACCAGGAAGGGCACCGCGACCGACAGCACCTCGGGGGCAATCAGCAGCGAGATCTGCAGCCGCTCACCGAACCGCGCCTGCTCCAGCCGCAGGTACCGCTCGACGTTCGACAACTCGTCCGCCAACGTGGTGAACTCGCCGCCGCGACGGAACGCGTACCGGGTGAAGTCGGCGAACTCCAGCAGCAGCTCGCGGGCCTGCTCAGGGTCGGTGCGGACGAACGACGCGATCGCAGCCAGGGAGTTGTAGACGAAGTGCGGGCTGATCTGCGCCCGCAGCGCCCGCAGCTCGGCCTCCATCGCGCGGGTGCGCTCACGGTCCACCTCAGCCAGGACGACTTGCGAGGACACGTATCTCGCCACCTCGGACGTCGCCCGCACCAGCCCCGCCGACGGCTGGCCGCCGTAGGCGAGCAACGCGCCCACCACGGTGTCGCCGCTGACGATCGGCGCGACCACCGCCGTGCGCACCGGGCAGTCCGGGTCATCACAGCGAGCCAGCTCGCCGACCGAGACGCTCTCGCCCGAGGCCACTGCGGCCTGGCCGGTGGCCAGCACCTGCGCGCCGTGCCGGCCGACGTCCGCCGCGTGCCGGGCGCCGGCGCCCTCCCAGGCCAGGCAGCGCCCGCCGGCGTCGACCAGCGCGACCGCCGGTGTGCCGAGCAGGGTGCGCAGGTGTCTGCTGGCGCGCTCCGCGCCGGATGCGGTCAGCCCCTCGCGCAGGCTCGGCGCGGCCAGCGACGCGGTGTGCAGGGTCTGGAACGTCGCGCGGTCCGCCGTCGAACCGAAGTCGCGCCGACGCCGGACCACCCGCGCCGCCAGCGCCACGACCAGTGCGGCGACCACGGCCACGACCACGACCGGCACCAGGTTGGTGCCGCCGGAGTCGGCCGCGGCCTGCGCGACGAGCACGAGTGGCTGCACCGACGTGAGGGTACTGGCCGAGGCCCGCGTAGGGTCACCGATCGTGGACGACGCCACCGCCCTGCGCCAGCTCGCCGACCTGCCCGGCGTCGTCGACGCGATCGACGCGGCCCGGCAGGCGTGCACCGAGCTGCGCTGGCACCAGGCGCTGCGGCGGCGCACCGACGAGGCTCGTGCCGAGACCACCGCGCGCGCGGCCCGGGCCAGCGCCGCACTGGACGGCGCCGAGCTGCCGGTCGACCTGGTCCGCGACATCCTGCGCGGCGCCACCACGGCGCCTGAGGACGCCGTGGGCCGCACCGTCGCCGGCGCGGTGCGGGCGGTCTCGCAAGCGCAGACCATCGGGGACGTCGTCCGGTCCGCACCGCTGCAGGCCCTGGCCCGGCTGCACACGGCGGCAGCCGCGGGACTCGTGCCCGACTCCGCGCTTGGCCGGCCGCGGGCCGGCGAAGAGCAGCCGCTGGACCTGCCCGGCCCGGGCCCGGCCCCGACCGGCGCCGAGCTGACCGCGCGGCTGTCCGGGGTGGCGGGCGTGCTGTCCGCCCCCGGCGAGGTGCCCGCGCTGGTGGTCGCGGCCGTCGCGCACGGCGAGCTGCTCACGATCCGACCGTTCCTGGCCGGCAACGGCGTGGTGGCCCGGGCGGTGTTCCGGGCGGTCGTCGTCCAACGCGGCCTGGACCCGACCGGCGTCGCGGCGCCGGAGACTGCCCTCGCGGCGTCCGGCCTGGCGCCCTACGTCAGCGCGCTGCGCGGCTACGCCGCCGGTACTCCCGAGGGGGTCGCCGGCTGGCTGGCCTGCTGCGCGGACGCGGTCCGGGTCGGCGCCGCGCACGGCGCCCAGGTCGCGGACGCCGTCCTGGCCGGCCGGCTGGGCTGACGCCGGGCTGACGGCTGGACGTCGGTCAACGGCAGGATCGCTGCAGCGCCGCCCCGACCACCGCGCTCAGGTCGACCCCGCTCACCGGGGTGTCGCCGCCATCCTGGCTGACCGGCCCGACGTGGGCGCGCAGGTTCACGAAACCCAGCGACGTGTAGTTCTCGATCGGACGGTTGGACCCGCAACCGCTGACGGTCAGGGTCAGTGCGACCTCACGGGTCTGGCTCGGCTGCAGCGTCAGGGGAAGGGCAGGTCGGCTGGACAGCTGAACGTCGCGGCGGTCCGGCCCGAAACCGGAGCCAAGGTCGAACTGCCAGTCCACCGTGAGCTGCTGGTTGCCGGTGTTGCGCAGCTGCAAGGTCGGCTTGGCCAGGGTGCCACCCAGCCCGGCGTCCAGGGCCTGTTCGTTGCTGTCCAGCTGGTTGCACAGGTCCTTCGGCGTGGGCCAGGACAGCCCGTTGTCGGAGTCGGCCACCGTGAGCTGGTGCAGGCTGCCGTCGGGCGGCCGGACCGGCACGGACAACGAGACGGGATCGGTGTTGTCGCAGTCCAGCAGCAGCCGGCTGATCACCGTCTCGGACGCCTGTGGCGCGATCACGTCGGTTCCCGAGCTGAGGCTGACCTGCGGTGTGAAGTACGTCAGCCGCAGGTCGCGGGCCGTGGTCACCAGCCTGAGCGGCGTCGAACCCACGTTGTAGACCCGGATCGAGAAGTCGGCCGCCGGACCCTCGCTGGTCTGCACCCGGTCGTAGTTGCCCACCGTCGCGAACGCGCTCACCGCGCCCCGCGCCTCGGCTACCCGTGCCCGCTCGGCCTGGTGGCCGGACCACAGCACCCCGAGGACCAGGCCAGCGGTCGCGGTCACCGCGGTCAGTCCGCCCAGCCAGCGCCAGGGGTGGCTGTTCGATGTGGCGGCGACACCTCGTGTAGCCCGTCGCAGGACGCGTTCGAGCCATGGCGGAGGACGGCGCGTGGTGCTGGTGCGGTCGTCCAGACCGGCGCGCGGGTCCGGCAGGTCGTCCAGGGCGATGACGTCGATGGGCTGACTGGAGGCCGGGGTGGCGGCGCGGCCGGCACCGTCGGAGTCCAGCTCCTCGTAGCCCATGCCGCATTATGACCACGTCGTGCGCCGGCACTGCGTCCCTCAGTCGCACGAGCGCGCGATGGCGCCGCCGATCAACGGCCCGACGTCGACCCCGGCCCCGGTGACCTGGACGCCGTGGGTGTCGTCCCCGCGCAGCTCGAGGTACCCGATGCGGGACAGGTCGGGAAGGTTGCTGCCGATGATGCAGCCGGGCACCCCCACCTCGACGCGCACGCTGGAGGTGGCGCGCGGCCTCAGGGTCAGCGGCAGACGCGGCACCGTCCGGAACGAGAGTCGGTGGCCGAACGCCTCGGTCAGCGGTGAGCCGGAGTCGATGCCCACGGTCAGCGGGCTGTCCGTGCCGTTGCTCAGCTGGAGCACGGGATGGGTGAGGGTGCCGAGCAGGCTCGCGGACAGCTGCTCGAGGTCGGGCATCATCTCGCAGAGCGCCTGTTGGGCCGACTGGTCCAGCGGTACGCCGCTGACGTACCGGACGGCCAGCTGCTGCTCGCCGCCCTCGCGGACCTGCACCGGGATGGCCACGGTCGGCGGGGCCGAGGCCGTGCAGTCGATCGGCAAGGCGACGACGACGCCGAGCGCTTGGCCCGGCTGCACGGTGCGGCTGCCGGCGGGCACCTGGATGCGCAGCTTCTCAGTGGTCGCGCCCTCCGGGGAGACCTGGACGTCGAACGGCCGCTTGCCGGAGTTGTAGACCTGGACGTTCAGCTCGGCGACCGTGCCGTAACCGGTGATGATCGAGCTGACCGACTGGAGCAGGGCCAGCGCCCCGAGCCGCTGCCTGGCCTCGGCTCGCTGCACCTGCGCGGTGTGGTGCCGGTCCGCTGCGGCGCCGGCCACAAGTCCCAAGACCGCAGCGGCGACCACGAGCCAGCGGGTGCGCAGACGCCGCCGGTGCCGGCGCGCGGCTTGCGAGTCCGGCGCACCCGGGGAGGTGTCGCCCGCGGCTCCGGCGGCCGAGTCCAGGGTCTCGAAGGCCACCCGTCCAGTATGGGTGCGGACGTCGCGTTACGGCGGCGGAGGCCGAACCGGATCAGGAGCAGTCGCGGGCCAGTGCCGCACCCCACAGGGTGCTCAGGTCGAGGCCGATCGGCTCCTGGATCAGCGGTTCCGTGTCCGGTGGCCCGGCCCGTAGCACGACGTACGGCGCCAGGTCACCGTCCGCGACTTCGGCCAGGTTCCGCGGGCACGACGAGGGCGTCAGCTGCAGCGTGATCGGCAGTACCTGGTGTGGTCCGAGGATCTGCGGCAGCGCCGGCTGCATGTGCAGCACCGAGGAGTGCGCGGAATGTTCGATGAAGGGGGAGTGCTCGAGGTCCAGTGACACCGCGAGGTCGGCGCCGGACCGGTTCCGCAGGGTGAGGAGCGGGTGGGTGACCGTACCGGTCAGGTGCGCCTCCAGCTGCGGGTCTCCCGGATCGGCGCAGGGTGAGTCCAGGGAGTCGCGCGTGTCCAGGCCGCTCTGGTCGGTGATCGGTACCTGATGCAGGACGCCGTCCAGGGTGCGCAACGGCATCCGGATCGAGCCGATCGGTTCGTCGACCCGGTCGCAGTCCACGGCGAGACGGACGGTGGCGGTCAGCGAACCGCCGGCCGGCACCTGGTGGGCGCCACCGAGCTCGTGGACGACCGGCTGGTTCGGACCGGGACGGGCGCCGGGAGGTGAGGCGACCAGCTCCAGCGGGAGCGGTCCGGCGTTGATCACCTTGACCGTGTAGTCCGCGACCCCCTGGGCGCGAGTCGCATCGACCATCGTGACGATCGCGACCGCCGACAGCCTGCCCGCGCGTTCGGCCGCCAGCTGGTCGGTCGTGTGGTGGTGCGCCCACAGACCGCCGGCGACGAGTCCCACCAGGCCTGCGGCGCACAGCGGCCAGGCCAGCGAGCCGACCAGCAGTCGCCGGGCCCATGGCGGCAGGCGGTCGGTGGCGCGGCGCTGCCCCGGCGGTTTCGGGCGGGTGGTTGCGGGCCGGCGAGGTTCGACCAGGTCAGACAGGTCGACGACGTGTGACGGCGGCACCGTCTCGGGCGGCAACCGAACCTGCCCGTCGTCGGTGTCCAACACCTCGTAGCCCACGGGTTCAGTGTCCGCCACGGCGGGGGATTTCGGCAGGTGCCAGGTCCGCGATCCAGACAGGGTGACGGCGCCTCGCGGGGCGGGGCGCCGTCGTGCACGGTCATCGGCTACCAAGCGTGCTGTGCGTTGGCGCAGTGGGACAAGCCCGCCACGACCGGTCCATCAGTGGACTGCCCGCACGTGGGTACCGGGAGGGCCGTGCTGGTCGCCGGAGGCTCCCGGCGGCTCTACCCCCCTGTCTACCCCAGCCGTCAGGCCATGTGAAGCCTTGACTTTTCGGGCAGCGACGAGAACGAGTGGGGCGAGCGTGACAGGCGAGTTCGGCTGCGGAACTTGGGAATTGCGTGTGTGCGACGGCGGGTCCACACTGAGAACGCCGGTCCGTTGGACCGTGCCGGCGTTCCCGGTTCATCCCCCCCGAGCCGGAGCGCCCGACGGTCCCCGTTGTCCCCCCGACGGGGGCCGTCACCTTTTGCGGCCACTGGCCCGCGTCCGGGTTGACAGTCCTCCTCCCCGGGCGGCGGTGCACAGCGCGTGCTCCCATCCACAGGCCCTGCGTCCGTCCCACCGTCCACAGATGCTGCCCGGCGCTCGCCGGCCGGCAGCTGGCGCCGCGAGTCTCGTCGAGGACCAGACGAGCCTCAGGAGGCGGCATGACCCAGGTGGAGACCGCGGCGGCAGCGGACCGTTCGGTGGTGCTGCTGACTGCGGACGACGCGCTCGTCGCAGAGGTGCAACGGCTCGCCGCTGCCGCCGGGGTCGAACTGGTCGTGCACCGCGCTGTGGTCGAGACTGCGCGCTGGCCCGGGCAGCTGCTCCTGGTCGGTGCCGACCGGGCCAGGGCACTGGCCCGCCGGGGCGGCGGGCGCCGCCCCGATGTCATCGTGGTCGACCTGGCTCCCGAGCACGGGTCGAGTGCCCTGTCCGGGCTCCCTGACTCGCCTGGCGGCCGAGCCGATGCCGCGTGGCGGCACGCGGTGGCCCTCGGCGCGGACCAGGTCGCCGTCCTGCCGATGGCTCGGGAGTGGCTCGTGCAACGTCTCGCGCGCACCGCCGAGCCACCCGCGCGGGCGCGGGTGCTCGGTGTCCTGGGCGGGTGCGGTGGTGCCGGGGCGTCCCTGTTCGCGGCCGCGCTGGCGGTGGTCGGAGCGGACCGCGGGCACGGGACGGCCTTGGTCGACCTGGACCCGCTCGGCGGTGGGCTGGACTTCGCGCTCGGCCTGGACGACGTCCCCGGGCTTCGCTGGCCCGATCTGGCAGCTGCCCGCGGCCGGCTGCCAGCGGGCAGCCTGCACGGCTCGCTGCCACAGGCAGGCCCGCTGGCGGTGCTCGCCTGGGGCCGGGGTGACCCGGTGGACGTCTCGCCGAGCGCGATCGACTGTGTGCTGGATGCGGCCTGCCGGGGGCACGAGCTGGTGGTCATCGACCTGCCACGCACGCTCGACGCGACCACCGAGTGCGCGCTGCAACGCGTGGACGAGCTGGTGCTGGTCGTGCCGGCACGGCTGCGCGCCCTGGTCGCAGCCTGCCAGCTCAGGCACGCGCTCGGGCCGTACGCGCACCGCGCGACGGTCGTCGTCCGGCGTGGCCCCTCGGATCGACTGAGCGCTCGTCGGGTCTCGGATGCTCTCGACCTGCCTGTCGCGACCGTCCTGCGCGACGACAGCCGGGTCGGCAGCGATCGTGGCGACCTGCCGGGTGCGCGGCGGCGCAGCCCGTTGCGCAGAGCGGCCGAGCAGTGCCTTGCCGCGAGCGGGGCAGCCGCGGACCGGTCCTCGCCGGCCGAGATCGTCCGGCGGCCAGCGGCATGACCACCCGCCGATGAGGGAGGTGGACCCTGCCGTGCTCGCCCGACTGCGGGCCGGGCTGAGCGGGCCGGACGCGGTCACCGCCGACGTGGTCGCTGCGGCCGCGCGCGAGGCGGGGGTGGTGCTGGGGCACGAGAGCCTGCTCGCGGCGGTCGACACGCTGCACGCCGAGCTGCACGGCGCCGGCCCCCTGGAGTCGTTGCTGGCCGACCCCGAGGTGACGGACGTGCTGGTCAACGGGCCGGGCAGCGTGTGGGTGGACCGAGGCGGAGGGGTCGAGCGGGTCCGGGTGGACGTCGGCGGCGAGAGCGAACTTCGCGCGCTGGCCGCGCGCCTGGCCGCAGCGGCCGGACGCCGCCTGGATGACGCAGCCCCGTTCGTGGACGCGCGGCTCGCTGGTGGTGTCCGGCTGCACGTGGTGCTGCCGCCGCTGGTGGCTGGCGGCACGCACATCTGTCTGCGCGTGCCGAGCCGCCGAGCCTTGGCCCTGGCCGACCTGGACCGGCTGGGCGCCGTGCCATCCGGGTGGGCGCAGGTGCTGGAACGTCTGGTCGCCGCTCGTCTCGCGTTCGTGGTGTCCGGTGGCACCGGAGCAGGCAAGACGACCGTGCTGGGCGCGTTGTTGGCGCTGGTGCCCGCGCACGAACGCATCGTCCTGGTCGAGGACTGTGCTGAGGTGCGTATAGAGCATCCGCACGTCGTGCGGCTCGAAGCCCGGACGGCGAACGTGGAGGGTCGCGGGGCGGTCACCCTGACCGACCTGGTGCGTCAGGCGCTGCGCATGCGGCCGGACCGCATCGTCGTCGGTGAGGTCCGCGGCGCCGAGGTCCGCGAGCTGCTCACCGCCCTCAACACGGGCCACGAAGGCGGCTGCGGCACGGTGCACGCGAACGCAGCCCACGAGGTGCCGGCGAGGTTCGAGGCGCTGGGTTCGCTGGCTGGGCTGGACCGCGCCGCCGTGCACTCACAGATGGCCGGCGCGATCCAGGTCGTCCTGCACCTGCGGCGCACGGGTCCGCTGCGGCGGCTGGTGCAGATCGGGGTGGTCGCCACCGACGGCGAGCTGGTGCGGGTGCTACCCGCTCTGCTGGCAGACCCGACCGATGCACGGGCCCCGGGAACGCGTGGGCCCGGCTGGGCCGCGCTGGCCGACCGGCTGACGCTCTCGTGACGTCCGGTGGCCTGACGGCGCTGGCGAGCCTGCTGGCCGGCGCCGGGGCGCTCGGCTGGCCCGGCCGGCCGCGGCCGGTGCTGCCTTCGGGCCCGCGGTCCGTGCCGCCGCCGAGCAGCGCTCGCCTCGTTCTCGACGCCGACCTGCTGCTCACCCTGGTCGAGATGGTGTCCGTGCAGGTGCGCGCAGGCGCCTCGCCGACGGCGGCCTGGCGCGCCGCCGTGGACGTGCTCGGCCTCGGGCCGGCCGGGGACGTGGCGGATCCCAGCGGCTGGCTCGTCGCCGCGGGGCGGCAGCTGCCGGCGGCCCGTGCGGCGGCCGCCGGCTGGCGTCTCGCCGAGCGCACGGGAGCACCGCTGTCCGACGTGCTGGACGGGGTCGCCGGCGCCCTGCGGGACGAGAGTGCACTCGCCGCCGACGTGGAGGCGGCGCTCGCCGGTCCGCGGGCGACGGTCCGACTGCTCATGGTGCTGCCGGTCGGGGCGGTGCTGCTCGGACAGCTGATCGGCGCGGACCCGGTGCGGGTGCTGACGACCACCGGCCCTGGTCGGGTCTGCGCGTTGGCCGGTCTGCTGCTGCTCGGGTTGGGCCGCTGGTGGATGGCGCACCTGGTCCGACGGGTCGGGCGCGGGCGGTGAGCCTGCTGGCAGGGCCGTTGCTCGCGGCTGCTTCGTGTGCGCTGGCAGGGGTGCTGTGCTGGCCCGAGGTCGGTCGCGCGGCGTATCGGTCTTGGCCGCGTCAGGGGCGCGCTTCGGCGGCGTCCGCATTGCGAGAGCCGCCGATCGAGGTTGACGATGGCGACCTCCCGATCCCGGTCGTGCTCGAGCTGGTCTGCGCCGCCCTGGACGCTGGGCTGGCCACGTCATCGGCGGTGCACGCCGCGCTGTCTGCGGCCGGCGGCGCGGGCTCGGAGGCCGGGCTCGTGCTGCACGCACTAGGGCGGTCGGCGGTGGGGTCGCGTTCGCCGGCCGTGCCGCAGCGCTGGCTGCCCCTGACGCAGGCGCTCGATCTGGCCGACCGCACGGGTGCCTCGGCCGGCGTGCTGCTGCGCGGCGCCGCGCGCGACGAGCGGGCTCGGCGGCGTCGGCAGGCTCAGGTGGACGCCGGCCGGCTGGGGGTCCGGCTGGTCGTGCCGCTGGGGCTCACCGTCCTTCCCGCGTTCGTGCTGCTCGGTGTCGCACCGGTCGTGCTCGGACTGGCGGCCGCCGCGCTGGGGCTGAGGTGAGCGGGGAGTGTGGACGACGCCTGCTGGATTCGTCCACAGGTGCGCCGGCAAGTCACACCGTCCACAAGTCCGTCTCCGCCCCTCGGTTTCAGGTCGGGCAGTGGGGAGAGTTGCGTCTGCGACACAACCGTTGTGCCGCAATGGTTCGAGCTGGAGGCTCCATGCGAATGGCTGTGGTCCGCAGGTTTCGCCCGATGCTGTCCCGAGCCCGCGACGGCGGGATGACCACAGCGGAGTACGCGATCGGCACCCTCGCCGCCTGCGGGTTCGCGGCGCTGCTGGTGACGATCTTGCGCGGGTCGGCGGTGCGTTCCATGCTGCTGGCCATCATCGAGCGGGCGCTGTCCCTTGGTGGCTGAGCAGAGCTCGGATCGAGGGACCGCCACCGCCGAGCTGGCGGTCGTGATGCCCGCCGTGGTGTTGGCGATGACGTCGGTGATCGCGGTCGGGCAGGCCGTGCTCGGGCAGCTGGCCTGCGTGGACGCGGCCCGGGGCGGTGCCCGGGCCGCGGCGCGAGGCGACGACGAGGCGAGGGTCCAGCAGATCGCTCGCGATGCTGCCGCCGCCCCGTCCGCGGTCGTCTCGATCAGCAGGGGCGCGCAGGTTCGGGTGCAGGTGAGCCGGTCGATCCGCCTGCTCGGGGTAGGTCCCAGCCTCACGGCGCGGGCGCAAGCGGTGAGCGAGCCTGAGCGGCCTGGCGAGGTCGGTAGCGCCACGGTGCTCGTCCTCGCGGCTGCCCTGCTCTCGCTGGTGCTCGCGATCGCGGTCGGGGCGGTCGGGGCCGCGGTGCTGGCCCGGCACCGAGCGCAGGCGGTCGCCGACCTCAGTGCGCTGACGGCCAGCGGGGCGGCGTCATCGACCGGATCGCGAGCTGCATGTGCTGCCGCACAACGGGTTGCGGCGGCCAACCGGGCAGCGCTGGTGGGTTGCGACCTGTCCGGTGATCGGGTGCAGGTCTGGGTGACGGTGCGAGCATCCGGTGGTGCCGCGCGGCTCGGGGTGGCCAGAGCCACGGCGCTGGCCGGGCCACCTGATCAGGGCTCGCGGTGACGAGCCGACTCGTCCGCCACGGCGGAGGCGGGCGGCCCGACGGACTCGGTGGCCCGCTCGTCCGCCGTCGGTCGCTCGTCCGCTGCCGGTCGTTCGTCCGCTGCCGGTCGTTCGTCCGGGGCGACGGACTCGCGGCTCTCGCGCACCAGCAGGCGGTCCGGTTCCTCGGCGGCGCGGGCGTCGCTGGTGACTGGCACCGGACCGCTGACGTGCTCCTGCTCGACCCTGCGCAGCCGCCTGATCTCGCGGCGCCGCTCCACCCGGCGGCGGGTGCCACGGCGGAGCAACGCGAGCCCGAACAGCGCGAGCAGCATCGCGAGCGCCCCGGCGCAGAACACCCACACGGGCCGCGTGCTGACGTCGCCGACCGTGGAGTTGAACACGATCTCCTGGGACGTGCCGGTCGTCGCCACGCCGACCGCGATGGCAGCAGCGATGACCAGAAGGATGATGCCGAGCGCGAGCATGGTTTCCTCCGAGAGTGGTCGGCACGGTGCATTCGACCTGCCTCGACGAGGGTAGTGCGACGAGTGCGGGTCGGCCCGTTGTCGGCGGCGGGCGTGCGATCAGTCGTCCGCCGAGTCGATCAGCATCGCAAGCACCCGCAATGCCCCCGCTTTGTCGAGCGGTTCGTTTCCGTTGCCGCACTTGGGGGACTGCACGCACGACGGGCAGCCCGAGGCACAGCCGCAGCTGCGCACCGCATCGTGGGTCGCCTGCACCCACTGGCGCATCACGGCGTAGCCACGCTCAGCGAAGCCCGCACCACCGGGATGACCGTCGTGCACCACCACGGTCGGCATCCCGGTGTCCGGGTGCAGGGCGGTGGAGACTCCGCCGACGTCCCAGCGGTCGCAGGTGGCCAGCAGCGGGAGCAGTCCGATGGCGGCGTGCTCGGCCGCATGCAGAGCACCGGGCAGGTCGGCCGCGGGGACGTCCCAACGCTCCAGCACCTGCGGTGTCGTCTGCCACCAGACCGCCTTGGTCACCAGCTCCCGCTGCGGCAGGTCGAGCGGCTCCTCGCCGAGCACCTCGCCGCTGATCTGTCGTCGGCGCAGGAACGACACGACCTGGGTGGTCACCCGCACCGATCCGAACGACACCTCGATCTCGCCCCACCGCCGGGAGCGCAGGGTGTCGAGCAGCCGGATGTCCGTGACGGACCGCGCGTGCGTCGTCCACGGCGGTGCGAGCCGTTCCACCAGCGCGAGGTGCTGGTCGAGGTCGAGGCGGCGCACCACGAACGTGTCTCCCTGGTGCACGTAGACGGCGCCGGCGTGCACGGTCCGATCCGCGGCGGCAACGTCGACGGTGCCCAGCACCCGGCCCGTCTCCTCCTCGACCACCCGGACGGTTCCACCCCCGGTGCCCCGCAGGTCGGCCAGCGCCGCGGCCCGGTCCTGTCGCGGCCAGAACCACCCGGTGGGACGGCGGCGCAGCACCCCGCGGTCCACCAGCACGTCCAGGAGCTCGCGGGTTCCAGGGCCGAACAGTGCGAGGTCCTCCTCGGTGACGGGCAGTTCCGCCGCGGCGGCGGCCAGGTGCGGCGCCAGCACGTACGGGTTGTCCGGGTCGAGCACGGTTGCCTCCATCGGTGGCCCGAAGACCGCGTCCGGGTGCTCCACCAGGTAGGTGTCCAGCGGGTCGTCGGCGGCGATCAGCACGCCCAGCGCGTCCTGGCCCTCACGGCCGGCCCGCCCGACTTGCTGCCACATCGACGTCCGGCGTCCTGGCCAGCCGGCGATCACCACCGCATCCAGTCCGGCGATGTCCACCCCCAGTTCGAGCGCGTTGGTCGCGGCGAGCCCGAGCAGCCGTCCCGACCGCAGCGCGGCCTCCAGGTCTCGCCGCTCCTCCGGCAGATACCCGCCTCGATAGGCGGCGACCCGGTCGACGAGCTCCGGGTCGACCTCCCAGAGCAGCCGTCGGGCCGTCGCCGCCACCTGCTCGACGCCGCGACGGGAGCGGACGAAGGCGAGCGAGCGGACCCCGGCGGTGGTCAGGTCGGTCAGCAGGTCTGCGGCCTCCGCGGCCGCGCTGCGCCGGGTCGGCGCATCGTGCTCGCCGCCGCCGGGCACCAGGGGCGGCTCCCACAGCACGATGTCCGTGCTGCCCCGCGGCGACCCGTCGCGGGTCACCCCGGTAACCGGCAGCCCGGTGAGGCGGCCGGCGTGCTCGGCCGGCGACGAGACCGTCGCCGACGCGAGCACGAACGTCGGCTCCGCGCCGTACCTCGCGGCCACCCGGCGCAGCCGACGCAGCACTGCGGCGACGTGCGAGCCGAAGACACCGCGGTAGTGGTGGCATTCGTCGACGACCACCAGCTCGAGCCCGCGCAGGAACCGTGCCCAGCGCTCGTGGCCGGGCAGCATCGAGTGGTGCAGCAGGTCCGGGTTGCTGAGCACGAACGACGCGTGCTCGCGCACCCATCGCCGCTCGTCCGGCGAGGTGTCGCCGTCGTACGTGGCAGCCCGCACGCCGGGGATCGACAGTGCGTCGATCCGGGCCAGCTGGTCGGCCGCCAGCGCCTTGGTGGGGGACAGGTAGAGCACCGTGGGGCGGCGCACCGCGAGCCCGCGTCCGGCGTCTGCCAGCACGGTGGTCAGGCCCGGCACCAGGTAGGCGAGGGACTTGCCGCTCGCCGTCCCGGTGGCCACCACCGTGTGCCGGCCGGCGTGCACGAGCTCGGCGGCCTCGGCCTGGTGCTGCCAGAGCCCGTGCACGCCGTGCTGGGCGAACGCGGCGACGACCAGCGGGTCCGCCCAGGTCGGCCACTCGGCGGGCACGGCCTCCCGGCGCTCGACCCGGTGCACGTGCCGCACCCGGTCGTCGCGCCGGCCGCGGGCCCACACGACGTCCAGCGCGTTCGCCGCAGGAGTCGTCGGTCGCACCATGTCGTCATGCTCCCGCTAGGCACCGACGGCGGCTGCGCCGGATGGGTGGCGAGTTGTCCACCTGGCGACCTTCAGCCGCTCAGCGGTTCTCGGTAGCGCCCCGCAGTGGTTAGATGGCGCGCAGTGACCAGGGGCAATGGAGGAACTGTGGATCTGTCGGTGGGCACCCGCGAACAGGGTGGACGCATGATCGTCGAGGTCAGTGGCGAGATCGACGTCTACAGCGCCCCGGCCCTGCGGGACCAGCTCAACACGCTGGTCGCAGGTGGGCATCACCACCTGGTCGTGGACATGCAGGGGGTCGAGTTCCTGGACTCCACGGGGCTGGGCGTGCTGGTCGGGGGCCTGAAGCGAGTGCGCACCCAGGGCGGGTCCCTGCACCTGGTGTGCTCACAGGAGCGGGTGCTCAAGGTGTTCCGGATCACCGGGCTCACCAAGGTCTTCGCCATCCACGACTCGGTGGACGAGGCGCTGGCGGCCAAGCCGGTCGACGCAGACTCCTGATCTCGCCGGTGGGGGCTGATCAGGGGACGGTCCGCCTGACGTTTCGGGCGTTGCCGGCGCACGTCCGCACCGCCCGGCTGGTCGCGGTAACCGTGGCGAGGCGGGGCGGCTGGCCGGAGAGCCTGCTCGAATCCGTGCGCCAGGGCGTGGGTGAGGCGTGCACACTCGCGCTGCGCGCCGCCGGCCCTGACGGCACGCTGACGGTCGAGCTCGACGACCGCGGGCCAGGGCTGGTGTCCCGGGTGTGGCCGGCCCCGTCGTCCGCCGGCTCCGCAGGTGAGGACCTGCCGTGGGCCGTCCTCGCCGGACTGACCGACGAGGTCGCCATCGAGGACCACGACGGCGTCTCGGTGCTCAGGCTGTCCTGGCTGCCCTGACCCGGCTCGACGGTCCTTTGTTGCAGATCCGCGACCCGGTATTGCTTCCACGGGATGGCATGCCCAGATACAGTCCGCTACGAACGTCCTCCCGGTCGGTGCGCCACTGACGCGTGCCCTGCTGGACCAGCCGAGGGGACGTCCGCCACGTCTAGGAGGACGCGAATGCGCGGGCTGAGCCAGGCCGCTGTCGGTGCCACGATCTCGGGTGCCAACCAGACCTACGTCATCATCGTTGCCGTCATCGGACTGCTGTCACTCGTGACGGCCGTCGCGTTCCGCCGGCAGGTGCTGGCGGCAGGTGAGGGCACCGAGAAGATGCAGGAGATCGGCCGGGCCGTGCAAGAGGGGGCGTCCGCCTATCTGGCGCGCCAGTTCAAGACCCTCGCCGGCTTCGTGGTGATCGTGTTCTTCCTGCTGCTCGCCCTACCGGCCGACTCGAGCAGCGTCCGGTACGGGCGCTCCGGCTTCTTCATCCTGGGCGCCCTGTTCTCGGCGTCCATCGGCTACCTGGGCATGTCGCTGGCTGTGCGGGCCAACGTGCGAGTCGCCGAGGCGGCCCGGCACGGCGACCGGGACGGCGGCATGCGGGTCGCCTTCCGCACCGGCGGCACCGTCGGAATGTCCACAGTCGGCCTCGGCCTGCTGGGCGCCTCCATCGTCGTCCTGATCTACAAGGGCGACGCACCCAAGGTGCTCGAGGGCTTCGGCTTCGGCGCGGCGCTGCTCGCGATGTTCATGCGCGTCGGCGGCGGCATCTTCACCAAGGCGGCGGACGTCGGCGCCGACCTGGTCGGCAAGGTCGAGCAGGGCATCCCCGAGGACGACCCGCGCAACGCCGCGACCATCGCCGACAACGTCGGCGACAACGTGGGTGACTGCGCCGGCATGGCGGCGGACCTGTTCGAGTCGTACGCCGTCACGCTGGTTGCCGCGCTGATCCTGGGCAAGGCCGCCTTCGGCGACCTCGGCCTGGTGTTCCCGCTGATCGTGCCCGCACTGGGGGCGCTCACCGCGGTGCTCGGCGTGTTCATCGTCAAGCCCCGCGGCGGCGAAAGCGGCCTGACCGCGATCAACCGCGGCTTCTACATCTCGGCGGCAGTCTCCGCGGTGCTCTGCGCCGGTGCCGCCTTCTACTTCCTGCCGTCGAGCTTCGCCGAGCTGACCAACGCCGACCCGAAGGTCCTCGCGCTCAGCGGCGACCCGCGGCTGGTGGCCACCTTCGCCGTCGCGCTCGGCATCGCGCTGGCCGGCATCATCCTGTGGCTGACCGGCTACTTCACCGGCACCGAGGACCGTCCGACCAAGGACGTCGCGCGCACCTCCCTGACTGGTGCGGCGACCGTCGTGCTGGCCGGGTTCGGGGTCGGCCTGGAGTCGGCCGTCTACACCGCGGTGATCATCGCGGGCGCGGTCTACCTGGCCTTCGTGCTGGGCGGCAGCACGGTGATCCTGTCGCTGTTCCTGATCGCCCTGGCCGGCTGTGGCCTGCTCACCACCGTCGGCGTCATCGTCGCAATGGACACCTTCGGCCCGGTCAGCGACAACGCGCAGGGCATCGCGGAGATGTCCGGCGACGTGGACGGCGAGGGCGCGAAGATCCTCACCGAGCTGGACGCGGTGGGCAACACCACCAAGGCCATCACCAAGGGCATCGCGATCGCCACCGCGGTGCTCGCGGCCACGGCCCTGTTCGGCTCCTACACCGACGCGGTGAACGTCGCCCGCGACGCCGCCGAGGTGGGCATCACCGGCCCGATCAAGGCCGCTGTCGTCGCCTCGTTCAACTACGAGATCGTCACGCCGTCCACGCTGGTCGGCCTGATCCTGGGCGCCTCGGTCGTCTTCATGTTCTCCGGCCTGGCGATCAACGCGGTCACCCGCGCCGCCGGTGCCATCGTGTTCGAGGTGCGTCGCCAGTTCCGCGAGCACCCGGGGATCATGGCCGGCACTGAGCGTCCGGAGTACGGCCGGGTCGTGGACATCTGCACCCGCGACTCGCTGCGCGAGCTCGCGACCCCTGGTCTGCTCGCCGCGATGGCTCCGATCGCGGTCGGCTTCGGCCTGGGTGTCGGTCCGCTGGCCGGCTACCTGGCCGGTGCGATCGGCGCGGGCGTCCTGATGGCCGTCATGCTGGCCAACAGCGGCGGCTCGTGGGACAACGCCAAGAAAATCGTGGAGGACGGCCACTACGGCGGCAAGGGCTCCGAGCCGCACGCGGCCGTCGTGATCGGCGACACCGTCGGCGACCCGTTCAAGGACACCGCCGGCCCGGCGATCAACCCGCTGATCAAGGTGATGAACCTGGTCGCGGTGCTGATCGCGCCGGCCATCGTGCAGCTGAGCATCGGCAAGGACGCGAACAGCGCCCTGCGCTACGGCATCGCCGGTGCGGCCGCGCTGATCATCATCGTGATGGTGGCGATCAGCAAGCGCCGCGACATCGCCTTCGGTGACGACGCCACCGACTCCGACGAGGGTGTGGCCGGAGTGGACGACGACGGCGCCGCGAACCGCGACGACGGTCAGGCCGGCCTGACCGCCGAGGGCGACGACGCGCGGGACGGCGAGGCCGCTGCCGCGGACGAGCCTGACGTGGCGGACGACGTGGCGGACGAGGAGCCCGCGGTCACCCGCTGAGCAGCACGCCTGGCACGCCCCTCGGTCGCTCGCCGACCGGGGGGCGTGCTGTCTTTGCGCCTGCCCAGGTCGTGCTGGAGCTGCTGCATGTCAGCCAGATGCTGCATGGCCACCGCTGCGATGAAGCTGGTCATCTCAAACCTCCTCAACACCTGTAAAGAGGTTATGCCGGTGTCGCAAGACGCGCAACCCCCAAAAGCCTTATGATGGTGTCGCTATGGAGAACGCGCCCCTGCCACGCCACGTCGACCTCCTGATCGCCTACGCGAACACGATCGACCTCGAGCTGGTCACCGACGACCTGACCACGCCCGAAGAGCTGGTCGGGTGGCTACGCGAGCACGGCTTGCCCCCCAAGCCGGCGCGGGCCAGCGAGGACGACCTGGCGGTGGCCCGCACGCTGCGCGAGGCGCTCCAGGCGGCCTTCACCGCGAACCACGACGGCACCGGCGACTTCACCGCCCTGGACGACGTCGCCGCCCGCCTGCCGCTGCGGCTCGGCGGCACCGACGTCCCCGGCGAGGGGCCTCGCCCCGGCCTGCTGCCGGTGCTGGACGGCGTCCCGGGGGCGCTGTCCGAGCTGCTCGTGGCGGTCAACTCCGCCGTCGTGGACGGGTCCTGGCGGCGGCTGAAGGTGTGCAGCGCGGACGACTGCGGCTGGTCCTTCTTCGACGCCAGCAAGAACCGTTCGCGTACCTGGTGCGAGTGGGGCTGCGGCAACAAGGCGAAGACCCGCAGCTACCGCGCCCGTTGCAAGGCCTCCGCGCAGACCGGCGCATGAGTGCGCCGCCTCGGCTCGAGGACGCGTTCGCCCCGCACCTGGCCGCGGACCTCGCCCCGTTCACGGTGGCGGCCGTCGAGGAGGCGCTCGGCCCGGTGGCCGCCGCCGCGCTGCACCGCGAGCAGCCGCTGCCGGCCCGCCGCGCGCTAGCCGGCCGGCGAGACCCGATTGCCGTGCTGACCCGGCTGTTCCTGCTCGCCGAACCGGTGGACGTCACCGACCTGGACGCCGCGCTGCCTCGCACGACGCACGAGGGCGCCGTCCGCGCCGGGCTGGTGGAGGTGGACGACGCCGGACCCGCCGACGGCTCCGGCGCGATGGCCCGTGCGCTCGTGGACCTGCGCCCGTACGCCGCGGACGACGCGCAGTGGTGGCTGGCGTGCGACCTCGGCGAGGCAGCGGTCGGTGGGCCGCTGCCGGAGGACCACGTGCTCGGCGTCGGCGGTGCCTCGCTCACCCTGGCCCAGTGGACGATCCGCACACGGGTCCGGACGGCCCTCGACCTGGGCACCGGCTGCGGCGTGCAGGCGTTCCACGCAGCCCGGCACGCGGCGTCCGTGGTGGCGACCGACGTCTCGCAACGGGCGCTGGACTTCGCCGCCTTCAACGCGCGGCTGAACGCGAGCGCGCCGGGGGCGTTCGCCGGTCGCCGGCTGGAGCTGCGCCACGGCAGCCTGCTCGAGCCGGTGTCCTCGCCCGCCGACCGGCACCGCTACGACCTCGTGGTGAGCAACCCGCCGTTCGTGATCACCCCGCGAGTGGCCGGGCTTCCGGTCTACGAGTACCGGGACGGCGGCCTGGCCGGTGACGAGGTGGTGCGCCGACTGGTGAGCGGGGTCGCGGACCTGCTCGCTCCCGGTGGCGTCGCGCAGCTGCTGGGCAACTGGGAGCACGTGGCCGGGATCGACTGGCGCGACCGCGTCGCCTCCTGGCTGCCGCCCGACGTCCAGGCGTGGGTGGTGCAGCGTGAGGTGCAGGACCCGGCCGAGTACGCGCAGACCTGGGCCCGGGACGGCGGCCACCTGCCCGGCACCGCGGCGCACGACGCGCTGCTGACAGGCTGGCTGGACGACTTCGCGGCCAGGCAGGTCGAGTCGATCGGCTTCGGCGTGGTCACCTTGCGTCGCGCCAAGCCGAGCTGGCAGCGGCTGGAGGAGCTGCGCGGACCGGTGCACGGGCCGATGGGCGACGTCGTCCGGGACGTCCTGGACGCCGAGAGCTGGCTTCGCCGGACCGACGACGCCGAGCTGCTGGGCGCCCGGCTGGTCGTCGCCGGTGACCTCACCGAGGAACGGCACGGCCTGCCGGGGGCGGGCGACCCCCAGGTGATCCTGCTGCGTCAGGGCGGCGGTCTGGGGCGGGTGGTCCGAGCGGACACCGCGCTGGCCGGGCTGGTCGGTGCGTGCGACGGCGAGCTGTCCGTCGGGCAGATCGTGGCGGCCCTGGCGCAGTTGCTGGACGAGCCCGAGGCCGACCTGCGGGCCAGGCTGCTGCCCGACGTCCGGCACCTGGTCGCCGACCTCCTGCTGCGCGTCCCGTAGTTGATCACGTTAAGTAGGCCGACGCCTGCCTATGCAGGCGTACGACCCTCGAGAAGTGGCACGAAGCCTGGACAAGCACCCCAGGTCAGCGGCGGGTTCCAAGATCACCTTCGCCCCCGTTGTGGACACCGATTGCATACTCTCGGTGTCGCGGCGTTACCGTCGTGCCCGGTGGGTGGCGCACCTACCGGTCGATCCGCCAGCAAGGGAGAAGCGTGGCCACGTCGTCCAGCAGTCGCCGTCGGCTCGTGATCGTCGAGTCCCCCGCGAAGGCCAAGACCATCGCCGGGTACCTGGGCGAGGGGTACGACGTCGAGGCGAGCGTGGGTCATATCCGCGACCTGCCCCAGCCGTCCGAGCTGCCAGCGGAGATGAAGAAGGGTCCGTTCGGCAAGTTCGCCGTCGACTTGGAGAACGGCTTCGAGCCCTACTACGTGGTCGACAACGACAAGCGCAAGAAGGTCGCCGAGCTGAAGCGGCTGCTCAAGGACGCCGACGAGCTCTACCTGGCCACAGATGAGGACCGCGAGGGCGAGGCGATCGCCTGGCACCTGCTCGAGGCCTTGCAGCCGAAGGTCCCGGTCAAGCGCATGGTCTTCCACGAGATCACCCGCGAGGCGCTGCAGCGCGCACTCGAGTCGACCCGCGACATCGACGACCGGCTCGTCGACGCGCAGGAGACTCGCCGCATCCTCGACCGGCTCTACGGCTACGAGGTCTCGCCGGTGCTCTGGCGCAAGATCCGCCAGGGGCTCTCGGCCGGCCGCGTGCAGTCCGTCGCGACCCGGATGGTGGTCGAGCGAGAGCGCGAGCGGATGGCGTTCCGTTCGGCGTCGTACTGGGACCTGCTGGGCACCTTTGCCGCGGACGACGGCACCGCGTTCACCGCACGCCTAACCTCGGTGGACGGCGCCCGGGTGGCCACCGGCAAGGACTTCGACGATCTCGGGCAGCTGCGCCAGAGCACGACGGGACGCACCGTCGTCCACCTGGACGAGACGGCTGTCACCGAGCTGGCCCACGGCCTGCGCGAGGCCGACGCCTCGGTGCGCAGCGTCGAGGAGAAGCCGTACACCCGACGTCCGGCCGCGCCGTTCACCACCTCGACGCTGCAGCAGGAGGCGAGCCGCAAGCTGCGCTTCTCGTCCCGACACGCGATGCGCGTCGCGCAGTCGTTGTACGAGAACGGTTTCATCACCTACATGCGTACCGACTCGACGGTGCTGTCGAACGAGGCGCTGTCCGCCGCCCGCAGCCAGGCCGCCGAGCTGTACGGCCCGCAGTACGTGCCGGACAAGCCTCGGCTCTACGCCAGCAAGTCGAAGAACGCGCAGGAGGCGCACGAGGCGATCCGCCCGGCCGGCGACCGCTTCCGCACGCCGGCGCAGGTCTCCGGGCGACTGCGCGGCGACGACTTCCGGCTCTACGAGCTGATCTGGAAGCGCACCGTCGCGAGCCAGATGGCCGACGCCCGTGGGTCGACCGCGTCGGTGCGGCTGGCGGCGACGGCGTCCGACGGGCAGGACGCCGAGTTCAGCGCGAGCGGCACGGTGATCACCTTCCGGGGCTTCCTGGCCGCGTACGAGGAGGGCCGCGACGAGGTCCGCGGGGACGGCGACGGCGCGGACGCCGAGCGCCGGCTGCCGCAGCTCGCCGTCGGCGACGGCGTCTCGACCCGTGAGCTGGAGGTCTCGGGCCACGAGACGAGCCCGCCGCCGCGGTACACCGAGGCCAGCCTGGTCAAGGCGCTCGAGGAGCGCGGCATCGGCCGGCCCTCGACGTACGCCTCGACGATCTCAACGATCCTGGACCGAGGCTACGTGTGGTCGCGTGGTTCGGCGCTGGTGCCGCACTGGGTGGCCTTCGCGGTTACCCGGCTGATGGAGGAGCACTTCGGCCGGCTCGTCGACTACGACTTCACCGCAGCGATGGAAGGCGATCTGGACAAGATCGCCGACGGTCAGGAAGAGCGCTCGCGGTGGCTGCACCGGTTCTACTTCGGGGACGCCGACACCGCGCTCGAGGGCCTCAAGGACCTGGCCGGAGACCTCGACGAGATCGACGCCCGGGAGATCAGCACCGTGCCGCTGGGCGAGGGCGTCGTGCTTCGGGTCGGGCGCTATGGCCCGTACGTCGAGGTGACCGGGCCGGACGGCGAGCCGCAGCGGGCCACCGTGCCGGACGACGTGGCGCCGGACGAGCTGAGCGTCGAGAAGGCCCGTGAGCTGCTCACGATGAGCGGGGACGACGGCCGGGTGCTCGGCGAGGACCCGGCCACCGGCCGGGACATCGTGGTCAAGGCCGGCCGCTACGGCCCATACGTCACCGAGCTGATCCCGGACGACGCCCCGGCCGCCGACCCGCCCGGCGAGGTGAGCGCCGAGGTGGTCGAGGGCGAGGGTGACGAAGAACCCGCCGCCAAGCCCAAGAAGAAGGCCGCCAAGAAGACGGCGAAGAAGGCCGCTCGGGCGAAGGCCCGCACCGCCAGCCTGTTCAAGGACATGTCACCGGAGTCGGTCACGCTCGAGGACGCGCTGCGCCTGCTGTCGCTGCCGCGGATCGTGGGGAACGACCCCGAGACGGGCGACGAGATCACCGCACAGAACGGTCGCTACGGTCCGTACCTGAAGAAGGGCGCGGACTCGCGCTCGCTGACCAGCGAGGCGCAGCTGTTCGACATCACGCTGGACGAGGCGCTCGCGGTCTACGCGCAGCCCAAGCGGGGGCGCGGCCAGTCGGCGTCCGCTCCGCTGCGCGAGCTGGGCGATGACCCGGTGTCCGGCAAGCAGGTGCTGGTGAAGGACGGTCGCTTCGGGCCATACGTCACTGACGGTGAGGTCAACGCGACGCTGCGCAAGGACGACGACCCCGAGACCATCACCCAGGAGCGGGCCGCCGAGCTGCTCGCCGACAAGCGGGCCCGCGGCCCGGCCAAGAAGCGCACGGCGAAGAAGACCACCGCGAAGAAGACCACGGCCAAGAAGACGGCGGCCAAGAAGACCGCCGCGAAGAAGATCACCGCGAAGAAGAGCTGAGCGGGCGAACGGGTCTGTCGCCGGACTCACGTAGGCTTCCCGCGTGGCTGACATGAGCGCGAGCCTGCCCGGGCCGCCCGAGGCATCGGACGTCGGGCTGCCTCCAGCCGTCCCCGAGGCGCCCGACCACGACATCCGTGCGGTGCTGGCCATCACCCCGTTCCGCCGGCTGTGGCTCGCGCTGGGGCTGTCCAGCCTGGGCGACTGGCTCGGGCTGCTGGCCACCACGGCGCTGGCGGCGACGCTGGCGCAGACGTCGTCCGGCAAGCTGCTCGCCGTGTCCGGGGTGTTCGTGCTCCGGCTCGCGCCGGCCGTGCTGTTCGGTCCGCTGGCCGGCGTGGTGGCCGACCGGCTGCCGCGTCGCTGGGTCCTGGTCTACGGGGACGTCCTGCGCTTCGTGCTGTTCTGCACGATCCCGCTGATCGGCACGCTGTGGTGGCTGTACGTCGCGACCGTGCTGGTCGAGATCGTCGGCCTGTTCTGGATGCCTGCCAAGGACGCCACGGTGCCGAACCTGGTGCCCCGCAAGCGGCTCGAGGCGGCGAACCAGCTCAGCCTCGTCGTCACCTACGGATCGGCGCCGGTGGCCGCGCTGCTGTTCTCCGGCCTGACGCTGGCCAGCGGTGTGCTGGACGGCGTGTGGAGCCACCTCGAGGGCAACCCGACCTATCTCGCGCTCTACGTCAACGCGCTGACCTTCCTGGTCTCGGCGCTGGTGATCTGGCGGCTGGAGTTTCCCCAGAGCACCAACCGCGCCGCCAAGCAGGAGTCGATCCTGCGCACGGCGGTCGAGGGCTGGCAGTACATCGGCCGCACCCCGCTGGTCCGCGGTCTCGTGCTGGGCATGCTGGGCGCGTTCGCAGCCGGCGGTTTCGTGATCGGTCTCGCGCCGGCCTTCGTCAGCGCCCTCGGGGCAGGCTCGCCGGGCTACGGCACGCTGTTCGCCGCGGTCTTCCTCGGCATGGCGCTGGGCATGTGGATCGCGCCCCGGCTGCTGTCCGAGTTCTCCCGGCGACGGCTGTTCGGCCTGTCGATCGCAGCCGCCGGGGTCTGGCTCATCCTGCTCTCCTCGATCCCGAACATGGCGCTCGCCGTCTTCTTCACCGTCGGCCTGGGCAGCTGCGCCGGCGCGGCCTGGGTCACCGGCTACACGTTGCTAGGCCTCGAGGTCGGCGACGACGTGCGCGGGCGCACTTTCGCCTTCGTGCAGTCGATGGTGCGGGTGGTGCTGATCTCGGTGCTGGCGCTGGGGCCGATCGTCGCCGCCACGCTCTCCAGGGTGCTGCACCTGCCGACCACCGTGCACATCAACGACGACGTCGCCCTGACCTACACCGGCGTGATGGCCACGTTCCTGCTGGCCGGGCTGGGCGCGATCGCGATCGGCTACGTGTCCTACCGGCAGATGGACGACCGCAAGGGCGTCTCGCTGGTCGCCGACCTCGCACTCGCGATCAGCCAGCGCCAGCTGCACGACCCGCCGGCCCGGCGCTCGCCGTACCCCGGGAGGTTCGTGGCCTTCGAGGGTGGCGACGGTGCTGGCAAGTCCACCCAGGTCCGTTTGCTGGGCGAGTGGCTGGGCGAGCACGGCCATACTCCGCTGCTGACCCGCGAGCCCGGCGCGACCGATGCCGGTGCGAAGATGCGCGACGTCCTGCTGCACGGGGGTGACCTGTCGCCGCGGGCCGAGGCGCTGCTGTTCGCCGCCGACCGGGCGCACCACGTCGAGACCGTCGTGCGGCCGGCGCTCTACCGGGGCGAGATCGTGGTCACCGACCGTTTCGCGGACTCCTCGATCGCCTACCAGGGCACTGGGCGAGACCTCGGCACTGCCGAGGTGGCGCAGCTGTCACGCTGGGCCACCGAGGGCCTGGTGCCCGACCTGACCATCGTGCTGGACGTCGAGCCGGACACCGGGCGATCCCGCCGGGCGGACGAGCACGACCGGCTGGAGCAGGAGCCGGACGACTTCCACGCCCGGGTGCGCGAGCGCTTCCTCGCCCTGGCCCAGCGCGCGCCGTCCCGGTACCTCGTCGTCGACGCCGCCCTCGGCCCGCAAGAGATCCACCGCCGGGTGGTCCAGCGCCTCGCCCCGGTGCTGCCAGAGTCCACGATCGAGCGGGCCGCCCGCGAGGTGCGCGAGGCCGCCGACGAGCAGGCCCGGCAGGCTGCCCAGCGCCAGCGTGAGCACCACGCCCAGGTGGAGGAGCAGGTGCTGGCCGAGCGCCAGGCGCGGCGCCGGGCCGAGGAGCAGGCGCGACGCGCCGCCCGCGAGCAGGCCGAGCTGGAGGCGAAGGTGCAGGCGGCGGCAGAGCAGGCCGCCGCGGCCAAGGCGGCCGCCGAGCGCGCCGCCGCAGAGCAGGCCGAGCTGGAGGCCCGCGCGGCCGCGGCCGCCCGGGATCGGGCCGCCCGGGAGGCGGACGAGGCCGCGCGCGAGGCGACCCGTCAGGCGGCTCGTGAGGCGACCCATCGCGGCCGGCACCATCGAGCGGACGACACCCTGGTCCAGCCGACGGTCGCACCCGGCGAACCCCCGGCGCTGGAGGACGAGATCTTCGACCTCGGCGAGCGCGAGCAGCGGTGAGCGTCTGGGACGAAGTGGTCGGTCAGCAGCCCACGGTCGAGCTGCTGCGCCGCGCGGTGCGCTCCGCCCGCGGTGACGGTGCCGGCATGACCCACGCCTGGCTGTTCACCGGGCCGCCGGGTTCGGGCCGGTCGGTCGCCGCCCGCGCCTTCGCCGCGGCGCTGCTCTGCGACGAGGACGAGGCCGGCTGCGGGACGTGCCACTCCTGCCACACGGTGCTCACCGGCAGCCACGCCGACGTCACCACACTGCGCACCGAGGGCGTGATCATCAGCCGCAAGCAGGCGCTCGAGCTGCTGCCGCTGGCCCAACGTCGGCCGTCTGTCGGGCGGTGGCGGGTGATCCTGGTCGAGGACGCCGACCGATTGAACGACTACTCCGGCAACGCCATGCTCAAGGCGATCGAGGAGCCGACCGCGCGCACCGTCTGGCTGCTGTGCGCGCCGAGCGCGGACGACGTCCTGGTCACGATCCGCAGCCGCTGTCGGCACGTGGGCCTGCGCACCCCGCCGCCGCAGGCGGTCGCTGACCTGCTGGTGCGCCGCGACGGGGTCGACCCACAGATGGCCGCGTTCGCCGCGCGGGCCGCGCAGAGCCACATCGGGATGGCCCGCCGGCTGGCCACGGACGAGCAGGCGCGCATCCGGCGCCGCGAGGTGCTCGCCGTCCCGCTGAAGGTGCACGGCGTGGGCGAGGCCGTCATGCACGCGGCGGCACTGCTCGAAACCGCGAAGGAGGAGGCTGAGGCGGGTACCGCCGAGCGGGACGAGGCCGAGCGCGCCGACCTGCTGCGCGCCCTGGGCGCCGACCCCTCGTCCCGCACCCAGCCGCCGCACGTGCGAACTCAGCTCACCGCGCTGACAAAGCACCAGAAGCGCCGAGCGACCCGATTCCTCGGGGACATGGTCGATCGCTCGTTGCTCGATCTCCTGTCCCTGTACCGCGATGTGCTCCTCCTGCACGCCGACCCGGAGGCTGAGCTGATCAACGCCGAGATCCGTCCCGACGTGGAGCGGCTGGCGGGCCAGCTCTCGCCAGCGAAGACAGTGCGTTGCATGGACGCGATCCGCGAGACCCGCGAGCGCATCGGCACCACCAACTCCACGCCGCTGCTGGCACTCGAGGCGATGACGCTGCAGCTGCGGGCCGACGCATGAGGGGACTGTCCCGGGGCCCAATGGCTAGCGCCATCGTGGCTGCCGCGCTGGCGCTGTCGCTGGTCTCCGCGTGCACCAGTGGGGACGACGCGCCGGCCGCCGGCAGCCCGAACGCGCCGTCCGTGACCACTGCTCCGGTCCCGGACCGGCTGGCGACCTTTTACGACCAGAAGCTGTCCTGGAAGGACTGCCGCGACGGCTTCGAGTGCACCGAGCTCACCGTGCCGGTCGACTACGACAAGCCGGACGGCCCGACGATCGGGCTGTCGGTGATCAGGCTGCCGGCGGGCAAGCCCAAGCAGCGCATCGGTTCGCTGCTGATCAACCCGGGCGGCCCGGGGGCATCCGGGGTGAGCTATGCGCGGTCGGCGACGTCCGTGATCAGCAACGCGACCCGGCGCAGCTACGACGTGGTGGGCTTCGACCCGCGCGGCGTCGCGGCGTCCGACCCGCTGGACTGCCTGTCGGACAAGCAGACCGACACGATGCTCGGTGCCGACCCGACACCGGACACCGCCGCCGAGGTCGCCACAACAGTGCAGCTGGCCAAACTGCTGGGCAACGGTTGCGAGCAGGCGGACCCAGCACTCGTCGGCCACGTCGACACGGTCAGTGCCGCCCGCGACATGGACGTGCTCCGCGCGGCGCTCGGCGACAAGCGGTTGTCCTATCTGGGCAAGTCGTACGGCACGTTCCTCGGCGCCAGCTATGCCGACCTGTTCCCGCAGAACATCGGTCGGATGGTGCTGGACGGCGCGATCGACCCGTCGCTGACGTCCGAGCAGATCGACCTCGGGCAGGCCAAGGGCTTCGAGCAGGCGACCCGCTCGTTCGTCGCGGACTGCGTCTCGTCGTCCGGCTGCCCGTTGGGCTCGACGGTGGACGGCGGGATGCGCCGGCTGCAGGGGCTGCTCGCGTCGCTGGACGAGCACCCGTTGCCCTCCGGTGAGGCCGACCGCCCGCTGACCGAGGGCTGGGGCAGCCTGGGCATCGCGCTCGCCATGTACGACCCGGGTTTCTGGCCGACGCTGCGCCAGGCACTGGACAAGGCGTTCGGGGGTGACGGGTCCGGCCTGATGAGGCTGGCCGACGTCTACGCCGACCGCAGCGCCCGGGGCACCTACGACACGAACCAGAACTCCGTCATCTACGCCGTCAACTGCCTGGACCGGCCGGACGACGGCGGCGTGGCCGAGGTGAAGTCCGAGCTGTCGACCTTCGAGAACGCCGCGCCGACCTGGGGGCGCTTCCTCGCCTGGAGCGCGCTGCCTTGCTCGTTCTGGCCGGTCAAGGGCAGCGGCAAGCCGCACAAGATCACCGCGGCGGGCAGCCCGCCGATCGTGGTCGTCGGCACCACCCGCGACCCGGCGACGCCGTACCCGTGGGCGCAGGGGCTGGCCGCGCAGCTGGCGGACGGGCACCTGATCACGCACAAGGGCGACGGTCACACGGCCTACATGCGCGGCAGCCGCTGCGTGGACAAGGCCGTCGACGGCTACCTGCTGCGCGGCACGGTGCCCAAGGACGGGCTCACCTGCTGAGCGACGTCGACCGGGGTCAGCTCGCCGGCTCGTCGTCTGGGATCGGTGGGCCGACCACGGTCAGGCCGTAGCGCGGACCGATCTCGTTCCAGCGCTGGATCTCCTCGGCCATGCTGAGCCCGTCCTCGCCCGGCAGCCGCCGCTCGGTGGCGGGGACCCCGACCTCGTCGTACAGGCTGAGCAACCCGCCGGGCACGGTGAGCGCGACCACCTTCGCCGGGGTCCGACCGGTGATCCGGAATGCGTGCGGTACCCCTTTGGGCAGGAAGACGAAGTCGCCCTCCGCCAGCCGGTGCACCTCGTCCCCGGCGCGGTAGGTCATGGTGCCGGCAAGCAGGTAGATCGCTTCGGACTCGTTGGCGTGCAGGTGTAGCGGCGTCGCGATCCCAGGGGGCTGGGTGACCACCGAGACGCCGAGCTCGCCGCCGCTGTCCGAGGCCGAGAGCAGTGTCTCGAACAGCGAGCCCATCGCCCACGTCGTCCGGCCGGTGGCTGCGGGGCGGAACACGGGAGCGGTGAGGGTTGACTCGTTCACGAGGCACCTCCGTGCCGTTGTCAGCAGTTCGTCCGAATGGCGTTCTGCCGAATATTGCTAAGGTAGGTCTCGTGAGCCGTCCGGTCAAGACCCGCCCATACCGCTCGCCGCAGCGCGCGGCGCAGGCGGCGGCGACGCGGGTGGCCGTCCTGCGTGCTGCGCACCAGCTGTTCACCGCTCAGGGCTACGCCGGGACGACGGTCACCCAGGTCGCGCGCACGGCCGGCGTCGCCGTGGACACCGTGTACGCCGCGGTCGGCCGCAAGCCCCAGCTGATCCTCGCGCTGGTCGACGAGGCGCTCGCCGGCCACCAGCCGGAGCAGCCGCAGGCGGTGCCGACGAGCGCGCAGGAGCGGGACTACGTGCGCGCGGTCCGTGAGGCGCAGGGCGCCCGCGCGAAGCTGGCCACGTATGCCCGGGCCATCGCAAGCCGACACCAGCAGGTGGTGCCCCTGGTGGCGGCGCTGCGTCAGGCCGCGGGTACGGACCCGACGGCTGCGCAGGCGCTGGCCGCGTTCGGGCAGCGGCGTGCCGACAACATGCGGCTGTTCGCGGCCGACCTGCGCGAGACCGGCGAGCTGCGGACGGACCTGACGGACGACCAGGTGGCCGATTTCATCTGGTCGACCAACGCGACGGAGTACTACGAGCTGTTGACCACGCGTGGGCTCGGGGTGGCGGACATCGAGCGGCTGCTGACCGACATCTGGACGCGAGTGCTGCTAGCGCCATGACGCGTGCACGAGCAGTGCCCGGGGCCCTCTATACTCGATGCTCGTGCCCCTTCGTGGGGTGCTGCCGCCTTAGCTCAGTCGGCCAGAGCGACGCACTCGTAATGCGTAGGTCATCGGTTCGATTCCGATAGGCGGCTCCACCCGGACCCCCAGGTCGCAGGCTCATCCCGCGGCCTGGGGGTCCGTCGTTCCGAGGTCCGCGTCGACTTGGGGGCACATCGGGGGCACAACGGCGTCCAGCCGGTCGGCTACGTCGTCCAGGTCGTCGCCGAACAGTCCGGCGTACACGTCGAGCGTCATCGCCGCCGAGGCGTGCCCGAGCATCCGCTGCACTGCCTTGACGTTGGCACCGGCCGACACGGCCAGGGAGGCCGCGGTGTGCCGGAGGTCGTGCGGAGTGATGCCACTCAGCCCAGAGGTTCGGCACGCCGGATCGAACACACGAGGACGCCAGTTGTTGATCCGCAGCGGCCCGCCGCGAGGCGCGGTGAACAGCAGCTGCTCACCGCCCTTCCCAGCCGCGCGTTGCCCCGGGCCTCCGTCGCGCTCTCATGCTCCGCTATTAGGTCGGTGTCTGTTCTTGCCACCATCAGTCGGTGAGCGCGCGGTACACGTCCTGGCACATGTAGAGCTTCCCGTACGTGATGCCCTCGATCGGTCGAAGGATCTCCAGTTCCACCAGGGCAAGTACGACTGAGCGAGCGCTCGTGTTCGCGATGCCAAACTTCTTCCTGACGTCGCTAACGCTGACAACCGGGCTGCCAATGAGGTCCCTCGCCAACTCAACAATGACGCCCTTCTTGCCTGCGGCCAGCACCCTCTCGATGAGTGAAGTCTGGGTGTCGACGAGACGACTGACTGTTTCCGAGCTCGTGACTGCCTGCTCACGAACCCCGCGAGCAAAGAAGGCGATCCAGGCGTCGTAGTCACCGGTCGCGCTGACATTCAACAGCTGATCGGTGTACTCCTGGCGCCGCGGCTCCAGCCATGACGACAGATTGAGGACGGGATACTGCAGCACCTTGTCCTCAACCAGTTGGAGTGAGATCAGGAGTCGTCCGATACGACCATTGCCATCACTAAATGGGTGCAGGGTCTCAAACTGATAGTGACTTAGCGCCAATCGTGCGATGAAAGGCATGTCGTTGTCGCTGTTGACCCACTTCTCCCATGCGCTAATTCCTTCAACCAATTCCGGTCCCGAGGGCGCGGGAACAAATCGTGAATTCTCAATCCCTCGACCGCTGTCACCGATGCAAACAAGCCGCTTACGCATCTGTCCAGAGTCGAACGATTCCCCTCTCGTACCGCGTACTAGCTCCGCTTGGAGCTCAGCGGCTACGGAAAAGCAGATCGGCTTCGACGTGATCAGTTTTAGGCCCAGGACTGCCGCATTCGTGTAGTTTTGAATCTCACGAACTTCCGGTGTCTGCTTTCGCTCAGCGAGATGCTCGGCCGCGAATACCTCTGACAGAGGCGCAAAAGTACCTTCCAGTGCGGACGTGCTAACCGCTTCGCGAGAAAGAGCCGGCCGCAGGAGAAGTCTCGGGTTCGGCAGTGCGCGAACCTGTGCGTCCAGGCGGCCCAACTCCCTCTCGGCCTCGCTGATCAACTTGAAGGTAGCCGTTCTCATGGACACCTCAGGAGGCAGAGGGTCCGGAATGAACGCGGAGTGGCTAACCGCTCTATCCGTCCTAGGATCAGTGAACTTGATCGGGACGAGCCGGCCGACGGGACTGTGAGCGAAGCGCTCTAGTTCCACTGTTTAGCCTCCAGGCCTGTTTGCCTACAGTGACGGCTTGAACTGTAGGCGCGCCTACAGCTGACGGGCAGAGTGTAGGCGAAGCGCTCTCCAACCTACAATCACACGGTTGTAAGTTAGGTGAACCGGTACGACGCACTACCAACGCGCGCAACGTGCCAGCTCGCCACGTAGCCGACCCCCTTACCCAGGCCGACCCCGACGGGGTTCACGGTCGGCCATCCCGAGCGAGTGTTGCCAGCGCGACGAGGTCGTCGGCAAGCGATCGCGCCACCGCCGGATCCAACTCAATCCCCGCAGGCGCTGCGTCGACCACCACGCGGGCTCCATCGATGTCAGCGATCAACCAGCATGAAACCTCAGCGCTGGGGGAAAGCCCCGGGCTCACGCAGCGATCTCCCGCAGCATCTCTGTGGTGCGCGGCAGGGTGACACCACGGCTGGTGCTGGACGGCGGGGGTGGTTGACTCTCGTGCTCGCCGGTGCTTCATGCTCTTGCTCACGGTCGGACTCCTCTTGCTAGGGGTGCGATCGAGGCTCCGGTCGGTGTTCCAGCACCGGCCGGGGCCGCATGAGTGTTCAAACTCCCGGGAGACCACGGGGCACATCCGGGGCACAGAGTCTTGCCAACCGCTGTCAGGCAGTGAGCGCCACCATCAGCCGACACAGCAGGCGCGACCTTCCCTACGGCGGCGGTTCATCGCGGCTGTGGGTTCTCGTAATGCGTAGGTCATCGGTTCGATTCCGATAGGCGGCTCCACCGGAACTCCCAGGTCACAGGCTCGAAGTGACCTGGGAGCTCTGCGTTTCGCGCGCGCGAGCGACAGGAAGCTCCACGACGACGCGCCCCAGGACCTTGCCCGCCAGCAAGTCGCAGAACGCTTCGGGGATGCTCTCGATCCCGTTGCGCAGGCTCGCCACGCCGACCATCGGCTGATCGACGTCGGTCCGCAGAACCAGGGCCTCCAGCTCCGGACGGACGTCTTCGTGGTCTGTCACCGAGAAGCCGATCATCTGGATCCGCTTCCTGATCAGCAGTGAGGTGTCGTCCAGGACGGGCCTGCGCAGGTCACGACCCGCGCGCCCCACCAGCACGATGCGTCCGCGATCCCGCATGGCGTCGAGGGCCGACGCCAGATGCTCGCCCCCCACGGAGTCGAAGTACAGGTCGAGTCCCTCTGGGGCCGCCTCCCGCAGCTGGGGGCCCAGTTCGCGCGTCCGCTCCAGCACGTGCCTGACCTTCAGCTCACGCTGCAGGAAGTTCAGGCGCTCCGCGCCGGCCGCGCTGGCGATGACCTCGGCTCCGAGTCGATCGGCGATCTGCACCGCACAGCAGCCGACGCCACCAGCGGCCGCCGAGATCCAGACCGTCTCGCCTCGTTGAAGCCTGCCGACGGTCACCAAGCCGGCATAGGCGGTAAGCCCGACGTGGCCGAGAATGGTGAGCTGGCGCAGGGCGTCGGCACCTGGCTCGAGGCGACGAAGCCGCGCGCCGTCGACGTTCGAGCTGGTGGCCCAAGGCAACAAGCCGACGACCGAGTCGCCCTCGTCGAGTCCTGGGTGGCGTGATTGCACCACGAGGCCGATCCCGTCGCTCTGCGGGGTGTCACCGATGTCGATCGCGGGCCCGAGGGTCGTCGAGGATCCGGTGCCGAGCCTCGCCCTGAGGCCCGCGTTCAGCCCAAGCATCCGGGTCATCACCGTGACCTGCCCCTGTTCCAACTCCGACCCGGTGGCTTCGCCCACGAGTCGGAAGTCGGAGGGGACGGGTTCGCTGACCGGGATCTTGTCCAGGATGACCCTTGTCACCGCTGCCATAGCCCTCTCGATCCGTTGCGGCGGGGCCCGCGCCGGGCGCCAGGTCCGCCCGCAGCTAGGAAGCCTTCGCGACGGTGTCGGCGATGGTGAGCTCGAGCCCACGCAGAAAGGTCTCGAGCATCAGGTGGAAAGTCTGGTCCGAGTCCTCGCGGACCGCTCGCAGGCCCTCCTCGACCGCCTCGGCGTCAGGTGGCTGCATCTCCTCGTGGTAGACGCGTAGGCCGATGGCGACGTCGCCGCGCTGCTGCGGAATCGGCAGCATCAACAGGTTCGCGGTCATGATGATGCCGCCGAGCACCATGTCGGCGAAGGTCCGGACGAACTTCTCGGCTGTCTGTCGGTCCAGCCCGGCTGCCATGAGCTTGTCCAGACCCAGCTGAGTCATCCGCCGTTCCGACTCGCCACCGGTGAACCGGGCTGCGACGGTCACGGCGAGGGCTGGTCGGCTCAGGTAGCTACCGCGCAGTGCCCAGGCCGTCGCGCGCAACAGCTCGATGTGCCCGTCCGCGACAGGGATGCGTTCCAGCGTCTCGGTGAGGACCGCATCGCCCATGGCGAGCATCAGCTCGTCCTTGTTCCGGAAGTACCGGTACATGGCGGTCGGGTCGACACCCATCTCCCGGCCCAAGCGGGTCAACGAGAACGTGAGGGTGCCCTGCTCGTCGGCCATCCTCATGGCAGCGTTCAGGATCATGTTCCGCGACAGGGATGCTCGCTGCTTGGCTACCATCTCGACCCCGCGTTTCGTATCGCATCCCCGTGAGCACTCGGTCCCGGCGTCCACTCGTGCTGCTGCACGTGGCGCACGCTTCGATCCTCTGGTGAATCAGAGGCTCTGTCAATGCTCCTGACCAACCGATTGCCAAGTCCAGTGCGTTCCGCGTCCGGGTCGCGGTACGGCACTGGGACGCGATACCGGCGCTTCGGTGGGTCACGTTCGCGCGGCGCACTTGTCTTTCGTGCGGACACATACTACAACTGACGAAGTGACTACAACATCGGGGACGCGGCCGGACGTCTACGTCTTCGACTTCGTGCGCACCCCCCGTGGCAAGGGAGGACCCACCGGCTCCCTGCACTCGATCACCCCGGTCGACGCGCTCGTCCACCTACATCAGGCGCTCGCTGGGCGAACCGGGCTCGACCCTGGCGCCGTCGAGGACGTGGTCATCGGCAACGCCGCCCAGGTGGCCGAGCAGGGTGCGAACATCGCCAGGACGTCGGTCCTGATGGCGGGCTGGCCGGACACGGTGCCCGGGGCGACCCTGAACCGCTTCTGCGCCTCCGGAGTCGATGCGGTGGCGCAGACCGCTGGCCGGATCCGCGGCGGCGACATCGACCTGGCCATCGCCGGTGGCGTCGAGAGCGTCTCGCGGGTGCCGATGTTCAGTGACGGCGGCCCGCTGTGGACGGACGAGCTGGTGATTAACCGGATCGGCTCCATCCACATGGGTGTCGCCGCCGACCTGAACGCCACCATCGAGGGCTTCGATCGTGACGAGCTCGACGCCTACGGCCTGGAGACGCAGCAGAAGGCCACAGCCGCGTGGGCCGCGGGCTTCTACGCGAACAGTGTCGTGCCGATCACCCTGGCCGACGGGGCCGTTTTCGATCGCGACGAGCTGGTTCGACCCGGCACGACCCGCGAGTCGCTGGCTGCCCTGGAGCCGGCGTTCGCCGGGCTGGGCGATGCTGGGCAGGATGCGCTGGCCCTCTCACACCACCCGCACCTGGGCGAGATCAGACACCTGCACACGGTTGGCACGTCGCCGGCGGTGGCCGACGGTGCGGCGCTGCTGCTGCTCGGGTCGGCGCGCTCTGCCGAGCGAACCGGCCTTCGTCCGCGGGCGCGAGTCGTTGCCAGTGTCACAGCGAGCACCGACCCAGTCATCATGCTCACCGCCGGCCAGACCGCTGTCGAGCAGGTGATCGCCAAGGCTGGCTTGAGGCCGGCCGACATCGACGTGTTCGAGTTCGCCGAAGCGTTCGCCGCGCTCTGCCTGCGTTTCCGCAGTGCACTCGACGCCGGCCCGGACCGCCTCAACCCCAACGGTGGCACCATCGCGATGGGCCACGCCTTCGGAGCGACCGGCGCCATCCTGGTGGGGCAGTGCATCGACGAGCTCGAAGCCCGCGACGGCCGCTACGCAGTTGCCGCGGTCAGCGGTGCGGCAGGCTTGGGGGTCGCGGTCCTGCTCGAGCGGGTGCCGCGTGGGTGATCGGGTAGCCGTGGATCCCGCACGGCCGCTCGCCGGTCGCTTCGGGTTGGTCACGGGAGCGGGCAAGGGACTGGGGCGGGCCTTTGCGATGCGGCTCGCCGCTGCCGGGGCGACCGTCGTCGTCAACAACCGGGTCGGAGCGGGGGATTCGGCAGGCGCTGGCTCCGCTGACGCCGTCGTGGCCGAGATCTTGGCAGCCGGCGGCGACGCCGTCGCTGAGTACAGCGACGTCCGCGATCGCGGATTCCCCGACTCCGTCCTCGATCTGGTCCGACGCCGTGGCCGCATCGACTTCCTTGTCGCGAACGCTGCCGTAAGCGCACCGAGGATGTTCCACCGCTCTTCGGCTGAGGAGTTCGACCTGACCACGTCCACCAATCTCGGGGGGACCGCGCACATTGCGATCACCTGCGCCGCGGCCATGCGCGAGCAAGGCTTCGGGCGCATCGTCCTGGTGTCCTCGACCGCAGGACTGCACGGAGAGCCGGGCGTCGCCGCATACGCGGCCAGCAAGGGCGCCCTCATCGCCATGGGTCGCACGATGGCGGCCGAGGGCGCGACGCGAGGCGTACTGACGAACGTGGTCCTGCCGTACGCGCTGACCCGGATGACCGCCTCGAACATGTCGACCCAGCAGGAGCTGCTGCTGACGCCCGAGTCGGTCGCCCCGGTGGTCGCCGCTCTCGTCGACCCCTCGTGCACGTTGAACGGCCAGGTCCTGGTCTGCGGCGCGAACGCGCTGAGGGCGGTTGGGACGGTGGAGTGGGGGACCGTGCCGCTGCCGCCGTCCCGCCTGAATGCGGCCGACCTGCAGCAGGCCGTCGCCAGCAGCCGGCTTTGCCCGCCGCAGGAGTACGAGTACGCGGGGAAGGCGTATGCCGACTTCGCCGCGGACGTCGCCGAACTGGCGGCGTTTGTAGAGTTGGCGCCGGACGGCCGCGAGGCCCACTGACCATGATCCGACCAATCGGGGACTTCGTGACACTTGCCGCTCCGCAACCACCGGGCAACCACCCGACGGCGCTCGATCGCAGCGGTCCCAATGCGATCGCGGTGGCGGCCGGCCTCGTCGCGGACGAGTGGACACTATGGATCGTCCAGATGGCGCTGCGTGGCATGACCCAGTACAACGAGTGGCTCAACGCGGGCCCGATCTCGAGCTCGGTGCTCACCTCGAGGTTGGCCGGTCTGGTGGACACCGGGGTCCTCGAGCGCGTGCAGTACAGCGCACGCCCGCCGCGCTACGACTACGCACTCACCGCCCGCGGACGCCAGATGTGGCCGATCCTGCTGTGCATGTGGGCATGGGAGCAGGCCTGGGTGAACGATCCGGGCGAGCACCTTCCGCTCATGCGGCACAGCAGGTGCGGCAACATCTTCGCGCCGGTGATGGTGTGCAGCGAGTGCGACGAGGCGGTCGGAGCGCGGGACGTGCAGGGTCGGTTCGGACCGAGCGGCGGCTGGCCGCGGAGCATCCCGGCCGGGACGACGCGGCGACGCTCGAGCCAGGGTGACCGGCCAGGAGAGCTCGTCGTCCAGACGATGGCGCTGATCGGGAACCGTTGGTCCTCGGCCGTGCTGGGCGCCGCGTTCATGGGAGCGGATCGGTTCCGCGAGTTCGAGCAGTGGACGGGCGCACCGCCGACCATAGTGGCGGATCGCCTGCGCACCTTCTGCGAGATCGGTGTGCTCGACCGCCAGCCGAACCCGGACCGCCCGGACTGGGCGGTGTACCACCTGACCGACAAGGGCCGCGCGTTCTTCCCCGTCATCGCCGCGCTGTTCGAGTGGGGACAGCGGTGGTTCCAGGCGCCGGAGGGGCCGGCCATCCGGCTGCGTCACCACGAGCGCGGCCACGCCTTCCACCCCCGGCTGATGTGCGGCGAGTGCCAGCAACGGCTGCGCGGCAACACCGTGGAGGTCGTGAGCGCGGGCGCCGCCGAGGCCGGCTAGCCGAACCGGTACGGCGCGAAGCCCACCGGCGCGAGGACACCGGGTGGCGCGGCCAACACCACGGGGATCGCGCGCATCACCACCCCGGCCGTCACAGACTGCACAGCGCTCGTGCGGACGGCGGCGGACGTCGGCTCGTGCAGCTCGATGGTCATCGTCATGTCCGGTTGGCCGCTCACCTGGACCACCCAGTGCGGCCTGCCGGCGTACCGGGGCAGCTGCGGTGCCATCGTCCAGATGATGGCCAGGCTGATCCGGCGCCGGCCGCCCACGCTGAGATGCCAGCGCCACTCGGTCGCGACCACGGTTCCCTCGCGGATCAGGCCGGCACCGACCTGCACGTCCGACGGAGCGAGCTCCAGGTGGTGGTCGTCCTCGATGTCGTAGCCGACCAGACCGAGCTGGTCGGCCATGTAGGCCAGCGTCTCGGAGTACAGCGACCGATAGAGCGGGGGCAGCGGACCGGCGAGCAGGTCGGTGGTCTTCGGGTCCGTGCCCATCCCCATGACGGTGAACACGAAGTCCGGACTGACCATCGCACTGGCGTCGACCACCTCGGCGATGTCGATGGCGTCCAGGTCGAGGCTGATGCCGGTGAGTGCCATCGCCAACCGCTCGCCGATCACCCCCGGGCTGACCCCGACACCGAACAAGGTGGATCCGCCGTCCGCGCAGGCCTGGTCGAACACGGCCAGCCGCTGGGGGCCGTGGGCCCCCGGATAGTGGTTGCCAGCCGTGGTGATGACGTTCTTCCCGCTGCGCAGCAGCCGGCACAGGTCCGCGTCATGGGCGTCGTAGGCCAGCTGGATCCGCGGGGTGTGCAGGACGACGTCGGCCTCCATCGCGATGACCTGCTCGATGTCGCGGGTGGCGATCACCCCCGTGGGATCGCGGCGAGCGATAGTGCCCGCGTCCTGCCCAGCCTTGCGCTCGCTGTAGACCACGAGCCCGACCAGCTCGTGGTCCGGCGAGTCCAGCACCGCGCGCAGGCAGGTCCTCCCGATCGATCCAGTCGCCCACTGCACCACTCGTACGGTCATCTCGCGGGGCGCCGGCCCGTCGTGAGCAACCCGGCTCGCATGGCCTTGGCTGCTGACCGTTCCCAGCGAACCGGGTCGACGGAGTAGCGCGCCCGCGCGGCGACGGCCATCGCGTCGGTGTCCATCATCCGCTCTCCACGGGACATCGCGTCCAGACCGACGGCGGCAACAGTGCGTGGGGTCTCCTTCTCGCCTTCGACGTGTGCCGCCATCCGGGTGTCGACGGAACCGACGACCAGTGCGGTGACTGAGGTGTTCTGCGGCTCGAGCTCGGCACGCGCGATCGTCGACAGGAACAGGGCGGCCGACTTGGCCGGCGAGTACCCACCCATGAAGGCTGTCGGGAAGGCCCCGGCCACCGACAGCACGTTGACGATGGCGCCGCCCCCGTTGGCCGACAGAACCGGCGCGAAGGCACGGATCATGTTCAGCGTGCCGAAGTAGTTGACCTCCATCTCCAGCCTGGCCACCTCGGGGTCGGCGGCCAGCACGAGACGGTCTCGACCGTGGTACCCCGCGTTGTTGACCAGGATCGTGGTGTCCGCGCACCTGGCCGCGGCCGCGGCCACGGACTCCGGGTCGGTGATGTCCAGCTGCACCGCGATCGCGCCCGCGCTGACCAGGTCGGCGGGGACATCGGCGATGCTGCGGGCGCCGCAGTAGACCCTGCTCGCGCCGCGCTCTTGGAGCTCCTCGACGAAGGCCTTCCCGATCCCGCGGTTGCCACCGGTGACGAGCGCGATCCCTCCTGCGACGTCGGCGCTCATGACGTGCCCTCAGCCGTGGTCAGCAGCGGGGCGGGAAAGTCGTCGTACACGGGGTCCTCGGGGTACTTGCCGCTGTACAGCAGGGTCGTCGGGTCGATCACGCCTTGCAACCAGGTCGTGGAGACCGGTCCGAGCTCGCGGGCCCAGTCGAACCTCAGTCGCCGGCGCGCGATCGCCCAGCCTCCCGCGCTGCGCTGCAGGTCATCGACGATCCGGGACGCGATCAGACTGTCCTGCAGCACCCCGTCGGCCTTGATGCGTGTCATCGCCAGCACGTAGTGCTCCGAGCGAGCCTGGTCCCCCCGGACGTCGATCAGGATGTTCGACAGCGAGTGGGTGACGACGGACCGCGGATGGGTCAGCGAACGCTCGATGGAGTCCACGTACCCCTGGGCGGGGCCGGCGTACAGCCCGCCGTGCTCCTCGTAGGCGCCCTCGAGATAGCAGGCTCGCAGGGTGGCGATGTCACCGCGGTCGATGGCTCGCAGGTACCGGGTCAGCAGCTCGGTGATGTTCGCCTTGTCGATCAGCGACGTCAGGTCCTCGGTGCGGTGGCTCATGGTGAGACACTACAACTAACAGGGTCACTTGGCCTACGGCGAAGGTGCCTGCGGTAGGGGTGATTGCGCCCGAACGCGTTGACGTGGGCAATCTGGTGATATAGAACTAACACTGCTAATTGAAGTAGTCTCGTCCATCCCGTCGGTGTCCCGAGGTCAGGGGGAAGCGTTGTCCAGCCGAAGGATGCACAGCCCGGAGCGGATCGCGGAGTTCACCGGCTCCGGGGCCTGGACCGAGGAGACGGTCCAGCAGCTCTTCGCGGACCGGGTCGCCGAGTTCGGCGACGAGCTGGCGGTGGTCGACCCGCCCAACAAGCAGGAGCTGGTCGGGCTCGCCAGCCTGCGAGTCAGCTGGAACCAGCTCGACCGACAGGTCGACGAGCTGGCCGCGGTGCTGCTCGATCACGGCATCGGGGAGGGCGACGTCCTCGCCGTCCAGCTCCCGAACATCGTCGAGCTCGTCATCGCGTACCTCGCGGCGTGGCGGGTTCGGGCGATCATCTCGCCACTGCCGGTTCAGTACCGCCGGCACGAGATCGTCGAGCTCGGGGTGATCGGCGAGATCGACGCCTTCCTGACCTGCGACCGCATCGGCGCGCGCGCGGTCGCGAGCGAGGTGGTCGGCATGCGAGCCGAGATCCCGACCCTGCGCGAGGTCCTCTACTTCGGGACGACGGACGTCGACGGCGCGACCAACGTCGGCTCGGCGATCGGTGCGCTCGGGGTCGGTGCGTCGCAGGCGGTTGCCGCCTATGCCGACGCTCATCCGGTCGACCCCAACGACTGCATCACGATCTGCTGGACGTCCGGAACCGAGTCTCGTCCCAAGGGCGTGCCGCGCGCGCACTACGAGTGGCTCGTGATGAGCTGGGACACGGTGTACTCGCCCGGCCTGACCCACGAGTCGCGCGTGCTCAACCCCTTCCCCATGGTGAACATGGCAGGGATCAACGGCATGCTGCTGCCCTGGCTGCGGGTCGGGTGCGTGCTGGTCCAGCACCACCCGTTCGACCTGACCGTGTTCCTTCGACAGGTGTCGGAGGAACGCATCACCTACACGGTCGCCCCACCGGCCCTGCTGGCCATGCTGCTGCAGAACGACCGCCTCCTCGCCGACTCCGACATCTCGACGCTGCGACAGATCGGCTCGGGCTCGGCACCGCTGCAGACGTGGATGGTGCAGGGCTGGTACGACCGGTACGGGATCTCGATCATCAACTTCTTCGGCTCGAACGAGGGCCTCGCCCTGATGACCGACGTGAAGCTGATGACCGATGCGAGCCAGCGAGCAAGCTACTTCCCGCGCTACGGGCCGACGCGGCACTGGACGTTCCCGGCCGCCGCCCACACGACCATCAAGCTCATCGACCCGGAGACGGGCGCCGAGGTCGACGAACCCGGTCGTCCCGGCGAGCTCTACCTGTACGGGCCGAGCCTGTTCGCCGGCTATCTCGATGCCGCGAACGTCCCCAGTCCGTTCGACCAGGACGGGTTCCTGCGGACCGGCGACCTATTCGTGATCGACGGCCCCGACAACGAGTTCCTGAGGTACGTGGACCGTGCGAAGGACCTGGTCATCCGCGGTGGGATGAACATCGCGCCGGCTGAGCTGGAGACGATGATCGCCACCCATCCCGACGTCGTCGAGGTCGCCGTCGTGGGCTACCCGGACGACCTGCTGGGCGAACGCGTCTGCGCCGTGGTGGTCCCCAAGGACGGTTCGACCGTGACGCTCGCATCCGTCGTCCGGCACCTCGAGGCGCAGCAGATCGCCTCCTACAAGCTGCCCGAACGGCTGGAGCTGCGCACCTCACTCCCGCGCAATCCTGTCGGCAAGATCCTCAAGCGCCAGCTTCGTACCGAGATCAAGGGGCAATGACATGTCAGCGGATGAGACTGTCGGCGGCGTGCTCGCCCGCTCGCTGCACCGCGGTGGCGACCGGGTCGCGCTGCGGGCCCGCGGCGAGGTCCGCACCCACTCCGCGTTGCTGCAGAACGCGTCGAGGTTCGCCAACGCGCTGTCCGGGAACGGCCTGCAGCCAGGTGACCACGTCGCGCTGATGGTGGCTGACGGCATCGACTCCGTTGAGGCGTACCTGGGTTGCCTCATCGGCGGGTTCGCCGCGGTGCACGTGAACGACCGGCTCGCTCCCCCTGAGGTGCAGCGGATCCTGGCGGACGCCGACGCCCGTGCGTTCGTCTACAGCGGGCAGGTTGCGGCCAAGGTGGCCGAGCTGGAGGAGGAGTCGCTCGGGATGGCCGTGGCGCTGGGCGAGGGCGCCCGCGCCGGTCACGCCGACTGGAGCGGGCTCCTGGCACGCGCAGCGACCGCCACCCCACAGGTCGCGCGCCGCGCGGACGACCTCGCGATCGTCGGCTTCACCAGCGGGACGACCGGTCAGCCCAAGGGCGTCGTCCACACCCAGCAGAGCGTGCTGCGCATCCTGCGCCACATGCCGACCCACTTCGACCTGCGGCCGCGCAGCCGCTGCGCGTTCACCGGGACGCTGTCGTTCGTCGCCGGCCTGTGGGGCGTGCTGCTACCGCACCTGTACCTGGGCGGCGAGGTCTCCTTCATGGCGGGACTCGACCCTGACGAGTGGTTCGCCCGCATGCTCGCCGAGGGCTCGACGTTCACGTACGTGCCGACGCCGCTGGCCACGCAGTTCGTCGATCAGGTCCGGCGCAACCCCGCCGTGCTCGACCAGCTGCGAACCGCCGTCCACTCCGGGTCGGCCATGCCACGCGACCACGTCCGCGGGGTCGTGGACGCCATCGGTTCGCGGTTCGTCGAGAACTACGGGATGACCGAGACCGGAGCGCCCGTGACGACCACCGAGCCGGGTGACTGGTCGGACGGCTGCGAGGCCGCCGACGTGTACGCGAGCACCGGTCGCCCGGTGCACATCGCGGACGTCCTGATCCTCGACGCGGACGGCAGGGCGGTGCCCACCGGCGAGACGGGCGAGATCACGGTCAGGACCGAGACGCAGTTCGCGGGCTACTACAAGCGACCCGAGCTCACCTCGGAGACGATCGTCGACGGGCGGATCCGGACCGGCGACATCGGCAGGGTCGACGAGGCGGGCTACCTCTACGTCACCGATCGGGCCAAGGACATGATCATCACCGGCGGGATGAACGTGTACCCGGCGGAGGTGGAAGCGGCGCTGGCCGACGTTCCAGGATTGGCCGAGGTCGCGGTGTTCGGGGTCCCGCACGAGCGCTGGGGCGAGACGGTGGTCGCGGTGGCCGTGTCCCGCGACCCGCAGCTGGACGAGTCCGCCTTCATCGACGCGGCCAGGGCGCGGCTCGCCTCCTACAAGAAGCCCACGCAGGTGCACTTCGTCGACGCCCTGCCACGCACCGCGAGCCTGAAGGTGGACAAGCCCGCCTTGCGCCGGACCTGGGCCACCGAAGGCGCCTGACCCCCATCCCATCCAGAAGGAGACAGTACATGCCAGGAACCGAGGGCAACGCGACGACGTCGTGGGCCAGGCTGCGCCAGGTGGTCATCGCGACCAACGAGATCGAGGCCGACATCACGACCCTGCGGTCCGCCATGGGTTTCGGGGTGGGTTTCCACGATCCCGAGCTGCTAGAGCACGGCATGGTGGATCGAACGTTCGCGCTGTCGGACGGGACCTACCTCGAGCTGGTGGCAGCCGTCGACCCCCAGGACTCGCTGAGCCGTTGGACGCGCAAGATCGGCGGGCGCGGCGGGTATGCGCTGTCGATCCAGCACCCCGACGTCGCGGCCGTCCAGGCGCGGGCGCTGGCGGCGGGTGTCCAGGTGGTGCGCGCTCAGGACGCGTTCGGCTTCCCGATCCTGCAGCTGCACCCTCGGGACACCGCCGTGCTGCTCGAGGCCGATGGGATCGCCGACCCCGACGTCTGGTTCTGGGACGGGGTCGGCGAAGACGCGCAGCCGCAGCCGGAGGCGGCCATCGACTCGATCCTGGCCGTCGAGATCAGTGTCGAGAACCCAGCGAAGATGGCAACGTTGTGGCGCGAACTGCTCGACCTGCCGGCCGGCGCGGATGACGCGACCGTCTCGCTGGGTTCCGCGCAGCTGCGTTTCGTCGAGGGCGACGACACGAGCCGCTGGACGATCGTGCTTCGGCGGCAGGCCGGCGGCGCCGCGCCGTCCCCGGACCTGCTGCCGGGGGTCACGTTCCGATTCGTCGACCCCGCGTGAGCGCCACGCTGGAGGTCTCCCTCGGGCTCTGGCAGGATCGCCCGCCCGAGGAGGTGATCCGGACCGCGCTGATCGCCGACTCGCTCGGGTACCGCGCCGTCTGGGTGGGTGAGATGGCGACCTGGGACGCCTTCGCACTGGGGGCGCATCTCGGCCCCCAGCTCACGCTCTCCGATCTCGTGCTCGGTCCCTTTGCCGTCGCAGTCCGCGACCCGGTGATGATCGCCATGGGGACGGCCTCCGTCGCCGCGCTCACCGGGCGCCAGGTCTCGGTGGCTCTGGGGACGTCGTCCACGATGGTGGTCGAGCACTGGCACGGACGTGATCGCTCCCGCTCGGCCCTCGCCCTGGCCGAGTCCGCGCAGGCCGTCCGCTCGCTGCTGGACGGAGACAAGGCGGAGCTGGCAGGTCAGGTGCTCCGGACCACCGGGTACCGGCTGAGGCTGACGCCGCCGCGCTCGCCGCTCGTGGTCGCGGCCTTTGGCGACCTCGCCATCCGGGTGGCGGCCGAGCACGCGGACCGGCTGGTCCTCAACCTCGTCGACCCTCTGCAGGCGGGTGTGCTCGTCTCGAAGCTGCGCGCGGCCGCCGAGCGGGCCGGGCGTCCCAGCCCGCGGGTGGCGCTGTGGGCCGGTTGCGCCGTCGACCCGGGTCCACTGGCGATAGAGCAGCTGCGGCGCGGGCTCGTCGGCTATCTCGCGGCCCCGGGCTACTCGGACATGTTCCGGGCAGCGGGTTTCGGCGAACTCGTCGAGCTCGCTCAGTCCCGTCCGCACCCGAAGGAGCTCCTCGCGCAGATACCGGACGAGCTGCCGGCTGTGGTGGGTCTGGTTGGGGACCCCCGTGCAGTCCGGGCGCGGATGGACGAATACCACGCCGCCGGGGTGGACGACATCGTGCTCGTTCCGTCGGCGACGGACGACGATCCCGCCGGCGAGCGGACGCTCCGGCTCGCCAGCGCGCTCAGTCAGGACTGAAGAGCTCAGGCTTCGGCGCGGTGCACCACGGTTCCGTCGACGATGGTCAGCAGGCAGGGCAGCTCGAGGACGTCTTCGGGGGGAGTCGTGACCGGGTCGGCGCCCCAGGCGACGAGGTCGGCCTGGGCGCCGACCTTGAGTACGCCGGCCCTGCCTTGGTCACCAACTGCCCGAGCGGCGTTCACGGTGTAGCCCGCCAGGGTCTCCAGCCCGCTCAGCGGGCGACTGGCACCGATCGGACCGTTGTCGGCGAGGTCCGGGGCTCGCCGAAGCTGCGCAGCGAAGAACCCGAGTCTCGGGTCGTAAGGGGCCACCGGCCAGTCCGAGCCCAGCACGACCAGCGCGCCAGCGGCGGACAGGTCCCCGGACGGCATGGCGTGCTGGCACCGCGCGTGACCGAGTCGCTGTGACCACGGGTCGGACAGGTCCGGAAGCAGCCAGCGCAGGTGGATGGGCTGCATGGACGCCGTGACGCCCATGGGTCGGAACCGGCGCAGCGTGCTGTCCGGTGCCGTCTCCACGTGCTCGATGCGGTGGCGACGCCCTCCGGAGGGCAACGAGTCGTAGGTGTCCAGCACCTCACGGACGGCGCGGTCGCCGATCGCGTGGGTGGTGACGGCGAAGCCGGCGTCGTGGAACCGCCGCACCGCCGACTGGTACCGGCCGTGCTCCGGCCACATCGGGTCGAGGCCGGCTCCGTGGGTGTCCGGCTCCTCGAGCCAGGCCGTGCCGGTGTCGATCACGCCGTCCATCAGGAACTTGACGCCGTGCGCGCGCCACCGGCGTCCGGCTTCGTCCCGGGCAGCCGCGAGGCCGGCCAGGTGGTCGTCGTCGTACGTAGGCTCCACCAGGTAGTGCAGGTGCACCCGCATTCCCAGGTCCCCGGCCGCCTCGAGGTCGGCCAGCACTGCGGCCGTGTCCAGGCTGCCGTCCATCTGGTGGATGCCGGTGATGCCGACTGCGTTCTGCGCCCGGATCGCGTCGGCGTACCAGGACAGGCGCTCCTGCTGGGAAGGCGTGGGACGCAACGAGAGCAGGGTGAACATGGCGCTCATCTCCCGCGCCTCGCCCGTGGGCTCCCCCGAGTCGTCGCAGACCATGAACGAGCCGTCCTCGAACTTCTCGCGACCGGTCAGGCCGGCCAGACGGATGGCGTGGGCGTTGGCGAACACGGTGTGCAGGTCGAGGGACAGGATCAGGCAGGGACCCTCGCCCGCGGCCGCGTCGATCAGGTCGTGGTGGTAGGGGGCTCCGCCGAAGGCTGCGTACTCCAGGGCGTACCCGACGACGAACTCGCCGGCGCCCACCCGGGCGCGCTCGGCGGCCAGCATCGCCCGGACCTCGTCCAGCGAGCCGACCCGGTCGAACGACACCCCGCGCGCGAGCTCGGCTCCGTGCAGCAAGTGCTGGTGCCCGTCCGTCAGTCCCGGGGTGAGGGTCCACCCGGTGCCGTCGATCACCTCGGTGGTCCCGTCGCACGCGTCCCGGACGCAGGCGTCATCGCCGACGGCCACGATGACGCCGTCGCGGACGGCGACCGCGGAGGCGAAGGGCAGATCGGGATCCATGGTGCGGATCGTGGCGCCGACGACGGCGAGCTGAGCAGGCATGGATTCTCCTCGAAACGGATCGGACGAGGCTGCCGTCCGGGTGCTCGGACGCTAGCAGCCGTCAAGCCCTCAGACAATGCCTCTGTCAGACCCATTGACGACATGGGTTCATTGGCTTACCTTCGTCGGAGCGAACATTTCGTTCAGTTGGCTCGGTGCGCACGTCGCCCAGCCCGACGAGGCAAGGCAGGAGGGTCCGATGACGGTCGCGCGTTTCCTCGTCGGTCGCCTCATCGCCCTCGTCGTGACGCTGCTGCTGGCCAGCTTCGCGGTCTACGGGGCACTGTTCCTGGCCCCTGGGACCCCCTTGGCCTTCCTGACCAGGGGGCGCAGCATGACGCCCGCTCAGCTGCAGTCGATCAAGGCGCAGTACCACCTGGACGAGCCCTTCCTGGCGCAGTACGGGCACTGGCTCGTGGGTGTGCTGCACGGTGACTTCGGCATCTCGATCATGGCCAAGGCGCCGGTGTCGTCACTGCTCGGTGGGCGCGCGGTGAACACCTGCGCGCTGGTGGCCTGTGCCGCGCTTCTGATCCTCGTCGTCGGCCTGATCACCGGGATCGTCGCCGGGCTGCGGCCCGGCTGGGTCGACTCGTCGCTGATGCTGACCGCCACGGCCGCCATGGCGGTGCCCGCCTTCGTCGCCGCGATCGCGCTGATCGCGGTCTTCGCCGTGCGGCTCGGGTGGTTCCCGGTGTTCGGTGCCGGCGACAGCGTTCCGGATCGGATCAAGCACCTGGTGCTGCCGTGCGTGGCGCTTGCGTTCTCGTCCGTCGCGTACGTCGCCCGGCTCACGCGGGCGGCCGTCAGGGAGGAGCTGGGCTCGGACCACGTCCAGACCGCCGTCAGCCGGGGGATCCCGCAGGGCCGGGTGATCCGTCGGCACGTACTGCGCAACGCGATGATCCCGATCGTCACCGTCGCCGGCCTGACCATCGGCGGCCTGATCGCCGGCGCAGTGGTGATCGAGCAGGTCTTCCAGCTCAACGGCCTGGGCAGCTACCTCGTCCAAGCGGTCGGCCAGAAGGACTTCCCGGTGGTGCAGGCGATCTGCCTCATCCTGGTTGCCGCATTCATCGTGCTCAACACGATCGTCGATCTCGCGTACTCGTTCCTGGACCCGCGCATCGCCGTCGGAAAGCAGCACTCATGAGCCTCCTCGAGGTCGAGAGCGCGGACCCGACGGCAACCGCGCTCCACGAGCGCTCCGGTGGGCGGCCCCCGGGCCTCGGCATCGGTGGCTGGATCGCCGTCGCCGTCCTGGTGCTGATGGTCCTTGTCGCACTGGTCGGTCCACTGCTCGTGAAGGCCGACCCGAACTCGATCAGCCTGCTGGACTCGTACGGAGGTCCGGCGGCTGGGCACGCTCTCGGCTTCGACGGGCAGGGTCGCGACCTGCTGGCACGGCTGGTGCACGGCGCCCGCAGCTCGCTGCTCGGTCCGCTGCTCGTCGTCGTCATCGGCATCACCCTCGGCAGCCTCATCGCGTTCGCTGCGGCCTGGGTGGGCGGAGCCTTCGATGCGACGGTCGCTCGGGTGATCGACGCGATGTTCGCCTTCCCGGGCTTGCTGCTGGCCATCGTCGCGGTGTCCCTGTTCGGTCCCGGACTGCTCGCGGCGTCCATCGCGCTGGCGATCGGCTACACGCCCTACGTGGCGAGGATCGTGCGGAGCGCGACCCTGCGGGAGCGCCAGCTGCCGTACGTCGCCGCGCTGACCGTGCAAGGGCTGAGCGGGACCCGCATCTGCATCCGGCACCTGCTGCCCAACGTCAGCGGGATCATCGTGGCGGCCGCGACGCTGTCCTACGGGTACGCGCTCATCGACCTCGCGGCGCTGTCGTTCATCGGCTTGGGCGTCCAGCCGCCGCAGTCCGACTGGGGCGTGATGGTGGCCGAGGGCGTCCCGGGCATCCTGGCCGGCTTCCCGCAGGAGTCGTTGTACGCGGGCCTGTGCATCGTGGTCGTGGTCGGTGCCGTCAACTTCCTCGGTGACCGGATCACCGCCCGGGCGGAGGCGCGCCGATGAGCGATCTCCTGGAGATCGAGTCGCTGACGGTCTCACTCCCCGTGGCCGGCCAGCAGCGCCCGGTGCTGCACGACGTCAGCCTGCGGATCGGCGAGGGTGAGGCGGTGGGGCTCGTCGGCGAGTCCGGCTCGGGCAAGTCGATGACCGCCCGTGCCGTGGCCCGGCTGCTGCCCAAGGGCGCGCAGCTCGGTGGGCGGATCGCCTTCGCCGGCGAGCAGGTACTCGACCTGCGTGGCGCCAAGCTCCGCGAGTACCGGACCGAGGGCGTGGCGATGATCTTCCAGGATCCGCGCGCGCACACCAACCCGGTCCGCACGATCGGCGACTTCCTGACCGAGGCCATGTGCACCAACCTCGGCATGAGGCCTCGGGCGGCCCAGGCCCGTGCGTTGACCTTGCTGGAGTCGGTGGGGATCGACAACCCGCAGCGGCGCCTCAAGCAGTACCCGCACCAGCTGTCCGGCGGGATGCTGCAGCGGGTCATGATCGCCTCCGCCATCGCGGTCCGGCCTCGGCTGATCCTGGCGGACGAGCCCACGACCGCCCTCGACGTCACCACCCAGGCCGAGGTCATGGCGATCCTCGACAACCTGCGCCGCGAGCACGGCTTGGCCATGCTGTTCATCACGCACGATCTCGAGCTGGCCGGCGCCGTCTGCGACCGCACCGCCGTGATGTACGCCGGCTCCATCGTCGAGGAGCAGGCGTCGGCTCGGCTGCACGACGACCCGCTGCACCCGTACACCGCGGCGCTGGTCGAGGCCCGGCCGAGCGTGACGGTGACCGCGCACCGCCTCGCCGCGGTGCCCGGGCGACCGGTGTCGGCGTTCGAGGCGCCTGCGGGGTGCGCGTTCGCGCCTCGTTGCCCGCACGTCCAGGACGCCTGCCGGACGACGACGCTCGAGCTGGCCAGGGTGGACTCGGGCCTGACTCGCTGCCTGCGCATCGATGAGCTCCGCGGTGAGCTCGCCAGGTCGCAGGACGGGAGCGTGGCATGACCGCCGGCAAGCTCGAGCCGGCGCAGGGTCCGGCGGTCGAGGTGACGAACCTGCGCAAGGTCTACCCCGTGCGCGAGGGTGGACGCCGCTCCGACTTCGTTGCCGTCGACGACGTGTCCTTCACCCTGGAGGCTGGGGGTTCGCTGGCCATCGTGGGGGAGTCGGGCTCAGGCAAGACCACGCTGGCCAAGATGCTGGTCGGTCTCGAGCGGCCGACGGCGGGAAAGATCGAGATCCTCGGTGTCGACCGGTCGGCCCCGGAGCGGGGTGCCAAGGCCCGTCGTCGACGCGGACGCGACATCCAGATCGTCTTCCAGGACCCGTACACCTCGCTGGACCGACGGCAGACCGTCGGTGACGCCCTCGCCGAGGTGCTGCGACTGCACTCCGAGCGGACCCGCAGCCAGGTGGCGGATCGGGTCGTGGAGCTGGCCGAGCTGGTCGGCCTGGATGCCCGCCAGGTCTCCGCGCTGCCCAGCGCGCTGTCCGGCGGCCAGCGCCAGCGGGTGGCCATCGCCCGCGCGCTCGCGGCGGAGCCGACCGTACTGATCCTCGACGAGTCCGTGGCCGCGCTGGACGTGTCGATCCAGGCGCAGATCCTCAACCTGCTGGCGGACATCCGCGAGCGCTCGGCGATCAGCTATCTGCTGATCAGCCACGACCTGGCCGTGGTCCGTCAGGTGACCGACGACGTGATCGTGATGCGCCGGGGCGAGGTCGTCGAACGCGGCCGCACCGCCGAGGTGCTCGACCATCCGACCGAGCCCTACACCCGCCTGCTGCGCGACAGCGTGCCCGGGCCCGGCTGGGATCCGCACCGAGCGGCCTCGCTGTCGACCACCGACAGCCCTGTCTAGACCTTCCACCTTCCGTCCTACCGCATGCACCACCCACCTCTAAGGGAGTCTCGCTGTGAAGCCTTCTCATCTGCTGCGGCTAGCGCCGCTGGTGTGTGCCAGTCTCGTCCTGGCAGCCTGTTCGTCCGCCGCGGGCACCGGGTCCTCGGCGAAGACGCCTGGGGCGGGTGACCTCGTCGTCATGACGCCGGCCGCCACCAGCAACCTCGACAAGGTGACCTGGAACGAGCCAGAGGGTGAGCCCGCGACGATCGACCCGTATCTGTCGGTCGACTACACGCCTAACACCATCAACTCGAACATGTGCGAGAACCTGATGGCGTACTACCCCGACTACAGCTTCAAGCCGAACCTCGCGTCGTCCGCGGCCAACCCGGACCCGCTGACCTGGGTCTACACGCTGCGCAGTGGGGTCACCTTCTGGGACGGCAGCCCGATGACGTCCGACGACGTCGCCTACAGCCTCAACAGGAACCTCAAGGACGCCGGCAGCTTCTACCACTACCTGTACTCGAGCGTGAAGTCGGTCGACGTGACCGGCCCCCTCGAGGTGACCGTGCACCTGACCAAGCCGGACTACCTGTTCAACAAGGAGATGGCCGACTACGCCGGCGTCGTCGTCCAGAAGAAGTTCGCGCTGGCCCACCCCAAGGACATGGGCAGCCCGAACGTCGGCCTGATGTGCACTGGTCCGTACCAGTTCAAGTCCTGGACCAAGGGCGACAACATCACGATGACCGCTTACCCCGGCTACTGGGACAACGCGAACCGAAAGCCGAAGGTCAGCACGATCGTCTTCAAGTTCCTGACAGACGAGGCGGCGCAGACCTCCGCGCTGCAGACCGGTGACATCGACGGCATGTACGACCCGCCGCTGTCCGGGCTGACGCAGCTGAAGGCGAGCAGCGAGGGCAAGCTCTTCTACGGCCCGATGGACTCCAACCTGACGATCGTCTACTCCAACCCCAAGGGGTCCATGGGCAACCTGAAGATGCGCCAGGCACTCCAGCTGGCCACCGACTGGGACGGCATGGCCAAGGTGATCATGAAGGGCACTGCGACCCCGATCAAGGCCATGTTCCCGCCGAACGTCTTCGACGACGCCAAGGCTCAGCTCCAGCCGGCCTACGATGCGTTGCCTCCGGTCCAGTCGGGCTCGATCGACAAGGCCAAGGCGCTGGTGGCGGCCGCCGGCGAGGACGGCAAGAAGCCCGTCGTCTTCGCGGTGGGCGGTACGTTCACCGGGATCCAGTTCGGCAACTCGGTGGTCGACGCGGCCAAGAAGGCCGGCATGAACGCCTCCCTGAAGGTCGTGCCCGCGGCGGAGTACGGCGGCTACCTGTACGACCCGAAGACCCGCGCCGGCGTGGACATCCTGTTCACCGACTTCTGGCCCAACATCCCGAACGCGCTGGACTGGGTCGGGATCACCTCGGCCACCGGCGGGTCGTTCAACCAGTACGGCTACAACGGGATCGACTCGCTCTACGACCAGGCGCGTGCCACGGCCGACCCGGCCGAGCAGGGCAAGATCCAGGCGCAGATCATGACCAAGCTGACCGACGAGCTCCTGACGATGGCGCCGGGTTTGTCCCGGGCCAGCCGACTCTTCATGAACAAGCGCGTCACGGGCGCGCCGGCCTCGTTCAGCTACGTGTACTTCCCCTGGGCCGTCTACCTGGGTGGTACCGGGTCCTGACCCTGCCGTAGCGCCGATGCCCCCTGCCCGCGGGCAGGGGGCATCGGCCCCGCTCGTCCCGAACAAGCGGCAGCTCGGCTGTCGTCCCCGCATGCTCTCGGCTCCGGAAGGACCTCACGTGACTGACTCCCTGCTGGGCAACCGGTCCGGTCTCGCTGACACCCTGGTCGTCGGTGCCGCCGTCCGCACGCTCGACCCGAGCCGACCGACCGCGACCGCGGTCGCCATCCGCGACGGCGTGATCGCAGCACTCGACGAGGAGGCGCTCGACCTGCGAGGGTCTCGCACGAGCGTCATCGACCTCGCGGGAGCCACGCTCACGCCGGGGCTCGTCGACGGGCACACGCACCCGATCCTGGGTGCCGAGCTGTTCGTGGGTACCGACCTGTCGAGCTGCAAGGACCTCGACGACGTCCGTCGGGTGCTGGCGGCGGCCGTCGTCGATCTCGAACCTGGGGAGTGGCTGCGCGGAGTTGGGTTGAACCACAACGTCTTCGGCGGTGCGCCGATCACGAACGCGCCGATCGACGACGTGCTCGAGGGGATCCCGGCGTTGCTGCGGCTGTACGACGGGCACTCTGCTCTCGCCAGCAGCGCGGCGCTGCGCGCCGCCGGCGTCCATGGCAGGCGCGAGTTCGCCGTACGCTCTGAGGTCGTCTGCGACGCGGCAGGCCACCCGACCGGTTACCTGCTGGAGCATGCGGCGATCGACCTGGTGGCCGACGTCATGCCGACCGCATCACTCGCCGAGCGCCGTGACAGTGCCATCTCGATCCTCGCTGAGATGGCGAGATCGGGGTTGACCGGCGGCCACGTGATGGATGGCTACCCGGCGACGCTCGACCTGCTCGCGGACATCGAGGCGGACGGCGACCTCCCGATGCGGCTGCGGCTGGCGCCCGGGTGCTGGCCGGGGGAGGACCTCGAGGCACTGGTTCAGCAGCAGCGCCGGCACGGCAGGCGATGGGCTGCGCGCGCTGTGAAGCTGTTCATCGACGGGACCGTGGAGGGTGGCACCGCCTGGCTACGGCGTCCGGACTGCCACGGCCAGAGCACGGACTCGCTCTGGCTGGATCCGGCCGAGTACACCAAGTCCGTCCAGTACCTGGCTGCCGCTGGAGTGCAGACGGCGACGCACGCCCTCGGGGACGCCGGCGTGCGGCACGTCATCGATGCCCTCGAGGACGTCGACACCCATGGCGTCCGGCATCGCATCGAGCACCTCGAAACCCTTCCGCTCGAGGACATCCGGCGCCTGGTCAGGGCCGGGCTCGTCGCGTCGATGCAGCCCTCGCACTCTGCGTACACCACGGCAGACCACGTGGACGAGTGGTCGCGGCGGCTCGGCGAGGAGCGCGCCAACCGCGGCTGGTGCTGCCGGGACGTCCGAGATGCCGGAGGGATCCTCGTCCTCGGGTCGGACTGGCCGGTCGCCGACTACGACGCCCGCGACGTGCTCACCTACGCGCGGCTGCGACGCCCGGCCGGCACTGACAAGCAGCCGTTCCTGCCTGAGCAGGGACTGACGGGTCTGATGGCCCTTGAGGGTATGACGACTCACGCAGCGCTGGCGGCCGGTGAGGAGAGCGTCGCTGGGCGGATCGTGCCAGGCATGCGCGCTGACCTCACGGCCTTCGCGATCGATCCCGTCACCGCGCCGGCGGATGAGGTGGCCGAGGCCCCGATCCGTCTGACCATGGTTGACGGGACCGTCACCCACCAAGCCTGAGCGAGCTGCCGCCGCGCTACAGCTGAAGCGCGGCGGCAGCGTCGTCGTGCGTGCGCCAGTCCGGGATCGTGCTGCCCGGCGCCCAGGTGGCGTGAGTCCCGCTCGACACCCGCTCCGGCAGGCGCACCCGCGCGATCGGGCCAGCGGACAGCTGCTGGGCGTCGAACACCAGGCACTCGGAGAGGTCGCGGTTGACGTCCGAGGTGATGGTGACCAGGTAACCGTCGTCCTCGGACGTCGATCCGATCCGCGGCGCCATGGTGGTCTCGCTGGCGAAGACGCCACTGGGGAACCGGTAGTGCTCCTCGTTCCCCGTCTCGGCATCGTGCTTGACCAGGCCGTCGAAGAGGAACCAGCCGGGGACCGCCGTGGCCGAGTAGCTGAACCGGTGGCGCTGGCCGGCGTGCCGCTGGTTGATCATGCCGAACTCGCTGGTGGTCTCGGTCAGCGGCTCCTCCTTGGTCATCCCCGTGCTGAGGTTGAACCGCCAGCGGTGCAGTCGCGGCCCCATCAGGTCGTTGTCGAGGAACCGGAACATCCGCTGGTAGAGAGTGCCGTTGCCGGCCGGCGGCTCGGGGTCGTTCTGGTAGTAGCCGTCCAGGACGATCTCGTTGCCGTCCTCGTAGGCGTTCGTCCAGTGCAGGACGTACGTGGGATCCGCCTCGAACCACCGGATGTCGCTGGCCTGGCCACGGCGCGGGATGACCGCGAACCGCGACGGGATGTCGCGGTGGAAGCGCGCGGCGTACTTGCCCTTCGCGAGCGCCTCCGGCGACCAGAACAGCGGCAGGTCGTTGAGGATCACGTAGTTGTCCGTGAACGCCATGTCGTGCGGCAGCCGGGGACCGGGCAGCGGGACGTCGATGTAGTGCACCAGGTTGTCGGTGGCGTCGACGACGCCGTAGTGCATGTACGGCGCATCCGTGCCGTAGTTGAAGAACAGCAGCTCGCCGCTCCGCTCGTCCAGCTTCGGGTGGGCGGAGACGCCCACGTCAGAGGGGAACTTGCCGTTCCAGCTGGCCTTACCGAGGGTCTCCAACGTCGTCGGGTTGAGTCGATAGAGGTCGCCGCACTGGTAGAAGCTGGTCAGGGCCACACCGTTGTGCATGACGACGTCCGTGCTGGAGGAGTCCTTGAGCCGTCCACGCGCGCCCCAGCCGGTCTGGGTGGGTGACTTCGCCGGGTCCTCGGCGAGCCCTGCCCACAGGGGGCGCCCCTCGACTTGCTCAGCCACGAAACCGTCGGTGCGGACGAACCTGTTGCGGTAGAACGCCTTCCCGTCACGGAAGCCCACGACGTGCACCATGGCGTCACCGTCGAACGGGTGGTAGATCTCCATCGCCGGGTGCACGGGGTTCTCGGTGTTGCGCAGGTAGGCGCCGTCCAGGTCGAGCGGGATCTCACCGATCACGTCCAGGTCGTCGGCCTTCCGCTCGACCGTCTGCGGGCGCCACGGACCCGTCCGGTAGGGATGGTCATCGTCGGGCGACAACGTCGTGAGTGCGCGGCCGAGGATCTCGATGTCCATGTCCAACCCTTCGCTGAGGTCAGTGTCGAGGCTGCGCACCGACGACGAAGCACGCGCTCGTCGTCGTGCTGCCGCCGATGTTGAGGGTGGCCACGCGCTCGGCGCCCGGCACCTGGTAGTCCCCGGCCTGCCCGGTGACCTGCTTGTAGGCATCGAGGACCATGCGCACACCGGTCGCCCCGACCGGGTGGCCGCCCCCGATCAGGCCACCGCTGGGGTTCACCGGGAGGCGACCACCGAGCTCGATGTCACCACTGTCGATGGCCTTCCAGCTGTCCCCGGGGGGCGTGATGCCGAAGTGGTCGATGGCGGCGTACTCGCTCATCGAGAAGCAGTCGTGGGTCTCGATGGCATCGAGCTGGTCGACGTCGGCGACCTCCGCGCGGCCGAATGCATCCAGGATCGACTGCCGCACGTGCGGCAGCACGTACTCGTGGTCCGCGGACCGCTCGAGCTTCAGCTGCAGCGAGAGCCCGACCGTTCGGTGTCCCCAGCCGAGGATCTTGGCGGCCGGGCGCGCCGGCGAGGACGCGTGCGCGGCAAGGTACCTGTCGCTGACCACCACGATGCCGGCGCCGCCGTCGGTCATCGCGCTGCAGTCGGTGCGTCGCACGCGCCCCTCGACCCGCGGGTTCGCGACGTCGTCGTCGGTGAAGCTCTCCGGGGTGAAGGACCACCCCCGGGTCTGCGCGTTGGGGTTCTTCCTGGCGTTGCGGACGTTCAGCTCGGCGATGGCGTGCAGGTAGCGGTCGTCGAGGGAGTACCTGCGGTCGTACTCCTCGGCGAGCCGGTCGAACATGTGCGGCCACATGTAGGTCGCGGCGGTGCCCTCGTGGCCGACCCAGGCGGCTGCACCCAGGTGCTGGGCACCGACGTCGCCGGAGACCGTCTTCTCGATCTCGGCGCCGAGCACCAGCGCCACGTCGTAGCGGCCGGCCTCGATCTCGGCCATCGCGGCGATCAGCGCCATCGAGCCGGAGGCGCACGCTGCCTCGTGCCGCATCGCAGGGACGCCCCACAGCTCAGGCTCGACCGTGGCGGGCATGCCACCGAGCTGCCCCTGTCCGGTGAACAGCTGCCCGAAGGCGTTTCCCACGTGGATGGTCTCCACGTCGGTCGCCGGGACCCCGGCGGCGGCGAGGGTGTTCTCGATGGTCTCGGCGAACAGGTCGGCGAAGTCCGTCCCCTCGCGAGCGGTGCTCCGCGCGAAGTCGGTCTGGTACCCGCCGACGACCCAGCTGGCGCTTGCGCCCATCGCTGTCTCCATAACCACGATCACTGATTTCGGTGTAACCTTACTACAACAAACAGTGTTGCTCGTCAACCCGCTCGGATCGGCAGCACTACAACTGACGAAGCCGGGTCTTCCGCCGTCGAGAGGGGTGGCATGCGGCTCTACAGCGCTGAAGAGGTCTCAGGCTTCGTCCGAGACGGGTGGTGGACCGGGCAGACCTGGCTGGATCTGCTGGACCTGCACGTCCGCGAGCGCGGCGACCGCACCAGCGTGGTGGATCCCACCAACTGCGAGGCGATCACCGGCCGGGTCCCACGTCGGCTGACCTGGATCGAGGTAGACCGGGAGGTGCGCCAGCTGGCGCGCTCCCTGCACCGAGCCGGTGTGGCCCGGGACGACGTCGTCGGCCTGCAGCTGCACAACGGGGTCGAGCTGGCGGTCGCGTACCTGGCCGTGGCCAGCCTCGGCGCGATCGCGTGCTCCTTTCCGGTGCAGTACGCCCAGCACGAGCTGAGCCAGATGGGGACACTGGCCGGCGTGCGTGCCTTCGTCACCGTGGGGCGCACGAACAAGGCGATGCTGGCCCAGCAGGCGCTGGAGCTGCTCGGTCGTATCCCGACACTGCAGACGGTTCTGGCCTGGGGGCCGGACCTGCCGGCCGGGGTGGTCGATCTCGATGCCGACCTGGGGAACGGCGACGGCGACGAGGACTACCGACGCTACGTCGCGGGGCTCGACATCCACCCCAACGACTGCGTGACGCTGTCGTGGACCTCGGGGACGGAGGGCATCCCGAAAGGCGTCCCCCGGGCGCATGGCGACTGGCAGGTCGTCTCGATGGGGACGATCTCGACGCCGAAGCTGACCAGTCAGGACGTGCTGCTGAACCCGTTCCCGATGGTGAACGCCGGCGGGATGGCGGGGATGTTCATGCCGTGGCTGGTTCTCGGCGCTCGGCTGGTGCAGCACCATCCGTTCGACCTGGACGTGCTCCTCGACCAGATCTCCGCCGAGCGGGTGACCTACACCTGCGCTCCGCCGGCCGTGCTGAACACCCTGGTGGCTCGGCCCGACCTGCTGGCCGAGCACGACCTGAGCTCGCTGCGAGCCATCGGTTCGGGCTCGGCCCCGCTCTCGGCCTGGATGATCGAGGCCTGGGAGGGCGAGCGCGGCGTCGAGGTGCTCAACCTGTTCGGCTCGAACGAGGGGCTGTGCCTGTTCGGCTGCCCGGACACGATTCCCGATCCCGCGGACCGCGGGCGGCTCTTCCCCCGTCCGGGCGACCCGACGTTCGCGTGGCGCTCGCGGATCGGCCGGGAGAGCAGGTCGAGGCTCGTGGATCTGCAGACCGGTGAGGACATCACCGAGCCCGATCGGCCGGGCGAGCTACGGGTGTCCTCGCCCGCCATCTTCGCTGGGTACTGGGGTACCGCAGCCTCACCGTTCGACGACCAGGGCTACTACTGCACCGGTGACATCTTCGAGATCACCGGCGATGGCGGCCACCTGCTGGTCTACGTCGACCGGGCCAAGGACCTGATCAGCCGCGGGGGCTACAAGGTCTCCGCGGTCGAGGTCGAGTCGTTGCTGCAGGCTCATCCAAAGGTCGCCGAGGCCGCGCTCGTGGGGATGCCGGATCCACGGCTCGGCGAGCGGTTGTGCCTCTTCGTCGCACCCGCCGAGAAGGGGAACCCGCCCACGCTCGACGAGCTCGTCGAGCTGCTGCGCGGACAGCAGGTCGCTCGGTTCAAGTGGCCGGAGCGGCTGGAGGTCGTCGATGCCCTGCCCCGCAACCCTGTCGGCAAGATCCTGAAGCGCTCCCTACGGGCACAGCTTCGCGAGGAGGCGGAGCTGGCGTCGCCTTGAGCCTCAGACCAGGCGAAAGTCGACCCCCGAGAGCCGCGAGGTGCGTCCGGCCTTCCCGGGATCGCTGGCGGGCAGCTCCACCGCCACCAGTCCGACCGCGCCGTCGGCCGGCACGAAGCGCACGCTGACGCCTGAGAGCTCCAGGCTCGTCCCGTCGTCCGCAACGGTCACATCAAGGACCTGTGCCCATCTGGCAGCCATCTCGGCGGGGTCGGCGACGGCGACCTCGATGGCTGACACGTCCTGCACGACCTCGGTGCTGCCGCCCTCGAAGATCGCCGGTGCCATGTGCCAGGTGTCGGCTGGCCGGATCTGGTCGAGCTCGGCCAGGGTGCCGAAGTCCTTCGGATGCCACTGGGTGATCGTGTGGCCCTCGTAGAGGGTCTCCATCACCGGCTCCAGACCGAGGTCCGCCGCCCGCTGCTTGGTCTGCTCGATGTCCGCGACCTGCAGCACCACCATGTATCCGAGATCCCCACGTCGGGCAAGGAGTCGGGCGGGCATCGTGTCCGGCCCGAGCGGGGCGGTGAACTCAAGGAACGTGTTCTCGATGGTCAGGACCTCGTGCACGAAGCCGAGCTCTGCCATCCCCTCTTCGTCCTTGACGCCGCTGTTCAGCCCGAGCTCGCGGCGCGCGGCCGCCAAGGTCGAGGGCAGGTCGTCGGTGAGGAACACCAGCTGCCTGACCGCGGGCAGTCCGCCCATCAGCTCAGTTCCTTCTCATGGGTGAGCCGGCGCGCCACCGTCATTGCGCACCATCCTTCGGGCGGGCTGCTGACCCGGCACCAAACGCCGCGAAGCTCGGCTGGCGTCGCTCGACGAAGCTCATCACGCCCTCGTGGAAGTCGACCGAGCCGAGAGCCCGGTGCTCCAGCTTCTCGGCCACCGCAACCGAATCGGAGAAGGAGCTCTCGTAGCTGTCGCGCAACTGCGCCTTGATGTTCGCGATCGAAGCCAGGGAGCAGTTCTCCGCGATGTCCCGGGCGTAGGCGATGGACTTGTCCAAGACCTCGTCCTGCTCGGCGAGCTGGTGGACGAGGCCGATGATGGCGGCCTCGTCACTGGTGAAGGTCCGACCGGACACCAGCAGCTCGCTGGCACGGCTGCCACCGATCAGACGCGGCAGCAACCATGCGCTCGCATGCAGGGCGGGCAGCCCCCGGCGGGCGAAGGCAGTCGACATCCGCACCCCGCTCGCGGCGATGCGTACGTCGCAGAACATCGTCTGCACGAGTCCGAAGCCCGCGCAGGCGCCGTTGATGGCGGCCACCATCGGCTTGAGCACGGTGATCGGGTACCAGTCGGGCTGGACGATCAGGGCAGCCTCCGGGTTGAACTCCCCGGTGTCCGAATACGTCTGCAGGGAGTCCGTGTCCGCACCCGGGCAGAAGGAGCTCCCCGACCCGGTGACGACGATGCAGCGCACGTCGGGGTCCTCGACGCACTCGGCCAGCAGCTCGTAGTAGCGCCGCTGCAGCCCCACGGTCCAGGCATTTCGCCGCTCCGGACGGTTGAAGGTGAGCACGGCCACTCCCTGCTGATCCGCACGCAGCACAACGTCATCGCTCATGGTCTGTTCCGATCCTCTCGTGCAGCGCCTGAGCGCTGCCCTGGTTCCGCTCTGAGAAGTCTGTCTCACGCTGTCACCGCACCTTCGTCGCAACGTCCTTCCGCGGTGGCCTCGGGAACAGCCCGCTCGTCCTTGCTGCATAGGCGATGTAGGCGTCACCACGGGTCCGAGCGAGCCGCCGGTCGAGCATCTGCTTGCCGGTCTTGGTGATCAGCATCCTGGTCATCAGGATCGGCGCGAAGACGGTCAGGACGCCGAACCAGGATCCGCACGCGATCAACCAGAACGAGAACATCACGCACAGGTCACCGAAGTAGTTCGGGTGCCTCGTCCAGGACCACAGGCCGCGGTCCAGGAGCTTGCCGGCGTTGTTTGGGTCCGACTTGAACCTAGCCAGCTGAAGGTCACCCAGAGCCTCGAAGACGAGCCCGACGGCCGCCAGGGCGACCCCGAGCCAGGTGAGGGCGTTGACGCCGGACCGCTCGCACATGGCGACGCTGATCGGGATCGCCACCACCCACAGCACCCACCCCTGCGGCCAGAAGATCGTCCTGACGACGTACGGGATGAGCGGGCCGGTGCGGCGGCGCATCAGCGCGGTGTACCGCGGGTCCTCGGGCTTGCCGTGGTTGCGCCAGAAGATGTAGGCAGCCAGCCGCACGCCCCAGACCACCGGCACGAGGAGGGCGATCAGTCGTCGCCCCGGGTCGCCGTGCCCGGTCGAGACGAGATGGGATGTCACCGCCACCGCAACGAAACCCAAACCCCACGCGATGTCGATGATCGACCAGTTCCTGCTTCGCACGGAAAGGGCTAGGACGGCCGCCATCAGAGTGGTGATCGCCAGTGCTGCGGCTACCAGGCACACGGCCAATGGCATCCACGCAAGCGTGCCCACGAGTCTCCTCCCCGGTCAGAACTAACACTGCTAGTTGTAGTATGGATTCGACGGAATGACAATGCCCGAGCGGACTCTTCCGTCGGATGGCCCCCCAGTGGCCAGAGATCAGACCGGACTGGCGACCGATCAGGTGCACCGGACGGTGTGTAGACATGACAGCCTCACTCCACAACCAGAACGGCGCTCCGCAGGGCGCCGACCGCCATCGTGCTCGGGTAAACACCAAGTAGCACGACGTCATCGCTGTGTCTTGGCAGCTGAAACCGGTTGGCGAATGCGACTGATCTGCCCAAACCCGTCGTGGCTCACGACTAGCCCATAGCCGTGGCTCACGGCTAGCCCATAGGTTTACGCCAATGTGCCTCGCAATGACGCGACGCCCTCGGTCAAGGAGGTGGTCAACATGTCGTTGGCCCGGTTAGCTGGAAAGCGTCCAACCCTGATCGGTGTGGCGATGGCGGGTGCCATTGCCCTGGTCGGGCCGAATCTGAGCTGGGCGCAGTCCGTCAAGACGGACAACAGCACGGGCATGTACATCGTCCAGCTGGCGGGCACTCCGCTCGGGGGTTACCAGGGGGACGTCAAGGGCTTCGCGGCGACGAAGCCCGGTGCTGGCAAGACGCTCGACACCCGCACCCCGGCAGCCCAGGCCTATCGGGGACGATTGCGCGACCAGCGCACCACGGTCCTGAAGAACGGCCACCTCGACGGGCACACGGTCACTGACGTGTACGACGTGACGATGAACGGTTTCGCCATGAAGATGACAGCGAGCGAGGCCGCTCGCCTGAAGTCCACCCCGGGTGTGCTCAACGTCTGGAAGGACGCCATCTTCACCACCGACACCGTGTCGACGCCCAAGTTCCTCGGCCTCGACGGCAAGAAGGGCGTGTGGAACAAGCAGTTCGGGAACGTCAAACACGCGGGTGAGGGCACCATTGTCGGCGTCCTCGACACCGGCTTCTGGCCAGAGAGCCCCAGCTTCGCGCCACTGAGCGAACCTCGCCCCGACGCCGCCGCCATCGCGGCGAAGTTCCACGGCGTCTGCGACCAGGGCAACGACCCGGTCGTTGCAAACCGCGTCACCTGCAACAACAAGGTGATCGGCGCGCGGTTCTTCGACGCGGGCGGCCTGAGCAACGCCCCCGGCGCCAGCGAGTTCCACTCGCCCCGTGACCGCAACAGCCACGGCTCGCACACCGCCAGCACGGCGGCGGGCGACCACGGCGCGCCGGTCGCGATCAACGGTCTGAGCCTGGGCACCGCGTCCGGCATGGCCCCGAACGCCCGCCTGTCGGTCTACAAGATCGGCTGGAACAAGCCCGACGGCACCGCCAGCGCCACGACCGCCGACATCGTCGCGGCCATCAACGCGGCCGTGTCCGACGGCGTGGACGTCATCAACCTGTCGTTCTCCGGAGCGACAGATGAGGTGAACGACGCGGTCGAGGTCAACTTCATGTTCGCCGCGGACGCGGGCGTCTTCGTCGCCGCTTCGGCCGGCAACAGCGGCCCGGGGGCGAGCACCGTCGCGCACAACTCGCCGTGGCTCACCACGGTCGCCGCGAGCACGCACGACCGGTCCTTCTCACGTACCGCCACCACCGGCGACGGCCACGTGTACTCCGGCCCCGGCGTCGGTCAAGGCGTGCCTTCCTCGCCTTTGGTCTATGCCGGCAACGTCGGGTTGTCCGGCGTGAACCCGACGCTGGTCACGCAGTGCCTGAGCGACGTCGACGGCGTCACTCCGGGCGTCCAGCCGGCGCTCGACCCGGCCCAGGTCGCCGGAAAGATCGTCCTGTGCGACCGCGGTAACAACGCCCGGACCGACAAGAGCCTCGCCGTCAAGAACGCCGGCGGCGTGGGCATGATCCTCGGCAACGTCACGCCGAACTCGCTCAACGCGGACTTCCACTTCGTGCCGACGATCCACGTCAGCGACACCGACCGTGCCACGATCCTGGCCTACATCAGCTCGGCCGGTGCCGGGGCAACGGCGAGCCTCTCGGCGGCGACCCAGGTCAAGACGGAGGCTCCGGCCATGGCCGCGTTCTCCTCCAACGGTCCGGCTATCGCCGGCGGCGGCGACCTGCTCAAGCCGGACATCACCGCGCCGGGCGTCGACGTCATCGCGGCGGTCTCGCCCGCGGCTGACAACGGCAACTTCTACGACGCCGAGTCGGGCACCTCGATGTCGAGCCCGCATATCGCGGGTATCTCGGCCCTGGTGATCCAGAAGCACCCGGACTGGTCGCCGATGGAGGTCAAGTCGGCGCTCATGACCTCGGCCAGCCAGGTCGACAACCTGGGCAAGCCAATTCTGGGTCCCGACGGCGTCAACCCGGCCACCCCGCTGAACTTCGGTTCCGGCCACGTGACCCCGGCCGGCACGTTCAGCCCAGGTCTGGTCTACAACTCCGGCCTCAACGAATGGGTCCAGTTCGGCTGCGGCCTGGGCGAGTTCCAGCCGGTGTTCGGCGACGCCGTGTGCGACTCGTTCGGCTCGATCGACGCCAGCAACCTGAACTACCCGACGCTGGCGGTCGGTGACCTCGCGGGCTCGCAGAAGCTCACCCGCACGGTCACGAACGTCGACAACCGCACCGGTGTCTACGCGGCCAGGGTCGTGGCTCCGGCCGGCTTCAGGGTCAAGGTCACTCCGAACCGCTTCGTGATCAGGCCGGGCAAGTCGTTCACGTACTGCGTGACCATCACCCGGACGACCGCGCCGTTCGGCCAGTACGGGTTCGGCTCGCTCACCTGGAAGCAGGTCGGCGGCAGCCACAAGGTCCGCAGCAACATCGCGGTCCAGCCCGTGCCGCTGGCTGCCCCGGTGGAGGTCGTCGGCTCCGGCGCAACCGGCAGCACCGCGGTCTCGCTGACCCCGGGCTACAGCGGGACGCTCACCGCGACGCCACACGGCCTCGCGGCCGACGTGCCGACCGTGGCGCACCTGTCCGGCATCAACACCACGTTCAACCCGGCCGCTCCGTCCGCGGGTCCGGCCGTGTCAAAGGTGACGGTCACCGTTCCGGCGGGTAGCCGCTATGCGCGCTTCGGCACGCACGGCTCCGACTACCCGGACGGCACCGACGTGGACGTGTTCGTCTACCAGGCGGGCACGAACGCGCTGGTCGGCCAGAGCGCCGGTGGTACCGCCCAGGAGACGGTGAACGTCACCGCCGCGGGCTCGTACGACGTCTACTCGGTGCTGTTCGCTCAGCCCGGCGGCGGCACGGGCGACTTCGACGTGACCACCCACACTTACGTGGTCCCGGGCGCGGCGTCCAGCTTGACGGCCAGCCCGGCGACGCAGTCGGTCACGTTGGCCAGCCCCGCCACGGTGACGGCCGCCTGGAGCGGCCTCACCCCGGGGACGAGCTACCTCGGTGTCATCGACTTCGGTGATGGCACCAACACGATCGGCTCCACGATCGTGAGCGTGACCAGCTAGTCCCGCTCGGGGATCACCCCGGCGGGCCCCGTTCGCGGGGCCCGCCGGCCCGTCTCGGGGGAGGAACTCTCCTATGCTCGGGAACCAGGGAGGGACCGTGCCGCGTCAGATGTCCATGAAGCGAGTGCTGACCCCCGTCGTTGCGATCGCGGCCCTCGGTGCGCTGCTGGCCGGATGCGGGTCCCGCGACGCTGACGCCGGTCCCGAGCCGTCTGGCACCGTGGCGGTCACCCCGTCCAGCCCACCATCGGAGTCGCCGATGCCCAGCCCGTCCTACTCCGCTAAGTACCCGCCGCCAGCGTCCGGCGAGGTCACGGTGACCGGAACCGTCGAGGCCGGCGTGGAGGGCGGCTGCGTCATCCTGCGCACGGACACGACGCTCTACCAGCTGGTCGGCCAGGACCCGGCGATCGTTGCCGGCGCCAAGGTGACTGTGCGCGGCAGGCCCGATCCGGGCCTGATCACGACCTGCCAACAGGGCACGCCGCTGCACGTCATCGAGGTGACGCCCAGAACCTGAACTGCAGACGCCACGCCACAGTGCCCATATCCGGACCTACGGCACCCCGGCGAGAGAGTTCGGATCAGCAAACAGGCGGTGCGGGTCGACGGCTACAAGCCGGGCGCGCTGTACCCCTCAGGCCGGGCACTTGGACTCCCACCGCCGGAGATCACGCGGCACCATCCACAGCATCCCCAGGCACGTCCCCAGGCCCTTCCACTGGCTCAGGCCTGACACCGGGCACGTCGGCCCAGATCATCGCGGCCTGCTCCCACCAGCGCGCGTTGGCGGCTGCGACGGGGTGGTGGTTGTGATGCGGCGCCCACGACACGGCTGGCATCTTCGCGGCCCACCTCACCCCGTCAGTGGTGTCGCGTTGTAGGCCGCCCCAGAATCCGGCGGTGGCCTCGTAGCGGTCCGCCGCTGCAGCGCAGCGGGCCCGGACTGGGCACTCGCTGCACACCGACGTCATCTCGTCCTGCTCCGCCTGGCTGACCAGGTCGCTGTCGCTGGTCCACGGCAGCTGCGGCAGGTCAGCGCAGGCGGCCTTGTTCACCCACCGCGACATCGCGACCTCAGCAGGCGGCCACACTGCCTTCTTACGACGGACGCTCATGCCACGTCCTCCCTCTCGTTCCCTTCATCCCTCTGACGCGCTGCCCGGGGACTACGAGGACTACTGCGGGCAATTTCGGGGGACTGCTACGTGGAAACGTGCGGCGCGGGGCCTACGGGTCATCGGGCTAGGGCGCTCGCCTCCCCCGGCGGCCCGCTATGGCCTCGTCTTCTAGCGTCGTCGACAAGGCCATCGCGCATTGTGCAGCCCGCGTCGACCTACTGCTGAACGGGCTCGGAGTGCGTAGGTCATCAGCTCGATTCCGATAGACGGCTCCGAGTTTTCCCAGGGCCCACCTGACGGGCGAACCCACCCATCCCGGGCGCTCCGCGCACCGAGGGTAGGAGCGTCGGTGCGGCTCGCCCCAGCGCCGAAGGCAGGCTTGAGCGGACAGTCAAACCACCAGTCAGGGGCCACCGCAGAGCGCGGGTCGGATGATCTCGGCCACGTCAGTCATCTTGTACCGATCCACCAGGACCTCGAGCAGCTGTTCGGGAGTACGTGCGGGTTCGGTGTGACGCTGCGAAAGTTCGTGCAGCACCTTGGCCGCGCGAGTGGGATCCACATCGGCGGTGTTGGCCGCGAACTCCTGAACGGAGAGTAGGTCGATGTGGGAGGGCACGAGCCCGCGCCGAATGTCTTTGAAGTTCTCTGTCACAATCGCGCCCGCGCCGCCGATGACGGCTGCCGCGACCACGTGCTCATCATCTGGATCGGGGAGCGCGAAGGTCCCTTCCAGTGGCTCCCAGCCCGTGACGAGCGCGTCGTCGAAGTGGGTCCGCATCAGGTGAATCAGACGGTCAGCCCGATTCCGTGAGTCAGCCGGTTCCTTTCCCCGTTTGAACCACTTGAGTTCCTCGTGCCGTTTCAACTCCTCCAGGATGGCTTCGCTCCACAGCGGTCGATACGGGCCCTCCACCGCCATCGAAAGAACGAAGTCGCGTTGCAGGCTGGGCCACAGCACGCAGGTGTCAAGCAGCGCAGAGAACACCGCCACATCTTTCAGAGTCGGCCCCGCCGATTGGCAGAGTTACGCCCGCCGCTTGGCACGTTCCGCAGCCACCTCGGCTCGGATTCGCCGGAACTTCTCGGCTGCCTCTTCCGGGCTCTCATCGGCGTAGTCGTCGTCGTAAGTCGACGTCTCGACCAAGGCGCGGTACTGCTGCTCACGCCGCGCGGCCCGATAGGCAAGGAGATCATCAAGCTTGACCATTCGCCGTCGCGTCCCAGGCGTCTGCGCAGCCAGTTCGCCGGCGTCAATGAGCTTCACGACCGTGGGACGACTGACACCCAGCAGAACCGCCGCCTGCTGCGTGGTGAGCAGCTTGTTCTGCGGGGCAACCGTCACTGCCTTGCCTGCCTTCATCGCCTCGACAACCTGCCGGAGCACGCGATGCACCGAGGCGGGGATCTCGACGCTGTCGTGCTCCTCGGCACCGACGAGGAGATACCGCGGCGCCGGCTTGGAGCCGTAGGCGTCCTCATGAGCCTCGAGGAAGCTGAGGACCTCTGCGGCCTCAGCGGGAGAGTCGGGGAGGTACGTGTGCTGGTCGAGCGGCTGCGCGGACATGGCTACTCCTTTGGTTGCGACGTAACCGTAACAGGTTTCGTTTCTTTCGTATCCCTTCGTCAAGTTGACCCCGTCCAAAATCGGATCTGCCAACCCGCAGCAGCGGGCCGCCCACAGGTGCTAAAGGGCGACAATCAGAGGGGTTGCGGAAGGGTAAATGACTATGGCGGCTGAGCTTCGCCTCCTCGAAGAGCTGCTTTCTCGGCTCGAAGCGCACCTGCTGCACCACAAGCCAGATCTTCAGCTCCCCGCCGGACTGCCTCCGGGACGAGCGCGCGCCATGGCCGCCGATCTCGGACTCAGGCTCTCGGACGAGCTCGTCACCTTCTACGCGTGGCATGACGGCTTCGGGGCAAGCGGCGCCGTACCCATGCTCTGGGCTCCCGTTTCGCTCGCCGACGGCCTCGAAAACACGGCGTACAAGCGCACGATGGCTGTGGACTTCGCTCGGGACAATGGCCTCGCCCTCGAGGACGTCTACCCGGACACCTGGCTCAGCCCAGGGAGCAACCCCAACCTGATCGGCGCGAACGTCGACCTGAGCGGGCAGCCGAGCGACCCCAGCCCGGTCTGCAGCATCTACCTCCCCGACCTCGGATCCCCGGACTACTTCGTGGCCCTCATCCCCAGCTGGACCGAGTACGTCGCAACCTGGGTCGAGCTGTGGGACCGAGGTTGTTACGGCTGGGAAGACGCTGGGGTCACATGGCGCAACAAGCCGGAGGACTTCTACCTCCGCGACCCCGGAGACCAGTTGTTTTGAGGAGCGTCGCGCCACCGAGGAAGCCCCTCGGGATTGCATCGCGGGTCCTTGCCACCTGGTCAGCAAGAACGATCACCGGGGTGACAGTTCTCGTTTCGACGCCTCGGCAGGTTCAGCAGAAGCCTTCCTTTGCGGTGTCACAATTTGATCGCAAAAGTAACCTTGCGCCCCTTACGTAACATTCGCCAGGGTGGCGGTGCGGTCGTCGCGATCGCATCCGCACCACGAGGGGGAACATCACATGCGCACGTCGATCCATCGCGCCGTGGCCACGGTCTTCGCCACGTCCGCCATCGTCACCGGCAGCCTGGTGACTACCACTGTGTCCGCCCACGCCGCCAGCTCGTACGAAGGCTGCCCGTCCGGCTACGTCTGTCTCTACCCGCAGAACGCGGGCTGGAACGGCGGCCACCCGTCGGCGATGTACTACTGGTACGGCGCCTACAACCTGAGCAACCAGTACGGCACGCACCGGTTCTTCAACAACCAGACCGGCGGCGCGGTCGGCCACATCTGCACCGGCTACAACGGTGGCGGCACCTGCCTGGGCCAGGCGGCCTACACCTACTCCGACGACAACTTCACCCCGATCAACTCGATCACGCTCACAGCGCACTGATCGCGAGTCCACCGTTCTGGACCGGGCCCTAACACGTCCGGTCCAGAACGGCGGCGCCGATCACCCGACGTAGCTCATCGCTCCAGCCAGCGGTTGAGTCTCGAAGGTCAGATCCCGAGCGTCGAGCGCACCTGGTCCAGCATCGCTTGCTCGCCGTCACTGACCTGCTTGGCGCCGAAGCCCATGAAACCGCCGTCCTTGGCGGCCTCGGCGGCGGCCTGAGCGGTGGCCAGCAGCCACTGGTTGAAGGCCGCGCTCTCCGGTGCGGTCGCCTTGGCCGACACCAGCTCCGACGCCGCCTTCAGCTCGGTGAGCACCTGCTCGCCGGGGCTGGAGCCCTTGTTGAGCTTGAAGTCGCTCAGCGGGTTCTGGTGCTGCTGGCTCATCGCCTGCACGTCCAGCGCGACCTCGGCGATCAGCTGCTCGCGGCTCGGCGGGTTGGTCGCGGACTTGATGGTCGCGATCGTCTCCTTGCTCATCTCGATCGGGCCGCCGGGGTCGGCCAGCGAGATCGCCATCCCAGCCACGAATGGCGCGCGCCGGATCCGGTTCCACTCATCGTCGGTGAAGTCAGTCCTCGTCGTCACGTCGGTCCTCCCTCGAACGGATCGTCCGCACCACCGTAGGACAGCTGTCCATCGCGCTCTGTTCGGGTGGCGCCTCCAGTGGTAGACATCGCAGCGGGACCCCAAGTGGGCAGCCCGAGCCAACCCGAGAGGTGGCCTCGATGAGTGAGCCAGCCAGTCCTGCAGCGGCCGAGGCGGCCGATCGCTTCGACGTCATCGTGGTCGGTGCCGGGTCGGCGGGCGCCGTCATCGCGGCTCGTCTGACCGAGGACCCCTTGGTGCGGGTCGCGCTGGTGGAGGCCGGTGGCACTCCGCCGGCGCGGGCCGCGATGCCGGCTGCGGTGGCCACGCTGCAGCTCGACCCCGAGGTCGACTGGATGTACACCGGCGACCCCGGCGGCGTGGGCAAGGGCCTGGCCGACGGTCGGATGATGGTGCCCCGCGGCAAGATGCTCGGGGGCACGTCCGGACTGAACTACATGGCGTACGTGCGTGGGCACCCCGGCGACTTCGACGGCTGGGCGGCCGAGGGTGCCAAGGGCTGGAGCTACGACGAGGTGCTGCCGTACTTCACCAAGAGCGAGGGCCTGGTCCCGCCCGAGGAACCGGACGGTGTGGTCATCGAGGACGAGGTGCACGGCACCCGTGGCCCGCTCGGTGTCTCGGTGCGCTCGCCGCACACCGTGGCCGCCGAGCAGTTCGTCCAGGCGGCAGCGGCGGCCGGCATCCCGACCGGCGACTACAACAGCCGCGACCGTGGTGGTCCGGCCGGCTGCGCGTCGCTGTTCCAGACCACCACCCGCGACGGCAAGCGCTGCTCGACCTACGACGCGTTCCTGCAACCAGCCATGGAGCGCACGAACCTGACCGTCATCACGAACGCCCAGGTCGAGCGAATCCTGCTCGAGGACGGCGCGGACGGCCTGCGCGCCACCGGAGTTCGCTACCGCAACGCGGACGGCGGGACGCGGACCGTGCACGCCGACCGGGAGGTCGTGGTCAGTGCCGGGGCGATCGGCTCACCCCAGCTGCTCCTGCTGTCCGGCATCGGACCGGCCGACGAGCTCGCGTCGGTCGGCGTCGAGTGCGTGCTGGACAACTCGCACGTCGGCAAGCACCTCAAGGATCACCTGCACGTGCCGTTGGCGTTCCCGGCGCCGGGGGTGGCGCTGACGATGACCGAGATCGCGATCGCGCTCGGCCCGGACGCGTTGCGCGCCCCGGCCGGACCACTGCCTGCGGACCCGGCGGACGACGCGGCGCTGCCTCCCGAGCTGGCCGGGCTCCGGGCCGAGGCCGAGCGACAAGTGACCGAGTGGGCCACCACCGGCAAGGGGCTGCCGTCGTCCTCGTTCTACGACGCGGTCGCCTTCTTCTCCACCGGACTGGGTGACCTGCACACCCACGACGCCCAGATCGGGCTGCTCGCCTGCGGGTACACCCCGGACATCTGGCGCTATGTGTTCCGGGTCGACCCGGCCGCCTTCTTCCCCGACCCGGATGTGGCGCTGTCGCCGACGGCCCAGACCGTCGTCGTCCTGCCCAATCCGGTGCAGCCACATTCGGAGGGCGAGGTGCGGCTGGCCAGCTCCGACGTCGCGGACGCGCCGGTGATCGAGCTGAACTACTTCGCGGACCAGCACGACGTAGCCGTGATGATCGCGGTGATGCGGCGCGCCCTGCAGATCGTCGAGAACTGGCCTGGCGCCGGGCTCGGCCCGCTGATGGTGCCACCGGCCTTGGCCGCAGCCCACGGTCACGCGACGGGGGACGAGCCGAGTGACGGGCTGCTGGAGGACCTGGCCCGGCACTACGCGCTGACGGTCTACCACGAGACGTCAACGTGCCGGATCGGCAGCGTGGTCGACGCGGAGCTGCGCGTTCTGGAGGTGGCCGGACTGCGGGTCGCGGATGCCAGCGTCATGCCCAACGTGGTCAGCGGCAACACCAATGCGGCGACGATCATGATCGGCGAACGCGCGGCCGAGCTGATCGCCCAGGACCTGGCTGGTTGACACGGCCCACTGCATGAAGGAGCTCATCGAGTGACTGCCGAGTTTGTCGAAGGCGCCCTTCCTCCGCTTCCGGAGGTCCCCGGCGGCTTCCAGACGCTGCTCGCGGACCCGCCGTGGCGCTTCGCGAACCGGACGGGCAAGGTCGCTCCGGAGCACCGCCGTCTCGACCGGTACGACACGATGTCGCTGGACGACATCTGCGACCTGCCGGTGCAGAGCGTGGCGTCGGACAACTCCCACCTCTACCTGTGGGTGCCCAATGCCCTACTGCCCGAGGGCCTTCGGGTGATGGAGTCTTGGGGTTACCGCTACGTCTCCAACGTGGTGTGGGCCAAGCGTCGCAAGGACGGTGGCCCGGACGGGCGCGGCGTCGGCTTCTACTTTCGCAACGTGACCGAGCTGGTCCTGTTCGGCGTGCGCGGCTCGATGCGCACCCTGCCGCCCGGCCGCAGCCAGGTGAACATGATCGAGACCCGCAAGCGCGAGCACTCGCGCAAGCCGGACGAGCAGTACGGGCTGATCGAGGCCTGCTCCCCGGGGCCGTACCTCGAGCTGTTCGCGCGGTATCCGCGTGATGGCTGGCAGGTCTGGGGCAACGAGTGCGAACCCACTGTCGAGCCGCGCGGCAAGGTGCACCGCGGCTATGCCTGGGACGCCTGCGACTAGAGCCCGACCGGGGGGCTCAGACCCTGTCGGACCAAGTGGCAGCATGTGGCGACGGAGGTGCTGCATGCCGTCGTCCGTGGACTCGCTGTTCTGGATCAGCGTCTGCGCCGTGCTCGGTCCGCTGGTCGCCGGCGTCGTGCCGCGCAGGCTGCTCCCCGAGGTCGTCCTGCTGCTGGTCACCGGGGTCGTGATCGGGCCGAACGTGCTCGGGCTGGCATCCTCCGACGAGGCGATCGACCTGCTGCACGACCTCGGGCTGGGCATGCTGTTCCTGCTGGCCGGCTACGAGCTAGAGCTGAAGGAGCTGACCGGCGCCGGCGGCCGCCGAGCCCTGCGCACGTGGCTGGTGAGCTTCGCGCTGGCGCTCGTCACGGTGTGGATCCTGGCCTCCGTCGTCGGCGTCACCGCCGAGATGGCCGTGGCGATCGCCCTGACCTCGACCGCGCTGGGCACGTTGCTGCCGATCCTCAAGGACGCCGGGCTGATGGGCACGACGTTCGGCAACACGATCCTCAACCACGGCGCAATGGGTGAGCTGTGTCCGGTCCTCGCCATGGCCGTGCTGCTCGGCGCGCGTGGCACGTTCGCCTCGATCGTCGTGCTGGGGCTGTTCTTCCTTGCCGCGCTGCTGGTCAGCCTGCCCTCGGCTCGGATCTCCGCGACGTCCAAGGTGCTCGGACTGATCCGCTCCGGGGCCGAGACCACCGGCCAGACCACCGTGCGGCTGACCGTCCTGCTGCTGGTCACGCTGCTTGCGCTCGCTGCCGCCTTCAACCTCGACTCGGTGCTCGGTGCGTTCGCCGCCGGTTTCATCCTGCGTCGTGCGCTGCCCGGCGGCGACGAGCGCCTCGAGCTCAAGCTGACCGGGTTGGCGTTCGGCCTGCTCATTCCGATCTTCTTCGTCACCGCCGGGATGGCCATCGACCCAGCCGCGGTGGCCGACCGCCCGGCTGCGCTCGTGCTCTTCGTGCTGCTCATCCTGCTCGTGCGCGGTGTCCCGGTCATGGTGGCCAGCCGGTTCGAGCACGACGAAGGCCGCCCGTTGCGCGCGTTCAGCACGCGCGACAGCATCCGTTTGGGCCTGTACGGCGCGACCGGGCTGCCGATCATCGTGGCCGTGACGGCTGTGGCGGTGGACTCCGGAACGATGAGTGCCACGAACGCGTCCGTGCTGGTGGCGGGCGGTGCCGTCACGGTGCTGCTGCTCCCGTTGAGCGCGACCCTGCTGGCCCGCCCCGACGCCGGGTCAGCGGACTCGGCGACCCTTGCGGCGCAGCAGCCGCAGCCCCACCCAGGCGAGGGCGAGCACCAGCAGTACGGCGGGAAGGACGACGGCGACCGGGACGGCGAAGGCCAGGCACCCGCTCAGTGACCAGTCGCTGCGCGGCTGGCCCCAGTCCACCACCCAGCGCAGCGCGGCGAAGCCGAACGCGAGCACGAACACCACGACCGTGGTCAGGGCGTAGACGATGACGGCGTCCCGGAGCTGGCGGCCGCGACCCACGGCGGGTGCATGCTCGAGGGTCTGCTGGTCGGTTATCAAGGGTGTCGTTGTCCTTTGTCGGGCGCTATCAGCGATTGTCGCCCATGACGTCAAGTCGGCGCCTCACAGCACCGTCGGCAGGTGCCGAGGGCGGCAGAACTGTCACCGAACGGTCGTCCGTACACTCTTGTGACTTTTCGTGGCATAGCGGTACTGTCCGATTTCTCGGCTCAGGACCGCGATTGCGTGGAGGGCGAGATCGTCGGCGGGGCCAATCGCGGAAGGCGGGCCCCACCATGCGTCCATCCCGGCTACGGAGCGCAGTTCTCGCTTCGGTTGTGGGAGTAGCACTTGCCGTTCCCGCGGCGGCCCTTGCGCCGTCGTCCGGCAGCGCGGCTCCCCCGGGCCCGACGGCGCTGGGCGGCGGTCAGCTGCCGGCCCGCACGGTGGCGCAGATCGACGCGCTGGCCCAGGCCAAGGCGTTCCGCACGCCCACTGAGCTCAAGGTCGACAGTCGGCTGCTGGCCGCCGACCGGATGAGCCGCGGTCTCGCGCTCGCGTCCGGGGTGGGCAAGGTCGACACCGGCATCGGCGTCGACAAGTCCGGGCGGACCGACGTCCAGGTCAGCGGCAAGGTGACCCCTGCGTTGGTGCGGTCGGTGACCGCGCTGGGCGGCGTGGTCCGCGACTACCGGCCGGCGGCCGGCCACCTGTTGGTGGACCTCCCGCTCGCTGCGACGACCAAGGTCGCCGCAATGCCGGGAGTCACCCACGTGGCGGCCCCGATGGGTCGGATGACGGCCAACGCCAACCCCCAGCCGCGGGCCGCCTCCAAGCAGGCACGGGCCGACCAGCTCAGGCAGCACGTGCAGGACGCGCTCGCCAAGGCCAGCACGGCCAAGAGCTCGGCGATGGTCGGAACGGTGACCAGCGAGGGTGACGTGACGCACGGCGCGAACGTGGTACGCGCCAACCGGCACATCGCCGGCGCGGGGGTCACCGTCGGCGTGCTGTCCGACGGCGTCGACTCGTTGGACGCCTCGATCGCGTCCGGCGACCTGCCCGCCGACACCCAGGTGCTGCCCGGTCAGGCCGGTGCCGGCGACGAGGGCACGGCGATGCTGGAGATCGTGCACGACCTGGCACCGACCGCGCACCTCGCCTTCGCCACGGTCGACCCGACGCCGGACGCCTTCGCGGCCAACATCCGCGCACTGCGCGCGGCCGGCGCCGACGTCATCGTCGACGACGTCATCTACCTGAACGAGTCGCCGTTCCAGGACGGCCCGATCGCGCAGGCCGTCATCGACGTCACCCACAACGGCGCGCTGTACTTCAGCTCGGCCGGCAACGAGCAGAACGTCGATGACCGGACGGCGGGCAACTACGAGGGCGACTTCAAGTCCTCGGGCCAGACCATCGGCAAGTTCGCCGGGTTCGCGCACGACTTCAAGCCCGGTTCCGGCGTGCAGGTCCTCGACCCGCTCAGCGCCGATTCCGACGGCGTCCCCGCGCTGCTGCAGTGGGCGGACCCGCTCGGACACTCCGCCAACGACTACGACCTGTACGCGGTCGACGCGGACGGCAACGTCCTAGCCTTCTCCAACGACACCCAGAACGGGGACGACGACCCGTTCGAGGGCTTCTTCGTGCCGGGCGGCACGGTGGGGCTCGCAGTGGTGAAGTTCAAGGGCGCCAACCGGTACTTCCAGCTGTCCCCGCTGCGGGGCCGGTTCGAGACCGACGGCGCGCTGACCGCGTTCAACACCCCAGGCGTGACCCGCGGGCACTCCACCGTGCCGGCCGCCTTCAGCGTCGCGGCCGCGCCGGCCAGTGTGGCGTTCCCGCGCGAGATCGCGCCCGGCGTGCCGAACCCGAGCGGTCCCTTCCCGGGTCAGTTCACCGCCGCACAGCAGTCCGAGACGTTCACCTCTGACGGCCCGCGGCGGGTCTTCTTCCGTCCCAACGGTTCTGCGATCACCCCGGGGAACTTCACGCACACCGGCGGGACCCTGCGCGGCAAGCCGGACATCACCGCCGCAGACGGAGTGGTCACCTCGGTCCCCGACTTCGAGCGGTTCTACGGCACCTCCGCGGCGGCTCCGCACGCGGCGGCGATCGCGGCCCTGGCCCTCAGCGGCCGGCCCGGGATCAAACCGTCGGCGATCCGCAGCGCCATCCAGCAGACCGCGATCGACATCGAGCGCAACGGCTGGGACCGGGACACCGGGTACGGGATCCTGATGGCCACCCGGCTGCTGAACCGCACCGGTGGCACGGCCCAGCCGCTCGTCACCGCGGACGACCCGACGGTCACCCCAGCCGGTGACGGGGACGAGTTCCTCGAGCCGGGCGAGAGTGCGGCAGTCACCGTGCCCGTGACGAACGTCGGGGACGCCAAGGCCAGCAACGTGGCGGTCCAGCTCAGCACCACCACGCCCGGCGTCACGATCGCTCCTTCGTCGCAGCCGGTGGGTTCGGTCGCGGTCGGCGCGACGGTGTCATCGCCGCCGTTCATCATGACCGTCCCGGCGACCCATGAGCCCGGCGTGCCGCTCGACCTGCACGTGCGGGTGAGCTTCACCGGTGCTCTGTCGCCGCAGACCGCCGACTCCAGCGAGCCGGTCGGTCAGCCGTCGGCGGATGTCGACGACGTGTCGTTCACCGGGCCGCCGGTGGCGATCCCGGACGACGACCTGGCAGGCGTGAGCGTGCCCCTCACCGTCGGGACTGCTGGCCGGATCAGCGAGCTCACCTTCTCGATCGACGGGACGGCCTGCAGCACCGACATCGGTTCCACCACAGTCGGTCTGGACCACACCTTCGACAGCGATCTGGTCGGCACTCTCGTCTCGCCGACCGGACAGCAGGTGACGCTGTTCGAGAACGCCGGCAGCAGCTTCAACAACTTCTGCCAGACGCTCTTCACCGACTCGGCGACGACCAGCATCCAGTCGAGCACCAATGCGCCGTTCACGGGCTCGTTCCGGCCGGCGCAGCCGCTCGGCGCGCTGACCGGAACGGTCGCAGCCGGTGCCTGGACGTTCCACGTCGCGGACGAGGCCGCCCTCGACACCGGTTCGATCCGGGCGGTCACGCTGCACGTGCGGGGCTACGAGCAGACTCCCTAGCGCCTTCCACTTGTGGCGGGTTGTGGGGGTCTCAACTTCGTTTGAGACCCCCAAACCTCGCCACAAGTGGGGGGTAGATCGGGGGCTCGGTGTCCGTTAGTGTCCGGCTGCAGCCACTCACCCGGAGGAATCACGACGATGTCGTTCACCGAAGCCGTCAAGACCTGCCTTTCGAAGTACTCCGACTTCTCGGGCCGAGCGCGCCGCTCCGAGTACTGGTTCTTCTCGCTCGCCTTCTTGCTGGCCTACCTGGTGCTGGTGCTCCTGGGCCTAGCCCTGGGCCGGATCTTCTACATCCTGGTGGCCTTCGTCGTGCTGGGCTTCATCATTCCGAGTCTGGCGGTGACCTGGCGCCGGCTGCACGACACTGGTCGTTCCGGCGCCTGGTACTTCATCGCCTTCGTGCCGGTCGTCGGCGGCATCATCCTGCTGGTGTTCACGGTGCTCGACAGCCAGCCCGGCCCGAACGTCTACGGGCCGAACCCGAAGGAAGGTCCAACCGCCGTCACGGCCTGACCCAGAGCAACGAGGTGGGGTGCCCGGCCCAGCCGTGGCGCCCCACCTCGCTGTCTCCTGAGCGCCGCCGTCGGAGTAGCAGAATCTGCAAAATTGCAGGTTCTGCAATTTCGTGCCTAGCATGGTCCGGTGGAAGCATCAGCAGGCCTGCGCGAGCGCAAGAAGCAGCGCACCCGGGACGACCTCGCCGCCGCCGCGTTCGCCCTGGCGGTCGACCGCGGCCTGTCCGGCTTCACCATCGACGATGTCGCGGTCGCCGCCGACGTCTCGCCGCGGACGTTCTTCAACTACTTCGCCGGCAAGGAGGAGGCGGTCGTCGCGTACGGCGACGGCCGGCACGCGCTGTTCGCGGCGGCCCTGGACGCCCGGCCGGCCGACGAGGCGCCCCTGGCGGCGCTGCGCGCTGCGATCGTCGACAGCGTGCGGCAGTCCTCGCGAGAGGCCATCCGCGAGCAGCTCGCGCTGCTGCGGCTGCTGCGGGAGACGCCGACCCTGCTGCCGTCGCTGATGTGCGGGTACGCCGCGACCGAGCAGCTGATCGCGCAGGCCGTGGCGCAGCACAGCGGGACCGACCCGCTGCGGGACGCGTACCCACGGCTGGTCGCGGCCTGCGCCATGGCCGCGGTGCGAACGTGCCTGGTCCGTTGGGAGCAGGAACCGGGCGGGACGGCGGCGTCGCTGGCCGACGCGATCGACGAGGCCTTCGCGGCCATCGGCAACGGACTGCCTGACCCGCGCGGCCGATGACGTCGGCCACCCCGCAGGAGACCGGTTCGGTCGCCGAGTTTCCACCTCGCGCCGCCGTGCGCGACTGGACCTTCCGGCTCAGCCGCGAAGCCTCCATCCTGTTGGTCTGCTGGGTCATCTATATGGGTGGACGCTTCGTCGCCGGCGGCCGCGACGAGCTCGCGTACCAGAACGCCCGCCGGGTCTGGTTCTGGGAGCGCACGTTCGGCCTGCCCGACGAGGCGACGCTGCAGTCGGCGGCGATGAAGGTGCCGCACCTGGTCGAGGTCGCGAACACCTACTACGCCACGGTGCACTTCCCGCTGACCATCGCCACCCTGGTGTGGTTGTTCGTCCGGCACCCCCGCCAGTACTCGCAGACCCGACGTTCGCTGCTCTGGCTCACCGGCGCGGCGCTCGCCGTCCACCTGGCGTTCCCGCTCGCGCCGCCCCGGCTGGCGGTCTGGGACGGGATGACCGACACCGCCGTCCGGTACGGCATGTCGGTCTACGGGCCGGTCGGAACGGGCATTGCCAACCAGTTCGCCGCCATGCCCTCGCTGCACTTCGGGTGGTCGGTCCTGGTCGCTGTGGCCGTGGTGAGCAGCCTGCGCAGCCGACTGCGCTGGCTGATCCTGGTACACCCGGGCGCCACCCTGATCGTCGTCGTGGTGACCGCGAACCACTACCTGCTGGACTGCATGGTGGCCGGCGCGATCGCGGTGCTCGCGGTCCGGCTGGCCGCGGTAGACATCCTCGGCGCACTGCGGCGCGTGGTCCCGGCCGCCGTCCGGGACGACCGTGCGTCACCCGATGGAGGGCCCCGGCGTCACCCGTTCGGCCGCTAGTCATCACGTTCTGCTTCGAAGCGGCACTGCCTGCACCGAAACTCCGAAGAACGGGGGAAGCGGTCTTGTGAACATCGGGGCAGGTCATGTTGAAGGTGCACCACGCACGGCTCGCACGTCGGGTCGTGGCAGTCGCTGTCGTGCTGCTCGCTGTGCTGAGTGGGACGGCGGGTCAGGCCAGTGCGGGTGCCGGCACCACGGCCCTGGTGTCCGAGAGCTTCACCGGGTCGAGCACGGGCCCCGGCTGGTATCTGCCCGCCGGGAGCAACGGCACCTGCTTGACCGCTGCGACCAACACCGCGCAGCAGCCGGTCCCGGCCTGCTCCAGCAGCGCGACGGACGCCGTGGGCAGCGGCGCGCTGCTGCTGTCCCAGAACGTCGGTAACGCTGTCGGCACGGTCTACAACACGATGAGCATGCCCGGCTCGCGCGGCCTGGACGTCACCTTCAACACCTACCAGTGGAACGCACTGACCAACCCGGGCGCGGACGGCATCAGCTTCATCCTCGCCGCCACCGACCCGACCAACCCCACGCCGCCCGCGCATCCGGGCCCGTTGGGTGGGTCGCTCGGCTACAGCTCCACGCGCAGCAACAGCGCGGCCGGGGTCAGCTACGGCTACCTGGGTTTCGGCCTGGACGTGTACGGCAACTTCGAGGGCTCGGGCTTCGGCGGTACGGACTGCCCGAACAGCGGTCGGGTCCAGCAGAGCATCACGGTTCGCGGACCCGGCAACGACAACCTGGGGTACTGCAAGCTCGCCTCCGCCGCGGTGGTCTCGCCCGGCCACCTGGACGACCGGCTGGGGACCACTCGGCCCGCCCCCGTGCCGGTGGAGATCGCCGTGAACCCCGGGGCGGCGACCACGACCGCGTCCGGCCTCGACGTCGCGGCGAACAGCTGGCTGCTGCAGGTGACGCCGTTGGGCGGCAGCCCGATGCAGCTCACCGGCTCGCTGCCGACCGGTCAGCGACTCACCGACCTGGGCTTTCCCCCCGGCTACGTGGACCCGGCCACCGGGCTGCCCTACCAGCTGACGTTCGGCTGGGCGGCGTCGACCGGCGGCAACAACGAGATCCATGAGATCAACATGCTGCGGTCGAACACCTTGAACGGCAAGGTCCCCGCGCTCACACTGACCGTGTCCGACAACCAGGACGGACACCTGGTCGCCGGCAACCACGCGGTCGTCACGGTCGCGCCTGGCCTGGTCGCCGGTGAGGGCGCCGAGGACCAGCCAGTCACCGTGAACACCACGTTCCCGCCGGGTCTGACCCCTTCGCTGCCGACCACGCCCGACTACTCCTGCAGCGTTTCCGGCCAGCTGGTCACCTGCCGGTACAGCCCCAGTACCGCTATCCCCGCCGGCTCCTCGCTGCCGCCGCTCGACATCCCGGTGGACGTGGACCCGACGGCGACCGGCGCTGCGACGATCACCAGCAAGGCGTCGTCCAACGACGCGCTGCCGGCCGCCACGAGCCACTCAGTGTTCGTCAGTTCCTTTGCGGCACATGCGAACCCGGGCTCGGCCACCTACGGCTCCGCCGTGCTGCTGTCGACCGCCGGGCTGCCCGCGAACGCGACCGGCGACGTGACGTTCAGCTCCGGGGGCACACAGCTGTGCGCGGTCACGCTGCCGGACACCAGCTGCTCGGCAGGGGCCGGGCTCACTGTCGGGGCCTACCCGGTGACCGCGGTGTACTCCGGCGACCTGAGCTACCTGTCGCAGTCGACCACGACGTCGTTCTCGGTCGTCCCCGCGGCGACCGCGGTGACCGCGCAGGTCGCCGCCACGGCAGTCCCGTACGGCGTGGGTGACCCGCTCTCCGCGGCCGGGCTCCCGGTGGGCGCCACCGGCACCGTCCAGTTCACCTCCGGCGGCACGCTGCTGTGCGCGGTGACGCTGCCCGCCACGACCTGCACGCCGTCCGGTCCGCTGCCGGTCGGCAGCTACCTCGTGACGGCCGCTTACTCCGGAGACGCCAACCACGTGGCGTCCACCGGCACCACGACGTTCGAGGTGACGACGATCGACACCGCCCTGGTCGCCGGCGTCGCCGACCTGAGCATCGACTACGGCTCAGGGCAGACCTTGACCTGGACGGGGCTGGACCCCACGGCCGGTGGCACGGTCACCTTCGAGTCGAACGGCTCGCCGCTGTGCACCGCGACGCTGCCCGAGACCTCCTGCACCGTGCCGCCCGGCCTGGCCGTTGGCTCGTACCCGGTGACGGCCACGTACTCCGGCGACTCGACCCACGCGGGATCCGTCGACGACACCCAGTTCGTGGTGACCAAGGCACCGACGGACGTCGTGGTGCAGACCTCGGCGTCGGTTCCCTACGGCACCGCGCAGACGCTGTCGGTGAGCGGCCTGCCGAGCGATGCGACGGGTCAGGTCACGCTGGTGTCGAACGGCACGCCGCTGTGCACCATCACCCTGCCCGGCACGCCGTCGTGCTCGGCCCCCGCCGGACTGGACGTCGCGACCTACCCGGTCACCGCCACCTACGCCGGTGACGACCACTACCTCGGCTCGAGCGACAGCACCACGTTCGACGTCGACCAGCTCGCCTCGCCGGCGTTCGCGGCCCAGGCCAACCCGGCGAGCACGACGTACGGCGACCCGGACACGCTGTCGCACAGCGGACTCGCCGCTGGTGCCACGGGCACGGTCACCTTCAGCGCGGGCGGTCAGCCGCTCTGCGCGGCAGTGCTGCCGCAGACGGCCTGTCAGACCGCGGACACCTTGCCGGTCGGTGTCTACCAGGTCGTCGCGACCTACCCGGGCGACGACGAGCACGACGCCGCGACGGCAACGACCTCCTTCGAGGTGACGAAGGCGCCGGTGTCGCTCACCGCGTCGGTGACCGACCCGAGCCTGTCCTTCGGCACGCCGCAGACGCTCACGGCCGCAGGCCTGCCCGCCGGAGCCCAGGGCACCGTGACCTTCACCTCCGGCGGGGTGACCTTGTGCACGGTGACGCTGCCGGACACCTCGTGCGCGGCACCGGCCGGTGTCGACGTCGGCCAGCACCCGGTCCAGGCGGTGTACTCCGGGGACGACAACCACCAGGGAGCCTCGGCGAGCACCACGTTCACCGTCGTTCCGCTGGCCAGCCAGGTCGTCGCGAACGTCGCGTCGGCGAAGACGCCGTACCGGATCGCCGACACGCTGCTGCACACCGGGCTGCCGACCGACGCGACCGGCACCGTGACTTTCACGGCCAACGGCCGGACCCTTTGTGTTGCAACGCTTCCGGCCCAGTCCTGCGTCGCACCAGCCGGCCTCGAGGTCGGTGCGCACCCGGTGACCGCCACCTACTCCGGTGACGCCCACTACGACGGCAGCAGCGACCGGACCACCTTCACCGTGGTCCCGCTCCCGACGAGCCTCACGGCCAGCGCGTCGCCTGCCGTGGCCGTGGACGGAACCGCGGTGACGTTGACCGCAGCCGGCCTGCCGGCGGACGCGACCGGCACGGTCCGGTTCAGCTCCAACGGCCGGACGCTCTGCGTCGCGACCCTGCCGACGCTGTCCTGCGCCTCGCGCACGGCAGTGGCGGCCGGCACGCACGCCGTCCGCGTGTCCTACTCCGGTGACGACCACTACCTGCCGTCCCGGGCCAGGACGACCTACCGGCGTACCTCTGTGGTCGTCGCCACCCAGGCCGCGTCCACCCGGTCAGGGGTGAGCATCGCCGTCCCGCTGCCGTCCGGCGCTGGGCAGGTGGACGTGGTCGTTCCGCCGGCTCACGGCTCGGTGGTGGTCCAGGACGGTCAACTCGTCTACACCCCGGTGCCCGGCTTCACCGGCACCGACGTGGTGACTGTCGAGATCACCGACCCTCAAGGCAATGTGCGCCGGGTCGACCTGTCGGTCGAGGTGCTGGCGGACCCGCCGTCCGCGACCACCCAGCTCGACCGGCTGCCGCGCACCGGCGGTTTCGCCGGCGGGACGCTCGCGCTCGCCGTCGGGTTGCTGCTGCTCGGCGCGGCGGCCATGACTTGGGGTCGCCGCCGCGAGGTGTAGGGGTGACGATGTGAGGCGCCCGCTCCGCGCGAACGCCTAGAGGTGACCCCGTGCCGACCAGCATCACCGAGCTCAGCGATGGCCCTGAGACGCTACCGAACGCGCGAGATCTGACCGCCTCTCGCGGCAGCCTGCGGTGGCGCAGGGCCGCACTGGCACTGCTCGCCGTCATCGTGCTGGCCGGCGCCACCGGCCTGCTGGGGGTGCGCAGCACAACGACCACGGCCTCCGCGCACGGTTACACGGCGTCCTTCACGCACGCCGCGGTGGCCCGGGCCGGCTGGGACGTGCCCTGGCGGCTGCGCATCCGACACCCGGGTGGCTTCGATGGCCCGGTCACGGTGGCGGTGACCGGACGGTCCTTCGACATCTTCGAGACGCAGCGGTTCTGGCCCGAGCCCTCGGCCGAGACCCGCGGCGGTGAGTTCGTCTACCTCACGTTCGACCCACCGCCCGGCGACACGCTGCTGATCGACTACGACGCCTACGTCCAGCCCAGCGCGCAGGTCGGCCGGCGCACCACGATCACCGTGATCGTCGACCGTGTCTCGCAGGTCAGCCTGCACGCTTCGACCGTCCTGTTGCCCTGATCCGGCACCGACAAGGGGAGAGCCATCGTGGAGATCGTGTTCCGAGCCGCCGTCGTGTTCGCGTTCCTGTGGATGATCACCCGAGCCACCGGCAAGTCCACGCTCGGCGAGCTGAGCACCTTCCAGCTGCTGCTGTACGTCGTGATGGGTGACCTGATCCAGCAGGGCGTGACGCAGCAGGACTACTCGCTGACCGGCGCGGTGCTCGCGGTGTCGGTCTTCGCACTGCTGACGGTGGCGCTGTCCTGGGTGAGCTTCCGCTGGCCCGTGACGCGGCCGGTGGTGCATGGGGCCCCGCTCGTGGTGGTCCGGGACGGCACGTTGCTCCAGCCCGCGATGGCATCCGAGCGGCTGTCCACCGACGACCTCTACGAGGCGGCCCGCGAGCAGGGGATCCGCCGGATCGGGGACGTCGAGCTGGCGGTGCTCGAGGCGGACGGCCGGATCTCGTTCTTCCGCAGGCAGAACAGCCAGGACCTTCGTCCCGTCGACAGCCAGCCGCTGGAGTAGCCTCGCCATGGGCCCCGAGGGGCGGCCCGTCGTCGTCCGACTGGGGTGACTCGTGGACCCTCTGGATCTGGCTCGGTGGCAGTTCGGGATCATCACCGTCTACCACTTCATGTTCGTTCCGCTCACCATCGGCCTGGCGCCCCTGGTCGCCATCATGCAGACCATCTGGTGGCGGACCGGTGACGAGCGATGGCTGCGGCTGACCCGCTTCTTCGGCAAGCTCTTCCTGATCAACTTCGCCATCGGAGTGGTCACCGGCATCGTCCAGGAGTTCCAGTTCGGCATGAACTGGAGCGAGTACTCGCGGTTCGTCGGCGACGTCTTCGGCGCGCCGCTGGCCATCGAGGGCCTGGCCGCGTTCTTCCTCGAGTCCACGTTCCTCGGCCTGTGGATCTTCGGGTGGGACCGGCTGCCCCGCGGTGTGCACCTCGCGACGATCTGGGTCGCAGCGATCGGCACCTGGTTGTCCGCGTACTTCATCCTGGCGGCGAACTCGTTCATGCAGCACCCGGTCGGCGTCCGGTTCAACGCCGAACGCGGACGCGCCGAGCTGACCAGCATCTGGGCCCTGCTGACCAACGTCACGGCGCTGGCCACGTTCCCGCACACGATCGCGGGCGCGCTCGTCACAGCCGGCACCTTCGTCGCGGCCATCTCGCTCTGGTGGGTCGTCCGCGCCCACCACCAGGGCGATCAGAGCGTGGTCGACACGTTCAGGCCGGCGATCCGGGTCGGGCTCGTCGCGCTGTTCGTCGGCGGCATCGCGGTCGCGATCTCCGGTGACGCCCAGGCCAAGCTGATGTTCGAGCAGCAACCGATGAAGATGGCCTCGGCGGAGGCGCTGTGCAACACCGAGACCGGCGCCGGGTTCAGCATCATCGCCGTCGGTGACGTGGAGAACAACTGCGACGTACGGCAGCTCACCATCCCTGGCCTGACGTCCTGGCTCGCCACCGGCGACTTCAACGCGACGCTCAAGGGCGTCAACGACCTGCAGGCCGAGTACGAGCAGAAGTACGGGCCGGGCAACTACAAGCCACTCCTGCCGGTGACCTACTGGTCCTTCCGTCTGATGATCGGCTTCGGGGCGCTCGCCGCCGTGCTGGGACTGTGGGCACTGTGGGTGACCAGGAAGGCTCGGGTGCCAACGAGCAAGCGGTGGGCCCTGCTAGCCCTGTGGTTCATCCCGGCCCCCTTCCTGGCCAACGCCTTCGGCTGGATCTTCACCGAGATGGGCCGTCAGCCCTGGGTGGTGGCGCCCAACCCGACCGGCATCGACGGCGTGCGGATGCTGACGCGCGACGGGGACTCGCCGATCTCGGCCGCCACGGTGGCCACCTCGTTGGTGACTCTCACCGTGCTGTACGGCGCGCTCGCCGTGGTGTGGTTCGGCCTGATGCGGCGGTACACCCTCGCCGGTCTGCCGGCGGCCGACCCGCCGCAGCTGCGGTCGCCCGACGACGACCGTCCCCTGTCCTTCGCCTACTGAGCTGATCGGAGAGAAGCGTGGAGCTGACCACCGTCTGGTTCCTGCTGATCGCAGTGCTGTGGACGGGGTACCTGGTGCTGGAGGGCTTCGACTTCGGCGTGGGCATGCTGCTGATCCCGCTGAGCCGGGCCCAGGACCCCGGGACGACCGAAGTCAACCGGCGGTTGATGATCAACACCATCGGGCCGGTCTGGGACGGCAACGAGGTCTGGCTGCTGGTCGCTGGAGGCGCGACCTTCGCGGCGTTCCCGGAGTGGTACGCGACACTGTTCTCCGGCTTCTACCTCGCGCTGCTGCTGATCCTGGTCGCGCTGATCGTGCGCGGCCTCGCGTTCGAGTACCGCGGCAAGGTGGACGACGCCCGCTGGCGGGCCCGCTGGGACCTGGTGATCGCGTTCGGGTCGTTCGTGCCCGCGCTGCTGTGGGGCGTCGCGTTCGCCAACATCGTCGCCGGCGTGCCGATCGACGCGAGCCACCACTACACCGGAAGCCTGTGGACGCTGCTGAACCCGTACGCGCTGCTCGGCGGGCTGACCACGCTGAGCATCTTCCTGCTGCACGGTGCCGTGTTCCTCGGCCTGCGCACCGACGGGCCGATCCGCGCGCGCGCCCAGCGGGTGGCCAGCCGGATCGCGCCGGTGACGCTGGTGGTGACCGCGGCCTTCGCGGTCTGGACCCAGCTGGCACACGGGAAGGCCTGGACGTGGGTGGTCGTCGTGGTCGCCGCGCTCGCGCTGGCCGGCGCGATGGGCGCGGCGATGACCCGCAGGGAGGGCTTGGCTTTCGTGGCCACCACCGTCGTCATCGTCGGGGCAGTCGTGCTGTTGTTCGGCAGCCTGTTCCCGAACGTGATGCCGTCCAGCACCGACGCCGCCTTCAACCTCACGACCACGAACGCGTCGTCCACGCCGTACACGCTCAAGGTGACGACCTGGGTCGCCGTGGTGCTCACCCCGATCGTGCTGGTCTACCAGGGGTGGACGTACTGGGTCTTCCGGCAGCGGCTCAGCACCGCCCATCTGCCGCCGGCCGGCGGGTTGCCCCGACAGCCGCAACGCGGCTGAGCCGGCGTGCGCTCGCTGGACCCGCGACTGCTGCGCGAAATCACCCCCGCGCGCAGGTACGTGCTCGCCACCGGGGCGCTCGGTGTCCTGACCGGCGTCCTGGTGCTGGCCCAGGCGGTGCTGCTCGCACTGGTGGTCTCCGCGGTCGTCGATGGTGCCGACGTCGCCTCGCAGCGGCGCCGGCTGACCGCGCTGTCCGTCGTCGTACTGGGTCGGGTGGTGGTCTCCTGGACGCAGGAGCGGTACGGCGAACGGGCGGCGACGTCCGTCATCTCCGCTCTGCGCCAACGGGTGCTGGGGCACGTCGTCGCGCTCGGGCCGGCCGCGGGCGAGACCGCGCAGGGCGCGACCGCCACCGCCGGGCTGGTCACCGACGAGCTGGAACGGTTGCGGCCGTATCTGTCCCGCTACCTGCCGCAGCTGCTGCTGACCGCTGTGGTCACCCCGATGCTCCTGGTGGTGGTGCTGACCCAGGACCTGCTGTCCGGCGTGCTGATCGCCGTGACGCTGCCACTGGTCCCGCTCTTCATGGCGCTGGTCGGCTGGATGACCCAGCAGGCTTCGCAGCGTCGGCTGGCGGCGGCTCAGCGGTTCAGCACCCAGGTGCTCGACCTGCTCGTCGGACTGCCCACGCTGGTGACGCTCGGACGTGAGATCGGTCCCGCGCAACGGGTTCGCGAGCTCGGCGAGGCGCACCGGCAGGCGACGAACGCCACCTTGCGCAGCGCCTTCCTGTCGGCGCTCGTGCTCGAGCTGCTGACCACCCTGTCGGTCGCTCTGGTCGCGGTCGGTATCGGCCTGCGGTTGCTCGCGGGCTCGTTGGACCTGCAGACCGCGCTGCTGGTGCTGGTGCTGGCGCCGGAGGTGTACCTTCCGCTGCGCCAGGTCGGCACCCACTTCCACGCCAGCACCGACGGGATCACGGCGGTGGACCAGGCCTTCGCGGTACTCGAGCTGCCCTTGCCCGCCGACGGCGACCTTCCCGCACCGGACCTGCACGGCTGCAGCATCGAGGTCCGGGACGTCGTGGTGCTGCACGAGGGTCGGGCCGCGGCGGCGCCGGACGGCGCGAGCCTGACCCTGCGTCCCGGCACGGTCACCGCTGTGGTCGGACCAAGCGGCTCCGGCAAGTCCACCCTCGCCGAGCTCGTCCTGCGGCTGCGCGACCCGGACGACGGAACTGTGCACGTCGTGGAGCCGGTGGGACGTCGGACGTCGCTGGCCGACCTGCAGGCCCGGACCTGGTGGAGCCAGATCGCCTGGCTCGGACAGCATCCGGTGCTAGTGCCGGGAACGGTGCGGGAGAACGCGCTCCTGTTCGACGGCGGGGCTGCAGGGCGGGGGTCCGGGCGAGCCGAGCCGGACGGCGCGACCCTCGACCGGGCAGCGGCGGCGGCCGGTTTCACGTCCGTCCTGGCTCAGCTGCCGCAGGGCTGGACCACCCGGATCGGCCGTGACGGCGTGGGACTGTCGGCCGGGCAGCGGCAGCGGCTGGCGCTGCTGCGGGTGCTGCTCAGCCAGGCACCACTGGTGGTGCTGGACGAGCCGACGGCTCACCTCGACGCGGCCAGCGAGCAGGTCGTGTCCGAGGTGCTGAAGACGTTGCGGGACACCGGCCGCACGGTCCTGGTGATGTCACACCGGACCGCCCTGGCCGCCCTGGCGGACACCGTGGTCGAGCTCGCAGCGGTGTCTGCGCCGCCGCACGACGACCACGAGCAGGTGGCACGGTGAGCGCCCTGCGGACCGCGTTGGCGGCCATGGCGCCGCCGGCCTCCCGGGTCGCTCTTGCCGTCATGGCCGGTGTGCTCGCCCTGGGTAGCGGGGTGGCGCTGACTGTGACGGCGGCGTGGCTGATCTCGCGGGCCGCGGAGCACCCGCCCCTGATCGCGCTGTCCGTGGCGATAGTCGCGGTTCGCGCGCTCGGCATCGCCCGTGGTGTCTTCCGCTACCTGGAGCGGCTGGCCTCGCACGACGTGGCGCTGCGCGGCGCGGTGCGACTGCGAGCGCAGCTGTACCGGCGGGTTTCCGAGGCTGACCGCAGCCTCGTGGTCGGGCTGCGGCGCGGGGAGCTGATGTCCAGGATCGGCCCGGACGTCGACGTCCTGAGTGATGTGCTGGTCCGCGGACTGCAGCCGTTCGCCGTCGGGATCGGTGTCGGCGCGGCGTCCTGCGTCCTCGTCGCCGCTCTGGATCCGGTGGCCGGTCTGCTGCTCGCCGGCTGCCTGGCCGTCGGGGTGGTCGGTGCCGCGCTGCTCGGCGGGGTCGCGGCGGCACGCTCCCAGCGGGTGGTCGAGGAGTCCGCGGACGAGCTCGCCGCCCAGGCGCACGACCTGCTCGACCACTGCGCCGAGCTGACGGTCAGCGGGCAGGCCGACCACCGGCTGTCGCGAGCCGACGCGGTCGATGCCGCCAGGTCCGCGGCCCTCGACGCGGCCACCCGCCCGGGCGCCTGGGCGGTGGCGGTCAGCACGTCCGCCACCGCTGTCGCCATGGTCGCCGCCCTGGTCGCCGGTTCCGTTGCGGTGCAGGCTGGCCGGATGAGTCCGGTGCTGCTCGCAGTCGTGACGCTGGTGCCACTGGCCCTGGCCGACGCCATCTCCCCGCTGCCTACCGCGGCCGGCGCGGTGGGTCGAGGAGTTCTGGCGGCCGGCCGGCTGCAGCCGCTGCTGGAGGCAGCACCCGCGCGCCGCGTGCCGGCGAGCCTGTCGGCGCAGCCCGATTCCCGGGCACCGCTGTTGGAGGCGCGGGCGTTGGCCTGCGGGTGGCCGGGCCGTCCCGAGGCGATGGGCGGGCTCGACCTGACGGTGCACCCCGGCGAGCTGCTGGCGGTCACCGGACCGAGCGGCAGCGGCAAGACCTCGTTGCTGCTCACCCTCGCCGGGCTGCTCGCTCCGGTCGCCGGCAGCGTTCGCGCGCAGGGCGTCGACACCACCGACTGGAGCGCCCAGCAGCTCCGTCGTGCGGTCACGTACACCGCCGAGGACGCCCACGTGTTCAGCACCACGTTGCGGGACAACCTGCTGGTGGCTCGCGGTGACGCCGAAGACCGCGAGCTGCGGCACGCGCTGGACGTCGTGGGCCTGGGCGGGTGGCTCGCCGGGCTGGCCTCGGGTCTGGACGCCGCGGTGTCACCGCGGGAGATGTCCGGGGGAGAGCGCCGACGTCTGCTGGTCGCGCGCGCCCTGCTGGTCGGTAGTGACGTGCTGCTGCTCGACGAGCCGACCGAGCACCTGGACCCGACGTCCGCGCAGGACCTGCTGCTCGCCCTGCGCGAGCACGCTCGTACGGTCGGGGTCGCCGTGGTGGTCGCGACGCACTACGAGGCCGTCGGCACACTCGCCGATCGGGTGCTCGAGGTCAGCGCACCTGGAGGCTCACGCCCGCGACCGCAGGCACCAGCTCACCGATGACGACGGCGCCGGGCACCTCGCCGACCACCAGCAGCCCGCCGGACGTCTGCGCGTCGGCGAGCAGCAGCAGCTCGAGCTCGTCCGCGCTGCCGGGGTCGAGGTGCGGGCGCACCCAGTCCAGGTTCCGTCGCGTCCCGCCCGGGACGTACCCCGCGGCGGCCGACTCGCGGGCGCCGTCCAGGTAGGGCACCGCAGCCGCGTGAATCCGGGCGGTGACCCCGCTGGCCCGGGCCAGCTCGAAGGTGTGCCCCAGCAGGCCGAAGCCCGTGACGTCGGTGGCGGCGCGAAGTCCCTGCGCGACAGCGGCTCTGCTGGCGGCGTCGTTCAGCGTGGTCATCGACGCGATGGCGTGCTCGAACACCTCGCCGGTATTCTTGTGCCGGTTGTTCAGCACACCGACACCGAGCGGCTTGGTCAGGCTCAGGGGCATCCCGGCCTCGCCGGAGTCGTTGCGCAGCAGCCGGTCCGGGTGGGCCAGGCCGGTCACCGCGAGGCCGTAGATCGGCTCCGGTGCGTCGATCGAGTGGCCCCCGGCCAGGTGGCAGCCGGCGACGCGCGCCACGTCCGCGCCGCCGCGCAGCACCTCGCGGGCCAGCTCGGTCGGCAGGCTCTCGCGCGGCCAGCCGAGCAGATTCACCGCGAGCACAGGTCGTCCGCCCATCGCGTAGACGTCGGAGAGCGCGTTGGTCGCGGCGATCCGTCCCCAGTCGTAGGCGTCGTCCACCACCGGGGTGAAGAAGTCGGTGGTGGACAGGACCGCGAGGTCGTCGCGGACCTGCACGGCGGCGGCGTCGTCCGAGTGCTCCAGGCCAACCAACAAGGGCAGGTCCGAGTCGGCGGCACCGCCCAGCCCGGCGACCATCTGCTCGAGCTCTCCCGGCGGGATCTTGCACGCGCACCCGCCGCCGTGGCCGTACTGGGTCAACCGCACGGTGGTCGTCGCGTCGCTGGTCATGGGCCGAGCCTAGGTCCGATGCGTCTAGCGTGGCCGGGTGAGCCAACCTCGGGTGCTGGTGGCGCCGGACTCCTTCAAGGGGACGATGAGTGCGTTGACCGTCGCCGAGGCCCTCACCGCCGGGCTGACCGGAGCGGGCGCGGACGTCGTCAGCTGCCCCCTCGCCGACGGCGGCGAGGGCACGACGGCGGCCCTGCACGCGGCCTGGGGTGGCGAGCTGGTGCGCTACTCGGTGGCCGGCCCGCTCGGTGACCTGGTTGAGGCGGAGCTTCTGCTCGTCGGCGGCCGGGCCGCACTTGACACTGCGTCGGCCAGTGGACTGCATTTGGTGCCCGCCGACCGACGGGACCCGTTGCGCGCCAGCACCTTCGGCACCGGCCAGCTGATCGCCGCGGCGGTCGCGGCCGGGGCCCGGGAGGTGCTGGTGGGCGTCGGTGGCAGCGCGTCCACGGACGGCGGTGCCGGGGCGCTCGCGGCACTGGACGAGGCGGGCGGGGTCGGCGGCGCTGCGCTGACGGTGCTCTGCGACGTCCGGACCCCGTTCGAGCTAGCGGCCGAGGTGTTCGGGCCACAGAAGGGTGCGACCCCGGCCCAGGTGGCCGCCTTGACCTCGCGGTTGCACACCCTCGCCGGACGGTTGCCTCGCGACCCTCGCGGCATCCGCCGGACGGGTGCGGCCGGTGGGCTGTCCGGCGCGCTGTGGGCGGTGTACGGCGCGGACCTGGTGTCCGGTGCGGACGCGGTGCTGGACGCGGTGGGCTTCGACGAGCGGCTGTCCGGTGTCGACCTGGTGGTCACCGGCGAGGGGCGGCTGGACGCGCAGACCGCTCAGGGCAAGCTCGTCGCCGTAGTGGCGCAGCGAGCAGCGCGGCGCGGCGTGCCGGTGGTCGCCGTGGTGGGGCGACGCGACCTGGACGACGCGGGCGTGCGTGCGCTCGGCCTGCGTGAGGTCGTGGAAGCCGGCGACCCGCAGGCGCTGGAGGCGGCGGGCGCAGCCCTGGTCTGAGTCGCCTCAGGCGTGCGTGCTGCCGCTGCCGAACAACCAGCAGGTGGCGAGCGCGAAGAAGCCCAGCATCAGCGTGGCCATCGGCAGCAGCGAGTCGTATCCGACGATGCCGGTAAGCGGGGTGACCAGTGCGCCGACCAGGAACGTGAGGCCGCCCTGCAGCGCCGCCGCCGTGCCGCCCGAGCGTCGCCCGGCCTGCTGCGCCAACGCCGTGGTGCCCGGGATGGACCACCCCATGCTCGCCACGACGACGCACAGCAGCACCCAGGGCAGCGCGAGCGGTGAGCTCGCACCGGGGTCACCCAGCGCGACGACGACCAGCCCGGCGCTGGCCAGGCAGGCGGTCAGTACCCCGGCGGTGCGCAGCCGAGCGGCACCGACCCGGACCACCAGCATCCGGAAGACCAGGCTGGACAGGGCCATCGCCGCGGCGTTGGTCGCGAACAGCAGGGCGTAGGCGGTCTGCGTGATGCCGTACGTCGTCTCGAGCACGAACGACGAGCCGCCGATGTAGGTGAAGAACCCGGCCGTGGCCAGGCACTGCACGACGACGTGGCGCATGAAATGCCAGTCCCGGGACAGGTCGGCCATCCGCGCGAGCATGTGCTCGACGCCGTGGCCCTGCCGGCGCTGCGGTGGCAGCGACTCCGGGATGAGCAGCACGACCGCAGTGACCATCACCACGCCGAGCAGGCTGAGGAAGGCGAAGATGGTGCGCCAGCTGCCCACGGTGAGGATGAGCCCGCCGATCGCGGGTGCTACCACCGGCCCCAGGAACACGATGGCCGACAGGGTCCCGTAGCGAGCGGCCGCGGCGTCCCCTTCGTAGTGGTCGCTGACCACGGCCCGCCCGACCGCGATGCCGCAGCCGGCGACCAGGCCCTGCACCAGTCGGAAGGCCACCAGGGTCGGGCCGGTCGGCGCCAGCGCGCAGGCGATCGACGCCGCGGTGAACACGACCGTGCCGAAGACCAGCAGCGGTCGCCGTCCGTGCCCGTCGCTGAACGGCCCCAAGGTGATCTGACCCAGCCCTACGCCGATGATGAACGCGGTCAGGCTGAGCTGGGCAATGGTCGCGGACGTGTTGAGCGAGTGCTGCAGCTCGGGCAGGCCGGCGACGTAGGTGTCGACCGCAAGAGGGCCGATTCCGGTGACCAGGACCAGGGCGAACATCGACGGGTGGGCGCTGGGGTTGCGCCTGGCGTGCAGCATCGACGTCCTTCGTGGCTTCGGGGTCCCGACCAGCGTAGAGGGCAGAATCCGGCATGGCCCGTCGACTCATAAGTAACATCAATGGTACTATCATCGGCGATACCAGATCAGGAGAGGATGGGTCATGGCGTTCGTCGGTCGCGACGTGGAGCTCGGCCGGCTTGCGGGGCTGCTCGCCGACGTCGTCGAGGCGCAGGATCGCAAGCCGGGCAAGGCCCTGTTGCTGCGCGGCCGGCGCAGGGTCGGCAAGTCGCGCCTCGTTGAGGAGTTCGTCGCCCGAGCCGAGGTGCCGCACGTGTACTTCACCGCGTCGGGCCGTTCGGTGCGCGAGGAGCTGGCGCTGTTCGCTGAGGAGGTCGCCGCCTCCGACCTGCCCAACGCCGCGCTGTTCCGCGAGGTCGTGCCGACCTCGTGGGACGCGGCGCTGCGCCTGCTCGCGTCCGCGGTGCCCGAGACGGGCAGCGTCGTCGTCCTGGATGAGCTGCCCTACCTGACGGTGGGCGATCCGGCCTTCGAGGGCACCCTGCAGAAGCTCTTCGACCGCGAACTGTCCCGGCGTCGCGTCCTCCTCGTCGGAATCGGCTCCGACCTGGCCATGATGGAGGCCTTGAACGAGTACGGGCGGCCCTTCCACCAGCGCGCCACCGAGATGGTGGTGCCACCGCTGTCCCCGGCCGAGGTCGCGGCGATGCTGGATCTCGACGCCGCGCAGGCGTTCGACGCGCACTTGGTCACTGGTGGGCTCCCGATGATCTGCGCGGAGTGGAAGTCCGGCCTCACCCTGCGGCGCTACCTCGCCAAGGCGACGGCCGACCCGACGTCCGCTCTGGTGGTCTCCGCAGAGCGAGCGCTCGCAGCGGAGTTCCCGACCGAGGTCCAGGCGCGGTTCGTCCTCGGTGCGATCGGGGCCGGCGAGCGGACCTTCGCGAACATCGGCCGGGCGGCCGGTGGGCTGCAGCCGGCGTCGTTGAACCGCTCCCTCACGACCCTGCGCGACAAGCGGGTGGTGTCGGTGGACCAGCCACTGTCGACCCGTGCCCCGAGCGAGAAGCGGTACCGGGTGGCCGACCCCTACCTGCAGTTCTGGCTGACCTTCGTCGGCCCCCACCTCGACGAGATCGAACGCGGACGTGGCGATCTGCTGTTGGCCCGGATCACCAGGTCCTGGACGTCATGGCGCGGCAGGGCGATCGAACCGCTGGTGCGAGAGTCATTGCGCCGTCTGCCCGACCGCCTTCCCGTGGGATCGGCCAGTGTCGGTGCCTTCTGGACGAGGACCAACGACCCGGAGATCGACCTGGTCGTCACTGATCGCGGCCCAGTTGCGCGGCGGGTCCACGCGGTCGGGTCCATCAAGTGGTTGGAGCGGCGGCCCTTCGACACCGACGACCTCGCTCGCCTGGTGCGGCATCGGGCGCAGCTCCCCGGAGCCGAGGACGCAACGCCCCTGCTCGCCGTCTCCCGCGCGGGATCCCACGTCGAGGGTGTCACCGTCCTCGGCCCGCAGGACCTGCTCGCGGCCTGGCGCTGAGACGTCAGGGGGTCGCGAGCGCGGCCCGCGCCCGGACCAGGACGTCGGGCGCGGCACCGCAGCTGGCCAGCGCCGACAGCAGGGCGCCGGCCACCGGTGGGACGTCCAGCACCCGAGGTCGAGCACGCGGAACCTGGCGCGCCAGCTGATCGGTGATCCGGTCCAGCAGCAGGGCCGGACCGTGCTGCAGGGTTCCGCCGCCGAGCACCACCGGAACCTCGATGTCGTTCAGCCGCAACCGGTTCACTGCGGCCAGCGCGAACTCCACCACCTCGTCGGCGAGCCGGTACACGATCCCCACCGCCACGTCGTCGCCGTCCACCGCGGCCGAGAAGACCACCGGCGCAGCGGTGATCACGTCGTGCTGGCCGATGGTGCCGTCGGCTACCTCGATCGCCACCTGCTCCACGCTGGCCCGACCGAAGTGCTTGGCCAGGCGCTCGCCGAGCAGCGTCGCCGGCCCGCGTCCGTCGCCGGCCCGCACCGCGGCGCCGATCCCGGTCACCGACACGGCCCACCCGCCGCCCCAGTCGCCGGTCATCTCGCCCAGCGCCAGGAACCGGGCGACCCCGCCCTCGGGGTCGACGCCGATGGCGTTGATCCCGGCCCCGGACACCACCGCGACTCCCCAGCCGTCCAGCGCCCCCGCGTGCAGCACCGCGAGGGTGTCGTTGCCGACCACCACCTGCTGGGCCAGCCCGCGGGCCGCGATCGCCCGCTGCGCCTCGCGCTCGGCCTCGGGCAGGTCGAGGTTGGCGAGGTAGAACGCACCGACGGTGACCGGCTCGGACGCCGGCACTCCCGCGCTGGCCCGCACCTGGTCCACCAGGACGGCGAGACCGTCGACCATGGTGTCGACCCCGTCCACGTGCGACCGGGTGCCTGGCCCGCGCTCGTGAGCGAGCACCCGGCCGGTGCTGTCCGCGAGCACGACGTCCGTCTTGCTGTTGCCCCCGTCCAGGCCCAGCACCAGGTCAGCCACGGGCTGCTCCGGCGAAGGCGGGCAGGAAGCCCCGGTGGGCCGCGAGCAGGTCGCCCAGCAGGTCGACGGCGAGGTCCCACTGACGCACCAGCGGGTGGGCCACCAGGGCCCGCAGCGCGACGTCCGGATCGCCGGTCCGGGCTGCCTCGACGGTCAGCGTCTCGTAGGCGGTCACGGCCTGCACGAGCCCCAGCATCTCCGGTGGCAGCGCCGGGACCGCGACCGGGTGGGCGCCGGCGGTGTCCACGTGGCACGGCACCTCGACGACCGCCTCGTCCGGCAGCCCGGCGATGGTCCCCGCGTTGCGCACGTCCACGTAGTGGTGCGCGCCGTCGCCGGTGAGCAGGCTGGTCACCAGCGCCGCTGCGGCCTCGCTGTAGTAGGCGCCGCCGCGTTGCTCGAGCAGTGCCGGCTTGTGGTCCAGCGTGGGGTCGGCGTACATCGCGAGCAGCTCGCGCTCGATGTCGGCCACCTTCGAGGCACGGTGCTCGCCGGACTGCTGCTCGGCCAGCTCGTGGTCGGTGCAGTAGAAGTAGTGCAGGTAGTACGACGGGATCGCGCCCAGCACCGACAGCGCCCGCACCGGCAGGCCGAGCTCGCCGGCCAGCTCCTGGGCGTACGGTCCGGCCAACAGCTCGGGCAGCCGGTCCACCCCGTCCACCTCGACGGACCGGATCCAGGACAGGTGGTTCAGCCCGGCATGGCCGAGCCGCACCTGGTCCGCCGGCACCCCGAAGCGAGCCGCGAACCGGCGCTGGAAGCCGATTGCCACGTTACACAGGCCCATCGCTCGATGGCCCTCGTCCAGCAGTGCGCGGGTGACGATGCCCACCGGGTTGGTGAAGTCCACGATCCAGGCGTCCGGCAGCGCTCGTCGTCGGACCTCGTCGGCGATGTCCAGCACCACCGGCACGGTGCGCAGCGCCTTCGCGAAACCGCCTGGGCCCGTGGTCTCCTGGCCGATCACGCCGCGCTTGTTCGGCAGTGTCTCGTCGACCAGCCGGGTGCCCTGACCGCCGACCCGCAGCTGCACCAGGACGGCGCTCGCGCCGTCGATCGCCGCGCTGCGATCGGAGGTGGTGACCAGCCGGCCGGTGAAGCCGGTCCGGCGCAGGATGCGCTCGGCCAGCCCGCCCACCACCTGGAGCCGGTCGGCGTCGACGTCGTGCAGCACCAGCTCGTCGACCGCCAGCACGTCCGAGCGGCGCGCGAAACCCTCGACCAGCTCGGGTGTGTAGGTGCTGCCGCCACCGATCACGGCGATCCTCATCGCTTCATCATCCTCTGCTAGCCCTTGTTGCCCGACATGGCGATGCCCTGGATGAACACCTTCTGCGCACTGAGGAAGAGCAGCAGCACCGGCAGCAGGAACATCAGTGAGGCGGCCATCTGCAGCTGGTACGCGGACTGGTGCGCGCTCTTGGCGAGCCCGGCGAGCCCGACGGCCAGGGTCTGCCCGTTGGTGCTGTTCCCGCTGTACAGCAACGGGTTGTAGAAGTCGTTCCAGGCGAACATGAACGCGAACAGCCCGACCGCGGCCAGGGCCGGCCGGGCCATCGGGACCACCACCTGCCGCAGGATGCGGAACTCGCTCGCGCCGTCCACCCGGGCCGCCTCGATCGTCTCCTCCGGCAGGGTCAGGAAGAACTGGCGAAGCAGGAAGATGCTGAACGCGTCCCCGAAGAAGGCCGGCACGATCAACGGCTTGAGGGTGCCGATCCACCCCAGGTGGGCGTACATCACGTACAGCGGCAGGCTGGTCACCTGGGCCGGGATCATCATGGTGGCCAGCACCACGACGAAGAACGCGTTCCTTCCGCGCCAACGCATCCGAGACACCGCGTAGGCCACCGGCACGGACGACACGACGATGCCGAAGGCGCTCAACCCGGCGTACACCAACGTGTTCCACAGGTCCCGGGCGAACGGCATGACCTCGAAGACCTCGCGGAAGTTGCCCCAGTGCAGCGGCCGGGGCCACAGCTCGCCCGTGCCGGCCTGCTCCTGGGTCATCACCGCGGTCAGCACGCACACCGCCAACGGGAGGATGAACGCCAGCGACAGCGCCACCGGGAGCGCGTGCTCGCCCACCCCCTCCAGCACCCGGTGCCGCAGCGGACGACGGGCGTGCTCGCGCGCCGCCGAGGCAGCCATGCCGGAACTCACCGCGGTGACCATCAGGGCCGCCCGCTGTCGTGCACCAGCGACCGCGACATCCGCAGCATCAGGACCGTCGCGCTGAAGATGACCAGGAACAGCAGCCACGCCATCGCCGAGGCGTAGCCGGTCTTGAAGTACACGAAGCCCTGCTGGTACAGGTCCGTGGTGTAGAAGAGCAGCGACTGGTCGGGGTAGCCGAGTAGATGCGAGGAGTCCTGCACCGCGCTCGCCGAGCCGGAGACGACGAAGGCCTCGGTGAAGTACTGGAACGTGTAGATCATCCCGGTCACCACGCTGAACAGGATCACCGGCGACAGGAACGGCAGCGTGATGTGCCGGTACCGCTGCCAGCGGCCCGCGCCGTCCAGGTCCGCCGCCTCGTACAGCTCACGGGGTACGTCGAGCATGGCCGCCGAGAAGATCACGATGACGTCGCCGCAGGCCCACAGCGCTATCAGCACCAGGCTCGGCTTGGCCCACGCCGGGTCGCCGAACCAGGACGGCCCCTGGATGCCGACCTTGGCGAGCAGGTAGTTGACCGGCCCGGACGGGTTGAGCATCACGATGAAGGCCAGCGAGGTGCCCACGATCGGCACGATGGCCGGGATGAAGAACAGCGTCCGGTACGCCCGCTGACCGCGCTTGACCGAGCCGATCACCCAGGCGGCGAACATCGCCCACACGGTGCGCAGCGGCACCATGATCAGCACCATCCACAAGGTGTTCCGCACGCCGACCCAGAAGGTGTCCGAGTCGCTGAACAGCCGCTCGTAGTTGCGCAGTCCCACGAACTGGGTGGGCCGAAGCGAGCCGAGCTGGAAGTTCGTGAACGAGTAGTAGAGCGTCGTCACCACCGGGTAGAGCGTGAAGACGGCCAGGCCGACCAGGAAGGGCGAGATCATCACCAGCACCGCACCCCAGGGCGACCGGCTCGGACTGCCCCGGCGGCGGCGCCGGGTGGCCCCCCGGCGCCGCGCGACGGAGGTGGAGGTCATCCGACCGCGTCCTCGTTGATCTTGTCGATCTTGGCGCCGGTGGACTTCAGCAGGCCCTGCAGGTCGTTGGACTTGCCGGTCTCGTACTGCTGGCGCGCGGTGCCCCAGGTGATGGCATCCTCGTCGCCGGCCGGGGTGAGCTGCTTGTAGTACGAGCCCTTGTTGGCGAAGATCGCGACCAGCGGTCCCCAGTGCTCGTCGTCCTTCTTGTCCCACGCGCTCAACGAGTCGAAGGTGCTCGGGATGTTGTAGACGGTGTCGGCGAGGCTGGTCAGGAACTCCGTGTCGGTGGTCAGCTGCTGGAGCGCGAAGAACGCCTCCTGCTTGTGCTTCGACCCGGCCGGCAGGTAGGCGACCGTGCCGACCGCGGTGCCCGCGCCGTAGGTGTCCTTGACGTCGTCCAGCATCGGCACCGGGACGACCCCGTAGTCCAGGGACGTCTTGGCGTCGGCGATCTCACCGACGTGCCACTCGCCGTCCACCTCCATCGCGACGTCGCCGGTGATCAGCGGGTTCTTCGCGTCGTCGGTGTGCGGCTGGAACTTGGCGACGAACCGGGAGACCTGGCCGTTGCCGTACCAGTCGTTGAGATCGCGGTCCCACTGCATGATCTTGTTCCAGCGGGCGTCCTGGCCGAGGGTCGACTTGCCGTCCGTGCCGTAGTACTGCGTGCCGGCCTGCACGCCGTCGTACAGCGAGTTGTTGCTGTTGTAGTCCGAACGCGAGACGAAACCGAAGCGCTTGATGGAGCCGTCCTTGTTCTTGACCGTGAGCTTCTTGGCCGCGGCGGTCAGCTCGGACAGCGTCTTGGGCGGCGTCACCCCGGCGTCGGCGAGCATCTTCTTGTTGTAGAAGAGCCCGTACGCGTCGACCAGCAGCGGCAGCGCGCACTGCTTGTCCTGGAACCGGGTGTAGACCAGCGCCGCCTTCGGGAACGTCGCGTCGACGTCCACCTTGGCGGCCTTCAGGTAGTCGTCCAGTGGGGCGACCGTGCCGTTGTAGCAGAACTTCCCGACGTTGTCGGGGGACGTCGAGACGAACACGTCCGGCGCCTGGCCGGCTGCCACCGCCTTGCCGAACGCGGCGTCGTCCTTGTTCGGCACGAAGTTCACCGTCAGCCACGGGTACTTGGCGTGCAGCCGCTCCAGGGCGGCCTTGAAGGCCGTGACCTCCTGCGGCAGGTGGTTGAAGGTCCACACGTTGATCGTGGTGGGGGCGTGGTTCTCGGTGGTCGCGATGGCGGTCTTCGGCGAGGCGTCGTTGCTGGCCGAGGACGTGCAGGCGGCGAGGCCGAGGCCGAGCACCGCGACGGAGGCGACGAGCAGGGCGGACGACGGACGGGCAGGTGCGGGCATCAGAACTCCTGGGCGACGAGGTGCTGCGGGGCGGGCAGATGAGGGTCGGAGGCCGGGCTGGCGAACGTGGCGAAGGCTGACTCCCGGGCCAGGCGAGCGGCCGTGGCCAGGGAGCCGCGGAGCACCGCCTGGGCGCCGACTGACGAGGCGACCACTGGCACGGGCAAGGTGGTGAAGGTGGACAGATGGGTGCGAACCGGGTCGAGCAGCAGGTCGGCGTTGCTCCCCACCGAGCCGCCGAGGACCACCCGCGAGGGGTTCACCACCGCGACCAGGCAGGCCACCGCGAAGGCGATGCCCCGGGCGGTGGTGTCGACCACCGCGACGGCGGCCGGATCACCCGACCGGGCCTGGTCGAACACGGCGCGGGCATCGGTGGCCGCCAGCCCTGCGCCGCGGGCCAGCCGGGTGACCACCTCGCCGCCGACCTCGTGCTCCAGCATCTGCGGTGCGTGCTCGGGGTGGGGCAGGCAGCCGGGCAGGAAGCCCACTTCGCCGGCCGCTCCGCCCACGCCCCGGTGCAAGCGGCCGCCGATCACCAGGCCGGCACCGATCCCGGCACCGACGCTGACCAGCGCGAAGTCCTCGACCTCGGGGTGCTCGTCGAGCTCGGCCACCGCGGCCAGGTTCACGTCGTTGTCGAAGGTGATCGGGGCCGGCACCCGCTCGCGCAGTGCCGCGACCAGCCCGGTGCCGTCGTCCGGTAGTGCGTCGGCGAAGGCCAGCGAGCCGTCGTCGCCCACCGCACCCGGCACGCCGACCACGACGTGCCGCACCTCGGGCACCGTGGTGCCGGCGGCGGCGGCGAGTCTCTCGCACAGGTCGAGCACCTGGGTGGTGAGCGTGCGGCGGGTGCGTTGCACCGCGACGTCCAGCTGGCCGCGCTGCTCGCCGGCCGCGTCCACGATGGCGGCGCGCACCCGGTCGTGGCCGATGTCCACGCCGATCGCCCACACCGCCTCGGGTGCGATCCGGTAGAGCGTCGCCGCCGGGCCCTTGCGGCCGCTGACCGCGCCGTCCTCGCACACCGCTCCGCGCTCGAGCAGGGTGGCCAGGCAGGCCGCGACGGTGGGCTTCGACAGCTGGGTTGCGGCGGCGACGGCCGAGCGGGTCAGCGGTCCGTCCGCGGCCACGGTCTCGAGCACCGCACGTGCGTTGAGGGCACGCAGCAGTCCGGGGGGTCCGGCGGCGAAGGACGTGCTCACCCTGGCTCCTACTAGTAGGAAACTTTCTTGGCAGTACCGGAACCTAGGTCCGCGCAGGCCGACCCGTCAAGACCGGAGCGCGCGCAGGTTCGTCCGCCGGACGGGCCGGGGAAGGAGCAGGATGTCCCGGGTGAACCCCGCACCCCCGACCCCGGCCACGCTGGACGCCGAGTGCCGCCGGCTGATCGCCTTCGCGATGGGGGCGGTCGACCCCCGCGGTGGCTTCGGCTGGATGGACGATGCCGGCGTCCCCGACCCGACCCAACCCGTGCTGCTGCTGATCAACACCCGGATGACCCACGTCTTCGGCCTGGCGCACCTGCTGGGCACGGACGGCGCCCTCGCGCTGGCCGAGCGCGGCGTCCAAGCGCTGACCGGGCTGCTGCACGACGACACCAACGGTGGTTGGTGGAGCGCGGTGGACGCCGACGGCAACCCCCTGGCGGACCAGAAGCTCGCCTACGACCATGCCTTCGTGCTGCTCGCCGGCTCGACCGCCGTGCAGGCGTCGGTCCCCGGCGGCGAGCAGCTGCTGGCCGAAGCCGTCGCGATGTGCGACGAGCACTTCTGGGACGAAGAGGCAGGCGCCTGCGTCGAGCAGTGGGACGGCGCCTGGCAGCAGCTGGACGGCTACCGCGGGGCCAACGCCAACATGCACTCGGTGGAAGCGTTCCTCGCCGTGGCCGACGCGACCGGCGACCCGCGCTGGCTGGACCGAGCGTCCAGGATCGCCGGCCGGCTGATCGACGCCGAAGCGCGTGCCCACGGCTGGCGCCTGCCCGAGCACTACGACGCGACCTGGACGCCGGACCTGGACTACGCCCGGGACAACCCCGACGACCAGTTCCGGCCGTTCGGCTCGACGGTCGGCCACGGCCTGGAGTGGTCGCGACTGCTGCTGCACCTGGACGCCGCCCTGGCCCGGGGCGGGGGCTCCCCGGACTGGCTGGTTCCGGCAGCCCGGTCGCTGTTCGAGACCGCCGTGCGGGACGGCTGGCACCGGGACGGCACCGACGGCTTCGTCTACACCGTGGACTGGGACGGCGACCCCGTCGTCCGCCAGCGCATGCACTGGGTGGTGGCCGAGGGCATGGCGGCTGCGGCCGCGCTGCACCGCGGCACCGGCGACCCGGCCTACCTCGACCAGCTGGCTCAGTGGTGGCAGTACACGGACCGCCACCTCCTCGATCTCGAAGGCGGCTGGCGGCACGAGCTCGACCCCGCGAACCGGCCGGCGGCCACGGTCTGGCCGGGCAAGCCGGACGCGTACCACGCGGTCCAAGCCATGCTGGTGCCTCGGCTCCCGCTGGCTCCCGGGATGGCCGCGGCGCTGCGGCAGAACCTGCTCGAAGCGCCGAGGGGGGAGTGACCTTTCCTTCAGCATGGGCGCGATGATGCCGATCTGAAAGGGGTCGGCGATTGTGTCGGCAACGACCAGGAAGGACGCCGGTGCAGACCAGGACCGCGCAGGTCCGTCCGCCGTACCAGGAGGCCGGGCGGCTTGCTGCGTTGCGCGACTACGGTCTGCTCGACGGCCGCTCGTGGCCCGAGCTGGACGCCCTGCTCAGGCTCGCGGCCCAGGTCAGCGGCATCCCGAACGTGTCCCTCAACATCATCGACCGGACCCACCAGCGCCAGATCGCCACAGTGGGCTTCGCCGGCCGCGACACCCCTCGCGACGACTCGATGTGCGCCCAGCACTTCCTTGCCGGCCGGCCGGTGGTGGTGGCCGACGCGTCGATGGACCCGCGGTTCGCGGACAGCCCCTGGGTGGGTGGCGAGCTCGGACACGTGCGGTTCTACGCCTCGATCCCGCTGGTCACCGCAGGCCGGGTCGCGCTCGGCACCCTGTGCCTGTTCGACAACCGGCCCGATGACCTCGCGCCGACGCAGCTGGCTGCCCTCACTGACCTGGCGACCGTGCTGCTCGGCCTGCTCGAGCAGCACCGCGCGGCGCGGCTCAGCGCCGACCAGGCCGAACGGGCGGAGAACCGCCGGGTCACGGCGCAGCGGGTGGCCCGCGAGCTCGAGACCCGCCAGGAGCTGTTCGACGCGGTGCTCGCCAGCGTGGCCGTCGGCATCGTCGCCTGCGACCAGGATGGCAACCTGACCGTCTTCAACCAGGCGGCTCGCGACTGGCACGGCGCCGGCATCCTGGACGGCGTCGGGGCGGGCGACTGGGTGGACCAGTACGACCTCTACGAGGTGGACGGCGTCACGCCGCTCGCCGCGGACAAGGTGCCGCTGCTGCGTGCCCTGGAGGACGGCCACGTCGAGAACATCGAGATCGTGATCGCGCCCCGTGGCGGCAAGGCGACCCACGCGCTGTGCTTCGGCCGCTCACTGACCGCCTCCGACGGGACGACGCTCGGTGCCGTGGTGGCCATGGCCGACGTGACCGAGGAGCGCGTCCAGCAGGCCGCGCTGTCCGCCACCAAGGAGCGGCTGGAGCTGTCCGAGCGTCGGTTCCGCAGCATGTTCGAGGACTCGCCGGTCGGCATCGGGCTGTCCGACGAGCACGGCCACTTCGTCGCGGCCAACGCCGCGCTGTGCCAGCTGCTGGGCCGCGCCGAGTCCGAGCTGCGTGGCTCCTCGACGGCACCGTTCACCCACCCCGAGGACCTGGACGGCCATCGCCGGGCGCAGAGCATGCTTGCGGAGGGCAACGGCTTCGTCCGGATCGAGAAGCGCTACGTCCGGCCCTCAGGCGAGGTCCGCTGGGCCTGGCTGAGCGTGAGCAGCGTCGAAGGGCCGCAGGGCCAGGACTGGACCCTCGCGCACATCCAGGACGTGACCGACCGCAAGCAGGCCGAGCTGGAGCTGCGCGACTCGCAGGAGACCCTGAGCGCGATCGCGAAGGTGGCCCGCTGCGCCCAGTTCGGCACCGACCCGCGCCCGGTCGTGGTTCGTGCGGTGCGCGAGCTGGTCGGCGCCGGCTCGGTGGCTCTGGTCGAGCCGGACGGCGACGAGCTCGTGGTCAGCGCTTGCGACGGCATCGACACCATGGGCGTCCGCACTGCTTTGGGCCCGGGCACCCTGATCGGGCGCGTCTTCGCCACCGGCGAGGTGGCCTTCCTGCCGGACGCGCAGGCCTTCTCAGCGGTCAGCAAGGCGCTCGCGGAGCTGTCCGGCACCCGAGCGGTGCTGTGCCAGCCGGTCACCTCGGACGGCCGGACCGTGGCCATCCTGTTGATCGGCTGGCTCGAGCCGGCGCAGTCGCTGGACGAGCGGATCGGCTCGTTGGTCTCCACCCTCGCGGCCGAGACGGGCGCCGCACTCACCGGGGCGATGCTCCGCCAGCGGCTCGAGTCCCTGGCCACCACCGATCCGCTGACCGGACTGGTGAACCGCCGGGGCTGGCACGAGCGGCTGCAGGTGCTGATCGGGCAGGTCAAGCGCAGTGGCGAGTCACTCACCCTCGCGGTGGCCGACCTGGACCACTTCAAGGCCTACAACGACGCGAACGGGCACGAGGCCGGCGACGAGCTGCTGCGCGGGTTCGCCGACCTGACGACTGGCACCCTGCGCGAGGTCGACCTGGTCGCCCGGTGGGGTGGCGAGGAGTTCGCCATCGCGCTCCCGGGCAGCAAAGCCGACGAGGCGGTGCTCGCGCTCGAACGGCTGCGCGCCGGTGTCCCAGGCGGCCAGACCTGCTCGTTCGGTCTGGCCACCTGGGACGGCGTCGAGTCGCTCACCGCGTGTCTGGCCCGCGCGGACCAGGCGCTCTACCGCGCCAAGGTCGCCGGCCGCGACCGGATCTCGCGCTGAGCCTCAGCCCAGGCCGAGTGCCCGCCGCATGGTGAAGAACAGGTCGGTCTGGTCGGTGACGCCGAGGACGTTGGCCGCCTGCGGGCCGCCTGCGGCGATCCGCACCTCGGTGCCGGTGTGCTGCTGCGAGCCGCTGAGCGGCGCGGTCGCGTAGCTGATCGTCATGTCCGCGCCGTCGTGGGTCCGCAGGGTCACCGTCGCGCCGGTGGTCAACGAACCGGCCCCGACGATCTGGCTGGTGTGCCCGTGGTCAGCGGTCACCACCACCAGCGTATCCGGGTGCGAGCGCTGGTAGTCGAGCGCCCGCTGGACGGCCTTGTCGAACTCGACGTGCTCACCGATCTGGCCGCAGGCGTTCGCCGCGTGGTCCTGCTTGTCGATGGACGCACCCTCGATCTGCAGGAAGAAGCCCTTGCGCTTGCCCCTGGACTCCTTGTCCAGCAACGAGATCGCCTTGTCGGCCATCTGCGACAGGTGCGGCTGGGAGGCCGTCCGAGCCGGGTTCACCGTGCAGGTGGACGACGGCGTCCCGGTGGGTGAGGCGGCCGGGCCGACCCACTCCAGGTCCATGTTGTTCGGTGCGAACGTGCCCAGCACCTTGCCGCCCGGGTGCACCGCGGCCAGGGCGGTGGCGTCCGTGACCACCTGGTAGCCCTTGGCCTGCGCCTGGGACAGCACGCTCTGGCCGGCGAACGATCCCGCGTGCACGGTCTGGTCGAAGTACTGCTTGCCGCCACCGAGCAGCACGTCCGGGCCGGTGTTGACCAGCTGCTCGGCGATCGACCCGGCGCCGCCGTTCTCCACCGCGTTGACCGCGCAGGTCGCCATCGCGTCGGGGCCCTTGCAGTCGCGGTTCACCACGTGCGAGGCGAGCACCGCCGGGGTCGCGTCCTGCAGCTCGGCCGTGGTGATGTCGCCGGTGCGGTACCCGGCCCTCTTGGCCAGCTCGAGGATCGTCGGCACCGGCGTGCCGTCCGGAAGCACCGAGATGGCACCGTTGTAGGTCTTGTGGCCGGTCGACCATCCCGAGCCGGACGCCGCCGAGTCGGTGACGTAGTCCGGCAGCGTCGGGTCGGCCTTCTGCACCGCGTAGGTCGTGTAGGCGCCGGTCAGCGGGAGCTTGTCCATGGCAAGCCGGCCGGCTGCTCCGACCTGGTAGTTGCGGGCGATGGTGATCTCGCTGTCGCCCATGCCGTCACCGATCAGCAGGATGACGTTGCGGGCCTTGCCGCCGGTGATGGCGTGCCGGGCGGCCGAGGTGTTGTCGGCGTGCTGTCCGGCGGCCACCGCGACAGCCGGGACGGCGACCAGGGCGGCCGCGGCCAGGACGGCGACCGCTGTCGTGCGGCGCGGGCTTCGGGGGGATCGTGCAGCGCTCATGTCCATCCGTTTCGTCGCAGGGAGCGTGAACGCCCCACAGCCGACCAGTCCCGCGCAGCCGACGGTCGCCGTCCAGGTGAGCGGCCGGCGTCCAGCAGGCGAACCCTGGACGTCGCCCGACCCGTCCCGAAGTGCCCCCACTCACCCGGCACGGGTGAGGCGCGCAGCGGGTCGGGTGCTTCAACCTCGTGGGGACGCTGGGTTCGCGGGAACCGAAAACGGAGGAAGCATGAGCAGCAGCAGATCGTCCAGCTGGGCCAGCGGGGGGAGCGTCTTCGCCGGCGCCCTGATGATGACCGTCGGGATCTTCGGGTTCTTCCAGGGACTCGTCGCGATCATCGACGGCAAGGACTTCTTCGTCAACACGCCCAACTACTTCTTGCACTTCGACGCGAGCCAGTGGGGCTGGATCCATCTGATCGTCGGCCTGATCATGGCGCTCGCGGGTGTGTTCATCTTCACCGGCAACGTCGTCGCCCGCAGCCTCGGCATGCTCATCGCAGGACTGCAGGCGCTGGCCAACTTCCTGTGGCTGCCCTACTACCCGTTCTGGGGCATCGTCATCATCGCCCTGGACGTGTTCGTCATCTGGAGCCTGGCCACCGTCCGACTCGACCAGGAGTAGCCGTCACGAGGAAGCCGCCGACCGATTTCGGCCGGCGGCTTCCTCGCGCTCCGAGATGTGTGCAATGCGAACAGTGCCGGGGTGGTTGTTGATCTAGCGGTGGGCGTCAGGCACTCTTGACCCGTCGTCCAACCGGGGAGGGGTGGTCGGCTTGGCCGCTCAGGCAGAGGGCGATGGGTACGCGGCGCGACCCGTTTTCGCGCGCGCGCTGCCGGGCAACTGGGTGCCGCGGCCGCGGCTCGACCAGTTGCTGGACCGCGCCACGCAGCGACCCCTCACGGTGGTCGTCGCCCCCGCAGGCGCCGGCAAGAGCGCGATGCTGCGCGGCTGGGCCGCGCAGCAGAGCTCGCGCCGGCACCGGGTGCTCTGGATCGACTGCCGCAGCCCGCGATCAGGGCGACTCGGGACGCCGGACCTCGCTGAGCTGCTGTCCGAGGCGAAACGCGCCAAGGCGCGCAGCGTGGTCGTGCTGGACGACGCGCACCTGCTGCGCGCCTCGGACCTGCGGCTCGTCGTCGAGCTGGTCGCGTCCGGTGCCGGACACTGCCACGTCGTGCTGGTCAGCCGGCGCGACCTCCCGCTGCCGCTGGTCCGGCTCGAGCTGGCCGACGAGATGACCACCATCCGGGCCGCGCAGCTGCGGTTCACCGATACCGAAGCGATCCGGTTGATCGCCGCGCACGCCAGCGGCGCGGACGCCGCCGACGTCGAGATCGTCCGCGAGCGCGGGCAGGGCTGGGCCGCGGCGCTCGTCCTGGGCGCTCGGGCAGTGGCCTCCGCGAGCGACCCGGTGACGGCTCGAGAGGCGTTGTCCCGCACCGAGCAGCCCGTTCTGGACTACTTGCTCAGCGAGGTGTTCGACACCCTCGACGAACACACCCGACACGTCCTGCTGTGCACCTGCAGCAGCGATCTGGTGACCGAGCACGACGCGGTGGTGATGTCCGGCGATGCGGATGCCGGCGCGAGGATCGGGCGGATGGCGGCGGAGGGGTTCCTGGTCACCGCAGCCGTCGACGAGGCCGGCGCACCCGCCTGGAGCTACCACCCGCTGCTGCAGGAGCTGCTACGGCGCCGGGTGGTTCTCGGCGGGCCGGAGCACGCGCTGCACGAGGCGGCCGAGCTGCGGGTGATCGACGACAGCGCGCTGCGCGGCAACGTGGGGTCGGCGCTGCTGCACGCGACTCACCTGCATCAGCGCGACCGGCTGGTCGACCTGCTCTCGGTGCATGGCCTGAGCCTGCTCGCGACCGGCGAACGCGAGTTCGTGGCCGAGGCGCTCGATGCGGTGCCGGAGGACCTGGCGCGCGGGAACGCCGGCCTGGCCGTCCTCCGGGCGCTGGAACGGCGCGGTGCCGGCGACCTCAAGGCGGCCGGCCGGCTGGCCGCCGAGGCGCTGGTGATGGGCGCCGAGCACGCCGACCCGACCTGCATCGCCTGGGCGGAGGGCGAGCCGATCCTGTTGTGCTGGCTCGCCCGGACCGGGCTGCAGCCGGCCGACGACGCGATCTCGCGGGCGCTGGAGCAGCTCGCGCTCGCCCCGGCCGCGCGTGCCCCGGCAAGTCGGTCAGGACGCGCCGGCACGCTGGGCGCCGCGGACCACGCGCGCGCCTGGCTGCTGATCGAGGTCGCAGTCGTGCAGTGCTGGGAGGGCGACCTGCAGTCGGCCCGAACCCACCTGGACCGGGCGCTGGTGATGGCCCGAGGACTGGGGGCCGACCTGCTGGTGGTCGAGGCCCTGGCGCACGCCAGCCTGGTGGACCTGGCCCGTGGCTCCTACTCGGCGGCCGACCGTCGGGCTCGCGAGGTGATCGCCCGAGCCGAGCACACGTCGTCCGGCCTGGCGCCTTTCGTCGCCTCGGCGCACGTGGCGCACGCGTGGGTGGCGCTGAACGACCTCGACCTGACCACCTGCCGGCGGCAGGTCGCGCTGGTCCGGGCTGCCCAGTCGGGCGAGCTGGACGTGCCGGTCGAGCTGCTGACCCACCTGATCGAGTGCCACCTGCTGGCGCACACCGGGAACGTCCGTCAGGCCCGCGGCTACCTCGAGAACCCGCCGCCGGCGCACGGCGCCGTGCCGCGCTTCCTGCGGCGTTGGTACACCGAGCTGCGCGGCTGGCTGGCGGTGCTGGACCAGGACGTCGAGGACGCCGTCGAGTGCACGGCGGTGATGCGCGACCTGGGACGGTCGGTGGATGCGGCCGTGATCGACGCCATGCTGATGGACCTGCGCGGTGACGCCGAAGGCTGCGCGGCAGCCCTGGACGAGGTGTTGATCTCCTCGCGACCGGGTCTGCGCGCCCAGTCCGCGGGAACGGCTGCAGCCGTGTACCGCACCTGGATGGCGTTGCGGGACAACGACGTCGAGCTGGCTCGGGTACACCTGGACGGGGTACTCACCCGGATCACTCCGCACCACCGGCTGGTGCTGGCGGACGCCGGACGCGAGCCAGCGTTCGTCGCCCTGGTCGCGCAGGCCGCAGCGACCGAGCCGCCGCCGAAGGGCGCCGAGGAGCTGTTGGCCGTCCTGCACGGCCTGAGGGCCGCGGTGCAGCCGATCCCGACCCAGCCGATCGAGCGCGACCGGTTGAGCGGCGGGCGGGAAGGCCGCAGCGGGCGGGACCGCACCCAGACGCTCGCGACGGCGACCATCGACCTCACCGAACCAGCGACGATCCCGGTGCCGGTGATCGACCTGACCAGCCGCGAGGTGGACGTGCTGCGCGAGCTCGCACTCGGCGGCTCCTACACCGACATCGCCTCGACCTTGTTCATCACCGAGAACACGGTCAAGACGCATCTGGCCTCTCTGTACCGCAAGCTCGGCGCGACCAGGCGTGGCGAGGCCCTGCGTGCCGCCCGCGAAGCGGGACTGCTCCAGGTCTGACGACTCGGCGGTGCTGACCCTGACCGGCCGGAGCGCGAGGCGTCCGGCGACTGGTCAGGCGGGCCGGTCCTGCGCGGTGTCCTGGGCGGCGTCCTGCTCGCGGTCCGGCAGCTGGGTGACCTCGAGGATCTCGACCCCGAGCTCGTCGAGGTGGTCCAGCACTCCTTGCAGGGCAGCCTGGTCGGGCAGCGGGCCCCACAGCAGGGTCTGCACCGGAAGGGGTTGCTGGTGCAGGGTCGGGAACGCGCTGACCAGGGCGCTGGAGAGCCGGCCGGTGACGCGGATCGCGTACTCCCCCATAGGGCCCTCCATGAACGATTGCTGCTCGCCCCCGACGGCGCGCTCCGGAATGGCCCCAGCATGCGTCTTGACGGGTCGGTGCGCCTCACCCTTGCCGGGGGAGGCGTGTGAGTACCGGTGATCCCTAGCGTTCGCGAAGAGGAACGGAGGGAGCGCCATGTCCGCTGCCGGGACGAGCGAGCAGGCGGTGGTGCGCTCGCCGCTGCCCCGATCGGTCGTGGTCCTGATCGGGACCGCCGCCGCGATCGTCATCGCCGGCGGGATCAAGTTCGCGTCGGGGCTGGTGGCACCGACGATGCTGGCCCTGGTGCTGACGATCGCGGTCGCGCCGATCCCCCGTTGGGTGCGCTCCAAGGGTGCCCCGGCCTGGCTGGCGACGCTCGTCGCCCTGGTGGCCGTGTACATCCTCGTCCTTCTCCTCGCGGGCGGGGTGGCCATCTCGATCGTGAAGCTGGCGACCGTGCTGCCCCAGTACGCCGGCCAGGCCGAGGACCTGGTGAACTCGGCGACCACGGCGGCGTCGAAGGCCGGAATGGACACCACCCAGGTCCACTCCGCCCTCAGCCACCTCGACCTCGGCAGGCTGCTCGGTTTCGTTGGGGACCTGCTGAGCTCGCTGCTGGATGCCTTGGGCAACATGTTCTTCCTGGTCACCCTGCTGTTCTTCCTCGGTGCGGAAGTGACCTTGGCCAACGTGCGGGCCGAGCAGCTGCGCGCGGTGCGTCCCAACTTGTCGGCCGCGTTGAGTCGTTTCGTCAGCGGGACCATGAGCTACCTGATCGTGACCACCGTGTTCGGCGCGATCGTCGCGGTCCTCGACACGCTCGCGCTGTGGGCGCTCGGTGTGCCGCTGCCTGTGACCTGGGGTCTGCTGGCCTTCCTGACGAACTTCATCCCGAACATCGGCTTCGTGATCGGGGTGATCCCGCCCGCACTGCTGGGGCTGCTCTCCGGCGGCTGGGGCACCTTCTTCGCCGTGCTCGCGGTGTACTGCGTGATCAACGTCGTGCTGCAGACCTTCATCCAGCCGCGGTTCGTCGGCGACGCGGTCGGACTCAGCACGCTGATGACCTACATCTCCCTCATTCTGTGGGCGTACCTGCTCGGGGCCCTGGGTGCGTTGCTCGCGGTGCCGATGAGCCTTCTGCTGCGGGCGTTCCTGGTCGACGCGGACCCCGAGATGGCGTGGTCGAGGGTCTTCTTCACCTCCGTCAGCGCCAACCCGAAGGCACCGAAGGAACCACCACCCGAGCCGCCGCCACAGCCACCAGCCGAACCGCCGCAACCGGCGGTGCCACAGCCCGAGACGGGCTAGGGCCAGCTCCCGTCGCCGGGGCTCAGGTCCAGTGCGCCACCGTCGACGCACTGGGCGCCGCGGTACTCGTCGGGCAGCCGCGGGTAGATCAGGCCCAGGTAGCTCCTCACCTGTGCCTGGGCCGTCTCCGGGCGCGCGCCCAGCGCCACCATCACGGCGGCGTCGGCCTGCATCGCCCGGCACTCCGCGACGCCCTCGGACTGCACGCCGGACAGGTGCTCGGCCTCGTGCGTGACGGTGTGCACCGCGACGACCTCGTCGATCCCGGCGCTGGCCGGGTCGCGCTGGTATGCCTTGACCCGCGAGCAGGTGGACGACGACAGGAACGCCTGGGACGCTGGCGTCCCGTTCTCGTCGAACCAGACGTGGCCCGGGTGTCCCTGACTGCTGAAGAAGCCGTGCAGCACCCGCTCGCAGCCGAAGCCGGAGTCCCGCCCGGCCAGCACGGGTCGCACCGCCTGCGCCAGACCGTGCTCGAAGTGCCACCACCGCAGCTCGTTGAGGGTGAAGACCAGCGCCGGCACCGCCAGCAGCACCGGCAGCACCCGCCAGCCCCGGTGGCGCACGTAGCGGTCCACCAGCAGCCACGCGAGGCTGAGGTAGACGGTGACCGCGCCGGCGATGATCCGCACCCTCCAGATGTCGGCATCGCCGGCCGCCGACCTGAGGGCGACCGGCTAGAGCAGGAACAGCATCGAGTCGCCGAACTCATGCCAGAGGTAGTGCCCGCGCACGGCACTGTCGTACGCCCGCTCGACCAGCTGCGGCCCCGCCAGTGCCTCCAGCATCAGCAGGTGGCTGGCTTGGGGGGCGTGCAGCCCGGTGAGCAGTCCGGTCACAGCCCGCGGTGAGTACCCCGGCCCGACCACGAGCTCGGTCCACCCGGACGCAGCACGCACCCGGCCGTCGGCACCCGCGGCGGACTCCAGCGCTCGCACGACGGTGGTGCCGACCGCGACCACCCGACGGCCGGCTGACCAGGCGCTGCGCACCAGCCGGGCCGTGTCCGGGCCGACCTCGAAGCGTTCCGGCAGCGGTGCCTCGTGCGCCTCCTGGCTGGAAACGCCGCAGTGCAGCAGCACCGGCGCGATGGTGATCCCCCGCGCCATCAGCCGAACCAGCAGGGGCGCCGTGAAAGGCCTTCCGGCGCTGGGCATCTCGGCGCTGCCGGGCTGGCTCGCGTAGACGTTCTGATGGTCGGCCAGGTCGAAGGACCCGTGCAGGTAGTCGTACTCGATCGGCCGTCCGTGCCGGCCCAGGAAGGCCAGCAGATCGGTGGCCGGCGAGACGGACGCCCGCCAAAGCCTCGACCCGGCCGTCGCCCCGGGGCGGGGATAGCTGTCCAGTAACCGCAGGCCGACGCCGGCCGCCAGCCGCACGCTGTCGCCGGCCCGCAGCCGCAGGTCGGGTCCGTCGTTGGCGGGTAGCCGCGGCTCGACCACCCAGCTGCCGTCGTCCAGCTCGGTGGATACGTGCAGCCGCGCCCGGCCGCCACGCCGGTGCGTCGCCCGCAGCGCCGCGGGCACGGTGGCGGACGTGTTGACGACGAGCAGGTCGCCCGGGCTCAGTACCTCCGGCAGGTCGCGAAACAGCCTGTGCTGCAACGCGTGCGGCTCCGCGATGAGCAGCCGCACGCCGTCCCGGGCCAGTCCTCGACGCTCGGGTGGTGCTGCCGCGTCGCTGTCCGGGCCGAGGCTGAACCTGGTGGTGGCCGGCGGCAGCTGGGCCGGGTCGTCCGCGTGCACCGTCCTCATGGCTGCTCCGCGCGTGCCCCGGCCACCGTCAGGGCGTGGGACGGCGGCACGGCCAGCTCGGCGGCGCGGTAGCGCCCGCTCGGCAGCTGCGCCGACACCAGCGGAGCGAGGTGGTCGACCACCTCCTCGGGCAGCGGCCGGTCGCTGATGTCCTCACCCGGGAAGGCGTCCTGGTGCATCTGGGTGCGCATGTCACCGGGGTCCACCGAGTACACCGCCAGGTCGGGTCGCTCGGCTGCCAGCACCCGCATGGCGTGATCCAAGGCGGCCTTGGACGCGCCGTAGCCGCCCCAGCCCTCGTACGCCTCGACTGCGGCGTCCGAGCTGATGGCCAGCACGGTGCCCAGCCGGGTCGATCCCGTGCGCTCGCTCAGCAGAGGCAGGGCCAGTCGGGTCAGTGCCAGCGGCGCGACCACATTCGTGTCCAGCACCGTCGTGAGGGCCTCGGTGGGGTAGTCGGCCAGCGGCGGCAGCGGCTGGGCGCCGAGGCTGCTGGCGTTGTGCACCAAGAGGTCCAGCCGGCCGGCTGCCCCCGCAGCAGCCACCAGGTCGTGACGGTGGCCGGCGTCGGTGACGTCGCCCGGGACGGCGCTGACGGCCCGGCCGAAGGGAGCCAGCGCGGCCCGTAGGCGGGTCGCGTCGCGCGCGTCGGCGACGACGTGCCACCCGTGGCGGACCAGCCAGGCGGTGAGAGTGAGGCCCAGGCCCTGGGAGGCGCCGGTGACGATCGCGACGGGTGACGTGGTGGTGGTCATGGCCCTATCCTGTAAGTTCAAGTGAACTTGAGGTCAACCCCTGAGGAGGCCCCGGATGCCCAGCACGTCCGACCATCTGGTGATCGGGGACGTCGCGCGCCGCAGCGGGATGGCCAGCTCGGCGATCCGGTACTACGAGAGCCAGGGGCTGCTCGCGTCGACCCGGACGACCGGCGGGCAACGGCGGTTCCCACGGGCCGTGCTGCGCAGGCTGGCGTTCATCCGCGCCGCCCAGAACGTCGGGCTGTCGCTGGACGAGATCCGCGCCGCGCTGGACACCCTGCCCAGCGGACGCACCCCGACCAAGGCGGACTGGGCCCGGCTCTCCAGGTCCTGGCAGGCCCGGCTGGACGAGCAGATCGCGGCACTGGAACGGCTGCGGGACGGCCTGACCACCTGCATCGGCTGCGGCTGCCTGTCGCTGCAGCGGTGTCGGCTGTCCAACCCGGACGACGTGCTCGGCGAGACCGGGCCGGGCGCCCGCTACCTGCCGCCGGCGCTGCGGGCGAGCTCGCAGCGCTAGCCGGGACCGCCCCGGATGGGCGAGGATCGCGACATGACGAGCGAGCACACTGCTGAGGTCATCGTGATCGGTCTCGGTCCGGGCGGTGAGGACGTCGCAGGTCGGCTGGCACTGGCCGGGCTGGACGTCGTGGGGGTCGACGAGCGGTTGGTCGGCGGTGAGTGCCCCTACTGGGGGTGCATCCCGTCCAAGATGATGATCCGGGCGGCCCAAGTGCTGGCCGAGGCCGGGCGGGTGCCGGAGCTGGCCGGCGAGGCGCACCGGGTCGAACCGCGCTGGGAGAAGGTCGCGGACCGAATCCGCGAACAGGCGACCGACGACTGGGACGACCAGGTCGCGGTAGACCGGTTGCAGGGCAAGGGCGCCAGGTTCGTGCGCGGTCACGGGGCGATCGAGTCCCGCTCCGACGAGGGCGTCACCGTCACGATCGACGGCACGCAGTGGCTGGCTACCAGGGGCGTGGTAGTCAACTCCGGCACCGCCCCGGCCGTCCCGCCGGTGGACGGCATCGGCGACGTCGACTACTGGACCAACCACGGCTTCATCGAGGCGCGCGAGCTGCCGGACTCACTGATCGTGCTCGGCGGCGGCGCGATCGGCTGCGAGCTGTCCCAGGTGGCCGCCCGGTTCGGCTGCACGGTGACCGTGGTGGAGCGCGCGCCGCGGTTGCTGGCCCTGGAGGAACCGGCCGCCGGCGACCTGCTGGCGAAGATCTTCGCGGCCGAGGGCATCGACGTCCGGTTGGGCGTCGGCGCCACCCACGTCGAACCGAATGGGACCGGCGGCGCGGTGCGGGTCAGGCTCGAGGACGGCGGCGAGCTGACCGCCGACCGGCTGCTGGTGGCCAGCGGCCGCTCGGTCAACGTGCACGCGGTCGGACTGGACGCCGTCGGCGTCGACCCCGGCGCGCGTAGCGTCCCGGTCGATGAGTGGTGCCGGGTCGGGGACCGGGTGTGGGCGCTCGGCGACATCGTCGGGCACGGCGCCTTCACGCACATGTCGATGTACGAGGCGGACGTGGTGGTGCGCGACGTCCTCGGCCAGGGCGGCGCCCCGGCCCGCTACGACGCGATCCCGCGGGTGACCTTCACCGAACCGGAGGTCGGGGCGGTCGGGCTGACCGCGGACGCCGCGCGCAAGCAGCTTTCGAACGTGCGGGTGGCGACCGTCGACCTGGCGGACACCACCCGTGGCTGGATCCACGGGCCCGGCGGGCAGGGGTTCATCACCGTGGTCGAGGACGCCGACCGCGGGGTGCTCGTCGGAGCCACCTCGGCCGGACCGACCGGCGGCGAGGTGCTCGGCTTCCTGGCCCTCGCCGTGAGCGTCGGCGTGCCGGTGCAGTCGATGATCGACATGCCGTACGCCTACCCGACGATCCATCGGGGCATCCAGCAGGCGCTGCAGAAGCTCAGGACGCCGGCGTGACCTGCCGGTAGCCGGCCAGCAGGACCTCGAACGTCTCGGCCCACTCGGGTGGCTGCTCGCCGTCCAGGTGTGCGCGCAGCGCGTCCAGGTGCCAGTGCCAACCGGCCGCGTAGCCGGCTGCGGAGGTCTCGGTCAGCGCGGTGTGGTCCAGCACGAGCAGGGTCCGGTCGGCCGCCAGCTCGGTCAGCCGGACGGTGACCAGGGAGTCCCTGGAGGCGTCCAACCAGCGGGTCGCGAGCATCCGCGGCGAGTCGCAGGCGACCACCTCGAGCTCGCCCGGACCGTCGTCGAAGTGCACGGTGACCCGGCCGCCGACCCGCAGGTCGCCGGTGATCCGGTCCAGCCAGCGCGCCACCCGCGCGGGCTCGGTGAGCGCGGACCACAGGTCGTGCAGGCCGGTCGGGTACTCCCGCTCGAAGCGGACGGCGCGGCCGTCGGGCGTGGCGCGGAGCGCGCCGTCCAAGGTGGTGTCGGTCATGGTCGATTCCCTTCCGGCGCGGTGCCGTCGGTGCGTCGTCCGCGGGAGACCTCGGTGCCCAGGGCGTCCAGCCGCTGGTCCCAGAACCGGCGGACGTCGTCCAGCCAGTCCGCCAGCTCGTCGAACCGTTCGCGGGTCAGCGCGTAGACCCGCTGGGTGCCGCGTGGCTCGACCTGCACCAGGCCTGCCTCGCGCAGCACCCGCAGGTGCCGGGAGACGGCCGGACGGCTGACCGTGAACCGCTCGGCGATCGCGCCCGCCGGCTGGTCGCCGTGGGCCAGCAGCTCGACGATCTGCCGCCGGGTGTCGTCGGCCAGCGCCGCGAACGCTTCCACAGCGACTAGGTAAGCCGTTCATTACGTAACTGTCAAGTTACGAAGTGCCTTCCGAGCCCACGCCGCAGGAACTGCTGATCACGATTAGGTCACGGCGAGTGTTCAAGTGACTACTTTGGGTTGCCAATCCCTACCTTCAGCACGAAGGGCAGAACGGGGCATCACCTGCGAAAACACATGCGTGTTATTCGGCGTGTCGCCTCGCGTGTGACGCTCGAGACGGAGAAACTGACACGGGACCTGTGTGACTGGTGTTCCCTCTGGGACGACTTTCGCCTAGTCTCGGTCGAGCGCGCCTGCCTGGCGTCCGCCGTCCGCTCCAGCCCGGGAGCTGACGAGAGCCTCGACCGAAGGGTCCGGATGAGCCCCCTGCACCGCATCCGCGGCACCCAGGTCTGCCGTGCCACGACGCTCAGCGTGACCACGGTGCTGCTCGCGGCCGGTCTCAGTGTCGTCGCGACGTCCGACGCCAGCGCCAAGCCGGTCTACCCGTCGGCCGACCAGGTGGCCAGGGCCAAGCAGGCCGTCACCTCGGCGGCCACGACCGTGCACGGCCTCGAGGCCTCGCTGGCGGTCGCGACCAGCCGCCTGGAGGCGCTGCAGACCCAGGTGCAGATCGCCGCCGAGGCCTACGACCGGGCCAAGGTCGAGCTCGACCAGCGCACCGCCGCCGCAAACGCGGCCAGCAAGCAGTCAGCCGCCGCGGCCGCCGCTGCCGACAAGGCCGATCGCGACGTCGGGCAGCTCGCCGTCGACTCCTACTACGACGGGCGAACGTTCGGCGGCCTCGAGGTGCTGATCGGCGCCACCACGCCGCAGGAGCTGCTGCAGTCGGCGGCCAGCTACCGGATCGCCAACAACGTGGTCGAGCAGACCTTCGAGCGGGCCCGGGCCAGCCGGGTCGTCGCGAAGATGATGAAGCAGCAGGCCGACTCCGCGCGGGCGCAGCAGGCGGCCGCCGCGGCCAGGCTCGAGCTGGCGAGGCAGGCCGTGCAGGCCAAGGCCGACGACGCGGCAGCGCAGACCGCGGCGATCGGTGCGCAGCGCTCGCAGATGATCGTGCAGCTCGCCGCGCTGCAGAAGACCTCGGTGAAGCTGGCGACCCAGCGTCAGCAGGGTCTCGAGGCCGAGCGCCGGGCCCGCGCCGAGGCCGCCCGCGAGGCCGCCGCACGTCGGGCCGCCGCTGAGCAGCGCCGCAAGGACGCCGCCGAGCGTCGTCGCCGCGAGCAGGCCAGCCATCAGTCCAGCCACAACGGCTCGAACAGCGGCTCGAACGGTGGCTCGAACGGTGGCTCGAACGGCGGCTCGAGCGGTGGCTCCAGCGGCGGTGGTGGCAGCGACAGCGGTGGCAGCACCGGTGGGAGCGGCGGCGGCTCGTCGCAGGGCTCGTCCTCCGGTGGCGCGGCCGCGGCCAACTGGGCGCTGACCCAGCTCGGCAAGCCCTACGAGTGGGCAGCGGATGGTCCCTCGACCTACGACTGCTCCGGGCTCACCATGCAGGCCTGGGCCCGCGCCGGCGTCTACCTGCCGCACTCGTCGGTCATGCAGTACGCGATGACCGAGCACGTGTCGTACGGCGAGCTGCGAGAGGGCGACCTGATCTTCTTCGCCACGGACACCTCGAACCCCGACTCGATCCACCACGTCGCCATCTACATCGGCGGCGGCCGGATGGTCGAGGCTCCCTACACCGGCGCGGATGTGCGGATCTCGTCGATCTACCGCTCCGACCGCATGCCGTACGCCGGCCGCCCCTGACCCCAACCCGCACGCCCCACGCCTCGTCTTGTGACGCGTTGTGGGGGTCTCAACGACGCCTGAGACCCCCATAACCCGTCACGAGTGGGGGTCCCCGGTCGGTGCGTCGTCAGTGAGCCGCGTAGCTCGTCCCCTTGGCCCGCTCGTAGGATCGCTCGACCTCGGCCTCGGCCTCGGCCCGGCCGGCCCAGTGCGCGCCCTCGACGGACTTGCCGGGCTCGAGGTCCTTGTAGGTCTCGAAGAAGTGCTGGATCTCGAGGCGGTCGAACTGCGAGACGTCCTCCAGGTCCTGGATGTGCTTCAGCCGCGGATCCCCCGCGGGCACGCACAGCAGCTTGTCGTCGCCGCCGGCCTCGTCGCGCATGTGGAACAGGCCGATGGTCCGGGCCTTGATCAGGCAGCCCGGGAACGTGGGCTCCTCGAGCAGCACCAGGGCATCCAGCGGGTCGCCGTCCTCACCGAGCGTTCCCTCGACGTAGCCGTAGTCGGCCGGGTAGCGAGTCGAGGTGAAGAGCATGCGGTCCAGCCGGATCCGGCCGGTCTCGTGGTCGACCTCGTACTTGTTGCGCTGCCCCTTGGGGATCTCGATCGTGACGTCGAACTCCACGGCTTGCCCTCTTCCGCTCGTTCCTCGGTGCGACGACTAGGGTCGCAGGTGTCCAAGTGTCCCGCATCGGGGCCGTTGTGTGTCGAGGGGGGCCAATGCCGCGGGCGAGGTGGCTGGCAGCAGCCGTCGCGGTGCTGGCGCTCGGGTACGTGGCCGCCGACGTCGAAGACGCGGTGCCCGGCGCGCTCACCACGGATCCCGCGAGCGCAGGCCCTGCACCGACCCGGCCCACGCCGTCCGACCCGCCGCGCACCCCGCCGACGTCCGCACTGCCGGCGCTGTCCGCCCAGGCCCCCGCGCCGACGTCGGAGAGCGTCTCCCGGGTACTGGACCCGCTGCTTTCGGTGCCCGCGCTCGGCCCACAGACCTCCGCCACCGTGCTCGACCCCGTGTCGGGGCAGGTGCTGCTGGACCGCACCGGCTCGATCCCGCGCACGCCCGCCTCCACCGCCAAGCTGCTGACCGCAGCGGCCGTGCTGAGCACGGTCGGCGGTGGCACCACGCTGCCCACCCGCGTGGTGCAGGGCGCCACCGCGGACGAGGTCGTGCTGGTCGGCTCCGGCGACGTGATGCTCGGCACCGGCCGGTCCGTCCTGGACCAGGTGCACGGGCACGCCGGGCTGCTCACGCTCGCCGAGCAGGTCGCCGTGAAGCTGCGGGCTGAGCAGCGCACCAAGGTCGCCGTCCGCTTCGACGACAGCGTGTTCACCGGTCCGTCGGTCAGCCGGGCCTGGGCGGCCACCGACGTCCCGATCGGCTTCGTCGGACCGATCACCGCGCTGGGCCTGGACCGGAACCTGGCCCGGTTGGGCCACCGCAGCCCGGCCGATCCGTCCCAGTCGGCCGCTGACGCGTTCGCTGCAGCACTGCGCGCCCAGGGCATCACGGTGGTCGGCCTGGTGGCGCGCTCGCGGGCCAACGCCGGTTCGCCTGTGCTGGGCGAGGTCCGGTCGGCGCCGGTGGGCGACGTCCTCGGGGTCGCGCTCACCACCAGCAACAACACGCTGGCTGAGGTGCTCGCCCGGCTCACCGCACAGGCCATGAAGCGGCCGACAACGTTCGAGGGGTCGGCGCTCGCCGTGATGGACCAGGTGCAGACACTGGGCGTGAACATCGGCGACGCGCACCTGTCCGACGGCAGCGGGCTCGGGGCCGGCAGCGAGGTGCCCAGCCGGGTGCTGGCGGACGTGCTCGGGCTGGCGTCGCAGGACAGCACCCCGGCGCTTCGCCCGATGCTCGCCGGCTTGCCCGTCTCGGGGTTCAACGGGACGCTCTCGGACCGGTTCACCACCCCGCCGACGCACGCCGCTGCAGGGGTCGTGCGGGCCAAGACCGGGACGCTGACCGGCGTCAACAGCCTGGCCGGCACGACTGTCGACGCCGACGGGCGGCTGCTCGTCTTCGTGCTGATGAGCGACCAGGTGCCGGTCGGGGGCACCACCTTGGCTCGCCGTGCGTCAGACAGGGTGGCTGCCGCGCTCACCGCTTGCGGATGCCGCTAGCGCGCCGCGACGAGAGGATGCCGGGATGAGCGAGGAGCTGCTGGACCGTCTGGTTGACTGGGACCTGGCCGCGGCCACGGCCCGCCGGCTGGCCGGGCCTGGCCCGGTGGTCGGTGCGGACGAGGCGGCGCAGGCGGTCAGTGAGTTACGTGAGGCCGCGGTCGCCTCCCGGGCGCACGTCGCCGCGATCACCGGCCTGCACGCGCCGGACGACGCCCCGATCGTGCTGGTGGTCGACCGGCCGCGCTGGGTCGAGGCGAACCTGCGGACGCTGCGCGCGATGCTGCTGCCGGTCGTCGACAAGTTGGCCGCGCACCGCCGGACCAGCGCGACCGGCGTGCTCGCCGCGGTGGGCGGCAAGGTCACGGGTGCCGAGGCGGGCGGGCTGCTGGCCTTCCTGTCCGGCAAGGTGCTGGGCCAGTACGACATCGCCCCCGGCGCGACCCCGCGGCTGCTGCTGGTGGCCCCGAACATCGTCAATGTCGAGCGACAGATGGGCGTCGACCCGTCCGACTTCCGGTTGTGGGTGTGCCTGCACGAGGAGACCCACCGGGTGCAGTTCACCGCGGTCCCGTGGCTGCGGCAGTACCTGCTGGAGCAGGCCACCTCGCTGGCCGCCGACCTCGCGCCCGACCCGGCCAGCCTGGTCAGCACGCTCGAGGACGCCGCCCGGCGGCTGCCCGAAGTGCTGCGGGGCGAGGGTGGTTCGCTGATCGACCTGTTCGCCTCGCCGGAGCAGCGCGAGCGGCTGCGCGGCATCGCCGCCACCATGTCGCTGCTGGAGGGGCACGCGGACGTCGTGATGGACGAAGTCGGCCCCGAGGTGGTGCCGAGCGTGGCGACCATCCGGGCCAGGTTCACCGCACGCCGGGCCGGTGTCGACCCGTTCGACCGGCTGGTGCGGCGGTTGCTCGGGCTCGAGGACAAGATGCGCCAGTACAAGGACGGCGCGAGGTTCGTCCGCGGTGTCGTCGAGCGGGTCGGCATGGCTGGATTCAACGAGGTCTGGACCTCGCCGGAGACGCTGCCCGACCCGGCCGAGATCGCCGAGCCCGGCCGGTGGGTCGAGCGCGTCCTGCGCTGACCCCTGATTGCTCCCCCCAGCCCGCTTTGCTCACCCCAACCCGCCCGCAACCGCCTGCAGACCGGTCTGAGTGGAGCAACCAGCGGCGGCTCCCGGCCTAGGCTGAGCGGGTGAGCGGGCCTGATCGTGCGGTGGCCGAGGTGCGGGCCGCCGTCCGCCATGCGCTGGCCGACCTGGACGACGACGGCCTCGTGCTGGTCGCGGTCAGTGGCGGCGCCGACTCCCTCGCGCTCGCGGCGGCGACCGCCTTCGTCGCGCCCCGGCAGCGCCTGCGGGCCGGCGCCGTGCTCGTCGACCACGGCCTTCAGGACGGTTCGGCCGACGTCGTCGAGCGCGCGGCCGCCAGCTGCCGCGAGCTCGGGCTGGACCCGGTGCGCACGGTCCGGGTCGACGTCCCGGACGACGGGACCGGACCCGAGGCGGCCGCACGCCGGGCTCGCTACGAGGCCCTGGAGAAGGCCGCCGCCGAGCTGGGCGCAGCCACCGTCCTGCTCGGGCACACCCGCGACGACCAGGCCGAGACCGTGCTGCTGGGACTGGCCCGCGGGTCCGGCACCCGCTCGTTGTCGGGCATGGCGGCCCGCCGCGGCCTGCTCCGACGTCCCCTGATCGAGCTGCCCCGGACCACCACGAAGCGGGTCTGCGAGGTGCTCGAGCTACGCCCCTGGAGCGACCCGCACAACGACGACGACCGGTTCGCCCGGGTGCGCGCCCGCCGCCTGCTGCCCGAGCTGGAGTCGGCGCTCGGGCCTGGGACGGTGGCTGCGCTGGCCCGTTCGGCGGCACTGGCCCGCGACGACTCGGACCTGCTCGACGAGCTGGCCGGCCGGGCGCTGGCCGAGCTCACCGCCACTCCCGCCCCCGGCGGCCGGGACGCCCAGACGGGCGAAAAGGGCTTGGACGTCGAAGCGCTGGCCGAGCTCCCACCGGCCGTGCGCCGGCGTGTTCTGCGGCAGGCCGCGCTGGCCGCCGGCGCGTCCGACGGGCAGCTGTCCAGCCGGCACGTCGCGGCGATGGACTCGCTGGTCACTGCCTGGCGAGGCCAGGGGCCGGTGGCGCTGCCGGGCAAGGTCGGCGCCGTCCGGCGGTGTGGCAGGCTGCTCCTCGTGGACCACAGCGACATGGGTGACGACCTGGCTTCCGTGATGCTCACCGAGGAGCAGATCCAGACGCGGCTGCGTGAGCTCGCCGAGCAGATCGACGCCGACTACGCCGGTCAGGACCTGCTCCTGGTCGGCGTGCTCAAGGGCGCTGTGATGGTGATGGCCGACCTGGCGCGGGCGCTGCACCACCCCGCCGAGATGGACTGGATGGCCGTCTCGTCGTACGGCTCGGGCACCAAGTCCTCCGGCGTCGTGCGCATCATGAAGGACCTCGACCGGGACATCACCGGCCGCAACGTGCTGATCGTCGAGGACATCGTCGACTCCGGACTGACGCTGTCCTGGCTGCAGGCCAACCTGCGCTCGCGCGGCCCGGCGTCGGTCAACATCTGCACGCTGCTGCGCAAGCCGACCGCGGCCAAGGTCGAGGTCGAGGTCCGGTACGTCGGTTTCGACATCGACCCGGAGTTCGTGGTCGGCTACGGCCTCGACTACGCCGAGAAGTACCGCAACCTGCCGTTCGTGGGCACGTTGGCCCCGCACGTCTACTCCTGACCCGACGCCGACCCGGTCGCATCCGGCGCTGAAGCCCGGAACACCAGGGGCCGGTCAGGCGTTCAGCAAGCACGCACCGCCGTCCGAGAACGGACGAACGGCGGTGTACCGTCATGACCAGGTCGTGGACCACGTGATCGGGCGGGCCGACCGCCTGGCCAGCAAGTGTCGATCGAGCAGGAGGATGGGGTCTTCGATCCCGAAACCATGGACGTCAAGCGCATCCTGCGCGGCCCGCTGGTGTGGGTCGTTCTCATCGTGCTCATCGGTCTTTCCGTGCTGCGGCTCGGCTCTATCGGCCAGTCCTTCCAGCGGATCGAGACCAGCTCTGCGCTGACCCTGATCTCCGAGGGCAAGGCCGACAAGGTCAAGCTCGTCGACGGTGACCAGCGGATCGACATCACCCTGAAGAAGGACCAGAAGTTCACCGGGGACGGCGTCAAGGACGCCAGCCGGGTGCAGGCGTTCTACGTCACCCCGCGTGGCGAGCAGGTCGTCGACACGGTCAACGCGGCGGCGAAGGCCGGCCAGCTCCCCGGTGGCTTCGACGACTCCAACCCCCAGCCGGGCTGGCTGTCGTCGCTGCTGCTGTCGATCTTTCCGATCCTGATCATCCTGGGCCTGTTCTGGTTCCTGATGAGCCAGGCTCAGGGCGGCGGCAACCGGGTGATGAGCTTCGGCAAGTCGCGGGCCAAGATGGTCAGCAAGGAGGCACCCAAGACCACTTTCGCGGATGTCGCGGGCGCGGAAGAGGCGGTCGAGGAGCTCCAGGAGATCAAGGAGTTCCTGGCCGAGCCGGCCAAGTTCCAGGCTGTCGGCGCCAAGATCCCCAAGGGCGTGCTGCTCTACGGCCAGCCCGGTACCGGCAAGACGCTGCTCGCCCGGGCCGTCGCCGGCGAGGCCGGCGTGCCGTTCTTCACCATCTCGGGTTCGGACTTCGTCGAGATGTTCGTCGGCGTCGGCGCCAGCCGGGTCCGCGACCTGTTCGAGCAGGCCAAGCAGAACGCCCCCGCGATCATCTTCGTCGACGAGATCGACGCGGTCGGCCGGCACCGCGGCGCAGGCATGGGCGGCGGCCACGACGAGCGCGAGCAGACGCTCAACCAGCTGCTCGTCGAGATGGACGGCTTCGACGTCAAGACCAACGTGATCCTGATCGCGGCCACCAACCGGCCCGACATCCTCGACCCTGCGCTGCTGCGCCCGGGCCGCTTCGACCGGCAGATCGCCGTCGACGCCCCGGACAAGAACGGACGCTTCCAGATCCTCACCGTGCACGCCAAGGGCAAGCCGATGGCGCCGGACGTCGACATCGAGGCCGTGGCGCGGCGCACCCCGGGCTTCACCGGTGCGGACCTGGCCAACGTCCTCAACGAGGCCGCGCTGCTCACCGCCCGCACGAACGCGAAGTTCATCGACGATGCCGCGATCGACGAGGCTGTCGACCGCGTGGTCGCCGGTCCGCAGAAGCGGACCCGGATGATGAGCGAGAAGGAGAAGAAGATCACGGCGTACCACGAAGGTGGTCACGCCTTGGTCGCCGCGGCGATGCGGCACACCGACCCGGTCGCCAAGATCACGATCCTGCCGCGCGGGCGTGCCCTCGGCTACACGATGGTGCTGCCGATCGACGACAAGTACTCCACGACCCGCAACGAGCTGCTGGACCAGCTGGCCTACGCGCTCGGCGGCCGGGTCGCCGAGGAGCTGATCTTCCACGACCCGACCACCGGTGCCTCGAACGACATCGAGAAGGCCACCGGACTGGCCCGGCGAATGGTCACCCAGTTCGGCATGAGCGAGCGCATCGGCGCCATCAAGCTCGGCGCCGAGAGCGGCGAGGTCTTCATGGGCCGTGACATGGGCCATGGGCGCGACTACTCCGAAGAGGTCGCGGGGGTCGTCGACGAAGAGGTGCGCCGGCTGATCGACGCCGCGCACGACGAGGCCTGGAACGTCCTGGTGGAGAACCGCGACGTGCTGGACCGCCTCGTGCTCGCGCTCTTCGAGAAGGAGACGCTCGGCGGCAAGGAGCTGCTGGAGATCTTCGCTGACGTCCGCAAGTCGCCCGAGCGACCGGTCTGGCTGTCCAGCGAGCGCCGGCCGATCAGCGACCTGCCGCCCGTGCAGTCACCGAACGAGGTCAAGGCGGCCAGCAACGGCCACCGCGTCTCGGACGAGCGCGAGCACCCGCCGGTAGCCGTGGTGGAGGTGCCCGAGGGCGGCACCGTCGAGCCCGGTCTCTGACCGCCGAGGACTGAGGTGATCGACCAGGCGCGCGCCGAGGCCGCTGTGCGCGAGTTGCTGCTCGCGATCGGCGAGGACCCGGACCGCGACGGCCTGCGGGCCACCCCGGGCCGGGTGGCGCGCTCGTTCGTCGAGGTCTACGCCGGGATGGACCAGCAGGCCTCCGACGTGCTGACCACGACGTTCGACATCGGCCACGACGAGCTCGTGCTGGTGCGCGACATCGACGTCTACTCGATGTGCGAGCACCACCTGGTGCCGTTCCACGGCGTCGCTCACGTCGGCTACATCCCGAACACGGACGGGCGGGTCACCGGGTTGTCCAAGCTGGCCCGGCTGGTCGACGTGTTCGCCCGACGCCTGCAGGTGCAGGAGCGGATGACCAGCCAGATCGCGGACGCGCTGGTCGAGCATCTCGAACCACGCGGCGTGCTCGTCGTGATCGAGTGCGAGCACCTGTGCATGGCCATGCGCGGCGTGCGTCGCCCTGGCACCCGCACGATCACCTCCGCGGTGCGCGGCCAGCTGCGTGACGCCGCCACCCGCGCCGAGGCGATGAGCCTGCTGCGGGGCCGCTGAGATGAGCGCGGCCAGGCCGGTGCTGCGGGGGTTGCCCGACTCTGTGCAGGCGACCGCGCGGACCCGCACGCTGGTGATGGGCGTCGTGAACGTCACGCCCGACTCGTTCAGCGACGGCGGACTCTGGCTGGACCCGGCCGCGGCCGTCCGGCACGGCCTCGAGCTGATGGCGCAGGGCGCGGACCTGGTCGACGTCGGCGGCGAGTCGACCCGACCCGGTGCGCAGCGGGTGGACGCCGACGAGGAGCTCCGCCGGGTGCTGCCGGTGGTCATCGGCTTGGCCGAGGCAGGCGTCCCGGTCAGCGTCGACACCATGCGCGCGTCGGTGGCCGAGCGCACGCTGGGCGCTGGTGCAGTGCTGGTCAACGACGTCAGCGGCGGCCAGGCGGACGACGCGATGGCGACCGTGGTGGCCCGGGCCAAGGTGCCGTTCGTGGCCATGCACTGGCGCGGTCCGTCGTCCGGCATGAGCGGGCTGGCGCACTACGGCGACGTCGTGGCCGACGTCACGACCGAGCTGTCCGCGCGAGTGCACGCGCTGCTCGACGCCGGCGTCGACCCCGAGCGGCTGGTGCTCGACCCGGGCCTGGGCTTCGCCAAGAACGCGGAGCACAACTGGGCGCTGCTGGCGCGGCTGGGCGAGCTGCACGCGCTCGGGCGTCCGCTGCTGGTCGGCGCGTCCCGCAAGCGTTTCCTCGGCTCGCTACTGGCCGGGCCGGACGGCGGACCCCGCCCCGTGCCCGAGCGCGAGGCGGCGACAGTGGCGACCACGGTGCTCGCGGCGATGGCCGGGGCCTGGTGCGTGCGGGTGCACGACGTGCCGGCGAACGCGGACGCCGTCCGGGTGGTGGCGGCCACGCTGGCAGCGGACCGATCGCCGGCGGCAGCAGGGCAGCGTCGATGAGCGCGGACGTCGGCCCGGTCCTGGACGCTGACGGCCGACCGCTGGATCGCGTTGCGCTGCAAGGGTTGCGCGCTCGCGGACGGCACGGCGTGCTGGACTTCGAGAAGGCGCTCGGCCAGGAGTTCGTGGTCGATGTGGTGCTGCACCTGGACTCCCGGGCCGCGGCGGCCGGTGACGACCTGACGCACACGGTGCACTACGGCGAGCTGGCCGAGCAGGTCGTCGCGGTGGTGTCCGGCGAACCGGTCGAGCTGATCGAGACGTTGGCGCAGCGGCTGGCCGACGTGGCGCTCGCGTCGCCGCTGGTGGTGGCCGCCGACGTCACGGTGCACAAGCCGCAGGCGCCGGTGACGGTGCCGTTCGGCGACGTGTCCGTGTCGATCCGGCGGTGGCGCCGGTGAGCGACGAGGTCGACGCCGGCCACAAGGTCGAGGCCGAGGCTGAGGTCGTGCTCGCCCTCGGCGCCAACCTGGGTGACCGCGAGGCCACCCTGCGCCTCGCGCTGGACGAGCTGGACGCGACCGATGGCGTTGCGCTGCAGGCGGTCTCGCCGCTGGTCGAGACCGACCCGGTGGGCGGTCCGGACCAGCCGGACTACCTGAACCTGGTCGCCGTGCTGACGACCTCGCTCGCCCCGGCGGACCTGCTGGCGGCCTGCCACCGCATCGAGCAGCTGCACGGCCGCGAACGCGACGTCCGGTGGGGGGCGCGCACGCTGGACCTCGACGTGATCGCCTACGGCCGGACGGGTTCGTCGTCCGAGGTGGTCAGCACCGGCCCCGAGCTCACCCTGCCGCACCCGCGGGCGCACGAGCGCGCCTTCGTGCTGGCGCCGTGGTCACAAGTTCAGCCGGACGCCAGGCTGCGGCTGCCGACCGGCGAGGTCCGTCCGGTGCGCGAGCTGCTCGCCGTCGCCGCCGACCGCGACGGCGTCCGGCTGCCCGGGACGTCGGCGACGTGACCCCGACCCGCACTCGCAACGTCGCCCTGCTCGCCCTGGGTGTCGCGGTGTTGAGCTGGATCCTGTTGCGGCTGTGGATGTCCGGGGGCCGCGAGCTGCCCGCCCTGCCGTGGTCCGCGCCGGCAGTGATGGTGCTGCTCACGGCATCGGTGCTGGCCTTCGCGTGGCCGGTCCGGCGGTGGAAGCGCGGCGACCGTGCGCGGGCGCTGGACCCGCTGCGAGCCGCCCGCACCGTCGTGCTGGCCAAGGCCTCGCAGTACTGCGGCGCGCTGCTGACCGGCTGGTACGCGGCGCAGCTGCTCGCCCTGGCTCCCACGCTGGACGTCGGGCCGCGCCGCTCGCTCGCGGTGCGCGCGGCGGTCAGCCTGGTCTGCTCGGTGCTGCTGTGGGCTGTCGGCTGGCTGATCGAGCGCTGGTGCCGGGTGGACCACGTGGACGACGACAAGAACGGCACGCCGCAAACCCGGTAGCGCGGTTGCCTAGCCTGGTCTCATGGGCACCTTCATCAAGTCCGTGACCTTCGACTGCGCCGACGCATTGCGGGTGGGAGCCTTCTGGGCCGCGGCCCTGGGCAGCGACCTGGACGAGGAGTCGACCGCCGAGCGCGCCTTCGTCGAGCCGGCCGGCTGGGGCGGCCCGAGCCTGTGGTTCGTGGCCGTGCCGGAGCCGAAGGCCGCGAAGAACCGGATGCACTTCGACCTGCGGGCACCGGAGTCGGTGCCGGACGAGGTGCAGCGGCTGACGGCCCTCGGTGCGACGGTGCTTCGGGATGGCGACGAGCTGGTCGTGATGGCCGACCCCGAGGGCAACGAGTTCTGCGTCGAGTAGTCGGACGGAATTCGTCCGCAACTCGTTCTACGGTGTGCCCATGACCACGGCGCAGGTAGCCGACGAGCTCACGGTCCGGGCGCTCAGCCCCGAGACCTGGGACGCCTTCGCGGACCTCGCCGAGCGGCACAACGGGGTGTGGGGCGGCTGCTGGTGCACGTGGTTCCACACCTTCCACGCCGAGAAGACCTTCACCGCCGAAGACAACCGAGCGCTCAAGGAGCAGCGGGTCCGCGACGGCCGGGCGCACGCGGCGCTGGTCTTCGACGGCGAGGTCGCGGTGGGCTGGTGCGAGTTCGGCCCACCCGAGGAGCTGCCGAACATCAAGCACCGCAAGGAGTACGAGGAGGGACTGGAGCAGCTGCCCGACTACCGGCTGACCTGCTTCTTCGTCGACCGCAGGTACCGGCGCAACGGCGTGTGCACAGTTGCCCTGCGCGGCGCCCTGGACCTCATCGCGCAGGCCGGCGGTGGCGTCGTCGAGGCGTACCCGCAGGACACCGGCGGCACGAAGATCACCGCCTCGTTCCTCTATGGCGGGACCCGCAGGCAGTTCGAGAAGGCCGGCTTCACCTACCTGCGCCCCAAGGGCAAGAATCACTGCGTGATGAGCGCGACGGTCGCGCCGGCGCGACGGTCGCGCCGGCGGGATAGCGCGCCGGCGGGGTAGCGCGCCGGCGGCTCAGAGGTTGCGCCGGCGGTCGAGGCGAGAAGCCGCGTCGCCGTGCGCCCGGGTCAGCAACGCGGTCACCAGCGCGTCGGTGGCGGCCCCGGGGTTCAGCACGCTGACCCACGCCTGCTCGGCGTACTCAGGGTGCGGGAGCAGGACGTCCAAGGCAGCGTCGTCGAACTCGTCGGCGTGCTCCGCATGGTCGGCCGGGGTGTGGCCGAGCAGCTCCTCGTAGCGGCGTCGCCCGACCGCGACGTTCACCCGGAACACCCCGGGCCGGTCCAGCTGCGAGGACGAACGTGTCGCCCCAGGCCACCTCGGGGCTGCCATCCCCCTGCTGCGTGGTGATCGGGACCGCGCCCGGCAGTGCCGCGACTAGCTCGATGTCCTGCTCGGGAGTCATACCAGGTCGGCCACGCCGTCGGGCAGGTGCCGGCGCAGCGCGGCGTGCACCGAGTTCGGCGTCAGCACGCCCTGGTAGCGCTGGTCGGCGTCCAGCACCGGCAGCCAGCCGGCGTCGTGCTGCACGATCTCGGCCAGCGCCCGGCGCAACGAGTCGCCGACGTCGACGGTCTCCTCGAACCGGCGCATCCGGTCGGCGACCGTCCCCTCGCCGACGCACTCGCGGATGCCGACCCAGCCGTGCAGCTCGCCCAGGCCGTCGACCACCACGGCGTACGGCTCGGGCGCCCGGTCGATCACCGCGCGGGCCTCGCTCAGCGGCTGCTGCGGCGTCACGGTCTGCGGATGCTCGAGGTCCTGCGGCTCGATCGGAGTGACCGCGAGGCGTCGCAGGCCTCGGTCCGAACCGACGAAGTCGGCAACGAAGTCGGTGGCCGGCACGCCGAGCACGGTGGCCGGGTCGGCGACCTGCTCCAGGTGTCCGCCGACGCTGAGCACCGCGATCCGGTCGGCCAGCCGCACCGCCTCGTCGATGTCGTGCGTCACGAACAGCACGGTCTTGTCGAGCTGCGCCTGGATCTGCCGGAACTGCGCCTGCAGCCGGTCCCGGGCGATCGGGTCGACGGCGCCGAACGGCTCGTCCATCAGCAGCACCGGCGGGTCGGCGGCCAGTGCGCGGGCCACCCCGACCCGCTGCTGCTGGCCACCCGAGAGCTCGTGCGGGTAGCGCTCGCCGAACGTCGCCGGGTCGAGGCCGACCAGGTCGAGCAGCTCGTCGGCGCGCGCACGGCGGCGGGCGGCGTCCCAGCCGAGCAGGGTCGGCACGGTCATCACGTTCTGCCGCACCTTCTGGTGCGGGAACAGCCCGCTGGCCTGGATCACGTAGCCGATGCCGCGGCGCAGCTGCACCGGGTCGACGTCCGTGACGTCCTCGCCGTCGATGACGATCCGCCCGGACGTCGGCTCGATCAGCCGGTTCACCATCCGCAGGATCGTGGACTTGCCGCAGCCCGACGGACCGACCAGCGCGAGCAGCTCGCCGCGACGGACGTCGAGGGTCAGCGCCTCGACGGCGGTCGTCCCGTCGCCGTAGGTCTTGCCCACACCGTCGAGCCGGATCATCGGGTCCCGGGTAGCGTCATCGCCGTGCACCTGGCTGCTCACTCGCTCACCCTCTCCGACGACTGCCTCGTCCGCAACGACTGGATCTGCCCCGAGTACTGGCGGACGCGCAGCACCGAACTGTCGGATGCGCTGATCCAGCACGCGGAGATCACCGTGGTCAGCCTCGTCCTCGCGATCGTGGTGGCCCTGCCGGTGGCACTGATCGCCCGACGGTGGGGATGGCTGGAGCAGATGGTGCTGGGCGGCGCGACCGTCATCTACACGATTCCCTCGCTGGCACTGTTCTCCCTGCTGCTGCCCTTCACCGGGCTGACCGCGTGGACGGTCGTCGTGGGCCTGGTGCTGTACTCGCTCACCATCCTGGTCAGAGCCATCGTGGCGGGCCTGGCGGCAGTCCCCGGGGACGTGCTGGACGCCGCACGCGGGATGGGTTATGGCGACACCCGGATGCTGTGGCGGGTGCAGTTCCCGCTGGCTCTGCCCACGATCATGGGCGGCGTCCGGGTGGCGGCCGTCTCGACCGTCGCGCTGGTCACGGTGGGCGCAGTCGTCGGCTACGGCGGCCTGGGCGACCTGATCTACAACGGCCTCAGCACGTTGTTCAAGGCGCAGGTGCTGACCGCTTCAGTGCTGTGCGTGGTCCTCGCGCTCGTGCTGGACGGCGTGCTGCTGCTCGCCCAGCGGCTGGCCACCCCCTGGCGGCGCGGGAGGTCGGCATGACCTGGCTGAGCGACACCTGGAACTGGCTGACCGACCCGTCGAACTGGTCCGGCCCGGACGGCGCGGGCGGGCTGCTGTGGCAGCACATCTGGCTGTCCGCGGTGGCGCTGATCGTGGCCTTCGTGCTGGTCGCTCCGCTCGGGGTGTGGCTCGGTCACGAGCGGCGCGGCGCGGGCGTCGCGCTGAACGTCGGCAACATCGGTCGCGCGGTGCCGACGTTCGCCCTACTGGTGCTGCTGACGATGGCGCCGCGACCGCTGGGACCGAGCAGCCTGTCGGTGATCGTGGCGCTTGTGCTGTTCGCGATCCCGCCGATCCTGACGAACAGTTACGTCGGGGTGCGCGAGGTCGACCCGGCCGCGGTCGACGCAGCGCGGGGCATGGGGATGAGCGGATGGCAGGTGCTGCGCGGGGTCGAGCTGCCCCTGGCAGCGCCGCTGATCGTCCAGGGCGCGCGGCTGGCAGCCGTGCAGATCATCGCCACCGCCACCATCGCCGGCATCGTGGGCGGTGGCGGGCTCGGGCAGCTGATCACCGCCGGCTTCTCGCTGCAGGACCAGCCGCAGCTGCTCAGCGGGGCGGTGCTGGTAGCAGTGCTCGCCCTGGTCGTCGAGGGGATCTTCGAGGTGGTCCAGCGGCTGGCCCGGCCGGTGCCGGTGGAAGCAGAGCGGGTTCGCAGACATCGGGGCGGGAGCCGCTCTCCTGCGGCTGTCGGTGCCAGCGACTAACCTCGATCCATCGGCGCCTGCCCGGGTGCCAGTCCGGACACGCGCGGACCTTCGGGCCGCGGGACACAGAAGGCGAAGATCCCCATGCGCACATCGCTCACTCCTTCCTTGCGCCGCCGCGCCGTGCTCGGTGGCGTCGCCGCCCTCGCCCTCGCCCTGACCGCCTGCGGCGGCGGGGACGACGCCTTCTCGGGATCCTCGGGCAGCTCATCCTCGAACGCGGCCGGCGGCAAGCTCGTGGTCGGCGGCCCGACGTTCACCGAGGCCGCGATCATGCAGAACATGTACAAGCTGCTGCTCGAGAAGGCCGGGTACACCGTCGAGCTGAAGGCCGTCGGTGAGCGGCCGATCTACACCAAGTCGCTGGAGGCCGGCGACATCGACATCGTGCCGGACTACCTCGCGACCACGGTCGACTCGCTGAACGGCGGCAAGATCGTCAGCTCCGCCGACGCGACCGAGACGTTGGCCAAGTTGAACGAGATCGGCAAGCCGCTGGGCATCGGTGGCCTGGAGCCGTCCAAGGCGCTCGACAGCAACGCCTTCTACGTGACCAAGAAGTTCGCGGCCGACAACGGCAACCTCACCACGCTCAGTCAGCTCGCCGCACTGAACAAGCCGATCAAGCTCGGTGCCCCGGCTGACTGCCCGCAGAACCCGTACTGCCTGGGTGACCCGGGCCTCGTCGGCATCTACGGGCTGAAGCTCGACGGAGCGCCGAAGAAGTACGACTTCGGGTCCGTCGCGATGGCCGACGCGGTGCTCAAGGGCACGGTCGACATGGGCGAGACCGGGACGACCGACGGCACGCTGGACGCCAAGGGCCTCCTGCTGCTGCAGGACGACAAGATGCTGCAGCACGCCGACTACCTGGTGCCGGTCATCAACCTCAAGGACGCGAGCGACCCGAAGATCGCGACCGCGCTGAACGCGCTGGCACCCGTGCTGACCACGGAGGATCTGACGGCGCTGAACCAGAAGGTGGACGCCCAGCGGCAGAAGCCCGAGGACGTGGCCAAGGAGTACCTAACCTCCAAGAGCCTGCTCTGATCCCGGGCCCCGGCCTCGGCTTGGCCCTGACGGCATCGGCCTAGGGGTAGCGCTCCCCGACCGGCAGCGCCACCTGCGTGGTGTTGCCGGCCGGGGCCAGCGGGCATGCCCAGGCGGGGTCGTAGGCGCACGACGGGTTGTACGCGAAGTTGAGGTCGAGCACGAGGGTCGTCCTGCCAGATGCGTCCCGACTGGCGCCGAGATCGGCCCCCTTGATGGTGTCCAGCAGGTAGCGCCCACCGCCGTAGGTGTTCGGCGCCGCGTCGCGGACCGGGACGAAGAGCCCACCGCCGTACGACGCCAGCCACCACACGTCCAGCCGTACCTCGCCTCCGGGGGTGGCCAGCGCGACGACGCCGATCCGCCGGTAGGGGACCGTCCCGTCCGTACTGGTGCTCGCCGAGAACTCGTCCGGCGTATCCGGCTCGGCGGGCTGCAGCGCGACCTCCCAGCGGTAGCGCTCGTCATAGGGCGCTACCGGCAGGCCGCTGAACCCGTCGCGCTGCTCGGCCAGCAGTGGGGTGGCCGGGTGCTCGGCGAACAGTCGGTCGCGGCCGCGTCGCCAGTTTGCGTGCGCACGGGCGGGGTCGTCGTCCGAACGCACCGTGCGGTAGAGCTCGTGCACGCGGCGGCGCCAGTCGGCGACGTCCAGCGCGGTCGTGGGGTCGGTTCCGGTCACTGTCGCAGGATCGCACGGCGGTGCGTGCGGGGCGATTGTGCGGCGGTGGGTGCGGTCAGGTGGTCGCGATCACGACCAGCTCCCGCACCGATGGCCGCACCGATGGCCGCACCCATGAACGCACAGTGATCGTGGGTCAGTAGGGCGCGGGACCAGCGGAGTGAATCTGTGCGACACGCCGATTAGAGTGACGGGTGTGACTGCTGTGACGATCTACCATCAGGTCCGTGACCGGTAGGCATCGTGGCAGTCGCTGGCGACTCGTCGTCGCTGTGCTGGCGGCTGCCTTCGGGCGCGGCTACCTGGGGCGTCACCGTCTCGCGGAGGTCGCCCTCGGCGTCCAGCAGGTGGAGTCCGCGCCGGTTCTCCCGGTGACCGGGGCCGATCCCACGGCCATCCCCACGGCCATCCCCACGGCCATGCCGGCTGGACTGCCCACGGCGTTGCCGACCCGACTGCCCGCCGCACCTATGGTGTTCGGTGGCGCGCGGCTGGCCGTCGTGACGGTGTCCGCAAGCCCGGACCCGCTGGTCGACACGGCTCCGCACCCGGTGGTCAAGCTCTTCCCGTTGCCGGTGGAGGAGATCCACGACGCGGTCTTCGCCGGTGAGGACGCCGAGCGCGAACAGGCCAGCACCATCGACCTGGCCCAGGCGACGCGGGAGCACGAGTACCACGCCCGGCACTCCGCCTGACCCCGTTCCGCCCCCAGCCCCGCCAGCGCCCCGCCCCCCAGCCCCTTGCTCCACTCAACCCGCTTGAGAGCGCTCGCGCACCGGGCTGAGGTGAGCAAACCGGGCGGGGTGGAGCAACTACTTGTCGACGTCGCCGACCACGAAGAACATCGAGCCGAGCACGGCGACCATGTCCGAGATCAGGCACCCGGGCAGCAGCCGGGACAGCACCTGCACGTTGCCGAAGGACGCCGAGCGCAGCTTCAGCCGCCACGGCACCTTGTCGCCGCGCGAGACCAGGTAGTACCCGTTCAGACCCAGCGGGTTCTCGGTCCAGGTGTAGGCGTGCCCCTCCGGCACCCGCAGCACCTTGGGCAGCCGCACGTTCACCGGCCCGGGCTCGAGCGAGCGCATCCGGTCCACGCAGACCTCGACCAGGTCCAGCGAGACGTGCACCTGCTCGAGCAGGCACTCCAGCCGAGCCAGCGCGTCGCCAGCGGTGCGCGTCACCACCCGGCCTGGCCCGCCGGGAGCGAACAGCTCGCCGTAGGCCAGGTACGGCTCGTCGCGGCGCAGGTCGACGTCCAGCCCGCCAGCGCGCGCGATCGGACCACTGACCCCGTACGAGGCCGCCAGCTCGCGCTGCATCACCCCCACCCCCACCGTCCGGGCCCGCAGGATCTCGTTGCCCACGATCAGGGCCTCGAGGTCGGGCAGGCGGCGGCGCACCGCACCCACCGCGTGCGTCACCCGGCCGAGCCAGCCCGCCGGCAGGTCCTCCTTCAGCCCGCCGACCCGGTTGAACATGTAGTGCATCCGCCCGCCGCTGATCTCCTCCATCACCGCCTGGAGCTCCTCACGCTCGCGGAAGGCGTAGAAGATCGGCGTGATGGCGCCCAGCTCCAGCGGGTAGGCACCCAGGAACATCAGGTGGTTGAGCACTCGGTTGAGCTCGGCCAGCAGGGTGCGGGCCCAGACGGCGCGCGCGGGTACCTCCATCCCGAGCATCCGCTCGACGCCGAGCACCACGCCCAGCTCGTTGGAGAACGCGGACAGCCAGTCGTGCCGGTTGGCCAGGACGACGATCTGCCGGTAGTCGCGCACCTCGAAGAGCTTCTCGGCGCCGCGGTGCATGTAGCCGACGATCGGGTCCGCGCTGACGATGCGCTCGCCGTCCACGACCAGCCGCAGCCGCAGCACACCGTGCGTCGCGGGATGCTGGGGACCGATGTTCAGCACCATGTCGGCGGTGGCGAGGTCTCCCGCACCCACCCCCACGGTCAGCTCGCGAGAGGCTCCCTGCGTGCTGCCCGGCGTGGTCACGGGCACGAGTCTGCCACCCCCGCCCAGCAACGGGTGTGCCAGCATTGCGACGTGCCCTTGCATGATGAGCCCTTCGTCCCGGACGACGTCGAGTGGCGGTCGGTGTCGGACGGGCTGGCGACGGGACGCCGGCTGATCGCCGGTGCCGTCTGCCTGCTCGTGGCCGCCGTCGTGGTGCTGCTCGCGATCTGGCTGGACCAAGCCTGGATCTACGGGCTGCTGGCGGTGCCCGCGATCGGGTTCGTCTGGGCCGCCTGGCTGTTCGGGCGCCAGGTGCGGGCCACCGGCTACGCCGAGCGCGAGGACGACCTGCTCGTGCGCCGCGGGGTGATGTTCCGCAGCATCGTGGTCGTGCCCTACGGCCGCATGCAGTTCGTTGACGTGCACGCCGGGCCGCTGGCCCGCCTGCTCGGCTACTCCTCGGTGCAGCTGCACACCGCCTCACCGGGCTCCGACGCGTACATCGACGGGCTGGTGCCGGACGAGGCGTCCCGGCTGCGTGACCGGCTCGCCCAGCGCGGCGAGGCCCGGCTGGCCGGGCTGTGAGCGACCCGCGCACACCGCTGGTCCCGGACGACGGCTGGCGCCGGCTGCACCCGCTGACTCCGCTGGCCCGCGGCTGGAAGGTCGTCGCCGTCATCCTCGCGCTGATCGCCCAGCAGCGCGGCACGGCGCTGTTCTCCGACGGGCTCCCGTCGCGCGAGGAGGCCTTCATCACGCTCGCCGTGCTGGCCGGGGCGGCGCTGCTCGCCGGCCTGTACGGGCTCGTCGCCTGGCGGTGCGCGGCGTACCAGGTGGACCGCGACACCCTGCGCCTGCACTACGGCGTGGTGTTCCGCCAGCAGCGGCACGCCCGCCTGGACCGGCTGCAGGCCGTGGACGTCGTCCGCCCGCTGCTCGGGCGGTTCCTCGGCCTGGCCGAAGTGCGGCTCGAGGTGGCCGGCGGCAAGGACTCCGCGATCGTGCTCAGCCTGCTGCGCGAGAGCGACGCCGTGGAGCTGCGCAACGTGCTGCTGGCCCGTGCCGCCGGTGTGCACTACGACGGGGACGTCGCGCCGCAGGCCCCGGAGACCGAGGTGCTCCAGGTGCCGGTGTCCCGGGTGATCGGCTCGATGCTGCTGACCCTGCCGAGCATGCTCCTGCTGTTCGTCGTGGTCACCGCGGTCACGGCCGTCACGGTCACCCGCGAGTTCGCGGCGCTGGCGATCGTCGCGTCGGTCGCGATCGGCATCGTCGGAACGCTGTGGGGCCGGTTCACCTCGCGGTTCGGCTTCCGGGTCGCGACGTCCCCGGACGGCATCCGGCTGCACCACGGCCTGCTGACCACCCGGGCGCAGACGGTCCCGCCGGGACGGGTGCAGGCGATCCGGCTGCACCAGCCGCTGATGTGGCGCCGGCGGGACTGGTGGACCATGCAGGTCAATGTCGCTGGGTACGGCGGCGGCCACGGCATGGGCGAGTCGGGCGGCACCAACGCCGAGGAGGAGAACGTCCTGCTCGCGGTAGGCACCCGCGAGCAGGCTCTGCTGGTGCTCCGGCTGGCGCTGCCCGGGCTGGAGGACGAGGACGGCCAGGCCGACGACACCAGGGCGGCGGTGGTGGCCGGGCTGGACGGCACCGACGAGGACACCGGGTTCGTGGTCGCGCCGAGGGCCTCGCGCTGGCTGGACCCGATCGGCTGGCGACGCCATGGTGTCAACGTGCTGGACGACGTCGTGCTGCTGCGTCGAGGTCGGTTCGGGCGCGAGCTGGACGTCGTCCCGCACGCCCGCACCCAGAGCCTCGGGGTGCGCCAGGGTCCGCTGCAGCGGCGCCTCGCGCTGGCCTCGTTCCACATGCACTCCACCGCCGGGCCGGTGCACCCGACCGTGATGCACCTGTGTTCGGACGACGCGGCCGCGCTGCTGGTGGCGCAGGCGGAGCGGGCCAGGGTGGCCCGGGCCGCGTCCGGCGACGGTGACCAGGGCCGATGGATGGAGGGCCGATGACCGACGAGCCGATGACCGACGAGCCGATGACCGACGAGCGGCAGCTTCCGTTGCTGGACGACCCTTTCGACCTGGCCGACCCGGAGTTCGTCCGCGACCCCTACCCCGGATTCGCCCGGGCCCGGCAGCAGGCGCCGCTGGCTTGGCACGGCCCGCTCGGGCTCGCAGTCGCCACCTCGCACCGGGCCTGCGACGTCGTGCTGCGGGACCGTCGCCTCGGCCGGATCTTCGCGCCTCGGATGCCGGACCGGGACTGGGCGACCTTCAACTGGCTGCACGCCGACTCGATCCTGGACAGCGAGCCGCCCAAGCACACCCGGCTGCGCCGCCTGGTCGCCGGCGCGTTCGGGCGCGGGCACGTCGAGCGGCTGCGACCCCGGGTCGGCGAGCTGGCCGAGCAGCTGCTCGACGAGTGCGAGCAGACCCAGGCCGACACCGGGTCGTTCGACGTATTGGCCGACTACGCCGAACCCCTGCCGGTGCTGGTGATCGCCGAGCTGCTCGGCTGGCCCGAGCAGGACCGCCACCTGCTGCGGCCCTGGTCGCAGGCCATCGTGAAGATGTACGAGGTCGACCGCACGCCGGACCAGGAGCTCGAGGCGCGGACGGCGAGCGCCGAGTTCGCCGGCTATGTGGCCGACCTGGCGGGCGCGCGACGGGCCGCGCCGACCGACGACCTGGTGACCCATCTGGTGCAGGCCCGCGACGGCGGCGACCGGTTGGACGACCACGAGCTGGTGGCCACCGTGGTGCTGTTGCTGAACGCCGGGCACGAGGCCAGCGTGAACGGCTTCGGCAATGGGCTGGTCTCGATGCTCGAAACTCCGGACCAGCTGGACCTGTTGCGCCGCAACGTCTCCGACGACAAACTGGTGGCACTGGCGGTGGAGGAGATGCTCCGGCACGACTCGCCGCTGCACCTGTTCGAGCGCACCGCGACCCAGGACGTCGACCTGCCGCTGGGCGCGGACGGCGCTGCCGTTCGCATCAGGGCCGGCCAGAAGGTTGCGGCGCTGCTGGGCGCGGCCAACCGCGACCCGGCGGTCTTCCAGGACCCGGACCGGTTCGTCGTGGACCGCTCACCCAACCCGCACCTGGCCTTCGGTGCGGGCATCCACTTCTGCCTGGGTGCGCCGTTGGCCAGGGTCGAGCTGCAGGCGTCGTTACCGGCTCTGCTGCGGCGCTTCCCGCGGTTGCAGGCGGCGGCCGAGCCGACCCGGCGTCCGACGTTCGTGCTGCGCGGCTACGCCGACGTCCCGGTGCGCGGCTGACGCGTGGCCGACGGAAGTCAGCCCTTGCAGATCGGGTCGGTGTCCAGCCGGGTGATCACCCCGGTGTCGTCGTAGGTGACCAACAGCACGGCGCTGCGGTCCGGCTTGGCGAGCCACGAGATCGCGCTGATCGGCTGCGAGGTCATCCCGAGGTCCCCGCTGGTGTCGGCGACGCAGGTGTTCACCACCAGCCGCGCGCCCGGCGCCACCGGCGCCGTGTACGTCTTGCTGGTGTTCTGGTTGGTGAACCGAGAACCCTTGTGCGGCAGCACCTTCAGGCCCTGCTTGGCGAGCGTGGAGTCACTGGTGCCGGTGGCCGTCCAGCGGTCCAGCTCGACGACGCGGGTGCCGTCCACGGTGCTCACCGCGGTGATCGTCCCGAGGTCGAACGCGCGGCCCTTGACGTCGGTGGTCACCGTCGGGCTCGCCGTCGCTGAGCCGGACGGCGTCCCGGTGGTCGCCGTGACGGTCACCGTCGGTGCGGCGCCGGACCCCTGGCCGTCCGAGCAGCCGGCCAGCAGCAGGCAGCCGGACGCCGCCGTGACCAGCAGCCGCAACGGCCAACGGCACGGGTCGCGGTGATCGTTCACCGGCCCACCATGTCCAAGACGTCGCCGCCCTGTCCACTTCGGGTGCTCTGCAGCAACCAGCCGAAGCCGCCCAGGCCGGCCGGGTCGAGCAGCAGGGCGGCCTTGCTGGCCCGGCTGACCGAGGCCAGGTAGCCGAGCGGGTCGTTGCCGGCCAGCGTGCGGTCCGGCAGTCGCCCGTGCACCCCGAGCGAGCGCAGCGCCGTGCGCTGGTCGACCAGCACGGTCCGGGTCGCGCCGGCCCGCTCGCCTGCGGCCGCCACGGCGTCCAGCGCGACGTGCGCCGTGAGGTCGCAGCTGCCGTCGGGCACCGGCGCGCACGCCGACCCGTCGCGGTAGCCGATCAGGGTGCCGTGCGGGGGACGGTCGAGGCGCTGGTGTGCGTAGTCCACGGCCAGCAGCAGGCTGTCCGGCGCGGCGGCCACGAGTGCGGCCCACGCGGCGTCCCGGGGGTGACCGACCTCGGCGACGTCACCGGCCGCGGGCTGCTCGGCCGGCCACCAGTGGTCGAGCCAGTCCAGGTCGGCGGGCGGCGGTGGTCCGAGCGGTGGTCCGAGCGGTGGTCCGAGCAGCGGTCCGAGCAGCGGTCCGCCTCGCCTGTCGGGATCGACGCCGACGACCTGCCAGCGCAGGTCGTCGTCCCGCTGCACCACCGGGCACGGGACGTCGTCCAGCCACTCGTGGGCGACCACCAGTGCGCCGCCGGCCCAGCCGGCCGCGCCCGGCGGCAGCTGGGCTCCACCGGGTGCAGCCACCCAACGCACCGCGTCGGGCAGGTCGCTCGGCCGCGGTCGGACGTCGACCCCGACCAGCTCCAGGTCCGGGGCCTGCGCGTGCAGGTCGGCCAGCAGGCGCCCGCGGCCGGTGCCGACGTCCACCACCCGGGTCAGGTCGGCGGCGCGGACCAGGGTCAGCAGCGCCTGCGCCAGCAGCTCGCCCGCGGCGACCGAGGTGTGGAAGTGGTCGGCCGGGTCGTTGCGCCGGTAGAAGCCGTACGGGCCGTACAGCGCCTCCTGCCAGGCCTGCTCGAAGGTGGTCACGGGCGGCGCAGCACCACCACGACGTCGGTGACCGCGAACAGGAAGCGTCCCTCGTCGGCCAGCCGGCGCACCGACGCCATCCAGGTGGTGGCCAGCTCGGACAGCACCGGGTCGTCCGCCGCCGAGGCGACCATGCCCATCGCGATCTTCCACGCCAGCGAGCCCTCGTCGAAGCGCTGGTGCGCGTCGGCCCAGGCGTGCACGTCGACGAGCTCGAGCGGTGAGTCGGCCGCCAGCCAAAGCAGCTTGCGCCCCATGAAGCCGTCGGCCCGCAGCTGCCAGTCCGGCACGACGGCCACGAACCGGTCGACCAGCACGCGGGTCAGCTCGTCGTCGTCGCTGGTGAACAGGGCGGTGTCGAAGTCGGTGTGCCCGATGACCGCGAGGCCGCCCGGTCGCAGCACCCGCAGGCACTCGCGCAGGAAGCGCGCCGGGTCGGCCAGGTTCTCGGCCACGTTCATCGAGACGATCCGGTCCAGGCTGGCGTCGGCGAACGGCAGCGGGTCGTCCAGGTCGGCCACCCGGGACACCACCCGCTGGTCGGCCAGCAGGTCGTCGTCCAGCTCCACCGCCTGGTCCACTGCGTGCACCGTCACCGGCGCGTGCCGGCCGGCCAGCAGCGTCCGCACCGTTCGCCCTGTGCCGCAACCCAGGTCGGCGACCACCAGACCGTCGGCGTCGACGTCCGCGAGGTCGGCCAGCCGCTCGTGACGTCCCATGTCGCGAGCCTAGCGAGCGCGGGCGGCGCGGGGCGGCCGGTCGACCCGCGCTAGCGTCCTGCCTGTGAACGGGCTCGACGGCGACGCCGTGCAGCCGGCTGGTCAGCGACCGGCCCGGCTGGATGTCGGCGTGGTCGGCACCGGTCGGGTGGGTGCGGTGCTGGGTGCCGCGCTCGGTCGGGCCGGGCACCGGGTGGTCGCGGCCAGCGGGGTGAGCCGGCAGTCGGTGGAGCGCGCCGGGTCGCTGCTGCCGGGGGTGCCGCTGCGGGACGTCCCGGACGTCGTCCAGGTCGCCGACCTGGTGCTGCTCACCGTTCCGGACGACGAGCTGCCGCTGCTGGTGCGCGGGTTGAGCGAGACCGGCGCCTGGCAGGCCGGCCAGATCGTGGTGCACACGAGCGGCCGGTACGGCGTGCGGGTGCTCGAGCCAGCAGCCGAGCAGCACGTCATCCCGCTCGCGCTGCATCCGGCCATGACCTTCAGCGGCACCTCCGTCGACCTGGAGCGGCTGGCCGGCTGTTGCTTCGGTGTCACCTCGGGCGACTCCGTCCGTCCGATGGCCGAGGCGCTGGTCGTCGAGATGGGCGCCGAGCCGGTGTGGGTGGCCGAGGAGGACCGACCGCGCTACCACGCGGCCCTGGCGCACGGCTCGAACCACCTCGTCACGCTGGTGGCGCAGGCCCTGCAGGTGCTGCGCAGTACCGGCGTGGCCGCGCCGGACCGGGTGCTGGCACCGCTGCTGTCAGCCGCCCTGGACGGTGCCCTGCGAGCCGGCGACGCCGCTATCACCGGGCCGGTCTCGCGAGGTGACGCGGGCACCGTCGCGGCGCACCTCGAAGCGCTGGCCGACCAGACCCCTGACGTCCGCTCCACCTACGTCGCGCTCGCTCGGGCAACCGCGGTCCGGGCGCTCGCCTCGGGACGGTTGAGCGCGCCGGGCGCCGAGAGCCTGCTCGACGTCCTGGCCAGTCCGAAGGAGACCCCGTGAACCAGCCTGTCGTCGCGCACAGCCGCGAGGAGCTCGCCAAGGCGCGCGCCGTCCTGGACGACGGCGAGGTCGCCGTGGTCATGACCATGGGCGCGCTGCACGAGGGGCACGCCGCGCTGATCCGCGAGGCACGCCGCCGGGCCCGGCACGTGGTGGTCACGATCTTCCTGAACCCGTTGCAGTTCGGGCCGCGCGAGGACCTGTCGCGCTACCCGCGGACGGTGGACAGCGACCTGGAGATCTGCGCCCGCGAGGGCGTCGACCTGGTCTTCATGCCCACCCCGGACGTGATCTACCCGGACGGTGACCCCGGCGTGCGGGTCAGTGCAGGGCCGCTCGGTGACGTGCTGGAGGGGCAGTCCCGGCGGGGACACTTCGACGGCGTGCTGACGGTGGTCGGCAAGCTGTTGCACCTGACCCGGCCGGACCGGGCGTACTACGGGCAGAAGGACGCCCAGCAGCTGCTGCTGATCCGCCGGATGGTGCGCGACCTGGACTTCCCGGTCGAGGTGGTGGCCGTGCCGACCGTTCGCGAAGGTGACGACCTGGCGATGAGCAGCCGCAACATCTACCTGACCGACAGCGACCGCGAGGTGGCGCTGTCGTTGTCCCGGTCGCTGCGGGCCGGTGCGCTGGCAGCGATCGAGGGGCCGAGCGCGGTCCGCCGGGCGGCTCGCGCCGTCCTGGTCGCCGAACCGCTCGCGCTGGTCGACTACCTGGTGCTGGTGCACCCGCAGAGCCTGCTGGACGTGCCGGAGTGGTACCGCGGCGAGGCGCTGCTCGCGGTGGCCGCGCGGGTCGGCACGACCAGGCTGATCGACAACCTCCCGGTCCGCCTGGGTCCAGGTGGCGGTCCGCTGGAGTCGTTCTCCACCAACGGAATCGACTCCGGAATCGACCTGGGAATCGATCCGGTGGCTGGCGCATGAGCCTGACGCTGGCCCGCCGGCTGGTCGCGCCGCAGCCGGGCTGGACGACGCACGCGGACGTCATCGTGGTGGGTTCGGGCATCGCCGGGCTGACCGCCGCGCTGCGGCTGCGCCAGCGGGTGGACCGGGTGCTGCTGGTCACCAAGACGGTGCTGGACGAGGGCTCCACCCGGTGGGCACAGGGCGGCATCGCGGCGGCGCTGGACCCGGCGGACTCGCCAGCGGAGCACCTCGCGGACACGCTCGTCGCCGGCGGCGGGGTCTGCGACGTCGCGGCGGTCACCGCGCTGGTCACCGAGGGGCCGGGCCGGGTGCGCGAGCTGGTCGCGCTGGGCGCCGAGTTCGACCGGACGCCGGACGGCGAGATCGCGCTGACCCGTGAAGGCGGCCACCACCGGGACCGGATCGCGCACGCGGGCGGGGACGCCACTGGCAAGGAGATCACCCGCGCCCTGATCGCGGCGCTGGACGCCGTCCGGCACGACCCGGGTATCGAGGTGGTCGAGCACGCGATGGTGGTCGACCTGCTGCAGAACCGGGTCGGTCGGGTGTGTGGGGTCACCCTGCACGTGCTGGGCGAGGGGCAGCGGGACGGCGTCGGCGCGGCCACCGCGCGTGCCGTGGTGCTGGCCACCGGCGGGCTGGGGCAGGTGTACTCCTCGACCACCAACCCCTCGGTCGCCACCGGGGACGGCGTTGCGGCGGCGCTGCGGGCCGGCGCGCGGGTGCGTGACCTGGAGTTCGTCCAGTTCCACCCGACCGTGCTCTGGCTGGGTGCCGGCTCGCTGGGGCAGCAGCCGCTGATCAGCGAAGCGGTCCGCGGCGAGGGCGCGGTGCTGGTGGACGAGACCGGCGAGCGGTTCATGGCCGGCGTCCACGCGCTGGCCGACCTGGCCCCGCGCGACGTCGTGGCCCGCGCGATCGTGGAGCGGATGCGAGCGGCCGGCACCGACCACGTGCACCTGGACGCGCGGCACCTGGGCGCGCAGTTCCTCGAGGGGCGCTTCCCGTCGATCGTCGAGCGCTGCCGCTCGCTGGGCTTCGACCCGGCCACCGAGCTGCTGCCGGTCGCACCGGCCCAGCACTACGCCAGTGGTGGCGTGGCCACCGACCTGCGTGGGCGGTCCAGCCTGCCCGGGCTGTACGCCTGCGGCGAGGTCGCCTGTTCGGGAGTGCACGGCGCCAACCGGCTGGCCTCCAACTCGCTGCTCGAGGGGCTGGTCTTCGCGAACCGGATCGCCGACGACCTCAGTGCACGGCTGGCCGACGGCGACCTCGCGACCGACACCCCGGTGGAGCCGGACACCCGCCGTACCCTGATGGACCCGGACCGTCGCCTCGACGTCCAGCGCAGCATGACAGCGGGGGCCGGCGCGCTGCGCTCCGCGGAGTCGTTGCAGCGCACCGGCTCCGAGCTCGCGACCCTGGCCTCGGCGACGGCCGAGGAGGCCGCCGCGCCGGCCTGGGAGACCACCAACCTGCACCACGTCGGCTCGCTGCTCGCGCACGTCGCGGCGCTGCGTGAGGAGACCCGCGGCGGGCACCTGCGCTCGGACTACCCCGAGCGTGACGACACCGGTTGGCGCGGGCACCTGACCAGCTGGGTGGACGGCGACGGCCTGGTGCTCACCGAGTATGCGCCGATCCAGGACCACCAGGAGGTCAGCGCGTGAGTGCCGATGTGGGCGCCGTGGACGCCGACCTCGTTGCGGCCGGGCTCGACCCGGACGCGGTGCGCGACGTCGTCCGGCGGGCGCTGGACGAGGACCTGGGCGGCCCCGACGGCGTGGACGTGACGTCGTCCGCGACCATCCCGCTGGCGCAGGTGTCGACCGCGCACGCGGTCGCCCGGGCGGACGGCGTGCTGGCCGGGATCGCGTTGTTCGGGCTGGTCTGGCAGGACGTCGCACGGCGGCTGCGCGTGCCGGACCCCGAGGTCGACGTGCTGGCGGCCGACGGGTCCGCGCTGGCGCGCGGCGACGTCCTGCTGCGGGTGCGCGGTGCCACCCAGGTGCTGCTGGTCGGTGAACGCACGGCCCTGAACCTGGTCTGCCGCATGTCGGGGGTGGCCACCCACACTCGGCAGTGGGCGCAGGAGCTCGAGGGCACCGGCGCGATGGTGCTCGACACCCGCAAGACCACCCCGGGGCTGCGCGCGTTGGAGAAGTACGCGGTGCGCTGCGGCGGCGGCACCAACAAGCGGATGGGCCTGTACGACGTCGCAATGGTGAAGGACAACCACAAGGTCGCGGCGGGGTCGGTGCAGGCGGCCTACCAGGCGGTGCGCTCGCGGTACCCGGACGTCGAGGTGCAGGTCGAGGTGACCACCGTCGACGAGGCGCTGGAGGCAGTCGGCGCGGGTGCGCGCTTTCTGTTGTGCGACAACATGTCGGTGCCGCTCTTGCGCTCGACGGTCGAGGCCGTGCGCGCCGCCACCCCGGACCGGGTGGAGATCGAAGGCACCGGCGGGCTCACGCTGGACCGGGCCCGCGAGTACGGCCAGACCGGGGTGGACTACCTGTCCGTCGGGGCGCTGACCCACTCCAGCCCGATCCTGGACCTCGCGCTCGACCTCGCGCTCGACTCGGCTGAGGGACCGGGCCGAGTCGGTCGGTAGGGTTGGCGCCGTGAACGAGCAGCCCCCGCCGACCGACGAGCCCGCCCTGCCGGCGTCCCAGGACGACGTCCCCGAGCAGATGCAGGTGCGCCGGGCAAAGCGTGAGCGGATGCTCGCGGCAGGTGTCGCGCCGTACCCGGTCGCGGTGCCGCGCACCCACACGCTGGCGCAGGTTCGCAAGGACCACCCGGACCTCGAGGCCGGCGCCGAGACCGACGACGTGGTGGGCGTCACCGGCCGGGTCGTCTTCGTCCGCAACACCGGCAAGCTCTGCTTCGCGACGCTTCAGGAGGGCGACGGCACCCGGCTGCAGGCCATGCTCAGCCTGGCCGAGGTCGGCGAGGAGCGGCTGGCCGACTGGAAGGCCGACGTCGACCTCGGCGACCACGTGTTCGTGCACGGCAAGGTGGTCTCGAGTCGTCGTGGCGAGCTCAGCATCATGGCCGACGAGTGGCGGATGGCGGCCAAGGCGCTTCGGCCGCTGCCCAACCTGCACGAGGGAGCCGAGCTCAACGAGGAGGTGCGGGTCCGGCAGCGCTACGCGGACCTGATCGTCCGGCCGGCGGCCCGCGAGATGGTGCGCAACCGCGCTGCCGTCGTCCGGTCGATGCGGGACACCTTCCACGACCGCGGCTTCATCGAGGTGGAGACCCCGATGCTGCAGACCCAGCACGGCGGCGCCGCCGCGCGACCGTTCAGCACGCACATGAACGCCTTCGACATGGAGCTGTTCCTGCGCATCGCGCCCGAGCTCTTCCTGAAGCGGGCGGCCGTCGGCGGGCTGGAGAAGGTCTTCGAGATCAACCGCAACTTCCGCAACGAGGGCGCCGACTCGACGCACAGCCCGGAGTTCGCGATGCTCGAGTTCTACGAGGCGTACGGCGACTACAACACCGTCGCCGACCTGACCCGGGTACTCGTGCAGAACGCCTGCGAGGTGGTGCACGGCTCGCAGGTGGCGGTGCTGCACGACGGCACGGGCTACGACTTCAGCGGGGACTGGACGTCGCTGTCGATGTACGGCTCGTTGTCCGAGGCGCTGGGCGAGGAGGTGACACCGCAGACGTCGGTCAGCCAGCTGCGCGAGTACGCCGACAAGCTCGAGCTGGACGTCGACCCGGCCCACTACGGGCACGGCAAGCTGGTCGAGGAGCTCTGGGAACACCTCGTCGGCGACCACCTGGTCTCGCCGACGTTCGTCCGGGACTTCCCGCTGGAGACGACACCGCTGACCCGCGAGCACCGCAGCGAGCCGGGGGTCACCGAGAAGTGGGACCTCTACGTGCGCGGCTTCGAGCTGGGCACCGGCTACTCCGAGCTGGTCGACCCGGTGATCCAGCGGCAGCGGTTCGAGGAGCAGGCGAAGTTCGCGGCCCTCGGCGATGAGGACGCCATGCGGCTGGACGAGGACTTCCTGCGTGCCATGGAGTACGCGATGCCGCCGAGCGGTGGGCAGGGCATGGGTATCGACCGGCTGCTGATGGCCCTGACCGGGCTGGGCGTGCGGGACACGATCCTGTTCCCGCTGGTGAAGCCGCTCTGAGTCCGGCGTACGGTTGACGTCATGGTGAAGGCCCTGCTCGCGCTCATCCCGTCGATCGGGGTGCTGTTCCTGTTCGTCGTCGCGATCAAGGCGATGCTCGAGGGAGACAGGCGCGAGCGTGCCGCCCAGGCGAAGTGGGAGAAGGATCACCCGCCGGCTGCCTCGGCGCGGCCCGGTGTATCACGCTGACCGGTTCGGCCTTCTCCTCCTCCGTACCTGTTCCTCACCGCTTTGAGCCGGTTCGGGCGGCATTAAGCGAACTTTTGACAAATCAATATGCGTCAGGAAATGCTGACCGGAGTTGCCGTCATGGCATTTCGATTTGCAACGCAGAAAGCGAGCGGAAATGGCGCAGAAGGTCCAAGTCGTCCTGATCGACGATATCGATGGCGGTGACGCGTCGGAGACCGTGACCTTCGGGGTCGACGGCGTCACCTACGAGATCGACCTCAACGAGAAGAACGCCGCCAAGCTGCGTGACGCCCTCTCGCTGTGGGTCGGCAACGCTCGTCGGGTCTCGGGACGTTCGGCCCGTGGTACCCGAGCGGCGTCCAAGCGCGGTGGTTCCGACGACACCGCCGCCATTCGCGAGTGGGCCAAGCAGCACGGCCACAAGGTCAGCGAGCGCGGCCGTATCTCCGCGGCGGTTCGTGAAGCCTACGAAGCTGCGCACTGACCCTTTCGTTGCTCCGCTCAACCCGCATTGCTCCACTCAACCCGCTTTCGCAGCCAAATTCGGCGGGTTGAGCTGAGCAAAGCGGGTTGAGGTGAGCAAGCGAAACGCCCCCGCAGCCGGTCTGGCTGCGGGGGCGTCGCGCGTCAGCTGGATCCCGTCATTCAGCCGACGCCGAGCCCGCCAACGAACGCCTCTCCGTTCGGCGAGCCCACTCCGGTGATGTCGTCGTACCCGGCGGTGGTCCGGATCGTCGTCCCGTTGCGCGCGTCGAGCGTGCGCAGGGAGGTCGCCAGGCCGTCCGAGTCGTCGACCCCGTTCACGAAGTCGACCCGGACGACGGCGGTGTCGGCCTTGTGCTTCGGGTCGTAGTAGGCCGACGTGCCGTACAGGTCGTACAGCGCGTAGTTGGCGAAGCCGTGCGGCCGGCCGGAGACCTGGTCGGCGATCGCCATCATCCCGGCGAACAGCGGGCTGGCCAGCGAGGTGCCGCCGATGCGGTACTCGGAGTACATGACCGTGCCGTCCGGGAACGTCTGGGTCTCGCCGACCCGCATGCCGGTGTTCGGGTCACCCAGCGCCGAGACGTCCGGCACCGCTCGCCCACCGAGCCTGCTGTAGCGCTTCGCGATGGACGCCGGGACGACGCCCTGCTGGTACGCGGGCTGGGAGAACACCTGGCTGGTGCCACCACCGCCGCCGTACAGGAAGTTGCCGGGAGGCGTCGGCGCCCAGGCGCCGGCGGTCAGCGTGGACTTCGAGGTGCTCCAGCCGGTCTCGAAGGTGCGGCTGTCGGTCTTGCTGACCGCCAGCGAGGTGCCACCGACCGCGGTGACCAGCGAGCTGTTCGCCGGGGACTGCACAGTCGGCACGCCGTTGTTGTCGGAGGCGCCGTCGCCGGAGTCACCGGAGGAGAAGTACACGCCGATGCCCTCGAGCGCGGCCTGGTAGAAGACCTGCTGGTACGCGGTGTCCAGCGCGGGGGAGCCGTTGGACTCGTCGGTGCCGCCCCAGGAGTTGGTCACGATGTCGGCGAGGTGCCGCGAGACGACCTTGTTCACCGCGGTCAGCAGGTCGGCGTTGTCGCAGGAGCGGCCCGGGACGTAGGTGACGTTGGCGCCCGGTGCCATGGCGTGCACGGCCTCGACGTCCAGCGTCTCCTCGCCGTACCAGCCCTGCTCGCCACACAGGTCGCCGTTCACGGTGTCGTCGTAGCCGTAGCGGTACGGCTTGACTGGTGGGACCTGCTTGAACTGGCCGGCCTTGAAGGCGTTCTGCCCGTGGGTCGTGGCGTAGGTGTTGGCGTCGGACAGGATCGTCGGCGCGGCGTACGCGTCGGTGATCGCGACCGTGACGCCGCGGCCGTCGAAGCCCTTGGCGATCGACCGCGTCAGGCCGTAGGCGCCCTCGAGCTGATCCGGGACGTAGCCGCAGGGAGCGTAGGGCTGCACCTTGCCGTACGCGGTGGGAACGGTGGTGGCCTTCTTCTGGCCGTAGTACGTGGAGCAGGGGGTGGCGTTGACGAAGGCGTCCGGCGGCGGAGCCTGGGTCGTGCCGGACTTGGCGCTGCGGTGCGTGGTCGTGGGTCCGCCGACGTGGTCGGTGGACATCAGCTGGCTGATGCTGGCCAGACCGGAGACGGCGATGACGTCAGCGGACAGGCTGGCCGGCACGGACGGCGCGGACGCGGCCGCCCGCACGGTGTGGCCCTGCACCGAGTAGTTGTGCAGGGTGGTGCCGAACGCCTTCTGCAGCTGCGCGAGCGAGCCGGTCGCGCTCACGTAGGCGTTGTTGGTCGGGACCTCGTCCACCGTGAGGCCGTAGCCGGTCAGGAACTTCTTGGTGCGGGCCACCGCGGCGTCGGACGGCGCGTAGGTCGCCTTCACCTGGGCGGCAGTGAGGTAGTGCTGGTAGCTCGCGCTGTGCGGGTCGGCGATCGCCGCGACCGTCTTGGCGAGGGTCGCGCTGTTGCGGCCGGCGAGGAACACGCGCACCTCGGCCTGCTGCGCGGACGACGGGGTGCCGACCGCGTGGGCGCCCTTGACCTGGTCGGGCTGGGCGTTGGCCACGGCGTGGCGGGACTCGCCAGCCGAGGTGGTGGCCGCGAACGCTGACGTCGCGACGAGAGCTGGAGCCACCAGGGCTGCCGCTGTAGCGGCAGTCACCCTGATGGGAAGGCGTGAATTCATTGAAGTCCTTCCGGTGGTGGACGGGATGCTGCGAGCATTTCTCCGCCGCCCGTACCGGGCCATGACAGATGTCACGGTTCTCGGACCAATCCATAGAACAGGTATGAAACGGTCGCGTGCTGTGATCGAGCGGGCACGCGGAGCCACCATGTTGCTCTGCTGGGGTCGGTGGCGCGCAGCGTCGGCGCCAGGCACGATGGCTATGTGCCGCTGACGATTTCGGTTCTCGCTGACCGGCCGGACCTGGTCGAGGCGATGTGGGCGATGCCCAACCCGTGGCCGGAGTTCATGCGCCATGACCCGATCGGTGGGCTGTTCTACGGCAACCTCGAGGCGCGGTTCTCAGAGTTCGTTCTTGTCGGCCAGGACGACGTCGGCGAGGTCGTCGCGTGTGCGTACTCCATCCCGTTCGTGCTCGGCGACAACGCCCTGCCAGAGAACGGGTGGGACTTCGTGGTCCGCAACGGGCTGCTGGCCGACCTGCGTGGTCAAGAGCCCGACGCGATCTCCGCCGTGGAGATCGCCGTCCGCCCCGACCGCCAGGGCAGGGGTGTCTCTCGGCCGATGCTTGCCGCGCTGCGCGACAACGCCGCTCGGCGGGGCTTCGCCGAACTGGTCGCGCCGGTCCGTCCAAACGGGAAGGCGGACGTCCACGAGCCGATGTCGACGTACGCGTTCCGGGTGGGCGAGGACGGCCTGCCGGTCGATCCCTGGCTCCGGGTGCACGTTCGAGCCGGCGGCCGGATCGTCGGTGTGGCTCCGCGCTCGATGGTCATCCCCGGCACGCTCGAGGAGTGGCGCGAGTGGACGGGACTGCCCTTCGACGAGACCGGCCCGGTCTTCGTGCCCCGTGCCCTGGCGCCCGTGCACTGCGACGTCGAGCACGGTGTCGCCGTGTATGTCGAGCCGAACGTGTGGGTCGTACATCGAACCCGGAGCTAGCCGATGGCTGTCTCCAGCTCCTGATAGAGAGGGACGAGCTCACCCCACCGCGCCTCGGTGTTGCCGGGCTCACGCCCAGCGACGTAGGTGGCCAGATTCTCGGCGTGGATCTGCCACCCGGCCCCGTAGAAGGCGATCTTGTCCACGGGCATGCCGCGGACCTCGATGACCAGCAGGGTCTGGCCCGCGTCGGCGGTCAGCGTTGCCTCGACGGTCTGCTCGAACGGCGGCACGCCGGCACCTTGCTGCCAGGACTCGTCGGTCTCCCTGGTCGTCACCAGCAGCCGCCGCGGGGGCTCGCACACCTCTACCTGCCCGACCGCGCGCAAACCGGCGGACTCGAGGTACAGGTTGAACTGCCCGCCGCGGCGCAGGTCCCCATCGACCTCGCCGTACCAGCGGGCCAGACGGAGCGGGTCGGTGAGGGCGGACCACAGGTCGTCGATGTCGGTGTCGTAGCGGTCCTCGATGCGGACGACGCCCGCGCCATCGGCTGATCGAAGGCTGCCCAGGACGCGCGTCCGGCCACCTGCGTTGTCGGTCGTCTCCTGCGTGCTCTTCGTCATCTGGTGCTCCCCTTTTCGCGCTTTCCGCGGGCGACCTCGGTGTGCAGGGCGTCCAGCCGCTGCTCCCACAAGGCCCGGTATCGACCCAGCCACTCATCGACCTCGGCGAGCGGCTGCGGGCGGAGGCTGTAGATGCGCCGCTGCGCCTGCTGGCGGACCTCGACCAGACCCGCCTCCCGCAGCACGCGAAGGTGCCGGGACACGCCCGGGCGGGCAATCGGTAGCAGAGCCGCCAGCTCACCCGCGGTGGCTTCCCCGTCAGCCAGAGCCTCTAGCACCGTGCGGCGGCTCTCGTCCGCCAGTGCCCGCAGTGCTGCCTCCATCCGGTTAACGTATCGAAGTGGGTACGTAACCGTCAAGGTACGTAAGTCAGGGTTCGATTCGAGCGCTGAGCCAGCCCCACTGCACCCGCAGTCAGGACGTCGGGACGCGGGGACCGGGGTCGAGGAGAGCGGCTGTGACCGGCGCGAGGTCGTCCATCCGGTCGAGGACCTGCTGGTAGCTGAGCTGCTTCAGGGACCCGCCGTCCTCGATCTCGTCCCAGGTGCGCGGGGCGGCGGCGTTGGGCTGGTCGCGACCGCGCAGTGAGTACGGGCAGATCGTCGTCTTGGCGTGGTGGTTCTGGCTCCAGTCCAACAGGATCTTTCGCGGGCGCAGCGCCTTGGACATCGAGGACACGACCAGCGAACGATGCTCGGCGGCCAGCGACTCGGCGAGTCGCCGGGCATACTCGCGCACCACGTCGGCGTCCTGCTCGCCGGACAGCGGCGCATACAGCTGCAGCCCCTTGCTGCCGCTGGTCACCGGGACGCACTCGAGCCCGTCGCCGGCGAGCCGCTCGCGGACCAGCAGCGCGACCTCGGCGCACTCCGCCAGCCCGGCAGGTGCGCCGGGGTCGAGGTCGACCACGAGCCGGTCCGGGTCGTGCCGCCCGCCGCGCGGGCCGACCGTCCACTGCGGCACGTGCAGCTCCAGCGCGGCGAGGTTGGCCAGCCAGACCAGCGTCGGCAGCCCGTCGACCACCGGATAGGTGATCAGGTCGCGCTTCTTCGTCGAGCCCGGCACGTCGAGCGTCACCCGGCTGACCCAGTCCGGTGATCCCATCGGCATCGCCTTCTCGACGAAGGACGGCGCAGCGACCCCGTTGGGCCAGCGGAACCGGCTCACCGGCCGGTCCGCGAGCAGCGGCAGCATCACCGCCGAGATCCGCGCGTAGTAGTCGATGATGTCGGCCTTGGTGGTCCCGGCCTGCGGGTACAGCACCTTGTCCAGGTTGCTCAGCCGCAGCCGCCGGCCGTCGATCTCGACCTGCGCCTGGTGCACGTCGTCAGGGCTCACGGACCAGATCCTCCACCCGGACGTCGGACCGCACTCCGCGCCAGGCCGGCTGGCGCAGGCGCCCGCCGCTGCCGTAACCGAGGTGCTCGACCTCGACGCACACCGTCGGCCGCACCCAGTTCGTGCCTCGTGCGTCGACCGGCGGGACGTCGTCGGCGAACGGGGACTCGTCGCTGGCCAGCGGGTCCAGCAGCACGGACAGCCGGGTGGAGGCGGTCGGACCGATCCCCGACCCGACCCGACCGAGGTAGGACAGCCGGCCCGCGCCGTCCGGCAGGCCGACCAGCAGCGCGCCCACCACGGACGTCGTCCCGGTCTGCGGCCGCCAGCCACCCACGACGCACGTCTGGGTGCTGCGGTGCGCCCGCTTGACCCAGTCGCGACTGCGTCGTCCCGGCTGGTAGGTCGAGGCGCGTCGCTTGCTGACGATGCCCTCCAGACCGTTGGCACGGGTGGCTTCCAGCAGTGTTGGACCGTCGTCGAAGACGGCGGGCACCTGCCATGGCCCGGCCCCCGGGTCGCCCAGCTCGACCCGCTGCAGCGTGTGCCGGCGTTCGTCGAAGCCCCGCCCGAGCAGCGGCACGCCGTACAGCCGCAGCACGTCGAACACGACGTACGTCACCGGTAACCGTTCGGCCAGAGCGGCCGCGCGGCGCGCGTCCTGCACGTGCATGCGCTCGGCCAGCACCCCGAAGTCCGGCTTGCCGCCGGCGAACGCCACCACCTCGCCGTCCAGCATGCCGTCGGCCACGACGGACGCCAGCCCGGCCAGTTCGGGGAACGAGACGGTCACGTCGGACTCGGTGCGCGAAGTCAGCCGCAGGCGTCGGTCGACGATGTCCGCGAGCACTCGCATGCCGTCCCACTTGACCTCGTGCGCCCAGCCGTCACCGCTCGGCGGCGTTGCGCCCGTAGGCGCTGCGGTGGCCAGCATGGGGCGCATGGGACCATCCTGCCTGTAGCGTCGTTGTCAGGACGACATTGTCGGGCCCCGAGAGGAGCAGGCACATGAGGGCGATGTGGAAGGGCGCGGTCTCGTTCGGGTTGGTGAACGTCCCCGTGAAGATGTACACCGCCACGACGAGCCACGACATCGCGTTCCACCAGGTGCACCGCAAGGACGGCGGCCGAATCCGCTACCGCCGCGTGTGCCAGGTGTGCGGCGAGGAGGTCGCCTACGACGAGATCGCCAAGGGCTACGAGTCGCCCGAGGGTGACCTGGTGGTGCTCACCGACGAGGACCTCGCCGAGCTGCCGGTCAGCGGCAGCCGCGAGATCGACGTCGAGCGGTTCGTGCCGGCCGACCAGCTCGACCCCATGTTGCTCGACAAGTCCTACTACCTCGAGCCGGAGAAGTCCGGCGTCAAGCCGTACGCACTGCTGCGCGAGGCCCTGAAGGCGTCGGACCGGATGGCCCTGGTACACGTGGCGATCCGGGCGCGCTCGACGCTGGCCGTCCTTCGGGTGCGGGACGACGTGATCGTGCTGCAGACGATGCTCTGGCCGGACGAGATCCGCGCCGCCGACTTCGACACCCTCGGGGACGCCGAGGAGCTGCGCCCGCAGGAGCTCGCGATGGCGTCCTCACTGATCGAGTCGATGGCCGGCGAGTACGACCCCGACGAGTTCGACGACGAGTACCGCGACGCGGTGGCCGCGATCGTCGAGGGCAAGCTGGACAAGGGCGAGAGCTCCAAGGTGCCGGACGAGCCCGGCACGTCGTCGGTCGACAGCGGCCAGGTCCTCGACCTGATGGCCGCTCTGCAGCGGTCGGTCGACGCAGCGAAGGGCAAGCCGGAGCCGGCGGCCGCGGCCGACGAGCCTGCAGCCAAGACCACGAAGAAGGCCGCCGCCAAGAAGACGGCGTCCAAGACGGCCAGCACGACGGCGACCAAGAAGACTGCTGCGAAGAAGACCGCCGCCAAGAAGACGACCGCCAAGAAGACCGCCGCCAAGGCCGAGGAGCAGCCCGCCTCCCGAAAGGCCCGCAGCGCCTGACCTGCCTCGTCACGTGAGTTCAGGGGGCCTGGCCACGGCGCAGTCGAGCCAGGGCCTCCCTCGGGTCGCCCGCGAGCGCGGCGCCGACCGGACGGATGCTGGCCGCTGCCCTCTCGTCCAGCTCGCTCTGGACGTCGGCAGCCGGGCCCTGGACGTCGGACGCCGGGCCTTGGACGTCGGACGCCGGGCCTTGGACGTCGCTCGGCGGCCCTGGGACGTCGCTCGGCTCCGCGGGCAGGTCGACCTCCGGCTCCGCGGGGCTGGCGGCGGCGTCCAGGTGGCGCCGGCGCTCGCCGATCGCGGCGACCAGCCGGGCGTAGACCCCGGCATCCCGCGGATCGGCCAGCCACGCCTCAGCGGCCTCGGCCACCCGCGCGTCGAGCAGCACAAGGATCCGGTCCATCGGCACAGTGTGCCGGGGCCGAGGGTCCCGGCGCGGGTGGGTGCGGCAATGAGTGCGGTGGAGCCTGTGGTGATCACCCCGTGCTCGCCCGCACCGACGACCGCACGCCCAAACGCGGGAGCACGGGCCCAATTCCGCGCAGGGCGAACGCAAGGTGCTCGGCGGAACACGCTCAGGCCTACCCGACGTTGAGCCGATCAGACGCAAGGACTGGTCTACGCCGGTGTCCGTGAGGTCACGATGTGGGCGACGATCCGGCCGGGTGTCCCACCACGGGGATAGCATCGACGTGGCGAGGGAGGGGAGAGCCCCGCTCCTGCCTACCGCTCGCGAGGAGAATGCAGATGTTCGAGAGGTTCACCGACCGGGCCCGACGTGTTGTGGTGCTGGCGCAAGAAGAGGCGCGCATGCTCAACCACAACTACATCGGCACCGAGCACATCCTGCTCGGGCTGATCCACGAGGGCGAGGGCGTGGCCGCCAAGGCGTTGGAGAGCCTCGGCATCTCGCTCGACGCCGTGCGCGAGCAGGTGCAGGAGATCATCGGCCAGGGCCAGCAGGCTCCGTCCGGTCACATCCCGTTCACCCCCCGCGCCAAGAAGGTCCTCGAGCTCAGCCTGCGTGAGGCGCTGCAGCTCGGCCACAACTACATCGGCACCGAGCACATCCTGCTCGGCCTGATCCGTGAGGGCGAGGGAGTCGCCGCCCAGGTGCTGGTCAAGCTCGGCGCCGACCTCAACCGGGTCCGCCAGCAGGTCATCCAGCTGCTGTCCGGCTACCAGGGCAAGGAGCCGGCCGCGACCGGCCCGGCCGAGGGCACGCCGTCCGGGTCGCTGGTGCTCGACCAGTTCGGCCGCAACCTCACCCAGGGCGCCCGCGAGGGCAAGCTCGATCCGGTGATCGGCCGCGAGAAAGAGATCGAGCGGGTCATGCAGGTGCTGTCCCGCCGCACCAAGAACAACCCGATCCTGATCGGCGAGCCCGGCGTCGGCAAGACCGCCGTCGTCGAGGGCCTGGCCCAGGGGATCGTCAAGGGCGAGGTGCCCGAGACGCTCAAGGACAAGCAGATCTACACCCTCGACCTCGGCGCGCTGGTGGCCGGCAGCCGCTACCGCGGTGACTTCGAGGAGCGCCTGAAGAAGGTGCTGAAGGAGATCCGCACCCGCGGCGACATCATCCTGTTCATCGACGAGATCCACACCCTCGTCGGGGCGGGTGCTGCCGAGGGGGCGATTGACGCGGCGTCGATCCTCAAGCCGATGCTGTCCCGCGGCGAACTGCAGACGATCGGCGCGACCACGCTCGACGAGTACCGCAAGTACATCGAGAAGGACCCGGCTCTGGAGCGTCGCTTCCAGCCGATCCAGGTCGCCGAGCCGAACCTCGCGCACACGATCGAGATCCTCAAGGGCCTGCGCGACCGCTACGAGGCGCACCACCGCGTCTCGATCACCGACGCGGCGCTGGTCGGCGCGGCCACCCTGGCCGACCGCTACATCAACGACCGGTTCCTGCCGGACAAGGCGATCGACCTGATCGACGAGGCAGGCGCGCGACTGCGCATCCGCCGGATGACCGCCCCGCCGGACCTTCGTGAGTTCGACGAGCGGATCGCCGCCGTCCGACGCGAGAAGGAGTCCGCGATCGACGCGCAGGACTTCGAGAAGGCAGCCTCGCTGCGCGACAGCGAGAAGCGCCTGCTCGGTGAGAAGAACGAGCGCGAGAAGCAGTGGAAGGCCGGCGACATGGACGTCGTCGCCGAGGTCGACGAAGAGCTGATCGCCGAGGTGCTCGCCACGGCAACCGGCATCCCCGTCTTCAAGCTCACCGAGGAGGAGTCCTCGAGGCTGCTGCGCATGGAGGACGAGCTGCACAAGCGGATCGTCGGCATGAACGACGCCATCAAGGCGCTCTCCCAGGCCATCCGGCGCACCCGCGCCGGCCTGAAGGACCCGCGCCGCCCCGGCGGTTCGTTCATCTTCGCCGGCCCCACCGGTGTCGGTAAGACCGAGCTCGCCAAGACGCTGGCCGAGTTCCTGTTCGGCGACGAGGACTCGTTGATCCAGCTGGACATGAGCGAGTTCAGCGAGAAGCACACCGTCTCGCGGTTGTTCGGCTCCCCGCCCGGCTACGTCGGCTACGAGGAGGGCGGCCAGCTCACCGAGAAGGTGCGCCGCAAGCCGTTCTCGGTCGTGCTCTTCGACGAGGTCGAGAAGGCCCACCCGGACATCTTCAACTCGCTGCTGCAGATCCTGGAGGACGGTCGTCTGACCGACTCCCAGGGCCGGATGGTCGACTTCAAGAACACCGTGATCATCATGACCACGAACCTCGGCACCCGGGACATCTCCAAGGGGCAGGGCGTCGGGTTCTCGTCGGGTAGCGACACGGCCACCGGGTACGAGCGGATGAAGGCCAAGGTCACGGACGAGCTGAAGCAGCACTTCCGTCCCGAGTTCCTCAACCGCGTGGACGACACGATCGTGTTCCCGCAGCTGACCCAGGACGAGATCATCCAGATCGTCGACCTGATGCTGGCCAAGCTCGACACGCGGCTCAAGGACAAGGACATGGGCATCGAGCTCACGCCCGCGGCCAAGACGCTGCTCGCCGAGAAGGGCTACGACCCGGTGCTGGGCGCCCGCCCGCTGCGCCGCACCATCCAGCGCGACGTCGAGGACGTGCTCTCGGAGAAGATCCTGTACGGCGAGCTCAAGGCCGGCTCGATCGTGCTGGTGGACGTCGAGGGCGAGGGCAAGGAGCGCATCTTCACGTTCGTCGGTGCACCCAAGGCCGCCATCCCCGAGCCGGCTGCGGTCGGTGTCGCGACGGCCGCGAGCGCGGAGCCGCCCAAGGCCTCAGGCGAGGCCGGCGACCAGGCCGGCTGACCCGGCACCGCACGTTCGAAGCGGCGCGCACCCACCGGGGGGCGCGCCGCTTCGCCGTACCCAGCAGGTTGGCAGCGAGTCGGCGGCCCGGCGCTTCAAGATGGGCGCCGCCCCTGCCGAAGACCAAGACAGGGTCCAGGGTCGGCACGCAGCAGGGGAGTATCGGTGGACGACGAGCAGCGCGCGTACCGACGCGCGTACGACTTGCTCGAGGGTGTGCAGGCGGAGGACCCCGCCGGTGCCCTCGCCGACGTCGTCTCAGCCCAGCGCGTGGCCCGCAAGCGTGGTTGGAACCGCGTCGACCTGGTGCTCCAGCTCGTCGCGATCGTGCACGACCTGGTGCACGGTCCCGACCGGCGCACCGACGGCCGGGTCGAGGACCTGCTCGCCCAGGCGCGGCACACCTCGCAGCTCGCTATCGTCGCCTGCGCGCTCGGCGTGCGCGGCGTGCTCAAGAACGCGCACGGTGACACCCGGCAGATGCTCGAGGACGCCGCCAACGCGATGGTCATCCTGGACGACGACGGGCTGCCGTCCCAGGACAGGGCCACCGGCTACACGATTCTCGGCGCGGCCTACAACAGCCTGCGGCTGTGGGAGCTGACCGACGAGCTGTACGACCTGGCCGCCGAGGCCGGCCGTCGTGACCCGGCGCCGGTCATGCGGGCCGCCCTGGCGGTCAACCCGGTGCTCATCCGGGTGGAGTGGGCGCTGGCGCTGGTCGAGGTCGGTGACGAGGACGGTGCCCGCCGTGAGTTCGCCCGGGCGGCCGAAGCGCTCGGCCCGGCCCGCGACACCCCGATGCCACAGCTGTGGATGCAGGTCGCCGAGGGCTGCTCCTCGGTGGTCGACCTGCTCACCGACGTGCACGGCGCCGACCCCGGGAAGGTGGCCGCCGACGTCAGCGGCCTGCGCGCGAACGGTGACCGCGAGATTCTGCCGCTGCTCGAGGCGACCTGGCTGCTCGCCCGTTCCCGCCGCGCCGGCACCCGCGCCGAGCGGCGCGCGGTCGCCCGGGACGCGGCCCAGCTCGGCGTCACGACGTCCCCTTCGTCCTCGTCCTCGACCTACCCCGCGTGGGTGCGGGCCAACGTGCTCACCTCGATGACCCGCCGGCATCCGCGCGCGTCGTGGCTGGGACGCAGCCGTCGGGCGCTCGCCTACCAGGCGCAGTCCGACTACACCGACCTGCTGGCCCGATCCAGCTGGGAGTCCCGACGCGCCGTGCTCGCGGCAGCGCACGCGCAGATCCGGGTCGCCCGGAGCCGCGCCGAGCGGGAGCGGCTGGTCCACGCGGCGTCCACCGATCCGCTGACCGGGCTCAGCAACCGCCGGGTCTTCGAGGACTGGCTGTCCGGCACCGACCCGGCGGGCTCGCCGTCCGCGCTGCTGCTGGTGGACGTCGACGGCTTCAAGAGGGTCAACGACACCTACGGCCACGCCGTCGGCGACGACGTGCTGCGTGCGCTGGCCGAGGTGCTGCGCGAGTGCGAGGACTCAGGTGACGTGCTGTTGCGCCTCGGCGGCGACGAGTTCGCCGTCCTGGTCCCGCGGAACGTCCACCCGGCGGCGATGGAGGAGCGGACGCTGCGGATCCGCGAGCGGGTCGGCGCCTACCCCTGGGACGCCATCGCCGACGGACTCGAGGTACGGGTCAGCTGCGGTTCGAGCATCGGCCAGCTGCACGACCCGTCCGAGCCCGGGACGGCGCGCACCGCGACCTACCGCCGGGCGGACGACGACCTGTACGCCAGCAAGGGCATCCGGACCCGAGGCGCCTGAGCGCGTCAGGTCAACCGTCGGCCGGCAGTGCGCCGCCGGCTTTGACGACCGCGGAGTACCAGTGCGCGCTGTCCTTGAGCGTTCGCACCAGGGTGTCGTAGTCGATGTGCACGATGCCGAAGCGCTTGGAGTAGCCGAAGGACCACTCGAAGTTGTCCAGCAGCGACCACAGGAAGTAGCCGCGCACCGGCGCGCCCACCTCGATCGCGTCGAGCACGGCGCCGAGGTGGTCGCGCAGGTAGTCGACCCGGTCCTGGTCGTGCACCTGACCGTCCGCCGCGACGACGTCGGGGAAGGCCGCGCCGTTCTCGGTGACCATCAGGTCCACGCCGGGGTGCTCGCGGTGCAGGCGCAGCAGCAGCTCGGTCAGACCGCGGGGGTCGATCGGCCAGCCCATGTCGGTGTGCCTGCCGGGCTGCTCGGGAAACTCCACGCCGTCGCACCCGATCCATGGCGTCGCGGAGGTGTCCCCGTGGCCGTCTGCGGTCTCGCGGGGGCGGTCGCCGTCCCACTGCCGGACAACCGTGGGGGAGTAGTAGTTGACGCCGAGCACGTCCGGCACCTGGTGCACCAGCTCGAGGTCGCCGTCCAGCACGAACGACCAGTCGGTGACCTCGCTGGTGTCGGCCAGCACGTCGGCGGGGTAGCGGCCGTTGAGCACGGGGTCGAGGAACACCCGGTTCTGCAGGCCGTCGACCCGGCGCACAGCGTCGTCGTCCGCGGTTTCGCCGGCCGGCGAGTGGACCCAGGCGAGGTTCAGCGTCAGCCCGACCCTGGCGGTCGGCACCGCCGCCCGGATCGCCGAGCTGGCCAGACCGTGCGCGAGGTTGAGGTGGTGCACCGCGCTCAGTGCGGACGCCGGCTCCTGGCGGCCGGGAGCGTGGACGCCGCTGGCGTAGCCGAGGTACGCCGAGCACCACGGCTCGTTGAGCGTGATGAACGTCTGGACGTCCGGTGCGAGCGCCGTCGCGACCACGGCCGCGTACTCGGCGAAGCGCTGTGCGGTACGCCGGTCGGTCCAGCCGCCGGCGTCCTCCAGGGCCTGCGGGAGGTCCCAGTGGTACAGCGTGACGGCCGGTTCGATCCCGGCGGCGACGAGCTCGTCGACCAGTGCACGGTAGAAGGCCAGCCCCTGCTGGTTGACCGGGCCCAGGTCGTCCGGCCCGACGTCCGGGGTGATCCGCGGCCAGGCGACCGACATCCGGTAGGTGGTCAGCCCGAGCTCGCGCATGATCGCGACGTCCTCTCGGAACCGGTGGAAGTGGTCCACGGCCACGTCGCCGGTGTCGCCGCCCGCCACCTTGCCGGGGGTGTGGCTGAACGTGTCCCAGATCGACGGGGTGCGCCCGCCCTCGGCGACGGCTCCCTCGATCTGGTAGGCGGCGGTGGCTGAGCCCCAGGCGAAGTTGGCTGGGAACCGGCGCCCGCCCGGCTCGTCCTGCTGCTGGGTGTCGACGGCGTCGACCGACGTGAAGACCACGGAGTCCCTCTTCTCTGCGGGTACTGCTACGAATAACGGTACGACTGCTGTGCGGGGGTGGCGCGGCCACTCATCCCTTGACCGCGCCGGAGATGATGCCGCTGACCACCTGGCGCCCCAGCAGGGCGAACACCAGGAAGACGGGCAACGTGCCGACCAGCGTGCCGGCCAGGATGATCGACTGGTCCGGTACGTAGCCGCCGCCGAGGTTGTTCAGCGCCACCTGGACGGTCGGGTTCGTCGAGTTCAACGCGATGATCGGCCAGAAGAAGTCGTTCCAGGACGCCATGAACGTGAGCATCGCCAGCACCGCCATGCCCGGTCGGGCGATCGGCAGCACGATGGAGAACACCGTTCGGGTGGACGTCGCGCCGTCGACCCGCGCCGCCTCGAGCAGCTCGTCGGGCACGGACTGGCTGAGGAACTGGCGCATGAAGAAGACACCGAAGGCGCTGACCAGCGACGGCAGGATCACCGAGGACAGCCTGGAGGTCAGGTGCAGCTCGGCCATGATCCGGTAGAGCGGGACGACGCCGAGGGTCGGCGGGATCATCATGGTCGCGACGGCGAGCGAGAACAACACGGTGCTGCCACGGAAGCGCAGCTTGGCGAAGGCGTAGCCGGCCAGCGTGCAGAACAGGACCGTGCTGAAGGTGACGCAGCCGGACACGATCACCGAGTTGATCAGCGCCTTGCCGATGTTCACCTGCTGGGTGGCCGCCTGGATGTTGTGCCACAGGTTGTTGCCCGGGGTCAGCGGCGGCGGCACCTGCGCCGCCTCGGCCATGGTCCGGCTGGCCACGACCAGCATGTAGTAGAAGGGCAGGATGAAGATCAGCGCGGTGAGCGCCAGCAGCAGGTAGCTGACCCATCCGGCTTGGTGCTGACCGCGGCGGCGTCGACGCGGCCGAACGGTCAGCAGTGGCGGTGCCCCGCTGCTCGCAGCCGGGATGGGCATGGTGGTCATCGCTCGCTCCTCGTGCGCCAGCGGACGATGCTGGTGTTGACCAGCACGAGTACGACGATGAGCAGGAACGTCACCCAGGCGACCGCCGCTGCCTTGCCGAGCTGCAGGTACTGCCAGCCCTGCTGGTACATGAACAGCCCGATGGTCTGGTACTGGTGGACCGCGCCGCCGTCCGCGGAGCCGTTGCCGAACAGCAGCGGCTCGCCGAACAGCTGCGTCGCACCGATGGTGGAGACCACGACGGTGAACAGGATGGTGGGGCGCAGGCCGGGCAGCGTCACGAAGCGGAACTGCTGCCAGCGGCTGGCGCCGTCGATCGCCGCGGCCTCGTAGAGGTCCTGCGAGATGGACTGCATGCCGGCCAGGTAGATCAGCGCGTTGTAGCCGGTCCAGCGCCAGGTCACGATGATCGCGATGGCGATCTGCGCCGTCCAGTTGCCGTTGCGCCAGTCGATCGCGCCGACGCCGAACCAGGACAGTATCCAGTTGGCGAAGCCGTTGTCCCGGCCGAACAGCTGCGCGAAGACCAGCGTCGCAGCGGCGACCGAGGTGGCGTACGGCATGATCATCGAGACTCGGAAGAAGGTCCGGACCCGCATGGAGTAGTTCAGCAGGTGCGCCAGGCCGAGGGCCAGCATCAGCTGCGGGACGGTCGACAGCACGCCGATGGTGAACGTCTTCCACAACGCGTTGTAGAACAACGAGTTCGCGAACAGCCAGCGGAAGTTGTCCAGCCCGATCCACGTCATGTCGGACCCGAGCTTGTAGTCGTGCAGGCTGATCCAGGCGGTGTAGATCAGCGGGAACAGCCCGAACGCTGCGAACACCAGGAAGAACGGTGACACGTAGGCGTAGGGGGCTGCCTTCGACTCGAAGCGGAAGGCTCGCTGGCGCCAGGTGGGGCGCCGCCGCTCCCCCACCCGCACGGCTGCGGGTGGGGGAGCGTCCTGCGACGTCGGGCCTTCACCCGAGCCGCTCGAGGCCGTTTTGGCGGTGCTCGTAGCGGTGTCGGGGGTGGCACCCGTCGCGGCTGCAGACGACACGTCAGACTGGCCCGGTCAGCCGAGCTGGGTCTTGAGCGTGTCGTTCAGGGTCGCCCAAGCCTTGTCCGGCGAGACGTGGTTCGTCTCGACCGACTGCAGGGCGGTGCTGATCTGGTTCTGGATCGTGCCGTCGTCCTTGCCGTGGATCTGGGTCGGTGCGGCGGCGGCGATGTCACCGAAGACCTTGCCGATCGGTGCACCGCTGAAGTAGTCGTCCTTGGTGTCGGCGACCATGGTGAAGGCGCCCTTGTTGGACGGGAAGTTGCCGACCTTGTTGAAGACCGTGGCCTGCTGCTCAGGGTCGGTCAGCCACTTGATCAGGTCTGCGGCTTCCTTCTGGTGCTTGCTCTGCTTCGGGATCGACAGGTAGGCGCCGCCCCAGTTGCCGCCCACGCCACCGGGCAGCGTCGTGACGTTCCACTTGCCGCTGCCGCCGTCGCCGGCCTGGCCCTTGATGTAGCCGACCATCCAGGACGGGCAGGCGATCGTCGCGAACGAGCCCTTGCTGAAGCCGGAGTTCCACTCGGGGGTGAACTGGCCGAGCTTGGCGGTCAGCCCGTCCTGGCCCGCCTTGGCGGACAGGTCGAAGGCGTGCTTGACGGCCGGGTTGGTGTTCCAGATCAGCTGGCCGCTCTCGTCGTAGTAGATCTTCGACTCGGTCGAGACCACGACGTTGTAGAGACCGCCGGCCGCGTCGGTCCAGGACGTGCCCTTGGGCGCCTTGGCCTTGAACTGCTCGCCCATGGCGATGTAGTCGTCCCAGGAGGTGAGCTTGCTGGCCAGCTCGGCCGGGTCGGTAGGCATCCCGGCGGCCTTCATCAGGTCGGTGCGGTAGCAGATGCCGGTCGGCCCGATGTCGGTGCCGAGGCCGAGCACGGCGCCGTCCTTGGTGGTCGCCGCCGCCTCCTTCCAGGCCGGGTAGTTGGCGATCTGGGCCGCGGCGGTGGTGCCCTTGAGGTCCAGCCACTTGTCGCCCTGGTTCTGGGCGACGTCGGTGATCCGGCCGACCTCGATGGCCTGCACGTCGGAGGCGCCGCTACCGGAGGCGAGCTTGGTCTGCAGCGCCGTCCAGTAGTTCTTCTCCTGCTCGGTGGAGTCGTACTTGATGGTGATGTTGGGGTGGGCAGCGTGGTACTTGTCGAACAGACCGGCCTCCTGGTACCCGAAGGTGCCGAAAAGGCTCACGGTGAGGGTGGTCTTGCCCCCCGAGCCCGAGGCGGCGTCGTCATCGCTACTGCTGCTTCCGCAGCCGGTGACGCCGAGGGCCACGCAGATCGTCGCGGCCGCTACAGCGGTCGCAGGACGTCGCAGGTGCATCCGGAGCTCCTTCTGGCCCGAAGGCCGTTCGTCGTTGAACGTGGCGCCGCTGGTGCACGCGGCGGGTGCGGGTGGGTAGCTGGTGGTGCTTGGCGGTGTGGTGGTGCTGGGCTGATGAGAGCGCTCTCGCTATTCTGTGAGAGCGCTCTCACGCTGGTGGCCAGATACTGATGGACCCGGGCCACGGGTGTCAAGGTGTGGCGCACAACAAATTGGCTCGGCGCCCGGTTTTGTCGTGCTTCGCCCCGTGGATCCGGCGTATCCCGTGCGCCTTTCCGGGGTCGCGCGGCCGTTCCCGCTCGTCAGAGGGCCCCTGAGGTGGACGGCGGGTGGCGGGGTCAGCAGGTGCCGCGGACCACCAGCTCGGTCGGCAGCATCACCGAGGTGTGCGTGGCTTCACCGTTCACCAGGGCCATCAGCAGGTGCGCCATCTCGCGACCGAGCTCCTCCATCGGCTGCCGGACCGACGTCAGCGGAGGGTGCGCGGCGGTGGCCAGCGGGCTGTCGTCGAACCCCACGACCTTCACGTCCCGGGGTACCTGCAGCCCCGCCTCGCGCACCGCGCGCATCGCGCCGACCGCCATCTGGTCGTTCGCCGCGAAGACCCCATCTGGTGCGAACCTGTTGCGCAGCAGCTGGTTCATCGCCTCGAACCCGCCGTCGGTGCTGAAGTCGGACTCGATCGTGCGGGTCCGGGCGACCTTGCGCCGCGAGTCGGTGAGCTCGTCCTGGTAACCCCTGAGCCGGTCCTGCGCCGCCGGCATGTCCAATGGTCCGGTGATGGTGGACAGCCGGGTGCAGCCGGCGTCCAGCAGGGCCCGAGTCGCCAGCCGCGCGCCCGTCACGTTGTCGGCGTCGACGCTGGGGATGTCGTCGTCCGGCCGGAACGGTCGCCCGGACAGCACGACGGGGATGCCGACCTGGCGCAACCGGTTCGGCAGCGGGTCGTCACCGTGCAGCGAGATGAACATCGCGCCGTCCACGTGGCCGCCGGCGGCGAACCGGAAGAACCGCTCGTGCTCGGAGGGCGTGGCCAGCACGACGAACACCAGCTGCACGCTCTCCCCGGAGACGGCCTTGTGCGCTCCGCGCAGCACGGCCGGGAAGAACGGGTCCTCGAAGAGCCGCTCCTCGGACTCCGACACCACGAACGCGATCGAGTCGCTTCGTCGGGTGACCAGCGACCTGGCCGCCCGGTTCGTCACGTATGACAGCTCGGCCGCGGCGTCCTGCACCGCCTGCTTGGCCGCCGGGCTCACCCTCGGCGATCCGGAGAGCACCCGCCCGGCCGTCGCGCGAGACACACCGGCGAGCGCGGCGACCGACTCGAGGGTCGGTTGGCCACCCGATGGTGAGCTCTGATCTCGCACGTGCCGGAGTTTAGGGCCACGCCATGGTGATCGCGCGACTGCAGACCGACAGCCTGCACACGGCGCGTTCACAGCACCTACACAGGATCGAACCACATCCTGGCGCCATGAAGCTCTCTCGTCCGGGACGGGTGGCCATCATCAACCTGTCCATCGCCGCCGTCCTCATCGTCGCCCTCGTCGTCGGTTTCGTTCTGCTTCGCGGGGGTGGGACCGAGGCCACGGCCTCCAGCCAACGGACCGCCACCGTGTCCACCGGGGACGTGACCGCCACGGTCAGCGCCACCGGCACCAGCGAGCCGACCAGCACCTCGGAGGTGTCCTTCACCTCCACCGGGACGATCACCAGCATCAAGGTCACGGTCGGCTCGACGGTCAAGAAGGGACAGGTGCTGGCCACCCTGGACGCCGACGCGCTGCAGACCCAGGTCGACGTCGCGCAGGCCAAGCTGGACGCCGCGCAGGACCAGTACTCCGCGGCCGTGCAGAGCTACGACGACGCGGTGGCAGCCGAGAACGCGGCTTCAAGTGACACCAGCAACAGCAGCAACACCAATGTTGCCAACGGTTCCAGCAGCAACAGCCAGAACGGCGCGGCCAGCTCCGTGTCGTCCGCCTCGGCCCAGCTCGCCTCGGCCCGGGCCAACCAGCTGCAGGCGCAGAACGACCTGGACACCGCCCAGCAGGCGCTGGACGGCGCGACGCTGCGCAGCCCGCGGGCCGGCACGGTGCTCACCGTGAACGGGACCGTCGGTGGCTCGTCGGGTGGCAACGGCTCGAGCGGCAACGGATCGACCGACACCAGCTCGAGCGGGCTGTTCACCATCGCCGACCTGGCCAGAATGCAGGTCTCGGCGTCGTTCGCCGAGGCGGACGCCATGCAGCTCAAGGTCGGGCAGGCCGCGACCACGGTCTTCAACGCCGCGGCCGAGACGCCGGTGACCGGCAAGGTGACGACCGTCGCGCCGACCCCCACGACGTCCAACAACGTGGTCAGCTACGCGGTCACGATCAGCTTGCCCACGCTGCCGAAGGGCCTGCGGTCCGGGCAGACCGCGACGGTGACCGTGACCACGGGCAGCGCCAGCAACGTGCTCACCGTGCCCGGCTCGGCGATCACCAGCGCGGGCGGCACGCACACGGTCACGGTCGTCGCCAACGGCAAGTCGACCCGCACCCCGATCGAGATCGGCCTCGAGGGCGACCAGCTCACCCAGGTCACCAGCGGCCTGAGCGCCGGCCAGACCGTGCTGCTGACCACCGCGACGTCGACGTCGGGCGGCTCGGGGAGCTTCCCCGGCGGGAACTTCCCCGGCGGTGGCCTCGGCGGCGGCCTGGTGACCAACGGGAACGGGCCAGCAGGTGGCGGCAAGTGAGCGAACGCCCGAACGTCATCGAGCTGGTCGGGGTCCGCAAGCTCTACGGCAGCGGCGACGCCGCGGTCGAGGCGCTGCGCGGCGTGACCCTGGACATCGCCGCCGGTGACTACGTGGCCATCATGGGTGCGTCCGGGTCCGGCAAGTCGACTCTGATGAACCTGATCGGCTGCCTGGACGTGCCGACCACGGGCATCTACCGGCTGGACGGTGTCGATGTCAGCGACCTCAGCGAGGACTCGCTGGCCCAGGTGCGCGGACGGCGGATCGGCTTCGTCTTCCAGTCGTTCAACCTGATCCCGCGGATGACCGCGCTGGCCAACGTCGAGCTGCCGATGACCTATGCAGGGGTGCGCGTCTCGGAGCGGCGTCGGCGTGCAGCCGTTGCGCTGGAACGGGTCGGGCTGACCGACCGCGCCGACCACCGACCCAACCAGCTGTCCGGCGGGCAGCAGCAGCGCGTCGCGATCGCCCGGGCGCTGGTGATGGCGCCGGCCCTCGTGCTGGCCGACGAGCCGACCGGCAACCTGGACAGCCACTCCAGCGCCGAGGTGATGGGCATCCTCGACCAGCTCAACGCCACCGGCCGCACCGTCGTGCTGATCACCCACGAGGACGACGTTGCGGCACATGCCTCGCGGCAGCTGCGGCTGGTCGACGGGCAGGTCGTCTCCGACGTCCGCACCCGCGACCTGGTGGGCGCCTCGTGAGCCCGCTCGAGGTGGTCCGGTCCGCGCTGCGCGGCCTGTCGTCCAACCCGCTGCGCTCGACGCTGACCACGCTCGGCATCCTGATCGGCGTCGCCGCCGTGATCGTGCTGGTGGCCGTCGGCAACGGCTCGTCCAAGGCGATCGAGCAGTCCATCGAGCAGCTCGGGACCAACACGCTGACCATCAGCAGCCAGGGCGGGCGCGGTTTCTCCAGCCGCGGCGGCGCCCAGCAGCAGGTGAGCACCGGCGGGATCACGATGGCCGTGGCCCGCCAGCTGACCAACACCTCGCTCGCGCCCGACGTGAAGAGCGTGACCCCAGAGGCGACGACGTCCGCGACCGTGACGGCCGGCGACACCAGCGTCACTGTGCCCTCGATCGTCGGCACCTCGGTGTCGTACTTCGAGGCCACCAACAGCCCAGTCGCCCGTGGGGCGTACTTCACCGAGGACGACGTCGAGAACGGCCGCAAGGTCGCAGTGATCGGCTCGACCACGGCGGACAACCTGTTCTCCGGACTCAACCCGGTGGGCCACCAGGTCAACGTGGGCAACCTGCGGCTGACCGTCGTAGGAGTGCTGGCGGACAAGGGATCCACCGGGTTCCAGGACGCCGGCGACACCATCGTCGCGCCGATCACCACGGTGCAGCGCGAGCTGACCGGGTACGGGGCGCTGAGTTCGGTCGTCGTCCAGGCGTCCACCGCCGCCGCGGTGGACCAGGCCGAGTCCGAGGTCACCGCGATCCTGGACCACCAGCTCGGGGTGACCAGCAGCAACGACCGCACCTACCGGGTGCTCAACCAGTCCCAGCTGCTCAGCACCCGCACCGAGGCCAGCAAGACGTTCACCGTCCTACTGGCCGCCGTCGCCGGGATCAGCCTGCTGGTCGGCGGCATCGGGATCACCAACATCATGCTGGTGACAGTCACCGAGCGGACTCGGGAGATCGGGATCCGCAAGGCCCTCGGCGCGCGGACCGGCGCGGTGCTCGGGCAGTTCCTCACCGAGGCGACGGCGCTCAGCCTGCTCGGCGGACTGCTCGGCGTGGTCGCGGCCCTAGTGACCGTGCAGTTCAAGATCTCGGGAATCGAGCCAGTGCTGGTGCCGTCGTCCATCGCCCTCGCGCTGGCCGTGTGCGTCGTCATCGGCGTCTTCTTCGGCGGCTACCCAGCCGGCCGCGCAGCCCGGCTGCGACCCATCGACGCGTTGCGTCACGAATGAGCCACCGACCGACCGCCGCCGAGCGGTCACAGATGGGGCAGCCCAGCCCCTCCCAGTGCCCCGTTCGCGTCATCTCGGCGCAGGGGATCCGTCACCAGTTCGAGGAGTCACGATGACCGACCAGCCCCAGCGACCGGATGAGGCGGGCCAGACCCAGCCGCTGGGAGAGTCCCAGCCGACTGTGCCACAGCCCGAAGCCGCGCCGCCCGCTCCTTCCCAGCCCGCGCCGCCGCAGCCAGCTCCTTCCCAGCCCGCGCCGTCCCAGCCCACGCCGTCCCAGCCCGCGCCTTCCCAGCCCGCGCCGTCCCAACAGTTCGACCCGCTCGCGGCGCCGCCGGCCGGGGTTCAGGGCCAGCCCGCGCTGAGCCCTCGCAAGAGCGGACCGTCGCTGCCGACCAGCACCCTGGCGATGCTCGGGGTGGCGCTGCTCGTGGTGGGCGGCGTGATCGGCGCGCTGATCGGCCACAACGTCGGCGGCGACGACACCCAGGCCAACGCCCGGGGCAACTTCTCGAACGGTCGCGGCGGCTACGGCTTCCCTGGCGGTGGACAGGCTCCGCAGAACCGGCAGCAGGGTCAAGGTCAGCAGGGCCAGGCGCAGCCCGGTCAGGGCGTCGGCCCCGCGGGCCGTGGCCTGGCCGCGGGCACGGTGACCGCGGTGGACGGTGACACCGTCACCATCAAGCAGGCCAACGGCAACACTGTCAAGGTCAAGCTCGGTGACAGCACGACGTACACGCTCACCCAGAAGGGCACCAAGGACGACGTCAAGGTCGGCCAGCCGGTCGTCGTGACCGGCCAGACCGGCAGCGACGGCCTGATCGCGGCCAACTCGGTCCGCACCGGCGAGCAGTTCGTGCTCAACCAGCGCAGCAACTGATCCGCTGCGTCGGCGCAGTTCCAGGACGGCGTCCGGCGCCTCCCGCAGCGTCGTCCCGTCGCACGGCAGAATGGCCGGCATGGCCCCTCGACCCGCGGTGCGGATCGCCCGGACGTCCGACGTCCGGGCGATCCGTGCGTTGATCGAGCCGCTGGCCGCCGCGCGGGTGTTGGTCAGCAAGGACGCCGTGGCGTACTACGAGGGGCTGCAGCAGTTCGTGGTGGTCGACGGCCCGGACGGCGAGCTGGCCGGCTGCGGCGCTCTGCACGTGCTCTGGGACGACCTGGCCGAGGTGCGCACCCTCGCCGTGGCGGACGCCCACCGCGGTACCGGGGTCGGCGCCGAGCTGCTCGCCGAGCTCGTCAGGCGGGCCCGCGAGCTCGGCGTCACTCGGGTGTTCTGCCTGACGTTCGAGGAGCAGTTCTTCCTGCGGCACGGCTTTCGGGTGATCGAGGGCACACCGGTGACTCAGGATGTCTACGCGGAGCTGCTGCGCTCGTACGATGAGGGTGTTGCCGAGTTCCTCGACCTGGACCGGGTCAAGCCGAACACCTTGGGCAACACCAGGATGTTGCTCGAGCTCGCGCCGTCAGCCGACGCGTGGGGGGCGGCCGACGAGTGAGAGGAGCGGCAGGTTTGCGCAGGTCATGGGGGGCGGTGCGTCGTCCGCGTACCGCTGTGGTGGTTGGCCTGCTGCTCGCGCTGTTGGCGGCGTCGGCGCCGTCCGCGGGAGCACTGCACCACGGGCACGCCCTGTCGTCGGTGTCGGTTGCCGAGCACACCCAGCAGGACCCGCAGCCGGCCGCCGGCTTGCCTGCATCCTCGCCCGTCGCCATCGGCACCTCGGCCGGCCCGGCGCCCTTGCCCGGCCCCACCGCGAGCCCGCTGCCGACCGCGGGTGAGTCCCGCTCGTCCGGTCCCGCCCCCGCCGGCGCGATTAACCCCCGAGTCGTCTACCTGACCTTCGACGACGGCCCGGACCCGGAGTGGACGCCGCAGATCCTGGCGCTGCTGGCCCGCTACGACGTCCGCGCCACGTTCTTCGAGATCGGTCAGGAGGTGCGCCGGCACCCGCACACCGCGGCGGCCGTGCGAGCCGCCGGGCAGGCGGTGGGCAGCCACACCATGCACCACCGCAAGCTGACCAAGCTCAGCGGCGCAACCCTGGCCGGTGAGCTGGACGCCGGGCTGCCCGGGGTCAGCTGCCTGCGGCCGCCGTTCGGCGTGGTCGACGCCCACGTTCGGGCGGCGGCGGCCGCCAGGGGACTGCGCATCGTGCTGTGGAACGTCGACACCGACGACTGGGCCAGGCCCGGTGCGAAGTCGATCGAGAAGGAGCTGCTCAAGCACGCCAAGCCGGGCCGCACGGTGCTGATGCACGACGGCGGCGGGGACCGCAGCCAGACCCTCGCCGCACTCAAGGTGGTGCTCCCGCAGCTGGTGGCTCGCGGCTACCGGTTCGGCTCGTTCCCCGGCTGCTAGCGGCGGCTAGCGTGGCGGCGCCGACAGGTAGAGCCGGCGTACGACGTCCTCGATGTCCGGCTCCTCCACCGACAGGTCGCGGACCTCGACCCGGTCGGCGACCGCGGACAGAACCGTTGCGGCAGTGGTGGTCTCGGGCGCGAACGCGAGCCGTTGGCGCAGACCTTCGCCCTGCGAGCCGATGTGCCGGGTGCCCGGGACGTCGGTCAGGTCCGGCCACGGCTCGGCGAGGTCGACCACCAGCACCCGGTCCGCGCCGACCCGGGTGACCAGCCCGGGCAGCGTCCCGTCGTAGGCGAGCCGGCCGCGGTCGACCACCAGCACCCGGTCGCACAGCCGCTCGATGTCGCCCATGTCGTGCGTGGTCAGCAGGAGCGTGGTGCCGTGCTCGGCGCGCTCCTCGCGCAGGAAGACGCGCAGGCGCTCCTTGCTCAGCACGTCCAGTCCGATGGTCGGCTCGTCCAGCACGATCAGCCTCGGCGAGTGCAGCAGCGCGGCCGCCACCTCGCCGCGCATCCGCTGGCCCAGGCTCAACTGGCGCACCGGCTGGGCCAGGAAGCCACCCATCTCCAGGCGCTCCACCAGCTCGTTGAGCCGGGCCTGCCAGCGCCGGTCCGGCAGCCCGTGAATGGCCGCCAGCACCCGGAAGGACTCGCCGAGCGGCAGGTCCCACCACAGCTGGCTGCGCTGGCCGAACACGACGCCGATGTGCCGAGCCAGCTCGCGCCGCTGCCGGACTGGATCCAGTCCGCAGGTGCGGACCGTCCCCGCGGTGGGCACCAGGATGCCGCTGAGCATCTTGATCGTGGTGGACTTCCCGGCGCCGTTCGCGCCGATGTAGCCGACCGCCTCGCCCGCGGCGATCGTGAAGCTGACGTCGTCCACCGCCGTGACGATCCGCTTCTGCCGGCGCACCCGCCCGGCGGACTGGCGCACCACGAATTCGCGGCGCAGCCGGTCCAGCTGCAGTACGTCCTCGCTCATCCGCCCGCTCCCGTGTAGTGCCGCAGGCCGAAGCGCCACCACTGCAGCGCCGCGCCCCAGATCAACAGCGCCATCAGCGGCGTGCACCAGCCCAGCCAGCTCGGCAGGCCAGGGGCGCCCTCTTGCCCGGTGATCGCCAGGGCCGGCAGGTAGCTGACGAACGCGGCCGGCACCACGAAGGTGAAGAACGTCCGGGCCACCCCGTGCAGCACGCTCGTCGGGTAGCTCGCCACATACGACGATCCGTAGGTGAACCCGTTGGTCATCTCCGAGCCGTCCACCAGCCAGAACTGCGCGCCGGTGGCGCAGACGAACAGGGCCGCGAAGATCGCTGCCCCGGTGACCGGGGTGACGACCAGCAGGACGACGCGGGCCGGCGTCCAGTCGTCGACCGCGAGCGGCAGGGCGGCGACGAGCACCACCAGACCCATGGCGGTTCGGGCCAGCCGGCGCAACGACACGTCGCTGGTGACCAGCTGGGCGAGCACCGGCAGCGGGCGCAGCAGCATGGCGTCCAGGGTGCCGGTCCGGATATAGGTGGGCAGGGTGTCCAGGTGGCCGACCAGGGTGTCCGCGACGGACCACGACACGTTCGCGAGCGCGAAGACCAGCAGCGCGGCGCCGAAGTCGAGGCCGCCGAGCATGTCGACGTTGTGGAAGACCACGTAGATCTCGCTGAGCTCCAGCAGTGCTAGGCCGAGCTGGCCGAGCAGGTCCAACGCGAAGCTCGTCCGGTACGACGTCTGGGCCGCCATCCGCGAGCCGAGCAGCACCCGGTAGGCGGGCAGGTCGCGCAGCAGGTCAGCCACCCTGCACCACCAGCTTGCGGGTGGCGCGGGCCAGCACGACCCGGCCGAGCAGCAGGGTGCCGGCCAGCCAGGCCGCCTGGATCGCGACTGTGCCCACCGCGTCCCAGCCGCGGACCCGACCGGACAGCACGTCGACCGGAGCCTGGAGCATGGACGGGAACGGCGTGGCGGCGGCGATCGCGCCCATCCAGCCGGGGAACCAGGCGACCGGCACGATCAGTCCGGACAGCACGTTGCTGGCCACCACGTACAGCGTCAGCGCGCCGCGGACGTCCAGCAGCCAGAAGGCGACCAGATTGACCATGAACCGGCAGGCGTAGGAGACCGCGACGGCGAGCGGGATGCTCACCGCGGCGAGCAGGTAGGGCTGCACCTCGTGCGGCAGGCCGACCGGGAAGAAGACGAAGCCGACGATCAGCGGCGGCAGGCCGCGCGGCAGCAGCATGTACGCGCCGCGGCCAAGGTCGGCGGCCAGCCCGGACAGCTGCAGGTCGAGGGGGCGGGCCAGGTCGACGGCGACGTCCCCGGTGCGAATCCGGTCCGCGAGCTCGCGCCAGCCGAACAGGCCGACCGTGGCCACCAGCGCCTGGCACAGCCAGCTGTAGGTCGCGCCCTGCTGGGCGTCGTAGCCGGCGATGGCGCCGCCGGCGGAGGCGATCGCGGCGAGCACGATGCTGGCCTTGACTACACCGAAGATCGTGTTCGTCAGCGCACCGGCGACCGATGCCATCCGGTACGTCGAGTACCGCCCGAAACCGGCTCGAGCCAGTTCGAGGTAGGCGCGCACAGTCGCAGGACGTTACTCGGGTGCGCCCGGCAGGCAGTAGGCGCCCTGGTCGGTGAGGTCGGCGAGGCCGTCCTCGAGCAGGCCGACCACGCAGCGGTCGCGCTGGCACGGGTCGCGCAGGTCGGCGTCCGGGACGGCGGCGACCAGCGCGGCGAGCGGGACGGGGGCGGTGGCCGCCCGCAGGACCGCGAGCAGCCGGCCACGGACCTGCCGATCGGTGCCGTGCCACGACTGCGCGCGTCGGGTCGGTCCGTCGTACGGCGGGGACCCGGCAGCCTGCCAGGCGCACTGGTCGGAGATCGGACAGCTCGCGCACCGTGGGCTGCGTGCCGTGCAGACCAGTGCGCCGAGCTCCATCACCGCGATGGACCAGGCTCCGGCGGTGGGCTCGTCGTCGGGCAACGCCGACTCAGCCAACCGGCGTTCGGCGGCGGTCAGCGAGGGCGCGGGCAGCGGCCAGCCCTGGACGGCGCGCGCCAAAACCCGACGGACGTTGGTGTCGACGACGGCATGGCGCTGGCCGAAGGCGAACGTGGCCACCGCCGAGGCCGTGTACTCGCCGATGCCGTGCAGAGCCAGCAGCTCGGCGTACCCGGTGGGCACCTGCCCCTCGTGGCGCTCGCGGATCTGGGTCGCTGCGGCATGCAGCCGCAGTGCCCGCCGGGGGTAGCCCAGGCGGTCCCAGGCGCGCACGGCGTCGCCCGGGGTTGCTGCGGCGAGGTCGGACGGGGTCGGCCAGCGCTGCATCCACTGGCGCCAGACCGGCTCCACGCGCCGTACGGGTGTCTGCTGCAGCATCACCTCGCTGACCAGCACACCCCAGGGGGTGCGGTCCGGTCGGCGCCAAGGCAGGTCCCGGGCGTGCTCGTCGTACCAGTCCAGCAGCGGCTCGACCAGCGTGCTCGTCACGTCCCTGCGCCCTCCGTCCGACCCGCCTGCCCGCCTCGGCCCTCAGTTTCTGTCGCGGCGGTCCGCCACTACGAACCTATTGGAGTAGCGGCACGCAGTGACGTCAGCGGTGCATTTGGGACTGCGGTCCGCTACTCCACTAGGTTCGTAGCTGCGTTGCGCCGCGACATTGCACGGCGCGCACGGCACACGGGTCAGACGTAGCGCTCGAGGATGCTCGACTCGGCCAGGCGGCTCAGGCCCTCGCGGACGGCGCGTGCCCGGCCCTCGCCGACACCCTCGACGGCCTGCAGGTCCTCCAGGCCGGCGGCGAGCAGCTTCTGCAGGCTGCCGAAGTGCTCGACCAGCCGCTCCACGATCGCACCCGGCAGGCGCGGCACCTTCGACAGCAGCCGGTACCCGTGCGGGCTGACCGCTGCGTCGAGCGCGTCGCCGACGATGCTGTAGCCCATCAGCCGGGCCACCGCGCTGAGGTCGAGGAGCTCGGTCGACGACAGCGCCCCCAGCCCGGCGAGCATCGCGGTGAAGTCACCCTCGGTGGCGGCCGGGCTCAGGTAGTCGCGGATCACCAGCTCGCGGTCCGGCCCGACTCCGCCGATGAGCTCCTCGAGCTGGAGCGTCAGCAGTCGGCCGTCGCTGCCGAGCTCGACCACGTACCCCGAGATCTCGTCGCTGATCCGCCGCACCATCTCGAGCCGCTGGATCACCGCGGCCACGTCGCGCACCGTGACCAGGTCCTCGATCTCCAGGGCGGACAGGGTGCCGGTGACCTCGTCGAGCCGCAGCTTGTACCGCTCGAGGGTGGCCAGCGCCTGGTTGGCCCGAGACATGATCGCGCTGGAGTCCTCCAGGACGTGCCGCCGGTTGCCCACGTAAAGGGCGACGATCCGCATCGACTGGCTGACCGCGATGACGGGGTAGCCGGTCTGCTTGGCAACCCTCTCGGCGGTGCGGTGCCGGGTGCCGGACTCGGTGGTCTCGATCGACGGGTCGGGCAGCAGCTGGGTGCCGGCGCGCAGGATCCGTGAGGCCTCGCGGTCGCACACGATCGCGCCGTCCATCTTGGCGAGTTCGCGAAGCCGGGTGGGGGAGAAATCGACCTCGAGCGGGAAGCCGCCACTGGCGATGGAGTCCACAACCTTGTCGGTGCCCAGCACGATCAGAGCGCCGGTCCGACCGCGCAGGATCCGCTCGAGGCCTTCCCGCAACATCGTTCCGGGCGCTGCGGCAGCAAGGGTCGACCGGAGCAGGTCGTCCTCGCTCATCTCTGGTTGCCCCACGCCACTCCCCTGCCGAACGAGCGGTCAGCTCGACCTCTGGCCAAGGCGCCGCCACGGGCGCCACGGGCGCAATCGTAGCCTCCCCAAGGCCCCGGACGGTGCAACGGCGCACGCCGAGAAGTGCTCACACCGAGCGGGTCATCGCCAACCGGACGGCGGTCGCCAGGTCGGGCACCTCGATGATCCGCAGGCCGTCCGGCAGCGCCCCGTTCCCGGCCGATCCCGGGGGCACGATCGCGGCGGTGAAGCCGAGCCGTGCGGCTTCGGACAGCCGCCTCGGCACCCCGCTCACCGGGCGGATCTCGCCGGCCAGCCCGACCTCGCCGAAGGCGACCGTGCGCGGAACCAGGGCCCGGTCGTTCGCGGCGCCGGCCACGGCCAGAGCGACCGCGAGGTCGGTGGCCGGCTCGCTCACCCGCACGCCGCCGACCGTGGAGACGTAGATGTCTGCGTTGCGCAGGGTGACTCGTGCCCGGCGCTCCAGCACAGCCATCAGCATGGAGACCCGGCTGCCGTCCAGCCCGGAGGTCGCCCGCCGTGGGGACGGCAGCACGCTCGGCGCGACCAGGGCCTGCACCTCGGCGAGCAACGGTCGCCGCCCTTCGAGGGTGACCGTGACGCAGGTGCCGGGCACCTGCTCGTGCGCGTCGGCGCCGCCGCTGGACAGGAACAGCCCGGACGGGTCGGCCAGGCCGGTGATCCCGACGTCCGACAGGTCGAAGCACCCGACCTCGTCCGTCGGGCCGTACCGGTTCTTCACCGCGCGGACCAGGCGCAGCCGGCTGTGCCGCTCGCCCTCGAACTGGATCACCACGTCGACCAGGTGCTCGAGCACGCGTGGCCCGGCGATGGAGCCGTCCTTGGTCACATGTCCGACCAGCAGCGTGGCGATTCCGCGGGCCTTCGCCACCGCGATCAACGCGGCCGCCACCTCACGCACCTGTGCCACGTTGCCGGCCGCTCCGTCGACCTGGGCGGAACCGATGGTCTGCACGGAGTCGATCACCAGCAGGTCGGGCTGCACCTGGTCGATGTGCCCGAGCACGGCGGCCAGGTCGGTCTCCGCCGCAAGATAGAGGGTGCGGGCGAGTGCCTCGATGCGCTCGCCGCGCAGCCGCACCTGGGCGGCCGACTCCTCGCCGGTCACGTAGAGCACCCGCCGGCCGGCTCGCCCCTCACGGCCGCAGACGTCCAGCAGCAGAGTCGACTTGCCGATGCCCGGCTCGCCAGCGACCAGCACGACCACGCCCGGGACCAGCCCGCCGCCGAGCACCCGGTCGAACTCGCTGACCCCGGTGGGCCGGGCCTGGGCGAGCTGCGCGTCCACCTCGAGGATCGGCAGGGCGGCGGTGGTCACCGGACCGGCGACCGTCGTACGCACCGGGACCGCTGCGGCGTCCTCGACCGTGCCCCAGGCCTGGCACTCGCCGCAGCGCCCGACCCACTTGGTCGTCGTCCAACCGCACTCGGCGCAGCGGTAAGCGGCCTTGGGGGCGCTCTTGCGGCTGGTGGGCGTCGACATGAGCGCGACTGTAGGCGAGGTCACCGACAACGCGGCCCGCGCCTGGCCGCGTGGACTCAGTCAGGCCTTGGTTCCGGCCATGATGGCCGCACCGATGATCACCGAGATCGACGGGACGATCCCGATCACCAGCCAGGAGAAGTTCTTGGTGCGCCGGTAGGCGAGCAACGAGATGACAACGGCGACGGCGGCCCCGATGACGGACAGTCCGGCGGCCAGGGCGACCTGGTCGCCCGGTGCGCTGGTCTCGGACGGCGACACGACCAGCGCGGGCGCGACGAGGGCGAACAGCAGGGCGACGCCCACCATCGCGAGCTCGACCAGCGAGATGGCCGGCGGCTTGTCCATGTGGTGGGTGTTGGGATCGGTGTAGCGCATTGGTGGCGCGGAGTTCTTCGCGTGAGCGCTCATGGCAACCACTATCCGCCGATCACTGCTCGCCGCAAACCCCTAGAAGCCGACCGGAAGGACGTCAGAACCGCTGCCACCACAGGTTGACGGCGTAGTCGACCTCGGTGCCGGCGTGCCCGGCGAGCAGCTCGTCGGCCAGGTCCGGCGCGAACTCGATCCGGACCACCGCCTCGAGGTCGGCCCGCGCGGCGAACGACCAGCGCAGGTCCAGCGGCTCGCGCTGCCAGCCCTGTCGGGTCCAGAACCGTTGCACGGCAACGGGATCGTAGCGCGGAAGTGATCGCCGAAACCAGCCGCCGAAGGTGGAGCGGCTGGCGTCGTTGTCGATCACGAACGCCGTCCCTCCAGGCCGGACGACGCGGGCCAGCTCGGCCAGGCCGGGCTCGCAGCCGGGCCCGAAGAAGTACGCCCAGCGAGCCTGCGCGACGTCCACGGAGGCGGCGGCCAGCGGGACCGCCTGCGCCGTGCCAGCCAGGACCTGCACGGTGCCCAGCCCGGCGACGCGCGCCTGCGCCCGCAACAGCAACGGCCCGTGCGGCTCGACCCCGACGACGCTGGCGGCGCGTTCGGCGAACCCGGGCAGGTGGAAGCCGGTGCCGCAGCCGAGGTCCAGCACCCGCTGCCCCGACCAGTCGTGCCGCGCCGCCATCGCGGCCTCGATCACACCGTCCGGGTCGACCGCGCGGTTCTCGGTCTCGTAGACCTCCGGGGCGCCCCAGATGTTCGGGCTGGGGATGGCCCCCCTCACCCGCTGCCCGGTCATGCCCGTGCGGCGGACTCCTGCTCCGCGAGCAGGGTGGCCGGGTGCACCAGCAGCGGCAGCAGACGTCGTCCGCCGGCCGTCGTCCGGGCCGCGGCCACGGTCTCCAGGTGCGCCTCGCACCGCTCAGCGAGCACCTCGTAGGCCGCGTCGCCCATCAGCTCGCGCAGCTCGCCCTCGTTGGACCGGAACACCGGCTGCGTGCCCACGTGCGCCTCGCTGTTGGCGCTGCAGTACCAGTCGAGGTCGTGCCCGCCCTCGCCCCAGCCGCGGCGGTCGTACTCGCCGATCGAGGCTTCCAGGTACGACGTGCCGTCCGGCCGCTCGACCGTGCGGTACGTGCGCCGGGTCGGCAGCTGCCAGCAGACCTCCGGCTTGAGGGTGTGGAAAGGGACGCCGCGCCGGGCGGCCTCGTGGTGGAACGCGCACCCGTACCCGCCCGGGAAGTCTCGCGAGTTCAAGAAGATGCAGGCGCCGTCCACCACCCGGGTCTTGCGGGCGCCGTCCTCGAGCTCGGTCCAGCCCTTCTTGCCCAGGCCCTGAGCGCGTTTCTCCCACACCTCGGGCGAGAGCTCGCCGACGACCGCCTTCACCCGGCGGTAGTCCGACTTCTCGGTGAAGTGCGCGCCGAGGGTGCAGCAGCCGGCGTCCGGCGCGTCGGCGTAGATGCCCTGGCAGCCCTGGCCGAAGATGCACGTCCAGGACGAGGTCAGCCAGGTCAGGTCGCAGCGGAAGACCTGCTGCTCGCCGGGCGCACTTGCGGGGTCGACGAACTCGACCCAGGTGCGGGCGATGTCGAGCGGGGTCTCGGGCACGACCCCAGCCTAAGCGGGACTGCTCAGCGCTTCTTGCTCTGCACGATCTCGATGTGGTGGTTGTTCTGCGCGTCCGCCTTGGCGTGCTTGTCGGCGCGCTTCTCCTTCAGGGACTTGCCCGCCTTCTTGGTCATGTGCTGTCGGGGCGACTTGTCGGCCATGGCCTGCTCCCTGTTCGGAAGCCTGGATGGCTCCGCGCTCATGACAGTACGCCGTTGCGGGTCGGCCGGTAGCGTGAGCGCCATGCGGCTCGGGGTGCTGGACGTCGGGTCGAACACCGTCCACCTGCTGGTGGTCGACGCCTACCTCGGTGCGCACCCGCTGCCCGCTTACTCGCACAAGGCGGACCTGCATCTCGCGGAGCACCTGGACTCCGCCGGCGCGATCACGGCCGCCGGCCACGACACGCTGCGCCAGGCGGTGCGCTCGGCCCTGCGGGTCGCCGAGGACCAGGGGTGCGAGGAGGTGCTGGGCTTCGCGACCAGCGCCATCCGCGAGGCGCCGAACGGGCTGGCCGTGCTCGAGGAGGTCCGGGACAGCACTGGCGCGGACCTGCAGGTGCTCAGCGGCGAGGACGAGGCGCGGCTGACCTTCCTCGCGGTGCGGCGGTGGTTCGGCTGGTCCAGCGGACGGCTGCTGGTGCTGGACATCGGCGGTGGCTCGCTGGAGGTCGCGGCGGGCCTGGACGAGGAGCCGGACGTCGCGCTGTCCCTGCCGTTGGGCGCCGGCCGGCTCACCCGTGAGCAGCTGCCGGGCGACCCGCCCTCGCCGGACGCCGTCCGCGCGGCTCGGCGCACGGTGCGCGCGGACGTCGCGAAGGTGGTTCGAGCGGTGACGGTCTCCGGCAGCCCCGACAGGGTCGTCGGGTCCAGCAAGACCCTGCGCTCACTGGCCCGCGTCGCCGGCGCCCCTTCGTCCTCGCAGGGCCCGTTCACCCCGCGGTCGCTGGCGCGCGCGGACGTTGCGCGGTGGCTGGAGCGGCTCGCGCTGATGTCCGAGGCGCAGCGGGCCGCGCTGCCAGGGGTCTCGCCGTTGCGGGCCCGTCAGCTGCTGGCCGGCGCCATCGTGGCCGACGCGGCGATGGACCTGCTCGGCGTCGAGTCGCTCGACATCTGCCCCTGGGCGCTGCGCGAGGGCGTCATCCTGCGCCGGCTGGACTGGATCGGAGCCGGCTGACCCGTCTGCCGTCGGGAGGGCCCGCGGCCTTCTAGGGTGTACGACATGAGCGGGGCGGTGCGGGTTCCGGGGGCGCGGGTGTCCCTGTCCACGGCATCGACGTACCCGGAGACCTGCGCCACGACGTTCGAGATCGCCAGCAGGCTGGGCTACGACGGCATCGAGATCATGGTGTGGACCGATCCGGTCAGCCAGGATCCCGTTGCGCTGCAAGGCTTGTCGGACCACTACGGCCTACCGATCGTGGCCATTCACGCGCCGACGCTGCTGATCACCCAACGGGTCTGGGGCACCGACCCGTGGCCCAAGCTGGACCGGGCCTGCGAGGTCGCCACCGCGGTCGGTGCGGGCACCGTCGTCGTCCACCCGCCGTTCCGCTGGCAGCGGGAGTACGCGCGCTCGTTCGAGACCGGCATCCGCGAGCTGGAGGACCGCACCGGCGTGCGGTTGGCCGTGGAGAACATGTTCCCCTGGCGGGCGCGCAGCCGCGAGATCCTGGCCTACCTGCCGGGCTGGGACCCGGTCGGCTACGACTACGCCAACGTCACGCTGGACCTCTCGCACACCGCGACGTCCGGGTCGGACGCGCTGGCGATGGCGGAGACGCTCGGCGACCGGCTGGTGCACGTGCACCTGGCGGACGGATCGGGCTCAGCCAAGGACGAGCACCTGGTGCCCGGCCGAGGCGGCCAGCCCTGCGCCCAGCTGCTGGAGCGACTGGCCGTCCGGCAGTGGACCGGCAACGTGGTCGTGGAGATCAGCACCCGCCGGCTCAGGGACCGCGCGGACCGCGAGGTCGATCTGGCCGAGGCGCTCGCCTTCGCCCGGCTCAACCTCGCCGCGCCCGCACCGGACCGGCCGTGAACGACCCGCAGCGACCGCGCGGACGGCGGCCGGCCGGCTCGGACACCCGCGCGGACATCGTCACCGCGGCCCGCGAGACGTTCGCCGAGCACGGGTACGAGGCAACCAGCCTGCGTGGCGTGGCTCGCCGCGCGGGGGTCGACCCGGCACTGGTCCACCACTACTTCGCGGACAAGGCGGCGCTGTTCTCGGCCAGCCAGGAGCTGCCGTTCAACCCGACCACGGCCATCGACGCGGCCATCGAGGGGGACCCGGCCACCGTCGGCGAGCGCATCGTGCGGGTCTTCCTGGGGGCCTGGGACACCGAGGAGGGCACCCCGCGGATCCGGGCGCTGATCAACGCGGCGAGCACGCACGAGGACGCCGCGCGCACCCTGCGTGAGTTCCTGGCGCGCGAGATCTTCGGGCGGGTGGTGAAGGCGCTCGGCAGCGACCAGCCCGAACTGCGCGGTTCGCTGCTGGCCAGCCAGCTGGTCGGGCTGGCGATGGCGCGGTACGTCGTGCATCTCGAGCCGCTGGCCTCGGCGAGCGAGCAGGACGTCGTCCGCTGGCTCGCGCCGACGGTCCAGCGCTACCTGACCGGCGAGCTTGACTGAGGAGCTTCGGATTCTGGCGACGGACGCCGCTACGTGCTAAATTCATCGTGTGATGAATGATGAAGCGGCGGTACGGATCAGCGGTCTGCGGGTGACCCGGGCCGGTCGTCAGGTGATCGACGGGCTCGACCTCACCGTGCCGACCGGCCAGGTCGTCGGACTGCTCGGCCCCAGCGGCTGCGGCAAGTCCACTCTGATGCGCTCGATCGTCGGCGTGCAACAGGTTGCCGGTGGCATCGTGACCGTGTGCGGCCTGCCGGCTGGCCACGCCGACCTGCGCCGTCAGGTCGGCTACGTCACCCAGGCGCCCAGCGTCTACGAGGACCTCACGGTCGGCGAGAACCTGCGCTACTTCGCCGCGGTGGTCGGCGCGCCGCGCGAGGACGTCGACCGGGTGCTCGCCGAGGTCGACCTGGTCAAGGCCGCGCAGTCCCGGGCCGACCAGCTCTCCGGCGGCCAGCGCTCCCGGGTCTCGCTGGCGGTCGCCCTGCTCGGCACCCCGAAGCTGCTCGTACTGGATGAGCCGACCGTGGGGCTGGACCCGGTGCTGCGCCGCGACCTGTGGGACCTGTTCGCCCGGATCGCCGCCTCCGGAACCACCATCTTCGTCTCCAGCCACGTGATGGACGAGGCGACCCGCTGCGACCGGCTGGTGCTGATGCGCGAGGGCGCCGTGCTGGCCGACACCACCCTGGCCGAGCTGCTCGAGCGCACTGGCACGCCGGACGTCGAGGCTGCCTTCCTCGCCCTGGTCGAGCGGAGCGCGGCATGAGCGCCCGGCTGACCACGGCTACCGCCCGTCGGGTGGTCGCCCAGCTGCGGCACGACCCGCGCACCATCGGCCTGATGATCGTCGTGCCCTGCGGGCTGATCGGCCTGCTGGCCTGGATGTTCTCCGGGACCGACGAGTTCGACCGGATCGGTGCACCGCTGCTGGGCATCTTCCCGTTCGTCGTGATGTTCCTGGTGACCAGCGTGGCGACCTTGCGCGAGCGTCAGTCCGGCACGCTCGAGCGGCTGCTCGCCATGCCGCTGGGCAAGGGGGACTTCGTCGGTGGGTACGCCGTCGCGTTCGGCGTGATGGCCGTCATCCAGGCCGTCGTCGCCTCCGCCTTCGCCATCCTGGTGTGCGGTCTGGACGTCGCCGGGCCGGTCTGGCTGCTCGGCGCCGTCGCCGTGGCCAACGCGGTCCTCGGCTGCACGCTCGGGCTGTTCGTCAGCGCCTTCGCGGCGACCGAGTTCCAGGCGGTCCAGTTCCTGCCCGCCGTGGTGCTGCCGCAGTTCCTGCTGTGCGGTCTCTTCCTGCCGCGCGACCAGCTCCCCGACGTCCTGCACGCGATCTCCAGCGTCCTGCCGCTGTCCTACGCCGTGGACGCCGCGACCGCCGTGACGACCAACCCCGAGGTCACCTCGGGGGCGCTGGCCGACATCGCCGTCGTGCTCGGTTTCGCCGTCGCTGCGGTCGTGCTCGGCGCGGCAACCCTGCGCCGCCGCACACCCTGACCACCTGCCGTAGCCTGACGCCATGCTTCGTCAGGCCCTCCTGCACATGTCCAAGAGCGACCGGGTCCGCCACCTGGTCGAGACGGCACCGGTCTCGCGCGGCGTGGTGCACCGTTTCGTGCCCGGCGCGGACGTCGACGACGCCGTGCACGCGTCGTCCGACCTGATCGGCTCGGGCCGGCTGGTCACCATCGACCACCTCGGTGAGGACACCTTCGACCTGGCGCACGCCCGTGGCGTCCGGGACGCCTACATCACCCTGATCGGCCACCTGGCCGAAGCCGGCCTCACCCAGGACGGACGGGCCGAGGTGTCGGTCAAGCTCTCCGCCGTCGGCCAGGCCCTGGAGGGGGACGGCGAGAAGATCTCGCTGGAGCACGCCTGGGACATCTGCCAGGCCGCGCAGCAGTCCGGCACCACGGTGACCCTCGACATGGAGGACCACACCACCACCGACTCCACGCTTTCCGTGCTGCGCGACCTGCGCGCCGACTTCCCGTGGGTCGGCGCGGTGCTGCAGGCCTACCTGCGCCGGACCGAGGCGGACTGTCGCGACCTGTCCGGTGCCGGCTCGCGGGTGCGGCTGTGCAAGGGGGCCTACAAGGAGCCCGAGTCCGTGGCCTTCGCCGGCCGCGACCAGGTGGACCGCTCCTACGTGCGCTGCACCAAGGTGCTGATGAACGGCGAGGGCTACCCGATGCTGGCCACCCACGACCCGCGGCTGGTCGACATCGGCGGGGCGCTCGCGGTGCAGGCCGGCCGCGCCCAGGGCAGCTACGAGTTCCAGATGCTGTACGGCATCCGACCCGATGAGCAGCAGCGGCTGGCCGACCAGGGCGAGAAGATGCGCGTCTACGTGCCCTACGGCGACGACTGGTACGGCTACTTCATGCGCCGGCTCGCCGAGCGCCCAGCGAACACCGTCTTCTTCCTGCGCGCGCTGGCGACGAAGGGCTGAGTGCTGCGATGACCGTTGCCATCCTGGGCGCCGGGGTGATGGGCGAGACCCTGCTGTCCGGACTGCTGCGCTCAGGGCGCGCGATCGACTCGCTGGTGATCAGCGAGCGCCGTCCCGAGCGAGCCGCCGAGCTGACCGAGAAGTACGGAGTGCAGGTGCTGGACAACGCCGCGGCGGCCGCGGCGGCCACGACCGTGGTGCTGGTGGTGAAGCCGCAGGACATGGCCACCGCGCTCGCTGAGATCTGTGACGCGCTGCGGCCCGGCGCGCTGGTGGTCTCGCTGGCCGCCGGCATCACCACCGCGACGCTCGAAGCCGGTCTGCCGCAAGGGACTCCGGTGGTCCGGGTGATGCCGAACACGCCGGCGCTGGTGGACGAGGGCATGGCCGCGATCAGTCCCGGCGAGCACTGCGACGAGGCGCACCTGGCCGAGGCCGAGGAGCTGCTGCGCTCGTGCGGGCGCGTCCTGCGGCTGCCGGAGAACTACCTGGACGCGGTCACCGCGATCAGCGGCTCGGGCCCGGCGTACATCTTCTACGTGGTCGAGGCGATGATCGAGGCCGGCGTGCTGCTCGGCCTGCCCCGCGCGACGTCCACCGAGCTGGTGGTGCAGACGCTCTACGGTGCGGCGACCATGTTGCGCGAGACCGGTACGCACCCGACGGTGTTGCGCGAGCAGGTGTCCAGCCCGGCCGGCACCACGATGGCCGCGCTGCGCGAGCTGGACGACCACAAGGTCCGGGCAGCCTTCCTGACCGCGATGGAGGCAGCCCGTGACCGCAGCCGAGAGCTGGCCAAGGGCCAGGGCTGAACCAGGCGTCTGATGTCCCTCATCTTCCCGGACCCGTTGTGGCGCAAGGTGTTTGAGCTCGCGTGGGAGTCCTACGTCACCGGTGGCTGGGGAGTCGGCGCGATCACCCTGGATGCCGACGGGCAGCTGCTCACCGAGGGCCGCAACCGCGGCGGTGACACCGAGGCGCTGTTCCGCCAGCTCGATGGCAGCTCGCTCGGGCACGCCGAGCTGAACGCACTCGCCGCACTGCCGGACGACGTGCCGCGCACCGGCGTCGTGGTGCGCACGTCGCTGGAACCCTGCACGCTGTGCGCGTCCGCGATCGCCTTGCGCCGGGTGGCCAGGGTCGAGTACGCGGCGGTCGACCCGCTCTGGCACGGTCTGTGGGCCACCCATCGCACCCACCCGTTCCTGGCGCAGCGCTGGCCGGAGCACGTAGGCCCGTTGACCGACGACAGCGCCGGGCTGGCCGTGGTGGCCGAGGCGCTCACCCTCAGCCGGTACCTGCGCACCCGCGGTCGTGGCGCGACGGCCACCCGCGCCTACGCCACGCACAGCCCGTCGCTGCTGGGCCTGGCCGAGGAGCTGGCCGAGGACGACGACGTGCTGCGGCTCGACCTGGACTCCTTTCTGACGCAGTGGGACTCGCGGATCGCCGAGACCCAGCCGACCCGGCTGCGCGCGGTCGTCGTCCGGCTCGGCCCGGACGACTGGGAGCGCGCCCGCGACGTCCGGATCGCCTCACTCGCCCAGGCCCCGCGGGCCTTCGGCTCCACGGTGGCCGACGCGCTGGCCTTCGACGAGGCCCGCTGGCGCAGCCGGCTGGAGACCGCCACCACCTGGCACGCGGTGCTCGGCGACCGATCGGTCGGCACGGTGACCCTGCGCGCCGACGAGGAGACGGCCCGCGACGCAGAGATCACCGGCATGTGGGTCGATCCGGAGGCCCGCGGGCGAGGCGTCGGTGCGCAGCTGATCGAGACCGCAGTCGCGACCTGGCGCGCCCTGCACGGACGCCGGGTGGTCTTGTGGGTGGTGCAGGGCAACGGCGCCGCCGAGGCGCTGTACGGCCGCTGCGGGTTCACCTCCACCGGGCGCACCGAACCGCAGGACGACGGTCGGGTCGAGATCGAGCTGGCCCGGGTGCTCTAGCGCCTCAAGGCTGCCACCGGCGGTGTCGACGGTGGAGTGTGGACGAGATCAGGACGTCGTGTGCCTGCGGCGCCCGGCTGGTGGAGGGCGCGCCCTGGTGCCACCTGTGCTTCGCACCGGTTGGCAGCTCAGTGGCGGCGAGCTCTGCGGCAGGCCGCTTCGCGCCCCTCGGCGCTGCGCCTCAAACCGGCACGACCCAGCCGCCGCCGGGCTCTGCACGCACCTCCCGGTTCCAGGCCACGGACGTCACCTTCGGCCCGGTGGGCCGCCTCGTCGTCACGGTGCTGGTGCTGTTGCCCCTCGCCGCGTTCGTCGCGGCACTCTTGGTGGCCCCGGCCGCCGGTATCACCGGGATCGTGGTCTGGGGTGGCGGGATCGCCCCGAAGGCGCTGCGCGACACGTGGCGCCGTCGTCCGAACGTCCTGCGCTAGGCGGCCTCGGCCACCTGGTCGCGGCCGGCGCTCTTGGCCCGGTACAGCGCGGCGTCGGCCATCCTGAGTGCTTCGCGGCCGACGGCCGAGACGGCCACGCCGACCGACACCGTGACCATCAGGTCGGCGGCGACCGCCGTCCAGTCCTCCCGGCGGACGGCCGCGTGTGCCCGGTAGGCGACGGCGTTGGCCCCGGCGGCGCCGCCCGGGCAGATCAGCAGGAACTCGTCCCCGCCGTAGCGGACCACTAGGTCGTCGCCGCGGCAGGACGCGGTGAGCAGCTCCGCAACCCGCTGCAGCACCGTGTCGCCGACCTCGTGGGAGAACCGGTCGTTGACCTCCTTGAAGTAGTCGACGTCGACGAAGACGGCCCCCCGCTCGGAGCCGTCGTCGAGCATGAACTCCGTGAGCGCCCGGCGGTTGGCCAGTCCGGTCAGCGGGTCCAGCAAGGCGGCCCGGCTCATCGCGTCGCTGGTCTCGCGGAGCTGGCGGACCAGGGCACGCTCGCGCAGCTCCCGAGCCCGGGTGTCGGCCTCGTGCACGGCCTGCTGGTGCAGGGACACCACCTGGCTGCGCCACCACGCGTGCGCGGGGTGCTCGCCGTGCACGGCCTCCTCGACCTCGGCGAGCGCGTGCAGCGCCACGGAGCGCCACAGGTCCCGCCCGGTGCGCTCGGCGGTGTGGACGACCCGCTGGAAGTGCTTGCGGGCACGGTCCGGGAACCCCTGGGCCATCGCGATCCGGCCGATCGTGATGTAAGCCAGGTCGTGCTCGGGGTAGTCCGCCCGCAGGTCGTCGTCCGGGATCGGCAGCAGCATCGCGCGGGCGCGCTCGTGCTCGCCGAGCCGGGCCAGCACGAAGGCCTCGTAGACGTCCGCCCGCAGCTGTCCGAACTCGGGGTCCTCCTCGTCCTGCGCGGCCTGCCGGGTGCGCAGGGCGTAGGACTGGCAGGCGCGGTAGTGGCCGGTGGCCTCGTCGTGGAGTGCGGCGAGGTCCAGCGTGGCAGCCCAGTGCGCCTCGACCAGGGACATCTCGCCGGCGATGTAGGTGCCGTACCCCGGGTACAGCGGAAGGATCGCGTTGAGCTGGCTCAGCGCGAGCTCGAAGCCGCGCAGCGGCTGTAGGGCGATCGCGAGCGCGAGCGTGGCGGACAGGTGGTTGTAGGTGCCGCTGCCATGCTGGGCGAGAAGGTGCTCCGCCTCGCTGACGGCGTCCATGGCCTGGGCGATGCGGCTCAGCGAGGCCAGCGCGTGCGCCTGGACGGCCAGCGCCTTGGCCCGCCACACGGGGTCGTCGTCCCCGATCCGGTCGAGCAGCTCGGTGGCACGGTCGACCACCTCCTCGTGCCGCCCCTGCTCGCGAAGGGCCGAGCAGAGCGTGTACTCCAGGAAGCGCTCGCTGAGATGGTCGCCGGCTCCCTTGACCAGGAGCATCGCGGCGCCCGCGTCGCGCAGGGCGCCTTCGGAGTCGCCGTCCAGGTACTTGGCATGCGCGGCGAAGACGATGCTCATGTACGGCCCGAACTGCGGGCGCAGCACCATCGTGCCCCCGTGGTTCACCTTCGCCGCCGACACCGTTTCCGCTCCTCTTGGCCTTTACCTTCCTCTTAGTTGCATCGGCAACGGCGGTACGGACCTGCAAATATCACGCGGCGGCGCATTCGGGACCACCCGGGCGGCGCAACGCGGCCCGCTTCTGCCACGCTACGTGCATGAGTGAGGTCACCGTGCGCGCCCTCGACGGCGACGGCTGGAACACGTACCGCCGGCTCCGGCTGGCCGCTCTGCAGGACGCGCCCGACGCGTTCGCCTCGTCCTACGACGAGGAGAGCGCTTATGACGAGGCCTTCTGGCGGCTGCGGATGGGTCGCTCGGCCCGACTGGTGGCCGAGGTCGACGGCGAGTCCGTGGCCATCGTCTCGGTCGGTCAGGCCAGTGAGCACGACGTGGCCGAGCTGTTCGGCATGTGGGTCGAGCCTGCCTACCGAGGCAAGGGCGTGGCCTGGCAGCTGACCCAGGCGGCCGGCGAGCACGCCCGCCTGACCGGGCAGCGCGCGATCAAGCTCTGGGTGTCCACCGACAACGGCCGCGCCGTCGCGTTCTTCAGCAGCGCCGGGTTCCGTCCGGCCGACGAGCGCCGTGCGATGACCAACGACGCGGACGTCGAGGAGCTGGCGATGGTTCTCCCGCTGGGCGACGACCCCGGCTGGGTCCCCACCACGACCCTCTGACCCTCCCGCCGCCCGCCCCCAAGGCTTGCTCCATTCCGCCCGGTTTGCTCACCTCAACCCGCCGTGGGAGCGCTCTCGAGCGGGCTGGGCGGAGCAAGCCAGGCGGGGTGGAGCAAGGGCGGAGGCCTCAGGGGCGGGCGGCGAAGCGTTCGATCAGCCTGGTCTGGCCGCTGACGATCAGCAGGTCGTGCGCGCTGATCTTGGTGCTCGCCACCGCGTAGGTGAAGTCCTGGTTCGGTGACTTCACCCCCACTACCGTGACGCCGTACTTGGCCCGCACCTGCGACTCGGCCAGCGTGAAGCCGCGAGTCTCCTGCGGGGGCGCCATCTTGACGATCGCGAACCCGTCGTCGAACTCGATGAAGTCCATCAGCGTGCCGGACACCAGGTGCGCGACCCGTTCGCCCGCGTCCCGCTCCGGATAGACCACCTTGGTTGCACCGATCCGCTCGAGGATCTTGCCGTGCGCCGGGGTGATCGCCTTGGCCCAGATCTGCTTGATCCCCAGGTCGGACAACGTCACCGTGGTCAGCACGGACGACTCGATCGACGTCCCGATCCCGACCACCGCGATCGAGAAGTCGGCCGCCCCGATCTGGCGAAGCGCCTCCTCGGTCGCCGAGTCGGCCTCGACGACGTGCGTGAGCCGCCCGGACCACTCCTGCACGATCGCCGGGTCCTTGTCGACCGCCAGCACCTCATGGCCCATCCGGTCCAGCGCCTCCGCGATCGAGCTGCCGAACCGGCCGAGCCCGACGACGAGCACCGCCTGCCCCGTGGGTTCCTTGCTAGCCAACGACGGGCCTTTCTTCCGGTAGCCGGACGACGCGACGACGGTCCCGCAGGGCCAGCGCCGCAGCCAGGGTCATGGTGCCGGTACGCCCGGCGAACATCAGGGCGGTCAGCACGTACTTGCCCGAGCTCGGCAGCTCGGCGCTCAGCCCGGTGGACAGCCCGCAGGTGCCGAACGCCGACACCGTCTCGAACAGGACGACGTCCAGCGACCGACCGCTGATCGCCAGCAGGGCCAGCGCCGACACCAGCACCAGGGTGGCGCCGGCCAGCAGCACCGTGACGGCCAGCCGCAGGCTGCCGTGCGGGATCCGGCGTCCGAACGCCTCGACGTCGCGGTCACCGCGCGCCTCGGCGACCGTGGCCAGCACGAGCACGGCCAGGGTGGTGACCTTGATCCCGCCCGCGGTGGACGCGCTGCCGCCACCGATGAACATCAGCAGGTCCTGGAACGCCCAGGTGGTCTCGTGCATCTCGTTCACCGGGACGGCGGAGAAACCCCCGGAACGCGGCATCACCCCGGCGAAGACCGAGTTCAGCACGCGGTCGCCGAAGCTCATCGAGCCGAGGGTGCCCGGGTTGGTCCACTCGAACGCGGCGAACCCGACGATAGCCACCACGAGCACGACGAGCGTGGTGACCAGGGTGAGCCGGGTGTGCAGGTTCCAGCCGCGCCGACCCCGCCGGACGCCGTCCTTGCGCCTCAGGTTGTTCGCCACGGTGAGCACGACCGGGAAGCCCAGGCTGCCCATGAAGACGCCGATCGCCAGTGGACCGAGCACGAACGGGTTGCCGGACCAAGCCTCTGCGCCGCCCTGGGTGACCGAGAAGCCGGCGTTGTTGAACGAGCTGATCCCGTAGAACAACGAGTGGTAAAGGGCGGTGCCCAGCCCGTCGCCCTCGGCCAGGAAGCTCGGCAGCAGCACCACCGCGATGGCCAGCTCCAGCGACGTCGACATGATCACCACGGCCCGCAGCAGCCCGCGCACGTCGGCCAGCCGCAGCGCCTTGGTCTCACTCGCCGCGATCAGCCGTTGGCGCAGTCCGAGCCGCCGGGCCACCGCCAGGCCGAGCAGGGACGCCAGGGTGATGATGCCCAGGCCGCCGATCTTGATCGCGACCATGATCAGCACCTGGCCGAGCCCCGACCAGTAGGTCGCGGTGTCTACCGTGGTCAGGCCGGTCACACAGACCGCGGACGCCGCGGTGAACAGCGCGTCGGCGAACGGCGCCCGCTGTCCGGACGAGGTGGCCGCAGGCAGCGACAGCAGCGCGGTGAAGACCCCGATGACCAGCGCGAACACGCTCAGCGCCAGCCGGGCCGGGGACTGCCGCGCGGCGATGTCGATGCGAGCGCGGACCCAGCCCACCGGACCGCCGACCCGGGTCAGGTCAGGGGACGTGGTCGACCTGGTGGCCATCACGTCCCTCCCCTCGCCGACGGGCCTGCACACATCGTGCCGGTCCGGCGCGTCCGGCACGAGTACACCGCGCCGGGTAGCGTTCGCGACATGGCGACGCAGCTGCGGGTGGTCTGGGACGACCAGTTCACCCGCTACGACTTCGGCGCGGCGCACCCGATGGACCCGCTCCGGCTCGACCTGACCGCGCGACTCTGCCGTGAGCTGGGGCTGTTCGACGACCCGCGCCGGGTCGAGGTGGTCAGTGCGCAGCCGGCGGACGACGCGCTGCTGGGCACCGTGCACGACCTGGACTACGTCGCGGCGGTGCGCGCTGCGGCCGCCGACCCGTCGTCCGCGGACCAGTCGCGGGGGCTGGGCACCGAGGACGACCCGGCGTTCGAGGGCATGCACGAGGCCAGTGCCCGGGTGGTGCAGGGCAGCGTCGACCTGGCTGAGGCGATCTGGCGGGGCGAGATCGAGCACGGCGTGAACTTCTGCGGCGGCCTGCACCACGCGATGCGCGACCGGGCCAGCGGGTTCTGCGTCTACAACGACGTCGCGGTGGCGATCCAGCGGCTGCTCGACCTGGGAGCCCAGCGGGTGGCCTACGTGGACGTCGACGTGCACCACGGCGACGGGGTCGAACGGATCTTCTGGGACGACCCGCGGGTGTTGACCATCTCGCTGCACGAGAGCGGCCGGGTGCTGTTTCCCGGCACAGGCTTCCCGGACGACGTCGGCGGGCCGGGGGCGCCGGGCTCGGCGGTCAACGTGGCCCTGCCGCCCGGTACGTCGGACGCCGGGTGGCTGCGTGCCCTGCACGCCGTGGTTCCGCCGCTGGTCACGGCGTTCGAGCCTGACGTCCTGGTCACCCAGCACGGCTGCGACAGCCACTTCATGGACCCCCTCGCGCACCTCGCCGTCTCGGTTGACGCCCAGCGCTTGGCGCAGCAGTGCCTGCACGACCTGGCCCACACGGTCTCGGGTGGCCGGTGGCTCGCGCTGGGCGGCGGTGGGTACGAGGTGGTGGACGTCGTCCCGCGCTCGTGGTCGCACCTGGTGGGCATCGCCGCGCACACCCCGGTCCCGACGTCCACCGAGGTGCCGACCGGCTGGCTGGAGCACGTCCGCACGAGGCTGGGCCGTCCGGGGCCGGCCCACATGGGCGACGGCAAGGACCCGTGGTGGCGGTCGTGGGAGGTCGGCTACGACCCCGAGGACCCGGTCGACCGGGCCATCATGGCCACCCGCAAGGCGGTGTTCCCGCTGCACGGCCGGGACGCCTGGTTCGACTGACCCGCCCCGACCCGCACCAGGCGTCCCCCACTTGTGATGGGTTTTGGGGGTCTCGGGGCCGTCTGAGACCCCCCAAACCCATCACAAGTGGAGACGTGGCGACACGCCGGGGGTCGCGGTGCTTGACCAGACGGGTGAATGTTGATCTAGGTCTTCCCCATGAGTCACTCCTGCCCCTAAAGTTGGTCTCACACGATCGGACACCGGTGGGGAAGCCGGTGCCGCGTGTCATGCCCGAGGACCGGTGGACAATGCCGAAGGACAACAAGCTCTCCGAGGTGCGGTTCCTGACCGTCGCCGAGGTGGCGCAGATCATGCGCGTGTCGAAGATGACCGTGTACCGGCTGGTGCACGCGGGGGAGCTGCCGGCCGTCCGCGTCGGCCGTTCGTTCCGCGTTCCGGAGCAGGCGGTGCACGACTACCTCCAGACCTCCTACATCGAGACCGCCTGATTCACGGGCCCGGACGGCCGTCTCCCAGAAGGGGGCGGCCGTCCGCCGTCCCTGGGTGCCCGTTCATGGCGGTAGGATGGCCGGGATTCGGTCGGTGGCTGCCAGGTGGCTCCGGCGACCAGGCACCGTCCGACAGACACTGAACGAGGGAACATATGGGCTCGGTCATCAAGAAGCGCCGCAAGCGGATGGCGAAGAAGAAGCACCGCAAGCTGCTGCGCAAGACGCGTCACCAGCGTCGCAACAAGAAGTGAGCGAAGCGGCCCCCGGACCATCGGTCGGGGGCCGTCCGCATACTGGATCCGGGTGCGAGCCCCGCGCCCAACAAGGACGGTGACACGTGGGACAGGTCGTTCTGGTCACCGGGGTGTCCCGGTACTTGGGCGGTCGTTTCGCGCGCCGACTCACCCGTCACCCGGGCATCGAGCGGGTGATCGGGGTGGACGTCGTCCCGCCGCCGCACTCGATCGGGGACGCCGAGTTCGTCCGAGCCGACATCCGGAACCCGATCATCGCCAAGGTGATCGCCCAGGCCGGGGTGGACACAGTGGCGCACCTCAACGTCATCGCGACGCCCACCTCCGCCGGTGGGCGGGTGTCGATGAAAGAGATCAACGTGATCGGCACGATGCAGCTGCTGGCTGCCTGCCAGAAGGCACCCAGCGTGCAGCGGCTGGTGGTCAAGAGCAGCGCAGCGGTCTACGGGTCGTCCCCGCGCGACCCGGCCATGTTCAGCGAGGACATGGGCCCCAAGTCGCTGCCGCGCTCGGGGTTCGGCAAGGACTCGGTCGAGGTCGAGGGCTACGTGCGCGGGTTCTCCCGCCGACGCGGTGACGTCCAGGTCTCGGTGCTGCGGTTCGCCAACATCATCGGGCCTGGCATCTCGACGACCATGACCGACTACTTCACGCTGCCCGTGGTGCCCACCATGCTCGGCTTCGACGCACGGCTGCAGTTCGTCCACGAGGAGGACGCGTTGGACGCCCTGGCCGCGGCCACGGTGGTCGAGAAGGGCGTCGGCCTGGTCAACGTCGCCGGCGACGGCGTCATCACCGTCTCGCAGGCCGCCCGGCTGGCCGGGCGCATGACGGTCCCGGTGCCGATGCAGCTCAGCGGCTGGGTCGGCCAGGTCGTACGCCGGTCCCGCCTGGCCGACTTCTCGCCCGAGCAGATGCAACAGCTGGCCTACGGCCGTGGTCTGGATACCCGCCGGATGCGCGAGGTGCTGGGCTTCGAGCCTGCGCACACCACGATGCAGGCCTTCCAGTCCTTCGTGGACGCCGGCCGCGGGCCGAAGCCGGTGCTGATGCCTCGGTTGGTCGAGACCGCCCGCAGCGCCCAGGGCTGGGTCGAGCGACAGGCGAACGTCGGATGAGCCGCGAACCGCAGGCGCGGGTGATCCCGCTGAACCGCGGCCGGACCAGCCGGGCCACGCGGGGCAGCGACGTGCTCGCCGCCGGTGCGCAGCGGGCGTCGGGGGAGCGCGCCCGTCGTCGGGGCACCCCGCTCGTGCCGGCCGCCGAACCCCCCGCGCCAGAGGTCGTCCCACCGGGTGACAAGGCCACCCACGGCGGCTCGCTGAGCCCCGCGACGATGGTGCAGTACGCCGTCGAGGCGGTGGTGGAGGCGCTGGTCGCCGAGGGACGCCGGGCCGGCGTCAAGGACGTCGACCGGCACGTCGCGCAGGCGCTGTCGTTCCTGCGCCGCAGGCTGTCCGGGGACTACACGGTGGACGAGTTCGGCTTCGACGCGGACCTCACCGAGGCCGTCCTGCCGGCGCTGCGGCCGCTGTACCGCAGCTGGTTCCGCGTCGAGGTGCGTGGCATCGAGAACATCCCGGCCACCGGCGGCGCGTTGGTGGTGGCCAACCACTCCGGCACCATCGCGATGGACTCGCTGATGACGCAGCTGGCCGTGCACGACGAGCACCCGGCCTCGCGGAGCCTGCGAATGCTCGGCGCCGACCTCGTCTTCGCCACCCCGTTCATCGGCTCGTTCGCGCGCAAGACCGGCACGACGCTGGCCACTCAGTCCGACGCCGAGCGGATGCTGCGCGCCGGCGAGCTCGTCGGCGTCTGGCCGGAGGGGTTCAAGGGCATCGGCAAGCCGTTCAGCGAGCGGTACAAGCTGCAGCGCTTCGGCCGCGGCGGTTTCGTCTCGGCGGCGCTGCAGGCCGGGGTGCCGATCGTGCCGTGCTCGATCGTCGGAGCCGAGGAGATCTACCCGATCATCGGCAACTTCAAGTCCCTGGCCCGGCTGCTCGGCGTGCCCTACCTGCCGATGACCCCGACCTTCCCGTGGCTCGGTCCGCTCGGCCTGGTTCCGTTGCCCAGCAAGTGGATCATCGAGTTCGGCGCGCCGATCGAGACCTCTGAGCTCGAGGGCGGGGCGGACGACCCGATGCTCGTCTTCAACATCACCGACCAGGTGCGCGAGACGATCCAGCAGACCCTGTACGCCCTTCTCATGCAGCGCCGGTCGGTGTTCTTCACGTGAGGGCGGTTGCCGGCCGCGCCCTCGGCGGGCTGGCCGCGGTCGCGCTGCTGGCCAGCGGCTGCGGGTCCGACGACCCCAGCGACGCCGCGGCGGTGCCGTCCACCTCGACGACGGTCAGCCCTGCGCCGTCCCCGACGACGCCGACGACCGCGCCGCCGACGCCCAAGCCCGAGCCCACCACGACGGTCAAGCCCACCAAGACGGCGACGAAGAGCCCCAGCCCGACGACGACACCCTCGGCCGCGCCGTCCACGACGACCGCGCTGGCCGCCGTCCCCGCCGCAGGGGCGCAGCCGACCGTGCGGTTCCCGAAGAACCCGCCTGCCGTCGGGAATGGGGCGAACGCCGTGGTGTCGTCGGTACCCGACTCGGTGTGGAACCGGATGGTCGGCTACTCGTGGACCTCGGGCTGCCCCGTCGGCCGCTCCAGCCTGCGCTACGTCACGGTGAACTTCTGGGGATTCGACGGCAAGCGTTCGCGCGGGGCGCTGGTAGTGAACAAGTCCGTCGCCTCCGCGGCGGCGCGGGCGTTCACCTCGTTGTACGGCCAGCAGTTCCGGATCCGGCAGATACGCCCTATGGACTCGACCTGGGGCAAGAACCCGAAGGGCCCTGGGGCCAACGACTATGCCGCGATGGACGCCGACAACACCTCGGCCTTCAACTGCCGGTACGTCGGCGGCCAGGAGTCCAGCAAGCAGTACTCCAACCACGCCTACGGGACCGCGATCGACGTCAACGACTTCGAGAACCCCTACCTCGCAGACGACGGGACGATCTACCCCGACTCGTACTACGCCTCCCGGCGGTCCGCCCGTCCGGGCGTGTTCTCGTCCAGCTCGAGCGCGGCGGTGCGCGCGTTCACCGGGCAGGGGATGTCCTGGGGCGGCCGCTGGTCGCACCCCGACTACCAGCACTTCGACGGCTGATCATGCTGCGCCGCAACGGTTCCACCGCAGCCCTGGCCGGGCTGCTGGGACTGGCGCTGCTCAGTGCCTGCGGCCAGCGGTCGGACGCCGCGGCCGGGCCGGCGCAGCCGGCGGTCACCACGTTCTCGACGCAGCCGCCGACCACGACGCCCCCCACGCCATCCGACACCGCGACCAGGAAGCCCACGCCGGCCAGGAAGGCGACGCCGACCAGCAGGGCGACGCCGACCAGCAGGGCGACGCCGACCAGGAAGGCAACGCCGACCAAGAAGGCGACGCCCACAGTGACCAGGACGACCGAGCAGGCGGCTGTCACGTGCTCGGTGTCGTCGTCCGTCACCGCCAGGCAGGTGGTGTTGGTGACCTCGTCCGGCTCCAGTGCGACCGTGCGCGCCTGCCGGCGCAGCGGCAGCCACTACGTCCTCGAGCTCGGCCCCTACTCCGGGCACGTCGGCAAGAACGGCGTGAGCTCGAGCAAGCGTGAAGGCGACCTGCGGACGCCGGCCGGGACGTTCCCGCTGCGCGGTGGCTTCGGCGCGAACGGCAACCCTGGGCTGGCGACCGGCTCATGGCTGCGGGTCGACTCCAGCGATGTCTGGGTCGACGACTCGTCGTCCTCGCTCTACAACACCCACCAACGGCTGCCGGCCAGCGGCCGCTGGGACAGCGCGGAGAAGCTGCTGAACACGCCGGCCTACAACTACGCCCAGGTGATCGGCTACAACGAGTCGCGCACGCCGGGCCGCGGGTCGGCGATCTTCTTCCACGTCGACCTCGGGCACGGGACCGCCGGGTGCGTCTCGCTGCCGACCACCTCGCTGCTCAACGTCATGCGCTGGGAGCGCAGTGGCGCCGTGATGGTCATTCGCTGACGCCCTCGACGATCGAGTAGCGGGTGCCGGTGTCGACGACCCTGGTCAGTCGGAGCCCGGCCGCCGCGAACAGCGCGGCGTACTCCTGCTCGGTGCGCTCCCGCCCTCCGGGCAGCACCAGCATGTTGAGGTCGGAGAACGCGGCGTCCACCTCGTAGCCGGGGCGGCCGAGCACCGTCTCGACCACGAGCACCACGCCGCCGGGGCGCAGCGCGCGCTGGCAGGTGGCCAGGATCTGTTGGCATTCCTCGTCCGGCCAGTCGTGCAGGATCGACTTGAGCAGGTGCACGTCGGCGGTCGGCACCGACTCGAAGAAGCTGCCGGAGGCCGCGGCCCAGCGTTCGGCGACCGAGGCCGTCGCATCCGGCGTCGGCGCCTGCGCCACCACGTGGGCCTGGTCGAACACCGTGCCGGTCAGCTGCGGATGTGCCGCCAGCACCGCCTCGAGCAGCACGCCTTGCCCGCCACCGACGTCCACCACGCTCGAGAGGTCGGCGAAGTCGTAGGCCGCTGCGACCGCCCCGGCCACCATCGAGCTCAGCGCGGTCATGTTGGCGTTGAAGACGGCATTCTGCTCTGGCCTGGAGAGTCGGTGCGTCCAGACGTCCACGCCGTTCAGCGCCTGGAAGGCGTTCTCGCCGGTGCGCACGCTGTGCATCAGGTGGCCCCACGCGGACCACACCTCAGGCTCGGCCAGGGTGCGCGCGAGCGGTCGCATCGTCGCGGGCACGTCCGAGCGAAGCCCTTCTCCCACAGGCGTGTTGGCGAACGTGTCCGCCGGCTGCTCGGCGTAGACGCCGACGTTGGCGAGGGCGCGCAGCAGGCGTCGCAAGGTTCCCTCGTCGGCGTTGACGGCGCGGGCCAGGTCGGCGACGCTGCGCGGTCCGGCCGACAGGTGGTCGGACAGCCCCAGCTCGGCGGCCACAGCCAGCGCCGCAGAGATCCGGAAGCCGCCGAGCATGGTTCGCAGCTCTTCACGGGAGTTCACCCGCTGATCATGCTCTCGCCGACCAGCGGCGTCGACTGGTCTGCGGCTCGGGTACTGCTGCTCGGGCCTTGCGGTCAGAGCGTCTCGAGCGCGTCCAGCCTGGTCTGCAGCATCGCCCGGGCCTGCGGGCCGACCTCCTGCTCGGGTAGCGCAAGGACCGAGCTGATCGTCTCCTTGGCGGCCTCGACGGACCACCTCATCTGGTTGCGCTCGTTGCTGAGCTGTTCGATCGTGCGACGGTCGCCTTCACTCACTGCCATGACCTCCCGTCCTGCTTGGCGCATCGCCAACTGAAACGGTAGGCCCGCACTACTCGTGCAGTCAGCAAGACACGACAGTCTGTGCGCCGATCCCGCCGACTGGCCTAGCCGCACCGGGGCGGATCGGACAGTCGGTCTCATCCTTCGGACGTGCTGCGCGACCCGGTCAGCTCGTGGCGACGGCCGTCAGCAGCGAGTCGAGTAGCGCGCGGGTGTGCGGTTCGTCGAGGACCTCGCCGATCCAGGCGGCGGAGTCGGAGCGGTCCGGCGAGCGCACGTTCGGCTCGAGCCAGTCGGTCCCGGCGATCTCGGTGATGTGGCCGAGCATGGCGATGAGCAGCGAGAAGTCGCCTCGCTCGGCGACGCAGCCGGTGCCGCCGGCCGAGGCATAGGCTCCGGTCAGCGCACGGGCGCGCCCGGGGTCGGAGCGGGCGAACTCGAACAGCACGTAGCCGAGCTCCTGTCGGGGATCGGCCGGACCGCTGTTCTCCCAGTCGATCACGCACACACCGCCGTCCGGCGTGGGCAGGAGGTTGTCGGCCCACAGGTCGCGGTGACAGGTGACCAGCGTGCGCGGTGGCTCGATCCACGACTCGAGCGCGACCAGCTCGTCGCGCAGGTCGGCCAGCCGTTCGGCGAACGGGGCGCCGGCGGCTCGCAGGCTCTGGACCAGAGCGTCCCAGCGGGCGGCGCCGACTGGCTCGCGGAACCAGGGGTCGAGCGGGGCGTCGTCCGGGGTGGTGGTTCGGTGCATGGTCGCCAGCAGCTCGCCCACCAGCTCTGGGTCGATCCCGATGTCTGGGGGCAGCAGGTCGACCCACTCGTAGACCCGCAGCCGGGTGCCGTCGAGGTCGGCGAGCACCGCGCCGTCCGTCGTCCGCTGCACTCTGGGGGTGGGCACCCCGGCGGCGTACGCCGACTCGTGGAAGACCGTCGAGGCGCGGACGTCGTCCTCCGCGGGGGGCTGGAAGGGCACCTTGAGCGCCCAGCTGCCGTCGGCGGTGTCCAGCCGCCAGATGGCGCCCTGCTTGCCCCGCGAGACGGGACCGTCGGAGAGCCGAGCGCGTGCGCCGAGACCGAAGCGGCTGGCGACCTGTGCGGCGTCCACCCGGTCACTTCAGCACAGATCGTGCCGGCCTTGGGCTGGTCGTCGGCTGATGCCTGCGGGCGGCTACTCCCGAAGGCGTACTCGAAGTCCCTCCCGTGGGCCGATTCGCCGGCGTCGGTGCGCCGCCAGGATCGAGCTGCACGGTCCTGACCCGAGGCGAGGAGCCCCTGATGTCCGCCCAGAACGGTGAGTCCCCCGAACGTCGGTCGACGCTGCGGATCCTGACGATGACCGGGCTGCTGGTAGGCGGCTCGGGCATCGCGGTGCTGTGGGCCGCCGGCGTGGACTTCCCGGTCGCCGTGCCGCCCGGCCTGGTGATCCTGCTGGCCGGTGCTGCCGTCGTGGCGTTCGTGCGCCGGCCGTGGGCGGTGGGCCTGGGCGCGTTCCTCGGCCTGTTCGTCACCGTGGGGTTCCTGGTCAGTCCAACGGGCCTGGACAACCTGTCCGGCGACTCGGGCGCGGCAGTTGCTGCCGGGCAGGCGATCCAGCTGGTCGGGGTGCTGATGGCGCTGGTCGCCGGAGCGCTGGCCTTTCGGTCCGAGCGTCGCCGCGCACACGTCGGCCCGGCTACCGGGGTGAGGTAGCCGGGCCGAGGCTGACGTCGACAGGTCGAGGGTTGTTGCCACTTCTCGAGGGCTCTGCGCCTGCAGAAGTGGGCCTTCACCCACCTAACGTGATCAACGTCGCGGTGGTGCGGTGGTGCGGTGGTGCGGTGGTGCGGTGTCGCGGGGCGGGTCAGCTGGTCAGCGAAGTGTCGTCGACGACCCAGCTGGTCTGCAGGGAGGAGTCCTCGGTCATGGTGAACCGGATGGTGACCGTCTTGCCCTTGTAGGCGGAAAGGTCGAAGGACTTCTGGGTGTAGGTGGCGTTGGTTCCTACGTTGGAGTAGGTGGCCAGGGTGGTGGTCGTACTGCCGGAGACCACCTGCGCCTTCATGGTGTCATAGACCGTGGAGCCGCTCTCGGCGGTGTCGCTGCGCATCCAGAAGCTCAGGGTCGGCGTGCCGCTGGCCGGGACGGCGACGGACTGGCCGACGGTCTCGGTGGTGGCTGAGCCGTTGCCGCCGAGCCAGAGCTTCCAGGACCCGGTGCGGGCGGGTCGGCCGGTGTTGTTGGTGACCGGGCCGGAGGTGCCGGTCCAGTTCACCGCGCCGGACTCGAAGCCGGGGTTGAGCAGCAGGTTCTGCCCGGATGGCGGGGTCGTCGTCGGGGTCCCCGTCGGTGTGCCGGTCGGAGTGGATGTCGAACAGGCAGCCGATCCGGCTGCCACCGACAGTGCGGTCCAGGTCGCAGCCACGCCCGCGCACTCGGCGCTGGAGGCGCCGTACAGGTCGATCGCGGCCTTGATGGTGCTGTTGCGGGCCATCGGGTAGGTCTCGGTGGACACCATGTAGGTGGACAGGGCGCGGTACCAGATGCGCTCCACCGCCCGACGGCCGATGCCGGTGACGCTGGATCCGTTGCAGGTCGGGCTGTTGTACGAGACGCCGTTGATGCTCTTGGCGCCCGAGCCCTCGCTGGCCAGGTAGAAGAAGTGGTTCCCGACACCGGAGGAGTAGTGCGGGTCGAGGTTCTTCGTCGAGGTGGACCAGCAGTCCACGCTGCCGCCGTCCTTGGACGGCTTGTCCATGTACCGCAACGGCGTCCCGTTGCCGTTGATGTCGATCTTCTCGCCAATCAGGTAGTCGCCGACGTCCGACGCGTTGTTCGTGTTGAACTCCACCGCGGTTCCGAAGATGTCGGAGGTCGCCTCGTTCAGTCCGCCCGCGTCACCGGTGTAGGCCAGGCCGGCCGTGTTCTCGGTGACGCCGTGGCTCATCTCGTGCCCGGCCACGTCGATCTCGACCAGCGGGTCGGCGTTGCCGGCGCCGTCGCCGTACGTCATCTGGCTGCCGTCCCAGAACGCGTTCACATAGGCGTTGCCGTAGTGCACCCGCGAGCGCACCCCGGTGCCGTTGTTGAAGATGCCGTTGCGACCCTGGACGTTCTTGTAGTAGTCGAACGTCGCCGCCGCGCCGTAGTGCGCGTCCACGGCCGCCGAGGCGCGGTCGCTCGTCGAGCCGTTGCCCCAGACGTTGTCGGCGTCGGTGAACAGCGTGCCGTTGCCCGAGGTCGCGCCCTTGAGGTCGGTCGTGGTCCCGTTCCCGTGCGTGGTATCGGTCATCGTGTAGCTGCTGCCACTGCCGCTGGTCGAGATGGACACGGTGCCGGAGTAGATCGAGTTGCCCGTCGCGGTCTCGATCTCGTCGTACGACGCGAGCGTCGCGCCGCTGTTCGCGTTCACGAAGGTGTGCAGCCTGGTCGGCGTCTGGTCGGCCTTCATGCCGGTGGTCACCACGTCGTAGGCCAGGACCGGGCTCGGGCCGGCGGCGTAGACCACGAGCTCGGCGGCCGACTTCTCGTTGCTGGCCTTGGCCAGCGACTGCCCGGTGTTCTTGGCCGAGGCGGGTGACAGGGCTGGCGTCAACGACGAGACGGCGACCCGGCCCGAGCCGGCCTTGTCGACCGTCTGCACGGTGCCGGCCGGGCTCTCGTGGACGACCAGGTCGCCACCGACGACGCGAAGGCCGTCGTAGGTGCGGTTGTACCGGATGTGGGTGGCGCCGTTGGCGTCGCGGATGACGTCCTTGACCACCAGCTGCTCGCCGGAGCCGAGACCGAGGGTGCGGGCCATCGTGGGGGCGGCCGACTGCTCGCCGGCCATCAGAGCGCTGCGCGAAGGTGCTGAGCCGGGGTCGCCGGCTTGCGTCGTCGCGGATGCGCCGATCGGCACCACCGCGACGCCAGCGGTGGCCAGTGCGGCCATCGCTGCGATCGTCGTCTTCCTGTTCAACTCGACTCCCTTGTCAGAGCGGACCGGGCAGAGGCCGGCCCTTGTCGGACGGACGGAGCCCAAGCCCGAGGAGGATGGCGCGCGGCACGGCCGACTGGCAGCGACCTCGGGGTGGACCCGCAGACTGTCGCGGCTCATTTCGGACAGGACAAGGCTTGACGTGTGTCCGCTTTCGTGCGGTATGGCGCATTTGACCACGCCTTGACCAAGAAATGGCCGGACCCAAGGTCACCAGGCGGTGCAGCGTGACCGTCAGGTCACTTCGGGGGCAGTCCCACGCACAGCCCGCCGAGCCCGATCACGCACCCGGACGTCGACACGCTGGCCGTCACGGGCCCCAGCGTCACCACGACCGGCGGCACGGTCACCCTCGGCGCCCCACCGGGCCCCGTGGTGATCCCGACCCCCGGCACGGTCACGCCGACACCGGGCACCGAGGCCGTCACGCCCGGCAGGCTCGCGCCGGGCGCGGAGCCGCCGCCGGGGCCGGTGGGCGGGGCGGTCGGGATGTTCGCCGCGGGCTTGGACGGGTTCGCCTTGGTCGGCGACGGGACCGTAGCGGCGCCGGGCGAACCCGAGCCGGACGACGTCCCCGAGGTGGACCCCGCCTGCGCCTCGAGCTCACGGCGGACGTCGGCGCAGGGGCTGCCGCAGGTCCGGGCCAGCTGACGCAGGGCCGCGTTGCCGATGGCCAGCAGGTCCTGCAACCGGTGCAGCGCAGGGCCGGAGGCCGTCGGCAGCATCGGCGCCAGGGCACGCAACCGCCCGGCGGCCTGGGCGCTGGCATCGGCCAGCGTCTGCAGCGCGTCCGGATCAGGGTGGTCGCCGGAGGCGGACAGCAGTGCCCGCTGGGCCCGAGCCAGGTCCACCGCGGCCTGGTTCAGCGCGAGGTTCACGTCGGCCGGGTCCGGATCGCCGGCCGAGACCAGGGCGTCCACCTCGTCGAGCCGGTCGTCCACCTGGTTGAGCAGTGCCCGGCCGCGGGCCTCGTCGCTGCCGGCCAGCCGGACCTGGGCCTGACCGATGCTCAGCTTCACGTCGTAGAGCCGGTCACCCGGCAGCGCACGGCTGGCCAGCCCACCGAGCAGGACGGCGAAACCGACCACGGTGGCGACCACCACGGGCAGGGCGCCGCGCGGCCAGCGGATGACCAGGGTGCGCGGGCCGGTGCCCTGCAGCCGGCTGGTCCGGGTGGGTGCGCCGACCCGGGCCGTGGCGGGCGCGGCTGCCGCCGGACGGCTGGCCGCCCGCTGCTCGGCGGTCGCGAAGAGCTGCTCGCGCAGCCGGGCCACGAACTCGGGGTCCGGGACCACCTGCTGGTGCGGGATCGCGTGAGCCAGGCTGACCAGCTCGGCCAGCTGACCGACGTCCGGGGTGCGCTCGGACGACTCGTCGACCGGCTCGTCCAGCAGGCGCGCGAAAAGCTCCGCCTCGCGCCGCGTCCTCATCGCCACGCCCCGCACCTCCCCACCGTCGTGCCCCCGGCCACCCGATGAGTCCAACGAGCCAGCGGCCCGCGGGTTACGCGTTCGCTCACGGTCGCTCACCGCCCAGCTGGCGGTGCAGGGCTCGGACGGCGCGCAGCTGCAGCTGCTTGACCGCCCCTGGGGAGCGACCCATGGCCTGCGCCGTCTCGGCGAGCGTGAGGCCCTGCAGGAAGCGCAGCGCCAGGCACTCCTGCTGATCGGGCTTCAGCTCGCGCATCGCCTCGACCAACCGCTCGTCCCGCAGACGCTGCAGGACGTCCTGCTCGGGCGAGGGCGCACGCTCGTCGCCGTCCAGCAGCTCGGCGGTGCTCACCTCGAGCTTGTACCGGGACGACTTCACGTGGTCCAGCACGATGTTGCGCGCGATGGTGATGAACCAGGCGGCGATGTCCCGGCCGGTCCAGGTGAAGCCGTCCAGCCGGCGCAGCGCCCGCACGAACGTCTCGGAGGTCAGGTCCTGCGCCGTGTGGTGCGAGCCGACCCGGTAGTAGACGTACTTGTAGACCACGTCCACGTAGCGCTCGTAGAGAACCCCGAACGCCTCGGCGTCGCCCTGCTGGGCCAGCGTGACGAGCGCCTGCACCCGGTCGAGGTCGGGATCGTCGACCGGCCGGATCGGGTCGGTGCCACCGGAACCCGCCCCCGAGCCGTACCGGCCCGCGCCCGACGTCCGCTCGTCGGCCACCGACGCCCACAAGGCATGCAGTCCGGCCACCCCGGCCGGTGCGGCGGGGCGGAACGGTGCCAGTGCCAACCTCGTGGAACCCTCCGGAAGTTCAGTGGTTGCGCCGGCGCAGCGCGGCGCCTGCCACGACGCCGCCGGCTGCGGCGCCCACCCCGGCGATCGCAGGCACGCCCACCTTGGCCGCCTTGCGGCCGGAGCGGTAGTCCCGGATCCGCCATCCGTGTGCCTTGGCGTGCGCTCGCAGCCGGGCATCCGGGTTGATCGCGCACGGGAGCCCGACCAGCTGCAGCATCGGGATGTCGTTGGCCGAGTCGGAGTAGGCGTAGCAGCGGGACAGGTCCAGTCCCTCGTGGTCGGCCAGCGCACGGATCGCGTCCGCCTTGGCCGGGCCGTGCAGCGGTTCGCCGACCAGCCGCCCGGTGTACACGCCGTCCACGTTCTCCGCGACCGTACCCAGCGCGCCGGACAGACCCAGGCGCTGGGCGATGGTGTCGGCCATCTCGATCGGGGTCGCGGTGACCAGCCAAACCCGCTCGCCCGCCTCCAGGTGCAGCTGCGCGAGCGCGTGCGTGCCGGGCCAGATCTTGTCCTTGATCACCTCGTCGTACACGTGCTCGCCGATCTCGGTGATCTCGGCGACCGTGTGCCCCTCGACGAACGACAGCGCGCGCTCGCGGATCAGGTGGACGTGCTCCATCTTCTCGCCGAGCGCCTTGAACCGGGCCTGCATCCAGCCCATCCGCGCGACGTCCTGCAACGTGAAGTAGTCCCGGCGGTACAGCTCACGGGCGAAGTAGAAGATGCTCGCGCCGCGCAGGATGGTGTTGTCGACGTCGAAGAAGGCGGCCACCGCGGGGTCCGGCGGCACGCGCAGCTCCTCGGCAAGGGCGTCCACCTACCCGAGGGTAACGACGTGTGGCCCGGTGCACACCTCTCCCGGGTGCCGATTCTCGTGGCGTCCATCACCACCGGTCGTCGTCGCCGGTCGCGCGCCCGATGGCCTCGCGCTCGGACGGCGCGGTGGTGGTCGGCGCGGCGAGCCTGCGGTTCAGCGAGAACAGCCGGCCGAGCACAGGCATGAGCACGATGTTCAGGCCGTGCAGGACGCCGATGATGACCAGGATCCCGGCCACACGGCTCAGCTCGGAGCTCAGCTGGGCCGGGGTGACGCCCTCACCGGTCAGGGTCCGCCAGCCTGGCTTGGGGGCGAACTGCACCGTGAACAGGATGTAGGCGGTGAAGATCAGGTAGTACACGATGTCGGTCAGGATGATGTAGCTCTTGCCGGTCAGCGGATTGTCATGGAAGACGTCAGCCGCGTAGGCGCGCCCGAACCGCTTGATGAAAGGCCCGAGCCAGAGCGCCAGGGCGACGAGCAGCACGTTGGTCGCCAGCTCCAGCATCCACCAGTCCATAGCTCCTCCTCCGTGTACGCGGTACGGCGTGGCCGACCGGGTCATCCCCCACAGCAGGCCGGCGAACGCGGCCAGCAGGCCGAGCGCCACCAGCGCGGTCCGCAGCCGTCGCCTCATCCGGGCCTGGCGGTCGTCGGCGACGACAGCGCGGACCCGCTCGGCCAGGTCGGTCGCCGGCCGCACCCGGTCCGCCTCGTCGGCCAGGGCCTCGTGCAGCTTGCGCTCGATGCTGCTCATGGCTGCGCAGTCCTCTCCTCGAGCCGGTTCTCGAGTCCGCGCAGACCTCGCTTGAGGTGCGTCTTGACCGAGTTCACCGACAGGCCGAGGGTCGAGGCCACCTCGGCCACCGGGAGCTCCAGGTAGTAGCGAAGCACCAGGCAGTCGCGCTGGCGTCGCGGCAGCCGGCCCAGCGCCGCGACCACCCGTCGTGCGTCGTCCCGCACGGCGACCTGCTCCTCGACGCTCGCCGGTTCGGGATCGGCCGGCGGTCGGTGCCGCAGCGACATCAGCCCGCGGCGGTTGTGGTCGCGGGCCAGGTTGAGCACGATCGCGCGCAGGTAGGCGCGTGCGTTGTCCGGCTGACGCACCCTGGACAGCGCGCGGGACAGCCGGATGAACGCCTCCTGTACCAGGTCCTCGGCAGCCGCGCGGTCGTCGACGAAGAACCGCGCCAGCCGGACCAGGGTGGCGCCCTCCTCCTCGAACAGGCGCGTCAGCAGGGCGTCGGCGGTCTCCACCGCTTCCGCGTGCTCGGCTGTCGCTGCCGCTGCCAAGACGACGACGTCCTCCATGACTGCTAGGACGAACACCCGACCGGTTCCGGGTGACGCCCGGGGCCTTCGCATCATGTCCCCGCCCCCTTGTCACCCGCCAGGCCTCGTCGTCCGTCTACCACTGCAAGGCATCGCGACGGTCCGCGTCGCCGACAGTCAGGGGGTTCACATGGTTCAGCAGACGACTGCGTTCTCGACGCCGGAGGGGTACGTCGAGCACGCGCCGGTCTCGTGGTGGTGGGTGCCGGCCGGGCTGGTGGCGGGCGGCGTCTGCGGGGTGCTCGCGCGTGGGTGGATGCGCTACATCTCCGACGACCCCGAGTTCAGCTGGACCGGCACCCTGTTCATCGTCGTCGTCTTCGCCCTGGCCGGGGCGACCTTCGCACTGGTGGACGTGCTGCGGCGCCGGCGTGCGCGCAGCTGGCGGATGCTGCTGGCAGCCCCGGCCCTGCTGGTCTTCGTCAGCCCGGGGATGATCATGCTGCCGCCGGTGCTACTCGGCGGGTTCGCGCTGAGCGGTCGCGGCCCGGGCTGGCTGCGCGCGCTCGTCGGCGCGCTCGCGACGGCATTCGCCCTGGGGTGCACGTTCGCGGTCGAGCCACGGGGTGTCGGCTCGGCCGGCCTGGGCGCCATGCCGGGCTTCCTGCTGCTGTGCGCCGCGCTCGCCGCCGGATGGTCCCTGGTGATGCGTCGGCGGCCAGGTACCTCAGACCGGACGGATCTCGCCTGCGGGTCCTAGCCGGGCCATAGATAGGGCGTACGCCCGATGCCGGGGGCTACCTCAGACGAGCAGTCTCGACTCATCACGAAGAGAGCCGTCAGAGGAGTCACGATGTTGCAGGCACTGTCCTTCGAGTCCGTAGCGGCCGAGGTCACCTACCACCAGCAGGGCGTGCGGGCGGGTTTCCTGCGCGGGCTGCGCCGGCGCCGTCCGGTCAACAACCCGGCACCGCAGGGGCCGCAGCACCTGCGCCCGGTCAACAACCCGGCACCGCGCTCGCGCGTGCGCCCCGCCTGAACCCGACGCAACCGACAAACGTGTTCGCCCTTGTCGGTGCCGCCCACGATGATGTGGACGTGAGCGCACCGACTGCTGAGCCGACTGCTCCGCTGGTCGGTCGAGCCGAAGAGCTCGACCGGCTGGTGGGGCTGGTCGACGTGCACGCCGAGCTGCCCGCAGCGTCCTGCGTGCTGCTGTCCGGCGACGCCGGGGTGGGCAAGACCCGGCTGCTGTCCGAGCTCCGCCAGGCCGCGCTGGGGGCGGGCTGGCGGGTCGTGGTGGGTCACTGCCTGGACTTCGGCGACAGCACGTTGCCGTACCTGCCGTTCAGCGAGGTCTTCGGGCGGCTGGCCGGCGAGCAGCCGGCCCTCGCCCAGCAGGTGCTGGATGCCTATCCGGCCGTCGGCCGGCTGATGCCCGGTCGCCGGATGCTCGGCGAGGACGCCGGCGACCGGATGGACCGCTCGGCCCTGTTCGAGGCGGTGCACGGGGCGCTGGGCATGTTGGCCGAGCAGGCACCGCTGCTGGTCCTGGTCGAGGACGTGCACTGGGCGGACCAGTCCACCCGCGAGATGCTCTCGTTCCTGTTCGCCCGCGAGTTCGAGCTACCCGTCGCGATCGTCGCGTCGTACCGCACCGACGACCTGCACCGCCGGCACCCGCTGCGGGCCACCGCCGTGCAATGGGGTCGGCTGCCGTCCGTGCATCGGCTGGCGCTGGACCCGCTGGGCGATCGTGCGGTCCGCGCACTCGTGCGTGCCCTGCACCCCGACCCGTTGCCGGAGAGCGAGGTTCGCGGGATCCTGCGCCGCGCCGAGGGGAACGCCTTCTTCGTCGAAGAGCTGGTGGCCGGGGTCGAGCGTGGTGGTGGCCCACTGTCTTGGGACCTCGCCGAGCTGCTGCTGGTGCGCCTCGACCGGCTGGACGACGACGCGCACGCGGTCGTGCGGGCCGCCGCGGTGGCCGGACGCCGGGTTCCGCACCCTCTGCTCGTCCAGGTCGCGGGGCTGGACGAGCCGTTGCTGGATGCTGCGCTGCGCTCGGCGGTCGACGCCAACGTGCTGGTGCCGGCCGGCCGGGACGGCTACGCGTTCCGGCACGCGCTGCTCGCCGAAGCGGTCTACGACGACCTGCTGCCCGGTGAGCGAGTGGCGCTGCACTCCCGGTACGCCGCCGCCCTCGCGTCGGGGGACGTCGTGGGAACGGCGGCTGAGCTGGCCCGGCACGCGCGGGCGGCGCACGACCTGCCGACCGCCGTCCGGGCCAGCATCCAGGCGGGCGACGAGGCGATGAGCGTCGGCGGCCCGGACGAAGCCAGCCAGCACCTGGAGACGGCACTGGACCTGCTCGGCGACGGGGCGCGGGCCGCCGAGCTGGCGCCGGACGTCGACCGCGTGCTGCTCTCGTTGCGCGCCGCCGAGGCCGCGATGGCCGCCGGACGCGTGCACCGAGCGATGGCGCTGACCCAGTCCCAGCTGTCCGCGCTGGACGACGAGACCCCCGCGGCCACCCGGGCGACCGTGCTGCTCACCCTCGCCTCGGTGGCCCTCGTGATGGACACCCCGCTGGACGTGCTCGCCATGACCGGCGAGGCGCTCGACCTGGTCCCGGCGCAGCCCGCGTCCAAGTTGCGGGCGAAGGCGATGAGCATGCACGCGCGGGCCAACCTCGACGTCTACCGGCGTGATGCCGCGGCCCGCTGGGCCAACGAGGCCACCGAGATGGCGACCGAGCTCGGGCTGCCGATGGTGCTGGCCGAGGCAGAGACCACACGGGCCTACCTGGACCGCCGGGCCGGCGATGCCAAGGCATCTCGGGCGACGCTGGAGGCCGTGGCCAGTAAGGCGCGGGCCAACGGTGACGTCTCCTCCGAGCTGCGCAGTCTGTACGGGCTCGGCGCGCTCGCCTTCGAGACCGGCGACCTAGCGGCGGCCAGGGCGGCCTTCGGCGAGGCCGTCGCAGTTGGCGCGAGCCGAGGCCGGCCGTGGGCGCCCTACGCGATCGAGGCACGACAGCAAGGCGCGAACGTGGCCTTTCTGCAAGGCGACTGGGACGACGCGGTGCGGCTGACCGACGTCCGAGACGCCGCGCCGCCGGCCGCGGCTGAGGCTCTGCTGGCGGCGCAGGGTCTCGCCGTGCTCGTCGGTCGCGGCGACCCGCGGGCGGTCGACCTGCTCCGGGCCGTCCGGCCCTGGTGGGACCGCGAGGGCGTGGTGGCGATCTGCTGCGGCCCGATGATCGACGGCTTCGGCGACGCGGGGGACTTCGAGGCCGCCATTGCGGTGCACGACGACATCATCACAGCGGTCACCACTCTGTGGAAGCGTCCGTCGCTGCAGGCCCAGGTGCGGATGTCGGCCCTGCTGCTGGGCCAGCTCGCGGCCGAGGCCGGGCGGGGCGGGTCGTCCGAACGCGACGCCCTCGCCAAGCAGGGGGGCGAGGTCGCAGAGCGCGGGCTCGCAGCGGCCACCTGGTCGAAGGAGCCGCAGGGCCGGCCCGGGCCAGAGGGCGCGGCGTGGCAGCTGCGGCTGGAGGCCGAGCACGCCCGGCTGCGCTGGTTGACCGGGGTCGAGGCACCGGACGTCGACGAGCTGGTGGCCAGCTGGGAACGCACCGTCGGGGCTTTCGAGGTCTTCGGGCACGTTTTCGAGACTGCTCGCTCGCAGGCCCGGTTGGCCTCGGTGCTTCGCGCCGGTGGACGACCGGACGAGTCCGAGCGGCTGCTTACCGCCGCCCGCGAGACCGCACTGCGGCTGGGGGCCCAGCCCCTGCTGTCCGAGCTGCGCCGCCTGGGCTCCGGGGCGAGGGGGCGTCAGCCGTCGGCTCCCGGGGCTGGTGAGCCCGCCGCGTTGACGGCCCGCGAGCGCGAGGTCCTCGAGCTCGTCGGACTGGGCCGCAGCAACGGCGAGATCGGTCAGCAGTTGTTCATCAGCACCAAGACGGTCAGCGTGCACGTGTCGAACATCCTGGCCAAGCTCGGTGCCAGCGGGCGCACCGAGGCGGCGGCGCTGGCCCGGCGCAAGGGCCTGCTCGACTGACCCGTGGCCGGCCGGGCCGCTCGAGCCGGGTGACCCCAGGGCCGGGTGGTGCCGGGGCCGGGTGATGGCGCATCCGTGGTTGCAGCGAACCGGGGGTGATCACCACCACCTCGATGCAGCCACGCCTGCAACCACGCGGCGTACCGGTCTCGAGCCAGCGGAGCTTCGCGGCGAGCCGGCGGCCGGCTCGGGATACCGTTGCGGCGTGGGCGACCAAGGTGCGCAGGAGCCGCGGATCACGCTGATCGGGCGCGACGGCTGCCACCTGTGCGACGAGGCCCGCGAGGTGGTCCGCCGGGTGGCCGACGACACCGGCGCGGGCTGGGTCGAGCAACGCGTGGACGACGACCCCGAGCTGCTGCATCGCTACGGCGAGATGGTCCCGGTGGTGCTGGTGGACGGCTCGCAGCACGACTACTTCAGCGTCGACGAGAAGCGGCTGCGCGCCGCTCTGACCGGCCGTCGAGCGGGCCGTTGGGGCGTCCGCAACAGGTGAGGTGGCTCACCTACCGGGCCTCTTGCGAATCCGCAACTTTGTGCGTGCCTTCACAAGTGCTTATCGTGTAGCCGTTCACCGAACGCGACCCACCCGGGAGCGCGTCGGTGTGGACCGTCTGCTAGCTGCTTGGCGGAGGTCTGCCGTGAGCAAGGAGTGGCGAGCGCACCGTGAAGGACGAGCAGGTCTCGCGCCGGGGCATCCCAGAGGCGACGGTTGCCCGGCTTCCCGTGTACCTGCGTGCCCTCGGCGCCCTCGCTGAGCGCGACACCGTCACGGTCTCGTCCGAAGAGCTCGCAGTCGCAGCCGGGGTCAACTCTGCGAAGCTGCGCAAGGACCTCTCGCACCTGGGCTCGTACGGCGTGCGCGGCGTCGGCTACGACGTCGACTACCTCGTCTACCAGATCTCGCGCGAGCTCGGCCTGACCCAGGACTGGCCCGTGGCGATCGTCGGGATCGGCAACCTGGGTCACGCCCTGGCGGGCTACGCCGGCTTCGCGACCCGAGGCTTCGAGGTCGTCGCACTGTTCGACACCGACCCCAAGGTCGTCGGCGAGACGGTGGCCGGCCTGCCCGTGCGCCCGCTCGACGACCTCGAGGAGGTCAGCGCCCGGCGTCCGATCTCGATCGGGGTGGTGGCAACCCCGGCCGGCCCGGCCCAGCAGGTCTGCGACCGGCTGGTCGCCGCCGGGGTGCGCAGCGTGCTGAACTTCGCGCCCTGCGTGCTGAACGTCCCGGACGACGTCGACGTCCGCAAGGTGGACCTGTCCACCGAGCTGCAGATCCTCGCCTTTCACGAGCAGCGCAAGGCGCTGGCCCGCAGCGCTGCCCGCGATGCCGCGGCCACACTCGCCACCCGCACCCTGGCCGCCGGGGGTGAGGCATGAGCCTGCTGGCCATCGGCCTGTCGCACCGCACCGCTGGGCTGAACCTGCTGGAGCGCGCCGCGCTGACCGGCGACGCAGCCCGCGAGCTGGCGACCGCTGCACTGCACGGCGAGCACGTCAGCGAGTCCCTGGTGCTGGCCACCTGCAACCGCGTCGAGATCTACGCCGAGGTGACCACCTTCCACGGCGGGCTGACCGACCTCGGCGAGGCGCTCTGCTCGGCGACCGGGCTGGCTCTGGACGAGCTCAAGGACCACCTCTACGTGCACTACGCCGACCGTGCGATCACCCACCTGTTCTCGGTGGCGTGCGGCCTGGACTCGATGGCCGTCGGTGAGAGCCAGGTGCTCGGTCAGCTCCGCCAGGCGCTGCGGGTCGCGCACGACGCCGGCGACACCGGCCGCGTGCTGGAGCCACTGATGCAGCGTGCGCTGCGGGTCGGCAAGCGGGCGCACGCCGAGACCGGGATCGACCGGGCCGGCGCCTCGCTGGTCGGCGCCGGGCTGCGCCGGGCCGAGCTCACCGTCGGGCCGCTGGCCGACCTGGACGTCCTGGTGGTCGGCGCCGGCTCGATGAGCGCGCTCGCCGCGACCACCGTGCACCGCGAAGGCGCCCGCTCACTGACCATCGCCAACCGCACGCCCGAGCACGCCCAGCGGGTCGCCGCCGCGGTCGAGGGCCGCTGGGTCCCGCTGTCCGAGCTCGGCGCCGAGCTCGCCGCCGCCGAACTGGTGATCTCCTGCACCGGCGCGGTCGGGCACGTCGTGGACCTCGACATGGCGGCCGCCGCAGCGGCGAAGCGGTCCGCGGCCGGCACCGTCCGCCCGCAGCTGTTCGTGGACCTCGGCCTGCCCCGCGACGTCGACCCGCAGGTCGCCGACCTGCCCGGCGTCCAGGTCGCCGACCTCGAGGTGCTCGGCGCGGACCTGTCCGCCGCCGAGCTGACCGAGGACGTCGACGAGGTCCGCCGCCTGGTCGACGGCGAGGTCGAGGAGTACCTCACCGAGGTGCGCGTGCAGTCCGTGGCACCCACCGTGGTGGCGCTTCGAGCCCGGGCCGCCGAGGTCGTCGAGGCCGAGCTGTCCCGCCTCGGCAACCGGGTGCGCGACCTCGAGCCGGGCGTCCGCGAGGAGCTCGAGCAGACCGTGCACCGGGTCGTCGAGAAGCTGCTGCACGCCCCCACGGTGCGGGTCAAGGAGCTGGCCAGCCGGCAGGACGGCGGCTCGTACGCCGCCGCGCTGCGCGAGCTGTTCGACCTCGACCCCGAAGAGGTCACCGCGATCTCCCAGGTGCCGTCGGAGAGCGACGTCGCAGCCCTGCTGACCGGGGGTGGTCCGCGATGACCGCGCTCCGGCTCGGCACCCGACGCAGCGCGCTCGCGCTCGCCCAGAGCGGCCAGGTGGCCGAGGCGATCACTGCCGCGACCGGCCGCGAGGTCGAGCTCGTAGAGGTGACTACCGAAGGCGACGCGTCCACCGCGCACCTGACCCAGATCGGTGGCACCGGCGTGTTCGCCGCGGCCCTGCGACGGGCCCTGCTGGACGGCGACGTCGACCTCGCCGTGCACTCGCTGAAGGACCTGCCGACGACGCCGGAGCCCGGTCTCGTCATCGCGGCTGTCCCGGCCCGGTCGGACGCCCGGGACGTGCTCGTCGCCCGCGACGGCCTGACCCTCGGCGAGCTGCCGGTCGGTTCCCGCCTGGGCACCGGTTCGCCGCGCCGCGCCGCGCAGGTGCTCGCCCTGGGTCTCGGCCTTGAGGTCGAGCCGGTGCGCGGCAACGTGGACACCCGCCTCGGACTGGTCCGCGACGGCCGGCTGGACGGCGTCCTGCTGGCTCGCGCCGGCCTGCTGCGCCTGGGTCGCGCCGACGAGGCCACCGAGGTGCTCGACCCGTTGCAGGTGCTGCCCGCCCCCGGGCAGGGCGCGCTGGCAGTCGAGTGCCGCGCGGACGACACCGAGCTGGTCGCGGCGCTCGGCGCCCTGGACGACTCCGACAGTCGCGTCGCGGTGACCGCAGAGCGTTCGCTGCTCGCGGCGCTCGAGGCCGGCTGCACGGCACCGGTCGGCGCGCTCGCCGAGGTCGTCGAGTCGCTGGACTCCGCCGGTCACGTCGTCCTGGAGCTGTCGCTGCGCGCTGTCGTTGCTGCACCTGACGGTTCAGACCTGTTGCGCCGCAGTGCTTCTGGCCCGTTCGACCAGCCGGTCGAGCTCGGCCGCACGCTGGCCGCGGAGCTGCTCGCGGACGGCGCCGGCGACCTTGTCACCGAGATTGTCACCGAGATTGTCACCGAGATCGTCACCGACCCGCCCGACCCCCCAGATCGTTCCACGCACGACCCCAGCACGTCCGACCTGTCCAACCACCAGCACTCAACGGAGCGTGTCTCGTGACCCCCACGCCCCCCACCCGCAGCTCCACCGACAGCAAGGGCACTGCACCAGGCAGGGCCACCGGGACGGTCGCCTTCGTCGGCACCGGCCCCGGTGACCCAGGCCTGCTCACCCTGCGCGCGGTCGACCTGATCGCCGCCGCGGACGTCGTCGTCCTCGACCAGCTGTTGGGCGAGCGCCACATCGCCCGCTGGGCGCGTGCCGACGTCGAGTACGTCGACGCCGCCTTCGGCGTGGACGGCGCCCCGCTGACCCAGGCGAACCGCGCCAAGCTGGTCACTCGGGCGGCCAAGGGCGGCCGCCGTGTCGTCCGGCTGATGGACGGCGACCCCTCGACGTTCAACGGTCTGGCCGAGGAGGCACTGGCCTGCCGCAAGGCGGGACTGCCCTTCGAGGTCGTGCCGGGCGTCTCGGCCGTCAGCGCGGTGCCGGCCTACGCCGGCGTACCGCTGACCACCAAGGCCTCGCGCGCCGTCCACGTGATCACCCCGCACGACACCAAGGTCGACTGGGCGCGCTCGACCGGTGACGACGTCACCGTCGTGGTGATGGGCGAGCCGGCCGTGGTCTCGGCCGCGCTGGTCGACCTGCTCGCCGCGGGTCGGGACGGCTCGACCCCGGTCGCGGTGACCAGCCAGGGCACCTCCACCGAGCAGCGCACGCTGACGGCCACCCTGGCGGACGCCGCGGCGAAGGTCGTCGCGTCCGGGCTGCCGCGCCCCGTGCTCGCCGTGGTCGGCGCGCCGGTCGCGCTGCGCGACGAGCTGTCCTGGTTCGAGACCAAGCCGCTGTTCGGCTGGCGGGTGCTGGTGCCGCGCACCAAGGACCAGGCCGTGGCGACCACCGACCGGCTCGCCGAGTTCGGCGCGGTCAGCGAGGTCGTGCCGACCATCTCGGTCGAGCCGCCGCGCACCCCGCAGCAGATGGAGCGGGCGATCAAGGGACTGGTGACCGGCCGCTACGAGTGGGTCGGCTTCACCAGTGTGAACGCCGTGCGCGCGGTCCGCGAGAAGTTCGAGGAGTTCGGCCTGGACGCCCGTGCCTTCTCCGGCCTGAAGGTCGCCGCGGTCGGTGGCGTCACCGCCCACGCGCTGCAGGACTGGGGCATCGAGCCCGACCTCGTGCCCAGCGGCGAGCAGTCGGCGCACGGGCTGCTGGAGGACTGGCCGCCGTTCGACGACGTGCTGGACCCGATCAACCGCGTCTTCCTGCCGCGTGCCGACATCGCCACCGACACCTTGGTGGCCGGCCTGCACGACATCGGCTGGGAGGTGGACGACGTCACCGCGTACCGCACGGTGCGCGCCGCGCCGCCGGCCGCGCCGGTCCGTGAGGCGATCAAGTCCGGGACCTTCGACGCCGTGGTCTTCACCTCGAGCTCGACGGTGCGCAACCTGGTCGGCATCGCCGGCAAGCCGCACGCGTCCACCGTGGTGGCCTGCATCGGTCCGGCGACGGCGAAGACGGCTGAGGAGCACGGCCTGCGGGTCGACGTCCTCGCGCCCGAGGCCAGCGCCGGTGCGCTGGTCGAGGCGCTCGCCGAGTACGGCGCGGGGCTGCGGCTGGCTGCCCTGGAGGCCGGCGAGCCGGTCGTCCGGCCGAGCGAGCGGAAGAACTCGGCCCGCCGCAAGGCGCGCTGAGCGCGGGCTGGTCGACACCATGGGCTACCCCGTCCAGCGGCCGCGCCGCCTGCGCTCGACGCCGGCGGTGCGGCGGCTGGTCGCCCAGACCCGGCTACACCCAGCCGACCTGGTGCTGCCGGTCTTCGTCCGTGAGGGCGCGAGCGAGCCGGTGCCGTTGACCTCGATGCCCGGCGTCGTCCAGCATTCGCTGGAGTCGCTGCGCAAGGTCGCCCGCGAGAGCGTCGAGCTGGGGCTGGGCGGCATCATGCTGTTCGGCGTCCCGGCCTCGCGTGACGCAGTGGGTTCGGGCGCGGACGACCCGGAGGGCATCCTCAACGTCGCGCTGCGCGCGGTTCGCGAGGAGGTCGGGGACGCGACCGTGGTGATGGCCGACCTGTGCCTGGACGAGTTCACCGACCACGGGCACTGCGGCGTGCTGGCGGCGGACGGGTCGGTGGACAACGACGCGACGCTGTCCCGGTACGCGTCGATGGCGCTGGCTCAGGCCGAGGCCGGCGCGCACGTGGTGGGGCTGTCCGGGATGATGGACGGCCAGGTCGGCTACGTGCGGGCGGCGCTGGACGCGGCGGGGCGCTCCGACGTCCTGGTCCTGGCGTACGCGGTGAAGTACGCGTCTGCGTTCTTCGGACCGTTCCGGGAGGCCGTGGAGTCGACGCTGACCGGTGACCGGATGACGTACCAGCAGGACCCGGCGAACCTGACCGAGGCGCTGCGCGAGGTGCGGCTGGACCTCGACGAGGGTGCCGACATCGTGATGGTGAAGCCGGCGCTGCCGTACCTGGACGTCGTCCGGGCGGTGGCCGAGGTGTCCGACGTACCGGTCGCGGCGTACCAGGTCAGCGGTGAGTACGCGATGGTCGAGGCGGCTGCGGCCGCCGGGATGATCGACCGGGAGCGGGCGATCCTGGAGTCGCTGACCGCGATCCGCCGGGCGGGTGCGCAGATCGTGCTTACTTACTGGGCCGCCGAGGTCGCTCGCACCCTCCGCTGACCCGCCCCTCCTGCTTGCTCCACTCCGCCCGCATTACACAGCTCAGGCCGCCCTTTCGCCATGAAAGAGCGGCCTGAGCTGAGCAAACCGGGCGGAGTGGAGCAAGCCCGGGGGTGGGGTCAGGCGGACTTGCCGGCCTCGATCTCGAGGACGAGCTTGACCTTGTCGCCGACCAGCACGCCGCCGGTCTCCAGGGCGACGTTCCACTCCAGGCCGAAGTCCTTGCGCGAGATCTCGGTCTCGGCGGAGAACCCGGCGGTCGGCTTGCCGCCGGCCAGCGGGTTGGCAGCGGCCCCGTTGAACTCCAGCTCGAAGGTGACCGGACGAGTGACGCCCTTGAGGGTCAGGTCGCCGTCCAGCAGGTAGTCCGAGCCGTCGGGGCGGAGGCCGGTCGAGCGGAAGGTCCACTCCGGGTGGGTCTCGACGTCGAAGAAGTCGGCCGAGCGCAGGTGGTTGTCGCGGTTCTCGTCGCGGGTGTCGATGCTGGCCGCGGACACGGTGGCCTCGACGCTCGAGTCGAGCAGGTCCTCGGCGACGGTGATGGTGCCCTCGACCTTGCTGAACCGACCCTTGACCTTGCTCACCATCATGTGCCGGACGACGAATCCGACCTCGGTGTGCGAGGCGTCGATGGTCCAGGTGCCGGCGGTCAGGCCGGACAGGGCGGTGGCGGAGGCGGTGGTGGTCATTTTGCTCCCAGCTTCGTTTCGATGGTTCCGGATGTTGAGGTCTGTGGTCGTGCATTGGTTGTAACTTCAACCACCGTAGAACTAATTCCTTCAATCTTCAACTTTCCGTCCTGTACGCTGGATCACATGAGCACAATCAGCGAGACCCAGCGCGAGACGCGCTGGTTGGACGCCGAGGAGCAGCAGGCCTGGCGCAGCTACGTGCGCGCGAGCCGCCTGCTGGACGAGGAGCTGCGTCGTGGCCTGGAGCGGCACGGCCTCAGCCACCCCGAGTACGAGATCCTGGTCCGGCTGTCCGAGTCGCCCGGGCGCGCCCTGCGGATGTCCGAGGTCGCCGGCGCGGTGGTCAGCTCGCGCAGCCGGCTCACCCACACCGTGGCCCGGCTCGAGCGCGACGGCCTGGTCGCCCGACGAGCCAGCACCTGCGACCGCCGGGGTGTCGAGTGCGCCCTGACCGACAAGGGTTTCGCGGTGCTCGAGCAGGCCGCGCACACCCACGTCGAGCAGGTCCGCGCCCACCTGCTCGACCCGATGACCCGCGAGCAGTTCCTGGCCCTCGGCCGGGCCATGAGCCAGGTCGCGGCAGCACTGGACCCGAAGGACCTGCACCAGGTCTGAGAGACGTCCGTCACGCCTTCCGGGGCGCGGTTGGTGTCCGTCCAGCAATGCTTGCGACAATGCCTGACGTGACCTACCCCGACGACGCCCCGGCCAGCGCTGCGCTCTTCGAGCGGGCCCGCCGGGTCACCCCCGGCGGGGTGAACTCGCCGGTGCGCGCGTTCGGTGCCGTGGGTGGCACGCCGCGCTTCACCGCGCGCGCCGCCGGACCGTACCTGTACGACGCCGACGGACGCGAGTACGTCGACCTGGTCTGCTCCTGGGGGCCGATGATCCTCGGTCACGCGCACCCGCAGGTGCTGGACGCCGTCCGGTCGGCTGCCGAGCACGGGTTCAGCTTCGGCACCCCCAGCGAGAACGAGGTGCTGCTGGCGGAGGAGATCGTCGCCCGGGTCGAGCCGGTCGAGCAGGTCCGCCTGGTCAGCAGCGGCACCGAGGCCACGATGAGCGCGATCCGGCTGGCCCGTGGCTTCACCGGGCGACCCAAGGTGGTCAAGTTCGCCGGCTGCTACCACGGTCACGTCGACGCCCTACTGGCCTCGGCCGGCAGCGGGCTGGCCACGTTCGCGCTGCCGGACAGCCCCGGCGTCACCGGTGCGTCCGCCGCGGACACGCTCGTCGTCACCTACAACGACCTGCCGGCGCTGGAGGCCGTGTTCGCCGAGCACGGCGACCAGGTCGCCTGCGTGATCACCGAGGCGGCGCCAGGCAACATGGGCGTGGTCCCGCCGCTGCCCGGTTTCACCGAGGGCCTGCGCCGGCTCACCGCGCAGCACGGCGCGCTGCTGATCAGCGACGAGGTGATGACCGGCTTCCGCTGCTCGGCGTCCGGCTGGTACGGCCTCGAAGGCCCCTACGCCGCCGGCCCGCCGGACCTGTTCACCTTCGGCAAGGTGATGGGCGGCGGTTTCCCGGCCGCCGCGTTCGGCGGCCGTGCGGACGTGATGGCCCAACTGGCGCCGCACGGGCCGGTCTACCAGGCCGGCACGCTGTCCGGGAACCCGGTGGCCACCGCGGCCGGGCTGGCGACCCTGCGGGGCTGCACGGACGACGTGTACGCCCGGATCTCGCTCGTCGCCGACACCATCGCGACGCACGCGTCCAAGGCGCTCAGCGAGGTCGGGGTGCCGCACGTGGTGCAGCATGCCGGCAGCATGTTCAGCGTGTTCTTCCGCGACGAGGCGGTGCGCGACTACGACGACGCCCGAGCCCAGGACACCGTCGCCTTCCGGCGCTTCTTCCACGCCATGCTGCGCGAGGGCGTGCACCTGCCGCCCAGCGCGTTCGAGGCGTGGTTCGTCTCGGCCGCGCACGACGACCGCGCGGTGGAGCGCGTGCTGGCCGCCCTGCCGGTGGCCGCCCGTGCAGCCGCCGACCCTGCAGCCGCCGACCCTGCAGCATCCTCCGAAAGGACCCTCGGGTGAGCCAGCGCACAGTCGTCCACCTCTTGCGCCACGGGGAGGTGCACAACCCCGAGGGTGTGCTCTACGGGCGGCTGCCCGGATACCACCTGTCCGACCGCGGACGCCGGATGGCCGACCTGGTCGCCGAGTACCTGAAGGGCCACGACATCACCACCGTGGTGTCCTCGCCGCTGGAGCGGGCGCAGGAGACGGCGGCACCGATCGCGGCCGCCCACGACGTGGCCGTGCGGCTCGACGTCCGACTGATCGAGGCAGGCAACTACTTCGAGGGCATGACCTTCGGCGTCGGTGACGGCTCGCTGCGCCACCCCGGGCACTGGCCGAAGATGGTCAACCCGTTCCGGCCGTCCTGGGGCGAGCCCTACGAGCAGATCGCGGCCCGGATGCTGGCCGCGGTCGAGCTGGCTCGCGGGCAGGCCGCCGGGCACGAGGCCGTGCTGGTCTCGCACCAGTCGCCGGTGTGGATCGCCCGGCTCAAGCTCGAGGGACGACGCCTCTGGCACGACCCGCGAAAGCGCCGGTGCAGCCTCGCCTCGCTGACCTCGCTGACCTTCGAGGACGACCGTCTGCTGGCCATCGACTTCAGCGAGCCGGCCGCGAGCCTGCTGCCGGGCGCGAGCAAGGTCGTGGGCGCCTGATGCTCCGCCGTCTCGCCGTCCCGTCCGTGCTGGTCGCGCTCGCGCTGCTGGCCGCGGGTTGCAGCGACGGCTCGGGCACCATCGCGGCGCAGGCGAATGCGGGCGACGGCAAGGGCTACGTCGCCGGTGACGGCACGATCGAGCAGATCGCGCCGGCGCAGCGCAAGACCGCGATCCAGCTGCGCGGCAAGACCCTGGAGGGCAAGGCGGTCGACACCGCCGACTACCGCGGCAAAGTGCTCGTGGTGAACACCTGGGGCTCGTGGTGCGGTCCGTGCAACGCCGAGGCGCCGCTGCTGCAACGAACCTGGGCCGGCTACGCGGGCTCCGGTGACGTGCAGTTCCTCGGCGTGGACACCAAGGAGGGACCGGCTGCCGGGCAGGCGTTCCAGCGCCGGATGGCGCTGACGTACCCGTCGCTCGCCTGGGACGGCGGTGGGGTGCTGCTGCAGCTCAAGGGCAAGGCGAGCGCGACGCCGACGACGGTGGTGATCGACCAGGACGGCAAGCTGGCCGGCCGCATCTCCGGTGAGGTTCAGGGGTCCACGCTGAAGGACCTCGTGGACGACGTCGTCGCCGAGCGGCACGGCGCGTCGTGAGCGAGGTCGTCGGCTCGGGGTCCATGCCGCTCGCGCTGCTCGTCGCGGCGCTGGCCGGACTGGTGTCGTTCGCCTCGCCCTGCGTGCTGCCGCTGGTGCCGGGCTACCTGGGCTACGTCACCGGGCTCGGCGGCCAGACGCTGGAGCAGCGCCAGCGCAGCCGGATGGTCACCGGGGCGGCGCTGTTCGTGCTCGGCTTCACGGTCGTCTTCGTGGTGATGACGACGACGTTCAGCCTGCTCGCGCAGCAGCTGATCGGCCACCAGGACACCCTGATGCGGGTGTTCGGCGTCGTGGTGATCGCGTTGGGTCTGCTGTTCATCGGAGCCTTCCCCGGCAGCGGCCGGATGCTCAAGCCGTCCTGGCGGCCGACGGCCGGGCTGGTCGGCGCTCCGGTGCTCGGTGCGATCTTCGCGATCGGCTGGACCCCCTGCACCAGCCCGACGCTGGCGGCCGTTCTGGCGCTGGCCACCGGCGAGGGCGGCGGTGCCTCACGCGGCGTGGTGCTGGCCGTCGCCTACAGCCTCGGGCTGGGCATCCCGTTCGTGCTGGTCGCGCTCGGCTACGCGCGCGCCTCGAGCACCCTGGGCTGGATGCGCCGCCACCAGCGCGGTCTGCAGCTGGCCGGAGGAACCATGCTCGTGGTGATCGGGGTGCTGATGGTCACCGGGGTCTGGGGCGACCTGATGTCCCGCGCCTCCACCGCGATCCTCGACTTCAAGGTGCCGGTGTGACCGCCACCGACGAGCAGCAGGAGGTCCGGTCGGCGCCGGTGCAGCCACGCCTTGGCCTGGTGGGCTCGTTGCGGTTCGTCTGGCGCCAGCTCACCAGCATGCGCACCGCGTTGTTCCTGCTGCTGCTGCTCGCGGTGGCGGCGGTGCCGGGATCGGTTCTGCCGCAACGCGGGATCGACGCGTCGAAGGTCACCGCCTACCTCGCCGCGCACCCGACGTCCGGGCCGTGGATCGACAAGGTCGGCGGCTTCGAGGTCTACGCCTCCGTCTGGTTCTCGGCGATCTACCTGCTGCTCTTCGTGTCCCTGTGCGGGTGCGTGCTGCCGCGCACCTTGGTCCACCTGAAGGCGCTGCGAGCCCGCCCGCCGCGCATCCCCGCGCGGCTGGAGCGGTTGCCCGCGCACCGCACCCTCGAGGTGCCCGGCTCGCCGGAGGACGTCCTCGAGCTGGCCCGTAAGGCGCTGCGGCGCAGGCGTTTCCGGGTCGAGGTCCGCGACGGCTCGATCAGCGCCGAGCGCGGCTACCTGCGCGAGACCGGCAACCTGGTGTTCCACCTCTCGCTCGTCGTGCTGCTGGTCGCGGTGGCGCTGGGGCACCTGCTCGGCTGGCGCGGCGACGTGGTCGTCCCGGTCGGCACGTCGTTCAGCGACAGCGTCAGCGCGTTCGACACCATCGACCCCGGTCCGTGGGTCAACACCGAGAACCTGCCGCCGTTCTCGGTGGACGTGAAGTCGATGAAGGTGGAGTTCGAGCGGCAGGCCACCCAGCGCGGCGCCCCGCGCGACTTCGAGGCGACGGTGAGCTCGCGGAGCAGCCCCGATGCGGCGCCGCGGCAGAGCACGATCCGGGTCAACCACCCGCTGGTGCTGGACGGCACCAAGGTGTTCCTGCTCGGCAACGGGTACGCGCCGGTGATCACCATGAAGGACAGCACGGGCCAGGTCGTCTACTCCGACGCGACACCGTTCCTGCCGCAGGACGGCAACTACACCTCCACCGGCGTCATCAAGGCGCCCGGGGCGCAGCCGCAGCAGCTCGGTCTGATCGGCCAGTTCCTGCCCACCATGGCGACCGTCGCCGGGATGCCGCGCTCGATCTTCCCCGACGCCCTCGACCCGGCCATTCTGCTGACGGTGCTGGAGGGTGACCTCGGGCTGGGTTCCGGTGCGCCGCAGTCGGTCTACACACTGAACGTGGACAAGATGAAGCCGCTCAAGACGGCGAGCGGAGACACCTTCCGCACGCTGTTGCGGCCGGGCCAGACGATCCAGCTTCCGAACGGGAAGGGCTCGGTCACCTTCGAGCGGGTCGAGCGGTTCGCCGGGCTCTCGATCCGGCACGACCCGGGCAAGGGGTGGGTGCTCGGCGCGGCGATCGCGGCGATGCTCGGACTCGCGCTGTCGCTGTTCGTCCCGCGCCGCCGGGTTTTCGTGCGGGTTCGCCGGGTCGAGGGTGACGGCGACCGGGACGACGGCTCGGACGGTGGCTCGGACGGCGGCTCGGGCGGCGGCTCGGACGACGGCTCGGGCGGCGGCGCGGACGGGGGCGGGACGGCGGGTCGTACTCTGGTCGAGGTCGGTGCGCTCGCGCGGGGCGAGGACACCGGTCTGGACGACGAGCTGCAGCGTCTGCTGGACCAGCTCGACCCCGCAGGCACGCCGCCGACGAGGAGGGACGCGTGAGCGTCAACGAGAGCCTGGCCAACCAGGCCAACGTGCTGCTGTACGGCGCGATGGCCGCCTACGCGTGCGCGTTCATCGCGTACACGATCGACCTGGCCGGAGGAGCCGCCCGGGCCGAGCGTGAGCGGGACGCCGCCACGGCGCCGGCCCGCGAGCCGGCTGCGGTCGGGGCGGCGAGCGAGTTCACGGGTCCGTCGTCCAGCGTCTCGTCCGGTGCGTCGTCCGGCGTTGACCTGGCCGCGGACACCTCCTCACGCGAACGGCGCCAGGCGGCTGCTATCGGCACCTCCCTGACCATCCTGGCGCTGGTGCTGCACGTCGCCTCGGTGACCATGCGCGGCGTCGCGGTGCAGCGGCCGCCGTGGAGCAACATGTTCGAGTTCGCCACTGCCGGCGCCGCGGTGGTGACCCTGGTCTACGTGATCGCGCTGCGCTGGCGGGACCTGCGCTACCTGGGTGCCTTCGTCGTCGGGCCGGTGCTGCTCACCCTGGGCCTGGCCGTGGTGGTGCTCTACACCAAAGCCGCGCAGGTCGTGCCGTCGCTGAAGAGCTACTGGCTGGCCATCCACGTCAGCGTGGCGTTCATCGCGTCCGCGCTGCTGACGCTGGCCTTCTCGCTGACCGTGCTCTACCTGGCTCAGGACCGCCGCGAGGTGCGCCGGGCCAAAGGTCAGTCGGTCGGGCGGTCCTTCATGGACGCCCTGCCGGGCTCACGCGAACTCGACCTGAACTCCTACCGGCTGCACGCGATCGCCTTCCCGCTGTGGACGTTCACGCTCGTCGCGGGCGCCATCTGGGCCGAGAACGCCTGGGGCGCCTACTGGAGCTGGGACCCGAAGGAGGTGTGGACGTTCGTGATCTGGGTGGTCTACGCCGGATACCTGCACGCTCGGGCGACCCGCGGCTGGCAGGGTCGCAAGGCGGCGCGGATCGCGATCGTCGGCTTCGGCTGCCTGCTGTTCAACTTCCTCGTGGTGAACATCTTCTTCGTCGGCTTCCACAGCTATGCCGGGGTCTCCTGAGCCCGACCGCGCGGCGGCGTTGGCCGCCGAGCGATGCCTCGCGGCGGAGCAGGTCGAGGTCCTGACCCGGGACCTGGCGCGCGTCGTCCAGGCCAGCGAGTCGTCCAACGCGGACGACGAGCACGACCCCGAGGGGTCGACGATCGCGTTCGAGCGGGCCCAGCTGAGCGCAATGCTGGACGCCGCGCGGCGGCGGGTGCAGGACGTCGACGGCGCGCTCGCGCGACTGGCCGCCGGGGACGACGGCCGCTGCGAGCGATGCGGTTCGTCGATCGGCGACGAGCGGCTGCTTGCGCGCCCATGGACGCGGCTCTGTATCGCTTGCGCTCGAGATCAGCGTCAGGTCTAAGTCATAAGGAGAGTGCGGGCATGATTCGAGAGGAACTGTCGCGGCTGTTCCGCTATGAGGAGCGCCATCGTCGGCTGATGGCGCGACTGCTCCTTGCCGGCGGCGCGTCACTGGCTGTCTTCCTGATCGGCACTTTGCTGGTCCGGATCACCGAGAGCGGAGCGAAGGGTGGTGCCATCCACGGCGTGGGTGACGCCGCCTTCTTCACCGCTGTGCAGCTTTTGACCGTCTCCTCCTCGTTGCCGAACCCGGTGACTGGAGCCGGCAAGATCATCGACGTCGCCCTGGAGCTGTGGGCGATCTTCGTCGTCACCGCAGTCGCGGGCAGCCTGGCTACCTTCTTCAGCTCCGGCGACTCGGCGAGCGGCGACTGAACCCCTGCCGCGCGAACCCGCCGACAGCGGACCCATCACCCTGGGGCGCACAGAAATCGGTCCGATCTGAATATCATCTTGACCGGTACAGAAAAGTCGATTACTGTACCGGTACAGATCACTGGACGAACTGTAGGAGCTCGAGATGGACCCGATGATGACCGCAATGTTCCTGACTCGCCGAGCGGACGACGACGAGGCGCTCAGCGCGCTACCCAGCGCCCCCGTCGTCCCCCACGTTGGTAGGGTCCCGGTACTTCCGCGCACCCGGAAGGCAGTCGCAGGCGGACTGCGCCACCTGGCCGACGTCATCACCCCGTCCGGGCCGGTACGGCACACCACGGCGCGTTCGGCTGCACGCGGGGAGGCAGGCTGAGTCACCGGACATGGGACGAGTCACGCTGCAGACGATCGCCGAGCACGTCGGCGTGAGCCGGATGACGGTTTCCAACGCGTTCTCCCGGCCTGATCAGCTGTCCGCCAAGCTTCGAGATCGGATTCTGGCGGTCGCGGAGGAACTCGGCTACGGCGGGCCCGACCCCACCGCGCGGGCGCTGGCCAGTGGGACCGCGGGCACGGTGGGTGTGCTGTTGTCCGAGACTCTGACGTACTCCCTGACCGATGAGGTCGCGATGGCCTTCCTCGCTGGAATCAGCGATGAGCTCGCGGCGACAGGGTTGTCACTGACCTTGCTGTCGGCGGCACCCGAAGGTGACATCGTGCCGGCCCGGGACGTCGCCATCGACGGGGCGATCGTGTACTCCTGCAACCCGGACTCCTCTGCCGTCAGCTGGCTGATGCGGCGGCGGCTCCCATTGGTGTTCGTGGATCAGGCCCCCGCGCCGGGCATCACCAGCATCAACGTCGACGACCGGCTCGGCGCGCGCGCCGCCGCCGAGCACGTCATCGACCTGGGGCATCGACAGGTAGCGATCGTGACCACCGGCTTCGCGGGCGACTTCGGACTCCTGACGGACCCGCTCGCGGCCGACACCGCGCACACCGAACGGCAGCGTCTGCTCGGCTGGTTGGATGCGCTTGACGTCGCCGGCATCACGCCAACCGTCGTGCGCCTGCCCCACGAGAACCCCGACGCCATCGGTTACGGCGCCGCCGAGACCCTCCTCGCGAACGACGAACGACCAACCGCCATCCTGTGCTTTTCCGACGCCATCGCCCGAGGCGTCATCCGCGCGATCCAGGACGCCGGACTGCAGGTCCCGGACGACGTGTCGGTCGTCGGCTTCGACGACAACCCGATCAGCCGACGAATCAGCCCGGCGCTCACGACCGTGCGCCAAGACGTAGACGCGAAGGGCCGAGCAGCGGCCACCGCGCTCATGCTGGCCATCACCCGTGCCAAGACCCGCCCTGCCGGCCGTGCCCGACACCTCGTCCTCCCGACCGAGCTCGTCACCCGAAACAGCACCACGGCAGTCCGGTCCTCGGCCGCGGCTGCCCGACGCCCAGCACGCTGAGGGCGCCTTGTCCGGCAGGATGCAGCCCGTGACCGGACAACCCGAGTTTGATGCCGCTGCCCGGTCACGGCGGGGACGCCTGCGAGCCTGGGTCGTCGCACATCCGGCGGACGTCATCGATCTGTTCGTCTACGTGGTCGTCCTGAACCTCGCCGTTCAGTACGTGCCGGCAGTCATCAGCGAGTCCTTCACCCTCTCGTTGCTGACCGCTGCCCTTCTCAAGGTGACGTTGGAGCTGGTTCTCGTCCTCAAGGGCGTCGTTCTCGCTCGATTTCGCAAGGCAACTACGAAGCTGGCCAAGACGACGACTGCCGTCCTGCTCTGGGTGGTGGCGGCCGGGAGCAAGCTCGTCGTGCTCTGGCTGATCGACATCGTGTTCCGTGGTTCGGTCAGTCTGGGCGGATTCATACCCGTGACGTTGCTCGTCATCGCTCTGCTGGCGTCGCGGGCGGCCGTGAGACGTCTGCTCTACGACACGCCTGCTGCGAGCTGAATCGACGGGACCGCAGGGCGCGCAGCTGCGCATCGCAAAATGGGGTGACATCGGTCGTCCACGCCCGCGATCATGGCCGGCGTGGAGGTCGAGGTGGTCGTCGCTCATAGCCAGCGCGCGACCCTGCGTGTCGGCGATGTGTTCCTGAAGATCGACGCCGATCAGGCCCGCACCGATATCGAGGTCGAGGTGATGGCGGTGGCGCCGATCCCGACCCCGGAGATCCTGTGGCGGAACCCGCCCGTGCTCGCGCTGGCCGCTCTTCCGGGGACGGCACTCGGCCACCTCGGCGAGCCGTCTACCGCATCCTCGGCGGCGTGGGCCGCGGCCGGCGCCGCAGTCCGGGCGCTGCACGACGCGCCGCTGCCGCCATGGCCCGGTCGGGACCTCGACGAGCTCGGTTCGCACCTCGCCCGTGAGTGCGAATGGCTCATCGCCAACGACGTTCTTCCCGCCGAGGTGGTCACACGCAACCGTCGACTCGCTGAGACGGCACTCCGGCCGTGGACACCGGTCTTTGTTCACGGCGACCTGCAGGTGGACCACGTCTTCGTCGCCGGTGACCAGGTCACCGGCGTCGTCGACTGGTCCGAGGGAGCCCGGGGTGACGCATTGTTCGACCTCGCCACCCTCACGCTCGGACACCCGGAGCATCTCGGCGACGTCATAGCCGGCTACGGCACCGACGTGGACCTCGAACTCATCCGAGCCTGGTGGTCGTTGCGATGCCTGAGTAACGTCCGCTGGCTGGTCGAGCATGGCTACGGACCGCCCGAGAAGTATCCCGAGGTGGCCGTGCTGCGATCGAGGCATCCGTCCCCTTGACGGCCTTTCGGCCTACTGCCGGGGAAGCGTGACGAGATACGCCATGGCAAAGACAAGCAGCGCCACGGCGAGACCGTTCGCGCCGAGCCGGACTGGACGTTGGCGGAACCGCTGACCTGCGGCAATCAGGAACAGCACCAACGCGAAGAGGACAGTGAGCCGCACGTAGTCGTCGGCGTGGTGGCCGGCTTCGGTGCCGTCAACGAAGGACTGTGCGGCCTCGGCATTGAGCGTGTCGGCCTTCGCAAGGTTCGGGTTCTGATACCCCGGCATGTAGGCGGGGCCGGGTGGCGCTGACGGATCGTTCAACGGGTCGGTCTGCAGCCACTCGTTGAAGGCAGCGTGATAGTCGGGAGTGAACCGACGCTCGAAAGTCGTTGCCAGCTGCGGATTGTGCAACGCGCGGGCCTGCAGCCAGCCAGTGAACATCGCCGAGTCCGCAACGAGCTCCTGGCCGCCAGTCGTCGAGGCGGCGCTGGCCTCGAACCGTTGCGACGTGGATTCTCCATAGAGCAGGGCCTGACGGCCGTCCCACCCTGATGCCTGGAAACCGCTCCATGCTGTGGCGATCGCGGCAACCGCGAGCGCGAGAACCTCCAGGACCTCAGCGATGCGTTCCCAGCGATGCTTAGGACCCTCGGCCTCCTCACGCTCTGAGAGTTGGTGAGCGATCTCAACGTTGTGGCTCTCTGTCAATCCGGACTCCTTCATGGGGTCCCCGAGGGACCGCAAACCACGATACGGGGAACCCGGTCGGGCGTCGGCGAGCGGCTGCGGGGCAATGGCGTTGCCAGATCGGGTTACCGTGTCACCCGTGGCTGATGCCTGGCTCTCCGATACCCGCTCGTCGTACGACACCGACGCCAGCGGGTACGCCGAGAAGGTGCGTGGACTGCTCAGTGGCAGGCCTTACCTCCGGGCGAGCCTGGCGTTGTTCGCCGAGTTGGTGCACGGTGCCGGAGGTGGGCCAGTCGCCGATGTGGGCTGCGGACCGGGGTACATCACCGGCTACCTCCACGACGCCGGAGTGGACGTGTTCGGCATAGACCTTTCGCCCGAGATGATCGCCATCGCGCGGCGTGACTATCCAGAGCTACGCTTCGAGGTCGGGACGATGACTGACCTCGACCTGGCGGACGACTCGGTGGTCGGCATACTCGCGTTCTGGTCCGTGATCCACGTGCCCGATCACGCCGTCCCCGGCGTGTTCGACGAGTTCCGTCGAGTGTTGCGGCCAGAGGGTCTCTTGATGGTGGGCTTTCACGTCGGTGACGAGACACGACATACGTCGCAGGGTTACACGGGTCGTTCAATCAACGTTGACAGTCACCATCGTCCGCCGAGCAAGGTCAGGGGTTGGCTTCGCGACGCGGGGTTCGCGATTGAGGCCGAACTGGTCATCGGGCCAGACGAGCAGGTCCCGGGAGCGGTCATCTTTGCGCGCAGCAGATCGAGCGAGGCGACTGGCAGACTGACTGCATGAGCGTGATGGTCCGGGCTGCGAGCCCGCAGGAGTACGACGTGATCGGCGACCTCACGGCGCGCGCGTACCTGGCGGACGGCCTGATCCCACAAGGCTCGGACTATCAGGACACGTTGCGCAAGGCGGCTGACCGGGCCCAGCACAGCGAGCTGCTGGTGGCGTGGGACGACGAGGCGGGGCAGGTCCTGGGCACCGTGTCCTTCGTCCGGGCCGGGTCGGCCTACGCGGACGTCGCGCGCGAGGGCGAGGCGGAGTTCCGGATGCTGGCGGTCGACCCTGCAGCGCGTGGCCTCGGCCTGGGGCGGGTGCTCGTCGAGGAGTGCGTTGCGCGGGCGAGGGCCGCAGGCGCCCGGCGGCTGGTGCTGTCCACCCGCTCGATGATGACGCCGGCGGTGGGGCTGTACGAGTCGATGGGCTTCGTCCGTCGGCCGGAGCGGGACTGGGAGCCGATGGCCGGGGTGCTGCTGATGACCTACGAGTTGGAGCTCGGCTAGCCGGTGCGGGTCAGGGCTCGCAGGGACTCCACGAAGTCCGCCGCGCTGGTCGGTCGACCCAGGTGCCAGCCCTGCCCGGCGTGCACGCCGAGCTCGGAAAGCGCCAGCAGCTGCTGCTCGGTCTCGATGCCCTCCGCGATGCACTCCATGCCGAACGACCCGGCCAGGCCGACCACGGTGCGCGCGATGGTGTCGTCGTCGTGCAGGTTGGCCACGAACTCGCGGTCGATCTTGAGCACCTGCAGCGGTAGCCGCGCCAGGTAGGCCAGCGACGAGAATCCAGTGCCGAAGTCGTCCACCGCGACCGTGATTCCCTTGTGCCGCAGCTCCTGCATGGTCTCGCGGGTGCGCTCCACGTCGCCGACGACGTCGCGTTCGGTGATCTCCAGGGTCAGCGCGCCCGGCGACAGGCCGGCGCCACTGACGATGCCGGCAAGCTCGTCCGGCAGCCCGGGGGAGAGCAGGTCGGCGGCGCTGATGTTGATCGCGATGCTGCCGATCTCGGTGTAGCCGTCGCGGTGCCAGGCGGACAGTGCCTGCATGGACTGGCGGGCGATCACCACGGCCAGCTCGCGACCGAGGCCGAGCTCCTCCGCCAGCGGCACGAAGCGCAGCGGGGTGACGAACCGGCCGCCCAGCTCCCAGCGGGCCAGCGCCTCGGCGCCGATCGCGCGGCCGGTGGCGAGGCTCACGACGGGCTGGAAGACGGCGGTGATGGCGTCGGCTCTGCGGCTCGGGCCGAGGTCGGCGCCCAGCGCGATGGCCTCACGCAGCTGCTGCTCGACCGCGAGGTTGGCGGCGACGTCCTCGCTCATGGCCGAGTCGAACGCGACGGCCCGCCCGCGCCCGCCGCGCTTGGCGGCGTACATGGCGGCGTCGGCGCAGCGAAGCAGGTCGCTGCGCTCCTCGATCCCGTTGCCGGTCGTGGCGACACCGACGGAGACCCCGATCCGGTAGGGCGCGCCGCCGACCTCCACCGGCTGGTCGAAGAGCTCCACCAGCCGCTCGGCCGCCAGCTGGGCCTGCGCGGGGGTGGCGCGGGTCAGCACCACGGCGAACTCGTCGCCGCCGAGCCGGGCGGCGCGCTGGTCGTCGTCCAGGGTGTTGATCAGGCGGTCGCCGACCTCGCGGAGCAGCCGGTCACCGGCCAGGTGGCCGAGGGTCTCGTTGACGTTCTTGAACCGGTCCATGTCGAGCAGCAGCAATGCCACCTCGTGGTCCGGCTCGTCGGTGCGGGCGTGCAGCGCGACGTCCAGGAACAGGTCCAGCGACGTGCGGTTCGGCATACCGGTCAGCGCGTCGTGCGTCGTGGCGTGGTGCAGCTCGCGCTCGGCGGCCTCGGCTGCGACCTGACGGCGGCGGGCGTCGTCCCGGGCGGACCGGTACTCGGTGCCCGCACGGGCCACGAGGACGCCGATGCCGGCCAGCAGCAGGCAGCGCAGCGCCCAGCCGGTCAACGTGACCCCGGTGGTGGCGGTGCCGACGAGGTACTGGCTGAGCACCGCCCCGGCCAGCGTGAAGGCCATCGTCGTGCCCAACGCCACCAGCAGCAGCGGGTAGACCGCGACGATGGCGTACCACCACTGCAGGACGTGCGGGACAAGTGCGTGGTCGACCAGGGGCAGCGTGTACGCGGTGCCGGCCAGCATGCAGGCCCGGACGAGCAGGGCCGTGTCGCCGCGCCAGCCGAGTAGGCCGGCGAGGCCCAGCACCGCAGGGATGAGCGTCAGCAGCATGGTCAGCGGGCCAGCGCCGACCGTGGCGCACGAGACGACGCCGACCGCGGACAGCAGCAACGGGACGACCGGCTCGAGCATCTCGTTGGTGCCCCTGGCCGCGCCGTCCGAACCGGACTGCCCGGGTTCCAGACTCACATGGTCCCTATCGGCCGGTGCTGACCCGGCCTGACAGTTCGCCGTCAGCGCGAGAGCCTGCGAAGCAGGCGTCCGAGGTTCATCCGACGCTCGTCCGTGGTGCTGGGCTGAGCGAAGCTGGTGAGCTCGTTGATGTAGGCGCGGGCGTACTCCGGGGTAACCATGATGTCCTTCTCGGGCTGGGGTCGGCTGACCCTGTGATGTGATGGCAGGTGTAGCCATCTGCGGATGATCATAACAAGGATTTGCTGTGAGACAGACCAAATCCAAGGTGATCTGGCATCATTGGCATCGAAAGTGCGCGACCGCATGGGATGGAGGCACGAGATGGACGGCGTGGATCGTCAGCTGGTCGGCGCTTTGCGCGCGAACGGCCGGGCTAGCTGGGCCGAGCTGGGCCGGCTGGTCGGGATGTCCGGGCCGAGCGTGCAGGAGCGGGTACGCCGGCTCGAGGAGCAGGGCGTGATCATCGGCTACCAGGCGGTGGTCAGCGCGCCAGCGTTCGGCCTCTCGGTCAGTGCTCTGGTCGATCTCTACGAAGGCGACGACGTGGACGGCGACGTCGTCGACCAGCTTCGCGACATCGTCGAGGTCGAGGACTGCTGGTACGTCGCCGGTGACGAGAACTTCGTGGTCAAGGTCCGTGCGGCGGACGTCGCCGGGCTGGAGTCGGTGGTGGCCAAGCTGCGCAAGGTGCGCGGCATCTCGCGGACCCGCACGACCGTCGTCCTGGCCACGAACTGGGAGGGGCGCACGCTGCCCCCGGTGGTCGACCCCGAGCCAGCCGCCGCGGCGCCGTCCGGTTCGACCTCCGTAGGCTGACCCGGGTGACCTTCGCTCGCTACACCCTGCTGCGCTTCATGCTGCTGTTCGCCGTGCTGATCGTGCTCTGGTTGGTGGGCGCTCGCGGGTTCTGGCTGATCGTGCTCGCACTGGTGATCTCGGTGCCGCTGTCGTACTTCGTGCTGAAGGGGCCGCGGCTGGCGATGACCCAGCAGCTCGCCGACCGGATGGCGAGCCGTGCCGCCGGGTCCGCTGACCCGGACGCCGATGCCGAGGACGCCGAGGCCGAGGACGCCGAGGCCGAGGATGCGGAGGACGCCGAGGCCGAGGGCGCGGCCATCGGCTCAGCCGAAGGCGAGGGCCAGCGCGATCAGAACGCCGAAGGCGAGCTCGGCGCGCCCGGTGTCGCGCAGGGCGGGGATGAGCTGCCGGCCGACCCCACCACCGACGACGGCCCGGACGGCGGGCAGCAAGAGCACCGCTGACGCCAGCGTCACCAGCACCCACGGCTGGTGCCAGGCAAGCGCGACGACCAGCAGGTAGGGCACCGTCACCAACGTCAGGTACAGCGCGCGGGCACCGCGGTCGCCCAGCCGCACGGCCAGCGTCCGCTTCCCGGCGACCCGGTCGGTCGGGATGTCCCGCAGGTTGTTCGCGACCAGCAGCGCACAGGCGAGGCAGCCGACGGCGACGGCCACCGCGAGCGCCGTCCAGGACAGCGCGCCGGCCTGCGTCCAGGTCGTGCCCAGGACGGCGATCAGGCCGAAGAAGACGAAGACGAACGCCTCGCCGAGGCCGAGGTAGCCGTACGGGTGCGAGCCGCCGGTGTAGAACCAGGCGGCCAGCACGGCGGCCGCGCCGACCGGGAGCAGCCACCACGAGCGAGACACCAGGACCAGGGCAAGGCCGGCCACCGCGGCCACCCCGAACGCGATGAACGCGGCGCGCTTGACGCTCGCCGGTGCGGCGACCCCCGAGCCGGTGAGCCGCAAGGGGCCGACCCGCTCGTCATCAGTGCCGCGGATCCCATCGGAGTAGTCGTTGGCGTAGTTCACCGCCACCTGCAAGGCGAGCGCCACGACCAGCGCGAGCAGTGCCCGCCAGGGCATGACAGCGTCCAGGTCGGCGGCGACGCCGGTGCCGGCGACGACCGGTGCGACCGCCGCCGGCAGGGTGCGCGGGCGTGCGCCTTCGATCCACTGAGCTCGGGTTGCCACGCCCGGAATCCTCTCGTGCCGCCTCCCGTGGTCGGAAGGTGGGCTCCGGTCGAGCGGTCGAGCGGTCGAGCTCGTCGTGAGTCAGTCGATCTGTGCCTCGTAGCGGACGTCGAGGTTGTGGAAGGTCGGCGGGCCGTCGCACAGGGCGGCCATCTTCGAGGCGAAGTCACCGGTCTCGGGTCGTTGCGAGTTCTCCATCGCCGCCTCGTAGGACTCGAACTCCACGATGTTGAGGAAGCGGCCCGGATCGTCCCGGTCGGCCACCACGTGGATCTTCGTCGGGCTGGAGCCCGAGGCCCCGGCTGCGGTGCGGCTGTCCTCGAACTCCTGCGCCAGTGCCTGGAGCTCGTCCCACCGTGAGCTGCGGAACTCGATGATCTGGATGAAGCCCGCCATGTCGTCCTCCTCGGTCGGCCCTGCGGATCCGACGGTCCTCCGCGGCCGGGTCGCGGTCAACGGGACAAAGCGGCCTCTGCGAGCCGGGTGGCCGCGCGCCTGTCCGGTTTGCCCAGCGCGGTCGTCGGCAGAGACTCGACCTGGACGACTTCGCGAGGCGCCGCAGCCGCGCCGAGTCGGGTGGACACGCTGTGCCGCAACGCTTCCAGGCTGGGGACGGGCTCGGCGACGACGAGGACGACGAGCCGCTGGCCCCATTCGGCGTCCGGCACGCCGACGACCAGGCACTCGTTGACGCCGAGCAGCTCCGCGAGGACCGCCTCGACGGCCTGCGGTGAGACCTTGACGCCGCCGGTGACCAGTACGTCGTCCGCGCGGCCGAGCACGGTGAGCCGTTCGCCGAGCAGCTCGCCGAGGTCGCTCGTGCTGAACCAGCGTGTCCCGCCGGACTGCTCGAACTGTGGCGCGCCGGGGGCCAACCGGTAACCGAGGGCCACGACCGGGCCGCCCAGCCGGATGCGGTCGTCGACCTTCACCTGCACGCCGTCCAGCGGAAGGCCGTCGTAGACGCACCCGCCGCAGGTCTCGCTCATCCCGTAGGTGGTCACCACCGTGACGCCGGCCGCCCGGGCGCCGTCCAGCAGTGCGGGCGTGGCGGCGGCGCCGCCGAGCAGGACCGCGTCGAACGCCGTCAGGGCGCGCAGAGCGCGGCCGCCGTCGGCCAGCATCCGGACCAGCTGGGTGGGCACCAGCGCCGTGTACGTGCGGCCGGTGCGGTCGGCCAGATCGGTTGCGGCAGAGGCGAAAGCGTCGAGGTCGAAACCATCCCGCAGGTCCAGCACCGCCGGTACCGTGCCGGCGTGCACCGAGCGCAGCAGCACCTGGACGCCCGCCACGTGCTGGGTGGGCAGGGCCAGCAGCCAGCTGCCCGGGCCGCCGAGGCGGTCGTGGGTGGCGCGGGCTGACGCGCGCAGCGCGGACGCCTGCAGCAGGGCACCTTTGGGTGGTCCGGTCGAGCCGGACGTCGCGATGACCAACGCGGTCGGGTCGTCCGGATCGTCCTCGCCGTCGAGCAGCGCAGTGCCGGCTGCGAGCTCGTGGCGGGCCCGCTCGGCGGCGGCGTCGCCCGCGGTCGGCAGCAGGGCATCGCCGGAGCCGTCCAGTGCGGCGCGTAGCAGCTGCGTCGCGTCGTCCAGCGGTAGTGCAGACAGGTCGATGGCAGCGATCTTGCGGGGCACTCGGCCAGCCTAGGTGGCCGGCCCGTCGACGTTCACCGTCGGCGCTCCGGTCCCGCAGCGCACCACGACGGCCAGGCTCGGCTTGTCGCCCGGGTTCGACTCGCGGTGCACGGCGTACGCGGGCACGTGCAGGAAGTCCCCCGCCTGCCCCTCGACCGTGTGTGCACCGCCCAGCCCGGACTCCAACCGCATGCTGCCCTGGACGACGTACAGCGTGGTCTCGTGCGCGCCGTGGTGGTGCCAGCCGGACACCGCGCCGGGCGCGGTGTCCACCGTGCCGCTCCACATCCCTTCGACGTCCAGCCCGACCTGACGGCTCATCCCCGGAGTCGGGTCGCCGGGGCGCAGGGCATCGGCCGGGACGTGGGTGCAGGGTCGGCTGCTGGCGTCGTCATGCACCCGTCCACTGTGCCTCAACGAGCCTCGCCGGGGTAGGAGCCGAGGTGCAGCGGCTTGTGCAGCACGCTCATCTCCTGCCCGTCGCTGGTCGTGAAGGTCTCCTGAAGCGTCCATCCGCAGTGCTGGTAGAACTCGAGCGCGAGGTCCGTGCCGACCCAGGCTTCGGCGATCCCGCGCTCGGCGGCCCAACGCTCCAGGTGCCGCATCAAGGCCCGCCCGATCCCTTCGCCCCGCCGATCGCGGCGCACGATCATGCCGGTGACCCACGGGGTGGTGTCGTGGCGCTCGTCCAGGTCGTAGGTGTCCAGCCCGACGGCGCCCAGCACCTCGTCCCCGTCGTGGGCGACGAACGTCACCGGAAGTCGCTCACGGCCGGCCTCGCGGATCGTCGTCTCGAGCCACCAGGCTGGGTCCGTCGGCTCGGGTGGATGCCCCCACTCCTGCCACCGCATGTCGGCCACGGCCTGCGCCGAGCCGAGGTCGTCCGCCAGCAGGCTCACCGTCACATGCACTGGTCCGCCGCCTTGTCGAGATGCCAGGGGAACGTACGAAGGGTCCGGTGCTTGTTGGCCCTCGGACCCTGCGCCTTCGCGAATGGCCATCTCACTCCTCGCCGAGTTCGAGGATCGCGCTCGCTACGTCGGACGGGAACAGAGTTGACCAGATGATCTCGCCCGCCTCTGGGGTCATCTCCGCCAGAGCGGAAGGCTCTGGCTGCCAGTCGGCCGGGGCGATGCCCGGGACGCAGTCGAGAAGTAACGCAAAGACGTCGGGGTCAGGCACACCCTCCGCGATGATCGCTAGGTACGCCTCGTGGCCGTTCTCCGCGCGAACGAGCGCCTTCAGCCGGTGCTTTCGGAATTCGGCGACGGCGAGATGCCCCGTCTTGAGCGACGACGCGATCAGTCCGATGACCATCCGCCTCAGCTCGCGCCGCCATGCAACTGCCTGTTCCGCCGCGAGACGCTTCCAGTCCCACTCATGGGGGAGCAGGTGATCAGTCGAGATCGCCTTGCCCGTGGTGCACTCCCTCTGAGGGCAGGCATAGAAGTCCCGGTGTCGGCTGTCAGCCTGCCGGCGACCTGCGGCTCCGATCCACCAGCCACCGCGACTCGCAGGAGCCCACTCGGGGCGTTCCCCGGAGCGCAGCTCAGTCACGGTTGCTCGGTGGTCGCCCGTCTTGACCTTGAACCAAACGCGATCGGTCAGAGCAACGACTCGCTCCACGCCCCCCGCATCCCGCTGCTCAGGAACCGTCTGGGCGCTGATGACGATCGGATCGTCGATCTCGTCCAGGGGATGACCGAGATCCGGCAGCTTGGATCCGAGGTCGTCAAGACTCCGCCTTGTCGGGCGCACATGAATCGGGTCTGAGGCCATCCGGTGAATCTAAGGGTCAGGTCCGACGGGCAGGTGCCATGCAGAGCGGGTCTACTTCGGCAGACCGCCGAGGCCTTCAAGTTCCTCGGCGCTCAGGCCGGTCATCTTCGAGACGGCCGCACCATCGGTGCCGTCGAGCTGCCCGAGAGCGGCCTTGATGCCCACGTTGATCTCCGCGCGGTGGGCGTCGATGTACTCGCGTACGGCGGAATCGACGATGTCCTTCTTCGAGCGCGACATGAAGTGAGCAGCGTGAGACACCAGCTCATCGGTGGCGGCGTCGACCTTGATCGGCGCAGTTGCGGCAGCCATGCCAACTTCTCCTCTTGGTCGCCTCGGCCCGAACTTGGGTACCAAAGTACCATGAGGTACCTTGTGCCGACCACCCGACTGAGTCTTAAGTGGAGCCAATACGTCTCGGCTGACCTCGGGCAAAGCTCGAGATCAGAAGTACCAGGGGAAGGGCGACCAGTCGGGATCGCGCTTCTGCAGGAAGGCGTCCCGGCCCTCGGCCGCCTCGTCGGTCATGTACGCCAGCCGCGTCGCCTCACCCGCGAACACCTGCTGGCCGACCATCCCGTCGTCGGTCAGGTTGAACGCGAACTTCAGCATCCGCTGCGCCGTCGGCGACTTGCCGTTGATCTCGCGCGCCCACTGCAGCGCAACGGTTTCCAGCTCGGCGTGGTCGGCTACCTCGTTGACCGCACCCATCCGCTGCATGGCCTCGGCGTCGTAGCTGCGGCCGAGGAAGAAGATCTCGCGGGCGTTCTTCTGGCCGACCATCTTGGCCAGGTACGCGCTGCCGTAGCCGCCGTCGAACGAGCCGACGTCGGCGTCCGTCTGCTTGAACCGGGCGTGCTCGCGACTGGCGATGGTCAGGTCGCAGATCACGTGCAGGCTGTGACCGCCACCGGCGGCCCAGCCCGGGACGACGGCGATGACGACCTTGGGCATGGTGCGGATCAGCCGCTGCACCTCGAGGATGTGCAGCCGACCACCGGCCGCCTTCACCCGGGCCTCGTCCACGGTGTCGGCGGTCTCGCCGTCCGCGTACTGGTAGCCGCTGCGGCCGCGGATCCGCTGGTCGCCGCCGCTGCAGAACGCCCACCCGCCGTCCTTCTCGCTCGGTCCGTTGCCGGTGAGCAGCACGCAGCCGACGTCGGGAGTCATCCGGGCGTGGTCCAGCGCGCGGTACAGCTCGTCAACGGTGTGCGGCCGGAACGCGTTGCGTACCTCGGGTCGGTCGAAGGCGATCCGCACCGTGCCGATGTCCTGGCCCGCCAGGTCGACCGCCCGGTGGTACGTGATGTCGGTGAACTCGAAGCCCGGCACCTCGCGCCACGCCGACGGGTCGAAGATCTCACTCACTCGCTCGCTGCTCACATCCGCGAGGATAGGCGGGTGCCCATCGAGCCACTGCCCCACCTCGACGACCTGTTGTCGCGCGTCCATCTCGTCAGCCTGCTGATGCGGGTGCGGTTCCGTGGGGTGAGCGTGCGTGAGGCGCTGTTGCTGGAAGGCCCGCACGGGTGGGGGGAGTTCTCGCCGTTCCTGGAGTACGCCGACGACGAGGCGGCACGCTGGCTTAGTTCGGCCATCGCGGCCGGGTGGCAGCAGGGACCCACGCCGGTGCGCGACGAGGTGCCGGTGAACGCGACCGTGCCAGCCGTCGTCCCCTCGCAGGTGGCCGACGTCCTTGCCCGCTTCGACGGGTGCCGGACGGCGAAGGTCAAGGTGGCCGAGGCCGGCCAGACGCTCGCGGACGACGTCGCGCGGGTCGCCGAGGTCCGTGCGCTGATGGGTCCGGACGCGCGGATCCGGGTGGACGCCAACGGAGCCTGGTCGGTGGACGACGCGGTGCAGGCCCTCGCGGCCCTCGCGCCGTACGACCTGGAGTACGCCGAGCAGCCGTGCGCGACGCTCGAGGAGCTCGGTGCTGCTCGGGTTGCGTTGGCCCGGGCCGGGATCGACGTGCTGGTGGCCGCGGACGAGAGCATCCGCAAGGCCGAGGACCCGCTGGCCGTGGCCGCTGCCGGCAGCGCCGATGTCGTGGTGGTGAAGGTCGCGCCGCTCGGTGGGGTGGCGGCCGCGTTGGAGGTGGCGTCGGCGTGCGGGCTGCCCGTCGTCGTCTCGTCCGCCCTGGACACTTCCGTGGGTATCGCCAGCGGCGTGGCGCTCGCGGCTGCGTTGCCCTCGCTGCCGTTCGCCTGTGGGCTGGGCACCGTCGGGCTCTTCGAACGGGACGTCGCGAGTCTCGCGCTGCGGCCGGCGGGCGGGGTGCTGTCGGTAGCTGCCGCGCGGGCGGTCGAGCCGGACCGGCTGGCCGAGTGCGCGGCATCTCCTGACCGACGCGACTGGTGGCTCGCCCGGCTTGCCCGCTGCTACGAGGTGCTGCGGGGCGTCTAAACCTCGCCGTCGGCGGCGCGCTGTAGGGCCGCCAGGTCGAGCTTCACCATGCCGAGCATCGCCTTTGTTGCTCTGGCCGCCCGCTCGGGGTCGGGATCGGCGAACAGCGAGGCGAAGCCCTTCGGCACCACCTGCCAGGACAGGCCGAACCTGTCCTTGAGCCAGCCGCACTGCGACTCGACGCCACCGTCGGCCAACAGTGCGTCCCAGAAGTAGTCGACTTCGTCCTGGTCATCGCAGGTGACCATGAAGGAGACCGCCTCGGAGAAGGCGAACATCGGGCCGCCGTTGATACCAGTGAACCGCTGGCCGTCGAGCTCGAAGTCGACGGTGACGATGGTGCCGGGTTCGCCAGGTCCGGCCTCGTTGAATCGCTGCATGCTGACGATGCGCGAGTTCTTGAAGACCGAGACGTAGAAGTTCGCGGCCTCCTCGGCTTGCGAGTCGAACCAGAGGTTCGGGGTGATCTTCTGCAGCATGGCGCAGGTCCCTTCGCTGACGAGGCTGGTCCAGGGTAGACCGGCAGCGGGGCGCCAACTCATCGTCAGCCGGGTGGATGGTGGCAGGATCGCCCGCGTGAACCCTGCCACCTGCTGCGCCGCCGTGCTGGTCGACGAGCTCGTCCGGCATAGTGTCCGGGAGGCGGTGCTGTGCCCGGGCTCGCGGTCCGCGCCACTGGCCTTCGCACTGCAGGCCGCGGACGCCGCCGGTCGCCTGCGGCTGCACGTGCGCACCGACGAGCGCACCGCCGCCTTCCTCGCGCTCGGTCTCGCCAAGGCCAGCGGTCACGCCGTCCCGGTCGTCACCACGTCCGGAACGGCGGTGGCCAGCCTGCACCCTGCGGTGCTGGAAGCCGCCCACTCCGGCATCCCGTTGCTGCTGCTCACCGCGGACCGGCCGCCTGAGCTGCGCGGGACAGGCGCCAACCAGACCACGCAGCAGGTCGGCATCTTCCGCGACGTCGTGCGCTGGCAGCACGACCTCGCGACTCCCGACGAACGGATCGGGCAGGTCGCCGTCTGGCGGGCCACTGCCTCTCGGGCGGTGATCGCGGCGCAGGGCGACCGCGATGGCACACCCGGCCCCGTCCACCTGAACCTTCCGTTCCGTGAGCCGCTGGTCCCGGACGCCGCCGCGCCAGAAGTCGCGGCGGACGGGCGGCCGGACGGCGCACCCTGGACGTCGGCGAGGCTGCAGTCCGTTGCGGCAGAACCGATCGAGGACGACGGCCGCCGCACGCTGGTGCTGGTCGGCGATCTCCCGCTCGCCGGTCCGGACTGGGGGAGCGCGGCCGCCGAGGTCGCGCGGGCGCGTGGCTGGCCAGTGGTCGCCGAACCGTCCAGTGGTGGCGCGCGGACGAGCAGCATCCCGCACGGGTCGCTGTTGCTCGGATCCGCGGACTGGATGTCCAGGCACCGGCCCGAGCGGGTCGTCGTCGTCGGTCGTCCGACCTTGACCCGCGCGGTGTCCCGGCTGCTCGCCCAGCCCCACGTGGACGTCGACCTGGTGGCGGCCGCGGGTCCGTGGCCGGACCCGGCTAGTCGAGTGCGCAGCGTGCTGCCGATGGCCTCGCTCCAGCCTGTGACCGGCCGACACCACCGCGACTCGAAGTGGTTACGAGCCTGGCAGGACGCCGGAGCCGCTGTCGCACAGGCGGTTTCGCCGGTCATCGAACAGAGCTGGCCGAGTGGTCTCGGGGTCGCGAAGACCATGCTCGCCCGGCTCGACGCCTCGGCGCAGCTGTTCGTCGGGTCGTCGAACCCGGTCCGCGACCTTGACCTGGCCGGCGTCACCAGCGGGCCGCGGGTCGTGGCCAGCCGCGGGCTGGCCGGTATCGACGGTTGCGTGTCGACGTCGATCGGGCTCGCCCTGGCCTCGCCCGCACCCACCTACGCGCTGCTGGGCGACCTGACGTTTCTGCACGACGTGACCGGACTGGTCGTCGGCCCACAGGAGCCGCAGCCGGACCTGACGATCGTCGTGGTCAACGACGACGGCGGCGGGATCTTCGCCACCCTCGAGCCGGGCGCCCCGGCCCACGCCGACGCGTTCGACCGGGTCTTCGGGACCCCGCACGGTGCGGACCTCGCAGGTTTCTGCGAGGGCGCCGGCGTCGAGCACGTCACAGCCGACAGCGCGGAAGAGCTCGCCGCCGAGGTCGGTGCCTGGCCGACCGGGCTGCGGGTGGTCGAGGTGCGTATCGACCGCAGCGCGCACCGGCGTCTGCGCGAGCAGCTCGCCGAGACCACCGTGCAGGCCTTGTCTCGCCTCTAGTGCCTAACGCGCCCGGTCGTTGATCACGTTAAGTGGTCGAAGACCTGCTTAACCATGGGTAGAACCCACGTTAAGCGGGCCTACCACCACCTAACGTGGTCAACTTCGGCCGACCTCAGTGGTGGGCGGCGGAGCCGCGCAGCACGGCGACGCGGCCGGCCTCACCGGAGGCCCAGCACGCGCCGTCCTTCGTGCACTCGACGCTGTCCAGGCTGCTGGTGTCGAAGGTGCGCCAGTGCCGTCCGCCGTCCAGGGACACGTCCGAACCGGTCGGCCCCACGGCGACCACCGAGTTCCGGCTGTGCGTCAGCCAGGACGAGCCCGAGCGGTAGCCACCGAGGTCGCCGCCCGGCCAGAAGCGCCGACCCCCGTCCCAGGACCGCGCCGAGAAGTCGGTGCCGATGGTTGGGTCGTCCAGGGTGCCGCCCACTGCGACCAGGTCGTCCGTACCGCGCACCGCGAGCGAGAAGATGCCAGCGGCCGGGTCGCTGGGAATGGTCGTGGTGGCGGCCTTCCAGGTCAGCCCGTGGTCGTGGGTGCGCAGCACCCGGCTCTGTGCGCCGCCGCCAGTTGCGATCCAGGCGTCCTTCGTGCCGGCCGTGACCAGGCAGGTTCCGCTGGCCGCGAAGGCGAACTCGCCGTCCAGCGCCGGCGGCATGCCGCTCGGATCGACGACCGACCAGGACCGCCCGCCGTTGCGGGTCGACAGCACCCGGAACTTGCCGTCCACCGGGTCGCTCATCGCGAGCCCGTGCCGGTCGTCCCAGAAGCTCATGCAGTCGTAGAACGCGGCCGGGTCGTCGTTGGTGAAGCCCAGGTGCCAGCTGTGGCCGCCGTCCGACGTCCGGTAGATCCGGGAGTCACCGCCCTCGCCGATGGACAGGATCACCGCGCGGTGCGCGTCGAACGCCTCGATGTCGCGGAACTGCAGCGCGCCGGTGTCGCCGCCGGGGGACACGTCGTCCCAGGTGCGCCCGCCGTCGTCGGTGCGCAGCACGGTGCCGAGGGTGCCGGACACCCAGGCCACGTCGTGGTTGACCGGCGCCAGGCCGCGCAACCGGGCGGTCGACCCGGTGGGCAGATCCTTCCACTGCAGGTGGTTGCCGTGCTCGTGCTGGGGCGAGGCAGCGGCAGTCTCGGCCGACAGCAGCGGAGCGGGGACGGCGAGCGCCGAGGCGGTGGCGACGACGGTCAGCGGACGCAAGACATTCCGGGCGGTCATGGGACGGCAACGTACCTCGATGCCGCGGAACCGGCTAGCCCGAGCGTCCGTCGAAGACGTCAGGCCCGGTCAGTGCGTCGCGCATCGGCACGAGCTTGGCGTCGGACTCGGCCAGCTCGGCCTCGGGGTCCGAGCCGGCGACGATCCCACAGCCGGCGAACAGCCGCAGCCGGTGCCGGTCGCCGTCATCGAGCTCGGCGCAGCGCAGGGCGATCCCCCACTCGCCGTCGCCAGCCGCGTCGGTCCAACCGACTGGGCCCGCGTAGCGCCCGCGGTCCATTCCCTCCAGCTCGCGGATCAGCTCGATCGCGGCAGGTGTTGGGGTTCCGCCGACGGCGGCAGTCGGGTGCAGCGCGGACACCAGGGCCAGGGACGTCGCGCCGTCGGCCAGCACGCCGGCGACGTCGGTGGCCAGGTGCATGACGTTGGGCAGGTGCAGGACGAACGGCGCCTCGGGCACGTTCATCGAGCTGCAGTGCGGGGCGAGCGCCTCGGCCAGCGAGCGCACCGCGTACTCGTGCTCCTCAAGGTCCTTGCTCGAGCGGGCGAGTGAGCCGGCCAGCGCGAGGTCGTGCTCGTCGTTGCCGGTGCGCTGGATCGTGCCGGCCAGCACCCGCGAGTGCACCAGCCCACGCTCCAGCCGCACCAGCAGCTCGGGCGTCGCGCCGACCAGGCCGTCGACCGCGAAGGTCCAGCAGCCCGGGTAGCGGGCGGCCAGCCCACGAAGCAGCCAGCGGGGGTCGATCGGTGCGGCGGCGCGAGCCTCGAGGTCGCGGGCCAGCACGACCTTGTCGACGTCGCCGGCCGCGACCCGCTCGACGGCCCGCGCCACCACGGACTCCCAGTCGGCGCCGGACATCGCGCCGTCCGCGTACGTCACCTCGCCAGGCGCCGTCGCCCGGTGGGTGCGCAGGTCGGCAGCAGCTGGTAGAACCCCTTGCGCTGCAACGGTTGTCACCCAGCTGCGGCCGCCGCGCGAGCCGACCACCACGGATGGCACGGTGAGCACGCTGGAGCGCCTGGAGCGCGCGTCGAAGGCGAACGAGCCGAACGCAACCGCACCGGAGCCCGGCACCGCCACCTCGTCCCGGACCACTGCGTGGGCGACCATCTCCCGCCACCACTGCTGCGCCAGCTCGAACCGGTCGGCGTCGCTGGACTCGAACCGGGCGGACTCGCCCCAGCCGACGATCCCCTCGCCCCGGCGCACCCAGGTCGCGGCCGGCTCTTCGGGCAGCAGATCCAGCAGCGGGCCCGGGTCGTCGATGGCGACGGTGCGGACGACGAGGGGGGCCGCGGCGGTGGAGGGGGCGACGGTCACGGGCCAAGGGTAAGCGTCAGCGAATTCGGCCGGTGCGCGAGGATGGATGGGTGAGCCGCGCACACCTGGACAAGCGTCCCGACGAGGTCGCCGCGATGTTCGACACCGTCGCCGACCGGTACGACCTGACGAACGACGTGCTCTCGCTCGGGCAGGACCGGCTCTGGCGGCGCGCAGTGGTGCGCGCGCTGGACGCGCGGCCCGGTGAGACGGTGCTCGACCTGGCCGCCGGGACGGGCACCAGCAGCGAGCCCTTCGCCGACGCCGGCGTGCAGGTGGTGCCGGCCGACTTCTCGCTCGGCATGCTGCGGGTCGGCAAGAAGCGTCGTCCGGACCTGTCGTTCACCGCGGGGGACGCCACCCGCCTGCCGTTCGCGGACAAGTCCTTCGACGCCGTCACCATGTCGTTCGGGCTGCGCAACGTGGTGGACACCGACCAGGCGCTGCGCGAGCTGCGCCGGGTCACCCGGCCCGGCGGGCGGCTGGTGGTCTGCGAGTTCAGCCACCCGGTGTGGACGCCGTTCCGCACCGTCTACGTGAACTACCTGATGCGGGCCCTGCCGTCGATCGCGCGGCGGGTCAGCAGCAACCCGGAGTCGTACGTGTACCTGGCCGAGTCGATCCGCGCCTGGCCGGACCAGGACGGCCTGGCCAAGCGGTTGCAGCAGTCCGGCTGGACGGACGTCGCGTGGCGCAACCTGTCCGGCGGTGTCGTCGCGCTGCACCGGGCACGTCGTCCCTGAACCCCTTCGACGCGTTGCGGATGCGGGCCGGCCGGTGCGGGTCTTGACTGGTCGGACGCCATCGAAGGAGACGACATGGGACAGGACGACAAGCTCGAGAACACCGCGGAAGACCTGAAGGGCAAGGCGAAAGAGGCCGCCGGCAAGTTGAGCGACGACGAGCGGCTGGAGGCCGAGGGCAAGGGGGACCAGGCCGAGGCCGACCTCAAGCAGGCCGGCGAGAAGGTCAAGGACGCCTTCAAGCACTGACCCCGACGCGACGCGAACGCCGGTGGCCGGCGCCACTTCGACCAGCTTCGGACGAGGGTGCCGGTCACCGCCTCGCGTGCCGGGCCTAGACTGCCAACCGCGCTCGTGAAGCCGCTCACAAGCCCCGCGAGCGCCGCTCGGTCAAGGTGAGGCATGCCTTACCTGAAGCCGCGCGACGACGGCCCTAGGATTGGGTCGCCTTGCAGCAGGCACGACCAGACACGACCAGGAACACAGAGGGGAGCGAGACGGCGTGAACCCCTACGTGCCGATCCTCGTCCTGTTCGCCATCGGAGCAGGCTTCGCGGTCTTCTCGATCGTGGCCGGCTCGCTGTCCGGCCCGAAGCGCTACAACAGAGCCAAGCTGGACGCCTACGAGTGCGGCATCGAGCCGTCGCCGCACGCGGCCGGCGGTGGCCGCTTCCCGGTCAAGTACTTCCTGACCGCGATGCTGTTCATCATCTTCGACATCGAGTCGGTGTTCCTGTTCCCGTTCGGCGTCGCGTTCAACCGGCTGGGCATCTTCGCCCTGGTCGAGATGGTGCTGTTCATCCTCACCGTGTTCATCGCGTACGCCTACGTGTGGCGTCGCGGTGGGCTGGACTGGGACTGAGGTCTAGATGGGTATCGAGGAGAAGCTCCCGGCTGGGTTCATGCTGACCACGGTCGAGGCGCTCGCCGGCTACATGCGCAAGAGCTCGGTGTGGCCTGCGACGTTCGGGCTGGCCTGCTGCGCCATCGAGATGATGGCCGTCGGCACGCCGGACTACGACATCGCGCGGTTCGGCATGGAGCGGTTCAGTGCGACGCCGCGGCAGGCCGACCTGATGATCGTGGCCGGCCGGGTGAGCCAGAAGATGGCTCCCGTGGTGCGTCAGGTGTACGACCAGATGCCCGAGCCCAAGTGGGTCATCTCGATGGGTGTCTGCGCCAGCAGCGGCGGCATGTTCAACAACTACGCCATCGTGCAGGGCGTCGACCACGTCATCCCGGTCGACATCTACCTGCCCGGCTGTCCGCCGCGCCCGCAGATGCTGCTGAACGCGATCATCACGTTGCACCACCACATCCAGAACATGCCGCTGGGTGCCAACCGCGTCGAGGCCGCCCGAGCGGCCGAGGCGGCTGCGCTGCAGTCGACCCCGACCGAGCACATGCACGGGCTGCTGCGATGAGCGACGACGAGAAGCCCGAAGCCCGGCAGGCCCAGGAAGGCGGCGCCACCTCGTCCGAGGTGGCCCGCGCCGAGGCCGGTGCCGAGGTCCTCGAGGTGCGAACCGGCATGTTCGGTGCCAGCGGCTCGGGGGACACGTCGGGCTATGGCGGTCTGGTCCGTCCGGTGGCCTTCGGTGCACCGGCCGAGCGCCCGCTGCCCGGCTGGTTCGAGGGTGCGGCGAACGACCTGGCCATCGCGTTGGACGACGCGGGGTCGACGTTCGACGAGGCGATCGAGAAGGTCGTCCTGGAGCACGGCGAGCTGACCGTCCACGTGCGCCGCGAGTCGCTGCCGGTGGTGGCCCGCCTGATGCGTGACGAGCCCACTCTGCGGTTCGAGATCTGCTCCGGCGTCAGCGGGGTGCACTACCCCGAGCAGAGCGGTCGTGAGCTGCACGCGGTGTACCACCTGCTGTCCATCACCAACGGCGGACGTCGGGTCCGGCTCGAGGTCACCTGCCCGGACGACGACCGGCGGATCCCGTCTGTGGTGAGCGTCTGGCCGGGCAACGACTGGCACGAGCGCGAGACCTGGGACATGTTCGGCATCGAGTTCGTCGGGCATCCTGCCCTGACCCGCATCCTGATGCCGGACGACTGGCCCGGCCACCCACAGCGCAAGGACTACCCCCTCGGCGGCATCCCCGTCGAGTACAAGGGCGCGCAGATCCCGCCGCCCGACGAGCGGAGGTCGTACAGCTGATGAGCGACCAGACGGTCCACACCGGCGCGGCCGCGCCGGCCGGCCACTCCGACCCGTACGGCATCACCGACCCCGAGGGCCCCTCGGACGGCGCGGTCTTCAACGCGGCCGGCGGTGACTGGGACGACGTCGCCGAGGAGGCAGCCGCCCTCGGCGAGGAGCGCATCGTCGTCAACATGGGTCCGCAGCACCCGTCGACGCACGGCGTGCTCCGACTCATCCTCGAGATCGACGGCGAGTCCGTCACCGAGGCCCGTGCCGGGATCGGCTACCTGCACACCGGCATCGAGAAGAACATGGAGTTCCGCACCTGGACGCAGGGCGTGACCTTCTGCACGCGGATGGACTACCTCACGCCGATGTTCCAGGAGGCCGCCTACTGCCTCGGGATCGAGCGGCTCCTCGGGATCGCCGACCAGGTCCCCGAGCGAGCGTCGATCATCCGGGTGCTGATGATGGAGCTGACCCGGATCTCCTCGCACCTGGTGGCCACCGCGACCGGCGGCATGGAGATGGGCGCCACCACGGTGATGACCGTCGGGTTTCGCGAGCGCGAGCGGGTGCTCAAGGTGATCGAGAACGTCACCGGCCTGCGGATGAACAACGCCTACATCCGTCCCGGCGGTGTCGCGCAGGACCTCCCGCCCGGTGCGATCGACCTGATCCGCGACATGGTTCCGGCGGTCCGCCGGGGGATGGGCGAGCTGGAGGCCCTCCTGCTGGAGAACCCCGTCCTGAAGGGCCGCACGGTGGACGTCGGCTACCTCGACCTGACCGGTTGCATCGCCCTCGGCATCACCGGCCCGATCCTACGCTCGACCGGCCTGCCGCACGACCTGCGCAAGACGGAGCCCTACTGCGGCTACGAGACCTACGAGTTCGAGGTCATGACGCGGGACTCCTGCGACGCCTACGGGCGGCTGTGCATCCGGCTGGACGAGTGCTACGAGTCGCTGTCGATCATCGAGCAGGCCGTGGACCGGCTGCAGAACACGCCCGGGCCGGTGATGGTCGAGGACAAGAAGATCGCCTGGCCTGCGCAGCTCGCCATCGGCAGCGACGGCATGGGCAACAGCCTGGACCACATCCGCAACATCATGGGCAGCTCGATGGAGGCCCTGATCCACCACTTCAAGCTGGTCACCGAGGGCTTCCGGGTGCCCGCCGGCCAGGTGTACCAGGCGGTCGAGTCCCCCAAGGGGGAGCTCGGCGTCCACCTGGTCAGCGACGGCGGCACGCGGCCCTACCGCGCGCATTTCCGCGACCCCAGCTTCAACAACCTGCAGGCGACCGCGGCGATGTGCGAGGGCGGCCAGCTCGCCGACGTCATCGTCGCCGTCGCTTCTATCGACCCGGTGATGGGAGGGGTGGACCGCTGATGCCCGCGGAGTACCAGGCGACGTTCGTCGCCCAGGACGGCGCCGACACCTTTGCCGACGATGTGCGCGCACGCCTGGAGGCGGACGCCGAGCTGATCATCGCGCGCTACCCGCAGAAGCGCTCCGCGCTGCTGCCGCTGCTGCACCTGATGCAGAGCGAGGAAGGTTTCGTCAGTCAGCGCGGCGTGGAGTTCTGCGCCAGCCAGCTGGACCTGACCACCGCCGAGGTGGCCGGCGTCGCGACCTTCTACACCCAGTACAAGCGCCACCCCAACGGCACCTACACCGTCGGCGTCTGCACCAACACGCTGTGCGCGATCATGGGCGGCGACCAGATCTTCGACACGCTGTCGGACCACCTGGACGTCGGCCACGACGAGACCACCGAGGACGGCGCGATCACGCTGGAGCGGGTGGAGTGCAACGCCGCCTGCGACTTCGCGCCCGTGGTGATGGTCAACTGGGAGTTCTTCGACAACCAGACGCCGTCCAGCGCCCGTGACCTGGTCGACGAGCTGAGGTCCGGCGCCGACGTCCGGCCCAGCCGCGGCGCGTCGAAGGTGTGCACGTTCAAGCAGGTCTCCCGCACGCTCGCGGGGTTCTCCGACGGCCTCGCGGACGAGGGGGTCGGCGCGGCCGGTCCCTCGCTCGAGGGCCTGAAGCTGGCTCGGGAGAAGGGCTGGACGGCGCCGGAGTCCAACGGACTGCCGCCCTCGTCGCCGCCGGTCGAGCAGGTCGCGGCCGAGCACGTCGCCCAGCCGGACGCGCCGAGCGCGAACGACGCCGCCGTGGCGCAGGGCGACAAGGGCGCGGCGAAGACTTCGACAGCGAAGCAGGCGTCGTCCAAGAAGGCGAAGGAGGACTGAGCATGGCGACCACGCTCACCCCGATCCTCACCGAGTTCTGGGACGACGAGCGCTCCTGGACCATGGAGACCTACGAGCGCTACCAGGGCTACCAGGCGCTGCGGACCGCGCTCGGCATGCAGCAGTCCGCCCTGATCCAGACGGTGAAGGACTCCGGTCTGCGCGGCCGTGGCGGCGCGGGCTTCCCGACCGGCATGAAGTGGGGCTTCCTGCCGCCCCCGGACGGCGGACCGCGCTACCTGGTGGTGAACGCCGACGAGTCCGAGCCCGGCACCTGCAAGGACATCCCGCTGATGATGGCGGCGCCGCACTTCCTGGTCGAGGGCGTGGTCATCACCTCGTTCGCGATCGGGTGCAACCACGCGTTCATCTACCTGCGGGGCGAGGTCGTGCACGTCTACCGCCGGCTGATGCGCGCGGTCGAGGAGGCGTACGCCAAGGGCTACCTGGGCAAGAACATCCTCGGCTCCGGCTTCGACCTGGACGTCACCGTGCACGCCGGCGCCGGCGCGTACATCTGCGGCGAGGAGACGGCCCTGCTGGACTCCCTCGAGGGCCGGCGCGGGCAGCCGCGGCTCAAGCCGCCGTTCCCCGCGGTCGCCGGGCTCTACGCCCGCCCCACCGTGGTGAACAACGTCGAGTCCATCGCCAGCGTGCCGTCGATCATCGCCCACGGCGCCGACTGGTTCACCGGCATGGGCACCGAGAAGTCCACCGGCTTCGGGCTGTTCAGCCTGTCCGGGCACGTCAAGCGTCCGGGCCAGTACGAGGCGCCCCTGGGCATCACCCTGCGCGAGCTGCTGGACATGGCCGGCGGGATGCGCTCCGACGAGCGCTCGCTGAAGTTCTGGACGCCGGGCGGCTCGTCCACCCCGATCTTCACCGCCGAGCACCTGGACGTCCCGCTGGACTTCGAGTCCGTCGCGGCGGCCGGCTCGATGCTCGGCACCCGGGCGCTGCAGATCTTCGACGACACCACCTGCGTGGTGCGCGCCGTGGACCGCTGGATCGACTTCTACGCGCACGAGTCCTGCGGCAAGTGCACTCCCTGCCGTGAGGGCAACTACTGGATGAAGCAGGTCCTGCACAAGCTCGAGCACGGCGGCGGGCAGGAGTCCGACCTCGACAAGCTGTTGGACATCTGCGACAACATCTTGGGGCGCTCGTTCTGCGCGTTGGGTGACGGCGCGACCAGCCCGGTCACCTCGAGCATCCAGTACTTCCGTGACGAGTACCTGCGCCACCTGCCCTCGGCCGAGAACCCCGAGGGCGGCTGCCCGTTCGACTCCGCGGCCTCAGCCCTGTTCGCACCCGAGGTGATCGCAGCACCATGACCGTCACCACACCCACCGGCGGCCCGGCCGCGACCCGCGACGACCACGTCCGGCTGACCATCGACGGTGCCGACGTCGAGGTACCCAAGGGCACCCTGGTGATCCGCGCCGCCGAGCAGATCGGCGTCCAGATCCCGCGGTTCTGCGACCACCCCCTGCTGGAGCCGGTCGGCGCCTGCCGCCAGTGCCTGGTCGAGGTCTCGATGCCCGGCCCGGACGGCACCCCGCGTCCGATGCCGAAGCCGCAGGCCTCGTGCACGCTCGCGGTCGGCGAGGGCATGGTGGTCAAGACCCAGCACACGTCGCCGGTCGCCGACAAGGCGCAGCACGGCGTGATGGAGCTGCTGCTGATCAACCACCCGCTGGACTGCCCGGTCTGCGACAAGGGCGGCGAGTGCCCGCTGCAGAACCAGGCGATGTCCAACGGCCGCAGCGAGTCCCGCTTCGCCGGGGTCAAGCGCACGTTCCCGAAGCCGGTGCACATCTCCAGCCAGGTGCTGCTGGACCGCGACCGCTGCGTGCTGTGCGCGCGGTGCACCCGGTTCAGCAAGCAGATCGCCGGTGACCCGTTCATCGAGCTGGTCGAGCGGGGTGCCCTGCAGCAGATCGGCATCTACGCCAAGCACCCGTTCGAGAGCTACTTCAGCGGCAACACCGTGCAGATCTGCCCGGTCGGGGCGCTGACCGGTGCGGCGTACCGGTTCCGCTCCCGTCCGTTCGACCTGAAGTCCACGCCGAGCGTGTGCGAGCACTGCGCGTCGGGCTGCGCGATCCGCACCGACGCCCGTCGCGGCGTGGTGTTGCGCCGGATGGCGCTGGACGACCCGCAGGTCAACGAGGAATGGAACTGCGACAAGGGTCGCTGGGCCTTCCAGTACGCGACGAGCGAGCGGTTGACCCACCCGATGGTTCGCGACGTCGAGACCGGCGAACTGCACATCGCGTCCTGGCCCGAGGCGCTGGCCGTTGCGGCACAGGGGCTTGCGGCGGCCCGCGAGGCCGGTGGGGTCGGCGTGCTGACCGGCGGTCGGGTCACCCACGAGGACGCCTACGCCTACGCCAAGTTCGCCCGCGTCGCGCTGGACACCAACGACGTCGACTTCCGCGCCCGCCCGCACTCGGCGGAGGAGGCGGAGTTCCTCGCGCACGCCGTCGCCGGCGCCTGGGTCGGGGCCGAGGGTGTCGACTTCGCCGAGCTCGAGGCTGCCCCGGCCGTGCTGCTGGTCGGGTTCGAGCCCGAGGAGGAGTCGCCGATCGTCTTCCTGCGCCTGCGCAAGGCGGTGCGCAAGCACGGTCAGCACGTTGTCTCGGTGGCCAGCTGGGCGACTCGCGGGCTGGACAAGCTCAGCGGTCGCCTGGTGCCGGCCGGCCCGGGCACTGAGGCCGAGGTGGTCGCCGCCATCGCGGACGGTGCAATCGAGGTCGCCGACACCACGAAGCTGTTGCACACCAACGGGTCGGTGATCCTGGTCGGTGAGCGGATGGCCACCGTGCCCGGTGCACTGTCCGCCGTCCTGCGGCTGGCCGACGTGACCGGTGCCCGGCTCGCCTGGGTGCCCCGCCGAGCCGGTGAACGCGGCGCGGTCGAGGCCGGCGCGCTGCCCAACCTGCTGCCCGGCGCCCGTCCGGTGGGCGATGCGTCCGCGCGGGTCGACCTCGCGGCGGCCTGGGGTGTGGACCACCTGCCGTTCGACGAGGGTCGCGACACCGGCGAGATGCTCAAGGCGGTCAGCACCGGCGAGCTCGGTGGTCTGGTCGTGGGTGGCGTCGACCCCGCCGACCTGCCGGACCCGCAGGCGGCACTGGACGCGCTGGACGCCGCCGGCTTCGTCGTCTCGCTGGAGCTGCGACCGAGCGCCGTGACCGAGCGCGCGGACGTCGTGCTGCCGGTCGCCCCGGCCGCCGAGAAGAGCGGCACGTTCTGGAACTTCGAGGGTCGCGAGCGCCCGTTCGGGACGGTGCTGGAGTCCAGCGCCAACAGCGACTACCGGGTTCTCGACATGCTGGCCGACGAGCTGGGCGTCCAGCTCGGGCTGCGCTCGCTGGACGCTGTCCGCTCCGAGGCCGCCGAGATCGCCGTCTGGGACGGCGAGCGGGCGGCGGCGCCGTCCGTCGACCCGTCGACCCCGCCGGCCGTCGGGCCGAACCAGGCCGTGCTGGCCACCTGGCACCAGCTGCTGGACGCCGGTCGGCTGCAGGACGGCGAGCCGTGGCTGGCCGGCACCGCGCGCCGTCCGGTGGCCAGGCTGTCCGCGACGACCGCGGCCGAGGTCGGACTGGCGGACGGCGAGCTGCTGGCCGTCGGCACCGACCGCGGCACGTTGACGCTGCCGGTCGTCGTCACCGACCTGCCGGACCGCGTCGTCTGGCTGCCCACCAACCAGACCGGCTTCGCGGTCCGATCCACCCTGGGGGCCGATGTCGGCTCCGTCGTCACGCTGAGCCGGGGAGGTGAACTGGCATGACCACCGCCCTGATCACCGCCGACGGCGCGGCCGACTTCAGCCAGGACACGTGGTGGCTGGTGCTGGTCAAGGCGCTGCTGATCTTCGTCTTCCTGGTCGTCACTACGCTGCTGCTGATCTGGTTCGAGCGCCGGGTGATCGGCCGGATGCAGCAGCGTCCCGGCCCGAACCGCACCGGTCCCTTCGGCCTGCTGCAGACCCTCGCGGACGGCATCAAGCTCGCGTTGAAGGAAGACATCATCCCGAAGAACGCCCACAAGGCGGTCTTCATCGCGGCGCCGATCATCGCCGCCAGCTGCTGCTTCGTCGCCTTCGCGATCATCCCGTTCGGGCCGTCGGTGTACGTCTTCGGGCACCTGACCCCGTTGCAGCTCACCGACATCCCGGTCGCGGTCATCTTCGTGCTGGCCGTCGCGAGCGTCGGCGTCTACGGCATCCTGCTGGCCGGCTGGTCGTCCGGCTCGACGTACCCGCTGCTCGGTGGGCTGCGCTCGTCCGCGCAGATCGTCAGCTACGAGATCGCGATGGGCCTGTCCCTGGTGCCGATCTTCCTGTACGCGGGGTCGATGTCGACGTCCGAGATCGTCTACGAGCAGCGCCACCAGTGGTTCATCATCTCGGCGATCTTCTCGTTCGTGGTCTACGTGATCACGATGCTCGGTGAGACCAACCGCCTGCCGTTCGACCTGGCCGAGGGCGAGGGCGAGCTGACCGGCGGGTTCCACACCGAGTACTCCTCGCTGAAGTTCGCGCTGTTCTTCCTGGCCGAGTACGTCAACATGGTCACCGTCTCGGCGCTCGCGACCACGTTGTTCCTCGGCGGGTGGCGCGCACCGTGGCCGCTGTCCGCGGTCAACGACGGGATGTTCAACGAGGGCTGGTGGCCGCTCCTCTGGTTCGTCATCAAGCTGTGGATGTTCCTGTTCTTCTTCGTCTGGGTGCGCGGCTCGCTGCCCCGGGTGCGCTACGACCAGTTCATGCGTTTCGGCTGGAAGTTCCTGATCCCGACCAGCCTGCTGTGGATCATCGGCGTCGCCACCATCCGGGCGCTGCCGATGACCGACATCACTCGACGCCAGCTGTTCCTGGGCATCGCCGTCGTCGGGGTGATCGCCATCGCGGTCGTCTGGGTGATCGACGCGACGCGGGCCACGGACGAGGAGGATCAGGCCGGCTGGACGCTGGGCGAGGTCGACCCGTTCGCGGGCGGGCACCCCGTGCCACCGCTGCCCGGGCAGACCCTGTTGGTCACCCGGGGATCGCGCCCGAAGGTCGCCGCGCTGACTGCGTCCGGTAACGACGAGACCCTGCCCGAGGAGGATCCCCGTGGCTGACGAGTCCACTGGACGTGGCCGCGCCGAGTGGCGCGAGCCGAACAAGGGCGAGCCGCGCGGGGTGCTGCCGCGGCTGGCCCCGCAGGTCGCCGGGTTCGGCGTGAGCTTCTCCACCATGTTCCGCAAGGTGGCCACCGAGGAGTACCCCGAGAAGCCGCGCCCGACCGAGCCGCGGTACCACGGCCGGCACCAGCTCAACCGTCACCCGGACGGCTTGGAGAAGTGCATCGGCTGCGAGCTGTGCGCGTGGGCCTGCCCTGCGGACGCCATCTACGTCGAGGGCGCCGACAACACCGAGGCCGGCCGGTTCTCGCCGGGCGAGCGGTACGGGCGCGTCTACCAGATCAACTACCTGCGCTGCATCTTCTGCGGGCTGTGCATCGAGGCCTGCCCGACGCGTGCGCTGACCATGACGAACGAGTACGAGCTCGCCGACGACACCCGCGGCAAGCTGATCTTCGAGAAGGACCAGCTGCTCGCTCCGCTGCAGAGCGGGATGCTCCCCCCGCCGCACCCGATGCCGGCGGGCAAGACCGACAAGGACTACTACCGTGGCGAGGTCGTGAAGGCCACCCCGGACCAGCAGGCCTGGGTCGACTCGCAGGCCGAGGAGGTCCACGGATGAGCGCGCTCGCCCTGCCCGCGCAGCTGATGGCGACCGGCGACCCCGCACCCGGCAGCGGAGAGACGGTGCTGTTCTGGGTCCTCGGCCCGCTGATGGTGATCGCCGCTCTCGGGCTGATCTTCGCCAGCCGGGCGGTGCACGCGGCCCTGGGCATGGCCGTGGTGATGGTCGGCCTCGGTGTCTTCTACATCGTGCAGGACGGCGACTTCCTGGGGGTCATCCAGGTCTTCGTCTACACCGGCGCGGTGATGATGCTCTTCCTGTTCGTGCTGATGCTGATCGGCGTCGACTCGGCGGACTCGCTGGTCGAGACGATCACCGCGCAGCGCTGGGTCGCCGTGCTGCTGGCGTTCGGCCTCGGCATTCTGCTGATCGCCGGCATCGGGTCGGTCACCTTCGCCGCACCGGTCGGCCTCTCCGAAGCGAACAAGAACGGCAACGTCAACGGCATCGCCGACATCATCTTCGGCAAGTACGTGTGGGCCTTCGAGGTCACCAGCGCGCTGCTGATCACAGCGGCGATGGGCGCGATGATCCTGGCCCACCGCGAGCGGCTCGGCATCAAGCGCACCCAGCGCGTGCAGTCGGAGGAGCGCTTCCTGACCGGTCGGCTGCCCGCGGGCCTGCCGGCTCCCGGTGTGTTCGCCCGGCACAACGCGGTGGACACCCCGGCGCTGCTGCCGGACGGCACCCCCAGTGAGCTGTCGGTGTCCCGCGTGCTGCGGGTCCGTCAGCAGGTGCGCGCGGCGCAGGAGTTCGACGAAGCGGTGCCGGCCATCGAGGAAGACGTCGAGCAGGGAGGCCGTCGATGAGTCTGAACAACTACCTCTACCTGGCCTCGATCCTGTTCGCGATCGGGGCGGCGACCGTACTGCTGCGGCGCAACGCGATCGTGGTGTTCATGGGCGTCGAGCTGATGCTCAACGCGACCAACCTGCTCTTCGTCACCTTCGCCCGCATGCAGGGCACGCTGGACGGCCAGGTGGTGGCGCTGTTCGTGATGCTGGTTGCCGCGGCCGAGGTCGTGGTCGGTCTCGCGATCATCCTGAGCATCTTCCGCGCCCGCCGCTCGGCCTCGGTCGACGACGACAACCTGCTCAAGCTCTGACTGGCACCGGAACCGGAACGGACTCGATACCCAGATGACGACCACATCGGTACTCGCGGCGGACAGCAGCGTGCGCGCTGTCACGTACGTGACCGCCTCCGGCGTGTTCTCGCTGACCTGGCTCCTGGTCGCGCTGCCGTTGCTCGGCGCCGTCGTGCTGCTGCTCGGTGGACGACGGACCGACCGTTGGGGCCACCTGCTCGGCGTCACGATGTCCTGGGCCGCGTTCGTCGTCGCCCTGGTCGTGTTCATCGCGATGCTCGGCCGCAGCAGCGACGACCGTGCGTTCACCCAGCAGCTGTACAGCTGGATCTCGGCCGGATCGTTCAAGGTCGAGGCCGGGTTGATGCTGGACCAGCTCTCGATGGCGTTCTGCCTGCTGGTCACGTTCGTCGGCTCGCTGATCCTGGTCTACTCCGTGGCCTACATGGAGCACGACCCGGACCGCCGCCGGTTCTTCGCCTACCTGAACCTCTTCGTCGCCTCGATGCTGCTGCTGGTGCTGGCCGACAGCTACCTGCTGCTCTACGTGGGCTGGGAGGGCGTCGGTCTGGCGTCGTACCTGCTGATCGGCTTCTGGAACCAGAACCGCGACTACGCGGCGGCGTCCAAGAAGGCGTTCGTGGCCAACCGGGTCGGTGACTTCGGGCTCTCAGTCGCCATCATGATCATGTTCGTCCAGTTCGGGGCGGTCGACTTCCTCACCGTCTTCGGCAGCGCAGGCGGCGCCTCCAAGGGCGCGGTGACCGCGATCGGCCTGATGCTGCTGCTCGGCGCCTGCGGCAAGTCGGCCCAGTTCCCACTGCAGAGCTGGCTCGGTGACGCCATGGCCGGCCCGACCCCGGTGTCCGCCCTGATCCACGCCGCGACGATGGTCACTGCCGGTGTCTACCTGGTGGTGCGGTCCAGCCCGATCTTCAACCTGACGCCGGACGCGCAGCTCGTCGTCGTCATCGTCGGCACCATCACGCTGCTGTTCGGCGCGGTCGTCGGCTGCGCCAAGGACGACATCAAGAAGGCGCTGGCCGCCTCGACGATGAGCCAGATCGGCTACATGATGCTGGCCGCCGGCCTCGGCCCGGTCGGCTACGTCTTCGCGATCTTCCACCTGCTGAACCACGGCTTCTTCAAGGCAGGCATGTTCCTCGGGGCGGGCTCGGTCATGCACGGCATGAACGACCGCACCGACATGCGTAGGTACGGCCTGATCTCCACGGTCATGAAGGTCACCTGGATCACCTTCGCCTGCGGCTGGCTGGCGATCATGGGAGTGCCGCCGTTCTCCGGCTACTTCAGCAAGGACAAGATCATCGAGGCGGCGTTCATCGGTGAGGGCTGGCGGCCGTGGGTGTTCGGCGGCGCTGCGCTGATCGGTGCCGGCATCACCGCCTTCTACATGTCACGCCTGTTCTTCATGACCTTCCACGGCAAGAAGCGCTGGGAGGACGACGTCCACCCGCACGAGTCGCCGCGGATCATGCTCTTCCCGATGATCGTGCTCGCGCTCGGCTCCTGCTTCCTCGGCCTGATCCTCGGCCCGACGGGGTGGATCTCGGACTGGCTCTCGCCGATCGTCGGCGAGGCGCCGCACGAGGAGCCGGTCGTACCGGTGCCCGTGCTGGCCGTCACGACGCTCCTGCTGGTCGCCGTCGGGATCTTCATCGCCTGGGCGCGCTACCAGCGTGAGGCCGTCCCGCAGACCGCCCCCGTGGGGTCGCTGGCGACCCGCGCGGCCCGCCGCGACCTGTTCCAGGACGACGTGAACGAGGCCGTGCTGATGCGACCGGGCCAGCATCTGACCCGCTCGCTGGTGTTCGTGGACAACAAGGGCGTGGACGGCGCGGTCGGTGGCCTAGCCGCGTTCATCGGCGGAACGTCCGCCCGGGTACGAAGGTGGCAGAACGGTTTCGTGCGTTCGTACGCCTTGAGCATGCTGGCCGGCGTCGTCGTCATCCTGGGCACTCTGGCGGTGATCCGATGAGCAGCCTGTCGCTGGTCACCGTGATCGGTGCCGTTCCGCTGGTCGGTGCGGCCGTGGTCGCCGCGCTGCCGGAGGGTCTGGTCGCTCGGGCCAAGCACATCGCGCTGGCTGTCTCCGTCCTCACCCTCGGCCTGGTCGTGGTGATGGCCCTGCAGTTCGACAAGAACGGGCCGCAGTTCCAGTTCACCGAGCAGCACCACTGGATCGAGCAGTTCGGGGTCAGCTACGCGGTCGGCGTCGACGGCATCGCGCTGGTGCTGATCGCGCTGGCCGCCGCGCTCACCCCGGTATGCATCCTGGCCGCTTGGCACGACGTGCCCGAGGTCGGCCGCCGCGAGCAGAACTACTTCGCGCTGATCCTGGTGCTGGAGACGTTCATGGTCGGCGTGTTCGCGGCCACCGACGTCTTCCTGTTCTACGTCTTCTTCGAGGCGATGCTGATCCCGGTCTACTTCCTGATCGGGTCCTTCGGCGCCGAGCAGCGCCAGTACGCCGCGGTGAAGTTCCTGCTCTACTCGCTGGCCGGCGGGCTGATCATGCTGGTCGCGGTCATCGCGCTGTACTTCGCAGGCCCCGGTGGCCCCGACGGCTTCCTGCTCAGCAACCTGACCGGGCTGCACATGGGGGTCGGCGCCGAGCGGCTGATGTTCCTCGGGTTCTTCTTCGCGTTCGCGGTCAAGGCACCGATGTTCCCGGTGCACACCTGGCTGCCGGACGCCGCGGCCGAGGCGCCGCCGCCGGTGGCCGTCCTGCTGGTCGGCGTGCTGGACAAGGTCGGCACCTTCGGGATGATCCGGTTCTGCCTGCCGCTGTTCCCGGACGCCGCGAAGTGGGCGACCCCGACGGTGATCGTGCTCGCGCTGATCTCGATCATCTACGGCGCGCTGCTGGCGATCGGGCAGACCGACATCATGCGGCTGATCGCGTACACCTCGATCTCGCACTTCGGGTTCATCGTGATGGGCATCTTCGCGATGACCTCGCCGGGGCAGAGCGGCTCAACGCTCTACATGGTCAACCACGGCTTCTCCACCGCGGCGCTCTTCCTGGTGGCCGCCATGTTGGTCAAGCGGCGGGGCTCGCGGCGCATCCCGGACTTCGGCGGCTGGCAACGGGTCACCCCGCTGATCGCCGGAGTGTTCCTGGTGGCCGGCCTGTCCGGGCTCGCGCTGCCAGGCCTGTCGAGCTTCGTCAGCGAGTTCCTGGTGCTGGTCGGTACCTTCGCGCGGTACCCGGCGGCCGGCGTGATCGGCACCCTCGGCATCATCCTGGCGGCCATCTACATCCTGCTGATGTACCAGCGCATGATGACCGGCCCGAAGCCGGAGAGCGCCACCACCATCAAGGACCTCACCACCCGCGAGGCATGGGTGGTCGCGCCGATCCTGGTCGCGATCATCGGCCTGGGCGTGTTCCCCAACCTCGTGCTGCACGTGGTCAACCCGGCCGTGAAGAGCACCATGACCGTCGTGGGCGTCACCGACCCCGCACCAAAGGTCGCCCCCGCAGCCGAAGGGACCTCGAAGTGAACGCCCTGGTCACGGCCGACGTGCACGCGCCGTCGATCTCGTACCACCTCGTCGCCCCGATGCTCATCGTGCTCGGTGCGGCGATGGTCGGCGTCCTGGTCGAGGCGTTCGCGCCGCGCCGTTCGCGCTACGTGGTCCAGGTCGCGGTGACGCTGGTCGGCCTGGTCGCCGCGTTCGTGGCCGTCATCCTGGCCACCGACCACAAGAAGGCCACCACGGCGGCCGGTGCCGTCGTGATCGACGGGCCGGCGCTGTTCCTGCAGGGCACGATCCTGGTGCTGGCCATCCTCGCGGTGCTCACCATGGCCGAGCGCTTCGCCGGCAACGAAGGTGACGCGTTCACCTCCCAGGCCGCCAGCGTCCCGGGGTCGGCGTACGAGGCCGCTACGGCGCGGGCGGGCTGGGTGCAGACCGAGGTCTTCCCGCTCGCCCTGTTCTCGATCGCCGGGATGATGTTGTTCCCCGCGTCCAACGACCTGCTGACCCTGTTCGTCGCGCTCGAGGTGCTCTCACTGCCGCTGTACCTGCTGTGCGGGCTGGCTCGTCGCCGTCGCCTGCTCTCGCAGGAGGCTGCGCTGAAGTACTTCCTGCTGGGCGCCTTCTCGTCAGCGTTCTTCCTGTTCGGCGCGGCCATGCTCTTCGGCTTCTCGAGCAGCCTCTACCTGTCGGACATCAGCACCGCGATCAGCAACCGCGGCGACGCCGACCCGATGATGTTCATCGGCATCGCGATGGTCTCGATCGGGCTGCTGTTCAAGGTCGGCGCGGTGCCGTTCCACATGTGGACGCCGGACGTCTACCAGGGTGCCCCCACGCCGGTCACCGGCTTCATGGCGGCCTGCACCAAGGTGGCGGCCTTCGGCGCGATGCTGCGCGTGTTCTACGTCGCGCTGGCGCCGGCCCGCTGGGACTGGCAGCCGATCCTGTGGGTCGTGGCTATCCTCACCATGCTGGTCGGTTCGGTGCTGGCCATCACGCAGACCGACATCAAGCGCATGCTGGCCTACTCCTCGATCGCGCATGCCGGCTTCATCCTGGTCGGCGTGCTGGCCTTCGACCGCAGCGGCCTGTCCGGCTCGATGTTCTACCTGGCGGCCTACGGCTTCACCACGATCGGCGCCTTCGCCGTGGTGACCCTGGTGCGGGACAGCGCGGGGGAGGCCACGCACCTGTCGCAGTGGGCGGGCCTGGCTCGCCGCTCGCCCGTGCTGGCCGCCGTCTTCACGTTGTTCCTGCTGGCCTTCGCGGGCATCCCGCTGACCTCAGGCTTCACCGGCAAGTTCGCGGTGTTCTCGGCGGCCGTGGCGAACGGCGGCACCTGGCTGGCGGTGGTCGGTGTCGTGTCGAGCGCGATCGCGGCGTTCTTCTACGTCCGCATCATCGTGCTCATGTACTTCTCCGACCCGGACGTCGAGGGCACGGTCGTCGCGGTGCCGAGCATTCTGACCACTGTGGCGATCTCCGTCGGCGTGCTGATGACCCTGCTGCTGGGAGTGCTGCCCGGCCCGCTGCTCGATCTGGCGAGCCGCTCAGCCCTGTTCCTGCCGTGAGCACCTGATGAGCGGCGCGCAGTCGTTCGGGCTGCCGTTGGACGACGCGGAGCTGGCGACCACGGTCGAGGACGCCATGGCGCGGGTCGAGACGTCGCTGCACGAGTCCGTCGGCCATGTCGACAACTACATCGCGACGGCCGCCGGGCACCTGCTGGAGGCCGGCGGCAAGCGGTTCCGTCCGCTGCTGACGGTGCTTGCCTCGCAGGCCGGACCGCAGGCGGGCAAGGTCAACGACGACGTGGTCAAGGCTGCGGTCGTGGTCGAGCTGACCCACCTGGCATCGCTGTACCACGACGACGTGATGGACGAGGCCGCGCTGCGTCGTGGCTCGCAGAGCGCCAACGCCCGCTGGGGCAACACCGTGGCGATCCTGACCGGCGACCTGCTGTTCGCTCGAGCCTCGCAGCTGGTCGCCGACCTCGGCGCCGAGGCCGTCCGGGTGCAGGCGGCTACCTTCGAGATGCTCTGCTCCGGCCAGATCCGCGAGACCGTCGGCCCGGCCGAGGGTCAGGACCCAGTGGAGCACTACCTGACCGTGCTGGCCGAGAAGACCGGCGTGCTGATCGCCACCGCGGGCCGTTTCGGCGCCTGGTTCGGCGGCGCGGACGAGGCGACCATCGACCTGATGCGCGAGTACGGCGAGCGGATCGGTGTCGCCTTCCAGCTGGCCGACGACCTGATCGACCTGGACTCGGACTCCGGCGAGTCCGGCAAGACGCCTGGCACCGACCTGCGCGAGGGCGTGGCGACCCTGCCGGTGCTGTACGCCCGTGAGTCGGACGACCCGGCGGACCTGCGGCTGCTCGAGCTGCTGGCCAGCGACCTGACCGACGACGCCCGGCACGCCGAGGCGCTCGGGCTGCTGCGGGCGCACCCGGCGATGGAGCGGGCCCGGCAGACCACCCGGCTCTGGGCGAACGCTGCGCACGCGGCTCTCGAGCCGTTGCCGGACGGCCAGGTCAAGACGGCGCTGGCGCTGCTCGCCGATGGCGTCGTCGAGCGCTCCGCCTGACGGCACGCCCGAACAGGCGCTTTGCGCCGACGTTGTGACTGCGTGACGAAAAGATCCACTAGCCTCCCGTCGTGATCGATGACTCGCTGGTGGTCCTGGTGGACGCACGAGCCGAACGTCGGTGGCACGCCCGAGCTGCGACGTTCGGACTGCTCGCCGTGCTCGCCGCTGCGTGCGCCGTGGTGATCGGCTTCCGGGCCGCGCTGACCTCATCCGACGGCTCCGCCGGGCTCGCCGCGTTCGTCGCCGGCGAGCTGACCGGGGTCCTCGGCCTGCTCGCCCTGTTCGTCATGGGCCGGCGGCTCTGGTACCGGTGCCGCTGCTTGGTGAACCTGCGGGCGCCCTTCACGGGACTGGTCGTGGACGGCGGGGGCATCCACCTCGACGACGGCGCGGCGCGGCTGCAGCTGCCGTGGTCCGCCGTCTCACGGATCGCGTTGGTGCCCGGCCCGAAGCGGCACCCGGCGGTGATCGCCGTCCAGCCTCGAGCGGATGCCCCGGCGGACCTGCTGGCCGCCGTCCGGCCGTGGCGTGCGCCGGCGCTGTGGACCGCAGGGGGCTGGGCGCGCAACGCCTCGACGCTCCAGGTGGATGTCGGCCAGATGGCCGCGGCGGTCTGGCACTACTCGGGCCGGACCGTCGCCGTCGAGGTCGCACCCGCCCTTGCGACCACGGCCTCCACCGCCCGCGGGGCGTCGACCCCCTAGCACTGCTGGGTCGTGCCTCGGCTGGTTGCAGTCGTGGTTGCAGCCTTGCGGGGGTGATCACCCCCAGTTCGCTGCAACCACGTATGCGATGCCCGGAGATCTGCGCCCACTTGACGTATGCCGATATCGGCATATGATTGTGGCATGGCCCGAGCAGCAACCACGACCGACGCGTTCAACGCTGTGGCCGAGCCGCGGCGCCGGCAGATCCTCGACCTGCTGGCTGGCGGCGAGCGGCCGGTCGGTGAGCTGGTCGCACTGCTCGAGCTGGCCCAGCCGCAGGTGTCCAAGCACCTGCGCGTGCTGAGGGAGGTGGGTCTGGTGGACGTCCGGGGTGAGGGGCGTCAGCGGCTGTACCGGCTGAACGCCGAGCCGCTCCAGTCGATCCACGAGTGGGTGCGCCGCTTCGAGCGGGACTGGGAGGAGCGCTTCGCCAAGCTGGACGACGTGCTCGCGGAGCTCAAGGACATGGAGAACTGAGATGGCACAGACCAGCACCGGCACGGCAGTGGTGACGCTGCCCAGCGACACCCAGATCCTGATCACGCGCGAGCTCGACGCACCAAGGCACTTGGTCTACCGGGCCTACACCACGCCGGACCTGGTCAAGCGCTGGTGGAGCGGCGACCGCGGCGAGGTCACCAGCGCCGAGATCGACCTGCGGGTGGGCGGCTCCTGGCGCTACGTCATGACCGCGAACGGCGGCTTCGAGGTCGCCTTCCACGGCGTGTTCCGCGAGATCGTCCCGAACGAGCGCATCGTCGGCACCGAGGTGTTCGAGGGCACGCCGGACGGTGAGGCGGTCAACACCGTCACCTTCACCGAGCAGGACGGCCGCACGACGCTGACCATGCTGGTGCAGCACAGCTGTGTCGAGCACCGCGATGCGCACATCAACTCCGGGATGGAGGGTGGCATGCAGGAGGCGATGGACCACCTCGAGCAGCTCGCGGTCTCGCTGGCCTGACGGTATGTCGGATCCGGTTGACATGTCCGGCGCGTGACGGTTGACACCATTGGCGCCCTTCGCGCAAGATGACCGCAGACGCCGTGGGGCGAGGGTGTGGGCGTCTGTCGAAGGGGGTAGTTCGTGGACGTCGCACTGCTGCGTGCTTTCGTGCACGTGTCCGAGATCGGGTCGATCACCGAGGCCGCACCCATGCTGGGGTACTCCCAGCCCGGGCTGAGCCAGCGGATCCAGGTGCTCGAACGCCGGCTCGGCTGCCGGCTGTTCGAGCGCGGGCCGACCGGCGTCCGGCTGACCGACCGCGGGACGGCGGTGCTGCCGTACGCACGCATCATGATCGGCGTCGCCGACGCGCTGCGGGCCGAGGTCCGGCGCGAGTGAGCTCGGCCGGGTGCCGGTCACGGCCCGGAGAGCACCGCCGGCTCGAGGTCCTGCGGGCTGGCGGGCCGCCGGTAAGCGCGGCCCGCATCCACGGTGAGCAGGCCCAGAGCCGCCCAGACGATCGCGAAGCCGACCCAGCGCGACGGCGGTACGGTCTCGCCGAGGAAGAGCACGGCGCAGAGCAGCTGCAGTACGGGCGTGATGAACTGCAGCAGGCCCATGGTGACCAGCGGCACGCGTCGAGCCCCTGCGGCGAAGAGCAGCAGCGGCACGACGGTGACGATGCCGGTGGTAGCGAGCAGCAGGCCGTGACCGGGGGGATCCTCGGTGAACGTCCCACGCCCGGTGACCTCGAGCCACACCAAGGTCGCCGCGGCCGTCGGGAACAGCACCGCCGTCTCCGTTGTGAGGCTGGCGATCGCGCCGACGTTCGCCCCGACGTGCTTCTTCAGCAGCCCGTAGGACGCGAACGACAGGGCCAGGGCCAGGGCGATCCACGGCAGGTGCCCGTAGCCGATCGTCAGGACGACGACGGCCACCGCACCGAGCGCGACCGCTGCCCACTGCAGCCGGCGCAGGTGCTCGCGCAGCACCAGCACGCCGAGCAGCACGGTGACGAGTGGGTTGATGAAGTAGCCGAGCGCTGCCTCGACGGCTCGGCCCGAGTTCACGCCGTACACGTAGACGCCCCAGTTGAACGAGAGGCATACGGCGGCGAGCGCGAGCCAGCCGAGCTGGCGAGGGTTGGCGAGCATCGGGCGGACCCAGCCGACCTGCCGGGTGACGGCGAGGACGAGCAGGCACACCAGGAGCGACCACACCACGCGGTTGACGACGATCTCGACGGCACCGGCTGGCTCCAGAGCGTGGAAGTACAGCGGGAACACGCCCCACAGCAGGAACGCGCCAGCGCCGTACGCCGTGCCCAGCCGGGCGTGCTCGGCAGGGCCTGGGTCGGCAGGGCGTGGGTCGGCAGGGCGTGGGTCGGCAGGGCGTGGGGCGGCAGGGCGTGGGTCGGCAGAGCGTGGGTCGGGACTGCTCACACCCCGGTGCCGACCGTCCAGGTGTCGTTGCCCGAGATGAGGGCCTGCAGCGCCTCCGTGGTCGGCGGGCCGTCCGCGCTCGCCGTCGTCACCTGCTCGCGCACCAGGTCGTCGTACGTCGGGCGCGCAACGTCGCGGAAGATGCCGACCGGCACGTGGGCCATGTCCCGGGTGTCCAGCCGTGAGATCGCGAAGGCGAGCGTCGGGTCGTCGGCGTGCGCGTCGTGCGTGACGACGTCCGCCGGGTTGGCGTCGGCGGCCGGGACGACGTCCAGCCCGCCGTGCGGCCCGCGCACCACCACCGTGGCCGCCTCGCCCTCACCGATCGTCATCGGCTCGCCGTGCCGAAGGCGAAGCAGCCGAGCCTCGGCGGACTCACGGTCCTTCAGCACCGCGAACGCGCCGTCGTTGAAGATCGGGCAGTTCTGGTAGATCTCCACCAGCGCCGTCCCGCGGTGCTGGGCAGCCGCCCGCAGCACCTCGGTCAGGTGCTTGCGGTCGGAGTCCAGCGTTCGCGCCACGAACGTCGCCTCCGCGCCGAGCGCGAGCGAGACCGGGTTGAACGGGTTGTCGACCGAGCCGGCCGGGGTCGACTTGGTGACCGTGCCGCGCTCGGACGTCGGCGAGTACTGGCCCTTGGTCAGCCCGTAGATCCGGTTGTTGAACAGCAGGATCTTCAGGTTCACGTTGCGCCGCAACGCGTGCACGAGGTGGTTGGCGCCGATCGACAGGGCGTCGCCGTCGCCGGTGACCACCCAGATCGACAGGTCGGGACGGGACACGGCCAGCCCCGTCGCGATGGCTGGGGCGCGGCCGTGGATCGAGTGCATGCCGTACGTGTTCATGTAGTACGGGAAGCGGCTGGAGCAGCCGATGCCCGAGATGAACACGACGTTCTCGCGGCGCAGGCCGAGCTCGGGCAGGAAGCCCTGCATGGTGGCCAGCACGGCGTAGTCGCCGCAGCCCGGGCACCAGCGGACCTCCTGGTCGGAGGTGAACTCCTTCTTCGTCTGCGGCGCAGCGCCTTCCGGCAGCGTCGGCACGCCGGCCAGCCCGGACGGACCCCCCGGCATCCCGAGGTCGATGCTCATGACTGCTCCTCCTGCGACCGCGCGGGCACCGGTCGGGCCGAGGCGCCCGCCTGCTCGGTGACGGCCGCGCTGATCACGCTGACCAGCTCGTGGGTGGTGAACGGCATGCCGCGCACCTGGTTGTAGCCCTGGATGTCGACCAGGAACCTGCCTCGCAGCAGCAGCGACAGCTGACCCAGGTTCATCTCGGGCACGATCACCCGCGGATAGGCCCGCAGCACCTCGCCGACGTTGCGCGGCAACGGGTTCAGGTGACGCAGGTGCGCCTGGGCCACCCGCATGCCCTGGTTGCGTGCCTCGCGCACCGCGGCCGAGATCGGCCCGTACGTCGACCCCCAACCCAGCAGCAGCACGTCGGCCGTGCGACCGCTCGCGTCGGCCGGGTCGTCCACCACCAGCGGGTCGATCGTGGCCGCGATGCCGTCGGTCTTGGCCTGCCGCAGCCGGACCATGTGGTCGTGGTTGTCCGGGTCGTAGCTGATGTCGCCGGTGATGTCAGCCTTCTCGATCCCACCCACCCGGTGCTCCAGACCCGGCGTCCCCGGCACGGCCCACGGCCGGGCCAGCGTCTGCGGGTCGCGCAGGTACGGATGGAACACAGGGCTGCCGTCGTCGTCGGTGGCGTTCGGGCTGGTGGTCAGCTCGACGGAGATGTCCGCCAGGGTGGTGATCTCCGGGATCCGCCAGGGTTCGGAGCCGTTGGCCAGGTAGCCGTCCGAGAGCAGCAGCACGGGGGTGCGGTAGGTGGTGGCGATGCGCACCGCCTCGATGGCCGCGTCGAAGCAGTCGGCCGGCGAGCTCGGCGCGATGATCGGCACCGGGGCCTCGCCGTTGCGGCCGTACATGGCCTGCAGCAGGTCGCTCTGCTCGGTCTTGGTGGGCAGGCCGGTCGACGGCCCGCCGCGCTGGATGTCGCAGATCACCAGCGGCAGCTCGAGGGAGACGGCCAGTCCGATGGTCTCGGACTTCAGTGAGATGCCCGGGCCGGACGTGCTGGTGACGCCCACGGCACCGCCGAACGCGGCGCCGAGCGCCGCGCCGATGCCGGCGATCTCGTCCTCGGCCTGCAAGGTCGTGACACCGAACCGCTTCAGGCCGGACAGAGTGTGCAGGACGTCGGACGCCGGCGTGATCGGGTACGAGCCCAGCAGCAGCGGGCGACCGGCCCGGTGCGCGCCGACCACCAGCCCGTAGGCCAGCGCCGTGTTGCCGGTGATGTTGCGGTACGTGCCGGTGGCCATCGGCGCCGGCGCGATCGAGTACCGGACCGCGAAGTCCTCGGTGGTCTCGCCGTAGTTCCAGCCGGCGTGCAGCGCTGCGAGGTTCGCCTTGAGGATCTCGGGGTTCTTGGCGAACTTCGCGTGCAGGAAGGACTCGGTGCCCTCCGTCGGGCGGTCGTACAGCCAGGAGAGCAGGCCGAGGGCGAACATGTTCTTCGCCCGCTCCTTCTCCTTGCGGGTCAGGTCGTAGTCGGACAGCGCCTCGACGGTGATCGAGGTGAGCCCCACGGCGTGCACGTGGTAGGAGTCCAGGGACCCGTCGTCCAGCGGGTTGGCGGCGTAGCCGACCTTCGCCAGGTTGCGCTTGGTGAACTCGTCGGTGTCCAGCAGCACCATCGCGCCGCGCGGCACGTCCCGGATGTTGGCCTTCAGGGCGGCCGGGTTCATCGCGACCAGCACGTCCGGCGCGTCGCCCGGGCTGAGCACGTCGTGGTCCGCGAAGTGCAGCTGGAAGCTGGACACGCCGGGCAGGGTGCCCTGCGGAGCGCGGATCTCGGCGGGGAAGTTCGGCAGCGTCGACAGGTCGTTGCCCAGGGCCGCCGTCTCGGACGTGAATCGATCACCCGTGAGCTGCATGCCGTCACCGGAGTCACCCGCGAATCGGATCACCACACGGTCGAGCTTGCGGACCTGCTTGCCACTCGTCGGGTGCTTCATCTGCGCTGTCATCGCCTCGCTGAACCGGGTATGCACTACCTACGTCATCGTAGGTCGCCCACGATCCGGATGCGCGCTTGACCGGCATTTGGACAGGAAAAGTTTTCGATCCGCGGACGCGAGCCGGGAGTAACTTGTCGGCGAGGGCCAGAGGTTCCCCGCTCGGGAAGAAGGCACTACGCGACAACACAGCGGCTACCAGCACGAGGCGCTGCTCTACGACGGCGACTCGCAGTTCCTCGACGGCACCGTGGGATTCGTCCGGGACGGCCTCGAGCTCGGCCAGCCGTGCCTGGTGGCCGTGCCCCAGCCGCGGCTCGAGGCGTTCGCGGACGCGCTGGGCAGCGACGCCGACGAGGTTCAGCTGGTGGACATGTCCGAGCTGGGCGACAACCCGGCGCGGATCATCCCGGCGTGGCGAGAGTTCGTGGACCGCCACGGTGCGCACGGCGAGCCGTTGCGCGGCGTGGGGGAGCCGATCTGGTTCGGCCGCGGGCCGGCCGAGATGGCCGAGTGCGCCCTGCACGAGGCGCTGCTGAACGTCGCGGTCTCGCCCGACGAGCCGCTCTGGCTGCGCTGCCCCTACGACGTGTCCGAGCTGGACGAAGACGCGTTGCATGGTGCCCGGCGGAGCCACCCGGCGCTGATCGAGGCGGGCCGGCAGCAAGGCAGCAGGTCCTACGCCGGTGCGTTGCTGGTCGAGGAGCTGTTCGCGGGGTCGCTGCCCGAGCCGCCGGCCGTGCACCAGCGCCGGACGTTCGCGAAGGGTGAGCTGGCCGACGTCCGGCACGCTGTGTCCGCGTTCGCCCGGCACGCGGGACTCGGCCCTGGCCGGGCCGACGACCTCGTCCTGGCGGTGGCCGAGCTCACCACCAACAGCCTGCGGCACGGCGCGCCCACCGGCGTGCTGAGGTTCTGGCGTACCGAGGACCATCTGGTCTGCGAGGTCCGCGACGACGGCCGGATCGACGACCCGTTGGTGGGACGCCGGATGCCGGGCCCCGAGGTCGATGGCGGTCGCGGGGTCTGGATCGCGAACCAGCTGTGCGACCTGGTCCAGGTGCGCTCGTCCGAGCGCGGCACGGTAGTCCGGGTGCTCGTCCGGTTCGGGCCGACGATCGTCGGCCCGCCAACCGGCTCGCTAGGGTGACGACGTGCACCAGCTGCCGCCGTACGCGATCGTCGGGCTCGTCGTCCTCAGCGGTGTCGCGCTGTTCCTGGCGGGCACCCAGGGCACCAGGCTGCTGCGTCCCGCCGCCCCCACGCCCGGCAAGCTGACGACGTACGAGTGCGGGGTCGACCCGGTCGGTGACGGGTGGGCGCAGTCGAACATCCGCTACTACCTCTACGCGTACCTGTACGTGGTGTTCGCAGTGGACGCGATGTACCTGCTGCCCTGGGCCACGGTGCTGACGCTGCCCGGGTTCGGCTGGCGGACGCTGGCCGAGATGGGCGTGTTCCTCGGCGTCCTCGCGGTCGGGCTGGCGCACGCGTGGCGGCGGGGCCTGCTGCGCTGGGTCTGAGCTCGGGTTCGCCCACACGCTGTGTCGCCGACCCTAGTCACGACCGCCGACATCACCGCGGCGCTTGAGCCGGTCCGGCTGCAGACCGCGCGGATACGGCCGCTCCGGATGCGGCAGCACGCTCTCCACCACCCGGGGTAGCTGGGCCATAGGCCGACGTGCCTGCTCCTCCTTCCACCGCTGGTGGACGCGGGCGCGGTCCTCCAGGTCCAGCCGGGACAGGAGCTGCTCCACGGCGGCCAGGACGGACGCGCGCAGCAGCCACGACGAGGTGTTGTGCGCGGCGTCGACCATGATCAGCTCGGTCAGGATCGCCTTGGTCTCGCGCAGGATGTCCAGGCTCTCCGCTAGCGCCTGCTCGGTCTCCTGCTCGCGCCCCTCGGCTTCGGCGACGACCAGGTTGCCGAAGGCGCGCAGGCAGTCGGCGGTGTCGTGCAGCACCACCGCGAAGGCCGCGCGCAGCTCGGAGCCGTAGGGGTCCTCCGGCTCGTCGGTCGCCGGGATCTCGGCCTGGATCACGGTGAACAGCGCACGGATCGCCAGCAGGCAGTGCTCGAGTGTGTCGAGCCCCGACTTCAGCACCGGCTCGACGTCGACCGTCCCCAGCGCCCGGGTGTTGAAGCGCCTGCTGTCCTTGAGCCGCGCGAGGACGCCGGTCGCCGACGCGACGTACCGGTTCGCGGCTCGGACCCGGTCGATCCACTCCTCCACCTCGGCCCGGGTCACCGGGCTGTCGACCAGCGCGTCCGCCGCGGCGTCCAGCGGGGCCGCGCCGGCGTCGGCGACGCGACGCAGCTCCCCGGCGGCCGCGGCCGTCGGCATCGCCGGCGGGTAGAGCAGGTTGAACGACACCCCGACGGCCGCACCGATCAGGGTGTTCAGGATCCGGGTCTCGGCTGCGACGTCGTGGTTGCTCACGCCCAGGATGAGCATGGCGCTGATCGGGGCCTCCAGCGCCTGCTCGCCCAGCCGCAGCCCCTTGGCCAGCACGAGCGAGATCGCGATCGCGGCGCCGAGGCTCCACCAGGTCAGCCCGACCCAGGCCGACAGCACCGTGGCCACCAGGATCCCGGCGAGCACCGCGCCGACCCGGACCGCGCCCATCTTGATCGTGGAGAACGCCGATGCCTGGACGACGAGCAGCGCGGTCAGCGGGCCGGTCAGGTCAAGGGCGCCGTCGGTCAGCGCGGCCGAGAACAGGAAGGCGACCACTGCAGCCGAGGTCAGCCGGGTCACCGACACCATGGTCGGCCGCAGCCGTCGCGGGACCTCGCGCCACCGGTCGGGGTGCCCAGGCCACGCCCAGTCAGCGAGCACCCGCCCCCGGGAGCGCTCGCCGTCCATCAGCCCCCTACTTCGCCGGCAGGGATCGCGCGTAGGACAGGCCGACGTCCACAAAGGCCTGCAGCTCGGCGTCCGTCTGCAACGCCTCAGGGTGCACGGCCAGCCAGCCGTTCATCGCCCGGCCGCGCATCTCGAACCGCTCGACGTGCGGTTGGCTGGTCAGCGACTCGGCGTCAGCCGGATCGATCCGCAGCAGCACCCCGCCCTGGCCGCTGGCCGCGACCGCCATGTTGCCGCGCACGAGGAAGGCGAGCCCACCGAACATCGCCTTCTCGCTGAGTCCCGGTTCGCCCGCAGTGGCGTCCCGGATCCGCTGCGCCAGCACCCTGTCGTAGGCCATGGCGTCAGTATGGGCCCGTCCGGTTGGGCCGTCAGGAGCCGCGGGTCAGACGTTGATCGGGCCGCCCGGGTCGGTGGGGTCGGTGGGGTCGGTGGGGTCGGTCGGGTCGGTCGGGTCGGTCGGGACGGCGCCGCAGCCGTCGCCCTTGTGGTAGCCGCCGTTCCCACCGCCGGCCGGGTCGCTGTGCGGGTGCCCGGTGCTGGAGTTGTGGCCGCAGTTGCCCCAGCCGTTGTCGCCGCCGTTGTCGGACGGAGCAACGGGGGTGACCTGTCCGCCGGGCCGCTGCGGCGTTCCCTGCGCGGCCAGTGCGGGGCTCGCCGCGCCTACGACCAGGGCCGCGCTCAAGCCCAGTGCCAGGGTGAAGGTTCGCATGTTCTCTCCTCGGGTCAGTCGAGACGTGGCGTCTCCTGCTGATCACCTCGGCGCCCGAATCGCCACCTGAAGCGGCGATCGGGGTGATCCGTCCTCCTCGTCCGGTCACTCTGCGTGATCGGAGTCAGAGCCGGCCGGAGTCCACCACTCGGCGCAGGAACTGCTGCGTCCTCGGCTCGCGCGGGTCGCCGAACACCTGCTCGGGCGGTCCGGACTCGCGGACCTGGCCGGCGTCCAGGAACACGACCTGATCGGCGACGTCGCGGGCGAAGGACATCTCGTGGGTCGCCATCAGCATCGTCATCCCGTCGCCCTTGAGGTCGCGCAGCATCGCGAGCACCTCGCCGACCAGCTCCGGGTCCAGCGCGCTGGTCACCTCGTCGAGCAGCATCAGCACCGGCTTCGTCGCCAGTGCGCGAGCCACCGCGACCCGCTGCTGCTGCCCGCCGGACAGCTCGTCCGGCCAGGCCTTCGCCTTGTCCTGCAACCCGACCCGGCGCAGCAGCGCCATCGCCTCGTCCTCGGCCTGGTCGCGGCTGGTGCCGTGCACCTTGCGCGGGGACAGCGTGATGTTGTCCAGCACCCGCAGGTGCGGGAACAGGTTGTAGGCCTGGAACACGATCCCGATCCGGGCCCGGACGGCGTCGGCGTCCACTCGCGGGTCGGTGATGTCGTCCCCCGCCAGCTCGATCACGCCGTCGTCCACCACCTCGAGCAGGTCGATGCAGCGCAGCAGCGTCGACTTGCCCGATCCTGACGCGCCGATCAGTGCGATGCACTGGTGCGGGTCGACGTCCAGGCCCAGGCCGTCCAGGACGACGTTGTCGCCGTAGGCCTTTCGCAGCCCGCTGACCCGCAGCAGGTGGTCGCTCACGGCACACCCCCCGCGCCCTGCCAGCCCTGCTTGCGGGCCACCCGGTCGGTCAGCCGCGTCAGCGGGATGGTCAGCAGGACGAAGCAGATGCCGGCCACGACGTACGGCGTGAAGCTGGCGTACTCGGCCTGCGCGATCTGCGCGGCCCGGATGGCGTCGATGACGCCGAGGATGGAGATCAGGCCGGAGTCCTTCTGCAGGCTGACCAGGTCGTTCAGCAGGGGTGGGACGACCCGCCGGACCGCCTGCGGCACAACGACATAGCGCATGGTCTGCGGGTAGGAGAGCCCGAGCCCCCGGGCGGCGGCCAGCTGGCTCGGGTGCACGGACTCGATGCCGGCCCGGAACACCTCGGCGACGTAGGACGAGTAGGTGAGTACCAGCGCCACGCAGCCGTAGAACAGCACGCTGCTCGGCAGGCCCTGCAGCCGCAGACCCGGCACGCCGAAGCCGACCAGCAGCAGCACCAGCAGGAGCGGCATGCCGCGAAAGAGGTCGACGTATGCCGTGGCGAAGGCCCGCATTGGGAAGAACACCGGCCCGCGCAGGGTGCGCATGATCGCCAGCGCCATCCCGAAGATCAGGATGAAGACGGCGCACACGACCATGATCCGGACGTTGAGCCACAGGCCGACCAGGATGTCAGGCAGCGACGCCTTGGCGACGTCCCAGTCGAAGAAGCTGGCCTTGACCCGCGGCCAGCCAGGGCTGTTGACCAGCACCGTGAGGACGACGGTGACGACGACCAGGGTGCTGACCAGGCCGATGACGGCCGACCGGACCGCTCGCCTTTGACGGTAGGCCAGCCGCTCGACCTGCCGCGCGGACGGCGCGTACGTGCTCACGCCGACGTCGTCACTTCAGGACGGGGGCGCCGGCGGTGCTGGTGAGCCACTGCTGCTCGAGCTTGTCGAGGGTGCCGTCGGCCCGCAGTGCGTCGACCGCCTGGGAGACGCAGGCGGTGAGCGCGCTGCCCTTGTCGAGCACCATGCCGAACTGCTCGGGCGTGCCGGTGGTGGGGATCTGGCCGACGAGCTTGCCGTCCTTCAGGTCCGCCGCGGCCAGGTAGAGGCCGGTGGGCAGGTCCACGACGAGCGCGTCGATCTGGCCGTTCAACAGTGCCGCCTTGGCGTCGTCGTTGGTGTTGTAGACGGCGACCTTCTGGTCGGGGGCGATGGTCTCGGTGGCGGCGGTGTAGCTGGTGGTGCCCACCTGGGCGCCGATCTTCAGCTTCTTCAGGTCGGCGATGCTGGCGGCGTTCTCGGCCTTGCTGCCCTTGACGGTCACGACGGCCTGGGCCACGTCGTAGTAGCCGGAGGAGAAGTCGAGGTTCTTCTTGCGCTCGTCGGTGATCGAGATCTGGTTGATGTCGACGTCGAACGCCTTCGGGCCCGGGGCGGTGGCCTGGTTGAAGCTCACGACCTCCCACTTGACGTCGGGCTGCGCGAAACCGAGCTTGTCGGCCACGGCGTACGCGACGGCCGACTCGAAGCCCTTGCCGTTGCTGGGGTCGTCATCCACGAACCACGGCTCGTAGGCGGGCTTGTCCGTGCCGACGGTGAAGGTGCCCTTGGTGTGGGTGGCCAGGGAGTCCTTGGTGCACGCGTTAGCACTGGCGGTGCCGGAGGACGCGGCCGACGGGCTGTCGTCCTGCGGGGCGCAGGCGCCGAGCGTGACGACGGCGGTGGCGGCGAGCGCGGCGACGAGGGGGAAGCGCAGGTGGGGGGCGGGCACGGCGTACTCCGGTGCTGGACGTGACGGGGGGTCACGACAACGGTACGAGCGAGCGAACGCGGCCCTGGCAATCGTCTCGCATGTCGGACGCCGGGCGCCCGATGTGCCAGGTGTGCGTCGATGGGTGCGCTCACCTGGTCGCGATCGCAGCCACCTGGGCGCACCCGTCGGTGCACCCGCGACTGCACGGACGACGCGGCGTGCGCGGCGCTAGGGTGACGGCGTGGCTGTCGACCTGCCCGCGCCGCGCGTGGGGCCCCTGTCCGAGGCCGCGCCGCGTCCGCTGCGGCTGGTGCTCAACTGGGGCCGCCGTTACAGCCTGTGGGTCTTCAACTTCGGCCTGGCCTGCTGCGCGATCGAGTTCATCGCGGCGTCGATGGCCCGGCACGACTTCATCCGGCTCGGCGTCATCCCGTTCGCGCCCGGCCCGCGGCAGGCCGACCTGATGGTGGTCAGCGGCACGGTCACCGACAAGATGGCACCGGCCATCAAGCGGCTGTACGACCAGATGCCCGAGCCCAAGTACGTGATCTCGTTCGGCGCGTGCAGCAACTCAGGCGGCCCCTACTGGGACTCCTACTGCGTCACCAAGGGCGTCGACCAGATCATCCCGGTGGACGTGTACGTGCCCGGCTGCCCGCCTCGGCCAGAGGCGCTGCTGCACGGAATCCTTCGGCTGCAGGAGAAGATCGCTGGCGAGAGCCTCAGTGGCGCCGCCATCGCCGAGCGTCGCCGTCCGCCGTCGGCCGCACAGGTCACCCGACCGCTGGTCGCCGCGGACGGCGGTGGCCCGCTCGAGCCCGCCGGCAGCCCCTCGTGAGCAGCCCGCAGGACGCGGGCGCCGGGCTGGCTGCGGCGCTCGGGCTGGACGACGTCCCGGCCTCCGCGGACGGTCAGGGCACGGTGTGCCTGGACGTCCCGGTCGATCGTTGGCACGACGCGCTGCGCTGGGCGCGCCAGGACCTCGGGCTGGACTTCTTCGACTGGCTGTCCGCGGTCGACGAGCCGGACGTCGAGCCGGCGTCGGTGGACGTCGTCGTGCACGTGGCCAGCTCGACCGCGCTGCCCGGGGGCGGGGTGCCGCGGCTGCTGCTGCGAACCCGGGTCCCGGCGTCCGCCCTGCGGTTGGCCAGCCTGACCGACCTGTGGCCGGGCGCGGCCTGGCATGAGCGCGAGACGCACGAGATGTTCGGCGTGGACTTCGCCGGGTTCGACGACGGCACCGGGCTCGGCCTGCGCCCACTGCTGCTGCCGGACGGCTTCCAGGGCACGCCGCTGCGCAAGGAGTTCGTGCTGGCGGCCAGGGCTAGCAAGCCGTGGCCGGGGGCCAAAGAGCCCGGCGAGAGCGACGCCGGCACCTCGCCGTCCCGGCGCAAGACGCTGCCGCCCGGCGTGCCGGACGCGACCTGGGGTCCACGCGATGAATGAGGCGCTGGAAGCCGTCGTCCGGGTGGTCGGCGTGCTGGCCGCGTTTCTGGTCCTGCCCCTGCTGGTCGGCCAGACCGAGCACAAGGTGATGGCGCACATGCAGGGTCGGCTCGGCCCGATGTACGCCGGCGGGTTCCACGGCTGGGCCCAGCTGGTCGCCGACGGCGTGAAGTTCGTGCAGAAGGAGGACGTGACGCCGGCCGCCGCGGACGGCAAGGTGTTCCGGCTCGCGCCCGCCGTCGCGCTGGTGCCGTACCTGGTCGCCATGGTGGCCATCCCGCTGTCGCCCACCGTGGTCGGCGCCGACTTGGACGCCGGCCTGCTGTTCGTGCTGGCGGTCAGCGCCGTCGGCGTGCTGGGCACGCTGATGGCCGGCTGGAGCAGTGCCAACAAGTACGCGCTGCTCGGTGGCCTGCGCACCGCCGCGCAGCTGCTCTCCTACGAGCTGCCGATCGTGCTGGCCGCGAGCAGCGTGGCGATGGCGGCGGGCACGCTGTCGCTGATCGGCATCGGCGAGGCCTGGCAGCCCTGGTGGCTGATCTGGCAGGCGCCCGCCTTGGTGTGCTTCGTGGTCGGCGGCGTCGCCGAGATCACCCGCCCGCCCTTCGACATGCCGGTCGCGGACTCCGAGATCGTGTTCGGGCCGTACACCGAGTACACCGGGCTGCGCTTCGCGTTCTTCCTGCTCAGCGAGTACGCCGGGATCGTGGTGCTGTCCGCGCTGACCGCGGTGCTGTTCCTCGGGGCCTGGCAGGGACCGTTCAGCGACACCCTCGGCTGGCTCTGGACGCTGCTCAAGACCGGGTTCGTCGCCGTGCTGGTGATCTGGATCCGGGTGGCCTGGCCGCGGCTGCGCGAGGACCAGCTGCAGCAGCTGGCGTGGAAGGTGCTCGTCCCGCTGGCCTTGCTTCAACTGGCCCTCACCGGCGTCGTGGTGGTGGCGATCGGATAGTCAGTTGTACATCATGCCCTCCAGTTGTACTGTTTGTACATGACCGCGACACCTGATGTGAGCATCTCTGCGGCGCGCAGTCACTTGGCGGAGATCGTCGACAGGGCCGAGCGTGAGCACCAGCCCGTGTTCATCGCCCGGCGAGGTCGCCGCGTCGCCGCCGTCATCTCCTCGCAAGACCTCGATCGCCTGCTCGAGCTCGCTGAGGACATGGCCGACATCCGCGCCGCTGCAAAGGCACGCGAGGAGATGGTCCAGACCCGCAGCGAGCCGGTCCCCTGGGAGGACGTCAAGGCGGACCTCGGGCTGGTATGACGAGCTACCGAGTCGTTCTCGCCCCCGCGGCAGCGCGCCAGCTACGCAAGTTCGACCCGCAGGTCCGGCGTCGGCTCCAGGCCGCCATCGAGTTGCTCGCAGACAATCCACGGCCCCCGGCCGCAACCCAGCTCGTCGGCGGCGCTGGCGAGTGGCGGGTGCGCACCGGCGACTACCGGGTGGTGTACGAGATCCATGACGACCAGGTGCTGGTCCTGGTGCTTCGCATGGCTCACCGCCGCGACGTGTACCGATGACCCGACGAGCCTGACAGGATGCTGCCGTGGATGAGCGCGAGCGCGACGCAGGGAGCCCCGCCGAGGCCGCGCGCCGCGACCGGATGATCCCCGGGCTGCTGAAGGGCCTGGCGGTCACCGCCAGAACGCTGGCCACCCCCAGCCACACCGCTGAGTACCCGGACGTCGCCCCGGACCTGCCGCCACGCAGCCGCGGGGTCATCGCGCTGCTGGAGGAGAACTGCACGGTCTGCATGCTGTGCGCCCGCGAGTGCCCCGACTGGTGCATCTACATCGACTCCAGCAAGCAGACCCTGCCGGCCACCACCGAGGGCGGGCGCGAGCGCCAGCGCAACGTCCTGGAACGCTTCGACATCGACTTCTCGCTCTGCATGTACTGCGGCATCTGCATCGAGGTCTGCCCGTTCGACGCGCTGCACTGGACCCCGCACTTCGAGTACGCCGAGCTGGACATCCGCGACCTGTTGCAGGGCAAGGAGCGGCTGGGCGAGTGGATGGCCACCGTCCCGCCGCCGCCCGCGGCCGACCCCGGCGCCGCCGAGCCCAAGGAGGTCGCCGCCGCCGCCCGCCCGGCCCGACCGCGCCGGGACGTCTCGTGACCAGCCGCGACGTGCTGTTCACCCTGCTCGGGCTGGTCGCCGGGGCGTCGGCCGTGCTGGCTGTGACGACCCGGCAGGTCGTGCACTCGGCGCTGTGGCTGGTCACCGCCCTCGGCGCGCTGGCCGGCTGCTACCTGGTGCTCGGCGCCGAGGTCGTCGCGCTGGTGCAGGTGCTGGTGTACGTCGGCGCCGTCGTGGTGCTGGTGCTGTTCGCGCTGATGCTGACCCGCGCGCCGATCGGTCGTTCGGACGAGGTGAACGCCGGCTGGGTGCAGCGGCTCGCCGCCGCGGTCTGCGCGGTCGCGGTGACCGGGCTGCTGGGCACCGCGCTGCTGCTGGCGGCCGGCGGTCGCGCCGTGGTGGTCGCCCCCGAACGCGGTGCGGCGCAACCCCTTGCGCGCTCGCTGTTCGGCGCCTGGGCACTGCCGTTCGAGCTGCTCTCGCTGCTGCTGCTGGCCGCCCTGGTCAGCGCGCTGGTGCTCTCCCGAGACGACCGGGAGCACTGATGCACCTGGCCCCCCCGATGGTGCTCGCCGCCGTGCTGGCCGGTGCCGGCGTGTACGGCGTCCTGGCGCGGCGCAACGCGGTGCTCGTCCTGGTCGGTCTCGAGCTGATCCTGAACTCGGCGAACCTGCTGCTGGTCACCTTCGACACCGCTTACGGCGACCAGCTGCACGGCGGGCAGGTGCTGGCCATCTTCGTGGTCACGATCGCGGCCGCCGAGGTGGGGCTGGCGCTCGCCGTGGTGATGCTGCTGTTCCGCCGTCGCGGTGACGTCGACCTGAGCGCCGCCCGCGACCTCGGCGAGGCGAGCACGGCGGTCGGAGCCGTCGACCAGGCACCGGCCGCTGCCGTGGACGTCAGGTGAGCGGGATCGCCCAGGCGGCCCGCCTCGTCGTCCTGCTACCGGCTCTGGCTGCGCTGTGCGGTCTGCTGCTGCCGCGCGGGGAGCGAGCGGGACAAGCGATCATCGCCGTGGTCGGTACGGGTGCCGCCCTGGTCGCGGCGATCAGCGAGCTGGTGCAGGTTCGCGACGGCGGTTTCGCGGTCGCCGTCCCGCTGCTGCCGCCGGTGCCCACCGGCGCGGGGACCATCGAGCTCGCCGTCCGCGCCGATGCGCTGAGCGCGGTGGTCGCCGTGATGGTCACCACCGTTGCGCTGTGCGTGCAGGTGTACTCGATCGCCTACCAGGCCAAGGACCCCCGCTACCGGGCGTTCGCCTCGACCGTCTCGCTGTTCACGGCCGCGATGCTGGTCGTCGTCCAGAGCGACGACCTGGTGCTGCTGCTGATCGGCTGGGAGGTCATGGGCCTGTGCTCGTACCTGCTGGTCGGGCACGAGAGCGAGCGGCAGGCGGCCCGCGCCGCGGCCGTGAAGGCGTTCCTGGTCACCCGGTTCGGCGACATCGGCTTCGTGCTCGGCATCATCGTGCTCTGGGTGGCCAGCGGGACGACGAGCATCAGCGTCCTGCTGCGCCCGCGCGAGCTGGCGTCGATCGGGACGACGACGCTGACCGTCGCCACCTTGCTGCTGGTGGTCGGGGTGATCGGCAAGTCCGCGCAGTTCCCGCTGCACACCTGGCTGCCGGACGCGATGGAGGGCCCGACGCCGGTGTCGGCGTTGATCCACGCGGCGACCATGGTGGCCGCCGGTGGCGTGGTGCTGGCCCGCCTGCTGCCCATGCTGTTGGCCGCGCCGGACACCCGCGCGACGCTCGCGGTGGTCACCGCGGTCACCATGCTGGGCGCTGCCCTGATCGCGTGTGTGCAGACCGACCTGAAGCGGGTGCTGGCCTGGTCGACGATCAGCCAGGTCGCGTACATCCTGGCCGCGATCGCGGTCACCACGCCCGAGCTCGGCCCGGCGCCGTCCCTGGTGCACCTGTTGTCCCACGCGGGTTTCAAGGCGCTGCTCTTCCTGTCGGCCGGGGCGCTGGCGCACCAGGTGCACAGCACTGCGCTCGGCGACCTCGCCGGTGCCGGGCGACGCTCGCCGCTGGTCGCGGTGCTGTTCACCCTGGGGCTCGCCTCGCTGGCGGGGGTACCGCCGTTGTCCGGCTACTGGTCCAAGGAGGCCGTGCTGGGAGCGGCGGAGGAGGGCATCCACGGCGCCCAGCCGTGGACCGGCGTCCTGGTGCTGGTCGTCGGTCTGGTCACCGGCCTGGTCACGGCTGCCTACTGCGCGCGGGCGTGGTGGCTGGTGGTCCGGGACACCCCGGCCGAGGCGCACCAGGAGATGGCCGAGGTCGCCGAGGCGGATCTGGCCGAGGACTCCGGTGCGACGGCGGTGGCTGCCGCGGAGGCCGGTGCCGTGCCGGTCGTGCCCGTTCCGGCCGCGATGACCGGGGTCCTGCTGGTGCTCGCGGTGCCGACCGTGGCCGGCGGGCTACTGCTGCTCGCCCCGATCATCCCGGGCACCGTGCATCTGGGTCCGGTGACCGCCCTGGTCGGCGCGTTGGCGTCGATCGCCGGTGTCGCTGGCACGGTGGCGCTGGCCGCGCGGGTGGGCGACCCCGCGTCCGTGCTGCCGGCCTGGGTGCAGCGGGTGCTGACGGCCGGCTTCGGGGTGGACGCCGCGCAGAGCCGGCTCGTGGTCCGGCCGGTTCGCGCGCTGGCCCGTCTGGTGACGGCCGGCGACCAGGACGTGGTGGACGCGTACGTGCGGGGGTCGGCGACGTCCAGCCGTTGGGCCGGGATCGCGTTGCGGCGCACGCAGACCGGCGTCACCACCGGCTACCTGACCTGGCTGGTCGCGGGCGCGCTGGTGGCGGTCGTGGTGGGGGTGGGGCTGCGATGAGCGACCTGCTGCTGCTCGCGGTCGGCCTGCCGCTGCTGGTCTCGCTCGGCCTGCTGCTGGCGCCCCGCGCGCTGGGCGAGCAGGTCGCCGCCGTGACCGGCGTCGTGACCAGCGCGGTCGTGCTGCTGTGCGCGGTGCTGATGCTGGCCGCCCGCCCGTGGCAGAGCCCCGGCCCGGCGCTGGAGATCGACTGGCCGTGGATCCCGACGCTCGGGGTCCGGCTGCACCTGGTGGTGGACGGCATCAGCTGGCCGCTGATCGTGCTGACCGCGGCGCTCGGGGTGGCCGTGACGGTGCACGCCGCGCGCCAGTCGCCGGTGGCCTCGCCCGAGGCGGTGGCCTCCGGCGACAGCGCCCCGACCGGCACGCTGCGATCGCTCGTGGTCGCGTTGCTGGCGGTCGAGGGTGGTGCGCTGGCCACCTTCACCGCGGCGGACGTCGTGCTGTTCTTCGTGGCCTTCGAGATCGTGCTGGTGCCGATGTGGGCGATCATCCGCTGGTGGGGTGACCCGCACGACGACGCCGGACGGCGCGACGCGGCGTCCCGCTTCGTGCTGTACACCGCGCTCGGGTCGGCTGTGATGCTGCTGGGCATCCTGGTGCTGGCGCTGGATACCGGGACGAGCGACCTGGTCGAGCTCGCCGCGGCGCACGGCACCGGGATGTCGCACACGACACAGCTCGTGGTCGCCGGGCTGCTGGTCGGTGGCCTGTCCGTGAAGGTGCCGGTCTGGCCGCTGCACACCTGGCTGCCGAGCGCGCACACCGCGGCGCCCACGGTCGGGTCGGTGCTGCTGGCCGGCGTGCTGCTGAAGATGGGCAGCTACGGCATGGTGCGGATCGTCGTCCCGACCGTGCCGCAGGGCTTTGCGCAGGTGGCGCCGTTCCTCGGGGCGCTCGGCGTGGTGGGGATCCTGTGGGGTGGGCTGGTCTGCCTGGTCGAGCGCGACCTGAAGCGGCTGATCGCCTACTCCTCGGTCGCGCACATGGGCTTCGTCGCCCTCGGCATCGCCTCCGGCACGCCGCAGGGGTTGCAGGGCGCGCTGTTCGCGAACGTGGCGCACGGAGTGATCACGGCGCTGCTGTTCCTGGTGGTCGGCGGCCTGAAGGACCGTACGGGCAGCGGCCGGCTGGACCGGGTTGGCCGCGGCCTTCGGGACGGCAGTCCGCACCTGGGCGCGCTGCTCGCGTTCGGTTGCGTCGCCGGCCTCGGGCTGCCGGGGCTCGCCGGATTCTGGGGCGAGCTGCTGGCAGTTTACGGCGCGTGGCAGGGGCCGCCGCAGGGTGACCTTGCCTTCTGGCGGACGCTCGCCGTGCTCGCCGTCGTCGGCACGGTGCTGGCTGCCGCCTATCTGCTGCGGGTGCTGCGGGTGGTCTGGCACGGCGTCCCCGAAGCCGGCCCCGAAGCCGCAACGTCCGACGAACCGGTCGCTGCAGCGTCCGTTCGCTCGGACGCGACGCGGGTAGAGGTGCTGGTGGGGACGTCGATGGTGGCGGTGACCGTGCTGCTCGGGCTGGTGCCCTGGCTGCTGCTGCGGATGACCGAACCCGGCGTCCTCGGCCTGCTCGCGATCGCGCGGGGTGGGGTGTGAGCGGGGTCCCGGCGGTCGATGCCGTCGCGCTGCTGCCCGCGCTGGCACCGGCGGTCGGCGCGGTACTCGTGCTCGCCGTGGACGCCGCCCTGCCCCGCGGGCGCGGGCGCCGGGTGCTGGACGTGCTGGCCGTGGCGTCGCTGCTGGTCGCCATCGGCTCGCTGGCCGTGCTGGGCGACAGCACCCGGCTGACCTTCTGCCATGGCAGCACCGCCGCCAGCTGCGGGTACGTCGCCGGTCGCCTGAGCTTCTCGCTCCAGATGGTCGTGCTGCTGTCCGCGCTGATCTGCCTGCTGCTCGCCCTGGCCGACGACGACCGGCCCGAGCTGCCGCGGGCCGAGATGCTGCTGCTCCTGCTCACCGCCACGGCGGGGGCCTGCGCACTGGCCGGCGCCCGCGACCTGGCCACGTTTGCGGTGGCGTTCGAGACGGCGTCCCTGCCGATCATCGGTCTGGTGGCGCTGCGCCGCGACAGCGTCGGCGCCGAGGCCGGGGTGAAGCTGCTGCTGACCGCGGTGCTCTCGTTCGGCCTGCTCGCCCTCGGCCTGGCCCTGCTCTACGCGTCGACCGGGTCGCTGATGCTCGGGGCGGGGGTCTCGGACCGGCTCGGCGACGTGCGGCTGCTGCACGGGCTCGGACTTGCCCTGGTCGTCGCCGGCGCGGCGTTCAAGCTCTCGCTGGTGCCGTTCCACCTCTGGACGCCGGACACCTACGCCGGCGCGCCACTGTCGGTGGCGGCGTTCCTGTCCACGGTGTCCAAGGCGGCCGGGTTGGCGGCCGTCGTGCTGGTGCTGGCGGTCGGCGCGCCGGAGCGCTCCGGGCTGTGGGCTGCGCCGGTCGGGGCGCTCGCCGTGCTGACCATGACGGTCGGCAATCTCGTCGCACTGCGGCAGAGCTCGGCGGTGCGGCTGCTCGCCTGGTCCACCGTCGCCCAGGCCGGGTGGGTGCTGCTGCCGCTGGCCGGTGCGGTCGGGCAGAGCCGCGTGCCGGGCGCGGTGTCGGCGTCCGTGGGGTACCTGTTCGCGTACGTGGCGGGGACGCTGACCGTGTTCGCGGTGGTGGCGCGCACCGCGAACCACGCGGACGGCGGCGCCGGGCACCGCCTGGACGCGTACGCCGGGCTGTGGCGGCGCGAGCCCGCCGTCGCGCTCGCCCTGGTGTTCGGGCTGCTCTGCCTGGCCGGCCTGCCACCCGGGATCGTGGGGCTGGTCGCCAAGGTGATCGCCCTCGTGCCGGTGGTCGGGGTCGGTGCGTGGTGGCTGGTTGCCGGTGCGGTGGCCAACGTCGTCCTCGGGGTGGCGGTGTACCTACGCTGGGCGGTGCAGATCTTCTCCGGCGGCGAGTCGGTCGAACGGTCGCCGATGACCCAGCGCTGGACGGGCCGGGTGGCGCTTTCCGTCGCCACGGCCGGCTGCATCGCGCTGTCCGTCCTGCCCGAAGGTGTGGTCGGCCTGCTGGCCGGGTCGGCAGTTCGCTGAGCGACCTCCCCCGCAGCGGGTGAGGCGCAACGCGCCAGGGCGGCTCTAACTTGTCGTCTGACGGCGACCGTCTTGGGTCGCTTTGCCAGGAAGGCCGGTCGATGCAGATGTTCAGCATGGGACGACGGTTGGCCGCCGAGGGGTTCGGCACCTTCTGGCTGGTGCTCTGCGGGTGCGGCGCCGCGGTGCTCGCCTCCGGCTTCGTCAGCAACGGGGTACACCTGGGCATCGGGTTCGCGGGCGTCGCGCTCGCCTTCGGGCTCACGGTGCTGACCGCGGCGTACATGGTCGGTCACGTCTCCGGGGCGCACTTCAACCCGGCCGTGACGATCGGGCTCGCGATCGCCAAGCGGTTCGCCTGGCGGGACGTGCCGGGGTACGTGGTCACCCAGGTGGTCGCGGCGACCGCGGCGGCCACGGTGCTGTTCGTGATCGCCAGCGGGCAGGACGGGTTCAGCGCGCACGCGAGCGGCTTTGCGGCCAACGGGTACGGCGACCACTCGCCCGGCGGATACGCGTTGCTGTCCTGCGCCGTCATCGAGGTGGTGCTGACCGCGGGCTTCGTGCTGGTCATCCTGGGCGCGACCGACACCCGGGCGCCCAAGGGCTTCGCGCCGCTGGCGATCGGGCTGGCGCTCACGTTGATCCACCTGATGTCCATCCCGGTCACGAACACGTCGGTGAACCCCGCCCGGTCCACCGGCGTCGCGTTCTTCGCGGGAGGCTGGGCGCTCGGACAGCTCTGGTTGTTCTGGGTCGCGCCGATCGTCGGTGCGGTGATCGCCGGTGCGATCTACGGACCTCTGCTGGGCGCGGAGGACGAACCCGCACCGCTGCAGGAGGCGACCGAGGCCTGAGGCCGGCCGTCCTCAGCCGGGGGCCTGCCAGCTCGGGTCGCGCCCGGCGAAGCCGAGCGCACGGTCCAGGACCGGCGCGTCGTCCGGCACGCGGACGACGGGTCCGAACAGCCCCTCGCGCCGCGGTGACTGGTCCGGTCGGGCGGAGGCCTCGGTGAAGCCGAGCACGGCCTCGGCGCTCGCCGGGTCGCAGCGGAAGGACTGCCCGGTGGCCCGCGCCAGGTCCCAGCCGTGCAGCACGACCTCGTCCAGGGCGACCAGGCCGGCGACCTCGCCCGGCAGCTGGATGCCGCCAGCCTCGGTCATCCCGGTCCAGGCCTGGGGGTCCTGCCAGGCCTCCGCCAGGGCGTCCAGCCGCCCCGGCAGCACCGTGCGCCAGTCCGGGTCCAGGGAGTCGGCAGCGGGTTGTGGTCGGCCGCCCGCACCGGGCGGCAGGTCCTTGGTGGCCGCCCATTTGAAGGCGAGCGTCAGACCCATCAGGTGGTCGAGCATCGCCGCCACCGGTCGGCCCTCGCACGGCGTGGCGTCGCTCAGCTGGTCGTCCTGCACGCCGTCCAGCAGCCGGCGCACCTCCTGAGCGGCGGGGTTCAGGTCGAGCATGGGCATGACGGTCCTCTCCTTCGTCGATCCGTGCCTACCGGTGCAGACCGCGAGCACAGGGCAGAATCATCGGTGCGCGGGAACGTCCGGGTGGTGCTCGGGCGTTCATGGGACGGCTGCTCGGTGCGGCCGGGATCGTTGGTGCACGAGGATCGGATTGATGAGGATGGGCCACCAGCACTACAACGGGCTGAAGACGACGCTGCTGTTCGCGAGCATCTTCGGCCTGCTGCTGATGATCGGCGCGGTGTTCCAGGGCGGCCAGTACATCTGGGCGTTCGCGCTGCTGGGTGTGGTGATGACCGGGTACGGCTACTGGAACAGCGACAAGCTGGCCATCAAGGCCATGCACGCGCACCCGGTCAGCGAGGCCGAGCAGCCCGCGATGTACCGGATCGTCCGCGAGCTGTCGACCGCCGCCCAGCAGCCGATGCCGCGGTTGTTCGTGTCGCCGACGATGGCGCCGAACGCCTTTGCCACCGGCCGCAGCCCGCGCAACGCGGCGGTCTGCTGCACCGAGGGCATCCTGGCGATCCTGGACGAGCGTGAGCTGCGCGGTGTGCTGGGTCACGAGCTCATGCACGTGTACAACCGCGACATCCTCACCTCGTCGGTCGCGGCCGCGATCGGTGGCGTGATCACGTCGATCGCGCAGATCGGCCTGTTCTTCGGTGGCGCGTTCGGCGGGGACGACGACGACCGGCCCAACCCGTTCGCGATGATCCTGATCGCCATCGCCGCGCCGCTGGCGGCCACCGTGATCCAGCTGGCGATCAGCCGTACCCGTGAGTACGACGCGGACGAGGACGGCGCGACGCTGACCGGTGACCCGCTGGCCCTGGCCTCGGCACTGCGCAAGCTGGACGCCGGCACGAAGCAGCTGCCGCTGCCGCCGGACCGCGACCTGGTGAATGCCAGCTCGATGTTCATCGCCAACCCGTTCCGCGGCGACGGCATCAGCAAGCTGTTCAGCACGCACCCGCCGATGGCTGAGCGCATCGCCCGGCTGGAGGCGAAGGCCGGGTACCGGCGCTGAGCTGACCCCAGCGCCAACTCCACCGCCAATCCGATCCCCGACCGGATCGCCGACCCATCAGGGTCTGCTCTGGATCTCTTGATGACTTACTGACACGCGGCCAGCATGGCGCGTGTCAGTATCCACGTCAGAGAGGGCCACCATGATCACCAGTACGGATCTCGTCTCCGCACCGGACGCGTACGACGCGCCGCAGGCCGACCTGAGCGGGCCGGTCAACGCCGCCCAGATGGCCTTCTGGATCTTCATCGTCCTGATCGTCGTCATCCTCACGCTCGGCGGCGTGGCCATCTTCTGCATCCTCAAGGGCCACCGGCTCGAGTGGGCGCAGAAGGGCTGGACGCACTGGAGGATCGCCTGCGGCTAACCGCGGGGACGGGTGGCGGCGCGAGGTCCCTCCACCCTCGCGCCGCTCCCCGCGCGCCAGTCACCGTCCGACGTCCCCGCCGAAGGGCACAGCCTTGATTCGTACCCAGTCCGTCTCCAAGTCGTACGGCGCCGTGCACGCGCTGGACGACGTCAGCCTGCGACTCCCGTCCGGAGCCGTCACCGGGGTGCTCGGCCCCAACGGCTCCGGCAAGTCCACCTTGTTCCGGATCCTGCTCGGCCTCACGCCACCGGATCAGGGTGCGGTCGTGATCGACGACGCCGTCCAGCCGGCTGGCACCTCGCCCCAGCGGCGGGCCATCGGCAATGTGCCCGACAGCGACGAGCTCTACGAGGACCTCTCGCCCGACGAGCTGGCCCGGCTCACCTGGTCGGTCCACGCCCGGTTGGTCGGAGCGGACACACAGTTCCCAGCCGACCGGTTCGAGCGGCTCTGCGACCTGTTCGGGCTGGGAGAGCACCTGCACCGGCTCAGTCGCGACCTGTCGCACGGCACCCGGCGCAAGGCGCAGCTGCTGGCCAACCTGACCTGCCGCCCGCAGGTACTGGTGATCGACGAGCCGACCAACGGGCTCGACCCGGACCAGCACGTCGTCCTCAAGCTGGTGCTGCGATCGCTGGCGGACTCCGGTACCACGATCGTCGTCTCGACCCACAACCTCGGGTTCGCGGAGGGGCTCTGCGACCACGTCGTTCTGCTCCGCTCGCGGGTCGTGATGGCCGGACCGCCGCAGCAGGTGCTCGGGAGAACGGGGACGGCCAACCTGCCGGAGGCCTACGAGGCGCTGACCGGCATCGACCGCGACCGGATCGCCCGCGAGGCAGCCGAGGCATTCCAGTGATCGGCGACGCCCTGATCCTGCTGCGAGGGGGGATGCGGGCGCACCGCAGCGCCCTGCGTCGCGTCGCACCAGAGCAGGTCGCGGTGGTGCTGATCGGGTTGCTGGCCTGCGGCTGGGCGCTGCGTGCGGCGACACACGGACTGCTCGCCGGGATGCCCGCGGGTCGGGCCGCTTACGGCCTAGCCACCGTCGCCGTCGTGGCCGGGACGTTGTTCACCGCCTCCGCGGCGACGGCGTCGTTGGCGATCCGTCCCGAGATCGCGCCGTTCGCGCACCGGTTCAGCCCACGCGGGCTGCAGCTGGCCAGGTCCGCAGGGGCAGCCGCCCTTGGTGCCCTCGGCGTCGTGATGCTGCTCGCCGTTCTCGTGCCCGGCACCCGACTCGCGGTGCTGGATGTGGCCAGGCTGGCCGCCGTCGACCTGCCGGCCGGAGTCCTGCTCGGCCTCGGGATCGGCTTCGGGGTCGAGGGGCTCACCAGGGCCGTCGTCCGGACCCGCGCGGTACTGCCGGCGAGCCGGTTCGCGACGTCCCTGATTGTGCTGTTAACGGCTGGTGGGATCGCGGCTCGGTCGGGTCTGGTGCCCGTGCTTGTCGCGGTCGCCGCCAGCGCCTGGATCGTGCTGCTGGCCACTGGTGGGGTGGCCCCGTTGCGGCCGCACTGGCTGGCTCAGCGTCGCACGACCCGGCGGTCCCGGTGGCCACTCAGGTCCCTTGCCCGGCAACGGTTCTGGCATCCGCTGTGCCTGCTGTGGCGCGACCCGCTGGGCCTGCCGTCTTCCGCCGCCCTGGTGGTGCTCATCGGTATCGCCGGCACGGTCGGCAGATACCCGTCGACCGAGTCGTTGGGGCAGATGTACGTCGGGCTTTGGCCGCTCCTGGTGATCGTGCCGGCGTCCGCGGGGGCACTCGTGGTGGTGGCCAAGGCGATCCCGGCGGGTGGCGGCCTGGCCGGGCACCGGATCCGTCCCGCCGAGTCGACCTGCTCGGTGGTCGCGGTCTCGCTGGTCGCCGGGGTGTCGGTGACACTGCTGGGGGCGCTGACCGCGTCGCTGTCCGGCGGGTCCTGGATGACGATGGCTGAGCTGGCCCGGTTCTCGGCTGTGGCCGTGGTGGCCTCGGTGCTGGCCCTCGTCCTGGCGGCAGTGCGACCCGTGCGGGCGGCAGCCGTGGACCTGCCCGCGTCCGTGTCGTTGGCCCATCTCGGGGCCGGGTCGGTGCTCGTCGGTGGCCTGACCGGCGCGGCGTGGACGTGGCTGGGCAGTGCGGTCGTCGGCTCGGTCCTGGCCGCCGTCCCGGCGCTGACTGCAGTCGCGCGCAAGCGCGCACCGTTCACCCGATGACCGCCGTACGAGCCGGCCTGACGGCGCTCGCGGACCGGCGATTCCGATACCGCCGGCTGACCCTCGCGCCCGGCGTGCGGCTTACCGACTCGGGCCTGCGCGACGACGTCGTGGCCGGCACTGCGGGCCTGAACAGCTCCGCGCGGACGGTCGTCGGCGCGTTGGTGGCCGGGGCCACCGTGGACGGTGCTGCGTCGCTGCTGCAGGCCCGCTTCCCGATGTCCCCGGTCCGTCGGGACGTCCTGCGCCTGGTGGCCGGCCTGAACGATGCGGGGCTGCTCAACGTCCAGCGGCGCCCCGTCGACCACTGCTGGGTCGGCTCGCCGTGGCTGGCCGCCGCAGGTCTGCGACACCCCACCAGGACGGCGGGGTGGCTGGCCGCCCGCAGCATGGAGCTGACCTTCGCGAACCGGCGGGAGGTCGTGATCCCCGGCGGCCTGCTGAGCCTGGTCGCTGCTGTCGCCGGGTGCCTGCTGCCGATGACCGTCGCCCTGTGGACGGTTGCGGTGGTCCTAGCCGCGACCGGCTCGAGTCTCGCAGTGCAGGTGATCGTCGCGAGCGCCGTCCTGGTCGGATCCGTTGCGGCGCACGAGGTTGCGCATGCCGTCGGGCTCGGCGGTGGTCGGGTGTCGTACGTCCGGTCGCTCGGCGGCGTCCGGGTGCTGGTCGCGCACCGCGATGCTCACCGGCGCTGGCGGGCGGCCGCCGCGGGGCCGCTCGCGGGTGCCGCGGTGGCCGCGGTGGCGCTCGCCCTCGCGCTGACCGTGCGGGCCGGGCTGGACGTCGCCGCTGCCTTGGCCATTGCGGCGTCCCACCTCGTATCGCTGTTGCCCTGGGCGCCCGACGGCAAGGTCCTGCGCTCCCCGGCACCCGATGTCGTCCGCACAGATTCCGCCCCGCAGCACCCTGAGCAGAGAGCGAGTACCTCATGACCAGCACTGCCGATGGCCGTTGGGCCCGACTCCTCGTCAAGGTGGTGCTGACCTTCGCGACCCTGATGTTCCTGGGGCTGCTGCTGCCCATAGTGCTCGGCATGGCCCGCAGCGGCGGCCCGGCAGGCAGCGACGGGTTCCGGCTGTTCGGCCTGGACGTCGCGACCGTGACGACCGACGGCGACGGCGGGTTCTCCAGCACGTTCGGGCCGGGCGTCGTGCTGGTTCCGCTGGTGGCAGCCCTGCTCGTGGCGGCCGCTGGGGTGTTCGGGATCGCCCGGCGAAGCTGACCGGGTCAGCCCTCAGTCGGGGCCGCGGTGATCGTGTCGCGGTTGATCTCCGCGAGGGTGGCGCACCCCGCGAGGGCCATCGTCAGCTCGAGCTCGGCCCAGATGTGTTGCAGCACAGCGCGTGCACCGCGCTCGCCCGCCAACGCGAGGCCGTAGACCCACGGCCGTCCGAGGCAGACCGCAGTCGCGCCCAGGGCCAGCGCCACGAACGCATCCGCGCCGGACCGCACACCGCTGTCGAAGAGCACCGGCACCCGGCCGTCGACCCGTTCGACGATCGGCGGCAACGCGTCCAGCGAGGCGATGGCGCCGTCGACCTGCCGGCCGCCGTGGTTCGACACCACGATGCCGTCCACCCCGGCGTCCAGCGCACGCGTCGCGTCGGCCGGGTGCTGGATGCCCTTCAGCACGATGGGCAGCCGTGTGCGCTCGCGCAGCCAGGTCAGGTTGTCCCAGGTCAGCGACGGCCGGGAGAAGACGTCGAGGAAGGTCTCGACGGCGGCTCTCGGCAGGGGCGAGCGCAGCCGAGCGGGCAGGCGCTCCCGGCCCGGGTAGTGCCGCGCCATCGACACCAGGGCACGGACGGCGGCCGGAGTCGGTCGTGGCCCCTTGCCCGGTGCCGGGGCGGCGGCAGCGCGCTGGCGGACCAGGTCCATGAAGACCGGGTCCGACGTGTACTGCGCTATGCCCAGGCCGTGCGCGAACGGCAGGTAGCCCAGGTCGAGGTCGCGGGTGCGCCAGCCGAGCGTGTGGGTGTCGAGCGTGACCACGAGGGCGGTGGAGCCCGACTCCTCGGCGCGGCGCACGAAGCTCTCGGCCAGGTCGTCGTTGCTGCTCCAGTAGAGCTGGAACCAGCGCGGCCCGGCACCCATCGCAGACGCGACATCCTCCATCGGGCGCGACGCCTGGCTGGACAGGATCATCGGCAGACCCACTGCGGCGGCAGCCCGGCCGGCGGCAAGATCCGCCTCGCGGTGGGCCATCTCCAGCACGCCGATCGGGGCCAACAGCAGCGGGGCTGGCAGGCGCTTCCCGAACAGGTCGAGGCCGACGTTCGGTGCCGAGACGTCCCGCAGCATCCGGGGGACGACCTGCCAGCGGGCGAACGCCGCGAGGTTCGCCCGGGCGGTGCGCTCCTGACCGGCCGATCCGGCGACGTAAGCGAACCCGCGGCGGCTCATCCGCCGTCGGGCGGCGTGCTCCAGGGCGGACGGCGAGGTCGGCACCACCGGACGGCGCCCGAAGACGCCCTCGCGGTAGATGCCGGCCTGGACCGTCCGACCCGTGGTCACCGGGGGCTCAGCGGTAGTTCGTGAACTGGAGCGCGACGTCCAGGTCGGCTGCCTTCAGCATGCGCTGAACCTCTTGCAGGTCATCGCGGGACTTGCTGGTCACCCGCAGCTCATCCCCCTGGATGTGCGCCTTGACGGACTTCGGCCCCTCCTCGCGGATGAGCTTGGAGACCTTCTTGGCGTTCTCCTGGCTAAGCCCCTCCTTGAGGCTGGACTCGATCCGGAACTCCTTGCCGGACGGCTTCGGCTCGTCGCTGTCCAGCGACTTCAGCGATACCCCGCGGTGCACCAGCTTGGTCTGTAGGACGTCGAGCACGGCCTTTGCGCGCTCCTCGCTGTTGGCCTTGATCAGGATCGTCTCGCCGCTCCACGCCACCGAGGCGTCGGTGCCCTTGAAGTCGTACCGCTGGGCGACCTCCTTCGCGGCCTGGTTCAGCGCGTTGTCGACCTCCTGTCGGTCGACCTTGCTCACGACGTCCATCGAGGAGTCGGCCATGGTTACCTCCGTTTTCGGATCTGTGGGGCGTCCTTGCTATCCTTCCATCCGTTGCATTGGGGGGTCACTCCGAGTGCGGCACGGCAGGTTGCCCGAGCGGCCAATGGGAGCGGACTGTAAATCCGTCGCGAAAGCTTCGAAGGTTCGAATCCTTCACCTGCCACCACGTGAGCAGGGCCCGCACAGTTGACGGTGCGGGCCCTTTGCGTTACGTCAATCATCCCCATCCAGGTTCGCGCGAGGGGGCGTCCGCGCGTGCAGGCGGGTCACGGGCCGCCATGACGCCGCGCATGCTGACGTCGCCCGACTACGGGGCGTTCCCGCTCGATGGCGTCACCGAGGGCAGGTCGATGGCTAGCTCATGGCGTGGTCCAGTGCCGCCGAGTTGAGCCGTCAAGAAGCCTGCTCCCCGGTCTAGCGCCAGGCCGGCCTCATCGAGGAGGCCGGCGTACGCCTGGAAGACGTGCGGGACGCCTGGAGTGACATCGAGCGTGACCGGGACGTCGCAGATGGCTGCCCGTCCGGCGAGCCGGAGAGCGTCGCTGAGCAGGATCTCGTGGGATCCAACCTGGATGAGGAGCGGAGGCAGTTCCCTGAGGTCGCCGAAGATTGGACTGATGTGCGGGTCGGAGGCATCTGCCCCGTCCACGTAGTCCGGAACCCGCGCGCGGAGCCCGTCGGGAGTCAGCAGCGGGTCGACCTCCCGTTTCCCGGCGAGCGTCTCTCCCGACAGTGTCAGATCGACGTACGGCGACATCAGGTACGCACAGGATGGCAGGGGCACGCCCGCTTCCCGTAGGGCGAGGAGTGTGGCAACTGCCAGCCCGCCTCCCGCCGACTCGCCCGCGAGCGCGATCTGAGCCGGGGCAATGCCCTTCGCGAGTAGTCCTTCGTACGCGGCTCGGGCGTCGTCGACCGCGGCCGGATAGGGGTGTTCGGGAGCTAGTCGGTACTCGAGCGTGATGGCCCAGCCGCCCGTTCTTCGAACTAGTTCACCCACCAAGGGCACCGTGGCTGCCGCATAGCCGATGACGTAGACACCCCCGTGGAGGTAGAGGATCACGCTCTCGGACTTGTTGCCAAGGAGGGTCACTTCGACGCCCGCGACACCGCCGATCTCGACAGCCTCGTGCTGCACATCGGGAGCCACCGGAACCTGTGCCATGAGCTCGCCGAACGCCGCCCGCATGGTCGGGACATCCGCGCTGGTGTCGAGCCCGCCCTGGCGAAGGATGGCGTCCAGCTGAAGCTGCTGCTGCTTGCTCATCGGTACCTCTCCCGTGGCGTGAGCAGGTGATCGCTGACAGGGTCGCGTTTCGGGAGGCTGACCATCAGGGGTGCACCTGTGAGCCGTAGCCGAGGTCGAGCCGGATGGACTCCATCACCCAGAACGTGGTGCTCTCGGTGAACACATCCGCGGCCGCGAGGACACCGGTGTACTTCTCGATCACCGGTGCGGCGGCGGCGGCGGTAGTCGCGTCGAGGTGGGCCTTCACCGCCGCCCAGGTGTTCTCGCCGTAGCGCTGGTAGAAGCGGGTTGGATCGAGGGTGTCGATCGCACTTCGGACGCTCGTGGCGATGTCGGCCATGTACTGCTGATGCAACGTCACGTCGTCGCGGGTGCCGAGCCGGGTGAGGTGGCCGCCAATGAACTGTTTCCAGGCGTACGCAAGCGCGTTCGCCGGCGCCTCGATGTATCCGGGGATGTCCTCGGTCAGGTTGGAGATGTACACGGGCGCCCAACCGGGGTTGACGATGTCGACGAGCATCAGGGTCTCGTGGTCTGGCAGGTGAATCAGGATGTTGTCGGGTGTGTGGTTGGCGCCGTGCCAGGCGAGGTCGATCCGCTCGCCGCCGATGTTCAGGGTCCGGTTGTCCTGGAAGGTTTCCTCGTTCGGGGGCCTGGCCGGGTCGTCGTCGCGCAGCAGGAGACGCCGGGTCTCCTCGTGTCCGATGCGGGTGACGTTCTTGTCGAAGAGGGACGAGGCCCCCCCGTGGTCGGCGTGGTGGTGGGAGTAGATGAGGTGGGTCACCTTGTTGCTGACTCCGTTTGCGGCCGCGATCTCGTCGACAGCTCGCTGAATGTTGTGGCCGATCGTCGGCGGCGCGTCCAGCAGGACGACGCCGTCGGAGGTCGTCAGGAACGCCGACTGGTAGGTGCCGTCGGTGATCCAGTACAGGTTCCGCTCGACGCGACCGACGTAGTAGCCCTGCTCGTTCAGGGCGGGACCGAGGGCCGAGCGCGGGACGGGCGCATAGTCGGGAAGGTTGTCCGTGGCTGTTTCGGTCATCATCGGATCGTGACGGTCGTCGTCAAGCGATCGAATCCCGGAAACCCGTAGTCCATGACTCGGGTGGCATGCTGCGGGGATGGTGGTCACCCCACACGCGGGGGCTCTGCTCGGGAGGCAGCGCGAGCGCCCCGTGCTCGAACGGCTGATGGATTCCGCGCGGGACGGGCACGGGGGCGTTCTTGTCGTCCACGGTGACCCCGGCGTCGGAAAGACCGCGTTGCTCCAGTACGCCGTCGAGGCAGGCAACGGTTTCCGCGTCGTCCGGACAGCCGGGGTCGAAGGGGAGATGGAGCTCGACTACGCGGTCCTGCAGCAGTTGTGTGCACCGCTGCTGGAGTTCGCCGAACATCTCCCTGATCCTCAGCGTGACTCCCTGGCTGTCGCCTTCGGCCTCAGCGCCGGACCTGCGCCGAGCCCATTTCTCGTCGGGCTCGCGACCCTCGGGCTCATCTCGGAAGCGGCCGAGCAGCAGCCCCTGCTGTGCATCGTCGACGACGCGCAGTGGCTCGACGGCGCATCGGCCCGAGCGCTCGCGTTCGTGGCTCGCCGTCTGCTGGCAGAGCGGATCGCGCTCGCGTTCGCGACGCGTGACGTGGGCGCAGGGCTGGCCCGGTTCCCGCGGCTCCGCGTCGATCCGCTCGGACACCGGGATGCCCGGGCACTGCTGGAGTCCGTCCTCGCCGCGCGGCTCGACGAATCCGTACTCGAGCGGATCATCGCCGAGACCGGGGGGAACCCTCTCGCCCTCCTGGAGCTCCCGCGTGGGCTGACGCCCACCCAGCTCGCTGGCGGGTTCGGCCTGCCCGCGGCGATGCCGCTGTCCAATGGGATCGAGCAGAGCTACACGCGGCGACTGACGCGGCTCCCGCGCGACGCGAGGCGACTGCTCCTCTTAGCGGCGGCAGAACCGGTCGGAGACCCTGCGCTTCTATGGCGTGCAGCGGAACAGCTTGAAATCCCAGACTTCGCCGTGCAAGCCCTCGAGTCCGAGGGCCTGCTGACAGTCGACGGTGCAGTGGCGTTTCGTCATCCGCTTGTGCGATCGGCGGTCTACGGGACCGCGGAGCCGACTGAGCGTCGCTCGGTTCATCGCGCGCTCGCGGACGCGACCGATCCTCAGATCGACCCGGATCGTCGTGCGTGGCACCGTGCGCAGGCGGCGTTCATGCCCGACGAACAGGTGGCCCGCGAGCTTGAGGACTCGGCGGTGCGGGCGCAGGCGCGAGGCGGGCTTGCCGCTGCTGCCGCCTTCCTCGAACGCGCCGCGGCGTTGACTCCCGAGCCCGCACATCGAGTGCAGCGCGCGCTGGTCGCGGCTCACACGAAATTCCTGGCCGGCGCCCTCGAAGAGGCGCTCGTTCTGCTCTCGTCCGCGGACGTCGGTGCGCTCGACGAGCTCGGTCAGGCGCGGGTCGAGCTGCTGCGCGCGCAGATTGCCTTCGCCTCCACCCATGGCAGCGACGCACCCACGCTGCTGCTCGCGGCCGCCCGGCGGCTGACGCCCCTGTCTCCGGCGCTGGCCTCTGAGACGTACCTCGAAGCACTGTCGGCCGCGCTGTTCTCCGGGAGGCTGGGGACACCTGGCGCACGCGCGATCGACGTGGCGGTGGCCGCGGCATCCGCGCCGAAGCCGGCCGTACTCCGCGCCCCCGACCTGCTGCTCGAGGGCCTTACGACCTTTCTCTGTGAGGGTTACGTGGCCTCCGCCCCGAGCCTGCGCCGAGCGCAGGATGCCTTCGATGTCAGCGGAATGGCCGTGAACGAGCAACTCCGTTGGAAGTGGCTCGTTTCCATCTCGTCCGTCCACCTCTGGGACGACGTGCGCTGGCTGGCGATCTCGGAACGGCACGTGCAGATCGCCCGGGAGACCGGCGCGCTCGCCGAGCTCCCGCTCGCCCTGAGCCAGCGGGTCTTCGGACATCTCTTCGCGGGCGAACTGACACAGGCGGCGTCCCTAGTGGACGAGATCAGGTCGGCGACCGATGCCACAGGCGCCACCTTGGCACCATACGGAGAGGTGGGGCTCGTCGCACTGCGCGGCCGCGAGCCCGAGGCGCTCTGGCTGATCGAGCAAGGCCGCAGGGACGCGACGCGGCGAGGTGAAGGCATCGGGCTCTCGGTGCTCGACTGGGCGCAAGCGGTCCTGTACAACGGCCTCGGCCGCTACGTCGAGGCTCGCGAGGCGGCGACTCGGGCATTGGAGTATCCGCACGACCTCGGCGGCCCCATCAACTGGGGCATGGTCGAGCACATCGAGGCGGCGGCCAGAGCCGGAACGCCGGAACTGGCCGTCGATATCTGCTCGCGGCTGACCGCGATGGCCGAGGCAAGCGGGACGGACTGGGCCCGTGGCCTCGCAGCTCGTTCGGAGGCGCTGTTGGCGGATGATCACCGGGCCGAGGAACTGTTCCTCGAAGCCCTAGATCGTCTCGGACGGACGAGGATGGCTGTCGATCTCGCCCGTACGCACCTTCTGTACGGCGAATGGCTGAGGCGCGATCGCAGACGCCTGGATGCCCGCGGCCAGTTACGCACAGCCCACGACCTGTTCTCCGACTTCGGCATGGAGGCGTTCGCCGAGCGTGCGCGCCTCGAGCTGGCAGCCACCGGCGAGCACGCCCGCAAACGCGCCGTGGGGATGAGAGCTGACCTCACTCCGCAAGAGATGCAGATAGCCCGCCTTGCCCGAGACGGCCTGTCGAACGCAGACATCGGGGCGCGGCTCTACATCAGCAAGCACACCGTCGAGTACCACCTACGCAAGGTCTTTGCGAAGCTCGAGATCAACTCACGCACCAAGCTCGCACTGATGTTGCCGCCCGAGCCGGGCGCCGCACTCACGCCTTAGCGACCCGCCAGCAGACTACGGGGTTCCGGGATGCGAGGGCTCAGCTGCTGCAGCGAGTATCGGGGTTGAGCCTCTGATCGGCAGGGCCACGACCATGCGTCGGGTCTCGTTGTCACTCTGATCCAGAGCAAGGAGGAGGAGGAGACATGATCCGCATCGCCGTCATCCTCGGGAGCACCCGGCCAGGTCGCCGCGGCGAACAGGTTGCACACTGGGTGATGAACCAGGCGCGGCGGCGGACCGACGCCGAGTTCGAGCTTGTGGACCTCATCGACTACCCGCTCCCGCACCTCGACGAACCGTTGCCCCCGAGCATGGGCCAGACCCAGAACGCCCACACCAAGGACTGGGCCGCCACCATCGGACGATTCGACGGGTTCGTCTTCGTCACCCCGGAGTACAACCACTCCACCTCAGGAGTGCTGAAGAACGCCATCGACTACGTGTACGCCGAGTGGAACAACAAGGCCATGGGTGTCGTCTCGTACGGCGCCACCGGCGGCACCAGAGCCGCCGAGCACCTGCGGCTGATCGCTGGCGAGCTGCAGCTGGCCGACGTGCGAACCAACGTTGCCTTGTCCCTCTTCATGGACTTCAAGGAGTTCACCGAGCTCGCACCTGCTGGGCATCAAGCCCCAGCACTCAACACACTGCTCGACCAGGTCATCGCTTGGAGTCAGGCCCTCGCGCCTCTGCGTCAGGTCAGCCAAGCCGCCTAGCCCCGGCCGACGGGCTTCAAGGCCAGGTCGACGAACAGAGAGGTCGCCCATGACAGAGCCATCTACCAGCGACCCGGACGCGAGCGCCCGCGCCCACAGTGTCAGCCGCAGTCACCTGCTGCTGGTCGGCGCCGGTCCGGGCCTGGGCGCGGCCGTCGCTCGCCGTTTCGCAATCGGAGGTTACCGAGTCACGTTGGTCGCTCGCAGTGCCGACCGGCTGGCTGACCTCGCGGACAGCCTGTCTGACACGGGCGCCGAGATCGCCACGATTGAGGCGGACGCCAGCGATCCCGAGGGCCTGGGTGCCCGACTGGCTGAGCTCTACCGCGCGGACGAGGCGCCTGGAGTCGTCATCTACAACGCGGTGATGGGGACGCCGGACCAACTGTTGAGTGCGAGTGTCGCGCACCTGCAGACCGCGTATGCGGTCGACGTGGTGAGTGCCATCGTGGTCGCACAGGTGGCTGCCCCGGCCATGAGGGCCGCGGGATTCGGCACCATCATCGTGACGGGGGGTGGCTTCGCAGACCACCCAATCCCAGCGCTCGCAACGGTCTCTCTCGGCAAGGCCGCTCTCCGGTCGGCCGCGACCATGCTCGCCGCCGACTTGGAACCGGCCGGAGTACGAGTGGCGACGCTCACCATTGCCGGACAGATCGTTGACGGCACTGCCTTCGACCCGGAACGTATCGCTGAGCGCTACTGGGACGTTGTCAAGACCGACGGCCCGTGGCAGACAGAGTTTCGCTTTACCGGCGAGTAGCCGAAGTGCTAAAGACGTCGTTCACCTGCCGTTCACCCGGCGGCCCCACTATCGGGCCATGGATCGCATCCAGCTCGACATCGGCGCGAGCCGCCCTAGCCTTCACCCCGACCTGGGCGATGCGTCCTGTTCAGTGCACGCGCAGTTCGACGAGCAGATGGGCCAAGCCGAGGTGGACCACGTCCTGGACCAGGTCGCTGGGCAGTTCACCGACGCACCCATCCGCGCGTTCGTACCGTTGTTCGTGCAGCGCCTCGCCAAGGAGGAGCTGACCCGCCGAGCAGCGGCGGGGGGAACCACCACGGCCGCGGTACCGCGCAGCGCCTAAGGCCCCCGACTGGCACCCGTCGAGTTCTGCCTGACCTGCGCTGGCCGCCTTCCGCGCTTCGTCATCGAGGTCGCGCGCGAAGGCGACCTGTGGCCCTACGCCATGATCGGCGCCATCGGTGGGCTCGCCTACCTGTCGCGGATCTTCCTGCGACTGCGGAGCTGATGGCCACTGCGGACGGCCATGCTGGCTCGGGCGACCTCAAGCATCTGGGTGCTTGTCGTCGGCCCGAACCTTCACCGCGCGCATCACCATCAGAGAGCACCCCACCTTGGCCAGGGCATCACCGAGGAGCACCTGCACGTCCAGGACCGCATCGGGGATCGTCGCGGCCAGCACGGTCATCTTGACTCTCAAGTCGCTCTTCCCGCTGAAGCTGACCCCGCCATGCGCCACCGATAGTCGGGTGATCAGGTCGGCCACCTTGGCCTCGGTGAGCGGATCTTGGAGTTCAACATCGACGGTGGCGCGCCAGGGCACCGCTTCAGGGTCCACGTCGCGCATCCTGCCACCAGATTCACGGCCGGTCGTGATCGGCGCCTGATCCTTTCCTCCGGCTCGCTCGGCAACTGCCCACAGGAGCGGATCTCGGAATGGGAGCGCGCTCCCGCGCGAGTCCCGCAAGTGCCCCGGCCCACGCGGATGAGCCGGTGCACTGAACGGCGAGGTCAGCAGGTCGCCTTAGCTGCGTCCTTGATGAGTCGGGCGACGGTCCGGGGGTGGCTGATCATCGCGACGTGGGACGAGGTGGGCACCTCGACGACCTTGCGCGCCTTGGCGCGGCTGTACATGAAACGCTCGCACGCGGGCGGGATCGCCTTGTCCCGGCCGGCGACCAGCCCCCACGACGGGATCGTCTTCCACGCGGCGGCCGTCGTCGGAAAGATGAACGAGTCCGCGTCGAACGGCCGCTGGGTGGCCTGCAGGACCCGGAATGCATCCTTGGAGATGTCGGCGGCGAAGGCCGCCTGTCCGTCCTTGCTCAGGTACAGGTCGGTTCCGGTGGTGCCGTCCGCCTTGGTGTACGCGACCGGCACACTCACCGGGAGGACCTCGCTGCCCGGGAACTTGTTGATCAGGTCGCCTTGCGTCTCGCCCACGTCGGGCACGAACGCCGAGATGTAGACCAGCGCCTTGACGTTGCCCTTCCCGGCGGCGGCGTTGGTGATGACGGTTCCGCCCATGGAGTGCGCGACCAGCACAACCGGCCCGGGGATGGAGTCCAGCAGGCTGGCGATGTACGGGGCGTCCGTGGGGATCCCCCGGAGCGGGTTGGACCCGGCGATCGTGGTGTAGCCCTCGTGCTGCAGTTCGCGGATGACGTCGTTCCAGCAGGACGAGTCGGCGTAGCCACCGTGCACCAGCACGATGGTCGGCTTGACCTTCGGCCCGCGATTGGCGGCTTGCGGTTCGGCAGCGGCCGCCGCCTCTGCCCCGAGCCCAGTGCCGAGCAGCACAGCTGACCCGGCGACGGCTGCGCCCGTCATCAGCGCCTGGCGGCGCGAGATATTCGTACTCATGGTGAGCTCCTCGTTTCAATGAGTTGTGCTGACTTGGGTGCCGTCCTCTTCGCCGCAAGGCACGGGGGGGCTAGGTGCGGTCCCGATTCAGCGGGGCAGTTCCGCTCCAGGTCGGGCCTGACCAGGACGCAATGCGAGAGGCGGGTTTGACGGTCGCCTCGGCTCAGGTGAGCGCCTCGACGGCGGTGCGAATCAGGTCGGCGGCTGCCTGCGACTGGGAGACGTAGATCGAGTGGCTGCCGGGGGACTCCACGACGGTGGAGCCGGCTCGCTCGGACATAGCGCGTTGTGCGGGCGGGGGAATCATGTGGTCATCGGTGGCGATCAGGTACCAGCTGGGCTTGACGCGCCAGCCCGGCTCGCTGACCGTGCCGGCGAGGGCGTCGACGCCCCAGGGGACCTGGGAGTCTGCCATGAAGGCAGCCTCGTCGTGCGGGAGATCGCCGGCGAACGACTCGTGGAACTTGTCGCGGTCCAGGAACAGGAACCCGTCGCGGGGCGGCAGGATCGGGGGGACCGGGGCGCCCGGTGGTGGGTCGGCGATGAGCGTGTTCACCGACTCGCCCTTGTCGGGTGCGAACGCCGCGATGTACACCAGACCGACGACGCGGTCGTCGGTGCCGGTCTCGGTGATGACCACACCGCCGTAGGAGTGCCCGACCAGTACGACTGGCCCGTCGAGGCTGTCGATCACCTGCTTGGTGGCGGCGACGTCTCCGTCCAGCGACAGGGTCGGGTGCTGCACGACGGCAACGTTGTAGCCATAGGTTGTCAGTCGCTCGTACACGGCCTTCCAGCCGGAACCGTCGACGAACCCTCCGTGGACCAAGACCACGTTTGGCGTGGATGCAGGCATGGTGAGTCCTCCCTCTCGGATCTCGTTGAGCCCATGACGCTAGGGCGACGATAGGGTGGGCCGCATGAGTCAGATGACTCTGCTGGCGACTCCGATCTGACTGCCTGATTCCTCCGGCTAGCTCGTCGGGTCCGGAACGTCCCCCTGCGGGTGCGTCGAGGCGCCCGCGTCGTGCTGGTCCAGGGCCCGGCGTAGCGCGGCCCGTGAAGTGATCCCGAGCTTGGGAAAGATCCGGTGCAGATGTCCGGACACGGTGCGGTGGGAGAGGTAGAGCTGCTCACCGACCTGTTTGTTCGTGAGGCCGGTTGCCGCGAGTTCGGCGATGGCCCGTTCCTGGGGTGTCAGGTCCGCAGGTGGTGGCGTGGACGTGCGGGGTGGCCGGCGGTGGGCGGGTAGTGACGAACGCCCGGTGGCGCGCAACTCAGCGCTCGCCCGCAGCTGCCAAGGATGGGCTCCGAGTCGTTCGAACGTCTCCAAGGCGCGCTCGAGCTGGACGCGGGCATCGGTGGGACGGCGCAGCCGCCGCAGCCGCTGCCCGTAGGCCAACTGGACGCGGCCCAGGTAGAACGGCCACTGATCGGCATCGACGGTGGCCAGCGCCTCGTCGAACAGTTCAGGCGCGTCCTGGTCGTCGGCGGCCATCGCGCAGGCCGCGCGAACTGACAGCGCCATCCGCGGGGACAGGCTCGCGACGCCCGCCTCCTGCACGGCGTGGATGTGCGCGGACGCCTCGGCGAGGCGACCGGTGTGTACGGCGCCTTCGACTAGATCCATCAGGACCCACAGCGCGAACTGGACGTGGGCGGCCAGCACCCCGGCCGGGCTGATCCTGGCCGACCACCGGTACGCGCCGTCGTAGTCACCTCGACCCAGGGCTTCCACCGAACGGGCATGGGCCTCCATCTGGGTGGCAAGTCCAGCGCCGCGGGGTGTTCCCCATGACGTCAACGCCCTCAGCGCCTGGGACAGGGCATCCTCCTCTCCCCGAGACGCCGCTACCGCGGCGTGGACGTGATGGGCGGAGATCGCGAACAACGGGAACCGGTGCACCTGGCACAGCTCGACCACCTCGTCAGCACGAGCGATGGCGTCGTCCCAGAGACCAGACCAGTAGGAGTCCAGGGCCAGCAGGACCTGCGCCTGGATAACCAGTCCCGCGGCACCGACCTCGCGGCCGATCTGGACGACGCGCAGCAGGGCCGGCCGAGCTGGCGCCAACCGGTCGATCGTTCCGGCGGTGAACGCGACCTGGACGACCGCGGTCGGGTCAGCCTCGTTCGCCAACCCGGCCAGGGCCGCATCCAGGGCGGCGCTGGCTGCCGGGCTGGTACGGGCAGGGTCGGCGAAGGTTTCGCTGATCAGGCGAAGGGACCGCGGGACGTGAGGTTCGAGCCTGTCCAAGGCGTCGTAGAACGGCTTCCACAGCTCGGCCCGGCCACCGAAGAAGCAGATCATGCTCAGCGCGCTCAGGGCGTGCACGAGACCCAAGTCGCTGACCGGCTCGCCGTCCTCGAGTGCGCCGACGATCAGGCGGTGGGCGGTGTCGATGTCGCCATCGCCGTTGACCAGCACGAAAGCAGCCGTTACAGCGGCCTGGAATGAGTCCTTGACGTGAGGGTCGGCGTTGTGAGCGTCCGCGAGCAGGCGCGCCGCGTCCTCGAGTTCGCCGGTCACACCCGCGCCTGCGAACGCTGCCTCAGCGAACCGCCGTCCCCGCGCTGGCCCAGGTGGGGACAACTCCGCGGCCCGGGTGAGGGCGGCGACCGCCCCGACAGCATCACCACGAGCAAGGATGCGGGTGGCGGCCTGCTCGAGCAGCGCGGCGCAGGTCTCGTCCACGCCGACGGTCGCCTCGGCCATGTGCCATGCCCGGCGTTCAGGGTGATCGCCGAGCTGCTCGGCGATCACCCGATGTGCAGAGCGACGTTCCTCGCTCGTGGCGAGCTCAACGACAGCAGACCGCGTCAGCGGGTGACGGAAAGACACAACCCCCGCCCTGTCATCGACAGCAACCAGGTGAATACGCTCAGCCGGTGCGAGAGCGCTGATGTCTGACGGGGGCTTGGCGGTGGTCGCGGCGGCTTGCAACACCTCAAGGTCACCAGAACTTTCCAGGGCGGCGAGCAGCAGGATGTGCCTTGTCACCTCGGGCAAATCGTGAATGCGGCCGGCGAACAGCGACTGCAGTCGTTGACCGAGCGGCAGCACAGCCGGCAGGTTTCCCGCTCGTTGGGCGATGCTGAGGGCGGCTGGCAGTTCGAGCAACGCCAGCGGGTTCCCCTCAGCCTCAGCGAGCAGGCGCCGTCGCACCGGAGCCGCCAGCGCCGGGTAGCGAGAGGTCAACAGCTCCTCGCCGGCGGCGTCGTCGAGAGGGCCTACCGTCAGGTTCGGAATGCTGTAGCGGTCGAAGTAGCTCTCCTGGCCGGGACGTGCCGCGGTTAGCAGCCCGACATGGCTTCCTGAGAGCCGGCGCGCCACGAACCCCAGAACGATGGCGCTGGGGCGGTCCAGCCACGGCACGTCGTCAATGATGACCAGCAACGGGCTCCGTCTGGCCATGTGCTGCAAGAGTGCGAGCGATGCTGAACAGACCGTCAGCTGGTCAGGCGGTGGACCTTCGGCCATGCCGAGCGCCGTGCTGAGCGCGGCGCCCTGGTAGGGGTCCAGGTCGGCCATGTCGGACTTCAGCGGTTGGAGGACCTGGTGCAAGCCGGCAAAGCTGACACCGGCCTCAAACTGCGCTCCCGCGGCGCGGAGGACGCGCACTCCTTGTTGACTAGCGATCTCCGCCACAGTGTCCAGAAGGAGCGTCTTGCCTACACCTGGCTCGCCGGACAGAAGCAACGCTGCCCCGTCGTTCACAGCTCCGGCCAGAAACGCTTCCAGTCGTTGCATCTCGGAGCCGCGCCCAACGGGTTCCATAGCTAAACCGAAGTCCCGGCTTTCATCCTGAGCAAGATCCGACCAAGCGGCTGACCCGAAACCCGGTCGAGCGCGCACGCCTCATCGCGGGCTCGCATCGCATCAGTGAACACCTCTTGTACCCGTTCGGGGTAGACGAATCGGACTGATTGTTCCGCCGGACCGTCCCAGATGTTGTCGACACCGGGGGCGGGCCGTAGCGACCCGCGCAGGCCGCGGTCTGCCAGTTCGGGCGCAGGGGTAGACCTCGACGGCGGCCGGATGTACACCCGCTCGGTGTCGGCGAAGGCGGTGATCTCGCGGTTGCGCGTCAGACCGACGCTGGCCGCAACCGTTCGTTGCTGCGACTCTCGCTCCATGTCAATCCCGCATCGGGCCGGGCCCGGTTCCCACCATCCCGCCGTCGCCGAAGACCTTCGGAAACACTCCGAGCGCCTGCAGGGGTCCATCGCCGACTTGATCACCCGCTACGCGGGCTCGATGTTGTTCGTCTACGTCCACATCGCGATCTTCGCGACTTGGATGCTGCTGCTTGAGAAGAACCCGTGGCCAACCTTGACGCTGGTTGTCTCGCTCGAGGCGATCTTCCTGTCGACGTTCGTGATGATCGGGCAGAACCGACAGGCCAGTTTCCAGCAGAACAAGGCCGACCACGACTTCCTTGTCGAGGAGCAGGAGTTGCACGCCAACACCGAGCTCACCAAGACGCTCGAGGTTTTGACGCGCGAGATTCATGCTGCGGTGGTCAAGACCAGACCCGGGACCGGCGCTGGTTGACCGGCGCGAAGCCGCCCTTTGGCGGGGGGACGGTCAGAGCACCAACCCGGTGCTCGCCACACCGATGGCGTGGTTCAGCGCCCGTCTCGGTTCGCAGACCTCGATGCGTTCCACGAGGTCGCGACGACGATGGCGAGCAGGGCGCTGCCGGTGACGAGTGCTGTCGTCGGGCTCTGTTGGAGGACAAGCGTGGCTCCGACGACGGCGCCGGCGAACATCGACAGGACTGCCAGGAGTCGGCGGACGAGCCCTTCACGGGAGCCGTGTCGGAGGTCGGACGCGAGTCCGGTCAGGGTCATCGTCAGCACGGTGGTGGTCAGGTCGGGGACGGCGAGGTGCCGTGCCACCGCGTTCTGCGTGCCCATCGCCACCGCGACATCGCGTCGCCCAGTTCCCGATGACGAGGCCGAGAGGCGGACGACCAGGGTGGCGATGGCGAACAGCAGGAGCTCGATCGTGACGGCGACGGCGAAGAGGCGTGAGCGGTCCGGACCGAGTCGCGCGATCAGCCGGCCGCCTGCGCCGGCACCGACGAGGAAGCCACCCAGCCCGCACAGGGACGCCGCGAGCGAGAACCCGGCAGCGCCGGCAACGGCGAAGCCGATGAAGACGACGTTGCCGGTCATGTTCGCTACGAACACCCGGCCCAGGGCCAGGATGCTGACCGCGTCGACGATGCCGGTGACAGCTGTGAGCGCGAGCAGCATTAACGGCAACCTGCCGTCCGTGCCTGCAACCAGTGACTTCACGACATCGCCCATCCTGGCACCGTCGGCCGTTCCGCGGTCAGTCCTGCGAGGAGGAGAGCGCCGCTGCCTACCCGGCCATGTCGTGAACACTGACGCGGGCCAACACTCGCGCCGACCCCGCGACGAGCTGGCCAGGCCCGGGCTGGGACCTTCAACCGTTCGTGCAGCCATGGCCGCACTACCCCTTTGGGTTCCTACGTGACGGATCGCGCCACTGGCTCGGTTAGCCCGCTCCGACTTGCGGTTGTGGTCGGCGCACTCGGTGTCGTTTTCGGCGACATCGGCACGAGCCCGATCTACACCATCCAAACGGTGTTCAACCCCGATGACCCGCACCCGGTCCCCGTGAGCACCGGCAACGTCTACGGCGTCGTCCCGCTGGTCTTCTGGTCGGTGACGATGATCGTCACCGTCACCTACGTCTCGCTCGCCATGCGCATCAGCAACGACGGCGAGGGCGACAGCATGATCACCCCGGCGATCTCAGTGCTCTCCGCCGTCGAAGGGCTCGAGGTCATCGACCCCTCGTTCGCGGACTGGGTCGTGCCCATCACCGCGGTCATCATCGTCGGGCTCTTCGCCGCGCAGAGGTTCGAGACCGAGGCGATCGGGCGGTTGTTCGGGCCGGTGATGATCGCCTGGTTCGTGGCCATCGGGTCCTGCGGCATTTGGGGCATCGGCAACGAACCGGAGATCCTGCGCGCGATCTCGCCGACCTACGCGGTCGGATTCCTAGCCGGCCACTTCCATCTGGCGTTCTCTCGTTGGCGGCCATCGTGCTTTCGGTCACTGGTGCCGAGGCCCTCTACGCCGACATGGGCCACTTCGGGCACAAGGCGATCTCGATCGGGCTGGATCTTCCTGGTCTTTCCCGCCTGTGCTCTGAGCTACTTCGGCCAAGGCGCGCTGATCCTCGAAGACCACGCCAACCTGTCCGCACCGTTCTTCCTGCTCACCCCGGACTGGGCGCGGATCCCGATGATCGTCCTCGCCACAGCTGCCACAGTGATCGCGTCTCAGGCCGTCATCACCGGCGCCTTCTCGGTCGCCTCCCAGGCCGCACGGCTCGGCTACCTGCCGCGGGTACGGATCTGAGACGATCGGCGAATGGCCGCAGACACGCATCGTTTCGTCACACTCGGCCGGGTCGAGGAGGGCGTCTACGTCGCCACCAACGCCCGCGGGAACGAGCTTCGGTTCGGGAGCAACGATCCGGACGGGTTCTCCCCGGTCGAGTTGCTGATGGCCGCGATCGCGGGCTGTTCCGCGATCGATGTGGACATCGTGACCGGCCGCCGCAGCCCGGCCGAGACGTTCCAGGCACGCGTCGATGCCACCTACGTGCGCGACGACACGGGCAACAGCCTCGACGACATCACCCTCACCATCGACGTCACATTCCCGGTCGGCGGGCGCGGTGACGCGGCCCGCGAGATCCTGCCGCGGACCGTAGCCAGGTCGCATGATCGCCTCTGCACGGTGACTCGCACAATCGAGCTCGGCCGCCAGGTCAGGACGGTGGTCGTTGAGCCGTGAGGTTGTCTCGACTGAGTGGGTGTGTCCCGTTCCCAGGCCACACCGGCTTCCCCTGAGCCGCCACCCGACCTTGCGGGTGGTCTGACGCTGGTTCCAATCCATGCTGCGAGGGACGACCTCGATGCCAGTTTCTTCGTGGCGGCTCGTGCCCGGGAAATCCATGACCCACAGCCGGGACCCGGAGGCCGGGGACACTGTGGTGCGCAGCCTTCGCGCCGAGGACTCACGCCCGGTTGTCGACCCTAGGATCGGGTCGAACGCCGCGTCGCGGTGTCGCTCGCAGCGTGGATCTCCTTCGTGAGATCGAGGATCTCGTCGGTCAACCGGAGAAGCCTCTCGTTCTGTTGCTCCTCTTCTTGGACCGTCTGCCACTGCTGGTCCGCGATCACTTGGCGCTTCTCGTCGGCGCGGTTCTGGCTGATCATCACAAACGTCGACAAGAAGATGGCCTCCAGTGACACGATCATCGTCAACAGGCCGTACGGGTAGTCCTCGACTCCAAGAATGATCCACAGACTGAACCAGGCAGCGTGGATGTACACGAACTTCATCGAGCCGGCGAACCGTGTCATCTGATCAGCAACCCGGTTCTCCCGGCGCTCGCTGCGCACTTGGAGATGCTTCAGCAGTGCTGGGCTGACCGGTGGCGGCTGGGCGGCTCTCATCTCTGCTCCCTTGCTCGTGCGCACCGCGCGCCGGGGCTCGTCGCTTGACGACCCCCGGCGGCGCGAAGTCGCTGGCGGTATCGGCCGCTGGAACGGTGGTCAGCCGACCAGTCGATCGGCCTGCCTGCCGACCTGGCGAAGGGTGAAGCCAGCGAAGATCTCGTTCACCCCGCGACAGATGGCCCACACCCCGACCAGCGTCACCAGCGTGACCAGCGAGCGCTCCCAGGAGCGGGCGGCCCACACACCGAGCACCAGTTCGGAGATGCCGAGCAGGAGGCTGGTCCACCACCACGACAGCTTGGGGCCGGCCAAGGCGTTGACGATGTGGATGGTGCCCAGGGCGATCAGATACCAAGCCACCATGATCGACACGACGAAGAGGGTGATGCCCGGCCAGACCAAAGTGACGACGCCAGCGGCTACCCCCAGGATCCCGCCCACGATGGACAGCCGTCGCAGCGTGGGCGCCCGTCTGGCGACCACGAGCTGGGTGATGCCGCCGAAGAGCAGCGCCGCACCAACGAACGTCGCCACCGCAGCCAGGCTGACTACCCGGTACGACAACACGAACGTGCCGAACAAGACCCACAACGCCCCAAGGGCCACGAACCACCACGAGGCGGCCGACGCGTCCCGAGTGCCGACCCTTACCGTTTCACGCAGCGGGTCCAGGGTCTTCACGTCACTACTCATTGCACATCTCCTTGGGTTGTGCCGCGGCAGGCAAGGTTTCAACGGTTCCTTGCCTGCGGTGGCGTGAGTGCTGGATCGAGAACTGGCGCGTGCCAGTCCGACCGGGACTACGAGCTGGCTGCGGCCTTGGCGAGCTTGTCGGCGTGGGCGCGGGCATGGATGGCGTCGAGCATCGTCAGCTGTGCGTTCTCGACCGCCCAGTCGGCGAAGTCGAGCGCCTCGGCGGCGTCAGTCTCTGCCCAGTCCGCGTCGGTCGCCGCGACCTTGGCGTCCACCTGGCGAGTGCGCTTGTCGACGTTCGCCTTGACGTCGCTCATCGTGGCCGCGGCGTCAGTCTTGATCTGCATCCACTTCTGGCGAGCGCCGTCGGCGCCGTGCGAGACCTCCTGCCGTGCGTTCTCGACGGACTGGTTCAGATCGGCCTGAGCGCGAGCGATCCGCTCCTTGAGCTGCTCGTCGGACTCGGCGGCGGCAGTCTGCACCGCCGACCTGGCCGTCGCGACCCGCTGCTGCAGATCATCCAGGCGCGAGTAGAAATCTGTGTGCTTGGTCATGAGTTGCCACCTTCTTGGGTTGGGTTGGGCTCGCTTGGCATTTGGTGCCTTGCTGCACTTCTGACGATATCGTCAGTTCAACCCTCAAGTCAAGAGAAGATGAGGAAATCCTCAGTTATGAGGAGGATGGTCGAGTGACCAGTCGATCGCCGCTCCACGGGGGTCCTCGCCGCTGGGCGCGGTCAGGAAGTGCGAGACGAGCGGGCCGAGCTCGTTGGCGGAGGTGAGCAGCCCGAGGTGGCCGTCGTCGAAGACGTGCAGGGAGGCGTTGGGCAGCAGCGCGTGCATGATGCGCGCGTTCGCCAGCGGGATGATCGGGTCGGCTCTTCCGGCGAGGATGAGGGTGGACTGCCGGATGAGCGGCAGCGCGGGCAGGCTCGTCCAGCCGACCCCGGCGAGGAGCTGCAGGAAGTACCCGGCTCTTGGCTCTAGGCGCTCCCGCTCGTACATCACGCGCCTGACCTCGTCCGGCCGTTGGCGCATTCGGCCGCCGTACATCTGCGGTGCGATGGCCGTGGCGTAGGTCGGGTCCCGGTACCGCCTAGGGGTGACCATCTTGCTGAGCACGCTCAGGCGGGCCGGCACCATCAGCATGCCGGTCCCGGTGCTGACGAGCACCAGTCGTCGGCAGCGCCGCGGGTACTGGAACGCCAGCTGTTGGGCGAGCCCCCCGCCCCAAGAGATGCCGAGGGTATCGAAGCGGTGGTAGCCGAGACGGTCGACCAGCGTCCCAACGAGCCACGCCAGCATCGCGAAGTTGTAGGGCACCTTGGGAGCGGGGGACCCTCCCACGCCGGGTACGTCGAACCTGACCACCTCGATCCTCGGATCGACCTCGTTGACGAACGGCTCGAGCAGGTCGAGGCTGGCCCCGATTCCGTTGCAGAGCACCAGCGGTGGGCCGGGGGTCGTGCCCGGCCGGACGGCCACCCGCACGTCGTGGCCGAGGAGTCGGACCCGGCCGAACCCGGTCACTTGTCGAAGACGTAGGTGCCCGGCGCCTCGGCGAGCACGTTCAGGCGCGGCGACCCGAGCGTCTCGGGCGCCGGACGCCGCGCCCCGCAACGTCCATCGAGCCACGTTCCGAGGTCGGTCCACCACGTGCCATCGTTGACCTCAGCGCCGTCGAGCCAGCTCTTAGCGTCGACGGTCAGGTCGTCGTTGGTGCGGAAGGACGACTTGGGGTTGCCCGGCGGGTTCACGAGGGCAGCGATGTGACCGCTGGTGGACAGCACGAATTGAGTGGTGCCGCCGAGGAGCTGCGCGCTCCGGAAACAGTTCTCCCACGGCGTGATGTGGTCGGTCAGGCCGGCCACCACGTAGGAGTCCACCGTGATCTTGACGAGGTCGATCGGCACGCCGAGCACGGTCAGGGTCCCGGGCCGGGCCAGCGAGTTCTCCATCGCCAGGTCGACGAAGTCGGCGTGCAAGGCGGCGGTCATCCGGGTGGTGTCAGAGTTCCAGAACAGGATGTCGAAGGCCGGGGGTCGCTTGCCGAGCAGGTAGTTGTTGACCCAGTAGGTCCACACAAGGTCGCCGGGCCGGAGCCACGCGAACACCTCGGCCAGAGTCCGGCCGTCCAGGTATCCGCGTCGCGCCGACATCGCCTTGGCCCGGGCCGCCAACCCCTCGTCGATGAGGGCCGACACGGTCCCGGCATCGTGGTTGTCGATGACCGTCACGGCCAGGCAGACCGCGGCCAGCCGGTCCTGGCGACCGGTACCGGCGAGGTAGGCCGCTGCCAGGCTCGCGAGGATGCCGCCGGAGCAGGCTCCACCGAGCACCGTCTGCGTGCTGCCCGTCACCTCCTCAACGGCGTCGAGGGCGTCGAGGACGGCCCTGACGTAGGTGTCAAGGTTCCAGGAGGCGTGCCGCGAGTCCGGGTTGCGCCATGAGATGGCGAACATCTGCCTGCCCTGCCGGACGCCGAACTCCACGAGGCTGCGCCCAGGGGCCAGGTCGAGGGCGTAGTACTTGTTGATCGTGGGCGGGACCACCAGCACCGGCACCTCGTAGACCTCGTCGGACTGGGGTGCGTACTGGATCAGCTCCAGTACCTCGTTGCGGAACACGACCGCGCCCGCAGTGGCGGCGACGTTCTCGCCAAGGACGAACTCGCTGCCATCGACCATCTCTGGGACACGGGGACTCGAGGCCAGGTCCTTCACCAGCTGCCGGCCACCGCGCACGAGGCTCAAACCCGCAGTGTCGATCGCCGCTTTGGCGGAGGCCGGGTTGACCAGCGGGAGGTTGCTGGGGGCGCCGGCTTGGATGACGTTCTCGACGAGGAACTGCACACGCTTGCGGTCGCGTGGGCCGAGGTCGGTGTCGATCAGCAGCTGTTCGACCGTCTGGCTGGTAGCCAGGTAGAGCTGGACCAGCCGCCGCAGCACTGGGTTCTCGGCCCAGGCGACATCGGTGAACCGTCGGTCGCCGCGTAGAGGCGTCGACGTTGAGGCGCCGATCAGGATGCGCCCGGCTTCTACGCCCAGCCTGCCCACCCGCCGAGCGGTGGTCCTCGGCCTGCGCCCAAGAGAGACCGCCCACTTCGCCGTGGACAGGTCGGGAACGAAGCGGCGTAGCGGGCCGAGCGCCGCGTCGACCAGGAGGGCATCGAGCGGAGCGGCGTGGTCGGTGGTGCCGGCGGTAGTGGTCGTCATCGAGGGACCTCCATGGTCATGAACGGCGACGACCGCCGGGTCATTGCTCCCGAACGGGGCCGCGCAGAGACTGAAGAATACCCCATGAATGACGATTTCGTCAGTAGAGCACCTAACGCGCGGCAGCCTCGAGCGCGGGGAGCGGCAGTTTGCAGATGCGACGAGCCGCCGCAGCCCGCAGGCCGAACATGCGCAGAAGCTCCTCGGTCACCCGGTCGGTGGTCTCCTCGACATCGCGTTCGGGCTGGTCGAGCAGCAGCTGGCTAAGGGCGATCAGGGCTCCGGCGCTCATCGTCACTGCGACGTCGAGGTCTTCGACGTCGAAGCGGCCGGCATCCATGGCGGCCTTGATGTCGCGCCGGACACGTGGCGCCAGACCGCTGTCGGCGCTGAGCAGCCGGAGAACGTTGTTGAGGAAGACCCGGCTGAGCTCCGGCTCCCTGCGTTGGAGCCGTCCGGTGAGCCGGAAGCTGCAGGCGAACACCTCCGCGGGGTCCTCGATGTCCTTGGTCAGGTCGTCGAGCAGCTGACCGTAACCGTCCATCACGGCCTCGACAGCAGCTTCGAACAGCTGTTCCTTCGTCTCGAAGTGGTTGTAGAAGGAGCCCATCCCGACGTCCGCCGCCTGGGTGATCTCGAGGATCGGAACGTTCGTCCTACCTTCGGCGATCAGCGTCTGCGCAGCCCGGATCAGAGCTGCCCGGGTCCGGGCCTTGCGCCGGTCCAGTCGGTTGGCCTGCTGCGTTGGTGCGTTGCTCATGATCGGTCCTCGTCGTCGCCATCGGCGGGTTGCGTGCCCACATCCTAACGCAGAGAGTCAGAAATGAAGATTTCCTCACTATCACTTGACTGAGGGGAGGTTCATGAGTGACGATTTCCTCAACACATGAGGAGGTGCGACAGATGACCAGCCACCATGGGACTCACAACGACCTGCACAGCGAGCAGGGCGCGCTGCGCGGCGAGCACCCGGGACGCGCGAAGAATCCCGTCATCAAGGTGCTCGATCTGGCCTGGCTCGAGTTCTGCAAGCCCGACCTGGCGGCCTCGGAGCAGTTCGCGCACGCGTTCGGGTTCACCACGGTGAGTCGGACGGCGGACGAGCTCCAGTTGCGTGGGACCGACGTCGGCGTGCCCTGTGTGATTGTGCGTCGAGGATCACGGTCGAGATACGTCGGTGCCGCCTTCCGGGCGGTGGACTCCAGTGACGTGCTGCGGCTGGCCAACGCCACCGGAGCGCTGGTCCAGAAGCTGCCGGAGAGCATCGGCGGGCTCACCGTGGACCTGACCGACCCGAGCGGGGTCGAGGTCCGGGTTGTCGCCGACACCCGCGAGTTGGCAGCGCTGCCGCCCCAGCCGACTGGGGTGTTCAACTTCGGTCAGAACGCTGCCCGGACGAACGCTGTGCAGCGCCCGCCCCGTGAGCCCGCCCGGATCCAGCGGCTGGGGCACGTGGTGGTTCAGACCACGTTGTACCTCCAGACCCTGAACTGGTACCTCGAGCACCTCGGGCTCATCGTCAGCGACTTCAAGTACTACGCGGGCCAACGGGAACGGGGGCCCACGATGAGCTTCATCCGCTGTGACCGTGGCGCCACCCCAACCGACCATCACACGCTGGCGATGACGCTCGGCCCGCGAAACCGGTACGTGCACTCGGCGTACCAGGTGGGCGATCTCGACGCCTTGGCGGCGGGTGGGGAGTATCTCCGCGAGAAGGGCTTCCACCGCTCCTGGGGGATCGGCCGGCACATCGAGGGCAGTCAGGTCTTCGACTACTGGCGCGACCCGGACGGCCTCATGGTCGAGCACTTCGCCGACGGTGACCTGTTCGACTGCGCGCTGGAGCCCGGCTGGTCGCCGATGACGGCTTCTGGCCTGGCGCAGTGGGGGCCGCCGGTCACCAAGGACTTCCTCGGCCTGAACCCCGGTCCCGAAGCACTGCGCGAGCTCGTGTCGACGGCTCGCGCACTGCGCGACCACAACGAGTTCGACCTATCCCGCCTTCGCGGCCTCCTGAAAGTAGCCAGCTCATGACCATCACCGTCCTCAGGACCGACGACGCCTGGTGGGTCCGCACGCCGGGCGGCGCCGTCCGCATCGACACCGACGCCACCACCACGCGCGACCTCCTCGCCGAACCGGAGCGGATCCGTTCGGCGGCGAGCAGCAAGAAGACCTTCGACGAGGCCACGCTCGACCTGATCTCGCCCGTGACTGCACCCTGCCGCGTTGTGGCGCAGATGACCAACTACTCCAGCCACGTCAGAGATGCAGGCCTCAAACCTGAGACCATCCCGTTGACCTTCTTCCGCAAGACGTCCGGATCGATCAGCGGTCCGTTCGACGACATCGTTCGGCCAGATCACGTGCGCTGCCTGGACTACGAGGTCGAGATCGGCCTGGTGATCGGCCAAGAGCTGCCCGTGGGCGCGCGGGTCACCAAGGACAACTGGACGTCGTTCATCACAGGCCTCGTGGTGACCAACGACGTGTCGGCCCGCGACGTGCAACTGCCGAAGACCCAGTTCTACGAGTCCAAGTCCTATCCGACCTTCACCCCCGTCGGACCGTCACTTGTCCTTTTGGAGCAGGACGAGCTGAAGCGTTTCGGCGACCTGCGCCTTCGCCTGTGGGTCAACGGTGAGCTGCGCCAGGACTCCAGGGTCGACGACGACATGATCTACCCCCCATTGTCGGCGCTGCAGGCGTTGAGCCGGTTCCAGCGCCTGGACCCAGGTGACCTGCTCCTGACCGGAACCCCGAAGGGCACCGCCCTGAGCGCCCCTCCGAAGCCGGTCGAGATCATCGCCGCACTGCTGCCACCCGCACTGCGGTGGAAGCTCTTCTTCCAGCGCCAGGCCCAGAACCCGAAGTACCTCAAGCACGGCGACGTCGTCGAGCTCGCGATCGGCACCGACGACGGCGCCGTCGACCTCGGCCGCCAGCGCAACCTCGTCAGGAGCGCCTGATGAGCGACCTTCTCTGGCCGACGTACGACGGCCCGCACCACCTCGCGGCCATCGAGGACGTCCCCCTGGCCGACCGTGGCCTGCCCAGCACGACCTACGAGCTGCTGGTGCGGGCCGCCAGGCTGTGGCCTGACCGTCTCGCCTTGTCCGTGCTGCCGGACGCTGAGCGGTGGGAGCAGCCCACCGAGCGCACCTTCGCCCAGGTTCTGAACGACGTGCATCGCTACGCCAACCTCTTCCACCTGCTCGGCGTGCACCGCAGTGATGGGGTCGCACTCCTGGCGCCGAACAGTGACGAGCTCATCACCGCGACCCTGGCGGCACAGCTCGCCGGGATCGCCGCGCCGATCAACAGTGGCCTGTCCGCGGAGCACGTCGCCGAGCTGTTGCGCAGATCCGGCGCACGCGTCCTTGTGGCTGCAGGCCCGGATCTGGCACCTGAGGCCTGGGACAAGGCGCTGGACATCGCCCGCGAGGCCGGCGTGCACGCGCTGCTCGCGCTGCGCGCGACGGGGAGCGGCGCGGCGGAGGCGGAACTGCCCCCGATCGACGGCGTGCGGGTCGGCTACCTGTCCGCACTGGCGGCGGAGCTGCCCCCTGACCGGTTCGTCGGGCAACCTCCCTCGGCCACTGACCTCGCAGCCTTCTTCCACACCGGTGGTACGACCGGAACGCCGAAGCTCGCAGCGCACACCCACGCCAACGAGGTCACCGACGCCTGGATGATCGCCGCGATCGGGCTGCTGGACTCCGAGTCCGTGCTGTTCGCCGCGCTGCCGCTTTTCCACGTGAACGCTCTCGTCGTCACCCTGCTCGCGCCGTTGTTCAAGGGGCAGCAGGTGGTGTGGGCCGGACCCCTCGGGTACCGGGACACGCAGCTGTTCGGCACGTTCTGGAAGGTGGTCGAGCGGTATCGCGTCAGCTCCATGAGCGGCGTCCCGACGATCTATGCGGTGCTCGGCGGCCAACCGGTTGACGCCGACATCAGCAGCCTGCGTTTCGCCCTCGTCGGCGCGTCCCCGCTGCCGCAGGCTGTCCGCGAGATCTTCGAGTCAGCCACAGGGGTGCCCCTCATGGAGGGCTACGGCCTGACGGAGGCGACGTGCGCAAGCGCCCGCGGCTTCGTGGACTGTCCCGTCCCCGGCTCGGCGGGTCAGCGTCTGCCGTACCAGCAGGTGAAGGCCATCAAGCTCGATGCCGACGGTGAGTGGGTCGATCTGCCGACCGGAAGGGTCGGAGTGCTGGCCATCGGCGGCCCGACCGTGTTTCCCGGCTACGTCGTCGACCGAGGTCCCGACGGGCCAGTGCTGGACGGGCTGGGCAAGCTCCGCCAGGGATGGCTGGACACCGGCGACCTCGCCCGGGTCGACGCCGACGGTTTCATCCACCTCGTGGGCCGAGCCAAGGACCTGATCATCCGGGGCGGCCACAACATCGACCCGGCGATCATCGAGAACACCCTGCTCGCACATCCGGCGGTCACGGCCGCACAGGCGGTGGGCCGTCCGGACGTGCACGCCGGCGAACTGCCCGTCGCGTTCGTCACCCTCACGCCCGGCGCCACGGTCACCGGTGAGGAGCTGCGTGCCTGGGCGGCCGACCGCGTGTCCGAGCGGGCCGCGGCACCCAAGGCCGTCACCGTGCTGGACAGCCTCCCGATCACCTCCGTGGGCAAGCCGTTCAAACCCGCCCTCCGGGCACAGGCAGCTCGACAGGTCGTCGCCGAAGCGCTCGACGACGTCCCCACGGTCACCGCCGTCCGCGGCGTTGTCGAGGACGGCACGGTCGCCGTCGTCGTCGGCCTGACCTCAGGCGCGGACGAGACCTCGGTCAAGGAAGTACTCAACCGCTACGCACTCAACTGGAGATTGGAACAACCATGAACACGACGCCTGTCCTCGCCGGTATCCTGATCGTCGCCTTCGCGGCCCTCGGCTCTGCCAAGCTCGCCGCCGTACCCGCCATGCGCGCCAAGGCCGAACACGTCGGCTTGAGCGTCTCCGCATACCGGCGGATCGGCTTCCTCGAGGTCCTCGCCGTCCTCGGGCTGCTCGTCGGAGCGTTCGTCCCCGTGATCGGGTCCCTGGCCGCCGCGGGACTCCTCCTGCTCCTCGGGGGTGCGATCGTCGCGCACCTCCGCAACGGCGACGGCGCGCGTCAGATTGCCCCGGCCGTCGTCCTCGGCCTCGTTAGCCTCGCCTACCTGATCCTGATGCTCAGCGACCTCCGATGAACACTTCTGGGCGCGCGACCACCGGTACGGTCTCCGTCGTCATCGTGGGGGCCGGCCCGGTGGGCATCGCCGCCGCCACCCTCCTCGGGCAGTACGGCGTCGACTGCCTCGTCCTGGACCGCTGGGACGGCGTGTACCCCCAGCCGCGCGCCGTGCACCTGGACGACGAGATCTACCGGATCCTGGTGCGGCTCGGCGTCGGGGAGCAGTTCGCCGCCCTCTCTCGGCCTACCCGCGGGCTTCAGCTGATCGACCGCGACCACCGGACCTTCGCCGTGTTCGACCGGGACGGCGCCTGCGGCCGCCACGGACACCCGAGGGCCAACATGTTCGACCAGCCCGAGCTCGAGCACCTGCTGCGCACCAACCTCAAGGACCAGACCACAGTCAGCCTGCGCGGCAACGTCGAGGTCAGCGACGTCACCCAGGACGGGCAGAGCCGCGTCCGCGTGGACTTCACCGACCGCCTAACTGGCGGGCACGAATCCGTGCTTGCCACCTACGTCCTGGGCTGCGATGGGGCCAACAGCGTGGTGCGAAGGGCGATCGGTGCCACCATGGAGGACCTCGGTTTCGAGCAGCGCTGGCTGGTGATCGACGTGGCAAGCGCGGTCGAGCTCGACCAGTGGGAGGGCGTGCACCAGGTCTGCGACCCCCGGCGCGCGGCGACCTACATGCGGATTGGGGACACCCGCTACCGCTGGGAGTTCCGTCTCCTCGAGGACGAGACGGCCGTTGACTTCGAGTCCATCGAGGCCATCCAGCCCCTCATCGGCCCATGGGTCGAGGGCATCCCGTGCGACCAGCTGGAGCTGGTGCGGGTCGCGGAGTACCACTTCCGCGCGCAGCTGGCCGACCACTGGCGAGATCGCAACGTCTTCCTCCTCGGCGATGCTGCCCACCTGACCCCGCCCTTCATCGGACAAGGACTCTGCACCGGTCTCCGCGACGCGATGAACCTCAGCTGGAAGATCGCGGGCGTCGTCACTGGCGACCTCCCCGAGTCCGTGCTCGAGACCTATCAGGTGGAACGCAAACCGCATGCTCGCGCGCTCATCCAGCTCGCCAAGCTCGTCGGCATCTCCATGATCCAAGGTGGCAAGGCTGGTGAACTCCTCCGCAGGGCCATCGCCCCACGGCTGCACAGGATTCCCGGCCTTCGTGACCGGCTTCTGGACAGCGAGACCCCACCGCTGCGCCGGTCCGCGCTGGTCGACGGCCGCGGACTCCGCAAGTCCCTCAACGGGCGGCTTTGTCCGAACGCGCTGCTGGCGGACGGCACTCGGTACGACGAGGTGACCCGCGGCGGGTTCGTGTTCGTGACCGGCGTACCTCTCACGCCCGAGCTGCGGGCTGGGCTAACGGGCCGCGGGACCGAGGTGCTCGAGGTACAAGCCGGCTCGCCGCTGTACCAGTGGCTCGAAGACGGCAAGGCCGCGGCCGCCCTCGTTCGGCCGGACTTCACCGTGATGCGGGCTGGCCGTGACCCTGCCGCGCTCTCTGAAGCAACACCGAGGTATCCGGTTGCCTGAGCAACGCCGCGCCGCTGCCCACACAGCCGACCGGCCTCGCTCAACTGGGCACGGACATTCGCCCGGTGCATGCGCGGGCCGAGGTAGAACGAACGGTGCAGATCGCTGGATTCGGGCAAAGCGTGCTCGCTGTCCCTGCATTGGGACTAGCGTGGGAGGCCTCACCGGGGGGATGAGTGGGGGCACATCATGGTGAATTCCAAGGGTATGCGTGTGGCGCTGGTCGGGGCCGTCGGAGTCGGGCTCCTGCTGACCGGCTGCGGGGGAGCGCAAGACATCGCAGGGCCAACTGCGGCGCATCCGACGACCGCCACCGCGTCGTCGGTCGCCTCTGCGGACGCCGCAGCAACGAGCGCCGCAGAGGCGTCTGCCAGCGCGGACGCGGCGAAGACTTTGGCAGCGATCGCTCTGGCACAGAAGCGAAAGGCGGCTGCGGCCGCGGCCGCGAAGGCGAAGGCGAAGGCGGCTGCGGCAGCGGCCGCGAAGGCGGCTGCGGCAGCGGCCGCGAAGGCGAAGGCGGCTGCGGCCGCGAAAGCGAAGGCGGCTGCTGAGGCGAAGGCCAAGACAGTTGCGGCCGCGAAGAGAAAGGCGGCTTTGGTAGCCAGCGCAAAGGCGAAGGCGGCTGCCGCAGCTTCGGCGAAGAAGAGAGCGGCAGCGAACGTCTATTACGAGAACTGCGACGCGGCACGCGCTGCGGGTGCGGCGCCGATTCTGGCAGGTGAGCCGGGCTACAGCCACAAGCTGGATCGTGACGGCGATGGGGTTGCGTGCGAGAACTAACCTGATTGGATCGCAGCCCCCGGCGCTCGGCTGGCGCGGCCACAAGCGCCTCAGAGAGGGCCGATGGTTCTGGTTGATCAGCGGACACGATGAAAGTCGCAGCTGCATACGTGCTGGTGGGAGCGCTGCGCGGCCAGCTCTGTAAATCCGTCGCGAAAGCTTCGAAGGTTCGAATCCTTCACCTGCCACCCAGGAGCCGGGCCCGCACAGTTGACCGTGCGGGCCCTTGGTGTTCCGTGAATCGTCGCCGGCCGGCGCTCGCGACGGCGGGAACACTCTGGCTGGGTGAGCAGGGGCCGTCGTGCCGGGATGAGTCCATGGCACTCAGAACGACCACGCGGGAGAGAACTCGTGTCCGCTGGAGGTGACGCGGCGAGCGTGGCTGCCGTCCCACCGGCTGGTCCAGATGTCGACTTGGCCGCTGGTGTCGGGTTCCTGTGCGTAGGCGAGCTGTCGTCCGTCCGGTGACCAGGTCGCCGCGAAGCTGCTGCGCGGGCTGCCTGCGTTGTGGGTGACGAGCCGGGTGGTGCGGGTGCAGGCTGCCAGCGATCGGCAGTCCAGTGGCAGCAACGCGATGTCGCCGCGACCTGGGTGACCGCCGCCAAAGGTCTCGAACGAGACGAGCCCCGCGGTCGGGCCGTGCCGCGCCGGTGACACGGACGGACGGTCGGCGTCCAGCTCCCAAGATGTCAGTTGCTGGACCGCGGTGCCGTCAACGAGCATCCGGAACAGCGCGAAGTGCAGGACGCCGTCGACGGGCTGATCCCGCACGAACACGACGTGGCGGCCATCTGGTGCGAATCGGGCGACGTTGTCCTCGGTCGTTCCATGGGTGCCCGGTTCTGAGAAGCGGCGTGCGCCGGACCCGTCCAACCGGACGATCATGAGCACCGCGGACGTGGCGTCGCCTGTCACCGGGTCGACGGGACCGAGGACCCGGGTGACCAGGACGTGACGGCCGTCTGGAGCCCATGTCGGGTTGACGTCGGCCACGCAGTCCGGAATCGCGGCACAGCCCGTGTCGATCACCTGCGTCGCTCGGGGCCGATCGACGCGGGCCAGCACGATCTGCACGCCGGCGTCGGACTCCCGGTTGAACAGGACGGACCGGCCATCGGGGGAGCGCACCGGTTCGGTGTCGAAGGACCCGGCGTCCGGCCGCGTCAGAACCCGCGAACTGCCGGTACGAATGTCACCCACCACGAGGCGGGACATGGGCGCTGCGAGGTCATAGCTGTTCCACACCAGCCGGGTCGCGCCCGGATCCCGCTCGGCGGCGCTGGCGGCCGGGGCTGCGGCGAGCCCCACGACCAGCGCGGAGACCAGGCCGAGCGCTTGGCCAACTCGCCTGCGGCGCATCGTGCGGCCGTGGGAAGTGGGCGTCCTGTGGTCGTTCATGGTGGGCTCCAAGGTCGACATCTGAGGTCGGGAGCCAGCGTGGTGACCGGCTCTGGAGACGCTCTGGACTCGACGAGAGCGGGTCATCGATCGAGGGTTGTTCGGTCCCGCTCCCTCTACGCAGCAGCACCACCCGGCCGGGATGTCCATCCGGTCGATCTGCTGCGTGGCGATGCCGTCAGCCGGTGCCTGCCCGCCGCCAGGCGTTTGCCGGCAAGGTCGAGCAGGTCCGAAGGCCCGACTATGCGGCGGCGTCCAGCGAACTCCTGATGGCGGCACGGCCAAGTCGGGCAGCGTTGTAGGCCGTCGGCCGGTGGAAGTCATGGCGCAGCGAGCGGCGGCGCGACCGAGGCTTCCGGTGCAGTAGCGGACGACGTCCCGCTGCCAGCGGCATCCGCGCGCAGCAGACGGTGGCCGACCACGGCGAAGCCGACGGCTTGCAGGGCCGCGCCGAGGACCTCACCCCAGCTGCCGCCGAGGATGTGCAGGACCGGCCAAGCGATGACAGCGAGCCCGGCCCAGCGCGGCACGGCCCGGGACCGGACCAGCGCCAGGCCGAGTAGGAACGTGCCGACGATGTTGCCGAGCACGAACGTCAGAGCGACCGCGATGAAGAACGGCTGGTTAATGGTCAGGTCCAGGACGGCGACATGGTCCGCAGTCACGCCACCGTGCTCGGCCAGCGCGATGGTCGCGAACCCCTGGAAGAGCATCCCGAAGTAGCAGACGTAACCCGCAATCATCAGCACGCCACCGATCAGGCCAAGTCTGGCGGCGCCGACCCGGACCAGGCTCATGGCGCCGAGCACGGCCGGGATGAGCAACAGGCAGCCGAGCATCGCGGCGAAGGTCAGCCACTTGTCCGCGAGTGGGTGCGTCGCGGAGATTTCCAGCGCGCCGCGTGAGGTCGTGTCGTCGAGTCCGTTGGGGCTGGTGAGCGCGTCGCCGAGGTTCGCGACGACGAAGCACCACGGGGCAACGAACAGGGCTAGGGCCTGGCCGACGCGTCGACTGCGCGTCGTGCGACCGGTGTGAGTAGCGGCGGTCGTGATGTTGCTCATGTTGGGGCTCCAGCGCTCGAAAACGTGCGGTCGAAACCCAGGCTGGAGTGCGGCTCTGGAGAAGCTCTGGAGCCGGGCGGTGCCCCAGGTCGCTGGCTGGTGCGCGGCCGGTTTCGCGGGCGGTCAGACCGCAGGTCATTGCCCGCTGGTGATCTCGGGCAGACAGTCGGTGACGTCATCGAGGTAGCGGCGTTCGGGCAGGGCAAGGTCCAGACCCACCGCGGCGACGGCGTCGCGGAGTGCGTCCACCATGGCCCGCGCACGGTCGTGGTCGCCGCGGTGCCTGGCGCTGTATGCGGCCTCGAGGAGATAGACGACGCGATCTGGCAGCAGCCCCGTGGCCCGCTCGAGATGGACGACGGCCTGAAGGTGCCGCTCGGCGTCGTCCGGTCGACCAGACAGGCGAACCAGACGAGCCCTTCTTGGCGCCGTCTTCTGCAGCTTGAACCGCTGCGATCGGGAGTCATCGGCGGTCTCAGCCTGCCCCAGCAGGGCGTCGGCGCGGGCCAGGTCGCCGACCTCGAGTGCGATGTCGGCAGCCAGTGCGGCGCAGCGCACCAAGTTCAGGGTGTGGCCGGTCTCGCGAGCCAGCCGCGTCGCCGACTCTGCCGGTTCGGTGGCCGCGACGACGTCCCCCCTTCGCCAGGACAGCCGCGCGAGCTCCTCAAGGCTCCGAGACTGGCTGCGCAGCGAGGCCGCCTGGTTGGCCAGTGCCAGCGATGCCGTCAGGCGCTGCTCGGCGCGGTCCCAGTCCCCGGCGTCTGCGTCAAACGAACCGGCGGCGCGCAGCACGAAGGAACCGGTGTAGGCGTCCGCGTCCGGGTCGTAGATCCCCAGGAGCTCCTCCATGTGATCGTGGGCCCGACGAGCGTCGCGGTATCGCAACAGGTCGGACAACGTCAGCAGAGCCATCACCAGGACTGCGGAGCGGCTCGCCCACCCCCAGCGGGCCGGCGATTCGGGTGCATGCCTTCCCAGTGCCAGCGCCCGCTCGAACATCTCGATGTCGTCGCGGGTGGGGCCGTCCGCACGCAGCCAGGACTGCGAGTTGGCCCGCACACACAGGCAGAGGGCCTGCAGGAGCCCAGAGCCGGCCATTTGCGCACAGCGGGCCGCTTCGGCGCCTAGGTCGAGTGCCGTTTCTGGTCTGCCGATTGCCTCTGCCAGGAACACTGCGACGAGGTTCGCGGCGGCGCGCAACTCATCGGGGGTATCGCCGGGTGCTGCTGCCAATGCGTCGGTGACTAGCTCGTAGCCCTCCCGCGTGTACCCGAGGTCCCACCACAGCGGGAGGCAGTCGACGACCAGTGCGAGCAGCTTGGCCGGGTCGGCGCCACCGTCTGGGTCGGCGAGCCGGGCCAGGACGCTGCGCACCTCGTCCTGCTCCTCCCGCAGTCGCTGGACGAGGGCGGCCCCGGCAGCGCTCCGCGCTGCTCGCGAGACCTGCTCGGCCAGGTCGCACACCGACCGGGTGTGGCGTTCGAGGATGGCCGCGCGGGCAGCGGGGTCCTCAGCCAGTCGCTCGGCTGCGTAGTCGCGGATGGTGACCAGCTGGCGGTACCGCGGAGCGTCCTCGCTGCCGGACCGGTAGAGCAGGTTGCGCTCGTGCAGCTGGGCCAGCACCAAGGCGGTGTCCGCGCCCAGGTCGCTGACCTGCTCGACCTGCTCGAGGCGTGCGCCCGAGACGAACACGGACAGCTGCTCGAACAGTCTGCGCTGGGTCGGCGCCAGCGTCCCGTAGCTCCAGTCGAGGGCCGCCCGCAGCGTCTGGTGTCGTGCCGGTTGGTCTCCGCCGCGGCGCCGTCCGCCGAGCAGAGCCACTGGGCGGTCGAGGCGCTCCAGCAGGGCCCGCAGGGTCAACGTCGACGTGAGCGGGGCGGCGAGCTCGATGGTCAGCGGCAGCCCATCCAGACGCCGACAGACGCCTGCCAGAACGGCCACGTCCGGGTCGCGCACGACGAAGGCCGGGTCGGCTTCCTTCGCTCGCGCGATGAAGAGACGGACCGCCGGGCTACCTAGCACTGCATCCCGACTGTCTCCCGGCTCGGGAGTGGCCAGCGGAGCCACTGGGACCAGCTGCTCACCGGAGATGCCCAGCGGTTCGCGAGAGGTGGCCAGGACCGACAGCAGCGGGATTTGGGCGAGAACCTCAGCGAGGGCCGGCGCGGCATCGAGGAGGTGCTCCAGGTTGTCCAGGACCAGCAAGGTCGCCGGCAGGGCAGCCAGGATGCCCACAACCGCGTTGACCTCGGACGTGGCGGGCGCCGGCCTGCCCAGAGCGCCGATCGCGGTCTGCCAGAGCAGGCCGGCCTCGCGTACCGGCGCCAGGTCGACAAACGTCACCGACCGGTCCCCGGCGGCCGCAACCGCGGCCGCGACCTCGACGGCCAGGCGCGTCTTGCCACTACCTGCAGGCCCAGTGAGGGTGACCAGACGATGGGTCATCAAGAGTTCGCCCACCTCGTCCCGCAGTTGTTCACGGCCGATGAACGAGGAGAGTCGTGACGGCAGTACGGGGGGCCGTGGCTCGGCCGCGCCCGCGCCCTCCAGAGTCGGGCTCTGCTGCAGGATGTCCAGATGCATCCGGCTCAGCTCGGGACCGGGGTCTACGCCGAGCTCGTCCGCGAGGGCGTGCCGGGCCCGTTCGTAGGTATCGAGAGCCTCGGCCTGCCGGCCCAAGCGGTACAGGGCCTGCATCCGCAGCGCCACCAACGACTCTCGCATCGGGTGCGCGTCGAGCAGCGGATCCAACTGCGTCATCGCGGAGTCGGGTCGACCAAGCCGGAGCTCTACCTCAGCCGCCGCCTCCACCGTGGTCAGCCACTCAGCCTCGAACGTGGCTGCGGCGTCTGCCAAGACGCTCTGGGTGAACTCGACCAGCGCCGGCCCGCGGCGTTCACCGACCGCAGCGTGCAGGAGCCGGCGGGCGGCATAGAGGTCCCCGAGCGCTACCGCGTCCAGCCCCTCGCGGGCCCGGGCGCGAAAGCGCAGCAGGTCACACTCCTGCTCGCTGACATGCAGGCAGTAGCCGCCGCCGGACGAGGTCAGCCGGTCGCCAGTGGCACGACGACCGCGGCCTGGGTCGAGAACTGTTCGCCAGTGTGAGACGTAGCCCTGGACCAGGTTCGCGGCCGAGCTCGGCTGGTCCTCACCCCAGAGTCCGCTCGCTAGGCGGTCGGCGCTGACGGTTCGGTTCGCCGACACCAGCAGCATCGCCAGCAGCGCTTGACGGCGACCCGCGCCATCAGCGAGAACGTCGGCTGACTGGCGCACCTCGAACGGCCCGAGCACCCGGAACTCCGTGGCCTGCATGGCACCGCCTCAGGCAGCCAATCGCGTGACCACAAAATACCAAGCCGGACAGAACACCTCTGCCCGCGCGCGGGCCGCTCCAGAAGAACTCCAGAGCGAAGGCACACCTTGAAGTAGGCCCGGTCCGGGCGGCACCCCATCCAAGGAGCGCGGCATGATCAACACTGAAGCAACCTGCACCGCACTGCAGCTGGCCGGCTCTCAGTTCGCCGTGTACCCGGCGACCGCGGTCGAGGCTGTTCCCGACCCGACCGTCGATGCCCCACAGGGGTCGCAGGCGCAGCGGATCTGGCGGCTAGAAATCATCCACACCGACGGCGACTGCCGGGTCGCGATGGCCGACACCTGCGTCGTCATCACCGCCACCGACCCCGGCCTGCGATTCGTCGACCCCGGCAGCGCCGCCAGGGCCAACTACATCAGCTACTGGGCTCACCCCGAGAACCCGGCACCCGATGACCCACCGTGGGAGCCGATGGCCGACGGCACACGCACCCCCGGCCCGGCCGTCTGCATCGTCGCGCAGACCCTGCCCGCTGAGATCGGCGTCGGGGCCGGCGCTGGCTACCTGCACTACCTGCCGGATCGACCCAGCGACGGCTGGACCGTCGGGGTCGGAGCCTGGCACGAGAACGGCCCGGATGCCCTGACCGGAGCGCAGCTCTCCGTGATCGTCTCAGCTCGACCGGACTGGTCCGGCAGCACCGCCGCCGTCGCCGTCGTCGCGCCCTGAGTCTCACGACGACACCATGGTCAGCGTCCACCGTCTCGACGTGTCCGGGTGGGAGAGCCTGCGGCAGGTCCGCCTCGCCGCCCTGCGCGACTCGCCGACCGCGTTCTACTGCACCTGGCAGCAAGAGCGTCGGAACACCCCCGCCGACTGGGCCGACCTCGCCAAGAACGTCACCTGGTTCGTTGCGGCGCAGAACAGCCCCTCCCACCAACCCATGGTCGGCCTGGTCGGCTGCCTCCAACGGCCCGAGTGCCCCGATGAACCCGAAGTCATCGGCATGTGGGTCCATCCCGTCCAGCGCGGTACGGGCACCGCCGACGAGCTGCTCACGGCCGCACACCACTGGGCGCGCACTCAAGGCGCCTCTTCAATCGCCTTGTGGGTCGTCGACAGCAACACCCGCGCACGACGATTCTACGAGAGGCACCTATACCGAACCACCGGTGAAAAGGCGCCCCTACCCGGCGGGCGCCCGGGTCGTGAACATCGGATGCGACGTAGCTTCCCGGCGCCCACCGGTTAGCTCACGCCGTCCGAGTTCGGCACCTGCCACTCGGTGACATGACGCAATTGGGGCGCTGCGGCCGGCGATGATCTCCGGGCGGCCGCCGCTGAGCGACCAGGTACCGCGCTTTCCGCCGCCTTCAGGTGAAAGGAAGTTCCCGATAGCCGGCCGTTGTCAGGCCGTCCAGGACAGAGCATGGGCGTCGTCCGAGACGAATGTGGCTGGTGCGCCACCGAACGGTTGCTAGCTGGGCGCTAACCCGTGCAACGGGATCCGACCGCTGATCGTGGTGCCGCGTGCGGGGGAGGAGGTCAAGTTGAGCACCCCCCCGACGGCGCCCAGCCGGTCCTGCATGCCGACCAGGCCTGTGCCAGCGCTGGCCTGCGACATGTCACGAAGCCCCGACCCCTCGTCGGCTACGGCGAACCGCAGCTCAGCGGCGGTGATCTCGAGGTGCACGACGACCCGCGCGCCGGGAGCGTGCTTCGCTGCGTTCTGCAACGCCTCCATGCAGCAGAAGTAGACGGCGAGCTCGATGCCGGGCTCCACTCTCGCCGACTCGGAGCCTGGGCCCGCGACCACCTGCACGTTCCCCGACGCGGACCGGGCCCGCCCGCGCAGAGCGCTGACCAAACCGCGCGCCGCGAGGACAGGAGGGAAGATGCCGCGACCCAGTTCTCGCAGCTCCCCGATGCACCGTTCCACAGCGGCTCGACTCTCGATGATCACGTCATGGGCCTGCGGATCGCCAGCCATGACCAGCTCGTCTGCGGCCGCCAGCCGCACCGCCAGGCCAACGAGCTCGTGCTGGGCGCCATCGTGGATGTCGCGTTCGATGCGCCGTCGCTCGGCTACCTGCGCGGAGGCCAGGCGTTCCCGGCTGGCCCGCAGGTCTTCGGACTGTCTAGTGATCTGGTCGAGCTGGGCCCGCAGCATGGCCGCCAGCCCGACCCCGCGCAGTGCCGGACCAGCCTGCGCCCCGAGGTCGGACAGCAGCCGGCGGTCGGCCGAACCCAGCGGTCGGTCAGCCGAGGCGCGCACCGAGATGTCGCCGACCACCTCACCGAGATGCCGGACCTCGATGGAGGTCAGTTCCGCGCTGCCGACATCTGCTCCGTCTCCGGCCGGCCACCAGGCGACCTGCTGGTCGCCGTCGGGCAGGAACGCTCGGGCTCGTGCGGCCGGGACACCAAGTCCCTCGGCGAGCACCCGCGCCGTCTGCGGCAGCACATCGTCTACCTCCGGCGCCTCAGCGAGCCGGTGCGGTAGCGCCGCGAGCGCCTCGTACGGAGTCGCGCGTACGCCGTACACCAGCCGCCGCGCGGCGCCACTCAGCCGGTCGCGCGCGGGGGCGAACGCCAACGCGACCAGGGCTGTGCCGACGACCGCCGCGCCGAGCCCCCCCGACCCCGAGGTGGCACCCGTGGCCCGTGCCACACCCACGACCACGACGACGTACCCAACGGTCGCGAGCCCGGCGAGCGCAGCGTAGACGATCGCGGCCACGAGGAGCCGGTCGAGATCCCACAGCCGATAGTGCAGCGACGCCACCGCCAGCGCAGCCGGGAACCCGAGTGTGACGCCACCGACGATTACCGCGATGCCCAGACCCGTCGTACGCGGCACCGCCTGCAAGGCGAGCCCGACCACCAACAGTCCCGCGACGAACAGCAGGGGTCGGAACTGCTGGCGGGCGAGCCGGCCGGCCCGTCGGTAGTCGCGAACGAGCTTGACCACCGCAACGGGGATCAGCGCCAGCAACGCGACGGTCGCGGCGTCCGACACGGTGCTTACCCGGTCCGCGGCGGACGTGGGCAGCGCGCCCGACCAGGGGATCTGATATCCGAAGGACTCGTCGTCGATCGGTCCCGGTCTGAGCGCCAGGGCCAGGACATGGCCAACGGTGACGACCAGGCAAGCCGTCAGGACCGCTCGCCACCACCGCGACGGCAGCCGACCATCGGGAAACAACAACAGCGTCACGACCAGCGAGACCGGGAAGAACAGCGGATCGAGCGCCATGCCCGCCCAACCGGCGGCCGCCGCGGCGGGCAACGCGTCCGGGCTGGCCTCGATCCCCACGTAGGCGTACGAGCGGAGCCCGTACTCCGCGACGAGGCTGGCCCCGCTGATGAACAAGACAGGTCCGAGCAGGTTGCCCGGTCGTACACCGAGCAGGAAGGCACCGACCGCGCCGAACGCAACACCAAGCCACACGCTGAGCAGACCGAAGGCCACGGCCACACCGGGGTCGTCTCGGTGCGCCAGGATCACCGCAGCGGTGATCAAACCGGCAACCGCCAGCAGGGCGGCGGCCGGCAGCGCTGCCCTCGCCCGCCAACTCATGGGGCCAGCGTGTCGGTGCCGCACCATCGTCGCGATGGTGCAGGCACCACCGTTCGCAAGGGCGTACCCCACGAGACGGCCAACCGCCGTAGCCTGCTCCCGTGAGTCTGGGCATCGTGCTCGCCGAGGACAACCTCCTCGCCCGCGAAGGCTTGTGCAGCCTGCTGGCGACCGAGCCGGAGTTCGACCTGCTCGCGGTCTGTGTGGACTACGACGAGCTGATGACCGCAGTCGATCGGCACGGACCCGACGTCGTAGTCACTGACATCCGGATGCCGCCAACGTTCACCGACGAAGGCGTACGCGCGGCCAACCTCATCCGCCGATCGCAGCCGGCGACGGGGGTGGTCGTCATCAGCCAGTACGACGACCCGGAGTTTGCGCTCGCCCTCCTGGACGAGGGTTCCCAGGGACGGGCCTACCTGCTCAAGGAACGGATGTCCGACCCGAGACAGCTGATCGGTGCGATCCGGGCTGTCGCCGACGGTGGTTCGAGCATCGACCCGAAGATCGTCGACTCGCTCGTGCGCAACCGCACACGGAACTCGCCCGTCTCACGCCTGACTCCCCGCGAACGCGAGGTGCTCGCCGAGATGGCCACCGGCAAGGACAACAACGCGGTCGCAAGCTCGCTGGTGCTCACGGTGCGGGCCGTCGAGAAGCACATCAACGCCATCTTCAGCAAGCTCGGCCTCGCAGAGGAGCCCGAGGTGCACAAGCGCGTCAAGGCGGTGTTGGTCTACCTCGCCGCGCGGTGATGCCAGCACCACCACTGGTGGGTGTTGGCACGACAGCACGAACACCGGTCGGCACAGTCGATGTGGCGCGCCATTCGGAAGATCGTGAGATGACCGCCGAGAGCCGGCGCGGAATCCTTCAGGAGAACTCCGAGATGCAACCCACCAGAAACCGCCGTCACCTCGTGGTGGCCGTCACCACAATGCTGGCCGTCGTGTTCGGCGTCGCGTTCGCCAGCCCGGCCCTGGCACGGAGCCAGACCGGTCGGGCGCTCGCGGCGTCCAACGCCCTCAACGCGCCGAAGCTGGTCTGGACTGACTGCGGCGATGGCCTGCAGTGCGCCACGGCCCGCGTACCCCTCGACTACGACCATCCCAGCGGGGCGAGGATCTCCCTTGCCCTGATCCGGCGTCCCGCGACCGACGTGAGGCGCCGGATCGGCTCGCTGTTCGTCAACAACGGAGGTCCGGGCAACTCCGTGCTCGACTTCGTCCGCGGCGATGCCGCCCAGGTGCTCAGCCCAGAGGTACAAGCCCGCTTCGACGTGGTCGGGTTCGACCCTCGCGGCGTCGGCCAGAGCACACCGGTGCAGTGCTTCACCGATCTCAACCACCAAGGCGAGTTCTTCGGTTCGCGGCCGGCGTTGCCCGTCGGGGTCGACGAGGTGCGTGCCTTCACGGCGGGATCGAAGGCGCTCGGCCGGCTCTGCGAGGCTCGCGAGGGCGATCTGCTCAACCATCTTTCGACGGCCAACGTTGCTCGCGACATGGATCTGCTCCGTCGGGCCGTCGGCGATGAACAGCTGACCTTCGCCGGATACTCCTACGGTGGTTTGCTGGGCGTCACCTATGCGAACCTGTTCCCCGGTCGCGTCAGGGCGCTCATGCTCGACGGCACCCCTGATCCGGTGGAGTGGACACGCGGCGACAGTGCTGCCAGCGCGGCGCCTTTCTCGGTGCGTCTCGGCAGCGCCGACGCGACCTCGAAGGCGCTCGGCTTCTTCCTCGACAGCTGCCAGACCGCTGGCGGCGGCTGTGCCTTCGCGTCGCCCCACACCCGGGCGAAGTTCAAGGAGCTGATGGCCCGACTGCTAGAGAAGTCAGTGACGGTCGAGACCCCGGATGGACTTCTCGAAGTCTCGTACGGCTTCCTCGTTGACGGACTCCGGGGTGGGCTCACGTTCCCGCCGATCTGGGCGGAACTCGCCGGCGACCTTGAGGCGACCTGGCAGGCCACCGAACAGCGGAGTGCACTCGGCGCGCCGGCGGCCGCCGCAGCGCAGCACGGTCGATTTTCCAGTCGCGCGAAGGTCGCTTCTGCCTTCGGCAGCGCGATGTCCGCGGCCACGGTCGACGGATACGACAACTCAGCCGAAGCGCTGCTGAGCATCGCCTGCTCGGAGACCACCAACCCGCAAAATCCGAAGGCCTGGCCAAAGCTGGCCGCCAAGGCGGATGCCGACGCCCCTTACTTCGGGGCCGACTGGACCTACCTCGTTCAGCCGTGTGCCACCTGGCCAGCCCGCGACCAGGACCGTTACAACGGTCGGTATACGGCGAAGACAGCCAACCCACTGCTCTTCGTTGGCGCCCGCTTCGACGCTGCGAGCAGCTACGAGCACACCAGGCGGTTCGTCGCCTCCATACCCGGCGCCAGGCTCCTCACCCTCGAGGGCGCCGGCCACCCCGCCTCGTTCGTCCCTGACAAGTGCATCAACGACACCGTCTCGACGTACTTGATCGATCAGAAGGTCCCGCACGCCAACACCATCTGCCAGCTCGACTTCCGGCCGTTCGAGTAGGCAATTTCAAACTGACGGTCCTGGCATAGCTCGACCTGCTGCCGCCACCGGCACGAGGGAGCCCCTGATCTGCGCAAGCGCGGGTCAGGGGCTCGCCCCGTGAATTCTTCGGCAGGAGGGTGCGGGCCGGAAGCCCGACGTCTGGGTGTGCTGGTCAGACGCGGCCGAGCGCATGCGCGATCTGGGCGAGGAAGTCGATGTGCCTGTCGGCGGAGTCCAGTCCGCGCCCCATCGTCACAACGGAAGCATGGGTGCCGCCCGCCGCCCCCCAAGCATCGATCTTCGCCGTCAGCTCGCCGACCCCGGCTCGGGACCCCACCACATAGTCCCCACCAAAACCCTCGACCGACCGGCCATGCCCGTGCACTCGGCTGCGCAGCCTCTCCCATGCCGCGATGGCGTGGTCGACACCGTCCCCGATGAAGATGAAACCGTCCCCCAGGCGAGCGGCCCGGTCGAACGCCTTCTCCCCGGATCCACCGAGCCAGATCGGGACGGACCTGGTCGGCCTCGGCACCAGAGCGGCTCGATCAACGCGGTCGAAGCGACCGGAGAAGTCCACGACCGGTTCGGCGAACAGTCGGCGAAGGAGCTCGATCTGCTCTTCCTGCCGGGAGCCCCGGGTGCGGAAGTCTTGGCCGAGGGCCTCGTACTCGACCTGGCTCCAGCCGACGCCCACACCGAGACGCAGTCGACCGCCTGACAGCAGGTCGACATCGGCCGCCTGCCGCGCCACGAGGGCGGTCTGGCGCTGAGGGAGGATCAAGACTCCGGTGGCGAACTCGATCCGCTCGGTGATGCCGGCCAGGTAGGCGAACATCACGAACGGGTCATGAAACGGGTCGTGCTCGGTGTACGGGCCTGTCAGCGCTGGCGTCCGATCGGCGTGCACGGCTCCCAGTACATGGTCGTAGGCGAGCAGGTGGTCAAACCCAAGCTCCTCTACGGCCCTGCCGATCCGCCGGACGGCCGCCGGATCTCCTCGTAGCTCGGTCTGCGGATATACGACGCCTAGCTGCACGGCTCCTCCTTCGTCCTCACGAGGACATTCTTTGTGTCACGCCACGGCCGGGTCGGTATCAGAACCAGTTGCTCCACCTCTGTCGAGGCGCCGGGGCTGAAGTTCACCCTTGTCCCTGGACGCGCGCCGGGACTACCTTGCGCGGTGGACGCCGAAGTACTTGACGCCCGGCAGCTGGGGCTGCGGGAACTCGTATTCAAAGGTTGGCCACATGCTCCGGCCGCCACAGACGGCTGTCGACACACCATCCGAGGCGCGCGATCACCGACCGCGAAATGGCAGCCCTCCTACGCCGAAGGAGGACCCGCTGATGAGGTTACGCGCCCTCGCATGTGCACTGACGACTGTGATGTTGCCGGCGATGTCGGCGATGTCCGCCTGCCCGACTGCCGCGGCGGCAACCATCAGGTCCGCCACCCCGGACGCCCCGACTGCCACGGCCACACTGCCCAACGCCCGGGCCTCTGCGCACAGGCTGGCGCAGCAGCAGACCAAGCTCATGCTGAAGTTCTACGAAGGGCAGAACGTCTCACCTTCTCGATGCGGACAAGGACAGGGCGCGGCCGGCGTCGCAGGCGTGTTCCTGCTTCCCGTGCTGAGTTTCACGCCGGGCGACCGGACACTCACCTGCAGGACGATCGCCCGGTCGGTCTTGGTCGACCTGGGCGGCTTCGTGATCACCCAAGACAACAGGTTCCCCGACAGCAGCTACCCACTGGGCGGTGTCCTGGTCCCGTTTACAGCTGAGAACCTGGAACCGATCTGCGACGACGTCATCGCCCAGGGCTTCCTCGGCGACCCGGTGCCGGCAACCCTCGACGGCTATCGGACGCTCACCGCCTCGGCGCTCAACAGCGGCCTGTTCACTGCCCGGGTGAACCGGCACGCACAGATCCCAGGAGGGGCCGACCTGTACGCCGACTCGGTCGCCGTGGGACATCCCGGCCAGCTCGCCACGGTCTACTGCGGCTACAAGACGCAGGTCTTCCTGCGGCCGGGCCAGCACCAGATCGTCGTCGACTACAGCGGGCTGTTCGGCGGCACCTCCACGGTCTTTACGTACAACATCACGGTTCACGCACCACATCACAGCTAGGGGATGACCATGATCAGCCCACGACGAACGACCCTGCTCGGCGCCGCCGCAGCTCTCGCGGCCGGAGTCCTCATGCCAACACAGCAAGCGACCGCCGCCCACCCAGCGAACCCGATGCGCCCCGTGCACCCGTCCTCGGCCACCGCGGTGGTGCTGGACTGGAACCACACGATGATCGACGCGCTCGAGGTGGCGCTGACTCCTCCACCGCCCGCGGTACGGATCGGCGCGATCGTGCAGGCATCGGTGTTCGACGCTGTCAACGGCGTCACCCACGAGTACACGCCGTTCCGTGTCGCGACCTCCGCGCCACCGAACAGCTCGGCCGCGGCCGCCGCAGCCGGCGCCGCGCACGAGGCACTGCTCAAGCTGTTCCCGACCCAGCAGCCGGCGCTCGACGCTGCGCTGGCCGCCACCCTGAGCCAGCTGACCCACGACCCAGCCGGCCCAGCCGGCGTCACCAGCGGCCTCGCGTGGGGCACGCAGGTCGCCGACGACATCCTGACCTGGCGGGCCGGTGACGGCATCTCCGCAGTCCTGCCGCCGTACATGTCCTCGACCGACCCCGGCCGGTGGCAGCCGACTCCGCCGCTGTTCGGCCCTCCAGCGTTCCGTCAGTTCGCCGACATGACCCCGTGGGTGATGAGTAGCCCGGGCCAGTTCCTGCCAGGACCGACCCCGGCGCTGACCAGCGCCCGGTACACCCGGGACTTCAACGAGGTCGCCTCGATCGGCCAGGACACCAGCAGCACCCGCAGCGCCTTCGACACCCAGACTGCCGTCTTCGTACAGTCCGACGTGCCGGTCGCCATCTGGGACCGGGTCGCAGACGACCTCATCGCCGGCTCTCACCACCTCGGGATCACCGCGGCAGCGCGCCTGCTCGCCGCCGAGAACATGGCCATGGCGGACGCCGTCATCTCGGTGTGGAACGCCAAGAACTTCTTCGACACCTGGCGCCCAGTCACCGCGATTCGCGCCGCGGACACCGACGGCAACCCGGCCACCGCGGCCAACTCTAGCTGGAGCCCGCTGCTGACCACTCCCGCCTTCCAGGAGTACCCCGCCGGGCACCCGGGAGTCAGTGCCGCAGCGCTAGCAGTGCTCAGCCGCACGTTTGGCGAACACACCCACTTCACCGCCACATCGGCGACGATGCCGGGTGTCGAGCGGCACTACACGAGCTTCACCGCCGCCAAGAAGCAGGTGGTCGACGCCCGCGTGTTCGGCGGAATCCACTTCCGCACCGCCGGGACGGTCGCGGTGCGGATGGGGAACCAGGTCGCTCGGCTGGTCACCAGCACGGCCATGCTCCCGGCCGCCTGCCACCGCAGCTGACGTACCCGCACACGGAGACATCGGCCTCGGCGTGGCGCTGGAGATGGGGATCGACGTCCCGGGTCAAGTGTCCATGGTCTCCTGGGACGACAGCGCGCTGTGCCGGCTGATCCACCCGTCGCTGACCGCGCTGTCCCGAGACGTGAGCGCGTACGGAGCCCATGCGGCGCAGCGACTCCTACAGGCCGTGGACGGCGCGCTGCCGGCGGCGCACGCGGCCGCGCCTTACGAGCTCACCACGCGTGGCAGTACCGCTCCACCCCGCACGTCCTGACAGTGGTTGATCGAGGGGAGAGACGATGCGGGAGATCACCAGTCTGGAATCGGTACGGCACAACGGGTGGCAGCTCGTGCTGGCACGGCCGGCGGCCACGGTTCCGACCGCGGCTCTTGCCGCCCTGAGTGCGCTGCCGGATGCTTGCCTGCCAGCCACGGTGCCAGGGTGCGTACACACGGACCTGATGGCGGCCGGGCTGCTCGACGACCCGTACCTAGGCCAGAACGAGGCCGCACAGCACTGGGTCGGCGACAGCGACTGGCGCTACACGACCATGTTTGAAGCAGGCCCGAGCGAGGCAGATCGCTGCGACCTGGTGCTGGACGGCGTCGACACGGTGGCGACGGTTATGCTGGACGACAAGGTCTTGGGCGAGCCGCGCAACATGCACCGCTCTTACCGGTACGACGTCACTGACCTGCTGGCCACCGGCGAGCACTGGCTCTCCGTGCGCCTCGACGCGACGCGCGATTATGCAGAGCAGGTGCGCAAGCAGGTCGGAACGCGGCCGAGCGCATACGACGAACCCTTTCAGTACGTGCGCAAGATGGCGTGCAACTTCGGCTGGGACTGGGGTCCGACGCTGCTCACAGCCGGCCTCTGGAAGGGGGTGCGGCTCGAGCGCTGGTCGACAGCCCGCCTGGCGAGCGTGCGGCCCCAGGTCACCGTTGAGCCAGACACGTCCGCAGAAGGCAGGGTTCGCGTGGACGTCGACGTGGAGCGCGCCGGCCGCAACGTCGACCTGACGCTGTCCGCACGGGTCGGTGGGATCGAGGCGACGGCCACCGTCTCAGCCGGGAGCACTCGGGGAGTGCTGGAGCTGAGCATTCCCGCCGTCCAGCTGTGGTGGCCGCACGACCTCGGCGACCAGCCGCTGTACGACCTCCAGATCAGCGTGGCGGACGCCGACGGACGGCCGCTCGACGAGCAGGTCCGCAGGATCGGCTTCCGCACGGTTCAGCTACGCAGCGAAGCAGACGAGCACGGCACGTCCTTCGGTCTCGTCGTGAACGGTCGGGAGGTCTTCAGCCGCGGCGTCAACTGGATTCCGGACGACTGCTTCCCGAGCCGACTCACCCGGGATCGCCTGCGCCACAGGCTGTCTCAGGCTCTGGACGCCAATGTGAACCTGATCCGCGTATGGGGCGGCGGGATCTACGAGAGCGACGAGTTCTACGAGGTCTGCGACGAGCTCGGTCTGTTGGTCTGGCAGGACTTTCTGTTCGCCTGTGCCGCCTATCCAGAGGACGAGCCATTGGCGAGTGAGGTCGAAGCAGAGGCGCGGGAGAACGTCGTCCGCTTGATGGCACACCCCAGCCTGGTGATGTGGAACGGCAACAACGAGAACATCTGGGGCTACCACGACTGGGGATGGCGGGACCGGCTCGACGGCCGCAGCTGGGGGTGGGGCTACTACTCCGAGCTGCTCCCCGCCATTGTCGCCGAGCTCGACCCCACGCGCCCGTACTGGCCGGGCAGCCCGTACTCAGGCGACCCGGACCGTCACCCCAACGACCCAGCGCACGGCCCGATGCACATCTGGACGGTCTGGAACGAGCTCGACTACAGCGCTTACCGCTCCTACACACCGCGTTTCGTCGCCGAGTTCGGCTTTCAGGGGCCGCCGACCTGGTCGACCCTGACCCGCGCCGTGCACGACGATCCGCTGCTGCCCGACTCCGCAGGCGTGCTCGCACACCAGAAGGCGGACGACGGCAACGGCAAGCTAGCCCGAGGCATGGCGCCGCACCTGCCCGAGCCGAGGGACACCGACGACTGGCACTACCTGACCCAGCTCAACCAGGCGCGGGCGGTGCAGCTGGGCCTGGAGCACTTCCGGTCGCTTCGCCCACTCTGCCAAGGAGCAGTCGTGTGGCAGCTCAACGACTGCTGGCCGGTCACGTCCTGGGCGGCGGTCGACGGCGACGGGCGACGCAAGCCGCTGTGGTACGCCCTCCGGCGCGCGTTCGCGCCGACGCTGATGACCATCCAGCCGCGGGAGGGCCTGCTGGCCGTCGTCCTGGTCAACGATGCGGGACGTGATTGGGAGGGCGCCGTCGAGCTCAGTCGACGAACCCTGGACGGTGAGGTGCTGGCCAAGGCGACGGTGGCGGTCCGGCTCCACGACGGGCAGACGTTGGGGGTGACCATCCCGGCCGAGGTGGCGAACGCGGAGCGACCCGACCTGGAGGTGATGGTCGCGGAGCTCGGTGGTCAGCGGGCCCTGTGGTTCTTCGTGGAGGACCGGGACCTGCAGCTCGCGCCGGACGCGGCGACGGTCGCCGTCGAGCAGGACGTGCGCGGTGTGCGCGTGATCGTCACTGCGCGCAGCCTCGTGCGCGGGCTGATTCTGCAGGCCGACCGGCTGGATGGGTTGGCGCAGGTCGATGACCAGGACCTCACCCTTCTGGCCGGGGAGACCCGAGTGTTGAGCGTCCAGACGACGGCCCCGGCTAGCGATCCACGCTGGCTGAGTCGGCCGGTGCTGCGCACTGTGAACGATCTGAGCGAAGAGGTGTGACCGTGGTCGGGGGCGCACACGTCCCGTGGTCGCACGGTTGTACGAGCGGGCGTCGACCCGCGGACCGGGGGGTCACTCGGCCGTGGCCTGTTCGGCTTGTTCGACCAATTCGCCTTCCAACATGATGTTGATCTCGTCGCTGACGACGAATCGCCCGTCCAGCACCGGGTTGAAGGTGAGACCGAAGTCTTTGCGGTTGATCTTTGCGCTTCCGCTGTAGCCGATTCGGTGGCCCATCATCGGGTCGTTGAACTCCCCGAGCCTGGTCATCTGCAACGAGACCGCTCGGGTGTTCCCTTTAATTGTCAGGTCGCCGGTCACCGTGTAGCGGTCCTGCCCGGCTGGCTCGATCCGGGTGCTCGTGAACGTGATGACGGGAAAGGTGTCCGCCTCCAAGAAGTTCGAGGAGCGTAGGTCGTTGTCGCGGATCTCGTTGTGTGTCTTGATGCTGGCCGTCTGGATCGTGACCTCGACGCGCATCGTCTCCGCTCATCTCTGCTCCCTCGCAATCCATGGCAAAAGCCTCGAGATATATAGTTGAGCAGTAAACGACATTGTCCGCAAGAGGGTGAGGATGCGTCATCAGGAGGTCGTTGATGCCGCCCATTCCTCGGCAAGGATGGCGTAGGCGAAGGTGTCGAGCCACTGACCGGTGCGGTGCAGCGAGTCCCGTTGGGCGTGGGTTTCGCGGCGCATCCCGACGCGTTCCATGAGCCGCCAGGAAGCCTCGTTGTCCAGGAAGCAGTTCGCGACCAAACGCCGGACTCCGAGGTCCTCGAAGCAGTAGCGGAAAAGTGCTCGAACGGCTTCGGTGGCGTATCCACGACCGCTGTAGGTGGGATCCAGAACCCAGCCAACCTCGGCCTGCGTCCCCCGCGCGACTCCCGTGACCTCGATCTGGGCCCAGGCATCTTCGCGCTTGAGCATCAGATCACCGATTACCTGCGATCCGGCTCCGTCGTCGCGTTCGCCGAGCGCGACGATGGCTGTCGTCGCCAGGCGTGCCGGATCGTTGAATACGGCGCGGTACGCGTCGACGTTGGCAGGTGCGCCGGTCAACCACTCGTTGACCGATGCGAGGCGCCGGAACGCCCAGGTGGCGTCGGCGTCCTGCTCCGTGGCCGGCCGGATCGTGAGCCGCTCGGTGCGAATTGGATGTTCAAGGGCGGGTGAGACGGCTGCCGGTTCACCATTGTGGTGGCCTGCGGCGATGTCCTCGCGGCGTTGACCCGCCTGGAGTGAGAGCAGGGTCGCGCCGAGGTCTCGGATGCGGGCGAGGATGCCGTGCAGGTGAGCCTGGTCGGTCACCGGGCCAACCAGGGTCGTGGTGCCGTCGCCGTTGCGGGTGAGGGTGACCTCGCCGAACCAGTTCGCCCAGCGGTCGTCGAGGTGGCCCACTACCCGGAGCTCGTATGCCGTGGGCATGGCGGTCATGCCGGTGCCCCTTGTGGTTCGGTCTCGTGGCTCGCAGGTTGCTGACGTGGGCGCCGCCGCCCGCCGGACGGCGTCCCGCGACGGATGGCCCATTCGGCGACAGCGAGGTTGATGACCCAGCCTGCGCCCTTGGCGAGGTCGCCGCGAAGCACGCCGGTGCCGAACACGGCGCCGCCGATGCCATCGGTGAACGCTTGGGTGCCCGCAGCGAGGCCGATGGCGTAGGCGCGGATCATCCAGGCGCGGTGCGCGGCGAGGTCGCGGCGACGCGCGGCCGTGACCCCGAGGACGAGGCTGGCGACCATCGCGGATACGAACACCAGCCGCAGGACGAACAGCAGGTCACCGGTGCCGGGCTGCGGTGCGTAGAACAAGGTCAACCACAGGGCAGAGCCGGCGACCAGCAAACCGGCGACGGCCAGGACTCGACCCGAGCGCCGGTGCCAGGTCAGGTGGCGGCGGCGGAACCGGGGCAGGAACTGTACGACGCCGACCAGGACGTACACCGCGGCACCCAGGATGTGCACGACAAGTGCTGCGGGGAAGCCAGCGAACCTGCCATCCGCGGGGAAGATCTCGGGACCTCCGGCGAGCTGGACCAGCCGAAGAGCGCCCGCGGTGAGCGGGATGAGGCTGAGCGCCAGGAGCCCCGCAGGGACCGGCCATCCCGCGCGCCGGACCGAGCCGCCGCGGCCCTGGCCGGCTGTCGGGCTGGCCGGCCCCTGCTGGCGGGTCATCGGACCGGTGCTTCCAGGGCCGGCTCGACGCTCGCCGTTGCCGGGACCGTGGCCTGTCGTGTCGAGCGCCACAGCGAGACACCGAGGCCGATCATGGCGATGCCGTTGGGGAACGCGAGCAGCCGGAAGAAGGCGTCCGGCATCACGGACAGAGCGACGGTGACGACGCCGCCGACAGCGAGCAGGACGGTCGCCCAGCGCGCCAGGACGCCAGCCCGGTACAGGGCGATGCCGAAGATCAGGCCTCCGGCGAGGTAGCCGAAGCCTTGTACCTGGAACACCGTGTGCAGGGTCCCGATGTCACCGGTGGAGGACCGGCTGGTGGCGATCGCGGTGACGTCGTTGACGTAGCGGGTGCTGGTCTCGGCGATGGAGGGCAGGACGAAGGCTGCCACGAACGAGGTGCCCAGGCTGATCAGGTAGAACACGCTGAGCAGCAGGTAGCCCAGCAGGCCGAGTCGGCCGTTGCGCCGCACCTGGCTCAGGTACATGCCGGTAATCCCGACCAGTGCCAAAGCGGCCATCACCACCTTCAGGGTGTCCCGGACTTCCACGTTGGTCGTGACGACGGAGGTCGCGTTCAGCTGTGGGTGGCCGATCTGCACTCCGATGAAGATCGCCCCGGCAGCGGCGGCAGCGGCGCCTGCGGCTCGGGTGAGGCTGGCGGGCGTGATGGTCATTGTCTGACTCCTCTTCCGGTGGTTCGGCGCGTGTGCCGTGCCGATGTCCGGAACGTATGGCGCGCGCTGGGGACCGGGCGTCACCAGATGTGGTGATTGGCGATGTGACTACAGGAGATTCAGCTCGCGGCCACGGTGCACGGCGGCAGCCCGACTGGTGACGTCGAGCTTGGTGAAGATCCGCTTGGTGTGGGTGCGGAAGGTGTTCAGCGATACGTAGAGCTGACCTGCGATCTCGGGGCCGGTCAGCGCGCTGTCGAGCAGGCGCAGGACCTCGACCTCTCGTTCGCTGAGGGGGTCTGGCAGTCGCCCGCGTCCTCCGCCCGAGACCGCTGTGAGGAGGCCCTCGGCGGGCTGATCGACCCTGTCGGCGGAATCGAGGAGTCGGCGCGCTTGATCGCGGAGCACGTCGGACGTCCGGCCCTGCTCCGCCGCAGCGGCCCGTAGCAGAGCGAGCATCGGCTCGCCCTCGTCGAGGAACAACCGAACGTAGCTGTTCGGGTCAGGGGCGCCGCTCAGGGCTCGGTCCAGCTCGGCCAACGCCTGTGCCCGCTGGCCGCGGGCGTCGTGGGCCAGGGCGCGGAGAACGCCGATCTCCAGCAGACTGCCTGCCCGTGCTGGCCGCGCGGCGTCCTCGAAGCGGGCCAGCAGCGACAGCGCCTCGCCGAGGACGGCCGGGTCGCCCTCGCCGCCATGGTCGCCCGGGTCGCCCTCAGCCGTTGGCGAGCTGGAACCGTGGCGGGCGAGCTGGACCCGGACGAGGGTGAGCTGGTCATACTCGGACAGGAACTCCACGGCCTCCGCCGAGCTCTGGTGGTCGGCGGCCCACAACTCGGCCGCCTGCAGGTCTCCAGCCATCACGTGCAACCTGGCTCTCAGGGCACGGATAGGTCGGACGTCGGGGTAGGACCCTGGCCGATAGAGCGACTCGGCCCGGTCGAGCAGCTGGTCCACGTCGCCGTGCTCACCGGCACTGGCGTGGGCCTGTGCCGTGGCCAGGTACCAGCGGTGCCGGTTCTCGGTGATGGAACCGCGCTCGCCGAGCACTCTGGCTGTCTCCAGATGTGCCTGCGCGGCCTCCAGGTCGTTGCGCTGACAGGCCAGCTCGGCGAGGCCTACGTGCAGGTCCGGGGTGGCCCGCGGGTACGGCTCACCCTGGCTGGTGGCCGTGGCCAGCGCCTGCTCGTGCAGCGCGCGTGCCTGGTCGGGACGTCCTGCCGTCATCCACATGTCGCCGAGCATCACGGTGGCATCCAGCGCGTCGACGAAGTTCCCTGCCGCGTGCAGGCTGCGGACGGCGTCCGAGAACGTGGCGAGGGCCTCCTCGACGTCGCCGGCGGCCCAGGCGGCGAGGCCGAGGAATCCGGACGCGCCGCCGTGCACGAAGTGGTCGTCAGGGCCGGCGAGCTTCCGCGCCCTTCGCGCGTGGCGCATCGTCGCCTGGACATCGCCGCGTGCCTGCGCGAGCGCGGCCCGGTACACCCACAACGTCGCCGGCGCCGTTCGCAGGTCCTCTGTGTCGGCCCACGCCGCGGCGACCCCTGGGTCGACGTCGGCGGCGGCCAGGGCGGCCTCGGCATCGTCGAGCCAGTCCTGCATGGCGTCCAGGTCGCCGGCGATCATGCTCGACCAGGCGGCCAGGATGCTCAGCACCGGGCGCCCGCTCACCACCGCATCAGGTATCGACCGCATCCACCCCAGCAGCACGTGGTCCTGCCGGGTCCGGCGCAGCTCTGGCAGCGCTGACTCCATCAGGTACGCGGCGCGGTCGTGGTCGCCGCCCGCCAGCGCGTGCCGCACCGCGTCCTCCATGAGGTGGTGCCCGGCGTACCAGTCGGCCGCCGCCTGGTGCAGCGCGGGCGCCTGCTCGGGCTGTTCGGCCAGCAGGCGGGCGCGAAGCACGTCTCTGAACAGGTGGTGGTAGCGGTACCACTCACGGCGGTCGTCGAGCGGGACCACGAACAGGTTGCTGCGGTCCAGCTCCTGGAGGGTCTGGTGACCGTCGTGGCGGCCGGTGAGCGCGTCGCAGAGCGGTCCGGACATCTGCTCGAGCACGCAGGTGACCAGCAGAAACGCTCGGGTGTCATCAGGCACCCCGGCCAAGACCTCCTCGACCAGGTAGTCCAGGACGAACCGGTGGCTGCCGGTGAACGCCTCGACGAAGGCACTGACTGCCTGCCGGTCGTCGGCACCCGCGCGGGTCCGGGCCGACAGGGCGGCCAGCTGCAAGCCGGCGGCCCAACCCTCGGTCCTGGCCTCGAGAGCCTCGACGAGAGGTTGGTCCAGATCGAGTCCCATCACCTGGTTGAGAAACTCCTCGGCCTCGTCGGTAGTGAAGCGCAGGTCGCTGGCCCGGACCTCGATGAGCTCACCACGGCCGCGCAGGCGGGCCAGTGGCAGCGGCGGGTCAGCACGGGTGGTGATGGCGAGGGTGACGTGGGCCGGCAGGTGGTCCAGCAGGAAGATCACGGCGTCATGGACGGCTGACGAGTCGATGAGGTGGTAGTCGTCCAGTGCCACGACCGTTGCGCCGACGAGGGTGTCCAGGTCGTTCACCAGGCTGATCAGGGCCGGTTCGGCGGACTGTCCGCGGGCCGCCTCGAGCAGAGTGAGCGCATCCGCGCCGAGCTCCTTGCCGATCTCGTCGGCGACGTCGGGGTGGGCGTTCTGCAGGGCAGCGACCACGTGGGTGAGGAAGCGGGTCACGTCGGAGTCCGCCGCGTCCAGGGAGAGCCAGGCCACCGCCACCGGTGCGACCGGACCGAGCCCGTGCGACGACTGTGCGACGAGCCATTGGGTCATCAGGGTGGTCTTGCCGAACCCGGCCGGGGCGGCGACCAGGACGAGCCGCGGCATCGAACCAGGTGCCGACTGCAGCGAGTCGGTGAGACGGGTTCGGGCCACGAGCTGTCGCCGTGGGGTCGGCAGATGCAGCTTCGTGCCCAGCACCGGCATCCTGCCAGCGTAGGGGCGACACTGTGGTGGCGCTCTGATTCGCCACCCAGCAGCGGCCCGGTCATGTGCAGGAGTTGCCGTCGACGCGATAGGACAAGCGCAGTGCCAGGTCGGGTTGGTCCAGGGTTCGTCGCCCGGTACGCCTTGGCCTCCGCCAGCACGTCCATGCTGTTCCTGGCACCGGCAATCGTCACCCTTCCGTTGAAGGTGAAGGACCTCGTCGGCGCGGACCGCGCGCCGCAGGCGCTGGCTCTGGTGGTGGGGGTTGGCGCCCTCTTGTCGATGCTCGCCAACCCGTTCTTCGGGAGACTGAGCGATCGCACGACGTCTCGGCTCGGTAGGCGCCGTCCTTGGCTGCTCATAGGGCTCCTCGGGGGCACGGTCGGCATCCTGACTGTGGCACTCGCCCCAGCCCTGGCGATGGTCTTGGTCGGGTGGTGTGTGGCGCAGGTGTTCTTCAATGCGCTGCTCGCTGCGCTGGTGGCCGTGTTGCCCGACCAGGTGCCATCCACGCAGCGTGGGACGGTGGCCGGCGTCCTGGGTGTCAGCGTTCCCGTCGCGTCGGTGGTCGGCACGTTCCTGGTCAAGGTCGTCACCGGGGATGAGCTGGCAATGTTCCTGCTGCCGTGTGTCGTCGGCGGTGCGTTCATCGTGTTGTTCGCCGTGACGCTGGACGACCAGCCACTCGAGAGGTCCGAGGTACCTGCCTGGTCGCTGCGCGAGGTTGCGGAGACGTACTACGTCAGTCCTCGCGCCTACCCGGACTTCGCCTGGGCCTTCGCGAGCCGCTTCATGCTCGTCCTCGCCTACGCGTTTCTGGCGACCTATCAGGTGTACTTCCTTCTGAACGCGCTCGGCACCGCTGAGGACGAGGTCCCGCAACAGGTCTTCGTCGGGGCGGCCGTGCAGTCAGTGGTGGTCGTCGCCTGCTCGTTGACCGGCGGGTGGCTGTCCGACCGGACTGGACGCCGCAAGGTGTTCGTAGCGGCCGCAGCCATCGTCTACGGCACCGCCATGTTCGTGATCGCCGCGGCCGCTGACTTCAACGGTTTCCTGGTCGGCATGGCTGTGGCCGGGGTCGGCTTCGGCCTGTACCAGGCTGTCGACCTGGCTCTGGTGGTCGACGTGCTCCCGGACCGAGCGCACGCTGCCAAGAACCTCGGCGTGCTGAACATCGCCGGCGCCTTGCCGTTCTCGATCGCGCCGGCGCTGGCCGCCGTCGTCCTGGCGCTGAGCAACAACAACTACGCGCTGCTGTTCGGAGTTGCCGGAGGCTGCGCGGTCCTGGGTGCCGTCGCCATCTTGCCGGTGAAGGGTTCTCGCTGACCGGGACGGTTGCCCAGGGCACAGGACACCAGCGCAGCTGCGACCGTTGCGTAACGTCAGGGACCAAGCGATGCAACAGGGAAGACACAGACGCCGTCACCGCGCCGCAGGGCGGCCGAGCGCGTGGTGACGATGGCGAGGAAGGCTGGCTCGCCCGTCTTCGCCGTGTCCACCTTGTTCTTGAAACGAAGCAGTGAGGCTGCGGCGGCGTCGACCGCGCCAGGGTTCATCTTGACCTCGAGAGCGCCCCACCGCCCGTCGTCGAGGGTGACGATGATGTCGACCTCATGCTGGTTGTTGTCGCGCCAGTGAGAGAGCAGGCCGCCGATGGGCTGGGCATAGATGCGGAGGTCGCGCACGACCAGGCCCTCGAAATGGAAACCGGTGGCGTTGAGATCGCGCAGCAGTTGCCCTGAACCCACACCGAGGGCAGCAACTCCCAAGGACGGATCGGTCATGAATCGCGTGGGCGACTTCCGCAGCGGCGTGGTCGAACGCATGTGTGGAGCCCAAGCCGGCAGGTCCTCCGTGAGCATCAACCGGTTCAGGATGCCGAGGTACCCAGCGACGGTGTCGCGCTGTACGGATCGGTTCGCGCCGGCAACGTCGTTTGCAATGGCCTGGGTGCTCAGGTCAGTTCCGGTGCCACGTCCCAGCGACGCGAGTAGGCGTCGCAGCGTCCCCGGATCACGACGAACCCCCATGTGGGGCATGTCCACTTCCACGATCGTGCGCACGTAGTCGCTGATCCATCGCTGGGCTTCTCGTACCGGAACCTCGAGAAGAGCCGGCCAGCCTCCGGTGACGATGCAGTCCACAAGCGCAGGCACCGTGACACCGGGATCCAGGCTCGGGGTGAAGTCGCCGTCGAAGAGCCTACGAAGGGACACCTGCCCGGTGGAGACCCCAGCCTCGAACAGGCTCATCGGTCGCATCCGCAGCAGGGAGTACCTGCCTGCGCCGGTGTGACGCTTGGCATCGTCGGTAGGGGTCGAGGAGCCGGTCAGGATGAACCTGCCGGGCACGCCGCCGAGGTCGTCGACTTCGTGGCGCACCAGGTTCCACAGTTTCGGCTCTACCTGCCACTCGTCGAACAGCACTGGTGGGCTCGCGCCGAGCAGCACCTCGGGTGCGGTGTCCACCAGCGCCCGGGCACCGTCGTCCGTGTCCATCCGGAACAACGTGGCGGCGACCCGCTGCGCTGTCTCGGTCTTGCCGCACGCCTTGGGACCTTCCACGAGAACGGCGCCGGCGGACCGCATCCGGTCCGAGAGCTCGCTGTCTGCTACCCGGGGACGGTATCGGACCACGCTGACCTCCCGTGCTCGCAGCATGGACATTCTATAGTTGTTAGTAGACAAATCCTATACTGTCTATCAAGCAATTACTATGGAGACTGCCGAGTGAATCTGCTGCGAGGACGCCGGTCTCATCAGTCGAAGTCGGTGCTCCGGCTGACGGCCTCCCAGGTGTCGATGTCGTCGCGGAGAGCGTCGAGGCTGGCGCGGAACGCGTTGGAGGCGTCGTTGCCGAGCAGCAGCATGTACGGCGCGCGGCCGGACTCGACGACGTCCAGCAGGGCCGCCGCGGCCTTCGCAGGGTCGCCAGGCTGGGTGCCGTGTGCGGTGTCGTGCTCCTTGCGTCGCTTGCCCGCGGTGTCGGCGTAGTCCGCGATGGGCACGGCGGCCTGGGCGAGCGAGCGACCGGCGAAGTCGGTGCGAAAGCCGCCTGGCTCGACGACCATGGCGGTGATGCCGAGGGGGGCCACCTCCTTTCGCAGGGAGAGAGTGAGCGCCTCGACCGCGGCTTTGACCGCGGAGTAGTAGCCCGAGCCCTCCGGTGAGAGCCTGGCTCCGATCGAGGAGATGTTCACGATGGTGCCGGACCGGCGGGCGCGCATGCCGGGTAGGACCGCCTTGATGGTGCGGACGGCGCCGAAGACATGGGTCTCGAAGAGCTGGCGGACGGCCGCGTCCTCTCCCTCCTCCACCGCGGCGCGGTAGCCGTAGCCGGCGTTGTTGACGAGCACGTCGACGCCACCGAAGCGGTCGTCCGCTGCGGCGACCGCTGCGGTCACCTGCTTCTCGTCGGTCACGTCCAGGGACCGCGCGATCGAGGTGGTCGGGTAGGCGTCCGCGAGGTCTTGCACCGTGGTGGCGTCGCGGGCGGTGACGACGACGTTGTGGCCGCGCTCGAGGGCGGCTTGGGCATAGGCACGGCCCAGGCCGGTAGAGCAGCCGGTGATGAGCCAGGTGGTCATGGCTGGTCCTTTCGGTCCGTTTCAGGCTTCGGGAATCTCGCGGCCGAAGCTCTCCAGGGTGATCTCAGTCGGTTCCGGGCCGCCTCGCTGGTCGGTGTCCAGGGCGTCGATTGCGGCGAGCTCGCTGCCGGTCAGGTCGAAGTCGAAGACGTCGAAGTTCTCGGCGATGCGGTGCGGCTTGGTCGACTTGGGGATGACCGAGCGACCCCGCTGCAGGTGCCAGCGCAGCATCACTTGCGCCGGCGACTTGCCGTGTGCCCGCGCGATTCCGCCGATGACCGGGTCCTCGAGCGTGCTCCCGTGGCTGCCGTTGCGGTAGAAGGTGATTCCGCCGATCGGCGACCACGCCTGGGTCAGGATGCCGTGCTCGGCACCGAACGTCTGGACCGCGCGCTGCTGGAAGTACGGGTGCAGCTCGATCTGGTTGACCGCCGGTACGACCGTGGCCTTCTCCAGCAGCGCGGTGAGGTGATCCACCATGAAGTTGCTGACGCCGATGGCACGCACCTTGCCCTGGTCCAGCAACGACTCGAGCGCGCGGTAGGCCTGCAGGGTCTTCTCGAAAGCCGACGGCAGAGCCTGGTGCAGGATCAGCAGGTCGATCCGGTCGACGCCGAGCTTGGCAGCGCTCTTCTCGAAGCCGTGCAGGGTCTGGTTGTAGCCGTAGTCGCTGATCCAGATCTTGGTCTCGATGAAGACCTCGTCACGAGCCATGCCCGCGGCGCGGAGGGCGTCGCCGACCTCACGCTCGTTGCCGTAGGCAGCGGCTGTGTCGACGTGCCGGTAGCCGGTCGCCAGCGCCGCCTCCACGGCCGTGCGCGTCTCGTGGGGCGGGGTTTGGAACACCCCGAGTCCGATGGACGGCATCGCGATGTCGTTGTTCAGAGTCAGGTTCGTCACTGCTGGTTCTCCTCTGCCGTGCGCATAGTTGCGGTCATCGGCCTGCTGGGTAGTCCGTCGAGGCGGCGACGTCGGTGGAGGGCGCGACGGCGTCGAGCGCGGCAAGGCCGTTGAGGGTGCGCGGGTAGCCGATGAACGGCAGGAGGTGCGTCAGGACGGCCAGCAGGTCGGCCCGGGTGTTGCCGACCCGGAGGTTCGCGGCTGTGTGGCCCTTGACCTGGGGGTCGCAGCCGCCGAGGGCGACGAGCATGGCGAAGGTGAGCAGCTCGCGGGTGCGTAGGTCGATGCCGCCGCGGCTGACGTGGTCGCCGAAGCAGTTGCCGGACAGGTACCGCTGGATGTGTTGCTCGCCGGGCGGTGCTGCGGCGTACATCGCCTCGACGGCGTCGTCCCCGACAATCCTCTTCTGGACGGCGAGCCCCTGCTCCATGCGAGTCTGCGGGGAGGTCGACGACTGGCCTTCGAGCGGCAGGTCGACACCGCGAGCGGAGAGCACGTCGTTGGTGATGTGCAGGACGTCGAAGACCTTGGCCATCCCGACGTAGGGGACGGCCTGATACACGATCTCCTTCGCCTCGACCGGCGTGACCCCCACGGTCAGCGCAGCTCCGAGCATGACCCGGTACTCGGCATGTGCCTGGCTGGCGACCATCGCGGCGAGCTGGACCATCAACCGGCGGCGGGTGTCGAGCCCGCCGTGTTGCAGGACCTCGTCGAAGGCGAAGTTGTCGAAGACCTCGATCAGCTCGGGGTCGGTGCCGGTCAACGTGGAGACGTGGCCGGGGAAGAGCTCGTCGTGGTTGGTTCGGGCGCGTTCGGTGACGGCCATCAGGGGTGTCCTTCGTCGCGGTCGGTGATCGGGGACGGAGCGGCCCGTGCGGGCTCGCGCAGGGTCCAGCTGGCGAGCAGGTCGAGGGCCTGCGCGGCAGGGGAGTCCGGCGCGGCGGTGTAGACGTTGAGGCGTTGGCCTTCCTCGCCGGGGAGCTCGAAGGCCTCGTAGTCGAGGGTGAGGTCGCCGACCAGCGGGTGGTGCAGGTGCTTGGTGCCGGTGCGGTGGTAGCGCACGTCGTGCGCGGCCCAGCGCTGGCGGAACCGCTCGCTGCGGGTGGACAGCTCACCGATGAGGTCGGAGAGCTGCCTGTCGTAGGGGTCGCGTCCGGCCTCGGCGCGCAGGAACGCCACGCAGTCGTCGGAGGTCTTCTCCCAGTTGACGAATAACTCGGCTGCGGCTGGATCGAGGAAGACGAAGCGGGCCGAGTTCGGGGTGTGGGACTGCTCGTACATCGGGCTATAGAGCGCTCGACCGAGGTCGTTGGCGGCGAGGATGTCGAAGCGGCCGTTGCGCAGGTAGGCCGGCATCGGCATGGCGTCCAGGATGCGCTGGACGGTGGGCCGCACCCGCTGCCGGGTCGGGGCCCGTCGCTCCGTGCGCCGGGACGAGGCCACGCGGACCAGGCGCATCAGATGGTCCCGCTCGGCCTCGTCGAGCTGCAGCGCGCGGGTGATCCCCTCCAGGACGCTCTCGGAGACCCCACCGACGCTGCCGCGCTCGAGCTTGGTGTAGTACTCGACACTGATCCCCGCGAGCAGCGCGACTTCCTCCCGACGCAGACCGACGACCCGGCGGTTCGCGCCGTAGACGGGCAGTCCGGTCTGGTCGGGAGTCAGCTTGGCCCGACGCGAGATGAGGAACTGGCGTAGATCGTCCTTGGGATTCACGCCCTCCACCGTAGAAGTTCCTGGCCGAACAGGGAGTCCCTGCGGGTACCCCTCACGACAGGGCCTGTCGCGCGCACGGAGATGGGGTTGTCTGGTGTGGCGGCCAGCACCACCATCCGTCTCCATCCAGCGTGAGCACTGCAGGACGGTTTCGAGCTCTGAGGAGGGGCAGCATGCGAGCGCTGTGGTTATGACCGGGGAGCCGCGATGCTCACTTGTCCTCGTGCTCGTCACCTGGCGCGAAGGCGAGGCCGACCGGCGTAACCATTCCGGAGGTGGCGAAGTAGCCCAGGTCCGTTCCACATGAGGAGAACTTCCGAATGGTGCCGTCGCCGCGGTTGGAGACGTAGAGGTTGCCGCGCTGGTCGAAGGCCAGGCCAGCTGGTGCGTTCAGCCCGGTCGCGGCGAAGTCGCCGAGGTCAACCCCGGTCCTGGAGAACTCGCGGATCGTGTTGCCGCCGAAGTTGGTCACGTACAGGTTGTCGCGCCGGTCGAACGCGATGAGCGCCGGTGCCAGGAAACCTGATGCGGCGAAGGTACCCAGATCCACACCGTTGCGGGAGAACTTTCGGATCGTGTTGTCCCCCAGGTTGGCGGCGTACAGGCTGCCCATCTTGTCGAAGGCGATGCCGCGCGCGACGTTCAATCCGGTGGCGGCAAATGCGCCCAGGTCGACGCCGGCCGGGGAGAACTTCTCGATCCAGGTGTTGTTCGCGACGTACAGGTTGCCATGATGATCGAAGGCGAGTCCGCGCGGCGACATCAGTCCAGTGCTCGCGAAGGAACCCAGGTCCACGCCGGTCGCGGAGAACTCGCGAACTGTGTTGTCGTTGATGTTCGTGGCGTAGAGGTTGCCGTGCTTGTCGAAGGCCAGGCCGGTCGGTCCGTTCAACCCCGTCGTGGCGAAGTCCCCGAGGTCCACGCCAGACGGGGAGTACTCCCGGATCGTGTTGGTGGTCTGGTTGGCGACGAACAAGTTCTGGGATTCTGTGTGCGCGGGCTTGCTGTGGGCCTGTGCGGGCGCGATGGCGGGGCCGAGAACGATGAGCGGGTTCAGCACCAAGAAGGCGAGGCTCGCCTTGACGATTGTGCCTAGCGGGACCGACATGCGCGTCTCCTTCCACTAGTGCCCTGGCGCGAGGAAGCATCGGGGCAAGAGTTGAGGACGGGCAACATGACCCGGGGGACGAGCAGGCGCATACGGCGTCGTGGTTCACGATGCCCGGCCGTCACTCACGGCCAGCATGCTCTCGGTGCTGAGGCAGGTCAATCGTGTGGCGGACAGCCGCGCCGTGGGCATACTTGCCAAATTGGAAAGTGAAAAGCATACTTGCCACTATGGAAAGTAAGGCTGCGCAGCAGGACCCGGACGACCCGAGCTCAGTGCTGGATGCCGCGGACCAGGCGCGCCAGCGACTGGCTGCGGGCCTGCGACTGCCCACCGGCCTGCACCCGGCACTGGGCGCCGCGGTCGCGGTCCAGCTGGGCAGCGCCGCCTACGGGATCGCCGCTCAAACGACGGCCGGCCTCGCGGTGGCGCTGGCAGGGGTGGCCGTCTTCCTGGGGGTGGCCGCACTCGCGCTGTACCAGTTCCGGCGGATCAACGGGGTCAGGATCGATGGTCTGACCAGCCAGATCGTCCTTGGAAGCGGGGCCATGTCGACGCTGGTCTACCTGGGCGCGTTCGGGGCTGCGACATGGGCCGCCTTCGAGTCGCACTGGTGGCTCGTCGCGGTCGCGGCCGTGGCCGGGGGAGTCGGATACGCGCTCAGCGCCCGGCGGTGGTGGCACGCCTACCGACATGACCCGGTCGCCCACGCGGACGGCGCTTCGCCCCGGGTGCTCGCCGTGCTCGCCGTGCTCGCGTGCGTGGGGGTCGTTGCGCTGCTGGTCGTCGGCTAATGGCCGGGCTCGACCCACTGATTCACGCCCCGGCCCGCCTGCAGGTGGTCACGATGCTGTCCGCGGTGTCGGAGGCGGAGTTCGCCACGCTGCGGGCCGTTCTCGACGTCAGTGACTCGGTGCTGTCCAAACATGTCTCGGCACTGGCCGACGCCGGCTACGTGCGCACCCGCAAGGGCGTCCGGGCGGGGCGACGCACGACGTGGATCGGGCTGACCAGTACCGGCCGGAAGGCCCTTCGCGAGCACGTCGCGGCGCTGCGCCAGCTGATTGACGGTGTCGACTGATCCGCCATCAGTCCAATGTCGACACCGTGGCTGAGTCCCTCACGCCGCGGAGCGGGTGGGTCAAGCAACTCCGTTCGATCAGCATCCGCCGGCGAAGATCGTCGGCGGGTAGGGCACAGTGGCCGCGTGCATCATGTCGGCATCGACCTCGCCTGGGGCGAGAAGCGCTCCACGGGGCTGGCCGTCCTGGACGCCGAAGGTCGGCTGGTCCACGTCAGCGCCGCGACGGACGACGACAGCATCGTCGCCGCGTTGCGGCCCTTCACCGAGGGCCCGTGCGTGGTCGCGATCGACGCACCCCTGCTCGTCACCAACCCGACCGGCAACCGTCCGGCTGAGGCAGCGCTCAACCGTGACTTCGCGCGGTTTCACGCCGGCGCGCACCCCACCAACACTGGACGAGCGGAGTTCCGGAGCGGGTCTCGCGGCGGCCGGCTGGCTCAGCTGCTCGGCCTGGACCTGGATCCGGCGTCGCGCGGGCCACGGCGCGCGATGGAGGTGTACCCGCACGCCGCGACGGTGTCCCTGTTCCGGCTGGGTCAGACCTTGAAGTACAAGAACAAGCCCGGTCGCGCGCTGTCGCAGCTGCGTTCGGAGCTCATGCGGCTCGTCGGGCTGCTCGAGGGCCTGGCCGCCGCTGACCCGTCGATGCGGCTGGTCCAGCTGCCCGCGTGGGCCGACCTGGTGGCCGGGGTCGAGCAGGCGCAGCGCAAGAGCGACCTGCGTCGCGCTGAGGACCAGGTCGACGCCGTCGTGTGCGCGTACGTCGCGCTGTTCGCAGAGCGCCATCCGGATCGGGTCACCGTGTATGGCGACGCGGCGACCGGCGCGATCATCACGCCGACACTGCCGGCGGGGCTCGAGCCGTCGATCGAGCAGCCACCGGGGGTCGAGGACACGATCCGGCGCGCGGTGCAGGAGTACGCCGCCCGGCAGCCCGAGCTGCGTGCGGCCACAGAGCAGTACGTCGCGCTGGTCACCGGCCTGCTCGACGACGCCGGCATCAACTACCTCACGGTCACCGGTCGGGCCAAGACGGTGGCGTCCTTCGCGGGCAAGGCCGAGCGCACGGACGGCGGCCGACACATCTACGCAGACCCGCTGAGCGAGATCACCGACCAGATCGGGCTCCGGGTAATCACCTACGTGCACAGCGACGTCGCGGCGGTTGCCGACCTGCTCGCCGACCAGCTGCGGGTGCTCGACGACCGGGACATGGGTCAGGTCACCGCGAGCGAGGGCCGCTTCGGCTACGCCAGCCGCCACCTTCTGGTCACCATGGACGACGACCGGCCGGCGTCGGCGTCCGGACTCCTGCAGGGCCGCAGCGCGCAGGTGCAGGTGCGGACGGTCCTGCAGCACGCGTGGGCGGAGTTCGAGCACGACATCCGTTACAAGGGAACGGTTCCTGAGGAGCATGGCGCCGATCTCGACCGCCGGTTCTCCCTGGCCGCTGGCCTGCTCGAGCTGGCCGACGGCGAGTTCTCGGCGATCCGCGACCGGCTGCGGCAGGGCGGCCCGGCTGCGGATGACGACACTGACGACTCCCGGGACGCCGGTGACGCGGACCCGCGCATCGACGCGCAGGACCTCGCGACCTTCCTGGCCGCGCAGTTCGTGGACGCCGGGTGGTCACGAACCGACCACTACGAGTGGATCTCGGGCTTGCTGCTCGAACTGGGGATCACCTCCCTCGACGAGCTGGCCGGGCTGCTGGGCACCCTGGACGACGCCGCCCTGGAGTCGCGCATGGGCTACCGCTACCCGCCGGGCGCCGTCCGGCGGCTGGACGACGCGCTGCTCGCGGTCTTCGGCAGCCGATACCTCGACCTGCACGGCAACGGGCACCGGGAGTCACTGCTGCGGGCGCGGCTCGACAAGCTGCGCCAGGCGGGCGACGGCGCGAGGTGACGGCCGCATCAGCTCGACGACCTCTTCCGATGGCATCGCGGTGACGCGGATGACACGGCACGGGAACTGGCCGACGCCCGACCAGCAGGTCGACGCCACAAGACCGGCGGGCAACTCAGACAAGCGAGCCTTGGTTCTCGCCGGCGGCGGAGCGGCAGGCAACGCGTGGGAGCTCGGTCTCATCGCGGGCCTGTCCGATGCCGGGGTCGATGTCACCGAAGCCGATCTCATCATCGGCACGTCGGCGGGATCGACCGTGGCTGCCCAGATCACCAGCGGGACACGGCCGGCCGAGCTGTATGCCGCGATCCTCACCGAGGTGCCTCAGCGACCGGCCGGCCACGCGGGATCGGACAGGGGGCGCCCGCCGAAGGTCTCGGGCCCGACGTACATGGAGTGGTCGAACGGGATCATCGGTGCTGCTGCGGATGCGTCCGACATGCGCCGCCGGATGGGCGCCGCGGCGCTCGAGATGGCCGCTTCCAACGGCTCCAGCCAGACGCGCTGGCGCGACATCGTCGCGGCTCGTCTTCCCAGCCAGCACTGGCCGCAACAGGCCGTGCTGATCGCGGCGGTCGATGCGGATACCGGTGAACCGGTCGTGTTCGACCGCCACAGCGGAGTCGATCTGGTGGACGCCGTCGCGGCCAGCACCAGCGGGATGACGCCCTACCGCATCGGCGAGAACCAATACATCAACGGCGGCTATCGACGCAGCGAGAACGCCGACCTCGCGGCTGGATACGGGCGGGTGCTGGTGCTGTCACCGTTCGGCGGCAGGTCGCGGATGCCGCTGGAGTGGCGCATGGATCTCGCAAGCCAGGTCGATGAGCTGCGCGCAGGAGGGAGCGAGGTCGAGACCGTCTTTCCCGATGCCGGCGCGGGTGACGTGTTCGACGCCAACGCGTTGGACCCGTCGACGCGTCCGCCGGCCGCGCGAGGTGGCTACGACCAAGGCCGAGCGCTTGCGGCGCTGTTGGCCGAAATCTGGCGGTGACGGCCAGACCTAGCTCGCGGCCGCTGCCTGAACGTCGCGCGGCGACGATTCAGTAGCGGTCGGCCCTTCGCAGCGCCGAAGGTCTGCCGTCGGGGTCGTGGATGAGGTCGAGCGGCAGTGCTGCCCAATGCCGCTGACGCGCGCTGAGCTGGGGCAGCGGGAGCCGGCGAAGTCGGCCCGGGGGCCGATCCTGGCGCCGGCCGGCGGCGTGCCATTCGTCGAGTCGAGCGGCGCAGGAGGCGTAGACCTCGAACATCGCGGCGGGATCGATGCAGTCACTCATTGTCGCTTCGAGGCCACGGTCGTTCACCTTGTCGAGCCGGTCGAGGTGCTCTGCGGCAAGGGTGAGCCGTAGGTCACGGGCGTACGACTCGTCGAGAACGACGGCGGTGAGCTCAGAATCGTGGGTCCACGACCGGCGGCTGAAGTTGTCCGAACCGGTGCTGGCCCAGATGTTGTCGACGATGCAGACCTTGGCATGAACGTAGACGGGGACGCCCGCGTGATTCTCCAGGCCGTACGCCGCTACGCGTTCGGGGGCGAGGTCCATCAGTCGGCCGAGAGCGCGTTGACGACCGAGCAGCTGCGGCACTCGGTTGAGTCCGTCGATGTCGGGTACCAGCGGGATGACGACGATCAGGTGGAGCTCGGGACGCGCCCGCAACTGGTCCTCGAAGACCCGCGCGACATCATGACCCCAGAAGTACTGGTCCTCGACGTAGACGAGGCTCTCCGCCCGTCGCACGGCCTTGCTGTAACCGCGGGCGATGCTGCGCTCACCGCCCCTGGCGAAGGGGTAGTCGCGGCCGGGGCCGAGATCCGGATAGGTCCTCAGGAGCTGCACAGTGTGGGCACCCGCTGGTGGCGGAGGGGGCCACTGCTCGGGAAGCGAGTCGGGTGAGCTGTCCAGTCCCCGAAGCTTGTCGGCCATGCGGCGCAACGGTGATCGCGACAGCGGCGCGGGATCACTCCAACGCTCCCTGAAGACGGTCTCCACGTCGTGGACGGCGGGGCCCTGGATCGCTATCTGGACGTCATGCCAGGGTGGGCGGGCGCCGTACTCCCTGGTCAGCGGTTGGGGCTGCGGGTCACCGCGGTGCTCGGCGTCGTCCCGTCGGTTGTGCGCCAGATCGATACCGCCGACGAAGGCCACGTCGCGCGTGAGGTCGTCACGGTGCCGGACCACGACGAACTTCTGGTGGTGGGAGCCGCCGGCGCGCACCCGCATGTCGAGCAGCACCTCGGCGCCTCGCTTCTGCAGTTGCTCGCCGAGGTGACGGTTCTCGGTGGCGAAGAACCCGGCCTGGTCAAGGTGTGAGCGCCACACCAACCCGTGTACGGCGACCCCTCGCTGGTGCGCTCGGGACAGCACCTCGACCACCTGGCTGTCGCGCTCGGCCGTGAGCTGTTCGTCCGCATCGCCCTGCCAGTCGGTGAAGAGCACCAGGTCGCCCGGCCCGGTCGCCTCCAGCGCGTCGTACAGGGCTCGGAAGTATGTCGCTCCGTGGATCAGCGGACGGACGTGGTTGCCCTCAGACCAAGCCTGGTCGCCGTCGTGGAGGTCGTCCAGCCGGGTCAGCGGGTTCGCCCGCTCCCGCCGGGTCAGCAACCAATCGGCTGGGTCGACCATGTGCAGAGCATGCCGCAATCTCGGCCCAACCGAAACGCGCTTGCGTGGCCCCTTGGCGAAGGGTTCGTCGCTGAGGTGGCCAGGTCAAGGTGAGTCGCTGCCGCTCTCCTGGCCCGCGACAAGTTCCTGACCGTCCCAGGTCGACAGGCAGAACGGGTGCCCTGCAGGGTCGGCGTACACGAAGCAGTGGTCGGAGTTGGGCTGAAAGTCCAGCCGCGTGGCGCCGGCGGCAAGGACCCGCGTCCGGGTCGCCTCCAGGTCGTCGACGAGGAAGTCAAGATGCAGCTGCATCGGTACCTCCCTGCCGGGCCACTGGGGCGGTCTGAAGTCCTCGACCTGCTGGAAGGCGATGAACCCGTTTGAGCCGGTGACGGCTGCCCAGTGTGAGGTACCCCTGGCTACGCCCCCGGTGATGTCCGCATAGAACTTCGCCAGGGCGAGGGCGTCGGGCGCGTTCACCGTGGTTCCATCCAGCTTGATGCTGTCGGACATCAGCCGACCGCCGCCTCGTGGTACTCCGGGGTGAGCTCGGTCCAGCGCGCGTGCCAGGCTGGGGCCGCTGTCTGCGCCGACCAGCCGCCGACGTGTGCGGGCCCGTCGCTCGCGAGGGAACGTGCGAGGTCCTCCAGGTGGACCTGCCACCCGGCTCCGTGGAAGGGGAGCGAGCCGACCGGCAGACCGCGCTCCTCGACCACCAGCTTGGTCCGGGGGCCTTCCGCGGTGAGCCAGGCTTCGATCTGGGCCTCGTCGTCCGTGCCCGGCTCTGTCGTGAGCAGCAGATGGTGCGGGGCGTCGCAGACGTCGATCCTGGCCGGACCGCTCCACGTGCTCGTGAAGACGGCGTGGACCGTTCCACCCTCGCGCGCGTCGCCAGACACCTCGGCCAGCCAGCGGGCGAGGCGTTCCGGCGCGGTGCAGGCCTGCCACAAATCGTCGATGTCGGTCTCGTACACGTCCTCGACGCGCACCGCCCCACGGGTTTCGTCGAGCGCCCGCATCGTGCCGATGATCCTCATGTTCGTGCCTTCCTTCCTCGTGCGATCTCCGTGTGCAGGGCATCGAGCCGGTTCTGCCACAACGCGCGGTAGTCCTCCAGCCACTCGTCCACCTCGACGAAGGCATCCAGTCGCAGGCTGTAGATCCTGCGCTGCGCCTCCTGGCGAACGCTCACGAGCCCTGCCTCCCGCAGAACGCGCAGGTGCCGAGACACGCCGGGCCGAGCGATCGGCAGCGCGTCGGCCAGCTCGCCGGCCGTCGCAGGGTGATCCCGCAGGATGTCCAGCACCGTGCGGCGGCTCTGGTCGGCCAATGCCTGCAACACCGTGTCCATGGCGCCAATGTACCTGATCGGGTACGTACCTACAAGGGTACATTTACGCAGTGCGTCTATCCGCCCGGCACTGGCCCGAGGCATCGCCCGCCTAGGTCCCCGAGGCACCTTCGTCGAATGCGGGATGGCGGCTGGCCACCTTGCGTGCCTCCGTCAGGTGGCCGCCCAGGTAGGCGCCGACTCCGGAGACGGTCGCACCAGCGAAGGCAAGCCGAGCGCCGGTGCGGTGCAGGCCCTTCCTGCGGGCGACCCACGACGCCGCGTAGGCGCTGATCGCCACACCGATCGTCACAGCGTGCACGAGGCCGAATCGCTTCTCCTGGCGGGGTTTCTGCACGGCGACGTCCTCAGGGGCGCCGTCAGACCTACGTTGCCCTGCGACGCCCAAACGGTCAACAAGAGACCTTTGGCGGCGCCGGCTCAGGGGCCGGCGACCGCTCACCGATGACCAGGACGTGGCAGCGTGTGGGCGTCCCCGGAGAGCCGTTCGCAAGAATGTGGGCATGGAGAATGGTTCCGAGCACGCCGTCGGGTTTCGGCTCTGGCCACCGGTCGCGGTTGCCGCGCCTCTGCTCGTTGGCTGGCTGGCAACGCAGCTGTGGGGTGACCCGATCGAGCTGGGCGGGTGGCGGGTTCCGCTCGGCTGGGTACTGGTGCTGCTGTTCGTCGGGTGGAACGGCTGGTCGCTGTGGCTGTTCCGCCGGCACGAGACCGGGCTGCTGCCGGGGCAGGCGACTCACGCGATGATTGAGGAGGGGCCGTACCGACTCTCTCGCAACCCGTTGTACGTCGGCCTGCTTGCGCTCTACCTGGGGCTGGCGTTGCTGGCACCGACGGTGTGGGGGCTCGTGCTGTTCCCGGTCGCCGTACTGCTCGTCCTCTGGGGCGCGATCCGCCCCGAGGAGCGGTTCCTGCACGAGCGGTTCGGTGCGCCGTACGACGACTACGCACGGCGGGTGCGTCGCTGGCTGTGAATGCTGCGGCCAGGAGCGTTGAATGGAGGGGCCGGCGGCGACGAACGGCGCCGGCCCAGCGGATACCAGCGACTGAGGGAGTGGCATGAAGCTTGGGCTGCACATCTCGGACTTCACCTGGGACGGCGGGCCGATCACCCTGCGCGACAGGCTCGGTGATGTCGCTGCGCGCGCCGAACTGGCGGGGTACGACCGCATCAGCGTGATGGACCACGTCTGGCAGATCGCGCATCTTGGCCCGCCGGAGCACGAGATGCTCGAGGCGTACACCGCGCTCGGCTTTCTGGCCGCGAAGACGGAGCGGGTCAAGCTGCTCACTGTCGTGACCGCCGTCGTGTACCGCGATCCCGGACTTCTGGCCAAGGCCGTCACCACGCTCGACGTTCTCTCGGGTGGTCGCGCCATGCTGGGCATCGGCGCTGCCTGGAACGAGGAGGAGTCCCGCGGGCTTGGCCTGTTCTTCCCATCAACGTCGGAGCGGTTCGAGCGGCTCGAGGAAGCGCTGCAGATCTGCCAGCGGATGTGGAGCGAGGACGACGGCCCGTACGAGGGCAATCACTACCACCTCGCGCGGACGCTGAACTCACCGCAGTCCCTCAGCCGTCCCCACCCGCCGATCCTCATCGGCGGCGCCGGTGAGCGTAAGACCTTGCGCCTGGTGGCCCAGTACGCCGACGCGTGCAACATCTTCGACACACCCGAGCTGGCCCACAAGCTGGAGGTGTTGCGCGAGCACTGCGAGCGCCTGGACCGCGACTACGACCAGATCGAGAAGACGGCTCAGCTGCGGTTCGACCTCGGACCGAACGGCGAGTACGTCGAGCAGACGATCGAACACATGCACGAGCTCGCCGGCCTGGGTATCGAGGTGGCGCACGGGGCCCTCGCCAACGTCAGCAGGCCCGGCACGCTGGAGCTGATGGCCGAGCGGGTGATCCCAGCCGTGGCCGACCTGTAGCGGCAACGATCGTTCAAGAAGGCGTGCGGTCAGACCTGGCTGTGAGGACGCGGTGGTCACCAGCTGATTTCGGCCGCCACAGGCCGGTGGTCGCTGTCGGTGGCGGGCAGCACCCACGCGCTCTCTGGCTCTACCCCACGGACCAGGATGTGGTCGATCCGCGCGACTGGGGACCTCGCCGGCCAGCTGAAGCCGAAGCCAGCTCCGGCGGCGTCCTGGGCTGAGTGCATCTGCGAGGTGAGGTCAGCGAGCGCACGGTCGTTCGTGGTGCCGTTCAGGTCGCCGAGCAGCACCACGCGCTGATTCTGCTCGGCGGCGATGGCCTTGCCGAGAGTGCGCACGCCGGCGTCCCGCTGGGCTGTCCAGAAGCCGTTCCTGGGCAACACCCGTACGGATCCCAGGTGGGCGACATACACCGCCAGCGACCCGTGGTCCGTCGTCACCGTGGTGCGCAGCGCCCGCGTCGAATCCATCCCGATGTCGACCGGCTGGGTGTCCGACAGGGGCAGCTTGCTCCACAGTCCGACAGTTCCCTGCACGACGTGGTACCGGTACGTCGTCGCCAGCGCCTGCTTGCACTTGCTGGTGGCCTGCGGGGTCAGCTCCTCCAACGCGAGCAGGTCGACACCGGAGGCGGCCACGTCGCGGGCGGTGCCGGCCGGGTCGGGGTTGTCGGCCCCGACGTTCTGGCTGGCCACCGTCAGGTCGCCACCTGGGTGGGACTTGTCGCTGAGCAGCCCTCCGAACAGGTTCAGCCACACCGCGATCGGCAGCAGCAGGGCGATCATCGCCGGGATGGAGCGGCGCCCCAGTGCCCCGACCAGCAGCACCGGGATGAACAGACCGAACCACGGCAGAAAGGTGTCCACCAGGCTGCCGAGGTTCCCGATCCGGTTCGGAATCCTCAGGTGCAGCAACATGAACAGGCCCAGCAGCAGCGAAAGAGCCGCGAGCAGCCGGCCGCGCCGCCAGGGCCCACGACGGATGCTCACTGCTGCATCCTCGGGTCCTGCGTGGGGTCGGCGTACATACGCGGGCAACCACCGTTGACCGCAGTGGTGCGCAGTTCGTAGTGCCAGGGTTCGTTGCGATAGGTCTGGCACAGCCCGTACTCGGCGCCGTGTCTGGACAGCCACACCGCGGCATCGCTGGGCCCGATGTCGACCGCGTCCCCGGAGACGTGAGCGGACGTGTTCGGGGTGGCCACCCATCGGGCGGCTTTGTTTCTCGACCCGTACTTCGAGACCGCCTGATCGAGTAGTTGTTCTTGGTACCTCGGGGAACGCCAGCCGCTGTTGACGTAGAACTCGACGCCATCGTCCGCGGCGTCCGTTGCGGCCTGGCGGAGGGCCTCGAGCAGGTCCGGATCGAGGTTGGCCACAGCCGGAGTCGCGTCATCGAACACGGTCACGCCGTCGGGGACGACGCCGTCGGCCTTGCCGAGCGAACCCCGGTGCTCGCTGCGCTGAGTATGCGAGGGTGACGGCGCGGGAGGCGCCGAGCGGGCCGATCGGGCTGTGGACGCCGAGGGCATCGAAAAGGCCGAGGCTGTCGAGGCAGCCGCAGCGGAGGTGCTCGCCCCGGAATGGCCGAGGACTGCAGCGACCACTGCGATGACGACAATCAGGCCGACGACGATGAGCCAGCGAATCGGGCGAGTCGTTGTCCGCGCGGATGGTGGCGTTCGACTCATGCTGCCAGTCAAGGCAGCTGTGTGTTGCCAGCACGTATCTGGATTTCGATATGCCGACGATATGCGCCGGCTCCCTAGGATCGAGAGCATGCGTGTGCTGATCCTCGAGGACGAGCCCTATCTGGCAGAGGCCATCCGCGACGGCCTGCGCCTGGAAGCGATCGCCGCCGACATCGCCGGCGACGGTGACACCGCACTGGAGGCGCTCGGCATCAACGCCTACGACATCGCCGTCCTCGACCGAGACGTCCCGGGGCCGTCCGGTGACGAGGTCGCCAAGCGGATCATCGCCTCCGGCAGCGGCATGCCGATCCTCATGCTCACCGCTGCCGACCGACTGGACGACAAGGCTTCCGGGTTCGAGCTCGGCGCGGATGACTACCTCACGAAGCCGTTCGAGCTCCAAGAGCTCGTGCTGCGTCTTCGAGCGCTCGATCGCAGGCGCGCCCACAACAGGCCACCCGTGCGGGAGATCGCCGGTCTGCGCCTGGACCCGTTCCGCCGCGAGGTGCACCGCGACGGCCGCTACATCGCGCTCACGCGCAAGCAGTTCGCCGTGCTCGAGGTCCTCGTCGCAGCCGAAGGCGGTGTCGTCAGCGCCGAAGAGCTGTTGGAGCGGGCCTGGGACGAGAACGCCAACCCCTTCACCAACGCGGTGCGTATCACGGTCTCGGCCCTGCGCAAGCGGCTCGGCAAGCCCGGGATCATCGCCACGGTGCCCGGCGTCGGCTACCGCATCGAGACGGAACCGGACGCCGAAGGTGGGGGAGTCGGCGATGGATAGGGCGCCTGGGTTGAGCGTCCGCCTCAAGCTCACCCTCAGCTACGCCGGCTTCCTGATGGTCGCTGGCACCTTGCTGCTCGCGACCGTGTGGGTGTTCCTCTTGCGTTATGTGCCTGACCAGGCGGGCTTCGGCCCCGGCCCCTTCAGTCCCGGCCGCTCCGATCTGCAGAAGGCCTTTGCGCCGAGAGCAGCTCAGGCGCTGACGTTCCTGCTTGTCTTCGGTCTCGTCGGGGGATGGCTGCTCGCTGGACGGATGCTCGCTCCCTTGACCCGGATCACCGATGCCACCCGCATCGCCGCCACGGGTTCGCTCTCGCACCGGATCCGGCTCGAAGGCCGCAGCGACGAGTTCCGCGAGCTTGCCGACGCCTTCGACGCCATGCTCGCGCGGCTCGAAGCTCACATCGCCGAGCAGCAGCGCTTCGCAGCGAACGCCTCCCACGAGCTGCGCACCCCGTTGGCGATCACGCAGACCCTCCTCGAAGTGGCCCGCAAGGACCCCAGCCGCGACACCGTAGAGCTGCTGGACCGCCTGCACGTCGTCAATACCCGAGCGATCGACCTCACCGAAGCTCTGCTCCTGCTCAGCCGCGCCGACCAACGCTCGTTCGCCCCCGAGCACGTCGACCTTTCGCTTGTGGCAGAGGAAGCCACCGAAACCCTCCTCCCTTTCGCCGAGAAGCACGGCGTCACCATCGAGACATCGGGCGTCATCACTCCCGCCGTCGGCTCACCTGCGCTCCTGCTGCAGCTGGTCACGAACCTCGTGCACAACGCGATCGTGCACAACCTGCCTGACCACGGCGCCGTCTGGGTGAATACCAGCGTCCGCGCCAACACTGTGGTGCTCACCGTCGAAAACACCGGCGAGGGGCTTACCCCACAAAAGATCTCGGCACTCACCGAACCATTTCAGCGCGGCACCGAGCGCATACACACCGACCAAGCGGGCGTCGGCCTCGGCCTGGCCATCGTCAAGTCCATCACCCACGCCCACGACGGGACACTCACCCTCACCCCGCGCTCTGCGGGGGGAATCCGCATCACCGTGGAACTACCCGCGATAGCCCCGCGCGCCAACAGCTGAACGGTGGTGCCGCCCGGACCCGTTCACCTCGGATGGGTCGATCCTCGGCAGGTGAGCGGCCCGATCAGGTCCTGCCGGTCAAGCCACGCGCAGGGTGTGGACCTGCTCGTCGAGCTGCACGGCGACGAACGCCGCCTGCGCTGGCACGTCATCCGGCAACAGGATCGTCTGCCGTCCCTCGAGCCACTGGTGGTCGACCAGGATCCGCGAGTCGCTCTTCGGGTCCGGCGGTATGAATGACGTCGCCCACCAGGTGGTGACCGTCACGGTTCGCGCGCCGGCCAGGGACAGCACGATCGCCCGTCGTCCGGGGTCGAACTCCGGGGCGGGTTCGGCCCGTCCGGCAGCCAAGGCTCCCTCGACCTGGGCCGCGATCAGGCCGGGGATCCCGGCCAGGCCGTCGACGAGAAACGCTTCGGGGTTGAGCCGGCGGACCTGCGAAGCCAGCTGCTCCCTGGTGTCCGGCGGCACCTGGCCGCCGAACACGACGACGTCGTAGGCGCCGAGGTCGAAGTCGCGGCCGACGTCGTCGAACTGGTTGGTGGCGTCGGCTGTGAATCCCTTGCCGCGCAACAGGCTGACGGTATCGGTGAGCACCAGCTGGCTCTTGCCGACGATCAATGCGGACGGGCTCATGGCAGTTCCTCTCTCACTGAGTAAAATCGTTGGCAGGGCCAACGTTGGTTTCACCACCATAGTCATCGTTGGCCGGACCAACAACTGCTAGGCTGCTGCGAGTGGAAGACACGAAGCCTGCCGGGCGGGCGCCGGCGCGCGTTCGGGACCGGCCGACCTGGCTGATCAGTCGCGCTTACGCACGCTCGAGCAGCCTGCTGAGCGCCGGGTTCGAGGCGCACGGCGCCGGGCTGCGCAGCTATCACTACCGCCTGCTGGCCTCACTGGAGGAGCAGGGCGCGGCCAGCCAGGCGGATCTCGGTCGGAGCACCGGCATCGACCGCAGCGACGTCACCGCGGCGATCAATGAGCTCGAGCGCCGCGACCTCGTCGCACGGTCCGTTGACCCGGACGACCGGCGGCGCAACGTCGTGTCCATCACCAAGGCAGGCCGCAAGCAGCTGCGCGTGCTCGACCGCGTCCTGTCCGAGGTCCAGCAGCAGGTGCTCGCGCCGTTGACGCAGAAGGAGCGGCGGCAGTTCGTCAAGCTGATGCGCCGGCTCGCCGCCGACGACTGATCTGCTGCGCCGTACGCTCGACACCGTGCCCGAGCTGCCCGAGGTCGAGACGGCGCGGCGGGTGCTCGAGGAGCACGCACTCGGCCGGCGCATCATTGACGTCGACGACTCCGACACCTACGAGTGCCGACCACACCGGCCAGGTGACATCCGGGCCGCGCTGGTCGGCCGTCGACTGACCACCGCGCACCGGCGCGGCAAGAGCATGTGGTGCGAGACGTCGGGCGCCGGACGCTCCCGCACGCCGGGACCGCTGCTCGGCCTGCACCTCGGCATGTCCGGCAAGGTCGTGGTGATCGACCCGGACGGCCAGGAGATCGACGGCGGGGACTACTGGGATCGTGGCCGCCAACCCGGCGACCTACGGTTCACTCGGTTCGCGCTGACATTCTCGGACGGCGGCCGCCTCGTGCTGCTCGACCCGCGCCGACTCGGCCGGGTGCGGCTCGACCCGGACATCGACGGGCTCGGTCCCGACGCCGCCGAGATCACCTGGGACGAGTTCCGCGCACTGATGGGCCGAGGCAGCGCCCCGGTGAAGGCCAGGCTGCTCGACCAGTCCGCGCTGGCCGGGGTCGGCAACCTGCTCGCCGACCAAGCCCTCTGGCAGGCCCGGGTCGACCCCCGTCGTCCCGTCGAGGGGCTGACCCGCCCCATGGTCCGCCGACTCCATGACGCCGTGCGCGCCTCGATCCAGGCCGCCGTGGCCGGCGGCGGCGTGCACACGCTGGCCGTGGTGCCGTACCGCAAGGCCGGGGCGCGTTGCCCGCGGTGCGGTGCGGCGATGCAACGCGGCACCGTCGGCGGTCGTACTACCTGGTGGTGCTCCCGCGAGCAGCGCTGAGTCTCGACTCAGCTGCTGAAGGCCGTGCGGAACCGCTCGAGGGCAACGTGGCTGTCGGCTGACGCCCAGGCCTCCAGGGCGACGACGCTCGAGTAGCCGAGCTCACGCAGAGCCGTCGCGATGGCCGGGTAGTGGATCTCGCCCGTCCCCGGTTCGCAGCGCCCGGGCACGTCTGCCACCTGGATCTCACCGACATGGTCGATCGACCGGCGGAGCAGGTCGATCAGGTTCCCTTCGTCGATCTGCGCGTGATAGAGGTCGAGGTTCATCCGGAGGCCGGGGCTGTCGACGGCCCGGACGAGCGCCAACGTCTCGGCAGCCCGGGCGAACGGCGTCCCCGGGTGGTCGAGCCCGGTGTTCAGGTTCTCCAGGGTGAAGACGACTCCTTCGCTGCGGCCCAGGTCGCCCAGCCGGCCGAGGGTGTCAGCGGCCGCGAGCCACATGGGTCCGGTGACGACCTCGACCGGGCGGACCGGCAGGCCCTTGTCGTCCAGCCCGGTCCCGTGCACGTTGAGCGACGAGCAGCCCAGCCGGGCCGCGGCCTCGATCGACTGCCGCGCAGTGCGGAGCAGCTCGGCCGCGCCGTCCGGCGTCGTGAGGTCGCCGCGGACGTAGCCGGTCATCGAGGTGAAGTGCGCCCCGGTGGCCTTGAGCGCGTCCACGTCCTTCGCCGTCCAGCCCCAGATCTCGACCGCGAACCCGAGGTCGTGGATGGTGCGGACCCGGTCCTCGAAGGGCAGCTCGGTGAACAACATCTCGGCTGACGCCGCAAGGACGAAGTCGGTCGACGGGGTGCTCACCGGGCGGCCCGCACTGCGCCGTCGTCGGCCAGCTCGACGGGCCTACCACGCCTCATCGACTCGATCGCGCCGAGCGCGACGGTGAGTGCCCGGCGCGCGTCGTGCCCGGTGACACTGGGGTCGCGCTTGTCCCGCACGGCGCTGACGAACTCGTCGAACTCGGCCGTGTAGGCGTCCAGGAAGAGCTCGACGTCGCCGCGCGTCGTCTGCGCGTGCAGGCCCCTCGCGTCGTGGTAGACCATCGAGGTGCGGGCCGTGTCGCCGATGGTGACCATGCCGGCGGATCCGAAGACCTCCCCGCGGACGTCGTAGCCGTACGAGGCGGAGAAGCTGGCCTCGGCGGTGGCGATGGCGCCGTTGTCGAAGCGGATCGTGACCACCGCGGTGTCGAGCAGGCCAGCCTCCCGGAACGCCGGGGCCACGAGCGCGTCCGCCGCGGCGTAGACCTGGACCGGCTGAGCTCCAGGATTCAGCCACAGCAACATGTCGAAGTCGTGGATCAGCGTCTGCAGGAAGACCGTCCACAGTGGGACGCCGGCGGGGTTGGCCAGACCCGGGTCACGGGTCAGGGACCGCATCAGCTGGGGTGTGCCGATGCCGCCGTCGAGGACGACCTTGCGGGCGGCGGCGAAGCTGCGGTCGAAGCGCCGGTTGAACCCGACCTGCAAGCAAACTCCGGCGGACCGCGCAGCGCCGATCGCGCGGTCGGCGTCTTCCAGGTGCTGTGCCATGGGCTTCTCGCAGAAGATCGCCTTCCCGGCCTCGGCGGCGGTGACGATCAGGTCCGCGTGCGCCTCGGAAGCCGCGCTGATCACCACCGCCTCGACCTCGGGGTCGCCCAGAAGCTGGTGCACGTCGGGCTGCGCGCGCACCCCGAGCAGGTCGGCCAGCGCGCGGGCCGCCTCGGGCCGAGGGTCGCTGACGGCGACGAGCTGCGCGCCCGTGACTCGTCGAGCGAGGGTCTGCGCGTGCGACGTGCCGATCCGTCCGGCGCCGATCAGGGCTACTCGTACCGGGTCCGCGACGGCCGCGGGGCTGGACGACATGGGCTCTCCTCTAAACTCGACTAGAGCGCTCTAGTCTCGAACCTGCGGCGTCGTCCGTCAACCCTTGGCCGGCATCGACTAGGGCCCTCTATGGTGCGCGACACGGGAGGTCGGGATGGGCGCGACGGGTGGCACGCCGTCGGTGACGATGCAGGACGTCGCCGCGCGGGCGGGGGTCTCGCGCGCCCTGGTCTCGATCGTGTTCCGCGGTGTCTCGGGCGCCAGCGCGGCGACTCGCGAGCGCGTCTTCGCCGCGGCCGCCGAGCTGGACTACCGGCCGGACCACCACGCCCGACTGCTCGGACGCAAGCGCAGCAGGACGATCGGCGTCGTCTTCGCTCTGCCGCAGGAGTTCCACGGCGAGCTGGTCGACCACCTGTACGCCACGTCGGAGTCCACCGAGTACGACCTGGCCCTCGGGGCGGTGACGCCGGCGCACGACGAGGGCAACGCAGTCCGCTCGATGGTCGACTACCGGGTGGAGGCGCTGATCCTGATCGGCCCGACCCTGCAACGCGCCCGGCTCGCGGAGCTCGCCGCCCGGACCCCGACCGTCGTCGTGGCCCGCGCCATCCGTGGCACGCCGGTGGACGTCGTCCGCACGGACGACGTCGCGGGGGCCAGGATCGCCGTCGAGCATCTCGTCTCGCGCGGTCACCAGGCGATCGTCCACGTCGACGGCGGCACGGCGGCCGGCGCGGCGGAGCGCCGTCGCGGCTATCGCGCCGCGATGCGCGGGGCCGGGCTGGGTGAGGCCGAGCACATCGTCGGCGGCGGGATCACGGACGCCGACGGAGAGGCGGCCGGACAGGCTCTGTTGGCCGCAAAGGCCGGGTGCACCGCGGTCGCAGCGTTCAACGACCACTGCGCCGCCGGCCTGATCGCGACGATGCGCGCAGCGGGTGTCCGGGTCCCGGGGGACCTGTCGGTCGTCGGCTTCGACAACTCGCACATCGCTGGACTGGCCACTCTGGCGTTGACCACGATCGCGCAGGATGGTGCGGCGCTGGCCGCCCAGGCGCTCGACCGGGCGATCGCCCGGGCCGACGGGCTCGCAGGCGCGCCGCAGGAGAGCCTGGTCGCACCGCGACTCGTAGTGCGCGGGACGACCAGCAACCCGCTTGAGTAGGGGTTCGCGCCGGCAGCGTGGCTGGCCCGGTTCCAGGGCTGGCTGCTGTTGTGCTCGTGGCGGGCAAGGCGGTAGTCACGCGATCCGTGCGCGGCTACGGTCTAACCAGCCTCGGTCGACTGGGGAGCGGCGATGCTGGAGCGGCTGGACATTCCTGAGGACTTCGGGCTGAAGGTCTCGGCGGCCGTCGCCATGCGCTACCTGACAGACCGGATCACCATTGGCGAGCGGATGCTCGGGGACGCGAGCACCATGCCCCCAGACGAGTTTCGCCGGCTCGCCCAGCGTTGGCACGACGAGAACCTGGCGGTGATCGACAGCATCATCGTCGACCGGGACGGCGCCCAGCGGCCCAATTTCGGGGGCGACGACTCGACGCCGCGCGACGCAGTCCGTGAGCACCAGATCCTGCTGGACGACGTCAGCCGCGAGCTCGGACGACTCAGTCAGCTGCGGCTCCGGATCAGCATCCCGCTTGACGAAGAGGGTTCGCACGAGCCGGCCTTCGGCTCGTCATCCGTTGAGCTGCCGGGGTTCGAGATGACGTTGGAGAAGTCGGTCTCCGAGTCCCCGGCATCCGAGTCCCCGGTCTCCGAGTCCCCGACATCCGAAGAACCGCGCAGGGCCAAGGCCAAGTTCGAGCGCGTCCCCGGGTACCGCCCGCCGACGGAGGACAGCGCCGTCCTGGGGGAGGAGCCCGAGGTCGCGCAGGAGCCCTCGCTTGCTGAACTTCCAGACAGCCCGGCGGAACCAGCCACCCCGGCGGAGCCGGACGGCACGGAAGCTGACGACACGGCCGCTGCGCCACCCGACGTCCAGGACCGTTTCGTCTACGCCGATGCGGCCACCGCCGTGCTGCCCGCCTACGACGCGGACGCCGGGCACCCGGTGGATCTGATCGGCGTGGACGACGTCGTCGACGCGTTCGCCTACCTGATCACGTCGCGAGGTATGCAGCCGCCGCTCGCCGTGGGGCTGTTCGGGAACTGGGGTTCCGGCAAGACCTTCTTCCTGCGCTCGCTGCAGCGGCGGATCGACGAGCTGACCCGTGGGGCCAGGCAGTCCGCCCGCCCGCAGCACGAGATCGGTGTGTTCAAGCGCGTCGTGCAGATCGAGTTCAACGCGTGGCACTACGTGGAGGGGAACCTCTGGGCAAGCCTGGTGGACCACATCTTCGCCAACCTGCGAACCTCGGCGAGCGAGAAGGAGTCCGAGCTGGATCGGCGCCGCCGAGCGGTGACGGCGCAGCTGGCCAGCACCCGCACCGAGCACCAGTCGCTGAGTTCGCAGATCAACCGGCTGCAAGGCCGACGCGACGAGGAGGCTGACCGAGCGAGGCAGCTGACGGAGGTGCAGGCCAAGAAGCTTCAGAAGGTCAGCCGGATCCAGCTCAGCGACGTCGCTGCCGCCGCGATGCTCGACATCAGCGAGACCTCTGCAGTAACAGGCGCCCTCAAACCGGTGGGCGTGCGGCCCGACCAGGTCGCAGGGCAAGCGGTCTCGACATCCGCTGCGGACGCCGCGCGCAGCCTGGCGGATGCGCGAGACGTCGTGCACCGCGGCTCGGCGCTGTTCGGACCGATGCGCCAGTACGGCTGGTGGTGGGTCCTGTTCCTGGTCGTGGCCGCCGGGGTCGCGCCGCTGGTCGCGGTGGGACTGCAACACGTGCACGCCTCGGCGGTGACCCAGGTGCTGACCGCGGTGGCCGGCTTCTTCAGTGCCGCAGCGGTTGTCGTCAACGGCGGCACGAGGTGGGCCACCGGATCGCTCAACCGGATCGAGGGCGCGCAGCGGCAGGTCCAGGCCCGGGTCGACGCCGAGTCCAGGCGACAGGCCGACGACCTGGCCAGGATCCAGCAGGAGATCGACGGCCTGGACCGCGAGATCCAGGAGGCGCTGCGTCGCCAGAACGAGGCCGACACCGAGATCCGGGCGCTGACCGACCAGTTGGCCGAGCTCACTCCCGGCCGGCTGCTGGCCGGCTTCCTTCAGGAGCGCTCGGACAGCGCCGACTACCGAAAGTTCCTTGGCGTCACCTCGCTGATCCGGCGGGACTTCGAGAAGCTGTCCGAGCTGGTGGCGGCCAACAACGAGACCATCCTCAGCGACGATGCGGCGGCCGACGAGAGCTCAGGCGCCGACTTCAACCGGGTCGTGCTCTACGTGGACGACCTGGACCGCTGCCCGCCCTCTCGCGTCGTCGAGGTGCTGCAGGCGGTGCATCTGCTGATGTCGTTCCCGGTCTTCGTCGTCGTCGTGGCCGTCGATCCGCGGTGGCTCGCGCAGTCCCTCGAATCGCAGTACCGGGACCTGCTCGGTGGCGGTCCGAGCTCGAGCCACGGAGAGCAGGACGGCTCCGCGACCCCGCAGGACTACCTGGAGAAGATCTTCCAGATCCCGTTCAGCATCGGCCCGCTCGACCTCGCCACGCGGGCCCGGTTCGTCGAGGGGCTGCTCGGCCCCGAGGTGGTTCCGGCGCAGCTGTCGCTGGTGGACCCGCCACCGAGCGACCCGACATCGACGTCAACACTAAATCCGGAAACCATTCTGGCAGAACCGAATCCGGCGGCGTCCGCGACGGACGACGGACTCGACCTGTCGGGTCTGGATCTCGACACGTTCCTGACCGAGCCCGCGCCCGATACCGCCAAGGAGCTGCCCGAGCCACCGAGCATCGCCGTCGACCTGAACCCGGAGAACCTGCGGTTCAGTGAAGCCGAGCTGGCGTTCCTGCAGGAGTTGCTGCCGTTGCTGGACACCTCGCCGAGAAGCCTGAAGCGCTACGTGAACGTATACCGGCTGATCAAGTCGGTGGGTCGGATCGGGCCGTCGTCCCAGCCCGGACGGGCCGATGCGCCAGAGCCCTACCAGCAGGCGATGTTCCTGCTGGCCACGCAGACCGGGCTGCCCTCGCAGGGGGCGGCACTGCTCGGGGCCATCCTCGACTTCGACCCGAACACGGATCCGCTGTCGCACAGCGCCTCGCTGCTCGATGTCCTGGAGCGATACATGGACATCGAGGAGGAGGTCGGCCGACCGGACACGTCGGACGACTGGACGAGGTTGCGCGGCTGGCTGAAGACCCACGAGCCGATCGCGTTCTGCCCGGCGGCTTCGCTGGTCCCCTACGTCAGGCACGTCCGCCTCTACGCCTTCGCCTGACCTGACCTACTGCTGCCGAGGAGGAAGCACCATGAGCAACCACACCTACCGCATCACCGAGATCGTCGGCACCAGCCCGCAGTCCGTGGACGACGCGATCCGCAACGGCCTTGCCCGGGCCGGCGCGACGGTGCGCCACCTGGACTGGTTCGAGGTTGAGGGCGTCCGCGGCCACCTGGAGGACGGCCAGGTCGCGCACTTCCAGGTCACCATGAAGGTCGGGTTCCGGCTCGAGGACGCCGACGACTGATCGGGTGCGGTTCTAGACGACGAGCTGGGTGCCCTGCAGCTGCGTCACCTCGCGTACGGCGCCGACCTGGCCGCCCGCGGGCTGACGGTGGCGAACGGCCCGATGCGCCGCCAGAGCGACGTCCGGTTGCGCGGCATGAGCGTCTACACGGTCGGGACGGCGCAGGCCCTGGCGTTGGCCGAGCAGGACCCGATGGTCGCGGCGGGCCACCTGCGGATCGAGGTGGCCTCGTGGTGCGTCGGGGCCGGAAAGGTCGAGTTCCCGCTGCACGACGGCGAGGTCGGCGAGCGCCTGTCGTTCGAGGAGATGTCCGAGCTGGACTGAGCTAGGCGCGGATGCCGGCCAGCACGATGGTGACCACGCGCTGCTGCTGCTCCTCGTCGAGTGCGCCCATCATCGAGCACCCGCCGATCAGCCGGATGACGTCGGAGCTGTCCACCTCCTGGCGGACCACGCCGGCATCTTTGCCGTTGCTGAGCACCGCGTCGGCCGTCCCGGTGATCACCGAGCGCGAGTACGTGAGCAGCGCCGAGTCCCGCCCCACTGCCTCGACCAGTTCGGTGAACAGCGCGCGCTTCGTCGCCGCGTAGGTCAAGAACCCGTGGACCCAGCCCTCGACCGCCGGCCATGGTTCTTTCGTCGCGAGGAGCTCGTCGGTCTGCACCCGGAGCGTGTCGACGTCCTCGCGGTAGACGGCTTCGAGCAGGTCGAGGCGGTTCGGGAAGCGGCGGTACAGCGTGCCGATGCCCACTCCCGCCCGACGAGCGATCTCCTCGAGCGACGCGGCGCTGCCCTGCTCCAGCAGCGTCTGGCGGGCCGCGTCGACGATCTGGTCGTAGTTGCGGCGGGCGTCGGCGCGCAGGGGTCGCTGCGGACCCCCGACGTCCGTGGTGGGGACCGTCGTCGGCCTCGTCGCCGGCTCCGTGCTCACGCTGCACCTCGCAACTGCGTCTGAAGAAACCTCGAAATGGACTTGCTAAGCGGAGGGACCCTCCGTATTGTAACCGGAGGCGCCTTCCACTTCTTTCCGATCGTACTACCTACGGAGCACTCCCGTGACCGCGCAGACCCTGAACTCCTCGGCAGCGCCGGGCCGGATGCCATCCGCCCCACGCAGCCGGATCAACGCCTCACCCGCATTCGTGCTCGGCACCGTGCTGGTGGCTCAGCTGATGGTGGTGCTGGACGCCAGCATCGTGAACGTCGCGCTGCCCGACATGGCGCGCTCGCTCGGGCTCGGCCAGACCGGCCTTTCCTGGGTGATGAATGCGTACACGCTCGCCTTCGGCGGCTTCCTGCTGCTCGGTGCCCGCGCCGGCGACCTGCTCGGCCGTCGCCGGGTCTTTCTGGCCGGCATGACCGTGTTCGTCGCCGCCTCCTTCGCCGGCGGGCTGGCCACCACCGGCGAGCTGCTGATCGCCGCACGTGCCGTGCAGGGCCTCGGTGCCGCACTGGCCGCGCCGGCCGTGCTGGCCATGTTGACCATCAGCACCCCCGAGGGTCGCGAGCGCACCCGCGCCCTCGGCCTGTTCACCGCCGTCTCGATCGGTGGCGCCGCGATCGGCCTGGTCGCCGGCGGGATGCTCACCCAGTGGGTGTCCTGGCGCTGGGTGATGTTCGTGAACGTGCCGATCGGCCTCGCGGTCATCGTGATGGCCGCGCTCGTGCTGCCGGAGACCCCGCGGCACTCGGGCCGGGTTGATGTCGCCGGCGCGATCACCTCGACCATCGGCATGACTGCCCTGGTCTACGGCTTCGTGCACGCGGCGGACGCCGGATGGTCGGACCCGGTGACGCTGGCCTCGTTCGCCACCGCCCTGGTGCTGCTCGCCGCGTTCGTCCTGGTGGAGCGGGTCGCCGCGGCACCGGTCACCCCGCTGAGCCTGTTCGCCGACCGCACCCGCTCGGCCGCCTACCTGGGCCGGATGCTGCTGGTGGCCGGCATGATGGGCATGTTCTTCTTCATGACCCAGCTGCTGCAGACCGAGATCGGCTACGGCCCGCTGAAGGCCGGCCTGGCGTTCCTACCGGTCACGGTCGGCGTGCTCATCGCGTCGCAGCTGTCCGCCCGGCGCCTGGTCGAAGCACTCGGCCCGCGTCCGACCATGGTGCTCGGGGCGCTGGTGTCGGCGGCCAGCGTGTTCTGGCTCAGCCACACCTCCTCCGACCCTGCCTACTGGACCATCGGCGTCCCGCTGTTCCTGATGGGACTGGGCAACGGCACGGTCTTCGTGCCGATCACCGGCGCCGCGCTGCAGGGGGTCGACCCCAAGCACGCCGGCGCAGCCGCCGGGCTGGTCAACGTTGCCCAGCAGATCGGCTCGACGCTCGGGCTCGCGGTGCTGGTCACCGTGTTCAGCGCCGCCGGGCGCCACGCGGCCGCGGCCGGGCCGGGCACCCGGGACGCCGTGCAGCAGGCTCAGCACGTGTTCGTCAGCGGTGCGGACGCCGCGCTGCTGACCGCCGCAGGCCTGATCCTGGCCACCGCAGTGGTGGCGACCACCATGTACCGGACGCCGCGGCGCTCGCGGTCAGCCGCAACCGCGCCCGTCGTGCCGGCCCTCGACTGACCGGTGGGTGCGAAGAGGCTCTAGGTCAGGGTCGTCCGAGGGCGCGGTAGGTCCAGCCCTGTCCGCGCCAGGCGGCCGGGTCCAGGGCGTTGCGACCGTCCACGACTCGTCGTTGCCGGACGACGCCGCCCAGCTCGCCCGGGTCGAGCTCGCCGAACTCGGCCCACTCGGTCAGGTGCAGGAGGACGTCGGCGTCGCCGGCTGCCTCGACGGCGCTGCCCGCGTACGCCAGGGTGGGGAACGACAGCCGAGCGTTGTCCATCGCCTGCGGGTCGTAGACGCGGACGGCGGCACCGGCCGCCTGGACCGCGAGGGCGACGTCCAGCGCGGGGGAGTCGCGGATGTCGTCGCTGTTGGGTTTGAACGCGGCCCCGAGAACGCCGACCCGCACCCCGGCCAGGGATCCGTCGCACAGCTCGCGGGTCAGGTCCACCATCCGGGCGCGCCGGCGCAGGTTGATCGCGTCGATCTCCCGGAGGAAGCTCAGCGCCTGGTCGACGCCCAGCTCGCCGGCCCGGGCCATGAACGCCCGGATGTCCTTGGGCAGGCAGCCCCCACCGAAGCCGAGCCCAGCGTGCAGGAACCGGCCACCGATCCGGTCGTCGTAGCTGAGCGCGTCGGCCAGGAGCGTGACGTCCGCCCCGGTGACCTCGCAGACCTCGGCCATCGCGTTGATGAACGAGATCTTGGTGGCCAGGAACGAGTTCGCCGCCACCTTGACCAGCTCCGCGGTGGCGAAGTCGGTCACCACCAACGGGGTGTCTTCGGCCAGGATCGAGGCGTAGACCTGTTGCAGGATGGTTGCCCCGCGCTCGGACTCGACACCCATCACGATCCGGTCAGGCCGCAGCGTGTCCTGGACGGCGAACCCTTCCCGCAGGAACTCCGGGTTCCAGACGAGCTCACCCGCGGCGGCGGCGACGTCGCCGGCCAGTCGTTTCGCCGTCCCGGCCGGCACCGTGGACTTGCCGACCACGACGGAGCCGGGCCGCAGCACCGGCAGCAGCGACGCCATCGCGGCGTCCACATGGGTCAGGTCCGCGGCGAACTCGCCCTTGCGCTGCGGTGTCCCGACACAGATGAAGTGCACATCGCCGAAGTCGCCGGCCTCGGCGAAGGACGTGGTGAACCGAAGCCGACTGCTGTCGAGCCCGCGAGCCAGCAGCTCGGGCAGGCCGGGCTCGAAGAACGGCACCTCGCCGGCGGCCAGCCGCTTGATCTTCAAGTCGTCGACGTCCACGCCGAGCACGTCGTGACCGAGCTCGACCATGGCGGCGGCGTGCGTCGCACCGAGGTATCCGGTGCCGATGACGGTCAGCTTCATGACTGTCCCTTCAGGGTCACGGTTCCCTTGAGCTGGGCGGGCATCAGGCCATTGCCGAACCGCGGGTCCGCGATGCCCTGGCGGAATGCGGCGAGCGCCGGAGCGGACGAGGCGAACTGCCAGTTGGTGTCCACGCTCAGGTGGGTCCCGTCGGTCAGCCTGATCGAGTGCAGGCGCTTGACGTCGTTGTTGAACAGCACGAACCCGACCAGGCGCGGGTCGTCGGCCACGGCGGCCAGGGTCTGCGTCGTCCAGGCCGTCTTGGCCGCGGTGTTGTCGGTGTCCTCGCCGACCACCTGCGCCGAGCCCATCTCTGCGATCAGGATCGGCTTGGTCCTGCTGACCGACTTCAGGCCGACATCGGCTGTGTTGCCGTTCAAGGTCCCGTCGAAGGTGTAGTCGTACGTCGCGGGCTGGCTGGGGCGGAACTGGTAGCCGGACATGCCCAGCCAGTCGACGTACCGGTCGCCGGGATAGTCCTCGACCAGACCGGTGTCTCCGTTGGTGAAACCGGTCGTCGAACCGGGCTTGAGCGTGTCGGTGCGAGAGGGCGTCCAGCCCCAGATCACGTACTTGTTGGCGCCTGCCCTGTCGAACACCTGCCAGATGTGCTGCCAGGCGGCGCGGAAGTACCTGGGGTCGTTGGTGATGCCGCGATCGGAGTAGCCGGCGCTCCACGGGTACCAGTTGCCGTTCATCTCCTGGTCCAGCCGGATCACCACCGGCAGCTTGGTGTTGACCACCGAGGTCGCGAAGCTGCTCAGGTACCTGTCGAACGTGCCGCGGGCGATGTTCTGCATCGAGTAGCCGCTGATGTCGCGATGGCTGTTCGCGTAGTCGTGCGGTGCCGACTGCCAGGTGATCACCGGCAGCGCCCCGCGCTGCCAGGACTGGGTGACCTTCTGCGGTGAGTAGCTGTCGTCCCAGTACTCGAACCACTCGACCAGGTTGGGTGCCTTGCCGGCCTTCTCGTCCAACGAGGAGAACAGGGTCTGGCTGCCCGGCAGACCGTCCTCGGCGAGCCCGTAGTACTTCTTGGCCGGCGAGACCAGGGCGGACTTGGTCGGCACGGTGACCACGGTCTTGGCGCCGGCGGCCGTGGTGGTCACCACCTTCGTGACTGTGCGGGTGGTCCCCGGCACCTTCACCACGACGACGTCGATCTTCGGCTTGCGCGTGCGGGGAGTCGCGGTGGCGACCTCGCTCACCCGCCTGACTGAGCCCGACGACGAGCCGGTCGCGGTCGAGGACGCCCGCCTGGGTTGGGCACCCGGAGGCGAATGACTCGGTGCGGCAGTGGGTGTGATGCCGTCGGAGTCCCCTGCAGCGGCGGCCGACGGAGTCGGCGTCGGAGTGCTGTGGGGACGCTCGGCGCCTCGCGAGGACCCTGCGGGGGACAGGTAGATGGTGGTCCCGATGGCGGCGAGTGCGACACCGACGAGGATGGTCGGCACCCGGCCGGTGGCTGCGCTAGTGGACGAGAACATCGTACTCAACTCCTAGGACGAGGACGGCGGTGGCGATCAGGTAGGGAATGAGAGCGCGTGGGTCGCCGTCGCCGCCGCCGTCGGAGCCCGACGATGACTGCGAGGCGGAGTAGGCGTCGGCCCGGGTTCCCCAGCTGCCCACGTGGGCGAGCCGCAGGAAGCCGAGCAGCCTGATGGGCATCAGCACGAGCGTGCTGAACAGGATGAAGAAGGGCATGCGCGGGTAGTCGCCGGGCACCTCGTTCAGGTGCCGCATCTGGCGCAGGCACATCGCGAGCGTCGAGGTCAGCACGGTGAGCAGGACGACCGCGACCAGGGCGTGCTGACGCACGTGCAGCAATCCCTCGTAGAGGTTGGCTCCCTGGCCGTTGCGCATCCGGATCGCCCAGGCCACCGCCGAGGCCAGCCACAGGAAGGGCAGGGCGATGTCCGCGATGAAGAAGAAGGCCAGCAGCGGTGCGTGGCCGAGCATCCACGGCAGCATTCGCAAGGTGTTGTACTGGCTGCCGCGCGCCCAGCGGAACTGCTGCTTGGCAAGCTTCTTGAGCTGTGTCGGTGCATCGGTGAGCACCAGGCTGGTCGACTGGTAGACGGTACGCAGCCCCATCTTCAGAGTGAGGTTGGTCAGCGTGCGGTCGTCCGAGACCTCGAGCAGGACGCCGAGGTAGCGCTGCTCCAGGAAGTCCCGCATGGCCCGCTGCAGCACCGCCCGGCGGAAGGCGATGGTGCGTCCGGGCAGGCACCCGACGGTGCCCAGGACGCTCTGCGCCGGCATCGAGTACAGCGCCCGGGAGTTCTCCAGCCAGTCCGCCCATCGGGTCAGGAACGAGCGGTGCGGTTCCAGGATGCGCTGCCGGGTGGTCACGCCGCCGACGCCGGGGTCCGCGAACGGCTTGATCAGCTCGTCATGCGCGCCAGCGGTCCACAGCGTGTCGCTGTCGACCAGGAACACCACCTCGGCGATGGAGCGCTCGACGCCTACCCGGACCGCGTTGCGCTTGCCGGCGACCGACGTCCACGTCCACTCGACGTCGTCGTGGAACTCGTCGCAGACGTTCTCCAGGACGACGTTTCGCGGGCCGTTGATCACGACCACGATCTGCGTCGGTCCTTGGTCGACGATCCGTTGCAGAACCTCGCGGAAGAGGGCCGGCGGCTCGTCCACCACCGGGATCACGACACTCGTGGTGGTGGCGAACGGTTCGGTCCACGGCCGGTACCGCCGGGACAGCACGACCTTGGCGAGCCAGACCAGCCAGGTCAGGATCACGAACAGCGAGAACAGGTAGACGTGGGTGTGCTGCTGGAGGGTGGCGCGCAGCTGGAGCAGTCCGATCAACATGGTTGGGCCTCTCGTCACTGTCGGGTGGTCAGGAGGCCGCCGACTCGCGGGGCCAGCCACCGGCTGAACGTGGCGGTCAGGTGGGTGTCGTCGCGGTAGACGAGCAGGTTGCCGACCACCGCCGGGCAGGTCTGCTCGGTGCAGATCCAGCGCAGCGGGTCGACCACCGCGAAGCCCGCCGCGGCCGCCCGCGCCGCGAGATCGCGGTGGCGGGCCGGGAAGCTGTAGGCCTTGCTCGTCGCGAACGCGCAGTCACGCACCGCCGCCAGGTGACCGGCGACGCAGTCCGGCACGTCGTACGTTGGCACCGGGATGTCCTGCAGCAGAACGACTCTGGCGCCGGACGTGCGGCGTACCGCGTCCATCGTGGCGAGGCTCGCCTGGGACCACTGCTGCGGGGTGACCGAGGCCGGCGCGAGGTTCTCCGAGTTGCTCATCACCACGAGCTCCGGCTTGAGCTTCGCGATCCGGGCCAGCACGTCCTGGCGCCACTGGTCGCACTCGACGTACGTGCGGTTCAGGCTGCTGTTGCGTACGGTCATCCCGGCTGCCGGGCAGGCGGACTTGGTCCAGTCCACGACCTTCCAGTGCCGCGCTCGGGCAGCCTCGTCGAACGCACCGAGCCACATGTCGGCGTGCGAGTCACCGAGCAGCACCATCGTCTGCGTCCCGCGCTCATCGCCGTAGACGCACGGGCCCTGGTGGATCGTCGCGAAGTTCGCGTGACAGCTCGTGCCGTCGGCCGCGGGCAGGTCGCGCGCCGCGACGGCCGGCTGGGGTGCCAGGTTGCGCGGTGCCGCGCGGACGGACACCCCGGCCGCCACCGCTGCGTCCATCTCCTGGAAGACCTCGGGCGTCGCCGTGGCGGTGGTGGCCAGGTCGACTGCAGCACCCGATCCGACGACAGCTGGGCCGAGCGCGATCGCGGCGACCGCAACGGCGGCCACCGCTGCGGATACCGAGAAGCCCAAGGCGAAGCCCTTCCAGGGCGCCGCCCCCAGCTGTCGGACGGGCTGCTCGACGAAGAAGTAGCTGAGCACGGCCGCGGCCAGCGAGAGCCAGACCACCGCGAACCGGTCCAGCACCCCGAGCGAGTGGTGCACGACGAGCGGCGCGAGCACCAGCATCGGCCAGTGCCACAGGTACCAGGAGTAGGAGACCCGGCCGAGGCATTGCATCAGGGGCTCGCCGAGTACCCGTTCCACCGAGCGTCGCCGTCCGCAGCCGGCCGCCACGACGACGGTGGCGCCGAGGACCGGCAGGGCCGCCGCCGATCCCGGGTACGGCGTCGAGTCGTTGTACAGGAACGCGGAGGTCAGCACCGCGGCGAGGCCGAGCCAGCCTGTAGCCCAGGCGAGCACGGCGGGCAGCCGGGCCAGCTGGTCGGCACCGAGGGACACCAGCCCACCGAGTGCGAGCTCCCACGCGCGCGTGTGCAGCGAGAAGTAGGCCCAGGACGCGGACGCCGCCGTGACCTCCTGGGAGAAGCGGAACGAGATCGCGGTGACCGCGGCGAGCACGACCACCAGCGCGGCGACCCGCCGTCGACCGGCGAACCAGCAGACCAGGGCGATCAGGATCGGCCAGACCAGGTAGAACTGCTCTTCGACCGCGAGCGACCAGAAGTGCTGCAACGGAGAGACGCTGTCACCTTGGTGCTGGTAGTCGGTGCCCTGGATCGCCAGCCGATAGTTGATGCCATAGAACGTCGTGCTGATCGCGTCCATCGCCACCCGGCGCACCTGCAGCGGCGTGCCGAGCAACCGTACGGCGAGCGTCGTCGCGATGACGACCACTGCGGCCGCGGGCAGCAGCCTCTTGATCCGCCGGGTGTAGAAGGTCGGCAGCGCCCGCAGCCCTTGCGCGCCAACAACTGTGAGCAGCTGGCGGGTGATCAAGAACCCGGAGATGACGAAGAAGACGTCGACGCCCACGAATCCGCCGCGAACGCCGAGCAGCTTCGCGTGGTAGAGCACGACGACGATGACGGCGACGGCGCGCAGGCCTTCGATGTCCGGCCGGTAGCCGCGCGGCTGCGGCCGTACGGCTGACCGGGCTCGAGACCGGCTCGCGCTGGGGCTTGGGTGGGTGAGCTGTTGGGTCACGTCGGCCCCGGTGCAGGGCGCAAAAGGGATGGCGAGATGGACACGAGAGCACCTCCCGGTGCGGTTCTTGGGGGTTACCCGGGCTGGGGCGCTGCACTGCGCTCTCGCCGTGATCTGCGGCGCCTGCCTGCGGGGCGCGGGGGCCTACGACGCTAGGCGGCGTCGAGAATCCCCGTGCGACAACACGTGAACTTTACGGTGCGAATGTCCAGAAATGTACTGTCGGAGAAAAGGTCTCTCTCTGTGAAAAGCGACCTCTAGGTTTGTCCTGGATCGAGTTCCTCAGCCGAGCAGTGTGGCCGCTGCGGCGTCGCCCTCGTTGCCGAGGTCCGCACCGAAGCGCAGGCATCGGTGGCTGAAACCGAGCATCCCCGTCCTGGACGACACGTCCCGCAAGGTCTCGACCCAGGTCGCGACGTCCGGGTGGCCGTGCCGAGAGCCGAGCTCGCACTGGGTGTCCAGGATGTAGGCGTCGAGCCACACGTAGGAGTCGGCCATCCGGTTGTTGCGTACTCGTGCGTCGGCGAGCAGCTTGAAGGCCCGGTCGATCTCGCCGGCCGCCTCCGCCACGAGCGCCAGGCCGTGCGCGGACAACCCTTCCCAGCAGGGGTCCCCCAGCTGGCAGGCCCGGGCGAACGCCTGCTGGAGCAGCTCCGCCGCGCCTTCGTGGTCCCCGCACGCGAGCTGGACCTCGCCGCGCAACGCCTGCGGCCACGGCACGAATCCCAGCCAGTGCTCGCGGTGAACCAGCTCGAGCGAGAGCTCCAGCTGGCGGGCGGCCGTGTCCAGGTTGCCGCGAAACAGGTTCACCCGGCCCAGCATCGACAGCGCGAGGGCCTCCCGTCGGGGGTCGCGCGCGTTCCGCGACAGATTGACGGCCGACTCCAGCAGCCCAGCTGCACGGTCGTAGTCGGCCCGGTCGCTGCGCACCGCGCCGAGGTAGGTGGTGGCCTTGGCCGCGGTGGCGGGCGAGCTGCCCGGCTGGTTCAGCGCGTCGGTCAGCCAGACCTCGGCACGGTCGTAGCGGGCCCTGAGGAAGTCGACGTAGCCGAGCTCGGCGCGCACCTGCGCGACCTGGTCGGTCAGGCCGCTGCCCAGGGCGATCTCGTCGGCCTCATAGAGGGCGGCCAGGCCCTCTTCGTCCAGTCCACGCAGGGAGTGGATCAGCGCCTCGGCGAGCACCTGTCGAGTGGTGACCCGCAGCCGGGTGGTCCGGCCCAGGTCGGCGAGCCGTCGCGCGGAGCGCAGGGACTGCACGCCCGCCTCGATGGCACCGGCCGACACCGCGGCCGAGCCGGCCTCGACGATCGCCTCGACGGTGGCGTCGTCCGCGTCGCCGTCGGCGCTGCGCCGGGTCTCGCTCAGCGCGGCCCGGACCGCCGGCCCGGGTGCCACCCCCAGCTCCGTCGCGAGCGTGCGCTGGCAGAGCGCGAACTGTCGCTCGGCGGCTTCGTCGTCGCCCGCCAGCCGGTACAGCCGGATCAGCAGTGCCTGGTGGTTCTCGTCCAGCGGGCTCATCCCGGCGGCGCGGGCCGCGTAGCGGATGGCCTCCGGCAGCCGACCCCGGGACAGCGACCCGAGGGCGGCCTCGTGCAGGATCGCCTCGCAGGCCGCCGCGACGTGACGCTGCTGCGCGAGCAGCCAGGTCTCGAACGCCGGTGCGCCACGGATCGCGGTGCCTTCCAGCAGGTCCGAGCCGATGCCTGGCAGGTCGACCGCGTCCCCCCAGGCGCCTCGGGCGACCACCTCGACGTCGACGACGGTGTCCGGTGGCAGGTCCAGCACCACCGGGTCGCCGGCGATGCAGCCGTCGTCACCGAGGCCCCGCCGGATCTCGGACAGCCCCCAGCGCAGCGCTCGGATGGGGTCGTCCGCCTCGGCGAACAGCAGCGAGGCCAGCTGGCTGCGGGAGGTGGGCCGCTCGGCCAGGAGCAGGTAGGCCAGCAGAGCCCAGCTCTTGCGGCTGCGGAATACGTAGTCCTCGCCGGTGTCGCGCTCGATGCGCGGTCGGCCGAGGAGGTGGACGGTGGTCTTCATGGCTGCTCGCATGGTCCCGCGGTCGCCGTCCGCGGCCAACAGGGTTAACGGCACGCGAACCGCAGACCCGCCACCTCCTGCCTGGCGGGCCTGCGGCAACCTCGTGCCTACGCGTGCTCGCTGACCGGGTAGATCTCGTCGGCGACCAGGCCGTGCGCCTCGCGGTGCACGGTGTTGGCTGCGTCGGCGTCCGGGGCGTCGACCAGGCAGAAGATCTTGCCGGCCCGCTCGTCCACCCAGTAGCGCAGGTAGTTCACGCCGTGCGGGCCCTGGGTCTTGAGGTCGGCGGCGTGCGCGCCCGCGACGTCGTCCACCGTCACCCCACCGTCGATGGTGTGGACGTCCATGAAAAGTGCCATCTGCGTTCCTGTTCTCAACGTGGGGCGGCCGGTTCGGCCGCTCCGGTGGAGCCATCTGACCTCGACGGTGTTTGACGGACCGTTTGACGTTGGTACCGCACCGCGAACGATGGTGATCTTGTGCGCCTGACCGGGCCGGGTCTACGGTGGCGCCCGACATGGCGGACGGCCACAGCACCGTGCATGCCCGGACGATTCTCGGACGAATCCCCGGCCGCTCCGTCGCGAGCGACCCACAGTGGAAGTACGTCAACGTGCGACGCCTCCTGCTCTACCTGGAGCACTCCCTCCAGGGGGGGCTGGAGTGGGTCGCCTTCGAGCCGAACGGTGAGCGACTCTGGGCGGCGGTGCGGGAAGCCGCCTCGACCTTTCTGTACCAGGAGTGGCGGGACGGCGCGCTGATGGGCACCGGCGCCGAGGAGGCGTTCTTCGTCCGTTGCGACCGCAGCACGATGAGCCAGAACGACGTCGACAACGGTCGGCTGGTGTTGGAGATCGGGGTGGCGCCGGTCCGACCGGCCGAGTTCGTGGTGTTCCGTATCGGCCAGTGGACCCTGTGTGACGGGGACCGACCCACCGGGTGAACCGCGTTCGCTCGCCGGGGTGGTGGCCGCCATGCAGTCCCGGCTGGATACCCTGCCGGCCAGCGCCGAGAGTCGACGGGTGTTCCTGGACACTTACTGCCGCACCACGTCAGCGGTCGGCAGCGCGATCGCCCGCGGGGTCTTCGAGGACGCGAAGTGGGTGCAGGACTGGGACGTCGCGTTCGCCGACCTCTACCTGGACGCCCTGGACGCCGACCTGGCCGGGGGAGCGGGCGTGCCCCGGCCCTGGCGGCTCGCGTTCGACGCCCCACCGCAGCTGCCAGCCCTGCGACACGTGCTGCTCGGGATCAACGCGCACATCAACTACGACCTCCCGCAGGCGTTGCTCGCCGTCATCTCGCCGCAGGACTACGCCGACCGCCAGGTGCTGGGCAGCCGTCGACGCGACCACGAGCGGATCGACGGCGTGCTGTCCGCGCGGGTCGCGGCGGAGGACGACGAGCTGGCCGGGGTCAGCCGCCGGACCCTGCTCGACCGGGTGCTGCAGCCGCTCAACCGGCTGAGCTCGAAGCGCTTCCTGCGTGAGGCTCGCCAGAAGGTCTGGCTGAACACCGAGGAGCTGCACGTCGCGCGACTGGCCGGCGACGCCGCGTACGCCGAGCGGCTGGCCGAGCTCGAGCTGCTCAGTGCCGCCAAGATCGCCGACCTGCTGGCGCCGGGTCAGGTGCTGCTCAGGCTCGCGGTGGCCGGCTTCGGCGTGGTGCTGCCGCCGCCGCGTTCGTAGAGCAGCCACAAGTAGGTCGATCCCGCCAGCACGCCGAGGAAGCCCAGCAGCAGTAGCCAGGTGAGCGGCCGCGAGGTGTCGAACTCGCTGTGCGCCCGGGCCGCCGCGACCAGGATGAGCACCACCATGATCACCTCGACCTGGAGCATCAGCCGCAGCGACGTCCAGCGCGGATCGACCAGCACGCCGATCCCGGCGGACCCGAGGCAGAAGACCGCCGCGACCACCCGGCAGGTCAGCGGGGTGAGCGTCCACGGCCAGATGCCGATGAACTGCTGTGGTGCGACGAACATGGCCAGCCCCTGCAGCAGGGCGAGCAGACCGACCCCGCCCACCACCGCACGCGACACCTGTCCCAGCCGCAGCTCCTGGGCCGTGGGCTTCGCAGAGACCCGCTGGTTGGTCAGCCAGGCACCCAGGACGAGGAACGGTGCGACGAAGTAGAGGCCGGCCCAGAGCCAGAACGCCACGTGGCCGTGGTTGAACCTGTCCCAGTGCACGATGGTGGCGATGCCCAGCAGGGAGGCGAAGAGCGTGACCGCCGCGAACCCGATCCGCAGGGTGTTCCACCGTTTGGCCCAGGCAGCCCGGATGAAGAAGTAGGCACCTCCCAGGTACGCCGAGGCGAGCACCATCGGCGTCATCGTCGGGTGGATCGTCCAGGCGAACAGCCGCGCGGTGTCGTCCGGGACCGGGTAGAGGACCGCGAAGGCAAGCAGCAGGAACGGTGTGATGAACACGGCCAGGCCCCTGGTGTAGGTCAGCACGCGGTCGTCGTGCTCGCTCGGTGCGACAGGCTCCATGACGGCCCCGACCTCGTTGGCCCCCTGCTCCGATGCCGCCGACGATACGCGTGCTGACCACGGTCGGGATACGACCGGTTCACAACTGCGCAGAAACCCTTGACCTGGACCCTCCGAGTCGAATAGCGTCTGCGTTCAGCGACATGAAACGTTACAACTGGGCGCAGGCCCGACGACATCCCTGGAGGACAGGATGAGCATCCCGATGAAGCGGCGCTCACTCGCGATCGCCGTCGCCGGACTCGCGAGCGCGCTCGCTGTGACGGCTTGTAGTGCAGGCTCTTTGAAGTCGGGGGGCGACGACAAGAACGGTGCGACGACGCTGTCGTTCCTCGTCGACAACTCCGACTCGACCGTCAAGACCGCGCAAGGTCTGGCTGATGCGTTTCACGCCAAGAACCCCAACATCACCATCAAGCTCGAGCAACGACCGGGTGGCGGTGACGGTGACAACCTGATCAAGACGCGCCTGTCGACCGGCGACATGAACGACGTGTTCATGTACAACTCGGGCTCGCTGTTCCAAGCGATCGACCCCGCGAAGAACCTGGTGCCGCAGACCAGCCAGCCCTGGCTCAAGGACGTCGAACCCTCCTTCCAGACCGTGGTCAAGGCCGGCAGCGACATCTACGGCGCGCCGTTCGGGGTGGCGATGGGTGGCGGCATCCTCTACAACAAGGCCATCTACTCCAAGCTGGGCCTGAGCGTCCCCAAGACCTGGGCCGACTACATGTCCAACAACGCCAAGGTGAAGGCCGCCGGGATCGTGCCGGTGATCCAGACCTACGCGGACACCTGGACGTCGCAGCTCTACGTGCTGGCGGACTTCCACAACGTCGCGGCAGCCCAGGCCGACTGGGCCACCAAGTACACCCAGAACCAGGCGCACTACGTGGACGACCCGGCGTTGCTCGGGTTCCAGCGTCTGCAGGCGGTGCACGATGCCGGCTACCTGAACAAGAACTACGGCTCCGAGAAGTTCGAGCAGGGGCTGAAGGACCTGGCGGACGGCAAGGGCTCCTCCTACCCGATGCTGACCTTCGGGATCGGCACCATCCAGGCGCAGAGCCCGGACAAGATCAAGGACATCGGCTTCTTCCCGCAGCCGGGCGACGACGCCGCCAAGAACGGGCTGACGCTGTGGCTGCCGCCGGGCATCTACATCCCGAAGACCACGACCGGCGCCAAGCTCACGGCTGCAGAGAAGTTCCTGGGCTTCGCCGCCAGCAAGGAGGGCTGCGACGCGCAGACCAAGGGCTACCCGCCGGCAGGCCCGTACGTGGTGACCGGGTGCACGCTGCCCGGCGACGTCCCGGACGCGGTCAAGGACCTGTCCAAGTACGCCGGCGACTCGGACAACGTCACCCCGGCGCTCGAGTTCCTGTCGCCCATCAAGGGCCCGGCCCTGGAGCAGATCACCGTCGAGGTGGGGTCCGGGTTGAAGAAGGCGCCGGACGGCGCTGCGCTCTACGACAAGGACGTGAAGAAGCAGGCCCAGCAGCTGGGACTGCCCGGCTGGTCATGAGTGACTCGGTCGGCGGCTCCCCGCTGAGGGGCGCGGGGAGCCGCCGACCGCACGATCCCGACGGACCGGATTTGAGGTGACGACGTGGCCACCACCACGAGCACGACCGACGCGGCGACGAGTACACGACAGCGCGAGCCCGCATCGCAGGACAGTGCGTCTCGCCGGCGGCAGAAGGTCTACCCACTGTGGTTCTACCTGCCGGCTGCGGTGGTCTTCATCGGCCTCTTCCTCGTACCGACGATCGTGTCCTTCTTCTTCAGCCTCACCCGGTGGACCCTGTTCGACTGGCACTTCATCGGACTGGACAACTTCGTGGCGTTCTTCCAGGAGGACGCGCTCACCAAGGGCCTGGTCAACACCCTGATCTACGCCTTCGTGACCTGCGTGCTCAAGGTCGTCATCGGTATGGCGCTGGCCCTGCTGCTGACCTCGCAGATCATCGGTCGGCCCTTCCTGCGCTCGGTGGCGTTCTTCCCGGTCCTGGTCAGCGCCATCGGGATCGGGATCACGTTCCAGGTACTGCTGAACCCGGACACCGGCATGGTGAACCGTGCGCTCGCAGTCGTCGGGATCCAAGGCCCGGCCTGGCTGGTGGACACCAAGACCGCCCTGCTGTCCGTGGCCATGGTGGACGTCTGGAAGGGCGTCGGCCTGGCGATGGTCATCTTCATCGCGGGCATCGTGACCATCCCCGGCGAGTACGTCGAGGCGGCCAAGGTGGACGGCGCCTCGCGCTGGCAGGTCTTCCGCAATGTCATCCTGCCCCTGATGCGGCCCGCGACCGCGACGGTGATCATCCTGTCCCTGATCGGCGGACTTCGGTCCTTCGACCTCATCTGGTCCATGACCAAGGGCGGGCCTGGGTTCACAACGGACGTCATCGCGTCGGTGATCTACAAGCAGTACCAAGCCGGCTTCTACGGCTTGTCCACTGCCGGCAACGTCATCCTGTTCCTGCTGGTGACCGTGATCGTCGTGCCCTTGTTCTGGGTGCTCAACCGCGGGGAGGTGGACCGATGAGGCACAGAGGAGTCCTGCTGGGGACCGTGTCGATCGTGCTGTTCAGCGTAGTCTTCATTGTCCCGTTCATCTTCATCCTGCTTTCCGCGGCGAAGAGCCCCAGCGAGGCAGCCGAGTTCAGCTTCTCCTTGCCGACGCACTGGCACCTCCTGGACAACCTCAAGGGAGCCCTGCAGGCCAGGGACTACATCCTGGTGATCGCTCTGATCAACAGCACCATCCTGACGGTCAGCGCAGTTGCGCTCCTGGTGGTCTTCAGTGCGATGGCGGCCTACGTGCTGCAGCGCCGCAAGTCCAAGCTGAACCCGGTCGTGAACATGTTCGTCCTGGCCGGGCTGATCATCCCGCCGGCCGTGGTCCCCACCATCTGGGTCCTGCAGAGGCTGCACCTGTTCAGGACGATGTCGGGTCTGATCTTCGTCGAGGTCGCGCTGGGCATGGCGTTCTGCGTCCTGCTCTTCCGCGCCTTCATCTCCACGATCCCGCGTGAGCTGGACGAGGCTGCGCTGATCGACGGCGCTGGCCCGATCCGGCTGTTCTTCCAGGTGATCTTCCCGTTGCTGCGTTCGGTGATCGTCACCGTGATCGTGCTGCAGTCGGTCTTCGTGTTCAACGACTTCCAGAACCCGCTGTACTTTCTGCCCGGTGACGAGAACGCGACGGCCCAGCTGACGTTGTTCAACTTCCAGAGCCAGTTCAACACCCAGTACAACCTTCTGTTCGCCAACATGCTGCTGATCACGGTGCTGCCGTTGGTCATGTTTCTGTTCTTCAACAAGCGCATCGTGGCCGGCATGACGGCTGGTGCCGTCAAGGGCTGACGAGGGTGGGAGGCGCGCTCAGGCTGCGGCCCGGGCGGCCTTGAAGGTGTGTTCGCCGGGGCCGACCTCGACGTCCGGCTCACCCGGTAGCCGCACGAGCGCGCTGACGCCGTCCGGCACGACTGCGGTGACCTCGAGGTCGCCCTCGTCGTCAACGGACCAGGAGATCTGGAGCTGCCCGTGCGGCGTCCCCAGGCTGGTGCGTGCCCAGGTCAGTCCGCCGCCCGGGACCGGTGCGATCAGTGCGCGTCGGTAGCCGGGTTCCAGCGGGGCCAGGCCGCCGACCGTGCGGTGGATCCAGTCGGCGACGCCACCGAGCGCATAGTGGTTGAAGCTGGTCATCTCGCCGGGGTTGATCGAGCCGTCCGGCAGCATCGAGTCCCAGCGCTCCCACACAGTGGTGGCGCCCATGGTCACCGGGTACAGCCAGGACGGGCACTGACGCTCCATCAGCAACCGGTACGCCGCGTCCAGGTGCCCGGTGCTGGTCAGTGCGTCGGTGACGTACGCGGTGCCGGCGAACCCGGTCGAGATGCGGTAGTCGTTCTGCGCCACCAGCTCGGCCAGCCGGCTTCCCGCTGCCGCCAGGGCGGCACCGTCCAACAGCTCGAAGGTGATAGCCAGTGCGTACACGGTGGCGCAGTCGCTCAGGACCGTGCCGTCGGAGCGGACGTAGTGCTGCAGGAACGCCGCCCGGGTGCGGGCAGCCAAGGCGTGCCAGGACGCGGCGTCCTCGGTCCGGCCGAGCAGCTCGGCCGTCCGGGCGACGAGAGACGCGGACCGGTAGAAGCACGCGGTCGCCACCACCCCGTTGTCCGCCTTGGCCTTGAAGGGCTCGTCCGGCGGCGCCTGCGGGTCGAGCCAGTCACCGAACTGGAACCCGGTGTCCCACAGCCCGTTCGGCGACAGGAGCGACTCGACGCGGCGCACGTGGGCAGTCATCGAGTCGTACTGGTCCTCCAGGTCTGCGAGCTGGCCGTAAGCCTGCCACAGCGCCCAGGGCACCCAGACCGCAGCGTCGCTCCAAACGGCGGTGCTGTCGGGGGTGGGGAACTCAGCCGGCAGCGTCTCGTACTTGAGGATGTCCGGGATGACGAACGGAACCATGCCTTCGTGGTGGGACTGCTCGGCGGCCAGGTCGAGCAGCCAGTCGCGCAGGAAGTCGCGCACGTCGTACAGGAACGTCGCGGAGGGCGCGAAGACCGACAGGTCGCCGGTCCAGCCGAGGCGTTCGTTGCGTTGAGGGCAGTCCGTGGGCACGTCGAGGAAGTTGCCCCGAAGACCCCAGACCACGTTCTCGTGGAACCGGTTGAGTAGCGCGTCGGAGCTCTCGAAGTGGCCGGTGCGCTTCAGCTCGGAGTGGACGACGACCGCGTCGACGTCCGCCAGTGACGACCCGGCGGGCCAGCCGTCGATCTCGGCGTACCGGAAGCCGTGGAACGTCTTGGTCGGCTCGAACGTGTCGGTGCCGCCGCTGAGCACGTAGCGGTCGGTGGCTTCGGCGTCGCGCAGCGGCCGGGTGCCCAGCTCGCCGTGCTCGAGCACCTCGGCGTGCCGCACCGTGACGGTGTGCCCGCGCTCGCCCTGGACGCGCAGCCGCACCCAGCCGACGGCGTTCTGGCCGAAGTCGAGCAGCAGCCGCCCGGACGCCGTCGTCCAGACGGCGGTCGGTCGCAACGTCTCGTGCCGGACCACCGGCGGACCGACGTACGCCGTGAGCCGGCCTAGGTCGAACTCCACTGGGTGGACGCCGGCCCAGCCGGCGAGCTTGGCCCCGGGCTGCTTCCACGTCTCGTCGCGCAGTCGCGCGTCGATGGTCTGCCCGTCGTACAGGTCGTTGGCGACGGTGTCCGATGGACCCGCCTGCCACGTCGGGTCGGTGCCGACCCGCTGGGTGTGGCCGTCCTCGAAGGTGACGTCGAGCTGGGCGAGCAGGGCCAGCTCAGGGCCGTAGAACGCCCGGTTGCCCTGGAAGCCCAGCCGGCCGCGGAACCAGCCGTTGCCGAGCTGGACGGCAAGGACCGAGTCGTCATCGAGCAGCCCGCTCACGTCGTACTCGCGGTATCGCAGGCGCCACTCGTAGCTCGACCAGCCCGGGCTCAGCACGTCGGCGGAGACGGGCACACCGTTGATGAACGCCTCGAAGATCCCGCAGGCCGTGATGGCGAGCGTGGCACGTGCGATCGGGCCGTGCCCGGCGTCCAGCGTGAACTGCTGGCGCAGGTTCGGTGCGCCGTCGAACTCCTCGTCCGGTGAGACCATCTGGGCCGTCCAGTCGGTGCGGTCGGGACGGGCCGGATCCTGGGACATACGCGCATCTCCCCACTCTGCGAAAACGGTCGGAACTGCTACTGGCACACATGTTGAAACGTTTTACACACTTCCATTCCCGTCAAGTCGCTGTCAAGGACCGGCCCACTCATTGATACGATTTAGGCCGGGGACCCTGAGCGCGCTGCCTCGTCCGGCCCGGGCGACACCTGAATGCACCTGGAGCTCGTAGATGTCAGAGACGGTGAGCGTGAAGGACGTCGCGTCGCGGGCGGGGGTCTCGCTGGGCACGGTGTCGAACGTGCTCAACCGGCCGGACCGGGTGACCGAGGCGACCAGGGCGCGGGTGCACGCCGCGATCGACGAGCTCGGCTACGTCCGCAACGAGGCCGCCCGGCAGCTGCGAGCCGGACGCAGCCGGACGATCGGCCTGCTGGTGCTGGACGTCGCGAACCCCTTCTTCACCGACCTGGCCGCCGGCGTCGAGATCGCCGCGGATGCCAACAACCTCGGGGTGATGCTCTGCAACAGCAGGGAGTCCGAGTCCCGCGAGGACAAGTACCTGAGCATGCTCCAGGAGCAGCGCGTGTTCGGCATCCTGATCACCCCGATGTCGGCCCGCAGCAAGAACATCAGCCGGATCGCCCGCTCCGGCACCCCCGTGGTCATGGTGGACCGCCCGTCGTCGTCCAACTTCTGCTCCGTCTCGGTGGACGACGTCTCCGGTGGGCGGCAGGCGGTCGCGCACTTGATCGCGTGCGGGCACACCAGGATCGGCTTCGTCGGAGGTCCCAGCTCGATCGGGCAGGTCGAGGACCGGCTGGCCGGCGCCAGGCTGGCCATGGAGCAGGCGGGACTGAACCCCAAGGACCTGGCGGTCCTGGAGACGCCTGGGCTGAACGTCGCGGCCGGTCGCGCGGCGGGCGACCAGCTCCTCACCCGCGGCGCCAGACGACCCACCGCGGTGTTCTGCGCCAACGATCTGCTCGCCCTCGGGATGCTGCAGAGCATGACGGCGAACCGGCTCGCGGTGCCCGACGACATGGCGATCGTCGGCTACGACGACATCGACTTCGCCGCTGCCGCGGCCGTCGCCCTGACCTCAATCAGGCAGCCGACGACCCAGCTGGGGCAGGCGGCCGCCGAGCTGTTGATCGAGGAGGTGCGCGCTCCGAAGACGCACGGCCACCGTCAGGTGATCTTCGCCCCCGAGCTCGTCGTCCGTTCCTCGACCCAGGGTGGTGCGTCGGGCGGTCAGGCCGTGGCCGGTTGACTCGTCCGGCGGTCCAACCGGCCCTGGGCAGCGTCCCACTCGGCCTGCACCCCCTGGGGTTCGTAGCGCACGACCTGCTGGGTTCGGGACACCAGCTGCCGCAGCGCAGACAGGTCGCCGGACAGCCCACCGAGTGCGCGGGCCTGCACGAGCGCGTTGCCGATCGCGGCAGCCTCGACCGGGCCGGCCAGCACAGGCACCCCGCAGGCGTCCGCGGTCAGCTGGCACAGGAGCGCGTTGTTGGCTCCACCGCCGACCACGTGCACAGTTTGCACGTCGACCCCGGTGACGGCCTGCGCCAGGCGGACCGCCCGCCGGTAGGCAAGGGCAAGGCTGTCCAGGATCGTTCGGACGACCTGAGCCGGCTCCGTCGGCGGCCGCTGCCCGGTCTGCTCGCAGAGCCGGGCGATCCGGGACGGCTGGTCGCCGGGTGGCAGCAGCGACGCGTCGTCCGGGTCGATCACCCAGGTCAGCCGCGGCAGCCGCGCCGCCTCGTGGATCAGTCGCCGCAGGTCCTGCGGCCGGCCGGCCAGCTTCCAGGTGCGCAGTGACTCCTGGATGATCCACAGCCCCATCACATTGCGCAGGAAGCGAACCGTGCCGTCGACCCCGGCCTCGTTGGTGAAGTTCGCGGTGCGCGCCGCGTCGGTGAGCACGGGTTCCGCCAGCTCTACGCCGACCAGCGACCACGTGCCGGAGGAGATGAACGCCGCCGTCCGCGGGTTACCCAACGGTGTGCCGGCGACCGCTGACGCGGTGTCGTGCGAGCCGACCGCCACCACCTGGGTTCGCTCGCTTCCACCGATCAGCCCGGCGAAGTCCCTGGTGACCGGTCCGATGACGGTGCCGGGATCGACCAGCGGTGCCAGCAGCTCGAACGGAACTCCCAGTCGGGTCAGGAAGGACGGCTCCCAGCAGCGTCGCGTCGCGTCGTACAGCTGAGTGGTGGAGGCGTTGGTCCGCTCGGCCCCGACCTGGCCGCTCATCCAGTACGTCAGCAGGTCGGGCACCAGTAGCAGGCGCTGCGCCCTGGCCAACCTGGCCGTGCCACGCTCGCAGGCCAGCTGTACCAACGTGTTGAAAGACAGCTCCTGCACACCAGTCGTCCGGTAGAGCTCGTCGCGGCCGATCACCCGGTGCACCATGTCCAGCGCGTTCGCCGTCCGGGAGTCCCGGTAGTGCACCGGGTTGTCGATCAGCCGGCCGTCGCTGTCCAGCAGCCCGTAGTCCACCGCCCAGGCGTCGACCCCGATGCCGGCCAGCTCGCCGACCAGCCCGTGCACCCGCCGAAGGCCCTCCTGCATGCCGCCGTACAAGCCCAGAACATCCCAGTACAGGGTGTGGTCAACCGTGACCGGGACGTTCGGGAACCGGTGTATCTCTTGCAGCGCAAGCCGGTCCGTTCCGACGTCCGCCAGCATCACTCGGCCGCTGGAGGCGCCGAGGTCGACGGCGGCGACGTGCATCGTGGCAGTCCCTAGCGCAGGAACGCGGTCGCGACGCCGGAGTCGACCGGGATGTGCAGGCCGGTGGTCTGCGACAGGTCCCCGCCGGTGAGCGCGAAGACCGCCGCGGCGATGTGCTCGGGCAGCACCTCCTTACCGAGCAGGGTCCGCTTGGCGTAGTAGGCGCCGAGGTCCTCTTCCGCTACCCCGTAGACGGCCGCGCGCTGCGCGCCCCACCCGCCGGCGAAGATGCCCGAGCCCCGAACCACGCCGTCCGGATTCACGCCGTTGACGCGGATCCCGAGCGAACCGAGCTCGGCGGCGAGCAGCCGTACCTGGTGTGCCTGGTCCGCTTTGGTTGCGCCGTAGGCCACGTTGTTCGGGCCGGCGAAGACGCCGTTCTTGCTGGAGATATAGACGATGTCGCCGCCCATCTGCTGCGGCCCCATGACTCGGACCGCCTCCCGGGAGACCAGGAACGACCCCTTCGCCATCACGTCGTGTTGCAGGTCCCAGTCGCGGGAGGTGGTCTCTAGCAAGGGTTTCGAGATGGAAAGGCCTGCGTTGTTCACGACGAGGTCCAGTCCGCCGAACGCCAGGACCGCCTCGCGCACCGCATTCGCCACGGCGGACTCGTCGCTGACGTCGGCAGCGACGGCAACGGCGACATCGGTGCTGCCGATCGACTCGGCCACCTTCGCGGCGGCCTCGGCGTCGAGGTCGCTGACCACGACGCAGGCGCCTTCGGCGGCCAGCCGCTCGGCGATCGCCTTGCCGATGCCGGACCCGGCTCCGGTGACCAGCGCGACCCGGGTGGCCAGCGCCCTCGGCCTCGGCAGCCGGGCCAGCTTGGCCTCCTCGAGAGCCCAGTACTCGATCCGGAACTTCTCGGCCTCGTCGATGGGGGAGTAGGTGGACAGCGCTTCGGCGCCGCGCATCACGTTGATCGCGTTGACGTAGAACTCGCCGGCGACCCGGGCGGTCTGTTTGTCCTTGCCGAAGCTGAACATCCCGACACCGGGGACCAGCACGATCGCGGGGTCCGCGCCGCGGATGGCCGGGGATTCGGCCGTGGCGTGCCGCTGGTAGTACGCCGCGTACTCCTGCCGGTAGTCGGTGTGCAGCTCGCGCAGCCGGGCCTCGACCTGCTCCAGGTCGGCGCCGGGCCCGAGATCCAGGACCATCGGGCGGATCTTGGTGCGCAGGAAGTGGTCCGGGCAGGACGTACCCAGGGCGGCCAGCTCGGGCGTCCGCTCGTGCGCCAGGAAGTCCAAGACGACGTCGCTGTCCGTGAAATGGCCGACCTGCGGGGCGTCGGTCGACGCCAGGCCGCGGATGATCGGAGCGAGCCGTGCGGCGCGCTCTCGCCGCACCTCCGTCTCCAGTGCTGCGTTCGCCTGGACACTCGCGCCGAACGGGTCCGGGCGTCCGTGGGTGGCGATGAACTGCTCGGCGGTCCGGATGATCTCCAGCGACCTGGCCTCGCACTCCGCGCTGGTGTCGCCCCACGCCGTGACCCCGTGCCCGCCGAGGATGCAGCCGATGGCCTGCGGGTTCGTCTCCTTGATCGCTGCGATGTCAAGTCCCAGCTGGAAACCCGGACGGCGCCAGGGCACCCAGACCACCCGGTCCCCGAAGCACGCCCGGGTGAGCGCCTCCCCGTCAGCAGCAGTCGCCAGCGCGATCCCCGAGTCCGGGTGCAGGTGGTCGACGTGGTCGGCCTCGACGAGTCCGTGCATGGCGGTGTCGATGGACGGTGCAGCGCCGCCGGAGCCGAAGAGACAGTAGTCGAGGGCAGCGACCATCTCGTCCTCGCGCTCGACGCCGGGGTAGACGGCGACCAGCGCCTTCAACCGGTCGCGCCGGAGAACGGCCAGGCCGCGCGCCGACAGGGTGCCCAGGTCGCCGCCGGAACCCTTGACCCACAACACCTGAGTCGGCTCGTCGGTCACCGGATCGGTCAGCTCGCCCTTGGCGGAGGTGTTCCCACCGGCATAGTTCGTGTTGCGTGCGTCGCTGCCCAGGCGGTTCGACCGGGCGATCAGCGCCTGCACCGTCTCGCTGACAGGCATCAGGCTCCCCACCCCGCCTGCGCACCGTCGGCGCGCTCCTTGGCCACCCGTTCGGCGTACCCGGACTGCGCGAACTCGGCCACCGGGTCGCGCGGCAGGCCGGCTTGTTCGCGGCGGTCCGAGAGGATCTCGCGCACGTCGGTCTCGAACGCGTCCATCAGCACCTGGTGCGCCCCGAGCACGTCCCCGCAGTCCTGCGCCTCGGTGAGCGCCGTTCGGTCGACCAGCAGGGCCTTGGCCGTCGCCTGCTGGACGTTGAGCACGGAGCGGATCTGGCCCGGGATCTTCTCCTCGATGTTGTGGCACTGGTCGAGCATGAAGTTCACGCCCGACTCGGGTCGATGCGCGCCTGCCTCGACGATCTCGTTCAGGATCCGGAACAACTGGAACGGGTCCGCCGACCCGACGATCAGGTCGTCGTCGGCGTAGTACCTGGAATTGAAGTCGAAGGCTCCCAGCCGGCCCTGGCGCAGCAGCTGCACGACGATGAACTCGATGTTCGTCCCGGGCGCGTGGTGACCGGTGTCCAGCACCACCTTCGCCTGCCGCCCCAGCGCCAGGCAGTGCAGCAACGACGTACCCCAGTCCGGGACGTCCATCGAGTAGAAGTAGGGCTCGAAGAACTTGTACTCCAGCAGCAGCCGGTGGTCGGGGTCGAGCGCTGAGTAGATCTGCTCCAGCGAGTCGGCGAGGCGGTCCTGGCGGCGGGCGAGCGAGTCCTGTCCGGCGTAGTTCGTGCCGTCGGGCAGCCAGATCTTGAGGTCCTTGGAGCCGGTCTGCCGCATGATCTCGATGCACTCGAGGTGGTGGTCGATCGCGCGGGCCCGGATGCCGGTGTCGACGTGGGTCAGCGAGCCCAGCTTGTAGTCGTCCTCCTGGAACAGGTTGCTGTTGATGCCGCCGATGCTGACGCCCAGCCCCGCGGCGTACTCGGCCAGACCGGCGAAGTCGTCCACGCGGTCCCAGGGGATGTGCAAGGAGACTCGCGGTGCCGCACCGGTGAGCGCGTTGACCTGGGCCGCGTCCGCGATCTTCTCCCAGGGATCGCGCGGGACTCCCTCCGTGCGGAAGACCTTGAAACGCGTGCCGGCATTGCCGTAGGCCCAGCTCGGCACTTCGACGGTGAAGTCGTCCAGCTCGTTCAGCCGATCGATCGCCACGCCCACCACACTCCCGACTGTCCCCACGTTCAGTGGGTACACGATCCCACCCGCATCGCACGCATATGAAACGTTCCAGCACAAGTTAGTGAGCGGGCTCCTCGAGTGTCAAGGCCTCAGCCAGCAGAACGTGGCGCCAGCCACGGAGAGACAGGAGTTGTCGTCAGGCGACGAGACCCAGGCTTCGGTTGATACGATTTAATCGGCCCGCTAGCCTCGCGGTTGGACAGCGCCAGCCGCGACCAGACAGGGAGGCTCCCGGTGAAGCGTCGAATGCCCAGCCCGCACGATCTCGCACCGCTGCTGCAGTTCAGGTCGCCGGAGCTCAACGCGACGTCCCGGCGCCTGCAGCGCTGTCACACGATCGCCGACCTGCGCGTGGTCGCCAAGCGGCGCACGCCGCGCGCCGCGTTCGACTACACCGACGGCTCGGCGGACGGCGAGGTGACGCTGGCCCGCGCCCGGCAGGCGTTCGCGGACATCACCTTTCATCCCGCGATCCTGCGCGACGTGTCCAAGGTCGACCCGTCGGTGGACGTCCTCGGACGCAGCTGTGCACTGCCCTTCGGCATCGCCCCCACGGGCTTCACCAGGATGATGCAGACCGAGGGTGAGGTGGCCGGCGCCACCGCCGCGGAGGCGGCGGGCATCCCGTTCTCCCTGTCCACCATGGGAACCACGTCGATCGAGGACGTCGCCGCCGCGGCTCCGCACGGGCGCAACTGGTTCCAGCTGTACATGTGGAAGGACCGGGACCGTTCGATGGCCCTGGTCGAGCGTGCCGCCGCCGCCGGGTACGACACCCTGTTGGTCACCGTCGACGTCCCGGTCGCGGGCAACCGGTTGCGGGACGTGCGCAACGGCATGACGATTCCGCCTACCCTCACCCCGCGCACGGTGGTGAACGCCATCCCGCGGCCCGCGTGGTGGGTCAACTTCCTGACCACCGAGCCGCTGGCGTTCGCCTCGCTGGACCGCTGGTCCGGCACCGTCGCCGAGCTGCTGAACACCATGTTCGACCCGAGCGTCACCTACGAGGACCTGGCCTGGATCAAGACGCAGTGGCCCGGCAAGCTGGTCGTCAAGGGCGTGCAGAGCGTGGACGACGCCCGCCGCTGCGCGGACGTCGGAGTGGACGCAGTGCTGCTGTCCAACCACGGCGGCCGCCAGCTCGACCGGGCGCCGGTGCCGTTCCACCTGCTGCCGGACGTCGTCCGCGAGGTCGGTGCGGATGTCGAGGTGCACCTGGACACCGGCATCACGAGCGGCCAGGACGTCGTGGCGGCGCTGGCCTATGGAGCCAGGTTCACGTTGGTCGGCCGGGCCTACCTCTACGGGCTGATGGCCGGCGGCCGAGCCGGGGTGGACCGCGCGATCCAGATCCTGAGCAGCGAGATCGTCCGGACGATGGCCCTGCTCGGCGTCCAGTCCGTCGACGAGCTCACCCCGGCGCACGTTTCGCGCTGGCGGCGGCGTTGACCCTCGCGCCCGTTCGCAGCGGTACGAGCGCGCCCGAACGGGCTTGGCGAATCGGACATCTCGGTGTCCACTGTGAGCACGGTCATCACGAGGTGGGACCGCCGTCGAGCCCTGGGAGGGTTCCGTGGAGGCATCAGAGCGTCACCACCTGCTGGTCGACATCCCGGTGCTGTTCGCCGGGTTCGCGGCGCAGGACAAGCTGGTCCAGGGCCTGTCGCTGAGGGCGCTCACGTGAGGGCCGTGGTGATCAGCGGGGTCGACCAGGTCGAGATCGCCGACCTCCCGGACCCGACCCCGGGACCGCGAGAGGTCGTCGTCCGGGTCAGCGCCTGCGGACTGTGCGGCACCGACCTGCACATCCTCAAGGGCGAGTTCGCCCCGACCCTGCCGGTGGTGCCCGGCCACGAGTTCGCCGGCGAGGTGGTCGCGGTCGGGACGTCGGTCGACGCCGCGGACGCGATCGCGGTGGGGGACCGGGTTGCGGTCGACCCGTCGCTGTACTGCTTCGAGTGCCACTACTGCCGCCTCGGCCGGAACAACCTCTGCGAACGCTGGGCGGCGATCGGGGTCTCCACTGCTGGTGGTGCGGCCGAGTACGCGGTCGCACCGGTGGCCAACTGCGTCAAGCTGCCGGAGCACGTGCGCACCCAGGACGCTGCGCTGATCGAGCCGCTGTCTTGCGCCGTGCGCGGATACGACGTGCTCGCCGGCCAGCTCGGCTCGAGGGTGCTGATCTACGGTTCGGGGACGATGGGCCTGATGATGCTCGAGCTGGCTAAGCGGGTCGGCGCGGTCAGCGTGGACGTCGTCGACCTCAACCCGGAACGGTTGGCCACGGCGGTGCAGCTGGGCTGCGACCTGACCGCGGCTTCGGCCGACGAGATCGAGCGTCCCTACCTGTGGGACCTGGTGGTCGACGCGACCGGCAACGAACGTGCGATCCAGGATGGGTTGGGGCGGGTCGGCAAGGGCGGCACGTTCCTGCAGTTCGGCGTCTCGGACTACGCGGCGCGGGCCACCATCGAGCCCTACAAGATCTACAACCAGGAGATCACCATCACCGGCTCGATGGCGGTGCTGCACAGCTTCGAGCGGGCGGCTGAGCTTTTCGCCGCGGGCCTGCTGGACCCCGACGTCTTCATCAGCGACCGGCTGCCCCTGGAGAAGTACGCCGACGCCCTGGCCCTGTTCGCCGCCGGCAAGGGACGCAAGATCCAGGTCCTGCCGTAGCAAGGCACTAGCTGAGCGCGGTCCGATGCCGTTGGCGCAGCGACCGGACGATGTCCCGCACGACCTGGCTCGAGAACGGCAGCGCGCCGCCCTCGATCTCGTCCGCGATGGTCTGCGTGGCTCGCAGCACGTCGTCGAGCGTCCGCTCGGCCGCGCGTTCGGGAACGCCGACGCTGCCCGCGAACTCCAGCAACGACTTGCGCGACAGGCCTTTTCGCCGGCCTGCCATAGCAAGCGCGAGGGTGTGGTCGCGGTAGGGAAGCGTCGAGGGCAGGTCATACGCGGGCGACACTCGCCACTCTCCTGAGGCTGTGGCCAGCACGGAGAGGTTCTTGGCATGCACGTCCCCGTTGCCGGTCAGCCAGGCGAAGCACAGCTGGCGAAAGATCTCACGCGCCGCGACCACCTGGGAGGCGCAGACCTCGCTCAGACCTCGGGTAACTGCCTCGGCGGTGACGCGGTACTTGTCCGCAGGGTAGATGCCGAGCACCTGGCCGGCGTCCTCGACGGCCAAGGCCAGGGTGCTGCCGTCGGGCCCGGCCACCCGGTCGAATCGTTGCACCAGCAGCCCTGGCCGCCCCGTCGCATCGTGGACCACCTCCGCCTGGACGACGGGCCAGCGGGCGCCGGCGGCGCGGCCGAGGAAGTAGGCCTCGTTCTCGACCACGTGGGGGTACTCCGGAGGGTCGACCTTGAGGATGTAGCGCCGGCCAGCCTGGGTGACCGGGACCGAGAGCATCCGAGCCGATGCCTTGTCCTGTACGCCCGCGAGCGCGACCGGATCCACGATGCCGGCAGCGTCGAGCACATCGGCGAAGCGGACCTCGGCAAAGGAGCGGTCGACGGTGATGAGTGCCTCGGCGGCCGTGGGCTGCTCGCCCGACGGCACGACCTGGACGTCGCCGACGGCGTCGCGACCGACGGCGAGCAGGAGCGTCAGCTCGTCGTCCGACGACGTCTTGACGGCCTGGCGCAGGCTGGTGAGCCGGCGCCCTTCGGGTAGCAGGCCGGCGAAGTACGGCGGCACCGCCCCCCCGCTCGTCACGACCGGCTGGTCGCTGGCGGGCAGGCTGGTGGCGACCGACGATCCATCGCCAGCCAGGTAGTCCGCGTCGTAGGCGAAGCTGATCGTGCCCTGACCACGTTGCAGCCGAGCGGCCAGCCGGCCGGTCTTGTAGACGTCGGCGGCGGTCACGTCGACCAACCGCCCGAGCGCGGGCTGAGTCACTGCCGCACCTGCGCACGGAGCTCGAGGCCCAGCGCGTCAAGCACGGCCAGCAGCTTGTCCAGCCGTACGGTCGGCTTGCCCTTCTCCAACGAACCGATGAATCGGGTGGACGTGCCGGCCAGTTCGGCCAGGTCCTGTTGGGCAAGCTGGAACTCGCGGCGCCGGCTGCGCACGTCCCGGCCGAGGGCTGCCGCGTCGAGCGGGCCTGTGGACTCCACGCGCTGCCCCTTCGATGAACTCGGCATGATCGTGCTGATATGTGTCAGCGTAGCCGGTTGGATGGAGGATTTGCAGGAATTCGGCACGATCGTGCTGGCAGGAGCCGCCTTGGGTCCTGATGGGCCCCCATGAGCCAGGAGATCAGCACGATCATGCCGAATCACGTCCAGGAATAGGCGACCCGGCCCTTTAGTTGACTGGACAACTATGCAATCCAAGGAGCAGCGCATGCAGTTTGGGATCTTCAGCGTCGGCGATGTCACGCCCGACCCCACCACGGGCCGCACGCCCACCGAGGCGGAGCGGATCCAGGCAATGGTGACCATCGCCAAGAAGGCCGAGGAGGTCGGCCTCGACGTCTTCGCCACCGGCGAGCACCACAACCCGCCGTTCGTGCCGTCCTCACCGACGACCATGCTCGGCTTCCTGGCCGCGCAGACCGAGCGGATCATCCTGTCCACGTCCACGACGCTGATCACCACCAACGACCCGGTGAAGATCGCCGAGGACTACGCGATGCTGCAGCACCTGGCCGGCGGTCGCGTCGACCTGATGATGGGCCGGGGCAACACCGGCCCGGTCTACCCCTGGTTCGGCAAGGACATCCGCGACGGGCTCAACCTGGCGGTCGAGAACTACGCGCTGCTGCGTCGGCTGTGGCGCGAGGACGTCGTCGACTGGCAGGGCAAGTATCGCACCCCCCTGCAGGGCTTCACCTCGACGCCGCGACCGCTGGACGGCGTACCCCCGTTCGTCTGGCACGGCTCGATCCGCAGCCCGGAGATCGCCGAGCAGGCCGCGTACTACGGGGACGGCTTCTTCCACAACAACATCTTCTGGCCGATCGAGCACACCCAGCAGATGGTCGCGTTGTACCGCAGGCGTTTCGAGCACTACGGGCACGGCAGCGCCGACCAGGCCATCGTGGGTCTGGGCGGTCAGGTGTTCATGCGGGCGAACAGCCAGGACGCCAAACGCGAGTTCCGGCCGTACTTCGACAACGCCCCGGTCTACGGTCACGGCCCGTCGATGGAGGAGTTCACCGCGCAGACGCCGTTGACCGTCGGCAGCCCGCAGGAGGTCATCGACCGGTACGCCGGCATGCGCGAGGCGGTGGGCGACTACCAGCGCCAGCTGTTCCTGATGGACCACGCCGGACTGCCGCTGAAGACCGTCCTGGAGCAGCTCGACCTCCTCGGTGAGCAGGTCGTGCCGGTGCTGCGTCGCGAGCTGGCCATCGGACGTCCGGAGCACGTTCCGGACGCCCCGACGCATGCCTCGCTGCTGGCCGCGCAGCGCAGCGACGCGGTGGTGGTGCCGGTATGAGTACCCGATCGCTCGTCGTGGTCACCGCCGGCCTGAGCCAGCCGTCGTCCACCCGGCTGCTCGCCGACCGGCTGGCGGCCGCCACGTCCCGGGCGATGGCCGAGCGCGGCGAGGCGGTCGACGTCCGCGTGGTCGAGCTGCGTGAGCTGGCGAACGAGCTGACCAACCACCTGCTCACCGGGTTCCCGTCCGGCGCGCTGGCCGAGGCCGTCGAGGCGGTCCGCACCGCGGACGCCCTGATCGCCGTCACGCCGATCTTCAACGCCTCGTACAGCGGCCTGTTCAAGACCTTCTTCGACGTGCTCGACGAGGGCTCGCTGGACGGCGTCCCGGTGCTCCTCGCGGCCACCGGCGGCACGGCGCGGCACTCCCTCGCGGTGGACTTCGCCATGCGCCCGCTGTTCGCCTACCTGCGGGCGGACGCCGTCGCGACCGGGGTATTCGCCGCGTCCGAAGACTGGGGCTCGGCCGGCCGGCACGGCCCCCTGGGACGTCGGATCGAGCGGGCCGGCGGCGAGCTCGCAGCCGCGGTCGCGGGCCGCCCCAGGGTCCAGCGCGTCGACCCGTTCGACGAGCCGACCCCGTTCGAGCAGCTCCTGGCCGGCGGCTGAGCAGGGCCCGTCCGGTCGATTTCTCGTGGGCGCCTGGCACCGTGTACGCTCGTCGGCGCTGCCCCAATAGCTCAGTCGGTAGAGCGTCTCCATGGTAAGGAGAAGGTCTACGGTTCGATTCCGTATTGGGGCTCTGGTGGGTCCCCGCCGCCCGGTCCGGGCGGCGGGGGACCTGCATGGCGGGGTAGCTCAGGTGGTTAGAGCACACGACTCATAATCGTGGTGTCGCGGGTTCGAGTCCCGCCCTCGCTACCAGGCCGTTTGGAGAGCGACCCCCTCCTCACGTACCCTTGTGCAGTTGTCTTAGTCCGAAGACCTTCGAAAGTGAGTAGTCCCGTGGCCAGCAAGTCCACCGACGTCCGCCCCAAGATCACTCTGGCGTGCACGGAGTGCAAGGAGCGCAACTACATCACCAAGAAGAACCGGCGCAACGACCCCGACCGGCTCGAGCTCAAGAAGTACTGCCGTCGCGAGAAGCGCCACACGCTGCACCGCGAGACCCGCTGACCGCGGTCCACGACATTCCGGAGCGGCCGTCCCCACCAGGGGGCGGCCGCTTCGTCATGTCTCAGGCGTGCCGGTAGCGTGAGCGCCATGGTGAACCCAGCCGTCGCCGGGCGGCAGTACCCGCCCACGCCCGCCTATGAGGTCGGCCGCGAGAAGATTCGCGAGTTCGCCGAGGCGACCGGGCCGCACCCGGCCAGCACCGACCCCGAGGCGGCCCGCGCGCTGGGCTACCCGGACGTGATCGCGCCGCCGACCTTCGCGGTGATCATCGCCCAGCGCTGCGACGCCCAGCTGGTGCGTGACCCCGAGGCCGGCATCGACTTCAGCCGGGTGGTGCACGGCGAGCAGAACTTCACCCACCACCGGCCGATCGTGGCCGGCGACCGGCTGGTCGCGGTGCTGCACGTGGACAGCGTGCGCTCGGCGGGCGGGCACTCGATGGTGACCACCCGCAGCGAGATCGCGACCGAGTCCGGCGAGGCGGTCTGCACCGCCACCTCAACCATCGTCGTGCGGGGAGGCGAGTGATGACGCAGGTGAGCACGCCGACGTTCGACGCGGTGGCGGTGGGGGACGAGCTGCCCACCCAGACCTTCACGCTGTCGCGTGCCGACCTGGTCCGCTACGCGGGTGCCAGCGGCGACCTCAACCCGATCCACTGGAACGAGCGGTTCGCCACCGAGGTCGGACTGCCCGGCGTCATCGCGCACGGCATGCTCACCATGGCCACCGCGGTGCGGGTGGTCGTGGACTGGGTGGGCGACCCGGGTGCCGTCGTCCAGTACGGCGTGCGTTTCACCAAGCCGGTCCCGGTACACGACGTGGACGGCGCGCAGGTCACGATCAGCGGCAAGGTCGCAGTGCTGGACGACGAGGCGCGCACCGCACGGGTCGACCTGACCGCGACCACACCCGGACCGGACGGCGCGCCGCTGGCAGTGCTCGGCCGAGCTCGAGCCGTCGTCCGGCTGGCATGAGCGTGGCGCCCGGCGCGGCCCGCGCGCGGGTCGCGGTCACGACGGTCTTCGCGCTCAACGGCCTGATCATGGCGACCTGGATCTCGCGGATCCCGGCGATCCGCGACGACCTCGGCCTGTCGTCGTCCAGCATCGGTCTGATCCTGCTCGCGATGTCCGGCGGGGCCGTGTTGGCGCTGCCGTTGACCGGGGCCGTGGTCATCCGGCTGGGAGCGGCCGGCACGGTGCGCGTCGGCTCGGTGGTGTGCGTCAGCGGCCTGCTGTTGGTGGGACTGGCCGGTTCGGTCCAGATGCTGGTGCCTGGGCTCTTCCTGGTCGGCTTCGGCTCCGGTGCCTGGGACGTGTCGATGAACGTCGAGGGGGCCGAGGTGGAGCGCCGGCTGGGCCGCGCGATCATGCCGCACTTCCACGCCGCGTTCAGCATCGGCACCGTGGTCGGGGCGTTGGTCGGCGCCGCCGCCAACGCGGCAGGGGTCTCCACCGCCGTGCATCTGGCGGTGATCGCGGTGCTGGCCGGTGGCCTGACCCAGGTGGCCTGCGGCTCGTTCCTGCCCGAGGCCGAGGTGGTCGCCGCCCTGACCCACGAGGAGAAGCCGAAGCGGCGCAACCCGCTCGAGGCCTGGCTCGAGCCGCGCACCCTGGCGGTCGGGCTGCTGGTGCTGGCCTTCGCCTTCACCGAGGGCTCGGCCAACGACTGGCTGGCCCTGGCGTTCCGTGACGGCTACGGCGTCTCGAACGCGAACGCGGTGCTCGGCTTCGCGATCTTCGTCAGCTCCATGACCGTGGGGCGGCTGGTCGGCACCCGGTTGCTGGACCGCTACGGCCGCGTCCTGGTGCTGCGCGGCACCGCGTTGCTGGCTGCGTGTGGCCTGCTGCTGGTGATCGTCGGCGGATCGGTCGCGGTGGCCGCAGTGGGTGCCGTGCTGTGGGGGCTCGGCGCCTCGCTCGGCTTCCCGGTGGGCATGAGCGCTGCCGCCGACGACCCGGAGCACGCGGCTGCCCGGGTCAGTGTCGTGGCCTCGATCGGCTACACCGCGTTCCTGGCCGGTCCGCCGCTGATCGGGTTCCTGGCCGACCACGTAGGGGTGCTGGACGCGCTGTACGTGGTGCTCGGTGCGCTGGTGCTCGGCATGCTGGTGGTCGCCGCGGCCCGAGAGCCGGTGCCGGAGCGCTCGCCGTGAGGCTGGCCGAGCTGACCACGCTGCGCGTCGGGGGCGTCGCCGACCGGTTGGTCACGGCCTCGACCACCGACGAGCTGGTGGACGCCGTCCGCGAGGTGGACGACGCGGACGAGCCGCTTCTGCTGCTGGCCGGCGGTTCGAACCTGCTGGTCAGCGATGAGCCGCTGCCGGGCACCGTGGTCCGGGTCGCGACGTCCGGGGTGGTGGTTGAGTCGGCGGACGGCTGCGGGGGCGTGAACGTGCGGGTCGCCGCCGGCGAGCGCTGGGACGACCTGGTCGCTCGGGCGGCCGCCGAGGGGTGGGTCGGTATCGAGGCGCTGTCCGGTATCCCGGGCTCGGTCGGTGCGACCCCGATCCAGAACGTCGGCGCCTACGGCCAGGAGGTGTCCCAGACCATCGCGCAGGTGCGGGTGTGGGACCGGTACGGCCAGCAGGTGCTCACCGTGGCGAACGCGGACTGCCGGTTCACCTACCGGCACAGCGCCTTCAAGGGCACCGACAGGTTCGTGGTGCTGGACGTGCTGTTCCAGCTGCGGCTGGGCGACCTGTCCGCGCCGATCGGATACGCCGACCTGGCTCGCGGGCTGGGCGTCGAGCTGGGTGCCCGGGTGCCGCTCGCTGACGCCCGGACGGCGGTTCTGGATCAGCGCCGCAAGCGCGGCATGGTGCTCGACGCGGCGGACCACGACACCTGGAGCGCCGGGTCGTTCTTCACCAACCCGATCATGTCCGAGCCGGCGTTCGCCGAGCTGCGGGGGCGGGTGCAGTCCGCGTTGGGCGCCGAGGTCGAGCCGCCGGCGTGGCCGGGCGAGCAGGGCACCAAGACCAGTGCGGCCTGGCTGATCGAGCGGGCGGGCTTCGGCAAGGGGTTCGGCCTGCCGGGGCCGGCCGCCCTGTCGACGAAGCACACGCTGGCGCTGACGAACCGCGGCGGCGCGGCGGCGGACGACCTGGTCGGGCTCGCCCGTCAGGTGCGCGACGGCGTCCAGGACGCGTTCGGCGTCACCCTGGTCAACGAGCCGGTGCTGGTCGGCCTGACGCTCTGATCGGGGGTCTCGTCAGCGCTTGATCGTGTAGCGGATGTGGGTCGCCCACTGCGAGGCGTAGACCCGGTCGATCTCAAGGTCGACGTCCTGCTCGAACCCCTCGAAGAGCCGCTTGCCGCCACCGAGAACCACGGGCGAGATCGAGAGGGCCAGCTGGTCGACGTGGCCACCGGCGAGGGCCTGGCGGATAAGGTCCGCGCCGCCGGCGATCGAGACGTCCTTGCCGTCGGCCTCGGCCCGGGCCTGCTCGAGCGCTTCGGCGAGGCTGTCGACGAAGGTGAAGCCGGTGGCCGGATCGGGCGCGTCTTCGATGCGGTGGGTGAGCACGAAGAGCGGGCCCGGGAACGGGTTCGTGCCGCCCCACGCCCCGGCGGCTTCGTACATCCCGCGCCCGCAGATGCCCGTTCCGAGCCCGGCGGTCAGGTCGTCGTAGAACTCCTTGTCGATGCCGTCCATGCTGCCGAACTCACGCTCGGCCTCGTAGGTCCACGGGCCACCGAACACCCAGTAGTGCAGCCGTTCACCGCCTGCGCCGAGGCCGCGACCGGGCGCGTCATCGGGCCCGGTGATGTACCCGTCGACCGAGATCGTGATGCCTGCGATGACCTTGCCCGCCATGGTTCTGCCTCCTGGTGATGGGTGTGCAGCTAGAGACCCGGCGCCGCGCCTGAAGTCATCGGCCCGTTCAGGTGTCGAGCCCGCGAGCGAGTTCCGCGAGGTGTTCGAAGGGGATCTGTCTCACCAGTGGGTCGGCGTGGCGGTGGACCAGCTGCCACCGGTCGCCGGCGCGCCGGAACACGAGCGTGACGCGCAGCGACAGGTCCTGGTCGGGCAGGCCGCCGGCCTCTCCGTGCTGTCGCTCCACCGCTACGAGCACGGCGAGGTCGCCGGAGACGTAGGTCTGCTCCACGTCGAGCCTGGCCTCGCCCGATACGAAGAAGCTCCGCGTCGACTCGGCTGCCGCCTCGGTGTACTCGAACCCACGTCTGGTCTCGCCGCCGTAGGGCGGCATCAGGGTGTAGTCGTCACCGTGGTCGAACTCGGCCACGTACGAGCGAAGGTCTCCCCTGATGTACGCGTCAACTGCCTGGTTCATCCCTCGAACCAGGTCGGCTACATCCTGGTCGGTGATCGCAGCGTCGTCCGCCATCCCGACATGGTCCCACCATCGGCTCGCGAGGCAGCCCGGCGGCGTCGGCCGTCTGCCGTGGTCCTAACCGTGGCCGCCGGGGCCGTGGGAGAGGTTCTTGGGGCGGCCGTTCATCCGGCTCGCGACAGTTCCCCGTGCCACCAGCTTGGCGCGCCGCTTGGCCCTGCGCTCGCGTCGCCAGGTCCTGAACCTCGTCAGCATTGGTACCTCCCAACCCTCCAAGACCAGTGGCGGGTGCCCGCGGCCGGGCGGATGACCGATGGTCTCGCCGGCGGCCGAGCCCCGCAAGACCCCTCCGGAATCTGGGCTCACGGCTGGGTCGCCAGGAACTCGGTAAGGGCGCTGAGGAGTGCAGCGGGCAGTCCCATCGCTTGAAGCTGTGAGACCTTGCCGACGGCGTTGTCCTGCGAGGAGATGACGTTCCACGCCGCCCACTTCCGGTTGTAGTCCCACTGCGCCGAAGCCAGCACGTCGAAGACTCTGGACTGCGTGTCCGTCGTGGACGGCGACCAGGACCCGGTCAAGCTCAGCTGCAGCTCGACGTCGGTCGGGGCGTCGGTCAGGGTGACGGCGAGCGCGTCGCCAAGACGCGTGATGGTCGGATCCTCAGCTGGGCCACTCACCGCGACGGACTCGACATCGACCACCCCGAGAAGTCTCACGACCCACGTCCGGGTCGACGGCACGACGGCAGTGTCGGTGGCCGCGCCGATGGTCAGCACCCCCTGCGCATCGTCCCAGTCCAGACGCGTCCTCGACGTGGGGATCGTCTCTGCGGAGGTCCCGGTCCCGTCGTCCTCGACGAGTTCGCGGGTGCCACTTGCGCCCGGCAGGAGCAGGAGCTCGATCGAGTCCGGGTTCGCGTCCGCGCGGGTGCCCGCGTCACCGGCGAGCGGAAGTACCGCTCCGGCGGCCAGCAGCACGGGAATCGATCTCTGGTCGCGGTGCAGGACGATGTGCTGCCCGCCGGGCGGTATCCGGTAGACCGTGCCGGTGAAGATGTCCGCCCACAGTCCGGCCGGCAACCACGCCGTCGTCGACCCCTTGAGCGTCACCTCGTCGTTGGGAGCGGTGATGGCCGCGACCAGCAGCGAGTCGCCGAACATGAACTGGCGTGGGACCTCGTACGCGGCATCGACCTCGGGATGCCCGTAGTACATGGGCTGCACGAGTGGATCCCCGTGCGCGGCCCGGTGGTTCATGGTGTGCAGGTAGGGCACGAGCCGGTGCCGGAACCGCAGGGCGCTACCGATTGCCGAACGGCTTTCGGGCGGGTACGCCCACGGTTCCTTCTGCAGGAACGGGTTTGAGGAGGAATGGAGGCGGTTGATCGGTGAGAACACGCCGAGCTGGGCCCAGCGGACTGCCAGCTGGTCGTCGCGTACACCGTGCTGATGGCCCCCGATGTCGTGGCTCCACCAGCCGTATCCGATGTTCGAGGCCGTCGCGGTGAACTCTGGCTGGAAGCGCAACGAGTCCCAGGTGATCAGGGCGTCGCCGGAGAAACCGACCGGGTAGCGATGACTTCCCGGTCCCGCGTAGCGAGAGAAGGTCAGCCCGCGGCGACCGCCGCGACCCGAGTCGACGAAGTGCAGGTAGTTCAGCACCCACAGCGGGTCGACGTTCTTGACCTTGGACACGTGGCCCTGCTGCCAGTCGATCCACCAAAGATCGACTCCTTGCTCCTCGAGCGGGTGGTGCAGAACGTCGAGGTACGCCTCGGCAAAGCGTGGGTCTGTGATGTCGAAAGGCACCCGAAGGTCGCTGGATGCATCGACGTCCATCGCATCGCACATGGCGCGGTAGCCGTCCTCGAAGGGCTGGACCCCTTCGTGCGGGTGCACGTTGAGCGAGACGCGCAGTCCCCGGCGATGAAGTTCGGTCAAGAACGCCTCCGGGTCCGGGAAGAGCGTTGGCTCCCAGCTGTACCCGGTCCATCCGGTCCCGTACCTTTCCGGCACGGATCCGACCCGGTGCCAGTCCATATCGAGCACCGCGACGGAGAGGGGGACCCCTTCGGCGTCGAAACGGTCGAGAAGCTCGACGTAGTCCTCGGCGCTGTAGGCGTGGTAGCGGCTCCACCAGTTGCCCAAGGCCCACCGCGGGATGACGGGCGGTGGCCCAGAGACCGCGTAGAGGGCCCGGACGGCGGCCGGGTAGTCGCGGCCGTAGGCGAACACGTACACGTCCACCCGTCCCTCGACCCGTGGCGCGATCCAGCCGTCGCTGGTGAAGACGAAGCTCTCACTGTCGTCGATCACCGCGACACCGTCGCGGGACGCAACGCCGGGCTCGAGCGGGATGGCGCCGTCGGCGTCGTCCAGGGTTCGTCCGGTGCCGCCCAGGGTGCTGGGGGTGGTGCCCCAGCGCCAAGTGGCCGCATGGTCGCTGACCTTGCCCCGGACCTGGACGCCAAGCCCTGAGGTGCTGAAACGCTGCCGGTCCCAGGTGAGGTGCAGCCTGTCGGTCACGATCTCCAGCTGCCCAGCGGTCTCATGGACCTCGAACGGCGGGGTCTCCAGGTCGCGGTCAACGGCGAACGTCGAGGCGCGGTCCTCGAAACCGCCGTCGTCGCTCCATTCAAGACGCACGAGGCCGCTGAGAAGCACCGTGATGCGCCAATGATCTCCCTGCAGCATCGAGGCGGCTCGGGCCTGCGGGCGAGACTCGGGAAGGGAGAAGCGAGGGGTCATGTCGTTCCTTGGGTGTGCGCGGTCAAGCTCGGTCGCGAGTCCACGCTGGCGCGAGAAGCAGGAACAAGCAAGATGATGGCTCAGCGGCGCAAGGTCGCGCTCGCGGCGTCGTACCGGGCCAGCACCAGCTCGACCAGCCGAGCGTCGGGTGGCCCGTCGTTCGGCAGCAGCGGGTCGGTGACGACGTCCGCGCCGGCCTCGCCCAGCAGGCTGTGGAAGTGCCCGGGCGCGAGCAGGTACGACGCGACGGTGACCCGGCGACCTCCGTCGTCGGCTCGGCTGGCCGCCACCGCCTCGGCCACCGATGGTCGAGCCGCCGCCGCGTAACCGACGCTGACGGGCCCGGAGTGCTTGTGGCGCAGCGCTTCTGCCACCCTCTCGACAGCTCGTCCCGCCTGCGGGTCGCTCGAGCCGGCCGCCGCCAGCACGAGTGCGTCCTGGGGTGCGAGGCCGCGGCTGTGCAGTCGTTCGAGCAGCAGTGCGGTCAGCCGTTCGTCCGGGCCGAGCGCAGCGGCCGCGACCGCGTCGCGTCCAGCGACGGCACGCGCTACGTCGACCTCGACGTGGTACCCGATGGACAGCAGCAGTGGCACGACGACCGCGGCCCGGCCGAGGTCGGTGATCTCCCGGACGACGTCCGCCACCTCCGGCTGCTGGACGTCGACGAACGCCTCGCGAACCTCTTGGCCAGGTCGCGCGGCAGCCACCGCCGATACCAGAGAGCGCACCGCCCGCCGCCCGTCCAGGTCGCGGGTGCCGTGCGAGCAGGCGACCAGGACGGGTGTGCGCATCCGCCCATTCTGACGGTCGGCGCCCACCGAAGCCTCAAGCGCCAGGCGTTCTGGTCGATCCAGAAGACAGCGAAACCCACACGGAGCGGAAACGACATGGACCTCACCACCTACGTCACAGAGCTCACTGCCGGCCTGATCGGTGCGACGGCCTTCGCCGCAGCGGTCCGCCAGACCGGTCAGACGTCGGACGCCGTACGCGTCCTCGTCCCGATCGCAGGGCACAACGAGGCCGCCGCCGAGGCGTTGTCCCGGCTCGCGCCGGGCCTTCGCCGCTGACCTGCGCACCTGCGCTGCTGACCTGCGCTGCTGACCCGCGCTGCTGACCTGCGGGTGAGCTCGGCCGCCTGACCCCGACTGTCGGTGGTGGGTGCTCTGCTGTCGCCATGACACAGATCGTTCTCTTCCACTCAGTTCTCGGCGTGCGCCCCGGCGTTCTGGATGCCGCCGAGCGCCTTCGCGCCGATGGGCACGACGTCCTGGTGCCCGACCTGTACGACGGCAAGGTCTTCGACGACTACGACCCCGCGATGGCCTTCCAGGACGAGCTCGGCGACGAGCTCTGGGGGCGGGCGCTGCAGGCTGTGGCCGATCTGCCCGACGGCTTCGTCACCGCCGGCTTCTCGGCCGGCGGCGGGCGTGCCGTCTTCGTGGCGACCCGGCGACCGGTGTCCGGCGTGCTCCTGTTCGCCGAAGCCACCTTGGTCGAGTGGTTCGGCGACGACGTGCGCTGGCCGCAGGGCGTGCCCGCCCAGGTGCACTTCACCCTCGGCGACCCCTGGCGAGAGCAGCCGGTCGTCGAGCAGTTCGTCAAGGACGTGCAGGCGTCCGGCGGCCGGGTCGACGTCTACGACTACCCGGGGGAGGGCCACCTGTTCACCGACCCTTCGCTGCCGAAGGAGTACGACGCCGAGTCCGCCGAGTTGGCCTGGTCCCGGGCGCTCGCCTTCCTGCGCGGCCTTGAGGTCTGAGCCGCTCAGCTCGCAGCGCGCCAGGCCGCGACCAGGTCGCGGACGCACTGGTACCGGGCAGCCGGCTCAGGCTGGGTCGCCCGCGCGATGACGCCGAGCTCGGCCTGGGTTCCCCGCCAGGCCGACTCGGTGTCGCCGGCGTCCATCAGCAGCCTGGCCACCCGGCCCAGCCGGTACACGGTCGTGCGACGGTCGACGACCTGGCCGGTTCCGAGCTCCTCGGGCGCGAAGAAGCGCCTCGACCCCGGCAGCTGTTCGTGTGTCACGAACGGGCCCGGTCGGTACTCGTCCGCGTCGATGACGTGCAGCGCGCCGGCATCCCAGTCGTACAGGAAGCATCCGTCGTACAGGTCCACCGCGACTAGGCCGGCCTCGTCCACGACCTGGTGCACGTCGAGCACCGTGTCGACGGCGCGCCGGACCGCGTCCAGTGGCAGACGGCGAAATCGGGCCATCGGGCTGCCCGGGTCGGACCGCGGTTGCGACGTCGGGACGCCGTCCGGGCCGACCGTCGCGTGGTACAGCACGTCCCCGTCCACCCACGGGTAGACCAGCACAGGGCCTTCGCTGTCCGCGAGCACCTGCGTCGGCGCGACCAGCGCCGGGTGCCGCACGGCGGTGTGCACCTGGACGGCGCGACGCAGTGACTCGGCTCCGGTCGCCGTCCGGGCGACCTTGACGAAGCAGCCGACGCCGTCGGCTCCGCGCACGCCGTACGACACGCAGCCGGAGTCCTGCTGGTCGAAGACCCGGAACACCGCGCCCAGCCGGCTGACCACCTCCGGGACCGGCCGACTCACCACCGGTCTGCTCACGACGGGGTCGCTCATGGCACGTCGCTCGCCAGCCACGCGTCGACATCAGCCAGCAGCTGCCGCTTGATGCCCTGCGGAGCCCGCGACCCTCGGACCGAGAACCGCGCCAGCTCGGCCAGTTCCGCGTCGTCCAGCCCGTGCACCTCGCGCGCGATCCGGTACTGGTCGGTGAGCCGGGTGCCGAACAGCAGCGGGTCGTCGGCGCCGAGCGCCAGGTGCGCGCCGGCGTCCAGCAGGGCGCGCAACGGCACCGCCTCGGCCTCCGGGTACACGCCCAGCGCCACGTTCGACCCCGGGCAGACCTCGAGCGTGATCCCGCGCTCGACGACCTGATCGAGCACGCGCGGGTCCTCTGCGCTGCGTACGCCGTGGCCGATCCGGTCCGGCCGCAGCGCGTCCAGGGTGACCTGCACGTGGTCGGGTCCCAGCAGCTCGCCGCTGTGCGGGACGCAGGCCAGTCCGGCCCGCCGGGCGATCCGGAAGGCAGCCGCGAAGTCCTCGGTGCGCCCACGTCGCTCGTCGTTGCTCAGGCCGAAGCCCACCACCTCGCCGACGCCCTCGCCGGCGTACCGGGCGGCGAGGCGGGCCAGGGTGCGGGCGTCCAGCGGGTGCCGGATCCGGCTCGCCGCGACGACGACGGAGATGCCCACCCCGGTCTGCGCACTCGCGTCCCGGACCGCGTCCAGCACCAGCTCCAGCGTCGGGGTCAACCCGCCCAGGTGCACCGCGTACGAGGTCGGGTCGACCTGGATCTCCAGCCACCGCGAGCCGTCCCGCGCGTCGTCCTGGGCGGCCTCCAGCACCAACCGACGGACGTCGGACTCGGTCCGCACGCACGAGCGGGCGATGTCGTACAGGCGCTGGAAGCGGAACCAGCCCTTCTCGTCGGTGGCGTGAAGCTCCGGCGGCTGCCCGCTGGTCAGTGCGTCCGGCAGGTGGATGCCGTGCTGGTGCGCCAGGTCGATGACCGTTGCCGGGCGCATCGACCCGGTGAAGTGCAGGTGCAGGTGCGCCTTGGGCAGGGCGTGCAGGTCCCGCCCGGCCGGCTGACCCACCGCCGGGCTCAGCGCCCCTCGGCGAGCAGCTTCTGGATCCGGCCCACTCCCTCGGCGAGGTCGGCGTCGCCGAGCGCGTAGGACAGCCGTAGGTACCCGCTCGGGCCGAACGCCTCGCCGGGCACCACCGCGACCTCGACCTCCTCGAGGATCAGCTCGGCCAGCTCGACCGACGTGCCGGGGGTGCGCCCGCGGATCGTGCGCCCGAGCACGCCCTCGACCGACGGGTAGGCGTAGAACGCACCCTGCGGCACCGGGCAGTGCACGCCGTCGATGTCGTTGAGCATCGAGACCATGGTGCGTCGACGCCGGTCGAACGCCTCACGCATCGTCGCCACCGCGGCAAGGTCACCGGTCAGTGCCGCGATCGCAGCATGCTGCGAGACGTTGGCCACGTTCGAGGTCGCGTGCGACTGCAGGTTGGTGGCGGCCTTGACGACGTCGCGCGGGCCGAGCATCCAACCGACCCGCCAGCCGGTCATCGCGTAGGTCTTCGCGACGCCGTTGAGCACCACGCAGGTCTCGGCCAGCTCGGGCACCTCGACGGGCATCGACGCGGCGCGCACCCCGTCGTAGACCAGGTGCTCGTAGATCTCGTCGGTGACCACCCAGATGCCGTGCTCGAGCGCCCACTCGCCGATCGCGCGGACCTGCTCGGGCGAGTACACCGCGCCGGTCGGGTTGGACGGCGAGCAGAACAGCAGCACCTTGGTGCGCTCGGTGCGGGCGGCCTCGAGCTGGTCGAGCGAGACCAGGTAGCCGGCGTCGGTACCGGCGAAGACGTCGACCGGCACGCCGCCGGCCAGCCTGATCGCCTCGGGGTAGGTCGTCCAGTACGGCGTCGGCAGCAGCACCTCGTCGCCGGGGTCGAGCAGCGTGGCGAAGGCCTGGTAGACGGCCTGCTTGCCACCGTTGGTCACCAGCACCTGGTCGGGCTTGACCTGGTAGCCGCTGTCGCGTGCGGTCTTGGCCGCGATCGCCGCCTTGAGGTCCGGCAGGCCGCCGGCCGGCGTGTAGCGGTGGTTGCTCGGCACCCTGGAGGCCTCGATGGCCGCCTCGACGATGTAGTCCGGCGTCGGGAAGTCGGGCTCGCCGGCACCGAAACCGATGACCGGGCGTCCCTCGGCCTTCAGCGCCTTCGCCTTCGCATCGACGGCGAGCGTCGCGGACTCCGCGATCGCGCCGATCCGCAGGGACACCCGTCGTTGGACGGTGGCTGCGGAGCTCTTGGGGTGGGTGGTGGACGTCGTCGGCTCGCTCACCCTGCCATCCTCCCACCGGTGCCCCGGTCGGCGTCGACCCGGTTCCGAGGTACGGACGCCCCCGGACGCGCACGCTGCGCCCGGCCCCGTGCCCGGCCCCGCGCTCGGTTCGACCCGGTGACGTTCCCTCGCGTACACTTCCGTGCGGTGGTTGACGACCGCCATGCTGTCGCCTGCCCACGGTTCGCTCAGGGTGGTGGCGGCGTGACGTCGCAGCGACCTGAAGGGCAGTAGCTCAATTGGCAGAGCACCGGTCTCCAAAACCGGCGGTTGGGGGTTCAAGTCCCTCCTGCCCTGCGTTGCATCCCCCTAACGGGGGGTGGGCACCGACCCGCCGCGAGGCGGCGGGGCCGCATCGACAGGTGCGACTCCGGCCCCGGGGCGCCTGATGCGCCTTGCGGGTGTCTTCCTGCGAGCACCAGGTGATGAGGGACAGTGAGCCAGACCAGCACCGGCGACATGGGTCGCAGCGGTGGGAAGTCCCCCACGCGCGGTCGGCGAGGGCCGTTCGCGCGGATGGCGCTGTTCTTCCGCCAGGTGATGTCCGAGCTGCGCAAGGTCGTCCGACCGACCCGCAACGAGCTGATCACGTACACCACGGTGTGCATGGTGTTCGTGGTGGCGGTCATGACGTTCGTCGCGTTGCTGGACGTCGGGCTCGGGGCGATCGTGGTCCGGGTGTTCGGCGGCAAGTCCGGCTGAGCGGCGGATCGGCGGCATCATCCAGCAGGGCCCAGCACGAGCGGCAGCGCGGCGAGACCAGCACGAACAGCACGCACGACTGACGACAAGGAAGCAGGCACGACGTGTCCGACCAGACCGATCCGACGACGCAGACCCTCGGTGAGGACGCCCCTGACGGCGCCGCCGAGGTCGAGCTGTCCATCAGCGACGAGGCAGCCGACCCGGCCGCCCCCGTGGCGGACGACGCGTCGGACGAGAACGCCGCGTCGGCCGAGGTCGACCTGTCGGACCTGTCGGACCTGTCGGACGAGGACGACGACGTCGACCCGGTCGAGGAGTTCAAGGCCGGCCTGCGCCGCGCCCCCGGCGACTGGTTCGTCATCCACTCCTACGCGGGCTACGAGAACCGCGTGAAGACCAACCTCGAGACCCGCATCCAGAGCCTGACCATGGAGGACTTCATCTTCCAGGTCGAGGTGCCCATGGAGGAGGTCAACGAGGTCAAGAACGGTCAGCGCAAGCTCGTCCGCCGCGTGCGGATGCCCGGCTACGTGCTGGTCCGGATGGACCTCACCGACGAGTCCTGGGGCGCCGTCCGGCACACTCCGGGCGTCACGGGCTTCGTCGGCAACACCCACCAGCCGGTGCCGCTGAGCACCGACGAGGTGTTCTCCATGCTGGCGCCGACGCTGGACGTCAAGGAGAAGCCCGGCCAGAAGGCCGCCGCCCCGATCCGGGTCATCGACTTCGAGGTCGGCGAGTCCGTCACCGTCATGGAGGGGCCCTTCGAGACCCTGCCGGCGACGATCTCCGAGATCAGCGCCGACGCCCAGAAGCTCAAGGTGCTCGTGTCGATCTTCGGTCGCGAGACCCCCGTCGAGCTGTCGTTCAGCCAGGTCGCCAAGATCTGACGCCCGCCAGCTCCCACACACCCCGGCGTCGTCGTCCGACTGCGCCGAGAACCCGCACCACGTAAGGACCCGAGAAATGCCCCCCAAGAAGAAGGTCGCAGGCCTCATCAAGCTGCAGATCCAGGCCGGCGCCGCGACGCCGGCCCCGCCGGTCGGTCCGGCCCTGGGTCAGCACGGCGTGAACATCATGGAGTTCGTCAAGGCGTACAACGCCGCGACGGAGGCCCAGCGCGGCAACGTCATCCCGGTCGAGATCACCGTGTACGAGGACCGCTCGTTCACGTTCATCACCAAGACCCCGCCGGCCGCCGAGCTGATCAAGAAGGCCGCTGGCGTGCCCAAGGGCTCCGGTGAGCCGCACAAGACAAAGGTCGCCAAGCTCACCAACCAGCAGGTCCGCGAGATCGCGCAGTCCAAGATGGAGGACCTCAACGCGAACGACCTGGACGCCGCTGCGAAGATCATCGCCGGTACCGCTCGTTCGATGGGTATCACCGTCGAGGGCTGATCCAGCCCCCTCGCAGCACCTGCACCACACCAGGAAGTACGTGGCAGGGCCAGCGCTGGCCCGTCCCAACCACACCCCCACCCAGAACCAGGGAGCACCACATGAAGCGCAGCAAGGCCTACCGCTCGGCCGCCGAGAAGATCGACGCCGACAAGCTCTACGCACCGCTGGACGCCGTCCGCCTGGCCAAGGAGACGTCGTCCACCAAGTACGACGCGACCGTCGAGGTCGCCTTCCGGCTGGGCATCGACCCCCGCAAGGCCGATCAGATGGTGCGCGGCACCGTCAACCTGCCGCACGGCACCGGCAAGACCGCCCGGGTCCTGGTCTTCGCCACTGGTGACCGCGCCGAGCAGGCGACCGCCGCAGGCGCCGACTACGTCGGCAGCGACGACCTGCTCGAGAAGGTCCAGGGCGGCTGGCTCGACTTCGACTCCGTCGTCGCCACCCCCGACCTGATGGGCAAGGTCGGTCGTCTGGGCAAGGTGCTCGGCCCCCGCGGCCTGATGCCGAACCCGAAGACCGGCACCGTCACCATGGACGTCGCCAAGGCCGTCACCGAGATCAAGGGCGGCAAGATCGAGTTCCGCTCGGACAAGCACGCCAACCTGCACTTCATCATCGGCAAGACGTCGTTCAGCGAGCAGAACCTCGTGGAGAACTACGCCGCCGCTCTGGAGGAGGTGCTGCGGCTCAAGCCGTCGTCCGCCAAGGGCCGCTACCTGAGGAAGGCCACGGTCGCCACCACGATGGGCCCCGGCATCCCGGTCGACCCGAACCGCACGCGCAACGTGACCCTCGCCGACGAGGCCGAGTCCGCCTGACCCGACCTCTCGCCTTTCGAAGGGCACTTCCCGGCACGACCTGGCCGGCCCTGGCATCGGCGCGGTGAGTCCTGTACGAAAGCCCCCCTCTTCCGAGAAGAGGGGGGCTTTCGCGTGGACCGGGGCGCTCAGGTGCCGGTCTGGACGCGACCTCGGGCGGCTACGTAGAGGGTTTGGGCGGCGGCGCCGGCCGCGTTCGCAGCGGCGGTGGTGATGGGTTGGGCGTCGTAGCGTTGGCGGTTGCGCTCGCGGCGCATGCGGTCGTACTGCTGTGAGGCGGCGTTCTCCGGCGGAGTGTCGAAGATGGCGGCGAGGAAGCGGCCGAGGGCGTCGTGCTGACCGGGCCCGTGCTTGGTCCGGTAGCCGTAGCCGGCGAGCGTGGCTTCGCCGATGTCGTGGGCGGCGTCGTAGGCGAGGTTGTACTTGTTCTGGGCGTGGGTGACGTTGGGCACGTCAGCCAGCGCGGTGGTGGCCTGCTTGAGGAACAGCTCGCAGCGCTGCTCGTCGGCTGGCACCTGCTCGAGCCGACGAGCGGCGACCAGGGCGTCGACCCTGGCTTGCTGGGCGGGGGTCAGGGGCGTCACTGCCAAGGGAGCTCTCCGATGATGGGGACTGTGGGATGGGCGCGGACCTGGGTGAGGAACCCGGAGTGCTCGGCGAGCTCTTCCGGCGTCATGATCGTGGCATTGACCTCCCGGCCGACCTGGTCGCTGACGCGTTGGCAGGCGGCGTACACCTGGCTTGCGTCGAGGGTGCCGACGATCATGACGTCGATGTCGTTCGGTGCCTCTCCTGGCTCGCCGCGCAGCCGGGCGGCGAACGAGCCGAACAGGAACGCCGCCTCCACGCCCGCGATCTCGCGCAGCTCGGCAGCCAGAAGCGGCACCGGACCAGCTGAGACCAGCAGCAGGTCACGTACCGGCTGGGTGAGCGGCGAAGTCGGGTTGGGGCTGATGAGGCGGGCCTGTCCGACCTTGCGCTCGACCAGCAGCCCGACCTCGAGCAGTCTGGCCACCTCGCGGTGCACGGAGCCGTAGGCGAGTCCGGCTCGCTCGGCCAGTTCGTTCAGGTTCAGCTCATCGTCGCCGGACAGGAACAGCTCAGCGAGCAGGCGAGCCTGCCCGTCTGACCGGAACAGCGGGGCGATGATCGGCGGTGCAGTTCTCACAATATTGGATAGTAGTATCCATTATTGAGATAGCAAGAGCCTGGCGTTGCGAGATCGGCTCTTCATCCCCGTTCGGCCGCAGGTTCTGGTGAATGTCGGACACCCGTGTCCAGGATATGGCTTTGTCTATCGAGTCGATAGACAAAGCCATCGAGGGAATCAGGGATGACACAGCAGGCTGTCGCACCCGGGCAGGTCGCCGACATCGCGGTGGTCGGCGCCGGCCCGGCCGGGTCACTGGTCGTCGTCCAGCTGCTGCGGGCCATGCGCCGTGATCGGCGGCGCGGCAGCATCGTGCTCGTCGACCCCGCAGCCGCCGACGGGGGCGGGGTCGCGTTCAGCACGGCGGATGAGCGCCACCTGCTCAACGTCCGGGTCGCCGGCCTCGACGCGCACCCGGACGAGCCCGGCCACTTCCTGGCCTGGGCCAGGGCGCACGTCGCCGCCGACGTCGGGCCGGGTGACTTCCTGCCCCGCTCGGCCTACGGCGACTACCTGAGGCAGACGCTGCAGGCCGAGCTGGGCGAGGCGCCACCGGGCGTGCGGGTGAGCCGACGGCACGCCCGCGTGCGGCGCCTCGCCGTCCACGACGCCACCACCCCGGTCACCCTCGAGCTCGACGACGGGTCGGCCGTCACCGCGCGCCGGGTGGTGCTGGCCACCGGCGCCGCCGCGACGAGCGACGTGGTCGTCACCATGTGGGAGGCGCTGGACGCCGTGGTCGAGGAGCGCTGGGCGGAGGCGGTCCGCTCGCTGCGGCTGCTCGGTCCCTGGCTGAGCCAGCTTGGTGGCAGCGCGGCGCAGCGCGAGATCGTCGAGGACACCCTGCTCGACGCGCTGGTCCACGCCGGTCGGTGCGAGGAGGCCAGGCTGCTGCTCACCAAGCGGCTGGACCGCCGCCAGTCCGCCCTCGACCGTCGCCGGCTGGCCGCGATCCCGGCCTGACGCGGAGCCGGCTGGACCGCGCTCAGTCCTGGACGGCGGGGACGGCCGGGCCGGCGATCGCGGCGCGCAGCAACGTCGTCGGCACCGCCCCGTTGGCGGCCAGCAAGGTCTCGGACGCGACCGAGCTGACCCAGTCCAGGGTGTCCAGGCCGGAGTCGTCCAGCATCCGCTGCAGCACCTCGGTCTCCAGCACTCGGCCGGGGGAGTAGCGGGCGAACCGGCTGGCCAGGATCCCTTCCAGGACCCGGTAGGTGCGGCCGTCCAGCAGGCCAACGACGTGCGCCGCGAGCTCGTCGTCGATGCGCAGGGTCGCGACCTCGAGGCACCCAGCCTCGGCCAGCGCGGTGAGCCGGCCGCGGTGCAGGACGACCTCGTGCGGGTCGTCCAGCCTGCTGATTCGTCCCTGGTCGTGGTCGCGGTCGCGGTGCAGCCGTTCCAGGTCTGGCAGCAGGGCGCGGATCTCGGCGAGGTCGGCGGTGAACCGGAGAGTCGTCCGTCGTCCGTCGGTGTTCGTCCGGTTGGCCGCCTTGCGCAGGGTGCGACGCATCGAGGCGCTCAGGTAGTCCTCCGCGAGCGGGCTGTCCCGGCGCTCGATCGTCGGCACCGCGCAGGCCGCCACCAGCTCAGCGCCGGGCATGCCGGCGGCGACGTCGAGCAGGTCCGCGCCGCCCGGGGCAACGGGACCAAGCGCGGTCAGCACCGGTCGGCCGCGGCCCTTCAGGGCCTCCCAGTACGCGTGGCCGAGCAGTCGCGCGGCAGGGGCGTCGTCGGCCAGGACGGCACTGCAGTGGCCGGCCGAGCTGCCGGCGAGCTGGACGACGTCCACCAGCCGGTGCGGGCTGCGGCCCGGGTCCGAGCCGTCCAGCACGCGGGCCAGCCGCTGCTCGTCGAGCAGCACCATGGCGGCCCGCAGCTCGTGGTCCTGGTCGTGTACAGCGACGGCCCACACCCTGCTGCCGAGGGCTCGCGCGGTCGGCGCGAGCCAGGCCGAGCGTGACGTCGCGCCGGCACCGCACCGGTCGGCGAGCGCGTCGAGCTGGGCACCGAACAAGGTGTCCAGCTGCTCGCCGACCAGGACGACTGAGCGCAGCGCGGACCGCGGGCTGGTGCCGGGCGCAGGCTGCGCCAACCGGCTCGAGGCGCGTCCGGGCGCGGTGGTGGTGCGCGGTTCGGCGGTCACGGCGCGCTCTGGATCACTGCGCTGTCGGCCGGCGGGGCAGGGATCACGCGATCGTCCAGCCACTGCTCGAGCTCGGCGGGTGGCAGCGCCCGCGAGAAGTAGAAGCCCTGGGACTCGTCGCAGCCGCAGGCCGCCAGCTCCAGCGCGGTGGCGGCGTCCTCGACGCCTTCGGCAACCATCGTCATGCCGAGCGAGTGCGCCAGCGCGATGGTGGAGCGGACGATCGCGGCGGCTCGGGTGTCCTCCGACATCGGCAGCACGAAGGAGCGGTCGAGCTTGAGCTGGTCGATCGGCAGTTCGCGCAGGTAGGTCAGGGACGAGTAGCCGGTGCCGAAGTCGTCCACGGAGACCCGGATGCCCAGGCTGCGCAGCTCGGTCAGGATCGACCGGGCGCGCTCGCGGTCGCCCATCAGGAAGTCCTCGGTGATCTCCAGCTCGAGGGACTCCGGGGGCAGACCGCGGCAGGCCAGGATCTGCGCCACCCGTTGCGGCAGCTCGACATCGACGAGCGAGGACGCCGACAGGTTGACCGCCACGGCGAGCGTCCGGCCGCGGTCGCGCCAGTCCTTCACCTGGTCCAGCGACTGCACGAGAACGGCCGTGGTCAGGTCACGCATCAGTCCGGACTGCTCGGCCAGCGGCAGGAACGAGTCCGGCAGCAGCAGGCCCTTGGTCGGGTGCGCCCAGCGCACCAGCGCCTCGACGCCGTCCACCCGTAGCGACTTCGAGTCGACCTTGGGCTGGTAGAAGACCGACAGCCCGCCCCCGAGCACGGCCTCACGCAGCTCTTCGAGCAGCCGCAGGCGGTCCTGGCCGCCGTTGAGGTCGCCGTCGCTGTTGTACGACGAGTGCCCGGTGCGCGCGGACTTCGCCTGGTACATCGCGACGTCCGCCGCTCTGAGCAGGCCCGCGACCTCCCGCCCGTGGGCCGGGAAGTGCGAGATCCCCACGCTGGCGTCGACCCGGACGGTGACGCCCTCCACCGTGAACGGCGGCTCCAGTACCGCGTGCACGCGCTCGGCGACGTGCTCGGCCGCCACCTTCACCGTCTCGCTCGCGCCGTCCGGCAGGGACAGGTAGATGGCGAACTCGTCGCCACCGAGCCTGGCGAGCAGGTCGTCGTTGCCGTGCAGGACGTTGGCCAGCCGGCCGGCCACCTGGCAGAGCAGGTCGTCGCCGGCGTGGTGGCCCAGACTGTCGTTGACCTCCTTGAAGCGGTCGAGGTCCAGCAGCAGCAGCGCCCCGGCGGGGGGCGCGCCCAGACTGTGGGTTCTCGCCTCGACCTGCTCGTAGAAGGCGCGCCGGTTGCCCAGCCCGGTCAGCTCGTCGGTCAGGGCCAGCTGGCGGCTGTGCGCGAGTGCGCGCACCTCGCCGAAGGTCACGATGAGCCGGCCGATCGCCGCCATCACCGTGGCGGCGGCGAGACCGATGGCCACCGGGTGCAGCCGGTGCGCGTTCGCGAAGACCAGCAGGGCGACCGCGACCACGGTTGCCCCGACCGGTACGCCGAGCAGGACCCAGGAGGGCAGCGCCGCACCGGCCGGTCGCTTCGACCACCCGGGGGCGAAAGCCATCAGCAAGGTGGCCAGCACCCAGACCGCATCGTTGACGCCGCCCGGCTGGTACGTGCCGTTCGCGGCGTGGAACAGGTAGACGAGGTCGGCGACGACGAAGGCGGTCAGTCCGGCGACCAGGAACCACAGCCCGGCCGGCGGCCGCCAGTGGAAGAGAGCCAGCACGGCGGTCACGATGAGCAGCAGGACGACGTCCAGCAGCGGGTAGGCCAGCGTGGTGACCACGGCGGGCAGGCTGCCGCCGCCGGTGACCGCCAGGACGGGTCCGGCGATCGCGGCCATCACGGCGGCCACTGCGAGCCCGGCAACGATGCCGTCCAGCCAGAGGCTGACCGGCAGCTGGTTCGCGGCCTCACGCACGATCAGCAGCAGAGCGACGAACGCGAAGCCGTAGAAGGTCAGCCACAGCCCGTCGGCCGGTGACGGGAAGGGTTCGGGCGTCAGAGGCCGGATGTAGACGGTCCAGTAGACGTTGCCCATGCCGTACAGGGCGAGCCCGACGGCCAGTACCCGCCAGCTGCGGGTGTAGCTGCCGGCCGCCCGGGCCCGGGTCAGGCAGACCAGCGGGCTGAGCATGTAGGCGACGTTGTTCAGCCAACCGTCCAGGAAGAGGTTGTAGCCGGGGTTCTGCCGAACACCCGGCAGCGTGGAAACGGTGAAGGCCGCGTAGACCAGCACGACGACCGCGTAAAAGGTCGCCAGCGGCAGCCGTGAGGGCACAGGCCATCGCCGGTACCGCTGCATCGGTGCGCTCGTCATTCCTGCGTTGCCTTTCAAACGGAGTCCAACCCCCTGACGCCTTGTCGGTCCCCGCGGGAGGGCCCTTGAGAAGGCAGGGCCAAACAGGCGCCCGGACGGGTGGGGGAGGGCGCGCTGGATCGGCCATTCGGGTGAATTCGCCCTCGCGTTGCGCGTGGCGAGTGGCCGACCCGGCCCGATTTGGTCGGACGGCCTGCTCCCCGTATCCTGGAGGCTGCCCAAGACCGCTGGTCGACCGAATGCCTCCTGGCACGACGTCCGAAAGCCCGCTCCGGCGAGCGACCCGCGCAGGTGAACGTGTCGATCCTCGGACGACGACCCGGCCCCGTGCCGTGGTCCCAGCCCGTGACCGCCCCGTGCGCCTCGCGCCGGGGCGTTTTCCGTGTGCGGACCCGAGCAGCCGGCGCTTCACCCGTGGAAGGAGGCCCATGGCCAGGCCCGACAAGGCAGCCGCTGTCGCTGAGCTCACCGACAAGTTCCGTGAGTCCAACGCGGCCGTGCTGACCGAGTACCGCGGTCTCACCGTGGCCCAGCTGACCAAGCTGCGCAGCGCCATCCGTGAGCACGCTACGTACGCCGTGGTGAAGAACACCCTCACCGAGATCGCGGCGAAGGAGGCCGGTGTCTCGGCCTTCGACGGCCAGTACGCCGGCCCGACCGCGATCGCCTTCATCACCGGTGACCCGGTGGAGACGGCCAAGTCGATGCGGGACTTCGCCAAGGACCACCCCGCTCTCGTCATCCGTGGCGGCCTGCTTGACGGCAAGCCCCTCTCGGCCGACGAGGTCAAGCAGCTCGCGGACCTCGAGTCCCGCGAGGTGCTGCTGGCCAAGCTGGCCGGCGCCATGAAGGCCTCGATGTCCGGCGCTGCGGCCCTGTTCGCCGCCCCGCTGGCACAGACCGCTCGCGTGGTCGACGCCCTGCGTCAGAAGGTCGAGCAGGACCAGGGCTGATTGCCCGAAGCACCACCCCTCGGGCGAGCCCGCCCACACACGACCGCCCGCTCTCGGGCGAAGACAGGAAGGAACGCCGACATGGCGAAGCTCAGCACGGACGACCTGCTTGAGTCGTTCAAGGAGATGACCCTGATCGAGCTCTCCGAGTTCGTGAAGAAGTTCGAGGAGACCTTCGAGGTCACCGCTGCGGCTCCGGTCGCGGTCGCCGCTGCCGGTGGTGGCGCTGCCCCCGCCGAGGCCGAGGCCGAGCAGGACGAGTTCGACGTCGTCCTCGAGGCTGCTGGCGACAAGAAGATCCAGGTCATCAAGGAGGTGCGCGCCCTCACCTCCCTCGGCCTGAAGGAGGCCAAGGACCTCGTGGACGGCGCCCCCAAGGTCGTCCTGGAGAAGGTCGACAAGGCTGCTGCGGAGAAGGGCAAGGAGGCGCTCGAGGGCGCCGGAGCCACTGTCACCGTCAAGTGACCTCCCGCTCGGCGACTCGCTGAGCACCCTGAGCCAGGGCCGATCCGGTACGCCGGGTCGGCCCTGGCTCGCTTTTGCGCCGTGGCTTCCTGCTCGCGGCGCCTGTGCCTCCGTGGGTGGTGCGCGGATCGGTGTGGGCAGGACCGGGGTGATCACCCGTGGACAGCCCGCACCGATAGGCCGCACCCATCGGCGGGCGGACCATGGCGCACCGGCAGGATGGGCGGACCGACCCAGGAGGTGGCATGCGGTACGTCGTGATCGGCGCCGGCGCGATCGGTGGCGCGATCGCCGCCAGGCTGGCCCAGCAGCTCCGCGTACGGGTCGTGCTGGTGGCCCGCGGCGAACGAGCCGACATGATCGAGCACCTCGGGATCCACCTGCGGACGCCCGACCAGGACCTCGTCGTCGGCGTGGACGTCGCGCGCTCGCCTGCCGACGCGCGGCTGCGCCCGGATGACGTCCTGCTCGTCGCCACGAAGACCCAGCAGGTCGAGGCGGCGCTGCGCGAGTGGGTGGACGCCCCGGTGTTCGACGGCGAGCAGCTGGTCGGGACCGCACGCGAGCGGCTGCCGGTGCTGCTGGCGCTCAACGGTGTCGCGGCCGAGCAGATCGCCCAGCGGTACTTCGACCGGGTGTTCGGCGTGTGCGTGTGGCTGCCTTCGGTCAGCCTGCAGCCTGGCGAGGTGTTCGTCCGGATCGCACCACGGACTGGGGTGCTGATTGTCGGACCCGTGCCGGTCGGCCGCGAAGCGGACCCCCTGGACGCCGTCGCCGCGGATCTCGAGGCGGCGGACTTCGAGGTGCACGTGGTCGAGGACGTCATGCGCTGGAAGTACCGCAAGCTGTTGACGAACCTCGGCAATGCCGTGCAGGCGCTGGTCGGTCCCGGCGTCGAGGGCGCCGGCGCGGTCTCGGCTCGACTGCGCGAGGAGGGAGCCGCCGTGCTCGCGCAGGCCGGCATCGAGTACGCGAGTGCGCAGGAGGAGGACGACTGGCGCAGGGACCTGTTCGCGGACCAGGTCGTTCCCGGTGAGCCTGCGCTGATGGGTGGTTCGACCTGGCAGTCGCTGGCGCGAGGCAGCGACTCGAACGAGGCGGACTACCTCAACGGCGAGATCGCGGCGATCGCCCGGGCCCACGGTGGACACGCCCCGCTCAACGCCGCCGTCCAGGCGCTGGTGCGGCAGGCGACGTCCGGAGGCAAAGGACCCGGCTCCCTGACGCTCGGCGAGCTGCGGGCGGCGCTCAGCCTTCGCTGACGTGCCTCAGGATCGGACGAACTCGTTCAGAGGTCCGTAGTTCCCTCCGTCGGCAGCGTGCAGGGCGCTCATGTACCACCCTCGAGTCTGACCGGACTCGACGAGGCTTACCCGTCCCCAGGTAAATCGGTCGATGCCTGCTGACTGCAACAGCAGGTCGGTCATCGCGCGTGAGTGTCGGCCGTTGCCATTGGGGAACGGGTGGATCTGGACGAGGCGGTGATGGAACATGGCGCCGGCCTCGTCGACGGGCATAGTCGAATCGGGCGCGAACCAGTACCGGGCGTTCTCCATGAGGGAACGCACGTCCAATGCGACGCGGGTCGGGTCGACTCCGATGTTGCGCTCGGTCCGGCGATAGCGGCCAGCCCACCTCCACACCTCACCGAACGGGTCCTTGTGCAGGTCGCGAGCCACCAGATCGTCCAGTAGTTGTAGGGGTTCGAACCGCCGGCGCCACCTGCTCGAAGTGAGCGCGCGGCTGATGTTCTGCTGCTCGGCGGCATTGAGCTCGTCACGGGTGACGAGGTAGCTGGGAATGAGATCTTCGAGCTCGTCCGGAGTGAGCGGGGTGGCACCGGCAACCTCGAGAGCGTCAATGCCCTGGTGGTCGCGCGGGGCATTGCTAGTAGACATCCGCCCAGAGCCCGGGCTGGTCCCGCACCTCGCGGACCTGCTCACCGAACTGCTCGTCACTGACGGCACCCGAGACCTGCTGGTCTTCCAGAAGCATCGTGTGACCCACGGCCGCAAGCGTGGCGCCGACGACAGATGCGGCCTGGCGGTCGACCATCTCATCCAACGACTGCCGCGGAACCATGACGTAGACGAGGTCGCAACCCAGCGCTTCCGCTGCGCGCTCTAGGGAGCCCAGCGTGATGCGGTTGGCGCGTTCACCTGCCTCTAGCTTGATGACAGCGTTCGGACCGACCTCCATTCGGCGCCCGAGCTCGGCAGCGCTCATCCCGAGAGCCTCGCGCAGCGTACGGATCCAGCCCTCCCTCGGTCGCTGCGCCAACGGCAGCGCCGGACGCAACTGGTCGAAGCGACGGTCCAGCGCGGTGCGGGCACGCCCCCGCGCGCGTGGCGTACTCACGGTGCGGGCCACAACCATCACGTCCTCAGGTGTCGAGAAGATAACCAGAGGTAATCCTACGCTGAGTGGATCATAAGACACCTTCTTACTCTCTTTTTCACCCAATAAGAATAGTCATGACTTCGATTATCTTCGGGCTAGGTGGCCGGGCTGCCCGGCCGCAGGCGGTGTTCGCCAGCAAGGGGCGGCACGTGCGAGGGCTCGCTCAGGTCGCCCGCAGGGTCCGCTCGAGGCCGTCCAGGATGAGGTCGAGCCCGAACTCGAAGTCCTCGACTCGCCCCGAACGCATGACGTGGGTGATGACGCCGACCACGTGCGGGTACGTGGCCGCGTCCAGTGACCCTAGGACGTCGGCGGAGACCTGAGGCGCCGCGTCGGCCTCGAACGGCAGGCTGAGCTGCTGCAGGGTGAAGCCGTAGATGTGGCTGTCCAGGGCGTGCCAGGCGTCCAGCGCTCCCGGAATGGTGAAGCCGCCCTCCAGCAGCCGGCCGAGCGTCGCGTCGAGGTAGCGGGTCATGCCCAGCCCGATGTTGAAGCGCGACATGATCTGCATCGCGGCCCACGGGTGTGCGAGCAGGACCTCGTGCGCCGAGATGGCCCGGCGGCGCATGGCCGGCTGCCAGGGGGTGCCGGTCCGGGGCACGTCGATGTCGCCGAGCACGAGGTCGACCATGCCGTCGAGGATGTCGTCCTTGCTCTTGACGTGGTTGTAGAGAGACATCGCCTCCACCCCGAGCTGCTGGCCGAGCCGGCGCATCGTCAACGCCCCCAGCCCGCTTTCATCGGCCAGCTCGATGGCGGCCCGCAGCACGCGCTCGCGGGTCAGCGCCGCTCGTCGCGGCGCCGGCGTCCGGTCGGTCGTCATGTTGCGTCCTCGTCGTCGGGGGTGGACAGCGTGCGTGAACCAGGCTACCTTACGACGTAAGCATACAACGTAAGTCAGATAGGGGAGTCATCATGACCACCGTCCAGAAGACCCAGATGCAGGCTGTCGTCCGCGATCGCTACGGCTCGGTCGAGAGCGTCGAGCTCCGTGACGTCCCTCGCCCGCAGGTCGCGGCCGACGAGGTCCTCGTCCGGGTGGTGGCGGCCGGGGTCGACCGCGGCGTCGTGCACGTGATGACGGGTCTGCCGTACCCGATCCGGCTGGCCGGCTACGGCGTGCGGGCACCCAAGAACCTCGTCCTCGGGTCGGACGTCGCGGGTGTGGTCGACCAGGTCGGCGCCGCGGTGACCCGGTTCCGTCCGGGCGACGAGGTGTTCGGCATCGCACAGGGCTCGTTCGCGCAGTACGCCAGCGCCAACGAGACCAAGCTCGCGCCCAAACCGGCCGGGCTGACCTTCGAGCAGGCCGCGGCATTGCCCGTCTCCGGCCTGACCGCGCTGCAGGCCGTGCGCGACCGCGCGCAGGTGCGGCCCGGCGCGCGCGTGCTGGTCATCGGCGCGTCCGGCGGCGTCGGCGGCTACGTCGTCCAGCTGGCCAAGGCGTTCGGCGGCGAGGTGACCGGCGTGTGCAGCGCCGCGAAGACCGACCTCGTCCGCTCGCTCGGCGCCGACCACGTCCTGGACTACCGCGTCGACGACTTCGCGGATGGCCAGCAGCAGTACGACGTCGTGCTGGACGTCGGCGGCAACTCCTCGCTGACCCGCCTGCGGCGGGCGCTGACCGGCACCGGGACGCTGGTCATCGTCGGTGGCGAGACGGACGGTCGCTGGCTCGGCGGCACCGACCGCCAGCTGCGCGCCCTGGTGCTGTCGCTGTTCGTCGGCCAGAAGCTGGGCACGTTCATCGCCAGCGAGAACCACGAGGACCTGCTCGCACTCAGCGAGCTCGTCGAAGCGGGCAAGGTCAGGCCCGCGCTCGACCGGACCTTCCCGCTGGCCGAGGCCGCCGCGGCCATCCGTCAGCTCCAGGACGGCCAGGTGCGCGGCAAGATCGTCCTGACGACCCGCCCGTAACCTCCGCTCCACCCGCTCGTTGAGCACGGTGCACCGCCCTGCGACCTGCAGGTGGTGCCCTCACCGGTGAGGGGTGGAACGTGGGAGTCGAGATCCGCGTCGAGGGACTGACCAAGTCCTTCGGTCCGCAGACCATCTGGCAGGACGTGTCGCTCACCCTGCCCGCGGGGGAGATCTCCGTCATGCTCGGGCCCTCCGGCACCGGCAAGTCGGTCTTCCTGAAGACCCTTGTCGGGCTGCTCAAGCCGGACCGCGGGTCGATCACCATCGAGGGCCAGGACGTCGTCACCCTGCGCGAGCACGACCTCTACGAGATCCGCAAGCTCTTCGGCGTGCTGTTCCAGGACGGCGCCCTGTTCGGCTCGATGAGCCTGTTCGACAACATCGCCTTCCCGCTGCGCGAGCACACCAGGAAGTCCGAGTCCGACATCCGCTCGCTCGTGCACGAGAAGATCGAGCTGGTCGGGCTGCAGGGCGCCGAGGCGAAGCTGCCCGGCGAGATCTCCGGCGGCATGCGCAAGCGGGCCGGCCTGGCCCGCGCGCTGGTCCTCGACCCCGAGATCATCCTGTTCGACGAGCCCGACTCCGGGCTGGACCCGGTGCGCACCGCGTACCTGAACCAGCTGATCGTCGACCTCAACGCGCAGATCGACGCCACGTTCCTGATCGTCACCCACGACATCAACACCGCTCGCACGGTGCCGGACAACATCGGCCTGCTCTACCACCGGCACCTGGCGATGTTCGGGCCCCGCGAGATGCTGCTCAGCAGCGAGGAGCCCGTCGTCCGGCAGTTCCTGAACGCCCAGCGGGTCGGTCCGATCGGGATGAGCGAGGAGAAGGACGCCGACGAGCTGGCCGCCGAGTCCGGCCAGGAGCTGCCCCCGCTGCCGCCGATCCCCGAGCAGCTCACGACGAGCTCCGGCGCCCTGCGCCGCCACCAGCGCGAGCCGGGCGCCTGGTGCCGGGACAACGGCGTCGTCCCGCCGCCCGGCTCCTTCGCCAACCTCGGCGCCGACCGGGCCCGCACCCGCGACGAGGTGGCCTCGTGAGCGACCCGGCGGTCGGTGCGATGCGACAGAGCGGGAACCTTTTCGCCCTCACCCTCGACGTGCTGCGCGCGCTGCCGCGCCGGCCCTTCCAGGGCAAGGAGTTCATCCAGCAGGCCTGGTTCATCGCCAGCGTCACGATCCTGCCGACCGCGTTGGTCTCCATCCCGTTCGGTGCGGTCATCGCCCTGCAGCTCGGCACGCTGACCCGCCAGCTCGGTGCGCAGTCCTACACCGGCGCCGCCTCGGTGCTGGCGATCATCCGCGAGGCCAGCCCGATCGTCACGGCACTGCTGATCGCGGGCGCAGGGGGCTCAGCGATCTGTGCGGACCTGGGATCACGCAAGATCCGGGAGGAGATCGACGCCATGGAGGTGCTCGGGATCAGCCCGATCCAGCGGCTGGTCGTGCCGCGGGTGCTCGCCTCGATGCTGGTCGCGCTGCTGCTCAACGGCCTGGTCTCGGTGGTCGGCGTCATCGGCGGCTACTTCTTCAACGTCGTCCTGCAGGGCGGGACGCCGGGCGCGTACCTCGCGTCGTTCACCGCCCTCGCGCAGGTGGCCGACCTGGGCTCCGGCGAGGTCAAGGCGCTGATCTTCGGTGCCATCGCGGCAATCGTCGCCTCCTACAAGGGGCTCACCGCCGGCGGCGGCCCGAAGGGGGTGGGCGACGCGGTCAACCAGTCCGTCGTCATCACCTTCATGCTGCTGTTCGTCGTCAACTTCGTCCTGACGGCCGTGTACTTCCAGGTCGTCCCGCAGAAGCTCGGGTGACGGCCATGGCAACCATCGGGACCAAGGTCGCAGACACCGCCCGCAAGCCGGTCGCAGGACTGGACAGCCTCGGCGGCCAGCTGCGCTTCTACGTGCGCTCGCTGGCCTGGACGCCGCGCACGCTGCGCCGCTACCGGAAGGAGGTCATGCGGCTGCTGGCCGAGGTGAGCCTCGGCACCGGCGCGCTGTCGGTCATCGGCGGCACCGTCGGCGTGATCACCTTTCTGGCGTTCTTCACCGGCACCGAGGTCGGCCTGCAGGGGTACAGCGCGCTGAACCAGCTGGGCACCGGCGCCTTCACCGGCTTCATCTCCGCCTACTTCAACACCCGCGAGATCGCCCCGCTGGTCGCCGGACTGGCGCTCGCCGCCACCGTCGGCTGCGGCTTCACCGCCCAGCTCGGTGCCATGCGGATCAGCGAGGAGGTGGACGCCCTCGAGGTGATGGGCCTGCCGAGCGTTCCGTTCCTGGTGACCACCCGGATGATCGCCGGCTTCGTCGCGGTCATGCCGCTGTACGTGGTCGGGCTGCTGTCCTCGTACTTCGCCACCCGGTTCATCACCACCGAGTACTTCGGCCAGTCCAAGGGCACCTACGACCACTACTTCCACCTGTTCCTGCCGCCGGGCGACGTGCTCTGGTCGTTCGGCAAGGTGCTGGTGTTCGCCGTCGTGATCATCCTGATCCACTGCTACTACGGCTACACCGCCAGCGGCGGCCCGGCCGGTGTCGGGGTGGCGGTCGGCAACGCCGTCCGGACGTCCATCGTGGCGATCAACATCATCGACTTCTTCCTGTCCCTGGCGATCTGGGGCGCCACCACGACCGTGCGGATCGCGGGGTAGCGACCGTGCACATGGCAGTCCGGCCCACCACGAGAGGATTCCTCTCGCGCTTCGCCACGCACCTGTACGGGGTGGCCTTCCTGCTGGTGCTCGTGCTGCTGCTCACCCTGTCGGTCGCGATGTACCAGAAGCGGTTCACCCCGGTCACCCTGGTGACGCTCCGGACGGACCACGTCGGCAACCAGCTGCAGACCACCTCGGACGTGAAGATCCGCGGGCTGGTGGTCGGCGAGGTGCGCAGCATCACGCACATCGGGGACGGCGCCCAGGTGCAGCTCGCACTCGCGCCGGACCAGGTCGGCGCCATCCCGGCCAACGTCAGCGCCCGGCTGCTGCCCAAGACCCTGTTCGGCGAGCGGTACGTCGACCTGGTGCCGCCCGCCGACCCGTCCCGCATCCCGCTGAAGGGCGGCGACGTGATCGGCCAGGACCGCACCTCGGTGGCCATCGAGCTCGAGCAGGTATTCGACAACCTGCTGCCCCTGCTGCGCACCGTCAAGCCCGGGCAGCTGGCCACCACGCTGAACGCGATGGCCACTGCGCTGGAGGGTCGCGGCCAGCAGCTCGGCGACAACCTGGTGCTGGCCGACCGGTACCTGACCGCGTTCAACCCGAACCTGCCCGCCCTGAAGCAGGACATCAGCGGCCTCGCCGACGTCGCCTCGATCTACGCGGACGCCGCACCGGACCTGCTCAAGATGGCCGGCAACCTGTCGGTGACCAGCCGGACGCTGGTCGAGAAGCAGAGCGCGCTGGCCGGTTTCCTCGCCGGCACAACGGGTTTCGCGAACACCACGACCGCCGTGCTGAACGAGGACGAGGACCGGATCATTCGGGTCGGGCGGGTCAACCGGCCCACTCTCGCTCTGCTGCAGCGCTACTCGCCGATCTACGCGTGCTTCGCCCAGGGCCTGACCGGCTGGCTGCCGCGGATCGACCAGGCCTTCGGGGACAGCTCGCTGCACATCACCCTCGAGGTCGTCCCGCAGCGCCGGGCGTACCAGCCCGGCGAGGAGCCGGAGTGGATCGCGAACCGCGCGCCGGACTGCAAGGGGCTGCCGGCCAAGACCGGCTCGCAGGCGCACCCGTACACCGGCGACTTCATCCCGGACGGCACCGGCAACAGCTACAACGCCTCCAGTGGCAGCGCGCTGCCGTCGTCCCTGACCGACGGCGGATCGTACACCGACCCGCAGAGCGGGGACGCCGGGACGCCGGGCGAGCAGGCGGTCACGGACGCGTTGTTCGCGCCGGCGATGGGAATGAGCCCGGACGCCATGCCGGACATCTCCAACCTGCTGCTCGGACCGATGGTCCGCGGCACCCAGGTCAGCCAGGGGGCCGCGTAGTGAGGACGACGGCCAGCCTGGTCAAGCTGGTGGTCTTCGCCGTCACGACGATCGCCGCGTTCGGCATGCTCGCACTGACCATCTCGCCCATCGCCGGCGGCAGCCGCACCGAGTACAAGGCGGTCCTGGCCGACGCGACCGGGCTGGCCAAGGGCGACGACGTGCGGATCGCCGGCGTCCAGGTCGGCCGGGTCAAGGACATCGGGCTGGCTGGACGCAGCCGCGCCCTGGTCACCCTGGACGTCGACGCGGACCACCGGCTGACCGACACCACGCAGGTGCTGGTCCGGTACCGCAACCTGATCGGGCAGCGGTACGTCGCGCTGGTGCAGGGGGCCGGCGCGGGGTCGCAGCTCGCAGCGGGCTCGACGATCCCGATCGAGCGGACCCAGCCGGCGCTGGACCTGACCGTGCTGTTCAACGGGTTCAAGCCGCTGTTCGCCGCGCTGTCCCCGCAGGACGTCAACCAGCTGTCCGGCGAGATCATCCAGGTGCTGCAGGGCGAGGGCGGCACGATCAACAGCCTGCTCGCGCACACAGCGTCGCTCACCTCGTCGGTCGCCGACCGCGACGCGGTGATCGGCCGGACCATCAGCAACCTCAACACGGTGCTGGGCACGGTGGACAGCCGCGACGACCAGCTGGACCAGCTGCTGGTCCAGCTGCAGCGGTTCGTCTCCGGCCTGTCCGCCGACCGGGTGGCGATCGGGAACTCGCTCACCTCGATCAACGGGCTGGCCGCCGACACCGCAGGCCTGCTCTCCCAGGCCCGGTCGCCGCTGAAGGCCGATATCGCGAACCTGGGCACGCTGTCCAGGACGCTGAATAAGCCGGCGAACACCAAGACCTTCGAGCACTTCATGGACACCTGGCCGGGCAAGGTGAACACGCTGACCCGCACCGCCACGTACGGCTCCTGGTTCAACTTCTACCTCTGCAAGTTCGACGGCTCGGTGGTGCTGCCGACCGGTGCGCTCGGCCTGACCAAGGACTCCCGGCTGCCGGTGAACGTGGCCGACAACAAGGCCGCGCGGTGCGGGGGTGTCGGCTGATGGCGATCCCGTTCCGCGAGCGCAACCCGGTGCCCATCGGGGCCGTCGGGCTACTGCTGATCGGTGCCCTGCTGATCGCCGCGTTCAACGTGCAGAAGCTGCCGCTGCTGGGCCGCGGAGACACCTACCGGGCCGCGTTCACCGAGGTGGGCGGGCTGAAGACCGGCGACGACGTGATGGTCGCCGGGGTCAAGGTCGGCAAGGTGAAGAAGATCGAGCTGGACGGCGCCCAGGTGCTGATCTCGTTCAAGGTCACCGAGCCCGCGCACTTCGGCACCCGCACCGGTGCGGCGGTGAAGCTGAAGACCCTGCTCGGCCAGAAGTACCTCGCGCTCGACCCGCAGGGTCCGGGCCAGCTCAAGACGGGCTCGCTCATCCCGACCAGCCGGACGGTACCCAGCTACGACGTGATCGACGCGTTCAGCGACCTGACCACCACGACCGAGGCGATCGACGTCCCGCAGCTGTCGAAGTCGCTGGACGTGCTGGCCACCGAGTTCAAGGACAGCCCGCCGCAGGTCAAGGCCTCGCTCGAGGGGCTGACCCGGCTGTCCCGGACGATCTCCTCGCGCGACCAGCAGCTCGCCGAGCTGCTCGCCCACGCCAAGGACGTCTCCGGGACGGTGGCGGCCCGCAACGGCGAGGTGCAGTCGCTGATCAAGGACGGCGACCTGCTGCTGGTCGAGCTGCAGAAGCGGCGGGCGGCCATCCACACGCTGCTCACCAACACCGCCGCGCTCGCGGCGCAGATCACCGGTCTGGTCCGCGACAACCGGGCCCAGCTCAAGCCGGCGCTGACCGAGCTGCAGGGCGTGCTGGCGACCCTGCGCAAGCACCAGGACGACCTGGACGCGGGGATCAAGGCCATGGCGCCGTTCACCCGGGTCTTCGCCAACACCCTCGGCAACGGCCGGTGGTTCGACACCTACATCCCGAACCTGGTGCCCATCGGCGGGACGATCCCCGGAGGTGCCCGGTGAAGCTCCAGAAGGTCGATCTGCCGCGGCTCGACCTGCGCGGCGTCCTGGTCGGCGTCCTGGCGGTCGGCGTGCTCGCCGCAGCGGCCTTCGCGTTCTGGCCGGGGACGCCGGACCGGACCGTCACGGCGCACTTCACCCGCGCCGTCGGCCTCTACCAGGGCAGCCAGGTCCGGGTGCTCGGGGTGCCGGTCGGCACCGTGCAGAGCGTCACGCCGCAGGGCGAGCAGGTCGCGGTGGTGCTCAAGGTCAACGGCGACGTCAAGGTGCCTGCTGACGCGCAGGCCGCGATCCTGTCGCCGTCCCTGGTCAGCGACCGGTACGTCCAGCTGCTGCCGGCCTATACCGGCGGCGCGCGGATGGCGGACCACGCGGACATTCCGCTGGACCGCACGGCCGTGCCGGTCGAGCTGGATCGGGTTACCCAGAGCCTGGACGACCTGAGCAAGGCGCTCGGCCCGCGGGGGGCGAACTCCACCGGCTCGCTGTCCCGGCTGCTGACCACCAGCGCCGCCAACCTGGGCGGTGAGGGGGACAAGGCGAACGAGGCCGTGCACCAGCTCTCGCTCGCGCTCGGCACCGTGTCCGGCAGCCGCGAGGACCTGTTCACCACCGTGAAGAACCTGCAGACCTTCACCTCCACGCTGGCCGCGAACGACCCGCAGGTGCGCCGGCTCAACACTGACCTGGCCTCGGTCGCCGACCAGCTGAACGGCGAGAAGGACGACCTCGGCCTGGCGTTGAAGAACCTCGCCGTGGCGCTGAACGAGGTGTCCACGTTCGTCGCCGACAACCGCTCGGTGCTCAAGACGGACGTGGCCGACCTGACCTCGGTCACCGGAACCATCGCCGCCGACCGCAACCAGCTCGCCGAGCTGCTGGACAACGCCCCGGTCGCGCTGTCCAACCTGCAGAACGCCTACAACCCGGCGTCCGGCACGCTCGACGTCCGGGACAACACCGACCAGCTGAACCACCCCGACGAGCTGATCTGCGGGCTGATCAACCAGCAGGTCAGCAAGGCCACGGCTTGCCAGCAGGCGCTCAGCCCGCTGCTGTCCCCGCTGATCGGGCTGGATCCCACCCTCGGCGGCATCCTCGGGAGTGCGCGATGAGCGCCCGGGTGCGGCGCGCCGTCCTGGCCGCGGCGGCGGCGGTGCTTGCCGTCGCGCTAGCCGGTTGCCAGGGCGCCTACGACGTCGCGCTGCCCGGCGGGGTGGCCAGCCGCGGCGACATCTACCGGGTCACCGTTCAGTTCGCCGACGTCCTCGACCTGGTGCCGCAGTCCTCGGTGAAGGTCGGCGACGTCACCGTGGGCTCGGTCGAGAAGATCTCGCTGGACGGCTGGACGGCGCGGGTCACGGTGCGGCTCAAGGACTCCGTGCAGCTGCCGGACAACGCGACCGCCGAGCTCAAGCAGACCAGCTTGCTCGGCGAGAAGTACGTCTCGCTGGCCGCACCGAGCGACGCGGCGGCGGTCGGTCGGCTGGCCGACGGCGACGTGATCCCGTTGTCCCGCAGCGGTCGCAACCCCGAGGTCGAGGAGGTCCTCGGTGCGATGTCGCTGCTGCTCAACGGCGGCGGGGTCGCGCAGCTGAAGATCATCGAGACCGAGCTGAACAAGGCGCTGACCGGCAACGAGTCCTCGGTGCGCGACCTGCTCACCAAGCTGGACACCCTGGTCGGCTCGCTGGACTCCCAGAAGGGCGAGATCAACCGGGCCATCGACCAGATCGACCGGCTCGCCGCCCGGCTGGCCGCTCAGCGCGACGACCTCGCGACCGCGCTCGACCAGCTGCCCGGCGGCCTGAAGGTCCTCGCCGACCAGCGCCAGCAGCTCACCACCCTGCTCACCTCGCTGGACCGGCTCGGCGACGTCGGCTCGCGGGTGATCCAGGCGTCCAAGAACGACACGGTCGCCAACCTGACCGCGCTCAAGCCGGTGCTGAAGTCGCTGAACGACGCCGGCGACGACCTGCCCGAGTCGCTCCAGCTGCTGCTGACCTACCCCTTCCCCGACGCGGCCGTGAACGGCATCAAGGGCGACTACACCAACCTGTGGATCACCGCCGACCTGGACGCCCGCTCGCTGCTGGACGTCGGCACCGGCCCGAGCGGTCCGCTGCCCGGCGTCCCGGGGCTCGGCAGCATCCCCCAGCTGCCCGACGTGAAGTCCATCCCGTGCACCATCCTCGGCCAGGTCGTGCAGTTCCCCGGCGCGAAGTGCCCGGCGGCGATCGCCCCCGGCGACCTGACCGTGCAGTGCCGCAACGACACCATCAGGGCGCTGGTGCTGCCGTTCCGCGGAGTGTCCTGCCCGGCCGGCTGGACCAAGGTGTCGGCCCAGCCCACCCCGGCACCCAGCGGCGGCGGCGGACTCTGCCTGCCCGGCGTGCTGTGCCTGGGCGCGGCCGAGGGCGCGCCGGGGACGTCCGGCCAGGAGTACAGCCCCAACCTGGCCGGCCTGCTGATGGGGGGCGTGAGCTGATGGTCACCCGAGGAGTACGGATCCAGCTGGTCGCCTTCCTGGCGCTCGCGCTGGTCGCCGTCAGCGTGCTCTCCGCCCGCTACGTCGGGCTGTTCGACAAGGTCGCCGGGGGCTCCTACGTGGTCACGGCCGACTTCGCGGACTCCGGCGGCATCTTCACCGGCGCCGAGGTCACGTACCGCGGCGTGACGGTCGGCAGGGTCGACCGGCTGCGGCTGACCGACGGCGGCGTCCTGGTCGACCTGCGGATGCACCGCGGCTCGCAGGTGCCGCGGGACACGCTGGCGGTGGTGGAAAACCGTTCGGCAGTAGGCGAGCAGTACGTCGACCTGCAGCCGCGCACGGACTCGCGTCCCTACCTGACCGGGGGTGCGCGCATCGACCGGTCCGACACCCGCACCCCGACCCGGGTGGACACCGTGCTGCTGGACGTCGACCGGCTGGTCCGGTCGGTGCCCAAGGACGACCTGAGCACCACGGTCGACGAGCTCGGCAAGACGTTCGCGGACGGCGGCACCGACCTGCAGCGGCTGATCGACTCCGGCGACGCGCTCACCCGATCGGCGTCCGAGGCGCTGCCGGAGACCACCAAGCTGATCCAGGACGGGCACACCGTGCTGGATTCCCAGAAGGCGTCCGGGTCCGACATCCGCTCGTTCGCCGCCGACCTGGACGACCTGTCCGGCCAGTTGCGGGCCAGCGACACCGACCTGCGCACCGTGCTGGACCGCGGAGTGATCGCCAGCCAGCAGGTCAACGCGCTGCTCACCGAGAACCGCTCGAACCTCGGGGCGCTGCTGACCAACCTGGTCACCGTCGGGCAGGTCACGGTGACCCGCACGGCGGGCATCCGGCAGATGTTCATCACCTACCCGGACGTCGTCCGTGGCGGATACACCGTCCTCCCCGGTGACGGCACCGCACACTTCGGGCTGCAGCTGAACGTCAGCAACCCGCCGTCCTGCACCAAGGGCTACGGGGACACCAAGCGGACCGATCCGCAGCAGACCACCGGGATGCCGCCGCTGAACACCGGCGTGCGCTGCGCCGAGCCGCGCGGCTCGGCGACCTCGGTGCGCGGCGCGCAGAACGCCCCGCAGCCGGGGACGCCCTCGTCGTCCGGCTCGGCGTCGTCCGTGCCCTTCGACCCGACCGACCAGATCGGCACGGCGGGGTACGACGCCCCGACCGTGGTCACCTCTGTCCCGCCGCAGGGCGCCGACTCGTTCACCTGGATGCTGATCGGAGACCAGTCATGACACGCAGGACGCGCAACCTGCTCGCGGTGGGGATGGCCTTGCTGGTGCTGGCCGCGGTGGTGGTCGGCGGTTTCGCCGGACGCCGGGTGCTGGACGCGCGCCGCGACGCGGCGGCCGGGGACGACGCGGTCGCCGCAGCCAGCCAGCTGGGGGTCAACTTCACGACGCTCGACTACCAGACTTTCGACCGGGACTCGAGCCGGGTGCTCGCCGGTTCGACGGGGGAGTTCAAGAAGGAGTTCACCGCCCAGTCCGCCGAGCTGCGCAAGCTGGTCACGGCGAACAAGGCGGTCAGCAAGGGCAAGGTGCTCTCGGCCGGGCTGGTCTCCCGCGACGCGGACAGCGCCCGGGTGCTGCTCGTGGTGGACGCCGACGTGACCAACTCCTCCGCCGCCACCGCGGTGCCGCGGCACTACCGGATCCAGGTCGACCTGAGCCGCGCCGGTTCGCGCTGGCTCGCCAACCAGCTGCAGTTCGTGGGCTGAAGGAGGAAACCGAGATGACCGACGTCCGACGAGCTGAAGGTCCTGTGATGCGCGGAGCACGTCCCTCGCCGTCCCGCCGCCGGGTCGCCGGCGAGCGCTCCCGCCCGCAACCCACCCCCACCCCCACCCACACCCCCACCCCCACCCCCACTCGTGATGAGTTGCGGGGGTCTCCGGGGCCCGTGAGGCCCCGACAAGGCGTCACAAGTTGGGGGGTGCGGACGGCGTCCGGCTGGCTGCTCGCAGCGTTGGCCGTGCTTCTGCTGCTCGCGGTCGCCGGGGCGGGCGCGTTCGTGCTGCTTGACCGTCGGGCCGAGGCCGCCGACCAGGCTCGTGGGCAGGCCGTTCGGGCCGCCTCGTCGGCTGCGACCAGGATCCTCAGCTACGACTACCGGCACCTGGACGCCGACTTCGCGGCCGGCAAGGCGCTGACCACCGGGGCCTTCGCCGACCAGTACGCGCGGACCACCGGGGACGCGGTGAAGTCGTTGGCCACCCAGACGAAGGCCACCGTGGTGGCCCAGGTCGCCGCGACCGGCGTCCAGCGCGCCTCGGCGCACCAGTTCGTCGTGCTGCTGTTCGTCAACCAGACGACGACCTCGAACCGGCTCGAGCGCCCTCAGGTCGACCAGAACCGGGTCGAGATGACGATGGTCGAGCGGGACGGTCGCTGGCTGGTCTCGCAGGTCAGGGGCCTGTAGCGCGCGGGTCCGGCCACGGCGCCGGCACGAAGGTCCCGCTCAGGCTCGGCACCTTGCTGGCTGCCGCCGTGACCTCCTGGTCGGTCGGTCGGGTGTGCGTCGCAGCCCACGAGCTGAGCAGGGCGACCGTGGCTGTCACCTGGCCGGCGGTGAGGTTGCAGTGGCCCGCTCCGCCGTCCTTCGGCGGCGGGTCGTACTTGGCCGGCGGGACCGAGTACAGCTGCAGCAGCAGATTCTGGCTGCCTGCGCGCTGGGCACGCTGGGCGAACAGCTGCTCGTGCTGAACGATGGCGACCGGGTCCTTGGCCGTGTGCAGCGTGGTTGTCGGGACGGACAGCGCAGCGGTCGGCTCGCCCATGGTGCGGCCCGCTGCGGCTCTGGCCCGCTTGTCGGCGGAGACCCGCTGACCAGCGGCGAGCTTCGCGAGCAGCCGGTCGGTGGTGCCGGGGCCACCGGTCTCGTCGACGAACGTCCGCTCGGCCGGACTGATCCGTGTCGCGTAGTCGACCCCGGCGTTGCCGGAGACGCTTGCGCCGGCGCGCCGCTCGATGTCGTAACGCACGTCGGTGTCAACGCTCATCTGGTGCAACGCATCCTCCACCGCGACCCCAGCCCGCAGGACCGAGTCGGACCCGTCGGAGAAGAAGGACTGGTCCGGAGCGTCGATGAGTGCAGATATCAGGTAGAGCTTGGCTGGTCCGGCGGTGTCCCCGGCTGCTACCTCGTTCCCCGCTGCTTCCAGCGCCTTGCGCGCGGACTCCCAGGCGTGCACCGCAGCCTTGTGGCTGGTGAACCCGGCGATCTGCAGCTTGGGCGCCAGCAGCGTCCGGACGGCGTAGGCGACGTCCAGGCTCAGGTCCAGCGTCTCGTTGGTGCCGGCCAGCGGGCCGCACATCGGGGCAGCCGCAGTGACCCACGCCAGCTTCTTCTCCGCCAGCCCCTCGGTGATCACGGCGCCCATCGAGTTGCCCCAGACGATCACCTGCCGGGGCTTGGCGACCTTGGCGGCGAAGTAGGCGTACAGCTCTTCGTCGGCCTTGACGCCCTCGGGCACCGCCCAGCCGAGCCGGCTGAACGACGACCCGGCCAGCGCGTAACCCTCGGCGAGCATCTCGTGGGCTATGTCGTCGTCCGGGGACGACTCGGCCGCCAGGGTCGGGGTGGCGAAGTCGGGTGCGATCGGGGCGGCCTCGACGTACCCGTGCGAGTACAGCAGCAGCGTCCCGTTCCACCTGGCCGGCAGCTGGATCTCGTACTTCGCGCCGTTGATGCTGCCGGTGCACCTGGCCTGCCCGCACGGGACGAAGGAGACCGGCGCGGGGGTCGCGGTGGCCTTGCCGGACTTCGTCGGGTCGCTCGACTGGTCGGCCGCGTCGGTACAGGCGACCAGGAGGGCCAGGGTGGCGGCGCCTGCCACGGCGACGAGCAGGTGCTTCGCGAGCGCGCTACGCGGCACGGGGCTCAGTGTGACCCTGCCGACCGGCTCTGTCGATGGGTCCGGACGGCACGCTCGAGGGCACCTCGCCACGCCGTTTCTCAGGCTGGGATCTTGACGTCAGCGCCTATCAGGGCCATCCTCGTGGCGCAGCGCACCGTTGTCGTCACCGCGGCGGCCCCGGGCTAGTCCCGTGCGGGCCGCGAGTGACCTTGACAGGGGCGTTTCGCAGCGTGCCCTGTGTCGTGTATGCTTGCGCTTTGCGCTGCCTGTATCTCTACCCGTCGACGGGGTGAGCACATACGTGCTCTTCCCAGCGCCGGGTCGATCGGCGTGCGTACTTACCGCATCAAAGGCCCGTGGAAGGACCCTCCTTGGCTGCCTCGCGCACCGCACCCGCGAAGTCCACCGCTCTTACGGCCTCAGGCCGTGTCAGTTTCGGCAAGATTCATGAACCGCTTGAGGTTCCCGACCTCCTCGCTCTGCAGACCGACAGCTTCGACTGGCTCCTCGGCAACGAGCGCTGGCAGGCCCGGGTGCTGGCCAGCTCCGGCGACAGCCACATCCACGAGAAGTCCGGTCTGGAGGAGATCTTCGAGGAGATCTCCCCGATCGAGGACTTCTCGGGGTCGATGTCCCTGTCGTTCCGGGACCACCGGTTCGAGCCCGCCAAGTACTCGATCGACGAGTGCAAGGAGCGGGACATGACGTACGCCGCCCCGCTGTTCGTCACCGCCGAGTTCATGAACACGAACACCGGTGAGATCAAGAGCCAGACGGTCTTCATGGGCGACTTCCCGCTGATGACCGAGCGCGGCACCTTCGTCGTCAACGGCACCGAGCGCGTCGTCGTCTCCCAGCTCGTCCGCTCGCCGGGCGTGTACTTCGAGCGCACTGCCGACAAGACCTCCGACAAGGACGTCTACACCGCGAAGGTCATCCCCTCGCGCGGCGCCTGGCTCGAGTTCGAGATCGACAAGCGCGACATGGTCGGTGTCCGCATCGACCGCAAGCGCAAGCAGTCCGTCACGGTGCTGCTCAAGGCGCTGGGCTGGACCGAGGCCCGGATCCGCGAGGAGTTCGGCGAGTTCGAGTCGATGATCCAGACCCTGGAGAAGGACCACACCACGGGTCAGGACGACGCGCTCCTGGACATCTACCGCAAGCTGCGTCCGGGTGAGCCGCCGACCCGCGAGGCCGCGCAGACGCTGCTGGAGAACCTCTACTTCAACGCCAAGCGCTACGACCTGGCCCGGGTGGGCCGCTACAAGGTCAACAAGAAGCTCGGCGTCGACAAGGAGCCGTCGGCCAGCGTGCTGGACGTCGACGACGTCGTGGCGACGATCAGGTTCCTGGTGACCCTGCACGCCGGTGGTTCGACCATGCCGGGCGTCAAGAACGGCGAGCAGGTCGACCTGCGCGTCGAGGTGGACGACATCGACCACTTCGGCAACCGTCGTCTGCGCACGGTCGGCGAGCTGATCCAGAACCAGGTCCGCACCGGTCTGTCCCGCATGGAGCGCGTCGTTCGCGAGCGCATGACCACGCAGGACGTCGAGGCCATCACGCCGCAGACGCTGATCAACATCCGGCCGGTCGTCGCCTCCATCAAGGAGTTCTTCGGCACCAGCCAGCTGTCGCAGTTCATGGACCAGACCAACCCGATCGCCGGCCTGACGCACAAGCGTCGCCTGTCGGCGCTGGGCCCGGGTGGTCTGTCTCGTGACCGTGCCGGCTTCGAGGTCCGCGACGTCCACCCGTCGCACTACGGCCGGATGTGCCCGATCGAGACGCCGGAAGGCCCGAACATCGGCCTGATCGGCTCACTGTCGACCTACGCGCGGATCAACGCGTTCGGCTTCGTGGAGACCCCGTACCGCAAGGTCACCAAGGGCAAGGTCAGCGACGAGGTCGACTACCTGACCGCCGACGAGGAGGACGAGTTCGTCATCGCCCAGGCCAATGCGCCGCTGGACGACTCGAGCAAGTTCTCCGAGAAGATGGTCACCGTCCGCCGCAAGGGTGGCGAGGTCGAGCTCGTCGCGGCCGAGGACGTGGACTACATGGACGTCGCTGCACGCCAGATGGTGTCGGCCGCGACCGCGATGATCCCGTTCCTCGAGCACGACGACGTGAACCGCGCCCTGATGGGCTCGAACATGCAGCGTCAGGCGGTGCCGCTGGTCAAGGCCGAGGCGCCGCTGGTCGGTACCGGCATGGAGCACCGCGCTGCACTCGACTCGGGCGACGTCGTCCGGGCCGAGAAGGCCGGTGTCGTGCAGGAGGTCTCCGCGGACGTCGTGACCGTGGCCAACGACGACGCGACCTACACCACCTACCGGGTGGCCAAGTTCCGTCGCTCGAACCAGGGCACCTCGTACAACCAGCGCGCTGCAGTCGACGAGGGCGCTCGCGTCGAGGCCGGCCAGCTGCTGGCCGACGGTCCGTCCACCGACGGTGGCGAGATGGCGCTGGGTCGCAACCTGCTCGTGGCGTTCATGCCGTGGGAGGGTCACAACTACGAGGACGCGATCATCCTCAGCCAGCGCGTCGTGCAGGACGACCTGCTCTCCTCGATCCACATCGAGGAGCACGAGGTCGACGCGCGCGACACCAAGCTCGGCCCGGAGGAGATCACCCGGGACATCCCCAACGTCTCCGAGGAGGTCCTCGCGGACCTCGACGAGCGCGGGATCATCCGGATCGGCGCGGAGGTCCGCGACGGCGACCTGCTGGTCGGCAAGGTCACGCCCAAGGGCGAGACCGAGCTGACGCCGGAGGAGCGCCTGCTGCGCGCCATCTTCGGTGAGAAGGCGCGCGAGGTGCGCGACACCTCGCTGAAGGTGCCGCACGGTGAGACCGGCACGGTCATCGGCGTCAAGGTCTTCGACCGCGACGAGGGCGACGAGCTGCCGCCGGGCGTGAACCAGCTGGTCCGCGTCTACGTGGCCAACAAGCGCAAGATCACCGACGGCGACAAGCTCGCCGGCCGGCACGGCAACAAGGGCGTCATCTCCAAGATCCTGCCGATCGAGGACATGCCGTTCCTGTCCGACGGCACCCCGGTCGACGTGGTGCTCAACCCGCTCGGTGTGCCGAGCCGGATGAACGTCGGCCAGGTGCTCGAGACGCACCTGGGCTGGGTCGCCTCGCGCGGCTGGAAGGTCGAGGGCTCCCCGGAGTGGGCCAAGGACATGAAGGCCGACGCGCTGGAGGCCCCTGCGGGCACCCGTGTGGCGTCCCCGGTGTTCGACGGTGCCCGCGAGGACGAGATCACCGGGCTGCTCGACAGCACCCTGCTGACCCGCGACGGCAACCGTCTCATCGACGGCACCGGCAAGGGCCTGCTGTACGACGGCCGCACCGGCGACCCGTTCCCGGAGCCGGTCTCGGTCGGCTACATGTACATCCTGAAGCTGCACCACCTGGTCGACGACAAGATCCACGCTCGCTCGACCGGCCCCTACTCGATGATCACGCAGCAGCCCCTGGGCGGAAAGGCCCAGTTCGGCGGCCAGCGGTTCGGCGAGATGGAGGTGTGGGCGCTGGAGGCGTACGGCGCGGCCTACACGCTGCAGGAGCTGCTGACGATCAAGTCCGACGACATCCAGGGCCGGGTGAAGGTCTACGAGGCCATCGTCAAGGGCGAGAACATCCCTGACTCGGGCATCCCGGAGTCGTTCAAGGTGCTGCTGAAAGAGATGCAGTCGCTGTGCCTGAACGTCGAGGTGCTCAGCAGCGACGGGACGTCCATCGAGATGCGCGACGCGGACGAGGACGTCTTCCGCGCCGCAGAAGAGCTGGGTATCGACCTGTCCAGGCGCGAGCCGAGCAGCGTCGAGGAGGTCTGACGGAGCAGCTAGCCGTCAACCGACCGTCAGACCCGATCGACCGAGAAGACTGAGAGAAGGACACACGTGCTGGACGTCAACTTCTTTGACGAGCTGCGCATCGGCCTTGCGACCGCGGACGAGATCCGCCAGTGGTCGTACGGCGAGGTGAAGAAGCCGGAGACCATCAACTACCGCACCCTCAAGCCGGAGAAGGACGGGCTCTTCTGCGAGAAGATCTTCGGTCCCACCCGGGACTGGGAGTGCTACTGCGGCAAGTACAAGCGAGTGCGCTTCAAGGGCATCATCTGCGAGCGCTGCGGCGTCGAGGTCACTCGCGCCAAGGTGCGTCGTGAGCGGATGGGCCACGTGGAGCTCGCTGCTCCCGTGACGCATATCTGGTACTTCAAGGGTGTGCCCAGCCGTCTGGGCTACCTGCTCGACCTGGCCCCGAAGGACCTCGAGAAGGTCATCTACTTCGCGGCCTACATGATCACGTCCGTCGACGACGAGGCGCGTCATCGCGACCTGTCCTCGCTCGAGGCGCAGATCGAGGTCGAGAAGAAGGAGGTCGAGAACCGTCGCGACTCCGACGTCGACACCCGTGCCAAGAAGCTCGAGGGCGACCTGGCCCAGCTGGAGTCCGAGGGCGCCAAGGCCGACGCCCGCCGCAAGGTGCGCGAGTCGGCCGAGCGCGAGATGAACCAGATCCGCAAGCGGGCCGACCTCGAGCTCGAGCGCCTCGCGGCGGTCTGGGACCGCTTCCGCAACCTCAAGGTCCAGGACCTCGAGGGCGACGAGGGTCTCTACCGCGAGATGCGGGACCGCTTCGGTCTGTACTTCGAGGGCGGCATGGGGGCCGCGGCGATCCAGAAGCGTCTGGAGAGCTTCGACCTGAACGCCGAGGCAGCGTCGTTGCGCGAGACCATCGCCACCGGCCGCGGCCAGAAGAAGACCCGCGCGCTCAAGCGGCTCAAGGTCGTCTCGGCGTTCCTGACCACCCGCAACTCGCCGATGGGCATGGTGCTGGACTGCGTCCCGGTCATCCCGCCGGACCTGCGCCCGATGGTGCAGCTCGACGGTGGCCGGTTCGCGACGTCCGACCTGAACGACCTGTACCGCCGGGTGATCAACCGGAACAACCGCCTCAAGCGGCTGCTCGACCTCGGCGCCCCCGAGATCATCGTCAACAACGAGAAGCGGATGCTCCAGGAGGCCGTCGACGCACTGTTCGACAACGGTCGCCGTGGTCGTCCGGTCACCGGCCCGGGGAACCGGCCGCTGAAGTCGCTGTCCGACATGCTCAAGGGCAAGCAGGGTCGCTTCCGCCAGAACCTGCTCGGCAAGCGCGTCGACTACTCCGGCCGTTCGGTCATCGTGGTCGGCCCGCAGCTGAAGCTGCACCAGTGCGGTCTGCCCAAGCAGATGGCGCTCGAGCTCTTCAAGCCGTTCGTCATGAAGCGGCTGGTCGACCTCAACCACGCGCAGAACATCAAGTCCGCCAAGCGCATGGTCGAGCGTGGCCGCGCCGTGGTCTGGGACGTGCTGGAAGAGGTCATCACCGAGCACCCGGTGCTGCTGAACCGCGCACCGACGCTGCACCGCCTCGGCATCCAGGCCTTCGAGCCGCAGCTGGTCGAGGGCAAGGCCATCCAGATCCACCCGCTCGTCTGCTCGGCGTTCAACGCCGACTTCGACGGCGACCAGATGGCTGTGCACCTGCCGCTGTCGGTCGAGGCCCAGGCCGAGGCCCGCGTGCTGATGCTGTCCAGCAACAACATCCTCAAGCCGGCCGACGGCCGTCCGGTGACCATGCCCACCCAGGACATGATCATCGGCCTGTTCCACCTCACCTCGTTGACCGAGGAGCCGGTGGGCGAGGGTCGGGTGTTCTCCTCGCTGGCCGAGGCGATCATGGCGTACGACGCGCGTGACCTCTCGCTCGGCGCGACCGTGAAGCTGCGCCTGGACGACGTCGTCCCGGACCTCGACACCGAGCTGCCCGAGGGCTGGGTGCAGGGCGACCAGCTGCTGGTGCAGACGACCCTGGGCCGCGCGATGTTCAACGAGACCCTTCCGGTCGACTACCCGTTCGTGAACGAGCCGGTCGACAAGAAGCGCCTCTCCGCGATCGTCAACGACCTCGCCGAGCGCTACCCCAAGGTCGAGGTCGCCGCCTCGCTCGACGCGCTCAAGGAGGCCGGCTTCCACTGGGGTACCCGCTCGGGCACCACGGTGGCGATCTCGGACGTCGTGACCCCGCCGAGGAAGAAGCAGATCCTCGAGACCTACGAGGAGAAGGCCGCCAAGGTCCAGGGCCAGTACGAGCGTGGTCTGATCACCGACGACGAGCGCCGTCAGGAGCTCATCGAGATCTGGACCCAGGCCACCAACGAGATCGCGAAGGAGATGGAGGCCAACCTCCCGGCGTCCAACTCCGTCTACCGGATGGTCAACTCCGGTGCTCGTGGTAACTGGATGCAGGTCCGTCAGATCGCCGGTATGCGTGGTCTGGTCGCCAACCCGAAGGGCGAGATCATCCCGCGCCCGGTGAAGGCGAACTTCCGCGAGGGCTTCTCCGTCCTGGAGTACTTCATCTCCAGCCACGGTGCCCGCAAGGGTCTGGCCGACACGGCACTGCGTACTGCTGACTCGGGTTACCTGACCCGTCGTCTGGTGGACGTCTCGCAGGACGTCATCGTCCGAGAGGACGACTGCGGCACCGAGCGTGGCTTCGTCCTGCCGATCGCGGTCGAGGGCTCGGACGGACAGCTGCGCAAGCACGACGACGTCGAGACCTCGGTCTACGCCCGCAGCCTGGCTGCGGACGTCGCGGTGGACGGCAAGGTCGTCCTCGTGGCCGGCACGGACCTGGGTGACGTCTCGATCGACCTGCTGATCGGTCACGGCGTGCGCGAGGTCAAGGTCCGCTCGGTCCTGACCTGCGAGTCCAAGGTCGGTACCTGCGCGCAGTGCTACGGCCGCTCGCTGGCCGCCGGCAAGCTCGTGGACATCGGTGAGGCGGTCGGCATCATCGCCGCCCAGTCCATCGGTGAGCCGGGCACGCAGCTGACGATGCGCACGTTCCACACCGGTGGCGTCGCGGGTGATGACATCACCCACGGTCTGCCGCGTGTGGTCGAGCTCTTCGAGGCCCGCACCCCCAAGGGGGTGGCCCCGATCGCTGAGGCCACCGGCCGCATCGCGATCGAGGACACCGACAAGACGCGTCGGATCGTGCTCACCCCGGACGACGGTTCCGAGGAGCACGCGTACCCGGTCTCGCGCCGTTCGCGTCTGCTGGTCGCCGACGGCGACCACGTCGAGGTCGGCCACAAGATGGTGCAGGGCGCCATCGACCCGAAGCAGGTCCTGCGCATCCTCGGTCCGCGCGCGGTGCAGACGCACCTCGTGGACGAGGTGCAGGAGGTCTACCGCAGCCAGGGCGTGTCGATCCACGACAAGCACATCGAGGTCATCGTCCGGCAGATGCTGCGCCGGGTGACGATCATCGAGTCCGGTGACGCGGACCTGCTGCCCGGCGAGCTGGCCGAGCGCACCCGCTTCGAGTCGGAGAACCGCCGAGTGGTCGCCGAGGGCGGCTCCCCGGCGTCCGGTCGACCCGAGCTCATGGGCATCACGAAGGCCTCCCTGGCGACGGAGTCGTGGCTTTCCGCGGCTTCGTTCCAGGAGACCACCCGGGTGCTCACCGATGCCGCGATCAACGGGCGCAGCGATCCGCTGCTGGGCCTGAAGGAGAACGTCATCATCGGCAAGCTGATCCCGGCCGGTACGGGCCTGCCCCGCTACCGCAACGTCCGGGTGGAGCCCACCGAGGAGGCGCGGTCCCTCATGTACGCCATGCCTGGCTACGAGGACATCGACTACGCACCCTTCGGTGCTGGCTCCGGCCAGGCCGTGCCGCTGGAGGACCTCGACTTCGGGGACCTGCGCGGCTGATCGACTGCTGGACAGGCGGTCCCGCCCTTCGCGGGGTGGGACCGCCGACGTCCGGACTCGCCTCGTTTTGACCAGGCTGAGCACGGGCGGGTAAAGTTGTGCTCCGTGCCTGGGGAGACCCGGGCGTGCGCGCCCGCCGACGCTCTCAGGCTGTCGGGTGCGGCGCGAGCAGCGGGGCAAAGAACCGCGCGGCGGCATCGTCCGACACTCCCGACCTCGGGGGTCGTGGGCGGAGCCCTGGAGCGCACCACGTACACGAACCATCACTGACAGCATGACCGCGCAAGAGACGGAGACAGGGTGCCCACGATCCAGCAGCTGGTCCGAAAGGGTCGGCAGGACAAGGTCACGAAGACCAAGACCCCCGCACTCAAGGGGAGCCCGCAGCGGCGGGGCGTGTGCACGCGCGTCTACACGACGACCCCCAAGAAGCCGAACTCGGCGCTGCGCAAGGTGGCTCGCGTCCGCCTGACCAGCGGCATCGAGGTCACGGCGTACATCCCGGGTGTGGGTCACAACCTGCAGGAGCACTCGATCGTGCTCGTGCGTGGCGGCCGTGTGAAGGACCTCCCGGGCGTCCGGTACAAGATCGTCCGCGGCTCGCTCGACACCCAGGGTGTGCGCGGCCGCAAGCAGGCTCGCAGCCGCTACGGCGCCAAGAAGGAGAAGAGCTAATGCCCCGCAAGGGTCCCGCCCCGAAGCGGCCGCTGGTCGTCGACCCGGTGTACAACTCGCCGCTGGTCACCCAGCTGGTCAACAAGATCCTGCTCGACGGCAAGAAGTCCGTTGCCGAGCGGATCGTCTACGGCGCCCTCGAGGGCGCCCAGGAGAAGACCGGCACCGACCCGGTGGTGACGCTGAAGCGTGCCCTGGACAACGTCAAGCCGGCGATCGAGGTCAAGAGCCGTCGCGTCGGTGGCGCCACCTACCAGGTGCCGATCGAGGTCAAGGCGAACCGCTCCACGACCCTCGCGCTGCGCTGGCTGGTCAACTACTCGCGCGACCGTCGTGAGAAGACCATGACCGAGCGCCTGATGAACGAGATCCTGGACGCGAGCAACGGCCTCGGTGCCGCTGTGAAGCGCCGCGAGGACACCCACAAGATGGCCGAGTCGAACAAGGCCTTCGCGCACTACCGCTGGTGATGACGGGGGGCCGGACCGGCCCCCACCCCACCGCCAGGACACACACGACGTAGACGGGCAGGAAACCGTGGCACAGGACGTGCTGACCGACCTCACGAAGGTCCGCAACATCGGCATCATGGCGCACATCGACGCCGGCAAGACCACCACCACCGAGCGGGTCCTCTTCTACACGGGGATCAACTACAAGATCGGTGAGGTGCACGACGGCGCCGCCACGATGGACTGGATGGAGCAGGAGCAGGAGCGCGGCATCACGATCACGTCCGCCGCGACGACCTGCTTCTGGGAGGGCACCCAGTTCAACATCATCGACACCCCGGGCCACGTCGACTTCACCGTTGAGGTGGAGCGCTCGCTGCGCGTGCTCGACGGTGCCGTTGCGGTGTTCGACGGCAAGGAGGGTGTCGAGCCGCAGTCCGAGACGGTGTGGCGCCAGGCCGACAAGTACAACGTCCCGCGGATCTGCTTCGTCAACAAGATGGACAAGCTCGGTGCGGACTTCTACTTCACCGTGCAGACGATCATCGACCGGCTCGGCGCCAAGCCGCTGCCGGTCCAGCTGCCGATCGGCTCCGAGAGCGACTTCGTCGGCGTTATCGACCTGATGTACATGCGCGCCCTGACCTGGCGCGGTGACACAGGCAAGGGCGAGGCCTACACGATCGAGGAGATCCCGGCCGACATGGCCGAGAAGGCCGCGGAGTACCGGCACACCCTGGTCGAGACGCTGGCCGAGAGCGACGAGCACCTGCTCGAGAAGTACCTCAGCGGCGACGAGCTCACCCCCGAGGAGCTCAAGGGCGCGCTGCGCAAGCTGACCGTCACCGGCGACATCTACCCGGTGCTGTGCGGCTCCGCGTTCAAGAACAAGGGCGTCCAGCCCATGCTCGACGCGGTCGTGGACTACCTCCCCTCGCCGCTGGACGTCCCGCCGATGATCGGTCACGACGTGCGCGACGAGGAGAAGGAGATCATCCGCAAGCCGGACTCCTCCGAGCCCTTCTCGGCGCTGGCCTTCAAGGTCGCCTCGCACCCGTTCTTCGGCAAGCTCACCTACGTGCGCGTGTACTCCGGTCACGTCGCGTCGGGCTCCGGGGTCATCAACTCGACCAAGGGCCGCAAGGAGCGCATCGGCAAGCTGTTCCAGATGCACTCCAACAAGGAGAACCCGGTCGAGGACGCCACCGCGGGCCACATCTACGCGATGATCGGCCTGAAGGACACCACCACCGGCGACACCCTGTGCGACCCGACCAACCAGGTCGTGCTCGAATCCATGACGTTCCCGGACCCGGTCATCTCGGTGGCCATCGAGCCCAAGACCAAGGGCGACCAGGAGAAGCTCGGCACCGCGATCCAGAAGCTCGCGGAAGAGGACCCGACCTTCCAGGTGCAGCAGGACGAAGAGACCGGCCAGACCATCATCAAGGGCATGGGCGAGCTCCACCTCGACATCCTCGTCGACCGCATGCGTCGCGAGTTCAAGGTCGAGGCGAACGTCGGCAAGCCGCAGGTCGCTTACCGCGAGACGATCCGTCGTTCGGTGCTGAAGTTCGACTACACCCACAAGAAGCAGACCGGTGGGTCGGGCCAGTACGCGAAGGTCCAGCTGAACTTCGAGCCGCTGGAGTCCGAGGACGGCGCGATGTACGAGTTCGTGAACAAGGTCACAGGTGGCCGCGTTCCGCGCGAGTACATCCCCAGCGTCGACCACGGCATCCAGGACGCCATGCAGCTCGGTGTGCTTGCCGGCTACCCGCTGGTCGGGCTGAAGGCGACGCTGCTGGACGGCGCGGCGCACGACGTCGACTCCTCGGAGATGGCGTTCAAGATCGCCGGCTCGATGGCGCTCAAGGAGGCCGTCCGCAAGGCCGACCCCGTGCTGCTCGAGCCGGTCATGGCCGTCGAGGTCCGTACGCCCGAGGACTACATGGGCGACGTCATCGGCGACCTGAACTCCCGTCGTGGCCAGATCCAGTCGATGGAGGACGCCAGCGGCGCCAAGGTCGTCCGGGCTCTCGTGCCGCTGTCGGAGATGTTCGGCTACGTTGGCGACTTGCGGTCCAAGACCCAGGGCCGTGCCAACTACAGCATGCAGTTCGACTCCTACGCTGAGGTTCCTCGGAACGTCTCGGAAGAGATCATCAAGAAGGCCCGGGGCGAGTGACCCGGCTTCGGCCGGCCAGCTCGTTCCACCAGCTCCAGACAACACAGACCAGCCGCATCACCCAGAACCGCGGCAACAAACACCCAGTCCTGAGGAGGACCCACAGTGGGTAAGGCGAAGTTCGAGCGGACTAAGCCGCACGTCAACATCGGCACCATCGGTCACATCGACCACGGTAAGACGACGCTGACGGCCGCGATCACCAAGGTGCTGCACGACAAGTACCCGAACCTCAACGAGGCGTCTGCGTTCGACCAGATCGACAAGGCGCCCGAAGAGAAGCAGCGCGGCATCACGATCTCGATCGCGCACGTCGAGTACCAGACCGAGGCTCGCCACTACGCGCACGTCGACTGCCCCGGGCACGCCGACTACATCAAGAACATGATCACCGGTGCGGCTCAGATGGACGGCGCGATCCTCGTGGTCGCCGCCACCGACGGCCCCATGCCGCAGACGAAGGAGCACGTCCTCCTGGCCCGCCAGGTCGGCGTCCCCTACATCGTCGTGGCGCTCAACAAGGCCGACATGGTCGACGACGAGGAGATCCTCGAGCTCGTCGAGATGGAGGTCCGCGAGCTGCTGTCCTCCTACGAGTTCCCGGGCGACGACCTGCCGGTCGTGCGCGTCTCGGCGCTGAAGGCGCTTGAGGGCGACGCCGAGTGGGGCGAGAAGCTCATGGACCTGATGAACGCGGTCGACGAGTCGATCCCGCAGCCGGTCCGCGACACCGAGAAGCCGTTCCTCATGCCCGTCGAGGACGTCTTCACGATCACCGGCCGCGGCACCGTCGTGACCGGTCGTATCGAGCGCGGCATCCTCAAGGTCAACGAGGAGGTCGAGATCGTCGGCATCCACACCGGCCCGGCGGCCAAGACGACCGTCACCGGTATCGAGATGTTCCGCAAGCTGCTCGACGAGGGCCAGGCCGGTGAGAACGTCGGCCTGCTGCTTCGCGGCATCAAGCGCGAGGACGTCGAGCGCGGCCAGGTCGTCTGCAAGCCGGGTTCGATCACCCCGCACACGCAGTTCGACGCCAACGTCTACATCCTGTCCAAGGACGAGGGTGGCCGGCACACGCCGTTCTACGGCAACTACCGCCCCCAGTTCTACTTCCGGACGACGGACGTGACCGGCGTGGTGACCCTCCCCGAGGGCACCGAGATGGTCATGCCTGGTGACAACACCGAGATGACGGTGGACCTCATCCAGCCGATCGCGATGGACGAGGGCATGGGCTTCACCATCCGCGAGGGTGGCCGCACCGTCGGTGCGGGCCGCGTCACCAAGATCCTCGCCTGATCCAAAGCACCACCGGCCACGGGGCTCGGGCGCTACGCCCGGGCCCCGCGGCACGGCCGGAGCCCTGCTGCCCGGCAGCCGCCTCGAGCGGATTCGCCAAGGCACGGGTGCCTCTGGCACAATAGACAAGTTGCTCGACGCGCCCCGGTGCGGCTGACCACCACGAGTTGGTGGGCGGCTCTCGGCGCTCCGCCTCACGGCGGGGAAAGCGTGTCGACGTCCGGCCCTGGCCGGTGACCAAGAAGACCCGACGAGGACCAGCATCGCAGATGCGCAGCCTCGGCGCGTGGCGCAAGCGCGACACGCCCGACCTCGGGGGTCGGACAGGTCGCCACCCGGAGCGGCTACCGCCGAACCGGGACACCGAGCAGCGAGAGAGAGTTAACCGAAGCGATGGCGGGACAGAAGATCCGCATCCGGCTGAAGTCCTACGACCACGAGGTCATCGACAGCTCGGCGCGCAAGATCGTCGACACGGTGACGCGCGCTGGTGCGACGGTCGTTGGTCCGGTGCCGCTGCCGACGGAGAAGAACGTCTACTGCGTCATCCGTTCGCCGCACAAGTACAAGGACAGCCGCGAGCACTTCGAGATGCGCACGCACAAGCGCCTCATCGACATCATCGATCCCACGCCGAAGGCCGTCGACTCGCTCATGCGTCTCGACCTGCCGGCTGACGTGAACATCGAGATCAAGCTCTAAGGGACCCTTCAATGACCAAGCAGATTCAGGGCGTCCTGGGTGAGAAGCTCGGCATGACCCAGGTCTGGGACGAGAACGGCCGGCTGGTTCCGGTCACCGTCGTCCAGGCCGGGCCGTGCGTCGTCACCCAGGTCCGTACCTCCGACAGCGACGGCTACGACGCCGTCCAGATCGCGTACGGCGCGATCGACCCTCGCAAGGTGAACCAGCCGATGGCCGGTCACTTCGCGAAGGCCGGTGTCACTCCGCGTCGCCACCTGGTCGAGCTGCGTACCACCGATGCCGGTGAGTACGCCCTCGGGCAGGAGCTCACCGTCGAGGTGTTCGAGGCCGGCCAGAAGGTCGACGTCGTGGGCACCACGAAGGGCAAGGGCACGGCCGGTGTCATGAAGCGTCACGGCTTCCACGGCGTCGGCGCCTCCCACGGTGCGCACCGCAACCACCGCAAGCCCGGTTCCATCGGCGGGGCCTCGACGCCCGGCCGCGTGTTCAAGGGCCTGAAGATGGCCGGTCGTATGGGCCACGTGCGCATGACCACCCAGAACCTGACCTTGCACGCCATCGACGCCGACAAGGGTCTGCTGCTCATCAAGGGCGCCGTTCCCGGCCCCAAGGGTGGCGTGGTGCTGGTCAAGACCGCCGCGAAGCTCACTGTGAAGGGGGCCTGACGCCATGACGACGATCGACGTCCTCTCCCCGGCCGGCACGACGGCCGGCACGGTCGAGCTGCCCGCCGAGATCTTCGACGTGCAGACGAACGTGCCACTGATCCACCAGGTCGTGGTGGCCCAGCAGGCCGCGGCCCGCCAGGGCACCGCCTCGACCAAGACCCGCGGCGAGGTCCGCGGTGGTGGTCGCAAGCCGTACCGGCAGAAGGGCACCGGCCGCGCCCGTCAGGGCTCGACCCGCGCGCCGCAGTTCGCCGGTGGTGGCGTGGTGCACGGCCCTCAGCCGCGTGACTACAGCCAGCGCACCCCGAAGAAGATGAAGGCCGCCGCCCTGCGTGGCGCCCTGTCCGACCGGGCCCGCAACGGCCGGGTGCACGTGCTCTCCTCGCTGGTCGAGGGTGACGCACCGTCCACCAAGGCCGCTGTGGCCGCACTGGCCGCCGTGTCTGACCGCAAGCACCTGCTCGTGGTCGTCGAGCGCGCCGACGTGACCGGCTGGAAGAGCCTGTCCAACGTCGACCGCGTGCACGTGATCGTGCCCGACCAGCTCAACACCTACGACGTGCTGTGCTCCGACGACGTGGTCTTCACCTCGGGTGCGTTCGACGCGTTCGTGGCCGGGCCGGTCAAGGGCAAGAGCGCCAAGGCCGTGGCCACCGAGTCCGAGGCCGCCGACGAGGAGGCTGCGAAGTGAGCACCGAGAGCGCCCTGCAGAAGAACCCGCGGGACATCCTGCTCGCCCCCGTGGTCTCCGAGAAGAGCTACGGCCTGCTGGACGATGGTGCCTACACCTTCGTCGTGGACCCGCGCGCCAACAAGACCGAGATCAAGATCGCGGTCGAGCAGGTGTTCGGCGTCAAGGTGAAGTCGGTCAACACGCTGAACCGCAAGGGCAAGACCCGTCGCACGCGGTTCGGCATGGGCAAGCGCAAGGACACCAAGCGGGCGATCGTGACCCTGAGCGAGGGGTCCATCGACATCTTCGGGGGTCCGGTCTCCTGACCGGGCTGCCGACGAGAGAACTTCGAAGAGGACTTTGAGCTATGGGTATCCGTAAGTACAAGCCGACAACGCCGGGCCGTCGCGGCTCCAGCGTCGCCGACTTCGTCGAGATCACGCGCTCGCAGCCGGAGAAGTCGCTGGTTCGCCCGCTCAGCAAGAGCGGCGGTCGCAACAACTCCGGTCGTGTGACCACCCGTCACATCGGTGGCGGTCACAAGCGCGCCTACCGCGTGATCGACTTCCGTCGTCACGACAAGGACGGCGTGCCGGCGAAGGTCGCGCACATCGAGTACGACCCGAACCGCACCTCGCGGATCGCACTGCTGCACTACGCGGACGGCGAGAAGCGCTACATCCTCGCGCCGGCCAAGCTGAAGCAGGGCGACCTGATCGAGAACGGTCCGTCCGCCGACATCAAGCCCGGCAACAACCTGCCGATGCGCAACATCCCGGTCGGTACGGTCATCCACGCCATCGAGCTTCGGCCCGGCGGCGGCGCGAAGATCGCCCGCTCGGCCGGTGCGAGCGTTCAGCTCGTCGCCAAGGACGGCCCCTACGCGCAGCTGCGCATGCCGTCCGGCGAGATCCGCAACGTCGACCTGCGCTGCCGTGCCTCGATCGGCGAGGTCGGCAACGCCGAGCAGTCGAACATCAACTGGGGCAAGGCCGGCCGCATGAGGTGGAAGGGCAAGCGCCCGACCGTCCGTGGTGTCGCGATGAACCCGATCGACCACCCGCACGGTGGTGGTGAGGGCAAGACCTCTGGTGGCCGCCACCCGGTGAGCCCGTGGGGTCAGCCCGAGGGCCGCACCCGTCGTCCCAACAAGGACAGCGACAAGATGATCGTCCGTCGCCGTCGTACCGGCAAGAAGCGCTGAGGAGCCCTGACACATGCCTCGTAGTCTGAAGAAGGGCCCCTTCGTCGACGACCACCTGCAGAAGAAGGTGGACGTGCAGAACGAGAAGGGGACCAAGAACGTCATCAAGACCTGGTCCCGGCGCTCGATGATCGTGCCGGACATGCTCGGTCACACGATCGCCGTTCACGACGGCCGCAAGCACGTCCCGGTCTTCGTGACCGAGTCGATGGTCGGCCACAAGCTCGGTGAGTTCGCTCCGACCCGCACTTTCCGCGGGCACGAGAAGGACGACCGCAAGGGTCGCCGGCGCTGACGCGCCGGCACTCACCGGACACAACGAAACTCACCGAGAGACAAGGGACAGCAATGGAAGCCAAGGCGCAGGCGCGGTACGTCCGTGTCACGCCCCAGAAGGCCCGGCGCGTCGTCGACCTCATCCGAGGAAAGGACGCGACGCAGGCCTCCGCGGTGCTGCAGTTCGCTCCGCAGGCGGCCAGCGAGCCGATCCGCAAGGTGCTGCTCAGCGCCGTCGCCAACGCGCGGGTCAAGGCGGACAAGGCCTCCGAGGCCTTCGACGAGCGTGACCTGGTCGTCCAGGAGGCGTACGTCGACGAGGGCCCGACGATGAAGCGGTTCCGTCCGCGCGCCCAGGGGCGTGCCTACCGGATCCGCAAGCGCACGAGCCACATCACCGTGGTCGTGGGCACTGTCGACACCGATACCACCGGCCAGAGCAAGAAGGCCGCCACGAAGGGGAGGACCCGCTAGTGGGACAGAAGGTCAACCCGCACGGGTTCCGTCTCGGCATCACCACCGACCACAAGAGCCGTTGGTTCGCCGACAGCACCAAGCCGGGTCAGCGCTACCGCGACTACGTGAAGGAAGACGTCGAGATCCGCAAGCTCATGTCCACGGGCATGGAGCGGGCCGGCATCTCGAAGGTGGAGATCGAGCGCACGCGTGACCGCGTCCGCGTCGACATCCACACCGCGCGTCCGGGCATCGTCATCGGCCGCCGCGGCGCCGAGGCCGACCGCATCCGCGGCGAGCTCGAGAAGCTCACGGGCAAGCAGGTCCAGCTGAACATCCTCGAGGTCAAGAACCCCGAGATCGACGCGCAGCTGGTCGCCCAGGGCATCGCCGAGCAGCTCTCCGCCCGCGTGTCGTTCCGTCGTGCCATGCGCAAGGGGATGCAGAGCTCCCTGCGCGCCGGCGCCAAGGGCATTCGGGTGCAGTGCTCCGGTCGCCTTGGTGGCGCCGAGATGTCGCGCTCGGAGTTCTACCGCGAGGGTCGCGTCCCGCTGCACACACTGCGCGCGAACATCGACTACGGCCTGTACGAGGCCCGCACGACGTTCGGCCGGATCGGCGTCAAGGTGTGGATCTACAAGGGCGACGTCACCGCCAAGGAGCTCGCGCAGCAGCAGGCCGCTGCCCCCCGCGCGCCCCGCGGCCCGCGCAGTGACCGCAGCGACCGTCCCGCGCGCGGCGCGCGTGGCGACCGTCCGACCCGTGGCGCGCGCAGCGACGCCCCGGCGGCCGCTGAGTCCGCTCCCGCAGAGGCCACCGCTACCCCGGCAACGGAGGGCTGAGCCATGCTGATCCCTCGTCGTGTGAAGCACCGCAAGCAGCACCACCCGGGTCGCTCGGGCGCTGCCAAGGGCGGCACCGCGATCGCCTTCGGCGACTACGGCATCCAGGCTCTCGAGCCCGCCTACGTCACCAACCGGCAGATCGAGTCCGCGCGTATCGCCATGACCCGGCACATCAAGCGTGGCGGCAAGGTGTGGATCAACATCTACCCGGACCGTCCGCTGACCAAGAAGCCCGCCGAGACCCGCATGGGTTCCGGTAAGGGTTCCCCGGAGTGGTGGATCGCCAACGTCAAGCCCGGACGCGTGATGTTCGAGCTGTCCGGCGTCCCGGAGCCGATCGCCCGCGAGGCGATGCTGCGGGCGATGCACAAGCTCCCCATGAAGTGCCGTTTCGTGCGGCGTGAAGGCGGTGACCTCTGATGTCCGTTGGTTCCAAGGACCTCACGACCTCGGCCCTGGCCGAGATGACCGAGGAGCGCCTCGTCGAGGAGCTGCGCAAGGCCAAGGAAGAGCTGTTCAACCTGCGCTTCCAGTCGGCCACCGGCCAGCTCGAGAGCCACGGTCGGCTGCGCGCCGTCCGTCGCGACATCGCCCGCATCTACACGGTGCTGCGCGAGTACGAGCTCGGCATCCGGACCCGTTCGGAGGGCCAGGCATGAGCGAGAAGACTGAGAAGGACATTGTGAGCACCAGCACCGAGGCCGACCGCGCCGCCCGCAAGACGCGTCGCGGCTACGTCGTCAGCGACAAGATGGACAAGACCGTCGTGGTCGAGGTCGAGGACCGGGTCAAGCACCCGCTCTACGGCAAGGTCCTGCGACGCACCAGCAAGGTCAAGGCGCATGACGAGCAGAACTCAGCCGGCGCCGGCGACCTTGTCGTGATCATGGAGACCCGCCCGCTGTCAGCCACCAAGCGCTGGCGCGTCGTGGAGATCCTCGAGAAGGCCAAGTAGTCCAAACACCAGTTCCGCAAGGCTCGTTGGACGAGAACCAGCGCGACGACAGGAGTTAGTAGTGATCCAGCAGGAGTCGCGACTCAAGGTCGCCGACAACACGGGTGCCAAGCAGATCCTCTGCATCCGTGTTCTCGGCGGCTCGGGTCGGCGCTACGCGGGTATCGGTGACGTGATCGTCGCCACCGTCAAGGACGCCATCCCCGGCGGCAACGTCAAGAAGGGCGACGTCGTCAAGGCGGTCATCGTGCGCACCAGCAAGGAGCGCCGGCGTCCGGACGGTTCGTACATCCGCTTCGACGAGAACGCCGCCGTCATCCTCAAGGCTGACGGCGACCCGCGCGGGACGCGCATCTTCGGGCCGGTCGGTCGCGAGCTGCGCGACAAGAAGTTCATGAAGATCGTGTCCCTTGCGCCGGAGGTGCTCTGACCATGGCGAAGTTCAAGATCAAGAAGGGTGACCTCGTCGAGGTCATCACCGGCCGCTCGCAGAAGAACGGCGGCGACCGCGGCAAGCAGGGCAAGGTGATCAGCGTCGACGTCGAGCGCCAGCGGGTGCTCGTCGAGGGCGTGCGCCAGGTCAAGCGGCACACCAAGGTCGGCACGTCCGGCCGTGGCGCGAAGACCGGCGGGATCATCACCCAGGAGGCGGCGCTGCACATCAGCAACGTCATGCTGGTCGACCCCGAGACCAAGAAGCGCACCCGGGCCGGGTACCGCACCGAGACCGTCGAGCGTGACGGCCGCGAGCGCACGGTTCGCGTGCGCGTGGCCAAGCGGTCGGGGAAGGACGTCTGATGACCGCCACCACCACTGAGCAGTCCACCGGCACGCCGCGCGCGCTACCGCGGCTGAAGCAGAAGTACCGCGACGAGATCATCGCGAACCTGACCGAGCAGTTCGGTTTCGGGAACGTCATGCAGGTGCCCGGCGTCGTCAAGGTCGTCGTCAACATGGGTGTCGGCGAGGCGGCCCGCGACTCGAAGCTGATCGAGGGTGCGGTCAAGGACCTCACCGCGATCACCGGCCAGAAGCCGGTCGTGACCAAGGCCCGCAAGTCCATCGCGCAGTTCAAGCTGCGCGAGGGCATGCCGATCGGTGCGCACACCACGCTGCGCGGGGATCGCATGTGGGAGTTCCTGGACCGACTGGTATCCCTGGGCCTGCCCCGCATCCGCGACTTCCGCGGCCTGTCGCCGAAGCAGTTCGACGGCAACGGCAACTACACCTTCGGTCTCAACGAGCAGTCGATGTTCCACGAGATCGACCAGGACCGGATCGACCGCGTGCGCGGCATGGACATCACGGTCGTGACGACCGCGACCAACGACGACGAGGGCCGTGCGCTGCTGAAGCAGCTCGGCTTCCCGTTCAAGGAGAACTGACGTGGCCAAGACCTCGCTCGTCAACAAGGCGAACAAGACCCCCAAGTTCAAGGTTCGCGGCTACACCCGGTGCCAGCGGTGCGGCCGTCCGCACTCCGTGTACCGCAAGTTCGGCCTCTGCCGCATCTGCCTTCGCGAGATGGCACACCGCGGCGAGCTGCCGGGCGTCACCAAGAGCAGCTGGTAACCACTACACCGCAGGTCCTGAGCCAGTTCGGCTCGTGAAACCACGGTGAGGAAGGGCAGGAAAGCCCGATGATGACCGACCCCATCGCAGACATGCTCACGCGTCTGCGTAACGCGAACTCGGCGTACCACGACTCCGTGGCCATGCCGTTCAGCAAGCTGAAGTCCCACATCGCCGAGATCCTCGAGGCGGAGGGTTACATCTCCTCCTGGGCCGTCGAGGACGCCGAGGTGGGCAAGAAGCTCGTGATCGAGCTCAAGTACGGCCCGAGCCGCGAGCGCTCGATCGCCGGCATCCGCCGCGTGTCGAAGCCCGGCCTGCGGGTCTACGCCAAGTCCACCAACCTGCCGAAGGTGCTCGGCGGCCTGGGCGTCGCGATCCTGTCGACGTCCTCGGGTCTGCTCACCGACCGTCAGGCGACTCAGAAGGGCGTGGGTGGGGAAGTCCTCGCCTACGTCTGGTAAGGGAGGGAAGCCATGTCTCGCATCGGTCGACTCCCTGTCACCGTGCCCTCGGGCGTCGAGGTGACCATCGACGGCCAGGACGTGCACGTCAAGGGCCCCAAGGGTTCCCTGTCGCACACCGTGGCCACGCCGATCGCCGTCGCCAGGGACGACGACGGCACGATCAACGTCACCCGTCCGGACGACGAGCGTCGCAACCGCTCGCTGCACGGTCTGACCCGCACGCTCATCGCCAACATGGTCGAGGGCGTCACGAACGGCTACGAGAAGAAGCTCGAGATCGTCGGCACCGGCTACCGCGTGGTGGCCAAGGGGTCCGACCTGGAGTTCGCGCTCGGCTACAGCCACTCCATCACGGTGAAGGCCCCCGAGGGCATCAGCTTCACCACCGACGGCCCGCTGCGCCTCAGCGTCCAGGGCATCGACAAGCAGCAGGTCGGCGAGGTCGCCGCCAACATCCGCAAGCTGCGCAAGCCTGACCCGTACAAGGGCAAGGGCGTGCGGTACGCCGGCGAGCACATCCGCCGCAAGGTCGGAAAGGCTGGGAAGTAAGTCATGGCAGTGACCGTCAAGCGGGCGAAGGGCAAGGTGGCCGCACGCGGCCGTCGTCACCTGCGTGTCCGCAAGAAGATCTCCGGCACGGCCGCGCGTCCTCGCCTGGTCGTCTCCCGGTCCTCCCGTCACGTCTTCGTCCAGGTCGTGGACGACACCCAGGGCATCACCCTGGCGTCGGCCTCGACGATGGAGCCGGACGTGCGGGCGTTGGACGGCGACAAGACCGCCAAGGCGCGAAAGGTCGGCGAGCTGCTCGCCGACCGCGCGAAGAGCGCCGGCATCGAGTCGGTCGTCTTCGACCGGGCCGGCAACAAGTACCACGGCCGGGTCGCGGCGATCGCCGACGGTGCCCGCGAGGGGGGTCTGGCGCTGTGATGGCGACCATCGCCCTCGAGGCCAACTCCGTAGTCGCAGAGAAGAGGAACGTCTGATGCCTGGACCCCAGCGCCGTGGAACCGGTGCCGGTGCCGGTGCCGGTGGCAGCAACGAGCGTCGTGACCGTCGTGACGGTGGCGGCGGCCGCGGCCGCGACTCCGGCGACAAGAACGTGTACGTCGAGCGCGTCGTGACCATCAACCGGGTGGCCAAGGTCGTCAAGGGCGGCCGCCGCTTCAGCTTCACCGCCCTCGTGGTGGTCGGCGACGGCGACGGCACCGTGGGCGTCGGCTACGGCAAGGCCAAGGAGGTGCCCGCGGCGATCGCCAAGGGCGTCGAGGAAGCCAAGAAGTCGTTCTTCAAGGTCCCGCGCATCCAGGGCACCATCCCGCATCCCATCACGGGTGAGGCGTCCGCCGGTGTCGTGCTGCTGCGTCCGGCTGCTCCAGGTACCGGTGTCATCGCCGGTGGTCCGGTGCGCGCCGTGCTCGAGTGCGCAGGTATCCACGACGTGCTCAGCAAGTCGCTCGGCTCGGACAACCCGATCAACATCGTGCACGCGACGGTGGCCGCGCTGAAGGGCCTTGAGCGCCCCGAGGCCGTGGCCGCCCGCCGTGGGCTGCCGCTCGAGCACGTGGCCCCGGCCGCGATGCTGCGGGCCCGGGCTGCTGGGATGGGTGCCTGATGGCACGGCTCAAGGTGACCCAGACCCGATCCACGATCGGTGGCAAGCAGAACCAGAGAGAGACCCTGCGCACGCTCGGTCTCAAGCGAATCGGCGACGTCGTCGTCAAAGAGGACCGTCCCGAGATCCGCGGCATGATCGCCACGGTGGCTCATCTCGTGACGTACCAGGAGGTCGACTGACATGGCCAAGGACACCACGCTGAAGGTGCACCACCTTCGCCCGGCACCGGGGGCCAAGACGGCCAAGACCCGCGTCGGTCGCGGTGAGGGCAGCAAGGGGAAGACCGCTGGTCGCGGTACCAAGGGCACGAAGGCGCGCTACCAGGTGCCGGCGAGCTTCGAGGGTGGCCAGACGCCGCTGCACATGCGGCTGCCGAAGCTTCGCGGCTTCAAGAACCCGTTCCGGGTGGAGTACCAGGTGGTCAACCTCGACCGCCTCGGTGAGCTGTTCCCGGACGGCGGCGACGTGAGCGTCGACGAGCTCGTGGCCAAGGGGGCGGTCCGCAAGGGCGAGCCCGTCAAGGTCCTGGGTACCGGCGACATCTCGGTGGCCGTGAACGTCACGGTGCACAAGTTCTCGGCCACGGCGAAGGACAAGATCGCCGCAGCCGGGGGCAGCGCCACCGAGCTCTAACCCGCGCAGCGAGCCCGCGACCCGGGCTCACGGCCGACACCCCGGACCCCGCCAAAGCCGGGTTCCGGGGTGTTATCGTCCGCAGGTCCGTCGTGACGGGCCGTCAATGCCGCCACCGCGGTGGATTTGGAGGATTCGTGCTCACCGCGTTCGCACGGGCATTCCGCACGCCTGACCTGCGCAAGAAGATCCTGTTCACGATGTCCATCATCGTGCTGTTCCGGCTGGGCTCGCTGCTGCCGACGCCGGGGATCTCCTACCCGGCCGTGCGTGAGTGCATCGACCTCACCAAGGACAACTCGCTGCTCGGCGTCGTGAACATGTTCAGCGGCGGCGCGCTGCTGCAGCTGTCCGTCTTCGCGCTCGGCATCATGCCCTACATCACGGCGAGCATCATCGTCCAGCTGCTCACCGTGGTGATCCCGCGGTTCGAGGAGCTGAAGAAGGAGGGTCAGCAGGGCACCGCCAAGCTGACCCAGTACACCCGTTACCTCACCATCGGCCTGGCGATCCTGCAGTCCACCACCCTGGTGTCGGTGGCCCGCAACCCCGGGACGCTGTTCCCCGGCTGCGCCCAGGACCTGGTGCCCAGCGACTCGTGGACCACGATCCTGATCATGGTCGCCACGATGACCGCCGGCACCGGCCTGATCATGTGGCTGGGCGAGCTGGTCACCGATCACGGCATCGGCAACGGCATGTCCCTGCTGATCTTCACCCAGATCGCAGCCAGCTTCCCGACCGCCCTGTGGGCCATCAAGGCATCCAAGGGCTGGGGCGTGTTCCTGCTGGTCGTCGCGGTCGGTCTGGTGATCGTCGCCGCAGTGGTGTTCGTCGAGCAGTCCCAACGACGGGTCCCGGTGCAGTACGCGAAACGCATGATCGGCCGGCGCCAGTACGGCGGCACCAGCACGTACATCCCGATCAAGGTGAACCAGGCGGGCGTCATCCCGGTCATCTTCGCGTCGTCCCTGCTGTACCTGCCGGCGTTGATCGCCCAGTTCCAGCACGACAAGACCACCGGTTGGGTGGTCTGGGTGCAGCGCTACTTCGTGCGCGGCGACCACCCGCTCTACATGCTCGTCTACTTCGTGCTGATCGTGTTCTTCACGTACTTCTACGTGGCGATCACCTTCAACCCCGACGAGATCGCCGACAACATGAAGAAGTACGGCGGTTTCATCCCTGGCATCCGGGCAGGTCGGCCGACCGCCGAGTACCTGGACTACATCCTCAGCCGGATCACCCTTCCCGGCGCCCTGTACCTCGGTGTGCTCTCGCTCATCCCGCTGATCGCGCTGGCCCTGGTCAACGCCAGCGGCAACTTCCCGTTCGGCGGCACGTCGATCCTGATCATCGTCGGGGTCGGCTTGGAGACCGTCAAGCAGATCGAGTCCCAGCTCCAGCAGCGGCACTACGAAGGGTTCCTGCGCTGATGCGTCTCGTCATCCTCGGACCGCCGGGGGCCGGAAAGGGCACCCAGGCAGCTCGGCTGGCCGCGCACTACGGCATTCCCGCCGTCTCCACCGGCGACATCTTCCGCGCCAACATCTCCCAGCGCACCCCGTTGGGCGTGCAGGTCAAGGAGATCCTGGACAGCGGCGGCTACGTCTCGGACGAGATCACCAACGCGATGGTCCGCGACCGGCTGGCCCAGGCGGACGCAGAGCCCGGCTTCCTGCTCGACGGCTACCCGCGCACCAAGGCGCAGGTCGACGAGCTGGACGCGATGCTCGCCGAGGGCGGTCACGCCCTGGACGTCGTGGCCGAGCTGACCGTGGACCGCGAGGAGATCGTCGGCCGCCTGCTCAAGCGGGCCGAGACCGACGGCCGCACGGACGACACCGAGGACGTCATCCGCCGGCGCCAGCAGATCTACGCGGACGAGACGGCACCACTGGTGAACGTCTACCGCGAGCGCGGCCTACTGGTCGCCGTGGACGGCCTCGGGGACGTCGAGGGCGTCACCGGCCGACTCGTCGCCGCCATCGACTCCGCACGCTGAGGCCCGCAGATGATCGGCCGCGACCGGATCCAGTACAAGTCGCCTGACCAGCTGCGCCTGATGCGGCAGGCCGGGCTGCTCGTCGGGCAGACCCTCGAGCGGCTGCGCGAGGCCGCGGTCGCCGGGACGAGCACCGGTGAGCTCGACCAGCTCGCCGAGCGGACGATCCGGGACGCGGTCGCCACGCCGAGCTTCCTGGGCTACGGGCACCCGCCGTTCCCCGCCACCGTATGCATCTCGGTCAACGACGAGATCGTGCACGGCGTCCCGGGCGCGCGGCGGCTGCAGGACGGCGACGTGGTGTCCATCGACTGCGGCGCGATCCTGCAGGGCTGGCACGGCGACTCCGCGATCAGCCTGGTCGTGGGTGGCAGCCAGCACGCGGACCCCGCGGACACCGAGCTGCTTCGGGTCACCGAGGAGTCGATGTGGCGTGGCATCGCCGCCCTCGCGGTGGGCGAGCGGCTGCACGCCGTCGGCGCGGCCGTCGAGGACCTCGTGCTGTCCGCCGACCATGACTACGGCATCGTCGAGGAGTACGTCGGCCACGGCATCGGCACCGAGATGCACCAGGACCCGCAGGTGCCCAACTACCGGGTACGCGACAAGGGCGTGCGCGTGCGTCCCGGTCTGGCGGTGGCCATCGAACCGATGCTCACCAGGGGCTCAGCGCAGACCCGGGTGCTCGCCGACGACTGGACGGTCGTCACGCTGGACGGCTCGCGTGCCGCCCACTTCGAGCACACGGTGGCGGTCACCGAGGCCGGACTGTGGGTGCTCACGGCGCTGGACGGCGGCGAGCAGAAGCTCACCGAGCTCGGCGCGAAATTCGCGCCGCTGACCTGACGTAGCTTCCGGCTGGCGCCGTGTAACGTCGAGCCACATGGGAAGCGCGGCCATCTGTCCGTTCCTGGCTGCCGCCGGGTTGCTGGTGCTGGCCGGGCTTCCCAAGCTGAAGGACCCGCTCCCTCTGGTCCGGGCACTGCGCTCGGTGGAGCTGACCGCGCCGATCGCCCGCCGGCCAGTGGTCCGGCTGCTCGCCGCCGGTGAGGTGCTGCTGGGCGTGGCCGCAGTGGTCCGGCCGGGCCGGGTGACCGGCGTCCTGGTGGCGGTCGGCTACCTGGCGTTCTCCGCGTTCGTGCTGCTCGTGCTGCGTCGGGGCGGCGTCCTGGCCTCGTGCGGCTGCTTCGGGCGGCCGGACACCCCCGCCACGCCGGCGCACCTGCTCACGACGCTGCTGCTGGCGGCCTCCGGCCTGCTGGTCGCCGCGTCGCCGCCCGACCCGGCACCGTGGACCGTCCTGACCGACCAGCCCGTGCTCGCCCTGGTCGGCGCGGCCTTCGCCGTGCTGGTCGCAGCGCTGAGCTACCTGGTGATCGCCGTCCTGCCCACCCTCACCCCCGCCGCGGTGCGCTCGGCGAGCGCTCCGCAGAGAGGTTGAACCGTGCTCGCTGTCGTCGTCGCCGAGGGCCTGGCCATCGTCCTGCTCACCGTGCTGGTGCTGGGCCTGCTGCGCAGTCATGCGCTGATCCTGCGGGCTCTGCACGAGCTGGGTGCGGGGCTGGACCTCGAGCGCGGCGGGTCGTCGGCGCCGTCGGTGTCGGGGCCGGTGCCGATCAACGTGCAGCCGGGCGTGGTTCCCGCGACCCGCGCGGGCAGCTCCCGTGCCGCCGCCGTGGTAGGCACCACGGTGGCGGGCGAGGAGGCGACCATCCCGGTCCGCGGCTCCGGCCGGCGCACGCTGATCGCGTTCCTGACCAGTGGATGCTCGGTCTGCCAGACGTTCTGGGACGAGCTGGCGCCGGGAGGCGTCGACGTCCCGGGCGACGGTCGGCTGGTGGTGGTCACCAAGGGCGTCGAGGACGAGAGCCCCACCCGGCTACGGGAGCTGGCCGGTCCGACCCTCGAGGTCGTGCAGTCCTCGGCGGCCTGGACGGACTACGAGGTGCCGGGCTCGCCGTACTTCGTGTACGTCGAGGACGGTGTGATCACCGGCGAGGGCTCCTCGACCAGCTGGGCGCAGGTGCGGGATCTGATGAGCCAGGCGGTCGACGACTCGGCCGAGGCCCGGCGGCGTGCCGGCCGCGCCGGCCCGGGTCAGGTGAGTACGGCCCCCGGCGGGGCGGCGTCCGACCGCGACGACCTGCCGCGCACCGACCGCGACCTGCTGAGCGCGGGCATCGTGCCGGGGCACCCGAGCCTGTTCGTCGATCCCGACGCGGACAGTCCGGGACGGCGATGACTGCGAGCACGCTTGCCCTTGTCCTCGGCGTCCCGCTGGCTGTGGTGGCCGCGGTGCGCTCGACCTGGTCACCTTGAGGGGAGTCGATGCTGTCCAGCATCAGCCCGCTCGGTGAGCGGGCGCGTCGTGCCCGGTGGGGACTGACCGTCACCGCCTACCTCGTCGGGTCGTTGGTCGGCGGTGCCGTCGTGGGAGTCCTCGCGGCGTCGCTGGGCACCCTGCTGCCCTCGTCCTGGTGGGGGTCGCCACTCGCGGCGGGCCTGGTCGCGCTCGCCGTGCTCACCGGCCTGCTGCTAGACGTCCGGTCCGGCGGCCACGGGCCGCCGTCGTGGCGCCGGCAGGTCGACGAGGCCTGGCTGACGCGCTACCGCGGCTGGGTCTACGGGCTCGGCTTCGGCCTCCAGCTCGGGGCGGGCGTGCTGACCATCGTGACGAGCTCGACCGTGTACGCGGTACTGCTGCTGGCGGTCTGGTCCGCGACCCCAGCTGTGGGGCTGGTGCTGGGCGCGGTGTTCGGCCTGGCTCGAGCGCTGCCGATCCTGGCCCTGCACGGGGTGCGGTCACCGGGCGACCTGCATGTCTTCTTCAAGCGGCTGGACAGGTGGCGTAGGCCGGTGGACCGGCTGTCCCGTGGAGCACTGGTGGTCACCGCGGTCGTCGTGGCCGGAGCGGGGTGGAGCTGAGATGACCGTGTCGAAGCACGGGCTGGAGCTGGACGGCGCGGACCAGGGCTGGGAGTCGCGGATCTACCGGCGCGAGGCCGAGCGCCCCGGCGAGCAGACCTACCCGGTGCTGCACGCATGCACCCTCCCGCTGCCGGCCGACCGCGGCGACTTCGGCTCGGGGATCGTGGACCGGCTCGGCCGCGAGGACGTGTTCGTGTCGCTGATCGAGTTCGGGCCGGAGGTCGCCGACCAGGGGCTGTTCGCGCCGCAGGGCATGCCGCAGCTGCGCCCGTCCCAGTTCAGCGCCAACCGGATGGCTCGCTCGATCCCGGGCGTGAGCGCGGCGCAGCACTTCCTCTCGGTGGGCGGACGCGCGTTCTGCCTGTTCGTGGTGCTGGGTGCGCACTCGCGCCGGATGGTGCTGGTGCCACGTGCGGAGCGGCTGGTCCGCACTGTCCGGATCACCGACCGGCGCACGATGCAGCGGATGGGGGCGATGCGATGACCACGCTGCTGGAGGCGACGGCCGAGACGTCGACCGCCATGCGGATCGCCGGTCGCGTCTCGCGCGGACTGGCCAGGTTCAGCCGGCGCGGCTTCCTGGTGCAGACCGCGGTGGTGGGCTCGGCTCTGGTGGTCGACCCGAAGGGCTATGTCCTGCGACCACAGACCGCCGCCGCGACGGTATGCGGGCCGGGAGCGGCCTGCGCGGACGGCTACACGGTCTTCTGCTGCACCATCAACCGCGGCCACAACTCCTGCCCGCCCGGGACCTTCGCCGCCGGTTGGTGGAAGGCGGCGGACTCCTCGTGGTGCGGTGGCGGCTACCGCTACATCGTCGACTGCAACGCTTCCTGCTCGGACTGCAGCACCGGCTGCTCGGACGACAACATCTGCAACTCCAGCTGCTGGAGCTGCAACTGCCGCTGCTCGACGTCGTCCGGCTGCGACAAGCGCAAGGTGTGCTGCAACGCGTTCCGGTACGGCCAGTGCAACACCCAGGTGCGGTGCAGCGGCGGCGTCGCCTGCCGGGTGGTCAGCTGCGTCGCGCCGTACAACTGGACGAACTGCACGACCACCTCGCTGACCGACAACGCGACCGCCGAGCACAGCGCGGTCTGCCTGCCCCGGCCCGGGGCGATCCAGCGCAAGTACGACCAGCTCGGGTCCAACGGCGGGGCGCTCGGTGCCTCGACCAACGCCATCCGCGAGGTCGGGGACGGCCGCGGGCAGTACCTGACCTGCGAGAACGGGCAGATCTACTCCGCGCCCAGCCCTGGCGCGCACGCGATCATGACCGGGTGGGCGCTGACCCGCTGGCTGACCCGCGGTGGGACGACCGGGGTGCTGCGTTACCCGACGGACGAGGTCGGCCCCGCGATGGACGGCAAGGGCCTGGTCCAGACCTTCGAAGGCGGCGCGATCGCGATCACCCCTGGCCGGACCAAGGTCGGCGCGGTCTGGTCGACCGCCTACTCCGTGTGGGTCGGGCTGGGCCGCGAGGGCGGCGTGCTCGGCTACCCCAGCTCGGACCGCACGTACCCGGCCAGCCCCACCGCTTGGATACAGCCGTTCGGGGCCGGCGCGATCTGCGGCACCTCGCACGGCACATTCGCGGTGCACGGCGCGATCTGGCAGCGCTGGACCGCCCTGTCCGGCCCGAGCAGCGTGATCGGCTGGCCGGTCCAGGCGCAGGTCGGGGGGCCCGGCGGCGGGGTGGGCCAGACCTTCCAGAGCGGGCAGCTGTGGGCCCGAAGCGGCAACACCGCGTACGTGGTGCGCAGCCGGGTGCTCGCCGCCTGGCAGGCGGACGGCGGGGTGTCCGGCTCGTGGGGATACCCGCTCGGCGACACCGAGGTGGAGTCCGGTGGCGGCCAGCACCAGGTGTTCGAGGGTGGCGTGCTGAGCGCCTGAGCCTCGCGAGTTTGGGTTCTGAGCACGATCTGGCGTATTCTGCTGTGTCGGCTCACGAGCACCCTCGTCCTCGCCCCGTCCCGCGGCTGGTTCTGGCGGCATGAGGACGCTGTGACGCGTGCGCTGCAGCACTACCACCCAGGGGGTGGCCCACGTGTGGGCTGCCCACGAAACGACGGATTGCGGAGGATATGGCGAAGAAGGACGGTGTCATCGAGATCGAAGGCACGATCGTCGAGGCTCTGCCGAACGCGATGTTCCGCGTCGAGCTGAGCAACGGCCACAAGGTTCTGGCGCACATCTCAGGCAAGATGCGCCAGCACTACATCCGGATCCTCCCCGAGGACCGGGTCGTCGTCGAACTCAGCCCGTACGACCTCACGCGCGGCCGGATCGTCTTCCGGTACCGCTGAGGCGCCACGTCCGCACCACCGCACGTCAGCGCCACCGCATTTCAGCACCACTGAGCACCACTGAGCACCACCGACCCACCGACCAACCACGAGCAGACAGCAGGGCGATGAAGGTCAAGCCGAGCGTCAAGAAGATCTGCGACAAGTGCAAGGTGATCCGCCGTAACGGCCGGGTCATGGTGATCTGCGAGAACCTGCGCCACAAGCAGCGCCAGGGCTGAGCAGCCACCTGCACGGCAGCACTTCAGGACCGAACGACAAGACAAGCCGCAGCACCCGACCCCGACGCGACAGCGTCGGACGCCACCCCCGGCCGCGGAGGCCGGGGACCCCACCTCGAACGGTGGGGGCCGGTGCTGCTCCAGACCTCCGTACGACAGACCAGGAGACACCGCCACATGGCACGTCTGATTGGCGTCGACCTCCCGCGCGAGAAGCGTGTAGAGATCGCGCTCACCTATATCTTCGGCGTTGGGCGCACCCGCGCCCAGCAGACGCTCGCAGCGACCGGGGTCAGCCCCGACGTGCGCGTGCGTGACCTCACCGACGAAGACCTCGTCAAGCTGCGTGACCACCTCGAGGCGAGCTTCAAGCTCGAGGGCGACCTGCGTCGCGAGGTTGCTGCCGACATCCGCCGCAAGGTCGAGATCGGTAGCTACGAGGGGCTGCGGCACCGCCGTGGCCTGCCGGTGCGCGGACAGCGCACCAAGACCAACGCGCGTACCCGCAAGGGGCCCAAGCGCACGGTGGCCGGCAAGAAGAAGGCCGGCCGCAAGTAGCCAGCCCCTCCGTGCGCTGACGTGCACGGGTCCCGAACCTCGAACGTAGGAGTAACCAGCAGATGCCTCCCAAGGGCCGTACCGCTGCGGGCGCCAAGAAGGTGCGCCGCAAGGAGAAGAAGAACGTCGCCCACGGGCACGCTCACATCAAGAGCACGTTCAACAACACGATCGTGTCGATCACCGACCCCAGCGGGGCCGTGATCTCTTGGGCCTCGGCCGGGCAGGTCGGCTTCAAGGGGTCGCGCAAGTCCACCCCGTTCGCGGCTCAGATGGCTGCCGAGGCAGCCGCCCGTCGCGCGATGGAGCACGGCATGCGCAAGGTCGACGTCTTCGTCAAGGGCCCGGGCTCGGGCCGCGAGACGGCGATCCGCTCCCTGACCGCTACCGGCCTCGAGGTCGGTTCGATCCAGGATGTGACCCCCGTGCCGCACAACGGCGTCCGTCCTCCCAAGCGCCGCCGCGTCTGAGCTGCGCCTCTTTCCCTGCTAGCGCCTTACCCAAGGAGAACCAGCCACATGGCGCGTTACACCGGCCCAGACTGCAAGCGTTGCCGTCGCGAGAAGACCAAGCTCTTCCTCAAGGGCTCCAAGTGCGATGGGCCCAAGTGCCCCATCGAGATCCGTCCGTACCCCCCGGGTATGCACGGCCGTGCCCGGACCAAGGAGTCCGAGTACCTGCTCCAGATGCGCGAGAAGCAGAAGGCTGCGCGCATGTACGGCGTCCTCGAGAAGCAGTTCCGCGGCTACTACGAGGAGGCGCACCGTTCCACCGGCAAGACCGGCGAGAACCTGCTGCGCATCCTCGAGACCCGGCTGGACAACGTCGTGTACCGGGCCGGCTTCGCCAAGTCCCGTGACATGGCGCGCCAGCTGGTCCGCCACGGTCACCTGATCGTGAACGGCGTCAAGGTCGACATCCCGTCGTACCGGGTGCGCGAGAAGGACATCATCGAGGTCCGCCAGCGCTCGCACGAGCTGACCCCGTTCGTGGTCGCTCGCGCCGAGGCCGGCGAGCGCACCGTGCCGGCATGGCTCGAGGCGATCCCGACCCAGATGCGCATCCTCGTTCACTCCCTCCCGGCCCGGCAGGTCATCGACACGCAGGTCCAGGAGCAGCTGATCGTCGAGCTGTACTCGAAGAACTGAACCACTGACGGACGTCGGCCCGCGCGCACCTGCGGGTCGGGCCGGCGTCCAGCACATCCCGCGCGGCGGACAGAGACCGCACGGGAGCGCCCGCCCGGGGTGACCCGGGACGGCGCACGGTCGCGAGGTGTCATATGGCGGACACCCGTGGAAAGGAAAAGCACCAGTGCTGATCGCACAGCGTCCCCAGCTCACCGAGGAGAGCGTCGACGACGCTCGCTCGCGGTTCGTCATCGAGCCGCTGGAGCCGGGCTTCGGCTACACCCTCGGCAACTCCCTTCGTCGCACCCTGCTGTCGTCCATCCCGGGCGCGGCAGTGACCAGCATCCGCATCGACGGCGTGCTGCACGAGTTCTCCACGATCCCGGGGATCAAGGAGGACGTCACCGAGCTCATCCTCAACGTGAAGTCGCTGGTCGTCTCCAGCGAGCACGACGAGCCCATCGTGATGTACCTGCGCAAGCAGGGTCCCGGCGCGGTCACGGCCGCCGACATCGTGCCGCCGGCCGGCGTCGAGATCATCAACCCCGAGCTGCACTTCGCCACGCTGAACGCCAAGGGCAAGCTCGAGATGGAGCTCACCGTCGAGCGCGGCCGCGGCTACGTCTCCGCCGCCCAGAACAAGTCCGGCGACGCCGAGATCGGCCGCATCCCGGTCGACTCCATCTACTCGCCGGTGCTCAAGGTGACCTACAAGGTCGAGGCGACCCGCGTCGAGCAGCGCACCGACTTCGACCGCCTCGTGGTCGACGTCGAGACCAAGGCCAGCATGACCCCGCGCGACGCCATGGCTTCGGCCGGCAAGACACTCGTCGAGCTGTTCGGCCTGGCCCGCGAGCTCAACGTCGAGGCCGAGGGCATCGACATGGGCCCCTCGCCGACGGACGCCGCGCTGGCTGCCGACCTGGCCCTGCCGATCGAGGAGCTCGACCTCACGGTCCGCTCCTACAACTGCCTCAAGCGTGAGGGCATTCACACCGTGGGTGAGCTCGTGGGTCGCAGCGAGGCCGACCTGCTCGACATTCGCAACTTCGGCGCCAAGTCGATCGACGAGGTCAAGGCCAAGCTCGTCGGCATGGGGCTGCAGCTCAAGGACAGCCCGCCCGGGTTCGACCCGGCCGCTGCTGTCGAGGCGTACGGCGCCGATGACGACGCCGCTTACGCCGAGGACGAGCAGTACTGATCCTGGACCTGACCCGAACCCCGTGACCGACCGGTAGGAGATCGACCACCATGCCCACGCCCACGAAGGGTCCGCGCCTCGGCGGCGGCCCGGCGCACGAGCGGCTCATCCTCGGCAACCTCGCCCAGGCGCTGTTCGAGCACGACCGCATCACGACCACCCAGGCCAAGGCCAAGCGCCTGCGCCCGCTCGCCGAGCGGCTGGTGACCTTCGCCAAGCGCGGTGACCTGCACGCCCGTCGTCGGGTGCTCGCGGTGATCCACGACAAGAGCGTCGTGCACCGCCTGTTCACCGAGATCGCGCCGGACGTGGCCGATCGCCAGGGTGGCTACACCCGGATCACCAAGATCGCTCCCCGCAAGGGCGACAACGCCCCCATGGCCGTGATCGAGCTGGTTCGCGAGCCGCTGTCCGCCAAGCAGGCCACCGTCAAGGAGGCCGAGTCGGCGACCAAGAAGGCCGCCAAGAAGTCGGCGACCAAGAAGACCGCGGCCAAGAAGGCCGCCAAGGCGAGCGAGGCTCCGGCCGAGGACGTCACCGAGGCGACCGAGGCGCCGTACGGCGAGGGCTCGCACGCCCCGTTGGCCGACGGCTCGGCCCCCGAGGGCTTTGACATCAAGGGCAACGAGGGCTCGAAGAAGTACCACACCCCGGAGTCGCCCTGGTACGACCAGACCGACGCTGAGGTGTGGTTCGCGAACCAGGAGGCCGCTGAGGCCGCCGGTTTCGAGGCGCCGGGCTCCATGCCGGACGCCGACGAGGCTGCGGAGGCAGAGGCGGCCGAGGAGTCCGACAAGGACGCCTGAGACACCCTCTCGACGAGAGCCCGTCGCCCTTCCGGGGTGGCGGGCTCTCGCCGTCCCCGCCCGCCGTCCGGTTGTTGATCACGTTAAGTAGGCCTAGGCACGCTTAACCCGGGTTCCTGGCCTTGGGAAGCAGGCGTACACCTACTTAACGTGATCAACAACGGGGGGCGCGTGCGGGGTAGGGGGCGCGTGCGGGGTAGGGGGCGCGGCTAGCCTGGCCCGCATGAGCGAGGGCGAGCTGGTGCGGCTGCGGATCGACCTCGGCTACGACGGCACCAACTTCTCCGGCTGGGCCGCGCAGCCGGGTCGGCGCACCGTGGAGGAGGAGCTCGCCACGGCACTGACCACGATCCTGCGGGCGCCCGAGCTGGTGCGGCTCACCGTCGCGGGGCGGACCGACGCCGGCGTGCACGCCCGCGGCCAGGTCGTGCACGTGGACGTCGACCCCGGGGCGTGGGCCGCCCTGCCCGGGCGGTCCGGCCGGCCGCCGCAGGCCGCAGCGCTGACCCGGCTGGCCGGAGTCCTGCCGGACGACGTCGTGGTGCACGCGGTGTCGGTCGCGCCGCCGGGGTTCGACGCCCGCTTCGGCGCGCTGCGTCGGCGCTACCGCTATCGCGTCTGCGACCGTCCGCACGAGCTGGATCCGCTGCGCCGCAACGACACCGTCGTGGTCAAGGAGCCGCTCGACGTCGATGCGCTGCGCGAGGCATCCCAGACCTTGCTCGGCCTGCGCGACTTCGCCGCGTTCTGCAAGCGACGCGAGGGAGCGAGCACCGTGCGCACGCTGCTGGACTACACCTGGTGCCGCAGGGACGACGGGGTGCTGGCGGCCAGGGTCGTCGCCGACGCGTTCTGCCACTCGATGGTCAGGTCGCTGGTCGGCGCGGTCCTTCCGGTGGGTCAGGGACGTCGTCCGGTCGAGTGGCCGGCGCAGGTGATGGCGGTGGGGGTCCGGGACGCGGCCGTCGCCGTCATGCCGCCGCACGGGCTCTCGCTCGAGGAGGTGGTCTACCCGCCGGACGACGAGCTCGCCGTCCGCAGCGAGCAGGCCCGCGCGGTCCGTAGCCTGCCGCCGGTCTGACTGGTTCCGGGCCCGGTCCGGCGAAAGGGCTTGACGGCCGGCCCGTCCAGGTTGCATGGTTAGTTACGTGAGTAATGAACCAAGGAACCGGTGATGGTGTTCGACGACCGACCGCTGTTCGTGCAGATCACCGAGCAGCTCGAGTCCGCGATCATCGACGGCAGCCTCGCCGAGGAGACCCAGGTCCCCTCGACGAACGAGCTCGCCGCGTTTCACCGGATCAACCCCGCCACGGCGCTGAAGGGCATCAACCGCCTGGTCGCTGACGGGGTCCTCTACAAGAGACGGGGTATCGGCATGTTCGTCAGCGCAGGGGCCCGCGACCTGCTCCGGCAGCGACGGCGGGCGGACTTCGCCCGCCAGTACGTCGAGCCACTGGTCGCCGAAGCACGCAAGCTCGGCCTGGGGCCAGACGAGATCAAGGGGCTGCTGGACGACGCGGTGGTGCGGGCATGAGCGCGGTGGTGCAGGCCGCCGGACTGACCCGGCGCTTCCGCGAGGTGACCGCGGTCGACCAGGTGGACCTGGCGCTGGAGGCGGGCCGGATCCACGGGCTGCTCGGCCGCAACGGCGCCGGCAAGACGACGTTGATGCAGCTGCTGACCGGACAGGACGTGCCGACCTCCGGCCAGGCCAGGCTTTTCGGTGAGGACCCGTACGAGAACCCGGACGTGCTGGCCCGCACCTGCTTCGTCGCCGAGGGCCAGGCCTACCCGGACGCCTACCGGGTCTGCCACGTCCTGGCCGCCGCCCGGCTGCTGCACCCGGGTTGGGACGACGCGTTCGCCGACCAGCTGCTCGCCGAGTACGAGCTGCCGCTGGGACGACGGGTCCGCAAGCTGTCCCGCGGCATGCGCTCGGCGCTCGGCGTCGTGGTGGGGCTCGCCTCGCGGGCCGAGCTCACGTTCTTCGACGAGCCCTACCTGGGTCTGGACGCCGTGGCACGCCAGACCTTCTACGACCGGCTGCTCGCCGACTTCGCCGAGCACCCGCGCACGGTCGTGCTGTCCACCCACCTGATCGACGAGGTCGCGGAGCTGCTCGAGCACGTCGTGGTGGTCGACCACGGGCGGGTGCTGGTCGACGAGGACGCGGACGAGCTGCGCGCCGGAGCCATCGTGGTCAGCGGCCCGGCCGCCGTGGTCAAGGACGTGGTCAACGGACGCCGGGTGCTGCACTGCGAGCAGCTGGCCGGACTCGCCCGGGTCACGGTGCGCACCCGCGCCGCGGACGACGTCCGGGCGCAGGCTCGGCGAGCCGGGCTCACCGTGGAGCCGCTGTCGTTGCAGCAGCTGGTCGTACGCACCACCCAGGCCGGCGGCTGCCCGCAGCCGGCCGGCAGCGAGCTGACCGGCCCCCCGACCGCCAAACCGACCACTCAACCGACCACTCAACAGACCAACCAACTGGTCGACCAACCCAGCACGGAGGTGCTGCGATGAAGCACGTGCTGACCGCGTCCCGGCTGCACCTGATCGCGTTCGGGTACACGATCGCCTGGCCGTGGCTGATCCTGGCCTCGTCGCTGGCTATCAACCTGGTCATCCAGGCTCTGCTCGATCCGGCCAGCCGCGCCCAGGGCTTCAGCGGGGGTATCGCCTCGATCTACGTCGTGGTCGCGGTCTGGGCGTACCAGACGATCGCCCAGATCTTCCCGTTCGCGCTGGGCGCGGGCGTGACCCGGCGCGCCTTCGCTGCAGGCACCGGACTGGTGCTGGTGCTCGGGTCGCTGGCGTTCGCAGCGGTTCTGACGGTGCTGCGCTACCTGGAGGGTGCCAGCGACGGGTTCGGCGTCCAGCTGCACTTCTTCCGCGTGCCGGGACTGGTGCAGGACAACGCAGCGGCCCAGCTCGTGGTCTACGCCGTCCCGTTCGTGCTGCTGGGTGCGGTGATGATGGGGGTCGGCGTCGTGCACCACCGGTGGCGTCAGCACGGGGTGTTCGCGCTGTCGGTGGCCGTGGGGTTGCTGCTCGGCGCGGTGGCCGCGTTGCTCACCTGGCGCGACGCCTGGGGAGCGTTCTTCGACTGGTTCGCGGACTCCTCCACGTTGGTCACGATGGTGGCGCTGCCGCTGCTCGTCGCGGCCCTCGCAGCCGCTGCCGGCTACCGGGCACTGCTTCGCGCGACCCCCTGACATCGCGGCCTGGAATATCCAGGTGCCGGGCAGGGACCGGACAGAGGAGACTTGTCGCTCGTGGGACACGTCGACCTGAACGCCATCAGCTACCACCTGCCAGACGGCAGGCCCCTGCTGGACGACGTCTCGTTCCGGGTGGGGGACGGCGCCACCGTCGCGCTGATCGGCCCGAACGGCACCGGCAAGACGACGTTGCTGCGGATCATCGCCGGCGACCTGGATGCGCACGCCGGCGCCGTCACGCGCAGCGGCGGGCTCGGTGTGATGCGTCAGTTCGTCGGCCAGATGCGCGACACCACCACCGTCCGCGACCTGCTGCTGACCGTCGCCCCGCTGCGGGTGCGCGCGGCCGCCGAGGCGCTCGAGGACGCTGAGCTGCTGATGATGGAGTCGGACGACGAGGCCATCCAGATGCGGTACGCGCAGGCGCTCGCGGACTGGGCCGACGCCGGCGGCTACGAGGCGGAGACGCTGTGGGACGTCTGCACCGTCGCCGCGATCGGCGTGCCGTACGACAAGGCGCAGTGGCGCGAGGTGCGCACCCTGTCCGGTGGTGAGCAGAAGAGGCTGGTGCTGGAGGCGCTGCTGCGCGGTCCCGACGAGGTGCTGCTGCTCGACGAGCCGGACAACTTCCTCGACGTCCCGGCCAAGCGCTGGCTGGAGGAGCGGCTGCGTGAGACGCCCAAGACCGTGCTGCTGGTCAGCCACGACCGCGAGCTGCTGGACCGGGCCGCCAGCCGGATCGCCACGCTCGAGCCGGGCGCGGCCGGGAGCACAGCCTGGGTGCATCCCGGGCACTTCTCGACCTACCACGAGGCGCGCGCGGCGCGGTTCGCCAAGCTCGAGGAGCTCCGCCGGCGCTGGGACGAGGAGCACCAGAAGCTGAAGGACCTGGTCCAGATGTACAAGATCAAGGCGGCGTACAACGACGGGCTGGCCAGCCGTTACCAGGCGGCCAAGACGCGGCTGGCGAAGTTCGAGGAGGCCGGCCCGCCCGAGGAGCTGCCACAGCGGCAGAACGTCCGGATGCGGCTGCTGGGGGGCCGTACCGCCAAGCGTGCCGTCATCTGCGAGCGCCTCGAGCTGGCCGGTCTGATGAAGCCCTTCGACCTGGAGGTCTGGTACGGCGAGCGCGTCGCCGTGCTCGGCTCGAACGGGTCCGGGAAGTCGCACTTCCTGCGCCTGCTGGCCGCTGGCGGCAGCGACCCGGACGCCGAGCACCGCCCGGTCGACGACGTCGTCATCGCCCCCGTCGAGCACGGCGGTCGGGCCCGGCTCGGCGCGCGGGTGCGCCCCGGCTGGTTCGCGCAGACCCACGAGCACCCGCGGCTGGTCGGTCGCACGCTGCTGGAGATCCTGCATCGCGGCGACGAGCACCGCGACGGACTGCCCCGCGAGCAGGCGGCCCGGGCACTGGACCGCTACGAGCTGGCGCGCGCCGGTGAGCAGGTCTTCGAATCGCTCAGCGGCGGGCAGCAGGCGCGGTTCCAGATCCTGCTCCTCGAGCTGAGCGGCGCGACCCTGCTGCTGCTGGACGAGCCGACCGACAACCTCGACCTGCACTCGGCCGAGGCGCTCGAAGAGGGGCTGTCGGTGTTCGAGGGTACGGTCCTGGCCGTGACGCACGACCGATGGTTCACCAGGGGTTTCGACCGGTTCCTGGTGTTCGGGGCGGACGGCACGGTCTACGAGTCAGACGAACCGGTGTGGGACGAGGGCAGGGTGGCGAGGCAGCGATGAGCGGGAACGTGTTGGGCATGGCCAGGGTGACGTGGGTGCGGCTGCTCCTGTTGGTGACGATCGGGATCGGCGTGGTCCGGGTGCTGGTGTGCCACTACGCACGGATGTCCTTCGTGCAGGCCTACGCCGACTACAAGCACCTGGACACCGGGACGTTCCTGGGTCTGGAGATCGCCAAGCGCGAGGTGCCCGGGCACTTCGACTCCGCGGTGTTCAGCCTGCTCTGCGCCTTGCTGCTGCTGATCCCGCTGGTTCTGCGGGTCGGCAGTGGCACGCCGTGGGCCCGCAACCTCGCCCTGGTCCTGAGTGCCGCCGGCGGTCTGAACACCCTCGGCTCGCTCGCCGTACCGTCGCCGTGGTGGTACTACGCCTTGACCATCGCGATGGTGGCGCTGACCGGGATCGTGATCGTGCTGCTGTGGCGGACGCCGGTGATCGAGGACGCCGTCCTGCGGCACGACCTGGAGGCCGGGGCCTCAGGGCCCGGGACCGGCTGATCTCCGTTCGGTCACGACTGGGCGGGGGTTGGGTCACGACCGCTGACGTGCGGGGGCCCGCACGCTTAGGGTCACTGTGACGACGACCCGCACGATCGCGGTTCCAGGCGGCCACGTGCGGGCCGGCGGCTGGAGGCCACGGTGTTCGACGTCCGGGATCTTGAGATCCCTGCTGAGCGCGGCGACTGGGGTGCCGCGCCCGATGCGGTGCGCGCTGCCTGCGCGCTGCTGGTCTCACTGGTCGCGCTGGCCGCGTTGCGCCTGTGGATGGTGGCCGGCCAGTGGCCTGAGTTCATGCGGGCCTACGGGCGCACCCGGCACCTGGACATGTCCACCGCCGCCGGCTGGGCCATGGCCGAGCTGCACACGCCGGGTCAGTGGAGCGCCCTGCTCGACCTCGGAGTCGTGCTGGTCAGCTGCCTGCTGGTGTTCGGGGTGCTGCACCGGGTCAGCGAGTGCCGCACGTTCGGGGTGGTGCTCGCAGTCGGTCTGCTGCTGGACTCTCTCTCCTCGCTGGCCTACCCGGTGCCGTGGTTCTACCTGGTGGCCACGTGCATGCTGGCGCTCGCGGCGGCGACGCTACTGACCCTCCTGCTGCGCCCGCGCACGTCCATGCACCTGCGTACGGAGCGCGCGAACCTGCACGAGTCGCTGCCACTGCAGTGGGTCGACCCGCCGCGCAGGACGCCGCCGGCCGGGTCTTCGTACTGAAAGAACTTGCAGAAACTTTCGGTCAGCCCTTCCTCAAGGCGGCAACCGGGACTATTGTCACGCACCAAACGGACACCTCGGACATCGACGTCCGCCTCGTTGGGAGCGCGCCATGGCTGCCTCGCACCACCGTCGGATCCTGAGCACCCTCCCCGCACCGTGGGCGGTGCTCGCCGTCCTGGCGCTGCTGGGGGCGTTGCTGGCGGCGCCGGCGGCGGCGCCGGCCAGAGCCGCCGAACCCACGCCCGTGCCGGCCACGGTCACCCTGATCGGCTCATTGCAGAGCGAGCTCGGCTGCTCCGGTGACTGGGACCCGGCCTGCGCACAGACGCACCTGCAGCGGGTCGGCGACAGCGCGGTGTTCAGTGCCCGGTTCGCGGTGCCGGCCGGGTCCTACGAGCTGAAGGTCGCGCTCAACGACTCGTGGGACGAGAGCTACGGCAAGGACGGCGGCAGCGCCAACATCGCGATCACCCTGGCCGGGGACGCGACCCTGGAGTTCAGCTACGACCACGCCAGCCACCGGATCGGCATCGCGCCGACCGACCTGCCTGGCCCCGTGACGGCGGCCGACAAGGCGCTGGCCCAGCCGAGCCTGCGGGCACCGCTGACCCGCGAGCGGATGTACTTCGTGATGGCCGACCGGTTCGCCAACGGCAGCACGGCCAACGACGCCGGCGGCCTGACCGGTGGACGGCTCGAGACCGGCCTGGACCCGACCGCGAAGGGTTTCTACCACGGCGGCGACCTCAAGGGCCTGACCGGGAAGCTGGACTACATCAAGGGCCTGGGCACGACCGCGATCTGGCTGACCCCGTCGTTCAAGAACCGCCCGGTGCAGGGCAGCGGGTCCGATGCCAGTGCCGGCTACCACGGCTACTGGATCACCGACTTCACCCAGGTCGATCCGCACCTGGGCACCAACGCCGACCTGACGAACCTGGTGGCCGCCGCGCACCGCAAGGGGATGAAGGTCTTCTTCGACATCATCACCAACCACACCGCGGACGTCATCGACTACACCCAGCAGCAGTACACCTACATCGACAAGGCGACCAAGCCGTACAAGGACGCCGCTGGGAACACCTTTGACGACAAGGACTACGCGGGCACCGACACCTTCCCGACGTTGGACGCCGCGACGTCGTTCCCGTACACGCCGACCTTCCGCACCGAGGCCGACAAGACCGTGAAGGTGCCGGCCTGGCTGAACGACCCGACGTACTACCACAACCGCGGTGACTCGACCTTCGCCGGCGAGAGCGCGGAGTACGGCGACTTCGTCGGCCTGGACGACCTGTTCACCGAGCAGCCCGCGGTGCTCAAGGGTATGACCGACATCTACAAGTCGTGGGTGGACTTCGGCATCGACGGCTTCCGGATCGACACCGTCAAGCACGTCAACATGGAGTTCTGGCAGTCCTTCTCACCGGCCATGCAGGCTGAGGCGAAGGCCCAGGGCAACGACGACTTCTTCATGTTCGGCGAGGTCTACGATGCGCGGCCGAGCTTCATGTCGCAGTACACGACCACTGGCAAGCTGCCCGCCACGCTGGACTTCGGGTTCCAGGCCGCGGCGAAGGACTTCGCGCTCGGCAAGCCGACCAACGAGGTGCGCGACCTGTTCGCCGGCGACGACTACTACACCGACACCGACTCCAACGCGTACGAGCTGCCGACGTTCCTCGGCAACCACGACATGGGCCGGATCGGATACTTCCTCAAGGCCGGTGGGGTCAGCGATCCCGCCGAACAGCTTCAGCGGGACACCCTCGCCCACCAGCTGATGTATCTGACCCGCGGGCAGCCCGTCGTCTATTACGGCGACGAGCAGGGCTTCACGGGTGCGGGCGGTGGCAACGACCAGTCCGCGCGGCAGGACATGTTCGCCAGCCAGGTGGCCGAGTACAACGACGACCCGGTGGTCATCGGCGGCACACCGGGGTCGAAGGACCGGTACCTGACCGGCTCGCCGATGTACCGGGCGATCAAGCAGGTCGCCGCGCTGCGCCAGGCCAACCCGGCGCTGGCCGACGGTACCCAGGTGCACCGCTACGCGTCGTCCGCCGCAGGCATCTACGCGTTCAGCCGGGTCGACCGCAAGTCCAAGGTCGAGTATCTGGTGGCGGCCAACAACTCGACGTCCGCGAAGACCGTCGAGGTCGCCACGTTCGGCCGCAACGCGACGTTCAGGCCGCTGCTCGGCAGCACGAAGTCGTTGCGCACCAACGGTGAGCAGCGCACCCAGATCACCGTCGCACCACTGTCTGTGGCGGTCTGGAGGGCCACCAGGGCCGTCGACCGCAGCAACCACGCGCCCGCCGTCTACCCGGCGTCGCCGCAGCCCGGCGGCGTCGTCGGCGGTCGCGCCGAGATCGGCGTCTCGGTGCCGGACAACGCCCTCGCCGAGGTGACCTTCGCGTTCCGGCCGGTGGGCACCAGCACCTGGCAGCGGCTCGGCACGGACGACAACGCGCCGTACCGGGTCTTCCACGACACCTCGGGGCTGGCCAAGGGCACGCTGGTCGAGTACCGCTCGGTGCTCAAGGACTCCAGCGGCCGATACTCCGCGACGTCCACCTACGGCGTCGTCGGCGATCCGGCGCCGACCGGTGGCGGTGGCGGCGGCGTCGGCCCGGTCGTCCAGCCGGACAACGTCAGCGTGCCCGGCGACCACAACTCCGAGATGGGCTGCGCCGCTGACTGGGACCCGGCGTGTGACCAGGCCCAGCTCACCCTGGACCCCAAGGACCAGATCTGGAAGGGCACGTACACGCTGCCGGAGGCCCCGCACGCCTACAAGGCCGCCCTCAACAAGACGTGGGACGTCAACTACGGCGCCGGTGGCGTCAAGGACGGCCCGAACATCTCCTACACCGCGCCCGCCGGACCGGTGAGCTTCTACTACGACCAGTCCACCCATTACGTGACCTCGGACGCCGAGGGCCCGATCGTGACGGCGCCCGGGTCGTTCCAGTCCGAGCTGGGCTGCCCGGCCGACTGGAGCCCGGACTGCATGCGGCCGTGGCTGCAGGATCCCGACGGCGACGGGGTGTTCACCTGGAGCACCGACCAGATCCCCGCAGGGGACTACGAGGTCAAGGCGGCGCACGGGCTCAGCTGGGACGAGAGCTACGGCGCAGGCGGCTCGCCGACCGGCGCGAACATCGCGTTCACCGTGCCGGGCGCAGGGGTGGTGACGACGTTCTCGTACACCCTGAGCTCGCATGTGCTGACCGTGGCCACGTCACGCGCCGGCGCCGCACCCGACCTGTCCAAGGCGAAGGCGCACTGGGTGTCCCGCAACCTGATCGCCTGGCCGGCCACCGCGCTGCCGGCCGGGACGCCGCCCGAGCAGCTGCGCTGGCGGTTGCACTGGTCGGCGTCCGGTGGTCTCGCCGTGGACGACGAGGCCGTGACCGGCGGCGAGTCCGCGGCGCTGCGCTATGACGCGCGAGGGCTACCGGCGTCCGTGGTCGCCAAGTACCCACAGCTGCAAGGGTTCCTGGCGCTGCGCCTGGCTCCCGCGACGGCCGCCCAGGCCGGTCGCATCCTGCGCGGCCAGGTGGCGGTGGGGCAGTACGACTCGCTCGGCCGACTCACCGATGCCACCGGCGTGCAGTTGCCTGGCGTGCTGGACGATCTCTACGCCGGCGCAGCCTCGGCGAACCTCGGCATGACTTGGCGCGGCTCGACACCTGCACTCGCGCTGTGGGCTCCCACGGCCCAGGACGTCGACCTGCTGCTCTGGCGTCCGGGCCGGACAGGTGCTGCGCCGCAACGGATCCAGCTGCAGCGCTCGGACTCCGGCGTGTGGTCGGCGCGCGGCTCGTCGTCCTGGCGGAACGCGCAGTACCTGTACGACGTCAGCGTGTACGCGCCGACCACGAAGGTCGTCGAGCACAACCAGGTCACCGACCCCTATTCGCTGGCGCTGACCACCGGCTCGGCCCGGTCGGTGGTCGCAGACCTGGACGACGCCGCGCTCCGGCCGAACCAGTGGCGCAGCACCGCGTCGCCGACGCTCGCGAACCCGGTCGACTCGACGATCTACGAGCTGCACGTGCGGGACTTCTCGGTCGGCGACCAGAGCGTGCCGGCCGCGCACCGCGGCGGCTACCTGGCGTTCGCGGACGACGGCGCCGGCACCGAGCACCTCAAGGCGCTGGCGGATGCCGGGCTGAACACCGTGCACCTGCTGCCGACGTTCGACCTGACCTCGGTGCCGGAGGACGCGTCCGACCGCACGACGCCGAACTGCGACCTGCCTTCGTTCGCGCCGGACTCCGAGCAGCAGCAGGCCTGCGTCACCGCGCAGGCGGCCACCGACGGCTACAACTGGGGCTACGACCCGTACCACTGGATGGCGCCCGAGGGCTCGTACGCGACCAATCCCAACGGCACTGCGCGGGTGCGTGAGTTCCGCACCATGGTCGGGGCGCTGCACGCGGACGGGCTCCGTGTCGTCCTGGACCAGGTCTACAACCACACCTCGGCCTCCGGCCAGGCGCCGACGTCCGTGCTGGACCGGATCGTGCCCGGCTACTACCAGCGGCTGAACCCCGGCACCGGCGCGGTCGAGACCTCCACCTGCTGCCAGAACGTCGCCACGGAGCACGCCATGGCGCAGAAGCTGATGGTCGACTCGGTGGTCAGCTGGGCCCGTGAGTACAAGGTCGACGGGTTCCGGTTCGACCTGATGGGCCACGCCTCGAAGGCGAACATGCTCGCCGTCCGGCACGCGCTGGACGCGCTCACCCTCGGCCGTGACGGCGTCGACGGCAAGCGGATCTACCTGTACGGCGAGGGCTGGAACTTTGGCGAGGTGGCGAACAACGCGCTCTTCTACCAGGCCACCCAGGGCCAGCTCGGCGGCACCGGCATCGGCACGTTCAGCGACCGGCTTCGCGACGCAGTCCGGGGTGGCGGGCCGTTCGACGACGACCCGCGGGTCCAGGGTCTGGGCTCCGGCCTGGCCGGGGACCCGAACGGCGCCGCGGTTAACGGCGACGCGGCCCAGCAGGCTGCCACGCTGGCCCACGCCACCGACCTGGTCGAGCTCGGGATGGCCGGCAACCTGCGCGCGTACACGTTCCGGGACACCGCCGGGGACGTCGTCCGGGGCGACCAGATCGACTACAACGGCAACCCCGCCGGGTACGCCGACCAGCCGGCCGAGGTGATCAGCTACGTCGACGCGCACGACAACGAGACGTTGTGGGACGCGCTGACCTACAAGCTGCCGCAGGCGACGGCGATGAGCGACCGGATCCGGATGAACACGCTTTCGCTGGCCACCACGGCGCTGGGCCAGTCGCCGTCGTTCTGGCACGCCGGCGCGGACCTGCTACGCAGTAAGTCGCTGGACCGCAACAGCTTCGACTCGGGCGACTGGTTCAACACCCTGGACTGGACCGGCGCGGACAACGGCTTCGGCCACGGGCTGCCGCCCAAGGCGGACAACGAGGCGAAGTGGCCGTTCCAGAGGCCGCTGCTGGCGGACGCCGCGCTCAAGCCGACCGCGGCGCAGGTGGCCAGCGCCTCGGCCGCCGCGCAGGACCTGCTTCGGCTCCGCTCGTCGTCCAGGCTGTTCCGGCTCGGTTCGGCCGACCTGATCGGAGCAAAGGTGGGCTTCCCGGCCAGCGGGACGCCGTCCGCGCACCCGGGCGTGCTCGTGATGCGGATCGACGACACGGTCGGTCCGGACGTCGACCGCAGCCTGCGCGGGCTCGTCGTGGTGGTCAACGCGACTCCGTCTGCGGTCAGCCAGGTGGTGCCGGGACTGAGCGGGCACGCGCTCGCGCTGTCCGCGGTGCAGTCGGCCGGGTCGGACCCGGTGGTCAAGGGCACGAGCTGGGACTCGACGTCCGGCACCGCGACCGTGCCGGCCCGAACGGTGGCCGTCCTCGTCGAACCCTGAACCGGTCCGGCCAGACAAGAGAACTGGGGCACCTGAGGTCGCGGAGGTGCCCCAGTACTCTGGTTTCGAGTGGTGGGGAGCGCGTTTTGACCCTCGGTGCGCAGGACAGGTACTCTGGGACGTCGTCGTGCGTGTCCGGTGTGCCCCTGATCAGGGGCGGCGCCGCGAGCGCGACACCAATGCCAGCGGGCGCCAGCACCGGTGCTTGACCATCTGTAGACGAGAACGAAGGCTACGACCGTGCGTACCTACACCCCGAAGCCCGGCGAGGTCGACCGCCAGTGGCACGTCATCGACGCCACCGACGTCGTGCTGGGCCGGCTCGCCAGCCAGGTCGCCGTGCTGCTGCGCGGTAAGCACAAGGCCACCTTCGCGCCGCACGTGGACACCGGTGACTTCGTGATCGTGATCAACGCCGAGAAGGTCGCCCTGACCGGCGCGAAGCTCGAGCAGAAGCGTGCCTACCGCCACTCGGGCTACCCGGGCGGCCTGCGTTCGCGCACGTACATCGAGATGCTCGACAAGTACCCCACCAAGGCGGTCGAGAAGGCCGTCAAGGGCATGCTGCCGAAGAACTCCCTGGCCGCCGCCCAGCTCGGCAAGCTGAAGGTCTACGCCGGCTCGGAGCACCCGCACGCCGCGCAGAAGCCCCAGCCGTTCGAGATCATCCAGGTCGCGCAGTAAGCCACGGCCGAGTCACCAGCAGCACCTAACAGGAGCACGAGGAGAACCGTGGCTGAGTCCACCACCGAGGTCGAGCTCGACGCAGAGGACGCGCCGAGCAACTACACCACCGAGTCCACCGAGGCGCCCGCGCGGCGTGTCGTCGTCACCTCCCCTGCTGCGGCCACCGGCCGTCGCAAGGAGGCCGTCGCGCGCATCCGGATCGTCCCGGGCACCGGTCGCTGGACCATCAACGGCCGCGAGCTGGCGCACTACTTCCCCAACAAGGTCCACCAGCAGATCGTCAACGAGCCCTTCAAGGTGCTCGAGCTGGACGGTTCCTACGACGTCATCGCGCGCGTGCACGGCGGCGGCCCCAGCGGCCAGGCCGGCGCGGTGCGTCTCGGCATTGCCCGCTCGCTGAACGCGGTCGACGAAGAGGCCAACCGCCCGACGCTGAAGAAGGCCGGCTTCCTGACCCGCGACCCGCGCGCCATCGAGCGCAAGAAGGCCGGTCTGAAGAAGGCCCGCAAGGCTCCGCAGTACAGCAAGCGCTGATCCACCGCGCGGCCCGCATCCGTGGGCGCGCGCACGCCGACGGCCTCGGGGGTAGCGTTCCCCGGGGCCGTCGTCGTTTGGTCCACCCGCTCGACGAGAGGCGCACTTGTGGCACGACTGTTCGGGACCGACGGGGTCCGGGGGCTCGCCAACCGAGATGTCACGGCCGAGCTCGCGCTGGACCTCTCGGTCGCGGCGGCGCACGTGCTCGCCGACACCGGCGCCTTCGCCGGACACCGACCGTTCGCGGTCGTCGGCCGCGACCCGCGGGCGTCCGGCGAGTTCCTGTCCGCCGCCGTGGTGGCCGGGCTGGCCAGCGCCGGGATCGATGTTCTGGACGTCGGCGTGCTGCCCACGCCCGCCGTGGCATACCTGACCGCGGCCCGGGGCGCCGATCTGGGCGTCATGCTCTCGGCCTCGCACAACGCCATGCCGGACAACGGCATCAAGTTCTTCGCCCGCGGTGGGCACAAGCTCGACGACGTCATCGAGGACACCATCGAGCAGCGGCTCCGCGAGCCGTGGAAGCGCCCGACCGGAGCAGCCGTCGGGCGGGTCCGGCAGGACGGCGCGGCCGCGGAGGACTACGTGGCGCACCTGCTGGCCGTGCTGCCGCACCGGCTGGACGGCGTGCACCTCGTGGTGGACTGCGCGCACGGCGCCGCCAGCGTCGTCGCGCCCGCCCTGCTGACCGCTGCCGGCGCCAGGGTCGACGTGATCGGCGGCGAGCCGGACGGTCTGAACATCAACGAGGGCTACGGCTCGACCCACATGGGCAACCTGCAGGCAGCGGTCGTCCAGCACGGTGCGGACCTCGGGGTCGCACTGGACGGGGACGCCGACCGCTGCCTCGCCGTGGACGCCGGCGGTGAGCTCGTGGACGGCGACCAGATCATGGCCGTGCTGGCCCTGGCGCTGCGCGAGCGGCAGGCGCTGACCGACGACACCCTGGTCGCTACCGTGATGAGCAACCTCGGCCTGCTGCAGGCCATGGAGCGCGAGGGCATCGTCGTCGAGCAGACCGCGGTGGGTGACCGTTACGTCCTCGAGCGGATGCGCTCCGGCGGCTTCACGCTGGGCGGCGAGCAGTCCGGCCACGTCATCCTGTCCGACCACGGGACCACCGGCGACGGCATGCTGACCGCCCTGCTGCTGGCCTCCCAGGTGGCCCAGACCGGACGTCCGCTCGGCGATCTGGCCGGCGTCATGCGGCGGCTGCCGCAGGTGATGGTGAACGTCGCGGACGTCGACAAGGCCCGCGCCGCGGACGACGAGCACGTGCAGGCCGCGGTGCGCGAGGCGGAGTTCGAGCTGGCCGGGCAGGGTCGGGTGCTGCTGCGCCCGTCCGGCACGGAGCCGCTGGTGCGGGTGATGGTCGAGGCCGGTGAGGCCGAGCACGCCAAGATCGTCGCCGACCGGCTCGCCGTCGTCGTCAAGGCGCGCCTGGCCCTCTAGCGTGCGCGCGGCCGGATCAGTCGGCCGCGGGCGTCGAACCGCACCAGCCGACCCCAGCGCGCCCACACCACGCGCTGCAGCACCAGGACGATCGCGCCGGCCGCGATCATCCCGACCAGGTTGAGCAGCAACTGGGCGCCCGATCCGCGCAGCTCCGAGGGGTCCGCGAGCGCCAGGGCGAGGGCCAAGTTTCCGGCCGCGGGCACCGTGGTGACCGAGATGAAGACGCCCACCAGGACGGCGGTCCGCCCCGCCGTCAGGGACAGCGTCCCAGCGACCCCGGCCAGGACCGCCACGACCAGGGACCAGTGGTCCGGCCGCCAGATGAACCCGGTCTGCGGTCGAGGTGAGTTGAGCGTGTCGCTGTCGATCCAGCCCAGTGCGGCCCACAGCAGCGCGAAGACCGCGGTGATCAGGATGGCCACCGTGAAGCCGAGCAGCAGGAGCCTGATCCCGCGGCCGATCAGCCGCCGTTCCAGCATCGCGAAGCCGAAGGCGACGCCGGCCACCGCGCCGTACTCGGGACCGACGACCATGGCGCCCACCACGAGGATGGACGAGTCCTCGATGACCGCGATGGAGGCGATCATCGTGGCCAGGGTGAGGAACACGTAGAACGTCCAGGACGGGCGCACGTGCTCGTAGGCCTGGCCGGTGACGATGTCCCAGACCACCCCGTCGTCCGGGTTGCCCGGTGCCGCTTCCTCGGCCCGCCGAGCTGCCTTCGACGGTGAGGCGGTGACCTCCTGGATGGCCACGGTGCCGCCGTCGTCAAGCCCGAGCTCGCGCAGCCTGGCGATGATGTCGCTGGCGGCCTCGCGGGCGACGTCGCAGCTGACGGCGTCACCGACCGGGTCCAGGGCGGCGTCCCGCAGGACGACCACGTTGACCACTCGCGGGTCGGCCAGCAGGAGCTTCTCGATCGGCTCGCGACGAGCGGTCGGGACGACGAGCCGGAGCTGGAGCATGGGGCCCATCCTGCCGTGGTGCGACGTCCGGCGTCCGACGTCCGACGTCCCCGTGCCCGCCCGCGCCCACTTGTGGGGAGGTATCGGGGTCTCAACCGTCGTTGAGGCCCCCAACACTCATCACAAGTGGGGAAGGGGGGCGTGAACACTGACCGATGCGAACCGACGGCTGTCGGTTAGTCTGCGCGCGTGGCGGTCGATGCGCCTCTCAGCGAAGCTGGAGTACGCCTCCCACGCGCGCTATGAGTTCCTGACGTGATGTCGAATCGTGGATCCGCCGTTCGTAGAGAAGGTGGAGGTCGGCCGCGGTGGCCACCCGCCAAGAGGAGGGGACATGACCGAGTACCTCATCGCCTTCAACGACACCTGGGTTCCGGACCACACGGACGAGCAGCTGCGCGAGAAGTCCAAGGCTCTGCGGCCGCTGGTCGCGCAGATGAAGGCCGCCGGGGTCCTCATCTTCACCGGCGGCCTGGACGATACGGCCCCGGTCTTCAGTGTCGATGCGTCGAGCGGCACCCCGCTGTTCACCGACGGTCCGTACGTCGAGTCCAAGGAGTACCTCGGCGGCTTCGCGGTCGTGGACGTGGCCGACGAGGAGGCGGCGCGGCTGTGGGCGGGAAAGATCGCGGTGGCCTGCGGTTGGCCGCAGGAGGTGCGACGCTTCCAGGTCCGCAGGCAGCCGCCAGAGACGGCCTGACGGGGGCCGTGGCCGCCGGCGGCTCGTCGGTATGGCAGTGTCGTGGGGGCGAGTTTCACAAGCGATCGAGAGGTCATCGAACGTGTCGCACTCCGGGCCAGAGCCTCGACGGCTGACGCTGATGGCGGTCCACGCCCATCCCGACGACGAGGCGACCGGGACGGGCGGCGTGCTGGCCCGGTATGCCAGTGAGGGCATCCGGACGGTCCTGGTGACCTGCACCGACGGTCGCTGCGGCGACGGGCCCGGCGGGGTCAAGCCGGGCGATCCCGGTCACGAGCCGGCCGCCGTCGCGGCCGCCCGGCGCCTCGAGCTCGAAGAGAGCTGTCGCGTCCTCCAGGTCAGTGACCTCGAGCTCCTCGGCTACGGCGACTCCGGGATGATGGGCTGGCCGAGCAACGACGCCCCGGGATCGTTCTGGACCACCCCGGTGGCAGAGGCGGCCGCCGTGCTCAGCGAGCTGATCCGCCGCTACCGGCCCGATGTGGTGGTCACCTACGACGAGAACGGGTTCTACGGTCACCCCGACCACATCCAGGCGCATCGGGTCACCATGGCTGCGGTGGCCCTCAGTGGCATCCAGGCCAAGGTCTACTGGACGACGGCGCCGCGCTCGGGCCTGGAGGAGATGTTCCAGGTCTTCCGAGAGCTCGCGCCAGAGCTCGCCGACGCCGCAGCGGAACGTCCCGACGAGGAGCTGCCCGACGACTTCGGACTGCCGGACGACGAGATCTCGACGTGGGTCGACACCGCCCCGTTCGCCGGGCAGAAGTACGACGCGCTTGCCGCCCACGCCAGCCAGGAGGAGAACATCATCTTCCTGCGCATGGGCCTCGAGCGCTTCTCACGGCTGATGGGTACCGAGACGTTCGTGCGAGTGCAGGACCACACGGACAGCCCGCTCCCCGAGGACGACCTGTTCGCCGGACTGCGCTAGGGACTGAGGCTTGGCTGCCTCGTGGTCGGCGTCGGCGGCTCGGCAGGAAAGAACCGCCAGTGCCCTTCTGACACGACCTCGACGGCGCCATCGACAACCTTGATGGCCGTCTCGTCGTCCATCGCGTACGCCGGACCCGAGATGCCGGCCGCCCACTGTTCCGCCTCGGCCATGGAGTTGCCCGGCTTGCCGTCCTCAGCCAGGTGGGGGCAGATCGAGAAGTCGACGATGCCCAATGTGCTGTCGTCACCGGTCGGGGGCTTCCACTGGACGAAGTCCTCGCCGATCCTCGGGGTCATCACCATGCTCCCGGCGCTCAGCCCCACCCAGACCGTCTCGCTGAGCGACGCAAGCAGGTCCGCCAGCCCGGACTCTCGCATCCAGTGGCACAGGTAGAGGGCATCGCCGCCCGCCACCAGCAGGACGTCCGCCTCCCGCACCAATGGCACCCAGCGCTCTTCGTCGATGCTGGGTAGTGCGGTGAGCTCAAGCACGCCGACGGACCTCCAACCCAGGTCGACCATCGGAAGGTCCGAATTCCCACTGATGAACCGCCAGGCACCGACGCCGGGGCCGACCATCGGGTGCCCGTACTGCGCGGTGGGGATGCACAGGGCGCTCGAGTCCGCGATCGGCTTGCCCAGGAGTTCGACCAACGCCTTCTGGATGCTGGCGTTCTTGACGCCGGCGGATGTGAGGAGAAGCCTCACGCTTGCCTCCCGTTCGTAGCAGTCATGGCATTGTCCTCGAATCTGGGAGGCACAGCGAAACAGGGTTTCGTCTAGAGAAGGAGAAGCACCATGCAGGCACGCACCCTCGGTTCGCAAGCCCTTCAGGTGTCCCCACTCGGCCTGGGCTGCATGGGCATGAGCCAGTCCTTCGGGCCACGACCGCCACGCGAGGAGATGATCACGTTCATCCGCGCCGCAGTCGACCGAGGCGTCACCCTCTTCGACACCGCCGAGGTCTACGGCCCGTTCCACAACGAAGAGCTGGTGGGAGCGGCGTTGGAACCGGTCCGCGAGGACGTCGTGATCGCCACCAAGTTCGGGTTCGCGTTCGACGAGGACGGCAACCAGACCGGTGTCAGCAGCAGACCGGACGACATCCGCGCCGCCGTCGAGGGCTCGCTGCGTCGCCTGCGCACCGATGCCATTGACCTGCTCTACCAGCACCGCGTTGACCCGGCCGTGCCCATCGAGGACGTCGCCGGCACCGTCAAAGAGCTCATCGAGGCCGGCAAGGTGCACCACTTCGGGATGTCCGAGGCCGGCGTTGGAACGATCCGCCGCGCCCATGCCGTCCAGCCCGTCACGGCGCTGCAGAGCGAGTACTCCCTGTTCTGGCGCGAGCCCGAGGACGAGATCCTGCCCGCGCTGGAGGAGCTCGGCATCGGCTTCGTGCCGTTCAGCCCGCTCGGACGAGGCTTCCTGACCGGTCAGGTGAGCGCCACGACCCAGTTCGGCGAAGGAGACATCCGCGCCTCTCTTCCCCGCTTCGAGCGCGAGGCGCTCGAAGCCAACCTCGCCCTGGTCGACCTCGTCACCAACGTCGCCGAGCGCAAGAACGCCACCGTAGGCCAGGTAGCACTGGCCTGGCTCCTCGCCCAGAAGCCGTGGATCGTACCGATCCCCGGGACCAGACGCCTCGAGCGCCTCAACGAGAACCTGGGATCGGCCGAGCTCGACCTCACCGTCGAGGATCTGGCCGAGCTCAACGGTGCGTCAGCCAGCGTGTCGGTCCAAGGCGACCGTTACCCAGAGGCCATGCAGAAGATGATCGACCGCTGAGGACCCACCGAGCTCGTGCACGCACGAGACGTCCCGCGCAGTCCGTGCTCGTGGCATCGCTCAGGGTTTGCGCAACCGGATCCGGGTCACGGCGTGGTCGGCGCCCTTGGTGAGCACCAGCGTGGCTCGGCCGCGGGTGGGCCGGATGTTCTCCACGAGGTTGCGCTCGTTGATCCGCTCCCAGATGCCGCGCGCGGTGGTGACGGCCTCCTCGTCACTGAGCGCGGCGTACCGGTGGAAGTACGACGACGGGTCGGCGAACGCCGTGCGCCGCAACCTCAGGAACCGCTCGACGTACCAGCGCTGGACGTCCTCGGTCTTGGCGTCCACGTACAGCGAGAAGTCGAAGAAGTCGCTGACCGCGAGGCCGGACCGACCCTGGGCGTCCAGCCGGGGCGGCTGCAGCACGTTCAGCCCCTCGACGATCAGCACGTCCGGACGGCGGACCACCACCTGCGCGCCCGGCACGATGTCGTACGTCAGGTGCGAGTACACCGGTGCCGACACCTCGGCCCGGCCGGACTTCACCTCGGCCACGAAACGGAGCAGCCGGCGGCGGTCGTAGGACTCCGGGAAACCCTTGCGCTGCAACAGGTCGCGGCGTTCGAGCTCGGCGTTCGGCAGCAGGAACCCGTCCGTGGTGACCAGCTCCACCGACGGGGTGTCCGGCCAGGCGGCCAGCAGGTCGCGCAGGATGCGGGCGGTCGTGGACTTCCCCACCGCCACCGACCCGGCGATGCCGATCACGAACGGCACCCGGTCGTGCCGCTCGCCCAGGAAGTCCCGGGCCACCCCGTGCAGCTGCCCGGCCGCGCGCACGTACAGGTTGAGCAGCCGGGACAGCGGCAGATAGACCTCCTCGACCTCGGCCAGGTCGACGCGGTCGCCCAGACCCTGCAGGCGCTCGAGCTCGGGCGCACTGAGGGTCAGCGGGGTCTGTGCGCGCAGTCCCGCCCAGGCCGCACGGTCGAGCTCGACGTACGGGGTGGGCAGGCTGGCGCCGTTGCCGGGGGCCACGGCGGGCAAGGCTACCCTTGGCGGCATGTGTGGAATCGTCGGGTACACCGGTCCGGTCGGCGGCACGGGCGCCCTGGACGTCGTGCTAGAGGGCCTGCGGAGGATGGAGTACCGCGGCTACGACTCGGCCGGGATCGTCATCGAGGCCGACGGCGTGCTCAGCGTCGACAAGCGGGCGGGCAAGCTGGCCAACCTCGAGAAGGCGCTGACCGACGAGCCGCTGCCGCTCGGCGTCACGGGCATCGGGCACACCCGCTGGGCCACCCACGGCGGCCCGACGGACGCGAACGCGCACCCGCACCTGAGTGCCGACGGCCGGCTGGCCCTCGTGCACAACGGCATCATCGAGAACTTCGCCACCCTCAAGGCCGAGCTGGTCGCCGACGGCGTCCAGTTCTCGTCCGAGACCGACACCGAAGTGGCCGCGCATCTGGTCGGCCGCGCCTACGAAGACCTGGGTGACCTGACCGAGGCCATGCGCGCCGTCTGCAACCGGCTGGAGGGCGCCTTCACGCTGCTCGCCGTGCACGCCGGCGAGCCCGGCGTGGTCGTCGGCGCCCGCCGCAACTCACCGCTGGTGGTCGGCCGCGGCGAGGGTGCGAACTTCCTCGGCTCCGACGTGGCGGCCTTCATCGAGTACACCCGGCAGGCCATCGAGCTGGGTCAGGACCAGGTCGTCACCATCACCAAGGACGACGTCGCGGTGATCGGCTTCGACGGCGCCCCGGCGCAGACCACCGAGTACCACGTGGACTGGGACGCCTCCGCCGCCGAGAAGGGCGGCTACCCGAACTTCATGATGAAGGAGATCGAGGAGCAGCCTCGCGCGGTGGCCGACACCCTGCTCGGTCGCACCGACGCCGAAGGCCACCTCGTGCTGGACGAGCTGCGGATCAGCGAGTCCGTACTGCGCTCGGTGGACAAGATCGTGGTGATCGCCTGCGGCACCTCCTCCTATGCCGCGCAGGTCGCCAAGTACGCGATCGAGCACTGGTGCCGGGTGCCGACCGAGGTCGAGCTGGCCAGCGAGTTCCGCTACCGCGACCCGGTGGTCAACGAGAAGACGCTCGTGGTCGGCATCTCGCAGTCCGGCGAGACGATGGACACGCTGATGGCCGTCCGGCACGCCCGCGAGCAGGGCGCCAAGGTCATCGCGATCTGCAACACCCACGGCTCGACCATCCCGCGCGAGTCCGACGCCGTGATCTACACCCACGCCGGGCCGGAGGTCGCAGTCGCCTCGACCAAGGCGTTCCTGGCCCAGATCACCGCCTGCTACCTGCTCGGTCTCTACCTGGCCCAGCTACGCGGCAACAAGTACGAGGACGAGGTGCGCGAGCTGCTGCGCCGGCTCGCCGAGGTGCCGGACCAGATCCAGCAGGTGCTGGACTCCATCGAGCCGGTCCGCCAGCTGGGCCGCGAGATGGCCAACGCCAAGGTCGTGCTGTTCCTCGGCCGGCACGTCGGCTACCCGGTGGCCCTGGAGGGTGCACTCAAGCTCAAGGAGCTCGCGTACATCCACGCCGAGGGCTTCGCGGCCGGTGAGCTCAAGCACGGCCCGATCGCACTGATCGAGGAGGGGCTGCCGGTGTTCGTGGTCGTCCCCTCGCCGCGCGGTCGGGACTCGCTGCACGGCAAGGTCGTCTCGAACATCCAGGAGATCCGGGCCCGCGGTGCGCGCACCATCGTGATCGCCGAGGAGGGGGACGACGACGTGGTCCCCTTCGCGGACACGATCATCCGGGTGCCGCAGACCCCGACCCTGCTGGCCCCGCTGGTCACCACCGTTCCGTTGCAGGTGTTCGCCTGCGAGCTGGCCATGGCCAAGGGGTTGGACGTCGACCAGCCGCGCAACCTGGCCAAGTCCGTCACGGTCGAGTAGCGGCGACGTGATCATCGGCGTCGGCATCGATGTGGTGGACGTCGCGCGCTTCGGCGAGACGATCGGGCGCACCCCGAAGCTGGTCGACCGGCTGTTCACCGAATCCGAGCGGAGCCTGCCGCTGGCCTCCCTCGCGGCGAGGTTCGCGGCCAAGGAGGCGCTCGCGAAGGCGCTGGGCGCACCGGCCGGACTGCACTGGCTGGACGCCACCGTGGTGGCCGACCACACCGGCCGCCCGGAGCTGCAGGTCAGCGGCACCGTCGCGGCCCGGGCCAGCGAGCTGGGCGCCGTCCACCTGCACCTGTCGATCTCGCACGACGCGGGGATCGCCAGCGCGGTCGTGGTGGCAGAGTCCGCCTGACCCCCCGATGATGGGGCCGATGAGTACCGCCTGGGACGTCGCCGCCGTGCGCCGCGCAGAGGCCGCCACGATGGCGCAGCTGCCGGACGGCACCCTGATGCAGCGTGCCGCCGCGGGTCTGGCTGCGGTCGTGGCCCGCGAGCTGGCGTCGTCCCGGGGCGGGGTGTACGGCGCCCGCGTGGTGCTCCTGGTCGGCGCCGGCTCGAACGGCGGGGACGCGCTGTGGGCAGGAGCCCGGCTCTGCGCCCGCGGGGCGCGGGTGGACGCCGTCCTGCTGGCCGAGCGCGCCCACCCGCAGGGTCTGGCGGCGCTGCGGCGAGCCGGCGGCCGGGTGCACCGCGCCGCGGACCTGCCCGAGGACGTGCTCGGGCTGGCCGACGTTCTCGTCGACGGCATCCTGGGCATCGGCGGGCGACCCGGCCTGGACGCCGAGGCCGTCGCGCTGCTGGACCGCGCCGCGCCAGCCGCCTGTGTGGTCGCCGTCGACCTGCCCAGCGGGGTGCATCCGGACACCGGCGAGGTCGGCCCCGGCGCGGTCCGGGCGGACGTCACCGTGACCTTCGGCGTGGCCAAGCCCGCGCTGCTGCTGCCCCCGGCCGTCGAGCACGCGGGGCGGCTCGAGCTGGTCGACATCGGCTTGGACGACCTGGCCGCCGACGGCACGCCGACCGTGGCCGCCCTGGACGACGCGGCGCTGGCCGCCGCCTGGCCGTGGCCGGCCACCGGCGATGACAAGTACCGGCGCGGCGTCCTCGGCGTGGTGGCCGGCGGGACCGGCTACACCGGCGCGGCAGTGCTGTGCACCGGCGGTGCGGTGCGCAGCGGGGTCGGCATGGTCCGCTACCTGGGGCCGGCCGAACCGACCGCCCTGGTCCGCGCCCGCTGGCCCGAGGTGGTGCCCGGCCAGGGCCGGGTGCAGGCGTGGGTGCTCGGTCCGGGGCTCGATCCCGACGCCGGCGACGGCCAGGGCGACCGGGTCCGCGACGTGCTCGCCGGCGAGCTGCCCTGCCTGGTCGACGCCGGCGCCCTGGACCTGCTGACCGAACGCCGGCAGGCAGCCACCCTGCTCACCCCGCACGCGGGCGAGCTGGCCCGGCTGCTGTCCCGGCTGGACCGCAACGACACCGGGCGGGCCGAGGTCGACCGGGCCGAGGTCGAGGCCCGACCGCTCGAGCACGCCCGCCGCGCCGCCCAGCTCACCGGCGCCACCGTGCTGCTCAAGGGCTCCACCACGCTCGTCGTCCCCCCGGACGGCGGCACCGCCCTGGCGCAGCGCGGCGGGCCGCCCTGGCTGGCCACCGCGGGCTCCGGGGACGTGCTCGCCGGCGTGGCCGGGACCCTGCTCGCGGCCGGGCTCGAGCCGCTGCTCGCCGGTGCGGTGGCCGCGGCGGTGCACGGCCGCGCGGGCGCGCTGGCCAGCGCCGGCGGCCCGGTGGACGCCGGCCGGTTGCTCGACGCGGTGCCCTGCGCCGTCGCGACCCTGAGAGACTGGCCAGTGTGAACGATCCGAGCCGTCCGGTGCTGCCTGCCGAGGCCGAGGTGGACCTGCGGGCCATCTCGGCCAACGTGGCGTCGCTGACCCGGCACGCGCCGTCCGCCGAGGTGATGGCGGTGGTGAAGGCCGACGCGTACGGGCACGGTCTGGAGCCGTCCGCCCGCGCGGCCCGAGCCGGCGGCGCGACCTGGCTCGGGGTGGCCCAGATCGCCGAGGCCCTGCGGCTGCGTGCGGCCGGCGACACCGGGCGCGTGCTGTCCTGGCTGCACGTGCCGGGCGACGCGTTCACCGACGCGGTAGCGGCCGACGTCGACCTGTCGGCCAACGCGACGTGGGGTGTGGACGAGATCGCGGCGGCCGCGCGGGCCGCCGGACGGACGGCCAGGGTGCACCTGAAGATCGACACCGGGCTGTCCCGGGCCGGCGCCAGCGCGGACGACTGGCCGGCGCTGGTCGACCACGCGCTGACCGCGCAGGCCGACGGCCTGCTCGAGGTGGTCGGCATCTGGTCCCACCTGGCCTGGGCGGACGACCCGAAGCACCCGACGACCGACCGGCAGGCTGAGGCCTTCGAGGCCGCGCTGGACGTCGCGCACGCCCGCGGCGCCCGTCCCGAGGTCCGGCACCTGGCCAACTCGGCCGCCGCGCTGACCCGGCCCGACCTGCACTACGACCTGGTCCGGCCGGGCCTGGCCGTGTACGGGCTGTCGCCGGTGCCCGACCTTGGCGGCCCGGCCGACTTCGGCCTGCGCCCGGCGATGACGCTGCGCGCCCGGCTGGCCCTGGTCAAACAGGTGCCGGCCGGGTCCGGCGTCTCCTACGGCCACGCCTACACGACGCCGCGGGCCACCACGCTGGGCCTGGTGCCGCTCGGGTACGGCGACGGCGTCCCGCGCGCCGCCGGAAACTGCGGCCCGATCTGGGTCGCAGGGCGACGGCACACCATCGCCGGCCGGGTCTCGATGGACCAGGTCGTCGTCGACCTGGACGGCCGTCCCGACGTCGCCGAGGTGCGGGCCGGGGACCTCGTCGTCCTGTTCGGCGACGGTCGCGACGGCCAGCCCACCGCGCAGGACTGGGCCGAGGCGGTGGACACGATCTCGTACGAGATCGTCACCCGGATCGGCTCTCGAGTGCCGCGGACCTACCTGGATGCGGGCTCGTGAGGTCTCCGTCGCGCACCGTGCTGGGCGTCGGTGCCGGGCTGGCTGCCGCCGGCGTCGGCGCCGCGCTCGGGCTGGCCGCCGAACGCTGGACCGCCGGGCGGGTGCAGGGTGAGGCCGGCGGCGAGTCCTACGGGTCGCTGCGCGGCACCACCCAGCGGGTCAGCGCGGACGACGGCACCGCGCTGCACGTGGAAGTGGACGAGCTGGACGTCGACGGGCCGCCGGACGCGGAGCAGACCTCCCCGGTCACCGTTGTCTTCAGCCACGGCTTCTGCCTGAACCAGGACATCTGGCACTACCAGCGGCAGTGGCTGCGCGGCCGGTACCGGATGGTGTTCTGGGACCAGCGCGGTCACGGCCGGTCCGCCACCGGGCCGGAGCAGAACTACACGGTCGACCAGTGCGGTGCGGACCTGCGCGCGGTGATCGACGCCGTCGCGTCGACCGGTCCGCTGGTGCTGGTCGGGCACTCGATGGGCGGCATGACCGTGATGGCGCTGGCCGGTGAGTACCCGGACCTGATCCGGGACCGGGTGGTCGGCGCCGCGCTGCTCGCCACCAGCTCCGGCGGCCTGGCTGACGTGCACTGGGGACTGACCGGCTCGGTCGGTCGGGTGGCGCACCGGATCGCCCCGGTCGCGATGGTCGGGCTCACCCGCGCGCCCCGGCTGGTCGACCGGACCCGCCGGATCGGCAGCGACTTCGAACAGCTGCTGGTCAAGCGCTACTCCTACGCCTCACCGGTGCCATCGGAGCTGGTCCGGTTCACCGCCGCGATGATCGCGGCGACCCCCATCGACGTGGTGTCCGGGTTCCTACCCGGGTTCGACGTGCACGACAAGGGTGAGGCGCTGGCGGCGCTGGACGGCATCGAGTCCCTCGTGCTGTCCGGCGAGGACGACCTGCTCACCCCGCCCGAGCACAGCGAGGCGATCGTCCGGCGGATGCCCGGTGCCGAGCACGTGCTGGTGCCCGAGTCCGGCCACATGGTCATGCTCGAGCACCCCGACGTGGTCAACCTGCACCTGGGTGATCTGCTGGACCGAGCCGACCGGGCCGTCGTCCGGGCCCAGGGACGCGGCGGCCGCCGTCCGCGGCTGCGCCGACCGCGCCGCGCCTGAACGTGCTGCGCCGGACGCAGGCCGAGCACGTACGATGGCCGCCGTGCCCGCGCCGGACGAGAAGAGCATCGAGCTCACCGCCTCCACGCGCGACGCCATGCACGACCTCGGGCGCCGGCTGGCCGGCACGCTGCGCCCTGGCGACCTGGTCGTGCTGACAGGTGACCTCGGCGCCGGCAAGACCACGCTCACCCAAGGGATCGGCGCCGGTCTGGGCGTGCGCGGACCCGTCACCTCGCCGACGTTCGTGATCGCCCGCGTTCACCCCAGCGAGCGCGGCGGGCCGGCTCTGGTGCACGTGGACGCCTACCGCCTGGGCTCGATCGCCGAGGTCGACGACCTCGACCTGGACGCGAGCCTGGAGGACAGCGTCACCGTGGTCGAGTGGGGCGAGGGGCTGGTCGACGACCTGGCCAGCGATCGGCTGCACGTCGCGATCCTGCGACCGCACGGCGCCGCGACCACGGTCGACGGGGGCACGGTCGACGGGGCGGTCGACGGGGCCACGGTCGACGGGGTCGACGGGGTCGACGGGGCCGACGTGGACGACGAGCGCGACGACGAGCGCGACGACGTGGACGACGACGAGCGCGACGACGTGGACGACGAGGACGACGTGCTGGACGAGCCGCGGCGGATCCGGATCCGCGGAATCGGCGAGCGCTGGTCCGGCATCCAGCTGGAGGTCTGAACGTGCTGCTGCTGGCCCTGGACACCTCGACCCCGGCGGTCACGGTGGCCCTGCACGACGGTGACACCGTGGTCGCGCAGTCGCTGTCGGTCGACGCGCGGCGGCACGGCGAACTGCTGGCCCCGGGCATCCAGGCCGTGCTCAGCGAGGCGGGCGCCTGCGCCCGGGACCTGACCGACGTCGCCGTCGGCACCGGGCCGGGGCCGTTCACCGGGCTACGGGTCGGCCTGGTCACCGCCCGCACGATGGGCGACGCGCTCGGCGTGCCGGTGCACGGCGTCTGCAGCCTGGACGCGCTCGCGGTGCGCGCCGCCGAGGACGGCGCGGTCGGCGACGACCCGTTCCTGGTGGCCACCGACGCTCGCCGGCGCGAGGTGTACTGGGCGGCGTACGAGTCGGTCCCGGACGGTGCGGTCGGCACGACCCCGCGCCGGGTGCACGGGCCCGACGTGAGCCGGCCGGACGATGTGCCGGTCGACGGACGCGCGGTCGTCGGCCGCGGCGCCGACCTCTACCCGGATTCGCTGGGCATCTCGGTCGGGCCGATCGACCCCTCCGCGGCCGCGCTGGCCGGGCTCGTCGTCCGGTTGCTGGATGCCGGTGCCGACCTGAGCGACCTGACCCCGCGCTACCTGCGCCGCCCGGACGTGCATGAAGGCGGCGGGCGCAAGAGCGTCCTGTCATGACTGCGGCCGCGGACCCGGTGGTGCGGCCGATGCGCTGGTGGGACGTCGAGCGGTTGCTGCCGCTGGAGGACCGGCTGTTCGGCCACGAGGCGTGGAGTGCGCCAACCTGGTGGTCCGAGCTGGCCCAGTGCGAGCAGCGGGACTACGTCGTGCTCCAGGGCGCAACCGACGGCGACGTCGACGGGTACGCGGGGGTCTCGGTGGCGGCAGGGGTCGCGGACCTCATGACGGTGGCCGTCTCGCCGGACCGGCAGGGGCAGGGGCTGGGTCGCTTCCTCGTGCAGCAGCTGGTCACCCTGGCGCGGGCCCGCGGAGCCGGCCGGATGATGCTCGAGGTGCGCGCCGACAACGTGGCCGCGCAGCGGGTGTACAGCAGTGTCGGGTTCGAGCGGATCGCCGTCCGCCGCGGGTACTACAGGACTCCGCAGGGTCCCGCGGACGCGTGGGTCATGCAGCTGCGGATAGCCTCGACCGGTGAGTGACGCGCCCCTGGTGCTCGGCATCGAGACGTCCTGCGACGAGACCGGCGTCGGCATCGTGCGCGGCGAGACCCTGCTGGTGGACGCCGTGGCCAGCAGCGTCGAGCAGCACGCCCGCTTCGGTGGGGTGGTGCCCGAGGTGGCCAGCCGAGCCCACCTCGAGGCGATGGCCCCGACGATCGAGCGCGCGTGCAGGCAAGCCGGTGTCCGGTTGGACGACATTGACGCGTTCGCGGTGACCAGCGGTCCGGGGCTGGCCGGCGCGCTGCTCGTCGGAGTGGCGGCGGCCAAGGCGCTCGCCCTCGCGCTGGGCAAGCCGCTGTACGGGGTCAACCACCTGGCCGCCCACGTGGCGGTGGACCAGCTCGAGCACGGCCCGTTGCCCGAGCCGACGCTGGCACTACTGGTGTCCGGCGGGCACTCCTCGCTGCTGCTCGTGCCGGATGTGACGCACGACGTGCGTCCGCTCGGTGCGACCATCGACGACGCGGCCGGCGAGGCGTTCGACAAGGTGGCGAGGTTGCTCGGGCTCCCGTTCCCGGGCGGCCCGCACATCGACCGGGTGGCCCGCGACGGCGACCCGGCCTCTATCGCCTTCCCCCGTGGGCTCTCCCGACCGAAGGACCTCGAGCGTCATCGCTACGACTTCTCGTTCTCCGGGCTCAAGACGGCGGTGGCGCGCTGGGTCGAGCAGCGGGTCGCGTTGGGAGAGAACGTGTCCGTGCCTGACGTGGCTGCGAGCTTCCAGGAGGCCGTGGTCGACGTCCTGACCCGCAAGGCAGTCGCGGCCTGCCGCGACGAGGGAGTCGACACGTTGCTGGTGGGTGGCGGCGTGGCAGCGAACTCACGACTACGGGCGATGGCTGCCGAACGCTGCGCCGCCGCCGGGATCGAGCTGCGGGTGCCGCGTCCCGGCCTGTGCACCGACAACGGCGCTATGGTCGCGGCCCTCGGCTCCTCCATGGTCCGCCGCGGTCGCGCGCCGTCCGCGCTGGATCTGCCGGCCGACTCCTCGATGCCGGTGACGCGGGTGCTCGCCTAGTTCGATTCTTGCTTGTGCCCTGGACCCGAGAGGAGTTCCATGGTGGGTGGCCAGGGGAGGTCGGTAAGCATGAAGGACGACGAGACCGGTGGAGACGGCCCCGAGGAATCGCAGTTCGTGGTCGGTCCGGTAGATCCGATAGCGGACCCACAGCTGCTCCCGGCGGTGGTCGCCGTGGAGGAGGAGGGGTTCCTCACGGACCTGGGCGCTGGGATTGACCAGCCGGACACGGCGGATCCGGACGGTGATCCGGACGTCGATCCGAATGCGCCCACGGACGTGGACGGCCAGGACGACAACCCGGACGAGGACCTGCCGGGCGACGACGAGATCGACGGGCTCGTGGACGACGTGGACGTGGGCGATGTCGACGACGTCGGCTTCGGCCCGGCCGACGAGTTCGACCTCGACCTGTTCAACGACGTCGTCACCCCCGGGGGTGCGTGATGGCTCCGCAGCTGACGAACGCCCAGGCGAAGGCCATGCTGACCAAGCTCGGGTTCGACAACGCGAACAAGAAGTTCACCGTTGCGGTGAACGGCTTCCAGCGCGGTTGGAACCTCGGCCCCGCCCTGAAGGTGGACAGCAAGTTCGGCCCCAAGACCAGCGATGCGCTGCGCATCTCCTACGCCCGGTTCAAGGCCCACAAGTCGGACATGAGCGCACACTTCTCGTACCGGGAGTTCCGCTGCAAGGACGGCGCAGTCTTCGAGAGCTGCCGGCGCATCTGGATATTGCGCTCGCATGTGCGCCGGCTCGAGAAGTACCGGGCCTCGATCGGCGGCAAGTCGATCCGGATCGTGTCCGGGTGTCGGTGCAAGCAGTACAACAAGAAGGTCGGCGGCGTGAGCTCGAGCCAGCACCTGTTCGGCGCGGCCACTGACATCGACGGGCGGCTGACGCTGGACCAGAAGGAGAACCTGGGGCTCTTTGCCGGCATGGGCTTCAAGCAGTCCACGGGCAAGGTGATCCACGTGGACTCTCGCGACCGCGGCGGCCACAACCCCAAGGGCTCCACGCCCACGAAGCCGGCCGAGTGGAAGTACGCCACGTGAGGGACCGCCGCGGCGTGAGCGCGGTGCGGGTCAGCCGGTGAGTGCAGCGGCCAGGCGGTCCAGGTAGGGACGCTGGCCCTTCACCAGCTTGACCCGCGCCGTGTCCAGGTCGAACCACGCCGCACGGTCGATCTCCGGGAACTCCTGCATCCGGCCCGAGCCCGGCGGCCACTGCATCTCGAACGTGCCCGGCCGCACCGCGTCGACGTCCAGGTCACCGTCCAGCGCCCAGATCGTCAGCACCTTCGAGCTCGAGGCCCGCAGCTCGCCCAGCGGTCGCAGCTCGCCGTCCGGTACCGGCAGGCCGAGCTCCTCGCTGAACTCCCGACGGGCCGCGGCCTCGGCCGTCTCCTCCGGCCCGTACTCACCCTTCGGGATGGACCACGCGGCCTCGTCCTTGCGGGACCACAGCGGGCCGCCCATGTGGCCGAGCAGCACCTGCAGGACGCCGGACGTGTGACGGTGCACCAGGATGCCCGCGCTGCGCGTGCTCACCGGCCTAGCATCCCGCACAGACCTCGAACAATCGGCCAACAGCAGTCGCACAACGGCCACCTACCGTCGATCTCGACGTCGCGGACCCGCGGCGTCCACCGACAGCACGAGGAGTGCAGATGCGACGCAAGACCATCGCGGCCGGGGCCGTGGCCGCCGTCATCGCCGGGGGAGCCCTCGCCCTGCCGGCCATGGCGGCCGACAACGGGCCGTCGCCGACCAAGACCTCGTCCGCGCCGGTCACCGGCCTGACCGACGCGCAGCAGCAGGAGCTCGACGACTTCCTGGCCGCCCACCCGAAGGCCGCGCAGGCGCTGGTCACCCGCCTCGAGGGCTGGCAGAAGTTCGCCGACGCGCACCCGGCGGTGGTCACCGAGCTGAAGAAGGTCGCCGCGATGTCGCCGGAGCAGCGCCGGACCGAGCTGAAGGCGTGGGCCAAGGCGCACCCGGCCGACGCGAAGGCCTTCCGGGAGTTCCGCAAGCAGATCCGCGACGCGCGCAAGGACCGCCGGGAGCGGCGCAAGGACGCGAAGCCGGGTTCGTCCGGCAGCTCGTCGGCCACGAGCCCGAGCAGTTCCAGGACCACGTAGCCCGCACAAACCCGCTTGCGCGGCGCGCCTATCGTGGACGTCGTGGGTGAACAGCGGCGGCGGAGTGGGCAACGCCCACACAGGGCCCGCCGACCGCCGTTCACCCCGGCGGACGTCGAGGCGCGCCGCGCCAGCGTGCCGCCCATCTCGTACCCGCAGCTGCCGGTCAGTGCGGTGCGGGACGAGATCGCGGCGCTGATCCGCGACCACCAGGTGGTGATCGTGGCCGGCGAGACCGGCTCCGGCAAGACCACCCAGCTGCCCAAGATCTGCCTCGAGCTGGGGCGCGGGATCACCGGGATGATCGGACACACCCAGCCGCGGCGGATCGCGGCCCGCACAGTGTGCGAGCGGATCGCCGAGGAGCTCGGCACGGACGTCGGCGAGCAGGTCGGGTGGAGCGTGCGGTTCACCGACCGGGCCGGCCCCCGCACGCTGGTGCGGGTGATGACGGACGGCATCCTGCTCGCCGAGATCCAGCGCGACCGGATGCTGTCCCGGTACGACACGCTGATCATCGACGAGGCCCACGAGCGCAGCCTGAACGTGGACTTCCTGCTCGGCTACCTCAAGCAGCTGCTGCCACGCCGCCCCGACCTCAAGGTGATCATCACCTCGGCCACCATCGACCCGCAGCGCTTCTCCCGGCACTTCGACGACGCGCCGGTGATCGAGGTGTCCGGACGCACCTACCCCGTGGAGATGCGTTACCGCCCGGTGGTCGACCCGGACGACCCGGACGCCGATCCCGATCGCGACCAGGTGCAGGCCATCTGCGACGCGGTCGTCGAGCTCACCGGCGACGGGGGCGGCGACATCCTGGTGTTCCTGTCCGGCGAGCGGGAGATCCGCGACGCGGCCGAGGCGGTGCGCGCGCTCGACCTGCGGTTCACCGAGGTGCTGCCGCTCTACGCGCGCTTGTCGTCGGCCGAGCAGCACCGGGTCTTCCAGCCGCACACCGGACGACGCGTCGTGCTCGCCACGAACGTCGCCGAGACGTCGCTAACGGTCCCAGGAATCCGCTACGTCGTCGACCCGGGGACGGCGCGGATCTCCCGCTACAGCAGGCGTCTGAAGGTGCAGCGGCTGCCGATCGAGAAGGTCTCGCAGGCCTCGGCGAACCAGCGGGCCGGACGCTGCGGTCGCGTCGCCGACGGCATCTGCATCCGGCTCTACAGCCAGGAGGACTTCGAGGCGCGGCCTGAGTTCACCGAGCCGGAGATCCTGCGCACCAACCTCGCCTCGGTCATCCTGCAGATGACGTCGATCGGGCTCGGCGACATCGGCGCATTCCCGTTCGTCGAGCCGCCGGACCGGCGCAGCGTGCGGGACGGCGTCCAGCTGCTGCACGAGCTCGGCGCGATCGACCCGGACCAGCCCGACCCCCGTCGCCGGCTCACTGCGTCCGGTCGCCAGCTGGCCCAGCTGCCGCTGGACCCGCGGCTGGCCCGGATGGTCATCGAGGCTGACCGCGAGGGCTGCCTGCGCGAGGTTCTGGTGGTCGCCGCCGCGTTGTCCATCCAGGATCCGCGCGAGCGACCGGTCGACGCCCAGACCCAGGCCGACCAGCAGCACGCCCGGTTCCGCGACCCGACGTCGGACTTCCTGACCTGGCTGAACCTGTGGGAGTACCTGCGCGAGCAGCAGAAGGCGTTGTCCGGCAACGCCTTCCGCAGGATGTGCCGCAGCGAGTACCTGCACTACCTGCGAGTGCGCGAATGGCAGGACGTGCACGCCCAGCTCAAGCAGGTGGTCAAGCAGCTGGGCCTGGTGCGCTCCAGCGGGCTGCACGAGGACGGCAGCGTGGACGCCGACCGGCTGCATCGCGCCCTGCTGTCCGGGCTGCTCTCGCACGTCGGCGTGCGCGACCCGGTGCAGCGCGACTACCTGGGTGCCCGCGGCGCCCGCTTCGCGATCTGGCCGGGATCGGCGGTCAGCCGCAAGCCGCCGACGCTGGTGATGGCCGCCGAGCTTGTCGAGACGTCCCGGCTGTGGGGTCGCACAGTGGCCCGGATCGAGCCGGAGTGGGCCGAGGCCCTTGGGCCGCACCTGATCAGGCGTACGTACAGCGAGCCGCACTGGAGCTCCAAGCGGGCCGCCGTGATGGCTCGCGAGCGGGTCATGCTGTACGGGGTGCCGCTGGTGGTCGACCGGCTGGTCGGCTACGGCAGCGTGGAGCCCGAGCTGGCCCGTGAGCTGTTCATCCGGCACGCGCTGGTCGAGGGGGACTGGCGAGCGCCGCACCGCTTCCTGCAGCGCAACCGCGAGCTGCTTGACGAGGTCGAGGCGCTGGAGCAACGCACCCGCAGGCGTGACCTCTTGGTGGATGACGAGGTCATCTTCGACTTCTACGACCACCGGATCCCGTCGGAGGTGACCTCCGGAAGGCACTTCGACGTCTGGTGGAAGCGCCGTCGGCACGAGGACCCCGAGCTGCTCACCTTCACCCGCGACCTGCTGGTCCGCGACGAGGCCGGCGCGGTCGACGACGACGCCTACCCGACGACGTGGTCGGCTGGCGGCTCGGAGCTGGCGGTGACCTACCAGTTCGAGCCGGGGACGGCAGCCGACGGGGTCACCGTGCACGTGCCGCTGCCGGTGCTGGGACAGCTCAGCCCGCGCCCGTTCGACTGGCAGATCCCGGGGCTTCGCCTGGAGCTCGTGACGGCGCTCATCCGCGGCCTGCCGAAGTCGTTGCGGCGCAGCCTGATCCCGGCCCCGGACCGGGCGGCCGACGTGCTGGCCCGGGTGGGGCCCCAGGACGGCCCGCTGCTCGACGTGGTCGGCGCCGCGCTGGAGGACCTGACCGGGACCCGGATCGGTCCGGACGACTGGGCGCCGCAGTCGCTCCCCGCGCACCTGCGCGTCACGTTCCGGGTCGAGGGTGACAAGGGGCAACCTCTGGGGGAGGGTCAGGAACTGGTTGCGCTGCAGGCGAAGCTGCGGCCGCGACTGCGCGAGGCCATCGCCCGGCGTCCGGACAGCATCGAGCGATCCGGCCTGCACGCCTGGGACCTCGACGCGCTGCCCCGCGAGCACCGCACCGTCGTGGACGGCCACGAGGTGACCGGGTTCCCAGCACTGGTCGACCAGGGCGAGAGCGTCGCGGTGCAGGTGCTGACCACGTGCGAGGAGGCCGACGCCGCGCACACCGCCGGTCTGCGCCGGCTGTTGCGGCTGACCACCCGGTCGCCGGTGCCCTACGTGCTCTCTGAGCTGTCCAACGCGAGCAAGCTGGTGCTCAGCCGAGCCAAGCACGCCACGGCGACGGAGCTGGTGAACGACTGCACGGACGCGGCCGTCGACGCGCTGGTGCTCGCCGCGGGCGGTGCCGTGGACGTCCGCGACCGGGCCGCGTTCGAGCACCTGCGCCAGGCCGTCGCGGACGGCCTCGACCAGCGCACCCTCGACGTGGTGGAGCGGGTCGAGGAGGTGCTCGCGACGGCCTTCGACGTCCAGGCGCGACTGCGCGGGGCGACGTCCATGGTCCTGTTGCCCGCGATGACCGACCTGCAGGCGCAGCTGGACGGGCTGGTCCGGCCGTCGTTCGTTCGCGACGCCGGTGCGGCGAGGCTGCCCGACGTGCTGCGGTACCTCAAGGCCATGGCGGTGCGGCTGGACCGGCTGCCCGGCGACCCGGCGCGTGACCGTGGTTCGCAGTCGCAGATCGAGATGGCCGCAGACGAGCTGGCGAAGGCGCTGGACGCCTTGCCGGCCGGCCGCGAACCACCGCCGGCGCTGCTCGAGGTGAGGTGGATGATCGAGGAGCTGCGGGTCAGCCTGTTCGCCCCGACCATGAGAACCGCCTACCCCGTGTCGCCTCAGCGGATCCACCGTGCCATCGTCGCTGCATGCTGAATTCTCAGGACGATCGTGAGTTCGACGTCGTCGTGTTCGGCGCGACGGGTTTCGTGGGCCGGCTGGTGGCCGACTACCTGGTCGAGCACGCCCCGGAGGGGACCCGGATCGGTCTGGGCGGGCGCTCGCTGGAGCGGCTGGAAGAGGTACGTCGTGGCCTGGGGGAGCGGGCCCGCCGTTGGCCGTTGCTGGTCGCGGACAGCGCCGACCCGGACGCACTGGCCGAGCTCGCCGGCCGTACCAGGGTGGTGGCCACCACGGTCGGCCCGTACCTGCGCTACGGGCTGCCGCTCGCGAAGGCCTGCGCCGCAGCGGGAACGCACTACGCGGACCTGACCGGTGAGGTGCTGTTCGTCCGGGCCGCCATCGACGCCTGCGACGAGGCGGCACGGGCCAGTGGCGCGCGGATCGTGCACTCCTGCGGCTTCGACTCGATCCCCTCCGACCTCGGCGTGCTGCTGCTGCACCAGGCCGCCGCGTCCGACGGTGCGGGCGAGCTTGGCGACACGACGCTGGTGGCCGTGCTGAAGGGCGGATTCAGTGGCGGCACCATCGACTCGATGCGCGCGCAGGTGGAGGCCGTGCAGACCGAGAAGTCGTTGCGCCGTATGGTCATCGACCCGTACGCGCTCAGCCCGGACCGGGACCGCGAGCCTGACCTCGGCGACGAGCGGGACCGCGTCTCGGTGTTCCAGAGCGACGAGCTCGGCGGGTGGGTTGGCCCCTTCGTGATGGCCTCGTTCAACACCCGGATCGTGCGGCGCAGCAACGCTTTGCAGGGCTGGGCCTACGGGCGCACCTTCCGCTACCGCGAGCTGGCCGGTTACGGGCGGGGTGCGAAGGGCCGGGCCACCGCGACCGCGGTCACCGGCGTGCTGGGGGCCGTGCTGACGGGAATGCAGAAGCCGCGGCTGCGCGGCCTGGTCGACCGCGCACTGCCGTCGCCCGGTGAAGGGCCGAGCGCCGACAAGCGGGCCGCCGGATACTTCCGGATGCGACTGCGCAGCACCACCACCAGTGGCGCGCAGTACGTCGCAACCGTTGCCGCGCAGGGTGACCCGGGGTACGCGGCGACCGCCGTGATGCTCGGCGAGAGTGCCTTGGCCTTGGCCGACGGCCGCGGGCTGCCGGACCGGGCCGGAGTGCTGACTCCGGCCACCGCGATGGGCGGCGCGCTCGTCGACCGATTGCGCGCCGCCGGACTTACCCTTTCGGTGGAGAGGCGAGGTGAGTGACGTGGTCCGCATCCTGGTGGGCGTGCTCCTGGTGGTGGTCGGCGGCATCTGGTTCGGTCAGGGCATGGGCTGGATCGGCGGCAGCGGTATGTCCGGCGAGACGCTGTGGGCGGTGGTCGGACCCGTCGTCGCGCTCGTCGGTGTCTGGCTGGCCGTCACCGGTCTGCGGGCCCGCAGGACGAAAGCCTGACCTGAGCCGAGAGGTACCGTTTCGGCGTGGAGCGAATCCTGCTGCTGGCGGGCGCAGCGCTCGTGCTGTGGGCGGTCAGCTGCCTGGTGATGATCGCGTTCGCGTCGCGGCTGCCGGACGGGCTGATGCGTCAGGTCGCGGAGTTCCTCCCGTCCTGCGTCGCCGCTGCCAGGGCCCTGCGCAAGAATCCGGACGTGCCGCGGCGGGCCAAGGTCGCTCTACTGATCGCCGTGGTCTGGGTGGTTTCGCCGATCGACCTCCTGCCGGAGTTCCTGCCCGTCATCGGACCGCTCGATGATGTGGTCGCGGTGATCCTGCTGCTGCGTTACGCGGCGAGGTGTGTGCCCCGGGAGACCATGTTGGCGGCGTGGCCGACCGACCCGAGGCTGCTCATCCGCCTCCTCGGTCGCGATCGCGCTGAGCCGGCGCGCAGCTGACCGGCGAGCCGGGTCGGACGTCAGGGCTACAGCAGGTCGGTCAGTGACGCGTCCGGGCCGACGAGGTCGATGCCGAGCTCGAGCTCCTCGCGCATGTCGTCGACGCTGTCGTCGTGCCCGAGCACCTCGGGGACGTCGTTCGAGACCGCCAGCTGGTCGAGCAGGTCGTAGGCCTCGCCCAGCGTCTCCGCGCCGTGCTCGTGGGCCCACTGCAGCGTGTTCCGCGCGCCGGTCGACGGCAGGAACTCCTCGTCCCATGGGTTGCTCACGGACCACATCCAACCAGGACCGGAGGCTGGTCGGGCGGGCGGCGGACCCGGGCCTTCAGGTCGTGCCGGACTCGTCGGCGTCCTGGGCGGACAGCGGCTCCGCGACGTCCTCGAGCGACTTGCGCTCCGCGTCCACGCCCAGGAACACCTCGACCAGGCCGCCGGCGATCATCAGCCCGGCCCCGATGTAGTAGCCGACCGCGACGTTGCCCAGGTCGTTCGTGGCGACCAGCTTGCCGAACAGCAGCGGTCCGATGATGCCGCCGAGCCCGGTGCCGACCGCGTAGAACAGGGCGATCGACATCGCGCGGGTCTCCATCGGGAAGATCTCGCTGACCGTCAGGTAGGCGGCGCTGGTGCCGGCCGAGGCGAGGAAGAACACCGCGCACCAGCACAGCGTCAGGGTGGTGGCGTCGAGGCCGGTCAGGAATATCGCCGTGGCCACCAGCAGCAGACCGCTGCCGATGTAGCAGATCGAGATCATGATGCGGCGGCCGATGGTGTCGAACAACCGACCGAGCAGCACCGGCCCGAGGAAGTTCCCCAGGGCCAGCGGGATGATGTACCACCCGGCGGATCCCGAGCCCACGCCGAAGAACGTGGTCAGCACCAGGCCCTGGGTGAAGAAGACAGCGTTGTAGAGGAACGCCTGCCCGATGAACAGCGCCAGTCCGAGCAGCGTGCGCTGCCGGTAGTCCGCCAGCAGCGTGCGGGCGATCTCGCGGAACGTCGTCTTCTCGCGCTGCTCGATCTCGAGGTCGTCGTCCGCGCCGACCGCCGGCAGCTGCTCGTCCACCTCCTCGGCGACCCGCGCCTCGACCTCCGCGACGATGCGCTCTGCCTCCTCGTCGCGGCCGTGGATGAACAGCCAGCGAGGGCTCTCCGGCACGTTGCGCCGTACGAAGAGCACGATCAGCCCGAGCACCGCGCCCAGCCCGAACGCCACCCGCCAGCCGATGTTCGCCGGCAGGAAGTCCTCGTTCAGCAGCACGATGGTCAAGGCGGCGCCGGCCGCGGCGCCGAGCCAGTACGAGCCGTTGATCACCAGGTCGATCCGCCCGCGCAGCTTCCTCGGCATCAGCTCGTCGATCGCCGAGTTGATCGCGGCGTACTCCCCGCCGATGCCGGCGCCGGTGAAGAACCGGCAGGCGAAGAACCAGATGGGCGTGAACGAGAACGCGGTCAGCACGGTGGCGACCAGGTAGACGGTCAAGGTGATGAAGAACATCCTCTTGCGGCCGTGCTTCTCGGTGAGGTGCCCGAAGTAGAGCGCCCCCAGGCACGCACCGAGGACGTAGATCGCCGCGGCTACACCGATCTGGCTCGCGGTCAGCTCCAGCCCGCTGCCCTTCTCGGTCAGCCGGTCCGACAGTGAGCCGACGATCGTCACCTCCAGCCCGTCCAGGATCCAGACGGTGCCGAGGCCGACCAGCACCATGCGGTGCCAGGGCGACCAGGGCAGACGGTCGAGGCGGGCGGGGATGCGCGTCGTCACGGTGCTCACGGCTGACACCTTGCGCCTGCTTTGCCCGGTCCGCACCTCGAGCCTGTCGGTCCGGCGGGGCACCGGGCATCATGGCGGCGTGGCCATCCCCGTGATCCTCGACGTCGACACCGGCTTGGACGACGCGTGCGCGCTGCTGCTCGCCGCCCTGCACCCGGACCTGGACCTGCGCGCGGTGACCTGCGTGGCCGGCAACGCCGACGTCGATCAGGTCGTTCGCAATACCCAGGTGGTGCTCGCGGCCGCCGGCCGGCACGAGGTGCCGGTGGCGCGCGGCGCGACCCGGCCGCTGCTGGAGCCGGCCCGGCCGGCCCGGCACGTGCACGGCGAGGACGGGCTGGGGGACCTCGACCACGCAGCGCTCGGCCTGCCCACCGAGCCCGCCGAGGTCGACCAGCGTCACGCGGTCGAGCTGCTGCGCGACGAGCTGCTCGCCGCGGTGAGCGCCGGTGAGCCGGTCATCCTCGTCCCGCTCGGTCCGCTGACCAACATCGCGCTGCTGCTGCGCAGCTACCCCGAGACGGCCAAGGGGTTGGCCCGCATCGTGTTCATGGGCGGCGCGGCGGCGGTCGGCAACGCCACTGCGGCGGCGGAGTTCAACGTCTGGCACGATCCCGAGGCCGCCGCAATCGTGCTGGACGCGGCGCGCGAGCTGCAGGTCCCGGTGACCATGTACGGCCTGGACGTGTTCTACGACGTCCGGATCACGCTGGACGAAGCTGACCTGCTGCTCGCCATGCAGCAGCCGGCCGGTCGCCTGGCCGGCGCGCTCATCCGCGCGCAGTGCGAGCGGTTCGCTGCGACGTCCGCGACCATCGGCGACGCCGGTGCGGTCTGCGCGGTGCTCGATCCCGCGGGGCTGACCACGGCCTCTCTCGCCGTGCACGTCGAGCTGGCCGGCGCACGGACCCGAGGCCAGACCGTGGTGGACCAACGCCAGTGGGTGGGCGACCTGGACCACGACCCGCACGGGATACCACCGACCCAGGTGGACGTCGCCCTTGGCGTGGACGGCGAACGCTGGCGCGCGCTCTGGCTCGCCGCCGTCGGCCGGTCAGGATCGGGGGACACCGGCCGATAGGAGGGTATGCGCCTCCTCGGTCGACGCTGCCCGCCTGCGGCCCTGCCCGTCGTGCTGCCATTCGTGCTGCCCGTCGTGGCGCTTGCCGTGACCGCCTGCTCGGCGTCGCCGACGTCCGGCACGTCAGCGCCCCCGACCGGTGCGGCTCGGCTGGTGGTCCGCTCCACCCCAACGGTCGTGACGGCCGCGTCGGCGGCGAAGCCGCTGGCCGGCCGGGTGGTCGTGATCGACCCTGGACACAACCTCGGCAACTCGAGGCACGCGGCGCAGATCGGCCGGCTGGTCAACGCCGGTGGCAGCCGCAAGCCCTGCAACACCACGGGAACGGCCACCGCCAGCGGCTACCCGGAGGCGACCTTCGCGTGGTCGGTGGCGACGTACCTCAAGGCCCGGCTGGTCGCTCAGGGCGCGACGGTCTACCTGACCCGGAGCAGCAACTCGGCCAGCGCCTGGGGGCCTTGCGTGGACGTCCGGGGCCGATTCGGCAACACGGTGCATGCCGACGCGGTGGTGTCGGTGCACGCCGACGGCACGGCGTCGCGGTTCCACGGCTTCTTCGCCATCCGCCCGGCCCGCAAGCAGGGCTGGACCGATGACATCTACACCGGCTCGGGCCGGCTCGCGCTCGACGTCCGGGCCGGGCTGCAGGCGGCCGGGCTGCCGCGGGCCAACTACAACGGCGGTGACGGCCTGGACACCCGAGGCGACCTCGGCACGCTCAACTGGAGCAACGTGCCGACCGTGATGGTCGAGCTGGGCAACATGAAGAACGCCACCGACGCCGCGCACATGCGCAGCGCGTCCTGGCGGGACTCGGTGTACGCAGCGGGCCTGGCCCGCGGACTGGCGACCTTCCTTCGCCGCTGACCCGAAACCAGTTAGTTCGACATCGAGATAAATTGTAGAGTGTACCTATGAGTGTTGTTCAGGACGCCGCGCCCACCCGGCTGACCCGGCGCGGTATCCCGGTCGACCCCAACCTGCGCACGATGGCCGTGGCCACCTTGGTCAACACAGCCGGCAACGGCGCCATGATGACGACGTTCGCGCTCTACTTCACCCACGCCGTCGGCATCCCCGCCACCCAGGTCGGGTTGGCGCTGTCGGTCGGCGCGGTCGCCGGGATGCTGGGCCAGGTGCCGCTGGGCCACCTAGCCGACACCCGCGGCCCCCGCGAGGTGCTCTGCGTGCTCACCGCTGCCGCGGGCGTGGCCAGCGTCGGCCTGCTGGTCACCCACAACATCTGGCTGCTGTGCGCCGTGCTGGGCGTGCAGGCCGTGTTCGACCGCGGCGCTAGCGCGGTGCGTAGCGGGATGATCGCGCGGCTCGCCGAGGGTGGCCAGGCGGTCGCGTTCAAGGCCTACCTTCGGGCGGTCACGAACGTGGGCATCTCGTTCGGTGCGCTGCTCGGCGGCGTCGCGCTGGCGATCGACCAGACGTGGGCGTACTTGTCGGTGTTCGCGCTCGACTCGGTGACGTTCGTCGCGACCGCGTTCGCGCTGCGGCTGCTGCCGCACGTCGAGCCGGCGCCGGCCCGGGAGGACGGCGCGCCGCGGATGCAGGTGCTGCGGGACACCCCGTACGTCGTCGTCTCGCTGCTCACCGGGATCTTCGCGATCCACTTCCTGGTGATGGAGCTGGCGATCCCGCTGTGGATCGCCACCCGGACGTCGGCGCCGCACTCGCTGGTCGCCGTCGTCCTGCTGGTCAACACGGTGTCCGTCGCGCTGTTCCAGGTGCGGCTGTCCCGGGGTGCGACCGCGGTGACGACCTCGGCGCGGGCGCTCGCCATCGCCGGCTTCTGGATCCTGGGCGGATTCGCGCTGATCGCGGCGTCCCAGGGCCGCGACGTTTGGTTGTCCGTCGTGCTTGTCGTACTCGGGGCCGGGGTGCACGTGGTCGGCGAGATGGTTGGCTCGGGCGGGCAGTGGGGAATCCAGATGGGGCTGGCACCACGGGACCGGCAGGGCCAGTACCAGGGCTTCGCCGGAATGAGCTTCTCGTTGTCCGGCATCGTCGGGCCGCCACTGATCGCCCTGCTGTGCATCGAGTGGGGTGGGCCTGGGTGGATCGTGCTCGGTGGCCTGATCGTGCTCGCCGGGCTGCTCGCCGTCCCGGCCTCCGCCTGGGCGCTGCGCACCCGCGAGCGGTACGGCGTCCTGGACTACTCGGGCTGATCCGAGCCGCTACGCGGTCTACTCGAACTGGACGATTCCGACACGGCCGTTCTCGGCGATGGCCGGGACCGACGCGATCACCGGCTGAACGTTCTTGACACCGAACGTGAGGTCCTTCCTGGTGAGTCCGAACTTCAGCCGGCGGTCTGGACCGATGATGCATGGCACAACAGAGAACCCGAAGGTCACCGGCACTGGCCCGTGGAAGCTGACCCAGTCGTCCTTCTCGCGCTTCCACGACACGTCGGCGTTCGCCTTTCCGATCAGGTCGGAGACGGCGTCCACGGAGACACCCAGGGTCTGGCCCCCCGCTGAGCCGGCGCGCGCTGCGAACGTGGTGGCCGTGAGGGTGCGCGTCACGAGCAAGAGCTGTTGAGAGGCGTCCGAGAGGAAGATCGACGTGGCGGCGTTGTCAGCTATCACCTCGCCGTCGATCGTCCGCGCCAGCTCGGCGAGGTCGACCTGGTTCTCCAGGACGTCACGGACCTCGAACGCGAACTTGGTGGCGCCGTCCCAGAGCGTCGCGGTCACTTCCGCCCCTGGGACCGGTAGCCCGAGCGCGGTCAGGAAGTGAGCGGACAGGTCAAGCCCCACCCTCGCTTTGACCTCCGAGGAGCGTGTGCCCGACATGGCCGGAGCAGGGGCGGAGGTAACCTCCGGAAGGTCCGGCTCCCCTTCAAGGATGTACTTCAGTGCACCCCGCGGCTCCAGCCGGTCGTCCTGCCGTGCGACGGTCAGCAAGGGGTCGATCCCAGCCCGAGGGGCGCCCACAACGTTAGCCCCGTACAGCTCGCGCACTCTCTTCTCGAACGGGTCGCCTCCGTCCGCGCATGCCCTGAACCCCATGGCTGTCTCCTAGAAGCCTCGAAGAACCCAGTACGCCAGCACGACATTCAAGATCAGCGACACGCAGACGAGTACGCGAAGCATGCCGAGTTGCGCCCGCAGCAGGGCCAGCCGCCCGTCGGCGGTAGACGCGTTGGCCGACGCTTCGAGGAAGGCGGTTTCGGTCTCGGTGAGCTCGCGGCGTCGGCCGGTGTGCAGGCTGCGGTAGTCGGTCCCGCGTAGCAGGTACCGCGGGTCGTGGTCGGAGACGTGCCAGTCCTCGGCAAGGCACTGCCACCACTCAAGGTTCTTCGTCCGCCAGGCCTGGTTGTCCGCGATGATGGGGCCGACGAGCCGGTCGTGCGTCAGCTCCCACAGCGGCATCCCGCCGGGGCGGGGGTCGTCGCGCACCAGGTACCGGGACTGCATCCCGCTCAGCGCCTGGTCCGGGTCGGCGACCAGCGGCTTGTGCCGGGTCTGCCGGCGAAGGCCCTTCTTGCCAATGAGCTCGTGTCCGACCCAGTCGCGCAAGAGCTGGTTGGTCCTGCGGTCGCCGTCCGCGACCTCGTCGATGATGGTGCGGTAGAAAGTCGAGATCGCGCGGTCGAACGGCCGAAAATCGTCGACGTCCTTCAGGGTGATGGCGGTGAACTTCTCGCGCTGTCGGTTCCTGAGCTTGCGGTAGAGGCTGTAGCAGACCACTTGAAGGAGCACCGGCTCGATGTAGGGGTACCGGACCTTCTGGCCGTCTGCGTCCAGCGCGGTGGACTGGACGAGCCTCAAGTCGTTGACCAACGCTTGCGCCGCGTCGTCCTCGAACGTGATGTTGACCTTCTTGGCCGGCTCCTGGACTGCGCGCAGGGCCGCACGTTCGTCGAGCAGCTCCAGACGGAACGTGGCTCGGAGCTGGCCGGGGAGGAACCGTCTGAATCGGTCCAACGCGCCGACGTAGTCCTCGCGGATGGCCAGCAGCAGCCATCGGGAACGGTCCTCGAGGGCTTGTCCAAGCTGTTCGAAGAAGGCAGTCTGCCCGGTGACGTCGGAGGGGTCGAGGGTCATCACCTCTTCGAGCTGGTCGATCACGATGAGGGCACGCCGCTTGTCGCCATGACGGTCGACGAACTGTCCGATGGCCTCGTCCAGGGTCATCTGGGCGGCGACGTGGCGGTCGGTGAACTCGCCGATGAGCCCGTTCACCACGCTGAAGACGTATCTGTTGCGCACGGAGAGCTCGGCCGGCGGTGGCAGGTTCACTCTCAATGCCGAGAAGGAGGGCTGCGTCGTCGCGCAGATCACGAACTGGCGCTTCTCGAAGCTCGGCACCACCGATGTATGGATCAGTGAGGTCTTCCCAGCCCCGGACTGCGAGTGCAGCAGCATGACCCTGCCGGACAGCAGGGAGTCCACCACTGAGGACGCGTCCCGCTCGCGACCGTAGAAGTACTCATCCCGGTTGAACGGTCGGGGCCCTACATAGGGGTTCGTCGGATCCATGAACCTGCCGCCCTTGCTGGGTGCTGCGGGGGAGGAAGCGGCCACGTCGGTCATGATGTCGGCCTGGTGTCTTCGAGGTCCTCGAGGAACTCCCCACAGCTGCCCCAGAAGATGTCGAGCTGGTCACCGCCGAGGTAGCTTTCCAGATACTCCTGCACGGCCTCGGGCTCGATGGGCAGCGCCCCACTCTCGAGTTGGACGCCGACGTGCCGGCTGTACGACTCGAACGACCTACCTTCGAATCCTTTGACGGCCTCGAAGATCATCCGGAACTCCCAGTCGTCGAAGCCGTAGCCGAGGAACATCAGCGCATGCTCGGTCAGGGGCGGCTTGATGTAGCTTGGTATCCCGTCGCTCTTGTCCACCTGCTTCATCCAGGCGCGCAGCCACGCGAAGTAGTCGTCCTCCGTGAGCACGATGGACTTCCGCTCGTCCAACGTGCCGAAGAGGTGGTACACGAGCGGCCGTTCGACGCCGAACTCGTCGGGGGCGGGCATTTGCGATGGCACGCTGCGGTACCACTCGAAATGCAGTGTGACTGGCTCTTTCCCGGCAGCCCGCAGCGCGTCCTCGAGCAAGCTGTTCCAGGCCGAGGTGACGAAGACCGGTAGTTCCAGCGCAGCGAGCCTGGAGTGGTTGTCTTTCCCTCCGGACGCTTCTCGCACGAGCCGCCCGACCGCTCGGATGTGCTCGTCCAGGTCACCCTTGCTGAAGTCCCGGTCCGGCAGTCGAGGCCCGTGTTCAGTCTTCAAGTAGCTTCGCATGTACTGGGCCAGCTCGTCGCGAGTCATCGCGGGGTCGTCGGTCTCCACGACGATGTACTGCGCGACCGACGCGAGGTCGCTCTTCGCCGGGTCGAGAATCGGCGCCTGCCGGCGTTCGGCCCAGTCGCGGGCCATCCTCTGTCGTGTCGGCAGGATGCCGTCCTCGGCTCCCACGCCTGAGCCGACGACCGGCGTTGCGTGCGCTTCAGCGATGCGCATGTGGAGGTTGCGAAGTCGTTCGTCGCGCTGGTTGCCGAATCGCGGCACGTACCACGGACTACCCCGCTTGAGCCGGGAGTAGAGCACGGGCACGTACCAGTCGTCGGAGTCGCTGATGTCCGAGCGTGCCTCGGCCATCGCCCGCGCCGCGATGCCGTCCTTCTTGAGCTCTCTGAAGAACTTGGGTACGAACCTGGCTGAGGTTTCCATCGAGATGTTGCCCTGCATCGCCACGACGACCGCGCACCCAGCGAGGGACAGTGCTGGTCCGAACGCACACAGCGACGCAGCCGACGCGTCGCGGGCCAGAACGATGTCCTCGGCTTCGGCTGCCTGCGCCGGCGTTGCGGCCGTGTCCGCACGCCCCGCGGACTGGCAGGAGATGAGCGCGGCCAGGGTCGGCACGCTCGCCTGGAGGTCGGCGATCCGGTCCGCCAGGTCCGTCCCGTCGATCTTGGCGACGTTGCCCCGTTCGTTCTCCAAGAACAACACCGGTCCCTGCTCGTCGAACGTGCCGTGGGCAACCAGGAACAAGACATCTGTTCTGCGTTCGCGCAGCGCCGTGATGATGTTGTCGGCCGACGCCCGTCCCTCGTCGCCAGCCAGGACCCGCACCGACATGCCGGCCAGTGCCGTCCTGGCCCGGTCGATCTCAGCCTCGACGTCAATGGAGGTCAACCGGCTGAGACCGTCGTGGTATCCCTCTATTCCGGCGGGGTTGGCGACCACGACAAGAGCGGAAAGCTGGTCCTGCAGGCTGAGCGATGCGGGGGAGCGACCGTCGGGGTTGCTGAGGTAGCGAGAGAACCGGATGTTGTCAGTCGTCGTGAGCCGAGCACCTGACTCGGGGTGGCGCAGTGCCTCCCAGCGGATGGTCTGGTAGTCGAGCGGGGCGTCATCGGTGACGACGAGGCGCGTGTGCACGGGCAGCGACTGCGCGTTCCTGAGCGCGCGGTCAAGATAGGAGATCGCGCTCTGCCCGAAGACCATCCGCCCCAGCTCGGTGCCGTAGGCGCGCATGTCCTGCTTCAGGTCGTTGAGCCGGCCCAGGTCGATGCTGATCGGCTCACTGCTGAAGTACTGGTAGTCCTCGATGTCATCGGGGGCGTTGAATAGGATTGTCACGTCGAAGCGGCCGTTGCCGGCCCAGCGAAGGATGACGTGAAAGTCAACATGCTTGGCCATGACAGGCCCCCCTGACGCTGAACCGCGACGTCCAGCGGCTTGTAGCGTACGCCTGATTCTGACGCCTTTCTTGGCGTTTGGGAGATCCCTCACACCGTCTGGACTCTGTAACCGGCGCCGGCTGACCCGGCTCAGGGAAGCGGTCGCAGCAGCAGCACATGCGGACGTCCGGCAACCCGGGTCAGCGCGATCGTCCCCTCGGCCTCGCCGGTCAGCCGCAGCTGGCGGCGCAGCTGGATCGGGTCCACCGCGCTCCCGCGCTTCTTGATCGTCAGGGTGCCGATGCCGCGGTCGCGCAGCAGGGCGCGCAACGCCTTGAGGTGGAACGGCAGCACCTCCTCGACGGCGTACGAGTGCACCAGCGGGTCGGTGGCCGCGCTGTCGGTGGTCAGGTACGCGATGGTCGGGTCGATCACCCGCGCGCCCAGCCGTGCCGCGACCTCACCGACTAGCCCCGCCCGGATCACCGCGCCGTCCGGCTCGTGCAGAAACGCCCCGACCGCGCCGGACGGCGGGCGGACCGGTTCGCCGGCGTCGCCGACCTCGTGCACCGACCCGTTCGCGCCGAGCACCAGGGCGCTGCGGCGAACGCCCTCGCGGGCCAGCCGGCCGCTCCACAGCGCGCACTCGACGACGTCCCCGTGCACCGAGACCCACTGCGCCTCGGCGTCGTCCGGCAGCAGCCGGTGCGCGATGCCCGGCGCCAGCTTCGCCCCGGTCGCCGGGAACCGAGACGCGACGTCCAGCACGAACGAGTACGGCGGCGAGAACGCCTCGGGGTCGAAGGTGCGCTTGGAGCCGCCTCGGCCGCTGGTGCGCCGGGCCGGGTCGAGCCAGACGCCGTCGCTGCGCTCGAGCATGCCCTCGAGGTCGAGCGCCATCACGTCGTGGCAACGCACCTCGGCGTCGGACCAGTGCCGCAGGTTCACGGTGGCGAACGCCGCGGTCAGCTCGTCGGCGTCGATCGCCAGGACGGCGCGGTCCAGCCCCGCGAAGGCCATCGCGTCCGAGCCCAGGCCGCAACCGAGGTCGGCCACCCGCTGCACGTCGGCGCCGACGAACCGGCGGGCGTGGTGCGCAGCGACCGACAGACGGGTGGCCTGCTCGAGGCCGTCCGGGGTGAACAGCATCGCGTCGGCGAACGGGCCGAGCTTGTCGTGCGCCTTGGCTCGCAGCCTGGACTGCGTCAGAGCCGCGGCGACGGTGGCCGGGTCGTGGCCTTCCGAGCGCAGCCGCTCGCCGAGGGCGATGGCCTGCTTCTCGTCATACGGGGGCAGCGACTCCAGCAGCGCCCACCCGTCCGGGGTGAGCAACGCCCGCATGCCGCCGAGATCCACCAGGGTTACTTGTCGTCGACGACGACGATCAGGTCGCCCTCGCTGACCACGTCGCCCTCGCTGACCCCGACCTCCGCGATCGTCCCGGCCCACTCGACCTCGACCGGGATCTCCATCTTCATCGACTCCAGCAGCACGACCATGTCGCCGACCGCAACCCGGTCGCCGGGCGCGACGAGCACCTTGATCACGTTGGCTACGAGCTCGGCTTCGACACGCTGGGTCATCGATCCTCCGGGGTGGTCGGCTGCGGTCGGCCTCATCCTGTCACTGCGCCCGCGCCCGGGCGAACGTGTCCGGGGCGTCGTCGTCCGACGTGCGCCGTCGTCCAACTGCGGGCGGGCTTCCGACGTCCGCTCCTCGAGGGTTCCGTCCACTTCTCGGGGGTTCTACGCCTGCCGAAGCGGGCGTAGACGCACATAACGTGATCAACGGCGTGGCCGGCTGCAGCACGGCTGGGCGCTCGGCTTGGCACTCAGGTTGACCGAGTGCTAATCACCGGCATAGATTCAGCGTTGGCACTCTCACCCCGAGTGTGCCAACGGGAAGCCCCGCTCCGACCCCCGCGACGGCGGTGCGACGGCCCCCACAGACCATTCGTTCATCAGCGACATTCCCGAAGGGGGAGGTCAGCAAGTGTCGGTCAGCATCAAGCCGCTCGAGGACCGCATCGTGGTCCAGGCCGTCGAGGCCGAGACGACCACGGCTTCCGGCCTGGTTATCCCGGACACCGCCAAGGAGAAGCCCCAGGAGGGCGAGGTCAAGGCCATCGGCCCGGGCCGTATCGACGACAACGGCAACCGTGTCCCGCTCGACGTAAGCGTCGGCGACAAGGTCATCTACAGCAAGTACGGCGGTACCGAGGTCAAGTACGCGGGCGAGGAGTACCTCATCCTCTCCGCGCGCGACGTCCTCGCGATCGTCGAGAAGTGACATCCGCGGGCTGAGCCCGCACAGCAACCGCCCCGGCGGGCCCGGCCTTCCGGTGCCTTCCGGGGCGGTCGCGCACTGCAATCCTTCTGCGAAAGGCACCTGACTTCACATGGCCAAGACCCTCGAGTTCAACGACGACGCGCGCAAGTCGCTCGAGCGCGGCGTCGACCAGCTCGCCAACGCCGTCAAGGTGACCCTCGGCCCCAAGGGCCGCAACGTGGTCATCAACAAGGCGTGGGGCGCGCCCACCATCACCAACGACGGCGTCACCATCGCTCGCGAGATCGAGCTGGACGACCCGTACGAGAACCTCGGCGCACAGCTGGCCAAGGAGGTCGCGACCAAGACCAACGACGTCGCCGGTGACGGGACGACCACCGCGACCGTGCTCGCCCAGGCCATGGTGAAGGAGGGCCTGCGCAACGTCGCTGCGGGCGCCGGCCCGGCCAGCCTCAAGCGGGGCATCGACAAGGCCGTGGACGCCGTCAGCGACGCGCTGCTCAAGGCCGCCCGCGACGTCGACGGCAAGGACGACATCGCGCACGTCGCCACCATCTCCGCCCAGGACGCCACGGTCGGCGGCTTGATCGCGGACGCGTTCGACAAGGTCGGCAAGGACGGCGTCATCACGGTCGAGGAGTCCTCGACCACCACGATGGAGCTCGAGTTCACCGAGGGCATGCAGTTCGACAAGGGCTACCTGTCGCCGTACTTCATCACCGACGCCGAGCGGATGGAGGCCGTCCTCGAGGACGCCTACATCCTGATCCACCAGGCCAAGATCTCCGCTGTCACCGACCTGCTCCCGCTGCTGGAGAAGGTCGTGCAGACCGGCAAGCCGCTGTTCATCGTGGCCGAGGACGTCGACGGCGAGGCGCTGTCCACCATCGTCGTCAACAAGATCCGCGGCACCTTCAACGCGGTCGCGGTCAAGGCGCCCGGCTTCGGTGACCGTCGCAAGGCGATGCTCGGTGACATCGCGGCCCTCACCGGCGGCGAGGTGATCAGCGAGGAGCTCGGGCTCAAGCTCGACCAGGTCGGCCTCGACCAGCTCGGCAAGGCCCGCCGCATCGTCGTCACCAAGGACGACACCACGATCGTGGAGGGCGCGGGCGACGCGTCCGAGGTCAGCGGCCGGATGAACCAGATCAAGGGCGAGATCGAGCGCACCGACAGCGACTGGGACCGCGAGAAGCTGCAGGAGCGGCTGGCCAAGCTCTCCGGTGGCGTCTGCGTGATCAAGGTCGGCGCGCACACCGAGGTCGAGCTCAAGGAGAAGAAGCACCGCATCGAGGACGCCGTCTCGGCGACCCGCGCGGCCATCGAGGAGGGCATCGTCGCCGGTGGCGGCGCCGCTCTGCTGCAGGCCGTCTCGGTGCTGGACGACTCGCTGGACCTGTCCGGCGACGAGGCCACCGGTGTGGCGATCGTCCGCAAGGCGGCCGCCGAGCCGCTGCGCTGGATCGCCGAGAACGCCGGCCTCGAGGGCTACGTCGTGGTCGAGAAGGTGCGCGGCCTGCCCGCCGGGCACGGCCTGAACGCCGCCTCCGGCGAGTACGGCGACCTGATGGCTGACGGCGTCATCGACCCCGTCAAGGTCACCCGGTCGGCGCTGCGCAACGCGGCGTCCATCGCCTCCATGGTGCTGACCACCGACACTCTGGTGGTCGAGAAGAAGGAGCAGGAGCCCGAGTCGGCCGGTCACGGTCACGGGCACGGTCACGGCCACTGAGCCGACCACCCGCAACGACGAAGCGGCCCGTCCCCCGAGTGGGGGCGGGCCGCTTCGTCGTCCGGGTCAGCTTGCGGTGGCGAGCCCGCTGCCCGACTTGCTCCGCGCGTACTCCGCTTCGCGCTCGTCCTCCGTCATCGCGCCCCACACGCCGTAGGGCTCTCGCACGGTCAGTGCGTGCTGGCGGCACTGCTGGATGACCGGGCAGGTCGAGCAGACGGCCTTCGCCGCGTCGTCGCGACGCCGCCGCGTCGGTCCCCGCTCGCCCTCTGGATGGAAGAAGACGGAAGGGTCAGTGCGCCGGCAGGCACCCTGGTACTGCCATTCCCACAGGTCTGCAACTGGCCCCGGTAGTCGTGAGATCTCAGCCATGGAAGGCCTCCACTGCATGTTTCGCTTGGCCCCGCCCATGGCTCGAGCGGGGTGAACAGAGATCATTTCCTCAGGTGTTGAACTACTCTTGAAGCGGTTTGCAAGATCAACCTACAACCGCGCCAGGTGTAGTTCAAGACCCGGATCAGATCGTATGCAACCGTCGACGGATCGTCATGATCGAGTGGCGAACAGGGTCGTCAGACCGGACACTGATGGCGTGAGCGAGCGGCGCAGGCAGGAGGAGATCGGTTTGCCCGAGTCGTCCACGCTCACGGTCGCAGCGGTGGCTCGCCGCCTTGGGGTGGCCCCGGCGACGTTGCGCACCTGGGCCCGCCGCTACGGACTCGGCCCGACCGACCACCTCGCCGGATCGCACCGGCGCTACAGCAAGACCGACCTGGCCAGGCTGGTCGTGATGCGCCGACTGACTCACGAGGGGCTCTCGCCCGCGCAGGCCGCCGAGTTCGCCCTCAGCGGCCGGTCCAGCGAGGACCTGGCCGTCACCGAGCTGGACGTCGTCGGCGAGCGGCTGGCCCGTGCCGGCGGCGGCCGCGTCGTCCCGCTGCGCGAGGCGTCGGCCGCGGCCCGGGGGCTGGCCAGAGCGTCCATGACCCTGGACGCGCATGGCATCACCGAGGTGCTGCGCCGTCAGGTGCGCACGGACGGCGTTGTGCTGACCTGGGAGTCGTTGGTCTCGCCGGTGCTGATCGGGCTCGGCGAGCGGTACGCCTCGACGGGTGAGGGCGTCGAGGTCGAGCACCTGTTCAGCGAGTGCCTGACCACCGTGCTGCACGCCACCACGGCCAGCTTGGACCAACCGCGGAACACCGCGCAGGTCCTGCTGGCCTGCCCGTCCGACGAGCAGCACAGCCTGCCGTTGCACGCGGTGTCCGCGGCACTCGCCGAGCGCGGCGTGCTGGTGCGCCAGCTGGGCATGCGGATGCCGGACGGCGCGCTGCTCGCCGCAGTGCGCCGCAGCGGCCCGGCGATCGTCATGCTCTACGCGTCGATGCCGGTGCAGAGCACCGAGGTGCTGGCCGAGCTGGCGAAGGTCCGGCCGGCGCCGCGGGTGCTGGTCGGTGGACCGGGCTGGGGGCGTGACGTGCCGCCGTTCGTGACCAGGGTCGAGTCGCTCAGCGAGACCGTCGAGGAGATCATCGCCTCGATCCTGTGAGGTGTGTCGCCCTCGATCGGGCTAACCCTCAGGTCCGGCACCCATCCTGCCGATGTAGCAGTCGGACACGACGCAGAGGCCGTCGTGCTGTCGGCTGCAGGGAAAGCGGCTGACTGGATCGGACCAGGAGGACGCTGCGCATGGCGACCGTGCTCGTCTGCGATGACTCGCCGCTCGCGCGGGAGACGCTGCGCCGATCCGTGGCCACGATCCCCGGCGTGACCCGCGTGCTCGCCTCGTCCAGTGGCGAAGAGGTGCTCGCCCGCTGGCCGGTCGAGCGGCCCTCGCTCGTGCTGATGGACGTTCGGATGCCGGGCATCGGCGGCACCGAGGCCACCCGCCGCCTGATCGCGCTGCACCCCGAGGCGTGCGTCCTGATGATGACCGTGGCCGAGGACGTCGACGGGGTGGCTCGCGCCATCGCCGCAGGCGCTCGTGGCTACGTGGTCAAGGACGCCACCCGTGAGGAGCTGGCCGCCACCGTCGTGCAGTCCCTGTCGGACGTCGCCGGCCGGCGCAACGCGGACCCCGCCGCAAGCCTGACCGGGGGCGTGACCCAGCCGACGCTGACCGAGCGTGAGATGCAGGTGCTGACCGGCATGAGCCGGGGGCGCTCGAACGCCGAGATCGGCCGCGAGCTGTACCTGTCCGAGGACACCGTGAAGACGCACGCGCGTCGACTGTTCCGCAAGATGGGTGCCGCGGACCGCGCGCAGGCCGTCGCGGTCGGCTTCCGCTGGGGTCTGGTGCACTGACCTGCCCCCTCGCGCAGGTACGCTGGGACATCGATCCCCGCGCGCGAGAGAGGCCCGCATGAGCCACGAAGGCACCGCAGTCCCGGACAAGTTCGCGGCCCTGGGCCTGACCTTCGACGACGTGCTCCTGCTGCCCTACGAGAGCGACGTGATCCCCTCCGAGGCGAACACCACGTCCCGGGTCACCAAGCGGATCAGCGTGTCGATGCCGCTCGTGTCGTCCCCGATGGACACGGTGACCGAGTCGCGGATGGCCATCTCGATGGCCCGTCAGGGCGGCCTCGGCGTGCTGCACCGCAACCTGTCGATCGAGGACCAGGCCAGCCAGGTCGACCTGGTCAAGCGCTCCGAGGCCGGCATGGTCAGCCACCCGGTGACCACCGGTCCCGAGGCGACCCTGGCTGAGGTCGACGAGCTCTGCGCCCGCTACCGCGTCTCCGGCCTGCCTGTCGTGGACCGCGAGGGCATGCTGCTGGGCATCGTGACCAACCGCGACCTGCGCTTCGAGTCCGACCAGAGTCGCCTCGTGCGTGACGTGATGACCCCGATGCCGCTGGTCACCGGCCACGTCGGGATCAGCCCGGACGACGCGATGGGCCTGCTCGGCAAGCACAAGGTCGAGAAGCTCCCGCTGGTGGACGACACCGGCCGGTTGCGCGGGCTGATCACGGTGAAGGACTTCGCCAAGTCCGAGAAGTACCCGAACGCGACGAAGGACGACGCCGGCCGGCTGCGGGTGGCCGCGGCGGTCGGCTTCCACGGCGACGCCTGGAAGCGCGCGATGGCCCTGGTGGACGCCGGGGTCGACCTGATCGTGGTGGACACCGCGCACGGCCACTCCCGCGGCGTGCTCGATATGGTGTCGGCGCTGAAGCGTGACTCGGCGGCCGCCGGGATCGACGTGATGGGCGGCAGCGTGGCGACCCGTGAGGCCGCCCAGGCCCTGGTGGACGCCGGCGCGGACGGCGTGCGGGTCGGCGTCGGACCGGGCTCGATCTGCACCACCCGCGTGGTGGCCGGGGTCGGCGTCCCGCAGGTCACCGCGATCCACGAGGCCTCGCTGGCCACCAAGCCGGCTGGCGTGCCGCTGATGGGCGACGGCGGGCTGCAGTACTCCGGCGACATCGCCAAGGCCCTGGTGGCCGGGGCGGACACGGTGATGCTCGGGTCGCTGCTGGCCGGCGTCGAGGAGAGCCCCGGCGAGCTGGTCTTCATCAACGGCAAGCAGTTCAAGACCTACCGCGGCATGGGCTCGCTCGGCGCGATGCAGTCCCGCGGGCAGTCCCGCTCGTTCTCCAAGGACCGCTACTTCCAGGCCGACGTCTCGGCCGACGACCAGCTGATCCCCGAGGGCATCGAGGGGCAGGTGCCGTTCCGTGGCCCGCTGTCCGGGGTCGCGCACCAGCTGATCGGCGGACTGCGCCAGTCGATGTGGTACTGCGGTGCGCGGACGATCCCCGAGCTGCAGGCCAACGGCCGCTTCATCCGGATCACTGCGGCCGGGCTCAAGGAGTCGCACCCGCACGACATCCAGATGACCGTCGAGGCGCCGAACTACAGCAGCCGCTGAGCCCGAGTTGCGGCGCTCGCCGTCCGTGCCACGTTGGACGGTATGAGCGAACCGGACCTAACCGAGCAGGACCTCAGCGAGCAGGACCTCACCGAGCAGGACGGCGTGCCGTCAGCGACCGAGCCCGGTGCGAGTGTGCAGCCGCACGGTGGCCAGCCGCCGGAAGAGCTGTCCTACGACGGCAGCTACAACGACGGCAACTTGGACAGCCGGGGCGTCGAGCCGGTCGACGGGCCGGAGGTCGACCCGTCGGCCGACTTGGACAGCCTGGACGACGACCTCGACACCAGCCTGCGTACCGACGGCAAGGGCTGAGTCCGCCGTACACCCATCGATTTCGTCGGGTGGCGCGTGCCAGACGGGCACGGTTGTGCCGATCTGGCACGGCGTGCTCGAACCAGTTCGTTTCCCTGCGCGACGTGAACCGATGGCCGGTCGTCGGCCTGAGCTCAGGCGTGCGAGCCGATGACCTGCTCGACGAAGCGGTTGCGGAACCGGCCCTCCGGGTCCCGCCGGTGCACCACCGCCGCGAAGTCCGCGATCCGGGGGTAGCGGTGCGCCACCTCCCGCACGGGCGTGACGAACACCTTGCCCCAGTGCGGGCGCGCGTCGAACTGCGCGAGCAGCGGCTCCAGGACGGTCAACGCGAGGTCGACCCCGACCACGTCAGGGACCCAGGTGAAGTGGAAGCCCACACTGTCGCGCGCGTACGCCGGGCTCAGCCACTGCTCCTCGCCCGCGATGCTGCGCACCTCGCTGATCTGCAGCAGCGGCGCGATCACCTCCCGCACCTGCAGCAGCGCCCGCCAGGCGGCCGGCGCCTGCCCACGCGGAACCAGGAACTCCGACTGCAGCTCGTTCCCGGCGCTGCTCGGCGGTACGTCGAGCCGGAAGTGCGGCAGTCGCTCGTGCCAGGGCCCAACCGTGCTCTGCCGCGTCGTGCCCAGTGGCGGCTGACCGGGCACCGGGTGCCGGGCGCCGTCCGCCAGCGGGCCGCCCCGCCAGGTCGGCGAGGGTGCGGCGAAGCCGTCGCTGGGCACCTTGCGCTTGAGCCAGGCCATCGTGAACCGGTCCGAGCCGAAGTCGCTGAACAGGCTGACGCTGTAGGCCTGCCCGAGTGCGTCGAGCAGCTCGTCGCCGTACGGGCCGATCTGCACGTCGTCGTACACGTCCTGCCGGATGTCGAACGCGGGCACGACGTCGAACGTCACGCGCACCACGGCGCCGATCGCACCGAGGTTCACCACGGCGGCCGCGAATTCCGGATCGTTGCGGCGCAGCGTCTCCAGGGCTCCGTCCGCCTGCACGAACTCGACGGCGGTGACGGCCGACGCCAGCCCCTTCACACCGTCCCCCGAACCGTGCGTGCCGGTCGCGCAGGCGCCGGCCACCGAGATGTGCGGCAGCGACGCCAGCGCGGGCAGGGCCAGGCCGTGCGCGTGCAGGGCCGCGGTGACCGCGCCGTACGTCGCCGCACCGGGCACGGTCGCAGTCCGGCCGTCGGCACCGACCTCGATGTCGAACGGCAGCTCGGCCAACGAAATCAGGGTGTCGGGGGTGCTGACCAGCTCGTTGAACGAGTGCCGGGACCCGACCACCCTGACCCGGCCCGCGTGCCGGACCATGTCCTGCAGCTGCTCCACGCTGGTCGGGCGCAGCAGTCGAGCCGCGCCGTAGTCGACGTTGCCGGCCCAGTTCTGCTCGCCCATCCGTGCAGCGTAGGGGCGAGTGGCCGCGGCGCGGGCGACCGGTAGCCTGACCGGCGTGAGCGAGATCGAGATCGGGCGCGGCAAGCGCGGACGTCGGGCGTACTCCTTCGACGACGTCGCGGTGGTGCCCAGTCGGCGTACCCGGGACCCGCAAGAGGTGTCGGTCGCCTGGCAGATCGACGCGTACCGCTTCGAGCTGCCGGTGATCGCGGCGCCGATGGACTCGGTGATGTCACCGGCCACCGCGATCGCGCTGGGCCAGGCCGGCGGGCTCGGCGTCCTCGACCTCGAAGGCCTGTGGACGCGATACGACGACCCCGAGCCGCTGCTCGCCGAGATCGCCGGGCTGGACGAGGCGACCGCAACCCGCCGCATGCAAGAGATCTACGACGCGCCGATCAACCCCGACCTGGTCACCGAGCGGCTGCGCCAGGTGCGCGACTCCGGCGTCACGGTGGCGGGCGCGCTCACCCCGCAGCGCACCCAGCAGCTGTGGAAGACCGTGGTGGACGCCGGCGTCGACCTGTTCGTCATCCGCGGCACCACGGTGAGCGCCGAGCACGTGTCCGGACGCGCGGAGCCGTTGAACCTCAAGCGGTTCATCTACGAGCTGGACGTGCCGGTGATCGTCGGTGGCTGCGCGACGTACACGGCGGCGCTGCACCTGATGCGCACCGGCGCGGCCGGCGTGCTCGTCGGCTTCGGCGGCGGGGCGGCGCACACCACCCGGACGACGCTGGGCATCCACGTCCCGATGGCCAGCGCGGTGGCGGACGTCGCCGCGGCGCGGCGGGACTACATGGACGAGTCCGGCGGTCGCTACGTGCACGTGATCGCGGACGGCGGGATGGGCCGCTCCGGCGAGCTGGTCAAGGCCATCGCCTGCGGCGCGGACGCCGTGATGCTCGGTGCCGCCCTGGCCCGCGCCGTCGAGGCGCCGGGTCGCGGCTGGCACTGGGGTCCGGAGGCGCATCATCCCGAGCTACCGCGCGGCGAGCGGGTCGCGGTCGGCACGCTGGGCTCGCTGAGCGAGATCCTCGAGGGTCCGGGACGCTTCGCCGACGGCAAGACCAACCTGATCGGGGCGCTGCGCCGGGCCATGGCCACCTCGGGCTACTCCGACCTCAAGGAGTTCCAGCGGGTCGAGGTCGTCGTTGCCCCGTACAACCCCGCCTGACCTGGAATCGCGGGAGTTACTGATTGGTAGCGACGCCGTGAGCCGGGGCTTAGGGTGAGGGCATGTCCGACCTGATCGCCGACCCCGAGACGGACGCCGCTGCCACCTACGCCGTGGACCCGGCCCTGGCCCGTCGCCTCGCCCGCCGGATCGTGGCCAGCCCTCGGGCGCAGACCAGGACCGCGTACGCGCCGTTCACCGGAGCACCGATCGCGATGCTGCCGGTGTCCACCCCGGGCGACGTCGAGGTCGCCATCGAAGGCGCCCGCGCTGCGCAGCGCGCGTGGGCCCAGCGCGACCTCGCCGACCGCGCGCGCTGCCTGCTGCGGCTGCACGACCTCGTGCTGGCTGCTCAGGACGACCTGCTGGACCTCATCCAGATCGAGAACGGCAAGTCCCGCGCGCACGCGTTCGAGGAGATCCTCGACGTCGCGATCGTCGCCCGGCACTACGGCCGGCGGGCGTCGTCCTACCTGCGGCCGCGCAAGCGCCAGGGCGCGTTCCCGCTGCTCTCCCAGGCGGTCGAGCAGCGGTTGCCCAAGGGCGTGGTCGGCATCATCGCGCCCTGGAACTACCCGCTCACCCTGGCGGTCTCGGACACCCTGCCCGCCCTGCTGGCCGGCAACGCCGTCGTCCTCAAGCCCGACTCGCAGACCGCCCTGACCGCGCTGCGGGCGCTCGAGCTGCTCGCCGATGCCGGCATCCCCGAGGGACTGGTCCGCGTCGTGGTCGGCGACGGTCCGGTGGTCGGCACGGCGATCGTCGAGCACGCGGACTACGTGTGCTTCACCGGCTCGACCCGCACCGGCCGACTGGTCGCCGAGCAGGCCGGCCGCCGGCTGGTCGGCGCCAGCCTCGAGCTGGGCGGCAAGAACGCCATGTACGTCGCGCAGGACGCCGACCTGGACCGGGCGGCGGAGGGCGCGGTGCGCGCATGCTTCTCCAGCACCGGGCAGCTGTGCATCTCGGTCGAGCGGATGCTGCTGCACGAGGAGATCGCGGACGCGTTCCTGGACCAGTTCGTCGCCCGGGTCCGCGCGCTGCGGATGGGTCCGGCGATGGACTTCAGTGTCGACGTCGGCTCGCTGATCTCGGCCCAGCAGCTGGAGACGGTCACCCGGCACGTGGACGACGCCGTGGCAGGCGGGGCGCGGGTGCTGGCCGGCGGAAAGGCCCGCCCGGACCTGGGCCCGCTGTTCTACGAGCCCACCATCCTGGAGGGCGTGCAGCCCGGGATGACCTGCTACGCCGAGGAGACGTTCGGCCCGGTCGTGTCGGTCTACCGGGTCGGCGGGGACGACGAGGCGGTCCGGTTCGCCAACGAGGGCGACTACGGCCTCAACGCGAGCATCTGGACCCGCGACGTCACGCGCGGTCGCCGGCTCGCCGCTCGGATCAAGGCCGGGACGGTGAACATCAACGAGGCCTACGCCGCCGCCTGGGGCAGCATGGGCGCGCCGATGGGTGGCATGCGGTCCAGCGGCCTGGGACGTCGGCACGGCGCCGAGGGCATCACCAAGTACACCGAGGCGCAGAACGTCACGGTGCAGCGGCTGCTCGGCTTCGGTGCGCCGTTCGGGATGAGCCACTCACAGTGGACGCGGACGCTGACCTTCGCGATGAAGGTCATGAAGCGGGTCGGCGTCCGGTGACCTCCCCCTCCGCGCCGGGGGCTGGGACGGACGTCGATGTCGACGTGCTCGACGTGCTCGTCGTGGGCTCGGGCTTCGGGGGGTCGGTGGCCGCACTCCGGTTGCGGGAGAAGGGATACCGCGTCCAGGTCGTGGAGTCGGGACGCCGTTTCGCGGACGACGAGCTGGCCCGTACGTCGTGGGACCTGCGGCGCTTCCTGTGGGCGCCCCGGCTGGGGTGCTTCGGCGTGCAGCGCATCCACCGGCTGCCGGACGTCATGCTGCTGGCCGGCGCTGGGGTCGGCGGAGGCTCACTGAACTACGCGAACACGCTGTACGTGCCGCCCAAGGCCTTCTTCGACGACCCGCAGTGGGCCGCCATCACCGACTGGGCGGACGAGCTGACCCCGCACTACGACCAGGCCGCACGGATGCTCGGCGTGGTGACCAACCCGTGCGACGGTCCGGTCGAGGAGATCATGCACGCGGTCGCCGACGAGATGGGCGTCGGCCATACCTTCCGCAAGACCCCGGTGGGAGTCTTCTTCGGCCGGCCCGGCCCGGACGGTGCACCGACCCGCGAGCCCGGCGTCCGGGTCCCTGACCCGTACTTCGGCGGCGCCGGACCCGAACGCACCGGCTGCACCGAGTGCGGCAACTGCATGGTCGGCTGCCGGGTCGGCGCGAAGAACACCCTGGTCAAGAACTACCTGGCCCTGGCCGAGTCCATCGGCGTCCAGGTGGTGCCGATGCGCACGGTCGTGGACGTCGTGCCGGTCGACGCCGGTGACCCGGGCGCCGGCTACCGGGTGACCACCGAACGCACCGGCGCCTGGGTTCGCAAGGACCGGCGGACGACGACCGCCCGGCAGGTGGTGCTGGCCGCCGGGACGTGGGGCACCCAGCGGCTGCTGCACCGGATGCGCGACGCCGGGCGGCTGCCCGGGCTGTCGGCGCGGCTCGGCGTGCTGACCCGCACCAACTCCGAGGCGCTGCTCGGCGCGATGACCGAGCGGGTGCCGGACGACGTCGACCTGACTCGCGGGGTGGCGATCACCTCCTCGTTCCATCCCGACGCGGACACCCACGTCGAGAACGTCCGGTACGGCAAGGGTTCCAACGCGATGGGACTGCTGGCCGGGATGCTCGTGGACGGCGGCGGGCGGGTGCCGCGCGGCGTCCGGTTCCTCGGCCAGGTGGTGCGTCATCCGGACGTGTTCGCGCGCTCGCTGTCGGTGCGCCGGTTCAGCGAGCGGGCCGTGATCGGCCTGGTGATGCAGTCCCTGGACAACTCGCTGACCGTCTCGCCGCGTCGGCACCGGCTGCTCGGCCGGCTCGGCTTCTCGCCGGTCGGGCTCACCTCGCGACAGGGGCACGGCCAGCCCAACCCGACGTGGATTCCGTTGGGGCACAAGGCCGTCCGGCGGCTGTCGAGCAGGCTTGCGGAGCGGACCGGGGTGCGCACCGAGCCCGGTGGGACGCTGGGTGACCTGGCCAACGTCCCGCTGACCGCGCACTTCCTCGGTGGCTGCGTGATCGGCCGGACGGCGGAGCAGGGCGTCCTCGACCCGTACCTGCGGGTGCATGGATACCCGGGGCTGCACGTGGTCGACGGGTCCGCGGTGTCCGCGAACCTCGGGGTCAACCCGTCGCTTACCATCACGGCGCAGGCCGAGCGGGCGATGTCGTTGTGGCCCAACGTGGATGAGGCCGACCCGCGGCCGGAGGTCGGTCAGCCCTACCGTCGGGTCGAGCCGGTGCCGCCGCGCCGTCCGGCCGTCCCCGAGTCCGCTCCCGGTGCGCTGCGCTGGGCCGCCGGCGAGGTCGAAGGCGCCCGGTGAGCTCGTCGAGGTGGACGTCCAGCGACATCGGCGACCTGTCCGGCCAGGTGGCGGTCGTCACCGGCGCGAACAGCGGGGTCGGGTTCGAGGCCAGCGTCGAGCTGGCCCGGCACGGCGCGCACGTGGTGCTGGCCTGCCGCAACGCCGAACGTGGTGACGAGGCCCTGCGCGGGCTGCGGGCTCGGGTGTCGGCGGCGAGCGTCGAGCTGCGTCAGCTGGACCTGGCGGACCTGGCGTCGGTGCGGCGCTTCGCGGCGGAACTGCTCGACGCCCGGCCGCGGATCGACGTGCTGGTCAACAACGCCGGGGTGATGGCGCCGTCCGAGCGCGCCCTGTCAGCCGATGGGCACGAGCTGCAGCTGGCGACCAACCACCTGGGGCACTTCGCGCTGACCGGGTTGCTGCTGGGCGGACTGGGGGCGGCGCGGGTGGTCACCGTGAGCAGCCCGGCGCACCGGATGGGTCGGATCGACTTCGACGACCTGGACGGCGAGCAGTCCTACAAGCCGTGGCGGGCCTACGGCCAGAGCAAGCTGGCGAACCTGCTGTTCACCATGCAGCTGCACCGGGTCGCCCAGGCCGCCGGGCTCGACCTGGTCAGCGTCGCGGCGCACCCTGGCTGGGCGGCGACCCAGCTGGTCAGCAACGGGCCGGCGGGTGCGGGCTGGACCGGACGGCTGATGACCGCCGGCTCCGCGGCGCTCGGTCAGCCGGCCGCGCACGGTGCCTGGCCCCTGCTGTTCGCGGCGACCGATCCGGACGTCCGGGCGACCGAGTTCATCGGCCCGGGTGGCTGGGGCGGTTGGCGCGGGCACCCGGTCCGGCTCACCGCGATGGCAGCCGCGTACGACCCGGACCTCGCCGCGGCCCTGTGGCTGTGGTCGGCCGAGGCGACCGGCGTGCACTACGACCTGTGAGTCTGGATCAGCCGCCGGACAGCTGCTGGCTGAGGAACGTGAGCTGGTCCGGCAGCACCGAGCGCCAGTAGTCCGGGTGGTGGCCGCCCTTGCTGAACCCGCCGGCGGGAGTCCTCGCGCAGTTCCTGCGGTAGCGCCGGGTCTGCTCCGCGAACGGGTCGCTGGTTCCGCAGTCCACGTGCAACGGGGTGCGCGCGACCTGTGGATGAGCCGCCAGGTCTCCCCAGCGGTGCCAGTCCGCCGGCCCGTCGAACGCGCCTGGCGAGCTGGCCGCAGCGGACGCGAAAAGGGCCGGGCTGGACGCGGCCGCTGCTGCCACCCGCAGCCCGCCCAGGCGGTCCGCCTCGCTCTCCCGGGCCAGCATCAGGCCGGCGTAGCCGCCCATCGAGTAGCCGACGACCCCGACCCGGTCGACCCTGGCGCCCAGGTCGCCGACCCGGGGGAGCAGCTCGTCGAGGATCATCGCGAGCGGGTCGTCGCCGTCCCGCCGTGGGTGCCAGTAGGTGTCTGCGCCGTCCACCGACACGATCACCAGCGGTGCGCCACCGCGGCGGACGTGGTCGGCCAGGTAGGCGTCGGCAAGCAGGACGTCGTGCGTGCTGCGGGCGTCGCCGCCGCGCCCGTGCAGGGACAGGACGACGGGCAGACCCTTCGCTGGACGGTCGTCCGGGCGGAACAGTCCCCAGCTGACCCGCCGTCCGCGTGCCGTGGAGTCGAACGAGTGGTAGTCGACCGGACCCGGCTCGGTCGACGGTCGGTCGCCGTCGACGTCGTCCAGTCCGAGCGCGTGGTCGAGGCCCGGCCGTCCGGGCAGCAGGCCGGCCTCGACGCCGCCGACGGCTGCGGCCGCCAGGCACACCAGGCCGGCGGCGCCGCCGATCAGCACGGTGCGTCGGGAGGGTCTGCCGGTCATGGCGCGAACTCTGCCATGGGCCGCGGCCGCTCGTGCCGCACCGGCTGGTGACGCGGGGCCGGCACCGGGGGTGGACGGCCGACCCCGCGTCACCCCGCTCAACGACTCGGGTGCCGGGAGGTTACGGCTGTTCGGTAGAAACCGTGGAGGACGCAGACGAGCCGCTTGAGCCGCCTGAGCCGCCTGAGGCGCCTGAGCCGGCCGACGGCGCGTCCGTCCAGGACTCCCACAGTGCGGCGTACGGGCCACCGGCGTTCACCAGCTCGTGGTGCGTGCCGATCTCGCTGACCCTGCCGTCCTCGACCACGGCGACCCGGTCCGCGTCGTGCGCGGTGTGCAGCCGGTGCGCGATGGCGACCACGGTGCGACCGTCCAGGACGGCGGACAGCGACCGCTCGAGGTGGCGAGCCGCCCGCGGGTCGAGCAGCGACGTGGCCTCGTCCAGCACCAGCGTGTGCGGGTCGTTCAGCACCAGCCGGGCCAGCGCGAGCTGCTGCGCCTGCGGCGGCGTCAGCTCGACCCCGCCGGAGCCGACCTCGGTGTCCATGCCCTGCGGCAGGCGCTCGGCCCAGCCGAGGGCGTCGACGGCGGACATCGCCTCGCGCAGCTCGTCGTCGCTCGCCCCGGGGCGGGCCAGCCGCAGGTTGTCGGCCAGCGACCCGACGAACACGTGGTGCTCCTGGGTGACCAGCGCCACGTGACCGCGAAGGTCGTCCAGCTCCAGCTCGACCAGCGGAACGCCGCCGACGTTGACCGAACCTGTGCGTGGGCCATGGATCCCGGCCAGCAGGCGGCCCAGGGTCGACTTGCCGGCGCCGGAGGGTCCGACCACCGCGAGCCGCTCGCCCGGTGCGAGGTCGATGCTGATGCCGTCCAGCACGTCGTGGCCCTCGCGGTACGCGTAGCGCACGTCCTGGGCGGTGATCTCGGTGCCGCTCGGCTGCTCGCCGCTCGCGGTCCGGTCGTTGGGCACGTCGCCGATACCGATGATGCGCGCGAAGGAGGCGGCGCCGACCTGGATCTCGTCCAGCCAGGACAAGAGCTCGTCCACCGGACCCATCAGCTGCAGCACGTAGAGGGTGACGGCGGTGACCTGGCCGACCGTGGCCTGACCCTCTCCGGCCAGCCAGCCACCCCACAGCAGCGTCGCGGCGACGGGAAGGAAGTAGCCGAACTCGACACTCGGGAACCACACCGAGCGCAGGAACAGCGTGTAGCGCTCCGCCTTGTAGCAGCCGGCCAGGTCGCGGTCGACGGCTCGGCGCCGCTCGCTGCCGAGTCCCAGTGCCTCGACGGTGCGTGCGCCGTCCACGGTCTCGGTCACGGTGCCGTTGAGCACCGCGTACGTCGCGCCCTCGCGCAGGTAGCCGGCGGGAGCGCGCTTGAGGTACCAGCGGGTGCCGGTCCACAGGATCGGTACGGCGACGAGCACCGGCAGCGCGACCTTCCAGCCGGCCGCGAACGTCGCGATGGTAGTCAGCACGGTGGCGACGATCGCGACCAGCACGGACGGCACCGCGAAGCGCACCGTGTGCGAGAGGGCGTCCACGTCCCGCGTGGTTCGGGTGACGAGGTCGCCGGTGCCGGCCCGCTCGACCGTCGACAGCGGAAGGGCGACGACGCGGTCCATGAACTGCTCGCGCAGCTGTGCGAAGACCGTCTCGCCCAGCACGAAGGACTGCCTGCGGGCGAGGTACATGAACACCGTCTGCACCACGATCGCTGCGGCCAGGAAGGCCGACAGCTTGTTGACCACGCTCAGGCCGGCGCCGTCGGTCACCTGGTCGACCATGCGGCCGATCAGGGCCGGACCGGCCAGCCCGGCGATGGCCGCGAGCCCGTGCAGGCCGAGGACGACGCTGAGGCCCGTCCGGTACTCGCGGGCGAGCAGCTTGGCCTCGCGGCGCACGCTGTCCGGTCCGGCGACAGGGAGCTTGGTCGAGCTCGCCGTCGGGGTCGTGGTGCTCATTCGTCCTCCCCTCGGATCACGGTGTGTCGGTAGGCCGGTGTGCCGGCCAGCAGCTCGCGGTGCGTTCCCTCGGCGACGACCTCGCCGCCCTCCAGGAACAGCACGTGGTCGGCGTGGTCCAGCAGCAGCGGGCTCGCGGTCATCACGACGGTCGTGCGCCCTGCCCGGTGCTGGCGCAGCCGGGACGCGATCCTCGCCTCGGTGTGCGCATCGACCGCGCTGGTCGGCTCGACGAGCACCAGCGTCGGCGCGTCGGTGAGCAACGCGCGGGCCAGCGAGAGCCGCTGGCGCTGGCCGCCGCTGAACGATCGACCGCGCTCCTCGACGTCGCTCTCGATGCCGTGCGGCAGCGCGTCCAGGACGTCGTGCGCCGCGGCGGTGTGGATCGCCCGCGCCACCTCGTCGTCGTCGGCCCCGGACGGACCGACGAGCTGGGCCCGCAGCGACCCGGTGAACAGTCTGGGATCGCTCTCACTCACCACGACCTGGTGCCGGGTCTCGGCCAGCGGCAGCAGGTCGATCCGCTCGTCACCGAGCAGCACCGGGGCCCCTGGGACCTCGCTGAACCGACCGAGCCGGTCGGCGAGCGCGGCGGACTCCTCGGGCCGGCTGGACACGACGGCCGTGAGCTTGCCGGCCGGCAACGTCGCACCCGAGGTCGGGTCGAACAGCGGGAGCTCGTCGGACAGCTCGACCCGGCGCCCCGGCGTGCGGTCGAGCACGTAGGGGCTGACCCGCAGGACGTTGATGATCCGGCGAGCCCCGATGTGCGCACGGGTCAGCCGGTCGACCATCTCGGTCGCGGTGCGCAGCGGCGTGACCAGGAAGGCGGACAGCCCGTAGAACATGACGAGGTCGCCGACCCCGATCTCGCCCTGGACGACGAGGCGCGCGCCGAGCCAGGTGACCAGCACGACGAAGATGCCGGGCAGCAGGATCTGGGCGGCGTCGAGCACGGCCTGCACACCGGCTACCCGGACACCCGTCTCGCGGACGATCTGGGAGCGCTTGCGGTACCGGGTGACGAACGTCTGCTCGCCCCCGATCCCGCGCAGCACACGCAGCCCCGCGACGGTGTCGGCGCCGAGGGTGGTGAGCTTGCCGGACTGCTCGCGCTGCTCTGCCTGGCGCTTCTGCAGCGGCTTGATCAGCAGCCCGAGCACGGCGGTCAGCAACGGCACGCCGAGTAGCACCAGCAGGCCGAGCGAGACCGAGGTGCGCAGCAGGATGATCGCGACCACGACGTAGCTGAGGATGGCGCCGGAGAAGCGGGCGCTCACGTCGTACGCCCCGCCCAGGCGCATGGCGTCGTTGGTGACCGTGGCCACCACCTCACCGGTCGGCACGGTGCGCGGCAGCGCCTCGCCGGTGTCGGCCGCCTTGTGACCGAGCAGCTGGGCGACCCGGAAGCTGGCCTGCAGCCAGTTGCTCACGGCGGCGCGGTGGCGCAGCACGCCGGAGATGGCCTGGACGCACGCCAGAGCGAGCACGGCACCGGACCACAGCAGCAGCGCGCTGCCGTCGTGCACGACGACGCCTTGGTTGATCCCGCGGCCGACCGCGACCGGGATGAGGGCCTGCGCGCACATCCACGCGCAGCCCCACAGCATGCCGATCGTCAGGGTCAGCTTCTGCCCGCGCGCGATCCACCCGAGCAGGTGCCAGGGGCCGTCGATGTTCGGGGTGCCGGGGTCGGCATAGGGGAGGGTGCGCACGAGTGTCAACGGTACGACGTACCCCCGACAGTCCCCCAATCGTTTTCGCGTACGGTCAGGGCGTGCTGAGGACCGCGCTGCAGCCCCGATGGCTGGCCCTGCTGGCGCTGGTGGTGGTGCTGTGCGTGGCGTTCGGCTGGCTCGGGTCGTGGCAGCTCGGCGTCGCCCGCGACAAGGGTGCGCGCAAGGCCGCCGAGCAGGTCGCCGCCCGGCCACCGGCTGCGCTGGACGACGTCCTCGTTGCGCAGCAGCCGTTCCCGACGTCCGCGGACGCCCGCGCGGTGCATGCGAGCGGCACTTACGACCCCACCCGGCAGGTCCTGGTGGCCGAGCGCCTGCAGCACGGACGCAGCGGCTGGTGGGTCGTCGCAGCCCTGCGGACGTCGTCCGGCGGGTGGCTCCCCGTCGTCCGGGGCTGGGTGCCGAGCCCGCAGGATCCCGCCGCGGACCCCTCGCACGCGCCCTCCGGTGTGGTCGAAGTCACGGGCGTACTTCAGCCAGATGATGCACCGGGGGATGGCGCTGCGGCGCTGCCCGACGGTCAGCTTGCGGCGCTGGACGCCGCAGAGCTGGTGAACCGGTGGGGCTCGCCGATCTACAACGGCTACCTGGTGGCCGCTTCGGAGCAGCCGGCCGGGGTCGGCGCCCAGCCGGAACGGGCGAGCGCGCCCAGGCCGCAGCCGCACGGCATCGCGTGGCGCAACGCGGCCTACGCCGTCCAATGGTGGGTGTTCGCCGGCTTCGCACTGGTGCTGTGGTGGAAGATGGTCCGCCAGGACCAGCGTGAACGGGCCGAGGCGGACCGTGAGAAGGTCGGCGCGTGAGCAGCGAGCTGAGCCCCAAGATCAAGTCGTCCCTGACCCGCTTCAAGATCATGGCCGTGATCGTCGGCATCGGCCTGCTGCTGCTGGTCGCCGAGGTCGTGCTGCACTACGGCTTCGACAACGACTCGCTGCTGTGGTGGAGCCAGATCCACGGCTTCCTGTACCTGCTCTACGTCATCAGCGTGGCCGACCTGGGCTTCCGGGTGAAGTGGTCGCTGCCGAAGATGATCGGCGTGATGCTGGCCGGCGTCGTCCCGTTCTTCTCGTTCGTGATGGAGCGCAAGGTGGCCCGCGAGGTCGAGGGCTCGGCGGTCGGGACCCCTGCCGCCTGATCGCCGTGGGTGCAGGCGTGGTTGCAGGCAGGTGGGGGTGATTGCCCCCGCGACGCTGCAACCACGGCTGCAGCCATGCACGGGGGCGCCGAGCGAAGCCGGGCCTCGGCCGCCGATACGCTGGCGGGGTGACTGACACCCCCGATCTCGAGGCCCACCCGGTCCTGGTCGTCGACTTCGGCGCCCAGTACGCCCAGCTGATCGCCCGCCGGGTGCGCGAGGCCGGCCGGTACAGCGAGGTCGTGCCGCACACCATGTCGGTGCAGCGGATGCTGGAGAAGTCACCCTCGGCGATCGTGCTGTCCGGCGGCCCGAGCAGCGTCTACGCCGACGAGGCACCGAGCGTGGACCCGGCGCTGTTCGAGGCCGGCGTACCCGTGCTGGGCATCTGCTACGGCTTCCAGGCGATGGCGCTGGCCCTCGGCGGGGAGGTCGCGCACACGGGCTCGCGCGAGTACGGCGGCACGATGGCCTCGGTGCGAGCCGAGAGCTCGACGCTGTTCTACGGGCAGGTGGAGGACCAGTCCGTCTGGATGAGCCACGGCGACTCCGTGCAGGCCGCGCCCGAGGGTTTCGTGGTCACCGGCGAGACGGTGGGGACGCCGGTCGCGGCTTTCGAGAGCGACGAGCGCCGGCTGTACGGCCTGCAGTGGCATCCCGAGGTCGTGCACTCCACCTTCGGCCAGCGGGTGATCGAGAACTTCCTGACCCGCGGCGCCAGCCTCGAGCCGACCTGGACGACGGAGGGCGTCGCCGAGGAGCTGGTCGAGCGGGTGCGCGAGCAGATCGGCGACGCGCACGTGATCTGCGGGCTGTCCGGCGGGGTCGACTCGTCCGTGGCCGCGGCGCTGGTGCAGAGGGCCGTCGGCGACCAGCTCACCTGCGTCTTCGTCGACCACGGGCTGCTGCGCGCCGGCGAGGCCGAGCAGGTCGAGCGCGACTTCGTCGAGGCCACCGGCGTCGACCTGAAGGTGGTCGACGCCAGCAAACAGTTCCTGGACGCGCTCGCCGGCCTGACCGACCCGGAGGACAAGCGCAAGGCGATCGGCCGCGAGTTCATCCGCGTCTTCGAGCAGGCGGCGCGCGAGGTCGTCGGCGAGGCCGAGTCGGACGGGCACCCGGTGAAGTTCCTGGTGCAGGGCACGCTCTACCCGGACGTCGTGGAGTCCGGCGGCGGCGAGGGTGCGGCGAACATCAAGAGCCACCACAACGTCGGCGGCCTGCCGGACGACCTGCAGTTCTCGCTGGTCGAGCCGCTGCGCACGCTGTTCAAGGATGAGGTCCGCGCAGTCGGTCGCGAGCTTGGGGTGCCCGAGCCGATCGTGGCACGCCAGCCGTTCCCCGGGCCCGGCCTGGGCATCCGGATCGTCGGCGAGGTGACGGCCGAGCGGCTGGAGACGCTGCGCGCCGCCGACCTGATCGTGCGCGAGGAGCTCACCGCCGCCGAGCTGGACTCCGCCATCTGGCAGTGCCCCGTGGTACTGCTGGCCGACGTCCGATCCGTTGGGGTGCAAGGGGACGGTCGCAGTTACGGACACCCGATCGTGCTGCGTCCGGTGTCCAGCGAGGACGCGATGACGGCGGACTGGAGCCGGCTGCCCTACGACGTGCTGGCCAGGATCTCGACCCGGATCACCAACGAGGTGGCCGAGGTGAACCGGGTCGTGCTGGACATCACCAGCAAGCCGCCGGGGACCATCGAGTGGGAGTAGGACACCCCGGGCAGATCAGGGCTCGGTGCTCACGGCTGCCTTTGCTCGACCAGGATCTGCACGGCCTTGCGGGTCTCGTCCACGTTGTGGGCCACCCGGTAGATGCCCAGCAGCATCAGGGCGAAGCCACCCAGGATGGCCAGTTGACCGGCGTACTGGTAGCCGTGGGCCTCGGACATGCCGGACTCGGCGAACAGCGCACCCAGACCCTTGCGGATGCCGATGTACCACAGCGCCGAGCCGAACACCTGGAGCACGATGCCCCAGACGATCAGTGAGGCGGACTCGGGCACCTTGGCACCGGCCAGCGGGACCGGCCGGGGGCCAGGCTCGGGCTCCATCGGAGTGGGCGGTGTGGGTGGTGTCGGCGAGGTGGATGGCCGGGCGGCGTAAAAGTCGTAGTCGGCAGTCATGTTCAGATCTTGGCTGCGCGGTACCCGGCCGCGATCGCGTCGATCTCACGGCGGAAGCAGTTCCGGTTGTTGGTGGCGTTGTAGGACGCGTTGCCCGGCACGTGGTAGATGCCGGAGTTGTCGTTGCCCTTGACCGGGTAGCCCTTCGGGCACGGGTGGGCATCGCCGCCGCCGCCGTACGGGTAGTTCCAGGCCGGCGCGGCAGGCGCGGACGAACTCGGGGACGAGGACCAGCCACCCCGGTAGTTCGGGTGCCGCTTGTCGGCGGCCCGGTAGGCACGCTGACGCGGGTGCCACTGGTAACCGTCCAGCGAGTCGTACCGGGCCTTAGCCCCGTGGTTGATCTGGCTGCGGTCGATGTCCACGCGGTTGCGCACCACGTAGCGCAGGTGCCGCCCGTACCGGTCGGTGTTCTTCACGCTGGCCGGGTCGCCGAGGCTCACCGTGCTGCCGACCGGGGCCAGGTGCTTGGCCCACTTGGTCGCAGCGCTCGCCCCGTTCCGACCGCGCTCCGGGGTGTCCACCCCGATCAGCCGGACCGTGCCGCGCGAGGTGACCACCGTGTCGCCGTCCACCCAGCGGACAACCCGCGCATGGGTCCAGGTGACCTTGGTCGAGTGCGAGGCAGCCTGAGCGGCGCCTCCGGCCAGCGGCACGAGCACTCCGGCCGCCAGCACGCCCACCAGGGCGCGGGTGATGATCTTGCTCATTATGTCTCTCTGAGTTCGTCGATCAGTGACCCAGGGCGACGTTTCGTTCGGCCTTGGTCAGCCCACCTGCTGGCGCGCGTTACTACGACTTATCGGCACGTCACCCGTTTGGCTTAGGGACTTTGGTCCCGATGTGTGCCACATCTCCTCCAACAGGGCCCCAGTCCGGTTGAACAGTCGGCTGCTAATGAAGCGGTGGTCCCGGCCGGACGTGCCTAGCCGTCCGACCGGGACCGGTTCAGCGGATCAGCGCTTGGGCTGGACCTGAGCGGCCTGGAAGCTCTCGGCCTTGGCGATGACCCGAGCGGACGGCCACGACGGGCCGGACGTCGACTCTGAGACGTTGGCGCCGCCGCTGCTCAGCTGGTCGAGGGTGGTCGCCGCGCCGGGGATCGCTGCCCCCGACGGGGAGTAGCAGGTCACGTTGCTCACCCCGGGGTAGTCGGACTCGTCCAGCACGATCCACGAGTTCGGGATGATCGCGCCGGTGTCGGCGTTCCAGTCCGGACCGGAGTAGCGGATCCCCGCGCCGTACTTGGCGTAGCCACCGCCGGAGACGAACACCGTGCCCACCGGGCACTTCGCACCGAGGGCGTCGTAGTCACCATCGTGCACAATGGTGCCGGTCCGGCCGGACGTCTTGGCCAAGGACGTGCTGTCCAGCCCGTCCAGCCGGTCGGCGGACAGGTTGGTCACCGTCTTGGTGGAGTTGACGGCGAGCGGGGCGTAGCCGCTCTTGGCCTTCAGGGACAGCGGGGTGCCCGCCGAGTTGGTCACTGTGGTGGCCGTGGTCTCGGCGTTGGCCCGGCCGAGCAGCCAGGCCTGGCCATTGGAGGCGGAGGCCGCGACCGGGACCAGGACGATTCCAGCAGTCAGGGCGCCGATGGCAACGCCGAAGGTGCGCTTGTTCTTCACGAGGTGGCTCTCTCTTTCAAGGGTGGTGTGCCACTACCCATCGGCAGGTCACCCGGGATGCTGACGGGACTTAGGTCCCGCGTTCTCCTCGCGCCTAGCTGCTCGGCAGTTCGTCCAGCGCGCCGGTCAGCGCCGCGACGAAGGTCGGGATGTGCACTTCGGTGAAGGCCAGCGGCGGCCGCACCTTGAGCGTGTTGACGGCACGGCCCGTGGTTCCGACGAGGACGCCGCGGGCGCGCATCCCGTTCTTCACAGCGGCGGCCGCCTCCGGGTCGGGTCGGCGCGACGTCCGGTCGGTGACGATCTCGATTCCGTTGGCCAGACCCACACCGCGCACGTCGCCGACCCGGTCGTGGCCGGCGGTCGCCTCCCGGACCGCCTTTCGCAGCGCGTCGCCGGTGGCCTCGACGCGGGGCAGGACCCGCTCGTCCGCCAGGACGTCGAGCACCGCGTGGGAGGCGACCATCGAGACCTGGTTGCCGGCGAAGGTGGAGAAGAACACGGTGTCCCGAGCGAACCGTTCGGCCAGCTCGCGCCGCAGGATGACCGCACCGACCGGCTGACCGTTGCCCATCGGCTTGCCGAGGGTGACGAAGTCGGGCACGATCCCGAACCGCTCGAAGGACCACATGGCCGAGCCGGTGCGCCCGTGACCGCCCTGCACCTCGTCGGCGATCCACAGACCACCTGACTCGTGAGTCAGCCGGACCAGCTCCTGCACGTAGGCGGGCTCGAGGTCCAGCACCCCGTCGCTCTGCAGCACGCCGTCCAGGATCACCGCGGCGGGCGCCACGTCGCGCGCCGCCAGTCGCGCGAGCGCTGCGGCGAACTCGTCGGACGACGGGTGCAGCCCGCGGTAGGCGTCCGGTGGCAGCCACGTCTCGACGTGCTGGGCCCCGGACACTCCGGCAGGCAGCACCTCCGGCGAGAGGTCCGCCATCGACTCGGTGATGCCGTGGTAAGCGAAGTCGGTGCACAGCCCGCCCTGGTTCCCGGTGTGGTACTTGGCGATCCGCCACGCGAGGTCGTTCGCCTCGGAGCCTGAGTTCACGAACAGCACGGTGTCCAGCTCGGGCGGGCAGCTCTGCACGAGGCGCTCGCCGAGCTCGATGGCGGCGTGGTGCAGGTAGCGCATGTTGGTGTTCAGCACCCGCCACTGCCGCGCGACCGCAGACGTCACGCGAGGGTGGCTGTGCCCGACGCAGACCACGTTGTTGTAGGCGTCCAGGTAGCGCCGGCCCTCGGTGTCCTGCATCCAGACCCCGCTCGCCGAGGCCATCTCGACGGGCTCGTCGTAGCTCAGCGGCTCCATTGCCGGCCCGAACACGGCGTCCCGACGTCCGGACAGGACGGCGGTGCCCGACCCGCCGCGGGAGTCGTCCCGCGCGCCGAGGGCCAGCGCCGTACGCTCCCACCCAGTGGTGAGCATGTGGTCCATCATCACCAGCGCGGTCTCGTTCAGCCGCTCCGCGAACCCGGGCTCCTCGAGGCCCTCGGCGGCCCGCCACGACCCGATTGCCACGCCGACGGCCGCTCGGGCGGCCCAGATCTCGCCCATCACCTCGCGTTCGAGCGGTTCGAGCGGGACGACATGTTCGTAGCCGTCCAGCACGAGACGGGCCACCCGGAACATCTCCTCGCCAGGGCGGCCCAGGGCCATCGAGTCCAGGACGGAGGCCAGGTCGACCACCAGGGCGGTGTGGCTCAGGTCGCCGAAGTCGATGATCCCGGTGATCAGGCCGTCGTCGTCGGCGAGCACGTTGTCGGCCGTGAGGTCGGTGTGGATGACCTGCGCGCGCAACCCGGACCATCGCGGAAGCACCGTCCGCTCGAAGCGGTCGAGCACCGCCTCGACGGCTTCACGGGTCGACCTGTCCGCGATGGACGCGAGCATCGGGCGCACCGTCGAGGCGTGCTGGACGTCCCAGGGCAGGGTGCGGATCGCGTTCGGGTGGATGAAGCTGCGCAGCGCCCGCCCCAGCCGCGCCGTCGTGTGCCCCCAGGCCACCAGCGCGGGGTCCGCCAGGGTGCGCGGATCGAGCCGCGCTCGGCCCGGGAGCAGGTCGTAGACGCGCAGCCAGTGCACGTCGCCATCGTGATCCCAGCGGACCCGGAAGCCCGCGGCTCCGGCGTCCGGTAGGGCGGCGGGGGAGCGACGCGGCTGGGCGACGGCCAGCGCAGGATCGGCCCGCACCGCGTGGAAGGCGACCAGAGCCTCCATGTCCAAGGTCGCGGGGTCCTCGGCCGGGTTCGAGACCTTGAGGATCGCCAGCCCGGTCCCGTCGTCGCCGAGCAGCATGAAGGTCTGGTCGCGTTCGCTGCCAAGGTTCCGGGCACCTGCGGCCGCGATGCCGAAGGCCGCCTCACCCATCGCGGCGGCGGACTGCTCGCTGAACGCCGGCGGCTTGGCCAGCAGCACCGCGTCGATCCCCGAACCCGCTCCACCCGCAGCGCCACTCATGCGCTCAACCTACATGCGGCACTAGGCGAGAAGTTCTCGTCCAGAACCTGAGGGAAGCGTCTACTGTTCGCGCATGAGCGCAACCGAGCCAGGCGTCGACGTGGTGGTCGTCGGCGGACGGATCGCCGGCTCGCTGACCGCGATCCGGCTGGCGACGTCCGGCGCGAGGGTGCGGCTGCTCGAGGCGCACACGCTGCCGAGCGACACCTTGTCCACGCACTTCTTCCGCGGCGACGGTCTGGTGCGCTCGCTGGCCGAGACCGGTGTGATCGACGAGGTGCTGGCCACGGGTGCACCTCAGCTGGTCTGCGAGTACTTCGCGCTGGACGAGGGCCCGGCCGCGGTCGGGCCTGCGCAGGACCCCGGCGAGCTCGGGTACTGCCTGTCCGTCCGACGGATCGCGCTGGACGCGATCCTGGTCCGGCGCGCGGTCGAGCTCGGGGTCGACGTCCGGTTCGGACGGCGGGTGGCGGGGCTGGTGCGCGAAGAGGGCCGCGTCGGTGGTGTCGTCGACGACGGCGGCACCTCGCACCACGCCAGGGTCGTGGTCGGCGCCGACGGACGCCGCTCCACGGTGGCCCGCCTGGTCGAAGCAGCGGACGCCGAGCGCGAGCCCGGTGCCCGAACCATGTTCTACCGGTACGCGCGCGACTGGCCGCAGCTGCCGGATGGCGTCGGCCCTCAGTTCTCGTTGGTGGACAACGAGTTCGCCTACGTGTTTCCCAGCGACGCCGGCCTGGCCTGCGTCGCGCTGAGCACGCCCGCCGACGGGTACGCGGCCGCGCGCCGTGACCCGGCCGAGTTCTTCGAGGACCGGCTGCGCGCGCACCCTTCGATCGGGCCGGGAGCGGACGTCGCGGCCTGGGTCGGCGGGCAGTTCACCGGCCTGCCCGCGGACTCCTACCTGCGAGCGGCCGGTGGCCCTGGGTGGGCGCTGGTGGGTGACGCCGGAACCGGCCAGGACCCGTGGGCCGGACACGGCATGGACACGGCCGCACGGCAGGCCGAGGCCTTCGCCTCGGCCTTCGTCGCCGACCCGGGCACTGCGGAGTCGACGTACTCCGCGGCCCGGGACGAGACGACGCTGGACGGCTACCGGTTCGCGACGCAGCACGCACCGAACCTGCGCACCATGCTGGGTTGAGTCCAGCCTTCAGCCCCGCTGCTGCGCCTTCCAGGCTCGGTACTCGACGCGCAGGCACACCGCACATGGCCGGTAGCCGGCGGCGACCGCGGTCTCGACGTCCGCGAAGAAGACACGGTTGGTGACGTAACCACCCGCGGCGATGTGCCGCAGCGCCCCGGGGCAGTCCAGCCGGCCGTAGATCCTGGACCTGCGGTGGCCGCCGAGCGCGCCCGGCGTCGCGCTCAGGTAAGGCCGCCGATCGGCGTCCAGCAGGGTGTATTGCTTTCCTGGCATATCAGGTGAACGCGCGAGCCGACCCGGATGTGAGGTCCCTGCACGTCGTCCGGTCCGAACCTCACAGACCCGCGCCCCGGTGCGTTCTCCAGGTGACGGACAATGACGGACGACGGAGGTCACCAGCATGAGCACCAGGCACGCGGTCGTAGGCACCCTGATCGGCGACGTCACCGTCGTCGCGGACGGCGACGCGGTCGTCGGTCTGTACTTCCCGCAGCACTGGACCAACCCCGACCGCACCGCGTTCGGGCCGCAGGTGGACCCCGACGACGACGCGTTGCTGACGAGGGTTCGTCTGCAGCTGGGCGAGTACCTCGCCGGTGAGCGCCAGTCGTTCGACCTGCCGACCGCCGCGAGCGGTAGCGCGTTCGAGCACCGGGTCTGGGAGATGCTCGAGCAGATCCCGTACGGCGAGACCACGTCGTACGGCGAGATCGCCGAGTCCCTGGGGGACCGGAACCTGGCACGGATGGTCGGCCGTGCGGTCGGCCATAACCCGCTGTCGGTCGTGGTGCCGTGCCATCGGGTGGTCGGCAAGGACGGCAAGCTCACCGGCTACGCAGGTGGCTTGGAGCGCAAGCACTTCCTGCTCGACCTCGAGGGACTGGCGCCGGTCGGAGCGGACCGCTTGTTCTGAGCGGCGCTCAGCGTCTGGAGTAGTCCACGAGTCGGGCCTGAAGGACGTCGTAGCCGACTGAGGATGGCAGCGTGCCGGTGTCACGGACGCCGGTCGCGACGTCCGTCGCGGCTTGGATCGCGGCGCGGTAGGGCAGCGACCCGGTGCTGACCCGACGGACACCGAGCGCGGCGAGGTCGAGCAGGGACGTGCCGGGGCTGGCGAGCACGTTGAGCGGTACCGGGATCCGGCTGGTCAGCTGGCGCAGCAGGTCGGGCTCGCTCGCCCCTGGGACGAAGACGCCGTCCGCTCCGGCCGCGACGTACTGCTCGGCTCGATGGAGCGTCTCCTCGACGGTGGCCAGCTCGCGGAACCAGTAGGTGTCGATCCGGGCGTTGACGAACAGCTCGGGCCGCCGCCCCTTGACGGCCGAGATCTTCGCGGCGAGCACTTCGGGCGGGACGAGCCGGCCCTCGATGCTGTCCTCGAGGTTGATGCCGTCGACCGGCAGGTCGGCGACGTACGCAGCGACCTCGTCGGCGTCCTCGGAGTAGCCGTCCTCGATGTCCAGAGTCACATAGCAGCCCAGGACGGACAGCTGGCGTGCGAGCCGGAGATTCGCATCGCGGGTCGCCCGGTCGCCGTCCGGCCTGCCCAGCGACGACGCGACGCCGAGGCTGCTCGTGCCGATGGCCTCGAAGCCGGCGTCCAGGAAGGCCAGCGCGGACGGCACGTCCCAGGCGTTGGGCAGCAGCAACGGCAGGTCGGCGTGGTGCAGTTCGGCGAAGCTCATGGCTCGACGCTAGCCGCCCGGCCCTGCCCGGTCGGCGACGGGAGTAGCCTTCCCGCATCCGGCCCGCTGGCGGCCGGGGCCGAGGCGAACGGGAACGGGGCGCGCATCATGGCAGAACCGCTGCAGCACAAGGTCTTGCTGTCCGAGGACGAGATGCCGACCCGCTGGTACAACATCCTGCACGACCTGCCGACGCCACCGCCGCCGGTGCTGCACCCGGGCACGGGTCAGCCGGTCGGGCCGGACGACCTCGCCCCGCTGTTCCCGATGGACCTGATCCTGCAAGAGGTCTCGACCGACCAGTACATCGACATCCCGGACGAGGTGCTGGACGTCTACCGGCTCTGGCGGCCGAGCCCGTTGTTCCGCGCGCACCGCCTGGAGAAGGCGCTCGGCACGCCGGCCCGGATCTACTACAAGTACGAAGGCGTCTCCCCGGCCGGCTCGCACAAGCCCAACACCGCTGTGCCGCAGGCGTTCTACAACCGCAAGGCCGGAATCCGCAAGCTCACGACCGAGACCGGCGCGGGCCAGTGGGGGACGGCGCTGGCGTTCGCCTGCGCGCAGTTCGACATGGAGTGCGAGATCTGGCAGGTGCGGGCGTCATACGACCAGAAGCCCTACCGCCGCATGATGATCGAGACGTTCGGTGGCACGGTCCACCCGAGCCCTTCCGACCTCACGAACGCGGGCCGCGCCATCCTGGCCGAACATCCCGACTCGACCGGCTCGCTGGGCATCGCGATCAGCGAGGCCGTCGAGGTCGCGGCGCAGAGTGCCGACACCAACTACGCGTTGGGCAGCGTGCTGAACCACGTGCTGATGCACCAGACCATCATCGGCGAGGAGGCGCTGCTGCAACTGGCGAAGGTCGGTGAGACGCCGGACCTCCTGGTCGGCTGCACCGGTGGCGGCTCCAACTTTGGCGGTCTCGCGTTCCCCTTCCTGCGCGAGAAGTGGGCCGGTCGGATGAGCCCGGTGGTGCGGGCCGTCGAGCCGGCTGCCTGCCCCTCGCTGACCCAGGGCACGTACGCCTACGACTTCGGCGACACGGCCGGGATGACCCCGCTGATGAAGATGCACACGCTCGGCCACGACTTCGTCCCCGACCCGATCCACGCCGGCGGCCTGCGGTACCACGGGATGAGCCCGCTGATCAGCCACCTCTACGAGGAGGGGCAGCTCGAGGCCGTCGCCAAGTCGCAGTCCGAGTGCTTCGCGGCCGGGGTGCTGTTCGCGCGCACCGAGGGCATCGTTCCTGCTCCTGAGCCGACGCATGCGCTGGCCGCTGCGGTCGAGGAAGCCTTGCGCTGCAAGGAGTCCGGTGAGGAGAAGGTGATCCTCACCGCGCTGTGCGGGCACGGCCACCTAGACCTCGCGGCCTACGACGCGTACCTGCGCGGCGAGATCTCCGACCGCGACTGGACCGACGCCGACCAGGCGGCTGTCGCGGAGGCGCTGACCAAGCTGCCGGCGCTGTCGTAGCTCGACTGAGGCGGGACGTCAGGGCACGGTCGCGCCCATGGCGTCGGCGATCACCTGCAGATCCGCCGCGGTCACCTCGAACAGCCCGCGGCGGAACGGCAGGCCCCAGCGCTGCGGGTCCTTCACGAAGCCGAGCCGCTCGACCAGCGGCTTGGCCGCCGCCTCGCTGGACTGCAGCACGTCGAGCCGACGTCGCCACGGGTGGAACGTCTGCGTCATCTGCACCTGGTACGGCTCGTCGTCCGCGATCACCGCGATCGCGGTGAAGCGCTGCAGCGGTTCGCCGCCGCGCATTGCCGTCCGCGAGGAGTAGAAGACCAGGACGTCGCACCGGCCGAGGCGGCGCAGCCGGTCAGGGCGGCCGTGGTCGGCCTGGGTGAACCCACCCGCCGTGCCGATCAGGACGTGCTCGCGACTGACCGTGTTGACCCAGTACCTACGCATGCGCCGAGCACACCAGAGGGCACCGACAGCCGTAGTCCGAACGAGGTACTTGACGACGTCCCGAGAATCCTGTCTTATTGTCGTAAGACAACAGGGAGGTGACCGGTGATCGAGTTCGTGCTGGATGGCCGGTCCAAGGTCAACACGTACATGCAGCTGGTTCAGCAGGTGAAGCAGGCCCTACGCGTGGGTCTGATCGAGCCGGGTGACCAGCTGCCCAAGGTCCGGGACGTCGCGCAGTCGCTGGCGATCAACCCGAACACGGTCCTGAAGGCCTACCGCGAGCTCGAGCTCGAGGGACTGGCCGAGGGAAGACCGGGGGTGGGCACGTTCGTCCGCCGCACCCTGGCCGGGCCGTCCTTGGGCAACCAGGCCGAGCTGCGCGAGGACCTCGTCGCCTGGCTCGGCAAGGCGCAAGTGGCGGGCCTCGCCCACGAGGACGTCGTCGCGCTGATCGACACCACGATCCGGGCCACTCTCACCGAGGGCCCGCGGCACCAGGAGGACGCGTGAACGGCTCAGCAGAACCACAGACAAGCATGGCGTTGGAGACCGACCAGCTGGGCAAGCGCTACGGGGACACCTGGGCGCTGCGGGACTGCTCGCTGCACCTGCCCGAGGGTCGGATCGCCGCGCTGGTCGGGCCGAACGGGGCCGGCAAGACGACGCTGCTGCACATGGCCGTCGGTCTGCTTCGCCCAGACGCCGGAGCGGCCAGCGTGTTCGGGCGCAGCCCGTACGACGACACTGCGGTGCTCGCCGACATCGGCTTCGTCGCGCAGGACACACCGCTCTACCCGGACTTCACGGCCGCCGAGCTGATCACGATGGGCGGCAAGCTGAACAAGGTCTGGGACGACGCCCTGGCCCGCACCCGGCTGGCCCAGCTCGGCATCCCGCCGGACAAACCGGTCGGCAAGCTGTCCGGCGGCCAACGGGCCCAGGTGGCACTCGCCCTGGCTCTGGCCAAGCGCCCACGCCTGCTGCTGCTCGACGAGCCGGTGGCCAGCCTGGACCCGTTGGCGCGCAGGGAGTTCCTGCAGGCGCTGATGGGCAGCGTGGCCGACAGCGGCACCACGGTGCTGCTGTCCTCGCACCTGCTGGCCGACCTGGAGCGGGTCTGCGACTACCTGATCGTGCTGAACTCGGCGCAGGTGCAGCTCGTCGGCCCGGTCGACGACCTGGTGGCCGAGCACTGCCGGCTGGTCGGCCCTCGCCACGACGGCGAGCCGATCGCCGGCGTCGCCGCCATCGTCCGGGCCAGCCACACCGACCGGCAGTCCACCTTGCTGGTGCGTACCGACGGCCCGATCACGGACCCGGCGTGGACCGTGCACGAGGTCACTCTCGAGGACCTGATCCTGACCTACCTTGCCGAGGGCGAGACCCAAGGCAGCCACGAGGCGTGGGGGGTGACGGCATGATCTGGCTCGCCTGGCGCCAGCACCGCAAGCAAGCCCTGTTCACCGCTGTCGCGCTGGTGGTGCTGGCCGCGCTGATGATCCCGAGCGGGATCGCGATGCACAACACTTACTCCGACAAGGGGTTGGCCAAGTGCGTCACGAAGCTCGGTAGCGGGGAGGGCCCCGCGTTCACCGACCAGTGCCACAACGCGCTCAGTCAGTTCAGCAACCAGTACAACCCGTGGCTGTCGCTCGGAATCCTGTTCCTGATCCTGCCGCTGCTGGTCGGCCTCTTCTGGGGCGCTCCGCTGGTGGCCCGTGAGGTCGAGCACGGCACTCACCGCCTGGTCTGGACGCAAGGCGTCAGCCGTCTGCACTGGGCCCTGGTCAAGTTCGGCCTGGTGGGCGCAGTGGCAGTGGTCGTGGGGGTCGTCTACGGACTGGGGATGTCGTGGTGGATCTGGCCGCTGACGCACATCGGCGAGCAGTCCCGCTTCAGCGTCTTCTTCTTCGACATGGCGGGCCTGGTGCCGATCGGCTACACGCTGTTCGCGGTGGCCTTGGGCATCTTCGTCGGCACCGTCTCGCGCAAGGTCCTGCCCGCGATGGCGTTCACCCTGGTCGGCTTCGCGCTGCTGCGCATCGTGATGACCGTACTGGCCAGGCCGCACTACGTGCCGGCCCGCGCGCTGAAGACGGCCTTCAGCGGAGGGGACCCGGGGCAGTCCGCAGCCACGCTCGGTGGCTGGGTGCTCAAGCGCGGCATCCGGAATGCGGCTGGGCACATGGTGGCCCCCAACGCCTCGATCGGCTGCCCGCCGGGGGTCGGCGACCCCGGCGGCGGGGATTGCGGAGCCAACCTGGGTTTCGGACGCGGTGCCTACAACTGGACACTCTTCCAGCCGGCCGACCGGTACTGGCTCTTCCAGAGCATCGAGACGGGCATCTTCCTGGCGATTTCGGCGCTGCTGCTCTTCCTCGCCGTCCGCCAGATCCGTCGGATCGCTTGACCCGGCGAGCCTTGCTCACTTCAGACCGCCCGCTGGGGGCAGAAGGGCGGTCTGGAGTGAGTAAGGCGGGTGGGGTGGAGCAAGGTCAGGGGGAGGTCAGCTGGTGCGCGCCCTGGTCGGCGGCGCCCAGTGACTCGACGACCTTCTCGATCCGCTGCTCGGAGTTCGCGTACGTCGCCTTGGTGGCCGCCGACAGGCCACCTGCCTTCAGGGCCGAGCCGAGGTCCACCCACCGATATGGCGAGGCGGTCATGAACGACGGCACCCAGTCCAGCCGGCCGCTGCGCCACCGGCCCGAGGCCTCCCGCACGAGCTGCACCCGCACCAGCAGCCCTTCGCGGTTGTCGAGCTTCGGCACGTTGTGTGCCGCAACGGTGTTGCCCAGCCCGTAGACCACCCACTTGCCGTTCACCTTCTGCACCGGCTGGACGACGTGGGCGTGGTGGCCGTAGACCAGGTCGATGTCCGGGCTGGCCGTCAGCCGCTCGGCCAGCGAGCGCTGCATGGCGGTCGGCGGGTGCACGTACTCGGTGCCCCAGTGCAGCGCCACGACCACGACGTCCGCACCACCGGACTTGGCTCGCTTGGCATCGGCCAGGATCTTCGCCGGATCGATGATGTTCACGTGCCACGGTTCACCGGACGGGTTGCTGCGACCGTTGAGCCCGTAGGCGTAGGACAGCATGGCCACCTTCGTGCCGCGCACGTCGAACGTCAGCACCTTGTGCGCCTCGGCCGCCGAGCGCGCGGACCCGGTGTGCCGCAACCCGTCGGCGTCCAGGGTGTCCAGCGTGCGGTCGATCCCGGCGACGCCGGCGTCCATCGTGTGGTTGCTCGCAGTGCTGCAGGCGTCGTACCCGGTCGCGACCAGCGCGGGCCCGATCTCCGGCGGCACCGCGAAGCTCGGGTAACCGTGGAACGGACCGCCCTGTGCGGCCAACGGCGTCTCCAGGTGGCAGAGCGCGACGTCCGCGCCGGACACGATGGCCTTCTGGCCTGCCAGCAGCGGTGTGAAGTCGAAGTCGGACGACGATCCGTCTGCCTTGGCGTCCGCCTTGGCCTGGTCCCACAGCGGCGGGTGCAGCAGGACGTCCCCGGTCATCACCAGCGTGACGCAGGCAGTCCCCGGGCACGGCTGGCCGGACGACGTGCCGGACGAGGCGGCGGACGGCGTGCTGGACGGCGTGCTGGACGGCGTGCTGGACGGGGTGCCGCTGGGGGTCGGCGAGGCGCTGCTGCTCGGCCCGGCGGACGGCTGGGCGGCGCCCGAGCAGCCGGCCAGGGCGAGCGCCAACACGCCGGCGACGGCCACCGCGAAGGGACGTCGGGTTGCTGGCACGCGCACAGACTAGGTGACCTGTCGCGCGTCGACCGTGAGCGGCCGTTCGCGTGAGCCGGCCCGGACCACCTCGCGCAGCGTCTCGTCCGGCCCCACGTAGCCGCCCGGCCAGACCACGCACCGTTCGACCGCGCCCTCGACGACGGCGCCCACGCCGATCACGCTGGCCCCGCCGGAGGCGTGCAGGTTCGCGGCCAGGTAGTCGGCCGGGGTGCCGCAGTCGATCGACATCCGGCCCGCCGCCAGCCGCACCAGATCGAGTTCGCCCCGAGAGTCCAGAGCTCGCCACAGCACCTCGTACAGGCCGCTGGGCGCCGCCTCGAGGTCACGCACCGCCGACCAGGGCAGCAGGCAGGAGCCGACGTACCGGACGGGTGCGCCCTCCGACGTCCAGAAGTCGGTGCGGCGTCCCGGCAGCGTGTCGCCGACGAGCAGCCGGCAGCGCTCGCCGTCCCAACCGTCCACCAGCACCCCCAGGTCGCCAGGCTGGTAGACGTCGGCGTTGGTCAGCAGGACGTCCCGACCGTCCAGCCAGGGCCGCAGTCGGCCCAGCGCACCGGCAGTGCCCAGCGCCTGTGGCTCCTCCTGCGACACCGTGGCCCGCAACGCCACCCGCTCGCGCACGAGGTCGGCCAGGTAGTGCGCGTTCACCGCGGACGTGGCCGAGCCGCCCGCGACGTGCGCAGCAAGCCGGTCGAGGGCGAGGTCGAGCAAAGTGCTGTCAGCCAACGGCATCAGCCCCTTGGGCAGCGTGTCGGTCAGCGGCCGCATCCGCTCGCCCCGCCCTGCGGCCAGCGCGACCCCGGCCAGCGGACCGGTCATTCGCGGACGACCCGGCCGACGTACCCGGCAGCGTCCTGGACGTCCCGCGCGGCGGCCAGGATCTGCATGGTGGGACCGTCCATCTCGTCCACCTCGTCCGCACGCAGCCAGCGGGCGGTGGTCGCCTCGCCACCGACCCGCTCACTGACCTCGCCCTCGACCTGAACGCGGAAGATCACGTCCACTCGGCGCAGCGGCGAGTCGACCACCACTGTCACCGGACGGCCCACCTCGATCCGCAGGCCGAGCTCCTCGCTCACCTCGCGGACCACCGCATCGGCAGCGGACTCGCCCCGGTCCAGCAGCCCACCCGGCAGGCTCCAACCCACCCGGTGCGGCTGGCGCAGCATCAGCAACCGGTCGTCGCGCTCGAGCAGGCAGACGGCGCCCACGGTGAAGCCCGGCGTCCCGGCGCGCACCAGGCTGCGGCGCACCGGGGCCGGCAGGCGGCGGAAGATCCGCAGCGCCAGCAGGTAGAGCGGGCGCGAGTGCACCGGAGGGGCAGCCATCCCCCCAGCCTACGTAGGGCTAGGGTCGCCTGGGTGAGCGGTGGTGATGGCGCACGTCACAGTGCGGATCCAGAGCAGCCGGCGGTCCCGGTGCAGCGGGTCGCCGCCTACGCGATCGTGCTGGCCGCCGGTCGGCTGCTGCTGACCCAGCTGTCCGAGGACACCCCGGCGCCCGGACGATGGGTCCTGCCTGGCGGCGGCGTGGACCACGGCGAGGCGCCGCTGGACGCGGTCGTCCGCGAGGTCTACGAGGAGACCGGACACCGCCTGCTCGACGTGCGGTTGCTGGACGTCGGCTCGCACCACTTCACCGGACGCGCTCCCGGTGGCCGGCTGGAGGACTTCCACGGCATCCAGGTCGTGTACTCCGGGCAGGTCGAGCGGGTCCTGGAACCGCGGGTCGTGGACGTCGGCGGCAGCACCTCGGCCGCCCGGTGGGTGGACCTCGACGACCTGTCCTCACTCGACCTCGGGGACCGTTCCAAGTTCTGGATCGAGCAGCTGCTCGGGCTCGACCCCGTGTGAGGACGGCGGTGGACGACGCGGTGCTGGCCCGGTTGCAGGTCGCCGCCGTGCGACTGGAGCCGGCCGGGCTGGATGGTGACGCCTGGCGCCGAGCGTGCGTGCTGGACGAGCTGGACCGGGCCCGCCGCAACGAACCGGAGGCCGTGCTGGAGCTCGCCCGACGCTATGACCAGCTGCTCGGCCTGACGCCGGTCCGAGATGGGAGCGACGTCCGCTGGCAGCGTGCCGCCCGGCACGGACGCCGCCGGCTCGGGGCCTTCGCCACCCCGCCGAACCTGGCCGCGGCGCTCGCGGACCTCGCCCTGGTGCCGACGCTGGCGGGCAGGGCGCCGACGGTGTTGGACCCGGCCTGCGGGGCCGGGGCCCTGCTCCAGGTGGCCTTCGACCGGTTGCTGGCGGCCGGAGTGCCCGCCGCCCTGGCGGTGCGGTGCCTGCATGGCGTGGACGTCGACCCGACCGCGGTCGAGCTGGCCCGGGCCGCGCTGGTCGCCCGGGCGAGCTCGGCCGGTGCGGACACGTCCGGCCTGCGCGACGCCGTCGCAGCCCAGGTGGTGGTGGGCGACGCACTTGTCGATACCGAGCAGATGAGCTGGCGGAAGACATTCGCGGCGGTGCTTGGTCGGCCCGGCGACGTCGACCCGGTGACCGGTTGGAGCGGCGGCTTCGACGCGGTGCTGGCGAACCCGCCGTGGGAGCGGCTGAAGCTGGCTCGGTCCGAGCACGAGGGTTACGACCTCGAGGCCGACCGGGCCGTCGTCCGGGCCCGGGTCAGCGCGGTGCGCGAGGGTGGCCGGCACCCGCTCACCGGGTCCGGCGACCTGAATGCCCACCTGCCGTTCGTCGAGACGTGCTGGCGGCTGCTCGCGCCGCTGGGGCGGGCGGCCCTGCTGGTCCCGGAGGGCGCGGTCACCGACCGACAGGCGGGTCAGCTGGTCCTGACGCTGCTCGACTCGGGGGCCCTGGAGTCCGTGCACACCCTTGCCGACACGGCTGGCTTCGTCGGGGCGCCAGGCGTGCGAGCGGCGCTGATCACGTTGCACCGCAAGGTATCTGAGGCTCCTGAGGCGGCCACGGTGCTGACCGGCGTCCGCGACCCGTGCGACCTCGATGCCGAGCGCGGGCGCCAGTGGCAGCTCACGGCGGACCTGGTGCGCACCGTCAACCCGGGCTCCGGCACCGCCGTGCTGTTCCGCACCGGAAGCGACGCCGGCCTGGTGGCCGCGGCGCACGAACGCTTCGAGGTGCTCCTGTGCCGCAACGGCTCTGGCGAGGCCGTCCAGGACCCCTGGGGATTCCGGGCCCGGACGCCGATCCACCTCAGTAGGGAAGCGCGCCACGTTCGCACGGCGCCCGGGGTCGGCACCCTCCCTCTGGGCGAGGCCAAGCTGGCCGGGCTGCTCGATCCCCGGGCTACCACCTGGGACGGTCCGCGGGTGCGGCTGCCTCAGGCGGCCGAGCTGGCCGATCCGTCGTGGTTGCCCCAAACCCGTTGGTGGGTGCCCGAGGACCTGGTCCAGGCCCGGTACGGCGACCTGCTGGCCCGCGGCTGGATCGGCGGCTATCGCGTGGTCTCGACGAGTCGCACTCCGCGAACGCTGCTGCCGGTGGCGCTGCCCGCCGGGGCGTACGCGAACTCACTGGCCCTGATCCAGGCCCCTGACCTGCCCCTGTTGCTGGCGGCGCTCGCCTCGCTGCCGCTGGACTACGTGAGCCGGGCGAAGTCCGGCGGCCACAACCTCAGCCTGTTCAAGGTCGAGCAGCTGCCCGTACCGGACCCGTCGTGCTACGAGGCCAGATGGCCGGGGACGGGCGGACAGACGTTGCGCGAGTGGGCGATCGGGCGGCTCGCAGTGGCGATCGCCTGGTGCGAGCCGCTGGCGCCGCTGGCCCGGGAGATCGGTCTTGACGACGTCCCGGCGCCGGCGGTGGCCACTGATCGCGCCGACGCACTGGCCGACCTGGATGCCCTGCATGCGCACCTGCTCGGCTGGACGACGTCCGACCTCGAGCACGTGCTGGGCACCTTCTCGGCCCTGCAGGCTCGAGACGAGGCGCGGCACGGACGGTTCGTGACCCGCGACCGGGTGCTCGTAGCGTACGAGCGGCTCACTCCTGCGGCATCAGGATGACGCCGGCCAGGTAGACCACGACGCCGGCCAGCCCGAACAGGCATGAGGCGACAGCGAGCAGCCGGACGACCGTGACGTCAACGCCGGTGTACTGGGCGACGCCGGCGCAGACGCCACCGAGCATGCGTCCCTCGCGCGGGCGGGTCAGGCGTCTGGGCTGTGCTCCGGCGAACTGCTGCCCGCCGGGCTGGTTGAAGGTGGGCTGCTGGTCCTGGGTGTTCTCTGCGTTCTGTGTCATGCCTCCAGCGTCCCGGGATCGGGCGTCGTCCGGAATCGGGGAGCGCCCGCAGCCGACCCTGGGCAGCCCCTGAGACCTCGCCGGGGTCGCCCGTTCGACGTACGGTCGGAGTATGGCCACGACGACCGGACAGTTCACCACCGAGACCGGTTCCCGCGGGGAGTTCCGGCGGCAGTCGAACCGGTTCACCGACCGGATCACCGCGGACAGCGACAGTGCGCCCGGCGAGGGGCCGGACGCGCACGGCCGCTGGCCGGTCGAACCCGGGCGCTACCGGCTCGTGGTCTCGCTGGCCTGCCCCTGGGCGCACCGCTCGATCATCGTGCGCGAGCTGCTCGGGCTGACGGACGCGATCTCGCTGGCCGTCGTCGACCCCTTGCGCGACGAGCGGGGCTGGCGGTTCTGGCTGGACGACGGACGGCGCGACCCGGTGCTTGGCATCGAGTACCTGAGCGAGGCGTATCTGGCGACCGACCCGGACTACACCGGCCGGGTCACGGTGCCCTGCATCGTCGACACCGCAACGGGTCTGGTCGTCACGAACGACTACCCGCAGATCACCCTCGACCTGTCGACCGAGTGGAGCGCACATCATCGTGACGGTGCGCCCGAGCTGTATCCCGTGGACGAGCGCACCGAGATGGACGAGCTGATCCAGCAGATCTTCGCCGACGTGAACAACGGCGTGTACCGCTGCGGCTTCGCCACCACGCAGGACGCGTACGAGGCGGCCTACGACCGGCTGTTCGCCCGGCTCGCCGAGCTCGAGTCGCGGCTGGTGGACCGGCGCTACCTGATGGGCGAGCAGGTACGCGAGGTCGACATCCGGCTGTTCACCACGCTGGTGCGCTTCGACGCCGTCTATCACGGGCACTTCAAGTGCAACCTGGTGAAGCTGACCGAGCAGCCGAGCCTGTGGCGCTACGCCCGGGACCTGTTCGCGCAGAAGGGGTTCGGCGAGACGGTGGACTTCGACCACATCAAGCGGCACTACTACGTCACGCACGATGCCATCAACCCAACGGGGATCGTGCCCAAGGGTCCGGACCCGTCAATCTGGACCGCCTGAACACCGCGATGGTCACCTTGTCCTGGTCGTGATCACGACCAGAACAAGGTGACCATCGCGGGTAGCCACCGGGGGGGTGGCTAGCTGGTCGAGCTCTTGCCCTCCTGGGGATCGGAGGGCGGCTCGACGTCCTTCGCCGGCGTGCTGTCCGGCGCCAGCTCGTCGATCAACGTGGGCTCGTCGGGGTGAGCGGGCTGAGCGGGCTGAGCGGGCTGAGCTGGGCCGGGCTGCGCCTGGCTGACCGCCGCGGCGCGGGCCCGCTGCCGGCTCGAGGTGCCGAGCGTCGCGGCCAGGCCGATGAAGCCGGCCACCACGAGCAGCGCCGGGCCGAGCACGGTCAGGTCGGGCAGACCCATGGTGTCGCTCGCGATCAGTGCCCACAGCCCCACGATCCCGACGAAGATCAGGCCGAAGACCAGGCTGGTCACATCGGTGTCATGACGTCGCACGACGCACCTCCAGGTGTCCGAATCCCGCATACAGGTCGAGGTCGAGGCCGCCGTCGTTCGCGCCGTCCGGTCCGAAGTCGGTCCGAGCCACGTGCTCGTTGACTCCGCCGGTCTCTTGTCCGAAGAGCGTCAATCCACCGACGCCGACCTTGGCCGACAGTCGCACGTCCATGTCGCGCGGGACGATCACCACGATCTCGCCGAACCCGATCTGCGCCTTCATATTCGATTCGAGACCGCTCGTGTCCAGCTGGCGCAGGTCGTAGGTGACCTGGCCGGCGCCGTACCGGGCGTCCGTCGGCAGCTCGCTCACCTGGCTGATGGCGACCGTCCTGTCGACCGCCCGGTGGGAGATGCTGCTGGCCTGGCCAGCGATCGTGGCGACGGCGAGGACCGGCACCAGGACGATGCCCCAGAAGATCAGGCCGCGGGCCCGACCGAACCAGGCGCCGACCAGGAGCCCGACACCCATGATTCCGATGGCGAGCGCCGGGTAGGCGCCGGCCGGGACGTCCGTGCCGTACAGGTCGACGACGCCGAGCGCGCCCAGGGCGATCAGCGCGAGGCTGAACGTCACCCCGAAAAGGTGCGAGCGTGGCTTCGGGGGCCGGGGTGGCAGCGGAGCAGCCTGCACGGGCGGGACCCACATCGGCGGCTGCGGCGGCACGGTGGCCCCTGCGGTCGGCGCCTCTGGGGTCGGCGGCGCGCTGGTCGCCGGCGCGCTGGTCGGCAGCGCGCTGGTCGGCAGCGCAGTCGTGACCGATCCCGAGCTCGGCGGCGCGGCGACGGCGGGTGCGACGTACGTCTGGGTCGGCCGTGCGGTCGGCTGTGCGGTCTGCGGCGCGGTCGGCTGGGGGTATGCCGGCGGCACGTTGGGCGTCGGCGCGGGTCCGGCCGCCCGCGGCCCAACGTTGTCCTGGCGGAGCAGCAGCACCAGGATCGCGACGACGGCCAGCGACAGCAGCACCGGTCCGTGCCACTGCGCGAACGCACCGATCACGCCGATGCTGACCGCGATCACCAGCAGGACGGCCAGCCCGACGGTCGACCCGGTGGGCCTGAACCTCGGCCGGTCCAGCGCCTGCTGGCCGACCGAGGCGGTGCCGTCGTCCTGCGGCATCAGCAGCCAGCCCAGGGCGTACAGCACGATGCCGGTCCCGCCGAAGAGCACGAGCACCGCGAGCACGACGCGCAGCAGCAGTGGGTCGATGCCCAGGCTGCGGCCCACCCCGCCGGCCACCCCGGCGATCACCTTGTCGTCGGTGCTGCGGCGCAGGCCGCGCAGCTGGTGCAGCATCTGGTCGCCGGTCGAACCGGTTGAAGCGGTCGAACCGGTTGGGCCGGTCTGGCCCGTGCCCGGTCCGGGCTCTGGCTGTTGTGTCGCGTCGGCTGGACGCTCGGTCTCTTCCATGTCATCCATCCTCGGCGCCCGGCGCCCGCCGAACCATCGGTGACCACCCTGAGCGACCCCTGACCTGCGGGGTCGGGGTCGGCCGGGCGAATGGGGGCCCTGCCTGGTGGTCCTGGTCGCACGGGCGCGAGAGGATCAGTGCGTGCCTAGCTCTGCCGGCGACTCGCCGCCCCATCTGGTGCGCCCGGTCGACGGGCGCCTGCTCAGCGGTGTCGCCGCGGGTCTGGCCGAGCACCTGCACGTGCAGGTGATCCAGGTCCGGGTCGCGTTCGTCGTGCTGACCGCCCTGGGTGGCTTCGGGCTGGTGCTGTACGGCGCACTGTGGATCTTCGTGCCTACCGAAGGACGGGACGGCGAACCGGCCGGGCTCGCGTCCGCCGGCCGCGGCGGACGACGTCCGCTCCGGATCGTGCGCCGCGACGACCTCGGCCAGCTGGTGGCGCTCGGCGCACTCGCTGTGGGTCTGCTGCTGCTGCTCAACCGCACCGGTTGGGGGTTCCCGCTGACCGTCACGGTGCCGGTGCTGATCGCGGGGGCGGGGCTGGCCCTGCTCTGGACGCAGGCCGACGTGAGCGAGAGCGCCTGGTTCGGCGGCAGCGGTCTCACCGGCGCGCTGGGCAGTGGCGAGCGCCCCTGGGTGACCGTGGTGCGGATCGTCGGCGGCGTGGTCCTGGTGGTCGTCGCGGTGTTGACCTTCCTGGTGGGCAGCGGCCGACCGACCCAGATCGGCAACACGGTGCTGCTGTTCGTGGTGGTGGCGCTCGGGCTGGGGCTGATCGCCGGACCACTTGTCTGGCGCCTGCTGCGCCAGCTGGACGACGAGCGTCGCGAGCGGGTGCTCCAGCAGCAGCAGGCGGACATGGCGGCGCACCTGCACGACTCGGTGCTGCAGACTCTCGCGCTGATCCAGCGCAAGGCCGACGACCCCCGGGCGGTGATGACGCTGGCCCGTGCGCAGGAGCGGGACCTGCGCGGCTGGCTGTTCGAGAACGCGGCCGAGACCGAGGGCACGATGCGGACCGCGCTGGACGAGGCGGCCGCCGAGGTCGAGCAGGCGCACGGCGTGCCGGTCGAGGTCGTCGTGGTCGGCGACCGGCCGCTGGACGACGGCCTGCACGCCATGGTGCGCGCGGCCCGCGAAGCCATGGTCAACGCGGCCCGGCACTCCGGTGCGGCCTCCGTGGACGTGTTCGCCGAGTGCTCCGACGACACGGTCGAGGTGTTCGTTCGCGATCGCGGCAAGGGATTCGACCCGGCGGACGTCCCCGAGGACCGGATGGGGCTGCGGGGATCGGTGACCGGGCGGATGGAGCGCCACGGCGGGACGGCGCGGATCCGTTCGGCTCCCGGTGAGGGCACCGAGGTGGCCCTCATGATGGGCAAGGCAGCAGCGAACGAGCCGGAGCCGGCGACGGCTGAGGAGGACCAGTGAGCGAGCAGACCAGCCGCAGGGTGCGGGTCGTCGTGGTCGACGACCACGCGATGTTCCGCAGCGGCGTGCGCGCCGAGCTCGGGGACGCCGTGGACGTCGTCGCGGAGGCCGACGACGTCGCGACCGCGCTCGCCGCGGTGCTGCGTGAGGTGCCAGACGTCGTGCTGCTGGACGTGCACCTGCCCGGGGGTGGGGGTGTCGAGGTGCTCACCCAGGCCGCGGCCCAGGGCTCGCCGTCCCGGTTCCTCGCGCTGTCGGTCAGCGATGCCGCGCAGGACGTGATCGGGGTGATCCGGGCCGGTGCGCGCGGGTACGTGACCAAGACGATCACCGGGCCCGAGCTGGTGCAGGCCATCGAGCGGGTGGCCGACGGGGACGCCGTGTTCAGCCCACGGCTGGCCGGTTTCGTGCTGGACGCCTTCGCCACCGGTGAGGCGCCGTCGGTGGACCCCGAGCTGGATCGGCTGTCCGCCCGCGAGCGCGAGGTGATGAGGCTGATCGCCCGCGGCTACGCCTACAAGGAGGTCGCCAAGGAGCTGTTCATCTCGGTGAAGACGGTGGAGACCCACGTGTCGGCGGTGCTGCGCAAGCTGCAGCTGTCCAGCCGGCACGAGCTCACCAAGTGGGCCGCGGACCGCCGGTTGCTCTGACCTCGTTGGACCGCAGGAGTTCACCTGTGGTTCGTTCCGTGCTCGCCGTCTGCTTCGGCTGAGCCGCTGGACTTTCTCGTGACGCCGACCGGCCGGGTGGGCCGCACGAGGAGGAGCCGTGACCCGCTCGCTGGTGATCGGGCATCGTGGCGCGGCCGGCTATCGGCCCGAGCACACGCTGGCCTCGTACGAGCTGGCGGCCCGGATGGGTGCCGACTTCATCGAGCCGGACCTGGTGTGCACCAAGGACGGTGTGCTGGTCGCGCGGCACGAGAACGAGATCGGCGGCACCACGGACGTGCCGGACCGCGCCGAGTTCGCCACGCGCCGGACGACGAAGGTGGTGGACGGGCTGCCGGTCACCGGTTGGTTCACCGAGGACTTCACGTTGGCCGAGCTGAAGACGTTGCGCGCCAAGGAGCGCCTGCCGTTGGTGCGACCGGAGAACACCGTGTACGACGGGTTCTTCGACGTCCCGACGTTCGACGAGGTGCTCGCGTTGCGCGGACGGCTGACCCGCGAGTGGGGCCGCACCATCGGGATCTACCCGGAGACCAAGCACCCCACCTACTTCCGGTCCATCGGCCTGGCGCCGGAGACCGAGCTGGTGCGCTCGCTGACACGCGCAGGGCTGAACTCGGCGCAGGCGCCGGTCTTCGTGCAGTCGTTCGAGCTGTCGAACCTGGTGCGGCTGAACGCCGAGCTGGGGCTGCGCGCACGCTCGGTCTTCCTTACCGCGGCCGACGGGGCACCGTACGACCTGGTCGCCGCGGGCGACCCGCGCACCTACCGGGACCTGATCACCGCCGAGGGGCTGAAGCAGCTGCGCCGCAAGGGGATCGACGGGCTCGGCCCGGACAAGACCCAGGTCATCGGACATCGAGCGGACGGTTCGCTCGGTGAGGTCACGTCGCTGGTCCGCGATGCGCACGAGGCCGGGCTCGTCGTCCACCCGTACACGTTCCGCGCGGAGAACCAGTTCCTGCCTGCGGACCTGCGGGTCGGCACCGACCCGAACGCGTCCGGTCGCGCCATCGACGAGCAGATCGCGTTCCTGCGCACCGGGATCGACGGGTTGTTCACCGACCAGGCCGACATCGGCGTGCTGGCCCGCAGCCTGTCCATCGAGCGAGGCCGCCGGCCGGCCGCGTGAGGCCGTTGGGCTGCACCGGCCGGCGGGGGTCAGGGATCGATGACCAGCGAGTAGTTCGTCGACTGGGTCTCGACCTCGAAGCCGGCGCGGCGGTAGATGCCGAGCGCGCCGGTCGGGTTCTCGGAGTCGACGTCCAGGGCTGCCTCGTCGTAGCCGGCGTCCCGGTACGCGACCAGCGCGTGCGCGAGCAGCGTCGAGGCCAGTCCGGCGCCGCGGTGAGCGGGCAGCGTGCCGAGCTTGCCGACGTACGCCTCACGACGTCCGGTCGCCTCGAAGTAGCCGTCGTACTCAGATGACGTCAGGTACGCCGCGATCTGGGACGAGCCAACCGAGGTGACGACGAAGGTCAGCTCTGGTCGGAAAGCGCGCGAGCCAGTGGTGAACTGCCGCCACAGGGCGGTCGTCCACGGGACGAAGTCAGGGTGGTCAAGGAACGCCTCGTTGTGTGCGGCCCGCAACGGCTCGTCCATCGAGTCCTCGTAGGTGCGGACCTGGTAGCCGTCGGCCGGCTGCGCCGCCGCCGGGACGCCGTCCAGCGCGTTGCGCATGACGAAGCTCCAGCGTCGCGGGAGCAGCCCGAATGCGTCGAAGAGCTCGCGCTGGGACTCGTTCGCGGTGCTGCCGTCGATCTTGAGCTTCAGTGCCAGGTCAGGTCGCCGGTCGCGGTGCGCCTGCTTGGCCCGGTCGATCATGGCGTCGACCAGCCCGGTGCCGACTCCCTGACCTCGCCGAGCCGGCAGCACCGACCCCTGCAGGTGCATCGTGAAACGGCCGTCGGCCGCGCCGCGCGGCAGGACACCGAAGTAGCCGATCAGGTCCGCGCCGTGGAAGGCGCCCATCAGGTCCTTGCCGAGCTCGATCTCCGGGTTGGACAGCTCCTCCGCGAGATCGCCCTCGGTGTAGTGCTCGCCGGTGTGGTCGACCTTCTCAGCCGCGTTGAGCAGCACCGCCCAGGCAGGGATGTCGACGTGGCTGAGCCCGCGCAGTGTGATGCCCACCGGGCGATCGTAGGGCGACAGATCGCTAGACCGGCACGCGATTACCGCCGAGCAGCACGGCGTGCGGGCCCCGCAGGGCATCCAGGCCGTCGTTCAGGGCTCCCTCGACCAGCAGCAGGTCGGCGTCCCAGCCCGGTCGGATCCGACCCTTCCGGTCACCCACTCCGCAGCCGGCCGCGGCGAGCGAGGTTCCGGTGGCGAGTGCCTCGGCGCAGGTCAGGCCAGCCTCGACCAGCTCCCGGACGGCATGCGGCAGCAGCCCGTGACGCTTGCCCGGCTCGATGCCGGAGTCGACGCCGGAGATCAGCCGGACCCCGGCTCGGTGCAGGCGCGCGACGAACTGCCCGCGGCCGCGCATCATCTCGTCGAAGGTCATGCCGAACCGGTCGAGGATCACCTGCAGCGGCGGCGGCGGCGTCCGCATCATCTCGCGGTCCACCCCGAGGGTCGGGCAGACGATGATCCCGCTGCGCGCCAACGACTCCACGAGCTCGTCGCTGGCCTGGCCGAACCCACGTTCGGTCACGCAGGTGCAGTGCTCGATGCCATCCACCCCGGCTGTGACGGCCTGCTCGACGGCGGGGGTGCCGTGGGCGTGAGCGGTGATCGCGAGCCCGGCGGCGTGGGCGAGCTCGACCAGCGACCGCAGCTCGTCGTTGGTGAACTGGGTCTGCATCACGTCGGTGCCCGGGGTGTTCACGCCGCCGGAGGCCATCACCTTGACAACATCGACCCGCTCCGCCGCCCGGTCGGCGATGGCTCGGGCGATGCCCGTGGCGCCGTCGACCTCGCCGCCGAGGTAATGGCAGTGCCCGCCGGTGGTGGTGATCGGCGGCCCGGAGGCGACGATCGTCGGCTCGAACTGCTGGCCCGCTCGTTGCCGGTCGCGGCGGCGCACCACGCAGAAGTCGCGGTCGCCGAGGTCGCGCACGGTGGTCACGCCGGCGGCGAGCTGGTCGGCGAGCGCCTTGGTGATGACTTCGTCGATCTCGTCGTCCGAGTAGCCGGCCACCCGGCCGAGTGCGTTGGGTCCGCTGTCGGTCACCAGGTGGGTGTGCGCGTCGATGAGCCCAGGCAGCAGGGTGCCCGGGTGCTCCGTCACGTCGCACTCGTGCGGGACGTCGGCGTCGTGGCCCTCGACCCCGACGATCCGTCCGTCCTGGACGAGAACGGTCGCGCCGCCGTCCAGGAACGACTCGCCGTCGAACACCTGAGCGGCTCGGATCGCCTGCACCCACCCGTCGTACTCCCGAGTGACGAGCCGAGGCAAGGGGCTGACGCGACTGCCCAGGCAGACGGGGTGCGCGTCCGCGACCACAGGGGGTAGCGTCCGCGGGCATGCCCATCCAGCGCGTCCGCCCACCCCTCGTCGCCGACGAACGCACCCAGCTGATCGGCTGGTTCGACCTGCAGCGAGCCATCGTCGCGTTCAAGTGCGAGGGCCTGTCCGAAGCAGACGCCCACCGCGCCGTCCTGCCGACCTCGCCGCTGATGACCGTCGCCGGCATCGTGTCGCACCTGCGCTGGACCGAGCACTGCTGGTTCGAGGTCGTGTTCCTCGACCGCGGGCAGTCCGAGAACCCGCAGTTCGTGCAGGAGCCCGAGGACCTCGACTGGATGGTTGACGACGTCCCCCTGGCCCAGCTGCTGGCCGAGTACGAGCAGCAGTGCGCCCGCTCGAACGAGACGATCACCGCGCACTCGCTGGATGACGTCGGCGCCCACCAGGAGGTCGGCAGCGGGTCGGCGTCGCTTCGCTGGATGGTCATCCACATGGTCGAGGAGACCGCCCGGCACGCCGGCCACCTCGACACGGTCCGTGAGCTGCTGGACGGCAGGAAGGGCTACTACTGAGCCCTAGGATCGCGACATGGACGTCGTCTACAACCTGGTCGTGGTCATCCACCTGCTCGGGATGGCGGCCGTCGTCGGTGGTTACCTGACCGTGCTGCGCAAGCCGCGCGTGCTGGGCATCATGCGGGACGGCGCCGGTACCGCACTGCTGGCCGGCATCGTGCTGGTGGGGCTGGCCGAGTCGGATGCGGTCGACAAGGACCTGAACCACGCGAAGATGGCGGTCAAGCTCGTGGTCGCGATCGTCGTCCTCGCACTGGCGATCGTCGGCGCGAGGCGCGACAAGGAGGGCAAGGACACCACCTTGCTCGCGCACCTGGTCGGCGGACTGGCCATCGTCAACGTGATGGTCGCGGCGATCTGGCGCTGAAGAAGCCTGGGCCAGAGTGTCGGATCGGGCCGGACGCCTTCGTAGCAAGGGTAAGAAGCGGACCGCACCGGTCCACGACACCCAAGGAGCCAGAGATGACGCAGTACCTGATGTCGGTCTTTGGGCCGGCCGAGCGCACCGACTACGGCAGCTACCCCTCCGAGGAGGCGATGAACGAAGCGATGGCGGACACCGGCGCCTTCAACGAGCGTCTGCAGGAACAGGGCTACTGGGTCTACGCCAACGGCCTGGGTCCGGCCACGACCGCGACCGTCGTCGACGGGCAGGGCGCCGAGCCGGTGTTCACCGACGGCCCCTACCTGGAGTCGAAGGAGTATCTCGGCGGCTTCTGGATCATCGAGGCCCCCGACCTTGACGTGGCGCTGAAGCTGGCCGCCGAGGGGTCGAAGGCCTGCCGCGGCAAGGTCGAGGTACGCCCGTTCGCGAGCATGTGAGGGACGTCGCTGAGGCGGTCACCCGGGTCCACCGCGAGGAGTGGGCCCGGGTGGTTGCCGGGCTCACCAGGCGCTTCGGCGACCTGGACCTCGCCGAGGAGATGGCAGCCGAGGCGTTCGCGGTGGCGGTCGAGCGCTGGCCAATCGACGGCGTACCCGCGAACCCCGGCGGCTGGATCACCACGACAGCCAACCGGCGCGCCATCGACCGGCTGCGCCGGGAGTCCCGGCGGGACGACAAGCATCAGGAGGCGCAGATGCTGTACGACGGGCCGCCTTCTGAGTCGCTCGGCGCGATCGACGACGACCGGCTCCGGCTGATCTTCACCTGCTGCCACCCGGCCCTGTCGATGGAGGCTCGGGTCGCGCTGACGCTGCGCATGGTCGGGGGGCTGACCACCCCAGAGATCGCCCGCGCCTTCCTCGTGCAGGAGAGCACCATCGGCCAACGGATCACCCGCGCGAAGGGCAAGATCAAGACAGCCAGGATCCCGTACCGGGTGCCTTCCACCGAGGACCTGCCCGCCCGCGTCTCCGGCGTCCTGGCGGTCCTGTTCCTGGTCTACAACGAGGGGTACCTCAGCTCGGATCCCGAGAAGGAGGCCGTCCGAAGCGACCTCACCCTCGAGTCGATCCGGCTGGCCCGGCTGCTGCATGCTCTGATGCCCTCCGATGGCGAGGTGGCCGGCCTGCTGGCGCTGATGCTGCTCACCGAGGCTCGCCGCACGGCCCGGGTCTCGGCGTCCGGCGAGCTGGTCACCCTGGACGAGCAGGACCGCGGCGCCTGGGATGCCGCACTGATCGCCGAGGGGCGGGCCCTTGTGCGGGAGCGGATCTCCGCTGTCGCAGCGGGCCAGGGACGCGCCGGCCGCTACCAGATCCTGGCCGCCATCAATGCGGTGCACACCTCTGCCAGGGGCGGACGCGACACTGACTGGCCGCAGGTCGTCGCGCTCTACGACCAGCTCGCGCGGATCGACCCGTCACCGATCGTCGCGCTCAACCGGGCCGTCGCCCTCGCCGAGCTCGACGGGCCGGAGGTGGCGCTGGCGCTGGTCGACCGGCTGCCTCTGGACGGCTACCACGCCTACCACGCCACCCGGGCCGACCTGCTCCGCCGGCTCGGGCGCTCGTCGGATGCCCGCGCCGCGTACGAGAAGGCGCTCGAGCTGGCCACCAACAGTGCCGAGGTCGCGTACATCACCCGTCGCCGCGACCAGCTCGGGCCTAGCTGAGCTGGGGTCGCAAGCTACAGCTGGTCAGCAGCCGCGGACTCCGTCGCCCCGTCGGGCCAGGCGGCGATACACACCCGGTTGCCAGCCCGGTCGGCGAGGATCCAGCCCGCAGGCGCGTTGGAGTCGACGACGATGCGACCGCCCGCGGCCAGCGCCGCAGCCAGGCGGCCCTCGATGTGCTCGCGAGCGACGGACACGTCGACGTGCATCGCGTGCTCGAGCGGCTTGGCCGGTTCAAGCTCCTGCATCCAGACCGTCGAACTGTGGCCGAGCGAGTCGACCGCGTTGTCGTCGGACATCGCCGCATACCCCAGGACGGCGCGCCAGAAGTCGACATCGAGCGCCTCGGGCTTCGCCGCGATCGCCAGCTGGACCTCCTGCACCAGCCCGCGGTCGGCCACCGCTCCGTGTGCGCCTAGCCGCGTCGAGATCTCTCGCGCGAGGTCGACGTGCCGCCTCTCCAGCCACCACAGATCGCGCGTCAGCCGCACACTGAGTCGGTCGTCGCCAAGCGTCAGCAGGACTCCCGCCCCGGCAACGCCAGGGACACGCGCCACCACGTCGGCCAGCCGGGTTGCCTCGGCGAGGGACGCGACACGGAACACCGCACTCGCGCCGCCGTGCAGCACCACCCAGTCGTCCACGCCCTCGGCGGCCAGGAAGTCCTTCCAACCCTGCTCGCTCATGCTCGCCTCCGCGACAGACGGTATTGCAGCAACGAACCCTCCAACAGCCGCGCATGCGTGGCCACCCGGTTCGATGCCGGAATTGATCCGGGGCGGGGTACGGTGAACGATCCTCGCGATCGACCCCTGCGCGGACAACGGGGTCCGCCGCCGGTCGCTGGAAAGGGCGGCGCCATGTCGAGCGAAAACCTTCGTCCGGGCGGGGTCTCCCGCCGCAACGTCTTGGGCTACTCCGCTGCTGCCGCTGCGCTTGCGGGCACCTCGCTGGCCGGTGCCGGGGCTGCGCACGCAGCGGTCAGCACGACGCCGCTGTCGCCGCAGGTGCTGGACCGGATCAAGAAGGGCGAGCGCCTTCGCCTGCGCGAGCTGGGAATCATCATCGGCACTCTGCCCACGGGCAAGCACAACGCCATCACCGACGTCCCAGGCGTCCAGGTCGGCTACACCACGCTGATTTTCGACCGGCCCGGTATCGCCCGCACCGGCGTGACGATCATCAAGCCCCGCACCGAGCCGATGCAGAACAACTGGTGCCACGCGGGCTGGTTCTCGCACAACGGCAACGGCGAGATGACAGGCACGCACTGGATCGACGAGACCGGGATGCTCACGTCGGTCATCGGGATCACCACCACCAGCCAGGTCGGCGTCGTCCGGGACGCGCTGATCAAGATCGGGCTCGAGACGCTGCCGGACCTGGAGTTCTTGCTGCCCGTCGTGGCCGAGACGTACGACGGGTCGATGAACGACCTGTCCGGGTCCTGGATCAAGGACGAGCACGTGCGGCACGCCTACGCCAGTGCCAAGGGCGGCCCGGTGCGCGAAGGCAACGTCGGCGGTGGCACCGGCATGCACTACTTCGACTTCAAGGGCGGCAGCGGTACGTCGTCGCGGATCGTCAGCTACGCCGGCAAGGACTACACGGTCGGGGTGTTCGTGCAGACCAACTACGGCAGCCGTCAACGCGAGTACTACCGGGTGAACGGCGCTCCGGTCGGCAAGGAGATCACCTACGACGAGGTGCCGCGCTCCGGCCCTCCCGCCGGTCACCACTCGTGCATCGCCATCATCGCCACCGACGCGCCCTTCCTGCCCGCACAGTGCAAGCGCCTCGCCATGCGGGCCGGGATTGGCCTAGGAGCGACCGGGGGCATCGCCGACAACAACTCCGGCGACATGTACCTGGCGTTCTCGACGGCCAACGACGTGCGGCAGGACGTCGTCCCGGACTACTACCCGGCGACGTCGATCCCGGACGCGGAGATCACGCCGTTCATGCACGCGGTGTCCGAGGCGTTCCAGGAGGCGGCACACAACTCGGCGACCAAGGCACGAACGCTCGCCGGCTTCCAGACCACCTTGTACGAGCTGCCACTGGACCGCCTCGTGGAGATCGTCCAGGAGCACCAGCTGTACGGGCCGGGCTTCTCCGGATAGCGCTGGTGGCGCACTCGAGTCAGTTCGAGCCTTGACAGTTAGGACTCTAACAGTTAGAGTTCTGACCATGGACGCGCCGAAGAGAGACCTCGCCAGCAGCCTCGAGCTGGTCCGCTGGATCGGCTGGGCTCAGCGCAAGGCCGGCGAGGACTGGATCCGGGCCCGCGAGCTCAGCCACGAGCAGGCATTCGTGCTCGGCTATCTGGCGCAGAACCCCGGAGCGATCCAGCGCGACATCGCGCAGATGAGCCGGACGAGCGCGGCGAGCGTCTCGAGCCTCCTCCAGGGGCTCGAGCGCCGCGGCCTGGTGGAGCGCCGCACGGAGGGCGGCAACGAGCGGAGCAAGCGCGTCTACGCGACGAAGACCGGCAGTGACCTCATCGCCGGGTTCGAGTCTGCGATGGCTGCCGCCGACGAGACGATCCTCGCCCCGTTGGGCCAGGCCGAGCGTGCCACCCTCCAGGCCCTGCTCCTGAAGATCACCGCGGAACTGCCGCAACCGACCCGGTCGTAACCGGGAGCACGCGGCCCAGCCGCGCATCTAGACAACCCTCGCCGCGCCGGCTTCCGTCGGGCGCGCGCTCGAACCTGCCCGGAGAAGGAGCAGCCATGAGCACCACGAACCTCGAACCCAACCTGGCCGGACGCGACGCCCTCGGCACCAACCGCTGGTACCTGTCCGCGGCACCGATCGTCCGCGCCCTCGTGCACCTCTGCGTGCCGATGGCCGCCGCGATGATCGTCGGCGCCGTCTACAACCTCATCAACGCCGGCTTCATCGGCTCGTTGCACGACACCGCACTCCTTGCGGCGATCACGCTCGGCGCACCCGTGCTCGGACTGGTCATGGCGGTCGGCGGCGTGTTCGGCGTCGGCGGCGGCGCACTGATCTCGCGGCTGCTCGGTGCCGCCGAGCGCGAGCCCGCGAAGGCAGGCGAGATCAAGCACGTCGCCGCATTCGCCGTCTGGGGCTCGGTGATCGCTGGGGTGCTGTTCGGCGGCCTCGGGCTGCTGCTGCTGCACCCGCTCGTCTCGTTGCTGGGCGCCGATCCTGCCGCCATGCCGGCGACGAGCGCCTACGTCGCCGTGATGCTCGTCTTCGTCCCGGTGCTCGCCGCGGCGTTCTGCCTCGAACAGCTCGTGCGGGCCGAGGGCGCCGCGCGCCAGGTGATGATCGGATTGATCGCCTCCACGGTCGCGAACCTGGTGCTCGACCTCCTGTTCATCCTCGTACTGCACTGGGGCGTGGCGGGCGCTGCGCTGTCGATGGGCCTCGCGAACCTCGCCGTCGTCGCGTACTTCGTCAGCTGGCTGCACCGGCACAGCACGCACATCAGCCTCGCGCCGCGCTGGTTCACGCTCTCGCCCGCCGTGTTGAAGCCCGTCTTCGGGGTGGGCGTCGGCGAGCTGCTCCAGTCCGGCTTCCTGATCGTCACGTCCCTGGTGCTCAACAACCTTGCAGCCGCCTACGGCGACGGCCCGCTCGCGGCCATGGGTGTTGCGGTCCGCATCGCGCAGGTGCCGGAGTTCCTGGTGATGGGCGTCACGCTGGGCGTGCTCCCGCTCCTCGCCTACTCGTACGGCAAGGGGGACCGCAGGCGACTGAGGTCGGCACTGCGCGCCTCCGCGATCGCCGTCGGCGGCATCAGCCTCATCTTCTCGGTGGCCGTGTTCCTGTTCCGCGAGCAGCTGTTCTCCGCCTTCGTGGCGGACCAGTCGGTTCTCGCGATCGGCGTGACGATCCTGACGGCGCAGCTCGTGGCGATGATCGCGAACGGCTTCGCGGGCCTGATCACGTCGCTGTTCCAGGCCACCGGACGGTCGGTGCCGGCCATCGTGATGTCGGTGTCCCAGGGAGTCCTGTTCATCCCGATCGTGGTTCTCGGCAACCTGTGGTTCGGCCTCGCGGGCGTCATCTGGGCGCTGACCGTCACCGAGGCCCTGGTGTTCCTCGTGGGCCTGGTGATGTGGCTCGTATCCCGTTCGGCGATGGACCGCGGCCTCGCCCAGGGCAGCCTGGAGCGCGCCGAGGAGGTGCTCGAGCCGGCCGCAGCGTGACTGCTCGCCGAGCCGTAACGTGTCGGAGGTGATGTTCAGCCGAGATCTTCGTGACGCGGTGGCCCGCGGCGAGATCACCGTCTCGATCCGGCTCTGGAGCCGCTTGCAGGTCAAGGTCGGTGGCCGCTACCCGACCTGCGGCGTCCTCATCGAGATCGACGAGGTCGAGCTCCTGCCCTTCTCGGCCGTGACCGAGGACGACGTACTCGCCTCTGGCGAGACTGATCGGGAGGCACTACGGGATCGGGCTGCTCACGCAGGTCCGATCCACGACGACACTCTGGTCTACCGGATCGAGTTCCACATCGTCTGACCACGTCAGCGGGGGGTCAGCACGCAGAACTCGTTGCCGTCCGGGTCGGCCATCACCACCCAGGTCCCCTCGCCCTGGCCGATGTCGATCCGCTTCGCCCCGAGGGAGACCAGCCGGTCCACCTCCGCCTGCTGGTCGCCGCCGATGGGTGGTGCCAGATCGAAATGCAGCCGGTTCCGCTGCGCCCTCGGCATCAGCGGGGGTCCGCCCCAGGTGAGCTTCGGACCGCCGTGCGGCGAGCGGATGGCGGTCTCCTGGTCCTGGTCCCAGACCAGCGGCCAGCCCAGCGCCTCGCTCCAGAAGTAGCCGAGCTGCTGGGTGCCGTCGGATGCCAGGGCTCCGATGAAGCCGCAGTCAGCCAGGAAGTTGTTGCCCGGCTCGATCACGCAGAACTCGTTGCCCTCGGGGTCCGCGAGCACGACGTGCTCCTCCTCCGGCAGCTGGCCGACGTCTATGTGCCGGCCACCGAGCGCGAGCGCCTTCGCGACCGTCTCCTGCTGCTGCTCCAGTGACGCACTCGTCAGGTCGAAGTGCATCAGGTTCTGCACGACCTTCTGCTCCCTGCTGGCGAGGAACCGCAGCCGGAACCCGGTGTCGTCGCTCGGCACGAGTGCGACGCCGCCGTCCGGGTCGTCGGCCTGCTGCCAGCCCAGGACGCCGCCCCAGAAGTCGGCCAGCCGGGCTGGGTCGTTCGCGTCGAAGGACAGCGCGAAGAGCTGGGAGGTCATCTCGATCCGCCTCTCTGTTGCAGTCGGCCCCAAGGACTGCCGGGTGAGGCGGTCAGCCGGTCGCGATTACCCGGAACGCCTCGGCCAGCCGTCCGTCGTCCAGCCCGCCGGCTGCGGCGGTCAGGGTTCCCCACTGCCGCAGCCGTGCCTCGAGCTCGTCACCAAGCTGGCCAGTCTGGCTGACGTGCGCCTTCAGTGCCGACACCTTTTTCGCGAAGTGGTCGGTGGTGTCGACCCAGTGGTTCGCCTCGGGGTGTGCGGACAGCCAGATCTCCTGCACGGTCCACGGCTGCAGGCCCTCTTCGTCGATCAGCTCCGGCCAGGAGAACGGGTTGCGCGCCGCCGGGTAGACCGCCCGGACGGTCGCCTCGCCCGCCGCCAGGTGGTCCGGGTGGCTGGCGCCGATCCGGTCCCAGAACCGGTCCGGGCTGGCAGTCAGCACCCGCTGCGGACGGACCTGGCGGATCACCCGGCAGATGTCGCGCTGCAGTTCGAACGTCGGCTCCAGCCAGCCGTCGCGGTACCCGCTCAGGAAGCGGACGTCCTGCACGCCGACCGCAGCCGCCGCAGCCCGCTGCTCGGCCTCGCGGATCACCGGCATCTGCTCGCGCGGGGTGTCGTCGAAGCCGCCCTGGTCGCCGTACGTGCACAGCAGGTAGGTGACCTCGATCCCCGCCGCGACGAAGCCCGCCATCGTCGCGGCCGAGCCGAAGTCGATGTCGTCAGGGTGCGCGGCGACGGCCAGCACGCGCTCGATCTCGCTGTCCGGCAACGGCATTCGGTTCTCCTCGGCGGCGGAAAGGTCGGGCGGAACTATCAGGCGTGCGCTGCGGGCTCGTGCGCGCCATGCCGGCGCGCCTCGAACTGCAGTGTGGAGTGCTCGACGTCGAAGTGCCCGGCGAGGCAGTCCTGCAGCCGGTCCAGCATGCCTGGCAGGTGACCGTCGTGGAAGCATGCGTCCTCGACCACGACGTGCGCGGACAGCGTGGGCAGCCCGGTTGCCACCTGGGAGGCGTGCAGGTCGTGCACCTCCAGAACGTGCGGGACGCCGAGCAGGTGCTCGCGGACGGTTGCGAGGTCGAGTCCGGGTGGGGTCGACTCCAACAGCACGTCCACGCTCTCGCGCAGCAGCCGCCAGGTCCGCGGCAGGATCAGCGCGCCGATCAGCAGCGAGGCCACCGCGTCCGCCCGCAGCCAGCCGGCGGTCGCGATCAGCACCGCGGCCACCACGACGGCCAGCGAGCCGAGGGCGTCGTTCAGCACCTCCAGGAACGCCGCGCGTAGGTTGAGGTTCGCGTGCCGGGCGCTGAGCAGCACGACGACGCCGACGATGTTGCCGGCCAGTCCGACGACTCCGAAGAAGAGCATCGCGGTGGCCTCGACGTCCGGCGGATCGATCAGCCGTCGCACGCCTTCCACGATGACGAAGCCACCCACCGCGAGCAGCACCGCCGCCTGCGCGGCGGCGGACAGCACCTCGGCGCGCCGGTAGCCCCACGTGCGACGGTCGGACGCCGGGCGCCGGGCCAGGGTGGCCGCGATCAGCGCCAGCGTGAGGCCGGCGACGTCGGTGAGCACGTGACCGGCGTCGGCGAACAGCGCGAGGCTGCCGGACACGACGGAGCCGACCACCTCGACGACCAGGATCGTGACCGAGATGGCGAGCACCGCGGCGAGCCGGCCGCGGTGCTCGCCGGCGCCCGCGCCGACGTCCAGGGCCGGACCGTGACTGTGACTGTGCGAGCTCATCACCGTCAGCCTACGGGCGTCGTCGGTGGCCGGACGTAGGCTGGTCCGCGATGACCACACTGTTCGACGACCTCCCCGTCCCGGGCTTCGGGCCCGAATCCTCCGACGACCCGTCCGGGGGGTCGGCGCGCTCCCCGGAGGCGCTGCTGGACGGGCTCAACCCGCCGCAGCGCGAGGCCGTCCTGCACGAGGGCTCGCCGCTGCTCATCGTGGCGGGGGCCGGTTCGGGCAAGACCCGGGTGCTCACCCACCGCGTCGCGTACCTGCTGGCCGCCCGAGGCGCTCGGCCGGGTCAGGTGCTGGCCATCACGTTCACCAACAAGGCCGCCGGCGAGATGAAGGAGCGGGTGGCCGGGCTGGTGGGTCCGCGGGCGGCGTCCATGTGGGTGTCCACCTTCCACAGCGCCTGCGTGCGGATCCTGCGCCGCGAGGCCACCCACGTCGGTTTGAAGTCGACGTTCTCGATCTACGACGCGGCGGACAGCCAGCGGCTGATGGCCCTGGTCTGCCGCGACCTCGACCTCGACCCCAAGCGCTACCCGCCGCGCGCGTTCTGCGCCCAGGTGTCCAACCTGAAGAACGAGCTGATCGACGAGGAGACGTTCGCCGAGCGCGCCCGCGGCGAGGGCGGCAACCCGGCCGAGCAGAACCTCGCCGAGGCCTACCGGATGTACCAGCAGCGGCTGCGCCAGGCCAACGCGCTGGACTTCGACGACCTGATCATGACCACGGTGAATGTGCTGCAGGCCTTCCCGGACGTCGCCGAGCACTACCGGCGGCGGTTTCGGCACGTGCTGGTCGACGAGTACCAGGACACCAACCACGCGCAGTACGTGCTGGTCCGCGAGCTGGTCGGCGGTTCGACGTCCGAGGCCAGGCGGGGTGCCGACGACGCCGTCGAGAAGGTCGAGGTGCCGCCCGGCGAGCTGACCGTGGTCGGCGACCAGGACCAGTCGATCTACGCGTTCCGCGGCGCCTCGATGCGCAACATCGTCGAGTTCGAGACCGACTACCCCGACGCCCGCACGATCACGCTCGAACAGAACTACCGCTCCACCCAGACCATCCTGACGGCCGCCAACGCGGTGATCTCGCGCAACCCGGACCGCCGTCCCAAGAACCTCTGGACGGCGCACGACGGCGGCCCCAAGATCGTCGGCTACGTCGCCGACAACGAGTGGGACGAAGCGTCCTTCGTGGCTCAGGAGATCGACCGACTCTCCGACACCGAGGGCGTCAAGCCGCGGGATGTGGCCGTGTTCTACCGGACGAACGCCCAGTCCCGCGCGGTGGAGGAGGTTCTCGTCCGGGTCGGGCTGCCCTACAAGCTCGTCGGCGGCACCCGGTTCTACGAGCGTCGTGAGGTCAAGGACGCCCTGGCCTACCTGCGGGTGCTCGCCAACGGCGCCGACACGGTCAACCTGCGGCGCATCCTCAACGTGCCCAAGCGCGGCATCGGGGACCGCGCCGAGGCCGTCGTCGCGGTGCTCGCCGACCGCGAGCGCATCTCGTTCGCCGAGGCGCTGGCCAGGGCCGACGAGGCCCCCGGCATCGCGACCCGCTCGCTGGCCTGCATCCGCGCCTTCACCGCGCTGCTCGAGGCTCTGCGCACGATCGTGGACGGCGGCGCCGGGCCGGCGACCGTGCTGGAGGCCATCCTGGAGCAGACCGGCTACGTGAGCGAGCTGCAGGCCAGCCAGGACCCGCAGGACGAGACGCGGCTGGAGAACCTCGCCGAGCTCGTCCAGGTGGCCCGCGAGTTCGAGGAGACCGAGCCCGGCGGCTCACTGACCGACTTCCTCGAGCGGGTCTCGCTGGTCGCCGACACCGACGACATCCCGGACGCCGAGGCCGAGGACGTCGGCGTGGTGACCCTGATGACCCTGCACACCGCCAAGGGCCTGGAGTTCCCCGTGGTGTTCCTGACCGGCATGGAGGACGGCGTCTTCCCGCACCTGCGCGCACTCGGGGACGCCACCGAGCTCGCCGAGGAGCGCCGGCTCGCCTACGTGGGCATCACCAGGGCGATGGAGCGGCTGTACCTGTCCCGGGCCGCGGTGCGCAGCGCGTGGGGTGCGCCGTCGTACAACCCGCCGTCCCGCTTCCTCGATGAGCTGCCGGCCGACGTCGTCGACTGGCGGCGGCTCGAGACCACCGGGGTGCGCGGGGCGTCCGCCCCGGCGGTCGCCAGGTTGTCGCAGCAGCCAGGGGTGCGCTCGCCCGGCAACCGCGAGATCCTGCACCTGGAGCCGGGGGACCGGGTCACCCACGACACGTTCGGTCTCGGCACCGTCGTACAGATGGAGGGCTCCGGCGACAAGAGCATGGCCCACGTCGACTTCGGCGACGACGGAGTCAAGCGGCTGTTGCTGCGCTACGCGCCTGTCGAGAAGCTCTGACCGGGTATGCCCCAGCCGCACGCCCAAGGATTCCGGGATGTTGGCTCTGTGGCGGCCCAGTTCCTGGCGTTGCTCTTCGAACAGCCTTATTGCCGCATGGGCAACGTTGTCGAGCAATGCGACGTGCACGACGCCGCGAAGGCATCGGGCTCAACGCGGCTAGATGCGTGCACTTCTTCCGATTAGGGTTCATGGATGGAGCCGACGGAGAGTCAAGGCCCCTACCAGCCACGAACGCCGCCGATGGCCGAGGACGATCCGGTTGTGCAGTGGCTGCTGCAGGGCGATCCGGCGATCCGCTGGCAGGTGCTGCGCGACCTCGTCAACGCCACGGAGACCGAGGTGGCGACCGAGCGAGCGCGGGTGGAGCACGAGGGCTGGGGTGCTCGGCTGCTGGCGCTGCGGGCTCCTGATGGCCTGTGGGCGAACGGAGCCTGCTTTCCGCGTACCGCGGCGTTCGCAGCGGCCACTGCGCGGGCTCTGGCTGCCGGTGAGCCACCGCCTCCTTTCCCGTCGCCCGACGCGGAACCGGCCGAGGCGCCGACCGACGAGTCGAGTGCCGAGCCGGGCCAGCCGTGGACCGCGACGTACCCGGCCCTGCTCGACCTGTGCCACCTGGGCGTACCCCCGGACAGTCCGGTGATGCAAGAGACCGCACACCTGGTGGCCCGCAACTGCCGCTGGGAGTACGACGGCCTGCCGTTCTTCGCCGGCGAAGTGGACTGCTGCATCAACGCCGGCACGATCCTGATCGGTGCCTACCTGGGCGTCGACGTCGACCCGGTGGTGCGGCGGCTCGTGGCAGACCAGATGCCGGATGGTGGCTGGAACTGCTGGGCCGAGACGCGCCCAGCGCCGGCATCCTTCGCAAGCACCCTGGACGTGATCGACGCGCTGCTGAGGTGGGAGCGCCATACCGGCGGATCAGAGGAGGTACGCCGGGTTCGCCGGAACGGAGAGGAGTACCTGCTCCGGCGCAACCTCTTCCGGTCGTTGCGCACGGGCGAGGTGGTCAACCCGCAGTGGGCGCTGTTCTCCTACCCCCCACGCTGGCACTACGACCTGCTCAAGGCCACGGAGTACTTCGCCCGTCGTGGGGGCACTCCGGATCCGCGGCTGACCGAAGCGATCGAACGCGTCCGCGCGAAGCGCCGACCCGACGGGCGTTGGCTGCTCGAGAACAGCCACTCAGGCGCGGTCCACTTCCGGTTCGAGGAACCCGACGGGACGCCTAGCCGGTGGAACACCTTGAGGGCGCTGCGGGTGCTGCGCTGGTACGACGCGTCCGCCCACTCCGGCAACGCGAGCAAGGCGTCTTGATCGGCTATGACTGCTCGATCACGCACCAGCCGGACCATGTAACCGCTGGGATCGGCCGCCGATGAGAAATGGCGCCGACGGTGGTCTGAGTGCGGTCCGGTGAAAACGCGCTGCGCGCACCAAGGGAGAGCAACGAGATGAGACCACTTCGATACTCGATCAACGTCACACTCGACGGCTGCTGCCATCACGAGGCGGGGCTCCCGCCCGACGAGGAGTCGATGCGCTACTGGACCGCTGAGATGAGACGAGCCGATGCCCTGCTATTCGGCCGGGTGACCTACGAGATGATGGAGGCGGCGTGGCGGCAGCCGGCCACGAGCACGTGGCCTGACTGGATGGATGAGTGGGAGATCCCGTTCGCCGAGACCATCGACCGGACGAAGAAGTACGTCGTGTCGAGCACGCTGAGCGGGGTGGATTGGAATGCCGAGCTGGTGCGAGGCGACTTGGGGCAAGCGGTTCAGCGGCTCAAGCAGGAGCCAGGCGAGGGCCTCTTCGTGGGTGGCGTGACGCTCCCCCTGGCGTTGGCAGATCTGGGACTGATCGACGAGTACGGGTTCCTTGTGCAGCCGGTCGTTGCCGGACAGGGGCCGACGTTGCTCGCCGGTCTGCGCGAGCGCATCCAGCTCGAGCTCGTGGATCGCCATGAGTTCCGGTCGGGGGCGGTCGCCCTGCGATACCGGCCCGCGCGAGTAACGGCTTGACGCGATGTGTCCTGGCACGTTGGCCGCTGCCTCGACGACGGAACGACAGTTCTCGCGGCACGATGGGTTCCATGTCGAGGCGCGCAGCTGAAGTAGCCGTCCCTGCAGGCGAAGTCCTGACCCGTCAGGAGTTGCTCCGCCTGCTTGGACCTGTGCCTGAGGCAGGTGCACTCGAGTCTGAGATCCACGAGGAGGTCCAGTGTGATGGTTACGCGCGCCGCCTGGTCTCCTACGACGTGCCTTCAGGTCGTGCCTCGGCGTTCGTATGCATCCCCGACCAGCTGGAGGGGACGGCACCGCTGGTGTTCTGCCACCACCAGCACGCTGGTGAGTTCGATCTCGGCAAGAGCGAGGTGTGCGGGCTGCGCGGCAACCCTGACCAGGCGTACGCGGCCGAGCTGGCTCAGCGCGGCTTTGTCACCATCGCCCCGGACTCCATCGGGTTTGAGGACCGTAACTGGGCCGACGGGTCGAACGTCGGCTGGTTCGAGCTGTCCTCGCGAGTCGTGCTGGGGCGCACCCTGCTGGCTGACGAGCTTCAGGAGGTGTCGTTGGCCATCGACTACGCGAGCACCTTGGCCGAAGTGGACCCGGCCCGCGTCGGCTTCATCGGGCACTCTTTCGGTGGCCGGATGGCGATGTGGGCGCCTGCCTGGGACGAGCGCATCCGGGCCAGTGTGTCGAACTGCGGGTGCATCTCCTACCGCGAGTCCTTCTCCCGTGACGCCGGCTTCCAGGCCGACTTCGTCGTACCCGGCTTCGCCGCACGGTTCGACGTCGCGGACGTGCTCGCCCATTCGACCAGGTGCAAGGTCCTGGTCATCGCCGCCCAGGAGGACGTGTGGAGTCGAGGGACCGACGAGCTCCACCGGCGACTGCGCCAACTGGGCGTGCGGGACGTCCGCGTCCACTCAGTGCCCGGCGACCACGAGTTCCGGCAGCCAGAGCGTGAGCTCGCCTACAGCTTCCTGGCCGACGTGTTGGTGCGCGTGCCAGATCCGGGCGGCGATTGGACTGGTACTGCCGTTCACCGACAATGAACCTTGTGGAGAACCAGCAGACACCGCAGTCGGCCGAGGGTGAGGCGAAGGTCATCACGCTCTGCGGCTCGACCAAGTTTGAGGCCGAGTTCGCGGAGGTCAACGAGCGGCTCACGTTGGATGGTTGCGTCGTGATCAGCCTCGGAATGTTCCGCCTCCCCGACCTGCCGGACTACGACTGGACAGCCGACTGCTCGGACCTGAAGGGGCGGCTCGGCGCCATGCACTTCCAGAAGATTCGCATGGCTGACGAGGTGTACATGGTGGATCCGGGAGGCTATGTAGGTGAGTCAACCCGACGGGAGATTGCCTACGCGGAGTCGCTCGGCAAGCCGGTTCGGTATCTGAGTCGCGAGCGCTTGGCTCGAACGGGAGATGGCCCCCAAGAGTGAGTCGGACCGGACGTAAGCGGATTCCAGTCATCACATCGGGGCGGCCATGTAGCTGGTGTCACCCGAGCCCGGTGGCTCGTCGCGCACCTTGGCGCACCGCAGGCACTTCAGGAAGTACCCGTCGGGGCTGCCTGGGTAGCGCACCCGCTTCCAGTTGTGGCCGGCGACCATGCACAGCGCTCGCTTCATCACGGCTCGGCTCCGATCCTCGGCCCGCGACTCACCATCCGCTGCGCCCAGTGCGCCGTCAAGACCACCGGGAGGCCAACTCGGTGTCCCTGCGGCAGGAGCGGCGGTCGGCTGGCTCGGCACGAACAACTCGCCCGTCTGTTACGCGGCAGTTCCGGTAACGACTGCCTGACCAGCGCGACCGTCCATAGGGACACCCAGTGAGGGCTCTCACCAGACGCGGACCAGGCGTGGAAACACGCGCCGGTCAGAGCACCTGCACCTCGACGCGGCGGTTCTTCGCCTGCGCCTGTCGGACGTCGGATGCCGACCCCGTCTCGGGGACCAGCGGCTTGGACTCGCCGTACCCGCGGACGTCGAACGTCCAGCCGGCCCCGAGCCTGGTCGCCAGAGCGTCCCGGACGGCCACGGCGCGCTGCTGCGACAGCACGAGGTTGTGCGCCGTCGTGCCCTGCGAGTCGGTGTGACCGTAGATCCCAAGCTTGCGGCCGGACTGCTGCTTCAGAGCCTTGGCGGCCGCGTCCAGCGACGCGTTGGCCCTCGGCGTCAGCGCTGCGGAGTCGAGCTTGAACAGCACGGCGGTGTCGAGGTCGACCCGCACCGCCTTGCCCTTGTTGACCGTCGCCGCGGCGGTCCGGGACCGGGTGAACGCCTCGGTGGTGCGCAGGTCGAACTGGTCGAGGTCGGCGGCCGGGGACGGCGTCCCGGACACCGCGAGACCCAGCACCGGCTGAGCCGCGACCGGGTACACGTCGAGCGCGCTACCGCCCGGGTCGGCCAGGTCGACCGTGGCCAGCACGGCCTGGCCCTTCGCCGGCACAGCGATCCTGGTGCACACGCAGTCGCTGCCCTTGGTCAGCGCCGTCCCCACGGTGCCCGTGCCGGCCGCGGCCACCCGCAGGCCGGCCAGGCCGGTGGCCTGACCGAAGCCGGGCGCGTCGCCGTTGAGCAGCGCCAGCGACGCGCCCTCATCGCCGCGGGCCGACAGCTCGACCGTGAGCCGGACGACTCCCGCCGACGGCCGCTCGGCCCGCTCGACCCGCAGCACGAAGCCCTTCGGCGCACGGACCGCCGTGCCGGCCGGGTCGGCCAGCGCCGCGGGCGCGCTCAGGGCGATCGCGGCCACCCCGAGGGCCGGCACACCGGCCAGGGCCAGCGCGCGTCGACGCGTGCCGAACAGCCTCACTGGGTGACCTTCTGGTTGGCGAACGTGCCCGCTCCCGTGACGTTCACGGTGACCTGGTCGGTGCCCTTCGGGGCGCTCATCGTCACGTAGACCGGCATCGACGCGCTGCCACCCGCGGCTCCCAGCCGGGTGCATAGGCAGATGTTGTTCTTGTCCCGTACCGGCAGGTAGACCGACGCGTCGCCGGCGGTGGTCAGCTGGACCGCCGAGAACTCACCGTTGATAGGGGAGGAGACGGCGCCGTTCGCGTCCTTGAGGGTCTGGTAGCCCGGCTCGGTCCACACGCTGAAGTTCGTGGTGGCCTTGGAGCCGTCCAGCGACCCTTCGACGACGATCCGGTCGTCGGCCACCCGTCGCACGCCGGTCAGCGTGAACACCCACCCGTCACGGGCCTGCTTGGTGCCCAGTGCCGGCTCGGCGCTGGGCGTTGCGGTCGGCCCGACCGGGTAGGCGGTGCCAGGGTTTGCGGCCGGCGAGGACGACCCGGACGGGCTGGAGCCTGCGGACGGCTTGTCGTCGCCCGAGCAGGCGGCCAGGGCCGTCACGGCCAGGGCGCCCGCCAGCACCATCGCGAAACCCGTGCGCCTCATCCTGAGCAGTCCCTCCGTCGCCCACCGCCGGGGTGGGGTAGCCGAGTGCATAAATCGGTAGCACCGTATCGGAACGGACTACCTCCGCCCTATTCGACCAGCCCCACCCGCCAGCGCAGCGGCTCGAGATCAAGGGTCGGCGTCGGCGTCGGCGTCGGAGTGGGGGTCGCCGTCCCGCTAGGCGTGCCCGTCGGGGTCGACGTCGGGGTGGCTTCGGGGGTGGGAAACGCCCCGGAGCCGGTCAGGCAGTGCCCCCCGACGACGATGCCGAGCCGGCCGCCGTCCGCGCACAGCCCGCTGCGCGGCTCGGCCCGCGCGACCGCCCGCGCCTCGGGCTTGGTCTGCGTGTCGTGCACGTCCGTCAGGCTGCGGGTGGTGGCCAGGTACTCGACCCCGCGAGGGCCGACCCGGACGTCGAACCCCGTCAGCTCCGCTCCGTTGCTGCTGGCGAACCGCTCGGCCTGCGAGCGGGCGGCGCCGCCGTCCAGATCCGTGGGGTCGCCGTCCAGCAGCGCGTGCAGCAGCCGGACCCTGGCTGGGAAGCTGCCCTCCAGCGCCTGCTCGTAGAGGTCGTCCACGGCCTCCCGCCACGCCTCGGCGGCGGCCAGCGCCGCGGCGTCCGCGGAGGTGCGGGTCTGGGTCCGCTTCTGTACCCCGTCCCCCAGCATGGTGATCACCAGCAGGACGGCGGCCAGCAGGCCGGCCACCGCGGGGATGAGCAACAGCGACGTCTGCCCGTCGTCCCCTCGCCTGCCGCTCATCTCGCCCTTCCGGTCGCTGGTGTTCATCGCTGGACGCCGAAAGGTGGCCGGGGTTCCCGGCCACCTCTCGACGAGCGTCGTGCTCAGCCGCCCAGCGTGCCCACCGCTTCCTTGATCTTGTTCATCAGGGTGGTGCCGATGTCGGTGGCCTTCGCGGCGACGATGACCACGCCGACCAGGGCGACGACCACGAAGATCACGCCGGCGTACTCGGTCGAGGCCTGGCCGCGGTCGTCCTTGCGCAGCGACTCCAGGGCGCCGGCCACGTAGCCGGTGACCGCGATCTGGGCGGCGACGAGGTTGCGCGTCATGGTGTCCATCTCAAGCTCCTTGGGTGGTGTTGCGCTGTGGTCCGGTGTTTGCGTGCTGTCCTGACACCGAGAACGCTATGAGCCGGGCATCGGGCGCAGGAGAGGCGAAAGGCCCCATCCAGGGCCCAACCTGCGGCGGGTCCGGCGCCCCATCCACGACCCATCCACGACCCATCCACGACCCATCGACGACCCGTCAACGACCCAGCCAGCGCACGATCGCCTCGCTGCGGCTGGTCACCGCGAGCTTGGGATAGATCCGGTTGAGGTGGTTCTTGACCGTCTTCTCCGACACGAAGAGCTTGCTGGCGATGGCGGCGTTGCTCAGCCCCTCGGACAGCGCGTCCAGCAGCTCGCACTCGCGGCCGGTCAGCCCGAAGTCCGGACGTGCGGGCGCGGTCTGCGCGCGGCCCGCCGAGCCCCCGTGCACGGCTACCTCGACAGCCGCCGGGCTGAGTACCATCCCGCCGTTCACGCAGGTGGTCAGGGCCGAGACCAGCTCGCCCTCGCCGAACGCGCCGTGCACCAGGTAGCCGCGGGCGCCACGGCGCAGCGCCTCGGCGATCACGTCCGGCTCCTCGGAGTGGGTGAGCATGACGGCCGGCACGGTGCCGTCGAGCTGCTCGAGCACCCCGAGCCCGTCCAGCACCGGCATCCGCACGTCCAGGAACACCACGTCGAAGCGCTCACTACCCAGCAGCTCCAGTGCCTGGACGCCGTTCGCGGCCTCCTGCACCTGCTCGACCAGCCCGACGTCCGACAGCATCGCCGTCAGGCCTAGCCGGACCACCGGGTTGTCGTCCACCACCAGTACCTTCATGCCCCCTCGCTTCCGGCCGCGACCGCCAGGTCGTCGTCCTGTCGTTCAAGCAGCGCGCCGGGAAGGCGCATCCGGACGGTCGTGCCGGCCCCCGGCGCCGTGCTGACCTCCGTCGTCCCGTTGACCCGGCGCATCCGCTCGTGCACGCCGACCAGGCCGTAGTGGCCGTCGGTGTGCAGCGTCGCCAGGTCCGGCTCGGGCATGCCCCGGCCGTCGTCAGTGACCTCCACGAGCACCCAGCCGTCGTCCTCGCCGGCGCTCAGCCGGACTCGCCGCGCGTCAGCGTGCCGGGCCACGTTCTCCAACAGCTCGGACACGCTGCGCACCACCTCGTAGCGAGCGCCGGGGCCGAGGTCGAGGTCGCGCTCAGCCACCCGGACGTCGACCACGACGTCCGGGTGCTGCGCGCGCCAGCGCTCGGCGACGTCGCGCAGCGCAGGAGTCAGCTCCTCCGGTGCGTGTCGCAGGTCGGCGAGCAGCCGGCGCGAGTCGTTTCGGGCCAGCTCGCTGGCGGCCATCAGCGCGCGGGCATCGGCGGCGCGGCTGCTGCTGTCCTGCTCGAGCCGACGGGTCAGGCTGGTGGCCAGCAGGTGCAGGCCGTGCAGGGTCTTGCTCAGGCTGTCGTGCATCTCCTGGGCCAGCCGGGTGCGCTCCTCGGCGTGCGCCCGGCTCAGCTCGCTGGCGTGCACCCGGCGGTAGAGCGCGTCCCGCGAGGTCAGCAGGTTGCTGAGCCGCCGGCCGAGCAGCGCGCAGGCGCACAGCAGCAGCAGCCGGCCCAGCATGCCGCCGATCTCGGCCGCCACTTGGTCCCCGTCGTGGGCCAGCGGGACGACGGCCAGCACGTGCAGCCCGACCACTGCGCTGACCGCCAGCACGACCCCGCGCAGCCGGCAGGCCGCGCCGAGCAGGGCCAGCGACGCGCCCACGTAGACCAGCGCCGAGCTGCCGACCCCGAACAGCACGAGCACCAGCACCGTCGCCACGGTGTCGACCACCGGGTACCACGGCGCGGACAGCATCCGCTGGCCGACTCCGTCCCACCAGCGCACCGGCAGGAAGCTGAGCGGCAGCACCAGGATCGCCACCAGCAGGGTCCACAGCGGCGCGTCGGCCAGGCCCTCGGTGACCACCAGCAGGGCCAGCGCGGCCAGTCGCAGGTCGCACAGGATCTTGACCAGCTCGCTGAGCCCGCGCGCGCTAGCCACCGAAGATGCCCTTCAGGTTGGCGATCTGGCTGAGCACCAGCGCCGACATGATCAGCAGGATCGCCCCCGGCACGATGACCAGCGTCACCACCAGGCTGACCTTGGGGGTGGCCTTCGCCGCCGCCCGCCGAGCCACCTGCGCGGCCTCGCGGCGCACCTCGCCGGCGATGTCGTTCAGCGCCTGGGACAGCGGCGTGCCGAGCTCCTCGGCCTGCAGCATCGCGGTCACCCACGAGCCTAGGGACGGCGTGTCGTTGCGCTCGCGCAACTGCTCGAACGCCTGCCGTCGGGCCAGGCCGAGCCGCATGTCGTCCAGCACGCGGCGCACCTCGTCCGACAGCGGGGTCTGCTCGACCGACGAGACCCGCTCCAGCGCGGCCTGCAACGACAGGCCGGCCGTCACGGTGACAGCCAGCACGTCCAGGAAGTCCGGCAGCTCGCGCGCGATCTGGGCCTGGCGGCGGTTGGCCAGCCCGCGCAGCCAGAAGTCCATCCAGCCGGCGAACAGCAGGAAGACGATGAGCCCGATCAGGGCCTGCCCAGCCAGCAGCAGGAAGAGCGCCGCGACCACGCCGATCACCGCGAAACCGGCCTGCCGGCGGACGAAGTCACGGGTCGCCATGCCCTCCGGGCGGCCGGCCCGGGCCAGCCGGCGGTCCAGGGCGGCCAGCCGGCGGGTGCCGTAGGCGGCGAGCAGGAAGCGCTGGAAGCGCACGCCGAGGCCGTCGATCAGCCGCGCGACCAACGGGGGTGTGGCGTCCGCGTCCACCCCCAGGTCGAAGGTGCCCTCGACGAGCTCGAGGCCGGTGCTGCGCGCCATCCGCCACCCGATCACGGCCAGCCCGACCACGGCGGTGGTCGCGAGCGGGATGAGCAGGACGGCCATCAGATCTCGATGTCCGTGATCTTGCGGATGAGCAGGAACCCGACCAGGAACAGCACACCGGACACCAGCATCACGCCCTGGCCGATCAGGGTCTGGCTGAGCTGGTCCAGCGCGCCGGGGGTGATCAGGTTCATGATCAGCACCGAGGCGACGCCGATGCCGACGACCGTGTAGCCGCCGAACAGCGCACCGGAAACCGCAGTCCGGATCTCGCGGCGCAGCTCCTTGCGGGTCTCCAGCGTTGCGGCGATGTTCACCAGCGCCGAGACCAGGGCCCCGCCGGCCCGGCTCTGGATCACCAGCGTCTGCACCAGCACGGCCAGCTCGCGCGAGGGCAGGCGCTCGCGCAGGTCCTCCAGCGCGTCGTCCAGGCTCTGCCCGAGCGCGAGCTGGCGAGCGACCTCGCCGAACTCCTCGGCCGCCGGAGCCGGCATCTCACGGGCCGCCAGGTCGATGGCCGTGCGCAGCGCCAGCCCCGCGGACGCCGCGTTGGACAGCACCCGAGCGAGGTCGGGCAGCTGCGCGACGAACGCCTCGACGCGCTTGCGGCGCCTGCGGTCCAGCCACCTGCTCGCACTCACCACGACGGCGAGCGCGATGACGACCGCACCGATGTTGCCCAGCAGCGGCCGGCTGATCAGTGCGAGCAGCAGTGCCGAGACCCCGACCAGCAGCACGTAGTCGCCCGGGCCGACGCTCAGCGTCGCACCGGCCAGGCGGCGGTCGAGCCGGTGCCCGTAGTCCGTACGCCGGACCCGCGAGTTCCAGCGTCGCCGCAGCCGGCCCACCTGGTCACCGCTGGCCAGACCCGCCGCGCTCTCCCGGATCGCCCGGTCGCGCTGGTAGCTGTCCCGGAACGCGGCGAGCCCGAGCACGGTCACCACCAGGGTGACTAGCAGCAGCGCCGCGATGGTCGCGGGGGACGCCGTCACGCGCGCCCCCAGGAGGTGGCGTCCTGGTCGGGGGCGGACCCCAGGCCGGTGAAGGCGCCGGGGACGCTCTCGCCCATCCCGACCAGTCGGGCGGACATCGTCGAGGGCAACGCGTGGTGCCGGTAGCGACCGGTGACCCGGTCACCGGGCACCAGCGGGTTCGCCTCGTAGTGGGCCAGCGGCTCGATCCGGTAGTCCTCGCGGCGACGGGACACCAGGGCGGCCACCTCGACCACCTTGCGCGAACCGTCGCTCTGCCGGGCGAGCTGGACGACGATGTCGATGGCACCGTTCAGCTGGTCGCGCAGGACGTCCACCGGCAGTCCGAGCTCGCTCATCGAGGCCAGCGTCTCCAGCCGGCTGAGGGCGTCGTCCGCGCTGTTGGCGTGCACGGTGGCCAACGACCCCTCGTGGCCGGTGTTCATCGCCTGCAGCATGTCCAGCGTCTCGCCGCCGCGGACCTCGCCGACCACGATCCGGTCCGGCCGCATCCGCAGGCTGTTGCGCACCAGGTCGCGGATGGTCACCTCGCCGCGTCCCTCCACGTTGGACGGGCGCGACTCGAGCCGGACGACGTGCGGTTGCTGCAGCGTGAGCTCGGCGGCGTCCTCGACGGTGATGATCCGCTCGTGGTCCGGGATCAGGCCGGACAGCGCGTTCAGGAAGGTCGTCTTGCCCGAGCCGGTGCCGCCGGAGATGACGATGTTGAACTTGGCCCGCACGCAGGCCGACAGCAGGGCCACCACCTCGGGGCTGACGGTGTCCCGCTCGACCAGCTCGTGCAGCCGGAACGGCCGGGGGAAGCGCCGGATGGTCAGCGTCGGACCGTCCAGCGCGAGCGGCGGGATGATCACGTTGACCCGCTCGCCGGTGGCCAGCCGGGCGTCCACCATCGGGCTGGACTCGTCCACCCGTCGGTTGACCCGCGACACGATCCGGTCGATGGTCTGCATCAGCTGGGCCTGCGAGGAGAAGACCGTGGGGTGGCGCTCCACCCGGCCGCGTCGCTCGACGAAGACGTTGTCCGGGCCGTTGACCATGATCTCGGTGATCGACTCGTCGGCCAGCAGCGGCTCGAGCACGCCCAGCCCGAGCGCCTCGTCGACCACCCGGCGGATGAAGGCGGCGCGTTCCCGGTTGCTCATCACCGGGCCTTCGATGCTCAGCAGGTCGCCGAGCCGGCGCTCCAGCCGCGCCCGGCGCTGCACCTCGCTGAGCCCGCGCAGCTCGTCGCGGTCCAGCTCCTCCAGCAGCCGCTCGAGGTAGGCGCCGACGAGGTTGATCTCCTCGCCGGAGCCTCGCTCGTCGGCCGCGACCCTGTCCTTCAGCCCCATGCGTCAACCCTCGGCAGATCGGCGTGCTTGGTCACCGTGAACGACCCGGCGGTGAGCACCCCGGGGACGCCGAACGGCACCTCGACCTGCACGGTCGAGCACTCGCCCGCGCAGCCGCCGCCGGAGCCGACGCTCACCTGCCGGACCCGCACCCAGCCCGGCAGCGCGGACTGGGCGGCGGAGTACGGCGTGGTGGCGCTGGCCGGCGAGGCGGCCCGGGCAGCGTCACGGGCCGCCCGGCTGGCCGCCTCGACGGCGGTCACCGCGTAGAGCCCCTGGACCATGCCCATCGTGAGCACGACCAGGATCGGCACGCTCGCCACCAGCTCGACGGCGATGCTGCCGTCCTCGCCGCAGCTCCTGGTCGCGCCGATCACGAGGGCTCCGGCTGGAACTCGGCCCGGGCGACGACGTCCAGGTCGATGGGGCTGGGCAGCGGGATGACCCGCGGGGTGTGCACCCGCACCGCGACCGTGCTGGCGCCCTGGTCGATGCTGACCGACGAGCCGTCCCCGAAGGACAGCGGCAGCGCGTGGTGCGCGGCCGCGTTCACGGTGGCGGGGTCCGCTCGCACCGAGGCCTCGCGCGCCACCTCCTGCGCCGCGTGGTGGGCCAGGATCTGGGTGACGCCGAACACCACGCCCTGCAGGCAGAGCAGGAAGACCGCGACGAACAGCCCGACCACCACGGGCAGCTCCACCATCGACTGCCCGTTGTCCCCGACGACGCGTCGTCCGCGCCGGCGGCGGCCGGACGTGCGGGTCAGCGGCTCGACCTCGACCTGCAGGCCGGCTGCCTCGGGGGGCGACAGCTGCTCGCGCAGGCCCAGTGACCGGCCCACCGCGCAGACCGCGCGTGCGGCGACGCCCGGGCGGGCCGTGGCCAGGGTGCCCGTGTTGACAGCCGGTTCGAGCTCGGCGAACACCTCGGGGACGGCGCCGGCCAGCGGGATCTGGACGACGCGCTGCGCGAAGTCGGGCTGCACCTCGCGTCGTCGGCTGACCATGTTGACGACCAGCCGGACGTCGTCGGGCTGGCGGATCGCGAGCCGCTCCCAGGCGACCAGGCTGCGCCGGGCCGAACGCAGGCTGACCACGTCCGCCGTGACCACGAGCAGCGCGTCGTCGGCCATCTCCAGCACCGTGGCCGACGCGTCGTCCAGGGTCGCACCGACGTCGACCAGGATGAGCTCGAACTGCATCCGCAGCTGGTTGAGCACCTGCCGGGTGACCAGCGCGGTCACGTCCTCGGCGCGCTCGGCCTCGACCGGGGCGGTGAGCACCGCGAACCCGGCCGGCACGTCCTGCACGACCTCGCGGATGCTCCGGCCGGTGATCTCGCTCGCCACGTCTGCGAGGTCGGCGATGGACCGGCGCGGGGTGACCCCGCAGTAGTAGGCGACGTCCCCCTTGCGCAGGTCGAGGTCCACCAGACACAGAGTGCGGCTGGGCAGCACGCTCTGCTGGGCCAGCAGCACGCTCAGCGTCGTCGTCCCGACACCGCCCTTGGCGCCGGCGATCGCCACCACCCGACCGCGGCCGGCGGCGAAGCCGCCCTGGCCGGTGACGTGGTTGCGCAGCGTGCGGCTCCAGGACGCGGCGTTGTCGACCCGGGCCTGCAGGTCTTGCAGCGACAGAGGCAGCGCGATCATCCCGCGGGCGCCGGCCTCGATCACCGCGCTGAGCGTGAACGGGTCGGGGTCGCGGCTGAGCACCAGCACCGCGAGCATCGGCCGGGACTGTCCGAGGTTGCGCACCAGGTCGAGCGCGGGCATCTCGGTCAGGCCGTCGTCGACCAGGACGACGTCCACCTCACCGTCGTCCAGCGCCGCGACCAGCTCGGCGGTGGTGGACAGCACGCCGACCAGGTCGACCTCGGTGGCCTCGCCGGCGATCGAGCGGACCGAGCTGCGGACGTCCTCGTCCTGGCTGACCAGGACGATCGAGGCGCTCACGAGCCGTTCCCGGCGGGGAAGATCAGGTCGCCCGGGTGCACCTGCGAGTCGTCGTTGCGGGCTCGCAGCGCCAGCCGCACCTTCACCGCGAAGCTCTCCGCGTAGGCGACTCGCAGCGCCGTCTGGGTCGGCAGCGCGAACGTGACCGGCACCGCCTTGCCCTCGCTGAAAGCCTGGCCATCGCCCTGCCGCTCGACCTGCTCCGGCAGTCCGACGTCGATCACCAGCGCGTTCTGCGCCCAGATGCTGGACGTGCTCTGCTTGCCGTCCTCGCCCTTGAAGGTCGCGATGATGTCCACCCGGTCGCCGGAGCGGACCTTGCCCGCCACCCCGGTCTCGGCGTCGACCAGGATCGCGACCTCGCGGTTGCCCTGCTGGATCCCCGGGCGGTCGATGAACATGCCGCGCTCGGCGAAGGTGCCCTTCGCGTAGGCGTTCACCGGGACCAGGCCGACCACGTCGCGGGCGTCCTGGATCGCGCCGGTGGACAGCCACTTGGCCGGCACCTGGCGCAGCTCGACGTCCTCGGGCGTGACCGGCTGGTAGGCCTTCAGGTCGTTCGCCAAGGCGACGACCGGGACGAAGTCGCCGGCCTTGGCGTTCACGCTGGACACGAAGGACAGCACGGAGACGAAGACGGCGAGCGCGCCGAGGGCGGCGACAGCCAGGAGCAGCACGCCACGTCGCTGGCGGGGATTCACAGGGCAGGCACCTCGTCGTGGTTGGGCAGCGGGGACGTGGAGACATGCGGGCCCGGCTGGCCGGGGACGACGCCGCAGAACGGGCAGGTCGCCTGGCGGACCTGGCGCGCGCAGCCGGTGCAGGGTCTGGCCGGCTGTTGCAACGCGCGCTCGACGACGGTCTCGAGTGGCTCGGTCAGCACGGTGAGCTCCGCCCACCGCCTGGCCCCCCAGAACGTGCGCGGCGGCACGTCACGCAGCATCACTGTCGGCTCGGCCGGTGCGCCCGGCAGCAGCGGGTACCAGGTGTCGGCGGCGACGACGACCGCGGACGTCGCGACCGGGTTCGCCGGCAGGCTCTTCGTGACGGCGTCGAGCGTGTTCGGCGCGCCGACCGTGCCGGCCTCCAGGTCGACAGCGAACCGGCTGCCCGGCACCAGGCCCAGCCCGTGCTGGACGACGCTGGGCGCCGGCCGCCGCAGGCCGGAGACCCCGTCCACCAGCGCGAGCGTGCGCAGCGCGCCGTTCACCGCCGGCGCGACCGCGTGCAGGTCGGCCACCGGCAGGTAGGGGCTGACGAAGTCCAGGCAGCGCATCAGCAGCGCGATCCGGCTCGGCGGCTCGCTCAGGGCCAGCACGGCGACGTCCGCGCGCTCGCTGAGTGCCCGGACGACCCCGGCCCGGTGGGACTGCCGCTCCTCGCCCGGCTCGTCGCAGGTCAGCAGCAGCACCCCGGACCGGTCGTCGTCCGGCGCGCCCAGCAGGGACTGCAGCTCGGTCGCGTCGGCGCCGGCCGCGGCCAGCCGGGCGTGCTCGACCGCGACCTGAGGCAGGCCGAGCCCGACGAGGGTCACGAGTCCTGCCCGTCGGTGGACGGCGCCTCGGTGCCCTGGTCGCCCGCCCGGACCACGATCGAGCCGAGGATCTGGTTCCAGGTGCCCTGGTCGAAGTCGTCCTGCGCGGCCGCGTACCGGAAGCCGTACTTGGGCAGGCCGGCCGTCTCCACGATCAGCTCGCGCTGGCGGACCGTGGTCGGCGCCAGCCGGACGCCGGTCACCGACGTGCCGCCCTTGGTGCGGTAGGTGACGTCGAAGGTGACGGCGTCGGTCGAGCCGGCCACCTTGACGTGCGTGCTCGCACCCAGCGTCGTGTCGTCCGGCAGGCCCGCCTCGAGCTGGGCGCGCAGCACCTTCTCGCGGATCGGCAGCGGCCCGACCAGATCGCGCCCGACGAACGCGAGCAGCAGTGGCGGCGGGACGGTCTGCGCGGCGTAGGGGACGCCCACCTCGAGCGCGGCCGACGGGGCAGCCCGCTGGTCGTCCGGCCGGTTCTGCCACTGCGGCGGCAGCGCGACGCTGAAGCCCGGCCCCTGCCGGGTCTGCCAGCCGGCCGGAGCGCTGGCCTCGTCGGCCGGGACGGTCGCGGTCGTCAGGGCCTGCGGCGCGCTGTCGGAGGAGGAGCCGCACCCCGCCGTGCTCATCGTGACCGCCACCGCGAACAGCCCGACCAGCCCGGGCAGGAGAGGACGACGCCGGGCGACGCCAGGCCCTCGCCGCGTCCACCTCGACATGCCTGGCACCTCCTCCGCTGCACCAACACCCACGATCACCATCCGCGTGACGTCCTTCCGACCGAACCCGCCTGCCGTGGAAGGGAACGTCCCCTCGCCTCGACCGGACCCTGCGGGCTCAAGAGGAGCGAGCCCACCACCATCTCGGCGACCCACCGGAGCACTTCGGCCAGACTCCGGACGGTCACCCAGTCCCCACCCACGGTGTGCGCCGCGACCCCGTTCAGCACGAACCAACCGGCCCAGCCGAGCACCCCGGCGAGCGCGGCGGTCGGGATGAACTCGGTGCGCGACTCCACCTCATACCGACGCCGATGCCATGAGGCAGCCCACATACCGCACACAGCACGCAGACACCCCACAAGCAGCAGCATCAGACCGTACCCCACGAACTCGGGCATCAGGGCCAGAGCGGGCGATAAGGCGTCAGTCATCGCCGTGACGAACAGCAGGGTTAGCAGCACGCCGCTGACCGCGCCGGCCACGACGCCGGCCCACGAGACCGTCCACCCACGCCCACCGGTCACAGCAGCACCACCGCCAGCACGACCGCGGCGATCAGTGCCATCACCGCGTAGACGAACACGTCGTCCCCGCTCAGGCCGCGCTCGCGCAGCGGCGGGGTCAGGGTGAAGTGGCTCGGGCGCCTCGGGTCGTACCAGGCCGGCCGGCGCTGGCCCTGCCACGCCTTCGCGTCGTCGTGGTAGAAGTCCTGCGCCTGGCCGACGTGCCGCTCGCCGTCCGGGGTGAGCACCTCGCCTCGGACGACGAACAGCTGGTTGCCCGGGGCGCCCTCGTCGAAGGCGTTCCGGTCGAACCGGACGTCGGTGACCAGGGCCTCGCCCTCGACCCAGCGCCGCCGGCGCAACCCACGTGAGATGGCGACCAGCACCCCGCCGAGCAGGATGGCCCCGACGAGGTAGACGGCGAACGGCTGGTGCACCGGCGTCACTTCCCGCAGGTGGCCAGCGGCACCTCGGCGCCGCCGAACCGGTTGTCGCGGGCGACGGCGGAGACCAGCTCGCGCCCGCTCGTCGTGTTCTCCCCGCCGACGCCCCAGCCGCCGGCCTTGAACGAGTTCTCCCCGGCGTTGGCGCTCAACGCGTCTCCTGTCGTGTCGTAGACGTAGGTCGCTTCGAAGCCATCGGCGTCCAGCCGCGCCTGCAGCGGCGCCCACCGGTCGGTCAACCCGCTGATCCCACCGTCCAAGGGGATGTCGGCCACCTTGGCGTGCACGCTGCCGGCGTCGATGCCGTAGGTGATGAAGAAGCTGTCGAACGCGGCGCGGTTGTCGGCGTCGCGCAGGTCCAGGGTCGTCGTCTCCAGCGTGATCGTGCCGCTGTCCGCGGTCGCCTTGCCGCCGCCCTTGACCGTGCCGCCGATCTTCGGCGGGTTCACGCCGATCCCCGCCTTGGTGCGGGTCTCGTGCGAGAGCACGAGCATCTTCGGATCCCCGTTCTCGTCGAACACGACCTGGTAGCTCACGGTCTGACCGTAGGCGCCGTTCAGGTTCAGGATCGGCGGGATGTCGGGGGTGCCCTGTCGGGGGTCGCCCGGGATGCCCAGGGTGACGTCGCCCTTGAGGTCGAACTGGGCCGAGCCCATGAAGCTGCTGCTCGACTTGTCCGGGCCGTCCTGGTTGAGCGAGACCACCGCAGTGCCCTTGACCTGGCCGTTGACCTCGCCGTTCGCCTTGACGATCCCGCCGTCCAGGGTGACGCCGGCGTTGCCCTGCAGGCTCAGCGAGACCTGCACGGCGTCCGGCGTACCGGCCGCCTGGGCCCGCTCCTTGGCGGCCTTCTCCTCGTCCGAGGGGCCGAAGCCCAGCTCGCCGGTGGCCCAGTCCCAGCCGTCGCTGATCGCGTTGCCGGCCTGGTTCGCACCCTCGCGGATGGTCTGCGCGCCGGGGACGACGATGTCGATCGCCTGGTTCGCGCCGTCGCGGCGGTCGTCCAGGAAGCCCTGGGCCGCGTGCTTGCCGCCGTAGCCGGCAGGGAAGTTGTAGACGTAGCCGAGGTCGCCGTTGGCGGTGATCCGAGCCTTGGCGTCCGCGCCCTTGCCCGTGGTGGACTTCGCGGCCTCCAGGCCGATCCCGCTGCCTTGGGTGAGGGTCACACTCGCCGTGCCATCGGCGTTGGTCTTGATCTGGTCGGTGTCCTTGCGCTCGCCGCGCACGAACTCCACGTTGACGTTGTAGCCCAGCGTGCGGTCGGTCTGCTTGAAGACACAGGGAATCTTGAGGTCCTTGGCGCGGGCGTCCGGGCCGAGGTTCGCGCAGCTGCCGCCCATGGCCTCGCAGATCTTCGCCATGATCGCGTAGCCGACCGGGCTGACCAGGGTGACGAAGGTCAGCAGCAGGGCGACGACGACGAAGATGACCCCGGCGTACTCGACGGTGGCGGCGCCGTCGTCCCCCCTGCGAAGCCTCATCGGTCCCCCCTCGCCAAGCCCACTGAACCCGTGGGCGGGTCATCGCTCGGCCACGATCCTTTCGGCCAGGCGGCGAGGCGTGGAGGGTCTCAGGGCCCCTTCTCGGACCTCGAAATCGGTCCGGGCGCGCGGTCCCTGACGGGTCGGCCGACTAGGTCGAAAGACCCTGCGATCGTCCAGCCTGGATCCGGTGCCAGGTTCGGCCGATGGGAGGCAACAGCTGGAAGAGGGCGAGCACGGCGAACACCAGCGTGTTCAGGCCGACGAAAAGGCTCAGCGCCTCGAACCACGTGGTCTGCAGCACCGAGGACGGCAGCGGATTCCACCGGGCGCCGATCGCGGTCAACGCGAGCAGGGGCACTGCGGCTGCTGCGACTGGTGCCGGTCGGGGCACGTAGTTCCAGCCGGCCTTGCGCCCGGAGGCGATCTGCAGCAACGAGGTCACGAAGGTCGCCTGCAGGAACAGCGAGTACCCGACCTCGATGACGAGCGGAACCGCGATCGCCCGGCCGCGCCAGCCGGCCCGCCACGCGGTGACCACCCGCTCCACCAGGAACAGCAGACCGATCCCTACCCAGAGGATCGACCAGCGGAAGCCGTCCGCGGCCAGCAGGGCGATGGTCATCAGCGCCAGGTAGGAGTTGAGCGCGATGACGCCGTAGCCGAGCGCGAGCTGCTGCCCCCAGTAGAGCGAGGTGGTCCGGGTCAGCCCGTACGCGCCGACGTTCTCCAGCGCGCCGCGTTGCCAGCGCAGCCGCTGGCGCCACAGGTCGCGCCAGGTCGGCATCACCTCGGTGGTGACCAGGCACGGTCGCGGCGAGACCATCCGGGCACCCAGGGTCTTCAGGGCCAGCGTGAGCTCGTTGTCCTCGGTCAGGGCGAGGGTGTCGTAGACCTGGCCCGGCGTTCCGGGGATCAGGCTGCCGCGGTTGTCCGCCACCGCCCGCAACGCATACCCGCGAAACAGCGACCCGGTGCCGGTCATCACGAAGACGCGGCCTTCCCGGCGACCGATGACGCGCTGGTAGCGGGCGTACTCGTTGCGCTGCAGCTGCCCGATCACCCCGCCGCCGTCCTCACCGCCGAACAGGCCGCCGACCGCCATCAGGTCGGGGTCGTCCTCCAGCTTCGCGAGCCCGGTCGCCAGGAAGTCCGCACTGATGGTGGAGTCGGCGTCCATCACCATGACGACGTCACCGGCATCCGTGTCCGGCAGCAGCGTGGCGAGCACCTGGTTCAGGGCGCCGGCCTTCTTCTGGGTGTTGTCGACCGTCTCGACCACCTCGACGCCGTGCTCCCGCGCGATCCGCACCGTCCCGTCCGTGCAGTTGTCGGCGATGACGACGACGCGGTCCGGCGGCCTGGTCTGCCGTGCCAGGGAGATCAGCGTCTGGGCCAGGACCGCCTCCTCGTCGTGCGCCGGGACGAGCACCGTGCACCGCAGGGTGGTCTGCGCCTCGGCCGTGGCGGGGATGCCCGACTCCGGCCAGGGCGGCGGCAGGTTGATCTGCAGGGCCCGCACCAGGGACTGGCCCAGGACGCGTCGGCGCATCCGGGCCGCCCGGGCCGGCAGCGGGTCAGGAATCCGGCGGTCGCGGGCGAGCACTCGCATCGCGGTCGCCGTCTGCAGTGCGGCCAGCCCCACGAAGTACGCGGACAGCGCCAGACCCAGACCGAGCGCGGCCACCGGGTTCGGCGCCCGGATCTGCACGTCGACCGGCAGGAGCGCCTGACCCGCGCGCAGTGGCGGCTCCGGGACGACGGGCGGCTGGTCGGAGGCCAACGCCCACCCGGCGAGGAGCAGCAGCACGGCAGACAGGAGCAGCAGGCCGGCGGTCACCCAGCCCAGCCTCGAGGCCCGTCGCTGCCAGCTCAGCTGCTGCCCTCGCATCGAAACCTCGCGACCCTGCTCGCCTGCGGACCAGCCGGCGCCGGCCCAGTGCTCAGAGTGCCACTCCGGCAGCTAGCCGGGTGCGATCTTGAGTCGGCACCCGACTCGCACGCCCCACTCGGCCAGCCGGCCGGCGCCGGTCTCGACCGTGTCGCGGGCACGCAGTCGAATCCGGGTCATCCCCCAGGTGGGGCGCAGGGTGGCGACGTGCAGGACGACGCCGTCGCGGTCCAGGACGGCGACGTCGATGGGGTAGCGCATGCCGACCATGTGCACGCTCGGGCACTTGGTGATCCACAGCGCGCCCTCGACGGCGGAGGTCTTGAGCAGGCCCTTGCGGCGCTCGGCGGCGGTCCGGGCCACGGCGAGGGCGGCGACCGGCGTGCCGTCGACGAGCAGGACGTCCTGCCCCGGCCCGAACACGGGCAGCTCAGCGCCGGCCACGGCTCGGGGTCAGATCTTCAGGCCGTGCTTGGCGAGCCAGGGCTGCGGGTCGACGGGGCCGCCGCCGTCCGGGTGGATCTCGAGGTGCAGGTGCGGGCCGGTGGAGTGGCCGGTATTGCCGACCTCGCCGATCTTCTCACCGGGGTCGACCTTCTGGCCGACCTTGACGTCGATCTGGAACATGTGGCCGTACCAGCTGACCGTGCCGTCCCAGTGCCGGATCTCGACCTTGTTGCCGTAGCCGCTCTGCTGTCCGGCGAAGACCACCGTGCCGGACGACAGCGCGCCGATCCGGCTGCCGATCGGTGCGGCCAGGTCGTCCCCCGCGTGCAGCTTGCCCCAGCGCGCACCGAAGTCGGAGGTGAAACGGAAGTCCTGCACCGGCATGACCCAGCGGTGCGCCATCGCGAGCGCCTTGCGACGCTTGGCCTCGATCGCCTGGCGGGCCTCGGCGCGGCTGGTCCGGGCGGCTGCCTCGGTGCGCGCCTCGCGGGCCTGGGCGAGCATGACCGACTGCGCCTCGCGCTCGCGCAGCCCGACGACCTGCTGGCTGCCGGTGGCGCTGTCGCTGCCCTGCGCGTGCGTGAGCGGGCCCGAGTCGTTCGCGTTGGCCGTCGCCGACCCGGCCAGGCCGGGGATCACGGCTGCGCCGGTCGCGGTCAGGGTCAGCGCGGCCGCAGCGGCGCCGGGCACGGCGGCGGAGCGAGGCTTGACCTCGGCGCGGTGTCGGCCACGGTGCCGACCGGCGTATCGGGATCGTTTGGGCAAAGCGGGACCTCGTGTCGTGGCGCGGAGCAGGGGCCTCACGACCATACGTTGGTTACCGCGCGTGATCAAGTCCATGATCAACTAGCACGGACGAGCGCTCGCGAGGACCATCGGACGCCGCGCGGCGCTGCGCACCGTCACCGGTGCCCGCGCGGCGGGCCGGCAGTGGGGAGACGCCGGCCTGCAAGGTGCTGCCGTCGACGTCCAGCTGCGCGAGCTCGGTGCAGACGCCGTGCACGACCCGCAGGTCGATCGGCAGCGACATGTGGCCGACCCGCCGGACCAGCTCGTTGCGCGCCGAGAGGTCCGGGTGGACCAGCCTGGCGTTGCGCTGCGGGACGATCAGCTGGTCCAGGTCCGACCAGTAGGCGACGAACCGGGTCCGGCAGCCGGGACTCGGCTCGTCGAGCTCGGCGAGGACGTCGCTGCCAGGGCGCAGCTGGCGCCCGAGCCGGGCCGGCAGCAGGTACGCCGCTTTGGTCCCGGCGTGCGGCGAGCCCAGGGTCACCAGCGTGTGCACCCGCTGGTCGCCGTCCAGCCGTTGCACGTAGTACCGGGCGATCAGCCCGCCCAGGCTGTGCCCGACCACGTGGATCCGCTCGTAGCCGGTCTCGCCTGTGATCTGCTCCACCGCCTCGGCCAGCCGCCGTGCGGCCGTGCGGATATCGGTGGTCAGCGGCGAGTAGTTGATGGAGTGCACGCGGCCGAAGCCGCGGCGCAGCAGGCCGCGGCGCAGCAGCGTGAAGATGGAGCGGTTGTCGACCAGGCCGTGCACCAGCAGGATCGGCGTGCCGGCGGCCTCGACGTCACCGATCAGCAGGCCACGCTGCACCGGCGGCAGGTGGCCGACGCCGTACTGGCGGTGCTCGGGGTCGCTGCGTTCGGACGGCGAGAGCACCCCGAGCGGGTACAGCGCCAGGTGGGTGGCCAGCCAGGCCCCCTCGATGACCGCACCGCGCACGCCGGACGGCGAGAGCAGGGTGCGCGCTCCCAGCGAAACCATGGCCGAGGTCGCGCGGGCCCGGCGTACGGTGCTGCGGCACGCGGCGTCCCGGCCCGACGGGGATGGCGTTGCGGCGGCGGCACTGCTCACGGGGCGGGACGTTACCCGCAGGTAGTGCCCGCCGCAGGCCGACGCGTCGGTCATGACCGAATCGTTGTCGGGCTAGGCTTCCCAGCGCAGCCCGGCGATGGCGCCGGCCAGCCCCGTGACCCAGGAGGTCTCGTCGCAATGAGCAGCAGCGCACCGGTCCGCGTCGTCGTCGCCAAGCCCGGACTGGACGGCCACGACCGTGGAGCGAAGGTCGTCGCGCGAGCGCTGCGTGACGCGGGCATGGAGGTCGTCTACACCGGCCTGCACCAGACGCCGGAGCAGATCGTCGAAGCGGCGATCGCCGAGGACGCCGACGTGGTCGGCCTGTCGGTGCTGTCCGGCGCGCACATGACGCTGTTCGCCAAGGTGATCGCGCTGCTCAAGGAGCGCGACGCGGAGGACATCGTGGTCTTCGGCGGCGGGATCATCCCCGAGGCCGACATCCCCGAGCTGGAGAAGCTCGGGGTGGCGAAGGTGTTCACCCCCGGCGCGACCATGGAGTCGATCGTCACCTGGGTCCGGGAGAACGTCCCCACCGACTGACCGCCCCACCCACCCCCACCCACCCCCCGCCCCCCAGTTCTCCACTTGGGATGGGTTGTCGGGGTCTCCGGGGCCCGTGAGGCCCCGACAACCCATCCCAAGTGGAGGACGCGGGTGCGGGACGACGGTGGGGGACCGCCGTCGTGCGGCTGCCCGGCACAGGGCTAGGCTCGCCAGCGGCCCTGTCGGCCGCCCTGGTGGGGTGTGTCCGCGGCCGCAAAGACCCGACGACGACGTCACCGGAAGGCGAGAGACCCGTGGACCTGTTCGAGTACCAGGCGCGCGACATGTTCGCTCAGCACGGGGTTCCCGTGCTCGATGCAGCGGTTGCCGACACCCCTGAGGACGCCCGCGCGGGCGCCGAGCGGATCGGCGGCGGCACCGTCGTCGTCAAGGCTCAGGTCAAGACCGGTGGCCGCGGCAAGGCCGGTGGCGTCAAGCTCGCGCACAGCCCGGACGAGGCGGCCGAGAAGGCCGCCGAGATCCTCGGCATGGACATCAAGGGGCACACGGTCAACACCGTGATGATCGCCCAGGGCGCCAAGATCGCCGAGGAGTACTACTTCTCCGTCCTGCTGGACCGCGCCAACCGCTCTTTGCTCGCGATGGCGAGCAAGGAGGGCGGCATGGAGATCGAGGTGCTGGCGGTCGAGCGCCCCGAGGCGCTGGCCCGGGTCGCGGTCGACCCGATCGATGGCATCGACGAGGCCAAGGCCCGCGAGATCGTCGACGCCGCCGGCTTCGACGATGACGTCAAGGACGCGATCGCCGACGTCATCCAGAGGCTGTGGCTGGTCTACCGCGAGGAGGACGCGACGCTCGTCGAGGTCAACCCGCTGGTCAAGACTGAGGACGGCAAGATCATCGCCCTGGACGGCAAGGTCTCGCTCGACGAGAACGCCGACTTCCGCCATCCCGCGCACGAGGCCCTCGAGGACACCGCGGCCGCCGACCCGCTGGAGGCGCAGGCCAAGGCCAAGGGCCTGAACTACGTGAAGCTGGACGGCGAGGTCGGCATCATCGGCAACGGTGCCGGGCTCGTGATGAGCACGCTGGACGTCGTCGCCTATGCCGGTGAGGCGCTGTCGTCGGACTCAGGCGGTAGCGTCAAGCCGGCCAACTTCCTTGACATCGGCGGTGGCGCCTCCGCCGAGGTGATGGCCAACGGGCTGCACATCATCCTGGGCGACCCGCAGGTCAAGAGCGTCTTCGTCAACGTTTTCGGCGGCATCACGGCCTGCGACGCGGTGGCCGACGGCATCGTGCACGCCTTGCAGATCCTCGGCGACGAGGCGACCAAGCCCCTCGTCGTCCGGCTCGACGGCAACAACGTCGTCGAAGGACGGCGCATCCTCAGCGAGGCGAACCACCCGCTCGTCACGCTGGTCGACACCATGGACGGCGCCGCCCGCAAGGCGGCCGAGCTCGCGGCCGCGAAGTAAGGGACGGACCACACTCATGGCAATCTTCCTGACCGAGAACAGCAAGGTCATCGTGCAGGGCATGACCGGGTCCGAGGGGCGCAAGCACACCCAGCGGATGCTGGCCAGCGGCACCAACATCGTCGGCGGCGTCACCCCCGGCAAGGGCGGCGAGAGCGTCACGTTCTCGATCGACGGAGCCGACGGCGGCGTCCAGGTCCCGGTGTTCGGCTCCGTCGGCGAGGCCGTCGAGGCCACGGGCGCCGACGTGACCGTCATCTTCGTGCCGGCCAAGTTCACCAAGGCCGCGGTCGTCGAGGCCGTGGACGCCGGCATCCCGCTCGCCGTGTGCATCACCGAGGGCGTCGCGGTCAAGGACACCGCGGAGTTCTTCACCTACGCCCAGCGCTCCGGCAAGACCCGGCTGATCGGGCCGAACTGCCCTGGGCTGATCAGCCCCGGCAAGTCCAACGCGGGCATCATCCCGGCCGACATCAGCGGCCCCGGCCGGGTCGGCCTGGTCTCCAAGTCGGGCACGCTGACCTACCAGATGATGTACGAGCTGCGGGACTTCGGCTTCTCGTCCGCGGTCGGCATCGGCGGGGACCCGATCATCGGCACGACGCACATCGACGCGCTCGAAGCCTTCGAGAACGACCCCGAGACCGATGCCATCGTGATGATCGGTGAGATCGGCGGCGACGCCGAGGAGCGCGCGGCCGCCTACATCAAGGAGCACGTGACCAAGCCGGTGGTCGGCTACGTCGCGGGCTTCACCGCCCCCGAGGGCAAGACGATGGGCCACGCCGGCGCCATCGTGTCCGGCTCGTCAGGCACTGCGCAGGCCAAGAAGGAGGCCCTCGAGGCCGCTGGCGTGAAGGTCGGCAAGACGCCGTCCGAGACCGCCCAGCTGATGCGGGAGATCATGGCCTCGTTGACGCCGGCCAGCTGACCACCCTCACGTGTACGTGGGGTCGGTCGGTGCGGCCAGCCGCCGGCGGCGGGTCAGCCCCAGGTCGGTCAGCCCGAGGACGAGGGTGGCCGCGATGAAGCCCAGCGTCACCACCACGGAGGTCGTCAGCGCGGACGGGTAGCTGCCGCCGCCGGCCAGCACGGCGAAGAACACCGAACCGATCACCGCCTGTCCAACGGCTGACCCGATCCGCTGCGAGGTCTGCAGGACGCCCCCGGCGGCGCCGCCCATCCGCGGGTCGACGTCCGCGAGGGAGAGCGCCTGGTTGGGGGTGATGATGCCGCCCGCGCCGATGCCGAGCAGCAGCAGCGGCAGCGCGAGCTCCAACGAGACCTGGAGCGGGTCGGCGGACGGCGCGGCGGACGAGACCACCAGCGCGATCGCCAACGCCCCGGCCGCGAAGAAGCCGAGCGCCACGATGACCAGCGGCCGGCCGAACCGCGGCACCAGCCGCCCGGCCAGTGGCGCCGCCGTCGCGGACCCGACGGCGAAGGCTGTCACGGCCAGCCCGGACTGCAGGGCCGTGAAGCCCAGCCCGAGCTGGAAGTACAGCGCGAGCACCAGGGGCAGGCCGGTGAAGCCGGCGAAGAACAGCAGGGCCAGCAGCACGCCGACCGTGTACGACGGACGACGGAACAGCCGAAGGTCGACCAGCGGGTCACTGCGCGTCCGGGTCAGTCGCCACTCGCGGCGCAGGAAGGCCGCCGCCAGCGGCACGGCCGGGACCAGCAGCCAGAACAGCCGGGCATCGCGCACCGTGTCGTATTGCACCGTGGGGAACAGCACGCACAGCGTGGTGAGCCCGAGCAGCGCCGCGCCGAGGATGTCCAGGCGCGGCGGGGGTCCGTGCCGGGCGTCCCGTGCCGGCAGCCAGCGACGGGCCAGCACCATCGCGGTCAGTCCGATCGGCACGTTGATGAAGAAGACCAGCCGCCAGCCCAGCTGTGGCCCGCCGATGCCGATCAGCAGCCCGCCGACCAGCGGCCCGATCGCGGTCGCGGTGCCCACGGTGGCGCCGATCGCACCGAAGGCCCGCCCTCGCTCGGCCCCGCTGAACAGCTGCTGCACGATCCCGGAGACCTGAGGGTTGATCAGGCCGCCGAACAGGCCCTGCACGACGCGAGCCACGATGAGCAGGGTCGGGTCCGGTGAGATCCCGACGACCGCGCTGGTCACCACGAAGCCGCCGACGCCGACCAGGAACATCCGCCGGCGTCCGCGGTCGTCGCCGAGCCGCCCGCCGAGCACCGGCACCAGGCTGAACGCCAGCACGTAGCCGGTGACGATCCACTGCAGCTGGGACGACGACGCGTTGGTCGCCCGGCCGATCGACGGCAGCGCCACGTTCGTCACGCTGACGTCGATCAGCGTGGCGAAGAGCGCGAGCTGGCAGACAGCCAGCGCCCGCCACCGGTTCGGGGCGGCAGGCGTCATGCGGCCAGTCTGCCGCTCTACTGCTCGGCCGCCCAGCGCAGCTGCTCGCGGGCCTCGCCGCCGAGCCGGCGCATCGTCGCGAAGCTGACCTGCGAGCCCTCGAGCTTGCGCAGCGCGATCGAGCTGACGGCGTCGCCCTCGCGGGCCAGCACGACCCACTCGATCGACTTCGAGCTGCTCGGCGTCCCGAAGTCGGTCGTCGTCCGGTACACCCGCACCGAGCCGGTGGCGTCGTCCACGCGGCCGTCGTGGTCCTCGACGACGCTCGCGTTGGGTACCGGCGCGGTCTCGCCGGCCGGCAGCGTCCCGGCCTGGGTCCGGGCGGCGGACCGCATCCGGCCCTGGCAGCCGGGCAGGTCGGCGGCGAGCTGCATGGCAAAGGTCTTGGCCGCGGCGGGCGAGCGGAGCAGCCGGACCTTCTGCGTCCCGACGAACAGTCCGGCCCGCTCCTGCGCCTGGACGACCGCAACGTCCCCGGTGAGCTGCACGTCCGGGTCGCAGTCGAAGTACTGGGTGGTGCCCTCCTGCTCCTTCAGTGCGATCGACTCGATCGGCCGACCGTGGTCGAGGTCCGGGCCGCGCCACAGCTGTCCGGGCAGGAAGTACGCCGCCGGGACGTGGCCGACGCCGCTCGGCCGGACCGTGATGACCGGTCGTGCGGTGGCGATCGGGGACGGCGAGCCGGACGTCGGCGCGCTCGGTGTCGGGTTCGCAGTGGTCGCCGCCTGCGACGCCGTGCTGCTGGTGGCCAGCGGGGTGGTCCGCGGGCGTCCCGGGCCCTGGGCCAGCCCGACACCGACCGCGAGGACGGCGACGGCGGCCACCGCGGTCACCGCACCGGCCGCCGTCCGTCGGCGCTGGCGCCGGTCGCCGCGCGTCCGGGCCGCGCCCGCGCCGGGCAGCCCGACCTGCTCGACGTCGTCGCGCAGCGAGTCCAGGGCGTCGTGCAGTCGGTCAGGAACCATGTTCGGACTCCCGGACGTCGACGGCCGGGTCGGCGGCAACGTCGAGCGGGCCGATCACCTCGGCCAGCGCGGCGCGGCCGCGGTGCAGCCGCGCCTTGACGGTGCCCTCGGGGGCGCCGGTCTCGACCGCGACCTGCGCGACGGACAGCCCGACGAGGTGGTACAGCACCACGGCCTCGCGCTGGGCCTGCGGGATCCGGCGGAGCGCGCCGATTAGCAGCGGGTGGTTCTCGCTGGGGGCGTCGGTGACCGGCTCGCCGCGTTGGCGCAGCAGGTGCCGCGCACTGACCACGGTGCGCCGCCAGCGGGACACCGCGATCCGCCGGGCGACCGTGCGGACCCAGCCCTCCGGGTCGTCCAGGTCCGCCACCCTGGACCAGCGCTGCCACGCGCGGGCATAGGCCTCCTGGGCGCAGTCCTGCGCCTCGGCCAGGTTGCCGGTCATCGCGTACACGTGGTGCACCACGCGACGGCTCGTCGTCCGGTAGAAGTCGTCGAACGACTCCTGGGCCCGGTCCGCGCCCACGTGGTACCTCCGTCCGGTTCGTCCATGCCCATCATCACGCGCGGGCACGGCGGATGGTTGCATTCGACGCCGTTCGGCTGCGACACCCCGACATCCCTGCTGGTCCGACGAAGCGGCTGCCTGGCCAGCGACGATGGTCCGGACATGAGCCTCCTGGACCGCCTGCGCCCCGACACCGTGCCCACCCGATCGCCGCGCGGTGCCGACGCCCGTGCCGAACAGGTCACCGTGCTGACCATCGGGTTCGCGACCGGGGTCGGTACCGCGGCCGTGTCCTGGCTGGTGGTCGCGCTGCCCGTGCTGCTGGCCTGGGCGACGTCCGCTCAGGCCAGCGCCTCCTGGGGCCAGGCCGTCCGGGTGGCCACCGACCTGTGGCTGGGGGTGCACCGGGTCCCGGTCGACGTCCCGGGTGGTTCGTTCGCGCTGGCTCCGCTGGGGCTGACCCTGGTGCCGGTCTGGCTGTGCTGGGTGGCCGGCCGTCGGCTCGGGGCGAGCGCAGCGGCCCGCGCGCCGCGGGGCAAGGACGCGCCGCCGCCGTCGGTGCGGACGTCGGTCGTCGGCCTGGCTGTGGGGTACGCCGTGGTGCTGGGGCTGGGAGCGCTCGCCGCCCGGTCCGCCGAGCTGCGTCCGCACCTGGGCTGGGCGCTCGCAGCCGGGTTCGTGCTGGCGCTGGTCAGCGGCGGGCTCGGCGCCTACCGGGGGCTGGGGGAGCCGCTGGTCGACCTGCTCGCGGTCGCCCTACGGCTGCCGGACCGGTTCGTGACCCTGCTGCGGGGCGCGGCGATGGCGGCGGCCGCGCTGGTGGCCTGCGGTGCGCTGCTGCTGACCGCGACCGTGGCCGTGCACCTGGACCGGGTGATCGCGCTGCATCACGCGCTGGACCCGGGCACCGTCGGTGGCGGTGTGCTGACGCTCGGCGAGGTCGCGCTGATGCCGAACGGAGCTTTGTGGTGCGTGGCGTTCCTGGCCGGGCCGGGGGTGTCGCTCGGCACCTCGACGCTGGTCTCCGCCGGCGGGTCCAGCCTGGGTCTGCTGCCGCTGGTGCCGGTGCTGGGTGCCGTCCCGGCACCTGGTCCGTTCCCTGCCGCGCTGTGGGCCGTGGTGCTGGTGCCGGTCGTCGTCGGCATCCTGCTCGGCTGGTGGGTGGCAGCTCGTGGCCCCGGGCTGGACCGGCGCCTGGGCTCGGCGGCTCGGGTCGTCGACGCCCTGTCAGCCGCACTGCTGGCCGCTGCGACGCTGACCGTGCTGATGTGGCTGAGCGGTGGATCGGCCGGGCCCGGGGTGCTCTCGGACGTCGGGCCATCGGCCTGGCGGGTCGGCCTGGCGCTGGCCGGCGAGCTCGGCGCAGGTGCCGCGCTCGGTGCCTGGGTGACGTCCCGTCGAGGGTGAGTCCTCGCCGCCGGATACTCTCGTCGTCCGTGACCTCGGATCTCGACCCACGCGGCCCAGCACGGCTCGTGGTGCTCGTCTCGGGCGCAGGCACAAACCTTCAGGCACTGCTGGACGCCTGCCAGGACCCGGCGTACGGCGCCCAGGTGGTCGCCGTCGGCGCGGACCGGCCCGGCATCGAGGGCCTGGCCCGCGCCGAGCGCGCCGGCGTGCCGACGTTCGTGCGACGGGTCGCGGACGCCGAGGACCGGTCCACCTGGGACGCCGAGATCACCGACCTCGTCGACGCTCACGAGCCGGACCTGGTCGTCTCGGCCGGCTTCATGAAGCTGGCCGGGCCGGCGTTCCTGGCCCGCTTCGGCGGCCGCTACGTCAACACCCACCCGGCGCTGCTGCCCTCGTTCCCCGGCATGCACGGCGCCGCCGACGCCCTCGCGCACGGGGTCAAGGTGACCGGTGCGACGCTGTTCCTGGTGGACGACGGTGTCGACACCGGGGCGATCATCGCCCAGCGCGCGGTCGAGGTCGCGGACGACGACGACGTCGAGTCCCTGCACGAACGCATCAAGAAAGTCGAGCGCGCCATGCTCGTCGACGTCGTGGGCCGGATGGCCCGCGACGGCTGGACCGTCCGCGACAGAAGGGTCACCATCCCGTGAGCGAGCCCACCCAGAACGGCCGGCGTGAGATCCGCCGCGCCCTGGTCTCGGTGTACGACAAGACCGGCCTCGAGGAGCTCGCGGTGGCGCTGCACGCGGCCGGCGTCGCCATCGTCTCGACCGGCTCGACGGCGGCCCGGATCGCCTCGACCGGCGTCCCGGTGACCCAGGTCGAGCAGCTCACCGGCTTTCCCGAGTGCCTGGACGGACGGGTGAAGACGTTGCACCCCAAGGTGCATGCGGGCATCCTCGCCGACCGGCGCAACGCCGACCACGAGCGCCAGCTGGACGAGCTGGGCATCGAGCCGTTCGACCTGGTGGTCAGCAACCTGTACCCGTTCCGGCAGACCGTGGCCTCCGGTGCCGGGATGGACGACGTGGTCGAGCAGATCGACATCGGCGGGCCGTCGATGGTGCGGGCGGCCGCGAAGAACCACGCCAGCGTCGCCATCGTCACCGATCCCGCCGACTACCCGCAGGTGGTGCAGGCGTTGCAGGACGGCGGTTTCGACCTCGCGGCGCGCCGCCGGCTGGCCGCGCGGGCCTTCGCGCACACCGCGTCCTACGACAAGGCCGTCGCGCAGTGGTGCGCCCAGGAGCTGGTCGACGACCCGCAGTGGTGGCCGTCGTACGCCGGGCTGGCGCTGGAGCGTGCGGCGACCCTGCGCTACGGCGAGAACCCGCACCAGAGGGCCGCGCTGTACGTGGACGCCGACGCCGCGCCGGGGATCGCGCAGGCGACCCCGTTGCACGGCAAGGAGATGTCGTACAACAACTACGTGGACGCCGACGCCGCGCTCAGGTCGGCCTTCGACTTCGACCAGCCGGCGGTGGCGATCATCAAGCACGCCAACCCCTGTGGCATCGCGGTCGGCGACGACATCGCGCAGGCGCACCGCAAGGCGCACGCCTGCGACCCGGTGTCGGCCTACGGCGGCGTGGTGGCGGCGAACCGTCCGGTGTCGCTGGCAATGGCCGAGCAGCTGGCCGACGTCTTCACCGAGGTGGTCGTCGCACCGTCCTTCGACGCCGACGCCTACGAGCTGCTCACCCGGAAGAAGAACGTGCGGCTGCTCGAGTTGCCGGACGGCTACGGCCGCGACAGCGTCGAGCTGCGCCAGGTCAGCGGCGGCGTCCTGGTGCAGACCAGCGACCGGATCGACGCAGTGCTCACCGGCGAGGACGGCGCGCCCACCGGCGGGGACGACCCGTCGTCCTGGACGCTAGCCGCCGGTCCGGCGGCGGACGAGGCCGTGCTGGCCGACCTCGCGTTCGCCTGGCGTGCGGTGCGCGCGGTGAAGTCAAACGCGATCCTGCTGGCTGCGGACGGCGCGAGCGTGGGCGTGGGCATGGGGCAGGTCAACCGGGTCGACTCCTGCCGGCTGGCGGTGGAGCGGGCCGGAGCCGACCGGGCCCGCGGTGCGGTTGCGGCGTCCGACGCGTTCTTCCCGTTCGCGGACGGACCGCAGGTGCTGATCGACGCCGGTGTGCAGGCGATCGTGCAGCCCGGTGGCTCGATCCGCGACGGCGAGGTGATCGAGGCGGCCAACGCTGCCGGGGTCACGGTCTACCTGACCGGCACCCGGCACTTCGCACACTGAGCGCGCTCGCAGCGCCGGTGCGGCCGCGGGTCAGTCGGGGTGGGCGGCCCGGTAGTCGGCCTGCGCCTGCTGGTAGATCCGCTGCATCACCGGGTCGGCCGATGCGCCTGGGCGCCGGTTCGCCCGGTATGCGGCGGCGTCCGCGTGCCTCTCGGCCAGGGTCGACTCGACCTGCTCGCTGAGGTCCGGGAAGTCGCTCAGCACGAAGTTGGGGAACGCGTCGACCAGCAGCCGCGCAGCACGCCCGGCTCGAGCGACCCGGCCGACCTGGTGCAGCGCGTTGCCGGTGTACGGCCACCACACGTGCAGGGCGTCGCCGCTGATCGTCACGGCACTGTCGGCCGGCACGGCGTCCAGCGCCAGCGCCATCACGGCGGGGGTGAGCAGGGCGGCGGTGGCGCGCAGGTCTGACCCGTGCAGCGTGTAGCGGCGGGCCACGTCGACCGACTCGGTGGGCCAGGCCGTCCCGGGGTCGTCGGCGCCGCGCAGCGAGCGCGGCAGCCAGGCCATCGGCGGCAGGGCGGTGCCCGGCATCCGCACCAGCGCTCCGGCCCAGCGCGGACGGTCGGGCTGCCGCCCGATCGTGGCCAGCGACCCGAGCGCCCAGCCGGCCAGCATCGTGACGGCGTCCTGGTTGACCGCGGCGCCGTCCCCGCGGTCCAGCGACGGTTCGGCCGACGTGACGGACAGCAGTCCCAGCGGCGCGACGTCGTCCGGCGAGCCGCTCAGCCGTCCGACCCACTGCAGCTGGCGGGCCGCGCCCTTGGCGTCGCCGAGCCGCCACGGGTGCAGCCGGGGCAGCGTCGCGACGGTGCGCAGCAGGCTGGCCTGGGCCCACAGCTCGTCCAGCGGCCGGACCCGGTGCCAGACGCCGGCCCAGCAGGGCGACTCGTCCGGCGCGGGTACCGCGGGGCAGTCCACCATTCCCCCCCATCGGCGGTCTGCCGATCCGGCTTGAGCGCAGAGCGTCGAGCAGGCCCGCACAGACGGCAAACAGTTGCGTGAAAGGATGCGGCCATGGTGGCGCGTGTGCTCGACGGTAAGGCGACCCTGGCTCAGATCAAGGGCGAGCTGAGGGTCCGCGTGGACGACCTGCGGGCCCGCGGGGTGGTGCCCGGGCTGGGCACCGTGCTGGTCGGCGACGACCCCGGCAGCCGCTGGTACGTGAACGCCAAGCACCGCGACTGCGCCGAGATCGGCATCGCCAGCATCCAGCGCGAGCTGCCCGCCAGCGCCACCCAGGCCGAGGTCGAGGCGGTGGTCGACGAGCTGAACGCCGACCCGGACTGCACCGCGTTCCTGGTGCAGCAGCCGACCGGGCTGGACGAGTTCGCCATCCTGGCCCGGGTCGACCCGGTCAAGGACGTGGACGGGCTGCACCCGATGAACCTCGGCTGGCTCGCCCTCGGCAAGGCCGCGCCCACGCCCTGCACGCCGACCGGCATCATCGAGCTGCTCCGTCGGCACGGCGTGCAGATCGCCGGCGCCGAGGTCGTGGTGGTCGGCCGCGGGATCACCGTCGGCCGCCCGCTCGGGCTGATGCTGACCCGGCGCAGCGAGAACGCCACGGTCACGTTGTGCCACACCGGAACCCGCGACCTCGCCGGCGCGCTGCGCCGCGCTGACATCGTGGTCGCTGCGGCCGGAGTGCCCGACCTGGTCACCGCCGACATGATCAAGCCCGGTGCCGCTGTCCTGGACGTCGGCGTGAGCCGCGTCGAGGGCCCGGACGGCCGCTCGAGGGTGGCCGGGGACGTCGCCGCCGACGTCGCGGACGTCGCGGGCTGGGTCAGCCCGAACCCCGGCGGGGTCGGGCCGATGACCCGCGCGATGCTGCTGTCCAACGTGGTCGACGCGGCCGAGCGAGCCGCCAAGGAGTCCACCTCGTGAGGACGCCGCGGCTGCTCGGGCCGTGGCTGCTGCTCCCGTTCGGAGTGGCCGCGGCCGTAGCAGCCGTGGTCGCTGACCAGCTGCGGGCCGGCGGCTACCTGCTGGCCGCCACGCTCGGCGCCGTCGCCCTGCTGCGGGTGGTGCTGCCGGCGCGGGCGGCGGGAGCGCTGGTCGTTCGCTCCCGCCCCGCCGACGTCCTGATGCTGGTGTGCGTGGCGTTCGCGGCGGCCGCGCTGGCCGCCACGATCAAGCTCATCGCCTGAGCCGAGCTGAGCCGAGCCGAACCGAGCCTCAGCCGATCAGGCCGAGCGCCTTGACGGCGTCGCGCTCCTCGACCAGCTCGGCCGCGGTCGCGTCCATCTTGGCGCGCGAGAAGTCGTCGATCTCCAGGCCCTGGACGATCTCCCAGTCACCGTTCTTCGTGACCACGGGGTAGGAGTAGATCAGGCCCTCGGGCACGCCGTAGGAGCCGTCGGAGACGACGGCCATCGACACCCAGTCGCCTTCCGGCGAGCCCTTGAGCCAGTCGCGACCGGCGTCGATCGTGGCCGACGCGGCGGACGCGGCGGACGAGGACCCGCGGGCCTCGATGATCGCGGCGCCGCGCTTGGCGACGGTCGGGATGAACGTGTCGGCGATCCAGGCCTGGTCGTTGACCACCTCGGCGGCGTTCTGGCCGTTGATCTGCGCGTGGAAGATATCGGTGTACTGGGTCGCCGAGTGGTTGCCCCAGATGGTCAGCTTCTTGATCTCGCTGACCGTGACGCCGGCCTTCTTGGCCAGCTGGGACAGGCCCCGGTTGTGGTCCAGCCGAGTCAGTGCGGAGAAGCGCTCGCGGGGGATGTCGGGGGCGTTGCTCATCGCGATCAGGGCGTTGGTGTTGGCCGGGTTGCCGGTGACGCCGACCCGGACGTCGTCTGCCGCCACCTTGTTCAGCGCCTTGCCCTGGGCGGTGAAGATCGCGCCGTTGGCCTCGAGCAGGTCGCCACGCTCCATGCCCTTGGTGCGCGGGCGGGCGCCGACCAGCAGGGCGAGGTTCACGCCGTCGAAGATGGTCTCGGCGTCGTCGCCGATCTCGACCTTGGACAGTAGCGGGAACGCGCAGTCGTCCAGCTCCATGACGACGCCCTCGAGCGCGCCGAGCGCAGGGGTGATCTCCAGCAGCCTCAGCTCGACCGGGGTGTCGGGGCCTAGCAGCGCACCGCTCGCGATGCGGAACAGCAGGCTGTAGCCGATCTGGCCGGCGGCTCCGGTGACGGCGACCTTGACGGGGGTGGGGCTCACGACAGGCTCCTCAGGACGACGGTTCTGGCGCGTCGAGCCTAGTCGGCTCGATAGCGTCAGGCCCCGTGAGGGTCGAGCCTGCGGCGGTCAGCGCCGTGCACGTCTATCCGGTGAAGTCGCTGGGCGGCGGCGCGGTCGAGCGAGCACGGGTCGAGCTCGCCGGGCTGCGCCACGACCGGCGGTGGATGGTCGTCGACCCGCACGGCGAGGTGGTGACCGCCCGCGAATGGCACGTGCTGCTCTCGATCACCGCAAGCGCCACCACGGACGGCCTCACCCTGACCGCCGACGGCCGCGAGCCGATCGTGGTCGCTGAGCCCGCCGGACCGCCCGACGTCGAGGTGGGACTGTCCCGGCTGGACCGCGCGACGTCCGCCGGGCCGCGGGCCGACGCCTGGGTCAGCGACCTGCTCGGCGAGCCCGCGCGGCTGGTGTGGCTGGACGACCCGGCCCGGCGTCCCGTCGGCACCAACCACGGTGGTTCGGGCACCGACCCGCTCACCCTGGCCGACGCCGGTCCGCTGTTGCTGACCACCACGGCGTCGCTGCGCCAGCTGAACAGCTGGGTGGCGGCCGAGCGCGCGGAGCGGGGCGAGCCGGCGTCCGACCCGTTGACGATGCTCCGGTTCCGGCCGAACGTGGTGGTGGACGGCGACCTCGAGCCCTTCGTCGAGGACCGCTGGCAGCGGGTGCGGATCGGCGACCTCGAGTACCGCTTCGCCGAGCACTGCGACCGCTGCGTGATGACCACCCTCGACCCGTCGACGCAGCAGGGCGGGAAGGAGCCGCTGCGCACCCTGGCCCGCTACCGCCGGTGGGACCACAAGGTCTGGTTCGGCGTCCGCCTCATCCCGCTGGCGCAGGGATGGCTGGCGGTGGGCGACGCGGTGGAGCCGATCGCCTAGGTCTGCCGGTTGTTCAGCCGGTCGTTCAGCCGGGCGAACAGCTCGTCGACGCGCTCGGCGTCGTCGTCCAGGCCGTCGCGATGGGCCAGGTCGTCTTGCTCGTCCGGCACCCGGACGACGTAGTACACGACCTGGGTGAGGTCGCGCTGGTCGGCGTCGTCCAGGTCCTGCCAGCGGTCCAGCAGGGCGTCCAGGCGGACGTCCAGGCTGGTCACCTTGCCGATGTCCGGACGCGATCCGTCGTTCTGCGCGGGCGCGGCCATCAGCAGGGCGCGGTGCGTCTGCAGGGACTGCCGCAGCAGGTCGGGGTCGGCGGCGTTCTCCAGCACGGAAGCTCCCAGGGTCGCGGTGCAGCCGAGTCTGCCCCCACCAGAGGTCCGCACGCCAGAGCGGGCGCGCCTACCCTGGGACGACCATGCGCCGTGCCCTACCTTCTCCGCTGCCGCGCCGGCACGGGCTGGAGCCCGCCGAGCTGCGGCTGCCGGACGACGGCCAGTGGCCGACCCTGCTGGACTACCTGCGCGCGCGCTTGCCCTGGGCGCAGCCCGGTCGGCTGGAGGCGATGCTGGACGACGGCGAGGTGGTCGACCGCGACGGACCGCTCGGGCGGCACACCCCGTACCGGCCGGGGACCTCGATCTGGTTCCACCGCGACCTGCCGGACGAGGCGCCGGTGCCATTCGAGATCGACGTGCTGTACCGCGACGACGACCTCCTGGTGGTGGACAAGCCGCACTTCCTGGCCACGATCCCGCGCGGACGGCACGTGCTGCAGACCGCGCTGGTCCGGCTGCGCACCGAGCTCGACCTGCCGGCCCTCAGCCCGGCGCACCGGCTGGACCGGATCACCGCCGGAGTGGTGCTGTTCGTCGTCCGGCCCGAGCTGCGCGGCGCGTACCAGTCGCTGTTCGAGCACCGGTCGGTGCGCAAGGTCTACGAGGCGGTCGCGCCGTTCGACCCGGCCGTCGAGCTGCCGGTCGAGCGGGTCAGCCGGATCGTCAAGGAGCGCGGGGTCTTCGCGGCGCAGGAGCTGCCCGGCGAGCCGAACAGCAGCACCCGGATCGAGCTCGTCGAGCAGCGCGGCGAGCTGGGACGGTACCGGCTGCTGCCGGTGACCGGGCGCACCCACCAGCTGCGGCTGCACCTGTGCGCGCTCGGCCTGCCCATCCTCGGCGACCCGCTGTACCCGGTGGTGCTGGACCGGGCGGTGGACGACTGGTCGCGTCCGCTGCAGCTGCTGGCCCGCTCGCTGGAGTTCACCGACCCGCTCAGCGGACAGGCCCGCCGGTTCGAGAGCCGGCGGTCGCTGCAGGCGTGGACGGCGTACGGCGAGTGGCTCGGCGCGGTGCCCGAGGTGGGGTCCGGCGCACTCAGCTGACGTCGGCCACCGCCACCCGTCCGTTGCGCAGCGAGCCGCGCTGGGTGACCGGCATGGCCAGCTGCTCGGCGAGCGTCAGCAGGTCGTCGTCCCGTCGGACGACGAGGCCGTGGTCGGCCAGCAGCCTCGCCATGGTCTGCGCCGACCAGGACGAGCGACGGGGTTCTCCTGCAAGGGGATCGGGGCTGCCGGCCAGTCGGGACACGGCACGCAACAGGAGTCGACCGAGGGCCGCGCCGACGCCCGGCTCCTGGTAGTTCACCACCAGGCGGCTGCCGGCGGCCGACCGCCGGGCCAGCACGTCCGCGGTGGCGGTGACCTCGGCCCGGGTCAGGTACGGGACGACGCCCTCCCACACCCAGGTGGTCGGTGCCGCCCCGTTGTGCCCGGCCCCGTGCAGCGCGGCGTCCAGGTCGTCGTGGGTGAAGTCGACCGGCACGAGCTCGAGGCGTCCGGCCAGGACGGGCGCGTCGCCGGCCCGCTCGCGCTTGTCACTCTGGGACGCCGGGTGGTCGACCTCGAAGAGGGTGGCGCGGGACAGTTCGGGCATCCGCCACGCGCGGGTGTCCAGCCCGGCGCCGAGGTCGACGACCTGGTCGTGCGGGCGCCCGCGAACCGCGTCGTCGATGGCGACGGTGCGCGGCACCACCACGTCGGCGCACGCCCGGACCTGTTCGTACGCCGTCCGCTGCCGCCAGTCGCTCGGAGGGTCGGCTCGGCGGACCTGCTCGACGACCCGAACCTCGTCCGGCGTGAGGAAGCGCTCGGCGACCGGATCGGTGAAGCGGTCCGGGACCAGTCTCCCGTGCGCGGCCGCTCGCCCCTGGCAGACCAGTACCGCCGTCCGGCTGGCTGTCGATGCCTGTTTCATCCCGCTATCTTCACGCCCGACACCCGGCACTGGCACGTCGGCGTCGTTGCAGATATCTTGACGTCAAGCAATCAGTTCAGAGGAGAGGCACACCCATGGCCAAGATCAAGGTCGCCCAGCCGGTCGTCGAGCTGGACGGCGACGAGATGACTCGGATCATCTGGCAGTTCATCAAGGACCGCCTGATCCACCCCTACCTCGACGTCGACCTGAAGTACTACGACCTCGGCATCGAGCACCGGGACGCGACCGACGACCAGGTCACGATCGACGCGGCGAACGCCATCAAGCAGTTCGGCGTCGGGGTCAAGTGCGCGACGATCACGCCGGACGAGGCCCGGGTGGAGGAGTTCGGCCTGAAGAAGATGTGGGTCTCGCCGAACGGCACGATCCGCAACATCCTCGGCGGGGTCGTCTTCCGCGAGCCGATCATCATCAGCAACATCCCGCGGCTGGTGCCGGGCTGGACGAAGCCGATCATCATCGGCCGTCACGCGCACGGCGACCAGTACAAGGCCACCAACTTCAAGGTGCCCGGTGCCGGTGAGCTGACCATCACGTTCACCCCCGAGGACGGCAGCGAGCCGATCCAGCACGTCGTGGCGAACTACCCGGCCGAGGGTGGCGTGGCGATGGGGATGTACAACTTCAACAACTCGATCGCCGACTTCGCGCGGGCCTCGTTCAGCTATGGCCTGCAGCGCGGCTACCCGGTCTACCTGTCCACCAAGAACACGATCCTGAAGGCGTACGACGGGCAGTTCAAGGACATCTTCCAGGACATCTTCGACGCCGAGTTCAAGGCGGACTTCGAGGCGGCCGGCCTGACCTACGAGCACCGGCTGATCGACGACATGGTCGCCGCCGCGATGAAGTGGGAGGGCGGCTACGTCTGGGCGTGCAAGAACTACGACGGCGACGTGCAGTCCGACACGGTGGCCCAGGGCTTCGGCTCGCTCGGCCTGATGACGTCGGTGCTGATGACCCCGGACGGCAAGACCGTCGAGGCCGAGGCGGCGCACGGCACGGTGACCCGGCACTACCGCCAGCACCAGGCCGGCAAGCCGACGTCCACCAACCCGATCGCCTCGATCTTCGCCTGGACCGGTGGCCTCAAGCACCGCGGCAAGCTCGACGGCACACCCGAGGTGACGGGCTTCGCGGAGGGGCTCGAGCGGGTCTGCATCGAGACCGTCGAGAGCGGCAAGATGACCAAGGACCTCGCGCTCCTGGTCAGCAAGGAGCAGCCGTTCCTGACCACCGAGGAGTTCCTCGCGGCGCTCGACGAGAACCTGTCGGCCGCGCAGGGCTGAGGCATTTCCGGGACCGGTTCGGTCCGACCGCAGGACGGCGCGGCATCCCTCGTGGGCGCGCCGTTCGCGTTCTGTAGTCGGTTAGCCACCTTGAGTGAAATTGGGTCTAGTCATTCTGATCTAGTCCCCCTACTCTGGGCTCATGTCTCATCTACCTAGGGTGATATCGCGCGCGTCGACGGTGCTCGTTCTGGCCGTCACCGCCCTCGCGGCGACCGTGCTCACCGCTGCTCCCGCGCAGGCCAGCTCGAGCTCGCACACCTCCTACGAGCGTCAGGTGGTCCACGAGATCAACGTGCAGCGGCACCTGCGCGGTCTCAGGGCGCTGCACTACACCGGGTGTCCGGACCACTTCGCCGAGTCGCTGGCGACGAGGCTGCGCACCAAGAGCATGAGGCACCAGTCGCTGTACCCGATGCTGCGACGTTGCGACGCCTCCCGGGCCGGCGAGAACATCGCCCGCGCCCGCGGCTACTCGGCCAAGCGGCTGGTACAGCTGTGGATGCACTCGCCGGAGCACCGGCGCAACATCCTCGACCCGAGGTTCAACCGCATCGGCGTCGGCACCCAGTGCTCATCCTCGTGCACCACTGTGACCGACTTCATCCGGCAGTGACCGCAGGTCCCGAGCGCGGGACTGACTGACGCACCAGGCAGGATGGGCGCGTGCTGCGCGTGCTGTCTGCCAACGTCAACGGGGTCCGGGCCGCCGCGCGACGCGGTGGCCTGGACTGGATCGCGGCCCAGCAGCCCGACGTCGTCTGCCTGCAGGAGGTGCGGGCCGGCGAGGCGCTGCTGCACGAGGCGCTCACCGGCTCTGCCTTCGCGGACTGGCAGGTTGCGCACGACGAGTCGACCCGGCCCGGCCACGCCGGGGTCGCGGTGCTGACCCGTGAGCCGGCCCTTGCCGTCCGGTACGGGGTGGGTCGCCGCGAGTTCGTCGGCACCGGACGCTGGGTCGAGGTCGACCTAGCCACCGCGGCCGGCCCGCTCACTGTGGCGTCCACCTATGTGCACACCGGCCACGCGGGCACCGAACGACAGGCCACCAAGGAGCGCTTCCTTGCCGCGGTCGGACGCCGGATGAGTGCGTTGCGGCGCACCGGTTCTCACGTCGTGGTGACCGGCGACCTGAACGTCGCGCACACCGACGCCGACCTGAAGAACTGGAAGGGCAACCGGGGCAAGGCCGGCTGTCTGCCGTCCGAGCGCGCCCAGCTGGACCGGTGGACGTCGTCCCGCGGTGGCTACGTGGACGTGCACCGGGCGCTGGCCGGCGAAGGTCCGGGGCCGTACACCTGGTGGTCCTGGCGGGGGCAGGCCTTCGACAACGATGCCGGCTGGCGGATCGACTACCAGCTCGCTACCACCGAGCTCGCTAGCCGCGCGGTCAAGGCCGAGGCGGGGCGCGCAGCGACCTACGCCGAGCGGTGGAGCGACCACGCCGCGGTCGTCGTCGACTACGACGTGCCGTGATCCAGCAAGCGGTCCCCATCGTGTCGCCCGGGTCAGGAGGCTCGTCGGCCCTACATTGCATGCATGGCAGACATCATCCTGGGCCTCCTTGCGATCGTTGCCGGTGGCGCCATGCTCCTCGCGGGCCAGTTCGTGCTGCGGCTCGTGATCCCCATCTGGGGTTTCTTCGCCGGGTTCGCCTTCGGCGCCGGGCTCGTCGCCGAGCTGGCTGACGAGCGCTTCCTCGGGACCGTCCTCGGCTGGGTGCTGGGCCTGGTCTTCGCGTTGGTCTTCGCGCTCCTCGCCTATCTCTTCTACTACATCGCCATCGTCCTCGCGATGGGGGCGTTCGGCTTCGCGATCGGCTCCGGGGTGGTCGTCGCGCTCGGTATCGACTGGAACTGGGTGGCCGTGCTGGTGGGGGCGGTCGTCGGATTGGTCCTCGGCATCGTGTCGATCGTCGCCAACGTGCCGATGATCGTCCTCGTCGTCTTCAGCTCCTTCGCCGGCGCCGTCGGCGTGGTCGGTGGCCTGATGCTGCTCGTGGGCTCGCTGAACTCCGCCGACTTCAGCAGGGGTGACTTCACCGACACCATCGACAACGGCTGGGCCTGGTCCTTGCTGCTGCTGGTGCTGGCGCTCGCCGGAATCCTCAACCAGGCCCGGCAGCGGGCCGTCATGCGCCGCGCCGTTCGCGAGACCTGGTACGCCGAAAGCCCCTCCTCGTCTTGAGGTACGCGTCCCTGCGAGGCCACCCGGGACGGGTTCCCCACGCCCTCCGGTGAGGAAATGGGGCCGCAGGCAGCTCGTCGGTGACCGATGCCCGGCAAGATGGCTGCGTGCCCCGACCCGAACCCTCCGCTCGCCGGCCGCTCAGCCGGGAGGACCTGCCTGCTGAGTTCACCGCCGAGACGCTGCGACAGCTGGACTTCCGCACGCTGCGCCGGCTCTCCCAGCCGGACAACGGGGTACTGGACCGGCAGGAGCAGCAGCAGTTCGACGAGGCTCTGGCTGGGGTGGTGCGCGGGACGACCAACGTGGTCAACGAGTCCCTGCAGCGGGCGCGCCGGGGTGGTCCCGGCAACCTCGATCCGGCGATGCGTCGCTCGTACCAGCGCACGCAACGGCGGCTCGCCGAGCAGGCCGGGCGCGCCCGGGAGTACCTTCCCGAGCTGGCGCTCGACGCGTTGCCCGAACCCGAGAACGAGCCCGATGTCTCGACGGTCACCGAGGAGGTGCACGACGAGTCCATCTCGCCGGGGACCCTGCTGGAGGAGGTCGAACAGAGCTCCGACACCCTCGACATGCTCGAGCGGATCGCGTCGCTCCAGCAGCAACAACTCGAGCATCAGCAGCGCCAGCTGCTCAGCGAGACCCGTGGTCTCTTCTTCGCCTTTCTCGTGTCGGTCGCCGTCCTCGTGGCCGGCGTCGCACCGCTGGTGGAGGCCGACCCGCACGACCGGCTGCTCATTGCGCTCTGGACGGTCGCGGCGATCGCGGCGGCGGGACTGGTGTACACCCTGGTCCGCGGGGTGCAGGGCAAGAAGTGAACCGAGCGTCAGGACCGAGCGGCCGGTGATCCGGTCGTCGACGACGACGGCTGCGCTTCCGCCGCCGCGGCGTGCGTCCAGAAGGCGCGCATGACGCCGGGCGGCGTCGGGCCGGCGAGCTCGAGCTGGGTCATCAGGATGCTCACGGCGCCGGTGGACGGCGTGATGTACGCCGAGGTTCCGGTGCCACCGACCCAGCCGTAGCGTCCGGGCACGTTCCACGGGTCGCCGGGCGCGACGTCCACCGAGCCGCCGTAGCCCCAGCCCTGACCCTCCAGGAACGAGGCCGCGGCATCGCGCTGTGCCGGGGTCAGGTGGTCGGTCGTCATCAGCCGCACCGACTCCTTGGACAGCAGCCGCCGGTCTCCGACCTGCCCGTCCGACAGCAGCAGGCGAGCGAAGGCGAGCCAGTCGTCCACCGTGGACACCAGACCACCGGCACCCGAGGGGAACCGCGGCAAGGCGCCCCACTGGCCCTCCGGCGCATCGACCAGCTCCAGAGCACCCTCGGTGCCGGCGCGGTAGAAGCTGGTGAACCGGTTGCGCTTGCCGGGCGGCACCTCGAACGCGGTGTCGACCATGCCGAGCGGCTCGAACACCCGCTCGCCGAGCAGCTCGTCCAGCGAGCGGCCGGTGGCCCGGGCCAGCAGCACGCCCTGGATGTCGGAGCAGGTGTTGTACAGCCAGGCATCGCCCGGCTGGTGCAGCAGTGGGATCCTCGCCAGCGCAGCTATCCACTCGTCCGGCGCGGCGACCCGCGCAGGCTCCGGCAGGCCCTGCAGCAGGTCGTTGAACAGCAACGCGACCGCAGGAAACGAGAAGTCCGACGGGAAACCCCATCCCGCCCGGAAGGTCAGCAGGTCGGAAACGGTGATCGAGCGCACCGCTGGGACCACGTCGTCGACAGGACTGGACGGGGCGCGCACGACGCTCAAGGAAGCGAGCTCGGGCAGCCACCGCTCGATCGGGTCGTCCAGGGCCATCAGCCCGTCGTCCACGAGCATCATCACCGCGGCCGCAACGATCGGCTTGGTGATCGAGGCGATCCGGAAGATGCTGTCGCGCGACATCGGCCGGGTGCCCTCGACGTCCGACGTGCCGACCGCCTGCACCTCGACCTCGTCGCCGCGGGCCACCAACGCCACCGCGCCGGGCGCCGCAGCGCCGCCGACGTGCGCTTGAAGAGTGTCATGCAGGTTCGCCATGGCTCCTACCTTGTCGAGCGTGGGTTCGCAGTCAAGACTGCCCGTGCGCCACGAACTCATCGGGAACGGGAGGGCGTGGCGCCGCGTCCAAGAAGGAGTCGACATCGAACCCAGGGGGGATCGCATGGCACAGGATCGACACAACCGGAAAGCGACGTCCGTCGCCGTACTGACGCTGCTGCTGCTCAGCGGGTGCGCGCAGACCGCGGTCACGGCAGGCTCAGCAGGGACGACGCCGAGCCCCGAGGAGAGCGCCATGGACCCGCCCGCGCCAAGCTCCCCGAGCGAGACGACCGTTCCGGTGTGTGGTCAGCGCTTCGAGACCCGGGTGCCGGGCGACCGGATGCTCACCGGTCGGTTCCCCAGCACCGCGCGCGCCGACCAGGGCCAGCTGGTCGGCGCGGTCGAGCTGACCGCCGGCTCCGCGGGGGTGCACGCGGTCATCGCTCCGCAGGCCGACACGTTCCTGACCCGCGACGGCGTGGTGGTGACCATGCCGGCGCCGCAGGACCTCGCGGGCAAGCGGCTGCTGCTCTCCGCGAGCGAGGTCGAGAAGCTGCCCGCGCTGGCCACGCTCACGCCCTGCGGCAGCGACGCCACCTCGTTGCCCGCCGGCAGCTACGAGATCTACGTGCGCGTCGTCCTCAACGACGAGGACGGGACCAGCCGAGACGTGCTCGGTGGCCCCTGGCCGGTCGAGCTGAGCTGACCAGCTGCTGCACGCGGAACGCCTGCATGCGGAACGCCCAGGGGCGCAGGCCCCTGGGCGTTCGCGGTGGTGCCTGGATCGATCAGCCGAGCGAGGCGGTCACTGCCCAGCGCTTGGTGATCTCGGTGTACGGCTCGATGTAGCCGGTGACCGAGTTGCCCGCGATCACGTGACCGCGGATCCACGCCTGGGTAGCGGTCTTGGCGTAGAACGTGCCACCGGAGTCGCCACCAGCCTGGATGGTGCCGCCGGTGTAGGCGATGACCGGGGACTTGCAACCGGTCGCGGTGCAGACCTGCGCGGTAATGCTGGTCGCAGTGTGGCCACACTGCTCACCGGTCGTCCGACCGCTGTGGCAGTAGTTGTTGAAGCCGACGACCGCGGAGCCGGAACCCACCACCGGGATGCTCGAGGAGCTGTTCACGCCGCCGGTGAAGATGCGACCGGCGTAGGACCTGCCGGCCAGGAACTCGACGTCGATCGGGCCGCCACCCAGCGAGGCCAGGGTGCGGGCGGTCACGACGCCTTCATTGTTCGCACCGGACTCGGTGTTGACGGACGCGCCGTTGGAGAAGCAGTGACCCGCGGTGACCATCCACCGGGCACCCGTGGAGCTCTGCACGGCGTAGCCGGTCGAGCAGAGGAAGCCCTGGGCCGACAGCCCGCCGCCGCCGTAGAAGGCCGGCGTGTCGTCACGACGGCTGAACGTGTCCGTCGTCTTCTGCTTGTTGACCTTCACCTTGACGCCAGCTGTGGTCTTGCTCGTCTTCAGGTTGGTCAGCGAGGCGACCACGCTGGCCGGGGCGTCGGTGTCCATCACCACGGCGCCGGTTGCCGGATCGGCGTACGTGCCGAACGTGTACTTCGTACCGTGCTTGGTCACGTACGCGGCGACCCGCGCCTGAACCGTCGAGACCGCCTGCTTCGAGGCGGGAGTCGAGACCACCCGCAACGCGGCCGCGGCCTTGTGGTCCGGCGAAGCCGAGTCAGGCAGCGCCTGCTTCAGGTGGCTCGCGCCGGTCGTGTCCTTCGTGGTCGACGCCGCCTGTGCCTGCACGGCGCTCGCCCCCAGCGCTGCCGCGGCTGCAGCCGCGGTGATACACGCTACGAGCGTCGTTTTCTTGGAGATGCGCATGCCTGGTCCTCCCAATGCGTACCGCGGCCCCCTGCCGCGGTTCGTAGTGACAGAGAGTGGGAGGGCCGCCAAGAAAATACGGCACGGCGGTCCTTGATCTGAGAACTATCTGGTCAGCGGACGGGTCTTCACCGCGGTCCCGTAGGCGCAGATCTCCTGCCAGCCGCCGCCGATCTCGGAGGCGTCGAAGCGCATGGCCAAGATGGCGTCCGCACCGCGCGCCGTGGCCTCTGCGACCAGTCGCTCCTGCGCCTGCTGGCGGCTCTCGATGAGCATCTTGGTCTGACCAGCGAGCTCGCCGCCGACCAGCGACTTCAGGCCGGCGCCGATCTGGGAACCGATGTGTCGCGAGCGGACGGTGAGGCCGAACACCTCACCGATCACCTCGGTCACCTCGTAGCCGGGCAGGTCGTTCATCGTGGAGATCAGCATGCGCGCACTGTACGACGCCGGGCGTACGGCACTGGCCGACTCGCGGCTGATGCCGATCGGACGTCGGCCGCGCTAGTTTCGCGAGATGCGTGACGAGCCGCCGTGGGCGGGGCAGTGGGGCCCGCCGTGGGCTGCGGGTCGGCGTCCGGGCCGGATGGTCCTGTCGGTGGTGGCGGTCGTGCTGCTGTTCGTCCAGCTCGGCGGCTCGACCGCCGCCAGCCGGCACCAGCCCGACGCGCGGCCGCTGGACGCGTTCGGCTACCTCCTGCTCGTGCTCGGACCGCTCGCCCTGCTCGTGCTGTCCCGCCGGCGCGTGCTGACCTGCGCCGTCGCGGTCGGTGCGGCGGCCGTCTACCTCGGCGCCGGCTACCCGCGAGGCCCGGTGGTGGCGAGCGCGGGGCTGAGCCTCGTCCTCGCGGTCGCAGGCGGCTCGCGGCTGGGTGCGTGGGTGGTCGGCGCCGCCGGCTTCGCGGCAACGGTGCTGCTCGGGCGGCTGACCGGCTACCCGGTCGGGCTGGGCACCTCGGTCGCCTACGCCGCCTGGGTCGTCGTGCTGCTGCTGCTCGGCGAGCTGCCCCGTCGTCGCGCGGAGCAGTTCGCCACCGCCCGTCGCGCCCGGGCGGCCGAGCGCGAGGCGGCGGTGGGGGAGGAACGGCTGGTCCTTGCCCGCGACCTGCACGACACCATCGGGCACTCGCTGTCCCTGATCGCCGTGCAGGCCGGCGTCGCGCTGCACCTCCTGGACGAGCACCCGGAGCAGGCCAGGCCGGCCCTGACCGCGATCCGGGACGCCAGCAAGGACGCGCTGGACGAGGTCCGGGCCGTGCTGGCGGTGCTGCGGGCGGACGAGGACGTGCCCCGTGCCCCGGCACCGACGCTGGGCCGCGCCGACGAGCTCCTCGAGCAGGCCCGGGTCGGCGGCCTCCGGGTGACGAGTCAGCCGAAGTCGTTGCGCGAGAGTGCCTTCGACCTGCCGGCGAACGTCGATGCCGCCGCCTATCGAGTGGTCCAGGAGGCGCTGACGAACGTCGTCCGGCACGCCCGGGCCACGGCGGCGAGCGTCACCGTGCGGCGCGAGCCGGACCACCTGGAGGTCGAGGTCGTGGACGACGGCGCGTCCGGCGCGGTCTTCGAGGAGGGTCGCGGGCTGCTCGGGATGCGCGAGCGCGCTCGCGCCCTCGGTGGCACGGTGGACGTCGGGCCGCTGCCCGCACGTGGGTTCCGGGTCGCCGTCCGGTTCCCGCTCGAGCCGGCAGCGCAGCGTCCCGGAACCGATGAGGAGTCCCGGTGATCGACGTCGTGGTGGCTGACGACCAGGCGCTCGTGCGCGCCGGGTTCCGTGCGCTCCTCGAGGCCGAGGACGGGGTCCGGGTGGTCGGCGAGGCAGGCGACGGCGCGGCCGCGGTCGAGCTGGTGCGTGCCCTGCACCCGCACGTCGTGCTGATGGACATCCGGATGCCTGACGTGGACGGTCTGGAGGCGACCCGCCAGATCGTGGCCGACCCGCAGACCGCGAGCACCCGCATCCTGGTGCTGACCACCTTCGAGCTCGACGAGTACGTGTTCGAGGCGCTGCGGGTCGGTGCCAGCGGCTTCCTGGTCAAGGACACCGAGCCGGCCGACCTGGTCAAGGCCGTGCGGGCGGTGGCGGCCGGCGACGCCCAGCTCTCGCCGTCCGTGACCCGGCGGCTGATCGAGCACGTCGCCGTCGGTGCGAAGCCGCTGCCGCACGAGCGTCCGGACATCGCCCGGCTGACCGAACGGGAGCGCGAGATCGTCACGCTGGTCGGCGAGGGGCTGAGCAACGCCGAGATCGCCGACCGGCTGGTGGTCAGCCCGGCGACCGCCAAGACCCACGTCAGCCGGGCGATGGTCAAGCTCGGCGTCCGGGACCGCGCCCAGCTCGTCGTGCTCGCCTACGAGTCCGGGCTGGTCCGCCCCGGCTGGCTCGGCTGAGCGGCGTACTCCCGCGGGCGCACGCAAGGTGCCCCCGCCCGACGGACGACGTAGCAGCCGTGCCTCGCGGAGCCTGGTGTCACCGGTCAGAGCTGACCGGCGCGACGAGACCGTCGCACGACACGAGGGAGGTCGGCCCCGATGTTGGCTGACACGATCTGCACCACGGGGCACCCCGGGTTCTTCTGGTTCCCGCTGATCCCCATCTTCTTCTTCAGCTTCTGGATCCTGGTCCTGTTCGTCGTCCGGCCGTGGGCCTGGCGCCGGCGTGGCTGGGGACCGGGCTGGTCGCCCGCGGGCTCGGCCGAGGCCGTGCTGGCCGAGCGCTACGCCCGGGGTGAGGTCACCGAGGAGGAGTACCGCGCCCGGCTCGAGGTGCTGCGCTCGCAGCGCTGATCCGGTCGGGGGCCGCGCGGCGGAGTGCGTCCTGCGCCGCGCGGTCAGCCACTATGGTCACGCCGACCTGGCTTGCAGGTCGTGACAGCAGAGCTGAGGACGTGGATGACCCAGAGCCGTAGCCGCTGGTCCGTGATCGCGGCGTTCTCCCTGGTGGGCGCGTCGACCCAGATGGTCTGGCTGACCTTCGCACCGGTGACCAGCGTCGCCGCCGAGCGGTACGGCGTCTCGGTGTCCGCGATCGGGTGGCTGGCCAATGTCTTCGTGCTCGCCTTCGTGCTGCTGGCCATCCCGGCCGGGCTGCTGCTGGACCGTTGGCTACGGCCGGCGCTCGCCCTGGGTGGGGTGCTCACCGCGGTCGGCGCCGCGCTGCGGCTCGTCGGCGACGACTACACCTGGCTGCTCATCGGTGGGCTGGTGGCCGCCCTCGGGCAGCCGATCATGCTCACCGGGATCGCCGGCCTCACCCGGGGCTACCTGGCGCCCGCCGACCGGGCCAAGGGCATCGCGTTGGCGACGGCCAGCACGTGGGCCGGTTTCATCGCCGCGTTCGCGCTCGGCACCGTGTTCTCCACGACCTCGCAGATGCCCGCGCTGCTGGTGGCCCAGGCCGGGTACGCCGTGCTCGCCGCGGTCGTGCTGCTGGTGGCGCTGCGCGCGCCCGCGCCGTTCGCCGGCGGGCAGCCGGTCGGTGACGTGGCGTCGAGCCTGCGCGACGTCCGGCAGGCCTGGGGCGACCCGCTCGTCCGGGTGCTGTGCTGCGTGGCGTTCATCCCGTTCGGCACGTTCATCGCGCTGACCACCTGGACCGAGGCGTTGCTCAAGCCGGCCGGGGTCGGCGTGGACCAGGTCGGCATCATCCTGATCGTCAACATCGTGGCGGGCGTCGTCGGCACCGCGACCCTGCCGGTCTGGGCGGCCAAGCACCGCATGGAGGCACAGATCGGCCTGGTCGGCGTCGCAGTGACCGCGGCGGGCTGCGTCGCGATGGCCATTGCCCCCGGCTTCGTCGTCGCCCTGGTCGCGCTCGCGCTGGCCGGCTTCCTGCTGCTGCCGATGCTCGCGGTGGTGCTCGAGCTGATCGAGAGCCACGCCGGCGACCTCGAGGGGGTGGCCTCCGGGCTGGTCTGGGCGATCGGCAACCTCGGCGGGCTCATCGTCGCCGGCGTGGTGAGCTTCACGGTCGACGAGTCGACGCTGTCGTTCCTGCTGCTGGCGGTGGTCACGCTGCTCGCCGTCCCGTTCCTGACCCGGCTCGGCAAGCGGCTCGCGTCGCACCCCGGGCGGGAGTCCTTGACGCACTAGGCTCGCCGCGTGCACGCAGTCGCGCAGGTGCTCGTCGCGGTCGTCGCGCTGATCCACGTCTACGTCGTGCTGCTCGAGATGGTGCTCTGGACGACGCCGCGTGGGCGAGCGGCGTTCGGCACCACCAAGGAGTTCGCCGAGCAGACCAAGGCGCTCGCCGGCAACCAAGGCCTCTACAACGGCTTCCTGGTGGCCGGGCTGGTCTGGGGCCTGCTCGCCGCCGACCCGATCCAGTGGCAGGTGCAGACGTTCTTCCTGGTCTGCGTCGCCATCGCCGGCCTCTACGGCGCGCTGACCGTCAGCCGGCGGATCCTGCTGGTGCAGACGGTGCCCGCAGTGCTCGCGCTGGCCGCGGTACTCCTCGCCCGCTGACCCCACCCCCTCCCCACCCCCTCGCCCTCGCCACCCCCTCGCCCTCACCACCCCCTCGCCCTCGCCACCCCCTCGCCCTCGCCACCCCCTCGCCCTCACCACCTGGGATGGGTTGTGGGTGTCTCAGGGGCACGTGAGACACCCACAACCCATCACAAGTGGGGGAGTGGGGGAGGGGGGAGGGGCAGGGGAGTGGGGGAGTGGGGGAGGGAGCGTCAGCGGATGCGGCGTCCGGACGGCGAGGGCTCGGCGAGCAGGAAGGCGGGCGACGTCCAGTGCCGGCGCGCGAACGCCTCGTGCACCGCCTCCGACACGGCGTCGACCGCGTCGAGGGGCAGCAACGCGATGGCCGAGCCGCCGAACCCGCCGCCGGTCATCCGGGCGCCGAGCGCGCCGGTGGTGCGGGCCACCTCGACCGCGACGTCGAGCTGCGGTGCCGACACCCGGTAGTCGTCGCGCAAGGACACGTGCGAGGCGTCCATCAGCGGGCCGATCTCGGGCAGCCGACCGGCGTCGAGCAGCTCGCAGACCTGCTGCACCCGAGCGATCTCGCTGACCACGTGCCGGACCAGCGGGCGCAGCTCGCGTTCGTCGAGCGCCGCGAGCGTCTGCTCCAGCGGGTCGTCCGCCACCTCGCGCAGGAACGTCACCCGCAGCTCGCGGGCCGCCTCCTCGCAGGCCGCTCGACGAGCCGCGTACTCGTTGCCCGAATGGGTGTGCTCGGCCCGGGTGTCGATGACCAGCAGCGCCAACCCGTGCACGCGGACGTCGAACGGCACCTGGGCCAGCGAGTGGTCGGCGCAGTCCAGCAGCAGGGCGTGCCCGGGCTCGCACTGCAGCGCCGCCGCCTGGTCCAGGCCACCGGAGGGTACCTGGGCGATCTCGTTCTCGCCGCGCACGCTGACCTGCACCAGCCGGGCCCGCCCGGCGTCGTCGTCCGCCCAGTTCAGGCCGGCCAGCTCGGCCGCGGCCAGCACCATCGAGCAGGACAGCGCGGCCGAGGACGACAACCCCGCGCCCACCGGGACGTCGCTGTCGACCACCGCGGTCAGCCCGGCGACCCGCGGCCCGTCCGAGGCCGCGCGCAGCATCGCCACCGCGCCGGCGACGTAGCCGCCCCAACCAGCTGGCCGGCCCGGCCCGATGTCGTTCAACGCGATGCGCAGCGGCTCGTCAGGACGCTGCACCGAGTGGGCCACCAGCTCGTTGCTCGAGTTGCTCGATGCCGCCACGAAAGTGCTGTGCGGCAACGCGATCGGCAGGCAGAGGCCGCCGTTGTAGTCAGTGTGCTCGCCGATCAGGTTGACCCGGCCGGGGGCGGCCCAGACGCCCGCTGCCGGCGCGCTGTGGACCTGCTCGAACGAGTCCGCCACCTGCGCGGCTCGAGCGTCGACGTCCGGCACCGGGTACCAGTACGGCGCGCCCGTCACCCGACCTCCCGCAACCTCGCCGCGATCTGCTCCGGGGTGGCGTCGTTCACCCACGCCCCCATCCCGGTCTCCGAGCCCGCAAGGTACTTCAGCTTGCCGGGGGCCCGCAGCACCGAGGTGATCTGCAGGTGCAGCCGGGCCAGGTCCCGGCCGGTGCTGACCGGCGCCTGGTGCCAGCCGGCGATGTACGGCAGCCGCACCGAACCGCCGTCCGGGGACGGGTGGAACCGGTCCAGCCGGCGCAGCAGGTCCAGGTAGATCTCGGCGAGCTCGTCGCGCTCGGCGCCGTCCAGTGCGGGCAGGTCGGGGACGTCGCGCAGCGGCGCCAGGTGCACCTCGACCGGCCATCGCGCGGCGGCCGGCACGTACGCGGCCCAGTAGCGGCCGGAGACCACGACCCGCTGCCCGCTGCGCAGCTCTGCCTCCAGGACGTCGCGTAGCAGGTTGCCGCCGGTGCGCTCGCGGTGCTCCTCCGCGAGGGTCAGGATGCGCCGGGTGCGCGGCGTCACCCACGGGTAGCCGTAGATCTGGCCGTGCGGATGGGTCAGCGTGACCCCGATCTCGGCGCCGCGGTTCTCGAAGCAGAACACCTGCTGCACACCCTCGACGGCGGCGAGCTCGCGGGTGCGGTCCACCCAGGCCTCCACCACGGTGCGGGCGCGGGCGACAGTGAGGTCCGCGAACGTGGAGTCGTGGTCGCTGGTGAAGCAGAGCACCTCGCAGCGGCCCACTGCGGGCAGGCTCGGCCACAGCGGCTCGTCGTCCACCAAGGTGACGTTGCCGGGCACGCCGTCCACCCGCGTCGAGAAGCTCGGCGACTTGTTCTCGAAGACCACGACGTCGTAGTCGTCGGCCGGGATCTCGGAGGGGACCGTGCCGCGGCCGGTCGGGCACAGCGGGCACTCGTCGGCCGAAGGCATGAACGCGCGGTCCATCCGGTGCGCCGCGATGGTGACCCAGGACCCGCTGAGCGGGTCGAAGCGCATCTGACCGGCACGCTCGGGCGAGAGCGGCGGACGCGAGTCGTGCAGGTTGCGAGTCGCGGTGCCGTCGACGTACGGCGGGCTGTCGTCGTAGTAGACGATCTCCCGGCCGTCGTGCAGGTGGGCACGGGTGCGCCGCACGGCCGCCGTATCGCTCATGGCAGGGTCTCCGCCACGATCAGCTCGCCGACCAGACCCGCCAGGGTGCGCCGGACCTTGCGCGGCAGCCCGGAGTCGGTGACCAGGATGTCGACCCGTTCCAGCGGTGCGATGGCGGCCAGGCCCACGACGTTCCACTTGGAGTGATCGGCCGCCACGATAACCCGCCGGGCACTGGCCACCAGCGCCTGGTTCGTCTCCGCCTCCACGAGGTTCGGCGTGGTCACCCCGGCTCGCTCGTCGAAGCCGTGCACGCCGAGCACCAGGGTGTCCACGTGCAGCTCCGCCAGTGCGCGCACCGCCACCGGGCCCACCAGCGCGTTGGACGGCGTCCGGGTTCCGCCGGTCAGCACCACCGTGCGGCCGGGTGCCGGGCGCTCGTGCAGCAGGTCGGCAACCGGCGGCGAGTTGGTCACCACGGTCAGGTCCTCGACGTCCACCAGCTGCTGGGCCACCGCATAGGTGGTGGTCCCGGCGGACAGCGCGATCGAGGCGCCGGGGCTGATCAGGGCGGCCACCGACGCGGCGATGGCCGACTTCTCGGCCAGCGCCAGCACCGACTTGGCGGCGAACCCGGGCTCGTCGCTGCTGCGCGAGTCGATCGCGGTCGCGCCGCCGTGCACCCGCAGCACGAGGTCCGCCCGGGCCAACGTCTCGATGTCGCGGCGCACCGTCATGTCGGACACGCCCAGCAGGTCGACCAGATCGGAGACCCGCGCCCCGCCGTGCCGGCGGACCTCGGTGAGGATGCGCTCCTGGCGCTGGCGAGCCAGCATCAGCGCTGCTCTCGGACAACGGCCACGGCGCCGGGTGCGAGGGTGAGCTCGCCGTCCACGGCGGTGTCGGCGACCAGGTCGTGGCCGCTGACCTGCACCGCGACCGGGCCACCGGTGTGGTTGATCGCGAAGAGGTACGAGCGATCGGTCGTGGCGCGACGGACGAGCTCCACGCCCGGCGGGGCGGCGGCGGCCGGGCTGACCCCGGCCTCGGCGACGAGCTGGCCGACCAGCGCCTCCAGCCCGTCGCCGTCCAGCCGGGTGGCCAGGTACCAGGCGGCGCCCGCCCCGACCTCGTTGCGGGTCACCGCGGGGACGCCGGGCAGCGGGCCGTCCAGGTAGGAGGCCACCGCCTGCGCGCCGCGCAGGTGCAGGTGCTCGGTCCAGACCGTGGCCGTGCCGCCCCCGTCCAGCCGCACCTCCTGGTCAGGCAGCAGCGGGGCGAACTCCTCGGTGCACACGCCGAGCAGGTCGCGGAACGCTCCGGGGTAGCCGCCCAGGCGGACGTGCAGGTTGGGGTCGACGATGCCGGAGAAGAACGTGACGAGCACGCTGGCCCCGCGCTCCGCGGTCGCGCGCAGCGAGCTCGCCACCGCGTCGTCACACGAGTACAGCGTCGGCACTACCACCAGCTTGTACCCGGACAGGTCCGCGCCGGGGTGCACGACGTCGACCGCGATGCCGCCGAGCAGCAGCTGGCGGTGGATGGCGTGCGCGTCGTCGCCGTAGCGGAGCAGCGAGCTGGGGTGCGAGTCCTGGTCGCAGGCCCAGCCCGCGGCGTAGTCCCACAGCAGCGCGACCTCGGCCTGGACGGTGCTGCCGACGACCTCGGCCAGCCGCTCGCAGACCTGGCCGAGCTGGACTACCTCGCGCCACAGCCGGGTGTCGGTGCCGGCGTGCGGGACGAAGGCCGAGTGGAACTTCTCGGCGCCCGCCTTGGCGGCCCGCCACTGGAAGAAGCCGAGGGTGTCCGCGCCGTGCGCGACGTGCGCGAGGCTGTTGCGCAGCAGCTGCCCCGGCGCCTTGGCCTGGTTGACCGGCTGCCAGTTCACCGCGCTGGTGGAGTGCTCCATCAGCATCCACGGCTCGCCGCCGGCGATGCCGCGGGTCAGGTCGCCGCTGAACGCGAGCTCGGCCTCCTGGTCGGGTTCGGCGGCGACCAGGTAGTGGTCGGTGCTCACGACGTCCTGCGCGGGCCCCCAGGTGAAGTAGTCCAGGTGCCGGAAGTGGTTGAGGGTCATGAAGTTCGTGGTGACCGGGACGCCGGGGGAGAGTCGGTGCAGCACGTCACGCTCGGCGACGAACAGCTCGAGCACGTTGTCCGAGCTGAACCGGCGGAAGTCCAGTGCCTGGGTGGGGTTGACCGCGGTAGGCGCGGTGCGCGGCGGCAGCACCTGGTCGAACGAGGTGTAGCGCTGGCTCCAGAAAGCTGTGCCCCAGGCCTCGTTCATCGCGGCGACGTCGCCGTACCGGCGCTCCAGCCAGGCCCGGAACCGCACACCGCACCGATCGCAGAAGCAGGGGGTGTTGTGGCAGGCGTACTCGTTGCCTACGTGCCACATGGCCACCGCAGGGTGGTCGTGGTACCGGGTCGCCAGGTGCTCGACCAGCTGGACGGCGCGCTCGCGGTAGGTCGGGTTGCTCGGGCAGTAGTGCTGGCGACCGCCGGGCCACAGCCTCGTGCCGTCGGCCCGCTCAGGCAGCAGGTCGCCGTCCTGGTGATACATCCACGGTGGTGGGGACGCGGTGGCGGTCGCCAGGTCGACGGCGATGTCGTTGCCCTGCAGCAGATCCAGCACCCGGTCCAGCCAGCCGGTGTCGAACCGGCCAGGCTCGGGCTCGAGCAGCGACCAGGAGAACACGCCGACGGTGGCGAAGGTGACGCCGGCCTCGCGCATCAGCTGCCCGTCCTGCGCCCACACGTGCTCGGGCCACTGCTCGGGGTTGTAGTCGCCCCCCAGGGCCAGGGACCTCGTCGGCCAGCTCCGCATGTGAGAGACCTTGGACCGAACAGCTCGATAAGTCAACAATAACCAACAGGCCCGAGTCGAACACAGCGGCCACGAGAGACACGCCGCCGCGCCAACTTTGGGCGAACTCTTGACAACAGACGGGTTGGTGACGATGGTAAGCGCCATCAACGTGATCGAATTTGTCTGATCATGATTGACCGTGTCGGCTGAAGTTTCGTCAAAGGAGACGCGATGTCCCGCCCCCAGTCCCAAGCCGAGTACCTCGCGTCGCTCCTGCCGCCGTCGGTGGCCGGCACGCAGTTCGGTCGCAGGGCCCTCTTCCGCGGCGCGCTCGGCGTCGCGGCCGCCGGATCGCTGGCCGCCTGTGGCGGCGACAGCGGCGACTCTGCCACGGACACCAAGTCCGCCACCGGCACCGTGACCTTCGGTTCGAACCAGTCCGACGCGGTTCCGAAGGCTGCTTACGCCAAGGTCACGGACCAGTTCCACACGGCAAACCCGAAGCTGACCGTCAAGACCAACACCGTCGACCACAACACCTTCCAGGAGCAGATCACCAGCTACCTGCAGGGCAGCCCGGACGACGTGTTCACCTGGTTCTCCGGCTTCCGGATGCGCTTCTTCGCGGCCAAGGGGCTGGCTGGCGACATCAGCGACATCTGGCCGGAGATGAAGGGCTTCTCGGACGCCCTCAAGACCGCGTCCACCGGCGACGACGGCAAGCAGTACTTCGTGCCGTTCACCAACTACCCGTGGGCGATCTTCTACCGCAAGAGCGTGTTTGCGGACAAGGGCTACCAGATCCCGAAGACCCTCGACGACCTCACCGCGCTGTCCAAGCAGATGCAGAAGGACGGCCTGTCCCCGATCGCGTTCGGCGACAAGGACGGCTGGCCCGCGATGGGCACCTTCGACCAGCTGAACATGCGGATCAACGGCTTCCAGTTCCACGTCGACCTGATGGCCGGCAAGAAGCCCTGGAACGGCCCCGAGGTCAAGAAGGTGTTCGACACCTGGGCGGGCCTGCTGCCCTACCACCAGGACGCCTCGCTCGGTCGCACCTGGCAGGAGGCAGCGCAGTCGCTGCAGCAGAAGAAGTCCGGCATGTACGTGCTGGGCATGTTCGTCGGGCAGCAGTTCCCCAAGGGTGCCGAACAGGACGACCTGGACTTCTTCCCGTTCCCGGAGATCGACCCGGCCATCGGCGCGGACGCCATCGAGGCACCGATCGACGGCTTCATGATGTCCAAGCGCCCCAAGAACGAGGCCGGTGCGAAGGCGTTCCTGAAATACCTTGGCACACCCGAGGCGGAGGGCGTCTCGGTCGCCGCCGACCCGACGGTCATCGCGGTCAACAGCGGCGCCGACACCAGCGCGTACTCGGCCCTACAGAAGAAGGCCGTGGAGTTCGTGGGCAACGCGAAGAACATCTCGCAGTTCCTCGATCGCGACACCCGTCCGGACTTCGCCAGCAACGTGATGATCCCGGCGATCCAGACCTTCATCAAGAACCCGAAGGACATCGACGGTCTGGTGAACAGCATCGAGAAGCAGAAGCAGTCCATCTTCGCTACCGACGGCTGACCGAGGATCATCGGACCCATGACGACCACCAGCGCGGCAAAACCCCCTCGTGTACGCAAGCCCCGGAAGCGGTCAACTCGACTGACCCGCTCGGACCGGATCTGGCTGACCGTGCTGCTGGGGGTTCCCGCACTGGTGGTCGTCGGGCTGGTGTGGCTGCCGGCCCTGGGAACCGTGGCACTGTCCGCGACCAACTGGGACGGCTTCGAGCCGTTGGGCGACGCGAAGTTCGTCGGGCTGGACAACTTCCGACAGGTCGCGACCAACTACCCGCCGTTCTGGCCGGCATTGCAGCACAACCTGATCTGGCTGTTCGTGACGTTCGCCATCCCGACGATCCTGGGCATGTTCATCGCCGTGCTGCTGGACCGTGAGCTGCGGTTCACCCGCCTCTACCAGAGTGCGTTCTTCCTGCCCGTCGTGCTGTCGCTGGCGTTGGTGGGCTTCATCTGGCAACTCATCTACTCCCGCGACCAGGGGCTGCTGAACGCCGTCCTGGGACTGCACGGGGACCGCGCGATCGACTGGTACGGCGACGCGCGCGTTAACCTGTGGGCCGTCCTGGTCGCGTCGAGCTGGCGGCACACCGGCTACATCATGCTGCTCTACCTGGCGGGTCTGAAGGCGGTGGACCCCTCGCTGCGCGAGGCTGCGGCCATGGACGGCGCCTCCCAGACGCGCACGTTCTTCAGTGTGGTCTTCCCGGTGATGCGGCCGATCAACATCATCGTCCTGGTGGTCACGGTGATCGAGTCGCTCCGAGCGTTCGACCTGGTCTGGGTGATCAACAAGGGCCGCAACGGGCTGGAGCTGATCGGTGCCCTGGTGTTCAGCAACATCGTCGGCGAGGGGCAACGGATCCCCTTCGGGTCCGCGCTGGCCACGATCATGCTAGTGATCTCCGTGGTGTTCATCGTGTTCTACATGATCGCGATCATGCGGGAGGAGAAGCGATGACCGCCGCGACCGGAGCCACCCGGGCCACGGGCTCCCGCGCGCCCAAGCAGTCCACGGGCTCACCCTCCACACCGCGCAAGCCTCGGCACCTGTTGATCTACGGGTTCCTGACGGCGATGGGACTGCTCTGGCTGTTCCCCATCGCCTGGGCGTTGCTGAACTCGTTCCGGGACTACGACTACACGTCGACGCACGGCTACGTCTCGCTGGGCGGCTACACGCTGGACAACTACGTGCATGCCTGGCAGCAGGGCGACTTCGGCCGACACTTCCTGAACTCGGTGATCATCACCGTGCCCGCCCTGGTGATGACGCTGCTGCTGGCGTCGTGCGCGGCCTTCGTACTGTCCCGATTCAGCTTCTGGTTCAACCTGCCGCTGTTGATCGTGTTCACCGCCGGAAACCTGCTGCCGCAGCAGGCGATGCTGGTGCCGCTCTTCCGGCTTTACAACGACGTGCAGGTGCCCTTCTGGCTCAGCGACTCCGGGACGCTCTACAACAGCTACTGGTCGGTGATCATCACCCACATCGCGTTCCAGACCGGCTTCTGCACGTTCGTGCTGAGCAACTACATGAAGACGTTGCCCGGTGAGCTGACCGAGGCCGCCCTGGTGGACGGCGCCGGCGTCCTGCGCCAGTTCTGGCAGGTCATCATGCCGCTGTGCCGCCCCCCGCTGGCCGCGCTGGCGACGCTGCTGGTCACCTGGATCTACAACGACTTCTTCTGGGCGATCGCCTTCATGAGCCAAGGTGACAAGTTCCCGATCACTTCGTCGCTGCAGAACCTGCGTGGCCAGTTCTTCACCGACTACAACCTGCTCTCAGCAGGTTCGGTGATGGTCGCCATCCCGACGATCGTGGTGTTCGTCATCCTGCAGAAGCAGTTCGTCTCGGGCCTGACGCTCGGCGCCAACAAGGGATGACGATCCAGCTGGTGCTGCTGCGCGCGGCCGGCACGTGCGTCCTGCTGGACGTCGACGGCCCAGCACTGCCTCGCGTCCTGCACTGGGGTGCGGATCTGGGCCCCCTCGAAGGAACCGCTGCTGCCGGCCTGCTAGCGGCGCTGACGTCCGCTGTGCCGCGCAGCGCCCTCGACGAGCCGATGACCTTCACCGTGCTGCCCGTCGAGTCCGACGGCTGGTCCGGGACGCCGGGCGTCGCCGGCCACCGGGACGGCCGGCAGGCCCATCCGGTGCTGCGGTTGTCCCGTCCGGTGCAGGTCGACGTCGCCGCTCCCGGTCAGGGCGGGACGGTCACCGCCTGGGCCGGCGACCCCAGCTGCGGGATCGACGTCCAGGTCACCCTCACCCTGACCCCGGACGGTGTGCTGGCCGCCGACGCCGCGGTCACGAACACCGGCGACGGTAGGTACGACGTCGCCGCCGTCCGCCCGGTGCTGCCGCTGCCGGCCGAGGCCGCCGAGCTGCTGGACACCACCGGCCGGTGGTGCCGGGAGGGCAGCCCGCAGCGTCAGGACATCCGGTTCGGTACCTGGTCCCGCGCGTCGCGCCGAGGACGGACCGGGCACGAGGGACCGCTGTTGATGGCCGCCGGCAGCGAGGGCTTCGGGTTCGGGCGGGGCGAGGTGTGGGCCGTCCACCTGGCCTGGAGCGGGGACAGTGAGTACCTCGTCGAGCGGCTGCCGGAGGGTGCCGGCCCGCACGCCTCGACCCTGGTCGCGGCGGAGCTGCTGCGCGCCGGCGAGGTCCGGCTCGAGCCCGGCGAGTCCTACCGGTCGCCGACCGCGCTGTTCGCCTGGTCGGCGGACGGCCTGGACGGCGTCGCCGCCCGCTGGCACGCCTGGCAGCGGGCCCGGCCCGGCCACCCGCGCTCACCTCGCCCGGTCGTGCTGAACACCTGGGAGGCGGTCTACTTCGACCACGACCTCGCTCGGCTCACCGCGCTGGCGGACGTGGCGGCCTCGATCGGCGTCGAGCGCTTCGTGCTGGACGACGGCTGGTTCCGCGGGCGGCGCGATGACACCGCCGGGCTGGGGGACTGGTACGTCGACTCCGACGTCTGGCCACAGGGACTGCATCCCCTGGTGGACCACGTGCGCGGCCTCGGCATGCAGGTCGGCCTGTGGGTGGAGCCGGAGATGGTCAACCTCGACTCCGACCTGGTCCGGGCGCACCCGGACTGGGTGCTCAGCCCGAACGGCGGGCAGGTGCCGCCGAGCTGGCGCAACCAGCAGGTGCTCGACCTGACGAACCCGCTGGCCTGGGCGTACCTGCTCGAGCGGCTGGACGACCTGGTCGGCGAGTACCGGATCGACTACCTCAAGTGGGACCACAACCGCGACCTGCACGCCGCGGGGTCGGCCGGTGGCGCGCAGCCAGGCCACGGCCCGGTGGTGCACGCGCAGACGCTTCGGCTGTACGCGCTGCTGGACGCGCTGCGGACGCGCCACCCGCGCCTGGAGGTCGAGTCCTGCTCCTCCGGCGGGGCCCGGGTGGACCTGGGCATCCTCGCGCACACGGACCGGGTCTGGGCCTCCGACTGCAACGACGCGCTGGAGCGCCAGCAGATTCAGCGCTGGACGACGCAGGTGCTGGCCCCCGAGCTGGTCGGCGCGCACGTCGGGCCGCCGGTCGCCCACACCACCCACCGTCACGTAGACCTGCAGATGCGTTGCGCGACAGCGCTGTTCGGGCATGCCGGCCTGGAGTGGGACCTGACCACGCTGTCGCCGCCGGAGCTGGCGCAGGTCTCCGGCTGGATCGCGGCGTACCGCGAGCTGCGCGGCCTGCTGCACGGCGGCAGGGTGGTTCGCGGCGACCTGCCGGGCGAGGATGCGCTGCTGCACGGTGTGGTGGCGCACGACGGAGCTGCGGCAGTTCTCGCCTACGTGCGGCTCAGCACCGCGCCGTCCGCCCATCCTGGACGGGTCCGCCTGCCCGGGCTGGACCCGTTGCGGCAGTACGACGTCCGGGTCCGACGGGACGTCGGCGAGCCGGCCGTGGTGCAGGTGGCCGCGCCAGGCTGGATGACGTCGGGTGCGGGTCTGCGGCTGTCCGGCGCGGTGCTCGGCGAGGTGGGACTGACCATGCCCGTGCTCGCCCCAGGTGCGGCGCTGGTGCTGCACCTCGTCGCGCTCGATCGGGTCGCCTGACCTCTTGGCGAAACGGGCAATCCGCGCTTATGTCGTGAGACGAGGCGCACGCAGAGTCACAGGAGTACGCCAACGGGCTGACCGGGCTGCTCCTTGTCGCCCGGGATGCGGGGTAGCGCTGCCCGGGAGCAGCCGCTGACCTGAAAGACTGTCGGCCATGTCCGTGACCGACTCCCGTCCGCGCGTCCTGTCCGGGATGCAGCCGACCAGCGACTCCCTGCACCTGGGCAACTACCTGGGCGCGCTGGTCCAGTGGGTCGCCCTGCAGGAGACGCACGACGCGTTCTACTGTGTGGTCGACCTGCACGCGATCACCGTCGAGGTCGACCCCAGGACCCTGCGCGACCGGACCCGGCGGACAGCGGCGCAGTACCTGGCCGGCGGCGTCGACCCGCAGCACTCCACGCTGTTCGTGCAGAGCCACGTGCCGCAGCACGCCGAGCTGGCCTGGGTGCTGGGCTGCATCACGGGTTTCGGCGAGGCGGGCCGGATGACGCAGTTCAAGGACAAGGCCGGCAAGGCCGGCACCGACCGCACGACGGTCGGGCTGTTCACCTACCCGGTGCTGATGGCCGCCGACATCCTGCTCTACGCCGCGGACGCCGTCCCGGTCGGCGAGGACCAGCGCCAGCATCTCGAGCTGACCCGCGACCTGGCGATCCGGTTCAACACCAGGTTCGGCGAGACGTTCACCGTCCCGGAGCCCTACATCGTCAAGGAGACGGCGAAGATCTACGACCTGCAGGAGCCGACCGCCAAGATGAGCAAGTCGGCTGCCAGCCTCTCCGGCGTGATCGACCTGCTGGACGAGCCCAAGGTCACCGCGAAGAAGATCCGCTCTGCCGTGACCGACGCCGAGCGCGAGATCCGCTACGACGTGGCCGACAAGCCGGGCGTGTCCAACCTGCTGAGCATCCACTCGGCGTTGTCTGGCCGGCCGGTCGAGTCGCTGGAGAAGGACTACTCGGGCAAGGGGTACGGCGACCTCAAGGGCGACCTGGCCGACCTGGCCGCCGCAGAACTGGGCCCGTTCCGCGACCGCGCTCTGGCATACCTGGACGACACAGACGCGCTGGACGACGTGCTGGCCACCGGCGCGGCCAAGGCCCGCGAGGTCGCGTCCCGCACACTGGCTCGGGTCTACGACCGGGTCGGCTTCCTGCAGGCGCGGCCGTGAGCGCCCGATGAGTGTCGTGGACCGCAAGTTAGGGCAAGATCGGACGGTGACCAACGGGGTGCAGCGAACCATCGGAGTGGCCATCTCCATCCCGTCTCCCTACGGCGAGGAGCTGCGCGCCTACCGCGCCTCGTTCGGTGACGCGCTGGCCTCGTCCATCCCGACGCACGTGACGCTGCTCCCGCCGACCGAGCTCGACCTGCCGGCGGACGTGGTCACCGAACACCTGGCCCGGGTGGCCGCCAAGTCCCGCTCGTTCGAGATCCACCTGCGCGGGACGTCCACCTTCCGGCCGGTCTCGCCGGTGGTCTTCGTCCCGCTCGTGCAGGGCATCGCGGACTGCGAGCTGCTCGAGCAGGCCGTGCGCCAGGGCCCGCTGGGCCGTGAGATCCAGTTCTACTACCACCCGCACGTCACTGTGGCTCACCACCTCTCGGACGACGCGCTGGACCGCGCGGCCCGCGAGCTGTCCGACTTCGAATGCCGCTTCACCGTGGAGGGATTCCACCTCTACGAGCACGGCCAGGACGAGGTCTGGCGGGCCCAGGGCTGGTTCCCGTTCCCGGTCGCGGGGACGGCGGACGCCGCGAGCAGCCGGTGAAGGAGCTGCTCGCGCGCCTACAGGCCAGCCACCCGTACCGGTCCTGGACCCGGTACGGCAACGCGCGCGGCAACCTGCTGGCCGGCGGGGTCACGTTCGTCGGGTTCTTCTCGGTGATCCCGGTGCTGATCCTGGCCTTCAGTGTCTTCGGGTTCGTGCTGCGAGACCACCCGCAGCTCTTCGACCGGGTCGTTGCCTACATCTCGGACACCCTGCCGGGCATCGTCAAGGACGCCGAGCACCCCGAGGGCCTGCTGGACGCCACCAACCCCCCGACCCCGGACCTGCTGACTATTGCGGGCCTGGTCAGCGTGGTCACGCTGGTATTCGCCGGACTGGGCTGGGTGAACGCGATCCGGGAGGGCACCCGGGCGATGTTCGACCAGCCCCGGCAGACCGGCAACATCGCCTTTCGCAAGATGCGCGACCTCGGCCTGCTGGCCCTGCTGGGCGTTCCGGTGCTCGCCTCCGGCGTGCTGTCACTGGTGGTCACCGGCGCGACGTCCTGGGCGATGGACCGGGTCGGCGTCGACTCCGGCTCCACCAGCGCCCAGGTGCTGGTCCGGGTGCTCGGGGTGCTCGTCGTCCTGGTCGCCGACTTCATCCTGATGGTGATCATCCTGCGGCTGATGAGCGGGCTCACGCTCTCCCGCAGGGACGTCGGTCAGGGCGCCTTGATCGGCGCGGTCGGCATGGGTGTGCTCAAGCTCGGCAGCGGGCTGCTGCTGGCCAGTGCGTCCCGCAAGCCGGTGCTGGCCAGCTTCGCGGTGATCATCGGGTTGCTCCTGCTGATCAACCTGATCAGCCGCGTCGTGCTGCTGTCGGCCGCCTGGGCGGCGACCGGCCTGCAGGACCGTGGGCGGCTCGGCACCGGGACCCCGGTCGAACCCCTGCCGCGCCGGGCCGGGCCGCGCGAGGCCATGCTGCCGAGCTTCGGTCAGCGCTCGGCCGACCGGACGTCCCTGGCTGCGGGCGCCGTGCTCGGGGTCAGCGCACTGGTTGTCGCGCGGAGCGTGCGACACGGGCTGCGTGCAGCTGTCGGCGCCGTGCGCGGGCGCTGAGCCCGAGCAACGAACCGACCAGCAGCACCGCGATGCCGGCTGCCGTCGCGACCAGCACCAGCGTGCTGCGGTCGCCGGCCGAGGACCGGGCCAGCGCCACCGCCGAGCCGGCAGCCGCGACGGGCGCGGGCGAGGCGGTGGCGGGCGCGGCGGCCTGCAGCTCGGCCGCCTGCTCGGGGGTGACCAGGGAGCCGACCGGCCGGGCCAGCCCGCCGTACCTGAAGGCCCAGTCGAACAGTGCCGCCTGAGGTCGCCAGCTGCTCTCGCCGCGGCGCAGGGCGGTCAGCACGTAGGTGTGCCCGCCGCGGGTGGCGGCCGCGATCGCCGTCCATCGCGCAGCGACGGTGTAGCCGTTCTTCACGCCGGTCGCGCCGTCGTAGTTGAACAGGAACGTGTTGTGGTTGGAGATCTGGTAGCTCTTGCGCTTCTTGCCGGGCAGCTGCTTGCCCGGGAACTGCGCGTGCTTGGTGGCGACCAGGGCGCGCAGCTGCGGCAGCGCCATCGCGGCCCGGGCGACCAGCGCCAGGTCGTACGCGCTGGACAGCTGCCCGGGCGCGTCCAGCCCGCTCGGGTTGTGCACCACGGTGTCGAAGGCGCCGAGGCGCTGGGCGTTGGCCTGCATGGCCGCCACGGTGGCCCGCACGCCGCCGGCGCCACCGGCCACCCTGGCCAGGGCCGTCGCGGTGTCGTTGCCGGAGGACAGCATCGTGCCGAGCAGGAGCTGCTGGACCGTGTACTTCGAGTGCGGGTCGAGCCCGACCTGGGTGCCCTCGACGAGGTCCTCGTTGGCCGCCTGCACCAGGGCGCCCGGGTCCAGCTGCGGCATCGTGGTCAGCACCGTGAGCGTCTTGAGCGTGGACGCCGGCAGGTAGCGGCCGTGCGCGTTGCGGGCCGCGATCACTTCGCCGGTGTCCAGGTCGGCCAGCACCCAGCCGCCGGCGCTGAACTTCGGCGGGGCGGGGACGCCGTCCGGCAGGTCGGTGACCACGGTCTTGGCGGCGAGCCGCTCCCCACCGACCACCGGGCGGGGGTTGGTCGTGGTGGTGGTCGCGACGGCGGACGACGGTCCGGCCAGCAGCAGGGCGGCAGACGCGGCGGCGACGGCCGCAGCTGGCAATGTCGGAAACCGCACGGTCAGACCTTGCGGGTCAGGAGGGCACGCTTGACCTCCTGGATCGCTTTGGTGACCTCGATGCCCCGCGGGCACGCGTCCGTGCAGTTGAACGTGGTGCGGCAGCGCCACACGCCTTCCTTGTCGTTCAGGATCTCCAGCCGCTGGTCGCTGCCCTCGTCGCGGCTGTCGAAGATGAACCGGTGCGCGTTGACGATCGCCGCCGGGCCGAAGTACTGGCCGTCGCCCCAGAACACCGGGCAGGACGACGTGCACGCGGCGCACAGGATGCACTTGGTGGTGTCGTCGAACCGGTCGCGCTGCTCCTGGCTCTGGATGCGCTCTCGGGACGGCTCGTTCCCGCTGGTCACCAGGAACGGCATCACCTCGCGGTAGGCCGCGAAGAACGGGTCCATGTCGACCACGAGGTCCTTCTCGACCGTCAGGCCCTTGATCGGCTCGACCGTGATCGGCTTCTTCGGGTTGAGGTCCTTGAGCAGCGTCTTGCAGGCGAGCCGGTTCTTGCCGTTGATCCGCATCGCGTCCGAGCCGCAGACGCCGTGCGCGCAGGAGCGGCGGAAGGTCAGCGAACCGTCCTGCTCCCACTTGATGGTGTGCAGCGCGTCCAGCAAACGGTCGGTCGCGTGCACCGTGACCCGGTAGTCCTCCCAGTGCGGCTCGGCGTCCGCCTCGGGGTTGAACCGGCGGATCCGCAGGGTGACGTCGAAGCTCGGGACCGCGCCCACCTCGGCGGGGCGAGTCTCCTGCGTGGTCGTCATCAGTACTTGCGCTCCATCGGCTCGTAGCGGGTCTGCACGACCGGCTTGTAGTCGAGGCGCACGCTCGTGGAGTCGGCGCCCTCTTCACGGTAGGCCATCGTGTGCCGCATGAAGTTCACGTCGTCGCGCAGCGCATAGTCCTCACGGAAGTGGCCGCCGCGCGACTCCTTGCGCTCCAGCGCACCGAGCACGATGACCTCGGCCAGGTCGAGCAGGAACCCGAGCTCGACGGCCTCGAGCAGGTCGGTGTTGAACCGCTTGCCCTTGTCCTGCACGGAAACGTTGCGGTAGCGGTCTTTCAGGCCCTCGATGTCGGACAGCGCCTGCTTCAGCGAGCCTTCGGTGCGGAACACCTGGGCGTTGCGGTCCATGGTCTCCTGCAGAGCCTTGCGGACGACCGCCACGCGCTCGCCGTCCTGCCGCGAGCGCATCGACTCCAGCAGCTCGACGGTCCCCGCCTCGGGCGTGTCGGGCAGGTCGACCAGCGGTGCGGTGGCGGCGAACTCGGCGGCCGCGATGCCCGCTCGGCGGCCGAACACGTTGATGTCCAGCAGCGAGTTGGTACCCAGCCGGTTCGAGCCGTGCACGGACACGCAGGCGACCTCGCCGGCGGCGTACAGGCCGGGGACGACGTGGGTGTTGTCCCGCAGCACTTCCGCCTCGACGTTGGTCGGCACGCCGCCCATCGCGTAGTGGGCGGTCGGGTAGACCGGCACCGGCTCGGTGTAGGGCTCGACCCCGAGGTAGGTGCGGGCGAACTCGGTGATGTCCGGCAGCTTCGCGTCGATGTGCGCGGGCTCGAGGTGGGTCAGGTCGAGCAGCACATAGTCCTTGTTCGGCCCGCAGCCGCGGCCCTCGCGCACCTCGTTGGCCATCGAGCGGGCGACGATGTCGCGCGGCGCGAGGTCCTTGATCGTCGGGGCGTAGCGCTCCATGAAGCGCTCGCCCTCGCTGTTGCGCAGGATGCCGCCCTCGCCGCGCGCGGCCTCGGACAGCAGGATGCCGAGCCCGGCCAGGCCGGTGGGGTGGAACTGGAAGAACTCCATGTCCTCCAGCGGCAGGCCCTTGCGGAACGCGATGCCCATGCCGTCACCGGTCAGGGTGTGCGCGTTGGACGTCGTCTTGTAGACCTTGCCGACGCCGCCGGTGGCCAGCACCACCGACTTGGCGCGGAAGATGTGGATCTCGCCGGTGGACAGCTCGTAGGCCACCACGCCGGCGGTGCGCAGCGTCTCGCCGCTGCCGGTGGTGATCAGGTCGAGCACGTAGTACTCGTTGAAGAACTCGACGTCCTGCTTGACGCAGTTCTGGTACAGCGTCTGCAGGATCATGTGGCCGGTGCGGTCCGCGGCGAAGCAGGAGCGCCGGACGGCGGCCTCACCGTGGTTGCGGGTGTGCCCACCGAAGCGACGCTGGTCGATCTTGCCCTCGGGCGTCCGGTTGAACGGCAGGCCCATCCTCTCCAGGTCGAGGACGGCGTCGATGGCCTCCTTGCACATCACCTCGGCGGCGTCCTGGTCGACGAGGTAGTCGCCGCCCTTGACCGTGTCGAAGGTGTGCCACTCCCAGTTGTCCTCCTCGACGTTGGCCAGCGCGGCGCACATGCCGCCCTGAGCCGCGCCGGTGTGCGAGCGGGTCGGGTAGAGCTTGGTCAGCACCGCCGTCCGGACCCGCTTGCTGGACTCCAGGGCCGCGCGCATGCCGGCACCGCCGGCACCGACGATGACCACGTCATAGGTGTGCGTCTGCATGAGTGACATCCCTACTTGGTGCAGAACGACGGGAGCAGGTTGGCGGGCTCGCCCACCGGGCACGGGTCGAAGGTGAAGATGACCAGCGTGCCGAGCACCAGGATCAGCGCGGCGCTCAGCAGCAACAGGGTCTTGAGCACGATGCGGGTGCTGTCCTTCTCGGCGTAGTCGTTGATCACGGTGCGCACGCCGTTGACCCCGTGCAGCTCGGCCAGCCACAGCATCAGCAGGTCCCAGGTCTGCCAGAACGGGCTGGACCACTTGCCGCCGACGAAGGCGAAGTCGATCGCCTTGATGCCCTGGCCGCTGACCAGGTTGACGAACAGGTGGCCGAACACGAGTGCGATCAGCACCACGCCGGAGCCGCGCATGAACAGCCACGAGTAGAGCTCGAAGTTGCTGCGGGTCGCCCGGCTGCGGCGGAACGGTGCCCGCGGAGCCTCGATGGTGGTCATGTCAGCTCCCTCAGCCGAAGACGTGCATCAGGTGGCGGACGGCGAACGGTGCGAAGAGCAGCACCCACAGCGCCATGACGACCCAGAGCATCTGCCTCTGGTAGCGCGGTCCCTTGGACCAGAAGTCGACCAGCATGATCCGCACACCGTTGAACGCGTGGAAGATGATCGCGGCGACCAGCCCGGCCTCGCCGAGCCCGACGATCGGGTTCTTGTAGGTCCCGATCACCTCGTTGTAGGCGTGCGGGGAGACGCGCACCAGCGCGGTGTCCAGCACGTGCGCGAAGAGGAAGAAGAAGATCAGCACGCCGGTCACCCGGTGCGCGACCCACGACCACATCCCCTCGCGGCCCCGGTACAGGGTGCCTGCGGGTGCCTTGGGCACGACGTTCCCTTTCGCCTGACGGGGGAAGACGCGTCGACCCGACAGGCTGCGGTGGTGCAGGGGGGCGGGGGACGGCGACGTCCACGACGTGGTCACTTTAGTGAGGTCGGGCGCCGACCGCTGCACCGGGCACGGCGGGTGTGACCAACCCCTCACGCACGATCGCCGGAAGGGTCATTCGGCTGGCTGCCTTCGGTAACGTCACCGCCGTGATCACCGATCTGACCGCCGTGGTGCCCGCCGGCGGAGCCGGGACGCGACTGTGGCCCCTGTCGCGACGCGCCGAGCCGAAGTTCCTGCTGGACCTCACCGGGACAGGGCGCACGCTGCTGCAGCAGACCTGGGACCGGCTGGACGGCGTGGCCGGCCGGGTCTGCGTGGTGACCGGTGCCGCCCACGCGGGCGCGGTCGCCCGCCAACTGCCCGGCCTCGACCTGGACGACCTGCTGGCCGAGCCCTCGCCGCGCGACTCGGCCGCGGCGATCGGCCTGGCTGCTGCTGTCGTGCACGCCCGGAACCCCCAGGCGGTGGTCGGCTCCTTCGCCGCGGACCACGTGATCGCCGATGCCTCGCTGTTCGCCGCCGCGGTCGAAGAGGCGGTCGCCGTCGCGCGCACCGGGCGGTTGGTGACCATCGGCATCACGGCGACCCGCCCCGCCACCGGGTTCGGCTACATCCGACCGGGCGACCCGCTGGGAGTGGTCGGCGCGCCGTCCGCGCTGGCGGTGGATGAGTTCGTCGAGAAGCCGGACGCCGCGACCGCCGAGCGCTACCTGAAGCAGGGATACCGGTGGAACGCGGGCATGTTCGTGGCGCGGGCCGCGGTCCTGCTGGAGCTGCTGGACGGGTACCGCCCGCAGCTGGCGGCCGGCCTGCGGGCGATCGGCGCGGCATGGGACACCCCGCAGCGCCAGCAGGTGCTCGATGAGGTGTGGCCGACGCTTGAGAAGGTGGCCATCGACTACGCCGTCGCCGAGCCGGCCGCGGCCGCCGGGCGGGTCGCGGTCGTTCCGGGGGAGTTCGGCTGGGACGACGTCGGCGACTTCGGCTCGCTGCAGTCGGTGCTACCGGACGAGCGCCTGTCGGTGCTGGGCGGCGGCGAGCTGCTGTCGGTGGACGCGAGCGGTCTGGTGGTGACCTCGCCCGGGCGGGTGGTCGCGCTGCTCGGGCTGCAGGACGTGGTGGTGGTGGACACCCCGGACGCCGTGCTGGTGGCGGCGCGCTCGCACGTCCAGCAGGTCAAGAGCATCGTCGACCGGCTCGCCGCCGCCGACCGCACCGACCTCCTCTGAGCTCCTGCCCCCTGATCACCGCGGGACCATGCGGACGTCGGGTCGCCGCCCGGTCGCACGGGCCGCGAGGTAGGCCTGCTCGACCCGACGCCGGAACGCCGCCGGGTCACGGCGGAACCCGGTCGGCGTCACGGCCAGGACCAGGACGCCGTACTCGCCCAGACGGGTGTCTGCGGCTACGGTCTGCTCCCAGTCGCGACCCGGACGTGGTGCGCCCGCGAGTGCTCCTGCCCGGCGAGCCGGACGTCGTCCAGCCAGAAGTCCGGAGTGGGCAGACGTGTGCCGTCGGCAGCGACCAGGCACGGGTTGGCGACGACCGCGGGCAGCACCTTGCTGAGGGCGAGCTCGCGTAGCACCTGCGCCTCCGGCAACGACACGCGCCCAGTGCCACATCCTCCAGCGCACGTCGAAGCGGAGCCCGTCCCCGCACGGGCCCCGCGGCGACCTCGGCCTGCAGGTCCTCCGGCCGCAGGAGCCTTCGCTGGACGACGCTGATCAGCAGGGCCCGCGCGTCCTGCGGTCCGAGCTCGCGCGCCGTGTCGACGGCCGCGCGGGCGGGCGAGCAGATCACGAGCGGGCCCACCCGCCAGGCCGCTGGGTCGGGGTAGGTGCGACGGCGTACGGCGAAGCCCTCCCGGCGCGACGTTCCACCGGATCGCCGCCCGGCTGACGCCGGCGACGAGCAGCTGACGGGTGCTCACCAGGCCGCGCTGCTCGTGGGCGGTCCTGGTCAGGGACGGTGGTAGCTGCACGGCACGGGTCCCCTGTGAGGTCGGACACGGGCGGGGCGCGGATGCCCGCCGCGTCGATACCCTTCCCGGGTGAGTGAATCGCACACCGAGTCGGGTCTTGAGCTGCACACCGTCTACGGGCCGCAGGAGCTGGACGGTTGGGACGCCGAGCAGCAGCTGGGTGAGCCGGGGCAGTACCCGTTCACCCGCGGGGTGTACCCGAGCATGTACACCGGCCGGCCCTGGACCATGCGCCAGTACGCCGGGTTCGGCACCGCCAAGGAGTCCAACGAGCGCTACCACCAGCTCGTCGCGGCTGGCACCGGCGGGCTGAGCGTGGCGTTCGACCTGCCGACCCAGATGGGCTACGACTCCGACGACCCGATCGCGCACGGCGAGGTCGGCAAGGTCGGCGTCGCCATCGACTCGATCGACGACATGCGCCTGCTCTTCGACGGCATCCCGCTGGAGGAGGTGTCGACGTCCATGACGATCAACGCCCCCGGCTCGGTGCTGCTGCTGCTGTACCAGCTGGTCGCGGAGGAGCACGGCGTCGAGGGTGGCCAGCTGACCGGCACGATCCAGAACGACGTGCTCAAGGAGTACATCGCGCGCGGCACGTACATCTTCCCGCCGGCCGAGTCGCTGCGGCTGATCGCGGACACCTTCGCGTACTGCCGCAAGGAGCTGCCGCGCTGGAACACGATCTCGATCAGCGGGTACCACATGGCCGAGGCCGGTGCCACGCCCGTGCAGGAGATCGCGTTCACCCTGGCCAATGCCAAGGCGTACGTGCAGGCGGCGCTGGACGCCGGCCTGTCCGTCGACGACTTCGCGCCCCGGCTGTCCTTCTTCTTCGTGGCCCGGACGACGTTCCTGGAGGAGGTCGCCAAGTTCCGGGCCGCCCGCCGCATCTGGGCGCAGATCATGCGCGACGAGTTCGGCGCCAAGGACCCCAAGTCGCTGATGCTGCGCTTCCACACCCAGACGGCCGGGGTGCAGCTCACCGCCCAGCAGCCTGAGGTCAACCTCGTGCGGGTCGCGCTGCAGGGGCTCGGCGCGGTGCTCGGCGGCACCCAGAGCCTGCACACCAACTCCTACGACGAGGCGATCGCGCTGCCCACCGCCAAGGCGGCCCGGCTCGCCCTGCGCACCCAGCAGGTGATCGCGTACGAGACGGACGTGACCAAGACGGTCGACCCGTTCGCCGGCTCCTACCTGGTCGAGACCATGACCGACGAGATCGAGGCCGCCGCCCGCGAGCTGATCCGGGCCGTCGAGGACCGCGGCGGCGCGGTGTCCGCGATCGAGGAGGGCTTCCAGAAGGCCGAGATCGAGCGCTCGGCGTACCAGGTGGCCCAGGAGATCGACGCCGGCGACCGCGTGATCGTCGGCGTCAACCGGTTCACGGTGGACGTCGAGGACCCGTACGAGCCGCTGCGGGTCGACCCCGCCATCGAGGCCGAGCAGGCCGCCCGGCTGGCCACGCTGCGGGCCGAGCGCGACCAGGCCGAGGTGGACCGGGCGCTCGCCGCGGTTCAGGAAGCCGCCCGAGGCGCCGAGAACGTGTTGTACCCGTTGCGCTCGGCCTTGGCCGCCCGCGCCACCGTGGGCGAGGTCTGCCACGCGCTGCGGGAGGTGTGGGGCACCTACGTCCCGCGCGACGCCTTCTGACGGATAAGCCTTCTGACGGATAACCTGGACTGACCGTGACTACCGACGCCCGAGACCTCGCGTACGCGACGTCCCAGATCGTGGCCGACCTCGAACCTGAGCTCATCGACGTTCGGCGTGACCTGCACGCCCACCCCGAGCCCTCGTGGCAAGAGCTGCGCACCTGCGACGTGGTCGCCGCCCGGCTGGAGAAGGCCGGGATCGCCGTCCAGGGACTGCCGCGCAGCGGGCTGGTCGCCGAGGTCGGTGACCCGGACGCCGGACCGGTCGTCGCGCTGCGCGCCGACCTGGACGCCCTGCCGCTGGTCGACGAGACGACGGACCCCTGGCGCTCGACGGTGGACGGCGTGGCGCACGCCTGCGGTCACGACGTGCACACCGCCTCGCTGCTGGGCGCCGGGCTGGCCCTGGCCGAGCACCACCGGGCGAGCCCGCTGCCGGGGCGGGTGCGGCTGCTGTTCCAGCCGGCCGAGGAGGTCATGCCCGGCGGGGCGCTGGACCTCATCGCCGCCGGCGTGCTCGAGGACGTCACCAGCATCTTCGCCCTGCACTGCGACCCGTCCATCGACGCCGGCACGATCGGCCTGCGGGAGGGCCCGATCACCGCGGCCACCGACTCGGTCACCGTCCGGCTGCGCGGCAAGGGCGGGCACACCTCGCGCCCGCACCTGACCCAGGACCTCACGTTCGCCCTCGCCAAGCTCGTCACGGACGTCCCCGGCGCCCTGTCGCGCCGGCTGGACCCGCGGGCCGGCGCCAGCCTGGTCTGGGGCCGGATCGGCGCCGGCTCGGCGGCCAACGTCATCCCCGCCTACGGCGAGGTCGCCGGCACCCTGCGGGTGCTGGACATCCGCGCCTGGGCGCAGGCCCAGCAGATCGTCGACGAGGTCGTCCGCGCCGTCGTCGCGCCGTACGGGGTGAGCGCCGAGGTCGAGCACGTGCGAGGCGTCCCGCCGGTGGTCAACGAGCCCTGGGCCGCGGGTCATCTGGCTGCCGCCGCCGGCCAGATGGTCGGGGTGGGCTCATTGGTCGGCACCGAGCAGAGCCTGGGCGGCGAGGACTTCGCCTGGTACCTCGAGTCGGTCCCGGGTGCGATGGCCCGGCTGGGCACCCGGACGCCGGGCGGTCCGACGTTCGACCTGCACCAGGGCAACCTGCGGGTGGACGATGCGAGCGTGCCGGTGGGCAGCAAGCTGCTGGCCCAGGTGGCGCTCCAGGCGCTGGTGTCCTGACCTGCACCGGTTCGACATGGTCCGACCGGTCCACGTCAACAGTTGACGATGTGACTACCCGGTAACGGTTCGGATACTGCGCCCTGCGGTGGTCACAACGCCCAGCCAGCGCGGGTAAAGTCCAGGCGAACTCGAGCCCGGCCAACAGCATGGGTCTCGGTTGCCATCAGCCTCCCGTGGTATCTCCACGAGGCATCGAACTAAGGAGACACCCTTGCGTCGGGTGATGAAGATCGTGGCCGTCACCTCGGTGGCTGCCCTCGCTCTGGCCGCGTGCGGCAGCAGCGACGACAACAGCTCGAGCAGCAGCACCAGCTCGAGCACGAAGAAGGCCCTCAAGGTCGGTCTCGCGTACGACATCGGCGGCCGTGGCGACCAGTCGTTCAACGACGCCGCCGCAGCCGGTCTGGACAAGGCCAAGTCCGACCTGGGCGTCACCGCCCAGGAGGCCGAGGCGACCACCGGTGAGTCGGAGTCCGCCAAGGAGGACCGCCTGCGCACGCTCGCCCAGGCCGGTTACAACCCCGTCGTCGCGGTCGGCTTCGCCTACGCCGGTGCGGTCGACAAGGTCGCGGCCGAGTTCCCCGACAGCAAGTTCGCGATCGTGGACAGCGCCAAGGGTCCCAAGACCCCGACCAACGTCACCAGCCTGCTGTTCGCCGAGAACGAGGGCTCGTACCTCGTCGGCGTCATCGCCGCGAAGAAGTCGAAGTCCGGCAACATCGGCTTCATCGGTGGCGTCCAGGTGCCGCTGATCCAGAAGTTCGAGGCCGGCTACGTCGCCGGTGCGAAGTCGGTCAACCCGAGCATCAAGATCCAGATCAAGTACCTGACCCAGCCGCCGGACTTCTCCGGCTTCAGCGACCCGGCCAAGGGCAAGACGGCTGCGCAGGGCATGCTCGACGCCGGCGCTGACATCATCTACGCCGCCGCTGGCGGCTCGGGTGGTGGCGTGTTCGAGGCGTGCAAGGCTGCCGGCGCCTCGGCGATCGGTGTCGACTCCGACCAGGCCCTGACCGCAGACGCGAGCGTGCGCGACGTCATCATCTCGTCGATGCTCAAGAAGGTCGACGTCGCGGTGTTCGACTTCATCAAGGCGAACCAGGACGGCACCGTCCAGGGCGGCGACCAGATCTACGACCTCAAGAAGGGTGGCGTCGACTACGCGACCACCGGTGGTCACGTGGACGACATCAAGGCCGACGTCGACAAGGCCAAGCAGGACATCATCGACGGCAAGATCACGGTTCCCACCACTCCGTGACCTGATCGTCGCGGGCTCGTCGCAAGACGTGCTCGTGCTCAACGCCTGACAACGGTCCGGGGCGGCGCGGTAGCGTCGCCCCGGACCTGTTTCACCCCGCGCCCACGCGCCTCCGTCAACGTCGACGGGCCGGCGCCGTCATCTCGAGGAGGACGTCCTGTCCACCGACACCGACACACCGCGCGCCGCCACCGGCGAGCTCGCAGTCCGGCTGACCGGGATCACCAAGCGGTTCCCCGGAGTGGTCGCCAACCACGACGTGAACATCGAGGTCCGCAAGGGCACGGTGCACGCGATCGTCGGCGAGAACGGCGCGGGCAAGTCCACGCTGATGAAGATCCTGTACGGCGTCCAGCGGCCGGACGAGGGGACCATCGAGGTGGGCGGCGAGGTGGTGAGCTTCCACTCGCCCAGCGACGCGATCGGTCACGGGATCGGCATGGTCTACCAGCACTTCATGCTGGCCGACAACCTCACCGTGCTGGAGAACGTCGCCCTCGGCGCGGAGCGGCTGTTCGGCATCGGGGACAGGGCCCGGGCGAAGATCCGCCGGCTCAGCGACGCCTACGGCCTGGACGTCGAGCCGGACACGCTCGTCGAGGACCTCGGCGTCGGCGACCGCCAGCGCGTCGAGATCCTCAAGGTCCTCTACCGAGGCGCGAACACGCTCATCCTGGACGAGCCGACCGCGGTGCTGGTGCCGCAGGAGGTCGACGAGCTGTTCGGCAACCTGCGCGACCTGAAGTCCGAGGGGCTCACCGTCATCTTCATCTCGCACAAGCTGGACGAGGTGCTCGCGGTCGCGGACGACATCACCGTGGTGCGTCGTGGCGAGACGGTGGCCACCGTCGACCCGGGCCACACGACGTCCCGTCAGCTCGCCGAGCTGATGGTCGGCAGCGAGCTGCCCAGCCCCGAGACCCGCGAGTCCACCGTGACGGACGTCGCGATGCTCACGGTGCGCGACCTGACGCTGCGCTCGGGCGAGCGGGCCGTGCTGGAGGCCATCGACTTCACCATCCACCGTGGTGAGGTGCTGGGCATCGCGGGGGTCGAGGGCAACGGCCAGGGCGAGCTGGTGGACGCCCTGATGGGCCTGCGCATCCCCGACCTGGGCGTGATCACGCTCGGGGAGGTCGACATCACCCAGTGGTCCACCCGGCGCCGCCGCGAGGCAGGAATCGGTTTCATCCCCGAGGACCGGCAGCGTCAGGGCCTGATGCTGGACGCTCCGTTGTGGGAGAACCGCATCCTGGGCCACCAGACCCAGCCGCCGTCGTCCAGGGGTCCGCTGATCAACCGCTCCGGCGCCCGGGCGGACACCGAGCGCATCGTGAGCGAGTTCGACGTCCGGACGCCGAGCATCGACGTCGCGGCGCACGCGCTGTCCGGCGGCAACCAGCAGAAGCTGATCGTCGGCCGCGAGCTGTCCGGGGAGCCGATCGTGCTGCTGGCGGCCCACCCCACCCGCGGGGTGGACGTGGGTGCGCAGGCTGCCATCTGGGAGCACATCCGCAACGCCCGTTCGGCCGGGCTGGCCGTGCTGCTGATCTCCGCCGACCTGGACGAGCTGATCGGGCTGTCGGACACGATCCAGGTCATCCTGCGCGGCAAGTTCGTCGGCCAGTTCGACCCGGCGCAGGTGACACCCGAGCAGCTCGGGTCGGCCATGACCGGCGCCGACAGCCAGGAGGAGGGCGCATGAGAAGGCTCGACCCGAAGCGCATCGGGCTCGCTCTGGCCGCGCCCTTGCTGGCTGTGGCGTTCTCCGTGCTGGTGATCAGCGTGATGCTGCTGATCGCCGGGGACCCGGTCTGGCTGACCTGGAAGACCCTGCTCACCGGCGGAGGTCTGCCGAACGCGATGACCCGCAACGCGCTGTCCACGGTGAACCTGGCCACGACGTACTACCTGTCGGCCATCGCAGTGGCCATCGGCTTCCGGATGAACCTGTTCAACATCGGTGTCGACGGCCAGTACCGGATGGCCGTGTTCGCGGCCGCGGTGGTCGGCGCCCAGCTGCACCTGCCCCGCCCGCTGCACATCCTGGTGATCATCGCGGTGGCCATGGTGGTCGGTGCCTGCTGGGCCTCGATCGCCGCGATCCTCAAGGTGACCCGCGGCGTCAGCGAAGTCATCTCGACGATCATGCTGAACTACATCGCGGCGAACCTGCTCGCCTTCCTGCTACGCAAGGTCGCCTCCGGCCCGGCCAGCAACAACATCTCCACCAAGGAGATCCCGGTGTCCGGTCGGATGCCCGGCCTGACCCTGGTGCCCGACGTCCCGGTGCAGACCTACGGGTTCGTGTTCATCGCGATCCTGGTCGGGATCGGCTACTGGTACCTGCTGGGGCGCACCCGGTTCGGCTTCGACCTGCGCGCGACCGGCCGCTCGGCGACCGCGGCGGTGGCCAGCGGTGTCAACGTCAAGCGCATGGTGCTGATCTCCATGGCGCTCAGCGGCGCCATCGCCGGACTGGTCGGACTGCCCGAGCTGCTCGGCAAGACGTACTCGTACGACCTGTCGTTCCCGGCCGGTCTCGGCTTCACCGGGATCGCGATCGCGTTGATCGGCCGCAACTCCCCGATCGGCGTCGGCGTAGCGGCGCTGTTCTTCGCCTACCTCAACGTCGCCAGCAACCCGCTGCAGATCATCGCGGGCGTGGCTCCGGAGATCGTGCTGGTGATGCAGGGCATCATCACGTTCGCGGTGGTGGTGGCCTACGAGCTGGTCCGGCGCTACAGCGTGGCCACCGAACAACGGAAGGTGGCCCAGGCCTTGGTATCCAGGCCCGGCGACGTCCAGGAGGTGACGGCATGAGCGTCGACATCGCCGAGGCGGCCGGCGCGCCGGTTCCTGGGCTGGTCTCCGGTCGTGGGCGCCGCGGACTGACCTACTCCGGCTGGCTGCTGGTGGTCGGTGGCGGCATCGTCCTGATGTCGCTGGCGCGCATCATCACTGGGGCGAACGACATCGACTCCAGCGGCACCGTCGCCGCGACCCTCGTGCTCGCCGTCCCGATCGCGATGGCCGGGCTGGGTGGCCTCTGGGCCGAGCGCGCGGGTGTGGTGAACATCGGCCTCGAGGGCATGATGATCTTCGGCACGTGGGGCGCCGGGTTCGGTGGCTACCAGTGGGGGCCGTGGGTCGGATTGCTATGCGGCGTCGCGTTCGGCGCCCTCGGTGGGCTGCTGCACGCCGTCGCGACGGTGACCTTCACCGTCGACCACATCGTCTCGGGCGTCGCGCTGAACCTGCTCGCGGCCGGGCTGGTGAGGTACCTGTCCGGCCTGGCCTTCACCGGTAAGCCCGGCGGCGGGAAGACCCAGTCGCCGCAGATCGCCGAGCTGCCGACGATCACGGTCCACTGGCTGTCCGACAACCTGGGGACCATCGAGAAGAAACACTGGTTCGTGGTCTCGGACGTCGCGGGGCTCCTGCGCGGACTGACCACCGGCCTGTCGGTGCTGACCATCGTGTGCCTGCTGCTCGTCGTCGGGACGTACTTCGTCCTGTGGCGGACGTCGTTCGGTCTGCGGCTGCGCAGCTGCGGCGAGAGCCCGGTGGCGGCCGAGTCGCTCGGCGTCAACGTCTATCGCTACAAGTACGCGGCAGTGGTGGCCTCGGGGGCGTTCGCCGGCCTCGGCGGCGTGTACCTCGCGGAGGTCGCGGCGAGCATCTACCGGGACGGGCAGACCGGGGGGCGAGGCTATATCGGTCTGGCCGCGATGATCTTCGGCAACTGGCGTCCGGGTGGGCTGCTGGCCGGCTCGGCGCTGTTCGGCTACACCGACGCGCTGCAGCTGCGCCGTGGCGGTGAGAGCGTGCACGCACTGCTCCTGGTGCTGGCACTCATCCTGCTGGGCATCGTCGTGTGGCGGATCCTGCGCCGGTCGAACGTCGCCACCACGCTGGTCGCCGCGGCCTGTGCGGCCGCTCTGTTCGTCTGGTACGCCTCGACCGAGGCCGTGCCGGACGACTTCACCGGCATGACCCCCTACGTCGCCACCCTGCTCGTGCTGAGCCTGTCGGCGCAGCGGCTGCGGATGCCGGCGGCGGACGGGTTGCCGTACCGGCGCGGCGAGGGCGGCTGAGGTGGCCGAGGTCGACTGGCCGGCGCTGCGGGCGGCGGCGGTCGAGGCGATGCGGCACGCCTACGCGCCGTACTCGGGCTTCGCGGTCGGAGTCGCCGGTCTGGTGGACGACGGCCGGGTCGTGGTCGGCTGCAACGTCGAGAACGCGGCCTACGGGGTGGCGCTGTGCGCCGAGTGCGGCATGGTCAGCCAGCTGCACGTCACCGGTGGCGGCCGGCTGGTCGCGGTGGCCTGCGTTGACGGGTCCGGCGCCCCCCTGATGGCCTGCGGCCGCTGTCGTCAGCTGCTCTGGGAGAACGGCGGCCCGGACTGCCTGGTCGACACGCCGTCCGGCGTCCGGACAATGAGCGAGATCCTGCCCGACGCGTTCGGCCCCGAGAACCTCGCCCGCTGACTTTGACCACGTTATGTGGTCCAAGGCCTGCTTCACGTGGGTTCGACGCCTCGAGAAGCGGACCGCGGCCAACCTAACGTGGTCAACAGCGGCCGGAGCCGCGGCAGTACGCCGGGGGCGAACGGACGTGGCCAGGACCGGACCGAACCGAGAGGATCGACCCATGAGCGAAGCCTTCGACGCCGTCGACGTGATCCGGGCCAAGCGGGACGGGCACGGCCTGGACGACGCGCAGATCGACTGGGTGGTGGACGCCTACACCCGCGGCGCCGTGGCGGACGAGCAGATGGCCGCGCTGGCCATGGCGATCCTGCTCAACGGGATGGACCGGCGCGAGATCAGCCGCTGGACGGCCGCGATGATCGCGAGCGGGGAGCGGATGGACTTCTCCACGCTGTCCCGCCCGACCGCCGACAAGCACTCCACCGGCGGTGTGGGGGACAAGATCACCCTGCCGCTGGCCCCGCTGGTGGCGGCCTGCGGCGTTGCGGTGCCGCAGCTGTCCGGCCGCGGGCTCGGGCACACCGGCGGCACGCTGGACAAGCTCGAGGCGATCCCGGGCTGGCGCGCGAACCTGACCAACGCCGAGATGTTCAGCCAGCTCGAGGAGGTCGGGGCGGTGATCTGTGCGGCCGGCGACGGTCTGGCCCCGGCCGACAAGAAGCTCTACGCGTTGCGCGACGTCACCGGCACCGTCGAGGCCATCCCGCTGATCGCCAGCTCGATCATGAGCAAGAAGGTCGCCGAGGGCACCGGCGCGCTGGTGCTGGACGTCAAGGTCGGCTCCGGTGCCTTCATGAAGAACCTGGACGACGCCCGCGAGCTGGCCCGCACGATGGTCGACCTGGGCACGGACGCGGGCGTGACGACGGTCGCGCTGCTGACGAACATGCAGACCCCGCTCGGGCTGACCGCCGGCAACGCGCTCGAGGTGCGCGAGTCCGTCGAGGTGCTGGCCGGCAGCGGCCCGGACGACGTGGTCGAGCTGACCCTTGCACTGGCACGCGAGATGCTGGCGGCGGCCGGACGGGGCGACGTCGACCCCGCGGACCGGCTGCGGGACGGGTCCGCGATGGACGTCTGGCGGGCGATGGTCGCGGCCCAGGGCGGCGACCCGGACGCCGAGCTGCCGCGGGCCCGCGAGACGCAGGTCGTCACGGCGCCGGCCGACGGCGTGCTGACCCAGCTGGACGCCCTCGCGGTCGGGGTGGCCGCCTGGCGCCTCGGCGCCGGACGCGCGCGCAAGGAGGACGTCGTCCAGGCCGGCGCGGGGGTCGAGCTGCACGTCAAGCCGGGGGCGGAGGTGCGCGGCGGCGAGCCCCTGATGACGCTGCACACCGACACCCCGGAGCGCTTCGAGCGTGCCCTGGAGGCGTTGCAGGGCAGCTACTTCATCGCCCCCGAGGGCTCGCGGCCGGACCTGCTGCCGCTGGTCGCCGAGCGGATCGCCGCCGACTGAGTGCAGCCCACGTTGCGGCCGCAGGGCTAGGCTCGGCGACATGCCGGAGCTGATCAGCGCGCCGACCCGCATCCCGGTGCCGGGCGGCAAGGTCATTGACGAGTACGTCGGCCGGGTGACCAGCGGCGAGTCCGCCGTGTCGGTCGCGCACATGCAGGCGCCGCCGGGCTGGCAGGAGCCGGCGCAGACCCCGGAGTTCGACGAGGTGACCGTGGTGCTTCGCGGCACTGTCACCGTCGAGCACGACGGCGGCGCGACCGACGTCGGCCCCGGCCAGGCGCTGGTGACCAGGGCCGGCGAGCGGGTGCGCTATCTGGTTGGTGACTCCGGCGCCGAGTACATCGCCGTGTGCCTGCCCGCCTTCGAGCCGGGGCTCGCGCACCGCGACGATGAGTGAGCAGCGCCGTCCTCGCTGGGTGTACGGGGTGGGCGACGACCCGGACCCCCGCTTCTCGCTGTCCAACGAGCGGACGGCGCTGGCCTGGGTGCGCACCGCGCTGGCGATGGTCGCCGGTGGCGTGGCGCTGACCTCGTTGGCCACCCTGGCCGACCTGCCACGGCTGCTGGACGTCGTGGCCGCCTGCGCCTGCCTGGTCGGCGGGCTGATCGCGGTGCGCGCCGCGGTGGGTTGGGCGCGGGTGGAGCGCTCCCTGCGGGTGGGCACCCACCTGCCGCCGCCGCGCGCGCTCGGGGTGCTCGCGCTCATCGTGGTCGCGATGGCGCTGCTGCTGGCCGGTTACGCGGCCGCGCAGCTCGGCTGAGAGCCGCGCGCCGTGCCGATGTCCGCTGACCCCGGGCTGCAGCCCCAGCGGACGGGCCTGGCCTGGCAACGCACCGCGCTGGCCGCCGTGGTGCTCGCGATGGGGCTGATCGCACTGGCCCTGCACCAGAAACAGCCTGTCGTGCTCACCATCGCGCTGTGCTGCGCCGCGGTCGCCGCCGGGGCGGCCGCGTTCGTCGTCCCGAGCTCGGTGCGGCACCTGGGGGCTGTCGGGTCCTCGCCGTGGTGGCGGCTGGTCGCGGTGGTCGTGGTGACGTTCCTGCTCGCGCTCGCCGGCAGCGTGACGGCGCTACTCTCTGCGGGTGCCCACCGCTGACCACGTCGTCATATCCGAGCTCGTCGCCCGCGCCCCGAAGGTGCTGCTGCACGACCACCTGGACGGCGGGCTGCGGCCGGCCACGATCGTCGAGCTGGCCGCGGAGAACGGCTACGACGCGCTGCCGATCACCGATTCCGAGGAGCTGGGTGCCTGGTTCCGTGCGGCCGCCGACTCGGGCTCACTGGTGCGCTACCTGGAGACGTTCGCGCACACGGTCGGGGTGATGCAGACCCGCGCGGCGCTGACCAGGGTCGCCCGCGAGTGCGCCCTGGACCTGGCCGCGGACGGCGTGGTGTATGCGGAGGTGCGCTTCGCGCCCGAGCAGCACCTGGTCGCCGGGCTGAGCCTGACCGAGGTCGTCGAGGCCGTGCTGGAGGGCTTCCGGGAGGGCGAGCACGCGGCCGCTGCGCGCGGGCACCGGATCAAGGTCGGCACACTTGTCACCGCGATGCGGCACGCCGCGAACAGCCGCGAGATCGCCCGGCTGGCCGTCCAGTACCGGGACCTGGGGGTCTGCGGCTTCGACATCGCCGGCGCCGAGGCCGGGTTCCCGCCCACCCGGCACCTGGACGCGTTCGAGTACCTGCGCCGAGAGAACGCGCACTTCACCATCCACGCCGGCGAGGCCTTCGGGCTGCCCAGCATCTGGGAGGCCATCCAGTGGTGCGGCGCCGACCGCCTGGGCCACGGGGTGCGCATCGTGGACGATCTGCGGATCGGCTCGCGGCCCTACGGCGCGGACCCCGAGGCGGACGCCGTGGCGCGGGTCGAGGACGTCACCCTCGGGCTGCTCGCGGCCTACGTGCGCGACATGCGCATCCCGCTGGAGATGGCGCCGTCGTCCAACGTGCAGACCGGCGCCGCGCCGTCCATCGCCGCGCACCCGATCGGGCTGCTGGCCCGGCTGCGCTTCCGGGTCACGGTGAACACCGACAACCGGCTGATGAGCGGCACGTCCATGAGCCGCGAGATGCAGCTGCTGGTGAACGACGTCGGCTGGGGGCTGGACGACCTGCGCTGGGTCAGCGTGAACGCGATGAAGAGCGCGTTCCTGCCGTTCGACCAGCGGCTGGCGCTGATCGAGGCCGTGATCAAGCCGGGGTACGCCGAGCTGGTATGAGCGGGCTTGGGTGAGTCTGGTCTGGGACGTCGCCGTCGTCGGTGCCGGTCCGGCGGGGGTGGCGGCTGCCGCGGCTGCGCGGCAGGCGGGCGCGTCGGTGCTGCTGCTGGACCGGGCGCGGTTCCCGCGGGACAAGGCCTGTGGTGACGGGATCGCCGCCGAGGTGCTGGACGAGCTGGCCGCAGTCGGCGTCGACGTGTCCAGGGTCACGGCTGGATTCCCTGTGCTGCAACGGATCCGTCTCACCTCACCGGGCGGGTCGCTGACCCAGGGGTCGATGCGTCGGCCGGTGCACGTCATCCCGCGCGAGGTGTTCGACGCGCGGCTGGTCGCCGAGGCGGTTCGGCTCGGCGTCGAGCTGCGCACGCAGCGGGTGCGGTCGCTCGCGGTGGACGGAGACGAGGTCAGCCTGGACGACGACCTGCAGGCTCGGGTGGTGGTCGGCGCCGACGGGGTGGGCTCGGTGGTGCGTCGCGCGCTCGGCATCGCGCCGGCCGGACCAGGGCAGGCGGCCATCGCGATCCGCGGGTACGCGGCGGCGGACGTGCGGCACCCGGGGACGCAGGTCATCGTGATGACCCGGGAGTCCTGGCCGGCGTACGCGTGGTCCTTCCCGATCGGCGACGGCCGGGCCAACGTCGGGTACGGGCAGCTGCTGCGACAGGGCCCGTTGTCCCGCGAGCACCTGGTGGCCGCGCTGCACCGGTTGCTGCCCGACGTCGGGCCGGTCGAGGCGCTGCGGGCCGCGCACCTGCCGCTCTCGCCGGGTCGGGCTGCGGTGCAGGACGGGCGGGTGCTGCTGGTCGGGGACGCGCTGGGCCTGGTCAACCCGCTGTCCGGCGAGGGCATCATGCAGGCCGTGGTCTCCGGGGCGCTGGCTGGCCGGGCGGCGGTCACCGCTGCCACCGACCCAGGGGCCGCCTACCGCCGGGTCCTGGACCACCGTCTCGGCCGGCACCTGCGCGATGCCGCTGCGCTGCAACGCCTCAACCGCTGGCCGGCGGTGCTGGACGCGGGCGTCCGGGCGTCGGCGAGCGACCGGCAGGTGTTCGACGACCTGATCCTCTTCGGGCTGGCGGACGGCGGCCTGACCCCCCGGGTGCTCGGCCGCACGGTGCTGCGGCTCGGCGGTGCAGCGGCTGGGCGGCTCAGGACTCGGCCAGCAGCCGCCTGATCCGCTGCTCGGCCTGCTTCGGCGTGCACGGCTCGGCGCCCAGTGCGACCTGCCGGGCCACGATCGCCGGCTCGGCCCGCAGCAGTCCCCAGCCGCGCCGGACCAGCGTGAGCGGTGGCTTGCGGCGCTCGGAGAGGTCCCGGGCCAGCCGACGCACGAACGTGATGACCGGCCGGTGGCTCAGGCAGATGGCATCGGCCAGCAGCCCGGCGTCCCGAAACGGGCCGATCGCCTCGGCCGCGAAGATGCCTTCGGCGACCACCAGCGGGGACCCGCCGCAGTCGAGCACCACGTGCCCGACGACGCGCGAGGTCGGGATGTCGTAGCGCGGGACGTCGGCCCGTCCGGTCGCGCACAGCTGCGTCGCGCAGCGGACCGCCGCGTCACAGTCCCAGGACGCCGGGTCGTCCCAGTCCACGATGCCGAAGGCGCGGGGCAGGTCGGCGTCGTCGCCGTCGCGGTAGAAGTCGTCCAGCCGCAGCACGGGCAGTCCGAGCCTGGCCGCCAGGTGGGACTTGCCGCTGCCCGAGGGCCCCGCCAGCACGACGAGGCGGATCGGGTTGGCCTGCACGAGGGAAGATTCTGGCAGACCGTGGACGTTGAACCCACAGGGTCACCCGAACAGGGTGGCCCCAGGGGGCCTCGCAGGAGCAAAATGATGGTCATGGGCATCGGTGCCCGTTCCGGGCAGCTCTTCGCACGAATCGGCCAGGCCGCGCTGCGCGCGGCCGGGGTCAGGGTGCTGCCGCCTCCTGATCCGGTTCGTCCGCCGCTGGAGTCGTTGTGCGCGGCGCTGCACCGGCTGGACAGCGAGATCGCCCGGCTGCGGGTCAGCGACAAGCGCACTCCGGCGCTGTTCTACCGCCTGCAGTCCGCGACCCTGGCCTACGACTGGGTGCTCTGCGACGCCTGCCAGGCGGTCGGCGTCCACCCGCCGGGCCCGGCGCCGTACAGCGCGATCGCCCGGCTCGAGGTCGAGGCCGGGCTGGCCGCGGCCGGCGTCGACTGGTAGCGCGCCGCTGAGGTTTCGGTAGCAGACTCGGGGTATGCGACTCGGACTGCAGATCCCCTGGTTCACCTACCCCGAGGGCCCGGCTGCGCTCGGCCCGACCCTGCGACGCATCGCGCGGGAGGCCGAGCAGGCAGGAGTGTCCAGCATCTTCGTGATGGACCACTTCTTCCAGATCTCGATGATGGGACCGCCGGAGCAGGACATGCTCGAGGGCTACACGACGCTCTCGCACCTGGCGGCAGTGACCGAACGAGTCCGGCTGGGCACGCTGGTCACCGGGGTCACCTACCGGCACCCGGGCCTGCTGGTGAAGACCGTGACCACGTTGGACGTGCTGTCCGGCGGCCGGGCGTGGCTGGGCATCGGCGCGGCCTGGAACGAGGAGGAGCACCGCGGGCTGGGCGTCACGTTCCCGTCGACCTCGGAACGCTTCGAGCGGCTCGAGGAGACGCTGCGGATCGCCAAGCAGATGTGGGCCGGGGACGAGTCGGCGTACGAGGGCGGGCACTACCGGCTGGAGCGGCCGCTGAACTCGCCGCAGGCGCTGTCGAAGCCGCACCCGCCGATCATGGTCGGCGGGTCGGGAGAGAAGAAGACGCTGCGGCTGGTCGCGCAGTACGCGGACGCCTGCAACCTGTTCTCCGCCGGGCCGGACAGCATCCGGCACAAGCTCGAGGTGCTGCGCGGGCACTGTGCCGACGTCGGGCGGGACTACGACGAGATCACCCGGACGACGCTCGGACACGTGAACCTGTCGGTGGACGGCTCGGACGGTCAGAGCGTCCAGGAGGCCACCGAGCAGCTGGCCGGGCTCGCCGAGCTCGGTATCGACGAGGCCATCGTGAACATGCCCAACGTGTCGCAGGAGGGGGTGTTCGAGCAGCTGGCGCAGGTCGTCGCCGGGGTCGAGCCGCTGGTGCCGGCCGGACGCTGACGGGCTCGGCCGGACGCTAGCCCGGGCCTTCGCCGGCCGCGATCTGCTGTGCCAGGTACTGGGCGGCGCCGACCCGCGCGATGGCGTCCAGCTGGCTCTCGAACCAGTCGGCGTGCTTCTCCTCGTCGCGGACCATCTCCTCGAAGACCGCGGCGCTGCCGTGGTCGCCGAGGGCGTGGCACTCCTTGGCGGCGGAGTTGAACTGTGCGACGGCGCCTTTCTCGCTGTCCAGGGCCAGGCGCAGCATCTCCTCCGCGTCCTCGCCGACGGTGATCGCGTTCAGCCGCTGGACGTTCGGATGCCCGTCGAACATCAGGATCCGATTGATCAGGTCGTCCGCGTCGCGCATCTCGTCGATGGACAGGTCGTAGAAGACCTTGCCGAGGCGGCTCAGGCCCCAGTTGTCGAGCATGCGGGCATGCAGGAAGTACGTGTTCGTGACTGTCAGCTCGAGCGTGAGTGCTTCGTTCAGCAAATCGACGACGCGTGGGTCAACAGGCTGCACCTTCGGCCTCCGGCACGGGAGAGACGGCACCCAGGACCGCCCCATGCTCGCACAGCAGCCGCTTGAGGGAGAAGACGCAGCCGCCGCAGTCCCTGCCGGCACCGCTGGCGCCGCAGATCTGGCGCACCGTGCGCGCGCCGTCCGCGATGGCCGCGGCGACGTCCCGGTCGCTGACGACCTTGCAGTGGCAGACGATCACGCTGGTCGTGCCCTCCTGCGGTGTCAGTGGCGCTGCTGATGGCTTAGGTAAGCCTGACCTAACCCGCGTCCGAAGTCAACTCGCTGTCGGAGGTGCGTCCTAGGGTTGCCGCGTGTCCGAGAACCTGGTGGCTTCTGCCGGCGTGCGCGGCTGGTGGGGGCGCTCGTTCAGCGGCCTGCCGCGCCCGTTCTGGGTGCTGTTCGCCGGCACCATCGTCAACCGGGTCGGCCAGTTCGTGCAGCCGTTCCTGTCGCTGTACCTGGTCGGCGGCCGCGACCTGTCGGTGGCCACGGCGGGCACCCTCGTCTCGTGCTTCGGCGCCGGCCTGTTCGTGTCCCCGCTGCTCGGTGGCTGGCTGGCCGACCGGTTCGGACGTCGTCCGACCCTGATCTGGGGCCTGGTGGCGACCGCGGCGGGGCTGGCGGCCCTCGGGCTGGCCGACCAGCTGTGGACGATCGCGGTCTGCGCGTTCGCCCTGGGCGTGGCGATGGACGTCTACCGGCCGGCGATCGGCGCAGCGGTGGCCGAGATCGTCGACCCGGCCGACCGGCCGCGGGCGTTCGGCCTCATCTACTGGGCGGTCAACATCGGGGTGTCGATCAGCGGCGTGCTCGGTGGCCTGCTGGCCGAGCGCGGGTGGTGGCTGCTCTTCGTGCTGGACGCCCTGACCTGCCTGGTCTTCGCTGTGCTGGTCGCCCGCGGGGTGCCCGAGTCTCGCGCCCCGCGCAGTGAGCAGGACACCAGCGGGTACGGCGAGGTGCTGCGCGACCGGCTGCTGCTGGTGCTGGCGGCCGTGACGCTCGCCGGTGCCTGCGTCTACATCCAGGCCTACGTCGCGCTTCCGCTGGCGATGCGCGCGGACGGGCTGTCACCCGCCAGGTACGGCCTGGCCTACGCGGTCAACCCGGTGCTCATCATCGCCGTCCAGCCGCTGACCTTCCCGGCGCTGCGGCTGCTGCCCCCGGTGCCGCTGTACGTCGGTTCGATCCTTGTGCTCGGCACGGGTTTCTTCCTGACCGGCTTCGCACACAGCACGGCGGCGTACGCGCTCACCGTCGGCGTGTGGACCATCGGCGAGATCGGCTTCAACGCAGTCGCACCGTCGATCATCAACGCCATCTCCCCGGACCGGCTTCGCGGGCGCTACAACGGCGTGATCGGGCTGGCCTACGGCGGCAGCGCGTTCATCGGGCCGATCCTGGGCGCGCACGCACTGCAGGCCGGGCGGTGGACGGTCTGGGGCGGCGCGCTGGTGGTCTCATTGGTCTCCGCCGCAGCGGCCGCTGCGCTGGGGCCGGCGCTGGGCCGGCGGATGGCGCGGTCCGCCGGCCCAGCGTAGGCAGAAGCGGTCAGGCTGCGTTCCCCTTCGGGTAGGTGGCGGTTCGGCGGCTGGCCGGTCGGGCCAGTCCGTAGTTCTCGCGCAGGGTGCTGCCCTCGTACTCGGTGCGGAACAAACCGCGCCGCTGCAGCTCGGGGACGACGAGGTCCACGAAGTCGTCCAGGCCGCCCGGCAGGGTCGGCGGCATCACGTTGAAGCCGTCGGCGGCGCCGTCCTCGAACCACTCCTGGATCTCGTCGGCCACCTGGGCCGGCGTCCCTGCGAACACCCGGTGCCCGCGGCCACCGGCCAACCGCTCGATCAGCTGACGTACCGTCAGCGACTCACGCCGGGCCAGCTCGGTGACCAGGGTGAACCGGCTCTGGTTGCCCTCGGTGGCCGTGCCGACGTCCGGCAGCGGCCCGTCCAGGTCGGCCTCGCTCAGCCGGGTGTCGAGCATCGCGGACAGCTGGGCCAGCCCGTGTGCCGGACTGATCAGGGCGGTGAGCTCGGCCTCCCGGTCCCGGGCCTCGCTCTCGGTGCGGCCGATCACCGGGCTGATCCCGGGCAGCACGAGCAGCTCGTCGGGTCGGCGTCCGTAGGTGGCAAGCCGGCGCTTGAGGTCGGCGTAGAACTCCTGGCCGTCCTGCAGGGTCTGCTGTGCGGTGAACACCGCCTCGGCGAACCGCGCGGCGTACTCCCTGCCGGCCTCGGACGAACCAGCCTGCACTAGCAGCGGGTGCCCCTGCACCGGCCGCCGGATGTTGAGTGGTCCGCGGATCGAGAAGTGCTCACCCACGTGGCCGATCGCCGAGATCCGCTCGGTGTCGGCGTAGATCCCGCTGGCCTTGTCGGCCAGCACGGCCTCGTCGTCGAAGCTGTCCCACAGGGCCCTCGCGACCTGGACGAACTCGGTCGCCCTGGCGTACCGGTCGTCGTGGTCCGGCCGCGACGGCAGGCCGAAGTTGCGGGCCTCGTCCTGTCCGGCTGAGGTCACGATGTTCCAGCCGGCCCGGCCGCCGCTGAGATGGTCCAGCGAGGCGAAGGCCCGGGCCAGCGTGTAGGGGTGGTTGTACGTAGTCGAGGCGGTGGCGATCAGCCCGACGTGCTCGGTGGTCGCCGCCAGCGCGGACAGCAGGGTCAGCGGCTCGAACGCGCTGTGCGTGTTGTGCTTCACGTTGCCGTGCAGGGCGACGCCGTCGGCCAGGAAGATCGAGTCCAGCCGCCCGCGCTCGGCGGTCCGGGCGATCTCGACGTAGTGCTGCAGGGTCAGTGCCGCCCGCGGGTCGACGTGCGGGTGGCGCCACGCGGCCTCGTGGTGGCCGGTGGCCATGATGAAGGCATTCAGGTGCAGCTGCCGAGGGCTGCTGTCGTTGGTGGTCATGGAGTTCTGGTCCCTTCGGGGTGGTGGTCCGGGGTGGTGGTCAGCGGCCGCCGGCGTCGGGGCGCCAGCGGGAGAAGTGGCGCTCGAGCCGGACGAGCAAGGCGTTCACCAGCAGCCCGAACACCGAGACGGTGAGGATGCCGGCGTACATCTGGGGGATCTGGAAGCTGCTCTGCGCGTTGACGATCAGGTAGCCCAAGCCGGCCTTCGCCCCGACCATCTCCGCCGCGATGAGCACCAGGATGGAGGCGGTGCCGGCCATCCGGATCCCGGTGAAGATCGTCGGCACCGCGGAGGGCAGGATCACCTTGCGGAACAGCTGCACGCTGGACAGGCCGAGCGAGCGGGCCGCCCGCAGCAGCAGCGGGTCAACCGTGCGGACCCCCGCGATCGTGTTGAGCAGCACCGGGAAGAAGCTGGCGTAGGCGACGATCGCCACCTTGCTCAGCTCGCCGATCCCGAGCAGGAGGACGAACACCGGGAGCAGGGCCAGCGCCGCAGTGTTGCGGAACAGCTCGAGCAACGGTGTGAGCAGCTCGCGCAACGGGGCGTACCAGGCGACCAGCAGACCGGTGCTGATGCCCAGCACGACCGCGGTGCCGAAACCGAGCGCCGAGCGGGTCAGGCTGGCGGTCAGGTGCTGCTGCAGCTGGCCGGACTCGATCAGACCCCAGCCGGCCTGCAGCACCTGGTGCAGCGGCGGCAGGAACACCCGGCGGGCCGGGTCCATCAGGTAGCGCGGCCCGAGCTCCCAGAGCAGCAGGAAGGCCACGACGGCGGCCGACCGCCAGGCGACCCGCCGGGCCTGCCGAGCAACCCGCACCCAGGTCGGCGGGGTGCTCCCGCAGGCTGGCGCAAAGCCCGCGGCGCCCTGCGGTGCAACGGTTCCCGTCGCCTGCTCGGGCAGCGTGACGGTGCTCATCAGGCTGCCCTCTCGGTGCGCCGAACCTCGTCGCGCAGCAGCGACCACACCTGGTGCCGGTACTCGACGAACCGGGGGTCCGAGCGCAGGTCGGCGGCGTCGTCCGAGTCGGTGAGCCGGTCGCCGAGGTCGACGTCCACGAACGCCTTGAGCCGGCCGGGTCGTGAGCTGAGCACTGCGACCCGCTGACCGAGGTAGACGGCCTCTTCGATGCCGTGAGTGATGAAGACGACAGTCGTCCCCGTGCTGCGCCAGATCCGCAGCAGCTCGTCCTGGAGCAGCTCGCGGGTCTGCGCGTCCAGGGCGGCGAACGGCTCGTCCATCAGCAGCACGCCTGGGCGGTGGGCCAGGCTGCGGGCGATCGCGACCCGCTGCTTCATGCCGCCGGACAGCTCGTGCGGGTAGCGGTCCGCGAAGCCGGAGAGCCCCACCAGGTCGAGGTGCTCGCGGGCCCGTTCGCGGCGCTCGCGCCGCGGTAGGTGCTGCTCCAGGCCGAACTCGACGTTGGCCAGGGCGGTTCGCCACGGGAACAGCGCGTACTGCTGGAAGACGATGCCACGGTCCAGGCCAGGGCCCTGCACCAGGTGACCGTCGACCAGCACCCGCCCGGACGTCGGTGCGCTCAGCCCGCCGAGCAGGTCCAGCAGGGTCGTCTTGCCGGACCCGCTCGGGCCGACCAGGGTCAGGAACTGACCGTCGGGGACGTCGAAGGTGATGTCCTGCAACGCCCTCAGCACGCTGGGGCCCTGCGCGCCGCCCTTGCCGGCGCGGACCGCGAAGTCCTTCGTGACGGCGCGGACCGAGATCTTGGGCGTGGTCACGAGCCACCACCCGTGGCGAGCGCGTTGAGCTCGTTGGAGTACAGCGTGGTGGGCTTGAGCTGGCCCTTGCCGACGACCCCGGTGGCCTCCAGCCAGGGCTGCCGCCGGGTGAAGTCGGCATCGGTGATCTGGCCGCCGTGAGAGGGGATCGCGACGCTCTTCCAGTACTTCAGGTTGTCGGTGCTCTCGTTGCGGCCGCGCCTGGTGATGATGTCGGCGAACCGGGCGATCACCTGCTCGCGCGGGGTGCTGCGCTCCCACTCGATCGCCTTGGCGACCCCGGTCACGAACTTCCTGGCGGCGGCCGGGTGCGCGGCGATGAAGTCCTTGCGCAGCACGTACTGCCCGCCGTCGAAGGCGCCGAACAGCTGGTAGTCGCTGAACAGCGACCGCAGCCCGCCGGCGGCGACGGCGTGGTCCTGCAGCACCCCGCCGAGCGAGGCGACGTCCACCTGGCCGCGCCGCAGTGCCTGCTCGGTGTCGTTCGGCGGCAGGACGACGAGCTGCACCTGCCGGATCTCGGCCGGGGTGAGGCTGTTCTTCTGCAGGTAGGTATCGATCACCGCCTCGGAGTGGGCGCCGAGGGCGTTGACCGCCACCTTCTTGCCGATGAGGTCACGGGCGGAGTGGATCGGGCTGCTGTCGCGGACGAAGAACCCGATGTAGGACTTGGCATCCTCGCCGTAGTAGTTCACCACCGCCTGCACCGGGGCACCGGCCTGGATGAGCTTGACCACCGCGCCGGCGAAGGCGCCGCCCACGTCGGTCTGCCCGGTGGCCGCGGACTGGATGTCCTGGGGGCCGCTGATGGTGTTCCCGACCCACTTGAGCCGGATGCTCGGGTAGTAGCCCAGGTCCTGGGCGAGCTCGGGCAGGCTGACGGTGTTGGCGCTGCCTTGGTACCGGATGGTCACCGGGCCGGTCTTGTCGCTCGCCTGACTGGTCGGCAGGGCGCAGCCGGCCACCGTGGCGACCGCCGCGATGGTCGCGGTGACGAGGGCGGTCGCGGTGACGAGGACGGTCGCGGCGGCGAGGGTGGTCGCGGTGGACCGGGGGCGCCGCATCACGCCACCGCCTGGCTGCCGGCAGCGGCCCGGGCCGGTGCGGTGAGCAGGAAGGCGCCGGCGATCGCGTCCAGGAACACGTCGGTGACCTCGCGCAGCGCCTCGGCTGCAGGCTCGTCGATCACGGCCTCGCCGGTGTCGAACAGGCTGACCTGGGAGGCGAGCACGAACCAGCCGGGGGTGATCGCGCTAGGGGCGAGGCTGGCGAGCACCGGGCGTAGCGCGTAGTCGACCGCTAGCACGTGGGCCGGCGAACCGCCGGTGGCCAGCGGGAGCACGACCTTGCCCTGCAGCGCGAACTGGGGGAGCAGGTCGAGGAACGTCTTCAGCAGACCGCTGTAGGCCGCCTTGTAGACCGGGGTGGTCACGACCACGGCGTCGGCGACGTCGAGCGCGCTGACCGCGGCCGCGACGTCCGGGTCGTCGGCGTGACCGTGCAGCAGCGGCTGGGCCGGCAGGTCGCGCAGCACGATCGGGACGACGACGTGCCCGGCGCGTTGGACGCGTTGGGTGACGTCGGCCAGTACCGCGTCGGTTCTGGACGATGACGAGGGGCTGCTGGAGACGGTGGCGATGACAGCCATGAGGTTCCTTTCGGACGTTTCGGGCAGGAGGTGTCGCCGGGTCGGACACAGAGTCAGATCCGGTGCAGGGCTACAGATGTCGTAGGACCGACGGCTCGCGCGGCGGCGGGGTCAGTGCTGCTCAGTCACGACACAGCGCGCTGGACACTCGCAGGAGGTCCACGTGGCGGCGTTCGGTGTGTCGGCAGGAGGCAGCGGTCGGAGCCGCTACGGCATCCTGACGCCTCATGTCGCCCACCCTGTCCTGTCGTGTCGTGTCGTGCCGTGTCGTGTCGTGTCGTGTCTCGCGCTTCCCGCGCGCCTGTCGCAGCCGGCCTTGGTGCCGGAACTCGTTGCCTGCCAACGAAACTAGCCAGACCGCAAAGTCCGTCGGGAGGTGGTGACGGAGATTCTCGACATCTGAGACCCAGCCGGATCACCCTGTTTGGGTGACGCGCAGCCCCCGGCGGTCCGCCATCATCGCTGTGATGACCGACAACGTCGCTGCACATTTGGTGACCCCCCCGAAGCGGGTGCACCGGTACGCGTTCGTCTGGGTGCTGGTGCTGGGCTCGTTCGTGTGGTTGGTCGGGGCGGTAGTCACCGCGATCACCGGCGACGACATCCTCGTCCCCACCCTGATCCTGATGGGCAGCTTCCTGGTGCCCGTGACCATGGTGGTCTTCGCGCTGACCCGTGAGGGTGAGGACCAGCTCTCCGAGGACTGGCTCATGATGTCGTTCATCCTCGGCGGCTCCGTCGGTGTGGTGTTCGCCGCGCTCGTCGAGACCTACCTGCTGCCGACGGCGACCGGCACCTTCATCGCGGTGGGGCTGATCGAGGAGGCCACCAAGGCGCTGCTGGTCATCTTCGTCGCCACCAGGGTGAGCACTCGGCGTCCGCGGGACGGCATGGTCTTCGGCGCGACGATCGGGGCTGGTTTTGCGGCGTTCGAGAGCGCGGGCTACGCACTCAGCGCCCTGATCCAGCACCAGCAGGACCACCCTGTGCTGAACATCCTGCAGACCGAGATCAACCGTGCCGTGCTGGCGCCGTTCGGCCACATCACCTGGACGGCACTGTTCGGCGGGGCGCTGTTCGCCGCCAGCCGCGCGGACGGCCGGCTGCGGGTGAACGCCAACCTCATCTGGACGTCGATCGGTGTGGTCACCCTGCACGCCCTGTGGGACCAGTCCTACGGCTGGGCGATCCTGATCACCTACGGACTGGGCGGCGACGGCTGGACGCTGGAGTGGCCGAACACCGAGGCGTGGATCGGCTCGCCGACGAGCCACGACCTGGTGGTCTTCCAGATCGTCTACGGCGTCTTGCTGATCATCAACGCTCTGGTTGGTGCCAGCTGGGTCTGGCGACGCTGGCACCGCTACAAGCGCCTCGCCGCCGAGCGCGCCGCCGCGGCTGCCGCAAGCCCCGGCGGTGCGCACAGGTAGCACTCCGCGACGGTGGCCCGGTCAGTCGGCTGCCCCCAGCGCGTCGTCGGAGGTGAGCAGGACGACGTTGCCGTCGGGATCCTCGACCATCGCTGCGTAGGGTCCCGACGTGCGCTCGGGCGCCATCCGGCCGTGGTAGCCGGCCGCGGTCAGCTGGGCGTACTTTGCGTCGACCGCGGCGTCCTCGCCGAGGTAGAACTCGAACAACGTCCGGTAGCCGGCGCCTGCGGGCATGACGTGGTCCGGGTCGTACCGGTCAGCGAACACGGTGTCGAAGAAGATCGTCACCCCGCTACCCATGCGGTGCAGGACGAAGGGCTTCTCGTCATCACCAGGCGGGATCTCGAGCCCCAGCAGACGGTAGAAGCGCAGTGCGGCCGCCATGTCGCTCACGACGACCCCGAGCATGCTCAGCTGGATCTCCATGTCACTCCCTCTCGTCGATGGTCACTCTCAGGGCAGGCGCCAGCGTCGCACCAGGTCGTCGAGGAGCCGCAGTGCGCGGGTGATGGTGAGTACTGGACGTCGACCCGGCGGAACGGTGTCCCAGACGACCTCGCCGTCGGCCACTCGCCCGCCGATCCCTGCTCGGTGCACATGATGGTGATGGTGGCTGCACAGCAGCGCCGCGTTGTCGAGGTCGGATGGGCCGCCGTGCTGCCACGGTGTGAGGTGGTGGGCGTCCGTCCATTCCGGCGGCGCACCGCAGCCGGGCCAGGTGCACCGGCGGTCGCGGACTGCGAGTGCGGTCCGCTGCCTGGGGGTGAATGCGCGTTGGGTGCGGCCGACGTCCAAGGGGTTTGCGTCGCCGTCGATCAGGACGGGCACGATCTCGGCCTCGCAGAGCAAGGCCGCCGCTGCGGCGGAGCTGACGCGGGTGCCGTCGGGCAACGCCGCTCCCAGACCCTCCACCAGGTCGCGCTGACTGACCGTGACGACGACGCGGTAGGGACTGCCGTGGGTCGAGGGCAGGAAGTCCTGCGCAGCGACGGCCTTCTCGGCCAGCCGCTGCAGCCCGTCGTGGCGGCGCTGGGCCGCCGTCCGCGCGTCGGGGGTGCCATCCGATGCGGGTTGCGGCGCGGACCAGGCGTCGATCGCCGTGCGCAGTGCGGCCCCGCAGGCAGGGCTGAGCAGCCCTTCGACATGCACCATGCCGCCGCCCGTCGAGGCCAGGGTCAGCGAGCGTGCCTGCTGCTGGGCCTGCTCGCTGCCCGCCAGCCGGTCGTCGGCATCGGGGTCGAGCCGGTGCCGGAGGTGGTCGGCGAGGCGGCTCAGCTGGGTCGCGTCGAAGGCCCGGGCCTCGCCGAGCAGGAAGGCTTGGGCCTCGACGACGGCGTGCTCGGGCACGGCCCCAGCAGGGACGGTCGGTGGCACGAGGGCCGCCACCGTGCGCCCGACGACGTCCGCCTGCTCGACCCAGACCTGGCCGGCGAGCAGCGCCTCGCGGGTCGGCTCGAGCTCGGCTGCGACGGCGCTGGTGAACAGCAGTTCGGCCCGGCGAGCCTGCGCTGCCGCGACGCGCGGTGAGGTCGTCGGCGTCTGAGCGCGGATCCAGTGCTCCAGCCGCGCGTGCCCCTGTTGGCCGGGCAGGCCGCGGGTGCTCGCCTCGGCCACCAGTCGCAGCTGCTGAGCCTGGGCCAGCCGGATCAGCCCGTCGAGCTCCGTCACGGCCTCGGCCACGGCGTCGTCGGACAGCTGCCACACCGGACGGCGACCCGCGACATCGACCTCGCGCACTGCGCGCGCGAACACGCCGGTGGGCGCGTCGGGCGGGTCGTCGGTCGCTGAGGTCATGCCGAGAACGCTAGTTGGTGGCACCGACAGAACCCTTGGCCTGCAACGGGTTGCGGGAGCAATCATTCAGGACTCGAATGGTCACTCACCAGCGGGCGGCGCGCTCACCGGCCTCGATCGCGAGGTCGAGCGTGTTGCCCGGCGGCGGGAACGGGCAGACGAAGAACTCGTTGAACGCGCATGGCGGCAGGAAGGCCTGGTTGAGGTCCGCCACCGTCACGCCGTCCGAGTCCGGCGGTGGGAAGTTCACGAACCGGAACCGGTACGCGCGCCGCGCCGGGTCGGCGGACTGGGCGGTCGCGTCCGAGAAGACCGCCTGCAGGTCGCCGTGCTCTTCGTCCATCTCGACCTGCAACGCGACGTCGATATCGTTGCGGGAGAACGTCACCGTTCCGCCGAGCGGCAGCGGCCGCGCCACGCCGTCCGCGTTAGGCACCACCACCTGGCGGGTCTCGTCGAACGGCGTGAAGGTCGCCGGCAGCACCCAGCTGGCATCGAAGTCGAACAGGTCCAGCCCGCTGAAGCCGCTGCGGGCCGGCCCCGCCGGGTCGTAGACGCGAACGGCGAGCGCACCGTCCCGGTCGATCAGGAGCAGCCGCAGCTCCCCGACGGCCACGTGCGTCGGCTCGAGCTCCAGGTCGCTGCGCACGACGGCGGCACCGTTCAGCAGGACACCGTCCACCAGCACGCCGTCGTCCGCGGTCGCGGTCAGGACCGCGGTCGCCCCGGTCGCCCGCCACTGTCCGGGGACGCCGTCCAGCTGCAGAGTGTCCTCGAACCAGTGCGTGCCGGTCAGCGCGAGCGGGCTGCGCGGCCCGAGTAGGCGCTGGTGCCGCGCCTCGCGCCAGGCAGTCCAGTCGTCGACCTCGCTGGTCACAGCTGCCTCATGGCGACGACCGAACCGCCGCCGGTCAAGGTGAAACCCATGCGGGAGTAAAGCTCCCGCGGCCAGTCGTCCCGGTCCGCCACGAGCCAGATCCGATCCGCACCGGCCTCCCGGGCGGCCTGGACCGCGTGGGCCACGATGTTGCGCGCGTACCCGTGGCCGCGATGCGCCTGCAGCGTGACGACGTCCTCGATCTGCGCCAGCAGCTCGCCCCTGACCGCCATGATCCGCAGGTCGCAGAACGAGACCACGGCGCCGTCCAGCAGCACCGCGTGCCAGGTCACGTCGCACGCCTTCTCGGTCGCGCGTCGCCGACCGGCCAGGTGCTCGATGACCTCGTCCGACACCTGCGGCAGGTGCTCGCGCCAGTCCGTCCACAGGGCCGAGCGCACCTGCTCGTAGGTCAGCAGCTGCGCGTCGCCCGGCTCGCCGACCAGGTCACCGGTCAGCTCCATCACGACGTCGTGCGACAGCGCCCACCCGTCAGGCGGGTCGTCAGGAACGTCGAGCGGTGCGCCACGGAGCCAGTCGATCCGTCGGTGCTCGAGACCCGCCTCGGCCTGGACCCGCTCGGCATCGGCCACGGCCACAGTCCACGGGGTCGGCTCGGTGAGCAGCAGCCGGTTCTGCTCGTGGGAGTGCGCGTAGGTGGGGTTGGCGACGGCGATGCCACCGGTGACGTCCCAGGTCCTGGTGGACTCGCGTCGGCTGAGCTCGACGACGAAGTCGGGAGCGTTCAGGTCCCCTTCGGGTGCCATACCGTCTTGGTCTCCAGGAACGGCTTGATCCGGTCCAGTCCGGGAACGGCCCGCCAGTCCGGCTCGCTGTCCGGCGGCCGGACGACCCGCTTGAGGTTGTCGGCCGCCGCGACCTCGAGGTCCGCCCAGGTCACGCTCTCGGCGTCCACCGCGCCGGCCAGGTCGATCGCGTTGACGTCCATGTGCGAGGCCAGCCACGGCGCGACCTCGGCGGTCCGGCCGGTCAGCACGTTCACCACACCACCCGGGACGTCGGACGTCGCGAGCACCTCGCTCAGCGTCACCGCCGGCAGCGGGCGCCGCTCGCTGGCCAGCAGGACGACGGTGTTGCCGCTGACGATCGCCGGGGCGAGCACCGAGACCAGGCCGAGAAGCGAGGACCGTTGCGGTGCAAGGACCGCCACCACTCCGGTGGGCTCCGGTGCGCTGATGTCGAAGTACGGGCCGGCCACCGGGTTCAGACCACCGAGCACCTGGGCGATCTTGTCCGACCAGCCCGCGTACCAGACCCAGCGGTCGATCGCGGCGTCCACGGCCTTCTCGGCCCGCGGCCGCGCCACGCCCTCGCCCTGGGACACCTCGTCGACGAACTGCCCGCGCCGACCCTCCAGCAGCTCGGCCACCCGGTAGAGCACCTGACCGCGGTTGTAGGCGGTCGCGCCGGACCAGCCCTTCACCGCCGCCCGAGCCGCGACGACTGCGTCCCGGGCGTCCTTGCGCGAGCCCTGGGCGGCGTTCGCCAGGAACCGGCCGCGCGAGTCGGTGACCTCGTACGAACGGCCGGACTCGCTGCGCGGGAACTTGCCGCCGACGTACAGCTTGTAGGTCTTGCGGACCTCGATCCGGTCGGACGAGCGCGCGGAGGTGTCAGTGGGCAAGGTAGGCCTCCAGGCCGTGGCGACCGCCCTCGCGGCCGTATCCGGACTCCTTGTAGCCGCCGAACGGCGAGCTCGGGTCGAACTTGTTGAACGTGTTGGCCCAGACGACGCCGGCCCGCAGCCGGTCCGCGGTCCACAGGATGCGCGAGCCCTTGTCGGTCCAGATGCCGGCCGACAGCCCGTACGGGGTGTTGTTGGCCTTGGCCACCGCCTCGTCGGGGGTCCGGAAGGTGAGCACCGACAGCACCGGCCCGAACACCTCCTCCTGGGCGATCCGATGGGTGTTCGAGACGCCGGTGAAAACCGTTGGGGCGAACCAGAAACCGTTGCCGGGCAGGTCGCAAGCGGGGGACCAGCGCTGGGCTCCCTCGTCCTCGCCGACCTGGGCGAGCTCGGTGATCCGGGCCAGCTGTTCGGCGGAGTTGATCGCGCCGACATCGGTGTTCTTGTCCAGCGGGTCGCCGACGCGCAAGGTGGCCAGTCGCCGCTTGAGCCGCTCGACCACGTCGTCCGCGATGCTCTCCTGCACCAGCAGGCGCGAGCCCGCGCAGCAGACGTGGCCCTGGTTGAAGAAGATCCCGGTGACGATGCCTTCGACGGCCTGGTCGATCGGAGCGTCGTCGTACACGATGTTGGCGCCCTTGCCGCCCAGCTCGAGGGTGACCTTCTTGCGCGACCCGGCCACTGCCCGGGCTATCCGCTTGCCCACCTCGGTGGAGCCGGTGAACGCGACCTTGTCGACGTCCGGGTGCTCGACGACGGCCTGCCCGGTCGCGCCGGCACCGGTCACGATGTTGACCACGCCGGGCGGCAGGTCGGCCTGCTGGCAGATCTCGGCGAACAGCAACGCGGTCAGCGGCGTGGTCTCGGCCGGCTTGAGCACGACGGTGTTGCCGCAGGCCAGCGCGGGCGCGATCTTCCAGGCCAGCATGAGCAGCGGGAAGTTCCACGGGATGACCTGGCCGGCGACACCGAGCGCCCGCGGGTTCGGCCCCAGCCCTGCGTGGTCGAGCTTGTCGGCCCACCCCGCGTAGTAGAAGAACCAGGCCGCCGCCTGGGGGACGTCGACGTCGCGGCTCTCCTTGATCGGCTTGCCGTTGTCCAGCGACTCCAGGACGGCTAGCTCGCGCGAGCGTTCCTGCAGAATCCGGGCGATCCGGAACAGGTACTTGCCGCGCTCGGCGCCGGACATCTTGGACCAGACCCGCTCGTAGGCCCGGCGGGCGGCGCGGACGGCGCGGTCGACGTCCGCGGCGTCGCCCTCGGCGACCTCGGCCAGCACCTCCTCGGTGCTCGGGCTGACGGTCTTGAACGACTGCCCGCTGGCGGGGTCGGCGAACTCGCCGTCGATGAACAGCCCGTACGAGGGCTGCAGGTCGACGACGGACCGCGACTCGGGTGCCGGTGCGTACTCGAACTTCGGCATGTCAATCAGTCCAGGGTGACGTAGTCGGGGCCGCTGTACCGGCCGGTGGCGAGCTTCTGCCGTTGCAGCAGCAGGTCGTTGAGCAGCGTGGAGGCGCCGAACCGGAACCAGTCCGGGTCGAGCCAGTCGTCGCCCGCGGTCTCACTGACGGTGACCAGATATTTCAGCGCGTCCTTGCTGGTGCGGATGCCGCCGGCCGGCTTCACGCCGACCTGGCGGCCGCCGGCGAGCTGGAAGTCGCGGACCGCCTCGAGCATCAGCAGGGTGACCGGCAGGGTCGCGGCGGGCTGGATCTTGCCGGTGCTGGTCTTGATGAAGTCCCCGCCGGCCAGCATGGCCAGCCAGGAGGCGCGCCGGACGTTGTCGTAGGTGGTCAGCTCGCCGGTCTCCAGGATCACCTTCAGATGCGCCTCGCGGCCGTCGGACGCCCGGCACGCGGCCTTGGTCGCGGCGATCTCCTCGAAGACCTGCAGGTACCGGCCGGACAGGAACGCGCCGCGGTCGATCACCATGTCGACCTCGTCGGCGCCGGCCTCGACGGCGTCCTGGGTGTCGGCGAGCTTGACGGCGCGGCTGGCCCGGCCGCTGGGGAAGGCCGTGGCGACGGCGGCGACGTGGATGCCGGTGCCGCGCAGCGCGTCGACCGCGACATCCACCAGGTCGTTGTAGACGCAGACCGCGGCGACCCTGGGGCAGGACGGGTCACTCGGGTCCGGGTGCGCGGCCTTGGCGCAGAGCGTGCGGACCTTGCCGTGGGTGTCCGAACCCTCGAGCGTGGTCAGGTCGATCATCGAGATCGCGGTGTCGATCGCCCACGCCTTGGACGTCGTCTTGATCGACCGGGTGCCGAGGGCGGCAGCGCGGGCCTCCAGGCCGACGGCGTCGACGCCGGGCAGGCCGTGCAGGAAGCGCCGCAGCGACGTGTCGCTCACGCTCGCGAGGTCGGGGACGTCGTAGCCGGACAGGGTCGGTGCACTCACTGTTACAGGCTAGTCCAGGCGGTGGACTCGGGCGGCGGCGCAATCCGCCCATGCCGGTCGTCGCATTCTGTGAGGTCGAGGCGAGTTGATGCGCTGATGCTATGATGCAGTGATGCGCACAACCATCGACCTTCCTGACGACCTGCACCGGGCGGCCTTGGCGCTCGCCCACGACCGGCACCAGTCGCTCAGCCGGACCGTCGCGGAGATCATGCGGCGTGGCTTGGCCGTTCCGCAGCAACCGAGCGCTGCACCGGCGGCCCAGCGCGATGGGTTCCCCCTGTTCCACACCGACCGGGTGATCACGTCCGAGGACGTGCGCGCGCTGGACGACGACGAGTGACCTACCTGCTGGACGGCAACGGCCTGATCGCGCTCGCTCTGCCACGGCACATCCATCACGAGGCAGCACACAGGTGGCGGCGCAGTGTGCCTGCCTGGCGCTTCGCCACCTGCCCGATCACGCAGGGCACGCTCGTCCGACTGATGATGCGCGAGCGGCCGGACGTCAGCGAAGCGCTCCGCGTCCTCAAGGGCTTCTGCGCGCAGCCGACCCACGAGTTCTGGAGCGACGACCTGCCGTACTCCGAGGTCAGGTTTGCTGGGGTGCTCGGACACCGGCAGGTCACCGACGCCTATCTGGCTGAGCTCGCCCGTCGGCACGACGCCCGACTGGCGACGCTAGATGCCGGTCTCGCCGCCCTGCACCCCGACGTCGCCGAGGCGATCGCGACCACGTGAGGCTGGTCGGCCGCGGCGAGGCGCGATCAGGTCAGATCGACCCAGAAGCGTTTGACCGCCGTGTTCTTGTCGTCGCCGGGAGCGATCCGCTCGAAGACACCGCCGCAGCGCTCGATGACCGCCGCCGAGCCGACGTTGCCCGGGTCGGTCGTGATGAGCACCCGGTCCAACTCGTGCAACCGGGCGACGTCCAGCGCCTGGCGCAGGATCTCGGTGGCGTAGCCGCGCCGCCGGAATGCGGGCAGCACGCCGTAGCCGATGTGCCCGCCGTGCTCCGAGAGAAACTCGTTGAGCCGGTGCCGGATCGACACCCGGCCGACCAGCTCGCCGTCCACCTCGGCCAGCAGGAAGTCGGCGGGCACCATGCCCTCGCCGAGGTCGTCACCGCCGCGGATCCGCTCGAGCCGGCCCAGGTACTCGGCCCAGTCCAGGCCCGGCTCCCAGTTGAGCAGGAACGTGAAGTCGTCGGCCAGCAGCTGCTCGTGGGCAGCCAGGCACACCGTCTCGTCGTCGGGCGTGAGCGGCCGCAGGGCCAATCGTCGAGCAGCCGAGGTCACAGCCCGATCACCTCGGCGACGGCACTGCTCAGCGCCGAAAGTCGCCCAGCGGCAACGGATCTGGCCACCCTCACGGCGTCGTCGCCGGCGGCCACCGGCTCGACGACCTCCAGGTATGCCTTGAGCTTCGGCTCCGTGCCGCTCGGGCGCACGATCACCCGACTGCCGTCGGCCAGGTAGTAGCGCAGGCCGTCGGTGGGTGGCAGGTCGCCGACGCCGGCCGACAGGTCGTCCACCCGGTCCACGGCCGACCCGGCGAGCTCGGCCAGTGGCTCGGCGCGGAGCCGGGCCATCGCGTCCGCGATCAGCGACAGGTCAGCCACCCGTACTGAGTGCTGCCCGGTCAGGTGCACGCCGGTCTCGCGGGCGATGTCGTCCAGCTCGTCCAGCACGGTGCGGCCGTGGGCCTTCAGCGTGGCGGCCAGCTCGGCCATCAGCAGCGCCGCGCTCACGCCGTCCTTGTCGCGCACCGCCTGCGGGTCGACGCAGTAGCCGAGCGCCTCCTCGTAGCCGTAGCTCAGACCGGGCACCCGGCTGATCCACTTGAAGCCGGTGAGCGTCTCGACGTGCCGCAGCCCGTGCACCGCGCACACCGCGGCCAGCTGGCGGCCGGACACGATGGAGCAGGCCATCACCGCGTCGTCCGGGATGCCGGCCCCCTTCGACCAGCCGTGCACCAGCCACGCCCCGAGCAGCACGCCCACCTCGTCCCCGGTGAGCATCCGCCAGCCACCTGCAGCGGCCGGGTCCGGCACCGCCACCGCGCAGCGGTCGGCGTCCGGGTCGTTGGCCAGCACGATGTCCGCGCCGCGTTCGCGGGCGGCGTCCAATGCCGCGTCGATCGCGCCCGGCTCCTCGGGGTTCGGGAAGGCGACGGTCGGGAAGTCCGGGTCGGGGTCGCCCTGGCTGGTGACCACGTACGGCGCCGGGAAGCCGGCCCGCTCCAGCGCGGCGACCAGGACGTCGCGACCGACCCCGTGCAGCGGGGTGTGCACGACGCTGAGGTCGCGCGGGGAGTGCGGCCCGACGACCGCCGCGGCCGCCTCGAGGTAAGCGTCCAGGACGTCGTCGCCGAGGGCCACCCAGCCGTCGTCGGCCAGTGGGACGTCGGACACCGCAGCGACCGCCGCGATACGGGCGGCGATCTGCGCGTCGGCCGGCGGCACGATCTGGCTGCCGTCGCCGAGGTACACCTTGTAGCCGTTGTCCTGCGGCGGGTTGTGGCTGGCCGTGACCATCACCCCGGCGTCCACGCCGAGGTAGCGGATGGCGAAGGCGAGCACCGGGGTCGGCAGTGGGCGCGGCAGCACGAACGCCTCGCCGCCGGCCGCGGTGACCACGGCCGCGGTGTCCCGGGCGAAGTCGTCGCTGCGGTGCCGGGCGTCGAAGCCGATCACCACCCGCGGCTCCGGCCGAGGCTCGCTCAGGTCGTGCTGCAGGTAGGCGGTCAGCCCAGCGGCCGCGCGGATCACCACCGAGCGGTTCATCCGGTTCGAGCCGGCACCGACCGCACCGCGCAGGCCGGCGGTGCCGAACTCCAGGGTGCCGTCGAACCGGTCCGCAAGGTCGGCCAGCGCGGTCGCGTCGCCGCTGGTCGCGGCGTCCAGCACGACCTCCAGCTCGGCCCGCGTGCGCGGGTCGGGGTCGTCGTCCCGCCAGGACCGCGCGATGTCCAGCAGCGCGTCGTCCATCAGATCCTCCGGACGACGTCGGCGAGCATCCGACCGCAGCGCGCGGCAGCGGCCCGGCCGGCCTCGAGCACCTCGGCGTGGTCCAGCGGCTGGTCGCTGATCCCGGCCGCCAGGTTCGTCACCAGCGAGATGCCCAGCACCTCCAGGCCGGCGTGCCGGGCCGCGATCGCCTCCAGCGTGGTGGACATGCCGACCAGGTCCCCGCCGATCACCTTGGCCATCTGCACCTCGGCGGGCGTCTCGTAGTGCGGCCCGGGGAACTGCACGTACACGCCTTCGTCGAGGTCCGGCTCGATCTTGCGGCAGAGCGCACGCAACCGGCTGCTGTAGAGGTCGGTGAGGTCCACGAAGGTCGCGCCCTCGAGCGGGGAGGTCGCGGTCAGGTTGAGGTGGTCCCGGATCAGCACCGGGGTGCCGGGCGTCCAGGCCGGGTTGAGCCCGCCGCAGCCGTTGGTCAGCACCACCGTCGAGCAGCCGGCCTTGGCGGCGGTCCGGACGCCGTGCACGACGGCGCGCACCCCCTTGCCCTCGTAGTAGTGGGTGCGGGTGCCGAAGACCAGCGCGCGGCGGTCGGTGTCGCCGATCCGGACCGACCGGATCACGCCCTGGTGCCCGGCGACGGCGGCGGCGTTGAAGCCCGGCAGGTCCGTGGTGGCGATCTCGGTCACCGTCTCGCCCAGCAGGTCGCCGGCCGGCGCCCAGCCGGACCCGAGCACCAGGGCGACGTGGTGCTGCTCGACGCCGGTCAGCTCCGCGAGTCTGGCCGCGGCTGCGGTCGCGACCTCGAAGGGGTCCGTCGTGGGGTCGGCGAGGTCAGGTGTCGGCGTCGTCACGAGGCAGGACGATACGCGCTCAGCCGGGGACCGCGAGCGCCGGTGACGGGCGCGCGGTCAGCGAGACCCGGGTGCCCGGTGCGAGCCGTTCCACGTCGCTGGTCGGCACCTGGGCGAACACCAGCCCGCCGTCCACGGTGCGGACCTGGACCCGGCCGTGGGCGCCGAGGAAGCTCGTCGCGACGACCTCGGCGTCGCCGTCCGGCACGACCTCGACGGCCAGCGCCTCGGGCCGCACCAGTACGGTCACCGGCCCGGACGTCGGGGAGCCGGGCAGCAGCGGCACGGCGGTGCCCAGCACCTGGGCCGCGCCGCCGGCGGCCTCGCCGTCCACCCGGTTGGTCAGCCCCACGAAGTCGGCCACGAACTCGCTGGTCGGCCGGGAGTAGACCTCGTCGGGTGGGCCGATCTGCTCCAGCCGGCCGGCCTGCATCACGCCGACCCGGTCGGCGACCGCCAGCGCCTCCTCCTGGTCGTGGGTGACGAACAGGGTGGTCGTCCCCACCTCCAGCTGGATCCGCCGGATCTCGTCGCGCAGCTGCACCCGCACCTTGGCGTCCAGGGCGGACAGCGGCTCGTCGAGCAGCAGCACCCGGGGCTGGATCGCCAGCGCCCGGGCCAGCGCCACCCGCTGCTGCTGGCCGCCGGACATCTGGTGCGCGTAGCGGCCGGCCTGGGCGGACAGGCCGACGAGCTCGAGCATCTCGCCGGCCCGGGCCCGGCGCTCGCTGCCCGAGGCGCCGCGCAGCTGCAGCCCGAACGCGACGTTGTCCATCGCCGTCAGGTGCGGGAACAGGCTGTACGCCTGGAAGACCATGCCCATGTCGCGCTTGCTGGCGGGTAGCGAGGTCACGTCCTGCTCGCCCACCACGATCTGCCCGGCGTCGGCGTCCTCCAGGCCGGCCAGCAGCCGCAGCGCGGTCGTCTTGCCGCAGCCGGAAGGGCCGAGCAGGGCGACCAGCTCGCCCGGTGCGAGCTCGAGGTCCAGTCCGTCCAGGGCGTGCACGGCGCCGTAGTTGCGGTGCAGCCCGGTCAGCCGCACCGGCACCCCGGTGCGGGTCGTCGCGGTCGCGCTCACCCGGTCTCCGTTCCCTTGCGTCGTTGGCCGGTGGCCAGGGTCAGCACGATCAGCAGCAGGAAGCAGAGCACCAGCGCGGCCAGCGAGACGGCGACCGAGATGGCCGGGGTGCGCTGGCTGAGCTGCAGGATGCCGACCTGAAGGTTGTTGCGGCTCATCAGCGAGGCGATCGTGTACTCGCCCAGCACCAGGGCCACGCACAGGAACGACGCGGAGACCAGCGCGGTGCGGATGTTCGGCGTGATGATGGACCAGAACACCCGTGGCCAGCTCGCACCGAGCCCGCGCGCGGCCTCGGACAGGGTCCGGACGTCGATCGCGGACAGCCCGGCGTCGATCGCGCGGTAGGCGTACGGCAGCACCAGGATGACGTAGGCGAAGCACAGCCAGACGCTGGACGGGCCGACGAAGTAGGTGACCCAGGCGTACACCGGGGACAGTCCGACGACCAGCACGATCGCTGGGATGGTCAGCGGCAGCAGGCAGAGGAACTCCATCGGACGGCGCAGCGCGGGCAGTCGCAGCCGCACCCAGGTCATGGTGGGCACCAGCAGCGCCAGCATCAGCACGACGGTGAGCACCACCAGGATCGCTGACAGCCGCACGCCGTCCACGAAGCTCGGGTAGTCGCGGGACAGCTGGCCGACGTGCAGGAGCTGGCGCCAGGTGTCGAACGTGACGCCGGTCGGGGACGACGTGCTGAAGACCGCCATCGCCCACAGCGGGGTCACGAAGAAGACGGTCGCCAGGCCCAGCACAAGCCAGCGCAGCCGGCGATGGAAGCGCGCCCGCCGACGTCCGGTGGCGCTCACGGGCTCAGCCACCGGTCGGCCCGGCGCTGCATGTACGTGTACGCGACCATGATGATCGCGACGATCACCACCATCTGCAGCGCGAGGGCCTTGGCGACGTTCTGCCGGCCCAGCACGACCTCGCTGCCGATCGCGTTGCCGATCTGCAGCGGCAGGATGAAGGTGCTCTGCGCGTTCAGCGCAGCCGCCGTGGCATAGGCGGACAGGGCGTTCGCGAACAGCAGCAGCGTCGAGCTGAAGAACGCCGGGGCCAGCAGCGGCCCGGCGATCCGGCGCCAGTACTGCCAGGTCGACCCGCCCAGGCTCTCCGTCGCCTCCCGCCACTGCGGCCGGATGCCGTCCAGCGACGGCAGGAACACGATCACCATCAACGGGATCTGGAAGTACAGGTAGACCAGCATGAAGCCGCGCATGCCGTACAGCCACGAGGTGTCGACGTCGGTGCCCAGGTGGTCGCGCAGCAGGGTCGGCACCAGGCCGGACAGCCCGAGGGTGGCGATCCAGGCGAAGGCCAGCATGACGCCGCCGAACTGGGCGAGCACCCCGCTCGCCGCGGTCACCACCCGGCGCAGGATGCCTTGCGGCGCAGCGGTCACCACCGCGTACGCGACGACCGCGCCGATCGCCGCGCCGACGAGCGCGGTGACCCCGGACAGCAGCACGCTGTTCAGCAGGGCGTGCCGGATGTCGGCGTTGCCCAGCTCGCGGACGTTGGCCAGAGTGGGTGCGCCGTCGTCGGTCCGGAACGCCTGCACGACGACGACGACGGTCGGCACGACGAGGAAGACCGCCACGAAGGCGAAGAACGGCGCAGTGCCCAGCGAGGCGCGCGCCGTCTTCTGCCGGTTCAGCCCATCTCCTTCTGCCAGTTGGCGTTCAGGTAGTCGGTGGCCTTGGCGCGCTGCGCCTCGGTGATGAACACCGGGGTACCGTCGACCGGCGGCAGCGCGTCGTTCGCGGCCTTGTCGATCGTGCCGGCCTTGACCATCTCGTCGGCCAGCACTGGACGCGCGCCGCCGTGCAGCCACAGGTTCTGGCCCTCGTCGGTGTAGAGGTACTCCTCCCACAGTCGAGCGGCGGCCGGGTGCGGGGCGTCCTTGTTGATGGCCTGCACGTAGTAGGCACCGGTCACGGCGCCCTTCGGGATCACCGACTTCCAGTCCACCTTGCCGGCCAGCGCCTTCGTCTGACCCGCGTTGTTGTAGTCCCAGTCGATGACCACGGCGGTCTGGCCGGACTGGATCGTCGCCGGGGTGGGGTCGACGGGCACCAGGTTGCCGGCGTCCTTGAGCTTCTTGAAGTACGCGACGCCGGGTGCGATGTCGTCGGCCGAGCCGCCGTTGCCCAGGCTGGCCGCGACGACGCCGGAGAACGCGGCGCCGGCCTTGGTCGGGTTGCCGTTCACCGCGACCTTGCCCTTGTACTCCGGCTTGAGCAGGTCGTCGAAGCTGGTCGGTGCGGGGACCTTCTTGGCGTCGTACCCGATCGAGATGAACCCGCCGTAGTCGTTGACCCACAAGCCGTTCGCGTCCTTCAGGGCGGTCGGGAGCTTGTCGAACGCGGCGACCTTGTACGGCGTGTACACGTCGGTGTTGGCCAGCGCCACCGCCTGTCCGAGGTCGAAGACGTCAGGTGCGGTGGACTGCCCCTTGAGGTTCTTCGCGGTGGAGATCTCAGTGGCGCTGTCCGCATCCGGCTGGGCCGAGTTCACCTTGAGGCCGTACTTCGCGGTGAAGCCCTTGATCACCTCGCCGTAGTTCGCCCAGTCCGGTGGCAGCGCGATGACGTTGAGCGTCCCCTCCTTCTTGGCGGCGGCGACCAGAGCGTCCATGCCGCCCAGGTCCGCCGCGCTGGTCGCGGAGGCGGCCGTCTTGGTCTCCTTGGACGCCTCCTTCTCCGGTGGCGAGCAGGCCACCAGGGCGACAGCGCTCGCGACGAGCGCCAGGGCGGCGGTGCTGCGCAGGGCAGGTGACACGGGGACCTCCTCGGTCGGCTGGGGCCCGGTTGCCCCCGGGATCCCCAGCCGCAGGCTAGCCCCGTATCCGGCACATCACCAGAATCTGCTCAACAAGGGGCAGCGCGCTTTTGAGAGCGCATCAGGGACTGCAGAGCTGCTGCGGCTCGATCGCGGTGAGCTTGTCACCGGGGTCGAACGTCCAGGCCAGGACCTGTGTCGGTTTGGCATGTGCGGCGTCCACCAGGCGCGCGATGGCGACGTACTCGACGGCCGACAGGTGCAGCGTGCTCGGATCCGACGGCACCGGCCGGTCGTCTTCGGGTGCCACCTGGTGCGGGGTGGGCAGCGGCTCCGGGCGAGCCGCGGCGACCACAGCCTGGGTCGAGACCACGAACGCCGCGGCGGCCAGCGCAGCGAGCAGGCGATGCCGCATCACGAGCCCTCCTGGACTTCGATGACCTCGTCCGCCACAAGCCCGTGCGCTTCGCGGTGCACGGCGTTGGCCGCGTCCACCGATGGCGCCTCGACGAGGCAGAAGACCTTGCCGTGGGTCTCGTTCACCCAGTAGCGCAGGTAGCGGACGTCGTACCGGTCCTGGGTCTGCAGGTCGGCCATGTGCGCCTTGGCCACGTCATCGAACGTGATGCCGGACCCGTCGCCTATCGTGTGGATGTCCATGTAGAGCGGCATCGCCGCCTCCTTCGGTCGCTCGAACTGTTGTCCTGCGACCGTACGAAGGCCGGGCCTGGTGCCGGATCGGGAACGACTACCCAGGTTCGGCGATCGGCTCCCCATGTTGGCGGACGTCGATCCCGAGGCGAGCTGCCGCCTCGGCCACCTCGCGGCGCGACCCGACGTCCAGCTTGGCCAGCACCGCGGACACGTGGTGGTCCACGGTCTTGACCGAGATGACCAGCCGCTTCGAGATCTGCTCGTTCGTCGCGCCGGCGCAGATCAGCTCCAGCACCTCGCGCTCGCGCAGGGTCAGCCCCGCCGGGTGCTCGCGGGTGCTGGCCCTGGCTCCGGCCGGTACCGAGCGGGCACCCAGCCGGCGCAGCGCCCGGCGCGCGAGCCTGGCAGCGGGTTCGGCGCCGAGCTCGTCGAAACCCGCCAGCGCCGAGCGAACCGATGCTTCGTCGCCGGCGTCGAGCCTGGCCAGGGCCGCGTCGTACGGGCAGCCCAGATCGTCCCACGCAGTGGCGGCGCCCGGGGCGTCACCGGCGAGCTGCGCGGCGTGCGGCCCGTGCGGGACGAACCCGACCTCGGTCGAACCGCTGATTCGCCGGCGCCAGAGAGCCACGTCACCGCGTGCCAGCGGGTCCAGGCCGTCGGCCCGGCGCTCCGCCAGGGCGATCTCCGCAGCGGCTGCCTCGCCGTCGCCCTCGAGCCAGCGGGCCTCCGCGCGCGCCGTCCGGGCGAGCACGATCCACACCGGCTCGTCGAGACCGTCGGCCAGGTCGGCGACCTCGTCGAGATGGGCCCAGGCGCCGGGTCGGCCCGTCCGGGCCAGGACCGTGCCGAGGCTCAGCAGCGGATTGAGCCGGTTGACGCTGGGCAGCCCGGCGCGGGCGAGCAGGCTGCGGCCCAGGCGCAGCGCGTCGTCCCAGGAAGCGCTGCGAGCCAGCGCCAACGCGCGTTGGCCACGCAGACAGGTCCCGAAGGTGGCGATGTCGTGCTCGTCGCAGTAGGCCACACCTTCGTGGAAGTACCGGTCACCGTCGGGGAGGGTCAGCCAGGTGCAGTGCAGGGCGTAAAGGTTCGCGTAGGCGCGGCCTGCTTCCTGTTGCAGGCCACCGCGCAGCGCCACGTCGAGCGCCTGCTCCAGCGGCTCCTGCCACGGCTCGCCCAGGTCGGCCAGGGCGCACCCCGCGGTGTTCAGCGCGTCGCTGAGCACCCGAGGAAGGCCAAGCTGCTCAGCAAGCCGCTGGGCTCTGGTGGCGATCTCCAGCGCCTCGCGGGACCTGGTCTCGGTCATCCGGGTGTCGGCCAGGTGGGCGTAGCCCCAGGCGAGCTCGGGGCTGGGACCCAGCGGCTCGAGCACGGCGATGGCCTCGTCGACCGCCCGGTGCGCCTGCGCGCCTCGACACAGCCGCCACAGGGCCCGGGACAGCCAGAGCAGGGTGACTCCCTCGCGGCTGCGCTCCCCCAGCTCACGCCAGAGCGTCAGTGCGCTCTGCCTGGCTGCCGCGGCCTCGCTCCAGCGGTCCACCAGCGAAGCCTCGGTGGCCAGATCGTCGTACAGCCCGGCGCGCTCGCGAGGGGCGAGTCCCGACGCGTGCCGCAGCGCGCGCTCGAACTGCGCCAGCGCCTCGCGGTGGGAGTCGAGCTCGCGGGCCCGGCGGGCGGCCGCCGGAGCGTGCCGCAGGACGCGCTCGGCGTCGCCGGCACCCTCGGCGTGGAACGCCAGCTGGGCGTCGTCGTCGCACCCTTCGGCCAGCAGAGCGTCCAGCACGGCTCGGTGCACGCTGGTACGGCGGTGGGCGGCCGTGGACTGCTCCACCGCCAGCCGGGCGATCTCGTGCCGGAACCTCAGGCGCGCGCCGTCCTCGACCAGGATTCCACGCTCGACGAGCTCGTCCAGCGTGGACGACGACGCCTGGGTCGCGGCCAGCAGCAACCGCGGTTCGACGCGCGAGCCGATCAGCGCCGCGGCTTCGACGACACGCCGCGCCGGGTCGCTGAGCCGTGCCACGTGCGCCAGCACCGCGTCACGAGCGGACGTGGGCAGCTCACCGGCTCCATGGCGCAGGATCTCGTTGAGGTAGAACGGGTTTCCGCCGGTCAGCCGGAGCAGCTCGTCGGTGGCCAGCCCGGAGCCCTGCGCCAGCGAGGCGACCGCATTCGCGGTGAGCGTCGGCAGCTCCACCCGACGTGTCGTGCGCTGCGTGGCGAGCTCGCCCAGCGCGATCCGCAGCGAGTCGTCAGCGGCCAGCCCGTCGTCCCGGTACGTGACCAGCAGCAGCAGGCGCAGGTCACGCAGCCGGCGTCCGAGGAAACGGAGCATGTCCAAGCTGGCCTCGTCGGCCCAGTGCACGTCCTCGACCACCAGCACGAGCATCGGTCCCGGTTCGCGTGCCCGACTGAGCAGCGCCGAGAAGAGGTCGTCACGGGGGGCGCCGGCCTGGCAGAGCGCCTCCAGCTCGCCACCCAGCTGGCCGGCGATGTCGACCAGCGGGCCGAGCGGCCGAGGTGTGAAGAGCCCGTCGCAGGAACCGGAGGCCCACTGCACCGCGCGCGAGCCCTCGCCCGGGTCCTGAGCAAGCTCGATCTCGAGCTCCTCGACCAGGCTGGACTTGCCGACGCCGGCCTCACCGGCCACCAAGACCAACCGCCCGTTCCCGAGGGCGGCTTCACCGGCATAGCCGTGCAGGGCCCGCAGCTGCGTCGAGCGTTCCAGGAGCGGCACGTCTGCCAGTGTCCGTCGGTGTCCGGTGCCAGTCCAGGGGGTATGGGACGGCGTCAGTGCAGCGTGCTCCCCGAGAAGACCAGCAGCGCGACGTCGGTGGCGGCGACGAACGCCGTGCCCAGCAGCGCCAGCAGCCGCCGCGGTGGCGTCGAGGCTCCAGCGATCGCGGCTACCGCGGCCGCGGCGACCGCGACAGTGAGGCCGAGCCACTCGGCCGGCCCCGGGGCGTCGTCCGGACCGAACACGACCAGCACGCTCGCGGCGACCAGGACGGCCGGTGCCAGCACTGCCGTGGCGCGGCGCCCGATCCGGTGCGCGAAGCCGTTCACGCCGGTTGCCCGGTCGTCCTCCAGGTCCGGCAGCACGTTCACCAGATGTGCTCCCACGCCGAGCAGGGCGGACGCACCCACCAGCCAGGCCGGTGGCCTCAGCGGCGGGTCCAGGGCCAGCGTGACCACGGCCGGCAGCAGCCCGAACGCCAGCGCGAACGGCAACCAGGACAGCGCGGTCGACTTCAGCCAGAAGTTGTAGGACCACGCGGCGGCCACCGCGACCAGGTGCGCGATCCCGGCCCGCCAGCCCATGGCCAGCGACAGCGGCACGGTGGCGACCGCGGCCACCGCGGCAGCGCGGCCGACGGTGGTCCGGCTGATCCGGCCGTTCGCCGCGGGCTTGTCCGTGCGACCTGAGGCGGCGTCGCGCTCGGCGTCGCGCCAGTCGTTGCTCCAGCCGATCGAGAGCTGTCCGGCGGCGAACGCCAGGCACACCCCGACGGTCGTCGCGGCGTCCGCGCCGACGGCAACGGCCAGCACCGTGGCCAGGGCGGTCACGACGAACGCCGGCGCCGGGTGGGCAGCGCCGAGCAACGCCAGCGGGCCGGCCATCCGGCGAGCATAGGGCGCAGTACCTATGCTTCGCGGATGAGCCGAATCTCGGCCGTCCAGCCGGTGCTCCCGCAGCACCGGTACCCACAGCAGGAGCTCACCCGGCTGTTCGCCGAGGTGTGCCTCGAACCCGGCGCGCGCCAACAGCTCCTGCGCCGCTTGCACGACAGCGCCCAGGTGGGCAGCCGCAACCTCGCCCTGCCGATCGAGCGCTACCGCGACCTCGGCGACTTCGGTACCAGCAACGACGAGTTCATCGCGGCGGCCACCGACCTGGGCTCGACGGCGGTGCTCGGCGCCCTCGATGCGGCCGGCCTCGCGCCGTCCGACGTCGACCTGGTGGTCTCCACCACGGTCACCGGCATCGCCGTCCCGTCGATCGAGGCCCGGATCGCGGCCCGAATCGGGATGCGGCCGGACGTGCGGCGGATGCCGCTGCTCGGCCTGGGCTGCATGGGCGGTGCCGGTGGGCTGGCCCGCGCCCACGACTACCTGCTCGGGCACCCGCGCGACGTCGCGGTGCTGGTGTCAGTCGAGCTCTGCTCGCTCACCCTGCAGCGCGACGACCCGTCCGTGGCCAACCTGGTGGCCAGCGGCTTGTTCGGGGACGGCGCGGCGGCCGTCGTCCTGGTCGGCGACGAGCGCGAGCCGGCCGGCGAGACCCACGGCCCGCGGATCGTCGACTCGCGCAGCCACCTGTACCCCGGCACGGAGCGGGCGATGGGCTGGGACGTGGGTGCCGGCGGGCTGAAGATCGTGCTGGGCAGCGAGGTGCCCGACCTGGTCGCTGAGTACCTCGGCGACGACGTGCGCGGGCTGCTGGCCGACCACGGGCTCACCGTGCCGAACGTCGCGACCTGGATCTCGCACCCCGGTGGCCCGAAGGTGATCGAGGCGATCCAGGCGGCGCTGGACCTGCCGGTCGAGGCGCTCGAGCTGACCTGGCGCTCGCTGGCCGAGGTCGGCAACCTCTCCTCGTCCTCGGTGCTGCACGTGCTGCACGACACGATGGCCAAGCGCTCGCCGGAGCCCGGTCAGCCCGGCGTGCTGCTGGCCATGGGTCCGGGATTCTGCTCCGAGCTGGTGCTGCTGCGGTGGTGAGGCGCTGATGGTCTGGTTCACGCTCTTCGTGCTGGCGGTCGGCCTGGAGCGGCTGGCCGAGCTGGTCATCGCCAAGCGCAACACCGACTGGAGCCTGGCCCGCGGCGGGTACGAGGTCGGGCGCTCGCTGTACCCGGTGATGGTGGTGGTGCACGCCGGGCTGCTGGTCGGTGCGCTGGTCGAGGTGGCTGTGGCCGACCGGCCGTTCCTGCCCTGGCTGGGCTGGCCGATGGTGGCCGTCGTGCTGGCCACCCAGGCGCTGCGCTGGTGGTGCATCGCGACCCTGGGGCGGCAGTGGAACACCCGGGTGATCGTGGTGCCGGGGGCGCCGCGGGTGACCGGCGGGCCGTACCGCTGGCTCGCGCACCCGAACTACCTGGCAGTGGTCGTCGAGGGGATCGCGCTGCCGCTGGTGCACACCGCGTGGGTCACCGCGGTGCTTTTCACGACCGCCAACGCCGCGGTGCTGACCGTGCGGATCCGCACCGAGAACCTGGCCCTGTCCGCGCTGGTACCGAACCCGTGAGCGACCCGCTCGACCTGGTCGTGGTCGGCGCGGGGCCGGCGGGCACGGCAACCGCGCTGTTCGCCGCCCGGGCCGGGCTTTCCGTTGCGCTGCTGGAGCCGCGGGTCGGCCCGGTGGACAAGGCCTGCGGCGAGGGCCTGATGCCGGGAGCGCTGGCCGCCGTGCGCGAGCTGGCCGGCGAGGTGGCCGGTGTCGACATCGCCGGCATCGCGTACCTGGACGGCGCCGGCCGGGTCGCGCGCGCTCCGTTCCGGGCCGGCCCGGGGCGCGGGGTCCGGCGGACCACGCTGCATGCAGCCCTGCTGCAGGCCGTGCAGGCGGCCGGGATCCAGATGCACGCGCACCGCGCCGACGGACTGACCCAGGACGACGAGGGCGTACGCGTCGGTGGGCTGCGCGCGCGATACGCCGTGGCCGCCGACGGGCTGCACTCCCCGGTACGCGAGGAGCTCGGACTCAACCGACCGGTGCGCGGTGGCGGACCGGCCCGCTTCGGTCTGCGCCAGCACTTCCAGGTCGCGCCGTGGACCGACCTGGTCGAGGTGCACTGGAGCTCCCGCGCCGAGGCCTACGTGACCCCGGTCGGCCCGGCGGAGGTGGGGATCGCCGTCCTGACCTCGCACCGGCTGCCGTACGCCGAGCAGCTGGCCTGGTTCCCCGCGCTGCGCGAGCGGCTGGACGGTGCCGAGCCGATCACCACGGTGCGCGGCGCCGGGCCGCTGCGCCAGGTCGCGTCGTCCCCGATGGCCGGCCGGGTGCTGCTGGTCGGGGACGCCGCCGGGTACGTGGACGCGCTGACCGGCGAGGGCATCGCGGTCTCGTTCGCGGCGGCACGCGCCGCGGTGTCCTGCCTGGTGGCGGGCCGGCCGGACGACTACGCCCGAGCCTGGCGCGCGGCGTCCCGGCGCTACCGGTGGATCACCGGGACGCTGCTGGCGGCGTCCCGGCGTCCGGTGCTGCGCTCGGCGATCGTGCCGGCCGCGCGCGCGCTGCCGCCGGTGTTCCGCAGTGCGGTCAACCAGCTCGCCCGCTGAGCGGGCCTCGCCCGCAGACGCTCAGCCGATGGACCGGCACGGCCGGGCCCGCAGCGCTGCCACGTAGTCGTCCGGCGCACCCGCCGCCTGCGCCGCCTCGGCGAGCTCGCCCAGGTACGGCGCCGTCGGCAGCCCGCCCTCGTAACCGTCGACGACGTACACCCAGGCCAGGTCCTCGCCGTCCAGGGTGTGCACCCGCACCCGCACCTTGCGGTAGACGCCCAGCCCGGCGCCCTCCCAGTCGTCCAGCAGCGCCTCGTCGCCCGGCGTCACGTCGTAGAGCGCGACGTAGACCTCCATGGTCGGGTCCTCGACGATCGTGGCCAGGGCCCCCTGCCAGCTGAGGTCCTCGCCGCCGAAGGTCAGCCGCCACCCGGTCAGCCAGCCCGTCCCGCACGGCGGCGAGTGCGGAGCGCGGCGCTGCATCTGGCGCGAGTCGAGGTTACTGCCGTAGGCGGCGTACAAGGGCACGGCCATCAGGCTAGACGGTCGAGATGGTTGGATGGACGACGTGAGCAGTGAGGTCGTCGGTCGTGCCGCGCAGCGTGTCGTCATCGTCGGCGGTGGCCCCGGCGGCTACGAGAGCGCCTTGGTCGCAGCCCACCTCGGCGCTGAGGTCACGGTCGTCGACCGGGACGGCGTAGGCGGCGCTGCCGTGCTCACCGACTGCGTGCCGAGCAAGACCCTGATCTCCACCGCCGACTTCATGAGCCGCTTCTTCGCCGCGGCCGGGCTGGGCGTGAAGCTCGCCGAGTCACCCGAGCCCGGCGAGGTGGCCCGCGCCGACATGCCGACCCTGAACAAGCGGATCAAGGCGCTGGCCGAGGCGCAGAGCGCCGACATCGCGGCCCGGCTCGAGCGGGACGGCGTCACGGTGGTGCGCGGCACCGGCCGGCTGGACGGACCCGAGCGGGTCGTCGTCGAGGGGGTCGACGGGTCGGCCAGCACCCTGAATGCCGACGTCGTCCTGGTCTCGACCGGCGCCCGGCCGCGCGAGCTGGCCAGCGCTGCGCCGGACGGCGAGCGGATCCTGACCTGGCAGCAGGTCTACGACGTGCCGGAGCTGCCTGAACACGTCGTCGTGGTCGGTTCCGGGGTGACCGGCGCGGAGTTCGCGCACGCCTACCTCGCTCTGGGCTGCGACGTCACGCTCGTGTCGTCCCGCGACCGGGTGCTGCCGGGGGAGGACCCGGACGCCGCGCTGGTCATCGAGGACGTGTTCCGGCGCCGCGGGATGAACGTGCTGGGGCGCTCGCGGGCCGAGTCCGTGGTGCGCGACGGCGAGGGTGTGCTGGTCACGCTGACCGACGGGCGCACCGTGTCCGCCTCGCACTGCGTGATGGCCGTCGGGTCCGTGCCGAACACCGAGGACGTCGGACTGGATAGCGCCGGGGTGGACCTGACGTCGTCCGGGCACATCCGGGTCGATGCGGTGTCCCGGACGACGGCACGCGGGGTGTACGCGGCGGGTGACTGCACCGGGGTGCTGCCGCTGGCGTCGGTGGCGGCCATGCAGGGGCGGACGGCGATCTCGCACGCTCTGGGCGACGCGGTTGCCCCGCTGAACCTGCGCGCGGTCGCGGCGAACATCTTCACCGACCCGGAGATCGCCACGGTCGGCTGGTCCGCGCCGGCGCTGGACGAGGCCGGGATCGGCTACGAGGCGATCATGTTGCCGCTGGCGACAAACCCACGGGCCAAGATGCAGAACGTTCGGGACGGCTTCGTGAAGCTGTTCTCCCGCAGCGGTTCCGGCGTGGTGCTCGGCGGTGTCGTGGTGGCACCGTGGGCCTCCGAGCTGATCTTCCCGGTCGCGCTCGCGGTGCAGACCAAGCTCACTGTCGACCAGGTCGCGGCGTCCTTCACGGTCTACCCGTCGATGTCCGGCTCGATCGCCGAGGCCGCACGCCAGCTGCACGCGCGTCCCTCCTGACGAGCCGACCGCTCTCGACGGGACGGGACCTTCGGCCCTGATCCACGGCTGCTGCACGTAGCAATGTCGTTCCTGTCAGAACTTGGAATCAACTTGAGGAACGGCCATGCGACGCAAGACGCTCGACCGACTGCTGTCCGCCGCTGGACTCGTCGTGGCGGCAGTCCTGCTCATCGCCGGCGGAATGCTGGTATGGGCTCACTCCTATGTCCACAACCAGGTGCGGGACCAGCTGTCCGCACAGCAGATCTTCTTCCCGGCCAACGGAAGTGACGCGCTGAAGAGCCCGGACATCGGGCCCTACCTGAACCAGTACGCCGGACAGCAGCTGGTGAACGGCAAGCAGGCCGAGGCGTACGCGAACCACTTCATCGCGGTGCACCTGAAGGAGATGGCGGGCGGCCAGACCTACGCCCAGCTCTCCGGCAAGTCGCTGGCCAACCCGAACGACGCCCAGCTGGCCGGCCAGGTGCAGACGATGTTCCGCGGCGAGACCCTGCGCGGCCTGCTGCTGAACGCCTACGCGTTCGACACGATGGCCACGGTCGCCCTGATCGGCGGGATCGTCGCCTTCATCGGCGGCGGACTGATGATCGTGCTGTCGGTGCTCGGCCTGATCCACGCCCGGCAGATCGCCGACACCGAGCCGGCACCACCGACGCGGCAGGAAGTCACCGTCTGAGAACAGATTCCACGCACGCGAGCGGGGCACCCGGGCCGGGCGCCCCGCTTCGTGTCTGCGCTCCGGCGCCAGCGTTCCCTAGGATCAAGGACGTGGGTGAACCGAGAGCCGCTGCGCGCGTCGTGGCCGTCTCCCTCGACTGCGCCGATCACCACGCGCTGGCCGCGTTCTACCGTCGGCTGCTGGACGGCGAGCTGCTGTGGACCCACGAGAGCGCGTCCGCGGTGCGGTGTGGTGGTTTCGTGCTGGTCACGCAGCAGTGCTCGGACTACCGCGAGCCGACCTGGCCCGGCGCGTCGATCGTGCATCTCGACCTGAACGGTGACGGCGAGCTCGACGAGCTCGCGGACCGCGCTGTCTCGCTCGGCGCCCGGCTGGCGCAGCCCCAACCCGACCCGCGCTGGCGGGTGCTGCTCGACCCGGCCGGGCACCCGTTCTGCATCACCCCGTTCTCACCCTAGGTACCCAGGCCGCCGAGACCAGAGAAGTGGGCCACCCGGGAGGACCGGGGTGGCCCACTTCTCTGGTCTCGATGGGTCAGCGAGCCATCAGCACCTTCAGTGCATGTGTCTGCGCGGCGTTGCCGAAGGTCTCGTAGGCAGTCTCGATGTCCTGCAGCGAGAACCGGTGGGTGACCAGCTCGGACGCCGGCAGCTTGTGCTGCGCCACCAGCTTGAGCAGCATCGCCAGCGTGGTCGTGTTGACCAGCCCCATGCTGATCGTGATGTTCTGGATCCACAGCTTCTGCAGGTCCAGCTCGACCGCCTTGCCGTGCACCCCGACGTTGGCGACGTTGCCGCCCGGCCGGACCAGGTCGACACACATCAGGAACGTCGCCGGGACGCCGACGGCCTCCACGGCCACGTCCACGCCGAACCCGTCGGTGTGCGCCATGACCTGTGCGACGACGTCCGGGTCACCGGCGTTGAGGCAGTGCGTCGCGCCGACCTGCTTGGCCACGCCGAGCCGGTTCTCGTCGTAGTCGATGGCGATGACCTGGGCTGCGCCGTGCAGCCCAGCCGTGGCGATCGCCGCGAGCCCGACCGGGCCGGCGCCGACCACGGCGACCGTGTCACCGGGCTTCACCCTGCCGTACTCGATCCCCATCTCGAAGCCGGTCGGGAAGATGTCGGACAGCAGCATCGCCGCGTCGTCCGGCACTCCCTCGGGCAGCGTGTAGAGCGAGTTGTCCGCGAACGGGATGCGGACCATCTCCGCCTGGGTGCCGTCGATCAGGTGGCCCAGGATCCAGCCGATGCCGCTGGCCCCCTCGTCCGCGAGGCAGTGCGAGGGGTTTGCGCTGCGGCAGTAGGTGCACACGCCGCAGGAGCTGATACAGGCGATGATGACGCGGTCGCCGACCTTGACGTTGCGGACCGAGGAGCCGACCTCCAGGACGGTTCCTACGCCCTCGTGGCCGAGGATCCGTCCTTCGGCCACGGTCGGTACGTCGCCCTTGAGGATGTGCAGGTCGGTGCCGCAGATCGTAGTGGTGTCCACCCTGACGATCGCGTCACCGGATTCGAGGATCACCGGGTCGGGGACGTCGTCCCAGCTCTTGCTGCCCGGACCGTGGTAAACGAGTGCCTTCATGACCGCCTCCGGCGATGTCAGGTGGCGGACCGGCCGTCCGCCCTCTCCCCTCAGGTCTATGGCCGCCGGAGCAACCGGACCTGTGACCAAAGGCCTCCTGTCGCTACCCGTGCGCGCTCGATCTCGCCGCGCAGCAGCGGGCCGTCGGTGCCGCTCACGTAGAACGGCTGGGCCTTCGTGGCGCTGCGTAGTCCCTTGCGCCCCAGTGCCCGGTGAATCCTCGCGGACGCCGCCCTCGGACACGACGCCCTTCGCGGCAGGCCTCGAGTCGACCCGCCGGCACCATCACTCGAACGTCTCGGCGTCGGGAGCGCTCGGTGCCACCGGAACCTCCGGGACGTGCAGCCACGGGGCACGCCGGTTCCAGTCGTAGATCACCGACGACCGCAGCACGGTGTCCTGCAGCGAGCGGTTGCTGCGGCTGGCCGGCACCCAGAACAGCCCGATCGGGAAGAACACGCAGAACGCCGAACGCACCAGCGCGGTGAGCGGTCGCAGCCGGCCACCTCGGAAGTTCACCACCCGAAGCCCCATCACGTGCGCGCCGTACGTGCGTCCGGTGGTCGCCCACCCGACGCACAGGTACACAACGAGCAGGAACAGCACCACCGTGGTCTGCAGCAGCAGGGACGCCTTCGGGATGGTGAAGCTGCGCGGGTGCAGCAGGAACCGCGTCACCGCCGCGCCGGCCCAGATCCCCAGCGCCACGAGGGCGACGACCACGCCGTCCACGGTGTTGGCGATCAGCCGCGTGACCAGCCCGGCTCGTTGCCCCTGAAAGGGTCTCGCCTCCTTGGGGATGGGCGAGATCGCGCCCGCCGTCACGACGGCGGGGGAGGGACGGCGGGGCCGTTGGCGGTGGGCGAGCGCCGCCGCAGCCGGAAGCGGTCGACGACGCGCGCGAGTGCCTCGTCGGCGGAGATACTCTGCAGTCGGACCTCCGTGACGCTGCCGGAGGCCACAGACGTGGTGGACTCCCGGATGATCTCCGGGATGTCCAGGGCGCCCATGATCTCCTGGGTCAGCGCGACGAGGTCCATCTGCCGGACGGTCGCGTCGAGGTCGAGTCGCTTGACGATCGCGTCCAGGTCGATCCGGGCGGCCACCGCGTCGATGTCGACGACCGCGACGAGCTGGTCCAGGTCCACCCGCTGCTGGACCACCATCGTGAGGTCGGTCCGGTCGAGCACAGCCCCGAGCGCGAAGGGCACGACGCGGTCGAGGATGCCGGCGGCGGTCCGCTCGAGCGAGCGGCGGGTGTCGGCGGCCCGGGTGGTGACGTCGTCCAAGGCGCGGCCGGCGCGGGTGGTGGACGAAGGACGCGGGACGGGCACGGCCCGCACCACCGCTGCGGCCATCCGGAACCCCCGGCGACCGACCCGGAAGGCACCGACCGCGGCGACGAGGGCGGTGTCACCGAGCACCCCGAGGGCGTCCGGGAGCGGCTCAGCCGGTGGTCTCGCCACCAGTTCGCCGATCACGTCGTCCGCCGCGCTCATGCCGTTGCACCACGCCCTGTCTCGGTTCGCAGTCCATCTGCGGCCGAGTCTAGTCACCGGTTCGCCGCCGTTCGTCGACTTCCACGGGTGTGGCCCGGGGTCTCGCTTTGGTGCGGCGCATGCGGGAGCATCGAGGACGGTGATCACCAGCAGCGGGGAGGCACCAGATGAGCGGCAATCCGGCGCGCGGGACGTTCGACCCCATCCCGTCCACCCGAGGTCGACCCACCGTCCGCGTCGCGACGCAGCTGCCGCCAGTGGCCGAGGCCGCGGCCCTCGCCGTGCCGGTCTCCGAGGGTGGGCAGCCACCGGCCGACCTCGGTGTCGACGCGGCCCAGCTCGAGGTCGCGGGCTTCGCCGGGAAGTCCAGCCAGACCCTCGTCGTCCCCGGCGCCGACGGCCGGGCACTGGTGGCGCTCGGCATCGGCAGCGGCGACACGATCGACCTGGCCACCGTGCGCGACCTGGCAGCGGACTTCGCGCGGGCGGTCCCGCAGCACAAGACCCTCGCCGTCGAGCTGCCTGTCGGCGACCTCGCGATCTCAGCGGCCGACTTCGCCCAGGTCGTCGTCGAGGGCGTGCTGCTCGCCCGCTGGCGGTACTTCGTCGGCAAGGGCGGGGACGAGCCGACTCTGACGTCGCTGACCCTGGTCGCCCCGGCGGCGGTGGCGGACGACGTCCGCGAGGGAGCCCGGCGCGGCGAGGTCGTGGCCCGGGCCGCGGCGATCAGCCGCGACCTGTCGAACTGCCCGGCCACGACGCTGACGGCGGCCCGGATGGCCGAGGTGGCCCAGGAGCTCGCGCCGGGGGCCGGCCTTGAGGTGGAGGTCTTCGCCGAGGACCAGCTGATCGAGATGGGCTGCGGCGGGATCCTGGGCGTCAACCTGGGCAGCGTCGACGAGCCACGGCTGATCCGACTGCGGTACTCCCCGCCGGACCCGACCGGCCGGCTGGCGCTGATCGGCAAGGGGGTCATGTACGACTCCGGCGGGATCAGCCTGAAGCCGGCCGACGAGTCGCACGCCCAGATGAAGAACGACATGACGGGCGCGGCGGCGATCATGGGCGCGATGACCGCGTTGGGCGAGCTCGGTTGCAGCGCCGCGGTCACCGCCTATCTGTGCTGCACCGACAACATGCCCTCGGGGTCGGCGATGAAGCTCGGCGACGTCCTGACGATGCGCAACGGCAAGACCGTCGAGGTGCTGAACACCGACGCCGAGGGCCGGCTGGTGATGGCCGACGGGCTCTGCCTGGCCACCGAGGAGCCGGTGGACGCCGTGGTGGACATCGCGACCCTCACCGGCGCCTGCCTGCGCACCCTCGGCGTCGAGGTGGCTGGCGTGATGGGCAACAGCTCCCACCTGATCGGACAGGTCGAGGAGGCGGGCGGGATCGCCGACGAGCCGGTCTGGGAGCTGCCGCTCTACCGGCCGTACCGCAAGCAGCTCGACTCCTCGATCGCCGACCTGACGAACATGGGCGGGGTGAACGCGGGGTCGATCACCGCCGCGCTCTTCCTGGAGGAGTTCGTCGACGCGCACCCCTGGGCGCACATCGACATCGCCGGAACGGCGCAGCAACCTGCGGTCCGGACCTGGCGCAACAAGGGCGCCAGCGGCTTCGGTGCCAAGCTCCTGATCGAGCTCGCCATGCGTTTCGAGGTTCCAGAAGGGGACGACTGATGAGTGCAGACGCTGTGCAGGCGGACAGCGGGGGACGCGGATTCCTTGGCTGGATCGAGCGGATCGGCAACAAGATCCCGCACCCGGCGATGATCTTCCTCGGCCTCATCTTCGGCGTCATCATCCTGTCCGCGATCCTGGCCTGGGCCGGGGTCAGCGTGACGACCGAGGTGGCCGAGCCGAAGCCCACCGCGGTGGTGCAGACCGACACGGACGCTGGCTCCACGTACCCCTCGGTCGAGCGGCCGCCGGAGCAGGCCGTTCCGGACTACGACATCGAGACCGAGACGATCAAGGCCAAGAGCCTGCTCAGCGCCGACGGCATCCGCCACATGTTCACCACCGTGGTGCAGAACTTCAACGACTTCGGTGTGGTCGCCGTCATCCTCGTGGCGATGATCGGGGTCGGCGTGGCGGAGGAGGCCGGACTGATCGCGGCCCTGATCCGCAAGATGGTGCAGGTGGCGCCCGCCTCGGCGATCACGTTCATCATCGTGCTGCTCGGCGGCATCTCCAGCGTCGCCTCGGACGCCGGCTACCTGGTGCTGATCCCGTTGGGGGCGGCGGCTTTCGTCAGTATGGGCCGGCACCCGCTCGCCGGTATCGCCGCGGCCTACGCGGGGGTCAGCGCGGCGTTCTTCGTCAACATCCTGATCACGCCGGCCGACGGGATCATCACCGAGGTCAGCAACGAGATCATCAGCGGGGTGGCGCCGAACGCGCCGCCGCTGAACGTGACCCAGAACCTGTTCTTCTCCATCGGCTCGACGATCTTCTGCGCGCTGGTGATGACCGTCCTGACCGAGAAGTACGTCGAGCCGCGGCTGGGCAAGTGGGACGCGTCGGAGCGGCCGGCCGACGCACCGATCGACCACGTCCCGACCGGCGACGAGCTGTCCCATGAGTCTCGCGGGCTGAAGCTGGCCGGGCTGTACACCCTGGGGGCGGCGGCGATCGTCTCGTTGCTGACGTTCCTGCCGAACGCTCCGCTGCGCAATCCCGAGACCGGCGAGATCTTCGGGAATTCACCGTTCATGAGCAGCCTGCTCTTCATCATCTCGATGCTGTTCCTGGCCGCTGGGCTGGGCTACGGCCGTGGCGCGTCCACGCTGACCGGCAGCACCAACGTCGTCAACGCGATCACCAAGACGTTCAACGGTCTGGGTGGCCTGATCTTCCTGATGCTGCTGATCGCCCAGTTCATCGCGTTCTTCAACTACTCCAACATGTCTCGCCTGGCCGCGACGGGCCTGGCCGACCTGCTCGGTCGGGCCGACATCGGCGCGCTGCCGCTGCTGGTCGGGTTCATCATCCTGGTGTTCGTGATCGACATCATCATGCCGGGCGTGATCCCCAAGTGGGCCATCATCGCGCCGATCTTCGTCCCGCTGTTCTACAACCTGGGCATCGCGCCGCAGACCGTGATCGCCGCCTACCGGGTGGGCGACGGTCCGGTGAACGTCATCACCCCGCTGATGGTCTACCTGCCCTTCATCATCCTGGTGTGCCAGCGGTACCGCGCCAACTCGGGCATGGGCACCGTGGTCTCGATGATGCTGCCGTACACGGTCATCGTGCTGGTGGCCTGGACGCTGTTCTTCGTCGGATGGTACCTGCTCGGTATCGACTGGGGCCCCGGCGCGCCGGTCCATCTGCCTTGATGCTCGCCGATGGATGACTCCACCACGGCGCTGGTCGTCCTCGGCGTCGTCGTCGTCCTGTTCATCTGGAACCGGCTCCCCGTGGGCTCGGTGGCGATCATCGCAGCGCTGCTGCTCTGGGCGACCGGCCTGGTCACCACGGCACAGGCGGTGGGTGGCTTCGGCGACCCCGTGGTCATCTTCATCGCGACGCTCTTCGTGGTCAGCGAAGGCATCGACTCCACCGGCGTGACGACCTGGGCCGGTCAGGCGCTACTTGGCCGGGCCGGCACGGCTCACCGCCGCGTGCTGGTCGCGGTCTGCCTGCTGTCCGCGCTGCTCGCCTCTTTCATCACGCTCAACGGTGCCGTCGCGGCCCTGCTGCCGCTCGTCGTCCTGCTGGCGCAACGGATCCGGCAGACGCCGTCGCAGCTGCTGATGCCGGTCGTGTTCGCCGGCAGCTGCGGTGGCCTGCTGATGCTGATGAGCAGCCCGATCAACATCATCGTCTCCGAGGCCGCGCAGGACGCCGGGGCGCCGGCGTTCCCGTTCTTCTCCTTCGCCCTCGTCGGCGTCCCGCTGCTGGTCGGCACCGTCACCATCTGCGTGCTGCTCGGTCACCGGTTGCTGCCCGACACGACGCCGGAGCACACTCCACCGGACCTCGGTCAGCATGCGGAGACCATCGAGGCGCACTACGAGCTCACCGACGGGTTCTACCGGTTACGGGTGCGTTCGCGCTCACCGCTGATCGGGGCGGCGCCGGCGGACGTCGACCTGGCGGAGTTCCCTGGCGTGCAGCTCATCGCGGTCGAGGACGGCGCCGGTGCGTCCGTCCTCGGTGAGGTCCACGACGACGACGTCCTGGTGGTGACCGGTCCTGGTTCCGAGGTCACGCACTTCGCGCTGTCCCAGGGGCTGGCGGTCCACCTGACCGGTTCGGCCGCGGCGGCGGACCTGCTGACCCGGGAGGCCGGGGTGGCCGAGGTGGTGGTCCCGCCGCGCTCCCGGCTGGTCGGCGAGACCGTCTACCCGGGCATGCAACGTGAGCACGAGCTGGTCATCCTGGCGGTGCAGCGCCTCGGCAAGGACCTGGGCGAAGGACCGATGGAGCTCGCCGAGGGCGACGCGATCCTGTTGCACGGGCGCTGGTCGGCGCTCGACCGGCTCAACCGGGACCGTGACGTGCTGCTCGTCGACTCGCCGGAGGTCGTCCGCCGTCAGGCAGTGCCCTGGGGGCCGAAGGCGACGCGCGCGGTGGTCGTGCTCGCCGGGCTGGTGGTGATGCTGGCGTCCGGACAGGTGCCGCCGGCCATCGCCGGGCTGGTCGCGGCCCTCGCGATGGTGCTGGGCCAGGTCGTCACGGTCCCGCAGGCCTACCGGGCGATCTCATGGCAGACGGTGGTGCTGGTCGGCGCGATGATCCCGCTGTCGACCGCGATCGAGAGCAGCGGTGCCGCGGACCGGGTCTCGGCGCTGATCATCGACCTCGTCGGCGACGGCAGCCCGTACCTCCTGCTGGTCGCGCTGTTCGTGCTGACCGCGGCGCTCGGCCAGGTGGTCAGCAACACGGCCACCGTGCTGGTGGTCACCCCCATCGCGATCGCTGCGGCTCAGGCCACCGGCACCTCCGTCCAGCCGGTCCTGATGCTCGTCGCGGTCGCGGGGTGCGCGGCGCTGCTGACCCCGATCGCCACGCCGGGAAACATGATGATCATGTCTCCCGGCGGCTACCGGTTCGGCGACTACTGGAAGCTCGGACTCCCGGTGATGCTCTGGTGGTTCGTCGTCTCGATCACCGTCATCCCGCTCGTGTGGCCGCCAACCTGAGCCTGACGAGCTCGGCGGCCACTGCGGACTGCTTGAGGGTGCGAGCCGCCGCCGCGGCAGTCGGGTCCGGCACCGGCAGCGGTGCGCAGTACGCGTCGGCCCGGTTGCCCGGCCTACGTGCCGGCAGCGTGCCGTCGGCGAGGTAGGCCGCGATCTGGTCGTCCTCGCAGGCATCGCCGAAAAGCGAGTTCGCATGCGACGTGCCGCCGGGCAGCGCGATCAGGCTGGCGTTCGGGAACAGCTTGCGCACCACCAGACTGCCCGAATAGGGCGTTGCCGCGTCGAGCTTCTCGTCGATCATCAGCAGGCTCTGGACCGCACTGCCGTCGACCTTCACTGCAGCCTTGCGGGCCTCACCCGGCCAGCCCAGGCACGGACCGTTGAACCAGGCGTTCGCCCACGTGACGAACGGGTGGTTGCGGGCGACCGCGAGGTTGTCGCGCTTGATCTTGGCGTAGTTCTGCGGCCACGGGGCGTCGCTGCACTCAGTGGCCAGGTACATCGCGTAGTTGTTGTCGTCGCCGATGCTCTCGGTGGCCTCGTACTCCTCGACCAGACGGGCCGTGTCGTGGTTGTTCACCCAGGCGGAGAACAGGTCCCCGAGGTCCAGCCAGGTCGCTTGGAAGTAGCCCGCTCCGAGCAGGATGTCCGCCCATTCATCGCCGCCGACCACGCCGCCGGCGGGGTGCTTGAACAGCTGGGACTGCGTCTTGTAGTACAGCGCCTCCACCTTGGCCTCGGTCTTGCCCAGGTGGTAAACGCTGTCGTACTTGGCCACCCACGCGAACCAGACCTTGATGTTTCGCTCGAACGCGACGTCCTGATCGAGGTTCGCCTGGTACCAGGCGTGGGTCGGGTCGACGGTGGAGTCGAACACCGCGCGGCGCAGCCGGTTCGGGAACATCGTGCCGAAGACCGAGCCGAGGTAGGTGCCGTAGGAGAAGCCGAAGTAGTTGAGCTTCTGCTGGCCCATCGCGATCCGGATGCTGTTCATGTCGCGAGCGCTGTCCGCGGTGGTGACGTGGTTCAGCAGAGCCCCGCCGTCACGCTCGCAGGCCTTGCCGTACGCGGCAGAACGCTTGAGCCAGGCGCGTTCCACGTGCTGGTTGACCGGCGTGTAGTTCGGGCGTGGCCCCTGGTTGTAGTCCGGGATGCAGGACAGGGACGGCGTGCTGGCGCCGACACCGCGGGGATCGAAGCCGATCCAGTCGTAGTAGTCACCGGCGCCGTTCGGCACGAACTCGCCGAGGAAGGAGAGGACGAGCCCCGAGCCGCCCGGGCCTCCCGGGTTGACCAGCATGATTCCTTGGTACTGGCTGTCCGGGACGGTGTGGCGGACCATCGAGACCGCGAGGTGGATCTTGCGGCCATGCGGCTTGGCGTAGTCGAGGGGGACGGCGAGCATCCCGCAGACGGCGCCGACCTCCTGAAGCGTCGGGTCGTCGCACGGTCCCCAGTCGATGCTGGACGGCGTCACGGGCACGCTCCGCGCGGCGGCCGTGGCCGTCGTCCGAGCAGCTGACGGTGCCGCGTCGGCGGAACCGGCGGTGACCAGTGCACCCGCAGCGATGGCTACGGCGGCGACGACGGCGATGGTTCGCTTCATGGGCTTGCCCTTCCTCGGCCGTTACGAGGGACTGCCTACTCCTGACTGCTTCGGCCCGCAAGACCCTGGCGATCAGGTCAGCGGGGTCAGCACGACACGCGCGTGTCTGGTCCCGCTGGCCTGCCGCTGCCAGGCGTCTGCGACGTCGTCCAGCGCGACCACCTCGTGCACCACCTCCAGGCCGCCGGCCAGGGAGAGGTCGACGACGGCCGTGAGCGCCTCGCGGCGCTGGTCGTCGGTGAGCTCATTGTTCGTATAGCCCAGCAGCCGCAACGATTTGCTGCGCAGCGTCGAGGAGTCGATCGGAGCGGTCTCCGACGCCGACCCGCCGAGGTGAACCAGGCGCCCACCCGGCCCGAGCACCCGAGTCGCGGCGGCCGCCGCCGGGCCGAACAGCGGGTCCAGGACCAGGTCGAGCGGACCCTCGCAGGCCTCGGCCAGACGGTCGGCCAGCACGGCGACGTCGTCGGTGTCCAGCGCCACGACGGCGTCGGCGCCCGCCTGGGCCGCGCGCGCCTGCGCCTCGAGCGAGCGGGCGGCGGCGACCACCCGTCGCGCTCCCGCGTGCCTGGCGATCTGCACCGCGGCCTGGCCGACCGCGCCACCGGCGCCGAGCACCAGCACCTGCTCACCTACGGCCAGGCCGCCGCGCCAGCGCAGAGCCATCCAGGCCGCGACGGCCGACAGTCCCAGTGCCGCAACGGTTGTCGGGTTCGCCCCGGCCGGCAGCGCGACGAGCTGGGACCGTTGGGCCACGGCGAACGCGGACATGCTTCCGTCCACCGGACGCATCCCTGCATCGGTGGGGAACCAGACCAGTCGGCCATCGGCTACGCCGACCCCTTGCACGCCCGGCACGTACGGCGTGCGCGGCACCCCGAAGTACGACCTCCCGCTGGCGCACAACAGGTCCAGCGGGGTGATGGGTGCGGCGATCACCTCGATCAGCACCTCGTCGGGTCCGGCTTCGAGTGCAGCCAGGTGGCCGACTGTCGGTGGCTGGCCTGGCTCGCGGATCTGGGCGCCGCGCATGCTCAGGTGGTGATGTCGGTGTAGGGCAGGCTGAAGTGCTTGAGCGCCTCGCCGTACCGCAGCTGGTAGCCCAGGGGCTCGTCGAAGTCCCGCTCGAACATCGCGATGAACAGCGTCAGGGTCAGGAACGGGTGTGCGCCCATCTCGAACAGGGCGACGTGGTCGTGGCTGGCGAGTGCTTCGCGCTCGGCGGCATCGAAGGCCAGCCAGGTGGACGCCTCGCCGGAGGTGCAGCTCAGCAGGTGGTTGGCCCGCTCGGTCTCCCACCACTGCACAGTGCCGCGCGGGTCCTCGCGGTAGCGCTCCACCAGCTCGGGGTCGCGGTCGATGGTGAACAGGAACTTGTTCACCAGGTACTTGCTCATCGCGGCGCTCCGTTCGGGTACCAAGTGAAGTAGGCCTCCATGGTGTGGAACAAGTCGAGCGTGTCGACGTAGTCGGCCTTGCGGCCCTCGCCGGCGACTCCCATCATCAGCATGAAGTCCATGAACCCGTGGGTGGCGTTGCCCGGCGCGTGCAGGCTGTCCAGGCTCACCTCGGACAGGCAGCCTTCGAGGTCACCGGAGGCGATCCACTCGACGGCCCTGGCGTCGAACTCCGGGTCCGGGCCGTGCGGGCCGAACTGGCGTGGTCCGCCGAGCTCGAGGGAGAGATGACCGGTGCCGATGATCGCCACCCGCTTGTCGCTCGGCCACGCCTCGACCATCTGCCGGATCGCCTGCCCGAGCTGCACGAAGCGCTTCGGCTGCGGCAGCGGCGGGGCGAAGATGTTGGTGTAGATCGGCACGATCGGCAGGTCGTTCTGCGGGCGCAAAGTGATGATCGGGCAGGTCACGCTGTGGTCGATCCGCAGCTCGTTGCTGAACGCGAGGTCGAAGCCGGCGTCCAGACCCTCGCGCAGCAGGTACCCGGACAGGTCGCGGTCGCCCTTCATGTGCATCCGCGGCAGGCCGAACTCGCGTTCCTCGTTGTACCAGTTGGCGTCGTACTGCTCGGCGTGCCCGACCAGGAACTGCGGCATGTTGTCCAGCCACAGCTGGTGGAAGTGGTCCGACCCGATCATCAGCAGGACGTCCGGCTCAGCCTTGGTCAGCGTCTCGCGGAAGGCCTCGACCTTGCGCACCCACTCGTCCGCGAACGGCGGTCGCTCGTCCCCGCTCGAGGTGCTCGCCCGCAGGTAGAACGGGTGGTGGGTGGACGCGATGACGGCGACCAGCTCGGCCATCAGGAACCTCCTGCACTCTCGACGGCGGGCTCGTACGGCTCCGGTGGGACGGAACGGTTGTTCAGGTCCACGGACAGGAAGATCTCGTTCGCCACGGGCCGGCGCAGCTCCTCGGCCAGCTGGCCGATCAGGCCGGCGGTGCGGGCCAGCAGGGCGAACCCACGCAGCAGCTCCAGCGGCAGTCCGAGGTCGGCCAGCGCCGCCCCGCAGACCCCGGCGCCGTTCAGCGGCAGGGTGCGACCCAGCACCTGCGGGTGCACCCGTCCGATCGCCTCGAACAGGGCCAGGTGCGGGCCGAACAGGTCCTCCTCGCGGGCGATCTGCATCAGCCGGGGCGTGCGCGGGTCGGCGTCCTTGTGCACGTGGTGGCCGAGGCCGGGCACGAACCGACCTGTGGCTCGTTGCGCTGCAACGGTTTCCAGCGCCAGTGCGTCCCAGCCGGACTCGTCCTGCGGCGCCGTGCCCTCCCGGCCGGTCAGCACGTCGTGCAGGAAGCGCCCGGTGTCCTCGGTGACCCCGAGGAAGCGCGACCCGCCACCGAGCAGGCCGGCGGCCAGCGCACCCTGCACGGAGTCCGGTGCGGACAGGTAGGTGAGCCGGGTGACGATCGCGGTCGGGGTGAAGCCGTGGTCGGCCAGGGCGGCGAGCACTGCCTCGAACACCCGGACCTCTCCGGTGCTCGGCCGGCGTTGGGTGGCCAGCCAGAAAGCCAGCTCACCGAAGCCGACCGTTCCCATCACGTCGGCCGCCAGGTCCTGGCCGAGCAGGGTGATGGCGTCCCGGCTGGAGGCGCCCAGGGCCGTCGGGTAGCTGGGCGCCGTCGGGTGCGGCTCAGTCATCGACGCCGTCCGGCGGCGCGCTCAGCCACTGCCGCAGCTCCTCGCCGTGCTCGTCCAGCTCGGGCGGCGGCAGCCGGTAGCTGGCCGGGGTGAGCGAGAGGCGCACCGGGTGCCGGGTGGTGGGCATGGCCCGCTCGCCCTCGCCGACCTGCACCACCGGGTCGAGCTCGAACCGCTCAGCCATCGCGAAGCCGCCGTCGATGGTCTGGATCGGGCCGCTCGGCACACCCGCCTCGACCAGCAGGTCGAACCACTCCAGGGCCGGCCGCCTCTTGAGCTGCTCGACCAGCACGGTGCGCAGCTCGTCGCGGTTGGTGGTGCGCTCCGCGTTCCGTGCGTAGCGCGGGTCCTCCGCGACGTCCGGGATACCGAGCACCGCGCAGAGCTTGCGGAACTGGCCGTCGTTGGCCGCGGCGATGATCAGGTCGTCGTCCGCGGTGGGCAGCGGCTCGTACGGGAAGACGCTGGGGTGGGCGTTGCCCATCCGGAACGGCACCACGCCGCCGGCGACGTAGGCGGAGCTGTGGTTGACCAGCCCGGTCAGCGCCGAGGACAGCAGGTTCACCTCGACCAGCTGCCCCTCACCCGTGGCCTCCCGGTGTCGCAGCGCTGCGAGGATCCCGATGACGGCGTGGTTGCCGGCCATCACGTCGAACACCGAGATGCCGGCCCGGTACGGTGGCCCGCTCGGGTCGCCGGTCAGACTCATCAGCCCGCTCATGGCCTGCACCATCAGGTCGTAGCCGGGCACCTCGCGCCCTGCACCGGAACCGAACCCGCTGATCGAGCTGTAGACCACTGCGGGGTTGCTCTGGCGCACCGATGGGTAGTCCAGGCCGTACTTCGCCAGGCCGCCCGGCTTGAAGTTCTCGATCAGGATGTCGGCCCGCCTGGCCAGCTCGCGGGCCAGCCGGGCGTCCTGCTCGTCGCGCAGGTCCAGGGCGATGGAGCGCTTGCCGCGGTTGACGCCGAGGAAGTAGGTGGAGACGCCGTCGCGCACCGGCGGCACCCACCCGCGGGTGTCGTCGCCGGCCGGCCCCTCGACCTTGATCACGTCGGCCCCGAGGTCGGCGAGCAGCATCGTCGCGTAGGGACCGGCCAGGATCCGGGAGAAGTCGGCGACCAGCAGCCCGGCCAACGGTCCGGTCGCCGCCGGGTGCGTGCCACCAATCGCCTGCCTGGCCATTCGGTCGCATCCCTTCGCCGCGATGCGGACACTCGTCCGTCAATCGCTCTCGAGTCTGCGTTGGCGCTCCTCCCACTGTCAAGGCCGGAGAACCCCCACCGCACATCCCCACTTGTGGCGAGGTATCGGTGCCTCAGCAGGCTCCGAGACCCCGATACCTCGCCACAAGTGGGGAGGGGGTTGACAGCGTCTCGGCCCGGGATCATGGTGAGTGCGACCGCTGAGCGGACAGTCGTCCGATGCGCCGAGCTGCCAACGGAGGAAGCTGTGTCGAACGTGCACATCGAGGTGTCGTCGCCCGAGCCGGGTCGCCCGGTCGTGCTGCGCGGCGGGACGGTCCTGACCATGGACGACGCGGGCACGGTGCTCGAGAACGCCGACGTGCTGGTGGTGGACGACCGGGTGGCTGCGGTCGGCGCGGCCCTCGACGTCCCGGACGGCACCTTCGAGATCGACGCGACCGGCGGCATCGTCATGCCAGGCATGATCGACACCCACCGGCACATGTGGCAGACCGCGATGCGCGGCTACGGCGCGGACTGGACGCTGACCCAGTACTTCGTCTGGTACTACCTCGAGCACGGCAAGGTGTTCCGCCCGCAGGACGTGCACGCCGGCAACCTGGTCTCGGCCTGGGACGCGCTGGAGGCCGGGGTCACCACCACGGTCGACTGGTCGCACGGCTTGCAGAGCGTGGACCACGCCGAGGCGGCCGTCGACGCGCTGCAGGCGGTGCCGGGCCGGTTCGTGCTGGCCTACGGCAACATCCAGGCCGCTCCGTGGGAGTGGACCGCGGACAAGTCCGTGCAGTCCTTCCTGGAGCGGCGGCGCACCGGGGCCGGCGACATGCTCGGCTTCCAGCTCGCCTTCGACGTCACGGGCGACCCGGAGTTCCCCGAGCGTGCCGCCTTCGAGGTGGCCCGCGAGCTCGGCCTGCCGGTCACGACCCACGCCGGCGTCTGGGGTGCGACCAACGACGCGGGCATCAAGCTGATGCACGAGAACGGATTCATGACACCGGAGAACGTCTATGTGCACGCGGCGACCCTGGAGCCCGACTCCTACCACCGCATCGCCGCGACCGGTGGCAGCATCTCGGTGTCCACCGAGTCCGAGCAGAGCGCCGGCCAGGGCTACCCGCCCACCTGGCAGGTCCGCCGGCACGACATCCCGGTGTCGCTCTCGATGGACACCAGCGTCTGGTGGAGTGGAGATCTGTTCTCTGCCATGCGGACCACGCTCGGCGCGGACCGCTCGCGCGAGCACCTGGAGGCGCACATCAAGGGCGACACGGTGACCAACGTGCACCTGCGCGCCGAGCACGTCGTGCAGTGGGCCACCCGCGGCGGCGCTGCCGCGCTCGGTCGCGACGACCTGGGCAGCCTGCAGCCAGGCAAGAAGGCGGACGTCGTGCTGATCAAGAACGACGCCTCGCCGGTGTCGTTCCCGCTGCTGAACCCCTACGGCCACATCGCCTTCCAGGCGCAGCGCGGCGACGTGCACACGGTGCTGGTGGACGGCCGGGTGGTCAAGTACCAGCACCGGCTCGTCGGTGCCGACCTGGCCGCCGTGCGCGGGCAGGTGCAGGACACGGTCGAGTACCTGCGTTCCACCCTCGGTGCGGACGCCTGGGCCGGCGGCATGAACCCCGACCTACCGCACGACGAGGTGCTGGACAACCCCTACCAATACACGGCCTACAAGTCCGACAGCACGCACCAGGCGCGCGGCAGCGTGTTCGGCCTGACCGCGGACGACGGGAGCTGAGCCGTCAGATGGCGGGACGGGGGACGGGTCCTGACTTCGTCGAGGCGCTGGCCCGCGGGCTGGACATCCTGGCCTGCTTCGACGTGGACCACCGTCGGTTGTCCCTGAGCGAGGTCGCGGCGAACGCCGGCCTGGCTCGCCCGACGGCTCGCCGGCTGCTGAAGACGTTGGAGGAGCTGGGTTTCGTCCGCTCGGTGGACGGCGCGTTCGAGCCGACCCCGCGGGTGCTCTCACTCGGGATGGCCTACATCGCCTCGCAGGGCATGTGGGACATCGCTCGCCCGCACCTGCAGGAGCTGGTCGCCAGCACCGGCGAGTCGTCGTCGATGGCCCAGCTCGACGGTTCGGACATCGTCTACGTCGCCCGGGTCTCGGTGCCGAAGCTGATCGCGCTGCGGGTCGAGATCGGCACCCGCTTCCCAGCGGTCCCGACGTCCCAGGGCAAGGTGCTGTTGGCTGCGCTGCCGCCGGACGAGCTGGCCGTCGCCCTCGCCGTGCCCAGCCGGTCCGCGCTGCCGCCCTACATCGGCCGGTCGTCGCAGCACCTGCACGAGGAGCTGATCCAGGTGCGGGCCAGGGGGTGGGCGCTGGCCGACGAGGAGCTCGCACCCGGCGTCCGGTCGATCGCCGTTCCGGTGCGGGACGGCGCGGGCGTCGTCCGGGCGGCCATGAACGTGACGGTGCACGCCGCCGAGACCTCCACCCAGCTGCTGCTGCGTGAGCACCTGCCCAAGCTGCTGCACACGGCGGGGGAGGTCAGCGCGGAGTGGGCGCTGTGGCAGTCCCGTCCGCACGTCGAGGTCAAGCCCGGCAGCCAGCAGCGCGCGTGAGGGCGCCGCTGGAGTCCGTTCCGAGCTGGCCCGTCCGGCCCCGAGTTGCCGAAACCCCCTGCTGCCGCTTCCATCGAGACAAGCAGGGGACCGGCTAGGTCAGGAGAGCAGTGATGGACGGGTCGACCGTTCTTTGGATCGTCATCGCGGTCGTGGTGGTCGCGGTGGTCGTCGCGGTGTTCCTCGCGATGTCGCGTCGACGCCAGGCAGTCCGGCGAAGCCGGGAGGCGCAGGCGCTGCGCGAGCAGGCGCAGGCTCATGAGGTCGAGGTGCAGCGCCGTGAGGCCGCAGCGGCCGAGGTCGACGCGCGGGCCCGTCAGGCCCAGGCGGAGGCGGACGTCAAGGCGGCCCAGGCGGCTCAGCTGCAGGCGGACGCGCAGTCACGACAGGAGGAGGCCGCTTCGGCCCGTGGGGAGCAGGAGGAGCAGCTGCGCCGGGCGGACGAGGTCGACCCGGCCACGGTGACCGACGAGCGGGTGACCGACGAGCGGGTGACCGACGATCGGGTGACCGACGATCGGGTGACCGACGATCGGGTGACTGACGAGCGGGCGATGGACGCTCGGGCGATGGACGCTCGGGCGATGGACGATCGGGTGGAGCGCTGAGGCAGCGCGCCTGGAGGGGCCACCGTGGCAGATCCATTCAGGCTGCAGCGTTTCGTCGACGCCCAGGATGGCGGCGGCACCTATGACCAGGCGCTGCGCGAGCTGCGTGCGGGCGGCAAGCGCTCGCACTGGGTCTGGTTCGTCTTCCCCCAGATCGCCGGCCTGGGCCACAGCCCGATGGCGCAGGAGTATGCGATCAGCGGCTCCCCGGAGGCCGCCGCGTACCTGGACCACCCGGTGCTCGGGCCGCGGCTGCTGGAGTGCGCTCGGGCGCTGACCGCCCTGCCGGGCCACGACCCCGTGGCCGTCCTGGGGGGCATCGACGCGCTGAAGGTCCGCTCGTCGATGACCTTGTTCGCCGCGGTGGCTGCGCAGCAACCGGTGTTCGACCTGGTGCTCGAGCAGTACTACGACGGTCGACCCGACGCGGCCACGACCGCGCGCCTGTGAGGGCGTTGACAAACCGGGCATACCGGCGAAGGCTCGGCAACGGTCTCACGACGGGGGAACAGACGATGCCACAGCAGCGCAGAATGCGGACGTACCGGCCAGCTGTCCCGACGGCCGTGGCGGTCGGGTTGGCTCTTGTGCTGGCGATCGCCTCGGTGGTCACCACCGGAGCAGGACCGGCCGCGGCCGCTCGCTCCGCACCTGTTGCAGCCCAACAGCTGCACTGGACGCCGTGCCCGTTCCCGGACGCACCGGCCGAGCTGCAGTGCGCGTCCGTCGCGGTGCCGCTTGACTACGCCCACCCGGGCGGCGCCAAGACGGTCGTCACGGTCGACCGGCTGCCCGCCGTCGGCGGACCGCGGGTGGGCAGCCTGGTGTTCAACCCAGGCGGCCCGGGTGGGTCCGGCACCGAGATCGTCTACGGCGAGTCGATCGGCGCCGGGTTCTTCTCCGCAGGGGTCCGTCGGCACTTCGACCTGATCGGCCTCGACCCGCGCGGGGTCGGGCTCAGCAACCCGGTCAAGTGCGACCCGGCCGTGTTCAACGCGCGGGTTTCGCTCTTCCCGAAGACCGAGGCTGGGTTCCGCCGGCTGGTGGCGCACAACCGGGCGTTCGGCGAGAGCTGCCGACGGCTGACCGGTCCGCTGCTGGAGCACGTGGACACCCTGAGCGCGGCCAAGGACATCGAGGCCCTGCGGCAAGCGCTCGGTGAAGGCAAGCTCAACTACCTCGGCCTCTCGTACGGCACCCAGCTCGGTGAGACCTACGCCGACCTGTACCCGCACCGCATCCGCACCATGGCGCTGGACGGTGCGCTGGTGCACTCGCTGCCTGCCACCACGCTGTTCGCCGACGAGGAGACGGGCTACGACATCGAGCTGAAGCGCTTCGCGCGCTGGTGCGACCAGACGGCGAGCTGCGCCCTGCACGGGCGTCCCGTGCTGCCGCTGTTCGACCGGGTCGTCGCCACCGCGGACCAGCACCCGATCCCGGCCTCGGGCTGCGCAACCAACGGCTGCCGCCCCGAGGTCACCGGGGACGACATCCGGTTCAACACGCAGGGGTTGCTGCTGTTCAAGACCCCGATCCCGTTCATCGCCCCCGACGGCTGGAACGACCTCGCGGTGGCGCTGGCCCAGGCCGCGGCCGGGGATGCCAGCGGGTTCTCGATGCCCCTGGCCTCGGCGCCGGACGACGGCGCGATGAACGCCGGGGGTCTGGCCGTCGAGTGCCTGGACTGGCCCGACCCGATCCACACGTTCGCCGACATGCAGCGCTACGAGGCTTTCGGGCAGCTGCTGTCGCCGCGGCTGCGCGGCGCCAGCCAGTCCTGGACCATCCTGGCCGGCTGCCTCGGCTGGCCGGCTCCCGCGACCAACCCGCCCGCGCCGATCGAGGTCACCGGCACGCCGCCGATCCTGCTGGTCAACGCCACCCACGACCCGTCGACGCAGTACGTGTGGGCCCAGCAGATGGCCACGGAGCTGCGCACCAGCGTGCTGGTGACTCGGGCCGGCGACGGTCACACGACGTACCTGACGCACGGACCCAGCCGCACCCGCGACGCGATCGACCGCTACCTCGTGACCGGGAGGACACCGCCACCCGGAACCGTCTACCAGAACTAGCTCACCCGCCCGGGTTCAGCCCGCGGGACTGGCCGCCTGGCACTCCGCCGGCTCAGTGGAGCTGGTGAAGGCGAGCACCTCGCTGTCCACCTGCTCGTTCTGCAGCACGACCTCCATCAGGCCAACCGGTTGGCAGGTCACGTAGAAGCCGACCCGCGCATCGACGGCCTCCTGCTTTCCCGCGTCGGTCGACGGCTTGTCGAAGCAGTAGACCTTGAAGGGGTGACGGGCCACCCGAAGGTTCTCGTAGTAGTAGTACGCGTGAGCGTGGGAGTCGTTGGTGTTGTTGAGCATCTGCGTGTCCAAGACGACGAGCCACTGCCCGTCCGTGGCCGGTCGCCAGCGCGCTGATCTGGCCGAGAAGGCTAGCGAGCCGGCCGTGCCGTCGGACAGGTCCACGGTCCGGTCTGCGACGACGTCGATGTCGTGCCAGTCGGTGCCGGACGTCGAGGGGCAGCCGCCCGGGTCGGCGTTCGATCCGTCGTCGCGCTGGTTCTGCACGTACCACCAGGCGCTCCCACCGGCGGCGAGGGCGAGCGCGACGAGCCCGGCCGCGACGCCGAGCCGGGCGCGACGGCCGCGCAGCCCCTGTGGTGCAAGGCTCGGCTCGCCGCGCAACGACCGCAGCAGCCGCTCGACGTCCTGGTGGAAAGTGTCGTCCCGCAGCGTGATGGCCTGCCGGGTCGCCAGCTCCTTCAGGTCCTGCGGCAGCTCCGCGGCGCTGGGCAGGGCGGCTCCGCCGACCAGCACCGGCACGACCCGGACGTCCGAGCGCAGCCCGTGCGCGACCTCCATCCGGACCAGGTCGTCCGCCTGGAAAAGCCGGCGCTCACCCTCCGCGGTGAGAGCACCGAGCCAGCCGGGTCCGATGATCGCCAGCAGTGCGTCCGAGCGAGCCAGCCAGCCGTCCACCTCCTCGGGGAAGTCGACCCCCGGGACGATCGTCGCGACGTCCTGGAACACGTTCGCCCTGCCCAGCGCCGCCCCCAAGGCGTCGGTGATCCGGCCGGCATAGCCGCTGACGTCGCTGCGGCGGTAGCTGACGAACACCGTCAGAGCCCGGCGCTTCACGTTCGCCCCCTGCCTACGCGGACAGCACAGCCACGAAGGCCGCCAGGTAGGTCAGCGCGAACAGGATCGGGATACAGGTCTCGATGTACGTGAGCGGCCAGTACCGCCGCAGACCCTTGCCCTCATCGAGGGCACGCCACTCGCCTCGCGCGTAGGGGGACGCCGGCAGCCGGGTCTCGAGCAGCCTCACCACCTCGTACTTGGCCGTGTTGAGCAGCCGGTACGAACGGACGAGCCAGAACCAGGCGAGGCACTGGCCGAGCAACGCGGTCAGCGGGAACGCCAGCCACCAGGGCTGTTCGGGTCGGCCGGACCGCAGAGCGGCGACCAGGGCGAAGATCGCGGTGTTCAGGGTGAGGAAGAACGTGTTGGTCAGCCCTCGTCGCTGGCTGACCCGGTCGGCCATCTCGACGTACAGCTTGTACTGCTCGAGCAACGCGCCCTGCTGGGCCGCCCGGTCACCGCCGTAGCGCGCCAGGGCGTCCTCGTTCCAGAGCCGATCCTCCAGCGCCATCGGACCCCCTCCCGACCTCGCGAACGGCCGCACGAAGGTCGTGCTGCAGGTCGCGATGGTCCGAGTGTTCCAGGCTTACTCGCGCAGGTCGCGCAGAATCCGCTGGCTGGCGAGCTTGCCGGGTGCCCCGATCACGCAGCCACCGGGGTGAGTGCCCGAGCCGCACTGGTAGTAGCCGTCGATCGGCGTGGCGTACTGGCTCCACCCCGGGGCGGGCCGGAAGAAGTACATCTGTGGCGCCAGGAACTCGCCGGCGAAGATGTTGCCCTCGGTGAGCCCGGTGACCCGCTCGATGTCCAGAGGCGTGACGACCTCGCGGTGCAGCACCAGGTCGCCGAAGCCCGGGAAGTGCGACTCCAGCACCGCCTGCGCCTTGTCCGCGAAGGGTTCGCGCTCGGTGTCCCAGTCGCTGCCCTTGAGCTCGTACGGCGCGTACTGCACGAAGCACGACATGACGTGCTTGCCGGGCGGGGCCATGTCCGGGTCGACCATCGACTGGATCGAGGCGTCGATGTAGGGCCGCTCGCTGTACCAGCCGTACTTGCTGGCGTCGAAGGCGCGCTCGACGTACTCGATGGTCGGGCCGAGGTTCAGGAAGCCGCCGTAGTGATCGGTGGTGTCCCGCAGGGCGGGGAAGACCGGCAGTCCGTCGAGGGCGAAGTTGACCTTCGCAGACACGCCGCGGAACTTCATCCGCTCGATGTTGTCCACCAGGTCCGCCGGCAGCTCGCGCGGGTTGACCAGCTCGAGGAACGTGCGGCGCGGGTCGAGCGCGGACACCACGACCGGCGCCCGCAGCTCGGTGCCGTCCTCGAGGGCGACCCCGACAGCGCGCCCCTCGTGGGTGAGCACCGAGCTGACCGGTGCATCGACCCGGATCTCCGCGCCGAACGACTCGGCCGCCCGGGCCAGCACCTGGGTGAAGCCGCCGTTGCCGCCCTTGTGGAAGGCCCACGAGCCGAGGTGCCCGTCGTGCTCGCCCATCTTGTGGAACAGCAGCACGAGCCCGGACCCCGGTGACATCGGGCCGACCTTCGAGCCGATCACGCTGGACGACGCGTGGTAACCCTTGACCGCCTCGTGCACGAAGTAGTCCTCGAGCCAGTCCGAGGCGCTACCGGTGAGCAGCCGCACCACGTCGTGGACCACCTTCTGCTCGATGCCGCCGAGGTGGTCCAGCAGCCAGCCGACGTCGGCCTGATCCTGCGGGTCCTTGCCGAACAGGTTGGGCGGGGGGTTGTCGAACAGCGGTCGCACCGCCTGGACGACGCGGTCCAGGTCGTGGTGGTAGCGGTCGTAGCTGTCGGCGTCCCGCGGTGAGTGCCGACGGATCTCCTGGATGTTCTGGCCGTGGTCGTCGCCGAACAGCAGGTAGTCGCCGTCCCCGGTGGGGTGGAACGAGGACGGCATCATCAGTGGCATGAACCCGTGCTGCACGAGGTCGAGCTCGGCGATGATCTGCGGGCGCAGCAGGCTCAGCGCGTAGGAGAACGTGGTGAAGGAGAAGCCCGGCACCAGCTCCTCGGTGATCGCCGCGCCACCGACCAGGCCGCGGCGCTCCAGCACCAGCGTGCGCAGACCGGCCTTGGCCAGGTAGCCGGCGTTGACCAGCCCGTTGTGGCCGCCACCGACCACGATGGCGTCGTAGGTCGAGCGGTCGCCGCTCGGGCCGGCGGTCGTCGAGCTGGCGGTCGTCATGGCTTGGCCGTCTTCCTCGGGGGGTTGAACAGGGGCATCTTCGCCGTGCGCGCCGCGACGGTGGTGTTGTGGTGCTGGATCGCCAGCTCCATCCGTACGGACCCGCCGGGCGAGCCGGCGCTGGGCGCCAGGTGCGGGCGCACCCGGGCCAGTCCGATGTGGCGCTGCAGCACCGGCGAGTACATGAAGCTGGTGACGTAGCCGACCTGTGCGCCGCCGTCGTCGTCGTACAGCATCGACTCGTACGGCAGTGGGTTCTCGTTCTTCGGCGGCAGCAGGCCGGCGTCGCGGTACAGCGAGTCCCACTCCTGCCAGTCGACGACGACCGAGACAGCGGCCCATCGCGAGGTGCGTCCGGCCAGCTCGCGACGGATCGCCGCGCCGCCGATGAACGAGCGGTCGTCGTCCTGCAGCCCGCGCAGCATCCACCCCATGCCCAGCTCGGTCGGCGTGACCCGCTCGTGGTCGGTGAAGGCGAGGCGGCTGTTGTGCCACTCGACGTCGACCAGCGGCAGGCCGGCCTCGATCCGCAGCATCGTCATCGCCTCCTCGCCATACGGGCGCAGGCTGTGCGCCTTGCCGGCCTCGAGCACGGCGTCCAGGACGTCCAGGGCGTCGTCCGCGCCGACGGTCACCTCGAAGCCGAGGTCGCCGGTGTAGCCGGTGCGGGACAACGTGACGGCGGCCGAGGCGACCTTGGCCGGCGTGTGCTCCATGAAGGCGAGCGAGTCCACCGCCGGCAGCAGCGCGGCCAGCGCCGCCCGGGAGCGCGGGCCTTGGACGGCCAGCACGCCGTAGGCGTCCGAGACGTCCTCGAAGCCGACCCGCAGGCCGCTGGCGTGCCCGGCGAGCCAGCCCAGGTTGGGCCGGGCGGCAGTGAGCAGGAAGTCGTTGTCCGAGTGCCGGAACACGACGCCGTCCTCCATCACGAACCCGCGCTCGTCGCACCACAGGGTGTACTGCGCGCGGCCCGGTCGGCAGGTGCGGATGTCGCGCACGAGCAGCCCCGCCAGCAGGCGCTCGGCGTCCGGGCCGTAGATCCGGTACTTGAACAGCGGGGAGGTGTCGAACAGCCCGACCCCGTTGCGCACGGCGAAGTACTCGTGCTTGGGCGCGTGGCTGTACCGCATGGCCGACAGGTAGCCCTGCCAGTGCGTGTACAGCCCCTGCGTGTTGAGCTGGCTGAGCCGCGGGTGGAACGGCGTGGTCCTGATCACCGGGTCAGCCTAGGCTCTTACTGACCAGCGCGTCAGTAACCTGCAGCCGATCGAGCACCCAGGAGTACACCTCGGCCTCGTAGCCGAGATGCGCGAACCGCCCGGACGGCCCGGCGTGCGCACCCGCACCGGTCTGGCAGCGGAACAGGCAGCGCGGCCCCCAGGCGGGGTCGCCGTGCCGCAGGGCGGCCACCCACTTGGCGGGCTCCCACACCATCACCCTCGGGTCGTGCAGGGCGCCGGTGACCAGCAGGTCCGGACGGTTGCCCGCCGGCGGCAGGTTGTCGTACGGCGAGTAGGCCAGCAGCCAGTCGAACTCGTCCTTGCGGCGCGGGTCACCCCACTCGTCCCACTCGTTCACGGTCAGCGGGATGTCCGCGTCGAACATCGTGCTGACCACGTCGACGAACGGCACCTCGGCCACCACGGCCCGCCAGCGCTGCGGCCGCTGGCTGAAGACGACGCCCTGCAGCAGCCCGCCGGCGCTCAGTCCGCGGGTGGCCAGCCGGTCGCCGTCCACCAGCCCGGCCAGTCCGTCGGCCACCGCGACGTGGTCGTCGAAGGTGTGCTGCTTGTTGCCCAGCCGGCCGTCCAGCCACCACTTGCGCCCGCCCTCACCGCCGCCCCGGACGTGCGCGTGGGCGAACACCACGCCGCGGTCCAGCAGGCTCGGCAGTGCGGGGTCCCAGTCCGGCTCGAAGGTGTACTCGTACGCGCCGTAGGCGTACAGCAGCGCCGGGGCGGTGCCGTCCAACGACGTGTCCCGGTGGTGCACGATCGTCACCGGGACGTCGGTGCCGTCCGCGGACGCGAACGCGCGGGTCTCGCTCACGTATTGCTCCGGGTCGTGGCCCGGGGCCTGCTGGCGGTGCCGCTCGACCCGCTCGCCGGTGGCCAGGTCGACGTCCGACGAGACCGGCGGGTGCACGTAGGACTGGTCGACCACGGCGAACGCGGAGGCGGTGAACTCCTGGTTGTGACCGAGCGTGACCGTGCCGGCCGCGAACTGCGGGACGACGTCACGGCCGGCGCCCGCGCTCGCTCCGGCAGGCAGCGAGTCGACCGGCAGGACGCGCAGCCGGTGCTCGCCGGCGGTGCGCAGGCTGAGCACCACGTGCGTGGCGAACGCGTCCACCCGCTCCAGCCGGGTGGCCGGGTCCTCGGCCAGCACGGGTTGCCAGTCCTGGTGGTCCTGGTCGGCCTCGCGCGGCACCGGGCAGCGGGCCAGCCGGAACTCGCTGGCCCCGTCATTGGTGACCAGCAGCAGGGCCTCGCCGTCCGGCAGCACGGCGTGCTCGGCGTGGTACTCCACGCCCGGACGGCGACCGCCGACCGAACGCGGGACGGCGTCGGTGGCGTCGACGTCCAGCACCCAGACCTCGCTCGTGTCCCGGCTGGCCGACCAGAGCACCACGAGGCGCCCGCTTCGGCAGGTCCGCACGTTGATCTCGAACCGTGGGTCCGGCTCGGCCAGGACCAGGGTGTCCTGCTCGGCCGCCGTGCCGATGACGTGCCGGCGCACCTCGTAGGGCCGGTAGGCCTCGTCGTGCACGGTGTAAAGGAACGCGGCCGAGTCAGCGCTCCAGGCCCCGCCGTAGTAGGAGCGGGGAACCCGGTCGGCCAGGTCCTCGCCCGTGCTCAGGTCGCGGAAGCGCAGCTGGTACACCTCGTCGCCGTCTGTGTCGACCGAGTAGGCCAGCAGGCCGCCGTCCGGGCTGACCAGGGTGAGCCCGAGCTCGACGTACCCCGACCCGGCCTCCTCGGCCAGCAGGTTGGCGTCCAGCAGGACCTCCCCAGAGCCGTGGATTTCGTCGAGTTCCTGCTCCTGGACCGGCGACTCCGACAGTTCCCCTGCACCCGTGGTGTTGAAATCGCGCATCAGTTGCGTGTACTCCCTTCCCGCAGGCAGGACCGTGTAGTAGGAAGTCCCTCGATACCTCCAATTGACCGACCGGTCAGTAGCGGGTACCCGACGCACCATCTCCGAGCGCAGCGTCTCCACGAGGGAGCCCAGATGTCCGGTAGCAAGTTCGTACCAAGCGAGCTCGGCACCGAGGTGAGCCAGCACCTCGGCAGAGTCGAGGTCGCGCATCCAGTGGTACGGATCCGGGCGTTCGACCGCGTGCTCGGTGTGCTCGTGCGGCTGCCGGCGCGGCTGCGGGGGACTGGTCACAGCGCGCACCGTACCCCCGTGCGAGCGGCCTCTGCCCTCGCTCTGGTGGCCGGCGCGTTGCTCGTACCGGCCGCGATGCAGCCGGCCGCCGGGGCCACCACGCCGGCCAAGTCGACGTTCACCGTGGCCCTCACCGGCGACGTGGACTCGCTGAACCCGTTCCTCGGCGTGGAGGCGAACTCCTACGAGATGTGGGCACTGACCTACGACTACCTGGTCAACTACTCGATGAAGGACATGTCGCCCGAACCGGGCCTGGCGAAGTCCTGGGACACCTCCGCCGACGGCCTGACCTGGACCTTCCACGTGCGGGACGGCGTGAAGTGGTCGGACGGTCAGCCGCTGACCGCGGCCGACGTCGCGTTCACGTTCACCCGGGTGCTCAAGGGTGAGACCGAGTCGACCAACTGGTCCTCGTACCTGAGCTCGGTGACCTCGGCGACCGCACCGGAGCCGCAGACCGTCGTGCTGAAGCTGTCCCAGCCCAACGCCGTCCTGCCGCTGCTGCCGATCCCGATCGTGCCCGAGCACATCTGGAAGGACATCACCGAGAAGCAGATGGCTACCTACCCGGCCGAGCCGAAGCCGGGAAAGCCGGTCATCGGCTCTGGACCCTTCCGGCTGATCGAGGGCACGGCGGGCGGCTCGACCTTCCGGTTCACCAAGAACCCCGACTACTGGAACGGCACGCCGCACGTCGACGAGGTCGACTACCGGGTGTTCAAGACGGACGACCCGGCCGTGCAGGCACTGATCAAGGGCGAGGTGGACTTCGTCGAAGACATCCCGCCGCTGCAGATCAAGGCGCTGCAGGGCAAGCCGGGGATCACCGCGCGCAACGGCATCTCACCGCTGTTCGAGGAGATCGGCTTCAACACCGGGGCGATCGACACCGACACCAAGAAGCCGATCGGCGACGGCATGGCGGCGCTGAAGGACCCCAAGTTCCGGCACGCGCTGGGCTACGCGGTGGACACCAAGCGCATCGTGCAGAATGCCTACCAGGGTGCGGCGCTGCCGGGCGACACGATCATCCCGACCGCCTACGACAACTACCACTGGGACGTCCCGGCGTCGCAGGCATTCACCTTCGACCTCGCCAAGGCCGGCCAGGAGCTCGACCAGGCCGGCTACAAGAAGGGCGCGGACGGTCAGCGGACCGACCCGCAGGGCAAGCCGCTCAAGACCATGCGGCTGTTCGCCCGCAGCTCCTCGCAGGCGTCGGTCAACACCATGGACTTCTTCAAGGAGTGGCTCGGCCAGGTCGGCATCAAGGCCGAGGTGACCGCGATGGACACCGGCAAGCTCGGTGACGTGATCCTGTCCGGCGACTACGACGCCTTCCAGTGGGACTGGTACGTCGAGCCCGACCCGGACTCGATCCTGTCCGACATGACCTGCGACCAGCGCGGTGGATCCTCCGACTCCTGGTACTGCAACCAGCAGTACGACGACATGTACAAGCAGCAGAACCGGGAGATGGACAAGACCAAGCGGACCGCGATCGTCAAGCAGATGCAGGAGCTGCTGTTCAACGAGTCACCGTACCTGGTGACCGCGTACACGACGATCGGCGAGGCCGTGCGGACCGACCGGTTCGCCTGCTTCCAGCCGCAGCCCGACCCGGGCGGCGTCATGCTCGTCCAGTACGGCGCGCACAACTACAGCTCGCTGCGCCCGGCCGCCCAGGCCGGCGACTGCGACGGCGTGACGTCGGCCATCGGGGCCAACCCGTCGGCCACCAGCGGCGACTCAGCGAGCAGCAGCAACACCGGCGTCTGGATCGGCATCGGCGTCGTGGTCCTGCTGCTGCTCGGAGGCGGGACGGTCGTGGCGCTCCGGAGGCGCTCCACGGCAGGCGAGCGCGAGTGACCCTTCTCGACTCCGGGGTCGCGCCGACCCCGGTCGTCCGCCGACGCAGCTACGGCCGCTACGTCGGGTCGAAGGTGCTCGGTTCGCTGGGCAGCCTGTTCTTCGTCCTACTGGTGAACTTCTTCCTGTTCCGCGTGCTGCCCGGTGACCCGGCACGCACGCTGGGCCGGGAGCGGTTCAAGACGCCGGAGCAGATGGCGGCGTTCCGGCACACCTACGGTCTGGACCAGTCGCTGCCCCAGCAGTTCGTGACCTTCCTGAAAAACACGTTCACCGGCCAGCTGGGCACGTCGCTGCGCTACCGGGTGCCGGTGTCCAACCTGATCATGGACCGGATGTGGCCCACGGTGCTGCTGGTCGGCAGCTCGACGATCTTCGCGATCATCATCGGCGTCTGGATCGGGATCAAGGGCGGGTGGAACCGCGGCAGCTTCTTCGACCGGTCGACGACCGGCTCGACCCTGACCCTTTATTCGATGCCCGAGTGGTGGCTCGGGCTGCTGCTGATCGCCGTCTTCGCGGTGGGAGTCGGACCGATCCCGGGACTGTTCCCGACCGGTGGCCTGCACACGATCGGGGTGGACCCGAACAGCCTCAAGGGTGTGCTGGACACCGCGTGGCACCTGACCCTGCCGGTGATCACACTGACCCTGGCCTACCTGGCCGACTACTCGCTGGTCATGCGCTCCTCGTTGCTGGACGAGATCGGCGAGGACTACCTGGTCACCGCGCGGGCGAAGGGTCTGCGCGACGTCCAGGTGCGCCGCCGGCACGCGGTGCGCAACGCGCTGCTGCCGACGCTGACCATCTCGGCGCTGAACATCGGCTTCATCGTCTCGGGTGCCATCACGATCGAGACGATCTTCTCCATCCCCGGCCTCGGCCTGCTGACCAGCGAGGCGCTGACCATCCCCGACTTCTGGGTGCTGCAGGGCACCTTCCTGATCGCGTCCGGCGCCGTCATCCTGGCCAACCTCGTGGTCAACCTCATGTACGGCCTGCTGGACCCGCGGGTGCGCACGTGAGCGCCGTCCAGGAGACCCAGGCCCCGCGGGTGAGCGCCCGACGGCTCGCCCGACGCCGTCGCGCGCAGTCCTGGCGCCGGGCGTGGAACACCTTCCGCCACAGTCGTTCTGGGATGCTGGGTCTGATCGTCCTGACCATCTTCGTGCTGGTCGCCATCCTCGCCCCGGTGCTCGCGCCGGAGAGCGGGCTGTCGGTGACGCAGGCCACCGGTGGGGTCCTGCAGCCGCCGTCCGCCGGCTACCCGCTGGGTACCGACGAGAACGGGCGGTCCATCCTCACGCTGCTGATCTGGGGCGCTCGCGTCTCGCTCGCGGTCGGGCTGACCGCGACGCTCATCTCCATGGTGATCGGAACGCTGGTCGGCCTGATGTCCGGCTTCTTCGAGGGCTGGCCGGCCGCAATGCTGTTCCGGCTCACCGAGTGGTTCGTGGTGCTGCCGTTCCTGCCGCTGGCACTGGTGCTGGCCAGCGTGCTGGGCCGTTCGCTGCTGAACATCGCCATCGTGATCGGCGTGACCAGCTGGCCGGGGACGGCGATGCTGATCCGCAGCCAGGCGCTGTCGGTCAAGGAACGCCCGTACCTCGAGCGCGCCCGCGTGCTCGGCGCCGGACGCTGGCGGCAGATGTCCCGGCACATCCTGCCGAACGTGATGCCGATGGTGTTCGCGAACACGACGCTGACCGTCGCGATCGCGATCCTGTCCGAGACGACTCTCAGCTTCCTCGGCCTGGGCGACCCGACCCGGGTGTCCTGGGGCTCGATGCTCGAGGCGGCGTTCTCCGTCGGTGCGATCACCACCGGTGCCTGGTGGTACATCGTGCCGCCCGGTGTCTGCGTGGTGCTGGTGGTGCTGGCCTTCACCCTGATCGGCCAGGCCCTCGAAGAGGTCTTCAACCCACGACTGCGGAGCCGCTGATGAGCGACCTGCTCGAGATCAGCGACCTGGCGGTCGCCTACCGGACCGAGGAGGGGCTGCTCCCTGCGGTCCGCGGCATCGCGCTGACCGTGCGGGCTGGTGAGGTCGTCGGCGTCGCGGGCGAGTCGGGCTGCGGCAAGTCGACGCTGGTCAGCACGGTACTTCGGTTGCAGCCCAAGGACGCCGAGGTCAGCGGTGAGGTGCGGGTCTCCGGCGCCGACGTGCTGACCATGGCCTGGGGCGACCTCCGTGCGGTGCGCTGGGGCGAGGCGTCCATCGTGTTCCAGGGCGCGTTGCACTCGCTGAACCCGGTGCACCGGGTCGGCGACCAGATCGCCGAGCCGATCCAGGTGCACGAGCCCGGCCTGTCCGTGCAGGAGACGCAGGAGCGCGTCGAGGAGCTGCTGGCCCAGGTCGGCCTGCCGGCGACCCGGCGCCGCGCGTACCCGCACCAGCTGTCCGGCGGTCAGCGCCAGCGGGTGATGATCGCAATGGCGCTGGCCTGCCGGCCGAGCCTGATCGTGGCGGACGAGCCCACCACCGCGCTGGACGTGATGGTCCAGGCCCAGATCCTCGACCTGCTCTCTGAGCTGGTCCGCGATCTGGGCGTCGGGCTGCTGATCATCAGCCACGACCTGTCGGTGCTCGCGTCGGTCTGCGACCGGGTGGCCGTGATGTATGCCGGCAAGGTGGTCGAGCGCGGTACGGCGGACGAGGTGTTCGCCGCGCCGCTGCATCCCTACTCCAAGGCCCTCTCTGACGCGTTCCCGCGGGTCGGCGACCCGGCGGCGCGCTACACGCCGGCCGGGTTGGCGGGCGACCCGCCGGACCCTCGGGACCTACCGCCGGGCTGCCCGTTCGAGCCCCGCTGCCCGCGCGCGAAGGACGCCTGCACGCAGGCCGAACCGTTGCTGCTCGAGTTCGCGGGGGACCGTGCGGCCGCGTGCATCCGGGTGGGTGAGTCGTGAGCCAGTCACTGGGCCAGGGCCAGCCGAAGGCGCCGCTGCTGGAGGCACGCGGCGTCCGGGTGGACTTCGGCACCCGCGCGGGCGCCGTCGCCCGCGCGCTGGACGGCGTGGACCTCGCCATCGGCCACGGCGAGATCATCGCGTTGGTCGGGGAGTCCGGGTCGGGCAAGACGACGCTGGCCCGCACCCTGGTCGGGCTGCAGCGACCCAGCGCCGGGCAGGTCCTGGTGGACGGTCAGCCGCTGGACTACTCCGGGCGGGGCCTGCGCAAGTTCCGCAGCCGCGTGCAGATGGTGCTGCAGGACGCCTCCGGGTCGCTGAACCCGCGCCAGACCGTCTACGAGTCGGTCGCTGAGGGCATCAGGCTGCACAAGCGGTCCTCCGACGCGCCGGGTCGTACCGAGCCGGAGCTGGTCGCCGCGGCGCTGTCAGAGTCGGGGCTGCGGCCGCCGGAGCGGCTGTTCCTGCGCTACCCGCACGAGCTGTCCGGCGGGCAGAAGCAGCGGGTGCTGATCGCGGGCGCGCTGGCGCTGCGCCCCGAGCTGCTGATCGCCGACGAGCCGGTGTCGTCGCTGGACGCCTCCATCCGCGGCGAGATCCTGGCGCTGCTGCTGAAGCTGCGCGAGGAGCTCGGCGTCGGGATCGTCGTCGTCACCCACGACCTGGGCCTGGCCTGGAACATCGCGGACCGGATCGCGGTGATGTACCTCGGCCGGGTGGTCGAGTTCGGGACGACCGAGCAGGTGCTCGAGGCGCCCCGGCACCCGTACACCAAGGCTTTGCTGTCGGTGGTGCCGGAGATCGACGATGTGGAGCCGGTCGTGCTGCGCGGCGACATCCCGGACCCGACGCACATCCCGGCGGGCTGCCGGTTCCACCCGCGCTGCCCGATGGTGGCGGACGGGACAGCGGCCCGGGCGGGGGTGGTCGAGAACTGCCTGAACGTGCCGCTGCCGGTGCTCGGCTCGGGCAGCGAGCATGCCGTCGCGTGCCATCTCGACGCCGTGCTCAGTCTCCAGAGCGACGGTCGCTGACCAGCTGGCCAACTGACCGACTGAGCAACTGAGCAGCGGGCCGGGCGAACGCGAGCCGGTCGGGCTGCAGAACTCCTGCAGCCCGACCGGCTTCGTCGTTCTCTCGCAGTGCGGCTACGAGACCGTCAGGCTTCCGGACGTCAGTTCGTTGTTCACCGCGAACGTCTTGGTCGAGCCCTTCTTGACCCTCAGCGTCAGCACGTCCGGTGAACCGTCTGTCGCCTTGATGGTCAGGACGTAACCGGGCAGCCCCTTCCACGTGCCGTTCAGGGTCGCCGTCCCCACGTGGCCGGAGACGGTCAGCGTGGTGGCCGAGGTGCTCGTGAAGGTGCCCTTGGGCGAGATCACGGTCGCCGACCCGCTCACGACGGTGCCCGTCTTGGTGACCGAGAACCGGAACGTCGTGAGGTTGCCACCCGATGCCGGGCGCAGCGTGCCGTCACCGGTGATGGCGTGGTTGACGGCCACCGGGGTCACGGTGATCGGTGCCACCGCCCCGCTGGGAGTGACCGTGTAGCCGTCGGCCGCGGTCCCGGTGACGTTGTTGGTGTACGTGCCCGGCGTGGTTGAGACGTGCACCGAGAAGTGGATGCTCGCCGTACCGGAGGCCGGCACCGAGAGCGGGCCCCAGGTGAGGTTCTGCCCGACGATGCCTGGGTTGGCCGTCGTGGCACCTGTGGTCGAGCCCGTCACGTAGGTGAATCCCGCCGGCAGTGCGTCGGTCAGGGTGCTCACCGACACGCCGGAGCTGTTGGGGTTCGTGAGGGTGACGGTGTACCCGTCCTGAGATCCGGCCGTGGCTGTGCTCGCGTCAGCCGTCTTGGTCACGCCGATCGGGGACTTCACGGCACCGGGTGTGACGGTGATCGGAGCCGTGGGTCCGGTGGCGGCGACGGTGTAGCCGGTGGCCGCGCCGTCGACGCTGTTGGTGTACGTGCCCGGGGTCGTCGAGACGTCGACCCCGAAGTGGATGCTCGCGCTTCCGCCGGCCGGGGCGGTGATGGGACCCCAGGTCAGGCTCTGGCCCGAGATCGAGGGGTCAGCCGTGGTGGCACCCGATGTGGTGCCGGCCCGGTACGTGAAGCCCGCCGGCAGGGTGTCGACGACCGAGCCCACCGTCACCGCGGCGCTGTTCGGGTTGGACACCGTGATGGTGTATCCGTCCTGACCGCCGGCGGTCACCGACGCCGCATCCGCGGTCTTGGTCAGGGTCAACGGCTGGCGGCCCAGTGGCGAGAACGTCACCAAGGACGAGTACGTCGCCGTCGCGCCGGCCGCCAGCGTGGTGCTCCAGGACAGCCCCAGCCCGTTGTCGATGTCGCTGCTGCACTGGCAGGTGTTCGGGAGCGAGGCCTGTGAGCCGACGGCGCCCCACACCGTGGCGAAGAAGTCCTCGAGGTAGCTGCTGCCGGTTGTCAGCGGCAGCATCTGCTCGATGCGGCTGCCCGGGGCGAGGCTCGTGGTGCAGGTGATGGCCCCGGTGGCTGGGTCGTGAATGCCGAATCCGAAGTCCGAGTTCTGCAGGAAACAGTCACCGGCGCGGTAAACAACAACCCCTTTCGGCGTAGCCGAGCCGTTATTCAGCGAAATGTCCGTCGTGTACGACTCCTCGCCGACGACATAACTGTCCCGCTGGGTCAAGGTAATACCGCTCGCACCTGCGGCCACGACGGTCGTTATGCGATATGGACTGGCATTTGTTCCGGCGCCGGCCACTGCGGACTGGCTCACCTCGGTCCACGTCGTTCGAGGCGCGGCGGAGCCCCCGGCCGGAATGCTCGCCGGGCCGTACAGAGTTCCACCAACGGCGAGCAAGGTGCCGCACGCCGTGTTCCCGAACCACTCTCCGTCCACGTCTCCGGTGTGGTTGACCGCGCAGTTCAGGTCGCTGGTGATCGCGATGGAGGTCAGCGGACCCGCCGAGGAGATCGTGGCAGTGCTCGCCGATGCCCAGACGGCGGCGCCCGGCAGTGCCACTGCGGCCAATGCCGCGAGCGGAACGGTGATGGCAATTCGCCGACTCATTTTCTGGGTGTGCAATAGGGCTCGATGCATGACGCGGTCCCTTCGGAAATGTGGCCGCGGCCCCCACCCCGGGACGCACGCTCGGGCTGAAAGTACTCCTCGCCGGCACCCACTACTAGTGCGAATAGCGTCACCTCTTTCGTACCGTGGGTGACCTCGCGACAAAACGGAATTCTTCGCCTCGCCCCGTCGCATTTCCGAATCAGCGTGCGTCGGTCCGAGCGGCGACGACCCTGCCTCCATCCGGGCGGTCTTCCTGGCGGCGGCCAGCGCGGCGTGAGAGCATTTACCCGTTACTGAGTCATGAGTCAGTAAGAGCCGAAGGAGCGGTGGTGTCGACGGACCAGCTGATGGCGGCCCTGCCTCGTGAGATGTATGTGGACGAGGCATCCTGGCGGGTAGAGCGGGACGCGCTGCTGTTCGCCGAGTGGTACTGCATCGGCCGGCTGGACGACCTCGGGCTGGACGAGGCCTCTCGGGTGGTCGCGGTCGACGTCGCCGGGGAGTCCGTCCTAGTGACCACCGACGAGCAGGGCGACCTGCACGGTGCCTACAACGTCTGCCGGCACCGGGGTTCACAGATCCAGCCGGTGACCGAGGCTCCTGCCGGGCCACCGGTGGCCTGCGCCGCCTCGGCGCTGCGCTGCCCGTACCACTCGTGGACCTACGGCCTGGACGGACGGCTGCTCAAGGCGCCACACGCCGACCTGGACGACCACAGACCGTTCGCCCTGAACCCCGTGGCGGTGCAGCGCTGGGAGGGGTTCGTGTTCGTGCACCTGACGCCCGAGCGGGCGGCCCCGCTGCACGATGCGGTCGAGAAGGCCGGGCTGACGCTGGCCAACTACGGCCTGGCCGACCTGGTCACCGGCAAGACGCTGACCTACGACGTGGCCGCGAACTACAAGGTGCTGCTGGAGAACTACAACGAGTGCTACCACTGCGGGCCGGTCCACCCCGAGCTGTCCCGGCTGGTGCCGGCGTTCGCCGGTGGCGGCACCGACCTGGACTGGGACAACGGGATCCCGCACCGGGAAGGCGCCTGGACGTTCACCACGACCGGTACGACCACCAGGGCGCCGCTGCCCGGGCTCGACGAGGCTGAGCGCACCCGACACAAGGGCGACCTGGTCTACCCGAACCTGATGATCTCGGCCTCTGCGGACCACGTCGCCGCGTTCGTGCTGGTGCCCCGTGCGGTCGACCGCACCGAGGTGGTGTGCACCCTGCTGTTCGCCAGCGACGCCGCCGCCGACGACGCCTTCGACCCCAGCGACGCGGCGAACCTGTGGGACCTGGTGAACCGCCAGGACTGGGCGATCTGCGAGTCCGTGCAGCGCGGGATGTCCTCGCGCAGCTACCGGCACGGGTGGTTCGCGCCGATGGAGGATGACAGCCTGGACATCCGCCGCTGGGTGCTGCCGCGCCTGCGCGCCAACGGAAGCCAGCCATGAGCAGCCACGCGGACTACGTCGTCGTCGGCCTGGGTGCGCTCGGCAGCGCCACGGCCATGGAGCTGGCCCGTCGCGGTCACACGGTGATCGGTCTGGAGCGGTTCGAGCTCGGCCACAGCCGCGGCGCCAGCCACGACACCAGCCGAATCCTGCGGCACAGCTACCACACACCCGAGTACGTGCGGCTGACCCAGCAGGCCTATGCCGACTGGGCCCGGCTCGAGCGCGACAGCGACACCAGCCTGGTCACCGTGGTCGGGGGCGTCGACCTGTTCCCGCCGGAGCCGGCCATCAGCCCGGTGGACTATACCGACGCCCTGTACGAGGTCGGCATCGCCTACGAGGTGCTGGACGTCGACTCGGTGGCCAAGCGCTGGCCTCAGCTGCGGCTGCCGGACGGCACGTTCACTCTCTACCAGGCCGACTCCGCCATCGTGCCCGCCGGGCGCGGCACCGCGGTGATGCAGGACCAGGCCCGCCGACACGGTGCCGACCTTCGCGAGCGGACCGCGGTCCTGGCCGTGCACGACCTGGGCGAGCGCGGGATCGAGGTCGCCACCACCCACGGACCCGTGCGCTGCCAGGGGCTCGTGGTCTGTGCCGACGCCTGGGTCAACGACGTCCTCGGTGACCTGGGCGTGCAGGTCCCGGTCGAGGTGACGCTGGAGCAGGTCACCTACTTCCGCCCGCCCTCACCCGCCGACTTCGACCCGAGCCGGATGCCGCTGTGGATCTGGATGGACGACCCGTCGTACTACGGGTTCCCCTGCTACGGCGAACCGCTGGTCAAGGCGGCGCAGGACTGCGGCGGTCCGGTGGTCCACCCGGACCGGCACACCTCGGAGCCGGACCCGGACATGCAGCGCCGGCTCGCCGAGCACGTGCAGGCCATGATGCCGGGCGCCGGTGATCCGGTGCGTTCGCTGCGCTGCCAGTACACCTTGACCCCGGACCGGGACTTCGTCATCTCGGCGGTGCCCGGGCACGAGTCGGTGGTCGTCGGGCTGGGTGCGGCACACGGGTTCAAGTTCGCGCCGACATTCGGACGGCTGCTGGCGGACCTGGCGGTGCAGGGCGCCACCAGCACCGACCTGACGTCGTTCCGGCTGGACCGGCCCGCTCTGACCGACCCCGACTACCAGGCCCACTGGCTGGTGTGAGGTGACCTCACCCCAGCTGCTCCGTGTCGAGCCCGAGCTCGCGGGCGACCGTCTCGGCCACCCAGCGACGAAGCTCGGCGCGGGTCACCGTGCGGTAGACCAGCGTGGCGACCGAAAGGCCGTCCAGCAGCGCCGACACCCGAGCGACCGACGCGGTCGGGTCGGTGCAGCTGAACGTGCCGTCGGCGACCCCGTCCTCGACCACCTCGCGCAGCACCGTGCACCAGCGCTGGTCCATGCGGCGCAACGTCTTGCGGATCACGGGCTCGCGCTGGGCCAGTGCCCACGCGTCGATCCACAGGCGCCAGCCTTTCGCCGCACCGGTCGGCCCGTACAGCCGGACGACGCGCCGCAACCGGTCCAGTGGGTCGCCGCCGCGCTCGACGGCCGCGTCGAGCCGGGCCAGGTCGCGCTCGACGGCATGCGCGAACGCCTCGACGACGAGCGCGTCCTTGGTGCCGAAGTGGTAGAAGACCAGGCCGGGGCTGACCCCCAGCTCCGCGGCGACGTCCGCCACCCGGACCGTTGCCAGCCCGATCCGGTCGACCAGGTCGACCGTCGCCGTCAGGATCTCCTCGCGCCGGACGTCGACGCTGCGCCGTCCCCGCTTCACAGCCGCTTTCCCATGCGCCGCAGCATATGGCCAAGCCCCCAGGAGGTGTCGTGACCAGCGCGACCAACGCCCAGCCGGCTCAGCCGTTCGGCCGACTGGCCGGGCAGTCCGACGTCCCGGCCCGGATGATGGCCGCCGAGGCCTACACGTCGACCGACGTGCTCGACTGGGAGCTGCGGCACCTGTTCGCGGGCGGCTGGACCTGCCTCGGCCGGCTGGACGACCTGCTGCCGAGCTGCGGCGAGGGCCGGCCGGTCTCTCAGCGGGCCGTCCGGGTCGGCGACGTCTCGTGCCTGCTCGTGGAGACCGGCACCGGCGTGCGCATGTTCGCCAACACCTGCCGCCACCGCGGCCACGAGCTGCTGGCCGATGGTGAGGTCTCCACCCGCCGTACCTTGCAGTGCCCGTACCACGCCTGGACGTACGACTCGGCGGGTGCGCTGCTCGGCGCCCCCGGCTTCCGCGAGGACGAGCAGTTCGACCTCTCCGACAACGGGTTGGTCGAGCTGACCGCGGCGGTCTGGCAGGGCTGGGTATTCGGCCACGCCCTGCACCCGGCGGGCGACCCCGACGTCCCGCCGTTCGAGGAACACCTCGGCGCGATGGCGGGCATCGTCGCGCCCTATGCGCCGGGTCGGCTGGTGATCGCCGACCGGCACACCTACGAGGTCGCGGCGAACTGGAAGGTCATCGCCGAGAACTACCACGAGTGCTACCACTGCCCGCTGATCCACCCCGAGCTGTGCCAGGTCAGCCCGCCAACGTCCGGCGAGAACTACGACCTGCCCGGTGCCTGGGTGGGTGGCTCGATGGACCTGCGGGACGGCATGGCCACCATGTCGCTGACCGGTGAGCTGTCCGCCACGCCGCTGCCGGGCGTCGACCCGGCCAGGGTGGAGTACCTACACCTGCTGCCGAACCTGCTGGTCTCGGCGCACCCGGACTACGTGATGACGCACCGGATGGTGCCGCTGAGCCCGGACCGCACGTGGGTCGAGTGCTCCTGGCTGGTGGCCGCGCCGACTGACGGCTCGGTGCCGCAGGCCGCCGCCGCCGTGGAGTTCTGGGACATCACCAACAAGCAGGACTGGGGGGCCTGCGAGTCGGTGCAGCGGGGGTTGGCCAGCCCGCACTTCCGCCCAGGACCGTTCGCGCCCAACGAGGACGCCGTCGCGCAGCTGGTGGCGATGGTCGGCAGGGCCTACCGTGCAGGACGACTCGAGGAGTAGCCATGGCGCCGTCCCGCCGGATCCGCAGTGCAGTCGTCGTTTTGGTCTGCCTCGCGGGTGCGAGCCTGACTGCGCTGCCCGCCGCCTCCGCCGCGCCCGCCGATGCCCGCAGTGCCAGGCGGGTCGGCACCCTGACCCTGCGGCCGTGCGACGTCGTGGCAAGGGCGCTGTGCGGGTCGATCAAGCGGCTGTGGGACCCGCTGCACCCCGACCAGGGCAAGGTCACCGTCGGATTCGCCTTCGCCCCGGCCAAGGACGCCTCCCGACCCGCGCTCGGCACCCTCGTCCCGCACGAGGGCGGCCCGGGCTACAGCACCACCGGAACCGGGTCCGACTACGCCGCCATGTACGGCCCGCTGCTGGCTCGGCGCAACCTGCTACTGGTCGACCAGCGTGGCACCGGGCGCTCAGAGCCGTTGCGCTGCCCCGCCTTGCAGAACCTGAAGATCGCCTACAACGTGGCCGCCGGCCGGTGCGGTCGTTCGCTCGGCGAGCACTCCAGCGACTACACCAGCGCACTGTCCGCCGACGACCTGGCCGCGGTGGTGGCCGCGCTCGGTCTGGGTCGGGTCGACGTGTACGGCGACTCCTACGGCACGTTCTTCACCCAGGTCTTCGCCGGCCGCCACCCGGACCTGGTCCGCACCGTGGTGCTGGACAGCGCCTACCCGACGTACGGCGAGACCGCCTGGTACCCGACCCAGACCCCTGCGATGAACTCGGCGTTCGAGCTGGTCTGCCGGCGCGTCAACGCCTGCCGCACAGCGGGTGAGCCATTCGGTGTGACGCTGCGCCAGGTCCTCGACGTCGTCCGGGTGCACCCCTGGCAGGGCGTCTCGCACGACGCCGACGGCCGGCGGATGCAGGTCGCGGTGAACGCGCAGAACCTCGCGGCGGTGGCCTTCGGTGCGACCTACGGTCCGTCGTTCTACCGGGAGCTGACCGCAGCCCTGCGCTCCGGGTTGGCCGGCGACCACGCACCGTTGCTGCGGCTGGTGGCCGAGGCCACCGGCGGGGGGACGAACGCCGGACCCGTCGCGGACTACAGCGAGGGGCTGGACGCTGCGGTGGCCTGCCACGACTACCCGCAGCTCTACGACATGGCCGCCTCGCCCGCGGTGCGGACCCGGCAGTACGCGCAGGCGCTGGCCGACCGGACGGCCTCCGCGCCGAACACCTACGCCCCGTTCACGGTCGACGAGTACGCGGCCTCGGACTGGCAGTCCCTGGACTGGTGCAGCCGCTGGCCGGCGGCACCTGCGGACAACCCCGCTGCGCCGCCGACTCCGGCCACCGGGGCGTACCCGAATGTGCCGGTGCTGGTGCTGAGCGGCGAGCTGGACTCGATCACCACAGCGGCGGAGGGGCGGATCGTCGCCGACCAGTTCCCCGGTGCCACCCAGGTGCTGCTGCGCAACAGCTTCCACGTCACCGCGGTCGAGGACGTCGACCACTGCGCGGAGCGGATCCTGCGGGCGTTCGTCGCCACCCCCGGTTCGCAGACCGCCGTCCAGGGGTGCGCCGCGGACGTCGGTCCGGTGCGCGCGCTGGGAACGTTCCCACGGTCGGTGACCGGCCTGGGGGCCGGGCCGGCCGCGGCGGCGACGGTGGCCGACCTGACGGACCGCTGGTGGAACAACTACTCCGGCAACGGGTTCGGTCTGCGCGGTGGCACCTGGAAGTACACCGGCGAGCCGCGGGTGAAGTTCACCCTGAAGCAGGTCGAGTACGTGCCCGGCGTCGCGGTGAGCGGCCAGGCGGTCTGGAACCGCTTCGCGCACACCATGGACGTCGACCTGCGGCTGTCCGGTGCGGCAGGCACCGGGCATCTTGTCGGCGCCTGGGACACCCGCACGGTCGGCGCCGACGCGGTACTGACCGGGACCCTGCACGGGCACCCGGTCAGGCTGAGGTTCCCCGCTCCGTAGCGCGCGGACCCGGCGCCGACCCGGCGCGGGCGCGGTCAGCGCGGGATGCTCTCCGACCACGACCGGCTCGAGACCAGCTCGTCGCCGTCGTAGGCCTTCGTGTCGATCGCCACGGTGTAGCCGTCGGCACCGACGTCCACCCGCATCGTGGAGGTGACCCGGACGTCGATGCCCGGCCAGGTCAGCCGGAACCTGCAGTCCGCGAACGCGTGCTGGGCGAAGGTGCGCCGGTCCACCACGACCTCGCCCGCGTACTGCTCGGACGCGGTGCCCCCGTGCGGGATCTCGTAGTCCGACCCGTGCTCCACCGCACAGGTCGTCGTCCGCTTCAGGACGTCGCGCGAGATGGTCCACGAGATGCCGTCGGCCTCCTCGGACGAGTGCTCCGATCCGGGTGCGAACTCGGCGACCGGGAGCTGCGAGCCGTGCCACAGCGGCAGGTGCAGCGACGCCGAGTGCACGGTGAGCGTCACCGGCGCCGGAGGGGCGAGGGTGTTCGGCCAGTCGGTGCCCGCCACCGACACCCGCAGCAGCTGGCCCGGCGAGAACTCGTAGGCGCAGGCGTCCAGCTCGAGCTCCACGTCGTAGGGCTCGCCCGGCACCAGCGGCTGCGGCGGGGTCGCGGCGTGCACGCCGGCCCGGTACGTGAGGTCCAGGCTGCCCCGGGTGACCAGCGCCGACGTCCCGTCGTCGAACACGTCGCAGAGCTTGACCGACACGGACGCCGCCGGTGCGTCGGCGCTGACCCGCAAGCGGATCCGCGGCTGACCCAGCACGACCTCGCCGTCCGCCGTCCAGTCCCAGACCAGGGACCGCGCGTCGTCCTCGCTCTGGTCTCCGGACAGGCCCCAGGGCAGGTGTCCGGCGCAGTCGATCCACGCGGCGGTGCCGACGTCCGCGGCGACGGCCAGCGAACGCGGCCCGGGCAGGTGGCGGGTCTGCCAGGCCGTGGACGGCGACGGCCACTCGTCGGCTACCCAGTAGCCCTCGTGCAGCTCGAGGTCCGGCTCGGGGCGCGTTGCGGTGCGGACGAACACGTCCGCGCGGTCGGTGTGCGCCGAGCCGTCCTCGCGCAGCCAGCGGTCCCACCAGGCGACCATCTCGGGCACCAGGTCGATCCTCGGCCCGGGGATCGCGTTCGCCGGGTCGGCGTGCGCCCACGGGCCGGCCAGCAGCCGGTGCGGCACACCGGCTTCGCGCAGCGCAGCGACCGTGCGGAAGGTGTTGTTGCGGTAGCCGTCGGCCCAGCCGGCGACGATCATCACGGCGGCCTCGATCCGGTCGTAGCCGCCGCCGGCGGCATCGGCGCGCACCGAGCCGTGCCGCCAGTAGTCGCCGTCCCGGGTCTCCCGCAGCCAGGTCAGCGCCCACGGCTCGTTGACCGCAAGCCTGCGCAGCCACTCCTCGCGCCACCCCTCGCCCCAGACCGCGGGCACCGGCGGCAGGACGCACATCGGCGTCATGTAGTGGTTGTAGTCGATCAGGTCGACCAGCCGCAGCGCCCCGCCGCGCCAGTGCACGTCGTCCGTCCACCGGTCGTCGCTGGCGTAGATCGCGCAGACGGCCTTGAGCGCCGGCGGCCGCTCGCAGGCGATCTGCAGCGAGTTGAACCCCGAGTAGGAGGTGCCCCACATGCCCACGTTGCCGCTGCACCACGGCTGGTCGGCCAGCCAGCCGATGACCTCGACCAGGTCGCTCTGCTCGGCGGCCGGGTACTCGTCGGTGGCGTCCCCGCCGGACGAGCCGGTGCCGCGCACGTCAACGCGGCACACCGCGTAGCGGTGCTCGTCGCGCAGCGTCAGGTAGCTCTCGGCGTACGACGAGGTCTGGTCGTCCTTGCGGTACGGCAACGCTTCCAGCAGGCAAGGCTGCGGGCCTTCGGACTCTGGTGGCAGGTAGAGCGTGGCGGCCAGCTCGACCCCGTCCGCCATCGGGATGCGGACCTCGCGCTCAGTGCCGGGCACGGTAGCCACCGCCCTTCAGCAGGTCGCCGAGCCGCACCGGGTCCAGGCCCTCGCTGGTGTTGCCGCTGCGACCCACCGTGGTCGGCGCGGTCAGCATCGAGTTGAGCACCGACTCCTCGGCGGCATCCACCACGGCCTCGAACAGCTCGTCCAGCCCGCGCCCGCTGACCCGGGCACCCTCGAACGCAGTGCCGTCCCGGTCGGTCCGGCAGGTCGTGGAGGCGGCCAGGAAGATCTCGCCACTGCCGTGGTGCGCGGTCGAGCCGGTGCGGGCCAGTCCCAGCCCGATCCGGCGGGCCAGCCGGGCGCAGCCGGCCGAGTCGACCGGCGCATCGGTCACCACGACCCCGATGCAGGAGCCTGCCGGCTTGTCCGGTGCGTCCGCCGTCCCGGGCAGCAGCCGACCCACGGGGACGCCATCCACGGTCAGCCGCCTGCGCTCGCCGAAGTTCGTCAGCAGCAGCACGGCCACCGTGTACCCGCTCGGTGTCACCCGCGACGCCGTGCCGATGCCGCCCTTGAATCCCAGACAGGACATGCCGGTCCCGGCGCCGACCGCGCCCTCAGCCGGTGGCTCGGTCGCACCGCGCGAAGCCAGCGCCGCGTCGTAGGCGGCCCGCACGTCCGCCGCCTCGACCTGCATCCGGCGGCAGTCGTTGAGGAAGGAGTCGTCGCACTCACCGACCACCGGGATCACCACGTCGTCGGCCACCCCGACGTTCTGCTCCAGGGCGATCTCGCAGGCGGCGTCGTAGACCCGGCCGAGCTGCATGGTGGAGGTCAGGTACACCGGGGTCTCGATGGCACCCCACTCGCCGGCGGTCAGGAACCCGGTGCACTCACCGGCTCCGTTGAGCACCGAGCCGCCGGCGGCGAGCGGGCGCAGGTAGGCGTCCTGGGCCAGCACCAGGGTCGTCACGCCGGTCCGGGCGGTGCCGCGGCCGAGCGGCGGGTCCGGTTCGTCCCGGACCACGGTGGCGTGCCCCAGGCCGACGCCGGCCACGTCAAGCACGGAGTTGGTGGGGCCGGTCGGCAGTATTCCGACCTCGAGGCCGATCTGCCTGGCGCGCAACATGGCGTCATCCTGCCGCATGGCCCGCGGATGTGGTGTGATCCTGACTCATGAGTCAGTTATCGGTTCCGGTGGTGTGGTCGCCCGACACCAGCCGGCACGACCCGCGGCACGAGGTGTGGGTCGGGGTGGCCACGCCGGGCACCGAGGTCGCGGCCCGGGTCGAGGCGATCCGCACCGCGTTGCAGGACGCCGGCCACCGGCTGGTGCAGGCCGGACCGCACGACGACGAGCTGCTCGGCCGGGTGCACGACCCGGACCTGCTGCACTTCCTGCGCACCGCCGCGAGCCGTTGGGCCGCAGGGGAGTACGAGGCACTGGTCGGCCAGGACCGCGTCGTGCCGTACCTGTTCCCGACCCCGGCGATGACCGCCGGCCTGCCCACCCGTCCGGCGGTCGCCGTGCACGCGGACGCCGGCCGGTTCGCCTACGACACCATGACACTGGTCGGGCCGGGCACCTGGCAGGCGGCCCGTGCCGCCGTGGACTGCGCCATCGACGCCGCGGCGCTGGTGGTCGGTGGCGAGCGGCTGGCCTACGCGCTGTGCCGCCCGCCCGGGCACCACGCGACGCCGGCCGGGTTCGGCGGGTCCTGCTACCTGAACAACGCGGCGGTCGCCGCCGAGGCGCTGCGGGACGCCGGCCACGAGCGGGTCGCCGTGATCGACCTGGATGCCCACCACGGCAACGGCACCGCGGCGATCTTCTACGACCGCGCCGACGTGCTGTACGGCTCGGTACACGTCGACCCGGGCGCCGGCTGGTTCCCGCACGTGGTCGGGTACGCCGACGAGACCGGCACCGGCGACGGCGTCGGTGCCACCCGCAACCTCCCGCTGGCCGAGGGCACCGGCGACGAGCCCTGGTTGGACGCCGTGGCCGACCTGGCCCAGTGGGCGGCCGCCGTCGGCTGCACCGCCCTGGTGGTCTCGCTGGGCGTGGACGCCGCGGCGTTGGACCCGGAGAGCCCGCTGCTGGTGAGCGACCAGGGGTACCGCGGGGCCGGGGCGCTGCTCGGGTCGACCGGCCTGCCCTCCGTCGTCGTCCAGGAGGGCGGGTACCACCTACCGAGCCTGGGCGGACTGGTCGCCGCCTACCTCGAGGGGCACGCCGCGGCGCGCGCGTAGGTCAGGCAGAGATCGAGCGTCCCTCAGGCGTCCTTGAGCTCGAGCAGGACGGCGCCGCTGGTCACGGTCTGGCCGATCTCCGCTGCCAGGCCGGTCACCACCCCGGCCTTGTGCGCGGTGATCGGCTGCTCCATCTTCATCGCCTCGAGCACCACCACGAGCTCACCGGCCTCGACGCTCTGACCCTCCTCGACGGCGATCTTGACGATGGTGCCCTGCATCGGCGCGGTGAGCGCGTCGCCAGAGGCCGCAGCCCCGGCCGACGCCCCGCGGGATCGCTTGGGCGCCTTGGCCTTTGCGGCGCCAGCACCACCACCACCACCGCCCGCGCTGAACCCGGCGGGCAGCACGACCTCGAGCCGCTTTCCGCCGACCTCGACGACCACCCGCTGGCGCTCGCCGTCCTCGGCGGCCGCGCCGACCGGGCCGGCGAAGGCCTCGATGGTGTTGTCGAACTCGGTCTCGATCCAGCGGGTGTGCACCGAGAACGGCGTCGACGCCTCGGACGGCGCGAACGCTTCGTCGCGCACCACGGCGCGGTGGAAGGGCAGCACGGTCGGCATGCCCTCGATGACGAACTCGTCCAGCGCACGGCGTGAGCGCTCCAGCGCCTGCTCGCGGGTCGCGCCGCTGACCACGAGCTTGGCCAGCATCGAGTCGAACGCCCCGCTGATCACGTCGCCGGAGACCACGCCGGAGTCGAGCCGGACGCCGGGCCCGGACGGCGGGGCGAACAGCGACACGGTGCCCGGAGCAGGCAGGAAGCCGCGGCCGGCGTCCTCGCCGTTGATCCGGAACTCGAAGGCGTGCCCGCGCAGCGGCGGGTCGTCATAGCCGAGCTCCTCGCCGGCGGCGATCCGCAGCTGTTCACGCACCAGGTCGATACCGGTGACCTCCTCGGTGACCGGGTGCTCGACCTGCAGGCGGGTGTTGACCTCGAGGAACGAGATGGTGCCGTCCTGGCCGACCAGGAACTCGCAGGTGCCGGCACCGGTGTAGCCGGCCTCGCGCAGGATCGCCTTGGACGCGCGGTACAGCTCGGCGTTCTGCTCGTCGGACAGGTACGGCGCCGGCGCCTCCTCGACGAGCTTCTGGTGCCGGCGCTGCAACGAGCAGTCGCGGGTGGACACGACCACCACGTTGCCGTGGGTGTCGGCCAGGCACTGGGTCTCGACGTGGCGGGGCTTGTCCAGGTACTTCTCCACGAAGCACTCGCCGCGGCCGAAGGCCGAAACCGCCTCGCGCACCGCGGAGTCGAACAGCTCGGCGATCTCGTCGCGCTCGCGGGCGACCTTCAGGCCGCGGCCGCCGCCGCCGTAGGCGGCCTTGATGGCCACCGGCAGCCCGAACTCGTCGGCGAAGGCGATGACCTCGTCGGCGCCGGACACCGGGTCGTGCGTGCCGGCCACCAGGGGCGCGCCGGCCCGCTCGGCGATGTGCCGGGCCTTGACCTTGTCGCCGAGCGCGTCGATGGCCTCGGGGGAGGGGCCGATCCAGACCAGGTCGGCGTCCAGCACGGCCTGGGCGAAGGAGGCGTTCTCGGCGAGGAACCCGTAGCCGGGGTGGACGGCGTCCGCGCCGGACTGGCGGGCGATGTCCAGCAGCTTGTCCTGGACCAGGTAGGAGTCGCCAGGGGTGGAGCCACCAAGCGCGTAGGCCTCGTCGGCGACCTTGACGTGCAGCGCGTCCCGGTCCGGGTCGGCGTACACGGCGACCGACGCGATTCCCGAGTCGGCGCACGCACGGGCGATCCGGACGGCGATCTCGCCCCGGTTCGCGATGAGCACCTTGGTGATCATCCGGTTGCCGTGTCGTCCCATGTCCTGCGCTCCGTCCGTCGTCGTCATCGTCGCTCCCTCCAGCCGGGCGCGAGCCTATCCAACGTGGCGCTCACGTGAGCGCGCCGAGGTCGTCCTGGCACCGACGCTCGAGGTCGTCCAGCTCGGCCAGGGCCGCCTCGACGTCCCGCCGACGCTCGTCGAGCTCGGCCCGCCGGTCGCCGATCTGGCCGAGGAGGTAGCGCAGCTGTCCGGCCTCACCGGGTTGCTGGTCGTACATGTCGACGATGGTGCGGATCTCCTCGAGCGGGAACCCCAGCCGCTTGCCGCGCAGCACCAGCTGGAGGCGGATCCGGTCCCGGGGGTGGAACACGCGCACGGTGCCGCGCCGCTCGGGGGAGACGAGGCCGACGTCCTCGTAGTACCGGACCGTGCGGTGGGTGATCCCGAACTCCTCGGCGATCTGCGCGATGGTCCAGGTGCGGTTGGACAGACGGGTGGACATGCAGGCCATCGTGCTTTACGTTTACGTTAACGTCAAGAACCGCCCGAGGAGATCCCGCATGACCGCCTTCGAACTGTCCAAGGAGCACGAGGACTTCCGCGCGGTCGTGCGCGAGTTCGCGACCGAGCAGGTCGCCCCGCACGCCGACCAGTGGGACCGCGAGCACCGGTTCCCGGTCGAGCTGGTGCCGCAGATGGGTGACCTCGGGCTCTTCGGCCTCGTCGTGCCGGAGGAGTACGGCGGTGCCGGTGGCGACTTCACCTCGCTCTGCGTGGCCATCGAGGAGCTCGGCCGGGTCGACCAGTCGATCGGCATCACGCTGTCCGCCGGCGTCGGCCTGGGCATCAACCCGATCCTGAGCTACGGAACCGACGAGCAGAAGCAGCGCTGGCTACCCGACCTCGTCGCCGGCCGCGCGCTCGCGGCCTTCGGCCTCACCGAGCCGGACGCCGGGTCGGACGCGGGTGCCTCGCGCACCAAGGCCCGGCTGGACGGCGAGGGGGACGACGCGCAGTGGGTCGTGGACGGCGCAAAGGCGTTCATCACCAACTCCGGCACCGACATCACCAGCGTGGTCACGGTGACCGCCCGCACCGGCACGCTGGACGACGGCCGGCCGGAGATCTCGGCGATCCTGGTGCCTTCCGGCACACCGGGTTTCACCGTGGAGCCCGCCTACAACAAGCTCGGCTGGCACGCCAGCGACACCCACGGGCTGAGCTTCGACGGCGCCCGGGTGCCGGCCGACCACCTGTTGGGCGCTCGCGGCTCAGGCTTCAAGCAGTTCCTCAAGACGCTGGACGACGGCCGCATCGCGATCTCGGCGCTGGCCGTCGGGCTGGCCCAGGCCTGCCTGGAGGCGAGCACCGAGTACGCCAAGACTCGGGTGGCGTTCGGTCGGCCGATCGGGGTCAACCAGGGCGTCTCGTTCCAGGTCGCCGACCTGGCCGTCTCCGTCGAGGCTGCTCGCATGCTCACCTACAAGGCGGCCTGGCTCAAGGACCTGCACCACGAGGGCAAGCGCAGTGTGGCCGACGTCAAGCAGGCGGCCGCTATCGCCAAGCTGTACTCCACCGAGGCAGCGGTGTCCGCCACCCGCATCGCCACCCAGATCTTCGGCGGCAACGGCTTCATGGAGGAGTACCCGGTGGCGCGCTTCTACCGGGACGCCAAGATCCTGGAGATCGGCGAGGGCACCAGCGAGGTGCAGCGGATGGTCATCTCGCGCGGTCTAGGGCTGCCGTCGTGAGCTACCCCTCCGACCCCAGGGTCGGCGAGGTCCGCAAGCGGCTCGCCGCCGCGCGCGAGGCCTCCGCGACGCCGACCCCCAAAGCGGCGGAGAAGCTCGCCGGGCAGAACAAGCTCTACGTCCGCGACCGGATCGCGCTGCTCTTCGACGAGGGCTCCTTCGTCGAGGACGGCCGGTACGCCAACGCGATGGCCGAGGGCCTGCCCGCGGACGGCGTCGTCACCGGCCGCGGTCTGGTGGACGGGCGGCCGGCGATCGTGGTCGCCAACGACCCGACCGTGAAGGCCGGCTCGTGGGGCGCCCGCACCGTGGAGAAGATCGTCCGGGCCACCGAAGCCGCTCTGCGAGAAGAGCTTCCGGTGTTCTGGTTCGTGGACTCCGCAGGTGCCCGGATCACCGACCAGGTCGACCTGTTCCCCGGACGTCGCGGTGCCGGGCGGATCTTCCACAACCAGGTGGCGCTGTCCGGCCGGGTGCCGCAGATCTGCTGCCTGTTCGGCCCGTCGGCGGCGGGTGGCGCCTACATCCCGTCCTTCACCGACTGCGTGATCATGGTGGAGGGCAACGCCTCCATGTACCTGGGCAGCCCGCGGATGGCCGAGATGGTGGTCGGCGAGAAGGTGTCGTTGGAGGAGATGGGCGGCGCGCGGATGCACTGCACCGTCTCGGGTTGCGGGGACCTGCTAGCCGAGGACGACGCCGACGCGATCGAGCAGGCCCGGCTGCTGTTCAGCTACCTGCCGTCCAGCTGGCGCGACAAGCCGCCCTCGTACGCGCCGGACTCACCGTCGTCCCGGCTGGACGACACCGTCGTGCCGGAGGTCGAGAGCCAGCCATTCGACATCCACGACGTGATCGACGGGATCGTCGACGAGGACTCGTTCTTCGAGGTCAAGCCGCTGTTCGCGGCCGAGCTGGTCACCGGCTTCGGCCGGATCGACGGTGAGAGCGTCGGCGTCGTGGCGAACAACTCGATGGTCAAGGGCGGCGTGCTGTTCGCGGACAGCGCCGACAAGGCGGCCCGGTTCATCTGGTGGTGCGACGCGTTCAACGTGCCGCTGGTCTACCTGGCCGACGTGCCGGGGTTCATGATCGGCTCCGAGGTCGAGCGCGGCGGGATCATCCGGCACGGCGCCAAGATGGTCAGCGCGGTGTCCGAGGCGACCGTGCCACAGGTGAGCGTCGTCGTCCGCAAGGCCTACGGCGCCGGGCTCTACGCGATGGCCGGCCCGGGCTTCGCACCCGACGCGTGCATCGCGCTGCCGACCGCCCGGATCGCCGTGATGGGGCCGGACGCCGCGGTGAACGCGGTGTACGCCAACAAGATCGCGGCGATCGCGGACGAGGACGAGCGCGCGCAGTTCGTGGCCGACCGCCGTCGCGAGTACGAGGAGGACGTCGACCTGGAGCGCCTGGTCGCCGACCTCGTGCTGGACGGGGTGGTCGAGCCCGAGGACCTGCGCGAGGAGCTGCGTCAGCGGCTGCTCTACGCGGCCGGCCGGGACCGCTCGTTCACCAGCCGTCGCCGGGGCATCCCACCGGTCTGAACTGTTACTTGGCTCTGGCCGTGCGCCGCGAGCTGCGTCCGGTGGCGGCGGAGAGACGCGCGCCCTCACCGCCGCTATGTCCGGATGACGTCCGGGGTGCGATCGAAGTGGCCGCGATCACGACCACCTCGCTCGCATTAGGCCTCGCATCTCGGGTCCAAGCGGACAACCGGATCTCGGCACGAGAGTGAACCGTGACCGCACCGACAGCTCGGCGGAACGAGGCGGGTCGTTCACCCTCGTGGATCGCACCAAGTCAAATGCCGCGTGCGACCTCCGTAGCCCGGCTTCAGGCGGGCGGTGAGTCGAGGATCCACTCGAGGCGGTCGTCGGCAGTTGGTTCGTACGTGCACTGGAGCCCGGTACGGATGCGGGTGCGCAGGTGCTGACCGAGGCGCTCGTCAACGGTGCCGATGCGGTCGACGGCACCGGCGATCGCCTTCTGCACGGCAACCCTGGCCCGTTCCTGGCTCGAGCCGGTCGTCCGTGGACGGCCGTGCAGTCCGGTGGAGCGTGCGACCTCGTCGAGCAGGGCGTCCCGTTCCGTTCGAGCCGTCTCGGCCCGGCCGAGGTCCGACCAGTCTGTGGCCTCGGCGAGCTCGACCTCGAGCTCGCGCAACCGTTGGCGGTAGGCGGCCAGCGCCTGCGGGTCGGCGAGCTCGCCGAGCCCGGCCTCCAGCACGACCCCGGTTCCCGAGCCCACCAGGTCCAGCGCGGACAGCGGTTGGTGCGGACGACGGACCAGCTCGCGCAGGTAACCGAACCCGCGCAGCGAACGCAGCGTGACGGCGTCTTCGTCCGGTCCGATCTGCCATAGGCCGCCGCGCAGCGGGTGCAGGTGCACGGATCTGACGCCCGCGACCGGCATCTTCCGCGCAGGTGGCCGCCAGGATGCGAGCCGGTCGCGCCACCACTGGGCGCCGACCCGGTCGTAGGTGGCGAGGGCGCTGGCCCGCAGCCGATCCGCGCTCTCGTGGTCGCCGCGGTGCGCGGCAGCCCTGGCCAGGGTGTCGTCGGTGAGGCCGTGGAACATGACGGCCCCGGCGTTCATCACCGCTCGTCCCTCGTAGGGAGCGAGCAGGCTGGCCGCGGTCTCGATGACCTCGTCGTCGCCGACCGCCAGTGCGGCCTCCAGGATGCACTGCAAGGTCAAGAGCCAGTTCACGTCACGCGGCAGCTCCGCCAGGACGCTCCCGCGGAAGGTGTGCACCAGCGCCCGAGCCCGGTCGAGGCGGTCGGCGCAGACCCAGAGGTAGGACATCTCGGCGCACACCGCGGGCACGCCCTCGGCGAGGGCGAACGCCTCGCCCTGCTCGGCTGCCTCGGCGACGGCGCGGGTGTTGCCGGACTGGGCCGCCGAGTACGCGTCCATCGCCTTCAACACCAGCCACGCGTCGGCCAGCCCCGCCCGGTCGCCGGCGTCCGCGGCCACGGCCATCAGCTGCTCGGCGGTGTCGGTGCGGCCACGCAGCAGGTCGAGCATCAGCCGGCGCGAGGCCGCGAAGAACAGGGCGCGGGCGGACTCCTCCCCGAGCCGTTCCAGGGCCCGCATCTGGCGGTGGATCGCCTGGACGTCCAGGACCTCGCACGCCACCTGCAACGCCCACAGGTGGGCCTGCAGACGTGCGTCCGGGTCCAGGACGTGTGCGGCCACCTCGTCGAGTCGCCGGACCATCGCCTGTCGGACCTCGAGCTCGTCCGGCCCCCAGTGCACAGCCAGGGCGGCGTCCAGGCAGTCCGCCAGCATATCCGCAGCACCGACCCGCTCGGCGCGCTCGATCGCCTCCGCCGCGAACGGCGCGCCCCGCTCCGGGTGACCGGCGTACGCCCAGCAGCGGGCCAGCGCGGCGGCCAGGCGGGCGCGGTCGGCGACGTCCTCGGTCCGGACCAGGACGTCGTAGAGCTGGGCGGGCAGCCTGCCCGGCTCGGCGCCGAAGACGTACACCGACGCTGCGCCGAGCACTGCCCGGGTCCAGCCCGCCAGGTCGCCCTCGGCGCGGGCCGTCCCGGCGGCCTGGTCGTAGAGCGCAGCCGCGCTCTCCCCCTTGCCTGCCGTGCGCTCCGCATCGGCCCGGTCGAGGAGATCCGTGACCGTCGTCGCCCGGATGACCATGACTCATCGTAGGGTTCGGCCGCACCAGCCGGAGCGCACGCTCTGCAGCTCAGGGTCGAATCAGCCGCACGGCCTGACCGTGCTCGCGCTGCTTGGCCTCGTCCCAGTCGCCCGTGCAGTAGATCGACAGCTCCACGATCGTGTCGCGGACGACGTCCGCCCGGATCATCTCCCGGCAGTACCAGTGCTGGCCCTCGTGGACCCACCGCTCCTCGAACTCGATCGTGAACCCGTGCCCGGTCTGCTCGACTCGCTCCACCCGCACCTCGCCGGGGATCGGGTGGCCGGCGAACCGCTCGGCGATGATGTCGCTCGCGGTGTCGGTCTGGATCCGCCAGTGCGGCAGCGACAAGTCGGCGAAGACGTCCGGTGCGAACAGCCCGTCCGGCACCGAGCCGGTCTCCAGGAACGAGATCAGCCGGGCCACCGCGACGCTGGTGTCCGTCGCGGCCTGGGTCGTCATGACGACGCTCCCGCGGCGGCGAGGTTGCGCTGCACCACGGCCATGGTCGCCTCCAGGTCCGCCGTGGGGCTGAACTCCACGATCGCGGTGCCGGCCGTGATCAGCGGCAGGTGCCCAGGCAGGGCGTAGTAGGCGTCGCCGGCCACGTAGGTCTCCTCGTGGTCCGTCCACCGGAAGGTGATCTGACCATCGGTCACGACTCCCCAGTGCACGCACTGGCACCGGTCGCCGGGCAGGCCGACGAAGTAGGGCGCGGGCTCCACGTCCTGGTGGAAGGACTCGAAGCTGACGGTGTACTCATCGAGCGGCGCGTAACGCCCCTCGATCTCGGGCTCGTCGACCGCCACCGGCGTCGACAGGCGGTTGGCACTGGGCATGATGCGCTCCAAATGACTGGAAGGGACTTGATGCACCACAGGCGTGACAACACCCGGAACATCGTGATGACCCTCGTCACGGAACTGGGTCAGCACAACGATTCCCCAACCGTGCACATTCGATCGGCCGACGTTCACTGGGCGTCTCCTGAACCTGCGTGGCCGGCAGGGGGTCAGGGTTCGAGTCCTCCTGCCGCTCTCTACTCGGCCAGGCGCGCAAGGGCGGCCGGGAACGCGCGGTTCACGGCGTCGATACGGCTGGAGGCACCTAGCCTCGCGTAGATGTGCTCCAGGTGGATGTGAACGGTTCCCTCGGTGATGCCCAGCTGGCGCGCGATCTTCGCGTTGGTCTGTCCGGCGGCTACATGGCGAAGCAGCTCCTCTTGCCTCGGTGTCAACCGTGGGATCGGATGGCGCTGACTTTCAGCCTCGAGGAACGCTTTGTGGAGGTGCGGGCGTAGGAGGGTGAGCGCGGCGCGGTCACGCTCGGAGAAGTCCATCCCTGGCCCGCGGAAGAAGAACAGCCGCACCGTTCGACCGCTTGCCGCCAGGGGATGGCGTTGCGCAGGCAGGGTGAGCATCAAGGCATGCTCGAACCCCATTGGTTGGTTGATGCCGCAGCGAGTGCCGATGCCATGCCACTGCCGCGTCGAGTAGAAGTCCGTGGTCTTGACGACGCTGCGAAGATCCTTTGTTCGGTCGGGGTAGCTGCAAAGCAGACAATGCCAGTAGTGCTGCCAGTTGACCGGAAAGGAAGCCGTGGCCACCGACTGATCGCCGTCCGCCATGAGTTGCGCTGAATCCGTCCGCTGCTTCGTAAAGTCGAGGCCTCCGAACGCGATGGCGTCACAGCGGATCTGGCGAGCCAGATCTCCCAACAGGGACGGTGGCAGCCCTTCGGGGGGGTACATCGGGGCGGTCTGCTTTCACGATGTCCGCGAGGGCGCGCAGATCCCTGTCCCTGACATTCGGCGCAGCCGCCATGGCGAACCTTCCGCTCGTCCTCAGTACGCTACTCGGTCGCTGGGCGCGTATCCAGAACGTCATATGGCGACGCCGTGACAGGCCGCTCAGACTGCCGAGCAGGGCTGTTAGTAGCCGAGGCGAGGCAGGACCGTCGCACCCTGAGTGCGGAACTGACCTGTGGCCACGACGACGAAGGATGACAATGGAGACTCGAAGCATCACACTGGCCGCCGCCTCGAGGCACCGCCGGCTCGCTCATCTCCGGCGACGCAGTGGAGTCCTCGTCGGCGCCCTGACGTTGATGCTGGCGTGCGCTGTAGCGCTCGCCCCCGGGGCGTCCGCGGACCCGCCGGTCAGCATCCCCGCACCGATCGGAAACGTCACCCCATACCCCGCCGGCACCGCATGCTCCTTCAACGCCGAAGGGAAGCTCATCGGCGGCAACCAGATCCTCACGTTCTTCGACGACGGCCGGTTCCTCGCCACCGGCCGCCACATCGACCGGATCACCAACCTCGACACCGGCAAGGCGATCACGCTCGACCTGAACGGCGTCGTCAGCGAGGTACCCACCGCGGACGGCGGATCGGTCCTCCGCGCCGTCGGCACCACCGCGTTCGTGCTCTACCCCGGAGACGCAGGCCCCGGCGACAACCGAATCGGCCGCTTCTACCTCTTCACCGGATACTTCGTCGTCGTGTCGGACGCCGACTTCGTCGTCACGTCGTTCAGGTCGTATGGCACGCGCAGGGACGTCTGCGCCATGCTCAGCTGATCCAGGTCGCGCAGCCACTGCGTACCCGTGCTGGCCCAGCACCCGCGAGTCGAACACTGGTATGGCCGCTTGCCTGGCGCCACGCGCGCATAGACCGGGAGGGCTGAACGGAGCTGGGCGGCCGCCGCGGAGCGATCATGCGAGCGAGTCACTCTGGCATCCGCTCATCGGTGCGGGTTCAGGTTCGCGAGCCCCGTCGATCGCGACGGAATGACGCGGGCAGGATGAGCCGAACCGAGCGGATGTGTCAGGCCCTGCTTCTAGGGTCCTGGCATGGAGAACCATGGACCAACCGACGAGCGCCCGGCTGAGGTACTCCGTCGCCTCAACGAGTTCTACGTTTCCGCGAGCCTTGGAGACTATTTCCGAGGGCGGGCGCACGGATGGCTCTCACTGCACGCTGGCATTGAGGTTGAACTCCCGGAGAAGCTGGTCGAACGGCTTGGGCACGCTGGTGCGGGCGCACGTATCCTGCCGTCGAAATCGACCCCGGACCAGCTCGCCCTCGATGCCTTCGCCATGGCTTACCACGCCTCCGAGACCTACTGCCGGCAACTCTTGGCGGTCCTACACGGCGCTGGCCCGCGCACCTCGCCGGCGCTTGCCCTGAAGAGCACGCCTACGGGCCGGAGCTTCTCTCAAGCCTTGGCGCAGGTCATCGGGACCAATGAGCAACTGGACTCAGTTGTCGACTTCGCCTTTCTGCCGCACGAAGTGCGAGAAGGCATGTCCGACGATGAAGTCGATGGCCATCGGAGCTTCCTCCGGCAGTGGACTCGGCATCACGTCCGCCGACTGGAGTCGTGGAAGAACCCATACAACGCTTTCAAGCACGGCCTTGCTGCAACCGCTCCGCCTACTCAGATCGCCTTCATTCCTGAACCATTGGACGAGACCGCAACCGCCCATGCACTGATGGACGGTCCCGTCCTGCACACCCTCGAGTACGAGGTCATGAAGAGGGACGGGAGCAAGGTTGAGAAGTTGTCGTGGTGGCACCGCGCCCTGGATCCCATCGAACTGATTGCCGACGTGCTTACAACCGCCGAGATCCTTGATTGGCTCAAGGCAATCGCTCGTGGCCGGTTGCTCCAAACGCCAGTGGCGGTGCCCCTCAAGAGTGCCCCGCTACCGCTCGCGCTCCGTAAGCCAGGCCCTCCAGGCATTTCATTCCGGATGGATGTCGGCGCGACCACCGTCGCACTCGGTAAGGATGAAATGGAGCGTATGGACGCCCTCCTGAACGGACAAGAGGTCACCCCACGAGACGAGTCGGCGCACCCCGAGAACTAGCGGCTACTAGACGATTCCTCTAGGGCCGGTGTCTGGCCAGACTCGGTCCAGGTGATCGGCGGGCAGCTCTCCATGCGGCTGCCCACCAGCTGAACCGGTGTGGCTCACTATCGGTCTGCGGTCCGCCGGTCACCGTGACGAGGCGTGGCTCAAGAAGGGACTGCCCAGCTCGTAGTAGCAATGCCCACCTCGCCGTCCAGGTCGCAACGAGCAGAGGTAGGTGCAGCGCATGGAGCAGGTCGGTGAGCGTGTGATCGTCGGGGTCGATCCCCACAAGCTGTCGGCGACCATCGAGGTCGTCGACGACCGTGAACAGCTACTCGGCTCTGGTCGGTTCACCACCGATCGGGCCGGGTATGCCGCGATGCTGACCGACGCCAAGTCGTGGCCCCAGCGTCTGTGGGCGGTCGAAGGGAGCAACGGGGCCGGGCGGCCGCTGGCCCAGCGCCTGCTTGAGGACGGTGAGCATGTCGTCGACGTTCCGGCCAAGCTGTCCGCCCGGGTCCGGCTGTTCGACTCCGGCCACAACCGCAAGACCGACGCCCGTGACGCCCACTCGGTCGCCGTGGTCGCGGTCCGCACCCGGACGCTGCGGGTGTTGCAGGCGGACGGGGAGCTCGAGGCGCTGCGGATGCTCACCGACCGCCGCGAAGCACTCACCCGACGTCGGGTTCAGACCGTCGATCGACTCCAGGCCCTGCTGGCCGAACTGCTTCCAGGACAAGCCAAACGCGACCTGACCACCGGTCAGGCCAAGACCATGCTGGCCAGCGTCCGCCCGCGTGACGTCGCCGGCAAGACCCGTCGTCGGATCGCCGCCGAGGAACTGGCCGAGCTGGTCGCCGTCGAGGCGAAGATCAAGAAGGCCACCGCCGAGCTGAAGACGATCGTGCTGGCCCGCGGCTCACACCTGATGGACCTGCCCGGCGTCGGACCCGTCGTGGCGGCCCGGTCCTGGCCGACGTTGGTGACGTCACCCGCTTCGCCGACCGCAACCGGTTCGCGTCCTGGACCGGCACCGCACCCCTGGACGCCTCCTCAGGGGAGCAGAACCGGCACCGCCTCTCGCGCGCCGGTAACCGTCGCATGAATCACATGATCCACATCGCCGCGATCAGCCAGCTCCGCCTGGACACCGACGGCCGCGCCTACTACCGACGCAAGCGAGCCGAGGGCAAGAAGTCCCTCGAAGCGATCAGGTGTCTCAAACGCCGGCTCTCCGACGCGATCTACCGCCAGCTGCTCGACGACGCCCAAGCTGACCCCAGCGTCGATGACGCGGGTCCGGGAGGGCACTGCGGGGCGGCTCTCACATCCAGCGCGGTCGACCTACCCCCGCACATCGACACTTCGGATCAGCCACTTCCCGGACCCGCAGACCAGACGCTACGCCCGACACCACCAGCCCGGAAGGCCCCGCCCGGCAACGCCCTCAGACCAGCAGGTTGACAACAGAAGTGTCCCTATCTGATTCGTCAAGCCGCGGAGGGTGACTCGGAGGTCGGCGGGCGTGAAGGGTCGAGCCGGTCGGCTTGGTAGCACTGGCGGTCTCGGATCATCGCGTGGAGAACGTCAACTCGGCGCCGGGCCAGACAGGTCAGCGCCGCGGTGTGCGTCTTGCCTTCGGCTCTCTTGCGGTCGTAGTAGGTGCGGCTGGCTGGGTGCCTGAGGCTGGCGAACGCCGACACGTACAGGGCGCTGCGAAGTGAGCGGTTGCCGCGTCGAGCCTGCTGTTCTCCGCGGATGCTGCGCCCGGACTGGCGGGTCGTCGGCGCCAGACCGGCGTAGGAGGCGATGTGTGCGGCGCTGGCGAAGTTCGACCCATCACCGATGGTGCGCAACAGCTCGATGGCCGTGCGCGGACCGACGCCCGGCATCGAGGTCAGGATCTCGGCCATTGGGTGGGTGTCGAGCAGCTCTTCGAGCTCGGCCGCCAGCGCCTGGCGTAGTTCCAGGACCGACATCAGCTGTGCTGCCAGGGCGCGGATGACCTTGCCGTACTGCTCGGTGGCGGGGACCACGACCGTCTGCTCGGACAATGCGGTCAGGATGTCGCTGGTCACGGCGGCCGCGATCCGTGGGGACCCCGCCGCGATGATCTTCTTGATCCGAGCGTGGCCGAGGTTTGCGATCGCGCCCGGAGTGCCCGTCGCGGCCAGCAGGCGCAGGACGCCAGGGCGGCGAAAGTGCCTGCCCAGCAGCCGTTCCAGCGCCGGGTGGACGTGGAGCAGTGCGTCATGCAGGCGGTTGGTCACGCGGGTGGCCTCGGTGGCCAGGTCGGCGTCATAGCCGGCCAGCACGGCAAGCTCGACGGTGGTCTGCTCCTCGAACCCCACCCGGCGCAGCGCGTGCGGCAGGGTGCGTGCTGCGTCGGCGATGATGTGGGCGTCGCGTGCGTCGGTCTTGGCTTCTCCGGGGTAAAGGTCGGCGATTCGTCTCATCGACAGACCAGGCAGGTAGGCCACGGCCACACCTCGTGAGCGGGCGACGGCGACCGCCAGCGCGCCGATCGAGGCAAGCTGGTCGACCACCACCAAGACCCGTCCGTGCACCTCGAGCTCGGCGAAGAGCGCGATCAGCTCAGGTTCGGCGTTCGGCAGTGGGCGGTCGATCAACCGCCGCCCACCAGGATCGAGGGCGACGGCGTGGTGAGTCTCGCGGGCGACGTCGATCCCGCAGAACACTTCGAATCCGGCCGCGGCCGGCGGGTGGGACAGGCTGGATCTGGACAACTGGCTTCCTTCCTCCGAGCGGGCAGACCAGCCCTGGACGAAGCGCCGGCAGCCACGTTACGAGAAGGCATCCACAAGTGGGCCCAAGTCCCTATCAGCGGTCACACACGTCCTGCGATCCCCGGTGACAACACCTCTGTGATCATCAACGACAGGAGCCAGAAGTCATGCCGAGGAACGCTGGCCTGCACCCTCAATCTGAGGGTCCGAAGAAGGTAACGGGAGCCGGAATGACGCACGTTCGGCCAACGTCTAGGCACTGTCGCCGGTCCGGCCTAGAGTGCGAGGGCTGTCGGCCGCTCGGACCGACAGGGGAGGAGTGGGTCGATGCGCACGCTGAAGACCATCGCGACGCTAGCGGCTGGGGTCCTCGCCGCCGCTTTGCTGCAGGCCGGGCTTCCCGCCGCGGCCGCGGCGCCATCCGACCCCGCGTTTCAGGCGTTGGACGGGTTCCGGCCTGCCGCTTCAAGAGTCCGGGTGCACCCGAAGCACTTCACGGCTGTCCTGGTCGACACCGCCCAGATCCGCAGCCAGCTGCGATCGGCTCCCGGGGCGGGCTCTAGAGGCTCGACGGTCTTTCGGGTGCCCACGCCGAGCGGCGGGATGGAGCCGTTCGCCGTCCAACGCACCCAGGTGATGCAGGTCGGGCTCGCCGCCGCCCACCCCGAGATCCAGACGTGGTCCGGCCGCTCACTGGACCACCCCGACAGCACCATCGCATTGGACGTCACCCCACTCGGTTTCCACGCCGCCGTCCGCCCGGTAGGCGGTCAGGGCTCCTGGTACGTCGACCCGGCCTCCGACCGGACCGGGGAGTCGGTCCACCTCAGCTACTACGGCAGTCAGCTTCCGCGCCCCGAGCAGCAGTTCGTGGAGCGGGAGGTGCCGGACTTCGCCCCTGCATCGGCCCAACGTTCGGCGCCATCTGCTCGTAGTTCCGTCCAGCAACGCGTCTACCGCCTGGCGCTGCTCTCGGACCCGACGTACGCCGGGTACTTCGGTGCGGCCAACGTCACGGCAGCCAAGGTCACCCTGGTCAACAGGGTCAACCAGGTCTACAACGACGACCTGGCCATCAAGCTGGTTCTCGTCGACAACACCGATCGACTCAACCTCGCCACCGACGCCGAGGCGACTGGGCCCAATGGCCCGTGCGGCGCGCATGCCTGCTTCACCAACGACCCCGACAACCCCGGCTACGTTCAGGGACAGATCGCCTACTGCGACGTCGGCACCCTCGTGCGGACCCAGACGGTGCTCGGCCAGCTCGTCGGCGCCGGCAACTACGACATCGGCCACCTCGCCCTTGGCACCAACGGCGGCGGCATCGCCCAGCTCGGCGTGGTCGGTGGCATCGAGAAGGCCATGGGATGCACCGGAATCCCGGCGCCGATCGGTGACTTCTACGCCATCGACTACGTAGCTCACGAGATGGGCCACCAGTTCGACGGCAACCACACCTTCAACGGCGTCCGCTGGAACTGCTCCGGCGGCAACCGGAACGCCGACACGTCGGTCGAGCCTGGCTCAGGATCGTCCATCATGGCCTACGCCGGCATCTGCCGACAGGACAACCTCCAGCCGCACAGCGACCCCTACTTCTCGCAACGGTCCCAGACCGAGATCAGCGGCTACACAAGTAGTCCTGGCCGGCCGCCCGTCGAGGTTCAGGACGTCTCGCTGACCGGCTTCGACACGAACGGCAAGTCGATCACCCTCGACTACCCCGGCCCCACCCCATCGGTCACCCTGGTCCGGGGCGGCCACGGCGCGAAGGCGTACAACCGGGCGAACCTCAAGGCGGCCATTCAGAAACTCACCGGCCAGGTCGTGACGGTCGCGGGCTGGGGCTACGACTCGTACAGCGAGATCTACGACGAGGACGGTGACTACCCGGCCGACCTGACCAAGCCGGACGACACAGGCTTCCAGGTGATGTTCGCCGGGGATGCCAACCCGTACACCGACGACAGCCCCCGCGAGGACATGCAGTCACTCCTGGTGGGCACCACGTCGCCCGGGGTCAGCGCGACGGTCGGGGAGACCGCCCGCGGTGGCGAGGTCCACAACACCGGGTTCGACATCAACAACAGCGGGAACCACGCGCCGTCCGTGCGCGCGCCGGCGAACCGCACGCTGCCCCTCCGGACGCCGTTCACCCTGACCGCTTCGGCCCAGGACGCGGACGACGACCCGCTCACGTACCTGTGGGAGCAGAACGACGTGGGCGGCGAGAACGGCACGGCCCTGGTCGACAACGCCAAGGTCGACGGCCCGCTGTTCCGGGTCTTCGGCACCTACGCGGACGTGAGCGACGAGGACGCCACGCAGAGCCCGTCGCCCGGCGAGAACCACGCTGGGCCGACGCGGTCGCGAACCTTCCCCAACATGGCGCAGGTCCTGGCCGGCAACACCAATGCGAAGACCGGGAAGTGCCCATCCGCGCCGGCAGACGATCCCGACGAGTACGTCGTCGTACCCGTTCCGATCGTGAACTGCTACTCGGAGTTCTTGCCCGTGGCTGGGTACGTCGGCACGGCTGGCACCAACCCCGCCCGCCCGGCTATGCACTTCCGCGTCACGGCGCGCGACGGGGCGCCGGACGGCGGCGGGTACGGCTACGACGATGTCACCCTGCGGATCGACCCCCACGCCGGACCGTTCCTGGTGAGCTCCTTCCAGACCGGCGGAACGGTCCGTGCCGGCGAACGGACCACGATCCGGTGGCAGGTCAATGGCACCCAGCGGCTGGCCGCCCAGGTGCGAGTCCTGCTCTCCACCAACGGCGGCGGTACCTGGACGCAGGTCTCGGGCCCAACCCCTAACGACGGAGCCGCGCAGATCCAGATACCGGTAAAGACCACGTCGACAGCACGGATCATGGTCGCCGCAGTCGACAACTACTTCTTCGACGTCAACGACGCGGCCTTCACCATCCGATAGCAAGACTCCACGACTGAGGCCTGTTGCCGGCGTGGTCCGGACCATACGCAACGACCGCGCAACTGCCCTCGATCGGACGGCGTTGACTTGGGCCCGGAGGCTCCCGCACCCTGCCTTCGCGTCTCAGGTAGGGGTGGTCCCGCATCTGAGTTCGCCGGTGCCGGCCGCCGTGCGACCGTCGGCCGCCCGCACGATTGCGGCGGTGTGACGCACCCGTCGAACAGGCGCATCGCGCTCAGATCTGGATGGGCGGCATGGCGCAGCGAGCGACGAGGTCGGTTTCGTGGGCGACCTGGCTGTTGCTGCCTTGTCAGTCCTGGAGCCCGAGCGCTGCTTCGTACTCGTCGTCGGTAACGGGCTGGAGCCAGTGGACGACGTCGTGCTGGTCGTCTGCTTCGTTGATGGCGACGTGCACCATGAGCCGGTTGGGTGCGGCGCCGTGCCAGTGTTCCTCGTCGGCCTCGAAGAGGACGCGGTCGCCGGGGCGGATGACCTCCACGGGTCCGCCGCGACGCTGGCACCGGCCGACGCCTTCGGTGACGAAGACGGTCTGGCTCAGCGGGTGGCGGTGCCAGTGAGTACGGGCTCCGGGCATGAAATGGACGAGGTTCGCCGTCACCCGCGACGGAGTCGGCGCGGCGGCGACGGAGTCGATGTAGACGTCGCCGGTGAACCAGTCGGTCGGGCCCTTCGCGGTGTCGATCGAGCTGCGCGTGATCTGCATCAGGTTCCTTCTAGGTGTGCGTGGAGGGGTTGTTTGGGGACAGGTCTGCGGGTGCTGCCCAGGAGGCGAGCAGACGGAGGCGTTCGGCCGAGGGGGAGCCGGGCTCGGCGGTGTACACCATCAGCACGAGGCCGGGTTCGGCCGTGATGGCGAGCTCCTCGTAGGCGAGGGTCAGCTCGCCGACGACCGGGTGGTGGAACCGCTTGGTGCCGGCACCATGGGTGCGGACGTTGTGGTCAGCCCACAGACGCCGAAAGGTCTCGCTCTGGGTGGACAGCTCACCGACGAGATCCTGCAGTCCCCGGTCGTGGGGGTCGCGCCCGGCCTCGGTGCGCATGATCCCGACGCACATTTCGGCGAACAGGTCCCAGTCGGGGTAGAAGTCGCGCGAGGCCGGGTCGAGGAACTGGAACCTCGCCAGGTTCGGCATCCGGCCGCCATCGCCGATCACCGGTGAGTAGAACGCCCGACCCAGCGCATTGGTGGCAAGCATGTTCTGATGCGGGTCGCGGACGAACGCGACGCCGTCGGTGATCGCCTCCAGTGCCCACCGCAGGTTGAGCCGGGACGCCGCCTTGTTGGCGGTACGCCGACGGGGCCGGCCCGAGGTTGGGATGCCGTCGGCGGCCCGCGCGAGGTCGAGCAGGTGGGCGCGCTCGGTCTCGTCGAGCTGGAGTGCGCGGGCAAGGGCGTCGAGCACCCCCGCGGACGCACCTGCGATCTGGCCGCGTTCGAGGCGGGCGTAGTACTCGACGCTCAGGCCAGCCAGTGAGGCGACCTCGCTGCGACGCAGTCCGGGCACCCGGCGGCTGCTGGTGGTCGGCAGGCCCACCTGGTCCGGGGTGATTCGAGCGCGGCGGGTGGTGAGGAACTCACGCACCTCTTGGCGCACGTCCTGGCGGTTGTCCACGACGTCGAGCCTAGGCCGCCTCCAGCTCGGACCAGAGCCGCGAGGGATGCCCTGTCAGTACACCTATCGACAGTGACTTCCAGCCCGAGCGGCTAGCGGGTTCACTCGATGCCGTGGCGCCCCGACGGTGTCACGACAAGGTGAGACGAAGCGACGAAGAGGAGCAGCTCGCGATGCGTCAGGTAGTGATGCACGGCCCCGGGGACGTCCGGGTCGAGGAGCGCGAGGACCCGAGGATCATCGAGGCGACCGATGCGATCATCCGCCTGTCGGCGACCTGCATCTGCGGTAGCGACCTGTGGCCCTACCGCGGCGCCGAGCCAGTCGACCACCAAGTGATGGGCCACGAGTATGTTGGCGTCGTCGAGCAGATCGGCTCCGACGTCCACGGCGTCAAGGTCGGCGACTTCGTGGTCGGCTCGTTCTGGGCCTCCGACAACACCTGCGAGATCTGCCGGGCCGGCTACCAGGCGTACTGCACGCACCGTGTGCTGATGGGCACCCTCGGCACCCAGTCCGAGCTGGCCCGCATCCCCCTCGCCGACGGCACCCTGGTGGCGACCCCCGGCACGCCGACACCGGACCTCGTCCCGTCCCTGATGGCTGCCTCCGACGTGCTCGGCACCGGTTGGTTCGCGGCCGTCGCTGCCGAAGCCGGCCCCGGCAAGACGGTTGCAGTCGTCGGGGACGGCGCGGTCGGCCTGCTCGGCATCCTGGCCGCCGCGCAGCTCGGCGCCGAACACATCATCGCGTTCAGCCGCCACACCGACCGCCAGGCGCTGGCGCGGGAGTTCGGGGCCACCGACATCGTCGAGGAGCGGGGCGAGGACGGTGTCGCGAGGGTCAAGGAACTCACCGGCGGGCTCGGTGCGCACTCGGTCATCGAAGCGGTCGGCACCCAGGAAGCCATGATGCAGGCCATCCACTCCACCCGCGCCGGTGGCCACGTGGGGTTCGTGGGCGTCTCCCACGACGTCGCGATCCCCGGCGAGGAGCTCTTCATGGCCGGCGTACACCTCCACGGCGGCCCCGCCCCGGTGCGCCGGTTCCTGCCCGAGCTGCTCCAGCTGATCTGGGACCGCAAGATCAACCCCGGCAAGGTCTTCGACCTCACCCTGCCGCTGGAGCAGGCCGCCGAGGGCTACCAGGCCATGGACGAGCGCACGGCGACCAAGGTCCTGCTCACCCTGTGAGCGCCCCGGCGGAGACCTGATGCGCACGATGACCTCGCCCACCGCGTCACGCGCGCTGCTGACCGCGGCCCTGTCCGCGACCATCGCCCTGGTCGGGTGTGGCGATATCGAGCCCGACAGCGAGGCAACCCCGCCTGCGGCGGCCGACAGCAACCCGACAAGGTCCACCAGCACCACTCGCAACGACACGCCCGAGGAGGACAGGGTGAAGATCCAGATCACCATCGGCGACCAACCCATCGACGCGACCCTTAACGAGAGCGCGGCGGCCCGCGATCTGGTCGCGCAGCTGCCGGTGAGAATCTCCATGGTCGATCATGGTGGGGTCGAGAAGACCGGCAGGCTCCCGTCACCGCTCTCCTTGGCCGGACAGCCCGACGGAGCGGACCCCGACGTGGACGACCTGGGCTATTACGCCCCCGGGCACGATCTCGTGCTCTACTACGGCGACCAGTCCTACTTCCCAGGGATCGTCATCCTCGGCCAGCTCGACGGCGACGCCGCGCAGCGTATCTCCGAACTCGAGGGCCCGATCACAGCGAGAGTCGAGGCGCTCGGTGACTGACCTCCCGCCCACGACTGACCTGGCGGACTTCCTCGCCCACGTGAAGAGCGGCGGCCCCATCGAGGGCGGCTCTCAGCACCATCGGTTCATGCATGGCGCCGCGCAGGACGCCCTGCGGATCGTCGCCGACATCAACACCGGATACCGCACACCCGAGGAGGTCCGCGCCCTACTGACCGAGCTCACCGGCAAAGAAGTCGACGAGTCGGTGACGGTCTTTCCACCGTTCTACAGCGAGTTCGGCAAGAACCTGACCCTCGGCAAGCACGTCTTCATCAACCTCGGATGCCGCTTCCAGGACACCGGCGGCATCAGCATCGGGGACGGCACCCTCATCGGGCACGGGAGCACTCTGACCACTCTGAACCATCACGTCGACCCCGGCCGACGAGCCGACATGGTGCCCGGACCGATCCGCATCGGCCGCAAGGTCTGGCTCGGCGCCGCCGTCACCATCGTCCCCGGGGTCACCATCGGCGACGGAGCAATCGTCGGCGCCGGCGCCGTCGTGACCCGCGACGTACCAGCCAACGTGATCGTCGCCGGCGTCCCAGCCAAAATCATCCGCGAAACCGGGTTCGGCGTTTCCCCGGACTGAGCGCGCTTTCGCCCCCGGCGCCGACCCGTGCGCGGCTAGCTGTACCCGACCGCCGAAGACAGGCACCGGATCCCGGATCCGGACGAACTGCCGGCGCCGACAGGCGGCGGAATGACGCAAGTCGTCCGGCAACGACCGCAGACTCAGAAGCTTCAGTCCAAGAGCCGCTTCGTTGTCGCTCTCTGCGAGGTCGAGGTAGAGCAGCCCGTTGAGACTCGGTAGCACTTGTCGATAGCGGCCCCGTTACCCGTACCCCGGAGCGTGAAGATTCCGGTCAGGGCCGCTGGGTGATCTGCGGGGGGAGGGTGCGCCAGGCGATGGCGGCGAACTTGTGGTGGCCGGCGATCGACAGGTGGTTGCCGTCGGCCGCGAGGTCGCGGTCGGTGACGGTGAACGCCTGCTCGGCCCCGCCGTCGGTGTAGCAACCGGGGTGCTTGCTGCAGACCTGGACGACGGTGCGCCAGTAGGTGTCGACGATCTCCTGCATGGACTGGACACCGGCCGGCCGGACCGCGCCGCTGGCGTCGAAGACCCCGCACGGACCGGTGCCGGTGTTGTCGGTCACCAGGTCCTGCCGGTGCGCCGCCCATGTTGTCCAGCCGGCGACGGTGGCCCACTGGCTGACCAGGAACACCTGCACGCCGGGGATCGCGGTCTGCATCTGGCTGATCGCCTCGTCGAGAGCAGCGCCGTACGGGCCGTAGTTCTGCGGGTCCGTCCCGTCGCAGCGCATGTCGTTGTCGATGCTCTGCACCAGGAGGACGTCGGGCAGCGGGTCGGCCTCGGCCAGCAGCGTCAGCAGCTGACCGTCCAGGGCGTCGACCTTGGTCCCGTTGACCGCCTCGTCGTAGTTGTGGCCGCGCATTGCCGGGTGGGTCTGGAGCAACCGCCAGTAGATGCTCTGCACGGCCGGGTTCTCGCCCGTGGCCCACGAGTTCTCGTGCGCGTCCCGTCCGACGTCGTGGACGTCGCTCATCGTGCCCGTGGCCCCGGAGTGACCGAGGACGGCGATGGAGTCCAGGGCGGGCGTGACCCGACCGGCTGGGGACCTGGACGTCAGCGAGCTCGTATCGCCAGCTCTATCCGTGCTGTCTCCGGCGTTGCACCCCGCGGTGAGGGCGAGGGCCACCAGGGCAGCGGCGGCGGCGGCGCGGATCTGGCTCATGGCACATCTCGGCGGTGTAGGGATTCCTACATGACCGTACGACCGACCTGGGCGGCCGCGCTACCACCGCAGCGTCACCAATCGCGCTCCCTCACTGGCGGCGTCTCGGCGCGGCGAGCGGCATGACCGGATACTCAACGGCCGTCCGGCATGCGGCGGTGTGACGCAGGTCAGCCTCAGGGACGGGCACCCCTAGTAGTCGACTCCAAAGTGGCTTGCGATGAGCGCAGTTGTCTCGCAGCCCCAGCCTTGCCGCTCGCCGGGTTCATCGTCGCCGCAGTCGCACTCTCCCGAGCCGGATCCGCAGTCGCGGTGTAGGGCGAGGAGCCTGCGAGCGAGCGGATCGTCGATCGCGTTGAGGCGACGCATCGCGTCCACCCAGTTCGATCCTGAGTCAGCTAGGTCGTCCATTTCGTGCACAACATCCATGTGCAGTCGTTGACCGGCTTCCTCGTCATATTCAAATCGCGACATGCGAACACGTTACGAGAAGGGCACCCGCGTGAGACGTATCCCCGGCGTTCCCTTGAAGCGCGCCGTCAAGCGGCGAGATGACGCGCCAGCCGAGCATCCGCATCGCGGCCGAACGGTGTGCTGCTGTGGCTTTGTGACTGAGCTCCGTGCCCCAGGCGAGGTCGGCGCAACGTCCGGATTCGCCCGATATGCATCCGTGCCAATCCGTTCCGTGCACTGATCGCACTCAGCGATCGCGACGTGAGTTTGGTTCGACCAGCGGTATCGAGGCCTCCAACGACGCCTGCCGGCTAGTCGACGCGGCCGGTCAGGACGGACACCCGGACGTGCTCCTCGTACGGCGCGTGCCGCCGCAGCGCCTCGTCGATCCCGCGAGCGAAGGCCGCCCGGCGGTCCGGCGGCGGCAGCCCGTCCACCGGCACCGCGGAAAGTACCCCGCCGACGATCCGGTCGACGTCGAGCAGGCATTGGTACTCGGCACTCGTCGTGCTCGTCTCGTAGCCGGCGGCGGCCAGCGCGGCGCGGTACCGCTGCCGCGTCGCCTCGTCCGTGCCGCATGTGGCGGTCAGCCGCTTGCCGAACCAGTCCTGCAGGAACTCCCGCAGCGCGCGCGACCAGCCGCTGTCCTGCAACCACAGCGGCGTCCCGTTGGCCAGCACCGCCACCCCGCCACCGGGCCGCAGCAGCGGCCGCGCCTCGCGGAACAGTCGCTCGTGGTCCATCCAGTGCAGCGCCTGCCCGATGGTGATCGCCCCCACTGTCCGCTCTCCGAGCAGCGCGGCCAGCGCCGGGACGTCCGAGTCCGCGCCCACCAGCCAGCTCACGTTGCGCACGCCGAGCTCCGCGGCAGCGGCCCGGGCCAGCCCGACCATGTCCGGCTCGGGGTCGACACCGAGGACGGCCCGCACCCGCCTGGCCATCGGCAGCGCGAGCTGGCCCGTCCCGCACCCCAGGTCGACCACCACGTCGTCACCGGTCAGCCCGAACGCGGCCACTAGGGCGTCGAGCACCGCCGGTGGGTACCCATGCCGGTAGCGCGCGTACAGCACGGCCACCTCACCGCGAAACCCCAGGTCCATGCCGCCAAGCCTGCCGGGCGTCCCCCGATGCCGCGACCGCTTCCGCCCACGGCGCACCCGCGCTCACCCCAGGAGCGAGCGGCGACGCTCCAGCCTCAGGCCGCCGACAGCGGTTCCCGCCGTGCCGCCACGGCGCCGGCACGACCGCCGACCGACCGCAGCATGATCACAACCGTCCGTGAGTCTTGGACCGGGGCATGCGCCCGACCGGTGAGGCATTCTGGGCGGAATGGGGCATGCACGGCCGTCTGTGGGTCCGAATTGGGGGATCGGGCAGCTCAGTCGCCGTTGAAACCAGATCCGGCGTTCCCTGCCATGACGAGCCTGGCGCCAGGACGTTTCCGAGGATCAGCCGAAGAGCTGGTCGGCCCAGGTCCTGCCGTCGTCCACCAGTCCGGGCGGGCATGCCCACAGGCCGCTGCCGGTGTGCTTGATGTACTCGTTCAGCGCGTCCATCCGGCCGATCTTGCGCTGCAACGGAACGAACTGCTTGCGCGGGTCCTGCTGGAACGCGATGAAGAACAGGCCGGCGTCCAGCAGCCCGATGTCGTCGATGCCGTCGGTGTAGGAGAACCCGCGCCGCAGGATCCGCAGCCCGTTGTTGTTCTCCGGGCTGACCAGCCGGATGTGCGCGTCCTGCGCGATCACCGGCTCGCCGTCCGAGCCCTTGGCGTGGTAATCCGGCGCGTCGAACTCGTCGGTGCCGGTCAGTGGCGCACCGCTGACCTTGTGCCGGCCGAAGACGGCCTGCTGGTCGGCGAGGTAGTCGCGGTCCCAGGACTCGATCAGCATCCGGATCCGGCGCGAGACCAGGTATGTGCCGCCGCGCATCCAGTCCTGGTCGCCCTCGGCGCCCACCCAGACGTGCGAGTCCATCGCGGCGGTGTCCTCGCCGTGGATGTTGCGGGTGCCGTCCTTGAAGCCCATCAGGTTGCGCGGTGTGGCCTGGCTGCTGCTGGTGGACGACGTGCGGCCGAAGCCGAGCTGAGACCACCGCATGGCGACCGCTCCGCTGCCGATCCTGGCCAGGTTGCGGATCACGTGGAAGGCGACCTGGGGGTCGTTGGAGCAGGCCTGGATCACCAGGTCGCCGTCGCAGCGCTGCGCCTGCAGCTCGTCGCCGGGCAGCGCGGGGATGGGCTCGAGCGCGGCGGGCCGGCGTCCGGCCAGCCCGAACCGCTGGTCGAACAACGACGGGCCGAAGCCGACCGTCACGGTCAGCGCGGACGGCGGCAGGCCGCGCGCCTCGCCGGTGTCGGCCGGGGGAGCGGCCAGGTCGTCGGAGTTGCCCGGCACCGGCACGCCACGGGTCATCGCGACGGCCGCAGCGGTCCAGTCCGTCAGCACCCGGCGCAGCGCGTCGGCGTCCTTGGTGGTCACGTCGAAGGCGGCGAATGCCAGCCGGTCCGGGGACGGCGTCCCGATCCCGGCCTGGTGCCGGCCGTGGAAGTCCACCCGGGCGCCCGCGTCGACGCCGGACGCAGCGCTGGTGGCTGCGTCCGGCGTCTCGGCGTGCGCAGCGATCGCCACCGCGCCGAGGCCGACGCCAGCCCCGGCGGCTCCGAGGCCACCGAGGAAGCGGCGGCGGGAGAGGTTTCCGGTGGAGGTCACTGCGGTTCCCTTGCGTTGGTCGGGTGGAGTCGTCGCCGCGCTCAGGCGATGAGCGGGGCGATCTTGCTGAGCGACTCGGCCAGCGCGTTGACCTGGGTGGTCATCGTGCGGCGCTGGTCGTCGGTGACGGCCGAGTAGTCCTGGTAGCCGTCGGCGGTCTGGTACTTCGACAGCGAGGCGAGCACGTCCTTGAACTGGCCGTTGATCGTGGCCAGCAGGGCGGCGTCCTTGGTGCGCAGGGTCGGCGCCAGCACGTCGACCGCCTCACGGGCACCCGCGACGTTGGCCGCGAAGTCCCACAGGTCGGTGTGGCTGTAGCGGTCCTCCTCGCCGGTGATCTTGCTCTTGGCGACCTCGTCCAGCAGGCCGACCGCACCGTTGGCGATCTGCTCGGGCGCGAGCTCGACCGTCCTGACCTTGGTCTGCAGGTCCTTGACGTCGGTCAGCAGCTTGTCGGCCACCGGGTCCATACCGTCGAGCGTGCCGTCGGCCCACAGCGCCTTCTCGAGCTTGTGGAAGCCGGTCCACTGGTCACCGGGGTCCACGTCGTTGACCCGGGCGTCGATCTGCGGGTCCAGGTCGCCGAAGCTCTCGGCCACCGGCTCGATCCGCTCGTAGTAGGCCCGGGTCGGCGCGAACAGGGCCTTGGCCTGCGCCACGTCGCCGGCCTTGACCGCGGCGACGAACTTCCCGGTCTGGGCGGTCAGCTGCGCGGTCTGGTCCTCGAGGTAGGCCTTGTACGTCGCGACGCTGCTGGCCAGGTCGGCGTCGGTGGTCGCGGCGGCCGTCGCACCTTTGGCCTCGGTGACCGTGAAGGCGGACTGGTCGGTCGCGGCGTTCGGGCAGAGCACCACGTACTCGCCGGGCTCCAGCCGCAGCGTGAAGCTGCTGCCGGACAGCCCGGGCGTGAGGTTCTCCTTCTCGCCGAGAATCTTGCCGTCCTTGAGGATCTCGGCCTCGGTCACCCGCTTGGCGTCGGAGTTCGTCACCTCGAAGGTCAGGGCGCCGGCCTCGGCCGTGGCTGGGCTGGCCTGGCAACCGTCGTCGGTCACCTTGACGGCGATCTTCTTCGCGCCGGAGCCGGCCGCGTCGTCGGAGGAGCTGCCGCACCCGGTCAGGGCCAGGGCGGCGGCGACGGCGGCGACGGTGGCGGCCGTACGAAGGCGTGCGGAGGGCATGTGGTGGGTACCTCTCGAGGTGACGGTGTGCAGGTGGGCGTGTGGGAGCTGTGCTCAGGCGGCGCTACGGACCTCGTCCGGGACGGGCTTGGCCGCGGGCTTGCGGCGGGGCTTCCAGAGCACGACGAACAACATGGGGACGACGTAGAGGACCCAGACGGTGACCTCGGCCACCGTCGGCTGGGGCTGGATGCCGAGCACACCGGTGATCAGCGCGGCCTGAGCGGTGCCGGGGGTGACGAGCCAGGTCAGGTCGGCGACCGTTCCCTGACCGACGTCGAGCCAGCCGGCCTCGTGGGCGGTGTGCGCGGCGGTCATCAGCAGCCCGCCGGCCACCACCACGAGCACCGAACCGGTGACGGTGAAGAACTTCTGCAGGTTGATCCGCACGCCGCCGCGGTAGATCCCGTACCCGAGGGCGGACGCGAGCAGGATGCCGAGCACCGCGCCGAACGATGCAGTGACGGCGTTCGTGCTGCTCTGGAAGACGGACAGCAGGAACACGGCCGTCTCGAACCCCTCGCGGAAGACCGCGAGGAAGGCCATCACGACCAGGGCGCGGGCCGAGCCCCGGGCCAGCGCGGACCCGGCCGCACTCTCGAGGTCCTTCTTGAGGTGACGCGCGTTCTTGCGCATCCAGAAGATCATCCAGGTGACCATCGAGACCGCGATCAGGCCGATCACGGTCTCGAGCTGCTCCTGCTGGCGTTGCGGCAGGCTGCGCTCGAGGGCGTTCAGCCCGAAGCCGACGCCGAGGCAGATCACGATCGCGGCGGCGACGCCGATCCACAGCTGGCGGATGGCGTCACGTCGTCCCTGGCCGGCGAGGAAGGCAGCGATGATCCCGACGATCAGGGCCGCCTCAAGCCCCTCGCGTAGCCCGATCACGAAGGTGGGCAGCACGCGTAACTCCTTGAACTTGAAGGTTAGCCTTACCTAACCCTCATCGGAGGCCGGCGTCAAATCTCTGGGCTGCCCCACAGGTCGGTCCAGGTCACGCCGCACTCGGCGAGCAGCTCGCGCAGTACGGGCAGGCTCACCCCGACCACCGTGTGGTGGTCACCCTCGATGCCCCGCACGAACGCACCACCCAAGCCGTCCGTGGTGAACGCCCCGGCCACCGCCAGCGGCTCGCCGGTCGCGACGTACGCCTCGATCTCGACGTCGGTGACGTCGGCGAAGTGCACCGTCGTCGAGGAGATCGCGCCGAGGGTGGCGCCGCTGCCGCCGTCCTCGTGGTCGCGCACGTCAACCAGCCAGTGACCGGTGTGCAGCACCCCGGAGCCGCCGCTCATCCGGCGCCAGCGCTCGGTGGCCGCTGCGGCGTCGGCGGGCTTGCCGTGCACCTCACCGTCCAGCTCGAGGACCGAGTCGCAGCCGAGCACCAGGGCGTCCTGTGCGGTGCTGGCGACCGCCTCGGCCTTGGCGCGAGCCAGAAGCAGCGCCACCTCGTCCGGTGCGAGCTCGCCGTGGACCTGCTCGGCGGCGGCCACGGCCGCGTCCTCGTCGACGTCCGAGACCTGCACGAGCGGGTCCAAACCGGCGGCGCGCAACGTGCGCAGCCGTGCCGGGGAAGCCGACGCGAGCACCAGCGTCGGTCGGCTCACGGCAGCAGGGCCTCGCGCAGGACGTCGAGCCCGACCGAGCCGAGGTCGAGCGCGCGGCGGTGGAACCCGGCGAGGTCGAACGCGTCACCCTCGCGCGCCCGGACCTGGTCGCGCACGTCCAGCCAGAGCCGTTCGCCGACCTTGTACGACGGCGCCTGGCCCGGCCAGCCGAGGTAGCGGTCGACCTCGAAGCGCAGGATGGACTCGGCCATGTTCGCCTTGTGCCGGAAGAACTCCCAGGCCTTGTCGGCGTCCCAGGTGCCGCCGCCGAGCTCGGCCGGAGCCGGCAGACCACAGTGCACGCCGATGTCCAGCACAACGCGGGCCGCGCGCATCCGCTGGCCGTCCAGCATGCCCATCCGGTCGCCCGGGTCGTCCAGGAAGCCGAGGTCGGACATCAGCCGCTCGGCGTACAGCGCCCAGCCCTCGCCGTGGCCGCTGACCCAGCAGCCGAGCCGGCGCCAGCGGTTCAGCAGCGCCGAGCGGTACACCGTATGGGCGACCTGGAGGTGGTGTCCCGGAACGCCTTCGTGGTAGACGGTCGTGGTCTCGCGCCAGGTGCCGAAGGTCGTCACGTCGTCCGGCACCGACCACCACATCCGGCCCGGGCGGCTGAAGTCCTCGCTCGGCCCGGTGTAGTAGATGCCACCCTCGTGGGTCGGCGCGATGCAGCACTCCAGGCGGCGCACCGGATCGGGGATGTCGAAGTGCGTCCCAGCCATAGCGGACACGGCGGCGTCGCTGAGCTTCTGCATCCAGGCCTGCAGGCTGTCGGTGCCCTCGAGCTGACGGGCGGGGTCGTCGTCCAGCGCCTGCATGGCCTCGTCGATGGTCGAGCCGGGCCGGATCTGCTCGGCCACCTCGCGCATCTCGGCCTCGATGCGAGCGAGCTCCGCGCGCCCCCACTCGTAGGTCTCGTCCAGGTCCACCTCGGCGCCCAGGAAGTAGCGCGAGCGCAGGCCGTACTCCTCGCGGCCCACCGCGTCGGCCTGGCGGGCCACCGGCAGCAGCTCCTCGCGCAGGAAGCGGGCCAGCTCGTCGTAGGCGTGAGCGGCCACGGCGGCCGCCTGCCCGAGCTCGGTGGCGACCGCGGCCGGCAGCTCGGCGTCACCGGCGCGGGCGCCTGCGGCGAGCTCGGCGAAGAACCCTTCCGCACTGCCGTGCCGCCCGGCCTGCACGGCGCACTGCTCGACCTGACGGCGGGCCGGGGTGACGCCGCGGGCCATGCCCACCCGCAGCGACTCGACGTAGCCGGCCAGCGCCTCCGGAGTCCTGGTCAGTCTGGTCGCGATGGTCGCCCAGTCGTCGGCCGTGTCCTTGCGCATCAGGTCGTAGACCGAGCGGATCGACTGCAGCGGGCTGGCCAGCACGTTGAGGTCGTGGTCGTCCGCATCGATGGAGTACAGCTCCTCAGCCAGCCCGAGCCGCTCGCGCATGGCCGCGATGGTCACCCGGTCGACGTCGTCCGCCGGCTCGGCGTCCTCGAGCGCCCGCAGCGTGCGCAGGCCGACCTCGCGGCGTTCCTGGCTGCCCTGCGGTGAGTAGTCGGTCAGCTCGGTCTCGTACCCGGGCACGCCCAGGTAGGTGGCGGCGATCGGGTCGAGCGCGGTCTCGGCGTCCAGGTGGGCATCGGCGATGGCGTCGACGGCGGTCCGCCGGCGGGGGGCCTCGGCTGTGGTGTCGGTCACGTCGGCACCCTACCCACGCCCCCGGGGGCGCCGTCGACCGACTTGTGACGCGGTTGACGCGTTGTCGTCGAGCACTTGTGCCACGTTGTCGGGGTCTCCAGGGCGCTTGAGACCCCGACAACGCGTCACGAGTGGGGGATGGCCGGTGGATATTCGTTCGCCCCGGCCGGGCTCGTCGTCCTAGCGTGTTCGTCGTGCAGGTGCGCCAGGTGGACGTCGAGGACGATGAGCTGCTCCGCAGGATCCACGAGGTGTGGGTCGCGAGCCGATCGTTCGAGCGGCCTTGGAACGACCCGCAGTCCTTCGAGTTCTTCGCCCTGGAGTGCCGGTTCGAGGACGCCGGCGAGGAGCACCGCGTCTGGGGCGCGTTCGACGGCGACCTGCTGGTCGGCTACTCGCGGACGTGGATCCCGTTGCACGACAACACCTCCAAGCTCTTCGCCGACGTGGTGGTCGCCCCGGACCACCGCGGTCGCGGGGCTGGGACGGCGCTCCTGGAGCAGGTCGTGGACGTCGCCCGGTCACGCTCGCGCAACGAGGTCGTCGGCGACCTGCTGGCTCCCGCCGACTCGACGACGGAGCACCCGTACCGGCGGTTCGCGCTGAAGCACGGCTTCGCCGAGGCCAGCCAGGACTCGATGCGCCACCTGCCGCTTCCGGTTCCGAGCCAGCGGCTCGACGAGCTGGCGGCGAAGGCCGAGCCGGCCTGGCGAGGGCGCTACGAGCTGGCCACCTACCTCGACGGTGTGCCCGAGCCGCTGCAGCAGTCGCTCTGCGACGCGGCCAACCTGGTGGACGCCGAGGCTCCCACCGGCGACATCGACTTCGAGCCGGAGTCGGTGACGCCCGAGCGGTACCGGCACGAGCTCGAGCTGGAGCGCGACCAGGGCACGCATCGGCTCACCACGGTGGCGCTCGACCCAGCGACCAGCCAGGTGGTGGCGTACACCGACCTCGTCGTCCCTGGCGGCTCGGGGCGCAGCGTGTGGCAGTGGGGGACGCTGGTCCGGGCCGAGCACCGCGGACACCGGCTGGGGATGGCCGTGAAGGTCGAGAACCTGCGCCGGCTGCAGGTCGAGCACCCGTCCCGCGAGTTCGTCGTCACCGGTAACGCCGACGCGAACCAATGGATGGTCGGGATCAACGAGAGCCTGGGCTTCCGAGTGCGCGAGATCTGCCCGATGTACCAGCGTCGGATCTGACCGCGGATTCAGGGCGCAGGTCGTCCGCAATGCTCGCTACGGTGCCGGGCATGGCTATCGCGCGCTATCCCAGCATCGTCATCGACTGTCCCGACCCGAGTGCCCTCGCGACCTTCTACGCCACGATGCTGGACTGGAAGATCGAGCCACGCCCCGACTGGGTCGACATCCGGGCCGACTACGGCCAGTGCATCTCGTTCCAGCAGGTCGAGAACTACTCGGCTCCGGACTGGCCGGGTCAGGACGTTCCGCAGCAGATGCACCTGGACGTCGTCGTGGACGACCTCGACACGGCCGAGGCGGCTGTCCTGGAGCTCGGCGCGACCCGGCACGAGCACCAGCCCGGGACGACGTTCCGGGTGCTTCTCGACCCGGCTGGCCACCCGTTCTGCCTCTGCCTGAGCTGACGGGCCCGGGCCCGGCGGGATGGCGACTGCGCTGTGGCTGAACGCCCGGAAAACTCTAGTCCGGGAGCGCTCCGATGTCGGCGAGGGCTCGATGGACCGCGGTGAAGGACTGCCGTCCGGCGGGGGTTCCGCAGTACGACATCACGTGGATCAGGATCTCCTTGATCTCATCCACGCTGACGCCGTTCCTGACGGCGCCCTGGGCGTAGATGCCAAGCTCCTGATGGCGGCCGAGGCCGGCCAGGATTCCGAGGGTCAAGATCAGTCGCGTGCGTCGGTCCAGGCCCGGGCGACTCCATGAGTATCCCCAGGCGAGCGAGGTCACCGTGTCCTGGAAAGCCATCATGAAGTCGTCCGACTCGGCCAGGCCGCTATCGACGTAGTCGGCTCCGAGAACGTCACGTCGCACGTCGAGGCCGACGGCTAGCAGATCGTCTTTGTTCATCGAGCGAGTATCTCCCACCTGGGCTCCCACCAGCCAGGGCAGCTCGACGGTGCCCCCTCATGCCCGTGCAGCCCACCGCCGGATCAGCCTTTCTCCCGATCCCTGTCACATCCGCGGCCCGGCCGGTGTCTTCATGGCGTGACGACGTACCAACGTCGGCACAGCCACCGACACAGGAGGAGACATGGAGCACACGACCCGCATCCCCCCGGCCGAGATCACCGGCGTCAAGGGGGCGCTGATCACGTTGATGATCGAGAGGAAGCTGGGCAAGGTGCCGACGGCGGTGGGCGTGTACTGGCACAACCCCAAGGTGCTGTTCGCCACCTTCGGCCTCGGCGGCAAGCTGCAAAAGTGGGACGCCTGCGACGAGGGCCTGAAGTCGTTCGCCCACATAGCGGTCGCGTCGCTGGTCGGCTGCACGTGGTGCCTGGACTTCAACTACTTCGAGGCCCACAACAAGGGCCTCGACGTGGAGAAGGCGCGTGAGATCCCGCGGTGGCGGGAGGCGGACGTCTTCACCTCGCTGGAGCGCGACGTCCTGGAGTACGCCGAGGCGATGAGCGCGACACCGCCGACGGTCACAGACGAGCTGGTCGACCGGCTGCACGCCGAGCTGGGACCTGCCGCCGTGGTCGAGCTCACCTCGGTCATCGCATTCGCGAACATGAGCACGCGTGGCAATGTGGCGCTCGGTATCGAGTCCGACGGTTTCGCCGCCGCCTGCGGCTTGAAGCCGCTCGCTGAGCGACCGCGGGTAGCGTCCGAGTCATGAGCGAGGACCCCTTCATCGTCCATCGCAGCCTGCTGTTCACCGTCGCCTACGAGATGCTCGGCTCGGCCGCCGACGCCGAGGACGTGGTGCAGGAGGCCTGGCTGCGCTGGGCAGCCTTGGTCGACACCGAACGCCGCGAGGTCCGGGACCCCCGGGCGTACCTCGTACGGATCGTGACCCGGCTCTGCCTCAACCGACTGCGCACCGTCGCGCGGCAGCGGGAGGAGTACGTCGGCGAGTGGCTGCCCGAGCCCGTGTTGACCAGCCCGGACGTCGCCGAGGACGTCGAGCTCGCGGAGAGCGTGTCGATCGCCATGCTGGCGGTACTCGAAACTCTGCTACCGACGGAGCGCGCGGTGTTCGTGCTCCGCGAGGTCTTCGACGTCCCCTACGACGAGATAGCCGAGGCGCTGGACAAGTCGCCAGGGGCGGTGCGCCAGATCGCGACGCGGGCCCGCAAGCACGTGGCGGCGCGCCGGCCGCGGATGTCGGTGAGCCGCCGTGAGCAGCAGCAGGTGGTCGAGCGGTTCCTCGCCGCACTGACCACCGGCGACGTGCCCGGACTGCTCGAGGTGATGGCTCCCGACGTGCTCGTCGTGGGCGACGGCGGCGGCCTGGCCCCGACGATCCCGAAGCCGGTCCGCGGGGCCGCAAAGCTCGCTCCGGTGATGGCGAGCTTCGCCCAGGTCGCGCCCGGCGCCAGTGTTTTCCTCGTCGACCTCAACGGCGGCATCGCGGCGCGCATCGACCCCGGCGGCGAGAACGACACGGCGGTGTCGTTCGTCATCGAGGACGGCCGGATCACCCAGATCTACGCGATCCGCAACCCGCACAAGCTCGAGCGGCTGGACGAGGTGGCCGAGCTTCGGCGGTGAGTCTGGGCCCTGACGTGAACCCATCGCCCCTACGAAACACTGGCCGGCATGGAGATTCGCATTGCCGGCCAACAGGACCTGACGGACCTTGCTCGTCTGCTCTGGTTGCATGCGGCACCTGACGAGCAGGGCAAGCAGTCCGTCGAGTCATTCGCGGTTGACCTTGCCGCCTGGTGGACCGGCCACGAGGACTCGCATACCGCCTTTGTCGCTCGAGTTGCCGAGGCCGACTGCGAGGCCGAGGCCGTCGGCATGGCGTGGCTGGCCCTCGTTCCACGGGTGCCCAGGCCGGGCACGACGAATCGCCGCTCGGCGGACATTCAAAGCGTCTTCGTTGTGTCGGAACAGCGCGGGAAGCGCATCGGCTCGGCGCTCGTACAGGCCGCATCGGAGCACGCTTCGCGGCTTGGGGCGCGGCGGGTGACGGTCAACTCCAGCCGCAGGGCCGTGCCCATCTACGAGAGGCTCGGTTTCGCGTCCTCCCGTCAACTTCTGGAGAAGCAAGCCGAGTAGGCGGTCTGGAGGTCCGCACCATCGCGACCGCGGCTGGAGCGACAGCGTGACCAGGTGGCCCCTCGATGGCAGTGAGGTTGGAGAATGCCGTCGTGACCCGGGATCGCGGCCCGCCATTCCCTGAACTTCGGTGCGTTCACCCGTGACGGAAGCCAAGTCGCCTACGCACGCGTTGTCACCGACCACGCGACGTTCGGCTGGCTGTGTGATGTGTACGTGGACCGCGACCACCGCGGGCGCGGGTTGGGCGGGCGCCTGTCGGAGGCGGTCGTCGCCAGGCTGGAGCCGATGCGTCTCAAGCGAGTTCTCCTCGCGACGCGCGACGCCCACGAGCTCTATGTCCGCGCCGGATTTGTGCCCCTGCCCGACCCTGAGATGCTCATGATCCTCGGCAAGCCAGCCAGCTAGCCCTGGCTGGCCAATCCGTTCAGACGGTCCTGGCAGTGCAAGCATGGCTGCGTGACGGGACGCGCACTGAGTTTCGGGTCAGTGGCATCCGCCTACGAACGCTTCCGGCCCGGCTACCCCGACGAACTCGTCGACGAGGTACTGGCCTACGCGAGTGGGCCGATCCGCGCCGCACTGGAGATCGGCGCGGGCACGGGCAAGGCCACTCGCGTCTTCGCCAGCCGCGGAATCGTTGTGACAGCTACGGATCCAGACCCTTCGATGCTTGGTGAGCTGCGCAAGCACGTGCCTGCAACTGTGTCGGTCGCGCTGGCCGCGTTCGAGGATCTTCCGCTGACCAGGTCCTACGACCTCCTCTTCGCCGCGGCCTCACTGCACTGGACCGCACCGGAACACCGGTGGACTCGAGCCGCTGCGCTGCTCAACCCCGACGGCGTGTTCGCGTCCTTCGGAGGGCAGTTGCACTTGGCCGACGAGGCCGTCGAGCAGGCTGTGCACGCCGCCAGATCGCCGTTTCTCGCGGACGACGGATTCCCATCGCCCGACGGGACCCCGCCGGACAGTCCGATGCAGTGGCCCGGGACCGAGCTCGCCGAGTCCGACCTGTTCACGGACGTGCGTCAGTCCACGATCAGACGTCGCCCCACGATGTCCGGCCGCGAGTACCTCGGTCACCTGTCGACGATCTCGGCCTATCTCGACCTGCCGATGCCGGCGCGGGAGCAGGTGTTCGATCGGATCCTGCGCGTGCTACCCGAGCGCGTGTCGGTGGTCGCCGACATCACCCTGCACCTTGCTCGACGAAGCTGAGCACGAATCCAGGGTCGGCGACGTCAGCGACGGTCCTTGCGGCGTCGAATGGTCATCACGCCCGCGACGACGAGAAGGATCGGAAGGACGAGTCCCCACAGCAGCCAACCGTGCATGGCACCTCCAGTAGGTCCGTGCTCACGATCATAGGTGCGGCTGGAGCCAATGGGTCACCCGTTGAGGGTGAGCCGGATCCGCCCGATCTGAAGCGGACCCGCAGCTGATCATCGACTGCTAGCCTCCGCCCTGTGCCCCCTGGGTCCGTCGCTGTTCTCGGTGCTGGCGTCGCGGGGCTCGCCGCGGCGCTGCTGCTCGCGCGGGACGGCCATCGCGTCACCCTGGTCGAGCGGGACGAGCTCACCGCCGATGCTCCTACCGACGCGAGCGACTGGCCGCGCAAGGGTGTGCCGCACTTCCATCAGCCGCACGCGTTCATCCCGCGCGGTCGGCTCGAGCTCATGCAGCACCTGCCCGACGTCTACGCCACGCTCATCGCGGCCGGCGCGCACGACGTTGACGGCCGGGCGAAGCTGCCGGGGGAGGTCAGGCCGCAGGACGCCGAACTGCAGTACCTGGCCGTCCGCCGACCACTGCTGGAGTGGGCGCTGCGCCGCGCCGTCCTGACGCAGGACCGGATCGACGTCCGGTCCGGCGTCCGCGCCACCGGCCTGAGGACAGCGGCCGGCCGGGTCGCCGCCGTGCATCTGGACGGCTCCGAGCTGGCGGCCGACGTCGTCGTCGACGCCCTCGGTCGTCGGACGCCGACCGCGTCGTGGGGTGCCCGGCCTGGCTCGGAGGCGTCGGCCGACGGCGTCGAGTCCAGCGACTGCGGAGTCGTCTACTACAGCCGCTACTACCGGGTCCGTCCAGGCTGTGAACTGCCCGACGGACCCTGGGTGCTCGGTCCTCGCGGCGACCTGGGCTACCTCGCCTTCGCCACGTTCCCCGGCGACAACCAGACCTTCGCGGTGACGCTCGCGGTGCCGACCGGTGCCCCCGAGTGGCGGGTGCTGAACGACCCGGCCGCCTATGAGACGGCGGTGGGCGCCATCGGCTCGCTTCGGCTGTGGGTGGATCCCGAGGCCGTAGACCCGATCACCCCGGTCCTGCCGTTGGCCGGCCTGCGCAACACGATCCGGCGCTACGAACCCACGGCCACCATCGGGCTCGTCCCCGTCGGCGACGCCTACTGCCACACGGACCCCGTGCTCGCCCTCGGCCTGTCCTTCTCGCTCCTGCACGCGGTGGCGCTCGCCCAGGCGCTGCGCGACCACGACGACCTGGCTGACGCGGGCAGTGCCTACGCCGCCGCCACCGAACCGGCGACCCGCGAGCGCTACGACCTGGCCACCGCGGTCGACGACCAGCGGTACCGGCTGTGGACGGGTGAGCCGGTCGCGTTCACCCGGCACGACGGCGCGTACGAGCTGTTCAGTGTCGTCGCAGCGGGTGCGGTCGCCATGCTCGACCCCGAGGTGTTCCGGGTCTTCCAGCGGCGCACGGGCCTGCTGGACAGCACGTCCGTGCTGGATGGCGACCTCGACCTGCAGCTGCGGATCGAGCAGCAGTTCCAGCAACTGCTGGCGACCCCTCGGCCGGCCGCCGGGCCAACCAGGGCCGACCTGCTGGCCGCGACCGCGCTCGCCGCGGCGCAGGTCTGACCGCCTCAGCGCGGAGCTGACCGCCGACTCAACGCGGCAGCCCGCTGGCCCGCCAGGCACCGGCGCCGGGCAGCGGCGACGTCCGCGCTCGTCCGCCGCTGGCCCACAACGAACGCGCCGGCGGCGGGTCGCCGCCGTCCGAATCGCCCGAGGCGGCCAGGACCACGACCAGCGCCGCGAGCTCCTCGGAGGTCGGCTCGCCGCGCGCGACCCGGACGGCGTCGGCGGCGGGGCCGGGCCCCTGGGCCGGGGACTCGCTCACAGCGGGATGTTCCCGTGCTTCTTGGGCGGCAGCGTCTCCCGCTTGGTGCGCAGCACGCGCAGTGCCTTGATCACGTACGAGCGGGTGTAGGACGGCGGGATGACCGAGTCGACGTAGCCGCGCTCGGCCGCGATGTACGGGTTGGCCAGCGTGTCCTCGTACTCGGTGATCAGCCGCTGGCGCTCGGCGTCCACGTCCTCGCCGCGGTCGGCCACCGCCTTGAGCTCGCTGCGGTAGACGATGTTCGCCGCGCCCTGCGCGCCCATCACGGCGATCTGCGCGGTCGGCCAGGCCAGGTTGATGTCGGCGCCCAAGTGCTTGGAACCCATGACGTCGTACGCGCCGCCGTACGCCTTGCGGGTGATCACCGTGATCTTCGGGACCGTCGCCTCGGCGTAGGCGTAGATCAGCTTCGCGCCGCGCCGGATGATGCCGTTCCACTCCTGGTCCGTGCCCGGCAGGAACCCGGGGACGTCGACGAACGTCAGCACCGGGACGTTGAAGGCGTCGCAGGTGCGCACGAAGCGCGCGGCCTTCTCCGAGGCGTCGATGTCCAGCGTGCCGGCGAACTGCATCGGCTGGTTCGCCACGATGCCCACCGAACGACCCTCGACCCGGCCGAAGCCGACCAGGATGTTCGGCGCGAACAGCGCGTGCACCTCGCAGAACTCGCCGTCGTCCAGCACGTGCTCGATCACCGTGTGCATGTCGTACGGCTGGTTGGCCGAGTCCGGGATGAAGGTGTCGAGGAACGCGTCGCCCTCTTCGACCTCGGACTCGACGTCGGTGTCGAACACCGGAGCCTCGTCCAAGTTGTTGCTCGGCAGGTACGACAGCAGCTGCTTGACGTACTCGATCGCGTCGTCCTCGTCGGCGCCCATGTAGTGCGCGTTGCCGCTTCGGGTGTTGTGCGTGCGCGCGCCGCCGAGCTCCTCCATCGACACGTCCTCGCCGGTGACGGTCTTGATCACGTCCGGGCCGGTGATGAACATCTGCGAGGTCTGGTCGACCATCACCACGAAGTCGGTCAGCGCAGGGGAGTACACGTGCCCGCCGGCAGCGGCGCCCATGATCAGGGAGATCTGCGGGATCACCCCGCTGGCGTGCACGTTGCGCTGGAAGATCTCGCCGTACAGGCCGAGCGAGACCACGCCCTCCTGGATGCGCGCGCCGCCGCCCTCGTTGATGCCGACGACCGGGCAGCCCAGCTTCATGGCCAGGTCCAGCACCTTGACGATCTTCTCGCCGTAGACCTCGCCGAGGCTGCCGCCGAACACCGTGACGTCCTGGCTGAACACCGCCACCGGCCGGCCGTCCACGGTGCCGTAACCGGTGATCACACCATCGCCGTAGGGCCGCCGCTTCTGCTGCCCGAAGTTGGTTGAGCGGTGCCGAGCGAGCTCGTCCATCTCGACGAAGCTGCCCTCGTCGAGCAGCGTCTCGACCCGCTCACGAGCGGTCTTCTTGCCCTTGGCGTGCTGCTTCTCGACCATGCGGGCCGAACCCGCGTGCACAGCCTCGTCGTTGCGTCGGTGCAGGTCGGCGAGCTTGCCGGCCGTCGTATGGATGTCGATGATCTCTTCGTCGTCGGGCACGGCCCGCAGCCTAGTGCCCGTAGGCTCACCAGCGTGGACGGGACTGCCTGGGGTGACCTGTCACGACCCCCGCTGCGCGCCGGACCGCTGCGCCGCGCGCTCACCGGCGGCGGGCCGTGGACGAGCCTGGACGTCGTCCCGGCGACCGGCTCGACCAACGCCGACCTGGCGGCCGCCGTCCGGGCGGGCACCGCCGACCACGGCGCGGTGCTGACCACGGACGACCAGCAGGCCGGGCGAGGACGTCGGGACCGGACCTGGACGGCGCCGCCGCGCTCCGCGATCGCCGTGTCCTTCTTCGTCCGTCCGCACGACGTGCCACGGGCGATGTGGTCCTGGCTGCCACTGACCGTCGGGCTGGGGGTTAGCGACGCGCTGGTCCGGGTCGGCGGGCTGGACGCCCGGCTGAAGTGGCCGAACGACGTCCTGGTCCAGGAGGAGAAGATCTGCGGCGTGCTCGCCGAGGTGGTGGAGCACCCGGCCGGGGCCGGGGTCGTCGTCGGCGTCGGGCTGAACGTCAGTCAGCGCCGTGACGAGCTGCCGGTGCCCACCGCGACGTCGCTGGCCGTGGCCGGTGCGGCCACCACCGACCGGGACACCGTGCTGCGGGCAGTGCTGCGCGCGGTCGGCGACCGGTACCAGGCCTGGGCTGCCGCGGGCGGCCAGCCGCGGGCCAGCGGCGTCGCCGCGGCCTACCGCGAGCGCTGCCGGACGATCGGTCAGGTGGTACGGGTCGAGCTGCCCGGCGGCGAGTCCCTGCAGGGCGAGGCCGAGGGGGTGGACGACGAGGGGCGGCTGCTGGTCAGGGACGGGCAGCGGGTGCACGCGCTGGCGGCCGGCGACGTCGTCCACGTACGTCCCGCGCCGCCCCCCGACACGGCATGATGCACGCATGGCGTACTCCCGGCGCATCCTCTCCGACGACGAGCACATCGAGCTCGACCTGCACCCGCACTGGAAGGTGCTCGTGCTGCCCGTCCTCGTGCTGCTGCTCGTCGTGCCGGTCGCGTCCTACCTCGCGGCCCGGGTGCCCGAGGGCTCGGCGCAGGCCCCGGTCCGGATCGGCATCGTCGTGGTCGGCGCGGTGCTCATCATCCTGGGCACGCTGCGCCAGCTGGTGCGTTGGCTCACCACGCACTACATCGTGACGGACCGCCGGCTGATCACCCGGCACGGGCTGGTCGCCCGCAACGGCCGAGACATGCCGCTGACCCGGATCAACGACATCTCGTTCTCGCACACGGTGGTGGAACGGGTACTCGGTTGCGGGACGCTGGTCGTGGAGTCGGCCGGCGAGCGCGGCCAGCTGCTGCTGCGCGACGTCCCCGGGGTCGAGATGGTGCAGCGCCGGCTCTACGAGCTGGCGGACGACGCGCTCGAGGCTCGCGAGGACGGTGGACGGCACGACCTCCACGAGGCCTGACCATGGCTGACGGGACCCCAGCCGAGCGACCTCTGCCGGACGACGAGGTCCTGCTCGGCGCACCCAGGACACTGCGCCGGCGCGAGGTCAGTAGTGCCGCCGGGGTGTCCTTGCTGTCGGCCCGCAAGTTCTGGCGGGCACTCGGCTTCCCGATCGTGGACGACGAGGACCAGGCCTTCACCGAGCAGGACGTCGCCGCGCTGCGCACCGTGACCGGGCTGGTCCGGGACGGCCTGATGGACGAGCCCACCGCCCTCGGCATGACCAGGGCGGTCGGCCGCTCGGTGGACCGGCTGGCCACCTGGCAGGTCCAGCTGCTGGCCGAGTACGTGCAGAGCCTGGACGAGCTGTCCGCGCCCGCGGCCACCCCGGACCGCGCCGCGGCTCGGCGCACCGCACAGCTGTTCACCGAGATCGCCGACCAGCTCGAACCGCTGGTCGCCTACGCCTGGCGTCGCCAGGCCGCGTCGGCGCTGGCCAGGATCCTGGCGGACAGCGAGTCCGAGGTGGACCTGGCGGCCGACCCGGCCCTGCCCGGCGGCCCGCACGTCGACGGAGTCGCCGGCGCCGTGCACGACGTCCGGGACGGGCAGGACCACGACCACGACGTGGCCGCCACGGTGCGCTCGGTGGGCTTCGCCGACCTGGTGTCCTTCACCCGGGTGGTGCGCCGGCTGACCGAGCGCGAGCTGGCCGCCATGGTGCAGCGGTTCGAGGCGGTCGCGTCCGACGTGGTCACCGCGCACGGCGGCCGGGTGGTCAAGACCGTCGGCGACGAGGTGCTGTTCGTCGCCCGACCCGGCGCGCGGGCCGCCCACATCGCGCTCGGCGTCGCCGACGAGATCGGCCTCGACGACCTGCTGCCGGACGTGCGGGTCGGGCTGGCCACCGGCCCGGTCGTCGGCCGGCTCGGCGACGTGTTCGGGACCACCGTGAACCGGGCCAGCAGGCTGACGGCGCTGGCCCGGCCAGGCACGGTGCTGGTGGACGTCGCCACCGTGCACTCGCTGGCCGACGTGGCCGACGTCGACGTGCGGCAGCTGCGCGGTCGCTCGCTGCGCGGCATCGGGCACGTCGTCCCGTGGGTGCTGCGTCGGCGATAGCGTGCAACCCGTGAGCGATGAGCTGATCGACCTGGACAACGTCAGGCTGCGACCGCTGGGCGAGCACGTCGTCGAGCTGGTGCTGGACCGCCCCGAGGCGATGAACGCGATCTCCACGGCGATGGCTCGCGACCTGGCGGCGGCGACCGCGGCGCTCGCGGCCAGCCGCAGGACGCGTGCGGTGGTGCTGTCCAGCGCCGCCGAGCGGGCCTTCTGCGTCGGCGCCGACCTCAAGGAGCGCAACGGGTTCAGCGACGCGGACCTGATCGCGCAGCGGCCTACCACCGCAGCCGCCTACCGCGGGGTGCTCGAGCTGCCCATGCCGGTGGTCGCCGCGGTGCACGGCTTCGCGCTCGGCGGCGGCTTCGAGATCGCGCTGTCCTGCGACCTGGTCGTGGCCGACGAGACGGCCGTGGTCGGGCTGCCGGAGGTCAGCGTCGGGGTCATCCCCGGCGGGGGCGGGACGCAGCTGCTGACCCGGCGAGTGGGCTGGTCGCGGGCCGCCGACCTGGTCTTCACCGCGCGCCGGCTGAGCGCGCAGGAGGCACTGGCGCTGGGCTGCGTGGACCGCGTCGTCCCAGCCGGCGGCGCTCGCGAGGCGGCCATCGAGCTCGCCACCGCGATCGCCGCCAACTCGCCGGTCGGGCTGCGTCAGGCCAAACGCGCGATGCGCCTGGGCCTGGACGTCGACCTGGCCACCGGACTCGCCGTCGAGGACTCCGCCTGGCGGGCCACCGCGTTCTCGCCGGACCGCGCGGAGGGGGTGCGGGCGTTCGCCGAGCGACGCGCTCCGCAGTGGCCCTCGGATGCGTGAGTGACGGGTTTCACGCATGATCACAAAGTGGACGCCGCTGCCCCTACGATGACGCGCATGACGCGGGTGCTGCTGGCCGAGGACGACGCCTCGATCGCCGAGCCACTGGCCCGTGCGCTGCGCCGCGAGGGGTACGAGGTCGACGTCCGGGCCGACGGACCGAGCGCGCTGGCCGGCGCTCGCGACGGGGTCGACCTGGTGGTGCTGGACCTGGGCCTGCCGGGCATGGACGGCCTGGACGTCTGCCGTGAGCTCCGAGCGTCCGGCAGCGAGGTCCCGGTCCTGGTGCTGACCGCCAGGGCCGACGAGGTGGACACCGTGGTCGGCCTGGACGCCGGTGCGGACGACTACGTGACCAAGCCTTTCCGGCTGGCCGAGCTGCTGGCCCGGGCGCGCGCCCTGCTGCGCCGCGGTAGCCACGAGTCCGAGCCGTCGCCGCGGGTGCGGATCGACGCGGAGGCCCGGCAGGCGTTCCTGGACGACGACGAGCTGCAGCTCACCGCCAAGGAGTTCGACCTGCTGCGCGTGCTGGTGCGCGAGGCCGGGCGCGTCGTCCCGCGCGAGCAGCTGATGCGTGAGGTCTGGGACGCGGACTGGTACGGCTCGACGAAGACCCTGGACATGCATGTCTCGTGGCTGCGCCGAAAGCTCGGCGACGAGGCCGGCCAGCCGCGGTTCATCGCCACGGTCCGTGGCGTCGGTTTCCGGTTCGAGCGGGACGCCTGAGCCGCGCCGGTGCGCGCTCGCATGCTCCGCTCGGCGCTCATCGCGGCCGCCGTCGGGGTTCTCCTGGTCGGGGTGCCGCTGCTCGGGCTGGGCGCCTGGACGGTGACCCGGCAAACCGAGTCCGACCTGAGCCGCCGGGCCATGGTGCTGCAGCTGCTGGTGGCCGGCTCGACCGCCCCGCTGCCCGAGCTCGCCGGCCAGGTCGAGCTGCTGCTCGGCCAGGGCCGGAACGCGGGGCACCTGCATGCCCGGATCTCCTCGCCGGACGGGGTGCTGGACGTCGGCACGGCGCCCACCGGTCAGGTGATCCGCCGTTCGGTCAGCCAGGACGATGTGATGGTCGCCGTGGACATCGAACGCTCGGTCCTCAACTGGGAGGTCGCCGAGTTCGGGCTGGTCATCCTCGGGCTGTCGTTGGTCGCTTTCGGGGTCGCCACGTTGTCCGCGCTGTGGCAGGCCCGGCGGTTGGTCGAGCCGCTGGAGGTGCTCGCCGACAACGCGGACCGGCTCGGCCGCGGCGAGTCCCGGCTGCGTCCGGTCAGCAGCGGGGTCGCCGAGCTGGACCGGGTGGCCGAAGGGCTGGAGCGCAGCGCCGCCTCGATGACCGCCGCGCTGGCCGCCGAGCGCGAGTTCGCCTCGGACGCGAGCCACCAGCTCCGCACGCCGCTGACCGCACTGTCCATGCGGCTGGAGGAGATCGCCACCAGTGAGGAGGTGGACGAGGTCCACGAGGAGGCGCGGGTCGCGCTCAACCAGGTGGAGCGGCTCACCCAGGTCGTGGACAGCCTGCTGGCCCGCTCGCGGCTGCAGCGCCGGGCGACCGTGACGTCGGTCAACCTCGGCGAGCTGCTGGACCAGCAGGTCGAGGAGTGGACGCCGGCGTTCCGCGAGCGGCGACGCCGGCTGGTGCTGCACCCGCTGGAGAAGATCTCGGTGGTGGCGACCCCGGGGGCGCTGTCCCAGGTGATGGCCACGCTGGTGGAGAACAGCCTGCAGCACGGGCGCGGCACGGTGTCGATCACCGCGCGGCGGACCGGTCGGTCGGTGGTCGTCGAGGTCACTGACGAGGGCGAGGGCGTGCCGCCGTCCCTGGGCTCGCGGATCTTCGAGCGGTCGGTCAGCAGCAGCGGCAGCACCGGTCTGGGGCTCGCGCTGGCCCGTGACCTAGCCGAGGCGGACGGCGGGCGGCTGGAGCTTGTGCGGGCCCGTCCGCCGGTGTTCGCCGTCTTCCTCAGCGCCGTCGACTAACCCCCGCATGCCCCCCAGCTCTGAGTGTCGCGGCGCAACGCAGCTACGAACCTATTGGAGTAGCGGCACGCAGTCCCACAAGCGCTGAACAGGGACTGCGTGCCGCTACTACGAACCTATTGGAACTGCGTTGCGCCGCGACACAAAGGGGCACGAGGTGGGCGTGGGTCAGTCTTGGACGGCGGGGGCGTGCTCATCGTGGTGCTTGCCCAGCACCTCGTCGTCCGCCAGCTCGGCGGTGAACACGAACGTGCGGTAGGCCCAGAAGCGGAACAGGGTGCCCAGCAGCAGCCCGACACCGTTGGCCGAGATGTTGTCGTCCCGGGCCGTCGTCAGGTCGAGCACGTAGTGGCTGAACCACAGGCAGGCCACCGAGATGAGCATGCCGATCACGTTGAACGCCACGAACAGCGCGAACTCGTGCGCCGCCTTGAGCCGACCGCGGTGGCGGAAGGTCCAGATCCGGTTGCCCAGCCAGGCGACGACGGTCGCGCACGTCGCCGAGATGACCTTGGCCGTGATCGGCTTGGCCTCCAGCGGGCCGCCGTCCCCCAGGCCGTAGCGGAGCAGGTTGAACACGCCGACGTCCACCACGAACGCGACCGCGCCGACGGCGCCGAACTTGATCATCTCGCGGACGACGACGTCCATCGCGCCGCGGGCGCGGTCGAGCAGCGAGCTGAGGGCCAAGTCGGGCTCCGTACCGGGGCTGGCGGGTCTGCGGGCGCGCAGCCGGGGTGCCCGCGCGAAGGTCAGGGTAGCCCCGTCGGCTGACAGAGGCCCGCCGACTAGGCTCGCCGTCGTGGGTGAGACGACTGCAGCCGACGTGTCGCCGGACGCCGTACGCCACCCTGGGGGGTTCCCGCTCGTCGGGGTCGTGGGCGCGGGGCAGCTGGCCCGGATGATGCTCGCCCCGGCGACCGCGCTCAGCCTGGGTCTGCGCGTGCTCAGCGAGGCGCCGGACGCCAGTGCGGCCCTGGTCGCGGCGCAGACCCCGCCCGGACTGCACACCGATCTGCCCGCCCTTCGCCGGCTGGCCGCGGACTGCGACGTCGTCACCTTCGACCACGAGCACGTCCCGCCCGAGCACCTGCGCACCCTCGAGGCGAGTGGTGCCGTGCTGCGCCCGAGCGCCGCCGCCCTGGTGCACGCCCAGGACAAGCTCGTCATGCGTGAGCGACTCAGGGGGATCGGCGTTCCCTGCCCGCAGTGGGCACCCGTGCGCACGGCCGGCGACCTCGTGGACTTCGGCGAGCGGGCGGGCTGGCCAATCGTGCTGAAGACCCCGCGCGGCGGCTACGACGGCAAGGGCGTGCTGGTCGCCTCGACGGTGGCGGACGCCGCGGACTGGCTTGACCGGCTGGACGGCGAAGGCGCGCTGCTGGCCGAGGAGAAGGTCGACTTCCGGCGCGAGCTGGCGGTGCTGGTCGCGCGCAGCCCGATGGGTCAGGCCGCGGCCTGGCCGGTGGTCGAGACGGTTCAACAGAACGGGATCTGCACTGAGGTCATCGCGCCGGCACCAGGCCTGTCGCCGGCGTTCGCGGCGTCCGCCACGGAGGCCGCGCTGCGGATCGCGGGGGCGCTGGACGTCACCGGCGTGCTGGCGGTCGAGCTGTTCGAGACCGGCTCCGAGGACTGTCCCGAGTTCGTCGTCAACGAGCTCGCGATGCGGCCGCACAACAGCGGGCACTGGACCATCGACGGCTCGGTGACCAGCCAGTTCGAGCAACACCTGCGCGCGGTGCTCGACCTACCGCTCGGGGACACCTCGCCGCGAGCCCGCTGGACGGTGATGGCCAACGTCCTGGGCGGCGACTATCCCGACCTCTACCCGACGTACAAGCACCTGCTGGCGCATGATCCGGCGCTGAAGGTGCACCTGTACGGCAAGTCGGTGCGGCCGGGTCGCAAGCTCGGCCACGTCACGGTGTGCGGGGACGACCTGGCCGACCTGCGCGAGCGGGCCCGGCACGCGGCGGACTACATCCAGGGAGTGGTGACGCAATGACGGGGACGTCGGGGCCGCTGGTCGGCGTGGTCATGGGCAGCGATTCGGACTGGCCGGTGATGGAGGCGGCCAGCAAGGCGCTGGACGAGTTCGGCGTGCCGCACGAGGTGGACGTCGTCTCGGCGCACCGGATGCCGCGCGAGATGCTCGACTACGGTGCCGCGGCGGCCGAGCGCGGGCTGCGGGTGCTGATCGCCGGCGCCGGGGGAGCGGCGCACCTGCCGGGGATGCTCGCGTCGGTGACGACGCTGCCGGTGATCGGGGTGCCGGTTCCGCTGCAGTACCTGGACGGGATGGACTCGCTGCTCTCGATCGTGCAGATGCCCGCCGGTGTCCCGGTGGCCACGGTGTCGGTCGGCGGTGCGCGCAACGCCGGGCTGCTCGCCGTCCGGATCCTGTCGGCCGGTGCCGATGGTGACGCGGAGGCGTTGCGGCGCAAGATGTCCGACTTCCAGAGCGAGCTCGGTGCGCAGGCGCACGCCAAGGGTGAGCGGCTGCGCTCGCGGCGCGCCGGCAACGTCGGCTTCGGCGCCGGCTGACCATCGCCCTGGTTGCTCCACCCCACCCGGTTTGCTCAGCTCAGCCCGCTTCGCCGGGCCAAAACACCGGGCCGGGCTGAGTAAACCGGGCTGGGTGGAGCAACGACGGGGGAGTCCAGCGGGTTGGTGCAGGTGGAGTCCCGGTAGGTTTCTGCGCATGACGTGGCTGGTGACTGGCGGGGCGGGATACATCGGCGCGCACGTGGTGCGGGCACTGCGTGGGGCTCAGGTGGACGTCGTCGTGCTGGACGACCTGTCCACCGGGGACGCCTCGCGGATCGGTGACACGCCCCTGGTGCACGCGTCCCTGCTCGACCGGGAGCAGGTGGACCGCGCCATCGCCGAGCACGACGTCACGGGGGTCGTGCACATCGCTGCGAAGAAGCAGGTCGGCGAGAGCGTGGCCGACCCGTTCTACTACTACCGGCAGAACGTGCTCGGCCAGCTCGTGCTGATGGAGGCCATGCGGGACGCGAACGTCAAGCGTTTCGTGTTCTCCTCGTCCGCCGCGACCTACGGTGCCCCCGAAACCGCGCTGGTGGAGGAGAAGAGCCACCTGGTGCCCGAGTCTCCGTACGGCGAGACCAAGGTCGTGGGGGAGTGGCTGGCCAAGGACGCCGGGACCGCATACGGCGTCCGGTCAGTCTGCCTGCGGTACTTCAACGTGGCGGGCGCCGCGACCCCAGAGCTCGGCGACCCCGAGGCGCTCAACCTGATCCCGATGGTCTTCCAGCGGCTGACGGCCGGCCAGCGCCCGCGCATCTTCGGCGATGACTACCCGACGCCGGACGGCACCTGCATCCGCGACTACATCCACGTCGCCGACATCGCCTCGGCGCACCTGGCGGCCGCGCACCACCTGGACGGCGACGGCGAGTCACTCTCGCTGAACATCGGCCGCGGGCAGGGTTCCTCGGTCCGTGAGGTGATCGGGATGATCGGTGAGGTGACCGGCCTGGACGTCACCCCGGACGTCGTCGCGCGCCGTCCCGGCGACCCGCCCCGCACGGTTGCGTCGGCTGACGCGATCCGGCACTACCTGGGCTGGGACGCACGGTACGACCTGCGCGACATGGTCGAGTCGGCCTGGGCGGGCTGGACGCTCCGTCACCCCGAGGTGGGCGACCTGCCGCGGGTCAGCTAGTCAGCCGATCGAGCTCTCGACCACCCGCCGCCGGATGAAGGCGACCAGCTCGGCGTGGCGATCGTCCTGGGCCAGCCCGCCGACCAGCTGCTCCAGCTCGGCGGACGGTCCGTCATCGGCGAGCAGCAGCGCAACCGCGGCCTCGCGGGGCCGGATCCAGATCTCCTGCATCCTGGTGCTCGGCTCTCGCACGTAGGCCAGCAGGTTCCTGCGGTCGAGCAGGCGGATCAGGCTGGGAACCACCTGGCGCAACAGGGTCGTGAGCTGCTCGCCGGTGGCGTCGTCGTCCAGGTCGAACGACCAGTGGTCTCGCATCGCGATGGTCTGCTTGCCGGGAACCTGCAGCCGATCGGTCCACAGACCACCGGGTGCTCCCTGGGCGTCGCCGTTGCGGTTGACGAAGTCGAGGTACGCCTTCGGCGTCACCGCGAAGTCGACGAAGAACTCCGCGTCGTGCACCGCCAGCTTGAACGCGCTGACGGCCACGACCGCGTAGTCACCGGAAGGCGACGCCAGCCAGAAGGCCCTGCCTTTGCGTTTGAAGCCAGCGTCCTTCAGGACCGGCGCCACCCGGTCCCGCACCACTTGGTCGAGCGGCTTCATGATGGCCCCACACGAGTTCGGTTCGGCCCGGTCGTCCTGCAGTCGGACGCCGACGGCAGCAGGCACTAGGGCACGGGCCCGTCATCGTCCCGACAAGCACCGGGAACCATGCGCTCAGCCGAGCGCCCCCAGCAGGGCGCCGACCGTGTCAGCCATGGCATCGCGCGCGGGCGCAAGGTACTTGCGCGGATCGACCAGAGCTTCGTCCGCCTGCAGGCAGTGCCGGATCGCCGCGGTCATCGCGAGGTTCAGGCCGGTCCCGTAGTTGACCTTCGCGATGCCGGCCCGGACGGCGAGCCGCAGCTCGTCCTCGGACACACCTGAGGAGCCGTGCAGCACCAGCGGCACCGGCAGCCGGTCGCGCAGCCGAGCAATGAGCTCGGCGTCCAGGTGCGCCGTGCGGCTGGTCATCGCGTGCGAGCTGCCGACCGCGACGGCGAGGGCGTCCACCCCGGTGGCGGCCACGAAGGCGGCGGCCTCGTCCGGGTCGGTGCGGACGCCGGGCTGGTGCGCGCTGGACGGCGCGTCAGCCTTGCCACCGACGTAGCCCAGCTCGGCCTCCAGCCAGAGCCCGGCCCCGCGGGCGAAGGCGACGGCCTCGCGGGTGCGCTCGATGTTCTCCTCGTGCGGCAAGGCGCCCGCGTCGTACATCACCGAGCTGAACACCGACCCGGCAGCCTGGGCGAGCAGGTCGGGGTCGGTGACGTGGTCCAGGTGCAGGGCGACCGGCACCGGGCAGTGCCTGGCGACCGCGGCCGTGGCCAGCGCCACCGGCTCGAGCAGCCCGCCGTGGAAGCGCACCGCGTTCTCGCTGATCTGCATGATCACCGCGGTGCCGGTGGCCCCCGCGGCCTGCGCGATGGCCTCGGCGTGCTCGAGGGTGATCACGTTGACCGCCGCCACCGCCCGGTGCCGGCGGGACGCCTCGGCGACCAGGTCACCCGTGCGCACCACGGTCATGGCGTCGGCCGGGCGTCCTGGGCCAGCACCACCGACCGGGTCAGGTTGCGGGGCTGGTCCGGGTGCAGCCGCTGGGCCTGCGCGCGGCTGACCGCCAGCAGCTGGGCGCGGACCAGGTCGGCGACCGGGTCCAGCTCGGCGTCCACCAGCTGCGCGCCGGTCGCCGCGATGTCCGAGGCCAGCCCGGGCACCGGCCGGCCGAACACCCAGACCGCGCGGCCGGGCTGGGCGACCGAGATCGGGCCGTGCCGGTACTCCATCTGCGGATAGGCCTCGGTCCATCCTTGGGCGGCCTCGCGCAGCTTCAGCGCTGCCTCCTGGGCGACCCCGAACGCCCAGTCCTGACCCAGGAAGGTGATCTGGTCGACGTGCACCAGCTCGGGCGGGTAGGGGTTCTCGCTGGCCAGCACCTCGCTCGCCTGGGCGATCACCGGCTCGAGCGACTCGCCCAGCGAGCCGCGCAGCAGCATCAGCACGGTGGTCGCGAACACGGTCTGCACCACCGACAGCTCGTCCGCGAAGTCCAGCACGATCGTGTGGTCCGCGACCTGCTCGACCGGACTGTCGCGCACCGCCGTGATCGCGACGACGGGGGAGCCCGTGGCCTCGATGGCGCGAACCACCTCTGTCGTGGTGCCTGAGCGCGAAATCGCGACCACCCGGTCGTAGCGGCGGGCGGCGGGGAACTGGCTGGCGGCGAAGTGATCCGTCTCGCCGGCACCGCCGAGCTCACGGCGCGAGGCGTAGGCCGCAGCCATGAACCACGACGTGCCGCAGCCGATCACCGCGACCCGCTCGCCGGGCTGGGGCAGCAGGTCGGTCAGGTCGGGCAGCAGCGACAGGGCGGTCGCCCATGCCTGCGGTTGGTGTCGGATCTCGCGGCCGACGTGCGTGGCGGCGTGCCCGGTGTCAGTGCTCATGTGGCCTTCCCCTGGTCGAGCAGGTCCTTGCGCGTCGGCTGGCCGGCGGTGCCGCCGAGCGCCGCGACGGCGAACGCGCCGGCCGTCGTGGCGCGCTGCAGGCACTCCTGGAGCCCGAGCCCGTCCAGCCAGCCGTCGAGGAACGCGGCGTCGAAGGTGTCGCCGGCGCCGGCGGTGTCGACGGGCTGCCGCCGCGCACCTCTGACGTGGACGACGTCCCCGTCGAGGGTCGTCGCGAACGCACCGTCCGCGCCGTCCTTGACCACGACGAGCGGGCCGCGAGAGGCCAGCGTCGCCGCCGCGCGGCGGGGGTCGCCGTCCCGGCCGATCGCCAGCACCTCGGCGCGGTTGGGCAGGAAGACGTCGAGGTGGGGCAGCAGCGCGTCCACCCCGAGCCACTGCCCGTGCGGGTCGTCGTTGGTGTCCAGGGACGTCGTCAGGCCGGCCGCCCGGGCCTCGGCGAGCAGTTCGGGCAGCTCGGTGGCCAGCGCGGGCTGCAGGAACAGCGACGCGACGTGCAGGTGCGCGACCCCGCGCCCACAGGCGGCGCGGACGGCGCTGCGGACCTCCGCGGCGGTGACCGTCGGGATCGCGCCGGGCAGGGTGAGGATGGCGCGGTCCTCGCTGGCGGACAGCACGACCGTCAGCCCGGTCGGTACGTCGTCGCGGCGCAGGACCGGACCGACGTCCACGCCCGCGCCGCTGAGGTCGCCCAGCAGCCGGTCGCCGAACACGTCGCGCCCGATCGCGGCGACGATCGAGACGGGTCGGCCGAGTCTGGCCAGCCCGTGCGCGGTGATCGCGGCCGAGCCGCCGATCGTCAGGGTGGCCTGGTCGAGCAACTGCTCCACCTGGCCGAACTTCGGGACGACGTCGCCGGTGAGGATCAGGTCGGGGTTCAGGTCGCCGACGACGAGCACCCGGTGAGGGGCGGCGACGACGTCTGACATGGCTGCACTTTCGCAGACCTCTGCTCTACCTGTCCAGAATCAATCACGAATACTGTTCAATCTTGCTCGGTTCTGGGTCCCGTGGCATGCTCGCCGGATGACCACGGTGTGCTTCGTCGGCGCCGGCTCCGCGGTGTTCACCCGCCAGCTGCTGCGTGACCTGCTGTCCTTCGCCGACCTCGGCCCGCTGACGCTGGTGATGCACGACCACGACCCGCGCCGGCTCGAGCTGGCACAGGGGCTGGCCCGGATCGCGATCGAGCGGCACGGCAGCGAGGCGACGGTCCGCGCGGACGGCGACCGGCGCAGTGCGCTGACCGGCGCCGACTTCGTCATCAACGCGGTGAACATCGGTGGCCACGCCGCCACGGTCACCGACTTCGACGTCCCCGCGCGGTACGGGCTGCGCCAGACGATCGCCGACACGCTCGGCGTCGGTGGGGTCTTCCGAGGGCTGCGGACCTTCCCCTTCCTGGACGCCCTGGCCACCGACATCCGTGCGGTCTGCCCCGACGCGTGGTTGCTGAACTACACCAACCCGATGGCGATGAACATCCAGTACCTGGCGACCGCGCACCCGCAGGTCAACGTGCTGGGGCTGTGCCACTCGGTGTTCTGGACCGTGCACGACCTGTGCGAGCTCGTCCAGGTGCCGCTGGAGCAGGTGCAGTTCCACAGCGCCGGGGTGAACCACCAGGCCTGGCTGCTGCGCTGGGAGCGTGACGGCCAGAGCCTGTACCCGCTGCTGGACGAGCGGATCGCCGCCGACGCCGAGCTGCGCCGCCGGGTGCGGGTGGACCTGTACCGCCGGCTCGGCTTCTACCCGACCGAGACCAGCGAGCACTCCAGCGAGTACGTCCCCTGGTACCTGCACGACGACACCGAGATCGAGCGGCTGCGGATCCCGGTGGGCGACTACATGCAGATCAGCGCGGACAACGCCGCGGAGATCGAGTCACTGATCCCGCAGGTAGCCGCCGGGCAGTACGTGGAGCCGGACGAGGACGCCGTCGAGTATGCGCCGCAGGTGATCCACAGCATGGTCACCGGAACCGCCCGCACCATCCAGGCGACGGTCGCCAACACCGGTCTGATCGGCAACCTCGCTGCGGGAGCTGGGGTCGAGGTCCCTTGCGTGGTCGACCAGGACGGCGCCCGACCTGTCGCCGTCGGCGACCTGCCCCCGCAGTGCGCGGCGTTGAACCGGCAGTTCCTCTCGGTCGTCGGGCTGACTGTGCAGGCCGCCGTGCAAGGCCGCCCGGACCACGTGCGCCAGGCGATGATGGTCGACCCGAACACCTGCGCGACGCTGTCGGTGGACGCCATCTGGCGGCTGGCCGACGACATGGTCGCGGCGCACGGCGACCGGCTGCCACCAGCACTGCGGGAGCCGTTGGCGCTGTAGGGACGTCGGTCAGGTCGTGCGGACCAGGTGCACCCGCGGCCCTAGCCGTCGCAGCTGCTCGACGTCCGCCGGAGCCGCCTTGTCGTCGGTCACGATGTCGGAGGCGGTCGCGATGTCGCCGATCTTGGCGAACCCGCGCCGTCCGATCTTGCTCGAGTCGGCGACCACGATCACCCGCGCGGCCGAGCGCACCAGCGCCCGGTTCGTGTGCGCCTCGACCTCGTGGTGGGTGGTGAAACCGGCGGTGGGATGCACGCCGTCGACGCCGATGATCGCCACGTCCAGGTTGATGTTCGACAGCGTCAGCTCGGCCAGCGGGCCGACCAGCTCGTAGGACTCCGAGCGGGCGCTGCCTCCGCAGACGACGAGCTCGATGTTGGAGCGTACGGCGAGCTCGGAGGCGATGTTCAGCGCGTTCGTGACGACCCGCAGGTGGGTGCGGGAGGCCAACGCGCGGGCCACCTCGGTGGTCGTGGTGCCTCCGTTGAGCCCGACCGAGCTGACGTCCGCGTCGATCAGCTCGGTCGCGGTCTCGGCGATCGAGCGCTTGGCCTCGAAGTGCTGGCCGCCGCGGTAGCGCATGGGCAGCTCGTACAGGACGCCGGACGCGACCGCTCCGCCGTGCGTGCGGGTCAGCAGCTTCTGCTTCTCCAGCAGCTGCAGGTCCCGGCGGACCGAGGCCTCGGAGACCGACAACCGGTCGGCGAGCCCGCCGACCCCGACCGAACCGTGCTCGTTGAGCTCCTGCAGGATGAGCCCGAGCCGGTCCTCCTGTCGCATGTCGATCACCATACGCGCAAGGACGCGTTCATTTCGAGCAGAATCCGTCATCAGATTGCTGCGGCTGGCAGACTGACTGCGTCATCGCGCTGACTGCCCGCTCAAGACTCTTGACCGGCCTTCAAATAGCGTGCAAAACTGCGCACGAATCGCGCTCGACTGTGCTTGCTTCGCTCGTCGACCAGGGAGTGACCGATGGCTGCTTACCGACTGACAGTTCGTGCAGCCCAGGTGTCGCGAGCCCGCCGGGCCGTGGTCGCCGTCGGGCTGGGCGCCGCCCTGCTGGCCGGCTCGGCGGCGTGCGGCGGCGGCAGTAGTGGCGAGGACGCCAGCTCGGACGCCGGGACCGACATCACGGTGTCGCACGGGTACACCGATGCCGAGGCCGACGCCCTGAAGACGCAGGCCGACAAGTGGAACACCGAGAACCCGACGATGAAGGTGAACCTGCTGTTCAACGGCGGCAACGACAGCGCCCTGCAGAAGACCGTCGCCGGGTTCACCGCGGGCAACTACCCGGACGTCGCCTACGAGTACGGCTCGTCCGCCGCGCAGCTGGCCCGCCAGCCCAAGTTGGTCGACCTCACCGACAAGGTCAAGGCGAGCGGCTTCAACTGGGACGACTTCTACCCCTCCGAGCGCCAGGCGTCGACGGTCAACGGCAAGGTCGTCGGCATCCCCGCGCTGGTGGACGACCTGAGCCTGGTCTACAACAAGAAGCTGTTCGCCGCGGCCGGCGTTCCCGAGCCGACCAACGACTGGACGTGGGAGCAGTTCCGGGACGCCGCCAAGAAGCTGTCGAACCCGAGCACCAAGACCTACGGCTGGGCCTACGTCAACGACGGCAGCGAGGACACCGTCTGGCGCTACCTGGCGATGCTCTGGCAGGCCGGCGGCGAGATGCTCAGCGGCGACAACACGAAGCCGGCGTTCGACTCGCCGGCCGGCCTGGCGGCGCTGCAGCAGCTGCACGACATGGCGGTCACCGACAAGTCGGTGTACCTGGACACCGGTAACGGCAACTACTCCAACCTCTTCAACAGCGGCAAGATCGCGATGCTGTGGACCGGGCCATGGGACCTGTCCAGCATCAACGACGACGTGCAGTACGGCGTCACCTACCTGCCCGGTTACAACGGCAACCACGAGACCATCTCTGGCCCTGACCTGTACATGCTGTTCGACCACTCCAAGGCGGGCGTGAACACCGCGGTCAAGTTCGTGAGCTGGCTGACGTCGGCGCCTGTGCACCTGGACTTCGCCATCGCCACCGGTGACCTGCCGCTGCGCAAGTCCGAGACCACGCTGCCCGGGTATCAGACGTTCCTGAGCAAGTACCCGGCCGAGAAGGTGTTCGTAGCCAACCTGGACAACGTCAAGCACGTGCGGCCGAACCTCGCGTCGTACGCCGAGGTCTCCACCGCGGTCGGTCAGATGGTCCAGTCGGTGCTGCTCGGACAGGCCGAGCCGGCCGCTGCGCTGAAGACCGGCAGCCAAGCGGTGGCGAGCGTGCTGGCCGGTTCGTGAGCTCGACGGTGGAGCACCGGCCGGACTCGGCCCGGTCCCGGCGCCCGCGCACCATCCTGGCGCGCGGGCCGCAGCCGGACGGACGACGCCCCGCCCGCTTGACGATGGGCGGCCGTGAGGCCCTGTCCGGCTGGTTGATGATCAGCCCGAGCCTGCTGCTGATCGGGCTGTTCGGTCTGGTCCCGGTGGTCTGGTCGTTCGTGCTCTCGTTCCAGCGCAACGACCTGCAGACCCCGCCGACCTGGGTCGGGCTGCAGAACTACGACCGGCTCAGCCAGGACCCGCTGTTCTGGCACTCGGTGGGCCGCACCGTCCTCTACACCGCGCTGTTCGTCCCGATCACGCTGGTCCTCTCGCTGCTGGCAGCCGCCGCACTCAATCGCCGGATCCGCGGGATCACGGTGTACCGGCTGGCCGTGTTCATCCCGGTCGTCACCTCGACCATCGCCACCGGGGTGATCTTCACCTGGCTACTGGACCCCGACTACGGTCTGGTCAACGCGGCGCTGAGCAAGGTGGGGCTGCCCACCTTCGAGTTCTTCGCCTCGCCCACGCAGGCGCTGCCTGCCGTCGTGCTGATGACGGTCTGGGGGTGGGTCGGCTTCGGCGCGCTGATCTTCCTGGCCGGGCTGCAGGGCATCCCCACCGACCTGGTGGACGCCGCGAAGATCGACGGCTGTTCGACCCGGACGGCCTTCTGGCGGATCCAGGTGCCGCTGATGCGGCCGGTCAGCGGCTTCCTGCTGGTCTGGCTCACGATCAACGCGCTGCAGCTGTTCGACGAGGTCTACGCGACGACCAAGGGCGGGCCGGCGAGGTCCACCACCGTCGTCGTGTACTACCTGTACCAGCAGGCCTTCCAGTTCTTCCACGCCGGCTACGCGGCGGCCATCGCGGTGGTGCTGTTCGTCGCCATCGCATCGATCACCCTCATCCAGCTGCGCGTCACCCGTGAGCGCTCGGACACCGGCGAGGTCGGGCCATGACCACGCTGGACAGCACCGAAGTCGTTGTGGCGCAACGACGTCGCAGGCACCTGCCGCGGCCCTCCGGCTGGCACCTCGCGCTGATCCCGATCGCGCTGCTGATGGCGACCCCGCTGCTCTGGATGCTCGTCACCAGCCTGTCGACCCTGGCTGAGACCCGGCACTTCCCACCCGAGCTGCCCTCGAGCCTGCACTGGGACAACTACGCGCAGGCGTGGACGGACTCGCCGTTCGCGCGCTGGATGCTGAACAGCACGATCGTCTCGGTCACCTGCGTGCTGAGCAACGTGGTGCTGTGCAGCCTGGCCGGGTACGCCTTCGCCCGGCTGCGGTTCCGCGGGCGCCAGGTCGCCTTCCTGGCCCTGCTGGTCACCTTGATGGTGCCGTTCCAGGTGGTGATGATCCCGACCCTGCTGATCATCAAGCACCTGCATCTGGTCGACACCCTGCCGGCGCTGATCGCCCCGAACCTGGTGACGGCGTTCGGGATCTACCTGCTGCGCCAGTTCTTCGTCTCGCTGCCGGTCGAGCTCGAGGAGGCGGCGCTGATCGACGGCGCCGGTCGCCTGCGCATCCTGTTCCGGGTGCTGCTGCCGTTGATGGGGCCACCCCTGAGCACCGTTGCGGTGCTGACCTTCCTGTCGGTCTGGAACGACTTCCTGTGGCCGCTCGTCGTCACGTCCTCGCCGGACGTCATGACGGTCCAGCTCGGGCTGTCCACCTTCCAGAGCGCCCATTTCACGAACTGGCCGATCCTGATGGCCGGCACGCTGATGAGCCAGCTGCCAGTGCTGGTGCTCTTCGTCGCCGGCCAGCGGTTCTTCGTCAGCTCCATCGCGAACACGGGGATCAAGTGATGACGTCTCGAGCCGTAGCCGTCCTGTCTGCCGTCCTGCTCGCCCTGGTGGCCGGCGCCGCGCCCGCCGCGGCGGCCGCAGCGGCCACGCCCGCCACGGTGGTGATCGTCGCGCCGCACGGCTCGGACCGGGCCGCCGGCACGGCGGGCCACCCGATGCGCACGATCGATGCGGCCCTGCGCCGGCTGCCGGCCGGTGGGCGCATCGAGCTGCGCGGCGGGGTCTACGACCAGCGGGCCCGGCTGGTCGGCGTGCACGACGTGTCCCTGCTGCCGTACCGGCACGAGCACCCGGTGCTGTCAGGCGCGGGCCTGGTGGCGCCGTCCGGCCTGACCGCGCTCATCGAGATCGCGGACAGTGCCCGGGTGACCGTGTCCGGGCTCGACGTCACCGGCTACCGCACCGAGCAGCTCGACGTGACGCCGGCTGGGATCTACGTGCACGGGCACGACACGGCCGTCCGGATCGTCGGCAACCACGTGCACGACCTGGGCAACGACAACTCGACGTTGGGCAGCTTCGACATCGACGCGCACGGCATCGCGGTCTACGGCGACGACCCGCAGGCGTCCGTGACCGATCTCGCGATCGACGGCAACGAGGTCGACCACCTGCACCTGGGTGCCAGCGAGAGCGTGGTCGTCAACGGGAACGTGGACGGCTGGACGATCGCCCGGAACCGCATCCACGACAACGACAACATCGGCATCGACGCGATCGGCTTCGAGCCGACGCTCAAGGGCGCGTACCGGTACACCGAGCTCAATCGGGCGCGCAACGGCGTGATCGCGGAGAACTCGGTGGCCCGGATCGTCTCGCGCGGCAACCCGGCGTACTGGGAGGGCGGGTCCGGTGCCGCCGCCTGGTGCAACTGCGCGAACGGCATCTACGTCGACGGCGGCACGCACATCGTGGTGCGGGACAACGTGGTCACCGACGACGACATCGGGATCGAGGTCGCCGCGGAGAACCCCCGCGGGTCGGCGGACCACGTGCTGGTCAGCCACAACGTGGTGACCGGCAGCCTGTTCACCGGCATCACCACCGGCGGGTACTGCAACGGCGCCGAGGACTGCGGCGACGTCCGGACCGGCACGTCGCACGACAACGTCTTCGACGGCAACTGGCTGCGCGGCAACAACCGGCTGGACGACGGATCGCCCGAGCTGCTGGTCCAGTACTACAGCTCGGACAACACGTTCACCCACAACACGATCATCGCGACCAACTCCGCGCACGTGGTCTACGGCACTGTGCCGAGCGGGTCGGAGCAGCGAAACCGCAGCGACCACAACAGCTTCAGCGCGGTCGGCGTCCGCGCCGCGCAGCTCGAGTTCGGCTGGTCGGGACATACGTACACCGGCTTCGCCGCCTACCGGCACGCCACCGGCCAGGACCAGCACTCCACGGCGCGCTAGTCGCGGGCTTCGCGATGCCCGCGGTGTGCGGTCAGCGAAGGCCGAGGGCAGGCGCCTCGATCTTCGGACAGGTGTCCATCACGACGTCCAGCCCGGCGGCTGTGGCGCGCGCCGCGGCCGCTTCGTCGATGACGCCGAGCTGCAGCCAGACGGCCCCGATGCCGAGCCGTTCGCGCTGCTCGATGGCCTGGTCCACGATCTCGCCGACCCGGCGGCTGTTGACGAAGCAGTCCACCACCGCGACCTGTACGTCGTCCGGGATGTCGGCCAGCCGCCGGTAGCCGGCCTCGCCGAACACCCCTTCACCGCGCGGGTTCACCGGGATGACGCGCAGGTCGAGCCGACTGCGCAGCCAGTCGGACACGCCGTACGCCGTGCGCGCGGTGTTCGCGGACAGGCCCACCACGGCCCAGGTGGCGGGTGTGGTCAGCAGCCGACGGACGACCTGCGAGTCGTTCACGCCTGGTGCGCCACCGCGGTCGGGCGGCCCAGCGCGCGCAGCGTCCAGCCGGCGTCGGTCCAGCGGTGCACGTCGAGCTTGTTGCGCCCGTCGATGATCCGGCGGGTCGCGACCACCTGGCCTGCCACGGCCGGGTCGAGATCGCGGTACTCCTGCCACTCGGTCAGGTGCAGCACCACGTGCGCGCCCTGCATCGCCTCGAGCGCGGAGTCGGCGTAGTCGAGGTCGGGCCAGCGGCGACGGGCGTTCGCGATCGCCTGCGGGTCGTGCACCGTGACGTGCGCGCCCTGCAGTCGCACCTGGGCCGCGACCGAGAGGGCGGGGGAGTCGCGGACGTCGTCGCTGTCCGGCTTGAAGGCGGCACCCAGCACGGCCACCCGCTTGCCGATGAAGGAGTCGTCGCACTGCTCGCGGGCAAGGTCGACCATCCGTGAGCGCCGCCGCATGTTGATCGCGTCGACCTCACGCAGGAAGGTCAGCGCCTGGTCGGCGCCCAGCTCGCCGGCCCGTGCCATGAAGGCCCGGATGTCCTTGGGCAGGCAGCCGCCGCCGAAGCCGATGCCGGCCCCGAGGAACTTGGCGCCGATCCGGTCGTCGTGGCCGATCGCCTCAGCGAGGGCGACGACGTCGGCGCCGGCCGCCTCGCAGACCTCCGACATCGCGTTGATGAACGAGATCTTGGTGGCCAGGAAGGAGTTGGCCGAGACCTTCACCAGCTCGGCGGTCGCGTAGTCGGTGACCACCACGGGCGTCCCGTCCGCGATCGTCGCGGCGTACACCTGGTCCAGCAGTGCCTTCGCGCGCGCACCGCGCTCGCCCGGATGCACGCCGTACACCAGCCGATCGGGGTGCAGGGTGTCCTTGACCGCGAAGCCCTCACGCAGGAACTCGGGGTTCCAGGCGAGGCTCACCTGGTCGCCGCCGGGCGCCTTCGAGCGGAGCATCTGCTCAAGCCGGCTCGCCGTGCCCACCGGGACGGTCGACTTGCCCACCACGAGGGTGGGGCCCTGCAGGTGCCGGGCGAGCTCCTCGAACGAGCTGTCGACGTACCGCATGTCGGCGGCGTTCTCGCCGGGTCGCTGCGGGGTGCCGACGCACACGAAGTGGACGTCGGCGTCGCTGGCCAGCGCGTAGTCCGTGGTGAAGGTCAGGCGGCCCGACGCAAGGGCCGACGTCAGCAGCTCGGGCAGCCCCGGCTCGTAGAACGGCGCCCGGCCGGCGGCCAGCTCGGCGATCTTCGTCTCGTCCACATCGAGGGCCACCACCGTGTGGCCGAGCTCGGCCATAGCCGCTGCGTGAACCGCCCCGAGGTAGCCGGTACCGATGACAGAGAGGCGCAAAGACATGGCCGCGAGCATACCTGGTGCTGCGGGGTCCCTCTGTGCGCCCGTCGTGCGCCCCCGGGGACCCGCTCGTAAGGTGGCCGCATGCGCTTCGGCATCTTCGTACCCCAGGGCTGGCGGCTCGACCTGGTCGGGATCGACCCGGCCGACGACTGGTCCACCATGCTCCGGCTCGCCCAGCGGGCCGACGCCAACGAGGTGTGGGAGTCGATCTGGGTCTTCGACCACTTCCACACCGTGCCGGCGCCGACCGCGGAGTCGACGCACGAGGCGTGGACGCTGATGGCGGCCTTCGCGGCCTCCACCAGCCGGGTCCGGCTCGGCCAAATGTGCACCTGTATGGCGTACCGGAACCCGGTGTACCTGGCCAAGGTCGCTGCGACCGTCGACCACGTCAGCGGCGGCCGGGTCGAGATGGGTATAGGGGCCGGCTGGTACGAGCACGAGTGGCGCGCCTACGGGTACGGGTTCCCGCGGGCCGGGGAGCGCATCGCCATGCTGGACGAAGGCGTCCAGATCATGCGCCAGGCCTGGACCGACGGCGTCGCCACCCTCGACGGTCAGCACTACCAGGTGGACGGCGCGATCTGTCGTCCGCTGCCGGTTCAACCGGGCGGCATCCCGCTGTGGATCGCAGGCGGTGGCGAGCGCAAGACGCTGAGGATCGCCGCGCAGTACGCGCAGTACACGAACTTCGACGGCGAGATCGACACCTTCAAGCACAAGTCTGCGGTGCTCGCGGAGCACTGCCGCGAGGTCGGCACCGACTTCGACGCCATCGTGCGCACCGCGAACTACAACGTGTTCATCGGCCGGGACGAGGCCGAGGTCGAGGAGAGGCTGCGCTGGTACCGCGCGCAGCGCGAGCCGCTCGTGCCCGCCGAGCGGCTGGAGGGCTACGTTGAGATGCAGCGTGGCGGCACGCTGGTCGGCACCCCGGAGCAGCTGGTCGAGCGGCTGACCGCGCTGCAGGCCGCCGGCATGACGTACACGATCACCAACTTCGCGGGGATGGCCTACGACACCGAGGACGTCGAGCTGTTCGAGCGCGAGGTCATCCCCGCCCTGCAGTGACCGAAGTGACCGGCCGGTAGGATAGTCGCCCGTGACCGACTTCGACCTGTTCCGGCTCAGCGACGACCACGAGGGCCTGCGTGCGGCGGTGCGTGCCGTCGTCGACGCGAAGGTCGCGCCGCACGCCGCTGAGGTGGACGACAAGAGCGTCTTCCCGCAGATGTCCTACGATGCGTTGCGCGCTGCCGACTTCCACGCCCCGCATATCCCGCAGGTGTACGACGGGGTCGGCGCCGACGCGCTCGCCACCTGCCTGGTGATCGAGGAGGTGGCGCGCGGCTGCGCGTCGTCCTCGCTGATCCCGGCGGTGAACAAGCTGGGCACCATGCCGCTGCTGCTCGCCGCGAGCGAGGAGGTCAAGGCCAGGTACCTGCCGCCGGTGGCCAGCGGCGAGGCGATGTTCAGCTACGGGCTGTCCGAGCGCGAAGCGGGCAGCGACACCGCGAGCATGCGCTGCAAGGCGAGCGAGGACGGCGACCACTTCGTGCTGAACGGGCACAAGTCGTGGATCACCAACGCCGGCATCAGCGAGTACTACACCGTGCTGGCCGTGACCGACCCCGACGCGGCGCGCGGCCGCGGGGTGAGCGCGTTCGTGGTGGAGAAGTCCGACGAGGGCTTCACCTTCGGCGAGCCGGAGCGCAAGCTCGGCATCAAGGGCAGCCCCACCCGCGAGCTGCACTTCGACAACTGCCGGATCCCAGCCGACCGCATGGTGGGGGCCCGAGGTGAGGGCCTGAAGATCGCGCTGAGCACGCTCGACCACACCCGAGTCACCATCGGCGCGCAGGCCGTCGGCATCGCCCAAGGCGCCCTCGACGCGGCGCTGGCGTACGTCAAGGAACGCAAGCAGTTCGGCAAGGCCGTAGCCGAGTTCCAGGGCTTGCAGTTCATGCTGGCCGACATGGCGATGAAGCTCGAGGCGGCCCGGCAGCTGGTGTACGTCGCGGCGGCCAAGAGCGAGCGCGGCGACGCGGACCTCCCGTTCTTCGGCGCGGCCGCCAAGTGCTACGCCTCGGACGTCGCGATGGAGGTCACCACGGACGCCGTCCAGCTGCTCGGCGGGGCCGGCTACGTCAAGGACTTCCCGCTCGAGCGGATGATGCGTGATGCCAAGATCACCCAGATCTACGAGGGCACCAACCAGATCCAGCGACTCGTGATGGCGCGCCAGCTGCTCAAGTAGTCGAGAAGGCGCGTTTGCGAACCTTCGAGGTCGCCTTTTTTGGTCGATCGGGACAGGGCATGACAACGCGTGATCCGCCGCGGCAGAGTTGGGCTGATGTCCCCTTGCCGTGAGTTCACTCATCTGGCGATGAGCGGGCGGCTCGTAGGGCTATTCGGTTCTGCCCTGGACGGCGCCCACGATGCTCGACAGGCTGGCCGGGTGGGCAAGCTTCAAGTCTGCGAGATCGGAGGGCCGGAACCAACGAAGATCGTCGTGCTCCTCGGGCGCGGCGTTGACAGGGTTCCCTTCCCAGCGTGTGACAAGGAAGGCGTGCATGTCGAGGGTGGGGTCACTGACCGTCATCGGGATGGGTAGGGGGTCGTGGACGTAGATGCCGAGTTCTTCGAGGCATTCCCGACGGACGGCTTGGTGAGGCGACTCACCCGAGTCGATATGTCCGCCGACGAGGTCCCAGCAGTCTGGATACCACTGACGAAATGGCTGGCGATGCACCATGAGCACGAGGCCGTCGCGCACAAGTGCAGCGACTGCGATCGGAGTCGGGGCGACCATGGCGGCAGGCTATCGATCAAGCACGTTCGGGGTGGTTCACGAGTGTGCGGGCGATCCCAGCCGAGAACACGTACTCTTCTGTCGCGTTGAGGGCGGCTACGCTCGCCCGGATCTGGAGCCGCTGATCGTGCGCTGTCGTGCCGATGTGTGCGCACGCGCTGGGGTCGATTGTGTGGGTCGGGCGCGACGGGGTGGCTTAGTCGACTGATGTTCAGGTGCAGGGTGACCTTGATGATCGCCGCGTTCGGGTCGCGCACGAAGCACCGTGTTAGCCCCAGTCGGGGCCACTTCGTGCGGCGGTGTGTCGGATCTCGAGACCTGCCGGCAACCTGGAAGTGGTCGATGGGCAAGTCGATCACTTGGCCCTGGTCGCGCTCCATGGTCCGCCGAGCGAGCCGTTGAGTCGGTAGGTGCCGGCCATCGAGTCACCGGACACGCGACCGGAGTACGTGATCGCCGCCGTACCCACCGTGCCGAACGTGATCGTTTTGCCGTGGACCGTGCCGGTCAAGGGTATGGCGTCCGCTGATCCCGAGAGGATGATCGTGCCGCTCAGATGCGAGCTGGATTGCGTCCAGTTGAGGACGAACGTGCCCTGATCGACACCGCTGTACTTCCCTTTCCACCTGCCCGAGAGTCCAGTGGTGTCAGTGGTTTTCGCGGGTGGGGTCGATGACGGCGATCGGGTCGCCGGCGTGATCCCAACGCTGCTCGGCGAGGCGGCCGATGAGGTGGAGCCTGTGGGCGAGCTCGTTGGGGTCTTGCTGCTGCACCCCGCGAGCAGGCCAGCCAGCACCACCACCGCAACGGTGAGCCTGACCAGTGCGGACTGGCGAAATCGTCGTCCCCGATACCCGAGAACCGAACGCACCATGGGGTCAGTAACGCGGTTGGGTTGAATCGGAGGTTCAGGCATAGCGCCGCTGCTCTCAACATTCCCGAGGTGTCGTGGTTGACACACCGAGGCGGATGGAACGACTGGCCGATTTCAACCGGGCCAAGGCGGCAGATCACAGCCAGGCAGTTCCGATGGTAGGCGGCTAGGCGACGAAAGACGAGGAAACTGGATCGGGCAACGTCATCGGGGTGCTCGCCCTGCACGTCGTCTCTAAAGTCAACGACGGCACCGTCGAGGTTGCCTCGGAGGGCCAGCGCCGAGCGGTCCGCCGACGTAACCGTGAAGGTGGGATGCGTCGGGTCAGCGTCTGAGGATCACGGCGATCAGACAGAAGAGCACCGTCGCCCCGAGCGCGAGCAAGTGGTCACGCACATGGTGTGTGGGATGTTCGTCCAGTTCGAGGGGACGCATCATCCGCAACCGCGGCGGGCCCGCTGGTGACGGAGCAGCCATCCGGACCTCCATGGGCCTGAGCGGCCAACGCCGCAAGCCAAGGCTACTGCGGCTACTCGGCCCGGGGCAGAGGTCGCTCCAATCTCTGTCCCTCACCGTAGATTGACGTGATGAGCACGTCTTCCCGTTGGGGCAAGACGCCACGGCAGAGCGTCGAGGACGAATGCACCCGGCGCGGTGTCGGCCCAGTGGTGGCCGGTTGCGTCGACCTGCTGAACGGCAAGGCCGTCGACGACGACTTGGTGCTGGCACTCGGCGGACCTCCGGCGGACTGGATCCGCAACGGCGAGCCTTCCGGACCGCCCTATTGGCTGCGGGTTTGGGCAGCACGAGGACTCCTGTACGCCTGGGATGTCTCGGCCACCGCAGCCGTGATCAACGCGCTCCAAGATGACGCATGGCGAGTGCGGGAGATGGCGCTGAAGGTGGTCGCCCGGCACAGCGTGCATGCAGCGTCTGGACGGGTCGACGAACTCCGAAGCGATACCTCTGCTCGAGTACGTGCCGCCGCGGCCCGCGCCAGCCGACAGCTCGACCGCCCGTGATCCGCTACGACATCGGATGCAGCCGAGGCACTTCGGTCGAACTCGACGCAGCGGGCCGGATCAGGCTGAGTTGAGCCCGTGCTCATAGGCGTAGATCACCGCGTGCACCCGGTCGCGGACCCCGAGCTTGGTAAGAACTCGGCCGACGTGCGTCTTCACAGTCGCCTCTGACACCACGAAAGCCTCGGCAATCTCGGTGTTGCTCAGCCCGCGGGCGATGAGCTCGAGGGTCTGGCGTTCGCGTTCGGTGAGCGATCGGAGCCGCGCGTCGTCCACTCGGCCTCGCGGGGGGCGGCGATCGAGGAACGTCTCGATCATTCTCCGAGTGACGGTGGGGGCCAGCAGTGACTCGCCCGCGTGCACGGCGTGAACGCCCGCCACGAGCATCTCCGGCTGGATGTCCTTGAGCAAGAACCCACTCGCCCCGGCCTGCAAAGCGTCGTAAACGTAGTCATCCATGTCGAAGGTAGTGAGCATGATGACCTTGGCCCGGCACCGGTTGTCAGCCGTGATCTGTCTGGTTGCCTCAATCCCGTCGACGCCCGGCATCCTGACGTCCATCAGCACGATGTCCGCGGCAAGGTCGCGGGCGCCGGTCACGGCACCCTGACCGTCGGATGCCTCGCCGACCACGTCCACGTCGGGCTCGATCTCGAGGATCATCCGGAAACCGCGCCGGACGAGCGCTTGGTCGTCGGCGATCAGCACCTTCGTGGGATCGCTCGCGCTGGGGCTCATGCGGAGACCAGGGGAAGCGTGGCGAGCAGCTCGAAGCCGCCTTCGGGCCGTGGCCGGGCGACGAGGTCGCCGCCGTAGACCGAGACACGCTCCCGCAGACCGAGCAGACCCTGGCCCCCCTCAGCAGCCGCGGCGACGTGGTTCCCGTCGTCGCGGATCATGAGGGTGAGGTGCTCCGAGGTGTACCCGATCCTCACCTCGGCCCGGCTGGGGGAGGCCGCGTGTCTCAGTGAGTTGGTCAGCCCTTCTTGCACGAGGCGGTAGGCGGTCAAGTCCAGGCCCGGTGCCAGTGGCTGGGTTGGGCCGGTGATCGTCACGTCGACAGGCAGTCCAGCACTGCGGAACTGCGCGACCAGTTGTGAAAGCTGGCTCAGGCCTGGCGCGGGTTCCCGGCCATCCACCGCACCGTCCTCGCGTAGCACGCCAACCATCCGGCGCATCTCGGCCAGGGCCTGACGGCCGGTGGACTCCACTGTCTCCAGGGCCTCACGTTCGACCACCTGGTCCTCGTGGAGCCGGCGGCGCACGGCGGACGTCTACACAGTCATGATGCTGACGCTGTGTCCGATGACGTCGTGCAGCTCGCGCGCGATCCGGTTGCGCTCCTCCGTCACAGCCCGGACCGCTCTGTCCTGACGCCGGAGGCGTCGCTGCTCGGCGTTCTGGGCTCGCACGCGTAACAGCGCCCCGAGGAGCCAGGCGATCACCCAGGGGGACCACCACACCACCTGCCGGGCACGGGTCGCCGTCGTGTCGGACACCGGGTCGAACAGGATCCACGCGACGCCGAGAACGACGATGAGCAGGAGACCCCACCAGGCCGGTCTGCGGCGCTCCCAGCGAGCCACGCTGTAAGCCGCGACCATCGGCGGAACCGCCACGCCGAAGCCCTCCGGAGACCCGAAGGCCGCGAACTCGAGGGTGTAGACGGCCACCATCCCAGCGAAGACCTCCAGCGGGTAGAGCCGACGTCCCAAGAGCAGCAGGGCACCAAGGGCGTAACCGAGAGCCTCCGCCCAGTGAGGCCCCTGCCGGTGCGTTGCGCCCGCACCGGTCCACACCTCGAGCTGTCCCAAGACCAGGCATGCACCGGCGACCAACAGGTCGAACACGGCGAGGCGACGGGTCACCTGCCGAAGTTACCGCCGCGGTGAGGCGGCTGAGGTCATCCCCGCGGGGGATTCCGGGATCCGACCTCGGGATGACCTCCGGTTCACCGGCTGGCAAGCAGATCTCATGTTGCCGGCTGACGCGCCGGCGTTCGGCGCCGACCTAGCGTCAACCACACCACACGACGGGCGAGGCAGAGCGTCGCTCCGACGACACCGGGAGGACACCGATGATCACTCGACGTACAGCGGGGGCCGCGCTTCTGGTCTACGCGTTGGCAACATTCGCCGCGAACAGCTTGATCGCGGCGCCGGGAGGCGAGTACGAGGCCAAGGTAGTCGGCGACTTCGTCTCCAGCGGTCACTACGCGATTGCCTTTGCAGCCGCATACGTCGGCTGTCTGGGTTCGGTGGCACTGCTGCCGTTCGTGCTCGGGATGCGTGCTGAGCTGGGGCACCTCGGCGAGCTCGCGTGGGGACTCGGTGTCGCCGCGGCCACCACCGGGGTCATCGGCTGGTTCATCACGGGCGGGGTCGACGTCGCAATGGCCGAGGGCGGGTCCACCGTCAAGTCGGCAGTCACGCACCCGTCCGTCTACACGCTCACCGAGATCGGCAACCTGGTCAGCTGGTGCGCACCGGCGCTCTTCATGGGCATAGTGGCGATCCTGCTCTCCCGGGCTGCCTCGCTTCCCCGTTGGCTCCGGGTCTTCTCGGCCGTGGCTGGTGTGTGCGGCATCCTCGCGCCCTTCTTCTTCACGTTCTTCATCTACCTGCTCTGGACGGTGGTCCTCGGGATTGCGCTGGTCTCGCACCGCGCCTCATCCTCGTTGCAAGCCGAGCCGGCTGCGGTCGTCTGAACCCGCGAACTCGACGCGCGCAGCTGGCGAGCTGAGGGTGGCTGGGCCCGACGGGACCGGCGCGAAGCAAGCGCGGTCATGCCTGCGGGTTCAGGCGGTCAACGCAACGCCTCTGCCAGTGCTTGTGATGGTGTCTTGAAGCCAAGGGTCTGTCGAGGGCGTCCGTTGAGCTCGGCGGCGATGAGGTCCAGGTCGGCCTGGGTGAGGGCTCGGAAGTCGAGTCGGCGGGGCAGGTACTGGCGCAGCAGGCCGTTGGCGTTCTCGTTGCTGCCCCGCTGCCACGGTGACTTGGGGTCACAGAAGTAGACCTGCACCCCGGTCTGGATCGTCAGCCGTTGGTGTTGGGCCATCTCGTGGCCCAGGTCCCAGGTCAGCGACTTGGCCAGCTGGGCGGGAAGGGTGGTGATCGCCGCGGCCAACGCGTCGGCGACGGCGTCGGCCCGGTGGTCCCCGCGGGGCAGCCCGACCAGCATCAGGAACCGGGTCTTGCGTTCGACCAGGGTGGCCACCGGGCTCATGTTCTTGCCGAACACCAGGTCACCCTCCCAGTGCCCGGGCACCGCCCGGTCCTCTGCCTCGGCCGGCCGCTCGGAGATGTGCAGGGTGTTCGGGCGTCCACCGCGCCCGTCGGGCAGGCGCACCCCTTTCGGGCGCCGGACCACCCGCCCGGTGCGCAGGTAGCGGGTCAGCTCCTTGCGCAGCGCCCCACGGGACTGCACGAACAGGGTGCGGTAGATGCTCTCGTGCGACACCTGCATCTCCGGACGGTCGGGGAAGGTCAGCTTCAGCCAACCGGCAATCTGCTGCGGCGACCAGCGTTGCGTCAGCTTCGCCTCCACCACCGCCCGCAGCACCGGACGGCTCGCCAGCTTGCACGCCTTGGGCCGGGTCGCCCGCGACCACGCCGACACATCGGCGCGCGCCGCCCGGTAACGACGCCGGCCACCATTGGCGTTGACCTCCCGACAGACCGTCGACGGTGCCCGACCCAACCCGGCCGCGATCACCCGCAACGACTCACCGGCCGCCAACCCGCGGGAGATCTCCTCCCGCTCGACCAGGCTCAGCCGGCCCGCGGCCCGCCGTCGCGGGTCGGGTCTGATCCCGCCGCAGCGGATCAGATACGCCCGCACCGTCCCGGTGCACAACCCCAGCTCACGCGCCGACGGCTTCGCCGCCATCCCGGCCCGCATCCGCAACCACAGCTGGTCGATCGCCTCCGGCGTCAACCTCTCGTAATCGCCATGTCCCACAACGACCTCCTCGACACACGTCGATCAAGGAAGTGTTGCGCCGACCTATTGAGACCACCCCGATGAGCGGACGTGCAGTGCCGAGTCGGTCGGCGGTCCCTCAGCGGCCTAGGAGGACAGCCCGCGACGGTCCAACTCAGCCTCGGCCTGCTGGATCTTCTCACGCCACATGCGACCAGCCTTCGGGTGGCGACCCATGCCCTTGGCCATGGACCAGCGCTCGAACTTACGGGCCGTCGTCAACCGCTCGCGAACTCCCTCGTCGGTGAGCCCGGGCAAGTCCTTCTCCCAGTTCTTGATCGTCTTGTCGCCCATGCACTCAGTATCGGCGAATGACCGCTCCTCTTTCGGTGTCGGATGAAGCCGGATACGTTGCGCCTGAGCCGTTCGCATCAACACCAGGAGGCAGGCCGTGCCAAATTTCCCCCCACTCGCTCACGTCGCCGTAACGGTCACCGATCTGCAACGCAGCACGGCCTGGTACACCGCACTGTTCGGGTCGGAGCCTGTCCTCGATGAGGACGAGGAGAGTGGCGACTTCCATCACACCGTCTATGCCCTCTCGGGTGGACAGCTGTTCGGGCTGCACACCCATGCCGAACCGGCCGCCGGGACCTTCGACGAGCGCCAGACCGGTCTCGACCACGTCTCCTTCGCCTGCAGCGGTCGCGGCGAGCTGCAGAAGTGGGCCGATCATCTGGCCACGCTTGGCGTCTCGCACGAGGGCATCAAGGATGCGTCCTACGGCTCCGGGGTCTCGTTCCGGGATCCCGACGGCATCGCGCTCGAGTTCTTCGCGCCACCCGGGGTCGAGTGAGTTAGGGCTTGCCGGCTGCGGCGCGGCCGAGGGCAGCACCTCGGGGCCACCTAACCCCGGGCTCTGCGCTGAGGAACCCGCTGGTGTACGGAGCGCTGCGACTCAGAGAGGGAGTCCTTGACGGAATCCCGTCAGTTCGGTGGCGGTGTCTTCCTCGACGAGGTCGGCGTTGATCGCGATGGCCGCTGCCGAGCCTTCCCCGGCCGCGGTGACGACCTGGGCGCGGGGGTTCACCGCGTTTCCGGCGACCCATACCCCGGGCACGGTGGTGGCACCGACGCTGTCGGCAACAACCCACCCGTTGTCGTGGGTGGCGCACCCAACACGAACCAGAAGGTCACCATTGGCAACGAACTGGGGGCGGACGAACACTGCGGACCGGGCTACGACCTTCCCCGATTCGAGCTGGACACCGCTCAACCGGTCGTTGGCAACGGTGAGTCGAGCGACGGGGCTTTCGACGATGCCGATGCCACGCGCGGTCAGTCGTTCGTGGTCCTGGACAGTGAGCTCGCTGGTGTTGGTGAAGAACACAACGTCTGGCGACCATTGGCGCACCAAAAGGGCGTGCGCGACCGCTTCGGGCGTGCCGCCGAGCACCCCCAGGGGCTGGTCGCGGACCTCGTAGCCATGGCAGTAAGGGCAGTGGAGCACATCGCGGCCCCAGCGCTCGGCGACGCCCGTGATGTCGGGCAGCTCGTCGCGCAGTCCGGTCGTGATCAGCACCCGCCCGGCCTGCAGCGACTTCCCACCGGCCAACGTCACCTCGAACCGTGTCGTGCCGTCAATGCTGTCGGCGACCAGGTCGGTGACGATGCCGGAGATCAGTTGGCCTCCGTAGCTGGTGACCTCGTCACGTCCCTGTTTGAGGAGCGCCGCCGGTGACGCGCCGTCCCAGCCGAGGAAGCCGTGCATATGTGCGGCCGGTGCGTTGCGCGGTTGCCCGGCGTCGACGACCGCCACCGCGCGCCTGGCTCGCGAGAGGACCAGGGCTGCGGACAGCCCAGCGGCACCGCCGCCGATTATCACCACCTCGTATTCGCTCATGTCTGGGAGCGTCGTCGCTCACGGGCCGGTGGACAACCCATGTAGCGATACCGATACACCGCGGTGCAACAGGCGGGTGGGCGAAGCACAACAGCGAGGGTCGGGTGCGTGCCTTCGCGGGTGTTGTTCAGATGGTGATGGCGATCTTGCCGCCGACCTCGCCGGCGATGAGGCGTCCCATTGCCTCTTGGAGCTCGTCGAGTGGGTAGCTGCGGTCGATGTGTGGCGTCACCCGCCCAGCCTCGATGAGGGCGGTGAGCCGTTCCAGGTCGCGGCCGTTCTCCTTGGCCGTGACCATCGCGAGCCGTTGGCGGACGAAGGGCGAGAGCAGCGGCGCCCGCACCGTCCTGCCGAAGCCGCCGGTGACCCGGCCGCGGCCCTGCTCCCCACCCAGGAGGACCGCGGTTCCGTGTGGAGTGAGCGCGCGCCGCAGGCGGGCCAGCGTCGGGTTGCCGCCGATGTCGAGGATGAGGTCGTAGCGGCGGGTGCCGTCGGCGAAGTCCTCACGGGTGTAGTCGATGACATGGTCGGCGCCCAGGGACCTGACCAGATCAACCTTGCCGGTGCTGGCCACCGCGCTAACTTCGGCGCCGAAAGCCTTGGCGAGCTGGACCGCGTAGCTTCCGACGCCGCCAGACGCGCCGGTGATAAGGACGCTCTGGCCTCGCTGCAACTGGCCGACGTCAAGGAGACCTCGCTGGGCGATGAGCCCAGAGGTGGGCACGACGGCTGCCCGCTCGAAGCTCAGGTTGGTCGGCTTGACCGCCAGCTTGTCCTCGTGGGCGACAGCGGACTCGGCGTAGGAGCCGCGAGCCACCCCGTACACCAGGTCACCAACCGAGAAGCGGGTCACGGCGGGCCCTACAGCAACGATGGTGCCGGCGACGTCAAGGCCGGGTACACGGTTCTTGGGCCGGCGCAGACCGAACCCGAGAACGCGCGGCCAACAGTGGGGCCAGGATTGGCTGTGGTGCCTGGAGGTGCTTGTTAGCTGTGGTCAGCCGCTGCGCTCGCGGCCGCGCGGGGCAAGCGACGTACGGCGGGAACGGCAGCGATCGCCACCGCGGCCGTCACCCCGAGAACCGTCATGGCAAGCAAGGCGTGATGTAGCCCGATCGCAGCGGTCACGAAGCCGACCGTGAGGTTGCCCAACGGGATCAGGCCGGTGCTGGTGAGGTAGTCGTAACTGGAGACTCGGGAGAGCGCACGGTCGGGAACGTGCTCCTGCAGGGACGTCTGCCACAGGGTGAAGGTGCCGGTCACGCAGATGCCCGCGAGCACCTCGAGCCCGGCGATCGCCCACTCGCCGAGCCCGCTGCCGATGAAGGCGGCCTGGCAGGACGCGCCGATCAGCATGAGGCTGGCGACCCGGAGCGCAAACTGCGGCCGCCAGCGCAGCAGGAGTAGGTCGCCGAGCACGCAGCCGACACCGAAGCCGGCGGTGATGATGGCCCAGGATCGGGCGCCGTTCATCTCTTCGGCAGCGAGCACCGGCCCGAGCACGAAGATCGCCGGCAGCACTATGGCGTGGTAGGACGCCATGCCGCCGAGGAAGGCAGTGACCCACGGGCGGCTGCGCACCTCCGCCCAGCCTTCCTTGAGGCTGGTGAGGAAGTGGGTTGTCGAGGCATTGGGGTCCTCGTCGTGCAATCCGTCAGCAACTACCCGGGGCCGCAGCGGGATGAGGCAGGCCACCGAGATCGCGAAGGTCGCGGCGTCGAAGAGGAACGCCCCGGCCGGTCCGCCCGCGAACGCAACCAGGAACCCGGCCAGTACGGGGCCGACGATGGAGCTCGTGGAGTAGCTGAGACCGCGCAGCGCGTTGGCTGGTTGCAGGTTGATGGGGGACACCGTGCCGGGCAGGAGGCCGGTGAAGGCGGGGGCGAAGAATGCATCGGCGGCGCCGTACACGGCGGCCAGGACCGCGAGGTGGAGAACGTGCGCCGTCCCGGTCACCAGCAGCAGACCAGCGGTCAGCTGGCAGACGAACCGGGTGACGTCCGAGGCTACGACGATCGTCTTCCTGTTGAGCCGGTCAGCCCAGACACCCGCAGGCAGCGCGAGCACAGCAAAGGGTAGGAACTGGGCCACCGACACGATCGCCACGTCGCCCACGTGACCGCCAACGGCGAGCACGGCAAACGGCAGCACGACCATCATCACCCGGTCGCCAAGGATTGAGAGCGCCTGGCCGGTGAACAGAAGGCGGTACTGCGGCTCCTCGCGCAGAACCGACGGTAGCCGGACTCGCCGGGTACGGGCGCGAGGTGGAGGCGTTGCCTGGCTTGTCATGGTGCGGCGCAGCCGGACAGGTCGCCCCGGGTCTGGAGCTTGATCATTGGAGACTCCTTTAGCGCAGAACTTGGCACCTCAAGAGTCCACCCGGCCCGGGAGCCATCGCACCGGCACAATCGCCAGGTCGGTCCGCGTCAACGTAGTTCCCCTACGGTCCTTCGTGACACGTCGACCTGTCCGCCGCGGCTCCGCGAAGACCCCCGGCTGGTCCGTGACTTGCCGGCGACGGGGTGTCCGTCGCGGTGACCGACGTTGCGCTGACCGCCATGATTGTCGAGGTCCACCAGACAGACACAGGCGGAGCGCAGTCCTCCTACTTCTCCGCCGGTCAGGTGGTCCAATCAGGCCAGGTCAAGATGGGCGAGTTCGCCGCGCGAGGTGATCCCCGCCTTGGTGAAGACGTTGCGCAGATGGAAGGCGACCGTCCTGGGCGAGATCCAGCACTGAGCCGCGACGTCCTTGTTGGACAAGCCCGAACTCACCAGCCGCGCGATCTGGAGCTCCGTCGGGGTCAGCTCGACCAGTGTCGAGGGGTCACGCTTGCGTGCTGTCTCCCCCGACGCCCGTAGCTCCTGGTTGGCCCTCGCAGCCAAGGACTGAGCGCGCACGTCTTGGAAGGTTTCGAACGCCTCGCGCAGGTGCTGCCGGGCATCAACCCGTCGCTGGCTGCGGCGCAGCCACTCCCCGTAGGCCAGTTGGGTCCGCGCCGCGTCCAGCGGCCGACTGGCTTTGGCATGGTGCATCAGTGACTCTCGGAAGAGCTCGTCGGCCTCCGACTGCTCGGCTGTAAGCGCACGGCCGAAGGCCACAGTGGCGACCGCCCATGGCCTGCCAGTGGCATCCGCGAAGGGTGCCATCTCGTCGGTCCAGCCACGAGCAGCCGCGAGGTCCCCGGCGCGCACAGCCGCCTCGATGCGCTCGGCGGCGGACATTCGCGCGAGGACGGGCAGACGGAACCGTGCGAGATGGTGCAGCGCGCCGACACTGTCGCCGGATCCGGCCGCACGAAGTCCCTTGGCCCAGCGCTTCAGGTCGTGGACGGGATCGGTCAGAATCCCGAGGGGGTAGGCCCCGACCAGCTCGTCTACACGTGCAAGCTGATCGTCGTAGTCGGCGCGGTCCTGCAGGGCCGCGAGCACCGCCAACCAGGCGCTGGGCGGGGCCGTCATCGCCCGCTGACCAATGCTCTGGCCAAGCGAGATGACCTCCTCGGCACTGCTGCGCACCCCGACGAGGTCGCCCGCCAAGTATTGACCGAAGCAGAGCCTCTGCAGGCAATACATCACTGCCGTCACCGCGCCGGCCTCCCGCGCTCGAGCGAGCGCGTAGCCGTAGAAGTGCTGCTGCGCCTCGTCGGCGCCCAGCTGCAGGGCCGCGTTGGCGAGGTTCCACAGCACGTCCCTGTCGTCGACCTGCTCGCCGAGCTCCAACGCGCGGTCCAGGGCAGATGTAGCGGCGTGCCAGTCACCCTCGGCCACCTGTGTCATCGCGACAAGCATGTGACGCAGGCACAGCGTCCGCGGCGCCTCGCCCACGACGGGCACGACGAGCGCGTCGGTCACAGGGAGCGGTGTACCGCTGTCGGCGCCGAAGCTCCGCATGACGGCAGCAGCAACACCGATGTCGAGGGCCCTGGCCGGATCGGTCGGGTACACCAACTGGGCGGCCTCCACGAAGATCCGGTGCGCCTCGGACGCCGAACCCAGGTTGACCTCGATATGACCGCGCAGGCGTGCGACGTCAGCAAGCAGGAGGGGGTCGTGCGTCGCCTCGCGCGTCTTCGAGAGCAGTCCCTGCGCCCTGCCGGCCTGACCGCAGGCCCAGGCGCTTCGAGCGGCGGCGAAGGTGAGCTCGCTGCGCTTCGCTGGCTCGTCACACAGGGCCGCGGCGCGTTCGTACGCCGCGAGCGCCGCGGCGTGGCCGCCTCGTCGCTGGGCCCGGGCGCCGGCCAGGTCCAGGGCCACGACCACTTCCGGATCAGGCCCTTCGGCAGCGGCGGCACGGTGCCAGGCTTCCCGGTCGGGATCGCCGTGCCCCGACAGTGCGTCCGCGAGCGCCCGGTGCGCCTGTCGTCTCTGGGCTCCGGTCGCGGCTTGGTAGACCGCCGAGCGGACCAACGGATGCCGGACCGACAGCGCCGTTGCGCTCTCGATGATGAGGTTCGAGTCAACTGCTGCCTGTACGTCGGCGTCGACGAGGCCCAGAGTGGCTGCGGCACGCCGCACCAGGACGGGGTCGCCGCTGTCATCGGCCGCCGCGAGCAGCAGCATCGTCTGGACCGTCGGCGGCAAGCGTCGGCTCCGCTCGAGGAAGACTTGCTCGACGCGGGAGGTCAGGTGGAGCTGCGATGGCAGGGGGGCCACCCCACTGAGCTGGTCCAGGGTCAGTTCGGCGGGGAGCTCCAGCAGCGCCAGAGGATTCCCGCCGGTCTCGGCGACGATCCGCTTCAAGACTTCAGTTCTGGCGGCGGCGCCGAGGCGTGCCTGCAGCAAGGTGTTGGACGCGTCAGGGTCCAGACCGGTCACGAGCAGCGCAGGGAGCCCTTGCGGGTTGAAGGCCCCCGGAGCGTCGTCCCGGGCAGCGAAGACCAGCGCTACACGGTCGGCACCGAGCCTGTGGGCGCAGAAGAGCAGGGCCCCGGCCGAGGCTGCGTCCAGCCAGTGCGCGTCGTCCACGACGCATAGCACCGGGCTCTCCTCCGCCGCGGTGGTGAGGACTGCAAGCGTCGCTACCCCAACCAGGAACGGCTCGACCGAGGCGCCGTCCTCCTCGCCGAATGCCACGCGTAGGGCCCGCGCCTGCGGCTCGGGCAGTCCATCGCGCAGCCGGGAGACCGGATGCAACAGGCGGTGCAGCGCCGCGAACGGCAGCGGCGCTTCGACCTCCAGGCCCTGCGTACGCAGCACGGTGACGTCGCCGCCACCTGACACGAGCTCGTCGAGCAGGGCCGACTTGCCGACACCAGGCTCGCCCCGGATAACCAGCGTGCCCGCAGTCCCGTCTCGTGCCGACTCGACGAGCAATCCAAGGAGCCGCTGTTCAGACTTGCGACCGACCAACACGCGACGAAACGTACACCGCGCTGCGGTGGCCGCCGGGCATACCGGCTGTTTGACCGGGGCGACCAGGGCCGCGTGAAGTGAGGCTTCAAGACATGAATGACAGACACTGCCTTGAGGCCGACGACTCGTCTCCCGACGACAGGCGCCGGCGCCAGATCGGGCTCATCCTCTTCAACGGTGTCGAAGAACTGGACGCCGTCGGCCCCTGGGAGGTGCTGTCTGCCTGGACCCAGCAGCACCCGGAGGACGGCTGGGACATCTTCTGTCTGTCGACCGATGGCCGGCCAGTCCGCGGCGCCAGGTCGCTGATGCTCGGGGCGCAACACTCGATCGACGATGTGCCGGTCATGGACGTCTTGGTTCATCCCGGCGGCCCGGGCATCCGACCGATGCTGCACGACCACAACCATCTCGAGTGGGTCCGCCGGCAGCGCGCCGCAGTTCCCCTGATGACGTCGGTCAGCACAGGAAGCCTGGTCTACGCGGCCGCCGGGCTGCTGGTCGGCCGCAGGGCGACCACGCACTGGGACTCACTCAACCTGCTGTCCGAGCTGGACCCCACGGTCGTCACCGACGTGAGCTCGCGCTTCGTTGACGACGGTGACCTCATCACCAGTGCCGGGGTCAGCTCCGGCATCGACATGGCACTGCACCTCGTGGCTCGGCTCGCCGATGTGGAGCGCGCGCGGACGGTCCGCAGCGAGATCCAGTACCCAGTGCCTCCGATCTGACACGCAACCCGCGAAGCACCACAGCCCCGGCGTAATCCTCAGGCACCGCCATATGCGGCGCCAAACCGAACCGCGAAACCTGCGCGAGGGTGACCCGGCCGTTTCGCCGGCGCGATCACACCCGGTGGCGGCCACGCTCAGTAGTACCGCCATCCGACGAGAACACCACCTGGAAGCGAGACCGTCATGACCACCACGAGCCAGCCTCTGAGTCCCACACCGGCCGACACCGGAGGCGCCCGTCGGAGCAGGACAAGTCGTACGGGTCGGCGCCAGATGCCGGTCGCGCTCGTCGTGGCCGGGTCGCTACTGACCGGCGCCGCTGCCGCGCTGGTTCTCGTCCTGGTCGTCTTCGCCGGCGCCAGCGAACCCGTCATCACCGGCGCCGCCCTGGTGGGGTTCGGCTCCGGGTGGGCCATCCTCGCGTTGCTCACCACCCGCTGGACCAGCCAGCCGCAGCGGTGGGCACGCGTGCCTGCCATTGCGATGGCAGGCTCCGGCGTCGCCCTGCTCATCACCCGGCCTGGCAACGACGTACTCACCGCAGCCAGCTGGGTGTGGCCACCGGCCGCGCTGGGCCTCGCCATCTGGGTGGCGCGCACCGCCCGGCGCACCACCAACCGCGGCGGCCGGTGGCTCGTCTACCCTGTCGTCGTCCTCGTGACCGCTGCTGCGCTAGGCGGGACATTCGCCACTGTCACGCTCGCCCTCGACGACACCGGCGACTCGATGCCCGGCGCCCGGTACGACGTCGGCGGTCACCGCCTGCACCTCAACTGCATCGGCACCGGCAGCCCCACCGTCGTCCTGGAGAACGGCCTGAACGAGATCTCGCCACTGTGGAGCGCAGTCGCCGCGGAGGTCTCCCACACCACCAGGGTGTGCGCGTACGACCGTGTCGGTCAGGGGTGGAGCGACGACATCTCCCGCCCGCAGGACGGAAACGCCGTCGCCGCCGACCTGCACACCCTGCTGGAGCGCGCCGGCGAGCACGGCCCGTACGTCCTGGCCGGACATTCCTCCGGTGGCACCCTCGCCATGACGTACGCCGCCCGGTACCCGGCCCAGGTCGCCGGCTTGGTGCTGCTGGACTCGTCCAGCCCCCACCAGTACACCGACCAGCCCGACTTCGCCGGCACGTACGCGATGATGCGCCACGTCCTGCCAGTGATGCCCGCGCTCGCCCGGGTCGCGGCCACCCGGCTCATCCCTGCGTCCGCGTCCCCTGCGCTCTCACCCGAGGCGGCCGCTCAGATCCAGGCTTTCATCACCAGCCCACGTGGCGCCCGCAACATGCGCGACGAGCAGTCCGAGCTCCGCAACGTCTTCGCCCAGGCACAGGCCCTCACCACGTTCGACTCGAAGCCCCTCGCCGTCGTCACAGCCCGGGAGAACAACGAGGGAACTAAGGGGTGGGCGGCTGCGCAGGCCCGGATGGCCACCCTGTCCACGAACAGCATCCACTGGACCGCTGACACCAGCCACGTCGGTCTACTCGACGAGAGGTCCGGGTCGCAGAACTCGGACCGCGCGATCGCCGCCGTCGTCACCGCAGTCCGTACCGGCACTCCGCTGACGATCCGGTAACCACAGCCTGCACCGACCACTTTCACATCGACGATCCAGCCAAGTCAGCATTTCGACCCCCAGGAGAGACATGCCCAACCATCCCGACGAGCAGTCACATTCGAGCGCGAGCACCGATGCTCGGCAGCCGGAACGTGGCCGTCACATCGGAATCTTGTTGTTCGACGACATGGAGGAGCTCGACGCCGTCGGGCCGTGGGAGGTCCTGTCTGCCTGGACCCACTTCCACCCGCTGGACGGATGAACGATCTCGTGACTGTCCGCCGACGGCGGCAGAGTCCGCTGCGCGAAAGGCTTGGTCATCGGCGCCCACCACAGCCGGGCCGGCGCACCAGACCTGGACGTCCTCATCCATCCTGGCGGCATCGGCACCCGCGCCATGACGGCCGATCCCGCCCACCTCGAGTGGGTCCTCGAGCAGAGCCTGACCGCGCGCCTCATGATGAGCGTCTGCACCGGCAGCCTGGTTTACGCCACCGCTGGGATGCTGCACAACAAGCCCGCCACCACGCACTGGGCTGCGGTCAGTGAGCTCGCCGCACTCGACCCGAGCATCCGCATCGACCCGGACACCAGATGGGTCGACGCCCACGACGCCCTGAACCGCCGCTCCGACATCGGCACAACTCGCGGCCGATGCCGGTCATCTGACCGGGGCGACCCAACGCGAGTGCGACCACCGTGAGTGCTGAGGCCGAGCGCGCCAGCAAGGCCCGGAACGGAGACCATCATGACCACCACGCAGCCCATGCCGCAGCCGAACTCCGACCTGTCCGCACACGCAGTACAGGAGCATGGCAACCGCCCAGGTCCCCTTACCCACGACGAGCCAGACGAGCAACGGCGGACCTGGACTGTGGCGGCAATCGCCTTGGTCGCGCAGGTCCTCGTCGTCCTGGACATCTCAGTGGTCAACACCGCTCTGCCATCCATCGGAGCCGACCTCCACCTCACAGGGGCGGAGCTGCAGTGGCTCGTCACGGCGTACCTGATGATGTCCGGCGGTGGACTCCTGCTCGGTGGCCGCATCGCCGACCTGCTCTCTCGCAAGGTCGTCTTCCTGGTTGGGCTGGCCGTCTTCACGGTCGCTTCCATCCTGAGCGGCCTAGCGGACACCGCTACCCAGCTCACCCTGAGCCGGGCCGGCCAGGGCCTCGCGGCCGCCCTACTCACTCCAGCCGCCCTGTCCATCATCTCGACCGCGTACAGCGGGCGGCAACGTCGCACCGGTCTGGCCCTGTGGGGTGCAGTCGGCAGCCTCGGCGTTGCCGCTGGCGTCCTGCTCGGCGGCGCCCTGACCACCTGGCTCGGATGGCAGGCCATCTTCTTCATCAACGCGCCCATCGGAGCCGCCGCCTTCATCGCCGGCATCAGCGCAATCCCCGCGAACGCGCCGGTCAAGGAACTGGCGTCCACGACACAGCGGGCCTATGTCTCTACGCTGCGCCGCTTCGACATCCCGGGCGCGGTCACCGTCATCGGTGGGCTCGTCGCGCTCATCTACGGCCTCGGTGCCTCCGGACCTGATGGCTGGGGTTCAGCCAAGGTGCTCGTGGCGCTGGCAGTCAGCGCGGTGCTGTTCACCGCATTCATCCGGATCGAGAACCGAGCGGCTGCCCCGCTGTTCCCCCCGCACACGTGGAAGGTCCGCACCCTAGTAACCGGCACCGCCGTGATGCTCGCCGTGACCGGCATCCTGGTCGGCACCGTCTTCCTCACCTCCATCTACCTGCAGACCGTTCTCGGCTTCTCCGCGCTGCAGGCCGGCCTGGCGTTCCTGCCGTTCGCACTTGCCATCACCGGTGGCACCCTGGTCGCTCGGCATGCACTGGCCCACGGCAGCCCTCGTGCGGTCAGCATGGTCGGACTCGTTGTGACCGGCGCCGGCGCCGTCCTGCTCTCACGTGCTGACGCGTCCTCCGCATATGGGACCGGCATACTGCCCGCACTGCTCGTCATCGGGGTTGGTGTCGGAGCGGTCTTTGTACCCGTGTCGGTCACGGCGATGGCCGGCATCCCGCCACAGCACGCCGGCATGGCCTCCGGGTTCCTGATGACCGGCCACGAGGTCGGGGCAGCTCTCGGTGTTGCCGTCCTGTCGGCCATCGCCACGTCCGCGGGCACCCTGACCACTGCGGGCGGCGCAGCAAACGGCTTCACCCGCGGCCTGCTCGCTGCCGCCACCATCGCCGGCGTCGCGGCCCTCCTCGCGTTCTGGCGGATGCCCGCCACACGCGTCACTGGCCCCGTCGGGCACATGCACCACTGAAGCCTGCCGTCCCCTCGCCGCGCGGGTTCCTCCGAGCCCGGTGACGGCGAGGGGAGCGGCCCGCGTCGCCCGGGCTGAAACCATTTGCCGAGGGCATGAGCGGCTGAATCACCGCGACCCCTGCGTCGTCGCGCCGCCTAGGAGCTGGCTTGTCCGGACGACGTTGCTGAAGTCTTTGACCCCGGACCCGTTGTTGGCGGCCTCAACTGCGGACGAGGTCTTCGTTGGAGTCGAGCCTGAGAGCGGCTCTTGTGTCGAATCCCTTGACGATGAGCCAGATGCCAAGTGAGAACTCGAAGGCGGCGACCAGAAGTGCGGACAGTCCAGCCACAGCACCGTGCTGGTCGATTCCGCCGAACAGAATGGCGACGTAACCGACCACGAGTAGTGGCGCCCCGACCATCCCAACCATCGCCAGACCACGTGGAACCAGTCGGGATCGGTACAGCATGTAGCCCAGCAGCAGGTCGCACACCGCGGGCATGAAGCTCTGGCCGAGCAGGAAGATCCGGTCATACAGCGTGACGAGCACGTGGCTGCTCACTAGCGCGCCCGCGCCGGAACCGTCCTGTCGCAAGGTCACGACGGACAGCAGGAAGGCGACCCCGACGAAGATGGTGGCCGACTCCAGGATGCGGGCCGCGACCAGGCCGAGGGCGAGCGTCTCGTTCTGCTTCTTCAGCACCGGGAAGAGCACGACCGCGGTGCCGATGCCGGCCAGCGCGATGGTGACCTCCAGGAGGCCGCCTACCACCGCGGCCGTATCCGGCCCGGACCGCAGGACGTAGTTCGCGCCCTTGACCGGCCCGTACAGGGCGAGCGTGGGAATCGAGACGAACGTGAGCACGTACAGAATGCCGGCCGCCCGCGACACCCGTCGGTAGGACGGGTCGCCGGTCGAGGTGTCGGGGGGCGCGCGACGCACGCCGGCCGTGGTCATACGGCGGCCGCTTCGACGGCCTGCGAGCTCGGGGTCTGGCCGGACGCCGTCCGCTCGGTCATCAGCGCGTACCCCATCCAGGCCAGCGCCAAGCCGGTTGGTATCGCGATCTTCGGCATCGCCGCCAGCGAAAGCTGGCTGGCCAGCGGGGCCAGCAGCGTGCCCACCGCGAGCAGCACACCAGCCCAGCGCGGCAGAATGCGGGCTCGGAACGTCGCAATACCGAACAGCAGCCCGCCAAGAATGTAGAGCGGCGCGGTTGACGTCCACACCGATGGCAGAACACCCATGTTAATGGTGCTGGTGCCGCCGTTGAACATCTTCATCCAGCCGTCGATGAATTCCGGCGACGCGGTCACCAGATGCGGCAGGACGAAGGCTTCAACGAAGCTGAAGCCCATGATGAGCACCATCCACAGGCTCAGCATGAGAAAGCCGACCAGGCCAAGCCAGCCGGTCTTCAGCGCCTGGCGGGCGTAGATGCCGGCCAGGCCAAGCACTCCGAAGAAGGACATTGCACACGCGACCACGTGCACGACCGCCCACCGGGTCGTGCTGACGGACACCACGGCGTTCGCCGGATGGAACACTCCCACGAATACGTAGCACAATCCTGCAATCAGGGCCGATAGCCCGGCCAGGCGCAGCAGGTTAGCGTTCGTCATCTTCATTTTGGGTTCCCCTTTTGCGGCATATGCCCTCAAGGTGCGGGGGAACCGCCTCGAAAGTGCGGCGTGTTGGCCGCTACTACCGCAGTGTGTTCCTCTATTTGGTAAATGGATAGCCTCGAGATGTTCGGGGCGTCGGTCAAGCGCAGTCCGTCCGTGCACGTGGCCCTACGTGTCGGCGATCCTCGATCGCATCTCAGCACACGGGACGCGCAGGACCGTGGCTCATCGGACGGCCGCGCCCCCCGGATCCGCCATCCAGCCACGATGCAGCTTCGGCCGCCAGGCGGGGGCTGTGCGTGGGGGGCCCCGGCCGGGCCGGCTGCCGCCGACCTCGCAAGCGGGTCGAGGACGAACCGGGCGGGGCAAGTCCACCTACCGCTCGTCAAGCAACGTAGCGACACCGTCAAGTACGACCTTCAGCCCGGAGTCGAACTCCTTGCCATAGTCATAGCCCGGCTGAAGGACGTGCTCGACCGTCATCTCGAAGAGGTATGGGAACTTGGAGGCGGGAAACATCTCCATGATGGCCGCAGTCATGGCTGCCAGCTCCGACTCGCCTCGGAAGGGCAGGTTGACCTCCTGTAGCACGAAGCCGTGCACGTAACTGTCGAGCGCCGAGATCGCATGGGCGGCTTGGAGGACCGAGAACCCACCCTCGCGGAAGCACCGGATCCCCGTCTCCAGGAGTCCCAGCGTGGCCGGCCCTGGGCTCGTCCTCGACGCCATCAGGCTCACGGCCCAGGGGTGGCGGCGTAGGCCCGCGCGGGTGTTGTGGGCCCGTTCGCTGATCGCCGCCCGCCAGTCCGTGGACGGCTTGGGGCGCTCGATCTCGGCGGCGACGACCTCAACCAGCCCGTCCAGAATCTGATCCTTGCCGTTGACGTGGTGGTACAACGAGGCCGCCTCGACGCCCAGCTCGCGGGCGAGCCGGCGCATCGTGACCGCCTCCAGGCCATCGTCGTCGGCAATGACCAGCGCCACCTGCAAAGTCCGTTCCAGGTTCAACGGCACTCTGTTGGCGACCTCGGTCGGCCTACGGCCCATGGGCCCCGCCTCTCCTGGTGGTCCTTCGGGTAGCTGCCGCCGCCCAGGGCTCGACAATCTAACACCGTTAGGGTAGTGTCCGAACCAATCTAACATCGTTAGATTCGAGTTGTGACCCGCTCCTGACCCAATCGGAAGGCACGCCATGACCACCACGATCACCACGACAGCCACGACGTCTAGCACGAGGCATCCGCTGTCCATGAGGGGACGTGCGCGGGCGGTCGGGATCCTCTTCGTCGTCCAGATGGTCACCGCCATGTTCGGCACGTCGTTGATCCAGGCGTTCGTCGACGGCAACCCCGATCAGGCGCCGATGACGGTCGGCGTCGCACTGATGGCGTGTTCCGGCTTGGCTGTCGTCGGCATCGGCCTGCTGATGCTCCCGGTGCTGAAGCAGGTCAACCCAACCCTTGCCGTCTGGTACCCGACCCTCAGGGTCGTCGAGTGCCTCGTCTCGGCAGCCTGCGGCGTCTACCTCCTGGCCGCGTCCGAGGTCGTCCCGAACCACCTCCTGTGGGTGTACGTCCCGACCGGCATCGGCGGCATCGTCCTCTGCTACCTACTCCTCGTTGGGCGGCTGGTCCCACGACCAATCGCCCTACTCGGGCTCGTGGGCTACGCCTCACTCACCATCGGAGTACCACTCGACCTCCTCGGCGTCCTCGACATGAGCGCGGGAGCCGGAATGCTCCTTGTTGTCCCCGGCGGGCTCTTCGAGCTGGTGTTCCTTCCGATCTGGCTGATCGCAAAGGGATTCCGGCCGCTGCGCTCCACCCGCGCTGTCAGCTCTCCGGCCCTGGCCACGGCCCACTGACCCTTCGCGAACAGCCGCCTGCACCCTCGCAACTGTCACGCAGTGAGCAGTGGAGCACGATCTCACCCGAAGCCGCAGGGACTCCACCTGCAGCGCTTCGGGTCCGACGCCCTTCGCTGCACGGCGGGTGTTGTGTCTCTTGGCCCTGTCGGTCAGTCATGTGAGGTACCGGATCTGCCGATGAGCGGTCGTGTCACTTCGGTCGCCCAGATTGAAGCAATCGTTGTATCGGGGCTGCCGCGTGGCGGGAACGGTTGCTAGGCAGCGCCGACCTTCATGGGCATCAGAACCAGCCGTACCCCGGTCACCAGCAGCCACACGAGCCAGGCGGCGTAGCCCAGCAGCCCCACGAACACGATCGGCGAGCCGTCAGCGATCGCGAGGTTGGCCACCCCGGCGGCGATCAGCAGGCCTCCGCCGGCCACGCCGAGCACACGCTGCCACGGCGCCGCCAGCCGACTCGCATGCGCCGCCAGCGCAGCGCCGATGAAGGTGGTGCCGAGCGCCGACATTGCCAGAGCGAATGCTCCTGCATGCAGCTGCCAGACGAGCTTGAACAGCGGGCTCGGCTCGGCGAGCTCGCCGGCGGACAATACGACTCCGTTCCACAGAACGGCGTAGAGCGCGAAGACCGCCGCGAGAGTCGCGCCCGCGGCCACCGCGAGGCGCGACCAGTCGGCGCCCGCACCCCCGCGACGCCCGACCAGCCCGTGGAAACCGGTCACGAACACGAGCAGCAGCGGCAGGTTCAGCGCCTCTGAGCCGACCGCGATCGCGACCGCGCCCCGGTTCTCCGCGTGGAAGGCGAGCACCTTCTCGATCGGGTCGCCGAAGCCGGGCGCTCCGGCCCAGACCAGCACCGCATTCTGGATGACCAACGACGCTACCAACGCGATCGCCGCCGCGCCCACGACCCGCTCCCCGAACGCCGGGGTCGGCGCCGTCAGCGAAACCTTGTTCACGGCCACAGTATGCGCTTGTGTAGCCGCAATCATCATCGGGGATCACCCCGATCTACGCCCTGGCCCACCCTGGCGCTGCTGTGGCGCTACTAAACGCTGACTCGGGAAACGCACTCATCTGGCTCCCGTTACCTTCTTCGGACCCTCAGATTGAGGGTGCAGGCCAGCGTTCCTCGGCATGACTTCTGGCTCCTGTCGTTGATGATCACAGAGGTGTTGTCACCGGGGATCGCAGGACGTGTGTGACCGCTGATAGGGACTTGGGCCCACTTGTGGATGCCTTCTCGTAACGTGGCTGCCGGCGCTTCGTCCAGGGCTGGTCTGCCCGCTCGGAGGAAGGAAGCCAGTTGTCCAGATCCAGCCTGTCCCACCCGCCGGCCGCGGCCGGATTCGAAGTGTTCTGCGGGGATCGACGTCGCCCGCGAGACTCACCACGCCGTCGCCCTCGATCCTGGTGGGCGGCGGTTGATCGACCGCCCACTGCCGAACGCCGAACCTGAGCTGATCGCGCTCTTCGCCGAGCTCGAGGTGCACGGACGGGTCTTGGTGGTGGTCGACCAGCTTGCCTCGATCGGCGCGCTGGCGGTCGCCGTCGCCCGCTCACGAGGTGTGGCCGTGGCCTACCTGCCTGGTCTGTCGATGAGACGAATCGCCGACCTTTACCCGGGAGAAGCCAAGACCGACGCACGCGACGCCCACATCATCGCCGACGCAGCACGCACCCTGCCGCACGCGCTGCGCCGGGTGGGGTTCGAGGAGCAGACCACCGTCGAGCTTGCCGTGCTGGCCGGCTATGACGCCGACCTGGCCACCGAGGCCACCCGCGTGACCAACCGCCTGCATGACGCACTGCTCCACGTCCACCCGGCGCTGGAACGGCTGCTGGGCAGGCACTTTCGCCGCCCTGGCGTCCTGCGCCTGCTGGCCGCGACGGGCACTCCGGGCGCGATCGCAAACCTCGGCCACGCTCGGATCAAGAAGATCATCGCGGCGGGGTCCCCACGGATCGCGGCCGCCGTGACCAGCGACATCCTGACCGCATTGTCCGAGCAGACGGTCGTGGTCCCCGCCACCGAGCAGTACGGCAAGGTCATCCGCGCCCTGGCAGCACAGCTGATGTCGGTCCTGGAACTACGCCAGGCGCTGGCGGCCGAGCTCGAAGAGCTGCTCGACACCCACCCAATGGCCGAGATCCTGACCTCGATGCCGGGCGTCGGTCCGCGCACGGCCATCGAGCTGTTGCGCACCATCGGTGATGGGTCGAACTTCGCCAGCGCCGCACACATCGCCTCCTACGCCGGTCTGGCGCCGACGACCCGCCAGTCCGGGCGCAGCATCCGCGGAGAACAGCAGGCTCGACGCGGCAACCGCTCACTTCGCAGCGCCCTGTACGTGTCGGCGTTCGCCAGCCTCAGGCACCCAGCCAGCCGCACCTACTACGACCGCAAGAGAGCCGAAGGCAAGACGCACACCGCGGCGCTGACCTGTCTGGCCCGGCGCCGAGTTGACGTTCTCCACGCGATGATCCGAGACCGCCAGTGCTACCAAGCCGACCGGCTCGACCCTTCACGCCCGCCGACCTCCGAGTCACCCTCCGCGGCTTGACGAATCAGATAGGGACACTTCTGTTGTCAACCTGCTGGTCTGAGGGCGTTGCCGGGCGGGGCCTTCCGGGCTGGTGGTGTCGGGCGTAGCGTCTGGTCTGCGGGTCCGGGAAGTGGCTGATCCGAAGTGTCGATGTGCGGGGGTAGGTCGACCGCGCTGGATGTGAGAGCCGCCCCGCAGTGCCCTCCCGGACCCGCGTCAGTGTCAATGTTCTCGACGGCTCGGGCGGCTCGGGCGTCGGCGACCAACTGTCGGTAAATGACGTCGGACAGCCGCCGTTTCAGGCACCGCAGGGCTTCCATTGGGGTCTTGCCGGCGGCGAGCTTGCGCCGGTAGTAGGCCCGGCCGGCGGTGTCGTGGCGGATCTGGACGATCGCGGCGATGTGCAGGACGTGGTTCATCCGCCGGTTCCCGGCCCGGGAGAGCCGGTGACGGATCTGCTCGCCGGAGGACGCGTCCAGGGGTGCGGTGCCGGTCCAGGACGCGAACCGGTTCCGGTCAGCGAACCGGGCGATGTCCCCGACGTCGGACAGGATGCGGGCGGCGCCGGCCGGGCCGATGCCGGACACCTCGAGCAGGGTGGAGCCGCGAGCCACGACCATGGTCTTGAGCTCGGCCGTGACCTTCTTCAGCTTGACGTCGACCGCGACCAGGTCGGCCAGCTGTTCGGCGGCCATCCGGCGCCGGGTCCTGCCGGCCACGTCCCGCGGGCGCACCGAGGCCAGCATTGCCTTGGCCTGCAACGCGGACAGGTCCCGCTTGCGTTGGCCCGGGATCAGCTCGGACAGCAGCCGCTGCAGCCGGTTCACGGTCTGCACCCGCCGGTGGGCCAGTTCGTCGCGGCGGTCGGTGAGCATCCGCAACGCCTCCAGCTCCCCGTCGGGGGCCAGCACGCGCAAGCCGGGGGTGCGCACCGCGACCACCGCGATCGAGTGCGCATCCAACGCGCTTGGCCGGCACGTTCAGCACCTGCTCACCGGCCTCCACCAGCCGGGCCGCCAACGCCCGCCCGGCACCGTTGGCGCCCTCGACCGCCCAGACCCGCCGCGGCCACCCCTTCACGTAGGCACGCATCGCCGCATAGCCAGCCCGGTCGGTGCTGAACCGGCCCGAACCCAACAGCTGCTCGCGGGCGTCGACGACCTCGATGGTGGCCGACAGCTTGTGCGGATCAACCCCGATGATCACTGCATCCATCAGCCTCCTGCCTTCCTCGAACCGATCACTGGTCGGCGAGGTGGGCAGTGCTACTTCGAGCAGGGCAGTCCCCTCTGGAGCCACGCCTCGTCACGGTGAACGGCGGTCCGCAGCCCAGATGAGAGCCACACCCAGACAGGGTGGGCAGCCGCGATTGAGAACATCCCGCCGGACACCTGGACCGAGTCTGGCCAGACACCGATCCTGGGAGAAGTCTCTAAGTAGCCGCGTTACGCGGCATGCCGAGATCCGGACGACCAACCTCGTGCACATCCTCCGGGTTACTCGCCGAGAGGGTTACGGGCCTAGACCGGGGCGAGGGCTTCGTAGGGGCCGACCGGAAGCTCGACGGTGATCTGCATACCCGCGTGGACATCGCCGCCTCGTTCGACGACAGCCATGACACCCGCTTTGCGGATGATTCCGACCCCGTCGATCGACTCTGCTCCGCCGGTCCGGCCGAGAGCGACGTCCGAGGAAGAGGGGTGTCCGTCGACCCGTGCCACGACGACCTTCAGCAACCCGGCGGAGAAGTCGTTGATCTGACGGCACGGGTTTCGAAGGCCCGTGAGGCGCAGGACCGCGTCACCGATCCGCAGTCGCGTCCCGGTCGGCAGGGCGAGCAGGTCGAGTCCGGCGGTGAGGATGTTCTCGCCAAGTCCGCCAGGTCCCACGTCATGGCCGGCGGCGCGCGCCTCGTGAAGGAGCTCCTCGTGGATCAGGTGCACCTGACGCAGGTTGGGTTGATTCGGGTCACGACGCACCCGAGAGCGGTGCTGCACAAGCGTGCCAGCGTGTGCGTCCCCGGCCACGCCCATCCCTGCGACCAGAGTGATCGACGCCTGCGCCACCTTGCTGAACCGGTGAGTCTCGTCCCGCGAGACCGCCGAAACCACCGCATCGAGCACGGCCCGATGCTATCGGATAGCTGTCCCTTCCGATTCCGCCGGCTCTGACGATCGCCAATGAGGCCGCTGCAACGAGTTGGCGCAAGGTGAGCGGCACCCGGACAAACTGCGCGCGGAAACGCGGCAAGCGCCAGCGTCCTGACGCTTTGCCGAACCGGTTCGCTCACCCCGGAAGTATGCCGACTCGCCACCGCTCGTCTCCGGAACGACGCTGGAAAGAGCACGCTCTTGGCCGCGTGAGGGCGGCTACGCTCGCCCGAATGTCTGCCGCCGAGCCCACGTGCTCTGCGCACCTGCGCAACTGATCCGTCCCAGCTACCACTCCACGACATCCCTGACCAAGGGTCTGCCCACGAGCCCATCCTGCCTGCCGGGCTACGACTTGGCGCACCATCCGGACTGCCGATCAGGTGAGCGAGGGAGCCGGCCGCAAGCACCCTGGTTCAGGAGTATCCCGCTGATCGTGCTCGAACTCGTAGGCGCACTCACCGCACATGCCGTTCCTGTCGTTTCCAGATCCGACGTGCTCGGATCAGAGATGAGCGCGCATCTGCCCGGCGAGTGGGTGACCTCGGTCAGCTCTGCAGGCTGAGGAGGTCGCCGGGAGTGCAGCCGAGGGCGTCGCAGATCGCCGTGAGGGTGCTGAAGCGGACCGCCTTGGCGTGGCTGTTCTTGAGGATGGACAGGTTCGCGACGGTTACCCCGACGCGGGACGACAACTCGACCAGCGTCATCTCGTTGGCTTCGAGGAGCTCATCGAGGTGGACTGCAATCCGATGCTCAGGGGTCACGGCCATCAGATGACGGTGTCGAGTTCGGCTCGCATGGCCACACCCCGGTCGAGGATCCGACCGAAGGCCGCGAAGATCAGCCCGACAGCAAGCCAGCCCAGGGGGGTGTCCTGAGGCTTGTAGGTGAACGACGAGGTCAACATCATCGCGGACAGCACCCCCTGCGCGACCTGGCTCAGGATCCACGTGCCTAGGCCAACCCAGGCGGTGAGCTTGCCGAGAGTTGCCAGCGCCCGCGCAGTCTGCGTGGTGAACGGGTCAGTGTCTTGTGCGACGCGGACGAGCTTGGCCATGCGACGGCCGATCTCGGCGATGAGGACGAGGCCGGGCACCTCGGTCAGCACCTGGAGAAGCTGCTGGATCAGCGACGGGTCGTGGATCTGGAACGGCGCCCAGCCGGCGGGATCAACGACTACCCCGGCTGTGACTCCACCGAGCCGGTCCAGCCCGGTCAGCGCAGCAGCGGGTAGCTCTTGGCTGACGGTCGACCCGGGAATCAGGGCGATGACCAGCAGCGCCACTGCGAGGCATAGCGCGGTGATGTAGACGAACGTGGCGGCGGCGTGCAGCCAGCGCAACCAGGTGTTGAGACTCGCGGACATCGTCGCTCCAGGCGTATCGAAAAACGAGATGGATATTGAGAAACGATATGGCTCAGAGTCGTGTTCGTCAACTGCCTAGTGGCGCCTCTACGATTTCGGTGTGGTAGCTCCAGGCATCGAGGTCGGCGAGGTGACCGCGCCAACGGGACAGCTGGTTCGCCTGTTTGACGAGTATCGAGAGCACTACGGCGCGCGGCCCGATCCAGCCGGCTCTCGGACGTGGCTGCTGAAGTACTTGAGCTCTGGCGCCCTGGTGGCGTTTGTTGCGAACCGGGACGACGAGGCTGCCGGTCTCGCCCTGGTAGCGCCGATCCCAGCATCACAGCGTCTTGGCCACTTCTGGCAGTTGCGGGACCTGTTCGTCGCACCTCGACATCGTCGGGTCGGGGTGGGCAAGGCATTGCTCAAGAGCGTGTGCGGAGCTGCTCAGGAGAACGGCGCGGCACGTCTGTCGCTGGTGACGGAGTCAGACAACGGGGCCGCCCTGGAGTTGTACGCCAACGCGGGCTTCGAGCCAGTGAGCGGCTACACCTCGATGTCGTGGTCGCCCCGCGCTGAGTCCGACGGGTTTGCGGACCGGTAGCAGACTCTCCATCGACCTGACGAGGACGTGCCCCATGCCGGATGACGAAGCGATCACAGAGGCGGTGCGCAGGGTTTCGGCGCTCGCGGGTCGCGAGGTCGAGGTGTCGATCCTGGCTGGTGGCTACACGAACGGCGTCTTCCTGGTCCGGGCAGATGATGAGCGATACGTCTTTCGGGTGCCGGGTCAGTCGTCGGAGGTGCTGGAGATCAACCGGGCCGACGAGCGGTACAACGCCGAGATGGCGGCTAGATCGGGTATCGCACCCGACGTCGTGGACTATGTCGAGGGCCTCGACGTCATGGTTCTGAAGTTCGTTGACGGGCATGTGCCCACGTCCGAGGATCTCCAGACATCGGATCAGGTCAAACGGATCGCCGCGGCAGTGCGCACTCTGCACGGCGGACCCCGGTTCACCAACGATGCGGCCGTGTTCGCCAGGGCTCAGCGGTGGCTGGCAGCGTGCCGCTCACTCTCGATCCGAGTTCCCGGGGACGTTGAAGGTCGAATGGGCGAGCTCGAGGCCATCGCCGGGGCCCTTGCTCTCAATCCGCTGCCGACCGTGCCGAGTCACAACGACCTCGCGCCGTATAACTTGCTCGACGACGGCGATCGGCTGTGGATCATCGACTTCGAGTTCAGCGGGAACAACGACCCGTGCTTCGACCTCGGCGTCCTTGCGTCGGAGGCCGAACTCGATGCGAATCTCCGCCAGGTTCTTTGCGAGAGCTACTTCGGTGAGGCGACTCCATCGCTCCTTGCCCGCATGGAGCTGTGGGCGGTCCTGGCAAATGTTGGCTGGTCGCTCTACTGCGCGATCCAGGCGGTGGTCCTGAGCGACGAAGGCTACTGGGATGGCGCTACTGGGTACTGGACGGCGGTGGTCGACGCCCTGGCCTCCCAGGACATGCCGCACCTGCTCCGTGCCGTTGCCAGCGCCTAAGCACCCGGCCCTTCACACCGGGCGAGCGCAGGCCCGGTCGGCAGATGACACACTCCCGAGATGGTGACGGGCAGCGCGGATCGCCGGCTGGCCGAGTGCTTCCATCAAGGTCGCCCCGGCGGCCCGGCTCGTAGGCGCAACCGGCCCGTTCCCGGACGGTTGCAGCTCGATCCGCGTTGGGCGCGTCGGCGCGGTGAGCGAGCCGCCGTCGCCCATAATGAACGGCGATGAGCACAACCTCGGCGCCTCCGGGCAGGCCCAAGCTGTCGCCGCCGCACGAGCCCGAAGTCCGGTCGCCCGGGCTGGCGCGGTCGGCGCGACGCCTCGCCGACCCGCGCTACCTGGATGAGCGTGGACGCCGCCGACGCGCCGTCACCCTGATCCTGCTGACGCTGGTGCTTCCCGGCAGCGCGCAGATCGCAGCCGGACGACGTCAGCTCGGCCGGCTCGGCCTCCGGGTCTGGTGCGGCTGCCTCGCCCTCTTCGCGCTGACCGGGATCACGGCCTGGCTGGACCGCGGGCTGGTGCTGCGCCTGCTCACCACCTCGTGGGTGCTGCTCGTCCTGGCGGTCGCGCTGGTGGCGCTCGCGATTCTCTGGGCCGTGCTACTGGTGGACGCCTGGCGACTGGGTCGCCCCGCGCTGCAGACGTTGCCGGTCCGCCGGTTCACCGCCGCGCTGACCGCGGCGCTGGTGCTGGTGACCGGTGTCCCGCTGGTGTATGCCGCCCGGCAGGTCGCGGTGGGACGCAGCGTCCTGACCCAGGTCTTCGGCGGCAACGAGGTCTCGGCCGTGCACGACGGTCGGCTGAACGTGCTGCTGATGGGCGGGGACGCCGGGTCCGACCGGATCGGCGTCCGGCCCGACAGCCTCACCCTGGCCAGCATCGACGTGTCGACCGGCCGCACCGTGCTGCTGTCGTTCCCGCGCAACATGCAGAACATCCCGTTCCCGGCCTCCTCGCCGATGCACGCCGCGCTGCCGCACGGCTTCGACTGCGGGGACACCTGCCTGCTCAACGCGGTCTACACGTACGCGACCGAGCACAAGGGCCTGTACCCGCCGGAGGTCAAGGACCCGGGCGCACAGGCCACGATGGACGCGGTGTCAGCCATCTCCGGGCTCAAGGTCAACTACTACGTGCTGATGGACCTGCAGGGCTTCAGTGACCTGGTCGACGCGGTGGGCGGCGTCCGGATCAACGTCCGGCAAGCCCTGCCGATCGGCAACGGCACGACGCTCAAGACCGGGACGCACACCCTGAACGGCTACCACGCCCTCTGGTACGCCCGGTCCCGGCACGCCGACAGCGACTACGCCCGGATGGCGCGCCAGCGCTGCGTGATGACCGCGATGCTCGATCAGCTCGACCCGCAGACCGTACTCACCCGGTTTCGCAGCATCGCTCTGGCGTCCACCGGTCTGGTCCGCACGTCGGTCCCGCAGTCCCAGATCGGCATGCTGGTGGAGCTCGCGTTGAAGGCCAAGTCGCAGAAGATCAGCAGCGTCCAGTTCGTGCCGCCGCTGGTTGTCCCGGCGCATCCCGACTTCGCTGCGATGCGGGCGCTGGCCGCCTCCACCATCGCCGCCTCCGAGCGGGCGTCGACCACGGCACAGCCCACAGCCGGGTCCACGACGACGTCGCGACCGTCCACCGGCTCGGCGAGTCCCGCCTCGCCGAGTGCAACCGCCGCTGCCACGGTGTCCGCGGCGCGCCCGCGTGCAGTCTGCTCCGCGGGCTAGGTCGGTGGGACAACACGCCCCCGGTAGGATGCACGCCGTGAACGAGTCGACGTCCGACGTCCAGGACGGGAAGATCTCCTGGCCGTCGGTCAGTCTCGTGATGACCGTCCGCAACGAGGAACGTCATCTGGCCGAGGCCGTGGAGCGGGCGCTCGACCAGGGGTATCCGCTCCCGCTCGAGCTCGTCCTCGCCGTCGGACCCTCGCACGACCGGACGCGAGAGGTGGCCGACTCACTCGCCGAGCAGGACTCGCGCGTCCGTGTGCTGGACAACCCCACCGGCCGCACGCCGAACGGCCTGAACGCGGCGATCCGGGCCAGCACCGGTGAGGTGGTGGTGCGGGTCGACGGGCACGCCATCCTGCCCGCCGGCTACGTCGAGACCGGTGTCCGGGTGCTGATCGAGTCCGGCGCCGACAACGTCGGTGGCGTCATGGACGCCAGAGGCACCACCGCGTTCGAGACGGCCGTGGCCTGTGCCATGCGCAGCCGGATCGGCGTCGGCCAGGCGAGCTTCCACGTCGGCGGCGAGGCCGGGGCGGCCGACACCGTCTACCTCGGGACGTTCCGTCGCTCCGCACTGATGCGGGTCGGCGGCTACGACGAGCACTTCCAGCGCGCGCAGGACTGGGAGATGAACCACCGCATCCGCGGCACCGGCGGGCTGGTCTGGTTCACCCCAGCGCTGCAGGTCACCTACCGGCCGCGCAGCTCGGTCCGCGCACTCGCCAGCCAGTACTACCAGTACGGCCGCTGGCGCCGGGTGGTCAGCAGGCACCACCGCGGCACGATCAACGTGCGCTACCTGGCCGCCCCGGTCACCGTGGTGGCCTGCGTGGTCGGGCTCGTCGCGGCGCCCTGGCAGCCCTGGGCGCTGGTGCTGCCCGGCGGCTACCTGGCCGGCGTGCTGGTCGGTTCGCTCGCCGTCGGCCGCGGCCTGCCCGCCCGGGCGCTGGCCGCCCTGCCGGTGGCGCTGGCCACGATGCACCTCAGCTGGGGCACCGGCTTCCTGACCAGCCCCCGCCACCTTCGGCCCTCGGAGGGGCCGGGTGCCCTGGGCGCAGTTCCCGAGCGCGCCGGCTGACTCGGTCGCTGCGCCGACTCAGCCCCCGGCCACCCGCTCCATCTCCCGCACGAACGCGGTGGACTGGCTCCGCCAGTCGAACCGCTCACGGGCCGCACGATGTCCGTTGGCGCCGAGCCGGTTGCGGCGCGCCGGATCGTCGCGCAGCGCCAGGACGGCGTCCGCGACCGCGCCTGGGTCGTCGAACGGGACGACGACCCCGCTGTCCGTGCCGCGCACCAGATCCGCCGCGAGAGGCAGCGGCGTGGTCACGACCGGCACGCCGTAGGCCATGTACTCGACGACCTTGGTGGGCATGCTCACCTGGTAGTTCGGCTCGTCGCGCAGCAGGGACAGCCCGGCCAGTGCGCCGTCCAGCATGGCCTTGGCCTGGTCCGAAGGCACGAAGCCGTGCCAGCGCAGCAGGCCGTCGCGTTGGGCCTGTTCGAGCATCGACCCGCTGGTCGCGTCCGCGTGCCCGACCAGGTGCAGCTCGATCCGCTCGCCGTCGTCGGCCAGCCGCTGAGCAGCGGCCACCATCACCTCGACCCCGCGCGCCCGGGTGAGGTGGCCGATGTAGAGCACCCGCGCCGGACCGGACGCCGACCCGGCCGCCGAGACGGTGTCCGGCACGGTCACCGTGTTTGCCACGACCACGTGCGGACGCCGGAACCGTTGCTGGTAAAGGTCTTCGGCCAGGATCAGGTGGGTGTGCCGCTCGGCGAGCCGTTCCGCGGCGGTCACGCTCGAGGCGACGACCCTGCGCAGCGGCCGGGGCAGCCACGGCTTGAGGCTGGTGGCGGCGGCGGTGTCCTCGTGCACGTCCCACACCACCGGCGGCAGCCGCAGCCCGGGCAGCGCGGCGAGCAGCTCGGGGTCGTGCAGCAGCACGAGGTCGTGTTCGCGTCCCCGCCGCGACAGCAGCGACCGCACGGCACGCAGCGCCGCCAGGCGGCGTCGTCCGAGCGCCCGCGGCAGGTCGACGAGCGTCAGGTCCGAACCGAGCCGCACCGCGTCGTCCGCCAGGCCGTAGCCGCGCAGCGGTGCCGCGTACGTGACCTGCCACCCGGCGTCGAGCAGCGCGGCGATCTCACGGAACCGGATGCGGGCGTCCAGCGGGTGGTGCACGACCGTGACCACCAGCACCGAACGGCGCCGCCCCGACGAGCTCACCGGCTGGCCGGAGCCACCGTGGGGTTCTCGCCGGTGGCGCTCGCCGCCCCGACCGGTGAGGACTTGGCCGACTTGCCCTTCGGCTGGCTCGAAGCCGAGTACGCGTCGCAGACGTCGTCGACCGGCCCGTCCATCTTCAGGATGCCCTTGTCGATCCACAATGCGCGGGTGCACATGCTGCGGATCGAGGCGAGCGAGTGGCTGACCAGGAAGATCGTGCCCGCGTTCTCGACGATCTGCGCGACCCGCTCGGCGCTGCGCGCACGGAACTCCGCGTCGCCCGTGGCCAGGGCCTCGTCGATCATCAGCACGTCGGGCACCGCGGCCGTCGAGATGGCGAAGCGCAGCCGGGCCTGCATGCCGGAGGAGTACGCCTTCATCGGCAGGTACACGAAGTCCCCGATGTCGGCGAACTCGACGATGTCGTCGAACCGCTCGCGGATCTGGGCGGGGGACAGGCCCAGCGCGAGACCGCCGATCATGATGTTCTTCTCGCCGGTCAGGTCGCTCATCAGCGCCGCGTTGACGCCCAGCAGGGACGGTTCGCCACTGACGTAGACCGCGCCCCGGGTCGGCGGGATCAGCCCTGCGACGGCCCGCAGCAGAGTGCTCTTGCCGGAGCCATTGCGGCCCACGATGCCGATCGCCTCACCGTGCCGCGCCATGAACGAGACGCCTTGCACGGCCTTGATCTCGACCACCGAGCCCACGTGGCCGGTGGACCGGTTCATCAGCCGCTGCAGCCGGGTCGGCGGCGGCCCGACCCGCTTGCCACCCAGCACCCGGTACGTCACGTGCAGGTTGTCGACGATCAGCGAGGGGTCGCCGAGGTGGGTCGGCTTGCGCACCACCAGATGCGGGGTGTCGGCCTCGAAGTCGACCTCTTCGTCCATGTGCTCAGTCACGGCCGTAGGTCTCCTCGCCGCGCCAGAAGAGCACGAAGCCGCCGACCAGGAACAGCACGGCCCAGCCGAACCCGAAGGCCCACATCACCGGCTCGGGAGTGAACTGGTCGAGCAGGCAGCCCCGCGCCAACGAGAGGTACACGGCCACCGGCTGGTAGGTCATCAGGTGGCCCAGCGGGGTGTCTCCGACGTAGTGGTCGACGCTGAAGAACACGCCGGAGACGTACATCAGCAGCCGCAGCGTGAAGGGCAGCAGGTTCGTCAGGTCGGGGATGCGCACGGTGGCCCGGGCGACCATGAACGCCATGCCCGTGTTGAACAGCCACTGCATCGCGATCACGAAGGGCAGCAGCAGCCACGTCCACTTCGGCTGCTCGCCAGTGATCACGGTGATGCCGACCATGACCAGGATCGCCGGCCCCAGGTGGGCCAGCTCGGCCATCACGTTGGCGGCCGGCAGCACGGCCCGCGGGAAGTGCAGGGACCGCAGCAGGCTGGTGTTGGACAACAGACTTCGCGAACCGCTGATGATGGAGCTCGTGGTGAACCGGAACAGGAACACCCCGATCACCAGGAACGCCGGGAAGTTGTCCACCCCGCGGCTGGTGCCGAGCAGGACGCCGAAGATGAAGTAATAGACCGCCGCGTTCAGCATCGGCGTCAGGACCGACCACAGCTGACCCAGGTAGTTGCCCTCGTGGCGCGCGTACGCGCGCGAGGTCGCCAGGGTGCTGACGAAGTACCGACGGGACCAGAGCTGGCCGATGTACTCGATGAGGCCCGGCCGGATCCCCATCGGGGACAGGCCGTACCGCGCCGCCAGCTCGGCGGCATCCTTCCCCGTCGGGGGAGCCTCGGTGGTCGTGCCGGTACTCACAGTCGGACGGCGTTCCCGTTCGTGGACACACCCCGGGTGTCGAAGAACCGGCGTGACCCGTTGGCGAGCGCGTCGACGTCGTAGCTGGAGTGGTTCTGCAGCAGTACGACGAGATCGGCCTCGGCGACGGCCGCGTCCAGGTCGTCGACGCGTTTGGCGTCCAGGCCGGTGACCTGCCACTCGGTGACGTGCGGGTCGTGGTAGCTCAGCTGGGCGCCCAGCGCCTGCAGCTGTCGGGCGACCGGGACGGCGGGGGACTCGCGCTGGTCGGCGATGTCCGGCTTGTAGGTGACGCCGAGCAGCAGCACGTTGGCACCGTTCATGGCGAGCTGCGCCTCGTTGAGGATGTTCTGCGCGCGGTGCGTGACGTACGCCGGCATCGTCGCGTTGATCTCCTGTGCGAGCTCGACGAAGCGGAAGGGGTAGCCGAGCTTCGCCCGGACGTTGTGGCTCAGGTAGTTCGGGTCGATCGGGATGCAGTGACCGCCGACGCCCGGCCCGGGGTAGAACGCCTGGAAGCCGAACGGCTTGCTCGACGCGCAGCGGATGACGTCCCAGAGGTCGATGTTGAGCTCGTTGCAGAACCGGGCCATCTCGTTGACCAGCGCGATGTTGATGTGCCGGTAGGTGTTCTCGAGCAGCTTGGACGTCTCGGCCTCGCGGGTGCCGCGGGCGCGCACGACGGTGTCCACGAACCGGCCGTAGAGCGCTGCCGCGGCCTCGGTGCACTCGGGGGTGAGCCCGCCGACGACCTTGGGGGTGTTGCGCATGCCGAACTTCGGGTTGCCCGGGTCGATGCGCTCGGGAGAGAACGCCAGGTGGAAGCTCTCGCCGGCCACCAGGCCGGACTCCTCCAGCAGCGGCTTGACGACCTCCTCGGTGGTGCCGGGGTAGGTGGTCGATTCCAGGATGACGAGCATGCCCTCGTGCACGTGCCGGCCGACCGCCTTGGTGGCGGAGGTCACAGCGCGCAGGTCGGGGCCGCTGTCCTCGGACAGCGGGGTGGGCACGCAGATCACCACAGCCGCGGCGTCCGCCAGGACGGCCTCGTCGGTGGTCGCCCGGAACCCCTTGCCGAGCATCTCGGTGACGTCGGCGTCGGCCAGGTCGTCCACGTGCGAGCGCCCCTGGTTCAGACCGTCGACAACGGCATCGCTGAGGTCGAGCCCGACGACGGACACGCCGGAACGGACCGCCTCCTGGGCGAGCGGGAGGCCTACGTAGCCCAGCCCGATGACCACGAGATCGACGTTCACCGATTGGCTCCTTGAGAGTGAGGTTCTGGCGGCGCAGGCGCGTGCTCGGTCGCGTCCTGCGGGGTGGTCGGATGCGCTCGCAGACGCTCGTACAAGGTGTCGTACCACCGAGCGGCCTGATGCCAGGTCCGGTGGTCGAGCACCCAGGTTCGGGCGGTCTGGCCCATCCGCTGGCGGGTCCGGACATCGTACAGCAGCGTTTTCAGCCCCGCCGCCAGCGCGCGGGCGTCGTCCGGGGGCACGAGGACGCCCGTGACGCCGTCCTGGACCGTCTCGCGAAGCGGTGGCAGGTCGCTCGCGACGACGGGCCGGCCGCTGGCCATCGCCTCCAGTGGCTTCAACGGTGGCACCAGCCGGGTGACCGGCGTGCCGCGGCGGGGCACGCAGAACACGTCCAGGGCGAGGTGGGCGCGCTGGGCGACGTCCCGGGGGACCCTGCCGGTGAAGGTCGCGTGTTCGCCGAGGCCGGCGGCCCGGGCGCGCTCGACCAGCGCGTGCCGGGCCGGGCCGTCGCCGACCACCAGCAGGTGCGCCGGGCTCCCCGCAGCGCGCAGCTCAGCGGTCGCGTCGACCAGCAGGTCCAGCCCCTCGTAGTCGTTCAGCGTGCTGATCGACCCGACCACCAGGGCGTCCGCCGGGATGCCGAGCTCGGCCCGGGCCTGCAGACCCGAGCCCGGCTCGGCCAGGTAGCCGTCGTGAACCGCGTTCGGCACGACGTGCACCCGCTCGGCGGGCAGTCCGCGGGCCAGGATGTCGTCGCGCATGCTCTGCGAGAGCGCCACGACGGCGTCCGCCTGCTGCATGCACCAGGTCTCCAGGTCGCGGCTGAGCCGGTACAAGTCGGAGTCGGCGCTGCCGCCGCGGCTGCGCCAGGTCTCCTCCAGGAAGCCTCGGACCTCGTAGACCACGGGCAGCCCGTGGTCCCGCCCCACCGCGAGGGCCACCTGGGCGTTGACGTGCTTACTGTGCGCGTGCAGCACGGTCGGCCGCAGCCGGCGCACCAGCGCGTCGGTGGCCCGGACGTCGGCGAGCAGGCGCGCGTCGTCCAGCCGCGGCAGCGGGCGCGCGGGCAGCAGCCGGTGGTACGGGACGCCGTCCACCTCGACCTCGGCGGCGGCGGCGACGGCCCCGGCCGTGACGGGGAAGCCGAGCCGGGTCGCCACCTGCGCGTCCCGGCCGATCCGGCGCTGCGCGGCTGCGATGTCCTGGGTGCGCACGGTGTACCCCGCCTGCACCTCCGGCAGCGCGTTGGTCACCAGGTGCAGGATCCGCTCGCCGTCGAGTGGCTGCGCTGTGCCTGAGGATGTGGCTGAGGCTGTGGCTGAGGTGGTGGCTGTGGTCGCTGTGGCGGTTGGCGGCAGCGGCTCTGGCTGCAGGGCCGCCAGCTCGGCGCTGACCCGACGGCGTAGGCGGCGTCCGGGACGCCCGGCCCGTTCGGCGGCCTCCTGCGCGAGCCGCAGGTCGCCACGGCGGGCGGCGACCAGCGCCGCCAAGCGGTCGGCCGCCGGGTCGTCCGCGGGCAGCCGGCTCAGCAGCCGCGCGGCCAGCTCCGCGTCGTCCAACGCGCACGCCGCGGCCACTGCGCGACGCAGCCGCGCGGTGCTGGACCGGACGGCGCTGGACCGGACGCCGCCGGACCGGACGCCGCCGGGCCCGACAGCGCCGGCACCAACCGACTCGAGCAGGGTGGCGGCGTCCGCCCGGCGTCCGTCCGCGGCCATTGCCAACGCGGTGGTGACCGGCGGCAGCGCAGCCGACGACGCGACCCGGCGGCGGGCCCCGCCGGGCAGGGCGCGCAGGCCGATGAGCTGTGCGTGCGCGGCGTCCCAACCGATGTGCCGCAGCGCGACGGACGACGCGAGCGGGAGGTTGTGCGCGATCCGAAGCCCCCGTCGGACCTGCTGCTCAGCGCGTCCGGCCAGTGACACGAGGCTCCTCGCGAGGTTCGGGGCGGGCACGGGACGTCTGTCATGATAGCCGCCAGGTTTGTTGCTTCCCCGACCGTTCCAGTCCCGCTGAAAGGCCCGCATGCCCGCCGACGTCCTGCACGTGACCGGTGCCCGCCCGAACTTCCCCAAGGCCGCACCCGTGATCCGGGCGCTGGATGCGCTCGGCGTGCAGCAGCAGCTCGTGCACACCGGTCAGCACTACGACGAGAAGATGTCCGACGTCTTCTTCCACCAGCTCGGCCTGCCGGAGCCGGACATCAACCTCGGGGTGGGATCGGGCTCGCACGCCCGCCAGACCGCGGCCATCATGACCGGCCTCGAGGACCTCATGCTGGCCGAGCGCCCGCAGCTGGTCGTGGTCTACGGAGACGTCAACTCCACGGTGGCCGCGGCCCTGGTCGGCGCCAAGATCGGTGTGCGCTCGGCGCACGTCGAGGCCGGGCTGCGCAGCTTCGACCTGACCATGCCGGAGGAGATCAACCGGATGGTGACCGACCGGCTCGCATCGCTGCTCTTCGCGACCAGCCCGGACGCCATCGCCCACCTGGCCCGCGAGGGCGTCGACCCGGACGCGATCCACCTCGTCGGCAACCCGATGATCGACACCTTGCTGGCCAACCTCGACCGGTTCGACGCAGCGGCTGCGCGGGCCGCGCACGACCTCGAGGGCCGCTATGCGGTGGCCACCCTGCACCGGCCGGCGAACGTCGACGACCCGGCGGACGCCTCGAACCTGACCACAGCACTGCACGCCGTCGCCGACCAGGTCCAGATCGTGCTGCCGCTGCACCCGCGCGGCCGCGCCAGCCTGGAGGCGGCCGGCCTGTTCGAGCACCCCGGGATCAACGTGGTCGACCCGCTCGGCTACGTGGAGTTCATGGGCCTGGTGCGCGGCGCGGACGCCGTGGTCACCGACTCCGGCGGCGTCCAGGAGGAGACCACGATCCTCGGAGTGCCGTGCCTGACGCTGCGCCCCAACACCGAGCGCCCGGTCACCATCACGCACGGCACCAACCAGCTGGTGACCCGCGAGGGCCTGGCGGTGGCCGTGAAGGGTGTGCTGGATGCCGGGCGGGCTTCGACGTGGCCGGTGCCGCCGCTGTGGGACGGCAAGGCCGGCCCCCGGATCGCGGAGGTCATCGCGCGGGAGCTCGGGTGAGCGAGGGCTCCCTCGAGAACGATCTGCTGCGCCAGCGGATCGCCGAGCTCGAGGCCCAGCTGGCCGTCCCGCGCCAGTCCCGGCTCGGCGTCGCGGCCCGGGTGGTGCGCACGGCGGTCCGGCAGCCGAACCGGCGTCGGGCACTGCCGCGCGACCTCGCCAAGGCGCTGGTGGACCCGCCGGAGCGGACGGTGCACCCGCGCGAGCTGGGCAAGCCCCCGCGGGTCGAGCTGCCCGACGGTCCCGTCGCCCGTCCCGGCCTGGTGGTCGCGACGATCCTGGACACCTTCTCCGAGCTGTGCCTTCGCTACGAGTGGGACCAGCTCACGTTCGGACCGGACGACTGGCGCCAGGTCCTGCCACAGCGTCGGCCCGACCTGCTGTTCGTGGAGTCGGCGTGGAACGGCAACGACGGGCGCTGGCGGCTGCACATGACCCGAGACGGCCGGCCCAGCGAGGAGCTGCGCGCGCTGGTCTCCTGGTGCCAGACCAACGGCATCCCCACGGTCTTCTGGAACAAGGAGGACCCGCCGAACTACGACGTGTTCATCGAGACCGCGAAGCTGTTCGACCAGGTCTTCACGGTGGACGCCGAGCGGATCCCGGACTACCACCGGGACCTGGGGCACGAGCGGGTCGCGCTGCTGGCCTTCGCCGCGCAGCCGCGGATCCACAACCCGGTGGAGCGCGGCGCCGGCCGGGTGCGCGAGCTGGCTTTCGCCGGTACGTACTTCGCCGAGAAACACGCCGAGCGGCGCGAGCAGATGGACTACCTCCTGCGTCCGGCCAGCGAGCTGGGGCTGCACATCTACTCCAGGCTGCAGAGCGACGACCCGCGCTACCGGTTCCCCAAGGACCTCGTGCCGTTCGTCGTCGGCAGCCTCGACTACGACCAGATGGTCGGCGCCTACTCGTCGTACAAGGTGTTCATCAACGTGAACTCGGTCACCGGGTCGCCGACGATGTGCTCGCGCCGGCTGTTCGAGCTGTCCGCGGCGCAGACCGCCGTGGTGTCCGCCCCCGCAGCCTCCGTCCAGCCGTTCTTCGGCGACACGATCCGGGTGGTGCAGGACGCCGACCAGGCGCGCCAGGAGATGACCGCGCTGGTGCGGCACCGCGAGCTGCGGGACCGGGTCGGGCTGCGCGCCCACCGGCGCGTCTTCGACGAGCACCTGTACACCCACCGGGTCGACGACGTACTGCGCGCCGTCGGCCTGCAGGACGCCGGGGGCCTGACCCGGACGACGCCGCGCGCGCCGATCAGCGCCGTGGTGGCGACCAACCGCCCGCAGCAGCTCGAGAACGTCATGTCGTTCATCGGGCGTCAGGTGCACCCGGACGTCCAGCTCGTCCTGGTGCAGCACGGTTTCGCGACCGCGGACGACGAGCTCGCCCGGCTGGCGCACGAGCACGGGGTGCGCGACTACGTCGCGCTCGAGGCGGACGCCGCCCTCACCCTCGGTGCCTGCATGAACCTCGGAGTGGACGCGGCCGACGGGACCTTCGTCGCCAAGATGGACGACGACAACCTCTACCTCGAGCACTACCTGAGCGACCTGGTCCGTGCGTTCTCGTTCACGGACGCCGAGGTGGTCGGCAAGTGGGCCCACCTGGTCCATCTCGAGGGGTCGAATGCGACTCTCCTGCGCTTCCCGCACGCCGAGCACCGGTACACCCAGCTCGTGCAGGGCGGCACGATCCTGACCCGCCGCGAGACCGCGGCACGGCTCCGCTTCGAGGATCTGCCTCGGCGGGTCGACACGACGTTCCTCGACAAGGTGCACGCCGGCGGTGGCACCGTCTTCAGCGCGGACCGGTTCAACTTCGTCTCGGTGCGCCGACCCGACCCGGCCAGCCACACCTGGACGATCCCGGAGGAGCAGCTGCTGGCCGGGCAGGCCGAGCTGCTCTTCTACGGCGACCCCACGACGCACGCCCGCGTGTGACGGCGCCCCCGGCGCGCCCCCGAGCGGCCCACCCGTGCGCCCCCGTGCGATCGTGCGTAGCGTGCTGAGGCGTGCCGTACCAGGACGAGGCGACGGGACGGCCGGACGGTGCGCCGCACGACGCGCATCAGCGGCCGGTCCGTCGGCGTGACCGGCTGCCCGGGCCGGCGCTCGCGGTGGTGCTGGCCATTGCTGTCCTCGTCCTGGGGGTAGCGCTGGCTGGAGGACTCTTCGACGGCGCCCCCGGCCTGGACCGGGACGTGGCACAGGGTGCGGGGACGCCGGCCGGCGCCGCGCCCACGCCTGGCACGCCGTCCGCGCCGCCCACGGCCCGACCCGAGCCGCGCCCGACCGGCGGCGAGGTCCTGGTGGCCCGGGTGCGGTCCTCGCGGTTCGACCCTTCACCCGGCCGGATCGTCCCGGCGCCGGCGGCGGCGGACGACGACGTGCCGCGGGCCTACGCCGACGGCTGCCAGGTGCTGCCGCCGGGAACGACCCCTGTGCGGTGCGTGTACGGCAACCCCCGGGCGCGCATCACGGTGGCGCTGGTCGGCGACTCCAAGGCACTGCAGTGGCTACCGGCGCTGCAGGAGGTGGCTCGCCGCCAGAACTGGCGGATCGAGTCGTACACCAAGTCGGCGTGCGCGTTCGTCCGCGGGGTCACGACGTTGCTGAACGGGGCGCCGTACACGACTTGCCGCACCTGGAACAGCCGGCTGGCCGCGCGGCTGGCGCACGACCCGCCGGAGGTCGTGGTGACGTCGAACGGCAAGCGCAGCGTGATGCGGACGGCCGCCAGCCCCGGCGGCTCGCTCGCGCTCGCCCCTGGTTTGCGCGCGGCGTGGGGAGCCTTGGCCCGGTCCGGCAGCACGGTGGTCGTGCTGCGGGACACTCCCGACCCCGGCCTGGACGTGCCGTCCTGTGTCGCCCAGCACCGCGCCGACGTCCGCGACTGCAGCTTCCCGCGCGCCACCGGGCTGCGCCGAAGCGGTGGGCAGGCCCAGCTGCTGGCTCTCAGCCAGCAGCCACGGGCGACGATGATCGACCTGACGCCGCAGCTGTGCCCGGCGTCCCCGTGCCAGCCCGTGATCGGCGACCTGCTGGTCTACCGCAAGGGTTCGCACCTGACCGCGACCTTCGTGCGCAGCATGTCTGGCGAGCTCGAGCGCCTGCTCCTGAGAGCTCTGCGATGACGACGACTTCGCCCAGTTGAGCTGCCGTTCTCACGCCTTCTTCATCGCGGCCGCCACGTTGTCCGGCGACTGGTGCTGAGCCCTGCCGGCCGGCAGCTCGGAGGGCACGCCCGCTCGCGGCCCGTCGTCCGCGCCGTCCACCCGGACGACGAAGGTGGGTCGCTGCATCCCCCGGAAATGCATCCGGCCGACGTACTCACCGAGGATGCCGATGGAGACCATCTGTGCGCCCGAGAACAGCGCGATCATCGAGGCCAGCGTGGTGAACCCGGCCACCGTCGTCCCACCCGAGGCGAAGCGGTAGAGCACGAATCCCAACAGCAGCAGACCGAGCAGGCCGCAGAGGGCGCCGAGATAGGTCACCAGCTTGAGCGGCAGGGCGCTGTATCCGGTCACCATCGTGACCGCGTGCCGGACCAGCTTGCGCAGGCTGTACGCCGAGCGGCCGACCTCGCGGCGGTCCATCTGCACCGACTGGCGGCGCACCCCGGTGGTGGTCCAGGACAGCAGGACGTCGACCGAGGCGAACGGGTCGTTGACGTTGGAGAAGCCTTCGCGCAGGTCGGTCCGGAACGCGCGCAGCGCGCTGACGTCGCGAGCGTTGTCCACCCCGGACGCGGCCAGCGCGGCCTTCACGCTCCGTGACGCGATCGACCGGGCGAAGCCGTGCTCCTCCACCGTCGGGACGCCGTACACGAGGTCGACCAGCGGGTTGGACAACGGCTCCAGCAGTACGGGCAGCTCCTCCGGACGGTGCTGCAGGTCGTCGTCCATCGTCACGATGACCTCGTGGTGCGCGCGCAGGATGCCGGCCAGCAAGGCGTTGTGCTGGCCGTAGTTGCGCCGCAGCAGCACGGCTCGCACGTGGGTGGACTCGAGCTCGAGGGTGTGCGCGACGGCGTACGTGTCGTCGGGGCTGCCGTCCACCACGAGGATCACCTCGTAGTCCTCGACCGCTGTCGCGAGCACGTCGTGCAGCCGAGTGACCAGTGGGCGCAGGGTGTCCCGCGAGCGGTAGCACGGGATCACGACGGACAGTTTCATGCCCCTAGGATGCACTGCATGAAGGCATTGGTGCTGGCCGGCGGGTCGGGGACACGTCTGAGACCCATCACCCACACCTCGGCCAAGCAGCTGATCCCGGTCGCCAACAAGCCGGTCCTGTTCTACGGGCTCGAGCAGCTGCGCGACGCCGGGATCACCGACATCGGCATCATCGTCGGCGACACCCGCGCCGAGGTGATGGCGGCCGTAGGGGACGGCAGCGAGCTCGGAATCCAGGTCACCTACATCCCGCAGGACGCCCCGCTCGGCCTCGCGCACGCGGTGCTGATCGCGCGCGACTTCCTGGGCGACGACGACTTCTGCATGTTCCTCGGCGACAACTTCCTGCTCGGTGGGGTCAGCGACTTCGTCGCCGAGTTCGAGTCCTCGACGGCTGCGGCGCAGATCCTGCTCACCGAGGTGGCCGAGCCGCAGTTCTACGGGGTCGCGGTGCTGGACGAGGCGGGATCGGTCGTCCAGATGGTCGAGAAGCCGGCGAACCCACCCAGCAATCTCGCCGTCGTCGGGGTCTACCTGTTCCGGTCCGTCGTGCACGACGCGGTGCGGGCGATCGAGCCGTCAGCCCGTGGCGAGCTGGAGATCACCGACGCCATCGCGTGGTTGATCGCGCAGGACCTCGACGTGCGCAGCCATCTGGTGACCGGCTACTGGAAGGACACCGGCCGTCTGGAGGACATGCTCGAGTGCAACCGCCGGGTGCTTGAGGGGATCGCGCCGGACGTGCGCGGCGACGTCGACGCGGAGAGCCAGCTGGTCGGCCGGGTGGTGATCGAGGAGGGCGCGACCATCGTCCGGAGCACCGTGCGCGGCCCGGCGATCATCGGTCGTGGCACGCACCTCGAGGACTCCTACGTCGGGCCGTTCACCTCGATCTACCACGGCTGCACGATCACCGGGACCGAGCTGGAGCACTCGATCATCCTGGAGGACTGCGTCATCACCGGTGCCGGCCGGATCGAGGACTCGCTGCTCGGCAAGTCGGTGACCGTGGTCCGGTCCGAGCAGGTGCCGCGTGCGCAGCGCCTGATGCTCGGCGACCACTCGACGGTCAGCCTTCCCTGAGACCGGCCGGTCCTTCGGGACCCGCGTCTGCCTTCCGATCAGCGTGGTGGTGCCGGAACGAGACGTAATGGTGGCCCAGGTAGCTCCCGCACGCCACCACGACGACGGCGATCACCTGGGCGGCCAGCGGTGGGATCGGCGTCAGCTCGACCAGCAACGGCGTCACCACGAAACCCGCGGTGGCGCCGCCGGCCCATACCGACACGAACCGGCCGATCTCGGACCGCCACGGGCCGGTCGAGCGATACACCAGCCGGCGGTAGGTGGGGAAAGCGACGCTGATGGCCACCACCTGGGCCATGGCGATGGCTGCCATGTACCAGATTCCGGTGGACAGCAGAGCCGCGAGCAGCACGAGGTACCCCAGCTGGACGCTGCCGGCGACGACGAGGTACCTGCCCTGTGAGGTGCTCAGCAGACCAGCCAGCGGCCGTCCGAGCGGGCCCAGACGAATGCGGGCCAAGTGGTCCAGCACGTCCGGCCCTCGCTCTGTCACGCTCTGATGGTACGGGCTGGTGATGTGGCATTCTCGTGGGGTGAGTCAAGCCTTCATCCCCTTCACGCGCCCCTACGTCACACCTCGCGAGGAGGAGTACCTGCTGGACTCCCTACGCTCGGGGATCCTGCAGGGCGACGGCCCGATGACCAAGGCCGCGACCCGCGTGCTGCTCGAGGTGAGCGGTGCCGAGCGGGCACTGCTGACCACCTCGTGCACGCATGCCCTTGAGATGTCCGCGATGCTGCTCGATCTCGGTCCCGGTGACGAGGTGCTGGTGCCCAGCTTCACCTTCTCCTCGACGGCGGGTGCGGTGGCGATCCGCGGTGCCACGCCGGTGTTCGTCGACATCGACCCGCTGACCCTCAACCTGGACGTCCAGGCGGCCGAGGCGGCGGTGACCGACCGGACCCGGGCCGTCTTCGTCGTCCACTACGGCGGGATCGGAGCCGACATCCCGGCGCTACTCGCGCTGGCCGACCGGCACGGCCTGGCCGTCGTGGAGGACAACGCGCACGGGCTCGGCGCCCGTCGCGGCGGGTACACCCTTGGCACGGTCGGCGCGATGGCCACCCAGAGCTTCCACTCCACCAAGAACGTGCAATGTGGTGAGGGCGGCGCGCTGCTGGTGAACGACGCGTCGTTCTTTGAGCGCGCAGAGGTGTTGCGCGAGAAGGGAACCGACCGTTCCCGGTTCCTGCGCGGCCAGGTCGACAAGTACACCTGGAACGACGTCGGCTCCAGCTACCTGCCGAGCGACCTGCTCTGCGCTGTACTGCTCAGCCAGCTGGAGTCGTTCGACCTCGTGCAGCGGCTGCGGCACGAGATCTGGGACGCCTACCAGCAGTCGCTCGGCGGCTGGGCGAGCGCCAACGGCGCCCGCCTGATGCACGTCCCGGACGACGCGCAGCACCCGGCGCACGTGTTCTACCTGATCATGGCGACGCACGAGGACCAGACCGCGCTGCTGACCCACCTGCGCGAGCGGGCGATCACCGGCACCTTCCACTACGTGCCGCTGGACAGCAGCCCAGCGGGCCGGCGCTTCGGTCGTACGCCGAGCCCGTGCGACGTGACCGCAGACTTGTCGGCGCGCCTGGTCCGGCTGCCGCTGTACGCAGGGATGACCCAGGCGGACGTCGACCGGGTGCTGGACGCGGTGACCGCCTACGTCGCGCGGACGCCCGTCGCGGCAGGCTGACCGTTGGCCTGGCAGGCGCTGACCGGCGATCGGGTCGAGGTCGCGGACAGCCCGGCGGAGTCCCGCCGCTTCGGTGTCTCCGTCGCCAGGGTCACCGTCGGCTCGGCGAGCGACCCGGGCGCCGACGGTGCGGGGCAGTTGCGCGAGGTCCTGGCTGAGGCCGGGCAGGACGTGCTCGTCGTCCGCTACCCGGCGGACCGGCTGGCACTGGCCGCCGTGGTCGCCGGCTGCGGTCGTGACGTGCTGCCCGCGGGGTCGCTGACGTACTGGGGGGCACCCAGCAGTGAGGTTCTGCGCCCCGAGCCGGACCGCTGGCGCATTCGGTCCGCCGCCGCGCTGGACGACGGCGCCGACCACCGCGTCGACCACGGCGCCGACCACCGCGTCGAGGACGTGGTCGACGACGTGGTGGCCGCGAGTTTCGAGGGCTACGGGAACCACTACCTGGCCAACCCCCTGTTCGCCCCGGCGGACGCGCTGGCGGGTTACCAGGAGTGGGCGCGGGGGTGCGTAGCCCGCCAGCCGGACGACGTCCTGTTGCTGCTCGAGCAGGATCGGGTGGTCGGCCTGGCGACCTGCGAGGAGTCCGTGGGGCAGCCGTCGGGGCACCTGGAGATCCTGCTGGCCGGTCTGGTCCCGGCCGCTCAAGGGCAGCGTGGCTACGGCCACCTGCTCGCCGGGTGCGCCGATCTGGCCGGCGCGCGCGGGCTGCCGGACACCATCATCTCCACGCAGACGCACAACGTGCGCGTGCAGCGGGCGTGGGCCCGCGCTGGACTACGGCCGTTCGGCGCGGTCGAGACCGTGCACTGCGTGCGCCGCGGGCTGCTGGACGGCTGACCGCCGGGGCTGAGGACCTGCCGGCGCTCAGGCCCCCCGGATCGTGATCGACGAACAGAACGGCTTGCCGTACTTGTACCGGTAGATCTGGTACAGGCCCTTGAGCATCCTGCCGGACGTCGGGCCCTTGCCGGCGAGGCCCTTCCTGGCCTGGCGCACGGCGTCGCAGCGCCGCTGCTCGCCGGCGTCGGAGGGGTCGGCGAGGACGAGCTCGTCGTAGATCCGGGTCACCGCAAGGGTGCCGGGGTCGACGGACGCCGCGTGCGTCGCCGCCAGGTTGATCGGCAGCACCGCGCCGCCCACCAGTGCCGCGACCAGCGCGACCGCGGACCACAGCACGATCGACTTGCGCCAGGTCGCCCGAAGGTCGATCGCCAGCGCGACGAACGTCGCGGTGGCTGCGAGCGCCACCCAGGTGACGACGGTGTGTCGGTACACGTGGCCGAACGAGAGGATGACGTCCTGCGCCTGCCTCGAGATCGACATCATGGCCGCGCTGCCGAAGGCGATCAGCAGCGCCGCGATGGCCCCGTGCAGGGCCGCCACGGACAGCGCCTTCCGAGCGGCTGGTGCGTCCACCGTCTCGTCGGCGGTCTCGTCAGCGGTGTCCACCGCGGCGTCGTCCGCAGTCTCACCAGCGGTGCCGGGCGCGACGATCCGGCCGAGGCCCAGCGGTCCGAGCAGCAGCCGGACCAGCAGCAGGCCGCCAGCCGCGAGGAAGGCGAAGACCACCAGAGGTGAGGAGAACGGTCCTGGCAGCGTGTCCTGGCCCACCGCCTTCAGGGTGGTCAGAACCTCGCTGCGGCCGGACAGCGGCACGCTCGACCCGAAGTTGTACAGCCACGTCTTGACGATCCCGGCGTCTATTTTGGGCGAGGTGCCGATGTAGCAGGGACCCGAAGCGCAGGCGTACGAGATGGCCGCGCGCACCGCGACGAGGGCGACCAGGAAGAGCGCCGTGAGAGTGCCGCCGACGAAGAGCTTGGCCCGTCGCTCGCGTGCGCGGTCCGCTGCCGGCGCCAAAGGCTGGAGCGCGAGCGTCACCACCGCGACCGGCACAGCGACGTAGTACAGCTCGTAGGAGCTGTTCAGCCCTGCCGCGACGAGCCCGAGCACGAGCACGGTGAGCACTGTCAGCAGGCGGGACGGTGCGACCGTCCGACGTCGTGCCAGCCACAGCGCGAGGGCCGGGACCCCGAACCCCACGATGATCGCGCCGTAGGTGAGCACCGCATACGTCGTCCATCCGTTGGCCGGCTGCAGCTGCGCCTGCGTACCGACCGCGCCGAGCACGGTGACCGCGGCGGCGACGAGCAGGAGCGCGCCCCGGCCGAACCGGACCAGGGTGCCGGCGGGGGTGCGCCCGCGCAGGGCCGCCGCGAAGCCGACCACGCTGCCCAGGCTGAGTATCAGCAGCACGATCTTCTGGGCGGCCTGCACGGTCGCCACCGAGGTGCTGGTGGCCATCGCCATCAGCGTCACACCCGTGTAGGACACCCACTGCACGATGAAGGCGAGTGGGGCGAACCGGCCTTGGTTCAGCCGAAATCTGATGTCGCCGATCGGGATGGTGAACATCCGCGTCCAGTGCCCGGCCGTCTGACCGGGAGCCTCTGCGTACATGTGTCGCTGGTCGGCGGCCAGGGGTGCGATCAGCACCGGCCAGAGCATCACCAGAGCGCCTACCAGGACGCACGCGAAAGCCAGCACCCAGCCGACCGCACGAACCCGCGGATCCTTCAGCCAGGCTGCGGCGGAACGGGTGCCGGAGTCCGATCGGGAGGACGTGCGGTCTCTCGGTTGGTCCATGGCTCCAGTCCCTGGCGAGTGGTCTCCGGGCGGCTCGCGAGGTGTCGACCTGACTCCTGGCGCCACGGATTGGCGGGCCACAGGCTACCTCACGGTCCGTCCGGTCCGTCCCCTCGGCGATCTGCGCGAATCGGGTCTTCGTGCTCGGTTGTCGTAGACTGACGCGGCCCAAGCCGGAGTCCGTCACCCGGGACTCCACCCCGCGATCCCTTTCCTGCCCACTGCGACACCGCCCCAGCACATCGCCCCTGCACATCGCCCTGCACGAGGAGTTCCGTGACCGACCTGCGCACCGTTCCCGCCCCGGGAGCAGCGGCGCGAGACGTGCAGGAAGACCGCAAGGGAGAGGGCTTCCGCCCAGACGTCGAGGGCCTGCGGACCATCGCGATCGGCACCGTGCTGCTGTACCACGCCGGTATCAGCTACGTCCCCGGCGGCTTCGTCGGCGTCGATGTGTTCTTCGTCATCTCCGGCTTCCTCATCACCGGCCTGTTGCTGCGCGAGCTGCGACGGTCCGGGACGATCTCGCTGACCCGGTTCTACGCGCGGCGGGCCAAGCGGCTGCTGCCGGCGACCGCGGTGGTGCTCGCCGGCACCGCCTTGATGACCATCGCTTTCCTGCCCCGCATCTCCTGGCGGTCCATCGGTGGCGACATCATGGCCGCCGCGGCCTACGTGGTGAACTGGCGGCTGGCTGCCGGCTCGGTCAACTACCTGAACGAGGACCAGGCGGTCTCGCCGGTCCAACAGTTCTGGTCCCTGGCGGTGGAGGAGCAGTACTACCTGGTCTGGCCGCTGCTGCTGCTGCTGGCCGCCTTGTGGTTCCGCCGCCGCCGCGCCGGCCAGGTCACGAACGGGCCGTTGTGGGTGGGGCTCGCGGTGATCGCCATCCCCTCGTTCATCTGGTCCGTCTACGAGACCGCGCACAACCCGTCCGTCGCGTTCTTCGTCACGACCACCCGGATGTGGGAGCTGGCCGTCGGTGCCGCCGTGGCGATCGCCGCAACCAGCCTCGCCAGGCTGCCGTCCAGGGTCGCCGCCGTGTCCGGCTGGGCCGGCCTGGCCTTGATCGGCGTGTCCGCCCTCGTGATCCACACCAGCTACCCGTGGCCCGGGGCGCTCGCACTGCTGCCAACGGTCGGTACGGCACTGGTCATCGCCTGTGGGCCGGCGTCCGGCCGCGCCGGCCCGGTGGCGCTGCTCGGCACCACCCCGTTCGTCTGGGTCGGCGGGCTCTCCTACTCGTTGTACCTGTGGCACTGGCCGATCGTCGTGGTCGCGACCGAGCACTGGGGTGGCCGGCTCACCGTCGCGCAGGGCGTGTTCGTCATCGCCCTGTCGTTCGTGCCGGCGTACCTGAGCCTGCGGCTCGTCGAGAACCCGTTCCGCTACATGCCACGACTGTCCCGGCAGCCGCGCACCGCGCTCGCGGTCGGCGCGGCGTTCACTGCCGTCGGCATCCTGGTCGGCTTCGGCCTGCGGGCCGCGGTCCCCGAGGTCGGGGTCAAACCCGGCACGGCGAAGGCCGCGACCGCGATCGGTGCCGAGGCTCTCGGCGACCATCCGCGGACGTCTCCGGCCGGTATCGCGGTCGACCGCGTCGACTGGATGACCCCCGGACCGCTGCAGGCTGCGGACGACGTCCCGGTCGCCTACGCCGACGACTGCCAGCAGACGTTCGCCGGTACTGCGCCCAAGATGTGCGAGTACGGCGACAAGAACAGCGACCGCACCGTCGCGCTGGTCGGGGACTCCAAGGCGCTGCAGTGGCTGCCTGCGCTGCAGGCCATCGCCGGGCAGGAGCACTGGCGGATCGTCACGTACACCAAGTCGGACTGCGCGTTCACCGACGCGCTCGTCACCAGCGATGATGGCGTCTACGACCAGTGCCGCACCTGGAACCGCAAGGTCCAGCAGGCGCTCGCCGCCCACCCGGCGGACGTCGTGGTCACCTCGAGTGGCAAGCGCGTCGCGCTGCTTCCTGGCAGCCGCACGAATCGCTCCGTCGAGGCGATGGCCGGCGGCCTCCAGCGGGCCTGGAGGCGGGTCGCCGCGGCCGGCAGCCAGGTCGTCGTCATCCGTGACAACCCGGCGCCTGCCGGGGTGGACATGGACGAGTGCGTCGCCGAGAACCCCAACCAGCTCACCAGGTGCACCTTCGACCGGACCGACGGTCTGCGCGTCAGTGGCGGCACGCCGCAGCTGATGGCGGCGCCCAAGGTCCCGGAGGCGAGGCTGCTCGACCTGACGGACGCGATCTGCCCCCGACAGGCGTGCGCGCCGGTGATCGGCCACGTGCTGGTGTTCCGTCAGGGTTCGCACCTGACGGCCACCTACGTAGCGTCGCTGGCGTCCCGGCTGCACGGCCCCTTGGTCGACGCGATGACGGCGAGCACCGCCGGGTAGGTTGAGCGTCGAATTGTCCGACCGGGGTCGATGGCCCCCGTTGGCCCGCAAACGTCGTGAGGAGCTCACTGGATGTCCGAGCGGGGACTGGTGCGCCGCGTCCTGTCGAAAGGTCGGCGCACAGCACGCGCCGTCGCGCTCCGGCTGCTCGGCCGTTCGACGAACGAGCAGCTGAGCATCCGCCGGCAGCGGCTCGCGGAGGTTCGCCAGGCCGCGCTCGAAGCAGTCGCGGGTGCCCCCGACCGCCCGGACGTGCACCTGGCGACCGCGGTGGGCGCCGGGCTCGCCGTCGAGCTGAAGTGGGAGGTGCGGACGTCGCCGGTCGACCCGGCGCGTCCGGGCGCGTGGACCCAGCCGCTGCCCGACCTGCTCCTCGTCGAGGTGGCCCGCAGCGGCGTCCCGGGGTGGACGCGCGGCGTCGCCGCTGGTCTGGCCCAGCTGGCCGAGGCCGCGCGCCAGGCGGACGTCCCGGTCGTGGTGTGGGCGACTGGTGACGGGCTCGACCCGGAGGCGCTGCCCGCGCTGAAGCCGCTGCTCGAGCTGGCGACCCGGGTCTTCGTCAGCGCCCCCAGCCGCCTCGAGGAGTGGCGCACCCGGGTCGGCGGTGCCGAGGTCGAGCTGCTGCTGCCCGCCGTTCAGCCCCGGCTCAACCACCCTGGAGCCGGCGGCAACGCGCGAGTGCCTGCGGCCTGCGTGCTGATGGACCCGCCGGCCGCGAACGGGTCGCTGCGCCGTGCTCCGGACCCGCTCCTGGAGACGACGATGCCTCGGTCGCTGATCCGCTCGGTCGACATCTGGCCGATCGGCGACGCCGCCGGCAAGACCCGGGACGTCCCCGAGCCGCTCGCCGGCCGGGTCACCGCGCCGGTCGATCCCGGTACGGCGGCCGGCGTGGCGCGCGGCTACCGGGTGCTGCTCGACGCCGGCCGCGGCGAGCCGACCTCGAGCTGGGGCCTGCTCCGTGCGGGCGCCGCACAGACCGCCGTGATCACAGACGCGGCGCACGCCCGGCTGCTGCCGGACGAGCTGCGCGACCGGGTCTGCGTGGTCGACAACCCTGACGACCTGGCCGGCGCGGTGAGCGCTCGGGTGAACCAGCCCGAGCTGCGCGACCGCGAGGGGCTGCAGCTGCAGCGGGCTGTGCTGGGCGCGCACACGCTGCGCCATCGCGTCGACTCCTTGCTGCAGGCTGTGGGGCGCCAGGTCGAGGCCGTCGACACGAGCGTGTCGGCCGTCGTGCCCACCAACCGCGAGCATGAGATCGACAACATCCTGGCCAACCTGGGCCGCCAGCGGCACGCCGGCGTCCAGCTGGTGCTGGTGCTGCACGGCCTGGACGTCGACGAACCGGCACTACGCGCGCGAGCCGAGGCCGCCGGAGTGGGCAACCTGGTGCTGGTGCACGCGGAGCACTCACTGACGCTGGGTGCCTGCATGAACCTCGGGGTTGAGGCTTCGGACGGTCGCTACGTCGCCAAGATGGACGACGACAACCACTACGGCGCGCACTATCTGGGCGACCTGGTCAGCGCACTGCGCAACAGCGACGCGCAGATCGCCGGCAAGTGGGCGCACTATGTGTGGCTGCGCGCCACCGGTGCCGTGGTACTGCGGCACCCGACCGCAGAGAACACCTACGAGCGCCGGGTGCAGGGCGGCTCGATGCTGTTCGAGGCCGACCTGGTCCGCAGCGTGCGGTTCAGCGACATCCCCCGCGCCGTCGACAGCGACATCCTCGACCGGGCGATGGACCGGGGTGCCAAGGTGTTCAGCGCCGACCGGTTCAACTTCGTGAGCATCCGCGGGACGGACCGGACGGCACACACCTGGACCGTCGCCGACCACACGTTCATGACGCCCACGGGCCTGCTGACCTTCTTTGGAGACCCTCGTGAGCACGTCGACGTCTAGGTCCGCCGCCTCCCTGGGCGGTCGGGCCCGGCAGGCCACGGTCGCCTTGCTGCGCCGGGCCGCCGAGCACGCCCCGGTCGCGGGTCCGAACGCGATGCGCCGTGCTGTCGAGCAGGCCCGGCTGCAGGCCGCGGGGCGTGCGGGCCGCGCGGGTGACGCCGCCGGGGCCCGCCGCGCCGCCGCGCCGCTGATGACCTCGACGGACCCGTTGGTGCGCGCCCGGGCGCTGGACGCGATCGGCGACCGCGCCGCCGCGCTCGACGCCGTGCGCGAGGTGAACGGCGCCGGCGGGAGTGCAGCGGCCGGGGACGAGCGCTCCGTGGCGGCGGCGCTGCTCCACCTGAAGCTGCTGCCCGGCTCGGCCGCGGCAAGCGAGCGGGCCAGCGTGCTGTCCGACCTCGTGACGCGGGCACCCGCGGACAACGACCAGGCGAAGGCGGTGGTCAGCGCGCTGCGCGACCATGGGGACGCCGTCCTGGCGCGGGCCTACCGACCCCAGCTCGCCGCGTCGGGCTTCCGCAAGCCGCTGGCCACCCTCGACGACCAGCTGGACACCTGGCAGCTGATGGCCCGGCACGCGGACGGTCCCGAGGCCTTTGCTGCGGCCGTAGCCGCCCTTCCCGACCGCCGGCGACCGCGGCTGACCGCCCGAGCCCTGGGCGGCCTGGCTCGCTGGGACGAGCTGTCGCAGTGCCTGGCCGACTGCCCGCCGGCGGCGCTGGCCGCCTCCGGGCTGACCGCGGCAGAGCTGGCCCGCTGGGGCGCTCGCGCGCTGCGCGCCGGGCACACTCGTGCTGCGGTGAGCATCGCCGAGCAGGCCCTGTCCCGCAACGCCCGGCACCGCGGCGCGCTCGCCGTCGTCGAGAACGGGCAGGACCAGCTTCAGGTGGTCGCGCAACGTTGGCAGCCGCCGCCGGTCGCCGCCCCGTCGTACGAGCCGCGACCCGACGCCGTGCTGTCCGTGCTGTCGCAGTCGCTGCCGATCCGCTCCGGCGGGTACGCCACCCGGACGCACGGCGTACTGAGCAGCCTGGTCGCCCGCGGCTGGGACGTCGAGGCGGTGACCCGGCTCGGCTTCCCCTACGACCGCTGGCCGGGCGCCGATCCGCGCACCGTGCCCGAGTCGGACGTCGTCGACGGGATCCGGTACCACCGGTTGCTGCAGGACGGCGTCCGGGCCTACCCGCAGTTCCCGCTGGCCCGTTACGTCGGCACCTTCGCGGACGGCGTCGAGACGGTCGCGCGCCGGCACCGCGCCCGGCTGGTGCACGCCTCCAGCTTCTACGTCACCGGCCTCGCCGCGGCGTCGGCCGCCCGACGGCTGGGCCTACCGTTCGTCTACGAGATGCGCGGCCTCGAGGACCTCATGAAGAACGTGCGCGACCCCGACTTCGCCAGTACGGACCGCTACCAGTTCCTGGACCACGTCGAGACCGAGGTCTGCCACGAGGCGGACGCGGTGTTCGTGATCACCGAGGCGCTGCGGGTCGAGATGGCCGCTCGCGGCGTCGCCGAGGACAAGCTCGTCGTGCTGCCCAACGGTGTGCACACCGACCAGTTCGCGCCGCGCGAGCGGGACCGCGACCTCGAGCGCGAACTTGGTGTCGAGGGCATCCCGGTCATCGGCTACGCGGGCAGCCTGGTCGACTACGAGGGCCTGGAGCTGCTGATGGCCGCGGTCGCGGTGCTACGCGAGCAGGAGGTTGCCTTCCGGGTGCTCGTCGTCGGCGACGGTCCACAGGAGGCGTCCGTTCGGGCGGCGGCCGACGAGCTGGGTCTGGCGGACCGGGTGACGTTCACCGGGCGGGTGCCGCACGACCAGGTGTCGCGCTACCTGTCGTTGGTCGACGTCACCCCGTTCCCCCGGCTGCCGCTGCCGGTCTGCGAGCTCATCTCGCCGATGAAGCCGTTCGAGGCGCTCGCGATGGGCAAGGCCGTGGTGGTCTCCAGCGTCGCGGCGCTGACCGAGATCATCGAGGACGGCGTGACCGGGCTGGTGTTCGAGAAGGGGAACGCGCAGGACCTGGCGCGCATCCTGCGGCTGCTGCTCGAGTCGCCGCAGCTGCGGGCCCAGCTCGGCGAGGCCGGGCTGGCCTGGGTGCGGCGCGAACGGGACTGGTCGGCGGTGACCGCGATCGCCGACGAAACCTACCGGGCCGTCCTGGCTGCCCATGACGCCAGGCCTTTGGGGCCAGCCTGACCGGTGCCGTGGCGACCCTGTGTCAAACTCCCCCCATGCCTGAGACCCCGGCCAGTTCCGGTCCCGCGTCGCGCGCCGGCGGCGTCATGGTGCACGTCCGTCGACGAGCCCTTCCGCTCGTCGTACTCGTCGTCGCCGTCGTTCTTCTGGTGCTGCTTCGGGGGCGGCAGCTGATCGTGCTGATCGGGGTGCTGCAGGCGCTCGGGCTGGCTGTTCTGCTCGAGCTGTGGCGCCGCCAAGGCCAGGTGCTGCGCCGCGAGGACGCCGTGCTGGACGGCCTGCGCCGGGTGGCCATGGAGCTCGGGGGCCGGGCCAACGGCAAGCACATGTCGGAGTCCACGTCCGCGCACGCGCAGCTGCGCGCGCTGCGCCAGCACGTGGCCGCGGCCGAGAAGCGGCGGGCCGAGACCCGCAAGGCAGACCGGCACGCCGACCGCGAGGTCCAGCGGATCGGACGCCGGGACCGGCGCAACGACTTCGCGCAGGTCGAGGGTCTGCTCAACCTCTACGCCCGGTTCCCGCCCACCCAGCGGATGCCCGGGCTGCGCGACTGGGCCATCTCGCCGGACCTGCTGCTGGCCGTGATCGACCTGATCGGCCAGCGGAGACCGCGAACCGTGCTCGAGCTCGGTGGCGGGTCGTCCACCGTGTGGCTGGCGCACGTGCTTCGCAGCACGGGCGCGTCGACCCGCATCATCACGCTCGAGCACGACCCGTTCTGGGCCGACAAGGTCCGCGGGATGCTGGTGACGCACGGGCTGGCCGACCTCGTCGACATCCGGCTGGCCCCGCTCACCGAGCAGGAGATCGACGGGAAGAACTGGCTCTGGTATGACCCGTCCGGCTGGCAGGACCTTTCCGACCTGGACCTCGTCCTGGTGGACGGGCCGCCCGCGGCCACCGGGGGGCTGGCTCGCTTCCCGGCCATGCCGCTGCTGGCCGACCGGCTGTCCGCCGGCGCGGTGGTCGTGATGGACGACGCGATCCGCGAGGACGAGCAGCAGATCGCCGAGCTGTGGAGCCCGCTGCTGGAGGGCTTCGACCGGCAGGACCTGCCGGTCGAGAAGAAGGCGATCCTGTTCTCGCGCGGATCGGCCCTGGCCTTGTGAGTGGCCGGGGCTGGGCTCAAGGTAGAAGCGGTACCGGTCGAGGAGGTGTCATGCGCCGTTCGAGTGATATTCGGGTCAACGCGCCGCGGCGCGGGAGGTCGATCGCGGCGGGTGTCCTCGTCCTAGGGCTCCTCGTCCCGGTCCAGGCCGTGCTGAGCGCCGTACCCGCGTCCGCTGCGACCTGTCCCGCCCCGGGCACCGGCTCGATCTCCAACGCCCCAGACCCCAGCGGCGTCGACTGGGTGGTCCGCGGGCACGGCTTCGGTCACTCGGTCGGGATGAGCCAGTACGGCGCCCAGGGCGCCGCCTCCCTCGGCTGCACCTACCGCGAGATCCTGGCCGCCTACTACCCGGGCACCACCGTGCTGACCAGGACACTCGCCACCAAGGTCGACGTCAAGCTGATGCGTGGCGGGTCCAAGGTGCTGCTGACCGCGGTGTCGCTCGACATCCCGTGGTACGGGCCCGATGGCAAGACCGCTACCCAGCCGAAGGGCAGCACGTGGTCCGTCGTGCTCAGCGGCACGAGCCAGTTCGTGCGTGACGCGGCCGACCACAACGTGTTCAGCGCTGCCGCCGGGCAGACCGTTCGTGCGTACCAGAACGGCCGGATCGTGCGGGTTCGCTCCTACGACGGCACGAGCCTGGTGACCGACCGCACGATGCGCTGGGACGAGACCCAGTTCCTGACCTCGAGCGCCGGGCTGGACAGCACGCAGGCACTGCGGACCAGTTCGGCCGGCGACGCGGTGCAGAAGTACCTGTGGGGCCTGGCCGAGGTGCCGTCGAGCTGGCCTCAGCAGGCGCTCTACGCGCAGGCCACCGCCGCGCGTACCTACCTGGTGCGGCGCTACGTCGCCGCCACCGGCGCCTACACGGTGTGGGCGACGACGCAGGACCAGAACTACCAGGGTTACACACACGAGAGCGATGACGCGGCGGCCGGTGGCCACTGGCGTACTGCGGTGGACAACGTCCCCGGCCGGATCATCATGTACGGGTCGTCGGTGATCGACGCCATGTACACCTCCAGCCACGGCGGTCACAGCGAGGACGTTCGCTACTCCTTCGGCGGCACCACGAAGATCCCCTACCTGGTGTCGGTGGACGACTCGCAGTGGGACCTCGCGTCCAGCAACCCGCTGCGGGCCTGGACGGTCGGCTACAGCAACGCCAGCTTCGCGAGCCGTTTCGGCATGGACTCGGTCACCTCGGTCAGCCTGGCCAATCCGGCGACCGAGGCACGGCTGTCCGGCGTGACCGTGACCGGCAAGAAGAGCGGGGCCACGGTGACCAAGAACTACACGGGGATGGCCGCCCGGTCGCTGCTCGGCGTCCGCTCGCCCGGCTTCACCATCGTGCGCAAGACCCCGCTGCCGCCGGCCTCCAACGGCATCGCGATCAGCGGTGACTGGGACGGCAACGGCGTCGACGACGTCGGCTGGTTCAAGGACGGGGTCTTCTCGCTGCGGTGGCCGGACGGCACGACGCGGCGGATCGAGCTCGGCCAGGCCGGTGACATCCCGGTAGTGGCCGACTGGGACGGCGACAGTGAGCACCGGGACGGCATCGGGGTGTTCCGCAACGGCGTGTGGCAGACCCGCAACTCCCTCTCGGGGGCCGGCGTGGTGACCACGTTCACCTACGGCCAGGCCGGCGACCTGCCGATCGCCGGACACTGGACGGCCGCAGCGGCCGCGAACATCGGTGTGGTCCGGGCCGGCGTCTGGCGGATGCGCCCCACGGCGACTGCCGGCGAGCCGACGCTGATCGCGCCCTTCCCGGGCTCGGGCAAGCCGATGCTCGGCGACTGGGACGGCAACGGGATGGACACCCCGGGCTGGTTCGGCAACGGGGTCTGGCACCTGTCGAACCTGATCACCCACCCCGCGGTCCATCGCACGGTGACGTTCGGCCGAGCGGGTGACCAGCCGGTCCCGGGGGACTGGGACGGCAACCACTCGACGACGACGGGCATCGCGCGCTCCAGCAGCTTCTTCTGGCGCAACGACCTGCTCGGCGGGGCCGCCACGGGATCGCGGGTCTACGGGCCCTGAGCCACGCCCGCGACACGCCCGGGATCGCAACATCTGCAACACGGGTATCAAGTGTTGGGCGCTTGGCGCCGAGGGAGATGAGGCAGCAGCCTCAACCCCAGGAGACGCCCATGCCCGGCCGGCACCGCGCTACCGCGAACCGCACCTCCGTCGTATCGGGCCGCGTCGTGATGACCGCGACCGCGGCAGCCATCGCCCTGCAACCGGCGATGGCCGTCACCGCGGAGGGCGCGGCACCGGCCATGCCGAAGGCGCCGCGTCCGCTGCCGAGGGCAGTGGACACCGCGTCGGGGTATCTCGGGCAGAACAGCTGCGACCCGGCGGCCAAGCCGGGCGTCGAGGCGTACGCGCGGATGGTCCTGACCACGTTCCGGGCCGGGCACAGCGGCGGGATCGTGCGCGGCTGCGGCCTGGGGTCGACGAGCGAGCACAAAGAGGGCCGGGCGTTCGACTACATGCTCAGCGTCAAGGACCCCAAGGAGAAGGCGGTCGGTGACGCGCTCACCAAGTGGCTGACCGGTCCGGACGAGCACGGCGTGGTCGCCGGTAACGCACGACGGCTGGGTGTGATGTACCTGATCTGGAACCGCAGGTTCTGGAGCTCGTACACCAACACGTGGCGCACGTACACCGGGCCGAACCCGCACACCGACCACGTGCACACGAGCTTCAGCTGGGACGGCGCGATGCAGCGCACGTCCTGGTGGACCGGGACGCCGGTGACCCAGGCCGACCAGGGCACCTGCATGGTCTACGGCGGGCAGCCCGCGCCGGTCTACACCACCCGTCGCACCGCGCCGTGCCCCACCCACCTGCCGGCGGCGCCGTCCTCGCGGTACGCGTTGGTCTGGCCGGGCGAGAGCGGCAGCACGGTGAAGGTGGCGCAGGCGGCGCTGGGTCTCAAGCAGGACGGGTCCTTCGGGTCCGGCACGCGCACCGCGCTGATGAGCTGGCAGCGGACCAAGAAGGTCCCGGTCACCGGCGTGCTGGACAAGCCGACCTGGGCCAAGCTGGTGCCGGCGACGACCGCTCCCACCCCGGTACCCAGCACCCCGGTACCCAGCACCCCGGTACCCAGCACCCCGGTACCCAGCACCCCGGTACCCAGCACCCCGGTACCGCCCGCCTCCCTGACGACGACGCTGACGCCGTACCTGTCCACGACCGTCCGTGCCGGCGCCAAGGGCGCGTCGGTCAGCGCGCTGCAGAAGGCGCTGGGCATCACCGTCGACGGCACGTTCGGCAGCGGCACGACGCAGGCGGTCAAGGAGTTCCAGGCGGCCCTGGGCCTGAAGGTCACGGGCGTCGTCGACCCGGCCACCTGGGTCACGGTCGAGCGGGCCGCGTACCCGCTGCTCGCCTACCGCGGCCGGGTGCTCGTCCAGGGGGCGAGCGGCGCTGCCGTCACCCAGCTGCAGTTGGCGCTGAGGATCCACGCCGACGGTGCGTTCGGGCCGCTGACCGCCGCTGCGCTGAAGGGCTTCCAGGCCACGGCCCACCTGCCGCAGACCGCGGTGACCGACCCGGCAACCTGGATCGCGCTCGAGCAGTCCGCCTACCCGTTGGGTCGCCGACTGGTGCCGGCGGGCTCGGCCACGCCGACCCCGACGCCGACGCCCACGCCGACGCCCACGCCGACCCCCACGCCGGCCCCCACCCCCACGCCGACCCCCGCACCCAGCACGTCCGCGGAGTCGGTGCGCACCCAGACGATCGTGTCCAGGTACAAGTCGCTCACCGTGCGCGAGGGCTCGCACGGGCCCGCCGTCCAGGCACTGGAGCGCGCACTCGGCTTGCACACGACCAACGTGGACTTCCGCAGCGGGACCACCGCAGCCGTCAAGCGCCTTCAGCGCGCCAGCAAGCTGCCGGTCACCGGCGTGGTCAACCGGCCCACCTGGGACGCCGTGGAGCGGTCCGCCTACCCGTTGCTGTCCTACCGGTCGATCGTGCTGCGCGAAGGCTCGCGGGGGACGGCGGTCAAGGCGCTGCAGCATGCCTTGCACCTGACCGCGGACGGCGAGTTCGGCCCGCGCACGAAGGCCGCGGTCAAGGCTGCGCAGCAGCGCGGCAAGATCGCCTCCACCGGGGTGGTCGGCGTCCTGACCTGGGTCACGATCGAGCGGCAGGCCTACCCGCTGGGGCAGCGACACTGGTGACCCGCTCGGACGCCCACCTGGCGTCCAGCGCGTCGGGGGAGAGCTCGCCGGACACGGCGACCAGCGAACCCTGGACCGACCATGCCGCCAGGGAGCAGGTCAGCAGCCACCAGCAGCGGACTGCCCGGTCGCTGCCTTCGGCGGGGCCGAGGGCCAGGCCGATCCGCGACCCCGCGGTCCAGCTCTGTGCGCTGGCCAGCTCGCGGGCGGCGGCGACCAGGCGGGCGGCGTCCCAGCTCTGACCGTCCGGGTCCATCGCCACCAGGACCGGCGCCTCGTCGTCAAGGTCGAACACGTCCGCCTGGAGCATCACCTCGGCCGCCTCGTCGGTCCAGCCGGCGGGCAGCGGGTCGGCACCCGCCCACCGGCGGGCGAGCGCGGCCAGCGAGACCGCGACCGCGAGCGGCCCTGCGGTGGCTGTTGGCCCGGCTGGCCGGTCGGTGACCAGCACCACCGGCGGCGTGGTGTCGTCCGGCCGTCCGAGGGTGAGCACCCCGCCGGCCGACCAGGTGGCCAGCGCCCAGTACACCGACCGCCAGTGTGCCGGCAGATCGAGCCGGACCCGATCGCCCGTCTGCAGCCCGAGCTCGTCAACCAGCAGGTTGGCGGTCTTCGCCGTCCAGTTGGCCAGCACCCGGCCAGACAGCTCGATCCGCTCACCGGTGGGCTCGTCGTACCAGGTCAGCCGCGGTGAACTGGCGTCCCGACGGGCCAGGTCCGCCGCGAGGGCCTCCGGCCGGGTCCCTTCCATGGCCGTGACCCTAGCCCGGCCCTGACCCTAGCCCGGCCGTGACCCTGGCTCGGCCGTGATCCGGTCGGTCCGGGGAACCTGCAAGGATGACGCGCACCCCAGCGTCCACCTTGGAGGTCCGAACCGTGAAGGTCCTGGTGACCGGCGGGGCCGGTTTCATCGGCTCCCACTACGTCCGCAGCGCCATCGACGGCACCTACCCCGCGCTGGCCGACGCGCAGGTCGTGGTGCTGGACAAGCTGACCTACGCGGGCGTGCGGGCCAACCTCGATCCGGTGGCCGACTCGCCGCGGCTGCGCTTCGTGCATGGCGACATCTGCGACGCTGGGCTGGTCGAGAAGCTGATGTCCGAAGTCGACCAGGTCGTGCACTTCGCCGCCGAGTCGCACGTGGACCGGTCCATCGCTGGGGCCGCGGCGTTCGTCGAGACCAACGTGGTCGGCACCCAGACCCTGCTGGACGGCGCACTGCGGCACGGCGTCGAGAAGTTCGTGCACGTCTCGACCGACGAGGTCTACGGGTCCATCGACCAGGGCTCGTGGACCGAGGACGAGCCGCTGCTGCCGAACTCGCCCTATTCGGCCAGCAAGGCGTCCAGCGACCTGATGGCGCGCGCGTACCACCGCACGCACCACCTGCCGGTCAACATCACCCGATGCTCGAACAACTACGGGCCGTACCAGTTCCCGGAGAAGGTCATCCCGCTGTTCGTGACCAACCTGATGGACGACGCCAAGGTGCCGCTCTACGGCGACGGCCTCAACATTCGCGACTGGCTGCACGTCGACGACCACTGCCGCGGCATCGAGCTGGTGCGCGACGGGGGGCGCCCAGGCGAGATCTACAACATCGGCGGCGGCACCGAGCTGACCAACCGCGAGCTCACCGAGCTGCTCGTGCAGGCCAGCGGCAAGGACTGGTCCAGCGTCGAGCCGGTCCAGGACCGCAAGGGCCACGACCGGCGCTACAGCGTCGACATCAGCAAGATCCGGCAGGAGCTCGGGTACACCCCCCAGGTGCCGTTCGAGCAGGGGCTGGCAGCGACCATCCAGTGGTACCGCGATCACCGCGACTGGTGGCAGCCGCTGCGGCGCGGCTGAGTCCCGGCCGGCCCAGGTGCTCTCGACTCTCCTCGCGCGCTGCGGGACCGCGCTCGCCGTGTGGGTGGTCACCGTCTGCGTGCTCGCCGTCCCGCTGCTCGTGCTCGGTCGGTGGGCGCCTGCCCTGGCGGCCCTCGTGCTGCTCGCCGGAGCGGTCGCCGGTGTCCTGCTGGCGCGTCGGGTGCCGGTCGCGGTGGTGCCGGCGCCGGCCGCCGGGCTGATCCTCGCGGTCGCCGTCGCCGCCGGTCTATGGGCCGGCGCCACCCACGCCGAGCACACCGTGCTGCGCCGCGACGCCGGGACCTACGCCCTCTTCGGCCAGCACCTCGGCACGGCCCACCAGGCCCGGGTCGAGGTGTCAGTGGCCGACCTGGGCGGCCCGGCGGCCCTGGCCCTGCCCGGCGTGGGTGTCGGGTCGCCGGGGTTCTACGAGCAGGGCTCCGGCAAGGGCACCTACGTCGTCCCGCAGTTCCTGGTCGCCACCCCGGTGTGGCTGTCCGTGGGCTGGTGGCTGGGCGGGTGGACCGGGCTGCTGCTGGTCCCGGCCGTGGCGCTCGCGGCCGCCGTCCTGGCCTTCGGCTCGCTCGCCGTCCGGGTGGTCGGCGGCTGGTGGGGGCTGCTGGCAACGGCGGCACTCGTGGTGTGCCAGCCAGTGCTGCACGCCGGCCGGTCCACGTACTCCGAGCCGTTCGCGCTGCTGGTCGGGTGCGCGGGTGCGTCGCTGCTGGTTGCCGCGTGCGCCCGTCCGGACGGCTGGGACGACGACCCGACCCGGGCCCGCCGGCTGGCCCTGCTCGCCGGGCTGCTGCTCGGCGGCGTCGCGCTGGTCCGGGTGGACGCGCTGCGCGAGACCGCCTTGCTGCTGCCGGCGGCTGCGCTGTTGGCCACCCGCGGCCGTGCCGAGCGCGCGGTGGCTGGTCGGCTGGTCGCTGGGTTGGCTCTGTCGACTGCCGCAGCCGCGGCGGCAGCGGTGTTGCTGAGCCGGCCCTACCTGGCCTCGATCTCCGGCTCGCTGCTGCCGCTGGGCGGGCTCGCGGTAGTGCTCGCGCTGTTCGCCGCCGCCGTGGTGCTGCTCGGTCGTCGCGGCGTACGGCTGCCGGCCCGGCTCCGGTTGGCCTTGCCGTGGGTGCTGCCGGGCGGCGTCGGGCTGGTCGGGCTGCTGGTGGCCACCCGGCCGCTGTGGCAGACCGTCCGGCAGAGCGCGACCGATCCGGGGTCGCGGGTGGTCGCGGCCCTGCAGGCGCGCCAGGGCCTGCCGGTGGACGGTGGCCGGACCTACGCCGAGCACAGCGTGCAGTGGGTGCCGTGGTGGGTCGGGCTCCCGGTGCTGCTGCTGGCCTACGCCGCCGCGATCGGTGCCGCACGCCGGGTCGGCCGGGCGTGGGCGGACGACGACCAGCTACCGGCCTGGACGACGCTGGCCATCGCCGCGATCGGCTCCACGGTGCTGACTCTGTACCGCCCGGGGATCACCCCGGACCACCCATGGGCCGACCGCCGGCTCGTCCCGGTGGTTCTGCCCACCGTGCTGCTGCTCGCCGTGGCGGCCGCGCGCTGGCTCTGCGCGGCGGTGGCCGAGCGGTGGCCGGTCCGGGTGGCCCGGCCGCTGGCCGTCGTCGTCCTGTCGGCCGCGGTGCTGCTGCCGGCGGTGCTGGCCACCCTGCCGCTGGCCGGGCAGCGCACCGAGCACGGCGAGGTCGCAGCGGTGGCCGACGCCTGCGACGCGTTCGGGCCGGGCGACACCGCCATCCTGGTGGACAGCCGGGCCGCGAACGAGTGGACGCAGGTGCTGCGCGGGGTCTGCGACGTGCCCACGGTCGTGGTCGCCTCGACCACCGCGGTACCGGCCGACGTGTCCACCGTGGTCGCGGTCTCCCAGGCCGTGGTGGCCGCCGGACGGCGTCCGGTGGTCGTCGCGGCCGGGTCGCCGGACGCGCTGACCCGGCTCGGCGCCGCACCCAGCCAGGTCGTGCGGCTGGGCACCATCGAGGACCAGCGGCTGCTCACCCGGCGTCCGTCCGGCGACGCGCCGCTGGCGGTCGACCTCTGGCTGGCGCGGGCGACCTGACCGGCCCAGGTACGCTCATCGCCGACATGACTGAGCACCCCGCCACCCAGGTCCTTCCGACGTCCGAACCGGCAGCGCCGACGCCGCCGTACGTCACCGTCGTGCTGCCCGCGTACAACGAGCAGGACCACGTCCTGGCCGAGGTCGAGCGGATCTGCGGCGCCCTCGACGAGAGCGAGTTCAGCTACGAGGTGCTCGCGATCGACGACGCAAGCACCGACGGCACACTTGCCGTGCTGCGCGCCGCCGAGGAGCGCTTCCCGCACGTCAAGGTGGTCCCGTTCCGGCGCAACGGCGGCTCCGGCACGGCGCGTCGGATCGGCACCACGATGGCCCGCGGCCAGGTGGTGGTCTGGACCGACGCCGACATGACCTACCCGAACGAGCGGATTCCGGAGCTGGTCCGGATCCTGCGCGACGACCCGTCGTACGACCAGGTGGTCGGCGCCCGGACGACGGAGGAGGGCACCCACAAGATCCTGCGGGTGCCGGCGAAGTGGCTGATCCGCAAGGTCGCCGAGCGGCTGAGCAACCAGCGCATCCCGGACCTCAACTCCGGGCTGCGCGCGTTCCGTCGCGAGGTGTCGCTGCCCTACCTGCGCCTGCTGCCGCCCGGTTTCAGCTGCGTCACCACGATCACGTTGGCGTTCCTGCAGAACCAGCACGACATCAAGTACGTCGACATCCACTACGCCAAGCGCGCCGGGGTCTCGAAGTTCCATTTCGTGCGCGACGCCTACCGCTACATCCTTCAGGTGCTGCGGATGGTCATGTACTTCGACCCGCTCAAGGTGCTGATGCCGCTGGCCCTGTGGCTGGCCGGCATCGGCCTGCTCAAGGGCGTGGTGGACATGGTCCGGCACCCCTTCTACTTCCCGGCCAGCACGGTGCTGCTGGTGGTCAGCGGGTTGATGATCGGCTCGCTGGCTCTGCTGTCCGACCTCGTCGTCCGGTCCCGAGACGGCGTGTGAGGTGCGGGTCGCGGTCGTCGGGCCGACCTACCCGCTGAAGGGCGGAGTCGCCGCCCACACCACCGAGCTCGCGCACCGGCTGGCCGGCGCGGGGCACCGCACCGAGCTGGTCTCGTGGTCGCGGCTGTACCCGAAGCTGCTCTACCCCGGCGAGCAGGCGGTCCCGGGCGGTGTGCCCGACGTGCCGCCGTTCCCGGCCACCATCAGGCCGCTGTCCTGGGGCCGTCCGGACACCTGGGTGCGCACCGGCCGGTCGCTGCGCGGGGTCGACCAGGTCGCACTGGTGCACGTCGTGCCCGCGGTGGTGCCGGCGCACCTGGCGCTGCTGCGCTCGCTCGGACGCGACGTCCCGGTGACCGTGATCGCGCACAACGTGCTGCCGCACGAGCCGCACCGGGGCGACGAGCGGCTGGTCCGCGCGCTGCTGCGCCGGGCGGGCGCCGTCCTGGTGCACTCGGCGGAGCAGGCCGAGCTGGCCACGTCGCTAGGCGCGCCCGAGGTCCGGCAGGTTGCGCTGCCGCCGCACCTGCCCGGCGGCCCGGCCGTCGCCCGGACGCCGTCCGACGGGCCGCTGCGGTTGCTGGCGCTGGGGATGGTCCGCGAGTACAAGGGCACCGACCTGCTGATCGAGGCGTTGCGAGGGGTGCCGGGCGTCCGGCTGACCGTGGCCGGCGAGCTGTGGGGCGCCGCTGGGGAGCGGGTACGCCGGCTGGCCACCTCGCCGGAGCTGGCCGACCGGGTGGTGCTGCGTTCTGGCTATGTTCCGGGGCCCGCGCTCGCCGGGCTGCTGGCCGAGCACGACGTGCTGGCCCTGCCGTACCGCTCCGCGACGTCCTCGCAGAACGCGCAGCTGGGGTTCGCGCACGGGCTGCCGGTGCTGGCCACCCGCACCGGCACCTTTGCCGCGGACGTGCACGACGGCGTGGACGGTCTGCTGGTCGAGCCGGACGACGTCCCCGCACTGTCCGAGGCGCTGCGCCGGCTGACCGGGCCGGGCGAGCTCGACCGGCTGTGTGCCGGCATCCGCCCGCCCGACCTGGACACCCCCTGGAAGCACTACCTGTCCGCGCTGCTGGGTGACGCGGGCCAGGACGCCGGGGCGCGATGACCAAGGGACGCTGGCTGATGGTGGTCCGGGTGGTCGTCGGGCTGCTCGTGCTGGCCGCCGTGGTGCTGGCCGTGGTGAAGAACTGGGACGCGGTCAGCGCGGACATCGCGCGGGTCTCGGCCGGGGCGCTGGCCCTGTCGTCGGCGCTGGCCCTGCTGTCGCTGGTTTTCACGCTGATCGGGTGGCGGGCGCTGATGGCGGACCTGGGCTCGCCGCTGCCGCTCGGACCGGCGTCCGGGGTGCTGTTCATCGGCCAGCTCGGCAAGTACCTGCCGGGTAGCGTGTGGACGGTCGTGGTGCAGGCCGAGGTGGCCAGTGCGCTCGGCGTGCCACGCCAGCGCACGGCGGTGGCGGGGCTGCTGTCGGTGGTGCTCAGCGCCATGGCCGGCCTCGGGATCGGGCTCATCGCGCTGCCGGCGCTGCTGTCCTCGGGTGGCGACTCCAGCTACCTGCTGGTGCTGCTGGTGGTGCCGGTCGGACTGGTCGTGCTGTACCCGCGGGTGTTGAACGCCATCATCACCAAGGTGCTGCACCGGTTTCGCCGACCGCCGCTCGAGCACCCGTTGTCCGGCCGGGCGATCGCGGTGACCATGTCGGCGTTCCTGGCAGCGTGGACGTGCTTGGGGCTGCACGTGTTCACCCTGGTCCTCGATCTCGGTGGGTCTGCCAGGCAGTCCTTCGTCCCGGCGGTCTTCGGCTACGCCCTGGCTGCGGCGATCGGCATGATCGTGGTGCTGCTGCCGGCCGGGATCGGGCTGCGCGAGGCGGTGCTGGTGTTGCTGCTGACCGGGCCGCTGAGCAAGTCGGCGGCCGGCGCCGTCGTCCTGCTCTCGCGGTTCATCATCACCGGCTCGGACGTGGTGGCCGCGGCGGTCGGCTGGCTGTACGACCGCAGCCACCACCTGATGGCGGCCCGGCGGGCCAGCGGTGCGCAGGACCAGTCGCAGGACCAGCCACCGGCCCAGCCCCCGGCCCAGCCGTAGGCTCACCGACGTGTCGAAGCCAGCGCCGCGCGGAACCGAGCGCACCGCCCAGCTCGCGTACAGCGAGCAGATGGCGGCGATGCGCGACGAGGACAAGCGCCGCCGCAAGGCGGCCAAGATCCTGGCCGTGCTGCGGCACGTGCTCGGTCGCAGCGAGTCCGAGGAGTTGTCCGGGCTGGCCGTGGCCGACATCGGCTGCTCGCAGGGCTTCATCGCCGACGAGCTGGCCTTGGCCGGCGCGGCGACGACGTACGGCGTGGACATCGACGTACCGGGCCTGGCCGTAGCGCAGTCCCGGTTCGGCGAGCGGGTGCGTTTCGTCTGCGCCGCGGGGGAGGCGCTGCCGCTGGCGGACGAGTCGGTGGACGTCGCCGTGTTCAACCACATCTACGAGCACGTCGTCGACCCGGACGCGGTGCTGGCCGACGTCCGCCGGGTGCTCAAGCCGGACGGCGTGCTGTACCTCGGGCTGGGCAACCGGCTCGGGGTGATCGAGCCGCACTACAAGCTGCCGTTCCTGTCGTACCTGCCGCAGGGAGCGGCGGACCGCTACGTGCGCGCCTTCGGCCGGGCCGACCACTACTACGAGCAGTACCGGACCAGGCCCGGACTGCGAAAGATGCTGGCCGACTGGTCGGTGCTGGACTACACGCTGCCGGTGCTCGCTGAGCCGGCCGCGTTCGCGGACGACGGCCAGGTGCCCGGCCTTGTCACTCGTCTGCCCGAGCAGGCGCTCGCCGCGATGCTCCCGCTGTTGCCGACGTACCTCTGGGTGGCCTCGCCTTCGCCGTTGCAGGCCAAGGGCCCCGCGCTGCGCGTCGCACCGCGCGAAGTGCGCACGAAGCTGCAGTCATAGCGCAGCGGGGAACTCCAGGCTGCTCGGTCCTCACTGCTGTCGGCGCGCGTGGAATCGCCGAACGAGCGCGTCGATCGCGCGCTGGGCACGGGTGATGACCGGTGGTCCCGGGGGAACGCTGGGCAGCGCCGGTGGTGTCGGCGGCGGGGACAGGTCCCACATCACCTGACCGTCCTCGACCCGACCCACCGCCTCGATCCGGTGCACGTGCCGGTGATGGTGCCCGCACAGCAGCCCCGCATTGCCGACCGCTGTAGGCCCGCCGCGACTGAACGGCACCAGGTGATGTACGTCGCACCAGGCGGGCGGCGCCTGGCAGTTCGGCCAGGTGCACCCGCCGTCGCGAAGTGAGACGGCGGCGCGCTGCTTCGGCGTGAAGGAGTACTGGGTGTCGCCGACATCCAGCGGGTTGCCCAGGTCGTCGACCAGGACCGGCACGACCTCGGCCTGGCACGCGAGCATCCGGGTACTCAGCGACGACAGCGGCATGCCGTCGCCGAGCGTCGCGGGGGCGTCGCCTGGGCGAGGTGTGTCGGCGAGCGCAGCAGCGAAGGTGTCGAACGGGACCTGGACCACGACCCGGTACGCGCTGCCGTGCGTCGTCGGCAGCAGGCCCGGCTCGGCGAGCGTGGTCTCGGCCAGCCGCTGCAGCGCGTCGTGACGTCGTTGCCCGGCGGTGCGAGAATCCGGCGAACCGTCCTGCGCCGGCTGCGGCGCGGACCAGGCATCCAGCGCCGTGGTCAGCGCTGCGCCAGCCTCCGGCGTCAGAGCGCCGGCCAGGTGCACCATGCCGGACGGGTCGCTGCTCACCGACAGGCAGCGGGCGCGCCGGCGGGCGTCCTCGTCCCGCGCCAAACGGTCGTCCGCGTCCGGGTCCAGCCGGTCACGCAGCCGCTGCGCGATGGTGCGAAGCCGCGGCGGGTCGAACGACTCGGCGTACTCGAGCAGGACCTCCTGTGCCTCGCGGAGCGTTTCGTCGTCCACCACGTCGGCGGGACAGGACGGCGCGCACAGCACCTCGACCGTCTGGGACACCACGTCCACCTGCTCGGGACCGATCCGACCGGTCAGCATCGCCTCACGGGTCGGGGCGAGCTCGGCCGCCACGGCACTCGCGTACAACCGCTCGGCCCGCCGCGCCTGCAGGGCAGCCGCCCTCGGGCTGGCCGTCGGCGCGGCGGCCCGGAGCCAGTGCTCCCAGCGGGCGTGCCCCTGCTGCCAGGCAGGCCGCGGGTGCCGGCCTCGGCCAGCAGCCGCGTCGACTGGGCCTGTGCCAATCGGAGGACTCGGTCGAGCCCCGCCACGGCGTGGCTGAGGTCGCCGTCGCTCGCCTGCCAGGAGGGCACCGCAGCCAGCCGGCCCAACCCCGCCACGACCTGCGCGAGGGCGGCTGCCGCCTCGCTGGTCACGCCGGTCGGGCTCGATGTCATGTGTCAAGCCTAGTGGTGGCCTCCGACAGAACCGCTGTGTCGCAGGCAATCTGTGGATAACCGAAGGAACTCCCGGCTCAGTCGAGGTCCGGGCCCCGGTCGACATCGACGTCGAGGTCGAGGTACATCACGTGCAGCCCCACCAGCCCGTGGGTGCGCGAGTCGAAGGCCTCCGGCACGGTGCCGAGGATCTCGAAACCCAGCGAGCGCCAGAGCCGGACGGCCGCGGCGTTCGTCTCGACCACTGCGTTGAACTGGACTCCACGAAAACCGCTGCGCCGCAACCACTGCACGGCATCCTCAGCCAGTAGCCGACCGACGCCGAGACCGCGCGCGGCCGGGCTTACCATGAAGCTCGCGGTGCCCACGTGCGCGCCGCGCCCCGGCCGGTTCGGCCCCATCTTGGCCGAGCCCAGCACCGCACCGTCCGCGTCCACCGCCACCACGCACCGGCCGGGCGCACCCTCCATCCACAGCCCGCGGGCGGCGTCCGAGGTCAGGTCCTGTGGGTAGGCGTAGGTCTCGCCATCGGCGACGATCGCGGCGAAGAACGGCCAGATCGACGGCCAGTCCCGCTCCTCGGCCTCGCGCAGCGCGACCACTCTGGACGACGTCACTGGGCGTTCGGCTCGGGGGCCTCGGTGCGCGGGTGCGCATCGATGAACTTGGCCACGACCTCGCCGGACACGTTCCCGCACAGTTCGCGGTGGCCGGTCTGCTTGGTGGTGTCCTGCTGGTCCGCCGACCAGTGCGAGATCGCGAAGTGCTTGCCCGACGGGAAGGCGCCGTAGGCGGTGTCCCAGGCGCTGACGATGAACTTGTCCTGGGCGTCGGCCTGCTTGTTGGCCTCGCGGGTGATCGCCTTCAGGTCGGAGATCTGCGACGTGCTAGCGGTGTCGTCGTACCAGAGGATCGAGTAGCCATGCTCCAGGTTGTGCACCAGCGTCTCCATCCGGGGGCGGTCGTCCGCGGTGTAGAACTGGCGGTTCGGGTACTCGGGGGTGACGAAGTGCTCGCCCGAGGTGGGCGGCACGGTCGAGTACTTGACGCTGGTCACGTCCGGCTTGTCGGTGCCCGGGCCGACGTGCGTCCCGCTGCCCGTGGTGGGGTCGTTGGTGATCGGGTCGCAGGACGCGGCGGACGCCGCGACGCCGAGGCTCTTCAGTTCGCCGCCGGGCACCCGCGAGTCGTCGGCGATGATCGAGAAGGTGACCGCGGCCGCGATAGCCACCACGGCCACGACGGCGACCCCGACGATGAGCAGGGTGCGCCGCCGCTCGGCGGCCTTCGCCTCGCGCTGCATCTGCGCGATGCGCGCCTTGCGGTCCTGGTCGGCCTTCTTGGCAGCCACTGATGGTCCTCGCGGGTCGGGGCGCGACGAAGGCCGTCACACCGTTGGAGCGGTGGACGGTGCGCACCGGCTCGTGATTCGCGGACATTCTATGCGGCGTCCGTGGGTGCTTCGGTCAGGTCCCGACGGTCGGCGGTGCGACACTGGCCAGGTGCCCAGCGGACCGGACTCCAGCGGTGCGGCGCCGGACGTGCAGAGCACTTGGCGCCCGGGCCGGCCGGTCGACCTGCCGGCGACGCTGAGCGTGCTGGTGCGCGGGTCCGCCGATCCGAGTCACCGGCTCACGGCCGACGGTCAGCTGTGGCGCGCCAGTCGCACTCCGCAGGGCCCGGTCACGCTGCACCTGAGGGTCAGTCACGGGGACGTCGAGGCGAGCGCGTGGGGTCCCGGCGCGGCCTGGGCGGTGGACGGCGTGCCCGACCTGCTCGGCGCGCGGGACGATCCGACCGGGTTCGAGCCGCAGCACCCGACCGTCCAGCTAGCACTCGTCCGCCGTCCGGGGTGGCGGGTGCCCCGCACGGCCCTGGTGCTGGAGGCGCTGGTGCCGGCGGTGATCGAGCAGAAGGTCACCGGCCAGGAGGCGTTCTCAGCCTGGCGGCGGCTGCTGCGCCGCTTCGGCGAGCTCGCGCCCGGACCGGCCGGCGCGGCGGGCATGCGCGTTCCGCCCAGCGCCGCGCAGTGGACGGCCATCCCGTCCTGGGAGTGGCTGCAGGCGGGCGTGGACGGCGCGAGGTCGGCGACCGTCGTCCGGGCGGCCCGAGCGGCGGGCCGGCTCGAACAGACCCTCGACCTGCCGGGGGCCGAGGCCGAAAAGCGGATCCGTTCGCTGCCCGGCGTCGGGGTGTGGACCGCAGCCGAGGTGCGGCACCGCGCGCACGGTGACGCGGACGCCGTCAGCTTCGGGGACTTCCACGTGCCCGGGCAGATCGGGCTGGCGCTGGTCGGCGAGCGGGTGGACGACGCGGGGCTGGCCGAACTGCTGGAGCCGTACCGGCCGCACCGCTACCGGGTGCAGCGGCTGGTGCAGCTCGAGGGGCCGCGGCAGAGCCGGCGCGCGCCGCGGCCGACGCCGAGGTTCCACGTCCCAGTGCGTCGCTAGCCGTGGTTGCAGCCGTGGTTGCAGCCAGGTGGTGGTGATCACCCCCGGTTCGCTGCAACCACCGCTGCGACCACCTGAGCCCCGGTGTCTTCGAGGGAGTCGAGCCGCCCGACCAGGTCCTCGGCCCACAGGGCGACCTGCAGGCGCTGCACGAACCGGCCGCAGTCGAAGCCGCCGCCGCGGACCGTCACTCGAACCGTGCCGTCCGACGCCGCGACGGCCAGCGAGACGTCTTGCGGGGCCCCCGCGCGGGCCACCTCGATCGCCCGCTCCACCCTGTGCTGCAACGGTTCCGGCAGCACGGACGGCGGCGCGACCACCCCGGGCTCGACGCCGAGCGCTGCCCGGGCGGCCTCCGCGTGCCCGTAGCGGAACCAGTCAGAACCCCTGTCGCGCAACAGGATCGAAGCGCCAGGTCCGTCCTCGTCGGTGACGAACGAGCCGAATCCGCGGACGACGGCGGCCGGCGTCCCAGCAGCCTTGCCCTTGACCAGGTCGGCCGCGGCGGCCAGCTCGTCGACGACCGCTCGCTCGGTGACCTCCAGGGGTTGGCCACCCGCGTCCAGGCTGCCTCGCAGGTCGTCCACAACACGAAGCCCGGCGGCGCCGAGTGCGAAGTCGGTCTGCCCGGTGCGCCAGGGCCGCCCGGCGGTGTCGCTGACCACCACAGCGACCGTGGGCGCACCGGCCGACCGCAGCCGAGCGCGCAGCGTGCGGGCCTCGGCGTCGGCATCGGCCGGCAGCAGCAGGACAGTGCCGGCCGCGGTGTTCGAGGCGTCCACCCCGGCCGCCGCCATCACCGGCCCGGCCACCGACTCGACCACCTGGGCCAACCCTCGCGGCGTGCGTCGCTCGGCCACCACCCGCACAGACTGCGCCGCCACGACGGCATCGCGCTCACCGACGTCCGCGGTCAGGCCGAGGGCCTTGGAGACCACCTTGGACGAGACCACCAGCACGTCACCGTCCAGCAGCTCGCCGCAGCCCGCCAGCAGGAGTGCGGCCAGGTCGTCGCCCGCGCGCACCTCCGCCAGTGCGACGGCCCGCACGCAGAGCGCATCAGGTTCGGGCACGGTCGCCCTGCAGCTCGAGCGCGAGGTCCAGGGCCGCGCCGGCGATCGCCGCGGCGGCGTCCACGTCCGTCATCAGCAGCGGCCGCGAGCGCACCGCCAGCCGGGCCGGCCACGACGCCTGGGCGTCGGCGTCGTCCACCAGCCAGCCGTCCAGGAAGTCCTCGTACAGGCCGGCCACGGCCAGCGCCGAGGTCTCGACCCCGATCGCCGCCAGGCAGGCGTCGGCGTGTCCGCGCACCGGGCGTCCGGCGATCAGCGGGGACACCCCGACAACCGGGGCTCGGGTGCCGCGCACCGCGTCGCGCACGCCGGGCACGGACAGCACGATGCCGATCGAGACCACCGGGTTGCTCGGCGGCAGCAGGACCACGTCGGCGTCCCGGATCGCGTCCAGCACACCGGGTCCGGCCACTGCTCGCTCCACGCCGACGGCCACGATCTGCTCGGCCGGCAGGGCGGCCTGGTGCCGGACCCACCACTCCTGGAAGTGGATCGCGCGGCGTCCCTGCTCGTCGTCCACCACGACGTGCGTCTCCACCGACTGGTCGCTCATCGGCAGCAGCCGGACCCCGCGCTCGGGCAGCCCCCACCGCGCGCAGAGCACCTCGGTCACCTGGGACAACGGCACGCCGAGGTCGAGCAGCTGGCTGCGAGCGATGTGCGTCGCGAAGTCGCGGTCGCCGAGCCCGAACCACTGCGGTTGCGCGCCGTAGGCGGCCAGCTCGCCCTGCACCACGTGCGTCTCGTCCTGGCGGCCCCAGCCCTGGCTGTCGTCGATGCCGCCACCGAGCGTGTACATCACGGTGTCCAGGTCGGGACAGACCCGCAGCCCGAACAGGGTGATGTCGTCGCCGGTGTTGCCGATCACCGTGACCTGGCTGTCGCGCAGATCAGGATCGGCCGAGCCGTGCAGGTGGGCGAGCAGCCCGCGGACGAAGCGGGCGCCACCGACGCCTCCGGCGATGGCAGTGATTCGCATGGCCCGAGTCTGTCAGCCGCCCGCACCGGCGAAGCGGCGGCCCGTCACCCGTTCGGACCTATCTGGCGGCCAATCGCTGAATATCACCAGACGGCTTGACGAGAAGGGCATGACACGCGTGTAATTCCAAACGTGTCATGTTGCCCTCGGGGAGGGGGCGGCAGGCATCTAGGGTCGAGGAGGGGCCGTGAACCAGCTGGATGCAGCACCCGCAGGCAGCATGATCGGACGGCAGCGCGGCACGGAGGACTTCCCCGGTATCGACCACCCGCCCGTTGGCGAGGACTTCGACGCGTTCCTGCGCCGTGAGGCCTCGCTCGCACCGGCAGCGCCGGTGACGTTGGGCTCGATGGAGATGCCGAGGCTGCTCGAGCTGGCTGACGCCGGCGACGCCGAGCTGTCCTGGCAGGAACGCGCACTGTGCGCGCAGACCGATCCGGAGGCGTTCTTCCCCGAGAAGGGCGGCTCGACACGCGAGGCCAAGAAGGTCTGCGTGTCCTGCGAGGTGCGTTCGGAGTGCCTCGACTACGCGCTCGCACACGACGAGCGGTTCGGCATCTGGGGTGGGCTGTCGGAGCGTGAGCGTCGCCGGTTGAAGAAGCAGGCGGTCTGATCACACTCACCACACCGGCCCCGCCGGACGGTGCCCTGGCCATCACTCGGCCGGCGACAGCGCCGACGGTCGGCCGGGTCCTGACGGTGCTGGTCGCTCACGACGGGGCGGCCTGGCTGCGGCGTGCCCTGCGGTCGCTGCGGGAGCAGACCCGCGAGCCGGACGCCGTCCTCGCAGTCGACACCGGCTCCAGCGACGGGTCCCTGGATCTGCTGCGGGCCGAGCTGGGCGAGGGCTCCGTGCTCAGCGCGCCGCGGAAGACCGGTTTCGGAGCCGCGGTGCGGCTGGCCGTGGAGCACGTGCGCGGGCAGTCCGGCCTGGATGACGTGGCCTGGCTCTGGCTGCTGCACGACGACACCGCCGCGCAGCCGGCGGCACTGGACCGGCTGCTGGTCGCGGCCGGCGCCTCGTCGTCCGTCGGCGTGGTCGGTCCCAAGGTGGTCGACTGGGACGACGCCGACCGGCTGCTCGAGGTCGGTCTGACCGTCGGCCGGGCCGGCCGACGGGACACCGGCGTGGACGGCATCGAGCGCGACCAGGGCCAGCACGACCACCGCACCGACGTGCTCGCCGTCCCGTCGTCCGGACTGCTGGTCCGGATGGCGGTCTGGGACGAGCTCGGCGGTTTCGACCCCGCTCTCGTCCTGCTCCGCGATGACATCGACTTCTGCTGGCGGGCCCATCTGGCCGGCCACCGCGTGGTGCTGGCCCCCGGGGCCGTGGTCGCCGACGCGCAGGCCATGGGCAATGGCCTGCGGCCTGCGGACGCCGCGCCCGGCCCGGTGCGCAGGGTCGATCTGCAGCACGGGCAGCACGTGGCGCTGGCCCGGTGCTCACTGCTGGCGCTGCCCTTCCTGCTCTGCTGGCTCACGCTGGTGGCGCTGGCCCGCACCGCCGCGCTGCTCGCCGCGAAGTCGCCGCGCCGGGCCGCCGACGAGGTGCTCGCGCTCGGTGTCACCCTGGTCGCGCCCTGGCGCTGGCTCGGGTCGCGCTGGCGGGCCCGCGGCCGCCGTCGCGTTCCCGGCCGCAGCCTGTCCTCGCTGCTCAGCCCTCGGATGGCGCCGATGCGCCGGGCCGCGGACGTGCTCAGCGGCTGGGCCGCCGGCGAGGACGACGCCGCGCACCCGATCGGCAACCCGGCGGACCCAGCGGCCGCGCTGGGCGAGACCGGGCCGACGGCCGAAGAGGCCGAACCCGTACTGATCACCCCGCTCACCTGGCCGCGACGGGTGCTGCGGCACCCGCTGACCTGGGTGATCGCCGTCCTGGTCACGGTCACCGCGGTGGCCTGGCGCCGGCTCGCGGACGCCGGGCTGGGCACCGGGTCCTTAACCGGCGGCGAGCTGCGACCGAGCCCTGCGGACGCCGTGCAGCACTGGCACGCCGGACTCGACGCCGTCCGCGGCCCCGGCCTGGGCACCGAGCAGCTCGCCTCGCCGGCCGCCCTGCTGGACGCCGGGTGGATCCGGCTGGTCCAGACCGTGGCCGGCGTCGAAGCTCCAGCGCGCAGCATCACCGTGCTGCTGGTGGCCGCGCCGGTGCTCGCGGCACTGTCCGCCTACGCGGCTGCCGGCTTCGCCACCCGCTCCCGGTGGATGCGTGCCTGGGCGGCCCTGGTCTGGGGAGCCGCACCGATCCTGACCACGGCCGTCAGCCAGGGCCGGGTCGGCCCGGTGGCCGTGACTGTCATCCTCCCGCTGGTCGCTGCGGTGCTGGGCCGCGCGCTGACCAGGCAGGGTCCGGGCCGGCTGACCGCGACCTTCGCGGCGGCGCTGGGCATCGCGGTGGTCGGCTCCGCCGTCCCGGCGCTGGGCGCTGCGGGTGTGGCGATCGCGCTGGCCGGCGTGCTGCTGGCTCGGGGTACTGCCCGGCTGCGCGCCCTGCTGGTCGCGGTGCTGTCCGTGGCGCTGCTCGGACCGTGGTTGGTCGAGCTGCTGGACTATCCGCGGTTGCTGCTCGCCGGGCCCGGCGCGGTCGCCGACCCGGCACCGGTCGGCCAACTGGCGGACGGCCTGAGCGTCTGGCGGGCCTGGACGGACGTCCTCGGGCTGCACCAGGGCTGGCCGCTGTGGACCGTGGCGCTGTGGCTCGGACCGCTCACTCTGCTCGCGCTGGTCGCGCTGCTGCGCGGCGGTGGACGTGGCTGGGTGGTCGCCGCGTTCGGGATGATCGCCGTGCTCGGGCTCGCGCTGGCCGTGCTGGCTCCCACGGTCCGGGTCAGCCGGCCGGGGCAGCAGGTGCTGACCGGCTGGGCGGGCAGCGGTGCCTTGCTGGCGCTGCTCGCGCTGCTGGCCGCACCGCTGGTCGCGGTCGACGGTCTGCAGACCCGGCTGGCCCGGTACGGCTTCGGCTGGCGCCAGCTGCTGCTCGCGCCCCTCGTCGTGGTCGCCGTCCTGGCACCGCTGGTGGCCGCGGCGGGCTGGGCCTGGCAGGGCGCCGACGGGCCGCTGCAGCACACGAAGGGCGGCGGCCTGCCCGCCGTCGCCGCGGACGCCGCCTACGGTCCGCTCGCGGTCCGCACCCTCGTGCTGGCGGCCGACGCCGGCCGACTGACCTACCTGCTGGACGGCGGCGAGCCCGGTGCGGTCGCGCGCGATGTCCGGGCCCCGGCCGGGTCCGGTGCGGACGTCGACCCGGCGCGTGCAGTGGTCGCCACCCTGGTCGACCCCGGGACGGTGCCTCGCGGCAAGGACGTCGTCGACGCACTGCGCCAGCTCGCGGTCGGCTTCGTGCTGGTCCGCGACCCGGCACCGGCCGAGCTCACCGACCGGCTGGAGTCGACCGCCGGCCTGGCCCGGATCGGCCGCTCGGCCGACGGCCAGCTCTACCGGGTCGGGTCCGGCGGCTTGGACGCCACGGCTCGCGTGCAGCTGGTGTCCTCGTCGGGCAAGGCGCTCAGCGCCGTCCCGACGTCCGGTCCGCACGGGGTGGTCGACACGAAGGTGCCGGCCGGTGGCAAGGGTCGCGTCGTGGTGCTGTCCGAGAAGCCGACCGCGCTGCGTCACGCCGAGCTGAACGGCACGCCGCTGCAGGCGGTCCGGCTGGCCGGCGACGGCAGCTGGCGGCAGGCGTACCGGGTGCCGGCCGCGGGCGGGCACCTGGTGATCACCGCGGGCGACAGGACAGTGACCAGCTGGCGCTGGCTGCAGCTCGCCCTGCTCGCACTCGTGACGTTGCTCGCGCTGCCGGTGCGGCGTCCGACCGGAGAGCTGCGATGAGCGTGGCCCGCTGGGCCCAGCTGGGGGCCAAGCTGGCGGTTCCGGTGCTGGGGCTGGGCGTGGTCGCGGTGGCGGTGACGATCCCGCCGGCGCGGGCCGGCCAGCCGACCTCGGCCAAACCGCGCACGCCGCACGCGGTGCCGGTGGACGCCCGTGACCTGGTCTGTCCGGGCCCGGAGACGGTCGGCGTCCGCGGTGCCGCCAGCTCGACCGCTCCGGCACCGGCGCAGGTGTTCGGGGCCGCGCCGTCGGCCGCACTGCGTCCGGCCGCGAACGTCGGCGGCGCCGCCGCCACCGGGACCCTCCAGGTGGTGGCGGGCAAGCAGTCCTCGGCGCCGATCGGCACCGGTCAGGACCTGTCCGCGCGGGTCGGGACCGGCGTGACGTCCGACGTCTCACCGGTCGTCCGGGCACGCGGGGCCGCCGCCCCCGGCGCCGTCGCCGAGCAGGTCACCCTCGTGCCGACCGGCGACCTGCGCGCTCTGAGCAGCGCCACCTGCACCGAGCCCTCCGACGACATCTGGCTGGTCGGCGGCGGCACGGACGTCGGACGCCGGGGCCGGCTGGTGCTCAGCAACCCGCACGAGTCCACCGCGCAGGTCAGTGTCGACGTGCTCGGCGAGACCGGTCCGGTGACCCGGACGCCGGGCAGCACGGTCGCGTTGGCCGCGCACTCGCGCACCGTGCTGCTGCTGGACGCGCTCGCGCCGGACGTCAAGGCGCCGGTGGTGCACGTGCGCAGCAGCGGCGGCACGGTGAGCGCGGTGCTGAACGACTCGTGGCTGGATGGCACCACGCCGCTCGGCGGTGACGACGTGGTCGCCTCGCTGCCGGCCGCCCGGACCGTGCTCGTGCCGGGGGTGCGGGTGCAGGGCGCGGGTGCGCTGCTGCGCATCGCCGTCCCTGGACCGAGCGAGGCGGTCACCCAGGTGCGACTGATCGGTGAGAAGGGCGACGTCGACCTCGGGGACGAAGCCGTCGTCCGGGTCCCGGCCGGGTCCTCGCACGACGTGGACCTGTCGGCCGTGCCGGCCGGTGCCTACGCGGTGCAGGTGACGTCGGACGAGCCGGTCGTCGCCGGCGCGATGGTCCGGACCGCGCAGACCGCTGCCGGCGCGGACCTCGCCTGGTCGGCATCGAGCTCGCCGGTGTCCTCGCTGATCGGGCTGGCCTACGTGGCCCAGCCCGCGGGCTGGCAGACGGACCTGCTGCTCAGCACCCCTGCCAAGGCGGGTTCGATCGACGTGGTGTCCGTGGGTGCGGACGGCGCCATCACCACCAGCACGGTGGATCTGACTGGCGGCATCACGCGCGTCGTGCCGCTGGTCGGCGCATCCGTCTGGCTGAAGCCGCGGCCGGGCGGCGGTCCGGTGCTGGCGGCTCGCGAGATGCGGGTCCAGCTGGCCACCGGGCTGCTGATCACCTCGCTGCCGCTGCGTCCGGTGGTGCTGTCCCGGGTGCCGGCGGACATCGCCGCGGCGGCCGACTAGCGCGCTTCGGCGCTAGTCGTCGTCCAGCCCCGGGTCGACCTGGCGGGGGTCCAGGTCGAGCAGGTGCGCCACCTGTTCGACGACCACCTCGTGCACCATCGCGGCCAGCGCCTCGCGGTCCGGTGCGCGGGTCTCCAGCGGACGCCGGTAGACGACCACCCGGGCGGACAGCGCGCCCTGCGCGGGGAACAGCCGGCCCAGCGGCACTTCGCCGTGCTCCCACGGCGCCGGGTCGCTGGGTGGTACGTCCTCCACCGCGAACTCGACGCCGTCCAGCTCGCGCGACCAGCGCTGCTCGAGCCGGTCGGCGGCGTCCAGTACGAGGTCGTCGAACTGGGCACGGCGGGAGCGGTGCGCGGGCAGGTCGGCCGGAGCGAGGGGGCCACGCAGCCCGCGGCCGCGGCGGTCCCGCCGAGGGACCCGGGCACCTGAGCGCGGGTCTGGGATGGGAGGGGGCCGGCGCAGCACCCCGCCAGTCTAGGTCGACCCGGACGGCGCTGACGTCGCTGCGCCCGACACGACCTGCGCCCGGTCCGGCAATCCCGCTCGGTGTCGCTCCGGGCCGGTAACGTCGAACCTCGTGAACCCCCTGCGTCGGTGCACCCGCCCTGCGTGCACCCGCACGGCCATCGCGACCCTGACGTACGTGTACGCGGACTCCACGGCGGTGCTCGGTCCGCTCGCGACCTACGCCGAGCCGCACTGCTACGACCTGTGCGCCGTGCACGCCGAGCGGCTGACCGCCCCCCGGGGGTGGGAGGTGATGCGTCTGGCGCCGGAGGTCGAGCCGGCCGGTCCGAGCGACGACGACCTGCTGGCCCTGGCGAACGCCGTCCGCGAGGCCGCGCGTCCGGTGATGCCGGCCGCTCCCGCGGTCGCCGCCGGCACGGTCGAGATCGGGCGCCGGGGCCACCTGCGGGTGCTGCGCGACCGCGACCAGATCTGAGACCGCGTCTGAGACCAGGTATGAGATGGGCGGGAGGACTGTGGTCGGCGCTGTCCGAATAGTCGCGACACGCCGACTGCTCAAGGTTTCCGGGCGGCTGGACGACGTTGTAAATGTCGCGCTCGCCCGGCGCGTTTCCTGCTCCGCTCGGAAGGTCACCCTGATGGCTCGTTCCGCCGCCGCACGCCCCTCCCTGCCGCTCGGCTCGCTGACCCAGCGCGAGGCCCGCACCGTCGCGTCCTGCCTCGGGTGCTCGTCGCCGCGGGTCACCTCGCTGTCGATGAACCTCACCGACGGCACCCCGGTCGACTTCATCTCCTGCCGCGTCTGCGGTCACAAGACCTGGAGCCACCTGGGTATCGAGCTGTCCGTCAGCGACGTGATCGAGCGCACCCGCAAGGTCAGCTGACCGACGCCGGGGTCCGTCGTGGCCCCGGCTAGGCTCGGGCACCGCGACCCCGGCCCCGAGGGTCCGCTCAACACCGACCGCGGAGCCCGGATGCCCAGCCTGTCCTCGATCGTCAAGGCGTACGACGTGCGTGGCGTGGTCCCCGAACAGCTCGACGAGCGGGTCGCCCGAGCGCTGGGCGCGGCCTTCGCCGAGGTGGTGGCCGACGACCGGTCCGGCTCCGTGGTCGTGGGCCATGACATGCGTGACTCCTCGCCCGGGCTGGCCGACGCCTTCGCCGCCGGGGCGCGCTCGCGCGGCAAGGACGTGATCCTGGTCGGGCTGGTCTCCACCGACGCCCTGTACTACGCCTCGGGGGCGCTGGACTGCCCCGGCGCGATGTTCACCGCGAGCCACAACCCGGCGCAGTACAACGGGATCAAGCTCTGCCGGGCCGGGGCCCGGCCGGTCGGCCAGGACACCGGCCTGGCCGACGTCCGGCGGATCGCCGAGCAACTGCTCGCGCGCGGCGAGGAGCGCGCGCCCGCCGCCGGCCAGGTGCGTCGCGACGTACTGGTCGACTACGGCCGCCACCTGCGCGACCTGGTGGACCTGCGCGAGAGCCGTCCGCTCAAGGTCGTCGTCGACGCCGGCAACGGGATGGCTGGACTGACCGCACCCGCGGTGCTCGGCACTGCCTGCGGCCTGGCCCCCCTGCCGCTGGACGTCGTCCCGCTGTACTTCGAGCTCGACGGCTCGTTCCCCAACCACGAGGCCAACCCGCTCGAGCCGGCGAACCTGGTGGACCTGCAGGCCGCGGTGCTGGCGCACGGGGCCGACCTCGGGCTGGCCTTCGACGGCGACGCGGACCGTTGCTTCGTGGTCGACGAGCTCGGCGAGCCGGTCAGCCCGAGCGCGGTCACCGCCCTGGTCGCCGCCCGCGAGATCGAGCAGGACCTGGCCGCTGGCGGCAGCCCCACCGTGATCCACAACCTGATCACCTCGCGGGCCGTCCCGGAGCTGGTCGGCGAGCTCGGCGCACGAGCGGTGCGGACCCGGGTCGGCCACTCATTCATCAAGGCCCAGATGGCCGAGCACGACGCCGTGTTCGGCGGCGAGCACTCGGCGCACTACTACTTCCGCGACTTCTGGTTCGCGGACACCGGGATGCTGGCCGCGATGCACGTGCTGGCCGCACTCGGCGAGCAGGCCGGCCCCCTGTCCGCGCTGGTCGGCCGCTACGAGCGGTACGTCGCCTCCGGTGAGCTGAACAGCACTGTGTCGGACCCCGTCGAGCGCACCGAGGCGGTCCGGCTGGCGTTCGCCGGCGACGGCGTGCAGGAGGACCACCTGGACGGGCTGAGCCTGACCTGCGACGCCCCGGACGGCCGGCTGACCTGGTCGCTGAACCTGCGGGCCAGCAACACCGAACCGCTGCTGCGGCTCAACGTCGAGGCGGTCGACCGGGCGACGATGGCGCAGGTTCGTGACCGGGCACTGGCGCTCATCCGGGCCTGACCTGGCAGGCTGTCCCCGTGACCACACCGAATGCCATCGAGCCGTGGCTGCGCGCGATCCTGCGTTGCCCCAAGTGCCTGTCCGAAGTCCGTGACGAGACCGGCCCCACGGGTGCGCCCGAGCTGGTCTGCACCGGCGCGGACTGCGGCCTCGCGTACCGGGTGGACGACGGGATCCCGGTGATGCTGATCGACGAGGCCCGTCCGCCGTCGACCTGAGCGGGTGCGACCCTGATGGACACCGAGCTGCTGGACGACGCCGAGGCGATCGGGTCGGCGGACCCGACCGGCGTGCTGCGCGCGCTGGCCACGGCCGGCGCCCAGGTGCGCGAGGCGATCGTCCGCGGTCACGAGGCCGGCGTCGCCTCCATCGGGGACGGTGACCGCCCCCGATCGGTGCTGGTGGCCTCGCTCGGTGGGTCGGCGATGGTGGCCGACGTGCTGGCCCTGCTCGCCGGGGCCGGTGCCCCGATCCCGGTCACGGTGCGCCGCGGCCTGCCGTTGCCCGGCTGGGTCGGTCCGCTGGACCTGGTCGTCGCCGTGTCGCTGTCCGGACGCGCGGGCGGCCCGTTGGCACTGGCGGCGGAGGCCGGACGCCGCGGCGCCCGGCTGCTCACCGTCGGTGCGCCGGACTCGCCGCTGGCCGACGTGTGCGCGCGGGCCCGGGGCGTGCACGTCCCGGTGAAGCGGCCGCACGAGCCGGGCCGGTCGGCGGCCGGTGCCAGCTCGCGCACCTCGTTCTGGTCGCTGCTCGTCCCGGTGCTGCAGGCCGCCTACGCGCTCGGCATGGTGGACGTGGACGACGCGCTGCTCGCCCGGGTGGCCGACCGGCTGGACGACGAGGCCGAGGCGGCCCGTCCGGCGTCCGAGTCGTTCGTGAACCCCGCCAAGGTGCTCGCGGTGCAGCTGGCCGGTTCCGTGCCGGTGGTGCTCGGTGACGGCCTCGTCACCGGCGTGGCGGCGCGACGGGCCGCCGCCATGCTGGCCCGCACCGCGCGCACGCCCGCCGTGTTCGGCTCACTCCCGGACGACGCGAGCGAGGTGGTCGCGACGTTCGACGGACCGTTCACCGGACGGCCGGACGACGTGTTCGCCGACCCGTTCCTGGACGCACCGACCGGGCCGAGCCTGCGCCTGCTGATGCTGCGCGAGCCGCCACCGGACCCGGCGCGGGACGGCCAGGACGTCTTCGAGGCCGCCGAGCTGGCGGACCGGGTGCGCGGGCTGGCCGAGGACGTCGGGGTCGCGGTCAGCGAGGTCGCCGCCGATCCCGGGCACCCGCTCGAGCGGCTGTCCGGGTTGGTGGCGCGCACCGACTTCGCGTCCGTCTACCTCGCCCTGGCGCTCGGGCTGGACCCCGGGCTGTCACCGCACGTCGCGGACCTGCGCGACGCGCGCTGAGCCCACCGATTCGAGCACTGGAGCACCGGCATGTCGGCAAGTGGTGGCAAGACTGCGATCGTCGCGGCGCTCGCCGCGAACCTGGGGATCGCGGTCACCAAGTTCGGCGCGTTCGCGTTGACCGCGTCGAGCTCGATGCTGGCCGAGGGCATCCACTCGCTGGCCGACTCCGGCAACCAGGTGCTGCTGCTGGTCGGCGGCAAGCGGTCCGAGCGGGAGGCGACCGCCGAGCACCCGTTCGGCTACGGCCGCGAGCGGTACGTGTACGGCTTCATCGTCTCGATCGTGCTGTTCAGCATCGGTGGCCTGTTCGCGCTCTACGAGGCGTGGCACAAGTGGCACGACCCGCACGGGATCGACGCCTGGAGATGGGTTCCGATCGTGGTGCTGCTGGGCGCGATCGCGATGGAGTCGTTCTCGTTCCGGACGGCGATCCACGAGTCCAACGAGGTGCGCGGCGGCCTGTCGTGGGTGCAGTTCGTGCGGACGGCGAAGGCACCCGAGCTGCCGGTGGTGCTGCTGGAGGACCTGGCCGCGTTGATCGGCCTGGTCTTCGCGCTCTTCGGCGTCTCGATGACGCTGGTCACCGGCAACGGACGCTGGGACGCCGCGGGCACGGCGATGATCGGCGCGCTCCTGGTCAGCGTCGCCGTGGTGCTGGCCGTCGAGATGAAGTCGCTGCTGCTGGGGGAGTCGGCCACGGTGGCGAACGTGCGCGCCATCGAGGCCGCCCTGGTCGGGCCGGGCGTCGAGTCCGTGATCCACATGAAGACCCTGCACCTCGGCCCTGAGGAGCTGCTGGTCGCCGCCAAGATCGCGGTCGGCGCGACCGAGACCGCCGCCGACGTGGCCCTGGCGATCGACGCCGCCGAGCGCCGGGTGCGCGACGCCGTCCCGATCGCCAGCGTGATCTACCTCGAGCCCGACATCCGCCGCCCCTGATCCCCCGTCCCCCCACCCCCCGCCGCCCCTTCCCGCCCCCTTCCCGCCCGCCCCCTTCCCGCCCGCCCCTTTTCCCGCACTTGTGGTGGGTTGCGGGGGTCTCACGGGCCGGTGAGACCCCCGCAACCCACCACGAGTCGGTGGGTCGTGGCCGGACGCGGTAAGGTGGATGTCGTTTCCGGCGTCGGTGATGCCGCAGGCCCAGAGGGGCCGCGCCGGGTGCGAGCGTGCTGGCCCCTGGGCTGGTCCGTTCCTCGTACCCGATGACGCACCCGATGAAGCACGGCGAACCCGAAAGGCACACCCATGACGTTCGACTACCAGGTCCGCGACCTCAACCTGGCCGAGGCCGGCCGGCACCAGATCCGCTTGGCCGAGCACGAGATGCCCGGCCTGATGTCCCTGCGCGAGGAGTTCGGCCCGAGCCAGCCGCTGGCCGGCGCCCGGATCGCCGGCTCGCTGCACATGACCGTGCAGACCGCCGTGCTGATCGAGACCCTGACGGCTCTCGGCGCGCAGGTGCGCTGGGCCTCCTGCAACATCTTCTCCACCCAGGACGAGGCGGCCGCGGCCGCCGTCGTCGGCCCGAACGGAACCGTCGACGACCCGCAGGGCGTCCCGGTCTTCGCTTGGAAGGGCGAGACGCTGCCCGAGTACTGGGACTGCACGGTCAAGATCCTGACCTGGCCCGGTGGCGAGGGTCCGAACATGATCCTGGACGACGGCGGCGACGCCACCCTGCTCGTGCACAAGGGCAAGGAGTTCGAGGGTGCCGGCGCGGTGCCCGAGACGACCGAGGCCGACTCCGAGGAGTACCGCGTCATCCTCGACGTGCTGCGCTCCACCATCGCGGCCGAGCCGACCAAGTGGACGACGGTCGCCGACGGCATCCAGGGCGTGACCGAGGAGACCACGACCGGCGTGCACCGGCTCTACCAGCTGGCCGAGGCCGGCGAGCTGCTGTTCACCGCGATCAACGTCAACGACTCGGTGACCAAGAGCAAGTTCGACAACAAGTACGGCTGCCGGCACAGCCTGATCGACGGCATCAACCGGGCGACTGACGTGCTGATCGGCGGCAAGGTGGCGCTGGTCGCCGGCTTCGGTGACGTCGGCAAGGGCTGCGCGGACTCACTGCGCGGCCAGGGCGCTCGGGTGCTGATCACCGAGGTCGACCCGATCTGCGCGCTGCAGGCCGCGATGGAGGGCTACCAGGTCGCCCGCCTCGAGGACGTGGTCGGCGACGTCGACATCTTCGTCACCACCACGGGCTGCTACGACGTGATCACCGCCGACCACATGCAGAAGATGAAGCACCAGGCGATCGTCGGCAACATCGGCCACTTCGACAACGAGATCGACATGGCCGGGCTGGCCCGCCTCCCCGGTGTCACCCGCACCGAGATCAAGCCGCAGGTGCACGAGTGGACCTTCGCGGACGGCCACTCGATCATCGTGCTGTCCGAGGGGCGTCTGCTGAACCTCGGCAACGCCACCGGTCACCCGAGCTTCGTGATGAGCAACTCCTTCTCGAACCAGACGATCGCCCAGATCGAGCTGTTCACCCGCGGCGAGGAGTACCCGCTCGGCGTGCACGTGCTGCCTAAGCACCTGGACGAGAAGGTCGCCCGGCTGCACCTGGACGCCCTCGGCGTCCAGCTGACCGAGCTGTCCAAGGCCCAGGCCGAGTACCTCGGCGTGCCGGTCGAAGGCCCGTACAAGCCGGAGCACTACCGGTACTGAGCTGACCGGCCGCCCGCCGGGCGGTCCATGACTGGCGCGGGTGCGCCGTCCTCAGGGGCGGTGCACCCGCGCCAGTGCTGCTTCCACCGAGTTCGTGCCGGCCAACCGGTACCGCTGCTGCTGCTCACGGGCCAGCCGGACGACGTCCCGGTTGCGTCGCTCGGCGAGCACCGCCGCCAGCACCAGCTCGGGGTGGGTGCCAGGTGGCGGCTGCGGCGACACGTGCTCGCACACGGCGTCGGCCAGCGAGTGGGCCATGTCGGCTCGGGCCGCCAGGTGCATGCCGTTCGCGCGGCTCAGGAACTGCCGGACGGCCAGCGCGAGCCCGTCGGGCAGCCGCCCGATGTCGGCGTGCCGGGCCCAACCGGCCAGCTGCGGCGGCATCGTGGCCATCACCGAGACCTGCCGGGACGGACGCTCGCGCACCACGTACGTGCCGGCCGCCAGGTCGCCGAGCCGCTTGCCGTCGGGCGAGACCAGCGAGCTGATCAGTGCCGGCACCCCCCAAAGCACCCAGATCTCGACGAAGCCGACCAGGCCGCGTACCAGGGCGTGCCGGAAGCGGATGGGGCCCCCGTCGTCGCGCACCGCGCGCATCCCCATGATCAGCTTGCCCAGCGTCCGGCCGCGGGTCAGCGTCTCGATGGTGACCGGTACGCCGACCGCCACCGCGATGAGCACGACGAGGGTGAGAGCCGCCGCGGCCGCGCCGTCCAGGCCAGCGACCAGCTGGGTCATGACCACGAACAGCCCGAGCAGGACGAGCACCTCGGTCCCGAGGTCGATCGAGCCGGACACCGCGCGCGAGGCGAAGGACGCCGGACGGACGTCGAGCAGGACCGCGTCGCCGGTCACCATCGCGTCCATTCGGGCAGGCTAGCGGGTTGCCCCCGCAGTCCACGTGAGCAGGCAATAGGGTCGGCGAGTGGACCTGGACGCCTACGTCAGCGCGCACCGTGACGAGTGGGCGCGGCTGCACGACCTGAGCGGTCGACGGCGGCTCAGCGGAGCCGAGGCAGACGAGCTGGTGGCCCTGTACGAGCGGGTCGGCACCCAGCTGTCCGTCGTCCGGTCCACCGCGCCGGACCCGGCGCTGGTCGCCCGGCTGTCCACCCTGGTGGCCCGGGCCCGGGCGGCGACGACGGGCAGCCACGAGGCGGCCTGGCGTGACCTGTCCCGGTTCTTCACGACGTCGTTCCCGGCCGCGCTGTACCGCACGCGCTGGTGGTGGGGGATGTGCGCGCTGGCGTCCCTGCTGGTGGCGCTCGCGATGGGCTGGTGGGTCGCAACCCACCCGCAGGTGCAGGCGGCGGTGGCCACGGACGACAAGATCCGCAGCCTGGTGCAGAACGACTTCGAGAGCTACTACTCGCAGTACGCGGCCGGCAGCTTCGCCGCCCAGGTGTGGACCAACAACGCCTGGATCGCCGCACTGTGCATCGCCTCGGGGGTGCTCGGCCTGCCCGTGCTGTGGATCCTCTACTCGAACGCGATGAACGTCGGTGTGGTCGGCGGGCTGATGGCCAGCGGCGGACGGCTGGACCTCTTCTTCGGCCTGATCCTGCCGCACGGCCTGCTCGAGCTCACCGCGGTATTCATCGCCGCGGGTGCCGGGCTGCGACTGTGCTGGGCCTGGATCGACCCCGGGCCACGGACCCGCTCGCGGGCGCTGGCCGAGGAGGGTCGCGCGGCGGTCGCCATCGCGATGGGACTGGTGCTGGTGCTGGCGGTCTCCGGCGTGATCGAGGCGTTCGTGACGCCGTCCCCGCTGCCGACGTGGGCGCGGATCGGCATCGGCGTGCTGGTGGAGGCCGCGTTCCTGACGTACGTGTTCACGCTCGGCCGGTGGGCGGTGGCACGCGGCGAGATCGGCGACCTGGAAGAGGCCTACGTCGGGGACTCGCTGCCGGTCAGCGGCTGAGGCAGGGTGGTGTGGTGACGACGCCACCGATGGGGGAGTACGTGACCAAGCCGCTCACGCCGCAGACGTGGGCCGATTTCGCTGCCTTGGTCGAGGCGAACAACGGCGTCTGGGGTGGGTGCTGGTGCATCGGCTTCCACCCGGACGGATTCCAGGAGACGCGGGAGGGCAACCGCGCGGCGAAGTGTGCGCACGTCGAGAACGGAACGGTGCACCAGATCCTCGCCTATCTCGACGGTGAGTGCGTGGGCTGGTGCCAGTACGGGCCGCCCGGCGAGGTCGCCACGATCAAGAACGCCAAGGCCTACGAGAAGGAGCTCGTGGACCTGCCCGACTGGCGGATCGGCTGCGTCTTCGCCGACAGCAAGCACCGGCGCCAGGGCGTGGTCCGGGCCGCGCTGGCCGCGGCGCTGAGCGCGATCGGCCAGGCCGGCGGAGGTGTCGTCGAGGCGTACCCCGAGCAGCTGGAGGGCCGCGGACCGCAGCGAGGCGCCTACTTGCACACCGGCCCGGAGAGCCTGTTCGAGGAGTTCGGCTTCGACCGTGACCGTCGCATCGCGAAGTGGCGCTGGGTCATGCGCCGGACGGTCGAGGACCAGAGCCCGAGGAGTCGACGTGCTCGCTGACAGTGACCTGATTGCTTTCGCTCCCACCGCCGACCTGGCCAGGGCGCGGACCTTCTACGAGTCCGTTCTCGGGCTCCCGGTCGTCGATGAGAACCCGTACGCCTGTGTGTTCGAGGCGCACGGCACGATGCTGCGCGTCACTGCGGTGGGTGAGGTCGCCAAGCCCGGCTACACCGTCCTGGGCTGGCGGGTCGCCGACATCGGCGAGACGGTCACCGGCCTCGAATCCGCCGGCGTGGTGTTCGCCCGCTACGACGGCATGGAGCAGGACGCCCAGGGCGTGTGGACCACCCCGAACGGCGACCGCATCGCGTGGTTCAGCGATCCCGACGGGAACGTCCTCTCACTCACCCAGTTCAGCTGACGCGGTCAGTGCCCGGCGGCCTGAGCTGCCCTCAGAGCCTGCCGGCGGCCTTGAGCTCGAGGTAGCGGTCCGCGAGCCGCGGCGGCAGGTCGACGGGGGAGGCGTCCACCACGTCGGCACCGAGTCGGCCGAGCAGCCGGGCCACCCGCTCGCGCTCCAGCCGCGTCCGTTCGGCGGCCGCGGCGGCGTACACGTCCTCGGCACTGGTCCGCACCCGGCTCATCCGCTCGATCTCCGGATCGGCGACCGAGGCGACCACCACCTGGTGCCGCCGGGTCAGCTGGCCGAGCACCGGGAGCAGTCCCTCCTCGACCACCGCGGAGTCCAGCGACGTCAGCAGCACCACCAGCGAGCGCTGGGTGAGCCGCCCGGCGATCGCACCGACCGCCACCGACCAGTCCGCCTCGACCAGCTCGGCCTGCAGCGGCACCATCGCGCTGACCAGCGCCGACAGCAGGGACGACGCGCCCGCACCCTCGACCCGAGCCCGGAGCCGGCGGTCGACCGCGATCAGGTCGACCCGGTCACCGGCCCGGCTGGCGAGTGCGGCAAGCAGCAGGGCGGCGTCCATCGCCGCATCCAGCCGCGGCTCGTCACCGACCCGGGCCGCTGCGGTGCGTGAGGTGTCCAGCACGAGCACGACCCGGCGGTCCCGCTCCGGGCGCCAGGTGCGCACCAGGACCTCGCTGCGCCGGGCGGTGGCCCGCCAGTCGATGCTGCGCACATCGTCCCCGGCGACGTAGTCGCGCAGCGAGTCGAACTCGGTGCCCTGGCCGCGCACGTTCACGCTGGACCGGCCGTCGATCTCGCGCAGCCGAGCCAACCGGCTCGGCAGGTGCTTGCGCGAGGTGAACGGGGGCAGCACCCGCAGCCGACCCGGCGTCGCGATGGAGCGCTGGCGGGCGGCCACCCGCAGCGGCCCCAGCGAGCGCACCGTCAGGCGATCCGCCCGCAGGTCGCCGCGCCGGCGGGCCAGCAGCGCGGTGCTGACCCGACGTCGCTCGCCGGCCGGGACGTCGAGCCGCTGGCGGACGTCGGACGCACCGGCGGACGGCTGCCAGGCGTCCCGGACCAGCGCGCGCAGCCGGCGTCGTCCGGAGTTCAGCACGGTCAGCTCGGACGACGTCGGCTCACCCAGCCGGACCGAGCCAGTCGCCGCCCGGGTGACCGTCAGCCTTCCTGGGCTGGCCGCGAGCAGCAGGTCCAGGGCGATGGCGGTCGCGAGCACGAGCAACCAGACGCCGACGCCCGCCACGCTGGGCTGCACCAACGCCACCCAGCCCACCCCGAGCAGGGCGAGCAGGGCGCACCGACCGGTCAGCGCCACGCCGGCCGCCTCATCGGGGAACGGGTACCGAAGCCAGCACCCCGTCCAGCACGGCGTCCGCGGTCACGCCCTCGAGCTCGGCCTCCGGTCGCAGCGAGACCCGGTGTCGCAAGGTCGCCGCCGCCAAGGCCTTCACGTCGTCGGGCGTCACGTACGTGCGGCCGGCCAGCCAGGCCCACGCACGGCTGGTGGCCAGCAGCGCGGTGGCGCCACGCGGCGAGACGCCCAGCGACAGCGACGGCGACACCCGCGTCGCCCGGGCCAGGTCGACCACGTAGCCGAGCACCTCGGGGGCGACGTGCACGGTCCGTACGGCGGCGCTGGCCGCGGTCAGGTGCTCGCGGCCGGCCACGGCCCGGACGCCGGCGCCGGGCAGGTCGCTCGGGTCGAAGCCGTCCGCGTGCCGCTGCAGCACCTGCACCTCCTGCTCGCGGGCCGGAACCGGCAGGTTCAGCTTCAGTAGGAAGCGGTCCAGCTGCGCCTCGGGCAGGGGGTAGGTCCCCTCGTACTCCACCGGGTTCTGGGTCGCGCAGACCACGAACGGGTCGGGTAGCGGTCGAGGGGTGCCGTCGATGCTGACCTGGCGCTCCTGCATGGCCTCGAGCAGCGAGGCCTGGGTCTTGGGCGGTGTCCGGTTGATCTCGTCCGCAAGCAGCAGGTTGGTGAACACCGGGCCTTCGCGGAACGAGAACTCCGCCGTCCGCGCATCGAAGACCAGCGAGCCGGTGACGTCACCGGGCATCAGGTCGGGGGTGAACTGCACGCGCGACGTGGACAGGTCGAGCGCCGCGGCCAGGGTGCGGACCAGCAAGGTCTTGGCCACCCCGGGCACGCCCTCGAGCAGCACGTGCCCGCCGGCCAGCAGGGCGATCACCAGACCGGTGACGGCGGCGTCCTGGCCGACCACGGCCTTGGCGACCTCGGTGCGCACCGCGCGCAGCGCCTCGCGCGCCTCCTCGGCACGGTCGCCGGGGGGCTCGGGTGCGGGCTGTTGGGTCACGGTCGGTGAACCTCCTTCTCCAGGGCGTCCAGGTCGCGGGCAAGCCGCACCAGTGTGGCGTCATCCGCGGGGTCAGGTCCCACCAGCAGGTCCTCGACCTGGTCGGCGGGTCGTCCGGTGGCGGTGGCCACGGCGGCGGCGACGGCCGAGACGTCAGCCGTGCGGGCCAGGCCGGTTCGGGTGGCCAGCCGCCGGACGGCAGCGACCCGCAGCACCTGCGCGGCGCGCCCGCGCGCCCGCGCCCGGCGGTACAGCTGGGCCCGTCCGCGGGTGGTCTCGATCGCTCGGACGACGACCGGCAGCGGCTCGGGGACCAGCCGTCCGAACCGGCGCGCCCGCCAGATGATGACGACCGCGAGGACGACGACGAGCTGCAGTGCCCCGTACCGCACGGCGTCCGGCAGCAGCTCGTTGATCGTCGGTGCCTCGGCCTGCGGCGCGCCGTCCAGCGGGTCAGGCGTCCACCAGACCAGCTCGGCCCGACGTCCCAGAGCGCCCACGGACAGGGACGCGTTGCCGTCCGTGCCGATCCGGTCGTTGGTCATCGCGGTGCCGGAGCCGAGCAGGGTGGTGATGCGTCCGTCGTCGAAGGCGATCTCCACGTAGGCCGCGGCGGCCGGCTGGCCGGGCAGCCGCTGCACCGGGTAGCAGGACGCGGTCTGGCCGTGCGTCTGAGCGATGTCGTTGCGGGAGTAGGCGAGGTCGTCGAAGTACGCGGTGCCGGCCCGGGTCGGCAGGGCGGCACCGCAGGCCGGGTGCAGCAGCCCGGTCTCGGCGGCCGGGCCCGATCCGTAGGGCAGGTCGAGGTCGGCCAGCACGTCGTTGCCAGCGGCGACCACCACGAGGTCGGAACGGCCGTCCTGGGTCAGCCGGCGCAGGTCTGCCGCCCGCCCCACGCCCAGCAGATCCGGCCGGGCGACCACCACTCCGACCGGGCCGGAGGCCTGGCCGACGTCCCTGCTGACATCCGCGAACCGGTGCCGGACCCGGACGTCGACTCCGTGGTCGCGCAGCACGTGGACAAGGGCCAGCGAGCCGTCGGGGGCAGCGCTGGCCGGGTCCAGCCGGGCCCCGGAACTGGGACGCAACAGGAGCAGGCTCAGCCCGACCGCGGCGACCAGCACGGCGGCGAGCATCGCCGGGAAACGCCAGCCCCGCCTCACCGCGGCGTCCCCGCGCCGAGCCGGCCACCGGCGACCGCGGTGTCCAGCGCCCGCAGCCGCTCGTCGTCCTCGGCGGTGGCCGGCCGGTCGCCGTAGCTGACGTCGTCGAAGACGGTTGCGGCCAGGGTCAGCCGGTCGGCCAGGTCGGGGAGCACCCGGCCGGCCTCGCGGGCCGCCTCGTCGGCGGTCCGGCCGGGGCGGTCGTCCAGCAGCGCGCGCTCGTCCAGCGAGCGGACGACGGCCCGGAACCGCTCCCGGACGGCGTCGGCCCAGCGTCCCTGCGCCGCGGCATGCTCGGCGAGCAGCCGGTGCTGGCCGGCGCTGAGCACGGCGTCGTCGAACAGTCCGTCCTGGCGCGGGCCGCGACTGGGTCCACGCAGTCGTCCGGTGCGCAGTCGGACCACCACGGCGACGACCACGACGAGCAGGGCGAGCAGGGCGAGCGCCGCGTAGGGGTTGGTCAGCGCGGACGGCCGGAAGTCGATCTCACCCAGCTTGGTGAGCACCCACTGCACCGCGCGGTGCAGCAGGCCGGGCCGGGCCCTGGCATACACCGGGTCGCTCAGCTCCTGTCGGGCCCACTCCCGCGCCAGGATGCGGCCCGGCTCGAGCGGTGCGGTGGACCAGCCCAGGCTCACCGGCACCGGCCCACGAGGCGGCGCCGCGTCAAGCGGGTCGGCCGGGTCGGCCGGGTCGGCCGGATCACGGCAGGTCCTCGGCGCGCTGGGCGCTGGCGTTGTTGGCTGCGGCGCGGGCCAGCGCGACGTCCAGCCCCTCGCGCCGGATCCTCAGGTCGATGTAGAGCAGGCAGACCACCGCGGCCCCGAACGGTGACACCACGGCGGCCGACACCACCGTGCCGAGGTTCGAGACGGCGGACGAGACCAGCAGCGAGATGGTGATGGTGGAGGTGTCGTCGCCGACCCCGATGGCCGCCCCGACCAGCTCGCCGATGATGCCGAAGGGCAGCTGCAGCAGGCTCGAGGCCACCCAGCCGATGAGCCCGGTGAGCAGCAGGACGCCGAGCACCCGCCACCACGAGCCGGTGCCGAGCCGCCACGAGCGACGCAGCGCGGCCCAGACTCCCAGCCGCTCCAGCAGCATCGCCGGTGCCGCGAAGGCCAGTCGGATGTACAGGTAGACCAGCGTGCAGATCGCCAGGGGCACGCCGACCACGGTGGCCAGCACCCCGGCCGGCAGCGCGAGCAAGTAGAGGCCGGCGACCGGCAGGGCGATCACCACCAGGGCGAGCAGCAGCAGCAGGCTGCTGAGCAGCGTGAGCGCCACGAGGCGGCCGACACCGCGCCAACCGACCCGGCGGATCACCTCGGCCGTGCTCGGACGCAGCCCGATGACCGCGTCGCTGACCGCGCTGATCAGGATGCCGTTCAGCACCGACAGGGCCAGCCCCTGGACCAGGGCGGGGATGATCACGGCGACGACCCCAGCACCGACCAGGTCGGCCGCCTGGTCAGCGCCGAAGCTGCCGTTGGCGGGATCCAGTGCGTCGAGCGCCTGCGGCAGCCCGAGCAGCAGCAGCGCCGTCGACAGCACGACCGCGATACCCATCACCAGTGCGGAGAGACCGAACATGACCCGCGGGTTGTGCCGCATGGTGCGCACCGCGCCGTCCAGCACGTCGCCCAGACCCAGCGGTCGCAGCGGGACCACTCCTGGGGTCGGTGGCGCCCACGCCTGACCGGGCGGCAGCCCGGGGCCGTACCCGGGGGTGGCGCCGTACAGCGGTGGCGGTCCCTGGCTCGGCGGGATGGGGACGTACCGCGGCTGCCCCCAGCCGCCCGACCGCTGGTCGTCGGCACCGGGTGGTTCCCACCCAGGTGGATGAACCATCGGACGTTCCCCCTCGATCCTGAGCCCGCCGGCACGCGGTGAGCAGGGGGCAATCGTGCCACGCCCCTGGGCGGTTTCGGGCGCGACTCTGCACACGGCCGACACACTGCCTGCACCAAGCCTGTGGATGGATTGGTGTGTCGACTACCACAGGGGTGGGATCATGGATGAGGCGGATCCCCCGCCATGACTTGCACATGCCCCCGGGCGGACGAGGAACGGGTCGATGAAGGGTCGCGTACTGGTCGTCGATGACGACATTGCTCTGGCCGAGATGCTCGGCATCGTGCTTCGTGGCGAGGGTTTCGAGCCGGTTCACTGCGGTGACGGCGAGGGTGCCATGACGACCTTCCGCGAGGTCCGCCCCGACCTGGTGCTGCTCGACGTGATGCTCCCCGGTGTCGACGGCATCGAGGTCTGCCGGCGGATCCGCGCCGAGTCCGGGGTGCCGATCGTGATGCTCACCGCCAAGAGCGACACGGTGGACGTCGTCGTCGGCCTCGAGTCCGGCGCCGACGACTACGTGGTCAAGCCCTTCAAGCCCAAGGAGCTCATCGCCCGGGTTCGTGCCCGGCTGCGCAGCTCGGGGGACGCCGCGCCGGAGCGACTCGACATCGGCGACCTGACGATCGACGTCGCCGGCCACTCCGTGGTGCGCGACGGCACGCCCATCTCGCTGACCCCGCTCGAGTTCGACCTGTTGGTCGCGCTGGCCCGCAAGCCCTGGCAGGTCTTCTCCCGCGAGGTGCTGCTCGAGCAGGTCTGGGGCTACCGGCACGCCGGCGACACCCGCCTGGTCAACGTGCACGTGCAGCGGCTGCGCTCGAAGATCGAGCTCGACCCCGAACACCCCGAGATCGTGGTGACCGTCCGTGGCGTCGGCTACAAGGCAGGTACCACCGGGTGACGCAGCTGAACGGTTTGTGGCAGCTCCTGGGCCGCCCGGTCGCAGCGGTGCGACACCGGTGGCGGCGCTCGCTCCAGCTGCGCGTGGTGTCGACCACGATGCTGCTGGGCCTGATCGTCGTGTTCGCCCTCGGCACGGTGGTGCTCCAGAGGATCCAGTCCGGTCTCGTCGCCGAGCGGCTGACCGCTGCCCGTGGCGAGGCGACGCGAGGCTTCGTCGACGCCCAGGCCCAGCTGGCGACCGCCACCGACTCGACCGGTCTCAACCTGCTGGTCACCGACATGCTGCCCCGGCTCGCCTCGCCGAGCCCGGACCGCAGCCGCGACGTGGTCCTGCTGCGCAGCCTCGGCAACGACCTGCCCGCCGTGCTGCCGGACCTGAACTCGCGCACCGTCGACCGTTCGATCATCCCGGCGGACATGCGCCAGCGGGTGACCGGGTCCGGCGACCAGGAGGAGCAGTTCGTCCGGATCCGCTACAACGACTCCGACAAGACCGTGCCCGGCATCGCCATCGGCTCGAACGTGAAGGTCCCGTTGGCGGGGGCCTACGAGCTCTACTTCGTCTTCAGCCTGGAGCGCGAGCAGGACACCATCAACCTGGTCCAGCGCAGCCTGGTCGGTGGCGGAGCGGTGCTGGTGCTCCTGGTTGGCGGCGTCGCGTACGTGGTCACCCGGCAGGTGGTCCGGCCAGTGCGGCAGGCCGCCATGGTCGCCCAGCGGCTGTCCTCCGGGCGGCTGCAGGAGCGCATGGTGCCGCGCGGCGAGGACGACCTGGCCAGGTTGGCCGGGTCGTTCAACACGATGGCGCACAACCTGCAGACGCACATCAGCCAGCTGGAGAACCTCTCGCGCGTGCAGCAGCGCTTCGTCAGCGACGTCTCGCACGAGCTGCGCACTCCGCTCACCACGATCCGGATGGCCGGCGACCTGCTGCACGAGGCCCGGGCCGACTTCGCGCCGGGCGTCTCCCGCTCCGCCGAGCTGCTGCAGACCCAGCTCGACCGGTTCGAGGCACTGCTGTCCGACCTGCTCGAGATCAGCCGGATCGACGCCGGTGGTGACCTGCTGGACGTGGAGCCGGTCGACCTGCGCGACATCGTCAGCCGGGTGATCGAGAACGAGACCCCGCTGGCCATCCGGACGGGCAGTGAGCTGGTGGTGGTGGACACCGGCCAGCCCGCGCTGGCCGACGTCGACCCGCGCCGCATCGAGCGCATCCTGCGCAACCTCGTGGTCAACGCCCTGGAGCACGGCGAGGGTCGGCCGGTCGAGGTGCGGACCGCGATCGACGACGAGGGCGTGGCGATCTCGGTGCGCGACCACGGCGTCGGGCTCCGTCCGGGCGAGGCCGCACTGGTGTTCAACCGGTTCTGGCGGGCCGACCCGTCGCGTGCCCGCACCGTCGGCGGCACCGGGCTCGGCCTGTCGATCGCCATCGAGGACGCGCGCCTGCACCATGGCTGGCTGCAGGCCTGGGGCGAGCCTGGCCAGGGATCCTGCTTCCGACTCACTCTGCCGCGCACTGCGGCCGGCGAGCTGACGTCGTCCCCGCTGCCGCTGGCACCCGAGGAGGACGAGGCCCCGGTCGAGGTCGGCAAGGCCTACCAGCGTCTGCCGTCCCCGCCGGTCAACTTCGGCGGCGCGCCGTGGGTGGGCCGGCAGTGAGCCGCCGCCGATCGGTGCTGCTGGGCGGCCTGGCGCTGGCCCTGGTCGCCTCGCTGACCGCGTGCGGCTCCGCGATGCCGGACTCCGGCGTCGCCGGCGCCGGCCGGCCAATCGGTGAGGGGTCGTCGCGCGAGCCGCTGCAGATCGCCCCGGTCGGCCCGCGCCCGGACGCCGGACCGGCTGAGATCGTCGGTGGCTTCCTGAAGGCCGGCGCAGGCTTCGACGGTGACCACGCGGTCGCCCGAACGTTCCTGGACGGCGAGGCGCGTGCTGCTTGGCGCCCGGCCCAGGGGACGATCGTCTACCCCGACGACCCGTCCCTGACGGTGGTCTCGCACGGCAGTGGCGTCAACCGCGAGGTGGTCGTCAGCGCGCCGGTGTACGGCACCATCGACGCCGACGGTCGCTTCGCTCCGGCCAAGCCCGGCACCACCGCGCGCACCACCTTCCAGGTGCGCCGCCTCGGCCAGGTCTGGCGGATCGAGACGCTGTCAGCGCAGTTCGGGCTGTGGATGCCGCGCTACGAGTTCCAGCGCTCGTACACACCGCTGCGCATCTCGTTCGTGGCCACCGGCACCCGGCAGCTCGTCTCCGACCAGCGCTGGTTCGCCGGCAGCCGTGCGAGCCTGGCCACCGCAGCGGTCCGCGCCCTGCTGGCCGGCCCTCCGGCGTACCTGAAGGATGCGGTGACCACCGGCTTCCCGACCGGCACGACGCTCGGGGTGGACGCGGTGCCCACGTCTGGCGGAACGGCCCAGATCGACCTCTCGACCCGAGCCCTGGCCGCCTCCCCGGACCAGCGCCAGCAGCTGTGGTCGCAGCTGTTCGCGACCCTGCACCAGCTGCCGACTGTGAACGACATCGAGGTGACCGCGGGCGGCGGGGCCTTCCAGGTGCCGGGGGTCGGCGCCGGCGGCTCCGACGCCGACCTCGGATTCCGCGACAACGTCCAGGTCGCCGGCCCGGTGCTGGTGCTGTCCGGTGGCCGCCTGAAGACCCTGGACGCCGCCGGTGCGCTGAGCCCGCAGATCAGCGGCCGGTTCGCCGGACGCCTGGACGTCAGCGGCCTGCGCTCCATCGCGGCCGGCCCGCACGACGACGCGGTGGTCGGTGTCGACGGCTCCGGCACCCGACTGCTGTCGATCGCCGCCCAGTCCGCTCCCGAGGAGCTGGGCCGTGGCGGCGACCTGGTGCCGCCGGTCATCGACCGTTCCGGCTGGGCGTGGACGGCGGATCGCGCCGCGGCTGGTCGCATGCTGGTCGCGCCCGCCACCAGCTCGGGTGCCGCTGCGTCGCAGAGCCCCGACAGCTCGGTGCGGATGGAGCCCCGCTGGCTCACCGGCCGCACCGTCATCGCGCTCGACGTGGCCCGCGACGGCTCCCGCGTCGCGGTGGTCTCCGCGGCGGCGGACGGCAGTACGAGGCTGGACGTCGCGGGCGTGGTTCGCGGCGACTCCGGCCGCCCGACGTCCCTGGCCCAGCCGTGGCAGGTCGGACAGTCGCTGGCCTCGGTCTCCGACGTGTCCTGGGCCGACCGCACCACGCTGGTCGTGCTCGGCGGGCAGTCGGGTCAGCGCCAGCCCTACCAGGTCGAGGTCGGCGGTGAGGTGAGCGCCCTGCCGAAGCTGCCGTCGGCCGTCGGGGTGATGGCGGGTTCGGGGGTGTCCTCGGTGTACCTGACCCTGGCGAACGGACACGTCGTGGTCCGGGCGGGCAGCGGCTGGCGCGATCTCGGGGCCGCGACCTCGGTCACGATCCCCTCGTGACCCACCGCGGGTGACCGGGCTGGCCGACCTGCTGCTGGCCAGGACGTGCGGCGGCTGTGGCGTCACCGGCACTCGGTGGTGCCCGTCCTGCGCGTCCAGCCTGATCGGACCGGTGCTGGCCACGAACCGTGGCCCGCTGCAGGTCTGGAGCGCCGCCAACTACGACGGAGCGCTGCGCGAGGCGCTGAACGCCTGGAAGGACCACGGGCGCGCGGATCTGGACGGCGTGCTCGCGATGGCACTGGCCGGCGTCCTCGACCAGGTGGACCCGGACCAGGTGGACCTGGACCAGCCTGGCCCGGACCAGCCTGGCCCGGACCAGGCGCACCCGGACCACCCGGACACAGACCGCCCGGGCCAGCCGGCAGCGCTGGTGCCGGTTCCGTCGTCCGCTTCCGCCCGTCGCGCACGCGGGCGCCACCCGGTGCGCGACCTGGCCCTGGCCGTCCGCCCTCGCCGTCGGGTGCTGCCCGGGCTGCGTCACGCTCGCCCGCTGGCCGACCAGGCGGGGCTGGACGCCGCCGCCCGGGCGAGCAACCTGCATGGGGCGCTACGGGTGCGGGCCGGCTGGCTGGCGCGGCTGCGCTCAGCGGGGCCGGTGCTGCTCATCGACGATGTGGTGACCAGCGGCGCGACCCTCCTCGAGGCTCACAGGGCACTCGAGACGGCCGGCGTGCAGGTCCGGGGCGCGGTCTGCGTGGCCGCGACCGTCCGCCGGATCTGAACTAGATGTAGTTCCCCGACAGGTTGTGAACGCGGGCTGCGGGGACGAGGCCTCCGATGCCGGTGTGGGGTCGGTGATGATTGTAGGAGTGGAGCCAGTCGGGGTAGGTCGCTGCGCGGGCTTGGTCGGAGAGATAGACCTGGGCGTAGGCCCATTCGACGATCAGGGTCCGGTTGAACCGCTCGACCTTCCCGTTGGTCTGGGGTCGGTAGGGGCGGGTCCGTCGGTGTTTGATGGCGGGCCCGAGGGCGTTGGCGAAGTCGCGTGAGCGGTAGCAGGAGCCGTTGTCGGTCATGACTGCCCGGACGGTGATCCCGGCTTGGGCGAAGAACGCGTTGGCGCGGCCCCAGAAGGCCGCGGCGGTCTCCTTGCGCTCGTCAGGCAGCGGCTCGGAGTAGGCCAGCCGGGAATGATCGTCCACCGCGTGGTGCAAGAAGACGTAGCCACGCGACGTCGGCGCGCCACCATGACCGGCCCGCTCGGTCCTGGCATGGGCGCGTCGGTGCTGTTCGGAGTCGCGACCAAAGGCCCGCCAGCCACCACCGTCCGGGATCCGGCCCAGCTTCTTGATGTCCACATGGACCAGGTCGCCCGGGGCCGCCGCCTCGTAGCGGATCGGCGATGGCTTGCGGACCGGCAGGCCGGTGGCCTGGTCGAGGTGGACCAGCAGCGGCATCCGATAACGCGCCAGGACGCGACCAACCGTCGATCGCGGAACCCCGAGGTGATAGCCGATCCGGTGCGGACCCCAACGCCGGCAGTACCGCAGCTTCACGATGCGCCGTTCAAGGCGGCGCGGGCAGCGCCGCGGCGACCGCGCTGGACGAGACGAGCAGTCCGTCATCGGCTCGCCATCACGGTAGCGCCGGGCCCACTTGGCCGCTGTCGCGGGCGAGACCTGCAACCGCTCCGCAGCACGACGGACCGTCCACCCCTGCTCGACGATCAGGACCGCCAGGCGTCGACGCCCCTCAGGCGTCAGCGGGGCATTAGCGTGAGTCACGAGGACCTCCAGTCGAGGGTTGGTGTCGTAACCCCCTCCGTACTGGAGGTCCTCGCTATCCGTCTACGCCTTCACGCTCACAACCTGTGTAGGAACTACAACTAGACGCCGGATTGGTCTGCCGCCGGGGTCCGCCCTGGCGTACGGTCGGTAGATGGGTCCCCAGGGCGAGGTCCGCTCCCGCGGACGGCTCCGCCCGGACCCGCGAACTCGAGGGCATCGGGGGTGGTGCCGCGGTTGAGTCCGGGTGAGCAGCCCGTCGATCGTTCTCGCTGCTGCAGCCTTGTTGCTGGCAGACCGCCGCTCCCCACCAGCGGGTGGGTGAGTGTGGAGAGGGAGGTCCCACTGTGGAGATCGTGGTCACCGGACGGCACGTCGACGTCAAGGACCGGTTCCGCCGCCATCTGGAGGAGAAGCTGTCCAAGGTGGAGGAGGTAGCCCCCAGGATCCAGCGTCTATCCGTCGTCATCACCCACGAACCGAACAAGCGGCAGACCGAGAATTGCGAGCGGGTCGAGATCACCTGCCACGGCAAGGGCCCCGTCGTGCGGGCCGAAGCGGCCGCGGTCGACCCGTACGTCGCGCTGGACAAGGCGCACACGAAGCTCCTGGAACGGCTGCGCCGAGCGCACAGCCGCAAGGTCGAGCGTCGTGGGCGTGGCACGGAGTCGCTGGCTCAGGCGTCGGCGAGACTCGCCCCGGAGCTGCCCGAGCTCGGACAGCCGCAGACCAACGGAACCGCTGACGGAGCCGAGAACTCGCTGGACGACAGCCCGATCGAGATTCGCGAGAAGGTGCACGCCGCCCCGCCCATGACGCTGGAGCAGGCGCTGTACGAGATGGAGCTCGTCGGCCACGACTTCTTCCTGTTCTGCGATGCGGAGACGGACCAGCCGAGCGTGGTGTACCGCCGACGCGGCTGGCAGTACGGCGTCCTGCACCTGGACGTGGAGCACAACGGCTCAGCCACGCACGCTCACGACAGGCAAGCCGCTACGGGCTGAGGTCGACCCGTGACAGAATGCTCAGGTCGCCCGCTAGGGACGACGGAGAGTGGGGAATCCTCGTGGTTGAAGGCGAGTCGATCCGGGTTCTGGTCGCTGACGATCACGCCCTGTACCGGCGCGGGCTCGAGATGGTGCTCGGTGCCGAGGAAGGCATCCAGATCGTCGGCGAGGCCAGCGACGGTGCCGAGGCGATCCGGCGCGTGGAGGAGCTGCTCCCCGACGTCGTGCTGATGGACATCCGCATGCCTCGGCGCTCGGGCATCGAGGCGTGCACCGCCATCAAGGACGTGGTGCCGTCGACCAAGATCGTCATCCTGACGATCTCGGACGAGGAGTCCGATCTCTACGAGGCCGTCCGGGCCGGGGCGAACGGGTACCTGCTCAAGGACGTGCCCGGCGAGGAGATCGCGGCTGGCATCCGGGCGGTGGCCAGCGGGCAGTCGCTGATCAGTCCCTCGATGGCGAGCAAGCTGCTCACCGAGTTCGCGTCGATGATCAAGAAGAGCGAGGAGCGCCCGCAGCTGCCGGTGCCGCGACTGACCGAGCGCGAGCTCGAGGTGCTCAAGCTGGTCGCGCGTGGCATGGCCAACAAGGACATCGCCAAGGAGCTGTTCATCAGCGAGAACACGGTCAAGAACCACGTGCGCAACATCCTCGAGAAGCTGCAGCTGCACTCCCGGATGGAGGCGGTCGTGTACGCCGTACGGGAGAAGATCCTCGACCTGACCTGAGTCAGGCTCTGTCGGTGGCTTCCGGCAGGATCAGGCCCATGACATGGACTGCACCCCTTCCCGAGGCGGCGGACACCCAGGGCACCGGTGCCGAGCGCGAGCAGCTCGAGGAGTGGCTCGACCAGCATCGGTCGACCCTGCTGTGGAAGTGCTCGGGCCTGACCGCTGAGCAGCTGAAGGAAGCGGCCAACCCACCGTCCGTGCTGAACCTGCTCGGGTTGGTGCGCCATCTCACGGACTGCGAGCGCTGGTGGTTCAGCTACCAGGGCGCCGGTCTGCCGTTTGTCCCGGTGTACTGCACCGACGCGGACCCCAACGCGGACTTCGACGGGGTGCCGGACGCCGACCCCGCCCTCGACCTCGAGCGGTTCTGGTCCGAGGTCTCCGCTTCCAAGGCCGCGACCGCCGGGCTGGGCCTGGACGCGCCGGTGACGACGCACTCGGGTCGACACGTCACCCTTCGCTGGGTGTTCCTGCACATGATCGAGGAGTACGCGCGGCACAACGGGCACGCCGACTTCCTGCGGGAGTGGATCGACGGCGCGACCGGGGACTTCCAGCACCGCGCGAGCAGCTGACGTGCCGCTCCCGGACAGGCTCTCCGCAGCCTCGGCGCGCCGGATCGCGTTGGCCGCACAGGGTTTCGCGGAGCCGAGGCCGACGGGTCCGGTGACCATGCGGCACGTGCAGCGAACGATCGACCGGCTCGGCATCGTGCAGATCGACAGTGTCAACGTGCTGGCCCGCAGCCAGTACGTGCCGTTCTTCTCCCGCCTCGGCCCCTATGACACCGGCCTGCTCGACCGGGCGAGGGACCGTCGTCCGCGCCGGCTGGTGGAGTACTGGGGGCACGCGGCCAGCCTGGTCCCGCCGTCCACGATCCCGTTGCTGCGCTGGCGGATGGAGCGCGCCCGCGAGGAGGCCTGGGGCGGCATGGTCCGGGCCGAGCAGGAGCACCCCGGCCTGGTCCAGGTGATCCTGGACGAGGTCCGAGACCGTGGGCCGATCACCTCCGTCGAGCTCGAGGCGGCGATCGCGCACGACGCCCCGAGAGACCGCACCGAGTGGGGCTGGAACTGGTCCGTGGTCAAGCGCATCCTCGAGCTGCTGTTCTGGGCGGGCGAGATCAGCTCGTCGGGCCGCACCAGCCAGTTCGCTCGGCTCTACGACCTACCCGAGCGGGTGCTGCCGCCGACGGCGTATGCGGCACCGACACCCTCCGACGACGAGGCGCACCGCCAGCTCGTGTCGATCTCGGCCCGGGCCTTCGGGGTGGCCACCGAGTTCTCACTGCGCGACCACTTCCGGCTGGCTCCGGTCGCCGCTCGCGAGGCGATCGCGTCGTTGGTCGCCGATGGTGAGCTGGTGCCCGTCCGAGTGGAGGGCTGGCCGCGTCCTGGCTACCTGCACGCACAGGCCCGGCGACCACGGCGGGTGCAGGCGCGGGCGCTGGTCAGCCCGTTCGACTCGCTGGTCTGGGAGCGGGCCCGCACGCTCGACCTGTTCGGTTTCGACTACCGCATCGAGATCTACGTGCCGGCGCCGAAGCGGCGGTTCGGCTACTACGTGCTGCCCTTCCTGCTCGGTGACACCCTGGTCGCACGGGTCGACCTGAAGGCCGACCGGCAGGCGGCCGCTGGGGCTGGCGTGCTTCGGGTCCAGGCGGCGTGGGCCGAGTCCGGCGCGCCAGTGCAGACCCCGGCCGAGCTGGCGGCCGAGCTGCACGAGCTGGCCGGTTGGCTCGGGCTGGGCGCGGTCACGGTGGCTGGCCTCGGCGACCTGGCGCCTGCGCTTGCCGAGCAGCTGCGCGCCTGACGGCTGCCCATCCAGATTCGTTGTGGCACAGGTGGTCTGTCCACAGGAGTCGGTGCGTGCGCGGCACCCGCTGTCGGTGGCGCTGTCTAGGTTTGTCCGCATGGGACAGGGGTGGGAGATGCCGGCGGACGGCACGCGCGCTGCGGCGGCCGTGCCGTCTGATGCTCTGCTGTCTGGTCGCACGCATGGGCTCCGTTCACTGGCCGGCGAGATCGCGGCTCGCCAGGCCGAGCAGCTGAAGCTGGTGGCGACCCTGCTCGCCGAGTGCCGTGCAGACGTGCCGGGCGGTGGCCGCGGCATCAGCTCGTCGTCCGACGCAGAGGCGATGGCCTGCACGCTGGCCGAGGCGGAGCTGTCGGTGACGCTCGGCATCAGCGGGCCGCAGGCGGCCCGGATGCTCGTGCTGGCGGACCGGGTCGTCCGCGTTCTTCCGCAGGCACTGCAGGCGTTGCGCGACGGCCGGATCGACCTTCCCAGGGTCAGCGCGCTCGCGCAGGCTACCGAGGTGCTCGCCGATCCGGATGCTCGGCAGGTCGCCAGCGTGGTGCTGGCTGACGCGGGGGAGAGGCCATGGCAGGGCCCGTCGCCGCGTGCGTGGCGCGCGCGGGTGGAACGCGCTGTTGTCGCGGCCGACCTCACGGCTGCGGAGCGACGACGCCAACTGGCGCTCGCGGCTCGGCAGGTACGCGCGTGGGCCGAGCCGGACGGGATGGGGGTGCTGCAGGTGCGCGCCGGTGCCGCCGACGTCGCGATGATCGACCAGGTCGTCACGGACCTGGCGACGAGCCTGCCGTCGGTGGATGCCGACGGATCGCGGCGCACGCTGGACCAACGGCGCACCGATGCGGTCGTCGAAGTGTTCCGACGGATCCGCGGCCACTCGCTGGCCGAAACCACCGAAGCACGGGCGGCCATCGACGCCCCGCTGCCTCGGGTGCCGGTGCGGGCGGCGCGTGACATCGGCTTGGTCCTGCACGCCGACACCCTGTTCCGGTACGGCCCGGCTGCCCGCGCGCTGGGCGAGCAGCGAGGGCTCGGCCGACCCGCACCGCTCGATCCCCGTAGCGCGTCCCGCGAGGCCTCGCGCCAGCTGGCCGGGGGAACGGGTCTGCAGGTTCTGGTGGTCGACGACACTGGCGCGCTGCAGCGCCTGGTCCCGCTGTCCAGCGCTTCTGCAGGAGGGGACCCGTGGACTCGTGCAGCCCTGATCGACGCCGTCCAGCAGGCGCTTCCCAGGCTCGGCAGCCTGAGCCCGCTGAGCACTGCGCGGTACGCCCCGACGTCGGCCATCGCGGCTCACGTGCGGGCCGAGGCGGCCACCTGCTCGTTCTACGACTGTCCACGGCAGTCCAGGGCCTGCGACCTGGACCACGACGAACCGTGGCCGAGGGGTCCGACGGCCGTGACGAACCTCGATCCCAAGTGCCGGCGCCACCACCAGCTGAAGACGCACCGGTTGGTGCGGTCCGACCTGCTTGCCGGTCCCGGTCGAGGGCCGCGACGGGTCAGCTGGTCGATGACCGGGGGCCTGTCGGTGACGACGACAGCACTGTCGCTGCCGGGGTGCGCGGACGAGCCTCCCGGCAGGCCGCGCGCCATTTCGTCGACGGTTGGCTGGATGTCTGATGGAGGTCTTCCGGCCGAGCCAGCGAAGATGGTGGGGTGAAGCGCTTCCACGTCCACCGTGCCTGGCTGATCGCCTTGGTGACCTTTGGCGCGCTGCTCTGCGCGGCCGGGTTCCGGTCCAGCACGGGCGTGCTGATGGAGCCGTTGGAGAACGAGTTCGGCTGGTCGCGCGAGCTGACCTCGGCAGCGGTCACGCTCAACCTGGTGGTGTTCGGGCTGACCGCGCCGTTCGCTGCCGCGTTGATGGAGAAGTTCGGCATCCGACGGGTGGTCGCCAGCGCGTTGTGCCTGGTCGCAGTCGGCTCCGGCCTCACCGTGCTGATGACCGCATCCTGGCAGCTGGTCGCGTTGTGGGGGCTGGCCGTCGGGCTGGGCACCGGTGCGATGGCGTTGGTGCTGGGCGCGATCGTGGCCAACCGCTGGTTCGTGCGCCATCGTGGCCTCGTCACCGGCCTGTTCTCGGCCGCCTCGGCGACGGGCCAGCTCATCTTCCTGCCGTGGATCGCCTACCTCGCGGTGCATGTCGGCTGGCGGTGGTCGGCCGGGGTGGTTGCGGGGGCGGCGCTGCTGCTGGTGCCGCTGGTCCTGCTCTTCCTGGCGGACCGGCCGTCGGACGTCGGTTCCACCGCCTACGGCGAGGCAGCGGCGGCGGAGCAGGCGGACCCGGACCCGGACCCGCCGACAAACCTCCCCGCCGGCCTACCGACAGATCAGTCCTCTGGCCAGCCGACCTCGGCGGCCAGGCTGGCGGTGCACACCTTGCGGCAGTCGCTACGTTCGCCGGCCTTCTGGATCCTGGCCTGCACGTTCTTCATCTGCGGCTGGTCCACGAACGGCCTGATCGGCACCCACTTCGTGCCGGCTGCGCATGACCACGGCATGCCGGTGACGACCGCCGCGAACCTGCTGGCCGTGATCGGGATCTTCGACATCGTCGGCACGGTTGCCTCCGGATGGCTCACCGACCGGGTCGACCCTCGCCTGCTGCTCGTCGTCTACTACGGGCTGCGCGGGCTGTCCTTGCTGGTCGTGCCGGCGCTTCTCGGGCCGAGCGTGCACCCCAACCTGTTCCTGTTCATCGTGTTCTACGGACTCGACTGGGTGGCCACCGTGCCACCGACGATCGCGTTGTGCCGCAGCCACTTCGGACTCGAACGGTCCAGCATCGTGTTCGGCTGGGTATACGCGTCGCACATGATCGGGGCGGGGATCGCCGCGACCTTCGCGGGGACGATCCGGGAGCGGACCGGCTCCTACGAGGTCGCGTGGTGGACGGCGGGTGCGCTGTGCCTGGCCGCCGCCGTCGCGGTGCTGGGCATCCCGACCCCCGGCGGGCGACGAGCACGAGCACGCGAACTGATGCCCACGCCGGTCGGCTAGCTGTGACCTGCACTCTGGACCTGCACTGTAGATCTGCACACCAGACCTGCACACCAGACCTGCACATGTACGGCTGAACGTCCACAGAACCTTCCCGAAAGTGCTGTGCGACAAGGGTTACGTGGCTTCTAGGTTCTGTGGCATGAGCGACGAACAGCGACCTCCCGACCGTTCGATCCCGCCGAACGCCCTCACCGGGCCGGTCCCCGCGGTCGCAGGGCCGGTGCCAGGGCAGGGTGTCTCCGCTGCCTGGCCGCGCTGGCCCGACCGCCCGCCGTCAGCGCTGACGACTGCCGCTCGCGAGTTCTGGGCGGACCGACGTCCGGCCGCCTCGGTCGGGGCGCTGGCCTGCTGTGGTGCGGTGGCCGTCGTGGCCGGACCGCTGACGGTCGGCTACCGCCCGGGCCTCGGTCTGGCGGTGCTGGCTGCGCTCGTCTGGTTCGCCGCGATGCCCGCGCTGCTGCGCCGGGGTCGCCGCCTCGACCTGGCAACGGCCGCGGTGTCCGTGGCCCTGGCGGCGATGGTGGCGGTTCGCGACGCCGGCTGGGTCGTCGGGCTGTGCCTACTCGGCGCGGTCGGCACCGCGGTGATCGCCGCCGGGGCCGCGCGCACGGTTGCCGGGATCGGCCTGAGCGGGCCGAGCGCGGCGGCCGCCTCGTTGCGTGCGGTGCCGTGGCTGCGGTCCGGCGTGGTCACAGCGCTGGGTGGGCGCCGGGAGCGCCTGTCCGGACTGCTCCGTAGTCTGGCGCTCACGCTGTGCTTGCTGCTGGTGTTCGGGCTGCTGCTGGCCCAGGCCGACCGGGTCTTCGCGAGCTACCTGCCGATCCCGCGGCTCAGCCGCGTCCCCGCCCAGTTCGTGGTCGGCGTGCTGGCCCTGGTGGTCAGCGCCACGCTCGCCCACCTGTCCCGGCGGCCGCCCAGCTGGTCCGAGCTCGCGCTCCCGCCCGGTCGACCGGCCCGCCGGGCGGAGTGGCTGCTGCCCGTCGTGTCGCTCGACGTCCTGGTGCTGGCCTTCGTCCTGGTCCAGCTCGGCGCGTTGCTCGGCGGACACCATCACGTGCTGCGGACGGCTGGGCTGACCTACGCCCAGTACGCCCGGCACGGCTTCGCCCAGCTCGTCGTCGTGACCGCGCTGACGCTCGTCGTGGTGGCCGTGGCGGCGCGCCGGGCACCGCGCGAGACGGCGTCCGACCGCCTGGTGGTGCGAGTCGCGCTCGATGTGCTGTGCCTGGCCTCGCTGGGCGTGGTCGCGTCCGCGCTGCGGCGGGTCGACCTCTACGTCGAGACGTTCGGGATGACCAGGCTGCGGCTGGTGGCGATCACGGCCGAGCTGTTCCTGGCGGCTGTGTTCGTCTTGGTCATCGCGGCCGGGCTGCGCGGGCGGGCCAGCTGGCTGCCTCGTGCCGTCGTCCTCGCGGCCGCGGCCGCAGTGCTCGGCCTGGCGGCGGTGAACCCGGACGCCCGGATCGTCCAGTACGACACGCGGGCGGGCCTGGCCCGGCAGCCGGACGTGTCGTACCTGGCAGGCCTGTCCTCGGACGCGGTGCCTGCCATGGACCAGCTCGCCGAACCACTGCGAACGTGCCTGCTTTGGAATGCGCCACGGGACGGCCAGCGCGGGCTGCGGGCCTGGAACCTCGGGCGCTCCCGGGCGGCGGCTCTCCTCGGGCGGACCGGTCCGGTCGACTCCGCCGTCAGCGCGCCGTGTGCCGCCCTCTTCGTCGGTGACGCGCAGGGCTAGGCGCTGCGGCAGAACGTGCGGCGGTAGTCAGCCGGCGGGACGCCGACCACCTTGCGGAAGTGGTGCCGCAGCAGCGCGGCCGACCCGAAGCCACTGCGCTCGGCGATCTGGTCGACACCTATCGAGGTGTCCTCCAGCAGCCGACGGGCCAGCAGAACCCGCTGCGTGGTCAGCCAGCGGTGTGGCGTCGTCCCGGTCTCGGCGACGAATCTGCGGGCGAAGGTCCGCTCGGACATCGCCGCCCGACGGGCGAGGGTGGCCACGGTGTGCTCGGTGCGGAGCTCCGCCAGCATGAACTCGAGCACGGGTTGCAGACTGTCCGCCTCGCAGGTGGGGATGGGCTGCTCGATGAACTGGCGCTGACCGCCGTCGCGCTGCGGGGCGACCACCATCCGCCGGGCGATGGTGGTGGCCGCGGCCACGCCGACCTCGCGCCGAACCAGGTGCAGAGCCGCGTCGATGCCGGCCGCCGTTCCAGCGCTGGTGATCAGTTTGCCGTCGTCGACGAACAGGACGTCGGGGTCGATGTCGGCCGAGGGGAAGCGTCCGGCCAGCTCGTCGACGTGGGCCCAGTGCGTGGTGCAGGGGCGCCCGTCCAGCAGGCCGGCGGCGCCGAGCAGGAAGGCTCCGCTACACACCGAAAGCAGAATGGCGCCGTTCGCCGCGGCCTGGCGCAGCGCCTCCAGCACCGCGGGCGGGTAGTCGTCCCGGATCCGCGCGGCCGGCACCGCCACCAGGTCGGCATGGACCAGGTCGTCCAGCCCGTGGTCGGGCACGACCTGCGCGCCGACGCTGAGCCGCAGCGGCTTGCCCGGGTGCTCGCCGCAGATCCGGAAGTCGAACGGCGGCACCCCCTCCTCGGTCCGGTCGATGCCGAAGACCTCGCAGATCACCCCGAACTCGAAGGGTGCGCAGTCTTCGACCAGCAGCACGGCGACGGTTCTCAACATGCCTGCCACCCTATGTGGCAGAATCTTTTTGCACAATGACATCTCTGCCACTCGTGGCGGATACTCGATGAGCGCATAATTACTGCCATGAGCACCGTACTGACACTCCTGGTCCTGACCGCCTTCGTCGCGCTGGTGCTGCGCCAGCTCGAGAACAACGCGAAGCGCTCGCGTGGCGGCGTCGACGCTGCCCCCGGCACGGCGCAGCTCGACCGCGACGCGCAGCGGGTCGCTGCCGACCTGACCGCCGAGGCCTCAACCCGGCTCAGCGGTCGCCGGGCGCACTCTTCGTCACGCCGCCAGCAGGTCGGCCGGCACGTCGCCCGCCCAGCCTGACCGCGTGAACGTCGGCCACTCGACCACTCGACCACTCGGCCACTCGGCCACTCGGCCACTCGGCCACTCGACCACTCGGCCACTCGACAGGTTCAGGCCTGCGGGACGACGTCCGCCAGAGCCTCGTACAGCTCGAGGTCCTGGACGGACCCGTCCCGCAGCCGATCCACCCGGTGGGCGGTGCCGTAGTGACACAGCCCGGCTCGTTCGGCCACGGCCCGAGAGGCGCTGTTGTCGGTCGCGGCCCGCAGGGTGACCCGGTCCACGCCGAGGCCACCTTCGTCCACCGGTGCCAGCGCGTAGCCGATCACCAGGCGCGCCGCCGCGGTGAGCACGCCGCGAGCGCGAGCGTCCGGATGAGCCCAGTAACCGATCTCGCGGTCGGCCAACGGCCCGTCCAGCTTCATCAGGCTGATCGCCCCCAGGCACGTGTCGCTGGCGGCGTCGGCAACGCACCAGTAGATCCCGGTGCCCGAGGCAGCCTCCTCCTCTCGTGAGCCGACGTACCACTGCGCATCCGCCAGCGTGTACGGCGACGGCAGGCCCGGCAGCCAGCGCTGGGTGCGCTCGTCCGCGCAGCCCTCGACCACCCGCGGGACGTCGTCCGCGCGCCACGGTCGCAGCCGGACCAGTTCGTCCGCCAGGGTCGGCACCTCGAGCCACGCCGAGGTCGGTGCCAGCTCGTCGCCGGGCACGACGGACCCGATCCAGGCGTCGTGCATGACGCCGCGCTGGGGGACCAGCCCGCGCACCGTCCCCTCGATCCGGAAGCCGCACGCCCAGGCCACCCGGCGCGAGGCCCAGTTGCCGACGTGCGCCCGCCAGTGCACGACCAGCTGGCCGGCACCGCCCTCGTCGATCGAAGCGAACGCCCAGCCGAGAGCCAGCCGCACCGCCCGCGACATCACGCCCCGCCCACGGGCCCACGGGGCCAGCGCGAAGCCCAGCTCGGCGGCGCCTGTGCCGTTCGGCCGCAGACTGAGGTTCCCGGCGAACCGGCGCGCCCCGTCCTGGTCCGTCGCCTCGATCGCCCAGGTGCAGTCGCCGTCCCGCTCCCACTCGGCGGCCCGGCCCGCGATGAACTCCTCGGCGTGCTGGCGCTGGTAGGGCACCGGCACCGTCGTCCAACGCTGCATCTGCGGGTCCTGGCACATCTGCAGGCAGGCGTCCACGTCGGCCACCGTGTGCTGGCGCAGCGTGATGGCGTCAGGCTGCTCGTCGTCGGTGAGCGTCGGCGGCTGCATCGCCCAAGCCTGTCGCGTGGTCGCGGCCGCGCGCAATCTCATTCAGGATGACGCCATGACTGTCGAGGTGCACGACCAGCCGGAACGACACCGGTACGAGGCGAGCGTGGACGGTGAACACGCGGGCGCGGCCTACTACCTGCACGCGGACGACGTCCTGACGTTCACCCACACCGAGGTGGACGACGCGTTCGAGGGCCAGGGTGTCGGCTCAGCGCTGGTCGGCGGGGCGCTGGACGACGTCCGCCGGCGCGGCCTGAAGGTGCACCCGCTGTGCCCGTTCGTGCGGGCGTACCTCACGCGGCACCCGGAGTACGCCGACCTGGTCGTCTAGCGACGGACCCGTCCGTGCAGGCAGACGTCGTGCCGGACCACCGCAGCGTCGGGGCTCTCGCGCAGCGGCAGGAACACGTCCCGGCGTCCTTCGATCGCGAAGCCGGCCCGCACCGCCGTCCGGCACGAGCCCTCGTTCTCGACGGCGTGGTCGAGCTGGACGCGGTGCACGTCGCCGCCGGCCGGGTCCAGCAGCCACTCGGCCAGCAGTCGCAGCGCGGTGCTCGCCACCCCGCGGCCTCGGGCGCCGGGGGACACCCCGTAGCCGACGTCGAGGATGGAGAACGGCCACATGGGGTGGGTGTTGCGCCAGTCGATGCTGCCGAGCACCTGCCGCGGGTCGTCGTCGTCCACGATGGCGAACGAGTTCGGCCTGCCTTCCTCCTCCGCCTGCACTGCCTTGCGCACCCGCTCGACGCAGTCGGCCGCGTCGGGCGTGTTGAACACGGGCGACCAGCGCCGCATGTCGGGGTCTTCCTGCAGTTCCAGCAAGGCCGGCACGTCGTCGGTGCTCCAGACCCGCAGACGGATCCCGGCGGCGCTCAACCCACCCTGGGGCCAGCGTCCGGTGGCCGGTACCAAGTGCTGGGGGTCGGGGGCTTCCTCGCTCATGGCGGCAGTATCGCCGAAGCCCCCGCGCGTGGTGCGTACGATGGATGCGGCCCGCGTACGGCGGGCCGGTGCCGTCCCCCGTCGCGACCCGCCCGGACGATGCGCACCCGAGCCTCCGGGAGACATGGCGTGCCGAAGATCGTCGAGAAGCTGCTGCGCGCAGGCGAGAAGCGGCAGGTCAAGAAGCTGCACGAGCTGGCGATGCAGGTCAACGCGCTGGAGGACGACTTCGTCGCGCTCACCGACGCCGAGCTGCGCGAGGAGACCGACCGCTTCAAGGCCCGGATCGCGGACGGCGAGTCGCTGGACGACCTGCTCCCGGAGGCCTTCGCGGCAGTCCGCGAAGCGTCCAAGCGCACCCTGGGCCAGCGGCACTTCGACGTGCAGCTGATGGGTGGTGCAGCGCTGCACCTGGGGAACATCGCCGAGATGCGCACCGGCGAGGGCAAGACCCTCGTCGCCACCGCACCGGCGTACCTGAACGCGCTGGCCGGCAACGGCGTGCACGTCGTCACCGTCAACGACTACCTGGCCGAGTACCAGTCCGACCTGATGGGCCGCGTGCACCGTTTCCTCGGGCTGACCGCCGGCTGCATCCTGTCGCCGATGAACCCGGCCGAGCGGCGCGAGATGTACAGGTGCGACATCACGTACGGCACCAACAACGAGCTCGGCTTCGACTACCTGCGCGACAACATGGCCTGGAGCAGCGACGAGCTGGTGCAGCGCGGGCACCACTTCGCGATCGTCGACGAGGTCGACTCGATCCTGGTCGACGAGGCCCGCACGCCGCTGATCATCAGTGGCCCCGCCGACCAGCCGACCAAGTGGTACGTCGAGTTCGCCCGGGTCGTCGGCCGGCTGCAGCGCGACCGCGACTACGAGGTGGACGAGAAGAAGCGCACCGTCGGCGTGCTGGAGTCGGGCATCGACCGGGTCGAGGACTACCTCGGCATCGAGAACCTGTACGAGAGCGCGCACACCCCGCTGGTGGGCTACCTGAACAACGCGGTCAAGGCCAAGGAGCTGTTCAAGCGCGACAAGGACTACGTCGTGATGAACGGCGAGGTGCTGATCGTCGACGAGCACACCGGGCGCATCCTGGCCGGGCGTCGCTACAACGAGGGCATGCACCAGGCCATCGAGGCGAAGGAGGGTGTGGAGATCCAGAACGAGAACCAGACCCTGGCCACAGTGACCCTGCAGAACTACTTCCGCATGTACGACAAGCTCGGCGGGATGACCGGTACGGCCATGACCGAGGCCGCCGAGTTCAACCAGATCTACAAGTTGGGCGTCATCGAGATCCCGACCAACCGGCCGATGATCCGCAAGGACCAGCCCGATCTCGTGTACCGCACAGAGGCCGCGAAGTTCGGCTCGGTCGTCGACGACATCGCCGAGCGAAGCACGGCCGGGCAGCCGGTGCTGGTCGGCACCACGAGCGTGGAGAAGAGCGAGACCCTGTCTCAGCAGCTGCGCAAGCGCGGGATCGCACACGAGGTGCTGAACGCCAAGCACCACGAGCGCGAGGCCGCGATCGTCGCGCAGGCCGGTCGCAAGGGTGCGGTCACGGTCGCCACCAACATGGCCGGTCGCGGCACCGACATCATGCTCGGCGGCAACGCCGAGTTCATGGCGGTGGCGGCCCTGAAGCAGAAGGGCCTGGACCCGGTCGAGACGCCGGAGGACTACGAGGCGGCCTGGGCCGGTGCGCTGGAGTCGGCGCAGAAGGCCGTCGCGAAGGAGCACGACGAGGTCACTGAGGTCGGCGGCCTGTACGTGCTGGGCACTGAGCGGCACGAGTCCCGCCGCATCGACAACCAGCTGCGGGGTCGCTCCGGCCGCCAGGGCGACCCGGGGGAGAGCCGTTTCTACCTCTCGCTCGAGGACGACCTGATGCGGCTGTTCAACGCCGGCCTGGTCGACCGAGTGATGGCGACGTCGGGTATCGGCGAGGACGTGCCGATCGAGTCGAAGATGGTCTCCCGCTCGATCGCCTCGGCGCAGAGCCAGGTCGAGGGCCAGAACTTCGAGATCCGCAAGAACGTGCTGAAGTACGACGACGTGCTGAACCGCCAGCGCGAGGTCATCTACGCCGAGCGTCGCCGCGTCCTGGAGGGCGAGGACCTGCACGAGCAGGTGCGCCTGTTCATCGACGACGTGGTGAGCGGGTACGTGCACGAGGCCACGGCCGACGGCTACTCGGAGGAGTGGGACCTCGAAAAGCTCTGGAACGCCCTGCGCACCCTGTACCCGGTGGGCCTGAGCGTCGAGGAGCTGCTCGAGGAGTCCGGTGGGCGGCAGGGTCTGACCGCAGACATGCTGCTGGCCGAGCTGAGGTCGGATGCCCAGGTGGCCTACGACAACCGCGAGGCGAGCCTGAGCGCCGAGGTCACTCGCGAGCTGGAGCGCCGGGTCGTGCTGAGCGTGCTGGACCGCAAGTGGCGCGAGCACCTCTACGAGATGGACTACCTCCAGGAGGGCATCGGCCTGCGGGCGATGGCCCAGCGCGACCCGCTCGTCGAGTACCAGCGTGAGGGTTTCCTGCTGTTCACCGCGATGAACGAGGCGATCAAGGAGGAGTCGGTCGGGTACCTGTTCCAGCTCGAGGTGCAGGTCGAGGGCGAGGAGCACGGCGAGGAGGCCGAGGCAGAGCCGGCGCCGCACATCGTGGCCAAGGGTCTGGAGGAGCCACAGCGTCCCTCGCACCTGCAGTACTCCGCCCCGACGGTGGACGGCGAGGGTGGCCTCGAGGTGCGCGACAGCGATGCCTCCGCGGTCGCCACGGCCGAGGTCCAGTACCCGGGCACCCCGAAGAACGCGCTGTGCCCATGTGGGTCCGGCAAGAAGTACAAGCGGTGCCACGGAGAAGGCCTGGCCTAGCCATCAGCGGGTCTCCAACGCGGTGATCCGCCAGCGGCCGTCGTGGCCCTCGAGCCGCAGCGCGACCGCATGCGTGCGCTGTTGCCCGTTGACGACCGCGCACACCTCGGCCACCCCGTCAGCCGGCTCGCAGACGCGCACGCTGCGCACCTGCGGTCGGCGACGGGGTGCTCCGCCCGGCGCGGGCGGTGGCATCCGCTCGCGCCGCACCTGCTCGTAGACGCCGGTAGAGGTCCAGCGCAGCAGCTGGGTGCAGGGGCGCTGGCCGGCCACCACCTCGACGAGGACCTGGACGAGGCCCCGGCTCCAGGCATCCGGGTCGGGCAGGTCGCGCCGCGGCGTGGCCACCGGGCCGAAGTCGTCGTCCGGATCGTCCTCGCCGTCGGCGAGGACCAGCCGCAGGGTGCCCTGGACGGCGAGTGGTCCCGGCGCGCCGCCCCGGCGGTGGCGCACCAGCCGCACCTGCACGTCCCCCACCTCGATCGGCGGGGCGGCGTCCGGGACGGGCATCGGGCGCAGTGCGGTGGCGGTCATCGGGAGCCACCGGCGAGCCCGGGCGCGACCAACCTGGTGCCGGGCACGAGGTGGTCCGGATCGGCGCCGACCGCCTCTCGGTTCGCGGCCCACCACCGGTGCCATTGCGCCGCGACCTGCGCGTCGCTGGCTCCGCCGCCGAGCTGCCGGGCGGCGAGCGTCCACAGGCAGTCGCCTCGCCGCACGACCACATCGTTCGCGGTCCGGTCGGTCAGCGGCGTCCGTGGAGTGAGTGATCCGGCGCTGACCAGGTGGACGTCGGCCGGCGGGGTCGTCGGCGTCGCTGGGGCTTGCGCGACCCAGCCGGGCGTGGGAGCCGGCGCCGCAGCCTGGGGACTCGCTCCCCAGCCGGGCGATGGCAGGGCCGTGCTCGACCCTGGCGTGGTGGCCGTGGCCGTGGCAGTGGCACTGGCCGTGGGCGTGGCCGTGGGCGTGGCCGTGGGCGTGGCCGTGGTCCCGGTGGTGACGGTGGCGACCGAGGCGGCGCTGGCAGCACCGGCACCGACCAGTCCGACGCTGACAGTCAGGGTCGCGACGATCACCGGTCGCAGCAGGGCCGGGCTGAGCCGGACCGCGAGCCTGCCCGCCGCCCTCCCCGCCGGGCCGTCCACCGCGACGCCCGAGGTTCGCGGCCTCGCAAGCGCGCCGCACGCCGCGGCGATCCCGGTGACCAGGGCGCAGCAACCCAACCTGGCGAGCAAGGCCGCCGCAGCGACCGCCGCCAGGGCCAGCAGCAGGTCGGCCGGCTGCTGCGCCGAGTGTTGGGTCTGCCAGGCGAAGCAGGTCAGCGACCAGCCGATGGCCGTCGCCGCGGCACCCCCAGCCAGCCACACCACCCCGATCAGCGCCACACGAGCTCGCATCCACGCCCCCTAGCGTTCGTTTGCCTATGTTTGCGTGTGTTCACCATGATGTGGCGTAGCCGCTCGGTCAAGTTCAACCGGAGGATCTGTGGACAAAGCGGCCTGTTAGATTCCTGGCGTGCGGTGGGAGCGGCTGTTCGAGGACCTCGAGGGCCAGCTGGCCGCGGAGGACGCTGACGAGCTGTCGGCCGAGATCGGTGAGCGGACCAGGTTGGAGCGCTCCCGGCTGGCGCTGGCCGACCGGTTGCTCGGCTGGCTCGGCCAGCCGATCGTCGCGCACCTGGTCACCGGCCACCAGGTGGCCGGGCGGCTCGCGGATGCCGGGTCGGACTGGCTGTTGGTGGACGGACCCGCGCTCACCTTGGTGCCGGCCGCGGCGGTGAGCAGCCTGGGCGGGCTAGGTGCTGCGACGACCGCGCCGGGACTGGAGCTCGCCCGTCGGCGCTACCGGCTGACCGCGGTGCTGCGGGCCATCGCCCGCGACCGGTCGCCGGTGCGACTGCTGCTCGACGGCGGTGCCACCTTGACCGGGACGATCGACGCGGCAGGTGCGGACCACTTCGACCTCGCGGAACACCCGGCCGACGAGCCGCGCCGGCCACGATCGGTGCTGGGGGTCCGCACCGTCCCGCTGGCCTCGCTGGTCACCGTGCAGCCGGCTCCCGGCACAACCTCACTGGCCTGACTCGACGGGCTCCTCGACGTCCTCGTCGGCCCCGCCGAACGGGTGCGACTGCACGAAGTCGCGGGTCTGCACGTACATCCGCTGGATGTAGGACTCGAGCTCAGTGGTCTCGACCCGCCACTGGCCGCGTCCACCGACCTTGATGGCCGGCAGGTCGCCGGAGCGGACGAGGGCGTACGCCTGCGCCGCCGAGATGTTCAGCTGCTCGGCGACGTCCGGCAGGGTGAGGAACCGGGGTGGCATCGAGGCTCCGTAGGCGGCGGCGACAGGGTCGGCGGCCCGCGATCGGACCGGCGCCGAGTATGGCACTGCGAGCCCGTAACGCGTCGTCGCGGCTGTGGACAACCGGTCACCCGGTCGTCCGGTATGGGCAAGAATGTCTGAGGCCGCATTCATGATGACCGCACGGGGGGAACATGTCGACGTCGACAATGCCGGACGCCAGGACCGGGGCTGCTCAGGCCTTGCACGAGCGGGCAGCGCACCGGCTGCGCCCGCCTTCCTGGCGGGAACCGAGGCTCTTGCTCGGGGTCCTGCTGGTGCTGATGTCGGTCGTCGCCGGGGGTTGGGTGGTCCGCAGCGCCGACCACACGGTGCCCGTCTATGCGGCCCGGCACACGTTGACGCCTGGAGACGCCCTGACCACCGACGACCTGACCGTGGTCCGGGTGCGTCTGGGCTCGGGGGCCGGGGCCTACCTGGCCGCCGCCGCCGGCTCGACGCCGCCGGCGGGGGCCGTCGTCCTGCGCGCGGTGCCGGCCGGTGAGCTGGTGGCTCGCAGTGCGGTCGGCGACCGTGCCCAGGTGGACCTGCGCCCGGTGGCCGTGTCGATCGAGCCCGAGGTCGCCGAGCGGCTGGCGCCGGGCGTGATGGTCGACGTCTGGGTGGCGGCGCGGCGCGGCGACCGCAGCGACGCCTTCGAACCGCCGCACCTGGCTGCGGCCGGCGTCCAGGTCTCGGCCACCTCCACCCAGCACGGTGCCCTCGGCTCGTCCACGTCGTCCGCGGTGCACCTGCTGCTGGGTCCGGACCTCGTCCCCGACCTGATCGAGGCGGTCGACAACCAGGCGCGGATCACCCTCGTCCCGGTGCCGGGCACTCTGCCGGAGCGGCGCTCGTGACGGCAGTCGTCCGCGTGGCCATGGCGGTCACCGGAGACGACGAGCCGGCGCTGGTCGCCGGGCTGGGCGAGCACCCGGGCGTCGAGGTTGTACGCCGCTGCGCGGACCTTGCTGACCTGCTGGCCTGCAGCGCGTCGGGCCTCGCCCAGGCGGTCGTCGTCTCGGCCGACCAGCGTGGGCTGGATGCCGAGGCCTTCGACCGGCTGCGGCTGGACGGGTCGGCCTGCGTGGTTCTGGCCACCGCCGGTGACCCGAGCGACCTGGTGCGACTGCGGCGGCTGGGGCTCGACCACGTGTTGGCGGCAGGTACCGCGCCGGCGGACGTCGCCGGCGCGCTGCTCAGCGCCTGCCGAGCCGCGACGCCCCCGGCGAGCGCCGCGACGCCGGCTCACCGTTCGGCTCCGGTTATCGGTGCGTCGGCCCGAGCCGACCCGGTGACACCGCCGAGGGTCGGACGCCCGCGTTCAGACCGACTCACCCTGGGTCACAGTGAGCCGAGAGCGGCTCTCCCGCAACCGGTTCCACCGGCGGACCATGACCCGCTGGCCACCGGAGCAGGGCGGGTGGCCGTGGTCTGGGGCCCTACCGGGGCTCCGGGGCGCACCACCCTGGCGATCGGCCTCGCGGCCGAGCTCGCTGGCTCCGGCCACCCGACCGTCCTGGTCGACGCCGACACCTATGGCGCCAGTGTCGCCCAGTGCTTGGGGTTGCTCGACGAGTCGTCCGGACTGGCGACGGCGGCCAGGGCGGCCGACCGCGGCTCGCTCGACCTGCCCACGCTGTCCCGGCTCGCGCCACTGGTGGCCGACCGGCTGAGGGTGCTGACCGGCACGACGCGCGCCGATCGGTGGCCTGAGCTGCGAGCCGGGTCGGTGTCCGCGGTGCTGGAGCTGACCCGCTCGCTGGCCACCTGGACGGTGGTCGACGTCGGGTTCTGCCTGGAGCAGGACGAGGAGCTGTCGTTCGACACCGCCGCGCCACGACGCAACGCGGCCACGTTGGCGGCGCTCGCGGCTGCCGACGTCGTGCTGGCTGTCGGCAGTTCGGATCCCGTTGGCCTGCAACGGCTGGTGCGCGGGCTGGACGAGCTGAAGCAGGTCTGCCAGGGACCGCCGATCGTGGTGGTGAACCGGCTCCGGTCCGGGCCGGTGGGCAGCAACCCCGGACGTCGGGTGCGTGACGCGCTGCGCCGCTACGCAGACGTGCGGGACGTGGTGCTGGTGGCCAACGACCCGGCCTCGATGGACGCGGCCCTGCTGACCGGACGCACCCTCGCCGAGCAGTGCCGGTCGAGTCCGGTGCGCCAGTCGCTGCAAGACCTTGTCGTCCGGGTCACGGCGGACAGGGGGGTCCCGGCTCTTGCCTAGGATGAACCGGTGAGCAGACCGGACCACGCGCCAGCAACCGATCCGCCGCGACCGCACGCGCTCGTCGTCGACTGGGGTGGTGTGCTCACCTCCGGTATCGCGGACGCGTTCTCCGAGTGGGCTGCCGCCGAGGGCGTCGACTACGGGCACTACCTGGCGGCGCTGCGGCAGTGGATCGGCCCGGACGCGGTGGATCCGTCGCAGAACCCCGTGCACGCCTTCGAGCGCGGCGAGATGGAGGTCCCGGACTTCGAACGGCGGCTGGCGCAGGCGCTGAGCGAGCACGGCTCGCCGGTCCGTGCCGAGGGCCTGGTCGGGCGCATGTTCGTCGGCCTCGAGCTGGTCGAGGAGTCGATGATCGGGTTGGTACGACGGGCGAAGGCGCACGGTCTGCGTACCGCGTTGCTGTCCAACTCGTGGGGCAACGACTACCCGCGTGAGGGCTGGGACACGTTGTTCGACGCCGTGGTCATCTCCGGCGAGGTCGGCATGCGCAAGCCGGAGCACCGGATCTACCAGCACACCCTGCAGCAGCTCGACGTCGAGCCGAACGGCGCGGTGATGGTGGACGACCTGGCGCCGAACGTCCGCGCTGCGGTCGAGGTCGGCATGGTCGGCGTCCTGCACGAGTCCTACGACAAGACGCTGCGGGAGCTGGAGGCGGTCTTCGACCTCGACCTGTCGGCCGGGCCGTGACCGCTCAGGCGGCGAACAGCAGGAACAGCCCACCGCAGGTGTATGTCACCATCAGCGCGAGCAGTGGCAGCTGCCCGACCAGAGCGTGCCGCCGCGGGAACAGCCGCACGGCACGGTCGTGCGCGAGCACCACGCCGACCACGTGGCCGAGGATGATCGCGCTCACCTGGACGTCCGCCACCAGGTGCGGCGTCAGCAGGGTCGTGTCAGGAGCCCGATGGCTCAGCCCGAGCCAGTCCTGTCCGGTGCCCAAGGGGTCGCTCAGCAAGATGAACGCGTTCTGGCCCTCCAGAACCAGCAGCGACCAGTAGTGCGCTATCACGTACCCCAGCGCCACCGGCACCAACGAGTGCGCGAACTGCCTTGGCATCGCCCGTGGCGACACCCCGCCGACCCAACCGGCCAGGGCGGTCGCCGCGCTGAACAGTGCGGCCACCAGGCCGACGACGGCGAGCAGCCCCAACGTCTTGGTGAGCACCTGCGGCATCGGCGAGGTCTGCACGAAGGTGAACCACCTCGGCGCGTTCGACGCCCCGTCGTAGGCGGTGGTGCCGAGCATCACCGCAACCGTGGCGACCAGCCCCGCAGCCGGCTGCAGGGCGTCCAGCCCGGCCAACGGGGAGCGCAGCACCAGCACCCCGTCCGCACGCCGCCCGAAGACGCTGAGTCGGCCGAACAGCCCCGACCACACCTCGAGCGGATCCCCGCGGTCGAACCAGTGCGAGCCGAACAGGAACCCGGCCAGCAGCTGAAGGGTCGCGTACGCGGTGATCGCCAGCCGCATCACCGGCAGCGTGGAGTTGTTGGGCGCCACCAGCTCCAGCCAGGTGAACCCGAGCAGCCCCAGCGCAGCCGGCCAGTAGCCGAGCCACCGCGGTAGCGCGAGCGCACCCTGACGCGGGTCCAGACGGGCCAGCCGCATGACGCCGGAGTGCAGGTGCCGCAACGGGTTCAGCCGCCGCCAGACCGGACCGAACAGCACCGACAGCGGAACCAGCCCGACCCACAGCAGAACGAAGACCACGAAAGGCACCGGGTTGTCCGCGTCGTCCTTGCCGAGGAGCAGTGGGACCAGCACGTACACCGTGAAGACCGCGCCGACGGCCGCGAGCACCGTCCGGGTCGCGCGCGAGTCCAGCAGCGCGGCGGCCCAGCGCGGCAGCGGCCGGCCTGCGTGGGCGCCGTCCAGCCGGGGTTCGCGCCACAGCACCGCGAGCAGCACGAACGAGACGACCAGCGCCACCGCCGCAGCGGTCACCGCAAGTGCGAACGGCAGGGGGAGGTCCTGACGGCTGCCGACGCCGTGGGCGAGGATCGCGCCGCCGTCCGCGAGTCTGCCGCTCACCCCACCTGCACCTGGAGCAGCCGAAGCTCGGGATGGTGCATCTCCACCTCGTACAGCCCCGGCTCGTCGGTGGTCAGGTCGACCGTGGTGGGCACGCCGGCCGTCACCTCCTTCTCCACCTCGAACCCGTGGGCGTGCAGCTCGTCGTCGTGGTCGGCAGTGACCACCAGCCGCAACGTCTGCCCCGGTGCGATCTTCACCCGCGCCGGGGCAGGCGTGACCTGCTTGCCGTTCACGGTGATCTGCAGGGTCTTCACGTCCGCGTCCGCGTCGGTGCCGGCGGTGGCCGAGTCGGCCGGGCTGGACGACGCCTGGCCAGCGGACGAGCTGGGCCTGGGCGACAGCCCGGGCCGGGCCCCGTCGTCCGCGTTGCCGCAGGCCGCGACCGCACACAGGAGCAGCAGGGCAAGCGTCATCGGCACGGCACGATGCCGTGTGGTTCGGAGCATCTGCGCAGTCTAAGTGGCCGCTGGTGGCAGGATGAGCAAGTGCCGGACCGGTTGAGCGCACTCGACGCGTCGTTCCTCTACCTCGAGGATCCGACGACGGCGATGCACGTCGGCTCGGTCGCGGTCTTCGAGCCGCCGGCCGACGGGTTCGACTACGAGCGGCTGCTGCGGCTGGTCGCGGCCCGGATCGCGTTCGTGCCGCGGTACCGCCAGCGGGTGCGCGGCGTCCCCGGGCGGCTGGCCAACCCGGTCTGGGTCGACGACGAGCAGTTCGACCTCACGTACCACGTGCGGCGCTCGGCGCTGCCTCGGCCGGGTTCGGACGAGCAGCTCAGCGAGCTCGTGGGCCGGGTGCAGTCCCGCCCGCTCGACCGGTCCCGTCCGCTGTGGGAGGTCTACCTCGTCGAGGGGCTGGAGAAGGGCCGTTTCGCGCTGCTCACCAAGACCCACCAGGCGATGGTCGACGGGATCAGCGCGGTCGACATCTCGCAGGTCATCCTGGACGCGGACCCGAAGACGCCCGAGCCCACCGCGGACACCTGGAAGCCCGCCAAGGAACCGACCGACGTCGAGCTGGTCGTGGCCGCGGTGGCCGACGCGGTCCGCAGCCCGGGTGCGGCGATCGAGGCCTTCGAGGGCGGTGCGCACGACCTTCGGGCCACCCTCGGCCGGGTGCTCGGCCAGGCCGGGCACCTGCTGTCGGCCGCCGCTCGCACGGCGGCCCGCCCGGCGCCGACCAGCCCGTTGAACGCGCACATCAGCGAGCAACGCCGGTGGGCGATGGTGGCCACCTCGCTCGAGGACCACCGCAAGGTCCGGGCCAAGCACAGCCGCCGGGGCAGTCGCGAGCTCACGGTCAACGACGTGGTGCTGGCCACGGTCGCCGGCGCGCTGCGGGCCTGGCTGCTCACCCGGGGTGAACCGGTCGTGCCGGCCACGGTGGTGCGCGCGCTGGTCCCGGTCAGCGTGCACGCGGGCGAGGACGAGCTGACCCAGCGGGCCGGCAACCGGGTCAAGGCGTTCGTGGTCGACCTGCCGGTCGGTGAGCCGAACCCGGCCGTGCGGTTGCACCAGATCGCCTACTCGATGCGGGTTCAGGCCGAGGTCGGGGACGCGGTCAGCGCCGACAGCCTGGTGGGCCTCGCTGGGTTCGCTCCGCCGACGCTGCACTCGCTGGGCGCGCGGGTGGCCAACGCCGCCTCGCGGCGGGTCTTCAACCTGATGGTCACCAACGTGCCCGGCCCCCAGCACCCCCTGTACGCCGCGGGTGCGCACATGCTGGCCAGCTACCCGGTGATGCCGCTGGCCAAGCGCCAGGCGGTGAGCATCGGGCTGACCTCGTACGACGGCGGGGTCTACTACGGCGTGAACGGTGACCGCAACGCCATGCCGGACGTCGCGGTGCTGGGTCAGTGCCTGGTGGAGGCGCTGGCCGAGCTGCGTGAGACGGCCCGATGAGCACGCCACGACGTGGCCTGGTGCTCGGCGGCGGGGGCGTGCTGGGCGCGGCGTGGATGGTCGGTGCGCTGAGCGCCCTGGAGGGCCACCTCGGTGCGGACCTGCGCGAGTGCGAGGCGATCGTCGGCACGTCCGCCGGCTCGGTGGTCGGCGCTCTGCTGGCCTGCGGGGTCAGCGTGCGCGAGCTGCGCAGCCACCAGGTCGGCGACGAGCTCCGCACCGGTCCGCTGGTCGGCTTCGGTTGGGACTACGAGACCGCGACCGGCGGGGGACGCCCTCCTCGGCCCCGCCCAGGGCTCGGTTCGGCCGGGATGCTGGCCCGCAACGTCAGCCACCTGCGCCGGCTGCCGCCCACCGCCGTGCTCTCCGCGCTGCTGCCCGAGGGTCGCGGTTCATTGGACAGCGTCGGCGCGATGATGCGGCACGTGGCCCCTTCCGGTTGGGCGCCGCACTCCGGCCTGCAGGTGGTCACCATGGACTTCGAGACGGGGCGGCGGGTGGCCTTCGGCCGCCCCGGTGCACCGGAGGCCGACCTCGCGGACGCGGTGATGGCCTCCTGCGCCATCCCCGGCTGGTACAGCCCGGTCCGGATCGGCACGAACCGCTACGTGGACGGCGGCGCCTGCTCGTCGACCAGCGTCGACCTGCTCGCCGGGTCCGGGCTGGACGAGGTCTGGGTGATCGCGCCGTCCGTGAGCTTCCTGCTCGACTCGCCCGAGGCGCTCGGCACCCGGCTGGAGCGGCAGTGGCGGGTGAGGGTGACCAGGCGCTGCCTGCGCGAGGTCGCCAAGGTGCACGCCGGCGGCACCGACGTCACCGTGCTCGGCCCGGGGCCGGAGGACCTGACCGCCATCGGTGGCAACCTGATGGACGTCGGCCGGCGGCGTGAGGTCCTGGAGACCTCGCTGCGCACGTCGGCGATCGCGCTGCACGACCCCGAGCCGCTGGACATGCTGCCGCAGCGGGTGAGCATCGCCGGCGAGGCGGTCGGGTCCGAGCCGGACCTGGACGTCGAGACGACCTCGGAGCAGGCCCCCGCCCAGCTGCCGCACCGAGCGGTGGGGGAGTGATGAGGGTCTACCTGCCAGCCACGTTGGGCTCGCTGTCCGCGTTGCGCGACAACGGGTTCCAGCCGCCCCTGCCGGCGCACGCGGTGACCGGCGAGCTGCGCGAGTGGTACGCCGACGGCGACGCCGACGAGCTCGAGTACGCCGCCGGGGACGAGGCCGCGCACGCGTCGCTGCGCCTGCTGGCGGACGACGACGGTCAGGCGCGCCGTCGGGTGGTCGTCGCGGCCGACGTCCCGGACTCCGCGGTGTCCACCGGTGGCAGCTACCGTTCGTCGGTGGTCGTGACGGCGGCCGTCGACCGCGGGTGGGTGGCCAGCGTCCACGTGGACGGCGCCGAGGCCCGAACCGATGTGTCGCAGGCGGTCCGCGCGCTGGCGGCGGCGGACGACGGGGACGACGACGCCCAGTTCACCGTGGACCAGGCCGCCGGCCACGAGCTGCTCTGGTACGACGTCAGCGAGCTGGACGACGTCCTGGCGCTGGCTCGGGACGACGCCTAGAACCTGCTCCGCGGGGCCGTGACATGCTGGGTGCTGAGGCCAACCCTCAACGACGAGACCGCCGAGGAGCACCCATCATGGACGCGCGTACGACCGTGCCCACCCCCGTCAACGAGCCGGTGCTGAACTACGCGCCGGGCAGCGCCGAGCGCGCCGAGGTCGAGGCGACGTTGGCCCGGCTGGGCAGCGAGTCGATCGACCTGACGATGACGATCGGTGGCGAGCAGCGGATGGGCGGTGGACGCCGCACCCGGGTCGTCCAGCCGCACGCGCACCGCAAGGCGGTCGGCGTCCTCAAGCACGCCACCCAGACCGACGCCCGGGCCGCGGTGGACGCCGCGAAGAAGGCCGCGCCGGCCTGGCGCGACCTGCCCTACGACGAGCGCGCCGCGGTGTTCCTCAAGGCCGCCGAGCTGCTGGCCGGTCCGTGGCGCCAGACGCTGAACGCGGCCACCATGCTCGGCCAGTCCAAGACGGTCATCCAGGCCGAGATCGACGCGGCCTGCGAGCTGATCGACTTCTGGCGGTTCAACGTGGCGTTCGGCCGGCAGCTCATCGAGGAGCAGCCGATGGCGAACAGCAAGGGCATCTGGAACCGGCTGGACCACCGCCCGCTCGAAGGCTTCGTCTACGCGATCACGCCGTTCAACTTCACCGCGATCGGTGCCAACCTGCCGACCGCTCCGGCCCTGATGGGCAACACGGTGGTCTGGAAGGCCTCGCCGACCCAGCAGCTCGCCGCGCACTACACGATGCGGCTGCTGGAGGAGGCAGGTCTGCCGGCCGGCGTGATCAACCTGGTCACCGGTGACGGCATCGCGGTGTCCGAGGTCGCGCTCAAGGACCCAGACCTGGCGGGCATCCACTTCACCGGCTCCACACCCACGTTCCAGCACCTGTGGCAGCAGATCGGAGCCAACATCGCCGGCTACCGCAGCTACCCGCGGATCGTCGGCGAGACCGGTGGCAAGGACTTCATCCTGGCCCACCCCAGTGCCGACGTGGACGTGCTGCGGATCGCCATGGTGCGCGGCGCCTTCGAGTTCCAGGGCCAGAAGTGCTCGGCCGCCTCGCGTGCGTACGTGCCGCGCAGCCTGTGGCGCCGGCTGCGCAAGGACCTTGTCGAGCTCACCGAGTCGCTGACCATGGGCCCGGTGACCGACCTGTCGAACTTCATGGGCGCCGTGATCGATGACCGCGCGTTCGCCAAGCACAAGGCGGCCATCGACCGCGCGCACGCCACCGCCGACATCAACGTCCTGGCCGGCGGCACGTACGACGACAGCGAGGGCTACTTCGTGCGCCCGACCGTGCTGGAGTCCGCGGACCCGACCGACCAGATCTTCACCACCGAGTACTTCGGCCCGATCTTGTCGGTGCACGTCTACGCGGACGCCCAGTACGACAAGGTGCTGGACCAGATGGAGTCCGTCTCGCCGTACGCGCTGACCGGCTCGATCATCGCCCAGGACCGGCACGCGATCGCCTCGGCCCGCGCCCGGTTGCGTTACGCCGCAGGCAACTTCTACGTCAACGACAAGCCGACCGGTGCCGTCGTGGGCCAGCAGCCGTTCGGCGGTGCGCGGGCCTCCGGCACCAACGACAAGGCGGGCGCGATGCAGAACCTGATGCGCTGGACGTCCACCCGCTCGATCAAGGAGACCTTCGACCCGCCGAAGGACCACCGCTACCCGCACATGGCCTGAGCCGCATAGGTTGGGCAGGTGGCTGACGACGTCCTGGACCAGCTCGCGGCGTTGCTGCCTGCCGGCGCGGTCGTGACCGACCGGGACGTCGTGGACGCCTACCGCAGGGACCGCGCCGACACCGTGCAACCGGGGTGGCCGTTGGCCCTGGTCCGGGCCACGTGCACCGACGACGTCCAGGAGACGCTGCGGGTGGCCAGCCGGTTCCGGGTGCCCGTCGTCCCGCGTGGCGCCGGCAGCGGCCTGTCCGGCGGTGCCAGCGCGACCGACGGCTGCCTGCTGCTGTCCTTGGATGCGTTGCGGGACATCGAGATCGACGCCCCGGCGATGCTCGCGGTGGTCGGCGCCGGCGTCCTGAACGGGGACCTCAAGCGGGCTGCCAGCGAGCGCGGGCTGTGGTACCCGCCGGACCCGTCGTCCTTCGAGTTCTGCTCGATCGGCGGGAACCTGGCCACCAACGCCGGTGGGCTCTGCTGCGTCAAGTACGGCGTGACCACGGACTACGTGCTCGGCTGCGACGTGGTGCTGGCCGACGGCACGCTGCTGCGCCTGGGCGGCCGGACGATCAAGGACGTCGCCGGCTACGACCTCAAACGGCTGTTCGTCGGCTCCGAGGGCACCCTCGGGGTGATCACCCGGGCCACCCTGCGGCTACGCCCGGCACCCGCACCGTTCACCACGATGGTGGCCACCTTCGCCGAGGTCGAGCAGGCCGGGCGGGCCGTCAGCGCGATCGTGGCCGCCTGGCGCCCGGCGGGGCTGGAGCTGATGGACCGCACGACCGTCCGCGCGGTCGAGGCCTACAAGCCGCGCGGGCTGGACGTCGATGCCGGCGCGACGCTGCTGGCCCAATGCGACGCCGGCGCCGCGAGCGCGGCCGAGATGGCGGCCATCGAGGAGATCTGCCGGGCCGAGGGTGCGACGTACGTCGCGGTGACCGACGACCCGGACGAGGGCGAGATGTTCATGCAGGCTCGCCGGGAGGCGTTCCCGGCGTTCTTCGAGCTGGGCACGACGCTGATCGAGGACGTCGGGGTGCCGATCCCGCGGATCGCCGAGCTCGTGGTGGGCGTCGAGCAGGTGGCCGAGCAGTACCGGACGACGATCGCCACCGTCGGTCACGCAGGCGACGGCAACCTGCACCCCCTGATCACGTTCGACCCGGCGGACCCGGACGCCGTGGCCCGCGCCGACGCGGCTTTCGCGGCGATCGTCGCGCTCGCGCTCTCGCTCGGCGGCACGCTCACCGGCGAGCACGGCGTCGGGGTGGTCAAGGCGCCGTTCCTAGCAGCACAGCTGGGGCCGGACGTCGTCGAGGTGACCCGCCGGATCAAGAACGCGCTGGATCCGCTGGGGATCCTGAACCCGGGCAAGCTGGTCCCCTAGATGTGACCAGACGTGACCAGGTCGTCAGCTGTCGTCCCTCAAGACGGCAACGTGATCGGCCGATTTGGTAGGCATGTCGTCAGCGTCGTCGTCCGAGCCCGGAGCGGGCCGGCATCCGAAGCCCCTGGGCGTCGCGCCGGACAGCGGCGACGTGCTGCGCCACGAGCTGCTCGCCCTCGAGATGACGTCCTTCCAGCCTCCGCCGGAGGCCCACGAACGGGCACTCGAGGCCGAGCACCAGGCGGTACTGCTTGGGGACGACGTCGCTCGGCACCGCGCCCAGCTGCTGCGCGCGAACGTGCTGTCCCGCAGCGGCCGGATCGCGGCCGGCGCTCGGATCGTGCGCGGGGTGAGCCGCTGGGCGGAGGCGCACGACGAGCAGTACCTTCAGGCTCGCTGCCACTACCAGCTCAGCCCGTTCTTCAACGACCTGGGCGACGGGCTGCGGGCCATCGAGCACGGCCTGCTGGGCGTGGAGCTGCTGGACGGCCAGGAGCCGCCCGAGGTGGCAGCAAGCCATCACCTGACCCTCGGTGTCGCGCTGGCCAGCGCTCATTGCTTCGACCTGGCCGGCGAGCAGCTCGACATGGCGGCCCGTACCGCGCGATTGCACGGCAGTTGGGCCCTCTACGTCCAGGTGCTCAACAACCTGGCCTTCAGCGCCCTGTTGGCGGACGACCTCGACCGGGCCAGCGAGGTCGGCGTCCACCTGGTAGCGGTCGCCGAGGCCAGGGGGGTGGTCCTGCGGCCCGGCGTGCTGGACACGCTGGGGCGCATCTACCTGGCCACCGACCGGGCCGAGGCCGTGGTCGAGCTGATCACCCCGTTCAGCCTCACCCCGCCGCGCAGCACCACCCGCGCGCAGGGCGCCGCCGACGCGCTGCTCGCGCTCGCCGAGGCGCACCGTCGCCTCGGCCAGCTGGAGCGGGCCGCGACCGTGCTCGACCTGTGCCTGCAGCTGGCCGGGGACGACTCGATGGCGCACACCAGGGCGCTGGCCCAGCGCGAGCGCTCGGAGCTTCTCGCCGCCCAAGGCAGGTGGCGCGACGCCTTCGAGCAGCACCTCGCCTTCGTCGGCGAGATGATGCAGGTGCGAGACCGCGAGGCGCTGGCGAGGCTGAACACGCTCGCGGACCTGGGACGTCCGGCCGAGCGGCACGAACCCCCTCACCAGCTCCGCGAGCCGTCGTCCCGGGACTCGTTGACCGGGCTGGCCAACCGGCGCCAGCTCGAGGCGACCCTGCCGAGCGTGATCGCGGCGGCCAGCGGACCGGTCTCGGTGGCGCTGATCGACCTGGACGGCTTCGCCCAGATCAACGAGACGCTCGGCAGCCAGACCGGCGACCACCTGCTGTTCGCGGTCGCAGCCCGGCTGGACGACGAGCTCGCCGAGCCCTCCTACCTGGCCCGGGTGGGAGGCCAGGAGTTCCTCGCCGTGCTGCCAGGGCACTCGACGGACCAGGCAGCGGCGCTGGCGGACCGGCTGCGCGCGGCGATCGCCGACCGGGAGTGGACGTCGATCGCCGGGTCCGCGCCGGTGACCGCCTCGATCGGGGTCGCGACCACGTCGGCGACGATCCGTTCCCAGGGCGACCTGTTCCGGGTCGCCGACGAGCGGCTGGCCGCGGCGAAGGCCGCCGGAGGCAACCTGATGCTGTTCGCCAGCCCGCACCGCCTCGCCCTGTAGCGAGTCCCGAGTCGCGGGCCGCACGATCTCCCGTCATCACGTGGAGGCTGTCATCGTCGATGTTGCATGTGTGGTTGCACTCGGGTGGGGGCGATCACCCCCAGCTGGCTGCAACCACGGATGCGACGTCGGGCCTGCACTGCCGGACCGACGCCGAGCCCCGAGTGAGCAAGGGCACGTCGGGCTGAGGTTCCCGCGGTCGGTGCCGTCCGGCAGCATGGTCGCCGTCCGCCCCGCGCGAAGGAGACGAGCCTCATGCAGTTCGGTCGCAGCTACGAGGAGTTCGAGGTCGGCGCCGTGTACAAGCACTGGCCCGGCAAGACGGTCACCGAGTACGACGACCACCTGTTCTGCCTGCTGACGATGAACCACCACCCGCTGCATCTGGACGCGAACTACGCGGAGCAGACCACCGACTTCGGCCGGAACGTCGTCGTCGGCAACTACGTCTACTCGATCCTGCTGGGCATGTCGGTGCCCGACGTCAGCGGCAAGGCGATCGCCAACCTCGAGATCGAGTCGCTGCGGCATGTCGCGCCGACCTTCCACGGCGACACGATCTATGGCGAGACGACGGTGCTCGGCAAGCGCGAGAGCCAGAGCAAGGACGACCGCGGCGTCGTGCACGTCGAGACCAAGGGCTACAAGCAGGACGGCACGCTGGTGTGCATCTTCCGGCGCAAGGTGATGGTGCCCAAGCAGAGCTACCTGGACGCGCGCGGCGGCGAGCAGCCGGGCCGTCCGGCGTTGCGCGAGGGCTGACCGCCGGCGCTCGCTAGGGTCGAGGGCTGGACCCGCCGACCGCGCGCGGGCCGGGAGAGGCGGACCGGTGGCAGAGCTCGAGCTGGACGACATCTGCAAGCGCTACGACACGGTGGTGGCGCTGGACCACCTCTCGTTGAACCTGCGGGCCGGCGAGCTGCTCGGCTTCGTGGGCAGCAACGGTGCCGGCAAGAGCACCGCGATGCGGATCGTCCTGGGCGTCCTGGCGTCCGACAGCGGTCAGGTGCGCTGGCAGGGCGGTGCGATCACGGCCGCCGACCGCCGCCGCATCGGCTACATGCCCGAGGAGCGAGGGCTCTACCCGCGAATGAAGGTCGGCGAGCAGCTGGTCTACCTGAGCCGCCTGCACGGGCTCTCACCATCCCAGGCGCGCCGGGCGGTCCAGGAGTGGACCGAACGTCTCGGCGTCGCCGACCGGGTGGACGACGAGGTGCAGAAGCTCAGCCTCGGCAACCAGCAGCGGGTGCAGCTGGCCGCCGCGCTGGTGCACGACCCACAGCTGCTGGTGCTCGACGAGCCGTTCTCCGGCCTCGACCCGCTGGCCGTGGACGTGATGAGCCAGGTGCTTCGTGACGCCTGTGCCCGCGGCGTCCCGGTGATCTTCTCCAGCCACCAGCTCGACCTGGTGCAGCGGCTCTGCGACCGGGTCGCGATCATCCGCCAGGGTCGGCTGGTGGCCGAGGGCACGGTGGACGACCTGCGCGCCGGCGGTCCGGCCTACCTGGTGGTCGACGCACCCTCGGCCCGGCCCGGTTGGGCCGCAGGGCTGGCGGGGGTCACCGAGCAAGGCGTCGAGGAGGGTCGCACGGTGCTCGAGATCGGGCCCGAGGTGGACGACCAGGTCGTGCTGCGAGCCGCGCTGGCCACCGGCCCGGTGCGCGAGTTCAGCCGACGACGTCCGTCTCTGACCGAGCTGTTCCGGCACGTGGTCAGCGAAGAGGAGGTGGCGGCATGAGCACCGAGGCTTCGCCGCGCGAGGCGATCGGGCTGGTCACTCGCCGCGAGTTCACCCAGCGGGTGCGCAGCAAGGTGTTCGGCATCAGCACCGCGCTGATGGTGGTCGCGGTCATCGCCACCGCGCTGATCCTGAACGCGGTCAGCGGGCAGACGTCGTCCGTCCACGTCGGTCTGGTCCCGCAGTCCGCCGCCAGCGCGGCCGCGCTGCAGGCGACCGGTGACGCGCTCGGGCAGAAGATCAGCACGCAGGTGGTGCCGGACGTTGCGACCGGCCAGCAGCGTCTGCGCGACGACGACCTCGACGCGCTGGTGGTGCAGACCGGCGGCACGGTCCAGGTGGTCGTCAAGAAGCAGATCGACGACGGCCTGAAGGCGACGCTGACCGTGCTGTCCCGCCAGCTGGCCCAGGACAGCGCGGTAGCGGCCGCCGGCGGGGACCCGGCCACGGTGAACGCCGCGATCAGCGGTGCGCAGGTCCAGGTGACCGCCCTCGAGCCGGCCACGAAGTACCAGGCCGAGCGGGTGGTGCTGGGCCTGGCCGCCGGCATCCTGGTCTACCTGGCGCTGATGGTCTACGGGCAGACCGTTGCCCAGGGTGTGGTGGAGGAGAAGACCAGCCGGGTCGTCGAGCTGCTGCTGGCGACCGTGCGGCCCTGGCAGCTGATGCTCGGCAAGGTGGCCGGCATCGGTGCGGCTGGGCTGGTGCAGATGACGCTGGTCGTCGGCGCGGGGATCGGCGCCGGGCTGGCCACCGGGGCCTTGACCATGCCGTCGTCCCTCGCCCTGAGCACCGCCGTCTGGGCGGTGGTCTGGTTCATCGTCGGCTTCCTGATGTACGCGCTGCTGTTCGCGGCCGCTGGTGCGTTGGTCTCGCGTCAGGAGGACGTCGGGGGAGTGACCGCCCCGATCCTCATGCTGATCATCGTTCCGTACGTGATCGGGATCAGCGTGCTGCCGGCCGACCCCACCAACCAGCTGGTCAAGATCCTCTCGCTGATCCCGTTCTTCTCGCCGACGCTGATGCCGGTGCGGATCGCGCTCGGGGTCGCCGCGCCGTGGGAGATCGCGCTCTCCCTGGTGCTGTCGGTGGGCCTGACCGTCTCGTTGGTCGGTATCACCGGACGCATCTACGCGAACTCGGTGATGCGCACCGGCGCTCGCGTGCGGATCGGGGACGCGCTGCGCCCGCTCTGAGGCTCAGCGTCAGAAACTCGATGTCCTTATGTCCTTATCATTGAGACATCGAACGACTTTGGTTAGAGTGGATGTCTCAATGATAAGGACATAGAGACATTGGAACCGTTGTTCGTCACACCCGATCTAGACCTCGAGGATCAGCGCACGATCGACGACGTGCACTCACTCCGCGAGGCGATGGCCTCCGTCCTCAGGGCTCCGCGGCGCTGGTCCGGAGGCTTGCGCAGGACCACTCAGGCGCGAGCGATCCAAGGGTCCAACAGCATCGAGGGCTACACGGTCTCGGCGCAGGACGCTATGGCGGCTGTCGAGGACGAAGCACCGCTGACGGCGGACCAACTGACCTGGGCCGAGATCCTGGGCTACCGCCGCGTGCTCACCTACGTGATGCAGGTGGCGGTCGAGGACGACTTCGTCGTCGACATGCAGACGTTGCGGTCGATGCATTTCATGTTGCTCGAGCACGACTTGGCCAAGGGACCGGGCCAGTACCGCCGCGGTGACGTGTTCGTCCGCGACGACGCCAGGGAAAAGACCGTCTACGAAGGGCCCGACAGCACCCGGGTCCCAGCGCTGATGGCTGTCTTGGTCGAGTCCCTCGCGGCGGGACGCGGCGCCGACCCGATGGTGCGTGCCGCCATGGCTCACCTGAACCTGGTCATGATCCATCCGTTCCGCGACGGCAATGGGCGGATGGCGCGCGCACTGCAGACGCTGGTGCTGGCGCAGGACCACGTGGTCGAGCCGACCTTCAGCAGCATCGAGGAGTGGCTGGGACGCAACACCGAGGACTACTACCGGGTGCTGGCCGCCACCGGCCGCGGAAGCTGGCAGCCACAGAACGACGCGCACCTCTGGTTGAAGTTCAACCTGCGAGCGCATCACATGCAGGCCCAGACCCTGCAGCGCCGGTTCGCGGACGCTGAGCTGATGTGGAACCACCTGGATGACCTGGTCGCCCGGCGCTCTCTGCCCGACCGTGTCGCGGATCCGCTGTTCGACGCGCTGCTCGGGTCACGGGTCACCCGACCGACCTATCGCAAACGTCACGATCTCGAGGAGCGGACTGCTACGCGCGACCTGGTGCGGCTGGTGAAAGAGGGCCTGCTGGAGCCAGTCGGCCAAACGCGCGGCAGGTACTACGTGGCGGCGGGGCCGCTGGTCGACATCCGCGAACAGATCAAGTCGGCGCGAAGCCCGCTGGAGGATCCGTACCCAGGACTCATGGATGAGATCCGGCGTTCGTACGCCCCCTAGGCTGGGCCGGTGCTCATCGACCTCCACACCCACTCTGCGGTGTCCGATGGCACGCAGTCACCCGCCCAGGTCGTGCACAGCGCGGCGGAGGCGGGGCTCGACGTCGTCGCGCTGACCGACCACGACACCACGGCCGGGTGGTCGTCGGCCGCTGAGCAGGCGGTGCGTGAAGGCGTCCGGCTCGTGCCGGGGATGGAGATCTCCAGCACCGCCGAGGGCATCAGCGTGCACCTGCTGAGCTACCTGCACGACCCCGGCCACGCGGGCCTGCTGGACGTGGTCGAACGCACCCGGCACAGCCGGCTCACCCGGGCCGAGCGGATGGTGGAGCTGCTCTCCCGCGACGTCGACATCAGCTGGGACGACGTCCGTGACCAGGTGCAGGACGGCGGCTCGGTCGGGCGTCCGCACATCGCCGACGCGCTGGTCGCGCGGGGGGTCGTGAGGGACAGGACCGAGGCGTTCGCCGGACTGCTGTCCGCCCGCGGCGCCTACTACGTGCGGCACTACGCTCCGGACGCGGTGCAGGCGGTGCGGCTGGTCGTCGCGGCCGGCGGCGTGCCCGTGATGGCGCACCCGATGGCGCACCTGCGCGGCCGGGTGGTCGGCGACGAGGTCATCGCCTCGATGGCCGACGCGGGACTGGCTGGGCTGGAGGTCTACCACCGCGACAACGACGGCGCGGCGCAGGCCCACCTGCTCGACCTGAGCCGAGAGCTCGACCTGCTGGTCACCGGGTCCAGCGACTACCACGGCACCGGCAAGCCGAACATGTTGGCGGAGAACACCACCGAGCCGGAGGTGCTCGCCGAGATCGAGGCGCGCGCGAGCGGAACCAGGGTGGTCGGCTGATGGACTCCTGGATCGACACCGTGGTGGACGCCCAGCTGCTCGGGTCGGTGTTCGTGACCCTCTTCGTCATCATGGACCCACCAGGCACCGTCCCGATCTTCCTGGCGTTGACCTCGTCGATGACCGGTCGCCAGCGGGTCCGCGCCGCGCGGCAGGCGGTGGCCGTGGCCTTCGCGGTGATCATCGCGTTCGCCGTCTTCGGCCGGGCGCTGCTCGACTACCTGCACATCAGCCTGCCCGCGCTACAAGGAGCCGGCGGTCTGCTGCTGCTGCTGGTCGCACTCGAGCTGCTGACCGGCAAGGACGAGGCACCGGCCTCGGCCGAGGGCGTCAACGTCGCGCTCGTGCCGCTCGGCACCCCACTGCTGGCCGGGCCGGGCGCCATCGTGGCGACCATGGTCTTCGTCCAGTCGGCCAACCAGTCCCGGCACCACCCCGCCGCCTACGTGGCGATCGCGCTGGGCGTACTGCTGGTCCACGTGTGCCTGTGGCTGGCCATGCGGTTCGCCGGCCGGATCCATCGGATCCTCGGTGACGGCGGGACGACGCTGGTGACCCGGATCGCCGGTCTGCTGCTGTCCGCGATCGCCGTCCAGCTGGTCGCGGATGCCGTCCGCGCGTTCGTCGAGCAGGGCTGAGGCCCGACCGGGCCGGCTGCCTCAGCCGTCGGGGCGAGCGGCGAGCCGCTCGCGCGCCGTACGCAGGTGCGGTCCGGCGCGCAGCGGCGGGACGATGGTCTGCACGCCGCGCAGGCTAGCGCGCAGGGCGTGCAGCGCCACCGTGGTCGCGGCTCCGTGCAGCGCGGCGGCTCCGGGCAGGTCAGGCATCGAGTACATCCGGCGCGCCCAGCTCGGCAGCGCCGCGAAGGCCAGCCCGGCCACCGCCGACCAGGCCGGACGGGCCACCGGGGCAAGTCGCGTCGGGATCGGTGGCGCGACCACGTAGCCGACCTCCTCGCGGGCCACCCGGGTGGCCCGTAGCTGCGGGCGGAACTCACGCACCGCCTCGGCCAGCGCGGCCCCGTCGTGCGGGACGTCGGTCGGCTCCAGGCCGACCAGTGCGGCCGAGCGCACCTGCTCGTCGACGTACCGGTCGGCCTGCTCGTCGTCCAGGGCGACCCCGGAGCGCCGCAGCACGTCGATCACCGAGTCGACCAGGGCGCAGTGCACCCACGCCAGCAGCTCCGGCTCGTCCACCCGGTAACCGTGCCCGCTGATCGGGTCGACGGTCGCCATCGCGGCGTGCACCGCGCGCACGTGGGCACCCGCCGACAGCGCTTGGGCCGTTGTTCCGTAGGTCGTCACCCCGATGAACTCGGTGGTCCGGGACAACCGACCCCACACGTCCTCGCGGAACGCGGAGTTCTGGCTGATCGCCTCGGCCGCCCGGGGATGCAGGGCCTGCAGCATGAGCGCGCGTAGGCCTGCGACGCCGAGCACCGGGTCCGCGTGCAGCCGCCAGGTGACCGACCCGGGGCCGAACAACCCGGGGTCAGGCCCTGGCGTGCGCGACGTCCTCACCCCTCGACCATGACAGCGTTGCTAGGGCGTTGCATCTTGGCCGGTTCGACTATCCGGCCAGCTTCAGCTCGAACCAGACCTGCTTGCCGCGCAGGCAGTCCCGCACACCCCACCGGTTGGACAGCGCCTCGACCAGATGCAGGCCGCGTCCGCCCTTGTCGTACCACTGCACGTTCTCGACCGGGACGACGGCCTCGTGCCCGCCGTCGTCCATGGACACCAGCAGCTCGGCACCGGTGATCTGGGCGTGCAGCTCCATCGGCGGACCGCCGTAGCGGATGGCATTCGTGACGATCTCGCTGGTCAGCAGCACCGCCACCTCGAAGTCCTCGCCGTTGACTCCCCAGTCGGCGAGCGCCGCGGCCAAGGCGTGTCGCACGCGCGAGACCTCACGCGGCTCACCCCTGACGGTCTCCACGAGCTCCACGCAAGGCATTCTTGCCTAGAGCGACGACGCGTGAGCAGAAATCACTGTCGTCACTTTCTTGTACGACTGTCACATCTTCAGGAGGACAGGGTGCCCCGCACTCCGAGCCGAACCCCGAACCACGGACCGCACGTGCTCGCCGTCGCCAACCAGAAGGGCGGGGTGGCCAAGACCACGACGGTCGCCGCGCTGGGTGCGGCGTTCACCGAGGCGGGCCGGCGGGTGCTGCTGGTCGACCTGGACGCGCAGGCCTGCCTGACCTTCTCCCTGGGCATCGACCCGGAGGCGGTCGAGGTCGCCGTGGACGACGTCCTGCTGGGCCGGGCGTCGGCGCCCGAGGCGGTGCTGACCACCGAGGACGGCATGGACCTGATCCCGTCCACCATCGAGCTCGCCGGAGCGGACGCGCAGCTGCTGGCTCGACCCGCCCGTGAGTTCGTGCTGCGCTCGGCGCTGGAGCCGATCAGGGACGACTACGACATCGTGCTGGTCGACTGCTCGCCGTCGCTGGGCGTGCTGACCCTGAACGCGCTGACCGCCGCGGGGGAGGTGCTGATCCCGTTGCAGTGCGAGATGCTCAGCCACCGCGGTGTCGGCCAGCTGCTGGACACGGTCGCCGACGTCCGCAAGATCCTGAACCCCGACCTGCAGGTGCTGGGCATGCTGCCGACCATGTTCGACGGCCGGACCACGCACGCCCGTGCGGTGCTCGCCGACCTGCCGGAGCGTTACGGCGTGCCGGTGCTCTCGCCGCCGATCCCGAAGTCCGTCCGGTTCGCCGAGGCCCCTGCCGTGGGCCGGTCGATCCTGGCGTCCGCGCGCGGCTCGAAGGGCGCCGCCGCCTACCGCGAGGTCGCTGCGGCGGTGCTGGCCGGCTGGGACTGAGCACCCAGCGGGACGGCTGCCGTCTGGCTCCAGACGTCGTCCTCGCCGCGGGCGAAGACGCTGAGCCTGGTGGCTGGCGCCCGCAGCGGGCCACGGTCTTGCAGGGCGCGGCGCACCTGGTCGAGGACCACCCGGTCGCCGTCGGCCGAGACCGTCAGGTGCAGCGTCGGTTCGGGGTGCGCCCCCTCGTACGGCGGGAACTCGGCGAACGTGGTCAGGACGTCGGCCAGCAGCGCGTCCAGTGCCGGGTCGGTGGCCGGCCGCAGCCAGACCACCTGCGACCCATCGAAGATCTCCGCGTCGGCGAACATCAGGTCGAGGGGCTGGTGCCGGGCCGCGACCGACCGCAGCCGACTCATCGCGTCGTCGTCCTGAGCGCTCGCCCAGGGCGTGAGCAGCGTGATGTGCGGCGGGAAGCGGCGCTCGATGGGCAGGCCCGGGTGGTCCGGTGCATACGACGTCGAGCGCCACGGCGAGGTGAACTCGGCCAGCTCCGGTAGAGCGAGCAGCAGGCCCGTGGTGAACCTGGCCGGTGCCGGAGTGAGCATGCGGTGGGGGTCAGTCCGCGACGGGGGCGCTGGCGGTCGCGTTCGTGCCCGCACCCGAACCCGAGCCGGCACCCCGGCCACGGCCGCCGCGACGGCGACGACGGCGCGGTGCGCCACCTTCGCCGCTGCCCGCCGCACTGTCGTCGGACTGCTGGCCGGCGGACTGCTGGCCGGCGGACTGCTGGCCGGCGGACTGCTGGCTGGCGGACTGCTCGCCGCCACCAGCCGCGTCGGACGCGGCGCCGCGGGTGCGGCGACGGTTGCGCTCGCGCGGAGCGTGCTCGCCGTCCGAGGTGCCGTGCGAGCTGTCCGAGCTGCCGGAGCGTCCGCCGTCCCGGCCTCGCGCACGGCCGGAGTCGCGGCCGCTGCTGCCGCGCCCGCTGTCGCGGCCACTGTCGCGGCCACCGCGGTGCGAACCCGTCTCGCCGAGGTCCTCGACCTGCTCGGCGCCCAGCCCGGCGCGGGTCTGTTGTGCCCTGGGCAGCCGGCCCTTGGTGCCCTCGGGGATGTCGAGGTCGGTGAACAGGTGCGGCGAGCTGGAGTACGTCTCCTGCGGCTCGGGGATGCCCAGGTCGAGGACCTTGTTGATCAGGCCCCAGCGCGGCATGTCGTCCCAGTCGACGAACGTCACGGCAACGCCGGTGCGGCCGGCGCGGCCGGTCCGGCCGATCCGGTGCAGGTAGGTCTTCTCGTCGTCCGTGCACTGGTAGTTGATGACGTGCGTGATGCCCTCGACGTCGATGCCGCGTGCCGCGACGTCGGTGGCCACCAGGACGTCGACCTTGCCGTTGCGGAAGGCGCGCAGCGCCTGCTCGCGGGCCCCCTGGCCGAGGTCGCCGTGGATGGCGGCGGCGGCGAAGCCGCGCTCGGCCAGGTCGTCGGCGACCTTCGCGACCGAGCGCTTGGTGCGGGCGAAGATCATCGTCAGCCCGCGCTCGCGGGACTGCAGGATGCGGGCGATCATCTCGACCTTGTCCAGCGCGTGGGCGCGGTAGACGAACTGGCTGATCGCCTTCAGCGTCGCGCCGTCGTCGGTCGGGTCGATGGCCCGGATGTGCGTGGGCTGGGTCATGAAGCGGCGGGCCAGCGAGACGACGGCGCCCGGCATGGTGGCCGAGAACATCATCATCTGACGGCCGTCCGGGGTGAGCGCGAGCAGCCGCTCGACGTCCGGCAGGAAGCCGAGGTCGAGCATCTCGTCGGCCTCGTCCAGCACGAGCGCGCGCACGTGACCGAGGTCGAGATGGCCCTGCTGGGCCAGGTCGAGCAGGCGCCCGGGGGTGCCGACAACGATCTCGATGCCCTTGCGCAGCGCCTCGACCTGCGGCTCGTAGGCGCGGCCGCCGTACACGGTCAGCACGCGGGTCTGGCGCAGGGCGCTCGCGGTGTCCAGGTCGCCGGCGACCTGGACGGCCAGCTCGCGGGTGGGTACGACCACCAGGGCCTGCGGCTTGCCGGGGGCCGCGAGGGCGTCCCAGCCGTCCTCGCCCGGCGCGACGCTGCGCTGCAGCAGGGGCAGGCCGAAGCCGAGGGTCTTGCCGGTGCCGGTCTTGGCCTGGCCGATGATGTCGTGGCCGTCCAGGGCGACCGGCAGGGTCATCGCCTGGATCGGGAACGGCGAGGTGATGCCGACCAGCGCGAGGGCCTGGGACAGGTCGGCGCGCACGCCGTAGTCCTCGAATGTGGGTGCCGGGGTGACCTTTGCGGGGGCCTCGGTGCCCTCTGCGCTGTTGGTGCTGTCGGTGGTGTCGGTGGTCTGGTCGATGTCTGCGCTGTTGTCGATCGTGCGCATGTCGTTCTCGGTGTTCGTCACATGGAGCCTTCGGTCGGGCGGGGCCGCACGCCGGGCGCGGGTTCGCGCTCAGCGGGCCGCTGCGCTGGAGGAAGCCGATCGGTGTCTGCAGGCTCTTGCGTGACGACGAGGCGTCGTCTGGTGCTCTCGATGTCCGACCGGGCATCCGGGATGCTCACCAGTCTACCCGGCCCGGCTACGCTCCGTTGCCATGAGCGATTCGTCCGACGGCGAGCACCCCGACCCGTTCTCCGACCCCGAGTACCGCGAGGCGGTCGTCGACCTGCTCGGCGCGATGGCGTACGGCGAGCTCACCGCCTTCAGCCGCCTCGCCGCGGACGCCGAGCTGGCCGCCACGCTGCCGGACAAGGCCGCCCTCGGGCGGCAGGCGGCGCACGAGTTCCACCACTACGAGCTGCTCGAGGTGCGGCTGAAGGAGCTCGAGGCCGACCCCGCGCACGCCATGCAGCCGTTCGTGGCGGCGATCGACGAGTTCCACGACCGCACCAGGCCGTCGAGCTGGCTCGAGGGCCTGGTCAAGGCCTACGTCGGGGACGGCATCGCGACCGACTTCTACCGCGAGGTGTCCGCCTACCTCGACCCCGGCACGCAGGGGCTCGTGCTCGAGGTCGTGCAGGACATGGGCCAGGCCGAGTTCGCCGTCCGCGCGGTGCGAGACGCGATCGAGCGGGACGCCTCGGTGGGCGGTCGGCTCGCCCTGTGGGGACGCCGGCTGGTCGGCGAGGCGCTGTCGCAGGCCCAGCGGGTCGCCGCCGAGCGCGACGCGCTCGGCGGGCTGCTGGTCGGTGGCGGGTACCACTCCGGCGGCGCCGACCTGGCCGAGATCGGGCGGATGTTCGCCCGACTCACCGGCGAGCACACGCGACGGATGGGCCGGCTCGGGCTGTCCGCCTGAGCCGACCCATCTGGGTCGCGCTGGTTGTCGCGCTGGTCGCCAGTTCGTCAGGTCGTGGTCAGGTGGTCCGGCCTCGCTTCATGGACGCCACCGCTGCCACGCCGATCATGGCCAGCACCACCTGCACGATCACCTCGACCCAGTCGATGCCGTTCGTGTCGCGCATCGAGCCGACGATCAGCGTGCCGACCAGGGCCGCGACGATACCGACCAGGATCGTCCACAGGATGCCGATCGGCTGGCGGCCGGGCAGCAGAAGGCGGCCGAGTGCTCCGATGACGGCGCCGATGATGATCGCGCCGAGAAATCCTTCGATTGTCATGCGAGGAGCCTGGCATCGCGGCGACTGCCTCGCCACACGAGCCATTCAGGCGTGCTCAGACGGTGCCGAAGCCGACCCGGCGCTCGACCTCGGCGCCCACCTCGACGTACCCCAGGACGGCCGCGGGCACGATGACCGTGCGGCCCTTCTCGTCGACCAGCTGCAGCGGCGAGCCGGCGGAGATGGCCTCGCTGACCAGCGCCGCCACCTCGGCGGCCGTCTGGGTGGACTCGACCGTGATCTCGCGGGCGACGTTCTGGACGCCGATCTTGACCTCCACTGGGGTGGCCTCCTGGCTTCTTGGCTGGTGCGGACGGGACGAGCGAGTGCGGGTTCGGGCGGCACCTGCTGCGAGCAGGCTAACGGGCGCAGCGGCCTGCCTGTTCCGTTCAGGCGGGCTGTTCGCCCAGGGTGGACGCCGGGTCGCGGGTCGCGCCGTCGGCGCGCGCACCGTCAGTCTTCGGGAAGCCGCCCAGGCCGCGCCAGGACAGCTGGCCGATCAGCCGGCTGGCGGCGTCGCGCGGGATCGAGCCGCGCGTCGTCATCCAGTACCGCGCGGTGACCTGGGCCATGCCGGTCAGGGCGACGCCCAGCAGGTTCGCCTCGTCCTCGGGCAGCGCGGTGTCCTCACGGATGACCTCGGCCACCGCCTCCGCGCAGCGCGCGGTGACGGCGTCCACCTTCTCGCGGACGGCGGCCTCGTTCGTCAGGTCCGACTCGAAGACCAACCGGAAGGGCTCGCCCTTGCGGTCCACGAACTCGAAGTAGGCCGCCATGGTGGCGGCGACCCGCTGCTTGTTGTCGGTCGTCGAGGCCAGCGCCTGGCGCACCGCCGAGACCATCGCCTCGGTGTGCTGGTCCAGCAGGGCGAGGTACAGCTCGAGCTTGCTCGGGAAGTGCTGGTAGAGGACCGGCTTGGACACCCCCGCCTGGTCGGCGATGTCGTCCATCGCCGCTGAGTGGTAGCCGGAGCGCACGAAGACTTCCTGGGCGGCGACCAGCAACTGGGCACGCCGAGCGTCCCTGGGCAGCCGTGTGCTGCGACCCCGGGTTGCCGGTGACGTGGTCACTGTTCTCCTCCTGTGTCCTGCCGCTTGAGGGTCGATCCTACGGTTGCGTACTCCGTGTGGGGCTCGGCGGTAGCCCATTCGGAGGGTAGGGCAGCGCGCAGGCTCGTGCGAGGTGCCTCGCGGTGCGACACTCACAAGGTGACCGGGGACCTGCTGTGAGTGCGTACGAGGTGGACGCTGCCACCATGTGCGACGCGCTCAGCCACGTGCCCGGCGTGGAGCACATCGTGCTCGAGTTCGACGAGCGCGGCGACGGCGTGCTGCGCGTGCAGGTGTCCGGCGACCTGGACCACGCGTCCGTGCTCGGTGCCGCCGTGCACCAGATGCGTCACCGTTTCGGGCTCGGCATCGAGCACCAGCGGCTGAAGCTGACCGGCCCCGCCGGACGCCCTGTCGTCGCGGTGGTCGAGACGATCGCGACGCCGCCGACGCTCGGCGAGCCCGACCCGCTGTTCGAGGTGGAGGGCGACTACGAGCCCGCCACGCTGTACGACGAGCTGCAGAAGATGGTGGCGATGCAGGAGCTCGAGCAGGCGGCCGGCACGGGCGAGCAGCCCGCTGTCCCGGCCCCGCAGCCCGAGGTCCAGACGCCGCAGCCCGAGGCTGCTCAGCCCGACGTCCCGGACGTCGAGGCGGAAGCCGAGACGTCCGGGGAAGCACACGGCGCGAACGGCTTCGAGGACACCGTGCCGGGCCTCCCCGTGGACGAAGTGCGGGCCGACCTGGCCCACGACGAGCTCGTCCGCGTCGCCCCGGCCCGGCTCCCCGACTTCTGGCCGGACCTGACCGCTGACCCCGAGCTGCGCAGCGCGATCGACGACGTCTTCGACGGGGTCGGCCCCGAGACCTTCGAGCACCGGGCAGCCAGGCACCGCGCGGTGCCGAAGCAGCCGGTGGAGCGGCGGCCGGGCTCGGTGGCTGAGGCGCCGCCGCAGCAGGAGGAGCGGGCGCTGCCGGACGCGGTCAGTCCCAAGCGGCGCGAGCCTGAGGCCTTCGTGCCGCCGGCGCCTGCGATGCTCCACATGCCGGCGGAGCCGGCCGAGCCGGCCGAGCCGGCCGAGCCGGCCGAGCCGGCCGAGCCGGCCGAGCCGGCCAACCAGCCAGGCCTGGGTGGGGAGGCCGACAACGAGGTCGAGGCGCTCGCTGAGGTCGAGGTTGAAGTTGAGGTCCGCGAGGTAGAGGTAGAGGTAGAGGTAGAGGCTGAGGTCACCGAGCCGGCCGAGCCGGTTCGTCGGGCCGCGCCGTTCGCCGAGTCCCCCCGGGTAGTGGTGGAGCGGATGGTCGTCACCAGCGAGGACAACGAGGTGATCGCCTCGGTGCACCTGCGCAGTGGCGACACCGTGCACGAGGGCACCGCGACCCGACCAGCCACCGGCAGCGGCGCCCACCGCGCGCTCGCCTCGGCCACGGCGTCCGCGGTGGAGCGGGTCGTGCCGTCCCCGGCCAGGCTCGAGGTCGACCAGGTCGACATGCTCCAGGTCGGTCACGACCACGTCGCCGTGGTGGTCCTGTCGCTGCTCGGCCCGGCCGGTATCGACCGGCTGACCGGCTCCGCGCTGGTCCGCGGCGACGCCCAGGACGCCGTCGTTCGCGCCACGCTCGACGCGCTGAACCGGCGCGCGGGCCTCGGCGGGGACCGGGGCGCCTCCGCCTGACCGGGCATGGCACCCTGACCCGGTGACCACCCCGGCCGAGCCGTCACGCCCCCGGGCCAGCGCAGCAGTTCGCCGTCGCCGCACCCTGGCGGTCCTGGTGGTCGTCGCGGTCGCCGCCGGCCTCGCCTGGTGGCTGGTCGGACCGACCGACGACGGTTCCGGCCCGGCCCTGCAGCCGTCCACCTCGACGTCGGCCGCCCCGGCGACGGCGACCCCGACCGCGATCGTCAGCCCGACGTCCAAGCCGACGGCCGAGCCGACGTCCGAGCCAACGTCTACCGCAGTGGCCACCCGGGGTACCGGGACCCTGGTGACAGTCCCCGGTGAGGTCAGTGCGCCCGGGAGCGGGCCCCGCACTACCGTGCGGGTCCGGGTCGAGCAGGGGGTGGACGTCGACCCGCAGGACTTCGCGAGACAGGTGATGGCAACCCTGAACGACCCGCGTTCCTGGGGTCACGGCGGGCGGCGGACCTTTGCGCGCACCGACGGCGCGGCGGACGTCGACGTGGTGCTCGCCAGCCCGGCGACCTCGGCCCGGATGTGTCTTCCGCTGCAGACCTTCGGCAAGCTGTCCTGTCGCAGCGGCAAGCAGGCCGTGCTCACGTCCTACCGGTGGATCCGGGGGACTCCGGAGTTCCCCGAGCTGTCCGTGTACCGGCAGTACGTGGTCAACCACGAGGTCGGGCACGTCCTGGGCCACGGCCACGAGCAGTGCCCGGGGCCCGGCCGGTTGGCGCCGGTGATGCAGCAGCAGACCAAGATGGTGGCGCCCTGCCGTCCCAACGCCTGGCCCTTCCCGTAGCCGTTCCGATAGCCCGGCGTGGACCCCGTTCGTAGAGTGGCCTGGTGAGCCTGCCGCCCCTCGTCGAGCCCGGACCGCCGCTGGACCGGGACCAGGTCGCCCGGTACGCCCGGCACCTGCTGATCCCGGACGTCGGTGAGCTCGGCCAGCGCCGGCTGGCGAACGCCCGGGTGGCGGTGGTCGGGGCCGGCGGCCTCGGCTCCCCGGCCCTGCTCTACCTGGCTGCGGCCGGCGTCGGTGTCATCGGGGTGATCGACCCCGACGTCGTGGAGGCCTCCAACCTGCAGCGGCAGGTGGTGCACGGCGTCAGCGACGTGGGTCGGCTCAAGGTCGACTCAGCCCGGGCGACGCTGGCCGAGGTCAACCCGCTGGTCGAGGTGGTCACCCACCCGGTGCGTCTGGACTCCTCGAACGCTCTGGACGTCCTCGCCGGCTACGACCTCGTCGTCGATGGCACCGACAACTTCGCCACCCGCTACCTGGTCAACGACGCCTGCGTGCTGCTCGGCGTGCCCTGCGTCTGGGGGTCGATCTACCGCTTCGACGGCCAGACCACTGTGTTCTGGGGCGGGCACGGACCGTGCTACCGCTGCCTGTTCCCGGTGCCGCCACCCGCCGGCAGCGTGCCGTCCTGTGCCGAGGGCGGGGTGCTCGGGCTGCTCTGCGCGGCAATCGGCGCCGCTCAGGGGACCGAGGCGGTCAAGCTGATCACCGGAATCGGCACGTCCCTGGTCGGTCGGCTGCTCGTGCATGACGCATTGCGGGCTACCTGGCGCGAGCTCACCGTCCGGCCGGACCCGGCGTGCGTGGTCTGCGGCCGGTCGCCCAGCATCACCCGCGACACCGGGCTGATCGACTACGAGGAGTTCTGCGGGTTGCCTGGTGCCGGCGCGGCGCAGGAGTCGCAGCCGTTGGCGTCCGTCACCGCGAAGGAGCTCGCCGACCTCCTGGACGCCCGCGAGCGCGGCGAGGCGGACGTCGTGCTGGTCGACGTCCGTGAGCCGGGGGAGCGGGCCATCGTGTCGATCCCCGGGGCGGTCGCGGTGCGGCGGGCGGCGTTCGACGACGGCAGCGCGTTCGAGCAGCTGCCGTTCGACCGGCCGGTGGTGCTGCACTGCCGCTCGGGGGTGCGGTCCGGCACTGCGCTGGCGCTGCTGCAGGCTGCCGGTCACCCGGACGCGCGCCACCTCGAGGGTGGAGTGCTCGCCTGGGTCGAGCAGGTGGATCCCAGCCTGCCGACGTACTAGCTCTGCTGACGCTCTAGCGCGTAGAGCGAGCTAGGTGGTGCACGCCTTGGTCAGCTGAGCGATCAGCGCTCTCGTGGTGTGACCGGTGCTGTTCGCGTCGCCCAGCGCCTGCAGCGGCTTGAGGTACTTGTCGGCTACGCCGGCTTGCGCGGCGACCGGCCCGAGTGCCTTCACCAGTGCCCGGTCCGAGGTGCTGACCTGCCCGTCGGCCAGCGGACCGTCGCCGTTGACCAGGTCGCAGACCTTGTTCGTCGCGGTCTGCCGGGCCTGCTGCTTGGCGGCCTCGGCTGCCTTGCTGGCCGCCGAGCTGGCCGCCGCCTTCGCCTCGGCCGCCGCCTTGTCGGCCGCCTTGGACGCGGTGCTCTCGGCGGCGTGCTGCGCGGAGTCGCAGGCCGTCAGGCAGCACGCGGCGGCCGCGACGAGAGCGACCAGGGCTGAGCGGGTGGCGTGGTGCACGCGCAGAGTGTGGCACGGCACCGGCAGACTGGCACGGTGCCCGACGACCACGAGCTTCCCCGGTACGCCGCGCTGGTGCTGGAGGTCGTCGACCAGGTCCCGGCCACCAAGGTGCTCACGTACGGGGACGTGGCCGAGTACCTCGGTGAGGGCGGTCCGCGCCAGGTGGCCGCGGTGCTGAGCCGCTACGGCTCGAGCACCACGTGGTGGCGGGTGCTGCGGGCGGACGGCACTCCCGCCCCGCACATCGCCGGCGAGCAGCTCGCGAACCTGCGGGCCGAGGGGACGCCGCTTCGCCCGGACGGCACCCGGGTGGACCTGCGACGCGCCCGGTGGGACGGCGGCTGAGCATCGCTGTCAGAGTGCTGTGATGGACTCGTCCTCGTGAATCCGTTGCCCCGCACCGACTCCGCCCCCGCGCTGCGCCTGCGCCGGGCGCGAGCCGTCGCCGGCCCGCCGCTTGAGCTGGACGACGAGCAGCTCACCGCCGTCCGGCACCGGGGTGGGCCGTTGCGGGTGCTCGGCGCCCCGGGCACCGGCAAGACGACCGTGCTGGTCGAGGCGGTGGCCGCGCGGGTGGCCGACGGGCTCGACCCTGGTCGGGTGCTGGTGCTGGCGCCGACCCGGCTAGCGGCGTCCCGGTTGCGCGAGCAGGTGTCGGCGCGGCTCGCCGCAACGGTGCAGGAGCCGCTCGGCCGCACCCCGGCGTCCTTCGCGTTCGGAGTGTTGCGGCTGGCCGCCGTGGCCCAGGGTGAGCCGCCGCCGCGGCTGATCACGGGCCCGGAGCAGGACGTGATCCTGCGCGAGCTGCTGGCCGGCCACCAGGCCGGTCAGGGCGGCGCCCCGGCCTGGCCGGGTGAGCTGGCTGCGGCGCTGGCCACCCGCGGGTTCCGGGGTGAGCTGCGCGACCTGCTGATGCGGGCCGTCGAACGGGGGGTTTCGCCTGACGAGCTGGCCGAGCTCGGTCTCGAGCAACGGCGGCCGGAGTGGGTGGCGGGCTCGCGGGTGCTGCAGGAGTACTTGGACGTCACGGCGCTCGCCACCCCCGGCGGCTACGACCCGGCCGCGATCGCCAGCGAGGCGGTGGCCGCGCTGCTGTCCGACGATGAACTGCTCACCCTGGTGCGCCACCAGGTCCAGCTGGTCGCGATGGACGACGCGCACGAGGCCACGGCGGCCGTGGCCGACCTGCTCCGGGTCGTGGTGGGCGGTCGGTCGGGACTGCTGCTCACCGGCGACCCGGACTCCGGCGTCCAGTCGTTCCGCGGCGCCGACCTCGGGCTGCTGCTGGACCCGGCCGCGGCCGAGACCATCGTGCTGCGCACGTCCTGGCGGCAGGGCTCCGACCTGCGGGCCGTGACCGGGCGGGTGGCCGACCGGATCGGGGCGGCCGGCGGTGCGCGGCAGCGCCAGGTGCGACAGCCGGACCGTCCCGACGAGGCTGAGGTGGCGGTGCACGTGTTGCGCACTGCCCAGCACGAGGTGGCGCTCGTCGCCGACGCGCTGCGACGCAAGCACCTGCTGCACGGGGTGCCTTGGTCGCAGATGGCGGTGCTCGTCCGTGGTCGGGCCCGCGCTGCGGAACTGCGCCGCGGCCTGTCCCAGGCCGGCGTGCCGGTCGAGGTCCCGTTGACCGAGCTGCCGGTGCGCGACCAGCCTGCCGTCGTCCCGTTGCTCGACGCCTTCGCGGTAGGGCTGGCCGCCGCGGCTGGGCTGCCGTTCCTCGACGCCGAACAGGCCCAGGCTTTGCTCCTCTCGCCGGTGGGTGGCGCTGACGCGATGACCTTGCGCCGGCTTCGGCGAGCTCTGCGCGCACAGGAGGACGCCGACGCAGCTCCGCCGCCGCACACCGACGACCTGCTGGTCCAAGCGCTGCTCGACCCGGTGCGGCTGGCGGTGCTCGACCGCGTCACCGCCGCCCCGGCCCGGCGGGTGGCCGCCGTGCTGGCTGCGGCGACGCAGGCCTGCGCCGCGGACGACGCGACGGCCGAGACGGCTCTGTGGACGATCTGGGCCGCCACCGGGCTCGGGGACCGCTGGGAGCGGGTGGCCCTCGCGGGTGGTCCGGCCGGTCGGCGTGCCGACCGCGACCTGGACGCGGTGGTGGCCCTCTTCGATGCCGCCGCGCGCTTCGTGGACCGGCTGCCGCAGGCCGGCCCGCGGCAGTTCCTGGACTACCTGCGCGGCCAGGACGTCCCCGCCGACACGCTCGCCGAGCGCGGCGCTGACGAGGCCGTGTCGCTGCTCACCGCGGCCGCTGCCGCCGGGCAGCAGTGGCGAGTCGTCGTGGTCGCGGGCCTGCAGGAGGGCACCTGGCCGGACCTGCGTCCGCGTGGCTCGCTGCTCGGCGCCGAGCACCTGGTCGACGTGCTGACCGGCCGAGAGGGATCCCGCCGCGCCGCCGCCGCTGCCGTCCGGGACGACGAGACGCGGCTGTTCCACGTCGCGGTCAGTCGTGCCAGCGAGTCGCTGCTGGTCACCTGCGTGCGGGACGACGAGCAGCAGCCCTCGCCGTTCCTCGACCTGGTCGACCCGCCCCCGGTGGACGTTGCTGCCGAGGTCACCGCAGGCCCCGCCGCAGCTTCCGGCACGCGGTGGGACGACGACGGCGTCCGGTTGGTGACGACGCCCGGCGCGCCCATGTCGCTCAGTGGCGTGGTGGCCGCCCTGCGCCAGGAGTTGACTGACCCGCGCACGCCGCGCGAGGCGTCGCGCGAGTTCGCCCGCCGGCTGGCCCGTCTGGCTCTGGCCGGCGTACCGGGCGCGGCCCCCCAGGACTGGTACGGGCTCGCTCCGCTCACCGACGACCGGGCGCTGGCGACCGACGAGCCGGTCCGGGTCTCGCCGTCCAAGGTCGAGGAGTTCGACCGCTGCCCGTTGCGCTGGCTGCTCGGACAGGCCGGCGGGTCGGGGCCGAGCTCGGGATCGCAGGCCCTCGGCAACCTCGTGCACGACCTCGCGGCCGACCTGCCTGAGGCGAGCGAGACCGAGCTGGTGGCTGCCCTGCACGAGCGTTGGGACGTGCTGGGGCTGGGAGCAGGCTGGGTGGGGGACATCGGGCGCCGGCGCGCCGAGCAGGTGGTGCACAAGCTCGCCGGCTACCTCGCTGACGCCGGCGGGCGCGACCTGGTGGGCGCCGAGCTGGGCATCGACGTCCGGCTCGAGCTGCCGGGTGGGCCGGTGCGGCTGGTGGGTCGGGTCGACCGGCTGGAGCGCACCGCCGACGGGCTGCGGGTGGTGGACCTGAAGACCGGCAAGTCGGCACCGAAGGCCGCGGAGCTGGCGACCAACCCCCAGCTTGGCGCCTACCAGGTCGCCGTGCAGGGTGGCGCTTTCGACGACGTCGCTCCCGGCGAGCCGACGGCTGGTGCGGCGCTCGTGCAGCTGGGCACCACCGCCAAGACCTACCGCCCGCAGGACCAGCCGGCGTTGCCCGACGACGGTGGCTGGGCCGTCGAGCTGGTCGACGGCGTGGCGCAGGGTATGGCGTCGGCCGGGTTCGACGCGCAGCTCAACGAGGTGTGCGACCGCTGCCCGGTGCGGACGTCGTGCCCGGCGCGCGGCGAGGGCCGGCAGGTGACCGCGTGAGCGATCGTCCGTCGGCGGTCGAGATCGCCCGCGCGCTCGGCCGGCCCGAGCCGACGCCGGAGCAGGTCGCGGTCATCGAGGCTCCGCCGGCACCGCTGCTGGTGGTCGCCGGGGCCGGGTCCGGCAAGACCGAGACGATGGCGGCCCGGGTGGTCTGGCTGGTCGCCGGTGGGGACGTGGCGCCGGACGAGGTGCTCGGCCTGACCTTCACGCGCAAGGCGGCCGGCGAGCTCTCGCAACGCATCCGCAGTCGGTTGCGTTCGCTGCGCCGCGGTGGGCTCTGGGTGGCGGCGAGCCACGACCTCGACGTCACTGTGTCGACTTACCACGCGTTCGCCGGACGGCTGGTTCGCGAGCACGGCATGCGACTCGGCATCGAGCCCGAGGCCCAGCTGCTCACCGAGGCGTCCTGCTGGCAGGTGGCCAGCGAGGTCGTCGAGGGGTGGCTCGGCGACATGGACTCGGTCGACTTCGCGTTGTCCACCGTCGTCGACGCAGTGCTGGCGCTATCCGGGGAATGCGCTGAGCACCTGGTGGACCCGGACGACCTGGAGACGTTCCTAGCCGACCGCGTCGCGCACGTGGAGGCGTTGCCGTACAACGACTCTGCGGCCCCGACGGGCTCGCTCAAACGGTACGCCGACGTCAGCGAGCTGTTGCAACGGCTGCGGGCCAGGCGCCAGCTACTGCCCATCGTGCGGGCCTATTCCGAGGCCAAGCGGGCCCGTGACCGGCTCGACTTCGGCGACCAGCTCGCCCTCGCCGCTGAGCTCGCCACCTCGGTGCCGCTGCTCGCCGAACAGGCGCGCGACCAGTACCGCGCAGTGCTGCTCGACGAGTTCCAAGACACCAGCCACGCCCAGCTCGTGATGCTGGAGGCTCTGTTCGGCGGCGGGCACGGTGTGACGGCGGTCGGTGACCCGCACCAGTCCATCTACGGCTGGCGCGGGGCGAGTGCCGACACCCTCGCCGGCTTCGCCGCCCGGTTCCGCACCGGCGACGGCGAGCCGGCGACCGTCCGGCACCTGTCGACCAGCTGGCGCAACCCGACCGCGGTACTGACCGTCGCCAACGCGGTGGCTGGGCCGCTGCGGGCGGCGACCGCCGTCGAGGTCCGCGACCTGGTGGCCCGACCCGGCGCGGGCTCCGGATCGGTGCAGGTGCGGTCGCTGGAGACCAGCGCGCTCGAGGCGAAGTCGGTCGCGCAGTGGCTCGCCGAGAACTGGCTCGACTCGAACGGCGAGCGGGTGGCCGGGCGCACGGCCGCGGTGCTGTGCCGCAAGCGTTCTCAGTTCACCGACGTCGAGGCCGCCTTGCTGGCGGCCGGGCTCCCGTACGAGGTGGTCGGTATCGGCGGCCTGCTCTCGACGCCCGAGGTGGCCGACCTGGTCTGCGCGTTGCACGTCGTGCACGACCCGACCCGGGGCGACCTGCTGATGCGCCTGCTCACCGGGCCGACCTGCCGGCTCGGTGCGTACGACCTCACCGCGTTGGCCGGGTGGTCCCGCGAGCTGCATGCCCGCCGCAGCGGTGCTGGCCGCGGTGGCACCGGTTTCGACGAGCCAAGCATCGTGGAGGCGCTGGACGAGCTGCCGCCGACCGGTTGGACCGACCGCGAGGGTCGCGAGCTGTCCACCTCGGCCCGCACCAGGTTGCTGCGGCTGGCCGACACGGTCCGTGGCCTGCGCGGTCGGACTTCGTTGGCGTTGCCCGACCTCGTCGCGGAGGTCGAGCGGGCGCTGCTGCTGGACGTCGAGGTCGCTTCCCGGCCCCGGGTCAGTCCCGGCCAGGCACGCGCCCACCTGGACGCCCTGGCCGAGGTGGCCGCCGGCTTCGAGGCGACCGCGGAGCGCGCGACCCTCGGCGCCTTCCTGACCTGGCTGGCCGCCGCTGACGAGCAGGAGCACGGCCTCGAGCCCGGCCAGGTGGAGACCACCGAGCACGCGATCCAGGTGATGACCGTGCACGCGGCCAAGGGCCTGGAATGGGATGTCGTCGCCGTCCCCGGGCTGGTCGAGGGCGGGTTTCCCCAGCACCGTGTACAAGTGCGGGCCGGCCGCGACGGCTGGGCGGTGCCGCAGGTCAACGACAAGGGCTGGCTGGGTGGGCTGGGCAAGGTGCCGCACGAGCTGCGCGGCGACCGGGACGGGCTCCCGGACGTGCGCTGGTCGGCGGCGCCCGACCAGAAGGCGCTGCTCGGCGAGCTGAAGGGCTTCTATGCGGCGTGCGGCGAGCACGAGCTGGCCGAGGAGCGTCGCCTGGCCTACGTCGCGTTCACCCGCGCCAAGGACTGCCTGCTGCTGACCAGCCATTGCTGGGGTTCGGCGCTCAACCCGAGGATGCCGTCCCGATTCCTGTGCGAGCTCGTCCCCGGCCTGCCCGACGGTGAGCCGACGCTCGGCGCCCAGGTCGCGGAGGCCGTTCGGTTGGGTGAGGTGCAGCCGATGCCCGGCCCGGGCGAAGACAAGCCGTCGGACCGCGCATTATCCGTAGCGGCCTGGCCGGTGGACCCGTTGGGGCGGCGCCGCGCAGAGGTCGAGGCCGGTGCCTCGTTGGTGGGCGACGCGATGTCCGCACTCCCGCTGGACCTCGCCCCGGCCGGCCAGCCGGACGCCGACATCGAGGATGCCTCGGACCGCGCCATCACGCTGCTGCTCGCCGAGCGGGACCGGTTGCAGGACACCGCGATCGACGTCGAGCTGCCCAGCCACCTGTCGGCGTCCCGCCTGGTGCAGCTGCGCTCCGACCCGGCCGCTCTGGCGCTGGCGCTACGCCGCCCGATGCCGCGCCGGCCGCACCCGGCGTCCCGGCGGGGCACGGCCTTCCACGCCTGGGTGGAGCGGTACCTGGGCGCGGCCTCGATCCTGGACGTCATCGAGCTGCCCGGTGCCGGGGACGACGACGCCGACGACCGCGAGCTGGCGGTGCTGCAGGAGCGGTTCCTCGCCACCGAGTGGGCGAGCCGCAAGGTGGTCGCGGTCGAGGTGCCGGTGGAGACGCCGTTGGACGGCACCATCCTGCGCGGCCGGATCGACGCCGTGTTCGCCCGCGACGACGGCGGTGTGGACGTGGTCGACTGGAAGACGGGGCCACCTGCCACGGGGCAGGAGGCCGAGGCGCGGGCCGTCCAGCTCGCGGTCTACCGGCTCGCCTGGCACCGGCTGCACGGCATCCCGCTCGCATTGGTAGGGGCCGCGTTCTGCTACGTGTCCACCGGCCAGACCGTCCGCCCCGTCGACCTGCTCGACGACGCGGACCTCGCGGCGCTGCTGCGCGGCTATGACGGCTATGACGGCGTTGACGCGCCGAACGGCCGGCCAACTTCTCGCGTGAGCGGCAAAATACTGCCGGCCAGGTGAGCAACCCCCTGCAGCGCTCACCATGGCCGGCACTAACACAGACGCGAATAGGGCCAGTTTCGATCGCACTTCCGACAATGTTCTCACGATGTGAGACGCGTCACATTGTCACGTCGGCGCTGATCAAGGCTCGGTGATCCGACACCGGGAGCAGCAGCGTGGCCCCGCCGGGCCCGCGCGCCAGGCTGGAACCGGCATCAGTCAGCACGTGGTCCAGCTGGACTCGTGGCGACTCGGCGGGGAAGGTCGACGCCCGCGCCAGGGATCGCCACCCGGTGACCCGAGCGGGCACCCCGCCCGGCAGGTTGAGGTCGCCGGCCAGCACCCGCGGTCCGGGCAGCGAGTCGGCCCAGCGCCGCACCGCCCGCAGCTGCCGCACGGCAGCCGGCGGCGCGAACGACAGGTGCGTCGCGATCACGGTGACCGGCCCGGACCCCCCGTCCACCACCGCGGACAGCGCGGCCCGCGGCTCGTCAGGCACCCAGAGCACTCGCACTCCACGCCCACTCGCCCGAGGAACCCCCACCGGCAGCACGGCCCGCGAGCCGCGCAGTCGACGCACCCGCCAGCCGCGCACCGGCACCCGCGAGACGAGCCCGATCCCGTACGTCGGCCCGGCGACCTCGCGGTCGTCGGTGACCGGCGTCCAGCCGTGACCCGGCCCCGGCACCCCCGAGACGGTCGGGCAGAACCGCGCATCGACCGCCCCGAAGGCCTGCGCGACAACAGCGAGCTGGTCCACCCCGGCAGAGCGCGGCTGGTCGCGGTCCACCTCCTGCACCGCGAGCACGTCGGCACCAGCGGCGGCCAGCGCCCGCGCGGCAGCCACCAACCGCGAGACCTCGACCTCGCCGTCGCGACCCCGCCCCGACCAGAGGTTGAACGTCGCGACCCGCAGGATCACCCGGTGGACTCGTCGCCGACCCGCAGGGCCAGGTCGCGCATCGCCGCCGCGGCCCGGTCGACGACCGAGGTGTCCTCCGCTGCGAGCCCGCCCATCAGCCATCGGGCGAGCGCCAGCTCGGCCACCAGCTCGGCGCGCTGCGCGAGGTGCCGGTCGGGCTGCTGCCCGCGGCCCATCGCGTACGCCTCCACAACGGTGTCCGCGCCGGCCGGGTCGAGCGCCGAGACCACCCAGGCCAGGTCGTCGGCCGGGTCGGCCACACAGGCGTCGCCCCAGTCGATGATCGCGCTCAGCGTTCCGCCGTCGACCAGCACGTGCTCGGGGGCCAGGTCGCCGTGCACGACGGTCGGCACGAAGTGCCAGCGCGCGACGTCCTCGAGGCCCTTCTCCCACCTGGTCAGCAGGGCGGCCGGCACGTGGCCGCTCTGGGCGGCGCGGTCCACCTCGTCGAGGCGCCGCCGGCGGTACTCGTCCGCGGTGTACGACGCAAGTCCGGCGTCCTCGAGGAGCGCCGGCTCGAGGTCGTGCAGCGCCGCGATGGCTCGCCCGACCTCCGCGGCCAGGGCGGACCCGCCGGTCAGCTCGGCCGGGTCGACCGGGCGTCCGGGCAGGTAGGCGTAGACGAGGCAGCTGCCGCCCTCGGGCAGCGCTGCGCGACCGGCGGGCTGGGGCACCGGGACCGGCAGGTGCCGGCCGAGCAACGGCAGCAGCCGGGACTCGGTGTCGGCGGTCACCGCTGCGGCGGTCCGTCGCGGTGCCCGGACCACCCAGCGGCGCTGCTGGTCGTCGGTCACCACGGCGACGTCGAAGTCCATCCCGTCGATCTCGGGCGGTGCGACCGAGACCGGATCCAGCCCGGGCACGGCAGCGCTGGCGAGCGCAGCGAGCTGCAGTGCGGTGCGGGTCACCCGATCACGGTACGGCTCACGGTGGGTGGCGGTCGCGGTGTGGCTCGCTCCGGCGTGTTGGCGGCGCTGGGTAGCGTGCCTCATGTGAGACACCCCGCTGCCGCAGCGCTGCCCGACCTGCCGCTGGCCACGCCGATCACGGACCGCGCCGGGCACCGTCGCGGGCCGCTGCTGATCGCCGAGCTGGTCGCCGACCCGGCGACCCGGGTGCTCGAGGTGGCAACCGGCCGGGCGCGCACCAAGGGTGGCTCGGCGCTGACCCTGCGGGCACCCGAGCCGGCGGACGCCGAGCGGCTCGCGCTGTTCCTCGGCGAGGACCGCGAGGCGACGTCGTACCTGGCCGTCGAGGTCGAGGCCGCGGACGACGATCCCCAGTGGCAGGGCCTGCGCGCGCTCGCGGTCGCCCTGCCGGCGGAGCAGGCCGGCATGTTGGTGCAGGCGGTCGGGGTGTTCAACTGGCATGCCGTGCACCAGCACTGTCCGCGCTGTGGCACCCAGACCGAGGTGGTGGCCGCGGGATATACCCGGCGCTGCCCGGCGGACGGCAGTGAGCACTGGCCGCGGACCGACCCCGCGGTGATCATGACCGTGGTGGACGACGACGACAGGCTGCTGCTCGGCCGGCATGCCGGTTGGCCGTCCGGCCGGTTCTCGACCTTGGCCGGGTTCGTCGAGCCGGGGGAGTCGCTGGAGAGCACGGTCCGCCGCGAGGTGCTGGAGGAGGTCGGCGTCCGGATCGGTGAGGTCAGCTACCTGGGCAGCCAGCCCTGGCCGTTCCCGTCGTCCATCATGCTGGGCTTCGACTCGCGGGCGCTGACCACTGACCTGCACCCGGACGGTGCCGAGATCGCCGAGGCGCGCTGGTTCGAGCGTGCCGAGCTGTTGGATCTGGTGCAGCGCAAGGTGGTCGGGCTCTCGCCGCGGCTGTCGATCTCGCGCGCCCTCGTCGAGCACTGGTACGGCGAGCGGCTGCCGGACCCGCCGCCCTGAGCCGTTCGCTCGTCAGCCGAGCAGGGCGGGCCGGTCGGGGTGGTCGAACCGCACGACCAGGTCGGCGCGGGACGCCGGATCGGTGCCGTCCAGGTAGCGCTGCCAGGACGGCACGGCCCGGGCGCGCTCATCGTCGTCCGCCAGCCGCCGGGCCTGCGCCGCAGCCGACGTCTGCAGGTGGGCAACCATGTCGAAGCCGTCCGCCAGCTCCCAGCGCAGCAGGAACCGCCCGTCCACCACCAGGACTGCGCCCGGCGGGCAGTCACGCGGTGCCTCGCGGGTGGACCGGTCGGTCGCCGGGTCACGCAGGGTCGGCAGCCACTGCATGGGGTGCCGGGTGGACGCCGCGCCCGGCCCGAGCGGGTCGAGCACCTCCCGGCGCAGCGCGCCGTCGTCGTACCAGCCGTCCCACAGCACGTCCGAGTCACGAGCGCCGTGCTCGAGCCGCTGCGCGCGAGGGAGCTGGAAGTCGGCCTGGCGCACCCGGGCCGTTGCTACGCCGTCCGCGGTCAGTCGTCTGGCGACCAGGTCGGCCAGCGCGGTGCCGTCGGCGGGCACGCAGCCGTCCACTCCGACGCGGACGGCGTGCCCTGCCGCCATGGCGGCCGTGGCCAGCCGCCGGGCCCGGCTGATCAGCTGGTCGGCCAGGGCCTCGGGGCTGAGCGCACTGACCGGCACCGCCGGCTCAGGCAGCCCCGGTGAGCTGGTCCTTGACCTGGTCCAGCATCGGGTTGGTGATCACCGAGCCGTCCGGGAACAGCACCGTCGGGACCGTCTGGTTCCCGCCGTTGGCCTGCTCGACGAAGGTGGCCGACGCCTCGTCGTGCTCGATGTTGATCTCGGTGTAGCCGATGCCCTCGCGGTCCAGCAGGGTCTTCAGCCGGCGGCAGTACCCGCACCAGGTGGTGGAGTACATCGTGATCGTGCCGGCGGGCGGGGGCGTGGGCGTGCTCATGCTGCTCCTGACGTGAGGGGACGTACGCAGAGCGTAACCAGGCGGTGCGGCGGCTTTCTTCCCGCTGCGACCGTTCCCACCACGTGAACAGCGTCACCTGTGGACGGATCGCAGAGACTGTCGCCGCCCGGTGCGAGGATGTGCGGTGATGACTCAGACCACGTCCGGGGCCGCCTCCGCGAGCCGCCCCCTCGGTGCCGATGCGGTGCTCGACGCCCTCGACCCCGAGCAGCGCCAGGTTGCCAGCACGCTCAGTGGGCCGCTGTGCGTGCTCGCGGGGGCCGGAACCGGCAAGACGCGCGCGATCACCCACCGGATCGCCTACGGCGTGCACGCCGGCGTCTACACGCCCCAGCAGGTGCTCGCCGTCACGTTCACCGCACGCGCCGCCGGCGAGATGCGCACGCGGCTGCGCGACCTCGGCGTGCACGGGGTGCAGGCGCGCACCTTTCACGCGGCTGCACTGCGCCAGCTGCACTACTTCTGGCCGCAGGCCATCGGTGGCGCAGCGCCTGAGGTGATGCCGCACAAGGCCGGCCTGGTCGCCGAGGCGGGATCGCGGCTGCGGCTGCAGCTGGACCGCACGGCCATCCGCGACCTGGCCGCGGAGGTGGAGTGGGCCAAGGTCAGCATGCTCACGCCCGAGACCTACCCGGCGGCTGCGCGCCGAGCCGGTCGCGACCCGGCCGGCCTGGACGCCACGGCCACCGCCCGGCTGCTGGCGCTCTACGAAGAGGTGAAGTCCGAGCGCGGCGTGATCGACTTCGAGGACGTGCTGCTGGTCACCGCCGGCGTGCTGCAGGACTACCCACAGATCGCCGAGACGGTGCGCCGCCAGTATCGGCACTTCGTCGTCGACGAGTACCAGGACGTGAGCCCGTTGCAGCAGCGGCTGCTCGACCTATGGCTCGGCGGGCGCGACGAGCTGTGCGTGGTCGGCGACGCCAGCCAGACCATCTACTCGTTCACCGGGGCGAGCCCGAAGTACCTGCTGGACTTCCCCAAGCGCTTCCCCAAGGCCCAGCTGGTCCGGCTGGTCCGCGACTACCGCTCCACGCCCCAGGTGGTGAACCTGGCCAACCGGCTGCTGGACCGCGTTCCGGCCGCTCACCGCGCGGCGCGGGTAGAGCTGGTCGCCCAGCGCCCGGCTGGCCCGGAGCCGACGTTCACCGAGTATGACGACGACGTGGCAGAGTCCGCCGGCATCGCCCGGCGGGTCCTGGCGCTTGTCGAGCAGGGCGTGCCGCCGCGCGAGATCGCCGTGCTGTTCCGGACGAACGCGCAGTCCGAGCCTCTGGAGCAGGCGATGAGCGAGGCCGGCGTCGCCTACCTGCTGCGCGGCGGCGAGCGGTTCTTCAGCCGGCGCGAGGTCCGCGAGGCGATCATGCTGCTGCGCGGTGCGGCCCGAGCCGGCGAGGTCGACCTGCCGCTCGGCCAGGCGGCCCGAGACGTCCTGGTCAGCGGTGGTTGGACGGCGAAGCCGCAGAGCGCCAGCGGGGCGGTCCGTGAGCGCTGGGAGTCGCTGCAGGCGCTCGCCGGGCTGGCCGACGAGGTCGAGGCCGCCCGCCCCGGGGCGTCGCTGGCCGACCTGGTGACCGAGCTGGACGAACGCTCGGCCGCGCAGCACGCACCGACGGTCGAGGGCGTCACGCTCGCCTCGCTGCACTCCGCCAAGGGCCTGGAGTGGGACGCCGTCTTCCTCACCGGGATGTCCGAGGGCCTGATGCCCATCTCGATGGCCGACGGTCAGATCGCGGTGGAGGAGGAGCGCCGGCTCCTCTACGTCGGCATCACCCGGGCGCGTGAGCACCTCCACCTGTCCTGGGCGCGGGCCCGCACCCCTGGTGGCCGGGCCAGCCGCAAGCCGTCTCGGTTCCTTGACGGGCTCCGCCCCGAGACCGAGGACGGCGGCGGCGCGGGTGCGGCGGGGCACAACCCTCGCGCGCGTGGTGGTCGGCGGCAGTCCGCGCCGGCCAAGTGCCGCACCTGCGGCAAGCCGCTGATGACCGGCGCGGAACGCAAGGTCGGGCGGTGCGACGACTGCCCGCCGACCTACGACGACCGCACGTTCGAGAACCTGCGGGCCTGGCGGCTCGCGGTCTCCAGTGCGGCCAGCGTCCCGGCGTACGTCGTCTTCACCGACGCCACGCTGGTGGCGCTCGCCGAGTCCACCCCGGACGACCTGGCCGGGCTGGCCAGGATCCCCGGCATCGGGGCGACCAAGCGGGAGCGGTACGGCGAGCAGGTGCTCGCCGTACTGGGCGGCGCCGACCCGGCCGAGATCGCCGCCGGGGCAGCCGCGTCAGCTCCGGCCGCGGATGCCGAAGCGGACTCGGCCGCGGACTCGGCCGCGAACTCGGCCGCGAACTCGGCCGCGGCCGCTGACGCGGACTGACCTCAGGTCGCCAGCTCGGACTCGGCGACCACCCGCAGGGCCATCGCCGCGATCGTCAGCGCGGGGTTCATCGCGGCAGAAGAGGGGAAGAACCCGCCGTCCACCACCCACAGGTTCGACAGGTCGTGGGTGCGGCACCACGGGTCCAGCACGCTGGTCTTGGGGTCGACGCCGGCCACCACCGTCCCGCACTGGTGGCTGTTCATGCTGATGTCGAACCACTGGGTGAAGACGGCCAGGTACCCGATCGAACGCAGCAGCCGGGTGGCTCGCCGGTGCAGCTGGCGGTGCGTTGACCGCCCGACCGCGTGCCGGTCGGTCACGATCCGCCCGGCGGGGTCGAGCCGCACCCGGGAGTCCGGCGACGGCAGGTCCTCGGACATCACCAACCACTCCACGCTGCGCGCGGCGAGCCGGTCCAGGGCTGCCAGTGGCACCCGCGGCCGCCAGCTCTGGATCATCACCCCCTGCACCTTGCCGATCAGCTGCAGCGACCCCAGCGGGTAGCCGTCGCCGCCGTCCAGGTACCAGTCGTTGACGGCCAGCGTCTTCTGGAACGTCACGTCGTTGCGCCGGCTGGCGGACACCGCCGCGACGTGCGCGTTGTTGTGCATCATGAACCGGCGTCCGAGCTGGTCGCTGGAGTTGGCCAGCCCGGACGGGTGCGCGTCGTCCGCCGAGGCGAGCAGCAGTGCCGCCGAGTTGACCGCGCCGGCCGAGAGCACGAACCGCCCCGCGCGCACCGTCACCTCGCCGTCCGGTCCCTGCGCCACCAGGTGGTCGACCCGACGTCCGCTGCGGTCCGTCACGATGCGGCGGACCCGCACGCCGGTGGCGAGACGGACCAGCCCGGTGGCCAGGGCCGGTTCCAGCGCGCGGGTCTCGGCGTCCGCCTTGGCATCCACCCGGCACGGGAAGCCGTCGCAGGTGCCGCACCGCAGGCACGCGCCGCCAGGTCGACGGTCCAGTCCCATGGCCGTCGAGCTCGGGTGCACCCCCGCCTCGCGCAACCGAACGGCCAGGTCGGCGACGTACGGCTCGTGCGGCAGCGCCGGGAACGGGTAGTCGACGCTGCGCCACGGCTCGGTGGGGTCCTCACCGGTCGTGCCGTGCACGCCGAGCAGCCGCTCCGCCTCGCCGTAGAACGGCTCCAGGTCGCGGTACTCGAACGGCCACGCCGGCGAGGTCCCCTCCAGGTGCTCGACGGCCTCGAAGTCGCTCTCCCGGAACCTCGGCAGGCTGGCGCCGTAGACCTTGGTGTTCCCGCCGACGACGTAGTGCACGCCCGGCGAGAAGCGGTGCCCGCGCCCGTCCAGCCACTGCTCGTCCGGTTTGTAGCGGCGCTCGACGAACACCGCACGCGCTGACCAGTTCTCGGGCTCGCGCGGCAGTCGCTCACCCCGTTCGAGGACGAGCACGTCTACGCCGCGTAGGGCCAGGGCCAGCGCGGTCGTCGCGCCACCCATTCCCGAGCCGACGACGACGACGGACGCGGACAGGACCGTCACACTGGCTATCAAACACCGGCTCGGCGAGGTCGGCCCGCTCGAGGGAGGAATGCCGCGATGGCAGCTCAGGGTCCGTTCGTCAGCACGATCACCGGCTCGTTCTCGCACCCGGCCGGTGACAACCCCACCGTGGCCATGGTCGAGGCGGCCTACCGGCACCACGAGCTGGACGCCAGGTACCTGAACTGCGACGTGCGAGACGTTGACCTCGCCGCCGCGGTGCGCGGTGCGGTCGCGATGGGCTGGGCCGGCTTCAACTGCTCGATCCCGCACAAGCTGGCCGTGATCGAGCACCTGGACGAGCTCGCCGAGTCCGCCGGCCTGATCGGCGCCGTGAACTGCGTCGTGCTCCGCGGTGGGCGTCTGGTGGGGGAGAACACCGACGGCCAGGGCTTCGTGGCCTCGCTGGCGGGCGTGGTCGACCTCACCGGGGCGCGCGTGGTCGTGCTCGGGTCGGGCGGCGCGGCGCGGGCGGTGGCAGTGGAGTCCGCGCTGGCCGGGGCGCTGTCGGTGGACGTGGTCAGCCGGTCCGCCGGGCCAGGGCGATCCCTGGTCGAGGTGCTGCGCGCCCGCACCGGCGCGACGTCCGAGCACGCCGGCTGGGACGGCGATCTCTCGCTCGACGTGCTCGGCCACGACGTCGACGTGCTGGTCAACGCCACGCCGATCGGCCTCGGCGACGCGGAGGCGCGCGTGCCGCTGGACCTGGCGTCGGTGCCGCCCTCCTGCGTGGTCGCCGATGTGATCCCGAACCCGCCGCGCACCCGGCTGCTGCGCGACGCCTCTGCGCGCGGCTGCCGGACGGTCGACGGGCTGGGCATGCTCGTCGCGCAGGCGGCGCACGCGATCAGGCTGTGGACGGGGCTGGAACCCGACCAGGCCGTGATGCGCGCCGCCCTCGAGCGGGCGCTGGGCCAGATCGCCTGACGTCCGCGAGAACCGTTGGCAGACAACGACTCTGGGATCCGGCTGCGGTCGCGGCAGGCCCAACGGGGCGGGCGCACGCGGCGCGCTGAGTCACGGAACGGTCACGGATTCCGGACGCGGCGTTAAATCCGTTGTGGCCTTTCGGGGGCTGGGTCTAGCCTTACATCCAACGCCAGAGACTGCCGTCTGCCAAAGACGTGCCCCGGACGAGAGATGGAGGTGAGACGCGTGGAGAACATCAGCACCCAGCTGGAGGTCATGCCGACCTGCAGCGCGCTCTCGCGTCCGCACGCCTCTCCGCGATCTGGGGTGGTCTCCGCGGACTTCGGCGCTCAGTACAAGGGGACGGGTCTGCCCTTCGGCGGTTTCGATGCTCAGTCCATCGTCACCCCGGCCACCGTTCGGGTGCGCACGGACAGCCCCTCGGGTATCACGACTTGGAGTCCACCGGTCTAAGCAGTTGACCGGCCCTCCACAGGCCGCGGAACCCGAACCCCGGGATCCGCGGCCTTTCTGTATTTGCCATCCGCCCACCGACGACCGGCAAGGACTCCATACCGATGACCACCACCTTGGCGCAGCGCCCGCTCCGCCTCCCCAAGCAGGCAGAACCCTGCCGAACCGCACTACCCCCCACCCACGAGATGGAGGTGACACCCATGCAGCTCACGACCTTGCTCGAACCGACCCTCGACGGCCGGGCCAACCAGCGTGCAATCCCGTGTCGCGCCAACGACGCGGAGCTCTGGTTCGCCGAGTCGCCGGCGGACGTCGAGCACGCGAAGTCCCTCTGCGGGGACTGCCCCGTCCGCACCGAATGCCTCGCCAGCGCCCTCGAGCGTCGCGAGCCATGGGGTGTCTGGGGCGGCCAGCTGCTCGTCCAGGGAGCCATCGTGGCGCGCAAGCGTCCGCGGGGCCGCCCGCGCAAGTGCGAGGCCGCAGCATGATCGCCGCCGCCCGCGTAGCAGATGTCACTTCCGTCCTGTCCGTCACCGACGGTCGGGGAACCCGTTCACTTTCTTCAAGGAGCACTCAGATGTATCAACTCATGCATGAAGACCTGGCTCGAGCCCATCTGAACCAAAGGCTGGCAGAGGCCGAGCGAGAACGACTGGGCCTGTACGTCCTGCGACTGGCGCGAGCGCGCCGCAAGCAGCGCAAGGCTCGTCAGCACGCGGAGAAGGCACAGCTCCAGCTGCGCGTGCTGGCCAGCTGAACTACGGAGCACCGCACCGCCCGACGGGGGTGTCGCCTCACGGCGGCACCCCCGTCGTCCTAGGGTTCGGGCGTGAACCCTGACGCCGGGCCGTCGCCGTCCACTGAAGCCAACCTGCGCGAGCAGGTGGTCGCAGCACTCACCGAGCCGGGCCTGGCCCATGCCGTGGACCTGGTCGCCTGGTGCGAGGGGGAAGGGTCCGCGCGCACCGCCCTGGTGGCGAACCACCGGGGCCGGGTGCGGCTGCACGCCGACGGCCGGCACGAGGTCCTGGCCGGTGCCGACCCGGTCGCCGACGAGAACCCGATGGCGTTCCTGCCGTACGAGCGCGAGGTCGCCGACCCCTCGCCGCCGAACGAGCGCAACGCCTACCCCTACGCCTACCGCCGGTTGGTCTCGCTGTTCGACGACCCGGACCGCAGCCCCGACCTGGCGGTCGTGCACACGCCCTCGCACTGGTTCGTCGACGAAGGCGGGCACCCCGGCGAGCACGGCTCGCTGGACGTGATCCAGTCCCGCGCCCCGCTGGTGCTGTCCGGGGCCGGTGTCGCTCGTCTCGGGTACGTCGACGACCACGCCTGGCTGGTGGACGTCGGACCGACCCTGGCCGCGGCCGCGGGGGTGCCGCTGGACGGGCTGGTGGACGGCGCCGGGCGGACGCTGGACGGCGCCCCGCTGACGCAGTACGTCGAACCCGGACGGCGCAAGGTCATCGGGATCCTGTGGGACGGCGGGCACTGCGGCGACCTGCTGCACCTGGCCGAGCAGGGTGAGCTGCCCGGTATCGCCCAGCTGGTCGAGCGGGGCTCGGCGCTGCGCGGCGGGGCGGTCGCGCACTTTCCGAGCATCACGCTGACCAACCACACCTCGATCCTGACCGGCGTCGGGCCGGGGCGGCACGGCGTGCTGGGCAACGTGTTCTACGACCGGCGGACCGGTGAGCGGGTGGTGCCGAATGACGCGAGCACCTGGCACCGCAGCGGCGAGTGGCTGCGGGAGGGGGTGCGCACGGTCTTCGAGATGGTGCACGACAACGTGCCGGCCCGGATGGACGGCTCCCCGCGGACGGCGAGCGTCGACGAGGCGATCGACCGTGGCGCCGACTACTCGACGATGGGCGTGATCCGGGCCAGCGGCTCCACGATGGGTTCCGGCGACCTGGACAGCCTGCTGCCCGACCCGTTCGCGTCGCGGTTCGTCGGCGAGCTGGCCCACCTGCAGGACGAGTACTTCCACTGGAGCTCGCAGGTAGACGACCTGGGGCTGCAGCAGATGCTGCAGCTCTGGGACTCGCCGACCACCGCACCGGACCTGACGTGGTGGGCCAACGTGGTGACCGACGCCGGTCATCACGCCGGCGGGCCGCGCTCGGCGATCGCGCGCGACTCGTTGCGGGACAGCGACCGCAGGCTGCAGGCATTCCTGGACCACCTGAGCGGGCTGGGGGTGCTGGACGACGTCACGATCGTGCTGACCGCCGACCACGGGTTCGAGTCGGCCGACCCGGGGTGCACCGGCTCCTGGCGCTCGGCGCTCGACGGGTTGGGCGTCGCGGTTCGCGACGAGGGGCCTGGGCTGATCTATCTCGACACACCGTAGTTTTTCGTGCAACAACAAGCGGGGCGCGTGAGTCAGGCGTAGCGTCGAAAGACATGAAGGCAAGGACGTCGGAACCGGCCGCCACGGTCATCGACGCCGTCACGTGCTCGGCCTGCGGTGCGACCTCACCGAAGGACGGCACCTGGCGGCTCACGTGGACGTCGAGCGTCGAGCGCGGGCGAACCGTCCGGGTCTGCGACCGGTGCTCGAGGGACAACCTGCGCAGCATCGAGGCCAAGCTGGACAGCGCCTGGTGGTAGGCGGGCGCTAGTCCCGCTCGCCGGCACTGAAACCGGGCAGGTGCTTGCTCAGCACCTCCTGCACGGCCACCTCGCCCTCGATCTGGCACAGCACCCCGATGCCGCCGAGCCAGACCCGGTGGATCAGCAGGTACTGCGGCGGCAGGTTGAGCTTGAGACCGACACCCCACTGCGGTCGCCGCGGATCGTTGATGTGGCCGAACAGGTCCCGCAGGAACTTGCGGGTGAAGCGGAACCTCTCCTCGCGTGCCGGAGCCAGGAAGGGCTCGAGGTAGGCGAGCAGGGCCTCGCCGTCCACCGCGATCGTCGGCTTGATGAAGCCGTCCTCTCGCAGCCCGGCGACGACTGCCTCGTGGTCGCCGGCCAGCCCGCGCTCCAGCAACCTGCCCATGTGCACCGGCAGGCCGTCCGGCAGCCGGTTGACCGCGCCGAAGTCCAGCACGCCGAGGCGGCCATCCGGGGTGAGCCGGAAGTTGCCCGGGTGCGGGTCGGCGTGCAGCAGCCCGGCGCGCTGCGGCCCGGCGAGCAGGAACTCCAGGTACCGCCCGGCCGCCAGGTCGCGCTCTTCCTGCGTGCCCTCGGCGATCACCTTGGACAGCGGCGTACCGTCCATCCACTCCGAGATGATCACGTGCTCACTGTTGGTCACCACGGCGGGGATGGCGAAGTCCGGGTCGCCGTCGAACGCCTCGGCGAACCCCCGCTGGGCCTGCGCCTCCAGCTCGTAGTCGAGCTCTTCGCGGGCTCGTCGCTGCAGCTCCTCCATGATCGGCTTGATGTCGATGCCGGGGATCCAGCCGGCCGACATCCGGGCAACCCGGGAGACCTGCGCGAGGTCGGACAGCAGCGCCTGGCCGGCGCCGGGGTACTGCACCTTCACCGCGACCTCGCGGCCGTCCTTCCACACCGCACGGTGCACCTGACCGATCGACGCGGCGGCGGCCGGGTCGTCGTCGAAGCTGGTGAACTTGCGTCGCCACTGGCTGCCGAGCTCGGCCGCGAGCACGGCGTGCACGGTCTTGGCGGGCATCGGCGGTGCGGCGTCCTGCAGCTTGGTCAGGGTGGCGCGGTAGGGGCCGGCGATCTCCTCCGGCAGGGCGGCTTCGAAGATGCTCATGGCCTGGCCGAACTTCATCGCGCCGCCCTTGAGCTCGCCGAGCACCTTGAACAGCTGCTCGGCGGTGCGCGCCTGCACCTCGGCTGCGACGAGCTCGGCCGGACGGCCGCCCACCCGCCGGCCGAAGCCCAGCGCGGTGCGACCGGCGAACCCCAGCGGAAGGGTGGCCAGCTTCGCCGTGCGGGTCACGGCCCTGCGGGGGAGCTCAGTCACGAGAGGCCTCTGTCACGAGAGTCATTGTCGCGTACGCCGGCGGCGGGACGAACGCAGCCGCAGCTTGGGTGCGCGCGCCAGCGTCGTCGCTGCACCGTGGCATCGGGCAGCAGGACGTCGAACGTGCGTCCGTGGGCGCTGGGTTCGACCTCGTCGTCCAGGTAGGTGAGCACCTGCAAGGCGGCCAACCCGGCGGCCACCGAGACCAGTCCCGTCTCGGCCCGGCCCGGCGCGGCGGCGCTCTGGCTGACCAGCTGGGCGGCGACGTGCGGCCAGCCGGGATCGCGATCGCGGCGGTGCAGGTCCAGGCAGCGCAGGCACGGCCCGCGCCCTGGGGTGACCAGCGGACCGACCACCACGCGGTCGGTGCCACACACCACGGCCAGGTGGGTCTGGTCCCGCTGCACCAGGTCGTCGCCGTGCCGCACGTCGACCGCGTCGTCGCGCACCAGCACCACGACGTCCGGCGCGCCCTGCGCGCCCACCGGCCCCGGCCCCGGGGCCGGACCGCGCGCCCGCGACGCGACGTCCGCCACCGAGCTCTGCCGGGAGCGGCCGACGTCCTCGTGCGTGTGACCACCCGGCCCGACGTCCTGCTCGCGGACCACGCCCACGTCGGTCGTGCTGACCCGACCGACGCCGGCCGCGGCGAGCAGGCCGACCAGCGCGGCGCCCAGCCGCCCGGCACCGTCCACCAGGACCGTGCGGGCCGCCCGGGCGGCGAGCACGCGGACGCCGTCCGGGCCGCACGGATAGGCCAGCGACCACGCCTCGGCGTCGGCCGCGAGCCGCTGGCGGGCCGACCCCCCGAGGACGCTCAGGTGCGCGCGGTCGGGCTGACCGGTCGACCCGGTGGCGGCGTCCACCAGCACGCCGGCGCCGGCCAGGGCCCGCACCAGCTCGCCGACCCGTGACGACGGCAGGTTGTGCTCTCGCGCGAGGTCGTCCAGCCTGGCCAGGTCGTGCCGGCCGTCCAACGCCGCGATCAGAGTGTCGTCGCCGCGCTGCAGGCCGGTGAGCACCGTGCCCTGCTGCGGGGAGAGCCCGAGCTGGAGCGTGGTGGCATCCCGCCACACGCGGCGGAGTCCGGGGCGGACCTGGGGTCTATGCACCTGCCAACCGTGACAGACCTGCCAGGTCGGGCGCTGCCGTCGTCCACAGGGGCAGGATCCGAGCGGGAACGCACCGAAGGGCGGCCCGCTTCGCGCGGACCGCCCTTCGGCGGAGTCTCTCGGGGCTCTGCTGGCGTAGCTCAGGCCTTGCCGAGGATGCGGTTCAGGTTGGTGCCACAGACGGGGCAGACGCCCTTGGCCATGCGACGGCCGTTCGTCTCGACGACCTTGCCCTCGGCCTCGCGCTTCTCCTTGCACTTCACGCAGTAGAACTCGCCGCTCCAGGTCTCGTCGGCCATGTGCTTCTCCTCGTCGTCTCGGGTGGTCTGTCGGTGGCGGTCGGCGTTCCGGCGCCCCTGTCGGGGTGACGCCGAACCTGGAAGACGGATGCCTTCGTGCTCACCGAGCGGCCCTCACCATAGTCCAGGTCGTGCTCAGCACGGTGGAGGGGGACCCCTTGGGGGGGCGTGGCGTGGCGGACCGGTGACCCACCGCAAAGAGCAGCGAGACCCCCCAGGGCGCGCGCGACTGCTCCCGCACCTTCCCCGTGTGCGGGTGGGAAGCCTGGTTATCCCGGGGGGCCTCGTGACCCGCAACGCTAGGACCGCACCCGCCGGGCGGTCAACGCGATCGGCGTGGTGCCTGTGGACGGGCCTCGGGACAACCTGTGGACATCCCCGTGCCTCCCTGTGGGAGACCGGGGGACCACGCTGTGGACGGGAAAGAATTTCGTGTCGGCAAACAGCCGCTGACCTGCGCAGATGCTCGTCCCCACCCTGTGAATTGAAACTCGTCGGCACCTCGGCCGGTCCCCCGACACGCAGCCCGTCACGGACTCAAGCACGGGCGACGTCGGTGCACGGGGGTAGCGTCGATGCATGGCTGAGGTCGAGGTGCGGCGCAGCCGTCGTCGCCGGCGCACGGTCAGCGCCTACCGCGAGGGCGGTCGCACCATCGTGCTCATCCCCGAGCGTTTCACCCGCGCCGAGGAGGTGGAGTGGGTCGCGGCCATGGTCCAGCGCCTCGAGGCGCAGGACCGGCGCCGTCGTCCGTCAGACGCGGCGCTGGCCCGCCGGGCGGCTGAGCTGTCTGCGCGCTACCTGGGCGGTCAGGCTCACCCCACCTCAGTCGCCTGGGTGTCCAACCAGGCCTCCCGCTGGGGTTCGTGCACCCCTTCGGATGGCACCATCCGCATCAGTTCACGGGTGCAGGGCATGCCCGCCTGGGTGCTCGACTACGTGCTGCTGCACGAGCTGGCCCACCTGGTGGAGCCGCGGCACGGCGCGGCCTTCTGGGCCCTGCTGGAGTCCTACCCGCGTACCGAGCGGGCCCGCGGCTACCTCGAGGGAGTTGCTGCGGCAGCCGGTTCCGCGATGGGCGAGGACGACGGCGCCGAGGACGGCGCCGCAGCCGCCGACGCCACCGAGGTCACCACCGACGACGCCGCGAGCTGACGCACCCGCGCCGCCACCCTGGCCAGTCGGCCGGGCAGGTCGTCCACCGCGGTGGACGGCAGCTGGTCGACCGGCCACCACGCGACGTGGTCGCTCTCGTCGCTGACCACCGGGACGGAGTCCGCGGCGGCGATCGCCACGAAGGCGACGTCCAGGTGCTCGCGGCAGCGACCGAACCGGGACGAGAGCGCGTGCCGGTCAAGGTCCACCGGAGCCAGCCCGGCCGAGCCGAGCAGCCGCAGCCCCGGCACGCCGGACTCCTCGACCCCCTCGCGCAGCGCGGCGGCGGCCAGACTGGTGTCACTCGGTTCGAGGTGCCCGCCGAACTGCACCCAGAAACCGCCCTTGCGGTGCAGCGTCAGCAGGGCGCGCTCGCCGCTGGGGTCCAGCACGAAGCAGCTGGCGGTCAGGTGCGCGGGCGGACCGTCGCGCCAGATGCCGTCCTCGTGCACGCGCAGGTGCGCCAGGTAGCCCTCGCGCAGCTCGGCCTGGGCGGACGTGGGCGGCTCCCACTCGCCAAGCACCCGGCGGACGTCGTCGAGCAGACCGCTCACGACTCGTCCGGTTGGTCCGACAGCAGGCGCTCGATCGCGGCGTCCACGTCCGCCGACTCGGCGGCCGCCTCGGCCCGCCGCTCGGCGTAGCCCATCGGGTCGTCCAGGTCGGCCGCCGTCGGCATCAGGTCGGGGTGCAACCACACCGCGTCGCGGGCCTCGACGCCACTGGCGTCACCGATCACCCGCCACAGGGCTGCCGCGTCGCGCAGCCGGCGCGGGCGGAGCTCGAGACCGACCAGCGCCGAGAAGGTCTGCTCCGCCGGGCCGCCGATGGCGCGACGGCGGCGGACGGTCTCACGCAGGCCGTCCGCGTGCGGCAAGGCGCTCGCGGCGGCGTCGGTGACGACCTCGACCCACCCCTCGAGCAGCGCGAGCGAGGTCTCCAGCCGGTCCAGTGCGGCCTGTTGCAGCGGCGTGCGCTCGGGCTCGAACAGGCCGCTGGACAGCGCCTGCTGCATGGACGCCGGGTCGCTCGGGTCGGTCTCACGCAGCGCGGACTCGATCCGCTCGGTGTCGATGGTGATGCCGCGGGCGTACTCCTCCACCGCGCCGAGCAGGGACGACGACAGCCAGGGCACGTGCGCGAACAGGCGGGACCGTGCTGCCTCCCGGACCGCCAGGTACAGCCGCACCTCGTCCGCCGGGACGTCCAGCCCCTCGCCGAAGGCCGCCACCCCGGACGGGATCAGCACGACGGCGCCGGACTCGACCAGTGGCAGGCCGATCTCGGTGCCGCTGACGACCTCGGTGGACAGCGTGCCGACCGCCTGGCCGACCTGCATGCCGAAGACCGAGCCGCCGATCTGGCGCATCAGCCCCGCACCTGCACCCCCGGGACCAGTCGCGGCCAGCGGACCGGCCAGCTCCGGCGGGACCTGCTTGGACAGCGCGTCCGACATGGCCCGCGCCACGCTCTCGGCCACCGGCTCGACCAGCCGCCGCCACACCGGCTTGGTGCCCTCGACCCACTCGGCCCGGCTCCAGGCCAGGCTGCGTGCACCCGCAGCGGGCAGCGTCGTCGCATCCGTGAGCCAGGTGTCGGCCAGGCGCAGGGCCTCGTCGACGGCGCGACGCTCGGCCTCCGACACGCTCGCGTCACCGTGTTCGCTGACCACCTGCCGGGCGACCTCACCGGCGATCTGCCAGTTGACCGGTCCGCCGTCGCCCGGCGTGTTGAGCATCCGCTGGACCTGTCCCATCATCGCCCGCACCTGGTCGGCGTCGACGTCGCCGGCACCGGCCGCGCGCAGAGCCTGTGCCATCGCCTCGGGGTCACCGCCGGCGAACATCGCGGCGAACGGATCGCCGTCGGCCGGGCCGTCGTCGCGGCCCTCGTCGTCGCGGCCCTGGTCGTCCGGGTCGGACGGGCCGAAGCCCATCGGTCGGTCGCTCATGTCTGCTCCTCGCTCCACCCGCCGGGTTGCCCGCGCCGTCCGCGCCGCTCTGCGAAGATGGCCGCCGGCCGTCGGTCGGCACCGTCACGACGATAACCAGGGAGGTCTCCCGTGAGTTCCCCTGCGGCGCCAGCATTCCCTGGATCTTCGCCGAAGGCTGAATCGGCCGGCTCGTCCAGACGCCGGGCCGGGCGACGAGCCCGCCGTCCCACCGTCGCGGTCGTCGGCGCCGCCGACCACCTCGGAACCCTGGTCACCGAACGGCTGGTCGCCGAGGTCGAGGCCGGTGCCATCGGCAAGGTGCTGGCGCTGGACGTCGAGCGCGGCACCGCGCAGCACGTGACCTGGCGGGTCGGCCCGCTGGACGCCCCCGACGTCGCCGAGCAGCTGCGCGGCGCGGACGTCGTGGTGATGCTGGCTGCCCCGACCGACCTCGCCTCGGCGCTCGCGGTTCCGGCGGCGAAGCGGCGCGACCACGCGGTGCGCCGGGCGCAGGCCGTGGCGACCGCCTGCGCCGCCGTCGGCGCCCAGCGGCTGGTCGCGGTGACCAGCGCCATGGTGCTGGGCGCGGCGGCCGACAACCCGGTGCCGCTGCCGGACGACGCCCCGATCGCCGCGGTGCCGGACGCTGGCACGGTGGGCGACCTGCTGGAGATCGAGCGGGTGCTGGCCCGGGTGCACCGCACCCACCCGGGGGTTGCGGTCACCGTGCTGCGACCGTCGGCGCTGGTCGGGCCCGGGGTCGACACCATCGTGTCCCGGCACTTCGAGGCGCCGCGGCTGCTGGTGCTGCGGGACGGCAAGACCTGCTGGCAGTTCTGCCACGTCGCCGACCTGGCCGACGCCGTCGCCACGGCCGTCGTGCAGCAGCTGGACGGCGCGCTCACCGTGGCCAGCGAGAGCTGGCTCGAGCAGGACGACGTGGAGCGGCTGTCCGGCATGCGTCGGGTCGAGCTGCCCGCCGCCCTGGCGTTCGGCACCGCCGAGCGGCTGCACCGGGTCGGGGTGCTGCCCGCGCCGGCCAGCGACCTGGCCTTCGTCGTGCACCCGTGGGTGGTCTCGTCCGCTCGGCTGCGGGAGGCCGGCTGGGCGCCGGTCCACGACAACGAAACCTGCCTCGGCGAGCTGCTCGAGGAGGTGCGCGGCCACCACGCCGTGGCCTCCCGGCGGCTGGACCGCAAGGACGCCGCACTCGGTGCTGCCGGTGCGGCCGTCGCCCTGGTCGGTACCGCAGCGCTGGTCCGCCGTCGTCGGGGGCGGCGGTCGTGAGCGGGCAGGTCCGGCTCTGCGAGCTTCGGGACGAGCCGCTGTCCGTCGACGAGGTGCTCGCCTCGGTCGCCGACCCGGCCGCGGGTGGTGTCTGCGTTTTCGTCGGGATGGTCCGTGACGTCGACCACGAGCGCGAGGTGACCGCACTGGACTACTCGGCGCACCCCAGCGCCGCAGATCGGCTGCGCGAGGTCTGCGAGCTGGTCGCCGGCCGGCACGACGTGGTGGCGCTCGCCAGCGTGCACCGGGTCGGGCACCTGGAGGTTGGCGACCTGGCCGTGGTGCTCGCTGCGAGCGCGCGGCACCGCGGCACCGCCTTCGAGGCGGCCCGCGACCTGATCGACACCCTGAAGTCCACGGTGCCGATCTGGAAGAACCAGGCGTTCGGCGACGGCGGCCAGGAGTGGGTGGGGCTGCCCTGAGTCGTCCCGAGGTGGCCCTGAGGCGGTCTACCCTCGTGGAGTGAGTGTTCGTGGGTGAGCCGTCGATCGCGGCGCTGTCGGTGTCCAGCGCGCCGTTCTGGTTCTGGTGGTTGGTGCCGGTCGCGGCCACCGTGCTGGTACTCGTGGTCGTCGGGCTCGTCCGGCGGGAGCGCAGGCCGCGCGACGGAGCAGACACGATCGACGACTACACCCGGTTTCGTGAGGCGATGGCGCAGCTGCGCCGGCAGGGACAGGACCGAGCATGAGCCAGCTGGACAGCCAGAGGTCGTTCGTCGACGCCCCACCCCCCGGGTCGTCGTCCGGGCTGACGTCGCGCAGCCTCACCATCGCGGTGACCGGTGTGCTGGCTATCGCGCTCGGCGCGGTCATCGCGCTGCTGCCCACGCCGTACGCGATCTACGCGCCCGGCCCGGCCACCAACGTGCTGGGCAAGGTCGGTGACCTCGCCCTGATCACCATCAAGCCTCCGACCAGCAGCTACCGCCCCACCGAGGGCAGCACGCTGGACATGACCACCGTGTCGGTCTTCGGTGGTCCCGGCCGCAAGGTGACGGTGCTCGACGTGCTGCGCAGCTGGGTGTCGCCGACCCGCACCGTGGTCCCGGTCGAGCAGGTGTTCCCGCCCGGGCAGACCGAGGGCCAGGCCGAGGCCGAGACCGCGGCAGAGATGTCGGACTCGCAGCAGCAGGCGACCGCCGCTGGGCTGCGGCTGGCCGGGTACACGGTGCCCGAGACGGTCACCATCGCCGATGTGAGTGCCGGCCTGCCGGCAGCGAAGGTGCTGAAGGCCGGCGACGTGATCACCGCGATCAACGGCACCAAGGTGGTGGACAGCACCAAGCTGCGCGAGGCCGTGCAGAAGCTCAAGCCTGGTGACCCGATCCTGGTCACGGTGCGCCGCAACGGAACCACCACCGAGGTGCACACCGTCACCGGCGCCTCGGACAACCGCACCGTGCTCGGCGTCGACCTGAAGACCACCTACGTCTTCCCGGTGGACGTCGAGTTCGCGACCAAGGACGTCGGTGGCCCGAGCGCCGGGATGATGTTCGCGCTGGGCATCTACGACCTGCTCACCGAGGGCGACCTCGGTGGCGGGGCGAAGATCGCCGGCACCGGAACGATCGACGGCGCCGGGACGGTCGGGCCGATCGGTGGGATCGCGCAGAAGCTGGTCGGTGCGCGGCGAGCCGGTGCGGAGTGGTTCATCGCTCCCGAGTCCAACTGCAACGAGGTCGTCGGGCACATCCCGCGCGGGCTGCACGTGGTGTCCACCTCGACGCTGAGCCAGTCGCGCACGGACGTCGAGCAGATCGCCGCGGGCAAGGGGTCGTCCCTGCCCACCTGCAAGTCCTGACGCTCCAGGGCGGTTCCGACGTCCGTTCGCGTTCAGTCCTGCAGGGTCGCGGTCAGTGCCGCGACCAGCCCGGGCACGAGGTCGGGACCGACCGCGACGGACGACGCGTCGTCCTGCTGGCGCTGCCGGACCCCGCACTGGTGCTCGCCCCCGCGCAGCACCGCGACGACCAGCCGGACGTCCTGGCGGGCCGGGTGGGCGGCCAGGTACTCGACGGCCTCCTCCGGCCCCGGGGGCAGGTCACGCTCGGCCTCGGGCGGGACGACGACCCGTTCGATGCTCAGCGCGACGCCATCCACGTCCGGGCCCCAGGCGAGCTGGCCCAGGATCGACTCCAGGTGCGAGGTGGCTGGCAGGCCCTCCTGCTCGATCGCGATCAGGTGACCGGGGTCGGCGTCCGCCGCGGTGATGGCGCCCGGCTCGAGCTGGCTGCGCAGCGCCGGCTCGCGCTCGAGCAGGGTGGCGGTGCGGACCAGGGCGAACAGCCGCGGAGGCTGGTCCCAGCCCGCCGACCCGACGTGCCGCTCGGTCTCGAGCAGCGCCCGGGTCAGCGAGTCGGCTGGGTCTGGATGCTCGGTCACGGTGCTCATCGTGCCAAACACCAGACCGTGACCATCCAACGGGAACCACAGGAAGCGCCGGTAAGTTGTCCGGACGAGGCGCCTGGTCGTGCCTGCACGCAGTCAGCAGAGGAGCAAACGTGAGCGTCAACCCACCGTGGGGTGGTTCGGGTCGTCGCAACGGCGACCGGCCGGTGGTCACGCCGCGACGGCGCGGCCCGCTGCTGCCGACCATCCTGGTGGTCGTCGGGCTCGTGCTGCTCGTGGTGTTCGCCTCGCGGTTGTGGGTGGACGTGCTGTGGTTCCAGTCCGTCGGCTTCACCAAGGTCTTCACCACCACGCTGTGGGCACGGGTGCTGCTGTTCTTCATCGGGGCGGTCCTGGTCGGCGGAGCGGTGGCGATCTCGCTGTCGGTGGCCTACCGGACCAGGCCGGTCTACGCACCGGTCTCGCCGGAGCAGGCGAGCCTGGACCGCTACCGCGAGCAGGTCGAGCCGCTGCGCAAGCTGGCCACGATCGTGCTGCCGCTGGCCGTCGGCCTGGTGGCCGGCGCCGCGACGTCCGGACGCTGGCAGGTCTACCTGATGTGGCGGCACCGCACGCCGTTCGGCATCAAGGACCCGCAGTTCGGCCTCGACGTCGGCTTCTTCGTGTTCACGCTGCCCTTCCTGCGGCTGGTGCTGAGCGTGCTGACCGCTGCGGTGGTGCTGTCCGCGATCGCGGCGTTCGTCGTGCACTACCTGTACGGAGGCCTGCGGCTGCAGGGCGGGGAGCAGCGCACGACGACGGCCGCCCGGGTGCACCTGTCGGTGCTGGTCGGCCTGTTCCTGCTGCTGCGCGGCGCCGGCTACTGGCTGGACCGCTACGGCCTGACCACCGCCAGCCACTCGCTGGCCCGCGACTTCACCGGTATGACGTACACCGACGTCAACGCGGTACTGCCGGCCAAGATGTTCCTGGCCATAGCCTCCATCGTGGTCGGGCTCGTGGTGATCGCCGCGATCTGGATGCGGTCGTGGCGGCTGCCCGGGCTCGGGGTGGGCCTGCTGATCATCTGCGCGATCGTGGTCGGTGGCATCTATCCCGCTGCGGTGCAACGGTTCCAGGTCAAGCCGAGCGAATCGACCCGCGAACGGCCCTACATCGAGCGCAACATCGCAGCTACCCGAGCGGCCTACGGGTTGAACGACGTCGACGTGCAGGAGTACGACGCCAAGACCAGTGTCACGACGGGTCAGCTGCGCAACGACGCCGAGACGGTGCCGGGCATCCGGCTGCTCGACCCTGCGCTGGTCTCGGACGCGTTCCGCCAGCTGGAGCAGGTGCGCCAGTACTACGCGTTCCCGGACAGCCTCGACGTCGACCGCTACGTGATCGGCGGCAAGTCCCAGGACACCGTGCTCGCGGTGCGCGAGCTGGAGCTGGCCGGCCTGGCGACCGCGCAGCGTAACTGGGTCAACGACCACACGACGTACACGCACGGCTTCGGCGTGGTGTCCGCGTTCGGCAACAAGCGCGAGACCGACGGCAAGCCGGTCTTCTCCGAGGGTGACATCCCGCCCACCGGCGAGCTCGGCACCTACGAACCCCGGATCTACTTCGGCGAGCAGTCGCCGTCCTACTCGATCGTCGGTGCGCCCAAGGGCACGGCGCCGGTGGAGCTGGACTACCCGGACGCCAGCGCGACCGGGCAGAAGAACAACACCTACACCGGCAAGGGCGGGGTCTCGATCGGGTCGTTCCCGCGTCAGGTCGCGTTCGCGATCGCCAACCAGGAGTACAACATCCTGGTCTCGGACCGGGTGAACAAGGACTCGAGGATCCTGTTCGACCGCAAGCCCCGCGACCGGGTCGAGAGGGTCGCGCCGTGGCTGACCGTGGACGGTGACCCGTACCCCGCCGTGGTGGACGGCCGGGTGCAGTGGATCCTGGACGGTTACACGACGTCCGACCGCTACCCGAACGCTCAGCGCTCGCAGCTCGGGGACGCCACCGCGGACTCGCTGACGGCGCAGACCCAGAGCGTGCAGGCGTTGGCGAACAACAAGGTCAACTACCTGCGCAACTCGGTGAAGGCGACGGTGGACGCCTACGACGGCACCGTGCGGCTGTACGCGTGGGACCCGACCGACCCGGTGCTGAAGACCTGGATGAAGGTCTACCCGGGTACGGTGCGGCCGCTGTCGCAGATCTCCGCCCAGCTGATGGCGCACCTGCGCTACCCCGAGGACCTGTTCAAGGTGCAGCGCCAGATCCTGGCGAAGTACCACGTCAGCGACCCGAGCGCCTTCTACGGCGGCAGCGACTTCTGGGGCGTGCCGGACGACCCGACGCACGCCGGCGCGGTGGACCAGCCGCCGTACTACCTGACCCTGCAGATGCCGGACCAGAAGGGCGCGTCGTTCTCGCTGACGTCGACGTTCATCCCCAGCGGTGCCGGCACCCGGAACGTGCTGACGGCCTTCGCCGCCGTCGACGCGAACGCCGGTGACGTGGCCGGACAGAAGCGCGAGGGCTACGGCAAGCTGCGGGTGCTGCAGCTGCCGAAGGACACGGTGGTCTCCGGGCCGGGCCAGGTGCAGAACAACTTCAACGCCTATCCGCCGTACACGAGCCAGCTCACCCTGCTGCGGCAGAGCGGCTCGACCAAGGTGGAGAGCGGCAACCTGCTCACGCTCCCGGTCGGTGGCGGTCTGCTGTACGTGCAGCCGGTCTACGTGCGCAGCACCGGCACGACGTCCTACCCGCTGCTGCAGAAGGTGCTGGTCGGCTTTGGCGACAAGATCGGCTTCGACGACACCTTGGACGGCGCGCTGGACCAGGTCTTCGGCGGGAACTCCGGTGCGACCGCCGGGGACGCCGGTGCTGGTGGCACGGGTGGGACCGGTGGAACCGGTGGGACCGGTGGCTCGGGTCAGCAGCTGACTGCCAACCAGGAGCTCAAGGCGGCGCTTGCGGCGGCGCAGCGGGCGATCCAGACCGGGCAGGCTGCCTTGGCCAAGGGTGACTTCGCGGCGTACGGCGAGGCGCAGAAGGAGCTGGACAACGCGCTGCAGCGGGCTGTGGATGCAGAGAACCAGCTGCAGACGCCGGCCCCGTCGGCCACGGCGAGCCCGTCGGCCACGGCGAGCCCGTCGGCCACCGCGTCACCCTCGGCTTCGGCAACTCCCTGAGGGCACGCGTGGAACCACAGGTCAGCTTCCTGACGTTCGCCACGGCGGACCTGGACGCGGCACGTGCGTTCTACGTGTCCGGGCTCGGCTGGACGCCGCTGTTGGACGTCCCTGACGAGATCGTGTTCTTCCAGGTCGCGCCGGGGCAGGTGCTCGGGTTCTTCGAGGCCGGCAAGTTCGCGGCCGATGCCGGGGGAGGGCCGCCGCCGGCGGTGAGTGGCGTGACTTTGTCGCACAACCTCGGCTCGCGGGCGGACGTCGACTCGACGGTGGCGTTGCTGGAGTCGGTCGGTGGGGTGGTGCTGCGGGCGCCGAGCGAGAGCGCGTTCGGCGGGATCTACAACGCCCACGTGCGCGACCCGAACGGGGTGGTCTGGGAGATCGCGCACAACCCCTCGTGGTCCGTGGCCGCTGACGGCACCGTCTCCCTGGCGTGAGGTCGGCTGCCGCGATGTTGATCACGTTAAGTAGGCGCAGTGCTGGTTATGCAGGCGTAGGACCCTGGACAAGTGGCACTAGGCCTCGAGAAGCACGTCGCTCTGAGGGCGACACGGGTCGGTGGCGCAATGCTCAACGGGGGCAGACGCCGGGTGGCCGGGTACCGATTTGGTTCGGTGGCCGGTCTGACGTAAGGTTGACGAAGTTCGGTCGCAAGGCCGGATCGGCGCGGGGTGGAGCAGCTCGGTAGCTCGCTGGGCTCATAACCCAGAGGTCGCAGGTTCAAATCCTGCCCCCGCTACAGTGTGATGTCTCAGGACATCGGCGACACCCGGACCTGCGAATGCAGGTCCGGGTGTCGTTCATTTCGGGGGTCGTCGGGCAGGGCCTTTGGGTGTTTCGGTGGGCTGGTAGTCGCGGTTGGGGTCGAGGATCAGCTCGCGAAGCAGTTCTCCGGTGGCGGCGTTGACGACCCTGATCTGGAGGTCCTGGACGAGCAGGATGACGTAGGTTCCGGCGTGGGTTCGGCCGATGCCGAGGTGGTGCAGGCGGCTGTTGTGCCGCAGCGTCACCGAGCCGGCTTTGTCGACGCGGTCGTGGCGGATCCGTTCGTGGGTCTCGGGGTCGGTGGCCGGGCCCGGCAGTGCCTTGGGCATCGAGTCGTAGAGCGTCGCTGGCGTCGCCCGATGGGGCAGCGAGCGGTGCGGTCGCCGGTGGTTGTACTCGTCGACGAAGAGGTCCAAGTGTGCCTGGAGCTCGACGATCGTGCTCGGCTGAACCGGCTGGGCACGCAGCCACTTCTTCATCGTCTGCTGGAACCGCTCCGCCTTCCCACAGGTGGTGGGGTGACCCGGTCGGGAGTTCTTCTGCACGATGTGGCGGCGGGATAGCTCGGCCTCGAAGGAGTTCTTGCCTCCCCGGCGACCGTGGCCGGCCAGTCTGACGGTGTAGACCATCCCGTTGTCGGTGAGCGTGGAGGCGGGAATCCCGTGCCGGGCAAGGGCTCCGCGGAAGGTCGTGACCACGATCGGGGTGGTGATCCGCGGATGTGCAGACACGTGCAGGGCGTAGCGGGTGCAGTCGTCGAGCCAGCTGATGATTTCCACGTCGACGCCCGGCCGCCCGTCGGGGCGGGTGAGCCGGTAGTGGGTGAAGTCGGACTGCCAGGTCTCGTTCGGCATGGATGCCTGGAACCGGACGTAGGACGACTTCGGCCGCTTCTTGGGTTCGGGGGTGACCAGCCCGGCCGCGGTGAGGTGACGGCTGATGGTCGATCGCGAGACCTGGTGTCCGTGGTGGTGCTGGAGATGCCAGGCGATGGTCTCCGGCCCGGCGTCCAGTCCCGCGTCGGTCAGTTCCTTACGGACGCGCACGATGAGGTCGACCACCACGGCCGATAGGGCGGCCGGGGAGGTCCTGGGGCGGCGGGAGCGGGGCTCCAGCGCCGTCTCGCCCTCGGCCTCGAAGCGGGCCTTGAGCTTGTAGACCCAGGCGCGGTGCACGCCGTAGCGGGCGGCGACCTCGGCGGGTGTCTGGTGGTCGACGAAGAGGGCCGTGATGACCAGGCGGGCCTTCGAGCTGGGCTGCGGCATGAACGAGCATCGAGCCCCGAGAGGCTGTCGCCGATGACCCGAGACAGGTGTCGCCTATGTCTTGAGACATCTGTCGCCGATGTCCTGACCCAGCACACTGCCCCCGCTACAGTGTGATGTCTCAGGACATCGGCGACACCCGGACCTGCGAATGCAGGTCCGGGTGTCGTTCATTTCGGGGGTCGTCGGGCAGGGCCTTTGGGTGTTTCGGTGGGCTGGTAGTCGCGGTTGGGGTCGAGGATCAGCTCGCGAAGCAGTTCTCCGGTGGCGGCGTTGACGACCCTGATCTGGAGGTCCTGGACGAGCAGGATGACGTAGGTTCCGGCGTGGGTTCGGCCGATGCCGAGGTGGTGCAGGCGGCTGTTGTGCCGCAGCGTCACCGAGCCGGCTTTGTCGACGCGGTCGTGGCGGATCCGTTCGTGGGTCTCGGGGTCGGTGGCCGGGCCCGGCAGTGCCTTGGGCATCGAGTCGTAGAGCGTCGCTGGCGTCGCCCGATGGGGCAGCGAGCGGTGCGGTCGCCGGTGGTTGTACTCGTCGACGAAGAGGTCCAAGTGTGCCTGGAGCTCGACGATCGTGCTCGGCTGAACCGGCTGGGCACGCAGCCACTTCTTCATCGTCTGCTGGAACCTCTCCGCCTTCCCACAGGTGGTGGGGTGACCCGGTCGGGAGTTCTTCTGCACGATGTGGCGGCGGGATAGCTCGGCCTCGAAGGAGTTCTTGCCTCCCCGGCGACCGTGGCCGGCCAGTCTGACGGTGTAGACCATCCCGTTGTCGGTGAGCGTGGAGGCGGGAATCCCGTGCCGGGCAAGGGCTCCGCGGAAGGTCGTGACCACGATCGGGGTGGTGATCCGCGGATGTGCAGACACGTGCAGGGCGTAGCGGGTGCAGTCGTCGAGCCAGCTGATGATTTCCACGTCGACGCCCGGCCGCCCGTCGGGGCGGGTGAGCCGGTAGTGGGTGAAGTCGGACTGCCAGGTCTCGTTCGGCATGGATGCCTGGAACCGGACGTAGGACGACTTCGGCCGCTTCTTGGGTTCGGGGGTGACCAGCCCGGCCGCGGTGAGGTGACGGCTGATGGTCGATCGCGAGACCTGGTGTCCGTGGTGGTGCTGGAGATGCCAGGCGATGGTCTCCGGCCCGGCGTCCAGTCCCGCGTCGGTCAGTTCCATACGGACGCGCACGATGAGGTCGACCACCACGGCCGATAGGGCGGCCGGGGAGGTCCTGGGGCGGCGGGAGCGGGGCTCCAGCGCCGTCTCGCCCTCGGCCTCGAAGCGGGCCTTGAGCTTGTAGACCCAGGCGCGGTGCACGCCGTAGCGGGCGGCGACCTCGGCGGGTGTCTGGTGGTCGACGAAGAGGGCCGTGATGACCAGGCGGGCCTTCGAGCTGGGCTGCGGCATGAACGAGCATCGAGCCCCGAGAGGCTGTCGCCGAACGTCTGTCCGGCGTGGGCGGCTGGCGGCTGCCACCGCACATCCGCAAGGCGCACTGGCATCGGGTGCGCGTCGCGGTGCGGGACGAGGCGGGCGTCATCGTCGGCGACAGGGCTGGGCAGCAGGGCGTCGACTGGTTCTATGAGCTGCGCTGGTACCCGCCGACGCCGGTCAACGTAAGCCCCGCGACCACCGGACCCGATCCCGTGGTGCGCAAGGTGACGTAGCACCGCCTTTCCGCGCAACGGTGAACCTGGGTTAGGTCGATGAGTCGCACCTGGAAGGAGTCGTGAACGCGTGAGGTCGTTCGGCTCTCCGCGGCGGTGGCCGCCAGAACCGGGCCAGGAGTTGGGTGGCCTGCTCGGGGAGGCCCACTGGGCCGGTCTGCGCCGTGGCGACCCCCAGCGCCTCGACCTTGCGGCACTGCTTGTCGAGATGGAGGCTTGGGTCCAGGACTCGAGGCCGTACCACCGGCGTCACGAGTCGGGGTGGCTTTCGGTCACCGCGGACATCCTTCGCCTGCTGGCATCCCGCGGGCCGCGGTTGGCGGAAGGCACTCCAGCGCTGACGGCTCTGGCTGGCGAGCTATCCATCGGTGGGCTCGGCGCCGACATCGCACGCCGAGCCAAGGTCGTGGCGCTGCTCTTCGACGGCCGCGGCGAGCTTGGAGAGACCGATGCCATGGTTGCTGCCTTCGACGACCTCACCGATGCCGTGACCGCGGCGGACTCCAGCCCAGCGCAGCTGCTGGCGCTGGTGGACGCGCTCTCGTGTGCCGTGCGCCGGGCCGGCCGATCCATGAGCGGCGAGTGCTCGATCATCGCGGGGGTGGTCGACGACGATCTGCTCGACCGAGCCTCGCGCGCCATCAGCTCGACGGAACACCCCTCGAGGACTCCCCGGAGTCGGTGAACGCCGACGCCGGGCTGGCCTGGGCAGAGCGCCTGGACCTGTGTCGACGGTGGCTTCGGCGAACCCCTACTGCGGCTCACCATGTGGTCTGGCTGGGCTACGACAAGGCGCGGTGCTTCTGGAAGGTCGAGCTCGGGCCGGTCACCTTCTACGACGGCTCCGAGCTGATGGACCTGATGGCGCAGGCGAGCTCGGAGGACGCCGACGAGCGCGCAGTCCGCAGTCTGCCCCCGGAGCTGCGCCCTGGCACGCGGCTGGCCGACCCGAACGCACGCGACCTGGACTGGCCAAAGGAGTTGCGGGAGTGGGTCGCCGTGCGCGTCGACCTGGGCAACGGTGTCTTCGCCGACCCGGTCAGGTCCGCGCGCGAGCAAGCCGACGCGCTGGTCCAGCTGGCCGGCTTCGAGGCCGGGGGAACTTCCTGGGAAGCCTTCGGCAGCTACAAGGTCGTCGTGGACGGCGAGCTGCACGCACAGAGCCACCCGTTCGGACCTCGGCGGGAGCCACTTGTGCGATCCGACCACACCGGGGAGGCGCTCGAGGACCTGGCGGACCGGGTAGACAGCCACCTGCCAGCCACAGACCCTCACCTCGGCGACCTGATCGCGGCCTCGGCGATCGTGCAGTCCAGCCGAGCTAACAACGACCCGGCCGGGATCCTGCCGGACGTGCGGTCCATCGAGTCGATGGCGGCTAGGTGCGGCGCCAAGCCTTGGCAGAAGCACCTGGTCGACTGCTACGCGGTCTACTGGGCGCGCATGCACGTCCTGGCTGAGATCTTCAACGCGGTCGAGCAGGCCGTCACAGACTTCGACCTGCGCCAGCATGTGCAGCTGCCACGGGACAAGCTGCGCGAGTATTCGTCAGACCACAGAGGTCGGCCCCTGTTCCGACCGCGCGACGACTTGGCCCTGGCTTGGCTGCCCGGGCTGGCCCGCGATCTGTCGTTCCACCACGCCCGGGCGCGCCGGGTTCGCGAGGTAGCCCGCCGCACGGCCACCGTGGCCGACCTCACCGCGTGGGTCGGCGAGCTGGTGGCCGAGTTCAAGGCGGACGTCGAGAGGCTGGCCCGCTGCCGCAACTCCATGAGCCATGGCGGACCTCTGAATCTGGACGTCGCCCGCTCGGTGGCGCCCTTCGCAAACCAGTTGGCTCGCAGCACGCTGGCACTGGCCCTGTGGGGAGCGATGGACGGCAGGGGAGTCGCGCAAGAACACGCGGAACTGCAGGCCAGGGAGGACGAGTGGCACAGGCGGCTGCCGTCATGCGGCTCCGTCGCTGACGCGCTCATCGAGCTTGACAGGAACCCGTAGCGTTCGGGATGAGCGCGCCCGACTCAACCGCAGCGCTCGAGCTGTCACGCTTTCATGTGACGGACGCGTTCAGGTGTCGCCATCGATCAAGGGCGATGCCTCGGGAGCCAGCAGCGGCGCACCGAAGATGTGGTCAGCCACCTGCGCTGCGGCCAGTTCGTCCATGCCCGTCAGCACATGGCTGTACACCTGCAAGGTGAACGCCACCGATGCGTGCCCCAACCGCTCACTCACGATCTTCGGGTGGACCCCGGTCTTGAGCGCCGCCGTCGCATAGCTGTGTCGGACGTCGTGCAGCCGGATGACAGGAAGTCCCGCTGACCGGGAGAGCCGGAAGAACCGATCGGTGATCGTCTGTGGATGCACCGGCTCTCCGTCCGGCCAGCAGAACAGCAGCTCCGACGTGTGGCCGACCGCGCGCCGTTCCTCCCGCCACCGCCTGAGGTGCACACGTAGAGCCTCGACGGTGAGAGGGTCGAGGGAGAGGCTGCGATAGCCCCTGCTGGTCTTGGGTTCAGACGGCTGCGCGTAGCCATCCACAACAACGCGGGGAACCGTCGCGGTGACCCGAGCTGCGCGCAAGTCGACATCCACCTCCCGTAGGCCGGCCAGCTCGCCGCGCCGTAGGCCCGTAGTGACGGCGAGGAGCCAGAGGGCATGGAATCGGTCGTCCTGCGCCTGCTCCACGAATGTGCGCAGCTGCTCCGGGGTCCAGACGCGGCGCTTCGTTGTCTGGGCCGCCGGCGGCTCAGCATCTTCGGCGGGGTTGCGCGGAAGGTAGCCCCACTTAACGGCGTCGCGACACGCTCGCCGAAGCATCACGTGCACGTTCCGAACCGTCTTGGGCGCCAGACCTGCTGGCAGGCTTGCGGCTTTCGGGTCTGCTGCACGGATTGCGTACCGCTCCTCCGGGGACCAACATCCGAAGTCAAGGACCACGGAGGAACGCTTTCAAGGCCTCATGGGCTGCCCAGATCACGCGGCCCTCGAGGATGTCCCTCGGAGCAAAGTCTTTACAACCTGGCGGTCAGCGCTGTGGGGCTGCACGCCGGCCTGCTCGCCGGCGCACTTGAAGTCCGCGACAACCGGACTGACCAAGGACGCAGCGAGGTTGGACCGCGTCGAGGCCATCCGCTGACAGCTGAAGGCGTATGAAGCCCTGTACCGGGGCGTCGGTGCCGCACCGGCCTACGTGGCGGTGGCCTGGGTACTGCAGAACCCGGTGGTGTCGGCGCCTTCGAGGTTCGATTGGACCTTGACGTCCTCGAACAGCTGGGCGTCATTTGACCGGGCCCCGGGTGAGGCCCGGCAGGCGTACGACTGGTAGCTGGGATCGTTCCTAGAACGTCTTGGTGGGCGCATCGGAAAACTGGAGTCCGGTGAGTTCGGCGAGCCGGTTGATGAGCCGGTTCTGGAAGTCGGGGTTGTGGGCGGCGCTGGCCGCTGGAACTGGCTGGTGGTGGTGCCAGACCTTGCCGTTGAGATCGGCTTCGGATGCGTCCGTGACGGCGAGCCAGACCTGGGTCATGTGTCCCTGCTCGAGGTTGTCAGGGGCGCCTGATCCGCCCATGCGTGTGGGCACCCATCCTGGGTCTACCGCGTTGCTGATCATGCCAGGCCAGCGGCGGGCTATGGCGAGTGCGAGGGTGGTGACGAACAGCTTGCTGTCGCAGTATGCCTGGGTCCCGTTCCACGGGCGCGTAGACCAGTCGAGGTCTTGCAGGCTGTCGTCCCCGCTGCGGTGCATGTCGCTGGTGAGGTAAATCAGCCGGTCTGGACGCTGGATCAGACCCGTCAGCAGGTACGGCGCGAGAGTGTTGACCGCAAGTGTCCTCGGGTGACCTTCGGGGGTGGGGTGCGGTTGGCTGTCGCCGTAGACCCCGGCGTTGTGGATGATCGCGTCCATCCGACCGAGATCATTGATCTGAGCGGCCACGTTCCGGGTCTCCTGCTCGCTGGCGAGGTCTCCGACAACGACGGTGGCGCCGCGGCGGACCAGTTCCGCCAGCGCGGCCTCCCGCCGAGGGTCGCGAGCGTGCACGACGACCTGGTGGCCGTCGTCGATCAGGGCCGTCGCCGCGCCGCGGCCAAGTCCTTGGGCCGAGCCTGTGATGAGAATGCGGGCCATGGTGTTCCTTCCGGCCAGCTGGTCAGCCCAGCAGCTTGTCGACGGGGGCGTTGTCGACGTAGATGCGCTGGTCGCTCACTTGCCGTCGGCGATGGTGAAGACAGAGCAGGCGTTGGTCTCGATGACGGAGTCGTCGTAGAAGTGCCAGATGCTGGCGACCTCAAGGATGACAACGCCGTCAGCTTCCTGCCAGACGCTGGTCAGCTTGTGCGCGAGTGAGCGGATCTTTCCGAGCGGGTCGCCCATGCGGGAGAGCATGGGGGTCGCGGCCGGTCACCGTCGCGGCGTTGGCGAAGGTCAGAGTGATGTTGTCGGCGTAGTAGGAGCCCAGTCTTCGTAGTCCTTGGACTCCATGGCGTCGAAGTAGTCGTTGAGCAGGTCGATCGTGCTCTGTGGGGCGCGTGGCATGGTGGGCTCCTTCGAGTGTGTGTGCGGGTCGGCTACATGCGTTCGATCGTGACGTCGAAGCCGTCTGGTTGCGGCTGGACGAACGCGATGTCGTCGTTGAACTGGCCGAGGTGAACGATCCCGTCCCAGAAGCCCACGTCGCCGTAGTAGAAGACGAGGTTGCCGTTCGGGGCGTAGTAGGCGATGTCGTTGACGTCAGGAGCTGAGCCGTCCGGGGCCTCGTCGGTGCTGAGCGGTCGGGGCAGCGCCGCGACCTTCTCGACGCCGTTGTAGTCGCGGAAGGACAGGGTTAGCGGTAGCTGGTCGAGAAGGTCACGCGCGGTCGGGGTGTCTGCCAGCTGGGCCGTGCGCACCTGATCGGCGACGGTGATCCGGATGGTGGTCATGGTGTCTCCGCTAGCTTGCAGCGTGCTGACGGGTGAGGAACTGGTAGCTCTGCCTGATGCCGTCGAAGATGTCTCCCTCGTAGTGGTCGAACTCGACCACGGCGTAGGCGAGGTCGTGAGCGGCGGCGAGTGCGGCGGACAATGGGACGTCACCTTGGCCGGCGGGAAGCTGGTCGGTGGGAAGTTGACGGGCACTGATGCCGGGCCGGAGCGGGCCGTCCTTGACGTGGACGGCGTGTAGCCGGTCGCTGTGTTGCTTCACCAACGCGACGAGGTCGGCGCCGGCGGCGGCGGCCCAGTAGAGGTCGATCTCCAGGAGCACGGATGGGTCGAGCAGCTCGACGAACACGTCGAAGGCAGGGCGGCCATCGAGCTGCAGGGCCAGCTCGTGGTCGTGGTTGTGGTAGCCGACTCGCAGTCCGTGCTTGGCGGCCTGGACGGCTCGGGCGTTGAGCCGGTCGGCGTTGCGTTGGACGTCGGTCAGGTTCTGCCAGTGGTTCGGCGGGACGAACGGGTCGATCACCACGTCGGCGCCAAGGGTCGTGGCCGCGGCGAAGACCTCCTCGGCCGGCGGCACCGCCCACAGGCCGTCGGGAGTGGGGATGCCCTCCTCCTCGATCAGGAAGGCATGAGCGGTGGGCGCCGACAGGCCGTGTCGCTGGAACGACTCCTTGAGCGCGTCAGCGCGTCGAACGAAGTCGAAGGCCTCCACCGTGCGGAAGCCGATGTCGGCCAGCCGGCCGAGGGAACCGTCGGGGTCTGCATCGAGAGCCTCGTGGATCGAGTAGAGCTGCACGGAGATGCTGGGTGTTGACATGGCTGAGTCCTTCATTTCTGGAAGTGGGACGGGGATGGGGCCGCTGCCGTCCGGACGGCTGGGGAGACGTGCTGGGAAAGCACGGAGGTGACCTCTGCGGCGTCGTCTTGGAGGGCCTGCAGCTCGTCAACCCCGGCGGAGAAGTCGCCGGAGGTGATCAGTGCGTGCAGGCGGCGCCAGCTCGCGCGGTGACCCGACTCGTACACCGTCGGGGCGAGCAGGCTCCCGGAGGGACCAACGGTGGTCAGCTTGGCCGGCCGTGCTGTGTCGGGCGATGGGATGAACAGTTCGATGCTGCCGTCGCTGGTCAGCAGGCGGGCCAGGGCGGATTCGGGTACCGCGCGGGTGGTGACCACGCTCAGGTCCAGCATGCAGTCGCCGGTCGTGGCTTGTAGCGCGTAGCCCTGTTCCGACCAGGTCAGCAGTCGTGCCTCGGTGGCCGGTCCGACCAACTGTCGAACCAGAGCCAGCTGGTGCAGCAGGGCAGCAGCCAGGTCACGACCCGGTTGCAGGATGATGCGGCACTCGAGTCGGCTGCCGGGAACGGCGGCTGGTCCGAACAGACCAGCGGCGTCGCTGACGGCGGGGTTGGCGACCCAGGGCGAATCGAAGACCAGTGGGACGGCGGTGTCGACCAGTGTCGCGAGCAGGCGGGAGCAGTCCGTTGGTTCCGGCTGGACTACCACCACACCTGCCGCACCCTGATGTGCGGCGGCCGCGACGTGCTCCGGCCAGCCCGGCCCACCGTCGATGATCACCACAGCTCCGGGGGCCGACGCGGAGGTGCCGCTCCGCTCCGCGAAGGACAGCGGCAAGGAGGCCAGTACGGCTCGCGCCAGGTCTGCGGTGCCTGACTCGGTGGGCACCAGCTGGGGGAGCGGATCGACTGTCACAGGGGTGGGTTGGCTGGTCATGCGGCGGCCCCCCGGGCAGCGTGTCGGACAACGTCGGCGGCCTGATCGGCCAACTTCAGGGCGAAGCGGAGGTCCTCGATCAGTCCCGGCAGATCCGGGGCTGGGGCTTGTTCGTTGACGATCGCGGCGATCTCGCGCCACTCGCCTTCGTAGCCGTTGAAGGTGTCGGGCCCGAAGCTTCGCGTCCCCCCGGCAGTGCGCAGGGTCGTGGTGGCTGAACCGGCTTGGACGTAGGACGGGGTGAACTCGGTCTCCAGCACCTCGTCGTCGCTGTACGCCTCGAACACCCAGGAGGGCTGCCAGGTCTCGGTGACCGCACCGTGCAGCTCGACACGTCGTCCACCCGAACTAGCCACGATCTGGTAGCCGAACGGGACCAGGGTGGCTGCTGCGTGGACCTGGAGGTCGTCGAAGCCCGGCAGCAGCGCGCGCACCAGCGGCAGGTCATGGATGGCCAAGCCCATCACGCCGGCATGCACCATGGCCGCTCGCACCTCGACGTCCGTCATGTCGGCCGCCGGCCATCCCGGCCTCGCGAGGACCTCGGTGGCCACATCCTCGAACCGCGGGTTCGGGGGCAGCACGATCGACGAACGGATGGTGTGGCAAGTTTCCGGCAGGTCCCCCCAACTTGCCGCGCCGGCCCGCCAGCCCGGGTCGAACGTGTGCATCGCGCCGACCAAGATGGGCACTCCGGTCTCCGCGGACACGTCCGCGATCCGGGAGGCCTCCTCGGCGCTCATCGCGAACGGCTTCTCGCACAGCACCGCCCGCTTGTTGGCCAGACATGCCGCGATGACCTGGTCGGCGTGGAACTGGTGCGGGCTGCAGACCGCCACGACCTCCACGCTGGGGTCCTCGAGGAGCGCGTCCATGGACGTGGAGTGTCGGGCTCCAACTCTGGCCGCCACCGACGCCGCGACGTCGGGGTTGATGTCGGTGACGTGGCTGACGGTGAACAGCTCACCGATCCGCGCCAACGTCGGAAGGTGGATGGCCTGGGTGACCGGACCGGCGCCCAGGAACCCGACACCCAATGGTCGTGGCATCCGTCGCTCCTTAGAAAATAAACGAACGTTCGTATATATTGAGAACCATAAACGAATGGTAAGGTTTCGTCAATACCCTGAGACCGGAGACCACATGACCACTGCCAGCCCAACCGCCGGCGTCCGCGGTCCCTACCGCAACGGGGTCCGCCGGCGGAAGGAGATCATCGACGTCGCGATGGAGGTCTTCGGCGAGTTCGGCTACGCCGGCGGATCCATCCGCACCATCGCCGACGGGGCTGGTGTCTCCCCCGCCACCGTGCTGCAGCACTTCGGCAGCAAGGAGGGGCTACTGGCCGAGGTTCTGGACGAGTGGGGACGTCGCACAACCGAGCACGGTTTGACCGGGTCCGGCCTGGCCTACTTCCGTGCCTTCCCCGCACTGATGGAGTTCCACATCCGGAACCGGCGGCTTCTCGAGCTGTTCATCACGAGTGCTGCCGATGCGTCCAGCCCCACCCATCCTGCGCGCGAGTTCATCCAGCGGCGCTACGCCGACAGCCTCGCCAACCTCCGCGCACACCTCGAGCAGGCCGTGGCTGACGGAGAGGTGACTTCCCTCAGCGCAGTGGAGATCGACCAGGAAGCGCGTCTCATAACCGCCGTACTCGACGGCCTCGAGCTGCAGTGGCTCCTGGACCCGTCGACCGACCTGGCTGGCCTGGTGAGCGCCTACATCGATCACACCATCGCGCGTTGGCAGGGTGGAAGCTGAGGTCCGCCAGACCAGCTTTGGCAGTCACACTCGAAGGCCCGCCGGCGCGCTGACCGCCGGCCGAGCCCGGCGCTCGATCCTGGTGAGCGTGACGAGTGGAAGGAAGACCACGACAGCGAACCCGAGGCCGACCACCACGGGGGCGAGGGCACCGAGGCTGCCGGCCAGCGCGAGAGCGGTGATCGAGGTGCCGACCGCGGTGCCGAAGTTGAACATCGAAGTCGCCATCGCTCTGGCCAGAGTTGGTGTCTCGCCGCCGTAGTGGACGGCGAGATGGACAGCACCGGGTTGGCTGACAGACCGACCAGACCGAGCAGGGTGAACAGCAGCAGGGTCGGCACCGGAAGGGTCGAGAAGAAGCACAAGCCACCAGCGGCGACCACTGTGATTGCGGCCGTGGTCAGCGGCGTCGCAAACGGGTAGCTGTCACCTAGCCGGCCGCCGATGACTGAGCCGACCAAAGCGCCGGCGCCGAAGGCCAGTAGGGCGACCGGGATCCACCCTTGTGCAAGCCCGGTCCGCTCGGTCAGCAGCGGCGCGATGAAGCTGTAGATAGACAATGTCGTCGGTGCAGCAGCCGGTGCGCAGCGCCGACGGCGTGACATGCCAGAGCATCGCCAGCCTGGAGGAGGACCGTGGGTTCCTCTCCCAGACCGTCCTCGCCCAGCTGGACGAGGCCAAGGCCAAGGCCAAGGCTAAGTTCCGCCTCCTGAGTAGATTTCACAACCTGCTCCAGGCCAGTACCTCGCACTACACGCTGGACGGGCCCCCGTCGGAGCGGCTGATGCTCAAGTACTACGAGTACCTGCTCCGTACGCGCGACCTGGCGCTGAAGCAGTTTTCACCAGCACCATCGAGAACGGCTGGGCCTGGTCGCTGCTCCTGCTGGTCCTGGCACTGGCCGGGATCTTCAACCAAGCCCGTCAGCGGGCCGCGTTGCGCCGCACCATCCACGAGACCTGGTACGTCGAGAGCTCCTGACTCCTGAGTCCCGGCGCGGCTAGCCGACCTGCACGATCGTGAAGCCGAAGGGTGCCACCGGTGCGTCCACCCGACCGTGCGCGCCCGATGCGGTGTCGACGAGCCTTCCCTGCCGGTCGTAGGCGTACGCCGTGAGGTGACCGCTGCCCACGGTGATCACCTTGTGCCGCGGGTTCGGTGAGAAGCTGCGCAGGAGCGCCTGCCCCCGCGCCCCGGATCCGCCGAGGACGACCCATTCGAGCTCGGGCTGCAGGAGGACCCCGTCGATCCGAGCCGGTCGACCGTCCCCGACGTAGGACATGTTGAGCCGGTTCGACCCGGAAGCAACGCGACGTGCGGTCGCACGCGAGCCGACGTCCAGGTAGCCCGGAACGGACGTCACCCCCTGCGGGCCCGCCCCGCCCTGCTGCTGAACGCCCGCGGGGACGTCACCAAGAGCGAGCCGGCCGCCAACGGAGTCACGCGGTGCGATCTGCCGGTCGAATACCGGCATCACGAGATACCGGTCGGTGGTCGGCAGCTGCACGGGAACGGTCACTCGCCCACCGGAGCTCAGGGACACGTACCGGTCGCCGCTCCACTGCGACTCACCCGTCCACGACTCGGCCGGGGTGATGACGGAGGCGTTGCCGGACAGCTCTCCCGACTCGGCCTCGGTGTACGCCCAGGTCACTCGATCGGCGACGTGCGCGATGCGCGCCGCTGCCGCGACGTCCGGTGCGGCGTCCAGCGCCAGCATCGACATCAAGCCGTGGATGGTCGACTCCGCACCGGAGTTCTGGTTGATGTCACCGGTGGGGCTGATGCCGTCGTTCGTGACTCCGGTGGCCGGGTCGTACATCGGTGCGTGCGCTGGGTTGTTTCCGAAGTACCAGCTGGCGGCCACCCCGGCGAGCTGTCTGAACGACCTTCGTTGCGTTGCGTCGGCGGTGCTCAGCAGGTTTCGCAGCGTGACGTCGGCGCCGTAGGCGATCTGGTCCCGGTAGATAGGCGCTGGCAGCCACTCGTTGTCCGGGCCGCCCTGCACGAGCAGATGAGGAGTGAACTGAGCCGTCTCGCCGACTGCGGTGCGAGTCCAGTCGCCTCGACCCAAAGCCGAACCGGCGGCCGCGAGGGCCCCGGACATCTCGCCGGCCCAGGAATGCCACAAGGATCTGGAGTGGGTCCACGGCAGCAGGGCCCCGTACGGCCACCCTGGTGTCTTCATGGCGGCGACGCCTACGGCCAGCTTGGTCAGGTCGCGTCGGGCCCGCTCGTCCCCGCTGGCGCGGTAGTACGCCACGAGACCGTAGATGGCCTCGGAGGAGATGTCAGCTCCGTCGGCGATGAGCCAAGAGGGCCAGCGCAGACCGTCCACGACCTGCCACTGTCCGTAGGTGCTGAGGTCCTGCCGCTCGACGGCGTCCAGGGCGAGCGTGAGGCGGTGGCGCAGGAAGCGGGCGAACTCGGGGTCAGCGGACTTGAACGCGGCGTACCCGGTACCCAGGGCCCAGATCGTGCGACCCAACCAGAAGGACGAGCCGGAGTCCGCGGGGTTGGGGTCGTCGGCCGGAGTCGGGGAGGGGTTCAGCGTGCCGTCCGGCTGCATCCAGAGCACCACGTTGCCCGCGTGCGGTCCGGACGCGTCCTGCAGGTAGGTCAACCCGCGCAGGAGCTCGAAGGCGTGCTGGCGTGCCTGCTCGTCGCCGAACTGCCGCCACGCCGTGAGGTAGGCGACCGCTGCCCGGCTGATGTCGTCGGCATCGAACGCGCCCTGACCGTAGGAATTCGTCGCGGCGTCGTAGTCCCCGCCACCAACCCTGCGAAAGCTGCCGTCAGCCTGGTGGTCTGCGTAGACCCACAGCACCTCGACGCCCGGTTCCTCGCCCAGACGATAGGTCGTGTGGTCCTGCTGCTGCGGGGGAGTGACGGTGCTCGTCAAGAAGTTGAGGTGCGCGAGGTTCGTGAGCCTCGGCCGCGCTGCTCCGCTCACCGCTTCGGCCCGGGATCGGGGGAGAGGTGCGGCGACCTGGAGGCCGATAATGCTCACGGTGACCAGGGCGACCAGGCACCCCTTTCGCAACGTCCTGTGCACAGCTGTCTCCTTCGTCAAGTGGTCAGGCGTGGAGGTCTGAGTACCGGTCCCCGGGGCGGAAGGTCGCCACCGCCAGGGTGGAGTCGGACTGTCCGTAGTACGCGAACCACCGGTCCTTGAACCAGACCATCGCCTCGACGAACGTGACGTTCGAGACGAGGCCGTGAAGGTCCTCGTAGCTGGTGGGCTCGATCCAGGGGCGGGTCAGCTCGGCGAGGATCTCGGTCGGCCGCTGTGGGTCGAACAGCAGCTGGCCCGCGGTGTACCGGACGCTGCCGTCGGGGTTCTTCGTCGCCGCGTTGTGCACGAGCAGGATGAGCCCGTCGTCCGTGACCAGCGGCGGTGGGCCGACCTCGACGAGGAAGTCGGTGAAGGTCCCTGGCCGTGGCGCCATGATCGGGGACTGGTCGTCCGGGGTGATCGGGGTCCAGTGCAGGAGGTCGTCGGAGGTGGCCGCCCAGATGGACCCTTCGCCGAAGTACATCAGGTACTTCCCGTCGACGGGCTGCGCGAGGATGCCGCCGGCCTTGGACCACGGGCCAGGCCCGCCGTGGCCACGGGGTTGGAAGGTGTCGAACTCTGGGAACAGCGGGCCGTGCTTGGTCCACGTACGCAGGTCGGGGGACGACGCCAGGCAGAGCAGAGCCGTCTGCCGGTCCCAGCCCGAGTAGGTGAGGTAGAACGTGTCGCCGACGCGGGTCACGCGCGGGTCCTCGACGCCGTACCGGTCATAGTCCTCGCTCGGCGACAGGACGGGCTCCGGCTCGCGCTGGAAGGTGATCCCGTCCTCGCTCCAGCCCAGGCCGACGTGGGAGACGATGTCGTCGGCGTGGGCCCGGTACAGCAGGGCCACCCTGCCGTCAACGACGACCGCGGCGGGGTTGTACACGCTGCCCGACTCCCAGCCACTGCCCTGGGGAGTGAGGATGGGGTTGCCCTCGTAGGGCGTGAACGGGCCGAGCGGGAAGCGGACTGGTCCGGTGGTCATCGTGTCCTCTCCGATCCTGGTCAGCCCTTCACTGCGCCGCCGACCGCACTGGCGACCAGGTACCTCTGCAGGAACACGTAGACGAGCAGCAGGGGGGCGGCGACGATGATGGTCGCGGCGGCCAGCAGGCTCCACTGGCTCACGTAGGTGCCCTTGAAGGCGAACAGCCCGAGCGTCACAGGCGACTTGGCCTGGTCCGGCAGCAGGATGGTCGCCAGGATGATGTCGTTCCAGACCCCGATCGCCTGCAGGATGAACACCGTCGCCAGCACCGGTTGGATCAGCGGCGGAAGGAACCTGAACAGGTAGCGCAGGTAGCCCACACCATCGAGGGCGGCGGCCTCGTCGAGCTCCCTGGGGATCGACTTGAGGTAGCCGGCGATCAGCAGCGGACCCACGCCGATCCCCGAGGCCATGATCAGCACGTAGCCCAGCCGCGTGTCGTACAGGTGCATGCGCAGCGCCAACTGGAAGACCGTCACCAGGGTGTTCGGCAGGAACAACATCGAGACGAACAGGACGTACCAGAGCCTGTTGTGCTTGAGATAGCCGCGGGACACCGGGAAGGCCACCATCAGCGACATCACCGTCCCCATCGCTGCTGCGGCGAACGTGTACAGGGCGCTGTTGAGGACGTAGGACGCGAAGTTGCCCTGCCGCCACGCGGTGCTGAAGTTCGACAGGTGGGGCGCCTTGACCAGGCCGGTCGGATTGCTGAAGAACTCGCCGTTGCTCTTCAGGGCGGTGTTGACCAGGAACACCAGCGGGTACAGGTAGATCACGGTGACCACGACCATCAGGCCGTAGTTCACGACCTTCGCCGAAACGGATCGGCGACCGGTGCTGCGGCCCGGCTTCTGCGGGCTGCCCGGGGCGGCAACGGTCGGGACGGCGGTGACGAGCTCGCTCACAGTGACGTCTCCTTCCGGCGGAGGTAGAGAAGAGTCGCCACGGAGACGATCATCACGATGATGAACTGGACGACCGAGATCGCGGCCGCATAGCCCTGTGACTGCACCGCCCCTCCTTGGGCGCCACCGAATCCCTGGGTGAAGATCGCGAGCGACAGGACCTGGGTGGCAGGGTTGATCGGACCGGTCAGGACGTAGATCAGCTGGTAGCTCTGCAGGGCACCGATAATGGACAGCAGGGTGTTCGCCGTCACCGCGGGAGCGAGCAACGGGAAGGTGATGTGGCGGAGCTTCTGCGCGGACGTCGCCCCGTCGATGGACGCCACCTCGTAGAGCTCGCCGGGAATGGCCTGTAGGCCGGCGAGGTAGATGACCACGGCGACGCCCATGCCGGCCCACACCGACACCGCGATCACCAGTGCCATGGCCAGGTGCGGGTCGCCGAAGAACGCCGAGGACGCCCCGAGAGACTTCCAGACGCTTGCCGCTGGCCCGCCGCTCGGATTGAAGATCAGCGTGAAGATCAGCCCGATGACGGTCACGCCCAGGATGGTGGGCATGAACACCACCGCGCGGGCGAAGTTGCGCCCTCGCAGCCGCTGGTTGAGCAGGACGGCGATGAGCAGGGCGATCGTGTTCTGCAACAACGTCACCGAGATTGCGAACACGAACGTGTTCTTCAAGGCGTGCAGGTTGTAGCCGAGCTGGGCCGAGGAGAAGAACGTGGAGTAGTTCTCCAGCCCCACCCAGTGGATCGGGATAAACGGCAGCGACCGGATGTCGGTGAGGGAGATCGCGAAGATGCCGACGGCCGGGACGAGCGAGAACACGACGACGAGGCTGATCCCGACCGCGAAGGTTAGCTGTGCTGACCATCGCCGTCCGAAGATGAACGAACGCGACTGGCTCATGGTCTACTTCAGACCCGCCTGCCAGTCCTTTTGCGAGGCGTCAGCCGCCCCTTGGGCGTCGGACTTGCCCATCGGCGCGATGCCCGCCCAGTTGAACGGGTTCTGAGCCGCCGGGCCAGCCTTGGTGTTGGGGATCCAGATCGTGTCCCAGGCCGGCTGGAAGGTGCTGGTGTACTGCGCGATGTCGGTGTAGAACGGGTTGCTCTTGGCGCCGGTCACGGACGGTGCGAAACCGGCCTGGTCGTCAAAGAGCTGGTAGTTGTCGGTGAAGAACGACAGGTACTCGATCGCGGCTGACTTGTTCTTGGCGTTGCTCGGGATGGCCAGGGTCAGCTCGACCTTCCCCCCGAGGAACTTGTTGTCGGCCGCGTTGTCGCTGGCGGGCAGCGGGAAGTAGCCGAAGTCGAGCTTGGACCCGCCGGCCTGCTGGATGGTGGTGGTGTTCCACGTGCCGTCGCTCATCATGGCGAACTTGCCGTTGACGAAGTCCGAGGTCATCGTCGCGTAGGACACGCCGGCGAAGTTCGGCTCGGCGTAGGAGTAGAGCTTCTGGACCTGCTGGAGCACCTTGAGCTGGGTGTCCACGTTGAGCTTCACCGAGCCGTCGTACAGGCCCTTCGCGAGATCGTCCTTGACCTGCGCGGTGGGGTAGAGGCTCTGGGCCACGCCGAGCATGTTCAGTCCGGCAGAGTCCTTGCCGCCGATCCCCAGCGGGACGATGCCCTTGGCCTTGAGGGTGTCGCAGGCCGCGGTGAGCTCGCTCCAGGTCGTGGGGACCTTGATCCCGTTGTCGGCGAGGATCTTCTTGTTGTAGAACATCCCGGAGTAGTAGCTCAGGCCGGTGGGCACGGTGTAGTTCTTGCCCTTGTACTTGATCTGGTCCAGCACGGTCGGGTTGTACTTCTTCATGAACGCCTGGTCCGTCAGGTCCACGTAGCCGCCCTGGTCAGCCAGCCTCGCGTCGTCGCCCTCGTTGGAGGCGGGGACGTAGCTCGGCAGCTCCTTCGGGCCGGCCAGGCCCACGTCGATGCTGCCGGCAGTGAGCCTGGAGGCGTGGGCCTGGGCGTAGGTCTCGTTCGGCACCGCCGAGAAGTTGATCTTCACGCCCGGGTACTTGGCCACGAACGCCTTGTTGACCGCCTGGAAGCCCGCGTCCGAGCCGGTGGCGCTGGAGACCAGGATGTTGAGAGTGCCGCTGGCGCTGCCCTTGGGGGTGGGAGCCGCGGACCCACCTGCGCCGTTGTTACACGCCGTGGCGGCCATGAGGGCGGTGACCCCAGCCACTACGAGCGAGAGTCGGGCCGCTGCGCGGAACGTCGTTGTCGGCATGGTTCCTCCGCGAATCTCCGAAACGTTTTGGATGAGCCGGACCTTACCAAAACGTTTCGGATGCGCAACCGGACAATTGCACCGGGGTCGAGTCGGTCAGGCCAGTGGGCCGGTGGAGGCGCGGACGACGAGGCTGGCCGGTTCGGTGTCCACGTGGGAGGCCGGCTTGCCGTCGAGCATTCCCAGCAGAGTTCGAGCCGCCTGCTCGCCGAGTGCGTGCGGGGCCGTCGTGACGGTGGTCAATGAGGGGCGGGCATAGGCCCCGAAGTCGATGCCGTCGTACCCCGCGACGGAGACGTCCCCGGGCACGGAGAACCCCATCTCCGTCGCCTTGGCGATGAACCCGATGGCCATCAGGTCGTTCGCGCAGAACACCGCGGTCGGTCGGGGCTTTCGTCGCAGCAGCGCTGCTGCGGCGCGGCTTCCGCCCGCAAGGGAGAAGTCCCCCTCGACGCAGGCGCCGGGCCGGATCCGGGCGGCCGACAGGTAGTCGCGCCACGCCCTCTCGCGGTCGTGGGCGTGGATGTAGTCCCTAGGTCCGCAGACGTGCGCGATCCGTCGGTGGCCGAGGTCGACGAGGTGGGCCAGCAGGGCGTCGATGCCGGGCTCGTGGGACTGGCGGACGGAGGAGATGCCCTCTCCACGCGACGCGGCGTTGATGGCGACGGCTGGGATGCCGAGCTTGCGCACGAGGTCGAATCGGGAGTCAGGCATTGACACGTCGGTGAGGAAGACGCCGTCCACGCGATGGTCCGCGGCCAGGCGCCGGTACCGCTCGACCGTGCGCTGACGGGTCGGGGCCACTTGGAGGACGAGCGCGTACCCGCCGTCCTCGAGCACCGACTCGACGCCGCTGATGAACCCGGCGAAGAACGGGTCGGAGGCGATGACCGAAGGGTTGCGCTGGATCACCAGCCCCACGTTGAAGGCGCGCTTCTGCGAGAGGCTGCGGCCTCGCAACGAGGGCGACCAGCCGAGCTGCTGGGCCGTCGCCACGACCCGCTTGCGGGTGGGCTCGGACACCCCCGGTCGGTCGTTCAGCGCGGCCGAGACGGTGGCGATGGAGACGCCGGCGTCTCTCGCGACGTCCACGATCGTGACCCGTGGCTGCATGGCTCCCATTCCTCCGACCGTACGATTCGCCCGGCTGTCCAGACGCCAGGGGTTCGCTATTGTCGTCCAGCCTAAACGTTTCGGATCGAAGGGGTCGCGATGGGCGCGCGCCGGGTGGGCATTGTCGGAGCCGGCAGCGTCACGACACTGCACGTCCCGTTCTGGAAACGCCTCGGCTGGGAGGTGTCGGTGCACGCTCTGCACGGGGCGCAGTCGTTGGCCGAGCGTTACGGGCTCCAGGTCCAGCCAACCCTGGAGGGCCTGCTCGCCAGCGTCGATGTCGTCGACGTGTGCACCCCGTCGGGGAGCCACGCGGCGGTGGCCGAGGCCGCCGTCCGGCAGGGCCTCCCCGTGGTCTGCGAGAAGCCGATGGCGCTGTCGTTCAAGGACGCGCTCCACCTCGCGCAGGAGGCTCGCCGACGTGACGTGCTTGTGCTGCCGGCACACGTCGTGAGGTTCTTCGGCCAGTACGACGCGCTGCATCGGGCCGTCCGTGCGGGCGCGCTCGGCGACCTGGCGATCCTGCGTTTCGTGCGGGGCGGGTCCAAGCCCACCGGCGACTGGTTTCTCGACGAGGCGCAGTCCGGTGGGATCCTGTTCGACCTGATGGTTCACGACCTGGACCAGGCGAGCTGGCTGGGCGGTGAGGTGCGCACGGTGCACGCCGTGCAGAATCCGGCCAGCTCGAACGGGCAGGTTCCCCCCGAGGTCGTGGCCCACGCCACGCTGGTCCACGACAGCGGGGCCATCTCCCAGATCCAGTCGTTCTGGGGAAGCCCTGGCTTCAGCTTCGGGCCGTCGTTCGACGTCTCCGGCAGTGCCGGCCGTCTGGTGAGCAGCCCGGCCCATGAGCTCACGGTCTTCGAGGACCTGCCCGGGCTCGAGGTGGAGCAGTCCTACCTGCCTCCCGAGACTGCGGAGGAGAGCCCGTACTTCACCCAGCTCGCAGAGTTCTCCCGAACGCTCCTCGACGACGCGCCCTCTTGCGTCGACGTGTGGGACGGCGTCACCGCGGTAGCGCTGGCCGAGGCGGCCAGAGAGTCGGTCAACCGCGGTGAACCGGTGGACTTCACACCCTGGCGCGAGCAGATCGGCGGTGCACGGTGAGCGATTCGATGCTGCGTATCGGCGTGCTGTCGGCTGCCCACGGACACGCCGCCGGATACCTCGGACACCTCGGCGCACGTCGGGACGTCGCAGTCCTCTTCAGCGACCCGGACTCGGCCCCCGATCAGCTCGACCGAGGTGCACGGCTGGCGGAGGCGAGCGGTGCGAGCTGGGTCGAGGACCCCACCGAGCTGCTCGCCGGCTCGGACGTAGTTATCGTGTGCTCCGAGAACGCCAGGCACCACGACGACGTGATGGCGGCCCTCGCGCAGGGTTGCCACGTGCTCTGCGAGAAGCCCATGGCCACCACGGCCGCCGACGCACTCGACATGTGGCAGGCGGCCAGTGGGGCCGGGCTGGTGCTCGGGGTCGCGCACCCGGTCCGGCAGTCCGCGGCGTACCGCCATCTGAGGGCCCGGGTCGAAGCCGGCGCGCTGGGCTCGGTGCTGTCCCTGCTCGGCACCAACAACGGCATGCTGCCGCGGGACAGGGCGTGGTTCACCCAGCCGCAGTGGTCAGGGGGCGGCGCGCTCGCAGACCACCTCGTGCACTGCACGGACCTGATCGACGGCCTCCTTGACCGACCGGCGGTGCGCGTCCGTGCGGTGACCAACCGCATCCTGGAGCAGGAGCCCCCCACCGAGGTCGAGACGGGCGGGATAGTCACCATCGAGTACGAACAGGGCTTCATCGCCACGGTCGACTGCTCGTGGAGCCAACCCCGGACAGCACCGACCTGGGGCGGCCTCACCCTTGACGTCATCGGCACGAAGGGCCGGCTACGCATCGATCCGTTCAACCTCAGGGTCGCGGGCTACGCCGACGGCGGTCCCCAGTGGTGGGCGTACGGATCCGACATGGACGCCGACATGATCGACAACTTCGTCAACGCCGTCCGAGGGCGAGCCTCGATCGACGCCGATGCAGTGGCCGGGGTCCGGTCCGTCGAGATCATGGCCGCCGCAATCGAGTCGGCCCGGTCGGGAGGACGCGCCGTGCAGGTGCAGTCGTCGATGAGCGCGCCGACGTGAGCCGGGTGGCCGACGTGCAGTACCGGAGGTTCCCCGCCGGCTGCACCGACGAGGGCCCGGACGTGCAGACCCGGGCCTGGATGACGGCTCGGTACAACGGTTTCCTGCAGGCCGAGCCCTCAGCTGACCAGCGCGCCGCCGTCGCCGGGGCCTGGCAGGACGAGGGACGCATCCTGCACGCGATCCACGACCGCGGCCCGCGGCCGGACACCGCCCTGAGCCCGGACGTACCCGTCGCCACCCTGGCCACGATCGGGGCCAGCCTGAACGCGGGTGAGGACGAGGACATCCCGTGCACCCTCATCGCGGACGTCACCGTGCGCGCGACGCACCAGGGGCAGGGCCTCATGCGTCGACTCATGGAGGCGGTCACGACCGAAGCAGTGGACGCGGGGGTTCCGCTCCTGGCCCTGCACGCCGCGCATCCCGCGCTGTACGCGCGCTTCGGGTTCTCGCCGGCAATCCGTTCCAGCACAGTCGAGGTCGACTGCGCCCGCTTCGCGTTGCTCCGCGATCCTCCGGGCACCGTGCACGCCGCTGACCCGCGCCACGCCGACGAGCAGGCCCGCGCAGTCGCAGCGTCCTCAGGCCCCTACCGCTTCGGGGCGCTGGCGGTCACGCACCCAGCCAGGAACCAGCAGCCGGACGACGAACACCCGGCCCGATGCCTCGTGCACGCCGACGAACGCGGGAACGTCGACGGCGTCCTGACCTACGTGTTCCGGGGCTGGACACCGCAAGCGCAGGTGCTCGACGTCCTCTCGGAGACGTACTCCACGTTCGACGCCCACGCGGCGCTCTGGCAGGCGATCTCGTCCACGGGGATCGCGAGCACGGTGTGCGCTACCGATATGCGCCCTGACGATCCGCTGCCGTGGATGCTCACGGACCGGGCCGCGTGGCGGGTCACCGGGCTGAACGACGGCTACTCGCTTCGCATCGTGGACCCGGCTCGAGCGCTGCTCATGCGCGGGTACTCGGCCGCCGATGCCCAGCTGGCGGTCGACGTCACGGACCGCACAGGACCAGCCAGCGGGAGATGGCTGATCCGGCTGTCGGGCGGCCGCGCATCCATCGAGCCCACGTCGCGCGCGGCAGACGTCACCTTGGACGTCGCAGAGCTCGCAGCCAGCTTTCTCGGCACCACGAACCCGACGACGCTCCTCAGTGCCGGCCGGGTCACAGCGTCCCGCGCCGCTGCCAACGGCCTTGACACACTGCTGGGATGGCCCGTGCAGGCATCCTCGACACTGCACTTCTGAGCGCGCCCGTGCCGTACGAGCTGCACTCGGACTTCGCGCGTACTGCCTTCGCAGTCACCGTCGGCGCCTTCCTGGTGGGCGAGCTCTGGCAGACGTTCCGCAGACGCCGCGGCGCGACCCGGGCCGGCCTGCGCGCAGAGCTCCTGTTCCGGGCGATGTTGTTCTGCGCGATTCTCCTGTTCCCCTTCGGTCGAGCAGTCGCACCAGGCGCTGCGATAGGCGGCGGCTGGGTTTTCGCGCTCGGGCTGCTGATCGCATGGCTCGGCCTGCTGCTGCGCTGGTGGTCCTTCGTGAGCCTGGGGCAGTACTTCACCGTGGTCGTGCAGACCAGCGAGGACCAACCCGTGGTGGACCGTGGTCCCTACCGGGTGCTTCGACATCCGAGCTACACGGGCGTGCTGCTGGCCTTCGCAGGCTGCGGTCTCATGATGGGCAACTGGGTGAGCACCATCGGCGCGGTGGGGGTGTTGCTGGCCGCTCTCATCTTTCGCCTACGGATCGAGGAGCGTGCCCTGGAGGCCGCCCTGGGCGACCGCTACCGAGTGTTCGCCGCCGGCCGGGCCCGGCTCGTTCCCCACGTCTGGTGACGGCAGCGGGCGGTCACCCTGCCGGTGCGTCGTCGTAGGCGCGATCGTGGCTCCCCACCTTGCGGGCCGCGCTGAGATGGCCGCCCAGATAGGCTCCCGCCCCCGAAACCACCGCTCCGGCAAGAGCCCGTCGGACGCCGGCTGCGTGTCGGCCGCGCCGACGGGCGAGCAAGGACGCCGCGTACAGCCCGATTGCGACGCCGTTGGTCACCGCGTGGACCAGACCCACCCGCTTCTCGCGCGGCCCGGCTGCCGACCACTCCGCCCATCCGGTCCAGGCGGTGGGACCGGCGGCAAGCAGACCGGTGCCCACCAGCCGCTGAGCCGCGGCCGACGAGTCAGGCCCTCCGAAGAGGTCGAGCAGACTCGCCGACGTCCACGTGCCGAGCACCACATCGGTGAGCACCGGGTGGACGGCGTGGCCGAGCCACTCGCCGCGCAGCACCGAAGCGCGAGTCCCGATGCCGAACACGTTCCGGATCGACGGCTCCAACGCCTGCACCGGCCGATCGAGCACCGTGGCGTTCTCCAGCCTCAGGGTCCAGCGCACGATTCCGGGGACCTGTTCAGCCGAGTTCATTCGCTTCTCCTCCAGGACGTGCACGTCGAGAACCTGCCCGGGCGTGTCACGTCAACACTGCGCCCGCACGATGCGCAAGGTCAACGCGCAGCCAGTCCGGTCGTCGCTTGCGTCGTGCGGTCTGGCCGCCGCTGCGCTTGACTGTTCGCAGGCCGACCGATCCGTGGCAGACCGACGTGCTCGACCTCGCCGGCTACCTGGACCGCATTGGCGCACCGGTACTCGAGCCCAGCCGCGATGCCCTCGCGGAGCTCCACGAAGCGCACGTCCGGACGTTCACCTTCGACAACATCGACGTGCTGCTCAGCCAGCACCCCGGGGTCTCCTCGGCGCCGTCCAGGAGAAGTGAGGGCCCCTTGCATTTGCGCAACCAGCTCTCCGACGTGAGCCCCCGGCGGGGGAGGCGGGTTGTCGACGGTCGTCGCCCTGGCGCGGACATCTCCGCGAGTTTGATCGCATGCCCACAGGCGCCAGCTCAGGTGTCGTCGCGCTCGGCCAGCAGATCGGCCTTCTGCTGGCGAGTTCGCTGTAGGTCTGCCAAGGCGGCGGCGGCCGTTGCAGATGCCTCGGCGGCTCTTGCCTTGGCCTCGGAATCGGCGACCGGATCCGAGCCATCGCCGACCGTGCTGGCCCGGGCGGCCTCCTTGCCGACCTTGCGGTCGTCCTTGATGGCCTTCCCGACCTGCTCGTCGGTCTCGACGAGGGAGTCGGCGAGGGCCTTGGTGCTCATGGTCCGGGCGAGCTCGCGCCGTTGGACCATCGGGTCCCAGCGGACCGACGGCCAATGGGGGTCCAGGTCGATCAGGGTCTGGGTCAGGATCTCGGTGATGGCCAGGCGGGCGTACCACTTGTGGTCAGCCGGGATGACGTACCACGGCGCCGTACCGGTGGAGGTACGGCGGAACACCTCGGCGTAGGCCTCCTGGTACTCGTCCCAATGGCGCCGGGTGGGGAGGTCGTTGGCGCTGTACTTCCAGTGCTTGTCGGGGCGGTCCAGGCGCTTCATGAGTCGAACGCCTTGCTCGTCGTGGCTGACCATCATCGCGAACTTCAGCACGGTCGTATCCGCCTCGGCGAGGTCGCTCTCGAACCGGTTGATCTCGTCGAAGCGACCCTCCCAGGTCGCTGGTGGCACCAGCTCGTCGACTCGCGCGATCAGCACGTCCTCGTAGTGAGACCGGTCGAAGACCCCGATGAGACCGGGTTCGGGCTGCTCCTTGCGGACCCGCCACAGGAAGTGGTGCTGCTGCTCCTCCTCGGTCGGTGGCCCGAACGAATGTAAGGCCACGCCCTGGGGGTCGACCTTGCTCATGACGTGTCGGGCGACGCCACCCTTCCCGGCGGTGTCGAGGCCCTGGACGATGAGCAGCAGCGCCCGGTCCCCGCCCGCCCGGCCTTCGGCGAACAGCCGCTCCTGCAGCTCGCTGAGCAGCCTGCCGCGCTGCGCGCTGAACCGCTTGGCCGACTTCTTGTCGTCCTCCCACCCGGGAGTCCCACCGCGGTCCATCGTGTCCAGGTCGAAGTCAGGGCCGGCGCGGAGGGCATCGCGCGGGTCCTTGCTCCAAGCGCCGATGTCACGTCTCTTGGTCATCGTTCAGGCTCCGGATCCGGGGTGTGGGCGGCCATGGGGTCAAACAGCAGGTCGTACAGCCGGGGCGCCCAACGGAGCTGGGTGTCGGTCAGCTCCGGTGGGGCCAGCCGGCGCAGTCGTCCGGGCGGGCGGGCGGCGCGCGCCGCCCCGCGCTGCGACATCAGGGCCGCCCGTGGACGATGGCCCGTACGGTGTTGCCGCTGCTCCACGCGGTGCCGTCGCCGCGGATGTCGTCGATCCGGGTGTGCGAGTTCTCCCGCTCCGGGTTGGTCAGGAGCCATGCGCGCACATCCACGGGAGTCATCTTGTCTGCCACGTCAGCGACGTGCGCGCTGACCTTCGAAGTTCAGGACACCGGCAGTGTGAGGATGACGCTGCGGACCCCGCGACCGTCGCCCGCTGGCGCCGGCTGACGGCCACACCGGATTCCGGTCGTACGTCGAGACCTGGGAGGTGATCAGCCAGCCGTGAGTGACGTACCTGCTCCTGGGCCTGCCGCTTGGCATCGGCGGGAGCCCGGCGTTTCGAGGATCCGGCGGCCTCCTGGGCGAGACCGAGCCGATGTCCCGGCTCGCTTAAGGGCCGGACGATGCCCGGGTTCAACTGCCGTGCGTGCTCAGGCCGTACGTTGGAGCGCGGTCAGGCAGATCGATCCTGTCCGCGGCCTGTGCTTGCATAGGCTCGACGACGTGGTGAGTGGGGTGGCCGATGCCAGGGCAGTGGTGCAACCGAGCACGAGTAAGTACTCCACGAAACGGACAAGGGCAGAACTGTGCGGTCCCGCCGCTACAAATGTGATCTCTCAAGAGATCGGAAACCGGGTGAACCTACGGGTTCACCCGGTTTCGTCGTTTCTGGTGGGGCGTTTGGGTGTTCTGCTGGGCTGGTCAGGCGTCCGACAGGCGGACCGTGGCGGCGACCACGACGGTCCAGATGGCGAACAGGAGGAACGGTGCGAACGCGAGGGGTCCGAGTGGTGACATCACACCCAGAACGATGGATGCCCAGCAGAGCCAGGTCGGCAGTGCCTGCTCACGGAGTGCAGTGACACCGACCCCGATCATCGCGCAGCTCATGGACAGCATCGCGAGCGGGAAGTTCGTGGTGTCGATGACGTTGATCGCTCTGACGGTGCCGGTGTCCCCGATGTCAACAGCGTGATAGAGGGCGAGAGCACTCGTCGCCCAGGTGACCAGCGTCAACGCCATCAGCGCGAATCCGAGGAACGCGACATCCGCTGTCCACTGCCGGGTACGCAGGGTCAGCGCGGATCGGAGCGCTGCCCCGAAGAAGACGAGGACGGCCCCCGCGACGACGGTCGAGTAGGTGACGATCTGGATAACGGTCGCGCTGATGTCGTAGTCGGCGATCAGCTTGGCCGGATTGGCGTCCGGTTCGCGGTCGGCGCCGCTGGCCATGAGAAGCGCGAAGAACCCGAGGTAGACGACGGCGAGCGTCACCATGGTTCGGCGGCCCGCGTGCGGGCCGTCGAGTGCGGTGGAGCGAGGAGGGGTGCTGGTGATGGTCATGCGTCCAGCCTCGCTTCAGCTGCGGCTGTGCACATCGGAGCGCGCTCGGAACTGTGGTGGCGTGCCCACCCCGACGAAGGTTCCGTGCGATCACGGATACGGAAGCCGTGATTTGGTGTCAGCATTCGAAGGTGGGTGCGCACCGGGCACGGTGGATCGCGACCTCGGTCGTCGCGATCGAGGCCAGCGTCCTGCTCGTGGGGTTGGTCTCGGACCGGTTGCTCGTGCGTGCAGGCCATGCGGACGTGGTCAGCTTCGGCGGGGAGACCTGGGTCCTGCTGCTGGGCGTCGCCTCGGCCGCAGTGGTGGGGTTCGCGATCGTCCGTACCGAGCCGCGACACCCTGTCGGTTGGCTCTTCCTTGCCTTGAGCGCCATGATCCTGGTCTCCGGACCTCTCGAGGCCTGGATCGAGTGGGGCCAATTGGCGCGGCCGGGGTCGCTGCCCGCAACGGGCGCTGTCGCGGCGGTCAACGACGCCACCTGGATCCCGTGGTTCGTCCTCGTGGCGTTGATCCTGCTCCTCACCCCTACAGGCACCTATCTCTCCCCACGCTGGCGCGCGCTCGGCCGGGTCGTCGTCGGTGCTGGTGCGGTGGCGTTCCTGCTGGGCCTTCTGAAGACGGACCCGTTTGAATCGCCGTTCCAGGATATCGAGAACCCCTGGGCCGTGCCGGTGATCCAGCCGGCGTCCGCTTGGGTCGAGTATGGCCTGGTCCTGCTCGTGGCCGCCGGCCTGGTCGCCTCCGGTGTGTCGCTCCTGCTCCGCTGGCGTCGCGCCCGTGGCGACGAGAAACGCCAACTGCTCTGGCTCGCCCTGGTCGTGGTGCCCCTGCCCGTCTTCGTCGTCGCGGCGTTCGTCGCCTCGAACGCTGGAAGCTCGGTCGGCACGGTGGCGTCGACCGGCGGGTTCGTCGTGCTCATCCCGATCGCTGCCGGACTGTCGATCACCCGGTACCACCTGTACGACGTCGAGCGAATCCTTGCCCGGACCACGACCTATGTCCTGCTCAGCTTGCTGCTGATAGGGACCTACGGACTGATCGTGTGGTTCGGCGCGCGCGGTGCCCAGCGCTGGTCGACCTCGCCGGCGGTCGCTGCCACGGTGGGTGCCCTCGTCGTCGCGGCCATCGCTGCACCGGCTCGGCGTGCGATCCAGGAGCTCATAGACCGGCGATTCAACCGGCGGCGGTACGACGCCGTCCGCCTGGTTGGAGCCGAGCTCGCGGATGAGCGGGCCGGCCGCGATCTCGCGGCGTTGTTCCGTCGGGCGTTCGATGATCCGTCAGTCGCGGTGGCCTATCCGGGTGCCCGGCCGGACACGTGGGTCACAGACGCCGGACTGGCACCGCCCAAGATGGTCGACTGGGTGGGCGTTGCGCGGCACGGTCAGATCGTGGCCCGGATCGGCTACGACCCGACACGCACGGACGCCGAGGTGGTCAGTGCGGGCGCCCGAATCGCTGCAGCCGAGCTGGACAACGCCGGCCTCCGTGCGGAGCTCGCCCGCCGGCTCGGCGACGTCGAGAGCTCGCGTCGCCGACTCGCGGAAGCCCAGCGCACCGAGCGCCGGCGGATCGAGCGCGACCTCCACGACGGGGCACAGCAGCAGCTCCTCGCGCTGGCGATGGAGCTCAGATCCGCCCACCTGAGTGGCAACGATGAACGCATGCGCCAGGCCCTCTCCGACGGCGCGACTGCAGCGCAGTCGGCGGTCCGCGAGCTCCGCGACCTGGCCAACGGCCTGCACCCGGCAGCTTTGTCCGACGGCGGCCTGCCCGCGGCGCTCGACGACCTCGCCCGGCACTCGCCGGTCGACCTTCACCTCGAGGTGGAGGTTCCGCGACTCGACCCGGCTCTCGAGTTCACCGCCTGGCTCGTGATCTGCGAGTCACTGGTCAACGCACAGAAGCACGCGCATGCCACCCGGGTAACGGTCGAGGTGCACCAGCACGACTGCCAGCTGCGAATCCGGATCCGCGACGACGGACACGGCGCGGCCAATCCCGACGGGCCTGGGCTTCGGGGCATGCGCGACCGGGTCGAGGCGGCGGGCGGCACGTTGGTAATCGACTCCCCGGCTGGTGCCGGGACGAGCATCCAGGCGGTGCTCCCGTGCGCGTCGTGATCGCTGACGACTCCGGGCTCCTGCGGGACGGACTCACCCGGCTGCTGGCGGAGACCGGCACGGAGGTGGTCGCGGCGGTCGGGGACGCCATTGGTCTGATCGCGACCGTCGACGAACACCGGCCAGACCTTGCCGTCATCGACATCAGGATGCCGCCGACGTACACCCACGAAGGCGCGCGCGCCGCGGTCGAGCTCCGCGAGCGACACCCCGAACTCGGCATCCTGCTGCTGTCCCAGTCCCTGGAGAGCCGGTACGTGGCGGACCTGGCGCGTGCCCACCCGCAACGGTTCGGCTACCTGCTCAAGGACCGGGTGATCGATGTCGACGTGCTCGTCCAGGCGATGCACACCATCCTTGCCGGCGGCACCGTGCTCGACCCGGCGGTGGTCTCGCACCTGATGGGGAACACCGGTCTCGCCGACGAGCTCGACAGGCTCAGCGCCCGCGAGCGAGGGGTGCTGGAGCTGATAGCCCAGGGCCGGTCGAACGCCGCGATCGCCGCAGACCTGGTCATAGACCTGCGTACGGTCGAGAGCCACATCGCCAGGATCATGACCAAGCTGGAGCTGCATCCCACCGCCGACGAGCACCGGCGGGTTCTCGCCGTACTGGCCTGGCTGCGTCGCTGACCGTACGGAGCGCACAGTCGGTCCGAGCCCACCCGCTCGAGTAGGGCGATGAAATCGCGCGGGTCGGAGGTCAGATGCGTCGCCCACTCGACCGGCTCCCAGTTCGGCGCGCCGCCGGTCGAAGGGTGAGCTCTGGTAAGAGTTCACCGGTGGCGGCGTTGACGCTGAACCCGATGACCACGATCCTGAGCACACGAGGCAAGGTCGCCGGAGGGCAAGATGCAGATTCCGCGTGCGCTGGATCGATTTCTCCCGGGGGTCTTCGGGGCACTGCGCCATGTGCCGTTCGGGCCCAAGCTGGTCACTGAGCTGCTGGTGGGCCAGCTGGCAAACGCCACTCCACCACGACCCAGGCCCTTCACCCTGGCGAGCGACTACACCAGCTGGCTGAGCCTCACCGACCGGACGTTCACCGGACGGCACCTGCCCCCGGCCAATCCCGGCGCCGTCGGGCTGCCCAGTGAAGCCGACGTCAAGGAGCTCTTCAGGCGCAAGCCGGGTGGAGAGATTCCGTCGACGGACACCAGCGTTATGTTCATGTTCTTCGCGCAGTGGTTCACCGACAGCTTTCTCAGAACCGACCGGACCGACTGGCGAAAGAACACGTCCACCCAGGAGATCGACTTCTGCCAGATCTACGGGTTGTCGGAGGCCCAGACGCGCATGCTGCGCGAGATGGACCGGGGGCGGCTGAAGTCCCAACAGATCGACGGTCAGGAATACCCGCCCTTCTACTTCGAGCGCACCTCCACGGGGTCGCACTCGGTCAAGCCGGAGTTCGAAGGGCTTCACGATGAGGACTTCCTGATGAACGTCCTCCTCAACGGTGTCTCCGACCGGCAGAAGGACCTGTTCTTCGCCGTCGGGCTGGAGCACGGAAACTCCACCGTCGGCAGCATCGCTCTGGACGTAGTCTTCGTCCGCGAGCACAACCGCATCGCCGGCATCTTGGAGAAGGAGTACGAGCGAAGGACCGAGCGGCCGCAGTGGAGTCGTCCGCTAAGCCGCGCCGACCTTGACGAGCGGCTGTTCCAGACGACCCGAAACATCGTGATGGTCCTCCTGCTGAAGCTGGTCGTCGAGGAGTACATCGGGCACATCGCACCGGACGATCCACCGATCAAGCTCATCCCTGCGATGGCGGACGGAAAGAACTGGAACAGGTCGAACTGGATCGCCATCGAGTTCAACCTCTTGTATCGCTGGCACTCGATGGTGCCGGACACGATCACGACGGACGACGGTGTGAGCGACAGCAAGGGATTCCTCAGGGACAACAACGATGTGGTGGTGTCGAAGGGTGTCGAGTGGCTGATCGCCCAGTGCTCGCGATCTCGCGCCGCGAAGGTCGGCTTGTTCAACAGCCCCGCCTTCCTTGTCGACCGGAAGGACGCGGCCTATCCAGCGGTTGAGGAGCGCACGATCGCGCTCATGCGTCAGGCGAACCTCCGGTCGTTCAATGACTACCGCCGTCAGTTCGGGCTGTCGCCGCTCACGGACTACGACCAGCTGACCAAGGACGTCGAAGTACAAGAACGCCTCAAGGCCCTCTACGGAGACGATGTCGACAAGCTCGAGTGGTACGTCGGGGTCTTCGCCGAGGACTATCCCGACGACTTCTTCGTTGGTGAGTTGCTGACCACCATGGTGGGATATGACGCGTTCACTCAAGCGCTGACGAACCCCTTGCTGGCCAAGAACGTCTTCAACGAGGCGACCTTCACGAGAACAGGCCTCAAGATCATCGACGAGACGACGTCCCTACAGCAGATCGTGGCCCGGAACGCGCGGGAACCAAAGTCAGTCTTTGCCAGCTTCCAGTGGGCCGACGTCGCGTCGATCCCAAACTCAGGCAGGACGCCGCCGCAGTCATCTCGCTGAACCTCTCCTTGCGGTGGACAAGGCCTAGGTACCGGTTACAGGTCAACCACCGCCGCCGGTATCGAGGTTGGTGAGGTGTTGGATCTCCTCCGCGGGGGATAGGCCCGTCAGCCAACTCCTATGGGACTTGCTCTTCGAGCTGAACGTCGAACGGAACGGTGGCCGGGACTGCGGCTGCCAGTAGCTGTTGCAGGGTGCGTGAGTCGTGGGGGGAGTCACTCGGTACGCGGACGCGAACGTGGAGATGGGGTGGTGTGCTGCCTGGCATGCGGCCCCCTGGTTGCGCCGAGACGCCTGACGCCCCGTTCTCGTCCAGGTAGACGTCCTCGTACTCGACATCGAGAAAGCTGCTAACCAGGAGCCTGATCCCATGGGCCGTCCCCCAGGCCAACAGCATCTCCGGCGCGGCTGCTAGGAGGCGTTGCTGCTGATGGGGCGCCTCGGCGCTAAGCCCGATCCCGATGGAGCTGCTCAGCCAGTTCACCAGTTGCGGTGGCGCAGTCGCGGGATCGAGATAGTCGCCGAAGCGGTCCAGGAGCTGCTCTACCGGCTCGACCATCTTGCTCATCGCATGGGCAACCGAGGCCACCTCCCACTCTTGAAGCTGCCACCAGGTGAGGTCGAGTTCACTCACGGGCCGACCACCTTGATCTGGTGCTCGAAGGAGAAGACCAGGCTGCCTCTGCCCAACTCGATGCGCTGCGTGGACTCTCCCCGGTGCCCGGTGCGCGGGTCGGCCGGGAAGAGGGCCACATCCTCGACAACGTCGACGCCGGGCACCCGTTGCAGCACGGCGAACACCTCCCCGAGCACCACCGGCCGCCCGAACGGCCAGCCGTCGCCCGCGGGCCCACCACGCGTGGGGTGGTAGTACCCGTAGAGCGCCTCAAGGGCCGCGTCCCGAAGGATTTCCGGACGGACTTGGTTGGTGCCTCTGATCATCGCCACGATGGTGACGCCGTGATATACGGGGGGCTCCACCAGCAGCCGTGTTCCGACGATGCGACGGTCGTCGAGGTAGTCCCTGACCCGTTCAAGCAGCACCTGGTCGGGCACAAGGTCCAGGAACGCCATGCGGCCGGAGCCCTCGACGATCCATGGTACGACCAGCACAGTGGCGGAGCCGGCGCTCTCGTTGGCGATGCAGTGGACGCGGGCGAGTTCCGGAGCCGCTTCGCGGGCGAGATACTCGAAGTCGTCGCTCGTCACCGCGCGGCCGCGGCTACGAAGGGTCAGGGGTATTCGGCGTCGCACCTCCTCGGCTGACTCGGCATCGTGACCGCCAATCGCACGGACCGGGTTATCGACCCTCGAGATGTAGGGGATCGATGTCTCGAGGACGGTGATCATCCCCTGGGCGACATTCCCGGCGCGGCCACCCCCGACCAGGTGGTTGCGTATCCGCACCAGCGCGCCCTCGACCGGCACCGCGCCGTACTGCTGGATGCTGCCGTCAGGCTGGCGGACCGACGGACCGAACAACAGCAGCCCGTTGCCCGCCGCCAGGTGCACGACCCGGTCGTTCGCGGCGCTGTCGGCAAAGCTGGATACCAGCCGCCAAGTGACCCATGAGTCGTGCTCGAACACTTCCACGATGACGGTGTCATCGGGGTCGATCGCGGTGGGAGCGCGCATGCGGAAGGACTGTCCCGGCTGGCCGGACGACGTGCCAAGCAGTTCCTCGGGGACCACGAAACCGTGCACAGCCTCGATGCTGCCGCCCACGGTGGCGGCCTCGACCGCCGAAACCACAGGAAAGCGAAGGTAGGGGGGCATTCCCGGCTCGGGTTCGGTGATGCGGCCTCGCACCCACGCAGCCTGGTGATCGGCAATCACCTGCTGGTGATGCTCGCGGGGAAGGTGCACAACTACCGACCCGGACCGTGCCAAGCCCCCGGTCTCGTCCAGCAGGAGCTCGCAGGGAAGCCACTGGTCGCCAACCGTTGCCTCCCACGTGAGAGGTGGGGACATCGGGTCAACTCCCACGGGCCCCTCGGAACAGGTGACGTCCAGCTTGACCATGCAGTGGGGTGCCGGGTCGGACAGCGCGACCAGCAAGGCGTCGCCGACCGAGGGGACATCGTCAACGGCTTGTTGTGCCGACAGCTCGAGGTCCACCCCTGCTCGGCGGACCAGGACGCGGGTCGAGTGGACCGCGGCCAAGCGCAGCGCCCGTCGCGTCGTGAAGGTTGGCCCATGCGGCACGGAGACCTGTGTCGCTGATGGGATAACCAGGTCGTCGGCCAGCCCGGTCGACGTCCAGAAGTTCATCACGGTTTGGGCCGCGCGTGCGGGATAGGGGTGGATCCCAATGAGTTCCACCAACGAAGCTTGCATCCGCGACGGCAGCTGGTTCACACGAAAGAGAAGCTGGTCGACCATCAGCGCAGCTGCCTCGATCAGCGCCAACGCCGACTCCTCGCCGGCGGGACCGGCACCAGCGACCCGGGAGCCGAGAATCCGCCGGGCATCATCGACGAGATCCTGGAACCGTCTGTCGTCGAGGCGCGGCTCGTCGACCATGGCTGCAGTATGGACCGATGGGTAGGAAAGCGGAAGAATCGCACCGTGGGGACCCATCCCTCGCTCCTGGAAGTCTTGGTCGAGCCCGCGAGCACCGATTTCTCGCCCGACGACCCTGGTTGGCGTGCCCAGGTGATCGCTCTGCGTCGCGGACTGCAGGACGCCGACCTCGATGACGTGCGACGCGAGGAGATCCCCTCGCCGGGTCACAAGGCGGGCGCGGAGTCGCTCATCATCGCCCTCGGTACTTCCGGAGCGATCACCGCAGCTGTCGAGGTGATCCGCGCTTGGTTGTCGCGAGACCGAAGCCGACAACTCAAGCTGACTTTCCGGGAAGGCAACCGGGAGGTCAGTGTTGAGGTCGACGGCACCACAGTGAGCGACAGTGCCATGACGTCGGCCTTGACCTCGGCACTTGAACGGCTTCCGCATGGCGGATGACCGCCACTACCGAGCCCTGCTCATCGCGAACTGGCAATACCCGCGCGACCCTGACCAACTCCCGACGCTCAGCGGTCCGCAGTACGACCTGCCGGTGATGCAGGCGGCGCTGACGCATCCGCAGACCGGACTGCATCGACCGGACGAGGTGACCGTTCTGACCAACCGGACGAGGGCCGAGATTCTGTCCACCCTCGACGACTTCTTCGCCGACGGCCGTCGCAGCGACCAACTGCTGATCTACTTCAGCGGCCACGGCAGGCTCAACCTTGAGGACGAGCTCTACTTGTGCGTGCAGGACACGCTCACTGACAGGCTCGTCTCCTCGGCCGTTAGTGCCGCCGATATCAGCCAGATGATCGCCGCGTGCCGAGCCCGCGCCAAGATCGTGGTCTTGGACTGCTGCTATTCGGGGAGCTTCAAGAGCGGGGCGGTCCTGCCACGCCGGCTTGCTGGGGAGGGTCGCTTTGTGCTGACGAGCTCGCGTCGCGCCCAGCTGTCCTCCGATGCAGACGCGGCTTCAGAACCGAGCCCCTTCACGCACCACCTGGCCCAGGCGTTGACGGGAGCGGCGCCCGACAGCGATCGCGACGGGCTGATCTCCATCGACGATGTGTACCACTACGTCCGCGATCGATTGCGCGAAGTGGCAGGCTCCACCCCGCAGCGCAGCTTCGATCAGGCCGTGGGTGAGCTCACGATGGCCCTGGCCCTGGCCTCGCAGGAGAGCGCCGGGGTGGATGTTGACCAAGGTCACGGGCCATGGCCGGCGTTCTCGAGCGCCGTTGCCCGCGCCGCCACGGCGGTGGTGGCTGAAGGGTCGCCCGGCGGAACCCGAAACCTGTTGTCGGCCTTGGCGATGGAACGCCGGAATGATCTGTACGAAGCGACTCGCGCATATCGGACGCTAAGCAATGCCGGTGCGGGTGACTGCTCGACGATGGCCGCCCATCGTCTGGGCGTGCTGCTGGAGCGTCAAGGGGACCTCGGCGCTGCGACGATTGCTTATCAAGTGGTAGTGGACGACGGCCACCCGGAATGGGCTCCGCGTGCTGCCTGCGACCTCGGCGACCTCCGCAACAGGCTGCGTGATACCAAGGCCGCTCTTGCCGCCTACGAGTTTGCCGCTGACGCGGGACATCCCGAGTACTCGCCGCGCGGGGCGTTCGCGTGCGCCGAGCTGATGCGGAGCGCCGGTGACGAACCGGCGACGCAGAGTTGGCTCAGGCGCGTGGCCGAGTGGGGGTATCCCGGCTGGTCGGCCCGCGCTGAGGTCGCTCTGGGGGAGAGCCATATCCGTGGTGGCGAACTGGGGCCAGCACGTGCCGCCCTTCGGCGCGCCACCTTGTCCGACGATCCCACCGCAGCAGAACGGGCGCGAGTGCCTCTACGGGGCCTTGTCGACGCCGGGGCCGTTTCCCTCGATGGTCTGCTTGCGAGCCTCGCTCGGGCCGCCGAGAGCGGCGCGGGCATGGGGTACGGCTTCGACGGGTTCCACGAGGAAGGCTGGCGCGCGGCGGAAGCATTGGGGGATCTCGGCGCCGCTGATCGTGCCGTCCCGGTGCTGGTCCGGGCGCTCGCCGAAGGGCCTCGCTCGGTACGAATGTCCGCCGCTCGCGCGTTGGGTCAGCGAGGCAGCGCAGAGGCGGTGGGCGTCCTGGTCCAGTCTCTCGAAAGCGACGACGCCGAGGTCTGGTGGTGCGCCGTCGCAGCGCTCGCCGCTATCGGTGCGCCAGCAGTCCCCGCGCTGACCGAGGCACTCGCGCACGAGGATCGCGTCGGGCATGCCGCACTCGCAGCGCTCTCGGCGATGGGTCGGGAGGTCGTCCCGGCTCTGGCCACCAGCCTCCGATCGCCACGACGGAGCCTTCGGGTGGCAGCCGCCCAGGCCCTTGGGCGTCAGGGGGATGCAGCCGTTCCGGCCCTGCTCGACGCGCTTCGGTCCGACGACCGCGAGGCGCGTGAGGCCGCTGCGCTGGGGCTGACTGTCGTGGGTGCGCCCGCGACGGATGGGCTCATCGAGTGCCTCGGCGCTTCGGAGGCGGGCGTCCGGGCCGCTGCAGCAACGGTCCTGGGTGGAATGCGCATGCCGCGAGCGTTGGGCGGCCTTGAGCACATGCTCGGCGACGACGACGTCATCTGTCGGGAGGCTGCGGCGGACTCACTGGCGGGCCTATACCCAGAGGCTGTTCCCGCTGTCGCCAGAGCGATGCACAGCGACGCCTCGCTCCGGCGGAGCGCATCAGTCAGGGCCGCCGTTGGCATGGGAGGTGCCGTTGTCCCTGAACTGATCGGACTGACCGAGGCTCCTCCACCAGCAGCTGACGCCGCGGTCGATGCCCTGCGCGAGATCGGCACCACGGCGGCGCTGTTCCACCTCAGCGAGATCGGCAGGCTTGATCGATCTGATCAGGCCTCACAGACGTAGTGGACGCGTAGGTGGACTGACAGGCCAGGGTCGGCGGCAAGGACACAGTCAACCGAGAACTCGCCTTCATCACCGCTTTCGTCGTCATATGCGACCGAGTAGGCCTCATTGGTGGTGTCTCCGGCGAGCGCGCCCCCCGCCATAGCAGGTGAAGTAGGTCGGCCACTTCCGAAGCGACCTGTGCGCGGGTGGAGCGGTCGGCGCGCCGGAGGATCACCCAGTCGGTGCCTCGCCGAATGCTACCGATCGTAAACGACACCAAGCGAGCACGGCGAAGGTAGCGCCACGCCGGGTCGCTCGACAGGGTGCGGGCTCCCCACATCACGACACCGCGCGACGGTGAGCGCACCAAGGCGTTGATGCCGACAGGGGTGAGCAGGTCCAGCTCGTGCTGGGACAGGTCGATTGCCAGATCGTCGGCGTCCCGGACCGTCTCGTTGCCCGGGGACTGGTGGAACCCTCGCGTTGCGTCAGTCCGGGCAATCAGCCCGGCAACGTGTCCGGACGGCGGAGCCAACTCCGCGAACCCCAAATCTGGGTCGCGCACCTTCAACCACGGGTAGTAGAGCGCAGCTAGCGAAGAATCCAAACCGACGTTCAACCTCCACTCCTTCACAGCCGATGGGGACAGGTCCGGCGGAGCATCCAGGACGACGATCCTGTCGCCACGGAGCTCGCACGCCTGCACTAGGCAGAGGCTCGCGGTGCGCTGTGCCGCTGTGTCTGGAGCCGAGGTCAGGTCCGGGGCGCAGTACAGAGCGATGTCGAGCCGGTCCAGCTCCTCCAGGGCCGCACTGACGTCGTACCCCTCGAGGCGCACGACGTAGCATTGCGTGCCGCCGTTCGCGAAGAACCCGTGGACGGCGGTCGAAAGGTGCATGCCGTCCCGCCGCTGACCGAAGGTATCGTCGAACTGCCGCCAGTCGCTCAGAAGTATCGGGCGGTCATAGGGGCCAAGCTCCGCTTGACCCAGGAACGCCGCCACGGTGCTCGCCCCGCTCCATCGCTGGCGCGGTGGAAACTCCCCAAGAGCGGTTCGGTCCCGGTGCGTCACGGCCTCGTGCACCGGGCCGGAGAACGGCACCAGGACATCGACGTAGACGCCGGGGCTAGCAGGACGCACGTGGTCACAATAGAGCGGACCAGAGCCAGTCTGGCACTGGTCGAGCGGACAGTCGCCGACCTGGCGCTCAGCGACGTTGGTGCCACGCACCCGGTCTTCCGCAAGCGAGGAGCCCGAAAGCGAGGCGATCGACACACGTCTGTTCGAGGCCGTGACGCACGCTCCGGATGTGATGCCCAGGACGTCGGCAAGGCCCGAACCTGTGGAAGTGGGTTCGGGGCCTTGGTCATTTTCGGGCTGCTAGTCCTTGTTGAGGTCGAGGGTGAGCTCGCGGCCCCTCGATGCCATCGAGAGTCGCTGTGCGAGGAAACCCAGATCCAGCTCTCCGTCGGACCTCGCGCCGCCCATGAAGGGCGGCCCTGTCCAGGTTGGTTGGGTTGTCGGGGCCCACGGTCTCGCGCACACTCAGCAGACCAGCGCCCGCGGCGCCCCGGTGCGGCGGGCTCCCGTCGACGTCAGGTCGGCAGCCTCGCCGGCCGCAGTCAGGAGAACACGGTGCGCAGATCAACACGAACCATGACGGCAGGGGTGACCGTCGCAGCGGTCGCACTCCTTCTCCAAGGCTCGGGCCACACGGCGAGCGCGAGCGCGGAACAGGCGTCGGCACCACACAGCGGGGCCATGACCTTCCACGTGGTCTTCAGCCCGTTCAACTACACCGATCTCGGCGCCCCCGGACCATCGGCCGCGGACGTCATCGTCTTCCATGACCGGCTGCAGCAGGGCGGCAAGGGCGTCGGGGACGAAATCGGGAGCTGCGTCCTGGTCGATCCCAACGGCCTCGCCAACTGCACTGGTGTCGTGCGGCTGAAGGGGCGGGGCACCATCACCTTCGCTTTCGTCAACGCCCCGCCACCGCACAAGGTCCTTGCCGTGACCGGCGGCTCGGGACAGTTCCGGACCGGCAGCGGGGACGGCACCCTTGATGAGAATGAAGACGGCACCGGAACCCTGGTGCTGAGGCTGCAGCGCTAGATGTACTCGACGCGCCACCACCCACAGCCGGGTACACCTAGGTGCGCCTCGTTCTGGAACCTACTAGATGTGGGAGGCAGCGCAGCGTGGTCTGTTCATGCGCCACGGCGCCTATTCATCCGGACGAACTCGAGGCCGCGGACCGCCATCGTCCTAAACTCCAGGACCAGGGCTCCTTGCTGGTTGGTCTGGTCTGCGCGGAGTGAACCGTCGCCTGGCGACCTGCAGAAGTTGTGCTTGCGAGCGGGTCGCCAGTGCGACGGGTCGGCCGAGCTCACGGGCAGGTCGTGCCCGATGCGACTGCGGTCTGCGGCACGGGCCAGTCGCGGGCGTCCTGGCGATTCATCTCGGCTGCGATGTTCGCGAGTCGTGAGTGCTGGAGGTTCTGCTGGTCCTGGTAGAACGCTTCCAGCGCGGACTGGGTGTGGGCCAGCTGGCTGCTGGCGGCCGCCTGCGGGGAGGTGTCGGGTGGTGCGATCCTGGCTTGCGCGGCCGGCATGCTCACCGGGGCGGCGAGTACGGCGACGGTGAGCACGGCGACGATGAGCGTCTTGCGGGTGGCTGTGCGAGTGGTCATGGCTTCCTCCCTTGGGGGTCCGCCTCGAAGATCCGGTTGGGGCGGTGGGTTTGACGACTCGACGGTGCTCGGTAAGGAGGGCCTCGCGCGTCCGGCAGTTGACCAAGTTTTCGCGGCTGACCTGTCTTAGCCGGCGCCGCCGGAGCGGTGACGCAGCCTCGGTCGCGGTGGTTCGGTCTCCTTGCTGTCCGGCGGTTGCTTTGCCTCTGCGGGCGGTTCTTGACTGTGCCGCGCGCTGGTCGGGTGGCACAGTGAACGGGTGGGCCGGTTGACCAGCCCGGAGCTGGTAGGTCGCGCGGACGAGCTGGACGCCTTGATGGGGGCCTGGCGAGCGAGTGTGGCCGGGTCGGGGCGCGTTGTCCTGGTTACCGGAGAGGCCGGGATCGGCAAGACCCGGCTGGTGGACGAGGTCACCGCCGGCGTCAGCCGCGATGAGAGTGTCGCTCTAGTGCTGCAGGGCGGGTGCGCATTCGGCGCGGGCGGCGCGGTGGCGTTCCACGGGTTCGTGCCCGTGCTCCTGGCCCTGTTCGGGCCGGGTGTGCTGGACGGCCGGGAGCGGCGGCCGGGTCAGCTGGCCGACGAGGCCGCTCGGGCTCTGCTGGACGCGGCGACCGCGCGGCCCGTGCTGCTGGTGCTGGAGGACCTGCACTGGGCTGACCCGGCCACGATGGAGATGCTGGACTACCTGGCTCGGGGGTTGCGGCGGGCGCCTGTGATGACGGTGGCGACCGCGCGCGTCGACGAGGCCGAGGTGCCGGCCGCGGTCGGGACCGCCCTCGGGGAGCTGGCCCGGCTGCCGCATGCGGTGACCGTGGAACTCGGTCGGCTCAAGCCGGACGGTGTCGTCGAGCAGGTCCGTGCGCTTCTCGGTCATCCGCCGGAGGCGGCGCTGGCAGCACGGATCGTCGCACGCAGCGAGGGGGTCCCGTTCTACGTCGAGGAGCTGGTCGCGAACGAGACCGTTGGCCGGGCCGGCCCGCCCGCCGAGGTCGGGCAGCTGTTGCGGCAGCGCACCTCCGGCCTGCCCGCACCGGCAACGGCGGTGCTGCGCGCCGTCGCGGTGGCCGGGACATCGGTCGACGAGCCGATGCTGCGCGCGGCCACGGGGCTTGCTGCGGCGGAGCTCCGCGCCGCATGCCGGGAGCTGCGGCAGGTGGGGTTGCTCGTAGTCGACCAGCACAGCGGCGGGTACCGACTGCGGCACGCGCTGCTGCGTGAGGCCGTCGAGCGGGACGTGCTGCCCGGGGAGGCGGCCGAACTGCATGCGGCCTACGCGCGGCTGCTGGACCAGCGGGTCGGCGACCCGGCGGCGGCGATGGCGGCGGCGGAGCACTGGTGGCAGGCCGGCGACGAGCAGCGCGCGTTCGATGCCGCCATGGCCGCGGCCGGCCACGCCCACGACCTGGGTGCCGTCGCCGACGAGCTGCGGCTGCGGCTGCGTGCCCTTGAGCTGGGCGAGCGGGTCAGCATCGCCATGGACATTTCGACGCTGGCCGAGCAGGCAGGGCTGGCCGCGATGTTCGCCGGAGACTTCGAGCATTCCCTCGAGCTGTTGGGGTTGGCGATCACGACGCTGCCGTCACCCGTCGAGCCCGCCCGGCGCGCACGTCTGCTCGACTTGCAAGCGTTCCTGGTTCAGGAACTCGGCGAGCTCCCGGAAGTCCACGCTGCGATCCAGAAGGCTCTGGCCGAGCTGCTACCTGGCCGGAGTGCCGCCCGCTCCTACCTGTGTCAGGCCCTGTTGACGGTCAGTCCTGAACATCGGCGCGGCGGCCCTGATCGGACGTCGATCCTGCTGGACGCGCTCGATGGCCCGCTCGACGAGCTCATCCCTTCTATGCGCGTAGCCCTGCGCGGCGAGTACGCGGTTCACCTGGCCGCGCTGGGAGAGGCCGACGCCGCGCTCGAGGTGTTCAGGAGCATCCGGGAAGAGACTCGTACGTCTGGATCGTCAGACCTCGAGCGCGGGTGGCTGAACCAGGAGGCGGACTTCCTGCTCACGCTTGGACGGCCCGCAGAAGCCGAAGCCCTCATCGACCGCGCCTTTGCCCTCGCGCCCGAAGGCAGCGGACCGGCTCCCCCCTACTGGACGGGAACGTACGTCCAGGTGCTTCTCGACACCGATCGACCAGATCAGGCAAAGGCAGTCCTCGAGGACGCGTTGAGCATCGACGACCCCTCGGTGGGCCATGCGGGCCTGTACATCTGCCTCGCGCAGACCTGCCTACGGCTGGATGACTCGGCGGGAGCGCGCGCGGCGGCAGCCGAGGCCCATGCGCGGCTCCCGGCGTCGTGTGTGGATGACCAGTGGGTGGCCCCACTGGCCACGGTCGATGCCGAGCTGGCCCTCCGGGCCGGCAGCAAGGACGCCGCCCTGCGGCTCGCGAGCGGCTGCCTCGAGCGATGTGGCGAGGCGGTGCCGCCCTACCTGTTGTGGCCGTTGCTTGGCGTGGCGGCCCGAGCAGCAGCCCCACGCAGCCCTGGCTGGTTGGCGCGAGCGATCGACCGGCAGGACGCCCGCCACCCACACATCTCCGGGCGTGCCGAGGCGGTACGGGCCTTGCTGACACGCCCCGGGTCGGGTGCTGTCGAGCGGTCGGCCACAGACCTTACTGAGCGAGAGATGGAGGTACTGCGGCTGGTGGCAGCAGGGCGGTCCAACCCCCAGATCGGGTCCGCGCTGTACATGAGCCCGAAGACCGCGAGCGTGCACGTGTCCCGCATCCTGACCAAGCTCGGTGCGGCCAGTCGCGGGGAAGCCGTCGCTGCCGCACTGCGCCGCGGCATCATCAGCACCGACGACCTCGAGGAGACCGCCAACGCGGACACAGTGCCGAACTGACGGGCCTGGGGTCGCGCACGACGCGGTGATCGCAGCCCTCGTGCGTAGGCACAGCAAGGTCTACCTGGAAGGCGGGCGGGCCCGGCGCTGACCGGGCGTCGGCGAGGATCAGTCGGGCGTCCCGTTGAGCGTCAGGTCGGTGACGTTCAGCGCCGCCGGCCCGTCCGCGTTCGTCACCTGGAGGTCCAACGTGTTGACCCCGGCCACGAACCCACCAGTGATGGAGAACGGGTGGAGCACGTTGAAGTTGTCTAGGTTCGCGCGGGTCAGCGAGAACGTCCCCGTGCCCGTCGGCGCCTGGCCGTTCAGCGTGATCGTCCCGTCGTTGTCGACCCCCCAGGCGCCGCCGATCGTCACCGACGAGGGATCCAGCCCGGACACGTCGATCGTCAGCCGGAACATATAGGGCACGCCGACGTCCGCGGTACCCGCGGCGTTCTGCCAGATCCACGCGGAGTCGACCGTCGGGAAGTAGGCGCCACCCGGGTGCTGCTCCGCCACCGCGACGCATGGCTGTGGGTCGGTGACCCCGGGTCCGGCGACGAGCATCCAGTGCTGGTCCACGGCACTGGGCTGGACCGGGTCCGCGTTGTAGTCGACCCCCGTGTTCCAGATCCGCGGCATGGTGTCGTCGTTCCGCCCGACGTGGCGGTCGTCGAACGCGTCGAACGGCGCCGTCCACGGGTCGGTGAACAGGTCTCGTACCTGCACCAGGATCCCTTGCAGCGCAGCCTTGTACGCGCCCGGCATCCAGGGCACCGGGCAGGTGACGGTCGTGACCACCCCGGGCGGCGCGGTGAACGACGCACGCCCCAGCAGCTTTGCCCCAGCCTGCACCTCGGCGGGGGTCAGGGTCGCGTGCTGCTGGTGCCGGATCCCGATCGCCGTCCCGGTGTAGAACTCGATCATCGCCGCCGGGCTGGCCACCGGCCCGAGGTTGGCCACGGCGCACGACACCCACAGCTGGAAGTCGTGCCACCCGCCGGCGGCGTTCGGGTTCGCGACCCTCCAGCCGATCGCGTCGCTGTAGATCGCCAGGCTCGTCGGCAGCGGCCGGGCCCCGGCGTCGCCGGGCCGGCACGGGATGACCAGGAACGGCGTCGGCACCGGCAGGGTCTCGCGGCCGCCGCCCGACCCATCGGATCCCGGCCCGTGGCAGGTGCAGGCGCAGACGCAGAGGGGCTGGCAGCCGCACGTCGGGCAGGGCGCCGTCCGTGACGCCTCGTGGTTGGTGCGGTCGACGGTGCTCATCGGTCCACCAGCGAGTAGACCGCCTTGGGCGGCGTCGAGACGACGACGCCGTTGTGGGAGTCGCCGGCATCAGGGTTGTCCAGGAAGTACAGGATCTCCTGCACGAAGAGATGCGGCCGCTCGCTGTGGATGCTGTGCCCGGTGGCCAGCCAGAACTCGGCCTTGCCGTGCGCCGTCGCGCGGATGGCCCGGGCCACCTCGATGGTGCTGTTGTAGATGGCGTTCGGGAAGTAGTTGTCCATTTCGCCGGCGACCAGCATCAGCCGTTGTTCCGGCGCGAACTGCCTCGGCAGACGCTCCTGGAAGGTGAACGCGATCTGCTCCAGGTCCAGCGCGGTGATCCAGTGCCGGATGGCCGGCGTGTAGATCTCGTAGCGGTCGAAACGCGATCGGGCGATGGACGCGTCCTTGCACGACTGCCAGTCCAGCCTGCCGTCCGGCGCGTAGCCTCCGCGGAACCACAGGATGGGCTGCGCCGGAATAGGCAGCGCCCAGAACAGCTCCTTGGGGGTCAGCGGCTCGGCATACATCTTCGAGATGTAGGCCGCCTCGATCTTGTGGTTGCCCGGCGGCTCGGGGTTCTGGGCCTCCTCCGTCAGGCTCTTCTTGGCGGCCAGCCAGGCGGCGGGCACCAGCCCGGCGTACTTCGCCGGCGCCGTCGCCGTCACCGACCAGGAGACGATCGTCTTCAGCCAGGGCCGGTTCGTCGCGTCGTAGAAGTCGGTCAGCAGCAGCGAGGTGTTGCCGCCGAGGCTGCCGCCCATCACCGCCACGATCCGGTCCTTCACGTTGGCGACCTGCGAGTCCAGCGTGTCGATGAAGGCGATCACGTACCGGACCACGAAGTGCAGGACGTCCATCGGGACGTAGTCGTAGTCAGGCCCGACGACGTCGGACAGGTCGAACGTCGAGCCGTACGCGCTGTTCGGTAGGTCCAGCGAGATGACCGTGTACTTGTCTCCCGCCAGTGCGCCGTCGGCGATGAACCAGTTGGCCATGTCCACGGCCTCCTCGGCCCGCGAGCCGCCGCCGTGGATGTACAGGATGATCTTGTTGCCCCCGATCACCGGGAAGTCCTGCGGCACCGCCCGCGGTGGCGCGCCGACCGAAGGCACCTGCGGCGGGTCACCGAGCACGTCCTTCTTCGGGTTGACGAACGACGACTTCGCCGCGTCCATCGGCCCGACCCACCCACCGGCCGAGGCGACGAGGTAACGCGTGGTCACCGTCATCCACCGCTCCTTGCCCGTGAGCCGCACGTCGAGGTCGTACTGCGGGTACGGCGCGGTGGGCACGTTCACCGGCCGGTGCGGTGTGTCGTCGAAGCCAGACACCGCGATCCACTCGAGCTCGCTGCGCCTGAGCCGCCAGGCCGGGTCGTTCGACCTGATCGCCCACAGCGCGGTGTAGGCGTCGTCGAGGACCTTCGTGACCGCGGTCTGCACGTCGGCCGCGGCGAACAGCGACGCCGGGAACGTGTGGCCGTACTCCGTGACGAGGTCGGCGTCGTGCGGCGACCAGAGGGCGAACTCGGCGTACATCTTGCGCCCGGTGACGGCGAGCTGGGCGACCGCGGTCGCCAGCTTGGTGTCAGGGTCGGTAGTTGTCACCTGGACGGTGCCGCCATCCCACTGCAGCGCCGTCGTCCCGCCGCCGAGCCGTAGGCTCACCGCGTTGGCCAGGACCAGCCTCGGGTTGGCCTTGTGGGTGGGCGGCAGCTCCGCGTCGGGTGGGAGGATCGTCAGCGGAGGGTCGATGAGGATGCTGGCGCTCGCCAGCGCTCGCAGGACGTCGGTCAGCCGCCCGTCGTTCTCCACCTGCCTCGTGTTGGTCACATCGTCGTACGGCAGGTTCCGGTAGACGCTGACCATGTCGTCTTTGGTCATGCTGCCGTCGCTGTGCAGGAACTGCGGATCGGCGAGCCGGTAGTCGGGACTGAGCAGCTCGCCTTCGAGCATGCTGGGCCGCGCCAGCGGCAGCTTGAACTTGCAGCCGTCCAGACCGCTGCGCGCGTCACCCTGCGGGTTGTCCGGCCCGGGCTTCGGGTTGATCACGATGCACGGGAAGGGCAGTGGCTCGTACTGGCACTGCCCGGGGGTGGTGCTGAGTGCCTTGGCGTTGACGAAGGCCGTCCCGGAGCGCGGGCTGCCCCACGGGTCGTTCACGGAAACCATTGGCCCGGGGAACTTCGGGTTGGTGCGCGGCTTCTCGCCGTCGCCCCAGCTGAGCGGCGGCGTCGCCGACACCCGGGCCGCGGTGTCCAGCGGGAAAGGGTCGCAGCCGTTCCAGGGGAAGGGGACCATGGACGACGTCGGGGCAGACCAGTCGACGTCCCAGCACGGCCAGGCATAGCCGCGGTCGGCATCCATGTTGTAGTCGGGCAGCACGACGCCCTTCGGCCACTTCGCGCCTGACAGGTACGGCACGGCGAAGCCCAGGGCGCGCTCGCAGTTGGCCATGATGCTGCCGAAGTAGCGCTGGCTCCCGTCGAACGACTCGAGCAGGGCCTTCGTGCTGCCGTCCGGGTTCGGCAGCGTGGACAGCACGGCCGGCGCCGGCCCCTGCCGGGAGAACATGTCGTGGGTGCCCGGCACGGCCGAGTCGAGCATGTCCTCGGGCATCGACCAGCCGAGCACCTGGGTCGGGAACGTCGTGGTCGGCTGCTCCACGGTCACCGGGGCCATCATCGACGGCTGGAAGTATGGCCGGTACGGCGAGAACGGGTGCGACGGGTCCAGCAGCAGATCGCGCTGCGACACCACCGGCTCGAGGGGGTACCGGGGGCTGGTCTGGGCGCTGCCGGCGTTCCACAACGTCGTCAGGTCGAGCCCCTCCCACACCGCCGTCAGGTCCTCGGTGAACGGTCCGGCGTACCCCGACATCACGACGCCCATCCGCAGCGTGTGGTACATCGAGTAGAGGATCGTGTCGAGCACGTACAGGGCGGGCTTGATGAGGTTCCCCACGGCGGCGGTACCCGCCTTGATCAGGCCCTCGACCAGGCTCCCCAACACATGCAGCGCCGCGTCGGCGACCTGGCCGAGCCAGGCCAGCTCGGCCTTGATCGAGTTCCACAGCGCCGTCAGGCTGAAGCTGCCGCCACCACCGGCAGTCGACGGCGGTGGCGGGATCATCGACACCTCGCTCTGGATGTCCTTCCACATCTGGTCCAGGACGGCACCCACGTCGGTCGTCATCGGCGGCTTCGGCGGCTCGACGTCGTCCTCGGTGGCCAGCGAGAGCAGGATCCGGAAGGCGCCGTAGGCGCCGGCCACGTCGTCCGGGGTGGGGTAGCGGCCCATCCGGCTGGGGTGCATCTGGCCCGGCGGGTAGGTCTGCCAGATCGCATCCGCGACGAACTGCGTCCAGGTCGTGAAGACCGGGTCGTCAGGGGACTGCATCGCCGGCACGACCGAGGCTCCGAGCTGGAACAGGCCCTTCTGGATGGCGTTGCAGATCTGGTCCAGGGTGTGGTCGATGAACGGGTCGATGCCGGCCGAGCCGATGTTGCACAGGTCGTTCAGCCGCGCGTAGCTGTACCGGGCCGCCCCGGTGCGCAGCGGGTCGCCGGCCATCGCGCGGATGGTGTCCAGGCCCTGCTCGTCGGCGGGGTGGGTCGGGTCCGCGCCTTCGTCGTGCCAGCTGGCCCAGACGTGGGCGTCGATGAAGTTCTCCACCAGGTGGTGGCGCTGCCACAGGTTCCGGTACGGGGACTCGACGATCCGGTTCACCCAGCCGTGCCCGACAGTGTCCGAGACGTAGTGCGTCAGGTAGCCGAGCGCGTACGCGGAAAGGCACCGACCCGTCGCCGAGCTCGGGTCCGCGGCGTGCAGCGCGCGCGCCTGGTCGAGCAGCTTGCGGGTGAAGCAGCCCGTCTTCACGTAGTGCAGGTAGTCGCCCCAGTACCAGTTGTTTTGGATGTCGTCGACCTGGCGCAGCGGCAGGTACAACGACCACGGGTTGACCACGTCGATCAGCAGGTCGATCGCGCCCTCGGTCAGGATGCCCTTCACCCGGGCGAAGATCGTCTGGATCTCCCCCCAGACGTCGTCGGTGAAGTCGTCGAGCGTGCTGTCGACCAGGTTGTTCAACCTTGCCGAGAGCTGACCCGCGCAGCGGAACGTGCCGGCCAGCTTGAGGACGACGTCCTCCACCTCCTGGATGCCGCCGCCGTAGTCGAGCATCGCGAAGAAGATGTCGGGCCCCATGGCGCCGAGGACGGCGTAGCGCCCCTGCAGGGCCTCGGGGATCGTCGAGTAGGCCAGCCAGTCCGCGTTCAGGTCCGGGTCGCCGAGGAAGGTCCGGACCGTCGGGTCGCCGAGGCCGGCCTTCGCCAGTCGCTGGATGGTCGTGGTGTGCGTCCCGACTCCTGGCATGTCCCCTCCCGGTATGCCGAGAGCAGGGGCTGTCAGGTGGTCTGCGCCGGCCCCTGCTGAGGGGGCGTCGCCACACCACGTGCCGCGAGCGCGAGAAGGGCGCGATGCGCGGCGGCGTCTCCAGAGTGATGCCCGCAAGTCGGTGCGGACATCCTGGATCCTGGCCCTGGTCTTGCGGACCGTCAAGGTCCTGTGGGCTTCGCCGCACCGAGGCGCGTTGTCCGCGTCAGGGCAGACGGGCTCGCCACACCGACCAGCCGTAGGACCCGAGGTAGACCCAACGGTCCCCGTTGGCGTCGGCGACGATCGACAGGTGTCGGGTCAGGGAGTTGACCGGCAACCCTGTGGCCACCGTCAGCGCTGCACCGCCCTCGTGGATCACCGCCGATAGCGAGTCGGTTCCCACGTGCAGCGCCGCAGGATGGCTCCCGTGGTCGGCGGCAAGGACCCGGACTGGGGGTAGCGCGCGTGGCAGGGTCATCAGGGTCCACACCTGCAGGTCGTCGGATACCAGGATTTCGTAGTCGTGGATCGCTGCCCCCGAATGCGGTCCGGTCATCACCACGCCCCACACCTCCGAAGGAGCGGGAGGTGGTGCAGGAGGTGGTACCGGCGCTGGACGGGGGATGACGGACTCGAGCAGGACGCCGGTCGCGGCGTCGAAGCGGTACACGTGTGGGACCAGGTTGGGGAACGTCTGCGTTGTCACGACGGCAGTCCTGCCGTCAAAGCTTGCGACGGCTATGGGGACCCCGGTGAGCACGGCCAGCTGTACCCCGAAGAATCGTCCGGCGCCGGCGTCCGGGTCCTCGAAGATGCCGTACAGGCGCGCCTGGTCCACCCCCGTCAACACCTCGGCGGCGTAGGCGACCAGCAGGTGGCCGTCGACGTTGCGCCAGGCGGGCGCCACCACGGCGTTCAGGATCCTTTCGAAGGTCGGCCGCGACCCGCCCGGGTCCGCGGGCGGCCGCCCGACCTCGACGTTCGGACCGACCCCGGCCGAGGACACCTCCGACCACTGCAGCGGTGGCGCGTCGTTGCCGTTGTGCAGCAGGAACCTGCCACTGATCATGATCTGGTGCTTGCCGTCACCGCCGGCGAACTTCTGCCGCCACACCGACCCCGCCGTCGTCGCAGCCTCGTCGTTGTCCTGCAGGCCGATGCAGCAGCTTCCCGGGACATCTGGTGCCGAGGCCAGCGCCGGGACCCGCTCGCGGTCAACCATGAGGGTGGACAGCCCGCGGCTTCGTGAGCTGTTGAACGCGTGCCCGTCGGCGTCGGTGCTGACGTAGATGCCGCCGTCGCCGCCGACCAGCACTCGCAGCTGGCCAGTGCTCATATCCCAGTTGAGCGCCCGGTTGTCCGCGTGGAAGGTCGGCCCAAGGACCCGCGGGTAGCCGGCCGCGTCGAACGTGGCACAGAAGTCCGTTGAGCCCAGCAGTCGCTCGTTCCTGCCGGCGATGAGCACCCTGGCCGGGTCCAGGGGGTGCGCCACGACCGCCAAGTTGGCGCCGGCCTGAGTGCCCATGTCCCAAGGTTTTGGGGCGGCGAACTGGTCCAGGTCGTTCGGGTCGAAGTGGTGGCAGGCCCAGTTCCGGCCACCGTCGGGGGAGTGGAGCACACCTAGCAGGGTCGCGGCGTCCGGGCCGACCAGGCCGTTTGCGGCTAGGGCGTACAGGTGGTTGCGGTCAGCTGGGCAGGAGGTCATCACGGTGCGGCCCATCCGGGCGGTGAACGCGGGCGGGGCGGTGCCGGCGTTGTCGGTCCAGGTGAAGGTCCCCGCCGCCGGCGACCAGGCCCCGCGTGCGAGCCGGCCAGGTATCACCGGGACCGGCGGTACCCCCGGAGCTGGCGGCGGCGGTTGGATGCTTGCCGCGGCCAGCACGAGCGAGCCGTCCGGCCCAGGCGCTGCTCCGGTCCAGCTGACCCGCATGCTGGGGTCCTCGCTCAGCGCCCATGGCGCACCCGGGCCCGGGATGGGTGCCCAGGCGATCCCGCCCGATCCGGCGACGAGCACGATCCTCTGGTCGCTGACGACGACCGTTCGCAGCTCGCCGCCCAAGGTGGGTGGCAGGGGAATGTCCTTCCACGTGTGCAGCGGGTCGGGCGCGGTGGGGTCGCTCTCATGCAGGCCGTACCTGGTTGCCGCGAACACGTGCATCACGTTGCTCGGGTCGCTGGCCAGCGCGACCACCTCTGCGCTGGGCCAGGTCATTGAGACGGGCTCGGCGGACCCGTCGGGATGGGAGATCCACACCCCGGAGTTGGTGCACCCCAGGACCAGCACGTCACCGGGGGTGGCGACGATGGCCTCGACCCGACCAGACGCCCAGTTCCCGCCGCCGCAGTCCGCTCCGCCGGGTTGCAGGAGCGTGTAAGCCGGGACCGGGAGTGCGTCCGCTGGCCGCGGTTTTGAGCTGCGGGGGATGTTGCAACGTCTGGCCAGCACCTCGACCGTGTCGCCATCGGCCAGCTTGTTGTCCAACGTGACGTCGACGCTGGGGCCGGTGGCGATCGCCGTGCCGCCATGGTGACCGTTGACGGACACGTCGACGCGGGTGCCGGTGGACACCTGGGTCACGACGGCGGTCCGGGTCCCGACGTAGGCCTGCTGCAGAATCGGGTCCAGACGTTCGCGATCGGGTTGGACCAGCGCCTTGAGGTCAGCTGGGCGGCAGCCCACAACGCGGACCACGATGGTGTGGTCGGGCAGGAGTGGGGCGACGTGGACGGCGGCGGTTGTGCCGTCTGCGACGGTGCGGCCGAGCTCACCTTCTACCTCGCTGACCAGATCCAGCACTACGACCAGGGCGCCGGGGGAGACGTCGTTGACGACGACGACGGTCGAGCACGCCTCGAGCGGTTCGGCGATGACGGGCTGGCGGTCCCAGGCGGCGCTGACGGCAACATCGGGTGAGGGGTCGCTCCAGTCGTGGCACAGGCGCTGCACGACAGTCAGGACCTGCCCCAGCACCAGGTTGAGGTCGCCGATGTCCATTGGGCAGCTGTCCGCGGGCGCGACCAGCTCGCGAACCTCGACACCGTCGACGCGTAGGCGCACCGTTGCGCTCTTGACCAGCCCACCCAGCTGCAGCTGCGGTGAACCGGGGCAGGGTGCGGCGACCACGCGTGGTTGCGGGGGCTTCGAGTTGACGGCCTTGGTGGTGGTCGGTTCGCTGTCCAGAACGTCGCACGGCGTGCCGCTCTGGGTGACCCACCACTGCACGTCCTCGTTCTCGTGCAGCTCATCGATCCGCAGCGTCTCCTCGCTGCCGGCGTGCAGGGACCACGCGAGCTCGCTGCCGTCACCGCGTTTGAGGATGAGCCGGGTTCCGGGCTGGCCGTGGCGCACGGTCAGCAGCCGCTGGCATGCGCGCAACGGCATTTCGAGCTCGACCTGGGGAAGGCGGCGGTCTTCTACACTCAGGGTCCGAAGCTTCTCGATCGTCGGCACGGTGCTCAACGGCCCCGGTGGTAGCCCTCCGCAGGGGGTGGCGCGCAGCTGGAGCACATCGATCGGGTCGACGACCCGGGTGAGCTTGACGTTCTCCGTGATCCCGCCCGAGGTCGAGCCGACGTCGGCCTTGGCGGTCTGGTCCAGGACTGTGACAAGGGACCCGGGGGTTACCGAGGACACGCTGACCTCAGGTGCGCAGGCCACCACCGGAAGGTCGAACATCGGTGTCGACGGGGCGGCCGCCTGCGTTGCCTGCGGGTAGGTGGTCCAGCTGCTGACCTCGCCGCTGGGTGCGGTCTGCCTGGCCCACACCAGCTCGCCCGGCCTCAGCTGCACACCCGGGTCGAAGTCGAACAGCTCATCTGGCCACGTTGCGGTCCATCGGCCAAGCTGGCGGCCTGCGGTGCCGCGCAGGTCCACGACGGCCGCGCGCACCATCCCGTCCAGACGTACCCGGCGGCTGCACGAGGACAGAGGCTCGGTGATGTTGGGGGGCGCTGGCTGGACCATGGCCACCTCGCTCGCACGTCACTGACGTGCGCGAATGGCACGTAGTGTGGCGACCTGCCCCAGGATTTCGCTATTGGGTGATTCAGGAGCCGAGTCTGAGATTTCCACACGGAGCGACAGGTGTAAACAGAGCCGCTCCTCAACTGATCCGACGGCGAGGCAGCGCCCGCTCAAACCGATAGGCGACGAGCCCGCACCTGAACTCGTCCGATTGCGAAGACGCCGCCGGCCCCACAGGGGGGGGTGCGGGCCGGCGGCGCACGCTGACCGTAGCGCCAACCGGCGGGCGGCACTAGACGGACAGCTGACGAACGACGCGGCGTCGAGGGACAGGGCCCCACCCCGAACTTTCTCAGCCTATCTATTCACCCAGTCCGCCGTCCCCGCAGGTGCATCGCCGGACGGACCAAGCTAGCTCTTCGTGTTCGTCAAGACCTTCGAAGCCAGCCGTATCAACGCGCCCGGACCCGCCACCCGTGACGCCACTATCGTTGGCAGCATTCACGAGGAGCGGCCCATGGTGGACTCATCTGCCTCTGGCGCGAGTGAGCTACGTGAGCTTGTCTCGCGGGTCGGCGAACCGGAAACCATCACTGGGTGGAAGGCTCTGGCCGACGGCCTGCTGGTGAACCGGGCGTGCGCATTCCATCGAAACATGGAGATCTCGGCTCGCTATGCCTGGATGTATGGGCTCCTGCCCGCCTGCTTCAAATGGGTCGGGCTGGCCGCCTTCGCGTCGCACCACGTCCGCCTCGCGCTGGTTCCGCTGTGGCTGGATACCGATCGCAGCGGCTACGTGAACATCCCGCGAAGCCTGGGGCGTCAGCGGTTGCTGCTGATGGAGGACGTGAACACGATCCGGGAAACGAACAACGCCATCTTCAACGACATCTTCTGGGTCCACCTCGCCTATGTCAGCGGCGACGACGGCATCGGACGGGTTCGGGCCCTGCTGCAGGCCGACAGCTACTACGGTTCGGTCATTGCCGGCTTCGAGGCGATCGAGCAAGGGCGCCGGGTCTTGGAAGGCAGGTCAGCCTCCACGCTCGATCGGCAGGCTGCGGAAGATCTGATCTGGGCGGGCAACGTCCAACTGCTCGAGCACGAGCAGCGCGCCTTGGTACAACCCCACTTCGATCGCCTGTCGTGTGCCTTCGCCAGGCTCGTCTCCCTCGGCTCGGCCACCAGCTTCGAGGTGCGTGGAGCGCGCCAGGAGGCCGGGTACTTCACCTCGTTCTACCTTGACTCGCTGACCCGGGGCCTTCCCCGAGTCCTGCAGTCGCGGGGGTGGCCGAGAATCACTCGCTTCGATGACCGCTGGTGGTGGATCCTGGCCAGCGTTGTTCCCCGGTTCCGACGATTCGGTGCCGACCAGAAGCTCATCGACACCAGCCTGCACCGCATCCTCGACGCGGCACGCGACCACGCAGCAACCCCCTGCCGGATCCCGCACCTCTCCACCGAGAGCGAGTCCCCACCCAACGCCTGGCAGTGGCGGCCAAAGTCGTCTGCTGGGCCTCGCGCGAACCTGACCTACCGCCGCCATGGTCACTAGGACGGCGACACCGAGGTGGGTGTTGAGCGCGTCGGCTTGGTGTTGGCCGGGTTTGAGGTCGGCGACGTCTGCGAGGTCGGTGCACAACGAGAGGGCCGCAGCACCCAGTGGCTACATTGGGCCGATGGCCGAGCAGACGGTTCTTGCGAGCGAGTTCCGCACCGAAGTTGCGGGAGGAGAGCTCGTCGGTCGCGTCGGTGGCCAGGGACCTGAGCTCCTGCTCTTGCACGGGGGGCCGGTGTCCAACTACCTGGAACCCTTGGCCGATGAGCTCCGCGACGACTACCGGGTGGCGACGTACCAACAACGCGGCTTGGAACCCTCAACGTTGGCTGAGCCGTATGACGTTTCGACCCACCTCGCGGACGTGATCGCGGTGCTCGATCAGCTCGGCTGGGAACGCGCGATCATTGGTGGCCACTCCTGGGGCGGGAACCTGTTGATGCACCTGCTCGCGACGCATCCCGAGCGAGTGGTGGGCGCTCTGGTGGTCGACTCCTTGGGCGGTGTCGGTGATGGCGGATTTCCGGCTTTCGACGCGGAGATGACACGCCGCACACCCCCGGAACAGGTCGAGCGTGCCGCGATGTTGGACCGGCGACTGATGGATGGCGTTGCCACCGAAGCGGAAGCGGTGGAGTCGTTGCGAATCTTCTGGCCGGCATACTTTCCTTCCCCCGATCGTGCGCCGGAGTTTCCTGATCTCCGGGTCAACGCTGCATCGGCCGGCCCGACGCTGCAGTCAGCTGTCGAAGAGCTCCCCGGACTGACCCGCCGGCTGGCCGGTTGCAACGTGCCGACCGTCTTCGTGCATGGCGCGGCGAGCCCGATGCCCGTCACAGCATCGACGGACACCGCCGAGCGCATCGGAGCGGCCGCGTCGGTCGTGGTCGTCCCGGACGCCGGACACTTCGTCTGGATGGACGCCCCCGGGTGCCTTCGCGAACCTCTTGATGTGCTGGTCGAACGTGCCGGGCTCGGTGGGGAGGAGATCTGATGCAGGACGAGCCTGTCCCGGTGTTCTTCCTCTCCGACAGCACGGGAATCAGCGCCGAGACGATGGGCAACGCGCTGCTCATCCAGTTCCCGGACCTGCGGTTCGAGCGCCGACTGATCCCGTTCATCTCCACCGAGGAGGAGGCCCGCAAGGTCGTCGCGATCCTCGACGAGGCGATGGACGGCCCGGTCACGCCGCTGGCTTTCACCACGGCCGCCACGGACGAGATCCGCAAGGTGCTGCTGACCTCGCGATGCCCGATCATCGACTTCTTCGAGCTGCACATGAAGCGGGTCGAGTCGATCCTCGGCGCCTCGGGCGCCCGGGTGGCGGCCCGGCTGCACGGCGTCGGCGACGTCCAGCGCTACAACTCGCGCATGCAGGCGATCGAGTATGCGATCGAGCACGACGACGGCCAGAGCCTGCGAGCCCTGGACCGCGCGGACGTGATCCTGGTGGCGCCGTCGCGCTGTGGCAAGACGCCTACCACGATGTACCTCGCGCTGCAGCACGGGCTGTTCGTGGCTAACTACCCGCTGATCGAGGACGACCTGCACACCACAGACCTGCCGCGACCGATCGCGCACCTGGGGGAGCGGTGCTTCGGGCTGATCGCCACGCCGGCGAGGCTGAGTGAGGTGCGCCAGCAGCGACGGCCCAACTCGAGCTACGCGTCCCTCGAGCAGTGCACCAAGGAGCTGCGCCGTGCCGACGCCCTGTACCGGGCCCACGGCATCCCGGTGATCAACTCGACGACCAGGTCGGTGGAGGAGATGTCCACGTTGATCCTGCAGACTCTCGGTTCCCGGTCCCCTCGCGAAAGAAGCCATCCATGAGCAACGTGCTGTGGTTCTCGACGCTGGGCATGGCGGACCTGGACCAGGTGGGTGGCAAGAACGCGTCGCTGGGGGAGATGGTCGCGAACCTGGCCTCGGCCGGCGTCCGGGTGCCGGACGGTTTCGCGACGACCGCGGACGCCTACCGTCGGTTCATCGCGCAGGAGGGACTGTCGGCGACGATCATCGAGGCGATGGCTGGGCTGGACACCGAGGACGTCGTCCGGCTGGCCGAGGTGGGTCAGCAGGTGCGGACGGCGATCGTCGCCCAACCGCTGCCGGGCGACCTTGAGGCCGAGATCCGCACGGCGTACGACGAGCTGGTCGCCGCCAACCCGCAGGCGTCGTTCGCGGTCCGGTCCAGCGCGACGGCGGAAGACCTGCCGGACGCCTCGTTCGCCGGGCAGCAGGAGACGTTCCTGAACATCCGTGGCATCGACGCGGTGCTGCTCGCGGTCAAGGAGGTCTTCGCCTCGCTGTACAACGACCGGGCAATCGCCTACCGGGTGCACCACGAGTTCGAGCATGAGACGGTCGCGCTGTCCGCCGGCGTCCAGCGCATGGTCCGCTCGGACGTCGGCGCGTCCGGGGTGATGTTCACGATGGACACTGAGTCCGGCTTCGACGACGCGGTGTTCATCACCTCCTCGTACGGGCTGGGGGAGGCCGTGGTGCAGGGTGCGGTGAATCCTGACGAGTTCTACGTCTACAAGCCCGGCCTGCGCGCCGGGCGCCCGGCCATCCTCAAGCGGTCGGTCGGCGGCAAGGCGACCAAGATGGTCTACACCTTTGACGCGGCGGTCGGGAGGACGACCGAGTTCGTCGACGTCGACGCGGCCGAGCAGGGCCTGCTCAGCCTGACCGATGCCGAGGTCGAGGAGCTGGCCAGGCACGCCCTGGTCATCGAGGAGCACTACGGCCGTCCGATGGACATCGAGTGGGGCAAGGACGGCCTGGACGGCGAGCTGTACGTCCTGCAGGCCCGCCCTGAGACGGTCAAGTCGCGCCAGTCGGCTACGACGGTCTCGCGGTACCGGATCAGCGAGCGCGGGCCGCTGCTGGTCGAGGGCCGCGCGATCGGGCAGAAGATCGGCGCGGGGCCGGTGCGGGTGCTGGCCTCGGCCGATCAGATGCGTGACTTCCAGCGCGGCGACGTGCTGGTGGCGGACATGACCGACCCGGACTGGGAACCGATCATGAAGCGGGCCAGTGCGATCGTGACGAACCGGGGTGGACGCACCTGTCACGCGGCGATCATCGCCCGCGAGCTCGGCATCCCTGCGGTCGTCGGCGCCGGCAACGCCACCAGCGAGCTGGCCGACGGCCGTGAGGTCACGGTCTCGTGCGCCGAGGGGGACACCGGCTTCGTGTACGAAGGGCTGCTGGACTTCGCGGTCGAGGAGACCGACATGGAGGCGATGCCGGATATCCCGGTGGGAATCATGATGAACGTCGGCACCCCCGACCAGGCGTTCGCGTTCTCCCGGCTGCCGAACGAGGGCGTTGGGCTGGCCCGGTTGGAGTTCATCATCAACCGGCAGATCGGCATCCACCCCAAGGCCCTGCTCGACCTCGAACAGCTGACCGGCACGGTCCGTGAGCAGGTGGAAGCCGCCGTGGCGCCGTACGCCTCACCGCGGGAGTACTTCGTGCAGCGGGTGACCGAGGGGGTGGCCACCATCGCGGCCGCGTTCGCACCCAAGCCGGTGATCGTGCGGATGTCGGACTTCAAGTCCAACGAGTACGCCAACCTGATCGGCGGCGACCTGTACGAGCCGCACGAGGAGAACCCGATGATCGGGTACCGCGGCGCCTCTCGCTATCTGTCGCAGGACTTCCGTGAGTGCTTCGCAATGGAGTGCGAGGCCTTGAAGTTCGTCCGCGACGACATGGGCCTGACCAACGTCAAGGTGATGATCCCGTTCGTGCGGACCTTGACCGAGGCCCGCGGGGTGATCGAGCTGCTCGCCGACCACGGGCTTCGCCGCGGTGAGAACGACCTGCAGGTCATCATGATGTGCGAGGTCCCCTCCAACGCCGTCATCGCCGACCAGTTCCTGGACCACTTCGACGGGTTCTCCATCGGCTCCAACGACATGACCCAGCTGACCCTCGGCCTGGACCGCGACTCAGCCCTGGTCGCGGCCGGCTTCGACGAGCGCGACCCCGCGGTCAAGGAGATGCTCAGCCGCGCCATCACCGCCTGCAAGGCCCGCGGCAAGTACATCGGCATCTGCGGCCAGGGCCCAAGCGACCACCCCGACCTGGCCGAGTGGCTGCTCGAGCAGGGCATCGACACCATGTCGCTCAACCCCGACACCGTCGTCGAGACCTGGACCCGCCTCGGCCGGCGCGCCTAGGCCCGCGAAGGTCCGCCGACGCGGTGGGTCACCCCCGGCTGAGCAACGGCAGAGCCGAGAAGACGTGGTCCTGCCAGATTTGGCGCGATGTCTCCTCCGGGTACGCGACCACCGACGGCTCGGTGACGAAGACCCGGGTCAGGCGTTGTTCGCGATCGTAGGCCGGCCAGCCGGGGTCGCCGTCGTTGGCGAACCTCGTCCACGAGCCACGCAGTTGCGCTGACACGACTTCCGCCTCGGTCAGGTCGTCGCCGAGCAACATCGCCGTCTGGCCGCTGGTCAGGTTGCCGAACACGAGCGGCACGTCGAGGCCGTGGCAGGCGCCCAGCGCGCCCCCCAGGCCCGGTGCGGGCCAGGTCAGCTCGTACACGTGGACCCGGCCGGTATGCGCCTCGGCGAGGTGCAGCGAGGGCATCCGGAAGAGCCAGTCGGAGTGGACCTGGTCGTACAGCTCGTTCGGGCCACCACCGGCTGCACGGTACTGGGCCTCGCCGTCCGGGCCCGGTGCGAACAGGCTCAGCGCGGCCGCCGCCTGTTCCTCGGAGATCTGGCCGAGTGTGCCCTCGATCAGGTCGAACAGCCGCTGCTCGTGACGGACGTGTCCGACGAGCAGGTCGACGTCTCGGGCAGCCCCGCCGGCCAGCGCCGCCCAGGGGTCGGTCGGGAGCGTCGCGCCGTCGACGACGGGACCCAACGGGACCCTGCGGTGCGCGGCCAGGCCCCACCGGTCGGCCCGCTGGCCGATCGTCGCCAGGACCGCGTCAGCGACCGCCGGCAGTGCGTCAGGTGCGACCGAGGCCAGCTCGGCAGGTTGCAGTCCGAGCTCGGCGGCAAAGACACCGGCGATGTCAGTGGCGAGCTCAGGCGTGAGGAACACGCCCGGCATGCTCTGCACGACCGCGCGGCGAAACAGGCCAGCAGCGCTGGGCATCGCCAGCAGCGCGGCCACCGACCCCCCTCCTGCGGACTGGCCGAAGATGGTCACCTGGTCGGGGTCCCCGCCGAACGCGCTGACGTTGTCCCGCAACCATTCCAGCGCCGCGACCTGGTCGAGCAGGCCGCGGTTCGCGGGCGCTCCGTCGATCAGGGCGAAGCCTTCGATGCCCACCCGGTAGTTGAACGTGACGAGGACGACGCCGTCCCGTGCCAACCGGCCGCCGTCGTACTCGGGCAGGCCGGACATACCGAGCATGTAGCCCCCGCCCTGGATCCACACCATCACCGGCAGGTTCGCCGCCGGATCGGACGTCCACACGTTGACCGTGAGCCATCCATCGGGGGCCGCGGCCAGCGCGTCTGTGCCGAACATGGCCGACTGGGGAGGCGGCGGGCCGTACGACTGCGCGTCCCGCGTCCCCTCCCAGCCCTCGACCGGCGCAGGTGCTCCGAACCGCACGGGCAGCTCAGCGAACGGGATGCCCTTGAAGACCGCCACCCCGGACTCCAGCCTGCCGCGCACGGCACCGGCTGCCACCCGGACCACCGGCTCGGCCTCTGTCATCACAGCGTCCCCTTCCCCCGGATGCGGTCGCCACCGAACATCATGGCGACTTCGTTGCGATGCACGCCAACGAAATGTTCGGCCACGACCGGCGGCTCTGCGGCACAGCCGGATCAGTGCAGCGGTCGTGCGCGGCTCTGTGGGCGTCGAACCACCAGGTCAGTTGTGCAGGACGGCGGCGCCGCCGAAGCGTCCGTGCATCAGGTCCGCCATGGCTCGCGGCGCCTGGTCCATCGGATAGGCGACGGTCGTCGCGGCGACGCCGAAGCGCGAAGCCAGCGCGAGGAACTCCTCGCCGTCCTGTCGCGTGTTGGCGGTGACGCTGCGCAGCCTCTTCTCGCGGAAGAGCTCGGCCTCGTACTCGATGGACGGTATGTCCGAGAGCCAGATGCCGGCGACGGCGAGCGTGCCGCCCGGGCCCAGGGCTCGCAGCGCGACCGGAACCAGCTCGCCCGCAGGGGCGAACAGGATCGCGCCGTCGAGGGGTTCAGGCGGTGCGTCGGCGGCCGCGCCCACCGAGTCGACGCCGAGGTCCGTCGCCAGTCGTTGGTTGTGCTCGCCGCGGGTCAGGACGTGCACGCGCAGGCCGAGGTGGAGGGCGACCTGCGCGGTCAGGTGAGCGCTCCCACCGAAGCCGTAGATGCCGAGCGTGCCACCGGCTGGCACGGCTGCGGCCCGCAAGGACCGGTACCCGATGATCCCGGCGCACAGCAGGGGTGCGGCGCTCTCGTCGTCCAGGTCGTCGGCGAGGGCGTACGCGAAGGCCTCGTCAGCCAGGCAGAAGTCCGCATACCCGCCGTCCACGTCCCAACCCGTGAACGTCGAGGCCGCGCAGAGGTTCTCGTCGCCTCGGCGGCAGTACGGGCAGCTGCCGTCGGTCCGGGCGAGCCACGGGACACCGACCCGTTGACCGAGGTCGAAGCGGACGGCCCCAGGGCCGCGCGCCTGCACGACACCGACCACCTCGTGACCTGGTACGACGCCCGGGCGGCGGGGAGGCAGATCGCCTTCGGCGAGGTGGAGGTCGGTCCGGCAGACGCCGCAGCAGCGGACGGCCACCAGGATCTGGCCCTGTCCAGGAGTGGGTTCGGCGCGCTCCACCCGCACAATCGGCCCGTCGTCGATCGGGGCGCAATGGTCCACCACCCATGCGTGCACCGGGTCAGCATCCCATCCGACGGCTCGTCCTGGACGGCCGTCGTCCGCGCGCGGACCCGCCGAGATCGTCAGGTGGTCGTGCCGATGAGGCTGCGATCTCGGCAGGTACGCGTCACCGGCGACGCGTTGTTGCCGAGATCATGTGAAGTGGTGACCGGGTGTCCGGGCGCCGGACGTCGGGAGGCAACATGGCATCGGTTCGATACCTCGTCACGAACGTCGACGAGGCCGTCACGTTCTACGTCGACGGACTCGGGTTCACCGTCGAGCAGCAGTACGGTCCGGCGATCGCGATCCTGCGACGCGACGACCTCACGCTCTGGGTGGCCGGGCCGACCGCCTCGGCGGCCAGGCCGATGCCCGACGGCCGGAAGCCGGGGCCGGGCGGCTGGAACAGGTTCGTCCTGCAGGTCGACGACCTGGCCAGCGTGGTGGCGAGGCTGCGTGAGCGCGGGGTGCCGTTCCGCAACGACATCGTGTCCGGTCCGGGCGGCCAGCAGATTCTCTGCGAGGACCCGTCGGGCAACGTGGTGGAACTGTTCCAGCCTGCCTGAGGCGGGCTGGTCTCAGGCCTCGGCCGATCGCTGCTGAGTTGGTTTGGCAGCCTCGCGCAGCAGAACCTCGTGCTGGGTGCGCGCCAGGTAGTCCCGGATGGTGTCCCGGCTCTTGCTCAGACAGGCGATCCGCGACTCCAGGCCGTGCAGCTCCTCGGCCAGCTGCTCGGCCACCGCGACCGGGCAGGTCTCCTCGTTGCGCGCGGCGGCCTCCTCGGCGTCCAGCAGCACCTTGACCAGCCGGGTCGGCAGGCCGGCCTGCACCAGGCTGGCCACTCGGGACACCCGCTCCACGTGGTCCTCGCTGTAGCTGCGGTACCCGTTGTCCGAGCGCGGCGGCGCGAGCAGACCCTGCTGCTCGTAGTAGCGGATCAGCCGGGGCGCGACCTCGCTGCGCTGGGCCAGCTCGCCGATCTTCATCGCTCGTTACCTCGCAGGCTTGACATTGACATTAGTGTCAGAGTTTAGCGTCGATCGTATGAGTACGACATTCGTCCGGGCCACGCCCACCGAAGCCGTGACCAGCAGTTCCACAGAGCGCCTGCCCTGGCCCAGCTTGCTCGTGCTGGGCGTCGCGACCTTCACCATGGTGAGCGCAGAGATGCTGCCGACCGCGGTGCTCGTGCCGATGAGCCAGGGCCTCGGCGTGGCGGACTCCCAGGCCGCGCAGCTCGTCTCGCTCTGGGCAGCCGTGGTCGTCGTCGCGAGCTTCCCGCTGGTGGCGCTGACCCGCCGGTTCGACCGCCGTGGCGTCGTCGTCACGGCCATGCTCGTGCTGGCTGCCTCGGCAGGACTGACGGCCCTGGCGCCCAGCTACGACACCGCAGTCGCGGCCCGGCTGCTGGGCGCGGGCGCGGTCGGGCTGCTGTGGGCGACGGTCAACGCACACCTGGCCGACCTGGTCCCCGAGCGTCTGCTGGGCGCGGCGATCTCGGTGGTGCTCGGCGGCGCCACCCTCGGCATGGTGCTGGGCACGCCCGTCGCGCGTCTGGTCGCCGACCTCGCGGGCTGGCGCACCTCCTTCGCCGTCCTCGGCGGGTTCGCCGTGGTCGTCGCCGTCCTGGTCCGCGCGGTGGTGGCCCCGGGACGTCGGACCACCCGTACCGCTGCGGCGCGGACCGACAACGCGCATCATCGGTCGATCGCACCGTTGCTCGCCCTGACCGGACTGGTGGCGCTCATGCTCGTCGGCCACTACGGCGCCTTCACCTTCATCACGCTGCTGGCCCCGGTCGACGCACTTCCCGGTGGGACCAGCACGCTGCTCCTGGGTTTCGGTGTCGCCTCGGTGGTCGGCATCGCCGTCGCCGGCCGGGTGCACGAGCAGACCCGCACTGCCCTGGTCATCTCGGTCGCCGCGACCGCGGCCACCCTGGTCACAGTGCGAGCGGCCGACGGGCACGCGATCGTCGGACTGCTGGCCGTGCTCGCCTGGGGAGTCGCATCCGGCGCTCTGCCGGCGTTGGCCCAGACCGAGATCATGCGCCGCGCCGGGACCGAGCACCGCGCCACCGCTGGCGCCCTGATCCCGGTCCTGTTCAACGGCGGAATCGCGGTCGGAGCGGCGCTGGCGTCGGTGCTGGCCGCCGCGAGCGGTGTCGGCGCGATCCCGCTGCCTGCGGCCGCCGTCGTCCTGGCGGCCGCAGCCGGGCTCGTCGTCGTGCGGCGCTGAGCAGTCCGCACCGCAGCTCAGCGTCGGCTCGGCGATCTCGGCCTTGACCGCCGGCTCTGCTCGGTATCGGGTCGCCGGCTGGCGGGTTGCCCGTTCGGGCAGCCGGTCGTGCCCCGAGGCCGGCCTGACCGTCCGGGGTGCCGCGAACCCGCAGCCGCGACCCTCGAACCATGGGCGGCGCACGCCGGACGGTTGATGGTGCGCGAGCGATCGTGGGTGGCGCGCTCGCGAAGGGGAACCGACAAGCAGGAGGCGGACCTTCCGCCCCCGCGGTCGGCGCGCGCGCTCTTCTGGCGATGCAGCGCAGTGCCGGCAACTCCGCCGTGAACGCCCTCATGGCCGCCCGCCTCAGGTTTCCCGGGGAGGAGGCGAGGGCGGACATCGACGAGGGGCTACGAGAGCTGCGCAAGGACGAGCCGGCGGTCGACCCGCTCGAGAAGGGGCTCAAGGCGGCGAAGGAGTTGGGGATCCCCGTCGATCTCGAGGGGATCCGGCCCCCGGCGTCCGCCCTCGCGGTCACCACCACCGGCTTCGGACCTGAGGCGGTCGGGGCCAAGAAGCCGGTGCCACCTCCCAAGCCGGTACCGGCCGCCAGCCCACTGGGAAAGGCAGCCGCCAAGGGCGCGAAGCCGGTCGGGGGCGGTCCCGGCAGTGCCGCCCCGGCACCTGAGATGACTGCGGTCGCAGCTGCGGCCGAGCCCGCCGCCCTGTCCGGCGAAGAGCTCCTGCAGCCGCCGGTCGAGCCACCAGGCGTGGAACCCGCGAGCGACCCAGCCTTCACCAGCGTCACGAAGAACGTGAAGACGTTCGCCAAGGCGAAGCGCGCGCACCCACCTGCGGCCTCGAAGGCCAAGGAGGCGCAGGATGCGGCTCTCGCACCGACGGACGACCTCACCGGTCAGGCCAAGGCGGCCAAGGCCGACACGATGGACGCGCAGCAACCGGGCAGCTTCGACAAGAAGGCGTTCATCGCCTCGGTCAAGGCAGCCATCGAGGCGAAGTCGCCGAAGACCCTGAAAGAGGCGGACGACTACAAGGAGTCGGGCAAGGCGCGCGAGGTCAAAGGCGAGGTCAAGGGTCTGGTCACGCAAGGCAAGGAGGGGCAGGCCAAGGACATCGAGGCGGCCACCGAGGCGCCACCGGACCAGTCGACGGCCGTGCCGAAGCCGGTGACGCCGATGGGACCGGAGCCGCCGGGTTCGGCGGTGCCGATCCCGGCCGCCGGTGCGGTGCCCAAGCCGGCCCCGCCCGAGCAGCTGAACCTCGAGGCTGGAAAGCACCAGGCCAACCAGGAGCTGGCCGACGGCGAGGTCTCGGAGGAGCAGCTCGCGGACTCGGGTGAGCCGCAGTTCGAGCAGGCGCTCGTCGACAAGAAAAAAGCGGCCGAGCACGCAGACACCGCTCCGGGGGAGTACCGCAAGCAGGAGCAGCAGGTCATCGAGCAGGGCAGGACCGACGCCGCGACGGAGACCAAGGAGGGCGTCGAAGGTATGCAGGGCGCCAAGGGCGCTGCCTTGGCAAAGTTGGTCGCGGACAAGGGAAAGACCAAGTCGAAGGACGAGCAGAAGCGCGCCGAGGTCACGGCGAAGATCCAGTCGATCTTCAACGCCACCGAGACTGCTGTGAAGGAGATCCTGGACGGGATCGATCCCAAGGTAGAGAAGGAGTTCGAGGACGGCGAGAAGTCCGCCCGTGCGACGTTCGAGAACTACGTGTCGGCCAAGATGTCGGCGTACAAGGAGGACCGGTACGGCGGCTGGACCGGCAAGTTCCGCTGGCTCAGGGACAAGATCCGTGGGATGCCGGACAAGGTTAACGAGTTCTACGTGGCCGGGCGTGAGCTGTACCTCGAGAAGATGAACGTCACCATCGCCCGTGTCGCCGACATCGTCGGGGGCGACCTGACGGCTGCGAAGAAGCGGATCGCGTCCGGCAAGCTCGAGATCTCGACCTACGTGAAGAGCCTGCCGAACGACTTGAAGAAGGTCGGGTCCGAGGCCTCGCAGGAGATCGGCGAGCGGTTCGAGCAGCTGGAGAGTGAGGTCGACTCGAAGCAGGAGTCGGTCGTCGACACCCTCGCCACGAAGTACGTCGCCGCACGCAAGGGGCTCGACGAGCGGATCGAAGAGCTGCAGGCCGAGAACCGGGGCCTGGTCGACAAGGTGATCGGCGCGATCAAGGCGATCGTCAACACGATCCGCGAGCTCGTCGCGATGCTCAAGAACGTGCTCGCCCGGGTGGCCGGCGTCGTCGGCGACATCATCAAGCACCCGGTTCGGTTCCTGGGCAACCTGATCGACGGAATCAAGAGCGGCATCAACCGGTTCAAGGACAACTTCCTCGGCCACCTGCGCAAGGGGCTGCTGTCGTGGCTATTCGGCGCGCTGGCCGAGGGCGGCGTCGAGCTGCCGGACACGTTCGACCTCAAGGGCGTCATCAAGCTGCTGGCTTCGCTGTTCGGCCTGACCTGGCGCTTCATTCGCGACCGCATCGTCAAGCAGATCGGCGAGAAGGCGATGGCGGCGGTCGAGAAGGGTGTCGACATCTTCCAGAAGCTGGCGGCTGGAGGCGTCGGCGCGCTGTGGGAGATGTTGCTGGAGAAGCTCGGCGACATCAAGGAGATGATCCTCGAGCAGGTCAAGGACTTCGTGCTGACGAAGATCATCACCGCTGGCATCACCTGGCTGATCAGCCTGCTCAACCCGGCCGCCGCGTTCATCAAGGCCTGCAAGCTGATCTACGACGTGGTGATGTTCTTCGTCGACAACGCCAGCCGGATCGCCAAGTTCGTCAATACGATCCTCGACTCGGTCGCGGACATCGTGCGTGGCAACATCAGTGGCGTCGCGGCCAAGATCGAGGACGTCCTCGGCCAGATGGTGCCGATCATCATCGGCTTCCTGGCGAGCGTGATCGGGCTGGGCGGGATCGGGGCGAAGATCCGCGAGATCGTCCAGAAGCTGCAGAAGCCGGTCGCCAAGGCTCTCGACTTCGTGATCAAGACCGGGCTCAAGCTGGCCGGTCCGGTCATCCGGGGTGTCAAGGGCATCGCCGGGAAGGTGAAGTCGAAGGTCGCTACCGGCAAGGCCTGGGTGAAGGGCAAGGCCGAGGCGGGCAAGCAGTGGGTCAAGGGCAAGTGGGAAGGGTTGCGACGTCGTGTCCCCTGGGCAGGCGAAAGCCACACCGTCATTGCGACGGAGGGTGGCAATCCGCGCTTGCTCATGCAGTCAGCAGAGCGAGACGCGGTTGACAACATGAAGGACGAGGTCGACCGCGCCGCCCAGTCCAAGAATCCAGATCGATTGCGTGAGGCGTGGGAAATGTTGGCTGCGGCTATGGATGCCGAGCAGAAGGTCAAGTCTGCGGGTAAGACCAAGGACGCTAACGCGATCGCCGTGGCCAAGGCGCACTTCGGTCGCTTCCTTGCAGCGCTGCGTGACTACGCAGCGAAGTGGGGCCGTCGCAAGGGGATGCTCGTGCCGGAAGCGGAGCTGAAGGAGGGCTCGATCCGGCCATACAATCTCCAGGCCCGTGGCGGCAAGGGCGAGTTCGAGCATGAGCACATTGTTCCCGGCGCGCTCTTCGCAGCTTGGTTGGGCTTGGAGCGCGCGTCGGCAGCTATCAACGCGATGTACGCCAACATGATGACTGTCACCTGGAAGTTCAAGGCGGCTCGAATCAAGACCTCCTCAGACTTGGCGATGATCAGTGCAATGAAGGCGAAGAGGGACGCGTTCCTATCCCGGCCAGAGGTTGCGCTGGAACTGAAGAAGCGGGGTCGCTGGGCACCCGGCGAGATTCTCCCCAACCCATCGGAGCTGTTCGGCTCCCTGGACGACCTGAAAGACGACCGGGTCAAGGCAAGCGTCTCGGCCGCGTCGGCTGCCGGCTCCAAGGTCACGCGTGCGCAGATCGAGGCGACCGCCGGCGCACAGTTGGTGAACCTAAAGGCGCTGCTCGGACAACTTCTCAGCAACGGTGCCAGACGCAACGAAGACGATCGTACTCTGCAACAGAAATGGGCTGCTGTCGACGGCGCGGTTGCCGAGGTAGAGGCGGTCATGGACAAGTCGGGTTCCAGCCGCGAAACCGTGGCGACCGCACTGGGGCCGATCAAGGACAAGTATCGGCTGACCACTATCAAGATCGTCGAGGGGGCGAAGGGCACCTTCCGTGTCTATGTAGAGCTCAATCCACGGCGCAACACAAAGGACAAGGACGGCTCCGGGGAGTTCAGCCTTGCCCCTGGTGGTTACCCGGCTTGGGAGGGAACGGAAATTCCGACCACCACGAATCAAGGGACGCCAGGTCCCGCCGCAGATGTCCACCTCCTCACTCGACACGTCCAAATCACCCGGGAGGGCCTCCGGCAGCGCGTCGGCGGCGTTCCGGTTGCGTCCGCAGCTCCTGGGGGGCCTGTGCGAGCCGTGCCGGAAGGGCTAGGTGATCGCTTGGTGGGTCAAGCCAGCCGTTTCCTGTCCGAGAAGGTGATGCGCGAGAGTTTGGACGAGGCCATCGCGGGCAACGGCTCCAGGATTCAGAAGGCGTTCAATGCGCCAGGGGTTGCTATCGGCGAGAACCTTTCGATCACATGGAACTGTCGACGTCGCATCGGCGAGGCCTACCGGGTTATGGAGCGCCGTCAGAACACCCCCAACGCCAATCCGCAGGCCTGGCAGGGCTATGACCAGAACCCATTGAACGCGCCAGTTCGACGCGTCGAGGAAGTGACGGGGGTGCTCAAGGAGGTTCAGGCAATTCTGCGCGTCACGGATGTGAAGAATCGACATTTCGTTGTCCAGACGGCCTTTCCCGTATGAGGCAGGTGCCGGGACACGATGTCGAGGAAGGGGAGAACACCGCCCCTGGACGGCACGTGACGGCGCCGCATCCGGACCTGAATGCGCATGGTCGGCCGGGCCGGGATCGTCGTTACAGGCATGTCCGGCAGCGCACGCGCACCAAAGCGTGATGCGAGAACGCCGGCATCCGGGGTGCAGCCGGACTGAACGGCTGAACCAACGCTCCGCGTCCGTACGTACCCTCGGGGATCGTGGCAACTTCGCGTCGCCGGTGATGCGAAGTTGCCACGATGCGCCGAGACGCGGCCGGGGGCGCCAGCATGGCGCCGGTGCCGTGGCGAGCCGCCCGCCACGGCCCCCGTCGCGTCGGTTTCTGCGCGATCGCCTCAGGATCGCGGCAGGTACGCGTCGCCGGTGACGTGTAGCTGCCGAGATCCGCGGTCAGTGAGTCAGCTCTCGCGCAGGAGCTGCGCAAGTTGCTTGCGGCGCAACGTGATCGACTCGACCTGGGTCACCGCGAGCACGGCCACCAGCAGCGCGGCCACAACTGCCGCCGTCCACCAAGGCACCATGACTACCGGCGCCAGGGTCTGCCCCGTGATTCGCTCGAGCGCCAACGGCGCGAACATCGTTGCAGCGCACCCGATACCGAGCGCCAACCCCGTGACCGCGCCCAGCAGCACCGGTGGCACGAGCTCGCCGCCGAGCACCCGCCGCATCTCGTCCGCACGCAACCCCAAGGAGCGCAGCCGTCCCAACGACTCGCCACGCACCGGTGCGTCGACCCACGCCGCGAGCACGATCGAGAGGATCGCGAACAGCAGCAGCAGCGCGCCGCAGGCAACCGCCAGGCGATGCAGCCCCGAGGCCAGCGGCGCGTCCCGTCGGGCCTGCAGCACGTCGTCGCGCAGGACCACCGTGCCGCCGCGCGCGGCAGCCGCCTCGATGGCGCTCGCCGCACCCGGCCCGACCGCCCACACCGTCCCCGGATCCGCGACCGCGCCGGTGGCCGCGAACGCCTCGGCGTCGACCACGACGACCGGGTCCTGTCCGGTGCCGACGGCAGGCGCGGTGCCCACCACGTTCAGCGGCAGACGCGTGTCGTCCCAACCGATCCGCAGCCCTTCGCGCAGCGCGGGATCGCCTCCGCGCAGCAGCGCCAACGTACCCGGCCCGCGGGCGCGCAACCGGGCGAGCTGTGGCGCGTCGGGCAGCGGGCTCGCCGCGAGCAGCCGCTCGAACGCGGCCGAGTCGACGACGACCAGGCGCACCACCGCCGACGTCTGCGCGGAGGCCGCGGGGACGCCGTCGGCGACCCTGGCCGCCACCGCCCCACGTACGCCCGGCGCCGCGGCCACCGCCTCGGCGACCTGCTGGACGGCACCGTCCGGGTCGGTCTGCAGCCGGGCGTCGGCGCCGACCTGCAGCCACGCTCCAGCCGCTTGCCCGTGCTGTTCGGTGGCAGCCAGGGCCAGGCAGAGCGTGAGCTGCGCGGTGGTCGCCACCACGATGAGGAAGGGCAGCGCACGGGTCGCCGTCCGGGCCGCACCGGCCGCCGCGAACAGCGGGACACCGCGCGACGAGCGTCGAGAACGGGCGAGCGCGAAGCTCACCGCCAGTGGCACGAGGCGCAGCACCACGACGGCGCCCAGGATGGTCAACCAGATCGGCGCGCTGGCCGACAGCAGGTCCGCGCCCGACCCCTGGCCCCCACCGGACAGCACACCACGCTGCTGCAGCGCGACGAAAGACGCCGCCGCCACCAGCGCGACGGCAGTCTCCACGAGGATCCGCCGCACCTGCTGGGCGCGCGCCGCGGTGCGCCGGGCGGACCGGTTGGCCGGCACCCGACGTCGGGTGGCTCGAGCGGCGAGCAGCACGCCCAGGACCGGTCCGGCGAACGCCGCGACGACCAGCACGGGCACCGTCCAGGTCACGGACACCCCGCCCACGAGCACCTGCGCAGCTGCCACCCCGACCGCCGTTCCGGCGACCGCGACCGCGCCGGCCTCGACGAAGAGCTCGGTGCCGATGCCGAGCAGGGCCGCACCGCGTTCGCGCTCGAGGACCAGCGCACCGGTCCGCCGCCGCACCAGCAGTTGAGCGGCCAGGACCAGGACGAGCCCGGCGCAGGTGAGCAGTCCGACCAGCAGCACCGTCGCCTGGGCCCGAGCCGCCGTCACTTGCGAGTGGGCGTCCAGCAGCACCCGGTCGAGCAGGCTGTCCCAGTACTCCCCGGTGCTGCCGTCGGCGTTGCCCACAGCCGACGCCTTGAGTCCTACCACGGACTGCACCAACGACTCGGTGTCGCGAAAACGCAGCTGCTCGGGCTGCGGCGTGAACACGACCCGGCGGACCAGGTCGTCGAACGGGACGGCGAGCCGCAGGTCCGGCAGCGATTCGTCAAGCACCAGCGCCGCCGCCGAGGAGCGGGGCAGCTTCGACGACCGCCCGCGAACGGGGTGCAGCAGCTGCGGCGCGGCCTGCCACGCGGCGTCACGTGGGTCGGTCGCGGTGTAGATGCCACTGATCACCACGGAGACCCGACGGAACTGCTCGTCCTCGGCGTCGAACCGGTCCCCGGGCCGCAGTCCGAGGGTGTCGGCCGCGGCCTGCGACAGAGCGACCTGCACCGGCCAGGTCCCGTCGGTCGAGATCGACACCGAGGAGCTCCCGGCCGACCCGCTCGCGCGCGGCGGGCCACCCGACGTCCAAGTGACCGCCGGCGCACCGCGCGGCCCGACCACGTAGGCCAGCCGCAGGAACTGCCCGGGCGCCTCGCGAAGCACGTGCAGCTCAGTGCTGCTGACGCTCGCTACTCCCGGCCGGACCACGGCGTCCAGACCACGCGGCAGCTGCAGCCTGGCCAGCGCTGCGGCTTGCCGCACCTGCGCCACCGACCCGGGATCGCGCACCCGCGTCGGCGACCGGGTGTCGTCCTCGAACGGGATCGTGGCGACCAGGTCGCCGTCCGAGCCGGACTGTCGGACGGTGTCCGCGACCGCCCGGTCGGAAGTGTGCTCGGCCGCGGGCGGGACGGCGGCCGAGAGCAGACCGGTGAGGGCCACCACGCCCGCGACGAACAGCAGCAGGAGGACGTCGGCCCGGGCACGGCCGGCAACGCTGGGGCGGTGCAGCCGCAACGGGTTCATGCGTCACCCACTCGCAGGTGCGCGGTGTCGGACCGGCGGACCTGGACACCCGCGACCAGCGCGGTCACCGCCAGGCAGCCCAGCACGAGGCCGAGCACCAGTGACGCCTCGGTGGGCCAGGGCCACCGGGCCAGCACGGGCTGGGCCGGTGCGCCGCCGAGGTCGGAGCGCACCAGACTCGGTCCGAGAGCCAGCGACGCGCCGGCGCCCACGAGCGCGCCGATCACGACCAGCAGCGTGAGCACGGCACCGTGCTGGGTGACCAGCAGCCGCAGCACCTCGCGTCTGGTCAGGCCGAGCGCTCGCAAGCGGGCGAGCTCGACGGCCCGGGACTCCAGGTCGGCGGTCAGCAGCAGGGCCGTGCCAGCCAGCAGCAGCAGCCCGGCGGCGACCACGAGGGTCACCAGCGCGGCGGTCACGCTGACCCGCAACGGCCCGCGAGCCAGCTGCGCCGCCACCTCGCGGCGCGTCGTGACGTCGCCCAGATCCAGCGCGGCGACGGCTCGCGCGGCGTTGGGCGACGGATGCCCGACCCACCACGCGTCGACGACGGGCTCCAGCTCACCGGCCCCGATCAGCGTGCGGGACAACGTGTCCGCGTCGGCCAGCAGGGCGACCTGACCGGGCGCGGACGGCACGGACGGCACGATCGCGACGACCTTGACCGGGACGTCGATGGTGCCGACGCTCGCGGTGAACCCGCCGCCGACCTTGGTGCCCACCGAGTCCGCGAGCTGCTGGGACACCGCGACCGGCAGCGTGGTCGGTGGCTCGAACGCAGTGGCCAGCAGGTCGGTCTGCGCGTAGGTGAGCTCGGCGACAGACAGCCGGGTCGACGCCCGGACCACCGCGTCACCACCGTCCTCGTCCACCGCGACCGCGGTCGAGGTCGCCGCCGTCGGCAGGTCTCCCAGGCTGCGCGCCGTCCACCGGGACGCCGCCGAGCCCGCGCCGGGGACCCGCACCGAGACCGAGATGTCACCGGCATCGTCGACCGCGGCGGCCTGCTGGCCGGCAGACAACCCCAGCTCCATCGCCACGAGCCGCTGCCCCGGCCCGACCGCGGTCCGCCACCGCAGCCGGTGCGGCCGCCCGTCGAGCGGCACGGGGTCGCCGGACAGCGTGCTGCGCAGGCCGGACCGGTCCTGCACGACCAAGGTCGGCGCCGCCGTGACCTGCGCCCCGGCCGGGGCGCTGCCGCTGAGGGTCAGACCGGGCGCCCCATCGGGCAGCGGGAGGCCGACCACCTCGTCGTTGGCGGCGAGCGCCGCGCCCACCTGGGCCCAGGTGCGCCGTCCGTCCAGCCGGCCGCGCAGCAGCGCGCCGGCCTGTTGCGCGTCGACCGCCACCAGCTCCGGAGCGGCCTGCCGCTCGCCGACGAACTGGCCGAGCGCGACCGGTCGAGCGGTGACCGCAGACACCACGCCGCCACCCGCCGCTGCGGCCACTGCCGCCGCGTCGCTGCTGGTCGGTGGTGCGGTGAGCGCGACCGCCAGGTCGGTGCCCACCTGCAGCGCGGCCTGATCCACCTGCGAGCGCTCCCACGTCGCGTGCAGCGAGAGCCCGAACGTGCTGGCCGCGGCCGCCACCGCGAGCAGCACCGAGGCGGTGACGGCGTGCGGACGGCGGGCGGCCTCGAAGACCGCCAGTGGCAGCACCAGTGCCCGGGCCCTGCGGGCCGGTCGGCTGGCCAGGTCCAGCAACGGTGGCACGCACCGGACCGCGACGACAGCTGCGGCGAGCACGCAGAGCACCGGCGCCACGATGCGCACCAGATCGCCGCTGCTCGCACTGCCCGACGGTTGGGACCGCACCTGCCACCAGCCGACCGCGGCCAGCCCGAGTAGCAGGACGTCCAGCCCGGATCGGCCGGCCAGGGCGAGCCGTCCGCGGCCCGGCGGCGCCACCTGAGTCGACTCCGCGCGCAGCGACGGAAGCACCAGCGCGCAGGCCAGCAGAAGTGCGCTGAGCGTCACGGTCAGCACCAGCCCCGCAGTGACGGCGGGTGGCTGGGTCAGCCCGGCCGCGGCGAGGGCCGGGAGTCGGGTCAACGCAGCGTGCGCGAGCGCGGACGCCGGGACCGCGAGCAACGCCGCCACCGCGGCGAGCAGCGCCGCCTCGGTCGTGGCACCGGCGAGGAGCTGACGCCGGTCCGACCCGAAGGTGACCAGCAGGGCGCGCTCGTCGGAGCGCAGTACGGTCAGCAGCCGCCCGGCGAGCAGCAGCGCGGCGACGGCGAGCGTCGTGCCGAGCAGGACGACGACCAGGACGGTGGACCGGGTCGCCGTCTGCTGCGCGCGGATGAGGTCGACGGTGCTTGGCAGGTCCGAGGCGACCCGGCTGATCCGGGCCCGGCCCTCCAGCTTCGCGGACAGCCTGGCGTCGGCGGCATCGACCGAGGTCGCCACGGCACCCAGCGATTCTTCGGTGACGCCGGTCCGGGAGGGGCGTCCGGTGACCTGCAGTGCGTCCAGGGTCGACCCACTGGCCAGCAGCGCGTCGTCGTCCAGCATGAACGGCCCGTACGTCGGTGTGCTGGCCCGGCCGTCGTTGTACGCGGCCGCGAAACCCTTGCCGGACAACGGGTCCCGCTCCCAACCGTGCCTCGACCGAGGCCGGAAGGTGCCCACCACGACGACGGTCACCGGACGTTCGACGCCGGTGATCCCGGTCTCGCGGCCGAGCCTGACCCGCTGGCCGAGCCCCAGGTGCAGCAGGCGTGCCGGGGCCTCCGGGACGACGGCCTGCGGCGCCGCGGTCGACGGACCGGGCTGCGGCCAGTGGCCCGCGGTCAGCACCGCCCGGTCGGCCAGGTCGTCGCCGCTGCCGAGGTACGCGCGCCGGTCAGGGCCGCCGAGCTGGCGCAACGCCGAGACCGCGTTGGTCGTGGTCGTTGACGCTATTGGAGCCAACGCCGAGCTGATCACCGCCCGGCTGGCCTCGCCGGCCGAGCGGGCGTCCTTGCTCGGCACGGTGACCAGGAAGGCCGTCACGTCCAGCGCAGCTGGCTCCGCCTGCTGCACCCCCTTGGCGAACGCCCGGTCCTGCGTCCGGCTCAGCAGCAGCGCACACACCCCGAGCACCGTCGCCCCGACCGTGACGAGGGCGACGACCCCGGCGAGCAGACGCCACTGGACGACGGCCCGTCGCGCGACCAGCCTCAGCACCGAGCTGCCATCTCAGCTCTGCACGCGTCCGTCCGCGATCCGCAGCACCCGGTCGGCGAGCGACATCATGACCGGGTCGTGGGTCGCCACCACCGCGGTGACGCCTTCAGACTCGACCAGCGCGCGCAGCAGCGCCATCACGGACAGGCCAGTCTCGGCGTCCAGCTGGCCGGTCGGCTCGTCCGCCACCAGCAGCCGCGGCGATCCCGCCAGTGCCCGCGCGATCGCCACCCGCTGCTGCTGCCCCCCGGACAGCTCGCCGGGCCGCTGGTCGGCGTGCTCGCGCAGGCCGACCAGGTCGAGCAGCAGCTCGACCCGGCGCTCGCGGTCGGCCACCGGCGTCCGGCGCAGCCGCAGCGGCACCCCGACGTTCTCCGCCGCGGTGAGCACCGGCACCAGCCCGAACGTCTGGAACACGTAGGACACCGAGTCCCGGCGCAGCCGGCTCAGACCCTCGTCGTCCAGGGCCGTGACGTCGGTGCCGTCAACGTGCACGGTGCCGGCGTCCGGGCGGTCCAGGCCGCCCACCATGTTGAGCAGCGTGGTCTTGCCCGAGCCCGAGCGGCCGACGATGGCCACCATCTCGCCGGGTGCGACGTCGAACGAGACCTCGCGCAGGGCGTGCACGGTGCCCGGGCCGGTGCCGAAGGTGCGGGTCAGCCCGCGAACGGAGACCATCGCCTCCTCGGACGCCGTCGTCATCGGCTGCTCTCGCCGCCGTCCTTGCGGACCGACACGTGGTCTGCCTCGAGGCTGAGCCGTACCCGGCGGGTCAGGTCCAGGGCCTCGCGGTACTCGCGTGGCACCTGCACGCGGCCGGCCCGGTCCATCACGGCGTACTCCTCGGCGTGGTGCTCGCCGTCGACGTCCGGGTTCAGCCGACGCACCACCTCGCTGCTGGTCCGCCCGTCCCGGATCGCGACGGTGCGCTCGACCTGGCCGCTGACCGCGGTGTCGTGGGTGACCACCACCACGGTGGCGCCGAGGTCGCGGTTCGCCGTGCGCAGCGCGGTGAACACCTCCCGAGCCGTCTCGCTGTCCAGCTCGCCGGTCGGTTCGTCGGCCAGCAGGACGCGCGGGTCGTTGGCGAGCGCGACACAGATGGCGACCCGCTGCTGCTCGCCGCCGGACATCTGGTTCGGACGGCGGTCAGCACAGTGCGCGACTCCGACGGCCTCCAGCAGGCGGCCGGCGCGCTCTCGCCGCTCCTTGCGCGGGACGCCGGCCAGCGTCATCGGCAGGTCGACGACCTGGGACGCCGTGAGGTACGGCACCAGGTTGCGCGACGTCTGCTGGCGCACGAACCCGACGACGTGCCGGCGGTAGCGGACCCGGTCGGCCCGGGACATGGCCAGCAGGTCGTGGCCGGCGACCCGGGCCCGCCCCGCGGTCGGCGCGTCGACGCCGGCCAGCACCTGCAGGAGCGTCGACTTGCCCGAGCCGGAGGCGCCGACGATCGCCACCATCTCACCGGTGTGCACGAGCAGGTCCAGACCCTGCAGCGCCTGCACCTCGACCGCCTCGGTCTGGTAGATGCGCACGAGGTTGTCGCAGACCACGAGCGCGTCGTGGCCGTACTCGGCCGGACGCTGCGCAGCCGCGGGCAACGACAGCTCGGGACCGGGCACGCGGCACACCCTTTCTCGAGCGACGTCGTCCGCGGGATCGTAACCCGCGGCGGCCCGCTACGATTGACGTTGTGCCCACAGCTCGTGCGGCACGGGCACGGTGACGGCTCTCACCGTGCTGCTCAGTGACCGGCCCATCGACGTGGCCGCAGGTTCCCCGCGGCGGGTTCCCACCGCGCGGGCCGATCAGACGCCGACGCGTCGACCGCTTGCCCGCGGCCGGGTGCCCCGGTCCGTCGTGGTGAGCGCGCCGTCCGAAGGAGGAGTCCTTGGCTCGAGGTGGCCAACGCCAGCCGAGTGCTCGCCGTGCCCCCGCGCGGCAGCAGTCACACTCCCGCGCCCGTGACAACGACGGCATCATCCCGGTGCTCGCCCGCACAGTGCGCGAGGTCGAGGCCGCCGTCCAGCGCGGTCGGGTGGCCCAGTCGGTGCGCACGAAGTTCCAGGTCGTGGCGCTGCTGGTGCGTGAGGAGCGGTCCCGGATCCGGGCTGACGCGACCAGCACCGAGAGCAACCGGGCCGCGCAGCTCAAACGGCTCGACGGAATCGCGCTCATCCTCGCCAAGACCGCGGCGCGAGACACCTCGCTGCTCGCCCTGCTCGGCGAGGAAGCCACCGTCTCGGCAGCGGCTCGCTCGCTTCGCCAGGACATGCTCCGGGAGGCCGGCGTGGAGTCGGTGCCCGAGGAGCTTGCGCCACCGCCACCGCCGGTGGCCACGACCAGCGTCCGGCCCGAGCGGCAGGTGGTCCCGCAGTCGGTGGTCTCGCGACAGCTCGCCAACCCCTTCCTGGCGCCGGACTTCTCGGCCCCTCGGCCGAAGGTGCCGGCCGGCCACCTGGCCGACTGGGAGCTGCTCGGCCCGCTGTTCAGCTCGTTCGAGCGGGCCGGCGGCGGAGCGTCGACCGGTATGGCCCTGCCCGCGCCGTCCTCCCGCTGGGCGCCCGGTGGGCACGAGCTGATGAAGCACCAGGCGGAGCTGGTCGCGGCGGCCGCGGCCGGCCACCGCACGTTCCTGCTCGCGGACGAGCCCGGTCTGGGCAAGACGGCGCAGGCGCTGCTCGCGGCGCAGGCCGCGAACGCGTACCCGCTGCTGGTGGTCGTGCCCAACGTCGTCAAGACCAACTGGGCGCGCGAGGCAGCGCTCTGGACGCCGAACCGAGCGGCCACCGTGATCCACGGCAACGGCGACACCATCGACGGCTTCGCCGACATCGTCGTGGTGAACTACGAGGTGCTCGACCGGCACGTCGGGTGGCTAGGCGACCTCGGCTTCCACGGCATGGTCGTCGACGAGGCGCACTTCATCAAGAACAAGTCGTCCCAGCGTTCGCAGCACGTGCTCGAGCTGTCCGAGCGCATCCGGCTGCGCAACCCTCGACCGCTGCTGATGGCACTGACCGGCACCCCGCTGATCAACGACATCGAGGACTTCCGGGCCATCTGGCAGTTCCTCGGCTGGATCGACGACAAGAAGCCGCGGGCCCAGCTGATGACGTCGCTGGAGGAGACCGGGCTGAACCCTGCCGATCCGGGCTTCTACGCCGCGGCCCGCCAGTGCGTGGTCGACCTCGGCATCGTCCGGCGCCGCAAGGTCGATGTCGCCGCCGACATACCGGCCCGCCGGATCGCCGACTTGCCGGTCGAGCTCGACGACAAGGCCAGCCGCTCGATCCGCAAGGCGGAGCGCGACCTGGCCCGGCGGATGGTCTCGCGGTACGAGAGCGCGCTCGCGGCCCGCGCCGAACGCCCGGCGGTCCAGGGCATCGACCACGAGGGCATCGACCACCAGGACCTCGACCAGGGCATCGATCACGAGCTGGTGCGTCAGGTCGCCACCTGGGAGCGGAAGGAGGCGACCGCGGCGAAGTCCGGCGAGAACGTGTTCAGCATGATGCGCCGGATCGGTCGGGCGAAGGCCGGTCCCGCCGCGGACTATGCCGCGCAGCTGGCTCGCAGCGCCGGCAAGGTCGTGTTCTTCGCCAAGCACGTCGACGTGATGAACGTCGCCGAGGAGACCTTCGCCGAGCGCGGCATCCGGTACTCCTCGATCCGTGGCGACCAGACGTCGACGGCGCGGCAGAAGCAGATCGACGCGTTCGTCAACGACCCCGACGTCGCGATCGCGGTCTGCTCGTTGACCGCGGCCGGGGTGGGCCTGAACCTGCAGGTCGCCTCCAACATCGTGCTCGCCGAGCTGTCCTGGACCGACGCGGAGCAGACCCAGGCCATCGACCGCAGCCACCGCATAGGGCAGACCGAGCCGGTCACCGCGTGGCGGATCATCGCGGCCCAGACCATCGACGCGCGGATCGCCGAGCTGATCGAGAGCAAGGCCGGCCTCGCTGCCCGGGCCCTCGACGGGTCGGACGACGAGGGGTCGGCGGCCGACGTCCAGCTCGAGGCGTTGGTGGCCCTGCTGACCGACGCGTTGTCCGAGGCCGCCTAACCCGCCCATACCCGGCGAGAGGTCGCAGAAGGGGCACCACGACGAGTTCGGGTGCCCCAGCTGCGACTCTCACCGGGTCAGCCAGCGGTGGTCCCGGAGCGGACGAGCCGAGCGCCGGTGGCGACCAGAAACGACAGCCAGATCAGGAAGCCGATGCCGGTCAGGCCGAACAGCGACATGGCGTCGCCCTCGGCGATCGACGGGCCGGCGAGCGTCCCGACCAGGAGCAGGGCCGCGCCGACCGGGGCCAGCCGACGGAACACCCGGGGCGTGATCCCGGCTGCGACGCCGGCTCGGGCGAGGCCGAGCAGTGCGACGGCGATGGAGAAGTCCAGCACCGTGAAGACGCTGTTGTGCAGGGCCGACACGGCTTGGACTGCGCCGACGTCCGGCTGGGTCTGGTGCGCGACCACGCCGAGTGCCTGTTCGGCCCCGACGACCACGGCGAACAGCGCCATGATCGACACGGCGCCGACGAACCCGGTGACGGCCCACGCCCGCCTGCCGCCGGCCAGCAGCAGGCGCAGCCCACCGCCCAGGAACAGGGCCATTCCCACGCCGCTCAGCACGTACGTGGCGGCCAGCACGTACGGGATCGCCCCGTCATTGCCGTAGTGGGCGATGAGCTCGGCGCTGCTCGCACCGTTGCCGGGCGCGGTGGCCCCGCGGATGACGTTCTGCGCGAAGACGACGCCCGCGAACGTCAGGGCGCCGATCCCCGCGAGCCGGGTGCTGATGTCGCCGGCGGCCCGCTGGGTGACGGTCGACGTCAGGTCGGACTCACTGGCGATGCTGGTGGTGACGGTCATGATGGAACTCCATTCCAGTCGGTTGATGTATGATCAAGTAACTGGAACGACTATAAGACCAACACACAGAATGTCAAGTGATAGAAAGAGGCCCATGCCGGACAAGCCACCGAGCCTGCGGGAACGCCAGGCCCAGCTGACCCGTGACGAGATCCTGAACGCCGCGCGGCGGCTCTTCGCCGAGCGCGGGTACACACGCACGAGCGTGCGGGACATCGCTGAGGCGGCCGGCGTCTCGGCGCAGACGGTCTACGACAGCATCGGCACCAAGCAGGCGCTGGTGGCGCGACTGAACGACCTGGTCGACGCCGAGGCCGACATCGCGGGCATCGTGCGCGGGGCCGCCCAGGCGAGCGACCCGGCGCAGGTCGTCGCGGTCTCGGCCAGGATCACCCGCTCGATCCTGGAGAACTGCGGCGACATCGTGCACGCGCTGGTCACCGGCGCGGCGGCTGAGCCGGAGCTCGCCGTCGTCCTCGCCGAGGGACATCGCCGGCACGTCGAAGGAGCCGCGACAGTGATCGGGCTGCTCCAGGAGCTGGACGCCCTGGACGATTCCGTCGACGTGTCGACTGCCGCGCAGAGCCTTGCGGCCGTCTCGGACTTCCGCTTCGCCATGCTGCTGCAGGACAGCTACGGCTGGTCGCTGGAGCGGATCGAGTCGTGGATCGCCGCCACGAGCAGCGTGCTGCTGCTCGGCCCGGGGACCTCGAAGCGTCGGTGAGCCGGGCGGGATCGCCTACTTCAGGAACTGCTGCGCCAGGGTGGACGCCCACCAGTCCCCGACCTCGCCCGGGCTCCACCCGTACTCGCGAGTGGCGGTGTCGAAGCTCTCGAGTGACACCAGCGCCGCGTAGACCGCGACGGCCCGGGCGGCGTCCATCCCGGGTGCCCAAGCGGTAGCGGGCCAGGAGGAGAAGACGTCGGTGCGCTGGCTGGTGCCGCGTCGCCGGCCTTCGTCGTACGCCACACCGAGCTCCGGATGCTGACGTCGTCCCTCGCCCAGGATCCTGATCACGTCGCCGCCCTGCTCGAAGAGCCGCCGGTCGAAGTCGACGAAGGTGCGCAGCTGTTCGAGCGGGCTGCCGGCTTGCTCCTTCAGCTCGGCGATCGCCTGCTGGACGTTCGCCCGCTGCTCGGCGGCGTCGATCAACGAGATGGCCAGACCCGCCTTGCTGCCGTAGACGCTGTAGACCGTGGCTTCGGAGACGCCAGCCCCTTCGGCCACCGACCGGACGCTCGTGCCTGCCCACCCCTTGTCCAGGAAGCGTTCGCGGGCCGACGTCGCGATCAGCTCGCGGGTGCGCTCGGCCTGCTGCTCGCGCAGCTCGGACCGGTACGGGCGGGATTGGCTCACGGCAACCACTGTACAGGTTCGGTGAGATGTTCTATATTCACTGAGGAACACTCGAATGAATCGAGTAACACCTCAACGAAAGGTTCCGACCATGACCACGACCATGACCACGACCACGACAGAGCTGCCGACCGACGCGAGGCGCGTGGCGCTCGAGGTGCTTGCGCGCCTCGAAGCCGCGTGGAACGACGGCGACGGCGCGGCGTTCGGCGCCGAGTACGCAGCAGACGCGTCCTTCGTCACCATCCGCGGCGAGCACATCGTCGGAAGCCGTGCGATCGGCGCGGGACATGGCGCCATCTTCGCCAGCATCTACGCCGGCAGCGTCAACCGGATGGAGCTGGTGAGTGCCACCGAGACCGCGCCCGGGGTCGTGCTGTCGATCGCGATGAGCACGCTGGACGCCCCGTCGGGTCCGCTGGCCGGCCGGCACCACGCAATGTCGACCAGCGTCTTCGTGCGCCGGCCCGACGGTGCGGGCGACTGGCAGATCGCCTCGACGCACAACACCTTGATGACCGCCTGAGAGGTTGCGACTGGGGGAGGATGGTGCCGTGCGGCGCGCGAGACTTGGACGGCGATGGTAGGTCCTCTGCTCGACAGCAAGACCAACGTGCCCGGACGACGTCCGGGCACGTTGGCGCGGCCGAGGCTGGGCCGACGACTCGGTACGAGCGCGACGTCGGCGATCACCCTGGTGTCCGCGCCGGCCGGCTTCGGCAAGACGACCCTGCTCATGCAGTGGCTGGCCGACCTGCCGGCCCCCGCCCCAGGTTTGGCCTGGGTGTCGCTGGACCAGGGCGACGACGAGCCGACCCTGTTCTGGATGTATGTCATCACCGCCTTGCGTGCCCGGGTCGAGGGCCTCGGCGCCGGCGCCCTCGCGCTCCTGCAGTCTCGGCCGCCGCGGACCGAGGCGGCGCTGACCGTGCTGCTGAACGAGCTGCAGGCTCACGACGGCGAGCTGGTCCTCGTCCTGGACGACTACCACGTCATCGACTCTCAGGAGATCCACGACGGCATGGCCTTCCTGCTGGACCACCTGCCGGCCCAGGTCCACCTGGTGATCGCCACCCGGGCCGACCCGCCGCTCCCGCTGGCACGTCATCGGGTCCGCGGCCACTTGGTCGAGATCCGCTCTGCCGACCTGCGTTTCACCGAGCAGGAGGCGGCCGAGTACCTGAGCGGGCCGATGGGCCTCGCGCTCAACGGATCGGACGTCGCGATGCTGGCCGAGCGCACCGAGGGGTGGATCGCCGCCCTGCAGCTGGCGGGGCTGTCGATGCAGGACCGCGGCGACGCCAGTGCTTTCATCGCCGGCTTCGCGGGCGACGACCGCTACGTCGTTGACTACCTCGCCGAGGAGGTGCTGGCCCGCCAGCCCGTGGACCTGCGCGAGTTCCTGCTCACGACGAGCATCCTCGACCGCCTGTGCGGCTCGCTGTGCGAAGCCGTGACCGGACAGTCCGGTGGCAGGGCACGGCTGGAGTCGCTGGAGCGCGCCAACCTCTTCGTCGTCCCGCTGGACGACCGGCGGCAGTGGTATCGGTACCACCACCTGTTCGCAGACGTCCTTCGAGCGCACCTGCTCGAGGACGACGCCAGCCGGCTGGCTGAGCTGCACCTGCGCGCCAGCCGCTGGTTCGAGGCCGCCGGGCAGACCTCGCCGGCCATCAACCACGCCTTGTCCGCGGGTGACGTCGGCCGTGCCGCGGACCTGATGGAGCTCGCCATGCCGGCCATGCAGCAGGGCCGACGGGAGGCCGAGCTCGCCCGGTGGGTGCGCGTACTGCCCGACGAGGTGGTGCAGGTCAGGCCGGTGCTCGGCGTCGCCTTCGTCGGCGTCCTGGCGCAGGTGTCGCAGTTCGACTCCGTCGCCGAGCGGCTGTCAGGCATCGAGCGCTCGGTGCGGTCGGACGACGGCACGTGGTTCGCGCAGCCGCCCCCCGGCCTGGTCGTCGTCGACCAGGAGGCGTACCGCTCCGTGCCGGCCGCCGTCGAGCTGTACCGGGCCGCGCTGGCGCTGGCTCACGGGGACCTGACCGGCACAGTCACCCGAGCGCGGGAGGCGTTGTCCCTAGCGCCGCCGCACGGAGACCTCGTGCGGGCCTCGGCAGGTGCCCTCGCCGGGCTCGCGTCCTGGGCCAACGGGGACCTCGCCGCCGCCCACGCGGCCTACACCGAGTCGGTCGCCGGCCTGCGCAACGTCGGCTTTCTCGCGGACGTCCTCGGCTGCACCATCACGCTCGGCGACATCTGCTGCACCCAGGGACGGCTGCCGGACGCGGTCCGCACGTACCAGCAGGCCCTCGACCTGGCAGCCCGGGAGTCCGGCGGCGGCGAGCCGTTGCGGGGAACGGCCGACATGCACGTCGGGCTGGCGGGGGTGCTGCTCGAGCAGGACGACGTGGCGGCCGCCGCGGAGCACCTGGCGGTCAGCGACCGGCTGGGCGAGCACAACGGGCTGCCGCAGAACCCCTATCGCCGGCGGGTCGTCGAGGCCCGGCTGAGGGAGGTGGAGGGCGACCTGGACGCCGCCCTCGCGCTGCTCGACGAGGCGAACCGGGTGTACGACGGCGACTACTCCCCGAACGTGCGCCCGGTTCCTGCGATGCGCGCCCGACTGCTGCTGCGTCGCGGCGAGCTGGGCCAGGCCGCGGCCTGGGCCGGTGAACGTCAGCTGTCAGCCGACGACGAGCTGTCGTACCTGCGGGAGTACGAGCACGTCACGCTCGTCCGGCTGCTGATCGCCCGGCACCGCGGTGAGCGGGACGACGCGGCGCTCGACGACGCCCTCCGCCTGCTTCGGCGGCTGCTGGCCGCCGCCGAGGCAGGCGGCCGCGGTGGCACGGTCATCGAGCTGCTGGTGCTGCTGGCCCTGGCGGAGCACGGCCGAGGCGAAACCTCGGCTGCGCTCGCGGCGCTGGACCGCGGCGTGGACCTCGCCCAGCCGCCCGGCTACGTGCGCGTGTTCGCCGACGAGGGGGCGCCGATGGCCGCGCTGCTGAGGAAGCTGACGAAACAGGCGTCGGCCCGGGGCCACCTCCGGCGACTTCAGGCCTCGACAGCCGGCACCGAGCCCAGCCCGTTTGGCCCGACCACTCTCGTGGACCCGTTGAGCGAGCGCGAGCTCGACGTGCTGCGACTGCTCGGCACCGACCTGGGCGGGCCTGACATCGCCCGCGCGCTGTCCGTGTCCCTGAACACGATGCGGACGCACACCAAGAGCATCTACACCAAGCTCGGCGTCACCAGCCGACGCGATGCGGTCCGCCAGGCGCAGGCGCTCGACCTGCTGCCCGGCCGACGACCCAGCTGACCGCCGTTCTCACCCGGCCGGCCACGAGCTCACCACATGTGGTGATGACCGCTCACCACATCGGCTGACACCTTCTGGCCATGAGCCAAGCAGCCAGGAGCCACGAACCCGGTGCGGGGCGTTACGCGATCCGCGTCAGCGGCCACCTCGCAACCCGCTGGACGGACTGGTTCGACGGCATGACCCTCACCCAGGAGGACGACGGAACCACCGTCATCCAAGGGACGGTCGTCGACCAGTCCGCCCTGCACGGCCTGCTGCGAAAGCTCAGCGACATCGGTGTGCCGCTCCTGTCGGTCACCCCGATCCCTTCCGACCCGGCACAGACCCGAAGGAGCTTGACATGACCACGCAGACCGACACCGCGCCCGCGACGCCCCCTACCGCGTCACCGACCGCACGCCGCACGATGGACCCCATGCGGCGAGTCTCGCTCGCCGCCGGCGTGCTTTACCTGATCACCTTCGTAGCCTCGTTCCCGCAGCTGAAGCTGTTCGCACACCTCATCGACGACCCGACCGGCTACATCAGCTCTGCCGGCAGCAACACGCCGGTGCTGTGGGGCAGCTGGCTCGAGATCGTCACGGCAGCCGCCGGCATCGGCACCGCCGTCGCCCTCTACCCGGTCACCCGCCGGATCAGCCGGACCGCCGCCATCGGCTTCGTGACCTCCCGGGTGGTGGAGTCAGCGCTCATCCTGGTCGGCGTCGTGTGCGTGCTGTCCGTCGTGACGCTGCAGGGCCACTTCGCCGGCGCCACGGGTGCCCAGGCCGACGCGGTCGGGGTGACAGGTGAGGCGCTGGTCGCGATGCGCCAGTGGACGTTCCTGGTCGGCCCCGGCGTGATCGCCGGCGTCAACGGTCTCTTCCTCGGCTACGCCATGTACAAGGGACGGCTCGTCCCGCGGATCATCCCGACCGTCGGCCTGATCGGTGCGCCGCTGATCCTGATGTCGGCCAGCGCGACCATCTTCGGTCTCTGGGATCAGGTGTCCGGCGCGGGTGCGCTCTGCGCCCTCCCGATCGCGGCGTGGGAGTTCTCGCTGGGGGTCTGGCTGACCGTCAAGGGATTCCGGTCCGTCCCGGCTGCCTGAGTCCCCAGGCGTCACCAGCCCCGCACGGAGTCGGCTCACCGGATCACCGGTGGGCCGGCTCCTTCGTGCCGCCCGGCGAGCTCGGCGGCCGGCAAGACTTTACTCGTTCCAGATCATCGTCGATACTGGCCGACGTGCCCAGCACGTCCGAGCTCGACCTGCTGCTGCGTGCGGCGTCCCTGCGGGTGACCCGCCCGCGGGTGGCCGTGCTCTCGGCCGTGCATGCACATCCGCACGCGGACACCGACTCGATCATCCGCCTGGTCCGGCGCGACCTGGGCGAGGTGTCGCACCAGGCGGTCTACGACGTGCTGCGGGCACTGACCGGCGCCGGGCTGCTGCGACGCATCCAGCCGTCCGGCTCGGTGGCCCGCTACGAGGCCCGAGTGGGCGACAACCACCACCACGTCGTGTGCCGGTCGTGCGGTGCGATCGCCGACGTGGACTGCGCCGTCGGCGAGGCGCCGTGCCTGACCGCGTCCGACGACCACGGGTTCGCGATCGAAGAGGCCGAGGTGACGTACTGGGCACGATGCCCCGAGTGTGCCGCGCTAGCGGTCTGAGCGACCAGCCATGAAGTGACCCATCGAAGAGGAGAAGGACCGACGTGTCTGAGCACGGCAGCGAAAGCGAGAACCCGGTAATCGCTCCCCCCGAGGCGAAGGGGCAGCGGCCCCGGACGAACCAGGACTGGTGGCCCAACCAGCTCGACCTTCAGGTCCTGCACCAGCACTCGCCGCGGGGCAACCCGATGGACGAGGACTTCGACTACGCGCAGGAGTTCGCAGGCCTGGACGTGGACGCCCTCAAGCGCGACGTGTACGAGGTGATGACGACGTCGCAGGAGTGGTGGCCGGCCGACTACGGCCACTACGGCCCGCTCTTCATCCGGCTCAGCTGGCACGCCGCCGGCACGTACCGGATCGAGGACGGACGCGGCGGCGCGGGCGACGGCGCGCAGCGCTTCGCCCCGCTGAACAGCTGGCCGGACAACGCGAACCTGGACAAGGCTCGCCGGCTGCTCTGGCCGGTGAAGAAGAAGTACGGCCGCGCGATCTCGTGGGCCGACCTGCTCGTCTTCGCCGGGAACTGCGCCCTGGAGTCCATGGGGTTCAAGACCTTCGGCTTCGGCTTCGGCCGTGAGGACGTCTGGGAGCCCGAGGAGGTCTTCTGGGGCGGAGAGGACACCTGGCTCGGCGACGAGCGCTACAGCGGCGACCGGCAGCTGTCCGGCCCGCTCGGCGCGGTCCAGATGGGCCTGATCTACGTCAACCCCGAGGGCCCGAACGGTCGTCCGGACCCGCTGGCCTCGGCCCGCGACATCCGCGAGACGTTCCGCCGGATGGCGATGAACGACGAGGAGACGGTCGCGCTGATCGCTGGCGGCCACACCTTCGGCAAGACCCACGGTGCGGCGCCGGCCGACTACGTCGGGCCGGAGCCCGAGGGTGCGCCCCTGGAGGCGCAGGGCCTGGGCTGGAAGAACACCTACGGCACCGGCGCGGGCAAGGACGCCATCACCAGCGGCCTCGAAGGCGCCTGGACGCCGACGCCGACCGCCTGGGACAACAGCTTCTTCGAGACGCTGTTCGGCCACGAGTGGGAGCTGGCTGAGAGCCCGGCCGGGGCCAAGCAGTGGAAGCCGAAGGACGGCGCCGCGGCCGACGCCGTACCGGACGCGCACGACGCCTCGGTACGGCACGCGCCGATGATGCTGACCTCGGACCTCGCGCTGCGGCTGGACCCGGCCTACGAGCCGATCTCCCGGCGGTTCTACGAGAACCCGGACCAGCTCGCGGACGCATTCGCCAAGGCCTGGTACAAGCTGCTGCACCGCGACATGGGCCCGGCCTCGCGCTACCTCGGCCCGTGGGTGCCGCCGGCCCAGCTGTGGCAGGACCCCGTCCCGGCCGCAGACCACGAGCTGATCGGGGACGACGACATCGCCGCCCTGAAGGCGAGCCTGCTCGGCTCGGGCCTGTCGACCGCACAGCTGGTGCGCACGGCCTGGGCGTCGGCGTCCAGCTTCCGTGGCACCGACGACCGTGGTGGCGCCAACGGAGCGCGGATACGCCTTGCGCCGCAACGGGACTGGGAGGTCAACGACCCGACCGAGCTCGGCGACGTGCTGGCCACCCTCGAACGGGTCCAGCGAGAGTTCAACGACGCGCAGGCCGGCGGCAAGCGGGTCTCACTGGCGGACCTGATCGTGCTCGGTGGGAGCGCTGGCATCGAGCAGGCCGCCCGGCGGGCCGGCCACGACGTCACGGTCCCCTTCACGCCCGGGCGGGCGGACGCCACCCAGGACGAGACGGACGTCGAGTCCTTCGCCGTGCTGGAGCCCACGGCCGACGGCTTCCGCAACTACCTGCGCGCGGGCGAGAAGCTGCCCGCCGAGGTGCGGCTGCTGGACCGGGCCAACCTGCTGCGGCTCAGCGCCCCCGAGATGACGGTGCTGGTCGGCGGCCTACGGTCGCTGAACGCCAACGCCGGGCAGTCGCCGCACGGAGTGCTGACCGACCGGCCGGAGACGTTGACCAACGACTTCTTCGTCAACCTGCTGGACGACGGCACGCAGTGGAAGGCGTCGGCGTCGGCCGAGAACGTGTTCGAGGGCAGCCACCGTGGCACCGGCCAGACCCGCTGGACCGCAACCGCCGCCGACCTCGTCTTCGGCGCGAACTCCCAGCTGCGGGCGATCGCCGAGGTGTACGCCGCCGACGACGCGAACGAGAAGTTCGTCCGCGACTTCGTCCGCGCATGGGTCAAGGTGATGGAGCTCGACCGGTTCGACCTGGCCTGACGGACGGGTCGCAGCCAGCTGTCCCGGCGCCGCCGCCGGGGCAGCTGGCTGTCGGGCTAGTGATCCAGCTGCGCCTCGACCGCGCGGTGCACGTTCCCGTGGATGTGGTCTGCACCCAACCGCTGGACCACGTTCTCGCGCTCGAGGACTGTCCGGACGTTCGGCTTGAGCCGGGCCAGGCGCAACGTCACGCCCGCCTGCTCGCACAGGTCGATGATGTCGTTCATCTTCGCCGTGCCCTGCGAGTCGACGAAGTTGATGCCCTCGCAGTCCAGCACCAGCCCGGACACCGTTCCGCTGCCCTGCAGCAGCTCGCGGATCCGGTCCTCGAGCGCGTCCGAGGTGGCGAAGAACAGGCCGCCGTCCAGCCGCAGCGCGACCACGCCGGCCGGCAGCTCGTCGTCGGGGTTCTCGGCGGTGTCGCGGTAGACCTGCGTTCCCGGTTCGCGACCCAGACGCGGCATGTCCGGGTGGGTGGCCACTGCGACCAGCCAGGCCAGCGACAGCGCGATCCCGATGACGACGCCGGCCAGCACCCCGAACACCAGGGTGCCGAGGATGGCGGCGATGGCGACCCAGAAGTCGGTCCGCTGCACCCGGTAGATCCGGCGCATCTCGGGAAGGTTCATCATGCCCATCACGACGGCCTCGATGATCAGCGCGCCGAGCACCGGCTTGGGCAGGTCGGAGAACAGTGGTGCCAGGAACAGCAGCGTGAGCAGCACCGTGACGCCGGAGGTGATGGACGCGATCCCCGTCCGTGCCCCCGAGTGGTCGTTGAGCGAGCTGGCCGACAGGCTGGTCGAGACCGGCATCCCTTGCAGCAGACCGGAACCGATGTTGGCGGCCGACTGCGCGACCGACTCCTGGTCGACGTCGACCAGGTAGCGGTGCTTGGTCGCGAAGAACCGGGCGTCGCCGGCCGTCTGGGAGAAGCCGATCAGCATCAGCGCGACCGCGGCCACGGTGACCGTGCCGGCGTGCTCCCACATCAGTCCCAGGTCGGGCACCTGCGGGGTGGGCAGCCCGCTGGGCACGTCGCCGACGAGGGCGACGCCGCGGGCACCGAGGTCGAAGACGTGGGAGGCGATCAGACCGCCGACCACCAGGACGAGCGCGCCGGGCACCTTGGGCGCGACGACCCGCAACCCGAAGACGACGACGAGAGCCAGCGCCCCCACGACCACGGTCGCGGTCTGCGCGTCGGCGAGCGAGCCGAACCAGGACCACAGCTCCTGGAACGAGTTCGAGCCCTCGGTGTCGGTACCGGTGAGCTTCGGCAGCTCACCGATGACGACGTCGATGGCGGCGCCGAAGAGGAAGCCGGTGACCACCGCTCGGGACAGGAACTGGGCGATCCACCCCATCCGCAGGATCGCCAGGAGCAGGAACAGCACCCCCGACGCGAGGGTGATGCCGGCGACGAAGGACGCGATGTCCTGCGCGCCGGTCAGGCCGGCGGTGGCGACCGCGCTGGCGGCCACTGCGGCCAGCCCCGAGCTCGGTCCCATCGAGATCTGCCGGCAGCTGCCGAACACCGCGTAGAGGATGGCACCGGCGGCAGCGGCGTACAGCCCGTTCTGCAACGGGATCCCGGCGATGCCGGCGTAACCGAGGTTCTTCGGCACGATGAGCGCCGCGACGGTCACGCCGGCGATCAGGTCAGCGCGCAGCCACGGCCGCTCGTACTCGCGCAGCCAGCCTACGATCGGGAGCAGCCGGACGACCCTTGAGGGGGTCGACCCGCCGCCAGCGTCCACCCGCCGCTCCGTCGAGCTAGTCGTTGGCCGCCTTGATCTCCTTCTCGAGTTCGTCGAGGTCCACGTTGACCTGCTTGCGCATCTCCTTCACGGCCCTCAGCTCGGCCTTCTCCAGCGCCTCGGAGACCGTGATGTCGCCGACCACCAGCAGGGCGGCCTGGCCTTCGTCGATGAACTCGCCCAGCTCCTTGACGTCGCTACGGGACATGCCCTTCCACAGGTGCCCGGCAACGCCACCGGCGGTGCCCAGCACTGCCGCCGAGGCCAGGATGGACGGGGGGAAGAGGATGCCCAGCACGGCTCCCGCGGCGACCCCGCCCCAGGCCGCCTTGCGGGTCACCGTCTCGTCCTTGTTCACGTGGATCTTGCCCTTGTCGTCCTTGGTGACGACCGCCGCGTCGAAGTTCCCGATCGCGTCGACGAGGTGCAGTTCCTTGACGACTTCGTAGTCGGCTCTGGCCGAGTCCTCGTCGGGGTAGGTGGCGATGAACAGGAAGACGCCGTCTGACTCGGCCATGGAAAGCTCCTTGGATTCTCGAGGACGAACCGAGTCTGGCACCGCGATCCGCCCGCGCATAGGGCCCCCTCAGGGTCGTCAGAGCTCCAGCGTGTGCGCGCCGCGGCGGGCCTTCGTCGCCAGGTAGCCGGCGTTTGCCGGGGACAGGTGCACCCCGGTCGGTACCCGATCGGTGACCACGACCCCCAGCCGGTCGAGCTGGGCGGCCTTGTCCGGGTTGTTGCTCAGCAGCGCGACCCTGGTCAGTCCCAGGGCGCGCAGCATCTGCGCGGCGACGGTGTAGTCGCGCTCGTCCGCGCCGAAGCCGAGCGCGAGGTTGGCCTGGTAGGTGTCCATGCCGGCGTCCTGCAGGCCGTACGCGTCCAGCTTGGCGTACAGGCCGATCCCGCGGCCCTCCTGGCGCAGGTACAGCAGGTACCCGCCGGCCTCGGCGATCAGCTCGACGGCCTCTCGGAACTGCGGCCCGCAGTCGCATCGCTGGCTGCCGAGCACGTCACCGGTCAGGCACTCGCTGTGCGGGCGGACCAATACCGGCTCGTCCGGACAGGCGTTGGGACACAGCGCCTTCGAGCGTTCTCCGAGGCCGAGTGCGAGGTGCTCACGGCCGTCGACCAGGCCGTCGAAGGTGAACACCCGTGCCGTCGTGGCGAAGCCGTCGGCGAACCGCATGGGCAGCATCAGCTGGGTGCGGATGGTCGCGACGGGCAGGTCGTGGGGCATTCAGTTCTCCTCGATCAGTCCGTCCGGAACCGGGGGGACAGGGCGTAGCGCAGCAGGACGACGTCCCCGATCGCGCGCACCTCGGCGAGCCTCGCGCGGCGCTCGGCGTTCCACGGGAACGCGCCGTCCCCGACCAGCCGGTGCGCCCGGGAGTCGCCGACGAAGAGCGGGGCCACCACCAGCTGGAGCTCGTCGACCAGGTCTGCGGTGAGCAGCTGAGTCAGCACCGTCCCGCCGCCCTCGACCATCAGCCGGCGCACGCCTCGCTCGAACAGGTCCTCGGTGACCCGGCGCAGGTCGACCGGCGCCCCGCCGTCGACGACCGTGGCCGCTGCCCCCAGGCGCGCCGCGGTCTCGTCGACGACCCTGCTCGCGCAGTAGACCAGCTTGCACGCGCCGTCCGGCTGGAAGAAGCTCGCGTCCGGGTCGAGCTGTCCGCTGGCGGTCACCGTCACCTTGGTCGGTGAGGCGGGCAGCCCACGGGCGACGCGCGCTGCCCGACGGGCCGGCGCGCGCACCAGCAACCGCGGGTTGTCGTTGCGCACCGTCGCCGCCCCGACCAGGATCGCGTCGCAGCCCGCCCGGACCTCGTCGACCCGGTCCAGGTCGGCCTCGTTGGACAGCACCAGGCGCTCACTGCAGCCGCCGTCGAGGTAGCCGTCGATCGACATGCCGCAGCTGAGCAGCGTGTAGGGGCGCTCAGCCACGAGCGACCCCCTCGGCCACCAGCACGGCGGCCCCGGGCAGGCTCGCGACGAAGGCCAGCACGCCGTACACCACGGCGGCCGTCACCCCCTGTGCCGCACCGAGTCCGACCAGTCCGAACGACCAGGCCGCCACCCCTTCGCGCGGACCCCAGCCGGCCACGTTCGCCGGGATGCTCATCGCCAGCAGGGCCAGCAGCGCCAGCGGCAGCACCTGGGTCAGCGGAGCGGTCGAGCCCGCCGTCCGTACCGCGATCACGAACGTCAGCGCGTGCCCGACCACCACCACCGCGGACGCCAGCAGGACACCGGGCCAGGCGCGCCGGGCGAGCAGGCCGAGCCGGACGTCGGCGCGGACCGTCCGGGCCAGCCTGGCCGGCCACGAGCGCCCGCCGCGGGACAGCGCGAGCGCGGCCAGCACCGCACAGGCCACACCGCCCGCCACCGTGACCGCCACCACCGCGGTGACCGAACGCAGCGGTGAGGACAGCACCAGCAGGACACCCACCGCCAGCGCCAGCTGGACGACCTGCCCGGCCGAACGCTCCCAGGCGACGGCGCGCAGGCTGCGCCCGACGTCCCCGACGTCGCGGCCGGCCCGGACGCCACGGTGCACGTCGCCGATCACCCCGCCGGGCAGCGTCGTGTTGAGGAACTGGGAGCGGTAGCAGGCGCGCACCGCCACTCGCAGCGGCACCGCGACGCCGAGGCCGCGGGACACCAGGCTCCAGCGCCAGGCGCAGCACACGGTGGTGACCACCGCGATCACGAAGGCAGCCGCCAGCGACACTGCGTCGATGCGTCGCAACGCGTCCAGGAAGGGGTCGGCGCCGACCCGCCAGAGCAGGGCGACGACGATGGCCGCGCCCACCAGGACGCGCGCCCACCTCAACCACGTACCGCTCATGTCAATGTCCCCTCGCGCGCCCTGCCCAACACACGGGGGTCGCAGGCCATCGGTTCACCGGCTGCAGTGCTCATGCCGCCAGCTGCCCCAGGATGTGCGCCAGCCGCTCGGTGGTCTGCGACCAGCGGGTCAGCGTGGTGCGGCGCTCCCGAGCGCTGCGGCGCAGCCGGAAGCGCAGGTCGGGATCCACCAGCCAGCTGCGCAGCGCGGCGGCGAGCGCCTCGTGGTCGTCCGGGGCGACCAGCAGCCCCGGCCGCCTCCCGTCGGCCCCGCGACCCAGTGCCTCGCCCACACCGCCGACGTCCGAGGCGACGGCTGGCACCGCGTGCGCCAGCGCCTCCACGACGACGATCCCGTACGTCTCGGCGCGCGAGGGCAGCACCAGCAGGTCGGCTGCGGCGTAGCTGGCCGAGAGGTCGGCACCGTGGCGAGGGCCGGTGAACCGCACCCGGTCGCCGATGCCGTCGGTCTGTGCCTGCTGGTCGACCTGGACGGCGAACCCGCGGTCGCGGGTCAGCGGTCCCACGCACAGGCACCGCCACGGCAGGTCGGCGACGGCGGCGAGCGCGGCCACCAGCACGTCGTGGCCCTTGCCCGGGGTGACCGCGCCGACGCACAGCAGCTGTCCGCCGGCGAACGTGCCCGGCGCGAGGTCCGCGACGTCTGCTCCGGGCTCTGCGACGTGCACGCGCCCGGTCGGCAGGCCGTACGTCTCGACCAGCCACCGCTGGGTCCAGTGGCTGGTGGTGACGACCGCCCGGGCCGCGGAAAGAGCGGCCCGCTCGGCGACCGCGACCGGGGCGTCCGGGGGCAACCCCTGGCCGAGCGGCGTGTGTACCAGCACCACCATCCGCAGCCGGTCGGCGTGCGGCTCCAGCACCTGCGGCGTGCTGGAGGCGATCAGACCGTCCAGCAGGGTGACCGAGGCGTCCGGGATCGCGCGCAGCGACTCGGCCAGCGCATTGCGCGCCGCGTCGTCCGGTTCAGGCCAGTGGCCAGGGACGTCGCGCTCGCGGACGGACCACCCGCTGGCGGCCAGGCCGGTGCAGATCCGGCGGTCGTAGACGTTGCCCCCGCTGGGTTCGGCGGGGTCGTCGATACCCTGCGGCACGACCACGTGCAGGGTGCTCACAGGTCCCGCTCGTAGCTGGCCCACGCGACGTGCGACTCGCGCAGGGTGACGGCCAGTCCGGACAGCTCGCGGGCGCCGGCCCCCAAGGCATCGGCGTGCACCTGCTCGGCCAGCCGGTCGGCGATGGTCCGGGCCAGCACCTCGGTCGTGGTGTTCGTCCCGGCGAACTGCGGCTCGTCGTCGAGGTTGCGGTAGTTCAGCTCGGACAGGATGGCGTGCAGCGCCTCGCCCGCGCGGCCGATGTCGACCACGATCCCGTCATCGTCAAGTTCCGCCCGGCGGAACGTCGCGTCGACCACGAAGGTGGCGCCGTGCAGGCGTTGCGCGGGCCCGAAGACCTCACCACGGAAGCTGTGCGCGACCATCATGTGGTCGCGGACGGTCACGCTGAACATGGACCTACCTCTCGGGGTACGTGAAGGTGTGGCAGAGCGCCGGCAGGCTCGCGTCGGCCAGCCGGGGCATGACCTCGGGCAGCTCGGCGAATCGGGACTCCCCAGTGATTAGCGCATCGAACGCGGTGTCGCGCAACAGGTCCAGTGCGAGAGCGAGCCGGTCACGGGTCGTCCGGCGCCCGCGCCGGGCCGCAGCGACCACACCGACCTGGCTGGCGCGCAGTCCGAGCCGCCCGGAGTGGAAGGCGCCGCCGAGGGACAACGTCACCTCGGTGTCGCCGTACCAGCTGAGGTCCAGCACCGTGCTCTCGGCGGCGAGCAGCTCCAGCGAACGCTGCAGGCCCGCGGCGGTCGCGCTGGCGTGCACCACCAGGTCGCGCGAGCCCGCGGCGTCGTCCGGCAGCGCGAAGTCCACGTCCAAGGCCTTGGCGACGTCCGCCCGAGCGGGGTCGACGTCGACCAGGCACACCTCGACCTGCGGGAACCGGCGCAGTAGCCGAGCCACGCAGCAGCCGACCATGCCCGCACCGACGACAGTGATCCGGTCGCCCAGCAGGGGAGCGGCGTCCCAAAGGGCGTTGACAGCGGTCTCCACGGTGCCGGCCAGCACCGCGCGGGACGGCGGGACGTCGTCCGGGACGACGGTCACGGCCTCGACGGGGACGACGTAGCTAGTCTGGTGCGGGTAGAGGCAGAAGACGGTTCGGCCACGCAGGTGCGCTGGACCCCGCTCGACGACGCCGACGTTCAGGTAGCCGTACTTGACCGGGCCGGGGAAGTCGCCGTCCTGGAAGGGAGCTCGCATCACCGCATGCTGGCTGGGCGGGACGCGGCCGCTGAACACCAGCGTCTCGGTGCCCCGGCTCGCACCGCTGCGCAGGGTCCGCACCAGGACCTCCCCGGGGCCGGGATCCGCCACGGTGGTGGGCAGGATCTCGCCCACACCGGGCTCGCGCAGCCAGTAGGCGAGTGCCTCGGTGGACACCGGCTCACCCCTCCCGTGCCCCGACTTGAACCGGAGCCTCGCGTTTCCCGTGCTACCGGTGTACACCCAGGAGGCGGAGGTACGGTGCGCATGGTCCAAACCGGCCCGCTTTCCGGGCTCGTCGCCCAAGTCGGGCTGCTCGCTGCCCTGGCCGGGACGGTCGGTGTCGGCGCGGCCGGCTGGGCGGCCGGTGTCGGGTGGACGCTGACCCTGACGGTCGTGCTGGCGGGCGCTGTGGTCCGGCACGGGCGCGATCGGCTCGGACCGGCGGACTGGGTGACCCTGGCGCGGGCCACCCTAGCCGGCGGCGTCGCCGCGCTGGTCGCGGACTCCATCATCGCCGGGACGTCGGTGCCGACCGCCCGCACGTGGATGCTGGTGGGCCTGGCCGCACTGGCGCTGGTGCTGGACGGCGTCGACGGCCGGGTCGCCCGATGGACCGGGACGTCGTCCGAGCTGGGGGCCCGGTTCGACATGGAGGTGGACGCCTTTCTCATCCTGGTCCTCAGCGTGCTGGTGGCCGGGTCGTTCGGTGCCTGGGTGCTGGCCATCGGGCTGGCCCGCTACGCCTTCGTGAGCCTGGGTCGGCTGCAGCCGTGGCTGCGGGCGTCGTCCCCGCCGCGCTACTGGTGCAAGGTCGTCGCCGTCGTCCAGGGCGTCGTGCTGACCGCGGCGGCGGCGCAGGTGCTGCCGCACCTGGTGGCGACGCTCGCCCTGCTGGTCGCGCTCGCCCTGCTGGTCGAGTCGTTCGGGCGGCAGGTGTGCTGGCTGTGGCTGCATCGGTACGACCGCCGGTACGAGCCGGTCGAGCGGGTTGAACCGCTGGTGGTCGTCCCGGTCCTGGCAGAGCGGAGCTGAGGCGTGGCTGCCACGACCCTGACGCAGCTGGGCTCAGGGGAGAAGCAACCCGACGGCTTGACGGGGCTCGACGCGAGGCCCCGGCTACGTGCGGTCCTGCGGGTGCTGGCGACGGTGCTGGCCGGCCTTCTGGTGTGGTTCGCGCTGGTCGCCCCGGACCGGGTCAGCCAGCTCACCCCGCTGGTGTTCGCCCGGATCCCGGTCGAGGGTCTGCTCGTCGTGGCCGTCGCGCTCGTGCTGCCGGACCGTCCACGACGCGTGCTGGCGCTGCTGGGCGGCGCCCTGCTCGGTGTGCTGGCCGTCGTGCGGGTCCTCGACATGGGCTTCTACCTCGCCTTGGGTCGGCCTTTCGACCCGCTCGGCGACTGGGCCTACTTCCCTTCTGCCGCAGGGCTGCTGCGCGAGTCGATCGGGCGAGTCGAGGCAGGCGTCTTCCTGGTCGTCGCCGGCGGCGTGCTGCTCGGCCTGCTGGTGCTGCTGCCGTTGTCGCTGCGGCGGCTGACCGAACTGCTGGCGACCCACCGTCGGGCGTCGGTGCGAGCGCTCGCCCTGGTGGCGGCCGGCTGGCTGGCCGCTACGCTGCTCGGCCTGCAGCTCGTACCGGGTGCTCCGCTGGCCGGCGCCCCGGTCACCGACCTGGCCGTCCGCCACGTGCGCGAGGTCCGTGCCGGACTCCAGGACCAGCAGGCGTTCACCCGTGCCGCGGCCGTCGACCCGTTCCGCAGCACTCCGGCCGCTCAGCTGCTGACCGGCCTGCGCGGCAAGGACGTCATCGTGGCCTTCGTCGAGAGCTATGGCCGGGTCGCCATCGACGGCTCGCCCGCCGCCGCCGGTGTCGAGGCCGGCCTGGACGCCGGCACCCGCGAGCTGCAGGGGGCCGGCTTCGCCGCGCGCAGCGCGTACCTGACCTCGCCGACCTTCGGCGGGATCAGCTGGCTAGCGCACTCCACCCTGCAGTCCGGCCTCTGGGTGGACGACCAGCGGCGCTACAACCAGCTGGTGTCCGGGGATCGACTCACCCTGAGCCAGGCGTTCCAGCGGGCTGGATGGCGCACCGTGGCCGACGTGCCGTCCAACCAGGGGGACTGGCCGCAGGGCCGGTCGTTCTACCACTACGACCAGCTCTACGACGCGGCCAACGTCGGGTACGCCGGGCCCTCGTTCAGCTACGCGGCGATGCCCGACCAGTACACGCTCACCGAGTTCGGCCGGCGCGAGCTCACCGGCACCCACCGAGCGCCGGTGATGGCCGAGATCGACCTGGTGTCCAGCCACACGCCGTGGGCCCCGCTGCCGCGGATGGTCGACCCGGCGGACGTCGGCGACGGGTCGGTGTTCCACGGCATGCCCGAGCAGGGCCAGACGCCGGACGTCGTGTGGCGCGATCCGCGCGCGGTGCGCGCCGCGTACCAGCAGTCGATCCAGTACTCGATGGACGCGCTGGTCTCGTTCGTCACCCACCAGCAGGACCCGAACCTCGTGCTCGTCGTGCTCGGCGACCACCAGCCGGCCACGATCGTGTCCGGCCAGCACGCCGGCCACGACGTCCCGGTCTCGGTCATCGCCCGCGACCCAGCGGTGCTGGACCGGATCTCCGGGTGGGGCTGGCAGCCCGGGCTGCGCCCCGCCGCTGACGCGCCGGTCTGGCGGATGGACGCGTTCCGGGACCGCTTCCTGACCGCTTTCGGCAGCTGAGCGCGCGCGGTCAGCCGCTGCTGACCCACGGCGCGAACGGGTTCTGCACGCCGTGCAGGCTGGCCCTCAGCTGCGGGTGGTGTCGCAGCACGACGGAGCTGAAGTCGTTGTCCCGCACCCAGGCGAAGCCGGCCGGGCTGTAGATCTCGGGGGTGAAGTCCTGGCTCAGGAACCGGTCCGAGTTCAGCCGTCGGGACGCCATCAGGATGAAGATGCGAAACGCCGTGTCGCTAAACGCGAACCCGGTCGGTCGCTGCTCCGCGAACATCCCCACGATGGTGTCCACGCTCTCGATGTCACCTGCGTACACGTCCTGCATGGTGGCGGCCAGGTCCGCGTCGCCGGTGAGCGAGAGGAAGTCCGCGGCCGGCTTGAGGTGAAGCAGACGGCGGAACTCGTTGTACCGCGGGACGCCGAGCTCGCGGGTGCGCAGGATGTCGACCGCTGCCAGGTCGTTGAGCTTTCCGTCCGGGCGCTGGAACTCCTGCAGGAACCGCGGGAAGTTGTTCAGCACGATGGCGCCCGGGTTGGCCGTCCCGAAGCTGTACAGCAGGTCGGTCATCGACACCTGCCCCAGCACGATGCGCGCGGCCGGTCCGGCCAGGTCGCGGAACGTGTAGTCGGCCACCGTCCGGTCGTCGGCCGCGGACCGGATCGCGTAGTCGTCCGGGATCAGCGGGTGCATCCGGTAGACGATCGAGAACTCCTCAGTCAGCGAGTACGGCACCCCGTAGTGGCTCGTCTCCGAACCCGGTATGCCGCTGAGGATCTCGCTGCGGCTGATCCGGCCGAACGTCTTGCTGACCCGCTCGCCGGCCAGCCCGAACCAGTTGGCGCGCAGCCCGGTGACGGTGGTCGGGTGGCTGATGATGGCCGGCGTCCACTCGACGGTGTGGATCTTGGCGATCAGGGCGCAGACCACCAGCCTGGCTCGCTGGAACAGCTCCTCGTCGGACCAGGTCGGGTTGTCCGCCTTCAGCCGGTCGCAGACCGCGTTGTGCTCCAACGTGAACAGCCCGCCCATGGCGGCCAACCCGACCCAGAACCCCGGCACCCGCGTGGGGTCGAGCTGGGGCTCGTCCGGCAGGATCAGCATGCCGTCCGCCGACACGTTGAGCTTTCCGTCGACGCCGGATCGAATGATCCGCTGCTGGTCGAGGTTGCTGCCGTAGATCGACGAGCCGTCCCACCAGGCCGTGTTGATGTTCACGAAGGTGGGCGGGCCGTCGTCCGGGTTCGCGCGGGTCGGGTCGGCCAGGGTCTGCGGCACGAGCATGGGCGGGGCCGGCCACGGGTCCCCGGCCGGCAGCGGGACGTCGAACGTCCGGGTCGCGTCGCCGGGACCGTGCGAGAACCAGTCCTTGACCATGAACTGGATCCAGGTGGCCGCCAGCACGTTCACCGTGGTCGCCGGCTGGAACGTGGTGCGGGTCATCAGCCGGCGGCTGACCACCCGCGGGTTCGGTGTCATCAGCCGATCGCCGGACTCGGCGACCCCGGCCGACAGCGGGACGTTGCGGCCGAACCGGGCGCCGGCCATGCCCATCCGCGGCTCGTCGAGGTCGTTGTGGCTGCCGTCCGCGGTGCGCTGCGTGCGATGCGTGGGGGACGCCGGTTCCAGCGGAGGTAGGTTCTGGGCTGGCGCACCGTTGGTGTCGTACAGGTTCTCCCGCCGCAGCACGTTGCGCAGTCCGACCAGCACCAGCAGCCCCAGCGGTCTGGGCAGCTTGTCCCAGCCCACCTTGTGGTCCAGCCGCTCGCACACCTGGCCGTAGACCCGCCAGCCGAGGCCCGACCGGTACGCGGACGGCTGGGCAAGGGGGTTCGCGGCTGAGCTGCGGGCCATGGCGCTACTCCCGGGTGGCGATGATCGCGAGTGCGGTGTTGGTGGCGGAGATCGCGGTGGTGACGGCCGCCGGTTTGCGGGCGAGGTCGCCGCGGATGCCGGCCAGTGCGGCCGAGACGGTGTCGCTGGCGTGGATCAGCACGGCCAGGCGCACCGCCCGGCGGCGCTGGTCGCCCTTCAGCACCAGCAGCTCCACCCCGATGACCAGGGTCCGGATGCCGAACATGCGGAACGGGTAGTAGCCGGACCGGTCGATGTCCGGATCGGTCCCGAGCCGCCGTAGCAGCAGCTGGGGGGCGAGCAAGCCCAGCGTCCCGTTGACGAGCCGGACCGTCGCGAGTGCCTTCCGGGCCAGAGTCGGGTCCATGGCAGCGGCCCCTTCCCCGGCGGCCTGCAGGTGTGGCCACACTCTCAGCGCCCACACGCACTGTCAACGGTCCCTCAGGCTGCCGGTATCAGCCGATCAGCTGCACGCTCTTCTTTACAACCGGCTGAGGTCCGGAGGATCGTGGGCGCGTTCGGCGGGACGCCGCCCGCAGGGCCGGCGAGAGGAGCACCTCGATGGCCGCAGAGCTGTCCGGAGAGCCCGAGCCGCAGTCGACTGCGCTGATCGACGAGTCCGCGCTGCTCGCCATGAGCAACGCCGAGCTGGACGTGCTGTTCCGGGCCAGCCCGCCCGGCGCGATCCCGGACGGCAACATGCGCGGGACGGTGCTGATCTTTCCCGGCACGGTGCTGGCCAAGCCGATAGCCGTTGGGGCCTACGCGGTTGCCTGGCAGGGCAAGGTGGTCAACGGCCGGCAACGGATGCTGCGTAACAAGATCACCCCGCTGCGGCTGCGGCTGATCGCCGCACGACTGGCGCACGAGCCGAGCTGGGTGGACGGCGAGCAGTGCGTCGTCCTGGACTACTCGCGCACCTCTTTCGTGGCGCGCATGGTCCGGGACGAGATCCGGCTGGTGGCACCTGGCCTGTACCTGGGCGTGGTGTGGACCTGGCACAAACGCGTCGCGTGGTTCACGTTGCGCGGCAACCCCGGTCGTAGCTGAGCCGCAGATGCCGCGGCAGTCGGCGGTCACCGTGCACGCACCCCTGCCGCCTGACGCCGTACCCGCCGTCGTCGAGCTGCTCCGGCAGATCCGCGCCGAAGGTGAGTCGGGCGTCCTGCTCCCGCTTGCGTCGCTGCCGGGCGTGCACTTCGCGCGGGTGTTCGTGCTCGAGCAGGTTGGCGACCCGGACGGCGCGACGATCGCCCCGTCGCTGGTGTACATGAGCGACGTCGACCTCCCGCAGCATCGGCACCTGCAGGACCTGGCGACGGTCGCCGGGCACGGCCTGGACGCGTTGTTCGGACGCAGTCCCGACTACCCGGCCGAGCCGTCCGTCGAAGACCGGGTCGGCTGGCTCAGCGCGCACGCGCTCTCTCCCGCAGCCGTCTACGTGCACACCAGGGGCCGCAGCCTCCAGCAGGTCAGGGACGAGGCCCGGCTGCGCGAGGAGCTCGAGAAGATGACCGACGACGACCTCGGTGCCGGCCGCGATGCGCTCGCCGTGCACGCTCGGCTGCGCGAGCAGGTGCGCTCCCGGCCAGACCTGGCGTGGGCGCTGCACGGCGCCGACCGCAGCGGTGCGCCGACCAGGCTGGTGTCGATCGCCATGGTCGCGGGGCTCGCCGTCCTCGCGATCGTCCTGCTGCCGCTGCTGCTCGCGCTGCTGGTGGTCTTCCTGGTGGCCATCCGCCTGCACGAGCGACGTGACGTCGCCGAGACCGGGGCCGTCGACCCGAAGCACGTGCACGACGTGGAGCAGTACGAGGACTGGGCCACCCAGAACCCGTTCACCGCGATCGGGTTCGTCAAGGCGGGCCTGGTCCGCCGGGTGACGATGCGCGTCGCCCTGGCCGGCCTCGACTTCGCGAACCGGCGGTTCTTCGCCCGCAACACCCTGGCCGGGGTCCGCACGCTGCACTTCGCCCGCTGGGTGCCGCTGGACGACGGCCGCAGGCTGGTCTTCGCGAGCAGCTATGACGGCAGCCAGGAGAGCTACATGAACGACTTCATCGACCGGCTCGCCTGGGGGCTCAACCTGGTGTTCAGCAACGGCGTCGGCTACCCCAGCACCCGCTGGCTGTTGTTCGGTGGTGCGCACGACGAGCTGGCCTTCAAGCGCTACCTGCGCCGCCACCAGGTGCCGACGGTGGTCTGGTTCTCGGCCTACCCGACACTGCATGCCCCGAAGGTGGACGCCAACGCGGCACTGCGCGAGGGCCTGCGGCTCGAGCTCGACCAGCCCCAGGCCGAGCGCTGGGTGGCGTCGCTGTGACCGCCACGGAGGCCGAGTCCTTGGACCTGGAGGACATCCAGGGGCTGCTGGTGCGCGGGTACCCCAACCTGCCGGAGGCGGTGTTCGTGCTGTTCGCCGTGCAGGACCGGCGGGCCGCCGGCAACCTGCTGGCCCGCTGGGCGCAGCAGGTCACCCCGGCGTCGTCCCGGCCGGACGACGTGGCCACTCACCTCGCGCTGACCACCCAGGGGATCCAGGTCCTCGCCGGCTCGGTGAGCGGCTTCTCTCAGCAGTTCACCTCGGGCATGGCCACCGAGTACCGCAGCCGCCTGCTCGGCGACGTGCAGGACGACGACCCGCGCACCTGGAGGTGGGGTGGCCCGGGCACCCCCGAGGTGCACCTCCTGCTGATGCTCTACGCCGCCAGTGCCGCCGGCCTGCAGTCGCTGCGCGACACCGCGGTAGCCCGGGCCCAGGCAGGCGGGCTGGCTGTAGTGGCGCAGCTCGACACGCACACCCTCGGCGAACGCGAACCGTTCGGCTTCCACGACGGAATCTCCCAGCCGGTCGTCGCCGGGTTGCCGCTCGCACAGGGGGCCACGGACGTCGTCCGGGCCGGCGAGTTCGTGCTCGGATACCGCAACGAGTACGGCCAGCGCTCCGAGCGCCCGCTGCTGCCGGCCGAGCAGGACCCGCACCGGCTGCTGCCCCGCGACGCCGACGGCAGCGGCTCGGCGGACCTGGGACGCAACGGGTCCTACCTGGTACTGCGCGAGCTCGAGCAGGACGTCGACGGCTTCCGCGACTACCTGGACCGTGCTACTCGCGACGAAGCCGGTCGCAGCGACCCGAGCGCGGCCGAGCGCCTGGCGGCCAAGATCGTCGGGCGCTGGCCCAGCGGGGCACCACTGGTCCTGGACCCGGACCACGACAACCCCGATCACGGCGACCGCAACGACTTCGGTTACCAGGCAACGGATCCGGACGGGCTGGCCTGCCCGATCGGTGCGCACGTGCGCCGAGCCAACCCCCGGGACAGCCTGGACCCGCGCCCCGGCACCCCTGCGTCCATCCAGATCAACCACCGGCACCGCATCCTGCGCCGCGGACGCGGGTTCCGCTCCGAGGACCCGGACGGCACCGTGCGCACCGGTCTGTACTTCCTGTGCTTCAACGCGAACCTGGCTCGCCAGTTCGAGTTCATCCAGCACAGCTGGCTCGGCGACCCGGGCTTCAACCTGCTCGACGACGCCACCGACCCGCTCGTCGGGGTCCGGCACGGTGGCGGCGCGACCTTCAGCGTGCAGGCGGTCCCGCTGCGACGTCGGTACCGCGACCTGCCCCAGTTCGTGCACGTGCGCGGGGGTTCCTACTTCTTCCTGCCCGGGCTCGGGGCACTGCGCTTCCTGGCCGAGCTGGCCGGGCGTCCGGTCGGGGACCCGCGGTGAACCCCCAGGGCAGGTTCACGTTCTACGTGCTGCGGCCGTTGAGCGACTTCACCTTGTGGCTGTGGCACATCGAGCGGCGCTTCGAGTTCCTGTACCGCAGGTGGTTCGACCGCTGGCTGCGCCCGCCGCTGTTCAGCGCGGCCCAGGGTCTGCAGAACCTGTTCCGGCGCAACGAGCACCTCGAGCTGGCGCAGGAGAAGCTGCTGGACCGCGAGGAGCAGCTGATCCAGGACGTGATCGACGAGATCGCCAAGTTCATGCGCGAGAACTGGCTGCCCGGCGCCGTCCAGCGGTTCGGCAACACCAAGACCTACGGCGTGCTGCGCGCCGAGTTCACTGTGCTGGACGACCTGCCAGAACCGCTGCGGCACGGGCTGTTCGCCGAACCCGGCAGGTATCCCGCCTGGGTGCGGTTCTCCGGGCCCGGCCCCTACGCCCCGCCCGACCTCGAGGACTTCGGCCAGTGCTCGGTGGGGATCAAGGTGATGGGCGTGCCAGGGCCGAAGCTGATGGAGGACGAGCAGGGCACCCAGGACCTGATCCTGGTCACCCCGGCCAGCTTCGTCACCCCGGACATCCGGGAGAACGCGAAGATGCAGCGCTGGGTGCGGGCCAAGGCGCCGTTGGGCTACGCGTTCAACCCGCGGCACTGGCTGCACCTGGTCATGCAGCTGCTCTACTCGCCGATGCACGCGAACCCGCTCGAGGACCAGTACTACAGCAACGTCCCGTTCCTGCTCGGCGAGGGCCAGGCCGTGCAGTACTCGTTGCGCCCCAAGGACCGTAGGCGGTCCCGGATCCCGGTGCATGCGGCGGAGAACTATCTTCGTGATGCGATGGTCCGCACCCTCGACGAGGGGGAGTGGGCGTTCGACTTCATGGTGCAGGTGCAGACCGACTCGCACCGGATGCCACTGGAGAACGCGACCGTGAAGTGGCCCGAGCGTCTCTCGCCGTACGTCCCGGTGGCCGAGCTGCGGCTGGTGCGGCAGCGCTTCGACTCCGACGCCCAGCTGCGCTTCGCCGACGTTCTTCGCTACAACCCGTGGCACAGCCTGGCCGAGCACCGCCCTCTGGGGAGCTCCAACCGGGCCCGCCTGCGGATGTACTGGGAGCTGGCCAAGCTGCGCCAGCGGATGAACGCCGTCGACCACGTCGAGCCGACCGGTCAGGAGACCTTCGAGGACTGAAAGCGCGACCACGGGTGCCGCCGGACCGATCCGAGCGCATACTCCGAGTCATGGGGTACGAGGTCCTGGGCTCAGGAGCGCCGCTGGCCGACCCGCAGTTCGGCACACCGCACCCCACGGACGTGGTGGAGCTCGAACCGGATGCTGCCGCGTCGGAGCCGGTCGCCGGACGACGTCCGCACCGTCGACGCCGTCGACGTCGCCCACCGTCGGCCCGTCAGGTCGCCGCCCTTGCGGTCCTCACCCTCGTCGCCGGTATCGCCCTGGGTTCCGGGTGGGCGACGCATCGCGCCCACCGGGCCCAGCAGGGCGCCGAGGGCCACCGGCTCTCCGTGGTCGCCGTCGCCTCGCTGACGTCGTCGTTCCGCAACGGCGGCCACGGTGTGCTGACCTACGAGGTGCATGTGCGCAACCTCGGTGACCGGCCAGTCGTGGTGGTGACCGGAGGGCGGCCGGAGGGGACGGCGCCGGTGAACCGGACCGTTCTGGTGTCGCCGACCGACACGGACACGGTGCCGGCCGGTCAGCAAGGTGAGTTCATCGCCGTCGTGATGCTGACCTGCGAGCCGGGCTCCTCGATCCGGCCACAGGTCTCGTTGCGGGACACGACGGGCCTGGTGCACGTCGAGCCCTTGCGCGACCGCAACCTGGACCCTCAGCTGGTGGGTGCGCCGGAGGTCTGCAACCACACCAGCGACTGAGGGCTACCGGGTCAGGTCGCGCAGGACGGCTTCGCCGTGCTCGATCACCGGAGCCAGGTCCCCCTGCTGGCCCACGTTCGTGCGGGCGGCCTCGATGACGAGGCGGACGTGTCGGGCCACCACCGCCCGACCCTCGTCGTCCCGGCAGAAGTAGCCGGTCCGGCGGAGCGTGCGCAGCAGGGCCTGCAGCACGCGCGGTTCGTCGCGCCCGTACCGGCGGATCTGGCCGGTGGCGAGCTCGACGAGGTACTCCAGGTCTCGCCCTCGGAGCACCACCCGCAGGGCACCGGAGTCGTCCGGGACCAGCTGGCTGCCCAGCGACCTGGATGCGAGAGCGGTGAGCACCACAGAGATGTGCTCCAGCGCCTGGATGCCGGTGTACGGGTCGTTGACCGCCGGCGACAGCGCCTTGACCGCGACGTCGGCCAGCTGGCGGATGCCGAAGGCGACGTCCTGCTCGGCGGTCCGCTCGAAGCCGATGCGCACGGCGTCCTGCACCGCTCCGGCGACGGCGGCCGGGTCCGGCGTCGGGTCGTCCGCCGTCGGTCGCCAGAGCCAGGCCAGCGGCTCGTCGGCCAGCACGTGCTCGCCGACCATCGGGACGACCGAGACCACGACGCCGGCCGCGCTCGCGGCGCGCACCAGCGAGCTGGGGTGCAGCGTCTGCACGTATCCGGAGCGGTAGGCCCTGACCGGGACCGCCCAGGCGGGCGGCAACGGGATCCCCTCGGTGTACACGTCCTTCGTGGGCAGGTCGTGTTCGATGGCCAGCATCGTGCGGTTCTCGATGGTCACCATGACCTGGTCCACCTGGATCGAGTGCGAGATGTGGTGCACGAAGTAGACCAGCACGATCAGGCTCGCGAACATCAGGGCGATCGCCAGGGTGACCGCCAGCTGCGGGTACTCGTCGGTACGCCGACCGCTGTTGATGCCCACCGTGTACAGCCCCGCCGTGCTGTAGACGAACGTGGCCACAAAGACGCTCAGCACGACCTGGTTCACCCTGTCCTGCAGGAAGTTCCGCAGGATGCGCGGCGAGAACTGGGTGGAGGACAGCTGCAGCGCGACGAGGGTGAGGCCGAGCACCAGCGCGATGACGGTCATCATCGTCCCCGAGATGCCGATCAGCAGGCTACGCGCGTCGTCGGCGGTGCCTTGGAACAGCAGCGGCTCGAGCCAGGACCCCGGCGGGACGTCGATGGAGCTCAGTACCGACCCGGCGGCGAGCGCCAGTACTGCCGCGACCGTGGGGTAGACCCACAACGCGCCCTTGAGGTAGTCCCGGGTTCCGGTCTGGCGCACGTCGACTCCGATCGCAGCCTGTCACACCAGACTGACGGCGCGACGCCGCCCTGTCGATGCGGTCGAGGATGAGCTGGTCCAGGCGTCAGGCCCGCACCCCCTCCTCCGGGACCTTCGGCGTCGCGCTGGTGGGCAGGGTGTGGGTATGCGCGGCGGCGGCCGCCGCCGAGTCGGCGAGCGTGCCGGCCTGGCGCTGGTGACGGCGCACGAGGACGCCCATCAGCACCCCGACGGCACTGAAGGCAGCCATCACCCAGGACGCGGCACCGAGTCCGCTGGCCAGTGCGACGCTGGCGCTCTTGCCGTCCGCGGTGGCGCTCGCCGTGACGCTCGCGTAGATGGTCGCGGCCAGCGCCGTTGCCACCGCGGCGCCGACGTACCGGGCCATGTTCGACACCCCGGACGCCGCGCCGACCTGCTCGGGGGCCACCGCGGCCGTGGACGCCGAGGACGCCGGACCGTTCGAGAGCCCCATCCCGACCGCGATCGCGATCAGCGGCAGCAGGAACGCGCGGTACTTCCAGTCGGCGTCGACGAAGCCGATGGCGACGAAGCCGATGGTGGTGATCAGGAAGCCGAGAACGATCACCTTGCGGCCGCCGGCGCGAGCTGCCAGCTTCGGCACGATCGGTGCGATGACGACCAGACCCGCGGCCGCGGGCAGGGTGGCCACGCCCGCCTGCAAGGGGGAGAAGTTCAGGGCGCTGGGGTCCTGGAAGTACAGGCTCAGCAGGTACATCAGACCGTTGATGGTGCCCGCGCCGATCAGGATGGCGATCGTGGAACCGACCAGGATCCGGTTGCGCAGCAACGCCAGGTCCAGCAGCGGGGCGTCGACCCGCTGCTCCACCATGACGAAGCCGATGGCGGCGGCGACTCCGACCAGGAGGCAGCCGATGGTGGCCGCGGACGCCCAGCCCCAGTCGCTGCCCTTGCTGAGCGCCAGGATCAGCGACGCGAGCGTGAGTGCCACCAGGACGGTGCCGGCGAGGTCGATCGAGCGCGACCTGGTGGGGTCGCGGGACTCCGACACGGTCACGGCGGTCAGCACGATGCACCCGACCGCGATCCCGGCGTCCAGCCAGAACAGGCCCTGCCAGCCGGTCACCTCGACGAGCACCCCGCCCAGGACCGGCCCGAGGGCGGCCCCGACGGCGGAGGCGGCGCCCCACAGCGAGATGGCGCGCAGCTGCGCGTTACCCGAGGTGGCCACCGAGAGCAGGCTCATCCCGCAGGCCAGGATCGTGGCACCGGCCGCACCCTGGATCATCCGCCCGGCGATCACCGTGCCACCGTTGGGGGCCAACGCGATCAACACGCACGAGGCGACGAACAGCAGCAGGCCGAGCTGGAAGATGCGCTTGCGGCCGAACACGTCACCCAGCGCACCGGAGGTGACGATGACGGCGGCGCCGACCAGCGAGTAGCCGGTGACCGCCCATTGCAGCGTGTCCACGGACATCCCGGTGTCCTCGCTGATGGCGGGCAGCAGGATGGTGACGGCGGAGGTGTTCGCGTTGACCACCAACGTGGACAGGCAGGCGGCCGCCAGCACGCCCCCGCCCTTGGCCGCGGTCGCGGCTGCTGTCGACGACGTCGAGGTCATCAGTGCCCGCCCAGCCGAGCCAGGAACAGCGCCTCGACGATGGCCATGTGCTCGATCTCGCTGGGGTGCACGCTCTCGTTCGGTGCGTGGATCAGGCAGGCCGGCTCCTCGACGCCCAGCAGAACGATCTCGGCACCGGGGTAGGTGTCGGCGAACACGTTGCACAGCGGGATGGAGCCGCCCTGGCCCGCCGATGCCATGTCGCGGCCGTAGGCGTCCGACATCGCCGCGGCGAGCGTGGTGTACGCCGGACCGTCGGTGGCGGCGCGGAACGGCTGGCCTTCGGCCTCGGGGGTCACGGTCACCTTGACCCCCCAGGGCGCGGCGTTGGTCAGGTGTGCGACCAAGGCCTGCTGGGCCGCCTTGGCGTCCTGCCCGGGCGGCACCCGCAGGTTCAGCCGAGCGGCGGCCTTCGCCTGGATGGCGGCCGCGGAGCCGACCACCGGTGGGCAGTCGATGCCCAGGACGGTAACGGCCGGCCGCGCCCACACGACGTCCGCGACCATCCCGTCGCCAAGCAGGTCGACGCCGTCCAGCACGCCGGCGTCCTTGCGGAACTGGTCGACGGGGTAGGGGACACCGGTCCAGGTCGCGGTCGCGTCCAGACCGTCGATCGTGGTGTTCCCGCGCTCGTCGCGCAGGCTGGACAGGATGTGTACCAACGCCGCCAGCGCGTCCGGGGCGGGTCCGCCGAACATCCCCGAGTGCACCTCGCCGGCCAGCGCCTGCACCGACACCACGACGTTCGCCAGGCCGCGCAGCGTCGTCGTCACGGTCGGGACGCCGACCTCCGCGTTGCCGGTGTCGGCGACCACGATGACGTCGGCGGCGAAGGTGGCGGGGTTGGCCTCGACGTGCTTCTCGAGCCCGCCGGTGCCCTGCTCCTCGGAGCCTTCGACGACCAGCCGCACCGTGACCGGGAACGGTGCGCCGCCGCCGGGGTCGAGTGCGCGCAGCGTCCGCAGCGCGGTCAGGTGCATGAGGATGTTTCCCTTGCAGTCGGCCGTGCCGCGGCCGTACCAGCGTCCGTCTCGCTCGGTGAGCTCGAATGGCGGTGTCTGCCAGGCGGCGTCGTCCAGCGGTGGCTGGACGTCGTAGTGCGCATAGAGCAGCACCGTTGGCGCGCCGTCCGGACCCTGGACGTGACCCACGACCGCGTCGCTGCCGTCCGGGGTGCGCTCGAGCCGCAGCTGCTCGAGCCCGACCTCGGCGAAGGCGTCCAGCACCCACTGCGCCGCCCGGGCGCACTCGGACGGCGGGTACTGGCGCGCGTCCGCGACGGACGGGATGGCGACCAGCTCGGACAGCTCGGCACGAGCGCGCGGCATCAGCCCGTGCACCGTGCCGCGCACCGCGTCGAGGTCCATTGCCATCAGTTCTTCACCGTGTCGGAGAACGAGAGCGTCGAGACGAACTCGTCGAAGTCGGCGAGCTGCTCGGGGCAGTAGGTCTGGATGATCAGCCGTTGCCCGCCGACGACGATCCGGTCGATCCTGACCGGGCGCATGCCGGGGCCGGCCGCTCCGTTGGACATCGTGACCTTGAGCAGCCCCTGGGTGAGCGCGTCCTGCGGGGAGGCGCAGACGGCGCCGCCGTCCTGACCCAGCACCCGGGCGATGGAGTCGACGTCGGGCGAGGGGTAGCCGGCCTCGTTGATGGCCTCGCCGAGCTGTTGGGCCTTCTGCTGGGCCACGTCGCTCTGCGGGTCGGGCTGGCCGCGGTACTGGGTGAGCATCACGATCATCAGCGCGACGAACAGCAGCCCCACCGTGGTGTAGACGATCCATCGCGAGCGGGGGTTCTGGTCCTGCGGGACGGTGCTCACGACGCACCTCCTTCGGCCGCTGCGGCGGCAGCGTCCGCAGGGTTGCGCCAGCTCGGCTTGCGCAGCTTGTAGAACAGGAAGGGCACGAGCAGGCCGACGATCACCAGGCCGCCACCCACGATGGCGAAGTACACCCAGGGCGAGCCGTCACCGAACTGCGAGGGCGGCACGAAGCCGATCAGCATGGCCGCCATCGACGCGGTGAACCCGACGACGCACAGCAGCCCGATCATTGGGGCCTTGAAGCCGCGCGGGTGGTCCGGCTGGCTGCGTCGCAGCTTCACGGCGGCGACGAACATCAGCAGGTAGACCACGAGGTACACCTGGGTGGTGATGACCGACAGGATCCAGTAGGCGCTCGACACGTCCGGGATGAACGCGTAGAGCAGCGCGATGAACGTGGTGACGATGCCCTGCGCGACCAGGATGTTCTGCTGGATGCCGTGCGCGTTGAGCTTCTGCAGCCATGGCGGCAGGTAGCCTTCCTCGCGCGAGATCAGCAGCAGACCCTTGGATGGCCCGGCGAGCCAGGTGAGCATGCCGCCGAGCGAGGCCATGATCAGCATGAGGCCGAGGATCGGGGTCAGCCACTGCACGCCGAAGTTCGCGAACACCGCGTCGAAGGCCTGCATCACACCGGCGGTCAGGCTGAGCTCGTCCGCCGGCACCACCCAGGAGATCGCCAGCGCCGGCAGGATGAAGATCAGCAGCACCAGCCCGCAGGCCAGGAACATCGCCTTGGGGAACTCCTTGCCCGGGCTCTTCAGGCTGGACACGTGCACCGCGTTCATCTCCATGCCCGAGTAGGACAGGAAGTTGTTCACGATCAGCACCAGGCTGGCCACGCCGGCCCACGGCGGCAGGATGTGCGCGGCATCCATCGGCGCGGCCGACGGGTTGCCCTGGGCCAGGAACACCATGCCGAGGACGACGAGCAGCACGCCCGGGATCAGGGTGCCGATGATCAGCCCGCCGCTGGAGAGCCCGGCGACCGCCTTGGTGCCGCGCGAGGAGATCCACACGCCGGACCAGAAGGTGACCACGATGATGATCGCCGTGTAGAGGCCGTTGGTCGCGAGCTCGGGGTTGATCACGTACGCGAAGGTGCTCGCCACGAACCCCAGCAGGCTGGGGTAGTAGAAGATCGTCATGGCGAACTGGCACCAGACGCCGAGGAACCCCATCGGCTTGGAGATGCCCTCGCTGATCCAGCGGTACACGCCACCGTTCCAGCCCGAGGCGAGCTCGGCCGACACCAGCGACTGGGGGAGCAGGAAGACGATCGCCGGGACGATGTACAGGAACACGCAGGCCAGTCCGTAGACCGCCATCGTCGGTGCGGCCCGCAGGCTGGCCACCGAGCTGGTCGTCATGAAGGCTAGGGCGAGCCAGGAGATGTAGGCGCTCTTGGGGACGGCCCGCGCGGCCGTGCGCTCCCCGGCCGCCGACCGACTGGGCCCCTGCTCCGGCACCGGAACGTCCATCGCGCTCATCGCGCAGCCCCCTTTCGCGCAGCCCCCGGCGGGATTGCGGTCACACGACGCTAGATCGGTGCCGTTCGCGGTGTCCTCACCCATTTCGGGCGAGGGTGCCGAGGAGGCGAAGGCCAGGGGAGGGGTACCGCGCTGTAGCCTGCTGCGTCGAGGAATCGGAGGCGGCCGCGTGTTGCTGGTGCATCGCTCCGAGCGCGCCGACGTGCTCGTCGGACCGCTCGCCGCACTGCTCGGCGTCCCGATGGAAGACCCGTTCATCCCGGACGTGATCGCGGTGCCCACCCGGGGGGTGGAGCGCTGGCTCGCGCAGCGGCTCTCCCACCACCTCGGCGCTGGGCCGGACGGCGAGGCCGGCGTGTGCGCGGCTGTCGACTTCGGTTCGCCCGGCCGCCTCGTCTCCGGTGTGCTGTCCCGGGTGCTCGGGGTGGACCCGGACGACGACCCGTGGCGAGCCGAGGCGCTGAGCTGGCCGTTGCTCGAGGTGATCGACGCCTGCGCGGGCGAGCCGTGGTCCGCGGCGCTGAACCGGCACGTCGGCGCCGACACCCACGACGAGCTGCGCCGCGGACGCCGGCTCGGGGTGGCCCGGCACATCGCGCGGCTGTTCGCCGGCTACGGCGCGCAACGTCCGGCGATGCTGCTCGCTTGGGCCGCGGACCGCGACGAGGACGGCGGCGGGCAGCCGGTGCCGGCGGACCTGGCCTGGCAGCCGCAGCTGTGGCGCCGGGTTCGCGCGCACCTGGGAGTGCCGAGCCCGGCCGAGCGGCTCGACGAGGCGGTCCGACTGCTCGGCGGGTCGGCGGCGGCGGTCGACCTGCCCGCGCGGCTGTCGGTGTTCGGCCCCACCCGGCTGCCCACCGACCAGCTCCTGGTGCTGCACGCGCTGAGCCGGCATCGCGACGTCCACCTGTGGCTGGCACATCCCTCGCCTGCGTTGTGGCAGAAGGTCTCCGCGACGTCGTCACCGTCGCCGATGTCGCCGCGCCGGGGACGGCCCGTCGTCGCAGCGCACCCGATGCTCGGTTCGATGGCCCGCGACGCCACCGAGCTCCAGCTGCGGCTGACGGCGCTCGGCGTCGACCAGGACGTCATGTTCGCCGGACCCCCACCGCCGGCCAGCCTGCTCGGCGCGCTGCAGCGGAGCCTGCGGGACGACACCGCCACGGACCCGAACCAGGTGCCGCCCGCCGTCGCAGCAGCCGACCGCAGCGTCCAGGTGCACGCGTGCCACGGGCGCTCGCGGCAGGTCGAGGTGTTGCGCGAGGTCCTGGTCGGGATGTTCGCCGACGATCCCACGTTGGAACCGCGCGACGTCGTCGTGATGTGCCCGGACGTCGAGGCGTACGCCCCGCTGGTGGGCGCGACCTTCGGGCTCGCGCCCGACGTGGACCAACCGTCGACGCCGGTGCACCCAGGGCACCTGCTGCGGGTGCGCCTGGCAGATCGCTCGCTGCGGCAGACGAACCCGGTGCTGTCACTGATCGCGAGTCTGCTGAGCCTGGCCGACGGGCGGGTGAGCGCGTCCGAGGTGCTGGACCTGGCGGCCACCGCACCGGTGCGACGCCGGTTCGGCTTCGCCGACGACGATCTGGCGCAGATCCGCCGGTGGTCGGTGGCCGCCGGGGTGCACTGGGGCGAGGATCTTGCGCGCCGGGCCCGGTTCGGTCTGCCCGAGCTGCGCCAGGGGACCTGGGACACCGCGTTGGACCGGATCCTGCTCGGGGTCGCGATGGCCGACGAGCACGAGCGGTTCGTCGGGCCGGCGATCCCGTTGGACGACGTGGACAGCACGGACATCGAGCTCGCCGGCCGGCTGGCGGAGCTCGTCGAGCGGGTCACCGCGGTCCTCGCCGCGTTGGACGGCGCGCAGCCGGTCGGGGCCTGGCTGGACCACCTGGACGCGGCGATCGACCTGCTCGCGGACACCGCCGTCGCCGACGGCTGGCAGGTCGTTCAGGCGCGCCGGGTGCTGGCCCAGGCCCGGCAGTCGACGCAAGGTCGCGACCTGCTCCCGATCCGGCTGCCGGACGTGCGTTCGCTGCTTGCCGACCGGCTGGCCGGACGACCAAGCCGGTCGGGCTTTCGCACCGGCGCGCTGACCGTCTGCTCGCTGGAACCCATGCGCGCCGTTCCGCACCGGGTGGTGTGCCTGCTGGGCCTGGACGACGGCACGTTCCCGCGCGGCACGTCGTCCGACGGTGACGACCTGCTGCTGCGTGACCCGTGGGTCGGCGAGCGGGATCGCCGCGGTGAAGACCGACAGCTCTTCCTCGACGCGGTCTCCGCGGCCGGCGAGCACCTGGTGGTGCTGTACTCCGGGGCCGACGAGCGCACCGGCGCCGCCCGCCCACCGGCGGTTCCGGTCAGCGAGCTGCTCGACGCCCTGGACGGCGTGGCCACCGGTCCGGGCGGTGGCAGCCTGCGTGACCACGTCGTCGTCCGGCATCCGTTGCAGACGGTGGACGAGCGCAACTTCACCGCTGGGGCGCTGGGTCGCCGGGGACCGTTCAGCTTCGACGCCACCGGGTACCGCGCCGCGATTGCCGGAAGGGGCGAGCGGGCCGGCCGGGTCGAGTTCCTCAGCCGCCCCCTGCCCAAGCTGGCCCGCCCGGACGAGGTGGACCTCGACGACCTGGTCCGGATGCTCGAGCACCCGGTGAAGTGGTTCGCCCGGCAGCGGTTGCAGCTCTCGGTGGTCACCGACGAGGACGAGGTGGACGACCGGCTGCCGCTGCAGCTGGACGGACTGCAGTCGTGGGGGATCGGCGACCGGCTGCTGACCGCTCGGCTGGCCGGGGTCGACCCGGGCCTGGCCCTCGCAGCGGAGTGGCGACGCGGGCAAGTACCTCCCAAGGAGCTCGGCCGAGCCACGCTGCAGGACGTCGCGGGCCGGGTCGAGCCCATCGCGCAGGCGGCCCGCCGCTACGCGGTCGGGGCGCCGCGGGTGGTCGACGTCCGAGCCGACCTGCCGTCCGGCGTCGTGGTCAACGGCTCGGTGCCCGAGGTGCACGACGACCTCGTGGTCCGCACGGTGTACTCGCGGCTGGGGGCCAAGCATCGGCTCCGGGCGTGGGTCCAGCTCCTCGCGCTGGTGGCCTCCGAGCCGGACGTCCCGTGGCGGGCGGTCACCATCGGGCGCGCGCCGACCCGGGTACCGAGTGCGGCGGTAGTCGCGATCCGGACGCCGAGCGCGCCGTGGGCGGTGCAGCGCCTGGAGGACCTGGTTCGGTTGCGGGACAGGGCGATCCGCGAGCCGCTGCCGATGCCCGTCGACACGGCGCACGCCTATGCCCGCAGCCGGCACGGCGGGGACGCAGAGGTTCAGGCGCTGGAGAGCGCCCGGCACACCTGGCAGGACGGCTTCGAGGCGGACGACGAGTACCACGTGCTGTGCTGGGGCGAGCAGGCCTCGCTGGGCGACCTGCTCGGGACGCCGGACGCGACCGAGCAGGCGTGGTGGCCGCAGGACAGCAGCCGCCTCGGCGTGCTGGCCCGTCGGGTCTGGGACCCGCTGCTGGACCACGAGTCGACGGTGACCCCGTGAGCTCGCCGCTGACCGCGCCGTCCGCCGTCTTCGACCTGTTCGGCGAGCTGCCGACCGGTACGACGGTGCTGGAGGCCAGCGCCGGCACCGGCAAGACGTTCACGATCGCGGCCTTGGCCGTCCGCTACGTCGCCGAGGGCGTCGCCGAGCTGTCCGAGCTGCTGCTGGTCACCTTCGGTCGGGCCGCGACGTCCGAGCTGCGGGACCGGGTGCGCGAACGGCTGGTGTCGGCGGAACGGGCACTGCGCCGTCCTGACGCCCGCGACAGCGTGGACGAGCTGGTCCGGCACCTGGCCGACGTGGACGACGACGAGCTCGCCGCGCGCCGCCGCCGGCTCACCACCGCGTTGTCCGGCTTCGACGCGGCGACCATCGCGACGACGCACGGCTTCTGCCAGCAGATGCTCAGCTCGCTCGGGGCGAGCGCAGACGTCGACCCGGACGCAGTGCTGGTGCCGGACATCGACGACCTGCTCGACGAGGTCGTCGACGACGTCTACCTGCAGCGCTACGCCGCGGAGCCGGCACCGATGCTGACCGTCAACGACGCCCGCCGCGTCGCCCGTGCTGCGGTCGGCGACCCACAGGCCGGGCTCGAACCGACCCGCGCCCCCGCCGGGTCGCTGCCCGGACACCGCTTCGCGTTCGCCCGGCAGGTGGTCGCCGAGGTCGAGCACCGCAAACGGGCGCGCCGACTGCTCGACTACGACGACCTGCTCGTCCTGCTGCGCGACGCCCTGGTCGACCCGCAGACCGGTTCCGCTGCGGCGCAACGGGTCCGGGACCGCTACCAGGTCGTGCTGGTGGACGAGTTCCAGGACACCGACCCGGTGCAGTGGCAGATCCTGCGGGCTGCGTTCCACGGACACCGCACGCTGGTGCTCATCGGTGACCCGAAGCAGGCGATCTACGCGTTCCGCGGCGGGGACGTGGTGACCTATCTCGCCGCCCGGCGCGACGCGGACGCCACCGCGACCCTCGACCGCAGCTGGCGCAGCGACGAGCCGCTGCTGCAGGCGTTGGACCACCTGATGGGCGGCGCCGCGCTGGGTGACCCGGCGATCGTCGTGCACGGCGTGCGGGCCGCGCGCGAGGGGCGCGAGCTGGACGGCGGCGCGCCGCTGCGGTTGCGGCAGGTCACCCGAGAACCCTTCGGCCTCAAGGGAAGCCGGACGCCGCCGGTCGGCGACGTCCGGCTGCTGATCGCGGCGGACGTCGCGGCGGACGTCGTGCGGCAGCTCGAGCAGACCAGGTTGCTCGACCGGGGCACCTGGCGCGCGCTGCGTCCGGGTGACATCGCGGTGCTGGCACAACGCAACGCCGACGCCGGCACGGTTCGCGCCGCCCTGGTCGAGGCCGGCGTGCCAGCGGTGGTGTCCGGCCTGTCCAGCGTCTTCGGCTCGGCCGCCGCGAAGGACTGGCTGACCTTGCTGACCGCGTTGGAGCAGCCCGGTCACAGCGGCCGCGCCGCCGCCGTGGCGCTCACCCCGTTCGTCGGCTGGGACGCCGCCCGGCTGGCCTCGGCGAGTGCCGCCGAGCGGGACGAGCTGTCCGACCGGGTGCGCGGCTGGGCGCAGGTGCTGACCGGCCGGGGTGTCGCCGCGCTGCTCGAGGCGGCCACTGCGGAGGGCCTGGCCGAGCGCCTGATGGCCACGTCCAGCGGCGAGCGCCGGCTGACCGACCTGCGACACGTCGGGCAGTCCCTGCACCTGGCGGTCGTGCAGGACCAGTTCGGGGTCGCGGCGCTGACCGACTGGCTGCGCCGTCGGGTCGCCGATGCGGGCGAGGACTACGCCGAGGACCGCAGCCGCCGGCTCGAGACGGACGCCGAGGCCGTCCAGGTGGTGACGGTGCACGCCAGCAAGGGCCTAGAGTTCCCCGTGGTGTACGTCCCGTTCGGCTGGGACCGCTTCGAGCCGGCCACCCCGGACACCCTGCGCTTCCACGACGATCTCGGGCAGCGGCTGCTGCACCTGGGCGGCAGCGACGACGCGGACTACGACGCGGCTCGCGAGCGGCACTTCGCCGAGGCCCGCGGCGAGGACCTGCGCCTGCTGTACGTCGCGCTGACCCGGGCCCGGTCGCAGGTGGTCGCCTGGTGGGCGCCGTCCCGGAACTCGGCCAGCGGGCCGCTCGGGCGGATGCTGCTCGGCGACTGGTCGGCCGGTCAGCAACCGCCGCCGCGGGTCTCGGTCCCGGTCGACGCCACGGTGACCGCGTCGCTGGCCCGCTTCGCCGAGCGCGTCGGCGACCTGGTCGCCGTGGAGCAGGTCGACGTCCGGCCCACGCTCCGACGCTGGTCGGCGCCAGCCGCCCGCCCCCCGGACCTGTCGGTGGGCACGCTCCGCCGCCGGCTGGACGTGACCTGGCGCCGGACGTCGTACTCCGGGCTCACCGCGGCGGCCCATGAGCTGGCGCGGCCCGACGTCAGCAGCGAGCCGGAAGTGACTGGCGTGCAGGACGAGGTGGACGTCCCGCCCGCCGAGGCGGCCGCCGCCGTCGCGCCGTCCGGCGAGACCGGTCACCTGGTCCCGCTGATGGCCGCGCTGCCCGGAGGTGCGGCGTTCGGGACGCTGGTGCACGAGGTCCTGGAACGGGTCGACCCGATGGCCGCGGACCTGGACGCGGAGCTGCTCAGCCGGTGCCAGGAGGCAGGCACCTCGCGGGTACCCGGAGTCGACCCGGAGGAGCTCGCTCGCAGCCTGGCACCGGTTCTCGCGACACCGTTGGGTGACCTGGCCGCAGGTATGACGCTCAGCGACATCCCGGTCGGCGACCGGCTCGCCGAGCTCGACTTCGAGCTGCCGCTGGCCGGCGGAGACACGCCGTCCGGCAACGCTTGCACGCTCGACCAGGTCGCCGCCCTGATCAACCGTCACGTCCCGTCCGACGACCCGTTCGCGTCGTACGGCGCGCGGCTGATCGCCGCCGGCCTCGGCCAGGGACTGCTGCGCGGCTACCTGACCGGCAGCCTGGACGCCGTGCTGCGGGTTCGAGCCGCCGACGGCTCGCCGCGATACCTGGTGGTGGACTACAAGACCAACAGGTTGGCACCCGTCGACGAGCAGCTGACCACCTGGCACTACCGCCCTCAGGTGATGGCCGAGGCCATGATGGCGGCGCACTACCCGCTCCAGCTGCTGCTGTACTCCGTTGCGCTGCACCGGTTCCTGAGGTGGCGGCAGCCTGGCTACGACCCGGACCAGCAGCTCGGGGGAGCGCTGTACCTGTTCGTGCGAGGGATGTGCGGTCCGCGGACACCGGTGGTCGACGGCACGCCCTGCGGAGTGCTGTCGTGGCGGCCGCCGACCGCACTGGTGGTCGAGCTGTCGTCGCTGCTGGACGGCGGTGCGCGGTGAGCGCCGAGACGTTCGGCCCGCGGATCGCGTTGCGAGCCGGCCCGATGCTGTCGGTGTTCAACGCCGCCCAGCTGGTGTCCGCCGCCGACGTGCACGTCGCCCAGCGCCTGGGTCGGCTGGCCGGTGAGAACGACGAGCGGGTGCTGCTCGCGGTCGCGTTGGCGGTGCGGGGTGCGCGCAGCGGGTCGGTGTGCATCGACCTCGACGACCTGGAGGCGCTGGCCGCGCCGGAGGTGGAGGATGCCGAGCCGGTGCAGGACCTGCCCTGGCCCGAACCGGCTCAGTGGCGCGCCGCCGTCGAGGCGAGCCCGCTGGTCGCGGTCGGCGTCGCGGGCGCCGAGGAACGCCCGGTTCGTTGGGTGGGTGGACGGCTCTACCTCGACCGCTACTGGCGCCACGAACAGACCGTCCGGGCAGCGGTGGACGACCGGCTCGCCGCGGGCATAGAGCCCGTCGAGCCCGCCCGGGTGGCAGCAGCCGTGCACCGGGTGCTGCCCGGCGACGCCGCTCGCCAGCGGCTGGCCGCCGCCACCGCCGCACTCAGCCGGCTGACGGTGCTCACCGGCGGGCCCGGCACCGGCAAGACGACCACCGTGGCACGGCTGCTCGCCGTCCTGCACGACGTTGCGGGGCCCGGTCTTCGCGTCGCGCTGGCCGCACCGACCGGCAAGGCGGCCGCCCGCCTGCAGGAGGCGGTCCGCGCCGAGGTGGCGAGGCTGCCCGACGAGGACGACCGCGTCCGGGTGGGCACCCCCACCGCGACGACGCTGCACCGGCTGCTCGGCTGGCGGCCCGGGTCGTCCACCAGGTTCCGGCACGACCGCGACCACCACCTGCCGTACGACGTCGTCGTGGTCGACGAGACGTCGATGGTGTCGCTGCCGCTGATGGCTCGACTGCTCGAAGCCCTTGCCCCGCAGGCCCGGCTGGTGCTGGTCGGGGATCCAGACCAGCTGGCCTCGGTGGAGGTCGGCGCGGTGCTCGGCGACCTGGTCGCGTTGCCGCCCACGGCGGACCTGCTGCCCGCGGCCCTGACGGCGACCGTCCCGGACGACGTCCCGGACGACTCGTCGGCCCGCACCGCGCTGCGCAACGGGGTCGTCCGGCTGGAGGTCGTGCACCGGCACGGCGAGGACATCGGCCGGCTCGCCAGAGCGGTGCGGTCGGGGGACGCCGACGAGGTCCTGGCGGTGCTGCGCGCCGGCTCCGCCGCGGTGACGTTCGCCGAGACTGCCCAGGAGCGGCCGAGCGAGGCCGACGTCACAGCGGTGCGCGAAGCCGCCCAGCAGGCCGGGGTCGCCCTCGTCACCGCCGCCCGGTCGGGGGACGTCGGGCAGGCACTGCAAGCGCTCGACGCGCACCGCCTGCTGCTGGCGCACCGCCGAGGAGCGGTGGGCGTCGCGCACTGGGCCGGGAAGGTGCAGGCCTGGGTGGGCGTCGCCCTGGGCGAGCCATCGGGTGGAGGGATGGGTCCCGGTGGGTCGGCGGCAACCTGGTTCGCCGGCCAGCCTTTGCTGGTCACCAAGAACGACCGGGACACCGGGCTGTTCAACGGGGATACCGGGGTGGTCGTGGCGGACGGCGACAGCGGGCTGGTCGCAGCCTTCGGCGACCCCCAGCGGCCGCTTCTCGTTCGGCCGCACCGACTCCCGGCCACCGAGGTGGTCTACGCAATGACGGTGCACCGAGGTCAGGGCAGCCAGTTCGCGCACGTCTCCCTGCTGCTGCCAGGGCCGTCGTCGTTGCTGCTGACCCGCGAGCTCTTCTACACCGCGGTGACCCGCGCCCGTGAGCACGTCCACGTCGTCGGCACCGAGGCCGCCGTCCGGGCCGCCGTCGGCCGACCGGTCCGTCGGGCCAGCGGGCTGCGCCGACCCTTGTCATAGTCCGGCAGGAATCAACGAAACCGTTCCGCGGGTGGGCGAACCGGACTATCGTCCGCGCCATGGACGGTTCCTCGTGAACTCCTTCGTCGCGGACCTGATCGGTGCCGCGGTCACCCTGCTGCTGCTGGGACTCTTCGGCGTCCTGGGCGGCGACGATCCGTGGAAGCTGGGCAAGCGCAGACGGCCGGGCAGTTCGGAGGCCGGCACCAAGAAGTCCAGCGCACCCATCAGGGCGCTGATGATGGGCCACGACGGGCGCCTGTCCACCAGCAAGGCCACGGCGTTCGCCTGGACGATCGCGGTCGTGTACGCGCTGGCCACCCTGTCCGTCATCGCCATCGTGGACGACAAGCCGTTCGGCGACAGCCTCGACCAGCTGGCCGACAGCTACCTCCTGCTGCTCGGCGGGCCGTTCGCGGCCCTGGTGCTGGCCAAGGGCATCACCGTCACCAGGATCAACAACGGCACGCTGTCCAAGCCGCCGGCCGTGGACCCGACGTTCTCGGTCAAGGACCTGGCCACCAACGACGCCGGCCAGAGCGACCTGGTCGACTTCCAGTTCCTGATGTTCAACGCCGTCGCGCTCGCCTACGTGGTCGTGCGGTTCAGCATCTCGCCGCACGGGGGGCTACCGGACCTGCCCACCGCCTTCGCGGGGTTGACCAGCATCTCGGCGTTGACCTACACGGCGAACAAGGCGGTGTCCGGGGCGACGCCGACGGTCACGTCCGCCTCGTTCGACCCGGTGAAGCGTATCCTCACCGTGAGCGGGCTGAACCTCGGCGGGGCGGCTGCGACCGTGCGCCTCGACGACACGGTGGTGGACCTGCTGGACTCGACCGGCTCGCAGGTCCGTTTCGCGGTTCCCGCCGACACCACCGCGGGTGCGCACGTCGTCAAGGTGTCGGCGCTGTCCGGCACCACGACTGTGACCGCAGAGGCGAACGTCGACATCCCCGCTGCCGCCCCAGCATGATCGTGTTCGCAGGATGACTCAGCCGACCAGTCGGTGGTGGGGCGGCAGCGCGCTGCGTGGCGACTCGGCCCGGCTGGAGGCGTTCAGTGACGGCGTCCTGGCCATCGCGGTCACGTTGTTGATCCTGGACGTCCGGGTCGAGCCGGCCGAGGGGGAGTCTCTCGCCCACGCACTGCACTCCTCGTTGCCGCAGATCGGCGCGTACGCCGCGAGCTTCCTGCAGATCGGCATCATCTGGGCCAACCACCACGCGCTGTTCCGGCTCGTCGAGCAGGTCGACCAGATCCTGCTGCTGGAGAACCTGCTGCTGCTGGCCAGCGTCTCGTTCCTCCCGCTGCCCACCGGCCTCGTCGCCGAGCACACGACGGGCGCGGACGGACGGACCGCCGCCCTCCTGTACGGCGCGACGCTGACGGTCAGCGCGGTCGCCTTCAACCTGATCTGGCGCCGGGTCACCCGGCACGGCCTCATGGTCAGCGGGGTGTCGCCGGAGTTCGTCCGGGACGTCGACGTCCGCTACCTGGCAGGGCTCGTCGGGTACACGGTCGCGACAGTGCTGGCGCTGGTGGCGCCAGCGCTCACCATCATCGTCGCGTCACTGCTCGCGCTGATGTTCGTCCTGGGACCGTCGCCGCGCCAGGCGATCGCACAGCCCGGCTGAGAGGCGTCATGGGCATCTACGGTGAGCGGGTACTGCCGCGACTGCTGAACGTGGCCTGCGGCGGCAAGGAGCTGCAGGCATTGCGGCGGAGGGTCTGCGGCGGCCTGGTGGGCGAGGTGGTCGAGGTCGGCTTCGGGACCGGCCACAACGTCCCGTTCTACCCGCCGAGCGTCACCCGGGTGGCAGCCGTCGAACCGGCCGACCTCGGATGGCGGCTGGCCGAGAAGCGACTGGCGGCCAGCAGCGTGCTCGTGGAGCGGTCCGGCCTGGACGGCCAGGCACTGCCGTTCGAGGACAACAGCTTCGACATGGCCGTGTCCACCTGGACGCTGTGCACCATCGCGGACGTCGGCACTGCGCTGGGTGAGCTGCGCCGGGTGCTGCGGCCCGGCGGGTCGCTGCACTTCCTCGAGCACGGTCTGGCGCCGGCCGAGGACGAGAAGGTGCGGCGTTGGCAGCGCCGGCTCGATCCCTGGCAGCAACGGCTGGTCGGCGGTTGCCACCTGACCCGGCCGATCGTGGAGCTGCTGACCGGTGCCGGGTTCCGCGTCGAGGCGGTCGACGTCTTCTACGAACAGGGAGCGCCCAAGTTCGGCGGCGCCACGTCGCTCGGCGTCGCCGTCTCGCCTTAGGTGCCGTGCCGAACCGTCGCCGGTACGACACAGACAGTCAGCAGGTCGCACGGATGCCATCCACTTGGAGCCGTCGCCTCATCGCGGGAGATCCGGGAGTTCGCTGTGTGCATGCGCTCGATCGGAGGAAGTCGAACACGAACCGTCCAGCAGCCTTCAAGCTCTGCCCGAGGGTGCAGGACCGGTTGGCCCCGGTCGAACGCGAGGCTCGCCAGGCCGACGCCAGGACGATCCCGGCCGCCAACAGCGCCAGCAGCGCAGCCACGGCCACAGGGCTTGCGCGGCGTCGGGCTGCGTCGGCGAGCGCACGCGTACCGGCCGAGGGACCGCATCCCCCGGGTGTCTAGGCTCTCAGCATGACGCTAGAAGTGCGGCGTGCCACCCAGACCGATGTCGACGCAATCTGTGAGATCGGCCGTGCCGCGTGGCCCGGAACGTACGCGTTCGCGGGGCAGGACTTCGTCGAGCACGGCTTGGCAACCTGGTGGTCGGCGGCCGCTGTCGAGCGTGGCCTCGCCACGACCACGACCCTGGTTGCGGAGTCCGAAGGCCACGTGGTCGGCGTGGGCAACGTCGACCTGCGCCCCGACCCACCTGTGATCTGGAAGCTGTACGTCCATCCCGGTCACCAAGGCGAGGGTGTGGGAAGCTCACTGCTCACCGCTCTTATCGGGGTAGTTCCGGCCGCGCGAGGAACCGTTGCCATCGAGTACATCGACGGCAACGCCAGGGCCGCGGCTGTCTATGCGCGCCACGGGTTCGTCGAGGTACGGCGCGACCCCGCCGACCGGCCTGATTGGCCGCGGCAGGTCTGGGCCGAGTTGTTGCTCGCCGATTCCTGACGGGAGCGCGCTCATCGGCACAACCGCGCACGCTCAGCGGCAGATCCGGGCGTCGCTACTTGCAGGCCTTCAGACGGCTTCCGCTACCTGGATCAGGTGACCGTCCGGGTCTTCGACCCAAGCGATGAGGAGCCGCCCAAGCCACGGCTCTGGCTCCTTCACTGGCGTGGCCCCCACCTCTTGAAGGCGTGCGTACGAAGCTGCGGCGTCGTCTGTCCACAAGATCACGGCGGCACGCTGGCCACGCACAACTGGCTCGAGGCCATGGTCGTCGCGAGTGGAGCCCTCGCTTGCCAGACCGATTCGGTACCCGTCGAGCACTAGGTCGACGTGAATGGGGGAACCCTCCGTCGGAGTTCTGAAGACCTCCTCGAAACCGAGGGCTTCATAGAATCTCGCCGTCCGAGGCAAGTCCATACTGAACAGAACGACCTGGGGCGTCTTGAACAGGCTCACCTTCGCAGTTTGGCACGACCCACGGCGCAGAGCTCACCGGCATAACAGCGCTCTGAACGCGGCTCCGGATGATCAGCGAAGGGCATAGAACCAACTCCCCGCGAAGTCCCGGGCGACCGTTTCCTCCGATTGCACGGTGACCCCGGCGACCTTCCCGGGTGACAATCCCAGACGCTCGGCGATGAGCCGCACCTGTAGGAGCACCTGCGACTCGGACAGGGCATCCCGCTCAGCGTCCGTAGCAGTTCCCAGCCACACCCACGCATCGTCCCGGGTCGGGAACCTGGTCACATACTCGATCCTGGTCACCCCCGATTCACGCAATGCCTCCAACAGAGCGGGCTTCATCTCATGCATGAGCGTCCAGCTTGGATCCGTCACGGCCAAACCGTAGTTCACGAGGACGCTAGGCCCGCGAATCGGCAGATGGTCCGCGCCAGCGCGCCTGGCCTTGCTGGCTTCCGTTACCGGGTTTGCCAGTGAGGAGGAGGCGCGCCAACAGCTGACGATGGCGCTCCTCGTAGCGCGAGCTTGCCGATTCGCTCGTCGCACCGCGATCGCCCCTTTGCGTTGCAATGGCGCAGGATCGACCTCCGGGTTGTTCGGGCTCGATCGTCGCGACGAAAGTGCGGGCATGATTCGAGAGGAACTGTCGCGGCTCATCCCGGATGGGAGCCATGAGCGTGCGATTGGTGACGCCCGAGAGACGGGTGCCGGGCTCAGCCCATGGACCGTGGTGCATGAGTGAGCAAGACTGACCCCGGCCCGGAGTCGTTGGAAGGGGAACGCCATGTACGCGGTCATCGGGAAAGTCGAAATCAAGCCGAACCGAGCCGACGAGGCGTTGTCGATGATCGAGGGCGGGGTCGCGATGGTGCGCGGCATGCCCGGTTCCGGCGGCGGCTACTGGGCACGAACGGTAGACGGGGAACTGATCCAACACTCCTTCTGGCTGTTTGACACCGAAGCAAACGCCCGAGCAGCCGAGGCGACCTACAACACGCTGCGGGACATGCCCGACGCGCCGGCCACGTTGGTCAGCGTCGATGTCTGTGAGGTCATCGGGCAGACCTGACGTTCGCGCCTTGGCCGCCTGGCAGGGCGCGCTGGGAGACACGTGCGCAATGCCGTGGGGACGCTACGGCATGAGAGTTCGTTTCGGCCTGGCGGAGCGCGTTCACGCAGTTAGGCTTGAGTGGTGGGAGCCAGCCGGCGTGATCGGTGGAAGTGGTTGCGGTTCACGGTCGCACTGGTTGTGACGTCAGTGGCCCTGGCACCCATCGCAGTCATCTTCGCTCGCGCGCTTCGCGCCCCAGGCCATGGGAATCGCTTCTTCGGCCTTTCCACGACGAATCTCGTCGACGTTTTCCGCTACTCCGACACGGCGCGATGGCTGGCTAACAGCCTCGCAGTCACGCTGTCAACTGTCATGGTCTGCATCGTTGTCGCGGCTCCGGCCGGCTACGTCATCTCCCGCGGCCGGAGTCGACTGCTCTCCGGCTACTCGCTTCTGTTGTTCATCATCCAATCATTGCCGACGATCAGTGCGGTGATCCCGCTGTTCATCCTCTTCGTCGGCCTGCACCTGGTGGACAGCCTGTTCGGCCTGATGATCATCTACGTCGGCGCCTCGCTCGCCGTCGCCACCTGGATGAGCGCTACGTATATGGACTCGATCCCGACCAGCCTCGATCAGGCGGCGTGGCTCGACGGTGCGTCGATCTTCGGCGCGTTCGTGCGGATCGTGTTGCCCAACTCGTGGCCGGGCCTGTTGTCCACGGCGATCTTCACCTTCCTGCTGTCCTGGAACGACTACCTGATGGCCGTCGTTTTCCTGCGCTCGCAGTCGAAGTACACGCTGCCTGTAGCCCTCGATATTTTCGGTCCGGGATCGCCGGCGGGGAGCTCCGTGGCTCTGGTCGCGATGGCGCCGGCCATCCTGCTGTTCGGCCTGGGACACCGATACTTCAGCGTTGGTGGCATCGGTGGGGCCTCCGTCGGGGAGTAGCACCACGTCCGACCACGATCAAAGTGCCCTCCCGCGAGGACCAACCACCGCGAGCCCGGCGACCACGCCGCGTTGTCGGCGAATGCCCATGTGCCAGGTGACGTCGTCAGCTACCCCGACCCTGCACTCTTGTCCGCTTCGACACAGCCTCGAGGCTCGCGACGAGCGCAGCCAACTCTGCATCCCTTCGACAAGCACACCACGTTCGTGGCTGCGCTGAGTGAACGGACATCGGCACGTTAGGGCTTAGGTGCCTGAGGCCATGTAGGCGGCGAGGATGTAGTTGGGGTGACGGTCCAGGTTCGGGCGGGCCGGGTCGTAGCGCATGGTGGTTCTGGGGTCGGCGTGGCGGGCGGCGATCTGGACGTCGCGCAGGTCGACGCCGGCGTCGAGCATGGTGGTGACGAAGGTGTGTCGGAGCATGTGGGGGTGCATTCGGGGCAGCCGAACGCCGGCGGTCTCGGCGAGTCGGCGGAGCCTTCGGGTGGCACCGGGACCAGCACGATCCGGCTGCCCTTGCCGACGACTCGCAGGACTCGGTGGCCGTGTTCCTCGCCGACGTCGTTGATGTCGCGGTTGGTCGCTTCGAAGATCCGCAGGGCCGAGTAGCCCGAGCATGGCGACTAGGGCGAAGTTCCGCGACGACGCAGCATCACGGAGGACGAAGCGAGCGTTCGACTCCGAGCGCCTGCTCTACGGCAGTGCGTTGCCTCGGGCAACCTTGACGCGTCCGCGCAGCGCGTGGATAGTTCCTGCCGTCAGGGCGAGCCATGCCTGGAGGCGCGACGTGGTAAGGCGGAAGCTGTGCATGGTGGCGGGGCACAACTGGAAGCTGTCCGATATCCAGGCAGCCCGGATGGCTACTTCCTGAAGTGCCTGCGGTGCGGCAAGCAGCGCGAAGAGCCTCCAGGCGGCAACGACACGGGCTGGGCCAGCGCACCTGCGCCTTGAGCGGTGTCTCGTTGCGACGATCCAGTCGCAGCCTCCGCCCGGCACGACGGAGCGCGGACAGCGGCAGATGAGTGCGTTGTCCGGGGCCCCGGCGAAGGGTCAGATGCCAGGGACTCCCCACCGCCGGCGCACCCCTAGGCTCGCTATCGGAGGTCGGTCACATCGGCACCCGCCTGGCCTGCCGTGGTCTCGTCGCGGCGAGCCGGGCTTCGCGGAAGGTGTTTCACATGGAGTACACACGGCTGGGGCAGTCGGGGCTGACGGTGAGCCGAATCGGCCTGGGTTGCATGAGTTACGGTCAGGCGGCATCTGGGATGCACCAGTGGACCCTGGACGAGGACGCTGCGGCGCCGTTCTTCCGGCAGGCGGTCGAGCTCGGGGTCACCTTCTGGGACACCGCGAACGTCTACCAGGGCGGCACTTCGGAGGAGTTCGTCGGCCGGGCCATCAACCGCTACTCGCGCCGCGAGGACATCGTGCTGGCCACCAAGGTGCACGGGAGGATGCATGACGGACCGGGGGGCAGCGGCCTGTCGCGCAAGGCCGTCCTCGAGCAGTTGGACGGCTCGCTGCGCCGGCTGGGTACCGACTACGTCGACGTCTACTACCTCCACCGGTTCGACGAGCAAGTCCCGGTCGAGGAGACCATGGCGGCCCTGCACGACGTCGTCCGGGCGGGGAAGGTGCGCTACCTGGGTGCCTCGTCGATGTGGGCGTGGCAGTTCGCCAAGCTGCAGACCGCCGCCGAGGTCAATGGCTGGACCAGGTTCTCGGCGATGGAGGACCAGTACAACGTCCTTAAGCGTGAGGAAGAGCGCGACATGATCCCGCTGTGCCTGGACCAGGGGGTCGGTCTGACCCCGTACTCGCCGCTGGCGAAGGGCCGGGCTGCCCGTCCATGGGGTGAGCAGACCGGCCGCTCTTCCACCGATGCGGTGGCCAAGGCGTTCGACCGGGACGCCGACAAGGGCGTCGTCGACGCCGTCCAACAGATCGCGGAGGCGCGCGGAGCGTCGATGGCGCAGGTGGCCCTGGCCTGGGTGTTGTCCAAGCCCGTCGTCGCCTGTCCCATCGTCGGCGCCACCAAGCCCAAACACCTCGATGACGCGGTGGCAGCCATGGACGTCCGCCTCACCCCGGACGAAATCCAGGCGCTGCAGGACCCGTACGCCGCGCAGGACAACTACTGGTGGTGACGCACGCCGACCGCTCGCGTCGGACACGGCCAACGTCCGCTCATCGGTGCGGGTTCAGGCGGTCAACGCAACGCCTCTGCCAGTGCTTGTGATGGTGTCTTGAAGCCAAGGGTCTGTCGAGGGCGTCCGTTGAGCTCGGCGGCGATGAGGTCCAGGTCGGCCTGGGTGAGGGCTCGGAAGTCGAGTCGGCGGGGCAGGTACTGGCGCAGCAGGCCGTTGGCGTTCTCGTTGCTGCCCCGCTGCCACGGTGACTTGGGGTCACAGAAGTAGACCTGCACCCCGGTCTGGATCGTCAGCCGTTGGTGTTGGGCCATCTCGTGGCCCAGGTCCCAGGTCAGCGACTTGGCCAGCTGGGCGGGAAGGGTGGTGATCGCCGCGGCCAACGCGTCGGCGACGGCGTCGGCCCGGTGGTCCCCGCGGGGCAGCCCGACCAGCATCAGGAACCGGGTCTTGCGTTCGACCAGGGTGGCCACCGGGCTCATGTTCTTGCCGAACACCAGGTCACCCTCCCAGTGCCCGGGCACCGCCCGGTCCTCTGCCTCGGCCGGCCGCTCGGAGATGTGCAGGGTGTTCGGGCGTCCACCGCGCCCGTCGGGCAGGCGCACCCCTTTCGGGCGCCGGACCACCCGCCCGGTGCGCAGGTAGCGGGTCAGCTCCTTGCGCAGCGCCCCACGGGACTGCACGAACAGGGTGCGGTAGATGCTCTCGTGCGACACCTGCATCTCCGGACGGTCGGGGAAGGTCAGCTTCAGCCAACCGGCAATCTGCTGCGGCGACCAGCGTTGCGTCAGCTTCGCCTCCACCACCGCCCGCAGCACCGGACGGCTCGCCAGCTTGCACGCCTTGGGCCGGGTCGCCCGCGACCACGCCGACACATCGGCGCGCGCCGCCCGGTAACGACGCCGGCCACCATTGGCGTTGACCTCCCGACAGACCGTCGACGGTGCCCGACCCAACCCGGCCGCGATCACCCGCAACGACTCACCGGCCGCCAACCCGCGGGAGATCTCCTCCCGCTCGACCAGGCTCAGCCGGCCCGCGGCCCGCCGTCGCGGGTCGGGTCTGATCCCGCCGCAGCGGATCAGATACGCCCGCACCGTCCCGGTGCACAACCCCAGCTCACGCGCCGACGGCTTCGCCGCCATCCCGGCCCGCATCCGCAACCACAGCTGGTCGATCGCCTCCGGCGTCAACCTCTCGTAATCGCCATGTCCCACAACGACCTCCTCGACACACGTCGATCAAGGAAGTGTTGCGCCGACCTATTGAGACCACCGGCAGGACCGCGCACGGACAGCGGCAGAAGAGCATGCTTAGCGAGCTCGCGGCAGCTCATCGGCATGGGCGGATGAGTTTGGCTGAAGCAAGGGTGTGGCTCCTCAGGGCAGATCATCGAGTTCGGTGGCCCCGAGGTGCTGCCCTCGGCCGCGCCGCAGCCGGCAAGCCCTAACTCACTCGACCCCGGGTGGCGCGAAGAACTCGAGCGCGATCCCGTCGGGATCCCGGAACGAGACCCCGGAGCCGTAGGACGCATCCTTGATGCCCTCGTGCGAGACGCCAAGCGTGGCCAGATGATCGGCCCACTTCTGCAGCTCGCCGCGACCGCTGCAGGCGAAGGAGACGTGGTCGAGACCGGTCTGGCGCTCGTCGAAGGTCCCGGCGGCCGGCTCGGCATGGGTGTGCAGCCCGAACAGCTGTCCACCCGAGAGGGCATAGACGGTGTGATGGAAGTCGCCACTCTCCTCGTCCTCATCGAGGACAGGCTCCGACCCGAACAGTGCGGTGTACCAGGCCGTGCTGCGTTGCAGATCGGTGACCGTTACGGCGACGTGAGCGAGTGGGGGGAAATTTGGCACGGCCTGCCTCCTGGTGTTGATGCGAACGGGTCAGGCGCAACGTATCCGGCTTCATCCGGCACCGATAGAGGGCGCGAAGCCCCTTCGGGCGAGCGCTCGAACCTAGCTGACCGCGGAAACGGCCTCAACGCGGCAGAAGCGGACGTCTCGCGCAGCATGCATGAACCCCGCTCGCCCCTCACACGCTGGTATGGGCGGCTCACCAGGCGTAAGCCTGCGGCGCCTCGCCAGGACCTGGCCAGATGTCCTCGAGCTTCTGCACGGCCTCGGCCCCCAGACTCAGCGTGACACCGCCGAGGTTCGCGCGAAGCTGCTCGACAGAGCCGGCACCGACGATCGCTGTTGACACTCCGGGTGTGCCCAGCAACCAGGCCAGCGCCACGTTCGCTGGCTTGGCGTCCAGCTCGCGGCAGAGCCCTTCGTAAGCCTCGAGCTGATCGTGCTGGGTGGCGACCCGTTGTTGCATCTCGCTCGACGCGCGGCCGGCCGTGACGGCCTCCAACGCGCCGGCCAGCAGCCCGGCGTGCAGCGGGCTGTAGGCGATCAGGCCGATGCCGAGACTGCGCAGTGCGGGCACCAGCTCGATCTCGACGTTGCGCTTGGCCAGGTTGTACAGGCACTGCTCCGAAGTGAGCCCGAGGAAGTGCCTTGTCGTGGCTGCGGACTGGGCCAAGGCGACGTCCCAGGCGGCGAAGTTGCTGCTGCCGACATAGCTGACCTTGCCATCGCGGACCAGCAGCTCCATCGCCTGCCAGATCTCTTCCCACGGCGTGGCCCGGTCGACGTGGTGCATCTGGTACAGGTCGATGTGGTCGGTCTGCAGTCGGCGCAGGCTCGCATCGCACGCCCGCCGAAGGTGGTAGGCGGACAGACGCCGGTCATTGGGCCCGAGCCCCATCGGCTGGTACGCCTTCGTCGCAAGCACGATGTCGTCGCGATGCCCGCTGCGCTGCAGCCATCGTCCTATCACTTCCTCCGACACGCCGTAGCCCATGGCCATGTCCGCGGCTTGCGGACCGCCGTAGACGTCGGCGGTGTCGAAGTGGTTGATGCCGGCCCCGACCGCGGCGTCCATCACGTCGAAGCTGGTGGACTCGTCCAGCAGGTACCCGAAGTCCATCGTCCCGAGCGCGATCCGGCTGACCAGTAGCCCCGACCGTCCCAGGTGCGCGTACGTCACGCCGCCGCTCATGTCCGGCAGCGTACGCACCACCGGAGCAGGCCACACCTCGCGAACACTCAGCCGTCACAAGCCTGACGAGGACATCCCCGGAACGGTACGACCGCGCCCTATCGGCGGCTAGATCCGGACGATTGCGAGTCAGACTCCGCCTCGGTCTAAGCCTGTGGTGCTCGCTGCTCGCTGTATCCGCCTACCCGGGCTGCGGAGAGTAGGTCGGCCACGTCCTGACGGACCACCACGTGGCTCGTCATTCGCGGCACGATGAAGACCGCCAGCCCGTCGAGCTTGGATCGGTCCAGCACCCACCGCATCGGCAGACCGCTCGAGCCGATCTCAGTCAGCTCCTCGTGCAAGACGTCGTGCCAGACCGGAAAGTGCGGTGTCCAGTACTCGGCCTCGCGGCCCGACGCGTCGGTCAACGCAGCGGGCATCCACTGGATGACGTCGCGGGGTCCGGCGTGCGCACTCAGGATCTGCTTGACCGCCGGCGAGACCAGGCGAACCGCCCAGTCCGTCCACACCACACCCGGCGGGTCGGCCCTGTCGAACTGCCAAGAAAGCTGCGGCGGATCCTCCACGAGGCCGTCTCGAAACTGCAGCCGATAGCTGAACTCACGCACCACGTCATCGTCCTCACGCGCGGACGCCGTGCCCGAAGAGAACTCGACAGACAACTCGCGAAAGTCGCCACCGCTCATCGTCGGTGGCACCTGCGCAGTCCAATCACGCTCCGCACTCCCTCACCACTGAGTAATACAGGCGGAACGAACTCGCCCCTCAGACATCATCGGCACGACCGCGCCCTCAACGCGGCAGAAGCGGACGTTTCCGTGGGTCGCATCGGTTGCTACGGAGCTGCGATCAAGAGGTACTGCGCCAAGAACCGGTCGTCGCTGTACACAGCCTCGCCTATCTCGAATCCGGCCGCCTCGATCATGGGTTCCAAGAGCCACGAGTAGGTCGAGTGCTCGTCGCGCACGTGCTCTTCGGCGTCCACTCGGGTCCACCCGGTCTCATCCGCTCCGATAGCGGCGCACCAGGCTTCGATGCGATCCTCCGCTTCGTCGATGTCGAAACAGAACACCACGTCGGATAGGCGTAAGTGCCCACCCGCGGGAAGCATCGCGCGCATGCGATGCAGGGCGATGGACTTCCAGAAGTCTGGCAGGTGATGGAGAGCCCAGCGGCTGTATATGACGTCGGCGCACTGGCCCTGGTGCTGATAGGACAGGAAGCCACCCTGGACGACTTCAAGGCTGGAGTCTCGCTGCCGGACCGAATCACGCAGCTTGGCCAGCATGACGGGCGACGGGTCGACCGCCACCACGCGCCCGAACGACTCGGCGGCTTCCAGGGCGAACTGCCCGGTTCCGGCTCCCAGGTCGACGACCACGGACTCGGTCCCGTATCCGAGCGATTGAAGCAGGGCCACCTCGCGCGAGGCTCCGGCGTCCTCCTTCTCGTCGTACCTGTGAACGTGCCTCGGGTCCAGGTTTTCCCGTCCGATGGTGGCGAGCTCGTCGATCTGCCAACCAGGGTGCGTGGTAGTCATGCCCGCACGGTAACGGCGGACTCGGATGGAGAGGCCCAATGTCGAGTGGTTGATGACGGCTAGCGCTCGTCGTCCCATGCGATGGCGCTGATCCGCCAGCCCGCCTCGGTTCGCACGAGCTGGATCGTCTTGGCTCCGGTGCCGGTCACCTGCTCTCCGCCCTCCACCCACTCCTTTGCATAGGTGCACCAGTGGTGGGCGATGTCCCCGTATACCTCAGTGGCGCCGTCCACCTGCCACTCCCGGAAGTCGGTGATGCGTCCACTCGTCAGCATCTGCCGCCGGGGTTCGATGAACCCGTCGACGTCGTAGGACATCGGCGAGCCGCACGTCCGCACGATCAATGCCTCTGGGAGCAGCACCTCACGGAGCCCGTCGAGGCGCGGCCCGATGTCGGAGTCGGAGGTGAAGGCGGCGAAGAAGGTCCGCACGACATCGTTGATCTGGCTCTGGTCGTTGGTCACGACCGCGACCGTAGCGGGCGGTCCTTCGCGAGGCATCGGGCTCACCATGGCTCGCTCGGGTCAACTTCTCTGCGGCATGAGAGCGCGCTCTGACCCGGCAGTGTGGGGCCATGCCCGAAGATGTCTGGTTCGCTGTGCGGACCGTCGTAGCCAACAACGAAAACCGACCCTGGGGACCTCGCGACCTCGAGCCTGGTCAGATCGACTGCGAGGAGAGGATCACCCTCTGGCGCGCAGCCGACGCCGACGCCGTAATCGAACTGGCCGAACAGGAGGCAGCTGAGTACGTCGCAGACCTCGGCGGAGCCTGACCCGGTCTCCCGGACACGTTCGGTGTGTTGATCATGCCGCCGGAGCGGCGGTGGTGTGAAGGGCTTCGTACTCGGCTGGGGCGAGGTCTCCGAGGCTGGTGTGCCGGCGTCGGGGGTTGTACCAGCCCTCGATCCACTCGAAGATCGCCGAGGCGAGCTGTTCCTGGCTGTCCCAGCTGCGGACGTCGAGGAGCTCGCGTTGCATCGTGGACCAGAACGATTCGATCATCGTGTTGTCCACGGAGGAGGCGACCCGGCCCATGGAGCCGAGCAGGCCGGCGGTGCGCAGCCGGTGCCCGAAGACCCACGAGGTGTACTGCGGGCCGCGGTCGGCGTGCACCACGGTTCCCGGTTCGGGGTGGCGCCGCCAGGTGGCCATCTGCAGGGCGTCGACGACCAGCTCGGCGCGGATGTGGTCGGCGATCGACCAGCCCACGATCGTGCGGGAGTACACGTCCAGCACCGCGCAGCAGTACACCTTGCCGGTGCTCGTGGGATGTTCGGTGACGTCGGTGCACCACAGCTTGTCGGGTGAGTCGGCGACGAACCGGCGTTGCACCAGGTCCTCGTGCGGGGCCGGCAGCGGCCGGTGCCGACCCCGCTTGCGGCGGTGGCAAATCCCTTGCAGGCCAGCGGCTCTCATCAACCTGGCGACCCGCTTGCGCCCACACGCCAGACCCAGCCCGAGGCGCAGCTCGGCATGCACCCGCGGCGCACCATAGGAGCACCGCGACATCTGATGGACCTGCACGATCGTGGCGGTCAGCGCAGCATCAGCCACCGCGCGCGGTGATGGCGGGCGACCCAACCACTCGTAGTAGCCCGAACGCGAGACCCTCAACAACCGGCAGGCCACCGCGACGGACACTCCGTCGCCGGCGAGCTCACGGACCAGCCGGAACACTATTTTGGGTTCGGCAGCACGTTCTCTCGAGCGAAGTAGGCCGAGGCCCGCTTCAGGATCTCGATCTCCATCTGGGCCACCCGCAGCTCGCGGCGCAACCGAACCAGCTCCGCCCGCTCGGAACTGGTGACGCCCTCGACGCGGCCGGCCTCGACATCGTCGACCTTCATCCAGCGGCGCAGACACGACTCACTGATGCCCAGATCATGAGCGATCTGAGCCACCGGCTTGTCTCCCTGACGAGCCAGTTCCACCGCCCGACGGCGGAACTCCCGCGGCTTGGCAACAGGCATCCAGACTCCCCTCGAAGGTGACATCGTCACCTCAGATCGGGTGTCCGGGGAAGTGGGTCAGGCTCCACAGGGCGCGGAACGCGGCATAGGAAGGCGTTGAGCGTCTTCGGTCTGGCGTGGGGAACGTCCTCCTGATGCGCTTGTCGGGCTTGGTGTCCCAAAGCGCAAGAAGGAGGACGTTCATGAGTAACGGTAGTGGTGTCTCTCGTGGTGATCGGAACCGGAACGCACGTCTGTCGCGGCTGCGGGCGGCCGTCCCGGTGACGAACGCGATCGTCGGGATCGATCTGGCCGATCGCAAGCAGATGGTCGTGGTCACCGACCACGACTCCAAGGTCCTGGCCCGGCGCACGTTCCGGGTCAAGGCGTGGGACCTGGGCGCAGCGTTGGACTGGGCCACCGAACGCGGTGCCCGGGCCGGCTTCACGGGGGTGACGGTCGCGGCGGAGCCGACCGGGCACCGCTGGCGGGTCCTGGGCCAGCTGGCGGACGAACGCGGGATGGCGTTGGTGTGCGTGCAGCCGGCGGTCTGCTCGTGGGTGCGCAAGACCGAGGACCTGACCAGCGACAAGACCGACGACAAGGACGCGGTGCTGATCGCCCGCCTGACCGCACAGCTGCGCTGCTACCTGCCCGAACCGGTCGACGAGACCTGGGCGAGGCTGCGGCACTTCGGCACCCGCCGCGAACAGCTGAACGGCGAGCACGTGGCGTGCGTGCAGCAGGTCCGCGACCTGCTCGAGTGCGTGTGGCCGGCCGCGCTGGACGCCGCCGAGCACCCGTTCAAGTCGACCACCTGGGTCGCCGCCCTGACCGTGGTGATGGACCGCGACGGTGGCGACCTGTCCCGCACCCGACGCCTCGGCCCGGCCCGGTTCGAGCACGCCGTGCGCCGCGAAGTGACCCGCCGCGGGAAGGTCCGTCCCTGCCTGCGGATCGTCCGCCGCCTGTTCACCGCCTTGGCTGACCCCGCCGGGGTGATCGCGCACCGACCGGCCGCGTTCGAACGAGTCGCCTGGGTGATCGACGACTGGGACCACGCCAAGGCCAAGCTGGCCGACACCCAGGCCCGGATGGTCACCGTCCTGGACGAACTGGACCTGACCGCCCTGGCCTGCTCGATCGACGGGCTGTCGGCGGTCGGGGCCGCGGCAATCCTGGCCGAGACCGGCGACCTGAACAGGTTCACCTCCGCCCGGGCCGTGGTCAAACACGCCGGCCTGGCCCCCCGAGAACGTAAGTCGGGCGCCTTCACCGGCCGTGCCCACGTCACCGGCGCCGGCCGCCCACTGCTGCGCGCCGCCGCCTGGCGGGCCGTGTGGGGTTGCCTGCAAACCAACCGGGTGTACGCCGCCCGCTACCGGCACCTGACCGGCCGGGAAACCAACCGGCTGACCCCGACCCAAGCCCAGACCGCCGTCGCCGCAGCGATCCTGCGCCAGCTCCACTACGTCATCACCCACCGCCAAGCCTGGGACCCCGTCGTCGCCGCCCACGGCACCAAGACGCTGGAGGTGGTCGCCGCATAACCCGATCCGCACCGCACAGTCAGCCAGCAGGACGCGACCCAAGGGCTGGGGCGGGGCGAGCCTTCCGCGGCATTGAGAACCACCAGGTATCTCGACGCTCATCACAGGCCGCCCCGTCCCGTCGTCGACACAACCCGATCACACGCTGCCGAGCACACCTCGATTACCGCTATGCAGGGACCGACGACCAGGACACGGGCACCCGCCCACCCTTGACGCTAAACGCCTCACGCTGATGAGCGGACGTTGGTCAATCGGTGGCTGGCGGCCGCTGGCCGCCGATCATGAAGTCCGCCATGAGCGTTTGGACGGCCTCGACCATGTCGGCGCCGTCCGCCGTAGCGCAGCCGGCGGCCCGCGCCGCCACGATGAACCGGGTCGCCCCGTGTCCGGAGATCACGTCTCCAACGAACATCGACGCCCCGAGGAACCCAGCGTCGACGGGCAACGGGTCGCCGTCGTCCATCCCCAGCGGGCTCGCGTTGAACACCAAGTCGCACCCGCGCGGGTCTGGCGGCCCCGAACTCACCCCCCCATCACCGTGGCCCGCGAGCAGGCGGAGCAGGTCCGCGACACGCGAGGCATCGGCATCGTGGACAACAAGCTCACGCACACCTGCCTCGAGCAGCGCGATGGCGATCGCGGCGCCCGCAGCTCCCGCACCCACCAGCAGGGCACGCGCTCCCTCCACGCGGGCGCCGTGGTCGACCTGCGCCTTGACGAACGCAAGCCCATCGAGCATGTCGCCGTGCCAGGTTCCGTCTGGATTGCGCCGGATGACACTCACCACCCCCAGCATGCGGGCGCGCTCCGAGCTGGTGGCGCAGTAGCCGAAGGCCGCGCGCTTGTGCGGCATCGTGACGAGAATCCCATCCACGTTCCCCGACACGGCCAGGCCCGCCATGACGAGCCCGAGATGGCCCTCTGCCACCTGCACCGGGATGCACACAGCGTCGTGACCACCCTCCGTGAGCGTGCGCGTCAAGCGGACCGGCGACTCGACGTGCGTCACCGGATCACCAATGATCGGGAACAGCCGCGTGGCTCCACTGACCTCCATCGGGGCTCCCTTCACCCAGCACCACAATCCCCGGCCACGACTCTCCCAGCATGGGGCTCGAACTCCGGTCTCGCACTGTCCTGAGCCCGGTAGGCCTGCGCCGAGCGGGGCCGGCAACGCGGCGGATCCGGGCGAGAGTAGCCGCCCTCAACGCGGCCGATGAGTGCGGTTCGGCCTACCCTCGCGACATGCCCGATAACCAGGACTACGCAGCCCTCGGTGATCTTCTGTCCCGACCCGAGCAGTGGACCGAATCGGACGCTGCCAATGCACGCTCGCTCCGTGAGCAGCAAGCGTCAGCGGCTGCCGCCTTTGACCAGAGGGACAAGGCGCGGGTGGCGTCCATGTGGGACGTCGTGCGGGAACTCGATGAGGCACTGGCGGCATGGGAGGCCGGTCGGTAGGGGCATCCGCACATCGGCACGACCGCGCGCTCCGCGGCATAAGCGGATGTTCGCCGATACTGAGTGCGTGGGCGACAAGACGATCAAGAACTGGGAGAAGGATCTGCCCGGGCTCACCGACGAGGGAGTCCGCGAACGGTTGATGATGGCCCGCAAGTTCGAGCGCTGGTCCATGGACAGGGGCATGGGACGCAACCCGAAGGCTGGTCGCATGTGGCGCGAGAAGATCCAGCAGGCCGAGGCCGAGTTGGAGCGTCGCGGGCTGTCCTCCCAGGACGCTGAGGACCGTCTACCGACTCGGCACTGAAACGACCGCTCATCGGTGCGGGTTCAGGCGGTCAACGCAACGCCTCTGCCAGTGCTTGTGATGGTGTCTTGAAGCCAAGGGTCTGTCGAGGGCGTCCGTTGAGCTCGGCGGCGATGAGGTCCAGGTCGGCCTGGGTGAGGGCTCGGAAGTCGAGTCGGCGGGGCAGGTACTGGCGCAGCAGGCCGTTGGCGTTCTCGTTGCTGCCCCGCTGCCACGGTGACTTGGGGTCACAGAAGTAGACCTGCACCCCGGTCTGGATCGTCAGCCGTTGGTGTTGGGCCATCTCGTGGCCCAGGTCCCAGGTCAGCGACTTGGCCAGCTGGGCGGGAAGGGTGGTGATCGCCGCGGCCAACGCGTCGGCGACGGCGTCGGCCCGGTGGTCCCCGCGGGGCAGCCCGACCAGCATCAGGAACCGGGTCTTGCGTTCGACCAGGGTGGCCACCGGGCTCATGTTCTTGCCGAACACCAGGTCACCCTCCCAGTGCCCGGGCACCGCCCGGTCCTCTGCCTCGGCCGGCCGCTCGGAGATGTGCAGGGTGTTCGGGCGTCCACCGCGCCCGTCGGGCAGGCGCACCCCTTTCGGGCGCCGGACCACCCGCCCGGTGCGCAGGTAGCGGGTCAGCTCCTTGCGCAGCGCCCCACGGGACTGCACGAACAGGGTGCGGTAGATGCTCTCGTGCGACACCTGCATCTCCGGACGGTCGGGGAAGGTCAGCTTCAGCCAACCGGCAATCTGCTGCGGCGACCAGCGTTGCGTCAGCTTCGCCTCCACCACCGCCCGCAGCACCGGACGGCTCGCCAGCTTGCACGCCTTGGGCCGGGTCGCCCGCGACCACGCCGACACATCGGCGCGCGCCGCCCGGTAACGACGCCGGCCACCATTGGCGTTGACCTCCCGACAGACCGTCGACGGTGCCCGACCCAACCCGGCCGCGATCACCCGCAACGACTCACCGGCCGCCAACCCGCGGGAGATCTCCTCCCGCTCGACCAGGCTCAGCCGGCCCGCGGCCCGCCGTCGCGGGTCGGGTCTGATCCCGCCGCAGCGGATCAGATACGCCCGCACCGTCCCGGTGCACAACCCCAGCTCACGCGCCGACGGCTTCGCCGCCATCCCGGCCCGCATCCGCAACCACAGCTGGTCGATCGCCTCCGGCGTCAACCTCTCGTAATCGCCATGTCCCACAACGACCTCCTCGACACACGTCGATCAAGGAAGTGTTGCGCCGACCTATTGAGACCACCGGCACGACCGCGCACGCAACGCGGCATGTGCAGTCCGGTTCAGGCGTCTGCCTGCCCGCGTACGGATCCCGGCGTGAACCTGAACGGCAGTGGGTATCGCCAGTACCTGCCCTGCGACGCCCGCACTGCTGCCAGGATGCCGAAAACGAGCAGGGCGAGGCCGTCGAGGATGACGATCGTGATGGGCACCCCGATCCACGACGGCGCCTCGGCGCCGTTGGTGGCGACGATCAGCGTCACGATCGACGCGTTCCAGATGATGGCAAACCAGATCTGAGCGTTCAGCGCCTCGTTGGTGTGGTGACGCGTGAACCGGCCCTGCCGGCCCGCGACCACGCGCAGGACGATCGGGAGCACGAGCGGAAGCAACATCCAGCTCAGGTGACAGAGGGTTGCCCAAGTGAGGCCCTCTTGGTTCGAGGGAGCGGCTGGGCCCCAGGCATGCCCATCCCACCAGCGCAGGGTCCCCGCCGTGTCCGGGTACCACCCGGGGCCCGGCGACTTCGGTGCCTCCGAGTGTCCTGTCTCGCTCAAGTCAGTCCTGTCGTCGTCGTGGCGGGCCGCGATACGGGTTGCGATGTCAGCGCAAACACGCGTCTGTTGGTATATCGGCGTCCGTCCTGGCCAAGTTGACGAGAGTTGAATCACGCAATGCGGTCTGAGCCGGGGGCGCATCCATACGGGTGTCCAATTTCGGGCCCCGGCTCGTGACCGAGCGTGGAGTGTCGTGCGGCGGCGTTCACGACTCGTGGCCAGTCGACGCTCCTGTGGGATCGGTGCTGCGGCGCACCAAGACGGTCGGCTCAGCATTCCTCGGACCGCCGGCGGTTATCGCTCAGATCAGTCCGATCTCGTGCATGCCCGCCCCCGCAGTCATTCGGGCGCGACGGGCCGCTAGCCGGCGCCCAACTCGTCGAAGAAGGCGGTGATGTCGCGGCTGAGCAGTTCGGGCTCCTCGGCGGACGGGAAATGACCGCCTCTCGGCATCGGGGTCCACCGGCGGATGTTGTACAGGCGCTGGGCCCACTCGCGCGGCGGCGCGCCATCGTCAATGAACTGATTTGCAAAGACCGCGACGCCGGTCGGCACGGTGACGAAGTCGCTCGGACGCCGCTCCGCGGCCAGCCATCGATTGTCCACGTACTCCCGCATCGAGGACGTGATCGTCTCGGTCACCCAGTACAGGGTGACGATCGTGAGGAGGAAGTCGCGGGAGAACGTGGCTTCGATGTCGCCGGCGGAGTCGGCCCATCCACGCCACTTCTCCAGGATCCAGGCGGCGAGCCCGGCGGGTGAGTCGTTGAGCCCGTAGCCGACGGTCTGCGGCCGGGTCGCCTGGACCGCGCCGTAGCCGCGGTCGTCCTCGCGCCAACGCTCGTACTGCGCGAGGTAGGCGCGTTCGGCGTCCGACAGCGGACGCGAGCCTGGTCCGATGTACGGGGCGAGGTCCAGATTGGACAGATGTATGCCGAGCATTGGCGCTGGGTCGTCCAACGCCATGAACGTCGTCACGGCAGAGCCCCAGTCGCCTCCGTGCGCGCCGTAACGGCGGTAGCCGAGACCCTGCATCAGCTGATGCCACAGCCGGGCGGTGTACCGGCTGGTAATGCCGACTCGTGCCGGACGCTCGGAGAAGCCGTATCCGGGCAGGGAGGGGATCACGACGTCGAAACCGGGTCCCGCCAGGCCGTGTGCGGCCGGATCGGTCAGGCGGGCGACGAGCGGGAGGAACTCGGCGAAACAGCTTGGCCATCCGTTCGTCAGGACCAGCGGGATCCCGTCGCCGCTGCGTGCCCGCTCGTGCACGAAATGGATACGAACGCCGTCGAGCTCAGCACGGAACTGGTGGAGGGCGTTCAACGAGCGTTCCTGCGCTCGCCAATCAAAGCCGTCCGCCCAGTACGCCAGCAAAGCTTGGAGGTACGCAAGATCCGTGCCCTGCTTCCATGGCGCGTCCGGCGACGCCTCTGGCCACCGGGTGGTTTCGATGCGGCGGCGGAGGTCGGCAAGCACCTCGTCGCTCACCCGAATGCGGAACGGCTCGGCCCGGAACGCTTCCCTCATCGTCCCAGCCTGGCAGAGCCTCCAGAGCGCCATGGACCAGTCGCCCGCGAGGTGGACGGCGTTGGCGTCTAGTCAATGAGACTGCCGCCAGCATGCGGTCTCAGCCAAGCAACTCGCGCAGCACGACGCCGAGCCCCCCGCAGCGATCGAACTAAAGTGCTCCCGAATCGGCGATCCCGTACAACGTCAACGATTGAACTGGGTAGACCGCCCGGCGGACAAACGTGCAAGGACCTGCATGATCGCCCATACACATGAACCACCGGATCCCGGCACGACCGTGCCCGCACGGCGGCAGATCCGGGCGGCCGTGGCCGCCCTCAACGCGGCAGATCGGGATGTCGCCGTAGCGGGGTCCCGTGGCGGATACGCTCGAGGCGCCGGTGAGTCACAGAGTGCCTCCCCGAAGTACCGACACATCTTTCGGTCAGTTGGTCCCCAGCCTCTCTTAGGGCGCCCTGCTTTGACACCCACTTGGACGGAGACGCGACGATGCCAGCCTTGAGTACGGAGCAGGCGAAGCAGTTCATGACCGAACTGCTCGCGATCTGGACCGAGACCGACCCGAGGGGCCGTCGAGACGCGATCGGCGCCCACTACCACGATGACGTTGTGTTCCACGACCCCGATGGCGTCTTCACCGGCCACGCCGGTATCGAGTCGTTCAGCGACTCCCTGCAACAGCGCTTCCCCGGCCAGCTGTTTGAGATGGTGGGCGAGCCCTCCGTCGTCGGCGACGCGCTACGAACCTACTGGCGCTTCGGCCCCGTCAGCGGGATGGACTTCGCGGTCTTGGCCGACGACAAGGTCAAGACGCTTTACGCATTCGTGGAAAGACCCGCCTGAGACGCGCCGGGCCGCTACCTCGCCTGACGTCAGCATTCGCGCAGTCTGCGGCAGATCCGGGCGTTGCATCGTGCAAGATGGCGGCCATGGGTCAGCCAAACGAATCCGTCGACAAGCTGGGTGCATCTCGATCACTAATCGACGGCGGCTGGGAGTGGCCGATTCACGGTCTGCGGCATCCACCGGAGGCAGGCACATCAGGTTGGTACGTCTGGACCGGGGACTTGAGCCAGGCAGACGACTTCTTTCAACCGCTCCAGGCGGCACACCTTGTCGAGCGCGTGCCATTGCTCTCTAGGTTTCTCTCGCTTCCTCCAGGCACGCGATTCCCACTCGCGCCGGGGCACGAGGACGTATGGACCGACGAGACTCTGCTTGAGGTCTGACGCACTGTCATCGGCACGACTGCGCACGCTCGGCGGCACGACCGCGCGCGATCAGCGGCAGATGAGCGCGTTCGAGGACGCCTCGATTCCGGGGCCCTTCGCGGGGTGATCGGCGCGTAGAGTCGTCAGGGACTGGGACTCTGCCGATGGGTTGTGGGTATGAGCGGTGCCGAGGGTGTCGGCCCCGGAGACTCGCAGCCGGGCGATCTCGCGGCACCGTCGCCGCAGGAATCGTCAGGTAGTCATCGGCTGCTCCATCTCCTAGGGGCGCTGCTTGTCGGGGTTGTTCTCCCGGCCGTGCTGGTCGGCGCGTTGGTGGGCGAGTTGGGCGTCTCGGCGCTGTTCACGGGCGTGGTGTGGGGCGCGGTCGGTTCGAAGCTCGCGGGGACACGCCGGATGGTGTACGTGACACCCCTGGTCGGGGTCGTGGCCGGTCTGGGCGCGTTCACCGCCTACGACTGGTGGTGGGTGGCTCTGCTGGCGGTGACGGGCGTCCTCGCCGGTGTCGGGTACCGGTTCGGGTGGTTCGCCCCGCTGCTGATAGGTGCCTACGCCGCCACCTTCGTGACGCCGGTGGATACCGCCAGGTCCGCCGTCACCTTCGGAGCAATCGTCGCGATCGGCACGGCGTACGGCGTCGTGATCATGCGCCGCTTCGGTGCCCCGTCGGTGGTCGAGGGCGACCGGTACTCGCTGCCGGTCGCCGCGGTCATCGCGCTCTGTTTCGGCGGTGTCATGGGTGCCGCGGCAGCCCTCGGGGTGGCACTGGGGTGGACCGAGCCGTACTGGGTGCCGGAGCCGATCCTCGTGCTCGTCATGTACCTACTGATGGGACATCGTGAGCGGATACGCGAGAAGGTGCTCGGCACGGCGGTCGGCGCTGCCGCCGCCATGGCCGTGGCCGTCATCGGCCTGTCGCCGTGGGCGCAGACCGCGCTTGCTGTAGCCGCGTTCGTGCTCGCGGTGATGCAGCGGGCGACGTACTGGCGGATGTACGGCCTGTACACGTTCTCGCTTGTGCTCTTCCTGGCCTCTCCGGGGGACGTCGAGTTCGAGGCCGAAGAGCGCGGGTTCCAGATCCTCGCGGGCATCGCCCTCCTGATCCTCGGCCTGGCCGTTCGGCACCCCATCGCGCGCAGGCTCGCCAGGCAATCCCCGCAGCCAGAACTAGGAAGCACCGCGTCGGGTGCCTGATCGCGGGCTCAGCGAGCACATCGGTGCGACTGCGCACGGACAGCGGCATGAGAGTGCATCCGGACGACGACGCCGACCGGGCCCTCGGGAGAGTCGCCCATACCTCGGTAGTCATGCTGCGACGGGCGGCTACCCGCCGTGGGCCTCGGAGTCTTCGCCCCGGCTGATGCGCCCCCACCTCGCGAAGCCGATGGGATCGTCGAGGTCCTCTATCGGGATCCCGTCCAGGGTTCGGCGCGTCCGCGGCTCGGCGCCTTTGACGATCGACAGGCCAGCCTCCGAGCGACGCCACCAGTTCCGGTTGTGAAGGTCTGCGAACCGAACGGCAGGGTGCCCGGTGAAGTTTCGGACTGTGAGCCGGCTGACTTCGTGAAAGTCGACGACGAACAAGCCATCATCGTCGACCTTGATGTTCTCGACGGTGATGTCGAACTGCCCTACCTCGAGTATCTGAGTGAACCGCCATTCCCAGAATGGCCCCGTGTCTGCCCACCGACCGAAGGTGCCGTCGTCGCGGACGAATGTCCCCTCAGGGCCCGCCCACGCGAGGAACCCCTCGACGTCGTGACTGCGGCATGCCACGCAGCATCGCTCGTACCGATCCCTGAACTCGACCCACAAGTCCGAGCTTGAGTCAACGTTCACCATCTGAGTGTCGACGAACGCAAACCCCACCGACAACCAGATATCTGCTCATCGGCACGACCGCGCACGGTCAGCGGCATAGGAAGGCGTTGAGCGTCTTCGGTCTGGCGTGGGGAACGTCCTCCTGATGCGCTTGTCGGGCTTGGTGTCCCAAAGCGCAAGAAGGAGGACGTTCATGAGTAACGGTAGTGGTGTCTCTCGTGGTGATCGGAACCGGAACGCACGTCTGTCGCGGCTGCGGGCGGCCGTCCCGGTGACGAACGCGATCGTCGGGATCGATCTGGCCGATCGCAAGCAGATGGTCGTGGTCACCGACCACGACTCCAAGGTCCTGGCCCGGCGCACGTTCCGGGTCAAGGCGTGGGACCTGGGCGCAGCGTTGGACTGGGCCACCGAACGCGGTGCCCGGGCCGGCTTCACGGGGGTGACGGTCGCGGCGGAGCCGACCGGGCACCGCTGGCGGGTCCTGGGCCAGCTGGCGGACGAACGCGGGATGGCGTTGGTGTGCGTGCAGCCGGCGGTCTGCTCGTGGGTGCGCAAGACCGAGGACCTGACCAGCGACAAGACCGACGACAAGGACGCGGTGCTGATCGCCCGCCTGACCGCACAGCTGCGCTGCTACCTGCCCGAACCGGTCGACGAGACCTGGGCGAGGCTGCGGCACCTCGGCACCCGCCGCGAACAGCTGAACGGCGAGCACGTGGCGTGCGTGCAGCAGGTCCGCGACCTGCTCGAGTGCGTGTGGCCGGCCGCGCTGGACGCCGCCGAGCACCCGTTCAAGTCGACCACCTGGGTCGCCGCCCTGACCGTGGTGATGGACCGCGACGGTGGCGACCTGTCCCGCACCCGACGCCTCGGCCCGGCCCGGTTCGAGCACGCCGTGCGCCGCGAAGTGACCCGCCGCGGGAAGGTCCGTCCCTGCCTGCGGATCGTCCGCCGCCTGTTCACCGCCTTGGCTGACCCCGCCGGGGTGATCGCGCACCGACCGGCCGCGTTCGAACGAGTCGCCTGGGTGATCGACGACTGGGACCACGCCAAGGCCAAGCTGGCCGACACCCAGGCCCGGATGGTCACCGTCCTGGACGAACTGGACCTGACCGCCCTGGCCTGCTCGATCGACGGGCTGTCGGCGGTCGGGGCCGCGGCAATCCTGGCCGAGACCGGCGACCTGAACAGGTTCACCTCCGCCCGGGCCGTGGTCAAACACGCCGGCCTGGCCCCCCGAGAACGTAAGTCGGGCGCCTTCACCGGCCGTGCCCACGTCACCGGCGCCGGCCGCCCACTGCTGCGCGCCGCCGCCTGGCGGGCCGTGTGGGGTTGCCTGCAAACCAACCGGGTGTACGCCGCCCGCTACCGGCACCTGACCGGCCGGGAAACCAACCGGCTGACCCCGACCCAAGCCCAGACCGCCGTCGCCGCAGCGATCCTGCGCCAGCTCCACTACGTCATCACCCACCGCCAAGCCTGGGACCCCGTCGTCGCCGCCCACGGCACCAAGACGCTGGAGGTGGTCGCCGCATAACCCGATCCGCACCGCACAGTCAGCCAGCAGGACGCGACCCAAGGGCTGGGGCGGGGCGAGCCTTCCGCGGCATTGAGAACCACCAGGTATCTCGACGCTCATCACAGGCCGCCCCGTCCCGTCGTCGACACAACCCGATCACACGCTGCCGAGCACACCTCGATTACCGCTATGCAGGGACCGACGACCAGGACACGGGCACCCGCCCACCCTTGACGCTAAACGCCTCACGCTGATGAGCGGATGCTCAGTTCGGGTGCGACGGAGCCTTCGACGCATGGCCGCCAGACGCAAGCGCGACGTCAAGCCCTTCGCCGACGTTGTCCAGGACCTGCCTGCGGCGACCGGTATGCAGATGCAGCCGATCATGAACCTTGCGCCGCAACCAGCACGAACTCACTGCCTACGTGCGTGTGGCGGCCACGACATCGTCGGCGAGCTTGCCGAAGAGACCTTCGATTGCGGTGTTCGTCAGCAGAGCCAACGTCACGCCCAATGTCGGATCGACGAACCACCTGTGCCCGTAAATCCCACCCCACCAACAGGTACCGGGCGAGTGGGGCACTCCGGCCGCGTCCGGGTCCATGATGACGCTGCCTCCGTAGCTGTGGCCTTCGCCGGGCCGGTCATCGACGGTCAAGTCGCCGAGTTGGTTGCCCATCATCAGCGCCGCTGTAGCAGGGGTCAGGATCGGACCGCCGCCCGTTCGGATCAACTCCAGGAAGTGCACGAAGTCCGGCGCTGACCCGATCATTCCAGCGCCGCCTGAAGGAAAGGCCGTTGGGTCGAACGCCCGTCCTGGGGAGAATTCGATCAGGCTGCCGGGGACGACGTGACCCTCCCCCATCAGTAGTGGTTCGGGCGTCCCGTCGCCATACGCAGCCGCCAAACGTGCGCGGTCAGCGACCTGGAACGCGGTGTCGTTCATCCCCAGCGGCTCGGTGACAAGCCGAGAGACCACCGAGGGCAGCGCCTCACCGGTCGCGTGCTCGATCACGGAGCCGAGTACATCCGTGCTGACCGAGTACTGCCATGACTCGCCCGGAGCGAAGTCGAGCGGCGCCGAGGCAATCCGGGCGACGTTCTCGTCCAGGGTCAGCCCGGAAGACCCAATTCCGTCGCAAACGTCCGCCTGGTGGTAGGGGCCGTCCGGCGAAGCTTCGTTGAAGGGGTACGAGAGCCCAGAGGTGTGGGTGAGGAGGTGGTGAATGGAGATCGTCGCAGGCGTGCCGTCTGCCAGTGACGGGCGAAACGTCCGAATCCACCGCGTGACAGGCTCGTGGAGCTCAAGGGTGCCCTGCTCCACCAAAACCAGGGCCGCAGCGGCGACAATTGGTTTCGTCAGAGACGAGTAGCGAAACAGTGTGTCTACCGTCATCGGGCGATGGCTCTCGCGATCGGCGAGACCGACCGCACGCCGGTAGACGATCTCTCCGCCCTGCATCACGATGAGCACGGCCCCGACCAGACGAGCCTCGGCCAGCGCCTTGCCCAATGCGTCGTCAAGCGCGGCACACCGTGTCGACCACGTCTCCTGGGCTGGTGCAGCGGCCATTTGACCGAACTCCGATCGAACTTCCCGCGCTCTTTCGATCCGCTACTCAGCCTAGACCTGGACCTCAGCAGGAGGACCTCACGTTCGGTGTCAACAAACGTTCAGCCGGTGATCGCGTCGGTCCCGGCCATCGCCGAGAACGGCGTGTCGGAATCGTCCAGTTCGACTAGGCCGCGTGGGGCCAAGCTGCCCCAGACACCACCCTTTCCAAAACCGAAGCCATTGCCCGCCCTCCTCAGCGACATCGCCAACGTCATCCCAACGCCGCGCAGTGGACGGAGCTTCGCGGCCTCCTCGTCTCCGCGCGATGGCCGAGCAGCGCGCGGCCCAACCGGGAGCCTCATCGCCTGGTTGGGCGACTGCCTCCTGGTAGGCGGCACATCCGCTCGTCGCAGAACCGGTAACTCCAGTGCAGCGCCGCGACCGTCTAGACACTGCTCGGTGGCCCGAGCTGACCGAAGTCGAAGAGCGGCTAGGCGTCGAGCCGTACATGCGTCTGTCGAACACGGCCAGGGCGCGAACGTAGGTGCTGAGCACGGGTGCGTCGAAGTGCCGCAGCCGTGCTCAGCGTTCGTGGCACTCGCGCCAGGTCGCCAGAGCGAACGCCGTTGCCACGAGGTGCTAGGCGCGCTCAGTGAGATCAGATGCGGAAGAACAGGTTCAGGTACTTCTCGGCCAGGGCCGCGTCCCCGCGCACCGTGCCGGAGTTACTGCGCCCGAACGCCGTCAGCACCAGGCTCCCGGCGTCGAACTCGATGTAGGCGGGCAGGTTCTCGATCTCGCCCGGCTCGTAGCTCAGCCCCTCCGGCCCGACGGTTACCCGGTAGTCGCCGGCGTTGCGGCCGGTGACCCGGATCCCGATGGTGAAGGGTTCGCTGACCTGGTCCATCTTCACGGTGCCGCGCCAGATCTCGAACATGAACGGCACCAACAGGTCCGCGGCGTCGCCGGACAGCCCGTGCGCCTGGCCGCTGCCCTGGCGGATGTCCCAGGAGTGCACGCCGTAGTCCATCAGCTGGCCCGCGGCGTAGAAAGACGCCGGCACCGGACCCATGTACGGGTGGGTCACCATGTAGCCGGTCCAGTCCTGCGGCCCGATCGGCTCGAGGATCTCCTGCATCTTGGCGAAGTCCGAACGCAGCCGGTCCATCATCTCGGCCTGCGGCACGCCCCGGAACGTCCGGGCCGCGTCGTCCACCTTCTCGGCCATCACGGCCAGCCCGTAGGGCTCGGGGACCTCGCCGGCACCCTGAGCAGCGTCGAACGCGCGGAAGTACCCCTCGGTGGTGTCGATGATGTGCGCCACCAGGTCCCGCGAGGACCAGCCGTCGCACGGCGTCGGCCGATCCCAGGCGCCGGGCGCCTCGGCGAGCGCGAAGAACTGCTCGGCCTCCGTGCGCACCACCCCCATGATGGTGTCCTTGCCTTCGTACGTCATCGCGTTCCATGCGGTCATGACCGACGCCTCTCGACAACCCCTGCTTGCGTTCTGGATGGTCCCTACTCGTCGAGCTGCGCGCCGCCGAAGTACATCAGCGGGTCGCTGAGCAGCTCGATCTGGATGCCGTCGGGGTCCTTGAAGTACATGGACTCCTCGATCCCGAGATCCGGCCCGGCGTATGTGACGCCTTCTGTGTCGAGGCGCTCGCGGAGCTTCTCCCACTTGTCCCGAGGCACCGAGATCGCGATGTGCTGCACGCTGCCGATCGACTCGACGCCGGGCTGCAGACCCAGACCCGGGAAGTCGAAGAAGCCCAGCAGCGTCTGGTTGCCGAGGTCGAAGAAGAAGTGCGAGGACCCCTGGTAGTCACGGTTCTCGACCAGCTCGACCAGAGGGAAGCCCAGCAGGCCTTGGTAGAACTGGATGGTCTGCTCGACGTTCGAGCAGATCAGCGCGGCGTGATGGATGCCGCGCCCGTTGGTAGCCGGTCGCTCGGGGACCGGCTGCAGGTACTGCTCTCGAAGCTGCTGGCGGCGCGACTCCAGCTCAACCAGCTCAGCGTCCGTTGGCATCGCGTACCTTCCTGCTGGGCTTCGTTGCCGCTACTCGCGCATCGTAACTCCCGGTTTGTCCCGGCGGTAGTTGCCTGCGCAAGAAACTTCGCCGGATTCCTCTGCGTTGACGGCGTGCCGCGGCTGGGGTGGACTCGTGCCCGTGCCCCTCGACGACCTGGACCGGTTCGCCTACCAGGCGCTGCCGATGCGGGTCCGGTTCGGTGCGGGCTCGGTGCGGCTGCTGGACGACGAGGTGCAGCGGCTCGGCCTCGGGTCCGTGCTCGCCCTGTCGACGCCGGGCCAGGCCCAGCTCGCGCGCGACGTGCTCGCGCCGCTGGGGGAGCGGTGCGCTGGCGTGCACGCCCACGCGCGGATGCACGTACCGGTCGAGGTGGCCGAGACGGCCCGCGCCGAGGCGGCGCGACTGGGTGTAGACGCTCTGGTCGCGGTCGGCGGCGGCTCGGCGATCGGGTTGGCAAAGGCCGTCGCCCTGACGTCCGGCCTGCCCGTGCTCGCGGTGCCGACGACGTACGCAGGTTCCGAGATGACGTCCGTCTGGGGGCTGACCGAGGGGACGGTGAAGCGGACCGGACGCGACCCTGCGGTCCTGCCGGTCAGCGTGCTCTACGACCCCGAGCTCACCCTCGCCCTGCCGGTCGAGGTGTCGGTGACCAGCGCGCTCAATGCCATGGCGCACGCGGTCGAGGCGCTTTACGCTCCGGACCGCAACCCGATCATCACGTTGATGGCGCAGGAGGCGATCCGCAGCCTGGTCTCGGCACTGCCGGACGTCGTTGCCGACCCCAGCGGGATCGAGGCCAGGGCGACGGTGCTGTACGGCGCGTGGCTGGCCGGCGCCTGCCTCGGCGGGACCACGATGTCCTTGCACCACAAGCTCTGCCACGCCCTGGGTGGGGTTTCAGCACTGCCGCATGCGCCGACCCACGCAGTGGTCCTGCCGCATGTGATGGCCTTCAACCTGCCGGCGCTGCCCGCGCTGTCCCGTCGCCTCGAAAACCTGCTGGGCGGCGGCGACCCGGCGACCGACCTGTGGGAGCTGAGCGGCCTGCTCGGCGCGCCGGCGTCGTTGCGCGAGCTCGGCATGCCGCACGCCGACCTCGAGCCGGTGGTGCACGAGGTGCTGGCCACGCCGTACGCCAATCCCCGCGAGGTCACCGCGGACGGCGTCCGAGCGCTGCTCGAGCGTGCCTGGTCCGGCGCGCCGCCCGCAGACCTGTTGCGCGAGAACGGCTAGCACGCCGTCGGCTCTCCGAACCAGGTCGCCAGCGCCTGCGGCAGCGCTGGATCCGCGAGGTCCCCGACCCAGGCGACGTGACCGTCGGGCCGGATCAGCACCGCTGGGGGAGGGTCGACCTCGCCGAGCACCGGGATCTCCCACCTGCCGTCGTACGTCGCGTCGACCAGCCGGGCCCGGTCCGCCCAGCCGGAGAGGTCGAAGCCGCCGGGTTCGCCGAGGTTGAGCAGCACCGGCCGGGCGTTGTGCAGCAGGGCGTAGACCCGCGTGGGACCCGTCGCGGTCTGCAGGTCCAGGTCCGGCATGCGCCGGCCGAGCAGCGGGTGCCCGGCGCCGAGGTCGTAGTGGACGTCGAGACCGGTGAGCATCCCGGCGATGCGGCGGCGCGGCTCGTCCAGGCTCAGCAGCTCGGCCATCATGGCTCTGGTGGCCTCGTGACGTTCGTCGGGGACACCGAGGGTGACCGCGACCATCGTGTTCTGCTGCACCCGGGCACCGACCGGGTGCCGTTCGGCGTGGTAGCTGTCCAACAGGACCCCCGGTGAGGTGCCGCTGACCACCTGAGCCAGCTTCCACCCCAGGTTCACCGCATCCTGCACGCCGACGTTGAGGCCCTGGCCGCCCTGCGGAGGATGCACGTGCGCGGCGTCCCCGGCCACCAGCACCCGGCCGCGCCGGTACGAGGCCGCCTGCCGGGACACGTCGGTGAACCGGGAGATCCAGGTCGGGCTGTGCACGCCGAAGTCGCTGCCGTAGGCATCGACGAGCACCTCACTGAGATCCTGCAGGGTCGGCTCGCCGGTGTGCTCGGGCTCCCGTTCGGTCAGCACGACCCGGTACGGCCCGCCATCCTCCCCGCGGTTGGCGGGACCGATCCCACCACCCTCGCGGCGCACCCCGATCACCGGGTCGTCGGCCATCTCGACCTCGGCGATCATCCAGCTGGTGGAGGCGGCCACTCCGACGAAGTCGATACCGGCCGCCTTGCGGACGACGCTTCGTCCCCCGTCGCAGCCGACCAGGTACTCGGCCCGCAGCGAGTCGTCCCCGGACAACCGGACCTCGACCCCACCGTCGTCCTGGGCCAGGCCCACCACGTCGCAGCCGCGACGGATCGGGACCCCGAGCTCAGCGACCCAGTCCGCCAGGATCGGCTCGAACAGCTTCTGCCAGAGCCCGAGCACATAAGGGTGGCGGGTCGGGAAGTCGCTGATGTCCAGACGGAGCCCGGCGAACCCGACAGCCTGCACCGTCTGCCCCGCCTCGAGAAACCGGTCCGCGACGCCACGCTGGTCGAGCACCTCGATGGTGCGCGAGTGCAGCCCCCCGGCTCGCGATCCGTCGACGGTCTGGCTGGTGCGTCGCTCCACGACGACGACGTCCACCCCCGCCAGTGCCAGCTCGGCCGCCAGCATCAGCCCGGTCGGGCCGCCTCCGGCGACCACCACCGCGTGCTCGGTCATCCACGACTCCTCGCGTCACAGGCCCTGGCCCCGATCGGTCCAGCGTCAACCCATGGTCAGCACGGCCGGGTCGGCTGCGGCAACCCCTCGGGCCTCGGTCGAAAGCGACACGCCCGGGCCGTTGAACCTCTGGCCCCGCAGTCCCGTGGACCACGTGACCGCCCTCCGTCCGTGGCGGGCGGCAACGCCGAAGGAGGCGTCCGTGAGCACCACTCTGCGCCGTCCATCCGTCTGGCTGGCCGTCGGGACCGCCGTGTGTGCGGTGTCCGCTCTGGCCGCGGGCACTGCGAACGCCGAGGCCGTCGGCCCGACGAGGTACACCCAGGTGAACCTCGTCTCCGACGTCCGCGGCGCTGCCCAGGTCACCGATCCCAACCTGGTCAACCCCTGGGGCGCGTCCTACCTCGGCACCAGCCCGCTGTGGGTGTCCGACAACGGCAAGGACGTGACCACCCTCTACGCCGGCGGCGTGCACGGTACGCCGCAGACGATCAACTCGCTCGTCGTCTCGCTGCCCGGCGGCAAGCCGACCGGTCAGGTTTCGAACCCGACCACGTCGTTCCTCGTCCGGGACGACGCAGGCATCTCGGCGCCGGCCAAGTTCCTGTTCGTCGGCGAGAGCGGTCACCTGAGCGGGTGGGCGCCCACTGTCGGCGGCGGCGGGACCGTACCCTCCACCCACGCCGTTGACGCCGTCGTCACGCCCGGCGCGGTCTACAAGGGCCTGGCGATGGGCGCCGACCCCGGCGGGCCGCTGCTGTACGCCGCCGACTTCTCCGCCGGCACGGTCGACGTCTACAACGGACTGTTCCAACGAGTCATCACCACCGGCAACTTCCAGGACCCGAAGCTGCCGGCGCACTTCGCGCCGTTCAACGTGATGGTCTCCGGCGACCAGGTGTACGTCGCCTACGCCCAGCAGGACGCCGCCCGCGAGGACGAGGTGGCCGGCACCGGCCGCGGCCGGGTCGACGTCTTCACCCTGCAGGGTGACCTGGTCCGTCGACTGCCCGCCCACCGCACGCTGAACGCGCCCTGGGGAATGACGATCGCGCCCGCCGGCTTCGGCACCTTCTCCGGTGACCTGCTCGTCGGCAACTTCGGGAACGGCCGGATCCACGCCTACGACCGCAACAGCCTCGTCTTCCAGGGCATCGTGCGCGGTGCGCACGGCACGCCGATCAAGATCGACGGGCTGTGGGCTCTGCTGCCGGGCAACGGCATGGAGGCCGGCACCGACCAGGTGCTGTTCACCGCAGGTCCGCAGGACGAGTCCCACGGGCTGCTGGGCACCCTGTCGGTAGCCCACTGATCGACCGGCCGGGTGGCTGTGGTGGGGCCCACAGCCACCCGGCACGATCCGATCGCACTCGTCGCGGCTGCCTGACCGATCGACCGCGGGTCGCTACGGTGTGATCATGTCCGCCACCCGCGACCGCTGCGGCGGCTCGCTGTGGTCGCTGGCCTCCAGCAACTCGATCCTGTCCATCGGCTCCGTGGGATCGATCCTGTCCATCGGGTCGGTCGGCTCGGTGCTCTCGCTCGGCTCGGTCGGGTCGGCCATGTCGATGCTGTCCCTGGGGTCGTTCCAGTCGATGACCGCGGCCTTGTCCTTCCAGAGCCAAGGCTCGGTGCTGTCCGGGCAGTCCGGCTCCTCGGTGATGTCCTGGCGCTCGCAGGGCGGCCTGATGCAGTCCAGCAGCACTGGGCCGCTGCGCGGGTCCAAGCTCGTCTCCCTCACCGTCGCGGTCGCCTCGGTGGCCGTGGTCCTCGCCGCCCTCGGGCACCGGGCGAGATCCGTCACCGACCCGCAGGCCTGACCGGCGGACCTGGAGGCAGCAATGGGCTCATGGACCGCGGACGACGTCACGCTCGTCGTGGTCGTGGTAGGTCTGCGGCTGCTGGTGCCGTTGCTGCTGCCGATCTTTCCGCTGCCCGCGATCATCGCCTGCCTGGTCATCGACGCGGCCGACCAGACGATCTTCCAGACCCACCTGAGCCCGCAGACATGGGCCTCGGTGGAGAGCGGCTACCAGGGCTACGACAAGGCGCTGGACATCTACTACCTGTCGATGGCGTACATCTCGACGCTGCGGAACTGGACGAACCTCACGGCCGTCGCCACCGCCCAGTTCCTCTGGTACTACCGGCTGGTCGGGGTCACGATCTTCGAGAGCCTGCACGACGCGGCGGACCCGAGCTCGTGGCGCTGGCTGCTGCTGGTGTTCCCCAACACCTTCGAGTACTTCTTCATCGCCTACGAGACGGTCCGGCTCCGCTGGGACCCCAGACGGATGTCCCCTCGTGCGGTCATCTACCTCGCCGCGTTCATCTGGATCTTCATCAAGCTTCCGCAGGAGTGGTGGATCCACGTGGCCGAGCTCGACTTCACCGACTTCGCGGACGAGCACTCTTGGGTGTACCCCACGATCGCGGTGCTCGTGGTCGGCGGGATCCTCGCCTTGTGGCTGAACTGGAAGAGGCTGCCGGCGGCTGACTGGAAGCTGCGGATCGTGGCTGACCGGCTGCCGGCGGTGCCGGACATCCGACCCAAGCTGCTCAGCTGGAGCCTGTTCGAGAAGATCGTGCTGATCACGCTGGTCGTCATCATCTTCAGCGAGATCCTGCCCGACACCACGGCGACCCACCTCAACGTGCTGGTCGGCGCGGCCTTCTTCGTCACTGTCGACTCGGCATACAGCATCGTGGTGAACCTGCGGCGGCGGTCCATGCTGACGTCGGTGTACCTGTTCGTCGGCCTGGTCGCGCTGAACCTGGCGACCGCCGAGGTGCTGCACCTGATCTCCGACCGGTTCAAGATCGAGCACGCGCTGTTCTTCGCGTTGCTGCTCAGCGTGATCGTGACCTGGTACGACCGGTACCGGCCCGTGCTGGACATGCGCCGTGGAGCGGTGGCCGTCGCCAGCACGGACCGGTAGGTCGACGCCCTCAGGCGCCACCGGCGGTCGGTGGGGCCAGCGTCGAGGCGTGCGCGGCCTTCACCTTGCTCCGCGAGGAGCTGTAGTGCGCGGTCGCTCCCGCCGAGGCGAGCAACGCAGCCGCTGGGACGAACGCCTGGAGGGCATCCGAGTTGATGTGACCACCGAACAACGCCGCGACGGACACCCCGAAAGCCAGCAGCTGAGTGAAGAAGGTCTGCCAGAACTCACTGGTGCGGATCCCCCTCTTCGGTTCGGACGGCGCGGCAGGGGCGTCGCCCGGTGACGTGACGGGCCGCACCTCGGCCTCGGCTGCCGGGCCGTCGCCCGTGGCCTCGTCCGCGCCGTCGTCCGTGGCCTCGTCCGTGGCCTCGTCCGTGGCCTCGTCCGCGCCGTCGTCCGCGCCGTCGTCCGCGCTGTCGTCCACGACGTCGTCCGCGCTGTCGTCCACGACGTCGTCCGCGGCGGTCGGGCGAGGGTCAGCGTCCGGGAACCCGGGCTCGAAGGAGTCCAGGTCGTCGAGGTCGCTGAAGTCGTCGTCCGGCTCCTGCGCCGGCACCAACGTCCTGGCGGTCGCGACGGTGGCGGTGGGGCCTTGGCCCCAGTCGGTCTCGTGCTGCTGTGCGCTCATGATCTTCCCCTGCTCGTGGTTTCTGGTTGGTTGTTGGTGCTCAGTGCTTGACCGGTCCGAAGGCGGCCTTCCAGGTCTCGGGGCCGACGACGCCGTCGACCTCCAGGTGCAGGCGCTTCTGGAACTGCCGGGTGACGGCCTCGGTGCGGCGGTCGAAGACGCCGTCCACCCGTCGGATCGGCGTCCAACCGCGCTTGAGCATGCGGTGCTGGTAGACGGCGACCAGGTCGTGGTGTGGCGAACCGGGGATGAGCACGACGCCGTGCGGCAGCGTCGGGTGCGTGCTCGGGTGCCGCTTGCCGCTGGCCGGGTGCGCCATGTGCTTCGGTGCTCCGTCGGTGGGCGCAGAACCGTTGTGGCTGTAGGGCGGTCGCACGAAGGCAGCGACCGTCCCGCGCGAGCGGTGGTGGTACGCGACCGCGTCGTACCCGTGCGGTCCCGCCGAGTTGCCCTCGATGGTGGTCAGCCGGCCGGCCGGTGAGACGGCGACGACGATGCCGACGTGGTCGGCCCAGCTGTCCTTGTCCCACTCGAAGCAGACGTAGTCGCCCGGCTTGGCGTGCCCGGTCTTGCCACCGGGCAGCACCCAGCCGTGCCGATGGCCGGAGTTCAGGAAGTGCTGGACGCTCGCCCACCCGTGCTCGGGTGAGTCGGCGTCCTTCGGGATCGGGAGTCCGGCCCGCTTCCAGACCCAGGCGCAGGCGAACTGGGCGCACCAGAACGCGGGCGTCAGGCCGTAGGCCTTGCCGTACTTCGTGACGTTGGAGCCGGGCGGTAGCTCGTGGGCGCCGAGCTCGGCGCGAGCGATCGCGATCAGCTGGTGTGCGGAAGACATCGTGCCCCCTCTGGTGGTGATTCCCCTTGCCGGCGATGAGCCGGCAACTTCGAGGATGTGCCCGGCGCGCGGTCGCCCGGATCGGCAGGAAGCCTTAGTCGGGCCGTGCAGAACCCTTAGGTGTCCCGGTTCGGGCGAATGGTCCCGCCCAAGATCGTCGGCACGGGCATACTGGGTTGTCGTGGGAGCGGCGCTCCGGACCGCCTTCATCGGGCGAGAAGCTGAGCGGGGACTGCTGGGGGTTGCCCTGGCGGACGTCGTGCGGGCAGAGCCGCGCCTGCTGCTGATCCGGGGCGATGCCGGAGCAGGCAAGAGCCGGCTCGTCGACGAGTGGTCCGCCGGTCTGGACGACGTGACCGTGCTGCGTGGGGCCTGCCAGCGCTTGGCCGCCACCACGCTGCCCTACGCGCCGGTGGTGCAGGCGCTGCGCCCGGTGGCGGCGGGGCCGCTGCTGGACGACTGGCATCCGGCCGCCGTCACCGCACTGTCGCCGGTCCTGGCGGCCGCCGCGCCGGACCCGGGGCCGGCTGACCGCTGGCGGGGCGCGCAGGTCCTCGAGCTGACTCTCGCGCTGCTGGGCGAGCTCACCCAGGCCGGGCCGGTCGTGCTGGTCCTGGAGGACCTGCACTGGGCCGACCAGGCCACCATGGACCTGCTGACGTTCCTGGCCGGCAACCTGTCCGTCGAGCGCCTGCTGGTGGTCGGGACGCTGCGGCTCGACGAGCCGTCGCAGCCAGCCTGGCTGCGCACCGCGCTGGCACTGCTGGGCTCCCTGCCGCGCTGCTCCCGACTCGACCTGGAAGCGTTGCCGGACGCTGCCGTCCGCCGGATCATCAAGGACGTCGACGCCGAGCTGGGCGAGGACGCCGTCACCGCGCTGGTGCGCCGGGCGATGGGAAACCCGTTCTTCGCCGAGGAGCTGGCGCGGGCAAGTGGACCGGGGCAGCCGTTGCCGGCGGCGCTGCGCGACGTCCTGCTGGTCCGGCACGAGATGCTGCCGCCGGATGCCCGCAAGGTCGTCGAGCTGGCCTGCGTCCTGGTGGACCCGGTGAGCCACGAGCTGCTGACCAGGCTGCTCGACCTGGAGGACGACGAGCTCAACGTCGCGCTGCGCACCGCACTGCGGGACGGCATGCTGCGCCGGCGGGGCAACAACGAGTTCGTCGTCCGGCACGCGCTGGTCCAGGAGGCGGTCTACGGCGAGCTGTTACCCGGTGAGCGGACCACCTGGCACACGAAGGTGGCCGAACAGGTGGCCGCCGACCCCGGCCTGGTGGGTGGGCCCGAGCGGGCGTCCGCCGTACTGGCCGAGCACTGGCAGGCGGCCGGCCGGCCGGACCTGGCAGTCGGTCCGCTGGTGCGGGCTGCACGAGCCGCCGCCGTTCGCCGTGCACCGACCGACGCGGCCCGGCTGTGGCGCTCGGCCCTCGAGCTGTGGCCGACCGACCCGGGTGCGCAGGTGGACGGTCTGGACCGGCCGGCGGCCCGTCTGCAGCTCGCGGCCGCGTTGCGGTGGGGACCCGAGGCGAGCGACGGGGTGCAGACGCTCCACCAGACTCTGATCGAGCTCGACCCGACGGACGACGCCCGGCGCGCCCAGGTGCTGGAGCGGCTCGCGCTGCACCTGAACGACTGCGGGTGGGGCGCCGACGCCCTGGTCGCCGCGCACGAGGCCTGCCTGCTGGCTCCGCGGCTGCGCGGGCGAACCGGACAGAGCCTGGCTGCTCGGTGCTTCGCCACGTTGGGCGCGATCCTGATGGTGCGCGGGCAGTACGTCGAGTCGCACGGGGAGTGCCAGCGGGCCCTGGAGCTGTCCGCCTCGGCCGACGACCTGGCCACGACCGCGTACGCACTGGCCGTGGAGGGGGTCAACCGGGTCGTCCTGGACGGACCTGAGCGCGCCGTCGCCACCGTGCGGCAGGCGCTGGAGCTCTCGGACCGGTCCGGCGACGTCGAGGCGACCGTCCGGGCCTGGGTGAATCTCACCTACGTGCTGGAGAACGCCGGCCGGTGGGTCGAGGCGGTGCAGGCCGCGACGTCCGGCCTGGCTGTCGCCGAACGCAACGGCCTCTCGTTGACCGCCGGCGCTCTGCTGTCGGCCAACCAGGCGACGTCGTTGCTGGCCTGCGGCAAGTGGGTCGAGGCGAGGGCGGTGCTGGAGGGGCTGCTCGCCCAGGCCAGCGGGCCGACGTCCGCCACCTCACGCTCGTTCCTCCAGGCGGTGCTGGCCGAGGTGCTCGTCGAGCACGGCGCGCTGGACGAGGCCGAGCAGCGACTGGCGGACGTCGGGCCGGTGGATCCCGGGGACGTCGTGACCGCGAACCAGCTGGTGATCGCCTCCGGGGCGCTCGCCCTGGAGCAGGGGCGGCCGCAGGTAGCCCTGCTGGACGTCGTGCGGCGCCAGGAGTCCACCCAGGACGACCCGACGACCGGGTTGCGGATGTGCGCGCTCGGGCTGCGGGCGCTCGCTGACCTGGCCACCCTGCCGCCGGCCCTTCGCCCGGCCGGCTCGCCCTCGGCCGACGTCCTCGTCGGGTACGGGGACGAGCTGGATCGACAGGCCGAGACGTTGGCCGAGCTGGCCCCGTGGCTGCCGCCGTGCCAGACGTTGCTGGTGGTGTGCCGGCAGGAGCTCGCCCGGGCCCGGGGGACGGCGTCCGCGCAGGGGTGGGCCGACCTGGCAACTCACTGCGTGGCGGCCGGCCAACCGCAGCTCGCCGGCTACGCGTGGCTGCGCCAGGCCGAGCAGTCGCTGGCGCAGCGCGGACCGGCGGCGGTCACCGGACCGCTGCGCGCGGCCGCACAGGTGCTCGCGCCGCTCGGCCCGGGACTGCTCGCCTCCTGGGTGCTCCGGCTGGCGTCCGTCAGCCGGGTGGCGGTGGACGACCTGCTCCAGGTCCCGGACCAGGAGCAGCCGGACGGCGTGGACGGGTCTACCGCCCGCGGGGTGCTCGCCGACCTCACCGTCCGCGAGCGGCAGGTGCTCGGTCGGATCGCGCGCGGCGAGACCAACCGGCAGATCGGCAGCGCGTTGCACATCACCGAGAAGACGGCGAGCGTGCACGTGTCCAACATCCTGGCCAAGCTCCAGGTGCACAACCGCTCGGAGGCGACGGCCATGGTCTACCGCCTCGGGCTCGACGAGGAGGTCATGTTGTGAGCGATCCGAGCAACGGCGACGGCGGGACGGCCTACGGGCCCGTCCTGATCTTCTTGGACGGACAGGTCTTCGTGTACCTGGGCGATACGGCCCCGGACGACCTGCGGGAAGAGATCAGGAAGGCGCTGGAAGGGGAGCTGATCCTGCACCCGCTGGAGGTCGCGGCGGTGCGGCCGGACGGTTTCCAGGCCAACAGCGTCGGTTGGCTGACCATCCGTGGTGACCGGGTCGGCAGCGTCGCGATCACCGCACCGCCGGTGACCCACGCCCACGCGGCCACCGGTTACGTGTTCGGCTGACACCGTGCGCGGTCAGTAGGGTCACCGGCGTGGAGCTCTCACGGACCCCGGACCTGCTGCTGCGCAGCTGGCGCCCGGACGATCTGGACGGGTTCTTCGACGTGTACTCGCGCTGGGACGTGATGCGCTGGCTCGGTCCGCAGCCCCGCCGCGCCGTGGTCGACCTCGACGAGGCTGCTGAACGGCTGGCCCGCTGGGTTCAACGTGGCCTGGATCTGAGTGCACCGCAAGGGTTGTGGGCGATCGTGCCGCTCTCGGCCGGGGCCGTGGACGGCGTCCCGGTCGGGACGGCGATGCTGATGCCGCTGGACGACGAGACCGGTCGCACCGATGAGGTCGAGGTCGGCTGGCACCTGCACCCCGACCACCAGGGCAAGGGCCTGGCCACCCGGGCCGCGCGGGCACTGCTCGACCGGGCGGCCACCGCCGGCTACCCGCGGGTGCTGGCCCTCACCGACCTGGACAACGAGCCGTCGCAGGCTGTCGCGCGCCGGCTCGGCATGGCCGACGAGGGGCCGACCGACCGCTGGTTCGGGCTGACCATGCGGCAGTTCGCCGGGAGCTCGACCTCCGTGCAGAGATGAGTTTTGCGGCGCCGTCCGGTCTGCCCTGGTGACGACCGATCTCAGGAGGCACTGATGACCCTGCCCGACATCGTCTCGCCCGAGCAGTGGCGCAAGGCACGCGTGGAGCTGCTGGTTCGCGAGAAGGAGTACCGGCGCAGCCTGGACGCGCTCAACGCCGATCGGCGGCGGCTGCCGATGGTGCGCGTCGAGAAGGACTACCGGTTCGACGGTCCGGACGGCGAGACCGACCTGGCCGGCCTGTTCGACGGCCGGCGGCAGCTGATCATGCAGCACGTGATGTTCGACCCGGCCTGGGACGACGCGTGCCCGAGCTGCACCGCTGCGATCGACGAGCTGTCCGACGGTCTGCTGGACCACGTCCGGTCCCGGGACACCACGTTCGTGCTGGTCGCGCGGGCACCCCTGGCCAAGATCGTGGACTACCGGGACCGCAAGGGCTGGACGGTGCCGTGGTTCTCCTCGTACGGCAGCGACTTCAACTACGACTTCCACGTGACGCTGGATGCCAGCAAGGCGCCACTGGAGTACAACTACCGCTCGGACGCCGAGTGGCGCGAGCACGGCTGGCCGGACGGACTGGGCAAGGCGGGGGAGTCGTCCGAGCAGCCGGGGTACAGCTGCTTCCTGCGGGACGGCGACGAGGTGTTCCACACGTACTCGACCTTCGGGCGGGGCACGGAGCAGCTCGGCGGCGGGTACGCGTTCCTTGACATGACGGCGCTGGGCCGCCAGGAGGACTGGGAGGAGCCGAAGGGTCGCGCCGACGCGACGCGCGGCGCGGTGCCGAACTTCGAGGACTGAGCCGGGTGGGGGTCACCCGGGCGCCTGACCTCGCTCCAGCCGGTAGCGAACGAGAACCGGGTACGGCGGGTACTGCGAGGCCGACCGCTGACCGGTGTCGGTCCACCCTCGCCGTTCGTAGAAGCGCCGGAGTCGATCTCCCCCTCCCAGCGACGGCGGACGGCTTCGCGAGGAAACGGATGCTCCTGCTGGGGAAAGATGTGCTCGAGCCCCTGCACCGCGCCCTCCTCCTGCAGCGCAAGGAGGTCATCGAGGTCCGAGAGTCGCAACGGTCGCAGGCGACCACCCGTCCAGGGCCGCGGCACAGATCTGGTCGGGGGGACGACCAGGGCGCTCGGGTCGGCGGCCTCGGGTGGCTCCATCTAGCTCTCGCTCGGCGGCAGTCCTAGCGCGGCCGGCAGGATCCGGTCCGTCATCGCCTCGATGACCACCTCGGCGTCCGCCGGCCCGAGCTGGGCGGCCAACCGCACGCTGGCCGATGCCAGGTGTGCGCACATGAACCCCAGGACCTCCAGGTGCCCAACCATGCTTGCAGGGACCGCGTCCCGGAACGCCTCGGCCAGCATCCCTCCGGTTCGCCGGGTGTCCTCGATGTCCTGCTGCACGAGCTCCGGCACGGACGCTGCCGCCGTCCAGATCCCGGCGAAGTTCGGATCGTCGCGGTACAGGGCCCAGTAGGCACGCATGGCGCTCGTCATCGCGGACAGGGCCTGTTCGGTGCTGGTGACGTTGCCCACGGACTCGAGCATCATCGTGCGCACTCGCATCGCGGTGCGTTCCAGCAGCGTGTGCAGGATCGCCTGCTTGTTCGGGAAGTACCGGTAGATCGAGGGCAGCGAGACCTTGGCCGCCTTGGCCAGCCCGCTCATGGACGTCGCCGAGATCCCGTCGCGGGCGATCATCTCGGCCGCGACGTTCAGGATGTGCTCGACGCGCTCTCGACTGCGCTGCTGCCCCGGTTGTCTGCGCACGGCCGACAGGTCCACGTCCGACATCAGCTGCCTCGCCCTCCCCCTAGTCCACGATCCAGCTGCCGGACCGCTCGGTGCGACACTCTGCCACGCCATCGGCCAACGGCGTTCCACCGGCTGTGCAGCCACAGTCGCAGACCGGCCAGCCGAACGACGGGGGAAGGGCCTGACCAACGTGCCATGCTTGACCCGATGAGGATGTTCGTGGCGCTCACGCCAAGCCCAGGGGCGTTGCAGGAGCTGGCGGACTTCGTCGAACCCCGTCGGGACGCCGACCCTGAGCTCCGCTGGAGCAGCGCCGACCAGTGGCACGTGACGCTGGCGTTCCTGCCCGACGTCCCGGAGCGCAGCCTGGACGACTTGCAGGACCGGCTGGCCCGCGCAGCGTTGCGCCGCAGCGCTTTCGGGCTGTCGGTCAGCGGGGGAGGGGCGTTCCCGGACGTCGCCCGCGCCCGCGTTCTGTACGCCGGGCTGGACCTCGACGACGAGACCGAGCTGGATCGGCTGGCGACCGGGGCACGCGCCGCCGCGAACCGGGCCGGGGCGGGCGCGGACGGCGGCCGGTTCCGCCCGCACCTGACCCTGGCCCGTAGCCGGCACCCGCACGACCTGACGCGTTGGGTGCGAGTGCTCGAGTCGTACCGCGGGCCGCTGTGGTGGGCCGAGGAGATCCGGCTCGTCCGGTCGCGGCTCGGACAGGGGCCGGGCGGTCGACCGGTGCACGAGCTGGTCGAGGCCTTCCCGCTGAGCGTGCCCTAGCAACGATCCCGGCAGCTACGCGTCGCGGATGACGCGTAGCGGCCGAGATCGCGCCGGATCGGGATCCAGCAGGCAGGCTCAGCCGGCCGCGATCGCGGGCTCGGTGACCGCGGCGGCGCCCTGCACCATGTGCGCCGGACGCTCGAACATCAGCACGGCGACCAGCCCGATGACGGCGACGGCCGCCGGCAGCAGCAGTGACTGGGCCATCGCGTCGTTGAAGCCCTGTCGAGCCAGCTCCGGCAGCGACTGGCCGAACGAGGCACCGCTGGCGGCACCGCCCGCACCGCTCAGCTCGGCAGCCAGCCGGGACTGCATGAGTGCGGCGATCGCGGCGCTGCCGAGCACCGCGCCGACCTGCCTGGTCGTGTTGTAGACGCCTGCGCCGGCACCAGCCTGGTGCATCGGCAGGTTGCGCGTCGCCGTGGTGCCCAGCGGCGCCCACATGAAGCCGTTGGCCACACCGAGCAGTGCGATCGGCAGCAGCATGTGCCAGATCGGGTCGTCCGGGCTGAGCACAGCCGCCAGCCAGACCAGGGAGATCGGCAGGCAGGTCAGACCGACGCCGGCGATGTAGCGCGGGTGCACCCGGTCGGTCATCTTGCCGACGACGGGCGCCAGCGCGCTGGTGATGACCGCCATCGGGACCAGCAGCAGCGCCGAGCGAGTCGGGCTCAGGCCACGGACCACCTGGGCCCAGAGCATCAGCGGGAACGCCATCGCGGTGATGGTGAAACCGACGGAGCTGATGCCCACGTTGGCCAGCGAGAAGTTGCGGTCCTTGAACAGGCCCAGCGGCAGCAGCGGCTCCTTGCGGTTGTAGTGCTGCCACACCAGGAAGACTGCCAGCACGACGATCCCGGACACGATCAGCGACACCACGGTGATCGGTCCCTTGATGGTGCCCCAGTCGTACTTCTCGCCCTCCTGGATGCCGAACACCAGCAGGAACATCCCGACCGCGCTCAGCAGCACCCCGAGCAGGTCGAACGAGTGGGTGTGCGTCTCCAGCTTCGGCACCAGCCGCACGGCGAGCACGAAGCCGACCACTCCGACGGGAACGTTGATGAAGAAGATCCACTGCCAGCCGAGGCCGTCCACCAGGACGCCACCGAGGATCGGGCCCACCAGCGTGGCGACGCCGGCGACGGCACCCCACAGGCTCATCGCGCGGCCGCGCTGGGTGGCCGGGAAGGTCCGGGTGATCACGGCCATCGTCTGCGGCGTCATCATCGCGGCGCCGAGACCCTGGAAGACCCGGGCGACGATCAGCTGCTCGATCGTGCCGGTCAGGCCGCACCACAGCGAAGCGGTCGTGAACACGGCGAGGCCGACCAGGTACAGGTTCTTCGGCCCGAACCGGTCGCCGAGCCGCCCGGTGATCAGCAGCGGCACCGCGTAGGCGAGCAGGTACGCGCTTGTCACCCAGACGACCTGGTTCACGTCAGCGTCCAGGTCGCGCAGGATGGCCGGCGTCGCGACGGAGACGATGGTCGAGTCGACCAGGATCATGAAGAACCCGAGGACCAGCGCCCACAGCGCCGGCCACGGGTTCACTATTTGCTGTCGCTCGGCCATTCCAGCTCCTTGTGCTCCAGTCGATCGATCAGGTTGAGGATCCAGTCGCGTTCGGCGGACTTCACCGCGGCCAGGTAGTCGGCGGCCATCCAGTAGGCCTCGGCGACCCCGCGGTCGCGGGCCTGGGCCATCAGCTCTCGGGCGCGGACGACGTCCGAGTCGAGCATGGACGCGCGCTCGCGCAGCTGGTTGATGACCTGGTCGCTGCCGAGGTTGTGCGCCTCGCCGAGCGCGACGGGGAACTGCGGGTACTCGTTGACCGGGGCGTTCAGCATCTCGAGCAGCCGCCAGCGCAACGCGGCCCGCCCGGTCGAGGTGATCTCGTACGTCGTCCGCTCGGGGCGGTTTCCGGAGCGTGCGGTGCCGCAGGCCCGGACGTGGCCGAGCGCGGCCATCCGCTCGACCGTGTGGTAGAGCGAGCCGGGCCGCACCTTCACCAGCTCGTCCTCGTGGCGCTCCATCAGCAGCTGGAACATCTCGTAGGGGTGCATCGGTCGCTCGACGAGCAGGGCGAGCACCGAGACGGCGAGCGGGGTGAGGCCAGCGGCCATGGTTGCGCTCCTCTCACCTCGGTTGCTCCGGCGGGATTGAACCGCGCCGATTATTCCACGCGGAATATTAGGTCTGCCGCGAAGACGACGTCAAGCCACGCTGTCAGAAGGCACCGACAGTCCACGTTCGCGCCAGGCCCGCAGGTGCGCCCGAGCGTGCGGTGGTGGGTGCGGCGAGTCGTGACCGGCGTCAGGCCCCGCGGACGGTCTCGTCGGACGTCGGCTCCGCGTCGACCCCGGCGGCCACTGCGGCCTTCACCCGGTACATCGCCCGGTCGGCCTCGTCGAGCAGACCCTCGACGTCGAGATCGGGCCCGGTCGTGCTCACCCCGACGCTGGCCCGCAGCGTGATCGGCCCGGCCGGTGACGGCACGCGCAGCGCGGCGACGGCGTCGGTGACCCGCTGGGCCAGCGCCCGCCCGACCTTCTCGTCGGCGTCGTGCGCGAGCACCACGAACTCGTCCCCACCCAGTCGCACCACGACGTCCTCGGTCCGCGCCACGCTGCGCAACGTGCCGGCGACGGCGCGCAGCACCTCGTCGCCGACCACGTGGCCGTGCACGTCGTTGACCGCCTTGAAGGCGTTCAGGTCGATCACCAGCAGGCTGTGCCAGGGGTGGTGGCCGACGTCCGGTGCGACGTCCCCGACCCGCTCGGCGGCGGCGCGCAATGCCTCGTTCAGGGCCCGGCGGTTGCCGATCCCGGTCAGCGGGTCCTCGCTGGCCTCGCGCTGGGCGATCTCGGTGTCCCGGCGCAGCCGCTCGACGTCCAGCGCGGCCTTGGCCCCCTGGAGCGTGCTCAGGCGCTGCTGCCAGAGCACACGTGAGAGCAGCTGGCCGTACGAGCGTCCGGCCGCCGCGCCGGGCACGCCGGCCTCAGCCTCCAGCTCGACGAGCAGCCAGCCGATCGTGGCGCAGACCTGCCAGTCCCCGGTGGCCCGGGCGTGCTCAACGGCCTCGCGTGCGGTGGTCAGCGCCTCGTCGCGCTCGCCGACGGTCCACAGCGCGCGGGCCAGCCACCCGCCCACCTGAGCCCGGGTGCCTTGGTGGTCCAGGTGGTCGGGGTCGGCGAACGCGGCGCGCATCTGCGGGAGCCAGGACGGCGCGTCGGGCAGCGGGCGCGAGCACAGCTCCATCGCCAGCGACGCGGTGAGCAGGGTCGACGCCTGCACGCCTCGGGCCTCGGCGACCGCGTCGATCGCGTGCGCGTGGCCGATCGCGCGGTGCCGCGCGACGGCCTCGTCGTCGCCGTAGTCGAGATCGTGCTCGGCCGGCTCGTGCTGGACGACACGTTCGAGCTCGTCGGCCCAGCGCAGGTGCAGCTCGGCGAGGTTCAGCATGTCGATGGCATGAGCCGAAGGCAGCGGGATCGGGCTCGCGTCCAGCCGGGCAGCCGCCTCCAGGTGCGGCTGCGCCAGCTCGTACAGCCGCAGCTTCAGGTAGCAGACGCCCAGGCCGGTGTGCGCCCAGCAGCGCAGTCCCGGGTCGTCGCAGGCGGCGAGCTCCACCTCGGCCCGCGCGAGGTCCAACAGCGCCTGCTCGACGTGGCCCTGCCGCAGCAGCGCGATGGCGCGCAACGAGCGGGCATTGGCGGCCCATCCGTCCGAGGATGCCTGCACGGCAAGCTCGAGGGCACGCTCTGCGGCGACGACCTGCTGCTGCGGCGCCTGCCGGACGTACTCGACGACCGCGACGGCATAGCTCAGCGCGGCCTGGTCGGCGGGCGAGGCGCCTGCGCACGAGGCGAGTGCGGACTCCGCGAGCTCGTCCGCTGCGTCGACCTGGCCGTCCTGAGCAAGTGCCATGACGCGCGCAGCGGTCGCAGGCAGGTTCACACCTGCATCATCGGCTGCACTGGCCCCGCGGATGAGCCGAATGCGAGTATCCGCGCGAATCCGTCGTGTTAGACGACCCGGACGGCCCTTCCTGCGCACCGGACGACGTCCCCCGGCTCGAGCTGTCTGCCGCGCCGGGTGTCCACCTCGTCGTTCACGGTGACCAGCCCGGCGGCGAGCAGTCCCTTGGCGTCGGCGCCGCTCTCCGCGAGCCCGGCCAGCTTCAGGAGCTGCCCGAGCCGGATTCCACCCTCACCGACGGCCACGTCTTCCATCCCTTGATCATGCCAGCAACCGTGGCGCGCGGGCATACCCCCAAAGAAGTGTTTGACAGTTCTGCAACGGCGCCCCAGACTCCTGCCATGAGCGACGCCGAGATCCCGCTACGGGCCTTCGCGCACCCGCTGCGGCTGCAGATCCTGTCGCTGCTGACCGGCACCGCGATGAGCGCTGCCGAGGTCGCGCGAGAGATCGGTGGCACCCAGGCCAACGCCAGCTACCACCTACGCCAGCTGCTCGACGCCGGCCTGCTCGACGTCGCCGAGGCGGTTTCCGTGCGCGGCGGCATGGCAAAGCGCTACCGGCACGACCCGCAGGTCGGCAACCGGCTCACGCCGGCCGGCACGAACGACCGCCTGACACTGGCGGCCGCTCTGGGTGAGGAGCTTCGTCGGCGCACGCTGCGGCGCAGAGAGGGCGTGCCCGGTCCGTTGACCGACGCTGAGCTCTGGGTCGACCCGCAGGTCTGGGAGGACGTCTGCAACCGAGTGGTGCAGGCGATGACCGACCTGCACGACGCCGCCCAGGCGCCCCGCGCCCCCGGCACGATCCGCACCAGCACCACGATGTCCATGTTCGTCATGCACCCCGAGCCGGAGCCGAGATGACCACCACCAGGAACGCTGCCGCAGAGCCCTTGCGGCACAGCGGGTTCCGCTGGCTGCTCACTGGCCGGTTCGCCAGCTACCTCGGCAACGCGGTGGCGCCCGTGGCACTCGCGTTCGCGGTGCTCGACCTGACCGGCTCGGTCAGCGACCTCGGGCTCGTCGTCGGCGCCCGATCGATCGCCAACGTGCTGCTGCTCCTGTTCGGCGGTGTGCTGGCCGACCGGCTGCCACGCGCCCTGGTGCTGCGCGGGTCCTCGTACGCTGCGGCGCTCACCCAGGCCGTCGTCGCCGTGGTGGTGCTCACGCACACCGCGACCATTCCGATGCTGATGGTGCTCGGTGTGCTCAACGGCGCGGTCGCCGGCATGTCCTTCCCGGCTTCGGCCGCGCTGACCCCGCAGACCGTTCCCGGGTCCCTGATCCGCCAGGCCAACGCGCTGCTGCGGCTCGCCACCAACACGGCGCTGATCGGTGGCACGGCGATCGGTGGCGTGCTGGTGGCCGGCGTCGGACCGGGGTGGGGGATCGCGGTGGACGCGGCGAGCTTCGCCGTGGCCGGCCTGTGCTTCTCGCGGATCCGGGTGCCCGACCTGCCGTCCTCGCCGGGCGCCGCGACCAGCACGCTGACCCAGCTGCGCGAGGGCTGGGGCGAGTTCGTCAGCCGCACCTGGGTCTGGGTGGTCGTGGTCGCCGCAATGGGCCTGAACGCTGCCTACACGGGCGGCATCGCGGTGCTCGGGCCGGCGGTCGCCGACGACTCGATCGGACGGCGCAGCTGGGGGATCGCACTGGCCGCCTCGACGGCGGGGATGCTGGTCGGTGGGCTGGTCTCGCTGCGTTGGCAGCCCCGGCACGCCCTCCGGCTGGCTGTCGCGCTGTCGCCGCTGGCCGCGCTGCCGCTGCTCGCGCTGGCCTACCTGCCAGTGCTGGCGGCACTGGCCGCCGCGCTCTTCCTGACCGGGCTGACGTTCGAGCTGTTCGGCGTCGCCTGGGACGTCTCCATGCAGGAGCAGGTGCCGGCGGAGAAGCTCGCCAGGGTGTACTCCTACGACGCCGTCGGCTCGTTCGTGGCCATCCCGCTCGGCGAGATCCTGGTCGGCCCGATCGCGCACGCCTACGGGGTCAGCACGACGCTGACCTGGTGCGCCGTCCTGGTGGTCGCGTCATCGCTGTTCGCGCTGTGCAGCCGCAGCGTCCGCACGCTGACCAGGATCGATCAGCCGTCGGAGCTGCTCGAGCCGGTGGGCTGACCGAGCGCCGCGAGCACCTCGTCGTGCAGCAGCCCGTTGGTGGCCACCGCATCGCCGCCCCACGGGCCGTCCTGTCCCGTCAGGGAGGTGAACCGGCCGCCGGCCTCGGTGACGATCGGCACCAGCGCGGCCATGTCGTGCAGGGCCAGCTCGGGTTCGCAGGCGATGTCCACCGCGCCCTCGGCCACCAGCATGTACGACCAGAAGTCCCCGAACGCCCGGGTGCGCCAGCAGCGCTCGCACAGGTTCAAGAACGCACGCTTGCGACCGGCCTCCCGCCACCCGCCGAGGCTGGAGTACGACAACGAGGCGTCCGCCACGGAGCCCACCGACGACACCGCGAGGCGGCTCGCCTGGGACAGGCTGCGCCCGCTCCAGGCGCCCGAGCCCAGCGCCGCCCACCAGCGTCGTTGCAGCGCAGGCGCAGAGACCAGGCCCAGCACCGGGCGGTCCTCGTCGACCAGCGCGATCAAGGTGGCCCACACCGGCACTCCGCGGACGAAGTTCTTGGTGCCGTCGATCGGGTCGATCACCCAGCGCCGTGGCCCGTGGCCGGTGGTCTCCAGCTCCTCGCCCACGACGGCGTCGCGCGGCCTGGTCCGTTTGAGCTGGGAGCGGACCAGCTCCTCGGCGCGCAGGTCGGCGTCCGAGACCGGCGTGAGGTCCGGCTTCGACTCGACCCGCAGGTCGGTGGCCCGGAAGCGATCCATCGTGAGCGCGTCGACCTGGTCGGCCACGACGTGCGCGAGCCGGAGGTCGTCGTCGTAGGTCGGCACGGTGGCAACCTACCGCCTGGCCCACCCGGAACGGCTGACGTAACGTGCTGGACGTGGCGGACTCCGCGCCGGACGACGCAGCCCGCGCCGAGGCGGTGCTGCGGGCGTTCGTGCGCCCGGACGGCTCCCTGAGCTCCATCCCGGCCAGGCGGTCAAAGCGGTTGGTGGTGCTGGACCGAATCTCACAGGTCTTCGACGTGGGCACGCGCTACCCCGAGTCAGAGGTCAACGCGCTGCTGCGCGCCTTCCACCCCGATGTGGCCGCACTGCGCCGCTACCTGGTCGACGAGGGGTTCATGACGCGCAGCGCGTCGGTGTACTGGCGAAGCGGCGGGACCGTGCTGCTCGACGCACCCGACGACCCGGCCCGCAAGGACCCGCCCCGAGGTTGAACCCGCGCGGGCTGCCGACCTTGGTCGGGGCTGGTGGGGCATCATCATCGGCAGCAATCCGGTCACCCCGATCAGGAGGACGATGTGTTCGACACCTTTCGTGGTCTGCCGGTGCACGTCCTCGTCGTGCACGCGGTGGTGGTGCTGACACCGTTGATGGCGGTGCTGACCGCGCTGGTCGCGTGGTTGCCGCGCTGGCGAGCCAAGGTCGCCTGGCTCGTCGTGGTCGGCAACGTCGTCGTGGTGGTACTGGTCAAGGTCGCACAGCTCAGCGGCAACCAGCTGCTCGGACGGATCGGCAGCTCACCGGCCATCGAGCACCACCTCAAGCTCGGCGACCAGATGCTCTGGTTCGCCCTCGCGATGCTGGCCGCCTCCGTGCTGGTCGCCTTGGCGCGCAACAGCTCTGCGCCCCTGCCGACGGCCGCGGCGGTGATCGCGGTGGTCGCCTCGCTGGCGGCGATCGGCTGGGTCATCCGGACCGGCGAGGCGGGCTCGAACGCGGTCTGGAAGGACATCATCGCCAACACGAACCCGAAGTAGCCCGGGTCAGCCGGGCTCCTCGTCCTGCTCGGGGGAGTCGGCCGGGGCCGTTCCGGTGCGCGCGCGCAGCACCCGGCGCAGCGAGTCCAGCCGCGAGCGCCCTGCTGGGCCGGCGTTCCCGTTCTCGACCCAGGCGTCCAGGGCGCACTCGGGCTCGTCGTGGGTGCAGCCGCGCGGGCAGTCCTCGGTGCCGGGCTCGAGGTCCGGGAAGGCGTTGATGATCCGCGCCAGGTCGATGTGCGCCAGCCCGAACGACCGCACGCCCGGGGTGTCGATGACCCAGCCGGCCCGCTCGGGCAGCCGCAGCGCCACCGCGGACGTCGAGGTGTGCCTTCCGCGGCCGGTGACCACGTTGACCACGCCGACCGACCGAAAGGTCCCGGGGACCAGCGCGTTCACCAACGTGGACTTGCCGACTCCGGAGTGCCCGATCAGCACCGAACGCTTGCCGCGCAGGCGTTCCAGGACGTCGTCCAGCCCGACGATCGTGCCGTCCGCCTCGCGGTGGGTGACCACGTACGGGACGTCCAGCGGCGCATAGCTGCCCACGAACGGGCCGGGGTCGGCGAGGTCCGCCTTGGTCAGCAGCAGCAGCGGTGCGAGCCCGGCGTCGTACGCGGCGACCAGGCAGCGATCCACCATCCGCGGGCGCGGCTCGGGCTCGGCCAGCGCGGTCACCACGACCAGCTGGTCGGCGTTGGCCACCACGATGCGCTCGTAGGGGTCGGTGTCGTCGGCGGTCCGGCGCAGCACGGTGCGCCGGTGCTCCACCCGCACGATCCGGGCCAGCGAGTCGGGTTCGCCGGTGGTGTCGCCGACCAGCGCGACCTCGTCGCCCACCACGATTCCCTTGCGGCCCAGCTCGCGCGCCTTCATGGCCAGCACGGTGCGCTCGTAGTCGCCGGTGCCGGCCAGCACCGTGTACCGCCCACGGTCCACGCCGACGACCAGCGCGAACTCGGCGTCCTCGTGCGCCGGACGGTCCTTGGTGCGCGGCCTGGTTCCCTTGCGCGACGGGCGAACCCGGGCGTCGGACTCGTCGTAGTCGCTGGCCTTGCGCCGGCTCATGGTCGCCTCATGCGCCGGCCAGCAGCTGCGCCCAGCGCTCGGTGAAGCGCGGCAGCGTCTTGGCCGTGGTCTCGACGTCCTCGACCACGACGTCGGGCACGCAGAGCCCGATCACCGCGCCGGCCATCGCCATCCGGTGGTCGTGGTAGGTCGCCCAGCGGCCACCGTGCAGCGCTGCCGGCCGGATCCGCAGTCCGTCGTCGGTCTCGGTGACCGCGCCGCCCAGCCCGTTGATCTCGGTGGCCAGTGCGGCGAGCCGGTCGGACTCGTGCCCGCGCAGGTGGCCGACCCCACGCAGCCAGGACGGCGACTGGGCCAGTGCGGCCACGGCCGCCACCACCGGGGTCAGCTCGCCGACGTCGTGCAGGTCGACGTCGATGCCCTCTACCGCGCCGCCGCCGACGACGGTCAGCCCGCTGCGGTCCAGGGTCACGTCCGCGCCCATCGCGTCCAGGATGTCGCGCAGGCCGTCGCCGGCCTGGGTGGTCTGGTCCGGCCAGCCGGCTACATGCACCCGCCCTCCGGTGACCAGCGCCGCGGCCAGGAACGGCGCGGCGGTCGACAGGTCGGGCTCGATCTCGATGTCGAACCCGCTGATGGTGCCGGGTTGCACGCGCCAGGTGTTGGGCTCGCTGTCGTCGACCAGCACGCCGCGGTCGCGCAGGACCTCGACGGTCATCGCGATGTGCGGCTGGCTCGGCACCGGTTTGCCGTCGTGGTGCACCACGACGCCCCGATCGAAGCGGGCCGCGGCCAGCAGCAGCCCGGACACGAACTGGCTGGACGCCGAGGCGTCCAGCGTCACCTCACCGCCGGGCGCCGACCCGGCGCCGTGCACCGTGAACGGCAGCACGCCGCGTCCGTCGTCCTCCACCTGCACGCCCAGGGTGCGCAGCGCCTCCAGGACCGGGGCCATCGGCCGCTCGCGAGCCCGCGGGTCGCCGTCCAGCGCGACGGGTCCGTCGGCCAGGGCGGCGACGGCAGGCAGGAAGCGCATCACGGTGCCGGCCAGGCCGACGTCCACCTGCACGTCGCCGGTCAACGGGCCAGGGTCGACCAGCCAGTCCTCGCCGTCGTCGCGGACGTCGGCACCGAGGGCGCGCAGGCTGTCGGCCATCAGCTGGGTGTCGCGCGAGCGCAGCGGCCGGCGCAGCCGGCTCGGTCCGTCGGCGAGGGCTCCCACTACCAGCAACCGGTTGGTCAGCGACTTGCTGCCGGGGACGACCACCTCGGCCTGGACCGGGGAGGTGGCGGTGGGCGCCGTCCAGTCGCGCACGGGCGTGTTGGTGGGGTCGGCGCTCATGGCGCACAGTCTCGCGGTTGGGTGTCGACCCCGTCTAACCCGGTTCGACGCGGGCCGTCCGACCCGCTCGACCCGTCGTGCCGGCGGTCAGCCGATGGGCAGCGCGTCCACCAGCTGGGCTCGGGCCAGCTTGGCCTCGCGGCGGGCGGTCTGCGCGACGTGCCGGGCGTCCCGCTTGGCCTGCCTCGCGGTGCGCGAGGCGTCCTTGGCGGCTCGTTGCGCACGCCAGCTCATACCGGGCTTGCCCGCGGTGTCCACGCTCGCGATGAGCAGACCGCCGAGCAGGCCGAGGTTCTTCAGGAAGTGCAGCCGCTGCTGGCGACGCTGCGCGGGGTCGTCGGCCTCCCAGAAGGGATGGCCGGCCAGCGTGGTCGGGATCAGCGAGACGGCCATCACGGTCGCGGACGTGCGCGGCGCCCGGCCCAGGGCGAACAGCACTCCGGCGCCCATCATGGTCAGGCCGTTGGCCCGCACGAGCATCTCCGGGTCGTTGGGCACACCGAGTGCGGGGGCGAGCTTGTCGATCAGTGGTGCGGCTCGCTCGGCCTTGGCGGAGGGGTGCCGGAAGGCGTCCCAGCCACCGTCGATGAACGTCAGGGCGAGCAGCGGGCGGGCGACCCGGCGGACGACGGACATGGAACCTCCCCAGTGGCTGACCGTCCCCATCCTGCCGACCTGCGGCGATCGACGCGACCCGGCCCGGCATCGGCCAGACTTCTGCCCGGCTTCTGCCCGGCTTCTTCAGACCCTCCATGCGGCTGTCGGCGCTCGATGGCAGGCTGGCGCCATGTGTGGCAGGTACGCGGCGAGCGCCAACCCCGACGACCTCGTCGAAGAGCTCGAGATCGAGTCCGACGAGACCGGTGGGGCCGTCCAGCCCGACTACAACGTGGCCCCGACCCACCAGGTCCCGGTCGTTCTGGAGCGTGCGCCGCGCGCCGACCGCGAAGCCGCGCCGGTGCGCCAGCTCAGGATGCTGACCTGGGGGCTGGTTCCGTCGTGGGCGAAGGACCCGAAGGTCGGCAGCCGGATGATCAACGCTCGGGTCGAGTCGCTCTTCGACAAGCCGGGCTTCAAGCGCGCGGCGGCGGCCCGACGCTGCCTGGTGCCGGCGGACGGCTGGTACGAGTGGCAGGTCAGCCCGACCGCGCACGACGCCAAGGGCAAGCCGCGCAAGCAGCCGTTCTTCACCCATCTCGCGGACGGTGGCCGACTGGCCTTCGGTGGTCTCTACGAGTTCTGGCGCGACCCGGCCAAGCCGGACGACGCCGACGACGCCTGGCTGACCACGTTCACCATCATCACGGGTCCGGCCGAGCCGGGGCTGGATCGGTTGCACGACCGGATGCCGTTCGTCGTGCCCCGCGAGCGCTGGGGCGCCTGGCTCGACCCGGCGCTGACCGACCCCGACGAGGTGCGCGGGCTGCTCGAGCCCCTGCCGCCCGGTCGGTTCGTCGCCTACCCGGTGTCCCGGCGAGTCGGTGACGTGCGCAACGAGGGCCCGACGCTGCTGGAGCCGGCCAGAGCTGAAGAGCTGGTCGGCGTCGTCGACCCGATGACCGGCGAGATCCTCGGGGGCAGCTGATGGCCGCCTCGCCTGCGGCCCGCGTGCTGGAGGTCGAGACGCCGACCGGGCCGGCTCGCGCACACGTTCGGCGTCCGGTGAACGCCGTCGGCACGATGGTCCTCGGTCACGGCGCGGGTGGCGGGATCGGCGCCAAGGACCTCACCGCGGCCGCCCGCGCGGGGCTCGACTGCGGCTGGGCCGTCGTGCTGGTCGAGCAGCCCTGGCGGGTGGCCGGCAAGAGGGTCGCGGCACCGCCGCCGCGGCTGGACGAGGCGTGGCTGCCGGTGGTCCAGGCACTGCGCTCCGGCCGTGGCTCGCTGCCCGGCCCGCTGGTGCTGGGCGGTCGCAGCGCCGGCGCCCGGGTGGCCTGCCGGACGGCGACCGCGCTCGGCGCCGCCGGTGTGCTGGCGCTGGCCTTTCCCCTGCACCCGCCGGGCAGGCCGGAACGCAGCCGGGCGGACGAGCTGGCCCTGGTCCAGGGCCTGCCGCTGCTCGTCGTGCAGGGCCGCAGGGACCCGTTCGGTGGCCCGCAGGACGTCGGGCTCGTGCTCCCGCCTTCCGGGCGGGTGGTGGCGGTGGACGGCGACCACGGCCTGTCGGCCGACCTGCCCGCGGTCGTTTCCGCCGTCCGCGAGCTGCTCGTCGAGCTGGCGCGGTGAGCGCAGCCGGAATGACCACCGCCCAGACGACGTTCACCCTCCTGGACGAGCGCACAGCTGATCGAGCCGGTGCGCCTCTGGACTGGGAGGAGTCGCGTTGCTCACTGCTGCACCCGACCGCGCGGTGGACGGTCCGGCCATGGGTTGGTGGACGTCCGGAGCGTCGGCGTCGCTGCCAAACGCTTCACGCAAGCGGACGACCGTCAAGGCCGGGGTCGGTACGGCGATACCCTGGTCAGCAATGACTGAGACGAGCGGGACAGCGGCCGGCGCCGAGGGCGTCGAGGGGACGGACGACGACACGACGCGTGCCCCGGAGTCCGAGAGCGCGCAGGAGCGCAGCGACCGGTTCGAGCAGGACGCGTTGCAGTACCTCGACCAGCTCTACTCGGCGGCGCTGCGCATGACGCGCAACCCCTCCGACGCCGAGGACCTCGTGCAGGAGACGTTCGCCAAGGCGTTCGCGGCGTTCCACCAGTACCGCCCGGGTACGAACCTGAAGGCCTGGCTCTACCGGATCCTCACGAACACGTACATCAACACCTACCGCAAGAAGCAGCGTGAGCCGCTGCAGTCCGACGCCGAGAAGGTCGAGGACTACCAGCTGGCGCGGGCCGAGTCGCACACCTCCCGTGGTCTGCGCTCCGCCGAGGCCGAGGCCCTGGACCACCTGCCCGACAGCGACGTGAAGGACGCCCTGCAGCAGATCCCCGAGGACTTCCGGATGGCGGTGTACTACGCCGACGTCGAGGGGTTTGCCTACAAGGAGATCGCCGACATCATGGGGACGCCGATCGGTACCGTCATGTCCCGCCTGCACCGTGGGCGCCGCCAGCTTCGCGAGCTGCTAACCGACTACGCACGAGAGCGCGGCCTGGTGGCCGCCGGTACCCCGAACGGAGGGGAGTCGTGAGCTGCGGCAACCACCACGACACTGACTGTCGCGAGGTCCTGGACCGCGTGTTCGAGTACCTCGACAACGAGATGGGCGAGCTGGACTGCGCCAAGATCAAGCAGCATCTCGAGGAGTGCGGTCCCTGCCTGCAGGAGTACGACCTCGACCAGGCGCTCAAGGCACTGATCCGGCGCAGCTGCGCGTGCGAGTCCGCCCCCGAGGAGCTGCGCACCCGGGTGCTCACCCGGATCACCCAGGTGCGGATCCAGTTCGAGGCGTAGCCCGCGCCGACCCGCCGCAGACCGAGTACGAGCGAGGGGCCCGAACCGTATGGTTCGGGCCCCTCGTCATGTCGTCTGCGATGCCTACGCGTTGGGCTTCTTGCCGTGGTTGGCGGCGTTGCCCTTGCGGCTGCGGCGCTTGCGTGCGCGCTTGCTCATCGCTGCTCCTTCCTGCTGCTGGCTGCTCATGCTCGCCGACCATCGTCCCACACCACGGTGGGCCGCCCGACGCGAGCAGCCGCGCTCAGCCGGTCAGGTGACGGTTCAGGGCGTCCAGCACGGCGCGCACCACCGCGTCATCCGCGTAGGTGCGCACCAGCGCGCTGCCGGTGAGCACGTGCTCACCCACCCGTGGCACCTGCAGCACGAGCACGACGACGGCGACCTCACGCGATCCCGAGGCCACCACCTGGGCCGACTCCACCTCGCAGCCGGTACCGATCAGCTCGCTGACCGCCTGCACGGCCGCCTCGGCGACCACCCAGGCCCGGGCGGCGGCCGACCCGGCACCGGTGACCTCGCCGGTGAACTCGTCGCTGCCCATCCGGATCACGACGTTGGCCGAGGAGCTGGTCCGGGTCGAGGTCAGCGAGATCCGCTGCACGATCGGCCGGATCACGCTGGCCGATCCGTCGGTCATGGCTTCCAGGGCATCCACCTCGTTCGTGTCGGGACCTGACGGCGTGACCAAGACCGCGGTCGGCGCGCCCTCCTGCTGGCCGATCTGGACGACGCTGACGATCCGCCGGTCGATATCCATCTCGAACGCGGTCATGGCCATCGACTGCACGTCGCGGACCACCTGCTTGGGCGACTTGCCGGGGCTGGCCAGGACATGCACCTCGGTGGGCACGCCCAGTGCGGAGGTCACCACACTGACCGCCTGGACGCCGGGCAGGGCGCGCAGGGCGTCCTCGAGGTCAGGCCGCAACCGCATCGTCGTCATCTGGTCTCCCGTCCCGGTAAGCACCGAAAGTAGTGCCAGAGGGGGTTGCCGGTCGTGATCGCCGGTGGAATGTCGCACTCTGTGACCAGGCGGTTCACCCGAACAGCGCAACGACGCGAAGGTCGTCACGCAGATTTGATGCTGAAGTGACTGGTGGGGAAGTACGATCCGCACGCACAGCCGCGCGGTCCCGGTGGCCGCGCACACAACTCCAGAGTGCGTGATGGAGGCCGGCGGGCGAGCCTTTTGCCGGGCAAACGACACCCCCTGTACGTTTGCCCGGTACGTCCTGTTCCTTAGCGGAGCGGAGTGCGCACGGGGGCTAGCGGACCCGTGACGACCTCAATAAGGAGTGATGTCCGGTGAGCAAGATCGTTTCCGCTGTCGAGAAGTTTCTCTCGTCCCAACCGGGCTGGAGCTGGGGCGGCTGAGCCCAGCCCAGTCCGGATTGCACAGCAGCAGCCGATCTGACCTCCGGCCTCCTTCACGCACGCTGGATCCAACGTGAAGGGGAACGAGGTGAAGGGTTCGCTGCGTCGCGTCCGGCTGTACGTAGGCGCCACCGTCCTCGCTGCGGCCGCTGCCTTCGCCCTGAGCTGGCACGTCGCTCCACCGACGGTGGACGACTGGGCCGGCATCATCGTGCTGTCCCTCCTGTGCATCGTGAGCAGCATGACCCGGGTTCGCAGCGTCTACGGGCGCACGGACCTGGGCACGAGCTCGATCGTGCTGCTGGCCGCGGTCGTGCTCGTCGGCACGACCGGCGCGATCATCGTCGGCGTGGCCTCCTGGCTGCCGGAGCTGCGCCGGGCCAAGCCGCGCGTCTGGGCGATGAACAGTGCCCTGTTCGCACTGCTCGGAGCAGCCGCCGGTGCGACGTTCTACGCGTTCGGCGGCACTGACGACCGCAATACGTGGCACTCGACCGCCGACCTGCTGACGAACCTCGCGCTGCCCCTGGTCCTGGCCAACATCGTGATGTGCTTGCTGAACGCCGGCCTGGTCGCGGGCATCGTCAGCGTCTCTGAGCACGCGCCTTACCGGGAGGTGCTCAGCGGCACCCTGCGCAGCGGCGGGATCGCCTACATCGGCTACGGCTTGTTCGGGCTGCTCCTGGTCGTGCTGTGGGAGGCCGCCGGCGTCGGCGCGCTGGCCGCGGTGCTCGTGCTGGCCCCGCTGTTCGTCGCGCGGTGGGCGTTCGCGCAGTACGCCGAGCAGAACGCCGCCCACGAGCGCACGGTGGCCGCGCTGGTGCAGGCGGTGGAGGCCAAGGACCACTACACCCGTGGCCACAGCGAGCGCGTCGCTCGGGCGTCGGTGATCATCGCGCGGTCGACCGGACTGTCCCAGCAGCGGACCTCGACCCTGCACTTCGCCGGGATGCTGCACGACGTGGGCAAGCTCGGCGTCCCCACCCGAGTGCTGCAGAAGACCGGCGCGCTGACCGACGAGGAGTTCGCCACCATCGCTCGGCACCCGGTACGCGGGCTCGAGATGGTGCGTGAGATCGAGTTCCTGGGGGAGGCGTTCGAGGGGATCCTGCACCACCACGAGCGGCTCGACGGGCGCGGCTACCCGATGGGCCTGGCCGGCAGCGCCATCCCCGAGTTCGCCAGGATCATCGCGGTCGCGGACGCCTTCGACTCGATGACCTCGACCCGCTCCTACCGTCAGGCCCGTTCGGTCGCCGAGGCGCTCGAGGAGCTCCGGCGGTGCACCGGTACCCAGTTCGACCAGGTCTTCGTCGAGGCGCTGACCGACGGACTGGCCCGCACCGAGTGGGTCTCCGCCGCGCCGGCACCGCAGACCGCGGCAGACCGGCTGCTGGACCACGCGATCCGCGAGGGCAACGGCGCCGACGTCCCGGACTCGCGCGACCACGACGACCCCGGCTTCGCCACCGAGGGGCGCCGTCCCCTGGACCTCACCGAGACCGACGGCGGCGGTGGACCTCGATGACCCTGGTGGGAGTGAACCGGCCGGGGCTGTCGATCACCTGGGCCTTCACCTGCCTGGCCGCCCTCGTCGCGGCAGCCGCCGTGGGGGCCTCGGCGGCGGCCCTGACCCAGCACGGCGTGCAGAACCTCGACGTGGTCGTGGTCTTCGCCGCGGCGATCACGCTGGGCGAGGCGCTGCGCATCTGGCTGCCCGGCGACCGCGAGGCTGCGCCGGTCGGCACCGCAGCCGCGGTCGCCTTCGTGCTCACCACGAAGATCGGGCCCAGCGGGGGCGGGTCGGTGGACGCCGCGACCGTGGTCGCCGTGGTGGCAATGTCCACGATCATCGGGGTGCTCCCGCACCTGCTGGCCGGACGGCCGCTCGAACTGGCCGGCATCGTGCACCGGTTCCTGGCCATCTCGGCGCTGACCGTGATCTGGCGGGTCATCCCGTTCACCTCGCACGGCTCGTTCGCCGAGGCCGGCCGGGCCTGGGAGGGCTACCGCTGGCTCCTGGCGCTGCTCATGCTGCTCGCGGTCGCCGTCATCCTGGTGCTGGACGCGCTGCTCGCGGCGATGATGCGCGCCGGGGCCGAGAACGCCCGGCTGAAGTCCGTGCTGGCCGACGAGCTGCGCTTCACCGCCGCGCTCGGCAGCGCCATCGGCTGCGGCGGCGTGCTGATCGCCCTGGCGGCCGAGCCGATGGGACTGCTCGCCGTCCCGGTCTTCCTCGCGCCCCTGCTGCTGACCCAGTTCGCCTTCCGGCGGTACTCGATGGTCCGTGAGACCTACAACCAGACCATCAGATCGCTGTCCAGGGTCACCGAGCTCGGCGGCTACACGGAGACGGGTCACTCCCGCCGGGTCGCCTCACTCGCGCTGGCCATGGGCCGCGACCTGGGCATGGTGGAGCGAGCGCTGCGCGACCTGGAGTACGCGGCCCTGCTGCACGACATCGGCCAGCTGTCCCTCGCCGAGCCCATCCCAGGCGGCGCGACCGTGATGGCCGCACCGATGGAACAGCGGCGGATCGCCGACCTCGGCGCCGCCGTGGTGCGTCGCACCGGGGTGCTGGACGACGTCGCCGACATCATCGAGCGCCAGTGCGAGCCGTACCGCCGGCACCACCAGACCGACGACCGGGCGGTGCCGCTGAGCAGCCGCATCATCAAGGCGGCCAACGCCTATGACGACCTGGTCGGTGACGGCGGGTCGCAGGCCCGCCGGCGCGAGGCGCTGGAGCGGATCCACCTGGGTCTGGCCTACGAGTACGACCCGCGCGTGGTGTCGGCGCTGACCCGGGTCGTCACCCGAGTGGAGTAACCCGAACGGAGCACCCGGTCATGGGACGTGCTGTTTCACGGGTTCCGGTCGTGCCGGGCGCCTTCGGTTCCTCAAGTCCCTCCCGGCCCGCGCCGATCTGGAAGTCGTGGACGAGCCTGCCGTGATCTCCGTGTCGCCGTACCTCCGCGCGCTCTCAGAGCTGCGCGGGTCCGACCTGCACATCAAGGTCGGCTCACCGGCGCGGCTGCGCATCGACGGCCGCCTGCGCAAGCTGCAGGGGCCGCCGCTGACGCCCGAGCAGACCTCCGCCATCGCCGACGAGGTCATGCGAGACGACCTGCGTGACGTGTTCAAGCGGACGAACGAGGCCGACTTCGCGTACTCGCTGGCTGGCGTCGGCCGGTTCCGGGTGAACGCGTTCCGCTCGCGGGGCTCGATCGGGCTGGTCTTCCGCCGGGTCTCGGTCGGTGCGCTGCCGCTGGAGGAGCTGAGCGTCCCGCAGGTGATCAGCCAGCTGGCGCTCGAGCCGCGCGGCCTCGTGCTGGTGACCGGTCCGACGGGATCGGGCAAGACCACCACCCTCGCGGGCATGGTGGACCACATCAACACCCACCGTGAGTGCCATATCGTCACGATCGAGGACCCGATCGAGATCCTGCACCGCGACCAGCTGTCCATGATCAACCAGCGCGAGGTCCGGCTGGACACCGAGGACTTCGCGGTCGCGCTGCGGGCCGCCATGCGCCAGGACCCGGACGTCATCCTGGTCGGTGAGATGCGCGACCCGGAGACCGTCAAGGCGGCGCTGTCGGCGTCCGAGACGGGGCACTTCGTGATGTCGACCCTGCACACCACCAACGCGCAGGAGACCGTCGCCCGCATCATCGACTTCTTCCCCCCGCACGAGCAGAAGCAGGTCCGGCTCGCGCTGGCCGGCTCGCTGCGCGGCATCATCTGCCAGCGTCTGGTGCCCCGCGCTGACGGCCAGGGCCGCTGCGTGGCGATGGAGATCGCCATCAACACCGGTCGGGTCGCGGACGCCATCGCGGACCCGGAGAAGACCAACACCCTCACCGAGCTGATCACCGAGGGCAGCTTCTACGGCATGCAGACCTTCGACCAGCACCTGACCCAGCTGATCCGGGACGGCGTGGTGACCCTGGAGGACGCCATGAGCGCCGCCAGCAACCCGCACGACCTCACCGTCGAGCTGCGTCGCATCGGCCTGGTCGCCTGACTCGTTCGGCAAGCTCGTTCGGCGAGCTCCGGCGCCCGCCCGGCCAGGTAGCGTCACGGGCGTGGCCGCTGCTGAACGAACCTTCCAGGTCTCGGACGTCGACACCGCACGGGCGCTCGGGTCCGGCACGCTGGAGGTGCTGGCCACCCCGCGCCTGCTGGCCTGGTGCGAGGCCGTGACCTGCGCGGCCGCCGAGCCGCTGCCCGACGGCTCGACCAGCGTCGGCACCCGCGTCGAGCTCGAGCACCTGGCCGCGAGCCCGGTCGGTGAGCAGGTGCTGGTGCGGGCCGAGCCGAGCCACCAGGACGGACGGTTGCTGCGGTTCGCGGTCGTCGTCACCGGACGCGACGGCCGGCTGCTCGCCACCGGGCAGGTCACCCGGGTCGTGGTCGACGTCCAGCGCTTCCTGGGCCGCCTGCCGACCTGACGACCACCCCTACCGCAGCGGGCACGGCAGGGAAGTCAGGCGTCGGTCAATTCGGCAAGCAAGGTGTGATGTCGTGGGCGAAAGTCGCACGCTTGGGCCCGCAGCACGCGTAGCTGAGCTTGCCTCCTCGGCCGCCTGCCTGTTGTACAAGGAGACCCGCGCCGACGGACAGGACGCCTCAGCGGCAGACCAGGCCGCTACGTCCACCGCGCCGGCGGCCGCCAGCCGCGGCTCGTCGCCGCCCACGCCCGGCTCGCCGGCCATGGCAGCACGACGGCCCTCGAACGTGCCATCAAGGTCTGCGCCGAGACGCTCAGTGCCTGGGACGGCAACACCGCCGACGGCTGGGCCGAGCTACGAGCCAAGCGCGGCCAGCGCGCCGGGCGCCTCATCCGCCTGCTCGTGCGGCTGTCCACCGAGCTCGACGAAGACGGCAAACCCCATCCCAGTCCGGCGCCATCAGCCGAGTGAGCCACGTCTGGTCCGGGCGCGCCGCTTCACCGTGGTGCCCCAAGTCCTGGCCTGATCGCCGGGAACCTCAGCGTGCGAGCGGGTGCACGCCCCAGTCAGCGTCGCCCGCGTCCGACCCCTCATCTGCCACGTGGGCGACATGGCTTCCGTCCGGGCACGAGGTGACCAACTCGATGCCGGTGGCGGAGTTACGGCGGAACGCGATCCGGTCACCAGTCGGCGACCACGTCGGCCCGGTGCAGCCGACTGATGCTTGGTCGGCCGACAGGCCACCACACGGGGGGTCTGCGGCCACCGTGATGGTGCGGAGGTCGGACCCGTCGGAGCGGACCATCCACAACTGCTGGCGCAAGTCGTCTTGTGTGCGCGCCGAGAACACGATCTCGTTGCCGCGAGGAGACCAATCGCCCTCGGAGCGTACGTTCAGCCAGTCCGGGGTGATCTTCCGCAGGCCGCTGCCGTTGGTGTTCACGACGTACAGTGCGCCCGGGCCGGTGTCCGGGTCGGTGAAGCGGACGAACTCCAGCCGCCTGCCGTCGGGTGAGAAGCCTCCGGGGTGGTCGTCTCCGCCTGGAATGCTGGTGACCTTCCGCACGTCCCCCCAGTCGCGCACTCGCACCGTGTAGATGCCGTTCTGCGTCCCCTCGTCGGTGGCGCCCTCGCAGGCCAGCCGGGAGCCGTCTGGTGACCACACGAAGCAGGGGCTGAACAGCCCAGGTGCCAGGAACGGCAGCAGCCGGGTGTGGCCGGTGTCGATGTCGAGGATGGTGGTGCCATCTCCACCAGGGGTCCCGCAGCTGGCGACCTGGCGGCCGTCAGGCGACCAGTGCGGGCACTCCATCGCGTACGGGTACGCCTGGCGGGCGTGCGTGCCGTCGGGGTTGACCGTGAAGAGGGTGACGTCGCCGACGGCGTCCACGAAGGGCGTGTACAGGATCTGACCGTCGCGCACGTGGGGCCGCCCATGCACGGGCGATGCGGCGGCAGGGCTCGCCGCCAGAACTGGCAGCACGCAAACGGCTGCGATGAGCCCCACCACACGAGGGTCTCGGTGTCGCGTGCGCCTTCGCGAGCGGGCTGAGGGGGCTTGGTGATCTGGTCCGAACATGGTTTGGCCTCCCACCCGGGGCGGCGGTGCCGGTCAGGCCGCCGGGGCGGTTGTCGACGATAGGCGAGCGGGTGCACCGTGTCTGTACGCAAGATGCGTACGGAGGTGAGCCATGGGCTCGCTCAACCGGACAACGAGCGCGGTTCTCGACGTCGCCACCGCCGCACTGCAGGGTCCGCCAAGCACCGATGTCGTGGGCCCCGTGCTGCAAGCGCTACGGTCCACGATCGGTGCTGACGTCGCGGGCTACTACCGGCACGAGTGGTTCGGCTGGACCACGGCGCTGCGCATCGTCCCGGACGAGATGTGGCAGCACATACCGCACGGTCACCTGCCGACCGCGGAGGCTGGCGCCATGCACGCCGGCATCCAGTTCCTCGTCACCCACCGCGGACCCTGCGAACCGTTCGCGATAACCGACCTGGTGCCTGAGCGCGAATGGCTCGCCCTCGAGATGTGCCGCCAGATGCGGCCGAACTGGGGTCGCAACTACCAGCTGGCCATCCCGGTCACCCCAGAGCCGGGCGTCCCCGAGACCCGCGTCTGGGTACTCGGCCGCGGCGAGCACGACTTCACCATGGCCGACCGGGCAGCCGCAGAGGCGCTGCGCCGGCTGCTCGACGTCATCTCCCGCCAGGCCCAGTGCCGCGAGCAGCACCGGCTGTCCTATCGGGCCACTGGCCAGCAGCTCACTGAACGCGAGCTCACCGTGCTGCAACTACTCGAGGACGGCATCACCGCGACGGGCACCGCCATGAGGCTCGGCATCTCCGTGCGCACCGTCCAGAAGCACACCGAGCGGATCTACCGGAAACTCGGCGCGCACAACCTGCACACCGCCCTGCAGGCCGCGGCCGAGCTCTCGCTCATCGTGGGGCCAACCCTGGGCTCGGGCTGAACCCACCGGGCCCAAGCACCCAGGAAGCCACAGACGCCCTATCCGTCACAAGGGCGGTCATCGACGGTTAGAGCCTTGGCGACACGCCGCAGACGGCGGATCAACGTCTTCCACTGTCACAGGAGTCACTCTGGTGTCGCCTAGCGATGGCTCGCGGGCGCCCTGTGAGCGCCGCTCAGCCTGGGCAGGGGACCTTCCCCATCCATCACACCTTGCTGCCGAACTCAGGCGTCGGTGAGCTCGGGGAGGTCGTGCACGCTCGGGTCGCCGGCGTCCGCCTTGTAGTCCGACGGCTTCGTGATGTCGCTGCCCTCCGGTGCCTTGGCCAGCCGGAACACCACGGTCAGGACTGCGGCCACCAGCACGTTGATCGCGAAGGCGGTCAAGGCGATGTAGCCGCTCCTGCCGATCAGCTCGATCGGCGCCACGGACGTCCCGAAGTGCTTGTGGGTGGCCGGGTTGATCTGCTGGTACGCGGTGATCGAGCCGTAGAGCATCGCCACCGCCCAGCCGGCCAGCAGCGCCCACCGGTGGAACCAGCGTGTGTACAGTCCGAACACGATCGCCGGGAACGTCTGCAGGATCCAGACTCCGCCGAGCAGCTGGAAGTTCAGCGCCAGCGTCTTGTCGAGGGCGAAGACGAAGACCAGTGCCCCGAGCTTGACCACTAGCGACGCGAGCTTGGAGACCTTGGCCTCCTGGGCGTGCGTCGCGTCCGGCTTCAGGAAGTCCCGGTAGATGTTGCGGGTGAACAGGTTCGCGGCTGCGATCGACATGATCGCGGCGGGCACCAGGGCGCCGATCGCGATCGCCGCGAACGCGATGCCGGCGAACCAGGACGGGAACTCGTCCTCGAAGAGCTGAGGTACGACGAGCTGCGGGTTGGGCAGCCCGTCCAGGCCGATCGGCTTGGTGCCGGCCGCGATGGCGATGAACCCCAGCAGTGCGAGCAGGCCGAGCAGGAACGAGTACGCCGGCAGGATCGAGGCGTTGCGCCGGATCACGTTGCGGTTCTTGGACGACAGCACCGCGGTGATGGAGTGCGGGTACATGAACAGCGCCATGGCCGAGCCGAGCGCCAGCGTCGCGTACGGCCAGAACTGCATGGTGTTCGGGATGAACGCGCCGACCGGCTTGTTGGTCACCGGATTGGTCTTGGCCATCTTCTCCTGCGCCGAGTCGAAGACGTGCGCCCAGCCGCCGACGTGCTGCGGCAGGTAGACGATCGCGACCAGGATGACCAGGTAGATGAGCCCGTCCTTGACGAACGCGATCATCGCCGGAGCCCGCAACCCGCTGGAGTAGGTGTACGCCGCCAGGACGGCGAAGGCGATCAGCAGCGGCAGGTCCTGGGCGAACTTGTTCTGCGACCCGCCGATGCCCATCACCTCCAGCACAGCCTGGATGCCGACGAGCTGCAGCGCGATGTACGGCATGGTCGCCAGGATCCCGGTCAGCGCGACCGCCAGGGACAGTCCGCGCGAGCCGTACCGGCCCTTGACGAAGTCGGCCGGCGTGACGAACCCGTGGGTGTGCGAGATCGACCACAGCCGCGACATGAAGACGAAGATGATCGGGTAGACGATGATCGTGTAGGGGACGGCGAAGAAGCCGGTGACCGCTCCGGTGGCGAACATCGCGGCCGGCACCGCGACGAACGTGTACGCCGTGTAGAGGTCGCCGCCGAGCAGGAACCAGGTGATGAACGTGCCGAAGCTGCGCCCGCCCAGACCCCACTCCTGCAGGCTGCCCATGCTGGCGTCCTGACGCCGCCACCTCGCGGCCATGAAGCCCATCACGGTGACGACGCAGAACAGCACGATCACGATGGTCAGCGCGACCCAGTTGATCCCGGTGGTGTCCTCGCCGCTGGCCGCCAGCAGCCCGGCGCTCACTTCTGGCCTCCGTCACGGCGGGTGTGTCCCATGACGATCCGGTACGCGAGAGACGTGCAGATCGCGGCCAGGAACACCCACAGGAGCTGGTACCAGTAGAAGAAGGGGAACCCCCACAGCCGCGGCGTGTCCTTGGCGTAGCTCGAGACCCAGAGCAGCGCGACCACCGGCAGGGCGAGCAGCACGCCGACCACGACGATCATCGGTGTCGGCAGGTTTCGGTGCGCGGGACCGTTGACGTTCGAGTCTTCCTCTGCGGGTGTGCCCACGGTGCGCGCCTCCGATGCCGTTGCCCCTGCTGCGGACGGCCTGCATGCCGCCCACCGGGCGGGACGTTACTCCCAAACCGGCACGAGGCAACCGGATCAGGCGCGACGGGACTTTCTGCGCAGCAGCACGGCCACCGCGAGCAGCGGCAGCAACGACGAGAGCAGCGGATCCGCCCCGAACACGAACGGCAGCGCGGCCAGCACGACGACGTCCGGGCCGACCAGGTACGCCGTGACGGCGCCGACCGGCAGCGCCCCCATCGGTGAGGTGGCCTGCAGCTCCCAGCGGATGTCCGGTCGACCGCCGGCGGTGCGCAGCACGCCGGCCACAGCGAGCAGCGTGGCGATCACCGCCCACCACCCGGGCCTGGACGCCAGCACGCAGCCGATCTCGCCGATCACCAGGGCGACCGCGCCGGGGACGACCAGGTGGGCCGCCCGCAGGTCGGCGTCGGTGAACGGCAGCGCGCGCGAGAGCGCGGGGGAGCGCGAGATCGTACGGAGCCCGGCGGCCGCCGCGCCAGCACCGGCCCAGGCCACCAGCACCATCGCCAGCGCCGCCCCGAGCCGGCCGTACAGGTCGTCCGCGGCCCAGACCAGTGTGGTGGCGGCGATGGCGGCCAGCCAGCCCCGACGCGCTCGCCAGGCCCGGCGGACGTCGGCCCAGGCCAGAGCACTGAACCCGTTGCCGCGCAACGGCTTGGAGCCGACCTCGCCGCGCTCGAGCAACCTGCGCAGGCGCAGTGTCTCGGCGACGAACGAACCGTCCAGCGCGGTCACCGTGGCCCGCAGCCCGGTGGCCAGACCGGTGCCGGCCACCAGGTCGGCCCGGCGCAGCCGGGCCAGCGCGCGGCGCAGTCCCAAGGCGCACCCGGCGGTGAGCAGCCCCAGCGCGAGCGCGACCAGCAGCGCGGTGCGCTCGGACGGCGACGGCGGCTCGGCGTCCACCCCGACCAACCCGGCGACCAGGACGGGGACGGCCAGGGCGGCCAGCACGTCACCGGTCCGGCGCAGCCAGGCCGCACCCCAGGAGCGGCCCTGCAGGGTGGTCGCGAGCAGCGACAGCAGGGCCGCGACGAGACCGCCGACGACGGCCGACCCGACGGCCGGCCAGGACAGCAGCAGTCCGACCGCGAGGCCGGCCACCGCGCCGGACAGTGCGGTGCCGACCACCGCCAGGCCGGCGGCAGCGCCGAGCAGGCCGGAGCGCGACACCGGGGACGCCAGCAGCCAGGTCGCTCGTGCCGGGTCGCAGATCACCGGCCCGATCAGCTGCAGCGCGCGCAGGCCGGTGCCGGCGGCGACCAGCGCGAGCGCGAGGCCGAGGTCGGGAACCAGGGCGTGCGGGACGTGCCCGGCGCCGCCGTGCGCGACGACGTCCTTCAGCGCGCTGCGGGCCAGCGGCGCGACCATCACGGACACCAGCACGAGACCGAACAGGCCGATGTAGAGGTCCTGCAGGACCTCCGTGACCGGCCGGGCGGCGCTGGAGGCCCGGCGGGTCTTGCGCAGGTGTTTGCGGACTGCCCTCGCTGGGAGCTCGACGCTGACTGCGGTGGCCATCCGGCCTCGTCAGCCGAGCTCGAGCACGAGGTCCGCGACGTCCTCGACCAGCTGCTCGTCGTGGCTGGCCAGCACGATCGAGGCTCCGTCGTCCGCGAGCCGGCGCAGCCGGGTGGACAGCCAGAGCCGGCCGCTCTCGTCGAGCCGCTGCTCGGGCTCGTCCAGCACGACGAGCCCGGCCGGGCGGACCAGGACGCTGGCCAGGCCCAACCGGTGCCGCTGGCCGCTGGACAGGGACGTCGGCAGCTGCCCGACCTGGCCGCTCAGCCCGACCTCGTCCAGAACCTCGGTGGCGCGACGACGGGCGTCGTCCAGCCCGAACGCCCGGGCGAGCAGCTCGACGTGCTCGAGCACGGACAGGTCGGGGAAGGTCTCGGCGTCGTCGAGCAGCACGGCGACCTCGCGGCGGACCCACGGGTCGGACTCGTCCAGCGGGCGTCCGCGCCAGGAGACCTCACCGGCGTCCGGGTCGATGGCCCCGGTGAGGATGCGCAGCAAGGTCGTCTTGCCGGATCCGTTGCCGCCGACAAGGGCCAGCACCTCGCCCGGAGCCACCTCGATGTCGACCGCACCGATGATGGTCTTGCGCCCGAACTGCTTGCTCACCCCGGCCGCGACCAGCCCCGGCCCGTCGGAGGCCGGCCCCGAGGTCGCGGGGTCGGCCTCCGGGGCTTGCGGTGCTCCGCTCACGCGGCCTTCTTGGTCTCCCAGAAGATCGCTGCGATCTCGTCGATCTTGGCCAGCAGCTCGTCGGCCTTGCCGGCGTCCGAGGTGCCCTTGGTGCCGGCCGCACCGGCCAGCTTGGTGGCCTCGTTGAACAGGGTGTGCAGGTTCGGGTACTTCTCGAAGTGCGGCGGCTTGAAGTAGTCGGTCCACAGCACCCAGAGGTGGTGCTTGACCAGCTCCGAGCGCTGCTCCTTGATGAGCACCGCCCGGGCGATGAACTCCGGGTCGGAGCTGTCCTTCATCTTGCCGATGATGGCCTTGACGGACTCAGCCTCGATCTTGGCCTGGGCGGGGTCGTAGACGCCGCAGGGGAGGTCGCAGTGGGCGCTGACCTCGACGGTGCGGGCGAACAGGCGGGAGAGCATGGATGTTCCCTTCTTTCGCGGCTCGAGTACGACGTCAACCTACCTGCGGGGTCGACGGGTCGCGCGACCAGGTCGTGGCCAGAGCCGCAGGTGCACGACGCCCAGGACGTCGGCGTCCGCCACCGCGCCCACCAGCCAGGAGTCGACGCCTTCGTCGGGGTTGTCCCGCTCGACCCACCAGCCGTCGTGCACCCGCATCGCGGCCCGCTTTACGCTGACCGGGCGCGGACCGTCGGGGCCGTCCGGGAGCCGGACGACGACGAGCTGGCCGACCTGGGGGGATGCACCCCAGCGCACGGCCAGCCGGTCGCCGTCCGACAGCGTCGGGCTCATCGAGCGCCCACGGACGACGACCTGACCCCACCGTCCAGCGGGGGGGTCAGCGCTCAGCTCAGGCCTCCGTCGCGTCGGCCGGTGGCTCGACGTCGGCGGGGATGGCGATCGCGGCGCCGTGGTGGCCCTCGGCCTCCTCGCGCTGCATGCGCTGCAGGAAGGACTTCGTCCGCGCGTGCTGCGGGTTGGAGATGACCTGGCGCGGGTCGCCCTGCTCGACGACCACGCCGCCGTCCATGAAGACGACGCGGTCGGCGACCTCCCGCGCGAAGCTCATCTCGTGCGTGACGACGATCATCGTCATGCCGTCGTTGGCCAGCTCGCGCATCACGTTGAGGACCTCGCCGACCAGCTCGGGGTCAAGCGCGCTGGTCGGCTCGTCGAACAGCATCAGCTTGGGCTGCATCGCCAGCGCCCGCGCGATCGCGACCCGCTGCTGCTGGCCGCCGGACAGCTGGGCCGGGTAGGCGTGCGAACGGTCGGACATCCCGACCCGCTCGAGCAGCTCACCGGCCCGCTTGCGCGCATCGGACCTGCTCTCGCCCTTGACCTGGACCGGCGCCTCCATCACGTTCTCGGTCGCGGTCATGTGCGGGAACAGGTTGAACCGCTGGAACACCATGCCGATCTCGCGGCGCTGGGCGGCAATCTGCTTGTCGTTCAGGGTGTGCAGCCGGCCGCCCTTCTCGACATAGCCCATCAGGTCGCCGTCCACCCAGATCCGGCCGCCGTCGATCGTCTCGAGCTGGTTGATGCAGCGCAGGAAAGTGGTCTTGCCGGAGCCGGAGGGGCCGAGCAGGGTGACGACCTCACCCGACGCGACGTCCATGTCGATGCCCTTGAGGACGTCCGTGCCGTGAAAGGCCTTGTGCACGTTGACCGCATGCACCAGCGGCTTGGTGTCGGCGGTAGTCATCACTTGTTCCCGGTCACGGTGAGCCCGGCGGCGGTGGGGACGGTTCCTGGCTGCGCCTTGGCCTTGGAGGACGTGCCGAACCCTCGCCCGAAGCGACGCTCAAGGAAGTACTGCCCGACCATCAGGACGCTGCACATGATCAGGTACCAGAGCGTGGCGGCGACCGCCACGGGGAAGACCTGGAAGGTGCGCGAGCCGATCGAGCGCAGCTGGAAGAACAGCTCCGCGTTCAGCGGCAGGGCGATCAGCAGCGAGGTGTCCTTCAGCATCGCGATGGTCTCGTTGCCGGTCGGCGGCACGATGACCCGCATGGCCTGCGGCAGCACGACGCGGCGCATCGCCTTGCCGCGGCTCATGCCGAGCGCCTCGGCGGCCTCGTTCTGGCCCTTGTCGACGCTCATGATGCCGGCCCGGGCGATCTCGGCCATGTACGCCGCCTCGGACAGCCCGAGGCCCAGGATGCCGCCGACGACGGTGGCCCCGATGACCGTGGTGCCGAAGCCGAAGATACGGGCGTCCCCGTTGATGCCCAGCAGGTCGGTCGCGACCCAGTCGAAGGGGATACCGATCTCGATGCGAGGCAGCAGGATCGCCAGGTTGCCGATGATGAACAGCAGGACGTAGCGCGGGATGGCCCGGAAGAACCAGGTGAACGTCCACGCCGTCCAGGACAGGATCTTGTTGGGCGACAGCCGCATCACCGCGAGGATCACGCCCAGGACGATGCCCATCAGCATCGCGCCGACCGTCACCACGATCGTGCCGCGGACCAGGCCGTTGATCACCGGCTGCTGGATCATCGCCTGGAAGACGAAGTGCCACCTGAACGCCGGGTTCGTCAGCAGGTGGACGAACATCGCCGCCAGGATGGCGATGACGACGATCGCGACGATCCGGCCGGGGTGGCGCACCGGCACCGCGTCGATCGCCCCGGGACGGTCACCCGTCCCGGGGGTCGACGCAGTGTGGTCGGTCACGGGTTGACGGCGAAGTCGCTGATCCCGCCGGACTGGACGCCCCACTTGCTCAGGACCTTGTCGTAGGTCCCGTCCGCCTTGAGTGCCTTGAGTGCGTCAGCGATGGCCTGGCTGAAGTCCGTCTCGGTCTTCGGCAAGACGTAGCCGTACGGTGCCGAGTCGTAGATGTCGCCGATGGTCATCAGCGCGCCCTCGGACTTCTGCACGGCGTAGGCACCGACGGGGGAGTCGGCCAGCATGGCGTCGGCCTTGCCGGTGGCCACGGCTGCGGTCGCCTCGTCCTGGCCCTGGTAGGACTGGATGACGATGGCGGGCTTGCCGGCGGCCTTGCACGCAGCCTGCTTCTTCGGGAGGTCGTCCTGCTCCTGGGTGGTGCCCGTCTGGACGGCCACCTTCAGGCCGCACGCGGCGTCCGGCGACACGTTCTTGGGGTTGCCCTTGGCAGTGGCCCACTGGGTGCCGGCGCTGTAGTAGGAGACCATGTTGGCCTGCTGCTTGCGCTTGTCGTTGATGGTGAACGACGAGACGCCGACGTCGTACTTGCCGGTGTTCGTGCCGGCGATGATCGAGTCGAAGGACGACGGGACGAACTCGACGTCCACGCCGAACTTCTGGCCGACCGCCTTGAACAGGTCGACGTCGAAGCCTTCGACGGTCTTGCCGTCTGCCGCCAGGAACTCGCTCGGCGCGTAGGAGGCGTCCGTGCCGACGACAATCTTCTTGGCGGTCTTGACCTTCTCCGGGAGCTTCGCGGCGAGCGCGGCGTCGACCGTCGCGGACGCCACCGTCTGCGAGCTCGAGCTCCCGCTGTCCTTCGACAGGGAGTTCGACCCGCAGGCCGTGAGGGATAGCGCGGCGCCTGCGCCGAAGAGGACGGCAGCAGCCACACCACGGGAACGCAACAACACGAGGGCCTCCTAAGGCTCATCTGATGGCGGCATCCTGCCACCGACCTTCCTCTCGGTGATACCCCGCCGCTGATCGGGACCGTCTCGTGATCTTCCGTGATCGCAGGCGATCCATGCGTGATCCACGTCTCGCCCGGATAACGGGCCTCGTGCTGCCCCGGTCGGTGTGGCACCATGGGCAGTGCCTTGCGGGAGACCCCCGTGCGAGGGCATTCCGGCCATACCCGGTCGTAGAGCGTTCCTCGAGGTCCTCCCCGTTGCACTGGCGATCCTGATTGAGGTGACCGGACCCGTGTCCGCCGAACCGCTGCATCATGCTGCCCATCCGCCCCATTCGTCCCATGATCCGAGCTCGGCCGTGTTCCGGTACCACCTCGGTGGCAAGCTCGAGGTCGCGGCCCGACGTCCGCTGACCGGCCGCGAGGACCTCTCCCTCGCGTACACCCCGGGGGTGGCCGAGGTGTCGCTCGCGATCGCCGCCGACCCCGGCCTGGCGGACGTCTACACCAGCCGGGCGAACACGGTCGCCGTGGTCACCGACGGGACGGCGGTGCTCGGCCTGGGCGACATCGGCCCGGCCGCCGCGCTGCCGGTGATGGAGGGCAAGGCCCTGCTCTTCAAGCACTTCGCCGACGTCGACGCCGTGCCGATCTGCCTGGCGACCACGGATGTCGACGAGCTGGTGGAGACCGTGGTCCGGCTGGCCCCGACCTTCGGCGGGATCAACCTCGAGGACATCTCCGCTCCGCGCTGCTTCGAGATCGAGCGTCGCCTGCAGCAGCTGCTGGACATCCCGGTGTTCCACGACGACCAGCACGGGACCGCGATCGTCGCCCTCGCGGCACTGCACAACGCGGCACGGGTGGTCGGCAAGGACCTGACCGGACTGCGCGTGGTCGTCGGCGGAGCCGGCGCTGCCGGCGTCGCGGTCAGCTGCATCCTGCGGCGCGCCGGCGTGGCGGACGTCGTCGTGTGCGACTCCCAAGGGGTGCTGGGGGCCGCGCGCGGCGACCTGGCCATGCACAAGCGGCGACTGGCCCTGACCACCAACCCGCGCGCCGTCCAGGGGACGTTGGCGGACGCGCTGCGCGGTGCCGACGCCTACATCGGGGTCAGCGGCGGCACCGTGCCGGAGGCGGCCCTCGCGGGCATGTCGCCGGACGCGATCATCTTCGGCCTGGCCAACCCCGATCCCGAGGTGCACCCGGACGTGGCGGCCCGTTTCGCAGCTGTCGTGGCGACCGGCCGAAGCGACTTCCCGAACCAGATCAACAACGTGCTGGCCTTCCCAGGGGTCTTCCGCGGTGCCTTCGACGTGCGGGCCCCACGGGTCAGCGAGGGCATGAAGCTCGCTGCAGCTCAGGCGATCGCGGAACTGGTGCCCGAGCCGACCGCGGGCGAGATCGTGCCCGGCGTCTTCGACGAGCGCGTCGTGCCTGCTGTCGCCGCCGCGGTGGCGGACGCGGCCCGCCGCGAGGGGATCGCCCGCGCCTAGCGGTGATCGTGGCAACGGCGTTCGCTCTGGCGCACGCCGTTGCCACGGTCAGGCGGGCGAGGGCGTGGGCTCTGCGGTGAGCGGCAGGGTCAGCGTGCGGTCCAGCACCTGACGGCCGGCGACCACGCGGGCGTGCTCGACCTCGACGCTCGCCGACCGGCCGTCCAGCACCACGGTCATCACCCCGTTGTCGAACCACGGCCCGTGGTCGACGTCCCAGGTCATCGCGGGCTCGCGGACGCCGGCCCGGCGGGCCAGCCAACCCAGCACGGCCCTCGCGAACCGATGGTCCAGCCGTCCGTTCGCGACCCGGACCCAGTTCTGCAGCGGGTTGCGGAAGGGCGACATGGTGAGCTGCCGCACGGTGGTGCGTGCGGCGTCGACCCCGCCCACGTGCGCGGTCGCCAGGTACGAGCAGTGCACGTCGCCGGACAGCCACAGCAGGCTGGCCGGTGGGTTCGGCCGGCCCGCGACCTCCTGCACCAGGGTCACCATGGAGTCGAACGACTGGCGGAACGCCGCCCAGTGCTCCAGGTCCACCTTGAGCCGCACCTGCTCCCCGAGCCACATGCCCCACCGACCCCAGGCACCTTCCGCGACCGCTTCGCTCCACCCTTCCAGGTGGTGCACGCCGTGCAGCAGCAGCACCGGCAGCGACGTGCCGACCAGCAGGTGGTCCACGTCGACGTCCGTCACCTCGCGGAACCATTCCCACTCGAGGTCGTCCACGATGGCGCGGTCGCCCGGGTCGAGCCGTCGCGAGCAGCGCGAGTCGAGCACCACGAGTCGGGTCCGGCCGAGGTCGCGATGGAAGCTCCAGCGCGCCGTGTCCGGCTCGGCGTCGGCTTGCAGCACGAAGTCGGCCAGCAGGCGCTCGCGCGTCGTCGCGTCCGCAACGTCCCGAACCTGTTGGTACACCACGTCTTCGGCCAGATCGACAGGGGAGAGGTTGCCCAGGTGCTGGTACACCCAGTAGGACGAGAAGGCGCCGACCACGCGGTCCCGCCACCAGGTCTTGGCGGTCATCTCCTGTCGCCAGGACCACGAGCTGTTCCAGTCGTCGCGCAGGTCGTGGTCGTCCAGGATCATGCAGGTCGGCAAGGTGGCGAGCAGCCAGCGCACGGCCGGGGTCCGCCACGACTCGTGATAGAGCCAGGTGTACTCCTCGAAGTCCACGATCTCCTCGCGGACGTCGTCGCTGTCCGGTCCCTGCGCGGCGGTCTCGCGCTGGTCGTGGTCGTGCAGCTCGCGCAGCCGCTTCTTCAGCGCCGGGGACGGGTCGTCGGCGTACACCTGGTCGCCGACCAGCAGCAGCAGGTCGGGCCACAGCTCGAAGCCGCCGCCCATCATCCGCTCGGCCAGGGCGACCAGCGCGTCCGCGCCGACGACCCGCAGGCTGCGCCGGTCGAAAGGTGCCGCCCGACGGCAGGACCCGAAGGCGACCCGCGCCACGGTCTCGTCGCCGAGCGTGCGGATCACGCTCGGCGGCTGCACGTCACCCGCCTGCGGCCAGGCGAGCTGACCGTCCAGGTGCACCTCGTACGGCGTCCGGCTGGCCGCCGCCAGCCCCTCGACGACGACCAGCGCGTAGTGGTGCCCGTACAGGTCCCACGTCGGTGCGGCGTGGCCGAGGACCTCGACGACGCACGCGCGGTCGACCTCCACCCAGATCGTCGCGGAACTCTGGTCGACGAACCGCAGGACAGGACCGACGACGATGTACGGGGCGGTGTCTGCGCTGCTGCCGGGTCGGGTCACGGACGTTAGGGTCGCACCATGTTTGCCGTCTTCGCCTCCGCAAGCTCCTCCGACGATCCACTGTCCGCACTGACGCTGGGGGAGCGACCAGCACCCGACGTACCGGAAGGCTGGGCTCGCGTCCGGCTGCGCGCGGCCAGCCTGAACCACCACGACCTGTGGAGCCTGCGCGGGGTGGGGCTGCCAGCCGACCGGCTGCCGATGATCCTGGGCTGCGACGGGGCCGGGATCGACGACGACGGCAACGAGGTCGTCGTGCACGCCGTGATCCCCTCCGACGGCTGGAGCGGCGACGAGACCCTGGACCCCGGCCGCACGCTGCTGTCCGAGAAGCACCAGGGCACGTTCGCCGACGAGGTGGTCGTGCCGAGGCGCAACCTGGTGCCGAAGCCGGCTGAGCTGAGCTTCGAGGAGGCTGCCTGCCTGCCGACCGCCTGGCTGACGGCCTACCGCATGCTGTTCACCCGGTCCGGTCTGGCGCCGGGCTCGACGGTGCTGGTGCAGGGCGCCGGCGGCGGGGTGGCGACCGCGCTGGTGGCGCTCGGCTCGGCCGCCGGCTACCGGATGTGGGTGACCAGCCGGGACGAGGCCAAGGCCGCGAAGGCGCTCGAGCTCGGTGCGGACCGCGGGTTCGCCTCCGGCGAGCGGCTGCCCGAGCGGGTGGACGGCGTGATGGAGACCGTCGGTCAGGCCACCTGGTCGCACTCGGTCAAGTCGCTCAAGCCGGGTGGGGTGATCGTCACCTGCGGTGCCACCAGCGGTGACGCGCCGCCGGCCGAGCTGACCCGGGTGTTCTTCCTGCAGCTGCGGGTGGTCGGCTCAACCATGGGCACCCGCGAGGAGCTCGAGCGGCTGATGCGGCTGTGCGCGGTGACCGGCGTCCGCCCGTTGGTCGACCAGGTGCTGCCGCTGGAGCAGGCCCGGGACGGGTTCGCCCGGATGCTCGACTCGGACGTGTTCGGCAAGGTCGTGTTCACCCGCTCCTGACCGGCGCGTCCGCCGGTCAGGCGGTCGTTCGCTGGCTCAGTCGGTCAGGCCGCGGCGCAGTGACGCCACATGGCTCGGGTCGTGCTCGACGTGGTGGTGCCGCGATGCGGCCCGCACCCGCTCGCGCTGGACGAACGACATCAGGTCGATGCTTGCTCCGGCGATCATGACTGCCTCCCGTTCTTGACGGCGCGCTCCACGACGGCGACGACGTCGTCGCGAGCCCGCTCGATGATGGATGCGATCTCGTTGAGCGACTGCTGGTCGATCCACTGCCGGCGGGTTGCCGATCGCAACCCGCGCCGCAGCTCTTCCACGGCGTTCTCGATCTGTGGGTGCCGCCCGTACGACGCGTCCCGCGCCGTTCGGTCGGCCGGCTCGTCGCGCGCGTGCTGGCGTGCCGTGCGCGCGGCGTCCATCAGCTCGGCGCGAAGGTCCTTGGCGCCGCCGCGGACCTGCGCGCGGACCTCCTCGGCGAGCTGTCGGACCGTGCGGTCCAGGTCGACCTCGAGGTCCTGCACGTCGTCCGAGCGGTGCTCGAGCTCGGCCCGTCCGGCATCGGTGATCCGGTAGACGGCCTTGCGGCCCTCCTCCTCGCGGACGACGAGCCCCTCCTCCTCCAGTCGGGCCAGTCGCGGGTAGATGGTGCCCGCGCTGGGCGCGTACAGGCCGTCGAAGCGTTCCTCGAGGTCCCGGATGATCTCGTAGCCGTGGCGTGGGCCGTCCGCCAGCGAGATCAGCATGTACAGCCGGAGCTGGCCGTGCGCGAAGACCGGACTCACGGGGTCGCCGTCCGGAGCAACGTGACATCACCGCTGACCGTCATGGCCGACACCCGCACTGACTCGTCGCCGTGCCGGATCTCGCCCTGCGGCGGTCCGGGGCGGCCGGAGCCCAGCCGGCGGCCGTCGGCCACGATCTGGCCGGACATGGTCTTGGCGTCCAGCCGGAACCCGGACTCGCGCGGGATGCGCACGACCAGGTCGCCGGAGACGCTCTTCATGTTGACCTTGCTGGGCGTGGACTCCAGGTCCAGCACGAGCTCGCCGGACACCGTCTTGACGTCCAGCGAGTCGAGCTCGGCGGCGTGCACGATCAGCGATCCGCTGACCGACTCGCCGCTGAGGCTGCCACGCAGGTCGCGGACGTCGATCCGGCCGGAGACCGTACGGGCGCTGACGTCGCCGCGGACGCTGGAGACGGCCAGCTCACCACTGACCGTGCGGACCGACGCCTGGGCCTGTAGCCCGGCCAGCAGGCCGTCCGCCGACACGGTGGAGATCCTGACCTCGCAGCCGCGGGGGACCGCGATGCTCAGCTCGGCGGCGTCGTCCCGGCGGCCGATGCTCTTCAGTCCGTCCAGCAGGCCGTCCCACTTGACCTTGGGGTGGGCCACGGACAGCTCGCCGGCAGCCCACTCGATCTCGAGCGGACGGCCCTTGACCTTGGTCACCTCGATGCGGGCGCCCTGCTCGTCGTCCTCGTGGGCCACGACGTCGACCCGGCCGGCGACCAGGCCCACCCGGAGCACGTGCACTGGCTCGCCCTCGCCACCGATCTCGAGGATCTTGGGTCCGTCGACCTTCCAGCTCTCCGACATCTCGTGCTCCATTCGCGATATATCTCGTCTTGGGAACTCAAGATATATCGCGACTATCGCGAGTCGTCAAGCCCTTCGGCTAAGGAAGCGGTTCGAGTCCCAACCACTCGGGCCAGCCGCAGTGCAGCACGAGCCAGGCGAGCAGGCCGTACCCGGCCTGACCCGGGTGCACGCCGTCCCCGGTCGACAGGTCGGTGATCCACTGCTCGTGCGCCAGCAACGGCTCGAAGCAGTCCACGAACGGCACCGAGCGCCGCTCGCAGACGTCGCGTTCGGCGTCCACCACGGCGCGCAGCCGGTCGTTGAAGGACTGATCCGCCCGCGGGGGCGGACCGACCACGAACGGTTTCAGGCCGTCGGCAGCGGCCTCGTCGACCACGTTGGCCAGGTTCAACCGGGTGCGGGCCAGCGAGAGGCCGGTGTCGACGTCGCCTGCTCCGACGGAGACGACGAGCCGGTTGTCGGCGCCGCCGGTCGTCCGCCGCCCCACCTCCGAACGCCACCGCTCCACCACGCCGGCCGTGGTGTCGCCGCGCACACCCAGGTTGTGCACCGTCAGGTCGATCTCGTCCTGCGGGGTTCGAGCCTGGACGCGTCCCACCCAGCCGAGTGCCTTGGGATCGCCGTACCCGAGCGCCATCGAGCTGCCGACCACGCAGATCCGGACGTCGCGCCGTCCATCGTCCTGCTCGCTCACCGGATCACTCGTCCTCGTCGTCCAGGCGAGCCAGCCAGGTGGCCAGCCGCTCCATCGGGATCTCGAACTCGGGGTTCAGGTCCACGAACTCACGCATCCGCTCCGCGACCCAGGACAGCGAGACCTCTTCCTCGCCGCGCCGCTGCTCGAGCTCCTCGATCCCGCGGTCGGTGAAGTACATCCGTCACGCCCCCACGGTCAGCGGCCCAGAGCCTGCTCGAGCAGCGCGTTGAGCTCCTCCTCGTGGCGCTTGGACGACCCGCTGGCCGGGGACGCGGACGCCGGGCGGCTGGCCCGGTGCAGCGCGCGGCCGGCGAGGTACTCGGGCAGGTTCAACGCAACGTGCGGCCAGGGGCCCATGTTCGCCGGCTCCTGCTGCGCCCACACCAGCTGAGCGCCCGGGTACTTGTCGATCTCGGCCAGGATCTCGTCCACCGGCAGGGGAGCGAGCTGCTCGACCCGCACGATGGCGGTCGCGTGGTCCTCGCGCTTGGCGCGCTCGACGACCAGGTCCCAGTAGATCTTGCCGGAGCAGAGCAGCACCCGGTCGACGTCCGCTGCGTCCACGGTCGCGTCCCCGATCACGGGCAGGAAGTGCCCGCTGGTGAACTCCTGCGTGCCGCTCACCGCGGACTTCAGCCGCAGCATCGACTTCGGCGTGAAGACGATCAGCGGACGACGTGGCCGGGCGTAGGCCTGACGCCGCAGCAGGTGGAAGTAGGACGCCGGGGTGCTGGGCATCGCGACGGTCATGTTGTCTTCCGCGCACATCTGCAGGAAGCGCTCGATCCGGGCCGAGGAGTGGTCCGGGCCCTGGCCCTCGAAGCCGTGCGGCAGCAGCAGGACGACCGAGGAGTGCTGGCCCCACTTCTGCTCGGAGGACGAGATGAACTCGTCCATGATCGTCTGCGCGCCGTTGACGAAGTCGCCGAACTGCGCCTCCCACAGCACCAGGGCGTCCGGCCGCTCCACGGAGTAGCCGTACTCGAAGCCCATGGCGGCGAACTCCGAGAGCAGAGAGTCGTAGACCCAGAACCGGGCCTGGTCGTCGCTCAGGTAGAGCAGGGGCGTCCACTCCTCGGCGGTCACCTTGTCGATCAGCACCGAGTGGCGCTGCACAAAAGTGCCGCGCCGCGAGTCCTGACCGGCCAGCCGCACCGGCGTCTGCTCCATCAGCAGCGAGCCGAAGGCCAGCAGCTCGCCCATCGCCCAGTCGATCCCGCCCTCGCGGGTCATCTGGGTCCGCTTGGCCATCAGCTGCGCGAGCTTGGGGTGCACCGTGAACCCGTCGGGTGCCGACGAGAACGCGTCGCCGATCCGCTCCAGCACCTCGGGGCTGATCGCCGACGGACGCGACACCGAGAACACGTCGTCGTCCACCTGCGCCTTCGGCCGCTCCAGGCCGCCGCGGGCGTCACCGTCGCCGGTCGTCCGGGTGGCCTCGCGGGTCTCGGTGAAGACCCGCTCCAGCTGCTGCTGGTAGTCGCGCAGCGCGGCCTCGGCGTCCTCGACGCTGATGTCGCCGCGGCCGATCAGCGACTCGGTGTAGAGCTTGCGGACGCTGCGCTTGTTCTCGATCAGCCGGTACATCAAGGGCTGGGTCATCGACGGGTCGTCGCCCTCGTTGTGGCCGCGGCGGCGGTAGCAGACCATGTCGACCACGACGTCCTTGCCGAACTCCTGGCGGAACTCGAACGCCAGCTCGGCGACCCGGACGCAGGCCTCTGGGTCGTCGCCGTTGACGTGGAAGATCGGCGCCTGGATCATCCGGGCGACGTCGGTCGAGTAGAACGAGGAACGCGAGGCGGACGGCGCGGTGGTGAACCCGACCTGGTTGTTGACGACCACGTGGATCGTGCCGCCGGTGCGGTACCCGCGCAGCTGGGACAGGTTCAGCGTCTCGGCGACCACACCCTGGCCGGCGAACGCGGCGTCGCCGTGCAGCAGCACCGGCAGCACCGTGAACGACTCGCCGCCGAGGTCGAGCCGGTCCTGCTTGGCCCGCACGATGCCCTCCAGGACCGGGTTCACGGCCTCGAGGTGGCTGGGGTTGGCGGCCAGGTAGACCTTGGTGTTGTCGCCCTCCTCGGAGGTGAACTTGCCCTCGGTGCCCAGGTGGTACTTCACATCACCCGAGCCCTGCACGCTGCGCGGGTCCTGGGTGCCCTCGAACTCGCGGAAGATCTGGGAGTAGGACTTGCCAGCGATGTTGGCCAGCACGTTCAGCCGGCCGCGGTGCGGCATGCCGATGCAGACCTCGTCGAGCTGGTCGGTGGCGGCGCGGGACAGGATGCGGTCCAGCAGGGCGATCACGGACTCGCCGCCCTCGAGGCTGAAACGCTTCTGCCCGACGTACTTGGTCTGCAGGAACGTCTCGAACGCCTCGGCCGCGTTGAGCCGGCGCAGGATGCGCAGCTGCTCGTCCGCGGACGTCCGGTCGTAGGGGCGCTCGACCTTGCTCTGGATCCAGGCTCGCTGCTCGGGGTCCTGGATGTGCATGTACTCGATGCCGACGGTGCGGCAGTAGGAGTCGCGCAGCACGCCGAGGATGTGGCGCAGCTTCATGAAGGGCTTGCCGCCGAAGCCGCCGGTGGGGAACTCGCGGTCGAGGTCCCACAGGCTCAGCCCGTGGGTGATCACGTCGAGGTCGGGGTGACGGCGCTGGCGGTACTCCAGCGGGTCGGTGTCGGCCATCAGGTGACCGCGCACCCGGTAGGCGTGGATCAGCTCCTGCACCCGGGCGGTCTTGGTGATGTCGTCGTCGTGGCTGGCCGAGATGTCCTGCACCCAGCGGATCGGCTCGTACGGGATCCGCAGCGACCGGAAGATCCCGTCGTAGAAGCCGTCGTCGCCCAGCAGCAGCTGGTGGATGCGCCGCAGGAAGTCGCCGGACTGCGCGCCCTGGATGATCCGGTGGTCGTAGGTCGAGGTCAGCGTGACGATCTTGGAGATCGCGCTGCGGTTCAACGTCTCCTCGCTTGCGCCCTGCCACTCGGCCGGGTACTCCAGCGACCCGACACCGACGATCGTGCCCTGGCCGGACATCAGTCGCGGCACCGAGTGGTTGGTGCCGATGGTGCCCGGGTTGGTCAGGCTGATCGTCGTCCCCGCGAAGTCGTCGGCGGTGAGCTTCTGCGCGCGGGCCCGGCGTACGACGTCCTCGTAGCCGGTCCAGAACTGAGCGAAGTCCATCGACTCGGCGCCCTTGATGCTCGGGACGAGCAGCTGGCGGGTGCCGTCCGGCTTGGCCAGGTCGATGGCCAGGCCGAGGTTGACCGCCTCGGACCGCGAGACGCCGGGCTTGCCGTCCACCTCGACGAAGCTGTAGTTCATGTCCGGCATCGCGGCGAGCGCCTTGACGACCGCGTAGCCGATCAGGTGGGTGAACGAGACCTTGCCGCCGCGGCTGCGCTTGAGGTGGCTGTTGATCACGATGCGGTTGTCGATCAGCAGCTTGGCCGGGACGGCGCGCACGCTGGTCGCGGTCGGGACATGGAGGCTGGCCTCCATGTTGGTGACGACCCGTGCGGACGCGCCGCGCAACGGGCGGACGTCGCTCTCGGCGTCCGCGGGGCGCGGGGTCTTGGCGGCCGGCGCAGGGGTGCTGGCGGCGGTGGGTACCGGCCGGGCGGCAACCGGGGCCGGCGGTGCGGGTGGTGCGGGCGGTGCTGGGCTAGCGGCGGGCGGTGCGGGTGGGGCCGGGCTGGCGGCAGCCTTGGCCGGGAGCGCGGGCGCCGCGGGTGGTGCCGGCGGTGCCGGGGTGGCGGCAGCCGGAGCCGGCGGCGTGGGCGCTGCTGAGGGCACGGCCGGCGCGGAGCGCTCGGGCGGAGTCTCGGCGGGCGTGGCGGGCAGCGCGAGCCCTGGGTCGGTGTCGTCGGAGGCGGCGACCTGGCCGTTCGTCGGCGCCAGCTCGGAGGGCGTGTAGTCCTCGAAGAACTCCCACCAGGCCTTGTCGACCGTCGAACGGTCCTTCAGGTACTGCTGGTAGAGCTCGTCCACCAGCCATTCGTTAGGCCCGAAGGCCGCCATCGGGTCGCTGCTCGCGGACTCCTGCGACACGGCGGTGATCGCCTCTTTCGTTTCCTCGATCGCGTGATGCACTGCTCCGGTCACCGGCAGGCGACCGACACGCCCCAGGCTAGTGCTTCGTCAGCGCGGCCGCCGACCGCCTCCTGGTAATCACGCGTCGGCGCGTCACCACCCGCCCGCCTTCCCCCACTTGTGGTGGGTTATGGGGGTCTCAGAGCGGCGCGAGACACCCATAACTCACCACAAGTGCGGAGCCGCGGCGCGTAGGTGGCTGGGTGGCTCAGGGAGCGGGCGGACCGGAGGCAGGTGGTCCGGCGTCGTCGGCGGCTTCGGGCAGGGACGGCGCTCCGGCCGGGACGAGGTCGGACTGCGCCCCACCGTTCGACCCACCGTTCGACCCGGCGTCCTCGGCCTCGATCGCTGCGCCGCTGAACTGCGCGGCGTACAGGTTCGCGTAGACCCCGCCGCGGGCGAGCAGCTCGGCGTGGTCGCCCTGCTCGACGATGGCGCCGTGCTCCATCACCAGGATGACGTCGGCATCCCTGATCGTGGACAGCCGGTGGGCGATCACGAAGCTGGTCCGGTCGGTGCGCAGGGCCGCCATGGCCTGCTGCACGAGCAGCTCCGTCCGGGTGTCCACCGAGCTGGTGGCCTCGTCCAGGATGAGCAGCGCAGGGTCGGCCAGGAACGCGCGCGCGATGGTCACCAGCTGCTTCTCGCCCGCGCTGATGTTGCTCGCCTCGGCGTCCAGCACGGTCTCGTAGCCGTCCGGCAGCGAGTGCACGAAGCGGTCAACGAAGGTGGCCCGGGCCGCGGCCATCACCTCCTCGTCGCTGGCGCTGGGCCGGCCGTAGGCGATGTTCTCGCGGATCGTGCCGGCGAACAGCCAGGTGTCCTGCAGCACCATCCCGATCTCTGAGCGCAGTGCGTTGCGCGTCAGGTCCGTGATGTCCACGCCGTCCAGCGTGATCCTCCCGGAGTCGAGCTCGTAGAACCGCATGATCAGGTTCACCAGAGTCGTCTTGCCGGCCCCGGTCGGCCCCACGATCGCGACGGTCTGGCCAGGGTCGACGCTGAGCGAGAGGTCCTCGATCAGCGGCTCGTTCTTGCTGTAGGAGAACGACACGGACTCGAAGGCCACGCGTCCGTGGGGGTCGTCGAGCACCTGCGCGTCGGCATGGTCCGGCTCCTGCTCCTCGGCGTCCAGCAGCTCGAACACGCGCTCGGCGGAGGCCACCGCGGACTGCATCAGGTTGGACATCGACGCCACCTGGGTCAGCGGCTGGGTGAACTGCCGGGAGTACTGGATGAACGCCTGCACGCTGCCCAGCGTCATCGACCCGTTGGCGACCTGCAGCCCGCCGACCACCGCGATGACGACGTAGTTCAGGTTCCCGATGAACATCATCGTCGGCATGATGATGCCGGAGATGAACTGGGCGCCGAATCCCGCGTCGTGCAGTTCCTGGTTCTTCTCGGCGAAGACCTGCTCGTTCTCGTGCTGACGGCCGAACACCTTGACCAGGCTGTGGCCGGTGAACGACTCCTCGATGATCGCGTTGAGCTGCCCCGTGCTCTTCCACTGCTGCACGAAGTGCTTCTGGGCACGCTTGCCGATGATCGCCGTGACCACCATCGTCACCGGGATGGTCACCAGTGCGAGCACGGCCAGCAGTGGCGAGATCCAGAGCATCATCGCGATCATCGCGACCACGGTGAGTAGCGAGGTCAACAGCTGGCTGAGGGTCTGCTGCAGGCCCTGCGCCAGGTTGTCGATGTCGTTGGTCACCCGGCTGAGCAGCTCACCTCGGGGCTGGTTGTCGAAGTAGGGCAGCGGCAGCCGGCCGAGCTTGTCCTCGACGTCGCTGCGCAGCTTGTAGATCGTCCGGTTCACCGCGCCGGTCAGGATCCACCCCTGCGCCCACTGCAGCAGCGAGGCCACGACGTACAGCATCATCACGAAGACGAGCACCCGCCCGAGGGCGGCGAAGTCGATGCCCTGCCCGGGCACCAGGTTCTTGATGCCGGAGATCAGGTCTGCCAGCTGGTTCTCGCCGCGCGCGCGCAGCCCCTCGACGACTTGGGCCTGGGTCACGTCGTCGTCGAGCTTCGCGCCAATGGCGCCGGCGAAGATGATGTCGGTCGCGCCGCCGAGGATCCTCGGCCCGAGCGCGGACAGCGACACGGCGCCGAGCGCGAGCGCCAGGACGGCGGTCAGCTGGACCCGCTGCGGCTCGAGCAGGCGAAGCAGTCGCTTGGCCGAGGGCACGAAGTCCTGCGACTTCTCGGTCGGCATGGCCATGCCCATGCCCGGCCCGCGCTGGGTGCGCGGTCCGCGGCGCGCCTCGGCCGCCTTCTCCTCTGCGGTCTTGATGCCCTCGCTCATGCCGCCACCTCCGTCGCAGAGGTCTGCGAGCGGGCGATCTCCTGGTAGGTGGGACAGCCGTCCAGCAGCTCGTCGTGGGTGCCGATGCCGACCACCAGTCCGTCGTCCAGGACGACGATCCGGTCGGCGTCGATGATGGTGGAGACCCGTTGGGCGACAACGATGACCGCGGCGTTCCGGGTCACGGGACGCAGCGCGGCGCGCAGCCGGGCGTCGGTGGCCAGGTCGAGCGCCGAGAACGAGTCGTCGAACAGGTAGACGGACGGTTTGGCGACCAGTGCACGGGCGATGGCCAGCCGTTGGCGCTGGCCACCGGAGACGTTCGTGCCGCCCTGGGCGATGGGGGAGTCGAGGCCGGCCGGCATGTCGCGCACGAAGTCCTCGGCCTGCGCGATCCGCAGGGCGACCCACAGGTCGTCGTCGCTGGCCTCGGGGTCGCCGTAGCGAAGGTTGCTGGCCACTGTGCCGGTGAACAGGTACGGCTTCTGCGGCACCAGCCCGATCCGGGACCACACGTCGTCCAGCTCGGCGTCGCGGACGTCGACGCCGCCGAGCAGGACCTCACCGCCGGTGGCGTCGTAGAGCCGGGGGACCAGCGACAGCAAGGTCGACTTGCCGGCGCCGGTGCTGCCGATGATCGCGGTGGTGCTGCCGGGCTCGGCGGTCAGCGAGATCCGTTGCAGCACAGGCACCTGGGCGCCCGGGTAGGCGAACTCGACGTCGCGCAGCTCGACGCTGACCGGACCGGCCGGGATGGGCGTCGCCTGGATCGGCGGCAGCACGGTCGAGTCGGTGCCCAGCACCTCGGTGATGCGTCCAGCCGACACCGCGGCGCGCGGGATCATCATCGACATGAAGGTCGCCATCATCACCGACATCAGGATCTGCAACAGGTAGGACATGAACGCGGTCAGCGCGCCGATCTGCATCTCGCCGGACTCGACCCGGTGCGCGCCGAACCAGAGCACCGCGACGGTGGACGCGTTGAAGACCAGCATCACGATCGGGAACACCAGGGCCATCAGCCGGCCGACAGCGACCGCGGTGCCCGTGTACTGCGTGTTGGCCTCGGCGAAGCGCCCGCGCTCGTGGTCCTCGCGGACGAAGGCGCGCACCACCCGGATGCCGGTGATCTGCTCGCGCAGCACCCGGTTCACCCAGTCCACCGACTGCTGCATCAGCTTGAACTGCGGGATCATCTTGCGGATCACCAGCGCGACCGACAGGGCGAGCAGCGGGACGGCGACGGCGACCAGCCACGCCAGCCCCACGTCCTCGCGTACCGCCATGATCACGCCGCCGACCATCATCAGCGGCGCGGACACCATCATCGCGGCGCCCATGAACGTGACCGTCTGCACCTGGGTCACGTCGTTCGTGCTCCGCGAGATCAGCGTGGGCGCGCCGAACCGGGACACCTCCTGCGCGGAGAACTCGCCGACCCGGGCGAACACCGCGGTGCGCAGGTCCCGACCGAGACCAGCGGCGGAGCGGGCGCCGAGGTAGGTCGCCCCCACCGTCGCCGTCACCTGGAGCAGGGACACCAGCAGCATCACGGCGCCGGTGTGCAGGATGTACTCGGTGTTGCCCTGCGAGACCCCCTCGTCGATGATCCGTCCGTTCAGGCTGGGCAGGTACAGGGACGCCATGGTGGCCACGAGCTGCAGCAGGACCAGTCCGGTCAGCAGGTTGCGGTACGGCGTCAGGTACGTGCGCATCAGGCGGACGAGCATCAATTCCCCCTTGTCATTGGGCCGGCTGCGGACAGCCCGAAGAGGGCGACGTCGACGATCTCGGCGGCGCTCGCCGAGGAGTGCTGCATGAACGGGTGCACGCTGGACAACGTCAGCATCCGCACGAAGTCCAGCAGCCGCTGCACAGGCACCCGCAGCGTCTCGGCGTCCGCGCCCACCAGCTCGGTCATCTCGGCGTCGATGCGGGCCGTGTCACGTCGTCGCCGGTCAGCATGCTCGGCCACCTCGGCTTCGGACGAGGGGCGGTGCACCGCCGACGGCGGACCGCTGCGCAGGGTGATCATCAGCGAGAACACGCCGCGCAGGTGCGCCTGCAGCAGCTCCACGGCGGCGGTGAGCCGTGGCTGCAGGGGGAGGGCGCGGTCGACGTCATGCAGAGCGGCCAGCAGCCGGTCGCTGTCGAAGGCGTGGTGGATGCAGGCCTGGACCAGCTCGTCCTTGGAGTCGAACACCCGGAAGATCGTGCCCTCGGCGATGCCCGCCGCGGCCGCGATCTCTCGGGTGCTGACCGCCGGTCCGCGCTCGCGGAGCAGGGGCAGCGTGGCGTCGACCAAGGCAGCGCGGCGCTGGTCGGCGGACATCGCCGGGGCACGTGGACTCACCCCTCGACCTTATGTGAGTGAGCACTCACTCACAAGTCGTTTCGGCGGGATTCGGCTCGATCTTCAGTGTCCCGTGTCGTCCGGACGCTGCGGAAGGGTGACCCGGATGTCGCACCCGCTGGTCGACTCCGCGACCCGGATGGTGCCCTCGTGCAGGTCGACGACCCACCGGGCGATGGCCAGCCCGAGTCCGGTACCGCCGTCCAGGGCGGACGCGCCGCCGCGGTGGAAGCGGTCGAACACCCGACCCCGGTCGCGAGCGTCGATGCCCGGACCCTGGTCGATCACGTCGAGCTGGACGGTCCCGGCGCTGGCCCGGGCCCGCGCGGTGACGGTGCCGCCAGGTGGGGAGTGCCGGGCCGCGTTGTCCAGCAGGTTGGCCAGCACCTGGTGCAGCCGGTCCTGGTCGGCCACGAAACTCAGGTCCGGCGGCTCGACGTCGACCACGTAGCGCACGTCTCGGCCGGCCAGCTCAGCCTCGTTGGTGCAGGTGGTGAAGAACCGTTGCAGCCCAATGGTTCCCAGGTGCAACGGCACGGCGCCGGCCTCGACCCTGGACAGGTCCAGCAGCTGGGTCACCAGGTCGCCGAGCCGCTCGGTCTGCGCCAGTGCGGCCCGCAGCGACGCGTCATCCGGGGAGGTTACGCCGTCGACCAGGTTCTCCAGCACCGCGCGCAGCGCCGAGACCGGGGTGCGCAGCTCGTGGCTGACGTTCGCGACCAGCTCGCGGCGCTGCCGGTCGGCGTCGCCGAGGTCCTCGGCCATCCGGTTGAACGCCCGGCTGAGGTCACCGACCTCGTCGTTGCTGGTGGCGCGCACCCGGCGGCTGTAGTCGCCGCGCGCCATCGCCTGAGCTGCGGCGGTCATCTCGCGCAGCGGCGAGGTCATGCCGCGGGCCAGTACCTGGGTCACGGCCAGCGAGAACAGGACCGACAGCGGCAGGGTGTACCGGGTGGCCAGCTCGTTGTGCAGCCCGGCCCAGACGAAGATCGCGGACGTCGAGCAGGTGGCCGCGACGAGGATGCCGAGCTTGATCTTGATGGAGTGGAACGAGTCCAGCGGCCGCAGGTCGCGGACCAGGGCGCTGGTAGTCGGCTTCACGGTCGGGCTCACGTGGGTCCGGCGTCCGTCGTCCCGTTCCCTGACTCGTCGTCCCCGTTCTCGCCGTTCTCGCCAGTCTCGCCGTCCGGCTCGACGGAGTAGCCGACGCCGTGCACGGTGCGGATCAGGCCGGGACCGAGCTTGCGTCGCAGCGCCTTGATGTGGCTGTCCACAGTGCGGGTGCCAGAGGCGTCGGCCCAGTCCCACACGTCGGCCAGCAGCGTCTCGCGGGTCAGCACGGTCCGCTGGCTGACGGCCAGCCGGACCAGCAGGTCGAACTCGATCGGCGTCAGGTGGACCTCCGCGCCGTCCCGGCGGACCCGTCGCTCGGCACGGTCGATCTCCACCGGTCCCAGGGTGATCGACGTCGGGCCCTCCTGGTCGTCCACCAGGTGCTGCGCGCGGGTGACCCGACGCAGCAGCGCGTTGACCCTGGCCACCAGCTCGCGCATCGAGAAGGGCTTGGTCATGTAGTCGTCGGCGCCGACGCCCAGTCCGACCAGCATGTCTGTCTCGTCGTCGCGAGCGGTCAGCATCAGCACCGGCACCGGCCGCTCGGCCTGGACCCGACGGCAGACCTCCAGGCCGTCGAAGCCAGGCAGCATCACATCGAGCACGATCGCGTCGGGCGGGTTGGACAGCGCCGACTGGACCGCCGAGGGGCCGTCGCCGGCGATCTCGACCTGGTAGCCCTCGGCACGCAACCGGTGCGCTACCGAGAGGGCGATGGTGGGTTCGTCCTCCACGATGAGGACACGTCGCGGCGCTGCCGCCGCACCGCCTTGCTGCTGGCCGCTCATGGTCGGACTCTACGGCCCCGGCCGCGCCGGGCATATCGTGGTGCGGTGCGCTTCCTCGACGGTCAGAGCCCGCACGGCGACCTGACCTACCACGACGTGTTCCTGGTCCCCGGCCGCTCGGACGTCACCTCCCGGCTGGACGTGGACCTGTCCAGCGGTGACGGCACGGGCACCACGATCCCGATCGTGGTGGCCAACATGACCGCAGTCGCCGGACGGCGGATGGCGGAGACCGTCGCCCGTCGCGGCGGCCTCGTGGTGATCCCGCAGGACATCCCGCTGTCCGTGCTCGCCGAGGTGGTCGGCTGGGTCAAGGAGCGCCACCCGGTCTTCGAGACCCCGCTGACCCTGAACGCCCGCGACACCGTGCTGGATGCGTTGCACCTGATCCCCAAGCGCGCCCACGGTGCGGTCGTCGTGGTGGACGACGCGCACCGCCCCGTCGGTGTGGTGACCACCGAGGACTGCTCGCGGGTCGACCGCTACACCGCGCTCGAGGACGTGATGTCCACCGAGCTGCTCACCCTCGACGCTGCGGACCTGTCCGGCCAGGGGGCCCTGCGTGCCGGCTTCGACGCCCTGCACGACGTGCGCGCCAGGTTGGCGCCGGTCGTCTCCGACGGCGTCCTGGTCGGCCTGCTCACCCGGACCGGCGCGCTGCGCTCGACCATCTACGAACCCGCCCTGGACGCGTCCGGTCGGCTGCGCGTCGCGGCGGCGGTCGGGATCAACGGCGACGTCGGTGCCAAGGCGCAGGCCATCCTGGAGACCGGGGTGGACGCCCTCGTGGTCGACACCGCGCACGGGCACCAGGCCAAGATGCTCGAGGCGCTCAAGGCCGTCCGCTCGCTGTCGCCGCAGGTCCCCGTGGTAGCCGGCAACGTGGTCACTGCCGAGGGCGTGCGCGACCTGGTCGCCGCGGGCGCCGACGTGGTCAAGGTCGGTGTCGGGCCGGGTGCGATGTGCACCACCCGGATGATGACCGCGGTCGGCCGGCCACAGTTCTCGGCCGTGCTGGACTGCTCGGCCGCCGCGCGTGAGCTCGGCCAGCACGTCTGGGCGGACGGCGGGGTCCGGCACCCGCGCGACGTCGCGCTCGCGCTGGCCGCCGGGGCCAGCCAGGTGATGGTCGGTTCGTGGTTCGCAGGCACCAGCGAGAGCCCGGGCGACCTGATGTCCGACGCGCAGGGCCGCGAGTACAAGGAGAGCTTCGGAATGGCCTCCGCTCGCGCCGTCGCAGCCCGTACCCGGGACGAGTCGGCGTTCGACCGCGCTCGCAAGGGCCTGTTCGAGGAGGGCATCTCCAGCTCGCGGATGATGCTCGACCCGGCCCGGCCGGGGGTGGAGGACCTGCTCGACCAGATCACCTCAGGCGTCCGCAGTGCCTGCACGTACGTCGGGGCGCGCACGCTGGACGAGCTGCACGACAAGGCCGTGGTCGGGCTGCAGTCCAGCGCCGGCTACGACGAGGGTCGGCCCCTGCCGACCGGCTGGTGACGTCGGCGCACCGTACGATCCATGAGGTGAGCGCAGCGCCTGACGACCCAGCGGACGAACCCCACCATCCCAGCGCGGCGAGGAGCCAGGCCCGGTGACCGAGTGGTTGCTGCTGCTCGCCAGTGTCGTGCTCACGCTGGGCACGGCGGTCTTCGTCGCCGCCGAGTTCTCGCTGGTGACCCTCGACCGCTCGTTCGTGGAGAGGTCCGTCTCGGAAGGTGACGCGCGTTCCGGTCCGGTGCTCAGCGCCCTGCGCCAGCTGTCGACCCAGCTGTCGGCGTGCCAGGTGGGCATCACGCTCACCACGTTGCTGGTCGGCTATCTCGCCGAACCGAGCATCGCGGCGCTGCTCGGCGGCCCGTTGGAGGCGATCGGGGTTCCCGAGTCCGCGGTCCAGCCGGTAGCGGTCACGGCCGCCCTCGTGCTGGCCACCGGCTTCTCCATGGTGATCGGCGAGCTGGTGCCGAAGAACCTCGCCATCGCCCGCCCGCTGGGTACCGCCCAGCTGATCGCGGTCCCGATGCGGATGTTCTCGCTGGTGGCCAAGCCGTTGATCGTGCTGCTCAACGGCAGCGCCAACGCCCTGCTGCGCCGGGTCGGGGTGGAGCCGAAGGAGGAGCTGTCCAGCGCGCGGACGCCACAGGAGCTCGCGTCCCTGGTCCGCCGCTCCGCCGAGGCCGGGACGCTGGGCGCGTCCACCGCGCGCCTGCTGACCCGCTCGCTCGGCTTCGGCGAGCGCACCGCTGAGGACGTGATGACGCCCCGCCTGCGCTGCACCGTCGTGCAGCGTGAGGAGTCTGCGGCGGACGTCGTCCGGCTGGCCCGCTCGACGGGGCACTCGCGCTTCCCGGTCGTCGACGAGGGTTTGGACGACGTCGTCGGCGTCGTGCACGTCAAGCGAGCCGTCTCGGTGCCGCTGGATCGACGCGGCGAGGTGCCTGCCGCGGCACTGATGTCCGAGCCGCTGATGGTGCCCGAGACCGTGCGCCTGGACCCGCTGCTGGCCCAGCTGCGCGAGCAGGGGCTGCAGCTGGCCGTTGTGGTGGACGAGTACGGCGGCACGTCGGGGGTGGTCACCCTCGAGGACGTCATCGAGGAGATCGTCGGCGAGGTAGCCGACGAGCACGACCGCGGCCGGACCGTCGGGCGTCGGCTGCGCGACGGCGCGTGGGTGGTGCCCGGGCTGTGGCGACCGGACGAGCTGCGTGACCGGGTCGGCGCGCCGGTGCCGGACGACGGTGCCTACGAGACCGTGGGCGGTTTCGTGATGGCCCGGCTCGGCCGAGTGCCGGACGTCGGCGACGTGGTCTCGATCGCGGGCTGGCGCCTCTCGGTGACCCGGATGGACGGACGACGGGTCGACCGGTTGCTGGTCACCCCGGTGCCCGAGGAGCAGCCTTCGGACGAGGACGGCGAACGGTGAGCGCCGGCGTGGCGTTGGCGGTCGCCGTGGCGCTGCTGCTGGCCAACGCGTTCTTCGTCGGTGCGGAGTTCGCGGTGATGGCCGCGCGGCGCAGCCAGATCGAGGTGCTGGCCGCGCAGGGCTCCCGTCGGGCGCGCAGCACGTTGTGGGCGATGGAGCACGTCTCGGTGATGCTGGCCTGCGCGCAGCTGGGGGTGACCGTCTGCTCGGTGAGCCTGGGTGCGGTGGCCGAACCCGCGCTCGCGCATCTGATCGAGTCGCCGTTGGAGGCGCTCGGTGCCTCGCCGGCGCTGGTGCACGCGGTCGGCTTCGCCCTGGCGTTGGCCGTGGTCGTCTACCTGCACGTGGTGATCGGCGAGATGGTCCCGAAGAACCTGGCCATCGCCGGCCCGGACCGCGTAGCCCTGGTGCTCGCCCCGCCCCTGGTCGCGCTCTCGCGCGCCCTTGGCCCAGTGATCTCGCTGCTGAACGGGATGGCCAACGCCTGCCTGCGGCTGTTCCGGGTGGAGCCCAAGGACGAGGTCACCTCGACGTTCACCGCGGCGGAGGTCTCCTCGATCGTCGCCGAGTCCCAGCGCGAGGGCCTGCTCGGTGGTGCGCACCTCCTGGTAGCCGGCGCTCTGGAGTTCAGCAACCGGTGCGCGCGCGACGTCGAGGTGCCGCTGGCCGAGCTCGTCACCGTGCCGGTCGGCGCGACACCGGCGGACGTCGAGCGGCTGGTGTCGCGGACGGGCTTCTCCAGGTTCGCGGTGACGGAGGACGACGAGGTCGTCGGCTACCTGCACCTCAAGGACGTGCTCTACGCGGACGACGAGCGCTACGACCAGCCGGTGCCGGCCAAGCGGGTGCGCTCGCTGGTCACCGTCGCGTCCGCGGACGAGGTCGAGGACGTGCTGGCCACGATGCAGCGCTCGGGCGCGCACCTGGCCCGGGTGGTCGACGGCGACGAGGTGACCGGCGTGGTGTTCCTCGAGGACGTGCTCGAGGAGCTGGTGGGCGAGGTGCGGGACGAGACTCGCCGGCACTCCGCCGGCCCCCACACGTCTTCCTGATGTGGTCCGCGTCACATTTCGTGCAAGTGCCCCTGTTGTGATTCGCCCAATTCACCTAGGGTCTGTCAGACGCCTCCGCTGCTATCCGCCCAGGTAGTGGCCGCCCCTCGCGGGCGAGTGAGACGTGTGGTGCCCCTGCTCAGCCCTGTAAGCCCCTGTTCAGCCCCCTGTTCGACGTGCCCTGAAGCCGACCAGCTGGAGTTCTCGCGTGCCTGCTGCCTCCCGTTCGATGACAGACGACCGTCTGTCCATCGACTGGTCGGCCGCAGAACCCGAAGCCGAACCCGGTTACCGCGGGCGCCGCCGGGCCCAGCCCGTGGGGCCGGCCGACGACACCGAGCCGGTGCGCCGTGCTGACGTGCTGGACGCGTTGGCCGAAATCGCGCCCGCGGCGCCGAAGTTCCAGACCCGCGCCGAGGCCAAGGCCGCCTGGGCGGCGGAGCCGGCCAAGGAGCAGGCGCGTGGCAGGTCGGCCGCCGACCCCGTCACAGCACGGACGATGGCACCTGTGACGGCAGCTCCGCCGGCGCTCGCCGTCGGACCGGCCACGACGGTGCTGCCGACGCGCCCCTCACCGAACGTTCGCCGGGCACCGCAGCTGCGCGGGCTGCAGGTCCAGCCCGAGCCGCAGTCGCGCCACCGCGGGCTGGCCATCGTCGGGGCCCTCGCGGCCGTGGCGGCGATGGGTGTCGCCGCGGTGGCCGGTGGTGCGCTGCCGACTGAGGCCGCCGACCAGGCGGCGACCTCGCTGAGCCCGCGCTCGCCGTCCGCGGCTGGCAGCGCCCTGGACGGCACCGGCTCCCAGCCCAGCACCGAGCAGTCCACTTCTCAGCTCGCCGGCGGCACCCTGGACAAGGCCTTCCGGATGGTCGCGGTGTCGCGCTCGCAGGAGCGTGGCGCCATCGCCGGCTGCAGCGGGAAAGCGCCGACCCAGTCGTACTCGAACGGTGAGCTGCCGACATCCATCCTGTGCTCGCTGCCCTTCGCCCCGCGGCACCGGCTGCGGGCCGACGCCGCGGTTCAGCTGATCCGGCTCAACGACTCCTACAAGGGCCGGTTCGGCCAGAGCCTCTGCCTGACGGACTCGTACCGGTCGCTCGCCTCGCAGTACAGCGTCGCCGCCCGCAAGCCGGGGCTGGCCGCGCGGCCGGGCACCAGCGAGCACGGCTGGGGACTCGCCGTCGACGTGTGCGACGGCCCCGACCAAACGGGCGGCGCGCGGCGCTCCTGGTTCTTGGCCAACGCACCCAAGTTCGGCTGGGACAACCCGGCCTGGGCCCGACCCGGCACCGGTAGCCGGCCCGAACCGTGGCACTGGGAGTTCGTCGAGGGCGAGTCGAAGACCCAGGCATCGGGGGAGTAGCCCCGTTCTCTGGCACGGGTCCGCGGCTGGTAGCCTCGTGAAGCCCGAGCCCCCGTAGCTCAGGGGATAGAGCACCGCCCTCCGGAGGCGGGGGCGCAGGTTCGAATCCTGCCGGGGGCGCCGATCAATTTGCTCGCCGGACCTCGCCCGTTCAGGCGCTGCACGTGTGACTCGGGTGGGTCGCTAGGGCATGATGTGGCGATGCCTCTCGTGTCTCAACCGGCATCAGCGTCCATCGAAAAGCCTGACTATTGGTGGTACGCCGCGCGGGCTGGGCTACTGGCCGCGGCGGTCGGCGAATACGTTGGCGATCCGGCCCGGACGCTGGACGTGGGCAGCGCGGACGGCCCGTCGGTCGACTGGTTGCCCCCGCGCACTTCCCTCGACCTGGACCCGGCGGGCCTGATGCCCGGCGGGGTGTGCGGGTCGGCTTTGGCTCTGCCGTTCGCGGACGGGGCGTTTGACCTGGTGACAGCGTTCGACGTCGTAGAGCACTGCGAGCCGGAGTCAGTGGCGCTTGCAGAAGTGCGCCGTGTCCTCGCTCCCGGTGGTCGGTTCCTGCTGTCGGTCCCGGCCTACCAGTGGGCCTGGACCGACTTCGACGTGGCCGCCGGCCACTACCGCCGCTACACCCGCCGGCGGCTGCGCGACGCGTTGGCGGAAGCGGAGTTCACGGTGGACCGGTGTACGCACATCTTCGCCGGGACACTGCCCCCGTTCACGGCTGAGCGGCTGGTGAGGCGCCTTCGTCCGACCGCCGAAGCTTCCCTGCCGAAGGTATCTCCGGCGGCCGACCGGGTGCTGCGCGGCCTGTGTCGCCTTGACGCTTGGTGGCTTCACCGCCGCGACCTGTCGTTCGGTTCGTCGGTGGTTGCGGCCGCCACGAAACCGGCTTGAGTGCCACCCTGCTCACGGGAACGCTGCGCCAGCACAAGCAAGTACCCATCCCGTAGGTCGAGCCGTCGCCAGGCTCATCACCTGTTCGGACCCCAAGATCACCTCGGCGGTCCTACATTGGCTGAATGAGTCACGAGGGACGGGGGCGTCGACGGCGCTCGGTGAGTTCCCTGTCGTCGCCTCGGGTTCTGGTCTGCGACGACACCGACTCCGTGCGGTCCCTGATCGTGATGAACCTCGAGCTCGAGGGCTACGACGTGATGGAGGCGCACGACGGCCAGGAGGCGCTGGACCTGCTCAGTGACCCCAACAACGTCCTGCCCGACGTCGTCACCGTCGATGCCCTGATGCCGCGCCGGGACGGCTGGTGGACGGTGTCGATGATCCGCAGCGACCCGCGGCTGGAGCACCTGCCGGTCGTGATGGTCACCGCGTCGGTGCAAAGCCACCACCGGGCCCAGGCGGAGCAGGCCAACGTGGATGCTTTCATCGCCAAGCCTTTCGACCCGGACGAGCTGGTGGCGATCGTCGGCGTCCTGGCCTCCGCCGGCCGGGTGCACTGATCTGCCGGACCGCTGGGTAATCCCCGGCGAGGTCGTGCCCGCTGCGCCGGTAGCCTTTCCCGGGTGACCCCTGAGCAGCTGTCCCTGGCCGTCCGCGGCGTCCTGGCCGACGCCGTCACGTCCGGCGAGCTCAGTGCCGCCGTGCCCGACGAGGTCCGGGTGGAGCGGCCGCGCAACCGCGACCACGGAGACTGGTCGACCAACCTGGCCCTCCAGCTCGCCAAGGGCGCTGGCATCCCGCCACGCGAGCTCGCGCAGGTGCTGGCCCGCCGGCTCGCTGCCGTGGAGGGCGTGCAGCGCGTCGACGTCGCCGGACCGGGCTTCCTGAACATCACCCTGGACGCCGGGGCCGCCGGCGAGCTGGCCCGCAGCGTGGTCGAGGCCGGCCCGCGGTTCGGCGAGAACTCGACCCTGGCTGGGCACGTGGTCAACCTGGAGTTCGTCTCGGCCAACCCGACCGGCCCGCTGCACATCGGCCACACCCGCTGGGCCGCGCTGGGTGACTCGCTGCGCCGCCTGCTGGCGGCCAGCGGCGCGACGGTCACCAGCGAGTACTACGTGAACGACGCCGGTGCGCAGATGGACAACTTCGCGGCGTCGGTGCTGGCCCGTGCCCGCCAGGAGCCGGTGCCGGAGAACGGCTACCCGGGCGAGTACGTCGACGGACTTGCCAAGCGCGTGCTGGACGCACAGCCCGACCTGCTCGACCTGCCGCCCGACGAGGCCCTCGTGATAGCCCGCGACATCGGCTACCGGACCCAGCTGGCGGAGATCCAGCAGGTGCTGGCGTCGTTCGACGTGCACTTCGACGTCTGGTTCAGCGAGCGCACGCTGCACGAGGGCGGCGCTGTGGAGCAGGCCGTCGCGCGGCTGCGCGAGCAGGGTCACGTGTTCGACGCGGACGGCGCGGTGTGGCTGCGCACCACCGACTTCGGCGACGACCGCGACCGGGTGCTGATCCGGCAGGACGGCGTACCCACCTACTTCGCTGCCGACGCGGCGTACTACCTGAGCAAGAAGGACCGCGGTTTCCCGGAGAAGGTCTACATGCTCGGTGCGGACCACCACGGCTACGTCGGTCGGCTCAAGGCCATCGCGGCGTGCGCCGGGGACGACCCGGCCACCAGCATCGAGGTGCTGATCGGTCAGTTGATCAACCTCAACGGGGCCAAGCTGTCCAAGCGCGCCGGCAACATGATCGAGATGCGCGACCTGATCGAGTGGATCGGCAGCGACGCCGTCCGGTACTCGCTGGCTCGCTACCCGGCCGACTCGCCGCTGAACCTGGACGGCGAGCAGCTGCGCAAGCGCAGCAACGACAACCCGGTCTTCTACGTGCAGTACGCGCACGCCCGGATCAGCCGGATGTCCCGGCTCGCGGCCGAGGACGGCGTTCGTCGCGAGGACGGTTTCGACCCGGCTCTGCTGGACCACCAGACCGAGTCGGCGCTGCTCGCCACCCTCGGGCAGTTCCCGCGGGTGGTCGGTCAGGCCGCTGAGCTGCGCGAGCCGCACCGGGTGGCGCGCTACCTCGAGGAGCTCGCCGGCAAGTACCACAAGTGGTACGACGAGTGCCGGGTCCGGCCGCAGGGAGCGGACGAGGAGATCACCGACCTGCACCGCACCAGGCTGTGGCTGAACGAGGCGACCCGCACGGTGCTGGCCCGCGGGCTTGACCTGCTCGGGGTCTCGGCACCGGAGCAGATGTAGTGCGCGCGCACGAGGCGGGTGCCCTGCACGCGGAGGGCTACCTGGGGCCGTCCTGGCTGCGTCCGCCGGACGACGTCAACGAGCTGGTGCCCGCACTATGGGCCCGCACCGTGCGCCGGGGCAGTCAGTGCGGCAAGCTGAAGGTCGCCGAGGTGGACGTCGTGGCGATCGCGGCCGAGTTCGGCACGCCGGCGTACGTGATCGACGAGGCCGACTTCCGGGCCCGGGCGCGCGGGTACGCCACCGCCTTCGACGAGGCGTTCGCGCACCTGTGCGGCGGTGCGGACGTCTACTACGCCGGCAAGGCCTTCCTGTGCACCGAGGTGGCGCGCTGGGTGGTCGAGGAAGGCCTCAGCCTGGACACCTGCACCGGCGGCGAGCTGGCCGTCGCGCTGCGGGCTCAGGTGCCGCCGGCCAGGCTCGGCCTGCACGGCAACAACAAGAGCGACGCAGAGATCGGTCGCGCACTGGACGCCGGCATCGGCCGGATCGTGGTCGACGCGCCGTCCGAGATCGACCGGGTGGCCGACCTGGCCCGCGCGCGCGGCGTGCGGGCGCCGGTGCTGCTGCGGGTCACCGTCGGCGTCGAGGCGCACACCCACTCCTACATCGCGACCGCGCACGAGGACCAGAAGTTCGGCCTGTCGCTGAGCTCCGGCCAGGCGCACGCGGCAGTCGCCCAGGTGCTCGCCCGACCCGAGCTCGAGCTGCGCGGCCTGCACTCGCACATCGGCTCGCAGATCTTCGACGTCCAGGGTTTCGAGGTCGCCGCCCGCCGGGTGCTCGGACTGCATGCCGCGGTGGCCGCCGAGCACGGCGTCCAGCTGCCCGAGCTCGACCTCGGCGGCGGCTTCGGCATCGCGTACACCACCCAGCACGACCCGCTCGCGCCGGCCGAGCTGGCCGCGGGGCTCGCCCAGATCGTCGGCAAGGAGTGCGCGGACCTGGGGGTCGATGTCCCGCGCATCTCGGTGGAGCCCGGCCGGGCGATCGCCGGGCCGAGCACGTTCACGCTGTACACGGTGGGCACGGTCAAGGACGTCGACCTGGACGGCGGCGGCGTGCGCCGGTACGTCGCGGTGGACGGCGGCATGAGCGACAACATCCGCACCGCCCTGTACGACGCGGACTACTCGGCCACGCTCGCCAACCGCCGCTCGCAGGCCCCCCCGGTGCTGTCCCGAGTCGTCGGCAAGCACTGCGAGAGCGGCGACATCGTCGTCAAGGACGAGTTCCTTCCCTCCGACGTCGGCCCCGGTGATCTCGTTGCTGTCCCTGGGACCGGTGCCTACTGCCGGAGCATGGCCAGCCAGTACAACCACGTGCCACGCCCGCCGGTGCTCGCCGCCCGCGACGGTGAGGTCCGGGTGCTGCTGCGCCGCGAGACCGAGGACGACCTGCTGGCCCTGGACGTCGGGTGAGCGGGGTCCGGATCACGGACGCAGGCGCCGTCGGCCCCCGGACAGACGGCATGATGCGCTACGACAGCGTCCAGCGACAGGAGAACCGGTGAGCACCGCACCGCTGCGGGTGGCCATGCTCGGCTGCGGAGTGGTCGGCACGCAGGTGGCGCGACTGCTGACCGCGCACGCCGACGAGCTCGCCGCCCGGTCCGGACGCGCGCTGGACCTCGTCGGCATCGCGGTCCGGCGTACCGGACGCGACCGGCAGGCCACCGGGGTCGCCCCCGACCGTTTCACCACGGACGCCGCCAGCCTGGTCACCGAGGCCGACATCGTCATCGAGGTGATCGGCGGTATCGAGCCGGCGCGCACCCTGATCCTGTCCGCCATGGAGCACGGCGCGTCGGTGGTGACTGCGAACAAGGCGCTGCTGGCCCAGGACGGCCCCGCGCTTTACGCGGCCGCCGATCGGTTCGGGGTCGACCTGTACTTCGAGGCCGCGGTGGCCGGCGCGATCCCGCTGGTCCGTCCGGTGCGCGAGTCACTGGCCGGCGACCGCATCCTGCGGGTGCTGGGCATCGTCAACGGCACCACCAACTACGTGCTCGACCAGATGGACACCACCGGGGCAGGTTTCGCCGAGGCCGTCGAGCAGGCCCAGGCGCTCGGCTATGCCGAGGCCGACCCGACGGCGGACGTCGAGGGGTTCGACGCCGCGGCCAAGGCGGCCATCCTGGCCTCGCTGGCCTTCCACACCCGGGTTCCGGCGTCCGCCGTGTACCGCGAGGGCATCACCGAGGTCAGTGCGGCGGACGTCGCGGCGGCGCGGCAGATGGGCTGCGTGGTCAAGCTGCTGGCCATCGCCGAGCGGTCCGGCGACCCGTCGTCCGAGCTGGGTGAAGGGGTCTCGGTGCGGGTGCACCCCGCGATGCTGCCGCGCACCCACCCGCTGGCCGGCGTCCGGGGGGCGTTCAACGCGGTGTTCGTCGAGGCCGAGGCCGCTGGCGAGCTGATGTTCTACGGCCCTGGCGCCGGTGGCGAACCGACCGCTAGCGCGGTGCTCGGCGACGTCGTCTCGGTCGCCCGGCACCGGGTGCAGGGCGGTCGCGGTCCGGGGGAGTCGTCCTACGCGGACCTGCGGCTGCTGCCGATGGGTCGCACCTGGACGCGGTACCACGTCAGCCTCGACGTGGCGGACCGCCCCGGCGTACTGGCCCAGGTCGCCCAGGTGTTCGCGGCCCACGAGGTGTCCATCGAGACGGTCCGCCAGCAGCTCACCCCCGGCGTGGGCGAGGCCGCGCCGCGCGCCGCGCTCGTCGTGGTCACCCACAAGGCGACCGACGAGGCGCTTGCGGCGACGGTCGACGACCTCGGCAAGCTGGACGTCGTGCAGGCCGTGGCCAGCGTGATGCGCGTGGAGGGGGACTAGTGGCTCACCAGTGGCGCGGGGTCATCGAGGAGTACCGCGACCGGCTACCGGTCGACGCGGACACGCCGGTCGTGACGCTGGGCGAGGGCGGCACCCCGGTGGTCCCCGCCCGGCAGCTGTCGCGGGAGACCGGCTGCGAGGTCTGGCTCAAGGTCGAGGGGATGAACCCCACCGGCTCGTTCAAGGACCGCGGCATGACCATGGCGATCTCGAAGGCGGCCCAGGCCGGTGCCCGCGTCGTGGTCTGCGCCTCGACCGGCAACACCTCCGCGTCGGCCGCGGCCTACGCGACCGCGGCCGGAATGAGCTGTGCGGTGCTCGTGCCGGAGGGCAAGATCGCGATGGGCAAGCTGAGCCAGGCCATCGCGCACGGCGCCACCCTGCTCCAGGTGGACGGCAACTTCGACGACTGCCTGACCGTGGCCCGCAAGCTGGCGGACGCCTACCCGGTCGAGCTCGTCAACTCCGTGAACCCGTACCGCATCGAGGGCCAGAAGACCGCGGCGTTCGAGGTGGTCGACGCGCTGGGCGACGCCCCCGACCTGCACTGCCTGCCGGTCGGCAACGCGGGAAACATCACGGCGTACTGGAAGGGCTACGGCGAATACACGACGTCGTCCGCGCAACCGGGACCGGCCACCCGTGCGCCGCAGATGTGGGGCTTTCAGGCGGCGGGTGCTGCGCCGATCGTCGCCGGCCACCCGATCGACGAGCCCGAGACCATCGCCACCGCGATCCGGATCGGCAACCCGGCGTCCTGGCGGCAGGCCGAGCAGGCCCGCGACGACAGCGGTGGGCGGATCGAGGCGGTCAGCGACCAGCAGATCCTGGCGGCGCACCGCTGGCTGTCCAGCCGTGAGGGGGTCTTCGTGGAGCCTGCCTCAGCGGCGGGGGTCGCTGGGCTGCTCGCCGCACACCAGGCGGGCCGGCTGACGTCGGGGCTGCGCGTTGTCTGCACTGTGACCGGTCACGGGCTCAAGGACCCGGAGTGGGCCCTTCGGACGCTGGACGGCACCACTGTCTCCCCAGTGCGCGTCCCGGTGGACACGGTGTCGGTCGCCTCCGCGCTCGGCCTCGAAGGCTGATCGGCGTGCCTGGCCGAGGGCCTATGCGGTCCGCGGTCCGGGTTCGGGTGAGCGCGACCAGCGCCAACCTCGGGCCCGGCTTCGACAGCCTCGGGCTCGCCCTCGGGGTGTACGACGAGGTCGACGTCCGGGTGTCCGCCGTCCCCGGCGTACGGGTCGTCGTGCACGGCGAGGGTGCCGGCGAGGTGTCGGACGACGAACGGCACCTCGTCGTCCAAGCGCTGCTGCGCGGCCTGGCGGCGAGCGGCTGCGCGCAGCCTGCCGGGCTGGACCTGGTGTGTCGCAACGCGATTCCGCACGGCCGAGGGCTGGGGTCGTCCGCGGCGGCCGTGGTGGCGGGTCTGGCTGCTGCCCGTGGGCTGGCCGGTTCCGCTGTCGACGGCGGGATGGACGACGGGATGGACGACGGGATGGACGACGGCGAGCTGCTGGCCCTCGCCACTGCCTTCGAGGGCCACCCGGACAACGCGGCCGCGGCGCTGCTCGGCGGCCTGACCATCGCCTGGACCGGGCACGACGTGCCGCGGGCGGTGCGGCTCGAGCCGCACCCGGCGCTGGTGGCGCAGCTCCTGGTGCCGGACACCCGCCTGGCCACGCACCAGGCCCGCTCGGTGCTGCCGGCCAGCGTCAGCCACGAGGACGCGGCAACCAACAGCGGCCGCGCGGCGCTGCTCGTGCACGCGTTGACCAGCCGGCCCGACCTACTGCTGCCGGCCACTGAGGACCGCCTGCACCAGCGGCAGCGTTCGGCGGCCATGCCGATCACGCTCGAGCTGGTCCAGGCACTGCGCGATCGAGGACTGGCGGCCGTGGTCTCCGGCGCCGGACCGAGCGTGTTGGTGTTGGCCGACCGCGCAGACGCCGAGGCTTCGATGGCGTTGTCTTCCGATCTCGCCGGAGACGAGTGGCGCAGTATCGCGCCCGACCTGGCCCTCGCTGGCGTTGTCACCAGCCCCCTCGAGACTCCGTGAGGCGACCGCCTGCCTGCTTGGACGACCTGATTCCTGAGGGAGGCGCAGAAGCGCCTCCAGTTCGAGAGCTCGAAGGCGCCGTGCTGCCACTTCCTGAGTGGTCAGGACTGGGCGGACGTTGCAGTCGACTGGGAAGGGCGCGTCTGATTTCGATGGATCTCGGGCGGGACCGCGATCCGCGCAGCCGCTGTGCCGCAACGGCCGGAGCCTGCCTGGCGTCGTCCGTTGTACCCGAGGCCCCGCTGCTCGTGGCGCAACGTGACTGCCAGGTAGCGCGACCGCCCGCTGGCGTGCGCTGAACGGGTGGCGCGGCGGCGACACGGAGTGTGCCCGGGAACACATTCAGCACCTGATGGTGTTATCGTGACAGCGCGTCCCCGCTCCGGCACGCTCCCCGCCTTCCGGAAGCCGACGCAGTCGCCATCCAAGCCTCATCCCGTCAGGGATCGGCTCGGCGAATCCGAAACACGGCTGTCCCGTCTCCCTGGCGGGACTGCCACCTCGCACGGATGACGGCATCTACACCCAGGCAGCAGCGCCGGGTGTCACACCCGCGGCCGGCAACAGCGCCGGACTGCGACGAGGGGAGAAGGATCCTTCGTGACCGATACCACCGAACGTGCAGCGGCGCCAGCCACAGATGTGGCTGAGCAGGCGCGCACGACCCGCCAGAGTGGCGGCCTGACCGGCAAGCGGCTGCCCGAGCTGCAGGCCATGGCCGCGGACCTCGGCATCACCGGCACCGGCAAGATGCGCAAGAGCGACCTGATCGCCGCCATCGGCGAGCGTCGCGGCGCCGGCTCCGGAGCCAAGTCGACGGCTCCGGTGGCGCGCGAGACGCGCACCGAGCAGCCGTCGCGTACCGCCCCGGCCCAGCAGGCCCCTTCCGGTGAGAGCCCGTCCGGCTCCGACGCGGGCGACAGGCAGAACGGCCGCTCCGACGGTTCGGACCGCGCAGAGCGCCAGGAGCGCCAGCGCCAGCAGGCTGAGCGCCAGCAGGGCGAGCGCCAGCAGAGCCAGCGCAACGATCGTCAGCAGGGCGAGCGTCAGCAGGGCGAGCGTCAGCAGGGCGAGCGTCAGCAGGGCGGCAACCAGAACCAGAGTCGTCAGCCGGGCCAGAACCAGGGCGCTCAGAACCAGGGCCAGAGCCAGAGCCAGGCCCAGGGCGGCCAGAACCAGAACCAGGCCCAGGGCGGCCAGAACCAGAACCAGGCCCAGGGCGGCCAGAACCGCTACGACGACGACGAGGAAGGCGGCGGCCGCCGCCGTCGTGGTCGGTACCGCGACCGCAAGCGTCGTGGCGGCACCCGGGTCGGCGACCCCGGCCACGGCATGGAGGAGCCGGAGATCAGCGAGGACGACGTCCTGCTCCCCGTCGCCGGAATCCTGGACGTGCTGGAGAGCTATGCGTTCATCCGCACCTCCGGCTACCTGCCGGGCCCGAACGACGTCTACGTCTCGCTCGGCCAGGTCAAGAAGAACGGCCTGCGCAAGGGTGACGCTGTCACCGGTGCGGTCCGTCAGCCCCGCGAGGGCGAGCAGCAGGGCACTGGCCAGGGCAACCGCAGCAAGTTCAACGCCCTCGTCCGCCTTGACACGGTCAACGGGATGACCCCGGACGAGGCCAAGGCGCGCGTCGAGTTCGGCAAGCTGACCCCGCTCTACCCGCAGGAGCGTCTGCGGCTGGAGACCGAGCCCGGCGTGCTGACCACCCGGATCATCGACCTGGTCTCGCCGATCGGCAAGGGCCAGCGCGGCCTCATCGTCTCGCCGCCGAAGGCGGGAAAGACGCTGATCCTGCAGGCGATCGCCAACGCCGTCGCCACCAACAACCCCGAGGCCCACCTGATGGTCGTGCTCGTCGACGAGCGCCCTGAAGAGGTCACGGACATGCAGCGCACGGTCAAGGGCGAGGTCATCGCCTCGACCTTCGACCGCCCGGCCGAGGACCACACCACGGTCGCCGAGCTCGCCATCGAGCGGGCCAAGCGCCTGGTCGAGATGGGCAACGACGTCGTCGTCCTGCTCGACTCGATCACCCGCCTGGGGCGCGCCTACAACTTGGCCGCTCCGGCCAGCGGGCGCATCCTGTCCGGCGGTGTCGACTCGAGCGCGCTCTACCCGCCGAAGCGGTTCTTCGGTGCGGCCCGCAACATCGAGAACGGCGGCTCGCTGACCATCCTGGCCACCGCGCTCGTCGAGACCGGCTCCAAGATGGACGAGGTCATCTTCGAGGAGTTCAAGGGCACCGGAAACATGGAGCTGCGGCTCGACCGGCGCCTTGCCGACAAGCGGCTGTTCCCGGCGGTGGACGTCAACCCGTCCAGCACCCGCCGCGAAGAGATCCTGCTCGGCCGTGAGGAGCTCCAGGTCAGTTGGAAGCTCCGCCGCGTGCTGTCCGGCCTCGACTCTCAGCAGGCGCTCGAGCTGCTGCTGTCGAAGCTGAAGGAGACCAAGAGCAACACCGAGTTCCTGATGCAGGTGCAGAAGACGACGCCGGTCCCCGGCAAGGGTGGTGACGACGACTGACGCACCCCGTCCTGCGAGGCCCCGCCCACCTCGGTGAGCGGGGCCTGGCGCGTTCGGCCCGATACGTCTCACCCGTTCGGCTCAAGAATCTGCCCGGAAGGCCGACAAGAACCGGGTAGGGGGCGCGCACCGACGCCCCCGATCGGCCCACCGGGAGGGTCATCTTGACCACCGTGCTCGTGGCGGACGACGACCGCGACATCCGTGACCTCGTGGCGTTCAAGCTCGAGGCAGCGGGCTTCGACGTGCTCGTCGCGGGCGACGGTGACCAGGCCCTGAGCACTGCGCTCGAGTCGCGTCCGGATGTCGCCGTGCTGGACGTGATGATGCCCGGGATGAGCGGCATGCAGGTGCTGCAGCAGCTGCGGGCCCGCCCCGACCTGAGCACGATCAGGGTCATCCTGCTCACCGCGAAGGCGCAGGAGGCGGACGTCGAGTCCGGCTTCTCGATGGGCGCCGACGACTACGTCGTCAAACCCTTCAGCCCCCGCGAGCTGTTGAGCCGGGTGCAGGCGGTGCTCGCGCGCAGCACCTCGTGACCGCAGCGGCGGCGTTCGCTGCCGGTGGTCTGGCCATCGCGCTGCTGTGCGTGCTCCTGGCCATCGCGATCGTGCTGCGTCGCGGCCTGCGTCAGCGCTCGGTACGCCGCCGGATCGCGCTGGCCGACCCCTACCGTCCGCTGCTCGTGGCGGTGGTAGCCGACGAGGGCCGCGACGCCGCGCATGTCGAGCGGCTACTCGCCTTGGACGACGAGGTCTGGAAGGCGCTTGAGCCGGTGGTCGTGTCGATGGTCCGCAAGCTGCGCGGCGGCGCCCGCGCCGCCCTGGTCGAGCTCCTGCACCGACGCGGCACGATCGAGCGGCTGACCCGGCGGCTGCACAGCCCCGGCGCGGTCGGACGGGCCCGCGCGGCCGAGCTGCTCGGCCTGCTCGGCGCCCATGCACCCCGCGCGGAGCTCGAGCTCCTGCTCGAGCACGACCGCGACCCCGAGGTCCGCATCGTCGCCGCCCGTGCCCTGGGCGAGATCGGCGACCCGGCGTCCACGAAGATCCTGGTCCGTTCGGTGGCCGGGCCGCACCCGGTGCCGATGCGGATCGTCGCGCGCAGCCTGGCCCGGCTCGGGCCGGGCGCCGCGCCGGTGCTGGTCACCGCGATGGGCGCTCAGGTCCCGGCCGTCCGGGCGGTCTCCGCGGAGATCCTCGGGCTCGGTGGCGCGGTCACGGCGGTCAGCGTGCTGGCCAACCACGCGTTGCACGACCCGGACGACGACGTGCGGATCCGGTGCGCCCGCGCGCTCGGGCGGATCGGCGTCCCGACCGGCCTGGCGGTGCTGGAGCGCTGTGTTCGACCCACTGAACCCGTCGCGCTGCGCGCGGTGGCGGCACGCGCGATCGGCGAGGTCGGCGGCCGGCAGGCGGTCGATCTGCTCGAGCCGCTGCTGGTGGACGACGAGCACCGGGTAGCCAGCAACGCCGCCCGGGCCCTGGGCCGGCTCGGTGACCGTGCGGTCGAGCGGCTGCGGGTGGTCGCCGCCGGCGGCGGTCCCGGCGCGGTGTACGCGGCCGAGTCGCTGGCGATGAACGCGCTGGCGTCCGCAGGACCGGCGCGGGCCGGCCTGTCGGTCGTGCCGGCCCAGGTGCAGGCGATCGCCTCGGCGATGGTCTCGGACGTGGTCCGGTGAGCGGCCCGCTGGACGCGCTGCGACCCGGGATCGTGCAGCTGTTGTCGGTGATGGATGTCGCCGTGCTGATCTACTTCCTGGCCATCAACAGCTCGTACCTACTGCTGCTGGTGCTGGCCACGATGGAGTTCGCCCGCCAGCTGCGCCGAGTGCCGTTCGCCGGCTACGACGAGGCGCACGCCAGCCCGCTGACCATGCCGGTCTCGGTGATCGTGCCGGCCTGGAACGAGTCCGTCGGCATCGTGGAGTCGATCCGCGGCATGCTCTCTTTGCGCTACCCCGAGTTCGAGGTCGTCGTGGTCGACGACGGCAGCACCGACGACACCTTCGACCTGCTGGCCGCCGCGTTCGACCTGCGCAGGATTCCTCGCGAGGTGCCGTCCGACGTGCACACGGTGGGCGCGCTCATCGACGTCCACGTGTCCGCGTCTGCACCGCTGGTCGTCGTCCGCAAGGAGAACGGCGGCCGGTCGGACTCGCTGAACACCGGGGTCAACGTCGCGCGCTACCCCCTGGTCTGCTTCGTGGACGCCGACTCGCTGCTGGACACCGACGCGCTGCTGCTGGTGAGCAAGCCGTTCGCGGACGACCCGGCCCGGGTGGTGGCCACCGGGGGAGTCGTGCGCGCGGTGAACGACAGCACCGTCGCCGCCGGCCGGGTGGTCGACGTCCGGATGCCGAAGACCTGGCTGCCACGGATCCAGGCGGTGGAGTACCTGCGCGCGTTCCTGATGGGCCGCACCGGCTGGTCGCGGCTGGGTGCGCTGGCGATCATCTCCGGCGCGTTCGGCATGTTCCGCCGCGACGTCGTGGTGTCTGTGGGCGGTCTGGACGTGACCAACCTGGGCGAGGACTTCGACCTGGTCACCCGGATCCACCAGCGGATGCGCCGCGAGCGGACCGACTATCGGGTGGTGTTCGTCCCGGAGCCGGTGGTCTGGACCGAGGTGCCGCCGACCCGCAGCGTGCTCGGGCGCCAGCGTCGACGCTGGCACCGCGGTCTGGCCCAGACCCTGTGGCGGCACCGGGACATGATCGGCAACCCGCGCTACGGGCGCATCGGCCTGTTGACCCTGCCGTACTACGTCGTATTCGAGCTGCTGGCGCCCGTCGTCGAGGTGTTCGGCCTGCTGGCCATGGCCGCCGGCTTCGCGGTCGGCGCCATCAACCTGCACTTCGCGCTGCTCTTCACGGCGGTGGCGTTCGGCTACGCGTTCCTGCTCACCGTGGCCTCGGCCGCGCTCGAGGAGTTCTCTTTCCACCGCTACGGCCGCTGGCGGGACCTGGTCTGGACGGTCGCCGCGGCCCTCGCCGAGAACATCGGCTACCGGCAGCTGACCGCGATCTGGCGGCTGCAGGGCCTCTGGGACGAGATCCGCGGCAGCGGCTACGAGTGGGGGGTGATGACCCGGGTCGGCTTCACCCAGGCCGAACCGCGCCGTCCCGACGTCATGAGCCAGGATCTCCGCACCCCCGCTTCGCAGCGCTCCGAGCGGGTGGGCTCGTGACCAGCCGACAGGCCTCGAGCCGCGCCTGGAGCATCCGGCACCGGTTGCTCGGCGCGTTCGCGGTCGTCGGTCTGGTGGTGCTCGGCTCCGGCGTGGGTGGGCTGCTGCTCAGCCGGTCGTCGTCCGGGGTGCTTCGGGACGTGGCCAGTGCTGAGCTGCCACTGCAGCGGGCCAACAGCCAGCTGCGCGATGCGGTGGTTGCGACGGCCTCCGACCTGAGGGCCTACATCGTGACCGGCGACCAAGCGGCTCTGGTGTCGCTGCAGACCGACCGGGCCGGCTACCAGGACACGCTGAGCCACGCTCGCCGGCTCTGCATCACCTCACCCGGTTCGTGCGCGGGCATCGCCGAGCAGGACGTCGCAGTGCAGCAGTGGCTCACCCAGATCGCCGACCCGGTCGCCACCGGCGAGATCCCGCGCAGCAAGGCGGATGCCCGTTACCAGGCCTCGCGCTCGGCGTTGCACACGTTCTACGCGGCCAACGACGCGCTCGCCCAGCAGCTCGACCGGCAGATCGACGCCTCGCTGCGGCACGCGGACCGACGCTGGGGGCTGAGCCTGTGGGTGCTGGTGGCCACCACAGTGCTGGCCGGACTGGGGCTCGGCCTGCTGGCCTGGCTCACCGTGCGTCAGGTCGTGCCTTCGCTCACCCGGCTGCGCACGGCACTGGGGCGGTTGGCCGCCGGTGACCTGGACGCCCGCGTGCAGGAGCGCGGGCCGCAGGAGATGCGTGCCGTGGCGTCCAGCATCAACCGGCTCGCGGAGCAGAGCGCGAGGCTGCGCGACGCGGAGCATGTGCGCGCCCAGATCCACTCGTTGACCCAGGACCTCGACCGCCGGATGCGTGCCCACCTGCACCCGGGGGCGGTTTCGGACGAGGTGGTCAGCGGACTGGGTCCGATGGTTCGCGCCGACCGCGTGCACCTGCGCCTGGTCGAGGGCAACCGGATGGGCCGGGTCGTCGCCCAGTGGAACACCCCGGGCCTGCCGCTGCTGGCCACCGAGCCGCCGGGGCCGACCCACCCGCTGGAGTCGGCGGTCGCGGTCAGCGCGCGCGGGCACCGGGCCTTGGTCACGGACGACGTCCGGGTGCACGTCGAGGTCCGCGCCGAGTCGGCGCTTGGGGCCGGATATCCCGGTGTCGGCCCGATGATCGTCGCCCCGGTCGTGGTCGGCACCGAGCGGATCGGCGTCCTGGTCTGCGCGCGGGCCGACAGCGGTCCGCGCTTCGAGGCCGGGGACGGCGATCTGGTCGAGAGCGTCGCCGGCGACCTGGCCCGTGCCGTGCACCACGCCCGGCTCTTCGAGCAGCAGACCTCCGTGGTGGGCCAGCTGCGCGAGCTGGACCGGACGAAGTCGGACTTCCTGTCCACCATCAGCCACGAGCTGCGCACGCCGCTGACCAGCATCGCCGGTTACGTCGAGATGATGCGGGACGGCGACGCGGGCGACCTGCAGCCCATGCAGGACAACATGCTCGAGATCGTCGCGCGCAACACCCAGCGGCTGCGCGACCTGATCGAGGACGTGCTGATGATCTCCAAGGTCGAGTCCGGCGCCGTGCGCAGCGAGCGCATGCCGGTCGCCCTGAGCGGGCTGGTCGACCACGTGGCCGACTCGCTGCGTCCGCAGGCCGAGGCGGCCGGGGTGCGGATCGACACCTTCCCCGTGCCGGCTGACGCCATGCTGCTCGCCGACCCCGGCCAGATCGACCGGATGCTGCTGAACCTGGTCGGCAACGCGGTGAAGTTCACTCCTAGCCGTGGCCGGGTCACGGTCAGCGTGGAGCTTGCGGCGGACGACGTGATCGTGCGCGTGCAGGACACCGGGATAGGCATCCCGAAGGCCGAGGTGCAGGCGCTCTTCACCCGCTTCTACCGGGCCTCCAACGCGACCCAGCGCCAGATCCCGGGCACCGGGCTCGGCCTGGCCATCGTCGGCGGCATCGTGGCCGCGCACGGCGGGCGGGTGGACGTCGACTCCGTCGAGGGTCGCGGGACGACCTTCACCGTCACACTGCCCAAGTGGGACGCCGACGCCCCCTCCGGCGCGGCCGGCTACGTGCTGCGGGTCTGAGCGGACTCGCGAAACAAACGGGCTGGCGCGACCGGCGCCACTCGCGTAGACCTGACGAGCGTGGGTGGGGCGGCGTACGAACGAGTGGACCCGGCGGCGCGGCCGCTGGTCGGCCGGCGAGGTGAGACGCAGGTCCTGGAGCGGGCCCTTGCCGAGGCCCGGCGCGGCCGTCCGTCGGTGGTCCACCTGTCGGGGCTGCCCGGCCTGGGCAAGTCCAGGCTGATCGCCCAGACCTGCGCCACGGCAGCGGTCCAGGGAGCGACCGTGCTGCACAGCAGTGCGGCCGAACGAGACGCCGGACGGCTGTTCGGCGCCGTCGCCGACCCGTTCGAGCACTACCTGAGCGTCGTTCCCGAGTCGGCCGGCGGGTCGAGGGGCGGGGCCGGCCCCGAGCTCGGCCGGCTGGCCGCGATCGGCCTGGCCGACCCGGAGGGCGGAGCCGAGCCGGGTGCGCGTGAGGTGGGACGGCTGCTGCGTGAGGTGCTCACGGACCTCGCCGCCAGCCGTCCGGTGCTGCTCGCGGTGGACGACGTGCACTGGGCGGACGAGGGCTCGGTGGACGTGCTGGCCAGCCTGTCCAGGCGTCCGCCGCACGCCGCCGTCACCGTGTTGCTCGGGTACCGTCCGCAGCCCCGGGTCGCCGCGCTGCACGGGCTGCCGCCCGGGCGGGTGGAGGGCACGGCGTCCGCCACCCGGCAGCGCATCGAGCTGGGACCGCTGGACGACGACGACGTCGCGCTGCTGCTTCCGGACACGCCCGCGGCTCGACGTCGCTCGCTGCTGGAGTCCAGTGCCGGGAACCCCTTCTACCTGCTGGCGCTGCACCACGCCCAGCAGCAGCCGACGTCCACGGCGGACGACGGGTCGCGGCTGCCGGCGGCGGTGCACGCCGCTCTGCGGGCCGAGATCGACGCCTGCGACCCCTGCCAGCGCCAGGTCGTCGAGGCCGCGGCCGTGGTCGGCGACCCGTTCGCCGCCGAGCTGGTCGGAGCGGTCGCCGACGTCCCGGTGGGCGAGGTCCTGGCTGCGCTGGACGCGCTGCGTGACCGCGACCTGTGCCAGCCGACAGTGGACGGCCGGTGGTGCTTTCGGCACTCCCTGGTGCGCCGGGTCGCCTACGACGCGCAGTCCAGCAGCGCCCGGGTCGAGCACCACCGGCGGGCCGCGGTGCAGCTCGCGCGCACCGGTGCCACCCCGGCCCAACGAGCCCGGCACGTGCTGGTGGCCGCCCGCCCGGGGGACGTGGCGGCGGCCGAGCTGCTGCTGGACGCGGCGGACGGTGTGGCCGGACAGGCTCCGGGGCTCGCCGAGCAGTGGTACGCAGGGGCTTTGGCGGTGCTGCCGGACGGGGGATCGCGGGGCACGGCCGGCGTCCAGCTGGCCCGGGCCCAGGCGCTGACCTCGGTCGGACAGCTGAACCGCACCCGCGACCTCGTGCACGACCTGCTCGCCCTGCTGCCCGTCGGCGACTCGCGGCGAGCGGCGGCCAGCCGGATCGCGGCCCGGGTGGAGCACCTGATGGGCCGAAACTCCGAGTCGGCGGCGATGCTCACCCGTGAGCTGGCCGCCACCGGGCGTGGCAGTCCCAGGGTCCGCGCCGAGCTCGAGCTGGAGCTGGCCACGACGCGACTGCTGGGCGGCTCCTTCGCCGAGGCCCGGCTGGCCGCCCGGCGGGCGCGACGGCTCGGGACGACGTCCGATCACCTGCTCGCGGCCTACGCCGGCGGGGTCATCGCCCTCGGCGCAGCGGTCAGCGGAGACGTCCGGTCGGGGCTCGAGGAGTGCGCCAAGGCGGCCGCAGCGTTGGACGGGCTGAGCGACAGCGAGCTCGCCGCGTCGCTGGAGGCCGGCACCTGGCTGGGCTGGGCCGAGCTCTTCCTGGAGCGGCTCGCGGACTCGATCCGGCACCTGGAGCGGTGCCTGACCATCGCCCGGCGCGGCGCGCACCAGCACGTGCTGGCTCACCTGCTGATCGGCTACGGCAGCGCATTGAAGACGGTGGGCCGGCTCGGCGAGGCCGCCGAGGTGTTCGACGAGGCAGCCGAGGCGGCGGCACCGACGGCCAGCCCGGAGCTGGAGACCATGACCGTGACGATGCAGTGCCGGGCGGCGACCTGGCTCGGCGACCTGCGGCGGGCGCGGACCCTTGGCGCTCGGGCGGTGCGTGCCGCGCAAGGGCGGGAGAACTGGTTCGCCTCGGTGGCGGTCGCCACGCTGGCCCAGGCTCGGCTGGCGGCCGGGCATCCGCAGGGTTGCGTGCAGGCGATCTTCGACGCGGGCGGCGGCATCGAGCTGGAGTCGTTCGACCCGGCGTCGCGCTGCGACTGGTGGGAGGTGGCCACCCGAGCAGCCCTCCTCGAAGGGCAGCACGAGCTGGCGGCCGACCTGGCAGCACGATCGGCCCGCTGCGCCGCGTCCGTCGAGCTGTCCGCACCGGCTGCGAACGCGCGGCTGGCGTCGGCCGAGGTGCTGCTGGCCCGGGGCGACGGCGCGGCCGCGGCGACTGACGCCGAGCGTGCGGCGGAGCTGTTCGCCCGGGCCGGCTACGAGCTCGACCGGGCCAGGGCCCAGCTGGTCCAGGGCCGGGCGGCCGCACTGGCGGGTGAGCGCGGTGCTGCGCTCGCCGTCCTGCACGAGGCGCAGACCACGTTCGCGACCTGCGGTGCACGGCGTCTGCTGGCCGAGGCCAGGTTCGAGCTGCGCCGCCTGGGACTGCGACTGCCGACCGCCGCCGCCGAGCGCGCCGCCGCCGAGCGCGCCGAGGCCGGCGACCCGGCGGCCGGTCCGCTCGCGGTGCTGTCGCCACGCGAGCGCCAGGTGGCCGCGCTCGTGGCGCTCGGTCAGACCAACCGGCAGATCGCGGCCGAGCTGGTGGTCAGCGAGAAGACCGTGGAGAGCCACCTGGGGCACATCTTCACCAAGCTGGGGCTGTCCTCCCGCGCCGGGCTGGCGGCGCTGGCGCCGCCACCGGACTGACCCGGACCGGGCGCTCCCGCCCTCCGGGAGTGTGCGGGTTTTCCCCGATGCGGCCGTGCCAGGACGGCGGCGAGGATCGACGAGGCGGTCATCGCGGCCGTCTTGCCAACCGGGGGGGACACCGGCTCGGCCCGATCGCGGGCGACGGCCGGCTCCACCAAGAAGGAGATCACCCATGCGAAAGTCGCATGCACTCACTGCGGGCCTTACGGCGCTCGCTGCCATCGGGTTCGCGGCCGGCACGGCCTCGGCGAGCGGGTCGGGGGACCCGACCGCCCAGTCCGGCAAGCAGCAGGGCAAGACCCTGGGCTTCGCACTGCAGCGCTCGACCGGCGTGGTCGCGGCCAACTGCCTTCGCGGCGCGACCGCCCAGGTCACGATCAAGCAGCAGGGTCAGGTGGAGGTCATGGACATCACCGCCCACCACCTGCCGCCGAGCCAGGAGTTCGACCTCTTCGTCATCCAGGTCCCGGACGCACCGTTCGGTGACGCCTGGTACCAGGGCGACCTGGAGTCGGACGCCAACGGCGACGGGCACGGCCACTACGTCGGGCGGTTCAACCGCGAGACGTTCCTGGTGGCACCGGGCAGCACGGCGGCCCCCGTCGTGCACTCCGGTGGCACGTTCCCGGACGCGGCCAGCAACCCGGCGTCCGCGCCGGTGCACATGTTCCACCTGGGGCTGTGGTTCGGTTCGCCGGCCGCTGCTGCCGCCGCGGGCTGCCCGACCACGGTGACGCCGTTCAACGGCGACCACACCGCGGGGATCCAGGCGATGTCCACTCGCCAGTTCGGTCCGCTGGCCGGCCCGTTGGGTCGGCTCGTGCCCTGACCGGAATGCCGGACCTGGCGCGGGCGTTATGACTCCCGTGCCAGGTCTGGCACACTGGACCGTTGGTTCCGGCTCACGCCCCCGCGCATCCCGCCTCGGGCGACCCGGCGACCGTAAACGCCAAGGAGCATCGTGAAGAAGGACATCCACCCCGAGTACATCGAGACGCAGGTCACGTGCACCTGTGGCGCGGAGTTCACCACGCGCAGCACCCTGTCTTCCGGCAAGATGCACGCCGATGTCTGCAGCCAGTGCCACCCGTTCTACACGGGCAAGCAGAAGCTGATGGACACCGGCGGTCGCGTAGCCCGGTTCCAGGCCCGCTACGGCAAGAAGGACGACGCCAAGGCCGAGGCCAAGTAGCTCCACCACGGTGCCGGTACCCGCGAGGGTGCCGGCACCGTCGCTTTGCGCCCCGCCTCTGCGACCCCATCCCGGTCGTGGTCAGGCACGTTCGCCCAGCTGAGGAGCCCCAGGTGCAGGACGCCGTCGACGCGCTGGTCGCCGAGCACGCTGACCTCGAGCGCCAGCTCGCGGACCCGGCGGTGCACGCCGACCAGGCGCTGGCCCGCCGGCTGGCCCGCCGCTACGCCGAGCTGACCCCGCTGGTAGCCGCTCGCGCCGCCTGGGTGGGCGCGCGGGACGATGCCCAGGCCGCCCGCGAGCTGGCCGCCGACGACCCCGGCTTCGCCGAGGAGCTGCCGTCCCTGGTCGAGGCCGAGCAGGCCGCCGCCGACCACCTGCGCCGACTGCTCGTCCCGCGGGACCCGGACGACGACCGGGACGTGATCCTGGAGGTCAAGGCCGGTGAGGGCGGCGAGGAGTCCGCGCTGTTCGCCGGCGACCTGCTGCGGATGTACCTGCGCTACGCCGAGCGGTCCGGCTGGAGCACCCAGGTGCTCGAGGCCACCGAGTCCGACCTCGGCGGCTACAAGGACGTCTCGGTCGCGGTCAAGGCGCGTGGCACGCCCGAGCCGGGGCACGGCGTGTGGTCGCGGCTGAAGTACGAGGGTGGCGTGCACCGCGTGCAGCGGGTGCCGGTGACCGAGTCCCAGGGACGCATCCACACCTCGGCGGCCGGCGTGCTGGTGATGCCCGAGCCGGACGAGGAGGTCGAGCTCGAGATCGGCCCGAACGACATCCGGGTCGACGTGTTCCGCTCCAGCGGGCCGGGTGGGCAGAGCGTCAACACGACGGACTCCGCGGTGCGGATCACGCACCTGCCGACCGGCCTGGTGGTGTCCTGCCAGAACGAGAAGAGCCAGCTGCAGAACCGCGAGAGCGCGATGCGGATCCTGCGCGCCCGGCTGCACGCACTGGCCCAGGAGCAGGCGCAGGCCGAGGCCTCGGCGGCCCGGCGCAGCCAGGTCCGCACCGTCGACCGCTCGGAGCGGATCCGGACCTACAACTTCCCGGAGAACCGGATCAGCGACCATCGGACCGGCTTCAAGGCGTACAACCTCGACACCGTGCTGGACGGCGACCTGGACGCGGTGGTGCAGTCCGCCGTGGAGGCCGACGAGGCCGCCCAGCTCGCCGCGATGGCCGAGTGAGCGACCCGATGAGCGCGGCAGGATGAGCCTGACCGAGCAGTTGCGGGCGGCCACCGCCCGGCTGGCCGAGGCCGGGGTGCCCAGTGCACGTCATGACGCCGAGGTGCTGGCCGGCCACGTCCTGGGACGCCCGCGCCCGCAGGTCGCCGTCATGGCCCTTCGGGGGGACGACGTGGTGCTGCCAGTGGTGTTCGACGACCTCGTCGACGAGCGGGCCCGCCGGGTACCCCTGCAGCACCTGACCGGGACGGCGCCCTTCCGCGACGTCCAGCTGCGGGTCGGGCCTGGGGTGTTCGTGCCGCGGCCCGAGACCGAGCTGGTGGCGGGCGCCGCGATCGCGTTCGCCCGCGAGCTGCCGGCACCGGTGGTGGTCGACCTGTGCACCGGGTCCGGCGCCATCGCGGTGGCCGTGGCCCGTGAGGTGCCTGGCGCGCGGGTCCACGCGGTCGAGCTGTCCGAGCATGCCCTGGCCTGGGCTGCGCGCAATGTCGAGGACCTCGCGCCGGCCGTTGACCTGCGGCTCGGCGACGCGGCGCAGGCGTTCGGTGACCTGGACGGCGCCGTCGACGTCGTGGTGAGCAACCCGCCGTACATCCCGCCCGACTCCGAGCCGGTCGACCCGGAGGTCCGCGACCACGATCCCGCGGTGGCGCTGTACGGGCTCGGGCCGGACGGCCTGCAGGTTCCGCGGGCCGTCGTGGCCGCGGCCGCCCGGCTGCTGCGGCCGGGCGGACTGGTCGTCATGGAGCACGCCGACGTCCAGCAAGCTGCCCTCCTGCGGTCCCTGACGGCGTCCGGGCTGTGGTTGGACGAGGCCGGGCACACAGACCTGACCGGCACTCCTCGCTACGTGAGCGCCCGCCGCGCCTGACCAGAACGTGGCAACGGCGTGCGCCCTGGCGAACACCGTTGCCACGGTGCGCGGGACGTGGTGCCAGGATGGCGCCCGTGAACCGCATCGATGCCCGCACGGACACCGGGCGCACCACTGGGGCCAGGCTGGCCGCGGACGCCGTCCAGCGCGGCGAGGTCGTCGTCCTGCCCACCGACACCGTGTACGGCGTCGGCGCGGACGCGTTCGACCGCCGCGCCGTCGCCGCCGTGCTGGCGGCGAAGGGTCGCGGCCGCGACGTCCCGCCGCCCGTCCTGGTGCCGAACCCGCGAACCCTGGACGGCCTGGCCACCGACGTCAGCGACGCGACGCGCGAGCTGGTCGCCGCGTTCTGGCCCGGGCCGCTGACCCTGGTATGCCGGGCCGTGCCGTCGCTGGACTGGGACCTCGGCGAGACCAACGGCACCGTGGCCCTGCGGATGCCGCTGCACCGGGTGGCCCTGGCCGTGCTCGAGCTGACCGGCCCGATGGCCGTGACCAGCGCGAACCGCACCGGCGAGCCGGCGGCGACCACGGTCGACGAGGCGGTCGCCCAGCTGGGTGAGGCGGTCAGCGTGTACCTGGACGGCGGGACCAGCCCGTCCGGGGTCGCGTCCACCATCGTGGACGTCACCGGAGCGGTGCCCCGAGTTCTTCGCGCGGGACCGATCGCGCTGGAGAGGTTGCGCGCGGTGGCCGGGCAGGTCGAGTCGGACTAGCGGCGGTCGGCCCAATAGAGTGGGCCTCGGCCCGTCCCCGAGCAGACCGCGGAGCACCCGTCATGAGCGAGACCTACTGGGGCCCGGATTTCGATGCCCTGAGCGCCCAGGACCCCGAGATCGCGGCCGTCGTGGTCGACGAGCTCGAGCGGCTCCGATCCGGCCTGCAGCTGATCGCCAGCGAGAACTTCACCTCTCCTGCGGTCCTCGCCGCGCTCGGCTCGACGCTGAGCAACAAGTACGCCGAGGGCTACCCGGGCCGGCGCTACTACGGTGGCTGCGTCGAGGTCGACAAGGCCGAGGAGCTGGGCATCGCCCGCGCCAAGGAGCTGTTCGGCGCCGAGCACGCGAACCTGCAGCCGCACTCCGGCGCGAGCGCCAACATCGCCGCCTACGGCGCGTTCTGCCAGCCGGGCGACACCGTGCTGGCGATGAGCCTGCCGCACGGCGGCCACCTGACCCACGGCACCAAGGTCTCGTTCAGTGGCAAGTGGTTCAACGCGGTGCACTACGGCGTGGACGCCAAGACCGAGGACATCGACTACGACCAGGCGCGCGACCTGGCCCGCGAGCACAAGCCGAAGATGATCATCTGCGGCGGCTCGGCCATCCCGCGGCTGATCGACTTCAAGGCCTTCCGCGAGATCGCCGACGAGGTCGGCGCGATCCTGATGGTCGACGCCGCGCACTTCATCGGCCTGGTGGCCGGCAAGGCGATCCCGAGCCCGGTGCCGTACGCGGACGTCGTCACGTTCACCACGCACAAGGTGCTGCGCGGTCCGCGTGGTGGGGCCCTGGTCTGCAAGTCCGAGCACGCGGCCAAGCTCGACAAGGCCGTGTTCCCGATGATGCAGGGCGGTCCACTGATGCACGCGGTGGCGGCCAAGGCGGTCAACCTCAAGGAGTGCATGACGCCGGAGTACCAGGCGTACGCGCGGCAGGTCATCGCCAACGCCCAGGCGCTGACCAAGGGCCTGAGCGAGCACGGCATGCGGCCGGTGACCGGCGGAACGGACACGCACCTGGCGCTGCTCGACCTCGCCGAGACCGGGGTGAGCGGCAAGGACGCCGAGGCGCGCTGCGACGCGGCCGGCATCGTGCTGAACAAGAACGCGATCCCGAACGACCCGCAGCCGCCGAGCATCGCCTCCGGCATCCGGGTGGGCAGCCCCTCGGTGACCACCCAGGGCATGGGCGAGGAGCAGATGTCGCAGATCGCCGCGCTGATCGGGCGTTCGGTGCGGGAGACGGACGGCGACCCCGACCACGCGGTTGCCCGTGAGGTTCGCGCCGAGGTGCGTGAGTTGGTCGAGGCCTTCCCGGCCTATCCGCGGAGCTGACCCGGTGACCCGTCGGGCGGCCGGGGGACGCTGAGTGCGCGAGTACCTGTTCGTCCTCCTGGTTGCCGCCACCGTCACCTACGTGACGACCCCGGTGGTGCGGACGCTCGCTGTGCGGCGCGGCTGGGTGACCGCCGTACGCGACCGGGACGTGCACGCCGTGCCGATGCCGCGGCTGGGTGGTCTGGCGATCTTCGCCGGATTCGTGGTGGCCCTGCTGGTGGCCAGCCACCTACCGTTCCTGCGCACGGTGACCCAGGACAACAGCGACCTGCACGCGGTGCTGATCGGGGCGCTGCTGGTCGTGGTGCTCGGGGTGGCCGACGACATCTGGGGCCTGGAGGCGTGGACGAAGTTCGCCGGCCAGTTGCTGGCCGCGGGCGTGATGGCGTTCCAGGGCGTGCAGATGCTGTCCTTGCCGGTGTTCGGTGTGACCTACCTGCCGACCACGGTGCTGGTCGTGATCACGGTGCTCGTGGTGGTGACCACGATGAACGCGGTGAACTTCGTGGACGGCCTGGACGGCCTGGCCGCCGGCATCACGTGCATCGCCGCCATCGGCTTCTTCGCTTACGCGTACTCGATCTCGAAGGACTACTCGGCGAACGTCTTCTCGGTGGCCTCGCTGATCGCTGCCGTGCTGATCGGCTGCTGCCTGGGGTTCCTGCCGTTCAACTTCAACCCGGCGAAGATCTTCATGGGAGACACCGGCGCGATGCTGCTCGGCCTGCTGCTGTCCGCCGCCACGATCTCGCTGACCGGCAACATCGACCCGGCCGCGCTCAGCGCGGGGGACCTGCCGCCGGAGCTGCTCTACCTGTTCCCGCTGCTGATGCCGATCGCGGTGCTGGTGGTCCCGTTGCTGGACCTCGTGCTGGCGATCATCCGGCGCACCCGAGCCGGTCGGCTGCCATGGCAGCCCGACGCCCAGCACCTGCACCACCAGATGCTCGCCCTGGGGCACACGCACGCCGGCGCCGTGCTGTCGCTGTACCTGTGGGCGGCCACCGTGGCGTTCGGGATGGCCGCGCTGGCCCTTCTCCCGCTGATCTGGGCGCTGGCCGTGATCGCCGGGTTGCTGCTGCTCGCGGTGGCGATGACCGCGGCCGGACCGATCCACCGCAGGGTCTCGGCGAGCCGCCCCGCCGGGGTGTGAACAACATGTGAAGACGCTTGTGATAGCATTCACAAGCAGTTGAAGCACCGCCCGAAGACCACCCCTCGAGCCGCCGAAAGGCAGGCGCCCGTGATGGCCAAGGACGAACGTCCGCTCGCCACGAGCCTCGTATCCGAGGATGCTCGTGCCGTGGACGAGGGCGCCCCCACCCCAGCTGTCTCCGAGCAGGAGGCCGCACAGACCCGCGCCCAGTTCGCTGCGATGCTGCGCACCGCGCTGATGCCCACCCTGGTGACCGGCGTCGGGGCCGTCGTCCTCGGTGGACTGCTCGGCGGCAGCAAGGCCGCCTGGTCCGCCGCCCTGGGCGCCGCGCTGGTAGTGGTGTTCTTCTCGCTCAGCCTGCTGGTGATGCGCCAGACGGCGCACCTGCAGCCGATCGCGGTGATGTCCGTGGTCCTGGCGACCTACACCGGCAAGATCCTCGCCCTCGGCATCGCCATGGTCCTGCTGCGCGACGCGAGCTGGCTGTCCGGTCAGGCGCTCGCCCTGTCGATCATCGCCTGCACGCTCGTCTGGCTGGCGTTCGAGATGCGCGCGTTCACCAAGCTCCGGATCCTCGTCGCACCGGGCGCCGACCGGCCTTCGAGCGACGTCTCGGACGAGGGCGCCCCCCGATGACCCGTTGCTACCGTGGAGCCCCTGATGCCCACCCCACCCAAGCCCGCACCGCAGTCCCAGCCGGATCCGTCAGACGAGATCCCCGGACTGGAGGCGCACCAGGCGTGGCGGGCGTTCGCCTACCTGCTCACCGGTCCGCTGGTGTACGGCGGGCTGGGCTGGCTACTGGACAACTGGTTCGGTACGGAGTTCCTGCTGCCGGTCGGGATCGTGGGCGGGATGGGGCTATCGCTCTACCTGATCTGGTTCCGGTACGGTACGCACTGACCCCGAACGCATTGCGTCGAGGCGCTGTTGTGCGCCCGTGCATCGGATTCGACTGCGGTCCCTGTTCTTTGACGACGTCCCCAGCTGTTGAGGAGAAGCCGTGAGCATCGTGGCGCTGGCCACCGAAGGCTCGACCTACGAGCCGCCCGGGGTCCAGGACTTCTGGCAGCCGCTGATCGGCGACGGTCCGTTCGCCATCACGCGGGCGATGGTCGTGATCATGCTGTCGGTGGCCCTGATCTCATGGCTGCTGCTGGCCGGCACGAAGAAGATGTCCGTGGTCCCGAACCGCAAGCAGGCCAGCACCGAGGTGGCCTACAGCCTGGTGCGGGACGGCGTCGGCCGGGACATCATCGGCAGCAAGGAGTTCCTGAAGTACGTGCCGCTGCTGTTCACGCTGTTCTGCCTGATCATCGTGAACAACGTGTTCAGCATCATCCCGGTGATCCAGTTCCCGACGATGAGCCGCATCGGCTTCGCGGCCGCGCTGGCCCTGTTCGTGTTCGTGATCTACCACGTGGTCGGGTTCCGCAAGCACGGCTTCTTCGGCTACTGGAAGTCGCTGGTGCCCTCCGGGCTCCCGCTGGCCCTCATCCCGTACATCTTCATCCTCGAGCTGCTGACCGACGTGTTCACCCGGCCGGTCACGCTCGCCCTGCGACTGTTCGGCAACATGTTCGCCGGGCACCTGCTGCTCGTGCTGTTCATCGGCGGCGGCGAGTACATGCTCCAGCACGGCGCCTTCGGCGTGAAGCTCGCCGGTGTCGGCTCACTGGGCATGGGCTTCGTGATGACGTTGTTCGAGCTCCTCGTCCAGGTGCTGCAGGCGTACATCTTCACCCTGCTGACCGCCATCTACATCGCCGGCGCCCTCGCCGACGAGCACTGACCTACAGCCACAACCACAGAGGAAGTCACCTTCGAGCACTCCCGCTCGCAGGCAACCAGAGAGAGAGTGAATTGACATGACCGGCGACATCGCGATCCTCGGCTACGGCCTGTCCGCCATCGGCCCCGGTATCGGTGTCGGTCTGGTGTTCGCGGCCTACATCAACGGCGTCGCGCGTCAGCCCGAGGCCCGCGGCATGCTCCAGCCGATCGCCTTCCTCGGCTTCGCGCTCGCAGAGGCGCTGGCCATCTTCGGTCTCGCGCTCGCGTTCGTCTTCAAGGGCTGACCCGACCTCCGACTCCCTGAGGAGACACCGTGCACACCGCACACATCGTCGCCATCGACTGGGAGACGGCGCCCCCGATCATCCCTCACCCCGGTGAGCTGATCTTCGGCATCGTCGCCTTCGCCATCCTCTACTGGGTCGTGGCCAAGAAGGTCGTGCCCCGTCTCGAGGTCATGTACGCCGCGCGCGCCGCCGCGATCGAGGGTCAGATCGAGGAGGCGGACAAGGCCAACGCCGAGGCCGCCGAGCTGCTCGAGCAGTACAAGGCACAGCTCGCCGAGTCGCGCGCCGAGGCCAGCCGCATCCGCGAGGAGGCGCGCGCCGAGGGCGCGCAGATCCTCGCCGAGCTCAAGGCGCAGGCGCAGTCCGAGTCCGAGCGGATCACCGCTTCCGCGCAGGCGCAGATCACCGCCGAGCGTCAGCAGGCTGTCATCTCGCTGCGGGCCGAGGTCGGCGCCCTCGCCACCGAGCTCGCCTCGCGCGTGGTCGGTGAGTCCCTCGAGGACGAGGCGCGCCAGCGTCGCACCGTCGAGCGCTTCCTGGCCGAGCTCGAGGCCGGTGACATCGAGTCGGTGTCGCTCGTGTCGCGAGCCGACGCGGCGATCGAGCAGGAGTCCTGATGCAGGGCGTCAGCCGTGAGTCGCTCGCGACGGCCGAGGAGCAGCTCGATGCTCTCCTGGGCACGGCGGGCACGGACGGCACGGCGATCGGCCAGGCGCTGTTCGCCGTCGTCGACGTGCTGGACGCGAACGTGTCGCTGCGCCGGGCCCTGACGGACCCGTCCAGCGAGCCCGACGCCAAGTCGGGCCTGATCACCCGGCTGCTCGAGGGCAAGGTGTCGGCGGACGTCGTCACCCTGCTGGCCGACATGGCCCGCTCGCGCTGGTCGCGGGCGCGCGACCTCGGTGACGCGATCGAGAAGCTCGGCTCGTCGGCCGTCATCGCCGGCGCCGAGGCCCAGGACCGCGCCGACCGGGTCGAGGACGAGCTGTTCCGGTTCGAGCGGATCGTGGACGCCGACCCCGAGCTCGCCCGGGCGCTCGCCGACCGCGCAGCACCGGTGGACAGCAAGTCGGCGCTGATCGACGAGCTAATCAGCGCCAAGGCGGCCCCCGAGGCAGTCGTGCTGATCCGTCGCGCGGTGCTGACCGGTCGTGGCCAGAACCTCGACCGCGCGCTGAACGCCAACGTCCAGCTCGCCGCGACCCGCCGCGACAAGCTCGTGGCTCACATCCGGGTGGCGCTGCCGCTCGAGGGCGACCAGCGTGCGCGGCTCGCAGCGGCGCTGACCACCCTGTACGGCAAGCGCGTGCACCTCAACGTCGACGTGGACCCCAAGGTCCTCGGTGGCATCCGGGTCGAGATCGGCGACGAGGTGCTCGACGGCACGGTGTCGCGCCGGCTCGACGACGTCCGCCGCCAGCTGGCCCGCTGAACCGCACCACCTCCAGATCTCCCGAACCCCGCACCACGACAGAGAACAGAAGGCAGGAACCACGATGACGGAGCTCACGATCCGCCCGGAGGAGATCCGGGCCGCCCTGGACACCTTCGTGCAGTCCTACGAGCCCGGAACGGCCGCTCGCGAAGAGGTCGGCCGCGTCAGCGAGGCCGGCGACGGCATCGCGCGTGTCGAGGGCCTGCCCTCGTGCATGGCCAACGAGCTGCTGCGCTTCGAGGACGGCACGCTGGGCCTCGCGCTGAACCTCGACGTGCGCGAGATCGGCGTGGTCGTGCTCGGTGAGTTCTCCGGCATCGAGGAGGGCCAGGAGGTGCAGCGCACCGGCGAGATCCTCTCGGTCCCGGTGGGCGACAACTTCCTCGGCCGGGTCGTCGACCCGCTGGGCACGCCGATCGACGGGCTGGGCGACATCGAGTCGACCGAGACCCGCGCGCTGGAGCTGCAGGCCGCCTCGGTGGTCGATCGCAAGTCGGTGCACGAGCCGCTGCAGACCGGGATCAAGGCCATCGACTCGATGACCCCGATCGGCCGCGGCCAGCGTCAGCTGATCATCGGTGACCGGCAGACCGGCAAGACCGCCGTGGCGATCGACACGATCATCAACCAGAAGGAGTTCTGGGAGAGCGGCGACCCGAGCAAGCAGGTTCGCTGCATCTACGTCGCCATCGGCCAGAAGGGCTCGACGATCGCCTCCGTGCGCGGTGCGCTCGAGGAGGCCGGCGCGATGGAGTACACCACCATCGTGGCGGCTCCGGCGTCCGATCCGGCCGGCTTCAAGTACCTCGCGCCGTACACCGGCTCGGCCATCGGCCAGCACTGGATGTACGAGGGCAAGCACGTCCTGATCATCTTCGACGACCTTTCCAAGCAGGCCGAGGCCTACCGCGCCGTGTCGCTGCTGCTGCGCCGCCCGCCGGGCCGCGAGGCCTACCCCGGCGACGTCTTCTACCTGCACTCGCGCCTGCTCGAGCGCTGCGCCAAGCTCTCCGACGAGCTCGGTGCCGGCTCGATGACCGGCCTGCCGATCATCGAGACCAAGGCCAACGACGTCTCGGCGTACATCCCGACCAATGTCATCTCGATCACCGACGGCCAGATCTTCCTCGAGTCGGACCTCTTCAACGCCAACCAGCGCCCCGCGGTCAACGTCGGTGTGTCGGTCTCCCGCGTCGGTGGCGCGGCCCAGACCAAGGCGATGAAGTCGGTCTCCGGTCGTCTGAAGATCGACCTGGCGCAGTTCCGCGCCCTGGAGGCGTTCGCGCTGTTCGCCTCCGACCTGGACGCCGCCTCGCGCCAGCAGCTGTCCCGTGGCCAGCGGCTGATGGAGCTGCTCAAGCAGGGTCAGTACTCGCCGTACCCGGTGGAGGAGCAGGTCGTCTCGGTCTGGCTCGGCACGACCGGCCAGCTGGACGACGTCGCGGTCGACGACGTCCGCAAGTTCGAGCGCGAGCTGCTCGACCACCTGCGTCGCTCGAGCGACGTCCTCACCACGATCCGCGAGACCGGCAAGTTCGAGGACGACACCGCGAACAAGCTCAAGTCCGAGACGGACGCGTTCAAGAAGGCCTTCCAGACCGATGACCGCAAGCCGGTCGAGGCCGGTCACGAAGAGGCCGAGGCGATGGAGGGCGACGACGTCGCCCACGAGAAGATCGTCCGTCAGAAGCGCGGCTGAGGCATGGGTGCACAGCAGCGGGTCTACCGCCAACGGATCAACTCCACCTCGTCACTGAAGAAGATCTTCAGCGCGATGGAGCTCATCGCCACGTCCCGGATCGCCAAGGCGCGCGCTGCGGTCGAGGCGTCGTCCCCCTACGCCCGGGCGATCACCCGAGCGGTCTCGGCGGTGGCGACGTACTCGAACACCGAGCACCCGCTGATCACCGAGAAGGACGACGTCCGCAAGGCCGCGGTGCTCGTCATCACGAGCGACCGCGGCATGGCGGGGGCCTACTCCGCGAACGTCCTCAAGGCCGGCGAGCGGCTCACCGAGCATCTTCGCGCGCGCGGCGTCGAGACGGTGCCGTATGTCGTCGGACGCAAGGGCGTGGCCTACTTCCGGTTCCGCCGTCGCGAGACGGCTCAGGAGTGGACCGGCTTCAGCGAGGCGCCCCAGCACTCGGACGCCAAGGAGGTCGGCGACGTCCTGGTCGACGCCTTCCTGAAGGGCTCGGCCGAGGGCGGCGTGGACGAGATCCACATCGTCTACACGCACTTCGTCAACATGGTCACCCAGACGCCGGAGGTCATCCGCCTCCTGCCGCTGGAGGTCGTCGAGGGTGAGGCGGCGCCGTCCGAGGACGACGTCCTGCCGCTGTACGAGTTCGAACCGAACGCGGAGGCCGTGTTCGACGCGCTGCTGCCCAGCTACATCAGCAGCCGCATCTACAACTGCATGCTGCAGGCCGCCGCGAGTGAGCAGGCTGCCCGTCAGCGCGCCATGAAGTCGGCGTCGGACAACGCCTCCGACCTCATCCGCCTGTACACCCGGTTGGCCAACCAGGCCCGCCAGGCCGAGATCACCCAGGAGATCAGCGAGATCGTCGGCGGCGCCGACGCACTGGCCTCCGCCGGAGTCGAGAACTGAGAGTGAGAGACATGACTGCCACTGCCACCGACAAGGCCGCGGACGCCGGCACTGCGGGTGTCGGCCGCATCAGCCGGGTGATCGGCCCCGTCGTCGACATCGAGTTCCCGCCGGACGCGATGCCGGAGATGTACAACGCCCTCGAGATCGACTACGAGCTGACGGGTGAGTCCCGCACGCTCGTGCTCGAGGTCGCCCAGCACATCGGCGACAACATGATCCGGGCCATCGCCATGAAGCCGACCGACGGACTCGTCCGTGGCGCGGCCGTGCGCGACACCGGTGCCGGCATCTCCGTGCCGGTCGGCGACGTCACCAAGGGCCACGTGTTCAACGTGACCGGCGACTGCGTCAACCTCAAGGAGGGCGAGACGCTCGAGATCACCGAGCGCTGGCCGATCCACCGCAAGGCACCGGCGTTCGACCAGCTCGAGCCGAAGACCGAGATGTTCCAGACCGGCATCAAGGTCATCGACCTGCTCACGCCGTACGTCCTCGGCGGCAAGATCGGCCTCTTCGGTGGTGCGGGAGTCGGCAAGACGGTCCTCATCCAGGAGATGATCGCCCGGGTGGCGCGCGACCACGACGGCGTTTCGGTGTTCGCCGGCGTCGGGGAGCGCACTCGTGAGGGAAACGACCTGATCGAGGAGATGACCGAGTCCGACGTCATCGGCCAGACCGCGCTGGTCTTCGGCCAGATGGACGAGCCGCCGGGCACCCGGCTGCGCGTCGCGCTCTCGGCCCTGACCATGGCGGAGTACTTCCGCGACGTGCAGAACCAGGACGTGCTGCTGTTCATCGACAACATCTTCCGGTTCACCCAGGCCGGGTCCGAGGTCTCCACCCTGCTCGGCCGCATGCCGTCCGCCGTGGGGTACCAGCCGACCCTGGCCGACGAGATGGGCGTGCTGCAGGAGCGGATCACCTCGACCCGTGGTCACTCGATCACCTCGATGCAGGCGATCTACGTGCCCGCGGACGACTACACCGACCCGGCACCGGCGACCACGTTCGCCCACCTGGACGCGACCACCGAGCTCTCCCGCGACATCGCCTCGCTGGGTATCTACCCCGCGGTCGACCCGCTGACCTCGACCTCGCGCATCCTGGACCCGCGTTACATCTCGCAGGAGCACTACGACACCGCGGTGCGGGTCAAGCAGATCCTGCAGCGCAACAAGGAGCTCCAGGACATCATCGCGATCCTCGGTATCGACGAGCTGTCGGAGGAGGACAAGACGCTGGTGAACCGTGCCCGCCGTATCCAGCGCTTCCTGTCGCAGAACACTTACGTCGCAAAGCAGTTCACCGGCATCGAGGGCTCCACGGTCCCGCTGGACGAGACCGTCGAGGCCTTCACGAAGATCGCAGAAGGCGAGTACGACCACATCTCCGAGCAGGCCTTCTTCATGTGCGGTGGGCTGGACGACGTCGAGCGGAACTGGGCGGACATCCAGAAGAACCTCTGATCTGACGCACCGGCCGAGGGCCGGTGACCTCTGGGCGGCTCTCGCAAGCTCGTTTGACGCCGCCCGGCGGTCACCGGCCCTCGTCCCGTTTGCTACCCACTCACCCTGGTCGGCCGTCCGATCGTTGATCACGTTAGGTGGGTCAACGCACGCCTAACCATGCGTAGACGCCTCGAGAAGTGGATGTCTGCCTGCTTAACGTGGTCAACTGCGGCCCATGGCTGAGGATGCGCAGGCTTTCTATGACCGGGTGATGGCGGCGGGGGACTCAGAGGAGCTGGCCGCGATGTCTCGGATGACCTCGTGGGGCACGTTCCCGTTCGAGGGCGAGGGACTGCGGGTCGCCCGCCTGCAGCCGCCCGAGCTGCCCGAGGCGCCGCGCACCGGGGAGGGCGGACGTCCGTGCGACGTCTGCGAGCGCGTCGCCTCCCGGGCCAGCGACGACCGCGAGGTCTGGAGCAACGAGCGCTGGCGGCTGGTCGCGTTCGAGCCGAGCGGGGCACCGCTGGTGATGATGCTGGTGCCCATCGCGCACCACGACCTGCCTGACCTGCCGGACGACCTGGCCGCCGAGATGGGCGTGCTGATGCAGCACATCTGCCGGGCAGTCGAGGCTGTGCCCCGGATCGCGCGCTGCCACGTGATGCGGATAGGGGACGGCGGCGCGCACCTGCACGTCTTCTTCTTCGCCCGTCCCGAGGGCTTCAGACAGCTGCGCGGGTCGTTCCTCGTGGTGTGGGACGACCTGCTGCCGCCCTACCCGCAGGCCGAGGTCACCGCGGACGCCTCTGCGGTCGCTCGCGCGCTGGCCGGCTCCTACGGCGGCACCGCCCGCTGACCGATGCGGTATCGCGTCAACCCCGTGACCTGTCCAGCCCTCGGCACCCGGTATCGTTGCGTCATCCCTGGACGGAAGGACCCCCGTGGCGCTCACCGTGGAGCTGGTTGCCGCAGACCGCAAGGTCTGGAGCGGCGAGGCGACGAACGTCGTCGCTCGGACGACCGACGGCGAGATCGGCATCCTGCCCGGTCACGCGCCGCTGCTCGGAGTGCTGGTGGAGGGCGAGGTCCGCATCACCGGCGACGGGCAGCAGCTCACCGCCGAGGTGAACCACGGCTTCCTGTCGGTGGACCACGACCGGGTGACCATCATCGCGGACAGCGCCCGCGTCGGCGCCGACTCCGGAAACTGATACGGCGCAGCGGTGGACGGCCTGATCATTCCGCTCGAGGTCGTCGGACTGCTGCTGGTACTGGTTGTCGCCGCGCTGGTCGGGGTGGTCGTGCGCAGGCGGTGGCTGAGTCGCAAGGTCGGCACCTTCGACTGCTCACTGCGGACCTCCAGCAGCAGCCAGGGCAAGGGCTGGCACCTCGGGGTCGCTCGCTACGAGGCCGACCGGATCGAGTGGTATCGCGTGTTCAGCGTGTCGATGCGGCCAGGGCAGGTGCTGCGCCGCGGGGACCTCATGGTGGTCCAGCCGCCGCGCAACCCGAGTGGGCCTGAGGCCTTCTCGGTGATGAGCGGGTTCGTGATCGTGCGATGTCGACGCGGCGGCGGCTTCGTCGAGCTCGCCATGAGCCAGCAGTCGTACACCGGCTTCGCCTCCTGGCTCGAGGCTGCGCCCCCCGGCCAGAACGTCTCCGTCGCCTAGCTTTCGCGCTGGTCGCGCCCGCCGCCCGGCACCCACAGCACGTCGCCGCCGCGGCCGTGGTTGGCCGCGCGGCCCAGGACGAACAGCAGGTCCGACAACCGGTTCAGGTACCTGGCCGTGAGCGGGTTCACCCCGCCGTCCTCACCCGTGCCGTAGGTCGCGATGGCCGCCCAGGCGGACCGCTCGGCCCGTCGCGCCACGGTTCGCGCCACGTGCAGGTGCGCGCTGCCCACGGTCCCGCCGGCCAGCACGAACGAGCGCAGCGTCGCCAGCGGCTCGCCGAACGTGTCGCACGCCTGCTCGAGCTCGTCGACCCACGCGTCCTGCACGCGCAGCGGCGGGTGCTCGTACGAGGAAGCCAGCGGGTTGCACAGGTCCGCCCCGACGTCGAACAGGTCGTTCTGCACGCGCTGCAGCAGGGTTGCCATCTCGTCGGGCAGGTCCCCGCACGCGATGGCCACGCCGATCGCGGCGCCGGCCTCGTCGCAGTCGGCGTACGCCTGCAGCCGCGGGTCCGTCTTGGCGGTCCGGCTGAAGTCGCCGAGCGCCGTCGTCCCGTCGTCGCCGGTGCGGGTGTAGATGCGAGAGAGCACGACCATGACCCGCACACTAGCCTTTGCGCCGTGGAGAGGTTCCGGGTGTCCGGCGGGGGACCGCTGACAGGCGAGGTCACGGTGGCCGGCGCGAAGAACAGCGCGCTCAAGCTGATGGCCGCGGCGTTGCTGGCAGTCGGGCGCACGACGCTGACCCGGGTGCCGAACATCGTGGACGTCGCGGTGATGGCCGAGCTGCTGCGCCGACTGGGTTGCACCGTCGAGCACGACAGCTCGCTGGGCACCGTCACGATCGACGTCCCGCAGGAGCTCGGCCACCGCGCCGACTACGAGCTCGTCCGGGCGATGCGGGCGTCGATCAGCGTGCTCGGGCCGCTGACCGTGCGCTGCGGCGTGGCGGACGTCGCGATCCCCGGTGGCGACGCGATCGGGTCGCGTGGCCTGGACCTGCACGCGGATGGCCTGACCCGGCTCGGCGCGAACGTGCACGTCGACCACGGCTACCTGGTCGCCGAGGCTCCAGGCGGTCTGGTGGGTGCGCCGATCTCGCTGGAGTTCCCGTCGGTCGGCGCGACCGAGAACGTGCTGATGGCGGCCGTCCTGGCCCGCGGCAGCACGATGATCGAGAACGCGGCGCGCGAGCCGGAGATCGGCGACCTGGCCGCGATGCTGGTCACGATGGGCGCCCAGATCGAGGGGATCGGCAGCTCGACGCTGGTCGTCACCGGGGTCGACGAGCTGCACCCCGTCGAGCACGAGGTGGTCGGTGACCGGATCGCCGCCGGCACCTGGGTGTTCGCCGCCGCGCTGACCCGGGGAGACGTGATGGTCCGCGGCTTCCAGCCGCGCCACCTGGGCTTCGTGCTGGACAAGCTGGTGGACGCCGGGGTGGTCATCGACCGCGAGGACGACGGGGTCCGGGTCACCTGCCCGCGCCGGCCGCGGGCGTTCGACGTGATGACGTTGCCCTTCCCGGGATTCCCGACCGACCTGCAGCCGTTCGCCCTGGTCTTCGACGCGGTCGCCGAGGGCTCGGCCATGGTCACCGAGAACCTGTTCGAGGCACGGTTCCACACGGCGTCCGAGCTGGCCCGGCTCGGCGCCGACGTCCGGGTGGACGGCCACCACGCGCTGCTGCGCGGCCGGGAGCGGCTCTCGGCCGCCCCGGTGGTGGGCAGCGACATCAGGGCGGTCGCGGCGCTGGTGCTGGCCGGCCTGGTCGCGGACGGCGTGACGACCGTGGAGGGGACCGGGCACGTGGACCGCGGCTACCCGGACTTCGACGTCGACCTGCGTGCCCTCGGCGCTGACGTCGTCCGCGAGACGGTCAGCGACCAGCTGTTCACGACCACCGGCTGAGCGGGTCAGCGCGGCCCGCGCAGCAGGGCCCTGGCGACCCGGGCCTCGTCCGCGAACACCATCACCCGCGGACCCTGCGTGGTCGGCGCGAGCGTGGCCCGCACGCCCTGGGCCAGCAGCCGCTGCCGGATCAGCTCGGCCTCGGCGAAGGAGTCCGGCTCGGCGACCGCCACGAGCAGGCCGTACTCGTCCGGCGCACCCTGGCGCGGCGTCGAGGCCACCAGCGAGTGGCCTCGGCGGAACGTCCAGCGCAGCAGCAGCACCAGCAGCCCGATGACGGCGAACGCGACCAGCGGGCCGTAGACGAAGGAGAAGCTGCCCCACGAGGCCACGCTCCAGTGTCGGCCCGGGCAGCTCGGCGCGCCAACCGCTGGCTACAGTCCTGGTCATGTCCGCAGAGCAGAAGATCACCGTCATCGGCGCCGGCCTGATGGGTTCGGGTATCGCGCAGGTCAGCGCGCAGGCAGGCCACCAGGTCGTGCTGCGCGACGTCACGCAGGAGGCGCTGGACCGGGGCCGATCGGCCATCGAGACGTCGTACGCGCGGTTCGTGGCCAAGGACCGGATGACCCAGCAGGACGCGGACGACGCCCTGGCGAGGATCAGCACGACCACCGAGCTGGACGCCGCGGCGGACAGCGACTTCGTGGTCGAGGCGGTCTTCGAGAGCCTGGACGTCAAGACGGCGCTGTTCGCCGACCTGGACCGGATCTGCAAGGCGGACGCCGTGCTGGCCACCAACACCTCGGCGATCCCGATCACCCAGATCGCCGCAGCCACCCAGCGGCCGCAGTCCGTGGTGGGCACGCACTTCTTCTCACCGGTGCCGATGATGCAGCTGTGCGAGCTGGTCCGCGGTTTCAAGACCAGCGACGAGACCCTGGCCCGGGCCCGGGCCTTCGCCGAGTCGGTGGGCAAGACCTGCATCGTGGTGAACCGGGACGTCGCGGGCTTCGTGACCACCCGGCTGATCGCTGCCCTGGTCGTCGAGGCAGTGAAGCTGGTGGAGAACGGCGTGGCCACTGCCGAGGACGTCGACATCGCGTGCAAGCTCGGCTTCGGACACGCGATGGGTCCACTGGCCACGGTCGACCTGACCGGCGTCGACATCCTGCGCAACGCCTCGCGAAACATCTACCTCGAGACCCAGGACGAGAAGTTCAACCCGCCCGAGACGCTGAACCGGATGGTCACCGCGGGCGACATCGGCCGCAAGTCTGGCCGGGGCTTCTACAGCTACGACGGCTGACCCGCCCCCGCCGGCGCGCCGCCGTCGTCCGGCACCCGCCATGATTGGGCGGTGCACGCAGCTTTCGGCTTCGTCGAGATCACGGTCGTCGTCACGCTGGTAGCGGGCCTGGCTCAACGGTACGGAGCCTCGCCGCCGCTGGTGCTGGTCGCCGCCGGGGTGCTGTGCGGCTACCTGCCCTTCGTGCCGGAGGTGCGCCTCAACCCCGAGGTCGTCCTAGTCGGCGTCCTGCCGCCACTGCTCTACGCGGCAGCGATCCGGTCGTCCCTGGTGGACTTCCGGGCCAACCGCTCCTCGATCCTGCTGCTGTCCGTCGGCTACACCTTGTTCACCACGGTCGTTGTCGCGCTGGTCGCCTTCTGGGTCATCCCGCCGCCCTTCTCGGTGGCCGCGGCGTTCGCCTTGGGGGCTGTGGTCGCGCCGCCGGATGCCGTGGCAGCGAGCGCCATCGCCCGGCGGGTGGGCATGCCGCGGCGAGTCGTGTCGATCCTGGAGGGCGAGAGCCTGGTCAACGACGCGACCGCGCTGGTGGCGCTGAACACGGCCAGAACCGCGATCATCTCCACCATCGCGGTCTGGGAGGTCGGGCTCGACTTCGCCTGGGCCTCGGTCGGTGGCGTGCTGGCCGGCGTGGCGGTGGCCTGGGTGTTCTCGTTCGTCCGGCGTCGGGTGAACGACCCGGTCATCGACACGGTGCTGTCCCTGCTGGCGCCGTTCGTGGCGTACCTGGTGGGGGAGCGGGTGCACGCCTCCGGGGTGCTCGCGGTCGTCGTCACCGGACTGCTGCTCAGCCACCGCTCGCACCTGCTGCAGTCGGGTGCCTCGCGTCTGGCCGAGGCCAGCAACTGGCGGACCATCCAGTTCCTGCTGGAGAACGCCGTCTTCCTGATGATCGGCCTGCAGGCGCCGTTCGTGGTGGACCAGGCGCGCCAGGAGCTGAGCGACCCCACCCTGGTCATGGTGTGCGCGAGCGTGCTGCTCGTCGTCCTGCTCTCCCGGTTCGTCTGGGTGTACGGGGCGTACTTGGTCCGGCTGCTGTTGCACCGCCAGATCGACGACGGCTGGACGTGGCGCACGTCGACCCTGGTGGCCTGGGCTGGCATGCGCGGCGTGGTCACGCTGGCCGCGGTGCTCGCGCTGCCCGAGCAGACCCCGCACCGCGGCACCCTGCTGCTGGTCGCGTTCGTGGTGGTCGTCGGCACGCTCTCCCTGCAGGGGCTGACCCTTCCCGCGCTGGCCCGGGCGCTCAAGCTGCCGGGCCCCGACCCGGCCGAGGACGCGCTCGCCCAGGCGGCCCTGCTCAGCGAGCTGACCAAGGCCGGCATCGAACGCCTGGACCGCGAGCGCACCTCGGACGACCCGGACGACGTCGTCGAGTCGCTGCGAGGCAAGTCCGAGCAGCGGGTGGCCAGCGCCTGGGAGCGGCTCGGGCGACCGCACGACGAGTACGAACCACCGTCCGCGACGTACCTGCGGCTGCGCCTGGCCATGCTGGACTCCGAGCGCGCAGCGCTGATCAAGGCGCGCGACGAGGGCCGCTACGACGACGAGGTACTGCGCGCCGGGACGACGGTGCTGGACGTCGAGGAGTCCCTGCTGGACCGCCGCGAGCTGAGCAACGAGCGGCTGGCCGAGCGACTGGCGCCGGAGCGCACGGCTCAGGGCTGCGAGCACCTGCTGGCCGCCCCCACCTTGGTCAAGCCCGGGACGCCGGATGGTTGCGAGGAGTGTCTGCGGGACGGCACGACGTGGGTGCACCTGAGGCTCTGCCTGACCTGCGGGCACGTGGGCTGCTGCGACAGCTCGCCGGAGAAGCACGCGGGGCGGCACTTCGACGAGACGGACCACCCGGTGATGCGCAGCTTCGAGCCGCACGAGCACTGGCGCTGGTGCTTCGTCGACGAGCTGCTGGGATGATCGCGCGGTGAACTCACCCGTGACGACCCGGACCGAGCCCGACGCCGACCTGCTGCGCCGGATCGAGACCTTCTACGACGCGGTGCCGCGGCTGGGCGCCCGCGCCGAGGTGCTCGGCCCGCTGGTGCTGTTCGTGCGCGAGGGTGCCGGCTGGCCGTACTACGCGCGACCGACGTCCCCGGACGTGCACATCACTGAGCTGGACGTGCGCGCCGTCCGGGCTCGGATGAGCCAGCTCGCCGTGCCCCACCAGTTCGAGTGGGTGCACGACCTGACGCCGTCGCTGACCGAGGCGGTCGCGTCCAACGGTCTGCCGGTGCAGCGGTGCCCGTTGATGGTGCTCGACGTGGATGCGCTGACCGTGCCGCTGGTCGCCGACGTCGAGGTGCAGCTCGGCGGGCCCGACGACGACGACCTGGCGGCCTCCGAGGCGGTGGCCTCGGTCGCATTCGGCGCCGGGATCGGCACCCGGGTTGGTGAGGCGGGTCTGGCCGAGCGGGCGCAGGCCGAGGCAGCGCAGGACCCGGCTCGGCTGGCCAGCCGCCGCGACGGGATCCGTCGTGGTGAGCAGGTGCGCGCAGTGGCACGGACCGCAGACGGGCCGGTCGGGTCTGGCGGGTACCAGCACGCCGCGGGCGTCGCGGAGCTCGTCGGTATCGCCACCCTGCCGGCCTTCCGGCGTCGCGGGATCGCGGCCGCGCTGGCGGGGGTGCTGGCCAGTGCCGCGCTCGAGGACGGCCAGCACACGGTGTTCCTCGCCGCCCAGGACGAGGACGTGGCACGGGTCTACGAGCGCGTCGGCTTCCGCCGGCTGGCGACGGCGGGGATCGCCGAGGGCTGACCCGGCGCCGCCCACCTCCCCTTCTCGTCGCGGCCTCCCGTTCATGTCGCGGCGGTTCTTGTCGCGGCGGTTCTTGTCGCGGCCTCCCCTTCTTGTCGCGGCGCAACGCAGTTACGCACCTATCGCAACTGCGTGCCGCCACTCCAACCACGAGCGCTCCTGGAGCACGCCGTCCGATTGGGACTGCGTGCCGCTACTCCATTCCTAGTGGAGCTGCGTTGCGCCGCGACATCCCCAGAGGCCGCACTCGAGGTGGGGGGGGAGGGGCGGGAGCGGGGACGTGACGACCCTCACCGCGCTCAACCGTTCCGCTGCGGGGTTACCCACGGGTACGGTCCAAAGGCGAGCCGAACGTTGGAGGAACCGTGCCTGACCGTGACCGCCCCTGGGTGATGCGCACCTATGCCGGGCACTCCAGCGCGAGCGCCTCCAACGCCCTGTACCGGCGCAACCTCGAGAAGGGGCAGACCGGGCTGTCCGTGGCGTTCGACCTGCCGACCCAGACCGGCTACGACCCCGACCACGAGCTGGCGCGCGGCGAGGTGGGCAAGGTCGGCGTGCCGGTCAGCCACATCGGCGACGTGCGGCAGCTGTTCGACGGCATCCCCCTGTCCACCATGAACACGTCGATGACGATCAACGCCAGCGCGATGTGGCTGCTCGCGCTCTACCAGGTGGCCGCCGAGGAGCAGGCGCTCGCGGATGGCGGCGACCCGCAGCAAGCAGCTCGCGCGCTGGCCGGCACGACGCAGAACGACATCATCAAGGAGTACCTCTCGCGCGGGACGTACGCCTTCCCGCCCGCGCCGAGCCTGCGGCTGATCACCGACATGATCGCCTACACGGTCTCGAGCATGCCGCGGTGGAACCCGATCAACATCTGCAGCTACCACCTGCAGGAGGCGGGCGCGACGCCGGTGCAGGAGGTCGCGTACGCCCTGTCCACCGCGGTCGCTGTGCTGGACGCGGTGCGGGACAGCGGCCAGGTGCCGCCGGAGCGCTTCTCGGACGTCGTCGCCCGGATCTCGTTCTTCGTGAACGCGGGCGTGCGCTTCGTCGAGGAGATGTGCAAGATGCGCGCCTTCGTCCAGCTGTGGGACGAGCTGACCCGGGAGCGGTACGGCGTCACCGACGACAAGGCGCGACGGTTCCGGTACGGCGTCCAGGTGAACTCCCTCGGGCTCACCGAGGCCCAGCCGGAGAACAACGTCCAGCGCATCGTGCTGGAGATGCTCGCGGTGACGCTGAGCAAGGACGCCCGGGCTCGCGCCGTCCAGCTGCCCGCCTGGAACGAGGCGCTCGGACTGCCGCGTCCCTGGGACCAGCAGTGGTCGCTGCGGATCCAGCAGGTGCTGGCCTACGAGTCGGACCTGCTCGAGTACGAGGACCTCTTCGAGGGCAGCAAGGTCGTGGAGGCCAAGGTCGCGCAGATCGTCGAGGGTGCGCGGGCCGAGATGGCTCGGGTGGCCGAGCTCGGCGGTGCGGTCGCTGCGGTTGAGTCCGGGTACATGAAGTCGGCGATGGTCGGCTCGCACTCGGCCCGTCGGGGCCGCATCGAGTCCGGCGAGGACGTCGTGGTCGGGGTGAACAGGTTCGAGTCCACCGAGCCGAACCCGTTGACCGCTGACCTGGGGACCGCGATCCAGACCGTCGACCCGGACGTCGAGGAGCGGGCTGCCGCCGCGGTCCGGGTCTGGCGTTCCGAGCGGGACGCCGACCCGGTCCGCGCAGCGGCCGCATCGGTTGCGCTGCAACGACTTAGGGACGAAGCGGCGACCGCGGCAAACCTGTTCGCGGCGACGCTGGACTGCGCCCGAGCGGGGATCACCACAGGGGAGTGGGCAGCGGTGCTGCGCGAGCAGTTCGGCGAGTACCGGGCGCCGACCGGGGTGAGCGGTTCGGTGGGCGTGGTCGAGGTCAGCGACGAGCTGGCCCGGGTGCGCGCCGCGGTGCGCGCCACCGGCGACGAGCTGGGCGAGCGGCTGCGCCTGCTGGTCGGCAAGCCCGGCCTGGACGGTCACAGCAACGGCGCCGAGCAGGTGGCGGTGCGGGCCCGCGACGCGGGCTTCGAGGTGGTCTACCAGGGGATCCGGCTGACGCCGTCCGAGATCGTCGCGGCGGCGGTCGCCGAGGACGTGCACTGCGTCGGGCTGTCGGTGCTGTCTGGCTCGCACATGGCCTTGGTGCCGGCTGTGCTGGACGGGCTGCGTGCGGCAGGCGCGGGGGAGGTCCCGGTCATCGTCGGCGGGATCATCCCGGAGTCCGACGAGCGGGCGCTGCGGGCGCTGGGGGTGGCCGCGGTGTTCACCCCGAAGGACTTCGGGCTGACCGCGATGATGGGCCGTATCGTCGAGGTCGTCCGGGCGTCTCGCGGGCTGGACGTCGGGAGTGTCAGGTCGTCTGTATCTCACATATGAGATACGTTGACGGGATGGCAGACGACTACCTGGTCCGCATCGGCGGCCTGATCCGTGACGCCCGCAAGCACCGTGGTTGGACGCAGTCCCAGCTCGCGCACGAACTGGCCACCAGCCAGAGCGCGATCAACCGGATCGAGAAGGGCGGCCAGAACCTCAGCCTGGAGATGCTAGCCCGGATCGGCGAGGCGCTCGACTCCGAGATCGTCTCGCTGGGCACGTCGGGCCCGAGCCACCTGCGTGTCGCGGGCGGCACCGAGCTGTCCGGCGAGATCGACGTCAAGTCCAGCAAGAACGCCGGCGTCGCCCTGCTGTGCGCGTCGCTGCTGAACCGCGGCACCACGACGCTGCGCAAGGTCGCCCGGATCGAGGAGGTCAACCGGCTGATCGAGGTGCTCGAGTCGATCGGGGTGCGTACCCGGTGGCTGAACGCCGACAACGACCTCGAGATCGTCCCGCCGGCCGAGCTCGACCTGGCCCACATCGATGCCGAGGCCGCGCGCCGCACCCGCTCGATCATCATGTTCCTCGGCCCGCTGCTGCACCGGCTGGAGACCTTCGAGATCCCCTACGCCGGTGGCTGCGACCTCGGCACCCGGACGGTAGAGCCGCACATGACCGCGCTGCGGCCCTTCGGGCTGGAGGTCAAGGCGACCGAGGGCAGCTACCACGCGCTGGTGGACCCGACGACCCAGCCCCGTCGTCCGATCGTGCTGACCGAGCGCGGCGACACGGTCACCGAGAACGCGCTGCTGGCGGCGGCGGGCCACGCCGGCACTACGGTGATCCGTAACGCCAGCCCGAACTACATGGTGCAGGACCTGTGCTTCTTCCTCACCGAGCTGGGCGTCCAGATCGACGGGATCGGCACCACGACCCTCACCGTGACCGGGCTCACCACCATCGACCGTGACGTCACCTACGCGCCGAGCGAGGACCCGATCGAGGCGATGAGCCTGATGACGGCGGCCATCGTGACCGGGTCGACCATCACGGTCCGCCGTGCACCGATCGAGTTCCTCGAGATCGAGCTCGCGCTGCTGGAGGAGATGGGGCTGCGCTACGACCGCAGCGAGGAGTACCTGGCGCTCAACGGTCGCACCCGCCTGGTGGACATCACCACCTACCCCTCCACCCTCAAGGCGCCGCTGGACAAGATCCACCCGATGCCCTTCCCCGGCCTGAACATCGACAACCTGCCGTTCTTCGCCGTCATCGCCGCGACGGCTCAGGGCAGCACGCTGCTGCACGACTGGGTCTACGAGAACCGCGCCATCTACCTCACCGAGCTCAACAAGCTCGGGGCGAGCGTGCAGCTGCTGGACCCGCACCGGGTGTTGATCGAGGGGCCGACCCGGTGGCGGGCGGCCGAGGTGGTGTGCCCGCCGGCGCTGCGGCCGGCCGTGGTCATCCTGATCGCGATGCTGGCCGCGAAGGGCACCTCGGTACTGCGCAGCGTCTACGTGATCAACCGCGGCTACGAGGACCTCGCCGAGCGGCTGAACGCACTCGGTGCCCAGATCGAGACCTTCCGCGACATCTGAGCTGCCCTAGGGTCACGTCCATGTCGTTCGGCTTCCTGGTGGCATCGGCCACTACCCCGCCAGTCGTCCATGTCACCGTTGGCGGTGGTGGATGGCCGCAGACGCTGTTGGACGGCCTGATCGGCGGGGTCATCGGTGGCGCCGTGACCGCTGCAGGCGTCTGGTTAGCGCTGCGGCATGAGCGGCAACTGGCAACCGAGGCTCGGTCGTTCGACGCCGTCCGAGCGGGCATGGCCGAGATCTCCAAGTGGATGATGTTCTTCCAGGTGACCAAGGACCCGATGCCGGCGATGGAGGAGTGGATCGCTGATCTGGTCGGACACATCGCAGTGATCGAAGCCATTGCGCACACGACTGCCCCGAAGCTCGACTCCATGGTCCGCAGCGCAGAGCAGGAGCTGTATGGGGCCACCAAATCTGGATCGAAGGAGCGTGTCACGCAGGCCCTAGCCACCCTCGGCCACGTCCTGGAGACCTGGCTCACGGACCCCGCTGCGTTCCAGCGGGCGCCGCAAGACTTCCAGGTGTATCTGTCCCGGATCCGCGCGCTGTAAGGCTCAGACGGTCGGCGGTCACCGACTGCGTCACCGACTGCGTCACCGACTGCGTCACCGACTGCGTCACCGACCGCGTCACCGACCGCGTCACCGACCGCAGCAACACTCGCGGTCACCTCTGGACGACGCGGACGGCCGTCCAGTGGTGTTGTCGCCGCAGGCGTGCGCGTCCGTCAGTCGTCGCCGGCCGGGTTCAGCATGGCGTCCACGTCGATCCGCGGGTGACCGACCGTCGCCTTGTTCACGACCCTCACGGTGTGCGTGCCGGGCTGGAGCGTCTGCAGCCAGACGACCTCACGGTGCAAGGTGGTTGTCGAGTGGGTGTTCACGGTCGCCGCCGGAAGGTTCAGCAGTCGAACGCGGACCAGCAGAGGTCGTTTCGCAACCGCTGGTCGTCGAGCACGAGCTCGCGAATCCCGCCCGGGAGCTGGTCACGCTGCCAGTGGCACTCGAGTCGACCCGCGGACTCGCCCTGGCCCGCCGGTGCGGCCGCACGAGCGGCCTTGATCGCATAGGCGGCCGCGCCGAGCTCATGCGCGGCGACGTGGGCGACGGCCCCCGCCTGGCCGGCGGCGTAGGCAGCATGCCGCGGTGCACCACGCAGGTGCCTGGCGGCGCCCATCGCGTGGCCGCCGGCGGCCCGAGCCTGCATCATCGTGGCCCCGCCACGCACCCAGGCGCGGGCCTGCTCGATCGCCTGGAGCGGTCGAGGGTCCTGCGGCCGGACGGCTTCGAACAGCGGAAGGACGTGCTCCGCGCACGATGCTGCCCACAGCGCGAGAAGGTGGTGGTCCGAGTCGGTGAGAGTCCCGCCGCGGCGGATCGTCACGAAGCGCGGGTCCCGGACCTTCGGCAGGATCATCCCTGACACCAGCGAGCTGGTCGTCAGCTCGGGTCGGCCACGAGCCCGGCGGCGAGCGCCGCGACGAGCCGTTCGACCCGCTCAGGGGACGTCGCGAGGTTGACCCGCACGTGCCCCTCGCCGCCGGGGCCGAACGGGCGTCCGGAGTTGACCATCACGCGACCTCGTTGCAGCGCAACGGCTGCCGGGTCCTGGTGGCCGTAGGTGCGAACGTCGAGCCAGGCCAGGTAGGTCGCCTCGAGCGGACGGAACCGAGCCTGCGGCAGCTGGTCGCGAACCAGCTCGGCGAACAGCGTCCGGTTGCCGTCCAGCCTGGCCACCCAGGCGTCCAGCCACGGCTGGCCACCGGTGTAGGCCGCCTGTGCCGCAACGATTCCCAGCGACGAGGTGCCGTGGTTGGCGATCATCGGCAGCGCGCGCAGCACCTTCGCGTCGGCTGCTGTGCCGGTCACCACCTGCGCGCACTTGAGGGCCGGCAGGTTCCACGCCTTGCTGGCCGACAGCACCGTGGTCGTCACCTCGGCGCCGCCGGGCAGGGCAGCGAGCGGGACGTGCTCGGCCCCCGGCAGCACCAGCCCGGCGTGGATCTCGTCGCTGACGATCCTGGCGCCGTGCCGGTGCACCACCTCCAGCAGGTCGGTCAGCTCGTCCCGCCCGAACGCGCGCCCCCACGGGTTGTGCGGGTTGCAGAGCAGCACGGTGCGCGCCCCGGCGGCCAGCGCCTCCTCGATGCGCTCCAGGTCGAGCTCGGCCCGCTCGGCGTCCGGGTCCAGCGGCACTGTGACCATCTGCCGCCCGGCGTGCGGGACCGCCTGCAGGAACGGCGGGTAGGTCGGCGTCGGGACGACCACCGGTGCGTCCTCGCACAACTGCGTCAGGGCCAGGTGGATGCCGTGCATGACGTCCGCGGTGACGCAGACCCGGCCCGGCTCCACCGTCCAGCGCCACTGCTGCCCGGCATAGGCCGCGAGCACCTCCGGCAGGCCGGAGTCGGCGTCGAACGCCGGGTAGCCGAAGTCGCCCCGGCCCACCGCCTCGGCCACGGCGCGCTGCACGACCGGGTCGGGTTCGACGTCCGTCTCCGCGACCCATGCCGGGAGCACGTCGGGCGGCGGGTAGCTCCACTTGAGTCCGCCGCGGCCGCGCAGCTCGTCGTCGGTCAGGTCCACGATGAGTGGCTCGTGCATTCCCCGATCCTGCCAGTCGCTAGCGTTGGTGGCGTGAGCGACCTCCAGTGCCCGGCGACCGTGCTCGTGCTGCGCCACGGCCAGAGCGCCGGCAACGTCTCGCGGCGGCTGTCGTCCGCGGCCCCCGGCGGCGAGCTGACCGAGCAGGGCCGCCAGCAGGCTCGTGACGCGGCGGCAAGGCTCGTCGACCGGAACGTCGCACGCGTGTACGCCAGCCCCCTGCTGCGCGCCCAGCAGACCGCGCAGATCGTCGCCCAGGTGGTCGGTGCGGGTGAGGTGCAGGTGCTCGACGAGGTCCGGGAGTTCTCCTTGGGGGAGTGCGAGGGCAGCGAGACCGACGAGGACTGGGCGAGGGTCGACGGCCTGTTCGACGCCTGGCTGGACGGGCACCTGTCGCACACCCTGCCCGGCGGGGAGTCGGGGCTGGAGGTGCTGAGCCGGGTCCGCGCCGGGCTGGAGTCGGTCGCAGACCAGCACCGCGGCGAGACGGTCGTCGTGGTCAGCCACGGCGGCGCGATGGCCCTCGCGCTGCCGCTGCTGGCCGGTGACGTCCGCGACGACCGGGCTCGTGGCTCGGGCGTGCCGAACTGCGGCGTGGTCGAGATGCAGGGGGACGCCGACGGCTGGCAACTCCTCGCCTGGCCGACGCGGAGCCCGGCGCTGGGCAGCGACCCGCACCCGGGTGACCTGGCCGAGCTGGTGGATCGCGCGGACAGCGAACGCAACCTGCCGCCGGACGGGGAGCCACTGCCCGGGTCGGCCTACGCCACGGTCCGCGGCATCGCCTGTGCCAGCCTGCCGATCGCCCAGGCGTGGGCCACCCAGGCCTCGGTCACCGGGCTGGGCCTCACGCCGTCGCCCGGTGCGGTGGACGAGGTGACCGCGTGGCTCGACGCCCACTCGCCGGGGGCCTGGCACCTGGTGGTGGGCGAGCACTGGGCCGCCGAGGTCACCGCTCGGCACGGGTTGGTCGAGCTCATGCGGCACGGCGCCTGGGTTTGCGAGGAGGTGCCGGACGTCGCGGCGGACGTCGTGGCGGACGTCGTGGCCGCCGACGGCCTCGAGCTCGGGCCGGCCGACTCCGTCGAGGAGTTCCTCTCGGTCTTCGGAGTCGATCTCCGACCGATGGTGCAGGGGCAGCTCGATGCGCCGGACCGTGAGTTCGTCGTGCTGCGGCACGAGGGCGCGGCGGTGGCGTGCGCGCGGCTTCGCGACCTGGCCGGGACGACGTACGTCGGCGGGATCACCGTGCGGCCCGAGCTGCGCGGCCGCGGCTGGGGGCTGGCGACGTCCGCACTGGCCACCCAGCGCGCGCTGCAACGCTCGCCGATCGCGTGGCTGCACTGCGAGGACGAGGTGAGCGGCCTGTACTCGCGCCTCGGCTACCGCCGGGTGACCACACACGTGCACCTCGGCCCGGCTGCGGGCTAGCCGCTGCCTACCGGGAACGTGCGCGTTCCCAGGGTCAGCGTGGCGGTGGCGCTCTGCCCGTCGCGCAGGTAGCCGACCGCCACCTCCTCGCCCGGCTTCTTGTTCAACGAGATCGCCTGCAGCTGGTCGGCGCTGGTGACCGCCTGGCCGTCCAGGGTCACCACGATGTCGCCGCGCCGCAGCCCGGCCCGGGCCGCCGCCCCACCAGGCGCCACTGCGGTGATGTACAGACCGTCCGGAGTGATCCCGCTCTCGGCCCGGGTCACCGGCACGACAGACATGCCGAAGTCCGCGTGCTCGACCGTGCCATGCGCGATCAGCTCGTCGGCGATCCGGTGCGCGAAGTCCGCGGGGATGGCGAAGCCCAGGCCGATGCTGCCGGCCACGGCCGCGCCCGAGGAGTCGTTGGCCGTCGCGCCGGCGGTCGGGACGCCGACCAGCTCGCCGTCGCAGTTCGCCAGGGTGCCACCGCTGTTGCCCGGGTTGATCGAGGCGTCGGTCTGGATCGCCGAGGTCACCAGCGCGGTGCTGCCGTTGTCCGCCGGCACGCCGATCGAGCGGCCCAGGGCGCTGACAACACCGGCCGTGAAGGTGTCCGCCAGTCCGAGCGGGGCGCCGATCGCGAACACCTGGTCACCGACCGACGGCGCCGGCCCGAACGGGATCGGCGCGATCGTGGTGTCGGTGGAGACCTTGATGACCGCGAGGTCGGTGTCGTTGTCCCGGCCGACCAGGGTCGCCGGCAGCTGCTCGCCGTTGGGGCGCTGGACGACGATCGTTCCGCCGTTCAGGGCCGCGGGGGAGATGACGTGGTTGTTGGTCAGGATGTGTCCCTCGGTGTCCAGGAACTCGCCGGAACCGTTGCTACCACTGGTGCTCGTGCTGACCAGGATGGTCACCACGGACGGCATGGCCTTGCTCGCGACGTCGCGCGGGTTGCACAGGGCGCTGTCCCGGGCCCTGGACCACCCCACGCCCGCAACCACCGCGATGACGCTGACCGCCAGCAGGCACACGGCGAGCGGCAGCCAGGTCGCGCGGAGCACCCGCCGGAGCCGGCCGGGGCGGTTCGCCGTGCTGCCCTCGGTGTTGCCCTCGGTGTTGCCCGTCTCGCTCATGTTGACCCCCGTCTCGAGCCGGCTACCGGCTGTCCCGCTTCGCCTGCCGCCGAGCACCCGCCGCCTTGGATGAGGCGTCGCGCTTCTTCGCACCGGTCGTCTTGCTGTGCGCGACTGTGCGGGACGTCGGCTTCGCCGCGGTACCGGCCGTCGGCTTCGCCGCGGCACCGGACGACTGCCGCCGGTCCACCGGCGCGGCCTTCGCGGCCTTGGCCGCGGCCAGCCGCTCGGCCTTCAGCTCGGCCGCGGCTGCCCGGGCGACGACGTCGACCCGCTTGCTCACCCGGGCCAGCGCCAGCTCGAAGACCTCGGCCTTGTCGGCGTTGCGGCGGTTGGCCGGCCGTGCGCTGCCGCGTGCGCCTTTGGCACCCACTCGGGCCGCCGCCTGCCGGCGGTAGAGCTTGACGTACTTGGTCCGCGCCCGTCGCACCCGCGCGTGCAGCGCGAGCAGGTCGTCCTCGTCGAGGACTGCCATCCGCTCGACCTCGGTCTCGCGGACCAGGTCCGCCTCGTCGTCGCTCAGAAACCCCACGAGCTGCATGATCGACATCGGCTGTCCTCTCTCGGGCCCAACCCATCTTGACGGTGCGAGGGAGCCGCCGCCAGGGTCCCGAGGCCAAGGCTTGCGCGTACGGCTGCCGTGTCAGGGTTCGGGCGCGGCCGGCGTGCGCTGGCGCAGCCGGCGCGGGATCACCCACCAGAAGACCACGATCGAGCACAGCAGCGCGCCGGCGGCCACGACTCCCTGCCAGCGCCCCAGGACGACGGTGAAGACCAGCATCACCACGCCGGTCACGGCGAGCCCGAGCGCCGTCAGCCCAGCTCGGGCGAGCACGTCGCCGGCCTCGACCAGCCGGTCCTTCTCGTGCCGGCGGAACAGCGCCCGATGCACTGCCACCGGGGCGATCAGCAGGATCGTCGCGAAGCAGGACACCAGCACGGTGGCGAGGTAGAGCCAGCGCTCATAGGACCCGAGCCCGGCGAACCGGATCTGGAACGGCAGCGTCAGCAGGAAGCCGGCCAGGATCTGGACGCCGGTCTGGGTGACCCGCAGCTCCTGGAGCAGCTCGTTCCAGTTGCGGTCCAACCGCTGGTTCCGCGTCTCGTGGCGCTGGTCGTCGTAGGGCAGGTCCGGCTCCGTCGCCATCTGCGCACCGTAGTCCTGGCTCGCCCCGTGCGCTCAGGCCAGTACGACGCAGGCGGCGCCAGGGACGTCCAGGAAGCCGACGGGGGCGCCGACCGCGCCAAGCCGGTCTACCGGCAGGCTGGTCACGGTGCCGCTGAGCTGGTTCGCGGCCAGCAGCCATCGCTCGTCGGGCGAGAGCCGCAGGTGGCGCGGGGCCCGGCCACCGCTCGGATGGAGCCCGACGCGTCGGACGGCGGACCCGGCCACCGCCATCGCGAAGTGCAGGACGGCGTCGGTCCCGGTGCCGTCCTGGTCCCGCATACCGAGGTAGGCGTGGTGGCCGTCCTGGGTGATGAGCAGCGCCGACGCCAACCCGTCCACCCCGGCCAGGACGACGGTGCCGATGGACAGCGCGCCGGAGTCCGGGTCGTAGGTGCAGACGGCGACGCCGGGCGTCAGCTCGAGGGCGAGCAGGGCGGCGCGGCCTCCCGGGTGGAAGGTCAGGTTCCGCGGGCCGCTGCCCGGCGGTGCCTGCGCGCGGCTGACCGGCACGAGCTGCGGGCCGTCCGGTCCGTCGTCCAGCCGGTAGGTGGTCACGCTGTCCGTGCCCAGGTCGACGACCAGCAGGTGGCGACCGTCCGGGGACTTGCAGACCTGGTGCGCGTGCGCGGCCTCCTGCCGTTCGTGCGACCCGGAACCGTTGTGCTGCAACAGCTGCGTGCGCCTGCCCAGCTCGCCGCCTGGACCGAGCGCGAACACCGCGACGGTTCCGGAACTGTAGCCCGCGACGACCGCGTGGCCGCGGTGCAGGATGAGGTGGCACGGGTCGTCCCCGGCGCCGTCCCGCTCCGTTCGCACCGACGGGTCGTGCAGTGCCACCGACGTGAGCGTGCCGGCTACGTGCTCCCCGACTGCGTACAGCGTCCGTCTGTCCTGGGACAGGGCGATCCAGGACGGGTCGGTGAGCGCGATCTCGCCCGCAGCCTCGAGCGCCCCGGTCTCGTCGTCCAGGCTCGCCCGCACGACGCCCGGTGAGCCGGTCCCGGTCGTGTAGCTGCCGATCAGCAGGTCTGTGGTGCCCACCGCGCCACGCTATCGAGTGGCGCGGTGGCGCGGCTCACAGCGACTCGACTGCCCTCACGATGACCGGCACGTTGCCGCGGATCGCCTTGGAGTACGGGCAGAACTCGTGCGCCGCCTCGACCAGTTCCTGCGCGGTGGCCAGGTCCACGCCGGGGACCTGGCTGACCAGCTCGGCGGTGATTCCGTAGCTGCGTCCCTCGGGGCCGAAGCCGATGTCCACCCGGGTCGTCGCGCCGGACGCGTCGATGTCACGCTTGCCGGCCACCGCGGCCAGCGCGCCGTTGAAGCAGGCCGCGTAACCGACGGCGAAGAGCTGCTCGGGGTTGGTGCCGACGCCGTCGCCGCCGAGCTCGGTCGGCGCCGACAGCTTCACGTCGACCTTGCCGTCGTCGGTGGTCGAGTGGCCGCGTCGGCCGCCCTGGGCGGTCGCGTGGGCTGTGTACCGGATCTCTCTCGGAGTGTTCGTCATGCTGGCGTCAGCCAGGCCGGTGCCCGGTTTGTTCCCTCAGAACAGTCGGGAGTCCGTGTCGTCGTGCCCGCGCAGCGCCGCGTAGTCCAGCGTCACGCACCGGATGCCGCGGTCGGTGGCCAGCGTCCGGGCCTGCGGCTTGATCTCCTGCGCGGCGAACACCCCGGTGACCGGCGCCAGGATCGGGTCGCGGTTCATCAGCTCGAGGTACCGGGTCAGCTGCTCGACGCCGTCGATCTCGCCGCGGCGCTTGATCTCCACCGCAACGGAGCCGCCGCTGGCGTCCCGGCAGAGGATGTCGACCGGCCCGATCGCGGTCATGTACTCGCGCCGGACCAACGTGTACCCGTCGCCCAGGGTGACGATCTGCTCGGCCAGCAGCTGCTGCAGGTGCGCCTCGACGCCGTCCTTGACCAGCCCCGGGTCGACGCCTAGCTCGTGCGCGGAGTCGTGCAGCACCTCGTGCACCCGGACGACGAGCCGGTCGTCGGTCTTGGTGTGCCGAACCGTCCAGACCTCGCTGACCCCGGACGCGACGTCCGCCGTACCGGGCTCACCGACGTCCAGCGTGCACGGGGGGCTCATCCAGTTCAGTGGTTTGTACGAGCCGCCGTCGGAGTGCACGAGCACGCTGCCGTCGGCCTTGACGAGCAGCAGCCGGGTGGCCAGCGGGAGGTGGGCGGTGAGCCGACCGTCGTAGTCGACGGAGCAGCGAGCAATGACCAGACGCACCGGCGCAGCCTAACCTGACTGCCCTCTGGTGCTGTCCGGCAGGCGTGGCGTTCGTCACGTGCGTGCGGCGCCGTGCCGCTGCTCTGGGAGGATGCCTGTCGGCGGTTTCGACGGCGGAGTCGCCCGGACGGACACAGGAGCGAACTCGATGGCGCGTGAGCTGAGCACGATCGGCGTGGTGGGCCTGGGCACGATGGGGGCCGGGATCGTGGAGGTGTTCGCCCGCAACGGGCTGGACGTCGTCGCCGTCGAGGCCGACCCGACGGGCCTGGAGCGAGGCCGCGGTCACCTCGAGCACTCCACCGGCCGTGCGGTCGCCCGCGGCAAGCTCAGCACCGAGGAGCAGGCCGCGCTGATCGCCCGCGTGCGGTTCGCCTCCAGCCTGGACGACCTGGCCGCCTGCGACCTGGTGGTCGAGGCCGTGCCCGAGCACCTGGACCTCAAGCGCGAGATCTTCGGCAAGCTCGACTCCATCGTGCGCTCCGACGCCATCCTGGCCACCAACACCTCGAGCCTGTCGGTCACCGAGATCTCGGTGGCCACGCACAACCCGCGACGCGTCGTCGGCATGCACTTCTTCAACCCCGCACCGGTGCTGAAGTTCGTCGAGGTGATCCGCACAGTGGTCACCGAGGACGACGTGGTGGACGACGTGACCGCGCTCGCCGCCCGGATCGGCAAGATGCCGGTCGTCGTCGGCGACAAGGCCGGCTTCATCGCCAACGCGCTGCTGTTCGGCTACCTCAACCACGCGGTGTCGATGTTCGAGTCGCGCTACGCCACCCGCGAGGACATCGACGCGGCCATGCAGCTCGGCTGCGGCCTGCCGATGGGCCCGCTGGCGCTGATGGACCTGATCGGCCTGGACACCGCCTACGAGATCCTGGACACGATGTACAAGCAGGGCCGGGACCGCCTGCATGCCCCGAGCCCGATCCTGAAGCAGATGGTCACGGCCGGGCTGAAGGGTCGCAAGAGCGGGCAGGGCTTCTACAAGTACGCCGAGGCCGGCTCGAGCACGGTCGTCACCGACAACCTGACGCCGGCCGAGGTGTCCGGGGAGCACGAGGCGGTTCGGCCCGTGTCGTCGGTCGGCGTGGTCGGCTCCGGGACGATGGCCACCGGGATCGTCGAGGTGCTGGCCAAGGGCGGGCTGGACGTCGTCTACATCGCGCGCAGCGATGCCAAGGTGGCTGGCGTGCGCGCGGCGCTGGCCAAGAGCCTGGAGAAGGCCGTCCAGCGCGGAAAGCTCGACGGTGCCGACCGGGACGCAGCGCTGGCCCGGATCACCGGCAGCTCGCGCCTGGAGGACCTGGCCACGGTGGACCTCGTCGTCGAGGCTGTGGTGGAGGACCTCGGCGTCAAGCAGGCGCTGTTCGAGAACCTCGACGAGATCTGCCGGCCCGGCGCGATCCTGGCCACCACCACCTCCTCGCTGCCGGTGGTGGAGTGCGCGGCGGCGACGTCCCGGCCAGCTGACGTGGTCGGCATGCACTTCTTCAACCCCGCGCCGGTGATGAAGCTGGTCGAGGTCGTGCACACGGTGTCGACCGCGGACGACGTGGTCGCGACGGTCACGGACCTGTGTCGCCGGATCGGCAAGCACCCGGTCAGCTGCGGTGACCGCGCCGGCTTCATCGTCAACGCACTGCTGTTCCCCTACCTGAACGACGCGGTCAAGATGCTGGAGGCGCACTACGCCTCGGCGGACGACATCGACACGGCGATGAAGACCGGCTGCGGTTACCCGATGGGCCCGTTCGAGCTGCTCGACGTCGTCGGCCTGGACGTCTCGCACACCATCCAGCGCGAGCTCTACCTGGAGTTCCGGGAGCGCGGATTCTCGCCGGCCCCGCTGCTCGAGCAGCTGGTCACCGCCGGGTATCTCGGTCGCAAGGTCGGCCGCGGGTTCCGCACCTACCCCTGAGCGCGACAGGATCCGACCGGGTCCTGTCACGCCGGTGACTCGTGTGACATGAGAGGCGACTTGCCGCCCGGAGCTGGTCGGATCCTGTCGCGGAGGGCTGGCTGAGAGAATGGTCGGGTGCCCCGCCCCAACCGTCGTCGTCGCGACGAGTCCGACCTGGACGTCGCTCGCGCGCTGGGTGGTGCTCCGCGGCGCGAGGTCCACCCGGACGGCGAGTGGTTCGTGCGCGCGGTGGCCGGGCCGTCGTCCAGCAAGGCGTACCGCTGTCCCGGGTGCTCGCAGGAGGTGCGTCCAGGGCAGCCGCACACCGTTGCCTGGCCCGCTGACGGGGCCCGCAGCGACGAGGACTCGCTGGGCGACCGACGGCACTGGCACACGCCGTGCTGGTCCGCCCGCGCCCGCCGGCGCCCAGGGCGCTAGGCGGCCGCAGATCGGCCGATGGCAGGGGCGTTCGCAACTCAGTGGCAGGCGCCCCCCAGAGCCGAGCCGAGCAGCGGACTGATGTCCAGCTCGGTCGCTCCGACGTCCTCACCGGCCGGCGTGAGCCCGTGCACGGCGAGCAGCTCGAAGCCGCTGTAGGCCTGCAGCTGGCTGCTCGGGCTGCATCCGGGCAGGTCGAGCCGGATCGGGGACTGGCGCGCGGTGTGCGCGGGCACGGTGATCGGCAGGGCCGGGACGGTGGTGAGCCTGATGCGTCGGGGCGTGGCCTCACCGGGGGCTGTGTCGATGCTCACCGTCAGGGGCTGGTTCGTCGTGTTCTTGAGATCGAGAACGGCGGCCGCGACAGTGCCACCGATGCGCGCGACCAGCGGTCGGTAGTCGCCCGACAGCTGGCACAGACCGGCTTGGGACAGCGTGGCGTTGAAAGCGCTGGCCATCTGGACCTGCAGCTGCTGCCGGGTGCCGTCGGGACTGCGGACCGGTATCGCCAGCCGGACAGCCGAGTCAGCGTCGCAGTCGAGCAGGACCCGTGCGATGACCCGTGAGTAGTCGCCAGCCGCGACCCGCTCCTGGCCGGCCGTGAGCTCGTAGACCGCGGCGTGGGCGTCCAGGGTGGCGCCGCGCGGTGACACGACCAGCGTGAGCGGCTGGGGGCCAAGGTTGTTGACGACCATGGAGAACCCCATCGCCGGGCCTTGCGTCGTGTAGGTGGGGGCCACGTCGACCACCGTGGCCAGCCCGGTAACCCTCGAGCGCGAGGAGGCCTGCTGAGCCAGGTGCGTCTGTTGCGCGGTGAACAGGGCACCGAGGCCGATGCCGATCAGGCCGGCCACGGTGATGCGCAGCCACATGATGCGCTTCGGCGTTCCTAGTTGCTGCAGCCGGGAGGGAGGCCCCGGTGCGGGCGGCTCGCCGAGATCGACAGCCACCGCATCGGGCGAGGTTGCAGCGAGTCGCGCCGGTCCGTCGCGCGCGCCCGAGGCATCGAGCTCCTCGTAGCCCATGGCCCGAGTATGAACCCGCCGCGGTGCCTCGTGGTCAGGCTGGACCGGTGGCGACGTCGTCGATCTGCGGCACCTGCCACGGCGAGCCGGGCTCGTGCTCGAGCCGGACAACCTCCACCACGGTCTGCGTCGGGATCACGCCGTAGACGTGCGGGAACGGGTCGTCCGCTCCCTCGACGTGCTCCCAGAGCACCTGGGCTCCCTCGTGGTCGAGCTTGTCGAGGTCGACCACGAGCAGGTCCACGGCGGCGACATCGCCGAAGTAGCTGTCGAGGACCGGCCCGACCTGGGCGAGGGTGGACGCGTGGATGTACCCCTCGTCCACCAGCGAGACGCCCCGGGTGGACACGTCGTAGCTGCCGTCGTCGTGTCCGCGGGCCCAGTCCTGGGGGAGTGCCACGTGCAGGATGCGCATGCTCGGACCCTACGCCGTCCCCGATACCCTGGGTCGCGATGAGCGAGCAGCCAGCCGACCCGGCGCAGCAGGACCCGCACACCTTCCGGCAGAACATGATCCGTTCCGGGACGGTGCTCCCGGCCCGTCGCCAGGACGTCGAGCTGCACACCGCCGACGGGCTGACCCTGGTCGGTGAGCTGGCCCTGCCGCTCGAGCACGACCCGGTCGCCACGCTGCTCACCCTGCACCCGCTGCCCACCCACGGCGGGTTCATGGACTCGCACGTCTACCGCAAGGCGTCCTACCGGCTGCCCGCGCTGGCTGACATCGCGGTGCTCCGGTTCAACTTGCGCGGGGTCAGCAGCCCTCGCGGGACCAGCCAGGGCACCTTCGACGGGGGTGACTCCGAGCGGTTCGACGTGGCGGCGGCGATCGAGCTGGCGGAGTTCCGCGAGCTGCCGCACCCGTGGCTGGTGGGGTGGAGCTTCGGCACCGACCTGACGCTGATGCACGGCTGCGACCCCTCCATCGACGGCGCCATCCTGCTCAGCCCGCCGCTGCGCTACTCCACACCCGACGACCTGGCCCGCTGGGCGGCGTCCGGCAAACCCGTTCTGGCCCTGGTGCCCGAGCACGACGACTACCTGCAGCCGCCCGAGGCCCGCGAGCGGTTCGCGGCCATCCCGCAGGCCGAGGTGATTGGGGTGGACGGCGCCAAGCACCTGTGGGTGGGCGAGCCGGCCGTACGCCGGGTGCTGGACGAGATCGTCGCGCGGGTGGCGCCCGGTCGCTCGCCGCTGCCGACCACCTGGGACGGCCCGCTCGGTGAGGCGCTGCACACCGACTGAGTCGGCCCGCTGACGGCGGCCCCGCTACTCACCGCGATAGTCACCGCGATAGTCACCGCGAAATGGTGGTGATCACGACCAGGACACGGTGTTCATCTGGGTGGTCAGGTCGAACGACGCCGGTCAGTGCGCCTGCTGGCGGGGGAGCAGCACCTCGCGGTAGATCAGCAGCAACCCCGCGGCGACCGGGATCGCCATCAACGCGCCCAGCACCCCGAGGAGAGTGCCTCCGGCCAGCGCCGCGACGACGGTGATCGCTCCGGGCACCGAGACGGTGCGGCTCATGATCCGTGGGGCGATGACGTAGTTCTCGACCTGTTGGTAGACCACGTAGTAGATGGCCACGATGATCGCGGACTGGGTCGAGTTGAAGAACGCCACGATGACCACGATGATCGCGCCGATGGTCGCACCGACCATCGGGATCAGCCCGAAGAGCCCGACGGTGACCGCCAGCACAGCGCTGTACGGGACGCCGACGATCTTCATCATGATGTAGCTGCAGACCGCGTTGAGCGTCGCGACGCCCACCTGGCCGAGGAAGTATCCGCCCACCCGCTTGCTGATCTCCTCGGACAGGAACGTCACCCGCTGGCGCCTGGTCCGCGGGATCATCCGATAGACCGACGCCTTCGCCGTGGGCAGCGAAGCCGTCAGGTAGAGCGTCAGTACCAGCACCGTGAAGGCGCTGAACAGCCCGGAGGCGACGGCCTTGCCGGCGCCGAACACCCCGCCGAACAGCGAGGTCCAGAAGTCCTTCTGGTGCAGCTGGTTCTGGATCTGCTCGATGAAGTGGTACTGGTCGTCGAGCTTGTTCAGCTGGTCGTTGCGCTGCAGCCGGGACACCAGGTCGGGTGCGTTGTTCGCCAGCTCCACCGCCTCCCTGACCACCGGCGGTACGAGCAGCGCGATGATCCCGACGAACAGCGCGATCACGGTGAGGAAGACCACGGTCACCGACGCCCCGCGCTTGAGGCCACGGGCCTGCACAGCCTGCACGACGGGGTCCAGCCCCAGGGCGAGGAACAGCGAGATCGCCAGCAGGGTGAGCACCGAGGAGAGCTGCGAGACCAGGCCCAACAGCGCCCAGCCCAGCAGCGCGCCGATGGCACCGAAGAAACCGAGGTAGAAGGGCGAGTGCCGGTTCAGCGGCGCGCCGGGGATGCCGAACGTGCTGTCTTCGCCGCCGACGGGAGCGCGCGCGGCGGCGACAGCATGCTCACCGACAGCCTGCTCACCGACAGCCTGCTCACCGACAGCCTGCTCACCGACAGCAGCGCCGGAGGTCTGCGCCGCCTGGGACGTCGTCTGCGCCGCCTCGGTCCCGGCGGTGGCCTCGAGCTCACCGGCCACGGCTGTGGGCTCGTCGTCCGGCGTGGTGTTCTTCCTGCGGATCATCTGGCTCCTCCCGTCGAAGGAGCCTAGGGGGTCAGACGTCGCGGAAGCGGTTGATCAGCGGCAGCAGCGCTTCGCGTTTGGCCGTGTCACGCACGCCGAGGCCTTGCTGCGGGGACAGACACAGGACGCCGACCTTGCCCTGGTGCAGGTTGGCGTGCACGTCCTGCGCGGCCTGGCCGACGTCGTCCAAGGGGTACACCTTCGACAGGGTCGGGTGGATCAGTCCGCGCTTGATCAGGTCATTCGCCTCCCAAGCCTCGCGGTAGTTCGCGAAGTGCGAGCCGATGATCCGCTTCAGGTTCATCCACAGGTAGCGGTTGTCGTACTCGTGCAGGTAGCCGGACGTCGAGGCGCAGGTCACGATCGTGCCGCCCTTGCGCGCGGCGAAGACGCTGGCCCCGAACGTCTCCCGGCCCGGGTGCTCGAACACGACGTCGACGTCCCGCCCGCCGGTGAGCTCGCGGATCCGGGCGCCGAACCGGCGCCACTCCTTCTGGTCCTGGGTGCGCTCGTCCTTCCAGAACCGGTAGTCCTCGGCGCGCCGGTCGATGACCAGCTCGGCGCCCATCGAGTGGCAGATCTGAGCCTTGTCCTCGCTGGAGACCACGCAGACCGGCGTCGCGCCGGCGGCCAGCGCCATCTGGGTGGCGTACGACCCGAGTCCGCCGGACGCCCCCCAGATCAGCACGGTGTCGCCGAGCTTGAGGCCGGCGCCGTTCTTGGAGATCAGCTGCCGGTAGGCGGTGGAGTTGACCAGCCCGGGGCTGGCCGCCTCCTCCCAGGTCAGGTGCGTCGGCTTGGGCATCAGCTGGTTGGCCTTGACCAGGGCCAGGTGCGCCAGCCCGCCGAAGTTCGTCTCGAAGCCCCAGATCCGCTGCTCGGGGTCGAGCATCGTGTCGTTGTGACCGTCCGGGGACTCCAGCTCGACGGACAGGCAGTGTGCGACCACCTCGGTGCCGGGCTTCCACGAGTGCACGCCGGCGCCGGTGCGCAGCACGACGCCCGACAGGTCCGAGCCCACCACGTGGTAGGGCTGGTCGTGCTTGGCGGCCAGCGGCGACGTCCGGGCGTAGCGCTCCAGGAAGCCGAACGTCGGCACCGGCTCGAAGATCGACGTCCAGACCGTGTTGTAGTTGATGGCGCTGGCCATCACGGCCACCAGCGCCTCGCCCGGGCCGACCTCGGGCAGTGCGACGTCCTCGACGTGCAGGCTCTTGCGCGGGTCCTTGTCGCGCGACTCGACGCCCTCGAACATGTCGACCTCGTCCTTGTGCACGGTCACGGCGCGGTAGGACTCGGGGACCTGCAGCGCGGCGAAGTCCTCGGCGGAGGTGTCACCGGCGGTGATGGCGTCAAGGATGTGCTGCACGTCGTCCTCCAAGGAGTGGCGGGGCTGGCGACGACGTTACTGACCGGTTACCGCCAGGGGCAGGTCTGAGGTGGCGATGTGAGGGACGACACGCCTCTCAGTGCGCGGCCGGCTCGACCAGCTCGACGAGCACCCCACCGGCGTCCTTGGGGTGCACGAAGTTGACGCGGCTGCCCGCGGTGCCGCGCCTTGCGGTGTCGTACAGCAGGCGCAGTCCGCGTCCGCGAAGCACCGCGGCGACCGCTTCGACGTCCTGCACCCGGTAGGCGACCTGCTGCAGGCCGGGGCCGGAGCGGTCCAGGAACTTCGCGATCGTGGACGCCGGGGACAGCGGCGCCAGCAGCTGCACGCACGACCCGGAGTCGCCGACGGCCATCATCGCCTCGCGCACCCCCTGCTCCTCGTTGACCTCCTGGTGCACCAACCGCATTCCGAAGCCGTCCCGGTAGAACGCTATGGCGGCGTCCAGGTCGGGGACCGCCACCCCGACGTGGTCGATCGCGGTGAACAGGTGGGTCGGCAGGCTCGCGTCGGTCATGCCCGCAGGCTAGGCGGACGGCACGTGCTCGCGGAACGGGGAAGGCCGCAGTGTGGCCAGCGCCACGCCGCCGCCGCCTCCCAGCCCGGTTAGGCTGGAGGGCGCGCGACAGCGACGTCGCGCCGAACGTCGATGCCTGGAGGCCCTTCGTGTCCGCTCAGCAGTCCGCGAACCCGCGCACGTCCGTCATCGTCGGGGGAGCCCGGACGCCGATGGGACGGCTGCTCGGATCCCTGTCCGGGTTCAGCGGCGCCGAGCTCGGCGGGTTCGCCATCAAGGGCGCGCTGGACAAGTCCGGCGTCTCCGCGGACGCCGTCGAGTACGTGATCATGGGCCAGGTGCTGACCGCGGGTGCGGGCCAGATTCCGGCCCGCCAGGCGGCGCAGAAGGCCGGCATCTCGATGAACGTGCCGGCGCTGACCATCAACAAGGTCTGCCTGTCCGGCATCGACGCCATCGCGCTGGCCGACCAGCTGATCCGCGCCGGCGAGTTCGACGTGGTGGTGGCGGGCGGCCAGGAGTCGATGAGCCAGGCGCCGCACCTGCTCGAGAAGTCCCGCACCGGCTTCAAGTACGGCGACGTCACCATGCGCGACCACATGGCCTACGACGGCCTGTGGGACGCGTTCACCGACCAGGCCATGGGCAACCTGACCGAGTCCGCCAACGTCGCCGACAACGAGTTCACCCGCGCGGAGCAGGACGCGTTCAGCGCGCGCAGCCACCAGCTCGCCGCGCAGGCGTGGAAGAACGGCCTGTTCGACGACGAGGTGGTCTCCGTCGAGATCCCGCAGCGCAAGGGTGACCCGGTCGTGTTCAAGGACGACGAGGGGATCCGCGCGGACACCACCATCGAGACGCTCGCGCGGCTGCGGCCGGCCTTCAGCAAGGACGGCACGATCACCGCGGGCTCGGCGTCGCAGATCTCGGACGGCGCCGCCGCAGTTGTCGTGATGAGCAAGACCAAGGCCGAGGAGCTCGGTCTCAGCTGGCTCGCCGAGATCGGCGCGCACGGCGTCGTCGCCGGCCCCGACTCGACCCTGCAGAGCCAGCCGGCGCGCGCCATCGCCAGGGCCTGCGAGAAGGAGGGCATCGCACCGTCCGCCCTCGACCTGGTCGAGATCAACGAGGCGTTCGCCGCCGTCGGACTGGCCTCGACCCGCGAGCTCGGCCTCGACGCGGACATCGTGAACGTCAACGGCGGCGCCATCGCGTTGGGCCACCCGATCGGCATGTCGGGCGCGCGCATCGCGCTGCATCTGGCACTGGAGCTCAAGCGCCGCGGTGGTGGCGTCGGCGCGGCCGCGCTGTGCGGTGGCGGCGGCCAGGGCGACGCGCTCATCGTGCGCGTCCCGCAGGCCTGAGTCCGGTCGAAGACACCAGCCGGTGGCGCGCGCGGTCGACGTCCCCGCCCTGGTCGAGCAGGCCAGGGCGGGCAGTCCGCGTGCTGTCGCGCGGCTGATCTCGCTGGTCGAGGATGCCCACCCGGCGCTGCGTGAGGTGATGGCGACCCTCGCGCCGCACACCGGCAACGCGCACGTGATCGGTATCACCGGCAGCCCCGGGGTCGGCAAGTCGACCTCGACGTCCGCGCTGGTGAAAGCCTTGCGCGGTAGGGACTTGCGGGTGGGAGTACTGGCGGTGGACCCGTCGTCCCCGTTCTCCGGCGGCGCGCTGCTCGGCGATCGGGTGCGGATGCAGGACCACGCGCTCGACCCCGGCGTCTACATCCGATCGATGGCCAGTCGCGGGCATCTCGGCGGCCTGTCCTGGGCCACCCCGCAGGCACTGCGGGTGCTGGACGCGGCGGGCTGCGACGTCGTCCTGGTCGAGACCGTCGGGGTCGGGCAGAGCGAGGTCGAGGTCGCCGCCATGGCGGACACGACGCTGGTGCTGCTGGCGCCGGGCATGGGCGACGGCATCCAGGCCGCGAAGGCCGGCATCCTCGAGGTCGGCGACATCTTCGTGGTGAACAAGGCCGACCGGGACGGCGCGGACGCCACGATGCGCGACATCCGGCACATGATCTCGCTGGGGGACTCCCGCTCGCCGGGGGACTGGCGGCCACCCGTGGTCAAGACCGTGGCGTCGCGGGAGGAGGGGCTGGACGACCTGGTCGAGGCCCTCGACAAGCACCAGGCGTGGCTGGGTGAGACCGGGCACCTGCGCGAGCGCCGGCTGCGCCGCGCGGCCGACGAGGTCGAGGCGATCGCGATGGGCGTGCTGCGTGAGCGGATGGGCGACCTGCGGCACGGCCGAGGCCTGGACGAGCTCGCCGCCGAGGTCGTCGACGGCCACCGCGACCCGTACTCCGCCGCGGACACCCTCGTCGCCGCCGTCACCACCGACTGACCCGCGCCCCTCTTTGATGTTGACCACGTTAGGTAGGCGTATACCCACTTAACCAGGGTTCTGCGCCTCGAGAAGCGGGCCTTCACACACATAACGTGGTCAACGCCGGCCTCGGGTAGCGTTGCGCGGCATGAGCCTTGCTCGGGGGACGACGATCCAGGTCGAGGGCCTAGTCAAGTCTTACGACGACCTCGTCGCGGTCGATGGCGTGTCCTTCGACGTCGCTCGCGGTGAGTTCTTCGGCATCCTCGGCCCTAACGGCGCGGGCAAAACCACGACGCTGGAGATGGTCGAGGGGCTGCGCGAACCGGATGCCGGCACGGTGCGGCTGCTCGGTGAGTCACCGTGGCCGCGAAACCCGAAGCTGTTGCCTCGGATGGGAGTCCAGCTTCAGGCCTCGGCGTTCTTCGAGAAGCTGACCGCCCGCGAGCAGTTGCAGACGTTCGGTGCCTTGTACGGCGTACGTGGCTCGCGGATCGACGAGATGCTCGAGCTGGTCGGCCTGTCCGACAAGGCATCCACCCGTGAGGACAAGCTGTCCGGCGGTCAGCGCCAGCGGCTCTCGATCGCGTGCGCGTTGGTGCACGACCCCGAGCTGGTCTTCTTCGACGAGCCCACCGCGGCTCTCGACCCGCAGGCCCGGCGCAACCTGTGGGACGTGCTGCGCGAGGTCCAGTCCCGCGGCACCACCGTCGTCTACACCACCCACTACCTGGACGAGGCCGAGGTCCTCTGCGACCGCGTCGCCATCATGGACGCCGGTCGCATCCTCGCGATGGACACCCCGGCCGCCCTGGTCCGCGGCCTGGACGCCGACACCAGGGTCGCGCTTCCCGAGGGCGTGCTGAGCGCCGTCGAGGCTCGCGGGCTGCCTGGCGCGGACCGGGTCCAGGACGGCGAGGGCGAGCTGGTGATGAGCACCCGACGTCCGGCCGCCCTGCTGCAGGCGCTCGCCGAGCGGGACCGCCTCGACGGGGTGAGCGTCCGCACCGCCACCCTGGAGGACGTCTTCCTGAACCTGACCGGACGGGAGTACCGGGCATGACCTCGCCGTCCAGAACCGCCGTCGACCGTCCCGACGACAACGCGCCCGGGTACGCACGGGTCGTCGCGAGGACGTCCTCCTGGACCAGCCTGCGGACCCTCGCCCGGGCGATGATGCGCAGCTTCTTCCGGGACCGGATGGCGCTGTTCTTCACCTTCTTCTTCCCGCTGATGTTCCTGGTGGTGTTCGGGCTGATCTTCGCCAACACCGGCTCGAGCAAGGTCACGATCGGGGTGGTGGGTGACGGGGTGCTGGTACAGGGCCTGCCGACCAGCGTGCTGACCGCCAAGACCTACCCGAGCCTGGACGCCGGGATAGCGGCGGTCCGCAAGGGCGACATCCCGGCGGTGGTGATGCAACAGGGAGACACCCTGGTGCTGCGCTACGCGGCCAGCGACCCGGTCAAGGCGGCAACCGTGCAGGGCATCCTGAACGCGGTGGTGGACCGGTCCAACGTGGCCGCCTCGGGTCTGCCGCCGAAGCTGGACCTGCAGTCGCAACGGGTCGAGGACCAGTCGCTCAAGCCCATCCAGTTCACCACCGGCGGCATCCTGTGCTGGGGCATCGCGACGTCCGCGACGTTCGGTGCGGCGCTGACCATCGTCAGCTGGCGCAAGAAGCAGCTGCTGCGTCGGGTGCGGCTCTCGCCGGCACCGGCGTGGACGGTGGTGGCGGCCCGGGTCGGGGTGAGCCTGGTGGTCGCGTTCGTGCAGGCCGGCGTCTACGTCGGGCTCGCCATGACGCCACCGTTCGGGTTGAAGCTGACCGGCAGCTGGTGGCTCGCTGCCCCGCTGCTGGTCTGCGGCACGTTGGCCTTCCTGTCCATCGGGCTGCTGGTCGGGTCGGTCGCCAAGACGGAGGAGGCGGCCAGCGCTATGGCCAACTTCATCGTGCTGCCGATGGCGTTCCTGTCCGGCACGTTCTTCGACATCTCGGCGGCGCCGGCCTGGCTGCGCGGGATCAGCCAGGTCTTCCCGTTGCGGCACATGAACGACGCCATGCTCGATGTGCTGGCCCGCAACCAGGGCCTGCAGGCGGTCGTCGGGCCGTGCCTGATCCTGCTCGCCTTCGCGGTCGTGCTGACGGCGGTGGCTACCCGCTTCTTCCGCTGGGACGACGCTTAGGCAGCTTGCCGGCGGTCAGGTCGTCGGGTCACATCTGTTCGGGCGCGTCCACGCCGAGCAGGTCGAGGCCCTGTACGAGCACCTTCTCGGTCAGTCGCGACAGCGCCAGCCGCGAGTCGCGCAGCTTTGTCGACTCCGCCTTGAGCACCGGACACTCCTCGTAGAAGGTCGTGAACGCACTCGCCAGGTCGAACAGGTACGTCGCCAGCCGATGTGGTTCGAGGGTGATACCGACCTGGTCGACGACCGCGCCGAAGTCCAGCAGCTTGAGGGCGAGAGTGCGCTCGGCCGGCTCGGTGAGCACGATCGGCCCCTTCGGGTCGACGGTATCGGCGCGCCCCAGGATGGAGCGGATGCGGGCCGTGGCGTACTGCAGGTAGGGGCCGGTGTTGCCCTGGAACGCGACCATCCGATCCAGGTCGAAGGTGTAGCCGGAGTCGTGGCCGACCGAGAGATCGGCGTACTTGATCGCGGCGAGGCCGACCTTGTGCGCGATGTCGGCGCGGGTCTGCTCATCGAGGTCGGGCCGGGACTCGGCGACGACTGAAGCTGCCCGCTCCAAGGCTGCATCGACGAGCGACTGCAGCGAGACCAGGTCGCCCGTCCGGGATCGCAGGATCTTGCCGTCGGTGCCGACGACGTTGCCAATCTGGACGTGGACGGGCTCGGTGCCCTGTATCCAGCCGGCCTTGTCGGCAGCGGCCCAGCACATGCGGAAATGCAGGTTCTGCGGTGCACCGACGACGTACAGTGCCCGGTCGGCCTTGAGCACCAGGGAGCGGTACTGGATGGTCGCGATGTCTGTGGTGGCGTACCCGTAGCCGCCGTCGGACTTGCGGATGATCAGCGGCACCGGCTTGGCGTCACGGCCGGTGAATCCGTCCAGGAAGACGCACAGCGCCCCGTCGCTGATGGTGGCGATTCCCTTGGCCTGCAACGAGTCACAGACCTCGGCGAGCTGGTCGTTGTAGGCCGATTCACCGCGGATGTCGTCATCGGTGAGCGTGATGTCCAGCTCGCGGTAGACGCGGTTGAGGTATCCGCGGGTGAGCTCCATGATGCGGCTCCACAGGGCGAGGGACTGCGGGTCTCCACTCTGCAGCTCGGCTACCCGCGCGCGGGCTCGCGCGTCGAAGTCACCGGCGCCGAGCGCGGGTTCTGCACCCTCTGGGCCGTCGAACTTTGCCCGAGCGGCCCGGTAGAACGCGTTCGGGTCGGTCTCGAGCAGCCTCGCCTCGTCGCTGTCGGTGCCGACCTCCAGGAGGTGCTCGATCAGCATGCCGAACGGCGTACCCCAGTCGCCGAGGTGGTTCTGCCGGATCACGTTGTGGCCCAGGAACTCCAAGGTCCGCGCGAGCGAGTCGCCGACGACGGTCGTTCGCAGGTGAGCGACGTGCATCTCCTTGGCGGCGTTGGCCGCGGAGTAGTCGATGACCACCGTCTCCTGGGGCGGTTGAACGACGCCGAGCAGCGGGTCGTCGAGCAGCGCCGTGGCTTCGTCGCCGATCCACGAGGACTTCAGGGTGACGTTGAGGAAGCCGGGGCCGGCGAGGTCGACGCGGTCGATCAGGTCGGGCGCCTCGAGGTGCTCGGCGATGGCCTGGGCGACATCGCGCGGCTGCTTGCCGATCGTCTTGGCCAGGGCCATGGATGCGTTGACCTGAAGGTCGGCCGTGGTCTGCTTCTTGTTGGCCGGTCGGATCACCGGGTCGGCGTCGGACCACTGTGGCCCCAGTGCCGCCGCCATCGCCGCCTGGACGCGCGGGGTCAGGGCACTGATCGGATCAGCCATGCGCAAAGTCTAGGGCGACCACCCGCTTCGTCCGCAGCGACGACGCCTAGGTAGGTTGCCGGCATGCTGGTTGCCTTCTCCGTCGCCCCGTCCGGTTCCGGTGACTCCGTCTCGGCAGCCGTCGCGGCCGCCGTCCGCGTCGTGCGGGAGTCCGGACTACCGAATCGCACCGACTCGATGTTCACCACCATCGAGGGGGAGTGGGACGAGTGCCTGGACGTCGTCAAGCGGGCTTGCGAGGTCGTCGGCGCCCACGGTGAGCGGGTCTCGCTGGTGCTGAAGGCCGACATCCGCCCGGGCCGGACCGGCGAGATGACGGCGAAGCTGGACCGGCTCGAGGCTGCCATCGAGGCAGGGCCCACGGACCAGGGCTAGTGCCGTACTCGATCCGCGCCGCACGGCCCGGGGACGAGCACAGCCTCGGACCGGTGCACCTGCAGGTCTGGCGCGAGGCCTACGCCGGTGTCCTGCCGGCGCCGTATCTGGCCGAGCTGTCGGTCGAGTCGTTCACCGAGCGCTGGCACGAACTGCTGCGCAGTGAGGCCGACGGCACCGCGCCGCGCCGGACGTTCGTGCTGTGCGCGGACGGCGAGCCGGTCGGCATCGCGACCGCTGGCCCGAGCCGCGACGACCCAGCGGACCCCGCCTTCGAGCTCTACGCGATCAACGTGCTCGCCGCGCACCACGGCAGCGGCCGCAGCCGAGCGCTGCTCGAGGCCGCTGTCGACGCCGTGGCGCCCGACGCGCCCCTGAGCCTGTGGGTGCTGCGCGGCAACGACCGTGCGATGGCGTTCTACCGCAGGCTCGGCTTCGCTCCGGACGGGCGGACCAAGCCGCATCCCGGCACCGGCGTCATCGAGGAGCGCTGGGTTCGTTAGCACTGCGTGTGCATAGGCTCACGATGCGATCACGACTGCATCACGAAGCCCGCGCGCCGCTTTCCGGGAGGGTCCCGGTCGGAGAGGCTTGCCTAGTGACGGGACTGGTGGTTGCCCGACTGCGCTCCCAGCCCGCACAGGCCGCGCTCGTGGGCGCGCTCTCGGGCATGCTCGCGCTCACGGCGGTGCTGGGTGTGGCATACGCCCGGGCGGTCGCGGAGTCCGTGCAGCGCGGCACGTTGCTCGCCGCCACCCCGCACGACCGTGGTGTTGCGGTCAGCATGTCCTCCGACAAACCGCTCAGCCCGGACGAGCTTCGCGCGGCCATGCAGCCCGAGCTCTCGTCGTCCACCTGGCAGGCGTCGGTGGGGGGCGGCAGCGCCCCCGGTCTGGTGATCGGCAAGAACCCCACCCTCGTGCCCGTGATCGCCCGCGACCAGGTCTGCCGGCACCTGGTGATGTCCGCCGGCACCTGCTCGCAGGGCGACGGGCAAGCCGTGGTGTCCCGGACCCTTGCCGCGGACGCCGGGCTGAAGGTGGGCAGCCGGCTGGCCCTCGCCGACTCCTCGGCCGGGCAGAACCAAGCGTCGGCCGTCGTGACCCGCCCCGTCGTCGTGGGCATCTACGCGCAGGCCGAGGACACCGACACCTACTTCTTCTCCCGCCCGCTGGCCACCCACAGCCCGACCAGCAGCACGGGGGAGCAGCAGGTCCGTTCCGGCGACGCTGTCTTCGTCAACTGGCCCACCCTGCGCGCCGCTCCCTGGCGGACGCTGGAGAGCACCGTCGACGTCCCGCTGGCCGTCGACGGCCTCGACGTGCGCGACGAGCAGCGGGTCCGATCCGACCTGAAGGCGTTGCAGGCCAAAGCGTCCGCGGCGCACGCGAGCAACCAGACCCAGCTCCCGCAGCTGCTCGACCAGGCGTCCGCCGCGCGCGCCGACGCTCGGGCGCCGCTGCCGCTGGTCGCGCTGCAGGCGGTGCTGCTGGCCCTGGTCGTCCTCGCCTACGTGGCCGCGGCGACCACCGAGCAGCGCAGGCCCGAGGTCGCCCTGGCCAGACTGCGTGGGCAGCTGCCCAGCCACGCGGCCGGACTGCTGGTGCGCGACCTCGGCGGTGTCGTCGTGGTCGGCTGCGTCGTGGGCGGGCTGGCCGGATGGCAGCTCGCGCAGGTGGCCGCCGGGCACTGGCTGCTGCCTGGGATCCGCGTGGTGCCGAGCTGGCCGGAGGCGGTGGCGGTGCTGGCCTCGATCGCGGTCGGCCTGGTCGCGGTGGTATTCGCCGCCGTGCCGACGGTCCGCGAGCCGTTGGTCACGCTGCTGCGCTCGGTCCCGCCGCGCAGCTCCACCCTGCGGGCCGGGATCGTGGACGGTGTCGTGGTGGCCCTGTGCGTGGCCGGCCTGGTCACCCTGCTGGGTGACGACGCCCAGTCGCCGACCGCGCTGATCGCGCCCGGGCTGCTCGCCCTGGCCGGCGGGCTGCTGCTGTCCCAGATCGTCGTACCGGTGGCCGCTTGGGTGGGTCGTCGTAGGCTGCGCCGCGGTCACCTGACCACCGGGCTGGCCTGCCTGGCCATCGCGCGACGGCCGGCGCTGCGCCGACTGGTCGCCATCGAGACCGTCGCGGTCGCACTGCTGGTCTTCGCCGGGGCGGCGAGCGCAGTGGGCGCCGACCAGCGTGCCTCCGCCGCCCGGCGCACGCTCGGCGCCGAGGTCGTGCTGGACACCCAGCAGGTGGAGCCGCCGGCCCTGTCCGCCGCGGTCGCCGCGGCAGACCCGTCCGGTCGGTACGCCGCAGACGTGGTGCTGGCGCCCAGTCCGTCCGGGGCAGGGGTCAAGACGCTCGTCGCGGACCTGCCGAGGCTGAGCAAGGTGGCGTTCTGGGACGACTCAGGCCAGGCCGGGCACGGGGCGCCCGACCTGTCCAAGCTGAGCCCGAAGACCTCGCCACCGGTGCGGTTCACCGGAACCACCCTCACCGCCGACGTGGACTTCCGGTCGGCGCCCTTCACCCCCAAGCCCGAGGAGGTGACCGGCTTCTCCGTGCCCGAGGGCCTGACCCGGCCCATGCGGTTGACCGCCACGATCGTGCCGCCGTCCGGCCTGATCCAGCGGGTCGACCTCGGTCAGCTTCGCGAGGGCGACCAGCGGCTCACGGCACCGGTGCAGTGCGCGGGCGGCTGCGACCTCCGGATGATCGCCGCCGAGCGCGACCCGTCCGACCTCGGCACGGCGCAGCTCGACCTCACCGTGAACGGCCTGACCGCGAACGCCAGGGCGGTCGACCTCAAGGCCCGCGACGGTGGCTGGGAGTCGATCAGCTTCTCCCAGAACTCGGTGGAGCCCGCGGGTCAGGCGCTGCACGCCTCCCAGCGCAGCTTCGGCGACTCGATCCTGCTCGAGAGGCTGGACCAGCCGCTCACCATTCCGGTCGCGGCCACCAAGGACGTCAGCGCGTCCCCCTACGGGCAGGGCGCGATCAACGACCCCCTCCTGCCGGCCGACCGCCAGGTGGACGGGCCGGCGCCCACCGGCGGCGACAGCTCCTACGACGCCGCGGTCCGGCTGGACCGCGTGCCCGGCGCGGTCTCCCCGGCGCTGCTGCTTTCCGCCGAGCACGCCAAGCAGCGTTCCGGCCTGCTCGCGCCCACCGCCCGGACCCAGGTCTGGCTCTCGCAGGACGACCCGGACCGGCAGGCCGCGCTGGTGGCCGCGCTGCGCGGGCACGGCGTCCAGGTCACCGGCGTGACGCGGCTCAGCACACTGCAGGGTCAGCTGGCCCGACAGGGCAGCGGGCTGTCGTTGCACCTGACCCAGATGATCGGCCTGGTCGCGCTGCTGCTCGCCGCCGCGGTGCTCGCGGTGGCCGTCTCGACGTCCGGTCGGACCCGTGCGTACGACCTGGCCGGGCTGCGGGTGGTCGGCGTGGACGCTCGGACGGCGCGGCGCGCCGCGGTCAGCGAGCAGCTCCTGGTCGCCCTGGTCGGCGTCCTGGCCGGTGCGGCGCTCGGCGCCATCGGCGCCTGGCTCAGCCTGTCCCGGGCGCCCGGTCAGAGCGGGCTGCCCGCACCCGACCTGTCGGCCGGCTGGCCGTCCGTCCTCGCGGCGACCGCCCTGGCCGCCGTCGTGCTGGTCGCCGTCTGCGTCGGGCTCGGCGTCCGGCTCGGTCGGCAGGCCACCCCGGACCTGCTGCGGGAGGGCCTGTGAGCAGGCGAGCGGCCCGCCGCGGGCGGCCGCAGGGGCGGTTGACCGGGCTTCGCCTGGCCCTGCGCGGCATCGCCTACCGCCGGGCCACGGCGGCCATCGTGCTGGCGCTCGCGATCGTCGCCGCGACCGCCGCAGTCGTTGCCCCGCTGTACTCGCGCGCGGCGCAGGAGTCGATCGCCCGCGGCGCGCTCACCCGCTCGGACGTGTACGCCCGCAGCGTTCACGCGGACGTGTCCGCCAACGCGGCCGGCCCTCGCCTCGGGGGGCCCTCCGTTCTCGACACCGACGACACGTCACGCGCCCAGCAGATGGACGACACGGTCAACCAGCTCAAGGCGATGCTGCCGCCGCCGGTGTTCGGTACGCCCGTCACCTCCCAGCTGACGCCTTCGCAGACCCTGCCCACGAAGGGCCCCCAGGCCGGCGGAGCCGTCGTGGTCCCGCTGATGGACCGCGCGGGCCTGTGCGACCACCTGCCCGTCACGACCGGACGCTGTCCGACCGCGCCGACCGAGGTCGCGATGACCAGCCGCAGCGCTGAGCTGCTCGGGCTGAAGATCGGTGACACCTTCGACACCGGGCTCACCGACGTCCAGAACCCGGATGGCTCGCAGGGGACGGCGCACCTGACGCTGGTCGGCACCATGGCGCCGTTCGACGTGGCCGACGACTACTGGGTCGGGCAGAACCTGTTCCCCTACTACCCGATCGAGCGGCCGCACGGGCTGTCCGAGGACCCGGCGGTCACGGACTTCGCCTTCCTCGGCCCGGGAGGCGCCAAGAAGCTGCACGTCCTGTCGTACACGGTCGACGTACCGGTGGCGCCCGGCGAGATCGACCTGGCGTCCGCCCAGCACGTCTCGGACCAGGTCGTAGCGACGCGATCCGCGCTCGGCAAGCGGCTCGTCACGGTGACGAGCCAGTTGCCGTCGCTGATCGAGGAGTCGCAGCGGCGCAGCGACGTCGTGCGGGTCGCGGCGCCGCTGGCCGCACTGCAGCTGGTGCTGCTCGCCTGGGTGATCCTGGCCCACGTCGTCAGCTCGGCGACGCAGGAGCGCGCCCCCGAGCTGGGCCTGGCCAAGCTGCGCGGTCTGACTCCCGGGCGCACCGTGCGCTTCGGCCTGGCCGAGGTCGTGGTGCTGCTCCTGGTGTCCGCGCCGATCGGGTCGGTGCTCGGCTGGTGGCTGGTCCACCTGGTCGCCGAGCACCTGCTCGAGCCGGGCACCTCGCTGCAGGTGACCGGCTGGGTGGTGGCCTCGGCGCTGTTCGGTGTGGTCGGCGGCATCGTCGCGGCCGCGGTGGCGGCTCGGGGAGTCGCGCGCGGCCACGTCGCCGACCTGCTGCGCCGGGTCCCGGGCTCGAGCCGCACCCGCGGAGCCGGCGCGGTCGAGGGTGCCGTGCTCGCCCTGGTGGTGGCCGGCATCGTGCAGCTTGCGGTGGCGCCCGACGCGGCCCCCGGGCCGGTCGCGTCGGCCGCGCCGGGGATCATCGCCCTGGCCGGTGCCCTGGTCGCTGCCCGGCTGGTCCGGTTCGTGTCCCGACGCCGCACGGTGCGGTCCCTCGAGCGGGGCCGGCCCGCGGCCATCTACGGATGGGCCGGGGTGGCCCGCCGCGCCGGTACGGCCCGGACCACCGGCGTGCTGGCCGCCGCCATCTGCCTGCTGCTGATCGGCGTGCAGGCTTGGACCGTCGCTGCTCGCGAACGTGAGGCGCGCGCGCTCGCCGAGACCGGCGCGGCCGTCGTCCTGGACGTCCAGGCACCGACCGCGCGCGGGCTGCTGCCGGCAGTGCGCGCCGCCGACCCCGGTGGCTCGTACGCGATGGCGGTGCTCCGGCTGCCCCCGGACGACGACTCGAGCCCGTCGATAGCGGTCGACGGGACCAGGGCGCACGCCGTGGCCGGCTTCGCCGGTCGCGACCCGGACGACCTGGCCGCGATCCTCTCGCCGAAGCTGGTCGACCCGATCACGGTGCGCCCCGGGGCCTTCCGGGCCGACGTGGACGTCGCGTCGGTGCACAGCCCCTCCGACCTCGACCTGTCGGCCACGGTCGAGACCCCCGACGGCTGGACCGACGTCCGGCTCGGCGCGCTGAAGCCCGGCAGGCACTCGCTGACCGGCACCGTGCCCGACTCGTGCTCGGCCGGGTGCCGGCTGGTCGCGCTGACGGTCAGCCACCCCGGCCTGGACATCACCACCGGCGAGGTCACCTTCTCGCTGAGGGGGCTGTCGGCCGGTCCAAGCGCGGCCGAGCTCACACCGGTCGACGGCCGATTCACCGACCGCGCGGGTTGGCGCCCGCCGGTTGAGGACCTCGGGGGAGCCCGCGCGAGCCTGACGCCCGGCTCGGCGCTGAAGATCGAGGCGGTGACTCCGGTCGGCTTCCCGGCCCGGGTGATGCACGGCGACGCGCCGTACCCGGTGCCTGCGCTGCTCGGCGAGGACGCCGCGGTCACCAACGGGACCGTCGCCGTCACGGGTCCGGACGGCGTGCTGACCCGGGTCGGCGACGCCGGCCGGACCGAGTTCATCCCCCAGGCCGGCCGCGACGCGAGCATGGTCGACCTCGAGCTCATGCTGCGTAGCGTCGCCACCCCGCAGCCGACGGAGCAGCAGGTCTGGCTGTCCCGCGACGACCCCACCGCCGAGCGCTCGCTGCGCACCGCGCTGGCCGGATCCGGGGTGCAGGTGGTCGCGCGGACGACGGCCGCGCAGGCCGAGGACCAGCTCCAGAAGGAGGGCGCCGTCCTGGCCCTGCTGCTGTTCCTCGCCTGCGGTGCGGTCGCCGTGCTGGTCGCCACGGGGGCGCTGCTGGTCGCCGCGTTCGTCGGCTCGCGGCAGCGGTCGGTCGAGCTGGCCTCGCTGCGCGCGGTGGGGGTGCGACGCGGACTGCTGCGGCGCGGGCTGCTGGTGGAGAACTTGGCCGGCGTCCTGGTCGCGGCGGTGGCCGCGGTCGGCGCCGCCGCGGTGGCCGCAGTCGTCGTCCTGCCGGTGCTGCCGATGGCGGACGAGGACTCGAAGGTCCTGACGCCGGACACCTCGCCGAACCTGGTCGCCTTCGGGTGGACCGTGCTCGCGGTGTGCGCCTGGCTGGCGGTGCTCGCGGTCGGCGTGGCGGTGCGCCAGCTGCGCAGCAGCGGTTCGGAGCGGATCAGGGACGGTGGGCGATGAGACGTTGGGCACTGAGAGGAGTCGGCCGATGAGCGGACTGGACGTGTCGGCCCACGGGCTGGTGCACATCTACCGGCTGGAGGGCAACGACGTGGTCGCCCTGTCCGGGGTGGACCTGGACATCGCCTCGGGCGAGGTGGTCGGGCTGCTGGGTCCGTCGGGCTCGGGCAAGTCGACCCTGCTGAACCTGCTGGCCGGGCTGCTGCGCCCGAGCGCCGGACGGCTGCGGGTGGGCGAGCACGACCTGACCCGGCTGGACGAGCGCGGGCTGGCGCGGATGCGGGCCAGCGACGTCGGCATCGTCGTCCAGGGCGCCATGCGCAACCTACTGTCCTACGCCTCGCCGGTGGACAACGTGCGGTTCGCCCAGCGCGGGGCGCGCGCGGCCAAGCGCAAGGACCTGCCGGACCCGATGGAGGTGCTCGACCTGGTCGGGCTGGCCGACCACGCACGCACGCCGCTGGCCCAGCTCTCACCCGGCCAGCGGCAGCGGCTCGCGGTGGGCGTCGCCTTGGGCGCCCGGCCCGGACTGCTGCTGCTCGACGAGCCCACCAGCCAGCTCGACCACGAGGGTCGCGACGAGGTGCTGGCCGCCGTCGAGGACGTCAACCGGATCGTCGGGACCACCGTCGTCGCGGTGACCCACGACCCCGAGGTCGCGATGCGACTGCGGCGCACCGTGACGATCCGGGACGGCCGGGTGGGCGCCGAGGGACGTCGCGGCGAGGACTTCGCGGTCGTCGGCCGGGACGGCTCGCTCGCGCTGCCGCCGGACGTGCTCGAGATCGTTCCGCCGGGGTCGCTGCTGCGGGTGCACCTGGAGCCGGACGGCTCGGTGCGGCTGATCCGCGAGGACCATGACGAGAGCGCCGCCGGCGCCGAGCAGATCGACGGGGTGGCCGGATGAGCGAGCAGGTGCACATCGAGGCGCAGGGGCTGACGGTCGCCGTCGACGGTCGCACCGTCCTGGACGGCGCGGGGCTGCGCGTGCGCTCCGGTCAGGTGCTCGCGGTGACCGGGCCGTCCGGTGCGGGCAAGACCACGCTGCTCTGGGCGCTGGCCGGGCTGCGGCCGGGCGACTCCGGCAGCGTCTCGGTGGACGGCGAGCCGGTGCTCACCCGGGACGGCGCGGTGGCGCTCGGCGTGGTCGTGGTGCCGCAGGGCAACGCGTTGGCCACGGTGTTGACCGCGAGCGAGAACGTGGTGGTGCCATTGCTGGCTGCTGGCGTCGAGCCGGAGCCGGCCAGGGTCACGGCAGCGGCCGCGCTGGAGTCCGTCGGGCTGGGCAGCTCGGGTCACCAGCTGGTCGAGGAGCTCTCCGGTGGGCAGCAGCAGCGGGTCGCGGTGGCGCGCGGGCTAGCGCAGGCCGGTCGGGTGCTGCTGGCTGACGAACCGACCAGCGAGCTGGACGCCGTGAACCGGGGCAGGGTCGTCGAGCTGCTGCGCGAGGAGGCGGCCCGCGGTGCGGCCGTGGTGCTGGCCACGCACGACCCGGAGGCGGCCGCGGCCTGCGACGGAGAGCTGCACCTGGATGCCGGTGTGCCGCAGTGGGTCCGCCCGCTACCAGCCTGAGCCACGGTACGGTTCCGTTCGTGCCCAAAGCCTTGCGTCTCAGCTTCGACCCGGTCGCACGCGCCCAGCAGCTGTGGCGCGAGCGCTGGGGGGCGGACGACTCGATGGCCGCGGCGACGTCCGTGATGCGGGTGCAGCAGCTGCTGATCGCGCGGTACGACGAGGCGCTGCGCGCGCACGGCCTGACCTTCGCGCGCTACGAGGCGCTGGTGCTGCTGACGTTCAGCCGCACCGGGCGACTGCCGCTGTCCAAGATCGGCGAGCGCCTGATGGTGCACCCGACGTCCGTGACGAACATCGTGCAGCGCCTGGAGCAGGCTGGCCTGGTCGAGCGGACGCCCAACCCGCAGGACGGTCGCGGAACGCTGGCCGGCATCACCGACGAGGGCCGGCGGGTCGTCCAGGCAGCGACCGACGACCTGGTCCGGCTGGACTTCGGGCTCGAGGCTCTGGACTCCGCCGAGCGCGTCCAGCTCTTCGACCTGCTGCGCAAGGTGCGCGTCGCGGCGTCCGACTTCACCGACTGAATCCCCGCCTGCCGCCGCCCCATCCCCGCCCTCCGTCCGCCCATGCCCCACTTGTGGGGAGCTCTGGGGGTCTCAACCGGCCCGGAGACCCCAATAACGCGTCACAAGTGGGGGCCCGCTGGGGGCGCGCAGGGGGGCGCGCAGGGGGCGTGGAGGGGGCGTGGAGGGGGCGCGCAGGGGGGCAGGTGACAAGTAGTAGGACGTCCTAGTAAATTGGGGCCATGAGCGCCCACGAGGACAGCGACCCGATCGAGGCCGGACGACGACGCTGGCAGGAGCGGTACGACGCGGCCGCCCGCACCGGCAAGGTGCGCGACGCGGACTTCAGCACGCTGTCCGGCAGCACCCTCGAGCCGGTCTACGGGCCGCCGCAGGGCGCCGTCGACCCGCGCATGGAGCGGATCGGCTGGCCCGGTGAGTTCCCGTTCACCCGCGGCCTCTACCCGACCGGCTACCGCGGACGCACCTGGACGATCCGCCAGTTCGCCGGCTTCGGCAACGCGGAGCAGACCAACGAGCGCTACCGGATGATCCTGGGCCGTGGCGGGGGCGGGCTGAGCGTCGCCTTCGACATGCCCACCCTGATGGGCCGCGACTCCGACGACCCGATGAGCCTGGGCGAGGTCGGCCACTGTGGCGTGGCGATCGACTCCGCCGCCGACATGGAGCGGCTGTTCGCCGGCATCCCGCTCGGCGACGTCACGACGTCGATGACGATCAGTGGCCCCGCGGTCCCGGTGTTCTGCATGTACCTGGTGGCGGCCGAGCGGCAGGGAGTCGACCTCGGCGTGCTCGACGGCACACTGCAGACCGACATCTTCAAGGAGTACATCGCGCAGAAGGAGTGGCTGTTCGCTCCCGAGCCGCACCTTCGCCTGATCGGCGACCTGATGGAGTACTGCGCGCACAACATCCCGGCCTACAAGCCGCTCAGCGTCAGCGGCTACCACATCCGCGAGGCCGGGTCGACGGCCGCGCAGGAGCTCGCGTACACGCTGGCCGACGGCTTCGCGTACGTCGAGCTCGGCCTCTCGCGCGGACTGGACGTGGAGAAGTTCGCCCCGGGCCTGAGCTTCTTCTTCGACGCGCACGTGGACTTCTTCGAGGAGATCGCCAAGTTCCGCGCCGCGCGTCGGATCTGGGCCCGCTGGCTGCGCGACACCTACGGCGCGAAGACCGACCGCGCGCAGTGGCTGCGCTTCCACACCCAGACCGCCGGGGTATCGCTGACCGCGCAGCAGCCGTACAACAACGTGGTGCGGACGGCGGTCGAGGCGCTCGCCGCAGTGCTCGGCGGCACCAACTCGCTGCACACCAACGCCCTCGACGAGACGTTGGCGCTGCCCACCGACGAGTCGGCCGAGATCGCGCTGCGCACGCAGCAGGTGCTGATGGACGAGACCGGCGTGACCAACGTGGCCGACCCGCTGGGGGGCAGCTGGTACGTCGAAGCCCTGACCGACCGGATCGAGGCCGAGGCCGAGGCGATCTTCGAGCGCATCCGCGACCTGGGCGAGCGCGGCCGCGACCGGGCCGACGACGGCAGCGTCGAGCACGAGATCGGCCCGATCACCAGCGGCATCCTGCGTGGCATCGAGGACGGCTGGTTCATGGCCGAGATCGCCGAGGCCGCGTTCCAGTACCAGGTGTCCCTGGAGAAGGGCGACAAGAAAGTGGTCGGGGTCAACGTGCACACGGACTCCCTCACCCACGAGCTGGAGATCCTGCGGGTCAGCCACGAGGTCGAGCGTGAGCAGGTGCGCGTGCTCGGCCAGCGCCGCGCCGACCGGGACGACGAGCTGGTCCAGCTGCGGATCGCGGCCATGGTGGACGTCGCGCGCGGCGAGACGAACATGCTGCCGGCCATGCTGGACGCCGTGCGGGCGGAGGCGACGCTCGGCGAGATCTGCGAGGCGCTGAAGGACCTTTGGGGCGACTACCGGGAGCCTGCCAGGTTCTGAATGTTCGGTGAGGGCATCTGGAGGTTCGGTGAGGACGCCCGTTCCGATTCGAAGCAGCCCTGCGGCCGGGCTACCCTAGGGGACTTGCCCGGGCTGCCAGCCAACCGGTAAGAAGCGCCCTGATCCGAGCACGAGGAGCACTGAGTCGATGAAGCGAGCCATCACGGGGGCCCTGACCCTCGTCGGGCTCGTGCTGGTCATCCTCGCGGTGATGGGGGTCGTCCTGCTCGGCTCCAAGGGCACCTGGCGCAGCGCGGTCTCCGTTCCCGCCGGTCGCAGCGCCGTGGTCGTCGACCCCGCCCTGGCGGCCGTGATGGGCCCGCGCATCTCGGTGCGGGCCGACGTCGCCGACCCGGCGGACGACAACGTCCAGCTCTTCATCGGCCGCGCCCGCCCGGACGACACCCGCTCGCTGCTGGAGAGCACCGACCGGTTCCTGGTCACCGGCATGGACGGCGCGCGCGGGCTGGCCACCAGCCACCTGAACGGCAACGACCTGCTGCCTGCCCCCGGCTCCGTCGACATCTGGCAGTCCAGCGCCGCGGCCGCGGGCTCGGCAGCGCTCAGCTACCAGGCTCGGCCGGGGGCCGAGACGGTGGTGATCACCCGGGCCGACGGCAAGCCGTTGCCCGCGCTGACCCTTCGCCTCGGCTGGAGCCGGGTGCTCTGGTACTGGGTGCCGACGCTGCTGCTGCTGGCCGGGCTGGGGGCGATCGTGCTGGCGATGCGGATGCGCGCACCGAGCCGTCCCCCTCGCCGGTTCCCGCTCCCGGCGACCCGGCACCCCAAGCCCAAGGCGGCAGCCGCGGCCAGCACCACCAGCCGCTCGAGCGGCAAGCCGCAGCACGTCGGGCGCCGCAGGGCGACCCCAGCGAACGGAAGACGCCGATGACCCGTCGATCCACGCACCGGGCCGTCACGGTGTCCGTCGCGGCCGTCGCCGCGGCCGGCTTGCTGACCGGCTGCGCGCCGGCGGCCCAGTCGGTGCTCGGCCTGCAGGCGAACACCGCCGTGCTGAGCAGCCGGCCGGCGATCACCACCGAGCAGGCCACCCGGGTCTCCCAGCGCGCTCTCGGCCAGGCTCAGCGGGCGGACGCCCTGCGCACCCAGGACGCCGCGCAGACCGCGTTCACCGGCCTCGCTCTGCAGACCGCGCCGCCGCGCTACGTGGTCGAGAAGGTGCTCGACCCGTCCAAGAACACCTCGGGCGGCGCGCTGCAGCCGACCATCGAGCCCACCCGCATCGTGGTGACTGCTGGGCGAACCTTCCCGCGCACCGTGATCGCGGTCTGGACGCCGGACGGCGCGTCGACCCAGCAGATCGCCGTCCTGGACAGCCCCGACGTCCGGTCGCCGTTCCGGGTCTCGTCGCGGGTCGACCTGCTGCCGGGGGTCGGGCTGCCGGCCACCGCCCCGAACACCCGCGGCGCCTCGATGCTGCCGGCGGACGTCGCGGGCCTCGCCGCCACACCGACCGCCGCCGTGAAGGACTTCGCGGCCCTGCTGCAGACCGGCAGGCCGCAGAAGACCAAGTTCGCGGCCAACAAGGTGGTCACCGACGTCCGAGCCAAGGCCGCGGCCCAGGCCAAGAGCGTCAAGGCCGTCGCGGTGTTCACCCAGACCCACGCGCCGCAGAAGAACGGCATGCGGGTCTTCCGGACGGCGGACGGCGGCGCCGTGGTCGTCGCCGCCATCGACCGCCTCGACCGGTTCACGGTGCGCAAGGGCGCCGGCGTGATCAACCCGCCGCCGGCCTACCGGGCGCTCGGTGGCGGCATGAAGAAGATCACCAAGGTCGCCACCGTGCGCACCGTGCAGATGGTGGTGTTCGCAGTTCCCCCGCAGGGCAAGGGTCCGGTCCAGCTGCTCGGGTTCACCGAGGACCCGGTGGCCGTCACCGGGTCCTGAGCCCCGGTTGCCGTCTGACAGAATCGGACACCATGAGCCAGCCTCCCGGCCCGTCCGCCTCGTCCATCTCCCTGCGCGGGGCCGTCGACCTCGCTGCCGTCGCCGCCCAGGCCAAGCGTCGTGAGCAGGCGGCGAACGGCGAGTCCCGGCCGACGTCCGGCTTCGTCGTCGAGGCCGACGAGGAGTCGTTCCAGAGCGTCGTCGAGCTGTCGCTGACCGTTCCGGTCGTGGTCGATCTGCGCGCCTCCTACTCCGAGCAGAGCACCCAGCTCAGTGCGGTGCTCGAGCGGCTGGCCGGCGAGTACGGCGGGCGCTTCCTGCTCGCGCGCGTCGACATCGAGACCAACCCCCGGCTGGCCCAGGTCTTCCAGGCGCAGGCCGTGCCGAGCGTGGTCGCGGTGGTCAAGGGGCAGCCGGTGCCGCTGTTCCAGGGATCGCTGCCCGACGAGCAGGTGCGCGCGTACCTGGACGAGCTGCTTCGGGTGGCCGAGGCGAACGGGGTGACCGGCACGCTGCCCGGCGGTACCGGTGCTCCCGGCGAGGCCTCCCCGGACGACGACGCGCAAGACGGCCCCATCGCTCCGGCGCCGGACGAGCCGCCGCTGCCGCCGCTGCACGCCGAGGCGTACGACGCGATCGAGCGCGGTGACCTGGACGCTGCGGCCGCCGCCTACGAGAAGGCCATCGCGCAGTCGCCGGCCGACGACGAGGCGAAGGCCGGACTGTCCCAGGTCAACCTGCTGCGCCGGACCGACGGCGTGGACCCGCAGACCGCCCGTGCGGCAGCGGCGTCCGCACCCCAGGACCCGCAGGCCCAGATCCTGGTGGCCGACCTCGACCTGCTCGGTGGGCACGTCGAGGACGCGTTCGCCCGCCTGGTCGACACCGTGCGGGTCACCAGCGGCGACGAGCGCAACGCGGTGCGCGAGCACCTGGTGGAGCTGTTCGAGGTCGTCGGGCCGGCCGACCCACGGGTGGTCACCGCCCGCCGTGCGCTGTCCGCCGCGCTCTACTGACAGCTAGCTGCCGAGCGCTGCGCCGACGACCTCACGGGCCGCGTCCTGCACCTGGGCGAGGTGCTCGGGTCCGCGGAACGACTCCGCGTAGATCTTGTAGACGTCCTCGGTGCCGGACGGCCGCGCGGCGAACCAGGCCGACTCCGTGCACACCTTGAGCCCACCGATCGCCGCGTCGTTGCCCGGAGCGCGGGTGAGCTTGGCGGTGATCGGCTCGCCGGCCAGGTCGGTGGCGGTCACGGCCTCGGGTGTCAGCTTGGCCAGCGACGCCTTCTGGTCACGGCTGGCTGGCGCGTCCACCCGCGCGTAGGCCGGCTCGCCGTGCCGGGCGACCAGGTCCCGGTAGTGCTCGGACGGCGAGCGCCCGGTCACCGCGAGGATCTCCGAGGCCAGCAGCGCCAGCAGGATGCCGTCCTTGTCGGTGGTCCAGGTGGAGCCGTCCCGGCGCAGGAACGAGGCCCCGGCGCTCTCCTCGCCGCCGAAGCCGACCGAGCCGTCCAGCAGGCCGGGCACGAACCACTTGAAGCCCACCGGCACCTCGATCAGCCGGCGGCCCAGGTCCTGCGCGACCCGGTCGATCATCGACGACGAGACCAGCGTCTTGCCCACTGCCGCAGCGGGATCCCAGCCGGACCGAGAGCCGTACAGGTATTGGATCGCCACCGCGAGGTAGTGGTTGGGGTTCATCAGCCCGGCGTCCGGGGTCACGATGCCGTGCCGGTCGCTGTCCGCGTCGTTGCCGGTGGCGATCTGGTAGGCGTCCCGGCTGCCGATCAGCGAGGCCATGGCGAACGGCGAGGAGCAGTCCATCCGGATCTTGCCGTCCCAGTCGAGGGTCATGAACGACCACTGCGGGTCCACCCGCGGGTTGACCACGGTCAGGTCCAGGCCGAGGCGCTCGGCGATCGCCCCCCAGTAGCCGACGCTCGCCCCGCCCATCGGGTCGGCGCCGATCCGCACCCCGGCCTCGCGCACGGCGTCCAGGTCGAGGACGTCGGCCAGCTCGGCGACGTAGGGACCGAGGAAGTCGTACGTCGTGACGGCGTCCGCGACCTGTGCGGCGCTGGCCCGCCGGACGCCGTCCAGCCCGGCCCGCACCAGCTCGTTGGCCCGGTCCTGGATCCACCCGGTCGCGTCGGAGTCGGCCGGGCCGCCGTGCGGCGGGTTGTACTTGAAGCCGCCGTCCCTGGGCGGGTTGTGCGAGGGGGTGATCACGATGCCGTCCGCTGCACCGGCGCCGGACCCGTTGCCCCGCAACGCGTTCAGCCGCAGGATGGCGCGAGACACGGCAGGGGTCGGGGTGTACTCCTGGGCTGCGTCGCTGAGCACCTGCACCCCGTTGCCGACCAGCACCTCGAGCGCTGAGCGCCAGGCCGGCCCGGACAGGGCATGGGTGTCCTTGCCGACCAGCAGCGGACCGTCCGTTCCCTGCGCGGCGCGGTACTCGCAGATGGCCTGGGTGATCGCCAGGATGTGCGCCTCGTTGAAGGCCGTGTCCAGGCTGGAGCCGCGGTGCCCGGAGGTGCCGAACGCGACGCGCTGGTCCGGGTCGTCCACGTCAGGGACCCGGTCGGCGTACGCCGCGAGCAGCGCGTCGACGTCCACCAGGTCGCTGGCCTGTGCTGGTTGTCCTGCTCTGGGGTCGCTCATGGGCCCCATCCTGGCAGCAGCCGGGCCTCAGGGCGCGAGGTCGGCCAGCGGTAGGAACGGACGGTTCAGCAGTGCGCTGGCCCCGACGGCCAGCAGGCTGGCGACGGTGAGCACGTCCAGGTCGGGCGCCTGCGAGTACAGCTCGAGCAGCCAGCCGGCGTCGCCGTCCCGGCAGCCCAGCGCCACCACGTGCCGCATTCCCATGGACTGCAGCACGGCGCGCTCGTTGCGGTCGGCCAGGTCGTCGTCCGCGCTGATCGTGAACCAGGCGTCGAGCTCCATCGCGCGAGCGGTGTCCGGATACTCGTCCAGCCGGAACTGCGCGTCCACCTGCAGGTCGTGGGGCTGGGCGGACCGCATCGGCAGCCGGCGCAGGCCCATCGAGTCCGTGGTCAGCAGCCGGTCGCCCGCCAGGTTCACCCGGCTCAGCGACCACTCCTGCAGGTCCAGCGGCGCGATCATCCGCTCGCCCAGCCAGCGCAGCCGGCCGCCGACGGACTCCGGTGCATCGCTGAGCACCTCGGCCAGCTCGCCGACCACGGTGGTCACCCCGGTGACCAGGTCCTGCGCAGGCTGGCGGCGGTCATACTGGCGGCGCCGGCCGCGGCGGCGCTCGGACGGCTGGTCCGCCAGGTCGGCGAGGTCCGCGGCGACCACCAGCAGCGCCCCTCGGGACTTAGCCGCGTACTGGGCCCCGTCCGCGGCCTCCAGAGCGGTCCGGCGAGCCATCCCGCCCGAAGCCACGGCGATGCCGCAGCTGATCTCGACAGGTGGCTCGTGCATGCCGAGCCGGTGCGCCGCGGCTTCGACCAGGCTGATCGCGGTGGCCCGCTGCTCGCCGGCCAGCAGCACCACGAACTCGTCGCCGCCCAGACGGACGGTGACCGAGCCGGGCACCTGCGCGGCGCCGGCTGCGAAGGCGTCGGCGGTGGCGACGATGGCCCGGTCGCCGGCGGCGTGCCCGAGGGTGTCGTTCAGCTCCTTGAGCCCGTCGATGTCGCACATCACCACGGTGGTGCCGGGTCCGTCCGGCGCGAGCAGCTCGTCCAGGGCCTCTTCCAGCACGCGGCGGTTGCCGACCCCGGTCAGCGCGTCCTCGAAGGCCATCCGGGCCATCCGCTGAAGCCGCTCGACGATGGACACCATGGTGGACACCTCGCGGGCCACCTCGGTAGCCAGCTCGAGGTGCTCGCGGGTCAGGCCCTGGTCCCGGCGGCCCACCCACAGCTCGCCCCACAGCCGATCGTCCACCTGCAGCGGAAGGCTGAGCGCGGACTCGTTGTGGCTGACCGCGAGCAGCGCCCTGGCGCTCTCGTGCAGGTCCGGCGAGGCGGTGCTGTAGCAGGAGGGCCCGCCGGTCAGCACCCGGCTCAGCGCGGCGTCGGTGGCCACCTCGTAGGCCTCGTCGGTGGGTTGGCGGCGGGCGGGGTCGATGCCGGCCCCGACGTTGACGAACGTGCGCATGATGCCTCGATCGCGCTCCCAGCGGGACAGCGAGGCGGTGTCCGCGCCGATCGCGAGCATGGCGAACTCGGCAGGCACCGCCAGCAGATCCTGGTAGTGCGCACCTGGTTGCAGCACGAGCTCGTGCAGCGCCTTGACGGCCTGCGCCGCGGAGCTGGGGACAGACGGGTGCACCACGGCTGCTCCTCTCCGCAGACGCCGCGGTCCGGCTCCTGATGCATCGGCACCGGCGGACTCAGGGTTGAGCAGGGCTCCCCAGCAGCCAGACCGCGCCGAGCGGCGGGATGCTCAACCGTGCCGAAGCGGGCAGACCGTGCCAGCCCTGGTCGTCCGCGTCGACGCCGCCGAGGTTGCCGACGCCGGACCCACCGTAGAGGTCAGCGTCGGTGTTCAGCACCTCACGCCAGTGACCGGCGAAGGGCAGCCCGACCCGGTAGTCGTGGTGCGGCGTCCCGGCGTAGTTCACCACGCACGCCAGGACGTCGTCGCCCGGCGATGCGCCGAAGCGCAGGAAAGAGAACACGTTGCCGGCAGCGTCGTTGGCGTCGATCCAGCGGAAGCCGTCGGGGGACAGATCCTGGGACCACAGCGCCGGCACGTCGCGATAGACCGCGTTCAGGTCGCGAACCAGCGAGTGCACGCCGCGGTGGGCGGGCTGGTCGAGCAGCCACCAGTCCAGGCCGTGCGCGTCGGCCCACTCGGCTTCCTGGGCAAACTCGCAGCCCATGAAAAGCAGCTGCTTGCCCGGGTGCGCCCACATCGTGGCCAGGTAGGCGCGCACGTTCGCCAGCTGCTGCCAGCGGTCACCCGGCATCTTGCGCAGCAGGGACCCCTTGCCGTGCACGACCTCGTCGTGGCTGATCGGCAGCACGAAGTTCTCGCTCCACGCGTACATCAGGGAGAACGTCATCTGGTGGTGGTGCCACTGGCGGTGGATCGCCTCGTGCTGGACGTACTCCAGCGAGTCGTGCATCCAGCCCATGTTCCACTTCAGCCCGAAACCGAGGCCGCCCAGGTGGGTCGGCCGGGTCACGCCCGGCCACGCCGTGGACTCCTCGGCGATCGTCACCACGCCCGGCGCGCGCTTGTAGAGCGTCGCGTTGGTCTCCTGCAGCAGCTGCACGGCCTGCAGGTTCTCCCGGCCGCCGTACTCGTTCGGCAGCCACTCGCCGTCCTTGCGCGAGTAGTCCAGGTAGAGCATCGAGGCGACCGCGTCGACCCGCAGCCCGTCGACGTGGAACTCCTCGCACCAGTAGACGGCGTTGGCCACCAGGAAGTTGCGAACCTGGGGCCGGCCGAAGTCGAAGATGTGCGTACCCCAGTCGGGCTGGTCGCCGCGCCGCGGGTCCGGGTGCTCGTAGAGCGGCTCACCGTCGAAGCGGGCCAGCGCGAACGCGTCCTTGGGGAAGTGCGCGGGCACCCAGTCCAGGATGACCCCGATCCCCGCCTGGTGCAGCGTGTCCACCAGGTGGCGGAAGTCGTCCGGGCTGCCGAACCGCGCGGTCGTCGCGTAGTAGCCGGTGACCTGGTACCCCCAGGACGGCCCGTACGGGTGCTCCATCACGGGCAGCAGCTCGACGTGGGTGAACCCGGTCTCCACGACGTAGTCGGTCAGCTGTTGCGCCAGGTCGCGGAAGCTCAGACCCGGTCGCCAGGAGCCGAGGTGCACCTCGTAGGTGCTCATCGGCCCGGTGTGCGGGTTGGTCTGCGCCCGGCGGGTCATCCACGCCTGGTCGTCCCAGGTGTACTCGCTGCGGGTCACCACCGACGCGGTGGACGGCGGCGCCTCCGTGGCCTGCGCCATCGGGTCGGCCTTCAGTCGCCGGACGCCGTCCGAGCCGGTGATCTCGAACTTGTACCGGGTGCCGGGACCGACCGCGGGGACGAACAGCTCCCACACCCCGGTCGAGCCCAGCGAGCGCATCGGGTACCCGGCACCGTCCCAGTGGTTCAGGTCGCCGACCAGCCGGATGCCGCGGGCGTGCGGCGCCCAGACCGCGAAGGAGGTTCCGGTGACGTCGCCCATCAGTCCGGGGTAGGTGCGCTGGTGGGCCCCCAGCACTGTCCACAGCTGCTCGTGCCGGCCCTCACCGATCAGGTGCAGGTCGACCTCGCCGAGGGTCGGCAGGAAGCGGTACGGGTCGTCGGTGGGGAACGTGACCGGCGAGCCGTCCCCACCGTCGTAGCTGACGTCCAGCCGGTAGTCGGTGACGTCCTCGCCGGGCAGCACGCCGACGAAGACGCCGTCGTACTCGTGGGTCAGCGGCCAGCGGGTCCCGTCGGCCAGCACCGCCACCACCTCGCGGGCGTGCGGTCGCAGGGTGCGCAGGGTCAGGCTGCCCCGGTAGGGGTGCAGCCCGAGGATGCCGTGCGGGTTGCCGTGCGAGCCGTGCACGAGCTCGGCGAGCTCGCTGTGCGGAACCGGCCTGATCTGTGGGGCGGTGTCAGACACCGTGTGCTCCTCGGCCTCGGAGGTCTGCGCCAGCAGTCGGTCCACTGCGGCGAGCGGGATCGGTAGCCAGGCCGGCCGGTTGCCGGCCTCGTAGGCCACCTCGTAGAGCGCCTTGTCCAGCTCGAGCGCGCGCAGCAGGTCGCCGGACTCGCGCGGATCGTGGCCGGACACGTCCGCGTATCCCTCGCAGAACGCGTCCCGGCACGCGGACGCCCAGCTCGCCGCCCGCTCGGCGGCCGACGGGTCGCCGGCGTCCGGGCCGACGACGAGGTGTCCGGCCGCGTAGTCGAAGGAGCGCATCATCCCGGCGACGTCGCGCAGCGCCAGGTCGGGTCGGCTGCGTTCGGCCAGTGGGCGCAGCGGCTCGCCCTCGAAGTCGATGACCAGCCAGCCCAGGTCGCCGCCGTCCAGCACCTGACCCAGATGCAGGTCGCCGTGGATCCGTTGCAGCACAGGGTGGTTCGCTGGGTGGCCGGCGGCGGACAGCAGGTCGCGGGCGGCCGTGGTCCGGCTCGCCAGCTCGGGCGCCTGCCGCGCCGCCCAGTCCAGCCGGACGAGGAGCTCATCGGCCAGCGCGGCCGCCGCGACGTCGTCCAGCGGCCGGCTGGGCAGCGTCGAGGCCAGCGTGGCGTGCACGCGCGCGACGGTCGCGCCGAGCTCGCGGGCGGCCAGCGTGAAGTCGACGCCGTCCGCGACCGCCGCGACGGCCTGCTGCCAGGCGTCCTGGGCACCGGGCACGAACTCCTGCAGGAACGCGAGGTGCCCTTCGACCGGGCCGGCATCCGTCGTCCACCGCCCGCCGACCCGGCCGATCGGACGTGGGACCAGGGTGGAACCGGCGTCGGCCAGGGTGGACTGGATGACGACGTCCGGGTTGGGGCCGGCGTGCAGCACCCGGAACAGCTTGAGCAGCAACGGTCGGGCCAGCGTGCCGTCGGCCGCGGCCATCTGCAGCACCACGCTCGTGTTCGACTGCTCGGCGCCCAGGACACGGCTGTCGACCAGGTGTCCGACGGCCGGCGCGGTGACGTCCGGCTGGCGGTACCCGGTGCCCTCGCCGGTGCCGGCCGGACCGTCCGAGACGACGGTGCTCTCGCGCAGCACGAGGTCAAGCGCCGCCTGAACGAAGGCCGGGTCGTGGGGGCCGTCGTAGACGTACCGGGTGCCCAGGGTGCTGTGCTCGCTGACTCCGACCAGCGCGTGCTCGAGCCCGGGCACCGGTTCGTCGCGGTAGGTCAGCGGCACCTGGTAGACGACGGTCCGGTCGCCGACGGTGTCGGCCAGCAGCCAGGTCTCGATCCCTACCTGCCCGGCCGGGTCCTGCCAGCGCAGCCCGCCGATCCGTCGCAGCTGGGGGGTGCGCCCCTTGCCCGCGTACCAGCGTTGGGTGGAGACCCAGGGCGGCAGCAGCTGTGCGAAGGGCGGGTTCATGGTGGCGGTGGCCGCCGCGCTCGGTTCAGCCACGATCAGCCTCGGCTCTGTCGCGGCTGTCGCGGCCGTCCCGGCCGTCGCCGGGTTCCACTCGCAGCCAGAAGAAGTCGCGCGAGCCCAGCGACAGGGACAGGTCGCCGTCCTCCGGGACAGCGGCGAACCCCGAACCGCCGAACAGGTCGCCCAGCGTGCAGCCGCCGTGGTCGACCAACCGCAGCCGGGTGCCTTGGGGCGTCTGCGCGAGGTTGTTCACGCACAGCACGGTCTCGGGCGCCTCGCCGCCGCCCTGGGGGTCGTCCTCCAGCACGCGCAGGAAGGCCAGCACCGACTCGTTCGAGCTCTCCACGGCGACGTACCGGCCCAGGCCGAACACCGGGTGGCGCTTGCGGATCGCCAGCATCGCGCGGGTCCAGTGCAGCAGCGAGCTGCGCGAGGCGAGCTGGGCCTCGACGTTCACGGTGTTGTAGTGGTGCACCAGGGACTGGATGGTCGGCAGGTAGAGCTTGCCGGGGTCGGCGACGGAGAAGCCCGCGTTCCGGTCCGGGGTCCACTGCATCGGGGTGCGCACGGCATCGCGGTCGTCCAGCCAGATGTTGTCGCCCATGCCGATCTCGTCGCCGTAGTACAGGCACGGGCTGCCCGGCAGCGACAGCAGCATGGCGTTGACCAGCTCGATCTCGGCGCGCGAGGAGTCCAGCAGGGTGGCCAGCCGGCGGCGGATACCGACGTTGGCGCGCATCCGCGGGTCCGGCGCGTACCAGCCGTACATCGCGGCGCGCTCCTCGGTGGTGACCATCTCGAGGGTGAGCTCGTCGTGGTTGCGCAGGAACGTGCCCCACTGACCGTGCGACGGCAGCTCGGGGGTGTCGGCCAGGATGTCCAGGATCGGGCGGGCCGACTCGTCGCGCATCGCGTAGTAGATCCGCGGCATGACGGGGAAGTGGAACGCCATGTGGCACTCCGGGTCCTCGTCCGTGCCGAAGTACTCGACGACGTCCTTGGGCCACTGGTTGGCCTCGGCGAGCATGATCCGGCCGGGGTACTCCTCGTCCACCATGGCGCGCAGCTTGCGCAGGAAGTCGTGGGTGGCGGGCAGGTTCTCGCAGTTGGTGCCCTCGTCCTCGAACAGGTACGGGATGGCGTCCAGCCGGAACCCGTCGACGCCGAGGTCCATCCAGAACCGCACGACGTCGAACATGGCCTCCCACACGGCCGGGTTGTCGAAGTTCAGGTCCGGCTGGTGGCTGAAGAACCGGTGCCAGAAGTACTGCCGCCGAACGGGGTCGAACGTCCAGTTGCTGGTCTCGGTGTCGACGAAGATGATCCGCGCGTCCTGGTACTTGGTGTTGTCGTCGGTCCAGACGTAGTAGTCGCCGTAGGGTCCGTCCGGGTCGGACCGGCTGGCCTGGAACCACGGGTGCTGGTCGCTGGTGTGGTTCATCACCAGGTCGACGATGACCCGCAGTCCGCGCGCGTGCGCCTGGCTGACCAGCTCGGTGAAGTCCGGCATGGTGCCGAACTCCGGCAGCACCGAGCAGTAGTCGGCGATGTCGTAGCCGCCGTCGCGCAGCGGGGAGGCGTAGAACGGCGGCAGCCACAGGCAGTCGACACCGAGCCACTGCAGGTAGTCCAGCCGGTTGATGAGCCCGGTGAAGTCGCCCGAGCCGGACCCGTTGGAGTCCGAGAACGCGCGGACCAGCACCTCGTAGAAGACGGCCTTCTTGTGCCAGTTCGGGTCGTGCCGCAGGCCGGGCGAGGACAGGTTCAGCCCTTCCACTACAGCCCCCTCACGTGGACGACGTGCACGGGTTCTTCGTGCGGGTCGAGGCGTACGTACACGTTCTCACCCCAGTGCCAGGTGCGTTCGGTGACCAGGTCGTGGGCGGCGAACCCGTCGTGCCAGCCCATGCCCAGCAGCGGCATGTCCAGGTGAACCATCGTCTCCCGGATCCCGTGCGGGTCGAGGTTGGCGACCACGATGACCAGGTCCTCGCGGCCGGTGGGGGACTGCGCCGCGGTCAGCCTGCGGGAGTAGCAGATCACGTTGTCGTCACCGGTCAGGTGGAAGTCGATGTTGCGCAGCCGGCGCAGGGCGGGATGGGCGCGGCGGATGTCGTTGAGCCGGGTCAGCCACGGCGCCAGGCTGGTGCCGGCCTGCTGCGCCGCCGCCCAGTCCCGGTGCTTGAACTCGTACTTCTCGTTGTCGATCTGCTCCTCGACGCCCGGCCGTGCGACGTTCTCCACCAGCTCGTAACCGGCGTAGATGCCGTACGTGGGCACCATGGTCGCGGCCAGCGCCGCCCGCAGCTTGAAGGCGGCCCGCCCGCCGTACTGCATGTACGGGGTGAGGATGTCGTGCGTGGTCGGCCAGAAGCTCGGCCGCATGTAGTCCGCCGTCTCGCCGCTCAGCTCGGTCAGGTACTCGGTGAGCTCGTCCTTGGTGTTGCGCCAGGTGAAGTAGGTGTACGACTGGTGGAAGCCCACCTTGGCCAGCGTGTGCATCATGGCCGGCTTGGTGAACGCCTCGGCAAGGAAGATCACCTCCGGGTGGTCGGCGTTGACCTCGGCGATCAGCCACTCCCAGAACCGAACCGGCTTGGTGTGCGGGTTGTCGACCCGGAACAACGTCACGCCGTGCTCGACCCAGGTCAGGACGACGCGCAGCACCGCGGCGTAGATGCCGTCCGGGTCGTTGTCGAAGTTCAGCGGGTAGATGTCCTGGTACTTCTTGGGTGGGTTCTCGGCGTAGGCGATCGTGCCGTCGGCCCGGGTGGTGAACCACTCGGGGTGCTCGCCCACCCAGGGGTGGTCCGGGCTGCACTGCAGGGCCAGGTCGAGGGCCACCTCCAGCCCGGCGGCGCGGGCCTGCTCGACGAAGTGGTCCCAGTCCTCGAAGGTGCCCAGCGTCGGCTCGATCGCGTCGTGGCCGCCGTCCTTCGAGCCGATCGCGTACGGCGAGCCCGGGTCGGTGGGCAGCGGGTCCAGCGTGTTGTTGCGGCCCTTGCGGTTCGTCGTCCCGATCGGGTGCACCGGCGTGACGTAGGCGACGTCGAAACCCATCGCGGCGATGGCGGGGAGCCGCTCGGCCGCGGTGCGCAGCGTGCCGGTGGACCAGGTGCCGGTCTTCTTGTCGAACCGCGAGCCCTCGGAGCGGGGGAAGAACTCGTACCAGGCCCCGGCCAGGGCCAGCTCACGCTGCACCCGAAGCACGTAGTCCGCGCTGGCGGTGACCATCTCGCGCACCGGGTCCGCGGCGAGCGCGGCGTGCACCGCCGCGGACGTGCCGGCGGCGAGCCGGGCCTGGGCCGGCCGGGAGGCGTCGCGCAGCCCGGTCGCCGCGTCCTGGAGCGCCTTGGCGTGCGCCTTGGGCCGGCCCTTGGCGCCCGCGGCCCGCTCGAGCAGCAGCGCGCCCTCGGTGAGCATCAGCTCGGTGTCGACGTCGGCCGCCACCTTGATCACCGAGTCGTGCTCCCAGGTGCCGTACGGGTCGGACCAGGCCTCCACCCGGAACGTCCAGTCGCCCTCGCCGTCCGGGACGACGTCGGTTTCCCAGCGGTCCAACCCGGGTGCGATCAGGGTCATCGCGCGGCGCTCGCGCTCGGCGCCGGTCGGGTCCACCAGGACCGCCGTGGCGGCGACGGCGTCGTGCCCCTCGCGGAAGACGGTGGCGCGGATGGGCACTGCCTCGCCCACCACAGCACGGGCGGGCCAGCGTCCGGCGTCGACCACCGGGGACACGGACAGGATGGGGATGCGACCGATCACCGGGCCGACGCTACCCAGGTCGAGACGGCCCCGCGACCCCCGCTGATCTTCACGGCCGATCTTCGCGGACGGGATGAACCGGCGCGTCCACCATCTGAAACATCTTGCGGTATGTTGCAAGAAACCCACTGACGGGGTCGGAATCCTCACCGGGGTCGTACTACCCTGAACCAGTGAGAGCAATCCGGCGCTTCAGCGTCCGCACCGTCCTGCCGTCGGCCATCGCACCCCTGGGTGACCTGGCCAGCAACCTCCGATGGTCTTGGCACGCGCCGACCCGCGACCTGTTCGCCGATCTGGACCCCAAGCGCTGGGCCGCAGTCCGGCACGACCCGGTCGCACTGCTGGGTGACCTGGGCCCGGACCGGCTGGCCGAGCTCGCTGCCGACCCGGCGTTCGTCGCCAAGGTCGATGCGGCCGCCGCCGACCTGGACGGCTACCTGCAGGGACCGGGCTGGTACACCCAGCACGCCGCCGCGGCCGGTAACGCCGGCGCGCCGCGCAGCATCGCCTACTTCTCCGCCGAGTTCGGCATCACCGCCGTGCTGCCCCAGTACTCGGGTGGGCTCGGCATCCTGGCCGGCGACCACCTCAAGGCCGCCTCCGACCTCGGCGTGCCGATCGTCGGCGTCGGGCTGTTCTACAAGACCGGCTACTTCAAGCAGTCCCTGTCCCGGGAGGGCTGGCAGCAGGAGACCTACCCGGTGCTCGACCCGGACGGCCTTCCGCTGGCGCTGCTGCGCGAGCCCGACGGCACACCCTGCCAGGTCCGGGTCGCGCTGCCCGGCGGTCGCCAGCTCGTGGCCCACGTGTGGAAGGCGCAGGTCGGCCGCGTGCCGTTGCTGCTGCTCGACTCCGACGTGCAGGCCAACGACGAGGCGGCCCGCGGCATCACCGACCGGTTGTACGGCGGCTCAGGCGAGCACCGCCTTCAGCAGGAGATGCTGCTCGGCATCGGTGGCGTGCGTGCGCTGCGGCTGTGGTCGCGGCTGACCGGTGCACCGGCGCCGGACGTCTACCACTGCAACGAGGGCCACGCCGGCCTGCTCGGGCTGGAGCGGATCCGCGAGCTCGTACAGTCCGAGAAGCTCACCTTCGACGAGGGGCTCGAGGCGGTTCGGGCGGGTACCGTGTTCACCACGCACACGCCCGTGCCGGCCGGTATCGACCGCTTCGGCACCGACCAGATCCAGACCTACTTCGGTGGCGACAGCGCGCTGCCCGGCGTCCCGGTCGAGCGCATCCTCGCGCTCGGCGCCGAGGACTACCCCGGCGGCGAGTCCGGGGTGTTCAACATGGCCGTGATGGGTCTTCGACTCGGCGGCCGCGCCAACGGCGTCTCCCAGCTGCACGGCGAGGTCAGCCGCACCATGTTCGACGGCCTGTGGCCGGGCTTCGACGACCGCGAGGTGCCGATCACGTCGATCACCAACGGCGTGCACGCCCCCACGTGGGTCGACCACCGGGTGTTCGACCTGGCCGAGAAGTACCTCGGCACCCGGCTGGTGGCCGAGGCCAACGTCTGGGACGACGTCCCGCGCGTCCCGGCGACCGAGGTGTGGAACGCCCGCCGCGAGATGCGCGAGCAGCTCGTCCTCGAGGCGCGCCGGCGGCTGCGCTCGTCCTGGCTGCGACGTGGCGCCAGCGGCGCCGAGCTCGGCTGGATCGAGAACGTGCTGGACCCCGACGTGCTGACCATCGGCTTCGCCCGGCGGGTGCCGACGTACAAGCGGCTGACGTTGATGCTGCGCGACCCGGACCGGCTCAAGGCCCTGCTGCTGCACCCGGATCGACCCGTGCAGCTGGTCATCGCCGGCAAGTCGCACCCGGCCGACGACAAGGGAAAGTCGCTGATCCAGCAGATGGTGCGTTTCGCCGACGACCCCGAGGTGCGCAACCGGATCGTCTACCTGCCCAACTACGACATCGCGATGGCCCAGTACCTCTACCCCGGCTGCGACGTCTGGCTGAACAACCCGCTGCGCCCCTTCGAGGCCTGCGGCACGTCCGGCATGAAGTCGGCGCTGAACGGCGGCCTCAACCTGTCGATCCTGGACGGCTGGTGGGACGAGTGGTACGACGGCGAGAACGGCTGGGCGATCCCGACCGCGGACGGCGTCGACGACCCCGAGCACCGCGACGACCTCGAGGCCGCTGCGCTCTATGACCTCATCGAGGGTCAGGTGGCACCACGGTTCTACGCGCGCGACGACGACACCGGTCTGCCGGGCCGCTGGCTCGAGATGGTCAGCCACACGTTGCGCTCGCTCGGCCCCAAGGTGCTCGCCACCCGGATGGTGCGCGACTACGTGGAGCAGCTGTACACCCCGGCGGCCCGGGCCGGCTGGGCCCTGGACGGCGACGGGCACCCGGGTGCGCGCGAGCTCGCGGCGTGGAAGAAGCGGGTGCGCTCGGCGTGGGACTCCGTGCGGGTCGACCACGTCGAGTCCTCGGGCGTCAGCGACGCCCCGCAGGTCGGGGACGTGCTGTCCGTGCAGGCCTTCGTGTCGCTGGACGGTCTGGGCGCTGGGGACGTGCAGGTGCAGGTGGTGCACGGCCGGGTGTCCTACCAGGACGAGCTGACCGACACCCAGCTGGTCACCCTGCACCACGCCGAGAGCTACGAAGGCGGCCGGCACCGGTTCGAGGGAGACATCAAGCTCGCCCGGACCGGCGCGTTCGGGTACACCGTGCGCGTGCTGCCTTCGCACGCCGGCCTGGCCAGCCCCACCGAGCTCGGCCTGGTGGTCAACGCCTGAGCCGGGTCGCAGCCCGGCTCAGGGCGTCGCGGCATACAGCCGGATGGACAGCGCAGTGACCTGCTGCACACCGTCGTGCCCGGACGTCGGGTCGACCGGCTTGGGCTCGGCGCTGTTCCAGACCAGCTCGTAGGACGACGCCCACGGCGGGCCGGGCAGGGTGACCTCGACGTCCTGCCCGGCGCCGCACAGCACCAGCAGCAGCGAGCGCCCGCCCGCCGGTGCAGCGTGCAGGAACGCCTGCAGCACCCGGGTCCTGGGCTCGTGCCAGCGCGACTCGTCCATCGCCCGGCCGTCGGCGTCGAACCAGCCGAGGTCGAACGTGCCGTCCTCGTGCACCGGGCGACCTCCGAAGAAGGCGCGCTGGCGCAAGGCGGGGTGCTCGCGGCGCAGCCGCAGCAGCTGCGTCGTGGTGGCCAGCAGGTCCTGCTGCCAGTCGGCCAGGTCCCAGTTGAGCCAGGACACCAGGTCGTCTCGGCTGTAGGCGTTGTTGTTGCCGCGCTGGGTGCGCCCGAGCTCGTCCCCGGCGGCGAGCATCGGTACCCCCGTGGACAGCAGCACGGTGCCGAGCAGGTTGCGCAGCGAACGTCGCCGCCGCTCCAGCAGGTCGGGGTCATCGCTGGTGCCCTCCGCGCCGTGGTTCCACGACCGGTTGTCGTCGTGGCCGTCCCGGTTGCCCTCGCCGTTGTCCTGGTTGTGCTTGTACTCGTACGCGGTGGTGTCGGCGAGGGTGAACCCGTCGTGCGCTGCGACGTAGTTCACCGACGCCAGCGGGCCGCGGTCCCCGACGCCGAACAGGTCCTGCGAACCGCTCAGCCGGGTGGCCAGCTCGCGGACCCCGTGGCCCGGCTCGCCGCGTAGGGCTCGCGCGCCGTCCGGCAGCCAGAAGGTGCGGACCGCATCGCGGAAGCGGTCGTTCCACTCGGTCATCGGCGGCGGGAACTGCCCGGTGCGCCAGCCGTGCGGGCCGACGTCCCACGGCTCGGCGATGAGCTTGACCCGGGACAACACCGGATCGCTGCGCATGGCGACCAGGAACGGGTGGTCCGGGTCGTAGCCGTCGTCCCGGCCGCGGGCCAGCGCGGTGGCCAGGTCGAACCGGAAACCGTCCACGTGGCAGTGCTCGACCCAGTAGCGCAACGAGTCCAGGGCAAGCTGGACGACCCGGGGGTGGCGGAAGTCCAGGGTGTTGCCGCAGCCGGTCACGTCGACGTCGCGGCCGTTGTCGTCCAGCCGGTAGTAGGCGCGGTTGTCCAGGCCCCGCCAGGACAGGGTGGCGCCGTCGCGGCCCTGCTCGCAGGTGTGGTTGTAGACGACGTCCAGCACGACCTCGAGGCCGGCGGCATGCAGCAGCCGGACCATCCCCTTGAACTCGGTGAGCACCCCCGCCGGAACGCTCGCGCTGGAGTAGGCGGCGTGCGGGGCGAAGAAGCCCAGCGTGTTGTAGCCCCAGTAGTTCGAGGTGTGCCGTCGGGCCAGGGCCGGCTCGCTGGTGAACGCGTGCACCGGCAGCAGCTCGACCGTCGTGACGCCGAGCCGGGTCAGGTGCTCGATGGTGGCCGGGTGGGCCAGCCCCGCGTAGGTGCCGCGTAGGTGGTACGGAACGCCGGGGTGCAGTCGGGTCAGGCCGCGCACGTGCGCCTCGTAGAGCACCGTCTGCGACCAGGGCACGGACGGCGGACTGTCCTCGCCCCAGTCGAAGCCGTCGTCCAGCACCACCCCGCGTGGCACGAACGCCGCCGAGTCGTGCGCGTCCCGGACCTCGGGATCGCCGGCCAGGTCCTCGCCGACGACGTGCCCGAACACCTCCGGGCGCCAGGTGACCTCGCCCGCGATGCCCCGCGCATACGGGTCGAGCAGGAGCTTGTCGGGGTTGTACCGCAGGCCGCGGGCGGGGTCCCAGGGTCCGTGCGCGCGCAGCCCGTACGCCGTGCCAGCGGCCAGGTCGGGTACGAAGCCGAAGTGCACGCCGTGCACCCGCTCGGTCAGCTCGATCCGGCGTTCACCGGCACCGGGGCCGGGGCCGTCGAAGACGCACAGCTCGACGGCCTCGGCGTGCGAGGCGTACACGGCGACGTCCGCGCCAGGCGCCGCGCCCTGGTCGTCCGGTCGCAGCCACACCCCGAGCCGGGCCGGTCCCTCGTGGTCCCGCCTGCGCCCGCTCACCCCAGGCAGTCTGTCGCACACTGTGCGGAATCGCCGACCGGGTGCTGGTGTTGGCCCAGTCATGCCGCTGAACGGAACCTATGAGCCGAGCCCTTATCAGCACGCCCGCGACCAGGTCGAGCAGTACGAGAGCTCCGGTGGCCAGGAGGCCAACACGCTGCAGGGCGTGCCGATCATCGTGCTGACCAGTCGGGGTGCGCGCAGTGGAAAGCTGCGCAAGACTCCGTTGATGCGGGTCGAGCACGAGGGACGCTATGCCGTCGTAGCCTCCAAGGGTGGCGCCCCGGAGAACCCGCTCTGGTACTACAACCTGGCCGCGGACCCGCACGTCGAGCTGCAGGACGGCCCGGCACCGCGGGACATGACGGCGCGCGAGCTGGCCGGCGGGGAGCGCGAGACGTGGTGGGCGCGAGCGCTCGAGGTCTGGCCGGACTACGCCTCCTACCAGACCAAGACGAGCCGGCTGATCCCGGTGTTCGTGCTGGAGCCGACCGGCTGAGCAGCCCTGCGCCCGCAGGGTGAGGTCACGTCGAACGGTGCGACCCGCGCGGCCCGGCGTCCGTGCGTTCCAGCTGCACGTGGGCGAGCGCCGGCTCGCCGTCCATCGCCTCGGTGATGGCGTCACCGGTGCGTGCGCAGGCCACGAAGGCGAGGACGGCGATGACGCCGGTGACCGCACCGACCCAGCCGTCCGACCAGCGCGTGCCGAGCCCGTGCAGGGTCCCGACGACGGCCGTGCCCACCGCCACCAGCGCCACAGCCCGCTCGCGCCGGGTGGCTGCCGCGGCGATCGTGTAGGCAAGCGCCGCGGCGAAGCAGCCGTGCACCAGGGTGCCGTTCAGCAGGTGCCACGAGGCGACGGGCGACGGCGGGGGTGTCGCGGCCGGGCGCAGCACGCTGTCGACCACGGCGAAGCCGAGCCCGGACACGGCGCCCAGGAACAGGTAGGCGCGCGGTGTGCTGCTGATCGAGCCCATCAGCAGGAACACCACCAGTGGCGCCGCCGTGACGATCGCCTCGAGCAGCGCCAGGACGAGGGCCCACCCCACCTGGTGCAGGTCGGGGGCGAAGGCGCGCTCGACCGCGACCGAGAGCAGTCCGCCACCCAGCACCACGGTCCCCACCACGCGGACGGCGAGCCAGAGGTCCGTGCGGCCGGGTTGGATCATCCAGTACATGGCGGCACCCCACGCGAACGCGAAGTAGCCGGCGAAGAACCAGGTCGTGCGGGACGGTTCGCCGTGCGCCACCGGCAGCAGCAGGAGCGGCAGCACCGCCAGCACGGCGAACACCGCCGCCCAGCCGCGCACCGCGAGCAGCTGACCGCCGAGCTGTCGCAGCGTCGCGCCCTCGAGCAGCGGTGGGACCGGGGCCGCCGCCCCGATCGAACTGCCCGGCTGGCGCGCCCGGCTCGGGGAACGCACGACGGAGGGGCCGGGGCGAGCCAGAGCCACCGCCGGGCGGGCCGGCTGCTGGTAGCCGAGGGAAGGGCGCCGGGCCCGCATCGCCTCCTGCTCCCAGGGCGGCAGTGGAGTGCCGAGCCGGGCCTCCGGCACGTCGGGTGCGAACGCGATGACCGACCCGCAGGTCGGGCATGAGCGAGCGCTGGCAGGCAGGTCGGTCCGGCAGGCGGGACAGTTCATGGCAGGGGCTCCTCTGGGACGACAACGAGCGATTCGACACTCGCGCGAGGTGCCTTGATGCTGCGTTCAGGTGACGAGGACGATCTTTCCCGGTGCGTGAGAACCCATCAGCGTACGGTGCGCCGCCGCCACGTCGGCGAGCGCGAACTCGTCGGCCACCAGGACGCGCAGCCGACCGGTGCCGGCCTGCTCCAGCAGCCTGGACCGGGCGGGCATCCGGATGTTCTCGCCCGGGTCTGCACCCGGCCCGCCGCCGAGCAGCTTGATGCCGGCCGACGCCGCCCGTCCGAACGCGGCGATGGTCGCGATCCGCTGCGGGTCGGCGACCAGCTCCAGCGAGACGTCGACGGCCTCGTCGGTGCCCACCGTGTCGATGGCCGCGTCCACCCCGCCCGGGGCGAGCGCCCGCACCCGGTCGGCCAGGCCGTCGCCGTACCGGACCGGCACGGCGCCCAGGTCGCGCAGCAGGTCGTGGCCGCCCGGGCTGGCCGTCGCGACCACGGTGGCTCCCTCGTCGACGGCTAGCTGCACCGCCATCAGCCCCACCCCACCGGTCCCGCCGTGCACCAGCACGGTCTCCCCGGCCCGCACCCCGGTGGCCACCACCGTGTGGGTGGCGGTGCCGCCGGTCAGGAGCAGTCCGGCGGCCTGGGACCAGCTCAGGGCGGCTGGCTTGGGCAGCACGGCGGACGCCGGCACGAGCACCCGCTCCGCGTAGCCACCGGCGATCCGGAACACCGCCACCTCGTCGCCGACCGCGATCGCCCCCAGCGGTCCCTCGGCGTCCGGACCGACCGCGCTGACCACCCCGGAGACCTCGTAGCCCAGCCGCAGCGGCAGCGCCGCCGGGTCCTTGCCCCAGACGCCGGCGTACGACTTCACGTCCGCCGGGTTGGTCCCGGCGGCACGGACGTCGACGACGACCTGCCCCGGCCCTGGGTCCGGGATGTCGACCTCGACGAGCTCGAGCACCTCCGGTCCTCCGTAGGCGGTGGCGACGACGGCTCGGGCGCGCGATGGGCTCATGACCGGGCCAACCTCGTCCGGTCGGTAGTGATTCCGCCCTTCGGGCACGACTACCGTGGACGCATGACCGACCCGACGTCCCTGCCTGACTTCCCGCCCCCCTCCGACCAGCGCCCGCTGCGCGGCCGCGTGCTCGACGTCCTGCTCGACGAGGGTTACCGCCCAGACATCGACGACGACGGCGACGTCGCGGTGAAGGTGCAGGGGCAGCAGCTGTACGTGCGCTGCACCGAGGGCGAGATCACGGTGTTGCGGGTGTTCGGACAGTGGCGGCTGGACGACGTGGACGCCGACGAGCTGTCCATGCTGCGAGCCTGCAACTCGGTCTCGTCCCGGCTCTCGGTGGCCAAGACCACCCTGGGTGACCGGATCCTGATCGTGTCGGCCGACCACCTGGTGACGACCGGGACGCCGCTGCAGCTGGTGGTCACCTCGTCCCTGGAGCTCGTGCTGACCGCGGTCAACCTCTGGCACGAGGCACTCGGCGAGATCCAGGGCAGCTAGCCGGTTAGGCTCCATCGACCAGCAGCACGCGGGTTCGACGACCGTCGCGAGACGGCGAAAGCGGGAGGTTTTCGTGGGCGAGTACGTCCGGCTCGAGGTGGATGGCGGCATCGGGACGATCCGGCTGGAGCGGCCACCGATGAACGCCCTGAACGCCCAGGTGCAGGAGGAGATCCGGGACGCCGCGCTGGAGGCGAGCGACCGTCGCGACGTCAGCGCGGTGATCGTCTACGGCGGCGAGAAGGTCTTCGCGGCCGGCGCGGACATCAAGCAGATGCAGCAGATGTCCTACACCGACATGGCGGACCGCTCGGGTGCGCTGCAGTCCTCGCTGAGTGCCGTGGCGCGGATCCCCAAGCCCACCGTCGCGGCGATCACCGGCTACGCGCTCGGTGGCGGCATGGAGCTCGCGCTCTGCTGCGACTTCCGGATCTGCGGGGACAACGCCAAGGTCGGCCAGCCCGAGATCCTGCTCGGCATCATCCCCGGCGCCGGCGGCACCCAGCGGCTGCCGCGGCTGGTCGGCCCGGCGAAGGCCAAGGACCTGATCTTCACCGGCCGGTTCGTGGACGCCGCGGAGGCGCTGGCGATCGGCCTGGTCGACCAGGTGGTGGCAGCGGATGACGTCTACTCGGCCGCGCGCACCATGATGGGCCGCTTCGTCGGCGGGCCGGCCTACGCGCTACGTGCGGCGAAGGAGGCGATCGACCGCGGGCTCGAGTCCGACCTGGACACCGGGCTGGAGATCGAACGGCTGCAGTTCGCCGCACTGTTCGCGACCCAGGACCGCGCCGAGGGCATGCGGTCCTTCGTCGAGGACGGCCCTGGCAAGGCGACGTTCGAAGGTAAGTGATGAGCCAGCCGCACCCGCACGCCAGCCCCCGCGCCAACCCTCGCGCCAACCCTCGCGCCAACCCTCGCGCCAGCGCGGCCCAGGTCGAGGCCGCCTGGCAGGACACCAAGCTCGCCCAGGTGCTGTACCACGACTGGGAGGCGCAGACCTACGACCAGAAGTGGTCCATCTCGTTCGACGAGCGCTGCATCGACTACGCCCGGGACCGGTTCGCGGCGGTCGCGGGGGAGCGCGGCTGGCCTTACCGGAAGGCGCTCGAGGTGGGTGCGGGCACCGGCTTCTTCTCGCTCAACCTCAAGCAGGCCGGGGTGCTCGACGAGGTGCACGTCACCGACCTGTCCCCTGGGATGGTCGAGGCCGCCCAGCGCAACGCCGAGCTGCTCGGCTTCACGGTAGAGGGTCGGGTGGCCGATGCAGAGCGGCTGCCCTACGACGACGACACCTTCGACGTCGTGGTGGGTCACGCGGTGATCCACCACATCCCGGACGTCGAGCTGGCCTTCCGCGAGATGCTGCGCGTGCTGCGGCCGGGCGGCCGGTTCGTCATCGCCGGCGAGCCGACCCGGATCGGCAGCTGGTACGCCCGCAACCTCGGGCGGCTGACCTGGCAGGCGACCACCCGGGTCACGCGCCTGAAGCCGTTGCGAGACAAGTGGTCCCGGTCCCGGGAGGAGCTGGACGAGTCGTCCCGGGCCGCTGCGCTGGAGTGGGTGGTCGACCTGCACACCTTCGACCCGGACGAGCTGGCCCGCACCGTGCTGCGCGCGGGTGCGGTCGACGTCCGGACCGTGACCGAGGAGCTCGCCGCGGCGTTCCTCGGCTGGCCGGTGCGCACCTTCGAGGCGGCGGTCAACCCCGAGCGGCTCGGGTGGGGCTGGGCGCGCTTCGCCTTCGGCTCGTGGCAGCGGCTGGGAACCGTGGACCGGGCACTGAGCAAGGTCGTGCCGGACCGCTTCTTCTACAACGTGGCCGTCACGGGCACCAAGCCGGGCTGAGGACGCGGTGCGGACCAGCTGGACCGTTCCGGACGGCGTCCTCGGTGCGTGGATGCTCCGGCTGCGTGACGGGCGCGACCCCAGACAGGCGCGCTACCTGACCGGCGAGAGCCTGCGGTGGGTGCTGCGGCACAAGGCTTTCACGCCGTGGTACCTGGTGCGCTACTGGCGGCTGCTGGTGCTGCGGCTGCGCTACCCCCACGTTGTGACGCACGGGATGGTCTTCCTGGGCAGGCGGGTCGAGCTGCGGGCCCGGCCGGGGTACGGGCGGCTGGTGCTCGGCTCGTGGGTGCATCTCGGTGACGGCAACGTGCTTCGGGCGCACGAGGGAACCCTGACCATCGGCGACAAGTGCGTGCTCGGGCGGGACAACACGATCAACTGCTACCTGGACGTCGAGATCGGCGCCGGCACGCTGATCGCCGACTGGGTGTACGTGTGCGACTTCGACCACGTCACCGAGGACGTGCACGTGCCGATCAAGGACCAGGGGATCGTGAAGTCGCCGGTGCGGATCGGTGCCGGTTCGTGGATCGGGGTCAAGGCGAGCGTGCTGCGCGGCACGACCTTCGGGCGCGGCTGCGTGCTGGCCGCGCACGCCGTGGCGCGCGGGGAGTTCCCGGACGGGGTCGTGGTCGCCGGCATCCCCGGGCGGGTGGTGCGTGACCGGCAGGCTGCCTACGAGGCGGGAGCGCCGGCACGCCAGGCGCTGGCCGACATGGCCCGCAAGCACCGGGCGGCGGGGGAGGGCTGAGCGTGGGCGGCGCGCGGCCAACATGCTCAGCCACGGCATCGTGTCAACGTCGCATCACCCGCGATGCGACGTTGACACGATCGTGGCTTGTCCACAGGAACCGTGCGCCAACCTCCACCGCGCCGTGCACCCTGACGGCCTGGTGCGGCGGCCGGTGCTGCGCCGGATCGTGCCAACCTCCCGAGCCCAGCAACACCCATACGACGCAGAGGCCGCCAAGCAACGCCGCCACCAGCAGGGCCGCGACTCGCCACGGGCCTCCAGGCACGTGGGTTCGGGTGGTGCGAGTCAGCTGCCAGGCAGGGACCATCCGGCCCAGCAAGTGCAATCCCGTAACGACACACCAGAGGGCGAACGCCGCCTGGTGCAACGTGATCAGATCCACTCGTTGTCCCGCGAGCGTGACCGCGTGCTGCCGGCTGGCTGACTCGCCGACCAGGACCAGAATCACCCCGGACCCCAGCACTGCCAATGTGGTGATGACGACCAGTGGGCCGAGCACGCGCAACAACAGCGGGGGAGGGCCGGCCGACCGGTACGGCGGATTGCCCGCGTAGTAGCGCACGATCCGCCAGCCGGTCGTCCCGGTTTTCAGCAGCGCAGGCGGGATGAGCAGGACGCCGAGCGCCAGATGCCAGCTGATCAGACCGCGAACGTCGAGCAACGTGACGAGCTCCGCGATGAACAGCACGAGCAGGACCATCCCGGTCCACGCCGTGAGGCGCGCATTGCCCGCCGGGCCGCCCGAACCAGGCAGGACGGGATCGTCACGATGGTCTTGGCCCAGCGCGGTGGCCCCGGCCTCCTGCAAGGCTCCTTTGAGCGTGCCTTCGTCAGCCATGGACCCCAGCAGACCAGCCTGCGATGGGTATCGCCACCGAGCCTCGAATCTCGCCGGCTCGCTGCCGGTGCCCGGAGGCAGACGTTTCAGCCGGGCGCGTCCGGATAGACGAAGCGCAGAGCGTCGGCGACGCCGGCCCAGGTGCGCTGCCGAGCCTTGGCCGTACCGCCAGCGGCCAGGCCTGCGACCCCAGCGGGATCGCCCAGCAAGACCGTCAGGATCGCAGCGAGGCGGTCGACGTCGCCGGGTGCGAACAGGCGCCCCGTCCTACCGTCTTCGACGATCTCGCCCAGCCCGCCCACCGCCGTCGCGACCACCGCTGCCCCGGCTGCCTGGGCCTCCAGTGCCACCAGGCCGAACGGCTCGTACCGGCTCGGCACCACGACCACGTCCGCAGCAGCGAACAGGCCGGCCAGGTCCGGCGTACCAAGACGCCCGGGCAGCTCGAGCGACCCGTCGAGTCCGAGGTCGCCGGCCAGGGCGCGCAGTTGCGGCTCGTAGGAGCCGGTTCCGGCCAGGACCACGCTGCACGCCGGATGTGCGGCCAACACCGCAGGCATGGCCCGCAACAACGTCGAGAAGCCCTTCTCCCACTCCAGCCGTCCAGCGGCCACGACCAGCGGACCCTTCGCGCCGAACCGAGCCCGCGCAGACCCACGTTGCGCCGGCGAGGTGCACCAGCGGGAGCCCTCGACGGCGCCAGGCACCACGCAGACCGCCGACCGCTCTGCGCCGTGCTCGACCACCTCGTCGACCATCGGGGTGGAGCAGACCACCACCCGGTCCGCCGCGACGACGGCCCGGCACTCTGCCTCGTGCACCGCCTGCGGCACAGGGCCATCGAGCCGACCCTCGCGCCGTCCGAGCTCGGTGGCGTGCACCGTGAGCACCATCGGGCAGCCGAGGTCGTCCGCGACCGCGCGCGCCGCATCGGCCACCATCCAGTCGTGCGCGTGCACCACGTCGGCGGCCAGACCCGCTGCCGTGGAGCGCATCCGCTGCTGCACCACTGCCATCGACGACGCCAGGTCGGCCACCGGGTCGGCAACCACGGGTGCGCGCACCCGCCGCACCCAGACGCCGTCGCGGACCTCGAGCGCTGGTGCCTGCGGCTGCGCGCGGTGCCCGGCCGTCAGGTCGTCGGCGAGGCAGACGACGCCGACCTCGTCGCCGGCGGCAGCCTGGGCACGGGTCAGCGCGTCGACGTGCCGGCCCAGCCCGCCGTGCACGACCGGCGGGTACTCCCAGGACAGGTGCAGGACGCGCACCTCAGGAACCCTGCCGCAGAAGGGTTCTGGCGTCCAGGTCGCCGAAGGGTCCGTCCGTCGTCCGCTGCCGGGCAGCCTCCTCGGTGGCACCCTGCCGGTCGCCCCGTTGCACCAGCTCGGCCAGCCGGTGGAACGCGGCACGGTGCTCGTCGGCTCGCCGCCAGGCGTAGTCGGCCGCCTGGTCGCGAGTGACCATGAACGCCCAGTCGCTGGACAAGGCGAGCAGCGCCTGGCGTGCGAGCTGGTCCAGGTCCGGGCGCCGCACCAGCAACCGGCGGCCGAGGCGTTCCGCATCCAGCACGTCGAGCAGGCGGCGCTGCACCCAGAAACCCTCGTCCACCAAGGGTTCCACCGTCGGCCCGGCCCAGACCCGGAAGTCCTTGCCGGCACCCCACGACCCGGCAGGCAGGTCGATGTCACCGCGCACCGCACCGTCCTCGAGCGCCCGGCGCAAGGTGGTCAGTCGCACGCCCGCCGCAGGCAACAACCGCAGCACCCGGGCCAGGAAGGCCGGACCTTCGTGCCACCAATGTCCGAACAGCTCGGTGTCGTAGGCGGCGACGACCAGCCCGGGGCGGCGGTCGCGGTCAGCGACTTCGGTCAGCCGGTCGCGCACCCGCGCCACGAACTCCTGGGCGTCTCGCTCGACGGCCAGCGCCGCCCGGCCCGGCTCGTAGCGCCCCTTGCCGGACGATGGGACGCCGGATCCGGTGACCCGGTGTAGGTGCAGCCCGCTGTGCTCGTCCACCGCATGGAAGTCGCGGTACTCAGGGCCAGTGGGGTAGCCGATCCGCGAGCTCCAGATCCGGTCGGTCACCGACAGGTCGCGACCGAAGACCGCGACCTCGCGGCCCCGCACCCGCCAGGCGGCCGAGGTCGATCGCCCGGCCGCGGCCAGCGTCGCCTCGTCCGCGAGGAAGTGGGTCACCCCGGCATCCGCATAGACCCGTTCCAGGCCAGGGGAGTAACCGCACTCCGGCGCCCAGATCCCGCCACCGAACGCGCCGAACCGGCTGCGCGCGTCCGCCAGGCCGGCGGCCAGCGCGAACCGCGCGACCCGCTCGTCGAGCAGCGGCAGGAACGGATGCGTCGCCGGACCGCCCAACAGCTCGACCACTCCGGCGTCCGCGAGGGAGCGGAGCACCGGCGAGCCGCCGTGCCGCCAAGGGGTCGACAGCTGCTCGGCGGCACGGGCCGCGGCGCGGTACTCCCGGCTCGCCAGGTCGCGCAGCGCCGGGTCGCCCCGGCCAGCCAGCTCGACGGCGCGCGCCTGCCACATGCCGACCCAGGTCGCAGCTGCAGCCACGCAAGCCGGGTCGTCCAGCTGAGCCGCCAGCACCGGTGTCACGCCCAGGGTCAGTACGTCCCGAGCACCGACGTCGGCCAGCTCGCCGAGCATCCTGGTCAGCGGAAGGTAGGACCCGGCCCACGCCTGGTACAGCCACTCCTCGCCCACCGGCCAGCGGCCGTGGTGCGCCAGCCACGGCAGGTGGCTGTGCAGCACCAGCGCGAAGCTGCCGACCTCGTTCACGCGCGGCTCGCCAGCACGAGCAGGTCCAGTGCGTCGTCCGCCGCGCGACCCACCACGAAGTCCTCGGGCCGCACCGACCGGACCGCGGCCGCCAGCGCGCCGTCCCAGAGCTCCGGCGGGGCGGCGAGCTGAGCAGCGGTCAACGAGCCGTACCTCTCGTCCAGCTCGACCAACCGTGGCCCGCGGTGCACCCCGAGCAGCTCGGTCTCGGCGAACCGCGTACCGACCAACTCGAGCAGCTCCTCGCCGTCGTACTCACGGACGTGGAAGGGGTTCGTGGGCCGGGCTCCGCGCTGCAGCCCGGGGGAGAAGCTGAGCCGGTTCGGGGTGGAGAGCGCGAGCAGGCCGCCGGGGCGCAGCACCCTGTGGAACTCGTCGACCAGCTCCAAGGGCGTCCAGATGTGCTCGACCACCTGCAGCGAGACGACGGCATCGACGCAGCCGGCGGCCAGCGGGAGCCGGACGACGTTGCCGCGCAGCACGTTCCGGTCCGTGCCTCGGCCGGCGTGCCTTGTGACATCGGGGTCGTAGTCGAGGCCGACGACTGGACTGCCACAGTCACGCAGGACCTCGATCCCGTACCCCTCGCCGCAGCCCGCGTCCAGCGTGATCGGGGCAGCTGCGTCCGCCCTGGCGAACGCCGTTGCCACGGCCCTGCGCGCGATGGCAGAGGCCACGAACCGGTACGCCGCCAGATGCCGGGCATACCAGTAGCTCTCGTGCCAGATGCCTGGCCCGGTGCGCTCACCGGTCAGCGCGAGGCCGCGTGCGTGCTGGTCGATCGCGCTCACCCCTTTCTCGGGCCCAGTGTGACGGGCCTCACCGGCTCACCGCTTGCCATCACATTACCCACCGGTAACATCATGCTCCGGCGACCGGTCGGACCGGTGGTGTCCTCACCGGACGCGACTGGCAGGCTGTTCCCCGACATCGAGGGACGATCCGGTCCCCCTCCGGCAGGCGCCGGTCGAGCACAGTGGAGGTCGAGACCCGACCATGAACATCGTCGTGTGCGTGAAGTACGTGCCGGACGCGCAAGCGGACCGCACGTTCGAGGACTCCGACCACACCACTGACCGGGTCGGCGTCGACGGCCGGCTGTCCGAGCTCGACGAGTACGCCGTCGAGGAGGCGCTGAAGATCGTCGAGGCCAGCGGGGCCGAGGGTGACCAGGTGACCGTGCTGACCGTCGGCCCTGAGCAGGCCGCCGAGGCAGTGAAGAAGTCGCTGCAGATGGGCGCCCACGCCGGCGTGCACGTCAGCGACGACGCGATCGCCGGCTCGGACGCCGCCGCGACGTCGCTGGTGCTGGCCAAGGCGATCGAGAAGCTCGGCGCCGAGACCAAGGTCGACCTGGTGCTCACCGGAATGGCCTCCACCGACGCCGCGATGAGCGTCGTCCCGGCGATGCTCGCCGAGCGCCTCGGCCTGCCGCAGGTCACCTACGCCAGCGAGGTCACCGTCTCCGGCGACGGCGTCACGATCCGCCGCGACGGAGACGCGTCCACGCTGACCATCACCTCGAGCCTGCCGGCCGTGGTCAGCGTGACCGACCAGATCAACGAGCCGCGCTACCCCTCGTTCAAGGGGATCATGGCCGCCAAGAAGAAGCCGGTGCACGCCTGGGGGATCGCCGACCTCGGCATCGACGCCGGCGAGGTCGGCCTCGGCGCAGCCTGGACGACGGTCGAGTCCGTCACCGCCCGCCCGCCGCGGGAGCACGGCCAGGTCGTCACCGACGAAGGGGACGGCGGCGCCAAGCTCGCCGAGTTCCTCGTGTCCCGCAAGTTCGTCTGACCCCGTCTGACCTTCCTGACAAGGAGTAGAGCCTGATGAGCGAAGTACTCGTGCTCGTCGACCACGTCGACGGGGCAGTCCGCAAGACCACCACCGAGCTGCTGACCATCGCCCGCCAGTTCGGCGAGCCGTCCGCGGTGTTCGTGGCGCGGGACAGTTCTGCCTTCGCCGCCGCCAAGGACACGTTGGCCGAGTTCGGTGCCGCGAAGGTCTACCGCATCGAGTCCGCCGACGTCATCGACCACCTGGTCGCGCCGACCGCTGAGGCGCTGGCCCAGCTGGTCGAGCGCACCTCGCCCGCTGCGGTGCTGATCGCGTCCAGCGGCGAGGGCAAGGAGGTCGCAGCCCGGCTGTCGATCAAGACCGGTTCCGGCCTGATCACCGACGCGGTCGCGGTGGCCGCCGACCTGACCACCACCCAGTCGGTGTTCGCCGGCTCGTACACGGTGCAGGCCAAGGTCACCAAGGGCACGCCGATCATCACCGTCAAGCCGAACTCGGCCACCCCGCAGGCCGCGCCGTCCGCGGCCGCGGACGAGGCCTTCGAGCCGACCATCTCCGACGCCGCCAAGGGCGCGGCGATCATCGAGCGCAAGCCGCGCGAGAAGACCGGCCGCCCGGACCTCACCGAGGCCGCCATCGTGGTCTCCGGCGGTCGCGGCACCAACGGCGACTTCGGGCCGGTCGAGGCGTTCGCCGACGCGCTCGGCGCCGCGGTCGGCGCCTCTCGCGCCGCGGTGGACGCCGGCTGGTACCCGCACGCCAACCAGGTCGGCCAGACCGGCAAGACGGTCTCCCCGCAGCTCTACGTCGCCAACGGCATCTCCGGCGCGATCCAGCACCGGGCCGGCATGCAGACGTCGAAGACGATCGTCGCGGTGAACAAGGACGAGGAGGCACCGATCTTCGAGCTGGTCGACTTCGGCGTCGTCGGCGACCTGTTCACCGTCCTGCCGCAGGCCACCGAGGCGATCGAGAAGGCCAAGAGCTGACCTGACCCCTTGCTCACCCGCGCCCGCCTTGCTCAGCTCAGACCGCCGATCCGCGCCAGCGGAGCGGGTCGAGCTGAGCAAGGCGGGCCGAGGTGAGCAAGCGACCTAGACTGAGACGGTGAGCGTCTACCTCGACCACGCGGCGACCACGCCGATGCTGCCCCAGGCCATCGAGGCGATGGTGGCCGAGCTGTCCGTCGTCGGGAACCCGTCGTCCCTGCACACGGCCGGGCGGCGGGCCCGGCGGGTCGTCGAGGAGTCCCGCGAGCAGCTGGCGCGGGCCGTCGGCGCCAGCCCGAGCGAGGTCGTCTTCACCTCCGGCGGGACCGAGGCCGACAACCTCGCGGTCAAGGGCACCTACCGCGCCCGCCGGGCCGCCGACCCGCGCCGGCACCGCGTGCTGGTCAGCTCGATCGAGCACCACGCGGTGATGGACGCCGCCCAGGCCCTGGTGGACGACGAGGGTGCCGAGGCGGTCTGGCTGCCCGTGGACGCGGTGGGCCGGCTGCGGCTGGATGCCCTGCGGGCCGCGATCGAGCAGGACCCGGCGTCCGTCGCGCTGGTCAGCGTGATGTGGGCCAACAACGAGGTGGGCACCGTGCAGCCGGTCGCCGAGGTGGTCCAGATCGCCCACGAGCACGGCATCCCGGTGCACTCTGACTCCGTGCAGGCGGTGGGCAAGGTGCCGGTCGACTTCGCCCGCAGCGGGCTCGACCTGATGAGTGTCACCGGCCACAAGATCGGCGGACCGGTCGGCGTCGGCGCGCTGGTCGCCGTCCGCGGTGCCGAGCTGTCCCCGCTGGTGCATGGCGGCGGCCAGGAGCGTCAGGTTCGCAGCGGCACCCTGGACGAGCCGGCGATCCGCGCGTTCGCCGTGGCCGCTGGCATCGCGGCCGACGAGCTGGCCGGCACCCGGGTCCGGCTGACCGCGCTGCGCGAGGCGCTGGTCGCGGGTATCCGCGCCCAGGTCCCGGACTTCGTCGTGCACGGCGACCCCGACCCGGCCGGTCGGCTGCCCGGACTGCTCAACCTCTCGTTCGAGGGCTGCGACGGCGACTCGCTGCTCTACCTCCTCGATGCCCAGGGCATCGAGTGCTCGACCGGCTCGGCCTGCCAGGCCGGCGTACCGCAGCCCAGCCACGTCCTGCTCGCGATGGGCATGCCGGAGGCAGAGGTGCGCTCCGCGCTTCGGCTCTCGCTCGGTCACACCTCCACCGAGGCGGACGTCGCCGCCGTGCTGGCCGCGCTGCCCGCCGCGGTGGCCCGGGCCCGTGGCGCCGGGGCAGTGGCCGCCGCCGGGGCCGGCCGATGAGGGTCCTGGCCGCGATGAGCGGCGGGGTCGACTCCGGCGTGGCCGCGGCGCGTGCGGTCGAGGCTGGCCACGAGGTGGTCGGCGTCCATCTGGCGCTGTCCCGCAACCCGGCCACGTTGCGCACCGGGGCCCGCGGCTGCTGCACCGTCGAGGACGCCCACGACGCGCGCCGGGTGGCCGACGTCCTCGGCATCCCGTACTACGTGTGGGACCTGTCCGAGCAGTTCGCCGAGGCCGTCGTCGAGGATTTCGTCGCGGAGTACGAGGCCGGCCGCACCCCCAACCCGTGCCTGCGCTGCAACGAGACCATCAAGTTCTCGGCGCTGCTGGACAAGGCGGTAGCGCTGGGTTTCGACGCGCTCTGCACCGGGCACTACGCCCAGGTCCGGGCGGGGGAGTCCGGGCCGGAGCTGCACCGCGCCGTGGACCACGGCAAGGACCAGTCCTACGTGCTCGGCGTGCTGACCGCCGACCAGCTGGCCCGGGCGATGTTCCCGCTCGGCGACACCGACAAGGTCGACGTCCGGGCCGAGGCCGCCCGCCGCGGGCTCGCGGTCGCCGACAAGCCGGACAGTCACGACATCTGCTTCATCGCGGACGGCGACACCCGGGGGTGGCTGGAGCGCCGGCTCGGATCGCGCCCGGGTCAGGTGACGGACGAGTCCGGCGAGGTGCTCGGCGAGCACCAGGGCGCCTACGGGTTCACCGTCGGACAGCGCAAGGGACTCTCGATCGGCCGCCCCGCGCCGGACGGCAGGCCGCGCTACGTGCTGGACATCCAGCCGGTGACCAACACCGTCGTCGTCGGCCCCGCCGAGGCGCTGGACGTCCGCGTGGTGGTCGGCGACCGGCAGCGTTGGTGCGGTGCCGTGCCCGACGGTCCGGTCGAGGTGACCGCACAGGTCCGCGCCCATGGCGAGGCGGTGCCGGCCGTCGCCGAGGTGCGGCCCGACGGCTCGGTGCAGGTCGAGCTGCGCCAGCCGATCCGTGGCGTCGCGACGGGGCAGGCCGTCGTCCTGTACAGCGGCACCCGAGTGGTCGGGTCGGCAACCATCACGGCCACCCGGCGGTGAGCGCGACCGGGATCGGATCCTGGCCCGGCACCGATGTGGCCGAGGCGCTCGCGGTGGTCCGGGGCGAGCTCACGGAGCTGCCCTTCCTGCCCGAGCTGCCGTCCCGCGGCCCGGGGGCGGACCTGATCGGACGGGCCGCGGCGAGGCTGGTCAGCCTGCCCATCGACCTGCAGCCCGGCGGCTGGCGGCTGGTGGACCGGCCCGGCCGCGACCAGGCCCGCGCCGAGGCGTTCTGGCGCGAGGACCTGGACCGGATGGCCTCTGCGTTCGACGGCTACGCCGGGCTCCTCAAGGTGCAGCTGGCCGGGCCCTGGACCCTCGCCTCGACCGTCTGGCTGCCTCGTGGCGAGCGGGCAGTCGTGGACCGCGGTGCCACCCGTGACCTGCTCGAGTCGATGGCTCAGACGGTGCGCGAGCTGGTCGCGGACGTCGTCCGGCTGGTTCCGGGAGCCGAGCCGGTCGTCCAGCTGGACGAGCCCGCGTTGCCCGCCGTGCTCGAGGGGCGGGTGCCCACCGCGTCCGGCTTCGGTCGGCTGCGCGCCGTGCCGGCGCTCGAGGTGCAGCAGGGCCTGGCGAGCGTGCTGGCCGCCGCGGTCGAGGCGGGTGGGTCCACCGCGGTGCACTGCTGCGCGCCCGACGTCCCGATCGGGCTGCTGCGTGACGCCGGCGCACAGGCGATTGCGGTCGACGTCACCCTGCTCGGTCCGGCCGGCTGGGAGTCGGTGGCGGCGTCGGTCGAGGCCGGCGTGGCGCTGTGGGCCGGGGTCGTGCCGACGCTCGGTGAGCTGCCCGGCGCGGCCACCCTGTCGGCTCGGGTGGCTCGGTGGTGGTCCGACGTCGGCCTGCCGGTCCGTGACCTGGAGCAGGTGGTGGTGACGCCGACCTGCGGGCTGGCCGGGGCCAGCCCGCACGGCGCCCGCGCCGCCCTGACCCGTGCGCGTGAGACCGCCCGCGAGCTGGCCGAGCGCGCTCAGGGCTGAGCAGGCGGCCAGACGGGTCAATTTCTCGGCCGTTTTCGGCGAAACAGAGAACCTGATGACCGCCGGTGCTCGTCCTGCAGGCACCATGGACTCGTGTCCGAGCCCACCGCCCGCCCCGGTCCCGCCGACGACCCGTACGGCTTCTTCGCACCGCCCCGCCCGGCTGGTGGCCCCGCGCAGCCCGTGCCGTACGGCGCGGTCGGACCGGTACCGCACCCCTACGAGTCGCTCAACGCCTCGCCCGCCCACCGCGGACCGGACGAGACGAAGCGCACCTGGCTCGGGACGAGCAAGAAGGCGGCCGGCCCCGCAGCCGCCGGTGCCGGCGCCGCCGCCAAGGGCGGCCTGTTCAAGATGCTGTTCGGCCTCAAGGCCCTCGCGTTCCTGGTCAAGTTCAAGGTCGCAGCCTCCATGGCGATCAGCGTCGCCGCCTACGCGTTCATCTTCGGCTGGTGGTACGCCGTCGGCTTCGTCGCCCTCATCGCGGTCCACGAGATCGGTCACGTCATCGTGCTCCGCGCCCAGGGCGTGAAGGTCTCCGCCCCGACGTTCATCCCCTTCATGGGCGCCTTCGTCACGATGAAGGAGATGCCGCGCAGCGTCACCCAGGAGTCCATCGGTGCGCTTGCCGGGCCCGGGTTCGGCCTGGCGGCGTCGCTGGCCACGTACGCGCTCTCGCAGGCGTTCGACTCCCGGCTGCTCCAGGCCCTTGCCTTCGCGGGTTTCTTCCTCAACCTGTTCAACCTGCTACCGATGCTCCCGCTGGACGGTGGTCGCATCGCCGGCGCGCTGCACCCGGCTGTCTGGTGGGTCGGCATGGCGGGCGCCCTCGCGGTCCTGTACTTCATGCCGTCCCCCGTCCTGGTCTTCGTCCTCTTCCTCGGTGTCGTCGAGATGGTCCGGCGGTGGAGAGAGCGCCGCAACGGCGAGGCCGGCTCGTACTACGAGGTCGAGCCGAACGTGCGCCTGGCCATCGGTGTCACGTATGCCGCTGTGGCGCTGACCTGCCTCTGGGGCATCCACGTCACCTACATCCCTCGCTGAACCCGCCCACCTGGTCGACCCCCTCACTGTCGGTGCCGCGGTGCAGAATGACGCACGTGACCGACGCCGAGCTGCCCGCGCCCTCCGTCGAGCTGGACGAGATCCCGGACGACGCCCGGCACCGCTGGACGGACCTGGCCGAGCAGATCCGCGGCCACCGCTTCGCCTACTACATCCGCGAGGCGCCGACGGTCAGCGACGGCGAGTTCGACCGGCTGCTGCACGAGCTGGAGGCGCTCGAGGAGCAGCACCCCGGGCTGCGGACGCCGGACAGTCCCTCCCAGGTCGTCGGCGGCACGTTCTCGACGGACTTCGCCGCGGTCGACCACCTCGAGCGGCTGCTCAGCCTGGACAACGTCTTCAGCCTCGACGAGCTGCGCGCGTGGATGGAGCGCGCGGCTCAGGCGGCCGGGACGCCGGTGACGTGGCTGTGCGAGCTGAAGATCGACGGCCTGGCGATCGACCTGGTCTACGAGAGCGGACGGCTGGTGCGGGCGGCGACCCGCGGCGACGGCCGTACGGGGGAGGACGTCACGCTCAACGTCCGGACGCTGCGCGACGTCCCCGGGCAGCTCGACGGCGACGGCGTCCCCGAGCTGGTGGAGGTGCGCGGCGAGATCTTCTTCCCGACCGAGGCCTTCGCCGACCTCAACGCCAGCCTGGTCGAGGCCGGCAGGGCACCGTTCGCCAACCCGCGCAACGCGGCCTCCGGGTCTTTGCGGCAGAAGGACCCCAGGGTCACCGCGACCCGGCCGCTGCACCTGCTCGTGCACGGCATCGGCGCCCGGCGGGGCTTCGACACCCATGGCATCGACCTCACCCGGCAGTCCCAGGCGTACGAGCTGCTCGGCGGTTGGGGGCTGCCGGTCAGCGACCGGGCGAAGGTGCTCGAGACGGTGGACGACGTGCTGGCCTTCGTCGAGCACTACGGCGAGCACCGCCACGACCTCGAGCACGACATCGACGGCATCGTGGTGAAGATCGACGAGCTGGCCGCGCAGCGGCGGCTGGGCTCCACCAGCCGAGCGCCTCGCTGGGCTATCGCCTACAAGTACCCACCGGAGGAGGTCACCACCAAGCTGCTCGACATCCGGGTCAACGTCGGGCGCACCGGTCGGGTCACACCCTTCGCCGTGATGGAGCCGGTGCTGGTCTCCGGATCCACGGTCGAGATGGCCACCCTGCACAACGCGGACGAGGTGCGCCGCAAGGGCGTGCTGATCGGCGACACGGTGGTGCTGCGCAAGGCCGGTGACGTGATCCCGGAGGTGCTGGGCCCGGTGATCGACCTACGCCCGGACGACGCCCGGGAGTTCGTGATGCCCACCGAGTGCCCGTCCTGCGGCACCACGCTGGCGCAGCAGCGCGAGGGGGACGTCGACATCCGCTGCCCGAACTCCCGGTCCTGCCCGGCCCAGCTGCGCGAGCGGCTGTTCCACGTCGCCTCGCGAGGGGCCTTCGACATCGAGGCCATGGGCTTCGAAGCCGCGCAGTCCCTGCTGGACGCCGGTGTGGTGCAGGACGAGGGTGACCTGTTCGCTTTAACCGAGGAGCAGCTGCGCACGGTGCCGCTGTTCACCCGCAAGGACGGCGAGCTGTCCGCGAACGGCCACAAGCTGCTGGAGAACCTCGTCAAGGCCAAGCGGCAGCCGTTGTGGCGGGTGATCGTGGCTCTGTCGATCCGGCACGTGGGGCCGACGGCGGCCCGCGCACTGGCTACCGAGCTGGCCGGCATCGACGCCATCCGGGCAGCGAGCCAGGACGAGCTGGCCGCCGTGGACGGCGTCGGGCCGGTCATCGCCGAGGCGGTCCGCGAGTGGTTCGAGGTCGACTGGCACGCCCAGGTCGTCGAGAAGTGGGCCCGTGACGGCGTGCGGATGGCGCAGGAGCGCGACGACTCCGTGCCGCGCACGCTCGAGGGGCTGACCCTGGTCGTCACCGGTTCCCTCGAGGGGTTCAGCCGGGACGAGGCCAGGGAGGCGATCCTGGCCCGAGGCGGCAAGGCCTCGGGCTCGGTGTCCAAGAAGACCGCCTTCGTGGTGGTCGGCGACAGCCCCGGCAGCAAGCACGACAAGGCCGTCCAGCTCGGCGTCCCGGTGCTCGACGAGGCGGGCTTCCGACGCCTGCTGGATCAGGGGCCGGACGCCGTGACCTGAGATCTCTCAGGAACCGCCCCCCGCTGCCGATGGCACAGGTGTCGAGACGTCTGCGCGCCAGCCTCAAGGCGCTCATACCGAGGAGTGGGGCTGTACGTGAGCGGTGCCGACGAGGCGCGCAACCACCTGCTGCGCTCTGCGCCCAGGCCGCGGCTGTTCCTCACGTACCTGGCGGTCGTGATCACCGCCGGTATCGGCCTTCTCGCCTACGCGATCAGCACGGTGTCCCGCGGCGACATCAGCGCCATGGACGCCGGCCAGATCCTGGCCCTGGGCACCTGCCTGGTGCTGGTCGTGCTCGGCGAGATCCGGCCGGTGATGGGCTCCTCGGTGGCGGATCCGCTCGGAGTCACCCTCTCCACCACCTTCGTGTTCCCGGTCCTGCTGCACTTCGGCCTCGTCCCGGCCGTGATCCTGCACGCGATCGCCGCCATGCTGGCCGGCCTCATCGCGCGCAAGGCCATGGTGCGCAACCTGTTCAACGTGGCGCAGTACGTGCTGAGCGCCGCGGCCGGCTGGCTGGTGCTGGCGGCGGCCGGCATCCACCCCACCCTGAGCTCGACCTGGACGCCCCGCAGCATCGGCGACCTGCTGGTCATCGTCGTCGTCGGGGTCTGCTGCTTCGTGGTCAACGACCTACTGGTAGCCACGGCCATCGGGATGAGCGTCGGCGTCTCGCCGTGGCGCCAGTTCCTGTCCGACCTGCGCTTCCAGTCGACGGTGTCGGCCGCCCAGTTCGGCCTGGCCCCGCTGATCGCCGTCCTGATGGAGCACGCACCCGCGTTCGTGGCGCTCACCGTCGTGCCCATGTACGCGATCCACCGCAGCGCCGCCGCCTCGCTGCGCAGCGAGCACCTGGCCGAGCACGACGACCTGACGGGGCTGGCCAACCGCAAGCGGCTGATCACCGAGACCTCCGAGGCGATCGCCGAGACGCTGCGCACCGGCGAGCCGTGCGCCCTGTTCCTGCTCGACCTCGACCGCTTCAAAGAGGTCAACGACGTCCTGGGCCACCCGGTCGGCGACGAGGTGCTGCGGCAGGTCGCCCGGCGGCTCAAGGACACCCTGCGTCCCGAGGACACCGTCGTCCGCGTCGGCGGCGACGAGTTCGCGGTCCTGACCCGTCGGGTTCGCGACGTCGACGCGGCCGTGACGATCGCCGAGCGGGTGCGTGCCGCACTGGATGCCGAGCTGGTCATCGACGGGCAGCTGATCGACATCGAGGGCAGCATCGGCGTCGCCCTGGTGCCGGACCACGCGACCGAGTACGAGGTGCTGTTCTCCCGCGCGGACGTCGCGATGTACCTGGCCAAGGCCGACCGCACCGGCGTCGAGGTCTACGACTCGGCGCGGGACGCCAACTCGACGTCCCGGATCGGCCTGATCAGCGGCCTGCGCAACGCCATCGAGCAGGGCGAGATCGAGCTGCACTACCAGCCCAAGGCGAGCCTGCGCGACCAGACGGTCACCGGCGTCGAGGCGCTGGTCCGCTGGAACCACCCGGTCCGTGGCCTGGTCCCACCGGACGAGTTCATCCCGGTGGCCGAGCAGTCCGGCCTGATGCACCGGCTGACCGACGTGATCCTGGACCTCGCGCTGACCCAGGTGGCGGACTGGGGACGGCAGGGCATGACGGTGCCGGTCGCCGTCAACGTCTCGTTCCGCGACCTGCTCGACGCCACCATGCCGATCCGGCTCGCGCAGACCCTCGAGCGGCACGGTCTGGCGGCCGAGCTGCTCACCCTGGAGATCACCGAGCGGGTGCTGACGGCCGACATGGACCGGGCCCGGCTGACGCTGCAGGCGCTGTGCGACCTGGGCGTGCGGCTCTCGCTGGACGACTTCGGCACGGGTTGGTCCTCGCTGCGTCTGCTGCGCGAGCTGCCACTGGCCGAGATCAAGATCGACCGCAGCTTCGTCAGCCGCGCGGCCGTGGTCGAGGAGGACGCGGTCGTGGTGCGCGCCACCACCCGCCTCGCACACGGCCTGGGCCTGCACGTGGTCGCCGAGGGCATCGAGACGCAGGTGGCCTGGCGGGCCATCAAGGACATGGCGTGCGACACGGCTCAGGGCTGGTTCCTGGCCCGGCCGATGCCGGGACCCAAAGCCACCGAGTGGCTGGCCGAGCGACTGCTGGAGAGGGTCCCCGCGACCCACCCCTAGACTGGCGCGCATGTCCGAACCACCGACCGACCCCACCTCCGCCGTGGCCTCGGAGCCGTCGACGCTGTCCCGCGAGGACGTCGCGCACCTGGCCGGGCTGGCCCGGATCGAAGCCACCGACGCCGAGCTCGACCGGCTGGTCGGCCAGCTCGGCGTCATCCTCGAGTCGGTCGCACGGGTCGGTGAGGTCGCGGCCGACGACGTCCCGCCGATGTCGCACCCGTTGCCGCTGACCAACGTCACCCGGCCGGACGAGCCGGCACCGTGCCTGACCCCGCAGGAGGCCCTGTCCGGTGCGCCCGCCAGCGAGCTGCAACGCTTCCGCGTGCCGCGCATCCTGGAGGAGGACTGATGGCGGCCTTGGACGCAGACCTGACCCGCCGCAGCGCGAGCGAGCTGGCGCAGGCCCTGGGCAGCGGTCAGGTGAGCGCGGTCGAGGTCGCCCAGGCTCACCTGGACCGGATCGACGCCGTCGACCCCGCCGTGCACGCGTTCCTGCACGTCGCGCGGGACGAGGCGCTGGCCGCGGCCGCCGATGTGGACACCCGTCGCGCGGCGGGGGAGTCCCTGCACCCGCTGGCCGGCGTTCCGATCGCGGTCAAGGACGTAGTGGCCACCCGCGGGCTGCCCACCACCGCGGGCTCGCGGCTGCTCGAGGGCTGGGTGCCGCCGTACGACGCGACCCTGGTCGAGCGGCTCAAGGGCGCCGGCCTGGTCATCCTCGGCAAGACCAACATGGACGAGTTCGCGATGGGCAGCTCGACCGAGCACTCCGCGTACGGTCCCACCCGCAACCCGTGGGACCTGGACCGCATCCCGGGCGGTTCCGGTGGCGGCTCGGCTGCTGCCGTCGCGGCCTTCGAGGCGCCGTTGGCGATCGGCACCGACACCGGCGGCTCGATCCGCCAGCCCGCCGCGGTCACCGGCACCGTCGGCGTCAAGCCGACCTACGGCGGGGTGTCCCGCTACGGCCTGATCGCATTGGCCAGCAGCCTGGACCAGGCCGGCCCGTGCACCCGCACGGTGCTGGACGCCGCGCTGCTGCACGAGGTGATCGGCGGGCACGACCCGCGGGACTCGACGAGCATCGACGCGCCCGCGCCGTCCGCGGTCGAGTGGGCCCGCCGCGCCCACGTCAAGGGCGTCAAGGTCGGGGTGATTCGCGAGCTGGGAGGCCAGGGCTACCAGGCCGGTGTGCGGCAACGCTTCGACGAGGCCGTCGCACTGCTGACCGACGCCGGCGCAGAGGTCGTCGAGGTGTCCTGCCCGCACTTCGAGTACGCGCTGGCCGCGTACTACCTGATCCTGCCGAGCGAGGCGAGCAGCAACCTCGCCAAGTTCGACGCGATGCGGTACGGGCTGCGGGTCCTGCCCGAGGGTGTCGACGCGCCGACGGCCGAGCAGGTGATGGCCGCGACGCGCGATGCCGGCTTCGGCGACGAGGCCAAGCGCCGGATCATCCTCGGCACCTACGCGCTGAGCAGCGGCTACTACGACGCCTACTACGGGCAGGCGCAGAAGGTGCGCACGCTGATCGCACGCGACTTCGAGGCGGCGTTCGCCAAGGCGGACGTGCTGATCTCGCCGACCGCGCCGACGACGGCGTTCCGGCTCGGCGAGAAGCTGGACGACCCGCTCGCCATGTACCTCAACGATGTGGCCACGATCCCGGCGAACCTGGCCGGCGTCCCGGGGATGTCCCTGCCCGCCGGCCTGGCGCCGGAGGACGGGCTGCCGGTCGGCGTCCAGCTGCTGGCGCCGGCGACCGCGGACGAGCGGCTGTACGGCGTCGGAGCGGCGCTGGAGGCGATGCTGGCCGAACGTTGGGGGGGCCCGCTGCTCTCCCAGGCCCCCGAGCTGGAGGTGTCGGCATGAGCGCGACGCGGGTGAGCGACGAGGTCCTGGACTACGACGAGGTGCTGGCCCGGTTCGACCCGGTGCTGGGCCTGGAGGTGCACGTCGAGCTGTCCACCCGGACCAAGATGTTCTGCGGCTGCGGCACCGAGTTCGGCGCCGAGCCCAACACCCAGGTCTGCCCGGTCTGCCTCGGGCTGCCCGGCGCGCTGCCGGTGGTGAACGCGGCGGCGGTCGAGTCGGCCGTGCGGATCGGGCTCGCCCTGCACTGCGACATCACGCCGTGGGGCCGGTTCGCGCGCAAGAACTACTTCTACCCGGACATGCCGAAGAACTTCCAGACCTCCCAGTACGACGAGCCGATCGCCACGAACGGCTACCTCGACGTGCAGCTGGACGACGGCACGACCTACCGGGTGGCGATCGAGCGCGCGCACATGGAGGAGGACACCGGCAAGTCGCTGCACGTGGGCGGCGCCACCGGCCGCATCCACGGCGCGGACTACTCGCTGGTCGACTACAACCGGGCCGGCATCCCGCTGATCGAGATCGTCACCAAGCCGCTGGCCGGCACCGGCGAACGCGCGCCCGAGGTGGCCCGCGCCTACGTATCTGCGCTGCGCGACCTGCTGCGCGCGCTCGAGGTCTCGGACGTCCGGATGGAGCAGGGGTCGCTGCGCTGCGACGCCAACGTCTCGTTGCGGCCCAAGGCGTCCGACCCGCTGGCCCAGGAGTCGGTGCCGCTGGGCACCCGCACGGAGACCAAGAACGTCAACTCGCTGCGCAGCGTCGAGCGCGCCGTCCGGTACGAGATGACCCGGCAGGGCGCTCGGCTGACGGCCGGCGAGAAGGTCGTCCAGGAGACCCGGCACTGGCACGAGGACTCGGGCCTGACGACGTCCGGGCGGATCAAGTCCGACGCCGAGGACTACCGCTACTTCCCCGAGCCCGACCTGGTGCCGGTGGCGCCGGACGCGGCCTGGGTGGAGCAGCTGCGCGGCACCTTGCCCGAGCCGCCCGACCAGCGTCGCCGCCGCCTCCAGCAGGACTGGGGCTTCACCGACCTGGAGATGCGTGACCTGGTCAACGCGTCGGCCACCGAGCTGGTCGAGGCGACCGTCGCGGAGGGCGCCGCACCGTCGGCCGCGCGCAAGTGGTGGACCGGCGAGCTGGCCCGGCGGGCCAACTCGGACGGGGTCGAGCTGACCGAGCTGGCCATCACGCCACGCCAGATCGCCGAGCTCGCCGCCCTGGTCGACGCTGGCCGGATCAACGACACGATCGCCCGGCAGGTGCTGGACGGCGTGCTGGCCGGCGAGGGCTCGCCCGAGGACGTGGTCACCGTCCGCGGCCTCGAGGTGGTCTCGGACGACAGCGCGCTGGGTGCGGCCATCGACCGCGCGATCGAGGCCAACCCGGACGTCGCGCAGAAGGTCCGGGATGGCAAGGTCGCGGCCGCCGGGGCCCTGATCGGGGCCGTGATGAAGGAGATGCGTGGCCAGGCCGACGCTGGTCGGGTGCGCGAGCTGGTGCTCGAGCGCCTGACCTGACTGGGGGGGCCTGGCCTGCCCTGCTGGGCGGTCCCAGCGTCAGCGCAGGCTCAGCCCAGGGTCAGTGCAGGGTCAGTGCAGGGTCAGCCGGAGCAGTCGGTCGTCGTCCGGGCCAGGGCTGCCGCGGAAGGTGTTGCTGGTGAACACCAGCAGCGTGCCGTCGGGGTCGAAGACCGCGGTGCGCAGCCGCCCGTACTCGTTGTGCAGCAACGACGTCGGCTGCCCGGTCGCGCCGTCGGCGTTCAGCGGCACCCGCCACAGCCGCTGCCCGCGCAGCGCGGCGAGCCAGACCGCGCCCCGGCCGATCGCCAGTCCGCTCGGCGAGGCGTCGTCCGTCGGCCAGACCACGAGCGGCGGGGTGAACCCGCGGCGCACGTCGGCCGCGTCCCCCATGCCCTCGACCTGCGGCCAACCGTAGTTGTGGCCGGGCAGGATCCGGTTGAGCTCGTCCCAGGTGTCCTGGCCGAACTCGCTGGCGTACATCCGGCCGTGGTCGTCCCAGCCGAGGCCCTGCACGTTGCGGTGGCCGTAGGACCAGACCCGCGAACCGGGGAAGGGGTTGCCGGGCGCAGGAGCGCCGGTCCTGGTGACCCGCAGGATCTTGCCGCCGAGGCTGGACCGGTCCTGGGCGCGTGAGGTGACCCCACCGTCGCCGGTGGTCACGTAGAGCATCCCGTCGGGACCGAACGCCATCCGGCCCCCGTCGTGGTGGTCCGCCTTGGGGATACCGGTGACCAGCGGGGTCGGTGCTCCCAAGCGACCGCCGGCGTAGCGCATCGCCACCACCCGGTTGTCGCCGGCCGCGGTCAGGTAGGCGTAGAGCACGCTCTGGTCACCGGGTGCGAACGCGATCCCCAGCAGGCCAGCCTCGCCGTCCGGCTGGACGCCGGGGATGGTGCCGTCCGGTCCGGTGCCGGGAACGCGCGCCACCTTTCCGTCCGGAGCCACCCGCACGATGCGGGCCTCGTCGCGCAGGCTGGCCAGGTACGACCCGTCGTCCTGCCGGGCCAGCCCCCAGGGCACGTCGAGTCCGGTGGCCACGACCTTGACCCCGGCGACCGACGTGGCCGGCACGGCCAGTGGCGACCGGGAAGGCGAGGCGGAGGGCGCACTCGCACTGGCGGGCGGCGAGGACGTCGTGGCGCTGGGTGAGCCGGAGGTCGGCGCCGGCGAGGCCGCGTCGTCCGTGCCGGAGCAGGCGACGGCCAGCAGCAGCACGAGGGTGCCCGCCGCAGCGCTGGCCCGAAGGTGCATGCCGCTCAGTCTGACCTCTCCGATCTCGGCTCGCTCGTCTAGCGTGAGGCGGGTGGACCAGCCATGGGTCGTGACGCTTCCCGAGCAGGACTTCGTCGACGCGGTGGGATCGCCGCCGGACGGGGTGCGCGTCCGGCTTTGGGACCTGTCCGCGCCGGCCGAGCGACCCGAGGAGATCTCGGTCGTCGTCCCGCCGTACATGGAGGTCGGTGACTGGCGGCCGGTGCTGGCGGCGCTACCGAACCTGCGCCTGGTGCAGACCCTCACGGCCGGCTACGAGTCGATGTTGCCGCTGCTGCCCGAGGGGGTCGCCCTCGCGAACGCCGTGGGGGTGCACGACAGCTCGACGTCCGAGCTGGCCGTCGGACTCGCCCTGGCCGTCCTGCGCGGCTTCCCGGACTTCGTCCGCGACGCCGAGCACGGGCGCTGGGCGCCGCAGCGCCGGCGTGCGCTGGCCGACCGTCGCGTCCTCGTGGTCGGGTTCGGCGGCGTGGGCCGTGCGGTCGCCGGGCGGATGACCGCCTTCGAGGCCCAGGTGACCGCGGTGGCATCCCGAGCCAGGGCCCCGCGGCCGGAGGAGGCGGCGCTTGGGGTCCAGCAGGTGCACGGCGTCGGCGCCCTGGCCGACCTGCTGCCCCAGCACGACGTGGTCGTGCTGACCGTCCCGCTGAATGACGCCACGCGAGCCATGGTGGACGCCGACTTCCTGGCGGCGATGCCGGACGGCGCGGTGCTGGTGAACGTCGCACGGGGTGGGGTGGTCGACACCGACGCCCTCGTCGCGGAGCTGAACAGCGGCCGGCTGCTGGCCGGGCTGGACGTGACCGAGCCGGAGCCGCTGCCCGAGGGGCACCCGCTCTGGTCGGCGCCCGGCGTGCTGATCAGCCCGCACGTCGGTGGAGCGACCAGCGCGTTCACCCCCAGGGCCGGCCGGATGCTGCGCGAGCAGCTGGACCGGCTCTCGACGGGGCGGCCGTTGCGCGGCATCGTGGTCCGTGGGCAGTTCGGCGATGAGTTCGCGGGAGAGGCGCGGTCATGAGTGGCATGCAGACATCGGTGTTGTTGGCCATCGGCACTCGCAAGGGGCTCTGGCTCGCCCGCAGCGACGACCGCGAGGCCTGGAAGGTGGACGGTCCCTACCTGCTCGCCACGGAAGTGCCCTCGGTGGCGATCGACGCCCGCGGGGGTGCACCACGGCTGCTGGTCGGCGCGCGGTCCGAGCACTGGGGACCGACGGTGCAGCACAGCGAGGACCTCGGCCAGACCTGGACCGAGCACGAGGGCGGCGCAATCGTCTTCCCCGAGAGCAGCGGCGCCTCGCTGGAACGGGTCTGGCAGATCCATCCCGACACCGCCGCCCGCCCGGGCCTGGTGTGGGCGGGGTGCGAGCCGACGTCCCTGTGGCGCAGCACCGACGGTGGCAGCACGTTCTCCCTGGTCGAGGGCCTGTGGGACCACCCGCACCGACCGCAGTGGTACCCGGGCTTCGGGGGAGCGGCGGTGCACACCGTCCTGCCGCACCCGAGCGACGACAGCGAGGTCACCGTGGCGATGAGCACCGGTGGCGTCTACCGCAGCCAGGACGGCGGCCAGAGCTGGCGGCCGTACAACTCCGGGATCAAGGTCTCGCACATGCCGGACCCTTACCCGGAGTTCGGCCAGTGTGTGCACAAGGTCGCACCGGCCGGCCAGGACGGTCAGCGGATGTACGCGCAGAACCACCACGGCGTGTATCGCTCGGACGACGGAGGTCAGCAGTGGACCTCGATCGCCGACGGGTTGCCCGCCGACTTCGGCTTCGTCGCGCTCGGGCATCCCCGGGATCGTGACCGCGCGTGGGTGGTGCCTCTGGTGGCTGACGCCGAACGTGTTCCGCCGCAAGGCAAGCTGCGGGTGCTGCGCACCGACGATGCCGGGCACAGCTGGACGGCGAGCGAGTCCGGCCTGCCCGACCACTGCTGGGTGACGCCACTGCGGGACGCGGCCTGCGTGGACGACCTCGACCCGGTCGGGGTGTACTTCGGCACCCGCGCCGGCAGCGTGTACGCAAGCGGCGACGAGGGACGCACGTTCACCACCGTCGCCGAGAATCTGCCGGACGTGCTCTGCGTGCGTGCTGCGGTGGTGCAGGACTGACATGCAGGTGCAGGTGCTGCTGCCCGGGGTGCTGCGCGAGCATGCGCAGGGCGCCGACGAGGTGCGGCTCGAGCTCGCCGACGGCGCCGACGTCCGCGCGGCGGTCGCCGAGATGGCCGGTCGCTGGCCCGAGCTCGGACGGCGGCTGCGCGACGAGACCGGGGCCTTGCGCCGACACGTGAACGTCTTTGTGGACGGGGACGACGTGCGTGCGCTGAGTGGGGTGGACACGGAACTACGAGCCGGCGCCGTGCTGCACGTGCTGCCCTCGGTCGCCGGCGGCTGACCCGCGCCTGACCCGGAGTCGGCGCGGGTATCGGATTCACGGGTCCGCGAGCCCAGGTTTCAACTCTCAGCCGCGATCCCGTCGTCCGCTTGGACCCGAGACGCGAGGTGTGATGCGAGCGCGGTGGTCGTGATCGCGGCCGCTTCGATCGCACCACGGGCCGCATGACTCGCAGCACGCGCGGCGACGGCCGAGACTCGCCCTTGAGTCGCATGGGCTCTGCTATGGATTCCGCAAAGTGGCTGTCATAGCGACCACTTCACGGAATCCACCCCAGACGTCATCCGTAACCGCGTTGAGGGCGGTGCGCGGGGTTTGTCGTTCGATCGGCTCTGGACCCCTTCAGGTCGCATTGAGATGATCACCCGTATTCACGCCGCTCGACGATCACATCCACTTCGGTGGCGGCCGCTTGCGTGACACACCGGCCACGCACGACGTCAAGATCGGACATGCGGTGATCCCGGCCAAGTGCGCGACCGAGGGCGTGTGGGCCGCCGAGTGAACGGATCCCGGCACATCGCTGGATGATGCTGGGCCGGTAGACACAGCGATCACCAACCACAGCAGTCGCCGCGCTTCATTGCGCGGGACGTTGGGACATCTGGAGCGGTCCGGTGCCCATCGCTAGTGGTGACGCGCCCTGTCTCGTCCGCGGTCTCAGCCGTTTACGCTGCCATCCGAACCTGCCGCCGATATGAGCGCGGCCAGGACCCGATGGCCCTCTTCGGTTGTGCCCTTCAAGTCCGGGCGGGCCACGGAGACGTTGGTGAAGACGCCATTCTCACACGCTTGTCCGGTCATGGCCTGAGGATGCGCCTTGGTCGGGTAGAAGAACACCGACCGGGTGGTACCCGCTGGCTGTCCCTGCATCTCCAGCAATGTGCTGAACATCTGGCAGGCGGTGGCCGCGTCCATGCTTCCGCCGGCCTCCAACACGCCGCGGACGTTGGCTAGCTGCTCCTGGGTCTTCTCATTCTTCGCTAGGCCACCCTTCTCCACCTGGTCCAGGAGAGCTGGGAGCTTCGTGGCCCAAACGCTGGCATCCACGTGTGTCACTGTCACCGCTGTGCTGTTGTCCTTGGTGTGCCACACGCACGACTGCAAACCGGCGATGGCGGTCTCGTCCGGGCCGGTCAGGTGGTCGGCGGCGAGTGTATCGACCTCATCGTTGGTCAGCCGCTGGCATTCGCGGTTCGCAGTCGGTGTGGGCGAGGTGACGACGCCGGTGTCACCGCACCCGGACAGCAGGGTCACTGCCACGGCCGCCAGGACGGTCAGGGTCGGCTTATGAGCGGTGCGGCGCATCGGGTGTCTCCCGTTCGAAGGCGAGTCCGGTGACCGGGCCGCTGATATGTATCTGCATCATCGGGCGCAGATGGCCGATTTCAGAGCAGAAACACCGAAGCAGAGCATCTGAGCTTGTCGAGCGGGCGGCCGCTCAGCCGTTCCGCAAGATTGACCTCCTCGCCTCGACCCTGAACTTGGTTGCCGTGCCAGGAGGGAACCGCCGCTTCGAGCTGAGCAACCTCTTGAGCCCCTCGCGACTCCTGTGGAGCGACGCCCGGCCCGCGCTGGGCCAGATGAGGGCTCCAGCCCACAAGGCGGGCCGCCGATGTGAGAGCCACGGACCGAACGCCTGGACCTCGCCAGAGTCAGGCCATACCGCAAGTGAACAAGTAGCCGATGATCGGATGGAAATGCAGCCTCGCAGGAGGCCGCCGGTTTGCTGCGCATCGGAGGTGCCTGGATCGGCGGCTGGTTTCGCGCGGGGCTCGTTCGAGGTGCGATTCCAAGAGATCGACACACACCCAGCGGTCCAGCGGTTTGCCATCTGAGTCGCCACGATCAGGAGTCGAGCTCGACCAGCGCCGCTGCTACCGCCGACTGGCTCAAAGGGAGGGAAGCCGGCCGTAGACTTCCGGATCTAGCCGCGTTGAGCGCGATCACGGTCGCCGGTGCCTGCCAGTTCGGTCGGATCGTCGGACAGCATGTGTCTGTGGGATGGTCGACGGACTTGAGCGAACTTCGGCTGGCTGAGTTCAACTATGACGAAGTCGGGGCGACAGCGGAGAAACTGCCAGCCGGCTATCGACACTTTCAGCGGTCCCGGGACATCGGGCACGGTCACACCAGGTTCGAATCCGCAGCCACTGCCCTGCTGTCGTGGCAGGTGCACCGGCGAGCCGGCCTCCAGGTTCGCAGCCCCGCCTCGGTCGTGACGGCTGACGAGCCCGCCCTGTTGCTCCTCGGTCGGCGACCTGTTGCCATCGCCGCACCCGTGCGAGTGATCTACCTGATCGACGAGGCAAGACGCCAAGGATTCGCATACGGCACCCTGGCCGGACATCCCGAGAGCGGTGAAGAAGCGTTCACGGTGAGCTTGGCCGAGGACGACACCGTCACGTTCGCCGTCACCGCCTTCTCCCGCCCAGCCTCAAAGTTGGCCAGGCTCGCGCCTCCGGTCAGTTCGACCATCCAGGACTGGGTAACTAACCGCTACCTACGCTCTATCTGACGCGTTGCCGAACAAGGCCTCTCCAGCGCGCATGCTCCGGTGGACCAGCGAGTGACCGGCGCCACATTCAAGGAGCCCCGGCGTCAGGACGATATTGAGGCGTTGAAGTGGCGGCACCAATGCCGCGACAGAGCCGGCCCGGACAGCCCGAGGGTCGGCGGGCTGACTCAAGGAGACGCGGAACGGTAGCGACGCTCCGTGCGTCGGACCTCCGCAAGCCGACCAGCCCTGAACACGAATTCCGGAGAGACCCCGTTGACCAGCTCCAACTCCACGCCCGAGCCCGCCTCGTCTGACTCCAGTGGCAGCGACGCCACAGCTCCGGCTTCCGCCGTCTCGTCCAGGTATCGCAGCCTGCGCAGCCGGCAGCCGTCGCGGTTCTGGCGTCCACGGCGCATCCTCGTTGTCCTGGCTGGCCTCCTGTTGGTGGCCGTCGCAGGTTCGGTGCTCCTGGACGGCTTCACTCGCACCGAAGGTGGCGAGGTGGCCGTCATCCGCAACGGTGGCCCCTTTGACAACAGGAACATCCGCCAAGCCCCGCTGTCGCCCGGTTCGGCGCGCACCTGGACCGGGTTCTTCTCCACCGGGCACACCTACCCCTCGACCCAGCGCTACTACTCGATCACCGGCGACAACAAGCGCGGCGACCGGTCAGGCGTCGACGTGGAGAACCTGCCGACGAGCGACGGCGTCGAGGTCGGCGTCGAAGGCATCGTCTACTTCACCCTGAACACCGATGCCAAGGCGCTCAACGACTTCGACAACCGCTTCGGCACTCGCACCTACCGCGCGGTGGACGGCCAGCAGTACTTCCCCTGGCAGGGGGACGCCGGCTGGTCGGCCTTCCTGGACAACGTCGTCCGTCCGGAGATCTCCAACTCCTTGCGGGAGCAGATCGGCAGCGTGCGCTGCGTCGACCTGCAGGCCGCGTGCATCCTCGTGCAGAACGGCAGCGCGGCTGCTGCAGCTGCGGATCCGACGAAGGTGAAGAGCGTGGTCGACCTCAACGGCGGCGCGAAGAACAACGAGACGATCGCCAAGGTGCAAGACGCCGTCAACACCGCCCTGACAGCCAACCTCACCGCCACCCTCGGCGGGCCGGCCATCCAGGACGTCCGGTTCAACCTCGTCAAGACCACGCTGCCAGACGACCTGCAGAAGGCCATCACGGACGTCCAGTCCGCGTTCGCACTGGTCTCCCAGGCCCAGGCGCGAGTCGCCTCCGCCACCGCCGACGCAGAGGCCAACCGGCAGCGCCAGCGCGGATACGCCGACTGCCCCGCCTGCGCGAGCATCGACACCCTCAAGGCGATCCCGCCGAACGTGACGACGTTCGCCCCGGGCTCCGGGTTCGCGATCACGTCGAAGTAGGCCAACCGCCGCCACAGGTGACCGAGCTTGACCCACTTCTGCGCATCATCACGACTGGCTCAGGCTGAGCCCGGCGTGCCACCACACCGAGGAAGAGAAACCCCGTGAACAAGGCCAACGGCCGCGCTCTGCTCAACGCCTCCTGGCAGCTGCTCCGCAAGGACACCGAGCTGCTGTGGCTACCCGTCCTCTCCGCCGCGTTCACCACCCTGGCCGCGCTGGCCATCTTCGGTGCCGGCTTCGGGTTGGGTCTGGTCGACCCGGACACCGACTTCGACTCCCCGCGGGTCAGCGCGATCGCCGTGGTCGTCGTGGTAGCCGTGGTGACCACCGTCGTGGCCGTGTTCTTCCAGGTCGCGCTCGCTGCGGCGGCGGTCGAACGGGCCGACGGCGGCGACCCGGATCTGCGCAGTGCGCTTGCCGCGGCATGGGCGCGGCGCATGGTGATCCTCAAGTGGGCCGTGGTGCTGGCGACGGTTGGCCTGCTGCTGCGCCTGATCCAGGAGCGCCTCGGTGGGCTGGCCGGGTTCCTCACCCGCCTGATCGGAGAGGCGGCCTGGGGGGTCGCGACCTACTTCGTGGTTCCGATTCTCGCCGTCGACGAGGTCGGCCCGGTCGATGCGCTGCGCTCGTCCGGTCGACTGATGAAGGCGACCTGGGGCAAGGTGGCCAAGACGTCCGTCCCGTTCTGGGGCCTCGGTCTGCTCTTGTGGGTGCCCGGATTCTTCTTGCTGACCGCGGGACTCGGGCTCCTCGCCGTCGCGCCCGGACCGGGCGCCGCCATCGGGGTGCTCGTCGCATCCCTGGGTGCTCTGGGGCTCGTGGCCGCGGGAATGGTCGTGTCCGCCGTCGGCACGTACGTGCGCGTCGTGCTCTACCGGCACGCCACCGGAGCGCCCATCCCGGGTATCGAGCCCTCCCTGGCCGCTCGCGCGTTCTGAGCCTTCACGCTGCCGTCGGGGGACCGGGTCAGTCGTCGAACCCAAGCTCGCCATGGATCGCCTGCGTGAGCTGAGTCCACGCCTCGTCCCGCTCTGTAGACGCGGGCAACTGCCAGCAACGTTGGAAGAGTCTGTTCACACGCTCGCTCCCCCATGTCGCGAGCTTGCCCGCGGTCGCTGCCTGGTTGGTGACCCGGTCCTCCTCGGACGGGTTGCTGTTCCAGGTCAGGAACGCTTCGTACGCCTCAGCGCGCTTGTCCCGCAGCCACACAACCCGCGACGCCCGCTGATCACGGTCCCACTGACTCTGCGCTCTATCGTCGCTATGCCGGGTCAGCCATACGGTGCTACCGATACTCGCGAGGGCCACAATCAGCGACACCGCGCCGGGCACGAGGATTGCGATCGTAGTGGTGGACATGACACCTCCCGGCCAGTCGCCGCGCTCTTGGCGGCCGTGGCATCAGTCAAGCCGATGTCCGCCTGGCCGCGCCCAGCGGATAGCGAAGTCATGCCCGGTGAGGGCGGCTACGCCCGCCCGGATCTTGCTGGCTGACCGCGCGAGCCGAGGGCGGACACGTGCGAGGATGCACTTCGTGAAGGCGGCGCTCGTGGCTCGTGCCGCCTCCGCGGTGTCTTCCCTCGGACGCGAACTCGACCTGCACGTCAGCGAAGCGGTCGTGATCCAGAACTCGAACAAGCTCGCCTTGCGCTTGCTGCCGTGTGATGTGTTCGCCCGAACTGCGCAGGTCGGGCAAGAAGTCGCAGCTTTCGAGGTCCTGGTCGCAGAGGCGTTGGCCGCAGTCTCGGCTCCTGTCGTGTCGCTGGATCGGCGCGTCGAACCAGGTGTGTACGAGCGTGATGGCTTCGCGGTCACTTTCTGGACCCACTACGCCTCAACCTCTGCCATGGCCGCACCCCCGATGTACGCCCGTGCCATGCATCACCTCCATGCGGCGATGCGGAGCATCGAGGTCGACGCACCGCACTTCACGGAACGAGTGGCCGCGGCCGAGGATCTGCTGACAAGCCGAGACGAGACCCCGGAGCTTCGTGACGCCGACAGGCGTCTGCTGCTCGACACGATTCAAGACGCACGTCAGGCAGTTCGCGGCCGACGTAGATCGGAGCAACTGCTGCACGGCGAGCCGCATCCGGGAAACCTGCTGAACACGCCGGATGGCCTGCTGTTCATCGATCTCGAGACTTGTTGCCGGGGCCCAATCGAGTTCGATCTTGCCCATGCGCCGGAAGAGGTCACCCGGTTGTACCCAGATGCCGATCTGGTGCTGGTCCAGGAATGCCGTCGGCTCGTGATAGCGATGGTGGCGGCCTGGCGCTGGGACGTGCATGACGAGTTTCCGCAAGGGCGTCGACACGGATTGAACCTGCTCGACGTGCTCGGCCAGGGGCCACCCTGGCCCGCGCTGGGACCACTGGCAACGGACTAGCAGGCAACGGTCTCTCATCAGCGTGAGGCGTTGCGTCACGCCAGCCGTACCTGGAGTGGTGCAGTATCTCGTACCACTGGAGGTGTGTGCCATGTCCGTGACCGCGAGCGACGCGCGCAAGCGCCTGTTCCCGCTCATCGCTGAGGTCGACGACGACCAGCAGGCCGTCGAGATCGTGGCCAAGGGTGGCACCGCCTACCTGGTGCCGGCCGACGAGTACCGCGGGCTGATTGAGACGGTGTACCTGCTTAGCTCCCCACGCAATGCTAAGCGTCTGCGCGAGAGCCTCGCTGATGTGCGCGCTACGGTCGACGGCGACCAGCTGATCATTATCCAGGTGCGGCACCACTACTGAGTAGTCGGCGCGTCGACGGCGAGGGTGCAACGCCGGGTCTGCCCTCGCCCGGATGTCTGCCGCGTTTGACGGCGGCTACGTGCCGAACAGCGATGAGTCCCGGCACGGTCCAGGGTCTACAGGCACATCCACGCGCAACCTTGGAGGCACTCTTGAAGCTCTTGCTGACGTCAGGCGGCGTCACGAACCCCAGCATCCACTCGGCACTCGTGGGGCTTCTCGGCAAGCCGGTCGCCGAGTGCAACGCCCTGGTCGTCCCGACGGCGCAGTGGGGCCACCCGATGTGCGGGCCGGGATCGGTTCGCGGCCTAGTGGCCGCCGAGCCCGACTTCCGACACCTCTCCGGCCTGGGCTGGGCATCGCTCGGCGTCCTCGAGCTCACCGCACTGCCCACCATCGGCGCGGAGCGGTGGGTGCCCTGGGTCCGGGACGCCGACGTGCTCCTCGTCGACGGCGGCGACGCGACGTACCTGTGCCACTGGATGCGGGAGTCCGGGCTTGCCGACTTGCTGCCGTCGCTGCCCGACATGGTCTGGGTGGGAGTCAGTGCCGGAAGCATGGTAATGACGCCCCGGATCGGCAGCAGCTTCGTCGAGTGGCCGTCCGCGCCGGACGACCGCACCCTCGGGGTCGTGGACTTCGCGATCTTCCCGCACCTGGACGCTTTCCCGATGAACACGCTGGCCAACGCAGAGCGCTGGGCCGCCGATATCGGCGTCCCGGCCTACGCCATCGACGAACAGACGGCCATCAAAGTCACCGACGGCTCCGTCGATGTCGTCTCCGAAGGGCAATGGAAGGCGTTCGGGTCACAGCCGACCGGCATTGCCTCGTTACCGGCATGACCACAGGACAGATCGACGACCGCTTCGGCGACCCCGCGGCGGCGGCTCCCTCGTGGGAGTCCGTGGAGGCGCTGCTCGAGCAGGCCGAGCTCTACTGGCTGACCACCGTGCGGTCCGACGGACGCCCGCACGTGACACCCTTGGTGGGTGTCTGGAGCGACGGGTACTTCGCGTTCTGCACCGGAGTAGGTGAGCAGAAGCACGTCAACCTTCAACACTCCTCGCTCGTAGCCGTGACGACCGGCAGCAACGGCTGGAAGTCTGGCACCGATGTCGTGGTTGAGGGGACCGCGCAGCGAGTCAAAGGACGCGAGCGGCTTCGGCCGCTGGCTGAGGCGTGGCTGCGCAAGTACGGCGATGATTGGGCGTGGGACGCCGACGACGAGGGCTTTACGGCCGGCGACAACCGGCCGTGGGTTTACGTCGTACCGCCTGCGAAGGTGATCGCCTTCGGCAAGGCCCCGCACTCGCAGACGACCTATCGCCCGTAAGACGTTCCACGGAGACGGCGGTCGGGCTTATGCGTGTGCGATCACGTCGAGGTCACGCAGCGCGAATCGCAGGTGTTCCCAACCCTCTACGAGGATCACGTGCAGGCAATGGCGCACTGTCTCGGCGTTCGCGGGGTTGTGCGGGTTGCGGCGTTCCTCGTCGAGCACCTGGTCGGTGACGGTGGCCAGGAACTCGCGCACCATCGCGGCCCGGTCCGCGCGTGCGGCCAGGACGTCGTCATAGGACCCGGCCTCCGAGGCCCTGCTGCCGTACCCGAGACCGAGGGGATGGAAGTCAGCCTCCTCCCGCCCCAGCACGCTTTTGCCCAGCCAGATGTCGATGCCGTGCACCAGATGGCGCAGAGTCTCCGCGAATGACCACTCGTCATCGATCCTGACGTCGACGGACCCGGCGGGCAGCGCCGCTGCCCGCTCGATCGCCGCGTCCCACGCCTGGTCCACGGTCGTCCATGCCTCTCGCAGACCAGCCGGGCTCTCCGCCCGCCGCTCGCTGCGGCCAGGAAAGCGGCGATCAAGCTCCTGTTCGACCAACGGCGTCACGTCGACCCCGTTCACCCGCAATCCCGGGCCCACGCTCAACCAGGGGGCATCGATGTCCATTCCAGCGATCTCGACGCCGCGCATCACCACGTCCGACAGGTCGCACTCGATGAACCGCGCGCCGCGCAAGTCCCGCTCGACAAACTGCTCGCCCTCAGCCACGCGCCCAGTCTATGGAACCTCACCGACGGCAGAGTGGGTCGGCTCCGGGTGCGCGGGTCGTTGATGGGTCGGCTAGGAGGTAAGTGTCAGGTTCAGCTCGCGGCCGAGGATCCTGCCGAGTCTTGCGGCCTCCTGCTCGATGGCGTGATCGGCTGGTCGTCGCCCGTCGAGCCAGACGACGGTGAGGTCGTCACCCGTGCGTGCCCATGTTCCGCAGACGGCACCGCTGAAGATCACCGGGTTGGCCTTGCGGGTCATGAGACCTCGCCGGGACTGCGGGGTGACGTGGACATCCTTGGTGCCGGGTCCCATCACCCACTGGTCGTGCCCGGGAAGGAATCGCACCGCGTTCGAGGCATGGGCGGCGAGGAGGGAGTCGACGTCCACCTTCACGACGTATGCCGTGGTGCCGTCGACGTCAACGGGGACCAGTTGCTCGCGCAGCTCGGACAGCCAGGTGTTGATCCGTTTGCGGCCCGCGCTCAGGCCGTCACCGAGCCAGTAGTGGATGTGGTCGACCGTCGCCGGGCCGTACGTCCGCAGGTACGCGGTGATGGCGCGCGGACCTGCGTCGTCGAGGTCAGGCAGACCTGTCCACCTCGGGTTGAGGTCGAGGCGTTGAAAGGTGTGCTGACCGTCGCGTGGTGGTGCGAAGCTGATGTCTCCTTGCCAGGTCAGTGGCTTGATCAGCGTGCCCGCACCCTCGTCGAACACTGGCCTCAGGTGTCGGTAGGCACGATTCCTCGCCACCGCTTCGCCGAGCTCGGCGATCGTCAACGGTCCGGCATCGAGCGCTTCGCGCACCGCAGCCCGGAAGTCCGGCCAGTCCGAGGGGGTGAGCCGGTAGTAGTCCACCCAGCTCGGCAGCTCCCACTGCCGGCCGGCCGATCGGAGCGCCAGGTAGACGCCACCGTCCTCGGGTGAGAGGTAGTTCATCGACCCGCGGAACGCGAACGCCTTGATGACGGTCCCGTCCGCCAACGCCGCCGCAAGCTCGCCGGAGCGCGACGTCCTACGCCGGGTCCGCACGGCGAGCTCAGCCAGCGACTCGTCCATCGACGGCACCGCACCGAGGCGGCGTACGACGTCCGCCACCGACACCGATCCGATCGGATCGAGCAGGTGACGTTCGAACCGCCAGGCCAGCGCCTGCTCCCACGTGACCGAGAGCTCTCCGGGAGTGTTCATGTCCTCAGACTTGCACCCCTGTTCGACTGTCAGGCGTCCAGTGCGCGCCAGCCGACCAGCCTCCAGACCATGCTGACCGAGCTCGACGGAGTCGAGTCGAGGACCAGGACAGGAGGGGTGTCGGAAGGGTCGCTCAGGATGGGCGCAGCCAGAGCGTCGGTGTCGCTGGAATCGGAGGACGTGACCCGGCCCCAGGTGATCCGGCGTCGCTGCACGCCGTGGCCAGCTTGGTGACCGACAACGCGACGAGCGCGGCGGTCAGCAGCCGCGTTCGCGGTTGTCGCCGTGAAGCATTCCACGCCCGTCAGACCGAGACGCGGGTCGGCTCCTCGTCCGGCTCGGCGACGGCCCGCTCCCGGCGTAGGGGCGACGGCTCGACCCGGAGCACCTTGGCCAGAACCGGTGGCAGCCACCAGTTGTACGGGCCGAACAGGCTGACCAGTGCCGGCACCAGCAGGGCTCGCACGATGGTGGCGTCGATCAGGATGCCGACCCCCAGCGCGGTGCCCATCACCTTGATGTCGGTGCCCGGCGACGAGGCGAGCGCGGCGAAGGCGAAGAACAGGATCAGGGCGGCCGAGGTCACCAGGCGACCGGTCCGGGCCAGGCCGATGACGACCGCTTCGTTCGTGTTGCCGCAGGCGTCGTACTCCTCGCGCATCCTGGCCAGGATGAAGACCTCGTAGTCCATGGACAGCCCGAACAGGAAGGCGAAGATGATCACCGGGAGCCAGAACGTCAGCGCTCCGGTGGCGGAGATGTTGAACACGGCCTCCGAGCCGTGGCCCATCTGCCAGAACCAGGTGATGGCACCGAACACGGCGGCGAGCGACAGCAGGTTGAGCAGGACGGCCTTGATCGGCAGCAGCACCGACCGGAAGGTGCGCATCAGCAGCACGAAGGTGATCAGCGCGATGAGCGCCATGACGTACGGGAACTTGTCGTAGACCGCGCTGAAGTAGTCGCCGACGGTGGCACCCGCGCCGGTGATCCCGACGTCCCCGTCCACGGCACTCTCGACGGCCGAGCGGACTTCGTCGACCACCTTGTTGCTCGAGCTGTCGACAGTCTCCTTGGTCGGGACGACGTCCACGACGGCCAGCGTCGGGTCGTTCCCGCCGATGACGGCGAACTGGACGCCGTCGACCTTGCCCGCCGCGTCGGCGGCGGCCTGCGCCTGGCTCGACGGCACCAGCACCTCGATCGGCGTGGTCACACCGGACTCGATGCCACCCGCGCGCAGGGTCGCCAACGCGTCGTACGCCGGGCCGTTGCGGGCCAGGGACTCGATCCCGGCCTGACCGATCTTGAGTGAGAAGACCGGCGCGATGAGCAGCCCCAGCACCAGCATGGCGACCCCGGCAGCGATCCAGCGGCGGCGCACGATGAGCTTCGCCCAGGCGGTCCAGGCCTTGGACGCCGTGCCCTCGTGGCGGATGCGCGGCCAGTCGACCCGCGGGCCGATGCTGGTCAGCATCGCCGGCAGCAGCGTCAGAACCACGGCGACGCTGACCAGCGGGATGAGCATCCCGCCGATTCCCATGCTGCGCAGGAACGGCACGGGCACGACGACCAGGGCGACCAGGCTGATGGCGACGGTGACGCCGGAGGCGAGGACGGCGTGGCCTGCGGTCTTCATTGCGGTGATGACGGCGGTCTCGTTGTCGAACCCGTGGGCCCGTTCCTCGCGCCAGCGGGAGACCACTAGCAACGAGTAGTCGATCGCGACCCCGAGGCCGATCAGCGCGATGAGGAACTGGACGACGAAGCTGACGTCGCTGAACGTCGTCAGCCCCAGGACGAGCAGGAAGGTGGTGAGGATGGACACCGCGGCGATCAGCAGGGGGAGCAGGGCCAGGAAGGACGCGAAGACGAAGACGAGGACGACCAGGGCACCCAGTGCGCCGAACATGGTCTCGGCCAGCACGCTGGGACCTTCGTTGCTGCTGTTGCCCGCCGACAGCAGTCCGTAGGAGGTCACGCCGGTCGTCAGCCCCGTGCCTTCCGCGGCCTTCTGCAGCGTCGCGTCCAGCTGGGTCTCCGGTCCGGGTGCGAACGAGGTCGGCTGCGGTCCCTGCATCAGGGCGAACGTGGTGCGGTGGTCGTCGGAGACGAAGGCCGGATCGCCGGTGCTGGCCAGGTCGACCAGCCGGACTTTGGGGAACACCGAACCACCTGCGCTGAAGACCTTGGCGATCTGGTCCTTGTTGGCCTCGACGGTCTGGCCCACGGGCACGGTGACGACCGCGACGAAGGTGTCGTACGAGCTGGTGCCGTACGCCTCGACCAGGTGCTTCTCGGCGGTGTCGCCGGGCTGGCCGGGCAGCGAGAAGTCGATCCCCAACCGGTCCGGCACCTTCCCCGCCGCGAAGCCGCCGGCCAGGAAGAGCGCGATCCAGATGCCGAAGACGATGCGACGGTGTCTGATGACGAGGCGGGCCAGACGTTCCACGATGGGCTCCATCGATGTGTTGTGCCTGGGCCGATTGCCGACCTCGGCGGATACTGCAACGTATGATGAACGGAGCGGATCGTCAACCAGGTTAACCATTTATCAGGTGAACCCCTGATAACGATTCAGGGTCAACCCTGAAACTACCCCGAGAGCTCCCGACCCAGACCCCAGGAGGCGGTGTGGTCCGGCCATCGCGTCCCGACCTGCGGTCGTACACGGGTTTCCTCCTACGCCGTGCCTTCGTGGTCACGGTCGGCGTCGAGGCGAGCTGCATCGGTGACGACACCCGCACGCGAGAGATCTCGGTGCTGTCCATCCTCGACGAGCTCGGCGCGGTCTCCCAGCGCGAGCTCGCGGAGCTGACCCACATCTCGCCCACGGTGATCGTCGGGTTGGTCGACTCTCTGGCATCGCGCGGCTGGGTCGTCCGCGAACGCAACGCCGCCGACCGTCGGTCCTACGCGCTGCGGCTGACGGAGACCGGCCGCAAGGAGCTGCCACGGCTCGATCGCGACCTGGACCGCAGCGAGCTGCAGCTCACGTCGCGACTGAGCGAGGCGGAGGCCGCCCGGCTCCGGGCGCACTTGCGCGTGCTGCTCGACGGCGACGCGGCGCTTCGAGTCACCGCGCTGGCTGATCGGGTGGGCTACCTCATCGGGCACGCGCACGGGCGCACCCGGGAGCGGGCCCAGCGCGCGCTGCGCGAGCTCGACCTGCACCCGCGTGAGTTCGGTCTGCTGTCGGTCATCGGTCGCGACGAGCCCTGCTCGCAGAGCCACCTGGCCGCGGCGCTCGGGGTCAGTGACCCGGCGATCCTGCCGATGCTGGACTCCCTGGAGGCTCGCGGATTGCTGACCCGAGAACGCAACCTGACCGATCGCCGGCTCAGCGACGTCCGGCTCACCGAGCAGGGCCATTCCCTGTTGCTCGCCTCGCAGGCGCAGGCCGACGAGGTCCAGGCCGACATCGTGGGCAGGCTCGGCAAGCCGGCGAACGACGACCTGTGCGCCCTGCTGGCCCGGATCATCGGCGACTGACGCAGCGCCCACGACCAGCGGCTGGACGTCCCCGACAGCCGGTTGATGCCCAGTCCTAGACTCCGGCACATGACCAGCCCAGACATCAAGCCCCGCAGCCGCGACGTGACCGACGGTCTGGAGAAGGCCGCCGCCCGCGGCATGCTGCGAGCGGTAGGCATGGGCGACGAGGACTTCGCCAAGCCGCAGATCGGGGTGGCCAGCAGCTGGAACGAGATCACCCCGTGCAACTTGTCGCTGCAGCGGTTGGCTGTCGCGGTCAAGGAGGGGGTGCACGCGGCCGGCGGGTACCCGCTGGAGTTCGGCACCATCTCGGTCTCCGACGGCATCTCGATGGGCCACGAGGGCATGCACTACTCGCTGGTGTCCCGTGAGGTGATCGCGGACAGCGTCGAGACGGTCATGCAGGCCGAACGCCTGGACGGCTCAGTGCTGCTGGCCGGCTGCGACAAGTCGTTGCCGGGCATGCTGATGGCCGCCGCGCGGCTGGACCTGTCCAGTGTGTTCCTGTACGCGGGGTCGATCCTGCCGGGCATCGCGAAGCTGTCCGACGGCACCGAGCGCGAGGTCACCATCATCGACGCGTTCGAGGCGGTCGGCGCCTGCGCCCGCGGGCTGATCCCGCGCGAGGACGTGGACGCGATCGAGCGCGCGATCTGCCCGGGGGAGGGCGCCTGCGGTGGCATGTACACCGCGAACACGATGGCCAGCGCGGCCGAGGCGCTCGGGATGTCGCTGCCCGGCAGTGCAGCGCCGCCGGCCGTCGACCGGCGCCGCGACGGCTTTGCCCGGCGCTCGGGGATGGCGGCGGTGGAGATGCTGCGCCAGGGCATCACGGCCCGCCAGATCCTGACCAAGGAGGCCTTCGAGAACGCGATCGCGGTGGTGATGGCGTTCGGTGGCTCGACGAACGCGGTGTTGCACCTGCTGGCGATCGCGCACGAGGCGCACGTCGAGCTGTCGCTGGACGACTTCCGCCGGGTCGGTGCTCGCGTGCCGCACCTGGCGAACGTCAAGCCGTTCGGGCAGTACGTGATGAAGGACGTGGACCACGTCGGCGGTGTACCCGTCGTGATGCGCGCGCTGCTCGATGCCGGGCTGCTGCACGGTGATGCGCTCACCGTCACCGGCCGCACCATGGCCGAGAACCTGGCCGAGATCGCCCCGCCGGACGTCGACGGCAAGGTGCTGCGGGCGATGTCCGAGCCGATCCACCCCACCGGCGGGATCACGATCCTGGCCGGTTCGCTGGCCCCCGAGGGTGCCGTGGTGAAGTCCGCGGGCTTCGACGAGGACGTGTTCGAGGGCACCGCCCGGGTCTTCGACGGCGAACGGGCCGCGATGGACGCGGTCTCCGATGGCACGCTCGCTGCGGGCGACGTCTGCGTGATCCGGTACGAGGGCCCGAAGGGCGGCCCGGGGATGCGCGAGATGCTCGCGGTGACCGGGGCGATCAAGGGTGCCGGGCTCGGCAAGGACGTGCTGCTGCTCACCGACGGGCGCTTCAGCGGCGGGACGACCGGTCTGTGCGTCGGGCACGTCGCGCCCGAGGCCGTGGACGGCGGGCCGATCGCGTTCGTCCGGGACGGCGACCGGATCCGGCTGGACGTCGCCAGCGGACGCCTCGACCTGCTGGTCGACGATGCCCAGCTGGCGGCCCGGCGGCAGGGTTGGACGCCCCCGGCGCCCAAGCACGAGCGCGGCGTCCTGGCCAAGTACGCCAAGCTCGTCGGCTCCGCAGCCCGCGGCGCCGTCTGCGACTGACCCACTCGTGATGAGTTGTGGGGGTCTCAAGGGCCTGGGAGACCCCGAAAGCTCGTCACGAGTTGGGCGGTGGGTCCGAAACGTGGACGGCTGTCTCAGTGGTCGAGACGAATAGGGGTCGTAGTTGACGTCACGGCAGGTGCGGACGAGGGTGGTCGCGTGCTGTCGTCGCTCGTACTCAGGCGGCGCGCCGTCCAAGGGTGACCAGGCCCTGCGGACCGCGCGCGACCCCTCGTTGTGCCCATCTCGGGCCGAGGGGTTTTTTCGTCCCTTCGAACGGAACAAGGTGAGGTCGTGAACGCAAGCGGTGATGCCGCCTCGGGTGAGGCCGGCCGGCCGGCTAGCCCTGCGGACGTCGCGGGTGCACTCTCGCGTGGGCGCCAGCCGATGACCGGGGCGCAGAGCCTGGTCCGGTCGCTGGAGAAGGCCGGAGTCGAGGTGGTCTTCGGCATCCCCGGCGGCGCGATCCTGCCGGCGTACGACCCGCTGCTGGACTCCGAGAGCGTCCGGCACATCCTGGTCCGGCACGAGCAGGGCGCCGGGCACGCCGCCCAGGGCTACGCGTCAGCGACCGGCCGGGTCGGCGTCTGCATGGCCACCTCGGGCCCGGGCGCGACGAACCTGGTCACCCCGATCGCCGATGCGTACATGGACTCGGTGCCGATCGTGGCGATCACCGGGCAGGTCGCGTCGTCCGCGATCGGCACGGATGCCTTCCAGGAGGCCGACATCCGGGGCATCACGATGCCCATCACCAAGCACAACTACCTGGTGACCGACGCGGACCAGATCCCGCAGGCGATCGCCGAGGCGTTCCACATCGCCGGTACCGGTCGTCCGGGGCCGGTGCTGGTGGACATCAGCAAGGACGCGTTGCAGGCCATGACGCACTTCGCCTGGCCCGAGCGCGTCGACCTGCCCGGCTACCGTCCGGTGACCCGTCCGCACGGCAAGCAGGTGCGCGAGGCGGCGCGGCTGATCGCCGAGGCGAGCCGTCCCGTGCTCTACGTGGGTGGCGGCGTGGTGCGGGCCGGCGCGAGCCCGGAGCTGCGCGAGCTGGTCGACCAGACCAACATCCCGGTGGTGACCACGCTGATGGCGCGTGGCGCGCTGCCGGACAGCCACCCCGCGCACCTGGGCATGCCCGGCATGCACGGCACCGTCGCCGCGGTCACCGCGCTGCAGCGATCCGACCTGATCATCAGCCTGGGCGCCCGTTTCGACGACCGGGTCACCGGTCAGCTGTCCACGTTCGCGCCGCAGGCCAAGATCGTGCACGCCGACATCGACCCGGCCGAGATCGGCAAGAACCGCGCGGCCGACGTGCCGATCGTCGGGGACGCCCGCGAGGTGATCCGCGACCTGCTGGTGGCGCTTGCCGCGGACCGCAGCGAGGGGCGCGTCGGCGACTACACCGGCTGGTGGAAGGAGGTCGACGCGTGGCGCCAGACCTACCCACTGGGGTACACCGAACCGGACGACGGATCCCTTGCGCCCCAGCACGTGATCAGCCGGATCGGCGCGATCAGCGGGCCGGACACGATCTTCACCGCGGGTGTCGGCCAGCACCAGATGTGGGCCGCACAGTTCATCTCCTACGAGCGCCCCGGCACCTGGCTGAACTCCGGTGGGCTGGGCACGATGGGGTACGCCGTCCCGGCCGCCATGGGTGCCAAGGTCGGCAAGCCGGACCGCACGGTCTGGGCCATCGACGGTGACGGCTGCTTCCAGATGACCAACCAGGAGCTGGCAACCTGCGCGATCAACGACATCCCGATCAAGGTGGCGGTGATCAACAACTCCAGCCTCGGCATGGTCCGGCAGTGGCAGACCCTTTTCTACGGCTCCCGGTACAGCAACACCGACCTGCACACCGGTGCGGCAACCCGCATCCCGGACTTCGTGAAGCTGGCGGACGCGTACGGCTGCGCCGGCCTTCGCTGCGATCGCCCCGAGGACGTCGACGCAACGATCGAGCAGGCCATGGCGATCAACGACCGTCCGGTCGTGGTGGACTTCGTGGTGCACCGCGACGCCATGGTGTGGCCGATGGTGCCGTCCGGTGTCAGCAACGACCAGATCCAGTTCGCTCGGGGTATGAGCCCCGTCTGGGACCGGGAGGACTGAGATGTCGAAGCACACGCTGTCGGTGCTGGTGGAGGACCGCCCCGGCGTCCTGGCCCGGATCGCAGGTCTGTTCTCCCGCAGGGGTTTCAACATCGACTCGCTCGCCGTCGGGCCGACCGAGCACCCGGACATCTCCCGGATGACCGTGGTGGTGGACGTCGAGGACCTCCCGCTCGAGCAGGTGACCAAGCAGCTCAACAAGCTGGTCGAGGTGATCAAGGTCGTCGAGCTGGAGGCGCCAGCCTCGGTGCAGCGCGAGCTGCTGCTGGTCAAGGTCCGGGCGGACCTGCAGACCAGATCGCATGTGCTCGAGACGGTCCAGCTGTTCCGCGCCAAGGTGGTCGACGTCTCGACGGACGCGGTGACCATCGAGGCCACCGGCAACGCCGAGAAGCTCGCCGCGCTGCTGCGGGTGCTCGAGCCGTTCGGCATCCGCGAGCTCGTGCAGTCCGGGATGGTCGCGGTGGGCCGCGGTCCGCGCAGCATGAGCGACCGCGCGCTCCGCACCGCCTGACCCATCGAGCTCGACCCGAACCCGTTGTCCTGCAACTGATCGCAACTCTCGAAGGAGCGCCCATCGTGGCCGACATGTACTACGACGCCGACGCCGACCTGTCCGCACTGTCCGACCGCAAGGTCGCGGTGATCGGGTACGGCAGCCAGGGCCACGCGCACGCACTGAACCTGCGCGACAGCGGGATCGACGTCCGGGTGGGCCTGCCCGAGGGCAGCCGCAGCCGGCCCCGGGCCGAGGCCGAGGGCCTGCGCGTGGTCGACCCGGCGACCGCCGCGAGCGAGGCCGACGTGATCGTCGTGCTGACCCCGGACCACGTGCAGCGGCACGTCTACACCGAGTCCATCGAGCCGCACCTGCGCGACGGCAAGGCGCTGCTGTTCGGGCACGGCTTCAACATCCGCTTCGGCTACGTCAAGCCGCCGCTCGGGGTCGACGTCGTGATGGTGGCGCCGAAGGGCCCCGGCCACCTGGTGCGCCGCGAGTACACCGACGGCCGGGGGGTGCCGGTGCTGGTGGCGGTCGAGCGCGACGCCAGCGGGGGAGCGTGGCCGCTCACCCTCGCCTACGCCCGGGCGATCGGCGGGCTGCGAGCCGGCGGGATCAAGACCACGTTCACCGAGGAGACCGAGACCGACCTGTTCGGCGAGCAGGCCGTGCTGTGCGGCGGGGTCTCGCGCCTGGTGCAGCAGGGCTTCGAGGTGCTCACCGAGGCGGGCTACCAGCCCGAGGTCGCGTACTTCGAGTGCCTGCACGAGCTCAAGCTCATCGTCGACCTGATGTACGAGGGCGGCATCGCCAAGCAGCGCTGGAGCGTCTCCGACACCGCCGAGTACGGCGACTACGTGTCCGGGCCGCGGGTGATCGACGACTCGGTCAAGCAGCGGATGGTGGAGGTGCTGTCGGACATCACCGACGGCACGTTCGCCGCGCGCTTCATCGCCGACCAGGACGCCGGTGCGCCCGAGTTCGCGGCCCTGCGGGCCCAGGGCGAGCAGCACCCGATCGAGGCCACCGGTCGCCAGCTGCGCGGCCTGATGGCCTGGGTGAAGTCCAGCGACGACGACTACACCGAAGGGACCGCCGCTCGCTGACGGCGGCCCGGACGGCGAGACCCGCGTCTCAAGTTCTGGGAAGGCATGGTCGATACATGGACGTCCGAGTAATCTACGAGGACGTCCGAGTAATCGGAGCAGTCAGGACTGCGTGGCGGACCATCCTTCGCCGCCCGCACTTCGGACCTGGCCGACGGTGACCCCGTGGCCCGGTCGAGCGCCTGACCGATGCGCTTACGCGCGTCACCCACGACTTCAGAACGAAGGAACGCATCATGAGCGAGGCCGAGGAGTTCGCCCGTCGTGCCCTGCAGGAGTCCATGGACCTGCGTGACCAGGGGCACAGCGACGACTGACACCTGATCGCCGACGAAGGGCCGTCCGCACGCGTGTGGGCGGCCCTTTGTCGTGCTCAAGCAGCGCTGCGTGGCTGCCGATGGGTCAAATGGCGGAAACCGTGTTCACGGGGTGCTATGGCTCAAGTACTCTCCGTGTTCAAGGCTCACGTTCAGCGGAGCCCCGCCGAGTCGGCACCCGAAGGAGCAACTGTGAATCGTCGTCCCGGCGCGATCGGCGCACCGCTGGCCGCCATCGTCGCTGCCAGCGTCGTCGCTGCCGGCCTGGCTGCGTCGCCGGCTGCGGCTGCGACCGCGGGGCCGACGACCCGGCACAAGCGCCTTCTCGACCACCGTGGCTCGACCGAGCTGCCGGCCTCGGCCAAGACCGCCGGCTCGGTCGCGCTCGGCACGACGACCGGGGGCCGCCCGAAGGTCGACGGCGCACTCACCGGCGTCAAGGGTTCCGTCGCGGTGATGGTCGAGCTCGACGCGGCCCCGGCCGCCAGCGCCTTCGCCGCCAGCCGCCCCCGTGGCTCGCTCGCCGCCGCCTCGGCCGCCCGGTCCCAGACCGGCGAGGTGCGTACCCAGCAGAAGTCGGTGGAGAGCCACTTCGGCTCGACGGCGACCAAGGCGCGGGTCATCTACCGCACGCACGCGCTGTACTCCGGCCTCGCAGTCACCACCGACGCCTCGCGGCTGGACGCGCTCGCGAAGCTGCCGGGCGTCAAGGCCATCCACAAGCTGACCCCAAAGAGCATCGACAACTCGGCGTCGGTGCCGCTGATCGGCGCACCGGCCGCCTGGGCCGGGCGCGACGACACCGGCCAGGACGTCCGGGTCGGCATCATCGACACCGGGATCGACTACACGCACGCCGACTTCGGTGGACCAGGCACGGTGCAGGCCTTCGCCGACGCCGGGGCGTCCTCGACGTTCACCCCCACCGCCAAGGTCGCTGGCGGCTACGACTTCGCGGGTGATCTGTACGACCCCGCGGACCCCGCCCACGCCACCGCGGTCCCGGACCACAACCCGCTGGACTGCAACGGTCACGGCTCGCACGTGGCCGGCACGACGGCCGGCCTCGGCGTGAGCGCGGACGGCTCGACGTACTCCGGCTCCTACTCCCACGACCTCGACCCGGCCGGCTTTCGGATCGGCCCGGGAGTCGCCCCGGGCGCTGCGCTGTACGCGCTGAAGGTCTTCGGCTGCGAAGGGGCCACCGACCTGGTCAGCCAGGCCCTGGACTGGGCCGCCGACCCGGACGGCAACGGCGACCTGAGCGACCGCCTGGACGTGGTCAACCTGTCGCTGGGCTCGGACTACGGCTCGCCGGACGACCCGGACGCGGTCGCCGCCAACAAACTTGCCGAGCTCGGCACCGTGGTCGTGGCGTCGATGGGCAACAGCGGCGACGTCTACGAGATCGGCGGCTCGCCGGCCAACGCCACCCGGGTGATCGCGGTCGCGGCCAGCGACGACGGCAGCACTGTCGCGGACGGGCTGCGGGTGACCACCCCCTCCGGCATCGAACCCGCCGACACCGTCGACGGGTCGCAGGACGACACCTTCGCCGCCCTCCGTTCGGACGCCTACGCGTGGGCGACCAAGCCCGGGGTCACCGACGCCGACGTCGTGCGGATCGGTGACTGGACGACGGACCCGTCCAACGGCAACAACACGGACGGCTGCGCGCCGTTCAACGCAGCCGACGCGGCCAAGGTCGTCGGCAAGGTCGTGCTGCTGTCCTGGGGACCTGACGGGGACCGTCGCTGCGGTTCGGGCCAGCGGGGTGAGTACGCCGCCGCGGCGGGCGCTCTGGGCGCGGTGTACGGCGGCCAGGTCGACTCGTTCTCCGCCGGGATCACCGGCGTCTCCGACATCCCGGTCATGCTGACGATCAAGCAGGCGACCGACGCGATCAACGCGCGGCTCGAGGCAGCCGTCCCGGTCCACGTGACCATGACCGACGCGCTGCACAACACGAACGCGATCAAGTCATCCGGAGCGGTCGACCAGCTCGCGTCGTTCTCCTCGCGGGGCATCGGAACCTCCACCGTGGTCAAGCCGGACGTCTCGGCGCCGGGCGTCACGACGTTCTCGGCGGCGGTCGGCACGGGCAACGACGGCGTCTCCGACAGCGGCACCTCGATGGCGTCCCCGCACGTCGCCGGTGAGGCGGCCCTGGTCCGTTCGGCGCACAAGACGTGGACGACCGAAGAGGTCAAGGCCGCGATCATGAACACGGCCACCCAGGACGTGACCGTCGGCCCGGACCACAGCGGCCAGGTCTACGGGCCCGAGCGCGTCGGGGCCGGCCGGGTCAAGGCCGACGCCGCCGTCGACACGAACACGCTGGCCTACGTCAAGGACACTCCGGGTGCGGTAGGTGTGTCCTTCGGCCCGCTCGCCGTGACCGCGGACAGCACGCTGACCAAGACCATCCACGTGGTGAACAAGCGTCCGGTGTCGGTGGCCAGCTACTCGATCGTCTACCAGCCGGCCCACCCCACGCCGGGTGTCACCTACTCGGTCAGCCCCTCGCAGATCGCGCTGCCGGCAGGCGGTTCGGTCGACGTCACGGTCACGCTCAAGGTCGTGCGCTCGCAGTTGCAGCACACCGCCGACCCGACCACGGACCCCAACCCCTACGGCCTGCAGTACGCGGACGGGTCGGCTGGGCAGCGCAGCTACCGCACCGACGCCAGCGGGCGGGTAGTGCTCAGCCCGGTGGGCGCCACCTCCGGGTCTGCGCTGCGGGTCCCGGTGTGGTCGGCGCCGCGACCGGCGTCCACCATGAAGGCGGCCGCCGCGCTGACGGTCACGGGTTCGGGCGCGATCCAGGGCGGCGCCCTGACCCTGTCCGGCGCCTCGGTCGACCAGGGTTCCGGCAACGAGGCCTACGTGTCGACGGTCAGCGCCTTCCAGCTGCAGGGCAGCAGCGCCCAGCTCCCCGCCTGCTCGACCACGCTGGTCATGGGCTGCATCGCGAAGGCGGACGACCGGTCGGCCGACCTCAGGTACGTCGGCTCAGCGTCGGATGGCCCGGTCTTCCGCTCGGCGGGAGCAAATCCCCTTGTCGATGACCCGTCGCTTCCACTGGCCCAGCTCAGCTTCGGACTGAACACGTACGGACCCTGGCGTACGCCGGCCTCGTACACCGAGTTCGTGGTGTTCCTGGACGCCAACGCCGACGGCACCCCTGACGCGGCGACCTACAACACCAGGCTCGCCGACCCGACGGGCGACTTCGACTACTTCGTGGCGCAGACCGTCGACCTGCGCCCGGGTCACCAGGGCCAGCTGCTGGACCTCGAGCTGATCAACCTGACCGACGGCTCGTTCGAGACCGGCCTGTTCAACAGCGACTCGCTGACCATGTCCGTCTCGCTGGCCAACCTCAGCGCCGCCGGGCTGATCAACAACGCTAACCACAACCTGAGGTACTGGGTCTCCTCGTACGCAGAAAACGACGCCGTCGACGTGGTCGGCAGCGCCGCCGCCCCGCTGTCGGTCAACTGGTACTCCCCGGCGCTGAGTGCCACCGGCGACGGCTACTCGGCGATCGGGATCACGGACTCGTCCGACGTGGTGCTCGATGTCCGCCGGGACGAGGGGTCGCTGTCCACCGACAAGCCGGCTGGCCTGCTGCTGCTGCACCACCTGAACGCGAACGGCTCGCGGGCGCAGGTGGTGCCCATCAGGACCGGCACTACGGTCAAGCTCACGTCGAACTCGACGAGCTACACGTACGGCGGCCATCCGGTCTACACAGCGACCGTGACCTCGTCCAAGGCGACCGGCTCGGTCTCGTTCAAGGACGGCACGAAGGTCCTGAAGACCCTCGCGGTCAGTGGCGGCAAGGCCACCTACACCGCCAGCGGTCAGGCCCGTGGGACGCACTCCATGACGGCCGTCTTCAGCGGCACCGGCGACTACCTGTCGAGCACGTCGGCGGCGGTCAAGGTGACCGTCAACGGACTGACCAGCACCACGAAGGTCGCAGCCAACGACAGGGACTTCGGGTACGGCTACCGCCCGACCCTGACGGCCACCGTCACGTCTGCGGCGACCGGGACGGTGACGTTCCGCGACGGCAGCAAGGTGCTCGGTACTGCGACCGTCAGCAAGGGCAAGGCGGTCCTGAAGGCACCGGTCCTCGCTCGCGGCACGCGCTCCATCAAGGCCACGTACAACGGTTCAAGCGTCTACAACCCCTCGACGTCCTCGGCGATGTCGATCCGAGTGCGCTGAGCGAACGCGGGCCATCCGGCAGTCTGGATGTTGAGACGCGGGACTCGCATCGTGGGACGTTGGCTACCCTGGGCCGCATGACGACGACGTACTCGCTGGCAGTCATCGGGGGCGACGGAATCGGCCCGGAGGTGGTGGCCGAAGGCCTACGCGTACTGGACGCCGTGACCGACGGCGGCGGTCCGTCCTTCGAGCGGACCGAGTACGACCTGGGCGCGCGTCGCTGGCACGCCACCGGCGAGACGCTGCCCGACTCGGTGCTCGAAGAGGTCCGCGGTCACGACGCCATCCTGCTGGGCGCGATCGGCGACCCGCAGGTGCCGAGCGGCGTGCTCGAGCGTGGGCTGCTGCTGCGGTTGCGCTTCGAGCTCGACCAGTACGTGAACCTTCGCCCCAGCCGGCTGTTCCCGGGGGTGGCCACGCCGCTGGCCGACCCGGGCGAGATCGACTTCGTCGTCGTCCGGGAGGGCACGGAGGGGCCGTACACGGGCAACGGGGGAGCGCTGCGGGTGGGCACGCCGCACGAGGTGGCCACCGAGGTCAGCGTGAACACCGCCTTCGGGGTCGAGCGCGTCGTGCGCGACGCCTTCGCCCGCGCGCAGGCCCGCCCGCGCAGGCGGCTCACGCTCGTGCACAAGCACAACGTGCTGACCTACGCCGGGCACCTGTGGCGGCGGACCGTGGAGCGGGTCGGCCTGGAGTTCCCCGAAGTCAGCACCGACTACCTGCACGTGGACGCCGCCACGATCTTCCTGGTCACCGACCCGGCCCGGTTCGACGTGGTCGTCACCGACAACCTGTTCGGCGACATCATCACCGACCTCGCGGCCGCGGTCACCGGAGGCATCGGTCTGGCGGCCAGCGGGAACGTGAACCCGGACCGCACCGCGCCGAGCATGTTCGAGCCGGTGCACGGGTCCGCGCCGGACATCGCCGGGCGCGGTGTGGCGGACCCCACGGCCACGGTGCTCTCGGTGGGGTTGCTGCTCGACCACCTGGGGCTGGCCAAGGAGGCCGCCCGGGTCGAGGAGGCGGTGGCTACCGACATCGCGGCCCGGGTCGGTGCGCCGGCACGCAGCACCCGGCAGGTCGGCGAGGCGCTGGCTGAGCTCGCCGCCGGCTGATCGACGGCGCAGCCCGGGAGCCTCGAGTTCGCCACGCCGTCCTATCCGTGGAACGGGCGGCGATCTTAGCGTTTCGCGCACGAATAGGGCGTGCGGTAGCGTCCGGAACATGCTTGAGTTCGCACTCACCCAGTCCACTGCGCCGCGACCGGCCGCAGAGCGCGCAGACATCCTGGCGGCTCCCGGATTCGGACGGTTCTTCACCGACCACATGGCGACGGTGACCTGGACCCGCGAGCACGGCTGGCACGACGCCATGGTGCGCCCCTACGGCCCGCTCCAGCTGGATCCGTCGGCGGCCGTCCTGCACTACGCGCAGGAGATCTTCGAGGGGATGAAGGCCTACCGGCACGCCGACGGCTCGGTGTGGGCCTTCAGGCCGGACCAGAACGCGGCTCGTTTCCAGCGCTCGGCTCGCCGGCTCGCGCTGCCCGAGCTGCCGGCCGAGGACTTCGTCGAAGCGGTTCGCGCCCTCGTGGCCGCCGACGTCGAGTGGGTGCCGGACCCGGCCGGCGGCGAGGCCAGCCTGTACCTGCGCCCGTTCATGTTCGCCTCGGAGGCGTTCCTGGGCGTCCGCCCGGCCGCCGCGGTGACGTTCTGCGTGATCGCCTCTCCCGCCGGTCCGTACTTCGCCGGTGGGGTCAAGCCGGTGTCGATCTGGCTGTCCAGCGACTACACCCGCGCGGCTCCGGGCGGTACCGGTGCGGCGAAGTGCGGCGGAAACTACGCGGCCGGTCTGGCCCCGCAGGTCGAGGCCGTCGAGCACGGCTGCGACCAGGTCTGCTTCCTGGACGCCGTCGAGCACCGCTGGATCGAGGAGCTCGGCGGGATGAACCTCTACTTCGTGCTGGACGACGGCAGTGTCGTCACGCCGGAGCTGACCGGGACGATCCTCGAAGGTGTCACGCGCGACTCGATCCTGACCATGCTGGACGCCAGCGGGCACAAGGTCGACGAGCGCCGGATCTCCATCGACGAGTGGCGGGACGGGGCGTCGTCCGGACGGATCCGCGAGGTCTTCGCCTGCGGCACCGCCGCCGTGGTCACCCCGGTCGGCCGGTTGGTCGAGCACGAGCAGGAGACGGTGGTCGGCGGGGGCGAGACCGGCCCGGTCACCGCCGCGGTGCGTGCCTCACTGCTCGACCTTCAGTACGGGCGGACGCCGGACCCACGCGGGTGGCTGCACCGGCTGGTCTGATCCGGACCTGCCTTTCCGGGCCTAAATGGTCCGGCAGCAAACCATTGACGTGGTGATCATGCGAGGAGCATGATCCGGTGCTCTAGTGACCGGACTCTTCCTGGTCTGGTCCCCGTTCTTTTGGATGGGCACATGGCTGACAGCGTGTTGGACCACGACGGGCTCGACGACGACTCACGCGCGCTCGCCGAGCTCGGGTACAAGCAGGAGCTGCACCGGGGGCTGTCGGGCTTCTCGAACTTCGCCGTGTCGTTCTCGATCATCTCGGTGCTCGCCGGCTGCATCACCTCGTACCTGATCGCGATGAACGCCGGGGGACCGATCGCGATCACCATCGGCTGGCCCCTGGTCGGTCTCTTCGTACTGTGCGTTGCCCTGGCCATGGGCGAGGTCTGCTCGGTCTATCCGACCGCGGGCGGCCTCTACTACTGGGCTGGTCGGCTCGCCAAGCGCAACAAGGCCGTCTGGGCCTGGTACGTCGGCTGGTTCAACTTCATGGGTGAGGTCGCAGTGACTGCGGCCATCGACTACGGCGCAGCAGTGACCTGGATGGCGCTGCTCAACCTGACGTTTGGTGTGACCGTCTCACTGAACAGCACGTTCGTCGCCTTCGTGGTGATCATCCTGCTGCACGGGTTGCTCAACACCTTCGGGGTGAACCTGGTCAAGGTGCTCTGCAACATCAGCGCGTGGTGGCACCTGGCCGGCGTGGGGATCATCGTCCTGGTGCTCCTTTTCGTGCCCGACCAGCACCAGTCGCTGTCCTGGACGTTCACCCACTTCGAGAACCACACCGGGTGGACCGCGCCGGTCTACGTGTTCCTGCTCGGGCTGCTGATGGCGCAGTACACCTACACCGGGTTCGACGCGTCGGCCCACGTCGCCGAGGAGACAAGGGGTGCCTCGGTCTCGGCGCCCAAGGGCCTGGTCTCCAGCGTCTGGGTCTCGATCCTGGCCGGGTGGGTGCTGCTCATCGCGGTCACCGCGGCGATCCAGAGCTACGAGGGTGCCCGCACCAGCGCCACCGGACTACCTCCGGCTCAGATCTTCATCGACGCCGCGGGCCGGCACACGGGCGAGTTCCTGCTGGCGATCTGCGCGGTGGCGCAGTTCTTCTGCGGGATGGCCTCGGTCACCGCGAACTCCCGGATGTCCTTCGCCTTCAGCAGGGACAACGCGCTGCCGGGCTCTCGCTTGTGGTCGAAGGTCAACCCGCGCACGGGCACGCCGACGAACTCGATCTGGTTGTGCGTCGCGTGCTCGATCGTGCTGGCGCTACCGGCGCTGCACAGCATCGTCGCGTACCTGGCGGTGACGTCGATCGCGGTCATCGGCCTGTACATCGCCTACGTCGTGCCGGTGTTCCTGCGCCGCCGCAACGACGAGTTCGAGCCAGGTCCGTGGAACCTCGGAAAGTGGAGCGCGCCGATCGGCTGGATCGCGATCGTCTGGGTAGCGTTCATCGTGATCCTGTTCATGCTGCCGCCGGCCTCGCCGGTGAACATCAACACGTTCAACTACGCACCCGTCGCTGTCCTGGTCGTCCTGGTGTTCGCGACCGTGACCTGGTTCGCCGGTGGTCGCAACCACTTCATGAAGGACGTCCCGGGCGGGCACGACACCAAGGCTGCTTCGGAGATCTTCGGGTCGTGACACCCGGCGAGCAGGGGACGCGGGGTGTCGACATGGAGCCGTCCGCGCAGCGGTTGCCGCAGGCCGTGCTGCGACCGGTGCGCGACGGCAACGCGTTCGAGGCCACCGTCGAGCAGCTGGCCACGAGCGTGCGGCTCGGTGTGTTCTCGTTCGGGCAGCAGCTGCCGCCCGAACGGGAGCTCGCCGAGAGGCTCGGGGTCAGTCGCTCGACCCTGCGGGAGGCCATCGCGGCGTTGCGGGACGCCGGGATGGTGCAGACCCGCCGGGGACGAGGCGGCGGCACGGTAGTCGTGTACCGGGGGCCCGACCCGGCGTCCACGCCGGAGGCGTTGCGCGGCATGGACGCCGGCCAGATCCGGGACGCGCTGGACTTCAGGCGGGTGGTCGAGCCGGGGGCGGCCGCACTCGCCGCGTCCCGCGAGCTCAGTGCGGACCAGCGGCAGTGGCTGGTGGCCAGCCGGGTCGCGGTCGAGCAGGCCGCCGACGTGGCCGAGCACCGGCTGGCGGACTCCCGGCTGCACCTGGCGATCGCCACCGTGTCCGGCTCGGACCTGACCATCGCCGCGGTGACCCAGGTGCAGGGGCTGGTGCACGAGATGCTCACGGCGATCCCGGTGCTGGCCACCAACATCGGGCACTCCAACGCCCAGCACCGGGCGGTCGTCGACGCCGTGCTGGCCGGCGACCCGGCTGCGGCCCGGCTGGCCATGGAGGAGCATTGCGACGCGACCTCCGCGCTGCTGCGCGGGCTGTTGGCCTGAGAACGGTTGGAGGGGACTGTCCATGTCCATTGGACCGCTGACCATCGGCGAGCTGCGCCGTCGGGTGAGCAACGGCGACGTCGACACGGTCGTCGTGGCCTTCACCGACATGCAGGGCAGGCTGCAGGGCAAGAGGATCCACGCGCCGTTCTTCCTGGAGACGGTGCTCGAGCACGGGACCGAGGGCTGCAACTACCTGCTGGCCGTCGACGTCGACATGAACACGGTCGACGGCTACACGATCAGCTCCTGGGGTACCGGCTACGGCGACATGGAGTTCGTGCTCGACCTGTCGACCCTGCGGCTGACCCCCTGGGTGCCTGGGACGGCCATGGTGCAGTGCGACCTGGCCTGGATCGGCGGTGGTCCGGTCGAGCAGGCACCACGGCAGATCCTGGCGGCGCAGGTCGAGCGGGCCCGGCAGCTCGGCTACTCGGCCTTCGCCGGCACCGAGCTCGAGTTCATGGTCTTCGACACCAGCTACGAGCAGGCCTGGGACAGCGGCTACCGCGAGCTCACGCCGGCCAACCGCTACAACGTGGACTACTCGATCCTGGGTGGCACCCGGGTCGAGCCGCTGCTGCGTGACATCCGGCAGCACATGTACAGCGCCGGGCTGACCGTCGAGTCGGCCAAGGGCGAGTGCAACCTCGGCCAGCACGAGATCGCGTTCCTGTACGACGAGGTGCTCAAGACCGCGGACAACCACAGCGTCTACAAGACCGGCGCCAAGGAGATCGCCGCACTGCACGGCAAGTCGATCACCTTCATGGCCAAGTACGACCAGCGCGAGGGGAACTCCTGCCACATCCACATGAGCCTGCGCGGCACGGACGGCTCGATCGTCTTCGACGAGGGCTCCGGGCCGACCGAGCTGTTCGAGCAGTTCGTGGCCGGCGTGCAGGACACGATGCGTGAGTTCACCCTGCTCTACGCGCCGAACGTCAACTCCTACAAGCGTTTCGCGCCAGGCTCGTTCGCGCCGACCGCGGTCGCCTGGGGTCGGGACAACCGCACCTGCTCGCTGCGCGTCGTCGGGCATGGCGCCGGGCTGCGGCTGGAGAACCGGCTGCCGGGCGGCGACGTGAACCCCTACCTGGCGCTGTCCGCCATGCTGGCCGGCGGCCTGCACGGCATCGAGCAGTCGCTCGAGCTCGAACCCGCCTTCGAGGGCAACGCCTACGTGTCGGACAAGCCCACCGTCCCGCACACGCTGCGCGACGCGCGCGACCTGTTCGCCGCGTCCGAGCTCGCCCATCAGGTGTTCGGCGACGGCGTGGTGGACCACTACGTCAACGCGGCCGACGTCGAGCTGGCGGCCTTCGAGTCGGCCGTCACGGACTGGGAGCGCGTGCGCGGGTTCGAGAGGCTGTGACGATGTCCGAGCGGACCGTGCACCGCAGTCACGATGTGCTGGACCCGGCCACCGAGCAGCTGATCGAGACCGTCCAGCTGGCCGACGTCGACCGGACCGACCAGGCGATCGAGCAGGCGTCCGTAGCGCAGCGAGGCTGGGCCGCGCTGGCGCCGGCCGACCGCGCCCGAGCCCTGCGCCGGTTCGCCGAGGTCGTGGACGCCCATCTCGAGGAGCTGGCCCTACTCGAGGTGCGCGGCGCCGGCCACACGCTCAGCAACGCCCGCTGGGAGGCGGGCAACGTCCGCGACGTGCTGGCCTACTACTCCGCTGCGCCGGAACGGCTCTTCGGCCGGCAGATCCCGGTTGCCGAAGGCGTCGACATCACCTTCAAGGAGCCGCTCGGCGTGGTCGCCGTCATCGTGCCGTGGAACTTCCCGATGCCGATCGCCGGCTGGGGTTTCGCCCCGGCCCTGGCCGCCGGGAACGCCGTCGTCCTGAAGCCGGCCGAGCTGACCCCGCTGACCGCGGTGCGGCTGGGCGAGCTCGCCCTCGACGCCGGCCTGCCCGAGCACCTGCTGTCGGTGCTGCCGGGCCAGGGTTCGGTGGTGGGGGAGCGGTTCGTCACCCACCCGCTGGTGCGCAAGATCTGCTTCACCGGCTCGACCGCGGTCGGTCAGCGGATCATGCGCGGGGCCGCGGACCAGGTCAAGCGCATCACGCTGGAGCTCGGCGGCAAGAGCGCGAACATCGTGTTCGAGGACGCCGACCTGGAGCTGGCGGCGGCCGCGGCGCCGTACGCGGTGTTCGACAACGCCGGCCAGGACTGCTGCGCGCGCAGCCGGATCCTGGTGCAGCGCAGCGTCTTCGACCGGTTCATGGAGCGGTTCGAGGTCGCCGTGCAGGGGGTGCGGGTGATGGACCCGTCCTCGCCGGACGCCGAGATGGGTCCGCTGATCAGCGCCGGTCAGCGTGAGCGGGTGCGGTCGTTCGTGGAGGGCGCGGCCGAGCCGGTCGACGTCCTGTTCCGCGGGTCGGCACCGCAGGGGGCGGGCTACTGGTACCCGCCGACCGTCGTCCGACCCCGGTCGGTGCAGGACGCCGTGTGGCGCGAGGAGGTGTTCGGTCCGGTCGTCGCGGTGCTGCCGTTCGAGGACGAGGCCGACGCCGTGGCGATGGCCAACGACACGGCGTACGGGCTGTCCGGGTCGATCTGGACTCGGGACGTCGGTCGGGCGCTTCGGGTGTCCCGCGGGGTGCAGGCGGGAAACCTGTCCGTGAACTCGCACTCGTCCGTGCGGTACAGCACGCCGTTCGGCGGGTTCAAGCAGTCCGGCCTCGGACGCGAGCTCGGACCGGACGCGCTGGACTCGTTCACCGAGGTCAAGAACGTCTTCATCGCGACGAGCGAGTGAGCCGAGGGGAAGGGGCGGGGCATGCCAGGACGGCTGGATGGCAGGGTCTGCGTGGTGACCGGCGGGTGCAGCGGCATCGGGCTGGCCACCGTGCGGCGGTTCGCCGCCGAGGGCGGGCACGTGGTGATCGGCGACGTGGACGACCAGCGAGGCCCGCAGGCGGCCGACGAGGTCGGCGGGCGGTACGTGCACTGCGACGTCACGGACGCCGACCAGGTCGACGCGCTGTTCGCCGCCGCGAAGCAGGCGTTCGGCACCGTGGACGTCGCGTTCAACAACGCGGGCATCTCCCCGCCGGACGACGACTCGATCCTGGAGACCGGCATCGATGCCTGGCGACGCGTGCAGGAGGTGAACCTGACCAGTGTGTACCTGTGCTGCAAGGCCGTGCTGCCCTACATGCTCGAGCAGGAAAGGGGGTCGATCATCAACACCGCCTCCTTCGTGGCCGTGATGGGCGCGGCGACCTCCCAGATCTCGTACACGGCCAGCAAGGGTGGCGTGCTGTCGATGTCGCGCGAGCTCGGTGTGCAGTTCGCCCGCCAGGGGGTGCGGGTGAACGCGCTGTGTCCCGGCCCGGTGAACACCCCGCTGCTGCAGGAGCTGTTCGCCGCCGATCCCGAGCGGGCCGCCCGACGTCTGGTGCACGTACCGCTCGGCCGCTTCGCAGAGCCCGACGAGATCGCGGCCGCCGTGGCCTTCCTGGCCAGTGACGACTCCAGCTTCATCACCGCCTCGCAGTTCCTGGTCGACGGCGGGATCAGCGGCGCCTACGTCACCCCGCTGTGAGGGCTCGGCCGTGAGCGCGCCGCTGATCGGGCTCACCTGCTACGCCGAGCCCGCCTCGTGGGGCGTCTGGCGGGACGTCCCCGCGGTGCTGGTACCGGCCGCGTACGTCGACGCCTTGCGGGCGGCCGGCGCCCGGGTGCTGCTGGTGCCACCTGAGCACTGTCTCGACGCAGCGGACGCCGACCGGGTGGTGGCGGCGCTCGACGGGCTCGTGCTGGCCGGCGGCGCGGACGTCGACCCGGCCCGCTACGGCGAACAGCCGCACCCGGTGCTGCAGGCGCCCCGGCCGGACCGGGACGATGCCGAGGTCGCGCTGGTCGATGCCGCGGTGCGGGCGGACCTGCCCCTGCTCGGCGTGTGCCGCGGGATGCAGGTGATGGCCGTCGCGGCGGGCGGTGCGCTGGAGCAGCACCTGCCCGACCGGGTCGGCCACGACCGGCACTCGCCCGGACCGGGGCAGTACGGCGAGCACGGCGTCCGGCTGACGCCGGGCTCCCGGCTGGGAAACGCGCTCGGTGAACGGGTCGACGTCCCGACCTACCACCACCAGGGAGTCCTGACCTGTCCCGGCTACGACCAGGTCGGCTGGGCGGACGACGGTGTTCTGGAGGCGATCGAGGCGCCGGACGCGACCTGGCGGGTCGGCGTGCAGTGGCACCCGGAGGTCGGTGCCGACCCGCGGGTCTTCGTGGCGCTGATCGAAGCGGCGCGCCTGCGGCGTGGCTAGTCCGTCGGCGCGGCAGGCGGCACCAGCAGCCGGACGCCGGTGCCGTCCGCGTCGGCGTAGGTGCTCACGCTGCCGCCGTGCGCGTCCGCGACCGCCTTCACGATGGTCAGCCCGAGTCCTGCACCGCCCTCGGGGCGGGAACCCGGCCTGCCCCGGCGGAACGGTTCGAAGGCTGATGCACCGATCGAGTCGGCGAAACCCGGGCCCTGGTCGTGGACCTCGATCAGCACGCCCTCGCGGACGACGGCGGCGCTCAGCGTGATGTCGCCCAGGCCATGGTGCAGGGCGTTCTCGACAAGGTTCAGCACCGCCTGGCGGACCCGGTCGGGGTCCACCTCGACGGGCTGTTGCGGCGCCTCGATCCGCAGCTCGCGACCGTCGTCCGCTGCCTGCGCCACCAGCGGGGCCACGGCTGAGGCCAGCAGCTCGGGCAGGTCGACCGGTTGGTACCGCAGGGGCAGCCCACGTTCCCGCACGCGGGCGAGCACCAGCAGATCCTCGGCGAGCCGCACCAGCCGGTCGGTCTCACCGGCCGACGTGCGCACCGTCTCGAGCAGCTCGTTCGCCGTGCGCGGCCGAGACAGGGCCAGGTCCAGCTCCGCCTTCAGCACGGCGAGCGGGGTGCGCAGCTCGTGGCTGGCGTCGTCGACGAAGCGGTGCTCGCGGTCCAGCGCCGCCTGCTGGTGCGCCAGAAGGGAGTTGAGCGTCTCGGCCAACCGGCTCAGCTCGTCACCGGTCCCGGGTACCGGCAGCAGGTCGCGGCCGCCGACCTCGGCGAGCCGGGCGGCACGAGCGCGCATCCGCTCGACCGGGCGCAGGGCTGCACCGGCCAGCATCCATCCGGCCGCCGACGTCAGGACCAGGGCCGCCCCGCCGACCAGGATCTCGGCGACCAGCAGGCGATGCAGCGCGTCCTCACGGTCACCGAGAGTCTGGCCGACGACCACGATCCTGGGTTGCCCGCCGACGGTCGACGGCACCGCGAGCAGTCGCCGCGGGTCGTCGCGCGCCGAGGCCGGCATCGTGCTGAACCGAGCCCGCGTGGCGGCCGTCGCTTGCGCCGGCGTGAGCAGCGCCGCGCCGCTCACCCCTGCGGTGGCGTCGAGCAGGCGGCCACGGACGTCCAGCACCTGGGCGAACGCCTCGTCCGGGTCGACGAAGCGGTGTCCGCCCTCCAACGGGATGCCGGGGTCGGCCGCCAGCGCGCTGGTCAGCGCGTCGGCGCGGGCGCCGAGGTCGCGGTCGATGCCGGCGAGCAGCTCGTGGCTGAGACTGAGGTAGAGCAGCACCCCCAGGGTCGCGAGGACCACAGCCATCGACAGCGTGAAAGCCGCGGTCAGCCGCAGTCGCAACGAGGCTCGCGGTCGGCCGCCACGCTCAGGGCTGGACACCGTCACCGCCGATGACGTACCCGGCGCCGCGCACCGTGCGCAGCGACTGCCTCGCGAACGGCTTGTCCACCTTCGCGCGCAGGTAGCCGACGTAGACGTCCACGACGTTCGAGTCGCGGTCGAAGGCGACGTCCCAGACATGCTCGATGAGGTACGAGCGCGAGAGCACCTGACCGGGAGCCCTCATCAGGCACTCCAAAAGTGCGAACTCCTTGTGCGTCAACACGATCTGCCGGCCGGCACGATGCACCTGCCGGGTGGCCGGGTCGAGCTCGAGATCGTCGACGACGAGTCTGCTCGGCCGCGCGACCGGCCCCCGACGCGCCATCGCCCGGATCCGAGCCAGCAGCTCGGGGAACGCGAACGGCTTGACCAGGTAGTCGTCGGCGCCGGCGTCCAGACCGTCCACCCGGTCCTGGATGCGGTCGTGGGCGGTGAGCAGCAGGATCGGCACGCGTCGTCCGCTCGCGCGCAGCCGGGCCAGAACTTCGAGCCCGTCGAGGTCGGGCAGCCCGATGTCCAGGACGACGACGTCGTAGTCGTTCTCCGTGGCCAGCCACAGGGCTTGGGTGCCGTCGGCTGCGACATCGACCGCATACCCGTTCTCGGCGAGACCGCGGGACAGCACCGAGGCCATGGCGGGTTCGTCGTCGACCACCAGCAAGCGCATCGGCAGCACCGGCCTCTCGGGGGACCAGCGTAGGCAGATCTTGTCCTCAGGAGAGGATCTCGACCAGACGCAGCACTTCCCGTGGCCCGGTCACGGAGGCCTCGGACACCACGCCGATGCCCTGCACGTAGAACTTGTTGTCCAGCACCCGCGGCTCCAGGGCGGTCCGCTCCTCGGTTCGGAGCGCGTCGTGGAACGACCCGAACGGAACGGTGACCTCGACGTGCCGTGCGACTGCACGGAACGTGTCCTCGGCCTGTCCGGCGTACCACTCCTGCCGGAACCAGCGGCCGAGCTGCGGACGACGCTGCATGAATACGCCCGGCTGCGCCCCGTCGACCCCGGCGTGGAAGCTTCCCTCGGTGCTGGTCACCTGGCCGTGGGCGTCGAGCTCGGCGGTGTCCTCGCCGAAGTACCAGACGTTGCCGCACCGGTCCTGCGCGTAGTAGTCAGCGGTGCGTTCCTCCAGGACGCCGGCCAGGTAGAGCCGGTCCTGCACGATCCGGGTCCGGACCCCGTCCACCATGCGGGTCCGCGCGCTTGCGAGGACCAGGTCCACCGCCCGCTTGCCGTCCTTCACCCCGGTGTAGACGTACGTGCGGCCGACCGGGAGCGGGAAGAAGGGGTTGGTGACGTCCGGGCTGAAATCGCTCGGGCGGATCTGCGGGCGGTAGGAAGCGCCGGGGCCGAACACCGGGAGCTGGCAGCTGCTCGCCGCCGCGACGCCAGGCGTGAGGATGGTGGACGCAGCAGCGAGCACCGCGCCCGCCAGGATGCCCTTGCTGATCTTCGCGAACATCGTCGAACCTCCTGCCGTGGGTCGCCAGTGGGGGCACTGGTCTGGCCACCAGCGGAGCAGCCGCAAGATAAGAGGGGGATGAAGAGGCGTGCAGGGCGTGGTCTGAAGCTCAGCTGGGGACCAGCCCGAGCTGTCGGAGCAGTCCGGCCTCGTCCAGGCGTCCCCAGCGTTCGACGATCCGGTCGCCGTCCACCCTGAAGATGTTGATCCCGGCCACGGTGATGGTCGTTCCTGTCGCGGAGACACCCATCAGCGGTGCCGCCGTGTGCGTGCCGCTGGCGGTGAAGCGTTCGACGACGATGTCGTCCTCCTCGACCAGCTGCTCGAGGTCGCTGTGCCAGTCTGGCAGTGCCTGGCGGAACGACGCCGCAGCCAGCCGCATCCCTTCTGGCCCATCAGGAGCGCCGGGAAATGGCGGGTCGTGGTTGACGAAGTGCGGATCGAGATAGCGGTCGACGGCACCGAGGTCTCCTTTGCTGAAGAGCTCCTGGATGAACGTGTCGACGAGTTGCTTGTTGTTGGTCATGCCATGAGCGTCGGCGCAGCTCGACGGTCAGACCATCCCAGGAAGCTGGGATTAGGCGAATCACCTCGGTCTGTCGATACTTGCAACGTGGCGCGGCACCCGCCAGCTCGGACAGCACTGCAGGATCTCGTCCGGCATTGCCATAGCGGGCTGGACGCGCCCGACCTGCAGCGCAGGTTGCTCCGCTCCTTGCGTCGGCTTGTACCCGCCGACGCTGCGTTCTTTGCCACCGCCGACCCGCAGAGCCTGTTGTTCACCGGAGGGTTCGCCGAGGACCCTCTCGCCACTGCGATGCCGCTGTTCCTGGACAACGAGTTCGGCGCCGAGGACGTCAACAAGTTCGCCGCGCTGGCCACCTCCTCGAGTCATGTCGCCTCGTTGGATTCGGTCACCTCCGGAGACCGCTTCGCCAGCCCGCGCTACCGCGACATCATGCGCCCGCTCGGGTTCGGCGACGAGCTCCGCGTCGCGCTGCTCGCCGGCTCCAAGTGCTGGGGCTATCTCTGCCTGCACCGGACGGATCAGTCCAGCGGGTTCACCGAGTCGGAGCTGACGCTGGTCGCCACGGCCGCTCCGCATCTCGGTCATGCCCTTCGCCAGGCGCTGCTCCTGAGACAGCCGGCGCCGGCCGGACGCGTCCACGAGCCCGGCGTCGTCGTGCTCGCCGACGACTTGAGCCTCATCGCAGTGACCGCTCAGGCGTCGGCCTACCTCACGCAGATGCACCCGGCGAACGGCCTGCTGCTGCCGGTCAGCATCTACGCCGCCGCCTCGGCGCTGCGTGCGATCGAGGTCGGGAAGGCCGCGCCGGGAGCGCTGCCGACGACCCACGTCCACACGCACAGCGGACAATGGCTGTCTGTCCATGCTTCCCGCCTCAACGGTCGGTTCGGAGAGCAGGGCATCACCATCGTCATTGAGGAAGCCGACGCGAGCACCACCCTGCCGCTGCGGCTGGCGACCCACGGTCTGACTCCTCGCGAGGGCGAGGTGGCCACCTTGGTGCTACGCGGAGCCGCGACGAAGGCCATCTCTGTGACGCTGCACATTACCGAGAACACGGTTCAGGACCACCTCAAGGCAGTCTTCGACAAGGTCGGCGTCCGGAGCCGTCGCGAGCTCGTCGCCGCGATGCTCAGCTGACTTGGCACAGCTGACCTGGGGCTCAGCCGCTCACCGGCTCCGTCCGGATGGCGAGACGGGGTAGTCAAGGCGTGGGACGGGTGCGACGATGAGGCTGCTATGCCAACCAGGTGGATCATTACGTGAGGCGCGCTGCCGGGCCAACAGGGTCCGACAACGCGCCAGACCTCCCGTGCCCGGGGGGTCTTTTTCGTTGTCAGACTGGTTCAGGCAGGCCATCGCACCTTGAGAGAGCAGGACGACCGTGACGCTCACCAGCGACTTTCACGTCTACGACACGACGCTGCGCGATGGGGCCCAGCAGGAGGGGCTCGCGCTGTCCGTGCACGACAAGCTGGCGATCGCTGCGCATCTGGATGACCTGGGGGTCGGTTTCATCGAGGGAGGGTGGCCCGGGGCGATCCCCAAGGACACCGAGTTCTTCGCCCTCGCGGCCAAGCAGCTGACCCTGCGCCACGCCGTGCTCGCCGCCTTCGGTGCGACCCGCCGTCCGGGCGGTACGGCAGCAACGGACCCCCAGGTCAGGGCGCTGCTCGACGCGCAGGCGCCGGTCGTCACCCTGGTGGCGAAGAGCCATACCCGGCACGTCGAGACGGCGCTGCGCACCACCGCGGCCGAGAACCTGGAGATGATCCGGGACACCGTCTCGTTCCTGGTCGGCGAGGGGCGCCGGGTCGTGTTGGACGCCGAGCACTTCTTCGACGGCTTCGACCACGACCCGAAGTACGCCCTCGAGGTCGTCCGGGCGGCTGCCGAGTCCGGCGCCGAGGTGATCACGCTCTGCGACACCAACGGCGGGATGCTGCCGCCGCAGGTCGCCGACACGGTGCACGAGGTGCTGGCGGCGTCGTCCGCCCGGCTGGGGATCCACTGCCACAACGACACCGGGTGCGCGGTGGCCAACTCGCTGGCCGCCGTCGACGCGGGCGCCACGCACGTGCAGGGCACGCTGAACGGCTACGGCGAGCGCACGGGTAACGCCGACCTGGTCACCGTCGTGGCGAACCTGGTGATCAAGCAGGGGCGGCCGGTGCTGGACCCGTTGAAGCTGCGTGAGGCCACCCGGATCGCGCACGCGATCAGCGAGATCACCAACGTGGTGCCCTACTCGCGTCAGCCCTACGTCGGCGCGAGTGCCTTCGCGCACAAGGCCGGGCTGCACGCCAGCGCGCTGCGGATCGACCCGGCTCTCTACCAGCACACCGACCCGACCCAGGTGGGCAACGACATGCGCACGCTGGTCTCGGAGATGGCCGGTCGGGCATCGATCGAGCTCAAGGGGCGCGAGCTGGGCTATGACCTGTCCGGCCAGGACGAGCTGTTGGCCAGGGTGACCGAGAAGGTCAAGGTGCTGGAGGCGCAGGGCTACACGTTCGACGCAGCGGACGCCTCGTTCGAGCTGCTGCTGCGCGAGGAGGTGGACGGCGCGCGAGCGCGGTTCTTCGAGGTGGAGAGCTGGCGGGTGATCACCGACGCGCGCGGCGACAGCACGGCGACGTCCGAGGCGACTGTGAAGGTGACCGCAGCTGGACACCGGGTGGTCGCGACCGGCGAGGGAAACGGTCCGGTCAACGCCCTGGACCACGCGCTGCGCGAGGCCCTGTCACCGGCCTACCCGGAGCTGCGCAAGCTGCAGCTGATCGACTTCCGGGTCCGCATCCTCGACGCGGCGCACGGTTCGGACGCGGTCACCCGGGTGCTGATCGAGACCAGCGACGGCTCGACGTCATGGGAGACGGTCGGGGTGGCAGCGAACATCGTCGAGGCCTCATGGGAGGCGCTGGTCGACTCCATCTCGTATGGCCTGATGCGTCAGGGCATCACCCCCCGCTGACCGGTCAGGATACGGGCGTGAGCACGATCGACCAGCTGGTCACCTTCGCCGATGCCGCAGACGCTGTCGCGCTCAAACCGGGCCATGGACCTGTCGGGACAGGTGACGCGGTGTCGGTCGCGATTGAGGTCACCCGACCGCTTCCGGCGCCGATGACCGACGCTCGGGTCGTCTGGCCGGCGGGCGCGGTCCAGGCGGTGGTGGCGCTGTCCTTGGCCGACCAGTAGGACAGCACCCAGCTGCCGGCCGAGGCGACGGTCAGCGGCGGGCTTGCATGGGTGGTCGTGGCCGCGCCAGGCTGGTCTGCCGTCGCGATGACCAACGGTGCGGTGCCGTCTGCTCCGGAGTAGGCGAGCATTGTGGCGATCGCCTTGGTGCGGCTGGCGAAGGCGGTGGTCACCGCCGTCCCTGAATCACCGGCCTGAGCGACGCGGACGTAGAGTTGCGCGCGCATGTCCGTGCCGTCCAGCTGTTGACGAGCAAGCGTCCAACCTGAGGGGCCTGAGGCTGCGGCCTGGGTGCTGGTCGAGATCAGGAGCAGCAGCAGGTCGCCCGGTTGGACAGCCGCGGGCACCGTCACTCGCACCGATGCGCTGTTGACGCTGGCCGTCGCGGCCGCGCGGAACGCGACAGGCCCACCGGACGACGTATCAGTGACGACGACGCGGTGGATGGCGGGTGCCGAGACCGCGCCTTGGGCGTCGGTCACGGTCAGGGCGACGTCGTAGCTGCCCGCAGCGAGGTAGGAGTGCGCGGGGGCCGGTAGGTCACTGGAGTCACCGTCACCGAACGACCAAGCGTAGGAGGCGATCGACCCGTCGGGATCGGCCGAGCTGCTGGCGTCGAAGGTGCAGTCCAGCAAGTGGCAGGTCGGTTCGAAACCGGCCTGGGGCGGCTGGTTCCCGCCGGCGCCCGCCGGGAGGAAGATCGCGTGCAGTGCGCCGCCCTCCACATGGGCGATCCCGGAGACGGCCAGCAGGACGGGCGACAGTCGCTGGAAGGTGGTCCCGTCGCCCAGCTGCCCCGAGCCGTTCGCACCCCAGGCCCAGACCTTCCCGGCGGGGGTGACCGCGAAGGTTGCATCTCGCGCGTCGCCGACGTCGACCACAGGGGGTAGGCCAGCCACCGCCGTGGGAACCAGGCGGTTGGCGGTGGTGCCCGACCCGAGTGCGCCTCGGTACCCCCGGCCCCACGTCATGACCCGACCGTCGGTGAGAAGGGCGATCGAGTGGTGTGCTCCGGCGTCGACTTGCTCGACGTTGGACAGCACCTTGACCGGGGTGTGTCGGTCGGTCTTCGTGCCGTCGCCGATCTGGCCATAGGTGTTCGCGCCCCAGGTCCACAACGATCCGTCGGACGTGACAGCCAAGCCATGGTCGCGTCCGCCCGCGAGCTGCACGACGTCGTGTAGGCCGACGACGGGGACCGGTGAGGTGCGACGGGTGGTCGTCCCGTCGCCGACCTCACCGAAGGCGTTGTTGCCCCAACCGAGCACGGTGCCGTCCGGCTTGAGGGCGAAGGACATGTCGCGACCCGCTGCCACAGCCCGGATGTCGGTCAGACCTGGGACCCGCGTCGGCGTGCTGTGGTTGGCTGTGGTGCCGAGGCCGAGCTGCCCCAAGGCTCCGTACCCCCAGGTCCACACTGTGCCGTCCTGACGCAGCGCGATGGCGTGGTCGTGTCCGGCCTCGATCGACTCCACCCCGGTGAGCACCTTCACCGGTAGCCGTCGGTTCGTCGTCGTCCCGTCCCCAACCTTGCCGAACTGGTTCGCACCCCACGCCCAGACCTGGGCCTGCGCGTCCAGTGCGTAGCCTCCGTCACGTCCGCTCGCTATTTCCACGATCCCGGAGATCGCCACTGGGCCCGGTACCGTCCGGTTCGCGGTCGTTCCGTCGCCCTGCTGGCCGAGGGCGTTGTCGCCGACCGATAGTGGGACGACCGGGCTCTGCGCCCAAACGGCGACAGGGGCACTGACTACCGTTCCCACCAGAGCAAGTGCGACGACTATGGCACCGCGACGGACGTAGGCGACCATGACGACTCCAAGGTGGGTCGCGGCGGCGCGCTCATGGGAAGGGGCGCGGGGCTCGATCCAGCGTCAACGTACTCCCCAGGAGTCAGCGAGCGCAGCCATTCCTGGACGTCAGGAGCGACCGGCCAGCCAGCGGATCGCAGCCGGGTAGCCGTCGACGCCGAGCCCGGCGATGACCGCGGTCGCGACGGGCGAGACGTAGGAGTGCCGACGGAAATCCTCGCGGGCGTGCACGTTGCTGATGTGCACCTCGACCAACGGGCCGGTGAGTGCGGCGCAGGCGTCGCGCAGCGCCACGGATGTGTGCGTCCAGCCGCCGGGGTTCAGGACCACGGCTGCGCCGGAGTCGGCCGCCTCGTGCAGCCAGCTGAGCATCTCGTGCTCGGCATCGGTCTGGCGGACGTCCACGTCGGCCCGCACGGACTCGCCGGCCTGCTGGCACAGCTCGACCAGCTGGTCGTAGGTCGTCGTCCCGTAGACGGACGGCTCGCGCGTGCCGAGCCGCCCGAGGTTGGGGCCGTTGAGCACCAGGATCTGCACGACGGCGAGCCTAGCGGCTGGCGATCCGCGCACGCGGTCACCGCGATTGCGCGGGGTGGCGTCGCCGGTCATGGTGATGGCATGTCAGTGCTGACGCCGTACATCGCCGTGGACGACGCGCGCGGGGCCATCGACTGGTACGTCGCGCACCTTGGTGCGGTCGTGACCTACGAGCCGATCGTCATGCCGGACGGCCGGATCGGCCATGTCGAGCTGGCCATCGACGGGGCCGGCTGGATGATGAGCGACGCCCACCCCGAGATCGACGTCGAAGCGCCGCAGCGCGACCGCGGCAACGCGGTGACCCTGCACCTGACCGTGGACGACGTGGACGGCCTGGTCGAGCGGGCCACCGCAGGGGGAGCCCGGCTGGACCGCGGGCCCGAGGACGGCGGCGTCGGCCGGGTCGCAGTGATCCGGGACCCGTTCGGCCACCGCTGGTTCTTCAACCAGGCGAGCTGACCGCGAGCGACGGGTTCAGGGCGTCTCCTGTACCCCAAGCTCGTGCAGGTCGTACGACGAGGAGCGCATGTCGAGCTCACGCACGTCCCTGGCTTGGATCGAGGCTCTCACCACCATGTGTCATCCGGTGATACATCGGAGAAGGTGGCACCAGATGTTGCTTTTCTCGATGCATGCCAAGTTTGTGATGGCGATGTCCGATGCAGACCTGCCCGTGCTGCGCGCCGACGCAACGCGTAGGCACAAGCCGTCACGGACGGACCGCCAGCCGGCTGAAGCCCTGCTGCGTCTGCGGACGGGTGATCTGGGAGCTCACGAGAAGGAACGGTACCGGCGGAGGTCTAATGGTGGCGCGACGCGACGGCCACGAACACTCATCGCATGAGGCGGGTTCTTGCGCCCGCTCGGCAAGCGGCGAAATGACTCGGCCGCCCAGCTGACCTACACCCCTGTCAGTGTGAACGCCGCCCAACTCCAGTCGAGCTCGCTGGGGCGAGAATCGGAGATGGTCGCGGCTGGTGGAGTGTCTAGCACTGGCCCATGCGCGCTCAATCCCGCGGGGCGGCCGAGAACGCGCAACTGCGCCTGTCGGAGTGCCGCCGCCGGTCGATCTGTGCTTTGAGTTAGTAGGTAGCGGTACAAGGGAGCCGGCGTGACGCAGTTTCCCACCGGCACTGAAGCGGCAGAGGGTGCCATTTCGTCGGTGAGCTTCCTCGATGCCATGGCCTCAGGACGATGACGGCGCTGCGACTCCGGGTGCCGTTGTCACCGAAGCGCTCGGCGCGGAGCGCAGGAGCTGGATAGCGGCGAGGAGCAGCCACAGTGCGTAGACCGGTGCGCTGACCGGTCCGATCACTGCGGCCAGCACCAGGATAGCCCCGGCGACGGCCGTCGCTCGCGACATCGTTGTGCCCCAGAGCTGGGGAGTCGCACAGCGGGAGAGCCCGATGAGAGCGAGCCCGGTGGCGGCTGTTCCTGCTGCCATGGCGAGGTGCCCGGCCTCGCCGAAAGCCTCGTAGACAGGCAGCGGTACAGCCCGCGAGGTTGGGGCGGCGAACGCGGCGTCCAGTGATGCGCCGGCCCAGGCGACTGCCTGGCCGGCAACCGCGGCAGCCACCATGAGGTCGCGAGCGAACCCCGGCTCAACACGACCTCTGAGGCCAGTGACGAGCAGAAGCCAGGCCAGTCCACACACCAACATCAGCAACCAGGAGGCGGCGAGCAACGGACCTCGGTTTCCCAGGAAGTCCTGCAGCTGGATGTCGTTGGCCGCGTCCTGCTGGGGGGCTACGAGGATCGCGCCCACATAGGCAGACATGGCCGTCAGGGCGGCAGCGCCGATCCAGCGACGTGACGGTGCATCCGTAGTCGGGCAAGGCGCCGACTCGGCCCTGCTGATGGGTTCGGTGCTCATGGTGATCCCTTCCGATGTGCTGCACCCATGGCCGTTTGGCCGGGGATGAGAAACCTAGGCACCGGTGGCCAGCCGCGCGTCCGCCTACGGTCTGGGTGTATCCACCCGGCGCTGGACCCGGGTCCGCCTTACGAGGGGCGCAGGTGAGGCCTGCTGTCGCTACGGTGCAGGCATGGAATGGCTGCGCACCCTAGCCAGGTCGCGCTGGACGGTGCCGGGCCTGCTGGTCGCGTTTTCCCAGTGGGAGGTCTGGATCTCCGGACCCACGAATCTGGTGGGTCCACGGTGGGCCGCCTCAGCGACGCTGGGAGCGGCGTCGATCGTTCTCGCAGGTCGCCGCCGCGCCCCGTTGACGACCCAGCTCGCTGCTGCCGCGATCACCAGCGTGCCGTGGCTTGTCTGGGGATCCTCACAGGCCGGCTCGTCGTTCTTCATCGGGGTGATCTCGACCTACGCTGTCGGGCGCTGGGGGCGACGTCCGCCCGCCTACCTGGGGATCCCGATCGCCGCGGCCTGGGCGCTGCTGCAGATCGTGCGCGACCCGTTGCAGGCGGGCGCGTCCGCCGGATGGGGTTGGGTGCTGTATGCGGTCATCTCCTGGGTAGCCGGGGCGTGGGTGCGGCAGAACGCCGAGCTGCAGAACCGACGCGACGGCGAGCGGGCGAACCTGAGCCGGGCAGAGCTGGCCGAGCAGCGACTGGGCATTGCCCGGGACCTGCATGACGTGCTGGCGAACAGCCTTGCCGTCATGGTCGTCCACGCCGAGGCGGCCGAGGAGGTTCTCACCGCCGACCCGGCCCGAGCCGCCAAGGCGCTGCATCGCATCCAAACCGCGGGTAGGGACGCGCTGCGCGAGGTCCGCTCGTTGCTCGCTCCATTGCGGGCTGCGGGTGAAGGCGACTCGACCGCCGATGCGCCAACCCAGGTCACGACACCCGAGCATCCACGGCCGGAACCCCGGGCCGGTCTGCTGGACATCGACACCCTGGTGGACAGGATGCGGGACGCGGGTCTGCCCCTGGAGGTTAGCCGCCGAGAACGTCGCGGCGTCCCGCCCCAGGTGGGCGAGGCGATCTACCGGGTGTTGCAGGAGTCGCTGTCCAACACCGTTAGGCACGCGGGGCTCGTCGAGACCCACGTCCACCTGGACGTCGAGGCCCAGGCGATCACGATCGGCATCGAGGACGACGGTCCGGCGGGGACTCAGCCGTCCGTTGATGGCGGCGGGAACGGCCTGCCCGGAATGCGTGAGCGGGTGGAGAGGCTAGGCGGCACGTTGCAGGTGGCCTCGCGTCCAGAAGGCGGCTTCGCCGTGCGCGCCACCGTCCCACTGGACGAGCCGGACGCGGACGCGCTCGCCCACTCCCGCCAACGCCGGTCGCCGACCTCGACCGAGCTGCCCCGATGATCCGGATCTGCATCGCCGACGACCAGGAGCTGCTCCGCGAGGGTCTGGCGCTCATCCTGGACGCCCAGCCGGACATGGAGGTCGTGGCCCACGCGAGTGACGGCGTCGAAGCGATCGCCATCGCCCGCGAGTACCGCCCAGACGTGCTCATCATGGATATCCGGATGCCACGCCTGACCGGAGTAGACGCCACCCGCCGGATCGTGGCGGACAAGCTCAACACCCGCGTGTTGGTGCTGACCATGTTCGACCTCGACGAATACGTCTACGCCGCCCTACGCGCCGGCGCCAGCGGCTTTCTCCTCAAGGACTCGCCGCGAGCCTCGATCATCGCCGCCGTACGGTCCGTCGTCGCCGGAGACGTCTTGCTGGCGCCGGAGGTCACCCGTCGCCTCATCGAGCTCTACTCGACCGCCGGTGATCTCGACGTTGCCCCGCCGGGGGCTCTTCAAGGGCTGACCGATCGCGAGCGGGAGGTGCTCACGCACCTCGCGACGGGGCAATCCAACCTCGAGATTGCCGACAGGCTCGGGATCGGCGAGGCCACTGTGAAGACACACGTGAGCCGGCTGCTCGCCAAGCTCGGTCAACGCGACCGCGTCCAGCTTGTGGTCTGCGCCTACGAGACCGGCGTGGTCAGGCCCGGCGGCCCAACCCCCCGCCAAAGCTGACGACGAGGATGGCCGATCCCTACGTGTCCCCGGGGGAGCCGAGCGACTGTCGGCCTCAGAGCGATCGACAGGCGTCAAGGACCTCGGAGCGTAGGACTTGCCCGCGGGATGTGAGCTCTCGTTGAGCGCGAACGTACTCAGCTCGGCCGGCGGTGGTCTCGATGGGTATTGATGTCAGGCCAAGACCACGCAAGTCATAGGGCGATGCTCGCATGTCCACTGTCCTGGCGTCCCGTGCCAGGGAAAAGCAGGCCGCCACAACGGACGACGGCACCAGGGGCAGCAGCTGGAAGGACCACTTGTAGAGGTCCATCGTGGCGTGCAGGCAGCCCGGCTGCTCGAGCGTGACCTGCTCGGACCGACTGGGCTGCAACGAGTTCAGCGGCCGAGCCGACGGAGTGAAGAAGCGGAACGCGTCGAAGTGGCTGCAGCGCACCGGTTGTGCCTGCACCACCGCGTCCGTCCCCGCAGGGCCAAGGCGCAACGGCCAGTCCTCGTGCCGCTGCTCACCCTCGGCCAGTCCGTAGACCATCGCCCACTCGTGCATCCCGAAGCAGCCGAGCTGGGCCGGCCGCGAGATCGTCGCACCGAGCAGCGCGGTGACGAAGTCGACCGTCGCCCCACGATCGGTCAGGAACGCCGACACATCCACGCCGACGCCGTGCGCCGTCGTCCCGTCCGGCAACCTCACCTCGCGCTCGACGTACCAGCGCCAGTCCAGCCGCTCCCGGGCCGCCTCGCCGAGCAGGACGGTCGTGCCCCCCGGGTGCCAGCGCCGCAGCTTGGCCGGGCGGAAGGCGTAGTAGGTGAACAGGAAGTCCTCGACCGGGTGCTTCTCGCCGCGTCCGGCGCGCTCCAGGCGGGGTGCCGTCCACGCGTCGACCTGCGTGTGGTGCGCCGACTGCTCGGCCAACCAGACGCTCTCGGGCAGTGCGCGCTGCGCGACGCCCGCCACCGGTGCCATGAGTCCAGGGTAGGGCGGTCCGGGTAGCCTCGCTGACGTGCGCATCGCGAGATACACCACCGGTGAGGACCCCACGTACGGCGTCGTCGAGAACGACGGAGGCCGGCTGGTGCTGGCCGAGGTGCAGGGCGATCCGCTCTACCAACCCATCGTGTTCACCGGCGTCCGCACGCCGCTGGACGACGCGCGGCTGCTCGCCCCGGTGATCCCGCGCAGCAAGGTCATCGGCATCGGCAAGAACTACGCCGACCACGCCGCCGAGATGGGTGGGCAGGCGCCGGCCGAGCCGTTGATGTTCCTCAAGCCCAACACCTCGGTGATCGGCCCCGGCGACCCGATCGTGCTGCCTCGCCAGTCGCAGAACGTGCACTACGAGGGCGAGCTAGCGGTGGTGATCCGGCGGATCTGCAAGGACGTGCCTCTCGAGCGGGTGGCCGACGTCATCTACGGCTACACCGTCGCCAACGACGTCACCGCCCGCGACCTGCAACGCAGTGACGGGCAGTGGAGCCGGGCCAAGGGCTTCGACACCTTCTGCCCGCTCGGCCCGTGGATCGTCACCGACCTGGACGCCAGGGACCTGGCCCTGACCACCCGGCGGGACGGCGAGACCGTCCAGGACGGACGGACCAGCCAGATGGTGCACGACGTCGCCGCTCTGGTGGTGCACGCGTCGGCCGCGTTCACGCTGCTGCCCGGCGACGTGATCCTGACCGGAACCCCTGCGGGGGTTGGCCAGATCGTCGCCGGGCAGCGCGTCGAGGTCGAGATCGAGGGCATCGGCACCCTGTCCAACCCCGTGGTCACACGGGACTGACCAGCATCAGCTGATCTTCCACAGCCCCCTTCCGTGGGTCGCCGCCACCAGGTAGCTGCCATCGGGGGAGATGGTCAGGTCATTGGTGGAGGCGTTCGGCAGGCCGCGGCCGGTCAGCGACCACGAACCGGGTGCCGACAACGAGGTGGAGAACACGCCGACGTCGGTGCCGACGACGAGCTTGCCCTTCCAGATCACCAGGTCGTTGACCGGTGCGTCGGGCAGGTTCCCGCTGCGGTCGGCCCAGGTGGTGCCGCCGTTGTGGGACTCGAACACGTGACCCACGCCGGCCCCGGGGATCCAGCGCCGCGAGAACGCCCCGAACGTCGCGTACACGTGCTGCGCGTTCGCCGGGTCGATGGTGATCGCGGTGGGGATGCGGTTGGGCAGGTTGGGTGCGCTCACCCGGTGCCAGCTACCGCCGGCGTTGGTGTCGATGCCGGACACGAACGGAGCCGCCCCGCCGGGGTTGCACCCGTTGCCGCACCAGCCTGCGTACGTCGTCGAGCCGACCGTGGCCACGGACGTCGACTGGGCGCCGTCGCCGAGGTCGCGCACCGACTTCCAGTCGCACAGCCGGGTGCCGCACGTGGTGGACCAGCCGAGAGAGTGGTTGTCCCAGACCAGCTGTCCACCGGCGACCCAGTGCTTGCTGTTCGTCGGGTCGGCGGAGAACGGTGCGATGAACCGGGGAGCCGGGTCGCACGGGTCGGGGGTGAACTCGACGTTGCCGCAGGACGGCGAGATGGTCCGGTACGAGCGCGTCGTCCCGTCCGTCCGTCCGCCGTTCGTCGTCAACGCCATGTTCAGGTCGACGTACTCGTTCACTGCGTTGTCGCCGTTGGCCGGGTCCACGATGACGTCGCCGCCGTCGCCCCCGAACGGCGAGACCATCTGCGCCAGGCCGGGCCGCAGCAACGAGACGCCGTTGTCCTGCAGGCCACCCCAGACATAGTCGCCGCTTCCGCTGGGAGCCTTGCCGATGCCTGCGTAGTAGTACTGCAACGTTCGCAGGGTGGAGTTCAGCGACTTCCACGACACCGTGCCGCGGTCGGCTACCTGGTGCCGGTACAGGCCACCGTCGTTGCCGAAGTAGGCGGTTCCGTCAGCGGCGATGGCCACCGCGTGCTGGTCCGGGTGCGTGGTCCCCGGGCAGGTGTCCAGGGCCGGGTCGACGTTCCAGCAGGCCAGCGGGAAGTTCCAGTACGGACCGATGACCTTCCAGGTCGCGCCGGCGTCGCTGGTCTCGTAGATCTCCTCGAGACCGAGGTACACGTGCCGCGAATCCTTCGGGTCCACCTGCACGTACTGGTCGTACCAGGCCTGGCCACCCGGGTCGCCGCCCGACAGCGCCAGCGTCGAGCCGGCGTTCACGAGCGTCTCGTCGTCCGCGACCTGGGTCCACGGGCCGGCCGGGTTGCCGGACGCGGAGCGGAAGACCCCGCCGAAGGTGACCGTCTGTGGGTCCTCGACGACGGCGAACAGGTTGCCGCCGCCGGCCCCCCACGACATCGTCGCCCGCCCGAGGATCTCGGCCGGGATGCCCTGAGGCGTCACCTTGGTCCACGAACCGGCCGCGCCGCTGTTGTGCGAGACGTAGAAGCCGTTGAACGAGGTGTCGTCCGGCAGGGTGCCGCCGCGCCAGCCGAGCACGGCCAGCACGTCCTTGCCCGCCGTGCCGGGACGCACGTCGACGTCGGTGAAGAACGACGTGCGGTACGGCGAGCCGGTGGGGTTGGGGTCGGGCTTGAGCACCGTGTTCCACGGTGCGCTGCCACCGCCGGTCGACCGGCGCAGCATCCCCGAGCTCGTCGAGGCGAGCACGTGCCCGTTGCCGTCGAAGGCGATCGCGGACACCAGGCTGTTGTCCAGCTGCTGCCCGACGCGCTGCCAGTGGTTGCCGTGGTCGGTGGAGCGGAAGATGCCGTCTCCGGCGTAGTTCTCGAACGCGGTGTTGGCCTCGCCGGTGCCGACCCAGACGGAGTGGTCGGCCGGGTTCACCGTGATGGCACCGACTGCAAGGTTCGGTTGGTCGTCGAACAGCGGGGTCCAGTGCGCGCCGCGGTCGGTGCTGCGCCACACTCCGCCGTCAGCGGCGCCGGCGTAGATCCGCGAGCCGTCCACGGCCAGGGCGCTCATCCGGCCGCTGACCAGGCCGGAGCCGCCACCGGAGTTCGACCAGAACGGGTCGCGGTAGCCGGAGGCGTCCGACTGGTAGGGCTTGGTGGTCAGCTCGGCCCAGCGGGCCGAGGCCGACGGGAGGGCGGCCGCGCTGGCCCTGGCCTGGGTGAAGGCTGCAGAGCTCACGGTGGCGCCCGGTGCGGTGCGGACCGCGCCGTAGTCGAGGTCGCGCTGGAGCAGCTCCTGCGCCTCTTCACCGCCGCCGTCGGCGTCGCGGGCGGCCGGGTTGTGTGCCGACAGGGAGTGGGGGAGGAGCCCGGTGGGGCCCGGATGGGGAGTGGCGGCGTTGCCAGGGGACGCCACGAGCAGGGAAGCGGGTAGAACAAGGGTCGCGATGGTGATCGACCGCAGGCGGGACCGTGCCATGTGGATCCTCACAGGGCAGCAGGGTGCGCGCCTCGAGGCAATCGCGCGACGCGCGTGGACGACCGAGAGGCTACGCCCGTGCCCGGTCCGCGGCCAGTGACGATTGTCAGGCGTCGATAGGCTGGTCGGACCATGAGCGAATCCCTCGGCCCAGTCCGCCTGCGTGTCGCGCCGTCCCCTACCGGGGACCCGCATGTCGGCACCGCCTACATGGCGCTGTTCAACCTCGCGTTCGTCCGCCAGCAGGGCGGCCAGTTCGTGGTCCGGATCGAGGACACCGACCGTGCCCGCTACCGGGCGGACAGCGAGCAGCAGCTGTACGCCACCCTGTCCTGGTTGGGCTTGCCCTGGGACGAGGGTCCGGACAAGGGCGGCCCGTTCGCGCCGTACCGGCAGTCCGAGCGGCTGGACACCTACCGCCCCTACGTCGAGCAGCTGCTGGCCGACGGGCACGCCTACTACTGCTGGTGTTCGCCCGAGCGGCTGGCCCAGATGCGCGAGGCGCAGCAAGCCGCCAAGCTGCCGACCGGCTACGACCGGCTCTGCTATGGCAAGAGCCGCGAAGAGCGGGCCGAGCTGCCCGGCTTCAGCGACGTTCCGGTGGTGCGCATGCTCATACCGGACGACGCGCCGCTGACGTTCACCGACCTGATCCGCGGCGAGGTCAACGCCCCGCGGCCCGACGACCAGGTGATCCTGAAGGCGGACGGCTTCCCGACCTACCACCTGGCCGTAGTGATCGACGACCACCTGATGGGGATCACCCACGTGGTGCGCGGCGAGGAGTGGATCAGCTCGACCCCCAAGCACGTGCTGCTGTACAGCTGGCTCGGCCTGCCGATGCCGAACTTCCTGCACATGCCCTTGCTGCGCAACGCGAACCGCTCGAAGATCAGCAAGCGCAAGAACCCGGCGGCAAGGCTGACCTGGTTCATCGAGCAGGGCTACCTGCCGGAGGCGCTGCGCAACTTCCTGGCCCTGCTCGGCTACTCCATGCCGGACGGCGAGGAGGTGTTCTCGTTCGACGACATGGTCGAGCACTTCGACTGGCAGCGGGTGAACACCGTCGGCCCGTTCTTCGACGTCGACAAGCTGGACTGGCTGAACGGCCACTACATCCGCTCGATCGACGAGGCCGACCTCGCCGGGCGGCTGCTGGACCGACTGCGCCTGGACGGCGTGGTCACCGGCGAGCCGACCGAGCGCGAGCGGGCGGTGGTCGCGGCCGCCACCCCGCTCGTCCAGACGCGCATGGTCCGGCTCAACGAGGCACCGGGCATGATCGGCTTCCTGCTCGTCGCGGACGACGACCTCGTCGTCGAGGACGACGCGCTGGCCTCGCTCAAGGAGGACGCCCCGGCCGTGCTGGACGCCTCGGTGACCGCACTGGAGGCGTTGCCGCAGTGGGAGACAGCAGGGATCGAGGCCGCCCTGCGCGCCGTGTTGGTCGAGCAGCTCGGCATCAAGCCGAAGTTCGCGTTCGGGCCGCTGCGGGTGGCCGTCACCGGACGTCGCGTCTCGCCGCCGTTGTTCGAGTCGATGGAGATCCTGGGCCGAGAGTCCAGCCTCGCCCGGATCCGGGCCCTTCGCTCGCGGGTCGGATGAGCGCAGTGCTCGGCGACCTCGTCGACGGCGTCCTGCTGGACATCGACGACACGCTGGTCGACACCCACGCCAGCTTCGCGGCCGGCATGGGCGCGGTCGCCGAGCACTACCTCCCGCACCTGCACGAGCACGGTCCGCGCAGGGCCTTGGACCACTGGTTCGAGGACCGCGGTGGCTACTACGACCGCTACGCCGCCGGCGAGCTGGGCTTCCTGCAGCAGCGCCGGCTGCGAGCCGACGCGCTGCTGTCGGACCTCGGCGGCACGAGCCTGGACGACGAGTCGTTCCTGGAGTGGAACGCCGTCTACGAGCGAGCCTTCACGGCGTCCTGGGTGGCGATGCCGGGTGCGGTCGAGCTGGTGGACGCGCTGAACGCGGCGAACGTGCCGCTGGGTGCCGTGACCAACCACGAGAGCGCCTACCAACGCGAAAAGCTGATCCGCTGCGGGTTGGGCGGGCTGCCGGTGCTCGTCGGGGTCGACACACTGCACCTGGCCAAGCCGGACGCGCGGGTGTTCCAGCACGCCTGCGAGCTGGCCGGGCTCGCTCCGGGGCGCACCGTCTACGTCGGCAACGACCTGCAGGTCGACGCGATCGGTGCGCGGGACGCCGGCCTGCACGCGGTGTGGTTGGACCGCGGCCTCGATCACCGGGGCCGTGCCGGTGTGACGCCTGCGACGTCGCGGGCCTTCGCGGCAGGCGTGCGAACGGCCCGGTCGTTGGCCGAAGTGGCGCGGTGGCTGGGTCTGGCCGGGGTCGCCGATTTGGGAGAGGGGACCACCGGACGCTAGTATCGGCGGTCGGGTCACGACCGGCCGGTGGGTCACTCACCAGCAGGGGTGATACCCCCTTGGGGTATGGTGTAATTGGCAGCACGACTGATTCTGGTTCAGTTAGTCTAGGTTCGAGTCCTGGTACCCCAGCGAGATGATCAGCCCGGCAGGCCGGGTACGATCTCTCTCAGCGTCACCAGCTAGGGCCCCGTTGTGTAGCGGCCTAGCACGCCGCCCTCTCAAGGCGGTAGCGCGGGTTCGAATCCCGTCGGGGCTACGTCAGCGAAGACCCTCGTCCATTCGGGCGGGGGTCTTCGTCGTTTCCAGCATCCGGACACCGCTCCGTCCCGGGATGAAACCGCACCCGACCGAAGGTTCGAGCAGTCGTGACCCGCACCCGCACCTCCACCGCCCTGGCCTCCCTTGCCGTCGGGGGCTTCGCGATCGGGACGACCGAGTTCGTCACGATGGGGCTGCTGCCTCAGATCGCCGAGGGCGTCGGGGTGTCCATCCCGCAGGCCGGACGGGTCATCTCGACGTACGCACTCGGGGTGGTCGTCGGTGCGCCGCTGCTGGCCGTGCTGACCGCGCGGGTCTCGCGCACCCGGCTGCTACTGGTGCTGATGGCGGCCTTCAGCCTGGGCAACATCGCCTCCGCGCTCGCGCCGACCTACGAGACCTTGCTGGTGGCCCGGTTCGCCGCGGGCCTGCCGCACGGCGCCTACTTCGGCATCGCATCACTGGTCGCCGCGTCGATGGTGGACCCGTCCCGTCGCGGCCGGGCCGTGATGATGCCGCTGCTCGGCCTGACCGCCGCGAACGTGATCGGGGTCCCGGCGTCCTCGTTCGTCGGCCAGGAGCTCGGCTGGCGTGCCGCCTACTGGTTCGTCGCGGTGGTCGGACTGGTCACCGTGCTGCTCGTCTGGCGCCGGGTGCCGCAGGTCGAGGCGACGGCCGGTGCCGCGCCGCGCTCGGAGCTGCGGGCGCTGGCCAGCAAGCAGGTCTGGCTGACCGCGGCCATCGGGGCCATCGGCTTCGGCGGCATGTTCGCCGTGTACAGCTACATCGCGCCGATCCTGACCGAGGCGGCGCACTGGTCGCAGCGCAGCGTGCCGCTGGCGCTCGCGTTGTTCGGCGTCGGCATGACGATCGGCACGCTGCTGGGCGGCCGGGTCGGGGATTGGTCGGTGCCGGGGGCGCTGCTGATCGGATTCACGGCCACCCTGCTCACCCTGCTCGTCTTCCCGCTCGCGGCGGCGTCCGGCTGGGGTATCGCGATCGTCGTGCCGCTGCTGGGAGTGGTCAGCTCGATAACCGTCAGCGGGCTGCAGCTGCGGCTGATGGACATGGCCGGGCCGGGCGCGGCCTCGCTCGGGGCGTCGCTGAACCACTCGTCGTTGAACCTGGCCAACGCCGCCGGTGCCTTCGCCGGCGGGCTGGTGATCGAGGCCGGCCACGGCTGGACCTCACCTGCCCTGGTGGGCGCCGCGATGGCCGCTGTCGGTCTGGTGCTCTCGGTGGTCAGCGTGCTCGCTCAGCGGCGCGCTCGGGCGCGCCCGGACGCGGACCGGGTGCGCGCCGCCGAGCCCGCGCAGGTACCGGCCTAAGCGCTTGCCCAGTCGTCGTGCAGGTCACCGGGAGGAGCCGGCGGACGAAGGTCTGCGAACCGGCTCGCGCTGACGTCCTCGTGCGCGAGCCGGCGCAACGAGAGCAGCAACGGCTCGCGCAGCAGGGTGCCGAGCACGACGTGCCGAGCCGCGGCCGCGGGGGACGTGGTGGGCACCGAGTCGACGTCGAGCTCGGCAACGTCGTGCGCCGCCTCGGCGTAGGCGCGCACGTGCTCGGGTGTCATGGTCAGCCCCGAGTCCGCCAGTCCCGAGATCGCCCGCTGCAGCTGGGCCAGCGCCGGGGACCTCGGGTCGATGTGCCAGCCGAGCTCGTCGACGAGGCTGCGGGCGGCGCTCACGTCGACGTCGTCGTCCAGCCCGTCGCCCAGGCCCACCGCGGCCCAGTGCGCCACCCCGAGCAGCTGGTGCCAGGTGCTCGGCGGGTTGTCGATGCTGGCCACCACCCGGCGGACCTGGGCCAGCGACAGGCCCGCCACCTCGACCAGCGAACGCACCAGCCGAAGCCGCTGCACGTGCCTGTCGTCGTAGGTCGCCTGGGTGGGCGCGGTCGCCTCGCCCTGGGGGAGCAGTCCCTCGCGCAGGTAGAACTTGATCGTCGCGACCGGCACGCCCGTCGCCGCCGCCAGTCCGGAGATCCGCACCTCACGCTCCCTCAAAGCCCTTGACGCTAGGACGAACGGAGAGTATCACTATCCATTAACGGAGAGTGTAACTATCCAACGGAGGCCGGCCATGGGGGCAGGTTCGAAGATTCGACCGGGGCGATGGACGGACAGCCACGACGACGCGGTTGTCGTGTTCCTCATCGGGATGACCGTGAACCAGTGGTGGCGGCTGGACAAGTGGTGGCCAGTGTTCACGGCGATGCCCCGCATGCTGGCCGAGCTGAGCAAAGACCCGGCCAGCGGCCTGCTCGGGTTCCGGTTGCTGCTCGGGTCGCGGGGGCCGACCGTCGTCCAGTACTGGAGCGACACCGAGTCGCTGCTGGCCTACGCGCACGACACCGATCTCGAGCACCGCAAGGCTTGGCGGGCATTCAACCAGCGGTCGCGGACGGCGGCCGGTGCGGTCGGGATCTGGCACGAGACCTACGCGGTACCGGCCGGCGGACACGAGACGATCTACAGCAACACCCCGGCCATGGGTCTGCTCGCTGCGACGTCCGCCGCGCCGGTCGCCGGGCGCACCGAGACCGCCAGCCAGCGGATGTCGGCGCCGCACTGAGCTGGTCGCCTTCGCGAGCTGTGCGGGCGCACCAATCACCGCACCGATCAGTGCACGGCCGCCTGCAGGAGCTCAGCTGGCGCGGCGCAGCACCTCGGTGAGCTTGTGGGCGCCCGCGATGACCGACGGCGCGTGCAGCCGCCCGGGCTGGCGGGACAGTCGCTCGATCGGACCGCTGATGGAGACCGCGGCGACGACGCGACCGGACGGTCCGCGCACCGGTGCGGAGACGGACGCCACCCCGGTCTCGCGCTCGCCGACGCTCTGCGCCCAGCCGCGACGACGGACGCCGGACAGCGCGGTCGCCGAGAACTTGGCTCCTTGCAGGCCGCGGTGCAGACGGTCCGGCTCCTCCCAGGCCAGCAGAACCTGGGCCGCCGAACCGGCGTGCATGGACAGCGAGCTGCCGACCGGGATGGAGTCGCGCAGGCCGACCGGGCGCTCGGCCGCGGCGACACAGATCCGCTGGTCGCCCTGGCGGCGGAACAGCTGGGCGCTCTCGCCGGTGTGGTCGCGCAGTGCGGCCAGCACCGGGCCGGCGGCGGCGAGCAGCCGATCCTCCCCGGCCGCGGCGGCGAGCTCGGCCATCCGCGGACCGAGCACGAACCGGCCCTGCATGTCCCGCGCCACCAGGCGGTGGTACTCCAGCGCGACGGCCAGTCGGTGCGCCGTGGGGCGGGCCAGGCCGGTGGCTGCGACCAGCTGGGCGAGCGTCGACGGGCCGGCCTCGAGAGCGCCCAACACGATGGCGGCCTTGTCCAGCACGCCGACTCCGCTAGAGTTGTCCATGCCTCGATATTGCCGTCTCACGTCATGAGATGCAAGTACCGGCTCGACACGCCGGGGCCAACCGGCCGGGGCGCTGATGGGGAAGGAAGGCCACGATGGGCCGCACGCTGGCGGAGAAGGTCTGGGACGCGCACGTCGTACGTCGCGTCGAGGGTGAGCCGGACCTGCTCTACATCGACCTGCACCTGTTGCACGAGGTGACCAGCCCGCAGGCGTTCGACGGGCTGCGGCTCACCGACCGCGGCGTCCGGCGTCCGGACCTCACGATCGCCACCGAGGACCACAACGTGCCCACCGAGCCAGGGCCGATCACGGACCCCGTCTCGCGCACCCAGGTAGAGACGCTGCGCCGAAACTGCGCCGAGTTCGGAGTCCGGCTGCATCCGATGGGCGACCTCGACCAGGGCATCGTGCACGTGATCGGGCCACAGCTCGGCCTGACCCAGCCCGGCATGACCATCGTCTGCGGCGACTCGCACACCTCCACCCACGGCGCGTTCGGTGCCCTCGCCTTCGGCATCGGCACCAGCGAGGTCGAGCACGTGATGGCCACCCAGACGTTGTCGCTCAAGCCGTTCCAGACGATGGCCGTCACGGTCGAGGGCGCCCTGCCGGGCGGGGTCACGGCCAAGGACCTGATCCTCGCTGTGATCGCCAAGATCGGCACCGGTGGCGGTCAGGGCTACGTCATCGAGTACCGCGGCGAGGCGGTTCGCGCCCTGTCCATGGAGGCGCGGATGACGGTGTGCAACATGTCCATCGAAGCGGGCGCGCGGGCCGGGATGATCGCCCCCGACGAGACCACCTTCGAGTACCTGAGGGGACGCCCGCACGCACCGTCCGGGCGGGACTGGGACGACGCCGTCGAGGCCTGGCGGACGCTGCGCACCGACGACGACGCGACGTTCGACCACGAGGTGGTCATCGACGCCACGACGTTGGCCCCGTTCGTCACCTGGGGGACCAACCCGGGGCAGGGACTGCCGCTCGGCGCGAGCGTCCCCGAGCCGGCGCTGATCGTCGACGAGCACGAGCGGGTCGGAGCCGAGCGGGCCCTGGAGTACATGGGCCTCACCCCCGGAACGCCGTTGCGCGACATCGCGGTGGACACGGTGTTCGTCGGCTCCTGCACCAACGGGAGGATCGAGGACCTTCGCGCGGCTGCCGCGGTCATCAAGGGTCGGCGCGTGAAGGAGGGCGTGCGGATGCTGGTGGTCCCCGGCTCGGCGCGGGTCCGGTTGCAGGCCGAGAGCGAGGGGCTGGACGCGGTGTTCGAGGCCGCCGGCGCTGACTGGCGGCTGGCCGGATGCTCGATGTGCCTGGGAATGAACCCGGACCAGCTGGCACCCGGTGAGCGCAGCGCCTCGACCTCCAACCGCAACTTCGAGGGTCGGCAGGGCAAGGGTGGACGCACGCACCTGGTCTCGCCCGTCGTCGCAGCCGCCACCGCCGTGCGCGGCACTCTCTCCTCGCCCGCCGACCTGGACTGAACGGACACCGCACATGGAAGCCTTCACCACGCACACCGGCATCGGCGTCCCGTTGCGCCGCAGCAACGTCGACACCGACCAGATCATCCCGGCCGTCTATCTCAAGCGGGTCAGCCGGACCGGGTTCGAGGACGGCCTCTTCGCGGCTTGGCGCGGCGACGAGACGTTCGTGCTGAACGCGCCGGCGTTCCGCAGCGGCAGCGTGCTCGTCGCGGGTCAGGACTTCGGCACCGGCTCCTCGCGCGAGCATGCCGTGTGGGCCTTGATGGACTACGGGTTCCGCGTCGTCATCAGCTCACGCTTTGCCGACATCTTCCGCGGAAACTCCGGAAAGCAAGGTCTGCTCACGGCTCAGGTCGGACAGGACGACGTCGAGCTGCTCTGGAAGCTGCTGGAGAACGAGCCCGGCACCGAGGTGACGGTCGACCTGGTCTCCAAGACGGTTCGGGCGGGTGACATCCAGTGCCCGTTCCAGGTCGACGACTACACCCGCTGGCGGCTCCTCGAGGGTCTGGACGACATCTCGTTGACGCTCGGACACGAGGAAGCGATCAAGAATTTCGAGAGCACCCGTCCCGGGTACCTGCCCACCACGGTGGTCGGCTGAACGGGTGAGCCCCGGACCGGTCCTAGCAACCTCCGGGGCGGGCCGAGCGCCCCGCGACTCAACCCGAAACACGTTGCGGCACAGGTGGTCTCACCGAAACTCTGGATGCCGAGACGGCCCGGTGGTCACGCCGGGGACGGCGCCACGACACCCTGCCCGAACTCCCTCGAATCGTGCCGCGGGCGGCTCGGAGTGCTTGCGACACAAGCGTTGGAGGGGTGCAGGTGTTGGACGCGCGCCCGAAGTGGTCCTACCGTCGTCCTCGAACCGGGCGTCGGCTCGGCGGTAACAGCACCAGCTGGGCTGAGGGGCCCGGCAGACGATCTCCAAGAGGGGAACCGCAGTGAACAAGGGACAGCTGGTCGACGCACTCGAGTCGCGGCTCGGCAGCAAGAAGGCCGCAGCAGAGGCTCTTGAGGCCGTCGTTGACGTGATCACCGTGACCGTTGCCAAGGGCGAGAAGGTCGCCATCACGGGCTTCGGAACGTTCGAGAAGGCTGCTCGCGCGGCCCGGACCGGCCGTAACCCGCGCACCGGCCAGGCCGTGCGCATCAAGAAGACCTCGGTGCCACGCTTCCGCGCCGGCACCGCGTTCAAGGAGGTCACCTCCGACACGAAGGCGCTGCGCGCGTTCACCACCGCCGCCGCCGGCCGGGCCGCCTCCGCGACGACCCGCGTCGCCTCCAGCGTCGCGACCACGGCCAAGAAGGCCGCGGCTCCGGCGAAGGCAGCAGCGAAGAAGGCGGCTCCGGCGAAGAAGGCCGCTCCTGCCAAGAAGGCAGCAGCCAAGAAGGCGGCTCCGGCAAAGAAGGCCGCTCCTGCCAAGAAGGCAGCAGCCAAGAAGGCGGCTCCGGCCAAGAAGGCCGCTCCCGCCAAGAAGGCCGTCACGAAGAAGGCCGCTCCCGCCAAGAAGGCGGTCACGAAGAAGGCCGCACCGGCGAAGAAGGTCACCGCCAAGAAGGCCGTGACCAAGAAGGCTGCACCGGCGAAGAAGGCGGCGGCGAAGAAGGCCGCACCGGCCAAGAAGGCGGCCGCGAAGAAGGCCGCACCGGCCAAGAAGGCCGCGGCGAAGAAGACGACCGCCAAGCGCGCCGCCAAGAAGGCCTGAGCGCAGGCCCAGCACACCGGCAGACGGGGCCGGCACTCTCTCAGGGGGTGCCGGCCTCGCCGTTTGCCATGCTGGGGGGATGACCGATGTCCTCACGGTGCACGGCGGCCACCCCCTCAAAGGCGACATCAGCGTCCGCGGCGCCAAGAACCTGGTGTCCAAGGCCATGGTGGCGACCCTGCTCGGCGAGAGTCCCAGCACCCTTCGGGCCATCCCGCAGATCGCCGACGTGCGGATCGTGTCCGGGCTGCTCGAGCTGCACGGCGTGCACGTCACCGGTGGGGACGCTCTGGGCGAGCTGCATTTCGACCCGACCAACGTCGAGACCGCGCACGTGGCCGACATCGACGCGCACGCCGGCTCCAGCCGCATCCCGATCCTGTTCTGTGGCCCGTTGCTGCACCGGCTCGGTGAGGCGTTCATCCCGGACCTCGGCGGCTGCCGGATCGGCGAACGCCCGATCGACTACCACCTTGAGGTGCTGCGTCAGTTCGGCGCGCTCGTCGAGAAGCGGCCCGAGGGCCTGCGCCTGGCTGCGCCGCAACGGCTGCAGGGCACCAAGCTGACCCTGCCCTACCCGAGCGTCGGCAGCACCGAGCAGGTGCTGCTCACCGCCGTCCGCGCAGCCGGCCTGACCGAGCTGAGCAACGCGGCGATCGAACCGGAGATCCTCGACCTCATCGCGGTCCTGCAGAAGATGGGCGCCATCATCAGCGTGGACACCGACCGAGTCATCCGGATCGAGGGGGTCGACTCGCTGCAGGGCTTTACGCACACCGCCATGCCGGACCGGATCGAGGCCGCCTCCTGGGCGTGCGCGGCGCTGGCCACCCACGGCGAGATCTATGTCGAGGGTGCCCGCCAACCCGACATGATGACGTTCCTGAACGTGTTCCGGAAGATCGGCGGGGCGTTCGAGGTCGATGACGCCGGGATCCGGTTCTGGCGCGGGGGAGACGCGCAGCGCTCGGTGGTCCTGGAGACCGACGTCCACCCGGGTTTCATGACCGACTGGCAGCAGCCGCTCGTGGTCGCGCTGACCCAGACCCGAGGGCTGTCCATCGTGCACGAGACGGTCTACGAGAACCGTCTCGGTTTCACCCAGGCGCTCGTCGACATGGGCGCGACCATCCAGCTGTACCGCGAGTGCCTGGGCGGGCTTCCGTGCCGGTTCGGGCAGCGCAACTTCAAGCACTCCGCAGTCGTGTCCGGCCCGACCCCACTGCGCGGCGCAGACATCGAGGTGCCGGACCTGCGCGGCGGCTTCAGCTATCTGATCGCGGCCCTCGCCGCCGAGGGCACGTCCACCGTGCGGGGCATCGACCTGATCTACCGCGGGTACGAGCAGTTCCTGGACAAGCTGGACGCCGTGGGGGCGCGATACGAGCGTGGCTGAGCCGCCGGGCGGGGCGTCTCAGATGCCGTGGATCCGCATCCCGACGACGCGCTGTGTTCCGTCGGCTGCGTCGAGCTCGAGGGTCAGCCGCTGACCGACGCGCAGCATCCGCAGACCGCTGTCGTGGAAGGCATCGGCGTCGAACGGGACTCGGCGTCCGTCGTCCAGCAGCACCGAGCCCGCCCCGGTCGCGGTGTCGAACTCGTGCACCGAACCCTGCATGCGGCTCAGGCTACCGCCAGTGCGCCGCGAGCACTTCGGACGTCGCGGGCCCGACGCCCAGGCTCCGCGCCTCGCGCAGGTCTGAGGCGGTGTCGACGTCGCGGCGCAGCCGCGGCAGGTCCAGGTCCAGCCGCACCGCACCAAGATCGTGGTGCCGTCCGGCCGACCCCGGCCCGAAAGCGTGCCGCAGCGGGGTGTGCGGCCCGGCCGTGAGCAGCACGGTGCCGGTGCCGTCGCAGTCCGGCACCACCGCCGCAGTGTGCTGGCCGGCCGCGGTCAGCGCAGCGGTCAGGTCCGCCCCGTGCAGGGCGGGGACGTCGGCGAGCAGCACCCCGACCGGCGCGTCGTCCTGCAGCTCGAGGGCCCGGTCCGCGCCGGCCTGGACGGCCGCGGTGAGGCCGAGCCCGGGATCGGCCAGCAGCTCGATGTCCGGGTTGTCGACGCGGCGCGCCCGTACGGCGTCCGAGACCACCGGGTCCGCAGTCACCACGACCACCCGTCGTACCGCCACGCTGTCCAGCACGGCAGCGATCGAGTCCAGCGCGATGGCGCGGGCCAGCTCGGCCCTTGGCAGGTGGTCCGGACCGACGAGCCGGGTCTTGCCGCGGTCGGCGTGCTGCACCGGCAGGACCACGGTCCAGGACCTGCTCGTCGATGACAGGTCGCCGCGCACCACACGATGGTCGCAGTCATCGCGCGTACGCTCGACAACACCCCCAGCGACCGCGAGGATGCGAGCCCCGGCAGACTGGTCGGCCGGAACCGACGAAGGAGCACGGGTGTCGCAGCGGGAGCTGAGCTGGGCCTACCGGTTCGCCGTAGGTGTGCTCCGCCCGGTCTTCATGCTGGTGACCAATCGGGACTGGCGTGGCGCCGAGCACCTGCCCGAGACCGGGGGTTTCGTCGCCTGCTCCAACCACATGTCCTACGTGGACCCGGTCACCTTCGCGCACTTCCTGTTCGACAACGGCTGCCCGCCGTACTTCCTCGGCAAGGAGGAGGTCTTCCGCGTTCCGTTCGTCGGGTGGATCCTGCGCGAGGCCGAGCAGATCCCGGTGCACCGCGAGAGCGGCGATGCGGCCGCCGCGTTCGCCTCCGCCGTCGCCGCGGTCGAGGCCGGCAAGTGCCTGGCGGTCTTCCCGGAGGCGACGCTGACCCGGCAGCCGCAGCTGTGGCCGATGACGGGCAAGACCGGCGCTGCCCGGCTGGCGCTGACCACCGGGTCGCCCCTGGTCCCGATCGCGCAGTGGGGTGCGCAGGACATCCTGATGCCCTACGCGAAGCGGCTGCGACTGCTGCCGCGCAAGACCATCCACGTGCTGGCCGGACCGCCGGTCGACCTGGACGACCTGCGCGGCGAGCCGATCACCAGCGAGGTGCTCGTCGAGGCGACGCGGCGAGTGATGGCTGACGTCACCGGCCTGCTCGAGCAGCTGCGTGGCGAGAAGGCACCCGACGAGGTGTACGACCCGCGCGAGCACGACGTTCCGAGGATCGGGAACCCGGCGAAGGGCGCCAAGCGCCCACCGGCGCGGGGGAAGCGATGACTCGGTGTGCGGTGCTGGGCACCGGAAGCTGGGGCACAGCGTTCGCGCTGGTGCTCGCCGACGCCGGCTGCCAGGTGACGATGTGGGGCCGTCGGGCCGAGCTGACCGACCAGATCACCAGGACCCACCGCAACGGTGACTACCTGCCGGACATCGAGCTGCCCGCCTCGATCGTGGCCACCACCGATGCGGCGCAAGCGATGCGGGATGCCGACGTCGTGGTCCTCGCGCTGCCCTCCCAGACGATCCGCGAGCACCTGATGCAGTGGGCCGACCGGATTCCCGCGCAGGCGGCGGTGGTCTCGCTGATGAAGGGCGTCGAGCTCGGCACTACCCGACGGATGAGCGAGGTGATCGCCGAGGCGGGCAGGGTGGCGCCGGAGCGGGTCGTCGTCGTGTCCGGTCCCAACCTGGCGCCCGAGATCGCGCAGCGTCAGCCCGCGGCGAGCGTGGTGGCCTGCGTCGACCACGAGATGGCCGATCGGGTCGCGCACGCCTGTGCCACCCCCGCGTTCCGCCCCTACACCGGCACCGACGTGGTCGGGACCGAGCTCGGCGGGGCGGTCAAGAACGTCATCGGCCTTGCCGTCGGGATGGCCGAGGGCATGGGCCTGGGGGACAACACCAAGGCCACCATCGTCACCCGCGGGCTGGCGGAGACCGCCCGGCTCGGCGAGGCGCTCGGCGCCGACCCCGCGACGTTCGCCGGCCTCGCGGGGGTCGGCGACCTGATCGCCACCTGCATGTCGCCGTTGTCCCGCAACCGCACGTTCGGCGTGCAGCTCGGTCAGGGACGCAGCGTCGCCGAGGTGATCGCAGCCACCAGGCAGACCGCCGAGGGCGTGAAGTCCTGCCAGTCCATCCTGGACCTGGCCCGGGCGAACGGTGTGGACATGCCGATCACCGAGGGCGTGGTGGCAGTGGTGCACCACGGGCTGGCGCCGGACGAGATGGGACGACGGCTGCTGTCCCGCGCGCGCAAGGCCGAGGCGGACTGACGTCGCCACCGCGATGGTCACCGAGAGCTGGTCGTGATCACAGCCATTCCGCGGTGATCACCCCGGTGGTCACCCCGGTGGTCACCCCGGTGGTCACCCCGGTGGTCACCCCGGTGGTCACCGAGTGGCGGTCCGCAGGGCCTGGTCCAAGTCGGCCCACAGGTCTTCGACGTCCTCGATCCCGACCGAGAGCCGCAGCAGGTCCACGGGCACGTCGTCCGGCTCCAGCGGGTGGCGACGACGACGCTCGAGCGTGGACTCGACCCCGCCCAAGCTCGTCGTGTGCACCCACAGCCGGGTCGAGCAGGCCACCCGCTCGGCCAGCTCGGCGTCGCCGCCCACCTCGACCGCCACGATCGCCCCGAACCCGAGCATCTGCCGGGCTGCCCGCTGGTGACCCGGGTCGTCCGGCAGCGAGGGGTGGCGCACCCGGGACACCGCAGGGTGCTCGCTGAGCCGGCGAGCCAGCTCGGCCGCGTTTGCCTGGGCCCGCTCGTAACGCACGGCCAGCGTGCGCAGGCCGCGCAGCGCCAGCCACACCTCGGAGGGTCCGGCGATCGACCCGTTCAGCCGGCGGTGGGCGCGCAGCCGCTCGTGCAGCGCCCGGCCGGGGTCGTCGTCCCGGGTCACCGTCGCGCCGAGGATCACGTCGGAGTGGCCGGACAGGTACTTGGTCACCGAGTGCACGACGACGTCCGCGCCGTGGGCCAGCGGGCGCTGGCCGAGCGGCGTGGCGAAGGTGTTGTCCACGACGACCAGCGCGCCCGCGGCCTCGGCGGCCGCGACGAGCGCGGACAGGTCCGCCACGTCCAGCAGCGGGTTGGTCGGCGTCTCCACCACCAGCATGGCCGCGCCGTCCAGGGCTCCCTGCACGGCGGGGACGTCGGTCAGGTCGACCTCGCGCAGCTGCAGCCGGCCCTGCTGCGCCGACTCGCGCAGCAACGCGGTCGTGCCGGTGTAGGCGCTGGTCGGCGCCACCACGAGGCCGCCCTCGGGCACCAGGCCGGCGACCGCCGAGACCGCGGCCATGCCGGCCGAGTAGACCAGCGCCTGCCCGCCCTCGAGCGCGCCGAGCGCACTCTCGAACGCGTCCCAGGTCGGGTTCCCGGTGCGGCCGTAGTCGTACTGGCCGTCCGCACCGTACGTCGAGGTGAGCCAGATCGGCTCGTTCATCGCGGCACCCGGCCCGGCCGTCGGTCGCCCGGCGGCGACGGCCAGCGTGGCGGGCGAGTACTTGTCGTTGCGCTCGTCGGTCACGGGGTGAAGGCTAGCCGCCCGCTGCGGGGTAGGGTCGGTCGGCGATGAGCGACCAGTCGAGCTCCGAGTCGAGCCAGCAGCCCCGACCGCCCGCAGCGTCCCGGCCGCGGGTGGCCGTGGTGTTCGGCGGGCGGTCCAGCGAGCATGCGATCAGCTGCATGACCGCGGCCGGTGTGCTGCGCGCGTTGGACCGCGATCGTTACGACGTGGTCCCGGTCGGGATCGCCCAGGACGGGCGCTGGGTGCTCGCCGCGGACGATCCGGCGGCCCTGGAGGCCCACGGGCGCGAGCTGCCCGAGGTGGACACGAGCGGGCCGGGTGTCGTGGTCCCGATGAGCACCTCGGACCGCGCGCTGGTGGCGCTGCGGCCCGGCGAGGTGCCCGCCACGTTGGGTGACGTCGACGTGGTCTTTCCCCTGCTGCACGGGCCCTTCGGCGAGGACGGCACTTTGCAGGGGCTGCTCGAGCTCGGCGACGTGCCGTACGTCGGCTCGGGCGTGCTGGCCTCCGCCGCCGGCATGGACAAGCACTACATGAAGGTGCTGCTGGCCGGGCACGGGTTGCCGGTCGGGCCCTACCAGGTGGTCACCGCGCGGGACTGGCAGCAGGACAGCGAGGGCGTGCTGCAGCGGCTGCAGACGCTCGGCTTCCCGATGTTCGTCAAGCCGGCCCGGGCGGGGTCCAGCATCGGCATCACGAAGGTGGACGACGCGGCCGGGCTGCCGGCGGCGTTCGAGGTGGCCCGAGGCCACGACCCAAAGGTCGTGGTCGAGGCGGCCATCATCGGACGCGAGCTGGAGTGCGGGGTCCTGCAGGACCTCGACGGCACGCCGCGGGCCAGCGAGCTCGGTGAGATCGAGGTCGTCTCGGGGCACGCGTTCTACGACTTCGAGGCCAAGTACGTCGACGAGGCTGACGTCCGGCTCACGACCCCGGCCGACGTCCCGGCCGACGTGCGCGACCGGGTGCGCGAGCTCGCCGTCCAGGCCTTCGAGGTGATGGGCTGCGAGGGGCTGGCCCGGGTCGACGTGTTCTGGACGACGGCCGGCGACGTCGTGGTCAACGAGATCAACACGATGCCGGGCTTCACCCCGCACTCGATGTACCCGCGGATGTGGGCTGCGTCCGGCGTGGACTACCCGGCCCTGGTGGACCGGCTGGTCCAGCTCGCGCTGCGTCGTCCCACCGGTTTGCGCTGACCCTCAGCTGCAGTGGTTCGCGCCCTGCGGCACAGCGCCGGCCACCGAAGAGAAGGCCGACAGCAGCAGCGGCTCCGGTGCGTAGTCGTGCGGCACCAGCACCTGCACTGCGGGGTCGCGTCCGAAGGTGGTGAACGCGGCGCCGTCGTCCAGCACGTGCACCACCCAGTCCACCCCGTCGACGTCCAGGCACTCGTCGGTGGTCGCGCCGGGCGGCGTGACGCCGCAGCGCCAGATCACCGCAGGGTCACCCCAGGCCGCGACCGCGGGGGAGCCGGACGTCGTCCGCACCCGTCCCTGGCCGTGCACCTTCGCGGGCAGGTCGTCGGCCATCGCCGCGCATCGCGGGTTCGCTGCGTCGGCGGGCGCGGACACGCGCAGGGGACGCCAGTGCCACCAGGAGACCGCACCGAGCGCGAGCAGCGCCGCGACGGCCAGCGAGAGGACGAGGATCAGACGTGGACGACGGTGCACGTCAACGTGCGGGTGATTCCGGCGACGTCCTGGATCTTCGCTATGACGAGCTTGCCCAACTCGTCGACGTTGCGAGCCTCGACCCGCGCGATGACGTCGTAGGGGCCGGTGACGTCCTCTGCGAGGGTGACGCCGGAGATGCCGGCGATCGTCTCGGCGACCGTGGCCGCCTTGCCGACCTCGGTCTGGATGAGGATGTAGGCCTGCACCACCACCGCGTCCTCCAGGGGTTCGTGCGGTGCCCGCTGCTCCGCGTCGAAGCGAACGCTACCGTGCCGGACGTGTCAGATGACCGTTCGGGGCAGCCCACTCTTGCCGACGTCGGTGAGGACGGCCTGCTCGCCGCGATCTTCCCTCGCCTGCCGCACGCCGCCGGCACCTTGGTCGGGCCCGGTGACGACACCGCGGTGGTGAATGCGCCGGACGGTCGGGTGGTCGCGACGACCGACGTCCTGGTCGAAGGACGGGACTTCCGGCGGGACTGGTCCAGCGCGCAGGACGTCGGCTGGAAGGCCGCCGCGCAGAACCTCGCGGACGTCGCGGCGATGGGCGCCGTGCCCACCGCGCTGCTGGTCGGGTTGGTCGCGCCGCCGGAGCTGGAGGTGTCCTGGGCCGTGGGCCTCGCGGACGGTCTGGCGGCGGCCTGCTCCGGGACGGGCGCCGGGGTGGTCGGCGGGGACCTGTCCTCCGGCCCTTTGATCGTGGTGTCCGTCACCGCGCTGGGCGACCTCCAGGGACGCGACCCGGTGCTGCGATCGCAGGCACGCCCAGGCGAGGTGGTGGCGGTGGCCGGCCCGCTGGGTCGGTCCGCGGCCGGGTGGGAGCTGCTGCGGCTCGGCCGCGGCGATGTCGCGGCCGAGCTGGTGGCCGCGCACCGTCGTCCGACCCCGCCCTACGCGTCCGGGGTCGTGGCCGCGGTGGCGGGCGCGACGTCCATGCTCGACGTCAGCGACGGACTCGGGCGCGACCTCGGCCGGATCGCCCGTGCCAGCGGGGTCGGCATCAACCTCGATGGCTGGCTCGCTGATGCGTCCGCGTTCCCGGAGCTGTTGGCTGCAGCGCAGGTGCTCTCCGACCCTTCGCTCGTGCTGAGCTGGGTGCTCGGCGGTGGCGAGGACCACTGCCTGGTAGCGACCTTCCCGGCTGACGCGACCTTGCCGGACGGCTTCGACCGGATCGGCGAGGTCATCCCCGCGACCGGGCCCGCACCCGTGCTGCTGGACGGCGAGCCGCTCGACACGCTCGGCTGGGACCACTTCCGCCCCTGACCTGACGCAAAGGGGGCACCTGAGCTCGGCGGAGTGCCCGATCTGCGTCAGGTCAGCGATCGCGACGGGCGCAGCAAACAGCGCGAAGGCCGGCCCACGTTGGGGGACCGGCCTTCGGAACGAGCTGTTCAGCGGGTCAGCGAGTGACCTTGCCCGCCTTGAGGCAGGACGTGCAGACGTTCAGACGCTTCGGGGTCACGCCAGCGGCGCCGACCTTGGCGCGCACGCGCTGGATGTTCGGGTTCCAGCGACGCTTGGTCCGACGGTGCGAGTGCGAGATGGAATGACCGAAACCCGGCCCCTTGCCGCAGACGTCGCAGTTGGCAGCCACGGGTGTTCTCCTGATCCACTGGTTCTGTCGGTGTCCCGCGCGCCAGCCATCCAGCACGATTGTGTGGGCGGGACGCGCGAGAGTGCCCGAGCCTTCGGGCAGCCGATACAGCGTAGCCGACGGCGGCCCGTGAGCCCAAACCGACGGTCTTGACGTACCGGCAGGCTAGCCTTCCACCGTGCTCGATCACCTCGACGCCCGCGCGGCCAGACGATGGGGGATCGCCGCGCTCGAGCACCTCGGTGACCAGCGCGACGAGATCGACGGGCTCAACGTCTACCCCGTCCCGGACGGCGACACCGGGACCAACCTGTACCTGACCGTCGAGGCCGCGGTGGCCGCTGTCGAGCAGCTGCCGGATGGCGCCGACCTGGCCGCCGTGGCCGACGGGTTCGCCCGTGGCGCCCTGCTCGGCGCCCACGGCAACTCCGGGGTGATCCTGAGCCAGCTGCTGCGCGGCTGGGCGGACGTGCTGGGCGAGCAGCCGGACGGCGGCGGCGCGGCAGTGCGAGCCGCGCTCGGCCGGGCCACCGAACAGGCGTACGCCGCCGTCGGGCGACCGGTCGAGGGCACGATGCTCAGCGTCGCCCGGGCCGCCTCGTCAGCCGCCGGGGAGTGCGTCGACGCACCGCTGGGCCGCACCCTCGAGCACGCCGTGACGGCGGCCCGCGAGGCCCTTGCCCGGACGCCCGAACAGCTGGAGGCGCTGGCCCGCGCAGGCGTGGTCGACGCCGGGGGGAAGGGTGTCGTGATCCTGCTCGAGGCGCTCGCGAACACCGTGTCCGGACGTCGCTCGGTGCGCCGCCGCGCCCGGCCGGCCGGCGGACCCAGCGCGGCGCAGAGCTGCGGCGACCTCGCGCCGGGCGGCCCGTCGTACGAGGTGATGTACCTGCTGGACGCCGTTGACGGGCAGGTGCCCGGGCTGCGAACCGCGCTTGACGGGCTGGGCGACTCCCTCGTGGTGGTCGGCGGTGGCGGACTGTGGAACGTGCACGTGCACACCGACGACGTCGGTGCCGCCGTCGAGGCCGGCATCGTCGCCGGCCGTCCCTACCGGATCCGGGTGACCCACTTCGCCGACCAGCGCGAACGGTGGGCACGGGCCAACGGTGCGGCCGGGTCGGGCGTGGCCGTGGTGGCTGCCGCGGCCGGGCCGGGGCTGGAGCGGCTGTTCGCCGCCTGTGGCGCCGTCGTGGTGCGTAGCGCATCGGGCCGGCGCGCTTCCACCGGTGAGCTGCTCGACGCGGTCCGCGCCACCGGCGCCGCCTCCGTCGTGCTGCTGCCGAACGACCCGGACACGCTGGTCTCGGCCCGGGCCGCCGCGACCGCAGCCCGCGACGAGGGGCTGCAGGTCGCGGTCCTGCCGAGCCGGGCCGCCGTCCAGGGCCTGGCCGCGATCGCGGTGCACGACGCCGCCGGGTCGGCGTCCGAGGACCTCGTGCGAATGGCCGCCGCTGCCGCGGCCACCCGGCACGGCGCGGTCACCCTGGCCTCGCGCGACGCCCTGACGTCCTCGGGCTGGTGCCGGGTCGGCGACGCGCTCGGCATGGTCGAGGGCGACGTCGTGGTGGTCGGTGACGACCTGCGCCAGGTCTCGCGCACCGTGGTGGCCCGGATGCTGGCCGCCGGCGGCGAGCTGCTCACCGTGGTGACCGGGGCCGACCCGGTCTCGCAGGCCCTGGCCGAGGCTGTGCTGGACGAGGTGCGTGACACCCGCCGGGACGTCGAGGTGAGCGTCGTGGACGGTGGCCAGGAGGGCTACCCGCTGCTGCTGGGACTCGAGTGAACGAGCTGGACGTGCCGGTCGGGCGACGGGTCGGCGCCAAGGCGGCGACGGCGCTGGAGAAGCAGTTCGGCATCCGCACGGTGGGCCAGCTGCTGCGGCACTACCCGCGCCGCTACGTCGAGCGCGGCGAGCGGACGGACCTGTCCAGCCTGCGCCTCGACGAGCACGTCACCGTCCTGGCCGAGGTGCTCGAGGTCCGGGTGCACTCGATGAAGAGCCGCCCCGGGGCCCGGGTCCAGGTGCGCATAGGCGATGGGCGGGGCACCCTCGACCTGGTCTTCTTCGCGGCCAAGAAGTGGTCGGCGCAGAAGTTCGAGCGCGAGCTGGCGGTGGGCACCGTCGGGCTGTTCAGCGGTCGGGTCGGGCTCTACCAGAGCCGGCGCCAGCTGGCGCACCCCGTGTTCGACGTGCTGCCGGACGCCGACGAGGACGCCGCGCAGGCGTTGGCCGAGAAGCCGATCCCGATCTACCCGGCCGGCGCTGGTATCCAGTCCTGGCAGGTACGCAACGCGATCTCGCCGATCGTGACGACCCTGCCGCCGCTGCCGGACCCGCTGCCCGACGAGCTGCGCGCCCGCCGCGGCCTGCTCGGCATCGACGAGGCGATCCGCGCAGTGCACGACCCGGCGACCATCGAGGACGCCATGGCCGCCCGCGCCCGGCTGACGTTCGAGGAGGCCTTCGTCCTGCAGTCGGCGCTGCTGCGCCGCCGGGCGGCGCTCGCCGAGCTCGCCGCGACGCCCCGCCTCGCGCGTCCGGACGGGCTGCTGGCCAGGTTCGACGAGCGGCTGCCGTTCGAGCTGACCCGCGGCCAACGTGCGGTCGGCGAACAGCTGACCACCGACCTGGCGGGCGCCTCGCCGATGCACCGGCTGCTGCAGGGCGAGGTCGGCTCCGGCAAGACGCTGGTGGCGTTGCGCGCCATGCTCACCGTGGTCGACGCGGGTGGCCAGGCGGCTCTGCTGGCACCGACCGAGGTGCTGGCCGTGCAGCACAACCGCTCGATCACCACGATGCTCGGTGACCTCGCCGAGGCCGGCATGCTCGGTGGCGGCGACGTCGCGACCCGGGTGGCCCTGCTGACTGGCTCGCAGCCGGCCGCGGTCCGTCGCCGGATGTTGCTGCAGGCGGCCAGCGGCGAGGCCGCCATCGTGATCGGGACGCACGCTCTGCTGCAGGAGCACGTGCAGTTCGCCGACCTCGGTCTGGTGGTCGTCGACGAGCAGCACCGGTTCGGCGTCGAGCAGCGGGATGCGTTGCGGGCCAAGGGTTCCGTGCCGCCGCACCTGCTGGTGATGACCGCCACCCCGATCCCGCGCACGGTCGCCATGACGGTGTTCGGTGACCTGGAGACCTCGACCCTGGAAGAGCTGCCGCCCGGCCGCTCACCGGTCGTCACGCACGTCGTTCCGGGCGACAACCCGGCTTGGATGTCGCGCACCTGGCAACGGGTGCGCGAGGAGGTGGACGCCGGGCGCCAGGCCTTCGTGGTGTGTCCGCGGATCGGCGGCGACGACGCGTCCGCGGACGACGGCCTGGAGCCGACAGTGCCGGACGAGGACGGCCTGCGCCGTCCGCCGCTGGCAGTGCTGGACGTGATCGACGGGCTGCGCGCCGAGCCGGCCCTGATCGGGCTGCGCGTCGAGCTCCTGCACGGACGCCTGCCGGTGGAGGAGCGCGAGGCCACCATGGCCGCCTTCACGGCGGGTGAGGTGGACGTGCTGGTGGCCACCACCGTCGTCGAGGTCGGGGTCGACGTCCCGAACGCGACGACGATGGTGGTGCTGGACGCCGACCGGTTCGGCATCTCCCAGCTGCACCAGCTGCGCGGCCGGATCGGGCGCGGCCAGGCCGCCGGACTCGCACTGCTGGTCACCGAGGCGTCACCGGACTCACCGGCCCGCGAGCGGCTGGACGCGGTGGCCTCGACCACGGACGGGTTCGCGCTGTCTCGGATTGACCTGGAGCAGCGGCGCGAGGGCGACGTGCTCGGTGCCGCGCAGTCCGGCTTCCGCTCCTCGCTGCGGCTGCTGCGGGTGCTGCGCGACGAGGAGCTGATCGTCCAGGCTCGCCAGGAGGCGGCCGCCGTGGTCGACGCCGACCCGCACCTGAGCGACCACGCCGCGCTGGCAGCGGCGATCGACGAGCTCGTCGGGGGCGACCGCGAGGACTACCTGGAGCGCGGCTGATGACCCGGATCATCGCCGGGTCGGCCCGCGGCCGGCGGCTGCAGGTGCCCCCCGGCCGGGACACCCGCCCGACCAGCGACCGGGTGCGCGAGGCGCTGTTCAGCCGGCTCGAGCACGAGGGCGTGCTGGACGACGCGCACGTGCTCGACCTGTACGCGGGTTCCGGTGCGCTCGGGCTGGAGGCGCTCAGCCGCGGTGCGCGCAGTGCGCTGCTGGTCGAGTCGGACCGGGGGACCGCGGCGCTGGTGCGACGCAACCTGGGCGCCACCGGCCTGGACGGCGCGAGCGTGCTCGCCGTACCCGTCGCCCGGGCGCTCGCCCGACCGAGCGGTCAGGCGGTGGACCTGGTGCTGGCCGACCCGCCGTACCCGCTGGAGGAACCGGCGCTGGCCGAAGTGCTCGCCCTGCTGGTCGACAACGGCTGGCTGGCGCAGGGAGCCGTGGTCGTCGTCGAGCGGTCCACCCGCAGCCCTGAACCGACCTGGCCGGACGGCCTGACCCGGGTGGACGAGCGGACCTACGGCGAGACGCGGCTGTGGTTCGCCGACGCCGACTGACCCAGGCTGTAGGTTCGGCGCGTGGATGCTGACCTGAGCGGGCCGCGGTTGCGGCGGTGCGTCTGCCCGGGGTCCTACGACCCGGTGACGCTGGGCCACCTGGACATCGTCGCGCGAGCGGGTGAGCTGTTCGACGAGGTGGTCGTAGCGGTGCTCTACAACCCGGACAAGTCCGGCACGTTCAGCGCCGACGAGCGGGTCGAGCTGCTGCGGGCCAGCCTGGGCGACCGGCCGGGGGTCCGGGTGGAGCAGTTCGCCGCCAGGCTGCTGGTGGACGTCTGCGACGAGCTCGGCGCCGGCCACGTGGTGAAGGGGCTGCGCAGTGGCGCCGACCTGGAGTACGAGCGTCCGATGGCCCTGATGAACCGCCACCTGACCGGGCTCGAGACGATCTTCGTGGTCGCCGACCCGCAGTGGCAGCACGTGTCGAGCACGCTGGTCCGGCAGGTCAGCGCCTACGGTGGCGACGTGTCCGGTCTGGTGCCCGAGGTCGTCCTCGAGGCCCTGGCGAAGCGGCGGGGCTGATCCCAGTATCGCGAGAGGAGTGGCAGTGGACGTTCACGGCAAGCTCGACGAGGTGACCCACTACGTCGAGGACGCGCGGGCCATGCCGATGTCGGCCTCCGCGCTGGTCAACCGGGCCGAGCTGCTGGCGATGCTGGACGACCTGCGCGAGCTGCTCCCCGAGGAGCTGCACCACGCCGACATCCTGCTCTCGGACCGCGACGCCGTGGTGGCGCAGGGCCGCGAGGAGGCCGAGCGGCTGCTGGCGCAGGCCCAGGCCGAGCACGACCGGCTGGTCGAGCAGAGCGAGGTCGTGGTCAGCGCCCGCACCCGCGCCGCGCAGGTGCAGGCCCAGGCGCAGGCGGAGGCGACCAGGCTGCTGTCCGAGGCGGACGACTACGTGGACCGCAAGCTGGGGGAGTTCGAGGTCACGCTGGACAAGCTGCTGCAGCAGGTGCAGCGCGGGCGCGAGCACCTGTCCCAACGGGCCGCGGCCGACCGGGCGCACGGACTGACCGCGGACGCCGACCTGGCGACCGTGCAGGAGGACGCCGCGGACGTCGTACCGAGCATCCCGGACGCCGCCGAGCGCATCGCGGACCTCGACGAGTTGGGCCGCTGAGCACAAGTCCGGTAGCCTGTTGCGTCGGCCCTGAACGGCCGGAACTGACATCTTCCTGGAGCTCGCGATTTCCCTCGATCCCCGTGCGCCACTCGTGCTCGATGTGCATGAGCTCGGCAGACGCCCGGGGTCGATGATCACGATCTCCCGGCAGGTGCCTGCTCCGGCAGAGATGGGCACCGACATCATCGGTTTCACCGAAGGCGCCCCCTTGGGGCTCGACCTTCGTCTGGAGTCGGTGATGGAGGGGGTCCTCGTGACCGGCACGGTTCGCGGTAGCGCGACCGGGGAGTGCATTCGGTGCCTGACCGACCTCGAGAAGGACGTCGAGGTCGGCCTGACGGAGCTGTTCGCCTACCCGGGAAAGCGACCCGAGGAGGATGTCGACGAGGACGACGTGCGTGAGCTCGAAGGAGATCTGATCGATCTCGAGCCCTCGCTCAGGGACGCGGTGGTGCCAGCACTCCCGTTCCAACCGGTGTGCCAGGACGACTGTCCGGGACTGTGCTCCGAGTGTGGAGCGCGCCTGGCGGACGACCCGGAGCACCACCACGACGTGGTCGACCCCCGGTGGGCCGCGTTGCAAGGGCTGGCCCAGACCGAGGGCGAGCAGACCGACGACGAGGAAGAGAACTGACGTGGCTGTCCCGAAGCGGAAGACGTCGCGATCCAACACCCGGTCCCGCCGGGCGAACTGGAAGACGTCCGCGGTGACGCTGTCGGCGTGCCCGCAGTGCCGTGAGCCGAAGCAGCCGCACGTGGCCTGCCCGAGCTGCGGCACCTACGCCGGCCGGCACTACGCCGCGGCCGAGCGCACTGAGCACCAGGGCTGACGCTCACCCACGGGTGGCCCGTCCCGCCGACGCCGCCGACCTGCAGACCGCTCTTGGTCTGCAGGTCGATGCCGGTTTGCTGGAAAGAGCGCTGACCCACCGCAGCTACGCCTACGAGAACGGCGGCCTGCCCACCAACGAGCGCCTGGAGTTCCTCGGCGACTCGGTGCTCGGCCTGGTGGTCACCGACACGCTGTACCGCACCCACCCCGACCTGCCCGAGGGACAGCTGGCCAAGCTGCGCGCGTCCGTGGTCAACATGCGCGCGCTGGCCGAGGTCGGTCGTGGCCTGGGGCTGGGCAGCTACGTCTATCTCGGACGCGGCGAGGAGAGCACCGGTGGCCGTGACAAGGCCTCGATCCTGGCCGACACCGTCGAGGCGGTGCTCGGTGCCGTCTACCTGGACGGGGGTATGGCTGCCGCGGCCGGGCTCGTGCACCGGCTGATCGACCCGCTGCTGGAGCAGGCTGCCCAGCTCGGTGCCGGCCTGGACTGGAAGACGAGCCTGCAGGAGATGACGTCCAGCACCGGCCTCGGCGTCCCGGAGTACGTCATCGACGAGGCCGGCCCGGACCACGCCAAGATGTTCACGGCGCGGTCCCGGGTGGCCGGTGAGGTGCTCGGCACCGGCACCGGCCGAAGCAAGAAGGAGGCCGAGCAGCAGGCCGCCGCCACCGCCTGGCGCACGCTGCGCGAGCGCTACCCCGACGCCGGCTCCTGAGCGACCGGCCGGTCACCGGTGCCTGAGCTGCCCGAGGTCGAGGTGGTGCGCCGCGGCGTCGAGCTGCATGCCGTCGGCCGCACGCTCGAGCGGGCCGTCGTCCACCACCCACGGGCGGTCCGTCGCCACCTGCCCGGGGCGGCCGACCTGGAGTCGCGTCTTGCCGGACGTCGGCTGATGGCTGCGCGGCGCCGCGGCAAGTACCTGTGGTTCGACCTGGACGGCGACCCCGTGCCGGACGAGTCCCTGGTCCTGCACCTGGGGATGAGCGGACAGGTGCTGGTGCAGCCGGCCGGGCACTCGTCCACCCACCCGCACCTGCGGGTCGAGCTGCTCTTCGACGACGGCGGGCCCGACCTGTGGTTCGTCGACCAGCGCACGTTCGGTGGTCTCGCGCTCGAGCCGCTGCTGCCGGTCGCGCCGGGCGCGGACGAGACAGTCCCGGCGTCCGTCGCGCACATCGCGCGGGACCCGCTCGACCCCGCATACGACGTGGGATCGGTGGTGGAGGCATTGCGCCGCAAGGACACCGGGCTCAAGCGCGCCCTGCTGGACCAGACTCTGGTGTCCGGCATCGGCAACATCTACGCCGACGAGGCGCTGTGGCGTGCGCGGCTGCACGGCGCCCGCTCGACCCGCACGCTGCGGCGCACCGAGGCCCGGCGGGTGCTGGACGCCGCTGCCGAGGTGATGCGCGAGGCGCTGGGACAGGGCGGCACCTCGTTCGACGCGCTCTACGTCGACGTCAACGGCGAGAGTGGCTACTTCGACCGGTCGCTGGCGGCCTACGGGCAGGCGGGGGAGCCGTGCCCGCGGTGCGGGACGCCGATCCGCCGTGACGCGTTCATGAACCGGTCCAGCTACTCCTGCCCGCACTGCCAGCCGCGTCCGCGCAACCCGCACTGGTAGCCACGTATCAGCACGCGGCCAGCGCCGCTCTTGTCAGCAGGGTTCACCGCAACGGTGCGGCGGGCCGTTCCAGCTGATGGAGATGAGTGACGTGGCCTCCCTGCTTCCGATGGCTGTCATCGCACGGCACCTGTTCAACGACCCGCCGGTCCAGCACCGGCGTCCGGCCGTGACCACCCGCCAGCCGGCTGGTGGCGCCGGCGGCTCCGGCGCTGCCAGCACCGCCGTGCCGGCCGTGTCCCGCACCGTCGCGCCGGCCGCGCGGCCCAGCCTGGTGAGCCGGTTTGCGCACTTGGTCGTGCATCCGGTCAGCGCCGTCCGCAGCCACTGAACAACCCGAGCGGCCGGGCCGCCGGCTAGGTCGGCAGGTAGGTGCGCCACTCCCGGTCGACGACCAGCCCGACCTCCAGGTAGAGCCGCAGGGCGTCCGGGTTGAGCGCCGACACCGACAGTCCGAGCGCGGTCGCCCCGGTCGAGACCCGACGGTGCAGCGACTCCAGCAGCAGTGCCCGGCCCAGGCCGCGGCCGCGCTGGTCCTGCGCCACGGCCAGCTGGGAGACCCAGCCCGCGCCGTCCGAGAACGTGTGGCCGAGCGCGGCACCGACCAGCGTCTCGCCGTCCCAGGCCAGCACCTGCTGGTCGAGGGGCGCCTCGTCGTCCAGGAAGAGTCCCTGCCACTCGGCGAGGTCGCGCTCGCTGTGCCCGGGCACGCTCGCCCACCCGGCGCGCCGGTAGATCAGGTCGTGCACGTCCGGGGCGTCGTCCGGGCGCAGGTCGCTGGTCCGCACGCCGTCCGGCCAGTCCGGCGCGGCGAGCACCCAGTCCGGCGTCACCTGGCGGATCAGCTCGTACGCCGACATCTCGTACCGCCAGCCGTGCCTGACCAGCGCTGACTCCTGCACCTGGTCCGTGGCGAGCGACTCCAGCGCGCGGACGCCGCCGGCCCGTAGCCAGGGCAGCAGAACGTCGAGGGACGCCGGGTCGCCGGCGTGCGCGGGATCGACGATCAGGCGGGTGTCCCCGCTCCACCACCAGCTCGCGCCGACCAGCTCGCCGGCATCGTCCAGCAGCAGGAGGCTGTGGCCGGCCAGTGGCTCCACCCGGTTGAGCGACTGCCGGACCTCCGACTCGTCGTTCTCCGGTGCGCCGAACCAGTGGGTGTCCCAGCGGCGCTGTAGCGCCAGGATCGCCGGGACGTCGTCCAGGGTGGCCGGTCGGGCGCGCATCCGGCGACAGTAGGGCATGGCGGAACCGCCGGGCCTTCAGCTGCGGCGCTCAGCGCGGTGCTGCCGGGCCGTGCGTCATCAGCATCCGGTCCGGCGTCCGGCTCAGGGTGGCCAGCACGACGCCCGCCCGGTCCAGCAGGACGAGGTCGGCGCCGTCCGTTCCGACGCGAGCCGTCCGCGCCCACCACCCGCCGATGTCGACGTTGGCACAGCCGATCTCCGTGCTCGGCCCGGCGGTAACCTGCACCCGAGAGTCCTGGTCGATGGTCCACCGCCCAGTGGTGGTGTTGCAGCCGTCCGAGGACTGCCAGGCGCCGTTCGCGGCCAGCTGCAGGAAGGCCGGCCCGCCGGACGGCGTCGACCCGGAAGGGGTCCATCGACCGACCATGGCGCTCGTCGCGACCTGGTGCAATCCGTCGGGCAGCGGGGCCGGAGCCGGCCGGCCGGCGGCCTGGGTGCCGGTGCCGCAGCCGGCGACCAGCGGGGCCAGAGCCAGGGCGATGCCGATGACGGTCGTGCGTTGACGGCGCATGGCCCCTCCTGACCTGGATGCTCGGAATACCCACGGATGGGACGCAGCCGGGCGCACGCCGGTTCCGCCCCCGCGTGACCCGGCTCACAGTCGGACCCATCCGCTGCGGCCGTTGCTCCGAACGGGTGATGCGGCACCGCTCGGCGCCGCGAAGAGATCGCACGACATCGGGGTGAACCAGATGAACGAGCACAGCCGCAGGACCTTTCTCATCACCACCGGCGCCACCGCTGCAGTCGGCGCGGTAGCCGTCTCCGCGCCTGGGGCGGCGGCGTCGTCCGCGACGCAGGCGCAGAAGGCGAGTGCTGGCCAGCAGATCGAGCCCGGCGCGCCGGTCGTCGCCTACGTCTCGGACGTCGCGTCCGGGCAGGTCACGGTCATGCGCGGCGAGGACGAGGTGGTGCTGACCGACCACGACCTGGCCCGGCGGCTGACCGGGGAGGTGCGCTGACATGTCCTCGCACCGCGAAGCTCCCGAGATCAGCAAGGACCCGGTCGCGGACTCCGCCGACCTGTACGCCTTCGTCGACCCGAACCGGCCGTCGATGGTCACGATCCTGGCCAACTACGTGCCGCTGCAGGACCCGGCCGGCGGTCCGAACTTCTTCGAGTTCGGCGACGACGTCCTCTACGAGGTGCACGTCACCAACGGCAAGAACGTCAAGACCGAGATCACCTACCAGCTCGAGTTCACCACCCACGTCCGCAACAAGAACACGTTCCTCTACAACACCGGGCCGGTGGACTCGCTGACCAGCACGAACCTGAACCGGTACCAGACCTACAAGGTCACCCGGGTGGCGAACGGCAAGCGCACCGTCGTGGCGAACGACGTCCGGGTCGCGCCGGCCAACATCGGGCCGCGCAGCACGCCGGGCTACGCGCAGCTGGCCAAGGACGCGATCCACGCGTTGCCCGGCGGCGGCGCAGTTTTCGCCGGCCCGCGTGCGGACGGCTTCTACGTCGACCTGGGATCGGTGTTCGACCTGCTGACCCTGCGTCCGTTCCAGAACCTGCACCGGTTCGCCTCGCCGGCGAAGCCGTCGGTGAACACCCTCGCCGGCCTGAACGTGCACACCATCGCGCTGCGGCTGCCGATCTCGGCGTTGACGGGCGACGGCAGCACTCCCAAGGACGTCGAGGACCCGCGCTCGGTGATCGGGGTGTACACCACGGCCAGCCGTCGTCGGGCCCGGGTGCTGGACGACGACCCGGCCAACGACAGCTCGCACGGCGCCTGGCAGCAGGTCTCCCGGCTCGGGAACCCGCTGTTCAACGAGGTGCTGGTGCCGATGGTCCGCAAGGACGCCTGGAACCGCTCGGAGCCACAGGATGACAAGGACTTCGCGCCGGGCGTGCTGCAGCCCGAGGTGTCGGCGCTGCTGCCGGCGCTCTACCCGGGGGTCTTCCCGCGACTGGCCGGGTACACCAAGCCGCGAGCCGACCTCGCGGCCATCCTGCTGACCGGCCTGCCCTCGGGCGTGGTCGCCGGGCTGCAGAACTTCACCGGCGCCACCCAGGCCGACCTGCTGCGGCTGAACGTCGCGGTCAAACCAGCCGCCCACCCCTCACCGCTCGGCGTGCTGGGCGGCGACCTCGCGGGCTTCCCCAACGGGCGCCGTCCGATCGACGACGTGTTCACCATCGAGCTGCGAGCCCTGGCCGGGCTGACCATCGCGCTGGTGGACCCGACGTTCACCCCGGACGACGCGGCCGGGCTGGTCAGCGACCAGGTGGACCCGCCGGCCTTCCTGGCGGCGTTCCCGTACCTGTCGACCCCGCACGACGGCTACAGCGCGCACACCGCGGCGGCGTCATGATGGCCGCCGACCAGCGCGCCCACTCCCACGAGTCGCACACCGCCGGCGCGGGGCAGGGGCCGGTCGCCGTCGAGGTGGGCTCAGGAGTGGGCGCGCTGCTGCTGTGGACCGGACCGGAGATGGACGGCGCCGAGCTGGACATCACGCCCGTCGGGCACGAGGCGCGGCGCCGACACGTCGCCGTCCTGCCGCGGCACCTGCCGGACCGCACGGTGCACGCGGCGGTCTACCCGCTGCTGACGCCGGGTCGCTACCAGGTGTGGGACCAGCACGGTGTGCCGCACCTGGAGGTGGACGTGGCCGACGGTGAGATCACCGAGGCCCACTGGCACGGCTGATCCCCTCGGGCACGGTGCCGTCGCGGTCGACCGGCGTCCAGGCCTGGGTGCGGTCCCACTGCGAACCGCAGCCCTGGCAGGTCAGCCGCCTCGGCGTGTGCGGCGCCGGCTCGGGCAGCCAGCGGCACAGGTCCTGGCACGGATGCTGCTCCAGGTCGGTGGTCGCTTCGCTCATCGCCACCATCGTCCCAGGGCTCGCCGCACCCGGCACGACATCTCGGCAGGTACGCGTCACGGGCGACGCGTACCTGCCGACCTGTGCGGCTACCGTGGCCCGGTGGTCGAGCAGAGCGACATCCGGCTCACCGCGTTCGTGCGCGGCGCCGTCCAAGGCGTGGGTTTTCGCTGGTGGACGCGCGCCCGGGCGCTCGAGCTCGGCCTGGCCGGCGCGGCCGCCAACCTGCCGGACGGTCGGGTCCAGGTCGTCGCCGAGGGAGAGCGCAGTGTCTGCGAGGAGCTGCTGCGCCTGCTGGCCGAGCACCCGTCGTCCCTCGGCCGTCCGGGTGAGGTCCGTGGTGTCACCGAGCAGTGGTCCGCGGCACGCGGGGGCCTGACGGGCTTCGCCGAGCGCTGAGCGCGTTAGGCTGACGGGCACTTCCCCGCACCCATCACCAGCACGACAGTCGGCCAGGAGCGAGCGCCCGGTGTACCTCAAGAGCCTCACCCTGCGGGGATTCAAGTCCTTCGCGTCAGCCACCACCCTGAACCTCGAGCCGGGGATCACCTGCGTCGTCGGGCCGAACGGGTCCGGCAAGTCGAACGTCGTCGACGCGCTGTCCTGGGTGATGGGCGAGCAGGGCGCCAAGAGCCTGCGCGGCGGCAAGATGGAGGACGTCATCTTCGCCGGCACCGCGGGCCGCCCGCCGCTGGGTCGCGCCGAGGTCAGCCTCACCATTGACAACACCGACGGCGCACTGCCGATCGAGTACAGCGAGGTCACGATCTCGCGGACCATGTTCCGCGGCGGCGGCTCGGAGTACACGATCAACGGCACCCCGTGCCGCCTGCTCGACGTCCAGGAGCTGCTGTCCGACTCCGGCATCGGGCGCGAGATGCACGTGATCGTCGGGCAGGGCCAGCTGGACGCAGTGCTGCGGGCGACGCCGGAGGAGCGCCGTGGCTTCATCGAGGAGGCCGCTGGCGTCCTGAAGCACCGCAAGCGCAAGGAGAAGGCGCTGCGCAAGCTCGAGGCTATGCAGGCCAACCTCACCCGGGTCAGCGACCTGACGGCCGAGATCCGCCGCCAGCTCGGGCCGCTGGGTCGCCAGGCCGAGGTCGCCCGCAAGGCCGTCGTGGTCCAGACCGACCTGCGCGACGCGCGGTCCCGGCTGCTGGCCGACGCCCTGGTGCAGCTGACCAGCACGCTGGAGGCCGAGGTCGCGGACGAGACCGCGCTGCGCGCCCGGCGGGCCGAGGTCGAGCAGGCGCTGGGCCAGGCCCGCGAGCGGGTCAGCCACCTCGAGCAGATCACCCAGGCCGAGGCGCCGACGCTGGCCCGAGCCCAGGAGACCTGGTACCGGCTGTCCAGCCTGCGCGAGCGGCTGCGCTCGACCGAGGGCGTGGCGCGCGAGCGGCTGCGGCTGCTGGCCAGCGACACCGAGACCGGCCAACCGAGCGGACGCGACCCCGAGCAGCTGGCCGCGCAGGCCACCGAGCTGCGTGAGCAGGAGCGCACGCTCGGCGTCGAGATCACCGGTCACCGCGAGGTGCTGACCGGCGCCGTCGGCGAGCGCCAGTCCACCGAGGGCGCGCTCGCCGAGGCGCAGCAGGAGCTGGCGGTCCGGCAGCGGGCCGCGGCCGACCGTCGCGAGGGGCTGGCCCGGTTGTCCGGGCAGGTCGCCGCCCGGCGCACCAGGATCGAGGCCGCCGAGGCCGAGGCCGGACGGTTGACCGATGCCGCGGTGCAGGCCGAGCAGCGGGGCACCGAGGCCGAGCAGGAGTTCACCGGCCTGGAGGCGCAGGTCGCCGGCGTGGAGCGCGGCGAGCAGGGCCTGGACGCCGAGCACGAAACGGCCAGCGAGGTGCTGGAGCGGGCCGAGGCCGAGGTGGAGCGGCTGCGGGACGCCGAGCGGGTGGCCGAGCGCGAGCGCGCTACCTGGACGGCGCGACGTGAGGCGCTCGAGCTGGGTCTGGCCCGCAAGGACGGCGGCGGCGCACTGCTGGCCGCCAGCGACCAACTGTCCGGGGTGCTCGGCTCGGTGGCCACTCTGCTGACGGTCGAGGCCGGGCACGAGCAGGCCGTCGCCGCCGCGCTGGGTGCGGCGGCCGACGCGGTCGCCGTCGACTCGCTGGACGCGGCGGTGTCCGCGCTGCGGATGCTGCGCAGCCAGGACGCCGGTCAGGCAGGTCTCGTGGTCGGGGCCTCGGTCGACGCGATGCAGGACGACCCCGGCCGCTGGCCGATCCTTCCCGCGGGTGCGCGCTGGGCCCGCGAGCTGGTCCAGGCTCCGGACGCCGTCCGCCCGGCCCTGGAACGCCTGCTGCACCGGGTCGCCGTGGTCCGCGACTTGGACGCCGCCACCGCGCTGGTGCGGGCGCTGCCGGACTGCACCGCGGTCACGGCCGACGGCGACGTGCTCGCGCCGGGACTGGTCCGTGGTGGCTCGGCCGGTGCGCCGAGCCTGCTCGAGGTGCAGGCCGCCGCCGACGAGGCCGGTGACAACGCGGCCGCCGCGACGCACCGCGCCGAGCAGTCCAGGTTCGCGCTGGCTGCTGCCCAGCAGGACGCCGAGCAGGCGCTCGAGCGGGTCGAGGCCGCGCTGGAGCGGCTGCATGACTCCGACGCCCAGCACGCTGCGGTCGCCGAACGGCTCGGGCAGCTCGGCTCCGCCGTCCGGTCCGCGCACGCCGAGGCGGACCGGCTGCGGCGGGCGGCCGAGACCGCGGGCGCCGCGCTGGAGGCCGACCGGGCGGCGCTGGGCGAGCTCGAGCAGCGCCTCGCGGCGGCCCAGGAGGCACCGGAGCTGGACGGCGAGCCGTCCAGCCAGGAGCGGGACCGGCTGGACGCGGCCGCGACCGCGGCTCGGGCCGCCGAGACCGAGGCCCGGCTGGCGTTGCGCACGGCGGAGGAGCGCGGCCGGGCCGTCACGGCCCGCGCCGAGGCGCTGGAGCAGGCGGTCCGCGAGGAGCACCAGGCCCGCGAGCGCGCTGCGGCGCGGGTCGCCCGCCGTCGGCGCGAGGCCGAGGTGGCGAACGCCGTCCAGATCGCCGCGACCTACACCCACGACCTGCTCAGCCGCTCGCTCGAGGTCGCCACCGAGCAGCGCGACGCCGCGCAGGCCGCCCGTACCCAGCGCGAGGCCGAGCTGGTCGACGTCCGGGCCACACTGCGCCAGCACGAGGACCAGCTGCGCGAGCTCACTGACTCGGTGCACCGCGACGAGGTCGCCCGCACCCAGCAGCGCCTGCGGATCGAGACCCTGCAGGCCAAGGCCGTCGAGGAGCTCGGCATCGACCCGGAGGTGCTGGTCGAGGAGTTCGGTCCGCACCAGCTGGTGCCGCCGTCAGTCCAGGTGCCCGGCGAGCCGGCTCCGGAGATCGAGCCGCAGCCCGTGCCGTACGTGCGCGAGGAGCAGGAGAAGCGGCTGCGCAAGGCCGAGCGGGCGCTGGCCCTGCTGGGCCGGGTCAACCCGTTGGCCCTGGAGGAGTACTCGGCGCTGGAGGAGCGGCACAAGTTCCTCACCGAGCAGCTGGCCGACCTGGGACGCAGCCGCACCGACCTGCTGGACATCGTCAAGGAGGTCGACCAGCGCGTCCAGGAGGTCTTCACCGCGGCCTACCACGACACGGCGGCCCAGTTCGAGCGCGTGTTTGCCCGGCTGTTCCCCGGTGGCGAGGGCCGGCTGGTGCTGACCGACCCGGACGACATGCTGACCACCGGCATCGAGGTCGAGGCGCGTCCGCCGGGCAAGAAGATCAAACGGCTCTCGCTGCTCTCCGGTGGCGAGCGGTCGCTGACCGCGGTCGCGCTGCTGGTGGCGATCTTCAAGGCCCGCCCCAGCCCGTTCTACGTGATGGACGAGGTCGAGGCCGCCCTGGACGACACCAACCTCGGGCGCCTGATCGTGATCATGGAAGAGCTGCGCGAGTCCAGCCAGCTCATCGTGATCACCCACCAGAAGCGCACGATGGAGGTCGCGGACGCGCTCTACGGCGTCACAATGCGTGGTGACGGTGTGACCACTGTGGTGAGCCAGCGCCTGCGCGAGGCCAGCACCGCCTGACCGGACTCACTGTGTGTGACCGATGTCGCGTGCGTGCCTGCGCGTGGCGATTTGGCCGATCCGCCCCGTGTGCGGCACGGTAGGGGTATGACTGTGGTGATCGTCGGCATGCTGACCGCCCTGCTCATCGCCGGGATCGTGGTGGCGCTCGTCGCCGTGCCAGCCCGTCGCGAGGGCCGTGAGGTGCTGTCCCCGCAGGGCGAGCTGTTGGTGCAGAACGCTCTCGAGCGGACCGCCGACGCGGTCGGCGTCGCCCGCGACAAGGTGGGCGACCTGGCCGACAGGCTGCCGGTGCCCAGCCGGTCCGACGACCAGGCGGCCCAGGTCGAGGCTCCGCGGACGATCGACCTTCGTGAGCAGCGCGACGACCGCTCGAGCAGCGCAGCGCAGCACCGCGCCTCCTGACCCCACCCGCGGGCGGGCTGGTCGGGGCTTCTGCGAGGATCGCTTCTCGTGGACCCGTTGACTCTCACCATCGTCGTCATCGTCGCGATCGCGGCGCTGTCCCTGCTGGCAGTCGGCGGCATGGCCCTGCTGCGCAACCGGGAGCGCAGGGCGCCGTCCGCGCTACGGCCCGGCACCGACTACCCGCCCGGGGTCGGTGACGACGCCACTCCACCGCGGGACGCCCCCAAGCGCAGCGTCCAGGACGTCGACGTCCTGGACCGCGAGCCCGGCGCGGAGCCGGACGTCGACGAGCTCGAGGCGCCGCCCGCGATCGAGCACCCGGAGTCCGCCCGGGGTCGCCTACACCGGTTGCGTGCCCGGCTGGCCCGGTCCAACAGCACGCTCGGCCACGGGCTGCTGGCGCTGCTGTCCCGCGACACGATCGACGAGGAGGTCTGGGAGCAGGTCGAGGAGACGCTGCTCTCGGCCGACCTGGGCGTCGGGCCGACCACCGAGCTGATCGACAAGCTGCGCACCCACGTCAAGGTGGACGGCGTCGTCGACCACGACGAGCTGCGCGCAGCCCTGCGCACCGAGCTGATCGCGCTGGTCGACCCCTCGATGGATCGTGAGCTCGCCGTCGGCGGGGGCCTCGGCCGTCCGGCTGTCGTGCTGGTCGTCGGGGTGAACGGCACCGGCAAGACGACCACGGTCGGCAAGCTGGCCCGGGTGCTCGTCGCCGACGACAAGGACGTCATTCTCGGGGCGGCCGACACGTTCCGTGCGGCCGCCGCCGACCAGCTCGAGACCTGGGGCGCGCGGGTGGGCGTGCCGACCGTCCGGGCCGAGCGGGACGGTGGCGACCCCGCCGCCGTCGCCTTCGACGCCGTCGCGGCGGGGATCGAGGCCGAGGTGGACGTCGTGCTGATCGACACCGCCGGCCGCCTGCAGAACAAAGCTGGCCTGATGGACGAGCTCGGCAAGGTCAAGCGGGTCATCGAGAAGCGGTCGCCGGTCGACGAGGTGCTCCTGGTGCTGGACGCCACCACCGGTCAGAACGGCATGCGCCAGGCGAAGGTGTTCAGCGAGGTCGTCAACGTGACCGGCATCGTGCTGACCAAGCTCGACGGGACGGCCAAGGGCGGCATCGTCGTCGCGGTGCAGCGCGAGCTCGGGGTGCCGGTCAAGCTGGTCGGCCTCGGCGAGGGTCCGGACGACCTGGCGCCGTTCGACGCCGAGGAGTTCGTGGACGCGCTGCTCGCCTGAGCCACTCGGCCCGCTCCGAGCCGGGCGAACGGGGCCGGTCACACGGACGTCACCGCCCGCAACAGGGGATTCACACGAGGGCGCACTTCGTCACATCCCCGTAACGCAGCGCAGGTCTGGGTGAAACAGGGATTCAGCAGGCTGACGCAGGTCAGGCGCGCTCGACGTGCCACCGACGCCACCTCGACCGGCATCCTGCTGCCGGCCCGATCTGCACGGAGGTCCCATGGACACCGGTGACACCGCGTGGATGATGACCAGCGCCGCTCTGGTGCTGGCCATGACCGCGCCAGGACTGGCGCTCTTCTACGGCGGCATGGTCCGCACGAAGAGCGTCCTGAACATGATGATGATGAGCTACGGCGCCCTCGGCCTGATCAGCGTGCTGTGGGTGCTCTACGGCTATTCGATGGCTTTCGGCAACGACGTCTTCCACGGTCTGGTCGGCTCGCCGACCGAGTTCGCCGGTCTCAAGGGCCTGATCGGGACCGGCACCGGTGACAACCTGGGCGTGGCGACCCAGCTGGTCGGCACGATCCCGGCCCCGGTCTTCGTCGGCTTCCAGGCGGTCTTCGCGGTCATCACTGTGGCGCTGATCTCCGGCGCCATCGCGGACCGGGCGAAGTTCGGCGTCTGGATGCTGTTCGCCGGCGTGTGGGGAACCCTCGTGTACTTCCCCGTCGCGCACTGGGTCTTCGCGTTCGACGGCGTCACTGCTCCCAAGGGGGGCTGGATCGCGAACCAGCTCAAGGCGATCGACTTCGCCGGCGGCACCGCGGTGCACATCAACGCCGGTGCCGCGGGCCTGGCCCTGGCGCTGGTGCTGGGCAAGCGGATCGGCTGGCCCAAGGAGCAGATGCGCCCGCACAACCTGACGCTGGTGATGATCGGCGCCGGTCTGCTGTGGTTCGGCTGGTTCGGCTTCAACGCCGGCTCGGCGGTCGCCGCCAACGGCACCGCCGGCGTCGCGTGGATCAACACGTTCGTGGCCACCGCTGCCGCGATGCTCGGCTGGTTGCTCGTGGAGAAGATCCGGGACGGTCACTCGACCAGCCTGGGTGCGGCGTCCGGTGTGGTCGCGGGTCTGGTCGGCATCACGCCGTCCTGCTCCTCGGTCAACCCGGTCGGTGCCATCATCCTCGGCTTCGTCACCGCCGTCCTGTGTGCGCTCGCGTGCGGACTGAAGTACCGGTTCGGCTTCGACGACAGCCTGGACGTCGTGGGCGTGCACCTGGTCGGCGGCCTCGCCGGCACCCTGCTGGTGGGCTTCCTGGCCACCGACGTGGCCCCGGCCGGCGTGAACGGCCTGTTCTACGGCGGCGGTTTCGACCAGCTGTGGCGCCAGGCGATCGGTGCGGGTGCGGTCCTGGTGTACTCGTTCGTGCTGGCCTACATCATCGGCACGATCATCAACAGGACCATCGGCTTCCGTCTGGACGAGGAGTCCGAGGCCTCTGGTATCGACTACGTGGTGCACGCTGAGACTGCGTACGACCTGACGCCGGTCGGCGCCAGCGGCTTCCGCCCGTCCGTCGGCACTGCCGCGAAGCCCCGTTCCGACTCGGAGGTGCCCGCATGAAGCTCGTGACGGCGATCATCAAGCCCCACAAGCTGGACGACGTGAAGAGCGCTCTGGAGTCCTTCGGGGTGCAGGGCATGACGGTCAGCGAGGCCAGCGGCTACGGCCGCCAGCGTGGGCACACCGAGGTCTACCGCGGTGCGGAGTACACGGTCGACCTCGTGCCGAAGGTGCGTCTGGAGGTGCTCGTCGACGACGCGGAGGCCGCGGACGTGGTCGAGGTGCTCGTCAAGAGCGCGCAGACGGGCCGGATCGGTGACGGCAAGGTCTGGACGACGCCGGTGGACGACGTCGCCCGGGTTCGCACCGGCGAGCGCGGCCTCGACGCGATCTGAGGCCGGTGCCATGCCGAGGGGGGGACTGGTGCGTGACCTGCGCGCCGAGCGTCTGACGTCGGCGGCCCGGTCGCCGTCCTGGCACACCCAGGACGGCCCGGGTCGCCGGCAGGCGCTCACCGAGCTGGTGGACGGCTGGCTCTGCGAGCTCTGGTCGACAGCCGTGCAGGGCAGCGCCGCGGCCGAGTCCGGCGTTGCGCTCACCGCGGTCGGTTCGCTGGCCCGCGGCGACGCCGGCCCGGCCAGTGACCTGGACCTCGTGCTGCTGCACGACGGCCACACCCTGTCCACAGGAGAGGTCGCCGAGCTCGCCGAACGCATCTGGTACCCGGTCTGGGACGGCGGGGTGAAGCTCGACCACTCGGTGCGCACGCCGGCCCAGTGCCGCGACGTCGGCGCGCACGACCTGCCGGCCGGGGTCGGGCTGCTGGACCTGCGGGTGGTGGCCGGCGACGGCGAGCTGGTGGCGATGACCCGCAGCCGCCTGCTGGACGACTGGCGCGGGGCGGCCAGGCGCCGGCTGCCCGAGCTGTTGCGCGCGATCGAGGAGCGGGCCGAACGCTTCGGCGAGGCGATGTTCCTGCTGGAGCCCGATCTCAAGGAGAGTCGCGGCGGCCTGCGCGACGTCACGCTGTTGCGGGCGCTGTCGGCGTCCTGGCTGGCGGACCGTCCGCACGCCCCGGTCGACGAGGCGCAGCGGGTGCTGCTCGACGTCCGGGATGCCCTGCAGGTGGTGACCGGGCGGGCCACCGACAAGCTCGCGCTGGCCGAGCAGGACACCGTGGCCGGGCTGGTCGGTGCGGACGACGCCGACGACCTGCTCACCCGGGTGTCCGCCGCCGCCCGGACCATCTCCTACGCGGTGGACACCACGACCCGGCGCGCCCGCCAGGCGGTACCCACCCGGCGGCTGCGCCGAGGCCCGCGCCGCCCGCAGCTGCGTCCGCTCGGGCATGGTCTGGTGGAGCACGACGGCGAGCTGGTGCTCGGCGCCGGCGTCCGCCCCCGCCAGGACCCGGTGCTCGCGCTTCGAGCGGCCGCCACCGCGGCACAGCACTCGCTGCCGCTGTCTCCGGTGACCGTCTCCCACCTCGCGGCAGACTCCTCGCCGCTGCCGGACCCGTGGCCGCCCGCCGCGCGCGAGGCGTTCCTGGAGCTGCTCGGCTCCGGCCCGGCGCTGGTGCCGGTCTGGGAGGCGTTGGACCTGTCCGGGGTGGTCGAGCAGTGGGTGCCCGGATGGACGGCGGTGCGCTCGCGGCCGCAGCGCAACGCGGTGCACCGACACACCGTCGACCGGCACCTGGTGCAGACGGTCGTCGAGGCCAGCCGGCTGATGCGTGCGGTGGACCGGCCGGACCTGTTGCTGGTCGCCTGCCTGCTGCACGACCTCGGCAAGCTGCCGGGCGCGGCCGACCACAGCGCGATCGGTGGCCCGCTGGCGCGTCGGGCGGCTCGGCACCTGGGGTTCGCGCCGGGGGACGTCGACGTCATCGAGCGGTTGGTCCGCGAGCACCTGACCCTGGTCGACCTGGCCACCCGGCGCGACCCGGACGACCCGCGCACGGTCGAGGCCGTGGTCGCCGCGGTCGACGGGCGCGGCGACGTGCTGGACCTGCTGCGCACGCTGACCGAGGCGGACGCCGTCGCGGCCGGACCGGCCGCCTGGAGCGCCTGGCGCGCGCGGCTGGTGGACGACCTGGTCTCACGGGCCCGCTCGGTGCTCACCGGGGCCGGCGTGCCGCAGCCCGCGCCGCTGACCGAGCGCGAGGGCGAGCTGCTGGACAAGGTGCGCGGCGACGGCGGACCGCACGTGGACGTGGCCCGGGTGGACGGCATGCACGTGGTGACGGTGGTCGCGCCGGACCGGCTCGGTCTGTTCGGGGACGTCGCCGGGCTGCTGGCCTCGCACGGGCTGTCGGTGCGTTCGGCGCTGGTCCGCACGGTGGACGGCGTCGCGGTGGACAGCTGGTGGGTCACCGCCCCGTACGGCGACCTGCCCCCGGTGACGACGCTGACCCTGGCGCTGCGCCGGATGGCCGAGGGCGACCCGAGCGTGCTGGACCGGCTGCGCCGCCGGGATTCGGCGTACCAGCCGGCCCGGCACGTGCCGGCCCAGCCGCGCGCCGTCCTGGTGCCCGGTGCCTCCGAGCACGCGACGGTCGTCGAGGTGCGCGCCGCGGACCGCCCTGGTCTGCTGCACGCCCTCGGCTGCACCCTCGCGGCGGCCGGGGTCGACGTCCGGTCGGCGCACGTGGCCACCCACGCCGGGCAGGCTGTGGACACCCTCTATCTCGCCGAACCGTCCGGCGGCCAGCTCGATCCGCCGCGTGTCGCACGGGTGGTCGCTGCCCTGGTGGACGCCAGCGAGGTGCGCTGAGCCCAGCCGGCCAGGGTAGCCTCGTGGGTGCGCCAGCCGATCCCGCCCGACCGATTCCGAGGACCTCACCGACGTGTTCGCCACCCTCTCCGACCGCCTGACCGCCACGTTCAAGAACCTGCGTGGCAAGGGCCGGCTCTCCGAGTCGGACGTCGCCGCCACGGTGCGCGAGATCCGCACCGCACTGCTCGAGGCGGACGTCGCGCTGCCCGTCGTCAAGGAGTTCACCGCCGCGGTTCGCGAGCGGGCGCTCGGCGCGGAGGTCAGCGGCGCGCTGAACCCGGCCCAGCAGATCGTCAAGATCGTCAACGAGGAGCTGGTCTCGGTCCTCGGCGGCCAGACCCGGCGGATCCGGTTCGCGAAGAACCCGCCGACCGTGATCATGCTCGCCGGTCTGCAGGGTGCCGGTAAGACGACGCTCGCCGGCAAGCTCGCGCTGAGCCTGCGCGGCGACGGCCACACGCCGCTGCTGGTGGCCGCCGACCTGCAGCGCCCGAACGCGGTGACCCAGCTCCAGGTGGTCGGCGAGCGGGCGGGTGCGCCCGTCTTCGCCCCGGAGAAGGGCAACCAGGGCAGCGACCCGGACGCCTCGACGTCTGGGGACCCGGTGCGGGTGGCGCGTGACGGCGTCGCCGAGGCCACCGCCCGCCAGCACGACGTGGTGATCATCGACACCGCCGGCCGGCTGGGCATCGACGAGGTGCTGATGCGCCAGGCCGGTGACATCCGCGAGGCCGTGCAGCCCGACGAGGTGCTGTTCGTCATCGACGCGATGATCGGCCAGGACGCGGTCAACACCGCGCACGCCTTCCTGGAGGGCGTCGACTTCACCGGCGTCGTGCTGACCAAGCTGGACGGCGACGCGCGTGGTGGCGCCGCGCTCTCGGTGGCGACCGTGACGGGCCGCCCGATCATGTTCGCCAGCACCGGCGAGAAGCTCGAGGACTTCGAGGTCTTCCACCCCGACCGGATGGCCAGCCGGATCCTCGACATGGGCGACGTCATGACGCTCATCGAGCAGGCCGAGAAGGCGTTCGACGCCGACCAGGCGCAGAAGATGGCGCGCAAGTTCGTCGAGGAGGAGGAGTTCACCTTCGACGACTTCCTGGCCCAGATGCAGGCCGTCAAGCAGATGGGCTCGCTCAAGAAGATGCTCGGCATGATGCCGGGCATGGCGCAGATGAAGGAGCAGCTCGACAACATCGACGAGCGCGAGTTCGACCGCGTCGAGGCGATGGTGCAGTCGATGACACCGTACGAGCGTCAGCATCCCAAGGTGATCAACGGCTCGCGGCGCGCCCGCATCGCACGCGGCTCGGGGCGCTCGGTCTCGGACGTCAACGAGCTGCTGACCCGGCTGACCGAGGCGCAGAAGATGATGAAGCAGATGCGCCGCGGAATGGGTGGCATCCCGGGCATGGGCAACATGCCGGGCATGGGCGGGGGCAAGGGCCGGTCCAAGCCGCCGCAGCGCAAGAAGGGCAAGAGCGGCAACCCCGCCAAGCGAGCCGAGCAGGAGCGCGCGGCCACCCAGAAGGCGGTCGAGGCGCGCGAGAGCGCGATCGGCTCGTCGTTCGGCGGTCCGCCGGCCGAGGCGGAGCAGCCGGCCCTGAACCAGCTGCCCGCCGGCTTCGAGAAGTTCCTCGGCAACTAGCCGGTGTCGTCCCCGGATCGACCGGTCCACGTTGTCGCATCCGTGGCTGCAGCCAGCTGGGGGTGATCACCCCCGGTCGGCTGCAACCACGGCTGCAATGTCAGGCGCGCGGTGCTTAGGACGGCAGCAGGCCGGCGGCCGCCTTGGCGTGCAGCACCCGCAGGACGGCTGCGTCCAGCTGGGCCCGGAACGCCGCGCTCTGCTTTGCTCGCGCGACCAGCGCCACCGCCATCGGCGCAGCCAGCGCCGGGTCGACGGTCAGCGCGACGTCCCCGCCGGCGCCGACGAACTGGACGGCTCGTGACCCGGGGCTCCAGCGCCGGACCGCGTCGGCGTCCCCGAGGTCGTCGCTGATCACCACCCCGTCGAAGCCGAGCCGACCGCGCAGCAGGTCGGTGATGACCGCGCTCGAGAAGCAGGCCGGGTGCGCCGGGTCGATCCGCGTGTAGATCGCGCTGGACACCATCACGAACGGTGCGCCGGCCGCCACCGCGGCCTGGAACGGGGCCAGGTCCGGGCTCGAGGTAGTGGTGGTCGAGTCGCGCACCACCGAGGTGGTGTCGGTGTTCGCCCGCACCCAGCCCAGTCCGGGGAAGTGCTTGGGCGCGACGTCCACCCCGGCCGCCTTCATGCCGGCGTCGTAGCCGGCCAAAGAACGCGACACGGCGGTGGGGGTGCTGGCGAACTGCCGGTGGAAGAAGCCGATCGGCGGGTTCGCGGTGCCCAGTGAGGTGGGCACCGTGTCGGCCACCGGACCGAGAGTCAGGTTCACCCCGGCCCGGCGCAGCTGGCCGCCCCACTGCTCGGCGCGGCTGCGCAGCGTGGTGGCGGACCAGCTGCCCTGGGTCGTCCCGCTGGGGATCGGGGAGAACCCCGGCCCGGACAGCACCTGGACCTTGCCGCCCTCCTGGTCGGTCGCCACGAACAGGCGCACGCCCGCGGTGGCGGAGTCCGTCGTCCGCCGTTGCAGAGCGTGGGTCAGCGCCGCCGTGGCTGTGACGCCGCGCGAGCTGCGGCCGGTGAGCATCACGTTGCCGACGTGGTACCGGCCGATCGCGCTGCGGGCGGCGCTGCTGGTCGCGGTGGCCGGGGTGCCGACCATGACCAGCTGTCCGGCGCGCTGGGCCAAGGACAGCCGGGCCAGCAGCGCCTCGGCGGGGTCGGGGGTCGCCGTCGCCGTCGGGGACGCACCGCCCGAGGTCGTCGGGCTCGGCGGCGTCGCGGGGCTGGACGTCGTGCCAGCCGTCGGCCGCCCGCCAGGCGGCCGAGCGGAGTCCGCGCCGGCGCACCCGACCAGCGACGCGAGGGTCGCGGCGACAAGCACGGCGTACAGCGGACTGCGCACGCCGCCACGCTAGACGAGCCGGGAGGTGCCGCCATACCGAATGGCAGCTTCGAACTAGGGTTGCCGTCATGGCCGACGACGTCCTGCACCTGACCGGCCCCGTCCTGGTGGGGCCCCTGGATGAACGCGCGCAGGCCTGGGTGGTGGGTGGGCAGCTGACCTTCGACCCACCCGCAGCAGTCGGCGCGGACGTGGTGCGGGTCAACGGCTGGGTCCTGCCCGGCCTGGTGGACGCGCACTGCCACGTCGGTCTGGACGCCCACGGCGCGGTCGACGACACCACCTCGCGGGCCCAGGCGCTGGCCGACCGGGACGCCGGCACGCTGCTGATCCGGGACGCCGGCAGCCCGGCCGACACCCGCTGGATCGACGACGAGCCGGACCTGCCGCGGATCGTCCGGGCCGGCCGGCACATCGCCCGCACCCGCCGCTACATCCGCAACTACGCGCACGAGGTCGAGCCGGACCAGCTGGTCGCGCAGGTGCGCGACGAGGCCAAGGCCGGGGACGGCTGGGTCAAGCTGGTCGGCGACTGGATCGACCGGGACGCCGGCGACCTGACGCCGTGCTGGCCGGCCGACGTGCTGGTCGAGGCGATGGCCGCAGCGCACGAGGAGGGTGCCCGGGTGACCGCGCACTGCTTCGGCGAGGACTGCCTGCCGGACCTGATCGCGGCGGGCATCGACTGCATCGAGCACGCCTGCGGGCTGACCGCGCAGACTGTCGCGCAGGCCGTCGAAGGCGGCATCGCGATCGTGCCGACCCTGGTGAACATCGCGACCTTCCCCTCGATCGCGGACGGCGGCGAGGCCAAGTTCCCGTTGTACGCCAAGCACATGCGCGACCTGCACGCGCGCCGCTACGACACCGTGCGGTCCGCTTTCGAGGAGGGCGTGCCGGTCTTCTGCGGCACCGATGCCGGCGGCTCGTTGCCGCACGGGCTGGCCGCGCAGGAGGTCGCCGAGCTGCACGCGGCCGGGCTGCCCAGGCTGGACGCGCTGTCGGCGGCGACCTGGTCGGCGCGGCCCTGGCTGGGGCGTGACGGCCTGGACGAAGGTGCCAGCGCCGACCTCATCGTCTACCCGGCCGACCCCCGCGACGACCTGGCCGTGCTGGCCCACCCGAGGGCCGTCGTCCTGCGTGGCCGCACGTGCTGAGCGCCCGTGGCCGCCGGGTGCACGTGCGCCCCGTCGCGCGACAGGACGTCGAGCCGTTCCGGGCCGCCGTCGCCGCCTCCCAGCAACGGATCAGCCGGTGGAACCCGGTCGACCCCGAACGCGTCCAGCTCGACCTGGCGGACCAGTCGCCGAGCCGGCGCACCATGATGATCGTGGCCAACGACCCGGCCGGGTCGCACGGCCTGGTCGGCCGGGTGAACGTGTCCAACCTGGTCCGCGGCACGTTCCAGTCGGCGTCCATGGGGTACGACGCCTACGACCCGTACGCCGGGCGCGGGCTGTTCCGCGAGGGGCTCGCGCTGGTCGTCGACATCGCGTTCCGCTCGGCGGACGACGGGGGTCTGGGGCTGCATCGCGTCGAGGCGAACGTGCAGCCGGCGAACGGACCGTCGGCAGGGGTGCTGCGCTCGCTGGGCTTCCGGCACGAGGGGGAGACGCCGCGGATGCTGTGGCTGAACGGTCCGGGCGGGCACGCCTGGCGGGACCACGAGCGGTATGCCATGACGGTCGAGGACTGGCCGGCCGAGCCGTACGCCGCGCACCGGCGGGCTCGCCGGGTCGTGCTGGTCAACGGCCTGCCGGGCTCGGGCAAGACGACGCTGGCCACCGACCTGGCAGCCGAGCTCGTGCTGCCGCTGCTCTCCGAGGACTTGGTCAAGGGGGCCGTGGCCGACGGGCTGCCGCCCGACGTGGTGGCGGCCTATGGTGCAGGTCGCTCGGCGCTGGGTGCGGGAGCCAGCGTGGTGCTGTGGTCGCTGCTCGCGACGTGCCCGACCGGTGCGGTGGTGCAGAGCCGGTGGACGCCGCAGGACCGGGACCTGGTCGAGGCCGGCCTGGCCAGGGCCGGGGTGGACCCGTCGTCCGTGGTCGAGGTCTGGTGCGAGCTGGCCGGCGAGCTGGCCCGGGCACGGTTCGAGGCGCGGGCGGCCGGTGAGCGGCAACCTGGGCACGGGCCGCAGCGGGGGCTGGCGTCCTGGGACGAGTGGCGGCTGTCCGCGGCGCCGCTGTCGCTCGGCCAGGTGCTCCGGGTGGACACCGCCGAACCGCTCGGCCCGCGCGCCGTCGCCAAGCTGGCGCTCGACGTCCGCGCCCTGACCCCCTGACCCCCTGACCCCCCAACCCCCCAACCCCCCCGACCCCCCGCCTTTGCTCCACCCCGCCCGCTTTGCTCACCCCAACCCGCTCCGCGAGCACTCGGGACCGGTCTGAGCGGAGCAAGGGGTCGGGGTCCGGTGCGGGCGGACGGCGCGTGGTCGAGAGCGGGGCCCGCATCTGGCAGAATGGTTCGCCGTACCCGGTGGTGACGGCCCCTCTCTCCGTCTCGCATCGTGTCCCGAGCGCCACGGCACCCGAGTCCCCACCCGGGAGCCTGCCGCGCCACCCACTGCAGATTCAGGAGTTGACCACACCCGTGGCCGTCAAGATCCGTCTCAAGCGCCTGGGCAAGATCCGGGCCCCGTACTACCGCGTCGTCGTCGCCGACTCGCGCACAAAGCGCGATGGTCGTTCGATCGAGGAGATCGGCAAGTACCACCCCACGCACGACCCGTCGGTCATCGAGATCGACTCCGAGCGTGCGCAGTACTGGCTCGGCGTCGGCGCGCAGCCGACCGAGCAGGTGCTCGTGCTGCTGAAGATCACCGGTGACTGGCAGAAGTTCAAGGGCCTGCCGGGCGCCGAGGGCACCCTGCGCGTCGCCGAGCCCAAGACCTCGCGCGAGGACCTGTTCAACGCGGCCACCAAGGCCACCGCGGACGAGCCGAAGGAAGGCGCCACCACGCCGAAGGCGAGGAAGGCCGCCAAGAAGGCCGAGGAGCCCAAGGTCGAGGAGCCCAAGGTCGAGGAGCCCAAGGCCGAGGAGCCCAAGGCCGAGGAGCCCAAGGCCGAGGAGCCCAAGGCCGACGAGGCCGCGACCGGCGACACCACCGAGGCCTGAGCGTGCTCGAGAACGCCCTCGACCACCTGGTCCGCGGCATCGTCGAGCACCCGGACGACGTCGTCGTCCGTCGCCACGACGGTCGCCGCGGCGAGATGCTCGAGGTCCGCGTACACCCCGACGACCTCGGTCGGGTGATCGGTCGCTCCGGCCGGACGGCCAGCGCCCTGCGCACCGTGGTCAGCGCGCTTGCGAACGGCCGCTCGATCCGGGTCGACATCGTCGACACCGACCGAGTGCGCTAGACCGCTAGACCGCACGGCGTCCGTCCGAGGATCCTGGCCTGACGGCTAGGTTCCTCGGACGTCGTCGTTTGCGCGCGACAAGCGCGCGCAACATCAGGGAGTGTGAGCATGGAGCGCGTCGTCGGCCGTATCGGCCGGGCCCACGGCCTGCGCGGCGAGGTCACCGTCGACGTGCGCACCGACGTACCCGAGCAACGGTTCAGGCCAGGTGCGCGGTTCGCCACCGACCCCGCCGAGCTCGGTCCGCTGGAGCTGGCGGAGGTCCGCGAGCACAGCGGCACGCTGCTGCTGTACTTCGCCGGAGTGGACGACCGGATCGGCGCTGAGGCGCTGCGCGGCTGCCTGCTGCTGGTTTCCACCGACGCCGCGGAAGAGGACGACGCCTGGTACGAGGACGAACTGGTCGGGCTTCGGGTGCGCAGCCCGCAAGGGGAGGACCTGGGCGAGGTGGCCAGACTGGACACCGGCGGCGCGCAGGACCTGCTGGTCGTCCGGCGGCCAGCCGGCCCGCACGTGCTGGTCCCGTTCGTGCGCGCGCTCGTCCCGGAGGTGGACGTTCCCGGCGGTTTCGTCGTCGTGGACCCGCCGGGCGGCCTGTTCGACCCGGAGAACGCGCTCGAGGACCGCTGATGCGCATCGACGTCGTCACGATCTTCCCCGAGTACCTGGACGCGCTGCGGCTGTCCCTGATTGGCAGGGCCCGCGAGCAGGAGCTGCTCGACCTGCAGGTGCACGACCTGCGTGACTTCACTCACGACCGGCACCGCACCGTGGACGACACCCCGTACGGCGGCGGGCCGGGCATGGTGATGCGCCCCGAGCCCTGGGGCGAGGCGCTCGACCACGTGCAGGCCGCCGGTCGCACCGCGCTGGCCGGTGTCTCCGGCGAGGACGCGACCCCGCATCTGCTGGTGCCGAGCCCGTCCGGCGTCCCGTTCACCCAACAGCTGGCCCGCGAGCTGGCGGCCGAGCCGTGGCTGGCCTTTGCCTGCGGCCGCTACGAGGGAATCGACGAGCGGGTGCTGGACGATGCGGCGCAGCGCTGGCGGGTGACCCCGGTCAGCCTGGGGGACTACGTGCTCAACGGCGGCGAGGTCGCGGTGCTGGCCGTAGTGGAGGCCGTCGCGCGACTGCTGCCCGGGGTGATCGGCAACGCGCAGAGCCTGGTCGAGGAGAGCCACGAGGACGGCCTCCTGGAGTATCCGGTGTACACCAAGCCGGCGTCCTGGCGCGGACTGGACGTGCCTGCTGTCCTGCTTTCCGGCCACCACGGCGCGATCGCACGGTGGCGGCGCGACGAGCGGGTACGGCGGACGGCTCGCCGCCGCCCGGACCTGGCCGCCGCCCTCGACGACGCCGCCCTGGACGACGCGGACCGGCGCGTTCTCGCAGATCAGCAGGCGGATCCGGGCTCGGCTCGATTTCTGCCCGAGCCCCCCGCTGTGGCAGACTAGGCACTCGCGCCACGTACCGGCCGCGTTCCCGCCACGGGGGTGACGCAAGCCGATCGGGTGGCGACCAATGACAACCGATGTCGTGGGTGACCCGTGGCACCTGCGAGAAAGTGACACGCCATGCACATCCTCGATTCACTCGACGCCGCCAGCCTGCGCGACGACGTCCCCGCCTTCCGTCCCGGTGACGCCCTCAAGGTGCACGTGAAGGTCGTCGAGGGCAGCCGCTCGCGCGTCCAGGTCTTCCAGGGAGCCGTCATCCGCCGGCAGGGCGACGGTGTGCGTGAGACGTTCACGGTCCGCAAGGTCAGCTTCGGCGTGGGGGTCGAGCGCACGTTCCCGCTGCACTCCCCGGTGATCGAGAAGATCGAGGTCGTCACCCGCGGTGACGTGCGCCGCGCGAAGCTGTACTACCTGCGCGACCTGCGCGGCAAGGCCGCCAAGATCAAGGAGAAGCGCGAGACCCCGGTCGCGCGTTGATCCGAGGGGAACCCTCTCCGGCTTCGCCCGGGCTCGCAGCAAGCGGCCCGGGCGTCGCCGTACCCAGCCCGGACGGCACACTGCCGGGCCCCTGCCCAGCTCGCTACCCGTCCGCCGGCTCGATGAGCCGAACGGCGAGATAGGCTCGTGCTGATGGACGTTGCCCGAGGCGACGCGGCCGCAGCGGCCGCCCCCGCTGCCGACCCCGCTGAGCCGCCTGCCGTCGCCGACGCGATCGCGGGTACGACGTCCCGCAGGACGCCGCTGGGCGGCCGTCTGCACAGCGGCAACCGTGCCTGGTGGCAGGAGCTGCCGGTCCTGGCGGCCACTGCGCTGGTCCTCACGCTCCTGGTGCGCACGTTCCTGGTGCAGGCCTTCTACATCCCGTCCGGCTCGATGGAGCCCACGCTGAACATCGGCGACCGCGTGCTGGTGTCCAAGCTGTCCTACCGCCTGGGCGACGTACAGCGGGGGGACGTCATCGTCTTCGACGGGCGCGACTCGTTCGCCGGTGCCGGCGAGGTCGAGCCGGCGCGCGGCGTGGTGGCCAAGACGGTCCGCGGGGTGGGTGCCTTCTTCGGCGTCTCGGCCTCGGAGAAGGACTTCACCAAGCGCGTCATCGGCCTGCCCGGCGACCGCGTGGTCTGCTGCGACGCGGCGGGACGGGTCTCGGTGAACGGGGTCGCGATCGACGAGCCGTACGTGATGCCCGGCGACGCGCCCAGCGACAGCCCGTTCGACGTCGTCGTGCCGCCCGGCCGGCTCTGGGTGATGGGCGACCACCGCAGCGACTCGGCCGACTCGCGCTCGCACCTCGGGGATCCAGGTGGCGGCACCGTGCCCGTCGACCGGGTGATCGGCAAGGTCGTGCTGCGGTTCTGGCCGCTGGACCACCTCGGCGGGGTCGGGAACGACGGGGCGGACTCGCCGTGAGCGAGAGCGACAGCGCCCCGCACAGGGCGGCGGACGGCGCGGGTGAGGGTCCCACCGACGCGGTGACCGACGGCCCTTCCGGCAGCCTGACCGACGACGACGGCGAGCCACAGACCCGGCGCGAGGCGTTGGGCGAGCCGCGACACAAGCCGCGCGCCCAGCTCAGCGGTCCGATGGTGCTGCTGCGCGAGACGGTCATCGTGGTGGTGATCGCGCTCGGCCTTTCGCTGCTCATCAAGACGTTCTTGGTGCAGGCCTTCTACATCCCGTCGGAGTCGATGGAGGACACCCTCAAGCAGGGTGATCGGGTCATCGTGAGCAAGCTGACTCCAGGCCCGTTCGACCTCAAACACGGCGACGTGGTGGTGTTCGTCGACCCGAACGACTGGCTGCTGGAGCAGGCGCCGCCAGAGCCCAGCGGTCCGGTGCGCAAGGCCCTCACCTTCGTGGGGCTGCTGCCCAACGACTCGGGTAACCACCTGATCAAGCGGGTGATCGGCCTGCCGGGTGACCACGTCAAGTGCTGCGACAGCAAGGGTCGGCTCAGCATCAACGGCGTGCCGCTGGACGAGCCCTACCTCAAGCCGGGCTCGCAGCCATCCCAGGACCCGTTCGACGTGACCGTGCCCGCGGACAAGCTCTGGGTCATGGGGGACAACCGCCAGCACAGCGAGGACTCGCGGTACAAGGGCTTCGTCCCGATGGACAAGGTCACCGGGCGGGCGATGGCGCTGGTCTGGCCATTCGACCGGGCGACCTGGCTGTCCCGCTACGCGCAGACCTTCGCGAAGGTCGAGGACGCCGGCCAGTGACCTCGGTCTCGCCAGTGGTCCCGCGGTGAGCCGGCGCAGTTGAAACCTCCGCCAGGCCGGCCCGACCCAGGGCTGTTGGGCCGCCCGCAGGACGTAGTGTGGGGTCGTTCACGACTCCAGACCGCGACCTCCAGGTGACATGACGTTCTTCTCGCGCCACCTCGCCCGCTGGGTGCTCTCATGAGCCCCGCCGGGCGCGCGCCGTCCCTGCGCACGGAGCGGTCGCTGCTGCGCGACGGCTGCCTGCTGCTGGCTGCTGTCGACGAGGTCGGGCGCGGCGCGCTGGCCGGCCCGGCAAGCGTGGGGATCGTCCTGGTGGACGCCACGGTGCGGACGGCACCGTCCGGCGTCCGGGACTCCAAGCTGCTCACGCCCGCGGCGCGGCAGGCGCTGGTCCCGCGGATCCACCGCTGGGCGCTGGCCAGCGCAGTGGGTCATGCCGGCCCGGACGAGGTGGACGCCGTCGGCATTCTGGGGGCGCTGCGGGCGGCCGCTCGCCGTGCGCTCGCCGCACTGCCCGCCGTCCCGGACCTGGTCCTACTCGACGGCAGCCACGACTGGCTGACCGACCCAACGTCCGACGGGCTGCTGGCCTTCGCCGAGGACGCCGTGTTCACCCCGCCGGTGCGCACGATGGTCAAGGCGGACCTGAAGTGCTCGTCGGTGGCCGCGGCCAGCGTGCTGGCCAAGGTCGAGCGGGACGCGATGATGACGGCGCTCGCACCCTCGTTCCCCGACTACGGCTGGGACGTGAACAAGGGTTACGCCACCCCGGAGCACCTCGCCGCGCTGACCGAGCTCGGGGCGTGCGAGCACCACCGCCGATCGTGGCGGCTGCCGCCCTACGACTCACTCGAGGGGCGGTTCGGCGCGCCCGAGACAGCGGCCGGCGCCGTCGTGGTCGATGATGGGCTGATGACGGAGGTGGCCTGGTGAGCGCAGAGGATCTCGAGAACTACGAGACCGAGATGGAGCTCTCGCTCTACCGCGAGTACCGCGATGTGGTCGGGCTTTTCTCGCACGTGGTAGAGACGGAGCGGCGCTTCTACCTGGCCAACTCGGTCGACGTCCAGGCCCGCAGCGACGGCGGCGAGGTGTACTTCGAGGTCACCATGAACGACGCCTGGGTGTGGGATGTCTACCGCCCGGCGCGGTTCGTCAAGAACGTCAAGGTGATCACCTTCAAGGACGTCAACGTCGAAGAGCTGGCCAAGCCCGACATCGAGCTCCCCAAGGACTCCGGCTTCTAACCCCAGCTTCGGCGTGGCAGGGTTCGTCGCGGCGCAACGCCACTACGAACCTATTGGAGCAACGGCACGCCGTCCCAAGAGAGCGCAGCGATATCGGGCGCCTCAGCTCGCGCCTCGTCGCTCTATCGAGCTCGGGCGCTCAGGGGCGGGCGGGCCTCGAGGCCGGGGTTGCGGACGTGGTCGGCGTGCGTCGCCAGAAACGCTCGGACCTGCCGGACGAAACCCACCTCGTCCGCGAAGACGTCCGCAGGCGCCACCGGCAAGAACGGAATGTCGTGCACGCTCATCAACCGCTGCACCTGCTGCGTGCGCTTGTACAGCGCCGGCAGGAGGTGCCACGTCATCGAGTCGATCTGCAACGCGCAGCCAATGCCATCCCACCAGCCGTCGGGCGTCAGCAGATGCGCTCCGTCGGCCGTGTACAGGCCCCAGTTCCAGTTGGGTTGCAGGACGTGGTGCTTGGTGAACACGGCCCGCACCCTGGCTTCGGCCGCGGATCGCACACCCGCAGCGACCTCGGCGACCACCTCTCGGGCGAGCGCGGTGCGCTGGCGGGCTGACGCGTCGAGGGCGTCCTGAACCTCGCTGACCGAGCACAGGCGTGACTGGACGGCGTCCGCGACCATCGCTCGGACGTCGTCAAGACGCTCAATCTGCCTGCAGGCGTCGATCAAGGCGCGAGGCGGCGGGGCGAGCGGGAGCCTGGCACGCAACACCGGTTCGGGAAGCCGCCTGGTGCGCTCTATGAGCACGCCAGGGCGTGACTGCCGCCGGGTCGGCTCGTGAATAAGGACGTGGACGTCTCTCTCGCCCCGGGCTGCTCCGAGACCGTAGATACCGAGAGCGGCGCTGCCAGTGAGCACCGATCCAGGCCCGGCGTAGGCCAGCGCGCCGAGCATCCGCTCGCGCCGCGACGGGACGCCGCTGTGGGTGAGAACGACACCCGGGAGCAGCCGTTGCCAGGCCCCCGCCCGTTGGATTCGAGAGCAGACCGTGCTCAGTGGCACCCCCACTGACACCAGCTCGGCGTGCGTGGCAACTCGTTCGCGTGATCGGAGCAGGTCGTCGATGGCTGCTGGGTCGACATCGCGGCGGCGTGGCACCGGATCACTCTGCCGTGCGGGGACCTCCGTGGAAGCGCCGAGCTCGCATCTGTGGACAACTCGGGCACTCGCGCGTTGGGACTGCGTGCCGTAACTCCAATAGGTTCGCTGTGGCGTTGCGCCGCGACACACAAAGGTGGCCCAGGCTTGGTGTGGGTTTGGGGGAGGGCGTCGGGCCTGGGACACTGGGCGGATGACCACGATCGCCCTGCCTGAGGCACCTGCCGTGCCCGAGCTGTCGATCGGGCCGCACCGGATCGGCACGCCTGTGGTGCTCGCGCCGATGGCCGGGATCACCAACTCGGCGTTCCGCCAGCTCTGCCGCGAGCTCGCAGGCAGGGCGCTCGCCGATGCCGGGCTGCCGGGCGTCGGGGCCGGGCTGTACGTCAGCGAGATGGTCACCTCCCGCGCGCTGGTCGAGCGCTCGCCGGAGTCGATGCGGCTGATCCAGCACGGCCCGGGGGAGAGCCCCCGCAGCGTCCAGCTCTACGGCGTCGACCCGACGACCGTCGGTGCCGCCGTCCGGATGCTCGTGGACGAGGACCGCGCCGACCACGTCGACCTGAACTTCGGCTGCCCCGTGCCCAAGGTCACCCGCAAGGGCGGCGGCAGCGCCTTGCCATGGAAGGCCACGCTGTTCCGCGACATCGTCCGGGCTGCCGTGCGCGCCGCCTCGCCGGCCGGCGTCCCGGTGACGGTGAAGATGCGCAAGGGCGTGGACGACGACCACCTGACCTTCCTGGACGCCGGCCGCGCCGCAGAGCAGGAGGGGGTCGCCGCGATCAGCCTGCACGGTCGGACCGCGGCGCAGTTCTACTCCGGCCACGCCGACTGGACGGCGATCGGCGAGCTCAAGGCCGCCGTGACCTCGATTCCGGTGCTGGGCAACGGCGACGTCTGGAGCGCGGACGACGCGCTCGAGATGGTGCGGCAGACCGGCTGCGACGGCGTGGTGGTCGGTCGCGGCTGCCTCGGGCGTCCCTGGCTCTTCGCCGATCTCGCGGCCTCCTTCGCCGGCCGCCAGGTCCGGGTCACGCCCGACCTGGCCCAGGTCACGGATGCGATGCGGCGGCACACAGAGCTGCTCGCCGAGCACTACGAGGCCGCCGGGCAGGATGGCGAACTCAAGGCCTGCCGCGACATCCGCAAGCACATCGCCTGGTACCTCAAGGGCTTCGTGGTCGGTGCACAGGTTCGCGCGCAGCTCGCGCTGGTCGACTCAATGGCCAGGCTCGATGAGCTGATAGCCCAGCTCGACCTCAGCCAGCCGTGGCCCGGCGCGGCCGCTGAGGGCCAGCGTGGCCGGGCCGGCACCCCGCAGAAGCGGGTCGCGTTGCCCGAGGGCTGGTTGTCCAGCCGAGAGCTCGAGGGCGAGTCGGCCCGGATGATCCGCGAGGCAGAGCTGTCGGTGAGCGGTGGGTAGCGGGGCTGCGGCCACCACGTCGCGACCCACGCCCTCGCCCGGCCGGCCCGCCCGCCGACGTCGCTGGCCGCTGCGCCTGGTGCTCCGCCTGTTCGGTGTGCTCCTGGTCGTCGGGGTGCTGATGTTCATGGCGTGCGCGGCGATGGTGGTCCAGCACGGCCGCACGGACGACGCCCGCGCTGCGGACACCGTGGTCGTGCTCGGTGCCGCGCAGTTCGACGGGCGACCCGGCCCGTACCTGCTCGCCCGCCTCCAGCACGCGCTGGCCCTCTACCAGTCAGGAACCGCCAAGCGGCTGGTCACCGTCGGCGGGAAGCAGCCCGGTGACCGGTTCACCGAGGCGCAGGCAGGTCAAGAGTGGCTGATCCAGCACGGCGTCCCAGCCGCCGACGTCATCGCGGTCGAGCAGGGCAGCGACACCCTCGAGAGCCTGCGGGCCGCGGCCGGCGTGTTCGCCGAGCACGGCTGGAGTTCGGCGGTCGTGGTCACCGACCGCTGGCACGAGCTGCGCAGCACGACGATGCTCGACGACCAGGGCATCACCGCGTACGGCTCGCCGACGCCCACGGGCCCGTCGGTCGCCAGTCCGGTCGCCGACGCCAAGTACGTGGTCCGGGAGGCAGCCGGCTACCTCGCCTACCGCGTCCAGCGGGCACTCACGTGAGCACTCCCGTCGACGGCCCCTCGGACCGGGCACGGGCCTGGGCGTCGACGTCCGGAGGTCACGTCGGGGCGGGCGGGGTGGTGCAGGCGCACGTCGATGCGGAGCCGTCGGTGGAAATCCGGGCGCCGAGGGGCCGCGAGGAGCGCGAAGCGCTCGAGGAGCAGTTCCTGCAACCCGGCGCAACCCGGGCCGTCGGCGCTGGTGAGCGCGCCCTGGCCGAGGCACCGGACGTCGAGCGGACCTGCTTCGAGCGGGATCGCGACCGCATCCTGCACTCCGCCGCGTTCCGGCGGCTGGCCGGCAAGACCCAGGTCTTCGTCTACCCGGCCGACCACCAGCGCACCAGGCTCACCCACGCCCTCGAGGTCGCACAGGTCGCCACCTCGGTGGCGCGGGGCTGCGGGCTGAACGTCTCGCTCACCGAGGCCATCGCGATCGGTCACGACTGCGGTCACGGCCCCGGCGGGCACGCCAGCGAGGACGCCTTCGACGCTTTCCTGCCAGGCGGGTACGACCACGCTGTGTGGGGTGCGGATGTGATGCTGGCCCCGCTGAACCTCTGCGCGCAGACGCTGGACGGCGTTCGAAACCACTCCTGGTCGCGCCCCGCCCCCTCGACCCCGGAGGGCGTCGTGGTCAGCTGGGCCGACCGGGTCGCCTACACCGCGCACGACCTCGAGGACGCCGTGCACGCTGGCATCGTGGACCCAGGCGACCTGCCGGCCGACGTCGCCGCAGTGTGCGGGCGCAGCCGCCGCGAACAGCTGGCTGCCTTCGTCGGCGAACTGGTCCGGTGCACCAGCGCCACCGGGGTGATCGGTATGTCCGCGGACCATGCCCAGGCTCTGGCCGGCCTGCGCACGTTCAACTACGAGCGGATCTACACCCGCCCAGAAGCGTTGGCGCAGAGCGCATCCGTCGTCCGCATCCTGCGTGCGCTGGTGGAGCACTACCTGGCCAACCCGCAGGCGCTGCCGGCGGACTTCCAGCCCGGTGCGCCGCGACTGCCAACCACCCTGGACGTCGACGAACGCGTGGGCGCGGCCGTGACGTACGTCGGTGGCATGACAGACCGCTTCGCGTTCCGTACGGCGGTCGAGCTGCTTGACTGGCCGGCGGTCGAGCTGCCCGTCGGCATCGACATCCCCCGTGCCACCTGAGCCTGTCGGCGACCGCATCGGCCCTGTGGTCGCGTCCTAGGTGCTCTGACGGTCGGAGCTAGCCGGCCCGCACCGTGGAGTCCCAGCGCCAGTCGTCCAGGCGCGCGTGGCCGTCGAGCTCGCCGCGCCCGGTGGCCCAGAGCAGCGTCGCCCAGCCCGGTGTGTCCAGCGGTGCATCCGGGAAGAGCCGAGTCAGCACTCGACGGCACAGGACGTCGTCCGGCGTCCACGAGATGCCGAGCGGCCCGGCGACGTCGTGCAGATGAACCAGCACCTCGACGACGCCCATCGCCGCGAAACCCTCGGGATCACTGCTGCCGTACGGGTGCCCGGCCCGCACCCGCGGGGACCGGGTCCGTACCTGCGCGGCCAGCAGGCCACCGGACGCCGCCAGCACCATCAGCTGGCCGTCGACCCCGTCCTCCGGCTTGACGTAGACCGTCAGCGACGGACCGCCCTCACGGCGGGCTTCGCAGCCGAACGGCACGTAGCCGTCCAGCGGCGGGGCCGGCGGGGCGAGCTGCCCAGCGTAGGCGAACAGGTCGTCGCTGACGTGCTCGACTGTCTCCCAGCAGGTCCACTCGAGGCCTTGCGCGGGCACCTGCCAGTCGGCGTCGGCCGCGCCGCGCAGGGCACTCACGGCCGCGTCGACCACGGACTCGACGTCTTCGGCGGACAGCGGGGCAGGTCGGGACTCGTCGGCACTGATCACGACGGTCACCGTAGCCACCAGGGACGACAGAGCGGGCGGTTGCTCCACTCAGACCGGTTGAGAGCGTTCTCAGGGCGGTCTGAGCTGAGCAAACTAGGCGGAGTGGAGCAGTCACGGCGCGGCTTCTGCGGCCGGACACTCAGTGCAGGGTGGGCCGGTAGACGAGCTCCTGGATGTGGCCGTCGAGCGTCCGGCTCTCGAGGAGCTCGAGGTCGAAGTCGGCCGCACCCTGGAAGAGCCGGCCCAACCCGGTCTGCCCGGTGATGACAGGGAAGAGCGTCACCTGCACGCGGTCGACCAGGCCGGCGGCCATCAGCGCCCGGTTCATCGACAGGCTGCCGTGCGAGCGCAACGGTACGTCGGACTCCTCCTTGAGCCGGGCGACCACGTCGACGGCGTCACCGCTCACGAGGGTCGCGTCCAGCCAGTCGAGGGGGCCTTCCAGCGTCGTCGACACCACCGTTGCCGGCAGGTTCGTCATGCGAGTGACCCAGGGGTCACGCACCTCCGAGTCCTCCGGGCTCGCGGCCAGCATGCCCGCGAAGGCCCGGTACGTGTTGGCCCCGAAGACCATCCGCTGCTCCGCGTCGTACAAGGCAAGGCGGTGGTCGAGCAGCTCAGGGCCCTGCTTACCCCAGTAGCCGGTCCAGTCGCCGCTGGCGGCGCCGTAGCCGTCGAGGCTGGAGAACACGTCGAACGTGTAGGTGGTGGTCATGCCGTTCTCCTCAGTGCGTTTGGTCCGTGCATGCCTCTCGCTGATGCTCAGCCGATGTCCCGGCCGCGAAAGCGCAGCCAGGCGCCGACGAGGACGGCCGCGGCGATCCCGGTCAGCGCCAGCGCCGGGCCGAGCTCGAAGGGCTGCAGGGGCATCGCCGGAGAGTGCGTGAAGGGCGAGAGCTGGAGAGTCCAGTCAGGCAGGTTCAGCAGCTCACCGATCTGACCCAGGGTGGCGAAGACGACCAGCAGTCCCCAGCCGAGGATGGCCCACCGGCTTCGGAGCGCGTAGCAGAGCAGGCTCAGCGCGATCACGGTCCAGACGGCCGGTGCCTGGGAGAGAGGCGATGCCACCAGGCGGGCGAACGAGTGGCCGGTGTCGTTGCCGACGCCGATGGCCAGGCCCACACCGACGACCGCGAGCAGCCAGGTGGCACCGCCGATCGCGACGATCGCCGTTGCGACGAAGGCACGGGTGCGTGAGGTCGCGGTCGCCAGGATCTGCTCGGTGCGGCCGTCCTGCTCGTCGGACCCGCCGTGGTTGACGACGGCGATCGCGAAGCAGGTGACGATCAGCGCGACGACGGACACAACCGCGCCCAGGAGGGTGTCGCGGAAGGCTCCGGCGCCGCCGAGCCGCTGCAGCATCTGCTGGATGCTGGGGGAGTCGAACGCGTCGAAGCTGGGACTGATGGCGCCGAAGACCAACCCGAGCACCGCCATGCCCACCGTCCAGCCGACCAGCATCGGCGCGTGCACCCGCAGGCTCAGCGCGATCGCGTCGGCGAGTCGAGGCGAGCCGGTGGCAGGCCCAGGACGCGGAGCGACCAGACCGCCACCGAGGTCGCGACTGAGCCGTAGGGTCCAGGCAGCGCCCGCCAGTGCCGCGGCGGAAGCGATGTACAGGAGCAGGACCCACCAGCGGGTCTCGCTGAACGCCCGCAGATGGGTGTTCCAGCCGAACGGCGACAGCCAGCTCAACCAGGACGCCTCTGTGGTGTCCCCGACGGCGCGAACCACGAACAGGCCGAGGATCGCCGACACCGCGATACCCGCACAGGTGCGAGCGCTCGGCGAGATCTGGCAGGCCAGGGCAGTCAGCCCGGTCGCGACGAGTCCGGTGCCCGCCCAGCACGCCCCGAACGCCAGCGAGCCGGCGACCGGCAGCCCGGTCGCGATGTTCCCTGCAGCGGCCAGCAGGCCGAGCGCCACGGACACGCCGGCGCCGAAGGTCAGGGCTGCCGCCAACGGCCCGGTGGTCCGGAGCGCCGTGCCGCCCAGCAGCTCGGCCTGACCGTTCTCCTCGTCCATCCGGGTGTGCCGGCGCACGACGAAGAGCAGCATCAACGCCACCAGGACCGCGTAGACCACGGTCATCTTGGTCATCGCCAGCTCGCCCTTGCTGTGCACGTCCAGGATCGGTCCGTAGAGCGCGACCAGCCCGGGGCTCGCGTTGATCGCCTCGGCCGCCTGCACCTGGTCGGCCTGCGTGCTGTACAGCGTGCTGGCGGACCCGGCGGAGGCGAGCAGCACGAGCAGCAGGATGGAGTACCAGACCGCGATCATGACTCGGTCGCGTCGCCATGCCAGTCGAAGCAGCAGCCGTGAGGTCCCGCCAACGGAGTCGGTGGCTGCAGTCGTCGAGAGCGGTGCGGTGGCATTCATCGCTGCCGTCCGGCGGGGTCGGTGCGGTAGACGTCGAGGAAGAGCTCCTCCAGGCTCGGCGGCGTGCTGGTGAGGTTCCGGACGCCGGCCTCGGTCAGAGCCGCGAGCACGGCCGGCATCGCCTCGGCGTCGACCAGGCCGCTGACCACCTGGCCGTCCACCGCGACGTCGTGCACCCCGACGATGGCCGCCAGGTCCGGCACCGGGCCCGAAACGGTGGCGCGCACGCTGTTCCGGTGCAGGTGTCGCATCTCCTCCAGCGAGCCGGACTCGACCGCGCGACCGTCGCGGATGATCGTCACGCGGTTGGCCAGCGTCTCGACCTCACTGAGGATGTGGCTGGACAGCAGCACGGTCGCCCCGACAGCGGTGTGCTCGGCGACGCACTCGTTGAAGACCTGCTCCATCAACGGGTCCAGGCCGGAGGTCGGTTCGTCGAGGATGAGCAGCTCCGTCGGCGTGGCGAAGGCTGCGACCAGCGCGACCTTCTGCCGGTTGCCCTTGGAGTACGCCCGGCCCTTCTTGGTCGGGTCCAGCTGGAACCGATCGAGCAGCTCGGCCCGCCGCGAGCTCGGTCCGGCCGGGTCCGCGCCGCGCATCCGGATCAGCAGGTCGATGATCTCCCCGCCGGACAGGTTCGGCCACAGGGCGACATCGCCGGGAACATAGGCCAGTCGCCGGTGGATCGCCACCGTCTGCCGCCATGGGTCGAGTCCGAACACGCTCGCCGTGCCGCCGTCCGCGCCCAGCAGACCGAGCAGTGACCGGATCGTCGTCGACTTGCCCGCCCCGTTAGGACCGAGGAAGCCGTGCACCTCACCGCGGCACACCTGCAGGTCCAGACCGTCCAAGGCTCGCAGGGCCCCGAACTTCTTCACCAGTCCCTGCGTCGAGATCACCACGTCTGTCGCGCCAGTCATGTCTGCGACACTACTCCTGGTTTCAGTATTTTCTGAAAACTGGACTACGATGTCGCCATGGCAAGGGCCGATCCGGGACCACTGGTCGAGCGCCTGGGTGGCGCGCTGGCGAGCGCCGGCATGCCCCGGGCGGCCTCTCTAGTGCTCTCCGCCCTGATGGTCGACGACGACGGCCGGATGACGGCGGCCGAGCTGGGCGAGGCGCTGGCCCTCAGCGCTGGGTCGGTGTCCGCCGCGGTCAGGTACCTCGGCCAGATCGGAGTCGTCCGCCGAGAGCGCGACCGGGGGTCGCGGCGGGACGTCTTCGTGGTGGACGACGACACCTGGCACCGCGCGATGGTGCGTACCGACCAGCTCTACGCCCCGATCATCGCGGCCCTGCAGGCCGGCATGGCCGAGCTCGGCCAGGATTCCCCTGCACACCTGCGGCTCCTGCTGACCAAGGAGTTCCTGGAGTTCGTCAACCGCGAGATGACCGCTCTCATGGTGCGATGGGACGCCCATCGCCAGGCGATGACTGACGACGACTGACCACCCGTCAGGCGGTGCGGCGGCGGAACAACCAGCCGCACATCGCGGCCGAGCCGCCGCCGATGACGAGCATCCACACAACCGCCTGCCAGGCGCTGTCACCAACCGGCGTGCCGAGCAGCAGCGCGCGCAGTGTGTCGATTACGGGCGTCAGCGGCTGGTGCCGCGAGATCGCCTGCAGCACAACGGGCATCGTCTCGATCGGGACGAACGCGCTGCTCAGGTACGGCAGGAACATCACTGCGAAGGTGACGCCGTTCGCGGCCTCGGGGTTGCCGGCCAGCAGACCCAAAGCGGCCGACAGCCACGAGATGGCGACCACGAAGAGCAGCAGCATCCCGGCCACGGCCAGCCAGCCGGTGGCGCTCGCGTCCGGGCGGAACCCGGCCAGGAACGCCACCGCGAACACCAGCAGGGTGGCCACCACGTTGCGGGCCACGCTGGCCACGACGTGCCCGGTCAGCACGGCGGAGCTGACGATCGACATGGTCCGGAACCGCCCGATGATGCCGTTGGACAGATCCGTCGCCACGCTCACGGCGGTCTGCGAGGCGCCGAATCCCGCGCACAGCACGATGATCCCGGGCACCACGTAGTCGACGTAGTCCTCGCCGCCGAGTGCCCCGCCGAAGACGTAGACGAACAGCAGCAGCAGGATCACCGGCAGCATCACCGAGATGAGCAGCGTCTCCACGCCGCGCACCGTGTGCCGCAGGCTGCGGCCGACCATCTGCAGTGAGTCCGAGACCAGTCGTGGCCTGGTCGGCGCAGAGTTGTTGCGGGAGAACGAGATGGGGGTTGTGCTCAAGGTCATCGGGTCGCTCCGGAGGTCTCGAGATGGTCGGTGCCGGCTCGGCCGGTGAGACGGAAGAACACGTCGTCCAACGTGGCGGTGTGGATGCTGAGCCGGTCGACCCGGGCGCCCTGGGCGGCCAGGTCGTTCAGGAGGTCCCGCACATCGTCGGCGCCCGAGTCGGTCGGTAAGCCGATGATGAGCAGCGCGGGGTCGTGGTGGATTGCCCGGCCGTCCAGCCGGTCGGCCGCGACTACGTAGGAGCCCGCGTCTGCCAGGTGCAGGTCGAGGCGTTGTGGGCTGACCCGCGCCTTGAGCTCGGCACCGGTGCCTTCGGCGACGATGCGTCCGCCGTCCAGCACCCCGATCCGGTCGGCGAGCTGCTCGGCCTCCTCCAGGTACTGGGTGGTCAGCAGCACGGTGACCCCTTGGGCGACGAGCGAGCGGACGACGTCCCACATGGCTTGGCGGCTGCGCGGATCCAGCCCTGTGGTCGGCTCGTCGAGGAAGACCACCGGCGGCACCCGGACCAGTCCGACCGCGATGTCCAGCCGTCGCCGCATGCCGCCGGAAAAGGTGCGCACCGGACGGTCCTGCACGTCGGTGAGGTCGAAGTGGCCCAGCAGCTGGTCGGCTCGGCGCCGTGCCTCGGCCCGGTCGAGGTGGTTCAGCCGAGCCATCAGCACGAGGTTCTCCCGGGCGGTGAGCAGCTCGTCGACGGCCGCGAACTGGCCCGTGGTGCTGATCGAGGCCCGGACCGCGTCGGCCTCACGGACGACGTCGTGCCCGTCGACGGTGGCCGTTCCCGAGTCCGGCCGCACGAGGGTGGACAGGACGTTGATCAGGGTGGTCTTGCCGGCCCCGTTGGGTCCGAGCAAGGCGTAGACCACGCCGGGCTGCACGATGAGGTCGACGTCCTGCAGCACTGGCTGCTCGCCGTACCGCACGGTCAGCCCGCACACCTCGATGGCTGCTGCGGCGCGCGCTGTCGTGGGGGTCATGATCTCCTGGCCTCTCGCTCGCGACACGATCTGTGTATGACGCATACTTAACTGTGTACGTTATACACAAGCCTAGGGTTGGCCGTCAACGACCCCTGAGAGGAACGCAGTCCATGCCCGAGCCCAGCGACCACACCGAGGCCGTCGAGCAGCTGCCGCGCGCGCTGCAGACGCTGTGGGGGCTGGGGGAGCGGGCCCGGCCAGGGCCGAAGCCGGGGCTGAGCCTGGAGCGGATCCTGGAGCGCGGCATCGCGATCGCGGACGCCGAAGGTCTGGACGCACTGTCCATGAGCCGGCTGGCCAAGGACCTCGGCTTCACCACGATGTCGCTCTACCGCTACGTCAGCAGCAAGGACGAGCTGCTGACCCTGCTCGTCGACACAGCGACCGGACCGGCGCCGGTGATCGGTCCCGAGGTGGTCGGCTGGCGCAACCGGTTGGCCGCCTGGGTGGACGCCCAGATGAAGGGCCTGGCGGTCCACCCGTGGATCGTGCAGCTGCCGATCACCGGCGCGCCCCTCACCCCGCACACCCTGGAGTGGGTCGACCAGGGCCTGGCGATGCTGGCAGGGATCGGGCTCAGCGAGTTCGAGAAGGTCGCGGTGATCGGGCTCATCGCCGGCAACGTGCGGCACGAGACCCTGCTGCGCGCGGACATCACCCGGGCCATCACGGACGCCGCCGCGCGCGGCGTGCCGCGCACCCCGGACGACGTCTTGCTCGGCCGCCTCGTCGCCCCCGAGCGCTTCCCGGCGCTCGCGGCCACCATCGCGGCGGGCGCGTGGTCCGACGAGCAGGACCCGGACAACGACTTCGACTTCGGCGTGCAGCGGATCCTGGACGGGGTCGAGGCGCTGGTCGCCACCCGATCGCCGACGGGTGCTCAGGCTGTCCCCCCGGCCACCTAGACTTCCCGCAGTCGAGGAGGTCGGGTGCCGGGTCGGATCAGGGCTGAGGTTGTCGCAGCCGTCAAGGAACGGACGCCGATCGAGGACGTCGTACGAGAGCACGTGACGCTGCGCCAAGGCGGTGTGGGGTCGATGAAGGGGCTCTGCCCGTTCCACGACGAGAAGTCCCCGTCGTTCAACGTGCGCCCGCAGCTCGGCGTCTGGCACTGCTTCGGCTGCGGCGAGGGCGGCGACGTCATCTCGTTCGTGCAGAAGGTCGACCACCTCACGTTCAGCGAGGCCGTGGAGCGGCTGGCCGACCGCGCGGGCATCCCGGTCGAGTACGAGGAGGGCGGGGCCCCGCGACGCCGCGAGGACGTCGGGCGCCGCACCAGGCTGGTCGAGGCCGGGCGGGTCGCCGAGCAGTGGTACGCCGAGCAGCTAGCCAGCAGCCCCGAGGCGGTGCCCGGACGCCGGTTCCTGTCCGAGCGTGGGTTCGACCGCGAGGCCGCCGCACGCTTCACCGTCGGCTTCGCGCCGCGCTCGGGCGAGGCGCTGACCAAGCACCTGCGAGACAAGGGTTTCACCGACGACGAGATCGTCACTGCCGGGCTGGCCGCGCGCGGCTCGCGCGGGCTGTACGACCGGTTCCGCGGCCGGCTGATGTGGCCGATCCACGACGTGACCGGGGACTGCGTAGGCTTCGGTGCCCGCCGGATCTTCGACGACGACCGGATCGAGGCGAAGTACCTCAACACCTCCGAGACGCCGCTGTTCAAGAAGTCACAGGTGCTCTACGGGCTCGACCTGGCGAAAAGGGCCGTGGCCGGCCAGCGCCAGGCCGTGGTCGTGGAGGGCTACACCGACGTGATGGCCTGCCACCTGGCCGGCGTCGACACTGCGGTCGCCACCTGCGGGACGGCTTTCGGCACGGACCACATCAAAGTGGTCCGCCGGTTGATGCGCGACGACGACGACGTCTATCCGGCCGAGGTCGTGTTCACCTTCGACGGCGACGCGGCGGGGCAGAAGGCGGCGCTGCGCGCATTCGGCGAGGACCAGCGCTTCGTCTCGCAGACCTACGTCGCCGTGGAGCCGAACGGGCTTGACCCGTGCGAGCTGCGCCAGCAGCACGGCGACGAGGCGGTGCGTCAGCTCGTCGCGAGCAAGGTGCCGCTGTTCGAGTTCGCGATCGCCACCACGATCGCGCGCTTCGACCTGAACACCGCGGTCGGTCGGGTGCAGGCGCTACGCGCGGCGGCGCCGGTGGTCGCGCAGATCAAGGACCGGTCGCTGCGCCCGGAGTACGCCCGCCGGTTGGCCGGCCACGTCGGAATCGACGTCGAGGAGGCGCGCCGGGCCGTGGCCGCCGCGGGCCGAGCTGCCGAGCAGAGTGGCAACCGTGCCGGCGGGCCGTCAGAGCGCCGTCCGGGCTTCGAGCTCGAGCCGGCCGCCCCGGATCAGGTCGTCGAGCGCCCAGTACTGCCCCGACCCGACCCTCGAGACCCGACCGTGGCCATGGAGCGGCAACTGTTGCAGTGCGTGCTGCAGGCGCCCTGGGTGCTCGACACGGACGAGTTCGACGCCCTCGGCGAGGACGCCTTCACCGCCGAGATGCACCGTGTCGTGCACAGCGCGGTCCGGTCGCTGGGCGGGTTAGCCGAAGCGGGTCAGGGCTGGCACGAGCGGGTTGCCGCCGAGGTGCCGGACGACGCCCGCAGCTACGTCACCGACCTGACCGTCAGCGAGCTGCCGGTGATCTCGGAGGAGGGGCTGTCCCGGTTGGGCGCCTCGCTCCAGGTCGAGATCGCCCAGCGCGACCTGGTCCGGCGTGAGCGCGACGTGCACAGCCGGATGCAGCGGCTGGACGCCGCCGGCGACGCGGTCGGCTACATGGCAGCGCTGCGCGAGGCCCAGGTACTGGTCGAGCGGCGGCGGGCTCTGGCCGCCCGAACGGACTGATCCGCGGGTCAGTCCAAGGGGTGGACACCTGCGTGTCCAACCTGTTGCCGAGATGTGATGCCGCTCGGACCGGGTGGGGCATTTCGTCTGCTTAGGCTCTTCGCATGTCGTTGTGGCACCGCGCCGAGCGCGTTCCGCCGCTGCCGGCCCAGGTCCGTGCGGGCCTGGGCCTGCGGCGCGGCGAACGCCTGCTCGCGCACGGCGGACGCCCCGACGGCGGGTGGGCGATCGCGACCACCGCCGCCGTCGTCCTGGTCGATCCGGTCGAGGGGCCGACCCCCGGGCCGGGCACACCGTCGCTGCGCCGGTTGTGGCACGAGGTCGCCGAGGCCGGCTGGGACCCCGACGCGGAGGCGGTGTACATCCGCTGGGCGGACGGCGGCGCCGGGACGACGGTCCAGCTGATCCCCCCGCATGGTCGGTTCCCCGAGGTGTTGCGCGAGCGGGTGATGAGCACGTTCGTGCTCTCCGAACGGATCCCCGTGCAGGGCCGCCGTGGCGTCACCGTCGCGGTGCGCCGGCACGCCGTCAACGGCTCACTGTTCACCCAGACCGTTCCGGACTCTGGGGTCAACCCGAGCCACGAACCCGTGGCCGAGCAGGTGGCCGCGCTGACCCGGGACCTGTGTGAGCAGGTAGGTCTCAGGCCCTGATTCGGACCACGCCTTTTTCCTTGCTAGTGTTTGCGCCGCCGATCCCGCGTAGCTCAACGGCAGAGCATCCGACTGTTAATCGGACGGTTACTGGTTCGAATCCAGTCGCGGGAGCCAGCGTCAGAGGGCCTCTCACCTGCGGAAACGCAGCGTGAGGGGCCCTCTTCATGTGGCGCGTGCACCCTCCAATTGCCCTGCATTGGTCACGGATTGGTCACACAGCGCCGCTGCGGCCTGGTTCCGGTCGCCGCTGGACGTTGCCTGGGCGAGCGAGGTTTTCGACCTTGGTGCCGTTCATTCACGGAGTCGTGTCAACAGATCGGTCGCTGCATTTACCTGGTCGGCGGTTGCCCGACGCATCACGTGTGCATAGACCTTCCGGGTAACCGCCGGGGACGAATGACCCATGATCATCTGCACCACCTCGATCGGGACGCCTCCGGCGAGCATGAGTGAGCATGCGCCGTGTCTGGTGTCGTGCAGCCGCACCGTAGGCAGGCCGCACGCGATGACGTGTCCCTCAAACGCCACGGTCACAGCGCCAGGCCGCAGAGGCGCGCCGTCCATGCGACAGAACACGAGGTCGTGGTCCGAGTAGTCGGGACCGAACATCGCTCGCTCCTCCATCTGACGTGCACGATGCGCAACCAGCGCCTCACGAGCTGGACGAGCGAGCGGAACCCACCGGCGCCCTGCTCGGGACTTCGGCCGCTTGAACAGCCGGCCCGCATGCTCACTCGCGCAGTACGGGCAGATCCGCTGGGCCGGCGTCAGTTGAGACAAGGACACCTCCACAACTGTCTGTCGAATAGTCAGGCCGGCGCCGACTCCGGGATCGAGGTCGGACCAGCGAAGCCCGCAGAGCTCGGCGCGACGGAGGCCGGCGTAGGCCGCCAGCTCGTACAGAGCCGCGAGCCGGTCAGTGGCGACGTGGGCGAGGAATCGCGCAGTCTGCTCTGGCTCCCAGACGGTCCTGTCGTCCTCGTCATGACGGTCTGGGATCGCGTCCATCCGACCTTCAGCCGGGTTCATGGTGATGAGCCCGCGCCGCTGCGCCGTTGACAGCGCCGACCGCAGAGTCCGCCGGTAGCCGTCGATGGTGGAAGGCGTTCTCTGCCCGATGCGCCGTCCGACGTTGCCCTTGGCTCGATCAGCCGCAACCACAGGGCGTCCCAGTTCGGCAAGGGTGCGCTCGATGTGAGCCCTCCTCAGGTCTCTAAGGCGGAGCCGCCCGAGCTTGGGTTTCCAGACGTCACGAACGTGCCCCCGGTAGTTGGCCAACGTCTTAGGTGAACGCCCGCGTTCCAGCAGTTCCGCAAGCCACTGGTCCAGCCAATCCCCAACGGTGATGCCCTGATCGTCCGTCCAGACGCCAGCATTCACAGCTGCCAGCGCCTTGGTCATCGCGTCCTCGGCCTCCGCTCGGGTGCGGAACCCGGACCGTCTCAGCTGCTTGCGCTGCCCGGAGCTTGGATCGGTCCCGGCGTCGATCACGTACGACCACGACCCGTGGGGCTTGCGACAGTCCCTGACGGACTCGCCGTTCTCGGTGCGACACGTGCATCGCTTGCGCACAGAGCCCCTCAACGGTCGCCTCCATCGAAATCAGCCGGGTCAGTGTCGAGCCACTGGTGGAAACGATGGCGCGGAATGATCCAGCGCGAGCCGAGGCGGCGCGCTGGGATCTCACCGGATTTGAGCAGCACGTAGGTGTTCGCGCGGGACATGCCGAGCAGGGTGGCGACCTCACTCACGGTGTACGTCGCCCGCGCGGCCGCCGCCAGCTGCGGATGGAGCGAGGTCAAGTCGATGACGTTGCTCATCAGAAGGTTCCTCCACGACGCGACGATGTCGCTGGACCGCCGCCTTGTGCTGCCGACGCGAGCCAGGACCCTGCGGTCCCAGGCTGGAGCAGGTGCGAATCGACGGGTTTGAACCGCCAAACCGCTGGACCAGAGCGCTGACCTGGGGGGATGACCTGCTGGCAGCCCTGCGGTTTGGTCTCAGTGGTGGGGACGCAAACCGCATTACCGCGCGGTTTGGCGGTTTGCGCTTTGAAGGGCAAGACCAAACCTCTGAAGGCTCGCAGGCCGGTCATCGCAGGTCACTCCTAGGTTCAAGCGGTATGGCGGTTTGAGCGGTTTCTTTGGGACGTTCGGGCTGGACGCGTTCTCGTTCGACCCAGTACGTCCGGGCGTGTCCGTGGGGATCGGGCACGCTGCGCAGGACGACATCTGCTCGCCATCTGCCGACCTGCCCGGTCAGGCGCCGTCCGAGGCTCTTGACCGAAGGCAGGCGCCCTGAGGGCAGAGCTGGGAACAGTCCGTCCCAGGGATCGGGCCCGACCTCGGGCTCGGCAGAGCGGCGAAGTTCGGACGCCGTGAGGCGACGGTCGGCGTGCAGGGTGTGCCAGCGCAGGAGGAACGCCCGCCAGTCGGCGGCGTCCTCATCGAGCTGACGTGAGTCCTCCGCGTTGGCCAGGAACCCAGACACGCCGTGGTGGTCCAGGAATCCACCCAGGTACTGCGCCCACCGACTGAACTGACGCATCGCGGGTACTGCTGTGCTGGTGGGCGCTCCGTGAACGGTCCAGTCCAGGATCAGAACCAGCAGGTGCCGCAGGACGACGGCCTGGTTGGTCGGGTCAAGGATCCAGTTGTCCAGGTTGGGGATCGTGAAGCCGGTGCGCGCCTCGGGCCGCGGGCAGTCGGGGTCAAGACGCACCCAGACCGACCGGGAAGCCATGTCGCCGCCGGTACGCAGGTTGTTGCCGGTGGCCAGCCACAGTCGGTCATTGGTGAAGTTCGCGGCGGTATTCGACCCCAGCCGGCGGTCGGTCCACGTCCTTTCGGTGACCAGGCGAGCGAGGACCGCGGAGTCGATGACGGAGCCCTCACACAGGTTGTCGAAGACCACGACGCCGGCGGCGTCGCCGAGCACCGTGGTGATGGACTTGCGCAGCTCCTCCTCCGAGTCCGTCCAGGTCAACACCCGCTGGCCCACGAGCAGCCCAACGCAACAGGTCAGGATGGTCTTGCCGGACCCGGGCATGGTGGCATCGACGACGGCGAACGGGGACAGCGTCCGGGTGAACGGCCGCAGAATCGGTGTAACGAGCAGCGCGAGGTAGTTGGCGCGGTCCGCCGCTGTGCGCCACGGGAAGTCGGCCAGGAATCGCCCCAGCAGGAACCCCCGCGCCTCCTGGACCATGGCCGCGGTTGGCCGGTCCGGGATGGGGTCGAGCTGGACTCGACCAGCGAGATAGAACCCGGTGGCGGCGTCGTAGCCAGGGGTCTGCAGGAGGCTGCCGTCGGGGCGCAGCACCGGGGTGGAAATGACCCGGGACAGGACCGGCAGGCCCGGCCAGGAACGCCGAGCCAGCACCGCTGACAGGACCGACTGGGACGGCGTGACTTCCTCGAGCATGGACTCCCCCGTGCGCGGGTGAAGGCGTCGGCGGCTTACGTCGGCGTGCTCGGCAAGCAAGCCGGCCAGCAGCGGTGGGCGCAGCGGCGTCACGGACATCGGCAGCGGTGCGTCTTCGTCGCCGGCGACCGCGTCCAACGCCCCGGAGACTCGTTCCAGGACGACGGGGTGACCGTCGCGCACGTAGGACTCGGGGATGATGCCGGCGTCGACTGCCTCGGTCAGCACGCGGATGGCGTCCGGGTCCGAGCGGACGACCAGCTGTGCTTCATCCGGCACGTCACGTCCGGCGGCGATCGGCCGCAGAGTCGCCACGCTCCTGGTCTTGCCACCCCTGGTCATGCCGCTCCTCGACTCGTCGTTCTCGTCTTCGGGTCGGGCAGCTGTCGTGGTTCAGCGATGCCTCGGGAAAGGCCGGAGCGGATCGTCGCGACGGCCTCAGCGGTGCTGAAGGCGCCGGCGGCGATGTGGTCCGCCGAGGCGGCCAGCAACGCATCCTGCGCGTTGGGTCTCGACACAGCATTTGCCCCGACGAGCTGGCCGATGGCCACTGCGCCAAGGAAGAGGGCCTGGTTGCGCTGGCCGGGGGTCGCGCTCTTGATCCGGCTCACCTCTCCGGAGACCGCGGCCTCGACGTAGCGACCGACTGCGCCCGGGGCTGGCGGCCTGCGTGGCGGTGCCGCCGCGCCGGTCGTTGCACCTTGAGGACGGCGCGGTCCGAGGGCGTCTGCCAGCCAAGCGGGAAGAGGAGCGGGGTCGCGGCCGTCGATGACGGTGTACGGGCGACCCGCGACGGTGGAGGGGGCGGCGACGACGTACCCGCCGCCGGCCCGTGTGTCGACGAGCCAGCCAAGGGAGCTGCTGGTGTTGCGCAGCTGACTGTCGGCTGGCGCCGTGAAGTAGAGGTGCGTCCCGCCGCGCCCGGTGCGCACCGTGTAGGTGTCCCAGGGAATGGGCTGGCCGGCCCGATCGCAGAGCAGCGCGAGAACGTCGTGCCCGTCGCGGACACCGGCCACGTTCCAGCTCGGTGGTGGGGTGGTGTCCACGCCGTCTTTCGGCTGGTCGAGATCGACGACGACCAGCCGGGACGGGCCGGTCGCGATGCCGATCCCGTAGGGCTGCCCGCCGTCCGACGAGCCCGACCAGGCCCGAGTGATCCGGGACGTATCGGTGGTGGCGCGGGTCTCCCAGCCGGTGTGGCCGTCGGAGCACCAGGGGTCGCTGCGGTCGCACTTGGCGGCGGCGTGTCCAGGGCATGCGGGCCGCTTGTCGTCCGGTCGCAGGGGGAAGACGTGCCACCCCTGGGCGGCGTACGCCAATGCCGCGTGCCTGGTCGCGATTAGAAGTCGATCATTGCGGGACATCGATAACTCCTCACTGTGTGTGATCGAAGGAGGGCATGCGGGGATGAAGGGTCGGTGGACGTGAAGAACGGCGCGATCCGTCGTAAGCCCGCGATACACGGGTGTTCTGGCGTTGGCCGCCTGAGGGCGCTACCGCGCTACCTCGCAGGTCAGAGGGTCGTTTGGCTAGGTAGCAGCGGCGCTACCGGTAGCAGTGGTGGCTTGGTGAAACGGCGGCCGTGGTCAATCGTCAGGGACGGGCTCGGCGCCACCGCGCCCATCACGTTCGGTGATTGCGGCGCGCAGATCGGCGCGGTCCAGACCTCGTCGATTGATCGGTGTTCCTTCGACGGTTCGCTTGACCTGCACGGTGCTGAGCCCGTGTGGCTTCACGGCGACGGTGACCTGCTCGCCGGTCCACCCGTCGTAGGTGCCGGGAAAGGCGGTGGCCAGTCGTTGGGCCAACGTCTCGCACCACACCCTGCCTTCGCTGGGCGGCCAAATCTCGCCGAGGTGGTCCAGCACGGATGCGGTCTCGGCGTCGGTCTCCGGCTCGACGCCGATGGCATGTCCGGTGAGCAGGCCGGCGAGCTTGCGGGCGGCTCGGGCTCGAGCGGATACCGCCTGTGCCGCGGGTCCATCGATGTAGGCGACCCGGACGATCCTGGGGTCGTCGCCCTCCCCAGCGAGGATCGCGACCCCGCGGTCTCGCCGAGACAGCATGGTGGCGCGGGTGCCGTTCTTGTACGCGCTGGTGCCCAGGATCATGTCGTTCTCCACCTGCCCGGTGACCTTGAGGGCCAGGCGCAGCACGGCGTTGGCGGAGATGTCCCGAGGAAGGGACTTCGCGTCAGGGCGCTGAGTGGCGCACCACACCATGATCCCGACTGCTGGGCCGGCCTTGACCAGGTCGGTGACCAGGGCCACCAGCTCGGGGCCGTGGACGTCGTGTTCGAACGCGAGCTGGCACTCGTCGATGACGACCAGGATGGGGTGCAGTGCCAGGTCGCGTCGGGAGGCGAGGTCGTCGGTCACCTTGGACTCCGGGCACACCTGACGCGGCAGGGCACGCAAGGTCTTGTAGCGGCGGCGGCGGTCGGTGGCCAGGGACCGCATGTCCCGCAGCAGATACTCGATGTCCTCGACGTCGTCCCCGGTTCGGTAAGCGTGGGCCACCCCGGACAGTGGGTCGAAGTCCGAGCCGCCTTTCAGGTTGTACGCGTGGATCTCGACGCGTGGGTCCAGCGCGCCGGCCAGGGCCAGTAGCCGCAGGACGAACGTCTTTCCCATCCTGGGGATCGCGCCGACGACTCCGGACGCGAACATCAGGGTGACCTCGACCGGCCGGCCGCGTTGATCCTGACCGATGACCACAGGCTCGAAGCTGTTGGTGCGTCCAGTCTTGGCCATCGGCCACGGCACAGGCTTACCGGCGGCCAGGGGCCGGTCACCGACCCACAGGATCAGCCTGCCGGCGTGAACATCGGGGTCCACTTCTGGCCATACGCAGCCGAGCGGACGACGCAGCCCCGACGCCAGCCGGTCACGGCGCTCGATCACGTCCCCAGCGGTCACACCGGGCGGCAGATCGAGATCGGCGCGCCAGCCCGGGCCATCGCGGGTGATCGGGCTGGGGAACCGCACCCCCTCGCCCTTGGCGAGACCCTTGTTCAGCTCTCCGATTCCCAGGCTGCCCAAGGCGGTCAGGATCAGGTCGGACGTCAGGCGTGGTGCGGACGTCGAGTCGGTTGCGCGCGAGGTCACCGGATGGTCAGCCCTGCGGCCGGCCAACCCGAGAAGCGGAAGGACGGTGGCCACGACCAACAACCTGCTGGCCAAGGACATCGACGTGGCCATGACCAGCGTCATCGGCGCGGTCACACACACCACGGTGGCCGAGCAGGTGATCCGCCTGCGGACGGTTGACCGGTGGTCATTGGCCAGCCGCAAGAAGGCTTCGGGGTCCAACGCTGTGGGCTGCCCCGGGTCCGAAGGGGACGAACGTGCTCCGGCCACAGCGATGAGCCCGCGGCCAAGCGACCGGCCTTCTCTTGTCCGCGAGTCGATCACGTCCGCAGTGAGTGCTCGGCAGAGCCGCCGGCCCCTGGTGTCCAGCGCCCAGGACCACCACGCGGCCAGCAGCCTGCCGGCACCGACAGGTGACCTCGCGGCCAACCGCGCCCAGTACAGCGGCAGTCGCAGTATGTGGAATGCAGCTGCGTGCATGGCTTGCCGGACCGCCCACCCGGCTGCCGACCGCAACGAGGCCCGGTCTGTCAGCCACGTTGGTAGGAGTGCCAGCCGCCTCCCCTTTGGCGGACCTTCGCAGTCGGCCGGATCGACCGAGCTCACTGACTCCTCGTCGCCGTCCGCGAGGTCGGCTTCCAGTCGAGCAAAGAGCAAGAGCTCGTCCTGGCGGTCCCCGTCCGGCTGGCCTCCGTGGGGCGGCTCCTGGGTGCTCACGCCGACTCCCTTCGGTGCAACTGCGGTAGTTCGCCTGCCGGCCGATCGCCGGACTCGTTGTGCGGGGCCGACGCTGAGCGCTGCGACTGCTGTGCGCGGTGCACAGCGAGGTGCCGCCGGACCGTGCGCGCCGAGCAGCCCAGTCGGACTGCCAGCTCCTCGTTGGACAACTCAGGGTCGGCGGCCGCCAGAAGCACCACGCGCGTTGCCGTGTCGTGGCGTCCGCCGTCGCCTCCACGGGCGGCCAGCGGAACGCCAGACACAGTTCGCGCGGGCCTCTTCTGTGTCGCGAGGGAGTGACCAGTTGAGGGTGCAGGACCACTGCCGGCGGCATCGAGCGTCGTCCGCGTGGCCGTGGCCATTGCCTCAGCGTCCCTTCCGGGGTCGGCGCGTAGCAGGTGGGCCAAGGCGGCACCCATGCCGAGGACGGCGACGGGCAGACACGCGACGGCGGCGGTCACGGGCCAGGGGGCACGTGCGACGCCGGCAGCCACCATCAGGTGGTAGCCGACCTGACCCGCGGCCCCCAGCACCAGGGAGCCGATCGCACTCTGACGCGCAAAGACTCGGGCCCGAGATGGCGTGGCCTGGTCCAGCCACGCGCGCAGTGCCAGCGCGGCGGATGCCTCCACGCCGACCGGCAGAAGAGCCCGGGAATCGATCCTCAGCCCGTCCCAGATACCCGGGAGTGGCTGGACCAGCCCAAAGCCCGTGAGGGTCCCCAGTCCGACCCAGCCTGTCCAGATGGCCACGAATGCCGGCGCGGCAAGCACCCGCAGCGGCCACGACGCTGCAGTCAAGGCATTGCGTTCTCGGCTCATCGCAGCAGCTGCACAAGAGCCGTGACTGCGTTCTGTCCGGCACCGATCAGAGCCGCCTTCACGCTCACGCCGATCGGGGTGCCCCCGAGCAGCAGCCCGAACGCGGCGCAGACGACGAGTCCGATCAGGGACAGCTCTCCTGCCAGCAGGCTGACGATGATGGCCACCAGCAGTAAGGACAACAGAATGTAGGTGATGCTCACGAACGACCTCCCAGGAGATTGCGGTGCTTTCGCGGACGATCTGGAATCGGTAGGTCCATGCGCACAGCGGCAACGAACTCGGCCAGGGCGTCGAGGTCGCAGTGAACGACCACGGCCTGTGCCGGACCCACCTGGTGAGCGCGCATAGCGGCATCGAGCACCGCTTCGAGACGGCCGCGAAGCTCGTCCGCCAGCTCCGCCGTCGTCACGCCGAGACAGACAGCGACATCGCGCAGGCAGGGCGCGCTCATGCTGCTGTCGCCTCGGACTTCGGCCCGTCGCCGGCGAGCACATCGTGTGCGCTAAGCAGCTCGAGCCGCTCGGCGCCCGTTCGTCCGCCCCGCACGCCCTCGACGTCCTCGAGCGCGAGCGCCTCGGCGAGACACCAGGCACGGACCGGACAGGCTGCGCAGACCGCCAACGCCGCGGCCTCCCTCGGGGCCCACTCTCGAGCGGACTCATCGTCGGCTCGGAAGAACACGTCCACCCCAAGTTCGGTGCACAGACGGTCCCGCCACTCCACTGGAGGCGCTGGTCTCCCGAAACCAAGGTCACGAGGTTGGAGATGCATCGCGCTCGTCGTGCCGGGGGGCATCACAGACCTCCACGGTCGGTGGCGGGGGCGGCATTCGGGTCGGCCGAGGCGGTGGTGCTGACGCGGCGCGCGGCGCGCTTGGCCGGGGTGTCGCCTCGGCCGCCGGTGACGGTCAGCGCGCCGTCGGTTCCCCACTCCACGAGGACCCGCCACATGGACTGCGTCCAGCTGCCATCGATGGACAAGGAGTCCAGCTGCACCGTGTGCCCGGCCGTGGTGAGCGCGGCAACGACGGCGGCCAGGCGCCGCTCACCTCCGGACAGCCCAGCCTTCGTGAGCGCGTAGGTGGTAGCGGTTTCCCAGTCCAGCTCCCACGAGCCGGGGGGCAACTGCTCGCCGGCCTCGTACCAGGACGGGTCCGGCTCGACCCACCGCACGAACGAGGCGAACAGTGTCCGCAGTCGCGAAGAGAGCTCGACCAGCTCCCGCGCAGCCAGGTACTGCTCGCTACCTACGGTCAGCCAGTACGCGTCCCATGGATCCACACGCTGCTGACCCGGCGCCGTCATGCCGCACCACGCTCGTGCCGCACCAGACCTGTTTCTACGCCCTGTCGTTGGTGGTTCTCGGCGGGGGGCCGGGTGCGTCGTCCTCGGGCCGTCATGCGTTCTCCTCGGGTTGATTGCGGAAGTACGTGTAGCAGTACACCTGGTACACCATGGTTTCGTCAAGAGCTGCGCCGTATCGGGTGTCCTAGGTCGTAGGGTTGAGCCATGCCTCACGACGTCGACGACGGGCGCGCGCCCTACCTCCAGCTCGCAGAGCACCTGCGCCGCGCGATCGCCAACGGTGAGTACGACTTGGGCGCGCGGCTGCCATCTGTCCGTGCACTCGCGGCTGAGCACGGCGTTGCAAACGCGACTGCGGCTCGGGCGATGACCCTGCTCAAGAACGAAGGCGTCGTGGCGGTTGTGACCGGCCGGGGGACCGTCGTCCATGACCTGCCTGCCATGCGGCCTCCACTGCAGGAGCAACTCGATGAGCTGCGGCGCCGGGTCGACCAGCTCGAGAAGCGGCGTCGGTGAGGTAGCCATGTCTCGACCTTGAGGGCAGTTCGATGCACTGATGCGCACCCTTGTTGCTGCGCACTTTTCTGTGCACTGCCACCAAGCAAGCAGGAGGGGGAGTTGATGCACGTAGGGGAACGCATTGCCGGCTACCGCAAGCGCCGCGGGCTCTCGCAGGACGCGCTCGCCGGCCTCGCCGGACGGTCCAGATCCTGGCTGTCCCAGGTAGAGCGGGGGATGCGCGGTGTCGACCGGCTTTCGACCCTGAGCGCGCTGGCCCAGGCTCTCCATGTCGATGTCGGCGAGCTGATTGCGGGCGACTGGCGGCTCGCGTCGAACGGTGCGCCACAGGTGCGAGCACTCGACGCCATCCGGACGCAGCTTGCCGGCTACCACCACCTGATCGGCCAACCGGACAGCCCATGGCCGCTGCCGCAGCTGCGCAACGCCGCCGTGCAGGTGAACCAGGCCTACCAGGCTGCCCGGTACGCCGACGCCGCGGCGATGCTGCCTGGTGTCCTGTCGGCCGCTGACGGCTACATCGGCTTTGTCGGGCGCAACGACCGCGAGGTTCATCTAGCCCGGTGCAGTGTCTACAGCGTGTGCGCCAAGCTGCTGACTAAGGTCGGCGAGCCGAAGCTCGCGTGGATCGCTGCAGATCGCGCGACCCACGCGGCTCTGTCGGCGGGCTCACCGACAGGGCGCGGCATGGCCGCGGTCCAGGTAGCCGGCGCCATGCTGGCTGATGACCGCGGCGGCGACGCCGAGCGCGTCGCCATCGGTGTGGCCGAGCAGCTGATGCCCAACACAGCCGCGGAGGCGCCCGAAGTGGTATCGATCGCCGGCGCGCTCTGGTTGCTCGGAGCAGTCATCGCTGGCCGTGACGGCGACCGTCGCACTGCCGAGCAGCGGCTTGGCCACGCTGACGAACTCGCGCAACTCCTCGCCCGCGACGCAAACCATGGCTGGACGGCGTTCGGCCGGACCAACGTTTTGATCCATCGCGCCTCAGTCGGTGCTGAGCTGGGGGATGCTGGCTCCGTGCTCGAACTTGCCAGTCAGATCGACGTCGACGACATGCCGGAAGGGCTGAACAGTCGACGTGCCCGCCTGCATCTCGATCTCGCGTGGGCGCAGACGCAGGCCAAGCGCGACCTGGAGGCCGTACTGCATCTACAGCAGGCTGAACGCATCGCCCCGGAAGTCCTACGTTTCGACTCCGTGGCGCGCGAGCTGCTGCGCGAGCTGCTCAAGCGGGCGCGTCGACCCATGCCTGCGCTAACTGCCTTGGCCAAGCGGAGTGGGGTGCTCGCGTGAGTGCGCCGGCGTTGTACATCGTGGTGTGCGGCGCGCCGCTTGCCGCACGGATCGGGGACGGAGTACGAGAGGCGCGGGCGCGGGGGTGGATTCCAGTGGTCGTCCCCACTGAGGCGTCGCGCCGGTGGGTCGATGAAGTCGATCTCAACGGTGCACGAATTCGTGCCGGGGCTTCGTCGGAAGACGACGTGCCGCCAGCGGCGGCCATCGCCGTCGTGCCAGCGACCTTTAATACGCTGAATGCGTGGGCCAACGGACGCGCTGACACGTTCGCGTTGACCACGCTGTGCGCGGCTCTTGGTGCACGTTGCCCTACCGTCGCGGTGCCTTTCGCGAAGCACGATCTAGCGGGCCACCCAGCATGGCTGGCCTCCCTCGCCGTGCTACGGCATGGCGGCGTGACGATAGTTGATGCGCATACGGGAGCGCTGGCGCAAGCAGAGCCGATCCAGAGCACTACCGGTGAGTCGATCGCTCGTGCATTCCGCTGGGAGTGGGCTCTCGACCCCCTGGAGCGTCACGAGTCCGCTTCGCCTGGCCGTGACTTCTCGTCAAGTGACGAGGGCTAACCCCCTACCCGGCCCTCGCCGCGCCGACGACGACCGCCCAGACGACCTCACCCGCCGCACACCCTCAACTGTGAAGAGCCGGAAGTGCCTCCTTGGGGGAAACCCCAAATGTGTGCACGGCTAGCGCTCTACCTTGTTGACGTGGCCGCCACGCAACAGGACCAGCCCGTAGACAGCCCCCACGTCGGGTTGCAACGACGGTTCGGTCGGGTCCGCTTCTTCGCGATCGCCGCCGCGGTACTCCTGATCCTCGTCGCGGCCGACGACTTGCTGTCGAATCGCGAGATGGATCATCTGCTGGACGCAGTGCAGGCCTCGGAGGCCCCCATGCGCTCGGCGAACACGGATATAGACGTTGCCGCCGGAAGGCTGACCCCGACGGCTGACGCCCAGACTCGAAACGAAGCGCTCAACGTTGTCTCGGCTCGATGTGGGACCGCCGCCACAGATGTCCAGGCGGCGGGTGCTCTGGTTGAGTCTGTAGGTGTGCTGCCTTGGCACCGAAAGATTCGGACGGCCAAAGCGGCGTACCTCGCACACAACCGGGTGTGGCGGGACGCTTTTGCCGCCTGCGCGGACGACGCGCCCCAGCTCGCAAAGCCAAGCCGTACGGCGCAGATCGCTGCGACTTGGCGTGTCGCGCAACGCTCGTTCAGGGCGGCTCTACCCGCAGTAGCGCTGGGACAATCGGATCGACGAGTACAGGAGATCTTTGGCGAGTAGGGCACGCCAGCACGCCTGACCAGCAATCCGCCAAAGTTCGTGACCTGCGCCTACTGGCCACCTAGATCGGAGATGAGAGGCAGTTCGGCCCCAGCTTGAGTTCGTCCTACAGGTCGCTGCCGTTCTAATACGCGCAAGGGGGGCGAGATCGCGGAGCGCCTCCGGCCAGGCGGCCACGGCGGCGACAGACCAGTTGGGTGAACGTCTTGCGTCAAAAATGCGCCCTGATCTACGTCCCCGAGGCCGTGGCAGACCCTGCCATGCTCTCGATATGACTGAGGATGGGACCAGGGCCTCCGAGGATGAGTTCGAGCCTCGCGCAAGAATCGTGGACGCGCTTACGGGGGAAAGTAGGCCCGTGCCGAAGGCTCAGATCCATGGGCTCGATTCGTTCGCTGATTCGTGGCAGCACTACGTTGAAGTGCCGCACGAGATGCTGTTTTCCGCTTGGCAGATGGCGGATGACAGCCACCCTGCCGGCGATGGGAAGCCCGGCTACCGGGTCGTACACAAGACCATTCGGACCGTCCCGATTCAAGACGTGGAAATCGGTTTGTCGAACCTCAGAATCACTTTTCAGAATGGACCCGTCACGTTGGGAGAACCCAGGTTTTCCGGGGCCATCGAAGGAAGACGGTCTGGAAGCTTCCTAGTGCCTGAGTGGGGGACCATGGAAAGGGTCCCCCCGAAGTGGCAATATAAGTATGAGCCGAACGTCAATATTAGGATTCAGGCGCATCAGGAAACTACCCCGTATGCAAACCATATCGAGATCCTCTACCACCTCCCCGAGGGAGACTGGGAACGCTTCGACGAGATGATGGCTGCTGGGCGAGCGGGAGTGGCGTCACTCAGAGCGATGATTGACTTCATGTACGGCGAGCGACTCCTGGGTCCTGTGCTTACCGAGGAGGTTGGCGCGATCTTCGAAGATTGGCACTGGAATCGCCTGCTTGGCGGTCGAACGATCGCCATGGAGAGCCAGGCGCGACTGGACTTCATCGACGGGCAGAGCGTCATTGATCGCTTATCGCCTGCGATGGACGCCTTCTTGAGAATGCCAGAGGAGATGCGGAATAGGATCAAAGTTGCTGCTCAGTGGTACTGGCACGCTGATGCCGAGCAGGAGCTTGTTCAGCGATATATTTCCTATTGGCTATGTGTGGAAGCCCTGGAACTGGGAGAGAATGCCAACATCGGCCCAGTGAAGGTGGCCGTCGCTGACCTGCTCGGCGTCGAGCGGAAGATCATTAACCAGTCTGTCGGCAGGATGTACGGGATCCGCAACGGACTGGTTCACGGGTCCATTCGCGAGGTCGCGCGCGTGGCTGTGGAAGGGGTCGAGAGTCTCGCGGTAGCGCTGCTGGAGTTGCGAACGCTTGGGCACGTGTCGGCCGCCCGGCTCGCCGCGCTGCGGTCAGCCGTCGGGCTTCTGCCCCAGGGTGCGGAGGATTAGCTCTTTACGCCCCTGCCTTGACTTTCATAGAAGCACAACTCGGAGGACTGGCTAGCGGTTCCTTGACAGGCGTCTCGGCAAGTTGCCGTGGCGCTCTTGTCATGTGGTCGTGCTGCTGTGGCCGACGGGGCCGGGGGCTCTATTGGCACGCCGCTGTCGGGGAGCAGTGAGACGAGGCTGTGCCGCAGTCCGCGGGGGCGTCCACGTGTCGGCATCGATGCCCTCGGCCTCACGGGTGGCTGCGCGGAAGTCGCGCCGGAAGTGCGAGGGGTCGCGCGGCGTCCCGACACGTTTCATTGGGCTGGGTGGCCGCGCGCGAAGGTGGGCGAAGGTGGATCAGGCACCCTCGAGCGAGCGAGCGGACGCTAGGCGCTCTCCGGCCATGAAGGCTGCGGCCCGCTCAGCATGTCTGAGGACAGCGTGCGTGGCGAGGTCATCATCTTGGCCGGCGTCCAGATAGAGGACGGCCGTGAGAAGAGCGCGTGAGTCCTCAGTTGAGACACCGGTCAGGAAGATCAGGGCCTCGGTGAGGTAGTCGGCATGCGCGTTCCACCACGGGATGATGCGTTCTGCCCAACGGTCGCTGTGGACAGCTGAGGCGAGGAATCGGACCGCTGCCGCGGGGCCGGCGTCAGCGCCGAGCATTGCGTCGAAGCGGGCTCGTCCGTGAGGGCGCAAGGTGGAGTACGCCGCCACCGAGGCCTGGGCGAACAGCCCACGCGACTCGGTGGGCGGGCTCACGTCAGCTGACTTCCTTGAGGGTCTGCCGACGTTCGCGCGCGAGGTCACGGGTATACCCGCGCAGTGTGCCCTCCGGGATGCCGATGGCCCGGGCCAGTGCGGTCGGCCCAAGCTCGGGATGCGCGCGATAGGCGGCACGGACGGCTCTCTCCAATTCCTTGAGTGCCTGCACCTGCGTGGTGCGCGCTCGACCCAGGAGTTGATGCGCAGCTCGGGCGGCCTCAACCGTTGGGTCATCTGTTGATTGGGAGTCGTTCATGGTGTCACTCCGTGTTGGCGCAGCCATGGGTTGGGTGGGATGGGCACGCCGTCACGGCGGACCTCGAAGTGCAGGTGGGGGCCGGTGGAGTCACCTGTTGAGCCGACCTTCCCGATCGGCATGCCTGGCACCACCCGCTGGCCCGGACGCACGTCCACCGCGGACAGGTGGGCGTAGTAGGTGCTGGTGCCACCGCCATGATCGATGATGATGAGGTTGCCGTACCCGCCTGAGACCTCAACGCCCTTGACCGCGGTGACAGAACCCGCCGCGGCCGCCCGCGCGGTCGTCCCGATGGGGGCGGCGAAGTCGAGCCCTTTGTGGAAGGTGGAGCCGATGCCACCTGGGGACTGGCGGGGTCCGAAGTCACTCGTGATCCGGTACTCGCCTTCAGCTACTGGTGTTGTCCAGGCTCCGGGCAGGATCGCTGGTGCCTGGCCGCAGTCGGCCACGTTGATGCTCGACCCCGACACGGCGGTGACCGCGGAGACAGCCAGCGCGGTCCACTTGGCGTAGGCCGTCGGAAACGCCGAGACCTGCACGGCCTGGGCCGCTTGCCAGACCGGCATGGCGCGCCAGCCGTGAACGTCGGTGAGCCCGGGCTGGCCTGCCAGACCGCCGGTGAAGAACATGCGGGCTGCCTTGACCGGGTCGTTCCGGTCGCCGGCCGGTGCCCAGGCAGCCCGCTGCTGGAACACCCCGAGGGAGTCACGGTCCCCGTACTCGAGGTTTCGCAGGTCGGACTCCTGCTTGGCCGTGGCGACGCCGACGACAGCCCCCTGCGGGCCCACGCCCGCGGTGATGGCTGCCGCGTAGATGACGCGCACGATGGACGACTGTTCGCCGTCCAGGCTCGGCAGCGCGGTTCCATCCGCCGTTACCAAGCAATTGGCGTTGTTGTTGCCGTTCAGATCAGCAGCCAGGTTCAGGGCGGCGGACGACGAATCGCCGGCAACGGTAGATGTGACCAGGATGGCCGCCAGCAAGCCACTGCCGAGGGCGGTAAGCACGGCGACCTTGGGGACAGCGTTCACGCAACGGGGCCGAACGTCGTGACCATCCACCGCGTGCCGTCGAAGTCCACATCCACTTCAAGCTTGGTCGTGGGGGTGGTAGCCACGGTGAAGCGCTGGGTCGTGGCGGTTCCCTGCAGGTCCGGGACCGGCGCCCCCGCCTGCCCGAGCGGGATCTCCTGACGGTTCGTCGTCGACAGGAACGGCACCAGACCCGGCGCCACGACAGGGCGGAGCGAAGCCAGCCACGCCGAGGTGCTCGTCGCCGTCCGCCCAGCCAGCCAGAGAGTGGCGAAACTCCTCGCGGCGCTCACAGCCCCCTGCGGGGGCTCGGGCGCCGGGCGTTCGCCGGCCGGCGACGCCCCAGCATGCAGGTCCGCCGTCGCGGCGTCCGTGGACGACGGGTTGTCCGTTGGTCCGACGTCAGTGGCGCCCGCGGTGGCCGGGTCAGTGGTCCGGGCGGCCCGGGACTGCGCGATCAGCTGGCCGGCCACGAGGTTGGCGTGGCCGGCGGCCCTGACCAGCTGTAGCCCTGGCAGGCAAATGAGCAGGACGGCTGCCAGCACGGCGACCGTCAACGCTCGACGAGGTGTGGTGACGATCCAGCGCAGCGCTGCGGAGATCATGTTGCAGCTCCGACTGGGGTAAAGATCGTGTAGGTGGTTCTGCCCTCGTGAAGACGTCCCTCGTTCGCGCTCAGGGAGCCCGCCGGAATGTCGTCTCCGGGACGGTAGATGCGGACCCCGGCGGTCGTTCGAGTGGACGAGCCAGCGCCCTGACCCGGGTCGGGCGAGGCCGACCCGGCGGTGAGCCTCGGGGCGGACGCTGCGCCGGACGCCGCGGCGGCTCGGCTGTCCTGCCTGGCGGCTCGGTGCTTGCCTCGCGCGAGGTCGCCCGCATCCAGTGCCCGGCCCGCGGTTGGGCCGGCCGCCTCGATCGCGGCCGAAGCGGCGGCGCCCTTGGCGGCGCCGGCGGCCGCGGCGGCGACGGTCGCCGTGCCGCCGGTTGCGGCGCCCAGGGCGACGCTGGAGATGGCGCCCTGTGCGGCTCCGGTGAGGGCTGAGCGACCCAGCTGTCGATGTGGGCGAGCCTCCGCAGGCGCTGCGGCACCTGTGCCGTGGGTGGACCCCGCTGCGCTACCGATGGCGTTCCCCGCCGCGTCATAGATCAGCTTGTCGCTGTCGACGTCGGCGACGGCCTCGCGTCGCCCGGCTTCGTCTGCGCTCTGCCGGGCTCGGCTGTTGCCGGTGCTGACGGCCTGCGCGAGGCGACGAGGGGAGACCATCTTGAACACTGGCCACAACAGGATGAACGTTGCGATCGTCAATACGGCGAGCAGCGCTAGCGCAAGCAGTTGGTTCTTTCCGGCCGCGGGCTCCAGCAGGCCACCGGCTGCCGCGATGTGGGCGGCTGTGACGGCACCGAACACCACGACGGCCATCACGGCGCCGCCCAGGTAGTTCGCCGGGCCGGTGATCAGGCCAGCGAAGCGGCGGTGGGCGCCCGCCAGGGCGGTCAGCGGCAGCACCCCGATGCCGAGGGCGACCAGGGCTCCGAGGAACAGGATCATGGCTCCCAGGACGGCGGGTAGGGCGGCAGTGGCCGCCCAGCCGGCCCAGCCGATCGTCGCCGAGGTCAGCCGGTCCCCGTTCTGATGGCCAGACAGGTACTGGTAGGCGTCGGGGTACTTGTCCTTCACCTCGGCTGCTGCTCGCTTGAACTCCTCCTGCTTGGCCTCGGTCAGCGGCTTGGCCAGGTTCGGGTTGGCGCGGATGCGCGCCGCTTCGGCCCGAGTGAACGCGGACGCCTTGTACAGGCGAGGTCCGTACTCCTTGGCAGCGGCACCATTGGATGCACCCAGCGACATCGCCAGCCAGGTGTTGTAGGCAAGGGTGCGCTGCAGGTTTCCGGCCGCGGCGGATGCCATGTCCGGGGCATCGATGCCGGGGGTCACCTGGGCCACGGCGGAGTTCACGATGCTGACCGCCTTCGTCGTGTTACCCACCACGAAGGGCGCAGCGGCCAGCGGCCAAGAGATGGCTGCGAAGCCGACGACCGCCACACCAACACCCCAGGCGACACCGTGGCTGGAATCCCGGACGTCGCCGATGCGGGCTCGCCCGAGCAGCAGGAGGGAGAGCAGCATCAGGCTGAGCCCAAACAGGGGGACGAAGATGTGGCTCCCGAAGGCATTGGTCATCAGCGTGGTCACCGGGTCGAACGCCGAGACAGTGCTGGGATTCGTCGCCCACCGCAGGACGACGACCGCCGCCGCACACGCGCTGAGCAGGTTACGAAGCCCGGCGTTGGCGAAGGTCCCGTTGGTCGCCGCGGCGGGGTCGCGCAACGCATCCGCTCCGCAGCCAAGGTCGTAGTTGGTGACCTCCGAAGGCCCCCACCCGTAGACGTCGTAGATGGAGACCTTCGCGTCCTTGGCAAAGGGATCGGCGTCCGCGGTGATGGTGGCGGGACCGGCGTCGATCGACCCGGCGCCAGTGTCGGGGAACGCCGGCACCGGAGGGTTGGTGCAGTCGGTGAGCCCGCCGACCGGGTTGGGTATCGCCGCCGCCGGCGCCGCCGACGGAACAGCCAGCGCGCCAGTCACCGGGATGGCCAGGGCGCTGGCCAGAACCAGTGCGGTCACCAGGCGCCGCATCACGCGACGTCCTCGACGAACTGCAGTCGATCGCGGTCCTCACGGGCCGACAGCGCCGGCGGCGTCGTGTTCAACGCGGCGGCCAGCTGGGGCCGGTGCGAGACGTCCACCTGGCGGACACCGAACCGGTGTTCCCAGTCCCGGATGACGAACTGCCCGGACTCCAGCCCGGCGAAGGTCCGTTCGTAGCCGTAGCCCTGAGGGATGCCAAGCAGGTCCAGGCCCGCGCGGGCCACCGCCTGGTCGGTGATGCGCCCCACCATGACCATCCCGGCCAGGTTGGCCACCTCGTCGCTGATCCCGGTCAGGTGCGAGGGGTTCTGCCCGGCCACCACCACCGCACAGTTGCGCTTGCGCGTCTCCAGGGACCACCTGGTCAGCGACGACGCGAAGGAGGAGTTGCCCGCAGCGTTCATCCCGGCCTCGTCGGAGGTGATCAGCTTCGGCTCGAGATCCAGGTACATCGCTCTGGTGGCCAGGTGCGAGGCCAGGCGTAGCAGCGGAACGGACATCCGCTCGGCGCGGGACCAGGCCGTCCTGGGCACGCCCCTGGGCGGTACGACCATGCCTTGCATGGTGATCACGGTGAGCACGGCGTCGAAGTCGACGTCCGGCTCGCAGTCGCGCCGCGCGAAGATCAGCGTGCCGCCACGCATCCCGGCGGCGGTTCGCAGGGACTCAGCGATGTCTCGCTGCCAACCGCCCTGATGAGCCAGCTGGTCCAGCACCTGCCACGGGTTCACCCCATACTCGCCACCGACTGCGCCGCAGGCGGTCTCGACCGCGCTGACCACACCGAGCTGGCCGTCAACCTGGGCGGGAGGCAGAAGCCCGAGCATGCTGTCGACCATGAGCTCGACCCGCTCGCCGGCGACCTCGCGGCGCGCCGCCTCCCACTCAACGGCACTCTCATACTCCGCGCGGTTCGGCTCGGGGATCATCGTGCCGGGGCTCAAGACGCCGTCCGCCATGCTGGCCAACTCGATGTGCCGGGAGTGCCGCGCCAGGTGCGGCAGGCGGGTCAGCGCCGCCGCCGGCCCGGCCGGGTCGAACATCACGGTTCGCCGGCCTCGTCTTGCACTGTCGTCGGCCAAAGCGCCCTCGGCGGTGGACTTTCCCGCGCCCACGTCAGCGACGCAGAAGATGACGCCGGACCTGTTGTGCCGTGGGCCCCAGGTGGGATCCAGGAACATCGGACGCCGGCCGAAGCTAACCGGCCTGGCGAAGTAGGAGCCCTCGTTGTCGCCCAGCTGAACTGATGCGTGGGGCACGCCGGCCGCCAGGAACGTCGCCGGCTGCATCGTCTCGTAGCCGCCGTCATCCGGTGCGCCCTCGCCGGGGATGAACGACCGGGCACAAGCCCACTGGCCGAAGGCTTGCACCCACTCATCGCGCAGGTCACGGCTGGTGGCATCCATGAACTCCGCGACGACCTCTTCGAGGTCCTCTGCAGTGTTGGCCCACAGCGCGGTGTAGAAGGTGCCATACACCCGAGCCGAAGCCTCGCGGGTGCCGGAGACCACCTCGTCCTCGATGCGGTACGCGTCGCCGATCGCCCGTTCGATATGCGCGGGCGGACGGCGCTCGTCGTCGACGTAGGAGTCGGCCAGATGCTCGGCGCGGGAGCGGAAGTACTCGGCGGCCTTGCGCACACTCTCTCCGGAGAACACGTCGAGGACCGCGGACAGCTCGAAGGGGATGGCCAGATGACGTGGGTAGGACAGCCAGGGCCAGGTCTCGGTGCTCTCGGTGTCTCGCTCGCCGATCTTCCCGAGCGTCAGGATCGTTGCGTAGTGCTGATGCTGATGCCCGTCGCGGCGGGCGATGACTTCCACATGGGGTGAGTAGGCAGCCGCCACGACACGGACAGGCGCCGTCACGGACTTCAGGTCATGACCGTCCCAAGCCGCGCCCTGAACGCGCAGCGCGTTGCTGCTGACCGGGGCGCCGAGCGCGATCGATGCGTGGTAGAGCCATCCCAGCCCGACAGCAGTGACGGGTTTGGCCTCGGTTCCCGAGCGGCGCAGGGACTCGGTGATGGTCCGAAGCACCTTGCGGACCGGGGCGACGTCGCGCTCGATGGCTCGGATCCCAGCAATCGCCTCCAGCTGGTCCGCGACCACCTTCTGCTCGGTCACCCGCACCCCCAGGTACACCGCCGCCTCCTCCAGCCGTTCGGTATCAACCTGCAGCTGCTGGGCGACCAGGTAGTGCTGCCACGTCTCGGCCCCGGGCTCATCCGGCAGTCGGTTCGGAGAGTCCTCATCGAGGTTGCGCGCCCACTCGTCGGTGCGAAGGGGCTGGCTGGTCATCCGCAGGTGGATGCGATGGCCAGCCAGGCTGGCGAAGCGCACGGCCAGAGCGTGTCGCAGCTGGTCGCGGCTGCCCGCTGAGGTGAACAGCCAGTCGGCTTCGGTCAACGCGAACCAGGCCCACAGGCCGTCCTCGCAGATCGCCAGGTTGCCCCGAATGGCCGTCGTCCTCAACGGAGCGTTCGCGGGTTGGGCCGGCTCGCTCGGGCCGGTGCGCTTGAACGGCGCAATGACGGGCAGCTTCACTTATGACTCCCTATTGACGGTGCAAACAGGTCGACCGATACGCATGTCTCGTAGGCGGTCGGCTCATTGCTTTCCGGTCGCGGCGCGCGGACCTCGTTCACGAGCGTTCTGAGGTGGTACAGCAGTGGGGTGACCCGGTTGATCCACCGCTTGGACATCAGGGCCAGGATCGTGGCCGGCGCGAGCGGGACGCAGGCGGCCAACAGGATCGGGCCCGGCGCCGCGGGGGCCAGGTGGCTGACCAGCAGGCCGGCGATCACCCAACCGGCGACGGTGACCGTGCAGAAGACGCCCCAGACGGGGAACGGCGCCTTCAGCAGTGGAGGTCCGACCGGGAAGTCCAACCGGCGGGCCGCATCATCTGTGCGCAGCCTGGCCATGTCAGGAACTGGCCATGTCAGGAGTTGGTGAAGAAGCTCAAAGAGTCGGCGGCGATGCTGTACCAGCCCGCCGTTACGGCCAACGCCAACGGAATCGCGCAGATCAGGCTCGCGACAGTGACGTTGCTGGCGCCCTTGATGTTCCCCGCCGCGCCGTGCTTGAGCAGCGCCCGCACGGCGATGAACGACAAGATGACCGAGAACGCGAAGATCATCAGTCCGGTGATCGAGTCACCATTCAGAAAGCCCGGGGCCTTGCCCGCGGGGCTGTCGGCGGCGATCTGAAGCTCTTGCGCTGAGGTGACGAAAAGCGTGGTCATGGTGATGAAACTCCCCCACTGCAACGAAGTTGGGCGTACAAGCGATTGCTTGTGCCTGAGTGCCGATTTCACTCTATTCAGCCAAAGCGGATATAAGGGGCGTGACGCGCCACGCCCAACGCAACGGGTTCTCGTTGTTCCACGTTGCGGAAACTCGCCGCACGAATTGCCCCGGGACCCGCTCGGTCCTTGGCCACGCCCGACGCCTGGATAGCCAGCGGCGGCTCGGGACCGGTCGCTCACCGTGGTGCGGGCGGCGGCACCCGGCCACGCGTCAATCAACAAGCAGCCGACGAGAGGGGGCTTTCCGCCCAGATTGACTCAACCAGGCAGCGGCAGGGTTGTGCTCGTCGCCCACGACTGGCTGATCAACGGACGCGGGTCCTCAGACCGGTCGTCCGCTAACGAGAGCTATTCGATCACGATCGGGGTTGGAATCTGGAGGGTGTTCGCAACCGGGGTGTACAGGTCGACGTCCTGTTCGGCGGTCCTCAGAGAGATCACGAGTGCATACCGAACCGGCTGGTCGACTCGGGCTTTGACAGCGTTGTTCTTCCACCAGCCACCGACCGGGAAGACTGCGAGCTTCCCCGAGTGCGCAAGCTCGACGCCGGAGGTCTGCCAGATGTCCTGGTGTAGCGAGCCGAGGTTGCGCTGGTTGGCGCCCACCAGCCACTTGACTTGTCCGCCCCCGGGGCGTCCGCCGGCCTCTTCCGTTCGGGCGTCATGGTTGACCCGTTGTACGAACTGCGATTCGGATTCCAAGGGATCTTGAACCTCGAAGCGCAGGTGGTGAGAGGCGTAGCTGTAGCGGCGGCGCCATCCGCGGCGCGACGCGGTGGGCTCGACGAAGTAGGAGAGTGTGACCCGCAGGTCAACCTGGGCTTCTCCTAGGTCTTGGAGGACTTGTGTCGGCCAGGGCAGGTCGTGGAGACGGAACGAGGGGATCTTGAACTCGTCACCCTCGAACGGAATGAACTCGTCTTGCACGACCAGGGTCACCGCCTGGTTCGTCGAGTAGAGCACTCGGTCCTCGGTCGGAACTCCCCAGCCATATCGCCGCAACATGGCCTGCTGGTCCTTCTTGCCGGACTTACCGGATTCCTTCACGGCAGCCCTCATCACCGCGGTCCACTCTGCTCCGTGCACCACAAGCGCGCGGATGGTCTCCGGCCAGTACTCCGGGTAAGTGGCCATCGCCAGTGCAGCGAGACGCGCACCTTGAGCAGTGGCCGCACTGGTGGCGTGAGCCGACGCCAGCGCGAGATCGTTGGCATGTCCGGTGGTTCTGGTCGACAGCGCCGGTAATCCCGATTCGAACAGCGAAGCCCCGTCGTGAAGGACGTTGCCGCCCTCCATCACGATGTCCGGCTTGATCGGCCATGGCTTGATCCCAAACAGCAACGAGGTACGGCTGTACGGGGAAAGCTCGCCGTCCTCGGCGACCACCTCCCACCCCGTGTACGCAGGGTCCGTCGGCGGATCGGTGAGCTCCGTATGTGCGCCGACAGTCAGTGCATTCCAGGCTTGTCCAGGATCCAGGACCGCCGACAGATCAGACTGAACAAGATGATCAGCGACGCACTGGTCGGTGTTTCCGGCCGAGACCACCAGCAGCCGTGCCCGTTCAGGATCCGGCGCGGAGAGCAGGTCAAGTTCGTCGCCGTTACGGACAACCTCAGCCCCGACAGCGAGCGCGTCCACGGTTGCCGACCAGAGGGTTGGCTGACCCGGTACGTCAGCGGTATCGGACTTGACGCTGACAGGCATGCAGAACACGCGGCCCCGACTGGCGACTGTCTCGGGGATCGCGACCGCCTGGGCGGTCACGTCGCCATAGGTGATCGGGTCGTGCTGCGGTTCACCATTCTGCGGGATGATCCTCACCGACTCCAGGCGGTGCCGCAGCACCACGGGAGCGGATCCTGAAAGGTGTGCTTCCAGGTCGCCGAACAAGGCGATTCCGGCCATCTTGGTTCCGTGGCCGTCTTGGTCGAAGCCGCTGACTCCGAGCACGGTGTGCAGGTCCTGCTCGGGGAGCGATTCGCCCAGCAGTACATGGGTGCGCGCCACACCGGTATCGAGATGGCAGACGGCTGGCGCGGTCTCCGGCGCCGGTTCAAGCCGCTGTAGGAGATCGTCGAGGTATTCCTGCTGCTCCTCCAGTGTCAGGTCCTCTATCGTGTCCACAAACTCAGGGCGACGGATCTCCGCTACCGGGACCGCCGTGAACGGAAGAGCTTCGAGCTGAGACCAGGTGGCTTGCACCCACGTCACGTTGCGGTCGATCAATCGCAAGACGCGCGGCGAGACGCGAAGGTCTGCGACCTGCGCGTAGCGACGTAGGAGCTCCGGACCGTCAGCCGTAGGCCGAAGCCAGACTTCCCACCAACGCTTCCCGGTCTGCGCGGGCTGGCCGTCGGACTGCCACAAGTCGGCGAGCACGCTCTGACGGATCCGGGCGATGTTCGCCACCAGCTCGTTGTTCCTCGGATTCCCAGCAGAAGTGGAACGCTCGAGATAGTCCTCGAAGAGCTTCAGGAACTGGGTTCGATATCCGTCACTGACCCATACCATCGCTCGCTCCGGAAGGTCTAGGTCAGGCTGCGCCGGGAGTACCGCGAGGAGCAGCCACTGCGGACGCTTAGGCGTCTTGCGGTGCGTGGACATACGTTCCAGGCGTTCGATCGCAAGCGGGTACTCGGCGTTGGCCCCTTCCAGGGTGATCACGGTTCCGAGCGCGCGTAGCTCTTCCTCGGTCAGCAGCTCGGCTCGTGCCTGATCGGCAGCATCCAGTGCTGTTCGAGTCTCAGCGAGGCGTCCTCCGCCGTGTCCAGAGCGGCTCTCGACCGATCGAATCTTGGGATCGCCTCCGCCGCGACGCCGGAACTCCTCATCTGTGGACCTGTTCTCAACTAGGAGATGGCTCAGATGCTGACGAGGTTCAGCCAAGGCTGGCGGCCTTCCGGGCCTCCAGCGAATCGCGTAGATCCTCGGCCGTGATCTGAGTGCTGCCGTTCAAGATCACGCTTTTGGCAGCCGACTCGGCTGCCCGCACGAGATCTGCGTGCGACAGACCTTGCATCACCGGCGCGAGGCTCGCCCAGCGCACGCCCTTCGCCAGTGTCCCCAGGCGTCCGCGAATCACAGCAGCTCCCTGCTTGGGGTCTGGGAGTGCGTAGTCCAAGACCATGTCGAAACGCCGGAACAACGCTCGGTCAAGGATCTGGCGATGGTTGGTGGCAGCTATGATCAGGCTCTCATTCCTGTTGTTTTCCAAGAACACCAAGAACGAGTTCAAGATCCGGCGAGCTTCACCGACGTCGTTGCCGGTACGGTCGCCGCCGAGTGCGTCGAACTCGTCGAATAGGTAGACCGCGCGCTGCTGCTCGGCTGCGTCGAAGATCACCCGCAGTTTGCTGGCTGTTTCGCCCATGAACTTGCTCATCAAGCTGTCCAGGCGGATCGTCAGCAGGGGCATCGAAAGCTCATGGGCGAGCACTGCTGCGGTCATCGTCTTGCCCGTTCCCGGAGGCCCTTCCAATAGCAGTCGGTGTGCCGGCTCGAAGCCATGGTCCAAGAGGTCCTTGCGCTGGCGCTGCTCGGTCAGGATCCGTCGGACCTGGGACGCCAACCCTGGCGGCAGCACAAGTTCCTTCAGCGCGACAGCGGGATGCGTCGCGATGACCAGATCCGCGAGGTCGCCGCGCGGCTGCGCGATCGATGTCACCTTCGGGCCCGAAGTACGGGACGACTCGACCGCCGACTTCAGGTCGGCCGCGATCTTGTGGTGCCCCTTGCGCGCCTCTTGCGCCGCGACCTGCATCGCGACCGAGTAGAACGCGGCGTCGTCACCAGCAGCATGAGTGCGCACGAGCGCCTTGAAATGCTCAGCACTACCCGCCACAACACACCTCCCGCCGCATCTGTCCCCGTAAGCGCAGTCTAGGGGGCACCACCCGCAGAAATGGACCGAACACGTCCTGCAGGGACGGTCGCCGGACCGCAAGATTGGACGGCTCCAACGGCACGGGGCGCCCAGCGCCGGAGGTGGGAATCGTGTCCGCGGCACGCGCGAGCTCGGAGAGATGGGCGCGCCATTCCGCCGCTTGCGGGATGTGGGACTTGGACAAGACCGCAATCGTTCGTCCACGCGCCAGCGCCGTTCCAGTCCATGGGGCGCCGGGACGTCGCGCTTGGCGGGCCTCACCGTCGGCACCTACCGACCTGCCTGGCTGCAGTTGTCCAGCCTGGCATCAGAACTCGACTTACCTGCCATTCCGGCGGGTTAGTTGAGCCTGAATGCTTCGCCCACTCGACATCATCCACGGCCAAGATTTCGACAGAGGCGCCGACATGTTGCCAGCGACGCTACGGTCACAATGTGAACGGACGCCGCACGGTCTTGAGGCTTCCCGAGTGGGAAGCTGACTTGACGCAGAGGTTGTCGCTTGCAACACGTGAGGCTCGGGACGTGGGCGAGTCCACACTGCTGACGACCGATATTGATGTCCTTACGGCCGCGATCATCGACGAGTGCGCGGCCGCGACCGTCGAGGTAATCGTCGATCAAATGTGGAGCGAGCGGCGCGAGGTGGCTCGCCCCGCTGACCCGGATCCAGACGGGTCAATGCCGCCCCTCGAACTGCTCATTCACGCGCCGGTTACGGGCGCCGCGCAAATGCTGGACCGTAAGAATCTGTATACGAGCGCTGGCACCTATCCCCTAGGCCCTGGCAAGCAAGGATGGCGCGTGTCGATGGGGCTCACCCTCGGCGAAGTCTCGGAGTCAGATTCATCCGAGGTCGAACTCGGCCTGCAGCGAGTCATCGCTGAGTGGCGGACTAAGTTGCTCGACGGGGCCGCGAAAGCAAACATCGAGGTCGATGCGCATCGCGAGACGGCTCGGCTTGCAGTTCGAGACATCCTGAGCCAACGATCGGCGAGGCTCCGCCTGGTCCATGCGGCGATCGCCGCTGCCGACGTGCGCCTATCGCCTTCAGACACACCGCAACTCGTCCAGCTCTCACCTCGTGCCCTCAGCCTTGAAAGGGTCGAAAAGTTGGCTGAATCGGGGGCGTCCGAATATCGCCTTGCGGTCGACATTGCGGATTCGCTGGTGGCTCAGATTCAGGCGTTTGGCAAGGCGTTGGAGCGGTCTCCCGTCACCGCAGACAGAGTCGCGGGGGCCGACGAGCAGAGCCTGCGTGACGTGCTCCTCTTCATTTTGAATGCGAACTGGTCCGGCCAAGCCACTGGCGAGACCTTCGTCAACCGTGGCAAGAGTGACATCCTGTTGCGTTGGCGCGATCGTGATGCATTCATCGCGGAGTGCAAGATCTGGGATGGGGCCTCGAAGTTTCGCGAGGGAGTTGATCAACTGCTCGACCGGTACGTGGTTTGGCGCGACACGCGCGTGGCAATGATTCTGTTCATTCGAGACACCAAGAATGTCTCGGCGGCAATACGCGAGGCGCACAAGGTCCTTGAGTCCCACCCGAGCACGCTTGGCTGTCCCACCTCGACCGCGGATGTCGCCGAGCCCAGAGACTTCACTCTCAACTCGCCGAATGACAAACGACGGGCGATAAAGCTGACACTCATCGCCGTGGTCATTCCACGCCAGTGAGACTGCCCTGGATGGGTTGCCTTGGGGTTCGGGATCCCGCGACTCCCTGTGGTGCGTCACACCGCCGCGTGTGCGTGCCACCCGAAGTGGACCACGCCCGGTCCCGACGCTATCAACTACCGACGAGCAGGCGCGTCACGCGACTGTTCAGGCCTCCATCTCGCCCGCAGCGTCGACTGCCAAGGCCCAGGTAGACGACTCGCTCGTGGCCCATCGGTGCACGAGCCGCATGGTCTCCTCAGGTCGTGGAGAGCTCGCGTACACAACGAGCTCGAAGTACCTGATGTCGTCGATACGGAGACGTGGTAGCGGATGCTCTCGCAGCCTGACAACTCGGTAGCCTGCGGCGAGCAGGTCAAGCGACTTGGCTGTGTCGATGTCGATCTTGTCCGCGTGCCAGTAGGAGCCGTCGTACTCGACGGCAAGTGGGGTGCCGTCGGGTGTGACGGTGGTGATGTCGACGAGCCAGCGGGCTCGTCGCTGGAAGGCAGCGCTCGTCAGGGCCTGGCCGGAGGACGCTCGGCCAAACAGTCGTTGCGCCGCTGCGTGATGGTCGAGCTCGACTTTGGACTTTCCTGTCTCGCGGCACTCCGGACATCCCGAGCCGGCTGCTCGCGAGCCCAACGTGGCTACCCACGTGTGGTCGGGGTTGTGCGAGCACACCCACTGCGGCGTGAACGCCGTCTGTCCGCTAGGTCGTACCTGCCACGCCGACAGGGGGTTGGTGGGTGCCCACTCGGCGGCCAGCTCGGGGTAGTGGTAGGCCAGCGAATCCAGGATGGTTCGGCAGGTCGGACAGCGCAGCCGCTGCCCCTTCTCACGCTCGGCTGGCGTAGCCTGCCATTCGTGCCCGCAGTCTGGGTCATGCCACCACACCGTCCGCTTAGAGTTGGGCGACAGTTTCTCCTTGGCCAGGTTCCCATTTTGTCGGCGACGCTCGAATCTGAGGCCGATGCGACGCCTTGCATTCCAGCGGTCATCGCAACGAACCGTGAGGTAGTCAGGCTAGCAATGCGGTGAAGAGGTCGTGGGGCGTGCGGTCGTCCAGGACGATGCGGGGTCGTTTGTTGAGTTCGGATTCGACTCGCGCGAGGTCTCGTGCGGTATGGACTGAGAGGTCGGTCGACTTCGGGAAGTACTGGCGCAGGAGCCCGTTTGCGTTCTCGTTGCTGCCGCGCTGCCAAGGGCTGGCGGCGTCGCAGAAGTGGATCCGCATGCCGGTGTCGGCGGTGACGTTGAGGTGCTTGGCCATCTCGGTGCCCTGGTCCCAGGTGAGGGTCCTCCGCAACCGGGGCGGCAGCTGCCCGAACACCCGGACGAGCGCAGCGTGCAACTCGCTCGAGTTGTGGGCAGGCAGATGCAGGAGCTTGACGTAGCGGGTCTGCCGCTCGACCAGCGTGCCGATCGCTGAGCGGTTGTGCGGACCGACGATCAGATCGCCCTCCCAATGCCCGGCCTCTGATCGGTCGGTGGGTTCGAACCCGCGGTCGTGGACCGACAGCATCGGTTGGGCAAACCGTCGTCCAGCGCGGACCTGGCGGCTGTGGCCGCGGCGATGGTCACGTCCAGTGCGCAGCGGCGACGGCGCCGGCTTGCGGACGATGCCAGAGCCCGGGCGGTAGATCGCCTGGTAGATCGTCTCGGTGGCCAGTCGGCGCGCGGGATCGTCGGGGTGCGCCAGCCGCAGGGCCCGGCTGATCTGCTGTGGACTCCAACGCTCCCGCAGCCGCTCGATCACGAAGGCGCGCAGGACGGAGTCGGCCCTCAGCTTGAGGGGATGGGTCCTGCGTCGTCTGGTGGCCGCGACGGCGTGGGCGTGGAAGGGCCGGTACTGCCCAGAGGTGTGCAGGTTCCGTCGCAACTCGCGGCTGATCGTCGACGGCGACCTCCCCAGCGCCCTCCCAATCACGGTGGGGCCGTGTCCTCGGCTGGCGAGATCGGCGATCTGGATCCGTTCCTGCTCGGAGAGGAACCTCGGCGAGATGACGCGGACGGCGAGCGGCTCAAGCGGTGGCACGACCTTGACCGTGCCATCCTTGCGGCGCACCACCGTGCCGTTCTTCCAGATGTGACCCGTCGAGCGCCCGATCCCGAGTTCGCGGCAGGCCGCGTTCAGCGACCAACCCTTGGCCAGCAACTCCACGAACTGACGTCGCTTCTGCGACATCGGCCGGCGCCCCGGACCCTTCGGAACGCGACGAGCAGACATACGAGAACCCCTTTCGAGTGGTCCTCGTTGCGATGGTCACTGGAAACCACCGCGTCGCTATGGCCTCGTTTTCGAGCGTCGTCGACACATTTCGGGTGGGGTCGAACTGGGAGGCTATTTCCCGGTTCATCTGGTGGGCTGTCGGGTCGTGTTCGACCGCCTCGAGCCTGGCTGCGCGGGTCTCGTTACCCCGGCAGGACGGGCAGCCGTCTTCAAGGAAACGCCACGGCCGCACACGGGGGTGATGACCCTTGGGGCACCGGAACCGGCGCAGCTGCCATTCGCCGGCCATCATTACGGTCGACGGGTCGGCCTCGTCCGCCCAGGCGGCAACTAGTTCGGGGAACTCCGAGACCGGCGTCCGGGTGTACCTGTCGTATTGCTCATCGAACGTGGCCCGCCTGCTCCCTTCGCAGATCGGACACTGGGGCCCAGCAGCGGTCATATCCAGTACGCGCGCGCGAAAGCTGTGGCCGCAGTCCGGGCATCGCCACGCGGCCTCGCGATACCCACGTACGGGCACAGTCGCGAGCAGGGCTTCGTCGTTGGCATCGTGGTCCCACCATTGGAGGGCCGGCAGCCCGGCATCCTTCAGGAGGTCCTTCCTCCGTGGTCCGGAGACGTTCGTCGTCTGCGCGTCGCGGCGCGGGTTGGACTGGCATGAGCAGCCGAAGCCGATGTCGCCGAGCCGTTCAACAGTGATGCGCCCGCAGTGCAGGCATCGTGTCCGGTGCGGGTCGTCCTGCAGAGATGGGTCGGTCAGCGCACCCAGGTACTCGTACCCGTGCTGCTCGGCGTGAGCTCGGGCGGTGGCTGCCGGCACTGGTGTCCGATTCGCCCACGCGCCTTGGAGCGTGCGGGCGTCCTCTGCCCATCTGCGCCAGTGGCAGGCCCTGCAGGTCGGCTTGCCCATGGAGTTCTGGTCCAGTGTGTATTCGAACCGGTAGTGCGCCTCTGACCCGCAGGCAAGGCAGCGCGTGAGTCGCCACGCCTTGGGTGGCGTGAACGGCTCGAGCGGCTCAATCCCGCCGCGCCTCAAGATGTCGGTGATGTGGCTGTCGCACCACGCGGGCTTGGTGCGCGTCTTGTAGGCAGCGGGCTCGCTGCAGCCGGGCTCCGCGCACCCTTGAGACTCAGCAACCATTGAAAGATGGTGACAGAACCGTCGGCTGCGTGGCTGCGCCTTCCGGCCGGGATCCACTCGTCCAGGTTCGGCTCATCTCGTCGGGTACCGGCGAGAGGCGCGGGCCAGGTCCCGGTCGGCACCTCTCGGGCCAAGGCCGAATCGCGTTAGGGCCCTAGCAACCGCAGTGACCATACGGGCCGAACACGGTAGCTCGGCCAGGTCTCCACCCGCGTGCTCTTTGAGCCGTGCTGGTGGGGCGCTGCCGGTCCCGGGACGCACAGCACGGGCGAGTGCCCAACTCGACCCGCCTCATGCGGCCGCATCTCGGGTGCTGCGCTGTGAGGGATGAACACCTTGCCGTGGGTCGGCTACATCGGGAGCCAGATTCGGGTCGCCGTTTGTGGGGCAACCCAGAACTTGCCGCCAGCCCTCGTCTCAGCTTGACGAGTGGTGCTCGGCGTCCCGGTCGACCAGTTCTGAGATTCGGCCGGCGGCGGCGTCTAAGTCGATCAAGTCGAGGCCCGCGATCTCGCTCGCTCCGCGTTGAGGCATCTGTGCGTGCCGCAAGGCCGTGGGGGGCGAGCTCGACTCGCCACCACTCCAGAATCGCTGCCTCCGCATGAAGTTTGGGTTGGCTCTGCCGCTGTCCGAGCCACGGTCCGCGTGCTTTGCAACGCCGTACGCCGCGTACACCGCGGCGAGCCGTGCGCAGTAGTCCCGGGCCCGGGCAAATGCGGTGCTATTGGTCCGGCGCCTGGTTGGGCAGCGCAGGCCCTTGCCCGTGCGGTTCGTACTCGTCCCGCAGGGCCTGTGCCAGGGCCGCTCGAGCTTCTAACCACCTGCCACGCGTCTGGAGGATTTCGTGGATGGCGTCGGCGCCGTTCTCCCAATTGAACGGGTGCGTTCCGAACTGGGCGTAAACCTCCGCTTCGGTCTTTGAGGGCTGTGGGAGGGCCATCTCGATGTCCTTGTAAATGCGCAGCTGCTCCTCCTCCCTGGCCGCCATGAGGTTCAAGGTGTGCACTTCGATGCGGACCTCGTTCCCAGCGAACACGTCGGCCGCGGGTAGAAGATCGGCGGGGAATTCGACGGAGTATGGCCCTCGGAAGCCGGCGTCGGCTGGGTGAAGACCATTGCCCGCCTGTCGTGCGTCGACCAGCCACTCGGAAAGTTTCCGGTAGAGGTCCGCGCGGGTCTCCCACAACCGGGCCTCGGCGGCGCTACGACGCTCCGAAGCTCTCTCTTCCTTCGCGGTCGCCGCCTGCGAGTGCAGCGTCTTGCGCGTCACGTAGGTGGTCGTGACAGCGGCAGTGACGACCGCCACCGCGGCGACTGCGCTGCTGGCGATCCCCACTATCAGCGTTGCTGTCCCTTGGTCCACATGCCCTCCGAGATGTGCGCGCCGTTCAGGGCCGGCATGAGTCTGTCTGGCCATGCGCCGGCAGGCCGGCGCGGAGCGACTGAAGCTTGCGTTCCATGTCGGTATGGGTCCCCGTCTTCCAGAATGCCCCTGCTGTTCCCTACCGCGCCTTCTTAACGGGTACCGACAGCACGTCCGGCCCCTCGCTGCTGAGTCGTCCCAATGCCGTTGTGGCCAGCTTGATGGTTTCCAAGATCGACGGCATGCCAGACGTTTCAGGATTTGGATCGCGTTCGGTTCCGACCCGCCCTTAGTCGGCGCATGCCAGCTCACGATCGCAGCTTCGCGCGACCTTCTCTACGGCTGGTTCGCGTCGAGTCGAAGCACCGTCTTACGCCTCGGGTTGTGCTCACCCATCCAGCGAGAGCTCGCTCACGATGTACGTAGGTCGATACCAGAGCTCAGTACCAGTCTGATGAACGGCGTCCTCTATCACCTCAAACCAAGTCTCTACCCCCGCCTCGATGCCGTGCGAGAGCAGGATCGGCCCTTCGACGGTGCGAAAGTCCAGCACCCGCTGCTGCTCGTCAAAGGGGATGAAGGCAGCCTCCCCGGGGTCCCGCCTCCTGAACAACTGAGTCGACGGGGCCAGACCAAGCCGAAACACATAGTCCCCCGGCACTTGGACGGCCCGTCGGTGCGTCAGGAGCAGAACCAACAAGTCCCGGGCAACGGACTCCAGGTCCTCGATCGCGATGTGGTTCTGAGTACCTGGTTCCCCAGGAAAGTTGCCATCCCGTGTGAACGCGACGGCCACCGATCCGTCGCCGTGTACCTCGACACGTCCTCTCGGATGTGAGTTGTAAAAGCCGGCGTCCTGGGCGCTCCGGTAGAACAGCCGCAGACCCCGCCGCGTCCGGGCTTGGGCTGTGAGCCGAAGTGCGCCATAGCCGACAAGCTCCGAGTTGGTCGCTGTAGCCAACGACAAGTCGGCACGAGGCGGAGTTAGGGCCCTCGGCCTGGCCACGGGGCGATCGGGTGTGGCGACGGCCAAGATCCACGAAGCACCTCCAGCAGTACCGCTGGCCCGGCCAAGTGCCTCGTGGAGGTCGAGCAACTCCGCCGCTCGCATCCGACGAAACTGTTCGCGTTCTCGGTACGCCGCGGCGATCTGCCGCTCCACCATCCAGCTCGTGTGTGGTCCGTCGCGCCATGGCGATGCGAACCATTCACCACGCCCCTTCGGATGGATGAGGTGCGGCGCTTCCGGGCTGTCCGGAACGAGCATGGCCAGCACACCGTCGGCTGGAGCGTTCGCCGGTGCCAGGGGCGTTAGTTCGAGTCCAGCCACAGGCGGGTAGATCAGGTTGCCAGCCACTTGTCGGATCTGTTGAAGGGTAGATTCCGAAACTTGTCCTACGGGTTCGATGGAGTCGGCTCGCGGGCCATCGCCGTCCTGCGCCTCGCGGACCCCGTAAACCACCATGCCGCCGCCTGAGTTGGCCATGGCGGCGACATCCTTCGCCAGTTCCGCCTGCTGATCTCTCTTACCCTCGCTGTCCGCGGACGTTAGGGGCAGTTGCGCCTTCCAGTCGAGATCCGCTCGTTCACTGAGGCGCTGGGCAGTCGCCGCTTGGATCAGATCGAACGACAAGTCGACGTTGCTCACCCCCAGGGCGGCATGCAGCGGGGTCCATGGCACGGCCCAACGCTAGTGCGGCTCTGCACCTGCCGTTGCGTCGGATGTACCCGAAGTGCATCGTCACGCCGGCTAAGGCTGACAGATCATGGGCGCTCAGTCAGGCGGACAAGACAGGACCAAGGAGCCATACACGAAGACAGTCCAGACACTCCACGGGCCTGGGTCCGCTGCACGGATAGGTGACATCTGATCTGTGGTGCCGAGAGGTGCCGCTGGAAGGGTGTGCACCGTGCCGAAGCCATTTCCCAAGGAGTTCCGCGACGACGTCGTGCGAGTTGCCCGTGATCGTGAGCCTGGCCAGCATTTGAAGCAGATCGCGGCCGACTTCGGGATCAGCGAGTCGTGTCCCTGGATCGAGAGGACCTACCACCGCCGCCGCAGGCATGACCGCACCGGCCACTCAGGCCGCGTGACCCAACCTGTCACCTATCCGTGCAGCAGACCCGACTGCTTTCCGGCTCCCGTTACCTTCTTCGGACCCTCAGATTGAGGGTGCAGGCCAGCGTTCCTCGGCATGACTTCTGGCTCCTGTCGTTGATGATCACAGAGGTGTTGTCACCGGGGATCGCAGGACGTGTGTGACCGCTGATAGGGACTTGGGCCCACTTGTGGATGCCTTCTCGTAACGTGGCTGCCGGCGCTTCGTCCAGGGCTGGTCTGCCCGCTCGGAGGAAGGAAGCCAGTTGTCCAGATCCAGCCTGTCCCACCCGCCGGCCGCGGCCGGATTCGAAGTGTTCTGCGGGATCGACGTCGCCCGCGAGACTCACCACGCCGTCGCCCTCGATCCTGGTGGGCGGCGGTTGATCGACCGCCCACTGCCGAACGCCGAACCTGAGCTGATCGCGCTCTTCGCCGAGCTCGAGGTGCACGGACGGGTCTTGGTGGTGGTCGACCAGCTTGCCTCGATCGGCGCGCTGGCGGTCGCCGTCGCCCGCTCACGAGGTGTGGCCGTGGCCTACCTGCCTGGTCTGTCGATGAGACGAATCGCCGACCTTTACCCCGGAGAAGCCAAGACCGACGCACGCGACGCCCACATCATCGCCGACGCAGCACGCACCCTGCCGCACGCGCTGCGCCGGGTGGGGTTCGAGGAGCAGACCACCGTCGAGCTTGCCGTGCTGGCCGGCTATGACGCCGACCTGGCCACCGAGGCCACCCGCGTGACCAACCGCCTGCATGACGCACTGCTCCACGTCCACCCGGCGCTGGAACGGCTGCTGGGCAGGCACTTTCGCCGCCCTGGCGTCCTGCGCCTGCTGGCCGCGACGGGCACTCCGGGCGCGATCGCAAACCTCGGCCACGCTCGGATCAAGAAGATCATCGCGGCGGGGTCCCCACGGATCGCGGCCGCCGTGACCAGCGACATCCTGACCGCATTGTCCGAGCAGACGGTCGTGGTCCCCGCCACCGAGCAGTACGGCAAGGTCATCCGCGCCCTGGCAGCACAGCTGATGTCGGTCCTGGAACTACGCCAGGCGCTGGCGGCCGAGCTCGAAGAGCTGCTCGACACCCACCCAATGGCCGAGATCCTGACCTCGATGCCGGGCGTCGGTCCGCGCACGGCCATCGAGCTGTTGCGCACCATCGGTGATGGGTCGAACTTCGCCAGCGCCGCACACATCGCCTCCTACGCCGGTCTGGCGCCGACGACCCGCCAGTCCGGGCGCAGCATCCGCGGAGAACAGCAGGCTCGACGCGGCAACCGCTCACTTCGCAGCGCCCTGTACGTGTCTGCGTTCGCCAGCCTCAGGCACCCAGCCAGCCGCACCTACTACGACCGCAAGAGAGCCGAAGGCAAGACGCACACCGCGGCGCTGACCTGTCTGGCCCGGCGCCGAGTTGACGTTCTCCACGCGATGATCCGAGACCGCCAGTGCTACCAAGCCGACCGGCTCGACCCTTCACGCCCGCCGACCTCCGAGTCACCCTCCGCGGCTTGACGAATCAGATAGGGACACCTCTGTCCCGGCCGCATTAGGGCAGTGGCACCGCCTTCCGAAGAGCTCCAGCACCGGCGCCAGGCCCGCGCACGACACGAGGTTGGGATCATCAAAGACGGCGTTGACGCCATGGCAGACTCGCATCCAACGGATGCCCTTCTGTGCGTTTGATCTTGTGACCTTCGCAAGCCACATTCTCTTCGCGCAGCAGGGCATTCGTGCGTCACGACCCGCCGGAGCCTGACCCACTTCCCCGGACACCCGATCTGAGGTGACGATGTCACCTTCGAGGGGAGTCTGGATGCCTGTTGCCAAGCCGCGGGAGTTCCGCCGTCGGGCGGTGGAACTGGCTCGTCAGGGAGACAAGCCGGTGGCTCAGATCGCTCATGATCTGGGCATCAGTGAGTCGTGTCTGCGCCGCTGGATGAAGGTCGACGATGTCGAGGCCGGCCGCGTCGAGGGCGTCACCAGTTCCGAGCGGGCGGAGCTGGTTCGGTTGCGCCGCGAGCTGCGGGTGGCCCAGATGGAGATCGAGATCCTGAAGCGGGCCTCGGCCTACTTCGCTCGAGAGAACGTGCTGCCGAACCCAAAATAGTGTTCCGGCTGGTCCGTGAGCTCGCCGGCGACGGAGTGTCCGTCGCGGTGGCCTGCCGGTTGTTGAGGGTCTCGCGTTCGGGCTACTACGAGTGGTTGGGTCGCCCGCCATCACCGCGCGCGGTGGCTGATGCTGCGCTGACCGCCACGATCGTGCAGGTCCATCAGATGTCGCGGTGCTCCTATGGTGCGCCGCGGGTGCATGCCGAGCTGCGCCTCGGGCTGGGTCTGGCGTGTGGGCGCAAGCGGGTCGCCAGGTTGATGAGAGCCGCTGGCCTGCAAGGGATTTGCCACCGCCGCAAGCGGGGTCGGCACCGGCCGCTGCCGGCCCCGCACGAGGACCTGGTGCAACGCCGGTTCGTCGCCGACTCACCCGACAAGCTGTGGTGCACCGACGTCACCGAACATCCCACGAGCACCGGCAAGGTGTACTGCTGCGCGGTGCTGGACGTGTACTCCCGCACGATCGTGGGCTGGTCGATCGCCGACCACATCCGCGCCGAGCTGGTCGTCGACGCCCTGCAGATGGCCACCTGGCGGCGCCACCCCGAACCGGGAACCGTGGTGCACGCCGACCGCGGCCCGCAGTACACCTCGTGGGTCTTCGGGCACCGGCTGCGCACCGCCGGCCTGCTCGGCTCCATGGGCCGGGTCGCCTCCTCCGTGGACAACACGATGATCGAATCGTTCTGGTCCACGATGCAACGCGAGCTCCTCGACGTCCGCAGCTGGGACAGCCAGGAACAGCTCGCCTCGGCGATCTTCGAGTGGATCGAGGGCTGGTACAACCCCCGACGCCGGCACACCAGCCTCGGAGACCTCGCCCCAGCCGAGTACGAAGCCCTTCACACCACCGCCGCTCCGGCGGCATGATCAACACACCGAACGTGTCCGGGAGACCGGGTCAGGCTCCCGCCGCTCACCTCAACCGGAACGGTGGATCGAGGCTAATCCAGAGCGGGCCCCTCTTGACGCCCTGATCCGGTTGCTTCGCTGGACAGCGACTGCCGACGGCAACGCGAGCGCAGAACGGCACGCGGGGCCGCAACATTCGTGGGCCACCAGGTGGGGCAACAACCCTTGCGACGTCTCGGAAGATAGGTCAGTCTGTGATTCCGCCGTGTGGGGGAGGCATCGTGGCAAGACGGGACTATGTCCACAGCAACAAGGCCGCAGGCACCTTGATGATTCTCGGCGCGGCGTGTGTCGCGGTCGGCGCACTTCTACCGTGGATTGCCCTCCAGACCGTGAATGTTCACGTCGATTGGCGGGTTCTCCGGCTTGACTTCGCCCCGAAGCATTCTGTGGGAGGTTTACATGACGGGGGTTGGGTTCTGCTCGCCCTGTCGTGTGTCGTGGCACTGTGCGCGATCTTCACCTTGTGGTCTAGTCGTGGCAGAGCCCTCATCTGCCGACTGCTCGCCCTGATACTCGGTGTGGGCTTCGCCGCGCTGGCGGCGTACATCATTGTCGATCCGTCGAAGAATTATGCGGACGTCCTTGTGACTGGGAACATCTTCGATGCCACGTCCACCGTCAGTGTGACAGTTGGCGATGGTGACACGGAGTCGACCGAGGATGCCGATCCCGCGAGTGGGGTCGCCAAGGGGCTGGACAGGCTCTCGAGCCTGCAGACGATACATATCGACGTACAGCCCGGCACCTATGTGTTGCTTATCGGGGGCGGATTAATCGCATTCGGTGCGATATTTCCTGGGACTCGAAGCTCGAAGCAGTCCACGCCGATGACCTATCCAGTCTCGCCTTCAGCGTGAGGTCCCGCTAATCGATGGGGGCCTAAAGCACAAGTGTGCAAGTCAATCGCGGCGAGTAGGGAGCCAGCTCCTCTAACCGGGCCGGGGCCGGCAACCGCGAGTGGAGATGTCGCAGCAAGGCACAAAGCCAGTCATTCCGGGGTCACACCCGCGGTCACCAACCCACAGACCACCACCGTCGGCCTGCGCAGCAGGCGATCCTCACAGTCATACCGCCGCAGCCGTTGCCCCCGCGAATGCCTTTCTCCATCACGGCGAACGATGACCGATCTGCCGTAGCTCCTCGAGTTGCTCCATCAGGGAGGCGTCGTTGAACATCCGAGGCTCAAGCCCGAAGCGGGCACCTGTCACGTCGGGTGCGCCGTTGCGGTAGGTCATCTTGCCGACGACTGTGTATGGGAATCCACCACTGTTCAGGCGGTGGTCCAGCACGCTCTCGTGGTGAGGCGGAAACTCCACTCCGAGCGCGATCGCAAGCAGCGCATCCGTGAGGTCGACTTCAAACGATTCGCTCTCCGCGACACCAATGACAGCTATCCGGTACTCGCGCTCACTTGCCCAGTCAAGATTTTTGCGAAAGAACAGGTCGCGCCAGTGCTCTGCATGCCAGCGGGCCGCTTCCGCGGCCGCGCTAGTTGACCAGTCCCCGGGGGAGCGCCGGACCTCGATAAACGGACCGGCCTCGAGGCGGGTGGCCTGCCTGTCCTCATAAATGACGCGTTCAGCATGGACGGTGGCGCCGGCGTATCCGGCTGCCTCCGCAGATACTGCGCGCAGCAACGCTTGACGGTCCAAGACCAGGCAGGCGCCTCGATGATCGTCTGCGTACTGCGCCCAGTTCCTCGATCTTGAGAAGCCTCGCAGGAACGTGGCGTCGTCCGAATCCCCGACCTTCCTCGGGTCTTCAACTGTGGCAGCGATGATGCGAACAGGCGATCGCACCAGTTGATCAAACTCAGCCTGCAGCGCGGGACGCTCAGCCTCACTGATGTCTGCAGGCGACTGGATGTTGTAGTCCCACGTTCGGTTCTCCCGTGGATCGTTCATGCGCCGTAGCTGTCCGAATCGAAATCGTCCGCTGTCGATGATCGAGGCGAGAGCGTCCGCAGAGGTGTAGTGAAACATGCATCGGTCATCCGGTTCGGGTTGATCGTCAAAGGAGAATCGGGCGAGCGTTCGTCCCTCGAGCTCAATTGCGTCCACCGAACCAGGATGTCAGGCGACAGGGGTCGGCCCGCGGCTGACACGGCCGGCGGATCCAACACCTGAGTGAGCTGGCTGAGCCGGGAGGTCGCGAGTGTCAACCGTGTGCACTCGTCTGCCGCGATGAGGGTGTGCGCGCCACGGGTGATGGCAGGGCATGCTGTCAGGCGTGGACGGACTCGCGCGGACTGTCAACGACTTGGAGCGCGGTGACGTACGCAAGGCGCGTGACCGTCTCAAGGGGCTCCTCGTTACCTACCCGCAGAGCCGGGAGGTCCGCACGCTGCTGGCCGAGGCGTACCGACGCGATCGGCAGTGGCCCGAGGCCGGGAGGTGGGGCTACCTCATCGGTCTGGCTGCCACCGACAGGGAGCGCCGGGCCTTCGAGTGGCACAGCGCCTATGGCCGGCGGACTCGGATCACGGAGGCCCGACTACGCTGGCTGCTCCAGATCGACGATCTCGCGGCGATCGCGGACGACTCAGGGCGGCGCCTCCTGCGAGACCTCCCTCGCAAGCGCGATCGGGATCGCCGTGAGGGGCCGTTCGCCGCACTCAGTCGTGGCGCGGCCATCTTCCGGTCGAAGCGGACCTGGCGCTGAGCGTTCCTCCAAACGAACCACGCACTCTGCCGCGGTGTGGGCGTGCGTCTATCCGCCGCAAACGGACTTCGGTCAGACGCCGGCTGCCGTCGCCGAGGTCCATACGCGTACGTGCTAGGCGCCGTCCGTCCAGTGTCGCCGCTGCTGCGAACTGAACCCCTTGGGAAACGTCGCAGGCATGCGAGGAACGGACTCGACCTTGACTTCAGCACCGAAGTTGAAGCTGAAGCCACCGCCCTCGATCACAGCGGGTGGTGCGGCCACGCCGGACGGCGCGATGACTACGGCGATTAGGCCTGGCGCAAGACCAGCTCGGTCGTGTCCGGGAGATACCTGATCATTGCCCCCTGATCTGAGACGTGGACGGCCATGAGGTCACGGCCGACCCTCTTTTCGCCGCGTCGCGAAGCGACGGCCCGAATTGGTCTTCTCGGTGAGCTTTGCTTGAGACCGGGCCAGGCCATGTCTGCACACCGATCACGCATTGATCACAGACGCTGGCGGCCGGGTTGGCCTGAACACGGCAGGAGGAGCATCCCGCATCGCCCTCTTGTGCGTGGACGAGGGGAGAACGATCATGCAATGCAGTCGGGTGTCACGCGGGTCGCCTCCTGTTAATCGGACGGTTACTGGTTCGAATCCAGTCGCGGGAGCCAGCGTCAGAGGGCCTCTCACCTGCGAAACGCAGTGTGAGGGGCCCTCTTCATGTGGCGCGTGCACCTTCCAACTGCGCTGCATCGCTCACGGACTGCTCACGCTGCACCGGTGCGGCGTGCGCCTGGTCACATGCTGGACGTTACCTGGGCGCGAGCGAGGTGCTCGACCGGTCGCTGACGGCGAATCCGGGGAGGGGTCGCTCGACGCTCGAGCGAGCGCGGCAAACGTGAGCGCCGTGGGGTGAGAGAAGATCCGCCTACTGGAAGAGCTGGTCGCCGGGGTTGCGGTCCCAGACGCCGGCCGACGACAGTGTGTTCGAACTGCGTACGATGTACCGGAATCATCCGAAAAGCGAACGTTGTCGCTCGTGTCTCTTGGGGGGTAAGACTGTGCGTCGATCAGTCATGCTTGTGGGGGCGGCGGTTCTCGCCGTATCGCTAGTCGGGTGTGGGGGAGTGACTTCGAAATCATCTCGCCCAGCGGAGTGTGAGGTCAGCATCGGGTTCTTCGGGGCAACGACTGGCGATTACGCAGGACTGGGCCAGAACATCCGGCAGGCGGTTGAGCTCGCAGTCCGCCAGCACGAGGCCGAAGCCAACCCTTGTCACGTGCGGCTGAAGACATTTGACTCGCAGGCCGACCCCGCTCAGGCGCCTGCCCTGGCCAAGAAGGCCATCGACACCCAGGACCTGGTTGGCTTGGTTGGGCCGGCGTTCAGCGGTGAGTCCAAGGCGGCTGGGCCGCTCCTGAACGAGGCAGGTCTGCCTTGGGTAACAACCGCCACGAATCCTGCTCTGGCTTCCAACGGCTGGACGACGTTTCATCGCGTCCTCGGCAACGACGCGACCCAGGCCCCGGCCGCAGTGCGTTACCTGATCTCTTCCGGCGCAAGGCGAGTCTTCGTCGTCGATGATGCCTCTGAGTACGGGTCTGGGCTGGCTGACATCGTGCGGGATCAGCTAGCCAAGGCTGCGGTTGGTCACGACACCGTTCAGGCCAAGCAGACCGACTTCTCCTCCACAGTCATCAAAGTGCAGGCCGCACATGTCGACTCCGTCTACTTCGGTGGCTACTACGCGGAAGCGGGACTGTTGCTCCGCCAACTCCGCCAGGCGGGAGTGCGCGCAAGGTTCGTCAGTGACGACGGTGCTAAAGACCCGGCGATGATCGAGACCGCTGGGGCCGACGCGGCTGAGGGTTCCGTCGTCACCTGCCCGTGCATACCGGCCGAGCGAGCCAAGACTTTTGCTAGCGCCTACCGCGCCGCGTATCACCGCGATCCCGGCACCTACGGTGCGGAGAGCTACGACGGGGCGAAGGCACTGCTCGCGGGAATTGACGCCGGTGCCACCGACCGAGCGGCGCTCAATCGCTTTCTCGGCACCTTCCGAGCGAACGGTGCCGCGGGGCAGGTCGGCTGGCGCTCGGATGGCGAGCCCCTCGACCCCACGGTCTGGGCCTACGAGGTTCGCGGCGGAGCTTTCACCCCCCTGCGACCCCTCGGCTGACTGGGGGGAGGCCCGCTGGCCCGTCGGCCTCCTCACCCGGCGAGTTTGTCGGCAGTCCTACAGAAATCGCGCCGGCCGCCGATGAGGCGGAGGACAGCACTCACAGCATCGCGGGGCCCGTGGTCCCTGGCGGTGCCCTGACCTCGGGGGCCCAGGGATGAGCGAGCGCCGCGCCGGCATCGGCGAGCAGCGCGCCCAGTTGCCCTTCCGCGCGTACCTGGTGTTCACCGTCGTGTGCCTGCTGGTCGCCGTGCTGGACGTCTCGACGCTGCTGCGCACGGTCGCGTTCGCGCTCACTGCCGTCGCCACCGCAGCCGCGATGGCCACCGGCCCACGGTTGTTCGGCTCGCCGGACCGAGTCACCTGGCGCCGGCTGCTCGTGGTCTGCCTGCTCTTCTCGCTGAGCCCGCCCGGACGCCGCCTGCTCGAGCACGCCGGCGGCGTCGTCGTCGCCCTGCCCGACCTGGTGATGCTCGCGGGGTACCTGCTTCTGCTGGCCACCTTCTGGCGGGTGCTGCGTCTGCGCGGCGGCCGCAACCCCGACGCCATCCTCGACGTCGCGGTGATCACGGTCGGCGCGACCTTGCTGTCGATCAGCTTCCTGATCCCCCCGATGCTGACGAACACCGCGATGCCGACCTGGGTCGCGGTGATGACCTCGCTCTACCCGGTGCTGGACGTCGCGCTGCTCGCGCTGACGATCACGTTGTCCTTCACCACCGGCGGCCGGGTGCTCTCGGTGCTGCTGATCCGGGCGGGTGCGGTCTCGCTGCTCGTCGGCGACGTCGCCTACAACGTGCACGCCTGGGGCGGGCAACTGTCGGGCCCGCCGATCCTGAACCTGCCGTTCCTGCTGGCGTTCGTGCTGCTCGGTGCGTCCGCGCTGCACCCGTCCATGACGCAGCTGAGCGCCGGCCGGCAGGAGCCGGTGCAGGCCTGGTCCTGGCAGCGCCTCGCGATGCTGGTGCCTGCTCTGCTCGTGCCCTCGGTGCTCGTGCTGCCGGACGGCACCCTGCCGGGTCGGGTGCGCGTCGTCCAGGCGGTCGGCGTCGTCGCGCTGTTCGCCGCTGTGCTGGTCCGCGCCGGGCGTGCCGTGCACCAGCAGACCGAGTCGCGGCGCGCCTTCGAGCACATGGCCACGCACGACTCGCTGACCGAGCTGATGACCCGCAGTGCGGTCAACGACCGATTGGACGAGCTGATGTCCCTCGGGCGCGCGGTGAACGTGCACTTCGTCGATCTGGACGGCTTCAAGCTGGTCAACGACTCGTGGGGGCACTCGGTCGGTGACGACCTGCTGGTGCAGGTGGCCGAGCGGATGCGCCACGCGCTGCCCGAACACGTGCTGCTGTCTCGGGGCGGCGGCGACGAGTTCATCCTGGTCGCCCCGGTCCGCCAGCAGGATCCCGATGGACTGGTCTTCGCTGAGAACCTGATCGCCGAGCTCTCCCAGCCGTTCCCCCTCTCGGTCGGCGACGTGGTCGTCACCAGCTCGATCGGAATCGCGACGTCCACCAAGGGGGTGCGGCAGTCGGCCACCGACCTGATCCGGGACGCGGACACCGCGATGTACCGGGCCAAGGACGCCGGTCGCAACCGTGCGGTGGTCTACGAGGCCTCGATGGGAGCACTGGTTCGCGGCCGGGTCGAGCTGGACCGTGCGCTGCGGCAGGCGCTGGGTCGTGGCGAGCTGGACGTCGCGTACCAGCCGATCGTGGACCTGGTCACCGGGACGCTGCTCGGCTTCGAGGCGCTGGCCCGATGGAACCGCCCGGACGCCGGTCCGTCGACGCCGGACGTGTTCATCGCTGCGGCCGAGGACAACGGCCTGATCCTGCCGATCGGTGACTTCATCCTGGGTCGGGCACTGGACGAGCTGCTGCGCTGGCGCGCGGACTCACCGCGCGACCTCAGCGTCAACGTGAACGTGTCCGGCCGCCAGCTGCAGGACCCGCAGTTCACCGGACGCGTGCTGGCCGCGCTGGCGCACCGGGAGCTGCCGACGTGCGCGCTGCGGCTGGAGGTCACCGAGTCGACGCTGGTCGGGGACGACGTCGTCGCCGTCCAGTCGCTGCACGACCTCGGGCGCGCCGGTGTGCGCGTCTCGGTCGACGACTTCGGCACCGGCTACTCCTCACTGAGCTACGTCAGCAAGCTGCAGGTCCACGAGGTCAAGATCGACCGCTCGTTCGTGGCTGGACTGACGACGCGGCCGGAGGACCACGCCATCGTGCGAGCCACCGCCGCCATGGCTCAGGCGCTCGGGCTGGACGTGGTCGCCGAGGGCATCGAGACCAAGGAGCAGTGCCAGTCGCTGGTCGAGCTCGGCATCACCCGCGGTCAGGGCTGGTGGCTCGGCCGGCCGCTGCCGGCCGACCAGGCCGCCGAGCTGGTGGGTCAGCAGTGGACTCCGGCGGTCAGCGTGGGCGCCGGTCTGCCACCGGCGCCTCGCCTCCCGTAGCCAGGTCGTCCGTCAGCTCGGGGTCGCGGCCGACATGCGGCCGCTGCCGCGGGTGGCCAACAGGCGCTGCGCGATGCGGCCCTGGGTCGCCAGCGGCAGGTCCCGCAGGTCGATCACGTTGTCGGTGCGCTCGTCGGTCTCGTTCTGGGTGCAGGTACGCGTGCTCATGGTGTCTCCTCGCTGGATCTGGCGCACCACTCGATCGGCGGCGCTGTGGGCGGTCGCGCTCAGCGGCTCGAAGTCCGCGGCGGCGTCCCGTCCATGGTGTGCAGCGCTCGCGGACGTGGATCTGTTCCCGGGTGGTTTCGGCGCGCCTGGTGGCCCATCGCCTCGGTGGCTCCGACGACCCGGCGTTGGTCGCCCTGCGGTGGTGGTCGCGAGGCGTCGACGATGTCCAGGCTGCGGTGCTGCTGGCCTAGTTGACCGGGGCGCTGGCCGCCCGGCTGGCCACCCGGCTGTCCCGTCCGAGGTGCTCGACTCCGCGAGTCCGGGGTTGCGACTTGCGCAGAGCAGGATCGCCGGCAGGCGGCAGGTATCAGCGAGGTCCCGTAGCGGGTCTACTTCCTGACCACACTGGAAGGAAGCGCACCATGAACGGGACCGAACGCAGCCTCGCCGTCGCCGGGGGAGTGCTGGGTGGCCTGCTGGCAGCCGCAGTGGGCGTGCCGGCCGCGATGGCGGTGGAGAGCGCCGCCCAGCGGCGCAACCGCCGACGCACGCTCGCGATGCGAGCGCCGTCGCAGCCCAGTGAGCCTCGCGCGGCCTGAACGGTCGGGTGCCGTAACCTCGCCCCTGACGCAGGTCGTCGGGGCGGTAGCTCAGCCGGTCAGAGCAGCGGACTCATAATCCGTCGGTCGAGGGTTCGAGCCCCTCCCGCCCCACCGCTGGATTGTGTTGTGGCGCAACGGTTCTGGGCTAGGGGTCGAGTGACCTCCCGAGGGTCCGTGTTACGGGATGGCCGGGTTCTGTGACGCCCGATGCGGCCCTCAGCGCGTCGGGTGTGACGTGCGGGTAGGTCGTGCCCACGCCGTGGCCCGAGGCTGGCGCGCGCTGAGTCCGGCCCGACAACCAGCCGCGGCTCTGATGCTCCGGATCTGCCGAAATCGTGCTCCGGGTCCGGTGCTGTGGCAGATCCGAAACAGGCAACGCCCCAGGCCTTGCGGCCGGAGGCGTTGCGGTGATGCGGGTGGATCAGTGGATGGTGAGGTTGCCGCCGGTGACGATCCCGGCAGTCGCCGGCGTCATCGGGTAGTCGACGGTGGTGTCGGCGTTCGGGCCGGTGAGCCACTGGCCGTTGCCGTCCATGTTGGCGAGCACCGCGATCATGTCCCCGTTCCTGCCGGACGTGCCGCCGTCGACGACCTTGACGGAGAAGTAGTCGGTACCTGCGTGGTGCACGGTGTAGTCGTCGCTGCCGCTGGTGATCTCGCCAGCGAAGACGGCCGTGTCGGCGTCGATCTGGTGGTACGAGCTGGCGGTGACGACGCCGTGCAGCCACATGCCGTTGCTGGCCTGGTAGTCGAGCGTGCCGCCGGTCTTGGCGTTCGCGTTGAAGATGACCTGGCCGGTGACCTGGCCGTGGTTGAAGTCCCACGTGACGCTGCCGGTCGCCTTGCCGGCCGGGGCCGGGGTGGCGGAGGCGGTCCCAGCGACTGCGAGCGGGGCGGCGATCGCGGCGGTTGCCGCGATGCCGAGGATGATCTTGCGCATGTTTTGAACCTTCGTTGGTTGTCGTTCGCCCGGCGACCCTAATGGCGACCGACGCTGCATAGAACTCTATCAAGCTTCTATGAGAGCGCTAACCAGTTCTATCTCGACCCACTGTGACCCCTGTGCTAACGTCACCCGCATGGCCCGCCCCTATGGAGACCCGGTAGAGATCGTGACGGCACCGATTCCCGCGCAGTCCCCGTTCATCCCCGTCGACGCGAAGATCGTCGTGGGGGCGGTCGCACCGGCGTCACCAGACCCGATCCCGATCGTGCTGTTGCCAGGTTTCGAGTTCCGGCTGCGCGAGTGGCGGCACCCGGAGACTCACGAGATCCACTGGCTGCTGGAGCGGAGAAAGTCCGCCCTTCAGGGCGACGACGAGGAGTAGCCCGCCCGACGGTTACGTGTGCCCGGAACGGTCACCCACGATCGGACATAGCTCGGCCCGCTTCGAGGAAGCCGCTGCTGCGCTGTTGTCATGGCAGGTCCACCGGAGCGCCGGGCTGCAAGTGCGCAGTTCCGGCACTGCAGGCGGTGTCTGCCGGGGTGCAGCTCGAGGAGGTGGCATCAGAGTCTCGACCGTAACCAGTTGGCGCTTGCTGCCTCAAGAACGCCTCAAGGGTCCGTTGGTCGGAGGTCAGCGGGAATCGGCGGCGATCAACCCTGCCGGCTCGTTGAACGGGGTGATGATCTGCACCTGGGAGGGGATGCTCAACGGACTGCCCGGCAGAGCGCCCTGAGCCTGCATCAGCAGTCGGCAAGCCCGTCGCATGTCGGCCCGCAGGTCGTGGTGCAGAACGGCCGAGACCTGACGCGTCCTGAGCAGGGCGCGGTTGTCGTCGTCGAGGTCGTGCGCCACGAAGACCTGCGGAGTCCGTCCGAGCGCACGGAACGCGGCCAGGGTTGCGCTGTTCCCGCCGCCGACGGAGTAGACCGCGCTGATACTGCGCCCGGCCTCGAGGGCGGCGCCGACGGCCTCGAGCATGGTGCTGTCGAGGCCATCGGTGCCGGTCACCTCGTGGATCGTTCGCGCGGGCGCGAGGTCACGCAGCGTCGCGCGGAAACCGATCTCACGCTCCTCCTCGCCCCTGAAGGACGAGCTGCTCAACGTCACCAGGACCCCGCCCTCGTCGCCGGTCGCCCACTGCGTGACCAGGTAGGCGGCAGTCGCGCCGGCCGCCCGGTTGTCGACGCCGACGTAAGCCACCCGGCCACTGAAGGGCAGGTCGGTGACGAACGTGACCACGGGGACACCGGCGGTCGCGAGGTCGTGCACGGCCTCCACGACGCGTGGGTCGTCCGGGGCCTTGAGGATGACGCCGCTCGAACCCCGATGCCTGATGGCATCGAGCGTGGCGGCAGCCCGATCGGCGTCGGACTCCTCGGTCAGGTGGAACCGTGCCCGGAACACGGCCGGGCGCAGTCCCGGCAGCGCGGACTCCAGAGCCGACTGGCTCGCCGACCCGAACCGGCGCGGGGTCTGCATCACCAGGTCGATGAGGAAGGTGCGCCCGGACAGCCGCACCTGCGACTGCTGACGGTCCAGCTCGACGATCGCCTGCTCGACCTGTGACGCGGTGGCAGGGCGCACCCCTAAACGCGCGTGCAGCACCCTGTCTACGGTGGCCCGGCTCAACCCGGCCTGCGCAGCGATGTCGCTGATCCGGTGCGGCCGCCCCGTCGTGGTCATGGTCAGCCCGTCCTGGGATGAGGCGTTCTTGAGGCACTTCCAGGCCTCATCATGTCTCTGATCCGGCCTAGCGTGGCATGAACCACCCCACCTGAGGACGACGCCGGAGGGCACGCGATGGCTACTTTCCCCACTCTCGATCACCACCCGGCGCGGTTGAGCAGCGCCGACTGCGACGTCGAGGGCTTCATCGGCCTGGTGCAGCAGCGCACCGACCTCGCCAACTTCCCCCGCGCCGGCGAGGTGGTCGACAACGTCCTGATCTACGACGCGGGCCGGCTCCGCGAGGAGGTGGCAAGCCCGGACGGCGAGGAGCGAGTGGCCGCCGAGCTCGTGCGGGCCCTCACCGACGGGCCGGGCGTGGTGGCCATTCGCGGGGCCTTCGTCGACCGCGCGACGGTCTCCTTCGAGGCGATCATCGCCGAGGAGAAGGAGGCCGGGGGTACGGTCGGGGACCACTTCGCGAAGGCGGGCGCCAACGACCGGGTGTGGAACGCGCTGGAGAAACTGGCAGTCCGCGACCCCGAGACGTTCGTGGACTACTACGCCAACGACATCATCGCGCTGCTCTCGCGCGCCTGGCTCGGCCCTGCCTACCAGGTCACCTCACAGGTCAACGTCGTCCGGCCTGGTGGGCAGGCTCAGGACCCGCACCGCGACTACCACCTCGGGTTCCTGGAGAACGAGCTCGTGGAGCGGTACCCGACCCACGTGCACCTGCTCTCGCCCGTACTGACGCTGCAGGGCGCCGTCGCCCACTCGGACATGCCGGTGGAGAGCGGACCCACGATGTACCTGCCGTACTCGCACCAGTACGTCCCGGGCTACCTGGCCTGGCGCCTTCCGCAGTTCCGCAGCTACTTCGGCGAGCACTTCGTGCAGCTCCCGCTGGCTAAGGGGGACGCCGTGTTCTTCAACCCTGCGCTGTTCCACGGCGCCGGGACGAACGTCCCGCTGACATCCAGCGCGTCGCCAACCTGCTACAGGTGTCGTCCGCGTTAGGCCGCGCGATGGAGTCCGTCGACCGTGCCCGCGTTGTCCGGGCCCTCTACCCGTCCCTGCTGGGCCGCAAGGCGAACGGCCTGACCGAAGCCGGAGTGGCCAACGCGCTGGCCGCGGCTGCCGAGGGCTATCCGTTCCCCACCAACCTCGACCTCGACCAGCCCATCGGCGGCCTCACTCCCCGATCGCAGGCCGAGATCGTCCAGGACGCCCTGGACGCCGGTGTCCCCGAGGCCGAGCTGTCGGACCTCCTCCAGGACCACACCCGTCGACGCTCGACGGCAGGCTCGTGTTGACCCTGCTGGACGACAAGGTCGTGCTGGTAAGCGGGGGAGCCAGGGAGTCGGCGCAGCCGTGGCCCGTGCCGCAGTCGACGCCGGCGCCACCGTTGCCGTCTTCGGGCGACGCCAAGACGTCGGCCGCGACCTAGCGGCCGAGCTGCAGAAGCGAGGTGGCCGCGGCGCCCTGTTCGCGCCAGGAAGGGTTGTGGCCAGGCCAGTTCAGGTCACGCGCTGACGGCTCCGAGCCGCGCGTGAGCCGTGGTGAGCACTCGCAGGATGGCGAGGGTGTCATCGTGCGGCATGACCGGGCTCTGGATGTCCCCGGCCCGCACGCCTCGCTGCACCTCGCGCAGTTGCGGCAGGTAGCCGGATCCTTCCGTCTCGGCCAGGAACTCGACGGGAGCCCGCCCGGGTCGGTGCAGCGTCATCCGTTCCGAGTTGTACAGCGGGGGACCGAGCGTGATCTGGGCGCCCGACGTCCCCTGGACCAGCGCGCTGCTCGGGCCGTCGAGTCGCAGCGAGCACGTTGCCACGCCCGCGGCGCCGTTCGGATAGCCCATGAGCAGCGTGACGCTCTCATCGACGCCCGTGCCGGCCAGCGAGCCCACGACCGACAGTTCGGTCGGCTCGCCGAGCAGCGACTGGATGAGCGAGACCGGGTACGGCCCCATGTCGAAGAGCGCGCCACCACCGAGTGCCGGGTTCCACAGCCGGTGCTCGACGTCCGCCGGCGGGAACTGGAAGCTGAAGTCGGCCACGATCCTCATGACGTCGCCCAGCACGCCGTCCGCTATGAGCTCTCGTGCCCTCGTCGACAGGACCGTGAACCGCGTCCATACGGCCTCCATGAGGAAGGAACCGTGTGTCCGGGAGGCTGCCACCAGCTCGACGGCGTCCGCGTACCGCGAGGTGATCGCCTTCTCCACCAGCACCGCAGTGCCGGACTCGAGCGCAGGCAGGGCCGCGGCGGCATGGAAGGGGTGCGGCGTGGCGACGTAGAGGACGTCGATCTCCGGCAGCATGTCGGCCACCTGCTCGAAGACCGCGAGGGTGGGTCGCTGGCCACCTTCCGGGACGAGCAGGTCGGCGGCGAACGCCTGACCTCTTTCGGCCGAGCGCGAGGCCACCGCGACGAGCTCCGCGTCCGGGAGGCGGAGCAGGTCGGACATGACCCGCCGGGCGATCGTTCCGGTGCCGACCACGCCCCAGCGCAGAGCTCGGTTTTGGGTCGTCTCGTCGGGTTTGCCTTCAGCCTGGGTCATCGTCGGGCCTCACCCTCGCGTTCGGTGTCCAGGAGCGCGACAGTCTCGCACCTGGGCGAGATGGGAGATGATGAGGTTGACGACGTAGTCGCCGACGTGGATCGTCAGCTGAGGCGGGAGGTGAGGCATGACGCGCATCATCTGCATGGTCCTCGGACACGACTGGGCTCACATCCGGGCACCCGGCAGCACCAGCAGTCGAGACTTCTACAACAAGTGCCTGCGCTGCGGCCGAGTTGATGAGAACCCGCGCACCTTCCCGGTCACTGGTGGCTCTGTCAACGACCGCTGACGGTGGTCGTCCTCACTCAGCCGAGGTCGACGGGCCCTGATCCAGGTACTCCTGGAGCGAGGCGACGATGAAGTCGTGGTCCTCATCCGAGGTGAGTCCGGAGACGGTGACGGCCGCGACCACCCCGACCCCGCGGACCCTGAGGGGAAAGGAGCCTCCGGCGTTCGTGTACAGCTGGGAGTCGAACCATCCCGCGGTCCACACATCAACTCCCTGCGCCGCGAAGCGTTCCGCCAGCAGGGCCGTGCTCATCTCGAACCGAAAGACCGTCCGAGCCTTGCGGTCCAGCCAGGCCTGGTTCTCAGCAGTGGCGCCGGCAAGAGCGGAACGGAACAGGACCAGGCCCGGACGCTGGACGTCGATGATCACGGCCGCGCCCTCGCGCAGGGCACGTGCCACCATCTGCTCACCGAGCCGCCACGCCGCGGCGTTGTCGAAGGAGTCGAGCACGAGCTGACTCTCTCGCGAAGCAAGCTCTGCGGCCCTGCTCGGGCTGTCCTGTGCCATGACGACTCCCTGGCTCGGCTATCTCGGTGAGGTGGTCGCGTCGCGATCGTGGCCGCACGAGGTGTCAGAGCTCTCGAATCGCGATGTTGCGCCAGCGGCAACGTGCGCCGGGTCCCCAGCGTTGTCCGCCCATCAAAGGATCGTTGTCGTGCACCTCGAGAGAGAGCCGGCCGGCGGGTCCGAGCGCTGCGGCGACGGCGTCCGCGTCGTAGTTGGGGTGGTCGATGGCGCCGAGGTCTATCTCCGCCACCAGCAGGTCGTTCACCCAGGTGGTGATGACCGGCTTCGCGCCGACGCAACGGATACGCAGCGTGTTCCAGTCGCCGAACCGCCAGCGCGACAGGAACTCTGCGCCGTCCCCCTTGCGGGACAACATAGCCAGCTTGTCCTCGGTCATCGGCTCGACGCTGGTCGCGGGGTCCTCCAGCGTGAGCCCGCTCGCTCGGCCGCTCATGTCGTACACAGCATCGAGGACGAACGGGACGGCATGGAAGCTGCCGGTTCCGTTCCCGAAGAAGCCGCCGATCGAGCCCGACTTCCGGTGGTCCACCAGGACCTGGAAGCCTTCCCACGAGTCGGGACGACGGCGGACCATGACTCCGGTGTCGGCGGGCCAGTCCGGGTTCATCTCCAGCACGAGCTCGAAGTCGCCGAACTCGCGCTCGCTGACGAGGTAGCCGCCGTACCCGGGAAGCTCAGGGTCCTGGTAGCCCTCGATCACGCCGTCCACGACCTCCCAGCGGGCAGGATGCGCGGCCGCGTTCACCTCGTAGTCCGCAGGCAGGTCGGGGTTGACCTCGCGCACCGTCGGGCCGCCCGGCCACACCGTCCCGTAGGTCCGCGGCACGGCGAACCAGCCATCCAGCGAACGGCCGTCGAAGATTGGCTCGAAGCCGGGCTCGGTTCGACCGGTCACTACCCCTCCTCCTCAGGTCAGGCTGGCGATGCGGTCCAGGTCGTCCGCGAGGAAGTCGAGGTCCGCCAACGCCTGCTGCGACGTGACCGCCTCGACGAGTCTCCGCCACGACGCGCGCGACGCCGACTCGTACCAGGACGGCAGCACCGACTCACCCTGGTCGTCGACCACGGATGCCCTGGCGGGCGCCGCCGTCCCGCCTTCGGGGACGACGAGGTGGGCCTCGCCGGACGCCGTGTAGATGGCCAGTCGCGCCCCGGCGGGGGAGACCGAGGTGCGGACCGCCGACAACGCAACTGCGCTCGCCCCGCGCCGCGCGTTCACGGTATGGCCGCTTGCCCCTGACGCGCTGAATGTCACCTCGTCGATCGGCCCGAGGACGGCGCGCAGGAGGGCCAGCTGGTCGAGCAGAACGCTTGCCGGAGAACGGGGATCGTCCTTCGCCACGATGGCCACGCTGTCGGCGAGGGCTACGTCGTCCAACCGCGCCCGCGTCGAGTCAGCGAGCTGGGCCACCGCCGGATGCGCTGCCCAGACGGTCTCGACAACGACCGGGAGCCCGTTGTCCCGGGCCCGAGCGGCCAGCTCGTGGACGGCGGCGGCGGCTGGTCCGGGACGTGGGTGCACGACGAGGATGCCGAGCACGCCGGACGACGCAGTCTCGGTGGCGACGGTGAGCCAGTCCCGTTGCCGGCCGTCGACCGCAACCAGCTGCGCCGGTTCGGACGCGGCGACACCGAGCGACAGCGGCAGGCTGGCCCACACGATGCGCTGTGAAGCCAGGAAGTCGTCCCCCGACCGGTCGGCCACACCCACCTGCAGCAGCCTGCTCATGCCGCAGCCCCGCGCTCGATGGCGGCGGCGGCGCCGTCCGCGATGTCCGTCGTGAACGTCAGGTCGTCCAGCACGTCGCTCAGCGGATGGTGCGGCTGCGTCTGCCCGGTCACCAAGTCGTGCAGCTCGATCCACTCGCCTTCGTAGCCGTTGTGCGACCACGGTCCGAGCCGCTGCTCGCCGAGCGCTCCGCGGATGATCGCGGTGGCCGACCCGCCATGCACGTAGGACGGGGTGAACTGCACCCGCAGAGACCAGTCGTCCCCCCAGACCTCCAGGCGCCAGTCAGGTCGCCACAGCGGTCGCATGAACGCGAGCAGGTCGACCCGGCGTCCCGCGGCGGTGAGCGAGATCGCACCACCGAACGGCGTGAAGAACTCGGCGTGGTCGATGGAGTCCAACGTCGGCGCGAAGGTGCGGACCAGCGAGAGGTCGTGCACGGACAGTCCTAGGACGAGGCCTCGGATGCGATCCATCCGCGCCTGCGTGTCGGGCGGTCCGGACGGTGCCGGCGGAGCGGGGCGGCTGGCGATCTGGGTCGCCCAGTCCTCGTACCGGTCGTTGAACGGCAGCACGATCGTGGACCGGACGGTGTGCGCGCTGTCGATCCGGTCGGCGCAGGCGTCCAGTGCTGCCAGCCAGCCCGGGTCGTAGGCGTGCATGGCTCCCACCACCAGCGGTACGCCCGCCGCGGTCACTGCCTCGGCGATCTGGGTGGCCTCGTCCCGCGTGGTCGCCAACGGCTTCTCGCACAGGATCCCGCGCTTGCCGGCCGCACAGATCGCGGCCACCTGCCCGGCGTGGAACTGGTGAGGGCTGCAGACCGCCACGACCTCGACTTCTGGGTTGTCCAGAACGGCCTCCATGGTGGTCGCCGCCTCGGCACCCGCCCGGGCGGCGACTGACTCCGCGACCGACGCGTCGACGTCCATCACGGACACGACGCGGAAGCGGTCGGCCTGCCGGGCGAGGGTCGGCAGGTGGATCGCCTGCGTCACCGGCCCGGCACCGAGGATCCCGACCCCGAGCGTCTGACTCATGCCGACCCTGCCTGTTCAGGCTGTTCGGTGATCCAGCGGAACGACGCGGCAGTCGACTCCTCCTTGCTGGGCAGGTCCGGGACGTCGACCTCTACCACGAACCAGCCGTCGTAGGTCGCCGGAAGGGCTGCGAAGACGGCCTCGAAGTCGACGTCGCCTCGGCCCGGTTCGGTCCAGACGTGCTCGACGGTGGTGGCAGCCATGTAGTCGTCCTGCTGGTCGCGGGCCGTTGCGGCGGCGACCCGGTGGACGTCCTTGAGGTGCACCGCGCCGACCCGGTCCGCGTAGTCCCCGACGAGGGCGGCTGGGTCGCTGCCGCCCCAGAAGAGGTGGCCGGTGTCCGGGCCGAAGGACAGCACGGAGGCGTCGATGGTGTCCAGCATGGCGCGCACCTCGTGCTCGGTCTCGATCCAGCTGCCGACGTGCGGGTGGAAACACGGGGTTAGGCCCTCAGCCGTGATCGCCCCGGCTACCAACGCAATCCGCTCGATGACCAGCTCCAGGCGGGACGCGTCGAAGTCCGCGCCGACCGCCGGACTGGCGATCCGCTCGGGGCTGAGGTGGCTGGCCAGGAACACCTCGCTCAGGCCGAGCTCCAGCTGGACACCGGCGTGCGCCTTCGCCGCCTCGACCAGTGCGGGCAGCTCGTCGACCGGGACGTCGAAGTATGCGCCGAAGTAGCCGGGGGCCGGACGCACGCCGTGGTCGGCGAGGACGGCGCGGTACTCGGCGGCGGACCACTGCTCCGGCACGTCGGAGTGCATCGCCGTGAAGCCGGCGTCGGCGATTCCAGCGACCGCGGCGCGGACCGTCGTCGGGCTGAGGTCGAAGCCATCCGGTCCGAGCACCCACGGCAGCGGGTTCACGGCGACCTTCGATGCGAGTGCCATGTGAGACGTACTCCGTTCGTTGAGGGGTTGATCTCGAGCGGGTCAGGCTGGGGCGGTCAGCACGCCGAGCTTCAAGGGGTCACCGCCGTCCACGCTGCCTCGCGCGCGGATCGGACGACGGCGTCGACGATCACTGCCGAGCGGGCTCCGTCGGCGAAGGTGGGCAGCCCGTCGGGCTGCTCGCCGCGCACCGCCGCGTACGTGTCCGCGACGAAGGCGGCAAAGCAGTCCCCGTAACCCTGGGCGTGCCCAGCCGGCAGGTAGCTGAGCCGACGTTGCTCGGCCGACCCGGACGCCGAGTCGCGGACCACGCAGCGGCTTCCTTCGCTACTGCCGAGCCAGAACGACTCCGGATTCTCCTGGTCGAAGGACGCGCTGCCGCCGGCACCGTCGAGCTCGAACCACAGCCGGTTCTTTCGCCCCGCGGCCACCTGCGAGATCACCACCGACCCAGGGATCCGGTCCGCCGTCCGGAACAGGACGGTTGCGATGTCCTCGGTGGACACCGCTGCGGTCTTGCCGTCGGCACGACCGCCGAACGTGGCGCCGCCGCCGTCAGGTCGTTCGGCGATGGCGATCGACAGCTGTGCCGTCAGCTCCTGGATCCGCTGGCCGCTCACCCACTCCACCAGGTCGCACCAGTGCGATCCGATGTCGGCGAACGCTCGGGAGGCACCACCCTGCGCGGGGTCGACACGCCAGTTCGACGCGTGCGCCGAGCGCAGCCAGTCCTGGAGGTAGTGGCCGTGCAGGAGGTTCCAGTCGCCGAACTCGCCGGCTTGCACGCGGGCTCGGATCTCCCGCACGACCGGGTGGTAGCGGTAGACGAAGGGCACGGTGGCCACCACGCCGGCGCGTGCGGCGAGGTCCGTCATCTCCTGAGCCTGTGCCGCGGTGACACCGAGAGGCTTCTCGCAGATCACGTGCTTACCGGCCGCCAGAAGTGCCTGCACGTACGGCGCGTGCGTGGCGTTGGGACTGCACACGTGGACGACCTCGGCCTCGCTGGCCGCCAGCTGCTCGAGGCTCGAGTAGCCATCCGCGACGCCCCACGCCTGGGCGGCTTCCCGCGACCGTTGCTGGCTTGACCCCAGGACACCCACGACCTGCCCGCCGGCGATCAGCGCACTGCGCCGGTGCACGGCTGCGATCATCCCGGTGCCGATGATGGCGACGCGTGGCGCTGGGTGTTCGCGCTGGCGCGGGACCTGCGTCGATGTCGGGTGCGGACCGTCCACCGTCAGGTCGCTTGCCACGGCGCCACCTCTTGATCTGGCGAGCTTTTAGTCGAGGCCGTCCGGCGCGTCAGTCGCACGGCATCGGGGTGAGGCTGACGCTAGGGACGCACGAGAGTGGGTACAAGGACTGAGTTAGGTCCGCAGAAAGCAATATTCAGACATTGCAGGCATACGTGGATGGGCATTTAACTGCGGACGATCGCATCATCAGCCGGCGCGCGGCGCCAGTCGAAGGAGACACCATGAATGATGTGCGGGCCACCGGCCTGGATCTTTCACGTCGTGGCTTTCTCGCTGCCATCGGAGCCGCAGCCGCGGTGCCGGTCCTGGCCTCGTGCGGAGGCGACAGCAGCAGCGGCGGGAGCGGCAGCAGCAAGGCGATCAAGTTCTGGGACATGCCTTGGGGCGGTACGGACTACAACCCGGCGGCGCAGAAGCTGGTCGGGACCTATGTCCCGACGGGTAGCAACGGGAAGGCGACCTACCAGACCATCCAGTGGGCGAACTTCACCCAGACCTTCTCCTCCGCCATCGCGTCGAACACCGGCCCCGCAGTGAGTTCCGGCGGCGGCTTCCAGGCCTTCCAGTACGCGCAGCAGGGTGCGATCGCCTACGCCGACGACCTCATCGCGACGATGAAGAAGGACGGCACATACGACGACTTCATCGCAGGCCAGGTCGAGGCCATGAAGACCTCGAAGGGCTACGCGGCTGTTCCGTGGCAGCTGGACATCCGGGTCTGGTGGTACAACAAGAAGATCTTCGACCAGCTCGGCCTCACGCCGCCGACGTCGTGGGACGAGATGATGACGGTAGGCAAGGCGCTGGCCGCCAAGGGGCACTACGGCTTCGCGGCAGGTGCGGGGGCAGGCAACAACCTCGGCGCGCACTTCATGGTCATGATGATGATCAACAACGGTGGCGGCCTGTTCGACCCGAGCGGCAAGGTCGCTGTGGACACGCCCACCAACCTCCAGGCCATGCAGTTCGTCAACGAGCTGGTCAAGGCGAAGATCGTCGACCCGCGCTCGGTGAGCTACACGGGCGACAACCAGAACGCTCAGTGGAAGAGCGGCAAGTTCGCCATGGGCATCGACACCGCCGGCCTGGACGGCAATGTCGGCGACACGGCCGGAGACCTCGTCGTGATGAAGCCGTTGTCCGCCCCGGCCAGCGGGCCGGCCTGCCTGGTGTTCCAGAACAACCTCATGATGTACAAGAACACTCCGTCCCAGGCCAGCTCCGAGGCCTTCCTGCTCTGGTACGTCAAGCACATGCAGGCCTACTGGTTGAAGAACCCGCCCCTGCTGTCCGGACTGCCGGTACTGAAGTCGATCGTCGCACTGCCGGCCTTCCAGGAGCAGAAGAACAAGGTCGCCGCGATCAAGGACTGGGTGCCCGTAGCGAAGACCTACGCCTCACAGGGGACCGAGCTGACGCCCGCCCTCGCGCAGGTCGACGGCGGCCAGCCACTGCAGGCCTTCACCCAGACGATGCTCGGTGGCGGCGACCCGAAGGGCGCTCTGCAGACACTCCAGAAGCAGCTCGACGCGATCATCAAGCAGTGAGGTAGCCATGACGACCCTTCCGGCGGCCCAGACAACCAGCCGGGTGGCGAGGCGCGCCGGCCCGAGCAAGCCGCCCGGCGGCCCATTCAAGCCTGGTCAGCTCACGCTGATCTTCTTGGTGGCTCCGTCGGTGCTGCTGCTCATCCTCATCAACGGCTACCCGTTCATCTACGCGATCTTCCAGTCCGTGCACGACGGGACCCTGATCAGCAAGGGCTCCTACGTCGGGCTGGACAACTACCAGGCAGTCCTGCAGAGCGCGGACTTCTGGGCAGCCGCCAGGTTCACCGTGATCTTCACCCTCGTCGGCGTGTTCGGCAGCTGGATCGTCGGCCTGGGCATGGCGTTGCTGCTGCGCACGGACGTGCCGTTCAAGGGCACCTTCAAGGTGCTGCTGCTGCTGCCCTGGGTCGTGCCGGTCGTCGTGTCGGCCACGGCCGTGAACTTCCTCGTCGCGACGGCGGACAGCCCGATCCCCAAGCTCTTCCATGCCATCGGTCTCGGCTCGCCGCTGTTCCTGGCCGATCCCACCTGGGCCAAGGTGTTGGTCTGCGTCTACAAGGTCTGGGTCAGTTTCCCGTTCATGATGCTGATGGCGAGCTCCGCCCTGGCCAGTGTCGACGACACCGTCTACGAGGCCGCTCGGGTGGACGGCGCCGGGTCGGTGAAGCAGTTCCTGTACATCACGATGCCGATCATCGCCCGGCCGACATATATCTCGTGGATCCTGATGACGATCTTCTGCGTCAACGACTTCCCGACGATCTTCCTGCTGACGGCCGGTGGCCCGATCAACGCCACGACGACGCTTGTCATCCTGGCCTATCGCACGGTGTTCCAGAACTTCCAAGTCGGGCCCGGTGTGGCCATCGCCCTGATCATGACGGTCGTCTGCGTCATCGTCTCGACGGTGCTCTACCGCCAACTGAAGAAGGCGCATGTGTGATGACCATCCTCCATGAAACCGTCGAAGCCCTCCCGCAGGTTGCCCACCGCGAGCCGCAGCGGAAGAGCGGCATGCGCTGGGTGCGGTTCCTGATCGTGCTGGTCATCACCGCGATCGCGATCGTCCCCGTCGTGGTCGTCCTGGTGCTGTCCATACGCCCTGGCTCCGGATCGTCGACCACGGCTGCCGTCACGCTGGAGAACTTCAGGAACATCTTCGCGAACACGCACACGTTGCTGTGGCTGCGCAACAGCCTCGTGGTGACGTTGGGGACGGTCTTCGTCTCCGTGCTCGTGGCCGCCCCAGCCGGCTACGTCCTGTCTCGCGGACGGGGCAGGACCGTGTCCGGCTACTCGCTGCTGCTGTTCATCGTGCAGTCGTTCCCGGTCATCACGGCCGTGATCCCACTGTTCATCCTCTTCGCGAAGCTGCACCTGGTGGACAACCTGGCCGGCCTAGGCATCATCTACGTCGGCGCCTCGATGTCGGTCGCGATCTGGATGATGGCTGCCTATATGGACTCGATCCCACGCAGCCTCGAAGAGGCGGCCTGGATCGACGGCGCGTCGGTGTTCGGCGGGTTCTTCCGGATCGTCCTGCGCAACTCCCTGCCTGGCGTGCTGGCGACAGCCATCTTCACCTACCTGGTGTCCTGGAACGACTACCTGGTGGCAATCGTCTTCATCCGGACCGAGACGAAGTTCACGCTGCCCCTCGGCGTCGAGTCGTTCTTCCAGCAGAACGTGACCGACTGGGGTTCGGTCATGGCCGTCGCGGTGGTGATGATGGCCCCGCCGGTCCTGGTGTTCGCGTTCCTCAACCGATGGTTCAGTGTCGGCGGAATCGGCGGATCCCTGGCCGGGCAGTAGGCGAGCGATGACCTCAGGCTCGATGGGTGTCGCCGTGATCGGTGCCGGCTCGATCAGCGACCAGTACCTCGCGGACATGGTCACCTACCCCGACCTCGACGTCCGCTTCGTCGCCGACATCCAGACGGACCGGGCTCGTGCGCAAGCGGACCGGTACGGCGTACCCGGTTCGGGCAGCGTCGAGCAGGTCCTGGAGCTCGACGACGTCGAGCTCGTGGTCAACCTGACCATCCCCGCCGCCCATGCCAGCGTCGCAGAGCGGGCCCTGGCGGCCGGCAAGCACGTCTGGAACGAGAAGCCGCTGGCCACGAACCGCCACGATGCCCGGTCGATCGTCGAGCAGGCCGAGGCGCTCGGACTCCGGCTGGGTTGCGCTCCGGACACCGTCCTCGGGCCGGGCATCCAGACGGCTCGCCGGATGATCGAGCGGGGCGACATCGGCCGGCCGCTGACCGCCTCGGTCGTCATGCAGCAGGGCGGTCCACACCACTGGCACCCCAACCCCGACTTCCTCTACCAGTCCGGCGGCGGTCCCCTGCTGGACATGGGGCCGTACTACCTGACCGCCCTGACCCAGATCTTCGGGGCCATCCGGCGGGTGTCGGCGCTGGGCTCGACCGCCGGGCCCACCCGGGTGATCGGGACGGGCGCCCGGGCCGGAGAGTCGTTCGAGGTCACGGTGCCGTCGTACGTGGCTGCCCTCTACGAGTTCCGGAGCGGAGCGGTCGCCCAGGCCACCTTCAGCTTCGACTCGCACCTCCAGCGCATGGGCGTGGTCGAGATCTCCGGGGTCGAGGGCACCCTCTGCGCCCCCGACCCCAACATGTTCGGTGGTCTCATCGAGGTGGTGCGCGGCGGCCTGCCTGGCGGAGCCACGGCGCGCACATCGGTCCCGGCCGCAGCTGACGGCGCGGGCCGGGGGATCGGCCCGCTCGACATGGCACGGGCTGTCCGCTCCGGGCAACCGCATCGGGCGAACGGGCGCGTCGCGCTGCACGTCCTGGACGCGCTGCTGGCCACGCAGGAGGCGATCGAGCGAGGTGAGCTCGTCCGGATCGACTCCGAGCTCGTCGCGACGGACGCCGTGCCGGCCGACTGGGACCCACGATGCGCCACGCTCGGCTAGCGCCGGCTCTGCTTCCTCACGGCTCCCAGCCGGCGAGCGTACGATCCGCGCATGCGGCTTCCGGTCCGGTCCTGCGCGCTGCTAGGCCGTCGACATGACACCCTCAGTCGACCCGATGAGTGACTTCGGTCCCGGCCACCTGCGACTGCTGGTGCCGGCGGTGTCGGCTCGGGTGAGCGTGGAGTCGGTGGCGAGCACGTTGGCTCGGTTGATCGCCTCGCACGCCGCGGTGACCCGTGCGGACCTGGTGCGGGTCACCGGTCTGGCGCGGTCGACAGTGACGGTCGGGCTGGACCTGCTGCAGCAGGCGGGCGCGATCCGAGAGGTGGGGGCAAGAGCCACGATCGGTCGGGGACGACCGGCCGAGGAGTTGGGCCTGGACCCGTCGTTCGGGCTGATCCTCGTCGCGGATCTCGGCGTGACCTTCGCCCGGCTGAGCCTGTACGACCTGGGGCAGCATCAGCTGACGGCGACCGAGATGGACCTGCAGGTCTCAGACGGCCCGGAGTCTGTCCTCGCTCGCATCAGCGAGGAGTTCAAGGCGATGCTGGACCGGATCGACCACCCGCGTCCGGTCCCGCTCGTGCTGGTGGCCGGTCTGCCCGGGCCGATCGACATCACCCACGGCGTCGCCGTCAAGCCGCCGATCATGCCGGGCTGGGACGACTACCCGGTGGCTGAGACGCTGGAGTCGCAGTTCGGCTGCCCGGTGCGCTGCGAGAACGACGTGAACCTGCGCGCGCTCGGCGAGGCGCGTGCCCTTCCCCCGGATCAGACCCCGCTGCTCTACATCAAGGTCAGCACAGGCGTCGGAGGCGGGATGGTGACCGCCGCCGGTGAGCTGTTCCACGGCGCCGACGGGTCGGCCGGCGACATCGGGCACGTGCGCGTTCACGGGGCGGACGACGAGCTGTGCGTCTGCGGGAACTACGGATGCATCGAGGCGGTCGCCTCGGCGCCGGCCATCCTGGCACGGCTGCGCCAGACCTCAGCCGATGAGGGCACGGAGCTGCCCAGGACGCGTGAGGAGCTGATGGCGGCGTTGCGCAGCAACGAGAAGGTCACCGTCGGGCTGGTTCGCGAGGCCGCGGCCCAGGTCGGGGAGGTGGTGGCCAACCTCGTGCACTTCTACAACCCCGCACGGATCGTGGTCGGTGGCGGCCTGACAGTTCCGAGCGACGACATGCTGGCCGGGATCCGCGCCGTGGTCTACCGGCGCGCGTTGCCGCTGGCCACCCGCAACCTGGTGATCAGCCACCCCAGCCTGGGTGAGTGGTCTGGCACCGCCGGCGGTCTCGTCCTGGGCATCGAGCACGCCCTGACCCCTGACAGCCTCGCCCGAGCCCTGCCCCGCCACTAGTTCCACGTCCTTGGACGTAGCCACCTCGAGGAAGGTCGGACATGGGCAACACGGATGCGCCGCACTCCGCGGCAGCCGCGATGAGCGACGAAGCGATCCACGCCAGGGCAGACGAGCTGCTGTCCCAGCTGACGGTCGCGGAGAAGGCTGGTCAGCTGAGCCAGTACTTCTACTTCGGGTTCATGCGCGAGATGCCAGCTGACCAGGTCAACGACATCGCCGCCGCCGGTCATCCGGACAAGGTCGAGGCGGCCCTGGCTCGGGGCGAGGCGGGTTCGCTGCTTTTCGTGACCGACCCGGCAGAGACCAACCGGTTGCAGCGACTCACGCTGGAGGGCAACCGGCTGGGCATCCCGGCGCTCTTCGGTTTCGACGTCATCCACGGCTTCCGCACCATCCTGCCGGTGCCGATCGCGATGGCCGCCTCGTGGGATCCGGAGACCATCGAGCGCGGACAGGCCGTCGCCGCCCGTGAGGCCCGGGCGGTCGGTATCCACTGGGCGTTCGCTCCCATGGTCGACATCGCGCGCGACGCGCGCTGGGGGCGGATCATCGAGGGCGCGGGTGAGGACCCCTACCTGGGCGCGGCGGTGGCGGCGGCGCAGGTGCGCGGCTTCCAAGGCTCCCGGCTGGGCACGCCGGAGCGCATCATCGCCGGCCCGAAGCACTTCGCCGGGTACGGCGCCGCGCTGGGCGGCCGCGACTACGACGAGGTCAACCTGTCCGACTCGGAGCTGTGGAACGTCTACCTGCCTCCGTTCCAGGCTGCGGTCGAAGCCGGTGCCGGCAACATCATGTCCGCCTACATGGACCTCAACGGCATTCCGGCGAGCGCGAACCACTGGCTCTTCGTCGAGGTGCTCCGCGACCTGTGGGGTTTCGACGGCTTCGTGGTCAGCGACGCCAACGCGGTACGCAACCTGCTGACTCACGGCTTCGCGCAGGACCTGACCGATGCAGCGGCACGGGCCGTCAACATCGGCCTCGACATGGAGATGGCAGTAGCCGACCCGGCGTACACACGCTTGCCCGATGCCGTCGAGAGCGGGGCGACCACCGAGCAGGTCCTCGACGCAAGCGTCCGTCGCGTGCTCGAGGCGAAGCTGCGCATGGGCCTGTTCGAGGACCCGTACGTGGACGAGGACCAGGCCCGCGAGGTGCTCGGCGATCCGGCACACCGCGCCGTCGCCCGCCGTGCGGCGCAGCGGTCGGCGGTGCTGCTGCGCAACGAGGGTGGACTGCTGCCGCTGGACACCTCCGCCCTGCGGTCCATCGCCGTGATCGGCCCGCTGGCAGACTCGCCGCGAGACACGTTGGGGCCGTGGGTTTTCGACTTCGACCTGGACGAGACGGTCACGATCCTGCGCGGTGTCCGGGACCGGGCTGGCGAGGGCACGGACGTCCGGCACGCGCCCGGTGTCCGGGTCCCGCAACGGGTCTTCGCCTCGATGTTCGACATGTTCGATGGCAACACGGCGGCAGACGCCGACGACTTCGACGACGAGGCCGAGTACCAGCGCGCGATCGAGCTGGTGGCGGCCGCCGACGTCGCGCTCGTCGTGGTGGGTGAGGCGCAGAACATGATCGGCGAGGCGGCGTCCCGGTCCTCCCTCGAGCTCCCCGGCCGCCAGCTCGAACTGCTGAAGGCAGCCGTCGGGACGGGTACGCCGGTGGTGGCGCTGGTGATGAACGGACGCCCGCTCGACCTTCGCTGGGCCGCCGAGAACGTGCCGGCGATCCTCGACGTCTGGTACCCCGGAACGCAGGGCGGCGCGGCAGTGGCGGACTTGCTGTTCGGCGACGTCTCGCCCGCGGGCAAGCTCCCCTTCACGTGGCCGCGCACCGGTGGGCAGATCCCGATGATCTACTCGCACACGATCTCGCACGAGCCGGAGAAGCAGGCCCAGCGGTACTGGGACGAGCAGAGCACCCCGCTGTTCCCCTTCGGGCACGGTCTCGGCTACTCGCAGTTCGAGTACTCCGCGCTGGGCGTCGACCGCGACACCGTGACGGCCGGCGAGGCCGTGGAAGTCACGGTGACGGTCACCAACACCGGCGCCCGCGAGGCGGATGACGTGGCGCAGCTGTACCTCCACCAGAGACATGGCTCGGCGTCTCGGCCGGTTCGCGAGCTGAAGGGGTTCCAACGGTTCACCCTGGCCGCCGGCGAGTCCCGGGTGCTCCAGTTCGAGCTGGGTGGGACGCACCTGCGGTACTGGAACGCCGGGAGCAGGGACTGGGTGAACGACGCCTCGACCTTCGACGTCTGGGTCGGCGGCGACTCGAGGGCAGCGCTCACGACGACTTTCAGGGTGGTCGAGTCATAAGGTCCCCCAGCACAGCGCGATCCCAGCTGCTGTCGCGCTCAGACCCGCGGGCGCCAGGCGCCCTGCCGCCAGTCGTGCTCGTGCTTGCGGCCGGGACCTTCCTCATGGGCACCACCGAGTTCATGATCGCTGGGCTGCTGCCGCAGATGGCCGCCGACTTCGACGTCAGCGTCTCCCAGGCGGGGCTGCTGGTGACCGCGTTCGCGGTCGGCATCATCGTCGGCGCGCCGGTGATGGCAGTGCTCACGCTGCGCCTGCCACGGGCGCTCGTCCTGAGGTTGGCGCTTCTCGTCTTCGCCCTCGGACACGTCCTTCTCGCCCTCTGCACCAGCTTCGAGGTCGCCCTCGCCGCACGCCTACTCACGGCCCTCGCCGCGGGCGCGTTCTGGGCGGTCTCCGCCGTAGTGGCCACGGCAGCGGCAGGACCGGCGCACACCGTGCGCGCCCTCGGCGTCCTCACCGGTGGGCTCACTGTCGCCAACGTGCTGGGCGTGCCGCTCGGTGCTTTCGCCGGTCAGCTCACCGGCTGGCGGGGGCTGCTCTGGGTGCTCGCCGCGCTCGCGGTGGCGGCTGCGGTGCTGATCGGCCGGTTCATCCCGGCGCCGACGAGCGAGCGTCGTGCAGCCGTCCGCGCGGAGCTCCAGGCACTCCGCTCGACCAACCTGTGGCTGGCTCTGGCCGCATGTGCCCTGATCCTGGGCGGCCTGATGGCCGCGTACACCTACATCTCGCCGCTGCTGACCGACAACGCCGGCATCCCGGAGCCCTTCGTGCCACTCGTGCTGGTCGTTTTCGGCATCGGCACGGTGGCTGGGTCAACGACCGGCGGCCGGCTCGGGGACCGGTGGCCGATGGCAACCACGATCACCGCTGCGGTCGCCACCGCAGTGGGGCTGGTCGCGCTCGCCGTCCTGTCTACCTACGCTGTTGCCGTCGTCTGCCTCGTGGCGGTGCTGGGGCTCACCGGGTTCACCGTGAACCCGATCGTGGGCGCTCTCGCCATCCGCTTCGCCGGGCCGGCGCCGACTCTCGCGTCCGCGCTGACCTCCTCCGCGTTCAACGTCGGCGTCGCGGGTGGCTCCTGGCTGGCGGGTCTCGCACTGGAGACGCGGCTGGGCCTGGTCGGTCCGGCCCTGATCGGCGCGGTCATCGCCGGCGCCACCGTGATTCCGCTGGGCCTCCTCGCCGGCAGGCACGCGGTGAGAGACCGAGCTCGAACGGCGTGAGCGCGGCCGGCCGCCGCCTCAGGAACAGACCCTGGCCAGCTCGGATCCCAGCAGGCTGGTGAGGTCGATCGTGGCGCCGGAGCCGTCCGGGGTGTCCGGCTGGACGGCGACCGGTACGCCCAGGAGCTGCAGATAGGGCTGCATGGTGAGCGCGGACAGCGGAAGGCAGCCCCGTAGGTGCAGCTGCAGCGCAACCGTGAGGTCGCTCGAGGCGCGCAGCACCACCGGCAGCTTCGGGGTGGTCCTCAGCTCGACCGGTGGTACCACGACCTCCGCGGTGCTGGCGCCCTTCGCCTGGCCGCTGAGGTCCGGTGCCTGCGGCACGGGGGAGTGCGGGTCCACGGTCACGGCGACGTCGCGGTCAGAGCTGTTGTGCAGCAGCAGGAGTGGGTCAGCGACCGTGCCGGCGAGCTTCGCGGTGAGGTTCGAGCCACCGGGCGTGCCGCAGATGGCCTGCGTGTTCACCTGGTAGCTGTCGAGATTGGCGTCGCGCACGGTTACCGGGTGCTGCACGCCGTCCGGCCCTCGGATCGACAGCTGCGGGGTGATCCAGGTGGAGCTCACGCACGAGATCCCGACGACCGCGACCACCTGCTGCGCGGCGCCGGGCGCGATCCGGGCCAGGCCGCCGTTCGCCAACCCGACCTGCGTCGCTCCTCGTGCCGCAGCGGCGTGCGCAGGCGAGGTGACCACCTGCACCGGCACCGGCCCGACGTTCACGACGCTGATCCGCACGCTCGCCGCGGTCGCCGAACCGGCCATCGTGAGGGTCGCCGGCTGGGCCACGGCCAGGACGCGCGGCTGGCTGCGAGCGGTGAGCCGCTGGTCCGGCTGTCCGTGCTGCGCCCAGTACGCGCCGGCGCCGACGACGGCCAGCACGGTCAGCGCCACCAGGGACGTGGCCCGCCGGCTCCGTCCGCCGGGCAGCAAGGGATCACGCTGCGGCTGAGGCTTGAGCTCACCCAGGCCCTGGACGTCGACGGAGCCGGTGAGCCGCAACTGATCGGCGGCGGACGTGGCGTCGTCCCCGGCGTCCATCACCTCGTAACCCATCGACGGTCACTGCCCGGTGCGGCCGCACGAGCGGCTGCGCGCGGCGTCCACGAGGGACGTGAGGTCGACGAGCGTCGACGCGGACCTGGGCACCGTGTGTGCTACTACGATCGGCGCGCCGGTGAGCAGCAGTGACCGCTGGTCAACCGACTCGATCGGCTGGCATCCGCCCACCCGCACCCGCAGTAGCACGGCTATCGTCTGGTCGGCGAACAGGACGACGGGCAGTTTGGGGTCGCTGGTCAGCGTGCTGGACGACCCGGTCGCCCCGACCCGCCGGGAGGTCAGCACATCGTCGGTCGCGGCCGACGCCACTTGGATCCTCGACGACGGGTCGATCACCACCCGAACGGTGTGATGAGTCTCGTTGTGCAGCAACAGAATCGGCGCGGACGTCGGGCCGGTCAGCCGGGACGTCAGCCCCGAGGTGTCCGTGGCACTCGTCCGAACAGGCTCGGCAACCCCGTGGTGGGTTTCGGCTAGGTACGCGTTCCAGGCTCCGCCGAGACCGAGTCCGGCGACCAGGCCGGCGGCGACCAGGATCGCCCGTCGACGCGGGTGCGCCGCGGTCGCCGCCCTAGCCGCAGGTCCCGGTTGGCTGAGCGGCAGCGACTCCAGATCGAGGACGTCCAGGCCGCCTCGGGCTGGGCGCGCCGGAAGCCGGCCGCCCGAGCCGGGGCGATCGACGTCCAGCACCTCGTAGCCCACGTGCCCAGCATGCGCGCCCCCACGCCCGGACGGAAGCCACCGCCCGGATCGGTCCGGCGTCATCGCGTTCCGGCCGCCTTGACGCGTTCGAGGTGTCGACGCGACGCGTCGCGGGCGGACTCGGCATCGCCGGCCGCGATCGCGTCCACGATGTGCTCGTGCTCCTCGAGCGTGCTGTCCAGCCGGGACAGGTAGCTGGCCTTGCTTCGGTAGGACTCCCGCAGGCACTGGTTCACGGGATCGACGAACAGCGACATCAGCGGGTTGCCGGAGGCCTGGCCGACGAGTGCGTGCAACCGGAGGTCCTCGGTCAGGCACAGGTCGTAGTCCTGCCGGTTCGCCCGCGCGGCCGTCAGGCCGGAGCGCATGGCGGCGACGTCCTCGACCGTCCGGTTCTCGGCGGCGAGCCCGGTCAGGTGAACCTCCACCAGCAGCCGCGTGTCCATCAGCTGGTCGAATGCGACCGGGTTCGACCGGAGCAGGAGCGCGTACTGACGCGCGACCGGACCGCCGTCCGGTTTCGCCACCAGCATCCCGCGACCGGGACGGATGGTGACCAGCCCGCGCTGCTCGAGGATCCGAGTCGCCTCCCGCACCACGGTCCGGCTGACGTCGTACTGCGCCGACAGCTGGGCCTCGGTCGGCAGCTGGTCGCCGTCGACCAGGTTCTGGGCGAAGACGTGCTCCTCGATCTGCCGGGCCACCACGTCCGGGAGTCGCGATGGACGCATCTCCCCGAGAACCACCATGCCCGACCCCTTTCGATCAGCCGATCATATGATGATACTAGGAATGCGCGATCAGGTTCGTCTCGGTCAGGAGCGTGCGTGCGCAGGCGAGTCGTGGTCACCGACCACCCCTTCGAGGACACCGGACCCGAGCGCGCCGTGGCCGAGGGGCGCGGGGCCGACTTCGCGGAGTTCGCGGTCCTGACCGAGGCCGACACCGCGGCTGCGGTGTCCGGAGCCGCCGTCGTCCTGGTCGATCGGGCACCCGTAACGGCCGACGTGATCGCCGTGCTGCCGGATGGCGCGGTCGTCATCCGCTACGGCGTCGGTTACGACAACGTCGACGTGCGGGCCGCCAGCCGCGCCGGTGTGCACGTCTGCCATATCACCGACTACGGCACGAACACGGTGGCGGACCATGCGGCGACGCTGCTGCTGGCCTGCCTGCGCAGACTCACCCAGTTCGACGACGCCGTCAGGGGCGCCGGGTGGTCGCAAGCCCAGGCCTTCGGCACCATCAACAGCTTCGGTACCACGTGCGTCGGTCTCGTGGGCACGGGACGGATCGGCGTCGCACTCATCCATCGACTACGGGGCTTCGGGTTTCGGCTGATCGCGCACGATCCCTACGTGGACCCCGACATTACGCAGAGCCTGGGGGTCGAGCTCGTGGACCTGCCGACCCTGCTCGCCCGGGCCGACGCGATCTCGCTGCATCTGCCGCTCACCGAGCAGACCAGGCACCTGGTGGACTCCGACTTCCTGGGGAGCATGCGGCGCGGTGCATCGCTGATCAACACCTCGCGCGGCGGACTCGTGGACACCGTGGCCCTCGCGGCCGCGTTGCGCGACGGCCGGATCGCAGCCGCTGGGCTGGACGTGTACGAGATCGAGCCGCTGAACGCCGACTCGCCGCTGCGCGGGCTGCCCAACGTGATCCTCACGCCGCATGTCGCGTTCTACAGCGAGCAGTCACTGGTGAAGCTGCAGCGGCTGGCCGCGGACGAGCTCGGCCGCGCATTGGACGGAAGACCTCTGAAGGGTGTGGTGTCAGCGTGAACGTCAACCAAGCACGCGGGTTCAACTACTCGGGCTCCTGGGGTTCCAGCGGGCTCGACCTGTGGCAGCACCACGAGCACGGGACGATGGCCCTGGAGGTCGCCCGCGGCAAGGCATACTTCCCCGGCTGGAACCTTGCCCGCTGGTGGCTCTCGCACGAGGCGTTCCAGCGCAACCCGCAACGGTTCCTGGCCAACTTCGACGCCGGTGTGCGGGTCTTCGCCGACCACGGCATCGAGGTGCTGCCGGTGCTCTTCAACCGATGGCGGGACCCGGTCTGCGACTTCGGCGGAGTGCCGCTGGACCACATCATCGCGGGATCGAGCGCCTTCTGCCCCCCGGGTGCGTTCGAGACGCTCGACAGGCCCGCCTGGACGCAGGAGGGCTTCGCCGAGCTGGACCACGACGCTGAGAACGTGTTCCGCGCGTACCTGGACGCCGTGGTCGGGGCGCACCGCGACGACGACCGCATCATGGGATGGGACCTGTGCAACGAGCCGCTGCTGGGTCCCTACGTCGACGACGCAGACAGCCCCATCCGCGACGGCGAGCTGAGGTGGCTGACCTGGGTGCGCGACGTCTGCCGGGCGAACAATGCCAGCCAGCCGCTGACCATCGGCAACTACAACAGTCTGCAAGCCGTTCGCCTGACCGAGCCGCTGAGTGACTTCATCTCCTTCCACCCGTACTACATCCCGAACTGGGGCGAGCGGACGACGAGCTCCAAGCCGCTCTTCGAGACCTTCCTGGACGACCTGCAGGCGTTCGCCGTCAGCGTCGGCAAGCCGCACGCGCTGGCCAGCGAGACGGTGTGGGGCGCGAACGACGACGAGGAGCACGTCGAGTTCACCCGCTACACGCTGACCGAGCTGGCCAAGCGCGACGTCGGCTTCTCGATCCACGCGTTGAACCACAGCCTGATTGCCGACCTGCACTCGTCGGCGTACGGACCGGTCGGCCGGCCAGGACGCCTGGAGTTCGTCAACGCCGACGGCTCCCTGCGCGCCGGCCACGAGATCTTCAACGAGTTCGCGCGGTAGCAGGCAGATGCCCGGTGGACATCATGAAGCGCCTGCTGGTGACCGGTCCTGACCAGGTCCGAGTCGTGGATGCGCCCGTGCCGCAACCCGGGCCGGACGATCTGCTGGTCGCCCCCCTGCGGGTCGGTGTCTGCGCGACGGACCTGGAGCTGATCGACGGCTCGCTGGTGTACCTGCGCACCGGCGAGCTCACGCTGCCGCTGACCCCGGGCCACGAGTGGGTCGGCCAGGTGGTGCAGGCAGGCGAACGCGTCACCTCGCTGGCAGCCGGCGATCTCGTGGTGGGTGAGTGCAGCATCGGCTGCGGCCGTTGCCCGTTCTGCGCGGCCGGGGCGTACCACCAGTGCCCCACTCGCCGTGAGACCGGCATCATCGGCCTGGACGGCGCCCTCCAGGAACGCATGGTCTTCCCCGCGTCGTCAGCCCATCGGGTGCCCGGCGGGATGAGCCTTGACGACGCAGCGCTCGTCGAGCCCACAGCCGTTGCCTTCCGGGCCTTCCAGCGCCTCGGCCTGCCGCCGGCAGCCTCGCTGCTGATCGTCGGTGGCGGCACTCAAGGGTTTCTGGCCGCGACGATGGCGATCAACCTCGCACACGCGGACGTCGCGCTGCTCGAACCGCGCCCGAGCCGGTTCGAGCGACTACGGGGCGTCGGTGTCCGAGCGCCAACGGACGGCGAGACGTTCAGCCACGTCCTGGAGGCTGCGGGCACCGCGCAATCTCTGTCCGTGGCCTGCGAGCGGCTGGCCCCGGGCGGCACGCTTGTCGTCGTCGGACTCTCCGGGCGACCGAAGGTCGAGGTAGCCGTCGACACCATCGTGGTGCGCGACCAGTCCCTGGTCGGGTCGATCGGCAGCCCCGGGGTGTGGCCCGAGGTGATCCGACTGGTGGCTTCGGGGGTGGTCCGTCCGTCCGCGCTGGTCACCCACTCGTTCGACCTCGCCGAATTCGACGATGCCTACGACCTGCTGCGCGGCGTCGACGACGCCGTCAGCAAGGTTCTGATCACGCCCAACGCCCTTCCGCTGGCAGACGGCTGAGCCCAGTACCTGCGCTCAGCTGGACACCCGGTCCAGGTGCTGCAGCAGGTCGTGGGCGGCGAGCTCGACGTCCTTGTGCCGCCATTCGGAGGCGCGGTACACGCAGGCGATCAACGCGGTGCGGTGCACCCGACGGAAGTCGCCGGCCACGAAGGCGTACCGGGCCTTCGTCTCCTCGCTCGCGCCCTCGGTGAGTCCGAGGTGCCAGCTCGCGTACCGCGGCCAGCCGTTGCGTTCGAGATAGGCGTTCTGTGCCTCGGCGTCCGGCTGCACCTCGCCCCAGTCGCTGTCCAGCACGTACTGGTGCTTGTCGATCAGCGCCTTGATCTGCGCGACGCCGTCCGGGTTGACGCTGTATTTCGCCATCCGCCCATTGTGGCCAGGCGGGCCCCGCCGCGCACATCAAGATCCGGCCGCCCTGTCAACAGCGAGGTCCTTTCGGGCACTTGCGCGGGCCCGCTCGACGGGTGCCCGATTCGCCCGTTCCGGAGTACGGTCTTCGGTATGGGGAAGCGGCCGGTGTTGCTGCTTGGGGTGTGTTTGACCTTCGTCGTCCTGGCGTTGGGTCCTGGCGCGACGGGCTCTGCCGCCACGACGACCGGCTCGCTCACCTGGACGGCGAGGATCGACCAGCAGCCGGTGGCGCAGGCGGACGCCAACAACCCCGTTGTGCTGCACCCGAAGACCGGCGGCCACATCGAGCTCGCCATCGCCAACCGCGGTGCCACCGAGCGCGAGGTCCGCAGCGTCCGCCTGCAGGGCAAGATCATGGGTCTGACGTTCTTCACCTACGTCACCCAGCTCAACCTCGTGCTGCCCGCGGGTTCCGAGGCGGCCCGGGCAGTGGACGTCGACCTCAGCGACCTCGGTGACCAGGCCGTCGGGCTGGTTCCCACCCAGCTCCAGCTGATCGGCCCGCAGCGCAACGTGCTTTCCAGCGCCAGCTTCCCGGTGGACGTGCGCGGCTCGTTCCTCTCGGTCTACGGCATCTTCGGGCTCGCGCTGTTCGGCATCACCGCGCTGCTGCTGGTCAGCCTCTTCATGCGGCTGGCGCTGGGCCGGCTGCCGGAGAGCCGGTGGCAGCGGGCGCTGCAGTTCCTGCCGGCCGGGCTCGGTGTCGGCCTGGTGCTGACCATCGGCCTGTCCAGCACCCGGCTGCTGCTGCCCGCGCCGAGCCGGTGGGTCCCGCTCGTCCTGGGTTCCGGGGCCATCGCGTTCGTCGCGGGCTACCTCACGCCGTCCCCGAACGTCGACGAGGCGCCGCCGCAGGACGAGGCCGAAGGCGAGCCGGATGCGCATGACGCGGACGACATGGACGACGCGGTCGATGCGCCTTAGGACGTTCGCGGCCCTGGTGCTGCTGACCTTCCTGGGCCTGTGGCTACCTGCGCTGCCACGAGCGGACGCCCTCCCGCCGTACTACTGGACGACGGCGCTGTACCCGCCGAGGGCGACGTCCGGCCCGCTCGGGGAGGCCATCGACATCCGGGCCAGCTGGAGCTGCCTGTACCCGCAGATCGGCCGGGTCGGGGGCACCACCACTCGGCCGCCGGACGTAGGAACAGTGACCTTCAAGGCGGTGCACCAGAACGGATCCGTGACCACAGAGTCGTTCGCCGGCGTCAGCGCGGACACCCGTGTGAAGTGGTCCTATCCGGGCGTGGTCGCCGGCGAGGACACCATCAGCGCCTCCGTGAAGCCGACGGCGGGGTGGTGCGTCGGCGAGCACGGCACCCCCTCCGGTCCGTTCCACTACACGTGGAACGTCGCGCCCACCCTCACACTGGCGCCGAGCGGCACCACGACCGAGGTGAACCATGACTTCACGGTCACGGCGACCTTCCACCCGGGCAGCAACGGCGGGTCTGCGAACGGCGAGAACGTGAGCTTCACGGCGTCCGGCCCTGGCGGTTCGATGGGCAGCGGCCCAGTCCACGTGGCCGGCAACCAGGCCCGCTGGACCTTCAGCCGCGCGGGGCCGGGCACCGACACCATCTCGGCCACCGTCACCCAGAAGGGCGGGGACGGCCTCCCCGCGAGTCCTATCACCCATAGCTGGCGTGCTCCGGTGCTGTCGCTGACCCTGTCGCCACCGACCGCGACGAGCGAGGTGGGTGCCACGGCCCTGGTGACGGCGACATTGAGACGCGACGGCCTCGCCGTCGACGGGGTCCACGTGCAGTTCGACGTCGCTGCCAGTGGGTCCGGGCCGGCGAAGTCAGGCTCGAGGCACACGAACAGCAGCGGATCCGCCACGTACGGCTGGAGCCGGGCGCTGCCCGGGATCGACCACGTCACGGTGACGGCCACCTACCTCGGCCAGCACCTGACCGACTCCGCGCGACACAGCTGGACCAAGGCGGTCCAGACCGGCGACCTGACCATCACGCTGGCGCCCGCCGGGGTCGCGACACCGGTCGACGAACCGTTCACGGCGACCGCCAAGGTGACATTGGACGGCGTCGCGTTCAGCGGAGCGACCGTGCACTTCGTCGCCAGCCAGCCGGGCGGTGCGACAAAGACTGCTGACCCGCTGCTGGCGGCAGGGGCAGCGGGCTTCACGTTCACCCGGCCCACCGCCGGGGACGAGACGATCACCGCCACCGTCACCGAAGCCGGCCACCACGGCTCGGTGAGCATCCCGCACACCTGGACCAGCGAGGGTGGCGGCGGCTCGACCCCGCCGGGCAGGCTCGGCGGTTCCAGCAGCCCGCCGGGTGGGACGACGACGGTGACCGGCGACGGCTGTGCGCCGGCCGCAGCGGTCACCCTTCACGTGGGTGACGCCGAGGTCGGCCTCGCTACCGCAGCGGACGACGGCACGTTCCACGCGGTCGTTCAGGCCCCACAGCTCCCGCTCGGCCGGTACACGGTGACCGCAACCTGCGGGGACCTCACGGCCGAAGGCACCTTGGACCTGGTGGGGCTGACGTCCGCGACCGGGACGGCAGCGGCCGCCTCGGTGACGAGCGCCGCGATCCTGACCTTCGTCGCGCTGCTCGTCTTCTCGTTGCTGCGCGTCCCCGGTTGGGGGCAGGACCTGGCCGGTCGACCCAGACGGGACGACCCGAGCGGCGGTTAGGTCGCGTCGGTCAGGTTCGCGCGGGGCCCGCGCGCTCGCTCAGCATCACCGGAAGGCAGCCGCCGGCCACGGCGCAGCAGAGCAGGACGGACACCACCGCCCAGGGTGGGAGCAGCCGCTGCCCGACTGTCCACGCCGCCAGCACGATGCTGACCCCGAGCAGTAGCCCGACCAGGTTCATTCCGAAGATGGTCACGAACGAGGCGTTCCTCCGGCGACGCACGTTGCGCTGCACGGACTCCGCGTAGGAGATGACGAACAGCAGCAACAGGATCCAGGCGACCCCAGGGATGGTGGCCCACTTGGACACCTTGGGTTTGAAGAGCAGTGTGTGTTCGCTCCCGTTTGCGGTCAGATTCGCCTGCAGCGGGCCGCCGACGAGAAGCCGCCTGTTGTTGAGGTTGATCGTCATTCCTTCGGTGGCCTTCTGGCCCTTCACCGGGTGCAACGGGAGGCCTCCGATCGAGAAGCCCATGCTGCTCGACCTGAGCGTCGTGCCCTTGGCGACCGCCACGGCGAGTGGGTGGTCCAGCTTTGCCGCGACGCTCTGGGCGGTCGCGACCTCCTGGTCCTCGAGCTTCAAACCTGGCGTCGAGCCCGGTGGTGCCTGGTCGGCCACCGAGTCGGTCTGCGGACCTGCAAAGGCCAGGACCAGGGCGACCACCAGCAGCGCCAACCCGATGCCGAGCACGACCTTCGAGTTGTCGCGGACCGACCGCCGCGGGGTTCGTTCTGCCGCCGACGAAGCGGCCGTCGTCGAAGCGGCCGTCGTCGAAGCGGCGGAGGCAGCAGGCTGTTGGACGGCAACGGGTGGTGCGGCAACGGGTGGCGGGCCACTGGGTGGTGCGGCAACGGTTGCCACGACCGGTGGGGGCGCAGGCGGCGGTGGCGCAGGTGCTCGTGCCAGGCTGGCCAGAGCCGACTGGGCGGCCCCGATCGCAACGCAGTGCTTGGGTGCGGGGCTGAGCGAGACCGGCACGCCGAGCTGTTCGGTGAGCGTCTCCGCCACCAGTGGAAGGCGGGCCGACCCGCCGACCAGCACCGTTGCCGCGAGGGCCTTCGCTGGCACCCCGGCCGACCGCAGAGTGTGCTCGAGCGACCCGACCGTCTCCAGCACAGCTGGACGCACCATCTTCTCAAACTCGCTGCGGGACAGGCGAACCACGGTCTGGATTGACGGTAGGTTCACCGGGACGACCACCTCGGTGTCGGCCGACAGCGCCTCCTTGGCCTCGACGCAGTCCCGCCGCAGCCGTTCCAGGCCGCTCTGCGTGGCCGCCTCGTTCGGGTCGAGGTCGCGCACCGCCGTGCCCAGCGACCGGACGACGTGGTCGAACACCGCCGCGTCGAAGTCAACCCCGCCCAGGTGCTCGATCCCACCTGCCTCGCCCAACAGCTCGAAACCGTCGTTGGTCTTGCGCAGCACGGCGGCGTCGAACGTGCCTCCGCCGAGGTCGTAGGTCGCGATGATGTCGCCGAGCGCGACCCGTTCGGTGCTGGCGAAGTGGATGGCCGCGGCCTCCGGCTCAGAGCAGGTGGTCGCCGAGTCAAGCCCCGCGGACGTGAACACCTGTCCCAGCAGCTCGCGACGGTAAGGCCCCCAGTTCGCCGGGTAGGTGACGATCACTTGCTGCGCCGGCCCACCCTGCCCCTCGGCGACGGCGGCGAGCACGTGCCGGAGCAGCTGTCCCATCAAAGCCTGGGCGGAGAAAGGCGTGCCGCCGACCAGCAGCGCGGTGTCGTCGCCGAGCCGCCGCTTGAACTCCCGGGCCAGCCGGCCGGGCTCGGCCGCCCCGCGCCGCTGCGCGGCCTCGCCCGCCAGGAACCGACCGTCCGGCAACAGGTACAGCACCGACGGCAGCTGCGGCGCGCGCTCGCCGAGACCGACCACGTCGACCCGACCGTCGCGTGCAACGGCTGCCGCCGTGTAGGTCGTGCCGAGGTCCACCCCCAGCGCATAGCCCATCGCTGTCCCCTCAGTGGTCGACACCTCGTCCACCCGCAGTCTGGCGCACTTCCTGGCCCGAAAGGAGTCTTCTGCCCGGCTTTCGCCTCAGCCGCCGCCGGGACGTCCGGCTCGTTGGTCCAGCCCTCCTTCGTCGAGCAGCCGGGCCAGCTGGGTCCGGTTGGCCGCGCCGGTCTTGGCCATGGCCTTGCCCAGGTGGTACTCGACGGTCTTCTCGCTGAGGCTGAGCGCTTTTGCCGCGGACCGGTTCGTCGCACCGCCGGCCACCAACAGGCACACTCCGAGCTCACGCTCGGTCAGCGTGGTCGCTACCCGGCCGCTCGGTGAGACCTCGATGCCCGCTTCGGCCAACGGCCTGCTGATCTGGGCCCGCCACAGCGACGAGCCGAGGTCCGCGAACACCGAGTCCGCACGTAGCAGCAGCCGCCGTGCCTCGCGCCGGTGCCCGTCGCTCAGCAGCCGCTCACCCCAGCAGCCCAGGATCCGGGCGTGCTCGAATGGGGTGCGGCCCAGCGGGGTCAGGCTGAGCGACTCCTCGAAGCTGTCCTGCCAGTTGCGCTGTCCGGCGAGCCCGCTGCACCGAAGCCACGCGGCCCTGGTCCAGGCGGACTCGTTGGTCAGGCCGAACTCCGCCAGCTGGGTCAGCAGCGCGGCGACGTCGCCGGCCTGCACGCGGATCGCTGCCTCGACGTACTCCGGCAGGAACGGGATGAAGGTGATCGAGCTCGTCGAGAGCCGGCGCCGCAACCGTTCTGCGCGTGCGCCGTGGTCCACCGCGGCGTGCAGGTCTCCGTCCGCGAGCGCGATGTGCAGTCGCACCCACAGCGTGCAGAGCGCAGCCGGTGCCGACCCGGTCCGCTCGGCCACGTCGTCGGCCTGGCCCAGCGCCCGCGCAGCGCGGTCGCGGTCCTGGCGCTGCGCGGCGTACATGGCGTCCCAGGAGTGCGCGTAGCCCAGCAGGCCTACCTGGCCGGCTGGCTCGGCGGCCGCGACCGCCGCGGCGGCGCTGGCCCGGCCGTCGTCCCAGCGACCCCGCCACCAGGCGATGTCGGCGGCCAGCGCGAGCGGTAGCGGCAGCACGGCGCTCAGCGAGGACTCCCGCGCGAGCCGCAGCTGTGTCCTGACCAGGGCGTCCGCGTCCTCGTAGCGCTCGCACCAGAGCAGCCACTGAGCGAGCATCGCCGGGCAGGCGGGGTGCGCGCCGTGCAGGTGGGCGCGGACCTCGGAGTCGTTCAGCTGCGCCGGCAGACCGCCCGCCCGCCCGGTGATGAGCGTGGTGAGCTGGCCGAGCACCGCCTCCGCGAACGCCCGGCGCGCGGGGGCGCCGTCCGTCGCCAGCTCGACGCCGCGCCGGGCCAGGCGCAGTGCTTCCGGGACGTCGCCAAGATTCTGCGCGCAGACGGCGAGGTTGAGCAGGACTCCGGCCGCCGAGTCGCTGTCGTACGCGCTGACCTGTTCGGCGTCCGCGCTCAGCCGGGCCAGCTCCGTGGAGTTGGTGGCACTCCACAGCGCCAGCTGCGTCCTGACCCGCAGTGCGCGGGACGTCAGGTCTGCTGCGGGAGCGGCAGCCAGCAGGTCGTCGAGGTCGGCCTCGGCCGCACGAAGGTCGCCGCAGGCAGTCTGGCCCTCGGCCGCCACGACCAGCCGGCGCAACCGCACCGGACCGACGGGGCTTAGGTCGGCAGCCAGCTGCCACAGGGTCGCCGCACCGGCCACGTCCCCGCGCCGTTGCGCCAGTCGAGCAGCCCGTTCGAGGGTCCTCGCCACGTCCTCGTCGACCCCCTCGCCGGCCGCCGCCAGGTGGCGGGCGCACCGGCCGAGGTCCGTCTGCTCGAAGGCGTCAGCCAGGGCCGCGTGGGCGCGCCGGACGTCTTCGGCGCGCGCCAGCTGTTGGATCGCGCTGCGCTGCAACGGATCGCCGAGGACCCAGTGCTGACGCCGCACCAGGTGCCGGTCGACTGCGGGGTCGAGGTCCGGCAATGTCAGCCCGAGCCTGGCCAGGGCTGCGACGAGGACGGCACCGGGGCAGCCGTCGCCGAGCGCCAGGACCAGCATCGCCAGGCGGGTGCGGTCCGTCAGGCCGTGCAGCTGTGCGCCGAACGAGGTTCGCCCGAGCGGTCCGAGCGGCAGCGGGTCCGGCAGCGCTCGACGGCCCATCAGGTGGTCGGTGGTCAGCGTCTGGGCGAGCTCACGCAGGGCGAGGGGGCAGCCGCCGGTCAGTCGCACGAGGTCGCTCAGCACGTCGGGGTCGACCCGCTGCACGCCGTGCGCGACCAGCAGCGAATGTGCCTGCGGCACGGTCAGCCCGGGCAGCTGCAGGACCTGACCGCCACGGCCGGGCCTCGGGGATGTCGGCCGACTGGCGGTCAGCACGACCACCGAGACCGCCGACAGCCCGTCGACCAGGGCGTCCAGCTCGACCAGAGTGTCGGCGTCCAGCAGGTGCACGTCGTCGAGCACGAGCAGCTGTGGTCTGGGCCGGTCGGCCGGCTGCTCGACAACGGCCCGTCGCGGGAGCTCGCGCACGGCCGCGGCGACCTGGTCGGGTGCTCCGCCGTCCAGCCGGTGAACGGCGAACCGGTGCGGCTCGCCCGCGGCCGCGTCGGCGGCCCAGTCCAGCAGGGTGGTCTTGCCCATCCCCGGTCCACCTTGCAGGGCGAGCGAGGACCCGCTGCCCGCCGCACCGCGCTGCAAGGCCCGCAGCAGTCGTTCCTGTTCAGCCCCCCGGCCGATCACATCAGCGACCATAGTTCGAGGGCGGCTCGCGCGGCTAGTGCGACGAGAATCCTGCCGTCAGCCCGGTCGCCCTCAAATCGTGCACCCGAATCATGTGAATAACACCTTTCGTGCTGTTGGGTACGACGTATCCTTGGCTCAGCGCGACGTGTCGGCAGTGGTCGGGGGTGCCCATGAGCCAGCTCTCGGTGAGCGAGATCTACCAGTACGCACGAGCCGCCGGTTTCAGTCCGGACCAGGCGGTGACGTGGACCGCTATCGCCATGGCGGAGTCCGGAGGCAACCCGGACGCGCACGCCGGGCACGGCGAGAACTCCTACGGGTTGTGGCAGGTCAACGTCCGCAGCACCGTGCGGCACAACAGCTTCGGCGACCTGACCGACCCCGCAGTCAACGCACGCGCCGCGTTCCAGATCTCCCATCACGGCACCGACATGCGGCCGTGGACGACGACCCACGCCAGTCACAAGGGGATGCACAGCGACTACCGCCAGTACCTGCACGAGGTCGAGGCGATCGCCGGCGGGGCGCACGGCGATCCGCGAGGTGTCGGGGGCTACGGTTCACCGTTGCCGCCGCCGCTGCCGGAGTCCGGCGCCGGGGGCGACGTGAGTGCCGTCCCCGAGACCGTGGCCGCGACCACTCTGCCGCCGGGCGCCTCGACCGCCGACTCCGACCACGACGGGCTGACCGACACGCTGGAGAAGTCGATCGGCACAGACTCGCACGCCGTGGACAGCGACCACGACGGCCTCAGCGATGCCTACGAGGTCGTGCACGGCAGCAACCCGATGCTCGCGGACAGCGACCACGACGGGCTCAGTGACAGCCTGGAGGCAGCCCTCGGCACCAGCTCGACGACCGCAGACACGGACTCCGACGGCATCACCGACTCGGCCGAGGTCTCCATGGGCAGCGACCCGCTGCACTCCGAGACCGGACCGGCGCTGATGCCGGCTCCGCCCGATCCAGCGCTGGCCGGTGGTCCTGCATTGCCAGGGCTCACCGAGCCGGCCGTCGCGCCGGCGACGGGATCCGCCCTGGGATCCGCGATCGGATCCAGCGCCCCGCCCGCTGGGCAGGCAGACCACAGCACCGTCGACACGTTCCTGGATGCCGCGCTGCGCCAGCGCGGAGACCGCTACGTGATGGGTGCCAACGCTCGCCTGAACGACCCCAACCCCAAGGCCTTCGACTGCGCGGAGCTGACCCGGTGGGCAGCCCACCAGGCCGGCGCCAAGCTGCCTGACGGCTCGTGGATGCAGTTCCTCAAGCTCAAGCAGCAGGGCATGCTCATCCCGGTCGACGAGGCGGTGCACACTCCCGGTGCACTGCTGTTCCGGTTCTCCAGCGAACCTAGGCCGGGCGGTCTGCGGCCCGACGAGTCGCACGTCGCAATCAGCCTCGGCGACGGCAAGACGATCGAGGCCCGAGGTCACGCCTACGGCGTCAACGAGTTCTCAGCCACCAGGGGGTTCAACTACGCGGCGGTCATCCCGGGGATCTCGGGGCCGGCGCACGTGGAGTCCCTGCAGCACAGCACTGCGCACACAGGTGGCTCGCTCGCGGCGGCCTTCGGCATGGACCCGGGGGCGTCCCTGACCGACGCCGCCGCGACCCTTGACACCGATCACGACGGCCTGACCGACAGCTTCGAGGCCCGCATCGGCACCGACCCGCACCTGGCCGACACCGACCACGACGGCCTCACCGACGGCTTCGAGGTGGCCAAGGCCGGCACCGACCCGACGAGTGCGCACAGCTCCGACGGCCACCTTTCCGACTCGCTCGCCTACGCCACCGGGGTCGCACCCCGGGACAGCGACCACGACGGGCTGTCGGACGCCTACGAGAAGCTGATCGGCACCGACGCGCACGCGGTGGACTCCGACCACGACGGGCTCAGCGACTCGTTGGAGGCAGCGCAGGGCACCAACCCGCTGAGCGCGGACACCGACTCGGACGGCATCACCGACTCGGCCGAGCAGCAGCTCGGCTCGGACCCGCTGCACGCCAACGGTCCCGGCTCGCCGCTCGGCGGCGCACTCGGGGACGGCACCGGGGCCGGACTGCCTGACGACCCTGGCGGGACCGGGGCTGAAGGACTCACCCAGCACACCGACGTGGTGGACCACCACTGATGAACGGCCAGGGGCGAGCGATCCGGGTCGTCCGGTAGACGACGTGTCCTCGACCGTGTACTCGCGGCAGATCCGGCGACCCCCAGCCGTCGGGCTCAGCCGGTCCCGCCTCGAGTCGCTGCTGACCCGATCCGGTGAACCCGCCGTCGCCGTGGTCGTGGCGCCGCCAGGCTCGGGGAAGACCACGCTGCTGGCCGGGGTCGCGCACGCCGCCTCGTGCCCGGTCGGCTGGTACCGCGTGATGCCAGAAGACGCCTCGGAGGCCGCCTTCGTCACGCACCTGTCCAGCGCACTGCAGACGGCCGGCCTGGACCTGCCACCAAGCTCGGGCGCCCTGGACGACCTGCTCGGGCACCTCGACGCCGCCGCGCCCGGCGAGCTGCTGCTCGTCCTGGACGACGTCCACGAGATCGCGGACTCCGACGCCGAGCGGGCGCTGGCTCGTTTCATCGACCTTCGCCCGAGCAGCATCCGGGTGGTGCTCGGGTCACGTCGTCCACCGCAGATCAACCTGTCCCGGCTCGCCGTGTCAGAGGGACTGGTCGAGGTCGGCAGCGACGACCTGCGGTTCCGCTCCTGGGAGGTCGAGGAGCTCTTCCGGGACGTCTACCGCGAACCGCTCGGGCCCGAGGGTGCCGCCCTGCTGTCCCGGCGCACCGGTGGCTGGGCCGCGGGACTGCAGCTGTTCCACCTCGCGACCTCCGGTAAGAGTACGGTCGAGCGGCGCCAGGCCGTGGACGCGCTCGGCGCCCGCACCCGACTCACCCGGACCTACCTCGCGGCCAACGTGCTCAGCGCCATCGAGCCCGAGGCTCGCGACTTCATGGTCCGCACGTGCGCGCTGGGCATCCTGACCGGACCGTTGTGCGACGCGCTGCTCGAGGGCACGGGCGGCCACGCGATGCTCGACCGGCTCGAACGCGCCCAGCTGTTCACCATCAGTGCCGACGACGGACGGACCTTCCACTACCACCAGGTCATGCAGACCCACCTGGAGCTGACCCTCGCCGACGAGCTGGACCCGGCCGGTCTGCGCAGCTGGCACAGCCGGTGCGCCGAGGTGCTGGAGGCGGCGGGCTACACGCGGCACGCGTTCCTCGCCTACGCGCGAGCCGAGGACTGGGCCTCCCTCGGCCGGCTGGCCCAGCAGGGCGACCCCGACCTGATGGGTCAGGCCAGCGCCGAGTGGAACGAGCTGCTGCCGCAGCGCCTGCGCGCCGAGGACCCGTGGCTGGCGCTCGCCGACGCGCGTCGGTGCCTGCGCTCGGGGAACGTCGCCACCGCGGTCGTGGGGTTCCGGCGGGCGCAGGCGCTGGTGGGCGACCCGCGGGCCCAGCGGCTGTGCCGGGAGGAGCTCGGCAACGCCACCTCCTGGCTGCCCGGCGCCGGGCCGTCGTCCTGGACCGGCTGGGCCGTGCGGCTGCGCGCGGCGACGATCCGGCTGCCCGGCCCGCACAGCCCGCCACCGGCGCGGACGACGGACCCCGCCGGGGGCGCGGGTGAGCTCGTCCTGCTCGGACTGACCGCGCTGCTCGGCGGTCGGTCGTCCCTGGCCGCCGAGCCGCTGCAGGCCGCTGTCGCCGATCCCGGTGCGACCGCCGCGCAGCGACTTGCCGGCCAGCTCGCGCTGGCGCTCGCCGACACGTTGCCGGGGGACTGCGCCACCGCGATCAGCGTGTTGGAGCAGATCTCCTTCGACGCCGAGTTCGAGGGACATCCGTGGTTGGCGCGGCTGGCCCGGGGCGCGCAGGGCGCGGTGCTGCTCGCGGAGGGGACGCTCGGCTGGCCGTCCTCGACGTACACCGAACTGGTGGCGCAGTGCGTGCGCGACGAGGACGCGTGGGGTCAGGCGCTGCTGTGCGCCGCCTTCGGCCTGGCCTGCCAGGTGAGCGGTCGCCCCGAGGCGCCCGCGCTGCTGGCCGAGGCCGCTGAGCTGCTGCGCCGGCTGGACGCACCGGTGCTTGCCTGGTGGGTGGACGGCGCTCGGCGAGCCGGACAGGGAGGGTCGCCGGACGACGCCGAGGCCCGGCGCCTCGGGATCGCCTCCACGGTGACGTTCGACCGGGTCCAGCCGGCCCCGGCGCCAGTGGTCACTGAGCCAAGGGGCACCGCGCCACAGGTCAGCGGAACGCGGGTCGCCGCGCCACGTGTCACCCTGGCCTGCCTCGGCGGGTTCTGGCTGACGGTGGACGGCGAGCCGGTCGGGTGCGACTCGCTGCGGCCCAGGGCCAGGGCGCTGCTGCGCGTGCTCGCGGTGCACTGCGGCCAGGACGTACACCGCGAGCAGCTCGTGGACCAGCTCTGGACGTCCGTCGACCTGACCACCGGGACGCGCAGCCTCCAGGTGGCGGTGTCCAGCGTGCGTCAGCTGCTGCGCCGCGCGGGCCTGGACGCCTCGGACGTCGTCCGGCGGCGGGCCGACGCCTACCGGCTGGAGCTGCCGACCGGCAGCAGCGTCGACGTCCTCGACTTCGAGCGGCACCTGCGTGACGCGGCCACGCAGCAGCGGGACGGCCGCCAGCGCGAGGCCGTCCAGTCCCTCGGTCAGGCGCTCGCGCTGTACTCCGGTGACCTGCTGCCCGAGGACGGGCCGGCCGACTGGGTCGTGCCGGAGCGTGAGCGGCTCCGGTTGATGGCCGCCACGGCGTCGGCTGAACTGGCTGCGGCGCAACGGGACCTGGGCAACCTGCGGGACGCGCAGACTGCGGCACAACGCTCGGCCGAGCTGGACCCGTTCCGGGACGCGGCCTGGCGGCTGATGGCCGAGATCTACGAGCAGGTGGACGACCGCAGCGCGGCGGCGCGCGTCCGGCTGGACCAGGCCCGCGCGCAGGCGTTGCTGGTCGACGGTCACGCCTGAGGGTCGTCGCCACCCAGCTGGACGACCTCCACGGCATGCGCGACGTGCGCCGGCTTCAGCTCCTCCACCAGGGCGTCGAGCTGCGCGGTGTCCACCGGTTCGTGGTCGGCCGGCAACTGAAGCCGAACCAGCATCTGCGGGGTCTCCGGCGAGAGCTCGCCCAGGTCCGACTCGGTGGACCAGACCGAGCTGCCGGTCTCGAACAGGTCCGGCTCCACACCGAAGACTGCCTGCACGCCGGCTCGCACGCCACGCGGCGTCCCGCGCGCGGCGATCAGGTCGATGCCGGACACCAGCAGGTCCCGCTGCGCCGGCTCGGGCAGTCCCTGGTCGATCGCCAGCCCGATCCAGTGCCCGAGCCAGGCCACCATGTCGGCCGGCGCGGTCTGCGGGTCGAGGTAGGCGGACAGGCTGTCCAGCGTGGTGATCACCGGCGACAGGACGACGTCCAGCCCGGCGCACAGCTGCTGCACGAGCAGGTCCTCGGCCAGGACCGCAGGAAGGGTCGGCGCGAGCGGGTGCGGCGTCGGTGAACCGTCCAGGTCGCGTCTCATCGGCGCACTCGGACCTGGTGCTCGAAGGAGTACACCAGGCCGTGGTCGGGCAGCTCCAGCCGCTCGACCGCAGCCGAACGCTGCCCGGAGCCCGACGTCGCCGGGAACAGCTGCACGCGCACGTCCTCACCCATGTCGACCCCAGGCACGCCCGCCAGGGTGGCGAACACCTCAGGCGCCCGCACCGGCCGTCCGAACGGCCAGCCGGTGCCGTCGGGACCGCCCACCAGCGGGTGGAACATCCGGTAGAGCGCGGACAGGACGTCGCGCCGTACGTCGTCCGGCTGGTACCCCGACCGCGCGCTGACGCTGACCACGGCGGTCAGCCAGGAGTAGTCCGCCGGGGTGACCAGCACCCGGGTGCCGACCAGCCGCCGCTCGTCCAGGTGGGTGCTGATCCGCTGCAGGGTGGGCTCATCGGGGTCGAGGTCCTCGCGCCGGATCCGGCCGACGTCGTCGCTGCCGACGTGCGGCACCACGACGATCCGCACGGCACCGGGGACGTCGGCCCCCGACGCCAGGCAGCGCACCCGCGCGGCCTCCGGAGCGACGTCCCGGGACAGCTGCTCGAAGTCCTCGCGGGTCACCGCACGGCCCCGCGAGCGCAGCATCAGCGGGCCGCGGACCTTGGCCTCGCCGACCGTCTCCGCGTCCGCCCCGCCGGCTGCCGGCGTCCGGTTCACCACGCTGGCGACGTACGGCACGCTCGACTTCAGCACCCGCACCGAGCCGGCCAGCACGTTGCCGCTGCGGCCGCCGCCGGTGCGGTAGGCCGGGATCCGGATCCGCGCACCCTTCGGCGGCACCATGCCGTAGCGGGTCAATGTGCCGTCCGGGCCGCGGACGGCCGGACCGAACCGCAGCTCCCCGGAGTAGGCGTCGATGCTCAGGTGCCGGCTGTCCTGGTCGGACTGGCCGAAGTCGTCGACGACCGTCCAGGTCTGCACCTCCTCGGGCGCTGCCTCGTCCGCGGCGAGGTCATCGCTACCGGCGACGACCACCTCCGCGACGAGCCGGTCGATCCCCATGACCACCGGCCGGCGCTTGAGCTCGAAGGTCTGCGCCGGCGTCCCGTCCGAGGTGCCCACCGTCTCGGCCCGCACGCTCTCGGCGTGGATCATCGAGACGGTGCCGCCGATGGTGGACGCCCGGATCGCGGACACCCGCGGGGACTGCCGGTAGGCCGGCTGGCCCTCGACCGCCTCGACGATGCGGCAGCGCAGCCATCCGGCCCGCTCGCCGGCCACGATCGACGTCCGGTGCCCGGCCGGCACGTGCAGGACGAGGTCACCGGACTTGTTGAGCCCACCGGTGTCGTCCTTCTCGATCTCGCAGGCCTGCCAACCGGTCTCGGTCCAGGCCTCCCAGGCCCAGGGTGGGTTGTCCGGCCGGACGCCGACCCCCGCGGTCTTGGCCTCCAGGCGCAGCAGCACCGCGCACGACGGCACCGCCTCGGTCAGCCCGATCAGCACCGACTCCCCGGCGACCGGAGCGGCTGAGAAGCACTCGAACTCGGCGCCGGTCAGCAACGAGGTGGTGCGGTCGACCGGCTCCGCCCCGGCCAGGTGGGAGGCGCAGCGGGCGAACTCGCAGGACACCACCTGCAGCTCGTGCATGGTGGTGAACACGACCGGGTCATCGACCGCGGTGCGTGGTGTCGCCACCTCGGTCCCGGCGGGGACGGCGACCGTCTGGGGCTGTGGTGCGGACAGCCAGAAGGTCACGTTGCCGCGCGCGGCGGCCGGCGGGCGCAGCCGGACGCCGACCAGCTCCAGGAACTTGACGTAGTGCCGGTCGGGCACCCGGTTGAGCCGGTAGATGAGCTGGTCGACCATCTGCGCGAACGCCTCGATCAGCGTCACGCCGGGGTCGGAGACGTTGTGGTCGGACCACTGCGGGCAGCTCTGCTGGACGTGACGCTTCGCGTCGTCGACCAGGTCCTGGAACGTCCGGTCGTCCAGGTTTGGGGCCGTCAGGGCCATGTCATCGACCTCCCGAGATCGCTGCCGGTGCAGCCTGGCCCTCGAGCGCGTCGTGCTCGGGGATCACGTAGAACGGGAACACCAGGTTCCGTGGCTCGTTGTAGCCGCGGATCGCGTAGGACACGTCGACGTAGAGCCGACCGGCCTCGACCTGGTCGAAGCCGACCTTCACGTCGAGCAGGTCGATGCGCGGCTCCCAGCGGTCCAGCGCCTCCTGCACGTCGTAGGCCACGTCGCCGGCGGTCAGCGCGTTGGCCGGGCCGAACACGTGCTCGTGGATCCGGCAGCCGAACTCCGGCCGCATCGGACGGTCGCCGGGTGCGGTCGCCAGGATGAGGTGGATCGACTGCTCGATCTCCTGCTCGCGGACCACGAGCGCGATCCCGCCGGTCGGGTCGGTGGACAGCGGGAACGCCCAGCCGGCTCCGATGAAGTCGACGTTCATCTCACCCTCCGATCATCACGGTGAGGGCGCCCAGCACGATCGGCGCACCGCAGGCGGCCATGTCGCCCATCCGCGCGGCCGGCAGTCCGCCGATCAGCACGGTCGGGCAGCCCGGCGGGACGATCGCGGTGGGCGGGTGCCCGGCGGGGAACGAGCAGATGTGCGGCGTGCCGACGGTGGCTGCCGGCATGCCGGCGATCAGCACTGTCGGCACCCCCGGGGGACCGATCACCCCGGGGTGTCCGGTGGGGTCCCCGACCCGGGCTGCGGCTGGCATCCGAGGTCCCTCCTTCGCTGTCCGGTAGTGTTAGTTGATCTTGACCATGGCGGCCTGAACGGTGCACATGGCGCCGGCCTTCACGGTGGTCTGTGCCGAACCCTCGAGGGTGGCCGCGGTGCCCTTCAGGTTGAGCTGGCCGCTGGTGCTGACCTGCACCGCGCCGGAGCCGCCGTCGATGGTCACGCCGCTGGTCGCCTTCATCGAGATGTCGCCACCCTTGAGCTCGAGCTTCGAGCTGCCCGCGTCCACGGTGATGCCGCCGCCACCCTCGACCAGCACCGTGCCGTCGCTGTGCACTGTGACCTTGGTGCCGGTGTGGTCCATCGTCAGCTTGAGCTTGTCCTGCGTGGTGGACAGCGTGATCCCCTCGGTCTGCCCGTCCTGGTCCTTCAGGTCGATCCGGTGTCCGCGCCGGGACACCCAGGACCGGCGGTTCACGGCACCCGAGCCGGAGTCGATCAGCGCGGGGTCCCCGGTCGGTGGGGTGTCCACGCCGTTGAACAGTCCGCCGAGGACGAACGGCCGGCGCATGTCGCCCTGCTCGAAGGCGACGAGCACCTCGTCGCCCACCTCCGGCACCGCGACCATCCCGCGGTCTTTGCCAGCCCCAGCGAAGACGGTTCGAGCCCAGTCGCTCACGTAGTCGTCGTTCAGCGTCGGCAGCTTCACCCGGACCCGACCGCTGTCCTGCGGGTCCTTGGAGTCGCTGACCTGGCCCACCATGACCCCCGGACTCGTCCGGACCGGGCCGCCGCCGCCGGTCAGCCCCAGCAGGCTGCGCTTGGACCGCCCGGTGACGGCGAACGTGGTGGTGTAGCCGGTGGACGGGTCGAAGCTGTGCCGGGACGTGGTGATCGTGTACTTCCCGTCGAACGGCGCCCCGACCCGGTCGATCGAGATCGCGGCTCCGGCGAACAGTGCGGGGTTCCCGCGCGCCACCCCCTGGAACTCGGCGAAGGAGCTGGCGATGTGCTCGGCCAGCGCCTCGGCCGCGGAGGCGACCTCGGCCTGCGTTCCGTAGGGCACGTCGCCGCTGACGTACGTCGGGTCGCCGAACGTCTTCGCGAGCCTGGCCGGGTCGGTGGTGCCCAGCGTCGCGCTGGTGGTCTTCGCCGGGGACGTCGCCACCAACGCCTTCTTCTGCGAGACGTCCCAGCCACGGACCTGGACCTCCTTGACCTGCTCGGCGGAGGTGACGACGGCCCTGAACCTCAGCAGGTCCGTGCCCTGCTCGAGCACCAGCGGCTGCTCGGCCGGCTGCTGGCTGGCCGCCGGTGCGTCCGCGGACGGGCGCGGGGAGCGGAAGGTGAACCTTCCCTTCACCACAGCGATCTCGCAGCCGATCTCGCGGGCCAGCCGGTCCAGGAACTCCCAGTCCGTCGTGCCGGCCTGGGACACATGGTCGTAGACGGTCGAGGTCGACTGGATCGACCCGATCTGCAGGCCGGCCCGCTGGGCCACCTTGCGGGCGATGTCGGAGGCCGTCATCTGCAGGTACGTCTCGGTGCGGCGCCCGCGGAAGAGCCGGTGCGCCGGGTCATACCCTCGCACCAGCGTGAATGTCCCGGTGGGGCTGAACTCCGCCTCCACGGCCGTGACCTCCGCGGTGATCAGGTCGACCGCCTGGGTGGACGTCGGTCCGGTGACGGAGATGGTCAACGCCGAACCGATCTTGATGCCTCCTTTGGACAGCACCATCCGCTCGGAGTCGCGGAACCGCAGCAGGAAGCAGTCCGGCAGGTGCAGGTTGTCGTCCACATACGCGGACGCGAGCAGGGCCTCGACGTCCGGCGGCAGCGTCTTGCCGTCGACCGCGATGCCGAAGATGCTGCTGTTGGGCACCACGATCACCCGACCCGGGCGAACAGGTCGTCGATGCTCGGGATGAGCAGCGCGGAGCCCGGCCGCAGGCGCATCGGGTCGTCGATCTCGTTGTAGCGCGCCAGGGCTCGCCACATGCCAGGGTCCCCGTACTCGGCGAACGCGAGGGAGGCCAGCGAGTCGCCGGCGGTGATGGTGTGTGCGCGGCGCGCCGACAGGCCGCCGGACGTCGGGTTCTGTTTCTTCGGGTCGCCTGGCATCTCCTCCAGGGACAGGTTGCAGGTCGCCCGGATGGGGGTGCCCTGCAGCGAGAACCGGGTGTACTTCGCGCTGACCTGGGTGACGAACGCGGGGAAGCTGACCACGCTGCCCCAGTGCAGAACGACGAGCGGCGGTGTGGGCTTGTTGTTGTCCCGGCTCTCGTCGGTGGGCAGGCAGCACTCGAACAGGCGCTCGACGGCCTCCACGACGCTGGTGTCCTGCTTGCCGGAGGCGTCGAAGAAGAGCTCCATGGTGAGCTTGCACGGCTCCGAACCGTTGAACTCCGGTGGGCCTGCCTTCTTCGCGCCCTTGGCGGTCTTGCGCTCCCACTTAGCCGACTTCTGGATCGAGAGTTCCTTGGGGTTGAACTGGAACTTCAGGATGCTGCGTCGCGCCCCGGGCGGTCCGCCGGCGGCCTCCGCCGGGTCATGCAGGTACAGGGACGCGGTGGCCAGCTGCGGGCGCATCTGGCCCGCGGACTTCTTGGCTTCGGCGAGGGGGGCCGGCGGGCTCAGTGCGTCGCTGCCCGCGCTCAGGGCGACCGGCTGCTTCAATTCTGGCCCCCTGGTGAGGGGGCCGGCGAGGCGGCCGGCGAGGCTGTGGCCCCGGCGGTCTTCGGGACCCCTCCGGGGACGATGCCATGGTGGGCGATCTCGATCGTCTCGGTGGCGACCTTCGGCGACTCGGGGTTCAGCGAGGGTCCGGTCCACCTGACCGGCACCACGCCCAGCAGCCCCCAGGTGGCGACGACCTCGTCGCCCCCGGTCATCGCGCTGATGTTGGCCGTCTTGGGCTCAAGCGAGTTCGCCATGCTGGCCAGCCACGCGGTCACCTTGACCGTGTCCTTGCACAGCGGTCTGGTGAGCTTGATGTTGGAGTACTTGATGCGGGTCGGCAGCTGCCAGACGAAGGAGTTGTTGCCACCCTCCTCGCGCTGCTCGAGGACGACCTCGACCCCGAGGCCGTCGCAGCTGTTGAACGAGCCGAGGTTCGCGTCGTCGATGACCACCATGAATTGCACGGTGACGGCAGGAGTCTTGTCGTCCATCAGGTCTCCTCTGTCGGGTCGGCGGGTCGTGCGCGCATCAGCGCATCCCGGTGATCAGTCCGGCACGTTCGCGGTCCAGCCAGAGCTCGGCGCGCAGCTGGGCGACCAGCGGCTCGTAGAGCTGGCGGGCCAGTTCTTCCAGGTCGCCGTGGCTGGCTGGGGCGCCACCCGGCCCGGCCGGTGCCGCCACCGGCGCCTCAGGCGTCGCTCGCTGGACCTCAGGTGGATCGGCCTGCGGGACTTGGACGGCCGCCTCGGGCTCCGACGGCCCGGCCAGGTCGAAGATGCCCTGCAGGGAGACCGGCCCCGGCGTCGTCGTCGCCGGCTGCTCCTCGAAGGTGATGGTCGGACTCGACAGGGGTTCGGGCAGGGTTAGGGCGCTGGGCGGCGGTGTGCTGGAGGCCGGCTGACGGCTGGCGGGTGGTCGGATAGGGACCGGTGGGCGGACCGAGCGCTGCACGGAGCCCATTGCGAGCGTGCTGGTCTCGGACGACGCCAACGCCGTCGGCGGGCCGGATGACGCGTACGGCCCGGGCGGACTGGACGACGCGTGGGTCCGATCTGGGGACGACGGGTACGTCGGGTACGTCGGGTACGTCGGGTCCGACGGGTAGGTCGGGTACGCCGACGCCATGGTCTGAACGGTCGTGGTGGGTGGGCTCCCGGTGAGCGAGCGTCCCACTGGGGTGCTGAGCGCCGGGCCGGCACCGGTGAGTTCGGCGCCCGAGTGCGGCGACAAGCTCGAAGTGCTGTGCCGCAGGGGATCGGGGAGCGTCGCCTCCACGGACCGCGCCACGGTGGGAACCCGGAAGGCCGCGGTCTGCGGTTCGCTTCTCGACGGCTCAGCCGTTCGCTGCAGCGCCCGTCGCTGGACGATGACCGGTCCCACTGACGGGGGGCTCGGCGCGGCCGCGTCGCGGTGCGGGTGCGCGGCCACGGCGGGTGCGATCGAGGCCGTCGCTCCTGCGGCCGATGCGGCCGACGCGGTCGATGCAGTCGACGCCGCCGTTGCCGCTGTGGCCGTCGTTGGCGTCGGACCGGCAGCTGGCTGCGGCGGTTCGGCCGGCTCGAGGGCGTCGTCCAACGACCGCTGGATGCCCAGCGTGGTCACGTCATCCTCGACCGCCCATGGGATCGACGACGGTGCGTGGGCCGACACCGGTTCTGCCGGACCGGTCCGAATCGGCCCAGACGACGCAAGTGGCTGGACCACGTCGAGATCGGCGGCCAGCGTCAGCTTCGTGTCCTCAATGGACGCCGCTTCCGGCTCAGCGTGAGGGGCGAGCTCGTGCGCGGGCCGGTCGTCAGCGGGCGGGTCGTAGCCGGGCGGGTCGTACGCGGGATGGACGTAGGCGGGCTGGTCGTGAGTCGGCTCTGCCGTCGTGAAGGTGGTCCTCGTCGGCGACTCGGCTGCGAAGTCGGGGTGACTGCTCGTGCGGTCCGGGACCGGGCTCGACGTCGACCGCTGGATCGTCGGCGCGGGTGATGCGCTCGGCGTCGGAGCGGCGGCAAGGGGTTTCGGCGGACCCGGCTCTGCCGGGTGGACGACCAGCGGCGGAATGGCCGGCATCCGGGCCGAGTCGCCAGCGAGCGGCTGCTCGCCAGCTGGAGCCGGTGCTGTCGGTGCCGGGCTCGGCCAGGTCTGCACTGAGCGCTGGGCAGTGACCTCGGCCGCCCGATGCGGCTCGGCGCGTACCGGCGTGAGCGGCACGGCGGTGCCTTCGCCGTCGGCGGCCAGGGCCTGGACGACCGGCTCGGAGCCCGAGTGCGTGCGCGCCGCGACGGTGCGCTCAGCGGCCGCGGGCGAGGGCGACGCGACCGTGCTCTCGCTGTGCGCCGGAGCGGCGAGTGTGTTCCGGGCGGCCGAGACTCCGACCTCGGGCCGGCTGGGGTTGGGGTCCGCGAGGGTCGTACTCCGCTGCACCGCAACGGGTTTCGGGTCATGACCGACCGGTGTGGGGCTCGGCGCGGGGCTCGGCGCGGGGATCGGCGCAGGGGTCGGCGTGGGACTCGGCGCGGGACTCGGTAGGGGTGCTGGCTCCGGAGCAAGCGCCGAGCTGATCACCGGCTGACCCAGGAAGGGCGGGGGTCCGACGTCCAGCGGGATCCGTTGCACCCCAGTCGGTCCGACCCCGGACGGGTGGCTGTGCGCCACGTCACCGGCGACGCCTGCGGGTGCGGCCGCCGACACCGAGTGCGTCAGCGGCCGGAGAAACCGGGGGTCCTGCCAGGTGCTCAGCGATGCGGCGAACTGCGCGGGCGGTACGACCAGGTCGAGTGGCGCGAACGCCCGCTGGATCGGGGGCATGGCACGCCACTCTCCCGTGGGACGCGGCGGGTCGGCGACACCGCCCGCCGGGTCCTGCTGCCGGACGGGCTCCGGCCCACTGTCACGACCGCTGCGCTGCCACCAAGCCACGGCTCACCTCCCTCGCGCCACTCGGTCGTGGATCCGGCCGATCTCCTGCACGAACCGCTTTCGCTCCGAGTGCTCCAGGTCGAGCAGCGAGTCCAGCGACCAGTGGAAGTGGTAGGCGACGTACGCGACCTCCTCGTACAGGCTCTCGGGCGCGTACGTCACGATTCCCCCAGGCGCCCCCCGGCGATGTCGACGGCGAACTCGCAGGAGCACTCCGGGCAGGTCACCGCCGCGTGCGTGTGACCCTCGGAGTTGATCCGGCGGTACAGGTCCTGCAGGAAGGCGAGGTCGGTGGCGAACAGCCCCTCGATGGTGCCGGCGTGCACGTCCTGCACCGTTCCGATCCGGGTGACCACGCGGCCGAGCAGCACCACCGTCAGGTACGCCGGGTTCTCCCGGACGCGGTCGTCCCGCAACGGGACCAGCTCGTCGCGGGCAGTGGCCAGTCGCATCACACCCTCGCGATGGACCGTGCCGGAGCTGTCGACGTACCCGCGCGGCAGGGTGAACGTGAACTCGGTGCGCAGCTCGCGGCCCGGCTCGTCCGGCCGCGCCGTCTCGGCGTTCCCGGCCGGAGCCTGCTCCGGCCGGTCGATGACGCCGAGCGGCGTCGCCGAACGTCGCATCACTCCACCTCGAGCCGTTCGGCGGTCAGCACGAGCTTCTCGGTCAGCACGCTGGTGTCGCCGGCCTTCAGCGAGCCGATCTCCAGGCTCTTCGGCCAGGCGTTCGTCAGCTTGTACCGCTTGAGCGGGTTGCCCTCGAAGTCGTAGACGATCACGGCGCCGCCCTTGCGGACGTCGTTCATCTTGCCGAACTGCGAGTCCTTGATCCACTTCTCGAAGCTGGTGTCCGCGGTCAGCCCTCGGGTCAGGGTGATCTCGGCGGCCTTCCAGCGACCGGGCAGCTTCTTGATCAGGTACTTGCCGTCGGCCCCGTTCTCCTTGAGCTCGATGACGTCCTGCTCCATCTTGAGCCCGCTGACCTCGGTGATGCTCTTGATCTGCACGCCGTCGAACTCCAGGCCGAACGAGTGGCCGGCGCCCGAGTCTAGGTCGGGAAGTGGCATGAGCTCTTACCTCCTGCTTGGTCGGACCTGGTCACTCGGCGACCAGGCTGGTGCCGCCCGAGAACTGCGCGAGGCGGAAGACGACGAACTCGGCCGGCTTGACCGGCGCCACGCCGATCTCGCAGACGACCTGGCCGGCGTCGATCCCCTCGGCCGGGTTGGTCTCGTCGTCGCACTTGACGTAGAACGCCTCGTCCGGCGTCTGACCGAACAGCGCGCCGGCCCGCCACTGCATGACGAGGAAGGCGCTGATGGTGCGGCGGATCCGCGCCCACAGGGCCACGTCGTTGGGCTCGAACACGACCCAGTTCGTACCGCTCAGGATGGACTCCTCCAGGAAGTTGAACAGCCGCCGGACGTTCACGTACCGCCACGCCGGGTCGGAGGAGAGGGTTCGCGCACCCCAGACCCGGATGCCCTGCCCTGGGAAGGCGCGGATGCAGTTGATCCCCAACGGGTTCAGGAGGTCGTGCTCGTTCTTGGTCAACCTCACCTCGAGGTCGACCACGCCCCGGACGACCTCGTTGGCCGGTGCCTTGTGTACGCCACGCGTGTCGTCGTTGCGTCCCCAGATGCCGGCCATCAGACCGGACGGCGGGATGAAACCCAGCTGACCGGTGCTCGGGTCCGCGACCTTAGTCCACGGCCAGTACAGCGTGGCGTACTTGCTGTCGTAGCCGGCCTTGTCGACCCGCCACTCCTTGATCTGCTGGGCGTTCATGCCTGGTGGCGGGTCGAGGATCGCGACCCGGTCACCCATCAGCTCGCAGTGCGCGATCATGCCGAGCTGCACGGCCTGCACCGTCTCGAGGTCGACCGCGCCCTGCTGGTAGGCACTCATCAGGTCCGGTACGCACAGCATGGTGATCTCGTCGACGGCCTCCAGCCCACCGAAGCCGGTGCGCTCGGCGACGTCCCCGACGTAGTCGTCGGTGCTCAGGCGCGGTGTGGGCACGGCTGCCGGCGGCGGTGGCGGCGCAAGGGCGACCTCGCCCTTGGCGGGCTGGTCGGCGATGCCGGGTGAGCTGCCGACGTCCTCGAGCTGGATGCGCTCGGAGGCCTGGTTCACCATGGTGACCACGTTCTGCTTCCCGCGGCCGAGCGTCGCGCGGTCGTACTCCTCCACGACCTGGCCGCGCTCCTTGATCAGGATCTTGAACATCTCCTCGCTGGGCGCCTCGCCGCCTGCGTCGACGACCTCGACGGACAGGTCGCCGGGCTGGGCGTCCGCGCTCTTCGCGATGGCGTTCAGCCGCCCGAGCCGCGCCTGCGGCCGGCTGGCTTGCGCCTTGGCCGCGGCGGACGCCTTGGAGTCGGTGTCGTCGCCACCGATCCTGACGACGTAGCAGTTGCCGCCGCCATTCATGAAGTAGCCGTAGACCGACAGGGCGAGATACGAGCCGGGAACGAAGCCACCGAACGTGCCGGTGAACTGGGTCCAGTTGCTGACCAGGGTCGCGGTGTTGAAGGGCCCGCTCTCCGCCAGGCCGACGAAAGCGGCGACGGCCGTGCCGACACCCTCGATCGGCCGTGAGCCGGCCTCAACCTCCTCGACGTACACGCCGGGCGACAGGTACGTGGGCATCGTGCCTCCTCTTGAGTGCCAGTCCCAAGAGCCTCCTGCTTGCCGGCGTCCGCGTTAACGACCTTCCGGACGACGTGCGGGGCAACGCGGGTTGCCTGTCCGGGCAGATTGGCGCGCCTACATGGCAGGGCGCCCCGTGCCTGAGGCAGTCGGGGCGCCCGGGCAGCGAGAGTCGGCTACTCCTCGACCTCTTCCTCGGCTTCCTCGCGCTGGACGAACAGGCCCTGCACGGGTTCCTCCTCCTCCGGCTCCTCGGGCTGCACGGTCGCGTCCGCGGCGGTCTCGCGCTGGACGGCGGGAGCTAGCGCCGGCGTCGGGCTGGGCTGGGCCATCACGCGGTTCGCGTTGTCGGCGGCCTCTCGCTCGTAGCGGTCCGACGGGTCGCTGACCCGGATGCCGCCGGGCGCCGACGTCCCGTCGACCGGGCCGCTGCGCTGCTGCATCACGTGGGTCAGCTCGTGCGCCAGGGTGGTTCGCCCGTGCTCGCTGGACGGATCGTAGGCGTCGCGCTGGAACACCACGTTGGACCCCACCGTGTACGCGTGGGCGCCGACCGAGGTCGCCGACTCGTGTGCCGCGGCGTCGTCATGCACCCGCACGTCGCCGAAGTCCGCACCCAGCCGGGTCTCCATATCGGAGCGGACGTCTGTGTCCAGGCCACGCCCGTTCGAGGACACGACGTCGTGCACCGGTGAACGCTCCTCGTCCTCCAGGGCCGATACCACGCCCGCGTTGCCGGCCACCCGTTGCAGGTCCATCACGGCACTAGGGTGCAGCGCATCTCTCCGGCCGCTCACGGCGGCCTGGGCCAGACGGGCGTCCAGGGGTTCGTCGATCCGGTCAGCCTTGGGCCGCAACGAGTCGCGCTCGACGTCGTACCTGTGCTCTCGCATGACCGCTCCCTGGGAGGTTTCGGACGTTCAGCCCGTCCAGCCTGGCACGCCCTGCGCCCACAAGCGAGTCTGGCCAGCCGTCAGCGGGGGCAACGAGGTCTGCCCATTCGGCCGCGTTCAGCGCTGGGTCTTATGGGGTCGCTGTGCCTGTCGGGGTCGATCCCGGGAGAGCTCTTCCGTGAAGGGGCAGGGCGTAGGTCTGCGGCAACGCGCCCCCCGGGACCGTCGTGCCGCCGACGACGTACACGGCGTCGCCGCCCACGATGCCCGCACCCGACCCATAACGGGCCGCCAGCAGCACCGGCAACGGCGCGACCCAGCCCTTCGGGCCGAGACAGCGGACGTCGGCGACATTCTCTGTGGTGTATCCGCCGAAGACGCAGGGTCCGGCACCGGATACGTACGCGGCCGTGGTCAGGCGCAGCGGGACCGGTAGCCGCTGGCCGCGCGTGACACGACCACTCGTGACGACGTCCACGTTCGCATAGGACACGTCCTTGGCGGGGATGGTCTTCGAGCTGCGACCGCCGATGAACCAGATCGTGCCGTCACCGTCGCTCGCAGCGGCCAGCGTCGTTCTCGGGATGCTCAGCCGCCCGGTGACCAGGACCCAGCGGTTCCCGTCGAGCCGCCACACCTCTGAGCGAGCCTTGAGGTTCTTGTCCACTCCTCCGGCGTAGTAGAGCGACTTCCCGTCCCAGGCGGCGGCGCCACCGGATCGGGGTTGTGGCAACGCAGGCGCCGGCTTCCACTTGCCCGATGGGCCGTCCTCCTGCCACACCTCTGCGGTGACCACCTTGGCCTTTGAATCCAGGTACGCGCCGCCCAGGACGTAGATCGTGCTGCCGTCGGTCGCGGCCGCCGCGTGGTCGAGCGCGTGTTTGGGTCCGGGCTTGTGCGACCAGGTGTTGGTGGCGGGGTCGTAGATCTGTTGCACCTTCGAGTTCGTGCCGTCCGGCAGGCCGCCGGTGGCCACCACCAACCGGTTGCCGAACGCAACCACGCTGGGCAGCACCATGCCAACCGGCAGGGCATGGACCCCCTGCCACGAACCAGGGTCGAGGGACGCGGGGGAGCTGGGGGTGGTCGTCGCGACGGAGGGTGTATCGGAGGGGTTGTCGCCAGCATGGTCCGAGCCGCCACCGCCACCCAGCGCGTTGGCGGCCACCACGGCGATGATCACGGACGCGACTACGCCGGCGCCGATGAGCAGGGTGCGACGCGGCAGGGCCAGCAGCCCACGTCCGGCGGCCGTCCTCTCTCGAGGTGGCTTGCGCGCCTTCTGCGGCTTCACGGGTTCCTGCCTGCCCGGCGGGGACTCGGTAACGGGTCCGATCTCCTCCGTCACCGGCTCCGTCGTCCGTGGCTCGGCCAACGGCAGAGTGGTGATGGCGGCGCCCAGCGCGATCTCGTGCTTGGGGTGGGTGTCCATCGCGACCGGGCGGCCGAACTCGGCGACCAGCCGCTCGCTGACCAGTGGGATGCGGGACGAGCCGCCGACCAGGACGAAGGCGGAGACGTCCTCGGCGCCCAGTTTGGCCGAGGCCATCGCTCGCCGTACCGCGCCCAGCGTGTCCTCCAGCGTCGGAGCGACCATCTCCTCGAACTCCGAGCGGGTCAGCCGAACCGACCTGGTGACCCCCGGCATCGTGACCGGGATGAGCGTCTCGGTGTCCGACGAGAGGGCTTCCTTGCCGAGCACGCAGTCCCGGCGCAGCCGCGCGATCGCCAGTCGCACGTCCGGCTCCTCCGGGTCGAGCTCGGAGACCTCGCTCGCCAGCCCGGCCAGGACGTGCCGGAACACCGCCTCGTCGAAGTCGATGCCGCCGAGGTGGTCGATCCCCTCAGGCTGGCCGAGTGCCTCGAACGCGTCCCCGCTGCGCCGCAGCGCGGCGACGTCGAACGTGCCGCCGCCGAGGTCGTAGACCACGACGACATCGCCGTCGGACATCCGGTTCCGCGAGGCGTAGGAGACCGCCGCTGCGGCCGGTTCGGTCAGCGTGGTCGCGGCGCCCAGCTCGGCCAGCCGGAGCGCCTGACGGAAGAGGTCCAGCTTGTACGGGCCCCAGTTCGCCGGGTGCGTCACGGTGACGTGGTCAGGCGGTGCGCCCTGCGACGTCGTGGCGCTCGCGACCACCCAGGTGAGCATCCGGGCCAGCAGGCTCTGCGGGGACTGCGGTGAGCCCGCCACCAGGATCGGCACCGGGTCGCCGATGCGACGCTTGAACTCGCGGACCAGGCGTCCGGGCTCCAGTGCCCCTCTGGCCTCCGCGGCCTCACCGACCAGCACCTCGCCGTCCTGCTTGAAGAACAGCACCGTCGGCACCTGCAGCGCCCGGTTGCCGAGCCCCAGCATCTGCGCGTGGCCGTCCAGCACGGCCGCGGCCGTGAAGGTGGTGCCGACATCGATGCCGAGCCGGTAGCCCATCGGACCCCCTCGTCCCGTGGCGTCTGCGAAGTTTATCCTCGCGCGGGTTCGCCGGACGGGTGGATCAGTGCAGGACGTGGTGGTAGCGCCCGAACTCGGAGGCCAGCACCAGCCGTCCTAGCTTGCGGTACTCCAGCTGGATCGCGGCGACCAGCTCGGCCATGCCGACCGGTTTGTCGGCCCCAGCCGCCAGGTAGGCGGCCGTGATCGCGATCGAACGGATGTTGCCACCGGACAGTGCGAACGAGGCGGCGCAGAAGTCCAGGTCGAGGTCGTCGGCGCACGGCAGGGGGGGAGCCAGGCACCGCCGCCACAGCTCGCGGCGCAGCTCGGGATCCGGTGGGGGGAAGTCGATGATGGTGTCCAGCCGGCGGGTGAACGCGTCGTCGATGTTCGCCCGCAGGTTGGTGGCCAGCACCGCGAGACCGTCGAAGGTCTCCATGCGCTGCAACAGGTAGGCGCTTTCGATGTTGGCGTACCGGTCGTGCGCGTCGCGCACCTCGCTGCGCTTGCCGAAGATCGCGTCGGCTTCGTCGAACAGCAGCACTGCGTTGACCCCGCTGGCCTCGGCGAAGATGCGCTCCAGGTTCTTCTCGGTCTCGCCCACGTACTTGTCGATGACGGTGGCCAGGTTCACCGTGTACAGCTCCAACCCGAGGTCGCCGGCGATGGCTTCGGCGGACATCGTCTTGCCGGTCCCCGAGTCGCCCGCGAACAGCGCGGTGATCCCGCGCCCCCGACCGCCACCGGCTCGCATCTTCCATTGCGCCAGAACGAGATCGCGGTGCCTGGCCCGGCCGGCGAGGTCGTGCAGCTGGTGCAGTACGGACGGCGGCAGGACCAGGTCCGCGAACGTGACCTCGGGCTCGACCCGACGGGCCAGCCGCTCCAGCCCGGCGGCGTTCTGCACCCGGGCGCCGCGGCGCAGCTCCGCCTCACTGAGCCGTTCCCCGGACGAGAGCGCGGCCGTTCTGGCCGACCGGACGGCGCGCGAGACCTGCTGCGGCCCCAGGACGAAGTGCTCGGTGACCTGAGCGGCGTCGATGGCGTCGTTGGCCACCTCGCTCTCGACGGCGGCCATCGCCTCACGCCACAGGTTCTCCCGGTCGGGCTTGGTCATCGCCCGGACGTCGAGAGCCAACGGCACCACCGGACTCCACCGCGGGTCCCAGGTCGTGGTGCCGACCAGGACGACGGGGGCGCGCTGCTCGGTCAGCCGGCGCAGCGCCTCGGGGTTGGCGGCAGCCAGGCCCTCGACCGGCCCGGCGACGATCCCCGCCCCGCGCAGCAACGCCTCCCGGCCGGCGACGGCCACCAGGTCCAGCGGATCGGCGCCCGCGCACACCTGTTCCAGGTCCAGACACAGCGGCACCCGTCCACCCCGGTGCATCGCCGCCACCGCGATGGCGCTGCCGGTCCCCGCCACGGACTCCCGGGCGTAGACCAGTGTCACCCCGGCGGACAGCGCCCGGTCGATCTGCTCCGACTGCGCGCCGTCGTAGGCGAACGGCTCGGTGACCACCGTCGCCAGGGCGGCGTCCACAGTGTCGGAGCCGAGCAGGAACGCGGTCACCCGGTCCGGCACCCGCAAGGCCCGGGTCAGCACCGGCCGCAGCGTGTCCTCGACCAGCAGCAGGCCTTGCTCGACCAGCGGCGCCGGGCTCGACATCCGGGCACGCACCGTGGCGGACGCCGCCGAGACGCCGAGCAGGTCCAGCGCCAGCCCGACAGTCGCCCGGCGGCGGCTCACGTCGTCGTTGAGGTAGCCGTAGAGCCGTTCGAAGCCGCTGTCCACGTCGGGTGCCATGGCGATCAGCAACAGCTCGACGTCGACGCCGTCCAGGTCTGCCTGCTCCGCGAGCCGCCGCAGCCTCGGTTGCTGCCCGGCGGCCTCGAGTTCGTCCGCGGAGCCTTCGACCGCGGCCCGGGCGGCGGTATCCGGGTCGTCGTCCGCGTGGTCGAGCAGGTGGTGGTCCAGCAGCGCGGTCACGGTGTCCTCGCTGATGTACAGCCCGCGGAACGGGTCGTCTGGCGCCGGGTCGACCTCCCGCCGTGCGGCGACCAGGCGGCGGACCCGCCCACGAACCAGCGAGAGCCGGGCCAGCAGGTACTCCAGTCCGGGGTCAGTCATCGCCTGGGTCACTTCGCCTTCGGCCGTTGTCGGCGCCGCGGGACGGCGCCGCCATCGGACCCGTTGGGCGCCAGGGCGGCCGCTGCGACGTCCTGGGCCTCCTCCGCGGGAGGTGCGGGCCGTCCCGTTCGCGTCTCGACCGGCGGCCAGTCGCCGAGACCGCGGGTGGTGAGCTGCATCGGTGCGTCGACCGCGGTGGCTGCCAGCCGGCGCTGCCCGGTCTGCGTGGGGGCGCTCACCACGACGTCCAGGGAGGGTTTGAGCTCGCCGCCCAGCGCCGACCACACGTCGGCGAACGATCGGTCCTCCGGCGGTGGCAGGGCGATCGTCACGGCGACCGGGAGCCCGAGCTCGGCGAGGTCGCCCTCCAGCAGGTCGGTCGGGAACGCCTCGTGCCGAAGGAAGCAGGCCAGCAGCTCGGACAGCAGCCGATGCTCGTCCTCGGGACGCTGGGTCCAGGCCGTGATGAGGTACGAGAGCTTGAAGTGCCGAGGCGGCAGGTGCCGCGCCACGATCGTCGTCCCGTCGTACTCGTTGATCACGCCGCGCTCGCGCCGGCGCAGGTCCTCGCGGATGTCGTAGAGGTAGACGTCGATGGTCGGCGCGTTGCGCCGACTCGCCCAGTCCTTGGTGGGCGCGTCGAACACGACCTCGACGCCCTCCCCGGCCACGGCCTCGCGGGAGATCAGCGTGCGCAGGGCGCTGTCCACCTCAGGGATCACCTGCGGACTCTCCCGCGTCCGGGGCCTGAGGCCCACCACTGCCCGGCCATGCGCTCGGGCAGGACGCGCTGCCCCAAGGGGCAGCCGCGGCGGCACTGATTTCTCGGTGTCGGCGGCAAGGGCGGCGATACCCTGGGTCTCACGATGCCGGACCCAGCCGTTCGCCTTGACACCACCCGGCTCTCCGCCGCGCCCGGTGGTCAGGCCAGCGTGGTCGTGACGATCCGGAACATGGGCCAGATCGTCGAGGGATTCACCGTGCAGGCGCTCGGCGATCCCATCGCGGGCTGGGCGACGCTGCCCGACGAGGTGCCGGTGTACCCGCAGCAGGAGGCGACGGTGGTTGTCGTCTTCTCCGTCCCGGACGGCGTCGGCGCGGCCAGCGGGGTGATCCCGTTCGGGCTGCTGGTGCGCTCGGTGGTCGACCCGGACAGCTCCGCCGTTGTCGAGGGCGACCTCGAGGTCACGGCGATCGTCGGGCTGCAGCCGGTGCTGCGGCCGGTGACGTCCAAGGGGCGGTGGCGCGGCCGGCACGAGCTTCGGGTCACCAACTGGGGCAACGCCCCGGCGACCGTGCGGCTGAGCGCGAGCGACCCGGACGAGCGGCTCGCCTTCCTGGTCCATCCCGACGTCCTGGACGTCCCGCTGGGCGGAACTGCCCGGGCCAAGGTCTCGGTCCGCACCCGGCAGCCGTTCCTGCGTGGGACCCCGACCCGGCTGCCGTTCCAGGTGGTGGCCGACTCGCGCCCTGCGGGGACCACGCCGCCGAGTGCGCTGGGCGGCCTGGAGCCGGGGCGGCTGACCGTCGACGGCGCGCTGAACCAGGTCCCGATCCTGTCCAAGCTGGTCGTCATGGCGGCGATGGCGGTGGTGGTCGCCGCCGTCGGGAGCGTCGTCTACCTGCTGACGCACCAGCAGTCCGACACCTCGACGCCGCAGGACGAGGCCTCACTCGCGGCGCCGACACTCACGGTCGGCGGCGTCGGCTCCGACCAGATCACGTTGGCCTGGACGGCGGTCGAGGACACCGAGTCCTACAAGCTGCTCACGGTGGACGCCAAGTCGGGCATCCCGTCCGGCACTCAGGTGGTCCCCAAGGAACAGCGTCAGCTCACCATCCCGAAGCTGGCGGCGAACACCAAGCAGTGCTTCGAGGTGCAGGCAGTGCGCGGGAACGCCGCGTCCACCTCCAAGATCGTCTGCGCGACGACCAAGACAGCCCCGCCCACGCCGCCGACCGGCTCCGACGGCAGCAACCCCAACGATCCCAACAATCCCAACAATCCCAACAACCCCAACAACCCCAACAACCCCAACAACCCCAACAACCCCAACAACCCCAACAACCCCAACAACCCGCCGGGTGGCCCCGGCGCCAGCGACCTGGTCGTCGAGCTGCGGGTCTTCCCGACCGACGGCAACCCGTCGGCCGAGTCGCGGGCCAAGGCACTGGTGAAATCGCTCAACGACAACGGGGGGAGCGCGAAGTACCTGCTCTCCTCCGCCTACCCGCAGTGGAAGTCGCAGAACGCCACCGCGCCGACCCCGTTCAAGCCCTCCTACGTGGTCTACCTCGGCCCCTACAAGACGGCAGCGGATGCTGCAGGCGCAACATGCCCGTCGACGTACGACTGCAAGGTCTTCCAACCGGGGGCGGAGGCGTCGAGCTGAGCTCAGAGCGGCCGGCTGAACAGCTGGATCAAGCTGATGCTGATGGGCTTCCCGCGCACGGATCCGTTGGACACCGGAGCGTGCGCGCCGGCGATCTCGACCGTGATCGTGGAGGTCTCAACCGGATTGGCCAGCTTCAGCTTGTGCACCTTGCCGTCCGACGTGACCTCGAGGCGCTGGCAGGACCCATCCGCGAGAGTCACCTGGAGCACCGCGGGAGTCAGCTGCTGCGCCCGGAGCGCGTCGTTGGGGACGCCGCCGACGAACTTCAGCGTGCGCACCGTCCTGGCGGTGTCCAGTGTCAGTACCAGGTGCGCTGCGGCGCCCTCAGTGATCGGGGCGCACTTCTGGGTCGGCACGCGATCCGTGCCGCCGCGCCAAGTCGTCGTCCAGGGGGTTGCGGTGTTGTCGTCGACGGCGGTCGGGGCGGCCTTGGGCTTCCCGCCAGACGTGGGCACCGACAGCGCGGTGACCGGAACGAGCTCTTGCGTGTTGGTCAGGTCGTTCTTCAAGTGCCGAAGCAACGTCGTGGGACTGCGACGGACGACCACGAGTGCACCACCGAGACCGACAGCCACCAGCAGCGCCACGACGACCCGAAGCGAGCGCGAGCGCATCGACAGGCTGTGCCGGTAGGCGCGTACCGACGTCCGGTCCGGGCCGCCGGTGCGGCCCGTCAGCCGCTGCCACCAGGTCGTTCTGGTGGCCGTTGACACACCGCTGCGGGGGAGTGCGGTCGTGGCAGGCCCCTGGAGTACCTGGCCGCACTTGGCGCAGAAACGGAGCTCGGGTGGGTTGCGTCGACCGCAGCGCGGACAGGCGGGGTCGAGCGCCTGGCCCGATGGTTGCGCCACCGCCGGCTCCTCCGCCGGAGGCTGCGGCTGGATCGGGGAGGTGGTTTGAGCCGCCGCGGACGTCGGTGCGGACGTCGGTGCGGCCGTGGGCGCGGATGTGGGCGCGGATGTGGGCGCGGACGTCGGCGATGACGTCGATGCGGCGGACGGCGCGACCGGCTGCGTCGCGGCCGGCTGTTCGGTTGACGTGGAGTCCCAGCGCATATACGTGCCACAGGCCTGGCAGAACTCGGTTCCCGCCGGGTTGCGGGCGCCGCACGACGAGCAGATTTCCTCTGCCATCGCGACCCCTCCCGTTCCCCTGGACCGCCTCGGCGTTGCTGCAGGTAGCCGCAGCGATCACCCGTGGTGAATGATGCAGCAAGGCCATCATCTCGGACAATACGAGTGCGTGGGGGCAACGAGCTGTGATCCGGTGTGACAGCTGTGGATTCAGCAACGAGGACGACGCGACGTTCTGCGCGTCCTGTCACGCCTACCTCGAATGGAACGAGCCGGACACGGTCGAGGCCCGTGAGCCACCCTCGGTCGCCGACCGCGTTCCGGACCTGGTGGGGCGGGTGGCGGCGCCGACCCCCGTTGCCGAGCCGACTCCCGTTGCCGAGCCGACTCCCGTTGCCGAGCCGCCCCCCGTTGCCGAGCCGACTCCTCCGGTGCACGAGCCGGCTCGCCAACCCGTGCCGGAGCCGCTGCCCTCGCCGACCGAACGCGAGCCCTCGATGGTCGTGGAGGTGGCCAGCCGGGTCGAGCAGGCCGTGGCGATCGCCAAGGAGCAGGATCGACCCGACCTCGCCGACCATCTCGAGGTGGCCGCCGTGCGGATGGCCGAGCGGGTGGTCGCGGTCGCCGTCGTGGGTGAGTTCAAGCGCGGCAAGAGCACCCTGGTCAACGCCCTGCTCCGCACGGACGTGTGCCCGGTCGACGCCGATGAGGTGACGGCGGTACCGACGTTCGTCCGGTTCGGCGCCACCGCCGGCGCCACCGCGTACGTCGAGCCGGCCGAGCTGGACCAGGACCCAACCCAGCAGGACGTCGCAGTGGACGAGCTGTCCGACTACGTGCTCGAGTCCGGCAACCCGGGCAACCGTCGCCGGCTGCGGTCGGTCGAGGTCAGGCTGCCGCACCGCATGCTGCGCAGCGGACTGTGCCTGGTGGACACACCGGGCGTCGGCGGCCTGGACTCGGCGCACGGTGCCATCACCCTGCGGGCCCTGGGTCGGGCCGAGGGCTTGCTGTTCGTCACGGACGCCGCGCAGGAGCTGACCGCTCCCGAGCTCGACTTCCTGCGCAGTGCCCTGGAGCGGTGCCCGGCCGCCGCGTGCGTGGTCACCAAGACGGACCTCTACCCGCAGTGGCGTCGCATCGTCGAGCTCAATCGTGAACACCTGCGCCGCGCCGGTCTCGACATGCCGGTCGTCCCGGTGTCCTCGTTCCTGCGGATGCGTTCGCGGATCGACGCCGAGCTCGAGCAAGAGTCGGGCTTCGCGGCCCTCGGCGAGGTGCTCGCCGAGTACGTGAACGCCGGTGGCGAGCGCGCTGCAGCCGTTGCGGCAGAGGAGGTCACGTTCGTGGCCGACCAGATCGCCCGCACCGTGGAGCTCGAGCGCAGCGTGGTGGAGCAGCCGGCCACCGCGCAGACCGTGGTCGCCGATCTGAACAAGCGACATGCCCAGGCCGAGCGGCTGGTGTCCTCGGCGGCGACCTGGCAGCAGATGCTGTCCGACGGCGTGCAGGACCTGGTCTCGGACGTCGAGCACGACCTGCAGCAGCGGCTGCGCACCGTGATCCGGGACGTCGAGTCGATCATCGACGCGGGTGACCCGCAGGACACCTGGACGGACGTCGAGGTCTGGCTGCAGCGCCAGCTCGTCAAGGCGATGGTGTCGAACCAGGACCTGCTCTCGGATCGTGCGGACCTGCTCACGGCGCAGGTCGGGGAGAGTTTCGACCTGGACTGCGACCAGCACGTCATGCTGCCGGGTCTCAACCACGACCAGCTGTTCGCAGACGTCCGGCTGCCCGGGGTGGAGAGCCTGTCTCCCGCCGGCGGCCGGTTCGCGCAGATGCTGATCGCCGGACGCATGGCGAGCCTGGTGCCGATGATGATCTTCGGCGTGGGCGGCGCGCTGATCCCCGGCCCAAACATCTTCCTCGCGCCGTTCGCAGCCGTACTGGCGGTCGGGGTGGGACGCAAGATCCTCAAGGACGACAAGTCCCGGCAGGTCGGCTACCGTCGCCAGCAGGCCAAGGCGGCTGTGCGCCGGTTCATCGACGAGGTGGCGTTCGTCATCAACAAGCAGGCCCGGGACTCCTTGCGGCAGACCCATCGGGTGCTGCGCGACGAGTTCACCGCGCGGGCCAGGTCCATCCAGCGCTCCTCGGAGGTCGCCCTGGAGGTCGTGAACCGGGCCGCCGCGATGGAGCCGACAGCCCGGCAGGAGCGCGCCGAACAGCTGGTGGCGCAGGACGCGCGGCTGCGGGCGTTGACTCAGGACGCCGCCCGGCTGGCCCTCACCGGCGCGGGCAGCGGTCGTGGCTGACGACCTCACCGCCCAGATCGCCGACCTGCTCCAGGACGCGGCCGATCAGGCGACCTCGCCGGAGGCGGCGGCCACCTTGCGCGAGCTCCGGGCACGCCTGGACGGTCCGCTGCGCGTCGCGATCGCCGGACGGGTGAAGGCCGGCAAGTCGACGATGCTCAACGCGCTGGTCAGCGAGGAGCTCGCGCCGACCGACGCCGGCGAGTGCACCCAGATCGTGACCTGGTACGTGCGTGGCGACCAGCCTCGCGTCGTCCTGCACCCGCATGCCGGGCAACCGCGGAACCGCCCGTTCCGCAGGTCGGGCGGCGCGCTCGAGGTTGACCTCGGCGGCGTGCCGGCCGGGGACGTCGAGCGGTTGGTGGTGAGCTGGCCGACCCAGCGGCTGCGCGAGATCACCCTGATCGACACCCCAGGTCTGGCCTCGCTGTCGGCGGACATCTCGGCCCGGACGTTGCAGGCCCTGACACCGCAGGACGAGCAGGAGCGGGTGGCGGAGGCGGACGCCGTGCTCTACCTGCTGCGGCACGCGCACTCCAGCGACGTCCGCTTCCTGGAGGCGTTCACCGAGGACGCGCTGGTGGACGGTGCCCCGGTCAACGCGATCGGGGTCATCTCGCGCGCCGACGAGATGGGCTCGAGCCGGTTGGACGCCCTCGACACCGCCGCCAGGATCGCCGAGCGCTACCAGCAGGACCCTCGGCTGCGACGGATCTGCCCGATGGTGCTTCCGGTGGCCGGGCTCCTTGCGTATGCGGCCGCAACGCTGCGCGAGGACGAGTTCCGGGCCCTCGCCGAGATCGCGTCCGCACCGGACGACGAGGTCGTCGGCCTGCTGCTGACGGCGGACCGGTTCGCGTTCGGGCTGACCACCACGGAGGTGACCGAACCGGCGCGCGCCCAGCTGCTGGCGCGACTGGGCCTGTTCGGTGTGCGGCTGTCCGTCGACCTGATCCGCACCGGCGAGACAAAGACGGCCAGCGAGCTCGCCGAGGAGCTCGGCCGGCGCAGCGGCCTGGACCAGCTCCGGAAGGTGCTGGTCACCCAGTTCGCGGAGCGGGCCCGGGTGCTCAAGGCCCGGACGGCACTGTCCTCGTTGGAGGCGGTGCTCGCCTCGGGCGGGTGCCAGGACCCGGACCGGCTGCGGGGGCGCACGGAGATGATCCTGGCCGGAGCGCACGCCTTCGCCGAGGTCCGGTTGCTGGACCTGCTGCGCTCGGGGGCGCTGGACCTGCCGGAGGAGCGCACCGCCGAGCTGGACCGGCTGCTGGGTGGGAACGGGCACGACGCCGGCACCCGGCTGGGTCTGCAGTCGCCGACCCCGGAGCAGCTTCGTCAGGCCGCCGTCGAGTCGCTGGAGAGCTGGCAGCGGCTGGCCGAGCACCCGTGGTCCTCGCGGCAGGTGCAGGAGTCGGCGCGAACGGCCAGGCGGACTCTGGAGGGGATCCTGGCCGGGCTCGCCCCGGACCCGGTCAGATGAGTCCCTCGCGCACCGCGTACGCCACGGCGTGCGAGCGGTTGCGCAGCTGCAGTCTCGTGGTCACCTCGTGCAGCACGTTCTTGACGGTGCGCTCGCTATAGCAGAGCTGGCTGGCGATCTCCGCCGTCCCGTGGCCGTCGGCGACGAGCCGAAGCACCTCGGTCTCGCGCGCGGTGAGCCCGGCGAACGTCAGCCCGCGCGGCGCCAGCACGTGGCGCTGCAGCTTGCCGACCTGGTCGAGCAGGTGCCCCAACAGGTCTGCGGGCACCTCGCCCTGGCCGCGCGCCACCCGGGCGCAGGCCCGGCCCAGAGCCGCGGGTGTCGCCTCCGATCGGCGCAGCATGCCGCACACCCCGGCCTCGGCCGCGGCGACCACGGCCGAGTCGTCGATCATCGCGGCCACCAGAACCGTGCCGGGAACCCCGCCGCGACGCAGTCCGCGCAGCACCCGCAGCGTCTCGTCGTCCAGGACGTCGGTCACCACGACCGCGACCTGTGCGGTGTCCAGCTGCGCGTCGTCCACGATCGTGATGTCCGGGCAGCAGTGCAGCTGGCTGGTCACCCCTGCCTTGCTGATCGCGTCGCGCGCGTACACGTAGGTGGCGATTCGGTCTGTCATGGTTCCTCCCCGGTGGACACCCGGAAAGTATCCGCGGCCCGCTCAACACAGGCTCAACAGGAAGTACCCACGACGAGCGCCCGGGACTAGGGAAATCCCTAGTCCCGGGCGGTGGTCGCCTCAGCGCGTGAAGTAGTGCTTGAGGTTGTTCAACAGCCAGTCCTCGATGCTCATGCCCCGCCGTGCCGCAGCCCGAGCAACCCGCGCAGCCAGGACAGGATCCGCGTCAAGAAAGCTCGCCCCGCCGGTCGGCGTCGGCTCGGGCGTCGGTGCGGGAGCGTTGGCCGGCACCAGGATCGTGGCGTCGCCGTCCTGCTCGAGCAGCTTGCCCCAGGTGGCCGTGGACATGAAGAACCGACCGTCCAGGCCCCATCCCTCGCCCCACGAGTTGGTCAGCCCGATGCGGCCGTGGTCGGCGTCGTACTGGTCCACGACGATCTCGTGGCCACCGCGGATCGCCCCGCTGATCGAGACGTTGCCGTCGCCGTCCGGGTTGTCGAAGCCGGCGAACCAGTTGACTCCGGTGATGACCGGACCGTCCTGCAGCGCGTCCAACGCGTCGTCCAGGCTGAACGCGTGCCGGTAGCCGGAGATCAGCCCGAGGGTGGTGGCGACCTTCGCGACCGACAGCCCGTCCGAGCCCGTGTCGGTGGGCGGGTAGTCGCCGTCGTAGGGGTCGACCTTGGTGGCGGCCGAGTAGATCTCGACGGCCTTGGCCTCGTCGAGCTCCGTACCCGACGGCAGGCCGGCGTAGAGCGGGTCGCTGGCCAGGGCGCCGGTCAGTGCGTTGCCCGTGCAGGAACCTAGGCTGCCCTGATCCAAGACCGGGGCGTGCCGGGTGTGCCGGACGGACTGCAACGTACGGCCCGAGGCCAGGTGCGCGAAGGCACGCGAGCGCGGGTCGTGGTTGACGTGGCGGCCGAGCGGGTGGGCGCCGTCCGCCGGCGCAGGGGGAATCTCTCGGTACGTCATCAGATGGCCTTCCGTCGACAGGGTTGTCATCACCACAGATCGCGGCGGCGTACCGGCTGATACCGGATCGGGTGCGGAAGTTCGGAGCGGAAGGTGGTCAGTCGCCCGAGGTCCGGGCGGCTCGGCCGCCGTCCGGCGGGCCGTTCTCTCGCCACAGCGCCAGGTAGCGCGCCGGGTTCGTCGTCTCGAGGTACCTAAGGTACTCGGGCATGGACAGCGACGTCCGCAGTTTGTGACGAGCGAAGCCGACCTGCGCCGCAATGCGGCGACCTCGGCCCGAACCCAACGGGGCGCGCTCGAGCAGGGCTTCGAGCCGCAGCACCTCGGCGCGCGCGTTGCGCTCGACGCGGCTGCGTTCGATCTCCCATCCCGACGGGACGTAGCTCCCGCTCATCCTGGTGCCCCCACGGCGAGAACCGTTGTGTCAGGCGGGAATCAGCGGCTCGTGCAGCGAGTGCGCACCGCGCTGCTGCAGCACCTGGACGCACTGCCGGGTCCGCTGGTTGACGACGATCGGGGCGAGCAGGTTCGCGGTCGACTCGGCCAGGTTGGCGCCGACGGTGACCACGACGAGCAGCAGGGCGTCCTCGACGGCGGTCAGGCTGATGCTCTCTGCGGTCACGTCGTCGACCTCGGGGGAGTAGTCCTCGAAGAACACCGCCGGGGCGGCGACGACGAGCTGCAGGTCCGGATCGATGACCGACCGCAGCCGGAACAGCGCGCCCGAATCGTCCAGCTGGACCAGGACGCACCGGGACATGCCGGGCAGGCCGGGGACGGCGTCGACGAACTCCAGGACGGGCAGGTCGGTTTCGCTCACGAGGTCGATCATCGGCTCACTCACCGCAGGAAGTCCATCAGGGACGGCTGCAGGACCTTGGCGGTGGCGTTCAGCGCGGCCTGGTATGCGTTGCTGGACAGCTGCATGTCCAGGATCGTCTTGGGCAGGTCGATGTCTTGGATACCGGACAGCGTGCTGCTCATCGAGAGCACGTTGTCGTCGCTGGTCGTCACCGCCGAAGCCACCCGGGTGGCCCGCACGCCGATGTCGGTGAGCGTGGTGAGGACGCCGCTCATCCGGCTGTCGAGGTTCGTCAGGTTGGCCTGCAGGGCGCTGGGGTCCGCGACCGCGTTGGACGCGATGTCGTCCAGCAGTGCGAACATCGAGGTGGCGCCGTCACCGAAAACAGAAGGACCGTTGGCGCCGACCTCGATCGTGGTCGCCGAGTCGAGCCTGCGGGTCACCTGGCCGCTGTTTCCGATGTAGGCGTAGGTGGCCGGGTCGTAAGCCGTGCTGGACGAGGTGGTGCCGCCGAAGATCGGCCGGCCGGCGTACGAGGTGTTGGCCAGCCCCATCAGCTCGTCGCGCAGGCTGCTGACCTCGGTGGCCGCGGCCTGGCGGGCGGCGAGGTCCTGGCTACCGGTGGATGAGGCCTGCAGCACCAGGTCACGCACTCGCTGCAATCGGGCGTTGACGGTCTGCAGCGTGTCGTCGGCCTGGCCGAGCCACGCCGCGCCGTCGGAAGCGTTGCGCGAGTACTGGGTGCTCGAGGCGATCTGCGACTTCATCGACATCACGCTGACGATGCCGGTGGGGGAGTCGGAAGGTCGGTTGATGACCTTGCCGCTGGTCATCTGCTCCTGCAGCTGGGCGTTGCGGGCGAGGCTCGCCTGCAGGTTCGCCAGGCTGGACGCGGCGATCGAGCTCTGGGTGACGCGCACGGCTACCTCCCCACCTGTCCGGTGCGGTTGATCAGCGTGTCGAGCATCTCGTCGATCGCCGTCATCATCCGCCCCGCGCCCTCGTAGGCGCGCTGGAACATGAGCATGTTGGACATCTCCTCGTCCAGGCTGACCCCGGAGGTCGAGGCCCGGTTGGCGTCCGACTGCGAGCTGATCGCCGTCCGCACCGAGACGTTGCTGTGCGCCTGTGCGGTCGTCACGCCGGTGGCGGCGACGAACGAGCTCCACTGCACGTCGGGACCGGTGCGCGAGGTGGCGAGCGCAGCCATCGCATCGGCCACCGAGGCGTCCAGCGAGGGCTTGCCGTCCGCGGCGAGCGCCGCGGCGCCCACCTTGCGTGGGTCGGTGACCGCGAGGGCCAGGGTCTTGGCCGTCGTCCCGGCGAAGAAGTCGCCGGTCGGCACCGCGTCCAGGTCCTGACCGGTGGCGTGGATGGCGTTGACCGAGGTGGCCAACACGTTGGCGATCTGGTCGTAGCTGCTCGCGGCGTCCACGAACGTGCTGGTCAGCGCGTCGATGGTGCCCGCGACCTGTCCGGAGTCGAACGACGCGGTGGACCCGTTGGACCACGCGAGCTGCAGCGGGTTGCTGGCGAGCGTGTCGATCGTCCCGCCACCGCTGACACTGAGCGTTGCGGCGTGGGTGCCGGTCACGACGCTGACACCGTTGACACTGATGCTCACGGTGCCGTCGTCGTTCGCGAAGCTGCGGCCGCCGACCAGCTCGGACAGGTGCAGCGAGAGCTGGTCGCGCTGGTCGATGAGCTCGTTCGGGGTGTTGCCGCCAGCGGTCAGCGAGCGGATCTGGTCGTTCAGGTCCGCGATGCTCTGCGAGGTCGAGTTGACGTCGGTCGCCAGCGCGTCCAGCTGGGAGCGGGTGTCGGTGAACGCCCCGTCGATGCTCGCCCGGCCGTGCGTGATGGTGGTGACGATCGCGGCGGCCTTGCTGAGCAGCGCCTGCCGGGCAGGCACGCTGTCCGGTGTGTTCGCCAGCCCCTGCCAGGCGCCCCAGAAGTCGGACAGCTGGGCCGACAGGCCGTTGTCCGAGGGCTCGCCGAGGATGCCCTCCAGCGTGTCCAGCGCACCGCTCTGGGCGGTGGCGTAGGACGAGGTGGAGTGCGCGTCGCGCTGGCGGGCGTCGACGAACGCGTCGGCCAGCCGGCGGATCGAGGAGACCGTGACGCCGCCGCCGTTGGTGCCGATGGCGGTACCGGACGTCATGCCGGTCTTCGCGCTCGAGACGATCGCGGACAGCTCGGCCCGCTGGCGGCTGTAGCCGACGGTGTTCGCGTTGGCGATGTTCTGGCCGGTGACGGTCAGCGCCGCGCGCTGAGACATCAGTGCGTTCAGCGCCGTGCTCAGGCCGGAGAAGGTGCTGGACATCGTCGACTCACAGAGCCCGGTCGATGACGCGGGTGGACGGCGTGGGCATCGTCTTGGTGCCGTGCGGGGTGTACGTCTGCGCCGCGTGGCCCTCGACACCCATCAGCACCTCTCGGCTGGTGCGGGCGGCCTGCCCCAGCAGCTCGCGGTTGGCCTTGGAGATCTGGCTGATCTCGTCGGTCAGGTCGAGGAAGGCCTGCCGGTGGTCGCGCAGCATCTCGCTCCACGGACCCGGCGCGGCGTCGGCCAGCGCGGTCAGGCTCGGCCCGGGCTGCAGCCCCAGCTCGTCGGCCAGGTCGTCGACCGCGACTGCGCGCGAGAGCTCGGCGCCGCGGATCTGCTCGATGACCATCTCGACCTCACGTGTCGCGTGCGCCAGCCAGCGAGTACGACCACTGGCGAGCACCAGCTGCTCCTCCTCGAGCTTGAACAGCAGCAGCTCGAGCAGCTCACGCTCGGTCCACAGCACGGTGGACACCTCAGCAAGCCCCATGAAACCGAACCCTCCGCCGGAGCACATCTCCGTCAACGACTGCATCGGTCGGTCCTGGCTCGACCTGAGGAGAAGAACCCGAGAACGACGAGACGATCATGGTCGGTGGGCTACAGAACGTGCGCAGGCGCGCCGAGAACGCACTCATGCAGTTCTCTAGCAAAACCGAGGTACGGCCCGCGCTGGACTCCGGTGGATCCGACGCGCCCTTGGGCGAAGCCGGTCGCAACCTGGTGCGCGAGCACCTGCCTATCGTCGGCTACCTCGTCTCCGAGATCCTCGGCCGAGTGCCCTCTCACGTTCAGCGCGGCGACCTGGTCTCGGCCGGCCAGCTGGCCCTGGTGAAGGCAGCTCGTGCGTACGACCCCACTACTGGGGTGCCGTTCGGCCACTATGCCAGGACTCGGATACGCGGCGCACTGGTTGACGAGCTACGTGCATCCGATTGGGCTAGTCGCGGTGTTCGCAGCAAGGGTCGCCAGATGGCTCAGGCCGAGGACCGGATGGCCAGCGAGCTGGGCCGCTGGCCCACGGACGTCGAGCTCGCCCGTGAGCTGGAGGTCGAGGTCGGCTCGGTGTCGGCTACTCGCGGTGACCTGCATCGAAGCGTCGTCATCAGCCTGGACCAGCTGGTCGACATGAACGGCTCGGCGGACGAGCACGTATCCCAGGACGCCCACCACATTGACGCCGGGCAGTTCGTCGTCCAGCAGGAGCGGATGCGCTACCTCGCAGCCGCGGTGTCGGCGCTGCCCGAGCGGCTGCGCGTCGTGGTCGAGCAGTACTTCCTCGGCGAGCGGCCGATGGCCGAGATCGCCCGCGAGCTCGGCGTGACCGAGTCTCGCGTCTCACAGCTGCGGGCCGAGGCGCTCGTGCTGCTGCGTGACGGCATGAACACCCATCTCGACCCGGAGCAGGTCACCGAGCCCGAGCGGCCGGACGGTGTGGTGGCTCGCCGGCGCAGTGCCTACTACGCCAAGGTCGCAGCGTTCGCCGCCGCCTCGTCCGCCGCGCCGGCCCCGCGCCCGGCAGCAGGCCCGGGCATGCGTGCCGACATCACGTTGACGGCCTGACGAAAAGTCTTTCGAAAAGTCTCATCCCCATCGCCGCTCGGACGATTGAGCGGTTGACAGCCCACGGAAGGGCACTCGGACCCCATCACGGAGGAGTTTCATCATGGGTCTTCGCATCAACCAGAACATCGCGGCGCAGAACTCGTACCGCAACCTGTCGGTCACCGACAACCAGATGAGCAAGTCCCTAGAGAAGCTCTCCAGCGGCTTCCGCATCAACCGCGCGGCGGACGACGCTGCCGGCCTCTCGATCTCCGAGGGCCTGCGCTCGCAGATCGGTGGCCTGAAGGTCGCCGTCCGCAACGCTCAGGACGGCGTCAACGTCGTGCAGACCGCTGACGGCGCCCTGAACGAGTCCACCGCGATCCTGCAGCGCATGCGTGACCTCGCTGTGCAGGCCAGCAACTCCGGCTCGCAGGACTCGGACGCTCGCACCGCGGCCCAGACCGAGTTCAACCAGCTCAACACCGAACTGAACCGCATCGGTAGCACCACCTCGTTCGGTGCGTCGAAGCTGCTCGACGGAACCTACGGCGGCGACGTCTCCAAGGTTGCCGGCTCGGTCTCCGGCGCATCGACCGGCGTCACTGCCAGCTCCGCCAGCTTCACCGTCACGGGCGCGTTCACGAAGTCCGACGGCACCGCCGGTGCGTCCACGGCCTTCAACGTCAGCGTGGCCGATGGCAGCTACTCGACCGCGGCCGACTACCAGGCTGCCCTGCAGCAGGGTGTGGACAACGCGTTCACCGGCGTGACCGGCTACGCGGCTGGCACCGTCCAGGCCAAGGTGAGCGACACGGGCAACGGCGTGTGGAAGGTTGAGCTTTCCGGCAGCCAGGCCAATGGCGCCTCGTTCGCGGTCTCCTCGTCCGACGCTCCGGGTGTGCAGGACCTGACCTCGAGCACCGCCAGCGCCACTGGTGGCCTGTTCCAGGTCGGTGCCAACGGCACGTCCGACAACCAGATCCAGGTCAAGATCGGCAAGGTCGACGCGACCTCACTCGGCACCTCCGGTCTGGACCTGGTCAACAGCGCCAGCTCGGCGATCAGCACGATCGACTCGGCCATCAAGTCCGTGTCGAACACCCGCTCGCAGCTCGGTGCTTACCAGAACCGGTTCGAGCACACCATCAACAACCTCAACGTCGCGGTGGAGAACCTGTCCGCTTCGGAGAGCCAGATTCGCGACACCGACATGGCCGCGGAGATGACCAGCTTCACCCGGGCGCAGATTCTGCAGCAGGCCGGCACGTCGATGCTCGCTCAGGCGAACTCGTCGCAGCAGTCGGTCCTGAAGCTGCTCGGCTGAGCCCAGCAGTAACCAGTACCACCGGCAGTAACCAGCACGACCCAGCAGTTCGGGTGTGACCTGATGGGCGGGGCCACACGGCCCCGCCCATCAGGCGCATCCACCCCCGATCTCCGGTGAACCGAGCAGCGAGGAGCTGACGTGGCCACGAGCGTCGACGGACTGATCAGTGGTCTGGACACGACAACGATCATCAGCCAGCTGATGACGTTGAACGCCGCGCCGCAGACCCGGCTCAAGACCAGCCTCGGCAGCCAGCAGGTCGCCGTCACCGCCCTGCAGACGGTGAACTCCAAGATGTCCTCGCTGCAGACGGCCGCCGAGCTGCTGCAGAAGTCGACGACCTGGACGGCGGCGTCCGCCTCGTCCGGTTCGAGCGCCGTCACGGCCACCGCCTCGGCAGGCGCCCTGGCCGGCACCAGCACCTTCTCGGTCAGCAAGCTGGCCACCGCGCAGTCCGTGGTCAGCGGGACGACCTACTCGTCGTTGACGGACACGTCCTCGTTCTCCGACACCGGGTTCGAGATCCACCGCGGCTCCACGACCGTCGCGATCACGCCGGCCGACGGCTCCATGCAGTCCCTGGTCAGCGCGATCAACAGCACGTCGGGTTCCGGGTTGCAGGCCGCCGCCGTGCAGGTCTCCCCGGGGCAGTACCGGCTGCAGCTCACGGCTACCGACACCGGCGCGAAGAACGCCTTCAGCCTGACCGCAACCGGCGGCGGCGCGATCGCCGGCACCGGCTTCGACCAGGTGCGCAGTGCTCAGGACGCCGTCTTGCACGTGGGCGACGCAAACGCCGGCTTCGACATCACCTCGTCCTCCAACACGGTCGAGGGCGTCATGCCCGGCGTCACCGTCAAGCTGAACTCGCTCGCCACGGACGTGTCCGTCTCGGTGCAGCCGAACCAGCAGTCGATGAGTGACGCGGTGAAGGCGATGGTGGACGCAGCCAACGCGACGCTGGCCTCGATCTCGTCGGTCTCGTCGAGCGGGGTCGCCGCCAGTGACGGCACCCGCAGCGGTGCCGGACCGCTGGCCGGCGACAGCCTGATGCGCCAGCTGACCAGCCGGATCCTGTCCAGCGTGAGCGCCGGCGTGGGTGGCAAGTCGCTGTCCTCGGTCGGCATCTCGGTCACCAAGGACGGCACCCTCAGCTTCGACTCCACGAAGTTCAGCACCGCGCTCACCGCGGACCCGGCCGGGACCAAGGCGATGTTCACGACGGCGACGGTGGCCGGCACCGGCTTCGCGGACGGCGTGCAGACGCTCGCGCAGGGCGCGGCCAGCAGCGGCGGCTCGCTGGCCTCGGCTATCACCGGTCGGCAGAGCAGCATCAAGGACCTGACGGACCGCATCGCCGACTGGGACGTGCGCTTGGCTCTTCGGCAGACCGCGCTGCAGAAGCAGTACTCGGCGCTCGAGGTGTCCTTGGGCAAGCTCAAGAACCAGTCCACCTGGCTGGCCGGCCAGCTGAGCAGCCTGAGCAGCAACTCCGGGAGCGACTGATGAACTTTCCGACACCGCAGAACCAGGCCTACCAGCGCGCCGCGGGCAGCTACGGCGCGAACGCGGCGACCACCGCGTCGCCCGCCCGGCTGCTGGTCATGCTCTACGACCGGCTCTCGCTTGACCTGACCCGGGCCCACCGGGCCCAGCTCGAGGGCGACCGTGAGGTGGCCAACGACAACATCGCCCACGCCCAGGACATCGTCGCAGAGCTGCTCAGCAGCCTGGATACGGAAGCCTGGGACGGCGCGGCCGGCCTGGCCAGCCTCTACCGCTGGGTGATCCGTGAGCTGATCGCCGCGAACATCCGGATGGACCCGGAGCGCACCGCCGGCTGCATCGCTGTCATCGAGCCGCTGCGCGAGGCCTGGACCCAGGCGATGACCTCCGTCCCGGCCAACGTCGCCGGGCCACTGCTGGGCGCCTCGGCATGACCGGTACCCCTGCTGCCGAGCAGGACTGGCGCGCCGTGTGGGTGGCCACCCTGACCGACCTCGAGCAGGACGTCGAGGCCGCCGAGGCGGTGCTGGCCGCAGTCCGCCGCGGCGACCACGAGGACCTGCCGACGATGCTCGGCTCGTGGGCGCCCCCCACTGGCATCGCAACTCTGCCCGAGTCGATGCACGAGCGCGCCCAGCTCGTCCTGGAGCGTCAGCTGCGCCTCATCGAGGACATCGCAAGAGCCGCAACCAGCTCACGCCAGCACCACGAGGTCGGCCGTCGGATGCGCTTCGACTCGGCACCCAGTCGGCCCTTGTACGTCGACGCAACGTACTGACCGGACCCCCTGTTACTCCATTCGGGGTAGTGAACGGGTGAACGGCTAAGGCGTTCGGGTGAACACCCCGACGAAACGTTGAAAATCGTTGCGGCCCAGGCCTCAAGTCCATCCGGCCCGGGACGAGAACATTGGTGAGCACGGATTGCTCGACCCCGGCCACGGATCGGCCACCACCCTTGTTTCACTTCTCAACTTGGTGGTGCACTCCGTGTTCGACGATGTGACCAGCGTTGCCCTGCGCAGCGCTCTGACCGGCCTGGCCGCTCGTCAGCGTTCGATCGCTGACAACATCGCGAACGTCGAGACGCCGGGGTACCACTCGACCAAGGTCAGCTTCGAGGACAGCCTGCGCAGCGCCGTCGACGACGGCAGCATCGCCTCCGGCTCGGTCAGCTCCGTCGCCCCGACCACGCAGACGTCGCTGGAGCCCACCCGGCTCAACGGCAACAACGTCAACCTCGACACCGAGACCCTGTCCAGTGTCGACACGAACCTGCGCTACCAGCTGACGCTGCGCGCGGTCGACCACGACTTCAGCATCCTCAAGACCTCGATGCGGAGCGCCTGATGCCGATCTTCGACTCCATCGGCATCGCCCAGTCCGGAGTCGCGGTCTACCGCAAGTGGCTGGACGCGGTCAGCGACAACATCGCGAACATGAACAACGTGACTCGGACCTCCGAGAACGCCTACCAGCAGACCAGCATCATCGCGACCGCGATGGACGGCGGCCAGGGCGTGCAGGTGGCCGGCGTCGCCAAGGGCAGCGCCGAGGGCCGGATGGTCTACGACCCCAGCCACCCGCTGGCTGACGCCGAGGGCTACGTGAAGATGCCGGACGTCGACCTCGGCCAGCAGATGGGCCAGCTGATCATGGCCCAGCGCGGCTACCAGGCGAACCTCAGCGTCGTCGATCGTGCCCGCGAGGCCTACCAGGCCGCACTCGCCCTCGGGAGGAACTGATGAGCATCGCCGCGATCGGCGCCGCGCTGGCGTCCAACGCCTCGGTGCCCACCGTCGGTGGCGTCGGTGGCGTCGGTGGCGCCGGTGGCGCCGGTGGCGCCGGCGGGGTTGCCGGGACCTCCGGCACCGACTTCGCCAACGCGCTCGAGGGTGGCATCCAGAACCTCAGCGACGTGCAGAACAAGGCCGACCAGCTCGGCGTCCAGGCCGCCACCGGCGACCTCAAGGACGTGCACGAGTACATGGTCGCCGCGACGCAGGCCGAGCTGACCACCGAGCTGACCGTCACCTTGCGCAACAAGGCCCTTGACGCGTTCAACGAGATCATGAGGATGCAGGGCTGATGCCGCAGGCGATGAACGACACGCTCCGTCGGATCCAGCAGCAGCTCGTCGCGTTCTCGGTGGCCCAGCGGGTCATCGGCATCCTGCTGGTGATCGGCCTGGCGCTCGGCGGGTTCGCGTTCTTCCGCTGGGCCAGCGCCCCGACGTACGCGCCGCTGTTCGGCAACCTGGCCGGCGAGGACGCCAGCGCGATCGTCGACAAGCTGGACGCGGACGGCGTCAAGTACCAGCTGACCGACGGCGGCGCGACCGTGATGGTGCCCAAGGACCTCGTGTACAGCGAGCGGGTCAAGCTGTCCGGCCAGGGCCTGCCCGCGTCGTCCGAGGGCGGCTACTCGCTGCTGGACAAGCAGGGCGTGACCGCCTCCCAGTTCCAGCAGCAGGTGACCTACCAGCGTGCCCTCGAGGGCGAGCTGGCCAAGACCGTACAGGCCATCAGCGGCGTCAGCGCCGCGGTCGTGCACCTCGCCATACCGGCCAAGGACGTGTTCCTGGACGACCAGAGCAAGCCCACCGCCTCGGTCCTGGTCTCCATGAAGCCGGGGGCCGAGATGAGCAGCCAGCAGGTGCAGAGCGTCGTGCACCTGGTCGCCTCGAGCATCGAGGGGATGAGCTCGGACGATGTCACCGTGGTCGACGGCAAGGGAAACCTGCTGTCCACCAACGGATCCGTGACGGGAACCGCTTCAGGTGGCGCCACCAACGACCAGCTCACCCAGGACTACGAGAACCGCCAGGCAGGTCAGCTGCAGGCGGTGCTCGACAAGATCGTCGGCCCTGGCCACGCGGTCGCCCAGGTGAACGCCACGCTCCAGTTCGACTCGATCGACACGACGACCGAGCGGGTGTACACCGACAAGGAGGCCAAGCCACTGGCCACCTCGACGACCACCGAGAAGTACGCCGGCGGCAGCGGCTCCGCGAGCGGGGTGCTCGGCACGGACAACCTGGCGGTGCCGAGCGGATCCAGCGGCAGCGGCAGCTACGAGAAGTCGACGACGACCACGAACAACGCCCAGTCCAAGGTCACCGAGCACAAGAAGGCGACGCCGGGTTCCATTGTGCGCCAGTCGGTCTCGGTCGTCGTGGACGACAAGACCAAGGGCGTCGACCTGACCAAGCTGGAGAGCGCCGTGCGCACTGCGGCCGGTATCGACACCACTCGCGGCGACGCCCTGAACGTGACGAGCATGCCGTTCGACCAGACCGCAGCCAAGGCCGATGCGGTCGAGCTGAAGAAGGCCGAGCAGGCACAGCAGCGCGCGCAGATGGTCGGCTGGGCAAAGCAGGCCGGGATCACGCTGGTCGTGCTCATCGTCCTGCTGATGCTCTGGCTGTCCTGGCGCAAGCGCAAGGCGCAGGCCGCGACCGACGACCTGATGCGACTGGACCTGCTGGAGTCGCAGGTGGGTGTCCCCGCGCAGCGCCAGGCCCTGGAGGCGGCCGACCGGCTGCCGGCCCTGGGCTCGGCGGACGACGGGCCGGCACCGGCCATCCCGCAGCGCCGCAAGGACGACGTCCTCTCGCTGGTCGAGCGCCAGCCCGAAGAGGTGGCCGAGCTGTTGCGCGGCTGGCTCGCGGACCGCCGGGGCTGATGGTGGCGACGTTGACCGAGCCCGCGGTCGCAGCCCTGACCGGGCCGCAGAAGGTCGCGATCGTGCTCATGCAGATCGGTCGCGAGCGCTCTGCGCCGATCCTGTCGCAGCTACGCGAGGCCGAGATCGAGGAGGTGGCCGGCGAGATCGTCCGGCTGCGCTCCGTCGCGCCCGAGGTCGTCGAGTCGGTGCTGCAGGAGTTCCAGGACGCGTTCGGCGCCGGTGCGGCGAACGCGGCCGGCGGTGGCGTCGAGGTGGCGCACGAGCTGCTCGCCGCGACCTTCGGCTCCGAGCGTGCCTCCGCGGTGATCGACCGGCTGGCCAAGGCGCACGCGACCGACGCGTTCTCGTTCTTGGCCGACGCCGACCCGCGCACCCTGGTCAGCTTCCTGTCCGGTGAGCACCCGCAGGTCGTCGCGGTCGTGCTGGCCCACCTCCAGCTGGACCAGGCGTCGGTCATCCTGTCCGGTCTGCCGCCGGACCAGCAGGCCGAGGTCGCGCACCGCATCGGCACCATGGAGCGCACCAACCACGAGATGGTCCGGGTCGTCGCCGACGTGCTCGAGCGGCAGACCTCCACCGTCCTTCAGCCCGGCCGCAACGCCGCCGCCGTCGGTGGCGTGCAGCCGCTGGTCGACCTGATCAACCGGGCCGACCCGGCCACCGAGCGGATCATCCTGGAGAGCCTGGAGAGCCGCGACCCCGCGCTCGCCGAGGCAGTCCGCGCCCGCCTGTTCGTGTTCGAGGACGTCACCACCCTGGAGGACCGCGGCGTCCAGCTCGTGCTGCGCCAGGTGGAGACCGGCGACCTCGCCGTGGCTCTCAAGGGTGTCACCGACCTCGTGCGCGAAAAGGTCCTCAGCAATGTGTCCGAGCGGGCACGGGAGAACCTGCTGGAGGAGATCGGCCTGCTCGGCCCGCAGCGTGTCGCTGCGGTCGAGGAGGCACGGGCCAAGATCGTCCAGGTCATCCGCTCGCTCGAGGAGAGCGGCCAGATCATGCTGCGGCGCGGGGGCGACGATGAGTACGTCGACTGACGCGCGCCGCTTCGCGCCGCTGACCGTGGGCGCAGGCACCGACCGCGCCGACAACCGGCTCGCCGCACGGGCGCTCGGGTACGCGGAGGGCCTGTCGAGTGGACAGCGCGCCGCCGCCGCCCGGTCCCAGGCGATCATGGACGCCGCCGAGCGCCAGCGCGTCGCGTTCGAGCAGGCAGCCCGCGGCGACGTCCAGCTCGCGCTGGGCGGCCTCGGCCGGGCAGCCGATCAGCTGGGCTCCGCTTGCGTGCCCGGTCTCGAGGACGTGGCCGACATGGTGCTCGAAGCCGCGGTGACGCTGGCCCGCGCCATCCTCGGCGCTGAGCTTGCCGTGGTGGACGCCGCCGCGCTCGGTGGCATCCGTCGCGCGCTCAGCCCGCTGCCGACCGACGCGCCGGTCACCGTGCGGCTCAACCCGCAGGACGTGCAGATCGTCCGCGACCAGGCCGACCGCGCCGAGCTCGACGATGACGCGACCTTCCGCTTCGAGGGTCACGAGGTGCGGCTGGTGCGCGATGGCACCCTGCTGCGTGGCGACGCCGTCGCCGAGCAGGCCGGGTCGGTCGTGGACGCCCGCATCGAGGCGGCACTGGCGCGCGCCCTGGACTCCGTGCGCGCCACCGCGAGCACCCGGCTGAGCGCGGAGCGCGCATGAGCGGCTCGGTCCTGCAGCGCCTCGACGTCGCCGTCCGTGCCGCCACCGCGCAGCGGGTCGGCCGGATCAGCGCCGTCCTCGGTCTCGTCGTCGAGGTCGTCGGCGTTCAGGCGGCCGTCGGCGACCTGCTGCTGCTCGCCTCCACCAACGGGCTGGACGGCGTCCCCGCCGAGGTCGTCGGCATCACCGCCGACCGGGTGCGTTGTATGCCGCTCGGCGAGGTCGAGGGATTGCGGGCCGGCGACCCGGTCTTCGGCTCCGGCGACGGGCTGCGGATACGGGTGGGCGAGGACCTGCTCGGCCGCGTCCTGGACGGTCTGGGCCAGCCAGTCGACGGCGGCATCGCGCTGCGCGGCGACCTGGTCGGTGTGAACCACCGCGCACCTCAGGCGCTGCTGCGCCAGCGGGTCGACTCCCCGATCTCGCTCGGAGTGCGCGCGCTGGACACCCTGGTGCCCGCCGGGCGCGGTCAGCGGCTCGGGATCTTCGCCGGCTCCGGAGTCGGCAAGTCCAGCCTGCTGTCCATGATCGCCCGCGGCACCAGCGCCTCGATCAGCGTGCTCGCGCTGGTCGGTGAGCGTGGCCGTGAGGTCCGCGAGTTCGTCGAGGGCGACCTCGGCGAGGCGGGCCTGGCCCGCTCGGTCGTGGTCGTCGCCACCTCCGACGCGCCGGCTGTGACCCGGCTGCGGGCCGCGTTCGTGGCCACCCGGATCGCCGAGTGGTTCCGCGACGGCGGTCTCGACGTGCTGCTCATGATGGACAGCCTGACCCGGGTGGCGATGGCCCAGCGCGAGATCGGGCTGTCCAACGGCGAGCCGCCGGCCACCCGCGGATACCCGCCCTCGACCTTCGCGCTGCTGCCGAAGCTGCTCGAGCGGGCCGGGCCGGGCGAGCACGGCACGATCACCGGGATCTACACCGTGCTGGTCGACGGTGACGACCACAACGAACCGATCGCCGACGCTGCGCGCTCGATCCTGGACGGGCACATCACGCTGTCCCGCAGGCTGGCCACCGCCGGGCACTTCCCGACCATCGACGTCCTGGAGTCCGTCTCGCGGGTCTCCGGCGCAGTAACCACCCCCGAGCAGCGGGCCGCTTCGACCGTGCTGCGCCGGGTGCTGGCGGCGCACCGCGACGCCCGTGAGCTGATCGAGGTCGGCGCGTACGCCCCGGGCGCGGACCCGGACGTCGACGCCGCCCTGGTGCACTGGGACGCGGTCAACGCCTTCCTGCGCCAGCCCCTCGAGGACACCGTGTCCAGCCAGACCGCGTGGTCCCACCTGACCGCGATCGTGTCCGCGCTGCTCGAGGCGGGTGCCCGGCCATGACCAAGTTCGCCCTGAGCGGCCTGCTGCGGGCCCGCGGCGTCCAGGAGGAGCAGGCTCGCCGCTCCCTCGGTGGCGCCCAGTCCAGGCTGTCCACCGCCGAGACCACGGTGTTGCGGCGCACGTCCGAGCTGCAGGGCGCCGGCAGCGCCCCGAGCGGGCCAGCGGCGCACTTCCTGGCCGCAGTGGCCGCCCGGGCGGCGATGGCCGCCGCAGTGGGGGAGGCCGTGCTGGCCCGGTCCGTCTCCGAGCAGGACCTGGACGCCGCGCGGGAGCAGTGGATGCAGGCCCGGATGCGGGCCCGGGCGATCGAGCGGCTGGCCGAGCGGCACCGTGAGGCGCAGCTCGCCGAGCGGGCCCGAGCCGACCAGGCGCTCAGCGACGACCTTTCCGGCGCCCGGCATGCTGCACGGTCCTCGCGGGGGCTGGCATGACCGCCGTCTCCGTGCTGTCCCGGATCGAGGAGATCCGCAGCAGCATCGCCACCCTCGCGACCGCGCAGCCGGCCGCGGCCACCGGTACGGACTCCGGCTTCGCCGTCCAGCTCGCTGCGGCCACCGGCGACTCCACGTCGCAGGACTCCGCCACCCTGGGTTCGTCGTCCCCGGCGGGACCGGACGGCGACGACGTGGTCACCGACGCGCGCAAGTACCTGGGCGTTCCCTACAAGTGGGGCGGCACCGACCCGCAGAACGGTCTGGACTGCTCCGGCCTGGTGCAGCGGGTGTTCGACGACCTCGGCGTCAAGTTGCCGCGCACCGTGCACGAGCAGAAGGACTCCGGCCAGGCCGTCGCCTCGATGGCGGACGCCAAGCCGGGTGACCTGCTCGTCTTCGGCGACCACCACATCGGCATCTACGTCGGCGGCGGCAAGATGCTGCACGCCCCGCACACCGGCACCGACGTCAAGATCGCCAAGGTCTACGAGACGCCGACCCGGATCCGGCGGGTGCTGCCCGCCGGCAACTCCCACGCCGTCGCCAGCAGCCCGGTGGGCGTGGCCCGCCCGTCCGCGCTTCGGCAGGCGGCCAGCGGATCGACCCGTTACGACGCGCTGTTCGCCGCGGCGACCCAGCGCTACGACCTGCCCGCCGGGATGCTGAAGGCGGTGGCGAAGGCCGAGTCCGGCTTCGACGCCTCCGCCCGCAGCGGCGCGGGGGCGATCGGGCTCATGCAGCTGATGCCTGGCACGGCTCGCGAGCTCGGCGTCGACCCGAGCAACCCCAGTCAAGCCGTGGACGGTGCCGCCCGCCTGCTCAAGAAGCACCTGGACGCGTTCGGTTCGGTACCGCTGGCGCTGGCTGCCTACAACGCCGGGCCGGGTGCCGTGAAGAAGTACCACGGCATCCCGCCGTACTCCGAGACCAGGATCTACGTGCGACGGGTGACCGCCGCGATGGAAGGAGCCGCATGAGCCCCGCACTGCCCGCTGCACTGCCGCAGCGTGCTCCCGGCCCCGCTGCCACCTCGGCGAGGTCGGGCCAGTCCGCCCGCGCGGACCGTGCGCCGGGTGGCGACCGCAGCGAGCGCGCGCCGCACCGCGAAGGCTTCGAGCACGCGCTGCGCCGCGCCACCGGAACCGACCCGGCGGCGACCGACGAGGTCGACCGACGCGACGAGGCCACTCCCGACGGCCCCGGCACCGACGCGGCAAACACCGACGCGGCCAGCCCCGCGGCCGAAAGCGCTTCCCCGGGCGCAACGGCTGTCACGCCCGGCGCCGTCGCGGCCGAGCAGGCCGCGGTCACCGCGACGACCGTCGCCGCCGTCGCAACCGCAACGGCCGACCGGGGAGCGCAGACCATGGTCGCCGACCTCGTCGCCGCCACGACCTCTGCCACCACCGTTACCTCGACGACTCAGGCGCCGGCGCCCACCCAGGGCACGCAGGAGCTCGCGGCCGTCGCCCGGCCTGGCACCCCGGACGCCGGTCCGGCACTGTCCGCGTCGCAGCCTCAGGCCCCCGGCCACATCGCCCCCAGCACGAACGTGCCGGGCGACGCCCCGGTCGCGGCGGCAGCGTTCACCGTGAACGCCGGCCCGGCCACCAGCAAGGGAGCGGTCATCGGGGCGGTCGACACCGAGCCGAACCACGCCGCGCAGCCAGCCACGACGGCGGCCAACCCGGCAGTCGAGACGCCCACGCCCGCCGTCCTGCAGGTCGTCCCGGCCACCGTGCCCGCCGCCGCCGCCGCGACGGTCACGCCGACCAGCAGCGTTGCGCCGCAGGCGAACCCGGTGGTCGTGCCGCAGCTCGCGGCCCAGGTCGCCGCGCAGGTCTCGACCCGAGCGCTCGCCGCGGCGAGCGAGGCGTCCCGCACCGGGCTGCACACCATCACCGTCCAGCTGCGTCCGGCCGACCTCGGCGCGATCCAGGTGGTAGCCACGATGGGCGCCGCCGGGCTGAGCCTGAACCTGCACGCGGCCAGCGACGTGACCCGCGAGGTGCTGCGCATGGCACTCGGCGACCTGCGCGCCGACCTGGCGGCCGGTGGTCTGTCCGATGGTGCCTCGGTGCAGGTCTCCGACCAGGCGCCTTTCCAGGCGCCGCAGCAGGATCCGCGGACGGCCGGCCAGTCCGGCCGGGAAGACACCGGTGGCGGCAGCGAGGACCGGGCGGGACGACGTCCGGTGGGGGAGCGGTCGAGCGCAGTCGCCGACACCCCTTCCCCGCGACTGCTCGGCGGCCTGCGCCGAAGGGTGGATCTCACGCTGTGAACCGCTCCCACCACCACCAACAGCCCGACCAGCCCGAAGACCACCTCGCTACCCGGCAGGAGAGACCATGACCACCCCCGTCACGAGCTCAGGGATCAATGTCCCGGTCACACAGGTCGGCCCCTCGGCGTCGGTGCCGAAGGACAAGACGCAGCTGGACAAGGACGCCTTCCTGAAGCTGCTGGTAGCGCAACTGCGCTACCAGGACCCGTCCAAGCCGGTCGACAGCAGCGAGTTCATGGCCCAGACCGCGCAGTTCACCCAGGTCGAGAAGCTCGAGCAGCTGTCCTCCGACTCCACCGCGACCCTCTCGCTGCAGCAGGGTCTGGCGGCCAGCAGCCTGGTCGGCAAGAAGATCTCCTGGGTGGATGCCGACGGGGCCAGCCACGACGGCGTCGTGAGCTCGGCCACCTTCGGCGGCAGCCTGACCAGTGAGCCCAAGCTGACGATCGGCGACCAGGACGTGCCGCTGTCCCAGGTCACCACCGTGCGAGCGGGAGGCTGACGCCGATCCACCGGGGCTTGCCGCCCCACCCCAGACCACAGCACGGACGCGAGCAGCGGCGCACGGACGCGCCAGGACCCTCAGACACCAGCTGGACGAGCACCTCGTCCGCCTTCAGAAGGAGAGACCGATGCTTCGCTCCCTGTACTCCGGGATCAGTGGCCTACGCGCCAACCAGACCATGATGGACGTTGTCGGCAACAACATCGCCAACGTCAACACCACCGGCTTCAAGGCGTCCAACACGGTGTTCCAGGACACCCTGAGCCAGCTCGTCCAGGGCTCCAGCACGCCGACCGCGACCCGCGGTGGCACCAACCCGTCGCAGATCGGCCTCGGCGTTCGCGTCGCGGCGATCACCACGAACTTCAACGCCGGCGCGGCTCAGAGCACCGGCCGCGGCGCCGACGTGATGATCCAGGGCGACGGCTTCTTCGTCGAGAAGCTCAACGGCCAGAACGTGTACACCCGCAACGGCGCCCTCGGCTTCGACGCGACCGGGCGCCTGGTCGGCCCGGACGGCGGCATCCTGCAGGGCTGGATGGCCGACGTGAACGGCAACATCAACATCAACGGCGCGATCGGCAACCTGTCGATCCCGATCGCCTCGACGATCGCCCCGCAGGCGACCACGACCGTCACGCTGAGCGGCAACCTGCCGGCCGACGGCACTGCCAGCACGCCGCAGACGTCGGTTGACGTCTACGACGCCCAGGGCAAGGCGCGCACGCTCAACGTGTCCTACAGCCGGGTCTCGCCGACCAGCTGGAACGTCACGATCACCGACGCGACCACCCCGGCCACCCCACCGGTGACCGGCGTGCTGAACTTCAACGTCGACGGCAGCACGCCGAACCCGACGTCCATGACCGTCAACGGCATCGCCGTCGACATGTCCCAGCTGACCGGCTACTCCGGCCTGAGCACGCTGAGCGTCTCCAAGGCCGACGGCGCCGAGGCTGGCACGCTGCAGGGCTTCCAGATCGGCGGCGACGGCATCCTGACCGGCACCTTCAGCAACGGTCAGACCAAGGCGCTTGGTCAGCTCGCGCTGGCCACCTTCGCCAACCCGAACGGCCTGATGAAGGCCGGGGGGTCCGGCTACCTGGCCTCCAGCAACTCGGGCCTGGTGCAGATCGGGACGGCGGGCAGCGGCTCGCGCGGCGCCTTGGCCGTCGGCGCGCTGGAGATGTCCAACGTCGACCTGGCCGCCGAGTTCACCAACCTGATCGTCGCCCAGCGTGGCTTCCAGGCGAACTCGCGGATCATCACCGCCGGCGACGAGATCCTGCAGGACCTGGTCAACATCAAGCGCTGACCCTGCCCCCAGGGCTTGCTCCAGCCCGCCCACTTTGCTCCGCTCGAACCGCCTTCCCGATGCTCGGGAGCGGGTTGGGCGGAGCAATGTGGTTTGCAGGGAGCAAGCGAATGCTCAGGACGGCGGGACGTCGGCCGATGGGGCAGGTGAGCCACTCACGGACGGGTGGCCGCAGGACTCCAGGGACGGACCCCGTGATTCACCTCACCCGCCTGAACGGGCCAGGATTCGTGCTGAATCCTGACCTGATCCAGAAGGCCGAAGCCACGCCGGACACCGTGGTGACACTTGTCGACGGCACCAAGTACGTCGTCGCCGAGCCCGTCGAGGTGCTCAGCGAGCGCGTGCTCACCCACCGAGCGTCGGTCGTCGCACTGGCCCAGCACCTGGCCGTCCTCGCCGAGGAGCCCGAACCGGCCGAGGAGTTCATCGCCACCGCTGTCCCGCTGCGGCCCCTGCGGAGCAACTGATGGATCCGGCGACGATCATCGGGGTCGTGCTGGCCTTCGTGGCCATCTTCGCCTCGATGATCCTCGAGGGCGGCAGCCCGATGGCCATCTTCCTGCTGCCGCCGCTGCTGCTGGTGTTCGTCGGCACGATCGGCGCCGGCCTCGCGGGCGGTCTGCTCAGCGACGCCAAGAAGGCCGCGGCCTCGCTGAAGGACGCGTTCACCGGCAGCCCGATCAGCGCCGACGAGACCGTCGCCACCGTCGTCAAGCTCGCCGAGAGCGCCCGCCGCGAGGGCCTGCTGGCCCTGGAGTCCGCCGTCCAGGACATCGATGACGCGTTCCTGCGCCAGGGTCTGCAGTCCGCCATCGACGGTGCGGACCCCGAGGAGCTGCGCGAGATCCTGTACGCGCAGATCGACACCAAGCGTGCCGAGGACCGGCGCGCCGCGAAGTTCTTCGGGGACATGGGCGGCTACGCGCCGACCATCGGCATCATCGGCACCGTCATCGGGCTGGTGCACGTGCTGGAGAACCTCGCCGACCCGGCCCAGCTCGGCCACCTCATCGCCGGCGCGTTCGTCGCGACGCTGTGGGGTGTGCTCAGCGCCAACATCCTCTGGCTGCCCATCTCCAGCCGACTCAAGCGGCTGTCCGACTGCGCCTGCCAGCAGATGGAGGTGGCCGTCGAGGGCGTTCTGGCGATCCAGTCCGGCACCAGCCCGCGGGTCGTGCAGGAGAAGCTGCAGAGCTACCTGCCGGCCGGCGCATCGGAGAAGGAGGCCGCCTGATGTCCGGCGGCCGTGGCGCCCGACGCGGCGGTCACGAGGAGGAGCACGAGAACCACGAGCGGTGGCTGGTCTCGTACGCCGACATGATGACCCTGCTCATGGTGCTGTTCATCGTGATGTTCGCCATCAGCCAGGTGGACGTGCACAAGTTCGCCCAGCTCAAGGAGGGCCTGACCTCGGGCTTCGGCGCGACCACCAACGTGCCGATCTCCGGTGGTTCCGGCATCCAGGACAACGACGGCGTCGTGCCCCAGCCGATGAACATGGACATCGGTCTGGGCATCGCCAAGGGTGGGGCGTCCACCGAGCGCAAGACCGGCGCGAAGGACAGCTCGGTGCCGGCGCTGACCCCGGACGCGGTGACCCAGGCCAACGCCGTCAAGGAGATCCAGCGCCTGGACGGCATCGAGAAGCGGATCCGCGCAGCCCTACGCAAGGACGGCCTGCAGAACGACGTCCGGTTCAAGGTGACCGAGCGGGGTCTGGTCGTCGCACTGGTCTCGGACGACGTGTTCTTCGAGAGCGCGAGCGCCACCCTGCGTCCGCGCGGCATCGCGGTACTCGCCGCGGTGGCGCCAGCCATCCGAGACCTGCCCAACGACATCGCCGTCGAGGGCCACGCCAACCGGCTCAAGCTGACCAGCGACATCTACCCGACCAACTGGGAGCTGTCCGGCGCTCGCGCGGCGGGGGTCGTCAGATGGCTCGCCGGTACCGGCCAGCTCAGAGTCACCCGGCTCTCGGCCACCGGGTACGGGTCCTCGCGGCCGATGTTCCCGGCGTCCGATCCCCGCTCCATCAGCTTCAACCGACGGGTCGACATCGTGCTCGTCAGTGACCAGAGCCCGCAAGTGCGCGCTCTGCTGCCCAAGATGGCCCCCCAGCTGTCGGACATGTAGGACGTGCGATGAACAAGACCGAGGAGAGAGTCGTGAGCAGCATCAGGTCGTCCGCCCCGGCGGGCGCGCAGGCCGCGGCGCCTGAGACTCCCGAGAAGAAGAAGAAGTCCAAGGTCAAGCTGCTGATCGTGCTGGTCCTGGTGCTGGCCGCCGCCGGCGCGGCGTGGTTCTTCCTGCTCAAGCCGGACGGCAACAAGGTGCCCAAGAAGCCTGAGCCGGGCGTGGTGGTGCCGGTCGACCCGATCAACATCAACCTGGACGGCGGGCACTACCTGAAGTTCGCCTTCTCGCTCCAGCTGAAGAAGGGCGTCAAGGAGGGCCCGGACCCCAGCCACGCCCTGGCGATCGCCATCGACCAGTTCAGCGGGCAGTCGATGACGGTGCTCGCTCAGCCCGCCGCGCGGCGCAAGGCCATCGCGACCTTCACCGAGGCCGTGGAGAAGGCTTACGGCGAGGACGTGATCGACCTGTACCCGACCACACTGGTCATGCAGTGACCCCAGCCGAAGGGCAAAAGATGCCCCATTCGGCGTAAAGAACGGCCCTGTGCTGCCGATACATCCGACATGCCCTCGAACGACAGCGTCGACCTGACTGCCGGACGTGCCGAGCCGCAGCCGTACGACTTCCGTCGACCGACCAAGCTCGCCCGCGAGCAGGGGCGCTTGCTCGAGATGGTGTACGAGACCGTGGCGCGCCAGTGGGCCACCGTTCTGGGCTCCGAGCTGGGTGCTGCCTGCCAGGTCGCCTTCGCCGGGGTCGAGCAGCGCAGCTACGACGACTACGTCAGCGAGCTGCCCTCGCCGAACCTGCTCGCCGTGTTCCAGCCGGAGCCGCACGGGGGTGCCGCGTTCCTGCAGATCGCCCCGCAGATCGGCTTCGAGGCGATCGAGCGCATGCTCGGTGGGCTCGGCGGCCAGCAGCCCGAGCGCATCCCGACCGAGATCGAGACCCAGCTCGTGTTGCGCGTCGTCGAGCGGCTGCTCGGCGAGCTGCGCTACGGCCTGGCCGCCGTGACCGAGCTGTCGCCGGTGCTGCGCTCGCTCGAGTTCAACCCCCAGTTCGTCCAGGTCGCGGCGGCGACCGACCTGTACATCGTCGCCACGTTCACGATCTCGATCGGCGACTTCTCCGGGCCGGCCAGTGTCGCACTGCCGGCCACCACGCTGGTGATGCGCGCCGGTGACGCCGGCGCCGACGACCCGGCGGTGCGCGAGGCCCGGGCGACCTCCCGCGCGACCATGACCCAGCTCGTCGAGGACGTGCCCGTCGAGGTGTCGGTCCGCTTCGTACCGCGGGCCATGTCGACCTCCCGCCTGATGGACCTGCGGGTCGGCGACCTGGTCAAGCTCGGCCACCCCGTGGACCGCCCGCTCGACCTGGTCTCCGCCGGCGTGATCTGCGCCCGCGGAGTCGCCGGCGCCCAGGGCGCCCGCGCCGCCTGCCTCATCACAGACTCCGCGATCAGCGCCACCGCTGCCGCGTCCGTTGCCAACTCTGTTCTTTCCAGAAGGGCCAGCGAATGACCACGATCACGCACCTCGAGCAGGACGTCGTCGCCACGGCGCAGACCGTGGCGGACCTCCTGCCGACGAGCGCTCCGCTTGCTGCCGGGCAGGTCATGAGCCTCGACGAGGCGGCGTCGTCCATCCCGCAGGACGCGGTCGCGGCGCACGCCGAGGTGCTCGGTGCCCAGGCCGGCTCGGTCGTCCTGGTGGTCGACCGAGACCTCGCCACGGCGCTCGCGGACTCCCCGATGGGCCCGTTGCCGCTGGTGGACGCGCTCCGTCCGGCCCTGGAGGCGCTGCGGGTAGCTCTCGGGGTGGGCGCGCTGGGCCAGGTCATGGAGACCACGGCCGCCGGCGCCGTCGACCTGCTGCGCGGACGGGACTGCACGATCGTCCCGCTGCAGGGGCCAGAAGGGCCGGCCGCCTGGCTCGCCGTGTTCGCCGCGCAGCCGGCCGCGGGTGCGATCGCGGCAGCGGCCGAGGAGCGGCCGGCCTCGCCGGCCGGGATGGAGCTGCTCCAGGACGTCGTGATGGAGCTCAGCGCGGAGCTGGGCCGCACCACCATGACCGTGCGCGAGCTGCTCAGCCTGCAGCCCGGCGCCGTGGTCGAGCTGGACCGCCTGGCCGGAAGCCCGGCCGACCTGCTGGTCAACGGCCGGCTGATCGCCCGCGGTGAGGTCGTGGTGGTCGACGAGGACTACGCCCTGAAGATCACTGAGCTGATCTCGAGCACCCTGCCGGACAACGCCTGATGGACTTCCTGGCCCTGGCCGGACGGGTGATCCTGTCCCTGGCCGTGGTGCTGGTGCTGCTCTGGCTGGCTTCGCGGGGCATGCGGCGCAACCAGCGCCGCAGCTCCAAGGGCGTGGACGTCGACGTGCTGGCCCGCCAGCCGCTCGCCCAGCGGGCCTCGGTCGCCGTCGTCAAGGTCGGCGACCGCGCGCTCGTGCTCGGCGTGACCGAGAACCGGATCGAGCTGCTCAGCGACCAGCCGCTCGAGGCGCTGATGCTCGCGACCCCGGTCAAGGTCGAGGCCGACGTCCAGCCGGACGGCGAGGACTGGGTGGACGCCGACGGCGTGCCCGTGGCCCGCGGTGACGCGGGTGCGGACAACACTGCTATCGCGTCCGCTGTGCGCGGCAAGCGGGGCGCGGACGTACCGCGTGGACCGCTCGCCGGTTCCGCTCTGTCCCCGGCGACCTGGGCCAAGGCGATCGACGCCGTCCGCGAGATGACGGTGCGCAAGTGATCCGTGCCACCCGTGCGCTGGGAGTCGGCGTCCTGCTCGTGCTGGGCACCCTTTTCGGGCTCGCTCTCGCCGCGCCCGCCTCGGCCGCCCCCGCGCAGGCGCGCACGGCCGCGGTCGTCGCGGCCGCGTCGTCCTCGGTGCACGCTGACCCGAAGGCACCGACCAACCCGACGGCTCCCTCGTCCGGTGGCGTGAGCATCCAGATCGGCGGGACCGGCACGGACGGCAACAAGCCGTCCAGCTCGATCGTCATCATCCTGGCCATCACGGCACTGTCGGTGGCCCCTGCGCTGCTGTTGCTGACGACGAGCTTCACCAAGATCTTCGTGGTGCTCGGCCTGACCCGCAACGCCCTCGGCCTGCAGAGCACGCCGCCCACCCAGGTGCTGGCCGGGCTCGCGCTGTTCCTGACGTTGTTCGTGATGAGCCCGGTGCTCACCAGGGTGAACGAGACAGGCATCCAGCCGTACCTGAAGGGCGACCTGACGGCCACCCAGGCGTTCGAAGCGGGCAGCAAGCCGCTCAAGGCGTTCATGGTGAAGCACACCCGGCCCGAGGAGCTCGCGCTGATGACCAGCGCGGCCAACCAGCCGAAGCCGAAGAACGCGGCGTCCGTGCCGCTGTCGACCCTGGTGCCGGCGTTCGCGCTGTCCGAGCTGCGGTCGGCCTTCCTGATCGGCTTCCTGGTCTTCGTGCCGTTCCTGGTGATCGACCTGGTCGTCTCGGCCGCGCTGATGTCGCTGGGCATGATGATGCTGCCGCCGGTCACCGTCTCGCTGCCGTTCAAGCTGTTGCTGTTCGTCCTGGTCGACGGGTGGGGTCTGATCGTCCACGCCCTCGTCACGAGCTACCGGTGAGGGTGGGGAGCAGATGAAGGACCAGACCGTCATCGAGATCGGGCTGCAGGCGATGCTGCTGGCCGCCAAGCTCTGCGCACCGATCCTGCTCACCGCGCTGGCCATCGGCTTCGGTGTCTCGCTGTTCCAGTCCGTCACCCAGATCCAGGAAGCCACCCTGAGCTTCGTGCCGAAGGCGATCGGCATCGCCATCGTCATCGTGATCTGCGGCAACTGGATGCTGCACGAGCTGGTGAGCTTCACGACCCAGCTGTACGAACGAATCCCCGCGATCCTGAACTACGGCTGAGCCATGCCGATCGACCTGCCTGCCGACGTTCTGCTGACGGTCATGCTCGCCGCCATGCGAGCCGGGGCGTGGCTGGCCATCGCACCGCCGTTCTCCTCCAAGGCGATACCGCGCACCGTGAAGGCGATGCTGTCCGTCGTCCTGGCGCTGCCCGTGGTGGCGAGCGGACACGTCCAGGCCCCGCCGGCGACAACCCCGGCGATCATCTCGGCGATGGTCCTGCAGCTGCTCACCGGAGCGGCATTGGGCTTCATCTGCCTGCTGATCTTCTCCGCAGTGCAGGCCGCCGGCGACCTGCTGGACATCTTCGGCGGGTTCTCGCTGTCGTTCGCGTTCGACCCGATGATGCAGCAGGGCAACGCGGTGTTCGGCAAGTTCTTCCAGCTCGTCGCGACCACACTGCTGCTCGCCTCCGGCGCGTATCTCGTTGTGCTCCAAGGATTCTTCCGCAGCTACAAGGCCATCCCGCTGGACGGCGGGATCAACCTCGCGACGCTGACCGACGTCCTCAGCGGTGGGCTGGGGCAGATGATGCTGTCCGCCCTGCAGATCGCCGCACCGCTGCTCGCCGTGCTGTTCCTGGCCGACGTCGCGCTGGGACTGCTGACCCGGATCGCCCCGTCGCTCAACGCCTTCTCGCTCGGCTTCCCGTTCAAGATCCTGCTGACCCTGGCCCTGGTCGGCACCGTGCTGGTCGCGCTGCCGGACGTCGTGCAGGGTCTGGCGCAGACCACCGGCGCCACGTTGATGCGGCTGGTCACCGGATGAGCGGCGGCCGCCGGTGAGTGGCGAGAAGACCGAGAAGCCGACAGCCAAGCGGCTCAAGGAGGCGCGCCGCGAAGGGCAGGTGGCGCGCACCCCCGACCTCGGCGCCTGGTTGGCGATGCTGGCCGCCACGTACCTGGTGCCGCGGGCGGCCAAGTCGCTGACCGACGTCCTGGTGTCGTTGATGATGGGCGTCACCACGGCGATCTCCGACCCGGACCCCGACCGAGCATTGGCCCTGCTCGGGACCGGCCTGCGCGAGGGCGCGATGGCGCTGATGCCGCTGTTCGTCGCGCTGATGCTGATCGGCATCGCCGCAGCCGCTGCCCAGGGCGGTCTGCACCCGGCGACCAAGAAGCTGAAGCCGAGCTTCAAGTCGCTCAACCTCATCAAGGGCATCAAGCGTCTGTTCGGCCTGATGACCTGGTGGGAGGCCGGCAAGATCTTGATCAAGACCGTGCTGCTCTCGCTCGTTCTCTGGGCGATCGTCGCGTCAGTCACGCCCAAGCTCACCGGGGCGGTGAACGCGCCGCTCATCTCGACGCTGGGCGTCGCCGGTGGGGGTGTGCTGAGCCTGGTCCGGGCCGCTGTCCTGGTCGGGCTGATCATGGCCGTCGGTGACTACCTGGTGAAGCGCCGGCAGATCAACAAGCAGATCAAGATGTCGCGGCACGACATCCAGCAGGAGCACCGGCAGTCCGAGGGCGACCCGCACCTGAAGGGGGCGCGGCGTTCCAAGGCGCTGGCGATGAGCCGCAACCGGATGATGGCCGACGTCGCGTCCGCGGACGTGGTGATGGTCAATCCCACGCACGTCGCTGTCGCGCTGCGCTACGTGCCGGGTACGGGTGCGCCGACCGTGGTCGCCAAGGGGTCCGGCGCAGTGGCGACGGCCATCCGCGAACGGGCGACCCAGGAGCGGGTGCCGCTGGTGCAGGACGTGCCGCTGGCCCGGGCGTTGCATGCGGCGTGCGACGTCGGCCAGGAGATCCCGGCCGAGCTGTACGCGGCGGTGGCCCAGGTGCTGGCCTTCGTGATGGGCCTGCGCAGGCGCGGTGCGGCGGCCGGTTCGCACCTGCTGCCCAGGCCGGCGCAGGTGCCTGCGCCGGTCGGTCGCTGAGCACGGGCTCAAGGTTCGCGGCGAACCTGTCGAGGAGATAGGAGGCCGGTCCCACGACCGGTCGTTTCGCTGCCAGGATGGCAACACGTCGCGGCCACGGACCGGCCAAGAACCCGATGGGCTCGGTGTCCGTGACCTCTCGTGCCAGCCAGCTCGCGCTGCCGATCGGCATCGTGGGCGTCGTCCTGCTGCTCGTCGTCCCGCTGCCGGCGGCCCTGCTGGACCTGCTGATCGCGTTCAACATCACGTCGGCGATCGCTGTGCTGCTGGTGTCGATCTACATCAAGCGTCCGCTCGACTTCGCCGTCTTCCCCTCGCTCATCCTGGTCCTGACCCTGTTGCGGCTCTCGCTGAACGTCTCGGCGACCAGGCTGGTGCTGCGCGACGGCTACGCCGGCAAGGTGATCGACTCGTTCGGGCACTTCGTGGTCGGTGGCTCGCTGGTCATCGGCCTGGTGATCTTCCTGATCCTGGTCGTGATCCAGTTCGCGGTCATCACCAACGGTGCGGGCCGGGTCGCCGAGGTCGGCGCCCGGTTCACCCTGGATGCCATGCCGGGCAAGCAGATGGCGATCGACGCCGACCTGAACTCCGGCCTGATCGACGAGGACGAGGCCCGCAAGCGCCGCGCCGACGTCTCGGCCGAGGCGGACTTCTACGGCGCCATGGACGGTGGCTCGAAGTTCGTCAAGGGTGACGCGGTCGCGGCCATCGTGATCACGATGATCAACCTCGTCGGCGGTTTCGCGATCGGCATGCTGCAGCGCGGGCTGTCACCGGGCGAGGCGCTGCAGACCTACAGCCTGCTCACCATCGGCGACGGCCTGGTCTCGCAGATCCCAGCACTGCTGCTGTCCGTGGCAACCGGTCTGATCGTGACCCGTTCCACGACGAACGGCGACATGGGCTCGGACGCGGCGGAGCAGATCGGTGCCCAGCCGCGAGCGCTCTACATCGCCGGGGCGGCCGCCATCGGCATCGGGCTGCTGCCCGGTCTGCCGAAGCTCCCGTTCATGCTGGTCGGTGCGGCGGTGCTGCTGGTCGCGCAGCGCACATCGTCGCGGGCCAACACCCAGCTCAAGGCGGAGCAGACGGCGACCGCTGCGGCGGAACCGTCGACCCAGGACTCCCCGGACGCGCTGATGGGCGAGATGCGGGTCGACCCGCTCGAGGTCGTCCTGGCCCCCGACCTGGTCGACCTGGTGGACAGCGGGGTCGGCGGCGACCTGCTGGACCGGGTTCGTGCCCTGCGTCGCAAGATCGCCCTCCAGCTCGGCCTGGTCATGCCACCGGTCCGGACCCGGGACAGCCTGGACCTGCCGCCGTCCGGCTACTCGATCCGGATCAGCGGCGTCGAGGTCGGCCGCGGCCAGGCCCCGCCCGGGCACGTGCTCGCGATCGGCGAGGGGCTCGACAACATCCCCGGCCGGGCGACTACTGAGCCGGTGTTCGGCCTGGCCGGCAAGTGGGTGCCGATAGAGGCCCGCCAGCAGGCAGAGCTGTACGGCGCGTCCGTGGTCGACCGGTCGAGCGTGCTGATCACCCACCTCGCAGAGATCGTGCAGACGCACGCGGCTCGGCTGCTCGGTCGCGAGGACGTCAAGGCCCTGATCGAGTCCGTCCGGCGCACCCACCCGGTCGTCGTCGAGGAGCTCACCCCCGCTTTGATGACCACGGGGGAGGTGCAGCGGGTGCTGCAGGCGCTGCTCGCCGAGGGCGTCTCGGTCCGCGACCTGGTGCGGGTCTTCGAGGCGCTGTCCCAACGGGCCAAGGCCGGTGCGGACCTCGACGGGCTGGTCGAGGCGGCACGCCTCGCGCTGGGACCCGCCATCTGTGACGCCTGGGCGCGCGACGGGGTCCTGCAGGTGATGACCCTGGATCCGATGCTCGAGCAGCAGCTCGTGGAGGCCGCCCGGCCCTCCGAGGCCGGCACCGTCCTCGCGCTGCCCGGCGCGAACGTCGAGCGCCTGGTCGACTCGGCGATGAACGGCCTGCTCGAAGCGGAGCGCAACGGTGGTCAGCCCGTGTTGGTCTGCCCGCCGGTGGTCCGGTCCGCGCTGCGCCGGCTGCTGGCACCGCATGTGCCCCGGCTTCCGGTGCTGTCCTACGCCGAGATCGACCCCACGCTGCGGATCGAGACGACGGGAGTGGTCAGCTGTGGCACAGCGATTGCTGCTTGAGGGTGCTGACCTCGACGAGCTGCTGCTGCGGGTCCGCAACGAGCACGGGCCGGACGCCCGGATCGTGCACGCCGAACGCAAGCTCGTCGGCGGCCTGGGCGGCTTCTTCGCCAAGCGGCGCTACGAGGTGGCGATCGCGGTGGACGAGATCGCGGTGGACGAGACCGCCGAGCTGACCGAGCCGGCTGAGAGCGCCGACACCAGTGCGCTCGCCCGCGAGTTCTCGCCGGCCCTGTCTGCGGCGATGTCCACGACCATGTCGTCCTCGATGTCGTCCTCGATGTCGTCCTCGCCGTCCCAGCTGATGCCATCGGCGTCCGCGTCCGCGTTCGCCTTCAGCCGGGCCAGCGCCCTGCCGACCGAGGCACCTCTGCCCAGCGCCATCGACGACCTGCTCGCCAACGCGGACGCGCTGGACGGCGGCGTGCGAACCGCCGGACGTCTGCTGTCCACCGAGTCGGACACGTTCGACGAGCTTGTGCGCGACCTGGTGGCCCGCGCCGCCCCCGAGACCCAGCCAAGCGGCGTCCTCGACTTCGCACCCGCGACCCCGCGGGTGATGGCTCCCACACAGCCGAACCGTCAGCCTGAGCCTGAGCCTGAGCTCGAGGCCGCCCCGGCGGTGACCCCGATTCGCGAGCTCGGACCTCGCGCGCTGTCCGGCGGCGCCCCGCGCGCCCGCCTGGTCACCCCGGCCGTCGCCCGGCTGGGACTTCCGGTCGAGCCCGCCCCGGTGGACGACGACCGACTCAGCCTGCTGGAGGTGCTGGACGACATCGCCGTCAGGGCACCCCGGCGACTCGTCGGCGTCCAGGTCCTGGTCGGCGAGGCTGCGGCGGTGCGTGCGCTAGCGATGGCCTGGGCCCGAACCACCGGTGCCGACCCCTGCTGCCTCGTCGACCTCGAGACCTCGAACATCGTGGACCAGGACGTCGACCCGCGCGGCCGCCGGGAACAGCTGCAGGGACTGGCCCGCGAGCACGGCGGCGTTCTGGTCGTGCTGCCGTCGGGTGGTTCGCAGGCTGACGCCAGGTGTGCCGGCGAGCGATTGACCGAGCTGGGTCCGGCCACCGTCACCGCGACCGTGGACGCCCGTTGGCCCGCGCCCCGGACCAGGAACTGGCTGGCCGCCCTCGCCGAGGCGGGGTGCTCGGCGGACCGGCTCGCGGCGTACGAGATCCACGAGACCGCCGACCCGCTCGGCCTGCTCGAGCACGGTCTGCCGGTCACCTGGCTGGACAGCCGGCCGGCGACGATCGGCGCGTGGGCCTCGCCGTGCCTGGACCGCTGGCAGTAGATCGGCACCTATGCTGGGTCGATGCTCGTACTCACGCGGAGGATCGGCGAGAGCCTGGTCATCGGGGACGACGTGGTCGTCCGCGTGCTCGAGATCAAGGGTGACGTCGTGCGGCTCGGCGTCGACGCGCCCCGGCACGTCCAGGTGCACCGCGAAGAGGTCTACGAGGCGGTCAAGGCCGCGAACCGAGCCGCCACGCTGAGCAGCGAGGAGACTCTCGCCGCGTTGCAGGACGCGGTCCGCAACCGTCGCCCGTCATCTTAAGAACGGGCCTCGTTTGCCGATGTAGTACCCGTGACGACGAGTATCCAGCTGTCCCCGGGCCAGATCTCACGGGGCGGCTCGGCCTCGCTGGCCCGCCAACCCATCGTCGACCGCTCCGGCAAGCTGTACGGGTACGAGCTGCTCTTCCGCGGCGCGCCCCCGCCGCACGACGACGCCTTCAACGGCGACCGGGCGACCGCCGAGGTGCTGGTCACCGCCGCGTGCGACCTCGGCTGGGAGCGCCTGGGCGGCGGGCACCCCTTGTTCGTCAACGTGGACGCCGGTCTGCTCCTGGGTGAGCTGATCGACCTCGCTCCCGCCGCGGACACGATCATCGAGGTCGTCGAGCAGGTTCAGGTGAGCGACCTGGTCCGCGAGCGCATCGTCAAGCTGCGCGAGGCTGGCTTCCGCGTCGCGCTGGACGACTTCGTCCCGGGTTCGTCCGCCGAGAGCCTGTTGCCGCTGGCCGACGTCGTCAAGGTGGACGTTCTGGAGGTGCCGGTCGAGGACTGGGCCGCCCTGGTGACTCGGCTGCACGCCCTCGGGCTGCTCGTCGTGGCCGAGAAGGTCGAGGACGAGCAGGCCCACGAGCTGGCCGTCAGCGCTGGCTTCGACCTGTTCCAGGGCTACCTGTACGCGCGTCCGGCGATCCAGCAGTCAATGTCGCTGTCGCCGCGGCACTCCGTCTGCCTCAGGCTGTTGACCGCGCTGGCCCAGGACGACGTCGACATGTCCGAGATCGAGGAGCTGGTCAGCACCGACCCCGTGCTCACCGTCCGCACACTGCGGATGGCGAACAGCGCGGCGGCCGGCGCCGGCCGCTCGATCAGCTCGGTGAACCAGGCTCTGGTCCTGGTCGGACCGCAGACGCTGTCCGGCTGGATCGCGCTGATGCTGGTGGCGGGCCAGGAAGCGCCGGACGCCGTGACCTCGGTCGAGGTGCTGGTCCGCGCCCGGGCCTGCCAGCTGGTCGCCAACACCCGCAGCACGGCGAACACCGGCGTCGCGTTCCTGGCCGGGCTGCTGCCCGCGCTCGCGGAGAAGACGGGCCTGAGCAGCCAGCAGATGCTGGACACCATCGGTGCCAGCGACCAGATCCGCCGCGCCGTCCTGGACGGCACCGACGAGCTGGGCCGCCTGGTGCGCGACGTCGACCGCCACGTGTCAGGCTTCGACCTGAGTGCGCCGCTGGACATCCAGATGGCGCACCTGGCGGCGGTCGTGTGGGGTCACGAGCTGCTCCAGCTCGGCTGACACGGACCTGAATCGGGACGTCGAGGCGTGGGCCTGTGCGCTAACGCACCGGCCCGGGCGGCTCAGTACTTGAACGGACGCGGCGGAGACGACATCGTGGCCCGCGGGCAGGCGTCCAGAGTCAGCCCGCCGAAGTCGAGCGCGGCGTCGGTGAGGGAGTGCACGGTCCAGTCGTGGTCCACGCCGAACCGGGTGACCGTCACGCGATAGATGGTGATCTCGTACTTGGTGGGCGTGCCATAGGCGACCTGGATGGTGCCGATCAGCTCCGCGCCTGCCGGGTTGTCGTAGCCGTGCCAGGGGCGGTCGTAGAGGCTCCACAGCTGCGGCTCGGACTGCCAGACGCCACCGTTCTGCACGTCCCGCAGGGCGAGCTCGACGAGGACGGCGCGAGCCGCCTCCTCGGGCACGATGGCGGCCGGCCGGATGACTTCCGAGACGACTCCGTCGTCGTACGCCTCGGCCATCAACAGCTCGCTCTTCTCCACGTACCGGATCCTTCCCTCGCAGCTTCGTCGTCTGCATCGGCAGCCCGGTGGCCCTTCTTCAGCCAAATGGTCGACCAATCGACCGAAACGTCCTCGCCCGTGAGGGACTGGTGCTGATGAGGCAGGTGAGGCACACTTGTCTCAGTGCGCTCCGGCGCGCCGAACGCCAGCAGCACGTGTGCAGCCACGCTCCGAGCCCGAGGTCGTTGGGGAAGACGTCCCTCGAGGCCCTGAGGAGGTCGTGATGTCTGCCGCGATGACGCGTGGTGTTGTTTTCGTGCACTCCGCGCCCCCTGCGCTGTGCCCGCACGTCGAGTGGGCGGCCGGCGGCGTGCTCGACGTCCGGGTCAGCGCTGACTGGACGGACCAGCCGGCCGAGCCCGGCACGGTGCGCACCGAGCTGTCCTGGCAGGGACCGGCCGGCACGGGGGCGCGTCTGACCTCGGCCCTGCGGGGCTGGGCCAAGCTGCGCTTCGAGGTCACCGAGGAGCCGAGCGCGTCCAGCGACGGCGCGCGGTGGAGCCATACTCCGCGACTGGGTGTGCACCACGCGGTAGTGGGCATCCACGGTGACGTGCTGGTCGGCGAGGACCGTCTGCGCGCACTGGCCAGGGCCAACGCAGGGGACGCGTCGGCGCTGCTCGCTGAGCTCGACACCGCCTTGGGTGCCGCCTGGGACGACGAGCTCGAGCCGTTCCGCTACGCGGGCGACGGCGCCCCCGTCCGCTGGCTGCACCGAGTCGGCTAGCTCTCGATCCGTCCGTAGACCTCGAGCGTGCGCAACGCCCGCAGCGTCTCGATCCCGCGCCACTCCTGGGCGGACGCGACGCTCGGTGGCTCCCAAGTGATCGGCCACCCGCCGTCCTCCTGCTGGTCGCGGGCCAGACGGTCGAGGTGGCCCTCGACCGTCCGGTCGTCGAACAGGCTGCGCCACCTGCTGGTCGGCGCCGGAGCCAGGTGCAGCGGGGTCACGCCGTACTCCGAGTCGGCCGCGTCCTCCCGGTACCAGCGCGCCTGCGCCAGCCACGCCGGCACCTGCTCGCTCACCCGCTGGGCCCGGGCCTGGTCGGGTACGTGCGCCAGGAAGAGCAGCACCTCGCCAAGCGCGTGCGCGTCCTCGTCGAACACCGACTCGAGCTGCTGCCAGCACCAGTCGGTCGCCCGGTCGAGCCAGCCGTGGGTGACACCCAGACGGTGCAGCCGCCCGGCCAGCCCGGCGGTCGGGTTCAGTCCGGGTGCGTACGTCCAGTCCGTCCAGTGGTCGGCACGGGGGTACTGCTCTATCACCGGGAACGCCAGCGGCACCGCGCCGTCGATCTCGGCAACCGAGTCCAACCAGTCGCGAGCGCCGACGACGAGGTCGTGGATGGCTGGGGCGGCGGATCCTGCGGCACCGGCCTGCCACAGGATCTCCAGGGCGCACTCCACGTCGATGGGAAGGCTGGCAGGACAGCGCTTGTCCGGCTCCAGGCCGTGACCGAAACCGCCGTCGGCGTTGCGGTAGGCGCGGACCGCGTCGATGACGCCGTCCGGTTCGGCTCGGTCGAACAGCACGCCGGCGAGGCGGCGCTCGATCAGACGCGCCTCGCGGTCCAGGAACGCCCGGCCGTCGCCGAGCACGTCACGGGTCACGCCCCACACCATGGCACTCGCCACCGACAGTCAGCTTGTCGGCAGCGTCTCGCCGGACAGGATCAGCAGTCAGCGCGCGCTGGTGAGCCGTCTCACCACGTACTGGTTCAGGCTCAAGCCCTCTTCCGCGGCGTGCGCGGCCAGGGCGCGGTGCAGGCTCTCGCCGACGCGAAGGTTGAACTTGCCTGAGTAGTGGCGCTCAGCGAACGGCAGCGGCAGTTCCTCACCCTGCGCCTCAAGGTCGGCCAGCACGTCCTCAAGAACGCCTTCGATTCCGCGCAGCGCCTTGAGCTGAGAGGGCGCCAACCATGACAGCGAAGGGAACTCGGCGCACGTGGCGACGAACTCTCTGTCCTCGGGCGACCACGAGACGCGGTAGGTGTAGTGGGACACGTCTGGGCGTCCCTGATCGATCTCGTCAACGGTGCGAACGCAACAAGGCCCGGGGACCGCAGGTCCGCGTCAACGAGCTTGCGAGAGCCGACCGGAGGTCCCCGGGCCTTGCACCGCTACAACGTCACCCCATGTGCGCTACGGCAACCTCACCGTCCGCAGCCAACACCTCGTGCTTGATGTTCAGCCCGAACAGGATGATCACCGCACCGCCCAGAACCATTCCCGCTGCGACCAGGAACGCGTGCTGAGCGCCGTAGGTCTGGGCGGCCAGGGCGACCCCGTGCAGCTGCTCAGCGGTGGGCTTGCCACCCGAAGCCGCCAGGGCCGCGCCGAGCTGCTGACCCTTGTTTGTCGCAGCTGCGACCGCCACGGTCGACAGGGTGGCCAGACCCAGTGAGCCCCCGACCTGCTGCATGGTGTTCAGCACAGCCGATCCGACGCCGGAGTCCTCGCGGGCGACGCCGCTGACCGCGGTCAGGGTCAGCGGGACGAAGATCAGGCCCAGACCGAAGGACAGCAGGATGATCCAGGGCAGCAGACCCGTCAGGTAGGTCGAGTCGACCTGCAGCTGGGTCAGGCCGAGCATGGCGCCTGACACCAGGACCGCACCGACGCCGGAGATCCAGCGCGGGTCCACCCGCGAAAGCAGGGCGGAGGCCAGCTGCGCCGCCGCGACGATGCCGAAGCTGAACGGCAAGAACGCGAGGCCGGCCTTCAGCGAGCTGTATCCCAGCACCTGCTGGATGAACAGCCCGAGGAAGTAGAACATCGCGAACATCGCGGCGCCGACGATCAGCATCACGATGAAGCTGACCGCGCGGGTGCGGTTGGCCAGGATCCGGAACGGCAGCAGCGGGTGCGCCGCCCGGGACTCGATCACCAGGAAGACGGCGATGAGAGTCAGCCCGGCCGCGATCGTGGTGATGGTCGTCGGGTTGCTCCACGAGGTGGTGGCCGCGTGGGTCAGGCCGTAGACCAGCGAGACGAGACCGGCGGTCGCGGTGATCGCGCCGGGGATGTCGAAGCTGCCGCGCTCGCGGGCCGACTCACCGAGGAAGCGAGGCGCGAGGAAGAGCACTGCGAGGCCGATCGGCACGTTGATGAAGAACGTCCAGCGCCAGCTGTACTCGGTCAGCACGCCCCCGAGGATGAGGCCAACGGCGGCCCCCGCACCGGACATCGCCGCGTAGACGCCGAACGCCCGGTTGCGCGGCGGGCCGGCGGGGAACGTGGTGGTGATCAGGGCCAGCGCGGTCGGTGAGGCGATCGCGGCACCCACGCCCTGCAGGACGCGAGCGGCCAGCATCTGGCCCTCGGTCTGCGCGATGCCGCCGAACAGCGACGCCAGCCCGAACAGCCCGACGCCGACCATGAACATCTTGCGCCGGCCGAGGAGGTCGCCGGCACGGCCGCCGAGCAGCAGCAGACCGCCGAAGGCCAGCGTGTACGCGTTCACGACCCAGGACAGGTTCGCCTGGCTGAAGCCGAGGTCCTGCTGGATGTGCGGCAGCGCGATGTTCACGATGGTGCCGTCCAGCACCACCATGAGCTGCGCGGCGCTGATCAGCGCCAGCGCGATGCCGAGGTGCCGGTGGCCGTGGTCGTGCTCCGCGCCGTCCGGCTCGGGTGCGGCGGGCTCGAGGACCGCCGCGCTCTCGTGTGACATGTGGGTTCCTTCGATCGGTTGAACAGAAGCCTTGGTTACTGCTCTGACAGGCAGGTGGCGCAGAAGTCAGCGGTGCCCGACGTCTCGTGCTCAGCGCACGGTCTCGGCTCGGCAGGCGGGCAGGACGACCTCGTCGACGACGCGCTCGACGTAGCCCTGCTCCGGCGGGACGCCGAAGATGAACGTGCGGTGGATCACCATCGCGGGCAGCACGGTCGCGAGGAGCTCGGTGTCAGCACCCTCGGCCAGCTCGCCGCGCGCGGCGGCCCGGGCGAACAGCCCGTGGGTCAGCCCGATCCGCGGCGCGAGGAAGCGCCGGTGGAAGGCGTCCATCAGCTCCGGTTCGCGGTGCAGGGCGGTGACCAGGCTGGACATGACGGCCATCGGCACCTGGTCGGTCAGCCCGCCGACGCCGCACGACATGGCCAACAGGTCACCTCGCAGCGAACCGGTGTCCACGTCGTCGGGGGACGGCACGCAGCTGGCCCGGGAGACCGCCTCGACGACGAGGTCGGCCTTCGTCGACCAGCGCCGGTAGAGCGTCGCCTTGCTGGCCCGAGCGGCCGCGGCGACGGCGTCCATGGTCAGCCGGTCGTAGCCGACCTCGCTGAGCAGGCTCAGGGTGGCCGCGAGGATCTCGTCCTCGCGCTCGCCCTCGATCCGAGGACGCGTCCGCTCGTCGGTCGCGTGGGCCACTGGATCCCCTGCCGTTCACCTGGATGAAACGAAACGGTTTCGTTCCATCGAGAACGTTAGCCCTGCTCGAAGCGTGACGCAAGCGTGTTCTGTGGACCGCGGGGGCCGTGGCCACGATGATGGCCAGCGAGACGGCCGGGGTGCCCGGGATCGTCGCCCGACACGTGGCCGAGGAGTATCTGGTGAGCGACGACGACCTGATCATCGCCTGGTGTGTCGCCCTGATGGTCATCACGTTCGGCGGCGGTGGCACCGCAGTGGTGGTGCGCTGGTGGCGAGGACGCCGGCCGGACAGCGGCATGCGGACCGCCGCCCGGGACGGCGTTCCGGCCACCGTGCTCCGACCGATCCGGCCGGTCCAGGTCAGTGCCGCGATGACCACCCTGTACGGACTTCTGTTCCTGGCCAGCGCCTGGGCGCTGGTCGCCAGGTCTGGGTCCGGCTTCTTCGCAGTGGTGTTCGCCGTGGGTGGCCTGTGGTTCCTCGGCAGCGGCGTCTACCAGCACAGCGGCGGCTACGACGAGAGCTTGTGGTTGACCCGCGACCAGGTCATTCAGCGCGACCGGGGAGCTGAGCAGGCGATTCGCTGGGCGGACGTCGTCGGCACGAGCCGGCTGGTGGGTGGGGTCGGGCTGGTCACCAAGGTCGAGCCGGACTTCCGCCGGATCTCACCGCACGTCCTCTATCGCGGACCGGCCGCGGTGACGCACCTCAAGGACGAGGCCGGCAAAGACCTGAGCGAGTACGTGTTCCCGGTCGCGATGGACGGTCTGCACCCGAACATCTACAAGGTCGGGGCCCTGTACGACTGGCTGGAGCATCCAGAGCTGCGACTCGAGCTGGGCACCGACATGGCAGTGCGCCGACTGCTGCACCGGGACCCGGTGCAGCAGTCGGGCTGACCTCGGGCTGACCTGCCAGCCACCAGCCGGACTCAGAGTGGGATGTTGCCGTGCTGCCCGCGGGCGTGCGGCGCCGCGTCGATGGCCCGGGCCAGCGCACCCCGGGTGTCGATCGGCTCGACGATCTCGTCGACCACGCCGATCTCTACCGCACGCGGCAGGCCGCCGGCAAGGATCTCGTGCTCGGCGGCGAGCTCGGCCTCGACCTGCGCCCGCGCGTCCTCCGGCACCTCGGCGAGCTTGCGCCGGTGCAGGATGCGGACCGCCGCGACCGCACCCATCACCGCGATCTGCGCACCCGGCCAGGCGAACACCTTGGTCGCGCCCAACGAGCGCGAGTTCATCGCGATGTACGCGCCGCCGTAGGACTTGCGGGTCACCAGGGTCACCCGGGGGACCACGGACTCGGCGAACGCGTGCAGCAGCTTCGCCCCGCGCCGCACCACGCCGTCCCACTCCTGGCCGACGCCCGGCAGGTACCCCGGGACGTCGACGACCACGATCAGCGGGACGCCGAAGGCGTCGCACATCCGCACGAAGCGCGCCGACTTCTCCGCGGACGAGGAGTCCAGGCAGCCACCAAGCCGCATCGGGTTGTTCGCGATCACCCCGACGGTACGACCGCCGAGCCGACCGAGCGTGGTGACGATGTTCGGCGCCCACTTGGGGAACAGCTCGACGGTCGTGTCCGGCTCGTCCAACAGGTTCGTCACCAGCGGGTGCACGTCGTAGGCGCGCTTGTGCGACTCGGGGAGCAGGTCCTCCAGCGGACGGTCCTCGATCGCGGCCAGATCCATCGAGCCCTGCGAGCCGAGCAGCGTGGTGATCAGCTGGGCGCGCTGGTAGGCCTCCTCGGTCGTCTCGGTGACCACGTGCACGACACCCGATCGCCGCCCGTGCGGCTCCGGACCGCCGAGGCGCAAGGCGTCGACGTTCTCGCCGGTCACCGACCGCACGACGTCCGGACCGGTCACGAAGACGCGTCCGTCCGGGCCGAGGATCACGATGTCGGTCAGCGCGGGACCGTACGCGGCGCCACCGGCCGCGGCACCGATCACCACCGAGATCTGCGGGATCTTGCCCGAGGCGCGCGTCATGATCGCGAACACCTCGCCGACCGCGTGCAACGACACGACACCCTCGCGCAGCCGGGCGCCACCGGAGTGCCACAGGCCGACCACTGGCACGCCGTCCGCCAGTGCGCGCTCGTACGCGACCAGGCACACCTTGCAGCCGGCCTCGCCCATCGCGCCGCCCTGGATGGTGGCGTCGCTGGCGAAGGCCACCGCCGGGGTGCCGTTCACCGTCCCGCGGGCCGCGAGCATGCCGCTGTCGTCGCGCTCGGTGAGCAATTCGACGCTACCGGCGTCGAAGAAGATGCCCAGCCGCAGCTCGGGGTCGCGCGGGTCGATCTCTAGCTTCAGGTCCTGCCCGGGGTGGGTCGCGGTCACGAGGCGCTCCGAATGGCCAGGGCCACGTTGTGGCCGCCGAAACCGAACGAGTTGTTCAGGGCGACGAGATCTCCGTCGCCGAGCGGTCGGGGCTTGTCCACCACCACGTCCAGGGTCACCTCGGGGTCGAGGTCGTCGACGTTGATCGTCGGTGGAGCCAGCCGGTGGTGCAGCGCGAGGATCGTGAAGATCCCCTCGACAGCGCCCGCGGCGCCGAGCAGGTGCCCGGTCATCGACTTGGTCGCCGACACGCACACGCCGTCGGTCGCCGCGCCGAGCGCCGCCCGGATGGAGTTCGCCTCGGCCGTGTCGCCGACCGGCGTGGACGTTGCGTGCGCGTTGAGGTGGACGACGTCCGCTGGGCTCGCGTCCGCGGCCTTGAGCGCAGCCAGCATGGCGCGGGCCGCTCCCGCACCGGACGGGTCGGGCGCCGCGATGTGGTGCGCGTCGCTGGTCAGCCCGGCACCGGCCACCTCGGCGTAGATCCGGGCGCCGCGAGCACGCGCATACTCCTCGGACTCCAGCACCACCACGCCCGCGCCCTCACCGAGCACGAAGCCGTCCCGGTTGAGGTCGTACGGACGGCTGGCGTGGGCCGGGTCCTCGTTGCGGGTCGAGAGCGCCTGCATCGCGGCGAAGCCGGCGATCGGCAGCGGGTGGATCGCGGCCTCGGTGCCGCCGGCCACCACGACGTCCGCGCGGCCGGTCCGGATCATGTCGACGGCGTAGCCGATCGCCTCGGCGCCGGACGCGCAGGCGCTGACCGGGGTGTGCACCCCGGCCCGCGCGCCAAGCTCCAGGCTGACCGCGGCGGCCGGGCCGTTCGGCATCAGCATCGGCACGGTGAGCGGGAAGATCCGGCGAGGACCCTTCTCGCGCAACGTGTCGTACGACGACAGCAGCGTCCACACGCCGCCGATGCCGCTGGCCACGACGACGCCGAGGCGCTCGCCGTCGACCTCGGGCGATCCGGCGTCCGCCCAGGCCTCGCGAGCGGCGACCAGCGCGAACTGGCCAGACGGGTCCAGGCGTCGGGTCTCGACCCGCTGCAGCTGGTCGACGGGCTGCACCGCGACAGACGCCGCGAAGGTGACCGGCAGGTCGAACTCGGCGACCCAGTCCTGGGTCAGCGTGCGGGCACCGGACGTGCCGTCGAGGGCGGCCTGCCAGGTCGTGGCGACGTCACCACCCAACGGGGTCGTCGCACCGAGGCCGGTGACGACGACACGACGGTTCTGGCTCGTAGCCATGTTCGGGTCAGCTCCTCGAAGTTCGGGTGGTGACGGGACTGCGGAGAGGTCGCCCAGGGACGGCGCCGGAGGAGACCCGGGCGCCGTCCCCGGACGGCACGGAGACAGTCAGCCCTGGGCCTGTGCGATGTACACGACGGCGTCGCGCACGGTCGACAGGTTCTTCACGTCGTCGTCGGGGATGCGGACGCTGAACTTCTCTTCGGCGTTGACCACGATCGTCATCATCGACAGCGAGTCGATGTCGAGGTCGTCGGTGAAGCTCTTGTCCAGCTCGACGGAATCGGTGGGGAGCCCGGTCTCCTCGTTCACGATCTCGGCGAGACCGCTGAGGATCTCCTGCTCGCTGTTGGCCATGCGTGGCGCTCCTTGTGTGTGACTGCCTGGAATGGACTGCGGTGTGCCTGCCCGATGATCCCGTCGGGCGCGGGAAACTAGGGGAGGGTGACCACCTGGGCGGCGTAGGACAAGCCGGCGCCGAAGCCGATCAGCAGGGCGAGGCCGCCGTGGGGTGCCTCACCCTCGCGGAGCATGCGCTCCATCGCCAGCGGGATGGACGCCGCGGAGGTGTTGCCGGTCTCGGCGATGTCACGGGCCACCGGGATCCCCGGCGGCAGGTGCAGCGCCTTGATCATCGAGTCGATGATCCGCATGTTGGCCTGGTGCGGGATGAAGGCGTCGAGCTGGTCCGCGCTGATGCCGGCCTTCTCCAGCGCCTGCTGGGCGACCGGCGCCATCTGCCAGACGGCCCAGCGGAACACGGTCTGGCCGGCCATCGTGATGTGCGGCCACTCGGTCTTGCCGTCGCGCACCGCGATCCAGCTCTCGCGCTGCCGGATGGCGTCCCACTGCTCGCCGTCCGAGCCCCACACGGTCGGACCGATACCTGGGGTGTCGGACGGCCCGATCACCACGGCGCCGGCACCGTCGCCGAAGATGAAAGCGGTGCCGCGGTCGCTCAGGTCGGTGAAGTCCGAGAGCTTCTCGACACCGACGACGAGCACGTACTCGGCACTACCGCCGCGCACCATGTCACCGGCGAGCGCGACGCCGTGGCAGAAGCCTGCGCAGGCGGCCGAGATGTCCATGGCTGCGGCGGGCGTGGCGCCGAGCCGGTGGGTCAGCAGCGAGGCGGCGGACGGCGTCTGGAACGGATGGGTGACCGTAGCCAGCAGCACCGCGCCGATCCGGGACGCGTCGAGCCCGGCGGCGTCCAGAGCCTGGCGGGCCGCGGCCTCGGCCATGTCCACCACGGTCTCGTCGGGTGCTGCCCAGCGGCGCGAGACGATGCCCGAGCGCTCGCGGATCCACTGGTCGCTCGAGTCGATCGCCTCGACGAGCTCGGAGTTGGGCACGACGCGCTCGGGGCGGTAGCCGCCCACGCCGTAGATGCGCGCGTGCGGGGCGCCGCTCGGCGGCGAGATCTGGGGACGCTCGGTCATGCCGGAACCTCCTGCGGGTGCAGTCGGACGATGGGCTGTCCGGGGGAGACGGGGTCGCCGTCCTCCACCAGCCACTCCACGACGCGCCCGCCGTGCGGGGCCACTACGTCGAACGTGTCACGCAGCGTGGCCACCGTCGCGACGGTCTCACCATCGCTCACGGCCGCGCCGGCGTCCAGTGCGGTGAAGTGCACGATGCCCTTGAGCGGGGCCACGACCAGGCGCCAGGTGGGGCTCTGCGACAGCCCGCTGGACTGCCCATGTCGAGCAACCATGTCCTTGGCGACGTCCAGGTCGTCCGGGGTCTTCAGGGCCAGCGTCTCGACGTCCGGCAGCGCGCGCTTGACCAGCCCGGTCAGCGCACCGGCCGGCGGGATCTCGATGAAGCCGGTGACCCCGAGGTCGGCCATCGCCTGCATGCACAGGTCCCAGCGCACCGGGTTGCTGACCTGGGTGACCAGCCGGCGCAGCACCTGGCGCCCGTCGTGCACGACGTGCCCGTCGGTGTTGGACAGCAGCCGGGTGCGCGGGTCGTGGGCGGTGATCGCCCGGGCGTAGCCGGCCAGGACGTCCACGGCGGGCTGCATGTGCTCGGTGTGGAAGGCGCCGGCCACCTGCAACGGAATCAACCGGGCCTTGGCCGGCGGGTCGTCCTTGAGCGCGGCCAGCTGCTCCATGGTGCCGGCGGCGACGACCTGCCCGGCGCCGTTCGCGTTCGCCGCCGTCAGGCCGTGCTTGGCCAGCGCAGCAGCCACCTCGTCGGGGTCGCCGCCGAGCACGGCGGTCATGCCGGTCTGCCGCACAGCGCTGGCCTGGGCCATCGCCCGGCCGCGCTCGCGGACGAAGACCATCGCCTGCTCCGCGGTCAGCACGCCGGCACCGGCCGCGGCGGTGATCTCACCGACGCTGTGCCCGGCGCCTGCGGCGATCTGACGGAATGCCTCGGCCGGGTGCGGGAACAGCGCGAGCAGCGAGACCAGGCCGCTGGCCACGATGAGCGGCTGCGCCACGGCGGTGTCCCGGATCGTGTCGGCGTCGGACTCGGTGCCGTGCGCGACCAGGTCCATGCCGGCGACGGCGGACAGCCAGGCGAGGCGCTCCTCGAACCCCGGCAGCTCGAGCCAGGGGCGCAGGAAGCCGGGGGTCTGTGAGCCCTGTCCAGGGCAGGCGATGACCAGCACGTTCCTACCCTCGCCGGTCAGAGCGCCTGGAAGGGCTGCCGACGCGGACCAACCTTGGGTCGCAGATTTGGAGGTTTCCTACAAATGGCGATCACTGATGGCTCACCAGCGCGGTGTCGACCGGGTCACCCGGGCCGGCCTCCGGGCCGCCCGCGGACGTCGGTCGCCGGGTCGACCCGGACAGCCGGCCGAGGGCCAGCGCCATCCGGACGACGTAGGCGTCCCGCGGCTGCATCACGTCGTACCCGCACGTCTCGGCGGCCCGCCTCAGGCGGTAGCGCACGGTGTTCGGGTGCACGAACAGGATGCGGGCCGACGCCTCCAGCGACCCGCCCGCCTCGAGGTAGGTGCTCACCGTGTCCAGCAGACTGCCGCGGGCGTCCTGCAGTCGGCGGTAGACCCGGTCCACCAGCGCGCGACGGGCCGGGGTGTCGCCGGCCAGCACGCGCTCCGGCAGCAGGTCGTCGGCAAGCACCGGGCGCGGTGCCTCGGGCCAGGCTCGCGCCGCCACCAGGCCGGCCAGCGCCGCCCGGGCGGACCGACCCGCGGCGAACAGGTGCGGCACCGTGGGACCGACCACGACCGGGCCGTCGGCGAACGCCGCGGACAGGCCGTCGGCCGTGCCCAGCGGGTCGCTCACCCCGCCGAGGACGGCCACCAGGCGGCCGCCCTGAACCGCCGCGAGAGCATCGACGTGCAGCCGTTTTGCGTGCTGCCGCAAGGATTCCACGACCTCACCGGCAGATCCCGAAGCGGCCGCCCCGGCGACCACCACGACGTCCGTCTGCGCGTCCCAGCCGAGCGCTGCCGCGCGGGACTGCAGGGCGTCGTCCGCCTCACCGCGCAGCACGGCGTCCACCACCAGGGACTCCAGCCGCGCGTCCCAGGCACCGCGGGACTCAGCGGCCTGCGCGTAGACCTCAGCGGCAGCGAACGCGACCTCGCGCGAGTAGCGGAGCACGGCCACCCGCAGGGCCTGCTCCTCACCCGGGGCGGCGAGCTCGTCGACCTGATCCTCGACCACGTCGACCACTGTGCGCACCAGGTCGAGCGTCTGGCGCAGGGTGATCGCCCGGGTCAGCTCGCGCGGAGCGGTACCGAACACGTCGGCGGTGATCTCCAGCACGCCGCTGGGATCGCGGAACCAGGCGAGGAAGGCGCCGACGCCGGCCTGGGCCACCAGGCCGACCCACGATCGGTCCTGGGCGGACAGGGCGCGGTACCAGGGGAGCGTCGCTTCCATCCGCGATGTCGCGAGGCGGGCGAGCTCCGGCATGCCCTGCTCGATGCGCCGTCGGGTGCGGGCGCCGGCCACGCCCGCGGTGACGCTCGGGCGGGTGCTCGGCAGCGGCTCGCTCATCCCTGCAGGGTAATGCGTCTTTGTGGACGAAACACAATGGTCACGAGATGGTGACGACGTACGCCCAGGCGGGGGCGGCGGGAAGTACGGGGGCTGCCGATCGGGCGTTCCTGGGTTATCGTCACAGAGCGGATCGGTTGAGCATCTGCCGGATCCTCGGACCCTGACCGGGACGCTAGGAGGACGACGTGGGACTGCTGGACCGACTGCGAGAACGGATGCGGGGGGCTGCGGAGGTCACCGCCGGTGGAGTTGCCCCGACCCGCCTGAAGCGACGCCGGCTGGACGGGCCGGACTCCGACGACAACCAGGTCGCGCTGCGCGCGAGGCTGCACGATGACCCTAACGACTCCGTGGCCTTCGCCCAGCTGGCCGAGGTGGTGCGCCGCGAGGCCGCCGAGGGTCACGAGGACGAGGAACGTCGACCCCGGGCCGTCGCGGACGCTGAGTGGGCGCTCGCCGAAGAGCTGGCTCACAACTCGCGTGCTTGGTACCCGTTGATCGAGCTCGGTCGTCTGTCGCTGCGCGAGGACCTCGAGGGTGCCCAGCGTCGGCTCGGCATCGCGGTCGAGCGCGAGACGACCGGCAGGGCCCTCGAGGAGAGCCTGTCGATGCTGCGCCGCGAGGGCATGCCCGAGGTTGCTCTCGCCCTGGGAGTAGGCCACTGGCGCCCGCGCGAGCACGTGCCGGGCGCCGGTCGTGAGCTGGTCCAGGCTGCCGCCGAGGCGGGCCGGATCAGCGAGGCCCGCCGCCACCTCGACGCGCTGGCGGAGCACCCCGACGCCGACGTGGTCGACCTGCGCGACCAGCTCGACCAGCTCGCCGCCCGGCGTCCGGCCGCCCGCTAGGACTCTCCGCCCGCGTTGCCCGACGTCCCGGCGCTCACGTCGAGCAGCCGGTACTTCTCGGCGGCGACCTGCGGGGTGCGCTGGTCGATCTCGCCCCGGTTGGCCAACGCCTGCAGCGCGCGCACGGCCACCGACGGACCGTCGATGTGGAAGTGCCGCCGTGCCGCGGGCCGGGTGTCGGACAGCCCGAACCCGTCGGCGCCGAGCGTCGCGTACTCGCCGGGCACCCACTCGCGGATCTGGTCCGGCACGGCTCGCATGTAGTCGCTGACCCCGACCACGGGGCCCTGCCGGCGCCCGAGCTGCTGGGCGACGAACGGCACCCGCACCGGCTCCTGCGGAGCCAGGAACGACTGCTCGTCGCAGGCCAGGCCGTCGCGGCGCAGCTCGTTCCACGAGGTGACGCTCCACACGTCGGCGTCGACGCCGAAGTCCTGCCCGAGCAGCTCCTGCGCTTCGAGGGCCCAGGACATCGCGACGCCGGAGGCCAGCAGCTGCACCCTCGGGCGGCCGGAGTCCGGCTGACCCGAACGCAGCAGGTACATGCCCTTGAGCAAGGCGTCCACGTCGAGGTTGTCCGGCTCGGCCGGCTGCACGATCGGCTCGTTGTAGACCGTCAGGTAGTAGATGACGTTCTCCGGCGAGTCGCCGTACATCCGGCGCAGGCCGTCACGCACGATGTGGCCGATCTCGTACCCGTACGCCGGGTCGTAGGTGAGCACCGCGGGGTTGGTCGAGGCGAGCACCGGCGAGTGGCCGTCCGCGTGCTGCAGGCCTTCGCCGGTCAGCGTCGTGCGGCCTGCGGTTGCGCCGATCAGGAAGCCCCGGGCCATCTGGTCGGACGCCGCCCAGATGCTGTCCGCGGTGCGCTGGAACCCGAACATCGAGTAGAAGACGTAGACCGGGATCATCGGCTCGCCGTGCGTGGAGTACGACGACCCGGCCGCGGTGAAGGCAGCGACCGAGCCGGCCTCGTTGATCCCGACGTGCAGGATCTGGCCGGACGTGGACTCCTTGTACGCCAGCATCAGGTCGGCGTCCACGGACACGTAGTTCTGGCCGTGCGGGTTGTAGATCTTGGCCGTCGGGAAGAACGAGTCCATGCCGAAGGTGCGCGCCTCGTCCGGGATGATCGGCACGATCCGCGGGCCGAGGTCCTTGTCTCGCATCAGGTCGCGCAGCAGCCGGACGAACGCCATCGTGGTGGCGACCTCCTGCTTGCCCGAGCCCCGCTTGGCCACGTCGTAGGTGGTGTCCGGCGGCAGCGGGATGGTCTTGCCGTGCGAGCGCCGCTTCGGGATCGAACCGCCCAGCTTGGCACGACGCTCGAGCAGGTACTTGATCGCCTCGTCGTCGGCGCCCGGGTGGTAGAAGGGCAGCTTGTACGGGTCGGCCTCGAGCTGGGCGTCACTGATCGGGATGCGTAGGCTGTCGCGCAGCAGCTTCGCGTCGTCCAACGTGAGCTTCTTCATCTGGTGCGTCGCGTTGCGGCCGGCGAAGTGCGGGCCGAGCCCGTATCCCTTGATGGTCTGCGCCAGGACGACGGTCGGCTGGCCCGTGTGGTGCACGGCCGCCTCGTAGGCGGCGTACATCTTGCGGTAGTCGTGTCCGCCGCGCTTGAGCTTCCAGATGTCGTCGTCCGACAGGTGCTCGACCATCTTGCGGGTGCGAGGGTCGCGACCGAAGAAGTGCTCGCGGATGTACGCGCCGTCGTTGGCCCGGTAGGTCTGGTAGTCGCCGTCCGGGGTCGAGTTCATCAGGTGCACCAGGGCGCCGTCCCGGTCTGCGGCCAGCAGCGGGTCCCACTCGCGGCCCCAGGTCACCTTGACCACGTTCCAGCCGGCGCCGCGGAAGGACGCCTCGAGCTCCTGGATGATCTTGCCGTTGCCGCGCACCGGGCCGTCCAGGCGCTGCAGGTTGCAGTTGATGACGAACGTGAGGTTGTCGAGCTCCTCGAACGCGGCGACGTGCAGCAGGCCGCGGCTCTCCGGCTCGTCCATCTCGCCGTCACCGAGGAACGCCCACACCCGCTGCTGGCTGGTGTCCTTGATCCCGCGCCCGTGCAGGTACTTGTTGAACTGCGCCTGGTAGATGGCGTTCATCGGGCCCAGGCCCATGGACACGGTGGGGAACTGCCAGAAGTCCGGCATCAGCCGGGGGTGCGGGTAGGAGGGCATGCCGCCACCTGGGTGGCTGAGCTCCTGGCGGAAGCCGTCGAGCTGCTCCTCGGAGAGCCTGCCTTCGAGGTAGGCGCGCGCGTAGATCCCGGGGGAGGCGTGGCCCTGGATGTAGATCTGGTCACCGCCACCCTCGTGGTCGGTGCCCCGGAAGAAGTGGTTGAAGCCGACCTCGTACAGGGTCGCGCTCGAGGCGTAGCTGCTGATGTGGCCGCCGACGCCGATTCCCGGTCGCTGCGCGCGGTGCACGATGACTGCGGCGTTCCAGCGCAGCCAGGCGCGGTAGCGCCGCTCGACCTCCTCGTCGCCGGGGAACCACGGCTCGGCCTCGGGGCTGATCGTGTTGATGTAGTCGGTGGCCGTCAGGCTCGGCACGCCCACCTGCATCTCGCGCGCCCGTTCGAGCAGCTTGAGCATCAGGTAGCGCGTGCGGGTGCGGCCCTTGTCAGCCAGCACGCCGTCGAGCGAGTCGAGCCACTCCTGCGTCTCCTCCGGATCGATGTCCGGCAGCTGGCTCGGGATCCCGTTCAGGATGGGGCCGGCGCCCTCTGGACTGCTCACGGTGGTCCTCTCTCACGACCTGTTGACGACACCCATCCTGCCGCGCGTCGTTGTCGGCGTCACATCTACCCACCGGTAGTCCCGTGGACGGCCCTCCGCGCGGGCGCACGATCGAGCACCGACCCCGGCTGGCTAGGGTCGCAGCATGCAGAGCGTGGAGCTGATCGTGCGCACCGGCGACGCCCAACGGGTCGTGGACCTGACCTCACGGTGCGAGCGGTTCCTGGCGGACGTCGGTGCGGGCGACGGACTGCTGCACGTGTTCGTGCCGCACGCCACGGCCGGTGTCGCGGTGATCGAGACCGGCGCGGGCAGTGATGATGACCTGCTCGCCGCGCTGCAGCGGCTGCTGCCCTCGGATGGCCCGGACGGCAAGGGCTGGCGGCACCGCCACGGATCGCCCGGCCACGGCCGCGACCACGTGCTGCCCGCCATCGTGCCGCCCTACGCGACCGTGCCGGTCGTCGCGGGGTCGATGGCGCTGGGCACCTGGCAGAGCGTGGTGCTGGTGGACACCAACGTGGACAACCCCGACCGCACGGTGCGGCTCTCGTTCCTGACCGGCTGATCGACCGCGAGCGTCAACCGGAAAGCCCCAGCCGTTCGGCACCCGCGTAGACGGTCAGCCGCGGTGGCCGCAGGAAGCCCACCAGCGTCAGACCCGCTTCGCGGGCCAGCTGTACCGACAGGCTGGATGGTGCCGAGATCGCTGCGAGACAAGGGATTCCGGCCATCAGCGCCTTCTGCGCCAGCTCGAAGGAAGCGCGGCTGCTGACCACCAGCACGCAACCGGTCAGGGGCAGCAGGTGCTCGCGGGCCGCCCACCCGACGACCTTGTCTACAGCGTTGTGCCGGCCGACGTCCTCGCGGGCCACCAGCAGCTCGCCCTGCGCCGTGAACAACCCCGCCCCGTGCAGCCCGCCGGTTCTGGCGAACCCGGTTTGAGCTGACTCGAGCAGCTCGGGCATCGCGGCGAGCGCCTCCGGCGTCCATCGGGTCTGGTCGGCGGCGACGTCGTACGGCGAGCGCTGGCGCACGTCCTCGATGCTCGTCGTGCCGCACACCCCGCACGCGGACGTGGTCGTGAACGACCGTCGCAGCCCGAGGTCGGGCAGCCCAAGCCCGGGGCGGGTGGCCACGTCGACGACGTTGTAGGTCGGGCGGCCGTCCTGGTCCTCGTCGAGGCAGTGCATGAGCGTCTTCACGTCGTCGGCGCCGGTGACCAGACCTTCGCCGACGAGGAACCCGAGGGCCAGGTCGAAGTCGTCGCCCGGGGTGCGCATCGTGACGGTGAGCGGCGTGCCGTCCACTCGGATCTGCAGCGGCTCCTCGACGGCCAGGGTGTCGGCGCGGCGGACCACGCCGCCGTCCGGGCCCAGCGTGATGCGCTGCGCCGGTGTCCGCGAGGTGATCCGTCCCATCCGCTCAGCGTCGCACGATAGTGCCCTGCTGAGCACGAGATGCCGGGTCGGGCCGGTGTCGGAAACGACACGCCGGGCGGCCACCTGTGGACAGGCGCTTGCGCGATCCGGCGGGCTCTAGTGGACTACGGGCACGCGCGGGCGTGCCGCGCGGTCCGGCAGCCGTTGCCGGGCGGTCAGGGTCTTGGGCGAGGAGTGGGTAATCGTGAGTGCCACCGCGGACGACGCGGCCGACCGGGGGCTCGTCGGGCGACTGAGTCTGCAGCCGGGTCAGGTTGTGCAAGAGCTCGGATGGCACGAGGAGGTCGACGACGACATCCGCGTCGCCATCGAGGACGCGGTGGACTCGGACCTCCTGGACGAGGACGCCGACGAGGTGGCCGACGTGGTGCTGCTGTGGTGGAGCGACGAGGAGGGCGATCTCGTCGACGCCCTGGTCGACTCGTTGACCAATCTGGCCGAGCGCGGCTCCGTCGTGCTGCTCACGCCCAAGGCGGGCCGGGACGGGCACGTGCCACCTAGCGAGGTGGTCGAGGCCGCACTGGCCGCCGGTCTGCACGGCACCAGCACGTTCAGTGCGGGGCAGGACTGGAGCGCCACCCAGCTGGTGGCCCCGCGGTCCGGCCGCAAGTAGCGCTCCCGCACACTCGTCCAAACGCATCGTCCCGAGACTGCGTCGCCCCCGAGAGGACCCACATGACCGATCTGACCCTGACCGTCGGTGACCTGGCACCGGACTTCACCCTGAAGAGCCAGCACGGCGAGGCGGTCTCGCTGTCCGCCTTCCGCGGCGAGCGCGCCGTCCTGGTGGTTTTCTACCCGTTCGCGTTCAGCGGCACCTGCACCGGCGAGCTGTGTGCCCTGCGTGACGACCTGTCCGCGTTCCAGAACGACGACGTTCAGCTGCTGGCGGTCTCCTGCGACCCGGTGTTCTCGCTGAAGGCGTGGGCGGCCGACCAGGGCTATGAGTTCCCGTTGCTGTCCGACTTCTGGCCGCACGGCGCGGCGGCCACTGCCTATGGGGTCTTCGACACCGACGCCGGTCGCGCCACCCGCGGCACCTTCCTGGTCGACGTCGAGGGCAAGCTGGCCTGGAGCGTCGTGAACGGACCGGGGCAGGCCCGCGACCCCGACGCGTACCGTAAGGCGATCGCCGCCCTGTGACGGCGAGGCCGCTCGGCATCGTCCGAGCGGTTGGGGCCTGTAGCTCAGCTGGTAGAGCACCGCGTTTACACCGCGGGTGTCGTCGGTTCGAACCCGGCCGGGCCCACCATCGCACAACGCCGAAAGCAGAGAAGTGGGGCACCGAGGGGGCCTCGGGTGCCCAGGTTCTCTGCTTTCGGCTGCTCCGCCTTGGATGCGGGGTGATCCGCCGGGCCGCGTCCGCACCTGCAGGCCCGGGACCGACGGTAGGTTCCTGTCGTGAGCGATACCGAGGGGGCGCCGGTCCCGCAGCCGACCGTGGCTGACGTGCTGGCCGGCCTTGACGACCTGTACCCGACCGCCAGCGCGCAGGACTGGGACGCCGTCGGCCTGGTGTGTGGCGACCCGGATGGGCCGGTCCGCAAGATCCTGTTCGCCGTGGACCCGACGGCAGCCGTGGTGGACGAGGCGCTCGAGTGGGGTGCGGACCTGCTCGTAGTGCACCACCCGCTGCTGCTGCGACCGGTCAGCTCGGTGGCCGCGACGAGCGCCAAGGGCCGCATCGTGCACCGGCTGATCCGCGGCGGCTGCGCCCTCTACGTGGCGCACACTAACGCCGACATCGCGATGCCCGGCGTCAGCGACGCGCTGGCCCGGGTGCTGGGCCTGGACCACCTTGCCCCGCTGAGCCCGCAGCCGCTGGCGGAGCTGGACAAGATCGTGGTGTTCGTCCCCACCCAGGACGCCGAGACCCTGGTCGACGCGCTGGCTGCGGCCGGCGCCGGCGAGCTCGGCGACTACAGCCGCTGCGCGTGGACGTCGACCGGGATCGGCACCTTCACCCCGGGCGCGGGCGCCAGCCCGAGCGTCGGCCGGATCGGCGACGTCGAGACGCTGGACGAGACCCGCGTCGAGATGGTGCTGGCCCGACCACTGCGCACCGAGGTCGTGCAGGCGCTGCGCGACGCCCACCCGTACGAGGAGCCGGCGTTCGACGTCCTCGAGCTCGCCGACCAGGGGCACGGGACCGGCGTCGGCCGGGTCGGTTCGCTGGCCGAGCCGCTGACCCTCGACCAGTTCGCCCGGCTGGTGGCGACGGCGCTGCCGTTCACCGTGCAGGGCGTGCGGGTCAGCGGCGACAAGGACGCGATGGTGCAGCGGGTGGCCGTGGCCGGCGGTGCCGGCGACGACCTGTTCGCTGCCGTGCGAGCCAGCGGCGCGGACGTCTACCTGACCGCCGACCTGCGTCACCACCCGGCGTCCGAAGCCCGCGAGACGGCCGGTGACGGCAAGCCGTTCCTGGTCGACGTCTCGCACTGGGCGAGCGAGTGGCCGTGGCTGGCCGGCTGCGAGAGCAGGATCGTGGCGGCGCTCGGGGACGTGGGCAGTACGGTTGAGACCCGTGTGAGCACCACGCGCACCGATCCGTGGACCATGCACGTCCCGAGCCGAGGGAGCACACCCTGATCGCCCCGACGACCGACCAGTGGCGCCTGCTCGACATTCAGGGCGTCGACACCCGGATGCAGCAGATCGCGCACAGCGAGCGGACCCTGCCGGAGCACGCTGAGCTGGCCGAGCTCGAGCAGCAGGCAACGGTGCTGCGCGACGACCTCGTGCGCGCCCAGACCGCGGCCAGCGACACCAACCGCGAGTTCCTCAAGGCCGAGGCGGACGTCGAGCAGGTGCGCCAGCGCGCCGCCCGCGACCAGGCGCGGCTGGACTCCGGTCAGGGTGGCCACAAGGACCTGGAGTCCCTGCAGCACGAGCTCGCCACATTGGCTCGCAGGCAGAGCGACCTGGAGGACGTCGAGCTCGAGGTGATGGAGCGGCTCGAGGCGTTCAACACCGACGTCGACCGGCTCGGCACCGAGCAGGCTGCACTGCAGGAGAAGGTGGCCGTGGTGGTGGCCGCGCGCGACGCCAAGCTGGTGAAGCTGGCCGACGAGCGCGAGAGCCTGCAGCGCGACCGGGCCGGCATGGTGCTCGGGCTCGACGCGCCACTTCTGGCGCTCTACGAGAAGATCCGCGAGAGCAGCGGGGCGGGCGCGGCGATGCTGCGGGCCAGGCGCTGCGAGGGCTGCCGGCTCGAGCTCAACCCGCAGGAGCTGCAACGGATCCGAGCGGCCGCGGACGACGAGGTCGTACGCTGCGATGACTGCCGGCGGATCCTGGTGCGGACGGGCGAGTCCGGGCTGTGACCCGCCGCTTCGTCGTCGAGGCGGACGGCGGATCGCGCGGCAACCCTGGGCCGGCCGCCTACGGCGCGCTGGTCCGCGACGCCGAGACCGGCGAGGTGCTCGCGGAGCGGGCCGAGGCCATCGGCGTCGCGAGCAACAACGTCGCCGAGTACGGCGGACTGGTCGCAGGCCTCGAGGCAGCGGTCGCGCTCGACCCCGACTGTCGCATCGAGGTCCGGATGGACTCCAAGCTCGTGGTCGAGCAGATGTCTGGCCGGTGGAAGGTCAAGCACGAGGACATGCGTCGGCTGTTCGCCCAGGCGCGGCAGGTGGTCGACCCGGCGCGGGTCAGCTACGTCTGGGTCCCGCGCGAGCGGAACAAGGAGGCCGACCGGCTGGTCAACGAGGCGATGGACGACGCCGCGCGCGGGCTGCCGTGGCGCGGCAGCGGGCTGGAGGGCGGCGCGCCGGTCGCGGTCAAGACCGTCCCGCCCGTGCAGCCCGACGCCGTCGGCGGCCCGCCGATCCGCACCGGCCCCCCTGACGTCGGGACGGCCGCCACCCTGGTGCTGCTGCGCCACGGGGTGACGGCGCACACGGTGGACCGGCGGTTCAGCGGGTCCGGCGGCGAGGGCCCGGCGCTGACCGAGCTCGGCCGCGACCAGGCCGCCGCCGCGGCCGAAGTGCTGGTCGCGGTCGAGCCGTTCGACGCGGTGGTCGCCTCGCCCATGCTGCGGGCCCAGCAGACCGCCGAGGTCGTCGCCGCTCGGCTCGGCCTGGACGTACGCACCGAGCCGGCGTGGACCGAGTGCGAGTTCGGGGACTGGGAGGGCCTGACGACGGCCGAGGTGAGTGAGCGTTGGCCGCAGGAGTACCGAGCCTGGCTGGACTCGACCGCCGTCCCCCCGCCGGGCGGCGAGAGCTTCGACGAGCTGGACGGGCGGGTTCTGCGGGTGCGCGACCGGACGATCGCCCGTCATCCCCGCGGCCGGGTTCTGGTGGTCACGCACGCCGGACCCATCAAGACGTTGGCCCGCGAGGCGCTGGGTGCCGCGGCGACCGTGGTGTGGCGGATGGAGTCCAGCCCGGCCTCGCTCAGCACGACCCGTTGGTGGTCCGACGGCGGCTCCAGCCTCGTCTCGTTCAACGAGACGGGCCACCTGACCACCGCCGGGCTCGCCCTACGCTGACCCCATGACTGAGGTTTCCGTGGAGCGTCTGCGCTACCGGCTGCTGTCCGGTCCGGACGACCGCACCTTCTGCGAGCGCGTGAGCGCGGCACTGGCCGAGGGCTACGAGCTGTACGGCTCCCCGTCCATCACGTCGGTGGACGGGCGGGTTGTCGTTGCCCAGGCCGTTCTGCTGCCCGAGGGCACCCCGTGAGCCCCAGCGGGCACAACTGGCACGCCGACACCCTCGCCGTACGGGCCGGGTTGGACCGGTCCGGGTTCGACGAGACCTCCGAGGCGATCTACCTGACCTCGGGGTTCGTCTACGCGCGCGCCGCGGACGCCGAGGCGGCGTTCGCCGGGGAGGTGGACCGCTTCGTCTACTCCCGCTACGCGAACCCGACGGTCGCGGCGTTCGAGGAGCGGCTGCGACAGCTCGAGGGAGCACCTGCCTGCTACGCGACGGCGAGCGGGATGGCGGCGGTCTGGGTAGCGATGGCGGCCCTGGTGTCCGCGGGCGACCGGGTGGTGGCCGCGCGCAGCCTGTTCGGCTCGTGCTTCGTCATCCTGGACGAGATCCTGCCGCGCTTCGGGGTGCACACCGACTTCGTCGACGGCCACGACCTGGACCAGTGGCGCGAGGCCCTGGCCACCCCGGCGGCCGCGGTGTTCTTCGAGTCGCCGTCCAACCCGATGCAGGAGCTCATCGACGTCCAGGCGGTCTGCGACCTCGCCCACGCGGCGGGCGCGCAGGTGGTGGTCGACAACGTGTTCGCCACCCCGGTGCTGCAGCGCCCGCTCGAGCACGGTGCCGACATCGTGGTCTACTCCGCGACCAAGCACATCGACGGTCAGGGACGCACGCTCGGCGGGGCGGTCCTGGGTCCGCAGGACTTCATCGACGGCCCCGTGCAGACGATGATGCGGCACACCGGGCCATCGCTCAGCCCGTTCAACGCGTGGGTGCTGGTCAAGGGGCTGGAGACGTTGCGCATGCGCGTCGAGCACCAGACGGCGTCTGCGTTGGCGCTGGCCGAGCACCTCGAACGGCACCCCCGGATCAGCTGGGTGCGCTACCCGTTCCTGGACTCGCACCCGCAGCGCGAGCTGGCGGCGCGGCAGATGTCCGGCGGCGGCACGGTGGTCACGTTCGAGGTGGACGGCGGCAAGGACGCCGCCTTCACGCTGCTGGACGCCCTGACCTGCATCGACATCAGCAACAACCTCGGCGACGCGAAGTCGCTGATCACCCACCCGGCCACCACTACGCACCGCCGGCTCGGCCCCGAGGGCCGCGCCGCGGTCGGGATCACCGACGGCGTCGTCCGGCTGTCCGTCGGTCTGGAGGACGTGCGCGACCTGCGCGCCGACCTGGACGCCGCGCTCGCCGGGCTCTGACGTCGGGCAGGGGCCGCCGCCGACCCGGAGTCCTCAGGTCGTGCTGCGGCCGACCGATCGGGTGATCGACCACCATCTCCCGTTCGTGAGGACTGCCCGTCATGCGCTTGCTCGGTCTGAACCGTTCTGTCGGACGCCGGCTATTCGCAGCCTTCGGCGTGGTCTGCGCCCTGACGGCGGTGCTCGCGGCCACCGGTGTGTGGGGTCAGCAGGTCCAGGCGGCCAACCGTAAGGAGTCGTCGCGGGCGCAGGCCATGCGGGACCAGATCAACGACCTGCGCTACCTCGACGCCGACGTGAGCGGGTGGCAGGCCTACCTGTGGATGCACGCCCAGGTCGACGGCGGCCCCAAGGCGACCGAGCCGAGCGGCGAGACCGTCGCCGGGATCATGGCCGACAAGGCCGACGGCTCGCAGATCATCGAGGATCTGGCCAAGCTGCCGCTGACCGCGGCCGAGAAGGACACGCTGCAGAAGATCAGCGACCTGTGGGACGAGTACTTCGCGTCCACGGACAACATGATCGGGCTGCTGCGCGACGGCAGCCCGGCCGGCCTCAAGTCGGCCTACGACATGCTCAGCACGGGGGACCTCGACTCGCAGTGGTCGGACCTGCTGACCCAGACAGAGAAGCTCGACAGGTACGCCGACGCGAAGGTCGACGCGGTGGACCGAAAGGCCACGAACGACGCCGGCCTCGTGCGTCTGCTGGTGATCGTCTCCGCCGCCCTCGCCCTCGCACTGTCCGCGGTGGCAGGCCTGTTCGTGAGCCGCTCCATCGTGCGGCCGATCGCAAGGGTGAAGGACGTGCTCACCGCGATGGCCGAAGGCGACCTGACCGCACGGGCTGAGGTGGCCGGCCGGGACGAGGTCGCGCAGATGGCGGCGGCGTTGAACGAGGCTCAGGAGTCGGTGCGCGTGGTGGTGGCGGGCGTGGCGTCGTCCGCACTGGCGGTCTCGGCGTCGTCGGTGCAGCTGTCCTCGTCGGCTGAGGCCGTGACGGCCGGCGCGGAGGACGCGTCCGTGCAGGCTGGCGTCGTTGCGGCCGCCGCTGAGCAGGTGTCACGGAACGTACAGACGGTCGCGGCGGGCTCCGAGGAGATGGGCTCCTCGATCCGTGAGATCGCGGTGAGCGCGAACGAGGCGGCGCGCGTGGCGTCCTCAGCAGTGCAGGTGGTGGAGTCGACGAACGGGTCCGTGGCGGCATTGGGCGCCTCGAGCACGGAGATCGGGAACGTCGTCAAGGTGATCACCTCCATCGCGGAGCAGACGAACCTGTTGGCGTTGAACGCGACGATCGAAGCCGCTCGGGCGGGGGAGGCGGGCAAGGGTTTCGCCGTGGTGGCCGGCGAGGTCAAGGAGCTGGCTCGGGAGACCGCTCGAGCGACCGAGGACATCGCTCGGCGGGTCGAGGCCATCCAGGTGGACACCCAGGGCGCCGTGGTGGCCATGGCGCAGATCGGGTCGATCATCGGCCAGATCAACGACTACCAGTTGACGATCGCGTCCGCGGTGGAGGAGCAGACCGCGACCACCCAGGAGATGGCCCGCAACGTCGCCGAGGCGGCATCGGGCTCGGGGGAGATCGCGGTCAACATCACCGGCGTGGCCGCGGCCTCGGCGTCCACCACCGAGGCGGTGGGTCAGTCCCGGGTGGCGATCGAGGAGCTGTCGGCGATGGCTGCCCAGCTCCGCACCCAGATCGCCCGCTTCACCTACTGAACCAACTCAGTTCAACCCTCGCCCGGCCGATAGGCCGGGTAACGGATCCGACCCCGGCTTGCAGGAGTACCACGTGGATGACACGGACGAGATCGTCCAGGAGTTCCTGGTGGAGAGCCACGAGAACCTGGACCAGCTCGACCGGGACTTCGTGGAGCTCGAGCGTGATCCGGGCTCACGTGAGCTGCTCGCCAGCGTGTTCCGGACGATCCACACGATCAAGGGGACCAGTGGCTTCCTGGCCTTCTCTCGCCTGGAGTCGCTGACCCACGTCGGCGAGAACCTGCTGGCCCGGCTGCGTGACGGCAAGCTCACGATGACCGCGCCGATCGCCGACGTGCTGCTGGCCATGGTCGACGGCGTGCGCGAGCTGCTGGCTGCCATCGAGGCGGACGGCACCGAAGGCACCGTCGACGTGACTGCCGCAGTCGCCCGGATCCAGGTCGTGCTGGACGGCGGCGCCGCTGGGCTGGCTCCCGCCGCGCTGGCTCCCGCCGCGCTGGCTGTCGGACCGAAGCGCTCCATCGCCGAGTCCTCGATCCGGGTGGACGTCGACCTGTTGGACAGCCTGATGCGTCAGGTCGGCGAGCTCGTGCTCTGCCGCAACCAGATCGTCCGCCAGGCCGGACTGCAGGAGGACATCGACCTGGTCCGCGCGTCCCAGCGGCTCAACCTGATCGCCACCGAGCTGCAAGAAGGCGTCATGAAGACGCGCATGCAGCCCATCGACCATCTGTGGTCGAAGCTGCCGCGGGTGGTGCGCGACCTCGGTGCCCAGTGCGGCAAGCAGGTCCGCCTGGAGATGGTCGGTCGCGAGACCGAGCTGGACCGCACCCTTCTCGAGGCGGTCAAGGACCCGCTGACCCACCTGGTCCGCAACGCGGTCGACCACGGCCTGGAACCGGCCGAGCAGCGCACCGCCGCAGGCAAGCCGGCCGAAGGTGTGCTCACCCTTCGGGCCTTCCACGAGGGTGGCCAGGTCGTCGTCGAGGTGAACGACGACGGCGCTGGGATCGACCCAGAGCGGATCCGCGCCAACATGCAGGAGAAGGGGCTGCGCACCGCGGCCCAGCTCGACCGGCTCAGTGCGGTCGAGGTCCTGCAGCTGATCTTCACGCCCGGCTTCTCCACTGCGGCGGCTGTGACCAACGTGTCCGGTCGTGGCGTCGGCATGGACGTCGTGAAGACCAACATCGAGGCCATTGGCGGCACCATCGAGATCGAGTCGGTGCTCGGCCGCGGCACGACCTGCCGGCTGCGCATCCCACTCACGCTGGCCATCGTGTCCTCGCTGACCATCGAGTGCGCCGGCGACCGGTACGCGATCCCGCAGGTCAACCTCGCCGAGCTCGTGGCGCTGGACAGCCGGCAGGCCGCGGACCAGCTCGAACGGGTCGGCTCCGCGGAGGTCTTCCGGCTGCGCGGCATGCTGCTACCGATCGTGCGGCTCAGCGACGTCCTGGAGCTCGAGCCGGCCCGCGACGACGGCCAGCTGGTGATCGCGGTGCTGCAGACCGACGGCCGCCGGTTCGGGCTGCTGGTGGACCGCGTGCTGAACTCCGAGGAGATCGTGGTCAAGCCGCTGGCTGCGCGGTTGAAGTCCATCGGAATCTACTCGGGCGCAACGATTCTGGGGGACGGCGCCGTGGCGCTGATCCTCGACGTGCAGGCGCTGGCCAAGCGCCGCCTGCGCCAGGACGCGCTGGAGCGCGACCTCGCCGTACGCAGCGACGCGGACGTCACTGGTGCCGGCCACGACCAGGTGCTGCTCGCCGGCATCGGCGACGGACGCCAGGTGGCGATCCCGCTGGCGATGGTGACCCGGCTCGAGCAGGTCGCCGCCAACCGGGTCGAGCACGTCGGACGTCGCGAGGTCATCCAATACCGCGGCGGCATCCTGCCCACCATCCGGCTGGGTCAGCACCTGCACGCGTCGAACGTGCGGGCCGACGAGGACCTGACCGTCATCGTCTACAGCAGCGCGGGGCGCAGCGTGGCCTTCGTCGTGGAGGAGATCGTGGACATCGTGGATGGCGTGGACGTCAGCAGCAACATCGAGGACGACGGCCTGCTGGGCTCGGCGGTCGTGCGCGACCGGGTGATCGAGCTGCTCGACGTCCGCTCAGCCATCCAGGCAGCGGACCCGAACTTCTTCACCGCAGCCGACCAGGGCCCCGACCGCACCGGCGAGCCGAGTACCGGCGTCCTGACTGCGGCGGTGACGGCGTGAGCCGCCAGCTGGCCACGTTCACCCTCGACGGGCACACCCTCGGCATCCAGGTCGAGCAGGTGCAGGAGGTGCTGCGCAGCCAGTCCCGCACCCGGGTGCCGCTCGCGCCGCCGCAGGTCGCCGGTCTGGTGAACCTGCGCGGTCAGGTACTGACTGCCGTCGACCTGCGCGTTCCGCTCGGGCTGCCGCAACGCACCGAGGGCGAGCCGATGGTCGTCGTCGTGCAGATCGCCGGTGAGCCGGTCAGCCTGCTGGTCGACACCATCGGTGACGTCGTGGAGGTGGACGAGCAAGACTTCGAGCCCGCTCCGGACACCCTCCTCGGTGCCGAGCGTGAGCTGATCCTCGGCGCGTACAAGCTGCCCGGCCGTCTCGTTCTCGCCCTCGACGCCGACCGCGCCGTCGGCTTCTGACCACCCACCGGAGGAACGGTCATGGACGACCAGACGAGCACGCAGGGGCCGACGCGCCGCAAGCCGCTAGTCGGCGCCGCGGGTGCGGCCCGGCAGGTGGTCCGGCGCGGCGTCCGGGCCTCGGGCCGAGCGCTCGCCCTGGCACACCGGACGCCGCGGGCGCTGGCACGCAAGGGTTTCGGGCTGCGCACGAAGATCCTGGCCGTGGGCGGGGTGGGCGTGCTGTCCGCGGTTCTGGTCGGCGGCAGCGCGTTCGTCGCCCTCGGGGACCTGGCCTCGACGACCCAGCGGCTGCAGCGACTGCAGGCCCTGTCCAACCAGCTCCAGCAGGTGCGCTTCTCGAACGCTGACATCCTGGGCTGGCAGGCGTCCTACGCCTGGGACGCGCGCCGACGGACCCCGGCTGTGGCGGTGGACGACGCCAGCGAGAGCCGGGCCAACTACCTCAAGTCCGCCGCCTCGGTGCGCGCCACCCTGGCCAACATGCCGACCCGCGACATGACCGACGACGAGCGCGCCGCGTTCTCCCGGATGGGCGTGCTGTGGAACGAGTTCTTCGCCACCGACGACTCCGTCAAGACGCTGTACGGGCTCCGTGACGGCCAGTCTGTGGACACCGCCGAGGCCACGATCCTGGGGCCTGAGCGGGCGACGTACAGCCAGATCCTGCAAGCCACCAGCGACCTGGTGCAGTCGGTCTCGGACCGGGTTGCCAGGGAGGTCGCGCAGGCGAGTGCCGACGCGCGCCGGGCCAGGCTGGTGGTGGTGTTCGTGGTCAGCGCGGCCGGCCTGGTCGTCGCGGTCTCGGCGACCCTCATCTCCTCCGGCATCGTGCGCCGGGTCGGCCGGGTCCGCGACAACCTGGTCGCGATGGCCGACGGCGACCTGACGGCCCGCGCCCTCGTTGCCGGCGCCGACGAGGTCGGCCAGATGGCGGCCGCGCTGAACGAAGCCCAGGAGTCGGTGCGTGTCGTGGTGGCGCAGGTCGCCGAGTCCGTCGAGCAGGTGGCCTCCAACGCGACCGAGCTCGCATCGTCCGGCGAGGCCGTGACCACCGGCGCCCGGCGGGCGTCGGCTCAAGCGGAGATCGTCGCGGCGGCGGCCGAACAGGTGTCCCGCAACGTGCAGACGGTCGCGGCCGGCGCCGAGGAGATGGGTGCCTCCATCCTGGAGATCTCGGTCTCGGCCAACGAGGCGGCGCGGGTCGCCGCGCAGGCCGTCGAGGCCGTGGCCTCCACCACCTCCTCGGTGTCCAGGCTCGGCCTGAGCTCGACCGAGATCGGCAACGTGGTCAAGGTGATCACCTCGATCGCCCAGCAGACCAACCTGCTCGCGTTGAACGCCACCATCGAGGCGGCTCGGGCCGGCGAGGCGGGCAAGGGTTTCGCGGTCGTCGCGGGCGAGGTCAAGGAGCTGTCCCGCGAGACCGCCCGGGCGACCGAGGACATCGCGCGCCGGGTCGAGGCGATCCAGGCCGACACGTCGGCGGCGGTCAGCTCGGTCGAGCAGATCGGCGCCATCATCGCTTCGATCAACGACTATCAGCTGACGATTGCGTCGGCGGTGGAGGAGCAGACCGCGACAACGCACGAGATGAGTCGGAACGTGACGCAGGCGGCGTCGGGTTCGGGGGAGATCGCGGCGAACATCGGTGGGGTGGCGGCGGCGTCTGCCTCGACGACCGAGGCCGTCGGCATGTCGCGCCACGAGATCGAGGAGCTGTCCTCGATGGCCGCTCAGCTGCGTGCCCAGATCGCCCGCTTCACCTACTGACGCCGCTGCTGACCCGATCCGGCACTGACAGTGAGCCTTGCTGACGCAGAGCGCTCAGACTCTGTCGATCGGGTGGCCTGACGGCGATCCGCGTAGCGCCGGCACCGGACGCTGCGCGACCCTGAGGGCCACCGAAGACTGGGATGGACCGCCGATGGCCTACACGCTGGTAGGTGCGCCCGCACTGGGCTTCGACCTGGTGCGGACTCCGAGCGGCCCCAACGTCGCCGAGGTCGTGCTGGTCGCGCTCTCGGCGGACGCCAGCACCATGCAGGCCCTGGCCAACATGCACCCCGGTTCGTGCCGGCCGGCCTGCTGGGACCGCGCGACCGCGGCAGCCGCGACCTTGCCGCGAATGGCCTCGGTGCTCGGCGCCATGCCGACCGAGCTCGACCTCGCCGCCGCCGGGGAGCAGCTGGCCGGGCCGGACCTGCTGACCCGGCTCACCGGGGCTCCGCTGGGTGACCTGGCTTCGCTCGAGCAGCTGATCCGTCACGAAGTGCTGGACTGGACGTGGGAGGTCGTCCAGGAGGTGAGCCTGCAGCGGCTGCGTGACCGGATGGCCGCCGAGGTGCTGTGCGACGCCGCCGCCTCCGCGTTCTGCGCGACCGTTCTGGACGACGGGAGCCGCCGTCACCTCGCCGGACCGTTCCTGTCGGTCCTGCGTTCGGCGCCGCCCAGCTCGGCGGACGGCCTGGCTGAGGTCGGCACGCTCCTCGAGGGGCTGTCGACCTGGAACGAGGCCGAGCGGCGCGAGTGGCGCTCGGCCGTTGACCTGCTGCGATCCGGCACCGGCGGCTGGACCCAGGCGATGCACGACGCCGGCTGGGCTGCGCACCTGTCGGGTCGGACCCGGCTGGCGGCCGCCGCCCAGATGCGGGCGGTGCTGGCCTTCCGCAGCGCTGGTCTCACCTCGCTGGACGCGGCCGAAGGGTCCTGGAACGCGCTCAGCGGCGTCGTCCAGGCGATGGTGGTCAGCGACCTGCTCGGCGACGACCACCTGACCACCCTGGTGCGCCCCTGGCAGGTGGCGCGGGGTAGCCGACCCGGCTGCTGACCGAACCGACGGTCTTCTCAGATCCGCTGCCCCACTGCCGAACAGGCAGTTGCCGGCCCACACGAGGTCGGCGGCATCCGAGGAGAGTCGTGTTGGTCGCCCCTGTCCGCGTGCTCGTCGTCGACGACTCGGTCGTCGTTCGACGGCTCGTGAGCGACGCACTGTCGTCCGACCCGGACATCGAGGTCGTCGGCACGGCGTCCAACGGACGACTCGCGCTCACCAAGCTCGCCCAGGTCGCGCCTGATCTGGTGACGCTGGACATCGAGATGCCCGAGATGGACGGCATCGCGGCGCTGCGCCAGCTGCGTGCCGACGGTCACCGGATCCCGGTGATCATGTTCAGCACGCTCACCGAGCGAGGCGCCAGCGCAACCCTGGACGCCCTCGAAGCCGGTGCCAGCGACTACGTCACCAAGCCGTCGAACAGCGGCAGCATCTCCGATTCGCTGGAGCAGGTCCGCACCTCGCTGGTTCCCAAGATCAAGGCGCTGGTGCCGCCGGTCGCCCGCTCCGGTGGATCGCCGGGCTCGACGTTGGGCTCGGCTCAGCGCCGGCCGCTCGGTGCCTCCGCCGCGACACGGGACCCCGCCACCACTCTCCTGGCACCTCGCCAGCCGCGACAGGCCCCGTACGAGGTGCTGGCCATCGGCTGCTCGACCGGTGGTCCCGAGGCCCTGTCCACGCTGCTCGGGCTGCTGCCCGCCGACCTGCGGGTGCCCGTCGTCGTCGTCCAGCACATGCCCCCGGTCTTCACCCGCCAGTTCGCTGCGCGGCTGGACCGCAACCTGCCGTTCACCGTCGTCGAGGCCGAGGGCGGCGAGCGACTGCGTCCCGGCCTGGTCGTGCTCGCTCCCGGCGACTACCACCTTCGGCTGCGCCGACTCGGCGACCAGATGCTCACCACGATCGACCAGCAGGTGCCGGAGAACTTCTGCCGCCCGGCGGTCGACGTCCTCTTCCGCTCCGCCGCCCAGGCCTACGGCGCCGGCGTCCTGGCGACCGTGCTGACCGGCATGGGCTCGGACGGACGCCGGGGCAGCCTGGACGTCGTCGGGGCCGGTGGCAGCGTGCTGGTGCAGGACGAGCAGAGCTCGGTCGTGTGGGGGATGCCCGGCTCCGTGGTGGAGGTCGGCGCCGCCGAGGAGGTGCTGCCGCTGTCCGAGCTGGCGGCGTCCTTGGTCCGCAGGGTCGCCGTCGCGGCTCCAGGCCAGTCCGGCATGGTCGTCGGGAGTGCGCGATGACCATCGCAGCAGACACCTTCGACTTCGTGTGCACGCTGGTGCGGCGGGAGAGTGCGCTGGCTCTGTCCAGCGGCAAGGAGTACCTGGTGGAGTCGCGGCTCCTGCCGCTGGCCCGCGCCCAGGGTGACCCGGACATCGAGACCTACGTCGAGCGGGCCCGGCGCGACGTCGGGGGTCCGGCCGTGCGCGCGATCGTCGAGGCTCTCACCACGAACGAGACGTCGTGGTTCCGGGACAGCGAGCCGTTCCAGGGTCTGCGCGACCAGGTGCTCCCCGACCTGATGAAGTCGCGGGCGACGACCCGGCGGCTGCGGGTGTGGTCGGCCGCCTGCTCGAGCGGTCAGGAGCCGTTCAGCATCGCGATGGTGCTGGCGGACACGCCCGGCCTGGCCGGTTGGTCGACCGAGGTGCTCGGCACGGACCTGTCCCTGGAGATGGTCGAGCGCTGCCGGGAAGGCCGGTACAGCCAGCTCGAGGTCAACCGCGGCCTGCCGGCGACCAGCCTGGTTCGCCACTTCGAGCGGGACGGCGGGGGCTGGCGGATCAACCCGGCACTGGCCGCGCGGACCTCGTTCCGCGAGCTCAACCTGGCCCGGCCGTTGACCGGCCTCGGCACGTTCGACGTGATCTTCCTGCGCAACGTGCTCATCTACTTCGACCTGGACACCAAGCGCGAGGTGCTGAGCCGGCTGCGCCAGGTGCTCGCGCCGGATGGCTACCTCTACCTCGGTGCACCCGAGACGACCATGGGAATCGACGACATGTGGCAGCGGCAGGCTCTTGGTCGCGGCTCTGTTTACCGGCTGACGCCGCAGGCAGCAAAGGGAGTGGCGTGATGCGCGCACTGGTGATCGACGACTCGCGAGCGATGCGGCGCATCGTCTCGCGCATCCTCACGGACCTCGGGTACGACGAGGTGCTGGAGGCCGGGCACGGGCAGGAGGCGCTGGACCTGTTCGCCGCCGGGCCGCTGCCCGACCTGGCCTGCGTCGACTGGAACATGCCGGTGATGGACGGCCTCACCTTCGTCACCCGGGTGCGCGCCGAGCAGGCGTGGCGCTCGGTCACCCTGATGATGGTGACCACCGAGAGCGAGCACAGCCAGATCGTCCGGGCGCTCGCGGCCGGCGCGCACGAGTACCTGATCAAGCCGTTCACCGCGGACGCGATGCGCGACAAGCTGCTCCTGCTGGGTCTGCTGCCCGACCTGGCCGAGGAGTCCGCATGACCGCTACGACGAGCCAGGCCCCGCCGCATGCGGACGACGTCTGGCAGATCGTGGCCGACGTGTGGGAGTCCATGCTCGGGCTGCCGGCCGTCCGAGCGGACCGCGCGTTCGAGCTGCACGGCGCCCTGACGGCGTCCGTCCAGCTCAGCGGGGACTGGGACTGCCTGGTGACCGTCACGCTCCCGCGCTCGACCGCGGTGGACGTGACCCGCGTGATGCTCCAGCTGGAGGACTCGGACGAGGTCAGTGAGGCCGACGTGGCGGACGCGGTCGGCGAGGTGGTGAACGTGGTCGGCGGCAACGTCAAGGCACTGCTTGCCGGACGGACGTCGCTCGGACTGCCCAAGGTGGCATTCGAGTGGGCCCCCGTGCACGCACAGCTGTTGTGCCGCACCGGTGTCGAGTGGCCAGGGCACGTCGCCCGGGTCGGGGTGTGGCGCCTTCAGAGCATCGCCGATCACGAGCTCAACGAAGGAGACAGGCGATGAGGATCCTGGTGGTCGACGACAGCAGGGTGATGCGGCAGATCGTCGTGCGCACCTTGCGTCAGGCCGGGTTCGACGGTCACGAGGTCGTCGAAGCGGTGGACGGCGCGGACGCGCTGGACAAGGTGGGCGAGCACGCACCCGACGTCGTGCTGTCCGACTGGAACATGCCGAACATGACGGGCATCGAGTTCCTGCGCGCGCTGCGCGCGGGGGGTGACCAGACGCCGTTCGGCTTCGTCACCTCGGAGGGCTCCGAGGACATGCGCGAGGTCGCGCAGAACGCGGGCGCCCGGTTCGTCATCGTCAAGCCGTTCACGCCGGAGGGCTTCAGCGAGGCTCTTACGCCGGTGCTGGGCTGAAGGGGGTAGGTCATGGCGCTTCCGACGAACCAGTCGGTCAAGGAGCTGTTCGAGGGTCTGCTCGGCCGTGAGGTCATGCTCTCCTACGGACGCCGTCCGGACATGGAGTCCAAGCCCGGTCCGTGCACCGCGGTCTTCGTCGACGACCGCAACCAGCTCACCACCGTCGCGGTGATGGACTTCCCGCTGACCGCGAGCGTCGGTGCGGCGCTCGGGCTGGTGCCGCCGGGCGGCGCCGAGGCCGCAGTCGAGGACGGCGTGCTGCCGGACTCGTTGCAGGAGAACGCCAACGAGCTGCTCAACGTGCTGGCCGGCACGGTCAACGAGTTCTCCGACGTGCACCAGCGGCTGTATCACGTGCACCGTCCCGGTGAGGTCCTGCCGTCCGACATCGTGCCGTGGACGATCGCGCTGACCGGCCGGGTCGACGTGACCATCGCGCCCAAGGGCTACCCGTCCGGCGACCTGTCCATCGTGTCGGTCCTGCCGGTCTGACCCGCCCGCCCCCCGCCGTCCCTCGCCCCTCCGTCCCCCACCCCGTCCCCCGCCTCGCCCCTCCGTCCCCCACTCGTGATGGGTTCGCGGGGTCTCAGACGTGCATGAGTGGCCGACAACCCATCACAAGTGGGGGTCAGGCGACAATGTGGGGGTCGGGCGACAAGGCGGGTCAGGCGACGACGGCCAGGGCTGCGGTGCAGCACACCAGCAGCAGCGGCACGAGCAGCAGCCCGCGCAGCGCGAACACCCACCAGCGCACCGCGATGCCGCGCGCCCGGCAGCGCTCGCGCCACAACAAAGTGGCGAGCGACGCCCAGAAGGTGAGCAACGGTCCGCAGTTCACCCCGATCAGGACGGCGACCAGGCGGGCCGGGGAGTCCCCGGCGGCCGGCTCCAGCGCGAGGTAGGCAGGCAGGTTGTCGATCACGTTGGCGGCCAACGCCGCCGTGCCGGCCAGCCGTAGGTAGGCCGGGAACCCCTCGCCGACCCCGGACGCCGCGGCCAGCAGGTCGCTCAGTCCCCACCGGCCGAGCACGAACACGATCGTGAAGAGAACGGTGACCACGACGACGGCCCGCCAGGGCAGCAGTGCCCAGCCGAGCCGCGAGCGATCCCGCCACAGGAACACCACCACCAGTAGCAGCGCGGCACCCGAGGCCGGCCAGGCCACGTTCACCCCAGTGACGAAGGCCGGGCCTAGCAGCAGGCAGACCGTCGCCGACGTCACCAGCAGCACCCGGTCGTGGGGCACCCGCGGTGGTGCGATCTCGTAGTGCCCGACCAGGTCTCGACGGAACAGCACCCCCAGGACGAGGACCGTCACCAGTACCGCGACCAGCGCCGGCAGCCAGGTCAGCCGGACGTAGCCGCCGATGCCGACCCCCAGCTGCTGCATCCGGTGCAGGGACAGCAGGTTGGTCAGGTTGGACACGGGAAGCAGCAGCGACGCAGTGTTGGCCAGCCACACCGTGGTCATGGCGAAGGCTGCCGTGGACACCTTCAGCCGGCTCGCCAGGGTCAGCACCACGGGCGTCAGCAGGACGGCGGTGGTGTCCAGCGACAGCACCACCGTGCACGCGGTGGCCAGGAGCACGACCAGGGCCCACAGCACCCAGACCCGGCCACGTGCCCACCGGGCGGCGGTCGAGGACGCCACCTCGAACACCCCGGCGACCTCGCTCAGCTCGGCCACGACCGTGATGCCGACCAGGAAGACCAGTACCGGGAGCACCCGGTGAAGCAGCTCGTCCAGCAGGTCAGCTGTCATCGGCGACCTCGGTCGCGCCGTCGATGACGACGTCCAAGGTCCAGGTCCGTCCGGGCGCGATGGGCGGCACCAGCTCGCACCGCCAGCGCTGGCCGACGACCAGCGCGAGCGCCTCGGCGGTCCGGGGCTCGCGCTCGGACTCCAGCAGCAGGCGGCAGACCTGCCCGCGGGTGTGCTTGGCCATGTGCGAGACCACCGTGCGCCGGCCGGCCACCTCGCGCAGCACCCGGACGGCGACGGTGCGAGCCGCCACCGGGCCGGACGGCGTCCAGGCCGCCTGGTAGGTGGACGAGCGCAGGTCCACGACCAGGCCGCGGCCCGCGGCTGCGGTCAGCGGCGCGTCCAGCAGGGGCCGCCAGTAGCCGGCCAGCGTCCCGATGCCGGGCAACGTCGTCCCCATCGACAGCCGGTAGGCGGGGATGCGGTCCGTGGGGCGCACCACCCCCCACAGCGCCGACGTGACCACCAGCCAGCGGTTGGCTCGGCGACGTGCAGCGGGGGACAGGTCGGCCAGCGCCAGTGCGTCGTACAGCACCCCGCTGTAGACCTCGCCCGCCGGTGCGGTGGGTGCCACGTGCAGGCTGCGGTTGGCCTCCACGTCGGAGGCGAGCGACGCGCCGACGCCGAGCACGTTGAGGGCGTCGTGCCGCCCACTGGTCTCGGCCAGGGCGGCGAGCACCCGTGAGCGGGCCTCGTTCAGCTCGGGCCAGGACAGCGTGTCGAGCACCAGCGTGCCTCGTCGCCGTCCCGGGCGGGTCTTGCCCTCCGAGGGCGGCAGCAGCACGAGCACCAGGTGAGCCTAGGCGGAGCGTGGCGGGTGCGCTGCGGGTGGTCACGAGGCGCCGGGTCTGCCGTCCGGCGTCAACCTGGCTAGGGTGACGCCGTGATCCAACGACGCCTCCGGCTGCGCGACACCGCAGGTGCCGCGCCGGTACTGGACGACGTCTTCGCGGCCATCCGGGACGAGCTGGGCCTGCCCGAGCAGTTCGCGCCCGAGGTCGAGCTGGCGGCCGCGGACGCGGTGCGCGCGCCCCGCCTGCCGGACCGTGACCTCAGCGACCTGCCGTTCTTCACCCTCGACCCGCCCGGCTCGCCCGACCTCGACCAGGCCATGCACCTCGAGCCCACCCGCAGCGGGTACCGGGTCCGGTACGCGATCGCCGACCTCACCGCATTCGTCGAGCCGGGCGGGGTGATCGACGCGGAGGCGCGCCGACGCGGCCAGACCCTCTACTCACCGGACCGGCGCACTCCGCTGCACCCGACGTCCATCAGCGAGGAGGCCGGGAGCCTGCTGCCCGGCCAGCTGCGTCCCGCCTACGTGTGGGACCTGGCGCTCGACCCTGAGGGCGAGCTGCGCTCGGCCGACGTGGTCCGCGCGATGGTGCGCAGCGTCGACCGGCTGGACGAGCAGTCCGCGGCCGCACTCGAGCAGGCCGGTGACCCGCGGATCGCGCTGCTGCGCGAGATCGGCCAGCGCCGGCTGCGGCTGGAGGCCGAACGGGGCGGAGCCAGCCTGCCGATGCCGGAGCAGGAGGTCGTGCGCGAGGACGACCACTACGAGGTGCGGCTGCGCCCGCCGTCGATGATCTCGGACTGGAACGCGCAGATCTCCTTGATGACCGGCATGGCCGCGGCAGACATCATGCTGGCCGGTCAGGTGGGTGTGCTGCGCACGATGCCGCCGCCCTCGCATCACTCGCTGGCCCGCTTCCGCCGGCAGGCACAGGTGCTCGGCGCGCGCTGGCCGGCCGAGCAGCAGTACGGCGTGTTCCTGCGATCGCTGGATCGCGACGACCCGCACCAGCTCGCGCTGATCCACGAGGCGGCGGCGCTGTTCCGGGGTGCGGGCTACACGCCGTTCGACGGGGACGTCCCGGAGGTGACCGAGCACGCGGCGGTCGCCGACCAGTACGCCCACGTGACCGCGCCGCTGCGCCGGTTGGTCGACCGGTTCGGGCTGGTCGTGTGCGAGGCGCTGTGCCGGGACAAGCCCGTGCCCGGCTGGGTTCGTGAGGGACTGGAGGCGTTGCCTGCGTTGATGAACAGCTCGGACCAGCAGGCGAACCGGCTGGACCACGCGTGCACCGACGCCGTCGAGGCGGCGGTCCTCGCTCCCCGGGTGGGGGAGGCGTTCGAGGGTGTCGTCGTGGATCTGCGGGACAAGGGGCCTGGGGGCATCGTTCAATTGCGCCAGCCGCCGGTGCTGGCACCTGTCTCGGGCGACGTCCAGCTGGGTGCCACACTTCGCGTCCGCCTCGTCAAGGCGGACGTCGGTCAGCGGCGCGTGGAGTTCACCCCGGTCTAGGACCGGCCGAGCAGAGCGGAACGCACCGTGACGTTGGAGTTCAACGCGCCCCGGACGGGGCGCCATCTGCGCGAGCGCCCGGTGGTGCTGCCCGAGGAGCGGCTGTCCTGGCCGCGCACCATCGGGTTCGGCGCCCAACACGTGGTCGCGATGTTCGGCGCGACCTTCCTGTTCCCGATCGCGATGGGGCTGGACCCGCAGCTGGCCATCCTGACCAGCGGGGTCTCCACGATCCTGTTCCTGCTGATCGTGCGCGGCAAGGTGCCCAGCTATCTCGGCTCGTCCGCCGCGTTCGTCGGTGGGGCGACCGCGATCTACGCCCAGGGCGGCATGCAGCCCGACGTCACCGGCGCGATCCTGGTCGCGGGGGTGGTGCTGGCGGTGGTCGGGGTGGTGGTGCACCTCGTCGGACCCCGGGTGGTGGACGCCGTCCTGCCACCGGTGGTCACCGGTGCGGTGGTCATGTTGATCGGTCTGGCGCTGGCACCACTGGTCGGCCAGAAGTTCTGGCCACAGGACGGCTGGGTGGCGTTCGCCACCATGTCCTTCGTCATCATCCTGCTGGTCGCCGGGCGGGGGTTCGTCGGGCGGATCGCAGTGCTGCTCGGGCTCGTCTTCGGCTTCGTGCTCTCGTACGTGCTCGACCTGCTGCTCGGTCCGATCAACTCGATGGACCCGTACACCCTCACGCTGCGCACCCGGGACCGGGTGGACCTGTCCGGGGTGTCCGACGCGACCTGGTTCGGTCTGCCCGTGCACACCGGCGGCGTCACGCCGGACGGCACGCCGATCGTCGGCTGGCACCTGCCGGAGTTCCACTGGCTGTTCGTCCTGCTGGTGGTGCCGGCGGTCGTGGCGGTGGTGGCGGAGAACGTCGGTCACGTCAAGGCGGTCTCGGAGATGGTGGACCGCGACCTCGACGGGTACGTCGGGCGCACCTTGCTCGCCGACGGGCTGACCACGGTCATGGCCAGTGCGGTGGGCAGCGCGCCGACCACGACCTACGCGGAGAACATCGGGGTGATGGCGGCGACGCGGGTGTACTCGGTGGCCGCCTACTACGTCGCTGCGGTGGTCGCGATCTGCCTGGGCGTGTCGCCGAAGTTCGGCGCGGTCATCGAGGCGACGCCAGGCGGTGTCATCGGCGGCATCACCGTCGTCCTGTACGGGATGATCGGACTGCTGGGCGTACGGATCTGGATGGTGAACAAGGTGGACTTCGGCGAGCCGGTGAACCTGGTGCCGGTCGCCGCCGGGGTCGTCGTCGCGATCGGTGGGATGGCGTTGCACTTCGGGGAGTCCTTCGCGTTCACCGGCATCGCGCTGGGCAGCCTGGTGACGATCGTCGGCTACCACGTAGCCAGGTTCGCGGCCATCCTCACCGGCACGGCCCCACCCACCAAGAAACGACGCCGGGCCAGGTAGCCGTGCGGTCGCGGGGTGCGCTCGTCGGGGTCGCCGTGGTGGCGGCCCTGCTCGGCGGCTGCCGCGCGGACGAGTCCTCGGCGCACCCACTGACCTGGCACCGGCTCGACACCCCAGGTGCTGTGCGGGTCACCGCGCTGGCCTCGGGAAGTCCGCTGCTGGTCGCGGGGCAGGTCGGCACGGGCGATGCGGCGCAGCCGCGCCTCTGGCAGCTGACGGGAAACGACTGGCTGCCGGTTCCGCTGCACCCGGTGACGTACTACGGCGCTCGAGCCGCACTGGTGCGCGTCGCGGCTCATGGCGGGCATCTGGTGGCCCTGGGGCGGGCCGTCGGGGGAGCGCACGGCAACCCTCGCTTCAGCACCTGGTCCGGCCCGTCGTCCGGGGTGGGCGAGACGGCACAGGCGTTCGAGCTGTTCGGTGGTCCGCGGGCGATCGGCCTGAACGGTCTTGCGGCGGGCGCGGACCAGGACGTGGTGGTCGGCTCGTGGGCGCCGGGAACCGCACCGGCCGGCGTGACGGTGTGGACCGGCGACGGCGCCACCTACCAGCGCCGGGACACCGAAGCCGGGTTGCGGAGCTCGGCGAGCGACCAGACCAGCGCCTCTGCGATCGCGGCGCGCGGGCCGGGCTTCGTGGTGGCCGGGACGACCACCCACCTCGGCGGCGGGCGGATCACGTTGCACGCCACCGCTTTCTGGACGACGGCCCGGGGCGCACCGTGGCGGCGCGAGCTTCTCCCGTCCTCCGGATCCGAGGGGGGTGACTCGAGCGCGCTGGGTGTCGCCTGCGCGGCTGTGGTGTGCACCGTGGCCGGGGTGGACGACGGCCGGCTGGCGATCTGGCGGGTTGCCGACGACGGCCGTGCCGAGCGGGTGGACCTGGGCCGGCACGCGCCGCGGCTGTCGTCGTCCGACGTCGTGGTCTCGGTCGCCGCCGATGGCGACTCGGCGTGGGTGCTTGCTGCCGGGCAGCTGCTGCGGCTGCGCGATGGCGACGTCCAGGCGTTCGGTGCGCCGTCCGGCACTGGCGTGGCGCTGGCCACGAGCGGATCGCTGCTCTTCGCGGTCACCAGCAACGGCGAGATGCAGGCGGCGACGGCGCCCTGACCGTGTCAGGTTCGCATCGCCGGCGATGCGAACCTGACACGGTGTGCCACCAGAGCGCCGGTGACCGCTACGATCAGCGCGCGGACGAGTCAGCCAGGCGGCCGCGTCACCGGTTCGCCGGTGCCGAGGAACGTCCGGGCTCCGTAGGGCGGGGTGGTGGGTAACGCCCACCCGGGGTGACCCGCGGGACAGTGCCACAGAGAACAGACCGCCAGACCGGTTCGCCGGACTGGTAAGGGTGAAACGGTGGTGTAAGAGACCACCAGCACCCCCGGCGACGGGGGTGGCTCGGTAAACCCCACCCGGAGCAAGGTCAGACAGGGAGCGTTGGAGGGTGGCCCGCCCGAGCTCCCGGGTAGACCGCTTGAGCGTGCTGGCAACAGCACGTCTAGATGGATGGTCGCCACCCGCGCGGGGGTAACCGCGTGCGGGGACAGGACCCGGCGTATCGGCTGGCTCGTCCGCACCAGCCGCCGCTACGCCGCCTGGCCGAGTCGTTGCGGCTCGTCGAGGGCGTCGACCTGCGGGGGAGCGGCCGGCCCGGTGCCGTGCGCTCGCTCGGTGTCCGACGTCCGCGGTGCGTAGTAGCCGAGCAGGAAGGTGATGCCGCCGCTGATCGCCAGTGACAGGAACCCCGGTACGGCCTTGATCGCGGCGTCGGAGTGGTCCGCGTCGAACGGGACGCCGAACACGGTGACGCCGAGGATGCCCAGGATGAGTCCACTGATCACCGACGCACCCGTCGCGGCGGCGATGACCTTCGCCTCAGGACGCTTGTTCACGACTGCTCCTTCAGTTCGCGCAGTACCTGCGTCTAACCAGAGCGTGCGAGTGCGCTTCCTGATGCGGTCGGTCTGGAACGGATCGGGCCGACCCCTTCGCAAGGGAGCCGTCGTGGGCGAGGATCAGCGCATGAGCGAAGGCGAGCACCTGAGGGTGCGTGGCATCGGCGCCTCTCGCGAGGAAGCGCTCAAGGACGCGGACGCCCAGGCCGCCCAGTACTTCGGCGGGGTCGCCACAATCAAGGAGATCGGCGAGGCCCGGGCGCACTCGCGCTCCTACGACGGCTCGGTCGAGCTGTGGGAGATCGACGTGGTCTGGCGCCCGGAGCAGGCCTGACCCTCAGCGGCGCGCGACCGGACGTCGCTCGTCGAACAACGCCTCCAGGCGGGTGTCGAGGCGCTTGGCGATGCGCACCGCGAGGTCGGTCGACAAGGTCGGCATCCGACCTGTCTCGAGCAGGTAGATGGTGGTCTGCGAACACGGCCGGCACAGGTACGCCAGCTCGCGCTGGCTGAGCCCCATCCGCTGCCTGCGGTCGCGCAGCTGCGCGCCGTCCTTCACCTTCATGCCGCCCCCTGGCGTCGTCCGTCCCCGTGCGCCACATCTTGCCGCGCACTGGTCAAGATGACAAACGTCACGCTGGACAGTGCAGAATAGTTGTCAGGCTGACAAGCTGGCCTCGATGATTCGGCCCAGGTCAAACAGTCCGTTTCGTGCCCGATGCGCGTTCTGGTTGTCGGCCTCCGGCGTGTCGAGGGGCACCGCCAGCCAGCCGTGCGATGGCGCGCGCCCGATCGGGTGGGCGCGGAAAGGGGTGAGGGTGAAGCGCGTGGGGGACCTGCAGCAGCTCGTCGAGCGGAGGCTGCGCGAGCTCGGTGACCATCGTGGGCCGATGCCGACCAGGCGGGCGGCCGCCCGCTCGCAAGGCAAGGTGTCCTACGAGACGCTGCGCCTGCTCAAGATCGGCCAGCACTCGGGAGCGATCAGCTCCGAGGTCGCGGAGGGGCTCGCGCTGGCTCTCGACGTGCCGCTGGAGACGGTGCTCGAGGTCGCGGGGCAACGCATCCCGTTGGGCCCGTTCGTGCTGCCCAAACGGGCCGAGACGCTCACCAAGGCCGAGCGCGCCGTGGTCCTGTCGGTGGTGGACGCCATCCTGGGTGCGGCGGCGGCGGACCGGACGTCGTCCGAGCCGTTGCGGTCGGTGGCCAAGGACGCCGGGCGGTCGGGCGGCACACGGGTGGGCGCACGGCAGGCGGACGCCACGGCCCGGCGGGTACGCAAGGGGCACGACCCGCTGAGGTGACCTGACAGACGACTGGAGGTGGCGGTGAGCTGGTCTCCGTGGGCGGAGCTACGGCTCAACCATCCGGACGTCTGGGTCCATCGCTGCCGGCTGAGCGAAGGGCTGGGCTGGTGGTGCCCCAGCGAGCGGATCATCCTGGTCGACGACCGGCTCGGGCCGGTGGCCACCCGCTGCGTGGTGGCGCACGAGATCGCGCACGCGACACTCGGCCACGAGGCCTGCCACGACTACGCCGACAGCACCTGGCTGGCCGGGCGCCTCGAGTCGGCAGCCGACCGCTGGGCGGCGGCCATGCTGGTCACGCTGCCGGCCCTCGAGGATGCGCTGACCGCCTACCCGGACGACCTCGACTCGGTCTGCGAGCACCTGCACGTCACGGCGGACGTCGTGCGCACCCGACTGGACATGGTAGGTAAGGCTTACCTATCCTCGCCTGGTGCCCACGGTCAGAGCGAAGAAGAAGTGCTGCCGTGACAAGCCGCGTTGCAAGAAGTGCCCGGTCACCCTGAAGCGGCTGGCCGACCTGGGTTACGCCGAGCGCGAGGACGGACGGGTGTTCCTGGTCGTGCCGAAGGTGCCCAAGAAGGTGATGAAGGTCGCTCGAGCCCGCTAGTGCTTCTCCTCGTCGGCCAGCAGCGCGGCGCCGACGATCCCCGCCTCGTTGCGCAGCGCCGCCGGGACGACCGGCGCCCGCAGGTGCAGCAGGGGCAGGAACTTGTCGGACTTCTTGCTCACCCCGCCACCCACCACGATCAGCGAGGGCCAGAGCAGGTCCTCCACCACGCCGTAGTAGCGCTGCAGCCGGGCCGCCCACTCCTCCCAGCTGAGGTCCTCGTTCTCGCGGGCCGAGGATGCCGCGCGTGACTCGGCGTCGTGGCCGTCGATCTCCAGGTGGCCGAGCTCGCTGTTCGGCACCAGCTTGCCGTCCAGCAGCAGCGCCGTCCCGATCCCCGTGCCAAGCGTGGTCACCAGCACGAGACCGCGCTGGTCCCGGGCTGCGCCGAACCGCGCCTCGGCCACCCCGGCGGCATCGGCGTCGTTGACCACGTGGACGCTGCGGCCGACGTGCTCGCCGATCAGCGTGTCCGCGTCCGTCCCGATCCAGGTGGGGTCGATGTTGGCGGCGCTGCGCACCACCCCTCGGGTGACGACGCCGGGGACGGTCACGCCGACGGCGCCGTCCCCGAGCTGCTCCGCGAAGTGCTGGGCGACCTCACCCACGACCTCGGCGACCGCCTGCGGCGTGGCCGGCTGTGGGGTGTCGATGCGCAGCCGGTCGGCGAGCAGCTTGCCGGTCTCGAGGTCAACCGGCGCGCCCTTGATCCCAGAGCCGCCGACGTCGATGCCGAGCGCGGCGCGGTGGCTCATGCGAGGTCAGACGGGCGGCGGGCGGACTGGGTCATCGTTGACCTCCGGCTCGGGAAACGGTGGACGAACTCAGGCAAGGGTCAGGATCTCGGCGCCGGTCTCGGTCACCAGCAGCGTGTGCTCGAACTGGGCGGAGCGGCGCCGGTCGCGGGTCACCACGGTCCAGCCGTCGTCCCACATGTCCCACTCGTGGGTGCCCAGGTTGAGCATCGGCTCGATGGTGAACGTCATGCCGGGCTCCATCACGTCGCTGTAGCGGGGCGCGGCGTCGTAGTGCGGCACGATCAGACCGGAGTGGAAGGTCGTCCCGATGCCGTGGCCGGTGAAGTCGCGGATCACGCCGTAGCCGAAGCGCTTTGCGTAGGACTCGATGACCCGACCGATCACGTTGAGCTCGCGGCCGGGGCGGACAGCCTTGATGCCTCGCATCATCGCCTCGTGGGTGCGCTCGACCAGCAGGCGAGACTCCTCGTCGACGTCGCCGACCAGGTACGTGGCGTCGGTGTCGCCGTGCACCCCGACGCCGTCGATCGTGATGAACGCCGTGATGTCGATGTTCACGATGTCGCCGTCGACCAGCGGGCGGTCGTCCGGGATGCCGTGGCAGACCACCTCGTTGACGCTGGTGCACAACGACTTCGGGAATCCCCGGTAGCCGAGGGTGGAGGGGTAGGCGCCGTGGTCGAGCAGGAACTCGTGGCCGACCCGGTCGATCTCGTCCGTGGTGACGCCTGGAGCGATCGCGGCCGCGGCCGCGGCCATGGCCTGGGCCGCGATCCGCCCGGCTACCCGCATCCGCTCGATGATCTCCGGGCTCTTCACCTCGGGCCCGTCGTACGGCGTGGGTCCCGGGCGGTCGACGTACTCGGGGCGGGCGATGGACGACGGCACCGCGAGTCGCGGTGAGATCGTGCCCGGCTCGATAGCAGTGACGGTGGCCATGCCTGGCAGTCTAGGAGGCCCGCGCGCGCCCGCTCACCGACGTGCGCTGCGCAGCCGGACACGGCAGGATGCGGGCATGGCGTCGTTCTACTTCAACACCCGCACCAACCAGGTCGAAGAGCTCGCGGACAAGAGCCAGAGCAAGGACCTGCTCGGGCCCTACGGCACGCGCGCCGAGGCCGAGCGGGCCGTGCAGACCGCGCACGAGCGCACCGAGCAGTGGGACCGCGAGGACCGCGACTGGGAGGGCGAGGACTGAACCGGACGTCGTCCGGCCGGCCCCGGACGTCGTCGGGTCAGTCCGTGCCGGCCTGCGCCCGGCGCTCGCGCTCGGCCCGCGCGTACTCGTCCGTGCGCGCGTCGTAGGTCCAGAAGCCGCGCAACCAGGCGGCGGTCGCGCCGACCCCGACGACGCACAGCACGCCGCCGCTGACGATGGCGGCCCGCACCGACGTCCGGTCGGCGACGAAGCCGCTGCGCACCTGACCGCCGAGCGGCCCGAGCGAGTACGACAGCATCTCGATGCCGGCCATCCGGCCGCGCATGCTGTCCGGGATGGTCTGGTGCCATACGGTCCCGCGGAAGATGCCGCTGATCGAGTCCGCGGCGCCGCCCAGCGCCAGGAACCCGGCGGCCACCCACAGGTTCGGCGCCAGACCGGCCAGCGCCACCGCAGCGCCCCAGCACATCGCCGCGACCACGATGGCCTTGCCGTGGCGGTTGACGTGCGACACCCAGCCGCTGGTCAACCCGGCGGCCAGCCCACCGACCGTCTCGGCGGTGTAGAGCACTCCGAGAAGCTCCGGCCGGTCGAAGACCTGGCTGGCCAGCGCCGGGAAGAGCACTACCGGCAGCGCCAGGAACATCGCGACCATGTCGACCACGTACGTGCCCAGCAGGTCCCGGCGACCCACCGCGTACCGAACGCCGGTCAGGATGCCCGCCAGGCTCGGCGGCTCGCTCTCCTGGCTGGGCGGGTAGCGGTGCAGCGCGGCGAACAGGCCGGTCGCCACCAGCAGACCCGCGACGTCGACCCCGTACGCCCAGGCCGGACCAGGCCCGGCCAGCAGCACGCCGCCCAGCATCGGCCCAGCGAACGCGCCCACCTGCATGCCGAAAGACGACAGCGCCACCGCCGCCGGGAGCTGGCCGTGCGTGACCACCCGGGGCAGCAACGCCTCCCGGCTCGGACGTTGCAAGGACTGCGCCACCGCGAGCAGCCCGGCCACCACGTAGATCACCCAGACCTGGGGGTCCGAAGACGCCGCGTTCGCCAACAGGCAGGCGGTCAGCACGATCTGGGCGACGCCGGTGGCGACCAGCATCGTTCGACGGTCCACGTGGTCGGCCAGCGCGCCGCCGTACAGACCGAAGACCACCAGCGGCACCAGCTCGACCAGGCCGACGGCGCCGACGGCGAAGTTGGACCCGGTCAGGTGGTACAGCTGGAACGGCACCGCGACGTAGCTGACCATGCCGCCGATGTAGAACACGGTCCCCGCTGCGAACAGCAGGCGGAAGTCCCGCGAGGTGCGAGCGGGGGTGAGGTCCAGGTGCAGGCGTCTCACGGCCGGTGCTGCTGGCGCGGGGACGGTCCGCTGACCAGGTCGATCAGCCGCGCCAGGCGGACGCGCCAGCCCGGCTGACCGCCGACCGGCGGCAGTCCGGCCGCGGCGCTGACGAAGTGCTGGGCCAGGTCGAAGCTGGCCGGCAGATCGAGCCCGGCCAGCACCTCTGGCGGGGGCGCCACCGACCCGGTCGGCTGGCGGCCCAACTGCCCGTCCGGTGGTGGCAGTGCGGGCAGCAGTCCCTCGGGCAGCACCAGGCCGCCGGGACTGACCGTCATCCGCTCGTGCGAGAGGGCGCCGAGCTGCTCGTCGCCGGCGTCCAGGCTCAGCACCGTGGCGCCGATCCGCCGGGCGTCGTCCACCCGTTCCAGGAGCTCGTCCGGCGCGGCCTCGGGAGCGACCACGAACACCGTCTCGCCGCGACCCACTTGCTCGAGCCGGCTCAGCCCGATCTTGAGGTGGTCCGGAGCCTGCTCGGGGGGTGACCAGCGGACCAGCTGGGGCGCCAGCTGGGGCAGCACGTTGTAGCGGGCCTCGTCGTCCAGGTGGGCAGCGAGGTGCCATGGCTCCACCCTCGGGGTGCCGACGAGCAGCAGGTGCCCAGGGCCGGGGGTGGCGCGCACGGCCTGGCCCAGGTTGGTGGCGCGCGACCACCAGCTGGTGTGGGCCAGCGCATCTCGCAGCGCAGCCACCCGCTCGGTGTCCATGATCGAGGATCCTCTCATCCCGGACACGTTCTGCCCGTCACCGACCGGCGTGGTGGCGGTCACCGCCGGAAAGTCACGAGGGTGACAGCCCGCCACAACGCTCAGGGGCAAGGTCGTCGTCGGCTGCACAAGGCGGCCGATGACCGAGGAGAGATCATGAACAAGACCCTGCGCCTCGCGTTCTGGTCAGTGGCGTCGTTCCTCTTCGTGGGGATGAGCACCACGTCCGCATTCGCTATCATCCCGCCGCCGGACCCGACCGGCCCGATCCCGGCACCGCCGCCGTACGTGGGCCCGACGACCACGATCGTCACCGAGGTCTCGTGGAGCGCCGTGCTGCTTGCTTCGGCTCTCACGGCCATGATCGTGCTGGCCTTCGTTGCTCTAGTGTCGAAGGCGCGTCAGTCGCACGCGCTGCAACCGCGGACCCACTGACCTCGCCCCGACTGCGCTGGCCGACTTCGCCGGGCCGGCGCGGCGGTGTGTGCCAAGCCCCCGGCGCACGTGGGAAGGAGCACCGGTGGTCGACAACGATCTCGCGCAGTTGGCGGCCTGCCCGCTCTTCGCCGGCCTGGACCCGCCCGGCTTGGAGTGGCTGCGAGCCCACAGCCGGCCTCAGCGACTGGCCAAGGGTCAGCTGGTGTTCGCCCAGGGTGAGCCGGGCGACTGCCTGCACGTCCTGTGCGAGGGCGCCGTGAGCATCTCGGTTCGTTCGCCCGAGGGTGGGGAGATGGTGCTCGCCGTCCTGCGTCCGCCGAGCACGTTCGGCGAGATCTCGATCATGGACGGCGGACCGCGTGTCGCCGGCGCCACGGCACTGGTCGCGAGCCGGGTCTTCACGGTCCCTCGCGACGTCGTGCTCACGTTGCTGGGCCGCCACCCGGAGGTCGCGACCGTGCTGATGGCGTCCATGGTCGCGCTGATCCGAGCCGTCGACGAGCAGGTGGTCGACCTCGTGCTGCTGCGGCTGTCCCAGCGGGTGGCCAAAGCGCTTCTGCGAGAGGCGCTCTCGGTTGCGGGCGACCGCCAGGTCGCGTCATCCGGCGAGCTCCCCGTCGAGTTCACCCTGAATCAGTCGGAGCTGGCCCGCAAGGTTGGTGCGTCCCGGCAGGCCGTGAACCGGGAGCTCGCCGAGCTCGAGCACGCCGGCGCGATCGAGCGAGCTGGGCACCGGGTGGTCGCCGTGCGCCCGGAGCGGCTCGCCCGCGTGGCCGCGGACGCCGGTACCGGCTCCGCATCGCGTTCCTTGCGCCGCTCGGAGTGAGTCCTCATGCTGGGCGATGTGGACGCCCGCCGGCCGACGGCAGGCGACGAGGTAGCTGAGCGCCCGACGCCCGCACCCGCCGCCCAGGGGGATCTCGCTGGCCGGGTCTCCGTGTTCGTCTTCTGCGATCTGCGCGGGTACACGCACTTCACCGGTGAGCACGGCGCCGATGCCGCAGCGGCCCTGGTGGATCGGCTGGCCCGGGTCGCCGGCCAAGTGGCCGAGGATTTCAACGGGGTGCCGACTGGCACGTGGGGCGATCAGATCCTGCTGCAGTTCGGCTCCGCGCGAGCGGGCGTGCGCGCCGCTCTCGCGCTGCGGGAGCGCTGTCTGGACGCGACTCTGACCGATCCGGACCGGCCGCTGTGGGTGGGGGTCGGCGTGGACGCCGGGGAGAGTGCCGGCCCGGACGAGCAGGCGTCCGCCCAAGCCCTGAACGTTGGCGCGAGGCTGTGCGCTCACGCAGCCGCAGGGGAGGCGCTGGCCAGCCACGAGGTGACACATCTGGCCGGTGTGGTACCTGGCGTGCGGTACACCTCGAGACGCCCCGTGCGGCTGAAGGGGGTCTCCGGCCGCACCGCGCTCGTCGCCCTTGAGCCCGCTGAGCGCGACCCGCAACGCGCCGCCGAACTGCGGGCACTGGCCAGGCGTCCACCCGGGCGGCGGCGGCTCACTGCGATGGCGGCCGCCGCGGTCGTCGTGCTGGTCCTGCTGACGGGGCTGACCTGGCGGATGTCACAAGATCGCCGACCATCGTTCGCTGGGGGTGGGGTCGCGGTACTGGACTCGCGCGGCGGGGTGCAATCGGTGACCGAGCTGGCCAGCGCGCCCACTGCCGCTGCGGTGGGCAACGGCGCCGTCTGGGTCGTCCAGAACCAGTCGAGCTCGGTCGCCAGGCTGGATGCCACCAGCGGGAGAGTTGAGCAGACGATCCCGGTAGGTCGTTCCCCCGTCGCGGTCGCGGCGCACGACGACGACGTCTGGGTCGCGAACGGCACCGACGGAACCGTCACCTGGATCAACGCCAAGACCGACCGCGCCGTCAAGACCATCGTGGTCGGCAGTCTGCCTGCCGGGATCGCCTACGCGTACGGTCGTGTCTGGGTCAGCAACCAGGAGGACGCGACAGTCTCGGCGATCGACGCCGAGAGCGGGAACGTTCTGCGTACGGTGACGGTTGGCGCCGGTCCAGTGGGCGTCACGGCAGGTGCCGGTGGCGTATGGGTCGCCAATTCGCAGGACAACACAGTGAGCCGGATCGACCCTGCCTCGCTGCGGGTCTCGCCGCCGATCGACGTGGGGGCAGGGCCGCGGTCGCTGGCCGTCCTGGACGACAAGGTCTGGGTGTCGAACAGCCTGGACCAGACGGTCTCGCGCATCGACCCGGACTCAGGCGTCGGCCCGGTGAGCATCGGGGTCGGAGACAGCCCCACCCCGATAGCCGTGTCTGGTGGCCAGGTCTGGGTGGGCAACTCCGCCTCGGGAAGCTTGACCCGGATCGACGCCAAGCGGATGGTCGCTGCCGCCACGATTCGGCTCGGCGCCTCACCAACTGCGCTCACCGAGGTCCATGGTGCTCTCTGGACGGTGGCCAAACCGTTCGCGGCCCAGAAGCACGTCGGCGGAACGCTGACGACGGTGCAGGGTTTCACCAACGTCGACCCGCAGGATCCGGTGGGCTTCGGTGAGCCGCTCCCGCTGGTGTACGACACGCTGGTCACGGTGCACCGGGCCGGTGGCGCCGGCGACGACCTCGTGCCGGACCTGGCGCGCCGGCTTCCGCAGGCCTCGGACAGCGGCCGCGCATGGACGTTCGAGATCCGTCCCGGCATCCGCTACAGCGACGGCAGGGCCCTGGTCCCCGACGACTTCCGACGCGGCCTGGAGCGAGCATTCGCGATCGGGCACCCGACGTACTTGGCAGCGCTGGTAGGAGCCCCGCAGTGCACGGCCAGGCCGAAGCAGTGCCGTCTCGACCGAGGTGTGACCACCACATCCACGACCGTCACGTTCCATCTGGTCCGTCCCGACCCTGACTTCGTGCGCAAGCTGAGCCTGTTCGCGGCGGCACCGGTTCCGCCGGGCACGCCCTTCACCCGCGTCCAGGGGCGTAGTCAGGTGCCAGGCACGGGCCCGTACCGGTACGAGTCCTTCGGGCCGAAGTACGCGTCCACGCTCAGACGCAACCCCTACTTCACCCAGTGGTCGTTCGCGGCCAAACCGCGCGGCTACGTCGACGAGATCCGCTTCCTGTCCGGCCCGCCCATGGGCGACCAGATCGTGCGTCTGGACCAGCTCACGGCGGATGTCACCGAAGTCGGCGGGTCGCCACTGATGCCCGTGCTGGACACGCGCTTCCCCGACAGAGTGCAGCACGCGCCGCAGTTCGGGACGCACTACCTGGTCCTCAACACGAACCGGCCGCCGTTCAACAACCCCGACGCACGTCGAGCGCTCGCCTACGCCGTCAACCGTCAGGCCTTCGCCGACGCCTGGGGCGGCGGGGGCACGGCGTGCCAGCTCGCGCCGCCCAGCTTCTGGGGACACGAGAACAGCTGCCTGTTCACCAAGGACCCGCGGACCCGCGAAGACGTCTGGTCGGGACCCGACCTGGACCGGGCGCGACAGCTCGTGCGTCGGTCCGGGACTCGTGGGCAACGCGTGTCCGCCTACCTGTACAGCGGCTACTCGAGCTCGGGACCCATCGCAGTCTCGCTTGAGCGGACCCTGTCGGACATCGGCTACGTCGCCAGTGTCCAGGTGGCGGGCGACGCGGCGTACAGCGACCAGGTGCAGTCCCGGCGACCGGCCGCGCAGATCACCGTGAACGGGTTCGCGGTCGACTACCTGGGCCCGGCCGCCCTATACGACCCGGTGCTGGGCTGCGCAGGAGGCTGGAACCTGCTGCGGCACTGCAACCCTGAGCTGGACGACCTGAAGGACCAGGCACTGGTGGCGCAGAGCCAGGAGCCTGCCGCTGCCCGTCCCCTCTGGCAGCAGCTGAACCACCGCGTCAGCGACGACGCGGCCATCATCCCCACGGACTACTGGCGCCGGGACGAGTTCGTCTCCGACCGGGTCGGCAACGTCCAGGCCAGCGTGTTCTGGGGACCGCTCCTAGAGCAGATCTGGGTGCAGTGACCTCAGCGCTTCAGCGCCGGCAGCACCTGTGCGCCGAAGACCTCGATCCACTCCTGCTGGTTGCGCCCGACGTTGTGCAGGTAGACCCGGTCGAAGCCGAGGTCGACGTACTTCTGGATCTCGGCGCGGTGCACGTCGGGGTCGCTGGAGATGACCATGCGGCCCTCGAAGTCCTCGGGCCGCACCAGCCTGGCCATCGCCGCGAAGTCGTGCGGGCTGCGAATGTCGGCCTTGCCGAACTTCATCCCGCCGTTGGGCCACTCGGTCATCGCGTTCTCGAGCGCCTTCTCGTCGGTGTCGGCCCAGGACAGGTGCAGCTGCAGCACCTTCGGCATCGTGTCGGGGTCCTTGCCAGCCTCTCGCGCACCATCGGCGAAGCGGGTGAACAGGCCCTCGATCTTGTCCAGGGGCGCACCGACGGTGATCATCCCGTCCGCGAACTTGCCGGTCTTCTTGGCGTTGATCGGCCCGGCCGTCGCGACCATGATCGGCGGCGCCTGCTCCGGCATGGTCCACAGCCGGCTGGTCTCCATCTGGAAGAACCGGCCGGAGTGCTTGACGTCCTTGCCCTCGAGGCTGGCGGCGAACAGCTTGTTGATGAGCTCGATCGCCTCCCACATCTTGAGGCTGCGCTCGCCGGCCTCGGGCCAGTAGCCGGGCACGACGTGCTCGTTCAGGGCCTCGCCGGTGCCGAGGCCGAGCCAGGACCGGCCGGGGTACATGGCTTCCAGGGTCGCCGCGGCCTGGGCGACGATCGCCGGGTGGAAGCGGAAGCTCGGGCAGGTGACGCCGGGGCCGAGGTCGCCGGTGGTGCGCTCGCCGACGGCCGTGAGCACGTTCCACACGAAGCTCGCCTGCCCCTGCGCAGGCACCCACGGCTGGAAGTGGTCGGCCGCCATGCAGCCGGAGAAGCCGTGCTGCTCGGCCAGCGCGGTCAGCGCGACCGCCTCGGTGGGGTGGAACTGCTCCAGCATCGCGGCGTAGCCGACGGTCAGGTCGCTCATGGTCTCGACGCTAGTACCTGCCAGGATCGAGCGGTGGTCGAGGTGAGGGACGACACGGGCGTGCAGATCCGGGCTGGGGTCCGGGTCCGCCGGGTGGTCAGCCTGGTGCCATCGCTGACCGAGGCCGTGGCGGTGAGCGCACCCGGGATGGTGGTCGGGGCGACGGACTGGTGCACCGAGCCGGCCGAGCTGGACGTCGTCCGGCTCGGTGGTACGAAGAACCCGGACGTGGCGGGAGTGATCGCGCTGCGACCCGACCTCGTCCTGGCCAACGAGGAGGAGAACCGCCCCGACGACCTGGACGCCCTGCGTGCCGCAGGCGTCTCGGTGTGGAACACGCGGGTGCGCACGGTCGATGAGGCGTTCAGCTCGCTCGGCAGGCTGCTCGGCGTCTGCGGGCTGGGCGAGCCGGCGTGGCTTCACGCAGCCCGCTCGGTGTGGGACGGCGTGCCGGACGTCGCGAACGGTCGCCGGCGTGCCGTCGTCCCGATCTGGCGTCGTCCCTGGATGGCTCTTGGCCGGGACACGTTCGCGGGGGACGTGCTGTTCCGGCTAGGTGTGGACAACGTGCTGGCGGGCAGCATCGAGCGCTACCCGCGGTTCCTGCCAGGCGAGCTGCCGGACCACGACCTCGTGGTGCTGCCCGACGAGCCCTACGCCTTCACCGCCGGCGACGGCCCCGAGGCGTTCCCGGGCACGCGGTGCGCGCTGGTCAGCGGCCGACACCTGACCTGGTACGGCCCGAGCATGGTGGAGGCGGTGCGGGTGCTCAGCCGTCAGTTGGACGGCTGAGCACCCGGCGGGCCGTCAGCCGGACTTGCGCCGGAACGTGCGCTGCACCTTGGCCGGGCCGGTGTGGGCGTGACCGCCCTCCTCCGGGCCGGCGAGCAGGTGCTCGTCGTGCTTGCCCTGCTTCTTGTCCAGCGCTTCCTTGAACTTGCGGCGCACGTCGTCCGGGGCCGGATTGTGGTCGTCCTTCGATGATGCGCTCATGCACCCATCCTGCACCGGTCGCTGGCGTGGCCCAACCCCAATACCCGCCCGGTGCAGCGCTGATCAGGACTCGAAGGACTGCTCGGCGTTCGGGAAGGCGCCACTGCGCACCTCACCGGCATAGGTCTGGGCGGCACGCAGCAGCTCGCCGCGCAGGTCGGCGTACTGCTTGACGAACCGGCCGAACTTGCCGGCACGAAGGCCCGCCATGTCCTGCCAGACCAGCACCTGGGCGTCGCAGTCCGGCCCCGCCCCGATCCCGATCGTGGGGATGCGCAGCACCTCGGTGATCTGCGCGGCCAGGGGTGCCGGCACCATCTCGAGCACGACCGCGAACGCCCCCGCGTCCTGCAGGGCGCAGGCGTCCTTGACGAGGTGGTCGCCGTCGTCACCTCGGCCCTGCACCCGGTACCCGCCGAGAACGTGCTCGCTCTGCGGGGTGAACCCGAGGTGCCCCATCACCGGGATACCGGCGCTGACCACGGCATCGACGTGCGCCGCCACCCGGCGTCCGCCCTCGAACTTCACGGCGTGCGCGAGGCCCTCCTTCATCATCCGGGTGGCTGCCTGCAGCGCCTGCTCGGGCGAGGCCTGGTACGAACCGAACGGCAGGTCCGCGACGACCAGCGCTCGCCGCGCCGACCGCGCCACCGCGCGGACCATCGGCAGCATCTCGTCCATGGTGATCGGCACGGTGGTCTCGTAGCCCAGCACGTTGTTCGCGGCCGAGTCGCCGATGAGCAGGACGTCGATGCCGGCCTCGTCGAAGATCTCGGCGGCGTACTGGTCGTAGGCAGTGAGCATGGTGAAGCGCTCGCCACGCTGCTTCATCTGGGTCAGGTGGTGCACCCGCACCCGCTTGACGGGCCGGCCGGAGGTGGCGGGGCCGGAGCCGTAGGGAGCGGGCTGCTCGTCCGGCGTGGTGTCGCTCACGAGTACTCCTTCGTGGGAACAGCTGACGCCGGGTCGGCAGTCAGGTGCCTACCTTGTCGCGCTGCGTCCGCGGGCACGGTCGGCGCATCGCTCTCCCGCCAGCGGCTGGTGACCGGCAGCCGCCGGTCCCGCCCGAAGGCGACTGAGGAGATCTTCGGGCCTGGCGCGAACTGCCGGCGCTTCCACTCAGCGCGGTCGACGAGCGTGACCACGTGGTCGACAACGTCCGCCGGGAAGCCGGCGTCCAGCAGCTCGGAGCGGCCCTGGGCGCCGACCACGTAGTGCTCCAGCACCTCGTCCAACAGCTCGTACGGTGGGAGCGAGTCCTGGTCGGTCTGGCCGGGACGCAACTCGGCGGAGGGCGTCTTGGTGATGGACGCCTCGGGGATCGGGGGCACCTGGCCGAGGCGTTCGGCTTCCGCGTTGCGCCAGCGGGCCAGCTGCCAGACCAGCGTCTTCGGGACGTCCTTGAGCGGGGCGAACCCGCCCACGCTGTCGCCGTAGAGGGTCGAGTACCCGACCGCCAGCTCGCTCTTGTTGCTGGTCGCCAGCACGAGGTGTCCCTCGCTGTTGGACAGCGCCATGATCAGCACACCGCGGGCGCGGGCCTGCAGGTTCTCGGCGGCCAGGCCGGTCAGGGTGAGCTCGCGCTCGAAGCCCTCGACGATGCCCGAGATCGGCTGGATCCGGTAGTCGGCGCCGACCCGACTCGCCAGGTCGGCCGCGTCGTCCCGGCTGTGCTGGCTGGAGTGCTCGCTGGGCATCGAGACAGCGACGACGTTGCGGCCGCCAAGGGCATCTGCCGCCAGTGCCGCCACGACCGCCGAGTCGATGCCGCCGGACAACCCGAAGACCACCGAGGTGAAGCCGTTCTTGCGCGCGTAGCCGGACAGCCCGGTGACCAGCGCGTTCCACACCTCGCCCACCGGGTCCAGGCGGGGCGCGCACTCGGCCGGCCGTGGCTCGCGGGCCAGGGCGGGCTCGTCGCACAGGACGACGTGGACGACGTCGGCGACATCCGGCCGCGGCCGCGTGGCCTGGGGCAAATCGAGGTCCGCGACCAGCAGATGCTCGGTGAACTGCGGCGCACGGGCCAGCACGGCGCCGTCCGGCCCGACCACCACCGAGTCGCCGTCGAACACGAGCTCGTCCTGGCCGCCGACCAGGTTCAGGTAGGCGAGCGGACAGCCGGCCTCGCGGGCGCGGTGGGCGGCGAGCGCGAGCCGGGTGTCGTCCTTGTCGCGCTCGTACGGCGAACCGTTCAGCACCAGCAGCAGACCTGCGCCGGCCTCGCGGGCCTTGGCGACCGGGCCGCCGTCCTGCCAGAGGTCCTCGCAGATGGCCAGCGCCACGTCCACCCCGTCGACCCTGACAACGGTGAGGTCGTGCCCCGGGACGAAGATCCGGAACTCGTCGAAGACGCCGTAGTTCGGCAGGTGGTGCTTGGCGTACCGGGCCGCGACGCGACCCTGGTGCAGTACGGCGGCGCAGTTCTGCGGCATGCCTTTCGGCACGCCGGTGCGGCCGTCCTCGGACACGCCGTCCCCGTCGGTGTCGGCGTCGCGGCCGCGGGCCCGGTCGAGGTAGCCGACAACCACCGGCAGCTCGCCGTAGCCGTCGGCGTCGAGGTCGGTGGCCAGCTGCTGCAGTGCGGCGACGGAGGCGTCCACGAAGGAGCGGCGCAGCGCGAGGTCCTCCACCGGGTAGCCGGTGAGCACCATCTCCGGGAACGCGACCAGCTGGGCGCCGTCGGCGGCGGCACGCGCCGTCCAGTCGCGCACCGTACGAGCGTTGCCGGGCAGGTCGCCCAGGACGGCGTCCACCTGGGCGAGGGCCAGTCGCAGCTGCGGCATGTCCTGAGCCTATGCGCCTCAGCGGTGCCGGACGACGAGGGTCTGGGCGCCATGCCCGACCAGACCCTCGCGGTCGTGCAGCGTGGACGCGGACAGCCCGGCGGCGTCAGGGTCGAGCTCGCTGCGCGCCGCCAGCAGCAGCCAGCTGTCGACCGGCTCTCGCAACAGGTGCACGGTGAGGTCGATGTTCAGGAAGGCCCAGTCGTCCCAGGACACCTCGGCGCCGATCCCGTTGGCGGAGTCGGCGAAGAGGCACGCGTGCTGCAAGCCGGACATCGGCTGCGCGTCAACCAACGGCACCCGAGTGCGCGCCCAGGCCGAGCTCGGCCCGGGTGCGTCCGGGTCGCCCTCCACCGAACGCCACTGCAGGTGGCGGGCGTAGCCGAAGGTCCACGCCTCGAACGGTTGCGCCTGCTCAGGCGTCACGATCGGGGGTGTTCGCGGCGTCGAGGGGGTGCGCGCGGCCGTGGGGTCGAGTCGCACCAGCCAGGTGCGAGCGCGCATCGTCGAGCGGCCGGCGGTGCGCAGCTCGGCGTCCACCAGGATCGCGCTGCGCCCCTGTCTGGCCACGGCGGTGTTGACCTCGACGTCCCCGACCGGCACCGGGCCGAGAAAGTCCACGACCGTGCGGGCGGCGCGCCAGATCGTGCCCCCAGCAGCGGCCTGCGCGCACTGCTCGCTGCGGTACACCAGCAGGGCGGCCGGCGGGCCACCGTGCATGAGCTGGTCGGACCAGGGCCCGACCGTTGCCTCGGTGGAGGCGAACCGGTCGCCGCCGGCGTGGGTGAAGAAGGACTCCGCCATGGCGCGACCGTAGCCTGCCCTTGGGTGCGGCCTGGGCGCGGCGATGGGTGCGGCGATGGGTGCGGCCGATGCCGGGGTGATCACCACGTTCTCCCCCGCATCCATCCATCCGCGGCATCGAGAGCCCTAGTCACGAAGCTCCACTCGGACGTTCGGGCGAGGCCGCTTGAGCGCGAACCGGTAGGTCTCCTCGATGCGCGTGAGGACCTGGCCGGGTCGCGTGCCGATGGACCGGGGGGTGAAGCCGATGACCACGATCCCCGCGGCGGCGAGCTCGCCGTCGCCCTCCACCGTTCCCTCCCAGTCCATGCTTCGTTCGTGGTGGGCGCGGGAGTGCACCATCACCGCCATGGCGACGTCGTCGAACCACAGGTCGGGGGAGAGCAGGCGGCGTCCGTCGACAAACAACAGGGGATTGGGCAAGGCGGGGGGTAGAAGTCTGCTGGTCTCACAGAGATGGAGCACGTCCGCCTCCGGCACGGACCAGGAACCACCACGCGCTTCGTCCAGAGCTGTGCGCGCCATTGCGCTGCCGTTGACAGGGCCGGCCTCCAGCTCATGCTGAAGGTCGTCAAGGGTCGCCCGGCGGGCCTGCACCGCCTCGATGACCAGCGATCTGGCTTCATCGGGGCGCTTCGCGTTGCGGGCCGCGTCCATCACCGCCCGCGGAACCGTCGACAGGCGCAGGACGTGCCCCACCGATACCGCCTGCCCCAGCCGTCGAGTGCGTCGGATGTCGACGAAGCCGACCCGTCGCGTCTGCATGCTCGGCGGTACCAGTACGCGGATCGGCCGACTGCCGACCGCCGACCGAAGGCCGTGCGCCAGACAGGCGTGCTCGGCCGTCACCAGTCCGGCAGGGCCGGCCTCCAGCGCTGCCGCCACCAGCCGCTGGTCGTTCGTCAGCGGATCGGGGCTGGTCGACACGACCCTGCGCAAGACCGCGCGCCAACTGCGCCCCAGACGCCAGCGCATCGCTTCCTGCGTGATGCCCGCGTCGTACAACTGCCGGCGGGTCGCCAGGCCGTGCTGTCGCGCAAGGAGTTCGCGAAGGTCGTCACCCAGGTCCATGCCGGGACACTTCCAGAAGCGCAGCACCTCAATGTGCCCGTGCCCGCGATCTGTGGACGACGACGGGTGCCCCGTGCGGCGATCGGTGCGGGCAATGGTGGGGCCCGCACAACGGTGCGGCCGGCATCGAGGGCCGCACACCGGGCGAGAGCGGTCCGCGTGGCAGGGCGCGTTGGCGGATGGGTGCGGCACCTAGGATGACGCGCATGGACAGACAGCAGGAGTTCGTGCTCCGCACCATCGAGGAGCGAGACATTCGCTTCGTGCGGCTGTGGTTCACCGATGTGCTCGGCACGCTGAAGTCGGTGGCGGTAGCTCCGGCCGAGCTTGAGGGGGCATTCGCCGAGGGAATCGGCTTCGACGGCAGCGCCATCGAGGGCTTCGCCCGCGTCTACGAGGCCGACATGCTGGTCAAGCCCGACCCCAGCACCTTCCAGGTGCTGCCGTGGCGCGGCGAGAACCCGGGCACCGCCAGGATGTTCTGCGACATCCAACTGCCGGACGCGACGCCCGCGTCCGCCGATCCACGCAACGTGCTCAAGCGTGCCCTCAGCAAGGCCTCCGATCTCGGCTACACCTTCTACACCCACCCCGAGATCGAGTTCTTCCTCTTCGAGCAGGGGACGCCGCCCGGCCAGCCTCCGGTGCCGGTCGACCAGGCCGGCTACTTCGACCACGTCCCGCACGGCACGGCGCACGACTTCCGCCGTCAGGCGATCAGCCTGCTCGAGTCCATGGGCATCTCCGTGGAGTTCAGCCACCACGAGGGCGCGCCGGGCCAGAACGAGATCGACCTGCGCTACGCGGACGCGCTCACCACGGCGGACAACATCATGACCTTCCGTGCGGTGATCAAGGAGGTCGCCCTCGAGCAGGGAGTGTTCGCGAGCTTCATGCCGAAGCCGTTCGCCGAGCACCCCGGATCAGGCATGCACACGCACCTGAGCCTGTTCGCCGGCGACGGCAACGCGTTTCACGAGGCCGGTGCGCCGTACCAGCTCAGCAAGATCGGCCGACAGTTCATCGCCGGGCTGCTGCGGCACGCCGCCGAGATCACCGCGGTCACCAACCAGTGGGTCAACTCCTACAAGCGCCTGACCGGCGGGGGCGAGGCGCCGAGCTACGTGTGCTGGGGTCACAACAACCGCTCTGCCCTGGTCCGGATCCCCATGTACAAGCCGGCCAAGGGTCAGTCCACCCGCGTCGAGGTGCGTTCCATCGACTCCGCGTGCAACCCCTACCTGGCCTTCGCGGTGATGCTCACGGCCGGACTCAAGGGCATCGAAGAGGGTTATGAGCTGCCTGAGGAGGCAGAGGACGACGTCTGGTCGCTGTCCGAGTCCGAGCGCAAGGCACTGGGCATCCGTCAGCTGCCCACCAGCCTGTCCGAGGCCATCCACGCGATGGAGGAGAGCGAGCTGGTGGCTGAGACCCTCGGCGAGCACGTCTTCGACTTCTTCCTGCGCAACAAGCGCGCCGAGTGGCAGGAGTACCGCTCACAGATCTCGCAGTTCGAGCTCGCGCGCTACCTTCCGCTGCTCTGAGCGACGCGCGCGCCCCGCCGAGCTTCACGGACGGCGAACTGGTGTGGCGATGGTGAGTCCGCCTCCAGCGGGCCGGTCGTCGCCACGGCTACCGTGGCCGCCGTGAGCAACCGACCCAGCAGCATCGGCGGCCGGCTCGCCAGGCTGGGGTTCGCGGACCCGGCCCGAGCCGCGCGGCTGATGTCCGACCCCGCGCTGGCCGGGCTGTTCGACCCGCTGGACGACGTGTTCGAGGACGGGCTGCTCGTCGACCTGGCGGGCGCGCCGGACCCGGACCTGGCGCTGCTCGGTCTGCTTCGGCTGATGGAGGCCCTGCGCGCGCTGGGCTCAAGGGATCCAGACGACCCCGAGGTGGCAGAGGCCGACGTCGGTCACCTGTTGCAGTCGGTGCGCGTCGGCGGTCCCGTGCGGGACCGGCTGGTCGCCGTCCTCGGTTCGTCGGTCGCGCTGGGGGACCATCTGGCGCGGCACCCTGCGCACTGGCCGGCTCTGACCAGCGACCGGGCCGCCCAGCCCGACGAGCTGCGCACCGCTCTGCTCAGTGCGGTCGGCGCCGACCCGAGCGCCGCGGTCCCGGTCGCGGTCGAGGGCGGGCGACCGGCGTACGACCGGCTGCGGGTCGCTTACCGCCGCAGCCTGCTCGCGGTCGCCGGTCGTGATCTCGCGTCCGGCAACCCGAGCGCGCACATGCCCGAGGTCGGCCGTGAGCTGGCCGACCTGGCGGCCGCCGCTCTGGAGGCTGCACTGGCGATCGCGCGGGCCGAGCTCGACCCTGGTGCCGCGCGGTGCCGGATCGCGATCATCGGCATGGGCAAGTGCGGTGGGCGCGAGCTGAACTACGTCAGCGACGTCGACGTCATCTTCGTGGCCGAGCCGGCCGAGCCGGCCGAGCCGGTGGCCGAGCAGGAAGCCGAGCAGGACGACGCGAGGCTGGGCGACCTGGAGGAGCCGGCCCGCGGCCAGGTCGAGCGCGACGCGCTGGCGACCGCGCACCAGCTGGCCGCCGGCGTGATGCGGGCCTGCTCTGCCGCCACCCCGGAGGGGACACTGTGGCCGGTCGACGCGAACCTGCGACCCGAGGGGCGGGACGGGCCGTTGGTCCGCACCCTGGCCAGCCACCTGGCCTACTACGAGCGGTGGGCGAAGACCTGGGAGTTCCAGGCGTTGCTCAAGGCCCGCCCCGTGGCCGGGGACACGGCACTCGGCGCGGCGTACGCCGAGGGCATCGCACCGCTGGTCTGGACCGCCGCCGAGCGCTCGAACTTCGTCGAGGACGTCCAGGCCATGCGTCGCCGGGTCGAGGAGAACGTGCCCCCGGACGAGGTCGAGCGACAGCTCAAGCTGGGGCGCGGCGGGCTGCGGGACGTCGAGTTCAGCGTGCAGCTGCTCCAGCTGGTGCACGGGCGGGTCGACGAGGAGGTCCGCAGTCCCAGCACGCTGGCGGGGCTGCAGGCGCTGGCCGACGGCGGGTATGTCGGGCGCGACGACGCGCAGGCCATGGCTGCCGCGTACCGGCTGCTGCGCACGCTGGAGCATCGCGTCCAGCTGTACCGGCTGCGTCGCACGCACCTGATGCCGACCGCGGACGCCGACCTGCGCCGGCTCGGTCGCCAGCTCGGCCACCGCGCCGATCCGGCGCGCTCGGTCGTGGCGCAGTGGCAGGTGCAGGCCCGCGAGGTGCGGCGGCTGCACGAGCGGCTCTTCTACCGGCCGCTCCTGGTGGCCGCGTCGCGGCTCTCCCCGGACGAGGTCCGGATGACCCCCGACGCGGCCCGCTCGCGGCTGCAGGCGCTGGGTTACCGCGATCCGTCCAGCGCCCTGCGTAACCTCGCCGCACTCACCGACGGGGTCAGTCGCCGCTCGGCGATCCAGCGCCAGCTGCTACCGGTGATGCTGGGCTGGTTCGCCGACGAGGCCGACCCGGACGCCGGGCTGCTGGCCTTCCGCCGGGTCAGCGACGAGCTGGGCGCCACTCATTGGTACCTGAAGATGCTGCGCGACGAGGGTTCCGCCGCTGAGCGGCTGGCGCACGTGCTGGCCCGTGGCCGGTTCGTCGCCGACCTGCTCGAGCGTGCACCGGACACCGTGCAGGTGCTGGGGCACGACAGCGGGCTGGACCCACGTACCGCTGAGGCCCTGCGCACCGAGATCGTCGCCGTGGTCGGCCGGCACGACGACCCCGTCAAGGCCGTCGCCGGCGCTCGCGCGGTGCGCCGTCGCGAGCTCATCCGGATCGCCACTGCCGACCTGCTCGGCCGGCTCGACCTGGACGACGTGGAACGGTCGCTGACCAGCGTCGCCGCCGCCCTGCTCGAGGGCGTGCTGACCGTGGCCAGCCGGGTCGTTGAGGAACAGCTCGGCGCGCCGTTGCCGACCCGGCTGTTGGTCGTGGGGATGGGCCGCTTCGGTGGGCGCGAGCTGGGCTATGGCAGCGATGCGGACGTGATGTTCGTGCACGACCCGCTCGACGGCGTCGACGAGGCCGTGGCGCAGGAGGCCGCGCTGGCCGTCGTTGGCGAGCTGCGCCGGCTGATCGGCGGCCCGGGGCCGGACCCGGCGCTGGAGCTCGACGCCGACCTGCGCCCAGAGGGCAAACAGGGCGCACTCGTGCGCTCGCTGGCGTCGTACGCGGGGTACTACGAGCGCTGGTCCCTGGTCTGGGAGTCCCAGGCCCTGCTGCGCGCCACCCCTTTGGCGGGCGACGGCGAGCTGGCGGACCGGTTCCGCGCGCTGATCGACCCGGTGCGCTGGCCGCAGGGCGGTTTGAGCGAGGTCGACGTCCGGGAGATCCGCAGGGTCAAGGCCAGGGTCGAGTCCGAGCGGCTGCCGCGCGGCGGGGACCCCGGCACGCACCTCAAGCTGGGTCGCGGCGGCATGGCGGACGTCGAGTGGACGGTCCAGCTGCTCCAGCTGCGGCACGCGCACGTGATCACCGGGCTGCGGCACACCGGCACCATGACGGCGCTCCGGGTGGCTCACGAGAACGGGCTCGTCGACGTCGAGGACGCCGAGGTGCTGGCGCAGAGCTGGACGCTCGCGTCACGGCTGCGCAACGCGGCCGTGCTGTGGCGCGGACGACCGGTCGACGCGCTGCCCAGCGACCTGCGCGACCTGGCCGGCGTGGCGCGCATCGTGGGGTACCCGGCCGGGTCCGGAGCGGCCCTCGTGGACGACTACCGGCGATCCGCCCGCCGCGCTCGCTCGGTGGTCGAGCGGCTCTTCTATGAATGAGACGCAAGGTGCGAATCGGGCGCGATCATCGAGTAGCCTACGGCCGGTGAACCAGCGGGGGACTGAGGGTGACGGCGGGGTCAGCTACCGACGCGCCCTTCGCCGTCCGGAGTTCGCCGCCCTCTACGTCGCGCGGGTGCTGTCCGACTGGGGTGACCAGCTCGCCCGGGTGTCGATCGCCGCGTTGGTGCTGCACCAGTCCCGGTCGGCCCTGTTCGCCGCCACGGCCTTCGCCGTGAGCTTCCTGCCGCAGGTGTTCGGTCAGGCGCTGCTCGGCCCGCTGTCGGACTGGCTGCCCCGGCGCATGGTCATGATCTACTGCGACGTCCTGCGGTTCGCAGGCCTTGTGCTGCTGGTCGCCGTCGTCGGTCGTGGCGCCCCGGTCTGGGTGCTGCTCGGCCTGCTGTTCCTGGTCGAGCTGGCCGGGGCGCCGTTCTTCGCGTCCAGTCGTGCCCTGCTCGCGGAGATCTTCACCGACCGGCCGCTGTTCCTGCGCGCCAACTCGCTGCTGCAGATGTCGTTCCAGGTCAACCAGGTCGCCGGCGTCGCGATCGGCGGCATCGTGGTCGCCGCGTTCGGCACCCAGCAGGCGCTGTGGATCGACGCCTTGACGTTCGGGGTGTCAGCGCTGCTGATCGTCGCGTTCGTGGCCAGCCGGCCCGCGGCCCACGCACGCACCGGGGTCGGTCTGCGCGGCTGGATGGCCGAGGTCAGCAAGGGCGTGGCGTTCCTGCGCAAGGACGTTGCGACGCGCTCCCTGATGATCGTGGCCTGGGTGACGCTGCTGGCATTCATCGCGCCCGAGGCAGTGGCCCTGCCCTACGCGCAGGTGCACGGTGCCTCGACCGCGGCCGGTGGTGTGCTGCTCGCAGCCAGCCCGTTCGGTGCCGTCATCTCGGTGCTGGTGGTCAGCCGCTGGTCGCCGTCCGTCCAGGTGGGCCGGATCCTTCCGATGGCGCTGCTGCTGCCGCTGCCGTTGCTGGGGCTCGTGTTCAACCCGGCCTGGGTCGTCGCAGTCGTGCTGTTCGTGCTGGCGGGGGTCTTCCAGGGATTCATGGTCCCGCTGATGTCGACGTTCACTCTGCTCAGCCCGGACCAGATGCGCGGCCGGCTCAGCGCGTTGGCCGGCTCCGGCTTCGCGCTGATCGCGGCCGGCTGCTGGCTCGCGGTGGGGGCCTTGGCGGACCTGACATCGCCGTCTCTCGCCGTCACGGTGTCCGCCGCGCTCACCCTGCTCGCGCTGGTTCCGGTCTGGCGAACCTGGCCGCGACGTGAGCTCGCCGAGGCCAGCGCCAGGGCCTACTCCTAAGGTTCAGAAGAAGCTCAGCATCCAGGGCGTCGGGCCGCCGAACGCTGCCCGCAGCAACCGGACCGTGGTCTCGTCGGCCCCTCGAACGAGGTCCAGCCGGACGGCGTCCTGCGCGGGCAGCCAGCCCGAGAACAACGCCGCGAGAGTGCCCACGTCCAGGCGCGTCGTCCCGTCACCGCCGCGAGCGACGCTCGCCCGACCCTCGTCGAAGGTGACGACCCAGTCGCCGTCGTTCCACGCCGCCGAGGTGTCGTGCACGTGCAGGGCGATGCGACCGGACGGCGCGTTCGGGTACCCGCGGCGAGTGAGGGCGGCGGGGACGTCGACCAGCCGCAGCATCCACTGCTCCACCTGGGTGGCCAGCTCCGGCGGACCGCTGTCCAGCAGCCAGCCCAGGGGGTCCGCGGGGGAGCCGACGGCTTGGACGTCGTCGATGAACGGGTGCCAGCTCGCGACCAGCCGCCAGGCGTTGAGCAGAGCCTGACGATCGGTGCCGAGCAGCTCGTTGACCCGCAGGTCCAGCCCACCGCCCGGACGGCTCTGGCGGGTCGTCCAGACGTAGCCGACGACGGTGCCGGCCCGCTCGAACAGATAGGACTCGTGTCCGTCCAGCCCGGAGGCCACCCGGGCGGTGTAGCTGCGCGGACGGACCAGCGTGCCGTCCGCCCGCGCCATCGCGGTGGCGTGCACGGCAGTGACGGAGTCCAGGTCGTCGGGGTCGCCGACCCGGACGGGTCGCGCGTCCAGTCGTTCCTCCGGGCGGGCCAGAGTGGCCAGGCTCGCGCTCGGCACTGTGCGAACGGTGCGGGTTCCGCCGTACTCCCAGCCGTGCCGGCGGTACAACGCCGAGTTGGCCGGGTACAGGCTGGACAGGACGTCACCGTGCTCGTGCGCGTCGGCGAGCAGCCGGCCGACAAGCAGGGACGCCGCGCCCCTACCCCGGGCGTCGGGCCGGACGGCGACGCCGGAGATCCCGGCCATCGGTAGCGCGACGCCGCCGAAGTGCTGGCCGAAGTCCCAGGCCGCTGCGTGGGCGACCAGGTCGGTGCCGTCGAAGGCCACGAGTCGGCGGTGCAATGGCGTGTACCAGTCGGTGTCCCGGACGCGGTCGAACGGCTCGGAGCGGCTGCCGAACGTCTGCTGCCGCAGCGTGAACGCCGCCTCCTGGTCGTCCGGCCTCAGCGTGCGCACCTCGAGCGGCATGCTCTCGACCCTATTGCGGCGTACCGCGCCGCTGCGAGGGCTCAGCCTTGCCTGCGGGCCGAGAAGGCGAACCACTCATGCTGCGGGGACACCGTGACGACGACGTCCTGGAAACCGGCCGAGGCCAGTCGCACGCCCAGGTGCCTGGGGTCGACCGGGTTGTAGACGTCGTCCCGGTGGAACTCGGCGAGGCCGGGGCTGGCGATGCTGTCGGAGCCGGCGAACAGGCCGCCGGGGACCAGGGTGCGGGCGGCCTCGGCGAACAGCTCGTCCTGGACGGCTGCGGTGTGCACGTGGTGCAGCATCGTGAAACAGACTGCGGCAGTGAACTTCTGGTCCTCGAAAGGCAGCTGCTCTCCGCGACCGTGCAGCACGCGAACCATCGGGAACCGCTCGCGCAGCCCGTTCGCGAGGTCGGGGTCACTCTCGACCGCGGTCAGCGTGAGTGGCAGCTTGACCAGACCGCCGGTGGACGCTCCGTAGCCTGGGCCGATCTCCAGGACCTCACGGCCGGGGTCGTGACCGGACAGCACCGTCGGCAGCACGTCGCTGGTGATGAACTCGGCCCATTCCGGTGAGCTGCACAGCCGCGCGTGGCCCTCGTTCATGGTGCCTCCATCCAGTCCGACCCCCAGAAGCAAGCGTCCCCCAGACCAGTGCGTCATGCTTGATCGTCGTTGCTCCGCAGTCTGACCTTCGCCGGTTCCAGGTTCGGTGCGCCGTTGCCCGCACCGACCCTCGAACGTCATGCTGGACGGTGTCTGGGGGTTGGCATGGACCGATACGTGATCCGCGGTGGACGGGCCGGCGCAGACCGGTTGCTGGTGCTGGCCCGAATCTGGGCGGCGACGACCTCGGACCTGCTCGACCGCTGCGGTGTGCCGAGCGGGGCCAGATGCCTGGACCTGGGCTGCGGTGCCGGCGACGTCACGCTCGAGCTCGCACGGCGAGCCGGTCCCGGCGGCAGGGTGACCGGGGTCGACCGGGACGCGGTGAAGCTGGAGGTCGCCCGCGAGCGAGCCCTTGCCGCAGGCTGCACGAACGTCGACTTCGAGGTCCTCGACGTCTACGACCTGTCCTCCCGCGGCGTGTACGACATCGCTTACTGCCGCAACCTGTTGCAGCACCTGTCGCGCCCGGCGGACGTCGTGCGGAGCATGTGGCAGGCGGTTCGTCGCGGTGGCGTGATCGTCGTGGAGGACGCCGACTTCGAGGGCTCGTTCTGCCACCCGCCGGACGCCGGCTTCGACTTCTGGGTGGAGCGCTACCAGAGCGTGCTGCGCAGCTACGGCGGGGACCCGCGCAGCGGCCGCAAGCTGGCCGCCTACTTCGCCGCAGCGGGCATCCCTCGCCCACAGGTGTCGGTCGTGCAGGGAGCGAATCTCACCGGCGAGGCCAAGTCCATGCCGTTGCTCACCGTGCAGGCGACGGCGCAGTCGATGCTGGGCGCGGGCATCGCCACGGAGCAGGAGATCGAGGACGCCTGCACGCGCCTGGCCGCGCTGGCGGACGACGAGTCGACCCTGATCGGTTCGCCGCGGCTGGTGCAGGTCTGGTCCCGGCGGGACGACGCGTCGTCCTGACCGCGGCCCGGTCGGGCGCCGTGCATGGACGTGCCGGCGTACCTGCTCTGAGCGGTAGTCGACCCGGCTCCAGCGGCTCCCTTCGGCCCTACAGTGAGGCCATGACGGTCCGGGTCGTCTTCGCCGACGACAACTTCCTGGTGCGCGAAGGGGTGGCGGGGCTGCTCTCCGAGACGGCCGAGGTCGATCTCGTCGAGACGGTGGCGGACCCGGACGCGTTGCACCGTGCCGTGGCGCTGCACCTGCCGGACGCCGTGCTCACCGACATCCGGATGCCGCCGACCTTCACCACCGAGGGGATCGACGCGGCGAAGCGGATTCGCGCCGAGTTCCCGAAGACGGGCGTGGTTGTCCTCTCGCAGTACGTGGAGGAGGACTACGCCTTCGACCTGCTCTCCGAGGGCGTCGAAGGGCTCGGCTACCTGCTGAAGGAGCGGGTGACCCAGGTCGACGAGCTGGTGAGGGCGCTGCACGACGTCGCCCGAGGCGGCTCCGCGCTCGACCCCAAGGTGGTCGCCGGGCTGCTCGCCCGAAAGAACAACGACACCAGCTCGGCCTTGAGCGGGCTCACCGACCGCGAGCTCGAGGTACTCCAGGCGCTGGCGACCGGCCGTAGCAACGCCGCGACCGCGAAGGCCCTCTTCATGAGCGAGCGCGCGGTCGAGAAGCACGTCGGATCGGTGTTCCAGAAGCTGGGCCTGGCCAACGAGTCCGACGTCAACCGGCGCGTGATGGCGGTGCTCGCGTATCTGGACGCGACCGCTGCCGGAGCCGGGTGAGCGCCAGCCGCCCCCAAGCGTGCGGCTAGCACCACTGGCCCGACGCGGCGGCGGCGGGAGACGATGGCGCACGAGGAGGTGTGTGCCGTGCCCGACGTGCGAGTCCTGATCGTCGACGACCAGGAGCTCTACCGCCGCGCGATGGCCGCGGTCGTCGGCTCGACCGACGGGTTCGTGGTCGCCGGTTCCGTGGCCACCGGGGAGGAGTCCCTCGTCGCGGCGGCCGAGCTCGGCGCGGACCTGGTGCTCATGGACGTCAACCTGCCGGGCGTGGACGGCGTCCAGGCCACCCGCCTGCTCGTCGCCGACCCGACCGGTCCCAAGGTCATCCTGCTCTCGACGTACGACGAGGACCAGGTCGACGCGGCCGGGTGCGGCGCGATCTCCTACATCCCGAAGGCGGAGTTCGGCCCGGACTCGCTCTCAGCCGCTTGGGACGGCGCGACTCGCAGCTCCGGCCAGGGCTGAGGCGGGCTCAGCCGCCCCCGCGACGGGGATGGTCAGGACCAGCAGCCTGTCGTCGGCGCGGAGCTCCCCGCCGACCGCCTCCACCCGGTCGGTGACTCCCTGTACGTCGACACCCTCGTGAGCGCCTTCGATCCGCAGGACCAGGTCGTCACCGGCAGAGACGAGTTCGACCGACACCGGCCCCGTCGCGGCACCGACCGCCTCCACGCAGCAGAAGTAGACCGCGGCCTCGACCCGAGGTGCGTACCGACGCCCGGCGCTCTCGTGCACGGTGAGCTCGGCAGCCCCGGAACGGGCGAGGAGCGAGCGCAGTGTCGGCTCCAGCCCTGACCGGGCGAGCTGGGCCGGGGTGACGCCTCTGGTCAGCTCGCGAAGGGCCTCGAGCGCCTGGTTGGTCCCCTCGACCAGCCGGTCGAGGTCGGCGACCGCTCCCGCTGACACAGCCACTTCGGCCCGCCGGATCTCATCGGGCAGTGAGCGCAGGAAAGGCAGCACCTCCCGGGCGATGGCGGCTTCCAGCGCGCGTCTGGCGGCGTCGTCGGCCGCGATCAGCCGCCGTCGCGAGCCGTCCAGCTGGCTGGTGGTACGGGCGAGCTCAGCAACCCGGACTGCCAGGACCCCGGCGAGCGAGGTGTTGCGGAACGCGACCGCTGTCTGGTCCGCCAGTGCTTCGAGGAGCCGGAGGTCGGCGGGTCGCAGCTGGCGGCCGCGGGGGAGCGCCACCACGATTCGTCCGAGCTCGCGTCCCTCGATCCGGACGGGCACCACGGGGTCCGGCGAGCCCTCCTCGACCGAGGCCGCCCAGCCCCAGCTCCCAGACACCGAGGCGCCGCCGGGGACGTCGAGGGTGGCCCGCGCTCCGCGGCCGGAGACCGCTCGGGCCGCCGCCTCCGCAACCGCCGGGAGCAGGTCGTCGGGGTCAGGCGCTGCGGCGAGCCGGCGGCTGAAGTCGGCCAGCGCCTCGTAGGGCTGCGCCCGGGCCCCGTAGGCCGCCCGGTTGGCCACCCGGACCACGACCCGGCGCAACGGCTGGAACGCCAGAGCGACAAGCACCGTGACGAGCAGCGACAGCCAGAACCCGTTGGTCCGACCTTCCACCAGCTGACCGGCGACCACCACGAGCGTGGTGTAGCCGACGGCGGCGAAGGCGGCGCCGGCGGCCACGACCACGGTCCGGTTGATGATCACGTCCAGGTCGTAGAGCCGGTAGCGCAGCACTGCGACGGCGAACAGGATCGGCATCAGGAAGAACGCGACGAACAGCGGGAGGGCCGACGCCCAGGTCTGCTGTCCGCCGTTGGCAGCCTGTCCAACGAACAGGATGACCAGGCCGACCGCGGCCAGTCCCGCGGACAGGGCGATCAGCCGTAGCTGCTGACGCTCCTCGCCGCTGCTCCCGCGCAGCCGACGGACCATGGAGAGCAGCCCCAGGACCAAGCCGAGGCTGATCATCGTGAACCCTGCGCTCAAGGCGGTGTCCCGCACCGGCCCGAAGCGGGCGTCGGCGTTGATCAGGTCGAACTCGGTCGGGTCGACGGACAGGATCGCGACCAGGCACAGCGTGGCACCGATCACCGGCACGAGCGCGGCGTGTCGCCAGCGACGTGAGACGAACCGACCGTCCGGTGCCAGCAGGAACATCAACGCGAGCAAAGCCACGACGATCTGGCCCCCGAACAGCTGCGACAGCCAGGCGGAGACGTCGCCGAGCGTGCGTGAGCCGGGGCCGTCGCTCTCCAGCACCCAGTAGGCGTACCCCTCGGCGAGCAGCGAGATCGAGGTGAGGACGCCGACCCCGCTCAACAGCCAACCGATCGGGTGTCGGTGGTAGCGCGAGACGATCAGGGCGCCCATCAACGCCGACCCGAGGCTGGCTCCGTGCACGAACGGGAACCCGTGCACCGCGACGGCGGTCTCGGACGTGAGCGAGACCGCCTGGGCGGCCACCGCCACGTCCGCGGCCACGAGCAGGAAGGTGAGCGCGAACAGCACCCAGGCCGCGCGCGCGAGCATCTCAGCCACCTGCTTCGGCGGTCGCCAGATCGGGCGACGGGATGACCGCACGGAGCCGGGTGCCCCGCCCGGGTACGGACGTGAGCTCCAGCGCCCCCCCGGCCGAGTCGACCCGGTCCCGCATGCTCACCAGCCCGGAGCCGCTGCTGACCAGGGCTGGGTCGAACCCCGAGCCGTCGTCGGCGACGGTGAGCGTCAGCCCCGCGACGTCGTGATCCACCTCGACGCGCACGGTCGTGGCCCCGGCGTGCTTGGCGGCGTTCTGGATCGCCTCCAGGCAGCAGAAGTAGGCCGCCGCCTCCACGCCCAGCGGATACCTGCCCGCACCGCGCTCGACCACGTCGACCCCGTCACCAGCGACTGCGCGAATTGCGGCGGCGACCCCCGCCTCAGCGAGCATCGGCGGGTAGATGCCGCGAGACAGGGCGACCAGGGTCGCGGTGGCGTCGTCCGCGGCTTGCACCTGCGCGGCCAGCAGCGCCTCGGCGCGCTCGGGCGCAGAGCTCGCCAAGCTCGCGGCCAGACGCAGGTTGACCGCCAGCGCGACGAGGTGCTGCTGCGCGCCGTCGTGGATGTCGCGCTCCAGCCTTCGCCGGGCGGCGTCCTGGGCGTCCACCAGCCGTTCGCGGGACCTGCGCAGCTCGGTCTCCCTGGTAGAGAGCTCGTCGAGGCGCTGCGCCAGGGCGGCGCGCAGCTGTGCCCCGCGCAGCACCAGTCCGGCTTGGCTGGCCAGGCCCGCGAACAGCCGCTCCTCGACCGGCGTCAGCGGGTTGCCTTCACGCTCGAGCAGGACCAGCCGGCCGAGCTCCTCATCGCCGTGCCGCACCGGAAGGCTGCGAGTGGCTAAGGCCCGGTCCGGCGAGAGCGCGAGACGAGCCTGCGCCTCGGGTGGCCACATCGCCGCCTGCAGCGTCGTGCCGGACACGGCCACCCAGACCTGCGCCCACTGCGCGTCGGTCCCCTCGACGAGCAGTCGGGCCATCTCCAGCGGCAGGTCGTCGGACTGCCGGTTCCTGGCCACGGCGCCGGAGAAGCGGCGCAGCGCGTCGTACGGCGAGGGGCGACCGCGCTGCACCACGCGGGCGGCGTACCGCTCCAGCCGGGTCAGCACGGGGTCGAACCCGAGGGCGACGACTGTCGTCGCGAGCACGGACAGACCCAACGACGGCTTCGACGAGCTACCGCCGAGCAGCGCGCCGACGACGACCACGACCAGGTAGGTCAGCAGGACGAAGCCGGCCAGTCCGGCCAGCACCAGCGCGGTCGAGAGCCAGTCGCGACGTGAGCGGCGGCGCAGAGCCGGGAGCCTCCTCATCCCAGCAGTGTGCTCGCTCGAGGACCGGCGCAGGAGGGCGTTACCCCCACCGCCGGGGTGGGGCTGACCGCACGGGGCACCCCGCCTGAGCCAGGCGGACAGCGCCGAGACCGGTGCGCCCAGCCCGATCGTCCCGAGCGGCCGAAAGCGGTGTGCTCGATGTACGCCGCTCGAGACCCGGGCAGCGACCGACAAGGAGAACCGAGATGACCCTCAGCAACACCCTCACCCGGCAGCAGGCGGCCACTCCCGGCACGACCCCGCCGGCCGCCCGCGCCATCAGCGTCACCAAGCGGTACGGCACTGCCGACGCCACCGTGGCTGCCCTGGACGACGTGACCGTGTCCTTCGGACGCGGTCGCTTCACCGCGATCATGGGGCCGTCCGGCTCCGGCAAGTCCACCTTGCTGCACATGCTCGCCGGCCTGGACCGCCCGACGTCGGGGGAGGTGTTCCTCGGCGACACCGAGATCACCTCGCTCCGCGACAAACGGCTCACCCAGCTGCGCCGCGACCGGATCGGCTTCATCTTCCAGTCGTTCAACCTGCTCCCCACCATGACCGCGGCCGAGAACATCGTGCTGCCGATGCGGATCGCGGGCCGTAAGCCCGACGCCGACTGGGTCGCATCCATCGTCGAGACCGTCGGTCTCGGCGGTCGGCTGGGGCACCGTCCCGCCCAGCTGTCCGGTGGCCAGCAGCAGCGCGTCGCCGCCGCCCGCGCCCTGGCGTCCCGGCCGGAGATCGTCTTCGCCGACGAGCCGACCGGTGCGCTGGACTCGCGGTCCGGCGCCGAGCTGCTCGGCTTCCTGCGCACCGCGGTGGACCAGCTCGGCCAGACCGTCGTGATGGTCACGCACGACCCGACGGCCGCGGCCTACGCCGACCGGGTCCTCTTCCTCGCTGACGGCCGGATCGCCGACGAGATGCAGGCCCCATCCGCAGAGGCCGTCCTCGACTACATGAAGAACTTGGGAGCCTGACGATGTACACGGCAACTCTTCGCAGCATGGTGGCGCACAAGATGCGGCTCCTGCTCACCACGGCGTCCATCGCCCTCGGCGTCGCCCTGCTGGCCGGCACCCTCATCCTCACCAACACGATGGGGACCGCCTTCGACATGCTCTTCGGCAAGATCGGGGCCGGCACCGACGCGGTAGTCCGCACGGCGGCGCCGTACACCCAGACCGACGGCGTCGGCACCAACCGAGGACCGATCTCCGCGAAGGTCCTCGACCGGGTCCGCGATGTTGAGGGCGTGCGCGTGGCGGAGGGATCGGTGCAGGGCTATGCGCTGCTCACCGACACCCACGGCCGAGCCATCACCACCAACGGTGGCGCTCCGACCAACGGCTACAGCATGCCGTCCGACGAGACCCTTCGCGGCGAGGTGGAGCTGCTGAGCGGGCACGCCCCCACCAACGGCCACGAGGTCGCCATCGACGGCACCAGTGCCAGGGAGCACGACATCGCGCTCGGCTCGACGATCAAGGTGCTGTTCGAGGGCTCGACCAGGCAGCTCACCGTCGTCGGCACCGTCGGGTACGGCGACGGCATCACCGACCTCGGCGGAACCACGTCGGCCTACCTCGACAGCGTCACCGCGCAACAGGTGCTGGGGGAGCCGGGCATGTTCGACCAGATCGACATCAGTGCCCAGGACGGCGTCAGCCAGTCCCAGCTGGCCGAGCGGCTGTCCGCGGTGATCCCGCAGGGCACCGAGGCGCTCACCGGTGCGGCCGTGGCGAAGGAGAACGCTGCCGCGACCAAGGAGAACTTCCGGATCGTCGGCATCCTCTTCGGCATCTTCGCCGGCATCGCGCTGTTCGTCGGGTCCTTCATCATCTGGAACACCTTCACGATGACGGTCACCCAGCGCTCGCGAGAGATCGCGTTGCTGCGGGCGATCGGCGCCAACCGCCGACAGGTCATGAGCAGTCTGCTGCTCGAGGCCGTGGGGCTGGGCGTGCTCGCCTCCGCGGCCGGTTTCGGCCTCGGGATCGCTGTGGCCAAGGGCCTGAACTGGCTGATGGACACGATCGGTCTGGCGCTGCCGTTCACCAGCCTCCAGATCGAGGCCAGCCAGCTGTGGATCTCGCTCGCGGTCGGCACTGGAGTGACTGTTCTGGCCGCCATCGTGCCCGCGCGTCGCGCCACGAAGGTGCTGCCGATCGAGGCGCTGCGCGAGTCCACCCCTGGCGCCGAGAAGCCTTCGGCGATGCGGGCCCTCACCGGTCTCGTCGTTCTCGTGGGCGGCGTCGCGGCGCTCCTGGTGGCGCTGTACGGCGACGGCGGGATGAAGCTGTTCGGGGTCGGCCTGGCCGCCTCGATGGTGGGCGTCATCATCGCTCTGCCGGTAGTGGTGCGGCCGCTGGCCGCTGTGATCGCCGCACCGCTGCGGCTGCGCGGACTGCCGGGCGACCTGGCCAAGCAGAACGCGACCCGCAACCCCCGCCGCACGTCGGCCACTGCAGCCGCGCTGATGATCGGGCTGACCCTGGTCGTGAGCATGGGCGTGTTCGCCTCGTCCCTGAAGGCATCCTTCAGCGACGTGCTCTCGGACCAGGTCGACGCCGACCTGTACGTCGTCACCTCGAGCGCCCAGGCGCCGGGCTACAGCCCGTCGGTCCTGGACGCGGTCAAGAGCGTCGACGGCGTCGACGAGGTGTCGGCCACAGGCTTTGGCATGGCCCGGTTCGACGGTGCCGACTCCGGCTACTCCTCGATCGACCCGAGCACCGCGCAGAAGGCCCTGCAGCTGAACGTCACTCAGGGTTCGCTCACGGCCCTCGACAAGGACACGGTGATGGTTGCCGAGTCGGCGGCGGTGAAGCACGGCTGGAAGGTCGGCGACACCGTTCAGGCGGACTTCGCGGAGAGCGGCCGGCACGTGCTGCGCGTGGGCGCGATCTACGGGGCCAAGGGCTGGATCAGCGACGACTTCGTCGTCAGCCGTGCCGCGCAGCGGTCGCTCGCCGGCCCCCAGCTGGTCTCCGGTGCCTTCGTCAGCGTCGACCAGGGCGCCGACCGGGCCGAGGTGCAGAAGGGCGTCGATGCGGCGCTGGCCAACCACCCGGACGCCAAGGTGCTCGACCGTGCGGGCTTCGAGAAGGAGGCCAGCGGGTTCATCGACCAGCTGCTCACGTTCATGACCGTGATGCTTGCCCTGGCCGTGATGATCGCCCTGCTGGGCATCGTGAACACCCTGGCTCTGTCGGTGTTCGAGCGCACCCGTGAGCTCGGCCTGCTCCGCGCGGTCGGCATGACCCGCAGCCAGGTCCGCGCCATGGTCCGCTGGGAGTCCGCGGTGATCTCGCTGATCGGCGCCGTGAGCGGTGCCGCGCTCGGCATCGGCATCGGGCTGGCGATGTCGCAGGTCCTGAAGGACGAGGGGATCAAGTCGATCTCGGTTCCTGTCCTCCAGATCGCGGTGTACGTCGTGGTCGCCGCGGCCGCCGGAGTCCTGGCTGCCGTGGGTCCGGCTCGGTCGGCGGCCAAGGTCGACGTGCTTCGGGCGGTGGTCACTGACTGATCGACCCGGAATCAGAATGGCTCGGTGGCTTCAGGGAGCCGCCGGGCCATTCTCGTCTGTACTCCACAGCGTCTACTCTGCGGCCATGGAGCGAACCCCTTTCACGGTGGGCACGCCGTCGGGTGAGCTGTCCGGGTGGCTCGCCGGCGAGGGACCGCGGGTGCTGGCAGTTCACGGCGGTCCGGGCATGAGCTTCGACTATCTCGACGATGCGGTGGCAGAGCTGGCTACCCGGTACCGGGTCGCGACCTTTCAACAACGAGGTCTTGCGCCGTCCACGGACCAGGGCGAGTTCACGGTCGCCGAGGCGGTGAGCGATGTCGCCGCCGTGCTGGACGGTTTGGGCTGGCAGAGCGCCTACCTGATGGGCCACTCGTGGGGCGGCCACCTGGTGTTCCATGCTGCGACGGCGATCCCCGAGCGACTGGCCGGCGTGCTTTCCGCCGACCCCCTCGGCGCGGTCGGCGACGGCGGCGCGGAGGCGTTCGGGGCCGAGATGCTCGCGCGGGTCCGCGAGCCCGACCGTGAGCGCGCCCGGCTGCTGGACGAGAAGGACACGGCGGGCGAGTCGACCCCGGAGGAGGACCTCGAGGCCTTCTCGCTGTTCTGGCCGTCGTACTTCGCGGATCCCGCGGCTGCCCCGGCGATGCCACGCGTGGTCTTCTCCCAGCCGGCGAACCGGGCGCTGTGGGCCGATCTGACTGCTCGGCTGCCCGAGCTCGAATCGTCGCTGCCGTCGATCAGGGTCCCGGTCGGCGTGCTGGTTGGCGAGCTGAGCCCGATGCCGCCGACCGCCGGTCTCGACAGTGCCGACCGCATCCCTGGCGCCTGGGCGCAGGTCGAACCGGGGGCGGGCCACTTCATCTGGCACGAGGCGCCGGGATGCCTGCTGGCTGCGATGGACCGGCTCGTCGCCGGCGAGGTGCCGGACCGTACGTCGGCTCAGTAGGCCGCTCGCCGGACGACCCGCGCGAGAACGCGGCAACGGCGTCCGCCATAGCGAACGCCGTCGCCACGATCCGTCCGGCGCGCAGGGGTAGCGCCGAACTGCCTAGATGTCGTAGTAGAGCTCGAACTCGTGCGGGTGCGGACGCAGGCGGATCGGGTCCACCTCGTTCGCGCGCTTCCAGTCCACCCAGGTCTGGATCAGGTCAGGGGTGAACACGTCGCCCTCGGTCAGGTAGTCGTGGTCCGCCTCGAGCGCGTACAGCACCTCGGCGAGCGTGCCGGGCACCTGCTGGATGGAGGCGTGCTCCTCCGGCGGCAGCTCGTACAGGTCCTTGTCGATCGGGTCCGGCGGCTCGATCCGGTTGCGGATGCCGTCGATGCCGGCCATCAGCATCGCCGAGAACGCCAGGTAAGGGTTGCTCGACGGGTCCGGCACCCGGAACTCGATGCGCTTGGCCTTCGGGTTCGACCCGGTGATCGGGATGCGCACGCAGGCGGAGCGGTTGCGAGCCGAGTAGACCAGGTTGACCGGCGCCTCGTAGCCGGGCACCAGGCGGTGGTAGGAGTTCACCGTCGGGTTGGTGAAGGCGAGCAGGGACGGCGCGTGCTTGAGCAGGCCGCCGATGTACCAGCGGGCCATGTCGGACAGCCCGCCGTAGCCGCGCTCGTCGTAGAACAGCGGCTCGCCGTCCTTCCACAGCGACTGGTGGCAGTGCATGCCCGAGCCGTTGTCGCCGAAGACCGGCTTCGGCATGAAGGTCGCGGTCTTGCCGAACTTGTGCGCCACGTTCTTGACGACGTACTTGAACAGCATCACCTTGTCGGCGGACTTGGCGAGCGAGTCGAACCGGTAGTTGATCTCGGCCTGGCCGGCGGTGCCCACCTCGTGATGCGAGCGCTCCACCTGCAGCCCGAGGGCGTCGAGCTCGAGCACGATCTGGTCGCGCAGGTCGGCGAAGTGGTCGACCGGGGGGACAGGGAAGTACCCACCCTTGTACGGCGTCTTGTGCCCGAGGTTGCCGCCCTCCTCGACGCGACCGGTGTTCCAGGCACCCTCGATGGAGTCGATGTAGTAGTAGCTGGCGTTCTGCTTCGTCTCGAACCGCACGTCGTCGAAGATGTAGAACTCCGCCTCGGGGGCGAAGAACGCCGTGTCCGCGATGCCGGTCGACTTCAGGTACGCCTCGGCCTTGGCCGCGATCTGGCGCGGGTCACGGCTGTACGGCTCGTCGGTGAACGGGTCGACGATGGAGAAGTTGAGCACCAGCGTCTTCTCGGCACGGAACGGGTCGACGAAAGCCGTCTCGACGTCGGGGATCAGCTTCATGTCGGACTCGTGGATCGCCTGGAAACCGCGGATCGACGAACCGTCGAACATCTGGCCGTTGGTGAAGAACTCCGCGTCACAGGAGACAGCGGGCACGTTGAAGTGCTGCATCACGCCCGGCAGGTCGCAGAAGCGGACGTCGACGAACTTCACGTCCTCGTCCTTGATGTACTTCATGACCTCGTCGGCGTTGCTGAACATCCATCCTCCTCGTCGGGCGGGGCTCCACTGCTGGTCGAACGCTAGGCAGCGGCGGTTTCCCGTCAGTGTCTCGAATGTTTCCCCGAGGTTACGGCCGGGCCGCCCGGTATCAGGGAGGTGAATTCTCGCCGTTCGCGGCTCACCCGTACTCTGCCGGAGTGGAGCAGAGCCCTGTCGAGGAGTACCCCGGACAGCGCCTCGGGCTGCCCGCCGAGGGCCGCGGATCCGTGGCCGCCTTCGGGCGACGGGTGGGCGCGCTGGTGCTGGACTGGGGCCTGGCGTTGCTGGTGTCCCGCGTCATGCTGCACGGCAACGAGTGGACGACGCTGGGCGTGTTCGCGCTATTGCAGGCCGTCTGCGTCACGGCCTTCAACGGCGGACCCGGGCACCTCGCGCTCGGTATGCGGGTGACGAGCGTGGACGGTCGCAGCCCCGGCCCGCTGCGCGCCGTGGGCCGCGCGGTTCTGCTGTCAGTGGCCATCCCGGCGCTGGTCTGGGATCGCGACCAGCGCGGCCTGCACGACCGGCTGATGGGCACGGTGCTACGCAGGGTCTAGGACCCCGCGCAGCACCGTGAAGAACCTGTGGGCTGTCAGCCGGCGAGCCGGACCGGCTCCCGCGTCAGGTTGACGGCGTCGAGCTCGCGCTCCTGGCGGGCCACCCGGCCGCGCTCGGTCTCCACCGCGTGAGCGGCGTTCGCAATGGCGCCCTGGGACAGCACGGCGTCGGCGCGCCGCACCCACACGCCCATGATCCGCAGGGCCTGGGTCGTCGTCGTCACGTTGTGGACCATCGGTGCCTCCCCTGGCTGGTCGTGCCTCGTTCTCTCGACGAGGTCTAGTAGACCGGGCGCAGGTTACGGCTGTGTGTCCTGATGTGAAGACGTGGAGAAACCTGCGTGCAGGGTTGCTCAGCGCCCGCGCATGCCCTTGCGGTCCGGGCGTGCCCGCAGCGGGTCGACGCCCTTGGGCACCGGCAGCGGGGACGACCCCAGCGCGCGCAGGCGCTTGTTCACCGCGGTGACCTCTTCCTTCGACAGGGCGGGGCGCATCCGGTTGAGCTTGCTGACCAGCTTGCGGACCGGCACGGCGTCCTCGCCGGTGCCGACCCGGACCAGCGTGACCGGGACGTTCGGCACCACCCGGTTGACTCGCTTGCGTTCCTTCTCGGCCAGCTTCTGCGCCCGGGCCGGCGGGCCCTCGACGACCAGGACGACGCCTGGCCGGCCGATGGCCCGGAAGACCATCGCGGCGCTCGCCATGTCACCGGGGCGGCTGGCCTCGATGGCCACTGGCTGCTCGTCGTGGAACCAGCCGCGCCGCAGCGCACCCAGCGCGGCCCCGCCGCCGCCGATCTGGCCCTCGAGCCGCCCGTACGCCGCGCGCTCGGTGCGGCGGACCATGATGATGCCGGCAGCGAGCACGGCGAGGGGTAGGCCGACGAACGGCAGGTAGTACGGGTGGCCGAACACGATCCCGAGCACGACGAACAGCGCCAGGATCAGGACGAACGCGCCGAGCATCCACCAGACGACTGCTGGGTCCAGCTGGCGGGCCTGGTTGAAGGCGGTACCGATCTGGCGCAGCCGCTTGAAGCGCTTCTTGGGCTCGGCAGGGGTGGCGTCGGTGTTGCGGGCCATCGTGGTGTTCCTCGGGTTCACGTGCGGTCGGACGGGGGAGCGGGGTCTCTCAGCGGGCCAGCAGGCTGGCGGCCTCCTGTGCCGCGGGCGCTGCCTGGGCCAGGTGCGCCAGCGCCTCGGGCAGCTGCTCGCCCCGGCGCTGCATCGCCTGGGACCACAGCCGTCCGGCGCGGTAGGAGGACCGCACCAGCGGCCCGGCCATCACGCCGGCGAAGCCGAGCTCGGTGGCCTCGTCCGACAGCTCGACGAACTCCTCCGGCTTGACCCAGCGCTCCACCGGGTGGTGGCGCGGACTCGGCCGAAGGTACTGGGTGATGGTGATCAGGTCGCAGCCGGCCTCGTGTAGGTCGCGCAGCGCCTCGCTGATCTCCTCGCGGGTCTCGCCCATGCCGAGGATCAGGTTGGACTTGGTGACCAGGCCGGCGTCGCGGCCCATCGTGATCACGTCAAGGGAGCGCTGGTAGCGGAAGGCAGGACGGATCCGCTTGAAGATCCGCGGCACGGTCTCGACGTTGTGTGCGAAGACCTGCGGCGCCGCGTCGATCACCTGGTTGACCTGCTCGGGGATCGCGTTGAAGTCCGGGATCAGGATCTCTACCCCGGTGCCGGGGTTGAGCGCGTGCACCTGGCGGATCGTCTCGGCGTACAGCCAGGCCCCGCCGTCCGGCAGGTCGTCGCGGGCGACACCGGTGATGGTCGCGTAGCGCAGGCCCATGGTGGCGACCGACTCGGCCACCCGGCGCGGCTCGTCGCGGTCCAGGTCGGCCGGCTTGCCGGTGTCGATCTGGCAGAAGTCGCACCGGCGGGTGCACTGCTCGCCGCCGATGAGGAACGTGGCCTCGCGGTCCTCCCAGCATTCGAAGATGTTGGGGCAGCCGGCCTCCTGGCAGACGGTGTGCAGACCCTCGCCCTTGACCAGGGACCGCAGCTCGGTGTACTGCGGACCCATCGTCGCCTTGGTCTTGATCCAGGACGGCTTCTTCTCGATCGGGGTCTGCGCGTTCCGGGCCTCCAGACGCAGCATCTTGCGTCCCTCGGGCGCGATCGTCACGTGCCACTCCTCCTCGCAGGACGGTCCCGCCGCCTGACGGGACCAACCCCTCCAGCCTACGCCGCGCGCAGGGCATTCCCGACGTCCCCTACCATCGGCGCTCCGACCTTTCGCAAATCCGCCGAAACCGGCGCAAAGCGCGATAGGACTCAGGTCGGTCGGCGGGTGTGTCGATACCTGGATTGCTCGTGTCCCCGAGGAGGCACCCATGGCCGTCATCAGCGTAGGTTCGCAGCAGGCACCGCCCACCGCTCAGGTCCGGCTGCCGCACCCGCTGGTGCGCGCCACCGCCTGGTCGTCGGCGATCGGCCTGGTCGCCGGGCTGGTGCTCGGGATGATCACGCAGGCGCACGAGCGGGATCGGGGCTGACCGACTCGAGCACCTCACGCAGGTGCCGTTCGGCCAGTGGCAGCACCTCGGCGACGGTGACGTCACGCCCCAGCTCGATGCTCAACGAGGTGACCGCGGCGTCCGCGATCCCGCAGGGCACGATCGTGCGCGCCCAGGACAGGTCGCAGTCGCAGTTCAGTGCGAAGCCGTGCATGGTGACGCCCTGGGACACCCGGATGCCGATGGCGCCGAGCTTGCGGTCCGGCCCGCGCTGGTCGGCCAGCACCCAGACGCCGCTTCGCCCCTCGACCTGCGTGGTCTTCAGGCCGAGGTCGGCGCACACCGCCATCAGCGCGGTCTCCAGCCGACGCACGTGGGCCACGACATCTATCGGGTCCGGTAGCCGCACGATCGGGTAGCCGACCAGCTGGCCCGGCCCGTGCCAGGTGATCTTTCCGCCACGGTCGACATCGACCACCGGGGCGCCGTCCACCGGCCGCTCGTGCGGCTCGGTGCGCTTGCCGGCGGTGAAGACCGCCTCGTGCTCGAGCAGCAGCAGGGTGTCCGGCAGCTCGCCCGCGACGACCGCGGCGTGCACCTGGCGCTGGCGTTCCCAGCCGACCAGGTAGGGCACCGTGGCCGGCGCGAATCCCTCGTGCACCACGTTCAGGCTCATGGTGTCCAGGCTACGACAGCGGGGCTGCGTAGTTGCCCGGGGCGGGCGTGACTCTAGAGTCAGCACCCTGGCCGCAGCACGTCGATCGGGAGGGACAGTGAGCACTGGGGGAGCGGGTTCCGGTACGCCGGAGCCGGGAAGTCGGCTCGCCCGTGCCCGCGAGACCCGTCGGCGGGCCGGACGCCGCCGTGCCGTCGTGCGGGCCATCGGCCTGACCGTGGTGGCCGCGGCCTGGCTCGGCGTCGTCAGCGTGGGTGGCCCGCTGGTCGGCCGGCTGTCCGAGGTACAGCAGAACGACAACGCGAACTTCCTGCCGAAGTCGGCCGAGTCGACGAAGCTCGCCGAGCAGGCGGAGAAGTTCTCGGACACGACGGCGTTCCCGGCGTTCCTGGTGGTCGAGCGGGCGGGCGGGCTCAGTCCCGACGACCGCAGCAAGGTGCAGCAGCTGACCGAGTCGCTGCCCAGTCTGCGGGTGCCGGTCGACCCGGCGTCCGCGAACGGCCGCACGTACACGCTCGAGGACTTCCTGGTCCCGGGGCCGATCCCGGTCGTGCCGAGCGAGGACGGCGAAGCGCTGCTCGTGCCGATCTCGCTGGACGGCGACAAGGCGGGCGACTCGCTGCCGGACGGCGAGAGCGTCGTCGGGCAGTCGGTCGCGACGATCCGCACTGCAGCCGCCGCACAGCTCGAGCCGTCTGGGCTGAAGACCTACGTGACCGGGCCGGCCGGCTTCACCGCCGACCTCGTCACGGCCTTCGGGGGGATCGACGGCAAGCTGCTCGCGGTCAGCCTCACCGCGGTGTTCCTCATCCTGCTGCTGGTCTACCGCAGCCCGTTGCTGCCGGTCGCCGCCCTGATGACGTCGGCCTTCGGGCTGTCCGCCGCCGCGATGGTGATCTTCCCGCTGGCCAAGCGCGGCACGATCGCGTTGAACGGGCAGAGCCAGGGGATCCTGTTCATCCTGGTGATCGGCGCAGCCACCGACTACGCGCTGCTGCTGGTCTCGCGCTATCGCGAGGAGCTGCACGACCACGAGAACAAGTACGTCGCGATGCGCCGCGCCTGGCGCGGGTCGGTGCAGCCGATCGCGGCGAGCGCCACCACCGTCGTGCTCGGGCTGCTGTGTCTGATGTTGAGCGAGCTGGGCAGCACCCGAGGGCTGGGTCCGGTGGGTGCGATCGGCATCATCGGCGCGCTGCTGGCGGCGTTGACGCTGCTGCCCGTGCTGCTTCTGTTGCCGACCGTCGTGCTCGGGATCGTGGTCTGCGGTGCGGCTTTCGCGCTCGGCACGATCTTGCTGTCGCCGGTGCTGGGGATGGTCCTGGTGGTGGCCGCCCTGGGCGGCGGGGGATACCTGGCCTGGCGGCGCTGGCAAGTGCTGCGCGGGCCCCCCGAGGACGGCCCGCTGCCCTGGTACGCCAAGGCGCCGTCCGGTCGGTGGCTGTTCTGGCCGCGTACCCCGCACGTGGACCACGTGCACCGCGAGGACGTGTTGCAGGGCAACGGGATCTGGGGGCGGGTGGCCCGACTGGTGGGCCGTCACCCGCGGGCGGTCTGGGGCTGCACCCTTGCCGTCCTGCTCGTCGCCGGGCTGTTCGCGCCGACGCTCAAGGCGTCCGGCATCAGCACCTCGGACCTGTTCCGGCAGCCGGTGGAGTCAGTTCAGGGCCAGCAGGTGCTGGCCGACCATTTCCCTGGTGGCTCCGGCAGTCCAGCGGTGATGGTGGTGCAGGAGACGGACACCAAGCAGGCCCTGGAGGTCGTGCGGGCCGTCGACGGAGTGGCGTCGGCGCAGGTGCTCACCGACGCGACCATGGCAACACCCACCGCGCCGGGGCCGCCCAAGGTGGTCGACGGGCAGGTCGAGCTCCAGGCGACGCTGGAGCCGGCGGCGGACACCCCCGAGGCGGAGGACGTCGTCCTTCGGCTTCGTTCGGCCGTGGACGTGGTGGGTCAGGACGTGCTGGTGGGTGGCAACACCGCGGTCAACTTGGACATCCGCGAGGCGAGCCAACGCGACTTGAAGGTGATCATCCCCGCGATCCTGCTGGTGATCGCGCTGGTGCTGATGATGTTGCTGCGCGCGGTCGTCGCGCCGCTGCTGCTGATCGGGGCCAACGTGGTCTCGTTCGGCGCCACGATCGGGATCAGCGCGCTGGTCTTCAACCACGTGTTCCACTTCCCCGGCGGGGATCCGTCGATCCCGCTGTACGCGTTCGTGTTCCTGGTGGCCCTGGGGATCGACTACTCGATCTTCCTGATGACCCGAGTACGCGAGGAGGCCGGCTTCCGTGGCACCCGCGAGGGTGTGCTGGTCGGGCTGGCGGTCACCGGCGGGGTGATCACCAGCGCCGGAGTGGTGCTGGCGGCCACGTTCGGTTCGCTGGCCACCATCCCGATCCTGTTCCTGCAGCAGATCGCGTTCATCGTGGCGTTCGGGGTGCTGCTCGACACTCTGGTCGTCCGGTCGTTGCTGGTGCCCGCGCTGAGCCACGACATCGGGTCGCGGATCTGGTGGCCGACCCGCTACGGCTCGGGCGAGGACCCTGATGCTGAGGCTGGGCCTGCCGATGCAGCTGCCGTTGTTGAGCCAGCCGGCGCTGACGCTGAAGCCGCTCCGGCTCAACCGTTCGACGTCCGCCAGGGCATGTCGTGAACGGCCGACTGCGAGTCGGCCTGGTCGGCTACGGCCTGGCCGGCGCGCAGTTCCACAGCCCGCTGCTACGTGCGGCGGGGCTGGACGTCGTACGGGCGGTCACCTCCGATCCCACCCGCCGGGCACAGGTCGCGCAGGACTGGCCGGACGCCACCTGCCTGTCCTCGGTGGCCGCCATGCTCGGCGACCCGCACCGGCTCGACCTCGTGGTCCTGGCCAGCCCCACCGGGGTGCACGCCGAGCAGGCCATCGCCTGTCTGAACGCCGGACTACCGGTCGTCGTCGACAAGCCGCTGGGCACGGACGCCGACCAGGCGGCGCGTGTGCTGCAGACCTCGCTGGACCTGGGCGTCCCGCTGACCGTCTTCCAGAACCGTCGCTGGGACGCCGAGCAGCTGACCCTGCGCCGGCTGCTCGCCGAGAACGCGCTGGGGGAGGTGTTCCGGTTCGAACGGCGCTGGGAGCGCTGGCGTCCCGAGCCGAAGGACCGCTGGCGGGAGAACGCACCGGCCGAACAAGGTGGCGGGCTGCTGCTGGACCTGCACAGCCACCTGGTCGACTCCGCCGTCCAGCTGTTCGGACCGGTCTCCCACGTGTACGCGGAGATGGCCGCGCACACCACCAAGGCCGAGGACGACGTGTTCCTCGCGCTGCGTCACTCGAACGGGGTGCGCAGCCACCTCGGGGCGCTGTCGGTGGCCGGCGCGCCCGGGCCGCGTACCCGGGTGCTGGGCCGGGAGGGCAGCTACGTGGTCACCTCGTTCGAGGCCGAGCCGACCGCTTTCGCCGACCTGGGCGACCTGGACGACGAGCACTGCGGCTGGCTCGTCGCCGGCGAGCAGCGGACGCCGGTGCCGCGCGCAGCCGGCGAGGCCGGCGACTTCTACGCGGCGGTGGTGAGCGCGCTGAGGTCCGGCGAGCCGATGCCGGTGGACCCCCGCGACGCGGTGCACGTCCTGCGGGTGCTGGACGGCGCGCGGGTCAGCGCGGCGGACGGCGCCGTGGTGGCCGTCCGCCCCTGAGTCCCGCGCCTGTCCCTCGCGGTGAGCGCGGTCAGCCGGTCAGCTGCACCCGCCAGGGGCGGACCGCCACGGTGAGCAGCTCGCCCTTGACCGACAGGTCGTCCGTGGTGGCCAGCGTTCGGACGTCGACGCCGCTCGCGCGCGCCGGGACCCGGACCACCGCCATCCCGCTGCCGACCTCGTCAGGCAGCGGTCCGGCCGCCACGAGCAGGCCGCCGTCGGCGAGCCGGCCCAGGAACGCGATGTGCTCGGCGAACAGGGGCTGTTGGAACAGTGGTGTGCCGACCTGCGCGGCGGGGCCGGGGCGGTGCTCCAGGACGAACCACTCTTCGGCGGGGGCGCCGTCCGCTTGGCCGTCGCCCGTGCCCACCCGGTCGCCGTAGCAGTCGACGACTGCGACCCAGCCGTGGGCGTAGCTGTCAGCCGCCCGCTGCGGCTCGGCCAGCCGCTCCCAGCCGGTGTGCAGCAGCCGGACGACGGTCGCGTCACCGTCCGCCCGGAACGTCACCTCGAGCTCGGTGGCCTGGTCGGAGCCTTGGCCCGGGTGCCAGGCCAGTCGCAGCAGGTCCGGCGCTGACCGCTCGAGCACCTCGGCCCAGATGCTGACCTGGCCGTCCGTGGACCGCTCGACGATCTCGTCACCCTCGAACGCGACCGACGCGGTGGCGCCGTGCACGCTGAACTGGCCGAGCGGCCACCAGGAGCCGAGGTGCGCGGTGAAGACGGCGTACGCGGTGGCGGGGTCGGCGGCGACCCGGATCTCGCGGCGGACGGGTGCGATGGTCATGGTCGGTGTCCTTGCTCGAGATGGGCGGCGAACGAGGCCAGGGCGGTGTCCCACAGACCGATCAGCCACTGCTGCAGCGGCACCAGCCCGGCGGGCGCCAGGGCGTACAGGTTGCGGGTGCCCTCGGAGCGGTGCTCGACCAGCCCGGCGCCTTCGAGCACCTTGAGGTGCTTGCTCACGGCAGGTCGGCCGATCGGCATCCGGGCGGCGAGCTCGCCGACCGGCAGTGCGCCGTCCCGCAGGACGACCAGCAGCTCGCGGCGCATCGGGTCACCGAGGGCGTCGAGGGCGAGGGCAGCTGATTGGTCGCTCATGGGTAACGGTTACTCTAGGGCGACCATTCGCTGCTGGCAAGGGGTCAGGTGCCGGGCAGCAGCCGCGGCTCGATCCGCTCCTCGATGGCTCGGTCCCCGTCGCGGGTCACGACGTACGCACCCTTGCCGCGCTGCTCGGTGACCGCCTCGACGAGCTCGGTCCCGCGGTACAGCAGGCCCACGCCGTCGTCGCTGCAGTGCGTCACGGGCAACGTGCCGTCGGCCACCAGGCGGTGCACCAACGGGCGCCGCCGCTCCTCGCTGTCGTAGTGCACACCGTTGCCGTAGGGCAGGAAGGCCAGGCCGTTGGTGACGGCACGCAGCTCGGGGCCGAAGGAGTCCGTGGTGCCGCCGACGAACCAGCAGATCGAGCCGGCCGACACCCCGGCCAGCACCACGCCCGCCTGCCAGACGCGGCGGAAGATCCGGTCCAGGTCGTGCACCCGCCAGACGGCCAGCAGGTTAGCCACCGAACCGCCGTTGACCCAGACCACGTCCTGCGACAGCAGGTGCTCCTCGGCGTCCTCGACCGAAGGCATGGTGAACAGGGACAGGTGGGTCAGGTCGAACCCGGCGCTGCGCCCGGCGTCGTCCAGCTCAGCCTGGAACCAGCGCTGGTCACCGCCCGCCGTGCCCAGGTGGCAGACCCGCGGGCGGGACGTCGTCCCGGAGAGCTCGACCGCGTGGTGCACCAGAGGCCCGAAGTCGAGCCGGTGCCGGTCCGCGGGCACGTAGCCCCCAGACGTCGCCAGGATCGTGGGCTGGTCAGCGGGCACGCAGGTCCTCCGCGGGGTCGGGTTGTGAGTATCGGGTCGGTCGGGCAAACCTAGTCGAGCCAGGACCGAGCACGGCCGCGCGGTCTGCGCGCACCCGGCCTTCGACCCTGCCGGCGCGACGCTACCCGCAGCCTGTGGACAACGCCCGCGGCCACCGGCGCAAATCCGGCAGGCTAGGCCGCATGACCTCTCTCGCACCGGATGCAGCCGACCTCGCCGCGCCGCCCGAGGTTCCTGGCTACCGCGTCCAACGGCGGATCGGCGGCGGTGCCAGCTCCGTCGTGTGGGCGGCCGCGCCGAGGGCGACGGGCTCCCAGGTGGCGGTCAAGGTGGTGCGCGCCGGGCCGGCCGCCGACCGCGAGCTCGCGGTCCTGCGCGCCGTGCGACACCCGCACGTGCTCTCGCTGCGCGACGCCGTCCCGTTGGCCGACGGCCGTCTCGCCCTCGTCACCGACCTGCTGGACGGCGGCTCCCTGGCCAGCGTGGTGGCCGCCCGCGGCCGCCTGCGCCCAGGTGAGGTGGTCACCGTGGTGGCTCCGTTGGCCCAGGCGCTGAGCGAGCTGCACGCGGCGGGCATCCAGCACGGCGACCTCGCCTCGGGCAACGTCCTGTTCGACCGCGGCGGCCGGCCGTACCTGAGCGACCTCGGCACGGTCCGGCTGACCGGCGTCGCGCGGCAGGAGGTGTTCGGCACGCCCGGCTTCCTCGACCCTGTCCTGCTCGACGGCGCCCCTGCCGGGCCGGCCAGCGACGTCTACGGGCTCGGCGCGCTCGCCTGGTTCGCGCTGTGCGGTGAGCCGCCGCCGACACCGATGTGTCGTCCGTCGCTCGCCAGCGCAGCGCCCCAGGCACCGGCCGAGCTGGTCGCGGCCGTTCAGTCGGCGCTCGATCCCTCGCCGACCAGTCGTCCGACGCCCCTGGAGCTCGCCCGGGCACTGCACGCTGCCGTCTCCGCTGAGCCGGTATGGCGACCCGGCGGCTCGCCGGTGGACGGCGGCCTGACCCGCAGGGTGGCGGCGCAGGTGCTGGCTGACCCTGACGACCGTGCGCCCAGGCACCGGTTGCACAGGACGCGTCGCGTGCGGGCCCGCCCGGTCTCCGTCGCCTGCAGCGCGGTCGCACTGGCGGTGGCGGTCGGGGGTGCGGTCGTGCTGCTCGACGGGCAGGCGGAGTCCTCGGCTGCCGCAACCGCGCCACCCGTGGGTTCGGCCGCGGCCAGCAGGGCCACGACGTCCGCGGAGCAGGCCCCGACCCTCGCGATGCTCGTCGGTCTGGCCAGCAGCAGGGCGGGTGCGTTCGGTCGCGCACCGGGACGCTGCGGCGTGCGAGCGGCTCCTGGTCTGGCGGGTTCGGTGCCGGGTTCAGCCGCCGACCTTCAGGACCAGGCTCTGCTGGCCGACCTGGCCGCTCGCTGCCTGAGCTACCGCGGGTTGACGCTGGTGCCGCGACGGGCCACCGTGCTCACCTCCGGCTCGGACCGCGCCACCGTCGATGTGGTCGTGGACGAGTCGGCCTACGACGTCGTGGACGAGGCCGGCACCGCGCTGCGGCACGTCGCTGCCTTGCCCGAGCGGCGATCCCGGCTGTCGTTGCGGCGCACCGAACGGGGCTGGCAGGTCGCCGCCGTCAGCCCATCACCCACGGGGCAGCCTCGGCCAGCGTCGGGTGCCGGAAAGTGAACCCGGCGTCCAGCAGCCGCCGCGGCACGACCCGGTGGCTGGCCACGACGGTCTCAGCGAACTGCCCGATCGCTGCGCGCACGGCGATCTCGGGCACCGGCAGCACCGAGGGGCGGTGCACCTGGCTCGCGAGCGCGCGCATCAGGTCCCGCTGCGTCGCCGGTGCCGGTGAGGCCAGGTTCACCGGCCCGGGAAGGTCGCCGTCCAGCAGTCGCGTCAGCGCCCGGACGTGATCCTCCAGGGTGATCCAGCTCCACCACTGCCGGCCGCTGCCGATGGGTCCGGACACGCCCAGCCGGACCAACGGCCCGAGCCGGCTCATCACCCCGCCCCGTGGGGCCAGCACGAGGGCGGACCGGGCGTGCGACACGCTGACGCCGGCCTCGACGGCCGGGGCGGCGGCGCCCTCCCACGCCTGGACGACGTCACTCAGGAAGGCGCTGCCGCGCGGGGACTCCTCGGTCACCTCGTCGGGCGAGTCCGGGTAGAAGTCGATGCCCGAGGCGGTGACCAGGACTCGCGGCGCCGGGTCGAGCGCGGCGACGGTTCGGGCGATCAGCGAGGTGCCGTCCACGCGGGAGCGCAGGATCGTGCGCTTGTACGAGTCGGTCCAGCGGTGGTCTCCCACGCCCGCCCCGGCCAGGTGCACGACACAGTCGGTGCCCTGCAGGGCGGCGACGTCGATCCGGCCCTCGCCCGGGTCCCACCGTGCCTCGTTGCGAGACTGCGGGGTCCGGCGGACCAGGGTCAGCACCGTGTGCCCCTGCTCACGAAGGTGCGGCACGAGGGCTGAGCCCACCAGACCGGACGAGCCGGTCACCACGACCTTCACGTCACTTCACCTCCCACGCCGGTGCGCCCGGCCTGGGAGGCCGTTGCGTCACAGCCCGATGTCGGCGTCGAAAGCGCCTTCCTCCAGGCGGTCCTTCATCGCGACGAGGAACCGCGCCGCGTCGGCGCCGTCCACGATGCGGTGGTCGTAGCTCAGCGCCAGGTAGACCATCGAGCGGATCGCGATCGTCTCACCGCCATCGGAGTCCTGCACGACGACCGGACGCTTGACCACTGCACCGGTGCCCAGGATCGCGACCTGCGGCATATTGATGATCGGCGTGTCGAACAGCGCGCCGCGGCTGCCCGTGTTGGTCAGCGTGAACGTGCCGCCGCCGAGCTCGTCCGGCGCGATCTTGTTGGCGCGGGTCCGCTCGGCGAGGTCGGCGATCTTGCGGGCGATCCCGGCGATGTTCAGGTCGCCCGCGTCGCGGATCACCGGGACGATCAGCCCCTTGTCGGTGTCCACGGCGATGCCGACGTTCTCCTGAGCGTGGTAGACGATCTCGTCGCCCTCGATGCTCGCGTTCACCGTCGGGTGCGTCTTGAGCGACTCGACGGCGGCCTGCACGAAGAAGGGCAGGAACGACAGCTTCACACCCTCGCGGGCCGCGAAGTCGTTCTTCGCGCGCTGGCGCAGCCGGGCGATCTTGGTGACGTCCACCTCGATCACGGTGGTCAGCTGCGCGGACGTCTGCAGGGACTCGACCATGCGTTGGGCGATGAGCCGGCGAAGGCGGGTCATCTTCTCGGTGGTGCCGCGCTTGGCGGACACACTGGCCGGCACGCTGGCAGCGTGCGCGGGAGCAGCCGGGGCGGGTTCCGACGCCGCAGGTGCGGCAGCCTTCTCGGCGGCGGCCTTGTCGGCGGCCGCGGCGTCCAGCACGTCCTGCTTGCGCACCCGACCGCCGACCCCGGTGCCGGAGACGCTGGCCAGGTCGACACTGTGCTCTGCGGCGAGCTTGCGCACCAGCGGCGTCACGTAGGCAGAGGCGTCACCGGTCGCCGTCGCTCCCGCGGGTGCGGGCGTGGGTGCGGGCGTGGGTGCGGGCGTGGGTGCGGGTGCGGGTGCGGGTGCGGGTGCGGTGGCTGCCGGCTGCTGCTGTTGCTGCGGCTCTGGCTCAGCTGCCGGCTCGGGCTCGGGCTCGGCTGCCGCTTCGGGCTCGGGCTCGGGCTCCGGCTCGGCTGCCTGCTGCGGCTCGGCGGCGGGTGCGGCCGCCGCGGAGTCGGCGGCAGAACCGCCGATCACGGCCAGGTCGGCCCCGACCGGGACGGTCTCGTCCTCGCCCACCAGCAACTTGCTGACGGTGCCCGCGACCGGGCTGGGGATCTCGGTGTCGACCTTGTCGGTGGAGACTTCGAGCAGCGGCTCGTCGACGTCGACCTGGTCACCCTCGGCCTTGAGCCAGCGGGTGACTGTGCCCTCGGTCACCGACTCGCCCAGCGCCGGCATGGTCACGGTCGTGCCGCTGCCGCTGCCGTCGCCGTCGCCGCCGCCATCGCCGCCGCCTGAGTCCGCCGAAGAGGACTGCGGTGACTGCTCCGGCTCGGGCTCGTCGGACCGCTCTGGCTCGGACGTCTGTGCCGACGGCTCCTGCTCGGTGGAGGGCGCTGCCTCCTCGTGCTCCGGCTGCTCGCTCGCCTGCTCGGCTGCCTGCTCCGAGCCAGCCTCGGAGTCCGCCCCGGAGTCCGCCCCGGAGTCAGCCCCGGAGTCAGCCCCCGAGCTCGTCTGGCCGCCGGTGTCGTCCGCGCCGGACCCGGCCGCCCCGTCACCGATGACGGCAAGGTCGGCGCCGACCGGCACGGTCTCGTCCTCGCCGACCAGCACCTCCTGGAGGGTTCCGGCGATCGGGCTCGGGATCTCGGTGTCGACCTTGTCGGTGGACACCTCGAGCAGCGGCTCGTCGACCTCGACCTGGTCGCCGACCTGCTTCAGCCAGCGCGTCACGGTCCCCTCGGTGACGGACTCGCCGAGGGCCGGCATCTTCACCCGCTCTGACATTGGCTGGGTTCTCCTTCGTCGCTGGTACAGGTCGTTCGCTGGCGGGCTCGGTGCTGCGAGCCGTCAGGCGTGCACGTGCAGGGGCTTGCCGGCCAGGGCGAGGTGGGCCTCGCCCAGGGACTCGTTCTGGGTCGGGTGGGCGTGGATCAGCTGGGCGACCTCCTCCGGGTACGCCTCCCAGTTGATGATGAGCGAGGCCTCGCCGACCTGCTCACCCATCCGCGCCCCGACCGCGACGAACCCGACGACGGGGCCGTCCTTCTCCCGGATCAGCTTGACGAAGCCGGTCGTTCCGAGGATCTGGCTCTTGCCGTTGCCGCCGAGGTTGTACTCGAGGGTCTCGACCTTGTCGTCGCCGTACTTCTCCTTGGCCTGCGCCTCGGACAGGCCGACCGAAGCGACCTCGGGGTCGCAGTAGGTGATGCGCGGGATGCCCGAGTCGACGACCGGCACCGGCGCCAGACCGGCGATCTCCTCCGCGACGAAGATGCCGTGCGCGAAGCCTCGGTGGGCCAGCTGCAGGCCGGGGACCAGGTCGCCGACGGCGAACACGCCGTCCACGTTGGTGCGCAGCCTCTCGTCGGTCGGGATGAAGCCGCGGTCGACGGTCACGCCGACCTCTTCGTAGCCCAGGCCGGCGGACGTCGGGCCGCGGCCGACGGCGACGAGCAGCAGGTCGGCCTGCAGTGTCTCGCCGCCTTCGAGGGTGACGGTGACACCGCTGTCGTCCTGGGTGACGCCCTCGAACCGGGCGCCGAGCTTGAAGTTGATCTTGCGCTTGCGGAAGGCGCGCTCCAGCGCCTTGGAGGCGGACTCGTCCTCGACCGGGACCAGGTGCGGCAGCGCCTCGACGATGGTCACGTCGGCACCGAAGGACTTCCAGACGCTGGCGAACTCGACACCGATCACCCCGCCGCCGAGCACGACCACGCTGTTCGGTACCCAGTCCAGGGTCAGGGCCTGGTCGCTGGTGATCACCCGGCCGCCGATCTCCAGCCCCGGCAGCGAGCGGGCGTACGAGCCGGTGGCCAGCACGACGTGGCGGCCCTTGACCTGGCGGTCGCCGACCTGCACCGTGTCGTTCCCGACGAGCCGGCCTTCGCCCTCGACGAGCTCGACCTTGTGCGCCTTGGCCAGACCCTGCAGGCCCTTGTACAGACGGCTGACCACGCCGTCCTTGTACGAGTTCACACCACTCATGTCGATGCCGTCGAGGGCGGTCTTGACGCCGAAGCTGGACCCCTCGCGGGCGGTGTCGGCGACCTCGGCGGCGTGCAGCAGCGCCTTGGTCGGGATGCAGCCTCGGTGCAGGCAGGTGCCGCCGAGCTTGTCCCGCTCGACAAGGGCGACCGTCATGCCCAGCTCGGCTGCCCGGAAGGCGCAGGCGTACCCGCCGCTGCCACCCCCGAGGATCACGATGTCGAAGACCTCGCCGGTGCTGTCGGCCACGTCGCCTGCTCCTTACGTGTCGCGCGCGCCTGCACTTGTGGTGCGCAGCGCTGGTTGTTGGCGGGGCCCATCCTGTCACCAACCCGCGGCGAGCACGCAACGTGGTCGATCTGGGCCCCGTGCGGCAACGTCCTGCCCTGGTGCGGTCATCCCAGTGCACACTGGTGCCCTTCACAGAGCGAGGCGGAGGTGCGAGGCGTGGCGTGGTTGCGACGTCGGCCAAAGGCCGAACCGACGACCGAACGACGGACGAAGGCGGACGTCGAGGCCGCCACCGCGCACCTGCGCAACTTCGTCGGCACCCGGATCGGAGTCGAGATGTACGTCGAGCCGCAGACCTCGGTGACGCCCACCACCCTGGTGCTGATCGCCGCGACAGGGGAGTGGACCCGCCGGCGGGTCAGCAGCCCGAAGGCGGCCGGCGACCTCGCCCGCGAGCTCGGTATCCCGGTCTACGACGTGCAGCAGACCGGCTACCCCGGCCGGATGCGCGAGTGGACCTCGCACCAGCGCAAGCAGCAGGGCAGCTGACCCGCGGGCGACCCGGCTCAGCCGGCCGCCACCTGCTCGGCGAAGTCGACCAGCGTGCGCAGTCCGTGCCCGGTGCCCCCCTTGGGGGTGTAGCCCCACGGCTGCCCCTCGCAGTAGGACGGGCCGGCGATGTCGACGTGCGCCCACGGGATCTTGCCCTCGCCGTCCGCGCGGTCCCCGACGAACTCCTTGAGGAAGAGGCCGGCGACCAGCATGCCGCCCATCCGCTCGCCCATGTTCGCGATGTCCGCGACCTGGGAGTCCATGCTGGCGCGCAGCTCGACGGGCAGCGGCATCGGCCACATCGTCTCGCCGGACCGGGTCGCGGACTCGTGGATCTGCCCGCGCAGGTCGTCGTCGTTCGCCATGATCGCGGCGTAGCGGTGCCCGAGGGCGACGACCTGGTGCCCGGTCAGGGTGGCGATGTCGATGATCGTGTCCGGGTGCTCCTCGCTGGCCGCGACGATCGCGTCGGCCAGCACCAGCCGACCCTCGGCGTCGGTGTTCAGCACCTCGACGGTGCGACCGCCGTAGGTGGTCAGCACGTCCGAGGGTCGCTGAGCGGTGCCCGAGGGCATGTTCTCGGCGAGCGGCACCCAGGCAGTGACCTTGATCTTGGTGCGCATCCTGGCCAGGGCCAGGATCGCGGCGGCGACCGTGGCGCCTCCGGCCATGTCGGACTTCATCGCCTCCATGCCCAGCGGGGGCTTGAGCGAGATGCCCCCGGTGTCGAAGGTGATGCCCTTGCCGATCAGGGCCAGGTGCTTCTTGGCGCCGCGCGGGGAGTAGGTGAGCTTGACCAGCCGGGGCGGCCGGCTCGATCCCAGACCGACGCCCAGGATGCCGCCGTAGCCACCCCTGGCCAGCGCCTTCTCGTCCAGCACCTCGACCTTGACCGGGTGCGACTTCGCGGCAGCGACCACGGCGTCCGCGAAGGCGGCCGGTGGCAGGTCGCCGGGGGCGGTGTTGACCAGGTCACGGACCAGGTGGACGGCGTTCGCGACGTGCCCGGCGCGGGCGGCGGCGGTGGTCGCGTCCTTGTCGCCGGCCAGCGCGGTGACCACGGTGACCGAGGACACCGGTGCCTGCACCTCCGCGGTCGTCCGCGCGCGGTGCCGGGTGAACGAGTAGGCGCCGATCAGGGCGCCCTCACCGATCGCGGCCACGGACGCGAGGTCCTTGGCAGGCAGCAGGAAGGTGGCGCTGGCGGTCCCGGCCAGCGCGCGGGTGGCCGCGCCGGCCGCGCGACGCAGGGTCTCCGGGTCGTAGCTCGCGCCCCGGCCCTTGGCCACCGGGCCGAGGCCGGTCAGCGCGATCGCGGCGGCCGCGACGTCCTTTCCGGCCGGGATGCGCACCACCTGGTCCGCCTTGCCGGTGACCCCGATCCCGCGCAGGCTCGCCGCCAGGCTGCTGCGCAACGGTCTGGGCAGAGCCCCGCCGTCCACCAGCACCGGACCGTCGTCCGAGCGGGCCACACCGACCACGAGCGTGTCGGTCTTGATGGACTTCGGGTCCTTGTCGGACAGGCTGAGCGAGGTCACTGGGATCCTTCCGGTCGTCGAGGGATCGGGTCGCGATCCGCCCCTGATGCTAGACGTCGTGGGGTCCGGGCGCGGGCGGTAGGTTTCCCCGCATGGCCGACAGCACCCATTCCGCCGCATCCGACCCTGAGTCCTCGCCACTGCGGCGTTCGCCGTTGCACGACCGGCACGTACGCGCCGGCGCCAAGATGGCCGACTTCGGCGGCTGGTCGATGCCCATCGAGTACGCCGGCGGCGGCGTGGTCGCCGAGCACACCGCAGTGCGCGAGCGGGTCGGCCTGTTCGACGTCAGCCACCTCGGCAAGGCCCGGGTCAGCGGGCCCGGTGCGGCGGCCTTCGTGAATGCGGCGCTGACCAATGACCTGGAGCGGATCGAGCCAGGTAAGGCGCAGTACACGCTGTGCTGTGACGCCTCCGGCGGGGTCGTGGACGACCTGATCGCCTACTTGCGCAACGAGGGCGACGTGCTGCTCGTGCCCAACGCGGCGAACACCGCAGAGGTCGTGCGGCGTCTGCACGACCTCGCGCCGAGCGGCGTGCAGGTGAGCGGGATGCACGATGCGTTCGGCGTGATCGCCGTGCAGGGGCCGGACTGCGACCGAGTGCTCGAGGCAGTCGGGCTGCCGACCGGCCACGACTACATGAGCTTCGTCGACGCGACCTGGCAGGGCGTGCCGGTCGTGGTGTGCCGCACCGGGTACACCGGCGAGCGCGGCTACGAGCTGCTGCCGCCGTGGGACCACACGCCGGCCCTGTGGGATGCGCTGGTCGACGCCGTGACCGCGGCCGGTGGCCGGGTCGCCGGCCTGGGCGCCCGCGACACGCTGCGCACCGAGATGGGCTACCCGCTGCACGGTCACGAGCTCAGCCTGGACATCTCTCCCGTGCAGGCCCGGGCCGGCTGGGCGGTGGGCTGGAAGAAGCCGGAGTTCTGGGGCAAGGACGCGCTGGTGGCCGAGAAAGAGGCAGGTGCCTCCCGACTGCTGTGGGGAGTGCTCGCGCTCGACCGTGGGATCCCCCGGGACGGCTGCACCGTCCGCCGCGACGGACTGGACGGCGAGGAGGTCGGTCGGACGACGTCCGGCACCTTCTCACCGACGCTGAAGCAGGGCATCGCGCTGGGGCTGCTGGAGCGGTCGGTCGCCGAGGGCGACGAGGTCGTCGTCGACGTCCGCGGTCGAGGGTTGCGCTGCCGAGTGGTCAAGCCGCCGTTCGTCGACGTCCAGACCCGCTGACCCAGACGTCACGGCCAGCAGGTCAGCGGGCGACGGCGAGCGCAGCGAGGGCGCCGGTCAGGGACAGCTCGACCACGGCGCCGAGCACGTCGCCGGTGATCCCGCCGAGCCGGCTGACGCTGCGCGCCAGCACCGCGCCCGCGGCCAGCAGCGCGCACGCGGTGGCCAGCACCGCCGACCACCACGGGGCGTCCGAGGCGACGGCGACGCCGGTGCCGCAGCACGCCACGACGACCACGACGAGGGCGGCGACCGGCTGCGGCACCGAGCCGGCCACGGTCGCGCCGAGCCCGGAAGCTCGGGCAGCCGGCACGCCACGCCCGCAGGCCACCGCGAGCATCGCCCGCGACAGCACCACGGCCAGCCCCACCATCAGCGGGTCGACGACCAGGACGGCTATCGCGCTGGCCTGCGCGAGCAGCACCAGCACCAGGGTGGCCGCGCCGACCGGACCGACGTCGCCGGTGCGCATCACCTGCAGCGCTCGCTCGCGGTCGTAGCTGGCGGCGAGTCCGTCCGCGGTGTCCGCGAGACCGTCCAGGTGCAGTCCGCGCGAGAACAGCGCGAGGACCGCGACCGCAGCGGCGCCAACCAGCAACGGCGGTGCCGAGACCGCGTCGCCCGCCCAGCAGAGCGCCCCGACCGCGGCGGCCGGCAGCAGCGCGACCAGCCAGGCCAGCGCCATCGCCGTCCCGGCCGTGAAGGCGTCCACGGTGCTCGGCGGCCGGACCGGGACGACGGTCAGCGTGCCGACCGCGAGCCGCAGCCCGTCGCCGAGCCCGCCCGGACGGCTCACGTCGCGTCGAGATCCTGCTGCGGCGGCAGCAGATCCGCGAGCAGGCCCATGTCCGCACACATCGCCTGGGCGGCCCGCAGGATGGGCAGCGCGGTCAGCGCGCCGGTGCCCTCACCGAGCCGCATTCCCAGGTCCACCAACGGTTCCAGCCCCAGGACGTCGAGCACCCGGTGCTGTGACGGCTCGGTCGAGCGGTGACCGGCCAGCCACCAGTGGCTGGACGTCTCCACCAACCGGCGGGCGACCAGCGCGCACGCGCAGGACACAACGCCATCCAGTAGCACCGGGGTGCGCCGCACGGCTGCCTGGATCAGGAAGCCGGTCATCGCCGCGGTGTCCGCGCTGCCGACGGTGCGCAGCACGGCCAACGGGTCGTCCCGCACCGCCCGCCCACGGTAGGTCGCGTCGCGCAGCGCAGCGACCTTGCGCGCCCACGCGTCGTCGTCGATCCCGGTGCCGGTTCCGACCACGTCGAGGGGTCCGAGCTCGAGCAGCACGGCGACCAACGCGGCGGCGACCGTGGTGTTGCCGATCCCCATGTCGCCGGCGATCAGCAGATCGGCGCCCGAGTCGACCTCCTCGTCGGCCACGGCCGCCCCGCTCGCGAAGGCGCGCTCGACCTCGTCCTGGGTCAGCGCGTCCTCGACGTCGATCGACCCGGACCCGCGACGCACCTTGTGGGCGGTGACCGCCGACGGCAGGTCGTCGGTGTCCGCGTCCACCCCGAGGTCGAGCACCCGCACCTTCGCGCCGTGCAACGTGGCCAGCGCGTTGACGCCGGCGGCGCCGGCCAGGAAGGTGCGCACCATCGCGGCGGTCACCTCGGGCGGGTAGGCCGACACCCCGGACGACGCGATCCCGTGGTCGCCGGCGAACACGACCACGCGGACGTCGTCCAGGGGTCGCGGCGGCGAGACGCCCTGGACGCCGGACAACCAGGTGGCCAGCTGTTCCAGCCGTCCCAGCGAGCCCAGCGGCTTGACCAGCCCGTCCAGGCGCAGGCGGGTGTCACTGGCCGCATCGGTGTCGCGAAGCCCCACGGACTCGCGCAGTGCGGTCAGGTCGATCGAGGTCATGCAGTGTCCTGTTCGAGGGGGTCGGCCGGCTGGTGCCGGGTGAGGTCGAGGACGGGTCGTAGTGCCGTTCGGTGGAGGGTGTGCTGCTCGCCGTGGGATGTCGGGTCCTCGGGTTCGGTCCCGTGCTGCGCCGCTGCCTCGGTTGCCGTGTCGAGCACGGGCTGTGCGGCGGCCGCCGACGGCGCGCTGAGCGCTGCGAGGTCGAGCACTCGTCCCGCGACCACGAGCAGCACCCGCTCGCTCGCCGTGGAGATCCGGGTGTTCAGTCGGCCGAGCTGGTCGCGGAACACGCGACCGGACCAGGTACCGGGGACCACGCCGGACCCCACCTCGTTGGTCACCGCCACGACCGGCACGGTCACCGCGTGCCAGGCCTCGACGAACGAGTCCAGGTGCTGGTCGACGGCCTGCTGCCAGCCGGGGGCCTCGTCCCACGCGCCGCACCGGGACAGCACGCTGTTCATCCACATGCCGAGGCAGTCGATGATCACCGGCCCGCTCGCACCGCGCAGCACGGCGCCGAGGTCGGTGGTCTCAAGGGTGCTCCAGTGCGTCGGCCGCCGAGCGCGGTGCCGCGCGACCCGCTGCGACCACTCGTCGTCGTGACCGTCCGGCACGTAGCCGGTGGCGACGTAGGTCACTTGGGCGTCAGCCGCGAACAGCTGTTCTGCGAGTAGGGACTTGCCGGACCGCACGCCGCCGAGAACGAGCGTCCGCCGCGGCTCGTCCGACCAGGTCGTGGTGTCCACCGGGCCGCGCGAACCGCCCACGCCGGCCGTCGCCGTCCGCTCGGCCTGCACCCGTGCGCGTGCGGCCACGCGGTCCAGCGCGAAGGCGTGGCCGTCGTCCACCACCTGGACGCCCCAGGCGCCGAGCCGGGGCCGCAGGTCCGGCGGGCTGTGGTGCGAGAGGTGCACGGCGGCGATGCGGCTGGCCCGGGTCAGGGCCCGGGCGCCGCGCAGCCGGACCATCTGGTCGGCGAACGTCGACAGGTCGAGGTGGTCGGTCCCGCTCGGTGCCTGCGGGCCGCGGCGGTCACCGAAGGTGGCCTCCAGCAGGACCAGGTCGTACTCCGCGTCGGTCGTCGCCGCGATGGTCTGCTCGGGCAGCGGCCCGGTGTCGGTCGCGTACAGCATCCGTTCGCCGCCGGGGCCGCACACGTCGTAGACGACGGCCTCCTCCTGGCCGTGCGCGGCCGCCAGCACCCGCACGGTGTAGCCACCTGCGTCGAGGACGTCGCCGGGCAGGACCGCTTGCCAGCGAACGGGATCCTCAGGGGAGGTCCACAGGCACCACGACGCGATGACGGACTGCGGACCCACCACGGTCAGCGGTTCGGTGCGTCCGGCCCAGGCTCGCGACAGCAGGGCCATCGGTGCGCTGTGGTCCGGATGGTCGTGCGTGATCAGGATGTGGGTGACGTGCTGCAGCCCGCCCTCGTGCCGCAGTGCGGCCCGTGGTGTCTCCGGCCCGCAGTCGAGCAGGATCCTGCCGTCGACCAGCGCCGAGGTCGGGCCGCGGAACTGCTGGGAGTGCAGGGCAGCGAGGCAGGAGGCGCACTCGCAGAAGGCATTGGGCCAGCCGTCGGCCGAGCCGGTGCCGAGAAGCCGTACGCGCATCATTCGTCCATCCGACCTTCTTCGAGCGTCGACAGGGACGACGACGGTTCGAATCGTCCGGCTGTCGCGAAGGCGGCGCGACGTGCCCCACGGCGCAGGGAGGCCAGGACGGGCCTGCCGGCGACGACGACGAGCACGGCGGTGAGCAGCCCTCGCGGCAGATCCCACCCCAAGCTGGTGGCGAGGTAGAAGGCAGCGTAGCGGCCAAGGTTCGCCCCTACGGGATCTCCTGGGACAAATGTCGTCGCGTCGCCGGCGCCGCTGGTCAGGAAGGGCCAGAACCACAGGTTCATCACCAGGCCGTAGGCCAGCCCGGCGACCAGGCCGTAGGCGGCGAGCAGTCCGCGCTCGCGTCGTCCGGTGGCGGCCGGCAACGTCCCGGCACCGAAGCCGACCATTCCCGCGGCCACCATCTGGAACGGCGCCCAGGGGCCGACACCACCGGTCAGGAACGCGCCGACGAGCACCGACAGGGCGCCCAGGACGAACCCTGCGCCGCGGCCGAGCACCCGGCCGGACAGCACGAGCAGGAAGAACATCGGCTCCAGCCCTGCGGTCCCCGCACCGAGTACCCGCAGGGCGCCACCGAGCGCGGCTAGCACGCCCAGCACCGAGACCGTCTTCGCGTCCAGGCCGCCGCTGGCCAGCTCGGAGACCACGAGCGCCGCCATCAGCGCGAGCAGCAGCACGAACAGCCACGGTGCGTCGCCGCCGTGCGCCAGCCCACCAGCGTCGGGCCGGACCACGAACGGCCAGGCGAACGCGGCGAAGCCGACCAGCATGGTGGCCAGCAGCACCACCGCGCTCCGCCAGCGGACGGCGATCAGCGGCGAACCAGCCTGGCGCAAGGTGCTCACGATGCCTCCAGCGCGGCCGCGAGGTCGGCCACGTTCAGCCACGGCTGCGGGTGCATCACCTTGGCGACCTGCGGGGCGAACGCGGGGGAGCCGCCCAGCACGTCCACGGTCGGACCGTCGGCGACGATCTCGCCCTCGGCGAGCAGCGCCACCCGGTCCGCGACGTCGGCCACCAGCTCGACGTCGTGAGTGGCCAGCAGGACGGCCCGGCCGTCGACCGCGAGCGCGCGCAGGGTGTGCACCAGCCGGGCCTTGGCGCCGTAGTCGAGGCCGCGGGTGGGCTCGTCCAGCAGCACCAGCGGGGGCTCGCCGGCCAGCACGATGGACAGGGCCAGAGCGAGCCGCTGCCCCTCGGACAGGTCTCGCGGGTGCGTGCCGTCCTGGACGTCGGGTGCCAGCTCACGCAGGAGCGCGCGCACGGTCCCGGACGGTACGGACATGTCCGCGTCGCCGGAACGGCACTCGGCGGCCACGCTGTCCGCGTACAGCAGCAGTCCCGGATCCTGGGGGACGAGGCCGACGTGCTGGACGAGCTCCCTGGGGCGCAGGTCCGCCGGGACCAGCCCGTCGCTGAGCAGCACGCCCTCCCGCACCGGGAGCTGGCCGGCGGCCGCGGCGAGCAAGGTGGACTTGCCGGCGCCGTTGCGACCCATCAGCGCCACCACCTCACCCGGTCGCACGGTCAGTGCGAGGCGTCGAAGTACGAGGCGCTGCCCACGGTCCACCACGAGACGCTCCGCCCGGAGCGCGGGCGTCGGCGCAGGCGCGACCGGCAGCGGCGTCACCTCGTCGGCCACCTCGTCGCGTTGCCGCCGTCGCTCGCGCTCGCGCTGGTGCACGTACGGGTTGGCACCGGCGTCGGCCAACCGGCGGCGCAGCGGCTCGGCGTGCCGGCGGGCCTCGCGCACGGACAACGGCAGCGGCTCCCAGCCGGCGAGCCGCCCGAGGGCGACGACCGGCGGTGCGACCGGGGCGGTGGCCATCGCGCGCCGCGGGTCGTCGTCCGTGACCAGGCCGTCGACGACGGTCACCACCCGGTCGGCGTACTGCACGACCCGTTCGAGCCGGTGCTCGGCCAGTAGCACCGTCAACCCGAGGTCGTGCACCAACCGGGTCAGCGCGGCCAGAACCTCTTCTGCCGCAACGGGATCCAGTGCCGACGTGGGCTCGTCCAACACCAGCACGCGGGGGTGCGCCGCCAGCACCCCGCCGATGGCGACCCGCTGCGCCTGGCCGCCGGACAAGGTGCGCAGAGCGCGGGCACGCAGGTCGGCCAGACCCATCAGGTCCAGGGTCTCCTCGACCCGCTTGCGCATCACGTCGCCGGCCAGACCGAGCGTCTCCAGGCCGTACGCGAGCTCCTCCTCGACCGTGTCCGTGACGAAGGCCGCGGTCGGGTTCTGACCGACGATGCCGACGATGTCCGCGAGGTCACGGGGGCGGTGCGTGCGGGTGTCGCGCCCGTCGACAAGCACCCGTCCGGACAGGGTGCCGCCGCTGAAGTGCGGGACCAGGCCGTTCACGCACCGCAGCAGCGTCGTCTTGCCGCTGCCGGTCGCGCCGACCACCAGTGCGAGCTCGCCTTCGTCGATGTCGAGGTTCACCGCACGCAGCACCGGCTCGAGCGCATCGGCGTACTGCACGCTCACGGCCTCGAACCGGATCACGAGGTCACCTCGAGCGCGGGGTCGGGCGCTTCGAGCCGGGCCGCCCGCAGGGCCGCGCGGGCCGGCGGCAGCGGCGTCAGCCAGGCCGGCAGCAGGCCGAGCAGCACCCCGCTGGCCGCCAGCCAGGGCAGCGTCGGCCACTGCGCGGGAACCGTCACCGGGATCAGTCCCGGCTCGGCGCGCTGCGCGGCGGCGATCACCAGGCCCGCAGCGGCGATCCCGCTGGCGGCGGTCAGCCACTCGGGCAGCGCCCAGGGGTCGGGGCGGTAGCGCGAGCGCGGGTCGCGTCGAGCCCCGACCAGCAACGAGCCCAGCACTGCGACCGCGCCCAGGGCGAGCAGCGGCAACCCGAGCAGCGGGGCCGACCCACCGTCCAGCACCCCGTACGTGCCGGCCACCACCCCACCGATGCCGAGCATCGTCAGGGTCGTCGCCCACCGGCGCGAGCGCGCGTCCCGAAACACGGTGCGGCCGTAGCCGCGCGACTCCATGGAGGCGGCCAGGTCGAGCGAGCGCTCCAGTGCGCCGTCCAGCACCGGAACGGCCAGCCGGGCCAGCTCGCGCGGCCCACGGCCCGCGTGACCGCGCAGCCGGCGGGCTGCCCGGACCCGACGCGCGTCTTCGACCATCTGCGGAGCGTAGGTCAGGGCCACCACGAGCGCGGTGCCGACGTCGTACAAGGTCGCCGGCACGTAGCGCAGCAGGCGGCGCGGACTGGCCAGGGCGTTGGCCGCTCCGATACAGGCCAGCACGGCGGCGAGCCGGGCACCGTCGTACAGCGCGGCCAGCACCTCCTCCAGCGAGACCGGGCCGCCGAGCCGGACCCCACCGGCGGCTGCCGGCAGCGGCACCTCGGGCAGCCGGAGCAGGATCGTCGTGCCGGGGACTCCGCCGCCGAGCACCGCCTGCAGGACCACGCGCATGCCGATCACGAACAGGCCCAGCCGCAGGAAGGCCCCGAACGGTGACGACGTCCCCGCCTCGCGCCGGGACGACACCACGTACCCGGCCACCGCGACGACCAGCACCAGCAGCAGCGGGTTCGTGGTGCGGCTGGCCGCGGTCGCGAGCCCGATGGCCCAGATCCACCAGGCTGCAGGGTGCAGCAGCCGAGGCAGGGTGAGGCTGCGGGTCACGGGGTTCATGCGGGCGCGTTCATGGGGGGGAGGTTCGTCAGTCCTTGAGCTCATTGCCCCGCCGCATGGCCAGCAGGACGAGGACGGCACCGACCACGAGGGCGACGCCGATACCCACCCAGGCCGCCGTCGGGATGCCACCTGAGTCGGAGTCGCTGTTGGTCGAGGCCGCCTGGGTGGTGGCATCCGCCGCCGGCAGGGTGATCGAGGCGTCGGGGCTCGCCGCGGCAGCGGGAACCGGCTTGACCGGGTCGCCGCAGCCGGTTGCCGGCCAGCCGTTGATCGCGCAGGTCAGGCTCTTGTCGAGGCGCAGGGTGAGCCCGGCGGCAGCCATCACGTCCGAGCCGGTCGCGGCGGTCGGCACGCTCACGCACTGTCCGATCGGCGCAGGCGGCGCCGAGGTGCCGTCGGGTCCGTCGGCGGGTCGGCCGAAGTCCACGACCAACCCGACCAGCTTGTTGCCGTCCGTCTTGTCCGTTGTGCCGCACAGGCTGTCGAAGGTCGGCACGACCCGCGGCGTGCGGGTGGACGACTCGTCGGCCACCGCGAACCGCCAGCCCTCGACGGAGCCGTCGGCGGGCGTGGTCTCGGCGGGACCCTTCTGGGCGAACGTCCAGGCACCGTCCTTGAGCTGGTAGTAGCCCCAGTAGCGGTAGGCGTCGGCGTGCGCCGGTGCGGCCAGCAGCAGCAAGGCGACGGCCGCGACGACGAGTGCGGACGCCACTTTGAGCATTCGCGTGAGGGTGGATCGGGCGGTGGTGGTCACGTTCGGTACCTCCTCGCGGTGGGCGCGGGAGGTCGGTGCGCTCGAACGGCGGGCCCGGGGCCAGCTGTTCCGGCGAGCACACCAACGTCCGGCTCCGTGCCGCAGACCTCGGCGGATGTGTCGGAGCCTGTCCCGAGGTGCGGTGCTCCGGCTCGCCGCGCCAGTGCAGGTGCGGCCTACGGTTGCGGGTCAGCGCCGGACTTCGACCGGCTTCCCCGCCCCACGGGTGTCAGGTGCGGCAACCGTCCCACCGGGGGCTCGGGACTGTCAAAGCGACCGGCAGACTGTGTCGCATGCCCCGACCTGCGCGCCTATCTCGGCAACAACGCGTCGCCGGTGACGCGTCGTTGCCGAGATCATCGGCGCGGCGCGAGCGCGCGCTCGGCCTGGTGCTGGGCGCGCTGCTGGACGCCGTCCTCGGCGACCCGCGTCGGGGACACCCGGTGGCCGGCTTCGGTCGCGCTGCCGGTGCCCTGGAGCAGCTGACGTGGTCGGACAGCCGCGCGCGGGGCGCCGCGTTCACCGCGCTCGGCGTGGGGACGCCGGTCGCCGCCGCCTGGGCCATCGAGCGTCGCACGCCGCCGGGCTGGCCGCGGGTCGCGCTGACCGCACTCGCCACCTGGAGCGTTCTCGGTGCGCGCAGCCTGGTGCGCGAAGGCCAGGTGATGAGCGAGCTGCTGGTGGACGAGGACGAACTCGGACCCGCCCGGGCCCGGCTCTCGCACCTGGCCGGGCGCGACCCCAGCGGCCTGGACGCTGATGAGCTGGCTCGGGCCAGCGTCGAGTCCCTCGCCGAGAACACCTCGGACGCCGTCGTCGCTCCGCTGCTGTGGGGGGCCGTGGCCGGGCTGCCCGGCCTGATCGGCTACCGCGCGGCGAACACCTTGGACGCCATGGTCGGCCACCGCAGCACCCGGTACGAACGTTTCGGCTGGGCCTCGGCCCGGCTGGACGACCTGGTCAACTTCGTGCCCGCCCGGATCAGTGCACTGCTGGCCGTGCTCAGCGGTGGCCGACCGCGCGCGGCGATGATCGCCTGGCGGCGGGACGCCCCCGCGCACCCCAGCCCGAACGCCGGCCCTGTCGAGGCGGCCTTCGCTGGCAGCCTCGGCGTCCGGCTCGGCGGCACCAACGTCTACGGCGACCGGGTCGAGCACCGCGGGCGGCTCGGGACGGGACCGTCCGCCCGGCCGCCCGACCTGCTCCGCGCCGTCCGGCTGTGCGTGCGGGTGGACGCGCTGGCCGTCGTCCTGGCCGCTGCGCTGGCCAGGGTCGCCGGGCGGCGGCGATGACCGCCCGCCAGGGTGCACTACTGGTGGCGGGCACGACGTCCGATGCCGGCAAGAGCCTGGTCACCACCGCCTTGTGTCGTTGGCTGGCGCGCCAGGGCGTGGCCGTCGCACCGTTCAAGTCGCAGAACATGTCCAACAACTCCATGGTCTGCGCCGACGGCGGCGAGATCGGCCGCGCCCAGTGGCTGCAGGCCGTGGCGGCGCAGGTCGAGCCTGAGGTGGCGATGAACCCGGTACTGCTCAAGCCGGGCGGCGATCGGCGCAGCCACGTCGTCCTGATGGGCCGCTCGTACGGCGAGCTCGAGGCCGGCGAGTTCGCCACCGGACGACGGGTGCTGGCCGAGGCGGCGTACGCGGCGTTCGACGACCTGCGCTCGCGGTTCGACGTGGTCGTCGCCGAAGGGGCCGGCAGTCCGGCCGAGGTCAACCTGCGTGCCGGCGACTACGTCAACATGGGGCTCGCCCAGCATGGACGACTGCCGGTGGTGGTCGTCGGGGACATCGACCGCGGGGGAGTGCTGGCGGCGATGTACGGCACGCTCGCGCTACTCGACGAGGCCGACCAGTCGCTGGTGATGGGCTGGGTGGTCAACAAGTTCCGGGGAGACGTCGAGCTGCTGCGTCCCGGGCTGCGCACGCTGGAGGAACGCACGGACCGTCCGGTGCTCGGCGTGCTGCCCTGGCTGGACGGCGTCTGGATCGACTCCGAAGACGCGCTCGCCGTCGCCGGGTGGCGTGGCCAGGGCCCCCCGCGCGCGCTCGGCTCGACCCTGCGGGTGGCGGTGGTGCGCTTCCCACGGGTGTCGAACGCCACCGACGTGGACGCGCTGGCCCTCGAACCCGGCGTGGTCGTCGAGGTGACCGCCGACCCGGACGTGGTGGCCGCCAGCGACATCGCTGTCCTGCCCGGAAGTCGTGCCACCGCAACGGATCTGGCGTGGCTTCGCGAGCGCGGCCTCGCCGACGCGGTGCTGGCCCGGGCCCGCGCCGGCCGGCCGGTCCTGGGCATCTGCGGCGGCTACCAGATGCTGGCCAAGGCGATCGAGGACGACGTCGAGTCGGGCGTCGGCAGGGTGCCCGGGCTCGACCTGCTGCCGACCGCGGTGCGCTTCGAGCCGGACAAAGTGCTCGCTCGCCCGACCGGTAGCTGGCGCGGGCACGAGGTCTCGGCCTACGAGATCCACCACGGCATCACGCACCGGCTGGCCGCGGCGGACGACGTCGAGCCGTTCCTGGACGGCTGGCGCCGGGGCGCGGTGTGGGGCACCACCTGGCATGGCGCATTCGAGAACGACGCCTTCCGCCGCGCCTGGCTGGCCGCGGCGGCGGAGCAGGCCGGGGTCGGGTACGTGCCGTCGTGCGGTCCGGGCTTCCTGGCTCGGCGTGAGCAGATGATCGACGCGCTGGCCGATGCCGTCGAGGAGCACCTGGACACCGCGGCGATCTGGCGGCTGATCGAGGGCGGCTGACGGTTCGCCCGACAGGAGCGGATGCATCTGGGCAGGCTGCACGCCCCGAGAACGCCATCCGCTCCTGTCGGCAGGACCGCAGGCTCTCCGGTCATGCGGGTGGTCGGTGGCCGGTGCGGGCCGCTAGGGTCGGCCCTGACCAACGACGGCACGGCAGGAACCCGGTGAGAGTCCGGGACGGTCCCGCCACTGTGACCGGGGAGTGGTCGCTCGACGCGCTTGCGGCCCGCCGCAGGAGCAGCCACTGGGGCTCGCCCCGGGAAGGCCGAGCGACCGCGTCGATCCGGGAGTCAGGAGACTGCAGCCGTCGAGACCTTCGGCTTCGGGGCGCGGTACCCCGAGGAGGGACGGCCCTTCGTGGCCTCACGGCTGCTTTTGCTCTCGACGTCCGACACCGACCTGCTCGCAGCGCACCGCGGTGGTGCGTGGCGGGTGGCGAACCCGGCCAGGCTGGACCCCGGCGACGTACCGGCACTGCTGCACGACACCGACCTGGTCGTCGTGCGCCTGCTCGGCGGTCGCGAGGCATGGCCCCAGGGCCTGGATGTCGTGCTCGCCTCCGGAGTGCCAGTAGCCGTGATGAGCGGTGAGAGCACCCCGGACGCCTCCCTGCAGGGGCTGTCGACGGTCCCGTCCGGGCTGGTCACCCAGGCGCTGGCCTACCTGGTCGAGGGCGGTGTCGACAACGTGACCGAGCTGGCCGCGTTCCTGCGCGACACGGTCCTGCTCGGCGGCGACGGCTTCGAACCGCCCCGCCCGATGCCGCAGCACGGGCTGCACGCCTGGACCGACCCCGCCGGCGAAGCCTCCCCGGACGCCGCCTCCCCGGACGCCGCCTCCCCGGACACCGCCTCCCCGGACACCCAGCGGCCGGTGGTCGGCGTGGTCTTCTACCGTGCGCACGAGCTGAGCGGCAACACCGCCTTCGTGGACGGCCTGTGCGACGCCATCGCGGCCCGCGGCGGTCAGCCGCTGCCGATCTTCTGCGGCTCCCTGCGCGGCCTGTCCGCCGGCGACCAGGACGGCCGCGACCTGATCGGCCTGCTCGCCCGGTGCGACGTGCTGGTCACCACGGTGCTCGCCTCCGGAGGCACCGTGGCTGCGGCCGCCGGAGCCGGCGGTGAGGACGAGACCTGGGACGCCGGTGCGCTGGCCGGGCTGGACGTCCCCGTCCTGCAGGGCCTGGCGCTGACCAGCCCGCGGGCGGCCTGGCAGGCCTCGGACGCCGCCGTCAGTCCGCTGGACGCCGCGACCCAGGTGGCCATCCCGGAGTTCGACGGCCGGCTGATCGGCGTCCCGTTCTCGTTCAAGGAGCTGGACGAGGGTCCGGTGCCGCTGTACGTGCCTGACCCGGAGCGGTGCCTGCGGCTCGCCGGCATCGCGGTGGCGCTGGGGGGCTTGCGGTACGTCCCGGTCGGCGAACGTCGGATCGCGTTGATGCTGTCGTCGTACCCGACCAAGCACGCCCGGATCGGCAACGCGGTCGGACTGGACACGCCGGCCAGCGCCGTCGTCCTGCTGGAGGCGTTGCGGCACACCGGCTACGACGTGGGTGACGGCTTCGACGGTGACGGCGACGCGCTGGTGCACGCCCTGGTCGCGGCCGGTGGGCACGACGTCGAGTGGCTGACCGACGAGCAGCTCTCGGCTGCCGTGGCCAAGGTGCCCGGTGCGACGTACCGCCGGTGGTTCGAGCGGCTCACGCCCGAGCTGCGCGAGGCGATGCAGCGAGCCTGGGGCGAGGCACCCGGCGAGCTCTACGTCGACATCTCAGGTGAGGAGCCGGCGATCGCGCTGGCGGCGCTGCAGTTCGGCAACGTCGTGCTGATGATCCAGCCGCCGCGGGGCTTCGGGGAGAACCCGGTGGCGATCTATCACGACCCGGACATGGCGCCCTCGCACCACTACCTGGCCGCCTACCGCTGGCTGGAGGCCCCGCCGTCCGACGGTGGTTTCGGAGCGCACGCGGTGGTCCACCTGGGCAAGCACGGCACCCTGGAGTGGTTGCCCGGCAAGGGAATTGGGCTCTCTGGCTCGTGCGCACCCGACGCAGTGCTTGGCGACCTTCCACTGGTGTACCCGTTCATCGTCAACGACCCGGGCGAGGGCACCCAGGCCAAGCGACGGGCGCACGCCACCGTCGTCGACCACCTGGTGCCGCCGATGGCGCGGGCCGAGACCTACGGCGAGATGGCCAAGCTGGAGCAGCTGCTGGACGAGTACGCCTTGGTGCAGGCCCTCGACCCGGACAAGGCGCCGACGCTGCGTACGCAGATCTGGGACGTGATCCAGACCGCGCAGCTGCACCACGACCTGCACCTGGACGACGCCCCCGGCGCGGACGATTTCGACGACTTCGTGCTGCACGTCGACGGCTACCTGTGCGAGATCAAGGACGTACAGATTCGGGACGGCCTGCACGTGCTCGGCCAGGGCCCGCAGGGTGAGGGCCGGGTCAACCTGGTGCTCGCGGTGCTGCGCGCGTCGCAGGTCTGGGGTGGGCGCACCCAGGCCTTCCCGGGGCTGCGCAGCGCGATCGCGACCTGGGTCGACCTGGACGAGGCCGCCTTGCTGCGCGAGCCCGGTGCGGCGCTCGAGGGAGCCGACGCGCAGGGGGCGTCGGCTCTCTCGAAGGTGGTGGACGGCCCGTCGCGCACCGGGGCCGACGTCGTCGACCTGCTCGAAGGTCTGGCCCGGCGGCTCGTGGTGTCCATGGAGACCCTCGGCTGGGTGAGCGAGCTCGCCGGCGAGGTGTGCGTGGAGGTACTGGGGGAGAAGGTCACTGACGTCGTCCGGGTGCTCGAGTTCGGTGCCGACGAGGTGGTCCCGCGGCTGGCTCGCACCACCGACGAGATCACGAACGTGCTGCACGCGCTGGACGGCGGGTTCGTCCCGGCGGGTCCGTCCGGGTCGCCGACCCGCGGTCTGGTCAATGTGCTGCCCACCGGCCGCAACTTCTACGCCGTGGACCCGAAGGCGGTGCCGAGCCGGACGTCGTGGGACACCGGGGTCGCGCTGGCGGAGTCGCTGATCGCCCGGCACGTCGCCGACACCGGGCAGGTGCCACGGTCGGTCGGGCTGTCCGTTTGGGGCACCGCGTGCATGCGCACCCAGGGGGACGACATCGCCGAGCTGCTCTGGCTGCTGGGGGTGCGACCGGTATGGGACGACGCCTCGCGCCGGGTCACTGGCCTCGAGGTCGTCCCGCTGGTCGAGCTGGGCCGCCCGCGGGTCGACGTCACGATCCGGATCTCCGGGTTCTTCCGGGAGGCGTTCCCGCACGTGGTGACGATGCTGGACGACGCCGTCCAGCTGGTTGCCGACCTCGACGAGCCGGCCGAGCAGAACTTCGTCCGCGCACATGTCGGCTCGGACCTGGCCGCCGGCGTCGAGCGGCGCAGGGCGACCGCCCGGGTGTTCGGCTCCAAGCCGGGTGCCTACGGGGCCGGCCTGCTGCCCCTGGTGGACGCTCGCTCGTGGCGCTCGGACGCAGACCTGGCCGAGGTGTACGCGGTCTGGGGCGGCTACGCCTACGGTCGTGACCTGGACGGCGCACCGGCCCGCGGCGACATGGAACGCACGTACGCGCGCATGCAGGTCGCGGCCAAGAACCAGGACACCCGCGAGCACGACATCGTCGACTCCGACGACTACTTCCAGTATCACGGCGGAATGGTCGCGATGGTGCGTCACCTGACCGGCCAGGATCCGGCCGCCTACGTGGGCGACTCGGCTGTTCCCGAGCAGGTGCGCACCCGCACGCTGGGGGAGGAGACCAAGCGCGTCTTCCGCGCCCGGGTGGTCAACCCGCGCTGGATCTCAGCCATGCACCGGCACGGCTACAAGGGCGCGTTCGAGATGGCGGCCACCGTCGACTACCTGTTCGGCTACGACGCCACGGCCGGCGTCGTGGACGACTGGATGTACGAGACGCTGACCCGCGAGTACGTGCAGGACCCGCAGGTGAGCGCCTTCATGCAGCGCTCGAACCCGTGGGCGCGCAAGGGAATCGCCGAACGGCTGGTCGAGGCCGCGCAACGCGGCTTGTGGGCCGAGCCGTCGGCCGAGGCGCTGCAGGTGCTGCAGGACGCGATCCTGGAGACCGAGGGCGACCTCGAGGGGGAGGTCCGATGAGCACGTCGACGCGCTACCCGTTCACCGCGGTCGTCGGGATGGACGACCTGCGGCTGGCCCTGGTGCTCAGCGCCGTGTCACCGGCCATCGGTGGCGTCCTGGTGCGCGGCGAGAAGGGCACGGCCAAGTCCACGATGGTCCGCGCCCTGGCCGGGCTGCTGCCGGAGGTCGAGGTGGTCGCCGGCTGCCGCTTCTCCTGCGACCCGGCCGCCCCGGACCCGGACTGCCCGGATGGCCCGCACCCGTTGCCCGCCAACGGTTCCCGCCGTCCGGCCCGGCTCGTCGAGCTTCCGGTCGGTGCCACCGAGGACCGCGTGCTCGGCTCGCTGCACCTCGAGCGCGCCCTGGCGCATGGTGAGACGGCCTACGAGCCTGGGCTGCTGGCCGGCGCGCACCGTGGCGTGCTGTACGTCGACGAGGTCAACCTCCTCGCCGACCACCTGGTCGACGTCCTGCTCGATGCCGCGGCCATGGGCCGCTCGACCGTGGAGCGCGAGGGGGTTTCCGCCTCGCACGCGGCTCGTTTCGTGCTGGTCGGCACCATGAACCCGGAAGAGGGCGAGCTGCGTCCGCAGCTGCTCGACCGGTTCGGGATGACCGTCGAGGTAGCGGCCAGCCGGGACGCCGGGACCCGGGTCGAGGTCGTGCGGCGCCGGCTGTCGTACGAGGCGGACCCGGCCGCGTTCGCGCTGCGCTGGGCCCACGAGGAGACCGATCTCGCCGAGCGGATCGCGCGCGCCCAGCGGCTGGTCGCGGACGTCGTCCTGACCGATGCGGCGCTGCGGCAGGTCGCCGAGGTGTGCGCGGCGTTCGGCGTCGACGGGCTGCGCGCGGACCTCGTGACGGCACGGGCCGCGGTCGCACACGCCGCCTGGCACGGACGACGCGTGGTGGAGACCGAGGACGTGCGCGCCGCCGCCCGGCTCGCCCTGCCGCACCGCGCCCGGCGAGACCCGTTCGACCCACCCGGCCTGGACGAGCAGCGCCTTGAGGACGCCCTCGATGCCGGCGCGCCCGACAGCCCGGACGACGACCCCGAACCCCCGGACGACGGGCCCGGCGGTGGCGCCGGCTCCGACTCGACCCCCCCACGCCCGCCCGCGGAGGATGTCGCGGCGCAACGCAACTCCACTAGGAATGGAGTAACGGCACGCCGTGACGAACAGGCGGGCGCACAGGCGGGCGCACAGGCGGGCGCCCAGGCGGGCGCACCGGCGGGCGCACCGGCGACCTCGCAGGCCGAGGCGGGCGACCCGTACCGCGCCCGGCTGTTGACCGTGCCGGGCACGGGGGTTGGCGTCGCCGGACGCCGAGGACGCGCGACCACCACGACCGGACGCACCGTCGGCGCGCGGCGGCCGGACACCGGTGAGGGCGGCCGTCCGCACCTGCTGGCCACATTGACGACGGCCGCACCGCACCAGCGATCGCGCGGCCGGACCGGCCCCGGCCTGGTGCTGCACCGGTCGGACCTGCGGATGCCGGTCCGCGAGGGTCGTGAAGGCAACCTGGTGCTGCTCGCGGTCGACGCCAGCGGCTCGATGGCGGCCCGAGCGCGGCTGCGCGAGGTGAAGACCGCCGTCCTCAGCCTGCTGCTGGACGCATACCAGCGCCGGGACAAGGTCGGCCTGGTGACCTTCCGCGGGTCGCAAGCGAGCCTGGTGCTACCGCCGACGTCCAGCGTCGAGGCGGCGGCCGCGCGGCTGCGCCACCTGGAGGCCGGCGGCCGGACTCCGCTGGCCGAAGGGCTGCTGCGGGCGGACGAGGTGGTCCGGATCGAGCAGTTGAAGGACCCCACCCGTCGACCGTTGCTCGTCGTGGTCACCGACGGCCGGGCCACCGGCCTCAAGGATGCTGTGCAACGCTCCCGGGTCGCTGCCCAGCGGATCCGTGAACGGGGGACGGCCAGCGTGGTGATCGACTGCGAGGCAACGGGTTTCGGCGCCGTGGCGCTCGGACTGGCCAGTCAGCTGGCCGACGAGATGGGCGCGGAGTACCTCGCCCTGCCTGACCTCGCAGCGGGCACCCTCACCCGAGTGGTCCAGGACCGCCAGCCGAACGGGAAGGTGGCCTGACCGTGCCGCAGGGACAACCGGCAACCGTCCCGCAGGACGGGCTCACCACACGTCAGCGCCGCAACCGTCCGCTGCTGATGGTGCACACCGGAGACATGAAGGGAAAGTCCACAGCGGCCTTCGGGCTCGCCTTGCGGGGGTGGAACCAGGGCTGGGACGTCGGTGTGTTCCAGTTCGTCAAGAGCGCGAAGTGGAAGGTCGGCGAGGAGGCCGCGCTGCGGGCGCTCGGCTCGCTGCACGAGCAGACCGGCCTGGGCGGCCCGGTCGACTGGCAGAAGATGGGAGAGGGCTGGTCGTGGACCCGCAAGCAGGGTACCGAGCACGACCATGCCGAGGCCGCGCTGGAGGGCTGGCGGGAGATCCAGCGCCGTCTCGCCAGCGAGCGGCACGGCCTGTACGTGCTGGACGAGTTCACCTATCCGATGGGCTGGGGCTGGGTGGACGTCGACGAGGTCGTCGAGACGCTGCGCACCCGCCCGGGCCACCAGCACGTGGTGATCACCGGACGCCGCGCCGACCCTCGGCTCGTCGAGGCCGCCGACCTGGTCGTCGAGATGACCAAGGTCAAGCACCCGATGGACTCGGGAGCCAAGGGTCAGCGGGGCATCGAGTGGTGATGCCCCGCCGACCCGTGCGCGAGTACCGGTTCGGCTCAGACGGCCACGAGCGGCTTGTCCTCGCCGACCGTCGTCGGTGCCGCCGCCCGCTCGGTGAGCGCGCCGAAAGCCAGTCCCAGGGTCGACCAGACGGACAGCTGGGTAGCCAGCGAACCCATCCGGAACCGCCACAGCACGTCGGCCGGGAAGGTGCCCACCTCGTCGACCGCGGGGAGCACGGCATACGCCACCCCGACCAGGACGACGAAGGTCGCAACGCCGGCAAGACAACGGTTCCAGGTGGACAGCGTGTGCAGGCGACGAGCGACCCAGACCGCCGCCACGGCGAACAGCAGGGACAGCGCGAGCATCGCGAAGTACAGCCCGGAGCGTCGCGCGATGGTCGACGGGTCGCCGACCGCGGGTGGGTTCGCGGGGTACTTCAGGAACGGCACGAGCGAGATGGTGACGAAGCCGGCGAGGGCCAGCAGCGCGGACGTCGCCCGCGCCCCCAGCCGGCCGAGCCGGCCCTGCGCCACGGCAGCACCGATGCCGAAGACGCCACCGAGGGCTGCGCCGAACAGCAGCAGCGCGGTGAGCAGCCCGACGGAGGCCTGGATGTCGCGGCTCACGAGCACCACCTGGTCGCCGTGCATGTGCTCGGCGGCGTGGCTGGACTCCTCGACCGCGATGGCGGCGGCCACCGACGGCTCACCGAGGAAGTGCGCGACCACGAAGGCCACCGCACCGGCGAGCAGCCCGACGAGCAGGCCGCGGATCAGGAAGGACCTGGTCATGTCGGCCGCCCCTCAGTGGCAGGGGAAGCCGAGCAGGTGGCGACCGTCGTGCAGGAACTCGTGCACGCCGGCGCCGGAGAAGACGGAGACCGCTCCCTGCTCGGAGGACACGAAGTAGAGCACGACGAGCGCGAGCAGCAGCGCGAAGGCCGCCCAAGGGGCGACCTCACGAAGCGGGATGGGGGCAGCCGTCGGCTGCGCGGAGACGGTGGACTGGCTCACGGAAAGACCTCCTGCGGATCGTGCGTCCGGGACGGATCGGAAGACGTGGCAGGGTCTGGCTCCCGACGCTCGAGCGAGGTGCTCGAGCACCGGACACAGTGGCGCGACCGCGCCGGAATCTCACCGGCTGCCTCACAACGTCAGGGTGCCGCTGACCCTAGGGCTGGCGTCGTCGTGGTGTCAAAGGGCTCCGCGGGGGTGGCGCGATGACGTTGCGGCTGCGCCTGCTTGCGGCACCGGCGATAGGGGTAGCCGCTCGTCCCCGGCGGGTGAACGCGGACGTCGCGGGCTGGCCCGCGGTGCGCGGCCCGGGCCCTGAATGCGCCTTGGCCGCCTCCGCCGCCGGCCTGGCGGACCCGCCGGTCGACGCCGAGCTTTGCGACTGGGACCTCGGCCGTTGGACCGGCCTCGACCTGGACGTGCTCGCCGCCCAGGAGCCGCAGCTCGTCAGCGCCTGGCTGGACGACGAGACCTTCGACGGGCACGGCGGCGAGTCCCTCGCAGTTCTGATCGAGCGCACCCGCGGCTGGTTGGACTCCACGGCCGCGCGGCACTCCGGACGGTTGCTCGCGGTCGCACCGGTGGCCGTCGCGCGAGCGGCGGTCTGCGTGACCGCTGGGACTGCGCCACAGGCGTTCTGGCGGATGGACGTCGAGCCGCTGGCGGTCGTGGAGGTCACCGTTCGCGGCGATCGCCGGGCACTGCGTTGGAGCGCGTCATGAGCAGGGTCGGGTCCCGACGGGACGCGGTCGACGCCTGCCCGGGCGCCCTGCGTCCGCACGTCGCGGCGGACGGCGGGCTGATCCGGCTGAGACTGCCGGGTGGCGTCATCTCGGCGACCGCGCTGACCGGTTTGGCCGGTCTTGCCGAACGGTTCGGCGACGGTGCGCTGCACCTGACGTCGCGCGGCAACCTGCAGCTTCGTGGGCTGCGACTGGTCGACGGCTGGGTCGATCCCGTTCTGGTGCAGCAGGTCCAGCGTCTTGGGCTGCTCCCGGCGCCGGCCCACGAGTTGGTCCGCAACGTGCTCGCGTCGCCGTCCCTGCCTGGCTCCCGGATCGACCTGCGGCCGTTGGTCCGGGCACTCGATACCGCGATCTGCACCGACCCCGCGCTGGCTCGGCTGCCGGGCCGGTTCCTGTTCGCCCTGGACGACGGCCGAGCGGACGTCGTCGGTGCCGGATCCGACGTGGGCTGGTGGGCGGACTCGCAGGCAACCGGGACGCTCGTGCTCGCCGGTCTCGACACCGGGCTGCGGATCAACGCGGGGCACAGTGCCTGGGCGCTGACCGTTGCGGCACAGGCGTTCCTCAGGCTCCGCGACGAGCTCGGCAGCACCTCGTGGCGGCTCGCCGAGCTGGACGGTGCAGCTGACCGGGCTCGCGATGCGGTGCGGGCAAGCCTGCCGCACAGGCAGGTGCCGGTCCGGCGCGTCCCGCCGGCCGCCGACCGACTCGAGCGGCTCGGGCTGCTCGAAGGTCCGGGCGGTCGCCATTCCGTGGCCGCTCTGGTACCACTGGGCCGGCTCTCGGCGTCGGCTGCTCGAACAATTGCTACCAGCTGCAGCGGCGAGGTGCTGGTGACGCCGTGGCGTGAGGTGGTGCTGGTCGACCTGTCGCCGGCCCAGGCCAGGGCCGCCCTGGGCACGTTGGCCGCGCTGCCGTCTAGTGCCCTGGAGCTGTCCGAACGCTCGGGCTGGCACGGGGTGTCGGCCTGCGCCGGCCGGCCGGGCTGCGCCCGCGCACTGGCCGACGTCCGGGCGATGGCGGCGGCCGCAGCCGGCGCCCGCCGACCGGACGACGAGCGTGTTCACTTCAGCGGCTGCGAGCGCCGCTGCGGCCGGCCGGCCGGGTCGCACCGGGAGATCGTGATGACCATGCAGGGGCTGTTCGACGGCCCGGCTTCGACACAGCAGAACGGGAGCGAGTGATGCAGTACGAGCGCGACGGGGCGCAGATCTACCGGGAGTCCTTCGCGACGATCCGGGCCGAGGCCGACCTGGATGCGTTCGCACCGGACCTCGCCCAGGTCGTCGTCCGGATGATCCACGCCTGCGGCATGGTCGACCTGACCCTGGACGTAGCGGCGAGCGAGAGCCTCGTGTCGGTCGCGCGCGCTGCCCTGCGCGCGGGTGCGCCAGTTCTGTGCGACGCGCAGATGGTCGCCTCCGGAATCACGCGGGCTCGGCTGCCCCGCGGCAACGACGTGCTGTGCACCCTGGGCGACCCGCGGGTCCCCGCGCTGGCCCAGGAGCTGGGGACCACCCGCAGCGCCGCGGCGCTCGAGCTCTGGCGTCCGCACCTGGAGGGCTCGGTGGTGGCGATCGGCAACGCCCCGACCGCGCTGTTCCACCTGCTCGAGATGCTCGATGCCGGCGCGCCCCGGCCCGCTGCGGTGATCGGCATCCCGGTGGGCTTCGTGGGTGCGGCGGAGTCGAAGCTGGCGCTGGCCAAGGGTGAGCACGGCGTGCCGTCCCTCGTCGTGCACGGCCGCCGCGGTGGCAGCGCGGTGACGGCGGCCGCCGTGAACGCCGTCGCGGACGAGCGGGAGTGAGTGCCGTGGCGGCGGGGCGGCTGTGGGGGGTCGGGCTGGGGCCGGGCGACCCCGAGCTGGTGACCGTGAAGGCGGCGCGGCTGGTCGGCGCCGCCGACGTGCTGGCGTTCCACTCCGGTCCACGAGGTCGCAGCATCGCGCGGCGGATCGCCGAACCGTACGTGCGTCCCGGGCAGATCGAGGAGCCGCTGGTCTACCCGGTCACCACCGGCAGCACCGAGCACCCGGAGGGCTACGAGGGCGCCGTCCGGGACTTCTACGACGAGGTGGCGCAGCGCTTGGCTGTCCATCTGGACGCCGGCCGCGACGTCGTCGTCCTGTGTGAGGGCGACCCGCTGTTCTACGGCTCGTACATGTACACCCACGAGCGGCTGAGCGACCGCTACCGGACCGAGGTGGTGCCCGGCGTGACCTCGGTCAGCGCCGCCGCCGCGGCGATCGGTCGTCCGCTGGTGGAGCGCGACGAGGTGCTGACCATCCTGCCCGGCACCCTGCCGCGCAGGGAGCTCGCCCGCCGGCTGGCCGACACGGACGCGGCGGCCGTGCTCAAGCTCGGCCGCACCTTCGGGTCGGTCAGCGGTGCGGTCGAGGACGCCGGACGCGGCCCGGCTGCCTGGTACGTGGAGCGCGCGTCCACCGACGAGCAGCGCGCCGTGCGGCTGCGAGACGTCGACCCGCAGGACGTGCCGTACTTCTCGCTGGCCCTGGTGCCGAGTCCAGCGGGAGTCCGCAAGCTGGACGGGCCGAGGGCGCCGGTCCGTGAGTCTGTCCAGCAGCCGCAGCACCGGGTAGCCCCAACCGGCCAGGTCGTGGTGGTCGGGCTCGGCCCCGGCGACCCGCAGTGGCTGACCCCCCAGGTCGCCGACGAGCTGGCCCTGGCCGACCACCTGGTCGGCTACCGCAGCTACCTCGACCGGGTGCCGGTCCGCCCCGGCCAGCAGCGTCACGCCTCCGGCAACACCGTCGAGGCCGATCGCGCGGACCAGGCGCTGGCGCTCGCCGCCGGCGGAGCGCGGGTGGTCGTGGTCTCGTCCGGCGACCCGGGTGTGTTCGCGATGGCCGCCGCGGTGGTCGAGCAGGCAGCGGATCCGCGGTGGGCCCAGGTCCGGGTCCGGGTGCTGCCCGGAGTGACCGCGGCCCAAGCGGTGGCCAGCCGGGTCGGGGCTCCGCTCGGCCACGACTACGCGGTGCTCTCGCTCAGCGACCGGCTCAAGCCCTGGGACGTGGTGGCGCGCCGACTCGACGCGATCGCCGCGGCCGACCTGGCGGTCGCGCTCTACAACCCGGCTTCCCGGTCGCGGACCTGGCAGGTCGCGGCGGCGCGCGAGGTGCTGCTGCGCCACCGTGAGCCGAGCACCCCCGTCGTCGTCGGACGGGACGTCGGTGGCCCGGCGGAGTCGGTGCGGGTCACCACGTTGGGCGACCTCGACCCGGCGAGCATCGACATGCGCTGCCTGCTCCTGGTGGGCTCGTCGGCCACCACGGTGCGGACCGCGGCCGACGGGTCGGCGGTGGTGTTGACGCCACGCCGGCACGACGGAGACGGTCTGGAGGGGTCGCCACCTTCCGGAAGCAGGACGTCCGCAATGGGTTCTAGCGTCGCCCGATGACTGACAGCGAGTACACCTGTGAGCCCCCGCTGGCCGGCACCGAGGTCGAGCAGCTCGTCGGGCGGCTCAGAGCCTGGCGAGCCAGGCCCGGGCGGCCGGCACGTCTGGCACAGTCGCGGCGCCTGCGGGGACCGGTCGGCGCACCACGACCACCGGCAGATCGACCTCGCGGGCCGCAGCCAGCTTCGCCGCGACCAGGGCGCCGCCGCTGTTCTTGGTGACCAGGACGTCGATGGCGTTGTCCCGCAACAGGGACAGCTCGCCGGGCACCGTGTAGGGGCCGCGGTCCAGCAGCACCTCGATGTGTGGCGGAAGGGGCTCGTCCGGCGGATCCACGCAGCGCGCCAGCACGCTGACGCCGGCCAGCGCGGCGAACGGCGCGAGCTCGCGCCGTCCGGTCGTGACCAGCAGCCGCCGACCGAGCTCGGCTGCTGCCAGGGCTGAGGCCGGCACGTCGTCCACCTCGGTCCAGCGGTCACCGGGCTCGGCCGTCCAGGCCGGTCGCTCCAGCCGCAGCAACGGCACGCCGACCGCGGCGCAGGCTGCGACGCAGGAGCGCGAGATGCGGGCGGCGAACGGATGGCTGGCGTCGACGACCGCGACCGGCCGGTGCTCCAGCAGCCAGGACCGCAACCCGTCGACCCCGCCGAACCCGCCGATGCGGACCTCGCCGGCCGGCAGCCGCGGCCGGCTCACCGCGCCGGCCAGTGAGCTGACCACGCGCACGCCTGCGCGGACCAGCTCCTGCGCCAGGTCGCGGGCCTCGCCTGTGCCTCCCACGAGCAGCACCGGGCCGGTCACCGGCTACGCCCCCCGTGCACACTGGCCCGGTGACCGAGCTGCGGCGGGGGTGGACGACGGGGGCGTGCGCGACCGCAGCCACCCGGGCGGCCTACGCCGCGCTGCTCACCGGACACTTCCCGGACCCCGTGCAGATCACGTTGCCGCGCGGGCAGACACCGAGCTTCGCCCTCGCCGTCGAGCGGCTGGACGACGGCGCCGCGATGGCCGGAGTGGTCAAGGATGCCGGCGACGACCCGGACGTGACCCACCTGGCTCTGGTGATGTCGACCGTGACCCCTGGGCCGGCCGGCTCCGGGATCCAGTTCCGTGCCGGGCCCGGGGTCGGCACCGTCACCCTGCCCGGGCTGCCACTGGACGTCGGCGAACCGGCCATCAACCCGGTGCCCCGCCAGCTGATGCGCCAGGCCGTGTTCGAGGTCGCAGCCGAGCACGGCACCGGCCCGGAGGTCGACCTGGTGATCGAGATCTCCGTCGAGAACGGCGAGGAGATCGCCAAGCACACCTGGAACCCTCGGCTCGGCATCCTCGGCGGCCTGTCCATCCTGGGCACGACCGGCGTCGTCGTGCCGTACTCCTGCTCGGCCTGGATCGACAGCATCCGGCGCGGGGTGGACGTCGCCCGCGCCGATGGGCAGCAGCACCTGGCCGGCGCCACCGGCAGCACCTCGGAGCGGGCCGTCGCCGAGCTGTACGGCCTGCCGCAGCTGGCGTTGCTGGATATGGGCGACTTCGCCGGAGCGGTGCTCAAGTACGTGCGACGACACCCCGTGCCGCGGCTCACGATCGCCGGTGGGTTCGGCAAGCTCAGCAAGCTCGCCCAGGGCCACCTGGACCTGCACTCGGGGCGCTCCCAGGTCGACCTGACGGCGCTGGCCGAGCTGGCCCGACCGCTGGGCGGTGACGAGCTCGCCGCGCAGATCTCGGCCGGGACGACGGCGTTGCACGCTCTGCGGCTGGCTGGGTCCGCCGGCGTGGACCTCGGTGCCGCGGTGGCCGAGCGGGCACTGCTGACCTGCCAGGGCGTGCTGCGCGGGTCCACTGTCGCGGTGGACGTCGTCGTCGTCGACCGCGCCGGCGCCGTCGTGGGCCGGGCCGGTCACGAGGGGTCAGAGCTCCGCGGGCGAGACGGCGAGTAGAGGTAGCTGTCCGGGAAGTCCGCCGCGGCCAGCACCGGGCCGACCAGCACCACCGCAGTCCGGGTCACCCCGGCCTCGCGAACGGTCGCCGCGATGTCGGCCAGCGTGCCACGCAGCACCAGCTCGTCCGGCTGTGACACCCGGGCCACTACGGCGACCGGGCAGGCCGGCCCGTAGTGCGTCAGCAGCTGTGTCGCGAGCTCGTCGATCCGTTGCACCGCAAGGTGCAGCGCCAACGTCGCGCCGGTGGCGGCGAACGACTCCAGCCGCTCGCCGTCCGGCATCGGGCTGGATCGCGCCTGGGTCCGGGTCAGCACCACGCTCTGGCCGACGGTCGGCACGGTGAGCTCGACCCCCAGGGTGGCCGCGGCCGCCGCGAACGACGGGACGCCGGGCGTCACGTCGTAGGGCACTCCGGCCTCGCGCAGCCGCCGCACCTGCTCGGTGAGCGCGCTCCACACCGACGGGTCGCCTGAGCAGAGCCGGGCGACGTCCTCGCCCCGGGCGTGCGCGTCGGTCATCTGCGCGACGATCTGGTCCAGTGTCAGGTTCGCGGTGTCCACCAGCCGGGCGTCGTCCGGGCAGTGCGAGAGCACCTCCGCCGGCACCAGGCTGCCGGCGTAGAGGCAGACCTGGCAGGCGGCCAGGATCCGGGTCGCTCGCACCGTGAGCAGGTCGGCCGCCCCCGGCCCGGCGCCGACGAAGTGCACCGTCACCGCGCCACCGCCCACTGGGTGACCGCGCGGGCCGGCCGCCAGCCGCTGAAGCCGCCGAGCGGCTCGAGGTGCTCGACGCCGATCCGCACCAGCTCGCCGCCGAGCGCGGCCCGACGGCTGACCAGCGCCGCCTCGGACTCGGCGGTCACCGCGTGCACGACCAACCGACCGCCTGACGTCAAGGCGTCCCAGCAGGCGTCGAGCAGGCCGCTCGTCGTCGCACCGCCGCCGACGAAGACCGCGTCCGGTACGGCGAGCCCGGCCAGTGCCCGGGGTGCCGAGCCGCAGACGACCTGCAGGCCGGGCACGCCGAGCCGGGACGCGTTGCGCTGCAACCGGTCGGCCCGCTCGCTGTCCCGCTCCACGGCGATCGCCCTGCACGTCGGGTGGTGGCGCATCCACTCGATCCCGACGCTGCCCGCTCCCGCCCCGACGTCCCAGAGCAGCTGCCCGGGAGCCGGACCCAGGCGGGACAGCGCGCTGGCCCGCAGGTCCCGCTTGGTGAGCTGCCCGTCGTGTTCGAACGCCTCGTCCGGCAGTCCGGCAGTTGTGGGCCACCAGGTGGTGTCGGCCGTCACGCGGCACTCGACGGCGGCGACCGCCGTCCTGCCGGCCGGCCCGGGCGGGTCGTCCGCCAACCCCCTGCGGACCGACTCGTCCGGGCCGCCCAGGTCGGCCAGCAGAGTCAGACTGCTCGCCCCAAAACCATTGCTACGCAACAGGTCTGACACAGCGCTCAGGTCCGCCGGGGTGGGCAGCAGGACGAGGAGGCGACGGCCCGGCTGCAGGGCCGCGACGAGGGTCGGTAGCTCACCCGTGAGTAGGCTGACCGTGCTCACGTCCTGGGCCGGCCAGCCCAGCCGCGCGCACGCCAGTGAGAGGGACGACGGCGCCGGATGGATTCGTACGGCGTCCCACCCGAGCGCCAGTCCCAGCGTCGTGGCCAGGCCGTGCCAGGACGGGTCGCCGCTGGCGAGCACCACGAGACCGCGATCACTGTGTCGCTCGACGAGCTCGATCAGCCCGGGCAGCAGCGGATGCGGGAACGGGACCCGCTCGGCCCGCAGGTCGCCCGGCAGCAGCGCCAGCTGTCGCTCGCTGCCGAGCACGACCGCGGCTGCGGACAGCGCGGTCCGTGCGGTGCTCCCGAGCTCGGCCCAGCCTGCACTACCAATGCCGACGACGTCGATGACCTGGCCCACGAGCGCCGAGGCTACCCACCGCGCAGTGGTCACCTCGCGCCGGTCCGGCCACGGACCTACGCTCGGGTCATGGCTGGCAGGAAGAAGTGGAGCGACCTGACCCGGGAACAGCGCACGGCCGTCGTGGTGGCCGGGGCGGTCGAGCTCGTGCTCACCTCGATCGCGTTGCGTGACCTGGCTCGTCGTGACGCCGACGAGGTCCGTGGTCCGAAGCTGCTGTGGCGGGCTTCGTTCGCCGTGCAGCCGTTCGGCCCGGTGGCCTACCTCCTGCTGGGTCGACGCGCGACCTGACCTCGCCGTCCCGCTGCGGTCCGGGGCAGGGCGCTGTGGGAGCATCGACCGGTGTTCCAGGTGCCCCGGCTCGTCATCGCTGCGCCGGGCTCCGGACATGGGAAGACCACGGTCGCCACCGGCCTGATGGCTGCGCTTCGCGATCGGGGGCTTGAGGTCTCCGGGCACAAGATCGGCCCCGACTACATCGACCCCGGCTACCACGCCCTGGCCACCGGCCGCCCACCGCGCAATCTCGACCCGGTGCTGCAGGGTGAGCATCGGGTGGCGCCGCTGTTCCTGCACGGCGCGCTGACACCGCGTCCAGCCGACGTCGCGGTGGTCGAAGGGGTGATGGGTCTGTTCGACGGTGCGATCGGCACCGGCGGGATGGCCTCCACCGCGCACGTCGCACGGCTGCTGGACGCGCCGGTGGTGCTGGTCGTCGATGTGTCCGGGGCCAGTCGCAGCGTCGCGGCCACCGTGCTCGGGTTCGCGGGCTACGACCCACGGGTGCGGATCGCGGGGGTGATCCTGAACCGGGTGGCCAGCCAGCGTCACGAGGACGAGATCCGTGAGGCGCTGCAGCCGACCGGGGTCGCCGTGCTGGGCAGCCTCGGGCGCGACGAGGGGCTGGCGACGCCGTCGCGCCACCTCGGACTGGTCCCGGCCGTCGAGCGGGCTGACGAGGCCCAGGCGGCCGTGCGGCTGCTCGGCGCGCGGGTGGCGGCCGGCACCGACCTGGACGCCGTGCTGCGCGTCGCCCGCTCGGCCGCGCCGCTCAGCGCGACCGCGTGGAACCCGGCGGACGAGGTGAGCGCCAGCCCCGGTCCCGCGCCGCTGGTCGCCAGCGCCGGCGGCAGCGCGTTCAGCTTCCGCTACACCGAGACCGACGAGCTGCTGGCCGCCGCCGGTGCTCAGGTGGTGGACGTCGACCCGCTGCGCGACCAGGCGCTGCCGGCGCAGACGTCGGCCCTCTACCTCGGCGGCGGCTTCCCGGAGGTGTACGTCGAAGAGCTGTCCGCGAACGTGCTGCTGCGTGCTGACGTGTTCCAGCGCATCGGCTCGGGGCTGCCGGTGGTCGCCGAGTGCGCCGGCCTGCTCTACCTGTGCCGCGAGCTCGACGGACTGCCGCTGGTCGGGGCCGTCGACGCCACCGCCGAGATGACCGGCCGGCTGACCCTGGGGTACCGGCAGGCAACGGCGAGCCAGGACTCCCTGCTGACCGCGACGGGGGAGAGCGTCACCGGCCACGAGTTCCACCGCACCCAGGTGCTTCCCGGGCACGGCTCGCCGCCGGCCTGGCAGTTCCGCGACACCGGCTACGGCGGGCGCACCGAGGGGTTCGCCTCGGCGCGGCTGCACGCCTCGTTCCTGCACGTGCACTGGGCCGGCCACCCGCAGGCGGCCCAGCGTTTTGTGGCCGCTGCGGCAAAGCACGCGGAGCCGGTCCGTGGCTGACCCGGCGACCCACGTCGGCCCGGACGGTGCGCCGGAGCCCGACCTGAGCCACCACGGCGACCGCGAGGTCGAGCCGGGTCTGGTCGACCTCGCCGTCAACGTGCGGGCGTCGGCGCCCGGCTGGCTGCGCGACCAGCTGGTCGCCGCGGTCGACGACCTGGCCGCCTACCCGGACCCTGCGCAGGCCACGGCCGCGGTGGCACGTCGGCACGGCCGTCCGGCGGACGAGGTACTGCTCACAGCAGGGGGTGCCGAGGCGTTCACCCTGCTCGCCCGGGCGCTGCGGCCCGGCACCGACGTGCGGCACGCGTTGGTCGTGCACCCGCAGTTCACCGAACCCGAGGTCGCGCTGGCGGCGGCCGGTCACCGCGTGCACCGGCTGCTGCTCGAGCCCGCGGACGGCTTCCGGCTGGACCCGGAGCGGGTCCCGGGCCGGGCCGACCTGGTGGTGCTGGGCAACCCGACCAACCCGACGTCCGTGCTGCACCCGGCGGACACGGTCCGGGCGCTCCTGCGTCCCGGACGAACGCTCGTCGTGGACGAGGCGTTCATGGACGCCGTGCCCGGCGAGCCCGAGTCGCTGGCCGGCCTGGCCGGGACGCCGGGGCTGGTCGTCGTGCGCAGCCTGACCAAGACCTGGGGTTTGGCCGGGCTGCGCGCCGGGTACCTGATCGCACCGGCCGGGTTGGTGCGCCGCTGCCGCACCGTCCAGCCGCCCTGGTCGGTGTCCACGCTGGCGGCCGTCGCCGCGGCCGCGTGCAGTGAGCCCGCGGCGCTGGCCGAGGCGGACCGGGCAGCCGTCGAGGTGCGGAGCGCCCGGGAGCACCTGATCGAACGGCTGTCCGGGATCGGGTTGCACGCCGTCCGGCCGGCTGCCGGGCCGTTCGTGCTCGTCCCGGTGCCGAACGGTCTTGTGGTGCGGCAGGCGCTGCGGGACAACGGTTTCGCCGTCCGCCGCTGCGACACCTTCCCCGGGCTCGGACCGGACTGGCTCCGGGTCGCCGTCCGGGACCCGCAGACCAGCGACGCCGTGGTGGCGTGCCTGGCGACGATCCTGGAGCTGCCGTGAGCCATCCGCCGTACCAGCAGAGCGACCGGGACGCCGTGTACCGGGTGATCCAGGAGCGGCGGGACGTGCGCCGTGGATTCCTACCCGACGAGGTCACCGACGTCGTCCTGGAGCGGGTGCTCGCCGCGGCGCACCGGGCGCCAAGCGTCGGGCTGAGCCAACCCTGGGACTTCCTGGTGCTGCGCGACCGCGGGACCCGTGAGCGGGTCGCCGCGCTGGTGCAGGCCCAGCGCCAGGCGTTCGCGCGGACCCTGCCGCCGGCCCGGGCCCGCGCCTTCGCCGGCCTCAAGGTCGACGCGGTGCTCGACACCCCGGTGAACCTGGTCGTCACCTGCGACCCGACGCGCGGGGGCCGGCACGTGCTGGGCCGGCACGCCGATCCCCGCACTGCCGAGTTCAGCGTGGCTCTCGCCGTGCAGAACCTCTGGTTGGCGGCACGGGCCGAGGGGCTCGGGGTGGGCTGGGTCAGCTTCGCGGAGCCGGCCGAGCTGTCCCGTGAACTCGGTCTGCCGGACCACGTGGACGTCGTCGCCTACCTCTGCCTCGGGCACGTCGAGGCCTTCGGTCCGGCCCCCGAGCTGGCGCTCGAGGGCTGGGCGAGGCAGCGGCCGCTGGGCTGGGCCGTGCACCATGAGGCGTGGGGTCGGCGACAGCAACGAGGAGAGTCGGTGTCCGTGATCCAGCAGACCGTCCAGGCGGTGCGGCCGGCCGACCAGCAGGCCGTGGCCGCTGGTTGGGCTCGCCAGCACGCCCTGACCAAGCCCCGAGGGGCGCTCGGCGTGCTGGAGGAGGTCGGTGCCCAGCTGTGCGGGATCGCCGGCCAGTGCCCGCCGCCGCTGCCCGAACCGGTGGCCGTCGCGGTGTTCGCGGCAGACCACGGCGTGCACGCGCAGGGCGTGACCCCCTGGCCGCAGGAGGTCACAGCGCAGATGGTGGCCAACATCCTGGCCGGCGGCGCGGTGGTCAACGCATTCGCCCGACAGGCCGGTGCGGACGTGTGCGTGGTGGACGTCGGGGTGGCCGGACCACCGCTGGACCCCGCACCCGGGCTGCTGCGGAGGCGGGTCCGCGCGGGCACCGCCGACCTGTCGCAGGGCCCGGCGCTGACCCGCGACGAGGTGGTCGCCGCCCTCGAAGTGGGGATCGAGGTGGGTCGTGACCTGGTCACCGCGGGCAACCGACTGCTGGTCGCCGGCGACATGGGCATCGCGAACACCACAGCGTCCGCCGCGCTGATCGCCACCTTCTGCAGGCTCGACCCGGCAGCGGTGACTGGCCGCGGGACCGGTGTGGACGACGAGGTGCTGGCGCACAAGGTGGCTGTCGTTCGCGCGGCGATGGAGCGCCATGCGCCGGACCCGGGCGACCCGATCGGGGTGCTGGCGGCGTTCGGCGGCCTGGAGCACGCGGCCATCGCCGGGTTCCTGCTGGCCGGCGCGGCGGCGCGCGTGCCGGTCGTGCTGGACGGCGTGATCGCCGGTGCCGCCGCGCTGGCCGCTCGGTCTTTGGCGCCGGACGCCGTCGACCACTGGGTCGCCGGCCACCGCTCCACCGAGCCGGGTGCCGCCGCGGCGTTGCGCGAACTGGGCCTGCGGCCGCTGGTGGACCTCGACCTGCGCCTGGGCGAGGGCTCCGGCGCCGTGCTCGCTGTGCCGCTGGTGCAGGCCGCCGCCCGCACCCTGGCCGAGGTCGCGACCTTCGACTCCGCCGGCGTCACCGACAAGGCGGAGGCCGGCCCGTGAGCGGCGCAGGCCCCGTGAACGAGGTGCCCGCGTTTCCGCTCGGACTGCGGCTGGAGGGCCGTCGCGTCCTGGTCGTCGGCGGCGGGCACGTCGCGCTGCGCCGGGTCGCCGGACTGCTGGAGTCCGGCGCCGACGTCCACCTGGTCGCGCCGCAGGTCGAGGCCGCACTGTTCGACCTGGCCGAGCGCGGCCGGCTGCACTGGGACGAACGCACCTTCGCCGAGCAGGACGTGGACCAGGCCTGGCTGGTGTTCGCGTGCACGGACGACCCCCAGGTCAACGCCGCGGTCGTCGCGGCCGCGACGCGGCGACGGATCTGGTGCTCGCGCGCGGACGACGCCCTCGGCGCCACGGCGTGGACGCCGGCCACCGCCCGGACCGGGCCGGCCACCGTCTCGGTGATGTCCGGCCGGGACCCGCTGCGTTCGGTGGCCCTGCGCGACGCCGCGCTGGCCGCGGTCGAGGCCGAACTGCACGGCCGCCGGGCCGAACCGCGCCGCCGCCGGCCGAACGGCGGTCGGGTGGTCCTGGTCGGCGGTGGCCCGGGCGACCCGGGGCTGCTGACTCGCCGTGGGTACGAGCGGCTCGCCGAGGCGGACGTCGTGCTGGTCGACCGGCTCGCGCCGCTGGCCGTGCTGGAGGGTCTGCGCGAGGACGTCGAGGTGGTCGACGTCTCCAAAGTGCCGCGCGGCCGGTTCACCCCCCAGGAGGCGATCAACGACCTGCTGGTCCGGCACGCCCTGGCCGGCCGGACCGTCGTCCGGCTCAAGGGCGGCGACCCGTTCGTGTTCGGCCGGGGGATGGAGGAGGCCCTCGCCTGCGCAGATGCCGGGGTGCCGGTCGAGGTCGTGCCGGGTGTGACGAGTGCCGTCGCCGTCCCCGAGCTGGCCGGCGTGCCGGTGACGCACCGCGGTGTCTCGCAAGGGTTCTCGGTGGTCTCCGGGCACCTGCCGCCCGGTCACCCGGACAGCTCGGTGGACTGGACGGCGCTGGCTCGCAGCGGTCTGACGATCGTCTGCCTGATGGCCGTGCACACCATGGCGGACATCGCCGCGTCACTGCTGGCGGACGGGATGGACCCGGCCACCCCGGTGGTGGCCGTGCAGGACGGCGGACTGCCCAGCCAGCGGGTGTCCAGGTCGCCGCTGTCAGCGGCGGCGGACATGATGGCCCGCGAGCGGGTCAGCGCCCCGGCGGTCGTGGTGATCGGGGCGGTCGCAGCGGTGTCGCGGGGCGTTCCGGGTCTGGGCTAGGAGGTGCGTGGTGGCTGTGTGGGTGGCGTTCCTGCGCGGGATCAACGTCGGTGGCAACCGCAAGCTGCCGATGGCCGAGCTGCGCTCGTTGTGCGAGGAGGCCGGGCTGACCGACGTCCGCACGTACATCGCCAGCGGCAACCTGGTCTTCTCCTCGACGATGCGGTCCTCGGCGAAGGTGCGCGAGCTGATCGAGCAGCGGATCGAGGAGCACTTCGGCTTCCCGGTGGTCGTGGTCGTCCGCACCCCGAAGCAGCTGCGTGAGGTGGTGGACGGTCTGCCGTTCGACGACGCGGACCACGCTCACGTCTCGTTCATGGTGTCGGGGTCCGAGCGCGCCGCAACCGAGGAGCTGCAGGAGGCGCTGATCAACGACGCGCGCCTGGAGGTGGTGGGGGACCACGCCTATCTGCTCGTCCCGAACGGGCTTGGTCAGGGGTTCCTGCGGCCCGGCGCCGACCGCAAGTTCGGCAAGGTCGGCACGGTGCGCAACTGGCGCACGGTGGGCAAGGTGCTGGCGATGGCCGAAGGGGACTGAGCGGCTGGTGGTCCGCGTCAGGCTCGGCGGCTGCGACGGTCGGGGACCGCGGGGTCGACGCCCCAGCTCGCCACCCAGGTCGGCGTGATCCGGATGACCTCACGGCTCATGAACGGCACCGGCGGATCGACGTCCTCCAGGGCGAGCGCGGTGCCGCGGATCTCGAGGCCGCGCACCGTCCACGGGTCCCGCGAGACGAGGTCGTCCACGACCAGGGCCACCTGGCCGTTGGCCCGGACGTTGCGGAACTTCCGTGAGGCGCCCATGGCGTGACCGCCGATCAGGATGTCACCGGTCTGCTCGTCGAAGAACGCGCCCACCGGGTTGTTCTGCGGGGCGCCGCTCGCATCCACGGTGGCCAGCCGGGCCAGCGGCTGGCTCGTCAGGTACTCGCGCTCGGCCTGGGTGAGGGTCACGGTCATGCCAGCAGCGTAGGACGACGGGTCGTGGGCGGCTCCGTCACCAGGTGGTTAGGGTCGAGGGCATGAGCGAGTCCTGGATCTGGCGCTACGTCGACGCGGACGGCGCGACCTTCACCCCCGAGGGTGCGCCGACGACGCCCTTCCCGACCCAGTCGGACGCCGAGAGCTGGCTGGGGGAGGAGTGGCGCACCCTGCTGGACGCCGGCGTCGATGCGGTACACCTGCAGCAGGGGGACGTCGAGATCTACGGCCCGATGAGCCTGCGTCCAGCGCAGTAGCACCCGACGGCCCCGAGAACCCGGCGCTCAGCCGGCCGAACGTGCTCGCAGACCGCGCTCCAGCTCGTCCCGGCCCTCGGCGAGCATCCGCCGCGCGATCGGCGGCAGGTCCGCGTTGTCGAGCATGCCCTGCACCACTTGCACCGTCTGCGCAGACACCATGGTGGCCGGGAACATGAACCGCCCGAACAGGGCCGCCATCTCGGTCGACTGGCTGCGCGCGAACTCGGGGTAGTCCTCGGCGAAGCGCTGGACGTACGGCGACAGCAGCTCTGCCTGGTCGGCGCTCCAGAAGCCGGTGGCCACCGCCAACAGCTCGTGGTTGCTGAGCCGTCCCTCGACCGCGCTGGACCAGGCCGCGGCCTTCGCCTCCGCCGACGGCAGCGCGGCCCTCGCGGTCAGCGCGAAGTTCGCGCCGGCGGACGTGGTGTCCCGCTCGCGCTCGGCGGTGATCGCGGCGTCGTCGAGCGCGCCGAGCGTCGCCAGGCGGTGCACCGCGCGCCAGCGCAGGTCGGCGTCCACGGTGAGGCCGTCCGGCAGGTCCGCGCCAGCGAGCCAGGCCCTGAGCCGTTCGGGATGCGGGCTGATCCGGACCAGCATGCGGGCGAGGGCCAGCTGGCGGTCGCCGCCGGCGCCGGCGGCCCGGACCTCGCCGTCCAGCCAGTCCGCCAACCGGGCCAGCTGGGCAGTGCGGTTGCTCGGCTCGGCCCAGCGGTCGGCCGCGGTCACGGTCGCCCGGAGCAGGCGCTCGGTGACCGCCTCGGGGTCCGCGTCGGTGATCGACGTGCAGACCTGCTCGACGAGCGCACCGGTCGACAGCCGGCCCGCGCCGACCATCTCGACCAGCGCGAACCACACCAGCGCCCGGGCCAGCGGGTCCGAGAGCCCACGCAGCTTCTCGTGCACGACCCGCAGCGAGGCCGGGTCCAGGTTCAGCAGGGCGAAGGTGAGGTCCCCGTCGTTCGGCAGCACCAGCGCGGCCGCCGGTTCGCCGACCAGGGCGGTGACCTCGTGCCGAGGCTCGGCCGGCAGGTCGACGTCCAGGCTGGAACGCAGGACCAGCGCTGCGCCGTCCAGGTCGTACAGGCCTACCCGCAGCCGGTGCGGGCGCAGCTCGGTCGGTGAGGTCTGGGTCAGCGTCGCGGCGCTGTACCGACGCTCGTCGTCCACGGCGAGCTCCAGGCCGAAGGTGCTCACCCCGCTGGTACGCAGCCAGAGGTCCCCCCAAGCCGACACGTCCCGGCCGCTGGCGAGCGTCAGCGCATCGACGAGATCCGCCAGCGAGGCGTTCGCGTACGCGTGGTCGTCGAAGTGGCGGCGCAGCGCAGCCAGGAAGGCGTCGTCGCCGACCCACTCGACCAGCTGGCGGAGCGCGGAGGCGCCCTTGGCGTAGGAGATGCCGTCGAAGTTCAGCAGCGCGGCGGCCGTGTCGTCCGCCTCACCGGCCACCGGGTGGGTCGTGGAGAACTGGTCGGCCAGGTAGCCCCAGGTCTTGCGCTTGGCCAGGAACGTCGTCCACGAGCCGGTGTGCTCGGTGGCGTCCGCGGCACAGCGGTAGGCCATGTACTCGGCGAAGGACTCGTTGAGCCACAGGTCGTTCCACCACTTCATCGTCACCAGGTCGCCGAACCACATGTGCGCCATCTCGTGCAGCTGGGTGTTCGCGACCTCTTCGCGGTCGTCCGCGGTGACCGTGCCGCGCTGCAGGTAGTACTCGTCGCGGAACGTCACCAGGCCCGGGTTCTCCATCGCGCCCGCGTTGAACTCCGGGACGAAGGCCTGGTCGTACTTGCCGAACGGGTAGCGGACGCCGAACAGGCCGTGGAAGTAGTCGAAGCCCTGCCGGGTGGTGCGCAGCAGGCGCTCGGCGTCCAGGTGGCGGGCCCAGGACTGGCGGCACCAGACGCCGATCTCGATCCCGTCGTGCACCTCGCGGACACCGTGGTACGGACCGGCGACGACGGCGAACAGGTACGTCGAGAGGATCTCGGTGGGCTCGAAGGCCCAGTGGCCGGGCCCGGTCTGTTTGCCGGGGGTGTTCGACAGCACCGTCCAGTCGGCCGGCGCGGTGACGGTGAGGGTCATCGTCGCCTTGAGGTCCGGCTGGTCGAAGCAGCCGAAGATCCGGGGTGCGTCGTCCAGGAACGCCTGGCTGTACAGGTAGGTGTTCTGGTCCTCCGGGTCGGTGTAGCGGTGCAGACCCTCGCCGGTGCGGGAGTAGGCGAACCGGGCCCGCACCCGCAGCTCGTTCGGGCCGTCGGTGACCAGGCCGTCCAGGGGGAGCCGGCCGTCCGCCCAGGCGGAGGCGTCCACGGACGCGCCGTTCAGGTCGGCCGCCAGCACCGCCTCGGACTTCAGCTCCAGCCAGGTCGGCTCGGCGGCCGACGCGGTGAACCGGACGAGCACCTCGGACTCGAACGTCGGCTCGGAGCCCGCACCGGACAGGTCCAGGTCGATCTCGTAGGAGTGGACGTCGAGCAGCGCGTGCCGGGCGATCGCCTCGTCGCGGGTCAGCGCCTTGGCCATCAGGTCGGTCGCTTCGTCGGCGCGTTCGCCGCCGTCAGGCCTGCGTCGGACTGGACGACGGAGCCGATCGCCTGGTCGATCTGCGCCATCGCGTCAGCGGGGATGCGCACGCCGGCTGCCTTGACGTTGTCGTGCACCTGCTCTGGCCGGGAGGCCCCGACGAGCGCCGCGGCGACGTTGTCGTTCTGCAGCACCCAGGCGATCGCCAGCTGGGCCATGCTCAGCCCCAGCCCGTCCGCGATCGGGCGCAGGTCCTGCACGCGGGTCAGCACCTCGTCGTCCAACCAGCGGCTGATCATGTCCGCGCCGCCGGCCGCGTCGGTCGCCCGGGAGCCCTCGGGCGGCGGCTGGCCGGGCAGGTACTTGCCGGTGAGCGCGCCCTGCGCGATGGGCGACCAGACGATCTGGCTGATCCCGAGCTCGGCGCAGGTCGGCACCACCTCGTCCTCGATGACCCGCCAGAGCATGGAGTACTGCGGCTGGCTCGAGACCAGCTGGAAGCCGAGGTCGCGCGACAGCGCGTGGCCGGCGCGGATCTGCTCGGCGGTCCACTCGCTGACCCCGATGTAGAGCGCCTTGCCCGCTCGGACGACGTCCGCGAAGGCCTGCATGGTCTCTTCCAGCGGCGTCTCGGTGTCGTAGCGGTGTGCCTGGTACAGGTCGACGTAGTCGGTCTGCAGGCGCTGCAGGGAGCCGTTGATCGACTCCATGATGTGCTTGCGGGACAGGCCGCTGTCGTTGGGTCCGCCGGGGCCGGTCGGCCAGTAGACCTTGGTGAAGATCTCCAGGCCCTCGCGCCGCTGCCCCTTGAGGGCCTCGCCCAGGACGGTCTCGGCCTTGGTGTTGGCGTAGACGTCTGCGGTGTCGAAGCTGGTGATGCCCACGTCGAGTGCGGCGTGCACGCACTGGGTGGCCACGTCGTTCTCCACCTGCGAGCCGTGGGTGAGCCAGTTGCCATAGGTGATCTCGGAGATCTTCAGGCCGGAGTTGCCGAGGTAGCGAAAGTCCATGATCCCGACCCTACGTGGGGTGTGCGCTCCGATAAACTCCGGGCTGGCCTCTCCGGTACCCCGGAGCCGCCATCCCGCGTTTGCAGCCGAGAGGGCGCCATGGCTACCGGTCCGGATGAAGTCGTGGCAGCCGAGCGCTCGGGGAGCCGTCGACTGATGCTCCTGCTGGCGATGGCCATGTTCGTCCTGGTCGTCGACACGTCTCTGATGAACGTGTCGATCTCGGCCGTCGTGACCGACCTGGACACCACCGCCAGCGGGGTGCAGTCAGCGATCGCGCTGGAGGCGCTGGTGTCGGCCGCGTTCATCCTCATCAACAGCAAGGTCGGCGACCTGATCGGTCGCAAGCTGGCCTACGTGCTGGGGTTGAGCGCGTACGCCATCGGTGCGCTGGCCATGACCCTGGCCCAGAGCCTGACGGCGATCGTCATCTTCTGGGCCATCATCGGTGGCCTGGGCGCATCGCTGCTGCTGCCGGCCATGCAGTCCCTGATCCACGGCAACTTCGCCGGGGCAGCCCAGAAGCAGGCGTACGCGCTGGTCGGAGCGGCAGCCGCCATCGCTGCCGCGGTGGGTCCGCTGCTCGGCGGGTTCGTCACGACCTACCTCTCGTGGCGCGTCGGGTTCGGGCTGGAAGTCGTCATCATCGCGGTCGTGCTGAGCCAGATCCGCTTGGTGCGGGACGTCCCGTACACCGGGTCACGGCAGGTCGACGTGGTCGGCGCGATCCTGTCCGTGATCGGCATGGGTGGCGTGGTGCTCGGGATCCTGGTCTGGCAGGAGGGCGGCGAGTTCGTCGTCCTGCTGATGGTGCTCGGCGCGGTCGCACTGGTCGTCCTGGCCCGGTGGCTCCTGCGTCGCAAGCGCGAGGGCAAGGTGACCCTGCTCGACCCCGACCTGTTCCGGCACCCCAACTTCACCGCCGGCGTCTCCGGCCAGCTGCTGCAGCAGGTCGCCCTCGGCGGCGCGATGATCGCGCTGCCGCTCTACTTCCAGATGACGCTCGAGTACAACGCGCTGGAGGCCGGGCTGTCGCTGGCACCGCTGTCGTTGACCATGTTCGCGGCCGCGGTCGTCGCCGGCCGCAGGGCCGGTAACCGGCGTCCGGCATCGATCATCCGCGCCGGCTTCGCGCTGGTCAGCCTCGGCGTCGTGGTCATCATCCCGTTCGTCCCACGGGCGGACAGCGGCTGGTGGTTCGTGCTTCCGCTCGCCATCACCGGCTGCGGGCTGGGCCTGCTGGTCTCGCAGCTCAACAACTACACGCTCGCGCCGGTCGAGGAGGAGCGGGTCAGCGAGGCCGCCGGGGTGAACTCGGCCGCGGGGTCCTTCGGGCTCTCCTTCGGTCTGGCCGTCGCCGGTGGCGTCATGCTCGCCGCGCTGTCCGTCGGGTTCACCCACATGACCGAGAACAGCACGGTCATCCCGGCCGCCCAGCAGCAACAGATCTCCGCGGCCCTCGAGGACGACGCCGAGGTGATGAGCAACACCCAGCTCGACAAGCAGATCACCGGGCAGCCCGCAGCGGTAGAGGCCGAGGTCCTGGCCATCAACACCGACGCTCGCAACCTCTCGCTGCAGGTCGCGCTGCTGGTGCCACTGCTCGCGGGTCTGCTCGGCTTCGGCAACTCCTTCCGGATGCTGCGGCTACCCGACCAGCAACCGAAGTCCGCACTCGACGGGATGGACTTCGGCTGATCTCAGGCGTGCGCGCGGACGGCCCACGCGCTCCCGCTGACCTCGAACGGAGCCGGCGGCAGAAGGTCCTCGCACCTGGCCCGGACGGCCTCGCACCCCGCATCGTCCAGCGCCTTGACGTACTCGCCGGCCGGCCCGACGCCGAACGTGTAGGGCTCCCACCACTGGGCGAACGTCTCGAAGCGCACCGAGACGGTGAGCAGCGTCGCCACCGTGTCGCGCAGCCCTGCCTCGACCATCAGCCGGGCCAGCTCCCCTTCACCGGTACCCGGCCGGGCGTCCTCGCCGGTCGCTGACGGGTTCAGGTCGCCCACCGCCTGCCAGAACGTGGTCAGCGGTCCCACACCCAGACCCGAGCGGCGCCAGACGCAGGCAGCGACCGTGCCTCCGGGGCGGCAGACCCGGCGCATCTCGCGCAGCCCCGCCAACGGGTCCGCCATGAAGTGCACGACCAGCTGGCAGGCCACGACGTCGAACACGCTGTCGCCGAACGGCAGGTCCTCGGCGGCCCCGGCGTGCACGTCCACCTCCGGTAGCCGCTCGGCCAGCGCCGCCACGAACGAGGTGGAGGGGTCCACTGCACTGACGCCGTCGGCTCCCAGACGCTCCACGAGCCGGGCGGTCAGCGCCCCCGGACCGCAGCCGACGTCCAGTGCCCGCTGGCCGGCTCGCACCCCGGTGAAATCGGCGAACCCGATCGCGAGCGGTTCGGAGAACCGCCCCATGAACTGGTCGTACGCCTGCGCGGCGACGTCGAACGTCACGCGCCGACTATAGGACCGCCCGCTCCTCCAGGTCCCTGCCGGTGCGTGACGCCAGGGTCCTCCGGGCCATGTGTAGCGTCGGGCACACGCCGAGACGAGGAGCCGGGATGGACCTGCAGCTGGACGACAAGACCGCCGTGGTGACCGGTGCCAGCCGGGGGATCGGGCTGGCGATCACCAGGGCCCTCGTGCGAGAGGGTGCTCGCGTGGTGGCGGGGGCGCGGACGTCGTCCGACGACCTCGACGAGCTGGTGGCGGCCGGCGCCGTCACGTTCGTGGCCGTCGATCTGGCGAAGCCCGAGGCCGCGGCCACGCTGGTCAGCGCCGCTGGCGGCCGGCTCGACGTCCTGGTCAACAACGTCGGGCACGCTCCCGCGCGCACCCAGGGTTTCCTCGCGATCACGGACGAGCAGTGGCAGCAGAGCCTCGAGCTGAACCTGCTCAGCGCCGTGCGGGTGCTCCGCAGCGCGGTCCCGGTGATGATCACGGGCGGCGGTGGGTCGGTGGTGACCGTGGCGTCGGTCAACGCGGTGCTGCCCGACCCGGCCGTCCTCGACTACGGCGCAGCCAAGGCGGCCCTGGCCAACACGTCGAAGGCGTTGTCGAAGGAGCTGGCACCTGCCGGCATCCGGTTCAACACCGTCTCTCCCGGTCCGGTCTCGACCGCACTCTGGCTCGGCGAGGGCGGCGTGGCGCAGACGTTCGCGGCAGCGGCCGGCTCGACGCCGCAGGACGTCGTGGACCAGGCCGCCCGGCAGTCGCCGACGGGGCGTTTCACCACCCCTGAGGAGGTTGCCGATCTCGTGCTCCTCCTGGCGAGCGAGCGGTCGGCCAACGTCACCGGTGCCGACTTCACCATCGACGGCGGGCTCGTTCCGACCTGGTAGGACACGCTCCAGGCCGGTCGTGCCCGTGTCAGATCAGCTGGGCGAGCAGGTCGGCGGCCCGCGCCGCACCGTCGGTCTCGACCGGCAGGTAGGCGACCTCGCGAGTGACCTCCTTGGCGATCGCCTCCGCCAGCGCGTCCGGCTCCTGCGCGGTCTCGAACGGCAGCATCCGGCCGGCGCCGTACCGGTCGAGCCGGGTGCGCACATGCAGGTTCTGCTCGAAGTGGTGACGCAGCGGGATGTAGACGAACGGCTTGCGCAGCGCGGTCAGCTCCATGGTCGTCGTCAGGCCCCCCTGCACCACGGCTAGGTCGCTGGCCGCCAGGTGCCGGAACAGGTCGGGCAGGTAGCCGACCACGTCGACCCCGTCGGTCGCCGGCAGCGAGGCCGGATCGATCCGCGGCCCCGTGACGAACAGGAATCGCAGCTCGGGGGACAGTTGACGCACCAGCGGCACGGCGTCCAGCACCCTGCGCAGCAGCGGCGCCCCGACGCCCGAGCCACCCACGGTGACCAGGCAGAGCTTTTCGTCCGGCCCGATGCCCAAGCCGTGTCGCAGTTCCTCGGTACCCTGCAGTGCCGCTGGGTCGAAGCCCGTCACGTACCCGGAGAAGGCAAAGTTGTCCTGAGTCCAGTCCCGGATGCGCGGCAGGCCCGGCCCGAAGTCGGCGTCCACGATGTCGTCCGGGCTGCCGACGAAGACCGAACGATCCCGGATCCGCGCGAAACGCGCCCGCTGCTCGATCATCTCCGCGTTGTAGTCGGTGGTGAGCGCGGCCTCGGCGGCGCCGCCGTCCGGCATCGGTAGCCAGCCCACGAAGTCCGTCATCCAGGCGAACGCGAACCGCTTCAGCTCCGGGTTCTCATGCAGGAAGTAGTCGACGTCCCAGGCCTCGTCACCGACGACGAGGTCGTAGTCCTGCTCGGCGACCACGTCCGAGAAGACCATGAAGTTGTGAACGAGGATCTCGTCCATCCGCCGGATCGCAAGAAAGGCGTGCAGGTCGTGCTCGCCAGACTCGTGCTCGATGTGTCCGGACTCGTTTCGCAGCCAGCCGGACGCCGGGTGGATGCGCTCGCCACGGTCCTGCAGGACTGTAGTGACCGGGTGCTGGGCGAGCCAGTCGATCTCGACGTCGGGGTGCCGGGCCCGTAGCTCGGCCGCGATCGCGGCGTCCCGCTGGGCGTGTCCCAGACCGATCGGCGAGGACAGGTACAGCACGCGGCGCGGTCGGCTCGAGGCGTGCACCCAGGTGGTCCGGGCGGGCGGCGGCGGCTGGACCCGGTCCACGAACTGCGCGATCAGCTGGTTGATCCGCACCGGGTCGCGCCCGGGGACGCCATGGCCGGAACCCTCGAGCAGCACCAGGGAACCGCCGGTGAGCTCGGCCAGCTTCTCGCCGATGGCGTGCGAGCGGATCTGGTCATTCGTCCCGTGCACGACCACCACCGGGCAGGTCACCTTGGCGCACAACGGCTCCAGCGGCTCACGGACCGCGCCGTCCACGCCCAGCCGCCCGGCGGTGGTGTCGGCGAGGGTCGCCGGTGAGATCTCGTGCGCCCAGCCGACGCAGTCCTCGCGCTGCTTGGTGGAGTGCAGCTCGGGGTACATCTTGTCGAAGAAGAAGCGCACGAAGTCGTCGTAGCCGCCTTCCAGCCAGTAGTGCTTGTTGTATTTGGCCCAGCCCTCGGTGGTCGTGAGCCGGTCACTCCAGCCGAACTGCTCTCGCTCGGGGTCCGTCACCGAGAGCCCGCAGGCCGGCCCGATCGCGAACAGCCCGAGCACCCGGTGGGGGTGCTTGGCCGCGACGTGCACGGACCAGGTCCCGCCACAGGATATTGACACCAGCACTGCCTGATCCGTTCCGGTGGCGTCCATCACCGCCACGATGTCCTCGCAGTACTCGCCGTCCGTGTACGCGGCCGCGCCGACCGGCCGCCCGGAGCGTCCGCTGCCGCGGCCGTCGAAGGTCACCACGCGGTAGTGCCGGGACAGGTAGCCGACCTGCGCCTTCCAGAACCGGGAGGGCACGATCGACCATGTCGGCACCAGCACCACCGTCGGTTGGTGATCCTGCCCGAAGACCTCGTACGCCAGGGCGACACCGTTCCGCTCGACGACACCCTGGACGTCGGGGTCTGCGGCCCTGCTCGGATCACGGCCCACACCGGCAGTGTCCTCCCTGCCGGTGTGGGCGTCACCCGTGCGCACGTGGTCGGCCAGCGTCAAGGCCGGACCTCGAGCACGTTGTTGAACGGGGTGTTCGTAGCGGCCCGGAAGTGCCCGAAGCCCGCTGCCGTCGCGACGTCCCGGATCTTCGCCGGCCCGGCCTGCGTCCCGAGCGCCAGACCGACGTCCTGGGAGAGCGAGGCTGGCGTGCACAGCAGGGTGGAGAAGCCGTAGTAGGCGCGGCCGACCGGGTTGAGGTTGTCCTGCACCGTGTCCCCGGCCATCGGCTCGACGACCATCCAGGTGCCGTCGTCCGCGATGGTCTCCTTGACGTGCCGTGCGGCACCCACCGGGTCGCCCATGTCGTGCAGGCAGTCGAACATCGTCACGAGGTCGAAGCCGCTGCCGGAGTAGCCCGTCGCCGGTGCGACCTCGAAGGTGACCCGGTCGCTGACCCCCGCCGCCTCGGCCCGCTGACGGGCGATCTCGATGGAGCCCTCGTGGTAGTCCGAGCCGATGAACGTCGAGCTCGGGAACGACTTCGCCATCAGGATCGTGGACGCACCGTGGCCGCAGCCGACGTCGGCGACGCGGGCACCGCGCTGCAGCTTGTCGACCACGCCGTCCAGCGCCGGCAGCCACTCGTCGATCAGGTGGCCGTTGTACATGGTGCGGAAGAACCGCTCGCAGCCGACGTGCACGTCGCTGTTGTGCGCGTGCCAGCCCAGGCCGTCACCGTCCCGCGCCGCCTCCAGGATGCCCGGCGCGTCCCGCACCGTGCCGTGCGCGATCTGGAAGAACCCGGGCAGGTACGCCGGGCTGGTCTCGTCCACCAGCGCCGCGGCGTGCTCGGCCGGCAGCGTGTAGCGGCGGGTGTCCGGGTCGTAGTCCACGAAGCCGCCGGCGGCCTGCGCGTTGAGCCACTCGCGGGCGTAGTGCTCGCTGGTGCTCGTCCCCTCCGCGAGCTCAGCGGGCGTGATCGGCTCCCCGTCGGCCATCGCGCGGTAGTACCCCAGCTCGTCGCCCATCACGACCAGTGCGGTGTTCAGGGTGGCGCCGACCTCTCCGACGGCGCGGAAGACGAAGGCCATCAGCTTGTCGGGGTCGATGGTCCGCTCGGCCAGCTTCGCTGTGGCATCGGCTCGGTCGATAGTGGTCATCTGCGTTCCTTTGCTCAAGATCGTCTGCGGTCGAGATCGAGCCTGGCTGCGCGGGTGCCGCGATCGCATCAGGGTGACCCCCTGGGTCCCTCCCTAGACTCGATGCGTGCTGGTCGGCCGCGAGCGCGAGCGCCGTGTCATCCAGGCCCTGGTGGCTGCGGCCCGGGTCGGGGAGAGTGGCGCCCTCGTGCTGGTCGGCGAGGCGGGGATCGGCAAGACCGCACTGTTGGAGGACGCCGCGCGCAGCGCCACCGGGTTGCGGTTGCTGCGGGCCAGGGGGACGACGTCGGAGGCCGAGGTGCCGTTCGGCGGGCTGCTCCAGCTGCTCCGTCCGGCCCTGGTGCACCTCGAGCGCATCCCGGAGCCGCAGGCCGAGGCGCTGGCCTCGGCGCTCGCACTGCGCCCGGGTACCGGCGGCGACCGGTTCGCGATCGGGGCGGCCACGCTCAGCCTGCTCAGCCGGCTCGCCGAGGACGAGCCGGTGGCGCTCCTGGTGGACGATGCGCACCTGCTCGACCTGCCTTCCGCTCAGGCGCTGACCTTCGCGGCGCGGCGGCTGACCGCCGACCCGGTAGTGCTGCTGGCCACGGCCCGAGAGGGGCACCCCTGCGCGCTGACCGAGGCCGGACTGCCTGTCCTGCAGGTCGCCGGCCTGTCGGACTCCGAGGCCGGGGACCTCGTGCTGGCCTCCGGACGGCGGTTGAGCAGCGAGGTGGTGAGCAGGCTCAGCGCGGCGACCGGGGGCAACCCGCTGGCCCTGATCGAGCTGGCCGACGAGGCCGACCTGCTGGACGCCCTGCCGCCCGGCGCACCGCTGCCGGTACCGGCGTCCCTGGCGCGTGCCTTCGCCCGGCGTGCCGACCAGTTGTCGCCCGACGCCCGGACGGCGCTCGTGGTCGCGGCCGCGTCCGGCGGCGACCTGGGAGAGGTCGCCCGAGCATGCGAGCTGCTCGACGTCCAGGTCGGTGCGCTGGACGAGGCCGAGGCGGCCGACCTGGTGCGGGTCGGCGCGGGTGAGGTCGCGTTCCGGCACGACCTGGTCCGTTCGGGCGTCTACTCCGAGGCGTCGGCGAGCGTTCGGCGGGCGGTGCACCGGGCGCTCGCGCAGGCCCTGCCGGCAGACGACGTGGATCGACGGGCCTGGCACCTCGGCGAGGCCGCGACCGGCCCGGACGCCGAAACCGCCCAACTGCTGGAGACGGCGGCGGTCCGGGCCCGTGATCGTTCCGCCCACGCCGTCGCGGCGGGCGCGTTCGAGCGGGCGGCCAGGCTCAGCCCAGGTCCGGACGAGCGGGTGAACAGACTGGTCGGAGCCGCTGAGTGCTCGTGGCAAGCCGGGTTGGCGGACCAGGCGCTGGCCCTGCTGGCCCGGGCGGCCGAGCTCCCGCAACCAGCTGGGCTGCGTGCTCGCGCAGCCGGTCTGCACGGCACGGTCGCGGCCCGGACCGGATCGGGGCAGGAGGCCCGCGACGTGCTGATGAGCGCGGCAGGGGAAATCGGCGACGACGACCCGGACACCGCGATCGGACTGCTGGCCCAGGCGATCCTGGCCTGCTTCTTCGTGGGGGACACGGCGACGATGGCCGAGGCAGCGGCCCGGATCGACGACTTCGCGACGCGGGCCGGTAGCCAGCGAGCGCTGTGGTTGGGGGAGATGTCCGCCGGGGTGGCCGAGGTGCTGACCGGTCGTGGCGGCCCGGAAAGGATTCGCGGGGCGGTCCAGCGGCTCGGTCCGGACGACGCCTTGGTGCACGACCCGACGCTTGCGCCGTGGCTCGTAGCCGGTCCGCTGTTCCTACGCGAGAGCGAGACTGGTCGCGACCTGATCCGGACGGTGATGACGGACCTGCGGCGCCGGACGGCGATCGGCGGACTGCCGTTCCTGCTCTTCAACCTGGCGCGGGACCAGGCGACCACCGACCGCTGGGACGTGGCGGAGGCCACGTACACCGAGGGCATCAACCTCGCCAGGGAGACCGGGCACTGGAGCGACCTCGCCGGGTGCCTCGCGGGGTTGGCGTGGCTGGAGGCGCGGCGGGGGCGCGACGTGGACTGCCGGGCCCATGCGCAGGAGGCTGTGCAGGTCGCGCAGTCGCGCCACGAGGCGTTCTTCGTGGCCTGGTCACACTTCGCGCTGGGCGAGCTGGAGCTGGGCCTCGGCCGGCCGGAGGTGGCGCTCGACCACCTGGAACGTCTGGACGGGCTGCTCGTCGACCTCGGCCTGGACGACGTGGACGTCGCACCCGGCCCGGAGCTCGTCGACGCGCTGGTCCGGCTCGGCCGGGACGACGAGGCGCGCGAGATCGCGGGGCGTCACCTGGCCAGAGCGCAGGTCAAGGGCCAGCCGTGGTCGCTGGCCCGGGCCGCCCGGGCGGCGGTGATGACGTGTGTCGAGCCTGAACTGGACGACTGGGCCGAGCGCGCCATGGAGCACCATGGGCGCACCGTGGACTCCTTCGAGGTCGCCCGCACCCAGCTCGCCTATGGTGCGAGGCTGCGTCGGGCCCGCCGTCGGGTCGACGCCCGCGAACCGCTGCGCGCTGCGCTCGCGGTCTTCGAGCAGCTCGGTGCGCGGCCGTGGGCGGATCAGGCCGCGGTCGAGCTGAAGGCGACCGGTGAGACCGCGAACCGGCGCAGCTCCAGCGCGCTCGAGGACCTCACCCCGCAGGAGCTGCAGGTGGCACGCATGCTGGCCGCCGGCCGGACGACGCGCGAGGCCGCGGCCGCGCTCTTCCTGAGCCCGAAGACGATCGAGTACCACCTGCGGCACGTCTACATCAAGCTCGACGTGCGCTCGCGCAGCGAGCTCGCGGCCAGGATCGCCCCGTCGGGCTGAGCTCAGCGGGGGGTGGTCGGGCCGGGGGTGAACGGTTCGCCGTGGCCGGGCACGATCAGGGCCGGTGCCAGGTCGAGCACCAGCCGGCGCGAGGCACGCAGGGTGTCGGCATCGGCGTACGGGTCCTGCGCCGGCCCGTCGGCGTGCCACCACAGGTGCGTGCAGACGACGAGGCCCTGGTCGGTCTCGACGACGGTGCTGAGGTCCTGCGGGCTGTGACCGGGCGTGAGCAGCAGCCGGACGGACGGCGAGAGCTGCTCCTGGCCGCCCTCGAAGTCGCGGCTGAGCCACTCGTCGTCGACATAGGTCGCCCAGAAGTCGTGGATCCTGGCGTTCAGGAACAGTGCGGCGTTGATGGTGTGGTCCGGATGGTGGTGGCTGAACACCACATCGGTCACCGAGTCCGGCCGGACGCCGAGCTCGGCGAGGGGGTCCAGGATCCGGGCCCGGTCGGCGACCATGCCCGGGTCGACGACGGCGACGAGGTCACCGTCGCGGATCAGCGCGACGGTGCCGGCGACGCGGTCGCCCACGTAGCCGACGGTCAGCACGTCCAGCTGTGCGGTCATGGCGCGATCATGTCAGTCCGGCGGTCGTGACGGCCGGTTGGTCCGGCCAGGTCACCGCGTACGACGAGTCGGCGGTGCGCCTCGAGCAGCGTCAGGACGATGCCGGCGCCGCCGCTGTACAGGGTCGGATCGACCTGGCTCGGCAGCGGGTTCGGCAGGTCGCTCACCCGGTCCAGCCTGTCACGGCTGCAGCGCGGCCCGCGAGGCGAGGCCGGTCAGCAGCTGCCCGAGCACCCACGTGTAGTGGGCGTCCGAGCCGTAGCCGGCCATGGCGCTCGCCACCCGCACGGTGTGCGGGAACTGCTCGGCCGGCAGCGCGGCGAGCAGGTCGCCCAGCCCGGCGCTCGTGCCGTCGCCGAACCGAGCGGCGTCCTTGCTGGTGGCGAAGGCCGACCAGCCGTAGTTGAGCGCGATGATCCCACTGAACGCCGCGACGGCCGCGTCGCCGCGGACCCCGCCGCGGTCGAGCGCGGCGAGGACGACCTCGCCGACTCGTACCGCGCCCAGCCCGGGCGTCGGGTGCGAGATCAGCGGGACCACAGCCCAGGGATGCCGCACCAGCAGGTCACGGTGCGCGACAGCGCACCCGGTCAGGTCGTGCAGCCAGTCGTCCGTGCCGGCCGGCGGGGCGAACCGCGCGAGGACTCGGTCGAGCAGCGCGTCGACCAGCACGTCCTTGGTGGGGAAGTGGCGGTACAGCGCCATCGTCGACGCGCCGAGCTCGGCGGCCACCGCACGGATGGTGAGCGCGTCGATGCCGTCCGCGGCGACCCGCTCTGCGGCGTCCAGGATCGTCTCGGGGCTCAGCGATCCTCGGGCCAGACGGCCACGGGACGCAGCGGCAGGGGAGCGGCTCACGGTCTTGACTCCTTCATGTGTACAGCGTACGTTATCTCTGTAGCGTACAACGTACACAACCTGAGGAGCGCGCGATGTCCTGGTTCCGCTGGCTGCCCACCCTGCTGGGGTTCCCGCTCGGTGGCCTGCTCGCCATCCACACCGCCGGTTCGGTCGGCGGGCCGGTGTCCGGCGCGTTGGCCGGCCTCGTCGCCGGTGCCGTGCTGGGCGTCGTCCAGTGGCTGGCCCTGCGCGGACTCGGCATCGGCCTCGTCTGGGTGCTCGCCACGGCCGTGGGGACGTCGGTCGGCGCCGCCCTCGCCGCAGCGCTGACCGGCGGCGCGCACTCGGTCGGCGCGCTGGTGCTGGGTGGGCTGGTCACCGGGGCCTTCGTCGGCGCGGCACAGGCTGTGGCCTGGCGTCCCGGACGACGCGCAGCCGCGATCTGGGCGGCCACCGTCTCGCTGAGCTGGGCACTGGGCTGGCTGGTCACCGCCAACGTCATCGTGGACGCCGAACGCGGCTACGTCCTGTTCGGGTCCAGCGGCGCGTTGCTGGTCACCGTGCTGACCGGGGCAGTGCTGCACCGGCTCGCAGCCACGGGCGCCGCAGCCGGGTCCGGCGCGGCGAACCAACTCGCGACCCAGCGATGAGCGCCACCGCTGTCGCCGGCGTCCTGCTCGTCGCGCTGCCCATCGCCTTCAACGTGGCGTTCGCGGCGCTGGCCAAGGTCTTCGACTACCCCGACGTGCTGCGCCGGCCGACGGCCGAGGTACTGGCCGGGTTCCGCGAGGGCGGCACGGCGCTGCTGCTGTGGTGGTGGGGGTTCATGCTCACCGCAGTGGCCCTCGCGCCGCTGGCCGTGCTGCTCGGCCTGGTGCTCACGGGCGCCGACGCCACGGTCCTGCGCCTGGGTGCGGCCCTCGGCGTGCTAGCCGCGCTCGTTCAGTTCCTCGGACTGTCCCGCTGGCCGTTCCTGGTGCCCTACCTGGCCCGGGTCGCGGCGGAGCCCGACCTCACGCCGGCCCGCAGCGAGGCGGTAGACGTGGTGTTCCAGTCGTTCAACCGCTACCTGGGCGTCGCGGTCGGCGAGCACCTGGGTTACCTGTTCACCGGCGCCTGGACCGTGCTGGTCGGCACCGCGGTGGTGCAGAGCTCGGTCGCACCGGCCTGGCTGGGCGTGCTCGGCATCGTCTTCGGTGCGCTGCTCGCTCTGTGCTCGCTGGAGTTCGTCGGGCCGTTCGAGCGCTCCGGCTGGCGGGTCGCAGCGATGACCACCCCGATCGCCTACGTCGCCTGGTCGCTGTGGCTGGTCGCCCTCGGTGTCGCGCTGCTGTGGTGAGCCGCGCAGGAGCGCTACGTCAGCGCCCGCTGTCGGTCACGGCCGGACGCCGTCCGATGACATGCAGCAACGTGGCAACCTTGCGGTAGGGGTCGGTCGAGCAGACCCGCTCCTCGGCGGCCAGCAGCGCCGCCAGCTCGTCCGGGTCGTCCGGCACTCGTTCGTCCACCCCGACCCCGTCGGTCAGCAGCCGCACGCCGTACCAGGCCTCGATGTGCATGCGGCGTCCGGACACGTACGAGGCCAGCTCCTCGAGCCGGTCGGCCCTCGCCCGGACGCCGAGCTCGTTGACGTAGTGCGGCTGTGGCTCAGCGGCCTCGTCCAGCAGGTCCAGGACGTCGGCCCACTGCCGCCGCAGGCCCGGCCGCAACGCCATGCCGTCGGCGTTGCGGGCCAGCACCGACAGCATCCCGCCGGGCGCCACGAGGTCGCTCAGCGTCCACAGCGCCTGGCCGGGCTCGGGCAGGTACATCAGGACGCCGTGGCACAGCACCACGTCGAAGGTCTTGGGCTGGTGCTGGTCCGACAGCGCCTCCACCGCGGTGTCGACGAGCGTGATCCGCGCCCTGACGTCCTCGGCCTCGGCGGCGAGCGCCTCGTCGAACGCCGCCCGCATCCCGCCGTCCGGTTCGGCCGCCACCACGGTGTGCCCGAGCCGGGCCAACCGGATCGACTGGGTGCCCTGCCCCGCGCCGACGTCCAGCACCCGCGCAGGCAACCCGGGTAGATGACGGGCCAGCTGTCGGGTGACGAGCTCCTGACGGACCACGTTGCGCAGGTTGCCCTGCCGGGCCAGCCAGGGCTCGCGGCCGCCTCCGAAGCTGTCCGCCACTGCTCAGACCGGGAAGTCGCCGCGCTTGACCATCGGCCGGGGGACTCGGGTGCGCCGGATCTGGAACGAGCGCATCACCGCGTACCAGCCGAGGCCACTGACGATGGCCCCGTCGCCGAACTTGGCCTGCACGGCCTTCTTGATCCGGCGCTGCATCCAGAACGCGTCGACCGCGGACAGCGCCACCAGCAAGTACGTCGAGACCAGGAGGCCGCCGAAGATCTGCTGGTTCTTGATCAGTCCGCTGCCCACGAAGGACAGGATCAGGAACAGGAACATCACCGGCAGCAGCACCTCGCCGAGGTTCCACCGGGCGTCCACGAAGTCGCGAGCGAAGCGGCGAACCGGTCCGCGGTCGCGCGCGGTGAGGTAGCGCTCGTCGCCGGCGACCATCCGCTGGCGGGCCTCGACGCGCTGCTCGCGGGCGGCCTGCTTGTCCGCCTTGCTGCCGGGCTTGCCGACGCTCTTGCGAGCCGCCGGGACCAGCGGTTGGCGGCGCGCAGCCTCGACCTCACGTCGCTTCGGGGTGGGTCGGTTCTTGCCTGGCCCCTGGTCCGCCTCAGGCGTGGCAGGGGTGTCTGTCTGGCTGGTCTTACGTCGTCCGAGCACCTGCGGATCCTACCTGGGCTCTGCGGCGGTTTCTTCCAGCGCCGAGGCGACCCGGTCGCCGTACCGGGCACGGACCTCGGCGCGCAGCTGCTCGTCGTGCCGGGGGACGGGCTCGAGGAACACCTCGGCGACGTCCGGGAACTCCCGACGCAGCTCTCGGTCCATGGCGAGTGCCAGCCGCTCGATGTCGCTGCCGGACAGCCCGTCGACGAAGTCCAGCCGGGCGCAGACCAGCACCCGGTCGGTGCCGATCCGCTCAGTGAGCAGGTCGACCAAAGCATCGACCTCCGGGCGTGAGGCCAGCCACCGACCCAGCGCCCGCACCAGCCTCGGGTCGGCCGCGCTGCCGACGAGCAGGTCCTTGTTGGTCCGGGCCAGCAGGAACGCGACGAGAGCCAGCACGGCGGCGATCAGCAAGGATGCCAGGCCGTCCCACAGGGCCGAGCCGGTGGCCGCGTGCAGCCAGACGCCGGCCATCGCCAGCACCACGCCGACCAGGGCCGCCGAGTCCTCGTAGAACACGGTCTTCACCGTCGGGTCGTCGGTGGACCGCAGCAGCTCACGCACGCTCTGGTGGTGCTCGCGGGCATCCGAGCGGACCTGGCGAGTTGCCCGCACCCAGCTGGTGCCCTCGAGCACGAACGCGATGCCCAGCACGATGGTGGACAGCGCCACCTCCGCCGACTCGTGGCCGGGTCCGAAGATCGAGCGCAGCCCCTCCAACGCGGCGAAGATCGCGCCGGAGACGAAGATCGAGACGGCCGCGACGAACGACCAGAAGAAGCGTTCCGGGCCGTAGCCGAACGGGCGGTGCCGATCCGCCGGGCGCTCGCTGCGCCGCAAGGCGACCAGCAGGATCACCTCGTTGGCCGTGTCCACCACCGAGTGCGCGGTCTCGGCCGCCATCGCCGCCGAGCCGGACAGCGCGGCGGCCACGCCCTTGGCCAGCGCGATCGCCGCGTTGGTCGCCAAGGCGACGAGCACGGTCACCGTGCTCTCGGAGCTCGTTGGCTGATCGCCCTTGCCTTGCTGCGCCACGACGGCACGCTACGCCTGGCTAGGGTGACCCGCATGACCTCCAGCACCACTGGTACCTCCGACCTGCCCGCCGCGCGGCTGGCCGAGCTGCGCGCCGCGGTGGCGCGCGAGATGCCCGGCGTCCGTCGTGATCTCGAGGCGCTGGTGCGCATCCCCAGTGTCTCGGAGGAGGCTTTCGACCAGGCGCACGTCGCGGCCAGCGCCCACGCGGTGGCCGAGCTCCTGCGCGGGGCCGGGATGCAGGACGTCGAGGTGCTCGACGAGGGCGGCGCACCGGCAGTGGTCGGTCGGCTGCCCGGCCCGGACGGCGCGCCCCAGGTGCTGCTGTACGCCCACCACGACGTCCAGCCGCCCGGCGAGGAGTCGGACTGGACGTCCGCCCCCTTCGAGCCGGTCGAGCGCGAGGGCCGGCTCTACGGACGTGGCGCCGCCGACGACAAGGCCGGCGTGATGGCGCACCTGGCTGCGATCCGCGCACACGACGGGCAGCCCCCGGTCGGGCTGACCATCTTCGTGGAGGGGGAGGAGGAGTCCGGCTCGCCGTCCCTGGGACGCATCCTGGCCGCCCACCGCGACAAGCTCGCCGCCGACGTCCTGGTGCTCGCCGACTCCACGAACTGGAAGATCGGCGTTCCCGCACTGACCACCAGCCTGCGAGGTCTGGTGGAGGCGTACGTCGAGGTGCGTACGCTCGACCACTCGGTGCACAGCGGCATGTACGGTGGCGCCGCGATCGATGCTGTGACGGCGATGATCCGGCTGCTGGCGACCCTGCACGACGACGCGGGAAACGTTGCGGTGCAAGGGCTGGTGAGTGGCGAGGCGGCCGAGCTGGACCTGACCGAGGAGCAGCTTCGGGCCGATGCCGGGGTGCTGGACGGCGTCCAGCTGATCGGTGAGGGCTCGCTGACCTCGAGACTGTGGACCAAGCCCGCGCTGACCGTCGTCGGGTTCGATGCGACGTCCACCGCCAAGGCGTCGAACACGTTGGCCGCCAAGGCGAAGGCGAAGATCTCGATGCGCGTCGCGCCCGGCCAGGACGCGAACGAAGCCTACGAGATCCTGGCCGAGCACCTTCGCTCACACGCTCCTTGGGGCGTCAAGGTCGACGTGGTCGTTCGCGAGACCGGCCAGCCGTTCGCGGCGGACGTCGACGGCCCGGCCTACGACGCGGCACGGGCCGCGTTCGCCGACGCGTGGGGTGTCCAGCCGGTCGACATGGGCATCGGCGGGTCGATCCCGTTCATCGCGGACTTCGCCGCGCTCTACCCGGACGCCGCGATCCTGGTGACCGGGGTGGAGGACCCGGACACGCGGGCGCACGGTGCCGACGAGAGCCTGCACCTGGGCGAGTTCGAACGGGTGTGCGTGGCCGAGGCCGTGCTGCTCGAGCGGCTCGGGCAGCTGGGATCGTGACCGCGGCGAACCGGGCCCGGCTGCTCGCTCCGGACGTCGGGGCGCTGGTTCTGGAGCTTGCCGAGGCCGTGCCGGGCGAGCCGCCGACCGCTGCCGCCGCGCTGTGCGACCTCGGCGAGGCGGAGGTCGGCGTCTGGTCGATCGGCGCCGGCGTGGCGCGCGACACCGAGGTGGACGAGGTGTTCGTCGTCCTGTCCGGTCGGGCGACGGTCATCGTCGAGGACGGCGAGACGTTGCACGTCGGGCCCGGCTCCGCCGTACGGCTGTTCGCGGGTGACCGGACGACGTGGCAGGTGCACGAGTCCCTGCGCAAGCTCTACGTCGCCCTCGGCTGAGCGACCACCGTGGCTCTCGTCGTGTCACGAACGAGCGCTGGTGCGATCGGCATGGCTGCGATCACGACCAGCCCCCTCGCACCACAGCTCGCCCGATACCGATGAGGGCAGTATCCACAGCCCGCGGCAGCATTCCCAGCGTCCACAGCCTCCCAAGGAACCGGTCCGGCTCGAGGCGCTTCTCGCGACTCTGACTTGCATGAGCGAAGAGTCGTTGGAGCACGAGCTCGACCGCCTGCGTAGCAGGCAGAGCGACCTCCTGACCCGGGCGCAGCTGCGCGGGGCCGGTGTGACGCGCGCCCAGCTCCGTTGGCGGCTCTCACGCTCGTGGCACCTGGTCCTGCCAGAAGTGGTGAACATCGGGCGTGCCGAGCTCACAGCGAGTCGACAGCTCGTGGCGGCCTTGCTGGAGGCTGGCGATGAGTCGGTCCTCACCGGGCACCGCGCCTGCATCTGGCACGGACTGCGAAGCGCACGCGGAAACCGTCCCGTCACAGTGCTCGTGCCGCGGCGACAGGCCTCGCGCTCGACGGGCTTCCTCGAGGTCATGGCGACGGCCAGGCCCGTGCCCGCACCGATGGTGCGAGGCATCCTTCGGTTGGCCCCGCCGGCGCGTGCGGTCGTCGATGCGGCGCGCTCGGCCACTTCTGCCGACGAGGCGACGTCACTGGTGATCGAGGCTGTGCAGCGCCGGCTGGTCACGTTGGAGGAGCTCGACCACGAGGTTGAGGCTGGAGCTCGTCGGGGGAGCCAGGCGGTGCGTTCGGCCGTTCGCCTCGCACGGGCAGGTGCATGGTCCGCACCGGAGGCTGGCCTGCTGACCCTGTGCTCGACGAGCCCGGTGCTTTCGCGGGCTTGGCCGAACCCCTCGCTCGAGGTTGCCGGGCGCTTCCTGATCTCGCCCGACGTCTGGTTCGACGACGTCGGGCTGGCACTGATGGTGCACTCGCGCGCCTATCACCAGCGTGATGCGGACTGGGAGGGCACTGTGGAGCGGGATGGCGAGCTGGCGGAGCACGGGGTTGTCGTCCTGGGGTTCACCCCTTCGTCCATCGGGCGCAGACCGGCGGAGGTGCTCCAGCGCATTGAGCGGGTCTATACGAGCCTCGTGGCGTCCAACCGTGTTCGGCCGGGCGTCCGCATGAGTCCTCGCGGGTTTGGGCTGCCCGCGTGACGCCAGCCGTGGTGCGATGCAAGCGGTCGCGATCACGACCGCATCGCTCGCACCACCGGTCGAGCGTCGGTGGCCGGCTCGCGTCAGTCCTGAGCGGTGATCCCGGGCAGCGCGAGCATCTGGTCCAGAGCCACCCGGGCCCAGTGCGCGACGTCCGGGTCGACGACGATCCGGTTGACCACGCGCCCGGCGGCCAGCGACTCCAGCGACCACACCAGGTGCGGTAGGTCGATCCGGTTCATCGTCGAGCAGAAGCAGACTGTCTTGTCCAGGAACGAGACGTTGAGCCGCGGGTTCTGCCGCGCCAGGCGGCGGACCAGGTTGAGCTCGGTACCGATCGCCCACGAGGAGCCCGCCGGCGCGGCGGCCAGCACCTGGATGATCTTCTCTGTCGACCCGACGTGGTCGGCGGCCGACACCACCTCGTTGCGGCACTCCGGGTGCACCAGCACCTGGACGCCGGGCACCTGCTCGCGCACGTCCTGCACCGAGTCCAGGGTGAAGCGGCCGTGCACCGAGCAGTGCCCCCGCCACAGGATCATCCGGGCGTCCTGCAGCTTCTCGCGGGTCAGCCCGCCCAGCGGCTTGTGCGGGTCGTAGAGCACGCAGTCCTCCAGCGCCAGCCCCAGCTCGAGCACCGCGGTGTTGCGGCCCAGGTGCTGGTCCGGCAGGAAGAGCACCTTGCCGCGGCCCTCGGGACGCTGCCCGAACGCCCACTCCAGCGCCGTCCGCGCGTTGGACGACGTGCAGATCGTGCCGCCGTGCCGGCCGGTGAAGGCCTTGATGGCGGCCGTGGAGTTCATGTACGAAACGGGCACGACGTCGTCCGCGACGCCGGCATCGACCAGGTCGTCCCAGGCGTCTTCGACCTGGCTGATCGCGGCCATGTCGGCCATCGAGCAGCCCGCGGCCAGGTCTGGCAGCACGACCTGCTGGTGCTCGGCGGTCAGGATGTCTGCGCTCTCCGCCATGAAGTGCACGCCGCAGAACACGATGTACGGCGAGTCCGGCCGCGCGGCCGCCTGCTGGGCGAGCTTGAAGGAGTCGCCGGTGACGTCGGCGAACTCGATGACCTCGTCGCGCTGGTAGTGGTGCCCCAGCACGAACACCTGGTCGCCGAGAGCGGCCTTCGCCACCCGGGCCCGCTCGACCAGTCCCGGGTCGGACGGCGCCGGCAGATCGCCGGGGCACTCCACGCCGCGCTCACTGGCCAGGTCTCGGCCGCGACCGAGCAGCAGCAGAGCCGCGGACGTCGGGGCCGGTTCGGTGAAGGTGCTCACGCCCCCGATCGTCGCACAGCGCTGCTGACCGGCCGCGCGTGACCTGGGAGGATGCCAGCGTGCGCGTGCTGATCGCTCCCGACGCGTTCGTCGGGCACCTGGACGCCCAACAGGCCGCCGATGCGATCGCCGCAGGCTGGGCCGAGTGGGCGCCGAACGACTCCCTGACCACCTGCCCGCTGTCCAGCGGTGGTGCGGGCTTCGTCGACGTGGTGATGGCCGCCCGGGGCGGTGACCTGCTGCCGGTGACGGTGAGCGGACCGCTCGGCGAGCCCGTCCCCGCGACCGTGCTGATGGTGACCGAGGCGGACGGCGCACGCACCGCCTACCTGGAGGCCGGCCAGGCCTGTGGTCCGCAGCTGCTCCACGGCGACGCACGCGACCCGTGGCGGGCCACCAGCGTCGGAGTCGGCGAGCTGGTCGACGCCGCGGTCCAGGAGGGCGCCTCCCGGGTGGTGGTAGGCGTCGGCGACGTCGCCTCGCACGATGGCGGCGCCGGCCTGCTGGCTGCGCTCGGCGCCGGCAGCCCTGAGCACCTGGCGCTGGGTGGCGGCGCGCTCGCCGAGATGCCGGACGACGCGGTAGACGGCCTGGCCGCGGCACGCGAGCGGCTGCGCGGCGTCCAGCTGGTGGCGGCGACGTCGTCCGACCTGCCGCTGCTGGGGTTCCATGGAGCCAGCGCCACCGACGCCGCCCGACGAGGGGCGAGCCCCGAGCAGGCCCAGGCGCTGGAGGCGGCCCTCGGCCGCTTCGCGCACGTGGCCCAGACCTCGCTGGTCGCCGGACGCACCCTCGCCGGCAGCGGTCTCGCGGCCGGCGCGGGTGCCGGCGCCGGCGGCGGGATCGGGTTCGCCCTGATGCTGCTCGGCGGCGTGCGGGTGGACGGCGTCGGCGAGGCGGTCGCGGCCACCGGACTCACCGAGCGGCTGGGGGCCGCCGACCTGCTGGTCACCGGGGAGTCACTGTTCGGCTGGCAGTCGATGCGCTCGGGGGTCGTGGCGTGCGTGGCCGCGCACGCCCTCGGCATCGGGCTGCCGGTCGTCGTCCTCGCCGTGGAGGTGGAGGTCGGACGCCGCGAGACGTTGAACCTCGGGGTCTCCGCGGCGTACGCGCTCAGCGACCGGCCGGGTTGGCTGGCCGAGGTCCGGGCCGACCCCGCCGGAGCCCTGACCCGACGCGCCCGGCGGGTGGCGCGGACGTGGTCCCGCTGACGACGTACTCTTGACTCAGTGGCAGCGTGCACCTGAGCACGGGAACATGCCGGGCACGGACGTGGTTGTCGCTGACGGCCGCCAGATCGACGAGTCGACGAGTAGGGATGCGCGAATGACCGAGACCACCCAGTCCACCGACCAGACCGCCGCCGAGGCACCCGCCCACGGCGTGGTGCTGACCGACGTGGCTGCGCAGAAGGTCAAGAGCCTGCTCGAGCAGGAGGGCCGCGACGACCTGCGGCTGCGGATCGGCGTGCAGCCCGGTGGCTGCTCCGGCCTGATCTACCAGCTGTACTTCGACGAGCGTGACCTCGACGGTGACCTGGTTGAGGACTTCGGCGGCGTCGAGGTCGTCGTCGACCGGATGAGCTCGCCCTACCTCGGCGGCGCCACGATCGACTTCGCGGACACCATCGAGAAGCAGGGCTTCACGATCGACAACCCCAACGCCGGCAGCAGCTGCGCGTGCGGTGACAGCTTCAGCTGATCACGGCCGAACGCAGAGAAGTGGGGCACCCGAGTCTGTCGGGTGCCCCACTTCTCTGCGTTGGTTGGTCAGCTCCCGTACGTGGGCAGACCGCCGAGCAGGTCAGCCGCGTCCTGCGGGACGACGAGCGCGTCCTCGGCCGGCGCGAGGTGCCCCTGGTGCGGGGTGGTGACGGGCATGACGACCTGCGCGGCGTCCAGCCACAGGTCGTGCACGGATCCCTCGTCGAGCGCCGAGCGGGGCCCGGGAACCGTTGCTGATCTGCTCATGATCCGACCGTAAGGCGTTACCGATCGGTACTCCAGCATGTTCGGACGGTAGTGTCGCCGCCGTGCAGATTGCGATCACCGGCTCCATCGCCACCGACCACCTGATGACCTTCCCGAGCCGCTTCGCGGACTCCCTGGTCGTCGAGCAGCTGGACAAGATCTCCTTGTCCTTCCTGGTCGACGACCTCGAGATCCGCCGAGGCGGCGTCGCGGCCAACATTGCGTTCGGACTGGCCAACCTCGGCCTCCGTCCGCTGCTGGTCGGTGCCGTCGGTGCCGACTTCGTGGACTACCGCGCCTGGCTCGAGCGGCACGGCGTCGACTGCGGCGGGGTGCGCACCAGCGAGCTGCGGCACACCGCCCGGTTCATCTGCACCACCGACTCCGACCAGGCCCAGATCGCCTCGTTCTACGCGGGCGCCATGAGTGAGGCCCGCGACATCGAGCTCACCCCGCTGGCCCAGGCCCGCGGCGGCCTCGACCTGGTGCTGATCGGGGCGAACGACCCCGAGGCGATGCTGCGGCACACCGAGGAGTGCCGGGCCCGCGGCTACGCCTTCGCCGCGGACCCCTCCCAGCAGCTGGCCTTCGCGGACGGCCCGTTCATCCGGCGGCTCATCGACGGTGCGACCTACCTGTTCAGCAACGAGTACGAAGCGCACCTGACCGAGCAGAAGACCGGCTGGACGGCGAGCGAGATCCTCGGGCGCGTCGGCACCCGGATCACCACCCTCGGCGCCAGCGGCGTACGGATCGACCAGCTGGGTCAGGACGCGATCCTGGTGCCGGTGGCGCAGGAGCTGCGCAAGGCCGACCCGACCGGAGTCGGCGACGCCTTCCGGGCGGGCTTCCTGGCCGGGCTGTCCTGGGACCTCGGCCTGACCCGCTGCGCCCAGGTCGGCTCGATGCTCGCGACCTACGTGATCGAGACCGTCGGCACCCAGGAGTACGAGCTGGGCCGCGGCGGCTTCCTGCAACGCTTCTCGGACGCCTACGGTTTGGACGCGGCCGCCGAGATCGAGCCGCACCTGACGATCAGCCGGGTCTGACCGGACCGCGACGAGCCCGCGAGCCCACGGTGCCCCAGTCCGAGCCACCGCCGTCCCCGTGGGACCTGGACGTCGATCCCGAGGCGGGGGAGGACCTCGTCGGGGTCGGCGCCGACCTGGCGCCCGGCACGATCCTGGCGGCCTACCGGCGTGGGCTGTTCCCGATGGGCATCGGCAGCGGCGGTCGGGCACCGCTGGGCTGGTGGTCCCCGGACCCCCGGGGCGTGCTGCCGCTGGACTCGCTGCGGGTGAGCCGGTCGCTGCGCCGGATGCTGCCGCGGTTCGAGATCCGCATCGACACCGCCTTCGCCGACGTGGTGCGCGGCTGCGCCGACCCCGGCCGCGACGGCGCCTGGATCACCCCCGCCATCGCCGCGGCCTACCAGCAGCTGCACGAGCTCGGGTGGGCCCACTCGGTGGAGTGCTGGCGGAACGGCGACCTGGTCGGCGGCCTGTACGGACTGGCCATCGGCGGCCTGTTCGCGGGGGAGTCCATGTTCCACCGGGAGCGGGACGCCTCAAAGGTGGCGCTCGCGGCACTGGTCGAGGTGATGCGGGCGGCCGACGACTCGGCCCGCCGGTTGCTCGACGTCCAGTGGCGTACCGAGCACCTGGCCAGCCTGGGCGTCGTCGAGCTGCCGCGCGAGGACTACCTGCGCCGGCTGCGGGACGCACTCGAGCTCGCGCCGCCGGTGCCGTTCAGCTGAGCCGCGTCCGGGGACGTCGCTCAGGCTCGGTAGAGGCCGTCCGCGTAGCTCGGGCCGTAGTACTGCTCCAGCTCAGGCAGCGGGGTGTCCGGACGTTCGATCTTCGCGGCGATCCTGGCGCGTGACTCGACCGCGTCCGGCTGCCAGGTCGAGGGGTCCCACAGCTGCGAGCGTAGGAACGCCTTGGCGCAGTGGAAGAAGACCTTCTCGACGTCGACCACCAGCGCCAGCAGCGGCCGATGGTCCTTGACCACCAGGTCGTCGAACCAGGGCGCGTCGCTGACCAGCCGGGCTCGGCCGTTGACCCGTAGCGTGTCGCCGCGCCCGGGGATGACGAACAGCAGGCCGACGTGCGGGTTGCTCAGCACGTTGCGGTAGCCGTCCACTCGCCGGTTGCCGGGGCGCTCCGGGATCGCGATCGTCGTCGCGTCCAGCACCAGGGCCAGTCCGGCCGGGTCGCCCTTGGGTGAGACGTCGCAGGTGCCGTCGGACGCCGAGGTGCCGATGAAGCACATGGGGGACGCGGCCAGCCAGCGGCGGTGCACGTCCGAAAGCTCCGAGCGGTCCTTGCTGGCAACTCGCGGCTGGGGCTCGCCGACCAGCTGGCGCAGCTGCTCGAGCGTGGTGATCTCGGTGGTCTGGGTGACGTCGTCCGTGGGAGCGCTCACGCGAACAGCCTACGGCCTGGCCACCAGCCGCACCGTGAGCCGCAGGTCGCCGCCCGGCTCCTCCTCGACCCCGACCCACTGGTGCCCACGCATCCGCGCCCACGCCGGGACGTCGTGCCGAGTGGCGACGTCGGTGGCGAGCAGGACGACGACAGAGTCGGCGGGGAGGTCGGCGGCCGCCTGGGCCAGCCGGATCACCGGCAGGGGACAGCGCAGGCCGCGGGCGTCGACGACGACCGGCACCGGCTCGACGGGTGCGCTCACAGCCGGTCCGAACCGAGCATCCGGCGGACGTCGGCTACCGCGCCGGGTAGCTCCGCGCAGAACGCGTCGGCGTCCTGCGCCGACGGGTCCAGCGGCAGGGTCAGTCGCAGGTTGCCGTGGGTCAGCACCCCCATCGCGGCGAGCACGTGACTGGGCTCCAACGTGCTGGCGGTGCACGCCGACCCGCTGGCGACGGCGAACCCGCGCCGGTCCAGCTCGTGGACGAGCGCCTCGCCGTCCACGAACAGGAAGGAGAAGGTCACCACGTGCGGCAGTCGGTCCACCGGGTCGCCGACCACCTCGGTGTCCGGGACCGCCGCGGCTGCCGCTCGGATCCGGTCGACCAGGTCGCGCGCAACCTCGGCCCGCTGCAGCCGATGCTGCTCGGCATCCTGCAGGGCGGCCGCGGCGGCCAGCGCGGCCGGCACGTCCGGCTCACCCGGGACCCGGCCGAGCTCGTTCTCGTCCACCGGCCAGTCAGCGCGCCAGCGCACGCCGCTGCGCACCGCGAGCACGCCGACTCCCGCTGGGCCGGCCCACGAGCGGGCGTCGGCCACCAGCACGTCGCCACCGATCGGCAGCGCGTCGCGCCCCAGCACCGAGCCGGCGTCCACCAGCAGCGGCACCGCCGCGTCGGCGCAGATCGCCGCAGCCTCGGCCACCGGCTGCCGGGTGCCGACCTCGCCGTTCGCAGCCTGCAGGCAGGCGGCCGCGACACCCTCTGACCGGACCTGGGCGGCGAGCTCGCCCAGGCGCACTCGGCCCAGGCTGTCGACCGGCGTGAGCGCCGTCGTCCCACCCGTGCTCTCGTGCCACTGACCCGTGTGCAGCAGGGCGGAGTGCTCCACGGCACTGAGCACCAGCGCGCGACCGGCCCGGCGTCGACCGTGCAGGAGCCCGCGCAGCCCGAGCTGGCGGGCGGTCGTGCCGGACCCGGTGAACGAGACCGAGTCGGTGCCGACCTCGAGCACCGCGGCGACCGCCTCGCGAGCGCCGTCCAGCAGCGCCCGGGCGCGCCGGCCCTCGGCGTGCAGCCGGCGAGGGTCGGCCCAGCCCTGGTCCAATGCGTTGAGCAGGGTCCGGCGGGCCACGTCGGACAACGGTGGAGACGAGGCGTCCAGGAACCGGCGGTGGGACGCGTGCGGCGGGTTCGGCACGCGCGCAACGCTAGCCCCACCCTGCCCAGGTCGAGCGGACATGCTGCGGTAGGTTGTGGCCTGTTCGAAGGCAGCGCCCAGCCGCCGAGGAAACCGTCCGAAAGGTGCGTCGTGCGTCACCTCCCTCGATCGCGTCGGAGCCGCAGGCCCGTGGCGCGACTCGCGGTCCTCGCGGCAGCCGCCGCGCTGGCCCTCAGTGGTTGCTCGCCGGTCGTGGAGCGCGGCTTCCTGCCCAAGGGCGTCACGACCGACGCCCCGATCGTCACCAACCTGTGGGTCAATTCCTGGATCGCGGCGCTCGCCGTCGGGGCGCTCGTATGGGGTCTGATCATCTTCAGCGTGGTCGCGTACCGCCGGCGCAAGGACGACGACCACGTCCCGACGCAGCTGCGCTACAACCTGCCGATCGAGATCCTGTACTCGGTCATCCCGCTGTTCATGATCGGTGCGCTGTTCTACTACACCGCGCGCGACGAGACGACGCTGCTCAAGGTCTCGGCCCACCCCGACAACGTGGTGAACGTCGTCGGCAAGCGCTGGGCGTGGGACTTCAACTACCTGTCGAACGACGTGTACGAGGCGACGACGCAGACCCCCCTGACCGGTACCGACACCGACCAGGAGAAGGCACCGATCCTCTACCTGCCGGTCGACAAGTCCACCCAGTTCGTGCTGACCTCGCGCGACGTCATCCACTCGTTCTGGGTGCCGGCGTTCCTGATGAAGCTCGACATGCTGCCGGGCATGGTGAACACCTTCCAGGTCACGCCCACCGACATCGGGACGTACCGTGGCAAGTGCGCCGAGCTGTGCGGCGCGTACCACTCGCAGATGCTGTTCCAGGTGAAGGTCGTCTCGCAGGCGGACTACGACCAGCACATGGCGGACCTGAAGGCCAAGGGCCAGACCGGCCTGCTGCCCAACTCCCTCAGTCCGGAGCAGCTCGTTCCCGGCCAGGCGGAGAAGATCCCGAACGTGGGAGGACAGTGATGACCACCCTGTACCGCGAGGTCGACTGGGTGGAGCCCGCCCGACCCACCCTGGGGCGGACGGTGGTCAAGTGGGTCACCAGCACCGACCACAAGGTCATCGCGAACCTGTACTTCATCACCTCGTTCGTGTTCTTCATGATCGGTGGCGTGCTCGCGCTGCTGATCCGCGCCGAGCTCTTCTCGCCGGGCCTGCAGATCGTGCGGACGCCGGACGAGTACAACCAGCTCTTCACCATGCACGGCACGATCATGCTGCTGCTGTTCGCGACGCCTTTGTTCGCAGGCTTCGCCAACGCGCTGATGCCGCTGCAGATCGGCGCGCCGGACGTCGCGTTCCCGCGGCTGAACATGTTCGCCTACTGGATGTACCTGTTCGGCGGCATCATCGCCTCGGTCGGCTTCCTCACCCCGCAGGGCGCGGCCAGCTTCGGCTGGACGGCCTACTCGCCGCTGTCAAGCGTGGTGTACTCGCCCGGCCTGGGCTCCGACCTGTGGGTGTTCGGACTGGCGTTGGCTGGTTTCGGCACCATCCTGGGCGCGGTCAACTTCATCACCACGATCATCTGCATGCGGGCCCCCGGAATGACGATGTTCCGGATGTCGCTGTTCAGCTGGACGACGCTGATCACGTCGGTGCTGGTGCTGATGGCCTTCCCGGTGCTGGCCGCGGCGCTGCTGGCGGTCGGTGCCGACCGGCGCCTGGGTGCGCACGTGTTCGACGCCTCCAACGGTGGCGCGATGCTGTGGCAGCACCTGTTCTGGTTCTTCGGCCATCCCGAGGTCTACATCATCGCTCTGCCGTTCTTCGGCATCATCAGCGAGATCATCCCGGTGTTCAGCCGCAAGCCGCTGTTCGGCTACAAGGGAATGGTCTTCGCGACGATCGCGATCGCCGCGCTGTCCGTGACGGTGTGGGCCCACCACATGTACGCCACCGGCCAGGTGCTGCTGCCCTTCTTCGCGTTCATGACGATGCTGATCGCGGTGCCGACCGGGGTGAAGTTCTTCAACTGGATCGGCACGATGTGGCGTGGCCAGCTGACGTTCGAGACACCGATGCTGTGGTCGATCGGCTTCCTCGTCACGTTCTTGTTCGGCGGCTTGACCGGCATCATCCTGTCCAGCCCCGCGCTGGACTTCCACGTGACCGACAGCTACTTCGTGGTGGCCCACTTCCATTACGTCGTCTTCGGCACGGTCGTGTTCGCCATGTTCGCCGGCTTCTACTTCTGGTGGCCGAAGTTCACCGGGCGGATGCTCGACGAGCGACTCGGCAAGGTGCACTTCTGGATGCTGTTCATCGGCTTCCACATGACCTTCCTGATCCAGCACTGGCTCGGGGTCGAGGGCATGCCGCGCCGCTACGCCGACTACTACGCCGGCGAGGGCTTCACCTGGGAGAACCAGTTCTCGACCATCGGGGCCTTCCTGCTCGGCGCCTCCACGCTGCCCTTCATCTACAACGTCTGGAAGACCTGGCGGACGGCTCCGCTGGTCGAGGTCGACGACCCGTGGGGCTACGGCGCGTCGCTCGAGTGGGCCACCTCCTGCCCGCCGCCCCGGCACAACTTCACCAGCATCCCGCGCATCCGGTCCGAGCGGCCGGCCTTCGACCTGCATCACCCCGAGATCGCAGAGCTCGACCAGCCCACCGCGGACAAGTCCGTGCTGGACCACCTGTACGGCGAGCCCGACCTCGATGCCGAGGCCGTGGGCGCCACGGCGGGTGGCACCGGATCGGGCGACGGAGCGGCCGCCAACCAGGAGCCGAAGGGCGAGGAGAGCTGACGTGAAGGTCGAGAGCTGGCTGTTCGGGGCCGGCGCGTTCTTCTTCGCGCCGGTCGGGGTGATCTACGGCATCCTGACGCACTGGGACGAGCCCGTCGGTCCGGTGGGCCTGTTCCTCACGGCTGGGCTCGCATTGATGGTCGGCTGGTACCTCTGGTACACGGCACGGCACATCGACCCGCGTCCCGAAGACGACCCGGCGGCGCCGATCGAGGCGGCCGCGGGTGAGTACGGGTTCTTCTCGCCGCACTCGTGGTGGCCGCTGCCGCTGGCTGCGTCCTGCGCCGTGATGTTCATGGGTCTGGCGGCCGGCTGGTGGCTGCTCTACATCGGCCTCGGCCTGGCCTCGCTGGCGCTGATCGGCTGGGTCTTCGAGTACTGGCGCGGAGCACACGCGCACTGATCTTCGGGACGCGCGCCGCGCCGGGTGTTTAGGGCAGATCGATCCCTGTGCCTTACAATCGAGGGGTCGCCAGAGCCGGAGGTCCCGGTTCTTGATGCCCCTACCGGGACGCGTCAGGGCGACGCACATCATCCCGTCCCGGTCGAGCGCGTGGCACGTGGGTGTCGCGACGCCTGGAACAGCCTTCAGGGGATGTGCATGACGAGTTCGACCTCCACCGCGTTCCGGGGCCGCCACAAGGGCGTGCTGGCGTGGTCCGCGGTGCTGTTGACTGTCGGTCTGGCGACGTCCGCCTGTCAGTCGGTGACGCCTGACGCGGCGGCCGAAGGCACCCCGAGCGCATCGGCCACCCCGTCGGTCACGACCTCGCCGGCGGCCTCCCTCTCGGTCACCCCGGCTGACGGCGCCACCTCGGTGCGCCCGGACGCCTCGGTCACCGTCACGGCCGAGAACGGCACCATCAGCGACGTCCAGCTCACTGCAAACGGCGCCAACGAGGTGACCGGCGAGCTGAACGCGTCCAAGACCGTCTGGACGTCGTCCGCCAGCCTCACGCCGAAGACGACGTACCACGTGAGCGCGACCGCCACGAACGACGAGGGCAAGTCGACGTCCATCTCGTCCACGCTGCGCACCTTGACCCCGAAGGACACCGCGAACTACACGGTGATCCCGTCGTCCGGCGTCGTGGGCGTCGGCATGCCGGTGGTCATCCAGTTCGTCAGCCCGGTCGACACCGACAAGCGCGCCGAGGTGGAGCGCCGCGTCAAGGTCACCGCGACCCCCGCGGTCACCGGGCAGTGGGGCTGGCTGGACGCACGCCAGCTCATCTTCCGCCCCGCCAAGTACTGGAAGCCGGGCACCAAGGTCACGGTGGACGCCGACATCGCCGGCATCGAGACCAAGCAGAACCTCTGGACGTCGGCGGGGGCGCACAACACCTTCACCATCGGGTCCGCGATGGTCAGCACGGTCAACACCCAGACCCACCGGATGACGGTGACCCAGAACGGCAAGGTCCTGCGCACCCTCAAGGTCAGCACCGGACGCCCCGGCAGCGAGACCGAGACGCGCAGCGGGATCAAGGTGATCCTCTCCCGCGAGTCCGAGCACATCATGGACTCCACGACCGTGGGCATCCCGAAGGGCCAGCCGGGCTACTACCGGCTCAAGACCGAGTGGGCCATGCGCCTGACCTGGAGCGGTGAGTTTCTGCACTCGGCCCCGTGGTCGGTCGGCTCCCAGGGCAACGCGAACGTCAGCCACGGCTGCACCAACCTGAGCCCGACCGACGCCAAGTGGCTGTTCGACCGGTCCAAGATGGGTGACGTCGTGAAGTTCGTCGGGTCCTCACGGGGGCTCGAGGAGTACAACGGCTACACGATGTGGAACGAGACGTCGGCCCAGTGGGCGAAGAAGTCCGCAATCTGACGTCGTTCCGCTGGGCGGTCGGGCGCGGAACCCGCTGAGCGCGAGGCCATTCAGTCGACCCGATCGCAGGCCGCGTCGAGGCGAACACGGACGGCAGCCGTTGTCGCCAGCAACTGCCGCCGTTCCCGATCCTCGAGCGTCGCCCGGTAGTAGCTCGGCAGGCTCAACCTCTCGACGTACTCGGTGCGCACGGACGCGAATCCGTCGGCGGCGAGCCCGGTGTGCTGCAGAAGGCGATCAATCCATTCCCCTGGTTGCGCGCAGAGGTCCTCGTAAGGGACGAGCAGCACGGCCCGGGCCACCACTGGATCGCGCTGCATGGTGTCGAGCACATGCCCGTAGATCGAGTTCCAGTACAGGCCGAAGGCGCGTGCCCGGTCGTCGGCGTCCCAGGCAGTTCTGATCTGGCGGACCAACTCTGCGCTGCCGGTGTTGATGAAGCGCCGGCCGGGCCCGAACTCGTCGTGCCCGAGGGCTCGCAGGGCCATCGTCCACCGTTGATCAGTCGCCTGCGTGCGTTCGAACAGTTCGTCTTGCTTGAGCCATGAGGCGTAGTGAGCCAGCGGATCGCGCACCATGACGACAAAGAGAGCATCGGGAAAGACGCTCGCCAGATACGCGAGTCGGGTGGCGTTGTAGTTCGCCTTGGTGAGGTAGCGGTGCCGTCGGCGGGCAAGCAGCAGCTTGCCGATGTGGTCCCGGTAGTAGCGTTCAAACTCCGGGTTTCTGACATTCGCATCGAGGACGGCCGAGCGCTCCTCGTCGTGAAGCGCCGGGAAGAACTTGAGCCAGATCATCTCCTCGACTGCCTCCGGGCTCTCCTTCGTGATGAGGATCCGGTCTTGGTGCAAGCGCGGTCGCAGCTGCTCCCGCGGAAGCGGCAATCGGTCGAGCAGTCGATTCCACACGAAAGGGAGGAAGGGCATCGCCATATCGCGGTAGCAGTGGCTGGCTACGTCCCGGTGCCGGCTCAGCATCTCCAGCGTGATCGTCGTCCCGGTCCGAGCCATCCCCGTGACGTACACCGGGCGGTCGATCCGGACCGGGCGAAGCCGGGGCCGCAGCAGCCGCGACTCGACCGACCCCACTCTCAACAAGGCCGAGTCGAACCTGCGCTGCAGAGCGCCCGCCAGGTACAGCGCCTTCGGCATCTCGGCCACCGAAGCATCGTCGGACCGCTCCAACCGCATAGCCTCTCCTCGCTCGGGCAAGCCGTTCCAGGCGATCCGTCAGCTAGTAACGCAGTACCAGGCCCTCCATCGTCAAGCCAGGACCGAACGCCATCAGCACACCAGTACTGCCTGGCTCGGGCCGGTAGGCATCGAGCAGGCGTTGCAGGACGAGCAGCGAGGTGGGCGAGGAGCAGTTGCCGTAGTCTGCGAGCACGTCGAGGCTTGCTTGGTACTGCTCCTGCCGAAGTCCTAGCGCGCGAACGACCGCATCGATGATCCGTGGGCCGCCGGCGTGCACGCTCCAATGCTGAACGTCGCTGATCGCGAGCCCGAGCGGGTCCAGCAAGCGCGTCGTAAACCCCTCGACTTCGCTGGCAATGCTTGCCGGCACGCGGCGGGACAGCCGCATGCGGAAACCGTCATCAAGGACTTCCCAGCCCATCTGATCCGCGGTCGAGTACATCGTTTCGGTGTGCGTTCGCAGTATCCGCGGCCCCGTGCCCGCACCAGCGCTCAGCACCAGAGCAGCGCTGGCGTCACCGAACAAGGCGTGGCACACCGCCTGCTCGAGATCGGCTTCGGGCCGCGCATGCAGACTGCAGATTTCCGTACACACGATCAAGACCTGTTCCTCGGGACGCGCACGCAAGGCGTCCAAACCGATCTTGATCGCTGGAAAGGCTGCGTAGCAGCCCATATGTCCGACGAAGGTGCGGCGCAGCGTCGCTGGGAGCCCAAACTCCTTTGCCAGCAGGATGTCCGGCGAGGGGGCGTCGTAACCGGTACAGCTTGCGAACACCAGGCTTCCGATGGACGCCGGGTCGATGTTGGCCAACGCGCTGGCGACTGACCGCCGGCTCAACGTCATCGCCGCCTCGGCCCATCGCTTCATCCGCTCGCCGGTCAGCGGTACCGGATCACCGAGCCACTCCTTCGGATGACACATGACGCGCCGGGTCTGCACGCCGGAGTTGAGAAAGATCGACTCGGCACGGGGGAGACCTCGATACATCGCGCGAAAGACGTCTTCATAGACCTCTCGTTGGTCTATCACCAGATCCGGCAAGGCGGAGCTGACGGCGGCAATGTGGGCAGGGGACAGCAAACCTGTCGGCAATCGAACCATCCGTAACGTCACGCCGGGTTTCAACCCGCGGCCAAGTCCGCTGAGGCGGTGTATAGACGGCTGATCCTTCGACGGGGTTCACGCTCTGGTCGGAAGGGCTCAGGCGCGGGAGTCGGATCCCGTCTCGACGACGTTGGACTCGATCGCCGCGTGCTCGCCGTGGGACTCGACCGCGTCGTGCTCGCCGTGCGAGTGCGCCGCCGCCAGCTCGGCCGGTGTGACGCCCTCGATGCGGTCCTCGAACCAGAACCGGGACAACTTGGCCCGCACACCGGCGGCGCGAAGGCCCGGCGCCCTGACTCCCTGCTCGTCGGTGGCCTCGGGCGGGGGCAGCGGGCGGTGCGTGTCGTGCTGCACGAGCTCCCAGCGGGCGTGCTCGTCCAGCGGCTCGTGCACCTCGAAGAACTCGCCGTGCGGCAGCCGGACGACCCGACCCGTCTCGACCCCGTGCAGCACGAGGTCACGGTCGCGGCGCTGCAGCCCCAGGCAGATCCGCTTGGCCACCAGGAACACCAGCGGCGGGATCGCGAACACCGCGAACCTGAGGAAGGTCGTGATGTCGTTGATCGACAGCTTGAAGTGGGTGGCGATGATGTCGTTGCCTCCGCCGGCCCACAGCAGCACGTAGAACGCGATCGACATGGCGCCCAGCGCCGTCCGGGTGGGCGCGTTGCGCGGGCGGTCGAGCAGGTGGTGCTCCCGCTTGTCGCCGGTGACCCACGCCTCGAGGAACGGGTAGGCCATGGCCACGGTGGTGACGATGCCCGGCAGGATCAGACCACCGATCGCGATGTTGAAGCTGAACGTCCAGCCGAAGACCTGGAACTCCAGCCAGCCGGGCAGCAGTCTGATCGCGCCCTCCAGCCAGCCCATGTACCAGTCCGGTTGCGAGCCTGCCGTGACCGGGGACGGGTTGTAGGGGCCGTAGGCCCAGATCGGGTTGATCTGCGCGACCGCCGCGAGCAGGGTGGTCACGCCGAAGACGATGAAGAAGAAGCCGCCGGCCTTCGCGGCGTACACCGGCATGACCGGGAAGCCGACCACGTTCTTGTTGGTGCGGCCGGGGCCGGGGTACTGGGTGTGCTTCTGCAGGGCCACCAGCACGATGTGCAGGGTGAAAAGGCCGACCAGCAGGGCCGGGATCAGCAGCACGTGCACCGTGAAGAGGCGGGGGATCAGTGCCTCCCCCGGGTAGGGCCCGCCGAAGACGAACGATGACACGTAGGAGCCGACGATCGGGATCGAGAGGATCATCCCGCGGGCGAACGAGAGGCCGGTGCCGGACAGCAGGTCGTCCGGCAGCGAGTAGCCGGCGAAGCCCTCGACCAGTGCCAGCAGCGCCAGGGTGAGCCCGATGACCCAGTTGATCTCGCGCGGCTTGCGGAACGCTCCGGTGAAGAACACCCGGAACATGTGGCAGGCGATCGCAGCCACGAAGATCAGCGCGGACCAGTGGTGGATCTGGCGGATGATCAGGCCGCCGCGGATGTCGAACGAGATGTCCACCGTGGACTTGTACGCCTCGGACATCCCGATGCCCTTGAGCGGCACGTAGGAGCCGTCGTACACGACGTGCCCGGCCGACGGGATGAACCAGAAGGTCAGGAACGTGCCGGTCAGCAGCAGGACGATGAGGCTGTACATCGCCACCTCGCCCAGCATGAACGACCAGTGGTCGGGGAAGACCTTCTTCAGGCCGTACTGGAGCGCTCCGGCCGCACCGGTGCGCTCGTCGATGTAGTCGCCGATCCCGCCCGCTGCTCGGGACGTCGCCGTCTGGCTCATGATGACTGCCCCTTCACCGGGTGCGGTTGACCTCGCTCAGGGAAGCTCGGACCGACAGCCTCCTGGAACGGCTGGCGGGCGATCAGGTAGCCGTCGCCGTCCACGCTGATGGCCAGCTGCGGCAGCCGGCGGTGGGCCGGCCCGAAGATGACCTTGCAGTCGTCGGTGACGTCGAAGGTGGACTGGTGGCACGGGCAGAGCAGGTGGTGCGTCTGCTGCTCGTACAGCCCCACGGGGCAACCCACGTGGGTGCAGATCTTGGAGTACGCCACGATGCCCTCGTAGCCCCAGTCGAGCTCCTTGGAGTTCTTGATGTCGCTGGGGTCGAGCCGCATCAGGATCACGGCGGCCTTCGCCTGCTGCTCGAGGACGTCGTCGGTCTTGTCGATGCCCTCGGGCATCACGTGGAAGACCGAGCCGATCGTGACGTCGGACGCCTTGATCGGCGCGAGCTCCGGGTCGGAGACCAGGCGCATGCCCGTCTCCCAGAAGGTGGTGGAGAGCCAGTCGCCCGGCAACGGCCCGAGGTCGCGCAGCGCGACGATGAACGGAAGTCCGAACAGCCCCAGCGCACCGGCCATGGTGATCTTGATCAGCGGACGCCGACCGATCCCCGAGGTCTCGCCGCCCTCCAGCAGCGTGGCCACGGCGTCGTCCCGCATCTTGTCGCTGCTGCGCAGGTCGTGCCGCTCCTCGATGACCTCCTCGTCGGGCATCAAGGTCTTGGCCCAGTGCACCGCCCCGAGACCGATGAACAGCAGCCCGAAGCCGAGGCCACAGCCGAGCAGCATGTTCTGCAGCAGCGTCTCGCCGATGAATGGGATGTGCACGGGGGTGTCGATGTCCACCGCGAAGTACGAGATCAGGAAGGTCAGGGTGCCGATCATCGACACCACGAACATGGTGGCGACCTGGCGCTCCGCACGCTTGGCGGCCCGCGGGTCGGTGTCCGCCATGCGGTGCACGTGCACCGGCATGCCCGGGTTCTCGAAAAGCGTCGGAGCGGCCGTCGTCCCCGGAATCATCACCCCGCGCTCCGGGCCCGGCACGTCGCTGGTGCGCGCGGGGGCGTTGTCGCTCATCTCGTTCCGTTCTGTGTCCGGGCGGTCGGTGGTCGGCTCGTCGTGCGACATGGCTCAGGCCGCCTTCGAGCCGAGCCAGACGGCGCAACCGATCAGGGCGCCGATGCCGACGATCCAGACGAACAGGCCCTCAGGCACCGGGCCGAGGTTGCCCAGTGCGGACCCGCTGGCGTTGGGCTCCTCCTGGATGGTCTTCAGGAAGGCGATGACGTTGCGCTTGTTCTCCGGAGTGATGTTCGCGTCGTTGAACACGGGCATCGACTGCGGCCCGGTGACCATCGCCTCGTACACGTACCTGCCGCCGACGCCGCGGATGCTCGGCGCGTACTTGCCGCGGGTCAGCGCACCGCCGGCGCCGGCGAAGTTGTGGCACATCGCGCAGTTGACCCGGAAGATCGCTCCACCGACCGCGGCGTCGCCGCCCTCGCCGGTCGTGTACTCGGAGTCCGGCACGGCCGGGCCGGGCGCGAGCGAGGCCACGAAGGCGGCCAGCTGGCTGACCTGCTCGGCGCTGAACTGGCTGGGCTTCTCCTGGACCTGCGGTCCGGGCAGGGCCATCGGCATGCGACCCGTGCCGACCTGGAAGTCCACCGCGGCCGCACCGACGCCCACCAGGCTCGGTGCGACGATCTCGTCCTTGTCGTTGACCGGGCCGCCCTGAGCGTTCAGGCCGTGGCAGGTCGCGCAGTTCGCCAGGAACAGCTTCTTGCCCTGGGCGATGTCGTCCGCAGAGGCCGTGGACGCCTGCGCCGGCTGGGGGGCCAACGCGGAGTACGCGGCCCCGGTGGCCAGCAGCCCCAGTGCGATCAGCAGCACCAGGGCCAGCGGGTGGCGCCGACGGGCGGCGAGTGCGGTCACGTGCGAGTCCTCGTTTCGTGCCGAGCCAGAGCGCAGGGCTCAAGCTGTCCATCGAGCGTACGACGGGCGCGACGTCCGGGCGAAGGTGGCGACGCGTTCCACGCGCCCGTCCCGGTTGCCACCGTACCGGTCACTTCAGCAGGTAGATCGTGGCGAACAGGGCGATCCAGACCACGTCGACGAAGTGCCAGTAGTACGACGTGACGATGGCTCCGGTGGCCTCCGCGTGACCGAACCGCCTGGCCACGAAGGTCCGGCCGATGATCAGCAGGAAGGCGATCAGGCCGCCGGTGACGTGCAGCGCGTGGAACCCGGTGGTCAGGTAGAACACCGAACCGTAGGCGTCCGAGTTGATCTTGACGCCCTCGGAGACCAGGTGCGCGTACTCCAGCACCTGACCCGACACGAAGACCGCGCCGAACAGGTACGTCAACGTGTACCACTCACGCATGCCCCACAGCCGGATCTGGAAGAGCGAACCCGTCCGAGCCGGCTGGAACTGCTCCGCCTTCCACACGCCGAACTGGCACCACACCGAGCTGACCACCAGTACCAGGGTGTTCACGGCCGCGTAGGGCACGTTGAGCTTGGGCGTGTTCTCGGCCCACAGGTCGGGCACCACCGACCGGATCGTGAAGTACATCGCGAACAGCCCGGCGAAGAACATGAGCTCGCTGGACAGCCACACGATGGTGCCCACCGACGCCATGTTCGGCCGGCTCACCGTTGCGTGAGAGGGAGGAGCCTGTACGGCTGATGCGGTCGCCACGGGCGTCATTATTGCCCCATCAGCAGGGGAACGGGGAGCCGACCCCCCGGCGTTGGTCAGGCTGGTCCGAAATCGACAGAGCGGGAGGGTGCGGCAGGTCGCCGCGCGAGGCGGAGCGCTACGATCGCGAGCACGGCCGGCCAGGCCGCCGCCCCATCCCACAGCCTCTGAGGACGACACGCATGAGCGCGACGCAGGCGACCAGCGCGGAGCAGGACACCCGCACGCTGACCGTGCTGGTCTACAGCGACAACGTCGACACCCGCACCCAGGTGCGGATGGCCGTGGGACGTCGTCCCGCGGTCGACGTCCCACGCGTGGAGTGGCTCGAGTGCGCGACCCCGGCGGCCGTGATCGAGGCGATGGACGCAGGCCGCGCCGACCTCGCGGTGCTGGACGGCGAGGCGAGCCCGCTCGGCGGGATGGGCCTGTGCCGGCAGCTGAAGAGCGAGCTGTTCAACTGCCCGCCCATCCTGGTGCTCACCGGGCGACCGCAGGACTCCTGGCTGGCCGCCTGGTCGCTGGCCGACAACGCCGTGTCGCACCCCCTCGACCCGGCCGGGGTCGCCGAGGCGGTCGCCGACCTGGCACGCCGGCTGCAGGCCTGAGCCATGCCGGAGCAGCGTGGGCGCGTCGACGCGCCCGCTGACGAGCCGACCTGGCCCGAGCTGCTGCACCGACTCATCGGGCGGAGCGACCTGAGCGCCGCACAGACCTCCTGGGCGATGGACCGGATCATGTCCGGCGAGGCGTCCGCGGTGCAGGTCGCCGGGTTCCTGGTGGCCCTGCGCGCCAAGGGCGAGAGCGTCGAGGAGATGACCGGCCTGGTCGCCGCCATGCTCGACCACGCTCTTCGGATCGAGGTACCCGGGCCGTGCGTGGACGTCGTCGGGACGGGCGGGGACCGCGCGCACACCGTCAACATCTCCACCATGGCCGCCCTGGTTGTCGCTGGCGCGGGCGCGCGGGTCGTCAAGCACGGCAACCGCGCGGCGTCCAGCGCCTGCGGCTCGGCCGACGTGCTGGAGGCGCTGGGCGTCCGACTCGATCTCAAGCCGGCCCAGGTGGCCGAGGTGGCCGTGCGGGCCGGCATCACGTTCTGCTTCGCCCAGGTCTTCCACCCCTCCTTCCGGCACGCGGCCCCCGCCAGGGCCGGGCTCGCCGTGCCGACCGCATTCAACTTCCTGGGTCCGCTGACCAACCCCGCGCAGCCGCGGGCCGCGGCGGTCGGAGTTGCCGACCGGCGGATGGCCCCGATCGTGGCGGGGGTGCTGGCCGCCAGGGGGACCAGCGCGCTGGTCTTCCGCGGTGAGGACGGCCTGGACGAGCTCACCACCTCCGGTCCGTCGACGATCTGGGAGGTCCGGGACGGATCGGTCGTCGAGCAGCTGCTCGACCCGGGCGACCTCGGCGTGCCCCGGTCACCGATCGAGCTGTTGCGCGGTGGGGACGCGGCGTTCAACGCGGACGTGGTGCGCCGGCTGCTGGGCGGCGAGCCCGGCCCGGTCCGGGACGCCGTGCTGCTCAACGCCGCGAGCGCGCTGGTCGCCGCCGACGCCGCGGACGACGCGCCGACTCCCGGTGGCGGCACGGGCGGCCTGGTCGAGCGGCTGGGTCACGCGCTGGCCAGGGCGGCGCAGTCGGTCGACTCCGGGTCCGCGGCACAGGCCCTGGACCGCTGGGTGGCGGCGACCGCCAGCGCCTGAGTGCGTCAGCCCTCGTCGAAGCCGAGCGCGAACGCCGCCTCGAGGTCGTGCTTGGAGTAGGCGCGGAACGAGATGTGCGTCTGGGTGTTCAGCACGCCCTCCACCTTGTTCAGTCGGTCCGCGATGACGTCGGCCAGCGCCTCGTGCTCACGGACCCGCACCATGGCGATGAGGTCGACGTCACCGGTGACCGAGTAGACCTCGGTGACCCCGTCCAGGTCCGCGATGGCGCCGGCGACCTCGGGGATGCGGTCGACCTCGGCCTGGATGAGCACGATCGCTGTGATCACGGGTGGGCTCCTGGTCGTCGTCGGGTGGACGTGCCGAGCGTACTGGCAGGTCAGCCGGCGACTCCGGTCAGCCGGTCCTCGAAGCCGACCACGCCGGCGCTGAGCGCTGCGGAGAGCGGGTCGAGTCTGGCCCGCTCGAACCCGGCGCCGTGCAGCGGGCACGACCACGCGCCCTGTACGTCCACCAGGCGGGTGCCGTCGGCCTCCAGCCAGCGCAGCAGCTTCTCGGCCTCCTCCGGCGAGCTGGCGGGGGCAGGCAGCACCGGCGGCTCGACGACCTCACCGGTGGCGCGCAACGCATCGACGTACGGCCAGGGGTCGCTGCCGCGAGGGCTGACCGTCGTGCCCGCCAGTCGTCCGTGCCGGACCAGGACGATCTCCCACCCGCCTTGCGGTGGGCGGCGAGCGGCCACGATCTCGGGGCAGGAGGCGAGGCTGCCGATGCGTTGCACCCGCGCCGCCGCGCGGACCACGGAGACCAAGCGGTCCCGGACCAGTGCCGCCTGCTCGAAGCGTTCGCCGTCGCTGAGCGCGCGGATCCGAGCTCGCAGGTCGGACACCAGGGCCCGGCAGTCCCCGGTCATGGCGGCGCGCACGTCACGGACGATCTGCTCATAGTCCAAGGAGGCCTGGTGCTGGGTACCCGCGTCGGCCGCCCGGGTGCAGGGCGCGGCGCAACGGCCCATCTCGGCCAGGGCGCAGGCGCCGCCGCCGCCTCGGCGCCCCATCCGCCGCGTGCACTGGCGCAGCGCGAAGACCTCGTGCAGCGCGTCCACCGCCTGCTCGGCCGCTCGGCGTCCGCCGAACGGGCCGAGGTACGTGGCGCCGTCGGCGCGCACCTCGCCCACGATGGACAGCCGTGGGTAGGGCTCGACCGTGAGCTTGACCCAAGGCTGCCGCTCCGGAAACCGCGATCGGCGGTTGTAGCGCGGTTTGTGCTCGGCGATCAGCCGCAGCTCGCGGACCTCCGCCTCGAGCGGGGTCGCGCAGACGATGGGGTCGACCCGGTCGGCGATGGCCACCATCTCGGCCATCCGGGTGCGGGTCTCGGAGGCCGTGAAATAACTCCGCACCCGGGTGCGGATGTCCCGCGACGTGCCGACGTACAGCACGCTGCCGTTGGCGTCGCGGAACAGGTAGACGCCGGGTGAGCTGGGCAGCGGCTCGGCGAGGTGACGCTTGCGACGTTGGGCCGGCGAGACCCGCGAGCTGAAGGTCGCGAGCTCCTCCAGCGATCGGACGCCGAGCGAACCCACTCGCTCGAGCAGGCCGTGCAGCACGTGCACGGTGGCTCGGGCATCGGTCAGCGCGCGGTGGTCCGGCGTGGTCGGGGACCCGAAAAGCCGGGCCAGCGTGCTGAGCTTGCGGTTCGGCACCTCGTCGCGGGTGACGATCTGACGGGCCAGGTGAACCGTGTCGACCACCGCGAAACCCGGCCACTGGTGACCGCTCTGACGGGCCGCCGCCTTCAGGAACGACACGTCGAACGGCGCGTTGTGCGCCACCAGCACGCTGCCGCGGGCGAACTCCAGGAACGCCGGCAGCACTGACTCGATGCGCGGCGCGTCGCGCACCATCGCGTCGGTGATCCCGGTCAGCAAGGCGATGAACGGCGGGATCGGCGTGCCGGGGTCGACCAGCGTCTGGAACTCGCCGAGAACCTGCCCGCCGCGCACCCGCACGGCGCCGACCTCGGTGATGCCGGACGCTCCCGGTGCGCCACCGGTGGTCTCGAGGTCGACCACGACGAACTCGACGTCGGACAACGGCGTGCCCAGCTCGTCGAGTGTGCCCTGGATCAACCTCATGCTTCGGAGAGTAGATCCGTGCGCCGACAGCGGCGGTGAGGCTCGCTGACCTACGCTGCCAACGTGTCGAGCGACGGGGCGGTGCAGCCGCCGGCGCCGCCGGCGGACGAGGCGTTGCCCGACGCCGTCCGCCGACGGGTGCTGGAGCTGGCCGCGGAGGTGTTGGGCGGGCTGCCGCCGGCCAGTGTGCCCACGTCTCTGGCCGGCGTCCGCAAGTTCGCCCCGGCCCGCCGGGCGAGCGCCGGGGCTGCGCCGTTGGCCGCTGCGCTCGAGCGGGACGACGGCTTCCGCTCCGAGGTCGCGCTCGCCGTCCGCCGGACCGACCCGGAGCTGAGCGATGCGCTGGACGCCCGGCGTGTGCCGCTGGTGGCTGACCCGGTCCAGGTGGCCGCGGCCTCGTACCTGATCCGGCAGGAAGGTTGGCAGCAGACGTTGCAGGCGGCCAACGTTCAGCTGCGGCAGCGGGCGGCCGAGACCTTGGCGCAGCAGGACTCCCGCGAGCTCGTCCGGCTGCGCGAGGAGCTGGCCCGTGCGCTCGCCCAGGTGGACGCCGCCCGGGCCGACGCCGAGCGGCAGGTGCGCGCGCTGACCCAGGAGCTGGACGACGTCCGGCGCGAGCTGCGCCGCCACCGTTCGGACGCCGACCGGGCACGTGCGCAGGCCAAGTCGGCACAGGACGCCGCCCAGGACCGTACGACCGCGGCCGAGAGTGAGGTCGAGCGGGCACGACTGCGGGCCGAGCGGGCCGAGGCCGACCAGGCGAGCACCCGCGAGGCGTTGGAGGCGCTGCGCCGCGCCGACAAGGAGGGGCGCTCGTTGGCCGGCTCGCGGGCCCGGCTGCTGCTCGACACCGTCGTCGACGCCGCGATCGGGCTTCGCCGCGAGCTGGGCCTGCCGCCGGTCGACGTGCTGCCCGCCGACCTGGTCACCCCGGCCGAGGCCGCGTCGCCCGCCGCCGGCCCGCCGGCCGCGCGGGCCCGGGAGGACGACGACCCCGCGCGGCTGACCGAGCTCCTGCTGATGCCGCAGGCGCACCTGGTCGTCGACGGCTACAACGTCACCAAGGCCGCCTACGGCGAGCTGCCACTCGCCGACCAGCGGGCCAGGCTGGTCTCGGGGCTGTCGTCGCTGGCCGCCCGCACCCGGGCCGAGGTGACCTGCTGCTTCGACGGGGCCGTCGTCGAGGGTCGGGTCGTCGCACCGAGTGCGCGCGGGGTCCGGGTGCGTTTCAGTGCACCCGGGCAGAGCGCGGACGAGCTGATCCGTCGGCTGGTCCGGGCCGAGCCGCCCGGGCGGGTCGTCGTCGTGGTGTCCAGCGACCGCGAGGTGGCCGACGGCGTGCGCGCAGTGGGGGCCAGGCCCGTCCCCAGCGCAGCGCTGGCCAGGCTGCTCGCTCGCGGCTGACGAACGGCTCGGGACCCGCTTGTCAGACCTGGCCTCTAGCGTCCTGCTCAGTGGTCGGCAGGTCGTCGGCCAGGCGCGTGAGGAGGTGACCGGTATGCACATCGACTGCGACAGCTGTGAGGTCCGGGGGCTGGCCTGCGGTGACTGCGTGGTCACCGTCCTTCTGGGGGCACCCCCCGAGGGGGTCGAGCTGGATGCCGCCGAGCAGGCGGCGATCGGCGTCCTGTCCCAGTCGGGGCTGGTGCCACCGCTACGGCTGCGCCGAGCCACGGGCTAGCCAAGGGGGTCGGCGAGGGCCGCAGCGTCCCCGCCGCACTGCCGCGCTGCCTACCATGAGCGGGTGAGCGAGCCGCGAGCGTGGCCCACGCGGCGCGCCGCGCCTGTCGTGTCGGTCGTCGCTGCCCTGGTCGGAGCCGCCCTCGTGGTCGGCCTCGCCCTGGGGCTCGGGGCCAGCTGGTTCAGGGCCAGCGCCCCCCAGTCCGGTCCGCCGACGGCGACGTCCACCGCGACCGCCACGTCGGACGACGACGCGCGCCAGCTCGCGGCCTTGACGGCGCTGTTGGACGCGCGCGCCCGCGCCGCCACCGACCACGACCGTCGAGCCTGGCTGGCCACCGTGGATCCGGACAGCACGGCCTTCGCGGCCCGACAGGCTGCGGCGTTCGACAACTTCGCCGCGGTGCCGTTCGCGTCCTGGAGCTATGAGTTCCTCAACCGGGCGCCGCAGCTGTCCCAAGAACGCGTCGCCACCCTCGGCGGTCACCCCTGGGTGGCCCGGGTGCTGGCCGGTTACGAGCTCAAGGGCTTCGACTCCACGCGGTCCACCGTGGAGCAGTACCTCACCGTGGTACGGCGGGACGGCAGGACCTACCTGGCCGACGACACCGACGGCGGCAGCGCACCCCAACCGTGGGACCTCGGCCGTGTGCACGTCGTGCACGGCGACCACGTGCTGGCGATGGGCACCGCCTCCAAGGCCACCCTGAGTCGGTATGCCGCAGCCGGCGACCGCGCGGTGGACCGGGTCGGTCAGGTCTGGGGCTCGGCCTGGTCGAAGGGCGCTGTCCTGGTGGTGCCGCGGACCCAGGCCGAGTTCGGCAAGCTCCTGCTGCGCGGCGCGAACGGACTCGACCAGGTCGCAGCGGTCACCACCGGCGACCTGGGCGCGACGACGACCGCGGACGCGCAGCAGGCTGGTGTCGGACGCGCCGGCAACGACCGCGTGGTGCTCAACCCCGGAGCCTTCGCCCGGCTGGGGGGCACAGGTCAGCGGGTCGTGCTGACCCATGAGCTGACGCACGTAGCGGTGCGCCAGAGCACCACGGCGGCGGTGCCGATCTGGCTGTCCGAGGGCTTCGCGGACTTCGTCGGCTACCGCGGCGCCGGGGTCAGCCAACGGGTGGGCGCGGGCGACCTGCTGGTCCTGGTGCGCACCGGGCACGGGCCGAAGGCGCTGCCGGGTGCCGACGACTTCGACCCGACCAAGACCACCATCGCGCCGTCCTACTCCGGGGCCTGGCTGGCCTGCTCGCTGATCGCGGACACCTACGGCACGGACCGCCTGGTGGCCCTCTACCGGCTCTCCGCGAAGGCCGCGGGCGGCGCGGATCCGCAGGCCAGGCTGTCGGCCGCCTTCCCGGACGTGCTCGGGGTCAGTGAGGCGACCTTCACCAAGCAGTGGCGGCACTACCTGTCCGAGCTGGCCGCCGAGTGAGCCGCACCGACGTGGCATCGACGCCCCGCGAGCGAAGCGCGCTCGCGGCCTGGGTCACGTTCGCGGTACTGGGCGTAGCACTCGTGGTGACGGCGGCGCTGCTGGTGCCGTGGCACCCGTGGCCGGCGGCCGGAGTGCACCCGAGCGCCGGCCTCGACTTCACGCCGGCCGAGCTCCAACGGGACACGACCTTCCACGCCGCCCTACGGGTGTGGACCTACCCGCGGGCCTTGGTGTCGCTGGTCGTCACCGTGGCGCTCGGTCTGACCCCGGCCGGGGCACGGCTGGTGCAGCGAGCCGGACGCCTGGTCGGTGGCTCGTGGCCGCTGACCGCGGCCGCCGGCACGATCGCGCTCGCGGTGGTGTCCCTGCTGGTGTCCCTGCCGTTCTCGATCGCCGCCGAGCTGGTGCTGCGGCGCTACGACCTGTCCACCCAGGACTGGCTGGGCTGGACCACAGACACGTTGCGCGAGAACGGTGTCAGCGCCCTCGTCACTGCGGTCGCGATGGTTGTGCTGGTGGGCCTGGCGCGACGCTGGCCGCAGGGTTGGTGGGCACCGGCGGCCGCGCTCGCGGCCGCCCTGGTGGTGGCCGGGTCGCTGCTCTACCCGGTGCTGATCGAGCCGCTGTCGAACAGCTTCACCTCGCTGCCGCCGGGCCAACTGCGCACGGAGCTGCTTGACCTGGCTGCCAGGGACGGGCAACCCGTTCGGGACGTCTTGGTGGCCGACGCCTCACGTCGCACCACGGCCGAGAACGCCTACGTCTCCGGGCTGGGCTCGACCCGCCGGCTGGTCGTCTACGACACGCTGCTGCAGCGGGCTACCCCGGCCGAGGTCGAGGCGGTCGTGGCGCACGAGCTCGGCCACGTCGCCAACCACGACGTCTGGCTCGGCACCGCGATCGGTGCCCTCTCGGCGGCGTGGGCCGTGGTCGGGGTGGGGCTGCTCACCCGCGGCACCTGGTGGCGGCGCCGGGCCGGAGTCAACGGTGTCGGTGACCCGAGGTCCGTGGCGTTCCTGCTTGCGGTCCTGGCGGTGGGCGGCTGGCTCGCGGCGCCGGCCGCGAACCTGGTGTCCCGGCGGATCGAGGCGCGCGCCGACGTCCACTCGCTCGAGCTCACCCACGATCCGACGACGTTCGCCAACATGCAACGTGGCCTCGCGGTGGCCAACATCAGCGACATCGCGCCCAGGTGGTACCGCGAGCTGCTGTTCGAGACCCACCCGTCGCCGGCCTGGCGGGTGGCCCTGGGCCGTGCGTGGGCCGACGAGAACGGGCTGCCGGAGCCGCCGCCGGTGCACGCACCGTAGGGTCTGGGCGTGGCCACCGGACGCACGCTGATCGTCACCAACGACTTCCCGCCGCGCACCGGTGGCATCGAGTCGATGGTGTTCGCGATGGCGCAGCGGATGCCGCCCGACCAGGTCGTCGTGCACACCGCGCGCCAGGACGGCGACGCGGCGCACGACCGGACCCTGCCCTTCGAGGTGGTGCGCGACCCGTCGCGGCTGATGGTGCCGACGCCGCGGATCGCCCGGCGCAGCGCGCAGATTGCCCGATCTCGAGGCTGCGACCGGGTCTGGTTCGGCGCTGCGGCGCCGCTGGGCCTGATGGCGCCGACGCTGCGCGCCGCAGGAGTGCAGCGCACGGTGGCGACCACCCACGGCCACGAGATCTGGTGGTCCTCGGTCCCGGGTGCGCGCAGGCTGCTCCGGCAGATCGGTGAGCGCAACGACGTGCTCACCTACCTCGGGGAGTTCTGCCGTTCCCGCATCGCTCGGCCGCTGACCAGCCAGGCGCGCGACCGGATGCGGCAGCTCACTCCAGGCGTGGACGACGCGGTCTTCCGTCCCGGCGCGGGTGGCGCCGAGGTTCGCGCCGAGCTCGGTCTGGGAGACCGTCCGATCGTGGTCTGCGTCTCGCGGATGGTGCCGCGCAAGGGACAGGACGTGTTGGTCAGTGCCCTGCCGGCGATCCGCTCCCGGGTGCCGGACGCGGCGCTGCTGCTCGTCGGTGGAGGCCCGAACCTGTCCCGGATCACCGGCCTGGTCAAGAAGCACGGCCTCGAGCGGGACGTCGTGCTGGCCGGCCGGGTGCCGTGGGATCGGACGCCGGCCTACTACGACGCCGGGGACGTGTTCGCGATGCCGACCAGGACCCGGCTGTTCGGCCTGGAGCCCGAGGCGCTCGGCATCTGCTACCTGGAGGCCGCGGCCACCGGGCTGCCCGTCGTCGTCGGCGACTCCGGCGGTGCTCCGGACGCGGTGCTCGACGGCGAGAACGGCTTCGTGGTGCCCGGGCGGTCGGTCGAGGCCGTCGCCGACCGGATCGCCATCCTGCTGGAGCAGCCCGACCTGGCCAAGCGTTTCGGCGCGCGCGGCCGCGAATGGGTCGCGGCCCAATGGCGTTGGGACGACCTGGCGCAGCGGCTGCAGCAGCTGCTGGCCGGCGATCAGGTCTCGCGTGAGCTGGCCTGAGCAGGTGGCGACTCAGCGGCCGGCGACTCAGCGGCCGGCGACGCGGCGATCGCCAGCGCGACCAGGGAACCCACCAACCAGAACTGGTTGTAGAACGCCTGCTTGTTGACCAGGTTGGCGACGAGCAGCACCAAGGCGACCCAGCCGAGCAGCTCGCCGAGGTCCGGTTGCCGGCGGCGGACGACGACGCAGGCCAGCGCCAGCACGCCCAGCACGACCAGGCCGGTCAGCCAGAAGGGCGGAGTGCGGCCGAGCTCGGTCTGCGCGGCGATGAACCAGGTGTTCGCGAACTTGATCGGGTGGAACGAGACGAGCAGCGACACGGTGTCGTGCCAGAAGTCCTGCGGCGAGGCGAGGAACCACGGCAGCACCAGCCCGCCGGCCGCCGCCGCGGTGGCCAGGCTGCGCCGCCAGCCGAACAGCGACCAGCAGGCCAGGACCGGCAGCAGCAGCACCAGATGCTGCTTGCTCGCGCACCCCAGGGCCAGCGGCAGCACCGCCCACCAGGCATGGCCACGGTGCACCAGCAGCGCCCAGGCCGCGATCAGTGCGAACAGCAGCGGCTCCGTCCACGCCTGCTCGGCCTGGGTCACCGACCCAGGCGCCAGCGCGAGCATCGTCGCCGCGGCCAAGGCCAGGGACGACGTCCGACCCGTCCGGTCGCGACGGCGACCGAGCGCGACCAGGCAGCCCAAGCCGACCAGCATCGCGGCCAGCAGCGCCCACCTGACGTCGCCGAACAGCCAACGGCCCGGGGCGAGCAGGACGGCCGTCCACGGCAGGTAGGTGAAGGCGTCCTGGATTCCGGGGGAGCCGTGCCAGGTCATCGTGTACATGTTCCGGCCGTTCGCCAGCCCGTCGGCGGCCTGTTGCAACGTCACCCACACATCGATCCGTGGTGCGGGAACGAGTGCGATCGCGGTGGCTGTCCAGGCCACCACGCCGACCGTTGCCACCCCGGCGCTGAGCGTCCGGCCGCGCGGTCCGGGCACCAGCAGCATGGCCGCCGCGAGCAGGCACGTCGCCGCGACGACGTGCGCGAGCAGCCGGCGGTCGCCCGCGTCGGCGTGGCTGAAGAACGGCACGGCCTCGGCGACGAGTCCGCTCACCAGGACGGTGCCGGCCAGTACGGGAAGCGGCATCGAGGTCAGCCGCCAGCGCCGCAGCAGCGCCGTGACCAACAGCACCGCAGCGCTGGTCAGCACCAGCACGATGGCGAACCGGTAGCGCACGACGCTCCACTGCAGCGCCGTGAAGTACCCGAGCCAGACGACCGCCAGGCACGCGGCGGCGGGGACGGCGTTCAGCGGTACAGCTCCTCCACCTGGTCGGCGAAGTCCTTCATCACCACGCTGCGCTTGAGCTTCAGCGACGGGGTGATGTAGCCGGCCTCCTCGGTGAAGTCCACCGGCAGGATCCGGAACTTGCGGATCGACTCGGCCTTGCTGACCGCGTTGTTGGCGGTGTCGACCGCCCGTTGGATCTCGTCCTGGACCTCCTGCAACCCAGCGGCCGCCTCGACGTCCACCGGGCTCAACCCGTTGTTGGACAGCCAGGTCGGCAGCATCTCTGGGTCCAGGGTGATCAGCGCGGCGATGAACGGCTTCTGGTCCCCGACGACGATGCACTGCGAGACCAGCGGGTGCGCCCGGATGCGGTCCTCCAGCACTGCAGGAGCGACGTTCTTGCCGCCTGCGGTGACCAGGATCTCCTTCTTGCGGCCGGTGATCGCCAGGGTGCCGTCCCCGCTCAGCGCGCCCAGGTCACCGGTCCGGAACCAACCGTCCTGCATCGCCTCGGCGGTCGCCTGCGGGTTGTTCCAGTAGCCGCGCATGATGTGCGGCCCCTTGATCAGCACCTCGCCGTCGTCGGCGATCCGGATCGAGATTCCCGGCAACGGCTGGCCGACCGAGCCGATCCTGAGGTGGTCCGGAGTGTTCACCGTGCTCGGTGCAGTGGTCTCGGTCAGGCCGTAGCCCTCCAGGACGGTGATGCCGGCTCCGTGGAAGAAGTGGCCCAGGCGCTCGCCGAGCGGCGCACCGCCGGACACCGCGTACTGCACTTTGCCGCCCATGGCGCTGCGCAGCTTGGTGTAGACGAGCTTGTCGAAGACCGCGTGCTTGGCGCGCAGCGCCAGCCCGCCGCCGCCGGTGTCCTGCGCCTTGCTCCACGCGATGGACGTCGTGGCAGCCGCGGCGAAGATCTTGCCCTTGCCGTCCGCCTCGGCACCTGCCTCGGCGGAGTTGTAGATCTTCTCGAACACCCGGGGGACCGACAGCACGAACGTCGGTTGGAACTCCGCGAGGTCCGGCAGCAGGGTCTTGATGTCTGCGCTGTGCCCCAACCGGGCGCCGGCCGTGATGGTCAGCACCTGGATGAAGCGCGCGAACACGTGCGCGAGCGGCAGGAAGAGCAGCGTCGAGGCGCCTTCGGAGCTGACCACCTCGGACAGCCGGGCGACCGTGTTGTCGCACAGCGCCATGAAGTTCAGGTGGGTCAGCTCGCAGCCCTTGGGTCGACCTGTCGTCCCCGAGGTGTAGATCAAGGTCGCGAGGTCGGACGGTGTGCTGGCGTCCCGCCGGCTCACCACGTCGGCCGCGTCGACGTCCGCTCCGGCAACCATGAGGTCGTCCAGGCCGCCGGCGTCGATCTGCCAGACGTCCGCCAGCGCGGGCAGGTCACCGCGGACGGAGCCGACGGTGCGAGCATGACCGGCGGTCTCGACCACGGCCGCGACGGCGCCGGAGTCGGACAGGATCCAGGCGACCTGCTCGGCGGACGACGTCTCGTAGACCGGGACGGTCACCGCACCCACCGACCAGATGGCGTAGTCCACCAGCGTCCACTCGTACCGGGTGCGGCTCATCAGCGCCACCCGGTCACCGGCCGCGATCCCGGCGGCCAGCAGACCACGGGCCAGCTCGTCGACCTGTGCGGAGAACTCGGCGGCGGTGACGTCCTGCCACCGCGCGTCGACGCGGCGGCTGAACAGCACGAGCTGGGGGTCCTGCGCCGCATGTCGACCGACGATCGAGCTGGCGTTGCCCGTCGTCGCCTCGGCGACGAGAGCGGGCACGGAGAACTCGACCACGGGACGCCTCCTTGCATCAGAGTGAGTCGGAACCCTACCGGCCAGTAGGGTCGGGGTGCGCGCAGGCTTTCGGCTGATTGTTCCAGCAGGGGTCCGCGGCCACCACCACCAGCCCCCCATGCAGCATGCTTGTCCCGTGCCCGCGATCGATCTCGTCGACGACACCTTCGTCTGCACCGCGCCGCAGGCGGTCGCCGCGCAGGTGGCCGACCCGGCCAGCTGGACCCGCTGGTGGCCGGATCTGCAGCTGGCCACCACCCGGGACCGTGGGGTCAAGGGCCGTCAATGGCGGGTGCGCGGAGCGCTGGACGGCACCAGCGAGATCTGGCTCGAGCCGTGGCGGGACGGCGTCCTGGTGCACTACTACCTGCGTGCCGACCTGCCCGCGCCGCTGGCCGGTCGGGCGACGTCGGCCGCCGATCGCGAGCGGCGCCACCGCGCCCAGCAGTGGAAACGTGCCGTGCATCGGCTCAAGGACGCCCTCGAGGCCGGACGTCGTCCGGGCGACCCAGCGGACCTCAAGGCACCGCCCACCCGTACCGACGAACGAGCAGATGAGCGCTGAGACCATGACCGATACCGCCAGACCCGAGACCTGTCCCTCGTGCGGGGCCACGGTGCGCAACGACGTGCCGTGGTGCCTGCAGTGCTACGCGGACCTGCGTGCCCAGCCGGAGCCCGAACCGCTGGCGCAGTCGCAGCCCGTGCCCTCCGACGCCGCCTCGGCGGCCTCGCAGGCGAGCGCCGGGACCGGTGCGGCCGCGCTGGACCCGGCGGAGGCGGAAAGGCTCGCGGACGAGCTGGTGGCCAAGCTGGCCCGTCAGGACCGCGAGGTGCCCAGCTGGCAGGGCATGTTGCCCACGTCCTCGTCCGGGAAGGCGCTCGTCGCGATCGGCGCCGTGCTGGTCGCCGGCGTGGTCGTCCTGCTCGCTCTCACTCTCCTGGGCATGCTGGTCTGACGCAGCAGCCGCCGTGGCGGGTAGCCTTCGCTTCGTCCCGACGGGCAGCTTCGGTGCACGCCGGATGCCCGCGTCCAGCCAACGGAAGGCACCTGCATGGCTGACCGCACGGAGTCCAACGTCGTCGTCCAGGCCAGCCCGGCGCAGGTGCTCGCCGTGATCGCCGATTTCGCGGCCTACCCCGAGTGGACCGGTGCCGTGAAGCAGGCGGACGTCGTCGCGACCGGTGCCGGCGGACACCCCGACCAGGTGCGGTTCGTCCTGGACGCAGGCGTGATCAAGGACACCTACACGCTCGCCTACACCTGGGACGTGACCAAGTCCGGGACCGGCGCGGTCAGCTGGGAGCTCGTCGAGGCCGAGTCCGTGCTCAAGGCACTGGACGGCAGCTATGTCCTCGAGGGCCCGAAGCAGGGCCCGACCACGGTGACCTACGAGCTGCTGGTCGATGTGCGGATCCCGATGCTCGGGATGCTCAAGCGCAAGGCGGAGAAGAGCATCATCTCCACGGCGCTGCAAGAGCTGAAGAAGCGGGCCGAGGGCTGACGCCGTTGCGGGTCGTCCTCTTCACAGGCAAGGGCGGGGTCGGCAAGACGACCGTGGCCGCCGCCACAGCCGTGCACGCGGCGCGCCACGGCGTCAAGACGCTGGTGCTGTCCACCGACGCCGCGCACTCGTTAGGTGACGCGCTCGGCCGCAGCCTCGAGCCCGACGAGCTGCAGGAGATCGAGCCGGGGCTGTTCGCCCAGCAGGTGGACGCCGGCCGCCGCCTGCAGCAGACCTGGGGCGCGGTTCAGGGTTATCTGCTGGATGTGCTGGCCGCGCTGGATGTGCAGCCGATGGACGCGGCCGAGCTGACCGTACTGCCCGGCGCTGACGACGTGCTCACCCTGCTGGCGGTGCGCGAGCAGGTCGAGAGCGGCCCGTGGGACCTCGTCGTCGTGGACTGCGCACCGACCGCCGAGACGCTGCGCTGGCTGGCCGTGCCCGACGCGCTGACCCGGCTCGTCGACCGGGTGCTGCCCTCGCAGCGCGCGATCGCCCGGGCACTGGTGCCAGTCGTCGGGCGGGCCGCCTCGTTACCCATCCCGGGCCGCGAGGTCGGGCCGGCACTGCTCCAGCTGCGCAGCCAGCTGTCCGGCGCCCTGGAGATGCTGCGGTCCAGCTCGGCGTCCGTCCGTCTGGTCCTCACGCCTGAGGCCGTGGTCCTCGCCGAGGCCCGACGCACCCTGACCGCGCTGTCGCTGCAGGGTTTCGTCGTGGACGGCGTGGTCGCCAACCGGGTGATCCCGGCGCAGTCCGCGTCGGACTGGCAGCTCGGCTGGGTGCAGGCGCAGAGCGCCGTGCTGGAGCGGGCGGACGAGGCCTTCGCCCCGGTCACGGTTCGCCGGGCGCCATACCTGGAAGCCGAACCGGTCGGACCGCACGCCCTGGCCAGGCTCGGCGAGCGCCTGCTGGCTGACCAGGGCGCGGACGGCGTGGGGGACGGCCTCGTCGAGCTGCTCAGCGGGCCCACCCGCCCGAACCCGGTGCGGGTCGAACGTCACGGGCGCGACTTCGAGCTGGTGCTCGACCTGCCGAACGTGCAGGCCCGCGACGTCGACCTGGCCCGTCGCGAGGACGACCTGCTGGTCGCCGTGGACGGGAACCGCCGGGTGATCTCGCTGCCGTCCGCGCTGCGCCGCTGCACAGTGGCCGGGGCCAGGCTGCGCGACGGCGCCCTGCACGTCCGGTTCGAGCCGGACCCCGCGCTCTGGCCGAGCCCGTGACTGCCCCCGGCGCGGGGGACCGCGAACAGGTCGGCAGTGCAGCCGACGAGGCGGCGCGGCTGGTCGACGCGCTGCAGGGCTGGTGGCGCGAGCGCGAGCCCGAGCGTGACCCCGACCCGAACCGTGAGGCCACAACCGCGGCCCACGAGCCGTCGTCCAGCTGTCGGTACTGCCCCTTGTGCCGCCTGATGTCCACCGCGCAGTCGCGCCGCCCCGAGCTGATGCACCATCTGCTGGTGACGGCGGAGTCGGTGGTGGGCCTGCTGCGTGAGCTCTCCAGGCCGGATGAGGCCGAGACGGCGACACCCGACCCCGCTGCGCAGCAGGGTGCGGGTGTGCGTACTGTCTCCATCCCGGTCGAGCCGGACGACGAACCGGCCGACGAGCCAGGAGGGCACTGAGATGGGTCTGACGATCGGCGTCGACATCGGCGGCACGAAGATCGCCGCTGGGGTGGTTGACGAGGACGGCACGATGATCGCCAAGACCCGGCGCAATACGTCGGCGTCGGACGTCGGCGCGATCCAGGCCGAGGTGGCCGACGCGGTCGCGGAGCTGCGCTCGGAGCACGAGGTGATCGCCGTCGGTGTGGCCGCGGCCGGCTTCGTCGACGCGGCTTCGGGCGTGGTGCTGTTCGCACCGAACCTGGCCTGGCGCGACGAGCCGCTCAAGGCAGATCTCACCAAGCGGATCGGGCTGCCGGTGGTGATCGAGAACGACGCGAACGCGGCCGCCTGGGGGGAGTTCAGGTTCGGCGCGGCCCGCGAGGTGGAGGACGCAGTCTTGGTCACGGTCGGTACCGGGCTCGGCGGAGGCATCGTGATGGATGGTCGGGTGCTGCGCGGTCACGTCGGGGTGGGCGGCGAGCTAGGCCACGTCCGGATGGTGCCGGACGGCATCCGGTGCGGCTGTGGCAACCGCGGCTGCTGGGAGCAGTACGCCAGCGGCAATGCGCTGCAGCGCGAGGGACGCGAGCTCGTCGCGACGGGCAGCCCGTTCGGCGCGCGCCTTTCCGAGCTGTGCGGCGGCGACCCGGAGAAGCTGCGCGGCGGCATGATCACCCAGGCCGCCGGTGAGGGTGATGCCGCGGCCCTGGACCTGCTGGCCGACCTCGGCCACTGGCTGGGGGAGGGCATGGCGCAGATCGCTGCGGTCCTGGACCCGGCACTGTTCGTCGTCGGCGGCGGGGTGGTGGAGGCCGGCGACCTGGTGATCGGGCCGGCCCGGGCCGCGCTCGCCCGCCAGCTGACTGGGCGGGCGCACCGGCCGGAGATCGGCATCGTGCCGGCCGCACTGGGCACCGGAGCGGGCGTGATCGGTGCCGCCGACCTGGCCAGGGCGGCGGGATGACCGAGCGCCGGTCGCAGGGGACCCGACAGATCTGGTCCCGGCCTGCGATCGGCATCGACATCGGTGGCACCAAGGTGGCCGGCGGCCTGGTCGACGTCGACGGCCAGGTGCTGCGCCGTGCGCGACGCGAGACCCCGCACCGCAGCCAGAGCCCGCAGGTGGTCGAGGACATCATCGCCGAGGTGATCGCCGAGCTCCGAGACGACTGGGACCACCGCGAGGCGATGGCCATCGGGATCGGCGCAGCCGGGTTCGTCGACGACACCGGCTCCTCGGTGCTGTTCGCGCCGCACCTGTCCTGGCGGCACGAACCGCTGCGCAGCGCCATGCGCCGACGCACCGGGCTGCCCGTCGTGGTCGAGAACGACGCCAACGCCGCGCTCTGGGCGGAGGCGCGGTTCGGCGCCGGCCAGGGCGAGTCGACGATCGTGTGCATCAACCTGGGCACCGGTATCGGCGGAGCCGTACTGGTCGACGGTCAGATGTACCGCGGCCGGTTCGGGGTGGCGGGCGAGTTCGGCCACATGCAGGTGGTCCCGGGCGGGCACCGCTGCGAGTGCGGCAACCGAGGCTGCTGGGAGCAGTACGCCAGCGGCAACGCGCTGGTCCGCGAGGCGCGCGAACTGGCCGCTGCACGCTCGCCGGTCGCGCACGGGCTGCTGGACCTGGTCGACGGGGACGCCACGCTGATCAGCGGGCCGCTGGTCACCCAGGCGGCCAAGGACGGTGACCCGGCCGCTCAGGAGCTGTTCGAGGACATCGGACGCTGGCTGGGCATTGGCGTGGCGAACCTGGCAGCCGCGTTCGACCCGGGGCTGTTCGTGATCGGCGGCGGCGTGAGCGAGGCGGGCGAGCTGCTGCTCGGTCCGGCGCGCGAGGCGTTCCGCCGGCACCTGACCGGCCGCGGCTTCCGTCCGGAGGCGCCGCTGGTCCGCGCCCAGATGGGCAACGAAGCCGGGCTGATCGGGGCCGCGGACCTGGCTCGGCAACGGGCTCGACTGTTCGGGCGTCGGCGCAGCCGCAGCCGCAGCCGCAACCGGCGCCGCCGGGCCTGACGCCTCGTGCGGTGATCATGCACGTTCGCCCACCCGAGCCCGGCGGCCTGCGCGCCGTCACCTACAACGTGCACGACCTGCGGGACGACCGCGATGCGACGGCGCACGTGCTTCGCACGCTGCGGGCGGACGTGGTGTGCCTGCAGGAGGTGCCTCGCCGCTTGGCTGCGGCCGGCCGGCTGGCTCGCCTCGCCCGTGAGGTCGGGCTGCAGGTCGCCGCGGCCGGACGGGGCAGCGGCGGCACCGCTGTGCTCGCCCACCCCAGGCTGGATGTGGTCTCGGCGCGCGTCGAGCGGCTGCCGGTGGCGGGCGCCACGACTCGTACCAGGGGCGTGGCGATCGCCGCCCTGCGACTGCCGGACGGCACCCGGGTGAGCGTCGCGAGCGTTCACCTGCCCTTGCTGGCCGGAGAGCGCATGGTGCACGCGCGGCTGGTGCTGCACACGCTGGCGGACGTCGGTCGATCGCCGTACATCCTCGGCGGCGATCTCAACGAGCCGCCGGACGGGCCGTCCTGGGCCGTGCTCGGCGAGCAGCTGGACGACGTCGCACCGGGCGGTGCCGGCACGTTTCCCTCGAGCGGGGCGAGGCGCCGGATCGACGCGCTGCTGGTGTCCGGCGGTGTCCGGGTCGAGGATGCCCGGGTCGCGGGAGAGCTGGACGGACTGAGCGAGGCGGTGCTGGCTCGGGCGAGCGACCACCTGCCGGTGCTGGCAGACCTCGTCGTTCAGTGCGGGCGGTGAAGGCGGGCACGCGGGTGGTGATCACCACGCTCGCGGCCGCATCGATGGCCGCACGCCGGGCAGGTGTGCTCAGTAGGCGTCGCGCTGCAGGTAGAGCAGCTCGCCGTCGGCGACCGACAGGTCCTCGGGCCACTCGTCCGGATCGGGGCCGAGCAGGTCCGGGTGCTCGATCACCGCGACGAACCCGGCCTGGGCGCGCAGCCCGTCGGCGTCGCCGAGCGAGTGCCACCCGCCCGCGTGCGCGAGCTGGTACAGCGCCCGGCCGAGGTGCTGGACGTCGGCCTGCGCCGCCAGCTCGTCGGCGTCCGGCCCCGCGCTCAGGTACGCCTGCCGTCCGGCCTCGAGCACGGCATCCTCGTCGAGCACGGCGTAGTCCCGGCGTTCGAGCACCGTGAAACCGGTGGCCGGACCTGCCGGGCCAGCGTCGGGGACCTCATCGACCGAGTCCAGCTCGGCGAGCTCGTCGTCGTCCTCGTGCAGCAGCCCGAACGGCCCGAAGTTGCCGGTGAAGTCGAACTGGGCGTCCGAGTACGCCACGGCCAGCGGGAGCAGCCGGTCGTTGGCCTCGAACACCTGCACGATGTCGGCGTCGGAAGCCGTCGCGACGGCCTCGGCGTGCTCGGTCAGCGCCGCGACGAGCTCTGCGGCCGCCGTGCGCAGCCGCTCGGCGCCGTCCGACGTCCAGGGCGTGAAGGCCTGCAGATCACCGTCCATGCCCAGCACCCTAGGGGCCCTGCGGCGCGGCCTGGGGCCAGCCGGCGTCGTGATGGTTCGGAGGTGGGTGCGGTGGGGTCAGCTCTCCAGGCGCGCGCGCCAGCCCGGGTTGAGCTCACCGGCGAGCTGCTCCAGGAACAACCCGATGTCGGTCACTACGCCGCGGGCCTGTGACGAGCCCCGGTCGGCGAGCTTGGTCACCGTCGCCGGGTTGATGTCCACGCACACCAACGGGATCGACGCCGGCAGCAGGTTTCCGGTGGCCACCGAGTGCAGCATCGTCGCGACCATGATCGCGAAGCCGACACCGTCCAGCGCCCCGCGCATCTTGCGCTGGCCGACGATCACGTCGGTGTGCACGTCAGGCAGCGGGCCGTCGTCGCGCACCGACCCGACCAGCACGAACTGCTTGCCACCGACGACGAGCGCGTGCATGACACCGGAGGTCAGCACGCCCTGCTCGACGGCCGCCGCGATCGAGCCGCAGCCCCGGATCTGGTTGATCGCCCGGATGTGGTGCTCGTGCCCGTGCTCGACGCCGCGGCCCTTGGACAGGTCGACCCCCAGCGAGGTGCCGTAGATCGAGGACTCGATGTCGTGCGTCGCGATCGCGTTCCCACCGAACAGGATGTCCACGAACCCGGCCTCGACCAGGGCGACCATGGCCGGTGCGGCGCCGGTGTGCACGACAGCGGGCCCGCCGACCCAGAGCACCTTCTTGCCCGCCGCCTTGACTGCGCGCATCTCCTCGGCGATCTGGCGCACCAGCAGAGCCTGGGGCTTCTCCGAGGACACCTCGGAGTTCATGAACTCGAAGATCTCGCCGTCCTCGCTGAACTCGGGAACCGGCGCCACGACCCGCACGCCGGAGGCGCCGCAGACGATCTGGTCGCCCACCACGACGTCGCTGACCGGCACCGTGCGCACCTGCTGCGCCCCGGGCTCACCGGTGACCAGCAGGCCGCAGTCCATCTCTGGGCCGGAGACGTCGACCCAGCGACCGTCCAGGCGGACCTGGGTGTCCAGGTTCGTGGTGGAGTAGAAGTCGGCCGGGAAGACGCCGTCCGCGGTGACCTCGCGCAGCACGGTCTCGCCGGGATCGGTCAGGTTCACCCCGTGCGCGTTCAGCCGCATCAGGATCGAGGCCAGCAGCGACTCGTCCTCGGTCTGCACCCGGATCCGCGCGTACGACTCGTCCTCGTGGTCCTTGCCGACGTCGAAGCGCTCGATCACGTAGTCGCCGCCCAGCGACCGGACGTCGTCGACGCAGCGGGACAGCACCCCGGTGTCGAGCAGGTGTCCGCGGATCTGGACGGTCTCCGAGTACGGCACGAGAAGCCTTCCTCTCAGCTGGTGTCGAACGACGACAGGCTTGATCTCGCAGCCCCGCAGGAGGGGGCCGCGCGGTGAGCACGGCTAGACGACGGCTCCGTCGTCCCCGTCCTCGTCACGTGACTGCGGAAGCCGCAGCACCAGGGCCACGAAGCCGCCGACGAACGCAGCAGCGGCGATGGCCAGCCACAGCCGTCCCACGTCGCGCCAGAAGAGACCCGCGAACAGCAGGAACGCCGGACCGAGCACGACCCCGGCCCAGGCGAGCTGACCGATCGTGTCGACCCGCGCCGAGAACGGCGGGTCCGGCGGCTCGAAGTGTCCCTCGTGCTCGGCCGCCAGCTCCCAGTCACGGGGGCCGCTCAGCGGTGACGGCTCGACCGGCTGCGGGTCGTCGTCCGGGGTGGGCAGCCCGTGGTCGCGCACGTAGCGGATCTGCTCCATGGACGACGCCGGCGGCGGGCTGGGGGTGTCGGTGGCCTCATCCTCGGCCTCGGTCGAGGTGGCGTCCTCCGACGCAGGCCACGGCGGGACGCCGGCCTCGGGTGCGTCGTCCCACCCGGCCACGATCTGGGCGAACGCGGCGTCCAGGTCAGCGTCGCGTCCGGCGTCGCCGCTGGGGAGGTCACGATCGGCAGGCACCGGACTCACCCGGTCACTCGACGGATGAACGCGATGGACTCGCTCTCGATGACCTCGGCGTCGTGGTCGAGAGTCGCCACGTGGTAGCTGCGCTCCAGCACGATCTCGGTGACGTCCTTGCTGGAGACCCGGGACAGGATGACCTGCGAGCTCTTCGCTGGAACGACGTGGTCCTCGGCAGAGCGCAGCAGCAGGAGCGGCTGGGTGACCTGCGGGAGGTCCCGGACGATGTCCGGCCACGCCTTGACGAAGGAGTGCAGGGCCTTGAGCGGCGTGCGGTCGTAGGCCACCTCGGTGCGGTCCGGCGCCGCGATGTCGCTGGAGATCCCGGCCAGCGAGGGCACCAGGTGCTTGACCACCGGCAGCGCCGCCAGTCGCGGGTCACCGAGCGTCACGCACGGGTTCACCAGCACGAGCCCGGCGACGTTCGCGGAGTGCCGCTCGGCGATCCGCGCGGCCAGCGCGCCACCCATCGACAGCCCGGCGACAAAGACCCGGTCGCAGCGCTGCACCAGCTCGCCGAAGGCCCGCTCGGCCTCGGCCAGCCAGTCGTCCCACTGGGTGCGGTTCAACTCCTGCCATGTGGTGCCGTGACCGGGCAGCCGAGGCAGCCGCACGGTCAGGTCCTCGGCGGCCAGCCGCTCCGCCCACGGGCGCAGGCTCTGCGGGCTGCCGGTGAAGCCATGGCAGAGCAGCACGCCGGTGTCGCCGCCGTCGTAGGCGAACGGCTCGGCGCCGGGCATCACTGGCACCCAGGACTCCTTCGGCTGGTCGGGTGGTCTCGGTTGGGGCATCGTTCCACGCGGCCGAGTTTCGGTCGAGAGGTGCCACTAGAGTTCATAGGACAGGATCACACGTCGGAGCGAGGGAGGTGCGGTGTTCTACTGGCTGATGAAGACCGTCGTCCTCGGTCCTATCCTGCGCCTGATCTTCCGGCCGTGGGTAACGGGGGTGGACAACGTCCCCACCGAGGGTCCGGCGATCCTGGCCAGCAACCACCTGTCCTTCTCGGACTCGATCTTCCTGCCGCTGCTGCTGGACCGGAAGGTCACCTTCCTGGCGAAGGCCGACTACTTCACCGGGCGCGGGGCCAAGGGTCGCGCGACCGCCCTGTTCTTCCGCCTCGCCGACCAGCTGCCGATCGACCGGGGCGGCGGGCGGGCCAGCGAGGCCGCGCTCAACACCGGCATGCGCGTGCTGACGAAGGGTGACCTGCTCGGCATCTACCCCGAAGGCACCCGCTCGCCGGACGGCCGGCTCTACCGCGGCAAGACCGGCGTCGCACGGATGGCCCTGGAGGGCGGGGTCCCAGTGCTGCCGGTCGTCATGGTCGGCACGGACAAGGCCCAGCCGATCGGCCACAAGCTGCCCAAGATCACCCGCATCGGCGTGCGCATCGGCGCACCGCTCGACTTCTCCCGGTACGAGGGGATGGAGGGCGACCGGTTCGTCCTGCGCTCCATCACCGACGAGATCATGTACGAGCTGATGCAGCTGTCCGGGCAGGAGTACGTGGACGTCTATGCGGCGTCCATGAAGGAGCGGCTCGCCGCGGCCAAGCGCGGCCGGACCGTCTCGCTGCCGGGTGACCCCGAGGACGAGGGCGAGGGCCCCGGCGCCGAGCCCGAGCTCCCTGCGGACGTCGACCTGAGTGCTGTCGAGGACCCGACGGCGGACATCGGCCCGGCGGATGCGCGCGACGACCCCGAGCCGCCCGCACGCGCCGCCGGCTGACCCAGCCTGGCCATGCTCAACGTGGCAACGGCGTCGACTGCTCACCGTGGCAACTGCGTGCGCCCTGGTGAACGCGGTTGCCACGTTGTTCGTGAGCAGGCAAGGGCGTAGCGAGCTCAGGTCCGGCCGAGGCGTAGCTGCTCGAGCACGACGGGGTCGATCGACCCGGGCCGCAGCCGCATCTCGAAGTTGGCCGAGCTGGCCCAGGTGTCGAGCAGCGCGTCCAGGTCCGGACCCTCGTGGCCGAGCCGGGCGAGCAGCTCGCGCACCTCGTCGGCGACGGCGCCCTGCAAGGGCAGCAGCCCTTCGGCGGACGGCTCACCGAAGTAGAGGTCGTGCAGCTCGGTCAGCCGGCGCAGCTCGGGCACCGGCTGGTCGTGGTCGTCCACTCGCAGGTCGTACTCCACGTCGTCCCCGCCGTACCCCGCCCCCGGCCGGGCCACCAGGAGGGCCGCGCTCTGCCGGCCGCGCCGGTCGCCGCCGGCCTGGTCCCCAGCGCCCAGCGCCGCAAGCAGCCGATACGCGAGCGGCTGTCCGGTGGACGACGTCCAGGCCTGCTCCATCGCGGTGACCACCTGCTCGCCGACCAGGATGTTGCCCTGGATCGCGTAGTCGTCCCCGGCGACCCCGCCGGCCCAGGCGTGGCACTCACTGCCGGTGAACGTGCAGCCGCCGGAGGCGGAGACGATGCCGAGCTGGCGGTGCATCTGGCCCTCGTCGGCGGTGGTCAGCAGCATGGCCGCGGCCGCGCTGGACGACCCTTCTGCCAGATGCCCCAAGCCATCCGGCCGGTACGAGAGGTTGGCGTAGGCCTGCGTGGCGATGGCGCCCAGCGCTGCGCGGACGGCGGGCACGGCCGAACCGACGGCCAAGAACTTGCTGGCCACGGCCACGCCGTACGCGTCGCCGTCCCGGCCCACGATCGAGAACGTCATGGGCAGACCCTAGCTCCGCGAGGGCGGCCCGTCCGATGGGTGAGCCGGCCGTCGCCGTGCGACGGGCCGCGCCGCTAGGGTCGCCGCATGCGAATCGGAGTCCTCACCGGCGGCGGCGACTGCCCCGGTCTCAACGCTGTCATCCGCGCCGTCGTCCGCAAGGGCACCGGTCTCGGCCACGAGTTCGTCGGCTTCAAGGACGGCTGGCGCGGTCCTATCGAGGGGAGCACGCGCTCGCTGACCACCGACGACGTCGAGGACGTGCTCGCCCGGGGCGGGACGATCCTCGGATCCTCGCGGACCAACCCGTACAAGGTCGACGGCGCGGTGGACCGGATCCGCGAGAACCTCGCCGCGGCCGCGATCGACGCCCTGATCGCGATCGGCGGCGAGGACACCCTCGGTGTGGCGAAGCGGCTGACCGACGACGGGATCGGTGTCGTCGGCGTGCCGAAGACGATCGACAACGACCTGGGCGCGACGGACTACACGTTCGGCTTCGACACCGCGGTCGCCATCGCGACCGAGGCCATCGACCGGCTGCGGACCACCGCCGAGTCGCACCACCGCGCGCTGGTCGTCGAGGTGATGGGCCGCCACGCAGGGTGGATCGCGCTGCACTCCGGCCTGGCCGGTGGAGCGGACGGCATCCTGATCCCTGAGGTGCCGTTCGACCCGGGCACGGTGTGCGGGTGGGTTCAGTCGAGGTTCGCGGAAGGGCGCTCGGCGCTGATCGTGGTCGCCGAGGGAGCCATGCCCGAGGACGGCGCGGAGGTGCTTTCGACCGGTGAGGTCGATGCGTTCGGGCACGTCCGGCTGGGCGGCGTCGGCACCTGGCTGGCCGGTGAGATCGAGCGGGTGACCGAACGCGAGACGCGGGCCGTCGTCCTGGGGCACGTCCAGCGCGGTGGCACGCCGACGTCGTACGACCGGGTGCTGTCGACCCGGTTCGGGCTCGAGGCGATCGCGGCGGCCCACGACGGCGACTTCGGGGTGATGGTGGCGCTTCGCGGCACCGACATCGTGCGGGTGCCGTTGTCCGAGGCGACGGCAGAGCTGAAGACGGTCCCCCCGGAGCGCTACCGCGAGGCCGAGGTCTTCTTCGGCTGAGCCCCGGCTCCAGCGTCTTTGACCCACCCGGGCCAGTACTTCTGCTGATTTCGGCGAAAGGTATTGCCCCGCGCGGTCAAAGCGCTCTATGGTCCTCCCGATCGGCCGTCATGGCCCGAAGGGACGACGATGACCCTGCAGCGCCCGGAGAACCGCCACCAGGTGGCGCTGCTGCGCCGGCTGCGTGACGACGGGCCGCGCTCGCGGGCCGAGCTCGGCGACGGCATCGAGCTGTCGCGCTCGAAGCTGGCAGCAGAGGTCGACCGGCTCATCGAGCTCGGCCTGGTCGAGGCGACCGGCCTGGCCGCGTCCCGCGGCGGACGGCGTTCCACCGCACTGGCGCTGAGCTCGCGAACCCGGCTGCTCGGCGTCGACATCGGGGCCACGTCGGTGGACGTCGCGCTGGCCGACGCCGAGCTGAACGTCCTGGCCCACGTCAGCGAGGACGTCGAGGTGCGCCTCGGGCCGGAGGTGGTCATCGACCGCGCTCTGGACCTGGCCCGCAAGCTGCTCGCCGACGAGCCCGGCACGGTCTTGGCGGGAGTCGGCGTCGGCGTCCCGGGCCCGGTCAACTTCGACCGCGGCGAGCCCGTCTCCCCGCCGATCATGCCGGGCTGGAACGGGTACCCGGTCCGCGAGCGCTTCGCCACCGCGCTCGGTTGCCCGGCGATCGTCGACAACGACGTCAACATCATGGCTCTGGGCGAGAAGCACGCCGGGATCGCCAGGCGCGCCAACGACTTCCTCTTCGTCAAGATCGGCACCGGCATCGGCTGCGGGGTGGTGATCCGCGACCAGGTCTACCGCGGCGTGAACGGCTCGGCCGGCGACATCGGCCACATCCAGGTGGACGACGACGGCCCGGTCTGCACCTGTGGAAACGTCGGCTGCTTGGAGGCGTACTTCGGTGGGGCGGCACTGCGCCGAGACGCGCTGGCCGCCGCGCGCTCGGGCCGTTCGGCGTTCCTCTCCGAACGGCTAGCGCAGGTCGGCACGCTCATCGCCGCGGACGTCGGCGCGGCGGCGGAGGCCGGAGACCCGTACGCCGTGACCATGGTGCGTGACGGCGGGCGAGTGCTCGGCGAGGTTCTGGCCGGGCTGGTGAGCTTCCTCAACCCCGGGCTCGTCGTGCTCGGCGGTGGAGTCAGCCAGATCGGGCACGAGCTGCTGGCCCAGGTGCGCAGCGTGGTCTACCAGCGCTCGCTCCCGCTGGCCACTGGCAACCTGCCGATCGTGATGTCCGAGCTGGGTGACGAGGCCGGCGTGATCGGGGCGGCCCGGATGATCAGCGACCAGATCTACTCGACGCCCGGCGGCCGCTGATGGACGACGTCGCCCAGGCGGAGCCGCTGCTGCGGATGCGCGACATCATCAAGGAGTTCCCCGGCGTGCGCGCTCTGGACGGCGTCGACCTGGACGTCGAGGCGGGGGAGGTGCACTGCCTGCTCGGCCAGAACGGTGCCGGCAAGTCGACCCTGATCAAGGTCCTCGCCGGTGCGCACCGCCCGGATGCCGGCGAGATCGTCTGGCGCGGCGCGCCCACCACGCTGGCCTCGCCGCACGCCGCGGACGCGGTCGGCATCGCCACCATCTACCAGGAGCTCGACCTGGTGCCCGGCCTGACCGTCGCGGAGAACATCGTGCTCGGCCACGAGCGCTCGCGCTTCGGTTTCAGTCGCCCCGCGGACGCCGAGCGGCTGGCCCGGGGGCTGCTGGACCGCCTTGGCCACCCGGAGATCTCGCCCCGCCGCGAGCTGGGCCGGCTGTCCGCCGCCGGCCAGCAGATCGTCAGCATGGCGCGCGCGCTGTCCCGCGACGCCCGGCTGATCGTGATGGACGAGCCATCCGCCGTGCTGGACCCGGAAGAGGTACGCGGGCTGTTCGACGTCATCCGCGGGCTCAAGGCCGACGGGGTCGCGGTGGTCTACATCTCGCACCGGCTGGAGGAGATCCGCGAGATCGGTGACCGGGTGACGGTGCTCAAGGACGGCCGGACCGTGGCCCAGAACCTGGCCGCCCGGACCACGCCGACGTCCGAGGTGATCCGGCTGATGACCGGCCGCAGCATCGAGTACGTGTTCCCGCCGCGCGACGGCGAGGTCGGCGAGGTGGTACTGCAGGTGGAGGGGTTGTCCCGCCCGCGCGAGTTCGACGACGTCACCTTCTCGGTGCGCGCCGGCGAGGTGGTCGGCATCGCCGGGCTGGTCGGCTCCGGGCGCTCGGAGGTGCTGGAGACCGTGTTCGGTGCTCGCCGAGCCTCGCGTGGCACGGTGCAGGTCGACGGACGACGGCTGCCCGGCGGGTCCGTGCACGCCGCGGTCCGCGCGGGGCTGGGCCTGTGCCCGGAGGAGCGCAAGTCGCAGGGTCTGCTGATGGCGGAGCCGGTGTACCGCAACGTATCCCTGGCCAGCATGCGCCGGTTCGCCCGCGCGTCGTTCGTCCGCGAGCGGGCCGAGATCGCCGCCGCCCGCGAGGTCGTCGAGCAGCTCGACGTCCGACCCGGGGACCCCAAGCGGCCGGTGCGGACGCTGTCCGGCGGGAACCAGCAGAAGGTCGTGCTGGGGCGTTGGTTGCTGCGCGGCTGCCGGGTCCTGCTGCTGGACGAGCCGACCCGCGGCGTCGACGTCGGGGCACGCACCGAGATCTACCAGCTGATCCATCGACTCGCCGCCGACGGCGTAGCCGTCGTCCTGGTGTCAAGCGAGGTGCCGGAGGTGCTCGGGCTCAGCCACCGCGTACTCGTGCTGCGCGAGGGTCGGGTGGTGCACGAGGCACCGGCCGGAGAGCTGGACGAGAGCAAGGTCCTGGACCTCGTCATGGAAGGGAGCGCAGCATGAGCGAGGCGCCCAGCACCTCGGCGCACGTACCCGACGCGGACGAGCGGACCCGCGTCGAACGCGTCGCCCGGGAGGCCGGACAACCGGCGTCCCGCTGGTCGCGGCTGATGGACAGCAGCGTGGGTCGCAACCTCGGTCTGGTGGGCGTCCTGGTGATCCTGTGCATCATCGGCGTGATCACCGCGGACACCTTCGCCACCCGGTCCAACGTGCTGACCATCCTCACCTCGTCCTCGGTGATCGGGGTGATCACGGTCGGTGCCACCTTCGTGATCATCGGCGGCGGCATCGACCTGTCCGTCGGCAAGGTGATGGCGCTGGCCTCGGTCTGGGCCACCACGGCGCAGACCCAGTCCTACGGCCCGTGGGTCATGGTCGGCTGCGCGGTGCTGGTCGGCATGGGGTGCGGCCTGGTCAACGGGTTGCTGATCGCCTACGGGCGGGTAGTGCCGTTCATCGCCACGCTGGCCATGCTGATCACCGCCCAGGGCCTGGCCGAGCGGATCTCCGGAAAGCAGAGCCAGATCGTCACCCAGCCCGCGATCAACGACATCGCGACGACTCGCTGGTTCGGCGTCCCGGTGCTGGTTTACATCTTCGCCGCGGTCGTCGTGGTCGGCTGGGTGGTGCTGAACCGGACGACGTTCGGCCGGCGCACCTTCGCCATTGGCGGGAACTCCGAGGCGGCCCGGCTGGCCGGCGTCAACGTGCAGCGGCACACCGCGGCGCTGTACGTGGTGTCCGGCCTGTGCGCCGGCATCGCGGCCATCATGATCTCCGCGCTGACCACGACCGGCTCGAGCACCCACGGAACGCTGTACGAGCTGGACGCGATCGCCGCCGTCATCATCGGCGGCACCCTGCTCACCGGGGGCAAGGGAACCCTCGTCGGCTCGATCCTCGGCGTCCTGGTCTTCACCACGATCACCAACCTGTTCGTCCTCAACAACCTCGCCACCGAGGTACAGAACATCGCCAAGGGCGCGATCATCATCGCCGCGGTGCTCTTCCAGTCCCGTGCCCAGCGGGCGTCGTCCGTCACCTGACCCAGACCCCATCACCCAACCGGCCCGGCGGCCCCGCCTCGGCCCTACCCAGCCACACCCTCTCGCACAGCCCCTCTCGAACAAGGAGCGTGTCATGACCGAACCGCAGCTCTCGCCGTCCTCCCTCGGACGCCGTGGCTTCCTCCTGGGCGGCGGCGCCCTGTCCGTGGCCGCCCTCGCCGCCTGCACCAGCAACTCCAAGGACGATGAAGCCAGCTCGGCGAACGTCGCGGTGGCCGCGGGGGACAACGCGGCCAAGGGCAAGCAGGTCACCATCGGCTTCTCGGCACCGGCGGCCGACCACGGCTGGATCGCGGCCATCGCGAACAACGCCAAGGCCCAGGCCGCGCAGTACGAGGACGTCACTTTCGAGCCGGTGAACCCGACCAACGACATCGCCCAGCAGATCGCGGCGGTGGAGACGCTGATCAACAAGAAGGTCAGCGTCATCGTCATGCTGCCGAACGACGGGAAGCAGCTCACGGCGACGGCTCTCAAGGCCACCGCCGCGGGAATCCCGGTGATCAACCTGGACCGCATCTTCGACACCCCGCTGGCTTACCGGACCTGGATCGGCGGCGACAACTACGGGATGGGTGTCAGCGCCGGCAACTACATCGGCGCCGCGCTGAAGGCCAAGGGCGTCTCCAGCCCGATCATCGCGGAGATCGCCGGGATCGACAGCCTGCCGCTGACCCAGCAGCGCAGCCAGGGTTTCAAGGACGCCCTGAAGACCTTCGGGTTCGCGGTCGGCCCGCGTCAGGCGGCCGACTTCACCGCGGCCGGCGGCCAGCGGGTGGCAGCCAACCTGCTGCAGGCCGCACCGAAGCTGGACGCGATGTGGAACCACGACGACGACCAGGGCATCGGGGTGCTGGCCGCCATCAAGCAGGCCAACCGGTCCGAGTTCTTCATGGTCGGCGGCGCAGGTTCCGCCAACGCGATGCGGGACATCAAGGCAGACAACACGGTGCTCAAGGCGACGGTGACGTACAGCCCGTCGATGGCCTCCAGCGCCATCTCGTTGGCCCGTCTGGTCGCCCAGGCGAAGGGCATGTCGGACCTCGTCGAGAAGGAGGTCCCGTCGTCCATCACGCTCAGCTCGGCGACCATCACCAAGGCGAACGTCGACACGTACATGTCGCTGGGCTTCGAGTCGTGAGCCCGTCGGGGGAGGGGTCCCTCGGCGTCGGCATGGTCGGCTACGCCTTCATGGGTGCGGCGCACTCGCAGGCCTGGCGCAATGCCGGGGCGTTCTTCGACCTGCCGGTGCAGCCGAGGATGAACGTGCTCTCGGGTCGCAACACCGCGGCGGCCGGCGAGGTGGCCCAGCGGTTCGGCTGGGGGGACGTCGTGAGTGACTGGAAGGAGCTGCTCACCCGGGACGACGTCCAGCTGGTCGACGTCTGCACGCCGGGCGACACCCACGCCGAGATCTCGATCGCGGCGCTGGAGTCCGGGCGGCACGTGCTCTGCGAGAAGCCGTTGGCCAACTCGGTGGCCGAGGCCGAGGCGATGGTCGCCGCTGCCGAACAGGCTGCGGCGAAAGGCATCCGGTCGATGGTCGGCTTCACCTACCGGCGGGTGCCAGCCATCGCGCTGGCTCGCCAGCTGGTCCAGCAGGGGCGGATCGGCACGATCCGCCACGTGCGGGCGCAGTACCTGCAGGACTGGCTGGCCGACCCGGCCACGCCGCTGTCCTGGCGGCTGCAGCGTGAGCGCGCCGGTTCCGGCGCGCTCGGTGACATCGGCGCCCATATCGTCGACCTCGTGCAGTACGTCACTGGTCGGCGGATCGCCTCGGTCACCGCGGCGACGCAGACCTTCGTGCACGAGCGGCCACTGCCGGTCGAGGAGGGCAAGCTCGGTGGTCGCGGCGGCGAGCAGACCGGTCAGGTCACCGTGGACGACACAGCGGCGTTCCTGGCTCGGCTGGACGGCGGGGTGCTCGGGGTCTTCGAGGCGACGCGCTTCGCGACCGGGCGCAAGAACGCGATCCGCCTCGAGGTCAACGGCAGCGACGGCAGCATCGCCTTCGACTTCGAGTCGATGAACGAGCTGTCCTACTACGACGCCCTCGACGGCTCGCAGACGGCCGGGTTCCGGCGGATCCTGGTCACCGAGCCCGAGCACCCGTACGTCGGTGGCTGGTGGCCGGCCGGACACCTGCTCGGCTACGAGCACGCGTTCACCCACCAGGTCGTCGACCTGGTGGGTGACCTGGCCGCCGGCCGTGACCCCGCACCGTCCTTCGCGGACGGGCTGCAGGTGCAGCGGGTGCTGGCGGCGGTGGAGGGCTCCGCCGAGTCCGGTACCTGGCAGCACGTCTGAGTCGATTCGAGAGGCAATGACATGGCACGACCGATCACATTGTTCACCGGCCAGTGGGCCGACCTGCCGTTCGAGGAGGTCGCCCGGCTGGCCGGCGAGTGGGGCTACGACGGCCTCGAGGTGGCCTGCTGGGGCGACCACCTGGACGTCGTCCGGGCCGCCGAGGACGACGCGTACGTCCGTAGCCGGCACGACATCCTGGACCAGCACGGGCTGAAGGTCTTCGCGATCTCCAACCACCTGTCCGGTCAGGCCGTCTGCGACGACCCGATCGACGAGCGGCACCGCGGCATCCTGTCCGACCGCGTCTGGGGCGACGGCGACCCCGAGGGGGTGCGCCGGCGAGCGGCGCAGGAGATGAAGGCGACCGCCCACGCGGCGCGCGCGCTGGGCGTCGACACGGTGGTCGGGTTCACCGGTTCGAGCATCTGGAAGACCGTGGCGATGTTCCCGCCCGTGCCGCAGGCCATGGTGGACGCCGGCTATGCGGACTTCGCGGACCGCTGGAACCCGATCCTGGACGTCTTCGACGAGGTGGGGGTGCGGTTCGCCCACGAGGTGCACCCGTCCGAGATCGCCTACGACTACTGGACGGCGGTCGCCACCCTGGAGGCGATCAACCATCGCCCGGCGTTCGGGCTGAACTGGGACCCCAGCCACTTCGTCTGGCAGGACCTGGACCCGGTCGGCTTCCTGTGGGACTTCCGGGACCGGATCTACCACGTGGACTGCAAGGACGCGAAGCGCCAGACCGGCAACGGCCGCAACGGGCGGATGGGGTCGCACCTGGCCTGGGCGGACCCCCGCCGGGGCTGGGACTTCGTGTCCACCGGGCACGGCGACGTGCCGTGGGAGGCGTGCTTCCGGATGCTGAACACGATCGGGTACGACGGCCCGATCTCGGTGGAGTGGGAGGACGCGGGGATGGACCGTCTGGTCGGTGCCCCGGAGGCGCTCGAGTTCGTGAGGGGGTTGGCGTTCGACCCGCCGCAGGCGAGCTTCGACGCGGCGTTCAGCAGCCGGGACTGAGCGCTCAGTATCTGGACCGCGCGCAGGGGGTGCGGTGCAGGGTCATACCCTGGCAGGCGTGAGTCTCGACAGCCTGCCCACAGAGCCATCCGCGACCTCGGTCACGTCCGCGTCACCGGCCGCCGCGCCGATGGACGAGCGTGCCCGCCTGGTCCTCGACGGCCTGGACGCCTGGCGTGGCCTGCCGGCGGCGCAGCAGCCGGACTGGGACGACCCGGCGGCGGTGCAGCGTGCGGTGACGACGTTGAAGGCGAGCCCGCCGCTGGTGTTCGCCGGTGAGTGCGACGACCTGCAGGCGCGGCTGGCCGCGGCCGCCCGCGGCGAGGCGTTCGTGCTGCAGGGCGGGGACTGCGCCGAGACCTTCACCGGGACCAACGCCGACGACATCAAGGACCGGATCAAGACGATCCTGCAGATGGCCGTCGTGCTCACCTACGGGGCCAGCACGCCGGTGGTCAAGCTCGGCCGGATGGCCGGCCAGTTCGCCAAGCCGCGCAGCAACAACCTGGAGACCCGCGGGGACGTCACGCTGCCGGCCTACCGGGGTGACGCCATCAACGACTACGCCTTCACCCCCGAGGCCCGCCGGCACGACCCGGCCCGGCTGGTGCAGGCGTACCACGCGAGCAGCGCCACGCTGAACCTGATCCGGGCCTTCACCATGGGCGGGTTCGCCGACCTGCGCCAGGTGCACGACTGGAACCGCGGCTTCGTCGGCAACACCGCGAAGGCGCGCTACGAGAACATGGCCCGCGACATCGACAAGGCGATGAAGTTCATGGCCGCCTGCGGCGCCGACTTCGACGCGCTGCGCACCGTCGCGTTCTACGCCAGCCACGAGGCGTTGATCCTGGAGTACGAGCGCGCCCTGACCCGCATCGACTCGCGCACCGGTGACCCGTACGACGTCTCCGGCCACTTCGTGTGGATCGGGGAGCGCACCCGCCAGCTGGACGGCGCGCACGTCGACCTGCTGTCCCGGGTGCGCAACCCGATCGGCGTCAAGCTCGGGCCGACCACGTCGACGGACGACGTCCTGGAGCTGATCGACAAGCTGGACCCCGATCGCGAGCCCGGCCGACTCACCTTCATCAGCCGGATGGGCGCCGGCCGGATCCGGGACGCCCTACCGCCCTTGGTGGAAGCGGTCGCCGAGGCCGAGGGCCAGGTGCTCTGGATCAGCGATCCGATGCACGGCAACGGTTTCGAGTCGCCGACCGGGTACAAGACCCGCCAGTTCGACGACATCATCGACGAGCTGCGCGGCTTCTTCGAGGTGCACAAGGCGCTCGGCACGGTGCCCGGCGGCGTGCACCTGGAGCTCACCGGCTCGGACGTCACCGAGTGCCTGGGTGGCTACGAGCGGATCGACGAGGAGGCGCTGGCCACCCGCTACGAGTCGGTCTGCGACCCTCGGCTGAACCACCAGCAGAGCCTCGAGGTGGCCTTCCTGGTGGCCGAGATGCTGGCCGCACGCTGATGGCCGCACCCGCAGTGGTCGACCTGCGCAGCGACACCGTCACCCGCCCGGTGCCCGCCATGCGCGCCGCGATGGCCGAGGCCGAGGTCGGTGACGACGTCTACGGCGAGGACCCGACGGTCACCCGGCTCGAGCAGCAGGTGGCCGAGCTGCTCGGTCACCGGGCCGGGCTGTTCACCCCCACCGGGTCGCTGGCCAACCAGCTCGGGTTGCGCATGCTGGTGCCGCCGGGTCAGGAGCTGCTCTGCGACGTCACGGCGCATGTGGCCCGGGCCGAGCTGGGCGCCGCAGCCGTGTTCAGCGGCATCACGACCCGTACCTGGAGCAGCGACCGTGGCCGGCTGGACGCCGCCGTGCCACTGGCCATGATGACGCCCGACGCCGGCCCGTACTTCGTCTCGACGGCCGCCATCGCGGTCGAGAACACCCACAACCTCGGCGGTGGCACCGTGCAAGAGCTGGACCAGGCTCGGATGCTGCGGGCCGGGGTCGAGGGCACCGGCGTGCGGCTGCACCTGGACGGCGCGCGGCTGTGGAACGCGCACGTCGCCACCGGCGAACCGTTGCACGAGTGGGGCCAGCTGTTCGACACCGTGTCGGTCTGCCTCAGCAAGGGGCTCGGGGCCCCCGCAGGGTCGGTGCTGGTCGGGGACGACGAGCTGATAGCCCAGGCGAGGGTGTGGCGCAAGCGCTACGGCGCAGGCATGCGACAGGTCGGCGTGCTCGCCGCGGCCGGCTTGTACGCGTTGGACCACCACGTCCAGCGGCTCGCCGACGACCACGCGCACGCGGCGCTGATCGCCAAGGCGTGCGCGGCGGCCGCCCCTGGGGTCGTGGACGTCGACGACGTCCGCACGAACATCGTCGTCCTCGATCTGTCCGGCACGTCCCGCACGTCAGCCGAGGTGGTCGCCGCAGCGGCGACCCGCGGGGTCCGGGTCTCCGCGTTCGGCCCGTCGTTCGTCCGGCTGGTCACCCACCTCGAGGTCGACGGGGCCGGCGCCCAGCTCGCCGGGGACGTGCTGGCGAGCGCGCTGAACGGGTGAGCCCGCGGTGAGTGTCGCGAACCAGCAGGTGCTGCCGCCGGGGCAGCGGCTCGCCAACGGCTGGCCCGAGCTGCACTACGGCCGGGTACCGGCGGACCGGGTGGACCGCTGGAGCCTGACGGTCACCGGCTCGACCGAGAGCGGTCACGACCACGAGCTGAACCGGGAGGCGTTCGCCGCGCTGCCGCGCACCACGAGCCGCGGCGACCTGCACTGCGTGACCCGCTGGACCGTGCCGGACAACCTCTGGCTCGGGGTCGCTGCGCGCACGATCCTCGACCTGTTCCCGCCGGCGGCCGATGCCGAGTTCGCGATGGTCTGGGCCGAGTACGGCTACTCCGCGAACCTTCGGCTGTCAGACCTCGCCTCGCCCCGCTCGGTGCTCGCCACCCACCGCGACGGCGAGCCGCTGAGCCTCGAGCACGGGTGGCCGGTGCGGCTGGTGGTGCCGCACCTGTACGCCTACAAGGGCCCCAAGTGGCTGCGCGGGATCGAGTACCTCACCCAGCCGGGTCGGGGCTTCTGGGAGCAGCGCGGCTACCACGCAGTCGGCGACGCGTGGCGCGAGGAGCGCTGGGCCTACCAGGAGTGAGCTCGACGACGTACATCGCAGCGAGCACCAGCAGCCCGCCGACCAGCATCCGCGCGGTGAGCTGCTCTCCGCCGAGGAGCACTGCGAAAAGCGCCGCGAAGACGGGCTCCAGGGTCATGATCACCGCCGCCCGGGTGGCCGGCAGGTGCGCCTGCGCCCAGGTCTGCGCGATCAGCGTGAACGCACCGGCCACGATGGCGGTGTAGAACACGGCCGCCCAGGCCCCGGCGGTGGACGGGAGCTCGATCCCGTGCGGCAGGGCCGAGATGGTGCACAACCCGGCGATGGCGACCATCTGGATCGTGGCCAGCCCGAGGGCCTCCTGAGCCCCGGACCAGAGGCCGAGCGCCACGATGTGCAAGGCGTACAGGAACGCCGAACCGAGCACCAGCAGCTCGCCGGTGCCGACCGCGAACCCGTTCAGCGCCAGCACCCCCAGCCCTGCCGTGGAAAGCCCGACCGCGAACCAGGTGCTGGCGGGCGCGCGCTGCCCGAGCAGCACCGCACCCAGCACGGGCGTCAGGACGACGTACATGCCGGTCACGAAGCCGCTGACCGCGGCGCTGGTGTGCGCGAGACCGAACGTCTGCAGCACCTGCGCCAGCCCGTAGACGGCGCCGAGGGCGAGCCCCCGCAGGGCGCTGCGCCGGCTCAGCCGGCGCAGCGGGCGCCAGAACACCGGGACCATCACGGCGGCGGCGACCAGGAAGCGCAGCGCCAGGAAGTCGGGCACCGGCAGGGTGCGCACGACGTCCTTGATGATGATGAACGTGCTGCCCCACACCGCGGTGACCAGCACCAGCAGCCCGGCGGCTGCGGTCGTCGTCCGCCGCGTTCCCGAGTCCGGGAGGACCAGGCCCTCGCTCACGGCAGCACCCCGGACGAGCGGCTCGGCCCGCTCACACCACGGTCAGCCGGATGGTCGACCCCTTGGGGGCCTGCTGCCCGGCACCCGGGTTCTGGGAGCGGACGGTGCCGAAGAAGCCGCCGAGGATCTTGTGCACCTCGACCTGGAAGCCAGCCTTCTGCAGCTCACGTGCGGCGTCCTCCAGCTGCCTGCCAACCACCCGCGGCACGTCGACGAGCTGGGGTCCCTTCGACACGACCAGGGTCACCTGCTGGCCCTTGTACGCAGTGCCGGCACCCGGCTTCTGGCTGATCACGAGCCCCTTGGCGACCGTGTCGTCGAACGCCTGGCTGGCCTTGACCTTCAGTCCCGAGGACGTCAGCGCCTGGGTGGCATCGGAAGCCGGCTTGCCGACCCAGCTGGCCACCGCCACCGGCTCGGGGCCCTTGCTGACCACCAGGTCGACCGAGGTCCGGGCGCGCAGCTCGGTGCCCGCGGGTTGCGACGCCGAGATCACCGAGCCCTCGGGGACGCCGGTGTCGAAGGCGCGGGTGACCTTGCCGACCTTGAGGCTGGCGTCGGCCAGCGCCCCGCGGGCCGCGTCCTCGCTGGTCCCGACGAGCTTGGGCACCGCGTGCCGCTCAGGCCCCTGTGAGACGACCAGGGTGACGGTGCCGTTCTTGCGGACCCGCTGACCCTCGCCCGGGTCGCTGGACACGACCGAGCCGACCGGCACGCGCTCGCTGTAGCCCTGGGTCAGGCGGGCCGAGAGGCCGTGCCGGCTCAGCGACGCCTGAGCCTCCGCCTGCGTGCTGCCGACGACCTTGGGCACGTCCTCGTACGCCCCCGGCCCGGCACCGAGGTACCAGCCACCGGCGCCGAGCAGCACAGCCAGGAGCAGCACGACGAGGGCGGACGTCCGACCCCGGTGCCTGCGTCGCGGACGCGCGTCCGCGACGACGGGCTCGGCCGGCGAGCGACGCAGGGCCACCGTCCTGCCGTGCGGGTCGTCGTGCGGCTCGGGCGGCAGGGCGACGACCAGGGCCTGCGGGGCGGTGGTCGCCGCCGGCGTGGGCTCGGCGTCCAACGCCTCCTGCGGCAGCCGCCGGCGCGTCTCCCGCACGACCATGAGGAGCTCGCGGGCGTCCGCGGGACGGTCGTCGGGGTTGCGCGCGGCGGCCAGCAGAACGAGGTCGTCCAGCGCGGGGTCGAGGTTGTCGATCCGGGTGGACGGCGCCGGGACCCTGCTGGACACGTGCTGGAGTGCGACCTGAACCGCCGTGTCCCCGACGAACGGCTTGCCGCCGGTGAGCAGCTCGAAGAGCACGACGCCGGCCGCGTAGACGTCGCTGCGGGCATCCGCGACGCCCCGCTCCACCTGCTCCGGCGCGAGGTAGGAGACGGTGCCCAGCAGCAGACCGGTCTGGCTGTGCGCCGTGCCGGCGTCGACCGCGCGGGCCAGCCCGAAGTCGGCGACCTTGACCCGGCCGTCGTCCGCGATCAGCACGTTCTCGGGCTTGACGTCGCGGTGCACGATGCCCGCCCGGTGTGCGGCGGCGAGGGCCTCGAGGACGGGTTCCATCAGGTCGAACGCCTCGCCGGCGCTGAGCGGGCCGCGCTCGCGCATCAGGTCGCGCAGCGTGCGGCCGGGCACGTACTCCATCGCGAGGAACACGATGTCGCCGTCCGTGCCCTGGTCGAAGACCTGGACGATGCCGTGGTGGTTCAGCCGGGCCGCTGAGCGGGCCTCACGGGTGAACCGGCGGACGAAGTCCTCGTCGTCGACGAGCGCGGGGCTCATCACCTTGACCGCGACCTCGCGGTCGAGGCGCTCGTCCAGGGCGAGGTAGACGGTGGCCATCCCGCCCTTGGCGATGCGCGAGCGCACCGCGTATCGCCCGTCGAGCAACTGCCCGACGAGCGGATCGGCGACCGAGACGTCCATCGCTCAGGAGTCTACGGTCGTCACGGCGCACGATCGGGGAGGTGAAGCCCTCGTCGAGCACGGCACCGGCGGCCTCGGGTGACCTGGGTCACGCATGCGGACGGGTTTCGGTCGGGTCAGCCGAAGCGCTTGGCGAGCGCATTGATGCTGCGCACGTACGCCTTGGTGTCGGCGAACATGCCGTTGTGCTGGACCGACGACAGGCCCTGGTAGTAGCCCGCAACCGCCTGGTTGGGGGTGGCCGCGGACCGGGTCAGGGCTCGCAGGATGGCCACGCCGGCCGTGATGTTGTCCTGGGTGTTCAGCAGGTTGAGCCGTCGGCCGACCAGCTCGCTCGCCCAGCGTCCCGAGGACGGGATCACCTGCATGGTGCCGATCGCGTTGGCCACCGAGACCTGGCGCTGGTTCCAGCCGGACTCCTGCCAGGAGACGGCGAGCGCGAGCGCGGGGTCGACCCCGTAGCGCTGCGCGGTCCGCACGATCATCCGCCGCGTGGCGTCCTTGCCGGGGACGGCGCGGCTGGCCAGGTGGTGCCGGTTCGCGGCGGCCGCGCGCACTACGGCGCTGGAGTAGGTGCGGCCCGCGAAGCTGTTCGCCGAGCTGGTGACAGCACGGCGCGGCACCTTGAGCCCCTGGCCGGGATGGATGACCGTGCTGACCCGCAGGTGGTTGAGCTTGAGGACGGTGGCCAGCGTGGTGCCGGACTTCGCGGCGATGGCGCTCAGCGTGTCACCGCTGCGCACCGTGTACGTCGTGAACCGCAGCGCGGCGGCCTTCGCGGCGGCGGCCTTGGCCTGGGCGCGGACGGCGGCGAGCGGGACCCGCAGGTGCTGGCCCGGGTAGATGCGGCCACGGGCATCCAGGTGGTTCAGCTTGAGCACGGTGCCGGGGGGGACCCTGTAGCGCAGCGCGATCTGGCCGACGGTGTCCCCGGAGCGCACCACGTAGGTGCCGAGGGCGGGCGCCGCCGGTCGGTGGGCGACCGCTCGGCCGGGCACCTTGAGCCGGGTGCCGATCCTGATCAGGTGGCCACCGCCGTCCAGGTGGTTCGTCCGGATCAGCGTGCGCACGTCCGTATGGTGACGGCTCGCGATGTCCCACAGCGTGTCACCCTGGCGGACCGTGTAGCTGGACCAGTGGGTGGTGCCGGCGCCGAGCAGGAAGGGCGCGGTGGCCAGGGCGGCGGTGATGATGGGCGGCATGTGAGGTCTCCTCGATCTCGTCCACTGCCGATCGCTCGCGGCGGGACCCTGGCCAGTTACCAGGGAGTCCCAAGTGACGGATGTGACTAGCGATACAGATGGAAGGTACACGAATTCCGTTGTGCGAGAGGACTTACACCGGTGTAATTCGTCGAATCGGGTGAGAGTTCCTGCGGTGTCACCGGTCATGGCAGGCTGTGCCCGTGAACGAACTCGACGCCCTGGTGGCTGACTGGCTCACCCTTCCGGACGTGGCCGACCAGCTCGGCACCGATGTCGGGAAGGTGCGGCGGATGGTGCAGGACGGGCAGCTGCTCGCCGTCCGCCGCGGCGAGCGGAACATCCTGTCGGTGCCGGCGCTGCTGCTCGGGTCCGAGGGCCTGATGCCGGAGCTGCCGGGTACGGTCAGCGTGCTGGCCGATGCAGGCTACGACGAGCAGGAGGCGCTGCGCTGGCTGTTCACCCCGGACGACAGCCTCGTCGGCGGCAGCCCGATCGGTGCCCTGCACGCTGGGCACAAGACCGAGGTGCGTCGCCGGGCGCAGGCGCTCGCGATCTGAGGTCCCGGTGCGCCAGCTGTCGTACCTGGGCATGCTGCTGTTCTGCCTGCTGGGCACCCTTCCGCTCGAGCTGTACCTGAAGGTCGGCGTGTACCGGCGATGGCGGCGGCTCGGGCTCACCTTGCTCGGCGTCGTGCCGCTGTTCCTGGTCTGGGACCTGTACGCGGTCCACCGGGGTCATTGGACCTTCGACCCCGCGCAGGTGCTGGACGTCCGATTGCCCGGTGGCCTGCCCCTGGAGGAGGTCGCCTTCTTCGTGGTGGTGCCGATCGCGGCGGTGCTCACCCTGGAGGCCGTGCGACAGGTGCGCGGCTGGACGGTCGGTGACGAGCAGTGAGCTACACCGGGCTGTGCCTGCTGGCGCTGGCGGTCTCGGTGCTGCTCGACGTCGTGGTGCTGCGCACCTGGTTGGTGTCCCGCAAGGCGTTCTGGGTGTCCTACGCGATCATGGTGTTCTTCCAGCTGCTGACGAACGGCTGGCTGACCGGGCGCGGCGTGGTCCGGTACGACCCAGCGGCAGTCCTGGGCGGCGGCGACGCGGTGGCGTTCGGCCACTGGCGAGTGCTCTACGCACCGGTCGAGGACCTGGCGTTCGGCTTCGCGCTGATCCTGCAGACGTTGTCCTGGTGGGTGTTCTGGGGACGGCGCGGGGTGCAGCGGCGCCCGCCGCGCTCAGCCAGGGGTGGCCGAGTGCCAGCTCGCAGCCTCGCGCCGGGCGAGGACGGCACGGCCGAGCGCGGGTAGCGCGACCGCCGCCCGGGTGCGGTCCGGCACGCTGACCCGGCGGGTGAGCACCTGGTAGTCGGCCTTCTCGACCTCGTCCAGGATCCCGCGGTACAACGTGATGGCGGTCGCGAGGCAGGGGCGGCTCTCGGGCCGGACCAGCGCCACGCCCTGCTGCGCGAACGCGAAGGTCTCGCGGGCTCGGCGGATCTCGAGCTGCAGCAGACTGCGCACGGCAGGGGTGATCTGACCGTTGGCCAGGTCCTCGGGCGTCACCCCGCACTGCGCAAGGTCCTGCATCGGCAGGTACACGCGGCCCCGTTGCAGGTCCTCGCCGACGTCCCGGATGAAGTTCGCCAGCTGGAACGCCTCGCCGAGCGCGATGGCGTGCTCCCTGGCGGCGGGGTGGATCGGGCCGAGCAGTGGCAGCATCATCAGCCCGATCACCGCGGCCGAACCCCACATGTAGCCGCGCAGGTCCTCGAACGTCTCGTACCGGGTGGTGTCGATGTCCTGGCGCATGGCGGTCAGGAAGTCCGCGAACAGCGACAGGTCGAGGTCGAACTGGGCCACGGTGTGCGCGGTCGCGGTCACGACCGGGTCGACTGCGCTAGTGATGCCCGTGCCTTTGCCGAGGACGAGCATGGCCGACTCGCCCCAGGCCACGAGGCCTTCGGGGTCCGGGTGCTCGAGGTCGTCGACGAACTCGTCGGCCTTGCGGCTGAAGGCATAGAGCGCGAACACGTGCGGACGACGGTCCTGGGGGAGCAGCAGCGAAGACAGGTAGTACGTCTTGCCGTGCAGCGCGTTCACCTGCCGGCACTGCTCGTAGGCCGCCCTGAGCCTCGGGTCATGGATGCCGGCCGCGTCTAGGCACCGGTCGAACCAGCCCTTCATCGAACCCTCCGCGGCGTTCCCGTACCGAAGATGGCGGGGATCCCCACCGGGACGCCGAAATGTCCCGGTATTCGAGCCTGCGGCGGTGACTTCGTGCCACCTTCGGTACGCGCGCTGCCTGTGGACAGCCGCCGACGCGCAGGTTGCAGATCCGCCAGCCTGGACGGGTGGATCCGTTGACGTCGTTGGCCTCGCAGGGCGGGGCCGCCCGGTGGGAGGAGCTGCGGGCGCGTGGTGTGCGGCGCAGGGACCTGGTCGCTGCGTGCACGGCCGGGCAGGTCACCAGACTGGCTCGCGGAGCCTACTGCCTGGCCGGGTCGGAGCTGCATGACATGAGCCGGGCGGTGCAGCACAAGGCGGTCCTGAGCTGCGCGAGCGCCGCCCGGCACCACGGGCTCGAAGTGTTCGGTACCACTGGGCTGCACCTGGCGACGACGAGTGAACGCCACATCGTGGCCCGGGGTGTCACAGTCCATCGGCGCTCGGTGGAGCGTGACGACAGGGCCACCCGGCTGCACCAGACGCTGTACGACTGCGCGAGGTGCCTCCCGGTGGAGCAGGCGGTTTCCGTGCTGGACAGTGCCATCCGACTCGGGCGGGTGGACCCCCACGAGCTCACCTCGCTGGTTCCGGCGCGAGGTCGAGATGTGGCCAGAGCGACCGCGGCCGTGCGGATGGTGGATCCGCAGGCGCAGTCGGTGCTGGAGAGTGCGGCCCGGGTGCTCTTCCTCAGCAACGGGCTCGGGCCGGTCGAGAGCCAGGTGCCGGTGGACCGCGTCGGCTGGGTTGACCTCGTGCTGCAGGGCTGGCTGGTCGTCGAGGTCGACGGCTACGCCGTGCACCGCGAGCGGTTCGAGGAGGACCGCCGCCGCGACGCCGAGCTCGTCCGGCAGGGTTACGTCGTGCTGCGGTTCACCTATCGGGACGTCCACCGGCGACCGCAGTGGGTGCTCGACGTCGTCCGGGACACCCTGCGCCGCGGAGCCGGTCATCGTCGCGCCCGGGACCGATAGCTCGGGTCGACGCCCAGCACCCGTTCTGCCGCAAGGCGTCCGGACACGAGCACCATCGGCACGCCGACCCCCGGCTGGGTGCCGGAGCCGGTGAACACGACGTTCTCGCCCCAGATGTTGCGCGGCCGGAACGGCCCGGTCTGCAGGAACGTGTGCGCTGCGGCGAAGGGGGCGCCACGCTCCATTCCCCGCGCCGCCCAGTCCAGCGGCGTCGTGACGTCCTCGACCTCGATCGCGTCGGCGAAGCCGGGATAGCCACGCTGCTCCAGGGTCGAGAGCACATGTTCGCGGTAGCGCGGCGCGAGCGTGCGCCAGTCCAGTCCGGAGTCGAGGTTCGGCACGGGGAACAGCGTGTAGTAGATCTCGCGGCCCGCCGGCGCCAGTGCGGGATCGGAGCGGGTCGGGTTCGTGACCAGCACCGACGGGTCGCTCATCAGCCTCCCGGACGCGAGCTCGTCGAAGGTCTCGCGCCAGGCGCGGCCGAAGTGGATCGTGTGGTGCGCCCCGGTGTCGTAGCGCTTGCGTGACCCGGCCAGCAGCAGGAAGCACGAGGGGGAGTAGCGCAGCCGCCGCACCGACCAGGGGCTGCGGCCCAACAGCTCACGCTGCGCCACCGGCAGGTCCGGGTTCAACACGACGGCGTCCGCAGCGACCCGCTCACCGTCCACGGTGTGCACCGCCACCGCCCGCCCGCCGTGGTGCTCGACCCGGGAAACTGTTGTGCCGTAACGGAACTCGACCCCGTGCTTCTCGGCCGCCGCCGCCATGGCGCACGGAACCGCGTGCATACCGCCCTTGGGGAAGAACACCCCGCCCACCGAGTCCATGTACGCGATCACCGCGTAGATGGCCAGCGCGTCGTACGGCGACAGTCCCGCGTACATGGCCTGGAAGCTGAACAGCCGCTGGGTGCGCGGGTCCTTCAGGTACTGGGCCACCTTCGGCGCCAGCCGCCGGAACGCGCCGATCCCGGCCAACCGAGCCAGGTTCGGGGTGAGCAGGTCCAGCGGAGAGTCGATGTTGCGGTCGATGAAGTCGCTCATCTCGTACCGGTACAGCGTGGACACGAAGTCCACGTAGCGCTCGTAGCCGGCCGCCTCGGCCGGACCGCAGACCTCGCGCAGCTCGGCCGCCATCGCCGCCGGGTCGGCGAGCACATCGATCCGCGAACCGTCGGCGTGGAAGCTGCGGTACAGCGGGGTGACCGGCTCCAGGTCCAGCCAGTCGGACATCGACTCACCCACGCAGTCGAAGCAGTCGGCGATCAGGTCCGGCATGGTCAACACGGTCGGGCCGTTGTCGATCCGGTACGTGCCGGCGCCGTCCGGGGCTGCCAGCTCGACCAGCCCGGCCCGGCCGCCGGGCCGGGGCTCCCGTTCGAGCACGGTGACCCGCCGGCCGGCGCCGGCCAGCCGCATGGCCGCCGACAGTCCGGCCAGCCCGGCCCCGACCACCACTACGTGGTCGGTCGCTCCGGTGACGGTGCGCAGGCTCACGACTGGCTCAGGAGGTGCGTGCCGTCGCCGCGGCGATCAGCTCGCTCAGCACCGTCAGCCCGGGCTGCTGTGCCCCGCTGCCCTCCAGCGCGTCGGCGGACTGGGCCGCAAGCTCGTCGATCAGCTGCTCGACCGCGGCCAGCGCGCCGCTGTCGACCATCACCTCACGCAGGGCGTCCACCCCGGCGGGGTTCAGCTCGGCGCGGCCCAGCAGGCTGTCCAGCACCTCGATCTGCGCCGCCGTGCCACGGGAGACGACCTCGGCCACCAGCACCGTGCGCTTGCCCTCGCGCAGGTCGTCACCGGCCGGCTTGCCGGTCTGCGCCGGGTCGCCGAACACGCCGAGCACGTCGTCGCGCAGCTGGAACGCCTCTCCCAGCGGCAGGCCGTACGCGGAGTAGGCCGCCAGCTGGGCCGGCGAAGCCCCGGCGAGCAGTCCGCCCACGAGCAACGGGTGCTCGACGCTGTACTTGGCGCTCTTGTAGCGGATCACCCGGCGCGCCCGGGCCGTCGTGCCGCCACCGCTGCGCCGGGGGAGCACCTGCTCCATCACGTCCAGGTACTGCCCGCCCATCAGCTGGGTGCGCATCAGGTCGAATGTCGGCCGCGCCCTGGCCACCGCCTCGACGGTCAGCCCACTGTGGCTGAACAGGTCGTCGCACCAGGACAAGCACAGGTCGCCGGCCAGAATGGCGGCCGCCGTGCCGAAACGGTCGGCGTCGCCGTCCCAGCCGTTCTCCCGGTGCAGCGCCGCCATCCGGCGGTGCGCGGCGGGAAGACCGCGTCGGGTGTCGCTCGCATCCATCACGTCGTCGTGCAGCAGCGCGGCCGCCTGGAAGATCTCGAACGCCGCCGCCGCGTGCACGATCTGCGCGCAGTCCGCCCCACCGGCGGCCCGCCAGCCCCAGTAGCAGAACGCGGCGCGCAGCCGCTTGCCACCGGAGACCAACTCGGCAATCGCCTCGAGCAGCGGGACGAGGTCGGCGCCGAGGGGCTCGAGCTGGGCGGCCTGCTTGCTCAGGTGATCGTCGATGACCTTGTGCACTCGCGAGCGCAGATCCTCGACGTCCAGCGGGTGGGGCACGCGATCTCCTTCGGCGGACGGGCTGCTCCAGAGCGTATGCCGTGCCCACCAGGCGGGCACGCGAGCGGTCTGGTGGGTGACGCGATTACCCTGTCCGGCATGGCTCTCGGACTGCCCTCGACGCTGCCGGACGGCGCACCGACCGTGCACGCGAGTCTGCGTGAGCTGCTCGCCGAGGGCGGGCGCTCCTTCTCGTTCGAGTTCTTCCCGCCCCGCGACGACGCGGGCGAGGCGATGCTGTGGGCGGCCATCCGTCGCCTGGAGCGCCTGCGGCCGACGTTCGTCTCGGTGACCTACGGGGCGGGCGGCACCACTCGGGACCGCACCGTCCGGATCACCGAGCGCATCGCCCGGGACACCACGCTGACGCCGGTCGGCCACCTGACCTGCGTGTCGGCGTCCGCCACGGAGGTCCGCCAGGTGATCGGGCAGTACGCGGACGCCGGGGTGCGCAACGTGCTCGCGCTGCGCGGCGATCCGCCGGACGGCCCGGGCGGGGTCTGGACGGCGCACGACGACGGCCTGAACCACGCTGACGAGCTGGTCGAGCTGCTGCGTCAGCTGGGCACGTTCTGCGTCGGTGTGGCCGCGTTCCCCGACCGCCACCCCGAGTCGGTGGACCTCGACCAGGACGCCCGCGTGCTGGTGGCCAAGCAGGCGGCCGGCGCGGACTTCGCGGTCACCCAGATGTTCTTCGGGGTCGAGCCCTACACCTGCCTGGTGGACAAGGTGCGGGCCCTGGGCAGCGACCTGCCGATCATCCCCGGGCTGATGCCGATCACCAGCCTGCCGCAGATCGAGCGGGTGGCCGGCCTGGTGGGCGCGGCCGTACCGAGCTGGGTGGTCGACCGGCTGCACGCCGCCGGTGACGACCCGGCGGCGGTGCGCGCGGCCGGGATCGCGATCGCCACCGAGCAGGCCAGGGACCTGTTGGACGCGGGTGCACCGGGCTTGCACTTCTACACGCTCAACCGGTCCACCGCGACCATGGAGATCTACGAGGGTCTTGGACTGGATCGGGTGGTCGTCGCGTGAGTCGAGCCCGGCGCTGAACCGCGACGAGTACCTGGACGCCTGGGCACGGCTGCACGGCACCGACCCGCGTGCCACGGCACTGGTCCGGCTCTGGCTGGGACTCAGCTACCGCGTCGCGCGGCCTCTCGCCTCGTGGCGGGTACCGCCGGACGCCCTGACACTGCTCGGTGTGCTCTTCGCGCTCGCGGCGCCGTTGGTCGCCGCGGCCGGTGGTCACTGGCCGGTGGCGGCCGCCGCCGTGGTCACGCTGAGCGGCTTCGCCGACAACCTGGACGGCGCGGTCGCCGTGGTCAGTGGTCGGGTCACCCGCTGGGGAGCGGCGTTGGACGCGCTGTGCGACCGGGTCGCGGACGGCGCCGGGTACCTGGCGCTGTGGGTTGTCGGGGCTGACCCTTGGCTCGTCGTGGCGGCAGCCGTCCTGGCCTACCTGCACGAGTACCTGCGCGCTCGCGCGGCCGCGCTCGGGCAGAGCGACGTCGCGGTGATCACGGTGTCCGAGCGACCGACGCGGGTGATCGTGGTGGCGATGTTCCTGCTGGGTGCCGGCCTGTACCCGCTGTCAGCTGACCGATGGGGTTCCGCCGGAGCAGGGGTCTCGGCCGTCCTTGGCCTGTTCGCCCTCTTGCAGCTGGTCTTCGCCGTCCGACGCAGGCTGCGCTAGGTCGAAGGCGGGCAACGGTCAGGCCCGGCCGATCTGCTCGGCCACGATCGCGGCGGACATCGCGACCAGCGGCAGGCCGCCGCCCGGGTGCGCCGAGCCGCCGACCAGAAACAGCCCCGGGACCGGCGACCGGTTCGCCGGGCGTAGGAACGCGGACCGGACGCCGTTGCTGCTCGACCCGTAGATCGAGCCGCCGTCGCTGGCCGTCGTCCGGGCCAGGTCGGCCGGGGTGCGCAGCTCGCGCCAGACCACCCGGTCGCGGACGTCCAGGCCGCGCTCGGCCATCACCTGCAGGATCCGGTCGGCGTAGCCCGAGGCCAGACCCGGTGCGTCCCAGTCGATCCCGGCGGTCGGGTCCTCGACGCTGTGCCGCGCCGCGTTGACCAGGACGAACAGCGACTCGTGCTGGTCGTCCGGGCGCAGCGTCGGGTCGTCCGGCGCGCTGACGTAGACGGTCGGGTCGGGCGCGGTGCGTGGCGCGCCGGCGTGGCGGCCGGAGCCGAAGACCGAGTCGAACTCGTCGTCGTAGTCCTCGGGGAAGAGCACGGTGTGGTGCGCGAGGTCCGGCGTCCGGCCACGCAGGGCCAGCAGCATGACGAACCCGGAAAGGGACGGTGTGGTCCGGGCCAGCCCGCGCCGCGCCTTGTCGGCCTCCGGGACCCGGACCAGGTCCTCGTACAGGTGCGTGGCGTCGACGTCCGAGACGACGACGTCCGCGTCGACCCGACGCCCGCTGGCCAGCAGGACGCCGCCGACCCGACCGGACTCGACCAGCACCTCGCTCACCCGGCTGCTGGTCAGCACCTGCGCCCCGGTGTCCAGGACCCGCTGGTGCAGTGCGTCGCCGAGCCGACGCAGACCGCCGCGCACGTACCACGCGCCGAACGTCTGCTCGACGTACGGCACCGTGACCAGCGCGGCGGGCGCCCGGCGCGGGTCGGAGCCGGAGTAGGTGGCGTAGCGGTCCAGCATCATCGCCAGCCGGGGGTCGCGCAGGTACCGGCGACCGAGGCCGCGCAGGGTCCGCCACGGTGCGACGGTGACCAGGTCGCGGGTGCGGCGGCTCAGCCCGACCAGCGTCCGGGCGCCATCCAGCGGGGACTCCAGGAACGGCCCCCGGGTGATCTCCCACACCGCGCCCGCGTGGTCCATCAGGGAGGCCCACTGCGCGCCCGCACCGGCGCCGAGGGCGGCGTCCATCGCGGCGACGGTGCGTCCGCGGGAGGCGTTTGGCAGGTCGAGCCAGGTGCCGTCCGCGAACCGGTACCGGCAGACCGGGTCGACCTCGACGAGCTCGACCGAGCGCTCGAGCGGCTCGCCGGTCTTCAAGAAAAGGTCCCGGTAGGTGGCCGGCAGGGTCAGCAGGCTCGGTCCGGTGTCGAAGGCGAAGCCGTCCCGGGCGAACCAGCCGAGCTTGCCGCCGATCGTGTCGCCCTGCTCGATCACGGTGACCTCGTGGCGCTGGGCGCTCAGCCGGGCGGCGACGGCAAGACCTCCCATGCCGGCGCCGACGACCACGATCCGTGCCATGGCGGGAGGCTACCGGCCGGTCAGCGGACCGGACGGCCCTTCCAGCGCAGCGTGCCGCGACGGTGCTCGAGCACCGACCGGGCGGTGAGCCAGCCGAACAGGACCACGGACGCCGGGTGGGCCAGCGCGTCCGGCCAGACCCGCGCGCCGGTACGCCGTCCGGTCAGCACCCGCCCACCGACGCCGGCCAGGTAGCCGACGGCGCCGGCCCGGGAGCCGCCTAGAGCCGCCGCGGCCGGCCAGGCGTAGACCAGGCTCAGCCCGCCGATGGTGGCCAGGCCGCGCTTCGGACCACCGAAGGCCGCCCACAGCGACTTTCCGTACCCGTCCCGCAGGTCCGCCCACCCGTCGTACATCCGACAGGTCGCCAGCTCCGTGCCGTCGGTGACGCCGCCGCGGCCGCCGGCGAGCTTGACCGATCGCACGAGCGCGAGGTCGTCCAGGACGTCGGCCCGCACGCCCGCGTGCCCACCCGCGCGCTCGTAGGCGCCGCGGTCGACGGCGAGCAGCTGACCGTTGGCGGCCGAGAGGGCAGGCCGTTCGGACCGCTCGGCGACCGCCAGCGGCAGGGTGGTCAGGAAGGACCACTGCAGCAGTGGCTGCACGAGCCGCTCGGCCACCGTGCCCGCCACCTGGCGTGGATAGGGGCTGACCAGGTCGAGCCCGCTGTCGCGCAGCTGCCCGACCGTGGCGGCGACGGCGTCCGGCGTCACCCGCACGTCGGCGTCCACGAAGACCAGCACGGTGCTGGCGTGGTTGGCCTGCCCGGCCAGCTGATGGCACGCCCACGGCTTGCCGAGCCACCCCGGCGGCAACGGCTCGCCCGCGACCAGCCGGACCCGTGGGTCATGCTCGGCCACTGCGCGCACCACCGCGGGGGTGCCGTCGCTGGACCCGTCGTCCAGCACCACGAGCTCGGCCCGGCCCGCGCAGCGGTCCAGAGCGGCGAGCAGGGCCTGCATCGTCGGTTTGACCCGGTGCGCCTCGTCGCGCACCGGCAGCAGCACGGACACCCACTCACCCGGCGGCTGCGGCGGGGACGGTGGACGGCGAAGGTTCCGCACGTTCCACGCGGTGTGCGCGGTCAGCGCCACGGCCACCGCAGAGGTCGACCAGGTGAGCGCGCGGGCGATGCCGCGCAGGCTCATGGTCGCCCGTCCCACCACAGGTACAGGTAGGGCACCACGAAGATCCCCATCGCCACGCCACCCCAGATCGCCACGCCGGGACGGTCGAAGAACACCGCGTTGCCCAGCGTGGAGCCCGCCCAGGTCCAGGCCAGAAGCGCCCCGGGAACACCTTCGGCGCCGTCCTTGCCCGGCGGGAGCACGGCCTCCAGGACGGCCATCATGACCAGGGCCACCAGCACCCACCCGGCGAAGTTCGTCAGCGGGATGCCGGGGATGCCAGGCAGGGCGGGAGTCGGGTCGGCCCACGTCCAGTACCCGGCGGCCACCATCTGCGGATCGAGGAAGAGGTCCCAGCTGGCCAGCGCGAGCCCGCCGGTTAGGACGACGACCAGCGAGGACGGCGTCGCTCGCCGGCGGCGCCTGGCGCCGGCTCGGGACAGCCGCCGCCCGAGCAGAAGGCAGGGGTAGGCCATCATCACCCAGGCCAGCGGCACGACGACCGGGACGTCCAGCACCTCCGGTCCCAGCGAGCCGGTGTAGCTGTAGTGCCCGAACGGGAATCCGGTGCGCACGCCGACGGCCTCCGCAGCCAGACCGAGACCGCCGGCGACGACGAACAGGCCGGCCGCCCAGCCGACTCCGCGGGTGGCCGCCGCATGCAGCACCGAGGTGGTGGCGAACAGCAGCACCGTCGCAATGGTCAGCCGACGTAGCGCGTCGGTGTCGTCGGTGAGCGGGTAGGCGATCTGGGCCAGCACAGTGGCCGCCGCCAGCACGGCGCACAGCCGGCGGGTCCGCGAGTGGGTCGTGCTGCGGACCGGGCCTGCGCCGCGGCGCGTTCGGGTACGGACCGTCACGATGGGCGAGTCTAGGGGCTCGGTCGGTCTGCGTCCGGGCGAGCGCCTCGGTCGATCTCGAACGAGCGGCCGTGATAGCTGCCCCGGACCGTCGTCACCGCGAAACGCGCGAACAGCTCCTCGACGTACCAGCGTTCCTGCTCGGTCCGGCGGATCGCCTCGACGTGCGGACGGCGGCGGTGGGCGAAGTCGTTCAGGGACTGCGCGTCGTCCCACAGGCTGAAGGTGCCCTGCAGCCCGACCGGTGCCTCACCGATCCCGATCGCCAGCTGCAGGCCCGGAGTCTGGCGAAGGTCCAGCGAGACCGGCGGCACGGCGCGCCAGAAGGTGAGCGCCTTGCGCGGCCGGATCCTGGCCCGGGTGATGGCGGCCACCGGCCCGAAGGTCTTGCCGGGCAACGGGTTCCCGAAAGGCTCGGTACCGGACCACCGGCCGCGTGAGGCGAGCGGACGCAGGTGCACGTCGAGGCGCTCGCGGCTGACCGCGGCCCAGGAGTCGAGTGCCGGGTGGCCGTCCAGGAAGCGCGCGGCGGGCGCGTCGTCGTCCCAGACGGTGAGCAAGGCCCAGTGCCGTGGGTCGGCGTCCCGCACGGTGAAGGAGCGGCCGCTGCCGGTGCCGAGCAGCTTGCGGAAGCGCAGGCCGGGAGCCTGCCTGAGCAGCCGGCGCGTGCTGGCCATCCGCAGCATGGCCGAGGGCACTTTGGCCCGCTCGACCCCCCAGACCTGGAGCAGCACGGCGGGTAGCTGGTCCGGCATGCGAGTCACGGTAGGGCAGCGGTCAGCGCGAGGCGCTCTGCAGCGAGGTGATCAACGCATCCACGGCCGGCACCCGGCGCAGGTCGGACGTCGTCACCGCGAGCACCGACCGCAGCGAGGTCGGGTGCAGCGGCCGGGTCACGACCGCCTGGTGCGTCGTCGTGCGCAGCACCAGCCCGGGCACCAGGGCCACCCCGAGTCCCTCGGCCACCAGGCCCATCACGGCCACGTAGTCGTCGGTCTCGAACTCGACCCGCGGGGTGAAGCCGTCCCGTTCGGCCAGCGACATCAGGTGTCCGCGACAGCGCGGGCAGCCGGCGATCCACGGCTGGTCGCGCAGCTGGTCGAGCCCGATCCGCCGCTGGTCGGCGAGCGGGTGGTCGGCGGGCAGGACGACGTGCAGCTCGTCGTCCAGCAGCGGCACGGTGAGCAGTCCGGCGAGGTCGTCCACGTCGCGGCCCGCACCCGTGCCGGGGTAGGTGAAGGCCACGGCGACATCACACTCACCCGAGCGCAGGGCGGCCAGGGACTGCGGCGGTTCGCCCTCGCTGAAGGTCACCTGCAGGCCGGGATGGCGGGCGCGCAGGTCGGCCAGCGCACGCGGCACCACCGAGGCCGAGGACGACGGGAAGGCCATCACGCGCACTCGACCGGCTCGAAGGCCGGTGATGGCGGCGATCTCCTCGTCCGCGGTATCCAGCGCGGCCTGCACGGTGACCGCGTGCCGGGCCAGCACCTGCCCGGCCTCGGTCAGCCGGACGGACCGGCCGTGCCGCTCGACCAACGGCGTGCCGATCCGCTGCTCGAGCCGGCGGACGAGCTGGCTGACCGCGGGCTGGCTGTAGCCGAGCGCGTTGGCGGCCGCGGTGAAGCCGCCCTCGTCGCCGATGGCCCGCACGACGCGCAGTGCGTTCACGTCGATCATGCGGCCAAGCATAACGTCAGGTTATCGAAACCGGACAGAGCCGGTCGTTGTGCTATTTCCACGGTCCCGTCACCCTGGGTGGATGAGTACGCAACCCGCTGTCGCGCCATCCCTCGCCACGGACACGTCAGCTCCTGCCGTGCGGCACCCAGCGTTCGACGCTGCTCCGGGCTACCTGAACGCGGCCACCCTGGGGCTGCCGCCGCGGGCCACCGCGGACGCGGTGCGCGACGCGGTCGACGCCTGGCAGCGCGGGTACGCCTGCGCGGTCGGCTACGACACCGTGGTCAACCGGGCTCGCGAGCTGTATGCCCAGCTGGTCGGCGTGCCATCTTCCTGGGTCGCGGTCGGGTCGCAGGTGTCGGTGACGGCCGGCACCCTGGCCGCCAGCCTGCCGCCCGGCAGCCGCGTGATCTGCGTGGACGGCGACTTCAGCTCGATGGTCTTCCCGTTCCTGGTCCAGGCCGATCGCTCGGTGAGCGTGCAGCACGTGCCGTTGGAGCAGCTGCCCGAGGCGGTTGCCGCCGGGTGCGACGTCGTGGCCTTCTCGCTGGCCCAGTCGGCCGACGGCCAGGTGGTGGACGCCACCGCCGTCGTCGAGGCGGCCCGCCGGGTCGGCGCGCTCACGTTCTGCGACACGACCCAGGCGGCGGGCTGGATGGACATCGACGCCTCGCAGTTCGACGTCACCGTCTGCTCCGCCTACAAGTGGCTCTGCGCGCCCAGGGGATCGGCCTTCGCCACGATCCGGCCCGGACTGCTGGAGCAGATCCGACCGGTGAACGCCGGTTGGTACGCGGGGGACTCGGTTTGGGGCTCCTGCTACGGCCCGGACATGGACCTGGCCCCCGATGCGCGCCGGTTCGACGTCTCGCCGGCGTGGCTGTCGTGGGTCGGGACAGTGCCGTCCCTGGAGCTCTTCACCTCGCTCACGCCTGCGGAGCGGGCGCACGGTTCTCGGCTCGCCGACCGGCTGCGTGCCCGGCTGGGAATGCCGGCGCAGGATCGGCCAGTGCTGTCGCTACCCGACGCGGACGGCGCCATCGCGCAGCAGCTGGGACTGGCCGGTTGCACCGTCGCCGGCCGGGCCGGTCTGGTCCGGATCGCCTTCCACCTGTGGAACGACGACGGGGACGTCGCGCGCGTCGGCGACGCACTTGTGCTGGCGGGGTCCGCGTCGTTGCTAGGGTGACGCCCGTCTCGTCCAGCTGTGTGGCGAGCCGTTCATGAAGCCGTTCCCCGCCGGTCGTGGGAGCCGCTCTGGAAGGCTGCCATGTCGCTGGAGATCCAAGACCCCCCGTCATTCGACGACGAGATGGGCTCGGTCAGCCTGCTGATCGACCACGAAGCAGGTGCTTTGGTCGTGCTGCACGGCGCCATCGGAAACGAGCTGCACGCTGAGGTCCGCGAGCTCGTGGCTGACCTCGAGTCCGACGTCGCCGGGACCTCCGGTCGTCCGGTGCAGGTGCTCGCCGAGCACGTGACGAGCTTCGGGTTGCCCGGCGTCTGGCTGCTCCTCGAGCTTCGCCGAGCCGCCCGGCCGGCCGTGGTGTCCGTCGTCAGGCCGTCGGAGTGCGTTCGGTCAGCCATCGCGAGGCACAGCATCGCCGGTCTGGCCATCGTCGGTTAGCCGCAGGCTCAGGCGCCAACCGCTCGCCGCTAGGCGGCGTCGGCCTTCAGATCCGGCGTAGGACCGCCTGGACGCGGCCGAGCACGGTCGCCTCGTCCCCGGGGATGGGCTCGTAGGCGGGGTTGTGCGGCATCAGCCAGATGTGCCCGTCGCGGCGCCTGAAGGTTTTCACCGTCGCCTCCCCGTCGAGCATCGCGGCGACGATGTCGCCGTTCTCGGCGGTCTGCTGCTGCCGGACCACGACCCAGTCGCCGTCGCAGATCGCGGCGTCGACCATGGAGTCGCCGACCACCTTGAGCAGGAACAGCTGCCCCTCGCCGACGAGCTGGCGGGGGAGTGGGAAGACGTCCTCCACGGCCTCCTCCGCCAGGATCGGACCGCCAGCCGCGATCCGGCCGACCACCGGGACGTAGGACGGCGTGGGCCGGGCGTCGCCCGAGCCGGTCGGGTCGTCCAGTGGAGCCGCGGCCGGTTGTGCGGACGCGGCCGACGGACCGTCCGGCGACATGACCTCGATGGCTCGGGGCCGGTGCGGGTCGCGGCGCAGGAAGCCCTTGCGCTCGAGCGCGGCGAGCTGGTGCGAGACGCTGCTCGGACTGGCCAGCCCGGCCGCCTCGCCGATCTCCCGCATGCTGGGCGGATAGCCGCGCCTCTCGACGCTGTCCCGGATGGTCTCGAGCACCCGACGCTGACGCGCGGTGAGGCCGTCGCCGGAGTCGCGCTCGGGCATCTCGTGCACATCGGCGGGCGGTCGTCCGAGCGTGGCCATCGCGTTCCTCCTGGTCGGGGCGGTGCGATCACCGTAGGGCCTGGACGGGCTCGATTCAAACATCTGTTCGAACGTGTTGCCGGTCCTGGGTGCTCGGGCGGCCGTTGTCGGTGGTCTCTGATGTGGTGTTCCTGAGCACGGATGAGACGGATGAGTCGAACGAGTGTTCGGCCAGGACTCGACAACGACGAGTCCCGGTGCTAGAAATCGTACAGGCGTTCGATCGAACAACCGTTCGATCCTCTTCTTCCCCGGAGGCCAGCCATGACCGCGATCACCATCTCCGCTCCGCCGTCCATGCGGCACCGCGCGCCCGCGGCTCGGCCTGCCCGCCCGGTCGGTTCGAAATGGGGCGCCCGCTCGCAGGTCGCCCCGGCCCCCACGGCCGCTCTGCGGCTCACTCGCCGCGGCCGACTGGTGATCACCGGGATGCTGGCGTCCGCAGCGATCGTCGCCTCGTTGTTCGTCGGCGGGGTCGGCCTGGCCGGCACCGACTCGGCACCGGTGCCGACCCGGTACGTGACGGTCGCGCCGGGCGAGACCCTCTGGGCGATCGCGGGTGAGGTCGCGCCTTCCGTCGACCGCCGTGACACGGTCCAGCGGATCCTCGAGCTCAACGCACTGCCCTCCGCCCTCGTTCAGGCCGGCCAGCGGATCGCTGTCCCGGCTTCCTGAGCCGTCGCTCCAACTGTCGAGCGCGTGACGCGTCTACGGTTCAGCCGCGAGGCGCTGGTGCTGGTGTGGCGGATGTGGTCGATCCAGGTGTGGGTCGCCCCGGGGAGCACGCGGTGTTGCGACACGGACACCAATCGGGTGGCGGTCCTTGCGCGTCCTTGGATTGCGGTCTAGCGTCTACCCCAACATCTAGTAGTTACACCGATGTGACTCGTCCACAGGTTGTGGTCCGTCGCCCACAGGTTCTCCCCAGGTGATCCACAGATCCGTCCACAACAGACGAGATCCGCACCTTAGAAACCGGGGGTTCCGGCCCAACTCGGGCGCCCCTTCGGCTGTCGGTGCTGGGTGAGACGGACGATCCGTTGACGACCCGTTGAGAGGAGGCGGCCGTGCACTGTCCGTTCTGCCGCCACACCGACTCGCGTGTCGTGGACTCCCGGGCCACCGACGACGGATCCTCGATCCGGCGCCGTCGCCAGTGCCCCGACTGCGGGCGCCGGTTCACGACGGTCGAGACGGCGAGCCTGTCGGTGGTGAAGCGCTCTGGGGTGACCGAGCCGTTCAGCCGCGCGAAGGTGCTCTCCGGCGTGCGCAAGGCGTGCCAGGGCCGGCCGGTCGGCGAGGACGACCTGGCGATGATCGCCCAGCGCGTCGAGGAGGCGGTCCGTGCGACGGGCTGCGCCGAGATCGAGGCGCACGAGGTCGGGCTGGCCATTCTGGGCCCGCTGCGCGAGCTCGACGAGGTGGCCTACCTGCGGTTCGCCAGCGTCTACCAGGCGTTCGACTCGCTGGAGGACTTCGAGTCGGCCATCGTCCTGCTGCGCGCCGAGCGTGACGCCATGGGCGTCGAGCCGGGCGAGCGTGCCGACGGCGCCGACGTCCCTGGGCCGGGGCGCGCCACATAGACACCGCCGGTGGCGGCGGAGGGGAAGCCGACGCCACCGGCGGTCACCACTCGAGCTTCCTCGGAGCGACTCGCTCCGAACAGCACCACACGAGTCACACGGTTCACAGCAGTAACAGACTTCAGCAGGCAATACGGGTCACGCCAGGGGCGTTGACACAGACAGGGCAAGGGGACGAGGACACATGACAGAGACCACGAGCGGCGCTCGAGGAAGCTCCCGTCGCAAGGAGCAGGGCAAGGGCGTGAGTGTGCAGCGCATCTTCACGACTCCCGGTACGCACCCGTACGACGAGGTGACGTGGGAGCGTCGCGACGTCGTCCAGCAAAACTGGAAGACGGGCGAGACCATCTTCGAGCAGCGCGGGGTCGAGTTCCCCGACTTCTGGTCGGTGAACGCGTCGACGATCGTCACCACCAAGTACTTCCGCGGTGCCGTCGGCAGTGAGCAGCGTGAGCAGAGTCTGCGCCAGCTCATCGACCGCGTCGTCCTCACCTACGTCAAGGCGGGCAAGGAGCACGGCTACTTCTCCACCGCGGAGGACGCCGAGATCTTCGAGCACGAGCTCACCTGGACGCTGCTGCACCAGGTGTTCAGCTTCAACTCCCCGGTCTGGTTCAACGTCGGCACCTCGTCGCCGCAGCAGGTCAGCGCCTGCTTCATCCTCGCCGTCGACGACTCGATGGACTCGATCCTGAACTGGTACCGCGAAGAGGGGCTGATCTTCAAGGGCGGCTCCGGTGCCGGCCTCAACCTCTCCCGGATCCGTTCGAGCAAGGAACTGTTGCGTTCCTCGGGCGGCACGGCCTCCGGCCCGGTCAGCTTCATGCGTGGTGCGGACGCGAGCGCCGGCACCATCAAGTCCGGTGGCGCCACCCGTCGCGCGGCCAAGATGGTCGTGCTGGACGTGGACCACCCCGACATCGAGGAGTTCGTCGAGACCAAGGCGCGCGAGGAGGACAAGATCCGCGTCCTGCGCGACGCCGGGTTCGACATGGACCTCGGCGGCCACGACATCACCAGCGTGCAGTACCAGAACGCGAACAACTCGGTGCGCGTCACCGACGAGTTCATGCGTGCGGTCGAGGCCAAGGGCGAGTTCGGCCTGAAGGCGCGCACCGACGGCCGGGTCATCGACACCGTCGATGCCGCGGGGCTGTTCACCAAGATCGCCCAGGCCGCGTGGGCCTGCGCGGACCCGGGCATCCAGTACGACGACACCATCAACGACTGGCACACCAACCCCGAGACCGGCCGGATCACTGCGTCCAACCCCTGCTCGGAGTACATGAGCCTGGACAACTCCTCCTGCAACCTCGCTTCGCTGAACCTGCTCAAGTTCCTCAAGGACGACGACACGTTCGACGGCGCGACCTTCGCCAAGGCCGTCGAGCTGGTCATCACCGCGATGGACATCTCGATCTGCTTTGCGGACTTCCCGACCGAGCCGATCGGCGACACGACGCGCAAGTACCGCCAGCTGGGCATCGGCTACGCCAACCTGGGCGCGCTGCTGATGGCCTCCGGGCTGGGGTACGACAGCGACGGCGGCCGTGCGCTCGCCGCCGCCATCACCTCGCTGATGACCGGCACCGCGTACAAGCGCTCCGCCGAGCTGGCCGCGGTCGTAGGTCCGTACGAGGGCTACGCCCGCAACGCTGACGCGCACAAGCGGGTCATGCGTAAGCACGCAGCCGCGAACGACGCCATCCGCACCCTGACGACGTTGGACAAGGACGTGCAGCGCCTGGCCACCAAGGCCTGGGACGACGTGGTCAAGCTGGGCGAGAAGAACGGCTACCGCAACGCGCAGGCCTCGGTGCTCGCTCCGACCGGGACCATCGGCTTCATGATGGACTGCGACACCACCGGCATCGAGCCGGACTTCTCGCTCGTCAAGTTCAAGAAGCTCGTCGGCGGCGGCTCCATGCAGATTGTCAACCTGACGATCCCGCGAGCTCTGAAGAAGCTCGGCTACACGACCGAGACGATCGAGGCGATCGTCGAGTTCATCGCCGAGAACGGCCACGTCATCGACGCGCCCGGTCTCAAGCCCGAGCACTACGAGGTGTTCGACTGCGCGATGGGCGCGCGGTCCATCGCCCCGATGGGTCACGTTCGCATGATGGCTGCGGCACAGCCGTTCCTGTCCGGTGCGATCAGCAAGACGGTCAACCTGCCGGAGACGGCCACCGTCGAGGAGATCGAGGACGTCTACCTGCAGGGCTGGAAGCTCGGACTGAAGGCGCTGGCCGTCTACCGCGACAACTGCAAGGTCGGCCAGCCGCTGTCCGACGCCAAGGCCAAGGGCGCTGACAAGGCGTACGACGGCGCGGCGGAGGCTACCGTTGAGAAGGTGGTCGAGTACCGCCCCGTGCGCAAGCGCCTGCCGAAGCGCCGTCCGTCGCAGACGATCTCGTTCGCCGTCGGCGGGGCCGAGGGCTACCTGACGGCCGGGTCCTACCCGGACGACGGCCTGGGCGAGCTGTTCCTGAAGTTCGGCAAGCAGGGTTCGACCCTCGCCGGGGTGATGGACGCCTTCTCGATCGCCGTCTCGATCGGCCTGCAGTACGGCGTCCCGCTGGAGACCTTCGTCGAGAAGTTCACCAACCTGCGGTTCGAGCCAGCTGGTCTGACCGACGATCCGGACGTCCGGATGGCGCAGTCGATCATGGACTACGTCTTCCGCCGGCTGGCCCTGGACTACCTGGACTTCGACACCCGCTCGTTCATGGGAATCCACACCGCCGAGGAGCGTCAGCGCCAGCTCGAGACCGGCTCGTACACGGCGACCGACGCCGAGGCGACCTCGGGTTCGGACGAGGAGGACGCGGACGCCGCCGAGATCGTGTCGCTGTCCCAAGGCGTGCCGGTGAAGCCGTCCGCCAAGGCTCCGACCGAGGCAGCCGAGCTGAAGTCCGGCGCGGGTGCGGCATCGGCGAAGGTGCTCTCCGACAGCGAGGTGCACTCCTCGGCCGAGCTGCTGGAGAAGTTCCAGGGCAAGGCGGCTGACGCCCCGATGTGCATGACCTGCGGGACGAAGATGCGCCCGGCCGGTTCCTGCTACGTCTGCGAGGGCTGCGGGAGCACCTCCGGCTGCAGCTGATGTCAACGGTCATGCAATTTTCCTGCTGACGCGGACAGCAACGTCGCGGATTCGGCCATCAATGTCCGAGATTCGGTCACGCGGACATTAGGACTGAGCATCAAAGGAGCCCCGGCCCAATGCGGGCCGGGGCTCCTTGCTGAGTGCGCTTGCCGCTCAGCTGCGTAGGCGCGATGACGTCAGCCGCCGACCATATCCACCGCGAGCGCCGAGGCAGCGCTCCCGTCACGCCGGGGAGCGCAGCTAGATTCGGCGGGCCAGGAACAGGTATCGGTTGACCGAGAAGAAGTACTCCCCACCCGCCCCCAGGGCCTGGAGGTCGGCCAGCCAGGCGGATGCGTCCTCCTCGGTGACGCCGCGCCGGCCGGGGACGAAGTTGGCGATCAACTGCATCACGCCGGCGCTGAACGAGCGCGGGTCGAACGACGGATTGTGGAGCACGAGCACGTCCTGACGCTCGACCGCCAGCGCGGCGGACTCGAGTCGCCTAGTGAGCGTTCTTGGCAGCCACGCATCCGCGAGGTGCTCTTGCCACGCGCTCATCACCCGTCCGTGCCGTTCGCGGTCGCTCGTGTGCCACACGAGCGAGTCCCAGTCCGTGTCGAGAATGAGCACCCGCCCGCCGGGGACGAGCACCCGGTGGACCTCGGTCAACGCCGTCCCGATATCCGGCACGTACTCGAAGACCTGGGTCGAGACCACCGCATCGAAGCTCTGATCGTGGAAGCCGAGCGCTGTTGCATCGCCGAGCCCGAAAGTCATCGTCGCAGCGCCCGGTGCCGCCTCGAGACCTCTCGCATGCGCGATCATCGGCTCGCTCACGTCGACGCCAAAGACGGCACCGGACTCACCGACGCGGCTTGCGATCCCGGCGGCCAAGAAGCCTGGCCCCGAGCCGACGTCGAGTACGCGCTCGCCCACCTGCGGGTCCAAGATCTCGAGCGTCGCCTCGCGCTGGGCCACGACATCCGGCGTCGTGTACAAGTCGACGACTCGGCGAGTCATGTCTTCGTCGAACGACATCGCCGTGCTCATGGCAGCACTCTCGCACGAGACTCTGGGAACGTCCGGACACGCACTCCCGGAATCTGGCGCAACCTTGACTGTCTTGCCCAGCCGTCGCCCCATGCTGCTGAAATCAGCGCATCTCCAGCGCTCCAGGCCGAGGAACCGGGTGTATGAGGCTCGGCGCTTCGCGCTCCGTCGACGGGCATTCCAGCCGCCACCAATACAGGTCATGCTCGTTCCATGGGTGAGCTGAAGACGCAGCGCCCGTCCACGCGGAGGTGGCTTCGTCCACACTCGACCGCACCCTCTCGCGAGGAACCAACCGGGCCGTTCGAACCGATCCTGCAGCTGCAGCGGCAGGCCGGAAACCACGCTGTCGCGCAGCTGCTGAGGCCGGCCAACGCCGCGCGTGCCCAGCGGGCGCCCACTCCAGAGAATCCGCCGGTCAGCACCCTGAACCCGACCGGCACCACGAACGACCAGCAGTGGGCCGCCGCGTACAAGGCTGCGGTCGCCCAACCGTCAGTGGCCGCGTACGAGGCGCTCTTTCGCGACATCGCCATCACCGCCGGGATGGACCAGATCCCAGGCTTCAACCTGGCATCGATCCCCAGCACCGACGGCAAGACCGCCCAACCCGGGCTGAACTTCACCCTGAAGGCCGGCGAGAGCGGCCACACGGCCTGGGTCGACAAGGCGGGCAAGTTCGGGGTCAAGCTGGCCCCGACCAAGAAGCAGGTGCCGGAGGTGGCCATCGCCGTCATCCTCGGGCCGGTCGCCCTCAGCGCGGACAAGGGCCTGTCGCTGCGCACCATCCGGCACGAGATGGTGCACGCACGGCACAAGGTCAAGGTGCTTGAGGCCATCAGGACCTGGCAGGCCGCGCCCGGACAAGCCGGACTCGACGACTGGCTCAAGCAGCAGGTCGCCAAGAAGAAGATGTCGGACCTGGACCTGGCTCTGATCAGCAAGGGCGCGCAGGACGCCGCGTCGAACACCGAGGTTCTCGGCTACGTCGAAGGCTTCACCAACGACTTCCACCGCCGCGCGGCGACCATGGCTGCCGCGAGCATCTCGTTCTTCGAGCTGCTCGGCGTCGTCGTCACCGAGAAGGTGTACCCCTGGGCGGGCGCGGACCCGGCCGTCCGGCAAGAGGCTCTCGCCCGCCTCAACGACTACCACGGTCGGCTGGACCCGGGCCATCAGCGCCTCTGGAAGGAGTGGCTGGACCGTGAGCGCGGGAAGGTCGTCAAGGCCCAGCCCGGGCGGACGGACTTCCTGGATGCCCTGTCCGCATTCGTCGTCTGATCTCCCTCGGACACGACCCGGACATCATCGACGAACGCACAACCGAACAGCCCGGCTGGCATAGTGGCAGCGGGCCTGGTGTCGGGCCTTTCCTGCGGCCGGGACGACCGGATCGTGCCAGCGCCGAGTCGGCCGCGGAACCGCAGAGGGCAGACTGGCGGCGATCGCGGTGGACGAAGCCGGTCACGACGACCGGGAGCAGCCGGCCAGCGAGGCCGGTGCGCCGGCCAGGCGGACGCCGTCCGTGCAGCTGGAGCCGTTCGCGGCCGCCTACGACGGCCGTCGGCCGTTCCGTTCCGCGCGGAAGGCACCACTCAGCAGCCGGTACCTCCCGTTGCTCTCCGCCATCCGCGGCTACAGCCCGGGACGCCTGCGCACGGACACAGTCGCAGGCATCACCGTCGCGGCGTTGGCGCTGCCTTCAGCCATGGCGTACGCGGACATCGCCGGCCTGCCGGTGACTGCCGGCCTGTACTCGCTGCTGCTGCCGCTGGTCGTCTACGCGTTCCTCGCCTCCACCCCCTGGGTGGTGGTCGGGCCTGAGGGAACCCTCGCGCTTCTGGTCGGCGCGGGGCTCGCGCCGTTGGCAGCCGCGGGCTCGCCCGAGTACGCGGTCCTGGGGTCGGCGCTCGCCGCGCTTGTTGCCGGGGTGTATCTCGCGGCGTTCTTGATACGCCTCGGCTGGATCGCCGACTACTTCTCCCAGGCCGTCCTGGTCGGGTACATCACCGGTATCGCGATCCTGCTCGTGCTCGGGCAGTTCGGCAAGCTCGTCGGGCTGTCCAGCGACCGGGACAACGCGATCCTCGCCGCCGGCGACATCGTGTCCCAGCTCGGTGAGGCCAACGCCGCCACGGTGACCCTCGCGGTCGTCTCGCTCGGCTTGCTGATCGGGCTGCGGTACCTGTGGCCGCGTTTCCCGGCCGCGCTGGTCGTGGTCGTGCTGGGAATCGTGGTGTCCTGGTGGCTCGATCTGGCGGGGCACGGTGTCAGCGTGGCCGGGCCAGTGCCCGCCGGGCTGCCAGAGTTCGTCGTCCCCAAGATCGGCGCCCGGGACTGGGTCCAGCTGGCCGGGGTCGCCGCCGGAATCTTCCTCGTCGGGTTCTCCGACTCGATCCTGACCGCGCGCTCGTTCGCGGCCCAGCGCGGGGAGACGGTCGACGCCGACCAGGAGCTGCTGGCCTTCAGCGCGGCGAACGCGGCCGCCGGCATCACCCAGGGCATGCCGATAGGCACGTCCGGTTCGCGGACTGCAGTCAACCTCGGGGCGGGCGCCACCAGCCAGATCGTCGGGCTGGTCGGTGCGTTTGCCATCCTGGTCGTCCTGCTGGTACTGACCGAACCCATCCAGTACCTGCCGGCTGCGAGCCTCGGCGCGATCATCGTGATGGCGGCGGTCCGGCTCATCGATCCGGACCAGTGGCGGGCCCTGACCCGCGGCGACCGTGCCGAGGTCGTCATTGCAGCCGTCACCGTCCTGGCCGTGGTCAACCTCGGGGTGCTCACGGCCCTGGTGGTGGCCGTCGTGCTGTCGTTGCTGGACGTCGTCCGCCGGATCGCTCGCCCGAACGACGCGGTACTCGGCTGGTCAACCAGCGAGCAGCGTTATGCCGACGTCAGCGGCGCCGACGTCGCGGTGACCCCCGGCACTGTCGTGTACCGGTTCTCCGACCGGCTGTTCTTCGCCAACGTGCACTTCTTCAAGCGACGAGTGTGGGCCGCGGTGGATGCAGCACCGGCTCCGACCCGACACGTGGTGCTCGACATGGCCGGCGTGCCCGGCGTGGACTCGAGCGCCGCGACGGGGCTGCGCGAGCTGCACGACGGGCTGCTGGCGCGGAACGTGGACATGCGCCTCGCGCGTGCCACCGACCCGCTGGAAGCGGCGCTCGGGCGGTTCGGCCTGATCGAGATGCTCGGCCAGGACCACCTCCACTCGACGGTGACCGCAGCGGTCGAGGCCGCCGCCGGGACGACGGCGCCGTCGGGGTCCGACCCGGACCAGTAGCCGCTGAGGCGGGACAGGTTCACGCGGTTCGGGTGAAGACAGCGCGGCACTGCGACCAGGACCATGGTTGTGTCCCTGCTGCGGCGTCCGAGGAGATGGTCATGTCTGACGAGAGCCAGAACCGCGCGAATGCCGCGGCAACAGGGGCAGTCCCCGCTCAGACGTCCAACCCAGAACCGGCGCGGCCGTCGAGGGGGCGCGGCATCGCCGCCGTCGTCTGCGTGGTGCTCGCGGCCCTGCTGACCACACCGGCAGCGGTGGCCTACTGGGGCCAGCGAACGCTGAACGACACCCAGCGCTTCGTGGACACCGTCGGACCGCTGGTGAACTCGCCCGAGGTCCAGGACGCCCTCGCGACCACCGTGACCGACGCCATCGAACAGCAGGTCGACGTGGAGGCGATCCTCAACAACGCCTTTGCGGGGGTGATCACGGACAGGCCCCGGCTCCAGCAGCTGGCCGGACCCATAGATGCCGCAGTCGACGGGCTGATCGAGCGCCAGGTGCGAACCTTCATCGCCTCGGACGAGTTCGCGGACCTTTGGGTCAGGCTCACCACGCGCACCCAACAGGCGATGCATCGGGTGCTGACCGGCGAGGCAACTGGTGCCGTCTCCGTTCAGGGCGACCAGCTGGTGCTCGACGTTGACGACGTCATCGCCCAGGTCAAGCAGCGGCTGGTCGACCGCGGGCTGACGATCGTGCAAAACGTCCCGGTCCCGCAGACCGACCGGCAGATCGTCCTCCTGGAAGCACCACAGGTGAAGCAGCTGCGCACCATCTACGCCTTCAGCAACCCCGTGGCCCGCTGGCTCCTCCCGGTGGTCGGACTGCTCTATCTGGCTGCCTTCCTGCTCGCCCGTCGCCGGCCACGCATGACGGTGGCGATCGGAGCGGTCGTGGCCTGCAACGCTCTCCTGATTGCGCTCGCGCTGTCGGTCGGAGAGCAGCTGTTCGTGAACCAGCTGGCAGGGACGACATTCGGGCCGGCCAGCCGCGTCTTCTACGACACCCTGCTCGCCTTCCTTCAGCGCGGTCAGCAGGTGCTGCTCGCCTTCGGGCTGGTCCTGGTGATGGCGGGCTGGTTCGCCGGCTCGAACCGGTACGGCACGGCAGTGCGCTCCACGGTGGTCGGTGGACTCGAAGGCATTGGTTCCCGGCTGGGCGCCGGTGCGGTCGCAGGCGCCGGTCGCTGGGTGCTGGCGAACATCGCGTGGTTGCGCGCCGCGATCATTGCGCTCGGGATCGTGGGCCTGCTCTGGGGAAACGACGTCTCGCTGTCGCGGGTCTGGTGGTCGCTGGCCATCGTCGTGGTGCTCCTGGCATGCCTGCAGGTCCTGGTCGGCGCCGGTCGCCAGGCTCACTCGTCCGATCCGACGGCTGGACCTTCCGAGTTGGCGCAAGTTCCCCTTGGCAGCTGACGGGGTGGCGGCGGGTACTTTACGGGACGTTGAGATGGGTAGGACGGACTTGGAGGACCGATCACGGCCCGGGGCTCCTTGCCCTCCACGCTGCTGGCCGGCGAGGTCGCGGTGCACTTCGAGTTCAGCGGGGTGCGGTGCTTCGGTTGGGTGATTCGGTGAACCGTTTCGCGAGCGGCCCGCCGCTGAAGCCATGAGCGACGACGCTGAGCAGGACGGTGAAAGCGATGACCGCGACGAGGTTCTTCCCCGTGTCGTGCAGATCCTCCACTGCCAGCAGCGCGAAGATCACCGAAGCGAGCCCTCGGGGTCCGAACCAGCCGACGAACGCGACTGCGAACCGGTCGAAACCGGCGCCAGCGAGGGCGAGCGCCACGGGCAGCATCCGTATCACGGTAAGGCTGAGGACGGCGTATCCCAGCACGTGCGGAGTCCACGCGTCGCCGATCAGCGGGACAGCCAAGGCGCCGAAGATCAGCCAGCTGGCCATCGACGCCACGGCGCCCGACTGTTCCACGAAGTAGATCTCCTTTTCACCGCCTCGTCCGGCGACCGCGCCGAAGACCAGACCGCCAACGAAGGCGGCAACGAATCCGTTGCCGTCGACCAACAAGGCCCCGGTGTAGGCGAGCAGCGCCAAGGCCAGGACGGCGGGACCGGAGAGTTCCTCGGAAAGCCATCCTCGGCGTCGGGCCAGGCGGGTGGCCGCGCCGCCGGCCCCGCCGACTGCGGCGCCGGCCAGCACCCCGACCAGCAGCGCGAGAACAGCTCGGCTCGGGCTCTCCACGCCGGCGATTCCTTCGCTTGCGGCGACCCCGGCGATCGCCACCAACACGATGGGGGTGGCGATGCCGTCGTTGAGGCCGCTTTCGACGTTGAGCGCGCGGCGAACCTTGCCAGGGACTGCAGGGTCGGACATCACGGCGGCGCCGAGGGCGGCGTCGGTCGGCGCGAGCGCGGCACCGATCAGCAGAGCCGCCCACACGTCGACGTCGAGCACCACCAGTGCAACTGCCGTTCCCAGCGCTACGGTCAACGGCAGCCCGACCCCGAGCAGCCGCCCGTACAGGCCGAGGTCTCTTCGGAACTGGCTCGGTCGAACCCTTGAAGCGTCGGCGAACAGCACCCACACCAGGGTCACTTCGGCGATTTCTTTGACCAAGTGCGGTTCGAGTGTGAGATCCAGGATCTCCAGCCCCTCTGCGAGCACAAAGCCGGCAGCGACGAACACGATCGGAGCGGTCAGCCCGGCTCGCTGTAAGAGGCGGGCGAGCAGGCACCAGCCGAAGATGATGGTCAGGACCAGCGTCAGCGACAGCGCATCCATCCGACCTATCTCCGATCACACGCGGGAGCGGCCCGTGCGCCGAGCACGGCGAGGAATCTTCAGCTGGGACGCACGGGGGAACGCGAAATGCCACTCAATCTCTGCTCGCCTAGTCATCTAAGACCCATCCCGCCTTGTCAGGCACTGAAACGCGGACTCGTGGTAGAAGGCATCCGTCGCGGTGATGCGTTCCACCGTCACATGTTGTCCGGCGGGTCCCCTCACGAGGAGCAGAACAGCGTCCAAGACAAGTACGAGGTCCGACGCGGCGAAGCTGGCAAAGGTGCCAGCAAGTCCCACTGGTGATGATCTGGCCGGGATGCTCGGGGTGTCGTCATCTTTTCCACATGACCGTTGGATGGAGCGGATCGCCGACGTGTGCGGAGGTTCGATTGGGGGCTGCCCCGCTGCCTTCGCGCGCGAGTAACGTCAGCCGGGCGCAGGCCGGACTGCACGCCAGGGAGGCCCTCATGTCGGTCGAAGAGAACAAGGCTGTCGTCCAGCGGTTGGTGGAGATGGTGGACACCCTCGAACTGGATTCGTTGGAAGAAGTACTCAGCCCGGAGTTGGCCGGAGAATGGCGCGAGGTCCTGACGACGCTGCCCTTCAGTGATCATCACATGAAGATCACTGACATCGTCGGCGAGGGAGACCAGGTGGCGATCCGGGTCGCCACAAGTGGAGTCCATTCCGGTGAGTGGGAGGGAGTTCCAGCCACCGGCAAACGTTGGACGAACGTTGGCTTTGGTCTTGCCCGGCTGGACGGCGGGAAGATCGTCGCCGAGGCAATGTTGTTCGACGAGCTTGATCATCTCAAGCAGCTGGGGGCGACCATCGTGCCGCCAGCATCCAACGGGTAGGCGGTTCTAGCCGGCCACACACGGAGGGCTGTTCCGATGAGCGACTACCGGGTGGTCAACCCCGCCACGGGCGCGGTTGAGAGCGAGTACCTGACGGCCAGTGACACCGAGATTGCGGACATTCTGGCCCGCAGTAACGCGGCGTTCGCGGCGCTGGGCCGCACGACGCTGGGCGAGCGTATGGCGGTCCTGTACCGGGTGGCCGACCGCTACTTGGAGCGGGTCGACGCACTGGCAGCACTGATCACGCGGGAGATGGGGAAGCCCACGGCGGAAGCCGTCGCCGAGATCGAGTACGTAGCCGGCATCTACCGCTACTACGCGGACCAGGCCCCCACGCTGCTCGCCGACCAGCGACTCGACTCTGACTCGGACGGCATCGCGTTCGTCCGCAAGGCGCCCATCGGCTCACTGCTTGGAATCATGCCGTGGAACTACCCCTACTACCAGGTCGCCCGCTTCGCCGCCCCGAACCTGTTGGTCGGCAACACGATCATCCTCAAACACGCACCCCAGTGCCCCGAGTCGGCGCTCGCTATTGAGCGGGTCTTCCGCGAGTCCGGGCTCACCACGGACGCCTACCTCAACGTTTTCGCGTCCAACGACCAGGTCGCGCAGATCATCGCCGACCCGCGGGTGCACGGTGTGTCCGTCACGGGCAGCGAGCGGGCCGGCGCCGCGGTAGCCGCCGTCGCCGGCGCGAACCTGAAGAAGGTCGTCCTCGAGCTCGGCGGGTCGGACGCCTTCATCGTGCTCGACACCGCGGACCTGCCGGGCGTCGTCGACATTGCCGTGGCAGCCCGGATGAGTAACGCCGGGCAGGCCTGCAACGCCGCAAAGCGCTTCATCGTCGCGGATGGGCTCTACGACGAGTTCGTCGAGCGGTTCACTGCGGCGATGGCCGCGCAGACGACCGGCGATCCCACCGACGCGGCCACGTCGTACGGGCCGCTGTCCTCCGAAGCAGCTGCGGTCGGCCTGCTGGCCCAGGTCGAGGACGCTGTCGGCAAGGGCGCCACGTTGCAGACCGGTGGGCGCCGGCTGGACCGGCCGGGCGCGTTCGTCGAGGCGACGGTGCTGACCGATGTCACGCCGGGGATGCGGGCCTACCACGAGGAGCTGTTCGGCCCAGTCGCAGTGGTGTACCGGGTCCACGACGCGGATGAGGCGATCGCGCTGGCCAACGACACGACGTACGGGTTGGGGGGCGTGGTCTACCACTCCGACCCGGCGGTGGCGTTCGAGGTCGCCGACCGGCTCGACACCGGGATGGTATGGGTCAACGCGCCGGAGGGCGGCGGCCCGGAGTTGCCGTTCGGTGGCACCAAGCGGTCCGGTGTGGGGCGCGAGCTAGGCCCGTACGGCATCGACGAGTTCGTCAACCGCAAGCTCATCCACGTCCCGACTACGGCCGGCGCCGCTTCGTCCTGACCATCTACGGGCCGTGAAAGCTCGGGTCGTCAGCGTCCACGACCGTGCTCAGCAGATGTCGACGTAGGAGACCTCGATGGCGTTGTTGCCGTACCCGAGGCGGTTCCACGGCGGGACGTCGGGTTGGACGTTGCCGCCGGCGTCGGTGGCCCGTGCGCGCAGGGTGTGCCGGCCGATGTCCCGTGCCGGCCAGGCGAAGGACCAGTCCTGCCACTGGTGGGGGCCTCTGGCTGGCTCAAGCTCTGCCGGGTACCAGTCGCCCTCGCCGGTGAGGCTGACCTCGACGCGGGTCACGGGCCCGGTCCCGGACCACGCCTTGCCTCGGACGGTGTAGGTGCCAGGACTGATGATGGCTCCTGGTGCGGGATCGGTGATCCGCGCGCGCACGCGCATCAGGCTGACGGGTTCCTCTGGTCGGTCTGGCCACTGGTACATGTAGTGGCCGGTCTGGAACTCCCCGGCGTACGGCTCGGTGAGGACGTCGATGTGCTTGAGCCACTTGACCGAGGCGACGGCGTACCAGTGCGGCACGATGGCGCGGAACGGTGCACCGTGATCCGGACCGAGCGGCTCGCCGTTCATCTCGTAGGCGATCAGGATCCCGGACGCGGGGTCGACGGCGTGGGCCAGTGGGAGGGCTCGCACGAAGGACAGGTCGTCCTTGTTGGTCTCGGGCAGGATCGGCTTGAGGTGGTATGCGCCGTGGTCGGCACCCTCGAAGCGGACGTCGACCCCGGCTGCGATGGGACGTGCCAGGGCCAACACCTCGTGCAGGTAGGCACCAGTCCAGCGGGCGGTGGAGACCGCATAGTCGCCCCATGGCTCGCCGGTCGGTAGCGGGCGCATGTCGAGGCGCCCGTTTCCGGCGCACTCGAGCGTCACGGTCACCTCGGTGGCCGGCATGGCCCGCAGGTCGTCGAGGTTCAGCGTGATCGGGTTCTCCACCGCTCCACCGATCTCGAGCGTGCCGTCGTGTTGCGGGACGGCGAAGTTGCTGCGCACGTAGTGCAGCTCGGTCGGTGTGGTGTCCCCGCTGAGCGCCGCGGGAGGTGCCTCGGCGTTGTAGGGAGCGGGATTGATCATCAGGAGCGCCGCCCGCGCCGCCTCGAGCTCGCCTGCAGTTGCCATGTCGCAGTCTCCTTGGTCGGCTGGTGGGTGACGCCGAGCTGGGTGTTCAGTAGTCGGGATCGGCGAACGTCGGCTCGCGATCGTCGTTGAAGGCGCCGATGCCCTCGATGCGGTCGGGGTGGATGGCCGAACGCCAGTGCGAATCCATCATGATCGCGATGGCCTGCTCGATCGGTTGTCCTTCGCCGAGGCGGACAGCACGCTTGACTGCCTGCACGGCGGTCGGGGAATTGCTGGCGATCTTCTCGGCGATGCGCATCGCGGCATCCATCAGTCCGCTGGAGGGGTGGATCTCATTGACCATCCCGAGCCGATGCGCCTCGTCCGCCGTGATGGGGTCGCCGGTCATGAGCATCTGCAGTGCCTTGCCTGGGGGGAGCAGTCGCGGGAGCAGGGCAGGTGATCCGCCGCCCGCGGCAAGTCCGAGCATCGCCTCGGGTTGGCCGAAGGTGGCGTTCTCGGCGGCGATGATGAAGTCGGTGCTCTGTGCGAGCTCGGAGCCACCGCCGTAGGCGATCCCGTTCACCGCAGCGAAGATGGGCTTGCGCAGCTGGCGCACCGTGTAGAGGGTGCGGTCGAAGTCCTGGCGCTGGCGCAGCCAGTCCTCCTTGGTCATGTTCTTTCGTTGACGAAGGTCGCTCCCGACGGAGAACGCTCGGTCACCGGCGCCGGTCAGGACGACGACGCGGACAGCCGGGCGGACGGCGATGGTCTCGACGACCTCGGTCAGCAGCGCGCCCATCTCCGTGGTGATGGCGTTGTCGGCGCGCGGCCGGTTGAGGGTGATCACGGCGACCGCGCCGCCCGAGCGGTAGTCGACGGTCACCGGTGGCTCGGTCTGCTCGAGGTCGGATCCCGGCGGACCGAAGTCGAGCGTGTCCCACCGGTTGGTCCCTGCTGTGCTCATGGGCATGCCTCCGTTCTTGTCGCCGCGTGCGGTGCTACGAATCGAGCTCTGACAGCCAGCGCATCGCTCGCAGTCCCGGGGCGAAGAGGTACTCGCCGCCCCGGGTGACGACGAACGGAGGCAGCTCCTGCAGCCGACGTCGGATCGGGCGCTGGGGGATGGTGAAGCTGCCTGATCCGTCGTTGGCCCCCACGAGCGGGTCCTTCTCCTGCGGGGCGCCGATGAAGATGCCGTCGTTGAGCCACTGGGTCTTGACGAACTCGAACTGCCGCTTGAGGTGCGCTCCCGCGAAAACGAAGATGATGCCTCGGTCCACCCCGTCGTCCTCGAGCACGCCATCCGGGAGCATCGGCCCGTAGCTCGTTCCTCGCCGGATCATCCGGTGGAGCCGGACGTCGACACTGCCGTCCTGGTCGAGGGCGTCGCGCGGGTTGGCTCGTCGCGCGTGGGCCCCGACCGGGCACTTGAAACCACGGGGGTCGTCGCCGTAGCGGAAGTCGTTGTTACGGGCCGGGTCCGCGCCCAGCTCGACGTCGTCCACGTCCGGGGTGAGTGCGAGTGGCGCACCGCTTTGCCAGCGCCCCACCATCTTGGCGCCGAGGAGCGCCTCCTGGGTGCGGTTGGCAGCGCGCTCGCTCAGGTAGCGTCGGTAGGCCGCCACCCGGGTGTGCAGCTTGCGCAGCACCACGTACGTGCCGTTGCGCCCGAGGACGTCCGGGGTCGGCATCGGCGGCAGCTCCCCGGTCTCGTCGGGATAGCCGAGGATGAACTCACCTGCCCGCAGCGGGCGCTCCTGGCGGTTCCGCGGGGGTCGGCCGCTGCCTTCCACGGCCGGCTGACCGATCCCGTCCTTGAAGCCGAACGAGGTCCGCCCGTTCGGCAGCTGGTAACAGTCCTGCCGCCAGACGACCTCGATCCCGACCAGGTCCTGGTGGGCCTGGCGAGCCCGGTCGACGACCTCCTGGTGCCGCGCCTCATCGGGGGACAGGACCGCCAGTGCCACGTGCACCTCGCTGGTGCCGAACGGGTGCTCCCAGCGCTCGGGGCTGCTCTCGCCGACATCGCCCAGCTCTGCGGCGCGGCTCGCCATCCCGGCCCGGAACTCGGGTGCGAAGGAGTCCAGCGAAGCCTGCGGCACGCCCAAAACCTTCAGTCCCTGGTGCGTGAATCCCACGGTGACCGAGGTGCTCTCCGCGAGCTCGGCGGACCCGCGTTGGGTCTCCAGGATGCCGTGCAGCCGTCGGACAAGCTCGCGCCCCGCGACCACGTCATCGATCCGCAGCATCAGGTAGGTGCCGATGTACGGCGACGGCCGCTCGCGCAGCGCGCCGCTCTGGATGTCGTCCAGTTCCAGCGTGACGCCCTCTTCCGCGCTCACGACGTCACATCCCTTCTCTGCGCATCCCGCGGGTCAGTGGTGCGCCGGGAGCGCCGGCGGATCAGGGTTCGGCGGTGCCAGATAGGGGAAGGTGAGCGAGGCCGGCCGGCTGGAGCGGTCGACTCCGTCGCGGATGACCGGGCCGTCCCCGCCGTTCACCAGCTGGGTGAAGATCGTGTCCATCACGTCGTCGTTCAGGGTCCGGCCACCGCAGGTGCGGTGCAGCTCCCCGCGTCGGGTGGCCAGCTCGATCTCGAGGAACGAACCCTGCTCGACGTACGGCTTCGTGACGTCGACGACCAGGAAGTCCGCCAGCACCAGGTCGGTCAGCGGGTGACGGCCCCCGTCCCCGGCCGGCCAGTCGGTCTTGCCGTCGAGCCCGTCCCAGAAGGCCAGGTTGGCGTCCAGGCGCGCAACGTAGGCGCCGCGGTAGGTCTCGCCTAGCACGAAGGCATCCTCCATGTTGTAGAGGTCGCGGATCTCCAGGTCCCGGTTGACTGCATCGAACTGCTTGGGCGCGAGCATCATGTTCTTGACCTCCGGGCGCCCCACCCGTTCGATGCGGACGTTGATCGTCCCGCGCGTGAGCGTCTCGGCGATCACCGCGACCAGGTCGGCGCCTGGAAGTAGCGCGAGGTCGACCTCCAGGACGAGCCCGAGGACGTTCTTGCCGTCAAGGTAGATCGAGCTTGGATCGGTGAACGACAGCTCGCCGGTCGCGATGGTCTTCAGTGCGGCCGGAGCATCCATGATGAACGGGTCCCAGCGAACGCCGGCGAACGCGCGAACCCCGTGGCTGGCGACGCCGTCCGGCTCGTTCACCCGGAACGTGACGGACTGGCCTCCCGGTGTGGTGCACGTACCTTCCTGAGCAGCTTGGCCTCCGCCGGCCGGCTCCGCTGCTGGTGCTGAGAAGACGCAGTCGAACACGAACTCCTGCTCCGCGGTGGTCAGCAGCGACCCGTCATCGCCGTTTGCCGCAGCAACAGGGCGCAACCTGAAGCGATAGACCAGCCCGTCCGAGAACGAGGCGTTCGGTGGCGCAAAGGGAAGCGTGTTCATCACCAGCACGAGATGTCCGGGGCTCTGCGGGCTGGGGAAGGCATACACATCTGTGATGTCCGCTATGGGGTCCGCCAAGGCGCGAGGGCCGGAGATGTGGTCCGACATAGGCGTCAGTCGGCTGCCTCGTCGAGCAGGGGCCTCAACGCGGGGTGCTCGAGCGCCTGCGCTGCGTCCGGATGGTCGAGCACCTGCTGGAAGGCGGCGTTGACCCGCTGCGCCTTGCGGATCTCCTTGACTGTGCCGCCGTAGTTGCGGGCGTAGGCCGCTGCGGTCTGCTCCGCGCTGAGGACGAAGTCCTTCACCGCCGCCAGATCGGGCAGTCCGTCGTAGCCTTCCGTGTGCCGGAAGATCACGTCGAACAGGGTCAGCGTCGGCCCGGATGTGAAGAAGTCCTCCATGTAGGCATCCCACGGCCCGTCAAAACTGGTGATGAACGCCAGGCGGGTGTCGCCGTCGAACAGCACGAACCTCGCCTCGTGGATCGACTGGACCGCCATGTCGTAGTCCCCAGGCCGATAGCCGGGAGTGTCCTGAAGATCGCGCAGAGCCGTCCGCAGGGTCTGGCCTTCGCCCTGCTTGACGCGAAAGAAGAGGCTGAACTCGCTCGTCGGACCCACGCTCAGGCCAGGGCGGGATGCCTGCTCAGGTGCCACCATCTGCCTCCGTTGCCGAGTCGTGGGGGCCGCGCCGAGTGCCATTGCCTGCTGGCGCCCGTTCCGGACTCGCGGCCCGTTCTCGGATGGTAGGTCGCGCGTTTGATTTAGCGCCTCGCCCGTCCCGGGTGAGGCGTGGCAACAGGTGCCACCACGCGGCAGCGCACCCATCACCGTCGTCATGCGGCGCGTCGTCCCTGGCGTTCAAGCGTGGCGTGCCCCACTGACGATCACCATTTCGTTGCCTTCGGGGTCGGCGACCCGCCAGCGATCCTCCGACTCGTCAACGAGCCGGCCACCGGCTGCGACGGTCCTGGCGAGGCGCGTCTGCGCGAGGTCCGACGGCACGGCGAGCTCGAAGTAGATGCGGTTGCGCTGCCGGCGCCGCTCCACCTCCGAAGCGTCGAGCTCTTGGAACAGCAGCACCGGGTTCAGCCGCCGTGGATCGTGGATGTCGCTGACCCCGGCTCGTCGGTCGTGGCTGTATCCGAGTGCGGCGACCCAGAACGCGCGGACCGCGGCGACGTCGGCGGCGTCGAGGAAGAGCTGAGCGAAGCGCGGCAGCCCCGGATCCGCAGTGGCCCCTAGTTCGCGGGCGGCGGTCTGGAGGTTTGCGGCGAGGTCGGTGAAGTCGAGCTCGAGGCCGTGGGCGTCGTCCTCCGACTGGTCCTTACCGCTGTCGATGATCACGAGCCCGGGGCGCAGGTCGACCAGCAGCGGGAAGCCAGTGTCGTCGGCCAGCGCCGCTGCTGCGGCGGCCAGGTCACGCTGCTGCGTCGGCGAGGTGATGCGGTAGCACGCCATCGCGCTGAACACCGCCCGCCAGTCGGCAGTCTCGATCCTCTCGCCGAGCGCCGCGCCCGGCACCAGGTCGACCTCGTTGCCGTCGGGGTCGGTGTGACAGACCCCGAACGGTCCCGATGCCTGACCAAGACTCGCCTGCTCGACCGCCGCGGCCGGCCGCACCACGTCGAGGTGGATGCGGTTTCGCAACGGCCGTGGTTCGGTCGACTGCCGGATCCGTATCGCGGGGTCGCGGTGCAACGGATCCGCCAATCCGCCGTCCTCCCCAGGCGCGTAGTCCAGCACGCGCTGCCAGAACCACCTCACCCCAGACGGGTTCGCGGATTCGAACACGACGCTCAGCTGCTGCAGCACGGCAGGGCTTGCCGGCAGCCCGAGATCCTGCGCGGCCGCCGACACCGCCTCGGCGTGCTCGTCTGAGTCGAGGCGCACCCGCAAGCCTGTCGCGCGCAGGTCGACCACGATCTCGGCCGACAGCTCCACGATGCGCCCGGCCAGCGCAGCCCCCGCGATCAGCGAAGGCGCGTCGAACCATGCTGTCGCAACGCCATCGACCGCCCGCCAGTCCGTTCCGATCTCTGTCATGCCCGGCACTGTAGAGCTCATTCCGGACGATCTTCTCCCGGATAGTGGTCATGTCCCAGCCATGAGCGGACGATCATCACGGGACGCGGTTGAAGGCTCAACTGAATCTGTGGATGTTCGTGGCGCCTCAGGCGGTGGGACACTCCAGTGGTGGGCCATCCGATCAGACTCTTCTTCGTCTCACATGCGGAAGCCATTCGCGAACTCCTCGTCGATGTGTTCGACGCCGAAGACGCCTTCGAAGTCGTCGGGCAGTGCTCCAGCGGTGCGCAGGCTCTTGCATTGGTGCCGCACACGCCCATCGACCTGCTCCTGCCCACCCAGCTCCTGCCAGACACCTCCGGCACAGAGCTGTGCCGCACGCTCCTCCCACAGCTGCCGGGCACGCGTGCCCTGGTGCTCTCCAGCACGTGCGACGTCACCTTGCTCGCCGAGGCTCTGGACGCGGGGGCCGCCGGCGTGACGACGGTGTACCTGGACCAGGCGGGCTTCGACGACGCCCTGCTGAGGGCGGCCCGCGGCGAGACGGTCGCTCCGGCGGATGTGCTGCGCGCATTGCTGCGGCGCGAGCGGGAGCGGGGGACTGGTCCAGTTGCGAGCCTGACGCCGCTGGAGCGTGAGATCTTCGAGCTGATCGGGCAGGGGCTGAGAAATGCCGAGATCGCCGAACGGTTGCGGCTCGCACACGGAACCGTGCGCAACTACGTCACGCGGCTGATGGCCAAGCTCGGGGTCCAGCGACGGGCACAGGTGATAGCCATGGCCCTGCAGGCGGAGGCGATGGACAACCCGCGCTAGCGACACCACGCGGTGTCACTTCGGGTGCCGACGCAATCAGTGACAGTCCGCGGGGATCAGGTGACATAGGTCCCTAGGGGCGTCTGCCCGCAAACACCGAAGTCCAGAAGAGCGCCGCGACTCGGCGGCGCTGAGGAACTACGGGAGACACCTAAGTGAAGTGCATCAACAAGGCGGGCATCGGCGCTGCGATCGCAGCTGCTGTGACCGTGTCCGGCATTGGCCTCGGCGCCGGCTCCGCGTTCGCGGCCGCGACCCCCTCCGACTCCGTTCGCGACGGCAGCAGCTGGAAGGCGCAGGCGTTCGAGGCGTTCGACGGCGGCGGCAACGGCCACCTGACCCCGCGCGAGAGCGACGTTCAGGGCCCGGGGCGCGCGCCGTTCGGGACCGGTAGCCACCAGATCACCATCGGCGAGTCCACCGCGCAGGCCGAGATCTACCGGACCACTGACTTCGACGAGACCCACCTGGCTGACATCTCGCGGCTGGCGTACTCGACGTTCGCCCAGGCCAAGGCCGGCACTGACCCGCGGCAGCCGTCCGCGATGCGACTGGCGATCGACACCGACGGCGATGGCGAGCGCGATCACAAGCTGTACTTCTTCCCGGCCAACAACGCCGATCAGCAGCCGATCGACAACGGCGTCTGGCAGAACTGGGACGTGCGTAACGGTCGTCTCAGCGAGGACGGCGACGCCGGCCCGCACGCCACTGTGAGCTGGGACGACTACGTCGCCGCCAACCCCACGGCGACCATCGTCTCGGAGCACTCCGACTCCTACTCCAACGGCGGCGGCCTGGGGCTGCTGACCGGTGGCGCGCTCTCCGGCAACGGGGACTCGCAGATCAACGGCGAGTACTTCGTCGACCGGGTCATCGTCGGCGTCCGTGAGTCCACGACGCTCTACGACCTGGGCCTGAACGGCACCACGGCCGCGCCCGCCAAGGCGCTGACCGTCGAGCCCGGGCACCTGCAGGGCTGGGACCAGCAGGCGTACGACTACGTGAGCGGCACCCCGCTGGCTCTGCACCAGTCGTTCGTCCGCGGTGCGGGCACGGCGCCGCACGGCCTGGGCAGCATGCGCTTCGAGCTCAACAACGACAGCAACCCGAACCGGGTCGAGCGCCTGCGCACCTCGGCTCTGGACGGCATGCTCGTGCGGGACCTGAGCAAGCTGACGTTCAGCACGCTGCAGCAGCCGGACGCCGACAACGCGACCCCGCAGCAGCCGGTGTACCTGCGGGTCAACATCGACACCAACGGTGACCTGAACGACGACGAGCGGATGTACTTCTACCCTGGCAACAACGCCGGGCAGCAGACCGTGGCGCAGGGCACCTGGCAGAAGTGGGACGCCGGCTCCGGCAAGTGGAGCATCGGCTCGGGTGACACCGGCCCGGAGAACGCGGTCACCCTCAAGGCGTTCCTCGCCGAGCACCCGGACGCCACCATCGTGGCGAACCCCTCCGGCGGTGGCGGCGTCGCCTTCCAGGTCGGCGGCGGCGGAACGTCGCAGATGAACGGCGCCTACTACCTCGACGACGTCGTCATCGGGACCGCCTCGGCGGGCAACGGCTCTGTGCTGAACAGCACGTCGTACGACCTGGAGCCGACTGTCGTACCGCCGACGGTCGCGATCGGTGACGCGCGCGTCGTCGAGGGCAACTCCTCGGTCAACGCCGTGTTCCCGGTCACGCTCAACGGTCCGGCGGACTACGACGTCAACGTCAACTTCGCCACGACGTCGGGCACCGCCAAGGGCGGCAGCGACTACGTCACTCGCACCGGCACCGTGACCATCCCCAAGGGGAAGACCACGGGCGCCATCTCGGTGAAGGTCGTCGGTGACAAGGTCCGCGAGGCCAACGAGACCTTCGCGGTTTCGTTGTCCGGCGCCAGCTACGGCTCTATCGCCGACGCGAAGGCGACCGGCACGATCGTCAACGACGACCGGACCGTCGGGATCAAGGTCGCAGCCACCGGCAGCGGCCACCTGAGCGCCGCGGTCACCACGACGTCGGCCGCGCCGAAGTCGACGGTGTCGCTGTACACCGTCGCCTCCACCGGCAAGCACACGCTGGTCGCCAAGGGCACCCTGGACGCCGGCGGTCGTCTCACCTTGAAGCCGACCAAGGCTTACAAGGTCGGCAGCAGCGTGACCCTGGCCGCCGTGGTGGCCACGTCCGCGGGCACGTACGAGTCGGCGAAGGCCAGCGTCCGAATCCGCTGACGAGGTCCGACCGCAACACCCAGCGCTGGGGCGCGGCCCGCACGGGCCGCGCCCCAGCGTCGTCGTCTGCGCGCCGTGGTTGCAGCGGACTGGTGGTGATCACCACCAGTCCGCTGCAACCACCCCTGCAACGATGCGGCTAGGTCAACGCCACAGCTCGGCAGTTCCCGTATTCCCGAAGGATTCCGAGGCTCGATGCCGGTGTGGTGGAGGGTGCCGAGTAACCCTCGATGGTCACGGACAGTGGTTGCGGTCGCAAATCCGGCTCACCTGTGGGAAGGTGCGGCCGAAGGCGGCAGGTTTGTCCGGATTGACGCCGGTTCGCCCGCTGCGCGGCTGATGAAGGAGTGCCACATGTCTCGCAGGTTCGTGGCCACGACGGCCACGGTGTTCGTGATGGCCGCGATGTCGATCTGGGGGCAGGGGCTGGCCAGCGCGGCCTCGTCCGGGGCGGCCAGACCTGCGCCGTCCGGGCCGGAGCTGTCGACCAGCAGCCGGCTGCAAGATCGGCGCGAGGTCGCCGCCGGCACGCGGGCCTACTCGATCGGCTTCGAGGACGGCCGGTTCTATGCGAACGGCTGGCACATCACGGGCGAGATGGGCGGTGTGTGGACGCCGCCGCTGAAGCTCCTGGACGGCGTGTGGTTCGGGCTGGACGACCAGTGGGTCGGGCCGGCGACGACCTTCACCAGCGGCCAGGGCTACACGCGGTACGCGTTGCCCGACACCAGCGGCCTGCAGGTCCGGCGCACCGATTTCGTGCCGGACGGCTCGCGCGGCGCGCTGTTCGGCCTGACCATCACCAACCCCGGCGCAGCCCGGACGGCGAAGCTGTCAATCGACGCCCGCTCCGAGCTGATGGGACAGTTCCCATGGGGTTTCAGTGGCCTGACGCCGAATGCGTCGGACAACCTGCCTGACCACGGCCAGTTCACCGGGCAGAACCTCGCGTTCACCGACGACGGCGCCCTGCCAGGCACGCCGACGCACCACTACGCGGCGCTCGTCGGAACCTCCGCCAAGCCTGACTGGGGCGCGGTCGGCGACGGGTTCTGGGGCCCGCAGCCGGGGCATCGTTGCACCGGGACCGAACCCGGCGCGCCCGCCGACCCCAAGCCGTCGCAATGCGACGACGGCCCGTTCGGCCACGGTGTCGGCGGCCAGCTGACCTACTCCGTGAAGCTGGCGCCCGGCGCCTCGAAGACCGTGTGGCTGGCTGTCGCCGGCTCCGACCACGGGATGACGGCAGCCCAGCACGAGCTGCGCAAGACGCTGCGCAACCCCGACGCCGCGCTCGCGGCGAAGGTCGCCGCCCGCAAGCAGCTGGCCGGCAGGACGAAACTGTCCCTGCCGGGGGACCGGGTGCTGCAGGCCGCGGTCGACTGGGGCAAGCAGAACCTCGCCGACCTCACCCAGAGCGCGCAGAACCTGCGGGTTCGCTGGACCAACCAAGGCACCCAGTTCCCGGCGCCGTTGGGCACGGTGCCTGAGGCGACCTGGATCGGCGCGGGCTTCCCGGACTACCCGTGGATGTTCGGCACCGACGCGGAGTACACGTCGTTCGCCGCGGTCTCGGTCGGGCAGTTCGAGTCGATCGAGGGCCATCTGCGTGCGCTGCGCGACGTCTCTGACCTGCTCAACCAACGCTCGGGCGTCGTCACCCACGAGGTGGTCTCGGACGGCTCGGTCTACTTCGGCCACGACTCGCGTCGGACCAACCCGGACGGCACCACCGCCTACGACTTCAACACCGACGAGACGGTGAAGTTCCCGAGCGCCGTCGCGCTGGTCTGGCGCTGGACCGGGGATAACCGCTTCCGCGACCAGATGTACAACTTCACCGTTCGGAACCTGCGCTACGTCGTGAACCAGCTGGACGCCGACCACGACGGCTGGCCGGAGGGTCTTGGCAACGTCGAGCGCACCGGGATGGGCCCGGAGAAGCTGGACAACACCGTGTACCTGATCCGGGGTCTCTACGACCTGGCCGACATGGCGTCGTCCAAGCACGACACCGGTACCGCCACCTGGGCCGGCCGGCTCGCCGACGGGCTGGCGCAGCGGTTCGACAGCACGTGGTGGGATGGCGCTGCGCAGCAGTACGCCGACTCGCTGAACGACCCCGGCAACATGCAGAGCTTCCAGAAGCACTGGATCGGCCAGACGCCGATGGAGGCCGAACTGCGGGTGGCCGGCCGTGAGGTACCCGGCCTGGCCCCCTACCAGCACGGCGACACCGCGGCCGCCGGGCGCGAGAACGACTGCTTCAGCGGCACCCCGCCGTTCAACCCCGGCCTGTTCCACACCGCCTGCGGCGGTGGCGCCAGCGGCACTGGCGAGAAGGTCATCTTCGGCCTGACCACCTCGATCCAGTCGATCGCCGAGGGCAACTACGGCCGGCTCGGTGCCGGCCAGCAGCAGCGCTACACCAACGCGCTGGCGCAGACGATGTTCGCCGAGCCGGCGACCGGCGGCACGCCGGACGAGCAGCCGGGCGCGATGCCGGAGATCTTCCCCTCGCCGGACCAGGGCGCGAACATCGACCGCTGCTGGACGTGCCGGTCCATGTTCATGCAGGCCTGGGGCAACTACGGCACGGCCTGGGCGGTCGTGCACCAGTGGCTCGGCGTCCAGCCGGATCTGGGGCGGCGCCGGCTGTCCTTCATCCCGCAGGTACCGGCCGGCCAGCGGACCGTCCAGGGCAGTGACATCAGGCTCGGCGCCGGCTCGGCGGACGTCCTCGCCACTCACGTCGGTGCTACGTACCGGACCCGGGTCAACGCTCCCGCCAGCACCGGCGCATACCAGATCGTCATCGGCCAGACGTTGCCGCACGGCGTGCGACCGTCATCCGTGCTGCTCGATGGACACGTCGTCGACGGCTACCAGGTCACGCAGACCAACCGCGGCAGCGAGGTCAGCGTGCCCACCTCGCCGGGACGTCACACGCTGGTGATCACCGAGTAGCCGGCAGCAGCCGGCCAGTGGACGACGTGCGGACCGGATGTCCGACGTCAGGGTGCAGTCCGCCCGCGGGTGGCGAGGGTTCGGCGGTGACGTCGCATGCTGAGGAACACGATCGCCAGCGCGACGGTGGTCACCAGTCCAGAGACGACGACTGAGGCGAGCGGATACTCTCCCAAGCTCAGGCCGATCCAATAGGCCATCGCGCAGGTGTAGACACTCCACAGGACACCGCTCAGCACTGACCAGAGAAGGAACCGACGGTAGGCGATTCGCGACAGGCCCATCGTGGCGTTCACCACGAATCGCATGCCGGGCACGTAGCGTCCACCGACGATCAGCGCGGGTGCGCTGGAGTCCATGAGGTCCAGCGCCTGGCGGACGTTGGCATTGGCCCGAGCGCGGTCGACCTGGGGCTCGATCCTCCTCGAGTAGCGGCGGGCCAGCCAGAACAGCGCTGAGTCACCCGCGATCGCGCCCAACGCACCCATCACCACGATTGGCCAGAGCTCGAGCCGACCCTGCGCGGCCGCCGTCGAAGCCGCGTTCAGGGTCGTCTCCCCGGGAAAGATGGGGATTACGGCGTCCAGTGCCACCAGGACGAAGACGGCCAGGTAGGACCGTCCAGGATGACTGGGATCGATGAACGTGATCCCGTCGCCGGTCGCCATGTACTGGACCGCGGCGACGCAGCACACCAGGACGGCGAGCGCGCCCGCCGCGAACGCCGCCTTTCGGCGCCACGACAGACTGCGCCATCGCACCGTCGCGGCGTGCAGGAGCGGCATCAGAACACCAGGCCCTCGAACCCGAAGGTGGGCGGGATCAAGGGATCACCCGACGACAGATCATTGGAGCCACCACATCCAGCTGCTCTGGTTCGACCCGGAGGTTTGCCTCGGGCGGGGGCAAAGCCACGACCATCATGGACCATGGGTCGCCGCTCAGGAAGCGGCCGGCCTCGACGGTGACAACTGCCTCTGCGACTATCGCCGCGCGAAGTGACCCTGTTCGATGGTTCTCTTGATTTCGCCCCACGATGGGACGACAGTGAGCCCGCAAGTGCCGTCGACCGGTCACGTTGAAGGGGGGACACCATGGATGATCTGGTCGTTGTCTTTGAGGGTCTTGTCGTCCTCGCTGCGATTTTCCTCGGCGTCCGCATGGGGGGTATCGGTCTCGGACTGTGGGGAGTGGCCGGTACGGCCGTGCTGGTGTTCGGCTTCCAGATGGATCCCGGTAGTCCGCCGGTCGACGCGTTCTTCATCATCATCGCGGTCATCACCGCTTCGTCGGCGATGCAGGCCGCGGGTGGGATCGACTGGCTGGTCTCCATCGCCTCGCGGATCATCCGAGCCAACCCCAAGCGGATCACGATCGTCGCGCCGCTGGTTTCGTTCGTCTTCACGGTCGGTGCGGGGACGTCGAACATCTACTTCGCGCTCATCCCGGTCATCAACGAGACGGCGTATCGCAACGGCATCCGGCCCGAGCGCCCGTTGGCGTCATCGACCGTGACTTCGGCGCTCGGCATCACCGCGAGCCCGGTGTCGGCAGCGATGGCGGCCTATCTGACGCTGCTGCCGGACGACTTCACGCTGACCGACATCCTGATGATTACCATCCCGGCCTCGATCGTTGCGTGCATCGCGACCTCGCTTGTGCAGCAGCGCATCGGTGCCGAGCTGAAGGACGACCCCGAGTACCTGCGACTGGTTGCCGCGGGCGAGGTCGAGGTCCCGGAGCAGGTGATGGCCGAGCTGCCGGCAGAGACCCGCGCGGCCGCAGCGGCCGCTGCGGCGCGTCGGCCGGCTTCCGCGATCGTCACGGAGGAGCGCAGCGCGAGCGAGGTCGCCTCGGACGTAGCCCATGGGCGGACCAGTGCGCTGATCTTCCTGGCCGGTGTGGCCTTCATCGTCATCATGGGTCTGTTCGAGGACCTGCGGCCCACTGTCGGCACCGGTGAGGACGCCGGTCCGCTGAGCATGACGGTCGTGATCGAGCTCGCCATGTTCACCGTCGCGCTGATCATCTTGCTGGTCGGCAGGATCGCCCCGGCGAAGGTACTCGAGCAGCCGTTGCTCTCCGCAGGCATCGTCGCGGCGATAGCCCTGTTCGGCATCGCGTGGATGGCGGACACGTTCATCGCCGGCAACCCGCAGATCATCGAGTGGATGGGGTCCGTGGTGAAGGACCATCCGCTGTTCCTGGCCGTCGCGCTGTTCCTGGTCTGCGGGTTGACCACGAGCCAGTCCGCAACCACTCGCACGCTGATCCCGATCGCCCTCGCCGCGGGCATGTCACCGGCGATCATCACGGCGATGTGGCCGTCCCTGGTCGGGGTCTGGTTGTTCCCCGCGAACGGTTCGCAGATCGCCGCGGTCGCCATCGACAAGACCGGGACGACCAAGCTGAGCCAGGTCCCGGTCTGGCACTCGTTCACGATCCCGATGCTGGTGTCGTGGGTGAGCGTGGTCGCGGTCGGCCTGGCGATCGCAGCCGTCGTGAAGTGACTCGCAAGCCGGTCATCCTGAACGCCGACACAAGCAGTTGCTGAGAGGGACACGATGGAGATCGAAGAAGCCCGCACGCGCGTCGCCGAGCAGATGCCGCAGATGCTGACCGACCTGATGGCCTTGGTTGAGGTTGCGTCCGTGGCCTTCCCCGGCTACCCGCCTGAGCCGGTGGAGGAGATGGCGCAGCGCACGCTTGAGCTGTTCCGGGACGCAGGTTTCGCCAACGCCCGACTGATGGACGTACCGGACGGCTACCGGCCGGTGTACGGCGAGATCGCCGGGCCGCCCGGCTCGCCGGTCGTGATGCTGTACGCGCACTACGACGTTCAGCCGGCGCCGATGGAGCAGGGCTGGACGAGCGACCCGTGGATGCCGACCCGCAAGGACGATGGGCGCATCTACGGCCGCGGGATCGCTGACGACAAGGGCGGTCTGGCGATGCACCTGGGAACGCTCCGCGCCTTCGACGGCAAGCCGCCGTGCACTGTGCGGTTGATCGTCGAGGGGATGGAGGAGACGAACAGCAACCTCGAAGTGTTTGTGGAGAGCCACCCCGAGCTGTTCGACGTCGACCTGTTCGTCATCGCGGACATGGGCAACCTGCGCGTCGGTGAGCCGGTCCTGACCACGACGCTGCGCGGGGACGTGGCCTGCGTCGTGACGGTGCGCACTCTTGAGCACCCGTTGCACTCCGGCGTGTTCGGCGGCGCCGCCCCAGACGCGATGATGTCGCTGGCGCGCCTGCTTGCCACACTGCAGGACGACGACGGCAACGTCGCGGTCGACGGCGTCACGAGGTTCAGCTGGGACGGCGTCGACATGTCCGCCGAGGAGTTCGCGGACAGTGCTGACCTGCTGGACGGCGTGCAGGTGGTCGGTGTGCCGTCGATTGCGGACACCTTGTGGGCGCAGCCTTCCGTATCGGCGATCGGCGTGGACATGACGTCGATCGCCGGCTCGTCGAACGTGCTCATTCCCGAGGCCGCGGCGAAGATCTCGATGCGCATCGTGCCAGGTGCGGACCCGGTCGCTGAGCTGGACGCGCTGGTCCGGCATCTGGAGTCCCACGCGCCATGGGGCGCGCAGGTCTCGGTCGAACGCACGAAGGAGGCACCGCCGTTCCGGTGTGCTACGGACGGTCCGGGCTACGCAGCGGCACGCGCCGCGCTGGCCGACGCCTACGGCAAGCCCGTGGGCGAGGCCGGCTCGGGTGGCTCAATCCCGCTCCTGAAGACGCTGCAGGGCGTCGCACCCCGGGCCGAGTTCATCCTGTGGGGGCCTGAGGACGTTGCCGGTGCACGCATCCACGCCTCCGACGAGAGCGTCGACCCGGTCGAGATCGAATCGATGACCGTCGCGCAGATCCTTCTTCTCGACCGTCTCGCGTCGCAGGTATGACTGGCGGTCTGGGCCGCGTCCGGCGAGCACTAACGCACCGACGTCAACCCCCCGACCGACTCTGGCTTTGCCCCCCGGCGTCAGCGATGATCGTTGAGGCGGTCGTCCCGGCAGACCCGAGGGGAGGGGGCACGTGACGCGAACCGGCCCGCTCGGTCGTGGCCAGGGCGACGCTGCTCGATTCCGCGGTGCCGGCTGTCTGGCTTCGCTGGACGACCGACCGCGACGAGGGGCAGTTCTGGTCCGCCACCGCAGGAAGATCTTCAACGCACACGAGAGGGAATGAAATGGACGCAATGACCACCAGCTTCGGCGAGGTTCTGCTCTGGAGCTTCTGGTTCTTCATCTGGATCGCCGCGCTGATGGTGTGGTTCCGCTGCCTCTTCGACATGTTCAGCGACAGCTCGCTGAGCGGCTGGGGCAAGGCCGGCTGGGCCATCCTGCTCATCTTCGTGCCATGGCTCGGTGCGCTGATCTACCTGATCGCCCGGGGCAAGAGCATGAACGAGCGCCAGATGGCCGAGCTCGTGAGGCGCCGGGCCGCCCAGGACGACTACATCAAGCAGGTCGCCGCCCCGTCAGGTCCGACGGAGCAGATCGCCAACGCCAAGTCGCTGCTGGACTCGGGCACCATCACCCAGGCCGAGTTCGACGCGCTCAAGGCCAAGGCGCTCGCCTGAACCTTCGACCCGGCAGTGTCCGGGGCTGCCAGCGTGGCCAGTGCGATCCATTCCTTCGAACGAGGAGACACCATGAGTGACAACAGTTCTAGCGACACCCCCGACGTGAGCGCGGCCGCCGCCATCGTTTCCGACGGCGCGTACACCCTTTTCGTCGCCGATTTCGCCGACACCGAGACCGCATGGCAAGCGTACGAGGCCCTCAAGGAGATGGAAGACGGCCGCCACGTCGAGGTCGAGGGCGTGGTCGTCGTCGAGCGTGGGGCCGACGGCGAGCTGAACATCCACCGGGCCACCGACCACAGCACGAAGCGAGGTCTGACCTGGGGGCTGGTCGGCGGGGCCGTACTGGGCGTCATCTTCCCGCCTTCGATCATCGGCAGTGCTGCAGCCCTCGGCGTCGGCGGTGCGGCTGTCGGCAAGGCACGCCAGCTGCATCACCGCAAGGAGATCGCCGACCGGTTGGAGAACGCCATCGCACCGGGACACTCGGGCATCGTGGCCTTGGTCTCCGACCCCGGCGCGGTGAAGATCCGCAACGCGCTGGCCGCTGCCGAGGCGATCGTCGAGTCGACCGTGGACAGTGTGACTGCCAGCGACCTGAAGGCCGCCGCCAAGGAGGCGGAGGCCGAGCAGGAAGGCAAGGACTCCTCGGACTGACGAGGGGTGCGATGGGACTCTCCCCTAGATCGGTCAGCCACCGGGCGGGCGTAGCTCGCCCGGTGGCGGACGGGGAGGCGACGACCGCCCTCTCGGCAGCCACGCATCGAAGGGCGTTGTGGTGACTCAGGGTCCGGCAGCTGCTATTGCCCTCTTGGCGTTGCCGCAGGCGGCCACGCCGAGCCCGACGCAGGGCGAGCAGTCGCCAACTCCAACAGCCACACCGACCGCGTCCGGCACCCCGACCCCGACGACATCCGAGCCGACCTCGACAGCGGACGCGACGCCGACGGTCTCGGCGACGACGTCAAGCACCCCGACAAGGGTTACCCCGACCGCTTCCGTGCGGCCTTCGGCGAGCGCACAACCCACGCCGGGAACCGGTGTCAGCCAACCCGCGGCCGCCACCTCGACGCTGCCGTCCGCCACGATCGTGGTGGCCGTGGCCGTCCTGGCGCTGGCGGCGCTCATCCTCGCGGTCTCGGGTCGGCGGGCGCGGAAGGTGCGCCGTGGCGAGGCTGTGGCGACCGACACGCCCGGACAAGCGGAGGCCGGGTCGCCGACCAGGAACGATTCGGAGTCCGTCCCGCAGCAAGAGACGGTCGCCTTCCTGGCGGCCCTGGGCAAGGCGATGGTTGACTCCGGGGACCCGGTCACGCACATCCAGGACACGCTGCGCCGGGTCGCGGAGACCAACGGCGTCAGTGCCACCGGGATCGTCGTCCTGCCGACCGCGCTGATCGTGTCGCTGCCCGGCGAGCGGGAGGTGCTGACATCGGTCACCGTGGCCGGCGTCTCACCGCTGCGGTTGGACCAGGTCGATGCGGTGTACGCCGTCGCCGATTCCGCCGCGCGCGGACGGCTCGGGCCGCGCGAGGGCCTGTCCGCGTTGCAGGCCGCGAGCACCAGCAGTGCCCCGTTCTCCACGCCGGCCACCGTGGTCGGCCACGTCGTTCTCACCGTGGGCCTGGCGATCATCCTGGGAGGCAAGGCGATCGACCTCGCCGTTGCCGCCGTCCTCGGCGCCGCAGTCGGGCTTGCTCGGGTCGCCACCCGAAGGGTGACGTTCGCCTATCAGGTGTTCGTTCCGGTCCTGTCCGCGTTCGTCGTCGCCACCGTTGTCTTCCTGCTGCCCCGCACCGGTCTGGACGTCGGCGTTCTGGCCCCCCTGATCGCTCCACTGGTCATGTTCCTGCCCGGTGCGCTGCTGACGACGTCGGTCATCGAGCTTGCCACCGGTCAAATGGTCTCCGGTGCGAGCCGTCTCGTTGCGGGCCTCATGCAACTGACCCTGCTCGCATTGGGGATCCTCGTTGCGGCGCAGCTGGTCGGGACCCCGGCAATCCAGGTCAGTGGTGCGGACTCGAGCACCCTCAACGACCTGGCGCCGTGGCTCGGTGTCGCCGTGTTCGGCGTCGGCGTCGTCGTCCATCGTTGCGCTCGTCGGCGGGCCGCCGGCTGGATCCTGCTGGTGCTGTACGTCGCGTACGCAGGGCAGGTGCTGGGCGGGTTCCTGCTCGGCGGCGCACTCTCCGCCTTCACCGGCGCGCTGCTGATGACCCCGGTCGCGGTGTATGTCGCCACCTTGCCCTCCGGACCGGCCACCATGGTCAGCTTCCTACCTGCTTTCTGGCTGCTGGTGCCCGGTGCGCTAGGGCTGGTCGGGCTGACGCAGGTCCTCGGGCCAAGCCGAGTGAGCGGGTTCGAGTCGTTGCTGACCACCGGTGCGGCCATGATCGGGATCGCGTTCGGCGTGCTGCTGGGGCTCGCCGCCGCCACTGGTCTCGAAAGTCTCGCCCGGTTGGGCCCGCGGGGCAGGTACGCCGGGCAGGGGACGACGGCCGGTCAAGCGAGAGTGGGCCGGTAGGCCGGTCAAGAGCTCGGCGGCAGTTGAGTGCGCTTCAGGCAAGAGTCATGTGGCCCGGGGTTGCGGCTTAAAGCGGCGAACCTCGTGGGGCCAGCCGCACGCCTGCGCGACCTTGCCCGCCCACATCTTGGCGGCCTCGTCGTCGGCCACGTCCACCACGGCGAACCCGCCCAGAAACTCCTTGGTCTCGACGTACGGTCCGTCGGTGATCATCAGGGTGCCGCTCGTGGTGTCGGCGCTGTAGACCGGGCCGTCCTCCTCCTCCAACCCCCCGGCGAAGACGTACACGCCGGCTGCCTTCATCTCCTCCACAACCGCCATTGCGAGCGGCCCCCGTCCCCGGAACCACTCCTCGGTGTGATCGCCCACCCACTGTTGGTTGAAGTACATGAGGTACTCGGCCATGACGGCTCTCCTTCTCCTGTGGTGGACCCGGTGGTCCGCACTCACCTACACCACGAGCGGCGACAGGCGAATCCGACACGGCCATCCGGAATGAACCACAAATGTTGGCGTGGCAGCGGAGGTTACTCGCCCGCACACCTGTCGCTCGGCGTGCGGTCCTCGGTCACGTGATTGCGCCACGCTGGAAGTACCTGACACTCGACCGGGTGACTTCCGGCGTCATTGGGTCATGGTCGCCACCCGCACGATGGCTGGTCATCACAGGTTCATCGCGGTCGAACCGAGACGCTGACGACGCGCGCCGCGGCATACGGCCAGCAGGTGACCAGCTCGGTGATCGACAGGGGCATCACGGAGGCGATCGCACTCGTCGAAGGGGCCGGCACCGCGTCGTCGTCCGTCGAGCAGACGAAGGCCAGGAGGAGCACGTGCGGCCCGGCCGCGCGCAGGTCGACCGGAATGGTGGCGCCGCGGGGAAGCCTGCCGTCCACGGGGACCGGCACGGTCCAGCGTGCGTTCGCCCCGGACAATGCAACCGTCCAGCCCGCGGGCGCCGCTGCCAGCGCGCCGCTCCCGGCTACCGACGTCAGGTAGGTCAGCACTGGCAGCGCGGGCAACGCCATCAGGTCAGCCGCCGTGGCGCCCGAGCGCCAGAGCAGGGCTGCGTACGCGCCGTCCGTCGGGCGCCCGTCGCGGTGGTGGGTCAGCACGTCCACCACGGACAGCTCCTTGTAGACCTCCCAGGGCGGTCCCGGCCGCGCCGGGACGACGAGGTCGAGGAAGTCGACCTCGCTCGGTGGGGCCTTCGGCGCCCGCGGGGTCTGCCAGGGGGCGCGGTAGACGGCCAGCGGGTCGGCCGGTGCCGTCGTAACTTTGCCGTCTGCCTTGACCCGGACGCCGCCGGTGACCAGACCGCCCGCCATCGTGCCTACGACGTTGGCCCAGACGTCCGCGTCGATCTCCGCCACTGCCGTCTTGCCCATCGTGGTGCGGTGGTGCATGAGCAGGTTGTCGAACGCGTCGGACCACTGGCCGTCCGCGACGACGCTCGGGTAGAGCCAGCGGAAGGCGGTCTGGAACGTCCACACCTGGTAGGGCGTGGCCCCGCCCTTGGTGATCGCCGGGGCACCGAGGAACGCGGGCGGGAAGATCACCGGCGACTCCGGGCGGACGACGATGTCCGGGCTGGAGCTGACCAGCACGTGTGGCGGTGGCGGCGGTGGCGGTGGTGGCGTCGCCAGCGGGTCCGGGGCGGGTGCGAGCGGCAGGCGCCGGTTGTCGTGGGCGCTGGACCGGATCCACGTCGCTCGTTGTGCTTTGGCGCTGAGGTCGACCTCCCAGACGCCCCGGGACTGCAGGCCGGCGCGCAGCAGCCGTAGCGAACCTCCTGCCGGGTCCCTCCAGGTCTGCAGATCCTGGACGACGGACTGCGGCAGTCCATTGACGTAGGAATGCCACTCGTGGTCTCCCTGCGGGGTCTTGCGTTCGCCGCGCCAGACTCCGGTCGCGGTTCCGACGAACACGACCTTCGGGTCGGCGGGGTCCAGCGCGACTGCGAACGCCGGGTCTCGCGGCCCGACGACGAGAGGGGGCCCGACCTTGTCGAGCACGTGTCGCAGTTTGGTCCGTTGGAAGGTGTCGCCCGTCGGGCTGTAGAACCAGAGCGTCTCCTCGATCTTGCCGGGCTCGCCGATCGTGCTGACGTAGAAGTTGCGCACGTCGGGGATCGCGCAGATGTCCGTCGGCGTCGTGTGCCGGGAGATCGCGACGGACGCGTCGGTCAGCCGCCAGGTCTTGGTCGTCCACGTCCCGGGCGGGGCCTCGGTGTAGCGCACGATGCCCTGCTGGTAGAGAGCCAGCAGCTCGGTCGGTTTCACCCAGGACAGGGCCAACACCGCACCGATGGCGGGCGTCGGCACCCCCATCGCCCGCTGGGCCGGGGTGGGGCTTCCTGGCGGCGGACCCAGGCGGCCGTCCTTGAGTAGGACGCCAGGCGGATAGGGGAGGGTCAGCCAGGTGTTCGGAAGGGCGACGCCCAGGTCCTCACTCAGCCACACCCGGTCGGTGCCGATGGCGACCCGGCTGCGATTGGGGCCGACAACGATGGTCGCGACGCCCGAGTACGCCGCAGAGGCGCGGCTCTCGGGGTCGAGCGCAGGGACGTTCGGCGTGCCGGGCGAGCGGGATATCGGGTCGACGAAAGCCGTGCTCGACGTGCAGTACCAGCGTGCGTTGAGGTACTGCCTGATGAGAAGGTGCGGGGCGGTGGGCACGAACGCGACGCCGCCGCCATCGCTCTGGAAGCGCTCGTCCCAGACGGTGTCGCCGGTGCGGACCTGGGTGCCGTTGTCCTGGTAGCCCGCTGCGACCAGGTGCCCGGACACCGGGTGGTTGCGGATGAACACCGCCTGCAGCGAGCCCATCCCGTTGCTCATGGACGCGAACGTGTGCACCCGTCCCGCGCGGTCCGAGACGAACACGCCGCCGTCCGTGCCCACCCAGGCCTGACGTGGCGCGGGAGCCTTACCGGTCAGGCGGATCACGTGGACGTCTGCATGCACGTTGTTGCCGATCAGGCCGGGCACGTTGGCGCCGGCGCCCGCTGGTGGAGCCGCGACTCCCGATACCGTCGGCACGGCCTGCAGCGCGCCTGCGACCACCTCGTAGCAGTACAGGCTCGCGGCCCAGGCCGCCAATACCGAGACGGTGCTTCCGCCGACGTAGACCCGATCCTTCGCGGCGACGACGTCCACGGCGATCGCCTGGTCGTAGTTCTGTTGGCTTTGTCCGGCGTTCCAAAGCCCAGCCGGCAGCGAGGGCAAGTCCACCAGGAGGGCCGGTGGGATCGGAGGGTTCATCGCGTCGGGGATCACCCAGAGGGTGGGCACGCCGGCGGTCTGGCCGAGCAGGTACACCCGGTTCGTGCCGGCGACCAGGGCGAGGCTCATCCTGTCGGTGATCTGGATCGCGGGCTGCTGGGTCGCGGCGATGGGCACCACCGTCACCCCGAGGTCGTCGGTGTAGACCAGCCCCGTTCCGACCAAGGCCATCACCAGACGTCCGCCCGAGAGCCAGACGGCATCACTGACCGCGACGTTGGGGACGGTGGGCATCCTGGCCCACTCGAACCCGTCCCGCACCGGCAGCCCTCCTGACGCGGGGAGCGACTTTCGCGTGCCCAGGAACGCGCCCTGGGTCGTGCACGCGACCACCTTGTCCTGGTCGGCCCCTGATGCGCTTCCGGGTTTGCTGGCGGGGCTGCGCACCAGGCGGTAGGTGCCGAACCCCTCCAGCTCAGCGAGGCCGCTGTCCGGCTCCCACGGATCGCCGGTCATGACGTCCGCCACCGGATGTTTCAGGGTCAGGACGCCGATCCCGCCCAGCGCCCCGTATCCGGTCTCGGTCTCCAACGGCGTGGGCTCGCCGGTGCCGACCATCACCACGTCGTCCGCGGCCGTGCCCCCGAACCACACCAGCAGGCTGCCGCAGGCCCGGGCGTTCGAGCTGCCGCCGACGACCCGGGGGCGCTCCGCCCACCCGCCGAAGGGCGTCCAGATGGACCCGCCGTCCTCGGTGTACCAGACCCCGCCCATCGCGGTCGCGGCGTAGGCCCGGGTGCCGGTCTCATCGACCCAGATGTCGCGCACCCGCCCGGTGACCCGCGGGTTGTCATTGGCCTGCCCGCGACGGACGACGGACGGCCCGATCGGCACCCAGCGGCCCTCGGCGACCATCGCATCCGGAAACGCCTTGGCGGGGAGAGCCTTCGGGGCCGGCGCGGCCGCATCCTCTTCGGCCAGGACACGCGCCATCGCGTCGGCCAGCGACTGCTCCTCGATCCCACCGAGCCGGGCCGCGTTCCAGGCCGCGCGATCCCTGGCTCGGCCGCGTCCGGCCGCCTTCTGGGCGGCGCGGTCCAGCCCGTCCTGCATCTGAGCCAGGCGCGCCTTCTTGCCGAGCGCTACGCGCCGCTTGGCAGTCATGGCTGGCTCCCTTCGCCGCCCGCGGGCTGGCTCGGCGCGTCCGGGTCAGGCGGTGCGGGGGCCACCCGGATCCAGCCTTCCTGCGCCTCGTGCGCCGCCTTCGGCAAGTACGCGTTGGTGGTGGACGCCAGGATCGGGTCGTCCTTCCAGGTCAACGGGCCGGTGCGACGGGTGAACTGCTGGTTAGCGCCGAGGGACGACACGTTGGGCAGCCGGATCTCGGCGGGGTCGACGAGCACCGGACCTACGCGCATCGACGGGACCAGCTTCGTCAGCCCTGGCGTCACCCACTCGTCGGCGAGCTCCATGACCTTGCGAGGCAACACTCCTGACGTGAGGTGCAGCTTGCCCGCGGGCAGCATCAGCACTGTCAGCCGCACCGTCTGCCCGGGCCGGATGAGCAGGGTGTCCTCCAGGTCGAGGTAGGGGTGGTCGATCGGGTCCGTGGTCGGGGTCGTTCCGAGCAGGCCGAGGTGTCCGGACTGCCGGCCGCTCTCCAGGGCCGCCGACGCGACGACCTGGTCGACGACGTGGAACCGCAGGTAGTCGTCGTCGACGAAGAAGCCGAGCACGCTGTCGTCGCTGCGGCCGAGCTCGCCGAGCCGGAACGGGAACAGCTGGTCTGCCAGCGCCCCGAACGCCTCCCGTCGGGCCTGCGCGCCGCCTGGCGCCGCGGCCAGGTCGACCTCGTCGACGTCGTCCGGCGCGTCCAGCCGCACGGTCAGCCGGACCACCGCGACCGGGCGGCCGACCAGCCCGGCGATGGTCGGCGAGCCGATCGCGGTGAAGGTGTCGACCGTCCACAGCGTGGAGTCGATCGCTCGCAGCAGCGCGCTCAACGAGCTCGACGTCGGCGGCTGGTCGCCGTGCCTGCTGTTCACGTCCGCCTGGATCAACCCGACCGCCACGAGGGCGGCGTGCTGGGCGTGCGGCGCGATGTCAGCCAGCGGTCCTGCGTCCGGCGGAAGCGGCCGGGCGGGGGCCACCTCCCAGGTGACGGCGTCGGTCACCGAGTCGTGCATCACCTGGCCCAGCGGGTTGCCGTCACGGTCGAAGACCTCCAGGGCCTCGTCGATGTGGTCGGGCAGCAGGAAACCGGACACCGGAGTGACAGCCAGCGCGGCCCGCAGCTGGTCGACGTACGCCTCGGGCGCGAGCCCAGGATCGTCCGACAGGGCGTAGCCGGGATCGACCATGCGCAGCAACCAGCGAGCCTGGTTCTGGATCCGCGGGCGCAGCAGGACCGTCGACGGCTGACCGGCAACCTCCAGCGTGGTGGTCGTGCCGATGGCGCCGGTCGGCAGGTCCAGGACCCGACCGAAGGCATCGACCGCACGCAGCTTCTCGACCGTGAGGGTCCCACCGAAGAGCGGTGTCGGCAGATCGACCGCGGGCGGCTTCGCGGTGCCGTCGGCGGCCTTGGTCCGCACCACCAGGCCGTTGTAGGCGATGCCGAGCAGCTGTTCGCGGAGCCCGTCGAGGGAGGTCGAGACGAGGTCGAGCGGCCGCAGCAGGTCGGCCAGCCGGTCGAGTGCTGCCTCGTCGGGCTCGTCCAGCTGCGAGCTCGACGGGTCGGTCGTGTCGCGCTGGTTCTCCTCGACGAGCCACTGGTCGATCGCCGCCGTCAGCGTCTTGGCGATACCGGTGGTGACCGGGCTGCGGCCGGTGAGGGTGGTGTCGACGTCGCTGCCCACCGTGCCGGGCTCCAGGTCGCCGTCGGTGAGCGACCAGCCGTCCAGAAGGGCCGATCCGACCAGGCGGACCTGCCACTCGACGAACAGCGGAACCCACGGCTGCCGCCAGGTCGTCAGTGCCACCGGGCTGGGCGGCGTCCCCGCGGCGAGGGAGAAGCGTGCGAACTCGCTGGCCACCTGGCCCTGCACGATGAGCGTGTCCGAGTGGTACTGCTCCCATCCGCCGTCCTTGGCGGCGGCTCGCCGCGCGCGGGCACCCGCGACCTCGGCGACGAAGGCCGCGCCGGTGCCGTCGTAGCGGCTCTGGGTGCCGTACAGCCGGGTCATCTCGGCCACCACCCGGGTGACGGCGGCCTCCTGGTTGACGCCGGCAGACGTGCCGGCCGCGGCCAGCCAGCTCCAGGAGTAGCCGTCCAGGACGACGGCCTCGCGGACGACGCGGGTGACCTCGGGTGGGATAGCGCCGCTACCCAGGGTCGCCAGGATGGCAGCACCGTCGACGACTCCCTCGATGGTGGTGGTGACCTCGTTCGGGTAGCGGCACCGCAGTCCCTGGCTGTCGAACAGCCCGTCGCCGTGGTGGCGCAGGGACGGCTTGACCCCGCGCAGCCCGACCATCACGGCCGTCGGGCGGAACATCCGCGGCGCGGCCCGGACGACGTCGCGGCTCACCGGGGCGTCGGAGCCCGCCGGTTTGACCGGCAGATCCTGAGCGTCCTGCTCCTGGCGCATCTGCTTCTTCTGCTGCTGCGCCGACTCGTCGTCGATCGACGTCATGCCGATGACGCCGGTCTTCCACTGCGCCTTGACCTGCGGGAACCGGGCCCCCGAGTCGGCCAGCGCCGCCCGGCCCTTGCGCCCGACCTGCAAGGGCCCCCGTGCCGTGGTGTCCTCCGTGCGAAGGCGGTCCGGCTTGGCTCCGGGGATCGGCGGCCCGGGCATGGCCCAGAAGCCGTCGGAGTGCTCGCGCTCCTGCAGGTCGTCCAGCCCGTCGCTGGTGCCGATGCGGCTCAGCAGACCTCCGGTGAAGGCGGCCATCAGCTGTTCGGCTGTCTGGCGGTGCGCCGGGTCCAGGCCGAAGCCGGGCGCGGCGAAAGCCGCGGCGATGTCGTCGAGGTCCAGGCCGATGGTGGCTGCCACCGCGCTGCCGGCCGGCCGGTCGTCGGCCCCGGCGCTCGATCCGTCGATCGGTACGCCCAGCACGCTGCCATGCAGCATCGAGTAGTAGCGGGGGAGTGCCAGGCCGATGACCACCTCGCTCACTTCGTCGACGGCGATCTTCGTCTTCGGCTCGATGCCGCTGTACTGCACCGTGGACTGCGAGTACTCCGTCACGGTCGTCACCGGGGCGGTGGACGGCGGCGAGGTCAGCCCGGCGTAGGTGGCGAGCTGGCTCAGCTTCGGGTCGGCGCCCTCGTCCAGGTCGTCCCCGCCGTCACCGGTGACGTACCAGCCCAGTGCGGCCAGGCGCCGGTCGAGTCCGGTCGTCCCGGCGGTGCCGGACAGCGGGTCCTGGCTGGCGTCGGTCCACCAACCGGCGACCGTGTAGACCGCTCTGCCCCGATGGAAGCCGTGCGGGGCAAGGGGTTTCAAGCTGTCGAGATCAGTCAGTGGATCGTGCAGAGCGAACCGGTTGACCGCCCCCTGGTAGGTCGCGGTCCACAGCAGCGTCCCTCGGCTCGACCCGTCGAGCGGGCTGAGCACCGGGGCCTCGGAGGCGTCGATCAGCGCCTGGTCGATGGATCCGGAGAACGTCGCGAGCGGCACGACCACCCCGTGCACCGCGTCGATCACCCATCCGCTGGCGTACGCGGTCCGGGCCCCCTCGGGCAGCAGGGTGCGGACGACGACCCAGCGGTCCGGGAGCGGGTCCATCCGCAGGCTCTTGTTGGCCTCGTCGTGCTGGCCGCGCAGCAGCGCGTCCGGCAGTGCCCAGTGCAGGTGGACTCCTGGCGCCGGGACCTCGCCGGGGTCGAACGGCAACGGGTCGTCCATCAGGGCGCCGACCGGCACGGTCGGCTCACCGCCCTGGGAGGGGACCACGAGGGCCTGCACGTCGATCGGCACCAGGATCCGCTTGTTGCGCGGCAAGGTGTGGTCCCAGGTCTTCCAGGTGGCCAGGTCGACGTCGGCCCGGGCCAGCGCGGCGAACCTGGCCGAGAAGACGGCGGCCTGCAGCTGTTCGCTCGAGATCGTGGGGTCGCTCACGGTCCACCGCCGGTGGTGAACGTCGCCTCGACATACGTCACGTAGTTCAGCGTCGCAGTGAAGACCGACCCGATCGAGACGTCCTCCGGGTCGCCGAACACCTGGCGGTAGGGGAAGCGGATCAGCTGCAGCGCATACTCGGCGGCGTCCAGTCCGTCGCCGGCCCCGGTGTCCGGCATCGCCTTGAGCAGCCGCTCCAGAGCCTGGATGTCCACCACGCCGGTCGCCCCGGCGGTGGCCCGGAACGGCACGTCCAGCGGTGCGACGGGCAGGTCCTTGAACGTGTTCCTGTTGCGCGGCTGGAGCTGCGCGCGGCTCGTGGCGCCCGTCGCGGTCATGTCGAACCCGAACTGGACGCCCTGTCGAGGCTCCTCGACGTGCACCACCTGGGGGATGCCGTCGAACATGCAGAACAGCACGGCCGGGGCCAACCGCTCTAGCCGCAGCAGCCGCATCCGCCGCGGGTCGTCGTCCGGGTAGGACGCGTCGTCCGACTCGGCCGGGTCCACGCTGAAGGCCCGCACGTGCAGGCCCGGCCAACCCGACACCGCCTGCGAGCGCAGGATGAACCCGCTGACCGCCTCCACCTTGCCGCCGAACCGTGGTGTGCCCGGCTGGCGGCGGTAGTTGCGCTCCTCCTGGTCGAGCTCGTCCCGGATCGCCGGGTACTGCGCCGCCAGGTGCGTCCGGTCGTCGCTGTTCACCGTGCCCACGCTGAGCGCCCCCTGGACCAGCGCGTCGGTCCAGCGCCGGTCCAGGTAGAACCAGCGGATCGACTCCGGCGGCAGCAGCTCGGTGTCCGCGACCAGGTTGGCGAACGGCACCCCCTCGAGCAGCCGCAGCCGCACCAGCCACGATCGAAGCTCCTGCGGCACAGCGGAGTCCGTGTCGTCGTCGGTGACCTCGACCGCCACGCTCTGCATCTGCTCGAGGACCAGCGGCAGCTCGTTGACGAGGACCTCGGTATCGACTCTCATCGCTCGTCCTCCTGCTCCGGGCGCCGCCCGGCCAGTGCGCGGTCCAGGGCGTCCGGCTGGTCGTCGGCGAGGGCGCCGGCAACCAGCTGCGCCAGGGAGGCCTCTCGACCGTGTTCGAGCGCCCGCGCCATGGCGGCCCGACCAGCGGCCGTGCTCAGCTTGCCCGGCTTGCGCGGAACCTCGGTGACCCGGAGCTGGTCGAGCAGCTCGCCCAGCGGCACGTCCGTCCCGACGTCGATGCCGAAGCCTTTGGTGACCAGCCGGATCGGGTCGCCGTCCAACGACATCGGCGATCCGGGCGTGCAGAGCTCGCGCGGCAGGCCGACGGTCTCGGCCGGGTTGCCCGCGATGGTGCGCGCGAGTGCGCGACCGAAGTGCGTGCCCAGCAGGCGTCCGGGGGCGAGCTCCACGCCGGCGAGGTCGAGGTCCACCAGGATGGCGGTCCACAGGGTCTCGATCCGAGCGGCCTGGTAGCCCAGCTGTCGCCAGCGCAGCAGGGAGGCGACCATCGAGGGCTGGCTGAGCGCCAGCAGCCGGCCGATCTCGAACGCGGCGGCGAGCGAGATGTCCTCGCGTCCGTCCGGGATGACGGCGCGCAGCTGGTCGCCGGTGTGGGCCAGCGGCAGCCGCGGTGAGTCCAGGTCCGCCGGGTGCGGCAGTCCTGGTCCGCGGTACCACGCGCGGACGCCGTCGCCGCGGTAGGTGCGTTGGTCCAGCCCGACGTGACCGGTCTCGACGACCTCCAAGGGTGGCCGCCCGATCGGGACCTGCGGCGCCTGGCCCAGCGTGCCGAGCAGCCCGGAGTCGGCGTCGCGCATCAGCAGCTCGAACGTCCGGTCGCCGATCGTGGTGAACGTCCAGTGCAGCAGTGCGGGGAAGCGCAGCTTGGGGTCGACCAGCTTGATGTCGCCGGCGACGATGACCGTGGTCGCGTCGACCGACACCTGGTTGGCGTACTTCACGTCGCTCAGGGTCCAGGACCCCGAACCGCTGTTGGCTGAGGTGACGGCGTCCGGCGAGACCACCGCTCGGCGGGCGTTCACGTCCAGCGGCTCGGCGGGCGCTCCCCGCGCGTGCGCGGGCCGTCCGTCGTCGACGTGTGCAGGCAGCGGGTAGCGCTGCGGGTACGCCGAGTCCATGACCTGGTTGTCGTAGTCAGCAGGCGCATACACGGCGGTCTGGAGGTCGATGACGAGGTGATCGGTGTGGGTCTTCGCCGGCGGTGAGGTCGGCAGCAGGGCGCTGAACTGGCCCAGCCCCTCGAGGCTGACCAGGACCGCGTGGTACTTGACCGGGGTCTCCGTGCCGTCCGGGTTGCGTGCGGCCAGCGGCAGCCGGTTGGAGACGACCACCGCCAGGAAGCCGTCGTCGTCCCCGAGCATCAGCTCGGTGTCGTCGATGTTGACCTCGCGCGCGTGGGCCAGCAACGGAACGTCCTTGCGGGTCGGCATGATCCTCTCGACCATCGAGGTCCGGATCTCCAGGCACGAACCCTTCGCCACCTCCGGGACGCCGTCGAGCTTCACCCCGGGTGAGACGCACTGCGCCACGGGGACGTTCTTCAGCACCTCGGCCTCGCCCTCGGCGTACACCACCAGCGCGAGCCAGGGCGTGCCGGCCGTACCAGCGTCCACCGCGCGCTCCCACGGAAGGGTGCGTCGCTTGATCACGACCTGGGGCAGCCGCGAGCCGTAGGCGCCTTCGGTGCCCGCCGGCGGATACGTGGACAGCACCTGGTCCGGCGGCAGCAGGTAGCGCGGTGACGTGACCCGAACATGCGTCGCCAGGTCCTGCACCGGCAGTTGGTCCGCCGGGACCGTAGCGTTGTGGGCGTCCTTCGCGCGCAGGCCCTGGCTGCTGGCGAACCGGTAGTCGCCGGCCTTCAACGCCGGCACCACGTGGGTGTACAGCCGGAAGTGGCCCTCTTCGATCGCCATCACGACCTCCTCTTCGCACGTCGCGAGGACGCCGCCCGCCAGGTGAGCCGGCACCCGGGCCCGGCCAGCGCGAGCACCTTCGAGGTGACCCCAGACAGTCGCGAGCGGGCGATGCGGCGCGCCACCTCCGCCGCGGGCTGGTCAGTGCCGACCACCCCGGAGACCACCCAGTCCGCCCCACCGGCCACGGTCACCGCGACTCCGGTGGCGTTGACGTCGGGTACCAGGCTGTAGACCAGCACACTCGTGTCCCCGAGGGAGACGGCGACCGGTCTCAGTTCCCTGCCCGCGCGGTCGGTGGCCACGCGGGCGCCGACCAGGTGCAGCAGTGTCGGGGTCAGGCTCGAGGCCGTGGCCCCGGACAACGCGACCGCGACCGTGCTGACCGGCCGGCTGAACCTGGTGGTGACCTCGCGGGCCCCGGCCACCATGGCCCCTGCGGTGTCCCAGCGCATGATCCGGCTGCCGACGGCATCGGCGGACAGGACGCATCCCGCGGCCAGCGCGGACTGCGCACCGATCCGGGCGACCCTGGTGCGGTCGTGCCAACCCGCCCACCCGTCCCTGGCATCGGCGTCGCCGTCCGCCTGGACGGCGACGTGGGTGGCGCCGTGCGGGATGGGCACTGCGGCGTCGAGGACGTCGTCGTCGTGCAGCACGGTGCGCCCGAGGATGACGGTGACACGTGCCTTTCCACTGACTGCGACGCTGGGCCGGCGGTCCGGGTCCACGTCCAGCGCCGCGTCGGGCAGCTGCAGCACCAGCACGTCGCCGGAGCGCACCGTCGAGGTGTCGGTGCCCGGGGCGGCGGCGATTGCCCTGCGGCGTCGGCCTTTCGAGGTGGGTGTGCCGAGCCCGGCGACCAGGGTCTGCAGGGACGACGTCCCGACCGGGCCGGCCTCGTGCGAGCGCATCGAACCGGGTGCCTCGGTCCGCGGCGGCGTGACGCCGGCGACCAGCGTGCCTGCGGTGGCGGCTCCCGGAGCCGGGGTGCGCAGCAGCATCGCAGGGACGTGCAGGGCCAGCCGGCCGTGCACCGACTCCACCGTCGGCGCCGGTCGCCGCTTGAGCCGACCGTCTCGCACCGTGGTCGCCGCAGGCCGTAGCGCGGCACCCACCCCGGAGGTGAGGAAGCCGGTGACGAAAGGCGTCCGCAGCGCGCGGGGCTGGAACGGGTCGGCCCCGGGTAGCTCCTTGCGGGTACCGCTCTGGCCGTTCGCCTTCGCCAACCCGTCGGTCAGCGTTCCGAAGATCGGCGGAGCGCTGCGATCCTGCAGGAACGCCGCCTTCGCGAGTGCGCTATGCCCGCCGCGCGCCGTCGGCGGCCCGGCGACGGCCGAGCGGTCCGCGAACAGCTGGTCCGCGGCGAAGGTCAGCGCCTCGGCCGCCGTGGCGGCGTCGACGCTCGGCAGCGAGCCCGCGGTGTTCAGGAACACCTCGCGCTCGTCACCGGTGGCCAGCAACGGCAGCGGTCGCCGCGCCGCCCGGACCTGGTGGTAGTCGATGTCTGGGCCGACCCCGGGCATGTCCACGCCGGCCACCAGGCGCACCTGCTTGGCCGCCGAGATGACGTCGCCCGACGGCAGCGGCTTGACCGGGACGCTGGGGTCCTTCGGCGATCCCCAGACGCCGATCGGGTAGGCGTCGCGCGAGTACCCAGGCCGGTCGCCGCCTGAACCGAACCCTTCGACGAGGCGGGCAAGCCCGCTGTCCATTGGCTGATAGGCCTTCGTGGCGGGGTTGTACCAGTCCAGGCGGATGGACAGGGTCGAGTCCAGATGGCTGCTGCCCATCGGGCTGAGCCCCAGCAGCGCCGGCTGACCGGCGATGGTCGTGGGCACGTCGACCGTGGCCCCGGGGCCGACGTCCACCGTGGACGTCGGGACCGTCGTGGTGAACGTGATCTCGAACTCGGCGAACACCCGGAAGGGCAGCTGCTCGCTGCCGTCGGAGGAGGGGGCACCGTTCTGACCGCCGGTCGACGTCGGCAGGGAGCCACGTCCGGTGATCGCGGACAACGCCCGGGCCGCGTCACCGCCATCCTCCAGGTACTTGCCCACGAACTCGTTCCAGAGCAGCAGCACACCAGCCACCAGACGCTCGCTGCCGAAGTCGAACGGCACGGTGGATGGCCCGATCTCGAGCTCGGCATGACCGGCGAAGTCGGGGCCCCACGCCTTGATGGTCGCGCCGAGCGTCAGGCTCATGCTGATCGAGAACAGGCCGAGGTCGAGGTGGATGCCGGCCGAGATCCTGGCGAAGGCCGAGACCTCGTACCAGAACGGGTCGAAGTAGACGATGCCGTCCGCGCCGAACGCGATCTTCGCCCAGACCCAGCCGAGGTCGAGGCTCGCCTCCACGCCCAGACCCGCCATCACGGCCTCGGAGGTCAGCGCGAAGTACGTCCCGCCCTTGATGACCAGGTAGTCACCGATCCGCCACATGATTCCCAGACGCGGTACGTCCGGGTACCCCTCGCGGTGGAAGCTCGGGTGGTAGCCGCCCATCGACACGACGAACTGCCCGGCGAGCGGCCCCTTCCACCAGAAGCAGAACACGAAGCCGCCGGTCAGTCGGACCTCCTGGTAGAGCAGCCAGGAGTTGTCGGTCAGCTGGGCCTTGATCATGAACAGGCCCTCGGACGTCGAGAAGTGGGCCAGCAGGCCCAGCTCGATCGACACGATGGCCACGCCCGGTCGCGGCAGCGCAAGCCGCGCCAGCCCGAGCAGGTTGATGTCCAGGCCCTTGCCGAACGAGACGGCGATGACCGCCACGCCGTCCACCAGGGAGAAGCAGGTGAACGAGATGCCGGCGGCGAACCAGAAGTTGCCCATCTGGTGCGGGAAGTAGGTGCTCAGCTTGTGCAGCTCGTCCATCGGGTTGGCCGGCGCCTTCGCACCTGGGTCCAGCGCCTGGATGAACGGGTAGTTGCCGAACTTGCTCAGGTCGGTCGGGATGACCAGGCCGCGGTTGATGCCCAGCCCGCCGCCGACGCCGGTGAGGAAGAAGCACGGCGGGCCGCCGATCGGGCCGTTGATGCCACCGAACAGGAAGAAGCTCGCGTGCCCGTGGTTGTCGCTGCTGTAGCCCCCGAACACCGACAGGCCGTACGTGCCGAACTTGCCGATCAGCATGCCGACGTAGGAGTTGACACCGTCCTCCACGGTCTTGAGCAGACCGCCGGCCAGGCTGGCACCGGCCAGGTTGGCCGAGATGGCCAGGCCCATCAGGTCCACGGACCAGCTGGAGATCGACAGGACGTCTCCGCCGTTCCAGGTGATCCCGAGCTCGTCCACCGCCGCGCTGAGCCCGAACATCGACAGCTGACCGCTGAACAGCAGCGAGATCTGGGTGACCCGACCGCCGCTCTCGACGCTGTTGAAACCGATCCGGTCGACGTACAGCGGCCCGAGCTGACGCTGGATCACGATCCACCACGGGCCCGGCGGGTCGCCTGCACGCAGCGTGAGGCCGAGCTGCTGTCCCGGCCCGGGATGCTTCTGGACGGCGACCGAGGGGCTGAACGCCGGGCGGTTGTTGGCGCTCGCCGAGCCGACGTCCTTCATGATGTTGCTCGCCATGGGGTTGCTGCCGGCGCCTCCGGGAGCCAGCGCGAAGCCGTCCAGCTGGATCTTGGCGCCCCCGCCGACGCCGAGTGCGTCGCACTCCGCGTAGACGCTGAACCGGATGCCGTCCACCGCGATGGACCCGAGCTGCAGCAGCGGCCCGCTTGGCTTGCGGAACCGCATGCCGATCCCACCCACGACGAACCCCGGTACGAGCTCGAGGTGGGCTGGGTCCGGACCCTTGAGCAGCAGGATGGACAGGCCGGGGTTGACGTGCGGGACCACCCAGGACGCGTCCACCTCCATCGCGACCTGCACGTCGGACGTCGGGAAGTCGAACATCGTGCCCGGGGGGAGCGAGACGTTCAGCCCGACGTGCTGCTCGCCGCCCCCGACGTCCACCGCGCTGAGCCCGATGACGACCTTGCCTGCGATGGTGACGCTGACCGGCCGGGCCGGGGCCGCACCGTGGTTCGGGTCGGTGGCGCAGTTCCAGGCCAGGGTCTGCAGTCGGACCAGCAGCGCCTCCGGTCTGACCAGGTCGGTGAGGAACGTCGGGTCGAGGGTCTGGTCACCACCGATGAAGACCACGTCCTGGAGCATGTTCGTCGCTCGGCTGGTGATCACCGAGCCCAGCTGGGCGGTGAGCACGCTGGAGGCCAGCGAGACCGCGACACCAAGGATCTTCAGAGCGACGGCGTCGACCTCGGTGTGTACGGCGGTCTCGGCGCCGAGCACGTCGCGCGACACGGAGGCGACGTACGGCGGCAGCGCGTCCAGCCCCCACCGGAACTCCAACGACTCACGACCTGCGGGGTCCAGGCCCACGCCGAGCCCGATCAGCCGGCTGAAACCGGTCGAGGTGACTCCGGCTCGGGCCACGACCAGCGGGAACAGCTTCATCGAACCCAGGTCGACGACGAACGGACCGCCCCGCAGGTCCACCTGCAGGCCAGTGGGCGTCAGCCGCAGCCGCTCCACGACCAGGTGGCCCATCGAGACGTGCCCCGCCGCGAAGAGCTCGATGTCGCAGCCGAACTCGACCGCAGGTCCTGCACCGTCCAGGTCGATGTGCAGGTGCGGGACTGCGCCGAACGTGATGCGCCGCCGACCCGCGCTGGCTGGCATGACCCGAACCTTGGTCTGGGAGGGGTCGAGCGCCTGGGCCAGCGCGGTCACCCCGCTGGTCACGATCTGGGGCATCCGGTCCAGCAGCGCGGACGCCGGGTTCTCGGCGAAGCCGGCGATCCTGGCGTCGGTGAAGTGATCCGTCTCGAGCAGGCCGAGCCCGTCGCCCAGCTCGTGGATCGCTGCCCCCACCGACTTCACCAGGGAGGTCCCGCCGTCGGTGCGGTGGTCGACCAGAGCGTTCAGGACGACGCGGACGGCGGACTCGGCCGCGGCGCCGATGGCCGCACCGAGGCCGGCGCCGGCCGGGAAGATCCGGATCGGTGTCGCGGGAACGGCGCGGACCAGGTCGAAGGTCACCGCGGGGGCGACCCCGAGCCGCAGGCCGGTCTGGTCGACCGTGACGCTCGCGTCGACCAGCGGCCGGACCACCACGTCGACGGACACCGACAGCCCCGCCGTCACCGACGTCGCGATCGCCCGCCCGTCGATGGTGGTGCTGAGTGCGAGGGAGGCGGCCAGGTCGAGGCGGCCCGCCACGACGGCGTAGGTGATGGTCAGCTCGTCGCTGAGCGGCCAGCCCTGGACACCGGTCGGGCGGTCCGGGACGACGACGGGCGTCAAGGCCTCGAGCAGTGCGACCACCGCTCCGAAGGGGTCGGCCCGCAACCGCAGCCACTGCCCGGGATCCTGGATCAGGCCGTACGGGAGGACGACCGCGCGGCTGCCGTTCGCGCGGGGCGCGCCGAGCAGTCCGATCGCGTCCAGGGCGGCGTCGAGGAGGGCCAGGCCGGTCTCGGACGCCTCTTGTCGGCACCAGCCTGCGACGGCCTGCAGGACGATGGCGGGCAGACCCGACTGGGCGAGCGTGGCGAGGCCGGACGGATCGACCGCGGGGTATAGCCCCACGCTCTCGGTGGTGGACCCGCCGGGCGGCCGATGCTGGATGGCCAGGCTCGCTCCGGCTCGGCTCGCCAGCCCGACGAGGCTGAGCCCGCCGGCGTCGGGATCGATGGTGCCGAAGGCGCACGACGCGGACACGTCCGCGGCTGTCACCGTGAGTGCCACGGTGACCGGTGGCAGACCTACCATGGTCAGGGTTGCGGCACCGGCGATGGAGCCGGTGGCTAGGTCGATGTCCACGTGCACGTCAGAGGTGCCGGCTCGGAAGGCGGTCGGAGCAAGCCCGGTCGTAGGCAGGCCGATCAGCGTGCGCAGCGCGCCGGCGAGCTCCACCGCACGGGCCGCGACCAGCGGGCGGAGCGTGGCCACGGGGTCGAACAGCAGCTGGTCCAGTACGCCGCCGTCCAGGCCGGACGAACGCAGGATTCCCAGCAGGGACAACAGGTGTGCCACGTCTGGGGCGTCCGCCAGCAACCTGGTGGTCAGCTCGCTGAGCAGGATCTTGATCTCCGGCAGGGCGGTGACCTCGTCCCCGACCGGCGCCGCGGTGACCACCCAGCGCTCGCGGTAGGCCGAGTACGCGCGAGCCTCGTGCAGGATGAGCTGGCTGGACCCGGCACGTCCGTCCAACGGCAGGTGGATCCGCGCTTCCAGCCAGCGCAGCTCCAGGTCGCTCTGGCTCGCGCCGGGACCGCCGACCAGCCAGCCGTCGCTGACCCCGAACCTGAGGGTGGCCACCACCTCTCGCAGGGGGCGCACGTGCGGGTTGGTGGCATTCACCGAGACGAGGTCCACGGCTGCGCCCATCCCCACGAACAGCCCACCGATGTCGAGCTCCAGCATCGGGACGTCCACGGCGACGTGCAGCTCCTGCGGTGGCCCGGAGCTCGTGCTCGCCGCCAGGTGCGCGGCCGCCTGCCGCGCGTCGACTCCCGCCACGACGAGCGCGGCGACTGCCCGAGCGGCGTCAGAGTCAGACAGGGCACCAAAGACGGCGTACACCGCCAGCCCCGGCCTACGCGGTTCGCCGGCGGCCGACGGCAGGTCGGCAGGCACCGCCGTCTCCAGTGAGTGGCGTACCAGGGACCAGCCACGCATCAGTGCGGAGGCGCCGTAGGCCGTGAGCGCCTCGTTGATCTGTGGCAGCGGGTCGGGGACGAGACGGTCCAGCAGGCGCAGCGCATCGCCGCCGAGCCCGCCGGTCAGCGCCAGCAGGGAGACCGTCGACCAGGGGACCGCGACGGTGACCACCGCGCTCACCTGCGGCTGGGTTGCTGCCGCCCGGATCGCCGCCGCCCCGGTGGCGCCGTAGGCCACGACGACGATCGGTGCGGTGCGTGCAGCCAGGACGGCGGCCAGGCGCGCGGCCTGCGCAGCGACGGCGTCGTGGTCGCTGCGGGACGCCGCCGCGGCCGCCGGCGTGGGTAGCCGGACGTACCACGTGCCGTCGGCGGTTGTCGGAACCGTCGCGGGGGTGCTGATCGTGGCGTCGATGCACTGTCCCGCAGGCTGGCCGGTCAGCCAGTCGGTAGCGGACCCGACGTGCACCACGGCGTCCAGCGGTTGCGTTACCGAGTCCAGGACGTGCGAGTGCAGCCGGCCGGAAGCGACCAGTTCCGCGTAGGAGTAGCCCTGCAGCACAAGCGAGGTGACGTCGGGCGGCAGGATGCTCGGGGCGGCGACGACGCCGTCGGTGCCGGTCCACCGGTTGAGCAGTGAGCCGATCCCGCCGTCCAGTCGGTCCCGGCCGACGAACAGGTCGGCGAGGTCCGGCAACGACCTGGCCGCGCCGGACAGACTGGTCGCGATGCCGGCTGCATCCGGGGTCAGCCCGCCGTCACGAAGGTCCGACAGGTCGGGCCCGGCGCTGGCGAGGCTGCGCGCGGGAGGGCATCCCGGCACGGTCCAGGCGGTGAGCCCGGGAGCGTTCGGGGCACTGGCGACCGGGCACCGGTACGGGCGCTCGGGACGCCCGTCGCCGATCGGACCGGTGCGGGAGCCACCGCTGAGCAGCCAGGCCACCGGACCGAGGGCGGTCTGCAGGTTCGCGCAGTCCAAGGCCACCTCCGTGGCCCAGGCGGCGACGGCGTCGCCGGGATCAGTGACCAGTGCGCTCAGCCGCAGGTGCGCGCCCTGTCCGGTCCAGCCGAGCAGGTCGAGGAGGGTCTGCACGAACGGCGATCCGATGCCGCGCAGCAAGGCGGTGACGATCCCCTCCAGGGCATCCCAGTCCGGCGCGAACGTGACCGATCCGTCGGCTGCGAAGGTCGGCAGGGGGATCGGATGCAACGCCGGCGCCTGAGATCGCGGATCCATATAGGAGACGGTGAGCCCGTCGCCGAGCACGACCGCCTGCAGGCCGACGGAGGGGGACCAGTGGGCGCGAACCCCGACGCCGCTGAAGTGGATGGTGGCCACGGCCAGGTCGAGGTCCATCGGCGTGTCAGCCGCGGGCTGAAGGACGACCTGCGCGCTCGCGCCGCACGCGAACGAGAGGTGCCCGGCGCCGAGGTCGGCCCGCAGCAGCACGACATCGGCCCGGGTCGCGACGGCGAGGTCGCCGGGCAACGGGGTGAGCACGTCGGCGCCGAGGGCGGCAACCAGCACCTGGTCCTCACGCCAGAAGCGCAGCCCGACCCCAGCGACGATGTCGATCACCCAGGGGTGCTCCGGCGTGCCCTGGTTGCCGGCCGAGCCGGCGGTGCCCGTGAGCAGATGGCCCAGGGTTCCCAACACCGTTCCCATGGCGTCCGCGTCGTTGAGCAAACCCAGCCAGTACTGCTGCAGGGCCGCCAGGGGGTCGGCGATGAGGGCCGAGGCCTGCAGCGCGGCGACGCCCGCGGGAGGGTCGATGCCGAACAGCTGCTCGAGCAGGATGCCGACATCCCCGAAGCCGTCGAGGGCGGCGGCGAGAGCGTCGTCGATGATCGAGGTGGCGGCGTCCAGCGCGGCGTCCGGACTGGACAGGTCGAGCAGCTCGTGGTGTCGCCCGCCTGGCAGGTCGACGTCATGCAACGTCAAGGCGAAAGCCGGACGCTGGTGCTCATCCAGTCTCAGCCCGATCCGCGCCGACCCGACTCCCGGAGCACCGCCGAGCAGGGCCGACCCGCCGGTGGCCTGCGCGCCGAAGACGGCTCCCGCCGTCAGGGCCGGGACGGCGGTGACGTGACCGGTCGCCGTGTCCGCCCGCAGCAGGTCGACCGAGGCCACCAGGTCGGCGCCGGTGCTCGGCGACCAGGTCAGCTCGACCCACGGCACGAGGACCGGATGGCCACCGGCGCCCGGGCTCACCCGTAGGCCGAGCAGCAGGTGCGAGGGCCCGATGCGGAACTCCACCGCGTTGCGGTCGGGCACCGGGGCTCCGCCCACGAGCACGGCCAGCTCGCCCAGCCAGGCGTCCAGCGCGCCCCCGTCCTCGTCGTCCGCCAGCACCGACTCGATCCAGGACACGATCGCGCGCAGCCCCTCGGTGGGCAGGTCCCCGATCGGCAGCGGCGGCAGGTTCGGGACGTCGTGCAGCCCGAGGATCCCGGCGAGCCCGCGGATGTGCCGGTAGACCGGGTCGGTCAGGTCGAGCGAGTCGATCTGCTGGCGCACGATGCCGACCACGAACTCGAGGACGTCGGGTCCGATCTCGTCCAGGGACGTGATGTCCAGCGTCCGCGTCGTCGGGGCCGTGGCACCCGGCAGCTGCAGGTCGCGCAGGGTCAGCGAGAACTCGGCGTCGTCGTTGGCCGTCGTCGGGATGGCCAGGCTCACGGAGGCTCCGCCGAGGAATGCGTCGCCGGGGGTCGGCGGGCCGGCGTCGAACTGCGCGTCGACCTCGACGCCGATCCGTCCCCCGGGACGCCCGATCAGCAGCCACTGCGGCAGGTCGGAGTCCGTGGGGCGCGAGTCAGTGCCCTCGCGTGGGACATGGAAGATGGGCACGTGCAGCCTCGTGGTGACCTGCGGTGCGCCGCTGCCGGCTACGTGCTCCACGCCGACGCCGACCCGCACCGCGCCGGCCACCGGCTGCAGGACGACGCTGACGATGATGTGCGGGTTCGTCTCCGCGAACAGCGGGATCCAGCGCACGTCATCCTCGGCGTGCTGGTCCGGTGGCCCGAGGACGTCGTCGACGAAGCTCACCAGGGCGTCGCGCTGGGCGTCGCTGCTCAGCACCGTCTTCAGGCCGTTGGGGTTGCTGCTGCTGCCACCGACGGGGTCGTTGAACCAGCTGCTGTTCGGGCCGCTGTCCGTAACCAGCCCGATCCCGCGCGCCAGCGCGCCGAACGAGCCCAGGCTGTCCTCGGTCAGGGTCATCGGCTCACCCCACCGCGGACAGGTCGTGGCGGGACATCGGCTGGATCAGCAGCGCCTTCTCGGTCGCGGCGAGGGCGCCGGGGACCAGCGGCAGCCCGGACTTGTCGTCGCCGAGGGCAGCGCAGACGTGACGGGCGAGCTCGATGACGGCTTCCCAGGCGAAGGCGGTGATCGCATCGGACCACCGGGAGGTGACCAGGTCCGGCCCGTCCAGTCGTTGCACAGTCGTGAGCAGCAGGCCGGTCGGCGACTTCGGGGTGCCAACCCCGAGTGGGACCCTCATGGTCAGCGGGACGCGCAGCTGGTCGCACCCGACCCGGACCCCGACCTGGACGAGGCCGTCAGCACAGGTCAACGTCGTCGCGGAGACGTCGACCCACAGCTCGTCGCCCTCGCGCTGCCACACCACGATCGGGGTGGTGTCGGCGTCGATGTCCACGACGAAGCGGATCATGCCCAGAAGCACCCGTTGCGCCTCTTCGGCGGGAACGGTCACGAACTTCGTCGTGAGCTGGCCGGGCTCCAGCCGCGTCGAGGCGCGGACGGGCGGCAGCCACGCGGGGTTCTTGATGCCCTTGCCGAGGGCGGGGGGCGGCAGCGGTGTCCGGGAGGACGCTCTCGCGGCGGACGCCGCTGCGCCGCGCCGAGAGGCCATGCGATTCGCCTCAACCCAGCAGTAGGGGAGATCACGGTCCAGCCGAGCCATCAAAGCAGGGTGCCCGACGGCGTGACAAGGCTCAGGCGGCCTCGAGGCCCCGAGTGCGACGCCACTCAAGCCGCGCGAGCACGGTCAAGCACAGCGAGGCGGCCAGCAGCACCGCGACCACCAGCCACTCGACCGAGCCGTCACCGTGGTCAGGGTCGAAGCCGAAAGCCTCCAGCCAGTCGTGCCAGAACAGCGTGAGGACGAAGAGGCCGCCGCTGATGCCCGCGAGAACGGACTCGGCGTAGAACCGACGGCGTAGGGCTCTGCTGGCGGTGCTCATGGCGGATCTCCTTGACGGTCCGGCCGCGGGCGAAGCGTAGCCAGCGTCGCACAAAGACGTCGCGTGGGTCAGGGGCAGGCGGGGTGCTGTTGAATTCGATTCATTGGCAACCGCGAGCGGAAACCCCGTCGTGGTCTGTCGGACCCACGCGCTAGCCTGATTTGGTGGCTATCCATCGCAACGCCGCACGTCGAACCGTGAAGGGGTGCCCGTGACTTCGCCTGCTGGGACCGTCATGCAGTACCCCGAGAAGATCGACGGCGCCGTGCTCAAGGTCGCCGGTGTCGTCGTTCTCGGCGCGATCATGTCGATCATCGACATCACGGTCGTCAACGTCGCGCTGCGCACCTTCCAGGTCGAGTTCGCCAAGAACGGGCAGCCGCTGGCCTACTCGGCCGTCGCCTGGACCGTCACCGCCTACACCCTCGCCTTGGCCACCGTCATCCCGATGTCCGGCTGGGCCGCCGACCGGTTCGGCACCAAGCGGCTGTACATGCTGGCGATCACCTTGTTCACGCTCGGGTCCATCCTCTGCGCGACCGCCCCCTCGATCGGGTTCCTGATCGCGTTCCGCGTGCTGCAGGGGCTCGGCGGCGGCATGCTGATGCCGGTCGGCATGACGATCATGACCCGGGCGGCAGGCCCGGCCCGGATGGGTCGGCTGATGGCGATCCTCGGGGTGCCGATGCTGCTCGGCCCGATCTTCGGGCCGATCCTCGGTGGGTGGCTGATCGACAACTTCAGCTGGCACTGGATCTTCCTGATCAACGTGCCGATCGGGCTGGTCGCGCTGATCTACTCCCGGTTCGCCCTTGAGAAGGACAACCCGGTTCCGTCCGAGACGTTCGACTTCGTGGGCATGCTGATGATGAGCCCCGGCCTCGCGCTGTTCCTGTTCGGCATCTCGTCGATCCCGGGTGAGGGCGGCATCGGCCACCCCAAGGTCCTGATTCCCGCCCTGATCGGGCTGGTGCTGATGGTGTCGTTCGTGTTCTACAGCTTCAAGCCCAAGCACCCGCTCCTGGACCTACGGCTGTTCAAGAACCGCAACCTGAGCGTGTCGTTGATCACCATGTTCATCTTCGCCGCGGCCTTCTTCGGTGGACTGCTGCTGATCCCGCAGTTCCTGCAGCAGGTGCAGGGGGAGTCGCCGCTCAGCGCGGGTTGGCTGGTCGCGCCCCAGGGCATCGGCGCCATGGTCACCATGCCCATCGCCGGCGCGCTGACCGACCGGTACCCGGTCGGACGGATCGTGCCCTTCGGGTTGGTGGGCATCATCATCGGGATGTTCAGCCTGACCCAGATCACGGCGGAGTCCTCGCACTGGGGCTTCCTCATCCCGGTGCTGTTCGTGATGGGCCTGGGCATGGGCGCCACCATGATGCCGATCATGACGTCGGCACTGAAGACGTTGAAGCACCACGAGGTCGCCCGGGGTTCGACCCTGCTCAACATCAACCAGCAGATCTCCAGCTCGATCGGTGTCGCGATCTTCTCCGTGGTGCTGACCAACGCTCTGCTGGACAACGTCCCGGCCTCGCCGGCCTTGGCCCCGCAGGCGGCGGCCGCGGCGTTCTCGCACACCTTCTGGGTGGCGGCGTGGCTGGTGACCCTCACCCTGATCCCGGCGTACTTCCTGCCCCGCAAGCGAGAAGAGTCGAAGCTGCTCGAGGACGCGGACGACGTGCCCGCGCCCGCGGTGCCGCTGCACTGAGGACATCCACAAGGTCACGTCGGATGTGAGGGGAACGCCTCCCGAAGATCAGCGAGGTCCGAGGTCGACGCCCTCAAGAACCCTGACACGGGCGCCGATGCTGGAAGGCGATGAGCGCCGACAACTTTCCCGACGTCCCGTTCTTCACGACCGGCGGGCGGCCACCCGTGTTGGCACCGCCTCCCGCAAGCCTTCCCGCGCCTCAAGGGAGTGGTCCGGCGGGCCGGCGCAGCCGTTTCAGCAACGCGCCACGAGCCGCGGGGCTTGTCGCGGCGGTGATCGCAACGGTCCTGCTCGCCGTGGTGGGATGGCGTGCCACCCACAGACCGAACCTGACGCCAGTCGTGCTCCCGGACAGCTTCGCCTCATACGGCCCGCTGCAGGACGGCGTGGACTTCGCCAAGGACGACGGCCCCACCAGCTGGCGGACCAGCGCGAAGGGAACGCTGGGCGGCAACGCGTTCGATGGGCGGGCCTTCGGCAACGTGAGAAGCGGGGGGCCGATGCTCAACGTGGTGGTCGCGCGGACAGACCTGACGGACAAGCTCGACGTCGCCCTGGCCGCGCCGCCGTACACGATGTTCGGGAGTGTCACCTGCACGCAGACCGTCGACCTCGCCTCCGCCGCGCGCAAGCGGAACCAGACACCGAAGGATCTGCCTGGACCTCGTTTCAACGCGCGTTCCGTCCTGTGCTGGCGTGCAACCGATGACGTCAGCGTCAGCGCCTTCGGCCTGCTCGCCAGCGCGGATCTGATGCCGCGGGTGGCCGCGGCGGTCGACGAGGTTTGGGAGCTGCAGTAGCCCTACATCCCATCGCCGGTGTCACTCATCGGCGCGGGCGACAGGCCCGGCGCGATCGACGGTCGGAACAGCACCACGACCGCGAGCACGAGGGCGATCACGCCGACGACCCGACTGAACTGCGGTCCACGCTGCCAGGTCTTCTCCGTCAGGACGACGGCGGCGAGGATCACCATGGCTGCCAGGTTCATCAGGCCGACCGCGATCAGCACGACCATCAGCGCCCAGCAGCAGGCCAGGCAGAAGGCGCCGTGGCTCATCCCGACCCTCAGGTCACGCAGCCGTCCGCGATAGCTGCCGTACTTCAGGACGAATCCCAGCGGGGACCGGCATCGCGCCAGGCAGCGGTCCTTGATCGGTGTCAGCTGGTAGATGCCGCAGGCCGCGAAGATGGCGGCGGCCAGGATTTTCGCGGCGGTGGGTCGGGTGTCGACCAGTCGTTCGGCGACCAGCGCGAGCACGTAGGCGGGCAAGGCTGCGGCCGTCCAGACGAGCAGGTACCCGATGGCGAGCTCGCCGATGCGTTGTGCGCGCCGGTCGGTCAGCGTGCGCGTGTGCAGCGCGACGAACGGGGCGATCGTGGGCAGCATCATCGCAGTCATCATGAGCGCCCACAGAGCCACGAAAGCACCGAGAGACAAGCCCATCGTGCCTGGCATCACGCCCATTCCGCGGGCGATCCCGGCGACCGCGAGCCACGCGCCGGCACCGACGACGAGCAGGATGGACGCCGGCAGGGTCAACTGCCGCAGCGTCGGCGCGGTGGTGGACAAGGATGGCCGTCAGGCGGCCCAGGAGAACGGTGCGCTGTGCCCGTTCTTTCCCTCGTTGGCGAACTGGAGTCCGAACACCGACACCTGGGACCGGTTCGCCTTGGCGACCGTCAGCGTCGAGTTCGCCGGGTGGAACATCCCGGTGAGCATCTCGACGTCGCCGTCCGGCAGCAGCTGGGGCGGGACGAAGTCCTCGATCTCGATGTCGATGAGGTCCCCGACCTTCAGCGAGTGGCGTCGTCCGTCGTCGGTGTAGGCGATGGTGGCGGCCTCCATGCCGATCATCTCCGAGATGAGCGGCGCCAGACCGGCCATCGGTCCGCCTGCCTGCCCGCCGAAGATGGCGCCGAGCGCCGATGCCTGCTCCGGTGTGGCCGCTGCGTCCATGACCACGCCGACCCGCCAGTTGCCTTCCGACATGACCTGCGGGGTGTCTGCGACGACCACCACCGTCTTGTCGCTGACGTCAAGGCCGTCGACCTCGCCGGAGTCGACGTGGAAGGCCAGGACCACCTGGCATCTGTCCTGATCGGCCGGCATCGTGAGGCCGGACGTGGTGCACGGACACACCATGTCGCAGGAGCAGTTCTCGAAGTACGTCCCGTTCAGTCGCCAGGCCATCAGGGCCTCCCTCACGGTGGGATCGAGCGCAGTGTCCACCCATCGCCGACGTCGGTCAATGGACAGATCGGGACATCACGTGGGCCGGCTTCAGGAACCGGATTCGGCTCGTTGCCAGGCACTTCGGCCGCTCGTGTCCACCGCAGTGACCTCGCCACCCGAGAACAGCACCCGTCCCAGCACCACGGACTCGGCCGCTGCCTCACCGGCCGGTACCAACGCGAGCTGGGGACGTTCCAGCCAGCGGGTGAAGGGCGGCTCGTCGGTGCCCTCGACGGGGACGACGAACGAGTCCGGCTCCTGCGCCCAGGTGGCAGTCACGTCCAGGGCGCCGTCAGGGTCGCTCGGCTCCCGGACCTCGACGTGCACCTCTTCGGCAAGGACGATCTCGCGCCCGCAGGCATCAACCGCGAGGCCGGGGCTGACGACGACCGTCGGACCGTTGCCGACGGTGATGCCCAGGCCATGCACCACCCCGTGGCCGAGTAGGCGGTTGTGCAGGTAGCGCATGCTGCGGTGGTAGTCCTGCTCGCTCTGGAAGTCCTCGGGTGTCAGCAGCTGGCCGGAGTAGTAGTGCACGCGCCGCACCGGATCCGTCATTTCGTGCTCCCTCAGCGTGGATGGCAACGACTATGCCGCAGGCCGAGCCATCTCACTGCCACCGGCGGCGACCATTGGGCATGGGTGGTGGACGAAACCTGAACGGCGAGACTGTTGGCGTGGACTCGTCCAGGGGCCATGCTGGTGCCTTCCTCGGTAAGGAGTCCTATGCCCGCGAAGAAGGCGAAGTCGGCCTCAGCCAAGAAGGACAAGGCGTCGATCGCCAAGCTCCGAACGGAGCTGACGAGCGCAGAGTCCAAGCGAGACAAGTGGAAGCAGCGGGCGATCAAGGCCGAGGCATCCGCGGCCGACCTGCGCGCGCGCCTCAAGACGGCGGAGAAGGCGATCAAGAAAGCGCAACGGAGCGGCACCGCCAAAATGCCGGTGTCCGTTCCGGCACCTGTCCCGGCTTCGGCTGCGGATCAGCCGAAAGGCCCGGACGCGGGGTGGACGGTCGCCGAGCTGCGGGCTGAGGTCCGCCGGCGCGGCCTCGCCGGACTGTCGAACAAGCCCAAGGCGGAGCTGCTCGCCGCGCTCGCCTGAGCCCGGACGGACGACAGGCCACCGAAGTTCTCGTCGGACTGGTCGAGCAGCCATGATGTGGACATGGCTGATCGCGATCCGAGCGGTGGCGCGAGCCGCCACCGCGGCCACGTCCAGCTGCCGCCAGGGCAGCACCTGGTCGAGCAGGCGCCGGTCATGCACTACGGCCGCGTTCCGCGAGAGCGACCTGGTCCGTGGTGGCTGACCTTCGACGGACTCGTAGCTCAGGAGCCGGTCACGCCGGTCGCCTTGACCGAGCTGGTTGACCTTCAGCAGCACACGGTGGTCGCTGACATGCACTGCGGGAGCGGGTGGAGCGCGGCCGGCCGGCACTGGCGTGGCTGGCGCACGCGGGACGTCGTGGACCGCTACCCGCCCGGCGACGGCGTCACGCATGCCTTGGTGTTCGGCGAGTACGGATACTCGGCGACGGTTCGGATCGAGGATCTCCTCTCGCCGCGGAGCCTGCTCGCGGTCGCCGTGGACGGTGAGGCGCTCACTCCTGAGACGGGCCACCCGGTGCGCCTCGTCGTGCCACACCTGTACTCGTGGAAAGGACCCAAGTGGTTCCGCGGCTGGACCTACCAGTCGGAGCCGGTGCGCGGCTTCTGGGAGCAGCGCGGCTACCACGTGCACGGCGACCCCTGGCGGCAGGAGCGTTACGCGCACCTCGAGTGACCCGGGGGGTGATCGTGTCGGCGCGGGACGGGACGTGGGCCGCCTCTGCAGAACCGTTTGGGGGCCAGGGAACCCAGGTTCAGGCGATGTGGGAGATGGCCGCCGGTGCGCTGCTCCTCGCCGCTGCTCGGCGAGAGAGCTCTTCGTTCGAGAAGCGCTGCACGAACAACGGGACGAAGGCCCGGATGGGCGCGTCCGTGAACTGACCGGCGACCTGGTCCAGGACCTGGTCGACCTCGTCCTGGCCGACCACCTCGTCGAACTGCTCGTGCACGGAGCGCGCTGCCTCGCCCAGGTCGGGGTGCAGGCCGGGGCGGTCCGCGCCGATGTCGGGCCGGAAGAGATCCATGGCCGGATAGTGGGGCCACCGGATGAACGGAAGGTGAACGACACGTCCGGTCAACTTGTCTGCCAGCCGTCAGCGCGGGGGAGGCCTGACCTCGTCCAGGAACGCGAGGGTGGCTGCTGTCGTCGCCTTTCGCCAGGCGCGAGAGGGTCGCGGGCTCGTCCAGGTGTCCAGCGTAGGTGGCTGACGCTCCGGCCACATGCCCGGAGGAGCACGACAACGCGATCAAGTACGACTGTCCGATGTTCTCCACCCCGATGACGTCCTCCGACTTCGTGGCCGAACTCGAGGAGTAGCCGCGCATACGGCCGGATGCCCGTCGTCCGGCCGCGCGAACGGCGTTGGGAGACAACGGGACCGAAGGTCGTCTATGGTCGTCCGACCGAAGCGAGCACGAACCACCCAAGGAGTTCCAGATGCGTCTGTCCACCCGCAACCAGCTGCCCGGCACCGTCACCTCGATTACCACCGGTGAGGCGATGGCGGTCGTCAAGGTCGCGCTCGACGGCGGTGGCCAGTCGATCACCTCCTCCATCACGCGCGAGGCCGTCGAGGACCTCGGCCTGGCCGAGGGCACGAAGGTCACGGTGCTGGTGAAGTCGACCGAGGTCACGCTCGGGGTCGAGTGAGCCCCTCGTTGCCGAGCCGCCGCCGCGGGCACCACACTGGCTCCGGACGACCAAGGAGGCCGGGGTGGCTCGGCAACGATCAGGCTCTGTCGTCGTCGGCTACGCCGACGGCTCGAGTGAGTCCGCCCTGGCGTGGGCGGCAGATGAGGCAGCCTCGACCGGACTCCGGCTGACCCTGCTGCACGCCCTCGCCGGCGAGGCCCGTCACCGGTCCTCGCACGGCGACCGGGTGCCGGGGCCGAGCATCGACCACGTCGAGCTGCGAGCCGAGCAGAACGCCGTCAGCGAGGTGGCCGACGTCGCCGAGCGCGTCCGGGGTGCATACCCGCAGCTGGACGTCACGACCACCTTCGTGCACGAGCACGCCGGCCGGTCCCTGGTCGAGGTCTCGCACGAGGCCGCCCTCCTGGTGGTCGGTGCTGGACCCGCCGGTCAGACGTCATCGGGTGGGGTCCTCGAGCATGTGCTCGCCCGGGCCGAGTGCACCCTCGTCGTCGTGCCGGCCGCCGAGGTCCCAGGCACGGACGACCCGACATCCGGCTCACCTCCCCAGGACGGGCTCGTGGTCGTCGGGGTCGAGGACGTCGAGCAGAGCCAGGACGCGATCGGCTACGGCTCCGCTCGTGCTGACCGCCGTGGAGGGTCGGTGACGGTCATCGACCTGACGGCGAGCTCGCTGGACGACCTGTGCCGCGCCGGGCGGGCGGCCGACGTCGTCGTGATCGAGGCGTTCGGGCGCCGGCGCTCCGCCAGGCACCACCTGCGCGCGACCGTCGATGCGCTCGTTCAGCGGGCCGGGCGTCCCGTCGTCGTGGTACGTGGCTGATCAGCTGACCGCGAGGCCCAGTACCGACCCACTTTGCGGCACGTAGCTCAAACGAGGACGTTGACGGCTCGGGCGACGACCAGTCCCAGGATGAGCAACGAGATCACCGACTGGACGCCCATGATGATCTTCGCCCAGGGCACCAGCGGCATGACGTCGGTCGGGCTGAAGGCCATCGAGTTCGTCAGGCCCAGGTAGAGGTAGTCGATGTAGCGCGGCCGCCAGAGCCCGGCGTTGAGCTCAGGACTGAGCTGCTGCGGAAAGGCCAGGTCCGGGCTGGCGGGCATGCTGTGGTCGCGGGCGGCCGCCCCGCCACCGTCGAGCTCGAAGTACAGCAGGGAGAACGCCAGGACGGTGCAGGCGTACACGCTGCCCCCTGCCTGCAGCAGGGCTGACGCCGAGCTGGTCTCCGGGCCGCCGTGCACCATGTCGTCGATCAGCTTGATCGTCGACCAGACCGCGCTCGTCGCGAGCACGCTGATCAGCAGGACCGAGACGGCGCGCAGTGCCCGGGACCGGCGCGAGATCCGTCCGGGGTCGGCCGCGACCAGCGCGAGCAGCAGGAGCCCCTCGATGGTGGGGAGCACCCAGGCCGGCGCCAGTCGTAGGCGATCGGGCAGCAGCACGGTCAGGATCATCGTGGCCAGGACGGCGGCCGCCATCGGCCAGCGGGACTCGCCGTAGGCCGAATCGGCCGGCGTGGAGGAGCCGGCTGGCTCTGACTCGTCCTCGTGCGCCACCGCCTCGCCCCCGGACGATTCACGTCGCTCTGTTGGTCGGACCGCGTCGAGGCCAACCCTCCCATGATGCGTACAGGCGTCAATGGCCCGTCAGGTTCGCGGGGGTGCCAGTGGGCAGTTCATCCCAACAGGGGGATGCCGGGGGCCGATGCTCGGACGAGACTCCTGGACGGCACCATGCGCGGCTTGTGCGGACCACCGAGGGGGTGGGTGAAGTGGGCGCGACGCTCGAGACGTATGCGGCGTTGGCCACTGTGAACCCCGTGCCTTGGGCGAGGTCCCAGATGGCCTTCACCCTGGCGTTCCACATCATCCTGGTGCCCTTGGGCGTCTCCTGGGCCTTCATGGCCCTGATCGCCAACTACCGGGCGGTCAAGCACGACGACAAGGACGCCATGCTGCTGGCGCAGCGGTGGTCGAAGTACATGGCGGTGACCTTCGCGGTCGGCGCGGTGACCGGCACCGTCCTGAGCTTCGAGTTCGGCCTGCTCTGGCCGCGGTTCATGGGCCGGTGGGGCGAGGCGTTCGGGGTGCCCTTCGCGTTCGAGGGGCTTTTCTTCTTCACCGAGGCAGTCTTCATCTCGATCTACATCTTCGGCTGGCGCCGGCTCAAGCCGTGGACGCACTTCTGGACCGGCGTCCCGGTCGTGCTGGCGGGCGTGCTGGGCAGCGTGTCGGTGGTGGCGGCCAACGCGTGGATGAACTCGCCGTCCGGCTTCACGCTGGACTCCGCCGGGAACATCGTCAAGGTCGACCCGATCCAGGTGATCTTCAACGACTCGATGCCGCTGCAGGCGGCGCACATGCTGGTCGCTGCCTACCTCGTCGGGGGCTTCCTGATCGCCTCGGTCTACGCCACCGGCATGCTGCGCGGCCGCACGGACCGCTACCACCGGCTCGGCTTCGTGATCGCCTTCTCGGTCGCGGCCGTCGCCGCGCCGATCCAGATGGGCGTCGGCGACCAGCTCGCGCGGTGGGTCTACTCGAACCAGCCCGTCAAGTTCGCCGCCATCGAGCTGGTGCCGACGACGAGCAGCGACGTCCCGGAGACCCTGCTCGGCCACCTCAACGAGGACGGGACGGTTACCGGAGGCGTACCGATTCCCGGGCTGGCGTCCTGGCTGTCCGACCCGAGCACCGGCAAGGCGACGGTCGTCCAGGGGCTCAACACGGTGCCGGCCGACGAGCGGCCGACCATCCCGCAGGTCAACATCGTGCACCTGTCGTGGGACATCATGGTGGGTGTCGGGACGCTGCTGTTCCTGCTGGCGCTCTGGTACGGCGCGACCTGGCTCTTCCGACGGCGGATGCCGCAGAGCAGGTGGTTCCTGCGCGCCGCAGCCTGTTCCGGAGTCCTCGCGGTGGTCACCATGGAGGCGGGCTGGGTCGTCACCGAGGTCGGTCGCCAGCCGTGGATCGTCTACGAGTACATGAAGGTCGAGGATGCGGCGACCGGGAACACCGGCGTCTGGATCACCTTCATCGCGGTGGTCCTGCTGTACCTCACGCTCGGCGTGACCACGATCCTCGTGCTGCGCGGCATGAGTCGGCGCTTCCGTCGTTCGGGTGGTTTCACCGACCACGACGCGCCGTACGGCGCGAACGCGGTGCCGGACGCCGACCCGGAACGTGAGGAGGCCGTGCCGTGAGCACCGCCGCAGCAATCGTCCTGCTGGGGGGCATCCTCGCCTACGCGCTGTTCGGCGGGGCCGACTTCGGCGCCGGGTTCTGGGAGCTCATGGCCGGCGAGGGGGAGGGCGCCGAGCGTCCGCGCCGGGTGATCGAGCACTCGATCGGGCCGGTTTGGGAGGCCAACCACGTCTGGCTGATCTTCATCTTCGTCGTCTTGTGGACCGCGTTCTCCGAGGCCTACGCCTCGATCATGCTCACGCTGTTCGTCCCACTCACGCTCGCCGCGCTCGGCGTCGTCCTGCGAGGTGCGAGCTTCGCGTTCCGCAAGACCGTCGACACCGCGCGGGAGCGGCGCCTGCTGGGGCTTGCCTTCGCACTCTCGTCACTGCTGGTTCCGTTCTTTCTCGGAGCAGTGGCCGGTGGTGTCGCATCCGGTCGGGTGCCGGCGGGAGGCAAGGCGGGGGACCCGGTGGACAGCTGGCTCAACCCGACCTCGATCCTCGGCGGGGTGCTGGCGGTCGCGGCGGTCGCGTACCTGGCGGCCGTCTACCTGGTGTGGGACGCACGGCGGCTCGACGACGCAGAGATGGCCGGGTACTTCCGGGTGCGGGCGATCGGTGCCGGGATCGCGGTGGCGGTGATCGGGGTGGTCGGCGTGTTCGTGCTGCGCTCCGATGCGCCGTACCTGTACGACGGGCTGACCTCCGAAGCGCTGCCGCTGGTGGTGGTGAGCGCAGTGTGTGGTGTGGGTGCGCTCGCGCTGCTGCTGCGTGACGCCAGCCACTGGGCTCGACTTCTCGCCGTCCTGGCCGTGGCCGGCGTGGTCGCCGCCTGGGGCGTCGCCCAGTGGCCGTACGTGCTGCCCGAGAGCCTGACGTTCGCGGACGCCGCGGCGCCGTCGGGCACCCTCACGACCTTGTTCATCGTGATCGGCCTGGCTCTGGTCATCGTGATCCCGGCCTTCGCCCTGCTGTACGTGCTGGACCAGAAGGGCCTCCTGCCTGAGGAGGGGGTCGCCGACATCGGTGATCCGAGCACCCCGCTGCGACGTACGAAGGAGTCACCGTCGTGAAGCTCTCCACCTCACCGTTCCCGCCGATCGCCGACTACGCGTTCCTGTCGAACTGCCACACCGGCGCGCTCGTCGCGCCCGACGGCTCGATCGACTGGCTCTGCGTGCCGGCGTTCGACTCGCAGAGCGTGTTCGGCAACCTGCTCGACCGCGGTGCGGGCTCGTTCCGGATGGGCCCCTACGGGATCAACGACCCGACGGCCCGAACCTACGTCCCGGGCACCAACGTCATGACGACGACGTGGCACACCCCCGCGGGCTGGGTCCTGGTCCATGACGCGTTGACGATGGGACCACGTCAGGGACCCGACCTCGTCACACCGCACACCCGTCCGCCGGCGGACGACGACGCGGAACACGTCCTGGTGCGCACCGTCGAGTGCCTGGAGGGGTCGGTCGAGGTCGAGCTGGTCTGCGAGCCGGTGTTCGACTACGGCCGCGTGCCTGCGCAGTGGAGCCTCGTCGACGACGAGGGCCACGCCGCGGACGCGGCCGGGGCAGGGGGAGCGACCCTTCGGCTGAGCACCGACCTGTCCATCGGGATCGAGGGCGGCTCGGCGCGGGCGCGGCACGTCCTGGAGAAGGGCGAGCGGGTGTTCTGCGCGCTGTCCTGGGCGGCCGGCTTGGCCTCGCCCACCGACGTCGAGGACGCCACCCGGCGGATCGACGTCACCGTCGCCTTCTGGCGCAAGTGGCTCGGCCGGGCACGGATCCCGGACCACTCCTTGCGGCACCCGATCGAGCGCTCTGCGCTGACGATCAAGGGCCTGACCTACATGCCCACCGGTGCGACGGTCGCCGCCCTGACCACCTCGCTGCCGGAAACGCCTGGGGGAGAACGGAACTGGGACTACCGCTACACCTGGATGCGCGACACGACCTTCACCCTGCAGGCCCTGCACTACCTGAACCTTGACTGGGAGGCCGACGAGTTCATGCAGTTCGTCGCCGACCTCGAGCCGACCGAGGACGGCAGCCTGCAGATCATGTACGGCATCGACGGTCGGCGGGACCTGACCGAGTCGACCCGTGACGAGCTGTCCGGCTACGAGGGCGCCCGGCCCGTCCGGCTCGGCAACGGCGCGTTCGACCAGCGACAGAACGACGTCTTCGGTGCGGTACTCGACTCGATCCTGCTGCACACCCGACGCAGTAAGCACCTACCCCGACGGCTGTGGCCGCTGGTGCAGTCGCAGGCGGCCGGCGCCATCGCCTCCTGGCGTGAGCCGGACCAGGGGATCTGGGAGGCCCGCGGCGCACCGCAGCACTACGTCTCGTCCAAGCTGATGGGCTGGGTGGCCCTCGACCGTGCTGCACAGCTGGCGGGGATCCGTGGTGACCTCGAGAGCCAGGAGTCCTGGGCCGCCGTCGCCGACGAGATCCGCGAGGACGTTCTGGCACACGGCGTCAGTGACCGCGGGGTCCTGCGCCAGCACTACAACACCGACGCGTTGGACGCCTCCACGCTCCTCGCGGGCGTCTTCGGGTTCCTGCCCGGCAGCGACGAGCGGATGAAGAACACGGTGCGCGCGATCTCGGAGGAGCTGAGCGAGAACGGGTTCGTGCTGCGCTACAAGACCGACGAGACGGACGACGGCCTGTCCGGCAAGGAGGGCACTTTCCTGATCTGCTCGTACTGGCAGGTGTCGGCGCTGGCCATCGTGGGGGAGATGCAGCAGGCGACGGACCTGATGGAGCGACTCCTGCGGATCGCCTCGCCGCTCGGCCTGTACGCCGAGGAGTTCGAGGTCGACCGCGCCCGACACCTGGGCAATTTCCCGCAGGCCTTCTCGCACCTCGCGCTGATCGAGGCGGCCTCACGGATCATCCTGGCGGATCTGATGGAGGAGTTGTCCGTGTGAGCAGCAGCGGCGGTTCTGACGTCCTGGTCGTCGGCGGCGGTCTGGCGGGTGTCACGTGCACCCTTGGGCTGGCGGACGCGGGCGTGGCCGTGACACTGGTGGACCGCAACGACTACCACCAGTTCCAGCCGTTGCTGTACCAGGTGGCCAGCTCGCAGCTCCCGGCCGAGGACATCGCCCGACCTCATCGGACCATCCTGCGGAACTACCCGTCGGTGACCGTGGTCAACGCCGAGGTGACGTCCGTCGACCTCGCCCGGCGGACGCTGGTGCTGTCCGACCGCCGGACCCTGTCCGCCTCGTACGTCGTGATGGCGGCCGGCGCCCGGCCGAACTTCTTCGGCGTCCCGGGGGCCGCCGAACACGCCTTCCCGCTGTATTCGGTCGCCGACGCCGAACGGCTCCGGCTGCACCTGCAGAGTCACCTACGGCAAGCCATCGGCTCGGGACCGCAGACACCCGGTGAGGTCGACGTCGTGGTCGTCGGGGGTGGCCCGACGGGCGTGGAGACCACCGGCGCGCTCGCCGAGCTCATGCAGGCGCTGCACAAGACCGGCCGCCTGACCCCGCCGGGTGTGATCACCATCGTCGACCGGGGCCCCGCCCTGTTGAGTGCGTTCTCGGAGAAGGCCGGGGAGTACGCGCAGCGCAAGCTCACCGAGGCCGGCGCCGTCGTCCGGACCGGTACCGGGGTGGCCGCCGTGCACGCCGACCACGTCGAGCTGGACGACGGCACCTCCGTCCCGGCCCGCACGGTCGTCTGGGGCGGCGGTGAGTCTGCCTCGTCCGTGGTGACCGACGCCGGTCCGACCCCGGGTCGCGGTGGGCGCCTCGACGTCACCCGAGAGCTGACAGTGGACGGCTACCCGGGGGTCTATGCGGTCGGAGACGTCGCGAACATCCCGTCCGGTGACGATGCTGGGGACAGCCTGCCGCAGCTCGGCTCGGTCGCCCAGCAGTCCGGTCGTTGGGCGGCGGCGAACATCTTGCGCGAGCTCCGTGGCGAGCCGCCGAAACCCTTCGCCTACAAGGACAAGGGGATCATGGCGATGATCGGGCGCAACGCCGCCGTCGCCCAGGTCGGCAAGCACCGCCACGAGATCGAGGGTCCACTCGCGTTCGCGGCCTGGCTCGGCGTGCACGCGAGCCTGCTCAGCGGCGTCCACAGCAAGACCGACGCGTTCCTGTCCTGGGCGTGGGACTACTTCGACCGGGACCACTCCGCGACCGTCGAGGCGTCCTCGGCCCCCTCACGCCTGGCTTGGGGGAGCGAGGACGAGGACCGACCGCACATCACGCTCGAGCCGACTATGGACGCCCTCCAGGGCGCCAAACACCCCTGAGGAGCACACCATGGCCGACGACTACGACGTCATCATCGTGGGATCGGGTGCCGGCGGAGGCACCCTCGCGCACCGACTGGCACCGTCAGGAAAGCGCGTGCTCATCCTGGAGCGAGGTGACTGGCTGCCACGGGAGGCGGAGAACTGGGACGCCGGGGCAGTGTTCGTGGACAACCGCTACGTCTCCGCGGACACCTGGTTCGACCACGAGGGAAAGGCATTCCAGCCGCAGATCCACTACTACGTCGGCGGGGCCACCAAGTTCTACGGCGCCGCGCTGTACCGGTTGCGGCTGCTGGACTTCGGCGAGCTGACGCACCACGGTGGGACGTCGCCGGCGTGGCCGGTCGGTTACGACGTGTTCGAGCCCTACTACACGCAGGCGGAGCAGCTGTACCAGGTGCACGGTGCGCGTGGCGAGGACCCTACGGACCCTCCGTCCGACTCGCCGTACCCGTTCCCGCCGGTCTCGCACGAGCCCCGGATCCAGCAGCTGTTCGACGACCTGGGGCGAGCCGGGCTGCATCCCTTCCACGCGCCCTGCGGGGTCATGCTCGACGAGGCCAGGCCCGAGCGCAGCGCGTGCATCCGGTGTGCGACCTGTGACGGCTTTCCCTGCCTGGTGCATGCCAAGTCCGACGCGGACGTGATCGCGGTGCGTCCCTCCCTGCTCCACGACAACGTCCGGCTGATCCGCAACGCCCACGTACGCCGGCTCGAGACGGACGCCAGCGGGCGAACGGTCACCTCCGTGGTGGCCGACGTGGACGGACGGGAGGAGCGCTTCAGCGCGTCGATCGTCGTCGTGTCCGCAGGCGCCGCCAACTCCGCGAAGCTCCTGCTGAGCAGTGGCAGCGACGCCCACCCGCGCGGGCTGGCCAACGGGTCGGACCAGGTCGGGCGCAACTACGTCTTCCACAACAGCCGGGCGTTCCTGGCGGTCTCGCTGGAGAAGAACGACACGCGGTTCCAGAAGACCTTGGGACTCAACGACTACTACTTCGGCGACGACGACTTCGGCTACCCCATGGGCAACGTGCAGATGGTCGGCAAGTCGTCCGCTCCGATGTACCGCGGCGAGAAGCCGCTGGAGACCAAGCTGGCGCCGACCCTGGCCCTGAAGGACGTGGCCGACCGGGCGGTGGACTTCTGGCTGTCCACCGAGGACCTGCCGAGCCCGGACAACCGGGTCACCTTGGACCTGGACGGGAACATCGTGCTCAGCTACACGCCGAACAACCGGGAGCCGCTCGAGCAGCTGTACCACCGGGTCAAGAAGCACCTCAGCCACCTGGGCATGCACCCACACCACCTGATCCCGCGCGACGTCTACATGAAGAACGACATCCCGGTCGCCGGCTGCGCGCACCAGGCGGGCACGGTCCGTTTCGGCCACGACCCGCAGACGTCGGTCCTGGACACCGACTGCAAGGCACACGATGTGGACAACCTCTACGTGGTCGACGCCAGTTTCTTCCCGAGCATCGGTGCCGTGAACCCGGCGCTGACGGTGATGGCCAACGCGTTGCGCGTCGGGGACCACCTGCTCGAGCGCCTGGGCTGAGCAGCAGCCAGGAACCGACGTGGCGTCGACGTCCGGGGGGACCGCCGTCTTCCCGTGCCGGCATTCCTGCCGGGTCCTGGCTGTTCGCCGCGCCGAGCTAGTCGACCGGTGCCGGCTGGCGACCCGAAGCCAGCGGTGCGTTCGTCCGCACGGTCAGGGGGCCGTACGGGAGCCCGAACAGTGGAACACCACCCAGACCACCGGTGAGCTGGCTCCACGCGTGGTGGGCGACTCGCGCCGGCAGCGGGGCCCTGCGCAGCGGCCACAACCAACCGCGGCAGTGCGGGAATGCTCCCGGCGTCGCCAGCTCCGTGCGGAGGTCGCAGATCGCGGACTCGACCAGGGGCGGAACGGCGTTGCGTGCGTGCACCGTGGCGACGTGCGCGACCTCGCACCACTGGCCGAGCAGGACTCGGCGGAACAGGTCGAGGAGCTGGATGGCCTGGGCCGCGGTCGCGTGGAACGTCACCGCGCCGGGCTCGCTGGTGTACCCGAGCAGGGTCGCCGGGCCGAACACCAGACCGGTTCCCGCCGCGAAGTGCTCCAGACGGTCCACCGCTGAGCCGGCGGCGCGCAGCGAACCCGGCGCGGCATGTTCGCAGACGACGGCAACCTGGCCCCAGCGTCCCTCCACGGCCGCCGCGTACAGACTGGCGGCGGGCACCAGGAGAGCGGCCCTCGGGTGCCGGACCGTCGTGCGCGGCGAGCCGCTCGAGTCGTCCATGCGGTCCATCGTGCGGTCGACGTGGCCCGAAACGAACCGAATAACCGGCTTCTCCGTCAGCTGATACCAGGTCGACACCGGCCCGTGACCGCTTTCCCAGCAACCGCAGACGAACTTCCCAGAAACCGCCTACGAACTGCGATGTCGGTCGCGAGCGCTACTGACTCGCGGGTCAGAGCCAGGGGCCGTGCCAGCCGCCGTACTCGGCGGTGAGGGCCTCTGCGGTCTGCGGTCCCCAGGTACCAGGCGCGTACGCCTGCACGGGAGGTGGCGCGTCGAGCAGCGGCTGCATGACCCGCCAGGTCTCCTCGACGCCGTCCTGCCGTGCGAACCGCGTCCCGTCGCCGACCATCGCGGCGTGTAGCAGCACCTCGTACGGTGTGGCGCCTTCGCCACCCTCGTCGGCGAAGGTCATGTCGAGGTTGATGACACCTTCCTCGGTGACGTCGGCGCGCTCTGCGTGCAAGAGCAGCCGGATCCCGGTCGAGGGGTCGAGGCGGATGACCACCTGGTTCGGCACCGGGCTGTTCGACCAGGGGAAGCCGAGTTTGGGGGCCCGCTTGAACACCAGCCGCAGCTCGGTCTGGGTGACCGGCAAGCGCTTGCCCGCGCGGATGAAGAACGGGACACCGGCCCAGCGCCAGTTGTCGATGTCCAACCTCAGCGCGGTGAAGGTCTCAGTCGTCGAGCCGGCTGCGACGCCCTTGACGTCGAGGTACCCGTCGAACTGGCCACGCACGTACTGAGCGGGGTCGGCCTCGCGGACCGCCCGGAACAGCGTGGTCTGGGCCTCCTTGACGCTGCGCAGGTCGCCACGGGCCGGCGGTTCCATGGCGGCGGCGGAGACCAGCTGCATCAGGTGGTTCACTACGACGTCCCGCAAGGCCCCGACCGGGTCGTAGAAGTGTCCGCGGTCGTCCACCCCGAAGCTCTCGGCCATGGTGATCTGCACGCAATCGAGGTAGTCCCGGCTCCACAACGGCTCGAAGATCGCGTTGGCGAAGCGCAGGTGCAGGATCTCGTCGATCCCCATCTTTCCCAGGTAGTGGTCGATTCGGAACAGCTGCGACTCGTCGATGAACTGGTGCAGCTCGGCGGCCAGCGCGCGCGCGGTCGCCGCGTCACTGCCGAACGGCTTCTCCACGACGACGCGGGCCCCGTCGGTCAGTCCGGCATCCGACAGCCCCTTGACCACGGTCCCGAACAGGAACGGCGGGACCTCCAGGTAGAAGACCGGTGTCCGGTCGCCCTTGATCGCATCTGCCACCAGGCCGTACGTCGCGTCGTCGGTGAAGTCGCCGTGCACGTACGAGAACCGGGCGGCCAGCCGCCCGAACACCGTCTCATCGAGTTGCTCCCCGGTGGCGACGATGGATTCCCGAGCGCGCTGCACCAGCTGCTCGACGGTCCAGGCGTCCACCGCGACGCCGACGATCGGGCAGTCGAGCAGACCTCTTGCCTCGAGCCGGTAGAGCGATCGGAACGTCATGACGCGCGCGAGGTCGCCGGTGATCCCGAACACCACGAGGACGTCGGTCGCCTGGCTCTGCGTCGTGCCGGTGGTCGTCATCGGTTCCTCCATCGTCGTTCCGCGGGGAAGCGCCAGTGCGCCATGAGCACCTGACCAACTCTGCAGCAGGGTTCGGCGGTTGGCATCGCCCAGATGGCATGAAAGGGCGGGTGCGTTGATCGTTCGGACCGCGTACGGGTACGTTCGAGGCGTGCCCAGTGCGGCAGGGGGACGGGTGCGCACCCGTCCGGATCGAGCACACGGTCCTGCGACGTCGACTGCGTCGACGCTGGGTCGCGCCATCCTTCGCGTCCCGCAACAGCGGCCAGGCGTCGTCGTCCGGTCCAGTCTCGTCGACCGGCTCGTGGCCGCCCAGGAGCCTGTGGTGTCGATCCTCGCCCCACCCGGCTACGGCAAGACGACGTTGCTGGCGCAGTGGGCGGCTCGACGCAGTCCGCGGGTGGCCTGGGTGTCCTGCGACCTGCTCTCCGATGATCCGGTGGCCCTCTGGACTGCGGTGCTGCGCTCGCTCGAGGGGATCGGGCCAGTCGGTCCGGCGGCGGCGCGGGTGCTGGCCACTGCCGGCGCGGGCATCGATGCGGTCCCCGCACTGGTCAGCGCATTCGACTCCGTGCCAGGACCGGTGCTCGTGATGCTCGACCACCTCGAAGCGCTGATCAGCCCGGAGAGCCGCTCGACGATCGCCGAGTTCGCGCTGCGGCTACCGGCCGGCTGGCAGCTCGCGCTGGCCTCGCGGGGCGAGATCCCGGTCCCCATCTCGCGGCTGCGCAGTCGAGGCCAGCTGTTCGAGATCGGGGCGGCAGATCTCGGCATGACGTCGGGCGAGGCCCGCGACCTGCTGCGTGGCGCCGGTGTGTCCCTGACGGACGACGCGGTCGCCGACCTGCTGCGGCGTACCGAGGGCTGGCCGGTGGCGCTGTACCTCGCGGCTCTCGCCCTCAGGTCCGAGGCACTGACGCTGGACGAGCTCGGCTTCACCGGCGACGACCGCCTGATGAGCGACTACCTGCGCACGGAGCTGCTGGCATCGCTCGACCAGCCACGTCGTGAGTTCCTGCTTCGTACCTCGGTTCTGGACCGGATGTCAGGCCCGCTCTGCGACGCCGTGACGGGACAGTCCGGCTCGGCGCACGTGCTGGCGGAGCTGGAGAGCCGGAACCTTCTCGTTGTGCCCCTCGACCGCCGGCGGGGGTGGTACCGCTACCACCACCTGCTGCACGAGCTGCTCGAGGCGGAGCTGCGGGCTGAGCACCCGGACGAGATCGTGCTGCTGAACTCTCGGGCGGCCGCCTGGCACGCCGCGAACGGGATGCCCGAGACGGCCATCCGGCACGCTCAGGTGGCCGAGGACGTGGAGCTCGTGACCGAGCTGGTGCTGGAGATCATGCAGCCGGTCTGGGCCGCCGGACGGGTGGACTCGGTGCTGGCCTGGATGGAATGGCTCGGCAACCGCCCGCTCAGCGAGCACTACGTCGCGATCGCGGCTCACGGGGCCCTTATCTTCGCCCTGCTCGGCCGCCAACCCGAGGCGGAGCGATGGACGGACGTCGCCGAACGACAGCCGCGAACCGGCACCCTCCCGGACGGCAGCACCGTGGAGGGAACGCTGGCCTATCTGCGGGCGCTGCTGTGCCGGGACGGTCCGGCCGCCATGCGCGACGACGCCCAGGCCGCCTTGCGAGGCCTGAGCCCGGTCAGCCCGTACCGGGCGACGATGGACCAGGTGGAGGGACTCTCGCACCTCCTCGACGGCGACCTCGGCACTGCGGACACCCTGCTGGCGCATGCGTACGACAGTGCGGTGGGCGCCGACAGCCTGCCGTTGGCGACCCTCGTCCAGGCCGAACGTGCCGTGGTCGCGTCCCGCGCGGGGAATCCCGCCGCCGCGGAGCCACTGCTTCGTGATGCCGTGGACACCGTGGAGTCCCGAGGCTTCGACCGCTACTGGACGAGTTCCCTGGTGCTCGCGGCGGGTGCCCGGTCGGCGGCCGAGCGAGGCGACATCCCGAGCGCCCGGCGGCTGGCCAGGAAGGCGGCCAACCTCAGACCGCTGCTCACCTACGCGCTGCCCGTCGTCTCCGCGCTGGCCCTGATCGAGCTGGCTACCGCCTACTTCGTGCTCGTCGACGTCGCCGGGGCCGAAGCGGTCCTGGACCAGGCAGCCGCCATCCTCCAGCAGCGACCGAACCTCGGGCGGCTGGCCGACGAGGTGGCCGGCCTGAGGAAGAACGTCGCACAGTTCACCGGCGTCACCACGGGCGCGTCGTCACTGACCACGGCCGAGCTGAGGCTGGTGCCGCTGCTCGCGACCCATCTGACCTTGCGCGAGATGGGGGAGCGGCTGTTCGTGTCACGGCACACCGTGAAGAGCCAGGTCCTCTCGCTGTATCGCAAGCTCGGCGTGTCGTCTCGGGGCGAGGCAGTGGACCGCATCCACGCCCTCGGGCTGCATCCCTAGCTCGCGGTCACCGGGCGCCTGGGCGCCCGCCGTTCCCACCGCCGTTCCCACCCCAGTTCCCACCGCCGGGACCGCCCTTCGGCCCCTGCCCACCCGGCCAGCCGGGTCCGCCATCCTGACCTTGCCGCTGCATCGGCCCGCCGCGCTCGCCGTGGTGGCCGCGCTGGGACTCGGAGAGCCGGCCACGGTCGGAGTGGGGGTCCGACCCGTCCGTCGCGGCCGCGATCCCGAAGCCCGCGATCCCACCGACCAGCAGCAGCGCGACGGCCGTGCTGACGGTCGAGACGCGGCTGCGGGTGACCCGTTCACCGAGCCGGTCCGCCCGACCGCGCCAACCTCGGTGCTCGGCGGGCGGCTCGCTCGGCGGGGTCTCGCTCGGCGGTGTGTCGGTCATGGCCACTCCTGGGAAGTCGTCGACGACGCACAGTGTGGACCGGCTTCCTGAACCTGATCTGGTTGCAGGCTGTGAGTCCGGCTGGGTGTCAGCCGACCTCGATGGCGGTCTTGATGCGCTGGGCGAGTGCATCGGCGTCCTTGACGGCGGCCTTGACCGCGAACCCGGCGATCAGCTTGCCGAACCCGTGGCCGACCAGCGTGTTGAAGATCGTCACCCTGGTCTGGGTTCCACCCAGGTCCTCCAGGTCGTAGCCGCCGTCGGCGGTGACCAGGTTCTTGGACCGCTCGGTCCAGCGAATCCTGGTCGGCGCCTGGAACTCGGTCAGCTCGAACCGCCGGTCGGTCTTCATCCCGGCGTCCTTGACCTGGCTGACGAACACCGTCCCGAGCGCGGACGGACGGTCTGGCTCCTTGCGGATGGAGAGCACCCGCGGGCTGAACTTCGGGTCGTTCGTGCCGGCGGCCAGGTAGTCGAAGACCTCGGCTATCGGGCGGTCGACCACTGCGGTGCCGCTGAATCGTCCTGACATGGGAACTCCCGGCTCGATCGAGGGACGGTGGATGCTCTAGTGCGACTCGCGGGACACCGAGGTGCCGCTGGCGCCCTGCAGGAAGTCCAGGTCCGCGCCGCTGTGCGCCTGGGTGACATGATCCACGTAGAGCCGCTCCCAGCCCCTGGCGGGGGCGGCGAACGCCTGCACGGTGGCGGGATCGGCCGGCCGGGCGTCGAGCTCGGCCGCCGTGACGTCGACCGACAGCGTGCGGTTGGGCACGTCGAGGACGACGACGTCCCCGGTCTCGACCCGGGCCAGCGGCCCACCGGCCGCAGCCTCGGGGGACACGTGCAGGACGACGGTGCCGTAGGCCGTGCCGCTCATCCGGCCGTCGCAGATCCGGACCATGTCGCGCACGCCCTGCTCCAGCAGCTTCTTGGGCAGCGGCATGTTCGCGACCTCCGGCATGCCCGGGTAGCCCTTGGGGCCGCAGCCCCGTAGGACCAGCACGCTGTCGGCGTCCACCTCCAGGTCGGGGTCGTCGATCCGGGCGTGCATGTCCTCGATGGAGTCGAAGACCACTGCTCTCCCGCGGTGCTGCAGCAGGTGTTCCGAGGCGGCTGCAGGTTTGATCACCGCGCCGTCCGGGGCCAGGTTGCCGTACAGCACCGCGATGCCGGCGTTGGGCTGCAACGGTTCTGTGCGCACCCGGATCACCTCGCGGTCCCAGATCTCGGCGCCGGCCAGATAGCTCACCAGGGGGCGTCCGGTCACGGTGATTGCCGTCGGGTCGAGCAGGTCCTCGACCTGCTGGAGCACGGCGAGCAGGCCGCCGGCGCGGTGCAGGTCCTCCATCAGGAACCGCCCGGCCGGCTGCAGGTCTACGAGCAGCGGAACGCCGGAACCGGTGGCGTCGAAGTCGTCCTGGGTCAGCGGCACCCCCAACCGTCCGGCGATGGCCAGCAGGTGCACGACAGCGTTCGTCGAGCCACCGATCGCGGCCAGCGCCACGATCGCGTTGAGGAACGAGCCGCGCTCGAGCAGCGAGCTGGGGGTGCGGCCCTGCGCGACCATCTCGACCGCGAGCCGGCCGGTCTCGTGCGAGCGCTCCAACAGCCTGCTGTCCGGCGCGGGCGTGCCGGCCAGCCCGGGGAGCACCATGCCCAGCGCCTCGGCGACCAGTCCCATGGTCGAGGCCGTGCCCATCGTGTTGCAGTGCCCGCGGCTGCGGATCATCGACGACTCGGACCGGATGAACTGATCCTGCGACAGCGTGCCGGCGCGCACCTCCTCGGAGAGCCGCCAGACGTCGGTACCGCAGCCGAGGGGCTGACCGCGGAACGTGCCGGTCAGCATCGGGCCACCGGGGACCACCACGGCGGGCAGGTCGACCGAGGCGGCGCCCATCAGCAGCGCCGGGATCGTCTTGTCGCAGCCGCCGAGCAGCACGACGCCGTCGATCGGGTTGGCCCGGAGCATCTCCTCGATCGCCATCGCGGCCATGTTGCGCCAGAGCATGGCCGTCGGCCGGACCAACGTCTCGCCGAGGGAGACGACCGGCAGGTTGAGCGGGATGCCGCCCGCCTCGTAGACGCCCTGTTTCACGCTCTCGGCGACCTCGTTCAGGTGCGCGTTGCACGGCGTCAGGTCGGAGGCGGTGTTGGCGATGGCGATGTGCGGACGTCCGTCGAACGCGTGCTCGGGCAGGCCGCGACGCATCCACGCCCGGTGGATGTACCCGTTGCGGTCGGATCCGGCGTACCACTCGGAGCTGCGCAGCCCAGGCATTCACAGACCTTCCGTCTGATGGAACAACGGTCTAGCATGTGGAATCCCTTCGGACCCTACTCCGCGAGCGAGCGAAATGACACAGGCAGACGACCAGCGTCTGGTCGGATCGGACCGCGTGCTCGCGGTGCTGGTGGAGCTTGCTCGCCGTCCCGAGGGCGTGGGGCTGGACGAGATGGCCCGCGCGGTGAACAGTTCCAAGCCGACGGTGCACCGCGCCCTCGCTTCGCTGCGCCGGGCCGGGCTCGCCGGCCAGGACGCCCCCGGCCACTACATGCTCGGCGACGAGTTCCTGCGGCTGGCGTTCGCCAACTACGAGGCCAGGCCGGACTACGTACGCGTCGAGCCGGTGCTGCGGGCCCTGGCCGAGCGGTTCCACGAGACGGCGCACTACGCCGTCCTGTCCGGCCCGTCGATCGTCTACCGCGCCAAGGTCGACCCGAGCGGCGGCGCGATGAAGCTCACCTCGATGGTCGGCGGTCAGAACCCGGCCCACTCCACCGGGGTGGGCAAGCTCCTGCTGGCCTACCAGCTGCCGGACCTGGCGGCCGTACGCAGCTGGGTGGGTGAGCGGACCCTGCACGCCCGCACGGCCCGGACCGCCACCACGGCCGAGGACCTTCACCGCAGGCTGCGACTGGTGCGCAAGAACGGCTACAGCGTCGACGACCGCGAGAACGAGCCGGACGTCAACTGCATCGCGCTGCCGGTCTTCCTGCAGTCACCGACCGTCCCGAGCGGAGCGATCAGCATCAGCGCCATCGCGCACCGCACGCCGCTGAAGACACTGGTCGCCGAACTGCCAACGATCCGAGCCCTGATCGCCGGTGGGGGACTGGGCCGGCAGCGACGGCCCGTGGTCGCACCGCGATGAGCATGCGCGCCTTCGTCGTCACGGCTCCCCGCGAGTTCGAGGTCCAGCAGGTCCAGGCTCCGGCCGCCGGACCGGGCCACGTCGTGGTGGACGTCGAGCGCGTCGGCGTGTGCGGCACCGACGTCGAGTTCTTCACCGGCGAGATGCAGTACCTCGCCGACGGGCATGCGCGCTTCCCGATGCGGCTGGGTCACGAATGGGCCGGAACCGTCGCCAGCGTCGGACCGGGGGTTGCCCAGACCTGGGTCGGACGGCGGGTCACCGGCGACACGATGCTGGGCTGCGGGTCGTGCCGGCGCTGCAAGCAGGGCAGCCAGCACGTGTGCGAGGACCGGTTCGAGGTGGGAATCCGTGGCGGCTTCCCGGGCGCCCTGGCCGAGCAGCTAGCCGTTCCGGTCACCGCTCTGCACCACCTGCCTGACGGGCTGGACGCCGAGACCGGCGCACTCGTCGAACCGGGCGGCAACGCGCTGCGCGCGGTATGGGGGGCCGACCTGTCGCCGGGTGACCGCCTGCTGGTGCTGGGCGCCGGCACCATCGGGCTGCTGGTGGCCCTTTTCGCCCGGGCCCAGGGCGCGCAGGTCCACCTGCTCGGTCGCTCGCACCGGTCGCTGGAGTTCGCCCGCGGTCTGGGCTTCGCAGGCATCTGGACGGCGCAGAACCTGCCCGACCTCCCGTTCGACGCCGTGGTCGACGCGACGAACGCTGCAAGCATGCCGGCCACGGCCGTCGATCTGGTCGAGCCGGCCGGGCGAGTGGTACTGATCGGCCTGTCCGGCAGCCCGAGCCTGCTCGACACCCGCACCGTGGCGCTCAAGGACGTCACGGCTGTCGGAATCCTGAGCGGCTCGCCCGGTCTTGCCGGTGCGATCGAGCAGTACGCCTCGGGCGCGGTCGACCCGAGGCCGCTGGTCGCGGCCACCGTCGGGCTGGACGAGGTCGGGGCTGCGCTCGCCGGCCGGCTTCCCGACGGCGTCCTCGGGCCCGGCCCCAAGATCCACGTCGACCCACGACGGTGAAGCCGCACTGGCGCCCCCGACCGATGAAACCCCCTCCGGCACAAGGACTCCCATGAAACCGTTCGAAGACCTGGTCGCGATCGTCGCCGGTGGTGGGGTGCAGGTGCTGTGACCCGTGCCGAGCAGGTCACCGGCGTGTGCACGCTGCACGGCGAAGGTGCCGTGTGGTCGGACGCGTGGGGCGGTCTGCGGTTCGTCGACATGCTCGCCGGCGACGTGCTGACCTTGGCGCCCGGCGGCCAGGTGACTCGCCTGTCCGTCGGGCGGGTGGCCGCCTGCGTCCGTCCACGGGCCGGCGGCGGGATGGTCGTGGCCCACGAACGCGGGGTCGCGCTGTACGCACCGGAGGACACGCTGGACTGGTCGCTGGAGCTGTGGACCGATCCCGGCATCCGGATGAATGAGGGTTCGTGCGATCCGGACGGCCGGTTCTGGTGCGCCTCCACCGCCTACGACGAGCGGACCGGCGCGGGAACCCTGTACCGGCTGGACGCCGATCGCAGCGTCACTGCCGTCCGGTCCGGGTTCACCATCCCGAACGGCCTGGCGTTCAGCCCCGACGGCCGGCTCGCCTATCACGCCGAGTCGGCGACGCAACAGATCGTCGTCTACGACTACGACGCGGCCGGTGGGCTGCACGACGGCCGCCCGTTCGTGCGCGTCGCGCCGGAGGTAGGGACGCCGGACGGCCTGGCCGTCGACGCCGACGGAAACGTCTGGACGGCGATCTGGTCGGGCGGCCAGGTCCGCTGCTACACGCCGTCCGGTGAGCTGGTCGACGTGGTCGAGGTGGCGGCCCGGCAGGCGACGTCGTGCGCGTTCGGTGGCCCGGACCTGCGCGACCTCTACATCACCACGTCGCGCAAGGGACTCGGCGACGCGGCCGAGCCCGGCGCGGGAGCCCTGTACCTCGTCCGGGCACCGACGGCGGGACAGCCAGTCCTGCCGTTCGCCGGCTAGCCCGACCAACCACTGACCCACCACCGACCGACCGCACCAACGACCGACCGCACCAACGACTGGAGGAGGCGCCGATGAGCAACGTGGCCTTGGTGACCGGTGGGGCGAGCGGGCTGGGCGAGGCCAGTGCCGAGCGACTGCGGGCCGACGGGCTCACCGTGGTGACCGCCGACCTGGCGCCTGGCGCCGACCTGGTCCTGGACGTGCGCGACTCCGCCGCTGTGCAGCGAGCAGTCGCCGACCTCGGCCGGGTCGACGTGCTGGTCAACAGTGCCGGCGTCGTCGGCCCGAACAAGCCGTTGTGGGAGATCGCGGACGAGGAGTGGGAACAGACGTTCAGGGTCAACGTGGTGGGCACGTTCAACCTGTGCCGCGCGGTCGTGCCCGACATGGTGGAGCGCGGTTGGGGTCGGATCGTGAACCTGGCCAGCATCGCGGGCAAGGACGGCAACCCCCGGCTGTCCGCCTACTCGGCGTCCAAGGCCGCGGTGATCGGCCTGACCAAGTCGTTGGGCAAGGAGCTCGCGACCACCGGTGTCCTGGTCAACGCCGTGGCACCGGCCGTGATCGCGACCCCGATGAACGCCACAAACACTCCCGAGGTGCTCGAGTACCTGACCAGCCTGATCCCGATGCGCCGGATGGGACGCGCCCACGAGGTGGCCGAGCTGGTCGCCTGGCTGGCCTCGGACCGGTGCAGCTTCTCGACCGGCGCGGTCTACGACATCAGCGGCGGACGGGCCACGTACTGACCCGCCCGCCGTGCGCCGACTACCGCAGGCCGTAGGCGCGGATCACTTCCTGCGTGGCCGTGTTGCCCTTGCTGTCCCAGACGGTCGCACGCAGCGAGACGTAGCGGGAGGCGTTCTTCGGGTAGGTGAGGTTCGCCGTCCAGTGCGCAGGGCGGCCGTTGAGCGGGACCGACCTCCAGGTCTTGCCCTCGTCATAGGACACGGCCAGCCTGCCGCCCGCGATCCTGCCCGCACCCACGGCGCCGGCGACCTGCGAGCCGGTCAGCCCGATGGTGTCCCGCGCTCCGGCCCTGGCGTCACCGGCGAGGTCGGTGTCGACCGCGAAGGTCATCTGCACGAACGGCAGCGGCGGCGGCACCTCGTTGGTGTTGGCGTGCGCGGTCCAGATCTGGTACTCGGAGTGCACCCTCGTGGACGTGCCCCACAGGTCCGCGGGTCGCTGTGCGTCGCTGGTCACCCGGAACCTGTGACGGTCCGGTGTCACCTCGGCGAACAGCGACTGCCAGCCGACGGCCTCCGACACCAGCGTAGAGCCGTCGTACAACCGGACGGTCTGGCCGGTCAGCTGAGTATCCATCGAACCGGTGTGGTCCGGCCCGGCGTCGGCGAACGCCGGCAGGTTGAGCACCAGGTAGTCGCCCTGGCGCTCGGGTGCCCAGAAGCCTGGGCCGAGGCGGGGCAGGACGACGGGGTCCATCCAGCTCTCGACGTAGTGCCGCCCTCGGTGGTACGTCGTCCGGTCGGCACGCAGGTCCCAGCTCCAGTCCAGCACCCCCACGTTCTGCACCCACTCGGTACCGGGCTGGGTGGAGACCCAGTCCGTACGCACCGAGGGGAAGTCGGCGTACATCGGGAACCCGAGGCCGTACTGCGTCTGCGGTCGGAAGCTCCAGCGGAACTCGGAGCCGGACCGGGCCCGGTCACCGTGGAACCGCTGATCGACCTTTGCGAGCTCGGACTGTTTCGGCGCGTAGGTCAGGTGGGCCGGAATGGCTTTCTGGTGGGCGTCCACGAGGTCGTACACCCAGGGCGAGTTCAGCGATCCGCTGAGCTGGAGCTTCAGACCCGGACGGCTGGCCCGGGCGATCACGGCGGCACCCTCGGTACCGCTGATCGCTGCGACGGGAAGGTCGACGACCTCGCCGTTCGGGCCGCCCAGGTAGTCGAGCAGCTCCCCCGGCTGGTCGTTGACCACCAGCAGGAACGCGGCCCGGTGGGCCAGCGCGACCCTCGCGGCGTCGTACATCGGGACGTCGGCGGACCGGGTGATGACCACGGCCTTGCCCTTCACCGACCGGCCGGCGTAGTCGGCCTCGGTGCCCCGGCCGAGGTACGTCGCGCCAAGGGTGGAGCGGCCGTGCAGCCAGGCGCTGCCGATCTGCTGGGTCGCGTCGAGCGGCTTGCCGTCGATCGTGACGTCCATCGAGGGCTGCCGAAGGCGCCACCTGGTCGCGAACTCGAAGTCACCGTCGCTCACCCTCGCCGTGGGTGCGGCATACATCGTGTCCACGAGGGCAGGCACCATCAGGGCCTCGCCGTACGGTTCGGCGCCGGAGGTGTAGTACTCCATCATCCGGAACGTGGCCTCGGTTCGCTGTGGGACCTTCGCGCTGACCACCGTCGCCTTGCGGGCGTCGAGGTCGACGCTCCGGTTCTGGTCCAGCGTCAGCGCCGGGTTGCCCAGCAGTGCGATGCCCGCTGAGTCGGGGCCGTCCGAGACGTCCATCCAGGCCATCGCGCTGTAGGAGCCCGGCGGCACGCGGACCGTGGTCTGGCCATCGACGAAGATCGGGTTCAGGTACGCGCCCGACTTCTCGTGGACTGTCACCCAGGTCTGCGCCGGCTGGCCGTCACGGCCGGTGGCCCGCAGCGTGAGGTCGTACCGCTCGGCCTCCTTCTCCAGCCCGAGGCTGGTGCGCGCCACCGCTGCGCCGCCTACGCTCGCCACGACGTACCCGGCGTTGACCGAGCCGGCCGCTGCCAGCGCCGGGTCGGCGGTGACGCTGACCGTCTGCGTGCTGTGTGCCGCGACGGTGACCTGCGTCGCGGACAGCGTCAGCAGGCCGTCGGGTGCCGCCGCGCCGGACTGGTCCCGCAGGTCGGCCGCGACGTCCAGGGCTAGCGCCGAGTCGCCCATGTTCGTGTAGGTGATCGTGCGCTGGATGGGGGAGGCACCGGCGTTGGGCCAGCGCAGGAAGCCGAAGGACACCGAGCCGGTCGCGTGCAGGTCGCGCAACGCGGCCGGCACGTCCAGCCGGCCGGTCCCGACCTGGTACGGCGAGTAGCCGTCCAGGCCCTTCGAGGTGCTCATCAGGGTGTCCTTGAGCTCTTGCGCGGTCCAGTCAGGGTGGGCCTGGGACAGGATCGCGGCGGCGCCGGCGACGTGCGGCGTGGCCATCGACGTCCCGCTCATGGTCTGGTACCAGCCGGTGCCGTCGACGTACTGCGAGCGCGCCGCCGAGATGTCGACGCCGGGCGCCGAGAGGTCGGGCTTGACCGCGGAGTCGCCGGATCGCGGTCCCATGCTGCTGAAGTAGGCCAGCTGGTCGGCGGAGTCCACTGCTCCGACCGTCAGCGCGTCGTCCGCTGCGCCGGGAGCGCCGATGGCACCGGGGGCGCCGGCGTTGCCGGCGGCGATCACGAACAGCGCGCCGGTCTGCGCGGTGAGCTCGTTGACCGCCTGGTCCATCGGGCTGGTGCCGTCGCTCGGCTCGGACGAGCCGAGGCTCATGCTGACGACCTTTGCGTGGTTCGCGGCCCACTCCATCCCGGCGATGATCCACGACTCCTGGCCGAATCCGTCGTCCCCGAGCACCTTGCCGACGGCCAGACGGGCCCCCGGTGCGACGCCCTTCTCGACGCCGTCCGACGCGGAGCCGGTTCCGACGATGGTCGAGGCGGTGTGGGTGCCGTGGCCGTTGCGGTCGGTCACGTCCTCGCCAGGCACGAAGCTGGTCGACTCGGCGACCTGGCCGACCAGGTCCGGGTGCTCTGCGTCGATGCCCGTGTCGAGGATCGCGACGGTGGTGCCGGTGCCGTCGAGCCCAGCTGCCCAGGCCTGCGGTGCACCGATCTGGGCGACGCTCTCGGCCAGATCGACGTGCACCCGTCCGTCTAGATGGATCGTGGTGATGCCGGCGTCGAACGTCGGGCGGGCAGGAGCCACCTTGGCCGGGGTGATCGACTTCCAGAACGAGCGCGCGCTCGCCTTCCTGGTGGTCACGGGCGCACCGTCGATGCTCTGCAGCAGCCGCCCTCGGGTGACCCCGGGCAGCGCAGCGGGAACCGGCTTGCGTGCGGTGGCTGCGTCCTTGTACTCGACGATCAGCGGCAGCACCGAGGAGTGCGCGTCGTCGTACCCATCTGCGATCAGCTCGGTGACGTTGAACAGGTCCCGGTCGAGGCGGTTCGCGGCCAGGTAGGGCAGCGCCACCTCGGGCAGGACGAACAGGTTCTTGCCGACGGTCTGGGTGCGGATCAGGCCGCTGGACCCCGCCGCGGGGTCGACCGTGACCGTGCTCTTGCCGTTCCCGGCGTCGTTCACGGTGACGACGTCGCCGGTGATCAGCGTGATCCGATGGCTCTGCGCGGACGCCTTTCGCACGGTCGGCGAGGGTGGGTCGCTGGGGAGCCTGGCTGCACCGGCCGCGGTGGGGGTGCTGAGCAGGAGTCCGGTGATCAGCCCGGCGGCGGCGACGCCGGCGGTCGCGGTGAGGTGAGCCTTCGGTGAACGCAGCATCTGTGGCGGTCCTGTCGGCGTGGGAGTCGATTGCCACAAAAGTGCCAGGTACCTTGAGCCATAACAATGACGGAAATACGCCATGGCGTAGATCCGCCACCATCGGCGCGGTGCGGGATCCACCCCCGGGAGGACACGATGCTCGACGTGCTGGGACTCGACGAGGCGGAGGAACGCGCCTACCGCTGGCTGATCGAGCTGCCCTCGGGAACCGCGGACGACCTCGCCGGGCCGCTCGGGTACGACGTGAGCCGGGCGGCCTCGATCCTGTCCGCCTTGGAGGCCAAGGGTCTGGTGGCCAGGTCGACCAGTGGTCCGGACCGCTTCGTCGCCTCACCTCCGGCGATCGCGCTGGGCGCCCTCTTCGTGGAGCGGCAGGAGGAGCTCAGGCACGCCCAGCTCGAGCTCGACGCGCTGGCCGCGGTGTACCGCGGAACGGCCAGCGATCGGACGCTTAACGAGGTGATCGACGTGGTGCGCGGGCCGCAGGCGGTCGCACAGCGGTTCGCGCAGCTTCAGCGGACGGCGAAGAGCGAGGTGCAGGTTCTGGTCAAGGCCGACTTCGCGGTGGTGGCGCCGGAGGACAACGCTGACGAGGACGTCGCGGTCGCCCGCGGCGTCCAGTACCGCGTCGCCGTGGAGCGGGCGATGCTCGACCGCCCGGGTGCCTACGAAGGCGCCGCTGACTCGCTGCGCCACGGGGTGCTGGTCCGGGTCACCCAGAGCGTGCCGATCCGGTTGGTCATCGCGGATCGGGCGATCGCGCTGGTGCCGCTGCTGGCGACCGCCGACGACGACCTGGCGGGCGGCGCGCTGCTGATCCACCCGAGCGGGTTGCTGGACGCGCTGCAGTCCATGTTCGACTTCGTCTGGGAGAGCGCCTCGCAGCTGGTGCTGGCCGGCGACACTGTCGGCGAGGACACCGCCGACCGTCCGAACGAGCTCGACGCCCAGGTGCTCTCGCTCCTGCTGGCCGGCTTCACCGACCAGGCCATCGGCGGCCAGCTCGACCTGTCGCTGCGCACGGTCCAGCGCCGGGTACGGCTGCTCATGGACCGCGCCCGGGTCGATACCCGCCTGCAGCTGGGGTACCAGGCCTGCCGGCGCGGCTGGCTCTAAGGCGCGGTCGATCGTCCGGCCGAGGTGCCCCGGTGAACGCAGCCCGATGTCGTACGCTCTGGCGGACTCGAGGTGAGGACCCACGTGGACGACAGTGAGAAGCGCATCGCGCTGCTGATCGATGCGGACAACGCTCCGGCGTCGAAGATCGACGTCATCCTCGGTGAGGTCGCGCGGCACGGCGCGGCCAACGTCCGGCGCGCGTACGGCAACTGGAAGAGTCCCCACCTCAAGCCGTGGGAGGCGACGCTGCACGCCTACGCGATCCGTCCGATCCAGCAGTTCGCTTACAGCAGCGGAAAGAACGCGTCGGACATGGCGATGGTGATCGACGCGATGGACCTGCTCTACGCGCGGAACCTGGACGCGTTCGCCATCGTCTCCAGCGATGCGGACTCACCCCCCTGGTGATGCGCATCTTGACCGACGGACTGAAGGTCTACGGGTTCGGGGAGCGCAAGACCCCGGAGCCGTTCGTGAACGCCTGCTCGCAGTTCACCTACGTGGAGGGGCTCGGGCAGCCGTCAGCAAAGGCCGATGACCAGGTGGTTGAGCGGACCGACCCGAAGAAGCTGCGCGGCGACACTCGCCTTGTGCAGATGCTGCGCAACGCTGTGGACGCGGCGGGCGGTGACGACGGTTGGGCAAACCTGGGCGAGATCGGCAACCAGATCGGGAACCAGGCATCGTTCGATCCGCGTAACTACGGCTACCGGAAGCTGAGTGACCTCGTCGCCGCGACCGAGCGGTTCGAGGTCAAGCGCCAGAACCAGATCGTGCTCGTTCGAGACAAGCGCAGGGCGTGACCGGGCGCACTGGCTGCGGGTCGACGGCGGCGTGCGCGTCGCAACCGTGGTCGCCCAGCGGTTGTCAGCCGGCTGAGGAGCGGGTGAACCGCACGTAGCGGTTCTCGGCGTTCGCGTCGGCCGCGCTGAACGTGACGGAGTCGGCCTGTTGTCCTTGGGCATCGTGCAGGACCAGGCTGCCGCCCTTGTTGCTGAGCTGGACGCCGGTGCCGTCCAGGGCGAGCGATGCGGAGCCGCCGGCGGCTAGCGCGAGGTCGCCGATCCGGGTGACCCGACCGTTCTTGTCGGTCAGCTTCCAGCCCTCCAAGGAGATCGCGGTGGTGGCGAGGTTGCCGAGGACCACCACCTCCGCAGCGGTGTCGTCCCCGGTCGGGTTCAGCAGCGCGCGCTCGAGATAGGCGGTGGCGGTCGGGGTCGGGGTGGGCGTCGGGGTGGGCGTCGGGGTGGGCGTCGGGGTGGGCGTCGGGATCGGGGTCGGGGTGGGGGTGGCGATGAGCTGTGCGATGGAACTCGACTGGGGGGTCGCGTTCCCATGGTCGTCCGTCGGTACCCACTGGGTCTGGAAGCCCAGCATCAGCGCGACGTCGCGCCCGTCGTATCGCAGCAGCAGGCCGCCGTCCTGGTAAACGCCGTTGTCGCCCGCGTGGGCACCCTTGTTCCCCTGGTTGAGGTGGATGTCGTGGATGCCGTGCAGACCGTCGGTGTTGCCGAACTCCGCGTCGATCGGCTTGTGCAGGTTGCTGTTGAACCGCTCGCCGAACGCGAAGACCTCGCCGCCGGCGTCCTTGCACAGCTGGAGGTGCAAGGACAGGAGGTCCTGCAGGTCGTCGGCTGCGGCGCTGCCGCTGGCCGGCAGGGCCCTGCCGTTCGCCCAGGCGAAGAGAGGAGCCCGCACCATGTCCAGCGCCGCGCCGGCGGTGGGCGCGGCGGCACTGAAACCTGTTGGCAGTGCGAGCAGGCCGGGAAGCACCGGATGCGCCGGGACCGGGTCGACGAGCCAGTAGACGACCTCGGAGCCGCTGTCGGACTGCACGTTGATCGCGATCCGCCAGGGTTGGCCGGATGGTTCGAGTACGCGCACCTGCAGGTGCGGTGTCGCGTCGCCCTCCTCGCGCACCCATCGGTCCGGAGTTCCGCGCAGCACTCCGTAGCCACTGACCATGTCGATCACCTCCGCCGTAGACACACCCGTCAACCAGAGTCGAGGCGAGCCGGCCCAGATACAGCTACCGCTACCGGTGCCTGCGCAGCTCGACGTCCGCGTCCGTGATCCGGCGGCCACCGTGGCAACGGCGGTCGCCGGGGCGACCGCCGTTGCCACGCTGTGAAGCTGTTAGCCGGTCAGTGCACGGTGACATGGAACAGCCTGGCCTCCGACCCTCCCCGGTTGTCGTGACTGACGACCATGAGGCCGAGGAACGGGGCGGTGGCGAACGCTGCCTTGTCGAGGGTGACTATCTCGGACGCCGTCGCGTTGGGTGCCACGCTGTCGAACATCCCGGTGTTCACCGCCGGATGCGCCGGGTTGAAGGTCCCGAAGCCCGGAACCGCGTCAGCGGAACCGTCCGTCACCGAGTAGCCGATGGCGTGATACTTGATCGGGACGTTCTCGTCCAGGCAGGCCGCGGTGCCGCACAGCTGGCTGTTCAGCACCGGCAAGACCATCGACGTGCTGTTAAACGGCGCGTCGGCCAGGAAGTTGATCGACCCGAATCCGTTGTTCAGGTTGAAGACCGCCACTGCCGTCTGACCGTTGGCGGTCCCGGTGGTGAGCGTGCCAAAGTCAGCAGCGATGACGTCGAAGTCGTCGACGCCGTCGTTGTTCACGTCGACGAAGACGTCGAACTCGTCCTCGCTGGCGTTGGACCACCTGGTGAACGTGTTCACCGCGAACGCCAGGACACCGTCGGCCGGGAACGACTGCACCCCGACCGCCCTGAGGTCGTTCGAACCGAGCCCGGGGTCCTGGGTGTCGGACAGGCCCCAGGCGTACCAGTCAGCCACACCGGCGACGGGTGCGCCGATGTTGCTGATCGTCGCCGTCGTAGATCCGGTGTTCCCCAGCTGCTTGACATTGAGCTGCGTCGCGATCTTGGAGGCGGCCTGCGGCACCAGGTAGTAAGGCACGTTGAGGGCGATGCCGCTGTTACCGCCACCGGTGGGGGTGAAGGTGACGAGCCCGGCGACGTCGTTGAAGGCGCTGGAGGTGCCGGCGGTGGTCGCCGGCACGTTGAGCTTGATCCCGACCTGGGCCGTCCTGTTCGCGCCGACGGTCACGGTCGTGCGGGCCGGTGTCAGCGTGTGCGGGCTGCCGGCGTCGTGTGCAGATCCGACAGTGAAGGTGACCTTCGACGCGGAGAAGTTTCGCAGGGTCACGTACCGGGTGCGGCTCAGGTCGCTGGACAGCTCGGCGTAGCCGAAGTTCAGCGTGGCCGTGCCGGGGTTGCCGGTGGCCACGACCTGGGTCTTGGTCGCCGCAGGTGCCTGGATCAGACCGGACCCGGCGAGCCGGGTGCTGTAGCCGACGACCTTGCCGGCATCCGCGGTGTTCACGATGGCTGCCTTCCAGTACGGGACCTGGCCCCAGGCCGGATGGGCCTGCTTCACCAGGGCAGCCATGCCCGCGGTGTGCGGTGAGGCCATCGAGGTGCCGGACAGCACCGCGAAACCGTTCCCGGTGCCCACCCCGACCGAGAAGATGCCCACACCCGGCGCGGTCACGTCGGGCTTGAGCCAGCTGTCACCAGAGCGCGGGCCACCGGAGCTGAAGCTCGCGATGGACTCGAACCCGGGGTTGGCGATGTCGCTCAGCGTGAGCGTCACCGTTCCGCCGTCGGCCGCCACCACGGCTGGCCCGTCGGTCGAGCTGACTCCGAGGAACGGGATTGTGACGATGTACTTCTCACCCGTGTCCGGGTTCCCAGTGATCGGACCGTCGTACGGCGGCAGGCTGGCGGCGTTGTTGATCATCAGCACCGCTGCCGCTCCGGCCTGTTGGCCGAAGACCGCTCGAGCCACCCGGGCGCAGGTGCCGCGGGCGACGACGACGAGCTTGCCGGTGACGTTCGCGTTCAGGTACTCCTGCGGGTTGCAGCCCAGCGAGACACTGCTGTCCGGGTTCCGCAGGACGACGATCGGCAGGGTCGTGCCCGGCGCGATCGCCGCGCCGTTGGCGACGATAGAGGTCAGCGGCGAGCCGCCGGTGCTCAGCGCCAGGGACGCCCCGGGGATGGACTGCGTCGGGTCGTCCGCCGCGACGCTGATCACGCCGGTGCCGGTGCTCGGCGAGCCGACGATGTACGGGTTCGGTCCGCTGTTGCCGGCGGAGGTGACGACGATGACGCCGGCCTTGGTCGCGTTGTCCGCGGCGACTGCGCTCGGGTCGTCGGAGCCTCCGAACGGCGAGCCCAGGGACATGTTGATGACGTCCATGCCATTGGCCACCGCCCAGTCGATGGCGTCGATGGTCAGGCCGGTGGAGCCCGTGCAGCCGAAGACACGCACGGCGTACAGGTCCGCCTTCGGTGCAACACCGGGACCGACGATCCAGGAGTTGCCACTCACCGTGTTCGCATCGTAGGAACCGGTGTAGGTCGAGCCGTCACCCAGCACGCCGAAGCCGGCTGCCGTCCCGGCCACGTGCGAGCCATGACCGTTGCAGTCCAACGGGTTCGGGTCAGGTTGCGGCGTGTTATTACCGGTGTAGGCATCACCAGCCAGGTCGATGCCGCCCTTGACCTTGGGTGCGCCGGGGCCGAACAGGGCGGGGTCGGCCGCGCTGGTCTCCGCTGCGTGCGCCGCGGTGTAGGCCGCGACGGTGCCGGGGCCGCCGAAGTCGGCGTGGGTGTAGTCGATGCCGGTGTCGATGATGGCGACCTTGATGCCCTCACCGTGCTTGCCGGCAACGCCGTCCCAGACGGCCGGTGCACCGATCAGCGGGACGCCGTGCACATTGTCCGGCTTCATCAGCTGGACCTCGTGGACGCCCACCACGCCAGGCAGCGCGCTCAGCGCGCCGACCTTGCTGCGGGAGATCTGGACCTTCACGCCGTTGTAGGCGCTCTGATACTGCCCGAGCACTGTCCCGCCGAGGGCGCGGGCCCGGTCGACGACCGGGCGCTGGTCGGCCTTGAGCTGCGCGCGCCGGTCGGACTGCTGGGACCGGGACAGCTGGGACGACGCGGCGGCCTGCGCGAGCGCCACGGGTGGCGCTGCGAGCTGCACGACGACCGTGATCTGTGCGTCGCTCAGACCGATCGGAGTCTTGAGCTTCGTAGCGTGCGACGGGGCCTTGGTGAAGCGATCGGTTCCGTTGGGTGCCGCCCCGGCGGTCGGGGCTACCCCGAGGACCGCGAGCCCGGTGACGAGAACTGCGATGGCTGCGTGGCGCACGGATCGAAGCGTGGCTCCGGCGGGGCGCCGCGTCTGGACTCGGGTCATGGTCCAACTCCTCCCCCGGCAGGCGCGAAGATCGCCCTGCGGTGGTGGCGGTCTATCGGTATCGGGCGAGGCGCGTCAAGGGATGCCCGAGTTGCCCCGAACTCCTTCTGCGGCCTTTGTCCTGGCCTTCGCGACCTGGCACGGTGGGTGGGTGGCGACCTATCGGACCGTGCTGGTGCTCAATGGGAACAACGTCGGGATCGACGTCCCCGAGGATGTCGTGGTGGGGCTGGGACGCGGCAGAACGCCACCGGTCGTGGTCACCCTCAACGGCTACACGTACCGCTCGACCGTCGCCCCGATGGGCGGTCGGTTCCTCATCCCGCTGGCGGCGACGCACCGCGACAGCGCCGGCGTGGCCGGCGGCGAGGAGCACGAGGTCACCGTCGAGCTGGACGACCAGCCGAGGACGGTGGACGTGCCGGACGACCTCGCGCGGGCCCTGGACGACGCAGGGTTGCGCGCCGCCTTCGATGCCCTGGCGTACACCCACCGCAAGGAGCACGTACGCAGCGTGCTGGAGGCCAAGGCTGCGGCGACGCGTGAGCGCCGCATCGCCCGCGTGGTGGTCGCGCTCGGCTAAGGCACTGCCAGCACCGGAGCCACCAGCAGGCTCGGTCAGGAACGGGCGGTGAACTTCTGGCGGATCTCCCCGACGCCCTCGACGCGGCTGACGAGCGTCTCGCCGGGCTGCAGGAAGCGCTGCGGCGTACGCCGGTTGCCCACTCCTGCAGGCGTTCCGGTGAAGATGAGGTCGCCCGGGAGCAGCGGGCACACGGCGGACAGTCGGGCCACCAGGTCGTCCACCGGGAAGATCAGGTCGCTGGTGCGACCGTGCTGGATGATCTCGTCGCCGAGCCGTGACTCGAAGCCGATGTCGTCGCGGTCGGTCAGCTCGTCGACCGTCACCACGACGGGCCCGGTCGGCCCGAAACCGGGGTGCGACTTGCCCAGCGAGAACTGCGGGGGAGTACCGGCCAGCTGAAGCACCCGCTCGGACAGGTCCTGACCCACGGTGACGCCCGCCACCGCCTCCCAGGCCGAGCTGCGCGGGATGCGGTAGCCGCCGCGCCCGATCACCGCGACCACCTCGATCTCCCAGTCGACGTTCCCGTCGGGCAGCTCGACGGTCGCCATCGGTCCGGTGATGCAGCTGGGGAACTTGGTGAAGACCAGTGGCTGCTCGGGAGCGACGAAGCCTGCCTCGGCGGCGTGCGGTCGGTAGTTCAGCGCGATGGCGAACACCTGACGCGGTGCCGGCACCGGTGCGCCGAGCTGTTCTGCGGCAAGGGGAACGGCTCCGGACCAGTCGGCCGACTCAGACCAGCGGAGCACGTCGTCCCAGCGCTTCAGGGCGGCCAGGGTGTCCGCGGGCAGGATGCCCTCGGAGGCGGTGGCGACGTCGAGCGCCTGGTCCTCACGGACTAGTACGAAACGGCCGTCGAGTGTGCCGAACCTCATCAGTCCTCGGTCTCTGCGCCGTCAGCCGGCGGTGGAGGAGTAGAGGTCGGTGGTGTACGGCTCGGTGTCGTGTGCGGCGCTCCACGGCACGACCTGGTTGCGCAGCAGGCCGATTCCCTCGATCTCCGCCTCGATCCGGTCACCAGGGCGCAGATAGAAGTCGAACGGGTTCGGCTGCACCGCAGCCACACCGGAGATCGTGCCGGTCGTCAGCACGTCCCCAGCGCTGTAGCCCTGGGCCGAGTGGTAGGCCACCAGGTGGGGCAGCGAGATGAGCATCTGCGAGGTGTTGCCCCGCTGCCGGACGTCGCCGTTGACCCGCAGCTCCATCCGAAGGTTCTGTGGTTCGGGTACCTCGTCCTTGGTGACGATCCACGGACCGATCGGGCAGAAGGTGTCGATGCCCTTGGAGAACGAGAACACCCCGGACTGCATCTCGCGGCGCTGGATGTCGCGGGCGGTGATGTCGTTGAAGACCATGTAGCCGGCGATGTAGTCCTCGGCCTCCTCAGGCCCGAAGAACTTGCCGCTCTTGCCGATGATGATCGCCAGCTCGAGCTCGTAGTCGAGCTCCTTGGTCAGGCCCTCGGGGTAGACGACGGCGTCGTCCGGGCCGATGATCGCGTCGACGTTCTGGAAGAACACGATGCCCTTGTGCACGGGGTGCGACCAGTTGACCGCCTGTAGCTCCTCGTGGTGGTCGGAGAAGTTGCCCGCGGTGTGGAAGAACTTCTTGGGCACGATGGGTGCGCGCAGTCGCACCGAGTCCAGGGCGAGGCGCTCACCGGTCTCGGACACGTCGCTACCGCGCTCGAAGTACTCGCGGGTCGATGCGACGGCCAGCTCCACGACGTCCTCACCGTCGAGGTAGCCCACGCGGCCTTCGTCGAACGTCACGAGCTTCATAGCGGGTCCAATCTCTCACTCTGCGAAAGTTAGTTTCAGAACATGATCCGAGGGCGTCAACGACGTGTCAAGCGCACGGTCGACTCCGGCATGGGTCAGACCGAAGGTGGCGGCACCCGGAACACTCGCAGCTGCAGTGCCAACGTGTCGTAGTAGCCCACCAAGGTGAGCAGTTCGAAGACCTGTTGGACTCCTAGGACCTCGACGGCTTCGCCATAGGCCTCGTCGTCCAGGTCGCCGGCCTCCAGAAGCAGATGCGTCGAGCGCGCGACCACGGTCTCCTGCACTGCGCCAAACGCGTCGTAACGGTGCTCCCGCAAGGCCTCCAGGTCGCCGTCGGTCAGCCCCACGTGCCGACCCACGGCTTCGTGCGCGTACCACTCGAAGGCGCAGTCCCGGTGCACCGAGACCACCAGGATGGCGATTTCGCGGGCCCGGTCGGACAGCGACGTCTCGTAGCGTACGGCCGAGCCGACCGCCTGCAGGGCAAGGCCCAGCCGCGGCTGAAGCAGGAACGCGTTGAACGGACCCTCGAGCCCGCCCTCGTCATCGACCAGCCGGAACAGCTGCGGCCCCTGGGCGCGTCGCCCACCCGCCACCGCGTCGTAGACCGCGCGCTGGTCGTCGTCCAGCGAGTCCGGCGTCAGCTTCGTGATCCGCGCCGAGGTCGTCATGCGGGGCCGCCGGCGAGCAGGGCCGAGATCGCGCTGCAGGTGTCCAGCAGCACCGGCCGCAGCTCACGCACGATGCGCTGCGTCGACCAGTCGCGCGCCTGCACCGCCAGGTTGACCCCGGCCACGACCCGGCCGTCCGGTCCGGTGACGGGCCCGGCCACCGAGCGCAGCCCGTACGCCAGCTCCTCGTCCTGCATCGCCCAGCCCTGCTGGCGGATCTGCTCGAACTCGTCGCTCAGCTCGTCCAGCGAGACCTTCGCGTTCGGGCCGTGCTGCGAGGCGAACGACTCCTCGGTGACCCGCGAGCGAAGGTCTGCTTCGTCCAGGTGTGCCAGCAGGAGCTTGCCGATGGACGTGGTGACGGCCGGCAGCGTCGAGCCGACCTGGATGTTCGCAGTCACCAGGTCGGAGTTGCGCATCCGGATCAGGTACAGCACGCGGTCGCCGTTCAGCACCGCGAGGTTCACCGTCTCGCCGGTGCTCTCGCCGAGCTGCTGCAGCCGCGGTGTCGCGAGACCGACCAGGTCGAGGCTGCGCAGCGCGGCGGTGCCGAGAGTCAGGGTGCGGACCCCGGGCCGGTAGTCGCCGTTCGGGAGGTGGTCCAGATAGCCCTCGGCGGCGAGGGTCTGCACGACGCGGTACACCGTCGGCATGGGCAGTCCGGCGGCCGACGCCAGGTCGGTGACCCGCCAGGAGGGCCGCTGCTCGTCGAACAGGCTGAGGATTCGCAGACCTTTGGCGAGCGCCTCGACGCGGTACTCCGGCTTGTCCGTCGCCGGACCGGTCGCCAGCGCGCCGGCACGCAGAGCTGAGGAGGGAACCTTGTTCTTCGGCGGCATCCGATCGTCCTTCGTGCTCGTTGCGGCGGCGGTGTCCGGCCCCGGACGACGTCAGCCTAGGGGGGAGGGGGGCCGAGCCTGGACAGGCTCGCGTGGACTGCCTAGGGTAGTGGAAAGCGACTTTCATGATGTGAGAACAGTACCGGACGAGGTGGCGCATGACTGACTGGCTTGGGCTCGCGGGCCGAGCGGCGCTCGTCGTCGGTGCCGGGGGGCTCGGCGGGGCGAGCGCCGTCGGCCTGGCCGCGGAGGGCGCCCGGGTCGTCGTCGTGGACCGCGACGAGGCAAACCTGGACGCCGTCGCCCAGGCCGTGCGGGCGGTCGACGGCAAAGTCACCACCTTGCTCGCCGACGTCGCGTCGGCCGAGGGCAGCCGCGCCGTCGTCCAGGACGCCACCGACCTGATCGGGACACCAGAGCTCTTCCTGCACGCGGTCGGTCGCAACGACCGCCGTCCGGTGCTGGAGCTCGGCGACGAGGACTGGCAGTCGATCCTCACCCTGAACCTGTCCACGGCGTGGTGGCTCGGCCAGGAGGTCGGACGTCGGATGGTTGCGGCCGGGACGGGGCGGATGGTCTTCGTGTCGTCCGTCTCGGCGCTGTTGGCGCACCCGCACCACGCGCCGTACGCGGCCACCAAGGGCGGCATCAACCAGCTGATGCGGGTGATGGCGCGCGAGTGGGCGCCCTACGGCGTGACGGTCAACGCGGTCGGTCCCGGCTACGTGGAGACCGACCTCACCCGGGACTACCTCGACAGCGAGGGGCACCGCGCTGAGCTGGAGTCCCTGGTGCCGGCCCGCCGGCTCGGCCGGCCCGCCGAGGTGGCCGACGCCGTCAGCTTCCTGTTGTCCGAACGCGCCGCATTCATCACCGGTCAGTGCCTGTACATCGACGGCGGCCGCACACTCGTCTGACACCTCTTATCCCTGCGCCCGAAGGACATCGCCGTGCCTCTGCCTCCAGTCCCCGTCCAGCGTCGTTTCGAGGGTCGTTCTGTCGTGGTCACCGGAGCCGGCACCGGCTTCGGTGCCGAGATCGCCGTGCGCGCCGCGCAGGAGGGCGCCCGGGCCGTCGGGGTGCACTACCGCAGCTCGGCGGCTGGCGCCGAGGCGACCGCCGACAGGGTGCGCGAGCTGGGTGCCGAGGCGGTGCTGCTGCAGGCCGACATCGTCCAGTGGTCCCAGGTGGCAGCCATGGCCGAGACCGCGTTCGAGGCGCTCGGCCAGGTCGACGTCCTGGTCAACAACGTCGGTGACGTCGCCCGCGAGCAGATGTCCTGGCGGGACATCACCGAAGAGTCCATCGACCACGTCCTGGCGGTCGATATCAAGGGCACCATGGCCTGCATCCACGAGTTCGGCCAGCGGATGCTCGAGCAGGGGCACGGTGCCATCGTCAACATCGGGTCGACCGTCATCGTCCGCGGCAGCGCGCGTGCTCCGCAGTACGCGGCAGCGAAGTACGGGATCCTCGGGGCCACCAAGTCCTACGCGCACGCGTTCGCGCCGACGGTGCGGGTCAACGTGTTCGCCCCAGGCTTCATCGAGACCGAGGCGACGCTGGGCCGTGAGGACTGGCGGTCGGGCCGGGGCGACCAACTACGTTCGCTGACCCCGATGGGACGCATCCCCGGACCGGCCGAGGTGGCCGGCGCCGCGCTGTTCCTGGCCACCGACGACGCCAGCCACATCACCGGCACCTACATGGTCGCCGACGGTGGCTACAACATGGTCGGCGCCTGAGCATGAGCGTGCACCCTCGGGACCTGCCACTGGCACAAGCACGTGAGCTGGTTGCCCGGGCCGTCGACAAGGCCGAGCAGCTGGGGCTGCGTGGCGGCCTGGCCGTCGTCGGCTCCAGCGGCGCTCTGGTGACCGCGTCACGGCTGGACCACGGCGGCCCGGGTGGGATGACCAGGGCGCGGTCCAAGGCGTGGATCTCTGCCACCCAGCAGATTCCGAGCGCCGAGCACCTCAAGCGGATGACGACGCTGCCCGCGCCGATCTCGCAGGGTTTCGTGGCTGCCTCACCGCAGGCGCTGTTCCCGGGAGCCGGCGGGATGCCGGTCCTGCTGGACGGCGTCGTGGTCGGCGGTCTTGCGGCTTCCGGCGCCACGGTCAGCCCCTTCCTGCCGGCCGGGGTCGCCCCGGAGGTGGTCAGCGCCGACGGCGAGCCGGCCAATCCGGAGGACCTGCTCATCGCCTACGCCCTCGGCACCGGCTACGTCGGGCAGCACGGCGACGACCGCGCACGCTGGGAGCAGCGGTTCGGCGACCTGGTCGTCTCCTCGCAGGACAGCCTCGGCATGAAGCCGGCGCCGCGAGCCAGTGCGCAGCACGAGCTCGACTGGGCGATCGACCTGTGCGACAGGGCGATCGCCCTCGCGCAGGCGCAGGACCTGCGGGTCTCGGTCGCCGTCGTGGACCGCGGGGGAGACCCCATCCAGCAGGACCGGATGGACGACGCCGTCGCCGCCGGCGTCGACGTCGCACTGGCCACCGCCTCCGCCGCGGCCCGGTTCGGTGTGCCCAGCGCGGAGCTGACAACGTTGTTCGGCGCATCGTCCGGGACTCTGGGCTCGCTCTCACCCGCTGCCTTCCTGGCCGCCCCCGGTGGCGTCCCCCTGGTCGTGTCCGACCGAGTCGTCGGCGGCCTCGGCGTGGCCGGCGCCGATCCCACGGCGTGCGCCCGGATCGCCGGTGAGGCGGCCAGCGGGTGAGCGCCGAGCAGCCCGTGCGGGTCGCAGTCCTCGGCTGCGGAGCCATCGGCAGCCTGTACGCCGCGCACCTGGCCCGCGTCCCCGGCGTCGAGGTCTGGGCCGTCGACCCGTGGGCCGAGCACGTCGAGGCCATCGAGCGTGACGGGCTGCGGGTCAGCGGAAACGCCGACTTCGTCGCCGCGGTGCGAGCAGTCACGGACGCGGAACGGCTGCCGCCGTGCGAGTTCGGAATCGTCGCGACCAAGTCGCTGCACACCCGTACGGCGGTCCGGGCAGCACGAGCCGCGCTGACCGACGCAGCAGTCGTCAGCGTGCAGAACGGGATCGGTAACGAAGAGGTCGTCGCGCAGGTGCTGGCCCGGGTCATGCGCGGCAGCATCGTCACCGCCGGCGCGGTCACCGCACCGGGAACGGTGCGCTACGACGCGCCGGGGGACTCCTGGTTCGGTCCGTTCGAGCCGAGCCCGGCTCGCGAGGACGAGATCGCCCGGCTCGCCGAGCTGCTGACCGCCGGTGGGCTGCGCACCCACGCGCTGCCGGACGCCCGTGGCCCGCAGTGGACCAAGGTGGTGTTCAACGCGGCGACCAGTGCGCTGTCCGCACTGACCGGGCTCACCGTCGGCCAGGTCTGCACCGATCCCGGTCTGCGCGCGCAGGTGGACGCGCTGGTCGCGGAGGCCCTGCGGGTGTGCGCCGCGGCCGGGGTCCAGCTGCTCCGCGACCCGGCGGACTCGGTGCAGGAGGCCATCGAAGAGGCGTTCTGGCACAAGCCCTCCATGCTGCAGGACGTGCTCGCGCAGCGGCCCACCGAGATCGACGTGCTGAACGGTGGCATCGCGGAGGAAGGGGCCAGGGTCGGCGTCGACACCCCGTTGCACCGGGCGATGGTCGCCCTCGTGCACGGCCTGGAGAGCTCGTGGCCCGACCGGTCGAACCCCACGGCCTGACTCGCCCACCACGGAACGAGAGGACACCTGGATGGCTGGTCTGACGCTCGGCCTGTCCTGCGGCTCAGCGGGCGGGAGCGCAGAGATCCTGCTGCTCGAGGCGTTGCGTTCCGCCGAGTCGGACGGTGCCGTGATCGAGCTGGTTCGCCTGGACGACCTTCGGCTGCCCTCGGGTCCTGACCCGCAGGAGCCGGACGACGCCTGGTGGTTCTGGGAACGCCTGGTCGGCTGCGACGCCTGGCTGGTCAGCGCGCCGATCATCAGCCGGTCGGTCCCTGGGCGGCTGAAGCTGCTCGCGGACCGGCTGCTCGGCCCCAACGCAGACGCGGCGATCATCGAGGCGCTGCTGGAAATCCGTCGCGCAGGCGAGGAGCCGGCCGTGCCGTTCCGGGTGGACGAGCGGGTGCTCAAGCCGCGAGTAGCGGGTCTCATCGCCTGCGGTGGGGCGCTGACGCCGCAGTGGAAGGCGCTGGCCCTGCCGGTGATGCACACGCTGGCCTTCTCGATGCACATCAAGGTGGTCGACCAGATGCTCGTCGGCGGAGCCGGGACGCCGCGGTCCGTCGTCCTGGACGAGCAGGCGGTCGCTCGTGCCGCAGCATTGGGGCACAACGTGGCCAGCCAGCTCGGACGCACCTGGGAGGACGCCGACTACCTCGGTGCCCCGGGGCTCTGCCCGATGTGCCGGCTCGACGTCGTGGTGCTCTCCGGCCGGGACGTCGAGTGCGCGACCTGCGGTGCGCGCGGGCGGCTGACCGACGCGTGCGCGATCGAGTGGACCGACCTGTCGACCTCGGTGATCTCGATGCACGAGAAGCGCGAGCACTACCGGGAGATCGTGCAGACGGCACAGCGTCACGGGGCTTTGCATGACCTGATCGAGGAGCGCGCTGCGCCGTACCAGGACACGCCGTACCTGGTCCGCCCGGGCGAGTGACCGACAGGTGCAGTACGTCCGGATCCGGTCGGGTCACGAGTTCGAAACGTAGCCGTAAACCGTAGACATCCACTTCCCGCCGTCCTAACGTATGAGTCTGTTAGAAAGTCACTTTCACGATGTGAAAGTGCCGGTCCCAGTGATCCGAGGAGATCCCGTGAGCTCACCCCGCCGGCGCCACTCGCGCACCCTGGCCGTACTCGCCATGGGCGCGACGACGCTGCTGCTCGCCGCGTGCGGTTCGTCCTCCGACGGCACCTCGTCCGCGGCAACGTCCGGCTCGGGCGCGGGGGCGTCCAAGCTGCCGAAGACCCTGGTCTTCTCGCCCCTGTCCCTGGCACCGCCGGCCCTCAAGGGGCTGTCCGAGGGCGTCAAGGGGTACGCCGGCTCCCAGGGCTGGCAGGTCATCGTGCAAGACCCCAACTTCGACCCGAACAAGCAGGTGCAGGACCTCAACGCCGTGCTGGACTCTGGCCGCGTCGGCGCCGCCTGGGTCATCGCGGTCGCGCCCAAGTCGATGGGCGAGACGATCAAGTCGGCCCAGTCCAAGGGCATCCCGATCCTGGTCAACGGCAAGCCGGAGGAGTGGGGGTTCTCCGGGCCCCAGCCGGGAATCACCTTCGACTACATCGACTACACGGCCGGTGGCACCGCGCTCGGTGACCAGCTCGGCAAGTGCATCACGCAGAAGCTGGGGGGCAACGCCGAGGTGCTGTTCGCCCAGTCGACGCCGGGTCAGGCGGGCAAGGCCGAGTTCGAGGCGGCCGCGCTGTCCGGGCTGAAGGCGGCCGCACCGAACGCCAAGGTCGTGCAGTCCATCGTGGTCAAGGACAGGCCCTCGGGGCAGACCGACATCGGCAACGCCCTGCAGGGACAGCCAGGCATCAACGCCATCATGGGCACCACGGACGAGGCCGCGCTGGGCGCTCTGGGCGCCTACAAGGCGGCCGGTAAGAAGCTGCCCTGCCTGACCGACTTCGGCGGCAACGACGAGGTCCTGGCCAACGTCAAGTCCGGCTCGGTCTTCGCCTCCGTGGCCCTGCAGTTCCAGGACGACATGAAGCAGTCGTTCGACACCCTGGTGAAGATGCAGGCCGACCCCAAGGCGAACGGTCTGGTCCTGGTCGTGCCGCAGAAGATCATCACTGCCGACAGCTGAGCGATGAGCATGACGATCCCCGGTGAGGCGAACGAGGCGGTGGCCCCTGCTCCGGCAGGGCCCACCGCCCCCGCCTCGCCGAGCCAGCCGCCGTCTGACCCGGCTGGCATCCGTGCCCTGATCTTCGTCCGCGACCGCGGCATCTTCGTCCTGTGGGTGACACTGCTCATCGGGTTCTCGATCTGGGCGAACCCGTACTTCGGAAGCGTGAACAACGCCATCCTGATCGCCAACGCGGCCGCGCTGACCGCGATCTTCGCGGCTGGGGTGGCGGTCGGGATCATCTGCGGTGCTCTGGATCTGTCGATCCCTGGCACCGCCGCGGTCGCGGCGTGCGTCTGCGGCTGGCTGCTCACCCACGGCCACCCCGTCTGGATGGGGCTGGTGGCCGGGATGGTCGTCGGCGTCGTGGTCGGCGTGCTGAACGGCCTGATCTCGTTGCGCGGTTTCAACCCCATCGTGGTGACCATCGCCATGCTGTCGATCACCACCGCGGCCGCCTCGCTGATCGCCGGTGGCTACACGATCCCCGGTCTGACCGACCTGTCGTTCATGGGCACCCAGCGGTACGTCGGCGTGCCCGCTCCGGTCTGGATAGCCGGCGCGGTCTTCCTGGTGGGAACCGTGTTCCTGACCCGCACCCGCGACGGCATCCGGCTGATGGCCGTCGGCGGCAACCCCGAGGCCGTCCGGCGTTCCGGGATCCACAGCGACCGGTACAAGGTGCTCGGCTTCGTCGTCAGCGCCAGCTGTGCCGCGCTCGGTGGGCTGGTCACGACAGCCGTGGTGACCGAGGCGAACCCGGCGGCCAGCCCGGGGATCATCTTCACCGCGCTGACCGCGGTCGCCCTTGCCGGTGTCTCGCTGGCCGGCGGTCGCGGCAGCCTGCCTCGGGTGCTGGTCGGTGCGCTGATCCTGGCCACGATCTCCAACGGGCTCACCATCAAGGGCATCGACCCGTTCTGGGGCACCGGTGTCACCGGTGTGCTGCTGCTGGCCTCGCTCGGCCTGGAGAAGTGGATCTCCACGGCGGTGTCGAACCGGCTGGTGAGCACCGCACAGGCGTCCGTGCACACGGGAACGAGGTGACCGGCGTGGCTCACGACAACGACAGCACCGCAGCGACACCAGCGCTGGACCTGCGCGCGGTGGACATGCACTACGGCTTCGTCCGCGCCCTTGACGCGATCGACTTCCACGTCGGCCAGGGTGAGGTCGTCGGGCTGCTCGGGGACAACGGCGCCGGCAAGTCCACCCTGCTCAAGATCATGTCCGGCGCTCACCGCCCGACGTCTGGGACCATCGCGGTGCACGGCGAGGAGACTGTCTTCTCCTCGCCCGGAGCGGCCACTCGGGCCGGCATCCAGATGGTCTACCAGGACCTGGCACTCGTCGACGCGCAGGACATCTCGACCAACCTGAGCATCGGGCGCGAGGTGCTGCGCAAGGGTCCCCTCGGCTGGCTCGGCTTCGTGGACCGCAAGGCCCAGCGCAGGCGCGCCCAGGGTGAGCTCGACCAGCTCGGCGTCCGCAGCGCGGCCGTGACCAGGCCGGTCGAGATGCTCTCCGGCGGGCAGCGTCAGGTGGTGGCCCTGGCCCGCAGCGCGACGCGGGTCACCGGCGACCGCAACGGGGTGCTGCTGCTGGACGAGCCGACCGCCGCCCTCGGTTACGAGCAGACGCTGCAGGTGCAGAACCTGATCCGCCGGATGGCCGACCAGGGGATCGCCCTGGTCCTGGTGACCCACAACCTGCCGCTGGCCATGCAGGTCTGCGACCGGATCGCCGTCCTCAACCGCGGGCGCAAGGTCGCCGACCTCCCGACGTCCGAGACGGACAACGACCAGCTCGTCGGGTGGATCACCGGAGCGCGCGCGTCGATGTTCGCCTGACGCGGAGCGACGATGGCGGGTGCCCCACACGGTCTGCGCGTCGACCTCGTCGGCGGTGACCCCTTCGGCCGCGGCGACGCTCCCGCGCTGTCCTGGTGGCTTCCCGAGGGCGCCAGCCGTCAGGACGCCTTTCGGCTGGTCACCGACGACGGCTACGACTCCGGCACCGTGTCCGGCGACGCCCAGTCACTCGTCTCGGTGCCCGGCTTCGACCGTTCGCGCCGGTCGGCACTGGCCCGGGTACAGGTGGTCACCGACCTCGGGCCCAGCGACTGGAGCGACCCGATCCTGCTCGAGAGCGGCCTGCTGGCAGAGGAGGACTGGACGGCATCCTGGGTGGGGGTGGACGAGAGCGACACGCCGGAGGGTGCCCGTCCGGCGTACTGGCTGCGCACGACGTTCGACGCGCCGGCCACGCAGTTCGCCCGCCTGCACGTCAGTGCGATGGGCCTGTACGAGGTTTTCCTGAACGGTGCGCGCGTCGGCGACGTCGAGCTGGCTCCCGGGTACACCCAGTACGGACGCCGGGTGCAGGCCCAGAGCTACGACGTGTCCGAGCAGCTGCGGGCGGGCCGCAACGTCGTCGCCGTCCTGCTGGCCGACGGCTGGTTCCGCGGACGGGTCGGCATGCCTCGCGCAGTGGACCAGTTCGGCACCGACCTGGCACTGCGCCTGCAGCTCGAGTCCAGGCGCGACAACGAGTGGACGACCCTGACAGCCACTGGGGAGAATTGGCGCACTGCGGCGTCGCACGTCCTGGTCGCCGACCTCATCGCCGGCCAGCGCGAGGACCGGCGCCTGGTCGACGCACGCGTGCACGCGGACCACATCGTCGATCTCGGCGGCCAGTGGCGCGACTGCGTCATCCGTGCCGTCGACGTGGCGGTCGTGCCGCCGGTCGCCCCACCGGTTCGCCGGGTCGAGGAGCTGCGGCCGGTGTCGGTCGTCCGGCTGCCGGACGGCTCGCAGATCGTGGACCTGGGCCAGAACGTCAACGGCTGGACGCGGCTGACCCACCTCGGGCCGGCCGGCACGACGATCACCCTGCGGCACGGCGAGCACCTCGACGCCGACGGCGACCTGACCACCGCTCACCTGGACGTGAACCTGCCGATCATCCCGGAGCCGCTGCCGGTCGGGCAGGTGGACGAGGTCGTCTCCGCAGGGCTGCCGGCTGACGTCTTCGAGCCCCGGTTCACCACCCACGGGTTCCGCTATGTGCGGGTGGAGGGCCACCCGGGACAGCTGTCAGCGGACGACGTCACCGGTGTCGTCGTGCACAGCGACCTGCGCCGGACGGGCTGGTTCGAGTGCAGCGACGACCGGCTGAACCGGCTGCACGAGGCCGTCGTGTGGTCGTTGCGCGGCAACGTGTGCGACATCCCGACCGACTGCCCGCAGCGGGAACGGGCCGGCTGGACGGGGGACTGGCAGGTGTTCGCGCCGACCGCCGCGTTCCTGTACGACGTCCTCGGCTTCAGCCGCAAGTGGCTGCGGGACGTCGCGCTGGACCAACGTGCGGACGGCTGCGTCGCCAACATGTCGCCCTGCCCGCCGTCCGAGGGGTTCGACGGCCCGCTCGGCGCGCTGAACGGCTCCGCGGGCTGGGGCGACGTCGTGGTGAGCGCTCCCTGGGAGCTCTACCAGGCCTACGGCGACGCGTCCCTGCTGCGCGAGAGCTGGCCGTCGGCGACCGCCTGGTTGGACTACGCGATCGACCGCGCCGAGCAGCACCGGCACCCGGGACGCGTCGCGATCAGCCCAGAACCGGCCGGTTACGAGAAATTCCTGTGGGACACCGGGTTTCACTGGGGCGAGTGGCTGGAGCCGGGCACCGAGATCACCGACTTCCGGGCCTTCGCCGGCGCGGACAAGTCCGAGGTGGCCACGGCGTACCTGCACCGCTCGGCGCGCACGACAGCCCTGGTCGGCGAGCTGGTCGGCGCGGCACCGGACGTCGTCGCTCGGTACCGGCGGGTTGCCGCGGGCGCCCTGGAGGCCTGGCGGGCGACCGTCCTGGACGACGACGGGTCGTTGCGGGTGCAGACCCAGGCGGCGCATGTGCGCGCGCTGGCGTTCGATCTGGTCCCCGACGAGCTGCGACCTGGTGTGGCACAACGGCTAGTGGACCTTGTCGTCCTGGCCGGCGGTCACCTGGGCACCGGGTTCCTGTCGTCCGGGCTGCTGCTCCCCGCGCTGGCCGACTCCGGTCACCTGGCGACCGCCTATGAGCTGCTGCAGCAGGGCACCGAGCCGTCCTGGCTGACGATGGTCGAGCGCGGAGCCACGACCGTGTGGGAGCGCTGGAACGGGGTCGACGCCGACGGGGTGGCTCACGAGTCGCTCAACCACTACAGCAAGGGTGCCGTGATCTCGTTCCTGCACCAGTACGTCGCGGGGCTCCAGCCCACGTCGCCGGGCTACCGGACGTTCCGGGTGCGGCCGCAGCCGGGAGGAGGCCTGACCTCAGCCTCGGCGCGGCACGACAGCCCGTTCGGCACGATCTCGGTGACCTGGCGGATCGCGGGCGGTGAGCTCGCGCTGGCCCTGGACGTGCCCGGCGGCACCACCGCAACCGTCGAGCTGCCGGGCGGCGGGGTCGCCTCGGCCGGCGCCGGGTCGCACCGCTGGACGACGGCCGCACCGTGAGGGCGGACCGGTGCTCAGAGGGTGCGGGGCTCGCCTGCGGTCAGCCGGGTCACCACACCGGCCGGGCTGAACGCGCCGAGCATGCCCGCGTACTTGGCCGGGTCCGTGGTCTCGCCCTCGTGGATCGGCACGGCCACCCGCGGGGACACCGCACGTACGTACTCGACGGCCTCGGCGAGCTTGAGCCACGGGCCGTCCACCGGGACAGCCAGGACGTCGACGTCCTGCTCCGGGACGAAGAACGAGTCCCCCGGGTGCAGCAGCGCGCCGCCCCCGACCAGGTAGGCGGAGTTGGTGCAGCCCGGTACGTCGCGGTAGACCGCTGCATGCAAACCGCCGAGCACGTCGACCGCCGTTCCGCCGAACGTCAGCCGGTCGCCGGGGCGGGCCACGGTGTGGGTGGCGGGCAGGTCCGGCACCGCCGTGGCCGAGTCCGGGTCGACCACCAGGGCGGCCCCGGGGTTGGCGGCGAGCAGCGGGGCGAGCCGGGCGACGTCGAGGTGGTCCGGGTGCTGGTGGGTGACCAGGACGGCGTCCAGGTCGCGCACGTCGTCGAACGCGGACATCGTGCCGGGATCCAGCAGCAGTCGAGCGCCGTCGGTCTCGACGAGCAGGCAGGCGTGGCCTAGGTGGGTGAGCTTCACCGAGACATACTCTCACTGTCAGAATATGACTTCCACAGAACGAGCACTGCCGATCTCGCCAGGGAGGCCGCCGTGGGACCGCTGCACCACATCGGCTACTGGGTCGAGGACCTCGGCGCGGCGGTCGACCTGGCCGTCCGGACGCTCGGTGTCGGGCCGTTCCTGGTGCACCCGCACGTCCGGTTCGACGAGTTCGTGCTCGCTGACGGGACGGCGGTCCAGGACCCCACCTACTTTGACCACACGGCGGCCTTCGCGGCCTGGGGGCCGATCGTGATCGAGCTCGCAGTAGTGCACTCGGTCGACCCCGCACTGGCTGCTTCGTACCGGATCGGCACCGACCGGGTGGGCCACGTCAGCTGGGTCGTGGACGACCTCGAGGCGGAGTCGGCCCGGCTGGACTCCCTCGGCTGCGCTCTGATCCACACCGCGTCCTCCGGCGCGGTGTCGGTGGCCTGGCACGACGGTGGACAGCTGTTCCCGCACCCGATCGAGGTCCACCGGGCCGGACCGCCGATCCTCGGGATGCACCGCCGGCTGTCCGCCCTCGCGGACGGCTGGGACGGTGACGACATGATGCGGCCGATGCAGGGCTGAAACCCTGGATTCCTGCGCGCAGACGATCTAGGCTCATCCACGAAAGCAACTTTCATAGAACGAGAGTCGGCCGCGACGAAGCGGTCGGCACCTAGCACCTCAGGAGCGGCTGTGAACGACGACCGACCGTTGCACGTGCTGATCGCCGGTGGGGGTCTCGCCGGCCTGGCCACCGCCCAGGGGCTGCTGAGATCGGGCCACACCGTCGAGGTGTTCGAGCGGGACGTCGATCTGGACCGCAAGCAGGGCTACTACCTGCACTTCAACGCGATCGGTGGTGAGGCACTGCGCCGGGTCCTGCCCGACGACCTGTTCGAGCTGTACCTGGAGACCTCACGCGAGTCCTACGACCGGCCGGAGTCGATCGTGCTGGACAACCAGTTCAACGAGCTCAGCTCGCGCCCGCACATGGGTCCGCCGAACACCGGACCCCGCGCGCACACCGGGGTTCATCGCCGCACGCTGCGCCAGGTGCTGTCCGGTCGGCTCGGCGACCGGCTGCACGTCGGTGCTCCGGTCGTCTCCTACGACCAGGACGCGGACGGCGTGACGGTGACGCTCGCCGACGGCCGGACCGCTCGTGGCGACGTCCTGGTCGGGGCCGACGGCATCCGGTCGGCCGTCCGTGGCCAGCTGTTCCCGGACGTCCCGGTGGTTGCGACCGGGATCAAGGGGATCGGAGTGTACGGCCGCACCCCGCTGACCCCCGAGCTCGACGAGCTGATGCCCGACATCCTCAACCAGGGTGTGCTGATGGCCGTGGACCGCAAGGGTTCGCGACTGCTCATCGCCACGTTCCGGCCGCGCCGGGCCGCGGACGAGGCCGCCGCCGAGATCGCTCCGGACGTGCACCTGGACCCCGAGTCCGGGTACGTGATGATCAGCTGCAGCGTGACCCCGGGCACCGTCGTGCCGCCGACCCGGGAGTGGACGGCCGAGACCCCCGGGCTCATGCAGGAGTCGATGCTCGCTGCCGTCGAGGGCTGGCACCCCGCGGCGCAGGCGCTGGTGGCCGGCATGGACCCGGACTCCATCTTCATGATCCCGTTCGGCTTCATCGAGCCCAAGGAGAGCTGGGAGCCGTCCCGCGTCACGATCGTCGGCGATGCGGCGCACGGCATGCTGCCCACCCTCGGCATGGGAGCGAACCTGTCGCTCAACGACGCCGCCCTGCTGGTGGAGCAGCTGGACCGGGTCGCCCGCGGCGAGGCGCAGCTGATCGAGGCGATCGGCGGCTACGAGCAGCAGATGCGCGAGACGGCCTACCCGATCCTGCGGATGACGCTCGACCATGACAAGAACTTCGGCGGCGGCGGGTTGGCGAAGGCGTCGCAGGAGCCGGCCACTTCGTGACCGGTCGGCTGGCCGGCAAGGTCGTCCTGGTCACCGGCACCGGTGGCGGCATCGGGAGGGCGACGGCGCTGGTCTGCGCCCGCGAGGGTGCTCACGTGGTCGGCTGCGACCTGTGGGCCGAGTCCTCGCAGCAGACCGTCGAGCTCGTGCGATCGGCCGGTGGCCGGATGGACGCGATCGACGTGCTGTCCTACGACGACTGGTCCTTCACGATGCGCAACGAGCTGGATATCGTGTTCCTGGTGACCCGGGCGGCCAGGCCGCACCTGGTGGCGCGCGGTGGCGGATCCATCGTCAACATCGGCTCGATCTCGGGCTCCCGCGGTGCCTGGTTCATGCCGCAGAACGCCCACGGCGCAGCCAAGGGCGGCGTCCTGGCGCTGACCAACCAGCTCGTCGTGGAAGGCGGCCCGCACGGCATCCGGGTCAACGCCGTGAGCCCGGCGATGACCGAGACGCCGCAGACCAGCCCGCTGCTGCACGGGCCGGACAGCCCGACCGAGCAGATCCTGTCCCGGGTTCCGCTGCGCAGGTGGGGTCAGCCCGAGGACGTCGCGAACGCGATCCTCTTCCTGGCCAGCGACGAGGCGTCGCACGTGAGCGGCGCGAACCTGCCAGTGGACGGCGGCGCGGCGGTGGTCGGATGAGCGGGCCGTTGCGCGGCCGGCTGATGCTGTGCGGCGACGATGGCTACGAGCGGGCCAGAGTCGGCCGCATCTTCAACGCCCGCCGGCCCGACCGGTTCCCGGCGGCGATCCTCGAGGCCGCCGACGCCGCCGACGTGGCGGCCGGCGTCCGGCTGGCGAACCAGCGTGGCTGGAAGGTGAGCATCCGCTCGGGTGGTCACTCGTGGGCGGCCTGGAGCCTGCACGATGACGCGCTGCTGATCGACCTCGGCGTCCTGCGAGCGCTGGCCTACGACGAGGCAACCGGAGTGGTCGCTGCCGGCCCCGCGACCACCGGCGCGCTGGAGCTCGCACCGTTCCTGGCCGCGCTGGGCCGAGCCTTCCCAGTCGGTCACTGCCCGGGTGTGGGCCTCGGTGGCTATCTCCTGCAGGGTGGTCAGGGCTGGAACGGTCGAGCGCTGGGCTGGGCCTGCGAGAGCATCGTGGCGGTCGAGGTGGTCACCGCGGCCGGCGAGCTGGTGCGCGCCGACGCGCAGTCGAACCCGGACCTGTACTGGGCGGCCCGCGGCGCCGGCCCCGGCTTCCCGGGAATCGTCACGACCTTCCACCTGCAGACCCACCCGCTCCCTCCCGTGATGTGGCAGGACACCTGGACCTTCGACCTGGACGACGCCGAGGCGGTGGTGCACTGGCTGCACGAGGTCCTGCCCGTTCTGGACCGCCGCGTCGAGCCGGTGCTGGCGGCCACCCGGCTGCCCGACGTCCCGCTGTACGACGGCACCAGTCACCCCGGCGGCACGGTGCTGCTGCTGCACACGACGTGCCTGGCCGACTCGGACGACGAGGCCCGCGAGCTGCTGGCCGGTCTGGGGGAGTGCCCGGTGCAGGGCCGAGAGCTGGGGCGGGTGACCAGCGCCACGTCGATCGAGCAGGAGAGCCTGGCTCAGGCCGGCCAGAACCCCGAGGGGCATCGGTACGCGGTCGACTGCACCTGGACGGACGCGCCCGCGACGGTTCTCGCACCGCTGCTGCTGGACGTCTGGCGTGCGCTCGACACCGAGCACTCGTTCTCGATCTGGTACGGCTGGGCGCCGACCCGCCAACTGCCCGACATGGCGTTCTCGGTGCAGGGCAACGTCTACGTCGCCACCTACCTCATCTACCGCGACGAGGCCGACGACGAGCGCTACCGGTCGCGGGTGCACCGGCAGACGGCGGCGATCGCGGCGGCTGGCGGAGTCGGGGTCTACCTCGGCGACACCGACTTCACCCGCCGCCAGGACCGTTTCCTCACCGACGAGAAGCTCGTCCGACTCGAGGGGATCCGGGCCGAGCGAGACCCGGACGGGCGGTTCGCCTCGTACCTGTCCGCGGACCCGGCGAGGCTGAACGTCCATGGCTGAACGCGTGCCACGCCTGGACCACGTAGGCCTCAACGTCGCCGATCTCGGCGCCGCGGAGTCCTGGTACTGCACCGCCTTCGGCTTCGTCCGCGAGCTGGCACTGCGGGTGGACGCGTCAGACCTGGACGTCGTGATGCTCATCCACCCCGGTCGCGGGGACCGCCTCGAGCTGCTGCACCGCACGGGATCCCAGCCCGGACTGCGGGCAGCTGACCCGGCTGAGGCTGCGCTCTTGCAGGCGTTCGGCCACATCGCCTTCGATGTCTCGGACCTGGACCCGACGTTCGAGCGGCTGCTCGGACTGGGAGCACGAGCGGTGATGACACCGAGGCCTTCGCCAGAGGCGGGCGTGCGGATGGCGTTCGTGGCCGACCCCGAGGGAAACCTCGTCGAACTGCTGGACCGGTCGACGACCGGCGGGCAAGAGGAGTGACATGACGGCAGGACGCTTTCCCGACGGCTTCTGGTGGGGGGTAGCGGGTGCGGGGCACCAGAACGAGGGCGACAACACTGGCAGCGACACGTGGTTCGCCGAGCACGTGCAGCCATCGGTGTTTCGCGAAGCCTCCGGCAGGGCCTGCAACGGCTACGAGCTGTGGCGCGAGGACGTCGACCTGGCCGCCGGCCTGGGGTTGAACGCATACCGGTTCTCGGTCGAGTGGGCTCGGGTCGAGCCGGCCGACGGTGAGTTCTCGAGCGCGGCCCTGCAGCACTACGCGTCGATCGCTGACCGCTGCGTGGAGCGCGGGATGGCTCCGGTGGTCACGTTCAACCACTTCACCTCGCCGCACTGGTTCGCGATGCGCGGTGGCTGGTTGGACGAGCAGGCGCCACGACTGTTCGCCCGTTACTGCGACCAGGTGATGGCCGCGTTCGGCGACCGCATCGCCGTCGCGGTGACGCTCAACGAGCCCAACCTGCCGCGTCTGCTGACCTGGCTTGACCTGCCCGACTTCGTCCGCGACCTCGAGCGGGCAACCCTGGCCGCCGCCGGCGCGGCGGCCGGTGTCAGCCGGTACCGGCTCTCGAACGTGGTGCTGCCGGAGGAGATGGACGCCATCGCCGATGGTCTCGCCGCCGGCCACGAAGCGGCCCGAGCGGCCATCAAGGCCCATCGTCCGGACCTGCCCGTCGGACTGAGCCTGGCGATCGTCGACGACCAGGTCGTCGGTGACGACCCGTCGATCCGCGACCGCAAGCGAGCCCAGGTGTACGAGCGCTGGCTCGACCTGGTGCGCGCGGACGACTTCGTCGGCGTGCAGAACTACGAGCAGATCCGATACGACGACAAGGGTGCGGTGCCGGTCGGTGTCGGGGCGCCGGTCAACCAGCTGGGCTCGGCGATCGAGCCACTGTCGCTGGCCGGCGCGGTGCGATACGCCCACCGAACCACGGGGATCCCGGTGCTGGTCACCGAACACGGCGTGTCCACCTCCGACGACGCGCTGCGCGCCGGATTTCTCGCGCCGTCACTGCGCGGACTGCTCGACGTGGTCGAGGAGGGCGTGCCCGTGCTCGGCTACCTGCACTGGACGCTGATGGACAACTTCGAGTGGATCTTCGGCTACGGGCACCAGCTCGGGCTGCACTCCGTCGACCGCGAAACCTTCGCGCGGACCCGAAAGGGCAGCGCCGACGTCTACGCGTCGATCGTCGCCGCGAACGGAGTCGACTGAGGGCCGCCGGCGCAAGGGCGGCGGCTGAACGCTCTGGAATCACGGGACGCCTGGACGTAGCCTCGGAGGTCCAGTCCCTTCTCTGACGATCGGAGCGGACCCGTGAGCACCCGGCTCAACCCTTACCTTGGTTTCCGAGACAACGCTCGTGAGGCCATGGAGTTCTACCAGTCGGTCTTCGGCGGCGAGCTGAGCATCAGCACCTTCGCCGAGTTCCAGGCCAGCGAGGATCCCGCCGAGGCGGACAAGGTCATGCACTCAGTGCTGGAGGCACCCGGCGGCCTCGCGCTGATGGCCGCCGACACCCCGAACTCGATGGAGTACAGCTCGGGATCCTCCATCTCGGTGTCGCTCAGCGGCGACGACGACGCGCAGCTGCGCGGCTACTGGGACAAGCTCTCCAGCGCCGGTACCGTGAGCGTGCCCCTGGAGCAGGCGCCGTGGGGTGACAGTTTCGGCATGTGCGTCGACCAGTTCGGCGTGACCTGGCTGGTCAACATCTCCGGCAGCGCGGGCTAGTACTCGCCCTTCGGGCGTCTCGACCCCCAGGGTCGCGGGGGCTACGTTGATCAGGTGATCCGTTTCCTGATCAGGCTTCTGGTCTACTTCGTGTCGGCGTTCGTCGGCATCCTCGTCGCCGATCTGCTGCTGGACGGGCTGAGCATCGAGACGTCCGCGTACTTCGAGGTCGCCATCATCTTCGCGATCGTGCAGGCGATCCTGTCGCCGATGCTCACAAACGCGGTGACCAAGGGCGCCGGTGCGTTCAGCGGGGGAGTCGGGATCATCTCGACCTTGGTCGCACTCGTCATCACGAACGTCATCTCCGACGGCATCCAGGTGGACGGCGTCTCGACCTGGATCCTTGCCGCGCTCATCGTCTGGCTGGCCGGCGCCCTCGCCGCGTTCATCCTGCCCTTCTTCCTGGTCAAGAGGGTCGTCGAGGAGCGCCGCAGCTGACCTCTGAGATGCTGCGCACATGAGTGCAGCGAACACCTCGGGCTTCCGCGCCCGCCGGCCCTCGGTGGTGGCGGCCGTCTTCGGCGTCGTCTTCCTCGGCGTCTACGTGTGGCTGGTGCTGAAGCAGGGCGATGTCGGGGTGGCTTGGTTCTACGTCGTGCTCGTCCTGGCCGCGATCGGTTGCAGCGTCGCCACTGCGGTCACCAGGAGCTGGGTGAGCGCCGCGGTGGCGTCGGTCCTGTTCGCCGTCTGCATGATCCTCGGCCTTGCCTCCATCGGAATCCTGCTGCTGCCGGCCACGGTGCTGGCCATCATCGCCCTCTCGTTCAGCCGGACGGACCGGGCCAAACCCGGAACGACGACTTCACCGTGAGCCTGCCCTGGGGGCCGCGGCAGGAGCTGGAGTACGCCGCCTTCACCGACGTCCCCAGCGGTGGGAACCCGGCTGGCGTCGTGCCGGACGCTGCGGGCATGACCGAGCAGCAGATGCAGGCGGTCGCGGCGCGGCTCGGCCACTCCGAGACCGCCTTCGTCACCGAGCGGCAGGGCCGCGACGTCGTCCTCCGATACTTCAGCCCGCTCGCTGAGGTCGCGTTCTGCGGTCACGCCACCGTCGCGACCGGTGTCGTGCTCGGCGAGGCCCTCGGTGTCGGCCCGCTGCTGCTGCGCACCGCCGCCGGGCCGGTCCCGGTCGAGGTGACTCGACGCGACGACGGCCTGCTCGAGGCCGAGCTCACCAGCGTCGAGCCGGCGGTGGAGCAGGTCGCCCGCGACGCGGTCGACGAGGCGCTGTCCGCGCTGCGCTGGGGCAGGGACGACCTGCACGCGGACGTTCCGCCAGCCATCGCGTTCGCCGGGGTCCGGCACCTGGTACTCGCCGCCAGGACCCGGGCTCGGCTCGCCGACCTGGACTACGACTTCGACGAGCTGGCTGCGCTGATGCGCCGTCTCGACCTGACCACCGTCCAGCTGGTGTGGCGGGAGAACGCCACCGTGCTGCACGTGCGGGACCCGTTCCCGGTCGGCGGCGTCGTCGAGGACCCGGCCACCGGTGCCGCGGCCCTCGCTCTCGGCCACTACCTGCGCACCCTGGGGCTGGCGTCGCCGGACGCCGAGCTGACCCTGCGCCAGGGCGAGGACCTCGGCCGGCCGGGCGTCCTGCGGGTCCGTCTGGTGGCCGGCGACCCGCGGGTGCGGGTGCGCGGCACCGCCGTCCCGCTCAGAGCATGAGCGCGAGCATGTAGGCCATCGTGGCGCTCATCGCGAGCTGGCAACCCTTCTGCCAGGACGGGCGCCGCAGCCCGCGGGCCTGCCAGGCCGCGGTGACCGCGATCATCACCAGGAGGGCGGCACAGGTCAGCGCTAGCCCGGCCGGGTGCTCCGTCGCGCCTGGCGGCACGGCCACTGATGTCTGCCCGACCGCACCGTGATGACCGAGCGCCACCGTCCCCGACGTCGCGGACGTCCCGCTGGCGGGGGAGAGTACGCCGGCGCCTGCCGCGAGCATGACGACCATGGCGCAGCCGGCCAGCGCCTGCCGCAGCGCTGGTGCCGCCCCCATCGGCCCGGCACCGACCAGCGCCTGCACGCTGCGCGCCACGAAGTAGGTCGCGAACGGGACGAACGCTGCGGCGGACAGCAGCAGCAGCCCGGCACCGAGGTGGGACACCAGCATCACCGCCATGGCGCCGCTCATCACCAGGTGGGCGACGTCCGGCTGCCGGCGCCGGCCCCGGCCTCTTGCCCGGCGCAGCCGGTCGAGGTGGTAGCCGGCGGACCCCACCATCAGCACGGCGAGCGCGACGTCGAGCCACATCGGTCCCGCCACGACGGCTCCTTCGCCTCGCACGACCAGACCGGCAGCGTCGGCCCTGCTGGATGAGACTGTCAACCACGACCGCAGTCATCGCTGATGTCCGCGGCAGAGCGTGCTGGCTCCGAAGGCACATCGACTGCGGGCGTGGTAGGCACGACCCATGACGCAGCGCACGGCACCGCCCTTCCGGGCCGACCACGTCGGCAGCCTCCTGCGACCCCAGCGGCTGCTGGACGCGCGGGCGGCCCGCGCAGCTGGCCGGCTGGACGACGACGCGTTGCGCGCGGTCGAGGACGAGTGCGTCACGCAGGTGGTGCGGCAGCAGGCCGAGGCGGGTCTGCAGTCGGCGACGGACGGCGAGTTCCGGCGCACCTCGTGGCACATGGACTTCATCTACCAGCTCGGCGGCGTGCAGCGCACCGACGAGCAGCTCCAGGTGCACTTCCACAACGCCGAAGGCGACCTGGACTTCACGGCCGCCGGGCTGCGGATCGACGAGCCGATCACCTTGCCGCGCACCATCTTCGAGGAAGCCTTCAGCTTCCTGCAGGCGCAGGTCGACGGGTTGACGCCCAAGCTCACCATCCCGTCGCCCAGCATGGTGCACTACCGCGGCGGCGCGGCCTCCATCGACCGCTCGGTGTACCCCGACCTGGACGTGTTCTGGGCCGACCTGGCCGCCGCCTACGCCAGCCAGGTCGCGGCCGTGGCGGAGCTCGGCTGCACCTACCTCCAGCTGGACGATACGAGCCTGGCCTACCTGAACGACCCGGCCGAACGAGCCCGGATGACCGCGCTGGGTGAGGACGCCGACCACCAGCACGAGCGCTACATCCGCACCATCAACGCGGCGCTGGCCGATCGGCCACCCGGCTTGCGGGTCACCACGCACCTCTGCCGGGGGAACTACCGGTCCTCCTGGGCGGCCTCCGGCAGCTACGACTTCGTGGCCGAGGCGCTGTTCGGCGGACTGGACGTGGACGGCTTCTTCCTGGAGTACGACGACGAGCGGTCCGGCGGTTTCGAGCCGCTGCGGTTCGTCCCGCCGGGCAAGCAGGTGGTACTCGGCCTGGTCACCACGAAGAGCCCGCAGCTGGAGGACGTCGACGACCTGAAGCGGCGGATCGACGAGGCCAGCCGCTACGTGCCGCTCGACCAGCTCAGCCTGTCACCGCAGTGCGGCTTCTCCTCGACCGTCGAGGGGAACGCCCTCACCCCTGAGGAACAGTTCGCCAAGCTGCGGCTCGTCGTCCGGACGGCCGAGCAGGTCTGGGGCTGACTGCCCAGCGAGAGGATCGAGATGAACGGGATCGACGTCCTGAACGACGCGCTCAGCCGGATCGGGGACGGTGCCAGGTCGGTCGTCGAGGGCTTGACCGGCGAGCAGCTGAACGCCCGGATCGACGGGCGTTCGAACTCGATCACCTGGCTGGTCTGGCACGCGGCCCGGGTGCAGGACGCGCAGGTTGCCGCCGCGTTCGAGGTGGAGCAGGTGTGGTTCACGAACGGCTGGGCGGAACGCTTCGGGCTGCCCCTCGATGCCGCCGACACGGGATACGGGCACAGCAGCGACGAGGTCGCCCGGGTGCGGGTCGAGGACGGTGCTCTGCTGACCGGCTACCTGGACGACGCGTTGGCGCAGAGCGCCCGGGTGCTCGGTGGGGTGAAGGACGCCGACCTGGACCGCGTCGTCGACAAGCGTTGGGACCCGCCGGTCACCTTGGGCGTGCGCCTGGTCAGCGTGGTGGACGACGACGCCCAGCACCTGGGGCAGGCCGCCTTCCTGCGCGGGCTCCTCGAGGCCCGTTGAGCCGCTGCGGTCGCAGACCGTCATCACCCGTCACGGGTGATGCCCCAGGGTCGATGAGTCGTCAGCGTGGAACCGGTACCTCCGAGGGACGGAGGCAGCACCGCGGCCACGGCTCGGACCGTGCTCGTGACGAAGGGATGTGTCATGTCCTTCTGGGATGTCGTCTGGTTCATCATCATCTCGTTCGCCTTCATCGCCTACCTCATGGTGTTGTTCGCGATCATCACCGACCTGTTCCGCGACCGTGACACCTCGGGAATCGTCAAGGCCATCTGGATCGTGCTGCTGATCGTCCTGCCGTTGCTCACCTCGCTGGTGTACCTGATCGCGCGCGGCGGCGGCATGGCCGAGCGGCAGGCGTCGGCGGTCAAGGGTGCTGTGGCGCAGCAGGATGCCTACATCAAGAGCGTGGCCGGCTCCGGGGCCTCGCCGGCGGAACAGATCAAGCACGCCAAGGAGCTGCTCGACTCGGGCGCGATCAACCAGAGCGAGTTCGACTCCCTCAAGGCGAAGGCCCTCGCCTGACCTCACTCAGCCCGCTGGCGGCCCGCGCCCGGTTCGCCGGCGCGCGGGTCGCCCGGCTCGCGACCTGCGGTCCGGGTGGACGTCCGCACGTCGTCCCTCTGGTGTTCGCTGTCGAGGGCGAGCGGGTGTACAGCGCGGTCGACCACAAACCCAAGCGCAGCAACGACCTTCGCCGACTCGCCAACGTCCGCGCGAACCCGGCGGTCGCGTTGCTGGTCGACCAGTACGACGACGACTGGGTGGCGCTGTGGTGGGTCAGGGCGGACGGCGACGCGCGGGTCCTCGAGCCGGCTGACGTTGAGGCTCGCCACGGCGTGGCGCTGCTGGTCTCGCGGTACGAGCAGTACCTGGCGCAGCCGCCGGCCGGTCCGGTTCTGGTCGTCGACGTCAGCCGCTGGTCCGGTTGGGCCGCAGGCGATCCGGGATGAACCATGAAGTCATGGACGTCGTCCCCAGGCGCTCATCATGGCAACGGACGGCCAACGGGTGTCCTCGTGATTGAGCAGCTCGTCGATCGTTTGGCGGTCAACCTGGTCCAGCAGCCCGTGCTCGACCAGTCGCTCGCCCAGCTCGGCGATGCTGAGCCGATAGAACTGCGCCTCGTCGGTGCCGCCGCGGGTCAGCAGCGTGCTGAGCTCGGCGTTCACGTCCTGCAGCCCGGCGTCGATCAGGCGCTCCGGCAGGAGCATCCCGTACTCCGGGTCGGCGCCGACGGAGCGGAACGCGCCGGCCACGGCCTCCTGCACCCTGCTGAGCAGTCCCGCTGCCGCGGCCGGGGAGATCATCGGCAGGGACAGCGACAGGTGCGTGCCGCCGAACACGACGTCCTCCAGGAACAGCACGCCGTCCGGACGCAGCCTGCCAACCAGTCGCCGCAAGGTGCGCTCGCGGGACGGCAGGTGCTCGAGCACGGCACGAGCGTGGATCAGGTCGAACTCACCCTCGGGCAGTTCGTCGCCCGTCAGGTCGTGCCGCAGTACCTGGACGTGGTCGCCGGCCAGCTCCTCGACGAAGCGGGTGTCGAGGTCGGTGACGAGCACGTGGCCCGTCTCGCCGACCTCGTCCGCCAGCCACGCCGCGATGCTGCCGGCTCCCGCGCCCACCTCCCAGCAGCGCCAGCCGCTGGCGACACCGATGGTTCGCAGATGCCTCTTCGTGCCCGGGTCGAACTGGGCGGACAGGCCCGCCAGCCGCGCGCGTTCCTGCTCCCAGGACTGGCGGTAGACATAGGTTTCGTCACCTGTCATGGCATGACGGTCCCACTGCGCAGCCCGCGCGAACACCCCCCCTGGTGGCGGAGGCGACCATGGCGTTGATCAGGTGCGACTTTTTCTCCGACGTGCTCGCCGTCGGGACCTCGATGACCGTGCTGCTCCCGCAGCCGACCGAAGCGCAGATCGGCGTCCAGGGCAATGCGCGACAGGGGCCGCCACCGGTGCTCTACCTGCTGCACGGGCTCAGCGACGACGCGACGGCCTGGACGAGGTACTCCTCGATCGAACGCTACGCCGAGGCGCTGGGGCTGGCGGTCGTGATGCCGCAGGTTCAGCGGAGCTTCTACTGCGACCAGGTCCACGGAGGGCGGTTCTGGACGTTCATGACGCAGGAGCTGCCGGAGGTCGTCGAGCGGTTCTTCCGCGTCTCCACCAGCCGGGCGGCACGTTCGTGGCAGGGCTGTCGATGGGCGGGTTCGGCGCGATGAAGTGGGCGCTGCACCACCCGGAGCGGTTTGCTGCGGCGGCGAGCCTGTCCGGGGCGTTGGATCTGGTTGGGCTGCAACGGGTCGACCGGCTGCGTGACGACGTCCTGTCCGTGGTCTTCGACGGACGCGACCTGTCCGGGTCGGACGACGACCTGGTCGGCGTCCTCGAAGGGCTGGACGACGACGCCCGGGCGGCCTTGCCCGCGCTGTACGTCGGATGCGGGACGGACGACGAGCTCATCGTGGGCAGCACCCCGTTCCTGGAAGCCGCCGGGCGGCGTGGGATCGAGGTGACCACGGACCTGCGTCCTGGAGGGCACGAGTGGTCGCTGTGGGACACCGTCATCCAGGACGTGCTGGCATGGCTGCCGCTGAGAGCGGTCGGTTCCGGATGATGAGAAAGTTAAGTCAACTGGGTTGGTAGACAATACACTGCGCAGCATGAGCGCGACCCGTGACCCGCGGCCGGACTTCCTCGTCGTGGGCGCTCCCAAGGCCGGCACGTCGGCGCTGCACGCCGCGCTGGCCGGGCACCCGGACATCCACCTCACCTCACCGGCTGCTCCGCACCTGAAGGAGCCCAAGTACTACCTGTGCGACGACGTCCCCCCGCCGAGCTACCGCGGTCCTGGCGACGCGCACAGCAACCGGGAGTGGGTCTGGCGCAGGGACGACTACGAGGCACTGTTCGCGGCGGCTCCCGAGGGCGCCGTTCGCGGCGAGAGCACGCCGTTCTACCTCTGGAGCTCCACTGCCCGCCGCCGGATCGTCGAGGAGTTGCCTGGGGTCAGGCTCGTCGTCGTGCTGCGCGATCCCGTCGATCGCGCCTACTCGAACTGGATGCACCTGTGGTCGGACGGGCTCGAGCCCGACGCCGACTTCCTGTCCGCGTTCAGGCGTGAGGACGAGCGGGTGGCCGCCGGCTGGGCGCCCTTCTGGCGGTACCGCGGCCTCGGCCTGTACGGCCGTCAGCTGGCCGACCTGTACTCGCGGGTGGACCGGGAGCAGGTGCTGGTGCTGCGGTACCGCGAGCTGGTCGACGCGCCGGGCGCCACGCTCGACCGGGTCAGCCAGTTCATCGGCGTCGCACCCGGAGTCGTGACACGGATCCCGCCCGACAACCACCGGCCGTACGTCACGCCCGGTGCCCGGGCAGCGTTGCTCGGTCGCGCCGTACGCACCGGGGCCACGCTGGGCGCCTTCACCCACCCGCAGCGATGGCGACAGCTCAGCCGACCGCTGGTCCGGGCGCTGCAGGCTGACCGTGGGACGCCGCGCCCTCGGCTCCAGCCCGAGCACCGTGCTCAGCTGCTGGCGAGCTTCGCCGACGACATCGAGCTGCTGGAGCAGGTCACCGGGGCGAGCTTCGCGGACTGGCGATCGCACGACGACCGCGGCTCCTTCGCCGCACGACAGCGTGCGCACAGCTGAACTGTCGCGGGACGTGCCCTCAGGCGACGCTGGTGAGCAGGTCGTGCGCGCCGTCCGGACGTGATGCCTCGAAGTAGAACCGGGTCCGGCCGTCCGGAAGCAGTACGGCGCAGGCGTACCGCAGCGCACCGTCGCCGTGCGGCGAACCGATCGCGACGTCGTCGAGCGCGCGCAGCTCCCCGTCGACGACCGCCGCGACGCCGGTGCGCTCGAACCAGTTGGACTCGGCGTCCGGACGCCCGTCGTAGAGCACGGTCAGCGGGTCGTGTGAGAGCACCGCGGTCACTCGCGCGCCTCGCGCGTCCCAGTGGCCGGGACGGCCGCGAAGCACCACCCCGCGGTCCGTCCAGGACAGCCCGTCCGCGCTCGTCATGTGCCGGGTCGTCATCCGGTCCTCGTGGCCAGGCTCGCCCAGTGGGTGACAGCACACCCACATGTGCCAGCCGTCGGCCCGTACCTCGATCACCGGGTCCTTGAGCGCATTCGCGTCGTCCCCGGGAAGCACGACGCGACGCTCTCCGGTGACCAGCCCCTCGACCGTCGCCGCGGTCAGCGAGTCGATCCACCAGTGCTTGGATCCCGGTGTGGCGCAGGACAGGTAGAGCCGCCACCCGCCTTCGGGGAGTGGGACGAGCACGGGGCGCTCGAACGACTCGGCGCCGAAGTCGGTACGACGCACTGCGCAGACCTGCTCGAAGTGCACGCCGTCGCTCGAGCGGGCGATGACCACGGCGACCCCGCGGCCGCTGCTCAGCGGACGACGGACCCGGTAGACGAGCCAGATGGTGCCGTCCACCAGGACGGCGCTCGCCGCCCCGGCCCAGTTGCCGGGACCGGGCGCCGGCGCCGCCATCACGACCTGCGCCCCGTGCATGCTCGGCAACGGGTTGGTTGTCGTGGGCACGATCCGATCCTAGGGATGCCGCACCTTGCCCGGAGAGCGAATGCACCTACTCGTGACCGCCGTTTCGTTGCCGTTCGACGAGCAGCGAGCGCCGCTCGACCGGGACTCGCTCGCGGATCGCGTGGGGTTGCGGCTCAGCGGACCGCGTCGGGGCCACACTAGGGGGATGACCAGTCTCAGCGCGCCGGTGTCACGCTGGCTCGGCCGTCGGGTGCTGAAGAAGGCCGTCGCCGGCGACCTGGACCTGTCCAGGGTGCCGTTCGCGCCCGAGTCGTTCCTGCTGCCCTTCCGGCGGGACGGGGTCGACCCCGTGCCGGCGCTGGGACGGCGGCGCGAGCGCGATCGGGTGAGCAGACTGCTCCGGTTCGGTGGGTTCAACGTCTGGCTGGTCACCGGGCACACCGAGGTCCGCGCCGTGCTGGCCGACCGGACGAGCTACAGCAACGACATCCGGCGGCTCGTGCCGAGCCACGGCACCACCGCGGCCCACTCGGTCGGCGGCCTCGGGCTGACCGACCCGCCGGACCACACCCGGCTCCGGGCGCTGCTCACCCCGGAGTTCACCCTGCGACGTCTGGCCCGGCTGCAGCCTCGGATCACCCAGATCGTGGATGACCAGCTGGACGTCCTCGAGGCCAAGGGCCCGGTGGTCGACCTCGTCCCGGACTTCGCGTTCCCCATCCCCTTCCTGGTCATCTGCGAGCTGCTGGGCGTCGAGCCTGAGGACCGGGAGGCGTTCCGTCACCTGGGGGCCACCCGGTTCGACCTGACCGGAGGCGGGATCGGACTGTTCGGAGCGGCGTCCACCTCCCGCGCGTTCCTGCTGGACGTCGTCGCCCGGCAGCGCGCCGAGCCCGGCACCGGCCTGATCGGCGCGATCCTGCGCGAGCACGGCGACGAGATCGACGACCTCGACCTCGCCGGCCTCGCGGACGGTGTGTTCCTGGGCGGCTACGAGACCACCGCCAGCCTGCTCAGCCTCGGCGCGCTCACCCTGATCCAGCACCCCGAGGCGATCCAGCTGATCCGCGAGGACGACGACGCGGTCGTCGCAGTCGTCGAGGAGCTGCTGCGGTACCTGTCGGTGGTGCAGACCGGGTTCCCGCGGTTCGCGCGGCACGACCTACAGCTCTTCGACAAGCGCATCACGGCCGGCGACGCGCTGATCTGCTCGTTGAGCGGCGCCAACCGGGACGCCAGGTTCGCGGCAGAGCCCGATGACTTCGACCCTCGACGCCGGGCTGACTCGCACCTCGCGTTCGGGCACGGGTTCCACCGATGCGTGGGAGCCGAGCTGGCCCGGATGGAACTGCGCACCGCGTTCCGGGCGATCGCCCGGCGGCTGCCCGACCTGGCGCTGGCCGTCGACCCGGACGAGCTCAAGTTCCGTCAGCAGTCCGTCGTCTTCGGAGTGGACTCGCTGCCGGTCAGGCTCCGGCCGGCGTAGGACCTGGCCGCCGGCACCTGCGGTGCCTCCTGTGCCGCGCCCTCGCCCCGGCCCAGGAAGAAGATCCCGAGCAGTACGGCCGCCAGCCCCACGCACTCGAGCAGCACCGCGAGCGGGTTGGACCGCGGCCGCTCGTCGAAGACCACGACGCCGAAGACCAGGGCCACCAACGGGTTCACCAGGTTGAGCATCGGGATCGAGTCCGCGAGTCGCGAGCGGTGGTAGAGGTGCTGGTTGAGCAGGAACCCCGTCAGGCCGATCGTCACCGCGGCGTACAACGGCCACGACGTGAACAGCTCGTGGTGCGCCCACGCGCCGGTGGTCGCCTTGAGCGAGCCGGCCATCAGACCGAACACGATCCCGCCGGCCGTGCCCAGCAGCAGCCCGGACCGCACCGGCCGCCGTGGCGCGAGGTTCCAGGCCACTGCCGCGCCGATCAGGCCCAACCCGATGAGGACGGCGGCGCCGCGGTCGTCGGGCAGGTCGGTTCCGTTGGACGAGCCGGTCGCGGCCAGGAAGACCGCCAGCCCGGCGGCCGTGACGGCGCCCCAGGTCAGGGTGCGACGACTCGGCCAGTGGCGATCCAGGGCGTCCCGGAAGACCAGCGAGAAGAAGAGTCCGGTCACCACGATGGGCTGCACCAGGGTCAGGGAACCAAGCCCGAGCGCAACGGTGTGCAGGGCCAGCCCGAACAGGCTGGCAGCGAGTCCGATCAGCCACTTCCACTGGGTGAAGACGTGGCGCAGCAGGGCGATCCCGCGACTTCCGGGGGAGGCGCCGGAGGCGCCGTGGTGCATGAGCGCCGTCGACCAGCCGAAGCAGACGGCTGCGGCGAGCGCCACGGCGGCCGCGACCCAGCTCGACACATCCACGGATCGGTCCATTCTGAAGGGGGCACGCCCTGCGGTGCCGGTCGATCCAGTGTCGCCCGGCCCGACCCGCTGGGCCGCCCCGGGCCCCTGCCCGAGCGTGAGAGCATGACGAGATGGGCTTCGGGATCGCCAACGACGTGGCAGCTGACAAGGTTCTGGACGAGCACGCGTTCGCCCCGCTGGTGGGCATGATGCTCGACCAGCAGTACGGCATGGAGCACGCCTTCCGCGGGCCGTGGAAGGTGCTCGACCGGTTCGGCACGCTCGACCCGGCGGCGATCGCGCAGGCCGACCCGCAGGAGTTCACCGCGCTGTGCAGCCGGCCGCCGGCGATCCACCGCTTCCCGGGTTCGATGGCCGCTCGGCTGCAGGACCTCGCGCGCGTGATCACCGACGAGTACGACGGTGACACGACACGGCTGTGGACCGAGGCGACGTCGGGCAGTGACCTGCTCGCGCGGGTGATGGCGCTGCCGGGGTTCGGCAAGCAGAAGGCCCAGATCTTCGTGGCGCTGCTCGCCAAGCAGCTGGACGTGCGTCCGGACGGCTGGGAGGCCGCGGCCGGCGACTACGCCCTGCCGGGCTACCGCTCGGTAGCCGACGTCGTCGACGCTGACTCGTTGGTGAAGGTCCGCGAGTACAAGCAGCTGAAGAAGGCAGCCGCCAAGGCTGCTGCCGGCTGACCGGTCCGGGCGGCGGCCCTGTCGTTTGTCGGTGCCCCCACTTAGGGTGGTTCGTGTCGCTCGGCGGACGTCGGGCGAGCAGCGGCGAGAGGTGCGCGCAATGACGGATCTGGTTGTCGAGCGGTCCGGGGCTGGTGCGGCGGACCAGCTCGAGTCTTTCCGCCACGAGCTGACCGGCTACTGCTACCGGATGCTCGGGTCGGCGTTCGAGGCCGAGGACGCCGTTCAGGACACGATGGTTCGCGCCTGGCGGGCCATCGACCGGTTCGAGGGTCGGTCCAGCCTGCGCTCCTGGGTGTACCGGATCGCCACCAACGTGTGCTTCGACGCCCTGGACGGCCGGCAACGCCGGGCCCGCCCGATGGACCTCGGGCCAGCCAGCTCCGCCAGCGCGCCGCATGGCGGGATCCTGCCCGAGGCGACGTGGGTGACGCCGATCCCGGACGAGCAGGTGCTGGCGGCGAGCGACCCGGCCGAGCGGGCGGTCGAGCGCGACTCGATCCGCCTCGCGTTCATCGCCGCGCTGCAGCACCTGCCTCCGCGTCAGCGTGCGGTGCTGATCCTGCGTGAGGTGCTGGCCTGGCCGGCCGCCGAGGTGGCCTCGCTGCTCGACACGTCAGTGGCCTCGGTGAACAGCGCCTTGCAGCGAGCCCGGGCCACGATCGCCGAGCGCGACCCCTCCGAGAACGAGACGTCGAGCGACCTCAGCGACGAGGACCGCGAGCTGCTGGAGCGCTACCTGGACGCCTTCGAGCGCTACGACATGGTTGCGCTCACCGCGCTGATCAAGGAGGACGCCACCCAGTCGATGCCGCCGTACGAGCTGTGGCTCAGCGGGCGGGACGACATTCTCACCTGGTGGGCCGGTCCGGGCATCGAGTGCAAGGGCTCCCGGCTGGTGCGCACTCGCGCGAACGGCATGCCCGCGTTCGCGCAGTACCGGCCGAGCGGGCCGGGCGGGGCGTTCGAGCCGTGGTCGCTGCAGGTGCTGCGGGTGCAGGGCGGCAAGGTCGTGGAGTTCACGATGTTCCTGGACACCGAGCACGTGTTCCCGCTGTTCGGCATCCCGATGACCGTGGTCGACTGAGGTCGTAGCGCGGTCGCAGGGCGGTCGCAGGGCGCCGGGCTCGCCGCTGGGTCAGCCCGCTGGGCCCGGCTCGCAGAGCCGGGCCAGCTGCTCTACGACCGGGAGGTCCGCCGGCAGCCAGTTCAGGCGGGTCCACGAACCGTGGTCCAGCCAGCGCAGCTCGTCGTGGCTGTCGTCTGCCGTCGGTCGGCCGTGGGTGACCTCGGCGAGCCACACCCTCAACGCGAGCTCGGACGAGATGGGCCAGCAGCCGTCGTCCGGCCCCACGAGCTCCGCGCCCAGCCGGACACCGATCCCGAGCTCCTCGCGCAGCTCCCGGTGCAGCGCCTCCTGGGGGAGTTCGCCGCGCTCGACCTTGCCCCCAGGCAGCTCCCAGTGCCCGGCAATCTGCGGTGGCCGGCTACGTCGGGCGGCCAGCAGCCTGCGGGGGCGGTCGAGAGCGTCCATCAGTGCGGCACCGACGACGAGCGTGGGCGAGCCTGGAACGGGGTTCGTCACCGACGTTCGTCGTCGTCCACGGGTGCCGGCGTGGACTGGTCCTGCAGATCCGCGACATCGGCGTCGTCCTCGCGGTCCAGGTCCGGCACCAGGTCTCCCTCGTCGTCCGTGCCGTCCGCGAACGTGTGCTGCTCGACGTAGTCCGCCTCGGGGACGCCGTCCGGCACCTGCTCGTCCTGGGTGGTCATCGCGTCGTCCCTCCTGCGTGGGGTGCGGCCTCGTCCAGCCTCCCGCCGAACGCGGCCCGGCGCGACCCCCAGCGTCACCCGTTCGGTGGATCGACAGCCCCGCCGGGCCCGCCGAAACAGAGGGTGCGGGCAAAGGACTGCCTGCTCCGAGCGATGAAGAGGACTCCGATGAGTACGCGCAAGTACCGGCTGGTCACCCGCAGCGACTTCGACGGGCTGGTGTGCGCGGTGCTTCTGCGGGCTCTGGACCTGATCGACGACATCACCTTCGTGCACCCCAAGGACGTGCAGGACGGGCTCGTCGAGGTGACCGACGGCGACATCCTCACAAACCTGCCGTACGCGGCCGCTGCGCACATCGTCTTCGACCACCACCACAGCGAGACGCTGCGCAACGCCGGGCACCGGGCGAACCACGTGATCGACGCCGACGCACCGTCCGCGGCACGGGTGGTCTACGACTTCTACGGTGGAGCGGAGGTCTTCCCGAACATCTCCGAGGAGCTGATGCGGGGGGTCGACCAGGCCGACTCCGCCCAGTACGACCTGGACGACATCCTGAACCCCACCGACTGGACGCTGCTGAACTTCCTGATGGACAGCCGCACCGGCCTGGGACGCTTCCGCGACTTCCGGATCTCCAACTACCAGCTCATGATGCAGCTCATCGACGAGGTCCTGCACCAGGACTCGGTCGAGCAGATCCTGGCCACCCCGGACGTCGCCGAGCGCGTCGAGTTGTTCAACGAGCAGACCGAGAAGTTCGTCGAGCAGCTGCGTCGGGTGAGCACCGTGATGGGGGACCTGGTTGTGGTGGACCTGCGCGACGAGGAGGTCATCCACGCCGGCAACCGGTTCATGGTCTACGCGCTGTTCCCGCAGTGCCGGGTCTCCGCCCACGTCATCTGGGGTCGCAACAAGCAGAACACCGTGCTCGCCCTCGGCAAGTCGATCCTGGACCGCACCTCGCCCGTCGACCTTGGCGCCATCTGCCTGGAGAACGGCGGTGGTGGTCACCACGCGGCGGGCACTTGCCAGGTCGGGCACGACGTGGCCGATCACGTGCTGCAGAGCATCGCCGTGACCGTTAACGAGGCGCTTCCCGTCTGAGCGTGCGTGTCGCTCGGCGTCCCCTGTCGCCGCGGCCGGCGACCTAGACTCCTCCCGTGAGGTGCGTGGTCGTGGGTGCGGGTGCCTGGGGCCTGCCCGCGGCTGCCGAGCTCGCCGGCCGGGGCCACGACGTCGTCCTGCTCGACCGGCACGGAATCGCTAACCGGCTCTCCTCCTCGTCGGGTCCGACCCGGCTGTGGCGGCTCACCCACCCTGACGCGGTGCGAGTGCGACTGGCCTTGCGCAGCATCGATGCCATGGAGAGGCTCGCCAGCCGCAGCGGACGAACCGTGCACCTGCGCCGCGGCCTGCTGTGGCGCGACGACGTCTCCCTCGAGGCCGTCCAGGCGGCGCTGCGCGAGGTCGGGGTCGAGCACCAGGTCGTCGCGTCGCAGGACGTGGCCTCACGGTTTCCCGGCCTGCGACCGGACGGCCGGGCGGCCGTCTGGCAGGCGGACGCCGGCCCGCTGCTCGCCGGCGAGTCGATGGCAGCGCAGGCCGCGCTGCTGGCAGCAGCCGGGGGAGTCGTCCGGTCCGGCCAGGTCGTGACCGAGATCCGAACGCGCGCGTCCGGCGTCCGGATCGGTTGTGCCGACGGTCGGAGCCTGGACGCGGACGTCGTCGTGCTGGCGCCCGGGCCAGGTGCGGGCCCGCTGCTCGCACAGGTCGGTCTGGAGCTGCCGCTGCGGCCGCACCTGGAGCAGGTGGTGCATTTCGGTGACCCGACCACGAGCGCAAGGACGGACGACCTGCCCTGCCTGTTCGACGGGCCGCGCGACGGCGTGCCCGGCATGTACGCGATGCCGACACCGGGGCTCGGCTACAAGGTGGGACTGGACCGCCCCCTGCGCGACTACGTCGAGGGCGACCACGACCGCAGCCCGGACGTGCACCTCGTCGCCGTGACGGCCGAACGGGTGGCCCGCGACCTGACGGCCTTCCCGGCGCACGTCCTGGACGCGCAGGTCTGCAGCTGGACGGACTCGCCGGACGGCCGCTTCGTCCTCGACACCCTGCCTGGCGGCATCGTCGTCGCCTGCGGTGATAGCGGCGAGGGTTTCAAGTTCTCCGCGCTGATGGGCATCCTGCTGGCCGACCTGGCAGAGGGGCGGACGCCGGACGCCGACGTGGCGACGTTCAGCGCGCGACGGTTCGCAAGCGGCGGCGACCTGAAGAACAGCCCGGGCGGCGCGCTCGGGCACGTGCTCGGGCGCTAGTGACGTAGCCCCATTCGTCCCGTCTGTCACCCGGTCCCGCTAGGGTCGGCGCGTGCGAGAAGCCGACGTCGTTCAGACGCGTGCGCCCTGGTGGACGAGGTCTGTCGGCGGGGTGCTGCTCACCACGTTGGCGGTCGTGGCGGCGATGGCCACGTTCGTGGTCTCGGCGCAGGCCGGGCTGTCCACCGGGTCGGCCCGGGCCCTACTGCTCACCGTCGGTGCGATGCTCGCCGGGCTCGCCGTGCTGGCGAACCTGCTGCAGCAGCATCGGTTCCGACGGCAACGGCAGAGCCTCGAGCAGGTCGCCATCGACGCCGAGGCCGCGCTGACGCTGACCATCAACGGCGTCTTCGCGCCGATCACCAGCTACCTGGGCGAGCTCGCCGGCACCACGACCGACGCGGACCGCGCCCACGTGGCGGGCCAGGTCTGCCAGGCGGTCGTCGACGCCGCCGTCACCCTGACCGCGCCCGAGGCGCGCAGCGCTTTCTACCGGTTGGACCGCGACGGCCTGGGGCTGACCAGGGAGAGCTGGGGCGGGCGGTCCACGCAGCCGCGCCAGCGGTTCGGCGCTGGCACGCCGGACGGTGACGCGGTGCTGGACGTCGTCCGACAGGGCGACTTCGTGTTCGTCGACGACGTGACGGTGAGCCCGATGGTGACGCCAACCGCTGGCTCCGGGTACCGCACCGTGGTGGCGGTCGCCGTGACCGCGGGACAGCTGCCGCTCGGGTTGCTCACCGTCGACGCGCCGCAGGTCGGCGACCTGACGGAGGACGACGTCGAGCTCGTGCGGGTGCTGGCGAACCTGCTCGGAGCGGCCCAAGGGCAGCTGTGACGGGCCGGGCGGGCGTATCATCGACCGGAACCAAGGGAGGGCTCCTCGTGGTCAAGCGGGACAAGGTCGTGGACGAGCGCGGTCGCAGCTGGCTGCGTGGCGGGATCGGTCCGGAGGAGTACTTCCCCGAGGTGGTTCGCAGGGCCCGCGAGCAGGCTCGACGCACGGTCGAGGCCCGGGTCGCTCACCCGTTGCGGCGTCAGGCTTCCTGAGCGCTGCCCTTCACCCGCCGAGCACGGCCAGGAGTGCCCGGGCGTAGGCGCGCTCGGCGTCGATGTCGACCGCACGGACCAGTTCGTCGTCCGGGTCGGCCGCGCTGACAGTGACAGCGAACCCGTCAGGGACTGCCTCCAGCCGCAGGAACCGTTGGCCGAGCAGGTCGCGCAGCTGGCTCTCGCGGGGAATCCACAGCGCGTCCCGCTGGGCGACCTCGTCCAGCGCCCACTCGGTGGTCCCGTTGAACCCGATGACCCGCCCGGACGGCAGGTCGTGCACCTCGACGGTCATGTCACTGAGCACGAAGACGTCGTCGTCCATGTCCCGGTTGGGGATGCAGAACCGGTCGCCGGGCTTGGGGAGCCAGCGCAGGCCAGCGTCGGCCAACCGCTGGGCGAGCTCGAGCGTCATCATCACCTCAGTGTCGCCCGTGCGAGCGGACCAGGCACGATGGGGGAGCGATGCTGCTCACCGACCTGGTCCCCGAGGCGCCCGACGCCGACTCCCTGTACGACGCCTTCACCACCTGGACGGCGGAGCAGGGGATCGCGCTGTACCCGGCTCAGGACGAGGCGCTGATCGAGATCCTCAGCGGCAACAACCTGGTCCTGTCCACGCCGACCGGGTCCGGGAAGTCCCTGGTGGCGACCGGCGCCCACTTCGCCGCGCTCGCGAGCGGTCGACGGAGCTACTACACCGCCCCGATCAAGGCCCTGGTCAGCGAGAAGTTCTTCACGCTCTGCCAGCAGTTCGGTTCGGCGAGCGTGGGCATGGTCACCGGCGACGCGGCCGTGAACGCGGATGCCCCGATCATCGCCTGCACCGCAGAGGTCCTGGCCAACCTCGCGCTGCGCGAGGGGGAGTTCGCCAACCTCGGCCAGGTGGTGATGGACGAGTTCCACTTCTACGGCGACCCGCAGCGCGGCTGGGCCTGGCAGGTGCCGATCGTCGAGCTGCCGCAGGTCCAGTTCGTGCTGATGTCCGCGACCCTCGGCGACGTGTCGTTCTTCCGCGACGACCTGACCCGTCGCACCGGCTTGGCGACCGCCGTGGTCTCCGGTGTGGAACGGCCCGTCCCGCTCAGCCACAGCTACGTGCTGACCCCGTTGCACGAGACCCTCGACGAGCTGCTCAGCACGAGGCAGAGCCCGGTCTACGTCGTGCACTTCACCCAGGCCGCGGCCCTCGAACGGGCGCAGGCCCTGATGAGCACCAACGTCGCCAGCCGGGAGCAGAAGGACGCTATCGCCGCGCACCTCGGTGCCTTCCGGTTCACGTCGGGCTTCGGCAAGACGCTGTCCCGCCTGGTGCGGCACGGCGTCGGCGTGCACCACGCCGGCATGCTGCCGCGCTACCGGCGACTCGTTGAGCAGCTCGCGCAGTCCGGACTGCTCAAGGTCATCTGCGGTACCGACACGCTCGGGGTCGGCATCAACGTCCCGATCCGGTCCGTCGTCCTGACCGGGTTGACCAAGTACGACGGGCACCGCCAGCGCCGGCTGAACGCCCGCGAGTTCCACCAGATCGCCGGGCGGGCCGGTCGCGCCGGGTACGACACCAGCGGCTATGTGCTCGTGCAGGCTCCCGAGCACGTGATCGAGAACGAGCGTGCGTTGGCGAAGGCCGGGGACGACCCGAAGAAGCGGCGAAAGGTCCAGCGCAAGAAGGCGCCCGAGGGCCAGGTGACCTGGTCGGAGGAGACGTTCGAGCGGCTCGTCGCCGCCGAGCCCGAGCCGTTGAAGAGCCGCCTGCGGGTCACGCACTCGTTGGTGCTCAACGTGATCGGGCGTCCTGGTGACACGCTCGCGCACTTCAGGCACCTGCTGCGCGACAACCACGAGACCGGCGCGCAGCAGCTGCGACACGTCCGGCAGGCCGTCGGCATCTACCGAGCGCTGCTCTCAGCGGGGGTGGTCGAGCAGCTCGCCGAACCGGACGAGACCGGACGGCGCGCCCGGCTCACCGTGGACCTGCAGGCCGACTTCGCGCTCAACCAACCGCTGTCCACGTTCGCCCTGGCCGCACTGGAGCTGCTCGACGTGGAGTCGCCGACCTACGCCCTCGACGTCCTGTCCGTGCTCGAGGCGACCCTGGACGACCCGCGGCAAGTCCTTCTCGCACAGCAGTTCGCGGCTCGCGGCGAGGCGGTTGCGCAGATGAAGGCCGACGGCATCGAGTACGAGGAACGGATGGACCTGCTGGAGGAGGTCACCTGGCCCAAGCCCCTCGCCGAGCTGCTGGAGCACGCCTTCGCCACCTACCGCACCGGGCACCCGTGGGTCGGCGACTACGAGCTGTCGCCGAAGTCCGTCGCGCGCGACATGCACGAGCGGGCGATGGGTTTCGGCGAGCTGATCCAGCTGTACGGGCTGTCCCGCAGCGAAGGGCTGGTGCTGCGCTACCTGGCTGACGCGTACAAGGCGTTGCGCCGCACCGTGCCCGAGGCCAGCCGCACCGAGGCGATCGTCGACCTCACCGAGTGGCTGGGCGAGATCGTGCGGCAGACGGACTCCAGTCTGCTCGACGAGTGGGAGCAGCTGGTCGATCCGAACCGGCCCGATGCCGCGGCGCAGGTTGACGCCGCGCCGCGGCCGCTGACGGCGAACCTGCGGGCTTTCACCGTGCTGGTGCGCAACGCCATGTTCCGCCGGGTCGAGCTCGCCGCCCTGGCCCGGTGGAACGAGCTCGGCGAGCTGGACGAGCAGGTCGGCTGGGACGCCGCGCGGTGGCGCGCAGCGTTGGAGCCGTACTTCGCCGAGCATGCGGACATCGGTACCGGACCGGATGCCCGCGGACCCCAGCTGCTGCAGGTCGAGCGGGGGACTGCGACCTGGCGGGTCCGGCAGGTGCTGGACGACCCCGCGGGCGACCACGACTGGTCGTTCGAGGCGGAGGTCGACCTGGCGCGGTCGAACGAGGAGGGGGCCGCAGTCGTGCTCCTGCGGAACGTATCTGTTTCGTGACCCGCCGAATTTGTTAGATCCCTTGACAGATTATTTGGTAGGAGTCTTTACTAACCGGCGTGACGCTCCCCAGCACACCGTCCGGACTGCGCCGGACCCTGCGGCCGACTGCCAAGGTGCTCCCCGAGCACGCCCGCAGCCACAACCGGTCGCTGGTACTGCAGTCACTGTTCCACGCCGGGCCGTCCTCGCGTGCCGACCTCAGCCGCGAGACGGGGCTGACCCGGGTCACCATCAGCGACCTGGTCGCCGAGCTGATCGGCGACGGCCTGCTCAGCGAGCTCGGCGCCAAGCCCGGCAGCCGGGTGGGCAAGCCCGCGACCCTGGTGGGGCTGCGGCACCAGTCCAAACACATCCTGGCCGTCGACCTGTCCGACGAGGACCGGCTGTGCGGTGCCGTCGTCGACCTGAGCGGCGCGATCCTGGAGCGTCGGGACGTCGCGCTGGCGGGGCTCACCGGTGACGCCGCCGTCGCCCTGGTGATCCAGCTGTGCCTCGACCTCGTCGCGCTCACCGACCGACCGCTGCTCGGGGTGGGGGTCGCGACGCCCGGTCTGGTGGACGCCGACGGCGTGGTCCTGCAGGCACCGAACCTGGGTTGGAACGCAGTGCCGCTGGCGCACCTGCTCGGCGAGGCGCTGAGCCTTCCGGTGCACGTGGCCAACGACGCCAACACCGCCGCCCTCGGCGAGTTCACCTTCGGCGACGCCGGCGAGCACGGCCTGATGCTGGTCCGGGTCGGCAAGGGTGTCGGTGCCGGGCTGCTGCTCGAAGGTGCGCTCCTGGCCGGGCAGCACCTGGCGGCCGGCGAGATCGGCCACATGACCGTCGACGAGCGCGGCGACGAATGCGCCTGCGGCCGGACCGGCTGTCTGGAGACCGTGATCTCGGCACCGGCCCTGCGTCACGCCCTGGAGGGCCAGGACGAGGCCGGCGCCCGCAAGGTGCTGACTCGCGCCGGTCGCTACCTGGGCACCACGATCGCACCCATCATCAGCGCACTCGACCTGCGCGAGGTGGTGCTCAGCGGTCCGCCTGAGCTGCTCGGCGGTCCGCTGCTCGACACCGCACTCGGCGTCCTTCGACGTCGGTGCATGCCCGTCGTCGGCGAGGACGTCGATCTCCGAATGCCCGCGCTCGGCGAGGACGTCGTCCTCACCGGTGCCGCGGTTCTCGTGTTGTCCGGTCAGCTCGGGGTTTCCTGACCCCGGCTGAGCCCTACCAGGTAAGTCGCCCAGCAGTGCCCAGGCGGTCGTCGTCCGGCGTTCGCCCACATCAGTGCAGGAGGATCCACGTGAAGCACATCCGGTCTGCCGCAGTCGTTCTGGCTGCGGCGGTCGCCCTGACCGCGTGTGGCAGCTCGACGGACTCGTCGAACGAGGCCGCCACCGCGGGAGGTAAGACCAAGATCCGGCTCTGGCTGGTCGGCACCGACACGCCCCAGGCGGCTCGGGACTACGCCAAGGCCACGTTCGAGAAGGAGAACCCCAAGGCCGAGCTCGTCATCGAGCAGCAGGTCTGGGACGGTCTCGTCGACAAGCTGACCACGTCGTTGTCGGGCAGCGACAGCCCCGACGTCGTCGAGGTCGGCAACACCCAGGCGGTTGCCTTCACCTCGGCCGGCGCCTTCAAGGACATCAGCGACAAGAAGGCCGAGCTCGGCGGCGACGACCTGCTCTCGGGCTTCGTCGACGCGGGCAGCTATGACGGCAAGCTCTTCGCGGCGCCCTACTACGCCGGTTCGCGACTGGTGTTCTATCGCAAGGACCTGGTCAAGACAGTGCCGACCACCCTGAACGACTACGTCGCGGAGGGCGCCAAGCTCAAGAAGGAGAGCAAGAAGAACCCCTTCTCCGGCATCTACTTCCCGGGACAGGACTGGCGCAACGCGCTCCCCTACATCTGGTCCGCCGGTGGCGACCTGGCCGTTGAGAAGGACGGCAAGTGGCAGGGTTCGTTGTCCACGCCGCAGTCGGTGGCGGGTCTGAAGCAGGTCCAGCAGGTCATGCAGAACGCCTCGGGCGCTGCGAAGGACGGCAACGAGACGGACCCGCAGGTTCCGTTCTGCGCCAACCAGATCGGCATGCTGTCGGCTCCGGGCTGGGTCAAGGGCTCGATCCTGGACCCGAAGGCCGGCTGCCCGAAGATGGAGTCCAAGCTCGGCGTCTTCGCCCTGCCCGGCGCGTCCGCCGGTCAGACCGCGCCGGTCTTCCTCGGTGGCTCCAACATCGCGATCGCCGCGAAGTCCAAGCACCAGGACCTGGCCTACGGCCTGATGAAGGTGCTGCTCAGCGACGGCTACCAGACCGAGATGGCCAAGGCTGGTCTGATCCCGGCCAAGAAGTCGCTGTTCTCCGCGCTGGGCACGGACGACGTCGCGAAGGCGATCGGCCAGGCCGCCAGCAACACCAAGAGCACCCCGGCCGCTCCGGGCTGGGCGAACGTCGAGTCCGACAAGATCCTCGAGGACCTGTTCGTCCAGATCGCCAAGGGTGGCGACGTGCAGAGCCTGGCGACCGCAGCGGACGCGAAGATCACCGCAGCTCTCAACCGCTGATCTGATCCAGCACCGCAGACGCAGCACTGACAGCTGAGCCCTTCGCGATGATGGGCTCCGACCAAGGAGACACCATCCATCGCACCAGGGAGGCAAGGGTGAGCGGCAGCACCATCGTGGCTCGCATCAAGCGCCGCTCACCCTTGCCGTACCTGCTGCTCGCCCCGACCTTCGTCCTGCTGGTCGTCCTCACCGGTTACCCGCTGGTGCGGCTGCTGGTCATGTCGACGCAGAAGTTCGGTCGAGCACAGGTCTTCGGCGCCCCGCCCGAGTTCGTCGGGCTGCAGAACTACCGCACCGTCCTGACCGACCCGCAGTTCTGGGCCGTCCTCGGTCGCAGCGCGATCTTCTGCGTGGTCAACGTGGCCGTCACCATGGTGCTGGGCATGCTGGTCGCGCTGCTGCTCACCAAGCTCGGCAAGGTGATGCGGCTGACCGTCACGCTCGGGCTGCTGCTGGCCTGGGCCATGCCGGCATTGACCGCGATCGTCATCTGGGGCTGGATGTTCGACACCCAGTACGGCGTGCTGAACTGGTTGCTCAGCGCCGCCGGGATGAACATGCTCGGCCACTCGTGGCTGATCCAACCCATCTCGTTCTTCTTCGTCGCCACCGTCGTCATCACGTGGCAGTCGATCCCGTTCGTCGCGTTCACGCTGTACGCCGGGCTGACCCAGGTCCCGGAGGAGCTGCTGGAGGCCTCCGGACTGGACGGCGCCTCGGCGTTCCAACGGTTCCGGCTGATCACCTACCCGCTGCTGCGCCCCGTCGTCCTCCTGCTGACCATGCTGTCGGTGATCTGGGACCTGCGGGTGTTCACCCAGATCTTCGCGCTGCAGGACGCCGGTGGGATCACCGCCAAGACCAGCACGATCGGCGTGTACATCTACCAGGTGGGCGTGGCCCAGGGCCGCTTCGACACCGGCAGCGCGATCGCCGTGATCCTCGTCGTCATCATGCTCGCCGTCTCGTTCGTCTACGTGCGACAGGTCATCCAGGAGGACGTCTCATGAGCGCCGCCCTCGACTTCCCGGCGAGCCCCCTCGAGGGTGTCGCGCGCGCCTCGCAGCGGTCGGTGCAGGTGGGTCGCGGCCGGGCCCGCAAGCGGGTGCAGCGAGTGCTGTACACGGTCGCCGGGCTGGCCGTCTTCGTCGTCTCGGTCTTCCCGGTCTACTGGATGATCAGCACGTCGTTCCTGCCGAACAACAAGATCCGCAGCGTCGACCCGACCTTCGCGCCGGTGTCGCCGACCCTGGACAACTTCCGCACCGTGCTCAAAGGCGACACCCAGTTCCCCTTCCTCGCCGCGCTGCGGGTCAGCCTGTCGGTGACCGGCGTCTCCGTGGCCGTCGCGCTGGTGATCGCGCTGCTGGCGGCACTGGCCATCGCCCGCTTCACGTTCCTGGGCCGGCGCGGATTCATCGTCCTGATCCTGGCCATCCAGATGCTGCCCGGCGAGGCGATGATCATCTCGCTGTTCCGGCTGCTCGACGGCTGGCACCTGACCAACACCGTGCTCGGGCTGTCCGCGGTCTACGTGGCCGCCGTGCTTCCCTTCACGATCTGGACCCTGCGAGGCTTCGTGGCAGGGATCCCGGTCGAACTGGAGGAGGCGGCGATGATCGACGGCTGCTCGCGGCTGCGCTCGTTCCGCTCGATCACCTTGCCGCTGATCGGGCCCGGGCTGGTCGCCACCGGCGTGTTCGCCTTCATCCAGGCCTGGAACGAGTTCGTCCTGGCGCTGGTCCTGATGAACCGCCCCGACCACCTGACCCTGCCGGTCTGGCTGCGCTCGTTCCGCCAGGTCAACAGCGGCACCGACTGGGGCGCGATCATGGCCGGCTCTACGCTGATGACCATCCCGGTCATCGTGTTCTTCCTGTTCGTCCAGGGCCGCATGGCCTCCGGACTGGTCTCCGGCGCGGTGAAGGGCTGACGTGGACGACGTGAGAGGGCTCGCAGCCCGCGTTCTGCTTGCCTCGTTCGACGGCCCGACGCTGCCCGACTGGGCCCGGCGACGGCTCGAGCACGGGCTCGGCGGGATCTGCCTGTACGGCACCAACATCGTCGACCGCCCCCAGATCGCAGCCCTGAACCGCGCGGTGCACGAGGTGAACCCGCTGGCCATCACCTCGCTGGACGAGGAGGGCGGCGACGTCACCCGCCTCTACTACCTGGAAGGCAGCCCGCACGCCGGGCACGCCGTCCTGGGCCGGGCGGACGACGTTGAGCTGACGCTCGCGGTCGCCGCCGACGTGGGCACCGAGCTGCTGGCCCACGGCGTCGACCTCGACCTCGGACCGGTGGCCGACGTCAACTCGACGCCGGACAACCCGGTGATCGGCGTGCGCAGCTTCGGCTCTGACCCCACCCTGGTCGCCCGGCACGTGTCGGCCTGGGTCCGGGGTGTGCAGTCCGCCGGCTCCGGTGCCTGCCTCAAGCACTTCCCCGGCCACGGTGACACGACCGTCGACTCGCACCTCGCACTCCCGACCGTCACCGAACCGCTCGAGGTCCTGCGGGAGCGTGAGCTCGTGCCCTTCGTCGCAGGGGTGCGGGCCGGCGCCGTCGCCGTGATGACCTCGCACGTCGTGGTCCCGGCGGTCGAGCCGGACGTCCCCGCCACCTTCAGCGCTGCGGCCACCCGGCTGCTGCGCGAGGAGGTCGGCTTCACCGGCCTGCTGGTCAGCGACGCCCTCGACATGCAGGGCGCCAGCGGCGGCCGAGGCATCCCCGCCGCGGCCGTCCTCGCCCTCGCGGCTGGAGTGGACCTGCTCTGCCTCGGTTCGTCGTTCACCGACCAGCGCGTCCAGGACGTCGTCGACGCGATCGTGGACGCGGTCGGCAATGGCGACCTGCCTTGGGAGCGGCTGACCGACGCCGCCTCACGAGTGGACGTCGCCGCCGCCAGGCTGGCCGAGCTGCGCGCCCACGCCAAGGCCGCACCGAACCCGGAGGCGAGCACGCAGGCAGCGCGGCGCGCGGTCGACACCGGCGGCCAACCACTAGCTACCGTGGTCAACGCCCAAGTGCTGCGGGTGCTCACCGGTACCAACGAGGCCGTCGGGCACGCCCCCTGGGGACTCCCGGAGCAGGGCAGCGTGTTGTCCGGCGGCAAGGCCCGCGACGTCCGCCAAGGCGACCAGCCCTGGCTGGACCTCGGTCCAGAACCCGTCGTCGTCCTGGTCCGCGACGCCCACCGCCACCCGTGGGCGCAACACCTGATCGCGCAGGTCGTGGCAGCCCGGCCCGACACCGTGGTGGTCGAGATGGGCTGGCCCGCAGACTCCGACCCCATACCGCCCGGCACGTTGCGCACCTGGGGTGCCTCGGCCGCGAGCTCGTCCGCGCTGGACGCCGTGCTGTCCGGAGCCGCGTCGTGACCGCTGGCCTCGTCGCGGGGGTCGACATCGGGGGGTCCAAGGCGCTCGCAGTCGTCGTGGACGACGCGAACCGGGTACTCGGCCAGGTTCGGCTGCCCACCGAGCGCGGCGCGGCGGGCGTGGTGGCCACCGCGGCGGAGGCGGTACGACAGGCGACCGAGATGGCCGGCTCCACCCTGACCGAGCTCACCGCGGTCGGCGTCGGCATCCCGGGGCTCGTCCACCCGTCCAACGGCTCCGTCTCACACGCGGTCAACCTCGACCTCGGGGCGGACCCGGTCGACCTGAGCGCCGCGCTGCAGCGCGAGCTCGGCGTCCCGGTCAGCGTCGAGAACGACGTGAACGCGGTGGCGGTGGGGGCGCACCGGCTGGCCGGCGCCCGGCGCGGTGACCTGGCGGTGCTGAGCATCGGCACCGGGCTGGCCGCCGGAATCGTGGTCGACGGCAGCCTGCACCGAGGCTCTCGCGGTGGGGCCGGCGAGATCGGCCATATCCCGGTCGACCCGCTGGGCCGCTGGTGCTCGTGCGGTCAGCGCGGCTGCCTGGAGACCATCGCGTCCGGCTCCGCCCTGTCGGCGGCCTGGCAGCCTGCGCACGAGGACGGCAGCTCGGTGTGGTCCGCGGCCGGCGCGGGCGAGGAGTCGGCGGCAGCGGCGGTGCGCTCGTTCGGCGCGGGCGTCGCGGCGGCCGTGCGACTGCTGGTCCTCGCTTGGGACGTCGAGCACGTGGTCCTGGCGGGTGGCGTGACCGGGGTCGGCCAGCCACTGCTGGACGTCGTGCGTTCCGAGCTGCTCGCGGCAGAGGCTGGCTCCGCGTTCCTGGCCGCGATGCGGCTGCCTGAGCGGGTCTCGCTGCTGCCGTCCCAGTCCCCGGTGGCCGCTGTCGGCGCAGCCGTACTGGCCAGGGACAGCCTGCTCGAGAGCTTCACTGCCATTCCCGACACCCTGCTCCCGGACAGCTCCGTCGACGAGATGTCGTCGTGAGCGCCGGGGACGCCCGTCGGCTGGGAGTGGCCCGCGCCGTCGTGGACGACGTCCTGGTCGAGGGCGACGTGGAGGTGGCCGACGGACTCGTCACCCAGGTGGGTCTCACGCCCGCGGGCACCGGCACGGCGGTTCCCGGCCTGGTCGACCTGCAGGTCAACGGGTACGCGGGGGTGGACCTGCTCGAGGCCGACGCCGGTGGCTGGCAGCAGGCAGCGGCCGCGCTGGCTCGGGACGGGGTGACGGCGTTCGTGGCCAACCTCGTCACGGCGCCGCCGGAGCGCACCCGCGCGGCGTTGTCTCACGTCGACTCGCTGGCTGCCGGCGCCGCCACCTCCGGTACCGGCGCGCGCGGCGGCGACGGTCCACGCGCCCGGCTGCTGGGTGCCGCGCTGGAAGGGCCGTTCCTGTCGCCGCAGCGGGCCGGCGTGCACGCACCTGAGCACCTGCGCAGCCCTGACGTCGCCGAGCTCGCCGCCCTCGTCGGGCACTCCCGCGTGACCGGGATGACCATCGCCCCGGACCTGCCCGGTGCCCTCGAGGTGATCCGGTGGGCCGTCGATCGCGGCATGCTGGTCTCGTTGGGGCACAGCGGCTGCGGCGCTGTCGCGGCGAACGCCGGGTTCAACGCCGGCGCCCGGACGGTGACGCACCTGTTCAACGCGATGGCCCCGATCACCGCTCGGGAGCCGGGGCTCGCCGGTACCGCCCTGTCGCGGTCCGACGTCGTGGTCCAGCTGATCTGCGACGGCGTGCACCTGGCCGACGAGTCCCTGCGGGTGGCGTTGACGGCCGCCCGTGGAGGATGGGTCCTGATCACTGACGCCATGGCCGCGGCCGGGCAGGGGGACGGGCGCTACGAGCTCGGGGGGCGGACCGTCACGGTCGCCGAAGGCGTCGCGCGTGACCCGGACGGCGTCATCGCCGGGAGCGTGAGCACGCTGGCCGGTGCGGTGCGCGAGGTCGTCCGCGTCGGTGCCAGCGAGCTGGACGCCATCCGGGCCGTGACCAGCCGGCCGGCGCGGCTGCTGGGAGTCGAGCTCGCGCGGGTGCGTCCCGGTGACCGGGCAGACGTCGTCGTCCTGGACGACGACCTCGAGGTGACCCGGGTCCTGGTGCACGGCAGGGAGGTGGCTTAGCCGTGGAGGTCATCGTCCTGTCGGAGGTGTCGGAACGCGCCGCGCTGGCAGCGGATGCGATCGCGGACCTCTTGCGGCGCAAGCCCTCTGCGGTGCTCGGGCTGGCAACTGGTTCGAGCCCGCTGCCGGTCTACGACGCGCTGGTCGCGCTGTACGACGCGGGCGAGGTGTCCTTCGCCCAGGCTCGTGCCTTCACCCTGGACGAGTACGTCGGCCTGCCCGCCGGCCACCCCCAGGCGTACCGGCAGGTGATCGACCGCGAGCTGGCCTCGCGGGTGGACTTCGCGCCGGGGGCTGTTCGGGGCCCGAACGGCGATACGGACGACGTGCCGGCCGCTTGCACGCAGTACGAGTCGGACATCGAGTCCGCTGGGGGAGTGGACGTCCAGCTTCTCGGCATCGGCAGCGACGGGCACCTCGCCTTCAACGAGCCCGGTTCGTCGCTGGCCTCGCGCACCCGGGTCAAGACGCTCACGCCGCAGACCCGGGCGGACAACGCGCGCTTCTTCGGCCACCCGGACGACGTCCCGCGCCACGTCATCACCCAGGGTCTGGGCACGATCCTGCAGGCAAGGCACCTGGTCCTGCTCGCCTCCGGGGGCGGCAAGGCGGCCGCCGTCGCCGCCATGGTCGAGGGTCCGGTCAGCGCGTCCTGCCCGGGCTCGGTGCTGCAGCTGCACCCGCACGTGACGGTTCTGCTGGACGCTGCCGCAGCGGGCGAGCTCAGGCTGCGCGAGTACTACGACCAGGTGTGGCGCGGGAAGCCCGCCTGGCAAGGAATCTGACGTGTGAGCCGACTCACTCGCTGATATCGGTCTCACCGTCGACCGGGCCATGCACGGGCCCTAGAATTGATCATGGACCACTGGTCCTGCTGTAGCGCAAGGAGCGCTGTTTCGACGACGAGGTCCAGCAGAGGCGGGGTCCGTCCATCGAGAGGGACAACACCATGTCCAACCGCATCCTGACCGCCATCGAGACCACCTACATCGAGCGGGTCAACCAGGCCGTCGAGGCCGACGACCTGGCACTGGTCGACCAGCTCGCTGCTGAGTTCGACGCCGAGCTCGCACAGCTCAAGGTCGCCTGAGCGTCCAGAGCGCCAGCAGTTCACGACCTGCGCCGGGCGGGGCCACGAGCCTCTCCCGGCGCAGTGCTGTCTGGGCCGGCTACGGGCCGGTCGCCTCGTACGGAAGACGAGCCAGCTCGAAGACCTCGCCGATGGCGGACCACTGGTCCCGGCCCAGCCGAGCGGCCGGGTGCAGGGCGTGGATGTCGGGCAGTCCGTCGTCCGCGATCGTCCTGCGCGAGACGCTCAGGTGCACGACGCGGCCGAACACCACGGTGCTGCCTCGCCCATCCTCGGTGAAGGTGTGCTCGCCGGCGAACACGCACTCCAGGGCAACGGGTGACTCGGCCACCCGCGGCGGTGCCACCAGGACGCTCGGGGCGGGCGTGAGGCCGGCCAGCTGCAGCTCGTCGACCTCCGGCGGGAAGTCGGTTCCGGTGCGGTTGACCTGCTCGGCCAGCTCGCGGGTCGCCAGGTTCACCACGAACTCCCCGGTGGCGCGGATGTTGCGCAGCGAGTCCTTGGTACGCACCGAGGTGAACGAGACGATCGGTGGCTCGGCACTGGCCACCGTGAAGAACGAGTGCGGTGCGAGATTGCGTACACCGTCCGCCGACAGGCTGCTCACCCAGGCGATCGGCCGCGGCACGACGACGGACGTGAGCCAGGGATAGGTCGCACCACGCCGCAGGTCCGCGACGGTGAGCTCGAGCCGGTCATCCACGTCTTCACCGTACGGGCACGCCGCGTACGTCACCCGGGCGGCTCACGCCTCCTATGGTGGAGGGGTGAGCGTGCCTGCCGCTGAGCCGATGCATCGCGCGGCCCGCACCGAGGACGCATTGAACCGAGCGCTGGCCCGGCTGCTGTTCCGCCGGGGTTGGCGGCCCCGGGTGATTCCCTACGCCGGCTACGGCACGCAGTCGTGGGCAAGGGTTCTGGGACGGGTGCTGCTGTCGCCGCCCGGGGTCGGCCAGCGCGACGACGTCGCCGTGCGGGGCTGGAGGCACTTCGTCAGCGCGAAGCTGGGCGGCGTCCCGGTCACCGTCGACGTGGGTGGGCGCAGCCAGGTCGTCGAGTCCGCACGAGGCGGCTACATCGACCTGGTGGTCGAGGCCGACCTGGAGCCGGGATGGGTGACGGCCGAGCTGCGCATCGCCGACGGCGTGGTCGCCGAAGCGCCGATCCGGGTGGTCGGCGCGCAGGAGCGGATCGGCGTGATCAGCGACATCGACGACACCGTGCTTGTCACCGCCCTGCCCCGGCCCTTCCTGGCGTTCTGGAACACGTTCGTGCGGCACGAGGAGTCCCGGCGTCCGGTCCCGGGGATGGCCGAGCTGTACCGCACGCTGACCCGGCACGACCCCGACGCCTTCGTGGTGTACCTGTCGACCGGTGCGTGGAACCTGGCCCCTGCGCTGCAACGGTTCCTGCGCCGCCGGGGTTTCCCGGACGGTCCGCTGCTGCTGACCGACTGGGGGCCGACCCCCGACGGCTGGTTCCGCTCCGGTCAGGACCACAAGCGGCGCACGCTGCGCCGCCTCCTCGACGAGCTGCCCCAGTTGCGCTGGGTCCTGGTCGGGGACGACGGCCAGCACGACCCGGCGTTGTACGAGGAGCTGGCCTGGGCGCGGCCGGAGCACATCAGGCTGGTGGCGATCCGCGAGCTCGGCGTGACCGAGCAGGTCCTCACCCACGGAACGCCCACACCGCTGCCAGGGCAACGGGTCCCGTTGTCGGCGACTTCCACGATGCCGTGGGTCCAGGCGCCGAGCGGGCACGGTCTGGTGGAGCTGCTGCGCGAGCGCGGGATCACCGAGGACGACACCTTGCGGCCCTGATCAGAGCTTTGCGCCGCCGTCGACGTAGAGCGTCTGACCGGTCACGAACGAGGCTGCGTCGCTGGCGAAGAACGCGATCGCGTTGGCGATGTCCTCCGGGTACCCGACGCGTCGAACCGGCGCCGCCTGCGCACTCGCCTCACGAAGCTGCTCGGGAGTGATGCCCAGACGCTGCGCGGTGGCATCGGTCATCTCGGTGACCACGAAGCCGGGTGCGACGGCGTTCACGGTGACGCCGAAGGGGCCGAGCTCGATGGCCAGCGTGCGGGTGAAGCCCTGCAGTCCCATCTTGGCGGCGGAGTAGTTCGCCTGGCCGCGGTTGCCGAGCGCCGACACGCTGGACAGGTTCACGATGCGACCGTGCTTCTGCTCCACGAAGTGCTTCTGCGCTGCTTTGCTCATCAGGTACGCGCCCTTGAGGTGCACCCCGATGACGGTGTCCCAGTCGTCCTCGGTGAGCTTGAACAGCAGGTTGTCGCGGGTCACGCCGGCGTTGTTCACCAGGATGTGCAGCCCGCCGAGTCGGCCGGCCACGGTGTCGACCGCTCGCTGGACCGCGTCCGGGTCGCGCACGTCGGCGCCGACCCCGATCGCGTTCGGCGAGATCTCGCCAGCCGTTGCGGCGGCTGCCGACTCGTCCAGGTCGAGCAGCGCGACCGTCGCACCGTCCGCGGCGAGTCGCCGCGCAGTGGCGGCACCGATGCCGCGCGCCCCTCCGGTGACCAGTGCGACGCGTCCATCCAGTGCACCCATCCGACAGCTCCTCGTCTCGTCGCGCTTCGAAGGCCACGATCCTTGCAGAGCGTGGGTCAGCGCGGGTCGTCAGGCGGCACCGGACCGCGCCCGGCGCCGTAGCCGGCCGTGCCCCCGGCCGACATCAGGGCGAGCCGGCGTCCATCGAGCGACAGCTTCGTCGGTGCGGTCGACTCTGCCGGGGCGTCGATGCCGAACCGGTCGAGCAGCAGGGGTAGGTCCCGAACACCGGGTGGCGTCGGGACCTGCTGGTAGCGCCAGCCGATCTCGCGCTCGAGCTGGTGCTTGTGCAACGGCCGGACCCCGACATCCCGGAACAGCTTGTAGCGGTCGTGGGTGTCCTCGCCCGCCTGGAAGCTGTCCGGGGTGTGAGTCTGGACCTCGAACAGCCGACCGGAGGCCGGGTCGTGCAGCGTGAGGTTGAGACCTCGGTACCGCGGGCCGTCCCAGGTCGACTTGGCCTTGACGAGGCCGAAACCCGCAGCTCGCAGCCCTTCAACCGTCCGCACCGACTTCTCGGCGTACACCGCGTCCGGGTACACGATGGTGTAGCGGACGCAGTCGTTGACCGTCGCGGCGATCCTGGTGGGCGTCGGCGCGGGCGACTTCGCGAGCTCGCCGGCGAACTTGCGGTTCAACGAGGTCTCGTCCTTGAGGACGGTCTCCGGCTTGACCCGCACGCCGCCGAGCCCGCCCGCCATCGACTCGACCCGCGCGGTGACCAGCCGCTCACCGAATCTCGCGTCTCTGCGTGTCACGTTCGCGACGGCGCTGGACACCGGGTCGAGCCGGGTCACCGTGCCCAGCTCGCTGGGTTCGCTCGCGTACGGCCGGACGTCGCCTGCCCGCAGCCCGGAGCGGCTGAACCGGCTGGTGTCGGCCATGGTGGCCCTCAATGCTCGCCCGTCGGCTGTCGGAAGCGCGGCGCGAGCCTGCAGCCTGAACGAGGACAGCTTGGTGGTGGCGAAGGGGTTGTCCGTGGCGAGAGCCACCGCGACGCCGGGAAGAACGGCGCCGGCCCAGATCTGCCGGCTGTCGTGCCAGGTGTCGAGGTCGAGGACGCTGCGTACGAGGTCACCCGGGTGGGTCGCGAGCCTCGCGGCGCCGTTGACCTGCGTCGCCACGTCGTGTCCGTAGCCGACCGGGTCGAGAAGTGCACGGTTCGTGTTGAACGTAAGCGCGGTGGCGAGCAGCCCGCTCACCGCCTTCAGCTCGCCCAGTCCCACGTCGCCCTGCCATAACCGCAGGGAGTGGGTGGGTCGCTGCCACCAGGGTCGCGGCTGCGGCGCGAGGTCGCGGCACCGGCGCAGCGCCTGCGCGCAGTCGGCTCCGCTCGCGCGCACCGCCGCACGGTCGGCGACGAGCTGGGCGTTCAGCTGCGCCCGGGTCGCGGCCATCGGGTCCGTGCCCGGTGCACCCGCTATCGCCCATTGCGTGGTGACCCGGCTTGCCTGCAGGTCGGCGCGCACGGCGTCGTCCGCGTGGCGCTGCGCGCGGTCCAGCACGCTGGCATGGCATCGCAGGTGCTCCGCGGCCTGCGACATCACCGCGCCGGCCCGGCCCACCGGTTGCCAGTCCAGCTGCAGGGCGGACACGAACGCCCGGGCGGCGCGGCCGCGCCATCCCCGCGGTGACATCCGCTGCATGATCGCCGCCAGCTTCAGCAGGCCGTCCGCGATCTCGTCGAGCTGCTCGGCGGCCTCGAGAACCCGGCTGACCCGGCCAGGAACCACGTCCGAGCCGTCGCTCGCAGCCGGGAAGGCCCGGGGGGCGGCCTCGACGACCGCCGGTGCTCGGGTCACCGCTGCGCCAGCCAGGAGGCCGGGCCTGACGGCACTGCGCCGGCCTCGGCCGCGCGGTAGGTGTCCGCCGCCATCCGCAGCAGCACCTGCCAGCGGGTGGCCTCGCCGGCCAGGTCGCCGAGCGTCTCGTCCCAAGCCGCCGCCATCGCGATCAGCGCGTCGCCCAGCTCGTCGTCCCCACACTCCCGGGCCCTGCCCCGGAGCACTCCTGGGTGGCCGCGCAGATCGCGGACGGCATCGGCGGCCCGCTCGGCCACTTGCGCCTCGAGCTCCAAGGCGTCCGGGACCACGGAGTACGCCACCTCGCTCATGGTCGACCGCCTTTCGTCGTCGTGTTCATGATCGACAACGGTAGGGAGTCTCGGCCGGGTGCCTCGGTCTTCGTCCACAGGCTGCGAGCACCCGGTGTCAGAGCCCGGCCCGAGGTCTGCGAGAATAGTCAAGTCTTCAACTGTCAGGAGGGCACATGAGCCAGGACACCACCGCAGTCGTCACCGGTGCCGAGCGTCCGCGCGGAGGCCAGAGTGTGGCGAACCCGCGCCGGCTGCGCCTGGGTCGCGACGGTCGCCCGCTCCCGGTCGCCGCTCGGGACGAGGACTCCCGCCCGGCCTGAGCAGGGCTGTGCCGCCCGGGGCCGCGCGCGGGATGGTTCAGACCCCCTCGAGCGTTGTCACCGTTGGCGACCTCGGCTGCCAGCCGTTCATGACGTCGCCCACGACGGAGGACCCACGTGCTCGACCCTCGCACTCTGTACACGCTCGCCGAACCGTCACCGGACCTGGTGCCGGGTCCTTCGAGCACGCTCGTGCACGCCTTGAACGGTTTCGTGGACGCCGGGTCGGCGCCGCGCCTGGTCGCGGACCATCTGCTGACCAGCCTGCCGCACGAGGTGGTGGCGACGTTCGATGCCGACCAGCTCGTGGACTACCGCTCCCGGCGCCCGGCGATGGTCTACGACCAGAACCACTACGCCTCGTACGAGCGTCCCGAACTGCTGCTGTACTCCGTGCGCGACCGGGACGGCCAGGTCTTCCTGCTGCTCCGCGGTCCCGAGCCGGACACCCAGTGGGAGCGGTTCGCCGCGGCGGTGGCGCAGCTCGTGGAGCACTTCGACGTCAGCCGCACGATCGGTCTGCACGCGATCGGCATGCCGGTCCCGCACACCCGTCCGCTCGGGGTGATCGGGCACGCGAACCGCGGCGACCTGGTGCCGCAGGGGCAGTCGTGGCCTGGCACCGTCCAGATTCCGGGCTCGGCCGCGGCTTTGCTGGAGCTGCGCCTCGGCGAGGCCGGCCACGCCGCCCTGGGGTTCGTGGTGCAGGTACCGCACTACCTCGCCGACACTCCCTACCCCGACGCCGCGGCCGTGCTGCTGGACTCGCTCACTGAGCAGGCCGGCCTCGTCGTGCCGCGCTCGGAGCTTCTCAGTGCCGCCGAGCAGACCCGCGAGGCCATCGCCGAGCAGGTCGCCGGCTCGGAGGAGGTCGCGCGGGTGGTCACCGCGCTCGAGCAGCAGTACGACGCCTACGCAGGCGGGCGCGAGCGGCGGAGCCTGCTGGCCACCGACGACGCCTTGCTGCCGTCGGCCGACGAGCTGGCCGCGGAGGTCGAGCGGTTCCTGAAGTCGGAGGCGCCCGAGGATCCCGGCGCCTAGCTCGTGATCGGCTCTGCTCCGGACGCCAGCCGGCGCGTCTCGGACGGCGGCACCACCCGCGCCGGGACGGGCCCGCTCACCACGCGGCGGGTCAGGTCGGCCACCGGCAGGGCGCGGCGGGACGCCACCAGCAGCACGTTGCCGTAGCGCCGCCCGCGCAGGTGCTGCGTCTCGCCGACGAGCGCCACGTGCGTGAAACGGGTCAGTGCGGTGGCCACCTCCCGACGAACCAGCCGCAGCCCTGGCCGGTCGGCGATGTTGGCCACGTACAGCCCGTCCGTGGCCAGCACGCGCGCCGCCTGGCCGACGAACTCGGTGGTGGTCAGGTGCGGGGGAGTGGTGTCACCGGCGAAGGCGTCCCGAATGACCAGGTCGAACTGGCCGGCGTCCAGCGGCCTCAGGCCTGCCAGGCCGTCGGCCTCGCGCAGCCGGAAGCCGCTGCGTCTGCTGTAGCCGAAGGCCTCGCGCGCGAGTGCGATCACTGCGGGATCGTCGTCCAGCACGATCTGGCGGGACCGGGGCCTGGTGGCCGCCACGTACCGCGCCAGCGTGCAGCCGGCGCCCCCGATATGCACCGTGTGCACCGGTTCGCCGTCCGCCGCCATCACGTCGATGACGTCCCCGGCCCACCGCACGTACTCGAACTCCAGCCGGGTCGGGTCGCCGAGGTGCACGTAGCTGCTTGGCACGCCGGACACCACCATCGTGAAGCCCTGCGGGTCGTCAGGGTCGGGGACGACGGTTGGTGAGGACCCTTCGGCCGGCTCGTTCACGCGCCGAGCCTAGGCCGACGCGTCGTCCAGCTGGCGGACCGGCGTCTCACCTGTCGGTGGCGCCTCGTACTCTGATGGCCTGTTACCGACGACGCTCCGGGAGAGACGGCGTGCGCGCACTGCTGCTCGAGAACATCCACGCCGACGCGGCCGAGCTGCTGCGCGCCAGTGGCCACGAGGTCGAGACCCGCTCCGGCGCGCTCGACGAGGCCGAGCTGATCGAGGCCCTGCCCGGCGTCGACCTGCTGGGGATCCGGTCGACCACCTTCGTGACCGAGAAGGTGCTGGCCGCCGCGCCCCAGCTGCAGGCGATCGGCGCGTTCTGCATCGGCACCAACCAGATCGACCTGACCGGCGCCACCGGAAACGGCGTCGCGGTGTTCAACGCGCCGTACTCGAACACCCGAAGCGTCGTCGAGGTGACCATCGGGGCGATCATCGCGCTGGCCCGCCGGCTGACCGAGAAGAACACAGCCATGCACGCCGGGATCTGGGACAAGTCGGCCAAGGGGTCGCATGAGGTCCGCGGGCGCACGCTGGGCATCGTCGGCTACGGCAACATCGGCTCGCAGCTGTCCGTGCTGGCCGAGGCGCTGGGCATGTCCGTGTACTTCTACGACACCGAGGACCGTCTGGCGATGGGCAACGCCCGTCGCTGCGGCAGCCTCACCGAGCTGCTCGAGACCGCCGAGGTCATCTCGCTGCATGTGGACGGTCGCCCTGGCAACCAGAACCTGTTCGGGGAGCGCGAGTTCGCGGCGATGCGGCCGCGCTCGCTGTTCATGAACATGTCCCGCGGCTTCGTGGTGGACACCTCGGCGCTGAGCAAGCACATCGGGTCCGGCCACATCGCCGGTGCGGCGATCGACGTGTTCCCCTTCGAGCCCAAGCGGCAGGGCGACCCGTTCGAGTCCGACCTGCGCGGGCTGCCCAACGTGATCCTCACCCCGCACGTCGGCGGCAGCACGCAGGAGGCGCAACAGGACATCGGTCGCTTCGTCGCGGGCAAGCTGATCTCCTACGCCCAGGGCGGTGCGACGTCCCTGTCGGTGAACCTGCCGCCGATCGGGGCCGGCGAACTGTCGGGGTCGCACCGGCTCGCGCACATGCACCGCAACGTCCCCGGCGTGCTGGCCACGGTGAACGCCCTGTTCGCCGAGCACGGGGTGAACGTCGAGGCGCAGAACCTGAGCACCCGTGCAGACGTCGGCTACCTGGTGACGGACGTCAACGCGGACTACACCCCGGACATCATCGAGCGGCTCGAGCGGATGCCCGAGACGATCCGGCTGCGCGTGCTGTCCTGACCGTCGAGCCGTCCCTGTCCGCCCCGCGATGATGGGCGCCGTTCGCGCTCATCAGGTTGGGCGACAACCCTGGCGGCATGCCCCCCAGATGGCATAATGGGATGCGCTGCAGTTCGGATTTCTTGCGTTGATCGGCGCTCGGGACGGCGTATCCGTCGCTGGCGCCGATGTTCACGGGCTCCGCTCGCTAGGGCCACAGCTCCAACGTGGGGATGCATGATCCTGCATCAGACCGGCACAGTGCCGGTCGCAGTACGTCCCCTGGAGGACAACGGCATGGCACAGGGTTCTGTGAAGTGGTTCAACGCTGAGAAGGGCTTCGGCTTCATCGCTCAGGACGGCGGCGGCGCTGACGTCTTCGTTCACTACTCGGCGATCCAGACCCAGGGCTACCGCAGCCTGGACGAGAACCAGCGCGTCGAGTTCGAGATCACCCAGGGCCCGAAGGGCCCCCAGGCTGAGAACGTTCAGCCCATCTGATTTCGGCTGCGTCAGGACGGCCCCCCGCCTCGGTGGGGGGCCGTCGTGCGTCTCGGCGACATCGGAGCAGACTGGCCCCCATGATCCCCGCACCGTTCCGCGCCGCAGAAGACCGCTACGACTCGATGACCTACCGCCGCTGCGGGCGCAGCGGCCTCCAGCTACCCGGCGTCTCGCTCGGGCTCTGGCACAACTTCGGCGACGACTTCGCCATCGAGGGTCAGCGCGCGACCCTGCGCCGAGCGTTCGAGCTAGGGGTCACGCACTTCGACCTCGCGAACAACTACGGCCCGCCGTACGGCGCCGCCGAGGCCAACTTCGGCACCATCTTCGCCCAGGACTTCCGGCCCTACCGCGATGAGCTGGTCATCTCCAGCAAGGCCGGCTACGACATGTGGCCCGGGCCGTACGGCGAGTGGGGTTCGCGCAAGTACCTGCTCGCCTCCCTCGACCAGTCGCTGTCCCGGATGGGCCTGGACTACGTCGACATCTTCTACAGCCATCGCTTCGACCCGGAGACCCCGCTCGAGGAGACGATGGGTGCGCTGGACCACGCCGTGCGGTCCGGCAAGGCGCTCTACGCCGGCATCTCGTCGTACTCGCCCGAGCGCACCAGCGAGGCCGCCGCGATCCTGCGGGCCATGGGAACCCCGCTGCTGATCCACCAGCCGTCCTACTCGATGCTCAACCGCTGGATCGAGGAGAGCCTGCTGGACACCCTGGAGACCGAGGGCGCCGGCTGCATCGCCTTCTCGCCGCTGGCCCAGGGCATGCTCACCGACAAGTACCTGGACGGCGTGCCGGAGGGTTCGCGCGCCAGCCAGGGCAAGTCCCTGTCGATCGAGCTGCTGACCGACCAGACGTTGCGGCACATCCGCTCGCTCAACGAGCTGGCCAAGGAGCGCGGCCAGTCGCTGGCCCAGCTGGCGCTGGCCTGGGCGCTGCGCGACCAGCGGGTCACCTCGGTCCTGGTGGGTGCGAGCAGCGTGCGCCAGCTCGAAGCCAATGTGGCCGCGCTGGACAACCTCTCGTTCAGCGACGACGAGCTGGCCGCGATCGACGGGGACGCGGTGGAGGCCGGGATCAACCTCTGGCACCGCTCCAGCGACTCCTGAAGGCGCTGCGGTGGCGGGGGCGGGCGGCGAGTGGTTTGCTGCGGCTATGGGCGCGCGGACGTGGATCCAGGGGTGGCCGGCCTATCGCCAGATGACCGGCACGGACCCGCTCGGCCGCGGTGACGCAGTCCGCTCCGCCCGCACGGACGGGCTGACTGCGCGCACCGAGCAGGCGGACACCGTCGTGGACTCGGTGTGCCCGTACTGCGCAGTCGGTTGCGGCCAGAAGGTGTACGTCAAGGACGGTGCGGTCACCCAGATCGAGGGGGACCCGGCGAGCCCGGTCTCGCGCGGGCGACTGTGTCCGAAGGGCAGCGCCAGCAAGCAGCTCGTCACCTCGCCGCAGCGGGTGACCACGGTCCGCTACCGCCGTCCCGGCGGCACCGACTGGGAGGACCTGGACGCAGACACCGCGCTGGACATGATCGCCGACCGGGTCATCTCGACCCGCCGCGAGTACTGGCAGTGGGAGCAGGACGGACGGCGAGTCCGCCGCACCATGGGTGTCGCCAGCCTGGGCGGGGCGACGCTGGACAACGAAGAGAACTACCTGATGAAGAAGCTCTACACCGCCATGGGCGCGGTGCAGATCGAGAACCAGGCCCGCATTTGACACTCCTCAACCGTCCCCGGTCTGGGGACCTCGTTCGGTCGCGGCGGCGCGACGTCCTTCCAGCAGGACCTGGCCAACGCTGACTGCATCCTGATCGAGGGCTCGAACATGGCCGAATGCCATCCGGTCGGGTTCCAGTGGGTGATGGAGGCCAAGGCGCGCGGCGCCACGGTCATCCACGTCGACCCGCGGTTCACCCGCACCTCGGCAGTGGCCGACCTGCACGTGCCGCTGCGGGCCGGAACCGACATCGCGTTCCTCGGCGCGCTGGTGAACCACGTGCTGAGCAACGACCTCGACTTCCGCGAGTACGTCGTCGCGTACACCAACGCGGCCGCGATCGTGGGCGAGGACTTCCGCGACACCGAGGACCTGGACGGGCTGTTCTCCGGCTACGACGCCGAGACGGGCAGCTACGACTCGTCGTCCTGGCAGTACGAGAACGCGCCCGAGGCGGCGGCGGCAGGGAACCGGCACGACGCCGCCCAGTCCGAGACCGCCGGTTCCGGCGGCCCGAGCGTGCACGCCAAGCCTGAGCGGGACGAGACCCTGCAGCACCCGCGCTGCGTGTTCCAGATCCTCAAGCGGCACTTCGCGCGGTACACCCCCGAGCTGGTCGAGCAGATCTGCGGCATCGCGCCCGCCGACTTCGCCAGGGTCGCGGAGGCGATCACCGCCAACAGCGGGCGGGATCGGACCACGGCCATCTGCTACGCAGTCGGCTGGACCCAGCACGGCACCGGCGTGCAGAACATCCGCACCGCAGCAATCCTGCAGCTGCTGCTCGGCAACATCGGGCGCCCCGGCGGCGGCATCATGGCGCTGCGCGGGCATGCGAGCATCCAGGGCTCGACCGACATCCCCACCCTGTTCAACCTGCTGCCCGGCTACATCCCGATGCCGCACGCGGAGCAGCACCTCGATCTGGACACGTTCGTCGAGGAGGACGCCGGCAAGACTGGGTTCTGGGGCAACATGCGTGCCTACACCGTGAGCCTGCTGAAGTCCTACTGGGGCGAGACTGCCACGGCGGACAACGACTTCTGCTTCGACTACCTGCCAAGGGTCACCGGCGACCACTCCAGCTACCCCACCGTGATCGCGCAGATCGAGGGGCACTGCAAGGGCTACTTCCTGGTCGGTGAGAACCCGGCTGTCGGCTCGGCCAACGGCAAGCTGCAGCGCCTCGGCATGGCGAACCTGGACTGGCTGGTGGTCCGCGACCTGGTGATGATCGAGTCGGCCACGTTCTGGAAGGACGGACCGGAGATCGCCACCGGCGAGCTGCGCACCGAGGACATCGCGACGGAGGTGTTCTTCCTGCCGGCGGCCGCACACACCGAGAAGAGCGGCTCGTTCACGAACACGCAGCGGATGCTGCAGTGGCACCACAAGGCCGTCGACCCACCTGGCGACGCCACCAGCGAGCTCCAGTTCTACTACGAGCTCGGTCTGCGGATCCGCGCCAAGCTGGTCGGCTCCACCGACGAGCGGGACCGTCCGCTGCTCGACCTGACCTGGGACTACCCGCTCGAGACAGGCAGCCTCGAGCGCGGCCGACCCGAGCCGAGCGCCGAGGCAGTGCTGCGCGAGATCAACGGCACCGGGCCGGACGGCGCCGCACTCAGTGCCTACACCGAGCTGAAGGACGACGGCAGTACCCGGTCCGGCTGCTGGATCTACTGCGGTGTCTACGCCGACGAGACGAACCAGGCGGCTCGCCGCAGACCCGGCCAGGAGCAGAGCTGGGTGGCGCCCGAGTGGGGCTGGGCGTGGCCGGCGAACCGCCGGATGCTGTACAACAGGGCTTCCGCGGCGCCGGACGGCACACCGTGGAGCGAGCGCAAGGCCTACGTGTGGTGGGACGAGCAGGCCGGTCGGTGGACCGGTCACGACGTGCCCGACTTCATCGTCGACCGGCCACCGGACCACGTCCCGGCCGACGACGCGAAGGGGCCGGACGCCATCGGCGGCAAGGACCCGTTCATCATGCAGACCGACGGCAAGGCCTGGCTGTACGTGCCCACCGGCCTGGCCGACGGCCCGCTGCCCGCCCACTACGAGCCCCGCGAGTCGCCAGTGCCGAACCGGCTCTACGCGCAGCGCGACAACCCGGCGGGTCAGCGGCTGCCGCACCGGGCGAACCCGGTGAACCCGGCGGGCAGCGACGTCTTCCCCTACGTGTTCACCACCTACCGGCTGACCGAGCACCACACAGCCGGCGGCATGAGCCGCACCCTGCCCTACCTGGCCGAGTTGCAGCCCGAGATGTTCTGCGAGGTCTCGCCGGCGCTGGCCCGTGAGCGCGGGCTGAGTAACGGCGGATGGGCCACGATCGTGACCTCCCGGACGGCGATCGAGGCCCGCGTGCTGGTCACCGAGCGGATGCGGTCGCTGCGCGTCGACGGCCACCGGGTCGAGCAGGTCGGGCTGCCCTACCACTGGGGCGGCAGCGGTCTGAGCACCGGCGATCCCGCCAACGACCTGGTCAACGTCACGATGGACCCGAACGTGCACATCCAGGGCAAGGTGGGGACCTGTGACGTGGTGGCGGGGCGTCGTCCGCGCGGTGCCGGGCTGACCGAGTTCGTCGAGGACTACCGTCGTCGTGCCGGCACCAGCGAGGGGAGCGGTTCGTGAGCAGCAGCTGGTCCGGACGACTGGACGACGTCGCCGGTGACGCCGGGTACGCCGCGCCGCCGCAGCGGGTGGGCTTCTTCACCGACACCTCGGTCTGCATCGGCTGCAAGGCCTGCGAGGTGGCGTGCAAGGAGTGGAACCTGGTGCCCGAGGACGGCATCTCGCTGACCGGCATGAGCTACGACAACTCCACCCAGCTGGACGCGAACACTTGGCGGCACGTGGCGTTCATCGAGCAGACCCGACCCGTCACGGACCTGGGCATGCCGGCCGTCGGCCCGCCCGCGACGTCCGCTGCGGTCGGCCCGCCCGAGGGTCCACCAGCCGAGGCCGGCGCCGAGATCCGGTGGCTGATGTCGTCCGACGTCTGCAAGCACTGCACGCACGCCGCCTGCCTGGACGTCTGCCCGACCGGGGCCCTGGTGCGCACCGAGTTCGGCACCGTCATCGTCCAGCAGGACGTCTGCAACGGCTGTGGCTACTGCGTTCCCGCCTGCCCGTACGGCGTGATCGACCAGCGCAAGGAGGACGGCCGGGTCTTCAAGTGCACGCTCTGCTACGACCGCATCGGGGACGGCCTCGAACCCGCCTGCGCCAAGGCGTGCCCGACCCAGTCCATCCAGTTCGGTCCGCTCGACGAGCTGCGTGAGCGGGCCGCCGAGCGCGTGCAGGTGCTGCACGACAGGGGAGTCGACGCCGCGCGGCTGTACGGCCACGACCCGGACGACGGGGTCGGCGGGGCTGGCGCGTTCTTCCTGCTGCTGGACGAGCCCGAGGTCTACGGGCTGCCGCCGGACCCGGTGGTGACCACGCGGGACCTGCCCTCGATGTGGGCGCACGTGGGTGCGGCCGCCGCGGGTCTGCTGGTCGCCGGCGCGGCCGCGTTCCTGGGACGGCGCCGGTGAGGGAGCGCTCGCTGGTCCCCGAGCCGGAGTTCGACTCCTACTACGGGCGCCCGGTCCTCAAGGCGCCGGTCTGGAAGCAGCCGGACGTGCCGCTGTACCTCGCCATCGGCGGGTACGCGGGGGTCTCGGCGATCCTGGCCGAGGGTGCGGCTGCGTCCGGTCGCCCCGGCTTGGAGCGGGTCACCCGTGTCGGTGCTGCCGTGGGGGTGGCGGCCGGCACGGTCGCACTCGTGCACGACCTCGGCCGGCCCGAGCGGTTCCTGAACATGTTGCGGGTGTTCAAGCCGACGTCCCCGCTGTCCGTCGGGTCGTGGATCCTCGCTCCGTTCGGCGGGCTCGCCACTGCGGCAGCTGCATCGTCGGTCTCCGGCCGGCTCCCCCTGCTGGGCCGGGCGGCCGGGTTGGGCGCCGCCGCGCTCGGGGCACCGCTGGCCACGTACACCGCCGCCCTGCTGGCCAACACCGCCGTCCCGGCCTGGCACGAGGCCCACCGCGAGCTGCCGTTCCTGTTCGCCGGCAGCGCGGCGTCGGCGGCCGGCGGGGTGGCGCTGGCACTGGCGCCGCTCGACGAGAGCGGGCCGGCGAGGCGGATGGCGGTGCTGGGTACCGCTGTCGAGCTCGCCGCCGAGGCTGGCATCGAGACGCGGCTCGGGAGTCTCGCCGAGCCCTACCGGACGGGTCGGCCCGGCCGGCTCAGGACGGCCTCCCGGGCGCTGGGCGTCGCCGGAGCGGTCGGGGCGATGCTCGGACGGCGGTCCCGTACCGTGTCCGTGGCCTCCGGGTCGGCGCTGGCGGCGAGCTCGATCCTGTTGCGGTTCGCGGTGTTCCAGGCCGGGCTCGCGTCGGCCAAGGACCCCAAGTACACCGTCGGCCCGCAGCGGGACCGGCTCAGTGCACGCCGCCCATCAGCGGCGACCGAGTAGTGCAGGTCGATCAGCAGGATTCCGACAGGCAGGCCACCGTCCCAGGGAGGCTGTCGTCCGAGTAGCCTCGGGCCGCCGGGTCCCAGCCGCTGCTGTGGCGCGGGGAGGCGTCTGGGTACCTGGTGGTCCCCGCGGTCTTCAACACCGACGAGACCGAGTATCTCGGTCTGGCGGGTTCGATTCCCGTCCGCCTCCGCGCCCCTCAGTCGCGACGCCTGCCGCAGTGCGGTTGTGCCCGCCTGGCAGGCTGGGACCGTGATGCACGTGCTGGCCACCGCGGGCCACGTCGACCACGGCAAGTCGTCCCTGGTCCGTGCTCTGACCGGGCAGGAGCCCGACCGGTACGCCGAGGAGCAGCGCCGCGGCCTGACGATCGACCTGGGTTTCGTCTGGACCACCTTGGATGACCAGACGATCGCCTTCGTCGACGTGCCCGGCCACGAGCGGTTCGTGCCGACCATGCTGGCCGGGCTGGGCCCGGTGCCGGCCGTCGTGCTGGTGGTGGCGGCGGACGGTGGGTGGATGCCGCAGACCCAGGAGCACCTGGACGCCATCGAGGCACTCGGCGTCCGGCACGGCGTCGTGGTGGTCTCACGCAGCGACCTGGCGGACCCCGGCCCGGTCGGGCAGGACGTGCGGGATCGGCTGCGGCACACCGGTTTGGCGAGTGCTGAGCTGGTCAGCGCCAGTGCACGGACCGGTGCCGGGCTGGACAGCGTGCGCGCCGCGATCCTGCGGCTGGTGCGCAGCCTGCCGCAGCCGGCGAAGGACGCGCCGGTCCGGCTCTGGGTGGACCGTTCGTTCACCATCCGGGGCGCGGGCACCGTCGTCACGGGCACCCTGTCGGCCGGCACCATCCGGCAGGGCGACCTGCTCGAGCTGGACGACGGGACGACGGCGACGGTGCGCGGGCTGCAGAGCCTGGAGCAGCAGCACGCGCAGGTGCCGGCCGTGGCGCGGGTCGCGGTCAACCTGCGCGGGGTGGCCCGCGAAAGGGTGAGCCGCGGCGACGCGCTGGTCAGCCCGGACGCGTTCTGGCGCACCGAGATCGTCGACGTCCGCTGCTCGGCGACACCCGACCGAGCGCCGTCCACCGCCGTGCTGCACGTGGGCTCGGCTCAGGTCACGGTTCACGTCCGGCCGCTCGGCGAGGACCTGTGGCGACTACGCCTCGAGCGCCCGCTCCGACTGCACCTCGGGGACGCCGGGCTGCTGCGCGACCCCGGGCAGCGTCGGGTGCTCACCGGCGTCCGGGTCCTGGACGTCGACCCGCCGAGCCTGCGTCGGCGCGGTGCGGCCAAGGTCCGTGCGATCGAGCTGGCGAGGGCGACGGGCGACGCGGACGTCGAGCAGGAGGTCCAGCGTCGGGGCGTGGTCTCCGGCGCGCACCTGCTGGCGATGGGCGTTCCAGCGGCCGCACTCGAAGCGCACGGTGCCGTCGGCGAGTGGCTGGTGCACGACGGGCTCGCCGAACGGCTGTCCGGCAGGCTCAGCGAGCTCGTGGCCCAGCACGACGCGCAGCATCCACTGGACCGCGGGCTCCCCCTGGAGTCGGCCCGCGCCGAGCTGTCCTTGCCGTCCGTGCAGGTCGTCCCGCAGCTGGTCCGGCCACCGCTGACCATCACTCGGGGTCGGGTGCTGCGCGGGGGTGACGACCCGCAGCACCTGCCCGACGACGTCGCCAGCGCCGTCCGTCAGCTGGTGACCGAGCTGGACCTGGCGTCCGAGCCCGTGCCAGCTGCCTCCGGGCAACGGCTGACCGAGCTGGGGTTGGGCCGTCGCGAGGTCGCAGCCGCGGTGCGCACCGGTCACCTGGTGGACTGCGGCGGTGGCGTCCTGCTGACCCCGGACGCGGTGGACCGCGCCGTCCGGCTGCTGGCAGCCCTGGACCCGCCGTTCGCGGTGGCCGCGGCGCGTGACGTCTGGCAGACCTCGCGACGGGTCGCCGTGCCGCTGCTGGAGCTGCTCGACCAGCGGTCGCTGACCGTCCGCGACGACGAAGGTCTGCGGGTGCTCGCGCAAACTCCGGCCAGTGGTGGCAGGCTCGGGACATGACCGATCAGCCGGACAGCGAGGTCGACAGCAGCGGCGTGTTCAGCGTGGACGACGAGGACCAGCCGGGGGCCGAGGACAACCTGGACGACCGGGGCCTGGTGGACCCGCTGGACGAGGGCTACAGCCCGCCGGAGAAACCGCGAGGGGTGAACGCGTTCGGCACCACCTTCGAGGAGGCTCGCCGCGGCGAGAGTCTCGAGCAACGGATGGCTCAGGAGGAGCCGGACCCGAACGCCGCGTTCGACGACCCGCTCGCGGACGAACCCGGCGACCGGGACGACCCCGACGCGGTCGACGACTGGGACGACGGATTCGCCGGCGACGATGAGGTCGGCGACCAGCGCGCCGGCCGGCTGGTGGACCTCGACGAGGGCGTCCGGGAGGACTCCGAGAAGGACATGGTCGGCTGGGACGCGGGCATCGACGGCGCCGGCGCGTCCGCCGAGGAGGCCGCGGTGCACATCGTCGACGAGCCCTGAGGTCGCGTCGGCACGACACGCCCGGGACTGAGCACGGCTGCGGAACTTCGGTTTGACTGCCGCTGGGCCAGCGTGGTCAGGGTGGAGGGTCCGAAGGATCCCGATCGACAGGAGCGAGCATGCTCACCTTGACCGATCAGGCTGTGGACGTCGTCCGCGGCCTCACCCAGAGCCCCGAGGCATCGAACCACGCAGGACTGCGCCTGGCCCCGGGCGAGCAGGGCTTGGAGCTCAGCGTCGTGGACGCGGCTGCACCGGGCGACGACGTGATCGAGGCCGGTGGTGTGCAGGTGTACCTGGAGAAGCAGGCCTCCGCGCTGCTGGAGGACCAGACGCTGGACGCGAACGTGGACGGCGGCCAGGTGTCGTTCTTCCTGGCCGCACCCGCCGGAGGCAGGGCACCCGGGGCCTGAGCGGTTGCGCCGGTCCGGCCATAGGCTTCGGACATGACTGCTGACGCCTCTCACGCCGGGCCGGCGCGCACCCGCACGAGACCGCTGGCCGTCGTGACCGGAGCCAGCAGCGGTATCGGCGCGGCGACCGTCCGCCGACTTGCTGCCGAGGGGTACGACGTGGTGGCAGCCGCTCGCCGCCGGGCCCGGCTGGACGAGCTCGCCGCAGAGCTCGAGAGCGTCCGGGCGGTGACCCTGGACGTCACCGACGACGCCTCGGTGGCGGCTCTTGCCGAGGACCTCACCGATGTAGCGGTCCTGGTCAACAACGCCGGCGGGGCGTTCGGCATGGACGAGGTCGCCACGTCCGACGTCGAGGACTGGCGCCGGATGTACGACGTGAACGTGCTGGGTTCGGTCCGCATGGTCAAGGCGTTGCTGCCGGCCCTGCAGGCCGGTTCCGGCGGGCACGTGGTGGTCACCGGCTCGATCGCCGGCCATCTGGCGTACGAGAAGGGCGGCGGCTACGTCGCCGCGAAGCATGCCGAGTCGGCACTGGCACAGACGCTCCGGCTCGAGCTCAACGGCCGACCGGTGCGGGTCAGCGAGATCGCCCCGGGCATGGTGCGCACCGACGAGTTCTCGCTGGTGCGCTTCGACGGCGACCAGGCCGCTGCCGACGCCGTCTACGCGGGCGTCGAGGCACCGTTGACCGCTGAGGACATCGCAGACACGATCGCGTACGTGGTGACCCGTCCCCCGCACGTCAACATCGATCTCCTGGTGGTCAAACCGCTGGCCCAGGCCGCGCCGCACAAGGTGCACCGGACCAGCTAGGCCGCCGGGATGCCCACCGCCGCAACGAGTCACGACCCCCGTCGTCACGTTCCCCGTACCGACCGGCTGCTGGCCGACGAGCGGTTGGCCGAGCCGATCAACCGCCTCGGCCCCGCGCTGGTGAAGGCCGCCGTCGTCAGCGCCCAGGAGCGGGTCCGAACCGGCGGGCTCACTGCGGAGACGGTGGTCGAGGCCGTGCTGGAGTCGTTGCCTGCCAACGCCAGTGGGCTCGTTCCGGTGATCAACGCGACCGGCGTCCTGCTGCACACCAACCTGGGTCGCGCCGCCCTGTCGTCGGCGGCGGTGGACGCTGTGGCGGCGGCGGCCGGGCCCACCGACGTCGAGTTCGACCGGTCCACCGGTGAGCGAGCCCGACGCGGCCGCGGGGCCCTGGCCGCCCTCGCCGAGGCCGTGCCGGAGGCCGGCGCGGTGCACGTGGTGAACAACGGAGCCGCCGCGCTGGTGCTGGCGGCCACCGCCCTCGCCGCCGGCCGCGAGATCCTCATCTCGCGCGGTGAGATGGTGGAGATCGGTGACGGCTTCCGCCTGCCCGACCTGCTGGGCTCCACCGGTGCCCGGCTGCGTGAGGTCGGCACCACCAACCGGACGACGCTGAAGGACTACCTGGACGCGGTGGGGGAGCAGACCGGGATGGTGCTCAAGGTGCACCCGTCGAACTTCGTGGTGCGGGGCTTCACGGCGAATGCGTCCGTTGCTGAGCTGGCGGCCGCACTCGGCCCGCTCGGGGTGCCGCTGGTCGCCGACCTCGGTTCCGGACTGCTGCGGCCGCACCGGCTGCTGCCGGACGAGCCGGACGCTGCCACTGCGCTGCGCGACGGAGCCGACCTGGTCACCGGCAGCGGGGACAAGCTGCTGGGTGGTCCGCAGGCGGGGCTGATGCTGGGGCGCGTCGAGCTCGTCGAGAGCCTCCGACGCCATCCGCTGGCGCGGGCGCTGCGCGTGGACAAGCTCACGCTCGCCGCGCTCGAGGCCACGGTCCGCGGCCCTGCGACACCCGTGATCCGGGCGTTGGAGGCGGACGCCGAGCAGCTGCGCCGACGGGCCGAGGCAGTCGTGGAGTCCTTGCGGCAGAGCGGGATACCGGCGCAGGCGGTGCCGTGCACGGCCAGGGTCGGTGCTGGCGGCGCGCCGGAGCTGGCCCTGCCGAGCTGGGCCGTTCGGCTGCCTGCCGAGCACAGCGGATCCCTGCGACGCGCCGCCACGCCCGTGGTCGGACGGGTCGAGGGCGGCGCACTGCTGCTGGACCTGAGGTCGGTTCCCGCAGCGCAGGACGAGTCGCTGACGGCCGCCGTCCGCTCGACCTGCGCGGACCCGACCTGACCGCGGACCCGACCTGACCGCGGACCCGACCTGACCGCCAACGGCCTCGCTGTCGGACCGCAGCACCGTGGTGTCGGCGGCCTGGTAGTACCTGTGCTGGTCCGAACGTCGCCGTGCGACCGCACCGCAGCGCACCGCCCAGGACTGACCGTCCCGAGCTGGTCAGCGTCGGGTCACGACTCGGTCAGCCGGCCGGCGTCCAGCGCCCAGTGCCGGGTCGAGCGCACGGTGGCCAGCATGCGCCGGTCGTGGGTGACCAGCAGAACGGTGCCGCTGAAGGACTCCAGCGCCTGCTCGAGCTGCTCGATGGCGGGCAGGTCGAGGTGGTTGGTGGGCTCGTCGAGGACGAGCAGGTTGACCCCGCGTGCTTGCAGCAGTGCCAGCGCCGCCCGGGTGCGCTCACCGGGGGAGAGGGTCTCGCACGCCCGCAGCACGTGCTCGGAGCCCAGGCCGAACTTCGCCAGCAGAGTGCGCACCTCGGCCGTCGGCCAGTCCGGTAGGTGCGAGCCGAAACGGTGCAGCAGCAGGTCCGGGCCGTCGAACGCGGCTCGCGCCTGGTCGACCTCGCCCACCAGCACGCCCGAGCCCAGTGAGACGCTGCCCTCGTCCGCGACCACCCGCCCGAGCAGCAGCGCGAGCAGCGTGGACTTGCCCGAGCCGTTCGGTCCGGTGACGACGACCCGGTCGGCCCAGTCCAGCTGCAGGTCCACCGGTCCCAGCGTGAAGCCGTCCCGCCGGACGACGGCGCCACGGGCCACTGCCACGACTGCACCGGAGCGTCCGGCCGCAGCGATGTCCAGCTGGAGCTGCCACTCCTTGCGGGGCTCCTCGACCACCTCGAGCCGCTCGATCAGGCGGTCCGTCTGCTTGGCCTTCGCCGCCTGCTTCTGGGCTGTCTCCCGGTTGTGGTGGATGACGTTCTTGTCGCCGTCGGTGGCCTTGCGCAAGGCGTTCCGGGTGCCCTTGTCGGCCCAGGCACGCTGGGTCCGGGCGCGTTCGGAGAGCCGACCGACCGTCGCGTCGTAGTCCTCGAACGCCTCTCGGGCGTGCCGACGAGCGACCTCCCGCTCACGCAGGTAGTCGTCGTAGCCGCCACCGAAGACCCCGACCTGCTGCTGGGCGAGGTCGAGCTCGACCACCTGGTTGACCGTGCGGGCCAGGAACTCCCGGTCGTGGCTGACCAGCACCACCGGCGCGCGCACGGAGCGGACGAAGCGCTCGAGCTGCTCCAGGCCCGCCAGGTCCAGGTCGTTGGTGGGCTCGTCGAGCAGGTACGCGTCGTACCGGGACAGCAGCAGGCAGGCCAGGCCCGCCCGTGCCGCCTCACCACCGGACAGCGTGCTGGTCAGCGCATCCAGCCGGACGCCGAGCCCGACCTCCTCAGCCACCGCCTCGGCCCGCTCGTCCAGATCGGCCCCGCCCAGGTGCAGCCACACCTCGAGCGCGTCGGCGTACTCGTCGTCCGCGCCCGGCAGGCTCTGGGTGAGGGCTTCGGTGGCGGCGTCCAGCCGCTGCTGGGCGGCGAGGACGCCGGTGCGGCGGTGCGCGAGGTCGCGCACGGACTCACCTGGGCGGCGGTCCGCCTCCTGCGGCAGGTAGCCGGGCTGGGCGGCCGGCGGAGACAGGGTGAGCCGCCCGGACTCCGGCCGGTCGATCCCGGCGAGCAGCCGCAGCAGGGTGGACTTGCCCGCCCCGTTCGGCCCGACGAGCCCGACGACGTCCCCCGGGCCGACCACCAGGTCGAGGCCGCTGAACAGCGATCGAGCGCCGTGCCCGGCGGCGAGGTCGCGGGCGAGGATCGTGGCGCTCATGGTGTTGACGCTATCGACACCGTGCGTGACAGTCGTGTGAATTCGCGGTGAGTGTCGCGCGCCACGCCGGGTTGGGCTGGACCTGAGGCCGGGTAGCGGGCACACTAACTTACGCAAGCGTAGGTTACGGCAACGTAGGGTGGTGCCTCTCATGAAGGAACTCACGCAGCTGCAGCTGCTCCAAGAACTGGAGCCGATCGTCGAGCGCGAGCTCGAGCGGCACCTTGGCGCCGCCAAGGAGTGGTTCCCGCACGAGTACGTGCCGTGGAGCGAGGGCAGCAACTACGACGGCATCTTCGATGGCGAGCCCTGGACGCAGGAGCAGTCCAAGATGAGCCCGACGGCGCGCACTGCGCTGATCGTCAACCTGCTCACCGAGGACAACCTGCCCAGCTACCACCGCGAGATCTCCGACACCTTCGGCCGTGACGGCGCCTGGGGCACCTGGGTCGACCGATGGACGGCTGAGGAGGGGCGGCACGGCATCGCGCTGCGCGACTACCTGCTGGTCACCCGCGCGGTCGACCCCAAGCAGCTCGAGCGCGAGCGGATGATGCACATGGGGCAGGGCTTCGAGCAGGACCACGACGAGATGCTCCGCTCGGTCGCCTACGTGTCCTTCCAGGAGCTCGCCACGCGCATCTCGCACCGCAACACCGGCAAGTACACCCAGGATCCGTACTGCGAGCAGATGCTGGCCCGCATCGCCCAGGACGAGAACCTGCACATGGTCTTCTACCGCAACCTGCTCGCCGGGGCGCTGGAGATCGCCCCCGACCAGACGCTGCAGGCCGTGCGCGACGTGGTCTCGACGTTCCAGATGCCTGGCCACACCATCGAGGACTTCGGACGTCGGTCGGTGCAGATCGCGATGGCCGGCATCTACGACCTGCGGATCCACAAGGACGAGGTGCTCGCCCCGGTGCTGCGCACCTGGAAGGTGTGGGACCGCGAGGGCCTGACCACTGAGGGCGAGAAGGCGCGCGAGGAGCTCGCCGGCCTGCTCGACCAGCTGGAGGAGGCCGCGGTCCGCTTCGAGGACAAGCGCGACACCTACCTGGCCCGGCAGGCGGCTCGAGGGCACGTCGTCGAGCGCGTCGGCTGAGCCGACCGCTGCACGACCCCCACCCACGCGGGAGGATGCTCGCGTGACCTCGTCCACGACCACCGCGACGATCCCTCGCGGCGCGTTCTTGGTCTGGGGTGCTGGTCTGCTGGCGTACGTCATCGCGGTGCTGCAACGCACCTCGCTCGGCGTCGCGGGCATCTCGGCCGCTGAGCGGTTCGACGCTTCGGCGAGCGCGTTGGCGACCTTCGCCGTGCTGCAGCTGCTGGTGTACGCGAGCCTGCAGATCCCGGTGGGAGTGGCGCTGGACCGGTTCGGGTCCAAGCGGCTCATCGTGCTCGGCGGCCTGGTCATGTCCGCCGGCCAGGCGTTGCTCGCGGTGTCCACGACCATGCCCGGCGCGATCACCGCGCGAGTGCTGGTCGGTGCCGGTGACGCCATGACCTTCGTCTGCGTGCTGCGGCTCGTCGTGGCCTGGTTCCCGGCGCGGCTGAACCCGTTGATGACCCAGCTCACCGGGCTGACCGGACAGCTCGGCCAGATCCTCAGCGCGATCCCGCTGGTGTGGCTGCTGCACGGCCCCGGCTGGACGCCGACGTACCTGGTGGCGGCCACGGCCGGGGTGGTGGTCACCGTGCTGGCGTTCGCGTTCGTCCGCGACACCCCGCCCGGCTCCGGACCGCTGCGCCGTTCGCCCAGCATGCATGAGGTCCGGCGGCAGCTGGTGGCCGCGTTCGGGCACCCCGGGACGCGGCTGGGATTGTTCACCCACTTCACGACCCAGTTCTCCGGCACCGTGTTCGCGCTGCTGTGGGGGTTCCCGTTCCTGGTCTCCGGGGAAGGGCAGTCGCCGCGAGTGGCCAGCGCCCTGATGACGGTGTTCGTGCTGGCCGCCATCGCGGCGGGCCCGATCTTCGGACGACTGGTGGCCCGCCACCCGCTGCGCCGTTCCTGGCTGGTACTGGGCATCGTGGCGATCACGGTGGTGGCCTGGACGTCCGTGCTGGCGTGGCCGGGACGTGCGCCGCTGTGGCTGCTGCTGTTCCTGGTCGGCGCCTTGGCGATCGGTGGTCCCGGGTCGATGATCGGCTTCGACTTCGCGCGGACGTTCAACCCGGCCGCCCGGCTGGGCAGCGCCACCGGGATCGTCAACATCGGTGGCTTCGTGGCGTCTTTGCTCACGATCCTCGGCGTCGGCCTGGTGCTGGACGCCGTGTCGCCCGCCGGCGGCGGCGCCGGCCGCGCAGCCACCTACGACCTGTCGTCGTTCAAGCTCGCCTGGTGCGTGCAGTACGTCATCTGGGGCTTCGGGGTCACCGGGATCCTGGTGACCCGACGCAAGGTCCGCCGCCGGTTGGCGCAGTCCGGAGTCGTGGTCCCGCCCATCCGCGAGGCCATCGCCCGGCGGCGAGGCCGACCGCGGCACTAGCCCGCCGCCGCGAGCGCGAGCGGGAGCACCTCGTCAGCGCCCGCCTCGCGCAGCGCCGCGGCACAGGTGGTCATCGTCCACCGGGAGTCGACGAGGTCGTCCACCAGCAGGATCGGGCCGTCCAGCTCGACCAGCCGCTCGCGCACCGAGTCCGGTACGACGATCCGGCCCCACACCCCGGCCAGTCGAAACGCGCTGTTCCCGCCCGGCTCGCCGGTCGGTCCGCCGTCGAGCAGCTCGAGCGTGCCCAAGAGCGGCAGCCGCCCGACCTCGGCGAGGTGGTCCGCGACCGACCCGACCAGCTTTGGCCTGCGCCTGGAGGGGATCGCGACGACGGCCACCGGTCGCTGCTCCCAGCGCCAGTCCCGCAGCACTGCCACCACCGCCTGCCGGAGCCCTTCGGGTGCCGGGCCGTCCGCGGCGTCCAGCACCTCGCGGACGCGTTGCCCCCACCCGAGGTCGGTCAGCCTGGCGACGGCCCGGCCGGACAGCGGCCGCTGCTCAGCGGCTATCCGTCCGCTGACCGGAACGCCCAGGCGCGCCATGCCGCTCGGCCACTGGGCGCGTGGTTCGATCTCCACTCCCACCCGGGACAGCTGCTCGTCGGCACGCTCGCGCGCGTCGGTGGGCAGGTCGGTCGGGTACCAGCCGCCGGCGCACCGGTCGCACCGCCCGCAGGGTGCGGCGGTGTCGTCGTCCAGCGACTCCTGCAGGAACGCCATCCGGCACTGCTCTGTGCTCTCGTAGTCGAGCATGAGCTGCTGCTCGCGGCGGCGGGCGGCGTCCACCCGGTCGTAGCGTTCCTCATCGTAGGACCAGTCGGCACCGGTCGCCGTCCAGCCACCCTGCACCCGCGAGAGCGCGCCGTCGACGTCCAGCACCTTGAGCAGCAGCTCGAGCCTGGTGCGTCGCACGTCGACCACGGTCTCGAGTGCGGCGGTGGACATCGCCGACCCGCTGGCGCGCAGCGTGCCCAGCACGGCGGCGGCGTCCTCGCGGCGCGGCATGGAGGCGCTGGCGAAGTACCGCCAGATGTCCACGTCCTCGCGACCCGGCAGGAGCAGCACGTCGGCGCGCTCGGTGGCTCGTCCAGCTCGGCCGACCTGCTGGTAGTACGCGATCGGCGAGCTCGGTGCTCCGACATGCACGACGAAGCCGAGGTCTGGCTTGTCGAAGCCCATGCCCAGGGCGCTGGTGGCCACCAGCGCCTTGACCTCGTTGCGGCGCAGCAGGTCCTCGGCCTCGACGCGGTCACCCGGGTCGGTGCGGCCGGTGTAGGACTGCACCTGGTGCCCGGAGGCGCGTAACAGCGCCGCGAGGTCCTCTGCGGCGGACACGGTGAGGGTGTAGATGATGCCGCTGCCCGGCAGCTCGTGCAGATGGGCGACCAGCCAGGCGAGCCGGTCCTGCGCGGTCGGGAGCCGGAGCACGCCGAGCCGCAGGCTCTGTCGGGCCAGCGGACCGCGCAGGGTCAGGACGTCATGCCCGCCTGCGCCGAGCTGCTCACCGACGTCCTGGACCACCCGGGCGTTGGCCGTCGCGGTGGTCGCGAGCACCGGCGTCCCGTCGGGCAGGGTGGTCAACAGGTCACGGATCCGGCGGTAGTCCGGGCGGAAGTCATGCCCCCAGTCGCTGATGCAGTGCGCCTCGTCCACCACCAGCAGCCCGCAGCGGGCGGCCAGGTCGGGCAGCTGCTCGGATCGGAAGCGGGGGTTGTTCAGCCGCTCGGGGCTGACCAGCAGCACGTCGACCTCGTCCGCCGCCAGCTGTGCGCTGACCTCGCCCCAGCTCTCGGCGTTTCCCGAGTTCATCGTCACGGCCCGCACCCCGGCGCGAGCGGCAGCGGCCACCTGGTCGCGCATCAGGGCGAGCAGCGGCGAGACGATCAGCGTGGGGCCGGCTCCCTGCGCGCGGCGCAGCGCGGTGGCCACGAAGTAGACCGCGGACTTGCCCCACCCGGTCCGCTGCACGACGAGCACCCGGCGTCGTTCGCTGACCAGCGCGCGGATCGCCTCGAGCTGCCCGTCCCGGAAGGTGGCGTCGGGGCGCCCGACGAGGGTAGCCAGGACGCGCTGCGCATCCTGCTCGAGGGTCTCGTCGCCGGCGGTCGTCGGGGTCCATGAGGTCACCGTGGCACCGTACGCGACGCGGCCGACACCGCTGGCCGGCCGTCCACGGGCCCGGCCGCCGGCGCGATGGTCAGGGCCCTCAGAGCCGGGCGAGCCTGGCCCGGGCGAACGAGTACACGCCGTACGCCGCGAGGCCGAGGGCCACGATCGTGAGCAGCCACGACCCGAAAGGCTGCTCGCGCAAGGTCTTCAGCGCGCCGTCCAGACCGGTCGCCTCGCTCGGCTGCCGCTGCACCCCCGCGACGCAGAACAGCCCGCCGACGATGACCAGTGCCACGCCCTTGGCGACGTAGCCGGCCACCGCGAGCGCCTCCACCGCCTTGCCGGGGCGGCGCATGAGGTCCTTGTGGAAGCCTCGCGTCCAGCCCTTGTACACGTGGTAGCCGCCTACGCCGATCACGACCAGGCCGATCAGCACCACGACGATGCGTCCGCCATTGTGTGAGAGCACCGTCGCGGTGAAGTCCTTGGTCTGCGAGCTGCTCGACTTGCCTGCGCCACGGGCGAACGCGTAGCTGCTGTAGGCCAAGGCGGCGTACACCACGGCCTTCGAGATCGCCTTGACCCTGGCGCCGGCCCGCTCCTTGGCATCGTCGCCGTGCCGGCCGAACACGGCGTCCGCGATCTGCCAGAGCATGAGGCCGGCGAAGCCGACCACGCCGAGCCAGAGCAGTGCCTTGCCCCACGAGTGTTCGGCCAGCAGGCGCAGTGCCCCGGACTGGTCCGCGTGGGCCTGCGAGCCGGTCCAGGCGACCCGCAGCGCGATCCAGGCGATCAGCAGGTGCAGCAGGCCGCTGACCACGTAGCCCACCCGCGCGGTGCGCTCCAGCCAGGTGCTGTCGGCCGCGCGGCGGACGGCGTCGCCTGCCTGGCCGGTGACGTCCTGCGTGCTCATCTGGGCCTCCCGTTGCCAGCGTCGCCCCGGATCGCGGGGCGCAGCCGATGATGGCGCACAGGAGGGTGTGGCGCGCGGCGAGACCGCTCAGCCGGGTGGTCCGGCGGGCGCCCGCTCGACGTCGCGATGCTCGTCGATCCAGTCGTCGATGCGCTTCCACCAGTCGTTGAGCCAGGCGAGGCGTTCCTCCTCGCCCTCCGGCACCTCACCGGCCGGCACCTGCCACCAACGCATCCGGATGGTCTGGTCCAGGGGCAGCGCGTGCCAGACGTCCGCGACGGACATCAGGTGGTCGGTCCCGGTGTGCGCCACCCAGACGACGTCCGCGTCGGGGGCCGCCTGCAACGCGGCGCCGACCCCACCGGGACGAGGCGGGAGCACGTAGCGCAACTGCTCGGCTCGCTTGGCAGCCTCGACCAGGCCGTCGGCGCGAAGCCGGGCGATCGCCCTGGCCTTGCGTCGGGCGGTGAAGTTGCCGCCCTCGGGGAAGATCACGAAGGCGTCGTTGTCGTCCAGGCCGCTGGCGAGCTCGCCGATCTGCCGGACCAGCGCCTCGCCGCCCTGACTGGGTGCCGGCCGGATGAACCGGTTCGGCAGCCGCCCCAGCAGGACGTCGATGACCGGGTCCCACTGGAGCGTGTCCTTCAGCACGATCCGGGGCTCGCGGTCGTACCAGTTGACCAGCGCATGGATCAGCAGGAAGGAGTCTCCCGGCCCGGCGTGCCGGCAGAAGACGAGCAGGGGGCGGCCTTGGTAGGACGCAGGCGAGGGACCATCGACCTCGACCCGGACGCCGAGCACCCGCCGGCACTCGCGGAACAGCACGGACAGGTAGAACTGCACGATGTCGTAGTGGGTGCGCTGGAACGCCGGACGCCGGATCGCCCAGCCGAAGCCGCTGACCACCCAGAGCACGAGCAGCGCCAGCAGGATGCCGGCCTCGAGCAGCACGTGCAGCAGCAGCAGCCAACCCACCCGCAGCGGACGCCACTTGCCGAAGGGCACGAACGGCGACAGCGCGGTCAGCACGATGAGCCAGATCGGCGCCAGGGTCACGGCCAGCAGCGCGAGCAGCACCATCGCCGGCGCGATCAGAAGTCGCCGGACGAGCACGGGTGGCAGCACTCAGACCTCCGGTGCCTCGAGGTAGGCCGCGGTGGCCAGCCTGGCCTGCTCGATGCGCCGTGGCACCGCCGCGGTGTTGCGGTAGCGCAGGGAGGCTAGCGATGTCTCCGTGTCCCCGCTGGGCAGCACGTGCACCCGCACCCCCTCAGGGACTTCGGCGAGGTCACGGGCGAACCGGTGCCGGCGGGCGATCTCGAAGGACACCGTCGCGACCTCCCACGGCCGGGTGGGCGGGCCGAGCTCACGTTCGACCCGGCCGACCTGCAGCACGTAGACCGTTCGCGCGCCTCGCGAAATCGCCCGGGCGATCGGGATCGAGTTCACCAGGCCGCCGTCCAGGAAGTGCTCGTCCCCGATGCGCATCGGCGGGAACAGCCCGGGCACCGCGCTCGAGGCGAGGATGGCGTCGACCAGCGGACCGTCCGAGAACCAGTGTTCCGCGGCTCGCTCGATGGATGCGGCGCAGCACTCGAAGGGGATCTTCAGGTCGGCGAACTCCAGCCCCTTCAGCCGGGTGTCGAGCAGGTCGCGCAACGCCTGGTTGCCGTGCAACGAGATCGGCGTCCGGGTCATGTGCCGGATCCGTTGGCGAGCGGAGCCGCCGAAGACCGACGACGAGGTCATCGACTGCCAGAGCACGCCGAGCTCGGCGCTGTCGTCCGGGTACGCGGCGTGCATCGCACCGTTGATGGCACCCACGCTGGTGCCGACCACCAGGTCGGCCCGGATGCTCCGCTGGTGCAGCGCCTGCAGCATCCCGACCTCGCTGGCCCCGAGCACGCCGCCACCGCCGAGCACGAAGGCGACGTCGACCGATGCGCTCATGGGCCCGATCGTGTCACTCCTTGGCCTCGGACCACCGATGGACCACGCGGACGTCCGCGACGAACCGCACGCCCGTGCCAGGAGCCCAGGCGGCACCGACCGACTGCAGCGTGCCGTGCAGCAGGGCGACCACGTCGTCGGCGCGCTCCTGCGGCGCCTGCACCAGCACCTCGTCGTGCAGGCACAGCACGATCCGCGCGCCCATCGGCCGCGCCGTCGCCCGCACGGTCACGCTCCACGCCTTGAACAGCTCGGCGGCCGCGCCCTGGACGACCGCGTTGCGGGCGAACCGTCCGCGGGCGGCCGATAGCGCGGCCTCGGCCGGCGGCTCCAGGCCCGCCGTGCTGCCCCACATCGGCACCCGACGTCCGCCGTGGGTGTAGACGGCCCTTCCCGCGCGACCCTCGTCGCTGGCCTGACGCAGGTACCTCATCGCGACCGGGTAGGCGCGGTCGAGCCCCTTGAGCGCCTCGCCGGCGGTGCCGCTGGTCTGCCCGTACATCGCGGCGAGCACGGCCACCTTGGCGACCGGTCGCTCGACGTGCAGCCGCGCGGCCACGGGCTGGTACAGGTCGTCGTCGCGGGTGGCGGCGGCCAGGTTGGGGTCCTGCGACACAGCGGCCAGCACGCGCGGCTCGATCTGGCCCAGGTCCGCGCGCACCAGGACGCACCCCGGCGGTGCCGCCACGGCCGGTCGCAGCTCGGCCGGCAGGTTGTGCAGCCCGGCACCGGCGGTCATCCGGCCGGCTGCGCCGTCGCTGCCCTGCCAAGGCCCGCGCAGCCGCTGGTCCGGGCCGACGTACCGGTCCAGCCACCCGTAGCCGTAGGTCGTCGCGATCCGGTCCGCCTTTCGCCACGCGAGCAGGGCCGCAACCAGCGGGTGCTGGTCGCGCCAGGGCTCCAGGCGCCACGAACGGGTGTCCGGGACGTCGATGCCGATCGCGGCGAGCAGCTCGCGGACCTGCGCCGGGTTGCGCAGGTCGACGTTCACTCCCTGCGCCTGCTGGGTGTGCCGCAGCACCTCGCGGTCGCGCTGGTGACGAAGGGACGCCGCGTGCCGCGCGTCCGTGGGTCGCGGGCCGACCGCCGCGCCGATCAGCTCCTGCGCCTGGACGACGTCGATCGGCAACCCGTCCTGCTCGAGCTCCACGCAGAGCAGGGCCGCGGTCGACTCGGCGTGCGCGGTGCGTTCCGGGTCGCCGGTCACGGTCGCCGCCCTGGCTCGCTCGGCCAGCCGGGCCAACTGCCCGACCCGGGCCTGGTCGGCCAGCTCGGCCCAGGCCCGAAGCCGGGCCGCGGTTCGCCACCACCCACCGTCCACCCACTCGGCGCGAAGGTGGCCGCTCGGCTCGATCGGGGAGGTCGGGTCACCCGGGCCGGCGTCCGGCGCGGCCGTGCTGGCGAGCAGGTCGAGCTGCCCGGTCCGCGGCGCCGCCCTCGGGTCGAGCCCCTGCACCAGGGCCCAGATCTGTGGCGGCTCGTCGTCCATTCCACCGGCCAGCAGCCGGTGCACCGCGGCCAGGTCCCAGCACGTCGCGAGGTGCACGCCCTGGCCGACGAGGGGCTGGGCGACCGCGGTCGCGGACCACCAGACCCACCGCGGTCGCAGCTCGGCCTCGATCGCCTGGACGATCTCGCCCGGTGTCTGCTCCTCGGGCGACCAGGACCAGCTGTGGCCGGCGAACGCGAGCGCCGTGCCGACCTTCGGGTGGGTCGCCAGCGCCACCGCTGCACCGCGGTTGGCGCCCTCGGTGCGCAGCGCGGTCACGGGATCGAGGGCGGTCACGACCCGATTGTGGCGGGTGCCACCGACTCCCGTCGCAGCGCTGCGGCTTGTCCGATCCGTACAGACTCTTGCGCAGCGGAAACGGTCTGTCGTCGCTCGGTGAACCGCAGATGACGCTGCGCTGAGCGCCGGTTACCGTCAGACCGTGTTCGGACGACGACGCACCCAGCTGAGCGACCCGCGCGCGGAGTACGGCGAGCGGCGGCTGGCTGCGCTCACCGCCGAGGCGGCCGGGTCCGGTTGGCGTCCCACGCCCCGCCTGCCCGACGTCTGGGCCGCCGTTGTGGAGACCGGACTGCCCTGGGGCGGCTCCACCCTCGTGGCCCGCCACGACGGCACCGCCGAGCTGTTCACCAGCACCGGCAAGCACTGGGCCGGCGGCGAGGTCGGCGACGACGATGTGCGGGCGGCGGCCCGCGGCCTGCTGCTGGTACTGCAGGCGCGACTGGCTGAGCTCGAGCCGACGCAGGACGTCGGGCCACCCGGTGCCGGGTACGTGACGCTACGAGCGCTGATCCCGACCGGTCAGCGCGCCGCGACGGCACCCGAGCGGCCGTTGACCGACGGCATCCACGCCCTCAGCACGCTGCACTTCGCCGCCCAGGAGGTCGTCCGGCAGCTGATGCTGGAGGCCGAGCGTGACGCTTCGACCTGATCCCTCGTCCGCTCAGGCTGCGGACTGCTCGCGGACCTGGCGCTTGATCCGGGCGAGCATGGCGACCATCCCGCGCAGCCGCAGCGGGCTGACGGCCTCGGCCAGGCCGAAGCGGTACGGCGCGTCGTCCGGCACTGCGAGCACCTGCTCGGGTGCCAGCCCGTCGAGGCCGGCGTGCAGGATTCCGGCGAAGCCACGGGTCGTCGGCGACTCCCTGGGAGCGTCGAAGAACACGTGGACCGTCTCGGCGTTCGCCTCGACTGCGAGGAACAGCGGCGACTGGCACTCGTGCACCTGCTCCATCGCCTCAAGGTGCCCGGCGTAGCGCTCCGGGAGCGGCGGCAGTTCGTCGCTGAGCTCCAGCAGCAGCTGCAGCCGGTCTCGCGCGCCGAGTTCGTGGAAGTCCTCGGCGAGCTCGGCCAGGGCCGGCGGAAGTGGTGCGCGGTCCTCGCTCATCGGCCGCCGTCCACGTCAGGACCGACGGCGATCGGCACCCGGACACTGTTGCCCCACTCGGTCCACGAGCCGTCGTAGTTGCGCACCGACCCGTAGCCCAGCAGATGGGTCAGCACGAACCAGGTATGCGACGAGCGCTCGCCGATGCGGCAGTAGGCGATCACGTCGTCCGAGGAGGTCAGGCCCTTCTCGCCCTCGTAGATCGCCTCCAGCTCGCTGCGGGACCGGAACGTCGCGTCGTCCGCCGCCGCCCGCGCCCACGGCACGCTGCGCGCGCCAGGAACGTGACCGCCACGCACCGCACCCTCCTGCGGGTAGTCGGGCATGTGCAGCAGCTCGCCGCTGAACTCGCCGGGGGAGCGGACGTCGATCAGCTTGCCACCGAGGTGAGCCAGCACGTCGTCCTTGAAGGCGCGGATGGCGGAGTCGTCCCGCTCCACGACGGGGTAGTCCACCACGGTCGGCGCCGGCTGCTCGCGGGTCAGCTCGCGGTCCTCGGCGATCCACTTCGTCCGTCCGCCGTCCAGCAGCCGGACGTCCGCGTGGCCGAACAGCGTGAAGACCCAGAGGGCATAGGCCGCCCACCAGTTGTTCTTGTCGCCGTAGACCACGATCGTCGTATCGCGTGAGATGCCGCGCTCGCCCATGACCTCGGCGAACCGGGCGCCGTCGACGTAGTCCCGGTTGACCGGGTCGTTGAGGTCGGTGTGCCAGTCCACCTTCACCGCACCGGGAATGTGCCCGCTGTCGTAGAGCAGCACGTCCTCGTCGGACTCCACGACCACCAGTCCGTCGTCGCTCAGGTGCGCCGCCAGCCACTCGGTCGTGACCAGGCGTTCGGGGTGTGCGTACTCGGCGAGCTTGGCGTCAGGGTCGCTCGGCAGGGTCACGACTGGTCCTCCGGGGTCGGGTGGGCTGGTTCGTGTGTCACAGGGTCAACACTTTGGGCGTCGTCGATGATCCCAGGCCGGACGTCTCGGGCTCCAGCGGGGCAGCGAAAGGACCGCGATGTGGACAGTTACCGGGGTCATCCCGCGCGCAGCCGCTCGACTGACTCGATGGTGTCTGCCTGCTCCGGGGTCTTGTCGGGTCGGTAACGGACGACGCGGGCGAACCGCAGAGCCACGCTGGCCGGATAGCGCGGGGACGTCTGCACTCCGTCCAGCGCGATCTCGACCACCAGCTCGGGACGGACCGGGACGACCCAGCCGTCGGTCGGCCCCTGGGCCCGCGCGACGAGCTCGCCGGTCTGCCAGGTGAGCAGCTCGTCCGTCATGCCCTTGAACGTCTTGCCGAGCATCACGAAGCCGCCGGGCGGCCCGAAACGACCGTCCGGGTCGAGTGCACCCAGGTGCAGGTTGGACAGCCACCCCGCGCGGCGGCCATGACCCCATTCGGCGGCGAGCACGACGAGGTCGAGGGTGTGCACCGGCTTGACCTTGAGCCAGCCGGACGCGCGTCGTCCCATCGCGTAGGGCGAGTCGAGCGCCTTCACCACGACACCTTCGTGGCCGCGCGCGAGTGCGTCAGCCGCGAACTCCTCGGCCCGCGGGCCGTCGTCCGGTCCGGCCACCAGCTGGGGGACCACCACGTGCGCCGGCGCAACGGACTCGAGCACTCGACGCCGCGCGGTCAGCGGCTCGCCGGTCAGGTCGACGCCGTCAGCCGACAGGACGTCGAACACGAACGTGGTCAGCGGCGTGCTCTCGGCGACGGCAGCGGCCCGTGCACCTCGGGTGGCGACCCGCGAGGCGGTCTCCTGGAACGCTCGTGGCCGGCCGTCCGGCCGCAGCGCGATCGCCTCGGCGTCCAGCACCACCGACCGCACGGCGAGCCCTCGGGCCAGCGCCTCCACCTCGGGAACCCGGTCGGTGACCTCGTCCAGCGTCCGGGTGAACACCCGGACGTCGTCGCCGTCGCGGTGTACCTGGATCCGGATCCCGTCGAGCTTCCACTCGACGGCGGAGGGGCCGAGCGTGGTCAGCGCCGCCGACAGCGAGGGCGCCGTCTTGGCGAGCATGGGCGAAAGCGGTTGACCGACCTGCAGCGTGAACTCCCCGAGTGCCTGCCGGCCCCGGGACAGTACGGCGTCCGCGACCTCGGCGAGCGAACCGCTCAGGGTCACCGCCCGGCGGACCTCGGTGGCAGGAGCGTCCGCGGCGACCGCGACGGCCTCGAGCAGCAGCCCCGACTGCGCCCCCTGACGCAGCTCACCCGAGAGGAGTCCGCGCAGCAGCGCCGCCTCGTCGGCCGTCGCGCGCGACAGCACGGCTGCGACGAGTGACGTCCTGGCCGCCTGCGACCCCGCGCCGGACAGCTCCTGCGACCGCTGGAAGGCCGCGTCCACCTCGGTGAGCGTCAGCGTCGGTGCGGCGGCGGGCGCTGCCGGCAAGGTGTCTCGCAGCGCGGCGTAGCCGATGCCCGTCCGGCGCTGGCGCAGCTCGCCGGACAGGTAGCTGACCGCCAGAGCGACCGTCGACGGGTCGTCGTCGGTGGCCGCGCGCTGCAGGCACCGCGCGAGGAGCGCGATCTTGTCGCGCCGTCCAGACGTGGCAGTGATCTGCCGACTGGCGGTGGCGACCTCGGCGAGCAGCATCCGCCCATCCTGGCCGGTCCCACCGACAACCTCGCGACCTGCGGGCGGTCGGCCTGCGCGGCACCGTGGAACACGGCATCATCGGTGACACGACCGGAGCTGGCATCGGATGCCCGAGGAGGACGACGTGCTGCAGGAGAGTGACGTGGAGCCTGGCGACAAGGGCATTGCCGCCCAGGCCAGCGTGATGGCCGCCCAGGCCGGCGCCTTCGTCGACAAGCTGCTTGACGTCGGTATCGACGGGCGCGGTCCGTTCGACTCGGCCCAGAACGTCGCGGACGGCGCGCTGAGCGGTCACGGCGACGCCGAGCAGGCGATCGACGCAGTGATTCGCAGCCACGTCAGGGCCGCCGCTGCCGGCGGCTTCGTGACCGGCCTCGGTGGGTTCTTCACGCTGCCTCTCGCCCTGCCGGTCAACGTGCTCGAGTTCTACGCGATCGCCACCCGGATGGTCGCGACGGTCGCGTGCCTGCGGGGCTACGACCTGCGCCAGCAGGGAGTCCGGTCGGCCGTGCTGCTGACCCTCGTCGGTGCGGACGCCGAGGACCTGCTGCGCGGCGCCGGTGTGCAGCACTCCGGTCGGCTGGCCGGACTCGCCACGAGTCGCCTGCCCGGCCCGGCGCTGATGGTGCTCAACAAGGCCATCGGCTTCCGGCTCGTGGCCAGGGTGGGTCGCAGCGCGGCGCCTCGGCTCGGCCGGGGCGTGCCGATCGTGGGCGGCGTACTCGGCGCGGGCTTCGACGTCTTCCTGCTGCGCCGCATCGCGGACCAGGCACGACGGGAGTTCCCCCATGCGCCAGCGGCGCTCGGTCGCTGAGCACGACCGCGTGGCGGAACCTCTGCGGCCCGGCTAGCGTCGAACCTGCAGTAACGGACTTGCGGGACGAGAGGGGACCATCATGGCTGCACGGGGCAAGGGCGCCGCGTTCCTGGCCGTCTGGCGCGCGCTGCGCGGTGCGACACGCCCAGGCGCCCCGGGCCTGATGGCGAGCCTGCGCGCGGTGCCTCGTCTGGTGGTCGCCACGCTGCGGGGTCGCTACCACGGCACCACCCCCGGGCAGCTCGGTGTGCTCGCGCTGGGGGTCGTCTACGTGGTCTCACCGATCGACCTGCTGCCCGACTTCCTGCCGTTGATCGGGATCGCGGACGACGCGGTCGTCGCGGCGTGGCTGGTCGGCCGACTGCTGATGGAGACCGCTGACTTCCTGCGTTGGGAGCGCAACGGTGCACCTGAGGCCCCGGGACGGCCGGGTCCGGTGATCGACGGCCAGGTCTTGCACGACTGACCCTGTGGACGACGGTCAGGGCCGTCGTCCACAACCTCGGTTGTTGTTCCCACCGTCCACAGGTCGGTTCCTTCGACGACCCGGCTCGAGGCTTCTCGCCCATCGTGGACCACATGACCGCTGAGACCGAACGACACGATCCCCAGCTGCAGCAACCGATCCGGTTGGCGAGCCCCGCCGACCTGGTCGGCGCAGTGCCCTACCTGGTCGGCTTCACCCCGCGGCACAGCCTGGTCACCATCTCGCTGCGTCACCCGCGGCTGCGCTGCAGCCTCGTCGCCCGAGTCGATCTGCCTCGCTGCAGCGAAGACGTCGAGCAGGTCGTCGAGGAGCTCGTCGAACACCTGCTGGCGGACGACCCGGAGGAGGTCGCCGTCCTGATCTACGACGACGTGCCGTGGCATCCGAAGGACCGGCCCTGGCAGGACCTCGTCGACGTGCTCGAGCTGGAGCTCGCCGTGGCCGGGGTCGGGGTCCGGGAGGCCTGCTTCATCGGGTCGGACGGGTTCTGGTCCTACAGCTGCTGGGAGCCGGACTGCTGCCCCGACGAAGGGACGCCGCTGGCCGAGGCGTCGTGCGCGCCAGCTGCAGCGGCCCTGGTCGCGCTCGGGCGGGCACCGGTGGGCGACCGCGAGGACTTGCGCGCCCAGGTGGCCGCCGGTGACCGAGACCTCACAGGCGTGATCTCACAGCTCGCCGACCGGCAGTGGGACGAGCTGGTCGGCGGCGATCCTGACGACGGTGAGGCACGGGTGGTCCGGCTGTTCGCCGACTTGGTCGCCCGACGCACCGACCATGCTTCCGCGGCGGTGCCGGTGACCGCAGCCGAGGCGGCGCTCCTGGTTGCCGGCCTGGCGGACACGGTCATCCGCGACTCGGTGGCCATGCGTTGGGTCAGCTGGCTCAGCGACCGGCACGTTGAGCCCGCGCACCGGTCGCCGTTGGGAATGCCGGGGCTCCCGCCGACCCACGACGCCGTGACGTCGCTACTGGGGGAGCTCGCCCGGATCAGTGACGGCACGTGGGCGGTCAGCCCACTCACCCTGTTCGCCCTGCAGTGTTGGCACGCCGGTGACGGAGCCCTCGCGAACCTCGCGATCGAGCGCGCCCTGCGGCTCGACGCCGGGTACCGCATGGCCCTGCTGGTGGACGGGGTCCTGCGAGCGGGCATCAGTCCTCGTGGCCGGCGCTGACGCGTCCATCTCGACATCTGGGACGCCAGACCAGTCCGTGGACGGTCCCGAGCGTGCTTGCTAGTCTTCAAGGAGGTCATGAGTGCCAGCGCGTAGCCCCGGCTTGCTGGCCGGCAACCCTCCAACCGCGGTGGGGTGCCCCGGGTGATGACCTGGCCGGTCCGCAACTGCGACCGGCAAGCGCGGGTCCGTCACCGAGCGGGCCCCACCTGTTTGGAGCCTCTCGTGACCTGTCGAATGCACTCCTGACGACCTCTGTCGTTCCTCCCGCACGCCCGCCCGACGCTCGCGTCCGGTGACCCCTTCTCGCACCCGCACCCTCCCGGCTGCCAAGCAGCCGCAGACTCATCAGGAGCTCTCATGAACGACGGATGGTCCTTCGAGACCCGTCAGATCCACGCCGGCCAGACCGCCGACCCGACGACCGGGGCCCGCGCCCTGCCGATCTACCAGACCACCTCGTACGTGTTCAACGACACCGCGCACGCGGCAAACCTGTTCGCGCTCAAGGAGTTCGGCAACATCTATACCCGCCTGATGAACCCGACCACGGACGCCGTGGAGCAGCGGGTCGCCAGCCTCGAGGGCGGCGTCGGTGCGCTTCTGGTGGCCAGCGGGCAGTCGGCCGAGACCCTGGCGCTGCTGAACATCGCCGAGACGGGCGACCACATCGTGGCCAGTCCCAGCCTGTACGGCGGCACCTACAACCTGCTGCACTACACGTTCCCCAAGCTCGGCATCGAGACGACGTTCGTCGACGACCCCGACGACCTCGCCTCGTGGGAGGCGGCGGTACGCCCCAACACCAAGGTGTTCTTCGCCGAGACGATCGCGAACCCGCGCTCGGACGTGCTCGACATCGAAGGCGTTGCGGCGGTCGCCCACGCGCACGGCGTCCCGCTGGTGGTGGACAACACCGTGGCGACGCCGTACCTGATCCGCCCGCTGGAGTGGGGCGCTGACATCGTGGTGCACTCCGCGACGAAGTACCTCGGCGGCCACGGCACGTCCATCGCCGGGGTGATCGTCGACGGCGGCACCTTCGACTTCGCCCAGGACCCCGAGAAGTTCCCGAACTACAACCAGCCCGACCCCAGCTACCACGGCCTGGTGTACGCGCGTGACCTCGGCGTCGGCGGAGCGCTCGGTGCCAACCTGGCGTTCATCCTCAAGGCGCGAGTCCAGCTGCTGCGTGACCTTGGTCCGGCCGCCTCACCCTTCAACGCTTTCCTGATCGCGCAGGGCATCGAGACCCTCAGCCTGCGCGTCGAGCGGCACGTTCAGAACGCGCAGGCCATCGCGGAGTGGCTCGAGGGTCGCGACGAGGTAGAGAGCGTCGCGTACGCGGGCCTGCCGAGCAGCCCCTGGCACGAGCGGGCGCTGAAGTACGCCCCAAAGGGGCCCGGCGCCGTCCTGGCCTTCGAGATCAACGGCGGCCTCGAAGCGGGTCAGCGATTCGTGGAGGCCCTCGAGCTGCACAGCCACGTAGCCAACATCGGCGACGTGCGCAGCCTGGTGATCCACCCTGCGTCCACCACCCACAGCCAGCTGACCGAGGCCGAGCAGCTGACCAGCGGTGTCACCCCGGGCCTGGTCCGGCTCGCGGTCGGGATCGAGCACATCGACGACATCCTCGCGGACCTGGAGGCTGGCTTCCGCGCGGCCAAGGTCTCCTGATGAGTGGCGGCGGAGCCTGGGGGGACGACGATCCGACCGGTCGTCGCCAGTTCGCCGACGTCGGCACGCTCACCCTGGAGGCCCGGGGCGCGCTGCCGGACGTCACCGTGGCCTACGAGACCTGGGGGACGCTGAACGAGGCCCGGGACAACGCCGTCCTAGTGCTGCATGCCCTGACCGGTGACAGCCACGTGTCCGGCCCGGCGGGCAGCGGTCACCCCACCGCAGGTTGGTGGGACGCCTTGGTCGGGCCTGGTCGAGCACTGGACACCGATCGTTGGTTCGTGGTGGCGCCGAACGTGCTCGGGGGTTGCCAGGGGACCACCGGGCCGGCGTCCCCGGCGCCCGACGGACGGGCCTGGGGATCGCGGTTTCCGTTCATCACCGTGCGCGACCAGGTGACAGCCGAGGCGCGCCTGGCGGACCGGCTGGGCATCGACGCGTGGGCCAGCGTGATCGGCGGCTCGATGGGTGGGATGCGGGTGCTCGAGTGGGCCGTGACCTACCCGAACCGCCTGCGCTCCGCCGTGGTGCTGGCCTCGTCGGCCTACGCCACCGCGGAGCAGATCGCCTGGTGCGAGCCGCAGCTGCTTGCGGTGCGGGCCGACCCGAACTGGGCGGGCGGCGACTACCACGAGGCCGATGGACCCGGACCGGTCGCCGGGCTGGGCATCGCCCGTCGCATCGCGCACGTCACCTACCGCAGCGAGCTGGAGCTCGCCGAGCGGTTCGGGCGCGAGGCCCAGGGCGACGAGCAGCCGATCGGTGGGTCCGGTCGCTACGCGGTGGAGAGCTACCTGGACCACCACGCGGACAAGCTGCGCCGACGCTTCGACGCCGGGTCGTACGTGGTGCTGACCGAGGCCATGAACTCGCACGACGTCGGGCGAGGCCGAGGCGGCACCAGCGCTGCGCTGCAACGGATCAGCTGCGACCTGCACGTGGCAGCCGTGGACAGCGATCGTCTCTACCCGCCACGGCTGTCCGTGGAGATCGTGGACGGCGCGCCGACGGCCCGCCAGCTACGCACGGTGAGCTCGCCGTACGGGCACGACGGCTTCCTGATCGAGACCTCGCAGGTCGGCGAGGTGGTGCGGGACTGCTTGAACGGCCTGGATATCCGGGTCAGCGTCCGCTGACCCCGGTCGGGTCGGCGAGGCGGGACCGCAGTCGCGGCCAGGCCAGCGCGAACGCCGGGTGGAGTGCGCGGGCTGCCACCTCGTCGACCGGCACCCACTCCACGGCGTCCGACTCGAGGTTGGCCGCCGCGGCATTCGCGCCACTCGCAGCCTCGGCGAGCACGTAGGTGTAGGACCAGGTCTCGTGGTCGTCGCGGTCCTCGCCCAGCACGCCCACCACCGCCGGGTCGACGCCCGCCTCCTCCTGCGCCTCCCGGAGGGCTGCCTGGGTCGTGCTCTCGTGGCTGTCCCGTGCCCCGCCTGGCAGGCCCCAGGTGCCCCCCTGGTGCGTCCACGGCGCGCGCAGCTGCAGCAGCACCTCGACTCCGTCCTCGCCGGGTCGGCTGAGCAGCAGCCCAGCGGCGCCGTGCCGGCCCCAGTGCCGCTGCCCGCACCGGCACTCGACCCACCCGTTCCCGTCGCCCTGGGTGACCCGAGGCAGAGCGGCGGCCGGGTCGACCCGTATGACGTCCAGCACGCCCGCCCAGCCGAAGCGCGCGAACGCGCGGCGCTGCCGGTCTGCACCGTTGCCCTCGCGCGCGACCCGGGCCAGCCCGTCCCGGGCCAGCTCGCCGTCACCGGTGATCTCCAGCCCGACCTCGGCGGCCCGCAGCATCGAACGAAGCACCTCGTACGCGGGGGCCAGGCTCCCGGTCGCCGCGTCCACCAGCTGGTCGGTCAGGCCGTAACGGGCCGCCCGCCAGGTCGCGGCGCGCAGAGCGGTCAGCTCGACCTCAGGGGCCCGCCGTCCGGCCTCGTGGTCGGCCAGCGCTCCCGCGGCCAGCGCCCTGACCACGGTGACGAAGCCCACAGCGTCCTCGAGGCGGGGCACCACGTCCGCGATGCGCACCTCGACCGTCGGGAACCGGGTGGCCAGCCGGACGTCCCAGTAGACGTAGCTCGCGTCGTCCACCACGCCGGCGTCCACCAGGGCCGAGACCGCGCGGTGCCAGCCCTGCGCGTCCCGGGTCACCGGCGGTGGCCCGGCCACCGGCCAGCGCTGCCAGTGCACCTGCCGATAGGAGGCGAACCCGGTGTCGGAGCCCAGCCAGTACGGCGAGTTGGCCGTCAGTGCGAGCAGCGCCGGCAACCACGGCCGGAGGGCGGCGACGACCGCCACCCGCGCGTCGTCGTCCGCCTCACCGGCGCTCTCCCCGTCGGCCCCGTCGGCCCAGTCGGCCGTGTCGGCCACGCCGACCCCGACGTGCAGGTGCATGCCGGCGATGAGCTGCTGGCCGACCAGGCCGGCCGCGCGGTCCCGCAGCCGGCCGTAGCGTTCGTCGGGGGAGACGGTCTGCGCAGCGGCATCACCCAGCGGGGGAGTCCCGGCGGCGAGCAGTCCAAGCCCCAGTGCGGACGCCGCCTCGGCGGTCGCCGAGCGCAGGTGCAGGGCGCGGCCGAGCAGGCTCTCGACGTCCGCGCTGACCCCCGTCACCGTCTCGATCTGGGACAGCGGAAGTTCGGCGACCACCGCGCCCGAAGGCCCTAGCCGCTCGCGCTGGGCAGCGGAGGTCAGTACGGGGAGCAGCTCGTCCGCCCGGCTGCGCAGCTCACCGCTCGCCGCGTCGCACAGGTGGAGCTCCTCTTCCAGCCCCAGCGTGGGTCCGGGCGTGGCTTGCGGCATCGTGACCTCGTCCCGTGTCAGGCGTGCGCGGTCCAGCTCAGGCCCAGCCTACGGATCGGCACGGCGACGGTGTGTCCGGTACGGTCGTCCCCGTCCGTCGGGAGCGCGGACGCGGGCAGCGAGGAGGGATCGATGGCGATCGTCGTGGGCTTCGTTCCGACGAACGAGGGCAAGGCCGCCCTGAGGCGGGCCGCGGAAGAGGCGAGGCTGCGTTCAACGCGCCTGGTCGTGATCAACTCCAACCGAGGGGGCAAGGACCTCGCCTCCGAGGATGCCGTCCGCTACGAGAGCGAGCTCGCCGCAGTGCAGCGCGAGCTGGCAGAGGCCGGTATCGAGCACGAGGTGCGTCAGCTGGTGCGTGGCCTCGAACCGGCAGAGGACCTGATCGCCGTGGCGACCGAGATCGGTGCCGACTTCATCGTCATCGGCCTGCGCCGTCGCAGTCCGGTCGGCAAGCTGATCCTGGGGTCGAACGCGCAGCGGATCCTGCTCGACGCCCCCTGCCCGGTGCTTGCTGTCAAGGCCGACGCCTGACAGCGTGACAGCACCCCGTTCGCGGCACCGACGCCCGAACGGGCGACCGGTCCAGCAGAACTCTGCGAACGCATGACACAATGGGATGTTGAGTCCGGCCGGGGGAGCAAGTTTCTCGCGGCCCGGGCATTTTTGGCCGGTTCTGTGCGTTGTGCGGGATGCCGGTCGGATTGCCCGTCCGCCGAGTCCAAGCCATCCCTGAGCGCCCACCAGATCATCCGCGACGAAAGGTAGTCCGTGTCGTCGGTCCCGACCGCCCGGTTCAGCTCCGCACTCCCCGCGGAGTTCACGCATCCAGCACTGCAGGACCTCCTGCGCCGAGGCCGTACCAACGGCTTCGTTGACGCGGAGTCCGTCAAGCACGCCCTGGAAGAGGCTGACCTCCCGCTGAAGCGGATGAAGGCAGTGCTCCGTACCCTCGACGAGCACGGCGTCCAGGTGCACCTCGACGCGGTCCCGGCCGGCGCCGTAGCCGCGACCGCAACCAAGCGGACAAGCGCGTCGGCCAGCACCGCGCGCGCCGAGTCGAAGCCCGCGGCCAAGAAGGCTGCGTCCAAGACCGCTGAGGCGCCGAAGGCGCCGGCCAAGGCAGCCAGCAAGGTCGCACCGGCGAAGAAGACCCCCGCCAAGAAGGCGACCGCACCGGATGCTGCGGAGGCCGCCGTGGCTGCGGCCGCGAAGCCGGCGACCAAGGCGGCGACGGCCAAGAAGGCCGCCCCGGCGAGGAAGACCGCAGAGAAGCAGACCCCCGCTGCCGACGTCGCCCCAGAGGCGGAGGACGCGGAGACTCCCGTCGAGGTGCCCGAGGGTGAGGCTGCCGACGCCGCCGAGGATGTCGAGGAGACCGGCTTCGTCATCACCGACGACGACGACGACGCTCCTGCGCAGCAGGTCGCCACGGCGGGCGCGACGGCCGACCCGGTCAAGGACTACCTCAAGCAGATCGGCAAGGTCGCCCTGCTGAACGCTGAGCAGGAGGTCGAGCTCGCCAAGCGCATCGAGGCCGGGCTGTTCGCCGAGGAGCGGCTGAACTCCGGCGTCAAGATCGAGCCCAAGTTCAAGCGCGAGCTGTGGTGGATCGCCCAGGACGGGAAGAAGGCCAAGAACCACCTGCTCGAGGCCAACCTCCGCCTGGTGGTGTCCCTGGCCAAGCGCTACACCGGCCGCGGCATGCTCTTCCTGGACCTGATCCAGGAGGGCAACCTCGGACTGATCCGCGCGGTTGAGAAGTTCGACTACACCAAGGGCTACAAGTTCTCCACCTATGCGACGTGGTGGATCCGACAGGCCATCACCCGGGCCATGGCTGACCAGGCGCGCACCATCCGCATCCCGGTGCACATGGTCGAGGTCATCAACAAGCTCGCCCGCGTGCAGCGCCAGATGCTCCAGGACCTGGGCCGCGAGCCCACGCCGGAGGAGCTGGCCAAGGAGCTCGACATGACGCCCGAGAAGGTCGTCGAGGTGCAGAAGTACGGCCGCGAGCCGATCTCCCTGCACACCCCGCTCGGCGAGGACGGCGACAGCGAGTTCGGTGACCTGATCGAGGACTCCGAGGCCGTCGTCCCTGCGGATGCGGTGAGCTTCACCCTGCTGCAGGAGCAGCTGCACTCGGTGCTCGACACGCTTTCCGAGCGCGAGGCCGGGGTGGTCTCGATGCGCTTCGGTCTGACCGACGGCCAGCCCAAGACGCTCGACGAGATCGGCAAGGTCTACGGCGTCACGCGCGAGCGGATCCGGCAGATCGAGTCCAAGACGATGAGCAAGCTGCGCCACCCGAGCCGCAGCCAGGTCCTGCGCGACTACCTGGACTGAGGCTCACCAGCCCGTAACCCCCCCTTGCGTCAGGTCACACAGATAGGGCACCGGGCAGTAGGCCGCATCTCGAATCGACAACGGAGCCGACGGCTGCGAGGGTTGCGGCCATGCGCCGAGCACTCGTGGTAGGTACATTCCTCGCGCTGGCGTCATTGCCGGTGCAGGCGGCCAGCAGTGACGCTGCAGCCGAACCAACGCCTCCCGGCGCGGCCGCCGAAGCGCTGCGGCTGGACTTCAACGACGCCGCCGGAGGAACCCCGGTGCTGGCCAACCTCGGCTCCGCCGCTGTCGACGTCTCCGTGGTCGGCCAGTCGACCGGCACGCTGGACACCGTCAGGAGCAGGCCAGGCGAGGGCCACGCGGCGCGGATGCCCACGTTCGCCGACGACGGTTCCGGCCCCCGCGCGGTGGTCGGCGTGTGGTCGACCTCAGGGGACCCGCTGAGCCCCGGCACCGCGCCGTTCACCTTCGGCGCGGACGTGCGCCTCGACGTCGGGACGACGAGCGTGCCGGGCTTCGCCGCCAGCGACAACGGCGACAACGTTCTGCAGCGCGGTCGGTTCTCCGACGAGGCCCAGTACAAGCTCCAGCTCGACCACGCAGTCCCATCCTGCCGGGTGAAGGGATCGTCGGGCACGCTGATGGTCAAGGGTGCCGAGGTCGTCCGCGGCGACTGGTACACCCTCACCTGCCAGCGAGACGGCAGCACGCTGTCGCTGAGCGCCACGCACTACGACGAGTACGGCGAGGTGCTGTCCAGCGAAACCTGGTCGGCGAACGGCCCGACAGGCGATGTTCAAGCGTCGGGCTCGGCCATACCGCTGAGCATCGGCGGCAAGCTCACCAACGACGGGGCTCTGGCCCGTGACACCGACCAGCTGAACGGCCGGGTCGACAACGTGGTGCTGACCATCGGCTGACCCATCCTGTGCGGGTCAGACCAGGACCCCCAACAGCCACGTGCCGGCCATCATCAGGCCTGCGGCGAGCTCGATGAGGATGCTCCAGCCGGCCGCGCGGAGCGCGTGCAGCGTCATCGGCCAGGCCCGCGCGTGCGAGCGCGCCCGGGCCAGCTCGGCCAGGTAGACCCCGAGCACGAAACCGAGGAAGACCCCGACCACCGGGACGACGAAGAAGCCGACGAGACCCAGCCCGGCGCCAGCCAGCATGGTGGACGCCGGCACGCCCGCCTCGCGCAGCCGGCGACCGGGGAGCAGGTACTTCGCGATCTGACCGACGACGAACAGCAGGACGACCGTGCCCAGCACGATCCAGCCGGTCGCGTCCTGCCGCTCGATGGCCCACACCAGGATGGCGCCCAGAACCAGCACGAGGCCGGGCAGCACCGGGACGACCACCCCGGCCAACCCCACCAGGACCCCCAGCCCCACGACGACGTCCAAGCCGGTCATCGTCGGCCCGCCGGGACCCGACAGGCCCCGGCGCAGTGCGCCGGGGCCTGTCGAGGCGTCGAGTGAGACGAGGTCAGCGCTCGTCCTCGGGCGCGATGGCGGGGGTCTCGTGAAGCCGGTCGCTCTCGTCCGTGATGGAAGCGGCGGCCGACGTCAGGGCGGTGGCGTGCTCACGGCCGTGGTGCGCGCAGAACAGCAGCTCCCCGCCGCTGATGAGCACGACACGGACGTAGGCCTGCGCCCCGCAGCGGTCGCAGCGGTCGGCTGCGGTGAGCTGGGTGGTGGCGAGAGTAGTGGTCACGTCACCTTCCTCTTCCTCGTCAGGGACAACGGTGGCGCCGGGTACATCCGGCGCCGTCGACCTGGATAACAGTCAAGCACGTCAGATCGTTCCCGCCGGGTAGCTTGGGCGGTGGTTCGCTCAACGCAGAAAAGCAGCGACCTTGCGGCGGGCCAGCCTCCGAGGTGCTGTCAGTATGAATCGGTAGCCTGCTGAGGGCCCTTGAGACGGCCGACCAAAAAAGCTACCCAGGAGCACAGCACCCTTGAGCGCACAGCCCGCTGCTCGTCGCAGGCCGGCCCCGGCTGGGGACTACAACGCCCGGCACCTGTCGGTCCTCGAGGGGCTCGAGGCCGTGCGCAAGCGGCCTGGCATGTACATCGGGTCGACTGACAGTCGCGGCCTCATGCACTGCCTGTGGGAGATCATCGACAACGCGGTCGACGAAGCCCTGGCCGGGGTGTGTCACCGCATCGAGGTGACCCTGCACGCGGACGGGTCCGTCGAGGTGCACGACGACGGGCGCGGCATCCCGGTCGACATCGAGCCACGCACGGGCCTGTCCGGGGTCGAGGTGGTCTTCACCAAGCTGCACGCCGGCGGCAAGTTCGGGGGCAGCTCCTACACGGCCACCGGCGGCCTGCACGGCGTCGGCGCGAGCGTCGTGAACGCCCTGTCCTCGCGCCTGGACGTGCACGTCGAGCGCGGCGGCAAGGTGCACTCGATGAGCTTCCGGCGCGGCGAGCCGGGCACGTTCGGGGACGGGCGCGGCGAGCCCACCCCGCAGTCCCCGTTCGAGCCGTTCGTCTCCCGTTCCGAGCTGCACGTCAGCGGCAGGGCGAAGCGCGGCGTCACCGGCACCAGGATCCGGTACTGGGCAGACCCGCAGGTGTTCCTGAAGGAGGCGCAGTTCACCTACGAGGACCTCGTCACCCGGGCCAGGCAGACGTCGTACCTGGTGCCCGGACTGACCCTGGTGCTGCGCGACGAGCGCCGGCTGCCCGGGACCGCGGGGGAGTCCGGCCCGTACGAGGAGGTGTTCCTGCACGAGGGCGGGATCACCGAGTACGTCGACTTCCTGGCTGCCGACGGCGCGGTCACGGACGTATGGCGCCTGCAGGGCACCGGGCACTTCCACGAGACGGTTCCGGTGCTCGACGAGCAGGGTCACATGAATGCCACAGAGGTCGAGCGCGAGTGCGAGGTCGACATCGCGCTGCGCTGGGGCATCGGTTACGACACCCATGTGCGCAGCTTCGTGAACATCATCGCCACCCCCAAGGGCGGCACGCATTTGGCCGGCTTCGAGGCCGCCCTGCTCAAGACGTTCCGCAAGCAGATCGAGACCAACGCGCGTCGGCTGAAGGCCGGCGGCGACAAGGTCGAGAAGGACGACGTGCTGGCCGGCCTGACGGCGGTGGTCACGGTGCGGCTGGCCGAGCCCCAGTTCGAGGGCCAGACCAAGGAGGTGCTCGGCACCAACGCCGTGCGCGGGATCGTCTCCCGGGTGGTCGAGAAGGAGCTCACCGAGCTGCTCACCTCGACCAAGCGTGGTGCCAAGCAGCAGTCGGCGCTACTGCTCGAGAAGGTCGTCGCCGAGATGAAGACGCGGATCAGCGCCCGCCTGCACAAGGAGACCCAGCGCCGCAAGAACGCGCTGGAGACCTCGTCGTTGCCCGCCAAGCTCGCGGACTGCCGCACCAGCGACCTGGAGCGCAGTGAGCTGTTCATCGTCGAGGGTGACAGCGCGCTCGGCACCGCCAAGCTCGCGCGGTCCTCGGACTACCAGGCCCTGCTGCCGATCCGCGGCAAGATCCTCAACGTCCAGAAGGCGTCCGTCGCGGACATGCTGAAGAACGCCGAATGCGCCTCGATCATCCAGGTGGTCGGGGCCGGCTCCGGACGCTCGTTCGACCTCGAGGCCCGCCGCTACGGCCGGATCGTGCTGATGACCGACGCCGACGTGGACGGCGCGCACATCCGCACCCTGTTGCTCACGCTCTTCTTCCGGTACATGCGGCCACTGGTCGACGCCGGCCGCGTGTACGCCGCCGTGCCCCCGCTGCACCGGGTCGAGATCGTCAACCCCGGCAGCAAGAAGAACGACGTCGTCTACACCTACTCCGAAGCCGAGCTGCGCAGCCTGCTCAAGCAGCTGGAGAAGAAGGGCAAGCGCTACAAGGAGCCCATCCAGCGCTACAAGGGTCTGGGCGAGATGGATGCCGACCAGCTGGCCGAGACGACCATGGACCCTCGCCACCGCACGCTACGCCGGGTCACGGTGCCGGACGCAGAGCGTGCGGAGCGGGTCTTCGAGCTGTTGATGGGCTCGGAGGTCGCCCCGCGCAAGGACTTCATCGTCGAGGGCGCGGCCGACCTGGACCGCGAACGCATCGACGCCTGACCGGTCAGGCCGGCGGCGCCACCGCTGCGATCGGAGCGGCCGCCGGGGTGCCTGACCCGTCCCGCCGTCCGGTCGCGGCAGGAAGGTCGACGGCGCCGCCATTGGCAGCGCTCGCGCGCGCCGGGGTCGCTCCGGCCCAGCCGAGGATCAAGGTGTCCTCGCCGCGCAGGAAGCGGTGGCAACGCACGCCGCCGGTGGCCCGCCCCTTGCCCGGGTACTCCGACCACGGCGTCACCTTGACCGAGCCGGGCTCGGTGCCGGGCAGCGCTCCCGTCGATCCCGCCACCGTCACCACGACCGCATCGGCAGTGGAGTCCACGGCTCCGAACCACACGACGCCGGCGCCGGCGGACAGCTTGACCCCGGCCATTCCACCCGCGGGGCGCCCCTGCGGGCGGACCGTCGCGGCGGGGAAGTGCAGCAGCTGGGCGTCGCTGGTGATGAAGCACAGCTCCACCGATTCGCTGGCCAGCTCGACTGCCCCGACCACCTCGTCGCCGTCCTTGAGCCCGATCAGCTCCCACTCGTCGCGGCCGGTGGGGTGGTCCGGCAGCACCCGCTTGACCACGCCCTGGGCAGTGCCGAGAGCGAGCCCGGCCGGGGACAGCGAGGTCAGGGTCAGCACCCGTTCGCCGGGCGGCAGGTCGACGAAGGCGCCGAGCGGGGCACCCCCGGCCAGGCTCGGTGACCCGTTCGTCGGCGGCAGCGCCGGGAGCTCGAGGGCGGACAGCCGCAGGGCACGACCGCGCGAGGTGACCAGGGCGATCTCTCCTCGGGCGGTCGTGCGCACCGCGCTGACGATGGCGTCGTGCTGGTGCCGGTCTGCGGCCACCGGCAGCGGGTCGTCGGTGCCGGTGCGCGCCAGCAGCCCGGTGGACGACAGCAGCACCCAGCACGGGTCGTCGGTGACCTCCAGCGGCGTCGCCGCGGCCGCCGGGGTCGGCGCGCCGGCTGACGCGAGCAGCACGGTCCGCCGTGGCGTGCCGTGGGTCTTGGCGATCTCGGCGAGCTCCTCCGACACCAGGCGGCGCAGGGCCGCGTCGTCGCCCAACACCGCACGCAGCTCGTCGATCTGCCGGCGCAGCTCCTCGGACTCCTTCTCCAGCTCGATCCGGCTGAACTTGGTCAGCCTGCGCAGCCTGAGCTCGAGGATGTACTCCGACTGCGCGGTCGACAGGTCGAAGACCTGGGTCAGCCGGGTGCGGGCCGTGTCAGCATCGTCGCTGGAGCGGATGATCGCGATGACTTCGTCGATGTCCAGGATCGCGATCAGCAGACCCTCGACCAGGTGCAGCCGATCCTCGCGCCGGGCGAGCCGGTGCGCGCTGCGCCGGCGCACGACGTCGATGCGGAAGTCGACGTAGACCTTCAGCAGCTCGCGCAGTCCCAGGGTCCGAGGCTGACCGTCCACCAGGGCCACGTTGTTGATGCCGAACGAGTCCTCCATCGGCGTGAGCCGGTAGAGCTGCTCGAGCACGGCGTCGGGGTTGAAGCCGTTCTTGACCTCGATGACCAGCCGCAGGCCGTGGTTGCGGTCGGTCAGGTCGACGACGTCCGAGATTCCCTGGATCTTCTTGGCACGAGCCAGGTCGACAATCTTTTCGCGGACCTTCTCCGGGCCCACCGCGTAGGGCAGCTCGGTGACCACGATCCCCTTGCGCCTCGGGGTGATCGACTCGATCCGTGCCGTCGCACGGGTGCGGAACGAGCCACGACCGCTCTCGTAGGCCTCGCGGATGCCATCCAGTCCGACGATCCGCCCTCCGGTCGGCAGGTCCGGGCCGGGCACGAAGCGCATCAAGTCGTCCAGGCTCGCGTCCGGGTTGGCGATCAGGTGCCGGGCCGCGCCGATGACCTCGACCAGGTTGTGCGGCGCCATGTTCGTCGCCATCCCGACCGCGATGCCGCTGGCGCCGTTGACCAGCAGGTTCGGGTACGCCGCCGGCAGCACGTCGGGCTGGGTCAGCTGGTCGTCGTAGTTCGGGACGTAGTCGACCGTGTCCTCGTCCAGCGAGCTGGTCATCAGCAGGGCCGCCGGGGCCAGCCGGGCCTCGGTGTAGCGCATGGCCGCCGGCCCGTCGTCCGGTGAGCCGAAGTTGCCGTGGCCGTCGACCACTGGCAGGCGCAGCGAGAAGGGCTGGGCCATCCGGACCAGCGCGTCGTAGATCGCGCCGTCGCCGTGCGGGTGGTACTTGCCCATGACCTCGCCGACCACGCGCGAGCTCTTCACGTGCCCGCGCTCGGGACGCAGGCCCATCTCGGACATCGAGTAGAGGATCCGGCGCTGCACCGGCTTCAGGCCGTCCCGCGCGTCCGGCAGGGCACGCGAGTAGATCACCGAGTACGCATACTCCAGGAACGAGTCCTGCATCTCGGACTGGACGTCGATGTCGACGATCCGCTCCGTGTAGTCCTCGGGCGGTGGGGTGGACGACGAACGACGGGCCATGGCGTCCATCATCACGTACACCGCTGACTGGACCGCGCAGGCGGGGCTGCACGGCCGCCGGTGTCGCGCTCAGCCCTCGCGGGCGGTCCGGTAGGGCGAGCCGAACCGGCCTTCGTGCGCCACCTGAGCGACCGGACGACGCCCACGACGCAGGCTCGGACTGCGTCGGTCCGCAGCCGGGTAGCCGACCGACACCACCCCGACCAACCGTCGGTCGGCGGGGACGTCGAACGCGGCACGCAGCGAGGTGTGGGCCGCGGGTGGGACGCCGAAGAAGCACGCGCCCAAACCACGGTCCACGGCGGTCAGCAGCATCAGCATCGCTGCCATGCCGGTGTCGACGTCCCAGTAGGGGACCGGCCAGCGTGACTCGGCCCGGTCGGTCCAGCCCTTGTCCGCCTCGGCGTAGCGGTCCAGATAAGCGTTCTTGTCGCTCAGGCAGAGCACCAGCAGCGGCGCCGACATCAGCCCGCGCAGCCAGGCATCGGGCTCCTCGTCTTCCGTCGTGGCGTCCCAGAACCTGCCTCGGACCTGTGGGTCGCGAAGGACCACGAAGTCCCAGCCCTGGCTGAACCCCGCGCTCGGCGCCCGGACCGCGTGCTCCAGCAGCTGGTCGACCACGTCGTCCGGCACCGGCCGGCCGGGGTCGTACGCGCGAACCATCCGTCGGCGTCGGATCACCTCGTGCAGCTCCATGCCAGGATCGTCGCAGCCCGTGCCGCGAGGAGAGGACCGAACGTGCCGAAGCCACCCCTGCCAGAGGACACCATGGCCTTGCTGCGCCGGCCCAACCCGGCCGTGGTCGCCGTCCTGATGCCGGACGGCCAGCCGATGTCGGTGGCCACCTGGTACCTCGTCGAGGACGACGGGCGCGTGCTGGTCAACATGGACGCCGGACGTGCCCGGGTCGCGTGGATGAGGCAGGACGCGCGGATCGCCCTGACCGCGTTGAAGGATGGGGAGTGGTACACCCACGTGAGCGTGCGCGGGCGCATCGTGAGCTGGCGCGACGACGAGGGACTGGCTGACATCGACCGGCTCAGCCGGCACTACGGGGGCCGTCCCTACCCGACCAGGGATCGCCGCAGGGTGAGCGCCTGGATCGAGATCGAGCACTGGCACGGCTGGGGCGAGGCACGGGCCAAGGATTGAGGCTCAGCCAGAGGTGACGGGCGGCGGTCGCAGGCCGACGGCGCGCAGCTCCAGAACGGCCAGCGCGCGGATGACCGGGGCGTCACCGCGCCGCCACGCGCCGGCGGGGTCGTCGCTCACCCTGGCCAGCACGTGCATCGGTTGGTTGGCCATCGCTCGCAGGGCGAACAGGTCCAGGTCGGCGTCCGCGTCGACGAACCGCTGGGCTGCCCGCGCGCGGCGCACGAAGGCGATCCGGGGGACGCCCCACAGCACGAGCGCCGCCAGGATCGGCAGCACGGCGACGACCAGGGCGAGCACTAGGGCGAGCCGTTCGACGGCCTGCTGCTGCTCCTGCCCCGCGCGGACCAGCGTCCCGGCGGCCCGGCTGGCGGCGTCCAGCGGGCCTCGGACGTCGTCGCCGACCAGCGGCAGTCCGCTGAGCCTGTTCGCCGCGTCGGACAGGCTCGCGCCGAGGCCACGCCCGGCGTCCGCCAGACGCCGGCCCGGCTCGGCCAGCGCAAGGGTGTACCGATGTACGGCGAGGGCGGCGCGCACGCAGAGGACGACCCAAACGGCGAGCAGCGCGTCCGCGACCACCTGGCGTCCGGCTCGCACCGGGAGCTGGGAGTAGATCCGCACGTCGGCCCTCCGATCGTGAGAGGTGTAGAGAACCGCCTGCTCGGCAGACACTGTGCAGGCCGGGACGCCACACCTACCCCGGCTAGACTCGCGCTGCCACTCCAGATCGGGGTTGACCGCGAGGCAAAGGCGCCTGGCGGTGGCGGTGCGTAGAAGGACGTGTGGCCGTGAAGGTCGGAATCCCCCGCGAGGTCAAGAACCACGAGTACCGGGTGGCGATCACGCCGTCCGGGGTGAACGAGCTCGTGCGCAACGGCCATGAAGTGTTCGTCGAGACCGAGGCCGGGCTCGGCTCGTCCATCCTCGACGAGGACTACGTCGCAGCCGGTGCCAAGATCCTGTCCTCCGCGGACGACGTGTGGGCCACCGGGGACCTGATCCTGAAGGTCAAGGAGCCGATCGCCTCCGAATACCACCGCATGCGCGAAGGTCAGACGCTGTTCACGTACCTGCACCTGGCCGCCGATCGCCCGCTCACCGAGGAGCTGGCCAAGCGCAAGGTCACCGGAATCGCCTACGAGACCGTGGAACTGGCGGACCGCAGCCTGCCGCTGCTGGCGCCGATGAGCGAGGTGGCCGGCCGGCTCGCGCCCCAGGTCGGCGCCGCCACGCTGATGCGCGCCCAGGGCGGACGCGGGATCCTGATGGGTGGGGTCCCGGGCGTCTACGCCGCGAAGGTCGTCGTGATCGGTGCCGGCGTGTCCGGGATGAACGCCGCCGCGATCGCCCTCGGCATGCAGGCCGAGGTGCTGCTGCTGGACCGCAACGTCGCCCGGCTCCGCCAGGTCGACGCGATCTACCAGGGGCACTGCCAGACCGTCGCTTCCAACGCCTACGAGGTCGAGAAGGCGATCATGGACGCCGACATGGTCATCGGCGCCGTGCTGGTGCCCGGGGCCAAGGCCCCGACTCTGGTGACCAACGAGCAGGTGTCGCGGATGAAGCCGGGCAGCGTGCTGGTGGACATCTCCATCGACCAGGGCGGCTGCTTCGAGGACTCGCGTCCGACCACCCACGCCGAGCCCACCTACCAGGTGCACAACTCGGTCTTCTACTGCGTGGCCAACATGCCCGGTGCCGTCCCGCACACCTCGACGTACGCACTCACCAACGTCACGCTGCCGTACGCGGTCGAGCTGGCCAACCGCGGGTGGCGCTCCGCGCTGCGGGCGGACGCAGCGCTCGCACTGGGCCTGAACACCCACGACGGTGCGGTCACCTACGAGCCCGTCGCCGCGGCTCACGGGATGTCGTCGGTGTCCCTGGCGGAGGTGCTCGGCTGAGCGCACAGCCGCTGCCACAGGCGTCGACGGCACTCGTCGGCGCCGTTTCCGGCTGGCTGGAGCACCTCGAGATCGAGCGTGGTGCGGCCGTCAACACGCTCGCGTCCTACCGACGCGACCTGCGCCGCTACGTGGCGTTCCTGGCCGACCGTTCGGTCACCGACCCCCAGTCGGTGGCCGAACGGGACGTCACCGCGTTCGTGACGCACCTGCGCGAGGGCGACGCCGACCACCGCCCGCTGACCGCCACCTCGGCCGCCCGCTGCCTGGTCGCAGTGCGAGGCCTGCACAAGTTCCTGCTGCTCGAGGACGTCACCACGCACGACCCGGCGACGGACGTTCGTCCGCCGAGCACGCCGAAGCGGCTGCCCAAGGCCATCAGCACCTCCGAGGTGGAGCGGCTGCTGGACGCGGCCTCGCTAGGTGACACCGCCGCCTCGCTGCGCGACCGTGCCCTGCTCGAGCTGTTGTACGGCTGCGGCGCCAGGATCAGCGAGGCGGTCGGACTGGACGTCGACGACGTCGACCTCGAGCACGGCTCGGTGCGGCTGTTCGGGAAGGGTCGCAAGGAGCGGGTGGTCCCGCTCGGCTCCTTCGCCCGGGACGCGGTGCACGCCTACACGGTGCGGGCCCGGCCCGGGTTCGCCGCCAACGGCTCGGCCCGCACCGGGCGCGGCACCACCGCCCTGTTCCTGAACTCCCGGGGTGGGCGGCTGTCCCGGCAGAGTGCTTGGACCGTGCTGCGCGCCGCCGCAGACCGGGCCCACCTGGCTGGGCACGTCAGCCCGCACACCCTGCGTCACTCGTTCGCCACCCACCTGCTCGACGGCGGTGCGGACGTCCGCGTCGTCCAGGAGCTGCTGGGCCACGCCTCCGTCACCACGACCCAGCTGTACACGCTGGTCACGGCCGAGCGACTGCGTGAGGTGTACGCGGCAGCACATCCCCGAGCGTTGTGAGGCCACAACGGCGGGGCGCCTTGATGCCCGCCGTCGCCCGCGGCTAGGGTCACGGACACTGCTCGCCTGACCTGCCCGCAACTGGAGCCGACAGCCCGTGACCGCCCACCCGCCGACCGCCGAGACCGCATCGGCATCGGACCAGCCGCAGCTGACGGCCTCGGACGACGGGTCGCACCTCGCGGTGGCGTCTGCCGCGATGGGGCCGACCGGTCGGCCGGTGGTCGAGTTCCCGGACCCCGCGCCGCTGTCCTCGCACGGTCCGGCCCGGATCATCGCGATGTGCAACCAGAAGGGCGGCGTCGGCAAGACCACGACGACGATCAACCTCGGGGCGGCACTGGCCGAGGTCGGTCGCAAGGTCCTGCTGGTCGACTTCGACCCGCAGGGCGCGTTGTCGGTCGGGCTGGGCATCAACCCGCACGAGCTGGACGTGACGATCTACAACGTCCTGATGGACCGCACCACCGACATCCACTCCGTCGTCCGGCACACCGCCATCGAGCGTCTGGACGTGCTGCCGGCGAACATCGACCTGTCCGCCGCCGAGGTGCAGCTGGTCGGCGAGGTGGCCCGCGAGATGGTGCTCGGCCGTGCCCTGCGACCGATCCTGGACGACTACGACGTGGTGCTGATCGACTGCCAGCCCTCGCTGGGTCTGCTCACCGTCAACGCGCTCACCGCGGCGCACGGCGTCCTGATCCCCCTGGAGTGCGAGTTCTTCGCGCTGCGCGGGGTCGCGCTGCTGGTGGAGACCATCGAGAAGGTGAAGGACCGGCTGAACCCGGCGCTGGAGATCGACGGCATCCTGGCGACCATGTACGACAGCCGCACGCTGCACAGTCGTGAGGTGGTGGCCCGGGTCGTCGAGGCGTTCGGCGACAGCGTGTTCCGCACGGTGATCTCCCGCACCGTGAAGTTCCCGGACGCGTCGGTGGCCGCCGAGCCGATCACCACGTACGCGTCGACGCACGCCGGTGCCGAGTCCTACCGGCAGCTGGCCCGCGAGCTCATCGCCCGCGGCGACGCCGCCTGATCCGAGGTGGTCGTCGTGGACGACGCCGCTCCGATGGCCGGACGCGGCCGGTCGGCACCGTTCCAGGTGCACCTCGGTGACGTCTTCGAGGGCCCCTTCGACCTGCTGCTGGGCCTGATCTCCAAGCACCAGCTGGACATCACCGAGGTCGCGTTGGCCACGGTCACCGACGATTTCATGGCACACATCCGCAGCCACACCGGCGAGGCGGGGGAGTGGGACCTCGGCCAAGCCAGCGAGTTCCTGGTGGTGGCCGCCACGCTGCTCGACCTCAAGGCCGCCCGGTTGCTCCCGTCGGCCCAGGTGGAGGACGAGGACGACCTGGCGATGCTCGAGGCGCGGGACCTGCTCTTTGCCCGGCTGCTGCAGTACCGCGCGTTCAAGCAGGTGGCAGCCGTGTTCGCCGAGCGGATGGCGGAGGCCGGGCGGCGGGTCGGTCGGCAGACCACGCTGGAGCCACAGTTCGCCACTCTGCTGCCCGAGCTGATCATGAGCATCACGCCGGAGCAGCTCGCCGCCATCGCTGCGGCCGCGCTCACGCCGAAGGTCGCCCCGACGGTGGGGCTGGCCCACCTGCACGCGCCGGCGGTGAGCGTCCGCGAGCAGGCGGCGGTGATCATCGACGTGCTGCGGCGGACCCGCACGACCACCTTCCGCACGCTGATCGCCGACGCCGACTCCACCCTGATGGTGGTGGCCCGCTTCCTCGCGCTGCTGGAGCTGTTCCGGGACGGCGCCGTCGGCTTCGAGCAGGTCAGCCCGCTCGGCGAGCTCACCGTCCGGTGGACCGGCGCCGACCAGGGCGACGTCGTGGTCAGCGACGAGTTCGACGACGGCGACGACGTCCTCCCCGACCCAGACCTGCCCGCAGAGCACAACCAGGAGTAGCAACCCCTCAAGCACCGGCCAAGACGGTCGAGGTGGTTGGTATGACTGCCACGTTCCGCCCCGTGCGTCGCGCCCACATCCTGAGCAGCATGTTGGCCGGCCTGGCGCTGGCGCTCGGACTGCTGGCCGCGCAGCCGGCGCCAGCCGCGTCCGCGGCCGTCCGGCCACGCCCGGCGGGTATCGACGTCTCGCGCTGGCAGAGCGCGGGTCCCGCGGACACCTGCGCGACGGGCGGCATCGACTGGGCGAAGGTCTCGCGCACCAGCCGCACTTTCGTCTTCATCCGGGCGACGCGGACCTCCGGCATGAAGACCAGCAGAGACGCGTGCTTCGCCCGGAACCGGGCGGGAGCCAGGGCACGCGGTCTGTACCGCGGCGCCTACCACTACGCCATGCCGCGCAAGACCGCTGGTTCGGCAGTCCGCGACGCGCGTGCCTTCGTGGCCGTCACGGGCGGGATGCAGGGCGCCGGGGACCTTCCGCCCGTCCTGGACCTGGAGGCCTCCGGCGGTCTCAAGCCGACCCAGCTGGCCAGCTGGGCGCACACCTGGCTGACCACGGTGCGTGCCCTGACCGGACGCCAGCCCATGATCTACACCTCCCCGTCGTTCTGGCGCAGCGCGATGGACGACAGCACCGCCTTCCACGCCTACCCGCTGTGGATCGCGCACTGGACCAGCGGTGCGCCGTCCCTGCCCGGCAAGTGGCCGACGTACGCGGTGCACCAGTACTCCGCTTCAGGTCGGGTCTCCGGCATCGGCACTGACGTCGACCTGAACGTCTTCAACGGATCCGCGTCACAGCTGGCCGCCTTCGCCCACCCGGCCACCCACCCGACCGTGGTGACCACGGGTCCGACCGCCTACCGCGGCTCGCCCTGGCAGGTCTCTGGTCGGCTGACGAGGGCCGGCGGTGTGCCGCTGACCGACACCAGCGTCACGCTGTACCGGCAGGTCGGGCTCGGCCCGTGGACTGCGGTGGCCAAAACCCGCACCTCTGCGGTCACCGCCGCGTACCGGTTCGTGCTCAGGCCGACCACGGCTGCGCGGTACCGGGTGCGCTTCTCGGGGAGCACCCGGTTCGCGGCGTCCTGGTCCTACCAACGCAGCCACACCATCCGGAACCGTGTGGTCACCGGCACCGAGCTGGTCACCGACGTGTCGCGGGTCCGCAAGGGCGGCACCGTGCACCTGTCGGGTCGGCTGCTGCGCGCCAACGGCACCCCGTTGACCCGCAGGCATGTGGTGGTCTACCAGCGCGTGGGCACCGGCCGGTGGACCGCGGTGCGCACGGTGACCACCTCTGCGAGCGCAGCACGCTTCTCGCTCACCGTGCACCCGACCCGGGCGACCAGCTACCAGGCCGTGTTCGGCGGGTCCCTTTCCATCCTGCCCAGCCGGTCCGCGGCACGTACCGTCCGGCTCCGCTGACCTCGACCCCTCCCGGCGCCACTAGACTCGGCGCCCATGACGGACCACCCGCTTCAGGCGGCCGACGGCCAGCCCGACCAGGTCACCCAGGAAGAGCCGCAGCCTGACGAGCTGGTGCTCGACGACCTGCCCTCCGGCGCCCGTGGGGCGCTCGAGGCCGTCCTGATGGTGGTGGACGAGCCGATCGCCGAGATGACGCTGGCCCAGACCCTCGCGCTGCCGCCCGGCGAGGTGTCGCAGCTGGTTCGCGAGCTCGCCGCGGAGTACGACGAGCAGGGTCGCGGCTTCGAGCTGCGCGAGGTCGCCGGTGGGTGGCGGATCTTCAGCCGCACGGACTACGCGCCCGTCGTCGAGCGGTTCGTGGTCGGCGGGCAGCAGGCGCGACTGACCCAGGCAGCCCTCGAGACGCTGGCCGTGGTGGCGTACCGACAGCCGGTGAGCCGGGCCCGGGTCAGCGCGGTCCGCGGGGTCAACGTGGACGGCGTGATGCGGACGCTGGTCAGCCGTGGGCTGGTCGAGGAGCGCGGCACCGACCACGAGAGCGGCGCGATCCTGTACGCGACCACTTCCACTTTCCTGGAGCGGCTCGGTCTGACCGGGCTTGACGAGCTGCCGGCTCTCGCCCCGTACCTGCCCGAGATCGATGTGCTCGACGAGCTGTCCGACGGACTGCACCGATGACGCCCGGCGCACCGCGCAAGGGGCCCGGCCAGGGCAACCCCGGCGGCGGGTCCGGGAAGGGCAAGCCTGGTGCAGGTTCGGGTGCCGGCAGGCCCAGCGGTGCGGGCAAGCCGGCCGGGAAGGGTGGCAAGCCGGCCGGGAAGGGTGGCAAGCCGGTCGGCAAGGGTGGTAAGCCGGGTGCCAAGGGCGGCAAGCCGGCCGGCAAGGGCGCCAACCCGCGCCCCGGCCGGCCTCGCCGGGCCCAGGCGCCGATCCCGGCGGTCGCGGTCGACGTGCACGTCGAGGACGGCGTCCGGTTGCAGAAGGTGCTGGCCCAGGCCGGGGTCGGCAGCAGGCGTGCCTGCGAGGTGATGATCGCCTCGGGGCGGGTGCAGGTGGACGGCCACGTCGTCGTTGAGCAGGGCATCCGGATCGACCCCAGCCGCCAGGTGGTGCACGTCGACGGCGTCCGCGTCCAGCTGGACGACGACAAGCTCTACCTGGCCTTCAACAAGCCGGCCGGCGTGGTCTCCTCGATGCACGACGACCTGGGCCGAGTGTCGCTGGGTGATTTCATGGCCGAGCGACCGGAGCGGCTGTTCCACGTCGGGCGACTGGACTCCGAGACGGAGGGCCTGATCCTGCTGACGAACGACGGCGAGCTCGCCCACCGGTTGCAGCACCCCGGTTTCGGCGTCCCGAAGACGTACCTCGCCGAAGTGCCGGGTCCGGTCGCGCGGGACGTCGGCAAGCGGCTGCGCGAGGGGGTCGAGCTCGAGGACGGTCCGGTGCGGATGGACAGCTTCAGGTTGATCGACTCCCAGCCCGGCAAGGCGTTGGTCGAGGTCGTCCTGCACGAGGGTCGAAAGCACATCGTGCGGCGAGCGCTGGAGGCCGTGGGCTACCCGGTCGAGCGCTTGGTTCGCGTGCAGGTCGGCCCGATCCACCTGGGCGACCTGCGGCAGGGTCGTTGGCGGGTGCTCACGCGGTCCGAGGTGGGTCAGCTGTTCAGCTCGGTCGGGTTGTGAGCATGGCGGTTCGGGCTATCCGCGGTGCGATCCAGCTGGATGTTGACGAGCGCGAGCACCTGCTCTCCTCGACCCGCGAGCTCGTCGCGGCGGTGATGTCGGCGAACTACCTGACTGCCGACGACCTGATCTCGATCGTGTTCACCGTCACCGCCGACCTCCGTTCGGAGTTCCCCGCCGTCGCGGCCCGCGAGCTGGGCCTGGGCGAGGTCCCACTGCTCTGCACCGTCGAGATCGATGTGCCCGGCGCGCTGCCCCGGGTGGTCCGGTTGATGGCGCACGCAGAGATGGACGTTCCCCGTGCCGAGGTGCAGCACGTGTACCTTCGCGGTGCCACGTCGCTGCGCCTGGACATCGCCCAGTGACCGCGCGGCAGCCGCGGTCGGTGCGGGTGGTGGGCACCGGGCTGGTCGGCACCAGCGTCGGCCTGGCCCTGTGCAGCCAGGGGGTCGACGTCACGCTGTTCGACCCCTCGCCGAGCGCGGTCGCGCTCGCCCGTGACCTGGGCGCCGGCCGGATCGAGCCGAACGCAGCGGCCGACCTGGTTGTCGTCGCCGCCCCACCGGACGTCGTCGCGGACGTCGTCGCGGCCGAGCTGGCGGCCCGGCCGGACGCCGTCGTGACCGACGTGGCGAGCGTGAAGTCCCTTCCGCTGAAACGGCTGCGCGCGATGGGCGTGGACGTGTCCCGGTACGTCGGCGGCCATCCGCTGGCGGGTCGGGAGCGCTCCGGTGCGGTGGCGGCTCGCGCTGACCTGTTCGCTGGACGCCCGTGGGTGCTGACCCCGACCGAGGAGACGAGCGAGCCGGCGCTGCAGATGGTGCGGTGGATGGCCGGCACGCTGGGTGCGACGGTCTCGGTGATGGACGCCGTCGAGCACGACGAGGCGGTCGCCGTCATCTCGCACGTCCCGCAGGTCGCGGCCAGCCTGGTCGCGGCGCGGCTGCGCTCTGCGCCGGAGAGCGCGGTGGCGCTGGCCGGGCAGGGCGTGCGCGACGTAACCCGGATCGCAGCCAGCGACCCGCACCTGTGGACCCAGATCCTGGCCGGCAACGCGGGCGCAGTGGCTCGGGCGCTGCACGCCCTGCGGGACGACCTCGACTCGGTGCTGGCCGCCGTCGATGCGCTGGGGGCCCAGCCGGACGACGCGCTGGGCGCGCGGGCTACGGTCGCCGGGTTGGTGGCGGCCGGCAACGAGGGGCACGCTCGAATCCCGGGCAAGCACGGTTCGGCGCCGACGGTCTACGTCGCAGTCCCGGTGATCGTGCCGGACCGACCGGGTGAGCTGGCCCGGCTGCTGCGCGACGTGGGGGACGCGGGAGTCAACCTGGAGGACCTGCGCATCGAGCACAGCGAGGGCCGGCCGATGGGCCTGGCCGAGATCGACGTGCTGCCCGCCGCGGCGCAGACGTTGGTCGGTGCGCTGCGTGAGCGCGGCTGGACCGTGCACGCCTGAACCTCGACTACGCTGAGTACCCCCCAGCCTGATGTCAAGGAGTACCTGCGTGCCCACGTCCGAGCCTGCCCTCGTCGTCGCCGTCGACGGGCCCAGCGGTTCTGGCAAGTCCAGCGTGTCGCGTGCGGTGGCCCGCCGCTTCGGTCTGCGCTACCTGGACACCGGCGCGATGTACCGCGCGCTGACCTGGTGGTGCCTGGAGCAGGGGGTCGACCTCACCGACCCGGCGGCCGTCGTCGACGCGATGGACGCCATGCCCTTGGAGATGGGTACCGATCCTGCCGCCCCGAGCGTGCGAGTCGGGTCCGTCGACGTCGGCCAGGCGATCCGGCAGACCCGGGTCAGCGAGCAGGTCAGCGCGGTCGCCACGAACCTCCAGGTGCGCGCCCGGATGCGTGACCTGCAGCGCAGGCTGATCCACGAGGCGTCCGAGGGCATCGTGGCCGAGGGGCGCGACATCACCACCGTGGTCGCACCGGACGCCGACGTCCGGGTGCTGCTGACCGCCACCGAGCTGACTCGGTTGCAGCGGCGCGCGCTCGAGCTGCACGGTCACGCAGAGGAGTCCGCCGTGGCGGCGACCCGCGACCAGGTGGTCCGCCGTGACCGGGACGACTCGACCGTCTCGCAGTTCGTCACCGCGGCCGACGGTGTGCGCACCATCGACTCGTCGTCGATGACGTTCGAGCAGGTCGTGGACGCCCTGACCGAGCTGGTCGGCTCGCGCACCGGACGGGTGCCCAGGGCGGGGTCCGCGTGAGCGAGCAGCGCGCCGCGGTGCGCCGGGACGAAGCGGCGCCGTCGGCCAGGCGTGCCGCGGGCGGACGCCGGGTCGGCAACGTGCTCTTCCACGCGATCTACCGCTCGCGCATCATCGGCGCCGAGCGGGTGCCCAGCACCGGCCCGGTCCTGCTGGCCTCGAACCACACTGGCATCCTGGACGGCCCGCTGGTCTACGGCCTGGCGCCGCGTCCCACCCACTTCCTGGTCAAGACCGAGATGTTCCACGGCCCGGCCGGCTGGGTCCTCGACCACTGCGGCCAGATCCCGATCCGCCGCGACACCATCGACCGCGGTGCCCTGCAGCAGGCCCTCGCCGTGCTGCGTCACAGTGGCGTGGTCGGGGTCTTTCCTGAAGGCAGTCGCGGTCGTGGTGACGTCGCCGCGGTGCACGAGGGTGTCACCTACCTGGCCATGGTCAGCGGCGCTCCGGTGGTGCCGGTGGCCTGCCTGGGAACCCGCCGTCCGGGCGGGTCGGTCGGGCAGCCGCCCAGACCTTGGCGGCGCGTCGCCGTGGTGTTCGGCCAGCCGGTGCACCTGGTCCCGGCACCGGACCTGTCCCGACGCGAGGCGAGCCGTCAGCTCACCGAGCAGCTGCGGGTGGCCCTGGCCGATCACGTGCGGGACAGTGCGGACCTGACCGGCATCCCCCTGTACGAGGACCTGCACACACTCGGCCTGGAAGGCGTGTCATGACGGAGACCGACGGTTCGAACACCGAGCCCGCACCGGGCGCGGACGAGGACGTCGTCGCCGCCGGCCTGCGGGTCGGTTTGGAGGACTACGACCTCAGCGACGAGGACGTAGCGCTCCTCGGCCGCTCGGACGAGGACCTGGCGGCCGACGTCGACGAGGGTCCGCTGCCGGTGCTGGCCGTCATCGGCCGTCCGAATGTCGGCAAGTCCACGCTCGTCAACCGCATCCTGGGCCGTCGCGAAGCGGTGGTCGAGGACGTTCCCGGCGTCACCCGTGACCGCGTCACCTACGAGGCCGAGTGGACCGGCCGCCGTTTCGTGCTCGTCGACACCGGCGGCTGGGAGCGCGACGCCAAGGGGCTCCACCTGCGCGTGGCCGAGCAGGCCGAGATCGCCATCGAGCTCGCGGACGCCGTGCTCTTCGTGGTGGACGCCACCGTCGGCGCCACCGACACCGACGAGGCCGTGGTGAAGGTGCTGCGACGCTCCGGCAAGCCCGTCGTGCTCGCCGCCAACAAGGTGGACGACGCCCGGACCGAGGCCGATGCGGCGATGCTGTGGTCGCTGGGGCTGGGCGAACCCGTTCCGGTGTCCGCCCTGCACGGGCGGGGGAGCGGCGACCTGCTGGACGCCGCACTCGCCGTCCTGCCGCCGGTCTCCGCGGTCGGTGGCGGGTACCCACCCGGCGGGCCTCGGCGGGTGGCCCTGGTCGGTCGTCCCAACGTGGGCAAGTCCAGCCTGCTCAACAAGGCCATCGGGTCCGAGCGCGTTGTTGTCGACGAGGTGGCCGGCACCACCCGCGATCCGGTGGACGAGATGGTCGAGCTCGCAGGACGGACGTGGCGCTTCGTGGACACCGCGGGCATCCGCCGTCGGGTGCACCAGACGCGTGGCGCCGACTTCTACGCGTCGCTGCGCACCCAGACCGCGCTGGAGAAGGCCGAGGTCGCGGTGGTGCTGATCGACGCCGGCACCCCGATCACCGAGCAGGACGTCCGGGTGGTGCAGCAGGTGATCGACGCCGGACGCGCGCTGGTGATCGCCTACAACAAGTGGGACACGGTCGACGAGGAGCGGCGCTACTACCTCGAGCGCGAGATCGAGCAGGACCTCGTGCAGGTGCCCTGGGCGCCCCGGGTCAACGTCTCGGCGCGCACCGGTCGGCACCTGGACAAGCTCGTGCCCGCCCTCGACCTGGCGCTGGAGTCCTGGGACACGCGGGTGCCCACCGGACGGTTGAACGCGTTCATGGGCGAGCTGGTCGCGGCTCACCCGCACCCGCTGCGCGGCGGCAAGCAGCCGCGGGTGTTGTTCGCCACCCAGGCAGCGACCCGGCCGCCGCGGTTCGTGGTGTTCGCCAGCGGGTTCCTGGAGGCGGGCTACCGTCGGTTCATCGAACGCCGTCTGCGCGAGACCTTCGGGTTCGCCGGGTCGCCGATCGAGGTCAGCGTCCGGGTGCGTGAGAAGCGCCGCAAGTAGCACCGCACGAGTCACCCGCTGACCTGACGAAGACGGGGCACCGAGAGCGACCTCGGTGCCCCGTCTTCGTCATCTCGATCCGTCGGGACCGACGCCTGAACCCCATCGAAGGATCAGCCGTCTTACACCACCTCAGCGGATTTGACCAAACGGGGCTGATCACATGACCGGTTCATGGAAATGGTGAGCGCCTCGACGACCTCCCAGCCGGGGTCGGTCGGGTTGGCTCGTGAATTGGTGGCGCCGGCGCTACGCGCGGCGGTCGGCAGGCTTGGCCCGGGAATGGCGCGGGTCGCTGGGTATCACCAGGGTTGGCTGGATGCTTCGGGTCAGCCGGTGCAGGCCAGCGGGGGGAAGGCGCTTCGGCCCGCGCTCGCGTTGCTGTCGGCCCGAGCCGCGGGTGCAGCGGCCGAGGCAGCAGTGCCAGCCGCTGTCGCGGTGGAGCTGGTGCACAACTTCTCGCTTCTGCACGACGACGTCATGGACGGTGATGCTGAACGGCGTCATCGGCCGACCGCGTGGGCGGTGTTCGGGACGTCGTCAGCCATCCTCGCGGGCGACGCGTTGCTGACCGCGGCCTTGGAGACGCTGCTGGACGTACCGGTTGCGGGCGCCCGTCCGGCGGCCCGGCGCCTCGGGGCGGCTACCCAGCGTCTGGTCTGTGGGCAGGCTGCGGATCTGGGTTTCGAGCAACGTTCCGATGTGTCGCTGCAGGAATGCCTCGCGATGGCACGTGACAAGACGTCTGCTCTGCTGAGCTGCGCGTCCTCCATCGGTGCGGTGCTGGTGGGTGCGGAGCCGGCCTTGGTCGATGGCCTGGCGGCATTCGGGGAGCACCTTGGTACCGCGTTCCAGGTGGTCGATGACCTGCTTGGGATTTGGGGAACGCCTGACCTGACTGGCAAGCCGGTGCTGTCTGATCTCAGATCCAGGAAGAAGTCATTGCCGGTTGTCGCCGCGTTGTGCGCGACCGGATCGGCGGCGGGCGAGCTGGCCGAGCTGTACTTCCGATCCAGCCCGTTAGATGAGGACGAACTGCGCCGCGCTGCGGTCTTGGTGGAACGCGCGGGTGGGCGTGGGTGGGCCGAACGGCTGGCCGAGGATGAGGTCAGCTCCGCGGAGCGGTGCCTTGCCGGGTTGAACTTGCCCCTTCAGATCCACGACGAGTTCCGTGAGATCGCGCGGTTCGCCCGAGATCGGGATCGGTGATGGCGGTGCCAATCGGGGTAGGCGACTCCGCGCCACGTTCGTTGACGGTGCTGCAAGCCAGTCCGCGGGCCTTTTGCGCGGGGGTCGAACGGGCAATTGAGATCGTCGAGCTCTTGTTGGAGCGGCAGGGTGCGCCGGTGTTCGTCCGCAAGCAGATCGTCCACAACGTGCACGTGGTGCGCGGTCTGGAGGCGCGGGGCGCGGTGTTCGTCGAGGAACTGGACGAGGTTCCCGATGGGGCCACCGTCGTCTTCTCGGCACACGGGGTCTCCCCGGCGGTGCGGCGGGATGCTGAGCGGCGCGGCCTTCGAGTGGTGGACGCGACGTGTCCGCTGGTGGCGAAGGTGCACGCCGAGGCGCGCCGGTTCGCGGGTCGCGGCGACACCATCATCCTGGTCGGGCACCGCGGCCATGAGGAGTCGGAAGGAACACTGGGCGAGGCTCCCGAGCAGACGATCATGGTGGAGACGGTCGAGGACGTCCAGCGCCTGTCGGTGAGCGGCCCGGTGTCCTATCTGATGCAGACAACGCTTGCTGTCGACGAGGCGGCCGCGGTAGTCGACGCGTTGAAGGCCCGCTTTCCCGACCTGAGGGGCCCCGACAGCGACGACATCTGTTACGCCACCACGAATCGGCAGAATGCGGTGCGGGCGGTGGCAGCCGATGCGGACGTGATCCTGGTCGTCGGTTCCAGGAACTCCTCGAATTCCGTGAGGCTGGTCGACGTAGCTCGCCGCGCGGGCGTAAAGGCCTATTTGATCGACGACGCCGACGCTATTGATCCGTTGTGGGTCCGCGATGCCAAGGTCATCGGGCTCACGGCGGGCGCGTCGGCGTCACCGGTGCTCGTCTCAGACGTACTCGAGGCGTTGCGTGGTTACGGCGACGTCAAGGTCCTTGAGCGTGAGGTCGCCAAGGAAGACGTCCATTTTGGTCTGCCGAGCGAGGTGCGATCGAGATGACAGCGCGAAGGCCGGCGAACATCGCGGGAACTGCCGCAACCGCCGGAGCCACCTTGTCCGTCCGTCCGGTCGCTCTGACGAACCTGCTCGAGTCCATCACTGGTCCCGAGGACGTGAAGCGCCTTGATGCCCACGGCGTGATCACGTTGGCCGAGCAGATCAGGAGCTTCCTCATCGACTCGGTCTGCCGGACCGGTGGCCATCTCGGGCCCAACCTCGGGGTGGTCGAAGTGAGCATCGCGTTGCACCGCGTGTTCGACTCGCCGCACGACGTGATCCTGTGGGACACCGGCCACCAGGCCTACGTGCACAAGCTGCTCACGGGGCGCCGGGCCTCCTTCGACCGGCTCCGACAGCGCGACGGCCTGTCCGGCTACCCGAGCCGGGCCGAGTCTGACCACGACGTGATCGAGAATTCCCATGCTTCGACGGCGCTTTCCTACGCCGACGGACTGGCCAAGGCGTTTTCCCTGCGCGGCATGGCAGAGCGCGCGGTGGTCGCGGTGGTTGGCGACGGTGCGCTGACCGGCGGTATGTGCTGGGAGGCGTTGAACAACATCGGTGGAGCGCCGCATCGCCCGGTCATCGTCGTGGTCAATGACAACGGCCGCTCCTACGACCCGACGATCGGCGGCCTGGCCGTGCACCTGGCCGACCTGCGTGATCGTGCACCGGGAACCAGCACCGAGCCGTCGATCTTCACCGACCTGGGCCTGGCCTATGTGGGTCCCGTCGATGGGCACGATGAAGCGGCGGTCGAAAGCGCGCTACGGGCGGCGCGGGGGTTGCACCGGCCGGTGATCGTGCATTGCATCACCCGCAAGGGCGCAGGCTATCCGCCCGCCGAACGGCATGAGGCAGATCGGATGCACGCGATCGCCGCCGGTTCCCCGGGCGCGGCCACCGCCGCCCCGGCGCAGACCTGGACCGATGTGTTCGGGCAGGAAATCGTGCGCATCGCCGCCGACCGGCCCGACGTTGTGGCGATCACGGCGGCGATGCTGCGTCCGGTCGGACTGGGCGACTTCGCTGCGGCCTTTCCAGATCGAGTGTTCGATGTCGGAATCGCCGAGCAGCACGCCGTGACCTCAGCGGCGGGGCTCGCGCTCGGAGGGATGCATCCGGTCCTCGCCATCTACGCGACCTTCCTCAACCGGGCTTTCGACCAGGCGTTGATGGACGTTGCGCTGCACCGGCTGGGCGTGACGTTCGTGCTGGACCGAGCCGGGATAACCGGCGACGACGGTCCAAGCCATAACGGCATGTGGGATCTGTCGCTGCTGCAGCTGTTGCCCGGGGTGCAGATCGCGGCGCCGCGGGACGCGGCGAACCTGCGCCGTGCGCTGCGCGAGGCTGTCGACGTCCATGACGGGCCGACAGTCATCCGCTTCCCCAAGTCCGCGGTAGGGCCGGCGGTGACCGAGATCGCCAGTGTCGGCGGTGTCGACGTTCTCAGTGCCCGCCCGCGGCCGGTTGTCCTCATTGTGTCGGTGGGGGCACTGGCCGCGACCTGCTTGGCCCTCGGCGACGCGCTCGCCCGCCGCGGCGTCGCCGCGACTGTCGTGGATCCCCGCTGGGTGTATCCGGTGAACCACGCCCTGAAGGATCTGGCGGCCGCGCACGAGGTTGTCGTCACGGTGGAAGACAACAACACGATCGGCGGCGTCGGCGCCGGGATCGCTCAGTTCCTGCGGCAAAACGGAGTGGACACGCCGGTGCGTGAGTTCGGAATCCCACCTCGGTTTCAGCCAACCGCGAAGCGAGCCGACCTGCTCGCCTCGCTCGATCTCAGCGCCGACGCCCTCGCCCCGCGCGTGATGGCAGAACTGGCAGGTTGTCTCACGTCACGACAACGTCCCCGCGGGGCAATCGGCCAGACCCGATTCCCAAAAGCTCGGGCAGCAAGCTCCTGATAACGGTCCGCGAACCGGCCGACGAGAAGCTCCGGTGGACCCGCGAGCAGAAGGGCAGACCGCCTTGACCCCCGTTAGCTTGGGAATGCCTGTACCGCCACCGCCGACGCTTGCGAAACGCCGCATCTGCCGCCAGATCCGAGTAGGCAGCGTGCTGGTGGGTGGGGACGCGCCGGTCTCGGTCCAATCGATGACGACCACCGTGACCGCCGATATCGACACGACCCTGCAACAGATCGCGGAACTGACGGCGGCCGGCTGCCAGATCGTGCGGGTCGCGGTGCCCAGCCAGGACGATGCCGACGCGTTGCCGGTGCTGGCTCGCAAGTCTCCGATCCCGCTGATCGCCGACATCCACTTCCAGCCGAAGTACGTGTTCGCTGCGATCGATGCCGGTTGCGCGGCGGTGCGGGTGAATCCCGGCAATATCAAGGCCTTCGACGACCGAGTGAAAGAGATCGCAAACGCTGCCGGGGATGCAGGGGTGCCCATCCGCATCGGCGTCAACGCCGGCAGCCTCGACAAGCGACTGCTGAGGAAGTATGGGCGGGCCACGTCTGAAGCCTTGGTCGAGTCCGCGTTGTGGGAGTGCTCGTTGTTCGAGGAGCACGGCTTCACCGATCTCAAGATCTCGGTAAAGCACCACGACCCGGTTGTGATGGTCAACGCCTACCGCCAGCTTGCCGCGGCCTGTGACTACCCGCTGCATCTGGGAGTGACCGAAGCCGGACCGGCCATGCAGGGCACCGTCAAGTCGGCTGCGGCTTTCGGGGCGCTGCTGGCCGAGGGAATCGGCGACACCATCCGCGTCTCGCTGTCCGCTCCGCCGGTCGAGGAAGTGAAGGTTGGCTGCCAGATCCTCGCCTCGCTCGGGATGCGCACCCGCCAACTCGAAATCGTGTCCTGCCCGTCGTGCGGCCGGGCGCAGGTTGACGTGTACAAGCTCGCCGAACAAGTGACCGCCGGCCTCGAAGGGCTGCCAGTCCCGCTGCGGGTGGCGGTGATGGGCTGCGTAGTCAACGGTCCCGGCGAGGCCAGAGAAGCCGACCTGGGCGTCGCGAGCGGCAACGGCAAGGGTCAGATCTTCGTCCAGGGCCAGGTGGTCAAGACTGTGCCCGAGTCGCAGATCGTCGAGACCCTGATCGAGGAAGCCTTGCGGCTGGCCGAGCAAATCGGTGCCGAGAACCGCGTGCAGACAGGAATCGCGCCTGGCGAAGCCGAGGTGTAGCGGACCTTGAACGACGTGTTGCCGGCGACGAAGTTCGGGCCGATGGCGGCATCACTGACCGAGAAGCGGTTCAAGGTAAGCGTCAGACGTCTTGACCGCGTCGTTGTCGACGTCCAGATACCGGACGGTTTCAAGAGCCCAGTCCGCAAACCCGCGCATCCAGTCCTTGAGGCCCTTGACATACTGTGCCGTCGCATCACGGGTTTGCGTGTCTGCGCCCAGGTCGGTCAACAGTTGCGGCAAGCTCTCTGCGTGGCGCTCGAAGTCGGCGATCCTTGTTCGTATTGAGACCACAGCCTCTGCGACGGCGGCCTCTGGGGTGAGGCCTTTCGCGTGCTCAAGTACCAGCACGAGATTGTGCACGTCGCCGTGAGCACGCTCCTTGCTCACCCCCAGCACATCGTCGGTCCAGCAGATGACATCCCCGGCTGATTGACGTAGTTCGGTGAAGGCAGGCGTGTCATACACCGATGCCGGCACGACGATGTCGGCTACAAATTCGACGAAATCGATTGATGGAAAGACGGCGCCCGCTTCCCGGCGAGCTGGGACGAACTCATCGACATCCGGAATATGGCAATCGGCGCGGTTTCGGGCTTCCCATTCACACCCGCGGAAATAGTCGATGACATGCTGGATCAACCTCTCCCGCCACAGCACCGGCATCGCGGTTCCGACTCGCAGCCAGAGGTCGGCTAACGCTGCGGCCAGCGGCGTTGGCGCTACCTGGCCGATCGGCTCGGACGCGCTCAGCACCCTGGTCAAATGCATCAGGTGATCCTGCACGGCCTCCGGATTCCGCCCTACCGGACCCTCATCGAGCTGGTCGTCGAGCAGAAATAGCCAGCTCAGGAAGTCCGTCGCCGTCTCAAGCCGGGACTCGCTGACGGCGCTGGCGTACACCCGGGTCGCGAGATCTCCGACCCGGGTCGTGTCGAAGCGCCTCTTGGCCTGCGCGGAGCTGACCAGGCCACGTTGTCGAACCCAGTGCCGAGTGTGCCCGTTCGCATCGACCGCCAAGCAACTGCGGGCGGACTCCAAGGTGTCAAGTCCGGTCAATGCCATCATCGCTGCTGTGTCACCGGATCCTCGACACGCGCTCATGTTCGTCCACACCTCTGTCGTCGGGTCAAGTCCGCTGAGGTGATGTATGACGGCTGATCCTTCGACGGGGTTCAAGCGCTGAGGGTCTGGAGCTCGGCACGCCGGCAAACTCCACCACATCGGTAGCGGGCGAACCCACGCCCGAACTCCGCACATGACAAAGGCCCGAACCCACGATTCGTAGGTTCGGGCCTTGCCGATCTCTTAAGAGATCACAACGTCGGGACGACAGTGTGCTGGGTCAGGACATCGGCGACAGATGTCTCAAGACATAGGCGACACCTGTCTCGGGTCATCGGCGACAGCCTCTCGGGGCTCGATGCTCGTTCATGCCGCAGCCCAGCTCGAAGGCCCGCCTGGTCATCACGGCCCTCTTCGTCGACCACCAGACACCCGCCGAGGTCGCCGCCCGCTACGGCGTGCACCGCGCCTGGGTCTACAAGCTCAAGGCCCGCTTCGAGGCCGAGGGCGAGACGGCGCTGGAGCCCCGCTCCCGCCGCCCCAGGACCTCCCCGGCCGCCCTATCGGCCGTGGTGGTCGACCTCATCGTGCGCGTCCGTAAGGAACTGACCGACGCGGGACTGGACGCCGGGCCGGAGACCATCGCCTGGCATCTCCAGCACCACCACGGACACCAGGTCTCGCGATCGACCATCAGCCGTCACCTCACCGCGGCCGGGCTGGTCACCCCCGAACCCAAGAAGCGGCCGAAGTCGTCCTACGTCCGGTTCCAGGCATCCATGCCGAACGAGACCTGGCAGTCCGACTTCACCCACTACCGGCTCACCCGCCCCGACGGGCGGCCGGGCGTCGACGTGGAAATCATCAGCTGGCTCGACGACTGCACCCGCTACGCCCTGCACGTGTCTGCACATCCGCGGATCACCACCCCGATCGTGGTCACGACCTTCCGCGGAGCCCTTGCCCGGCACGGGATTCCCGCCTCCACGCTCACCGACAACGGGATGGTCTACACCGTCAGACTGGCCGGCCACGGTCGCCGGGGAGGCAAGAACTCCTTCGAGGCCGAGCTATCCCGCCGCCACATCGTGCAGAAGAACTCCCGACCGGGTCACCCCACCACCTGTGGGAAGGCGGAGCGGTTCCAGCAGACGATGAAGAAGTGGCTGCGTGCCCAGCCGGTTCAGCCGAGCACGATCGTCGAGCTCCAGGCACACTTGGACCTCTTCGTCGACGAGTACAACCACCGGCGACCGCACCGCTCGCTGCCCCATCGGGCGACGCCAGCGACGCTCTACGACTCGATGCCCAAGGCACTGCCGGGCCCGGCCACCGACCCCGAGACCCACGAACGGATCCGCCACGACCGCGTCGACAAAGCCGGCTCGGTGACGCTGCGGCACAACAGCCGCCTGCACCACCTCGGCATCGGCCGAACCCACGCCGGAACCTACGTCATCCTGCTCGTCCAGGACCTCCAGATCAGGGTCGTCAACGCCGCCACCGGAGAACTGCTTCGCGAGCTGATCCTCGACCCCAACCGCGACTACCAGCCCACCGAAACACCCAAAGGCCCTGCCCGACGACCCCCGAAATGAACGACACCCGGACCTGCATTCGCAGGTCCGGGTGTCGCCGATGTCCTGAGACATCACAACGTCGGGACGACAGGATTTGAACCTGCGACCCCTTGACCCCCAGTCAAGTGCGCTACCAAGCTGCGCCACGTCCCGGATCATCCGCCAAGCGGACGACGCACATGTTATCGCAACGGCGCGCTCGTCCAGACCGCCGCCCACTGCCATCGGCCGGGACGTTGGCACGAAACGGCCGCCGAACCAACTACCCTCAATGCGTGACATCGGAAGGGACCCAGGCGCACCGCGCGGCGCAGGACGAGACGGCCAGTGACCGCATCCTGACCGTACCCAACGTGCTGTCCACGCTGCGGCTGGTGGGTGTCCCGGTGTTCCTCTGGCTGATCCTGTCGGAGCACGACGGCTGGGCGCTCGTGGTGCTGATGCTGTCCGGTGTCACCGACTACCTGGACGGCAAGATCGCCAGGAGGTACGGGCTGGTCTCCAAGGTCGGTGCACTGCTCGACCCGATCGCCGACCGGCTCTACATCCTGACCACGCTGCTCGGCCTGGCCTGGCGCGAGATCATTCCGTGGTGGCTGGTCGCCCTCCTGCTCGGCCGCGAGCTCTTCATGGCCGTCGTCCTGCTGTGGGCGCGCAGCCGCGGCCACCTGACCCTGCCAGTGCACTTCGTCGGCAAGGCGGCCACGTTCAACCTGCTCTACGCCTTCCCGTTGCTGCTGCTCGGCGACGGCGACTCCGGTTTCGCCGAGGTGGCGCGGGCAGTCGGTTGGGGCTTCGCATGGTGGGGGACCGCTCTGTACTGGGTCGCCGGCGTGCTCTACGCCGTGCAGGCCGCCCGGCTGCCACGAATGCCGGCCCCCGAGGTCGCGTCGTGAGCGAATCCGGACCGGTGGCCACCGAGGTCGCCGCGCCGCGCCGCAAGGACGCCTCGATGTCCCTGCTGGTCGACGTCATGACGCGCACGGTCGACCCGAGCTATGCCGAAGCCGCCCGTCAACGTGCCGAGCGCGGCGACGACAGTGGCCGTGGCACTCGCGGGCGGACGGCGCTCGCGGTGGTCGCGATGGTCGCCCTCGGCGTGCTGCTGAGCACCGCGTGGCTGCAGGCCCGCGGCACCCGGCCGGCCGGGGTCCTGGCCCGGGAGCAGCTGGCTGCCGAGATCGCGCGCCAGGACGCCTCGGCCGGCGCGCTGCAGCGCAGCAACGCCAAGCTGCTGGGCCAGATCGAGGCGGAGCGGCGCCGCCAGCTCGAGCTCGGCGCGGCGAGCTCGCTCGCCGACCAGGTTGCCGACCTCGCGATGGTCACCGGAGCCTCAGCCGTGCGCGGCCCGGGTGTCACGGTCACGCTGGACGACGCCTCGAGCGCCAACAGTGCCGGCGGGGACGGCGACCCGCGCTCGCAGCAGTCGTCGGACGACGGGCGGGTGCTGGACCAAGACCTTCAGCTCGTGGTCAACGGACTGTGGGACGCGGGGGCCGAGGCGATCGCGATCAACGGGCAGCGGCTGACCGCACTGTCAGCGATCCGGTCGGCCGGGGAGGCCATCCTGGTGGACTACCGCCCACTGTCGCCGCCGTACACGATCTCTGCCATCGGCAGCCCCGATACCCTGCAGACTCGCTTCAGCGACGGACCCGGGGGACGCGACGTGCAGTACCTCAAGGACAACTTCGGCGTGCAGGCGTCGATCGCCGCGAGCAAGAACCTGCTGCTTCCCGCCAGCGCGGGGCTGGACACACGCCGTGCGAAGGCGCTGTCGCCGTCCCCGAAGGTCTCGACCTCGCCGACCAGCACCTCACCGACCTCGGGGAAGAGCCGCGCCACCCCCACTCGACCGCAGGAGACCCCGTGATCCCGGCTATCGGACTCCTCGTCGGCGTCACCCTCGGTGTCCTGCTGCAACCCACGGTCCCGATCTGGATGCAGCCGTACCTGCCGATCGCCGTGGTCGCCGCCCTCGACGCCGTGTTCGGTGGCCTGCGGGCGCTGCTGGACGGCATCTTCGACGACAAGGTGTTCGTCGTCTCGTTCCTGTCCAACGTGTTCGTGGCGGCGTTCATCGTCTACCTCGGTGACCAGCTCGGCGTGGGCTCGCAACTGTCCACCGGCGTCGTCGTCGTCCTCGGCATCCGGATCTTCTCCAACGTGGCCGCGATCCGGCGGCACCTGTTCCGCGCATGACCGCCGACAAGTCCCGCCCCGACGTCGACGAGCCGGTCGACGAGCAGCCGGCCGCGCACAAGCCCGCGTCCCACCTGGCGACGTCCGATGGGCCGACGCCTGACCGGTGGCGCCGTCTGCGGTCCTCACTGCACCCGCGCACGACCCGCGGCCAGGCACTGGCCGCGATCCTGGTCGCAGCCCTGGGCTTCGCCCTGGTCGCCCAGATCAGCCAACGCGACGACCAGCGGCTGACCGGGCTGCGGCAGAGCGAGCTCGTGCAGATCCTCGACAACATCGGCGACCGCCGCGACCGGCTCGCCGACGAGCAGTCCGACCTCGAGGCGGAGCAGCGCCAGCTCAGCTCCGGAGCCAATGGCGCCCAGGCCGCCATCGACGCCGCACAGCAGCGTCTGGACACGTTGGGGATCCTGGCCGGCACCGTGGGCGCCGAGGGAACGGGTGTCGAGGTGTTCGTCAGCGACCCCCAGGGCCAGGTCCGGGCGGCCCAGGTGCTCGACCTCGTCGAGGAGCTGCGGGACGCGGGCGCGGAGGCCATCCAGGTCGGGGACGCCAGGGTCGTCGCCTCCACGGCCTTCACCGACGTGGACGGTGGGATCGCGGTCGGCGGCGTCAAGCAGAAGGCTCCCTACACAGTCCTGGCCATCGGCGACAGCCAGACGATGTCCACGGCCCTCGAGATCCCTGGTGGCGTCATCGCCAGCCTGCCGAAGCAGGCGAAGGGCACGGTGGCCGAGAAGGACAACGTGCGGATCACCGTGTTGCTCCCGGCTCCGGAGCGTCGTTACGCTCAGCCCGCCGAGACCGCCAACCCCAGCAAGTGACCCGTCCACCGCACCCGTGATCGTGAGGAACCCATGAGCGGCAACGACTTCCCGGATGACCTGCTGTACACCGCCGAGCACGAGTGGGTGCGCCGTGGTGCCGACGGCACCATCCGGGTGGGGATCACCTCGTTCGCTCAGGAGGCACTCGGGGACGTCGTGTTCGTGACGCTGCCGGAGGTCGGCGCCGAGGTCGCGTCCGGGCAGGCGTGCGGCGAGGTCGAGTCGACGAAGAGCGTCAGCGACATCTACCCGCCGGTCGCCGGCACGGTCACGGGCCGCAACGACGCCCTCGACGCGGCGCCCGAGCTGGTCAACTCGGACCCTTACGGCGAGGGGTGGATGTTCGAGCTCAGCGTCGCCGACGACAGCGCGCTGGGCTCGCTGCTGAACGCCGAGGCGTACCGGGCGCAGCTCGGCTGAGCGCCTCGCACCCGGACGTTCAGCCGCCCGGGTGTGATCCGACAACCTGACCCTGCGGTGGAGGGTTGGACTGTGGCAGGCTGGTCCCTTGTCGGCTCCCGTCGCAGCGGCGATGGCGGGAGCCCCGTCGTTCATCCGAGGGAGACGCGCCATGACGGACGAGCAGGAGCGGCCAGACCAGGCACCGGCCTCGGTCGGCCAAGGCGGGGACGACCCCTCGGCGACCACCATGCACCTGTCCGCCATCGGCGCGACCGAGGTCAACGAGCCGCAGTCCACGGATGACGGACCGGTCGCGATCGACCCGGGCACGCTCGCCGCGCTCCGGGCCGGGACCGCGCTGCTGCGGGTCGACCGCGGGCCGAATGCAGGCGCCCGGTTCCTGCTGGACGGCGACTCCACCACCGTCGGACGGCACCCCTCCAGCGACATCTTCCTGGACGACGTGACCGTCTCACGCCGGCACGCGGAGTTCCTGCGCGAGGGGGCGACGTTCTCCGTCCGTGACGTGGGCAGCTTGAACGGCACCTACGTCAACGGTCAGCGGATCGACTCCTCGCCCCTGGCAACCGGGGACGAGGTGCAGGTGGGCAAGTTCCGGCTGATCGTGATGCTGGGTGAGGGAGTGTGAGCCCTGCGGTCAGCCGCCGCGACACGGCCATGAGCATCGGCGAGGTCATCGCCCTGCTCAGCCCGGACTTCCCTGACGTCAGCGTCTCCAAGATCCGGTTGTGGGAGAGCGAGGGCCTGGTCGAGCCGGCCCGCACGCCGTCCGGCTACCGCAAGTTCAGCCACCAGGACGTAGAACGCCTGCGGTACGCCATGACGTTGCAACGGGACCGGTTCTGGCCGCTGCGCAAGATCCGGGACCACCTGGACGCCGTCTCCCGGGGCGCCGAGGAGCTGGTCAACGGCACCAGCGGGCTGCGTGCCGCCCCCGAGCCGGCGGACGATGACAGCGCCGCAGCCAGCCGGGTCGACGCGCTGCGCGGCGGCGGTCCGGTCCGGCTGTCCGCCGCAGAGCTGTGCGCCCGGGCCAGGATCGACCCGGACGAGCTGGACGCGCTGGTCGGCTTCGGTCTGCTCCTGCCGACCGGCTCGGGCTGGTACGACGCGAACGCGCTCGCCATTGCGACTGCTGCAGCCGAGCTCGCCGGGTTCGGCATCGAGGCGCGGCACCTGCGCGCGTTCCGGACCGCGGCCGATCGCGAGGTCGGGTTGGTTGAGCAGGTCGTGAGCCCGCTGCGCAGCGGCCGCTCGGCGACGTCCAGGGCACGTGCCGACGACACGGCGCAGGAGATCACCGCCGTGGCGCTACGGCTGCACGCGGCGCTGGTCCGCGCCGGTCTGGTGCGGGCGGGCCTGGCCTGAAACTCAGGCCTGAGCTTCAGACCTGATGATCGGCCCGAAGATCCTGCGCGCCACCGGATCGGGCCCGGGGTACGGTGAGCAGGTGCGAGAGCTCGAGGTCGTCGGAGTCCGGGTGGAGCTGCCCAACAACCAGCCCATCGTGCTGCTGCGAGAGAGCGGAGGGGACCTCTACCTGCCGATCTGGATCGGCGCTGCGGAGGCCACCGCGATCGCGTACGCCCAGCAGGGCGTGGTCCCGCCACGTCCGCTGACCCACGACCTCTTCAAGGATGTGCTGGAGGCGCTGGGCCGCCAGCTCGAGGAGGTGCGCATCGTCGCGGTACGGGATGGCGTCTTCTACGCCTCGCTGGTGTTCGACGGCGGGGTCGAGGTCAGCTCGCGGTCGTCGGACGCGATCGCGCTCGCGCTGCGCACCGGCACCCGAATCGTCGGTGCGGACGAGGTGCTCGACGACGAGGGCGTCCCGGTGCCCGACGAGCAGGAGGACGAGGTCGAGAAGTTCCGTGAGTTCCTCGACCAGATCTCGGCGGACGACTTCGAGGGTGGTCCGGAGAGCCCGACGGAGTCCGAGCAGCCCTGAACGGACCAGACGTAACCCTCGACCTCAGGTTGATGGTTACGCCGACCATGATCACGACACGCCGGTGAGCGTGAACCTCTACCTGTCGTTGACGCCGAGCAGTGGGCCACCTAACGTCAGAGGTCGAACGCCCCGTTTGTAGTTCCATCGCTGTCGTCCCGCTCGCGGGTCGCTGGTGGACCTGCTTCCCCCTCGGGGCATCGATCGAGGAGGTCCACGTGAACGGCTCTGGCGACGCCACGCACCAGCCGGCCCGTCGGGTGCCTGAGCAGGCCCAGGGCCTGCTGTTCACGGACGACCTGCCCCAGTTGGCTCCGGACGCGGGCTACCGCGGACCCACCGCCTGCGGCGCGGCCGGCATCACCTACCGCCAGCTGGACTACTGGGCGCGGACCGGACTGGTCGAGCCGTCCGTGCGCGGGGCCAGTGGATCCGGCAGCCAGCGGCTGTACAGCTTCCGCGACATCCTGGTGCTCAAGATCGTCAAGCGCCTGCTGGACACCGGGGTCTCCCTGCAGCAGATCCGCACGGCGGTCGAGCACCTGCGCGACAGCGGCGTGGACGACCTGGCCCAGATCACCTTGATGAGCGACGGCGCGAGCGTGTATGAGTGCACCTCCGCAGACGAGGTCATCGACCTCGTGCAGGGCGGCCAGGGAGTCTTCGGGATCGCGGTCGGCCGGGTCTGGCGCGAGGTCGAGGGCGACCTGGCTCACCTGCCCAGCGAGCGTCCGGACGAGACCGGTGCGGTTATCGCCGAGCACCCGTCGGACGAGCTGTCCGCGCGTCGTCGGCACCGGGCCGGCTGACCGAGCCCGCTGCACCCTGCCGCTGCACCCTGCCGCTGCACCCGACGCGCCGATCGAAACCTCCGGCGGCTCTGGCGCCCGCAGTTGTCGTATATCCTGTGAGGGCTTTCGACCCTGCGTGGGAGAGTCCCCGGTGATCGCGACCGGGGCGCCGAAGGGGCAATTCTCCCCGGAACCTCTCAGGCGACCAGGACCACGCGGACGAGGCAGCTCTGGAGCGCCCAAAGCGTGACAGAGGGGGAGGTCCCGCGTCATCCCCGGTGCACGTGCGCCGGCCCACGTCAGGAGCCTCCAGATGGCCAACGAGCCACTCGCTGCAGCACCCTTCGTCGACCGTCACGTCGGACCCTCGTCCGACGACGAGGCGACCATGCTCGCCGTGCTAGGCATCGCGGACACCGAGACGCTGGTGGAGCGAGCCGTCCCGGAGTCCATCCGGCTGGGTGAGGCGCTCGGTCTGGACCGCGGGCTCAGCGAGCCCGAGGTGATCGCCGAGCTACGAGCACTGGCCGGCCGCAACCGCGTGCTGAGCTCGATGATCGGCCAGGGGTACTACGGCACCCACGTCCCCGCGGTGGTCAAGCGAAACGTGCTGGAGAACCCCGCCTGGTACACGGCGTACACGCCCTACCAGCCCGAGATCTCGCAGGGCCGGCTGGAGGCGCTGCTCAACTTCCAGACCACCGTCTGCGACCTGACCGGCCTGGCGACCGCGAACTCTTCGTTGCTCGACGAGGCCACCGCCGCGGCTGAGGCCATGACCCTGATGCGTCGTTCCAGCCGGCTGCCGCAGGACGCGGTGCTGGTGGTCGACGCCGACCTGTTCGTGCAGACCCGTGCAGTCATCGAGACCCGCGCTGAGCCGCTGGGCATCGAGGTCGTCACCGCGCAGCTGTCCGGCGGGGCCGACGACGTGGCCGCCGAGCTGGACCGCGTGCTCGGCGATCGCTCCACCTTCGGTGTCGTCGTCCAGTACCCGGCGGCGAGCGGGCGTCTGGTCGACGTCAGCTCTGTCGCGGAGGCCGTGCACGGTCGCGGTGGGCTGCTCACAGTGGCCGCCGACCTGCTCGCGCTGACGCTGCTCCGCTCACCGGGGGAGCAGGGCGCCGACGTCGCAGTGGGCACCAGCCAGCGCTTCGGCGTCCCGATGGGCTTCGGCGGTCCGCACGCCGGCTACATGGCGGTCCGCGCCGGCCTCGAGCGCGGGCTGCCCGGCCGGCTCGTCGGCGTCTCGGTGGACGCTGACGGCGACCCGGCGTACCGGCTCGCCCTGCAGACCCGCGAACAGCACATCCGCCGCGAGAAGGCGACCAGCAACATCTGCACCGCGCAGGTCCTGCTGGCCGTGATGGCCTCCATGTACGCCGTCTACCACGGCCCGGAGGGCCTGACCGCGATCGCGCGCGGCGTGCACCGCCGAGCGGTCGCCCTGGCTCGCGCACTCGACCAGCTGGACGAGGTCCAGGTCGTGCACGAGCAGTTCTTCGACACGGTCCTGGCCCGGGTGCCGGGTCGAGCACGCGACGTGGTGCGGGCGGCGGCCGACTCCGGCGTCAACCTCTGGCTCGTGGACGACGACCACGTCAGCGCCAGCTGCGACGAGACCACGACGGACGCCCAGCTGGGTGCCGTCGTCGCCGCGTTCGGCGGCTCGAGCATGCCCGTGCAGCCTGCCGAGGCGGACGACGTCCCCGCCGTCCTGGTCCGGACGTCGCAGTTCCTCACCCACCCGGTGTTCCACCGCCACCGCAGCGAGACCGCGATGATGCGCTACCTGCGCAGTCTGGCCGACCAGGACTACGCGCTCGACCGCGGCATGATCCCGCTCGGCTCGTGCACCATGAAGCTGAACGGCACCACCGAGATGGAGCCGATCACCTGGCCCGAGTTCGCGGACCTGCACCCGTTCGCGCCGGCCGACCAGGTCGCGGGCAGCGTGCAGCTGGTCCGGCAGCTCGAGGACTGGCTGGTCGAGGTGACCGGGTATGACGCGGTGTCCTTGCAGCCGAACGCCGGCTCGCAGGGTGAGCTCGCCGGACTGCTGGCCATCCGGGCCTACCACCGCGCCCAGGGCCACGGCGAGCGCAAGGTCGTCCTGATCCCGGCGAGCGCGCACGGCACCAACGCGGCGAGCGCCGTGATGGCCGGGCTCAAGGTCGTCGTCGTGAAGACGGCTGTCGAGGGCGACATCGACCTGGACGACCTGCGGGCCCAGATCGCGGCGCACCGCGACGACCTGGCCGCGATCATGGTCACCTACCCCTCGACCCACGGCGTGTTCGAGGACACGATCACCGAGCTGTGCGCGCTGGTGCACGACGCCGGTGGCCAGGTGTACGTGGACGGCGCCAACCTGAACGCGCTGGTCGGGCTGGCCAAGCCGGGCCGGTTCGGTGCGGACGTCTCGCACCTGAACCTGCACAAGACGTTCTGCATCCCGCACGGCGGAGGTGGCCCGGGTGTCGGCCCCGTCGCCGTCCGCTCGCACCTGGCCCCGCACCTGCCCAACCACCCGCTCGTCGCGGACGCAGGTCCGGTGGGCGGCATCGGCCCGGTCTCGGCGGCGCCGTACGGCTCGGCCGCGATCCTGCCCATCTCGTGGGCGTACATCCGGCTGATGGGCGGTGAGGGCCTGGCCCACGCGACCCGGGTCGCGGTGCTCTCGGCCAACTACGTTGCCGCCCGGCTGCGCGAGCATTACCCGGTGCTGTTCAGCGGGCACGGCGGGCTGGTCGCGCACGAGTGCATCCTCGACCTGCGCGAGATCACCCGGACGACGGGCGTCAGCGTGGACGATGTCGCCAAGCGGCTTGTCGACTACGGCTTCCACGCCCCGACGATGTCGTTCCCGGTGGCCGGCACGCTCATGGTCGAGCCCACCGAGAGTGAGGACCTGGCCGAGCTGGACCGCTTCTGCGACGCCATGATCGCCATCCGGCAGGAGATCTCGCAGGTGGCCGAGGGGTTCTGGCCCGCCGACGACAACCCGCTGCGCGGGGCCCCGCACACCGCGGTGTCGATCGCCCGCAAATGGGACCACCCGTACACCCGCGAGGACGCGGCCTACCCCCACGGCGTCGACCCGCGCGGCAAGTACTGGGCTCCGGTCCGCCGCATCGACGGGGCGTACGGCGACCGCAACCTCGTCTGTTCCTGTCCGCCCCCAGAAGCCTTCGCCGACTGAGGTGGGGGACGCGTCAGCCGCGCAGGTCCTCCGGTGCGCTGCTCGCAGGGTCGCTCTGACACGCACCTGCGGACCTCCGGGTCCGACGCTCGGTCGGGTCAGGCCTATGGGGTGAAGGCGGCCTGGCTGAAGGCTGCTGCGAAGCCGTTGGCCCACAGGGCATCCACCTGGGACGACTCTGTGCCGTTCGGGTACGGGTTTGGTGCACGACGGACCGGCGCCGCCGCCTGACATCAGCTCGCTGCACGGTCCGCCGTAGTGGTCCGGCAGGCCGAGGTCGTGGCCGGTCTCGTGCGCGACGATGCGCAGCGGGTCGTACTGGGTCGCCTGGTCGTAGTCGATCAGGATGTACCCGTTCGCGTGGCCGTCACCGCTGTAGTAGGAGCCCCTGCGGGTCGCTGCCTTCGTAGTGCGTCAGGACCTCCTGTCGATGAGCCACCCCGCTAGGTGGCACGACGTCTTCCGGACCTGACCCATGCCCAGCGGCTGCGAGGTGCAGCCGCGCAGGACCTCCGCCCTCGCAGGGCACACGTCCCGTAACCCCATGGCAGGTTCCAGCTTGGCTCGATGACGGCATCGGACCCACGCGGAAGGTGCGGGTCTGAACGGGGTACATACAGCAGGGCCTGACCTGCAGCGATCCGCGCGAACTGGCACGCGTCCCGCTAAGCCAGGCGCCGTCCCGTTCAAGATCCACTCGCTGGCTGCCGGCTTCGCCCCATTGTCCCAAGCTGGACCGGGAGCCGTGAGGCGCCCCAAGCCGGAGCTGATGCTTTGCACATCGCGCCGATGCCCGTCGCAGAGTGCTGTGCACCCACGGCCCACCTAGGCCGGCGTGATGCCACGCCCCGAGTTGTCCGAGGGGACGCCGGTGCAGGCAACACCGACCCACGCCCGATGACGATCGGGGCCCGACGAGCGCACCCGTCACGCGGGAAGCGCTGCCAGCCCGTCGTCGAAGGCTCGCATGGCCGTGTAGACGCGCTGCCAGGTCTGCTTGTCCGTGATCCACGCGGGGTCGGCCTGGGAGAGCACCTGCCTGGTGCTCCAAACCCGCAGCACTCCTGTAGTGCCGTCTGCGACCAGCCAGTCGGCCTCGGTTCGGGCGCGTTTGCGGGCATCTCCGTCGTCAATGAGAACGAAGGCATCAGCGCCGGCCTGAGCGAGCACGGAGGCGTGAGCCAGCACCATGATCTCCCCGAGGCTCTTGCGGGTGCGTACGCGTACCTCGGCCGGAACCCCGCTGAGCCGCTCGATGGCCTCGCCGAACGCTCGGTCGGTGGTGTCGTCGACCAGCACTTCGAGGCGGCCGGTGCTCTTCAGGGTCTGCCAGGTCCGCTTGACGGCGGTCCGGTAGAAGCGGGCGTCCTTGGCCATGCCGGTGACCTCGTTGTCGACCCGTGCTGCTGTGGCAAGTTGCAGGCGATGGCTGGCCGCGGTCTGGATCAGGACGTTCTCCTGCCCGACGGCCAGGAAGTTCAACGCCGGGCCGGCATCAAGCAGGATGCTCACGAACCGGCGTCCGGCTCGGCGGCAGGGCTGCTGGGCGGGAACAGCGGCGCGTCGTCGTCCCAGCCGTCGTCGGGGGCTGGGACGTCGTCAGTGGGCGCCTCGGACGAGGTCCCATCCCTCCGTGTGGCAGCGGTAGCGATCGTCGTGCCCGCATAGTCGTCGATGCCGGCGTCGGCCAGCTGCTCGCGCAGCACGGACACGTCCTCTTCGTACCAGCGCGCCACCTCGGTCAGACCCAGGCTGTCACCCCGAATGGCCTCGACCGAGACCGCCAGCAACGTCTGCGGGCCCCGCGGTTGCTGGGCATCGCGCACCAGGCTCTGGTACTGGCTGAGCCAGCCGTAGCGGACGGCCAGCGTCTTGGCGCTGACCGACCTCCACACCTGGCACTCATGCTCACCGATCAGGCGGAGCATCTTCAGCTGCACAGCCGCGATGGCCGGCGACACCTCGAACTCCTGCACCAGCGCTGACAGGTCAGCCTCGGTGACGACCGAAGGCTCTTGGCCGCTGCTTCGCCGTTCGGCGAGCTCCAGTCGGGCGAGCAACCCGTCGAACGGGATCAGAAGATGGCGAGAGAACGCGTCGGCGCGGATCTCTTCCGGGGATCGCTCCCCAGGCACGAGGCCCACTCCGGTGAACAGATCCCCGGCGACCACGTGTCCGACCTCGTGTGCCACCGTGGACCGTAGCCGCATCGGGTGCGGCGTGGTGGCCACGGCGATCACTAGTGCGTCGTTTGTCGAGTTGATCATGCTCAGCCCGTGCTCATCTGGGCTGGTGTCCATGCTCATGACGTCGACACCCAGGGCGGTGTGAACCAGCTCGAAGACGTCCTTGATCGGGGCGTGCCCAAGGTCGAACTTGGCCCGGAACGCCCTCGCAAGCTCCGCCCCCGCGGCCTCGTTGCCGGTCAGTCGCGGCAGCGGCTGGGGATTCGGTTTGGCCGGGCTATTCACCCGACGGGCTGCGGGGTCAGTACGGCAGTCCGCGCAGGCCCCTGGGCAGGCAGCAAGCCAATGCCTCGCAGGTAGTCGTCCAGCTCGAGGTAGGCGTACAGCCGCTCGCGCATGGCCGCCATCGCCGAGGATGTGCCATCGGTGCGAGCGGCGAAGCGGGCCTGCTCGCGCACGCGGAGCACGCCAGTGATCGCGGCCACCCGCACACCCAGGCGATCGGCGAGAAGGATCAGTTCGTCGCCCTTGAGCGGGCGCGAGCCCTGCTCGATGCGCGAATAGGTCGGCTGGGACACCCCGATAGCCAGCGCCACGTCCTCCTGGGACACGCCAGCCGCCTCGCGGGCATGCTTCACCTGCGTAGCCAGTGCCTGCACATACTCGCTCATCTGAATAATCCTCCTTCGACTATTCAGTGTGCCAGCGTGGTCCTCTGTGCGCAAGCGACGCCACGCCGGTTAGGAGCAGCTTCACCAGTCGCGGGATCGACGAGGCTGGGGCCGGGTCGGACAGCAGCGCTGATCGCGGCACCGGCCCATGGCGGCCGTGCCCCGGGTGGCGGAACCGCGGCTACGGGCCGACAGGCAGCGACGTCAGCCTGCGGGAGCAGGTGGCGTAATGCTGATTGCGGGTCCAGCCGCACTGAGGGCACTGGTCCCCAAGTATCGCCGCCAAGCCGGTAGGTCCGTCGCGCCAGCCCATCAGGTTGCTCCCGGCTGTGGGACCGGCGTGATGGCCAGGCGCCCATGGCATGGCGTCACTTGGGGACAGTACGGCACCCGGAAGGCCGTTCCTGACCAGCAACGGACGCTCGGCCTCGTAGAACGCCTGCGCGTCGGCCTTCGACACCCAGATCCATGGGCGGTTGTAGCCGAGCTTGATCTTACGTGGCCACTCCAGCGTCACGACGTCGCCGGCCGAGCTGAGCTTGATCATGTCTGCCAGCGTTGGGTGCCTCGTCGGGTCGAGGCCCACCGGCTGGGCGTGGTAGCCGGTGCACTGCAAGGCGCGGTGCCAGCCCTCCGTGCGCTGACGGGTACAGCGCACGATCTCCAGGCGCTTGACGCCCTGGGAGATCAGCAGATCGTCAGCCGTGGCGATCTCCAGCGGCTGTAGCGCCTTCGTCGTGCACGCTGGTGCCCGGTCGATCACCGCCGTAAACCCGGGGGGTGCCAGCCATGGTCAGCCAGGACGGCGCGAGCCCATCCGCCGCGGCCGTCGTGATCCTTCGCCGCAACTTGTCGGGCTTCAGCCCCGACAGCTGCACCTCCCAGCCCACACGAACCGCACCACCGCTGACGACGACATCGGTGCGACGGGTGCGGCGCGAGTTCCCGGACTCCTGCTCAGCGACAAGCCCCTGCCGCTGCGAGAGCTGGGTGATCTTGTCCTTGAGCGTGCGGTGCTCGACGCTCTCGCCCAAGCCGGCGGCCTCGACGTCCTCGCGCGAGTACTCGACGACCTCCCGGCGGCCGTGCCGCTCACGCAGGTACAGGTACCGGCGCGGCGAGTCCGGGGCGCAGGCCTCACAAGCGAGGACACCTACACGGCACTTGTTGTGCAGCTCGGTCCACAGCCCGGGGTGGTCGGGATGACCCAGATCGGCGCGTGTGAGATCCAAGCGCAGCCGGGACTCAACGACGACGGGCGCCTTCTCGTGGTCGTCGTGGTCCCTCGCACGCTCCAGCATGTGGCCAGGCTACGGGCGCCCACCGACAGTCCCGGGGCATTGCCGGTTCATCCGTTCGGCCTTGACGGCGCGGCGACTCAGTTGTCAACGGCTTGGCCTGGCGCACGCTCGCGTCCATGGCAGGCCCCTCGACGCCGCCGGCGGACGGCAGCAGCCATCGGCGTTGGCCTCCCCGTGTTCGACGCGGTCGCGTCGGCAGGCTCGCGGTTCTGGTCTGCGCGCTCGCAGCCATCCTGTCCATCAGCGCGTGCGAAACCGTCGTCTTCAGCGGGCGGACCGGGATGTCAGTCGACGCAGATGGCCATCCCGTGGCGGTCGTGCAACTGTGCGAGGGCTTCGTCGATGGCCTGACGGTCTACGTCGACGAGGGGACCCGAACCATCGCAGACCTGCGGTCCACGACTCCGATCAAGGATTGCGGCCGGGTGAGCCTGGCCGAGCCGTTGAGCCGTCTCATCCGGGCATCGAGTACATCTCGTACGGCGGGTCGCACACGAACCAGTGGGCCTCCGTGCACGTCAGCTTCACCATCAAGCAGCTCAGCCAGCTGCGACCCGGGCAGGTCCTCTACCAGCGGTATGACGAGAAGGCAGACGACGACCGGGACGTGATCGTTCCAAAGGCCCAGTTCGCCGGCGACCCGGGCTGCAGCCGGACGTTGGTCGCGCTCGAGTTCCAGATCGAGGCGGCCTGGGAGATCTCCGAGGCAAAGGACGGCGCGTTCGAGGCGTCGTAGGTGTTTAGCCCTGCGCCGTGGTGAATTGCGCGACGACGCCGATCGCGGCAGTGAGGACCCTTGCGTGAGCCGAGGTGCGGACGGTCATAGATGTTCGTCTGGGAGGTGCGGCCCACCAGGGCTTGGCGACGAGCCGTCGAGCAGCTCAGCCTGCCAGCCCGGAGTGCTGCTGGATCGAGGACCCGTTGCGTTGGCGGCGGACCTCGAGCTGGGACGGGATGCGACCACGGAGCTCGCGGACGTGACTGACCAGACCCACCGCGCGTCCACCGTCGCGCAACCCGTCCAGCACCCCCATGACCTCTTCCAGAGTGTCCTCGTCCAGGGTGCCGAAGCCCTCGTCGACGAACAGGGTCTCGATGGTCGTGCCGCCCGCCTCGGCCTGGACGACGTCGGCCAGACCAAGTGCCAGGGCGAGCGAGGCCAGGAACGTCTCGCCGCCGGACAGCGTGCTGGTCTCGCGCGCCACGCCCGTCCAGGAGTCCATCACGTGCAGGCCGAGGCCGCTGCGGGCACCGGACTTCGCGAGCTCGTCGGTGTGCGCCAGGGTGTACCGGCCGTCGGACATCACGGCCAGTCGCTCGGTGGCGGCTGCGGCCACGTCCTCGAGGCGGGCGGCCAGCACGAACGAACTCAGGCGCATCCGCAGCGAGTTGCCGCCACCGGTGCCGTCCACGCAGCGGGAGAGCTCCTCGACGTGGGCGGCTCGACGACGCAGGTCGTGGTGCACCTGTTCGTGGACGGTCAGCTGCTCGACCAGCCGGTTCAGCGCCTGCGCTGCCTGTGCGGCGATCGTGTGCCGCTCGGTGCACTCGGCCAGGGCGCGGCCGTGCTCCTGGCTGGCGGCCTGCAGGACCGCCAGCTCCGGCGCCGGTGCATCGTCGAGGTCGCGCAGCTCGGGGTCGGACAGCGACCCCTGCACCTGAGCGAGGATGCGTTTGTGCTCGTCCACCGCCGTCTGCAGCGCGGTCAGCGCGGGCTCGTCGAGCAGGGCCGTCCGGACGTCGTCCAGGTCAGTGAAACCAAGCGCCACCAACGCCTGCGCAAGGTCGTCGTCCAGCGCCTGACGTTCCGAGTGCGCGATGGCGGCACCGTCGCGTGCGTCGCGGTGTGCGGTCAACGCGCGAACCTGTTCGCGCAGCCGAGCCTCCAGCGAGGCGACGTCGTCGGCGTCGCCGAGCGCAGCGCTCAGGGCCTGTGCCAGCTCAGTCACCCGGGGCTCGAGCTCGGCGATCCGCGACGCGGCTGCCGTCCGCCGGTGCTGGTTGGACTCCCGCCTGGACAGCAGGGCGACGCGAGCCGCCTCGGCGCCATCGAGGGCGCGCTCGGCGACCAGCACGACCTCGGACGCCGCCCTGGCACGCTCCAGCTCCATCGTGAGTCGCTGGACCTCCGCCTTCGCCGCCTCCGCCTCGACGCCGCGGCTCGCCGCGCGGACCTCGGCCCGACGGGTGTTGGCTGCCGCGAGCTCCTGCTCGCAGGTCTGCAAGGAGCGGACGGCGAGCTCGTGGCGTTTCGCGAGCGCCCGTTCGGCCTTGGCGTCGACGTGGTCGTCGCTCGCCGCGGCCGGATGCGGGTGGTCCGGGCTCCCGCAGACGACGCACGGAACGTGTGGCTCGAGCCCAGAGGCCAGTTCCGCGGCCATGCCCGCGATCCGCAGCTCGCGGGCGTCGAGCCAGGCGGACCGGGCCTGGAGCTCTGCGTCTCGCGACTGCCGGCACGCGTCCTCGAGCTGGCTGACCTCGAGGTCGCAGCCGCGCAGCGCCTGGGCCGCCGCCCAGATCGACTGCGCCTCGATCATGAGCTGCTCGTGCTCTGCGATCCGCCCTGCCAGCCCCTGGTGCTCGGCCAGCCTGGCGGTGGCTTCGCGGTGCAGGCGCTCGGCGTCATCGAGCTCTCGCTCGTCGCCGGCCAGCGCCCGCTCGCAGTCCTCGAGCTCGCGGGTGGTCTGGCGCAGCCGCTGCTGCGCGTGGGTGAGGTCGCGCTCCTGGGCACGGACGCCGGCGGTCCTGGCCAGCTGCGCGGAACAGTCCTGCAGCACCCGCTCCGGATCGCGGCGGGGGTCGCCGTCGACGGGGGCCCAGCCCAGGGCCAGCCGGACCGCGTCCCCGCTCGACTGCACCGCTGCCGTCGTGCGGGCCGCTCGGGCGCGGGTGTCGTCGAGCCGTCGCACGAGCAACCGCAGCTGCTCGGCGCTGCGCGCGCGGGCGAGGCGCCGGACGTCGTCCGCGTGCGCCTTACCTCGAGCCTGCACCTCGGCCAGTCGCCCGGTCAGCTCGGCGAGCCGGAGCTGGCGTCGGGACAGGTCGAGGGCCTGCGCGAGCTCGACCGCGGAGCTGTCGGCGGCGACCCTTGCGGTGGCAACGCCGACCTGCGCCTCGCTGGCCGTCCGCGCGGCGACCGAAGCGAGTGCCTGCACCACCTGCGTGCCGGGCGGATCCGCCATGGCCAGCTCGTCGACGGCCTCTGCGACCGCGCCGGTGAGCGCGGAAGCGGCTTGGTGCGCTCGGGCGACCAGCCGGTCCCGCTCGGCGTCCGCCTCGTCGACCTGACGGAACAGCCGTCCGCGCTCGTCGCGCAGCCAGGTCTCGGCGTCGCTGTAGCGGTCGATGTCGAACAGCCGGCGCAGCACGTCGCCGCGTTGTTCGGCGCTGGAGCGCAGGAACGCCGCGAACTCGCCTTGGGGGAGCAGCACCACCTTGGTGAACTGGTCCAGGCCCATGCCGAGCAGGTCCTTCAGCAGCAGCCCCGCCTCGTCGTTGCGGCGCCCGACCAGGACCTGCCACTGACCGTCCACCAGCTCGCGGACGTCCGTCGCGGCAGGTTGCTTCGTGGTGCCGGAGCCACGCTTCTTCGGGCGCTGCCACTCCGGCGAGCGCGTCACCTCCAGCCGCCGGCCACCGATGGTGACCTCGAGGACGACCTTCGGCGCAGCGTCGGCGGGTGCGTGGTCGCTGCGCAGGTGTGGACGACCCGCGGCCCTGGCCCCGGGCAGCTGGCCATACAGCGCGAAGCACACGGCGTCCAGCACGCTGGACTTGCCGGCCCCGGTCGGACCGTGCAGCAGGAAGAGTCCGGCCAGCTCGTCGAAGTCGACCTCCTCCGTCCCGGCGAAAGGGCCGAAGGCCTCCATCCGCAGGCGGTGCAGCCTCATGCGGCACCAGCCCGACGGCCCCGCTGGTCAGCCTCGTCCGCGGCCGCACGCCCACCCTCGAGGGCCTCGCAGAGCAGGGCGCGGTCGCCCGGCGAGGCCGGCCCGGCCGCCCGCACGTGCTCCACGAAGTCGCAGCACACGTCCAGGTTGCTTCGACCACGCACGCGCTGCGCGTAGCTGAGGTCGCCCTGATCGGTGCCGGACGGTTCGAACGACAGTACGAGGGTGTGCGGGAAGCGTGCGCGCAACCGCTCCATCGCGGCCCGCGGCCGAGTGGGGTCGGTCAGTGTGACCTGGCACCAGGCGGTCTCGGCCGGCGCGTACCGCGGGTCGGCGAGCAAGTCGTCCAGCTCGCCTCGCAGGATCTCCAGGCGGCGGGGCACCGGTGCGTCGACCGGCTCGATGGTGCTTGCGCCGTCGGCGCCGAGGTCGACGAGCCACGAACCCTTGGCCTGCCGGGCCTCGCCGAAGGAGTAGGCCAGCGGCGACCCGCTGTACCGCACCCTCTCGTGGATCTGCTGCCGCCCGTGCAGGTGCCCCAGCGCGACGTAGTCCAGGCCCGAGAACACCTGGGCGGGAACCGAGCCCACGCCGCCGACGCTGATGTCGCGCTCGGAGTCGCTGACCTGACCGCCCACGACGAAGGCGTGCGCCGCCAACACGGATCGGGTGCCGCCCGAGCGGGCGGCGAGGTCGGCTGCCACCCGAGCGGTGGCGCTGGTCAGCACCGACAGGTGCGAACGCTCGGCGTCCAGCGCGTCGGCGACCAGCGCGGGCTCGAGGTACGGCAGACCGTACAGTGCCACCGGCCCGTGAGCGTCCTCCAGCAGCACCGGACGCGCGAGGTCCTCGAGCCTGGTCCGCAGGTGCACCCCGCCGCGCTCCAGGACGCGTGCGCCGAAGCCGAGGCGGTCCGCGGAGTCGTGGTTGCCGCTGGTCACCAGCAGCTGCGCGCCGGCGTCCACGATGCGCTCCACCGCGTCGTTGAGCAGCCGCACCGTGTCGACCGAGGGCAGGGCGCGGTCGTACACGTCACCGGACACCACCACCATGTCGACGTGCTCAGCGCGCACGGTATCGACCAGGTGGTCGATGAAGACCGCCTGGTGCTCGAGCATCCCGACGCGGTGGAAGCTGCGACCGAGGTGCCAGTCGGAGGTGTGGAGCAGGCGCACGCTTGGACTGTATTTCGGCGCGCCGACAGTTGGCGGCAGGCGCGACGGTCGAGCCACCAGGTTCCCCGCAACAGTGGCCGTCCGGGCGCGAGCATGGTTGGGTGCGTTCATGGGCGACGAGGTGTCCGGCGTCGGTTACACCCGCGAACAGCGCCAGCGGTACCGCGAGAAGGTGCGCCAGTGCCTCGACGTGTTCGAGCGGATGCTGTCCCAGCACAGCTTCGAGTTCGAACGACCGCTCACCGGCCTGGAGATCGAGCTCAACCTGGTCGACAAGGACTTCTCGCCGACGATGGCCAACGCCGCAGTGCTGGAGAGCATCGCCGACCCGGACTACCAGACCGAGCTCGGTCAGTTCAACATCGAGCTCAACGTCAGCCCGCGTCCGCTGCCGGGGGACTCCGCGCTCGAGCTTGAGGAGGCGCTGCGGCGCAGCCTGAACATGGCCGAGGAGCGGGCCAACGCGGCCGGTGCGCACATCGTGATGATCGGGATCCTGCCGACCCTGATGCCAGAGCACTTCCACACCGAGTGGATGAGCGCCAACGCACGCTACGCGGCCCTCAACGAGTCCGTCTTCGCCGCCCGCGGCGAGGACCTGGTGCTCGACATCGCCTCGCCGACCGCTGCGGACCGGGTGTCCGCCTACGCGGACACCATTGCGCCGGAGTCCGCCTGCACCTCGGTGCAGCTGCACCTGCAGGTCAGCCCGCAGGACTTCGCGGCGAACTGGAACGCCGCCCAGACGCTGCTCGGTCCGCAGGTCGCGATCGGGGCCAACTCGCCGTACCTGTTCGGCAAGCACCTGTGGGCCGAGACCCGGACCGAGCTGTTCCTGCAGGCCACCGACACCCGCTCGATCGAGCTGAAGAACCAGGGCGTGCGGCCGCGGGTGTTCTTCGGTGAACGTTGGGTGACCTCGATCTTCGACCTGTTCGAAGAGAACGTCCGCTACTTCCCGGCACTCCTACCGGAGGTCAGCGACGAGGACCCGGTGGCGATGCTGGAGCGTGGCGAGGCGCCGAGGATGCAGGAGCTCAGGCTGCACAACGGCACCATCTACCGCTGGAACAGGCCGATCTACGACATCGTCGAGGGACGGCCACACCTACGCGTGGAGAACCGCGTGCTGCCGGCCGGTCCCACCGTGGTCGACGTGCTGGCCAACTCGGCCTTCTACTACGGCGCGATGCGGATGCTCTCCGAGCAGGACCGACCGGTCTGGACAAAGCTGAGCTTTGCCACCGCCGAGGCCAACTTCACCGAGTGCGCGCGCCGCGGCATGGAGGCCAACGTCTACTGGCCAGGCTTCGGTGACCTGCCGGCGGAGGAGCTCGTGCTGCGCCACCTGCTGCCACTGGCGCACGAAGGGCTCGAGCGGTGGGGCGTCTCGCAGCAGGTACGCGATCGCTACCTGGGCGTGATCGAGGCTCGGTGCAAGAGCGGGCGCAACGGCGCGGAATGGCAGGTGGCCACGGTCCGGGCGCTGGAGGAGCGGGGCCTGAACCGGCTCGATGCACTGCGCGAGATGCTCAAGTACTACGCGCAGGGCATGCACGGGAACGAGCCCGTGCACACCTGGGAAGTGCCGGGGGAGTAGGCGACTCACCCTGATGGGCCGAGTTGACAGAGGTCAGCAAGCGATCGGTGCCCTTGACGCCCTTGACGCAGCCTCCCGGGTTGGCGGATGATGGACGCATGACTTCCTCAGCCCAGGTGACCGGTCGGTCCGCGCAGGCGTACCGGCGTGAGGTGGTGGCTGCCGTGGACGCTGCGATGGCCCAGCGGTTACGCGAGGTCGAGAGCCGAGGGGGCGCACCGGACGACCTCGGCGACCCTCGCGAGCTCGTCGGCCGGATGCTGTCGGCCCTGCCGAGCGCGGCCCACCCGTTGGACGTCGAGCTCGGCCCCTTCTACGACACGACCGGGCTGGCCGGTTGGTGGGGAGTCAGCCGCCAGGCCCTGGCCGACCGGGTGCGGCGCGGCACCCTGCTCGCCTGCCGCACCGCGGACGGTCACCTGCTCTACCCGTCGTTCCAGTTCGCCCGGGACGGCTCGGTGCGAGCCGGGATCGTCGATGCGCTCTCGGTCTTTGCCCGCCACGGGGTAGACGGCTGGACTGCAGCGGTCTGGTTCGTGACGCCGTCACCCTCGTTCGATGGGGACAGCGTCGTGGACCACCTGGTGATCCACAGGTCGTCGTCGGCGGCGATAGCCCTGGTGGTGCGTCAGGCCGAGTCCGACGCGGCCACGTGGGCAGCGTGAGCCAGTCCCGCGAAGAGCCCGCGCAGCAGGGACCACCCGCAGACCTGGAGGGTTTCCCGACCCATCGACTGGGTGCGGATACCACCGTGCACCGGGCGCACCTGGCCGCGAACGGTCCGTGGTGGTTCGGCAGCCAGGGTGGCCGGTTCGACCTGGACCGGCCGCGTGGTACCTGCTACCTCGCGACGTCCGCGATCGCCGCCGTGCGCGAGCGGCTCGGTCCGGTGCTGGCCCGTCGAGCGACCCTGCCGGCGACCGTGCTCGACGGGGTTGTGGTCTCCAGGCTTCGGGTGGGCGCCGACGCCGGCGCCGGCGGCGGCACCGGGGCGCGGCTGGCCAACCTGCGCAGCTCGCGGGCCGCGTTGTTCGCGGTGACCCGCGAGCTCGAGTCGATGACGCCCTACGACGTGCCCAGAGCGTGGGCGCGCGCCTTCCACGGCCTCGGACTGGACGGGATCCGTTACGGGCCGCGGTTCAGCCCCGGCGGTGCCAGCGCGGTGGCCCTGTTCGGCTTCGCCGGTGAGGATCGCAGCCGGCCGGTCGACCCTGATCCGCTGCCGGCGGCGTCCCTGACGAGGTCGCCGACGCTGGTCAGGATCCCTCGCCGCGGCGACCTGTCCGTCATCGAGCCACCGCGGCGCGGACGGCCCCGGTAGCGAGCGGCGAGACTCGCTTGCTCAGTCGCTCTCGATGAGCCGTCGGGCGACCTCGCCGTAGTCCTCGCCCTCGGCGATCTCCACCAGCTGCACCGGTGACAGGCCGGAGCCGGAGATCGCGGCGACCAGGTCCTCGTGCTCGCTGCGGGTGCTGGCTCCGTGCAGGATCACGGGGTGACCCGTGGCCGCGTAACCCTGGACGACGGACACGGCGATCCGCTGGCGTAGCTGGGGGTCGGGGCGACCGGCGGTCCCGCGGACCGCCCGGTCGAACAGGTCCGTGCGGACGACGGCCGCGCGGGTCAGCCGAGCCGCCAGACGCTGTGCGACCAGACCCGTCCCGGACCCGTGCAGCACGAGGATGCCCGGCCAGGGAACGGTGCCGGGCACGGCCTGATCCGTACTCCCGGTGAGGTCCACGACGGGCTTGGCCGGGCTGTCGGCGCGCGGCTCATCGACCGGTGCGTCGATCGGCTCGTCGACCGGTGCGTCGATCGGTGCGTCGCTGGGCACGTCGTCATCGCCAGGCGAAGCGTCGGCGCGGCTGGGGCCGGCCTCGACGCCGTCCAGGTCGGCGGGCCCGATGGAAGCGGCGTCCTCGGCGTGCTCGTCGGCCTCCAGCTCGGCCAGGGCCGCGAGCGCCGCAAGTGCCGCCGATGCCGGACGCCGGTCCTGGCCGTCGTCGTCTGCTGGCGTGTCCACACCTTCGGTCGCCTCAGCCGTCTCCTCGACGGCGGGCTGAGCCGCTGCCTGCTCGTCGAACACGACAGGCTCCGGCGGTGGGCCGGGGTCGGCGCCGGGCACTGGGGGAGCGGGCACGATCTGGCGCATCGGGGCGACTACCGCACGGGACTGCTCGCGCAGCTCGCCGTCGCGGCCGGTCCACCACCAGGAGAAGGTCAGCTGTTGCTCATCGTTGCTGATCACCAGCCCGACCCGCTGCGCGCCGACGCTGCCGAACACGCCGGTGTCGCCCTCTCGGAAGAGCATGATGTCGTCGCCACCGTTGGACGTCGCGGCGAGAGTGACGACGTCGCCGGTACGGGCCAGCCGGGCGGACTCTGCGTGCTGCAGCCCGCCGCTCGCGGACCAGGCCTCGTAGTCAAAGGTCAGCGTGCTGTCAGGCTGCTGCTGGAGCGCGACTCGGGCGACGAATCGGCTGCCGCCGGGCCCCTGCCCTTCACCCCAGTAGACGCCAGGCGCGGCACTGAGGTGGTCAAGGACACTCACAGATTCATCTCCACGGCATTCGGCGCGGTCGGGATTGGTCCCACCATAGGCGCACTTCGCGCTGCCGGAGAATTCGACCCCTCGGCGCTACTCAGGTCGGGTGAACCGGAGGTTCCATTCGTGGACGACCCTGACGTTGCGTTCGACGCCGAGCGCGCTGACGCTGGCCGGATCCAGCAGCAGGTGCTGGCCGAACTCGGGCTCCGCCTGCAGCCAACACGCAGCCAAGACCCGCAGCACATGCGCATGGGCGACCAACACGACGTCACCCTGAGTGAGCATGACCTCGACGCGGTCGATCACCCGCCCCGCCCTGGTCGCCACCTGCGCCAGCGTCTCGCCAGGCGTGTCGCCGGGGACGACGCCGCCGGTGAACACCTGCCAGTCGGGCTGTCCGGTCTGCTGCCGGATCTGTGCCGTCGTGAGGCCCTCGTAGCCCCCGTAGTCCCACTCCAGCAGATCGTCGTCCGGCTCGGCGGGCCGGGCGAACCCGGCGAGCTGCGCGGTCCGGCGGGCTCGTTGCAGTGGGCTGCACAGCACGGGAACCGGGCCGAGCGCGGTCGCCCACGGTTCCAGCTCGCGGGCCTGCTGCTCCCCGAGCTCGGTCAACGGGACGTCGGTCCGGCCGGTGTGTCGGCCGGCCTGCGCCCACTCGGTCTGGCCGTGCCTGACGAGCAACAGACGTCCGGTCATGCTCGCAGTCTGCCGCAGCGCTGCTGTGGCAGGCTGCGAGCGTGCGAATCCCGGGGAGACAGCCGCGTCTGGCGCCGGTTCGCTGGACGCCGCCGCCATGGTCGGAGCGGGCACGGTCCGGCGTCAGCCAGAGATCCCTGCCCGCGGTGAACGTGCTGCCCCTGCCCGGGAAGGGACCCGAGGACGTGCTGTGCACTCCGGACGGCGACGTGCTCACCGGACTGGCGGACGGGCGGCTGCTCTCGGTCACGCCCTCCGGGACCGTGCGCGAGCTCGCGCAGACCGGCGGCCGTCCGCTGGGGCTGGAGTGGCTCCCGGACGGACGGGTCCTGGTCTGCGACGGAGCCCGTGGTCTGCTGGCGCTCGAGATCGCCACCGGACGTCTGGAGGTACTGGCCGACTCGCTGGACGGCGAGCGGTTCGCGTTCTGCAACAACGCCGCGGTCGCGGCCGATGGGACGATCTACTTCACCGACTCCTCCCGTCGCTTCGGCATCGCCACCTGGCGCGGAGCGATCCTGGAGCACGCCGGTGACGGCCGACTGCTGCGCCGCTCGCCGGACGGGTCGCTGGACGTGCTCTGCGACGGGCTCGAGTTCGCCAACGGGGTGGCGCTGTCCGCGGACGAGTCGTGGGTCGCCGTCGCACAGACCGGCGGGTACACGTTGGAGCGGGTCGACGTCTCCGGCACGCGCGGCCGCGAGCGCTTCGTCGACCTGCCGGGCTTCCCGGACAACATCTCGACCGGCAGCGACGGGTTGGTCTGGGTCGCGATGGCCGGCTCCCGAAACCCCCTGCTCGACCGGCTGCACAGCGGCAACCCGCGGGTGCGTCACGCGGTGTGGTCGGTACCTCAGCGCTTGCAGCCGGCCCCGCCCCGGATGGCGTGGGTGATGGCGTTCGACGAGTCGTGCACGCTGGTGCACGACTTCCAGGGGTCGGTGCCCGGCTTCTCCATGTGCACCGGAGTCCGTGAGCAGTCGGGAAGGGTCTGGATGGGCGGTCTGGAGGCGATGTCGGTGGCGTGGTTCGAGGTCGAACAGTGAGCGGGCAACCGGCGGCCCTGACATCGAAGTTCCCGGTGACCACGCCGCGGCTGCGGCTGCGCCTGTTCGAGGAGCGGGACCTGGACATGCTCTTCGAGATCCAGTCCGACCCGGGGCTGGTCCGCTACGTGCCGTTCGGGCCGCGCCGGCTCGAGGAGGTCCGGGACGCGCTGGACCAGCGGCTCGCCTCCCCGCCGATGGACGCGGACGAGCAGGTGCTGCGCCTGGTCGCCGAGCGCTTGGACGACGGTGAGTTCGTCGGCGAGCTGACCCTGTTCCTGCACAGCGTGGCCAACCGTCAGGGCGAGTTCGGCTTCATGATGCGGCGCAGCCAGCAACGGCAGGGCTTCGGGTCCGAGGCGGCGAAGGCCGTGTTGGGGCTGGGCTTCGACTGGTTAGGCCTGCACCGGATGATCGGCCAGTGCGACCCGGCCAACGACGCGTCGTCCGCTCTGATGCGCGGGTTGGGCATGCGACAGGAAGCCCATCTTCGCGAGTTCGAGATCTTCAAGGGGGAGTGGGGCGACCTGCTGGTCTTCGCGATGCTCGAGGACGAGTGGCACGCCGCGGTCACAGGTGCTTCAGAGCCTCCCGCCGCGACAGCGGGCTGATCCGCTCGGCCCGGTCGGTCACGAACCGCCACACCCAGTCGGGGTCGGTGCGGGCGTACTGGCGCAGCGCCCAGCCGATCGCCTTGCGGATGAAGAACTCCCGGTCGTCGAGGTTCGCGTCGATGGCGCTGCTGAGCAGCTCGAGGTCGGTGGACCCTTTCGCGCCGAGCTGGCAGATGATGCTGGTGCGTCGCAGCCACAGGTCGGCGTCCGTCGTCCACGAGATGACCAGCGGCCGCACCGCGGTCGGGTGGACGGCCAGGGTGTCGCCGATGCGCCCGGACACGCCGTCGACGTGGTCCCACCAGGCTCCGGTGACAATCATCTCGGTGTGCAGGGGGAGCAGCGAAAGCTCGGCCCGCGCCGCCGGCAACCCGGTCAGCGCCGTTGCCGCGTACCGCTCCTCGCGGTGCCCGGCCTCGCGCCACAAGGTCGCCGCCGCGTCGTGGATCACCTGCAGCGCAGGCGGTTCGGCCTTGGTCAGGTCCCGGACGACGGCCCGCACGGCAGGCATCCGGACGCCCAGGTAAGGCATCGCCGACTTCATGTACCGCTGCATGCCGGCGGCGCGCTCGGGTTCGGCCGCCGCACGCAGCTGCCACCGGATCCGGTCCACCAGGTGCGCCGCCGTCACGAGTCCAGCGTGGCACGGCGGGTCACAACCGGGTCGCAACCGGGTCGTCCTGGCTGTCTGGGTAGCGTTGGTCCCATGTTCGCTGCGCTAGGCCGCCTGGTGTCCCGTCGTCCGTGGTTCGTGGTGCTGGCCTGGGTGGTCGCGGCTGTCGCGATCATCGCCATCGCACCGAAGCTGTCGTCCACGACCGACGAGTCGGAGTTCCTGCCGAGCCACTACGAGTCGATCCAGGCGATCAACCTGCAGGCCAAGGCCTTCCCCAGCCAGAACCAGACCGCCGCCATCATCGTGTTCGACCGCGCGGACGGCCGGCCCCTGACGGCCGCCGACTCGGCGGCCGTCCAGGACGTCGCGACGCGCCTCGGCGCCGAGCTCAACAAGCCGTTCCAGGGCGTGGTCGCGCAACCGCCGTCGGAGAACAAGGTCGTCCAGCTGGCGGTCGTGGGCCTGGCCAAGGGCGCCAACGGGTACGACCAGCCGGCCATGGATGCAGTCAAGGCGCTCCGCTCGGACCTGAAGCACCTGACCGGTGGCACAGACCTCCGGGTCGGCGTCACGGGCCCGGCCGCGCAGAGCCTCGACTCGCAGGAGGCGTCCGCCAACGCGGAGGCGATCGTCGGGATCTCGACCGTCCTGCTGATCCTGCTGCTGCTGCTCGTCATCTTCCGCAGCCCGATCATCGCGCTGATGCCGATCATCGTGATCGGCATCGTCTCGCAGGTCGCCACCGGGCTGATCGCGTTCGCGAACAAAGCCTTCGACCTCAAGGCGGACGCGTCGATCCAGGTGATCCTGATCGTCGTGCTGTACGGCATCGGCACCGACTACATCCTGTTCTTCCTGTTCCGGTACCGCGAGCGGCTGCGGGAGGGGGAGCAGAGCAAGAGCGCAGTGGCACACGCCGTCGAGCGGGCCGGCGAGGCCATCGCGTCCGCCGGCGGCGCGGTCATCGTCGCGTTCATGGCGCTGGTGCTCTCCTCGCTCAGCATCTTCCGTTCCATCGGGCCGGCGTTGGCGATCGCCGTCGCGGTGACCGTCCTGGCGGCGCTCACCCTGGTGCCGGCCATCGTGTCGCTGCTGGGCACCAAGGTTCTGTGGCCGTCGAAGGCCTGGCAGAAGCCGCCGGCCGCTCCTCGGTTCGGTGCGATCGGCCGGTCTTTGGGGCGCCACCCCGGGCGCTACGCGCTGCTGTCCGGCGGTCTGCTGGCAGTGCTGACCCTGTTCGCGCTGGGCTTCTCGCCGACGTTCGACCTGTCTGACACCGGGGTGCCGAAGACCGCCGAGTCGTCCGTGGCGACGCAGACCCTGCAGAAGGGGCTCCCGCCCGGGGCGACGGACCCGACCGTGGTGATGCTGCGGTCGACGGACGGCTCGCAGCTCACCGCGGACGAGCTGTCAGCGTTCTCCGCGACGCTGGCCGCAGCCGACGGCGTCGCGTCCGTGGGGCCGGTGCCGTCGACGCAGACTGGGACGGTGTCGAAGGACGGCACGACCGCGCTGTTCACCGCCGTGCTCAGCAACGACCCGTCGTCCGACCAGGCGCTGGCCTACGTCCGGGGTCCGATCCGGACTGCTGCCCACGAGGCGGCGCCGGAGGGGACCGAGGCGCTGGTCGGCGGGACGACGTCCGTCTACGTCGACCTCAAGGCCGCGATGAACCGCGACTACTCGATCGTCTTCCCGGTGGCGGCGCTGGTCATCATGCTCATCCTGGCTTTGCTGCTGCGCAGCCTGGTCGCGCCGGTGTACCTGATGCTGTCCGTGGTCCTGGGGTTCGGCGCCACCCTCGGCGCCGCGGTGATCGTGTTCCAGCACCTCGGCGGCCGCAGCGGCCTGATCTTCCTGCTGCCCATCTACATCTACCTGTTCGTCGTCGCGCTGGGCACGGACTACAACATCCTGATGATCGCCCGGCTGCGCGAGGAGGCTCGCGCAGGTCGCGACACCAGAGCGGCGGCTGCTGCCGCGGTGCAGCACGCCGGGCCGACCGTGGCTGCTGCCGGGCTGATCCTGAGCGGCACGTTCGCGTCACTGATGCTCGGCGGCAACGCGCTGCTGACCTCGCTGGGCTTCGCGATCTCGTTCGGCATCCTCGTCTCGGCGTTCGTGATGGCGATGTTCTTCACGCCGTCGCTGACCGCACTGATCGGGCACGCCGCCTGGTGGCCTGGTCACGGTGACGAGACGCCGGCTGAGCACGATGCCCGACTGGCCGTGCACCAGCCTGCGGTCCCGGCGACCGACCCGAGCTGAGCGCAGGGGACCACGGTGGCCACGTCCCGGTGCCGCTATTGGTGCAACCTATGGTTGCGCTTTGAAGCGGAGCGCCCTAGAGTGACATGCAACCAAACGTTGCAGAAGGTGGCGAGCATGGAACACGAAACCATCCAGCGAGAGATTCACGTCGACGCCTCACCCGAGGTGGTCTTCGACGTGGTGAGCAGCCCGGAGCACGTGCGCCAGTGGTGGCCGGACGAGGCGGACTACCCGGTGCAGTCCGGGGGAGAGGGACGCATCGGATTCGGCGACTTCAGCCAGGGGACTGGGACGTGGGTTCGGTTCGCCGTCGTCGACGCGGAACCGCCGCGGCTGTTCTCCTTCCGGTGGACCCACGAGGAGGGGGAGTCAGCGGCGGAGGGCAACTCGTTCCTGGTCGTGTTCGACCTCGAGCCGGTCGGGGACGGCACCCGCCTGCGGATGACCGAGACCGGCTTCCGCGAGCGCGGCTGGGACGAGGCGACGGTCGCCGCGACGTACGCCGACCACGTGAGCGGTTGGGACCACTTCCTGCCGCGGCTGCCGGCGTACCTGGCCACGGTGGGCGCTGGCGGATGAGCGTCATCGTGGACGACGACCTCTGGTCGGCGGTCGGCGACCCGACTCGGCGCCGGCTGCTGGACCTGCTGCTGAACCAGGGCAGCGGGACGGCGACCAGCCTGAGCGACCACCTGCCGGTGACCCGTCAGGCAGTGGCCAAGCACCTCGTCGTCCTGGGCCGGGCGGGGCTGGTGCACGCCACCACCGCCGGACGCGAGCGGCAGTACCGCGTCGACCAGAACCAGCTGGGGCGCGCCGTGGCCCAGCTGGCCGACGTCGGCGCCGCCTGGGACTCCCGCCTGCAGCGCATCAAGCGCATCGCGGAGACGATCCAGACCAAGAAGAACGCCACCGAGACCAAGAAGTAGACAGGAGCGATCGAGATGTCAGACATCCTTCACCGCATCGGCGTCCAGCAGTCGTCGCCGGAGCAGGTGTACGACGCGATCACCACGTTGGACGGCTTGTCCGGCTGGTGGACGGAGCAGACGACCGGGGACGTCGACCCCGGCGGCGTGCTCGAGTTCCGGTTCGGCCCCGGTGGGTTCGACATGTTGGTCGTCGATCTCGAGCCGGGCCGGCTGGTTCGCTGGGAGGTCGTGGGCGGACCGCAGGAGTGGATCGGCACGACCGTGTCCCGGGACCTGCGACAGGAAGGTGACTACACGATCGTCATGTTCAAGCACGAGGGTTGGCGTGAGCCGGTCGAGTTCATGCACCACTGCAGCACCAAGTGGGCCACTTACCTGATGAGCCTCAAGCAGCTGATCGAGACCGGGGAGGGTGCGCCGGACCCACGCGACGTCTGGATCAGCGACTGGCACTGAGCCGGGAGAGGGCATAGTTCAGGCGTAATGACATAATGTGCATTATCGGCGTTGAGTCCAACCTCGCCCGCTGCGGCGGTCAGGTGGCGACGTAGGCGGCCAGGTGCTCCCCGGTGAGCGTGGATCGACCATCGACGAGAGCACCGGGTCTTCCTTCGAACACGACGCGGCCGCCGTCGTGGCCGGCACCCGGCCCGAGGTCGATGATCCAGTCGGCATGCGCCATGACCGCCTGGTGGTGCTCGATGACTACGACCGACTTGCCGGAGTCGACCAGCCGGTCCAGCAGACCGAGCAGGTTCTGGACGTCGGCCAGGTGCAGACCGGTGGTGGGTTCGTCCAGGACGTACACACCGCCCTTCTCACCCAGATGGGTCGCCAGCTTGATCCGCTGACGCTCACCACCGGACAGTGTGGTCAGCGGCTGGCCGAGGGTGAGGTAGCCGAGGCCGACGTCGGCGAGCCGCTCGAGGATCGTGTGCGCGGCCGGGATCTTCGCCTCGCCGTCCTCAAAGAACTGCTCGGCCTCCTCCACCGACATCGCGAGCACCGCGGCGATGTTCCTGCCGCCCAGGGTGTACTCGAGCACCGCCGCCTGGAACCGCTTGCCCTCGCACTCCTCGCAGGGCGACTCGACGGTCGCCATCACGCCCAGCTCGGTGTAGATGACCCCGGCGCCGTTGCACGTCGGGCAGGCGCCCTCCGAGTTGGAGCTGAACAACGCCGGCTTCACGCCGTTGGCCTTGGCGAACGCTTTGCGGATCGGGTCCAGCAGTCCGGTGTAGGTCGCCGGGTTGCTGCGCCGCGAGCCGCGGATCGAGCCCTGGTCGATCACCACGACACCTTCGCGGTCGGCCAGGGAGCCATGGACCAGCGAGCTCTTTCCGGACCCTGCGACGCCGGTGACGACGCAGAGCACTCCGAGCGGGATGTCGACGTCCACGTCCTGGAGGTTGTGCATGGACGCGCCACGGACCTCCATCGTGTCCGCCGGCGCTCGGACGGACTTCTTGAGGGTGGCGCGGTCGTCGAGATGGCGACCGGTGACGGTGTCACTGGCCCGCAGCGCGTCCACCGTGCCCTCGAAGCAGACGGTGCCGCCTTTCGTCCCCGCTCCCGGCCCGAGGTCGATGACGTGGTCGGCGATCGAGATCGCCTCTGGCTTGTGCTCGACCACCAGGACCGTGTTGCCCTTGTCACGCAGCTGCAGCAGAAGGTCGTTCATCCGCTCGATGTCATGCGGGTGCAACCCGATCGTGGGCTCGTCGAACACGTAGGTGACGTCGGTGAGCGCCGATCCGAGGTGGCGGATCATCTTGGTCCGCTGCGCCTCTCCCCCGGACAACGTGCCTGCCGGCCGGTCGAGTGAGAGGTACCCCAGTCCGATCTCCGCGAACGAGTCGAGCAGGTGCTGCAGGCCTCTCAGCAGCGGCGCCACGGAGGCTATGTCGAGGTCGCGGACCCAATCGGCCAGATCGCTGATCTGCATGGCGCACAGGTCGGCGATGCTCTTGCCCTCGATCTTCGAGGACAGCGCCTGCTGGGTCAGCCGCGTCCCGTCGCAGTCGGGACAGGTCTGGAAGGTGATCGCCCGCTCCACGAACGCGCGGACGTGCGGCTGCATGGCGTCAACGTCCTTGGAGAGAATCGACTTCTGGATCTTGGGGATCACGCCCTCGTAGGTCAGGTTGACGCCCTCGACCTTGATTTTCGTCGGCTCGCCGTAGAGCAGCTGGTCGAGCTCCTTCTTGGTGAACTTGGCGATCGGCTTGTCCATCGGAAGCCCCGCGCCGCTGAAGATGCGTCCGTACCACCCGTCCATGCTGTAGCCCGGCACCGTCAGCGCGCCTTCTGCGAGCGACTTGCTGTCGTCGTACAGCGCGGACAGATCGAAGTCACTGACCGAGCCGTGCCCCTCGCAGCGCGGGCACATGCCGCCGAGGTAGACGGCCTGGCGCACCACGTTCCGCTCGACGCGGCCACCCTTGTCGGTGCTCATCACCCCGCTCGCCGTTCGCGTGGGGACGTTGAACGAGAAGGCGGTCGGCGGTCCGATGTGCGGCTCTCCGACCCGGCTGAACAGGATGCGCAACATCGCGTTGGCGTCGGTGGCGGTGCCCACGGTGGAGCGTGGGTTGGCACCCATGCGCTCCTGGTCGACGATGATCGCGGTCGTCAGCCCGTCCAGCACGTCGACCTCTGGCCGCCCAAGCGTCGGCATGAACCCCTGGACGAACGCGCTGTACGTCTCGTTGATCAGTCGCTGGGACTCCGCGGCGATCGTGCCGAACACCAGCGAGCTCTTCCCCGAGCCCGAGACGCCGGTGAACGCGGTCAACCGGCGCTTGGGGATCTCGACGCTGACGTCCTTGAGGTTGTTCACCCGTGCGCCGGTGACGCGGATCATGTCGTGGGTGTCGGCGGAGTGCGACCCCGACGCCGCCTCCTTCACCTCACCTCCTGGATGCGCACCATGTTGCCCGCGGGGTCCCGGACCGCGCAGTCGCGGACGCCGTAGGGCTGCTCGGTCGGTTCCTGGACGATGTCCGCGCCGCCGGCGTCGAGCTTCTCGAAGGTCGTGTCCAGGTCCTTGGTGGCCAGCAGGATGCTCCCGTAGGTGCCCTTGGCCATCATCTCGGTGATCGTCTGCCGTTCGTCGTCGGTGATCCCGGGGTCGACGGCCGGCGGGTGCAGGACGATGGACGTGCCCGGCTGGTCGGCGGGACCGACCGTGAGCCAGCGCATCCCCTCGTAGCCCACGTCCAGCCGGAGCTCGAAACCCAGGATGTCCCGGTAGAAGGCCAGAGCCGCCTCCGGGTCGTCGTGCGGCAGGAAACTGGCGTGAATGGTGATGTCCATGGCGGTCAGGCTAGTTGTGGCTGCGCGGGCGTTGCTTCTCGATTCCTGATCGGCCTGGTGACCTGCTTGGCCACGCATGGCGGCATGCCCGACGTGCCACGCGCGCCGTCCCGGCGGTAGGTGCTCGGCGGCACGCCGACGAGCTCGGTGAAGCGGGTGCTGAACGTGCCCAGGGACGAGCAGCCGACGGCGAAGCAGACGTCGGTGACGCTCAGGTCGCCGCGTCGCAGCAGGGACATCGCCCGTTCGATGCGCCGGGTCATCAGGTAGCTGTAGGGCGACTCGCCGTAGGCGATCCGGAACTGGCGGCTGAGGTGCCCGGCCGACATGTTGACGCCGCGAGCGAGCGCCTCGACGTCCAGTGGCCGGGCGTACTCCCGATCCATCCGGTCGCGGACCCGGCGCAGCAGGGCCAGGTCTCGCAGGTGCTGGTCCGGGGCCGGTCTGCTGGTCACCTGCCTGATCGTACGTCGGCCCCCTACGATGAGGTGCCATGCCGAGGATCAACGTGACGAGCGTGCTGGTGGACGACCAGGCCAAGGCGCTGGCCTTCTATACCGATGTGCTGGGCTTCGTGGCGAAGACGGACGTGCCGGTCGGCGACTACCGCTGGCTCACGGTCGTCGGCGCGAACGAGCCGGACGGCGTCGAGCTCCTGCTCGAGCCCGATGTGCACCCGGCGGCCAAGGCCTTCAAGCAGGCCCTCGTCGCTGACGGGATTCCCTACACCTCGTTCGCGGTCGACGACGTGACGTCCGTGCACCGGGAGCTGACCGCGCGGGGGGCCAGGTTCACCCAGGAACCGACGCCGGCGGGGCCGGTCGTGGTGGCCGTGCTCGACGACACCTGCGGCAACCTGATCCAGCTGACCAGCCCGGCCTGACCCGCCGATGGACCCGCTGGAAGCCCTGCGCGAGATAGCTTTCCGCCTCGAGCGCGCGCTGGAGTCGACCTACCGCGTGCAAGCCTTCCGCACGGCGGCAGGCGTGGTGGCCACGACGGATCCGGCCGAGCTCGCCGACCGGCACCGCAAGGGCACGCTCACCGAGCTCCCCGGGATCGGCGACCGCACAGCGACCGTGATCGGGCAGGCGCTGGACGGTCGCACTCCCGCCTATCTGGAGGACGTTCGCGGTAAGCCCAGCCCGCTGCCGGCGCTGGACACGGTCGGCGACCGGCTGCTGGCCCAGCTTCGCGGCGACCTGCACAGCCACTCCGACTGGAGCGACGGCGGCAGCCCGATCGACGAGATGGCCCGCACCGCAGCGCAGCTGGGCCACGAGTACCTGGCGCTGACGGACCACTCCCCCCGGCTGACCGTCGCGAACGGGCTCAACCCGACGCGCCTGCGCCGACAGCTGGAGGTTGTCGACGAGGTGAACGCCGACCTAGGTCCGTTCCGGCTGCTCAAGGGCATCGAGGTGGACATCCTGGAGTCCGGAGCACTCGACCAGGAGCCCGAGCTGCTCGAGGAGCTGGACGTCGTGGTCGCGTCCGTGCACTCCAAGCTGCGGATGGACAGCGCGCCGATGACCCGGCGGATGGTCGCCGCGATCGCCAACCCGCACACCGACGTCCTTGGCCACTGCACCGGTCGCTACGTCACCAACAACACCCGCACGGGCAAGCCGCGGCCACCGTCGGAGTTCGACGCGGAGATCGTGTTCGCCGCCTGCAAGCAGTTCGACGTGGCCGTCGAGATCAACTCCCGCCCGGAGCGGTTGGACCCGCCGCTGGAGCTGCTTCGGCTCGCCGTCGAGGCCGGGTGCCTGTTCAGCATCGACACGGACGCGCACGCGCCCGGCCAGCTGGACTGGCGTCCGTACGGGGTCGAGCGGGCGGTGGCCTGCGGCGTCCCGGCGGACCGGATCGTCACCACCTGGGACGCCGACCGGTTGCTGGAGTGGACCCGCCGTGCCCGCTGAGGGCCTGGCTGGGCTCGTCATCCGTGCGGCCACCCAGCGCGACGTCCCCGCGGTCGTCGCGCTGATCTACGACGACGACATCGCTGCCGCGCGGGAGTCCGTGCCCGGTGCGGACGTCGACGCGGCCTACCTTGCCGCGTTCCAGCAGATCGCCGCCAACCCGGACGACCTGCTGGTCGTCGGGGAGCTGGACGGACGTGTGGTGGCTTGCGCGCAGGTGACGCTGCTGCACCACCTGTCGCGGCGCGGTGGGACGCGGGCCCAGGTCGAGTCGGTGCGGGTCGACGCAGCGCTGCGCGGTCAGGGCGCCGGCGGCCGGTTGATGAGCTGGATCGAGGGCTACGCCCGGGACCGTGGGGCGGCCCTGATCCAGCTGACCACGGACAAGCGACGTGTCGAGGCTCGCCGGTTCTACGAACGCCTCGGTTTCGTCGCCTCGCACGAGGGCATGAAGCGCAGCCTGCGGTGAGCGTTGTCCAGCGCCCACCCCCGGCCTACCGTCGAGCGTGCGCCGTGTTCCAGGAATGGAATGTTGCCCGGATCAGTTGTGGAGTGCGATAGTTGAAGGCGCAACTAACTAGCCAGGAGGCAACAGTGCCCGCCGTCACCGTTCCCGACATCACGGTCCTGCCGCGGATTGCAGTCGTGGACCCGCAGACCAGCACGGAGCGTCCGATCAAGAGCCTGACCAGCGCGCCGAGTGGCTTCGAGGGTGAGGGCTTCCCGGTGCGCCGCGCGTTCGCCGGCGTCGACCTCGGCGACCTGGACCCCTTCATCCACATGGACCAGATGGGCGAGGTCGAGTACGCGCCGGGCGAGCCCAAGGGCACCGACTGGCACCCGCACCGCGGCTTCGAGACCGTCACCTACATCATGGACGGCATCTTCGACCACCAGGACTCCCACGGCGGCGGCGGTCGGATCACCGACGGCGACACCCAGTGGATGACGGCCGGCAGCGGCCTGCTGCACATCGAGGCCCCACCGGAGTCGCTGGTGGTCAGCGGTGGCCTCTTCCACGGCATCCAGCTCTGGGTGAACCTGCCCCGAGCCGACAAGTGGGCGCAGCCGCGCTACCAGGACCTTCGCGGCGGGGACGTCGGCCTGCTCAGCAGCCCGGACGGCGGGACGCTGCTCCGGGTGATCGCCGGCGACGTCGCAGGGCACCGTGGCCCTGGCACCACGCACACCCCGATCGCCCTGGCGCACGCCACCCTGGCCCCCGGCGCCCAGCTTGCCCTGCCGTGGCGGCAGGACTTCAACGCCCTGGTCTACGTGCTGGCCGGGCAGGGCACGATGGGCAGCGAACGCCGTCCGGTCCGCAAGGGCCAGCTGGTCGTCCTGGGTGCCGGCGACCACCTTCGGATCGACGCGGCGGCCAGCCAGCCGCTGGCCGAGCCGAACCTGGACGTCCTCGTGCTGGGCGGCCAGCCGATCCGGGAGCCGGTGGCCTGGGCGGGTCCGTTCGTGATGAACACCAGGGCCGAGGTCATCCAGGCCTTCGAGGACTTCCAGGCGGGCAAGCTCGGCACGATCCCGTCGGTGCACGGTGCGCCGACCACGCTCACCGAGTCCTGACCTAGGTGTAGTTCCCCGACAGGTTGTGAACGCGGGCTGCGGGGACGAGGCCTCCGATGCCGGTGTGGGGTCGGTGATGATTGTAGGAGTGGAGCCAGTCGGGGTAGGTCGCTGCGCGGGCTTGGTCGGAGAGATAGACCTGGGCGTAGGCCCATTCGACGATCAGGGTCCGGTTGAACCGCTCGACCTTCCCGTTGGTCTGGGGTCGGTAGGGGCGGGTCCGTCGGTGTTTGATGGCGGGCCCGAGGGCGTTGGCGAAGTCGCGTGAGCGGTAGCAGGAGCCGTTGTCGGTCATGACTGCGCGGACGGTGATCCCGGCTTGGGCGAAGAACGCGTTGGCGCGGCCCCAGAAGGCCGCGGCGGTCTCCTTGCGCTCGTCAGGCAGCGGCTCGGAGTAGGCCAGCCGGGAATGATCGTCCACCGCGTGGTGCAAGAAGACGTAGCCACGCGACGTCGGCGCGCCACCATGACCGGCCCGCTCGGTCCTGGCATGGGCGCGTCGGTGCTGTTCGGAGTCGCGACCAAAGGCCCGCCAGCCACCACCGTCCGGGATCCGGCCCAGCTTCTTGATGTCCACATGGACCAGGTCGCCCGGGGCCGCCGCCTCGTAGCGGATCGGCGATGGCTTGCGGACCGGCAGGCCGGTGGCCTGGTCGAGGTGGACCAGCAGCGGCATCCGATAACGCGCCAGGACGCGACCAACCGTCGATCGCGGAACCCCGAGGTGATAGCCGATCCGGTGCGGACCCCAACGCCGGCAGTACCGCAGCTTCACGATGCGCCGTTCAAGGCGGCGCGGGCAGCGCCGCGGCGACCGCGCTGGACGAGACGAGCAGTCCGTCATCGGCTCGCCATCACGGTAGCGCCGGGCCCACTTGGCCGCTGTCGCGGGCGAGACCTGCAACCGCTCCGCAGCACGACGGACCGTCCACCCCTGCTCGACGATCAGGACCGCCAGGCGTCGACGCCCCTCAGGCGTCAGCGGGGCATTAGCGTGAGTCACGAGGACCTCCAGTCGAGGGTTGGTGTCGTAACCCCCTCCGTACTGGAGGTCCTCGCTATCCGTCTACGCCTACGCGTTCACAACCTGTCGGGGAACTACACCTAGGAGCGCCACAGGCCGGTGGCCACCGCGTACCCGACCGCGGTGGCCGCCGAGCCGACCGCCAGGCTGGCCAGCACGTTCGCGCCGGCCCGCCACCACTGGTCGTCCTCGGCCAGCCGGAACGTCTCGAAGCTGAAGGTGGAGAACGTCGTCAGCCCGCCGCACAGCCCGGTGCCGACCAACGGCAGCAGCCAGTCCCCGGTCTCGGTGCCCCGCACCGCGCCCGCCACCGTCCCCAGGACGAGACAGCCCACGGCGTTCACCGTGAAGGTCCCCCACGGGAACGGTCCGCGGCGGCGTGCGCTGACCAGCTGGTCGACCACGTAGCGCAGCACGGCGCCCACGGCGCCGCCGGCCAGCACCAGAGCGAGGTTCATCGCGGTCCCCGCCCAGGTCGCCTGCGCCGGCCGCGACGATGGTGCAGGACCCCGGCCAGCGAGCGGCCGAGCAGCACGCCGACCCCCACGCAGACGAGTCCGGCTAGCACCGAGCCGAGCAGGTAGGCGAGCGCCAGCGGGACGTCACCGGAGGCCATCAGGTCGCGGGTCTCCAGCGCGTACGTCGAGAAGGTGGTGTAGCCGCCGAGGACACCGATGCCCAGGAACGGGCGCACGTACCGGTTCGGCCGCCAGACGGTCACGACGAACACCATCAGCAGCCCGAGCAGCGCCGACCCGGACGCGTTCTCGAGCAGAGTCCCCCAGGGCACCTGTCCCGGCCCGGTCACGAATGCCTGCGACAGGCCCCAGCGAGCCATGCTGCCCAGGCCCCCGCCGACCGCGATCACGGCCAGCACGTCCCAGTGTCGTGGGTGCAGCACGTGCCGCGGTCGCTGGACCGCAGCGTCCGGGTCGACCGGGAGGCGGGCAGGAGTCCACGCGTGCCGGGCGCGCTCGGCACGCTCGTTCATCGGCGCCGAGCCACGGGCATCCACATCGCGGGCTGGCTCCTTCTCGTCTCATCTGTCACAACCGCACCAACCGTTTCACACTCCCGTCGAACAGTCTGGCAAATCCTGGCCAAGCCTCTGCCGGCGTCGAATCCCGGGGGTACTGTCGAACGGCGGGCCGGGGTCGCCCGCGGGTCCCCGATCCCCCGGGAGCACGGTGTCTTGATGCGACGAGCGGAAGGTTCCCGCCGACTGCGGGCGATCGTCGGCGCCACGGCGTCGACGGCCCTTGCCGCGGTCCTGCTGGGACTTCTCGCAGCGTCGCCCGCAGGAGCCGAGCCATCGGCCCCCGGTACCCAGGACGCCCCGGTCGCGACCGACTCCCCCACTGCCACGGCCACCGCCACCGACTCCCCCACGTCGACGCCCACGTCGACGCCGACGGCCACCCCCACCAGCACTCCGACCGGCACGGCCACTCCTCTCACCGGCAGCCCGGGCACGGCGATGCCGTCCAGCACCACGACGGCCCCGGCCCTCCCGCCGGCGCCGAAGAGTGACGACGAAGGCCCGTTGACCCAGGCCCAGGTGCAGGCGCAGCTCGCTCAGGCAGCTGCCCTGGCCGCGCAACGCACCGCGATCGACGCCGGGCTGCAGGCAGCCCTCGAGCAGCTGCAGGCGATCGGGCTCAAGGTCTCCGCGGCACTCGACACCCTGGCCCAGGCACGCATCGCGCAGAGCCAGGCGCAGCAGGTGCAGCAGATCAACGCGCAGCTGCTGACCCGAGCTCGTGGCGAGATGACGGTGCAGCGGGACGCCCTCGGGCAGTGGGCCCGCGACACCTACGCGACCGGCGGCCCGATGGGCGCCTACGAGGGTTGGTTGCTGGCGCTGCAGGCCGACAGCGGCGCGGACGTCGCGCACAACCTCGCCGTGCTCGAGGAGATCGGCATCTCCAGCAGCCTGCAGCTCCAGCGGCTGCAGTCCTCGGTCGACGTCCAGGCCGAGGCGACCCGTCAGGCCGCGCTGGCCAGTGCCCAGGCCGCTGCGGCCAAGGCCCGTGCCGCCAAGGCGGTCATCGACCTCAAGGGGCTGATGGATCAGGCGAGGCTGGCCGCGGCGCAGCTGCAGGTCCAGCAGGCGAGGCTGACCGGCGCCGCCTCGTTGACCGCCAAGCAGCGGGCCAACCTCACCGCCGCCGAGGCCGTCGTGGCCTCCTTGGGCGGCAAGGTGGTCCCCAAGGGCCAGTGCCAGGGCCTGTCGACGCTCAGCTACCCGAACGGCACGATCCCGGCTGCCGCGCTCTGCCCGGTCTGGGGTGCGCCGGGCAAGCTGCTCCGGGCGGACGCGGCCGCGGGCTTCGCCAAGCTGTCGAAGGCGTTCGGTGCCGAGTTCTCTCGTCCGCTCTGCGTCACTGACACCTACCGGACGCTGGCCGAGCAGATCCAGGTCTTCGCGACCAAGCCCGGTCTGGCGGCCCGGCCCGGGACGAGCAACCACGGCTGGGGTACGGCAGCCGACCTGTGCGGCGGGATCGAGTCCTTCGGCACCGCTGAGCACGCCTGGATGCTGGCCCACGCTCCGCTGTACGGCTGGTTCCATCCCTCCTGGGCTGGCCCTGCGGGCTCGCGCCCCGAGCCGTGGCACTGGGAGTTCGCCGGCTGACCCGGGCAGTACCGTGTCGGCGTGCCGCCCGCCGTCCACCCCTACCTCGACGTCGAGGGCCCGGTCGCCATGGCCCACCGAGGGTTCTCGCTGGACGGCTTGGAGAACACCATGACCGCCTTCGCGGCGGCCGTCTCGCTCGGCATGACCCATGTCGAGACCGACGTGCACGCGACCCGGGACGGCGTGGTGGTCGCCTTCCACGACGCCGTCCTGGACCGCGTCAGCGACGGGCACGGAGCCATCGCCGAGCTGACCTGGGACGAGCTGAGGTCCGTGCGGGTGGGCGGGTCCGAGGTGGTGCCGCGGCTGGAGGAGCTGCTCGACAGCTGGCCGGACCTGCGGGTGAACGTCGACGTCAAGGACTGGGCCGCGATCGCCGGGCTCGTCGACGTCGTCCAGCGGACCGCTGCCCAGCACCGGGTCTGCGTGACGTCGTTCGACGACCGGCGGACCGCAGCCGTACGCAGGTTGCTGGGCCCGCAGGTCGCCACGTCGCCGGGACGGCGCGGCGTGGCGCGCTGGCGCTTCGCCAGCTGGCTGCCCGGCCCAGGTGCTGTTCGGCTCAGCCGGGTCCGCGACCGCAGTGCGGTCGCCTTCCAGGTACCGGCCACGGCGGGTCCGCTGCGCGTGGTGACCCGGCGCAGCCTGGACGTCGCGCACCAGCTGGGACTGCAGGTGCACGTGTGGACGGTCAACGACGCGAGCCGGATGCACGAGCTGCTCGACCTGGGCGTGGACGGCCTGATCACCGACCGTTCGGACACGCTGCGCGAAGTGCTGCGCGAGCGAGCCGCCGGGCGGGCATGATGCGTCCGTGAGCGACTCCGATCTTGCGGGACAAGGTGCCGTCGACCCGCGCGAGCGGGTGCGCGAGCAGCGCGCCTGGTACTTCTACGACTGGGCGAACTCCGCCTACGTCACGACCACCGCCACGGTGCTCTTCGCCCCCTACCTGACCGTGGTCGCCAAGGCCGCCGGGTGTCCCGGCCAGGACTCGGACCTGTCCTGCTCGACGAACCTGCACGTCCTGGGTATCCCGATCAGTCCCGGTTCGCTGGCGTTCTATGCGGTCACGTTCGCCACGATCCTGTCGGCGCTGGTCCTGCCCGTGGTCGGGGCGATGGCGGACCGGTCCCCGCACCAACGACGCATCCTGGCTGGTTTCGCCTGGCTCGGCTCGGCCGCCGCCTCAGCCATGTACTTCGTGTCGGGCAGCAACTGGCAGCTCGGCGTCGTCCTGTTGCTGGTCGCCAGCCTGAGCCTGGGCTGCTCACTGGTCGTCTACGACGCGATCCTGTGCCAGATCGCCGGCCCGGACGAACGCGACCGGGTGTCCAGCCGCGGCTGGGCGTTGGGCTATCTCGGCGGCTTCGTCCTGCTCGCCATCAACCTGGCCATGGTCACGCTGCACGACAGCCTGGGCCTGACCAAGAGCGAGGCGGTCCGCTGGAGCCTGCTCACGGCGGGCCTGTGGTGGGCGGGGTTCACGTTGATCCCCTACCTCGGGCTGCGGGACCGACCGCCGGTGAACGTGGCACCGGTCCACGGCTCGCTCGTCCGTGAGGCGTTCGGTCAGCTGGCCAACACCTTCCGGCACCTGCGGGGCTTCCCGAACACGCTCAGGTTCCTGCTGGCGTACCTGTTCTTCAACGACGGCATCCAGACGGTGATCGGGGTCTCGAGCGTGTACGGCGCCGAGCAGCTGGGCTTCAGCACCAACCAGCTGATCGAGACGATCCTGCTCGTGCAGCTCGTGGCGTTCGGCGGCGCGCTGCTGTTCGGCCGCCTGGCGCGGAGCTACGGCGCCCGGGACGTCGTGCTGTCCAGCCTGGTGCTGTGGGCGGCGGTGGTGGCGATCGGGTTCTTCCTGCCGCACGGGCAGTTCACTCTGTGGTTGGGCCTGGCCGTGCTTATCGGTGTCGTGCTCGGCGGCAGCCAGGCGCTGTCCCGGTCGCTCTACAGCCAGCTTGTCCCACGCGGCCGGGAGGCGGAGTACTTCAGCCTGTACCAGGCGTGCGAACGCGGGACCAGCTGGTTCGGCACGCTGCTGTTCGGTCTGGTGCACCAGATCACCGACTCCTACCGGCCAGCGATCCTGGCCCTGCTGGTCTTCTTCGTGCTCGGCGGGCTGATCCTGCGCACGGTGGACGTACGGGCGGGGATCCGTGACGCAGGCAACGTCGAGCCGGTCGTGGTCTGAGCCGCGCGCACCCCCGCTGACCTGCGGTTTCTGTGAATGTGACCGCCTTCACTGCATCTCCACACGCCCGCCGGAACACGTGCGGCCACCTGATGCGTTCTTCAGGGTGACGGGACCACACCGACCCGTCCGAGGAGGGCACAGACATGAGCGACAAGAGCCTGCGCGGTACCCGCCTTGGGGCGCAGAGCATGGAGAGCGACGAGGGCGTCGAGCCGGCCGCCCGGATCATCTCCGAGTACCACTGCCCGCGGGGGCACGTGATCCGCATCCCCTTCTCCGTCGAGGCCGAGATTCCCGCGCTCTGGGAGTGCCGCTGCGGCACCGAGGCGCTGCTGGTGGACTCCGAGCGACCTGAGCCGAAGGCCACCAAGCCCGCCCGCACGCACTGGGACATGCTGCTCGAGCGCCGCTCTATCGCTGATCTCGAGGTGCTGCTCGACGAGCGCCTCCAGCTGCTGCGCGCCGCCAAGCGCGCCACGACCCACCGGCGCAGCGCCTGAGCTGACTCGCAAGAGCTAGCCCGCCGCCCGGTGCGGCTTCGGACGGATCCCCCCTCCTGCCGAGGCCAGATGGAGCCGGCCGCACCTCCCCCTAGCTGGTGCGGCCGGCTCCGTCGTCCCCGCTCTCAGTGCCCCCCTCGTCCCGACCGCCACCGGGCGGGTCGGACTCGTCGACGACCTGGCCCTCGACGACCTGGCCCTCGACGACCGGGCCCTCGACGACCGGGCCCTCGACGACCTCACCCTGGATGACGTCACCGCGGGCCAGGTTCGGCCCACCGCGGCCGTCGGGCGCGCCGGGAAACCCGCGCAGGAACACCCCGGACGGCAGCGTCACCATGCGGCGCTGGATCGCCCGCCCGAGCACCCGGCGGGCCGGGCGCCTGGTGAACGGCAGCACGAAGACCAGCCCGACCAGGTCGGTGATGAAACCCGGGACGAACAGCAGGATCCCGCCCGCCAGGACGATGGCGGAGTCCCCGACACGGTCGTCCGGCACCCGACCCGAGGCCACGGCCGACGCCAGCGCCTGCCACGCGCGTGAGCCTTCCTTGCGTACGATCCACCCGCCCAGCACCGAGGTCGCGAGCAGTAGCAGCACGGTCGGCCCGGCACCGATGCTCCTGGCCAGCGCGAGCACCACGACGATCTCGGCTAGCAGCAGGAGCAGCAGCAGCGCCCGGACGCGCCCAGCGCGGCGCCGGCTCGAAGCGGTCGGTGGCTGCGTCACGTAACGGCCTTGCTCCTGCCCAGGGCCTGGCTGACCTGCCGGGTGCGGTGCGACAGGCCCCACACGCTCACGCGTACCAGCGACTCGCGCACGATCGACCCGTTCATCTTGCTCTCACCGCGTACGCGCTCGACGAAAGTGATCGGGACCTCGACCACCCGCAGTCCCCGCTGGACCGCCCGCCAGGCCAGGTCGATCTGGAAGCAGTAGCCCTGCGAGGCCACGTCGTCCAGCCCGAGACTGGACAGCGCGCTGGCCCGGAAGGCGCGGTAGCCGCCGGTGACGTCGTGGATGGGGACGCCCAGCGCGAACCGGGCGTACGTGGTGCCCGCCCGGGAGATGAGCTTGCGGCGCAGCGGCCAGTTGACCACCTTGCCGCCCGGGACCCAACGCGAGCCCAGCACGAGGTCGGCGTCGGCCAGCGCAGCAAGCAACCGGGGCAGCTGCTCGGGCTGGTGCGAGCCGTCTGCGTCCATCTCGACCAGCACCTCGAAGCCGCGCTCCATGCCCCACGCGAACCCGGCCAGATAGGCGGGGCCGAGCCCCTGCTTACGCTCGCGGTGCAGCACGTGCACCTGCGGGTCGGCCGCGCAGAGGACGTCGGCCAGATCCCCGGTGCCGTCCGGTGAGTTGTCGTCCGCGACCAGGATCTCGACCGACGGAACGGCCGCGCGCACCCGGGCGACGATCTCCTCGATGTTCTCCCGCTCGTCGTAGGTCGGGATGACCACCAGGACCTGGGACAGTCCCGAGTTGGACCCGCTCACCCTGCCTCCGCACGTTCTGTAGGAGCCTCGTCTGACAGCGCCGGGCTCGTTCCGGCGCCGGGCGCAGAGCCTATCTGTCGCTCCGGCCGACTCCCGCGCGAGCCCAGGACCAGGGCGGCTGCTCCCAACAGCCCCACCATCACGAGCGCCAGCTCGGCCCACACGCCCAGCCGGTCCGCGATCGTGGTCGCCGTCCGCCGTGGCAGCGTGGCCTGCAGCATCGCCGGCGTGAACAGGTCGGAGTGCGCGACCATCCGGCCATCGGGCTCGATCAGCGCGCTCTCACCGACCGTCGAGATGTGCGCCACCGAACGGCCGTGCTCGATCGCCCGGAGCCGGGACATCGCCAGCTGCTGCACGGCCTCGTCGGTGTAGCCGAACGTGGCGTTGTTGGTCTGCACCACCAGCAGGTCCGCGCCGCCGCGCACGCTGTCCCGGAGCAGGTTGTCGTAGGCCACCTCGAAGCAGATGGCGACGCCGGCCCGGGTCGGGCCCAGCTGTAGCAGCCCGGGGACATGACCGGCGACGAAGTCCTCCCGTACCAGGTCGACCTTCGTGCTGAACTTGCGGAAGAAGGCGCGGTGCGGGATGTACTCGCCGAACGGGACCGGGTGCCGCTTGACGTACAGCTGTGTCGGCCCGGTCCCCGGCTCCCAGACGATCGAGGCGTTGGTCAGGAACCCGGCTGGACGCTCCAGCACGGCCCCGACGAGCGTGGGGGCTCCGATCCGGTCGACGGCCTCGTCGATCACCTGCCGGGCGTCCGCCTGCTGGTAGGGATCGAGGTCGGACGCGTTCTCCGGCCAGATCACCACGTCCGGTTGCGGGGCCTGACCGGCGGCGACCTGGGTGGCGAGCTCGTTGGTGACTCGCGCGTGGTTGTCCAGCACAGCTCGCCGCTCCGCGTTGAAGTCCAGCCCGGCCTCGGGCACATCACCCTGGATGCCGGCCACCCGCACCGGAGTCCCGTTGGTGGGCAACGGCACGAGCAGACCCACCAGAACGACCGCCGCCCCGAGCGCCAGGGTGAGCGCCGCGACAGCTCCGGACCTGCGGGCTGCGGCCTCGACACCCCGGCGGCGGGCGAGCAGCAACAGGGCGCAGGTGGCCAGCGCAGCCCCGCTCCAGGCGACCGCGAAGGTGACCAGCGGAGCGCCGCCCAGTGCGGCCAGCCGGACCATCGGTGAGTCGGACTGGCTGAAAGCCAGCCGGCCCCAGGGGAAGCCGCCGAACGGCGTGCGGTCGCGCAGGGCCTCCTGCGCGGTCCACAACCCGGCGATCACCACGGTCGAGGCAATCGAACGGCCGGCCCCCCACCCGGGTCGACAGGTGACCCAGGCGATCGGGATCGCCATCAGGGCAAGGTACGCGGCCTGCAGGCCACTGAGCGCCAACCACGGCATCGCACCGACGTAGACCCCGCTCCAGTGCAGCAGGGGCACGAAGTAGGCCAGGCCGTAGAGCAGCCCGAGACCGGCAGCCGGGGCGGTTCGGCGCGAGGCGAGCGCGAGCGTCAGACCGGCGACCCCGAGGACGGCGCAGGGCCACCAGCCCGGGTCCGGGAAGGCCAGTCGGGTCAGGTAGCCGGACACGACGACCAGCGGCACCGCCACGACGAGCGGCACGGGCGCTCGACGTCCGGGATGCACCAGGCCACGTTACCTTCCGGGTCCTGGGCGGGTGCGGACGTGGGTCGGGCCCGCCGCGCCGTTGGTGCCACCATCTCCTCGCTGGGTGCGAGGTCGATCGGTGTTGTCTACTGAGCGCTGCGGACCCGTCCGCGTCCACCCCGGTCTTTGAGGGTGAGGCTGTCGAGTGCCTGGTTCGTCGAGGGCGGTGTCCTCCGCCTCTTGGCCTCGGGTCGTTCCCCCTCCTGGTGGCGTGAGCTGCGCCGCCGGTCTCGAGCTAGGAGTCCTGGTTAGCCGAGTCGATGTCGCCGCGATGAACGACGGTCACGAACGTACTCGCGCTGGCGTTGCTGTCAACCGCCCCGTGACCTGCGAAGACTGAGTGTCGTTGCAGGTCAACGGCTTTCAGCCGACACCGCGCGTTCATCAGGAATCTTCCCAGCCCTCGGCGTGTCTGGCGCGACACGCCGAGAAGGCCGTCGGCGGCCTCGTCGTCAGCCGTCGCCGCGCGGTGGGACCACCACCGTGCCGGTGGCCGTGGTGGCCACGAGCGGCGGTTCCAGCACCTCGGCCGCCGACTCCCCCAGGTCCGCTCGGCCGCGGCAGAGCACCCGTACCTCGAAGGCGATCTCGCGGCTACGACGTCCGACCCGGACGACGCGCGCCTCGATCTCGAGGACGTCGCCGGCGCGCACCGGGGCATGGAACTGCACGTCAGAGTAGGACGCGAACAGCCCCTCGTCGCCGTCGATCCGGATGCACACCTCGGTCGCCACGTCGCCGAACGCGGCCAGCGAGTAGGCGCCGTCCACCAGGTTGCCGGCGTAGTGGGCGTGCGAGTACGGCACGTACCGACGGTGCGTGACCACCAGGCCGGTGTGGTCGGTGCTCATGCGGTCTTCCTCTCGCGCGGAGGGATCAGGGCGTGCACCAGGTAGGAGGCCACCTCGCCGGGAGTGGTCCCCTTGCCGAAGACCCGGTCCACCCCGAGCTGCTTGGTGGCGTGCTCGTCGAACCGCGGCCCGCCGACGACGAGCAGCGGACCCTTGCCCGCCGGGTAGGCCTCGCGGAAGGCGGCGGACATCTCAGCGGTGTTGTGCAGGTGGGCGTCCCGCTGGGTGACGACCTGGGACACCAGGACGGCATCGGCCCGCTCGGCCCGCGCGCGCTCGACCAGGTCCGGCACCAGGACCTGGGCACCGAGGTTCACCACCGTGATCTCCCGGTAGTACTCCAGGCCCTTCTCCCCCGCGAAGCCCTTGATGTTCAGGATCGCGTCGATGCCGACGGTGTGCGCGTCGGTGCCGATGCACGCGCCGACCACGACGAGGCGACGACGCAGCCGTGACTTGATGGCTGCGTTGACCTCCTTGGCGCTCAGCAGCGGGTACTCGCGCTCGAGCACCCGCACGGCCGACACGTCGACCAGGTGGTTCACCGAGCCGTACACCACGAAGAAGGTGAAGTCAGGGCCCATCGCCTTGGCGTGCACCAGGAGCGCCGGCTCCATGCCCATCTTGGCGGCGAGCTGCAGCGCGGCGCCCTCGGCGCGTTTGTCGTGCGGCAACGGCAAGGTGAACGACATCTGCACCATGCCGTCGCCAGTGGTGTCGCCGTAGGGGCGCACGATCTTCGGCGCAACGCTGCGCACGCTCATCGGGTGGCACCTTCCTCGAGCAGGTCGATCGCCGGGTTCACGTAGCCTGCGTCCCGCTTCGCCACGCCGTCCAGCCCCTTGCCCGCGTCCGCCGGGCGCTTCATCAGGCCGAAGGTGCCGTCTGCGATGGCCTCCAGCATGGTGTCGTCGACGATCCGGTCGAGCAGCTCCACGGCTTCGGACAGGACCTGACGGGCGCGGGTCTGGATGAAGCCGTCGTGCGGTGGGTGGAAGTCCTCGGCGAGCCCGCCGGCAGCGTCCAGCACGTATCGGACGTTCTGCAGGGCGAGGTCACGGTCCGACAGGAACGGGGTCACCACAGCCTCGGTCATCATGCCGACCAGCAGGATGCCCTGCCCGGTCATCGCACCGACCAGGTTGAAGAACCCGTCGAGCAGGTAGCCGCGGAACACGTCCCCGGTCATGTGTTTGGTCGGCGGCATCCACTTCAGCGGCGCCTGCGGGAACAGCGTGCGGGCCAGCAGGGCGTGCGCCAGCTCGAGCCGGAAGGAGTCCGGGATCTCGGGGTTGATCTCGAACGCGTGACCCAGCCCGAGCTGCCAGTCCTCGAGCCCGGCCTCCTTGGCGAAGAACTCGTTCATCAGCTGGCTCACGGTGACCGTGTGCGCGGCCTCGACGGCATCCGCCGTGGTGAGGTAGTTGTCCTCACCGGTGTTGATGATGATCCCCGCCCGCGCATGCACCTGGCGGCTGAAGCGCTGGTCGACGAACGTGCGGATCGGGTTGATGTCGCGGAACAGGATCCCGTACATCGAGTCGTTCAGCATCATGTCCAGCCGCTCGAGACCGGCCAGGGTGGCGATCTCCGGCATGCAGAGACCGGAGGCGTAGTTGGTCAGTCGCACGTAGCGCCCGAGCTCCTTGCCGACGTCGTCCAGCGCCGCGCGCATCAGCCGGAAGTTCTCCTGCGTGGCGTAGGTGCCGGCGTACCCCTCGCGGGTCGCACCCTCCGGCACGTAGTCCAGCAGGCTCTGCCCGGTGGACCGGATGACCGCGATGACGTCGGCACCCTCGCGGGCTGCGGCCTGCGCCTGCGGGATGTCCTCGTAGATGTCGCCGGTGGCGACGATCAGGTAGATCCACGGACGGCGAGGCGCGTCGCCGAGCCGCTTGATCAGGCGGTCGCGCTCCGTGCGACGCCGGTCGATGGTGCGGATGCCACCGGCCGCGGCCCGGCGGGCGGCGGTGGCGGCCCGCTGGCCGTCGCGGCCCTCGGGGAGCCTGAACCGGACGGCACCGCTGCTGGCCTTCTGGGCGAGGGTGAGCAGGTCCGGGGCCTCGGAGCGCAGCAGTGCGTCCCAGACCGGCACGGCCACGCCGTGCTCGATCCCGACGTCGCTGCGCACCGCGTCGACCAGGTGGTTGACCCAAGGGACCCGCTCGGCGTCCGCGCCGGCCAGCCCGGCCATCCGCAGCAGCGCGCGCTCGACGGACACTGTGGTGTGGGTCCGGGCGAGCTTGACGACCGGTGCGCCAGCCTTCTTGGCCAGGCGCCGGGCCGTTCTGACAACCTGCGGGTCGAGATCGAGGACCGGATGAGAGCGTGAAGACACTCCGCGAGATTAGCAGTCTGCACGCCGATTCTTCGGTCTCAGCCCCCATGTGCAGTAAGAACGGCCGGAACCATGGCCTGTGGATAACTTCTCGGCCGGAGCGCCGCGTTTCGCCAGAATTGGGCCATGACGACCTCACCGTTCGACCGCCGAGTCCGAACCGACGACGACCTCCGCGAGCACTGGCAGTCCCTGATGGGCCCGGACGGCTTCGGCCGCCGCAGCCTCTGGCTGGCCTTCTTCGACGCCGGCGCCGTCCCCGTGCCGACCCTGGTGCCGATCGACGACATTCCCGAGCGCCCGGTGCCCGAGCTCGGGCAGAGCCTGGACCACATCGCGGCCGAGCTTCGGGCGACGACTGACGTGGACTCCGTGGCGGTGCTGTTGACCCGTCCTGGTGGCGGGGGAATGAGTGAGGCTGATCGCGAGTGGGCCCGCTTCCTGTACGACAGCACGGCCCTGGCGAGTCGCTGGCCGGTCCATCTCGGCACCGCAGGCCAGGTGCGGGTGTTCGCGCCGGACGACCTCATCGAGTCCGTGCCCCAGTGAGCAGCGGTCAGCGGGCGAAGACGGTCCGGCCGCGCACGACCGTGCGCAGGCAGGTGGGTAGCTCCAGGCCTGGAGTCAGGTCGGGCAGGCCCTGGGTGCCGGATCGGGGGTCGGTGCTCCAGGCCTGGATCCGGTCGTCCGGAGCCTGGACGACGAGCTCGCTCGCCGACCAGATCGCGAAGCTGGCCGAATAACCCGGCGTGAGCACGCCGTGGTCGTCCACGCCTGCGGCGCGCCAGGCACCTCGGGTGTGCGCCAGGAAGGCAGCGCGAGCGCTGATCCGCTGCTCAGGCTCCTGGTGGAAGGCGCAGGCCCGAACCGCACCCCACGGATCGAACGGAGTGACCGGGGAGTCCGACCCCAGCGCTAGCGGCACCCCGGCCGCGGCGAACCGCGCGAACGGGTTCATAGCGCGGGCGCGAGCGCGGCCCACACGATCGGCGTACATACCCTCTGCGCCACCCCACCAGGCGTCGAACACTGGCTGCACGCTGGCATGCACTCCCATGGCCGACAGGGCGGCGATGTGACCGGTGTCCGGCATCTCGACGTGCTCCAGACGGTGCCGCGCCCGGCGCATGGCGGCCGCGCCGACCGCGAGCTCGGCCGACTGCAGCCCGGCCAGGACCGCGTCCATGGCGGCGTCGCCGATGACGTGGAAGCCCGCCTGCAGCCCGGCCCGGGTGCAGGCCACGACGTGGTCGCGGATCTGCTCGGCGTCGAGGTAGCCGTGCCCGAGGTGTCCTGCCGCGTCGGTGTACGGCTCGCGAAGACTCGCCGTCCGTGAGCCCATCGAGCCGTCTGCGCACAGGTCGCCGGCCAGGCCGCGCAGCACACCGCCGGGCAGACCGAGCCGGGCCACGACGTCGCGTGCCTGCCCCTCGTCGGCGACCAGCTCACCTCGGTAGGCCAGCGCCTGCGGCAGGTCGCCGCCCTCGGCCAGTGCGACCAGTGCGCGCAGGTCGTCGTCGGTGCCGATGTGCGGCGCGGACATCTCGTGCACGGAGCCGATGCCTGCCGCGGCAGCCGCCTGCAGGGCCGCACGCTGCAGGTCCTCGCGCTGCCCTGGGGTCAGGCTGGCCCGCGTCGCGTCCCGGGCGACGTGGTGCGCCTCGCGTTCGACCCGGCCGGAGTCGTCCCAGCCGTCGAGGTCACGCAGGCCCGACGCCGCGGCGAGGCTGCTCGACACGACGGCGGAGTGCACGTCCACCCTGGACAGGTACACCGAGCCGCCGTACGAGGCCCGGTCCACCTCCTCGCGGGTTGGCGCGCGGCCCTCCGGCCAGCCGCGCTCGTCCCAGCCCGTGCCGAGGATCGGGCGCCCCCCGCCGCGCCGGGCGGCGTCCTCAACCCGGCGCAGCACGTCGGCCAGCGAGGTGGCGTCGTGCAGGTCCAGTCCGGCCAGGGCGAGCCCGGTCTCGGTGACGTGGGTGTGCGCGTCGACGAACGACGGGGTGACCAGCGCGCCGTCCAGCTCGACGACCTCGTCGGCGGACGGCGCGTGACCGGCGGCCGCGTCGTTCGAGCCGACCCACGCGACGGTGTCGTCGACGACGAGCATGGCGGTCGCGAAAGGGTCGGCGGGCGTGTAGATGTCGCCGCCACGGAACAGGACGGTGCGGGGGTTGCTCACCGGCACAGTCTGGCGGGTCAGTGCTGGTGCTCGGCGGACAGCCTGTCCTCGAACAGCGTGCGCACCGCCTCGTCCCGCCGGAGCAGGTCGAGCGCGTACGCGGCGTGGCCGGGCACGTAGCCGTTGCCGACCAGCATCGTCACGTCGGCGGCCAGCCCCTCGGCGCCGAGGGCGGCGGCGCTGAAAGAGGTGGCCATCGAGAAGAAGATGACCGTCCCGCCTTCGGCCGTGGCCAGGATGGCGCCGTGCTCGCAACCGGGGACGTCGACGCACACCACGGTGATGTCAGCCGCGGCGCCCAGAGCAGCCTGGACGGCCTCGCTCAGCGCCACCGGGTCGCGGGCATCGGCGAGGGCCACGTGGTCCGCGAGACCGCTGGACTGCAGGGCGAGCTGCTCGCGGTTCAGGGGTACCACCCCGACGCTGGCAGCAGCACCACGATCGCGGGCGGCGGCCAGTGCGAGCGAGCCGGACTTGCCGGCCCCGCCGATCACGGCGACGGTCGGGGCGCTCCCCCGGGCCACGTACTGGTCGACGACGCGGGCGACCAGTGCGGGCGCCCCGCACACATCCATCACCATCAGCGCGAGGTTGGGGTCGAGGTCGCTCGGCAGCGTGGCCGCTATGGACCGGCCGAACAGGATCGCGTGACCGGACGCCGGCACCTGCTCGCTGAGGCCGTCCCACCCGAAGAGCTCGTCGTCCACCTGCAGCGGGGTCAGCGACAGGGAGACCAGCGTGGCCACCTCGTCGCCGACGCGCAGCCCCAGCGGGCTGTGCGGGCCGACCTCGTCCACGGTGCCGATCAGCATTCCACCGGACCCGGTCACCGGGTTCTGCATCTTCCCTCGCTCGGCGATGATCGCGAGCACCTCGTCGCGCACGCCGGCGCCGTCCACCGTGCCGTCGGCGCGGGTATGCGCGCCGGCCAGCTGGCGGTACGACGCGGCGTCCAGGTTCAGCGTGCGCAGGCTGATCCGGACCTCGTCCGGCCACAGGTCGCGGCGCGCGTCCAGCCGCCGGGCACCCTGCGGAAGCACGCCCGCAGGCTCGAGCACGCGGTGCAGGCCGACGGGCGAGGAAGCGGTGGATGGCAGGGCAGTCACGCTGGTCTCCTCGTGAGGACAAGGCTCGGCGCAAGAAGTTACGGCCAAGTGTTCGATTCTCAGAATATCTTCCCGTACTCTGCCAGGTGTGAGCCAGAAGATCGAGCAGCCCTATGCCTACCGCCGCCGCGAGCTCGTCGAGCCCGACTGGACCCGCTTGCCGGGCTGGCGCGAGGTCACCGCAGAGCAGTGGGCCAGCGCCCAGTGGCAGCGCGCCAACTGCGTCAAGAACGTCAAGCAGCTGCGCGCCCTGATGGGCGACCTGCTGGAGGACCGGTTCTACGCCGATCTCGAGCGTGACCAGGCCGAGCGCGCGACGATGTCGATGCTGGTGCCCCCGCAGATGATGAACACGATGGTGCCGGCCACCGGGGTGTTCGACGACGGCGTGATGCCGAGCGCGGGTGCGGCGTTCACCGACGCGTTCTACGCCGACCCGGTGCGCAGCTACATGCTGCCGGTGTTCAGCGACCGGCGCACCGACTGGCCCTCGCATCCGTTCGCCACCCGCGACTCCCTGCACGAGCACGACATGTGGGTCGCCGAAGGGCTCACCCACCGCTACCCGACGAAGGTGCTCGCTGAGCTGCTGCCGACCTGCCCGCAGTACTGCGGGCACTGCACCCGGATGGACCTGGTCGGCAACTCCACCCCGGTGGTGCCCAAGCTGAAGTTCGACCTGAAGCCGGTGGACCGCTACGACGCGATGATCGACTACCTGCGCCGTACGCCGGCCGTACGCGACGTGGTGGTCAGCGGTGGCGACGTGGCCAACATGCCATGGAAGAACCTCGAGGCGTACCTCATGCGCTTGCTCGAGATCGACAACATCCGCGACATCCGGCTGGCCACCAAGGCACTGATGGGTCTGCCGCAGCACTGGCTCGCGGACGACGTCGTCGAGGGTGTGGGGCGGGTCGCGGCCGTCGCCCGGGAGCGCGGCGTCAGCTTGGCGATCCACACCCACGTGAACAACGCGCAGTCGGTCACCCCGGCGGTGGCGGCGGCGTCCCGGGCGATGCTGGATGCCGGTGTGCGCGACGTCCGCAACCAGGGCGTGCTGATGCGCGGGATCAACGACACGACCTCCCAGCTGCTCGACCTGTGCTTCGCGCTGCAGGACGAGGCGAGCATCACGCCGTACTACTTCTACATGTGCGACATGATCCCGTTCAGCGAGCACTGGCGGATGTCCCTGGGCGAGGCCCAGCACCTGCAGCACTCGTTGATGGGCTACCTGCCGGGCTTCGCGACGCCGCGCATCGTCTGCGACGTCCCGTTCGTCGGCAAGCGCTGGGTGCACCAGGTGCACACCTACGACACCGAGCGCGGGATCTCGTACTGGACGAAGAACTACCGGACGTCGATCGAGTCGGACGACGTCGAGGCGCTCAGCCGCGAGTACGTCTACTACGACCCGATCTACACCCTGCCCGAGGGCGGCCAGGCCTGGTGGCGCGAGCACGGTGACAGCGACTCCGCCCACGCGGACGCGGTGGCCGCCGCCGAAGCCAGCCGGGTGGCGGCTGCCGCCCAGCACGAAGAGGTCGCCAGCCACGCCATCCACGCCTAACCCAAAGCTTGCTCCCCCCCGCCCGCATTGCTCAATTCAGACCGCTGTTCCGCCCCGCGAGAGCGGTCTGAGCTGAGCAAGCCTTGCCGCGCCTGGGCTCAGACGGCCGGCGGCCGGGCCTCGTACGGGGTGGACAGCACCACCGTCGTGCGGGTCCGCACGTTCGCTGCTGACCGGATCCGGGCCAGCACGTCCTCCAGGTCACCGGGGCTCCCGACCCGCACCTTGAGGATGTAGGACTCCTCCCCCGCGACCGAGTGGCAGGCCTCGATCTCGTGCAGGTCGGCGAGGCGTTGCGGGGCGTCGTCCGGTGCGGCCGGGTCCAGCGGGGTCACCGAGATGAACGCGGTCAGCGGGAGCCCGACCGCGTCCGCCGAGATCTGGGCCGTGTAGCCCATGATCACGCCGCGCTGTTCCAGCCGCCGCACCCGCTGGTGCACAGCCGAGGTCGACAGGCCAGTCGCCTTAGCCAGGTCGGTGTAGCTCATCCGTCCGTCCTGCGCTAGCAGCCGGACGATCTCCCGGTCGGTGTCCTCCACGCGCCGGAGCCTATCGGTCGTCCTGGGCGATTCAGTGCTTCGCGAGGTGGCGTCCGATCACCAGTCGCTGGACCTGGTTCGTGCCTTCGACGATCTGCAGCACCTTGGCCTCGCGGAACCAGCGCTCCAGGGGGAAGTCCCGCACGTAGCCGGCCCCGCCGAGCACCTGGACGGCGTCCGTGGTGACCTTCATGCAGGTGTCAGTGGCGAACAGCTTCGCCATCGCCGCCTGCACGCTGAAGGACTGGCCGGCGTCCCGGCGACGGGCCGCGGCCAGGTAGAGTTCGCGCGCCGCGGAGATCTGGGTGGTCATGTCGGCCAACATGAACGACAGGCCCTGGAAGTCGATGATCCGCTGGCCGAACTGCCGGCGCTCCTTGGCGTAGGCGGTGGCGGCCTCGAACGCGGCCTGCGCGATACCGACTGCGCACGCCGCGATGCCGAGCCGACCGGAGTCGAGTGCGGACAGCGCGATGGTGAAACCCTGCCCCTCGGCGCCGATCCGGCGGTCGACGTCGACCTGCGCGCCGTCCAGCAGGACCTGCGAGGTCTGCGATGAGCGGTAGCCCATCTTGCGCTCGGGCGTGCCGGCCGACATACCCGGGGTGTCCGCGTCGGCGAGCAGGCAGGAGATGCCGTGCGGCCCGGTGTCGGCGGTGCGCACCATGAGGTTGTAGAAGTCGGCCGCGCCACCGTGGGTGATCCATGCCTTCGTACCGGTCACCGAGTACTGCGCGCCGTCCTGCGACAGCACTGCCTTGGTGCGCAGCGCGGCCGCGTCGGACCCGGATGTCGGCTCACTGAGGCAGTAGGCCCCGAGCAGGTCACCGGAGAGCATGCCGGGAAGCCAGCGCTCACGTTGTTCCGGCGAGCCGAACTGGGCCACCGGGTAGCACGAGAGCGTGTGCACGCTGGCCCCGAGACCGACCGCACCCCAGGACGCCGAGAGCTCCTCGAGCACCTGCAGGTACACGGTGTACGGCTGAGCGCCGCCGCCGAACTCCTCCGGGTAGGGCAGGGACAGCAACCCCGCGGCGCCGATCTCCCGGAACATCTCGCGCGGGAAGGCGCCCTTCTCCTCGAACTCGTCCACCTGCGGCGCCAGTCGCTGCTCGCCGATCTCGCGGACGAGGGCCAGCAGGTCGTGCGCCTCGTCGGTGGGCAGGTCACGCTCGACGGTGGTCACCAGGGGCTCCGGTCGCTCAGGCGTTCGCACGCCAGTTACTAGGACGTCCGACTAATTCTAGCGTGTCGCCTCACGACGACAGGATGCAGTGCCGACGCGTCGAGTCCGGCCGGTTTCGACGACGATTCGACACGGCCGCTGCCTTAGGCTCCCGTCATGCCGCTCGACAACACTCGGCCCCAGAAGCTGCTTTTGATGGACTCCGCGTCCCTGTACTTCCGGGCATTCTTCGGCGTGCCCGACTCGGTGACGTCACCGGACGGGAAGCCGGTCAACGCCGTGCGCGGGTTCCTCGACTCGATCGCGATGCTCGTCTCCGGCCAGCAGCCGACGCACCTGGTGGCCTGCTGGGACGACGACTGGCGGCCGCAGTTCCGGGTCGACGCGATCCCCTCGTACAAGGCCCACCGGGTCGCCGCACCGCGTCCGAAGGGCACGCCCGACATCGAGGAGACGCCGGACCTGCTGGACGCTCAGGTGCCGGTGATCGTGGACGTGCTCGCCGCCTTCGGCATCGCTCGGGTCGGCGCGGCGGGGTACGAGGCGGACGACGTGATCGGCACCCTCAGCGAGCGCGGCGCCGCCGCAGGGATGGCCGTGGACGTCGTCACCGGCGACCGCGACCTCTTCCAGCTCGTGGACGACGCCCGCCAGGTTCGCGTGCTCTACACGGCCAAGGGTGGCGTCCGGAACCTCGACGTCGTCAACGAGGCCCGGTTGTTCGAGAAGTACGGGATCCGCGGCGGCCGGGCCTACGCCGGGATGGCCGCGCTGCGTGGCGACCCGAGCGACGGACTGCCTGGTGTGCCGGGCATTGGGGAGAAGACGGCCGCGGCGCTGCTCGGCCGCGCCGGCGACTACGACGGGCTGATGCGCGCGCTCAACACGGACGACGTCGACGTCCTCGGCAACAGCCGCACGAAGCTGCTCGCCGCGAGCGACTACCTGGCCGTCGCCGCGCGGGTGGTGGACGTCGTCCGCGACATCCCGATCCCGGAGGGCGACTACGCGCTCCCCCGCGACCCGGCCGACCCCGAGGGTTTGCTCGACCTGGCGAACCGCTGGGGTCTGTCCAGCAGCGTCGAGCGCGTGCTGCATGCGTTGGGCTACACCGGGGAGTGAGTGCTAACCCGGGATCGAGTGGGCGACGACGCCTCGCAGCACGCCGTCCACCGCCTGCCGGGCGGCCTTGCGGGTCCCAGGGGCGTCGGAGGCACCGAGCAGCTGGCCGAGCAGGTCCACCAGCTGCTTGCACCGCCGGACGAAGTCCCCGGCCGCCAGGTCGCCGTCGCGCAGGACGGCGTCCAGGCTCTGGCCGCGCGCCCAGCGCAACATCGCGGGGGCGAGACCGGGGTCCGGCTGGCGCATCGTCGAGAGCCGGTGCTCGTGCTCGACGGCTTCGAGCCGCGTCCACTCGCGCCACATGGCGTCCAGCGCATCGCCGACTGCCCCGGACGGCGGCTGCGGCAGCCGGGCGTCCTCGCGTCGCGCCTCGTACACCAGGGCCGACAGCACTGCGGCCAGCCCCGGACCGTCCAGACCGCGCCAAGCACCGCTGCGCAGGCACTCCGCGACCAGCAGGTCGTGCTCGGTGTACAGCCGGCGCAGCCGCTCGCCGTCCGCCGTGACCCGGGAGTGCTCGTCCAGGTAGCCCAGCTGGGACAGCACCGCGCAGACCCGGTCGAAGGTGCGGGCCACCGAGCTGGTGCGCCCTTCGATCCGCTTCTGCAGGCCGTCGGTCTCGTTGCGCAGCCGCGCCCAGCGCTCCCCCCAGCGCGCGTGGTCCTCACGCTGGGGGCACTGGTGACAAGGGTGCGCGCGCATCCGCCGACGTAGCTCGACGAGCTGTGCGTCCTCCCCCGGGTCCGTGCCGGCGGACCGGGTGCGTCGACTGCGGGGCGGGTCGTGAGGGACCGCGGTGCGCAGGGTGGACGCCAGGTCTCGGCGTGACTGCGGGCTGCGCGCGTTGAAACCCTTCGGTAGCCGGACCTTCGTGACCTCCTCGACCGGCGAGGTCAGCTCGGCCAGCGTGAGGCGGCGGATCTGGCGGTCCTGACCGAGCACGAACGGCTTGGGCCCGTCGAGCCCCGGCGACCGGTCCGGCTCGACCACGACGACGTACCCGGCTCGACGGCCGCCCGGGATGCGCAGCACGTCACCGATCCGCACGCGTTCCAGGCTCTGGGCGGTCAGCGCCCGCTCCCCGTTCTGCCGATCCCGGGACAGCTGTGCCTCGCGGTCCTTGATGCCTCGTCGCAGGGCCGCGTACTCGGCGAAGTCGCCGAGGTGGCACGTCATCGCCGTCGCGTAGCCGTCCAGCGCCTCCTCGTGCGTGCGCACCTGACGGGCCAGACCGACGACGGCGCGGTCGGCCTGGAACTGCGCGAACGACGTCTCGAGCACCTCACGGGCCCGCTGCTGACCCACCTGGGCCACCAGATTGACTGCCATGTTGTAGGTCGGGCTGAAGCTCGACCGCAGCGGGTAGGTGCGCGTCGACGCGAGACCAGCCACGGAGCGGGGGTCCAGGTTCGGGTGCCACAGGACGACGGCGTGCCCCTCGACGTCGATGCCGCGCCGCCCGGCCCTGCCGGTCAGCTGGGTGAACTCCCCCGGCGTGATGTCGGCGTGCGTCTCACCGTTCCACTTGACCAGCTTCTCCAGGACCACCGTCCGGGCGGGCATGTTGATGCCCAGGGCCAGGGTCTCGGTCGCGAAGACGCAGCGCACCAGGCCAGCGGCGAACAGCTGCTCGACGACCTCCTTGAAGCTGGGCAGCAGGCCGGCATGGTGCGCTGCCACGCCACGGGTCAGACCGTCCAGCCACTCCCAGTAGCCGAGTACGTCCAGGTCGGCAGCCGGGATGTCCGCGGTGTGCTCCTCGGCGAGGTCGCGGATCCGATCCGACTCCTCGGGGGTGGTCAGCCGGATGCCGGCGTCCAGGCACTGCTTGACGGCGGCGTCGCAGCCGGCCCGGCTGAAGATGAAGGTGATCGCCGGCAGCAGTCCGGCGCGCTCGAGCTGACTGACCACGTCCGAACGACGGGGAACGCCGTGCCGGCCGATGTGCTGGCGCGGCTGGTGCCGCTCGGCTGAGCGGCCGCGGCCGCCGCGGCCGGAAGGCGTGGAGCGCTCGTAGCGCTGCTCGTTGCGGGCGAGCTGCAGCAGGTCGGGGTTCACCGCGGGGGCGTCGCGGCCGTCCACGAACAGGTCGTGCATCCGGTTGCCCACCAGGACGTGCTGGTACAGCGGCACGGGACGGTGCTCCTCGACCACGACCTCGGTGTCGCCACGAACCGTGTCCAGCCAGGCGCCGAACTCCTCGGCGTTGCTGACCGTGGCCGACAGCGAGACCAGCCGCACCTCGTCCGGCAGGTGGATGATGACCTCCTCCCAGACTGCGCCGCGGAACCGGTCCGCGAGGTAGTGCACCTCGTCCATCACGACGAAGCCGAGACCGGCCAGGGTCGTCGAACCCGCGTAGAGCATGTTGCGCAGCACCTCGGTCGTCATCACGACCACGTCGGCCTCGCCGTTGACCGTGGTGTCCCCGGTCAGCAGCCCGACCCGCTCGCTGCCGTGCACCGCCACCAGCTCGGCGTACTTCTGGTTGGACAGAGCCTTGATCGGCGTCGTGTAGAAGGCCTTCCGGCCGCCGGCCAGCGCGAGGTGGACGGCGAACTCGCCGATGACCGTCTTGCCGGCACCGGTCGGCGCCGCGACCAGGACGCCGCGACCGGCCTCGAGCGCGCGGCAGGCGCGGAGCTGGAAGTCGTCGAGCTCGAAACCGAGCCGGTCACGGAAGGTTGCGAGCTCGCTGCGCTCGTCGGCCTGACGCAACCGGGCAGCCGCGTACTGCTCGGCGGGTGTGGGCACTCGGCCAGGCTACGCGTCTGCCGGGACGAGCACCCGCAGGCTGCGTGGAACGACCTCGAGCTCCATCGGCAGCGGACCGAACCGCTCGCCGTCCGCGTACGCGACGATGCCGTCGGTGTTCAGCCTGACCCGACGGGCCCGCTTGATGGTCACTGCGGGGTGGCTGGTGTGCGCGCCCTTGAACACCTTCGGGAACACCTTGAGCAGGGCGAACACCGAGATCGGCCCGACCACCAGGACGTCGAGCAGCCCGTCGTCGTAGTCAGCGTCCGGGGTGATGTGCATGCCGCCGCCGTAGCTGGGACCGTTGCCCAGGGCGACCAGCATGGCCTCGGTGATCCACAGCTCGCCGTCGAGCTCGATCTCGTACTTCAACGGCTTGAACAGCGGCAGCTCGCGGGCGATGGCCAGGTTGTAACGCATCTTGCCTCGCGGCCACGCCCACCCGTTCGCCCGCTCGTTGACTACCGCGTCGAACCCGCCGCAGAGAACCCCCGCGAACCACTGCGGGCCGTCGCCCGGGCCGAGCTGGCCGGCTGGGTCCACCCGTCGGGCCGCGTCGATCGGCCGCACGGTACCGCCGGCGATCACCGCAACCGCGGCCGGGATGTCGTGCACCGGCAGGCCCAGCGACCCGGCGATGTCGTTGCCGGTGCCTGCAGCCACGATGCCGAGAGGGGTGTCGGTGCCTGCGCACGCGTTGACGCCGAGGTTCACCATGCCGTCACCACCAACCACCACCAGCGCCTCGATGCCGGAGGCCACCGCGCTCGCCGAGCGGTCCGCCGCCTCGGCGGCCGACTCGCTGGTCACGTCCAGGACGTCGAAGCCGGCTGCGAGCAGCAGTTCACCAGTCCGGACGCCGAGGGCGCGGGCCCGTCCCTTGCCGGCGGTCGGGTTGACTGCGATCGCGACGCGGCCACGCGCGCCGGGAGTCTGTGCGGTCACAGGCTGCTTGCCTCGTCGTCGGGGATGGACTCGTAGTCCGGCTCGATGTGGTTGCGCGCGCGGCGGCGGTCCATCAGCAGGCAGAGCGCGATAGCCAGGGCGAACAGCGCGCACATGGACAGCGCCAGGGCGAGCATGGACGTGATCTCAGGGGTCGGCGTGGCCACAGCGGCGAACAGGAAGCAGATGAACACGGTGATCCGCCACTGCTTCAACATGGTGCGGCCGGACAGCAGGTGCGCCATGTTGAGCGCCACCAGCACCACCGGGATCACGAACGCGATCCCGAACGCGAGGGTGACTCGGATGACGAACGAGAAGTACAGGTTGGACGAGATGAACTGCGAGCCACCCTCGGGGACGAAGGAGTTCAGGAACTCCAGCGCCTTCGGCAGCACGAACCAGGCCAGCGTCGCTCCGGCCAGGAACAGCGGCAGCGCCGCGCCCACGAAGCCGAAGGAGTAACGCTTCTCTTTGCGGGTCAGCCCCGGGGTGATGAAGGCCCAGAACTGGTAGAGCCACACCGGTGAGGCAAGCAGGAACCCCAGCACTGCGCTGACGTAGAGCCTCTGGTTGAACGCCGAGAAGGGATCGGCGTAGTTGATCGAGGTCGGCACGCCGTTGACCTTGGCGCTGTCCAGGATCGGCTTCATCAGGGCGGCGTAGAACTGGGCGGACAGGAACCAGCCGACGATGGATCCGATGACGATGGCGATGGCGCTCTTGACCAGACGGCCGCGAAGCTCGCGCAGGTGGTCGCGCAGAGCCATGCGCCCTTCGGGGTCGCGTCGCGACGCACGCGACATACCGCGCACGGTGGTGCTCATCTCGGTCGGGTGTCGATGGGACTACGCGCGCTGGTCTCGCTGCTCAGCGGCGTCAGGCGCGTCCTGGTGGGTGGTGGCTGTCGGCCCCTCCACCACTCGGCCCTCGACCGGCTGCTTCGACTGGGCGCGCTCGTCGTCCTCGTCGTGCATCTGCTTGATCTCGGACTTGAAGATGCGCATCGAACGACCCAGCCCGCGCGCGGCGTCGGGCAGCCGCTTGCCGCCGAACAGCACCGCGACCAGCGCGAGCAGCACGACGATGAACAGCGGGTGTTCGAACAAGTTCCTCATGCGGCGGTCCTCCGACGTAGCAGTTGGACGCAGTCTACGTCGTCAGCGGCGACGTCGACCCCGGCTGGCTGATCTGGGGTTCGGCGCGTCGGGCCCGCCGGATGGGTCGACCAGCACAGAAGGGGTTGGCCGGTACGCCTCGGTCACCGGTTCCAGCGCCTGCGCGACCAGCTCGCTGGTATCAGCGAGCTGACGTCCCAGCGCGATTCCGGGCCTGACGACGGCCTTCCAGGTCACCAGGGCGAGCACGGCGGCAGCGCCGAGCAGGAGAAGCGTCCAGATCAGGATCCACCACCACACGGCTCCACCTTAGGTGGTGCCGCGGCCCGCGCGCAGCGAGCCGCAGGTCAGTGCCGGACGACGCGAGCCGCGCCGGGACGCAGCACCGTCAGCGCGGCCACCGGGTCGTTGGCCCGCTCCAGCCAGAGCGCGAAGTCCAGCACGTCGTCGTAGCCGATCGGAGCACCGTCGTGCTCCTCCAGCGCCTCGGCCGGGACCGTCCAGCGCTCGACCTTGACGCCGCCGGTGCGCAGCAGGCTGACCACCTCGGTGCCGGCCGGCTTGCGGACCTCGTCACTGCACTGGTCGCACGTGAAGGAGTAGTAGGACCAGTCCGCCACCGTGCACACCACGAGCCGCACCTGGGCGGCCGTGAGCTCCACGTCGCCACAGCTGGGGCAGGACGCCTTGATCGTCGCCATCGTCCGCCTCCTTCACAGGGACGACGGGATGGCCTGCATCCCGCCGGGTGCTGTCGCTGGTGGTCCCTGTCAAGGGCCCCTTCGCGTCTACATCAGGTGGATCGGCAGCGTTCGCTGAGAACTTAACCGTCTGCTTCGCCGTACCCCGCGAGTGCCTCCAGGGCGACCTCGCGCACGTGCTCGGCGAGCTGTGGCGGGTCGATGACGCGGCCGCTGCCACCGAGCCGGAGTGCCAGCTGGCGCAACCAGGCCAGGTCGCCGGTCCGCAACGTCACGACGAGCCCGCCGGCGCCGTCCTCGACGACCCGGTCGACCGGGTAGTAGTCGACGACCCAGCGGGCCGACGGGCGCAGCTCCAGCGTCACGACGTGGTCCTGCGGCCCCGGCTCGAACATCCCGGCGTCCAGGTCGCGGCCGCGGGCGGCCGGTGGTGGCGTGCCGTCGACGTCCAGGACGGCGGCGCTGACCACCCGGTCCAGCCGGAACAGGCGCACACCCTCGGCGCGGTGGCACCAGCCCTCCAGGTACCAGCGGCCGTCCACGTGCAGAACCCGCATCGGGTCGACGTCCCGCTCGGTCGTCTCGTCCCGGTGCGGGACGAGGTACCCCAGGTGCAGCCGGCGGCGGGTGCGCAGCGCCTGCTCGGCGGTGGTCAGCACGTCAGCGTCGACGATGCGGCCGAGGCTGACCTGGACGGTTCCGGCCGGCTCCCCCGCCGATCCCGCTGCCGCCTCCAGCTTGGCCAGTGCGCGGCTGACCGCCTCGCGGTCGCCGACCCCGGGGATGTCCATCAGCGTCCGCAGGCCGACGATGAGCGCCAACGCCTCGTCGACCCCCAGCTTCAGGGGCCGGGAGATCGCGTCGGCGTTGCCCAGGTAGACCAGGCCTTCCTCCCAGTCCGCCTCGATCAGGTCGTCCGGCAGGTGCCCGGGCAGGCCGCACACGAACAGCAGCTCGAGGTCTTTGACGAGCTGGCGCTCGTCGACCCCGAACTCCGTCGCGGCCTCGTCGAGCGGTACGCCCTGGTGCGACAGCAGCCACGGGACCATGGCCAGCAGTCGAGACAGGCGCTCGGTCGCCGACTCGCTCACCGGCTCACCTCCGCCACGGCGCGCAGCCGCCGGACGACTGAGTCGCGAAGTTCCTGTGGTGCCAAGGCCAGCACCGCTGCCCCGAGGCCGGCCATCTCCTCGGCCAGGGCCTCGACGTCCCCGAACTCGACGTCCAGCTGGTCCCAGCCGTCCGGTCCGGCGGCCACCGAGGTCGCTCGGCGGCGCAGCGACTGAGCCGCGCCCGGTCGAGCGTGCACGTGAGCCGTCTGCGGTGCGCGGTCCTGCACGCTCTCGCCGACCATCACCCGCGGGACGTGGTCCGCCGGCACCTCGTACTCGCCGGCCCGGCCCGAACGCACTACGTCACCCTCGACCCGGGAGAGCCGGTACACCCGCGCGGCACCGCGGCCGCGGTCGAAGCCGGTCAGGTACCAGCGGCCGTTGCGGCTGGTCACGCCCCACGGCTCGACGAACCGCTCGGCGACCTCGCCGGTGCTCGCCGTGCGATAGGTGAACCGGACCGGCACGCGGTCGCGCAGCGCCGCCCACAACGGGTCGAACGCGGGCTCGGCGGTGCGGATCCGTGGCTCCAGCCCGATCAGCGAGCCGTCGTCCTGCGGCGCCCCGAGGGCGGTCAGCTTGGTCAGCGCACGGGTCGCCGGAGCCGCCAGGCTGGCCTGCTGCCAGACCCGGGAGGCCAAGCCGAGCACCGCCAGCTCGTCCGGCTCGAACGTGACCTGCGGTAGGGCGTAGGCCTCGCGGTCCACCCGGTAGCCGATCTCGTCCTCGAACAGGGCGTCGGCGTTGGAGGTGACCAGCGGGATGCCGAGCTCGCGCAGCTCGTCCTTGTCACGTTCGAACATCCGCTCGAACGCCTCGGTGGACGTGTTGTCGGCGTACTGCGGCACTGCCTGGCGGATCTGCGCCTTCGTCAACGGGCGGCCGGTGCTCAGCAGGCAGATGACGAGGTTGAGCAGCCGCTCGGTCTTGATGCTGGACATGGTCTCCTTCCCGGGTGCGGACGCTACCGGACGCCGGGCGGCTGGCTACGCTCGGCACGTGACGATGGTGCGCTGGCGGCGCGGGACGGTCCTTTCGGTGTCGCGCCGGTGGGGCGGCACGGTCGAGCTGCTGGTGGCGGTCGGCGCGGACGGGGCGGCCGCGGACCAGCAGGTAACGCCGGTGCGCGCGCTGGCCTTCCCCGAGCTCGTCGGCGAACCGGCGGTCGACGACGAGGTACTGCTGACCACTGGTGCCCTCGAGCGTGGGTTGGGCACCGGCGGCTACGCGATGGTCGCCGCTCTGCCCGGTCGGCTGCCCGACCAGCCGCGCGCCGACGGCGGGCATCTGGTCAAGGCCCGGTACACGCCGCTGCAGGCGATGGTGCTCGGCGCCGACGAGCAGGGGTCACCGCACCACGAGCTGCTGCGGGAGGCCGACGACCTGGCCGGGATGCCGGTGGTGGTCGCCGACCTGCACTCGGCACTGCCCGCGATCGTGGCGGGGCTGCGCACGGTGGCGCCGGACGCTGCGGTCGCCTACGTGATGACTGACGGCGGTGCCCTGCCGGCCTGGTTCTCTCGCACCGTCGACGAGCTGCGAGCCGCGGGGTGGATCCGCGGCTGCGTCTCGGTCGGCCAGGCCTTCGGTGGCGACCTGGAGGCGGTGACCGTGCACACCGGGCTGCTGGCGGCGCGACTCGTCCTCGGTGCCGACGTCGCAGTCGTCGCGCAAGGGCCAGGCAACCTGGGCACGGGTACCCGCTGGGGGTTCTCCGGGGTCGCCGCCGGGGAGGCGCTCAACGCGACCACGGTGCTCGGTGGCCGACCGGTCGCCAGCCTGCGGGTGTCCGAGGCGGACGAGCGCGAACGCCACCTCGGCGTCTCGCACCACAGCCTGACCGCTTACGGCCGGGTCGCCCTGGCGCCGTCCGACGTGGTCGTGCCTCGCCTGCACGGGGAGCTCGGCGAGCGGGTGCGTGCGCAGGCAGCGCTGCTGGCGCCGCCCGTGGGCCGGCACCGGCTGGTCGAGGTGGACTGCACCGGGCTCGTCGACGCCCTTCGCGCGTGCCCCGTGCGGCTGTCCACGATGGGACGCGGACTGGACGACGACACGGCCAGCTTCCTCGCGTCGGCCGCGGCCGGAGTGCACGCGGCCGCCTTGCTCAGCTGATCAGCTCACGTCGACGAGGTCGACGACGAAGATCAGCGTCTCACCGCCCTTGATGGCGCCAGCGGCGCCCCGGTCGCCGTAGCCAAGGTGCGGGGGGATGGTGATCGTGCGGCGGCCGCCGACCTTCATGCCCTGCAGCCCCTGGTCCCAGCCCTGGATGACTTGGCCGACGCCGAGCTGGAAGCGCAGCGGCTCGCCGCGGTTCCAGGACGCGTCGAACTCCTCGCCGGTGGAGTGCGCGACCCCGACGTAGTGCGCCAGCACGGTGCTGCCGGCCACCGCCTCGGTGCCGTCACCGACGATCTGGTCCTCGATGACCAGCTCGGCGGGTGGTGCGTCGCCGGGGAAGTCGATCTCGGGCTTGGTGCGGTCGAACGTCATGTCCGGAACCCTCCGTGTGGCTCAGTAGGCGTCGAGGATGTCGATCACGAAGACCAGGGTGTCGGTGCCCTTGATCCCCGCCTGGGAGTTGCCCGCCTTGCCGTAGCCCTCGGCCGGCGGGATGACCAGCAGCACCCGGCTGCCGACGGTCTGGCCGACCAAGCCCTTGTCGAAGCCGGCGATGGTCTGGCCGGTGCCGACCGCGAAGTCAGCGGCTGCGCCGCGCTTGTACGAGGAGTCGAACACGGTGTTGGTACCGAAGATCTGGCCGACGTAGTTCACCGAGACCGTCTGGCCGGACTTGACCACCGGGCCCTTGCCCTTGATCAGCACCTGGGTGACGGTCGTGGTCGGAGCCTTGGCGCCGGCGACCATGGTGATCGTCGGGCCGGAGTCGCCGTCCTTGATGGTCGGCAGGCCCGCGGCCGGGGCCACCGTGTCGCCGGTGGCCTTCGTCAGCGGCGTGCTGGCCGACTTCACGTCGAGCACGAAGATCAGGCCGTCGTCCTTGGTGAAGCCCAGCTCGCTGTTGCCGTCGACGCCGAACCCGTCACGCGGCGCGACCCCGGCGAGCACGCGCGAGCCCACCTTCTGGCCGATCAGGCTGTTGGCCAGGCCCGGCATCAGCTTCGCCGGGTCGGCCACGAAGCTGGCCGGCTGCCGACCGAAGGAGGTGTCGGCCTCCTTGCCGCTGGTGGCGTTGATCAGCACGTAGTCGACGGACACCCGCTCCCCCGTCTTGATCGTGTCGCCCGAACCGGGCTTGACCACGATCACGCCGCTGCGGGCCAGGATCGTCGGCGTCTGGCCGAGCTTGACGGCGGGCTTCTTCCCCACGTCGCCGGTCACCGTGACCGCCTTGAGTGCCGCGGGGATGTCCGCCGCCGCGATGGTCGAGGTGTCGGCGGCGGGCTTGTCGGCGCTGGCGCATCCGGCCAGGAGCACGGCCGGCAGCGCGAGAGCGACGACGATTCGGGGCAGGGCTGAGCGCACGGGGAATGAACCTTTGGTCGGGGGATGTCGGAACACAATAACCCGCGAACCTGGGAGTTCCCTCGGAGCGTTGTGCTCGAAACGTGGAGAACGGGGCCTCACATGCTGGCGATGAGGCGGTCCACCCGCTCGTCCGAGCTGGCGAACGGGTCCTTGCACAGGACCGTGCGCTGCGCCTGGTCGTTGAGCTTCAGGTGCACCCAGTCGACGGTGAAGTCGCGCCTCTGTTCCTGGGCCCGCCGCACGAAGTCACCGCGCAGCTTTGCTCGGGTGGTCTGTGGCGGCACCGACTTGGCCTCGAAGATCTCCACGTCCCCCGCGACCCGCTCGACGCGGCCGGCTCGCTCGAGCAGGTAGTACAGCCCGCGTCGCCGGTGGATGTCGTGGTACGCGAGGTCCAGCTGAGCGACGCGCGGGTGGGACAGGTCGAGCCCGTGCTTGGCCCGGTAGCGCTCGATCAGCCGGTACTTGATCGCCCAGTCGATCTCGCGCTCGATGAGCGTGAGATCGCCGGTCTGCACCGCAGTCAGGGTCCGCCGCCACAGCTCGAGCACCGCCTTGTGCGAGGGGCTTGTCGGGCCGCGACGGTCCACGAAGTCCTGCGCGCGATCCAGGTACTCGGTCTGGATCTCCAGCGCGGACAGCTCGCGACCGTTGGCCAGCCGGACCTTCTTGACGCCGGTGATGTCGTGGCTGATCTCGCGGATCGCCCGGATCGGGTTCTCCAGCGTCAGGTCGCGCATCACCACCCCTGCTTCGATCATCTGCAGCACGATGTCCGCCGAGCCCAGCTTGAGCAGCGTGGTGGTCTCGCTCATGTTCGAGTCACCGACGATCACGTGCAGGCGGCGGTGGTGCTCGGCGTCCGCATGCGGCTCGTCACGGGTGTTGATGATCGGCCGTGACCGGGTGGTGGCGCTCGACACGCCCTCCCAGATGTGGTCCGCGCGCTGGCTGACGCAGAAGATGGCGCCTCGCGGGGTCTGCAGCACCTTGCCGGCGCCGCAGATGACCTGCCGGCTGACCAGGAAGGGAATCAGCACGTCGGACAGGCGCTGGAAGTCGCCGTGCCGCGACACCAGGTAGTTCTCGTGGCAGCCGTAGCTGTTGCCGGCCGAGTCCGTGTTGTTCTTGAACAGGTACACCTCGCCGGCGATGCCCTCGTCCTTGAGCCTGCCCTGCGCGTCCGCGACCAGGCCCTCGAGGATGCGCTCGCCGGCCTTGTCGTGCACGACCGCCTGCCGCAGGTCGTCGCACTCGGGGGTGGCGTACTCCGGGTGCGAGCCGACGTCCAGGTAGAGGCGGGCGCCGTTTCGCAGGAAGACGTTGCTGGAGCGCCCCCAGGAGACCACGCGTCGGAACAGGTACCGCGCCACCTCGTCCGGGCTGAGGCGCCGTTGACCCTCGAACGAGCACGTGACGCCGTACTCGTTCTCGATCCCGAAGATGCGTCGGTCCATGGTGCTCCCACCTGCAGTCGGCCCTGGTTCCACCCTACGTCCGGTTCGGCTCCGCCGTCGGGACCTCGGCCTTCATGACCTCGCCCTCATGACCTGCAGGGTGGTCGAGTGCGACCACGATCCGACCGACCGTGCGGCAGCGGGGTCCTCCCTGGGGCAACGGTTGCGCTTCGGGCGAACCACCCGTGACAGCAGTTGTCGGGGGCTGCTCTGCTGTGCGCCATGACGACGCTCCTGGTACTCGGCGGCACCGCCTGGCTCGGCCGTGAGGTAGCGAAGGCGGGGCTGGCACGCGGGCAGGACGTGACGTGCCTGGCCCGGGGTGAGTCTGGTCGTGCCGCGGACGGCGTCCGGTGGGTTGCCGCCGACCGGACCGAGTCCGACGCGTACGACGAGGTGAACGGACAGGACTGGGACGCCGTGGTGGACGTCTCGTGGCAGCCGGGCATGGTGCGATCGGCCCTGGTCGCGCTGTCGGACCGTGCTGGGCACTGGGGTTACGTGTCCTCGTGCTCGGTGTACGCCCGCCACGACGTCGTGGACGCCGACGAGTCGGCCGACCTGCTGCCCGCGCTGGACGCCGACGAAGCGTCCCGCGAGCAGTACGGCGAGGCCAAGGTGGCGTGCGAGCGGCTGTGCCAGGACGCGCTCGGCGACCGGTTGTTGGTGGCCCGGTCTGGACTCATCGGTGGGTACGGCGATCCGAGCGACCGTTTCGGCTACTGGCCCGGGCGTTTCGCCCGGGCCGTCGACGGTGCGGTGCCCGTGCTGGTGCCCGACATCGGAGCGGGTCCGACCCAGACGTGCGACGTGCGGGACCTCGCGCAGTGGTTGGTGCGCTGCGGTGAGCAGCGGACGGTCGGGGTGTTCAACGCATTGGGCGCACGCCACTCGTTCGGTGAGGTGCTGGCCGAGTGTCGCGCGGTGACCGGCTACGACGGGGCGCAGCAGCTGGTCTCGCCCGGGTGGCTGACCGAGCACGAGGTCGAGGAGTACATGGGGCCGCGCTCGATCCCGCTGTGGATCGGTGACCCTGAGTGGCAGGGCTTCAGCGCGCGAGCCGGCTCGGCCGCCGTCGCCGCTGGGCTGAGCCACCGACCGCTGACTGACCTGGTGGAGCAGTCGTTGCGCTGGGAGCGCGAGCTGGGGCTGGACCGGGACCGCCGGGCGGGTCTGACCCCAGACGAGGAGCGTGAGCTGCTGGCCGTGCTGGGCTGAGCCGGCGAGGCGCCGAAGGACCGGCAGGGTGCATCGGCGCAGGGTGCCGCCAGTCAGTCGAGGTCGCCCGGCGCTGGTCGCTCGTCGGTGTGCGGCACGTCGCTGGTCGGGTCGCTCGGGCTGAGCAAGCGCTCCAACAGGTCGCCATTGATCCGGCGGAACAGTCGTCGTTCGCGGTGCCGGTCCAGCACGGCGGCCTCGATCAGCTCGGGACCGAGCACCCGGGGATCGCCGCCGGCCGGGTCGATGCCGAGCAGCTCGACGGCCAGCGACAGGGCCTCGCCCAGGGTGAGGTCGGCGCGCCAACGCTCCTCGAGACCGGTGTTGATGGCCTCGGGCTGGCCACCCATCGCGACGAAGCCCTGCTCGTCGGCGACCGACCCGTCGTAGGTGATCCGGTAGATCTGGTCGTCCTCGGGTCGTCGAGCGACCTCGGCGACGACGATCTCGACCTCGTACGGCTTGGACTCCTGGGTGAAGACGGTGCCGAGGGTCTGGGCGTAGGCGTTCGCGAGGCCTCGCGCTGAGACGTCGCTGCGGTCGTAGGAGTAGCCGCGCAGGTCGGCGTACCGGACGCCGGCGACGCGCAGGTTCTCGAACTCGTTGTACTTGCCTACGGCGGCGAAGGCGACCCGGTCGTAGATCTCGCTGATCTTGTGCAGCGCGCGGGAGGTGTTCTCGGCCACGAACGCGATGCCACCGTCGTACCCGAGGACGACGGCCGAGCGGCCCCGCGCGATTCCCTTGCGTGCGTAGTCCGCGCGGTCCTTCATCAGCTGCTCGGGCGAGACGTAGAACGGCATGCTCATGGCTGGGTCCCCTCCCCCGCGCTGGACCGGTCGGTGCCGTCCTGGCCACGCCGTTGTGCGCCGCCCGGATCACCCCGGCGGCCCTCGACGACCCGCTCCACCACGTCGGCCAGGGCGTCGTCGTCCACCCGGCGGTAGCCCTCGACGTCCACCACGCTGACCACCGGCCAGATCCGGCGGTTGAGGTCGGGCCCACCGGTGGCCGAGTCGTCGTCCGCGGCGTCGTAGAGCGCCTCGACGGCGAACCGGACGGCCTCGTCGGACACCAGCCCGGGACGCCACATCTTCTTCAGCGCTCCGCGGGCGAACAGCGAGCCCGAGCCGACGGAGTGGTGGTGGTGCTCGCGGTAGCACCCGCCGGTGACGTCGTAGCTGTAGATCCGGCCCTGGCGGTCGTCCGCGTCGTAGCCGGCGAAGAGCGGCACGACGGCCAGGCCCTGCATTGCCAGCCCGAGGTTGTTGCGCAGCATCGTGGCGAGCCGGTTGGCCTTGCCCTCGGTGGACAGCAGCGTGCCCTCGATCTTCTCGTAGTGCTCGAGCTCGACCTGGAACAGCTTGACCAGCTCGATCGCCAGCCCGGCGCTGCCGGCGATGCCGACGCAGGAGTACTCGTCGGCGCCGAAGACCTTCTCGATCTCGCGGTTGGCGATCATGCTGCCCATGGTGGCTCGTCGGTCGCCGCCCATCACGACGCCGCCGTCGAACTCCACCGCGACGATCGTGGTGCCGTGCGGGACGTCGGGGATGGTGCCCGGTGGCAGGCTTCGGCCCGCCGGCAGCAGCGCCGGCGAGTGCGCGGACAGGAAGTCCGTGAAGGACGACGTGCCGGGGGCGGTGAACGCACGGGGCAGTCGTCCGGCCGGGTCGTGGTGCTCTGGGCTCACGATGGCGACCCTACCCGTCCGCCCTGACGTCCTCAGCGGTCTCGCCGCGGACCTCGCCGGTCTCGTGGTCGTGGTCCACGTGCGGCTTGTCGCCGAGCCCGCGTCGGCAGATCGGGCACAACCCTGCCTGCCGCTCGAGCATGTCGTCGACCTGTGTCTCGGTCACCCCGTACCGCCGCTTGAGGCGATAACCCCTTCTCGACCCGTGAACGCGGTCGCGACTCTCGTCGGACCGACGAGCTTGGTGAGTGAGGCAGTAGCCAGCGAGTCCGCTGGCTGAGCTGGCGTTCAGACCGAACTGCGCCAGTACGACGAAGTCCCCGCAGTCTGGGCACCACCTCTGACCGGGTGGCGGCTCACGATGTTCCCGGACGTCACGCCCCTCGGCGCGTCGACGCTTTCGATACGACCTGGCATTCACCAAGCCGAAGCAAGCCTTGCAGTAGTAGGCCAGCCCATCGTTGCGTGCGCCGTTGCGTCCAAAAGCGCTAGTCGGCTTCGCCTTCTTGCAACCCGGGCAGACCTTTGTGGAAGGATCAGAGTCGTTTGCGGCCGCCACAGAGCGTCTACTCCCCGCCTTTCTGAACGAACGATCTGACGAAGTCTTCGGCGTTGGACTCGAGAACTTCGTCGATCTCGTCCAGAACCGAGTCGATGTCGTCGTCCAGCCCTTCCTTGGTGGCAGCGCCGGCCGGGATGGGCGCCGGGGCCTCGTCGGGCTCGTCATCCCGCTTCTGCGGGCGATGCTGCTCCTGACCGGGCATGGCGTCCTCCTGTGGTCTGTGCTCCGAGTTCCACCCTAGTCGCGAGGGCCGACACAGGTGGCGTAGCCATTGACATCTCACGTGGCGAACCGGCCCTGCGCCGGCCTCCGGATCCGGGCTAGAGTCCAGATGCTAAGAATCGAATCTCAGTGAATGGACGGCCGTGGCACCCACCAGGCAGCGCTGGCTGGTCCTCGCGGTCGGGCTGTTCGCCCAGACGGCGGCGTCCAGCCTGGTCTACGGCATGCCCTTCCTGGTGCCCGCGCTGCGTGACCAGGAGGGGCTGTCGCTGGCCCGAGCCGGCCTGCTGGTCTCTGCCCCGATCGCCGGGCTGCTTGTCTCGCTGATCGCCTGGGGTGCGTTGGCCGACCGGTACGGCGAGCGGGTCGTGATGGCCAGCGGGCTCGTCGTCGCCGTGGTGTCCAGCAGCGTCGTCGGCCTGGCCGACCTCGGTGTGCGCGGCAGCGCTGTCGGCCTCTTCGTGGCCGGTGTCGGCGGCGCCAGCGTGAACGCGGCCAGCGGCCGCCTCGTCATGGGCTGGTTCCCCCGCGACCAGCGCGGGCTGGCCATGGGCATCCGGCAGACGGCTCAGCCCCTGGGCGTCGCGATCGCCGCAGCCGCCCTTCCCACCCTCGCGAAGGACGTCGGGGTGAGCCGGTCGCTGCTGTTCCCCGCGTCGCTGTGCGCGCTGGCGGCGGTGCTCGTCGTGACCCTCGCCGCCGACCCGGCCCGGACCCCGCTCGACCCGACCGCGGCCAAGCCGCTTTCGCCCTACCGCGAGCCGGTGCTGTGGCGGCTGCACACTGCCAGCGCACTGCTGGTCCTCCCCCAGTTCGCGATCGCAGCCTTCTCCGTCGAGTACCTGGTCCGCCGGCAGGACTGGCCGGTGGCCGCCGCGGGCGGGTTCGTCGCGGTGCTCCAGGTCTGCGGTGCCGTTGGACGGATCGGCACCGGCGTCTGGTCCGACCGCGTCGGCAGTCGGCTGCGGCCGATGCGACAGCTCGCCGTGGCCAGTGCTGCCGTCATGCTCGTGGTCGCGGCCGGCGACCAGTGGTCGAGTTGGCTCGCGGTCGCGGGGCTGGCCGTCGGCGCCGTCGTCACCGTCGCCGACAACGGGCTGGCCTTCACCGCGACGGCCGAGATCGCCGGGTCGCAGTGGGCCGGACGCGCCCTGGGCATCCAGAACACCGCGCAGAACGTGGTCGCGTCGGCCGCGCCGCCGCTGCTCGGCGCGCTGGTCGGGGCCAGCGGCTACGCCGTCGGCTTCGGTGCCGTAGCACTGTTCCCGCTCGCCGCGATCGTGGTCACGCCGGTCGCCGCCGAGGCCCACCGGCTACGCGCCGCCGAACGTGAACCCGTCGGCGTCAGCGGGCCGCCAGCGCGGCCATGAGCTCCTCGGCGGTGTCGCTGGCATCGATCAGGGCGCCGACGACGTCGCGGCCACCGCGGGCCGGCTCCAGCATCGGGATGCGCTGCAACGAGTCCCGGCCCGGGATGTCGAAGATCACCGAGTCCCACGAGGCGGCCGCGACGTCCTTGCCGTACTTGGCCAGGCAGCGCCCACGGAAGTACGCCCTGGTGTCCTCGGGCGGGTCCTCCACCGCCGACGCGACCGCGTCGTCGCCGATCAGCCGCTCGACGCGGTCGCGGGCGACCAGTCGGTGGTACAGCCCCTTCTCGGGCCGGACGTCCGTGTACTGGACGTCGATCAGGCCCAGCCGCGGGTGGTCCCACTCCAGGCCCTCACGGTCCCGAAAACCTTGCAGCAGACTGAGCTTGGCCACCCAGTCCAGCTCTCGCACGCAGAGCATCGGGTCGCGCTCCAGCCGGGTGAGCACGGACTCCCAACGGTCCAGCACCTCGACGGTGTCGGCGTCCGCGTCCTGGCCGAACCGGTCGTCCACGTACGCCCTGGCCTGCTCGAGGTAGGCCCACTGCAGCTGGACGGCGGTCAGCTTGGTCCCGTCCCGCAGCGTGACCAACCCCTTCAGCGACGGGTCGTGCGACACGGCGCGCAGCGCTTGCACCGGCCGGTCCACTGTGAGGTCGCGGTGCAGCGCACGGTCCTCGACCATGCTCAGCACCAGCGAGGTGGTGCCCATCTTGAGCAGCGTGGCGACCTCGGCGAGGTTCGCGTCCCCGATGATGACGTGCAGCCGCCGGTACTTGTCCGCGCTCGCGTGCGGCTCGTCGCGGGTGTTCACGATCGGCCGCTTGAGCGTCGTCTCCAGACCCACCTCGACCTCGAAGAAGTCGGCACGCTGGGTGAGCTGGTAGCCGGCGGACTCGCTCTGCTGCCCGATGCCCACCCGGCCCTGCCCGCAGAAGACCTGCCGGGACACGAAGAACGGCACCAGGTGCCGCACGATGTCGGCGAACGGCGTGGCCCTGCTCATCAGGTAGTTCTCGTGCGTGCCGTACGACGAGCCCTTGCCGTCGGTGTTGTTCTTGTACAGGTTCACCGGGCTCAGGCCCGGCGACGCCGCGATGGAGCGCACCGCGGCGTCCATGATCCGCTCGCCGGCCTTGTCCCAGCGGATCGCGTCCCGCGGGCTCATCACCTCGGGCGAGCTGTACTCGGGGTGCGCGTGGTCGACGTAGAGCCGTGCACCGTTGGTCAGGATCACGTTGGCGAGGGTCGGGTCCTCCTCGTCGGTGAGCTGGGAGGCATCGGCCAGCGCCCTGCTCATCTCGAAGCCGCGCGCGTCGCGCAGCGGCGCCTCGTCCTCGTAGTCCCACCTGGCGCGACCGGCGCGGTTGCCCAGCGGCTGCGCGTAAGCGTTGACGACCTGTCCGGACATCAGCATCGGGTTCGCGTCCGGCGCACCGGGTTCGGAGACGCCGTACTCGGTCTCGATCCCCATCACCCGTCGCACGCTCACACCGCGAGCCTACGGTCCGCGCCGTCGGCGTCCGCGCAGGGCTCGCATAGGGTCACCAAGGTGAGCGCCGACGAGCTGGTCGCGATCTACGACCCGGACGACGACGACGGCCGAGTGGTGGGGTCCGCCCCGCGGTCCCAGGTGCGTGCGCGCAACCTGCCGCACGCAGCCACCGCCGTCCTGCTCACGGACGCGCACGGTCGGATCTACGTGCACCAGCGAACGGACACCAAGGACGTCTACCCGGGCACCTGGGACGCGTGGGCCGGTGGCGTCGTCCGAGCTGGTGAGGACCCCAACGAAGCCGCTGCGCGAGAGCTGACCGAGGAGCTCGGGGTGCACGACATCAGCCTCGAGCCGCTGTTCACCGCGTGGTTCCGCGACGACCGGATCCACGAGCTGGCCGTGGCCTTCGTGGCCCGCTGGGAGGGTCCCGAGCGCCACGGGCCGATCGTGCACCAGCCCGAGGAGGTGGCGCGCGGCGAGTGGCTGACCCTCACCGCCGTCCGCGACCTGATGGCCGACCCCGGGCGGCCGATGATCCCGGACGGTCGTGCCGCCCTCGAGCGGTACCTGACCGAGCGCGCTGCCCGGGGAACCGCCGAGGGCGGCCGATGAGCCTGCCCTGGCGCACCAGGGCGTTCTGCGCCGTCGTCGACCGGCTCAGCGGCTCCCCGCTGTCCGAGAAGTCGCTGCGCCAGATCGAGCGGGCCCGGCTGCTCCGGCCCCCGCACTGGTTCCCGCTCAGCCTGATCTTCGGCCGCGTGCCGCGCGACGTGACCTGGCACGACGAGCAGGCAACCACCCCTGCCGGGAGCCTGCGGGTGCGCGTCTACTCCCCGGCCGGCTCGGCCGCAGGTCGGCCGTTGGTGCTCTACTTCCACGGCGGCGGCTGGGTCACCGGGTCCGTGCCAGGCTTCGACGCGGTCTGCGGCCAGATCGCCTCGCGGGTCTCGGCGGTGGTGGTCTCGGTCGACTACCGGCTCGCGCCGGAGCACCCGTTCCCGGCAGCCGTCGAGGACTGCGACGAGGCGACCCGGTGGGCGGTGCAGCAGGCGGCGCGCTGGGGGGTCGACCCGGAACGGGTGGCCGTCGCGGGCGACAGCGCCGGGGGCGGCCTCGCCGCCGTGGTCTGCCTGCTCGCCCGCGACCGCGGACCGACGATCACCGCGCAGGTGCTGGTCTACCCCGGGCTCGACGGCACCCTCTCCTCGCCCTCCCTCGACACGTTCGCGCATGCGCCGATCCTGACCAAGCGCAAGGTGCTGGACTACGTCGCGCGGTACAACCCAGCCGGTGACCGCCGCGACCCACGGTTCTCGCCGCTGCATGCGGCGGCCCTGGACGGCCTCCCGGCGGCGCTCATCCAGACCGCGGACCACGACCCGCTGGTGGACGACGGACGCCGGTACGCGCACACGTTGCGCGAGGCCGGGGTCGCCGTCCGGTACACCGAGTACCACGACGTCCCGCACGGTTTCCTGTCCTTTCCCGGGGCCGCGGCCAGCGGCGACGCACCGATCGCGGAGATCGCCCAGTTCCTGCGGAAAATGCTGTGAGAGCGACGCCGGGGCTCCTCGCGCTCGACCTGGTGGCCGTGCTGGTGTTCGCTGCGGTCGGCCGCCGCAGCCACGACGAGGGCACCGCGCTGACCGGTGTGCTCGAGGTCGCCTGGCCGTTCCTGGTCGGCGTCCTGGCCGGGTGGGGCATGTCTCGCGCCTGGCGCCGCCCGACAGTCGTGTGGCCGGTGGGCGTCGCGGTCTGGCTCGGCGCCGTCGTGCTCGGGATGCTGCTGCGGCGGGCCACCGGTGCCGGAACGGCTGCCTCGTTCGTGCTGGTCGCCACTGTCGTCCTCGCGGTGCTGCTGCTGGGCTGGCGGCTGGTGGCCGCCCTGGTGCTGCGAGCACGCCGATGAGCGCGCTCTCGTCGGCTGCTGAGCTGAGTGACCCAGCCACCCGCCTGGCGGTGGGTACGTTGCTGCGTGCGGCGGTGGCTGGTGGCGCGGCGCTCGGTTGGGTCGACCCACCGGAGCAGGCCGAGGTCGAATCCCTGCTGGGTCTGGTACTGGTCGACGTCGAGAAAGGCGACGCCGGCGTGGCCCTGCAGTGGGCCGGCGACCAGCTGGTCGGCTTCGGCTACTGGCGCCGATACGCCCGACCGACGCACCGGCCGCACGCCGATCTGGAGCGCGTCGTGGTGCGCACCGACCACCGCGGCCGTGGCCTCGGACGTCGCCTGCTGCGCGAGCTGGTGACGTCCGCGACCGCCGCGGGGGTGGAGGTGCTCACGCTCGACGTCCGCGGCGACAACACGGCTGCGATCGCGCTGTACGAGTCAGCGGGATTCGCCACCTACGGTCGCCTGCCGGGCTTCGTCGCGGTCCAAGACCAGCGCTGGGACAAGGTGTTCATGTCCGTGCGCCTGTCCGGCAGCGGCGAGGCGCCGCTGGAGAACCACCTGGTGTCCTGGACCGTGCTGCACCGAGCGGATGGCCGGATCCTGCTCGCTCGCAGAGACGGCGTCTCCTATGCCAGCGGTCGATGGGGCCTGCCCGGCGGGCACGTGCAGGACCACGAGTCGCTGCCCGCAGCAGCAGCGCGAGAGCTGCTCGAGGAGGTCGGCGTCCAGGTGGACGTGGCCCGGTTGCGACCCATCGGAGTCACCCGCTACGTGGACGGACCGCATCGCGGCACGGACTTCTTCTTCCTGACCAGAACATGGCAGGGCGAGCCGCGACCGGTGAGCGAGTGCTCCGAGGTCGGCTGGTTCGACCCGTCAGCCCTGCCGGCGGATGCGTTGCCCTGGCTGGCCGGAGCCCTGCGCCGCCACCTCGTCGACGGCGAGTGGCTGGACGACCACCCTCGTCACGACTGAACCGGCCGCCAGCGGCGGTGCCGGGTGCCCGTCTCCCCGGACCGGACCAGCGCGAGTCGCGGCGGTGGCCCGTCGGTCCGCCCCGTCTGCGGACGGCGGTTGCCGGCCTGCCAGGGCAACGGCCAGCGGGCGCCGTCCCCCGCGTACCCCTGCTCGGCGGCCGCGTGCAGCGTCCAGCTGGGGTCGTACAGGTGGGCTCGGCCGAGCGCGCACAGGTCGGCCCGCCCGGCCAGCAGGATCGAGTTCACGTCGTCGAAGGACGAGATGACCCCCACCGCGACGGTGGCGATCTGCGAGCGGTTGCGCACCGCGTCGGCGAAGGGGGTCTGGTACGAGCGCCCGAAGGCCGGCCGCTCCGTCGCAGTCACCTGGCCGGTCGAGACGTCCACTGCGTCCGCGCCGGCCTCGGCGAACGCCTGCGCGACCAGCACCGCGTCCTCGACGTCGGTGCCACCGTCCACCCAGTCGGTCGCCGAGATCCGGACGGTGACCGGACGGTCGTCCGGCCAGACCGCTCGGACGGCCGCGAAGACCTCCAGCGGGTAGCGCAGCCGCGCCGCCAGGTCGCCGCCGTACTCGTCCTGGCGCAAGTTGGTCAGCGGTGAGATGAAGCTGGACAACAGGTAGCCGTGGGCACAGTGCAGCTCGAGCAGGTCGAACCCGGCGGCGACCCCGCGGCGGGCCGCGGCGACGAACTCAGCCTTGATGTCGTCCATCTCGGCGTGGGTGAGCTCGGCCGGCACCTGGTTGACGCCCTGGCGGTACGGCAGCGCGGACGGCGCCACGACGGGCCAGTTGCCCTCGGGCAGCGGCTCGTCGATCCCCTCCCACATCAGCCGGGTGGACCCCTTGCGCCCAGAGTGCCCCAGCTGCAACCCGATCGCCGCATCGGAGTGCTCGTGCACGAACGCCGTGATGCGGCTGAACGCCTGCTGCTGCTCGTCGTCCCACAGTCCGCAGCAGCCGGGCGAGATGCGGCCTCGCGGCGAGACGCAGACCATCTCGGTCATCACCAGCCCCGCCCCACCGAGGGCCTTGCCGCCCAGATGGGCGAGATGGAAGTCCCCCGGCACGCCGTCCTGGGCGACGTACATGTCCATCGGCGAGACGACGACGCGGTTGGCGAGCTCGAGCCCGCGCAGCCGCAGCGGTTGGAACATCGGCGGCCGGACCTCGCCGTCACCGTGCCCGGCCTGCTTGGTGGCACCGGCGAACCAGGCGTCTGCCGCGGCGACGAACTCCGGGTCGCGCAGCCGCAGCTCGTCGTAGGTGACCCGACGGCTGCGGGTCAGGATGTTGAACGCGAGCTGCACCGGGTCCTGGTCCAGGTACTGGCCGAGGTTCTCGAACCACTCCAGGCTGGCCTGCGCGGCGCGCTGGGTGGACAGCACCACCGGACGGCGCTCGGTCTCGTACGCCTCCAGCGCCGCCTCGACGTTCGGCTGCTCGTGCAGGCACGCGGCCAGCGCCAGCGCGTCCTCCATCGCCAGCTTCGTGCCGGACCCGATCGAGAAGTGCGCGGTGTGCGCGGCGTCGCCGAGCAGGACGACGTTGCCGCGCCGCCAGGTGCTGGTCCGCACGGTGCCGAAGCTGACCCAGCGCGAGTTGTTGCCCTTGACCCGGTAACCGTCCAGCAGGTCGCCGAACAGCTCACGGACGGCCGCGATCGACTCCTCGTCGGACTGGCCGACCGCGAGCCCGCTCACGTCGCGGTCGAAACCGGCCGCGCGCCAGACCTCGTCGCGCATCTCCACGATGAAGGTGCTGCCGCTGTCGTCGTAGGGGTAGGCATGCACCTGCATGACGCCGTGCGGGGTCTCGCGCACGACGAAGGTGAAGGCGTCCAGCACCCGATCGGTGCCCAGCCACATGTATCGGCACTGGCGCGTCTCGGTGCTCGCACCGAACTCGTCGGCCCAACGGGTGCGGGTGGCGGAGTTGACGCCGTCCGCCGCGACGACGAGGTCGTGGGTGGCCGACAGGTCCTCGACGTCCGGTGCCAGGGTGCTGGTGAGCAGCTCGACGCCGAGCTCCCGGCAGCGCGCCTGCAGGATCTGGAGCAGCCGCAGTCGGCTCATCGCGGCGAAGCCGTGTCCCCCGCTGGTGATCACCTCGCCCTTGACGTGGATGTCGATGTCGTCCCAGCGGGCGAACTCGCGCTCCATCGCCGCGTGCACCACCGGGTCGGCCTGCTCGATGCCGCCGAGAGTCTGGTCGGAGAAGACGACGCCGAACCCGAAGGTGTCGTCGGGCGCGTTGCGCTCCCAGACGGTCACCTGGTGGTCCGGCCGGAGCTGCTTGACCAGCGCGGCGAGGTACAGCCCGCCTGGCCCGCCACCGACGACCGCGATGCGCATGCTGTCCTCCACCGACAATCCTCGCCCCTATTGCGCCATCTTGACGCTAGTCATGGATACGCTATCTCGCATCACCGTGTCGAGGAGGACTGCCCGTGAGTGCGTTTCGTGGCTCGGCCCCGCTCACCTCGGACTGGAAGCACTTCCGGGTGAGCTGGGACGAAGGGGTCTGCACGATCGCCTTCGACCGGCCGGACCGGCTGAACGCCTTGACCTTCGAGGTCTACGCCGACCTGCGTGACCTGCTGACCGAGCTCCCGCACCGCGGCGACACCCGGGTGCTCGTGCTGCGTGGCGAGGGCCGGGCGTTCTGCTCCGGCGGCGACGTGCACGAGATCATCGGACGCACGCTGGAGATGGGCCACGCCGAGCTGCTGGCCTTCACCCGGATGACCGGCGAGGTCGTCCGGCTGCTGCGTGAGTGCCCGGTGCCGGTGATCGCCGCGGTGCACGGGGTCGCGGCGGGCGCCGGGTCGGTACTCGCACTGGCCAGCGACCTGCGGGTGGTCGAGCAGTCGGCCCGCTTCGCTTTCCTGTTCACCAAGGTGGGACTGGCCGGCGCCGACATGGGCGCCGCCTATCTGCTCCCCCGGCTGGTAGGCCTCGGTCGGGCCAGCGAGCTGCTGCTGCTGGGCGACACCCTGCCCGCCGAGCAGGCGGAGCGGTGGGGTCTGGTGACCCGGCTGGTCGAGGACGGCACGGCCGGCGAGGTCGCGGCGCAACTGGCCCGGCGGCTCGCTGACGGCCCCACCCACGCCTATGCCCAGACCAAGGCGCTGCTGTCCCGCGAGCTGGACATGAGCCTGTCCGCGGCCGTCGAGCTGGAGGCCGTCACGCAGGCCCTGCTGATGACCGGCGAGGACTACCGCGAGTTCTACGAGGCGTTCAGCCAGGGTCGCGACCCGCAGTGGATGGGGCGCTGACCGGTGGTTGCCTGGGACTTGGAGCCAGACCAGCGCGCGCTGGCCGAGTGGGCCCGCGAGCGTGCGGCGCAGGATCTGCTGCCCCTGGTCGAGGCGGGTGAGCCCGGCGTCGTCAACCGGCCGCTGCTGCGCGCCATGGGCGACCTCGGCCTGCTGGCTCGGCTCTTTCCCGGCTTCGGCCCGGCGGCACCGAAGAGCTCGGACGATGGAGTGCTCAGCCGGGAGGCCGCAGCCTTCGACCTGTGCCTGCTGCGCGAAGCGTTGGCCAGGGAGAGCACTGAGGCCGAGACCGCGCTCGCGCTGCAGGGCCTAGGGGCCTACCCGGTGCTGCAGAGCGGGACCGAGACCCAGGTCCGCACGTGGCTGCCAAGGGTGGCCAGCGGCGAGGCGGTCGCCGCCTTCGCGCTGACCGAGCCCGAGGCCGGCTCCGATGCCGCGGCCCTGAGCCTGCGGGCGGAGCGGGACGGGGACGGCTGGCGACTGACCGGCACCAAGATGTGGATCTCGAACGCGCCGCAGGCGGACGTCTACACGGTGTTCGCCCGGACCACGCCCGGCGCCGGGGCGCGCGGCGTCAGCGGGTTCGTCGTCCCAGGCGACCGGGCCGGAGTCAGTGGCCAGTCGCTGGACCTGCTCTCACCACACCCCATCGGGCGGCTGGAGCTGGACGGCGTGCGGGTCTCGGCCGACGAGCTGCTGGGCGAACCGGACCGCGGGTTCGCGGTGGCGATGCGCACGCTCGACCTGTTCCGCCCGAGCGTCGGGGCGTTCGCGGTAGGGATGGCCCAGGCCGCGCTGGACGCGAGCGTGCGGCACGCCCGGGGCAGGGTCGCGTTCGGGCTGCCACTGGCTCAGCAGCAGTCGGTCGCGCACCGGCTGGCCGAGATGGCCACCAGGACGCAGTCCGCCCGGCTGCTCGTCTACCAGGCCGCTGCGGCCTACGACGCTGGTCGCATCGGGGTCAGCACCCGGGCCGCGATGGCCAAGCTGGCCGCCACCGAAACCGCGCAGTGGGTGGTGGACTCCGCCGTGCAGATCCACGGCGCCCGAGCTCTCGAACGCGGTCACCTGCTCGAGCACCTCTACCGCGAGGTGCGGGCGCCGCGGATCTACGAGGGCGCCTCCGAGGTTCAGCTCGGCATCATCGCGCGCGAGCTGCTGCGCGAGGGCGACTGACCGGCTGCGATCTAGCGCCGCAGCCGGAACCGCTGCAGCTTGCCCGTGCTGGTGCGGGGCAGCTCGGAGACGAACTCGATCCGACGCGGGTACTTGTACGGCGCGATCACCGCCTTGACGTGGTCCTGCAGCGCGTGCACCAGAGCGGGATCGGCGACGACGTCCTCGTTGAGCACGACGAAGGCTGTGACGAGCTGGCCGCGGTCGACGTCCGGCATGCCGATGACGGCCACCTCGGCGACGTCCGGGTGGCTCATCAGCGCCTCCTCGACCTCCGGGGCGGCGATGTTGTACCCGGCCGAGATGATCATGTCGTCGCTGCGCGCCTGGTACCAGAAGTAGCCGTCCTCGTCGCGCAGGTAGGTGTCGCCGGTGATGTTCCACCCGTTCTGCACGTACACGGCCTGGCGGTCGTCGGACAGGTACCGGCACCCGGTCGGACCGCGTACGGCGAGCCGTCCGACCTGCCCGGCCGGCAGCTCGTTGCCGTCGGCGTCGAGCACGGTGACCTGGTATCCGGGGACGGCGCGGCCGGTGGACCCGGGCCGGATGTCGTCGTCCGCGGCCGAGACGAAGATGTGCAGCATCTCGGTCGCGCCGAGCCCGTCGATGATCTTGATCCCGGTGGCGTCGTAGAAGGCCTGCCAGGTGGCCGCAGGCAGGTGCTCGCCCGCCGAGACGCAGCGACGCAGCGATGACAGCCGGTCCAGGCGACCCGCGGTGAGCATGGCCCGGTACGCCGTCGGGGCGGTGAAGCAGACGGTGACGCCGTGCGACTCGACGAGGTCGGCCAGCTGGTCCGGCGACGCCTTCTCGATCAACAGGGTGCTGGCGCCGACCCGCAACGGGAACACCACCAGACCGCCCAGGCCGAAGGTGAAGGCGAGCGGTGGCGTCCCGGTGAACACGTCCTCGGGCGTCGGCTTGAGCAAGTGCTTGGCGAAGGTGTCGGCGTTGGCCAGGACGTCGCGGTGGAAGTGCATGGTGGCCTTCGGGCGCCCAGTGGTGCCGGAGGTGAACGCCAGCAGGGCGACGTCGTCCCCCGCCGTGTCCACCGCCGTGTGCTCGCCGACGTGTCGTTGCGCGCGCTGGACCAGGTCCTGTGGGTCCGTCCCGCCGAAGGTGACCACCGGCACGTCGAGGTTCGCCGCGCGCAGGTCGTCGGTGAAGCGGTCGTCGCACAGGGCGAGGTCGAGCTGGGCGATCTCGTGGATCGTGGACAGCTCCCCGGCCCGCAGCAGCGGCATCGTGGTGACCGCCACCGCACCGCAACGCAGCACCGCGAACCAGCACGCCACCAGCCACGGGTTGTTGGGTCCGCGCAGCAGCACCCGCTGGCCCGGGACGACGGCCAGCTCGTCCACCAGCACCCGCGAAACCCGGCGCACCTGGTCGGCCAGCTCGCCGTAGCTCCACCGGGTGCCGTCGGGTGCCACGAGGCACGCCCGGTCGGTACCGTACTCGGCGATCGTCCGGTCGAGCAGCTCGACCGCACAGTTCAACCTTGCCGGGTACTGCACGTCCGGGAGGTCGAAGATGAGCTCCGGCCACTGCTGGGTTGCAGGCAGGTGGTCGCGGCAGAAGGTGTCCACGTGGGCGGACGGCGCGAGCCCAGCCGTGTGCGAGGCCGCCGTGCCGGCAGCGGTCGGACCCTGTGGCGTCACCTGCCCAGTATGACTACAACGTGACGACAATCAAGAGACCACGACACGACGCGCCGACCCGCGAGGTCACCGCTATCGTGCTCCCGTGACGACCGACGGCCACGCGAGAGCGACTCGACTGCCGGCCCAACAGCCTCGCGCCCTCATCGTGACCGTCTACGGGCTGTACGCGCGCGAGACCTCCGGCTGGCTGGCCGTCTCCACCCTGGTACGGCTGCTGGAGGGGGTCGGCGTCGAGGAGCCCGCCGTCCGGTCCGCGATCTCACGGCTCAAGCGGCGTGGGGTGCTGATCGCGAACAGTCGTGCGGGCGTGGCCGGCTACGAGCTCTCCGCCACCGGGCGCAGCATCCTCGCCGAAGGCGACCAGCGGATCTTCCGTCGGGTCCGGGCCGGCCACGACGACGGGTGGGTGCTCGCGGTGTTCAGCGTCCCCGAGTCCGAGCGCCGGCGCCGCCACCAGCTCCGTTCGCGCCTGACCTGGCTCGGCTTCGGCACGGTCTCAGCCGGGGTCTGGATCGCGCCGTCGCACTTGGCCGCTGAGACCCGCGACGTCCTGGCCCGGCACGAGCTGACCGAGTACGTCGACCTGTTCCGCGCCGACCACGTCGCCTTCGGGGACCTGCGCGCCGAGGTCGCCAAGTGGTGGGAGCTGGACGGCCTGTCCGGCATGTACGAGGAGTTCACTGCTGCCTTCTCCCCCGTGCTGCGACGCTGGCAGCGACGGCGCATCATCAACGACTGCGAGGCGTTCGCCGACTACGTCACCGCGCTCACCGCGTGGCGTCGCCTGCCGTACCTGGACCCAGGACTTCCGCTCGCGGTGCTGCCGGACAGGTGGCCCGGCGCACGTGCCGGTCAGCTGTTCGAGGATCTGCAGGCCAGGCTGGCGGACCCTGCCCACCGCCACCTCGGCGCCGTGCTGCGGGCCAACGGTCGCTGACCCCGGGCAGCCAGGCGTCAGATGATCGCGATGCCCTGCAGCTCGACCAGCGCCTCCTCGTCCCACAGCCGGGAGATCCCGATCCCGGCGCTCGCCGGGTAGTCGGTGCCGACCAGCCGGCGCCAGACCCGGCCGATGTCGCGGGCGTGCTCCCGGTAGTCGGCCAGGTCGACGCTGTAGATGGTCAGACCGGCGAGCTGGTCCGGACGCCCACCAGCCGCCTCGAGCGCAGCCAGGAGGTTGGCCAGCGACTGCTCGAACTGCTGGACGACATCCGTCCCGACCACCCGCCCGTCGGCGTCCAAGGCGGTCTGACCGGCCAGCACCACGACCTTGCCCGTGCCGACCACGGCGTGCGAGAACCCACTCGGCGCCGCCAGGGACGGCGGGTTGACTCGTTCGAGCGTCATGACTGGACCGCCCCTCCGTCCACGTTGATGGCCTGACCGGTGATGGACGCATTGCCGAGGCAGAGCAGGACGACGTCCGCCACCTCCTGCGGGGTGACCAGCCGGCCGGTGGGTTGCTTGCGTGCCAACGCCTCTCGGGCCTGCTCCAGGGTGCGGCCGGTTGCCTCGACGATGCCGCGAATCGTCGCGTCGGTCATCGGGGTGTCCACGTAGCCGGGGCAGACCGCGTTCACGGTGACTCCGTCCCGGGCGACCTCGGCGGCCGCCGAACGCACCAGACCGATCAGTCCGTGCTTGCTCGCCGTGTAGGCGGAGATGTACGGCTCACCGACCCGGCCGGCGATCGAGGCCACCGCCACGACGCGCCCGTACCCGCCGGCCCGCATGGCAGGCAGCGCGCGCCGAAGGCAGCGAAAGGGTGCTGTCAGGTTCAGGTCGAGCATGCGTTGCCAGTCCTCGTCACTGGTCTTCTCGACCCGGGCCGAGACGCCGGCGCCGGCGTTGAGCACCAGGTCCGTCACCGCGGCCCAGTCGGACTCGACCCGGCCGAAGAGTTCCTCGACCGCACCGTCCGCGGTGAGGTCGGCCGGGATCACCAGCGTTGGCCCGGCGCACGCATGGGCCGTCTCCTCGAGCTCAGCGGTGCTGCGCGCAGTGAGTGCGACAGGCACCCCGGCCTCGCTCAGCCGGAGCGCGACGGCGCGTCCGATACCCCGACCGGCCCCGGTCACTAGTGCGACGCGGGACGTGGGGGCTGCTGATCCGGACGGAGGCACCGGGTCACCGTGGCACGTGGGCCCGGTCCCAGCAAGCAGGTGGAGGGCGTGTCAGCTCAGGTGTGCGGGCTCACAGGTACTGGCCGGTGTTGGCCACCGTGTCGATCGCCCGGCCCGGCTCGGTGCCCTGCTTGCCGGTGATCAGCGTACGGATGTAGACGATTCGCTCGCCCTTCTTGCCGGAGATGCGGGCCCAGTCGTCCGGGTTGGTGGTGTTCGGCAGGTCCTCGTTCTCCTTGAACTCGTCGATGCACGCGTCCAGCAGGTGCTCGACCCGGATGCCGCGCTGCTGCGTGGTCAGGAAGTCCTTGATGGCCGACTTCTTCGCGCGGTCCACGATGTTCTGCACCATGGCGCCGGAGTTGAAGTCCTTGAAGAACAGGATCTCCTTGTCGCCGTTGGCGTACGTGACCTCCAGGAAGCGGTTCTCGTCGATCTCGGAGTACATCCGCTCGACGGTCCGCTGGATCATCGCCTCGACCGTCGCCTGCGGGGAGCCGCCGTTCTCGGCGAGGTCACGCTCGTGCAGCGGCAGGTCGGCCGTCAGGTACTTGGTGAAGATGTCCCGCGACGCCTCGGCGTCAGGGCGCTCGATCTTGATCTTCACGTCCAGCCGTCCTGGGCGCAGGATGGCCGGGTCGATCATGTCCTCGCGGTTCGATGCCCCGATCACGATGACGTTCTCGAGCCGCTCGACACCATCGATCTCGGACAGCAGCTGAGGAACGATGGTGGTCTCGACGTCCGAGCTGACCCCCGAGCCACGGGTGCGGAACAGCGAGTCCATCTCGTCGAAGAACACCACGACGGGCGTTCCGTCCGAGGCCTTCTCCCGGGCCCGCTGGAAGATCAGCCGGATGTGCCGCTCGGTCTCGCCGACATACTTGTTGAGCAGCTCCGGGCCTTTGATGTTCAGGAAGTACGACTTTCCCAACGGCTGGCCGGTGAGCTCGGCGACCTTGCGGGCCAACGACGAGGCGACCGCCTTCGCGATCAGCGTCTTGCCGCAGCCGGGCGGTCCGTACAGCAGGACGCCCTTGGGTGGGCGCAGGTGGTGCTCGCGGAACAGCTCGGGGTGCAGGTACGGCAGCTCGACGGCGTCCCGGATCTGGTCGATCTGGTTCCCCAGCCCACCGATGTCCTCGTAGGCGATGTCCGGGACCTCCTCCAGGACGAGCTCCTCGACCTCGGCCTTGGGGATCCGCTCGTACACGAACCCGGCACGCGCGTCGATCAGCAGACCGTCACCGATCCGCATCTTGTGCTCGCGCAGCGCGTCCGCCACCCGGGCGACACGCTCCTCGTCGGCGTGGCCGACCACCAGGACGCGGTCCTCACCGAGGATCTCCTTGAGCTGCACGACCTCGCCGACCCGCTCGAACCCGCGGGCCTGGACGACGTTCAGCGCCTCGTTGAGCAGAACCTCGCGACCTGGGACCAGGTCGAGCTCGTCAACCGTCGGGCTCACCGCGACACGCATCTTGCGCCCGCCGGTGAGCACGTCGACCGTCCCCTCGGGGCCGACCTCGACGATGGTTCCGAAACCGGACGGCGGCTGCGCCAGTCGGTCGACCTCGGACTTCAGTGTGATGATCTGGTCGCGCGCCTCTTTCAAGGTGCGCACGAGCCGCTCGTTCTGCGACGTCGTCGTCTCCAGAGACGTCTGCAGCTGCGACAGCCGCGCCTCGAGTGCGTGCACCCGGTCCGGCGACGTGGCCACCCTGCGACGCAGCACAGCGATCTCGTCCTCGAGCGCGTGAACCTGCCGCAGCAGGTCGGCCGGCGAGCGTCCGCCGGAGTCGTTGTCCGTCATGTCGCACCTCCCCCACTAGGGACCCACGACTTGACCCTAACCCGAGGAGGTGTCCTCGACCGACCCAGAAACGCCGATGTCACGTCGTACTCGTCGGACCTTCTTGTCGGAGATCGGCCGCTCGCCCAGGTCCTCCGCGGTCCACTCGTCGTCCGACGTGCCCTTCGCGGGGCGCCTACGGCGCTCGGGCGGGGCGACCCCGTCGGCCAGCCGGCGGGCAGTGACGAGGAACCCAGTGTGACCGACCATCCGGTGCTGGGGACGCACGGCGAGCCCCTCGAGGTGCCAGCCGCGGACCAGCGACTCCCACGCGGACGGCTCGGTGAAGCAGCCGTGCTCCCTGGCCGCCTCGGTGACCCTGGACAGCTGGGTGACGGTGGCGACGTAGCAGACCAGCACGCCGCCAGGCACGAGCGCTTCCGCGGCCGCGTCCAGGCACTCCCAGGGCGAGAGCATGTCGAGCACGACGCGGTCCACCGAGCTCGGCTCGGTCAGCTCGCCGAGCGCTTCCTGGAAGCTGCCGCGCTCGAGCTGCCAGGCGGGGTGCGGGCCGCCGAAGAACTCCTCGACGTTGCCGCGCGCGATGTCCGCGAAGTCGGCCCGCCGCTCGATGCTGATCAGCCGCCCGGTGTCGCCGACGGCTCGCAGCAGCGACATGGTCAGGGCTCCCGAGCCGACCCCGGCCTCCACCACCGTCGCGCCCGGGAAGACGTCCGCCATGGCCACGATCTGCCCCGCGTCCTTGGGGTAGACGACCGCCGCGCCGCGAGGCATCGACAGCACGTAGTCGGCGAGCAGTGGGCGCAGCGCGAGGTACTGCACGCCGGCCGTGTTGACCACGACGCTGCCCTCCGGCTGCCCGACCACCGCCTCGTGCGCGAACCAGCCGGCGTGCGTGTGGAACTGGCGGCCCGGCAGCAGCGTGATGGTGTGCAGCCGCCCCTTCGGGTCGGTGAGCTGGACCCGGTCGCCGAACGCGAAGGGGCCTCGGCGCCGGCTGGCGCCAGTGGCGGTGGTCATGGCGGGCGAGTCTACGGGCGACCGGTGAGGGCGTGCGCCAACCGCTGCGCGTCCGCGACCCCGACGACGTGCCCCGTGGGGTCCACCGCGACCAGTACGTGGGCGCCGTTCGTGGCCAGCGTGCGCAAGACGCCCTCCCCGGACAGGTCGGCGGGCACCACGACGACGGAGGGCAGCACGGTCATCACGGCGGACAGCGGTGTCTGGGGTCCGGGTGCTTGCTGGCCGCCGACGTGCCGCATCGCGTCCTGCATTCGCAGGATGCCGACCGGACGACCGTGCTCGTCCAGTGCGACCACGTGGCCGCCGGACGGGGCCGGACGCCAGCCCGTGCTCGCCAGCGGTAGCGCGCGGGCCGGTTCCAGGTAGCTGCCCAGGTCCAGCCGCTGCGCCGAACGCAGCACCTGACCCAGCTCGACCGCACCGGAGGCTCCGCGCCAGAGCAGCCCGGCCACGAGTACGGCCCACACCACGCCGAACGCGGTCGGCCGGCGGTTGTCCAGCAACGGCAGCAGCACCAGCCAGAGCACGACCCCGGCCGCGACCACGCGGCCGCACCAGCCGGCGACCAGGGTGCCGGCCCAGCGGCGTCGGCTGACGGCCCAGACGGCCGCTTCGACCAGCCGCCCGCCGTCCAGCGGCAGGCCGGGAGCCAGGTTGAACGCCGCGACGAACGCGTTGGCGTAGATGCCGGCCACGACCAGCAGCCGGGTGACCTCGCCGTCTGTGCCGGGCAGAACCAGCACCCCGATACCGGCGAGCACCGCGTTGCTGAGTGGACCGGCGACCGCGACCAGGGCGCTGCGTCCGGGGTCGGGCGCCTCCTGGCTGAACTGGGTGTGCCCGCCCCACAGGTCCGCGACCACCTGCTCGACCGGCAGCCCGACGGCACGGGCGGTGAAGGCGTGCGCCAGCTCGTGCACCAGGACCGAGGCGAGCAGCAGGAGCGCGTAGGCGGCCGCGACCAGATACGTCTGCGGTGGCCGCAGTCCCGCCGATACCTCGACCTGCGGTGCGAACAGGACGACGACCAGCGCGGCGATGACGAACCAGGAGGGCGCGAGGTAGACCGGGAATCCAGCGACCCGCGCCAGCTGGAGCCCGGGACGGTTGTTCACGCCCCGATGGTAGGTGCCCGCGCTGGAACCGTGGGCCGCCCGCCTGTCGCGCGGACGGTTGTCGGACCCGCCGCCTAGAGTCACGCTCATGACCGAGACCGCTGCTGATGCGCCGACCGCGCTGCGCGCCGCGCTGTCTCCGAGCCGCGCTGCGGACTTCATGCACTGCCCGCTGCTCTACCGTTTCCGCGTCGTGGACCGCTTGGCCGAGGCGCCCTCGCCGGCGGCGGTCCGGGGCACCGTTGTGCACTCCGTGCTCGAGCGGTTGTTCGACCTGCCTGCCGGTGAGCGCACCGTAGAGGCAGCCCGGGGGCTGCTTCGCCCGCAGTGGGAGGGGCTGGTCGAGGCGAACCCCGAGCTCGCCACGCTGTTCCCGGACGACGACGGCGCCGCGCTGGCGGAGTGGCTGGGCTCCGCGGACGAGCTGGTCGCGCGCTGGTTCGACCTGGAGGACCCGACCCGCCTCGAGCCGGCGGAGCGCGAGCTGTACGTCGAGACCACGCTGGACGACGGCCTGGTGCTGCGCGGCTACGTCGACCGGTTGGACGTCGCACCGACCGGAGCGCTGCGGGTGGTGGACTACAAGACCGGTCGCTCCCCCTCGGAGCACTTCGAGATCAAGGCGCTGTTCCAGATGCGCTTCTACGCCCTCGTGCTGTGGCGCACCCGCGGCGTTGTGCCCAGGCTGCTCCAGCTGGTGTACCTCGGCGACGGTCAGATCCTGCGCTACGAACCTGACGAGGCCGATCTGCTCGCCACCGAGCGCAAGGTCAAGGCGCTCTGGGCGGCCATCGAGCGTGCAGCGGCGACGGGCGACTGGCGCCCCAACCGGGGCCGGCTTTGCGACTGGTGCGACCACCAGGCGATCTGTCCCGCCTGGGGTGGCACTCCCCCGCCGCTGCCCGAGCACTCCCTCGAGCGCGCGTTGGACCCACGCTTCACCGGGCAGGACGCCGCCGCCAGCGACTAGGCGTCAGGGTCCGGCTCAGGGTCGAGCCAGGGTGATACCCCCTCGCGCCAGGACTGCGTCGTGGCCGAGGATGGGTTTCGCTGCTCGGCGAGGCGGTCGGGCGGTCTGGAGCGGGGGTTCCCAACGTGAGCACGAACCAGGCGCGCGAAGACGACGTCGCCATCGAAGTGAACGCCAAGGACGAGGGGCTTGAGGTGGAGCAGGTGCCGGCAGTAGCGGAGACGACGACCGACGCGGTCGCGAGTGCGCGTGGTCTGGTGAAGATCTACGGGCGAGGCGAGGCCGAGGTGCACGCACTGGACGGGGTGGACGTCGACTTCGGTCGTGGTCGGTTCACCGCGATCCTCGGGCCGTCCGGCTCGGGCAAGTCCACGCTGATGCACTGCATGGCGGCGCTGGACACCCCCACGCAGGGGAGCGTGACCATCGACGGGGTGGAGGTTGCTGGCCTGAAGGACAAGGCCCTGACCGAGCTGCGTCGTCAGCGGGTCGGCTTCGTCTTCCAGTCGTACAACCTGGTGCCGACGCTGAGCGCGCGCGAGAACATCACCCTGCCGATGGACATCGCCGGCACCAAGGTCGACCAGACCTGGTTCGACACCGTGGTCGACACCGTCGGCCTGCGCGACCGGCTGCATCACAGGCCGAACGAGCTCTCCGGTGGCCAACAGCAGCGGGTGGCGTGCGCCCGGGCGCTGGCGAGCCGCCCGGCGATCGTGTTCGCCGACGAGCCGACCGGAAACCTGGACTCGCGGGCCGGCGCCGAGATCCTCGGCTTCCTGCGGCGCTCGGTGGACGAGTTCGGCCAGTCGATCGTGATCGTCACGCACGACCCGGTCGCTGCCGGGTACGCAGACCGCGCGCTGTTCCTGGCTGACGGCAAGATCGTCGACGAGATGCACGAGCCGACGGCCGACGCCGTGCTCGACCGCATGAAGGGCTTCGACGCCGCGGGGCGGCGGTCCTGATGCTGCGAGTGACCCTCAAGGGAGTGCGCGGCCACCTGCTGCGGTTCGTGCTCACCACGTTGTCGGTGATGCTCGGGGTCGCGTTCGTGGCCGGCACGTTCGTGCTCAGTGACAGCCTCAAGTCCACGTTCGACCGCATCTCGGACGGCGCCACCGCCGGCACCGACGTCGTCGTGCGCGGCGCCAAGGTGAACTCGGGGGTCGCCGACTCCAGCGATCTGCGGACGCCGCTGCAGGCGTCGCAGGCCCACGAGCTCGCGAAGGTCGACGGCGCGCGGGACGCCACGCCTGACCTGGGCGGGACCGCCGTCCTGGTTGGCAAGGACGGCACGGCCGTGCGCAACGGTGGCGCGCCGAGCTTCGGCTTCGCCTTCCGCGCCGACGACGAGTCCTTGCTGATGAAGGAGGGGCGCGGACCGACGAGCTCGGACGAGGTGGCGGTCGAGGCGACCACGCTCGAGAAGGCCGGCCTCAAGCTCGGTGACTCGACGAAGCTGGTCGTCGCCGGAACGGTGCAGCCGGTCAAGATCGTCGGGGTGCAGGAGTTCGTCGGCGGTTCGGCCGGTCAGACGATCGTCACGGTCGACGAGGCGTCGGCCATGAAGTGGTTCGCACCCGACGGCACGGTCCAGTCGATCACGTTACGGGCGGACGAAGGGGTCAGTCAGCAGACGCTGCGTGACCGGGTGGCGGCGACGCTACCGCAGGGCGAGGAGGCGATCACGGGCGCTCAGTTCGCGGCCGAGACCAAGTCCTCCTTCGCCGAGGGCCTCAGCTTCATCAACACGTTCCTGCTGGTCTTCGCCTTCATCAGCCTGCTGGTCGGTGTGTTCATCATCTTCAACACCTTCTCGATGCTGGTGGCCCAGCGGACCCGAGAGCTCGCGTTGTTGCGGGCCGTCGGTGCCCGCCGCGCCCAGGTGATGCGAGTGGTCCTGGGCGAGGCGTCGGTCATCGGGCTCGCCGGCGGCGCGCTGGGACTGTTGGCCGGGATCGCGCTCGCCAAGGGCTTGCAGCTGCTCGTCGGCAGCTTCGGCCTGGAGATCAACAGCGGCCTGCCGGTGCACACCCGGACCGTGGTCTGGAGCTTCGCGATCGGGGTCGTCGTCACGGTGGCCAGCGCGGTGTTGCCGGCCTGGCGCGCCGGGCGGATCTCGCCGGTCGCCGCGATGCGCGACGAGGTCGCACTGCCGGAGAAGAGCCTGCGTCGTCGCGGCCTCATCGGGGCCGTCTCGCTGGCTGTGGGCGTGGGTGTGATGACGTACGGCGTCACCGCACTCGAGGGGAACGACGCGGCGAAGGTGCTCGGCCTCGGCGCGTTCCTGACGTTCATCGGCATGATCGTCGCCGCGCCACTGATCTCGCGCCCTGTGCTGAGAGTCATCGGGGCACCGGGGGCGAAGCTGTCCCGGACCGTCGGCAAGCTGGCCCGGGACAACACCCTGCGCAACCCTCGACGCACCGCGACCACGGCGATCTCGCTGATGATCGGACTGGCACTGGTGTCGGCCTTCGCGGTGATCGCGGCAACGACCAACGCGTCCATCGACAAGCTGGTGGACGACCAGGTCAAGGCTGACTTCGTGCTGAGCGGTGGAAACACCCCCTTCCCCAACGCGGTCGCCGACCAGGCCGCCCAGCTCGACGGCGTCGCAGCCGTGGTCGACCAGGGGCTGGTGCCGGTGAAGATTGGCGACACGACGACGACCGGGGCCGGCGTCTCGGGTTCGGGGCTGGCGCAGACCGTGCAGCTGGACGTCCAGGCCGGTGACATCACCTCCCTGGACCAGGGGCAGATGGCGATCTCGCACACGTTCGCGACCGATCACCACCTGTCGGTCGGGGACACCGTGAACGCCACCGTCGGAGTGAGCACCGACCAGCAGCTGCGGGTCGGTGCGGTCTACGCCGACACGCAGGCCATCGGGTCGCAGGTGCTCATCCCCCGCGAGCTGTACGAGAAATCCGTGCCGGTGGCCAGCCAGGTCTCCTATGCGGCCTTCGTCAAGACCGAGCCCGGCGCGGACAGCGAGCAGGTGCGTTCTGAGCTGACCGCGCTGGTCAAGCCCCAGCTCGTCATCTCCGTGCAGGACCGGGACGAGTTCAAGGCCGCCAACCGGGCCCAGGTCAACCAGCTGCTCGGGATCCTCTACGGGCTGCTGGGACTCTCCGTGGTAATCGCCGCACTGGGCATCATCAACACGCTGGCCCTGTCGGTGTTCGAACGGACCCGTGAGATCGGCCTGCTGCGCGCCGTCGGGATGACGCGTCGTCAGCTGCGCCGGACGATCGGCAACGAGGCCGTCCTGACCGCGCTGTTCGGTGCCGTGATGGGCACGGCGCTGGGGCTCACGCTCGGGGTCCTGCTGCAGCGGGTGCTCGCCGACCAGGGACTGGACACGTTGGCGCTGCCCTGGGGCGAGGTGGTCGCGACGTTCGTGCTGGCCGGGATCGTCGGCCTGCTGGCGGCGCTGTGGCCGGCCTGGCGGGCGTCCAAGCTGGACATCATCCGGGCGGTCACGACCGAGTAGCCGTCCGGACCGAATAGCCGAGGACGCTGGTCGACCTGCTGCCCTTCAGAGCAGCAGGTCGATCGTCTCTCCGGCGGCGATCCGAGCCAGGTCGCGCACGGTCAGCTCGACCAGCGAGTGCGCCCGGGAGCGGCCAGGCGCCGCAGCGACCGGTACGATGTGCGGCACCGCGAGGGTGGGTACTCCGGCGGCCTCGGCAGACGTCACGCCCGTGACCGAGTCCTCAATGGCTACGCAGTTTGCGACCGGCACGCCGAGCAGCTCGGCGGCGCGCAGGTAGGGGTCGGCGTGCGGCTTGCCGCGTTCGACTCGGTCCCCGGTGACGACCACCGCGAAGGTGTCCGCGGGTGCACTGGCCAGGAACGTGTCGGCCAGGGCCGTCCAGGACATCGTGACCAAGGCGCAGGGCACGCCTTGCTCACGCAGAGCCGCGAGCAGCTCGAGGGCGCCTGGTCGCCACGGCACGTGCTCACGCATGCGACGCACCACCCCGCCGAGCAGCACGTCGACGATCTCGTCCTCGCCGATCGGCACGTCCCCGTGCTCCTGGATGTACCGGGCGGACACCCGCAGGTCGTTGCCCACCAACGCCTTCGCGTGCTCCGCTGTCCAGGTACCGCCGTACTTCTCGACGAGGTCGTGCTCCTCGGCGATCCAGTACGGCTCGGTGTCAACCAGGGTGCCGTCCATGTCCCACAGGACGGCCGCTAACGAGTCGAGCCGGCGTGAAACCTCGCCATCTGCCTGCTGACCTGCAAGTTCACTCGATCCGGCGGTGCTCAGAGTGTCCTCCGAAACGTCCCAGATGGGTCCTGATGTGACCATCCATGTGGCTATCCACCCTAGATTGCGTCCGTTCCGCATCACCGGCCGCCCTGAGGCGCCCCCTGCCGACCCCGCGCATCCAGCCTCTTGCCGGGTCGTTGCGAGGCGCCCGCGGACTTCCGGCCTATCTCGAAGCAAGCAGCGTGGCCTAAGCGACGTCCACCACCTGATGGATCCGCCACTGCAGGTCCCTCCTGGCATCGCACTCACATCGCTGTCCGCGTTGGGATCTGCCGCGGGATCTAGCTCGTAGCGAGTGTTGCGAAGAATGGCTCCGCGGCGCCGAAGGCGACCGCCCCATGATCTCCAGGGATGACACGCAGTTCGCTATCGGGGAGGTGGTCGCGGAGCCACTCACCATGGGCCACCTCCGCCATCCGATCGGACTCGCCGTACACGAGCTGCACCCGGATGGAAACCGACGCCGGGTCGAAGTCCCACTCGCGCAGCCAGGACAGGTTGTCGCGCGACATGCCGTCCGAGGTCGTGATAGCTCTCCGGAAGTCGTCCTCGAACAACTTCAGCAGTTCGGGGTGACGATTCAGCCAGCCTCCACCGGGCGGACCCATCTTCGCCATCGCCCCGGAGAACTCCTCCGCAGACACCCCCCGCAGACCCTGCAGGTCGGCATCGGCGACCGTGTTCATGACCTCCAACGCATCCTCGAACCGGCCAGCTGCGGCGAGGTCAAGGGCGCGGCGATCGTCATCACCGAGCACCTCAGGCTTCACCTCGGCGTAGTTGCCCGGGGAGGCGAGCACAGTGATGGCGCTTATCCGGTCGGGCACTGCGGCAGCCATCGCGAGGGCAAACGGCCCGCCGCCCGAACTACCCAGCAGCGCGAACCGGCCTATTCCAAGGCGGTCTGCCAGCTCCAGCGTGTCGTCGGCCGTGCGCGCAAGCCCAGGTGGGCTCATCGTGGAGACGCCGTAACCGGGACGGCTAGGGGCGATCAACCGCACACCGTGAGACCTCGCCGCCTCGGCCACCACTGCCCCTTGGCCTCCGGTGGAGGGCGTCCCATGAAAGAAGATCAACGGGATGCCGTCCGGGGTACCAGCGTCCAGGTGCTCGAGCGTTCGCCCATCCGCCAGGGTCAACGTCGAGAGCATGCTCGGAGGCTACGACCGATGGGTCCGAGCGAGCAACGATCCGCGGTCACCCGTGGATGGGTTGATCTTCCACCCGACGTCTCCGTCTCCGCGGTTCAACGCTCATGGTCGCCGGCGGGGAGCTCAGGTCGCATTGAAGTACTTGGCCTCCGGGTGGTGGACGACGATCGCGTCGGTGGACTGCTCGGGATGCAGCTGAAGCTCCTCGGACAGCTCCACGCCGATCCGCGAGGGGTCCAGCAGCTCGACCAGAGCACGTCGGTCCTCGAGCTCGGGACAGGCCGGGTAGCCGAACGAGTAGCGCGAGCCGCGGTACCCCTGGCGCAGGATCTCCCCCAGGTCGTCGCTGTCCTGCGGGCCGTGGCCGAGCTCCTCACGGACCCGTGCGTGCCACATCTCCGCGAGGGCCTCGGTCAGCTGCACCGACAGTCCGTGCAGCTCGAGGTAGTCGCGGTAGGCGTTGGCCGCGTAGAGATCCGCAGCGCGAGCGGACACGGTGCTGCCCATGGTGACCAGCTGCAGCGCGATCACGTCGGTGTCGCCCGAGTCGCGGGACCGGAAGAAGTCTGCGAGGCAGAGCCGGCGGTCACGGCGCTGGCGTGGGAAGGTCCAGCGCACCCGCTCCTCGCCGGCCTGCGGACCTTCGTGGTGCAGGATGACGAGGTCGTTGCCCTCGCTGACGCACGGGAAGTAGCCGTACACGACGGCGGCCTCCATCAGGCCCTCGGTGTGCACCCTGTCCATCCACATCCGCAGTCGGGGACGTCCCTCGGTCTCGACCAGCTCGTCGTACGACGGACCGTCGCCACGGGCGCTCTTCAGGCCCCACTGCCCCAGGAAGGTCGCGCGTTCGTCCAGGTACGACGCGTAGTCGGCGAGGGCGACGCCCTTGACTACCCGGGTCCCCCAGAACGGCGGCTTCGGGACGTCGACGTCGACCGCGACATCCGAGCGTCGGGTGTCCGGGCCGGCGTCCGGTTCCGAGACCTGGGCCACCTGTCGGACCCGCCGCTTGCGCAGTGCGGGAAGGGTATCGGCGACGCTGGTGCCCGGATCAGCCTTGGCCTTGGCGATCGCGTCCATCAGCCGCAGACCCTCGAAGGCGTCACGCGCGTAGCGGACCTGCCCCTGGTAGATCTCGGCCAGGTCGTCCTCGACGTACGCGCGAGTCAGCGCCGCACCACCCAGCAGCACCGGCAGGTCCGCGGCGATCCCCCGTGAGTTGATCTCCTGGAGGTTCTCCTTCATCACGACCGTCGACTTGACCAGCAGGCCGCTCATCCCGATGGCGTCGGCACGGTGCTCCTCGGCGGCGCGCAGGATCTCGCCGACCGGCTGCTTGATCCCGATGTTGACGACGTCGTACCCGTTGTTGGACAGGATGATGTCGACCAGGTTCTTACCGATGTCGTGCACGTCGCCCTTGACGGTAGCGAGCACGATCGTGGCCTTGCTCTCGCGGACCGAGCCGTCCTCACTGCCTTCGATGTGCGGCTCGAGGTAGGCCACAGCGGTCTTCATCACCTCGGCCGACTGCAGCACGAACGGCAGCTGCATCTCACCGCGTCCGAACAGCTCGCCCACCACTCGCATGCCGTCGAGCAGGTTCTCGTTGATGATGTCCAGCGCGGACTGCCCGGTGCCGAGCGCCTCGTCGAGGTCGCCTTCCAGTCCCTTGCGCTCGCCGTCCACGATGCGCCGAGCGAGCCGCTGGGCCAGCGGCAGTGCCGCGAGCTCCTCGGCGCGGCCGGCCTTGACCGCGGCCGCGTCCACTCCCTCGAAGAGCTCCAGGTAGCGCTGCAGCGGGTCGTACTCGACCTGTCCGCTGGAGCGGTCGTCGTCAACCCAGCGCCGCCGGTCGTAGACCATGTCGAGCGCGACCCGGCGCTGCTCGTCCTCGATCTTGGTCATCGGCAGGATCTTGGCCGCGTGCACGATGGCCGAGTCCAGACCGGCCTTCAGGCACTCGTGCAGGAAGACCGAGTTGAGCACCACGCGCGCGGCCGGGTTGAGCCCGAACGAGATGTTGGACAGCCCCAGGGTGGTCTGCACGTCCGGGTAGCGGCGCTTGATCTCGGCGATCGCGTTGATCGTCTCCAGGCCGTCCTTGCGGGTCTCCTCCTGACCGGTCGCGATCGGGAAGGTGAGCGCGTCGACCATGATGTCCGACGTCTGCATCCCCCACTGCTCGACCAGCGCGTCGATGGTCCGGGAGGCGACGGCGACCTTGCGTTCGGCCGTGCGCGCCTGGCCCTCCTCGTCGATGCACATCACGACCACGGCGGCACCGTGCTCGCGGATCACCGGCATGACCCGGGCGAAGCGGCTCTCCGGCCCGTCGCCGTCCTCGTAGTTGACCGAGTTGACCACTGCCCGGCCACCGAGCAGCTCGAGGCCGGCCTCGATCACGGCGGGCTCGGTGGAGTCGAGCATGATCGGCAGCGTCGAGCTGGTGGCCAGGCGACTGAGCAGCGCCTTCATGTCTTGCGCGCCGTCGCGTCCGACGTAGTCGATGCAGACGTCCAGCAGGTGCGCGCCGTCACGGGTCTGCGAGCGGGCGATCTCCAGGCACTCGTCCCACTTCTGGGCCAGCATCGCATCGCGGAATGCCTTGGAGCCGTTCGCGTTGGTCCGCTCACCGATCGAGAGGTAGGCGGTGTCCTGCCGGAACGGCACAGGGGCGTACAGGCTCGACACGCCCGGCTCCGGGCGCGGCCGACGGGCGGTTAGCGGGCGGCCGCGGACCGCCTCGACGACGAGCCGCAGGTGTTCGGGCGTGGTGCCGCAGCAGCCGCCGACCAGGGCGAGCCCGAACTCCTCGGTGAACTGGGAGTGCGCCGCCGCCAGCTGCTCGGGCGTCAGCGGGTAGAACGCGCCGTCCCGGGACAGCTGCGGCAGGCCGGCGTTCGGCATCGCGGTGACCGGGATCCGGGCGTGCTTGGACAGGTGCCGCAGGTGCTCGCTCATCTCCGCCGGCCCGGTGGCGCAGTTCAGCCCGATCGCGTCGACGCCGAGCGCCTCCAGCGAGGTCAGAGCGGCGCCGATCTCGCTGCCGAGCAGCATCGTGCCGGTGGTCTCGACGGTCACCTGGACCATCACCGGAAGGTCCTCGCCGGCGTCCCGCAGCGCTCGCTTGAGGCCGACCACGGCAGCTTTGGCCTGCAGCAGGTCCTGCGCGGTCTCGACCAGCAGCGCGTCGGCGCCCCCCTCGATCATCGCGGCGCCCTGCACCTGGTACCCGTCACGGAGCACGGCGTACGGGGCGTGGCCGAGCGAGGGCAGCTTCGTGCCAGGCCCCACCGAGCCGATCACGAAGCGCTGCTGGTCAGCCGTCGTCCACGCGTCGGCGCTGGCGCGGGCCACTTGCGTGCCGGCCAGCGCGAGCTCGTGGATCCGGTCACTGATGTCGTACTCGCCGAGAGCGGCGAAGTTCGTACCGAACGTGTTCGTCTCGACCGCGTCGACCCCGACCCCGAAGTACTCGTCATGCACGGACCGGACGACGTCCGGCCGGGTCACGTTGAGCACCTCGTTGCAGCCCTCGTGACCCTGGAAGTCCTCCATGGTCGGGTCGGCTGCCTGGAGCATCGTGCCCATCGCGCCGTCGGCGACGAGCACTCGTGAGTGCAGTAGCGAGCGGAACAGGTCGGAGCGGCTGCTCATGAGGGACCTTCGTGCCGGAAACAGGGGGCGGGTGAGGCAGGCAGAAGTCTAGGCCGAGCGCCACGCCGTCCCGACAGGTGCCCGCATGCTGACCGTCTGAGCACGACGAAGGATCTAGGCTGGGGGGTGGTGGCGCACCACGCGCCGCCGCTGTCGTACGTCGTGGGGAGGCATGGGTGATCGAGCTCGCGCAGTGGCCCGAGCTGACCGACCCGGTGATGATCGCCGCCTTCGAGGGGTGGAACGACGCCGGTGAGGCGGCCACGTCCGCCCTGGAGCACCTGGCGCGGATCTGGGGGGCGGAGCCGTTCGCCGCACTGGACCCGGAGGACTACTACGACTTCCAGGTGAACCGTCCCAGCGTCGCCCGCGAGCCGGACGGTCTGCGCCGGGTCACCTGGCCGACCACCCGGCTGCTGGCCGCGCACGTGCCCGCGCTCGGTCGAGACGTGATCCTGGTCGACGGGATCGAGCCGTCCATGCGCTGGCGGTCCTACGTCGTCGAACTGCTCGAGGCCGCCGACCGGCTTGGCGCACAGGCCCTGGTCACCGTGGGGGCCCTGCTCGCCGACGTCCCGCACACCCGGCCGATCCCGATCACCGGCACCAGCGACGACGAGCTGATGCTCAGCCGCGACGGTGTGGAGCGCTCCCACTACGAGGGTCCGACCGGCATCGTCGGGGTGCTGAGCGACGCCGCGGCGCAGGCCCAGCTGCCGGCGCTGTCGCTGTGGGCCGCCGTGCCGCACTACGCGGGTGGCGGGCCGTCGCCCAAGGCGACGCTCGCGCTGCTGCGTCGCATCGAGGAGCTGCTCGACGTCACGCTGGATCTGGAGGACCTGCCGGACCAGGCGTACGCGTGGGAGCACGGGGTGGACGAGCTGGCCGAGGGCGACAGCGAGGTCGGCGAGTACGTGCGGGCCCTGGAGGAGGCCAAGGACACCAGCGAGTTGCCCGAGGCGTCCGGCGAGGCGATCGCGCTGGAGTTCGAGCGCTACCTGCGACGCCGGGACGACGAACCCCCCAAGCGCTGACCCGTCGCATTGTTGATCACGTTAAGTGGGTGCAGACCCGCTTCTCGAGGGTTCTAGCCCACGTCAAGCAGGGCTCCGCACACATAACGTGATCAACAACGGAGGGGGGCAGGCTCAGATGCGGACGCCGAGCAGGGCGTCCAGCGCTCGCGCGAGGACGCCGGGCGCGCCGGGCTCGTCGCCACCGCGGGTCAGTTGCTGGTCGGCCCAGCGGTCCACCGCGGCCAGCGCGTTTGCGGTGCGCAGGTCGTCGGCCAGGCACTCGCGCAGGTGCTGCACGGTCTCGCTGGCCGACGGCCCACCCTCCCGGGACAGAGCCGCGCGCCAGCGCTCCAACCGCTTCTGCGCGGCACGCAGGGTGTCGTCCGTGTAGTACCAGTCGGTGCGGTAGTGGTGCGCGAGCAGGGCGAGCCGGATCGCCGTCGGGTCGACCCCGTCCCGGCGCAGCTGCGAGACCAGCACCAGGTTGCCCCGGGACTTGCTCATCTTGTGCCCGTCCAGACCGACCATCGCCTGGTGCACGTACGACCGCGCGAACGGCCACTGCCCGGACAGCGACGCGGCGTGCGCCGCACTCATCTCGTGGTGCGGGAACACCAGGTCGGTGCCACCGCCCTGCACGTCGAAGGCCATGCCCAGCTGCCGAACGGCGATGGTGGAGCACTCGATGTGCCAACCCGGCCGTCCCGGCCCCAGCGTGCCGCCGTCCCAGCTGGGCTCCCCCGGCCGCGCCGCGCGCCAGAGCAGGGCGTCCAGCGCGTCGCGCTTGCCGGCTCGGTCCGGGTCGCCGCCGCGCTCCGCGTACACCTCGAGCATCTGCTCGCGGCTCCAGCTGGACACCGCGCCGAACCTGGCCTGGCTGGCCACGTCGTAGTAGACGTCCTGGAGCGCCCCATCGGCGCCCTCGCCGGCCGGCACGTGGACGCCGTACGCCGCACCACCGGCCACCAGCGCACGGACGTCGGCCGCGATGTCGTCGACGGAGTCGACCACGCTGACGTAGTCGTCCGGCGGCAGCACGGCCAGCGCGGTCATGTCTTCGTGGAACAGCGCGATCTCCCGCTTGGCCAGGTCTCGCCAGTCCAGCCCGTCCCGCTCGGCCCGCTCGAGCAAGGGGTCGTCGATGTCGGTGACGTTCTGCACGTAGTGCACGCGGTGGCCGTTGTCCCGCCAGACCCGCTGCACGAGGTCGAAGGTGACGTAGGTCGCCGCGTGCCCGAGATGAGTGGCGTCGTAGGGCGTGATGCCACACACGTACAGCGACGCCGTGGGCCCTGGGCTTGTCGGCCGCAGCTCACCTGAGGCCGTGTCGTGGATCCGCAACGGAATCGGTGGCCCTGGAACGGCGGGGACCGAAGGGGAGGGCCAAGACATCACGTAGGCAGCCTATCGATCGGCTGGGCCGGGCCCTGCACCCGTCCCCGCCGACGTCGGCTCAGAACGGCGGCCAGGGGATGATCGGGCCGTACAGGTCCGGTTCGGGGAAGCGTCCGGCACGGACCAGCGCGTCGACCCGCTGCCGGGTGCGGCGCACCTCCGCCGGCGCAAGCAGGTCCGACAGGTCTTCGGCCAGCTGACCGCTGGGTCGCAGCTGCGCGGCCAGGGCGACCAGCACCTTGTGCGTGTCCGGCGGCAGTCGGCGTCCCTGCCAGCCCCACAGCACGCTGCGCAGCTTGTCCTCGATGTTGAAGCTCAGCCCGTGGTCGACACCCCACAGGTGGCCGTCGCGGTCGACCAGGACATGGCCACCCTTGCGGTCCGCGTTGTCGATGACCGCGTCGAAGACCGCCATCCGGGCCAGCCGCTCGTCGTCGCGGTGCACGAGGACGACGTCGCTGCCCTCGCCGTCCTGCGCGTTGAGCACCGACAGCCAACCGGCCGCGACGCCGCCGAGCGGGACGACGTCCACCATCTCCTGTGCGTCGTCGGTGTCGATCCACAGCTGCACGCTGCCCGGCCCGAACGGACCCTCGCGCCAGACCGTCGGCGGGACGAGGTCCCAGCCCGACGCGACGGACACCAGGTAGGCCGCCACCTCCCGCCGACCGAGGGTGTCGTGCGGAAAGTCTCGCAGCGGCCGCTCCCCCGCGACCGGCTTGTAGATGCAGTGCGCCTCGGAGCCGTCGAACGTGATCGCGGCGTACAGGGTCGCGTTCGAGGCCGCGGTCATCCGCCCCTCGACGACGAGGTCGCCCTCCCGCAACAGCTCGAGCGCTCGCTCGTGCGACGGCGCACCCGCCCCCTGCTGCGGGGACGCCGCCCGGTTCACCGTCGGTGGCCGTTGGCCCGCGGGCAGATGTGGCCCTCCGGGTCCAGCGGGTTCCCGCAGAACGGACACGGCGGCCGGCCGGCCTCGACCACGGCGACTGCACGCTTGGCGAACGCCCTGGCGGCTGCGCCGGTCAGGCTGACCCGCATGACCATCGCCTCCGGCGAGGGCTCGAGCTCGCCCTCCTCGCCGACGTCCTCACCGACCTCCAGGCACTCGATCACGACCCGCTCGGCCTCGGCGTCCCAGGTCAGGCTCATCGTGCCGACCCGGAAGTCCTCCTCGACCGGTGTGGTCAACGGGGCGCTGTCACCCATCCCCACCGGAGTCATCGCCGGTACCGGCGCCTGCCCACCCGTGCGGCGGACCACCTCGTCGAGGAGCTCGTCGACCCGCTCGGCCAGCACGGCGACCTGCTGCTTCTCCAACGACACGCTGGTCACCCGGGTGCCAGCCGACGCCTGCAGGAAGAAGGTGCGCTGGCCGGGCTCGCCGACGGTACCGGCGACGAAGCGCTCCGGGTCGTCGTAGTCGATGACGGGCATGAGGACGACCCTACGACGCCGAACCGGCTACGCGCCTCCGCCCACCACCGCGTCGCTGCTGGACGCGGCGGCGGCGATCTTGTCGGACGCCCTGGACCGTCGCTTGCGCGGCGGCGGCAGCATGCCGGACAGGTCACCGCCGACGTCGTTGCTGCTGATCACGAACGGACGGGTCGGCGAGTAGTGCACGGCAGAGATCGAGCACGGCGACACCAGGATGCGTTGGAACTGGTCGAGGTGCGCGCCGAGCGCGTCGGCCAGCACGGCCTTGATCACGTCGCCGTGCGAGACCGCCACCCAGACCGCGTCGTTCCCGTGCTCGGCGGCCACTCGCGCGTCCCACTCCCGGACGGCGTCCAGCGCCCGGGTCTGCATCGCACGCATCGACTCGCCGTCTGCGCCCGGGAAGACGACAGCACTTGGATGCTGTTGGACGACGTTCCACAGCGGGTCCTTGACCAGCGTCTTGAGCTCGCGTCCGGTCCAGTCGCCGTAGTGGCACTCGCCGATGCGTTCGTCGGACACGACCTCAGGACGGTTGGGTTGCTTCGGGCCCGGAACAGCCGTGATGGCGGCCGCGGTCTGCTGGCAGCGCTCGAGCGGGCTCGCCACGATCGCGGCCAGCGGTAGCACGGACAGCCGTTCGGCCAGTGCAGCGGCCTGCTTGCGACCCTGGTCGTCGAGCTCGACCCCGGGAGTCCAGCCGGCCAGCACGCCCGAGGCGTTCGCAGCGGTCCGTCCGTGGCGGATCAGTAGGACCGTAGGCACGTCAACACTGTACGGGGCAGGATGGCAGGGTGATCGTCGACCAGGCCGTGTACCGAGACGGCAGACGCCAGCCGTGCGCGGATCTGTCCGACGAGCTGGCCAAGCTCGCCGACGTCCCCGACGGCTTCCTGTGGATCGGTCTGAAGGACCCCACGGACGCAGAGTTCGACCTCGTCAAGGGCGAGCTCGGGCTGCACCCGCTGGCTATCGAGGATGCCGTCAATGGCAACCAACGGGCCAAGATGGAGGTCTACGACGGCTCGCTGTTCGTGGTGCTGAAACCGTTGCGCTACATCGAGGAGAGCTCCCAGGTCGAGACCGGCGAGGTGATGCTGTTCGTCGGCGAGCACTTCGTGGTCACGGTGCGCCGCGGTGAGGCGAACCCGCTCGCCGAGGTCCGACGTCGCCTCGAGGCGAACTCCGAGCACCTGGCGTATGGCCCGGCTGCCGTGCTGCACGCGGTGATGGACGACGTGGTCGACCGCTACGTGGCGATCGACGACGAGATCGCGCACGACCTCGAGCAGATGGAGGAGAGCGTCTTCGCGGGCGAGGTCGAGGTCGAGGCGTCCGCGCTCGGTGATGCGCCGCCGCCCGTCCCACATCGTCGCCGCGGCGGCGAAGAGGCCCGGAGGATCTACCTGCTCAAGCGCGAGGTGCTGGAGTTCCGTCGGGCGGCCGTGCCGCTCAAGGACGCGATGTTGCGGCTGCACCAGCACCCGACCCCGAACGTGCCGGACGAGGCGCGGCCGTTCTTCCGCGACGTCGCGGACCACCTGCTGCGGGTGATCGACCACATCGAGTCCTACGACCGGCTGCTGTCCGACATCCTGTCCGCTCACCTGACTCGGGTATCGGTGCAGCAGAACGACGACATGCGACGAATCTCGGCCTGGGCCGCGATCGGGGTCGCGGTGACTCTGATCGCCGGGGTCTACGGGATGAACTTCCGGCACATGCCCGAGCTGGCCTGGACGTTCGGCTACCCGATGGCGATCGGGCTGATGCTGGTCGTCTCCACCGTGCTCTACCGGCAGTTCAAGAAGTCCGGATGGCTGTGAGTTCGGCGAGCTGTGAGGTCGGCTAGAACCGGCGCGCCATCGCGACCGACGCCGGCGCGGTCTCGGTGAAGCCGAACTGCGCGTACAGGTGCCGAGCGTCGCCGTCCGCGATCAGCGAGACGTAGGCGCTGTGCGGCGCCCGCCTGGCCAGCTCGTCGGTGAGCTCGGCCAGGATCCGCTTGCCGAGACCGCGACCCTGGTGCTGCGGCAGCACGCAGACGTCGACGATCTGGAAGTGGCACCCGCCGTCGCCGATCACCCGACCCATGCCGACCGTCTCCGATCTGTACCGGACGACGACCCCGTACCAGGTGTTCGGCAGGCCCAACGCCGCGGCCTGGGCCGTCTTGGGGCTCAGCCCGCAGTCGACCCGCAGCCGACGGAAGGTCTCGACGTCCGGGGCGCCGGGCTCGATCAGGTAGCGGTCGGTCAGTTCGTTCACCTCAGGCAGCCTAGGTTGCGGACAGCACCCCGGTGACGAGCAGGATGGCGGTGGCGAGCGCCAGGGCCACGCGGTACCAGATGAAGACGGTGATCGGGTGCTTCACGACGAACCGCAGCAGCCAGGCGATCGAGGCCAGCGCGACGACGAACGACACGATCGTGCCGACCAGGATCTGGCCCCAGCCGACGACGGCGGTGTCGACGTCCTTGAGCTCGAAGAGGCCGGCGGCGGTCAGCGCCGGGATGGCCAGGAAGAAGGACAGCCGGGTGGCGGTGACCCGGTCCAGTCCGCGCAGCAGGCCGGCCGAGATCGTGGCACCGGACCGCGAGACGCCCGGGATCAGCGCGATGCACTGCACGAACCCGATCACCAGCGCGTCTCGCATGCGCAGGTCCTGCTCACCGCGGCGCTGGGTGGCCTTGGCCTCGGCCCACCACATCACGACGCTCCAGCCGATCAGTGCGACGACGACGACCCAGAGGTTGCGCAGCGGGCCGGTGATGAAGTCCCGGGCCAGGAAGCCGACCACCGCGATCGGCAGCGACCCGGCGATCACGTACCACGCGAGCCGGTAGTCCTGCTCGTCCCGAAGGCTCTTGTCCCGCAGGCCGCGCACCCAGGCCACGACAAGCCTGATGATCTCCCGGCCGAAGTACAGCAGGGTCGCCGCGATGGCACCGAGCTGGATCACGGCCGTGAACGACGTGATCGCCGCCGAGTCCACGTCCAGGCCCATCAGGCCCTCGGTGATGGTCAGGTGGCCGGTGCTCGAGATAGGGAGGAACTCGCTGAGTCCCTCGACGACTCCGAGCAGCACGGACTGGGCGTAGGTCAGGTCGCTCACGGGTGTCAGGCTGCCAGACCGGAGGCTTCCAGGACCTGCGCCATCGTGCGGATCGTGTGCAGACGTTGCTCGAGGGTTGCGTCGAACGCAGAGACCGTCAGGGTGGTGACCCCGGCCTCGGCGTACGCGGCCAGGCGGTCGCGCACCCGGTCCGGCGGCCCGATCAGCGCGGTCGAGTCGATGAGCTCCAGCGGAACGGCGGCGGCGGCCTCTCGGTGCTTGCGGTCCAGGAACAGGTTCTGCACCTCGGCGGCCGCCTCGTCATAGCCCATCCGCACGGCGAGCTGGTTGTAGAAGTTCTTGTCCCGGCTGCCCATGCCGCCCAGGTAGAGCGCGGTGTAGCCGCGCACGGGCGCCGCGCAGGCCTCGAGGTCGTCGCCGAACACGACGGGGACGGTGGGTACGACGTCGAACCCGACCATGACGTCCTCGGCGTTCGCGGCCCGTCCCCCCCGGACCCGGCCGGCGCGCAGTGGTGCCATCGACACGTCCGCCTGCTCGGGGCTGAAGAAGATGCCCAACCAGCCGTCGGCGACCTCCCCGGTCAGCTCGAGGTTCTTGGGGCCGACCGCTGCCAGGTAGAGCGGGATCTCCGCACGCACCGGGTGCACGGTGAGCTTGATGGCCTTGCCCGGTCCGTCCGGCAGCGGCAGGGTGAAGTGCTCGCCCTCGTAGCGCAGGGTCTCGCGGCGCAGTGCCTGCCGGACGATCTCGGCGTACTCGCGGGTGCGGCCAAGGGGCTTGTCGAAGCGGACGCCGTGCCAGCCCTCCGAGACCTGCGGGCCGGAGACACCGAGACCGAGCCGGAAACGTCCGTGGCTCAAGGTGTCCAGTGTCGCCGCGGTCATGGCGGTCATCGCGGGCGTGCGCGCCGGGATCTGGAAGACCGCGCTGCCGACGTCGATCCGGTCGGTCTGCGCGGCCACCCAGGTCAGCACCGTCGCGGCATCCGAACCGTAGGCCTCCGCCACCCAGGCGACGTCGTAGCCGAGCCTGTCGGCCTCACGGGCGAGGGCGAGGTTGTCGGCGTCGTTCCCCAGCCCCCAGTAGCCGAGGTTGAGCCCCAGCCGCAGGCGTCCCGGGGTGTGCACGGCTCTGGTCCTGGGCGCGTCAGCGGGTCGGGGCTCAGCCATGCGGGAGACGATAACGGCCCCTGGCGAGCCTGGACGGAGCGGCGTGCGTGGCGTGGCCCACACCGCCGGTAGCGTGTCGCTCCATGGAGCAGCGGTACGTCGGGGCGTCGGGTCTGCGGGTCTCCCGGCTCGCGTTGGGCACGATGACCTGGGGCCGGGACACGGACGAGCACGAGTCGCGAGACCAGCTGGCCGCGTTCCTCGAGGCGGGCGGCACCTTCGTGGACACCGCCGCCGGGTACGGGGACGGCGCTGCCGAGGAGCTGCTCGGTGCGCTGCTACCGGAGATGTCCTCGCGTGAGGACGTGGTCATCTGCACCAAGGCCGGGATCTCCCGCCGGAGCGGCACCAGAGTGGTCGACACCTCACGCCGAGCCATGCTGGCGTCGCTGGACGGCTCGCTGGCCAGGTTGGGTACCGACCACGTCGACCTGTGGCTGGCGCACGCGTGGAGCGACGACGTCCCGCTGGAGGAGACGCTCTCGGCCCTCGAGCTCGCGGTGAGCAGCGGCCGGGCGCGCTACGTCGGGGTATCGAACTACGCGGGCTGGCAGAGTGCGCGCGCGGCCACGCTGGCCGAGCTGCACGCGGCCGGCGCGCTGGTCACGAACCAGGTCGAGTACTCCCTGCTCGACCGGGACGTGGAGGACGAGGTCGTGCCGTCCGCCCGCGCGCTCGGGATGGGGGTGATGGCCTGGTCGCCGCTCGGCCGTGGCGTGCTGACCGGCAAGTACCGGGCCGGGACGCCGGCCGACTCCCGGGCCGCCTCACCGCACTTCGCGGCGTTCGTCGAACGGTTCCTGGATGAGCGCGCCCGGCGCATCGTCGACGCCGTGGTCACCGCGGCGGACGGGCTGGGCTGCTCCCCCGCGGAGATCGCCCTGGCCTGGGTGCGGGACCAGCCCGGGGTCGTCGCACCGGTCGTCGGCGCCCGGACGGCCGCGCAGCTGCGCGGCACGCTCACCAGCGAGGACGTCGAGCTGCCGCCGCAGATCCGCGACGCGCTGGACGAGGTCTCCGTCTAGGACGAACGCGCCGGCTCGTTGTCGTCGACCTCGTCGTAGTCCTCGTCGTCCAGGCCGGTGTAGCTGCCGCCGCCCTCGACGTCGTCCGGCTCGTCGAACTCGTCGTCGTCTTCCTCCCCGCGGTAGACCTCCAGCGGAGTGACCTCGTCGAACGCGTCCATCAGCGCGTCGTCGTAGTCCTCGAAGGCCTCGGCGAGCGCCCGGTAGGCGTTGACCACGACGGGGTCGTTCTCACCCCGCCTGCCGGCAGCAGCCTCGAGGTGGCGCTCGAGGGCAGCCACCAGAGCGTTCAGCGCGGCGCGCGGGTCTGTCGTCATGGTTCGACGGTAGCCCTCGGCAGGCCTGTGTGGCACCAGCATTGCGTTCCGTTCTGGCGGATCGGCCCGACGCGTGCAGAATGGGCAACGATGATCGAGTACGAGTACCGGGTGATTCGTGTGCCGCCCCAGGTCACCCGAGCTGACGCCAAGGCGATGCTCGTCGAGCACGCCGAGTACGGGCGGTGGGAGCTGGCGCGTGTCCGGCTGCTTCGCGGGGGTGCGCGCACGGTGTGGCTGCGCCGGCGGATCATCCGCGTGCGTCGCACGGCCTGAGGTCCTGTCCGGTCCGAGCGAAATGCGTGATCTGCGCGCCGGGACTACGTTCGGCTGAGGCGTCAGGGAGGCGTCTGCAGGCGGAGCGGGGAGTCCGAGATGCAGCTGACGCGGACGAAGTCGGTCGAGCAGTCGATCAAGGAGACCGACGAGCCGGAGCACAAGCTCAAGAAGAGCCTGTCCGCCTGGGACCTGACGGTGTTCGGGGTCGGCGTGATCATCGGCACGGGCATCTTCGTGCTGACCGGCAAGCAGGCCGCGCTGAACGCCGGGCCGGGTGTGGTCCTGTCGTTCATCCTGGCCGCGATCGCCTGTGGGCTCGCGGCCATGTGCTACGCAGAGTTCTCCAGCACCGTACCGGTGGCCGGAAGCGCCTACACGTTCTCCTACGCGACCCTCGGTGAGCTGGTCGCGTGGATCATCGGCTGGGACCTGGTGCTCGAGCTCGGCCTCGGCGCGGCGGTGGTGGCTCGCGGCTGGTCGGCCTACCTGCAGAACCTGTTCGACCTGCCGACCTGGCTCGCGGGCGACGAAGCGATCCCGGACTTCGGCGCCATCTTCATCGTCGCCTTGCTGGCGGTCGTAGCGATCGTGGGTGCCAAGCTGTCGGGGCGGGTCACCGGTGTCCTGGTGGTCATCAAGATCGCGGTGGTGCTGCTGGTCATCGTGGTCGGCGCGTTCTACATCAAGACGGCGAACTACCACCCGTTCATCCCGCCGTCCAAGCCCAAGTCCGAAGAGGTGAGCGGGCTCACCCAGCCGCTGATCCAGGCGCTGTTCGGACTCGAGCCGACGTCGTTCGGCATCTTCGGCGTGGTCGCCGCCGCCTCCGTGGTGTTCTTCGCCTACATCGGCTTCGACATCGTCGCCACGGCGGCCGAGGAGACGAAGAACCCGAAGCGGGACATGCCCCGCGGGATCATCGGTTCCCTGGTGATCTGCACCGTGCTCTACGTCCTGGTCAGCCTGGTCATCACCGGCATGGTGAAGTACGACAAGCTGAACTCGGCCGCACCGCTGGCTGAGGCGTTCAAGCTGAACGGCGTGACCTGGGCGTCCAAGCTGATCTCGCTCGGAGCCGTCTGCGGCATCACCACCGTCATCCTCGTCCTGATGCTCGGTCAGAGCCGGGTGCTGTTCGCCATGGCGCGCGACGGGCTGCTCCCTCGCGGTCTGGCCAAGGTGCACCCCACCTTCGGGACGCCGTACGTGATCACGATCATCACGGCGGCGTGCATCGCGGCCCTGGCCGCGTTCGTGGACCTTGAGAAGCTGTCCGAGATGGTCAGCATCGGCACGCTGTTCGCGTTCGTGGTGGTCTCCGCCGGGGTGATCATCCTGCGCCGGACCAGGCCGGACCTGGAGCGCTCGTTCAAGACGCCGGGTGTCCCGTGGCTGCCGATCCTGGCGATCCTGGCCTGCGTGTGGCTGATGTTGAACCTGCCGGTGGAGACCTGGCTGCGCTTCATCGTGTGGATGGTGATCGGCTTCGTCATCTACTTCGTCTACGGGGCCTCGCACAGCCGGGTGGGCATGCGAGCGGCCAGTGGCGAAGGTGAGGCGACGGCGGAGAGCGTGGCTGCCGACCGGCGAAAGTCGTTGGAGGACAACGACTGAGCGGTGCTCGACCGGCTCTGCAGCCGCCCGCTCAACAGGTGCGTAAGAGCCTGTCCAGGACGCGGGTGCCGAAGGCCAGGGCGTCGATCGGAACCCGCTCGTCGACGCCGTGGAACATGGCCGGGAAGTCCAGCTCGGCCGGCAGCTGCAACGGCGCGAAGCCGAAGCCTCGGATGCCGATGGTGCTGAGCGCCTTGTTGTCGGTGCCGCCGGACAGGCAGTAGGGCAGCACGGGGGCACCGGGGTCCTCGGCCTGGATCGCGGCCACCATCCGGTCGACCAGTCGGCCGTCGAACGACGTCTCCAGCGAGGTGTCCCGATGGTGCACGTGGACGTCGACGTGCTCGCCGGCAAGCTCTCGGACCGTCGCCAGCAGGGACTCCTCGTGGCCCGGCAGGAAGCGACAGTCGACGAAGGCCTCCGCCGTCTGCGGGATGACGTTGTGCTTGTAGCCCGCCTTCAGCATCGTCGGGTTGGCGGTGTCCCGCAGGGTGGCCCCGACGAAGCGGGCGACGGTGCCGAGCCTGCCGAGCAGCTCGGAGGGATCGTTCGGGTCCAGCTCGACGCCGGTGATCTCGGTGACGCCGCCCAGGAACTCGCGGACGGTCGGGGTGATCTCCAGCGGCCACTCGTGCGCGCCGATCCGCCCGACGGCGGCACCCAGGCGGGTCACCGCGTTGTCGGTGGCGATCTGGGAACCGTGCCCGGCCCGCCCGTTGGCCACCAGGCGCAACCAGGTGATGCCCTTCTCGGCGGTCTGCAGCAGATAGAGCCGCACCGGGTCGCCGTCCTTGCCGTCGACCGTGACCGAGTAGCCTCCGACCTCGCTGATCGCCTCGGTGACGCCGTCCAGCAGGTCGCGACGGTTCTGCACCAGCCAGTGGCTGCCCAGCACGCCGCCGGCCTCCTCGTCGGCGAAGAACGCGAACACCAGGTCGCGCGGGGGTCGGCGCCCCGTACGAGCCAGGTCGCGGAGCACGGCCAGCATCATCGCGTCCATGTCCTTCATGTCGACCGCGCCGCGACCCCACAGACTGCCGTCCTGCACCTCGCCGGCGAACGGGTCGACCCGCCAGTCCGCCGCGTCGGCCGGGACGACGTCCAGGTGTCCGTGCACCAGCAGAGCCCCGCGGTCGCGGGTGCCCTCCGGGTCGCCCTCGACCCGCACCACCACGGTGGCGCGGGTGGCCTCGCTCTCGACCAGCTCGGGCTGGAGACCGACCTCGGTGAGCAGGCCCATGACGTGCTCGGCGGCGGCCCGCTCCCCCGGTCCGGAGCCGTCCCCGTAGTTGCTGGTGTCGATGCGCAGCAGGTCCTGGCACAGCTCGGTGACCCCGGCCACCGCGTCGTCGCCGATAGTGTCGGTGGTCGCTTCGGAGGAGTCACTCACCCGGTCACCGTAGTGCGCGGACAAGCCGCTCGGGAGCCTTCGGGGTGGTCAGGGACGAGGTGCCCCGCGTGTTAGTCTCTACGTCGCATCGCTGAGCCTCGTGCAGGCCCGGTGATCCACCTCGTCCGGGTGGCGGAATGGCAGACGCGCTAGCTTGAGGTGCTAGTGCCCTTAGGGGCGTGGGGGTTCAAGTCCCCCTCCGGACACCGAGTTCTGATGCTCTGAACTGCGGATTTCCTTCGTCGGCGCGGTACGTCGATGGGTGCCGGGGGTCGATCCCCACAGGATGTCGGTCACGATCGAGGTCGTCCACCGTCACAAGCAGATGCTTCGCTCACCTGACTGGACACTTGCGTGCTGGTCATGGCGTGCTGGGCCGCGGCGTATCGGTGGTCGACGCGGTTGGCGTCGGCAGCGGCAGCGGCTTGGTCACTTGAGGAGGTGTGAACAGCTCGTGCCCGAGCTGAGTGAGGGTGGCCGTGGTTGCCACTGTCAGCGTCGCGGCGACAGCAGCCGCGACTGCGGTGCCCCAGCCTGCCAAGAAGCGCAGGCGATACAGAGTCTGCAGCTGGGCCCACCCGTAACCCGCTCGACTCAAGGTGTACCAGTCCGCCGCGAGGCCCAGTGGTAGACAGACCGCGGTGATCTGGGCCACGGAGACTGCAGCCGCTGAGAAGGTGAAGCTGCCTGTGACCAATGACAAGACAGGGACTACAGCCAGCGTGATGAGCAGCGTCAGCCCCTTCTGCAGTCCTGTATGTCCACGCAGGAAGGCGAAGCTGTAGCCAAACAAGAAGCCCACGAGCGGCCAGTGAGCCAAGGCGAGCGACCACTGGACGCACAGCACGAGGAGAGCTCCGGGGTCCAGGGTAAGAGATGGATGTGGCAATTGCGCTGCCCCCAACGCCACCCATGGCAAACCAAGCAGCGCGCCTGCCAGAGCCCCGACCCGGCCACCGACCCAACCAGTCCTCGGCCCGCTCAAGGCCATCGACGCTGGACCGTTACCTTGACGTGGTCTGCTGACATTCGGGCCGGTCATGACCGGATTCGACGGCGTCGTGCCCGAGGCACGTCGTGAGGAGGCAGGCGTCAGGCCGGTGACGCGGGTGAGTAGTCCCCGGTGCCACGAGTGTCGAGTCGTCGAGGCGGACTCTGGTCGATTCGTCCCGTTCTCCGAAGGACTCCGAGACTCAGCGGGCGCCGAGACGGTGAGCGAATTCACCAGGGCGGCAACACGTTCGTCCTGCTGGCGGCGAGACTGATATCCACCGCCGTGCGCGACGAGCCGCTCGATCGCATCGCGCGGGAACAGTCCAAGTGCGACAACACTCCAAAATGCAAGGAAAGCTGCCGGCAGCGGTCCGAAGAGTTGCAGCGTGCTCGGTGCCGCAATCAACAGCGCGAACGCGATTGAGGCCCTACGGTGCCAAGTCAGGCGCGCACGGAACGCCGTCCCGCTCCGCTTTCGAAATTCCTGCTTCCCGTCCGTGGTGTCTTGGCGTCCGGCCCGATCGATGCCGACTACGAGAACGAACAATGCTCCGGTGAGGCACAGGGTGCCAAGGGAAGTGGCTAAACCATAGAAGTCGTACAGACTCGGCTCGGCCGCGCTCCCATCGAACGAGCTGACCTTCCAACCCAAGGCCAGCAGGATGACCACAAGCCCGATCGCCGGCACCACCAGCCTCGCATCGGCTCGCATGACGGAACCAACGCTGGGCCGTACGAGCGAGTTCTCGGTGTGTTTGAAGACGCTTCGCAGGAGCAGGACGAACGCGGTCAATGAGATGGCTGCCGTGATGACAGGGACAAGGTGGACCATCACAGCGAGCCAACCGCGCGGGCCGCTGTTCAGCGGCGCGAGGGTCGTCAACGTACCAACCACGACAGCGGCAAGTGTACCGGTGAACAGGGGAAATGCCCGACGGCCCAGGGTGATGGCAACACAGGCGGCAGCCAGGAATGCGGCCAGAACTGCCACACCCGTCCACCGGATCAGTTCGCCTGCCTGACCGAAGTCATCCAGGCTTGGCCAACGGCGCCACGCCGGGGTCGCTGCCACAAGAGAGGCGGTGACCAACACGAGGAATGCTGCGAGAACGCCCACAGCCGAGAATCTCGCGATCGCCGACGTGACCTTGTGCCCTGAGATTGCGTCTCTACCTTCCAGGCCTTCCTGCGCGGCCGCGTGCGCTACTACTGGCCACACGGTCGCAAGCCCGGCGACCAGGATCACCAATGATCCCGAGAGCTTCGGGTAGGCGGCTTGCCTAAAGGTGGAAGTCCTGCTCAACAGATACGAGAGCATGTCGTTCTCGGCCGTCGAGACAGCACTGCTATAGCGGATAAAGAGCGTCAACCCGGCCAGGACCAGGAGAACTCGACTCAGATAGGTCGCCAGTCGGGCCACGACTGGTGATAGCCCCAGCAGCAAATCATCCCGCCCCGTTTGGCTGGCGTGCGGCCGAACAGCGATCAGAGCGGCAGCAACGAGAAGCGAGAGCGCACTCACCAGCCCCAACCACAGATCCCGAAGCTCCGCCCAGGGTGGCCCAGTCGTGCGAAGCCATCCGCTGCGCTGAAAGCGGGTCTGGACTGTGGCAGAGCCAGGCTCGGCCGAATACACCACCTCGATGTCGTCGGGAAGCGAGCCGTCGCCCGTGGCGGCGGGGACTCTCAGCACGACCGCCTGCCGAGCGGTGCTGGAGACGACGTCAGCGCGTAGTGGGCTCAACCGCCGACCCTGGGGACCGTGATGAAACAGTCGCACCGCCTGCACACCACGGGACGTCGCCTCGGCGCTTAGCGTGATGACTGGGCGAAAGCAGGGGGCGTCGCAGAATTCGGCCGGCGGGTACAACACCAGCGACACTGCTCTTGTCGGAACTTTCGAGAAGTTGCCCCTCATCTGAAGGATCCACGAGAGCTTCCCCGCGCGCCGAGGGCACTCGTTCGGCACGGCCCTGCCGTCAACGGCGTCCGTGCCCTCAATCGCCCCTTCCTCAACCGTCGGCGGTTCCCATTGGAGGGCACCTCCAGTCCGGTCGAACGACGTCTTCTGAGGTTGCGAGGGGTCATCACTGGGGCGTTCGAAATCCAGGAAGCCGAATATCGTGTCCGCAAGGGAATCGGGATAGTTCCGAGCGTCACCTCTCAGAGCAGCCAGGGCCAAGGGGTGACCCACCGGTAATCCGACCGCGACATCGGCGGAAAAAAGCGATGCTGAAACCTGTGTCACGGAGATCCTCACCGGGAAACAGCCCGGACCCTTATCGGCCACCGATCGCCAGTCCGCGAACTGCTGAGGCGTTTTACGCACAGGCGGTGGGCGCACCCACGGAGCAGAGTCCGCCGCAACCAACGTGTTCCAGGACTCGGCCTGGACCGCCTGGGCGACATCGACTGCGGCGGTGGCAACCGGCAAGAGCAGCGCCGCGCCGACGAGGGCCAGTCGGCGACGTGATGTTGGCTGCATCGCCTATCCGCCCTCCCCAGCGCTAGGACGAGGGCAAGCCATGGAACTGGGATACCCTCGCGCGAATCTTCACGATGCCTGGCCTAGCTGATTCCAAGATGCACCGAGCAAGAGCCATGCTGCAAGGCCCAACCCGCGATGAACCCGAAGGCCTCCACCAGTCCGATTCACCATCTCGGCGAAGAGCAGTTCGAGCAGGCAACGCGCCAGACTCGATCGCAGCAACAACGTCCATCTGCTGCCGAACTACCGCCTGGGTCGAGGTCTGCGGTTTCGCCCGAGCAGACGTGGAGAACTGGATCGAGCAGCAGCGCCGCCTTCAATCCCGACGTCCCGATGATTCCTCGCGAGGTACGGAAGCTTCCTGCTCCAGCCAACTCGCCTGCTACTGACTGCAGCGACCGAACTCGCCACGAAGCTCGGGGCCCGAACAGCTGCCACCGTTACGCGATGACGGCGTCGACGGCCTTCTTCAGGGCGCTGGGCTGAGCCGGTGACCGGGGCGCCTTGCCCTTGAGCTCGAGCATCTGGGCACCCAGCTCTTGCAACTGCTTGCGGCCGAGCCCTGCACGAACCTTGGGGAACCAGTCGATCTCCTCCTCGTCCATGTGGTGCTCGACGTTCTCGATGAGCACGGTCATCTTGGCGTCGAAACGCTCGGCGTCGGCGCTCATGCCGGACAGTTCGAACACCAGGACGTCGGCGACGTGGTGCTCCTCGTAGGACTCCAGGATGTCGTCCTCCAGGTCCGGCAGCAGGGCGCGGACCTGCGGGTACATGCACTCGTTCTCGATGTAGGTGTGCACGGTCAGACCCTCGATGATTTGCTTGGCCAGACGGTCCTTGGTCTTCGTGGCGTCATCGCCGGCCGCCTCGAACTGGCGGAACAGCTTGCGCATGGCCTTGTGGTCATCGCGAAGCAGAACGATTGCGTCTTTGGACATGTCGCATACTCCAGAGGTAGTGGCGGTCGGCGTACTACGGCTGCGCGGGCAGGGTGAATTCGGGGAACCTGTCCCAGGCCCGGTGCAGGCCCAGTGCGGTCAGCAGGTCCTTGCGGTGGGCCGCAGTGGTGCGCTCGGCAACCAGGACGCCCGGGCGGTCCAGCTCGACGCCGGCGGCGGTTAGGGCGTCGGCGCCGTCACCCCAGGCACCGATGGCTTTGCAGTGCCGGAACATCTCGTGCAGCAGAATCCGGACCTTGATGTCGTCTGTGCCGGTGGTCCGGTCTGCGACGAGCACCGCGTCCAGCTCGATAGAGCGGACGGTCAGGAAGGTCCGGTCGACGGTCAGCGCCGTCTTGCCCTTGGTGACCTGGCCGCCGTGCGGGGCGATGACCAGCAGCGTGACCCCGGCCGCATCCAGGGCGGCGTGCAGTTTCGCGACACCCGCCAGGTCTGCGCCGTCCGCGACGATGACGCCCACCTTGCGCCCGTCGACCGGGCCAGGCCTGGTGACCATCTGGGACAGGGCGGGCGACGCCGTCACGTCGCCCGGCTCTCGTGTCGCGGCCGGGACCGGGAGGCCCAGCCCGGCGGCGACGGCGGCGCACAGCTGCGCGTCGATGTTGGCCAGGACGGCGAGCTCGCGCTCCTTGATGGCCTGCTCGTAGACCTTGCCGAGCTCGAAGGTGAACGCCTCGACGATGTGGGTCTTCTCGACGTCGCTCATGCTCGCCCAGAACAGCGTCGCCTGGCTGAAGTGGTCGTCGAACGAGACGGGAGCAATGTCGGACACCCCGGTCTGCCGGACGACGTTGCCGACCACGGGCCGGGCGATCTGGACGTAGCCGCCGCTGCTGGCGGCCGCGACCTCGGGCTCTCCGCCGAGGGAGTTGGGCAGGTAGGGCGCCACGCCCTCGTGCACCGCGGTCTGGTGCATGCCGTCGCGCAGGTTGTCGTTGACGCCAGCATGCGGGCGGTTGATGGGGATCTGCCCGAAGTTGGGTCCGCCGAGACGGGTGAGCTGGGTGTCCAGGTAGGAGAACATCCGCCCCTGCAGCAGCGGGTCGTCGGTGACCTCGATACCGGCGACCAGGTGCCCGGTGTGGAAGGCGACCTGTTCAGTCTCGGCGAAGAAGCTCGTCGGGTTGGCGTTCAACGTCAGCCGCCCGATGGGCTGCACCGGCGCGAGCTCCTCGGGCACGATCTTGGTCGGGTCGAGCAGGTCGATGCCCTCGAACGTCTCATCCTCGGTGTCCGGGAACACCTGCACGCCTAGCTCCCACTGCGGGAAGGCGCCGGCCTCGATGGCGTCCGCCAGGTCGCGTCGGTGGAAGTCCGGGTCCGCCCCGGCCGCGATCTGCGCCTCCTCCCAGACCAGCGAGTGGACGCCCAGCACGGGCTTCCAGTGGAACTTCACCAGGGAGGTCGAGTCGTCGGCGGCCACGAGCCGAAAGGTGTGGACGCCGAAGCCCTCCATGGTCCGGTAGGAGCGCGGGATGCCGCGGTCCGACATCGCCCACATCACGTGGTGCGTCGCTTCGGTGTGCAGCGACACGAAGTCCCAGAACGTGTCGTGCGCCGTCTGCGCCTGCGGAATCTCCCGGTCCGGATGCGGCTTGGCGGCGTGAATGACGTCGGGGAACTTGATGGCGTCCTGGATGAAGAACACCGGCATGTTGTTGCCGACCAGGTCGAAAGTGCCCTGCTCGGTGTAGAACTTCGTCGCGAAGCCGCGCACGTCACGGACCGTGTCGGCCGAGCCACGTGAGCCCAGCACCGTGGAGAACCGGACGAAGACCGGTGTCTGGACGCCCTCGGCCAAGAACGCCGCCTTGGTCAGCGCCGACGCCGCGCCGTAGCCCTCGAAGACACCGTGCGCCGCGGACCCACGAGCGTGCACGACGCGCTCCGGGATGCGCTCGTGGTCGAAGTGGGTCATCTTCTCGCGGAAGTGGAAGTCCTCCATCAGCAGAGGCCCACGGGCGCCCGCGGTCAGCGAGTGCTCCGTGTCGGGCAGCCGGACGCCCTGCGCCGAGGTCAAGAACGTCCCGGACTGGGACCGGTAGTTGGACTCAGGGCTCACGGGGCATCCCGTGGGGCCAACAGGAGCCGGGCTCTGCTGGTCGGGCTGGGGGCGGACGGGTTTTGCCATTGCGGCTCCTCAGTCATTCGGTGGGGCGCCGCATGCTTGACACCACCTTGCTCCGGTGTCGACGGTAACGCGCCGTGGAAGGCTGCGCCCGTTGGAGCGCAACGGACCTGGCGCTCCGGGTGAGTCCAATGGCTTCTTGAGCCAACCCACCGAAGGCATCCACCAGCAGCTACCTCGAAACGACACCCGGTAGCCAGCACCACCACCAATACTGGCTCCGGCACGAGGGAATGGACTGGGTTCCTCACGGCGTTACACCCGTGCACAGTGGTCCAGCCATGGCGCCACCAACGTTGGTTTGAGTGGCTGGAGTAGCCCGTGACCGCTTTCGACGTCCGCACAATGCCCGCCGGATTGGCCGATGCCGTAGCCGCGCACCTCAATCGCGTCGCACGCCCTCCCCGCAGCACCCAGCAGCTCCTTGCCAGCGCCTACGCGCAACGCCTGTCGCTCCTTCGCAGCGCCGCCAGCGAGAAGGCGCTGCACGAGAACTCCCGGCTCATCGACCGGCTCGAGACGCGGCACGGCACTGAACTGGCCGCCACAGCGGTGACCATCGATCTGCGGGACATGCCGAACGGGCAGCCCCGAACCGCTCTGACGCCGGACCCGGCCCTGTACCTGGGCTGACCGCGGCGGCCTAGGGGCGCAGGACGACCTTGATGGCCCCGTCCTCCTTCTTCTGGAAGATCTCGTAGGCGTGCGCGGCCTCGGCGAGCGGGAGGCGGTGGGTGGCGAAGGACTCGACGTCGAGCGGGTCGTCGTCGGTCAGCAGCGGCATGATGTCCGGCACCCACTTCTTCACGTTGGCCTGGCCCATCCGTAGCTGGATCTGCTTGTCGAACATGGTGGCCAGGTCCATCGGGTCGGCGGCGCCGGCGTACACCCCGATGACCGAGACGGTGCCGCCGCGACGCACGATGTCGATGGCCGAGGCCAAAGCAGCGAGCTGGTCGACGCCGGCGGCCTTGGCGACCGGGGCAGCAATCGCGTCGGGGAGCCTTGAGGCGACCTGGAGCATCGCCCGAGCCCCGGGTGAGCCATGCGCTTCCATGCCGACCGCGTCGATGACCGCATCCGTGCCCCGGCCATCCGTCAGGTCGCGAATGGCGCCTCCGAGGTCGTCGTCGTTCTCGCTGAGGTCCACGACCTCGATGCCGCGGGCGCGGGCTCGCTCGAGCCGTTCTGGTACGAGGTCGACGGCGACGACGCGGTTGCCGTCGTGCTGGGCGATGCGGGCGGCCATGTCGCCGATGGGTCCGAGGCCGAGCACGGTTACCGACCCGTCCTTTGGCACGTCGGCGTATCGCACCGATTGCCAGGCGGTGGGCAGCACGTCGGACAGGTACACAAACCGTTCGTCCGGAGGTCCGTCGGGGACCTTGATGTGGGTGAACTGCGCCTGTGGCACGCGCAGGTACTCGGCTTGCCCGCCCGGCACCTGGCCGTACAGCTTGGAGAAGCCGAACAGGGCCGCGCCCATGCCCTGGTCGCGCACCTGGGTGGTCTCGCACTGGGTGTACAGCGCCTGGTCGCACATGAAGCAGCGCCCGCACGAGATCTGGAACGGGATAACCACCCTGTCCCCCACCTTGAGGTCGCCGGCGTCGGAGCCGACCTCCTCGACGATGCCCATGGGTTCGTGGCCCATCACGTCTCCGGCGTCCATGAACGCGCCGAGCGTCTCATACAGGTGCAGGTCCGAGCCGCAGATGTTCGTGCTGGTGATCTTGATGATGGCGTCGGTCGGATCCTGGATCTGCGGGTCGGGGACCTCTTCGACACTGACCGAACGCTTGCCTTGCCACGTCACTGCTCGCACATCAACCTCCGAGTCTCAAGATGAGGTACACCGCCGGGCGGCGGGACGTTCATGCCGCCGCCTTCCTGAGTGCACGCGGCACGGTCGAGCTCCTCGTCGGTGCTGCCGTCACCTCGCTAGACCTCGCCACGTTCGACGTCGCCGCCGCGCTCGGTCTGCTGCTGCTCCTTCACGTCTCGGGCTGCGTCCTGGGCGTCGCTGCGGACGTCCTGTGCGGCGGAGGTTCCTTCGGCCTTGACAGTCTGGGCCGCGTCGGTCGCGGTGTTCTTGACGCTCTGCGCCGCCTGCTGCGCAGGCTCCTTCAGGTTCTGCGCGGCGTCCTTGGCGACCGCGGTGGCCTCATCCTTGAGCGGCTCAGCCTTGTCCTTCGCCTTCGCGGCGACCTGCGCCTCGACATCGGTCGCGGGTGCCAGGGACGCGATGAGCGCGCCGAGACCGAACGCGATGAGCCCGGCAGCCAGCGGGTTGCCCCGAGTTCGGGACCTCACCGCCGCAGGTGCGTCGCTGGCGGCTCCTGCCACTACGCTACCGGCTGAGCTGACACCATCGCCGGCCGACGACGCCCCTTCGCTCACCGTGCCCATGACGGTGTCCTTGATGCTGGACGCGCGGACGGTGACCTTCTCGACCTGGCGGCGAGCGACGTTCTTCGGGTTGACCTCATCCGTCAGTCGGTCGACGTTGGCGCTCAGGTCGGCGCGGGTGCGTTCGATGTTCTCGCGGATCTGCTCCGGGTCGTTGCTGCTCATCGGTTCTGCTCCTCATGTCCTTTGACCGCTGGGGGGATCTTCTTGACTGTCTCCGCGGTGCGGTCCAGGCCGCGGATGGTCTTCAGCTCCTTCCTGCCCATCAGGGCGAGCACGGCGGCGATGACCGCCCAGACGGCCGTCACGATGAGCGCGGACCACCCGCGTCCGGTCGCGTTGCCGATCGCCCACCACGCTGCGATGGAGAGGAACAGGAGAACGAAGTGGCCGGCCGTGGCGGCACCGGCGAGCATGCTGGCACCCTTGCCCGCCTTGGTCGCGGACTCGCGGGCCTCGGCCTTGGCCAGCTCCAGCTCCTGCCGGACCAGCTCGGACAGGTCCCGGCTGACGTCGCCGAGGAGCTCCCCGATAGACGGCCGCCCGTCGCTCGAGCCACCGGCAGGGATTGCGTGTGCGCCCTGACTCCCGGACGTGGTGGCGCTCACGGCCGGCTGCCCGTGCGGGCCCAGTCCGCGTCCGCCGCACCGGTACTCGGGGTCGAGTACTCGTGCCCGGCCGATACCACGTCCTCACCCAAGCCGCCCGTGGTGCCGTTGCCCGAGCTCAGGTCGGGGGTCTCGGTCGGCTCGGTGTTCATGCGCGCCTCCGCGAAGCCCCTGGAATCGCCGGAGTCGCCGGGCTCCGAGGAGCTGGAGGCGTCGGCCTGTAGTCCGCGTCCCAGACGTCCGGCCAGGACACCGGCCCCTGCGCACAGGACGAGGAACGTGCCAGGGCGGCGCCGCGCGTACTCCCTGACCTCGTCCAGCACGGCGCCGGGCTCGCGGTCCTCTAGCCACGACGCGAGCGTCGCGGCATGCCCGGCCACCTGATCGGTCAGGTCCTGCGCCAGCCCGGGCTCGGACGCCCGCGCGGACATCTCGTGCAGCTGGCCAGACAGGGCGTGCAGACTGCCGGCTGCTCGTTTCTGCTGCGTGCGCGCCTGGTCGTTCAGCTCGGTCCGGCCCTGGCTGAGCAGGTCCCGCGCCTGCGTCTTGGGTTCACCGGCGACCTGACCAGCCTGCTCCTTGGCGGTGCCGGCCACGCTCACCGCGGCGTCCTTTGCCGAGTCCTTCACCTCGCCGGCCTTGTCCTTGGCCACGTCAGCCGTCGACGACGAGTCGGATGACGACTGCGACGACCCGGCCGAGAAGTCCGTCGACGATGTCGGTGCGGCAGGGACGGCGGCCGTGCTGGTAATGCCGGTGCTGTAGCCAGGGTTGTCGGTCGAGCCCTGTGGCGTGGTCAGGTCGGGTGTGAGGGGCGACCCGTCTCGAGGTGTGTCGGTCATGATGGGCCTTTCGCTTGCTCGGCGCTCACGGTGAGCTCCTTGGTGAACACTTGGCTGAACGTGGGTTGGGAACTTGGCTGATGTCAGGCCCGGCGGTTGTCGGTGCGCAGCTCTGCGGCTTCCTCGACCTGGTCGGCTTCGCGTTCTTCGTTCTTACGGATGCCTTTGTCGTCGCGCGGGGGGAGCTGCAGTTCGGTCTCAGCCGCCATGCCGGCCTGGAGCTGGCGGCTGCGTTCGAGCTCGGAGTCCAGCTCGGCACCGAACAGCAAGGCAAGGTTGGTGATCCACAGCCACAGCAGGAAGACGACGACCCCGGCCAGGGCGCCATAGGTCTTGTCGTAGCTGGAGAACATCGACACGTAGAGGCCGAAGAGCAGGGAGGCGATGACCCAGGTGACGAACGCGACCATCGCGCCGACACTGAGCCACTTGAACTTGGGCTGCTGCACGTTCGGGGTCGCGTAGTACAGGACCGCGATGACCAGGACGACGACCAGGGCGATGACCGGCCACTTGGCGATGTCCCACACGGTGACCACGCTGTGCCCGAGGCCGGTGGCGTCGCCGATGGCGGTGGCCACCGGCCCGGTGACGACGAGAGCGAGTGCGACCAGCGCCGCCATGATGACCGCCACCAGCGTGATGAGGATCTGCAGCGGACGCAGCTTCCAGAACGGGCGTCCCTCGTCGATCTCGTACACCCGGTTCATCGCCCGGCCGAACGCCCCGATGTACCCCGACGCTGACCAGAGCGCGGTCGCCAGGCCGAGGACGAGCGCCAGCCCGGCGCGCTGGGAGGACGCCAGCTGCTCCAACGGGCCGCGCAAGGTCTCGGTCGCCGAACCGGCACCCACGTCGTTCATCACCTGCAGGAGGGTGTCGACGGTCTCCTTGCCCTTGCCGAACACCCCGACCAATGAGACCAGGGCGATGGCTGCCGGGAAGATGGCCAGCACCGCGTAGTAGGTCAGCGCCGCCGCCAGGTCGGTGCACTGGTCGTCGGTGAACTCGTGGAACGCACGCTTGACCGCCAGCCACCAGGCGCGACGGTGCAGGTCCGTCGGTGAGTCCGGCTTACGCGCGTCGTCCGGGTCAGGCTCGTCGTCGACAGTGGTACCAGCATCAGCCGCATCGCGTGCAGCAGCAGCGCGGGTGTTCTCGGTGGAGGTCATTGCCAGCTCCTGCCGTAGAACGGGTTTCGGGGCGGGGCCACCGGCTTGACCTGGCCCGAGCATGGACCCGTTCCTCCGCTCCCGCTCGTCGATCTTGTTCCACGGCGCGAACGGGCAGCGTTGCGTTTGCGGGCCTCGCATCTCAGGGCGATGGTGGGGTTATCTCGGCTGGAGCAGCTCGGTCGCCGCCACATCGCCTCGCAGGCACGCGAGTACGAAGGGCCGCCGATGACTAGCACCGACCAGCTCGACCAGGTTCCGAACGCCACCGTGTACCTCGACGACACCACCGGAGACCCGTCCTGGATCACCGTCAAGACTGGGCTGTTCGGTACAAACGAGGGCTCGCGGCGATGAGCACCAGCTCCGGCAGCCAGCCTCCCGGAGATCGACCCAGCACCGAGCCGGACCGCGACCCGTCGGCCCTCGACGGAACTCGCGACGGGCCTGGTGACGCGACCAGGTCCAACGCCGCCGTCCAGACGACCACGAAACCCGACACCCGCAAGGCATCGCCGTCTGGGTGTGGGGCGTCGTCATCGCCATCGTCGTCGCCATCGTCGTCGCCGTCGTCGCCGTCGTCGCCGCGCTCGTCGCCGCGCTCGTCGGCGCGGTGCTCGGTGGGCTCGCCGGGATGCGCTTCCACCGCAACGTCGACAAGACCGGCCTGGGCAGCTGAGCCAACACAGACGTCCCGCTGCGAAGCAACCGCAGCGGGCGGGCAAGGTCCGCTGATGTCTACGCACAGGAGGCAACATGGGTACCGAGGACAAGGCCGAGAACAAGGTCGACGAACTGAAAGGCCAGGGCAAGGAAGCCCTCGGCAAGGCCACCGACAACGACCAGATGGAAGCCGAAGGCAAGGGCGACCAGGCCAAGGCCGACATCAAGCAAGCCGGCGAGAAGGTCAAGGACGCCTTCAAGTAGGCCGCACAGCCGCGGCGCCCCACACCGTCGTGTGGGGCGCCGCCCCGCGCCATCTTTCTTCGGCTCCTGGCTGGCCCAGTCCATCGCCGGCCGCGCCGCGCATGACGAGACCCAGCTGCGCCAGCTCGAGACCCCGATGAGCTGCTCGGGTACGTGACCTCGGCCGACTTCTGGAACCGAACCCCCGCGTAGACCTCGACCGGCGTCGAAGGCTGAACAGACGCCGCGCCCCGGAACTCAAAGACCGGTCTCGGCCCCCATGTCGCTCGACGACGAATCGGCTGCTGTCACGTCGCCCGCCACCGGGGCCTTCCTGGGGACTGAGCCGGCGGCCCGCGCGCGGGAGGCCCGCACGGTCACAGCCCACCGCCGCTTCACGACAGCCGCTGCGGTCAGAGATGCCGGGGCGCCCTGCCCTGGGCGTACTGACCGCCCACCGGTGAACGAGACCAAGGCGAACGCCAGGTCCCGAAGCTTGACGTTCTCCTCTGTGGACGCCCGCTTCAGCTCGGCCCAGGCGGTCTCCGAATCGAAGCCGCGCAACGTCATCAGGATGCCCTTTGCCTGCTCGATCGGCGCCCGGGTCGCCATCGCCTCCCTGAGCTGGCCTGCCTCTTCGGCCAGGTCCATCCACTCGCGGTCAGGCTCGTGGCCGCCCTCTGAGAACTCGTCCATCATTCCGTCTCCGTCTCACGTTGCCAGCGCGAAGGCGGGGCCCCCCGAGGGGGCCACACCCGAAACGACGGCAGCAGATTAGGCCGAGATTGCGGTGTCATCAAGTCCCCAGCGCACACTGCTTGACCTCGTGCTAGGAACGACTCCGACGCTGGAGCAGGGTTGCCGCCACGACCAGCTGGGCGTTGCTCTCGGCCTGGGTGCCGTCCGGTAGCAGCACGGAGTCTTCGAAACCGACGCGAGTGTCATGCCCTCGACGGAACGCATCCTCCACCAGCGGCCACGTCCAGTCGTACATCCCGTGCGTGAGGCGAGGACACGTGGACCCAGCCAGGTCCAGGGCGTCGTTCACCTGCTGCGCCAGCAACGCCGGCTCACCGGTCAGGAAGTACGGCTCACCTGGGCCCAGCTCGATGCTGACCCGCTGCGCGCGCGGCAACAGTCCCGAGCCCAGCAGTTGGTCCATCTCGGCCGGCGCCCACAGGCCCACATCGATCCCGACCCCGACTTCGAGCAAGGCCGTCATGACGGTTTCGAAGCCCCGTTCAGACAGGTTCACCGTCGCGCAGTCAACGCCTTCCCACCCCCGAATCATCGCGATCCGGTCGGCCAGGTCGGGCACGATCCACTCGCCGGTCGTCAACCCGACCTCAACCTCGACGCCGATATCGGCGGCGACCTCGCGCACCTTGCGACAGGTGTCGTTCACCACGGCGGGGTCGAGGCTCTCCGAGCCAGAGGCATCTCTGACATGCAGGTGCACGCCATCCGCACCGGCTCGGAAGCAGGCTCGTAGATCGTCCGTGAGCTCACCCAGGGAGACGGGCATGTGGGGATGCACGTCCTTACCCCACGGCCCGGTCGGCGTCACCTGCAGCATGACGCACACGCTAGGGGGTGGGCCGGCTCCTGGCGACGATGCGGCTGGGCTGCACCAGCAGGGACGAGCGCCGCCAGGCAGGTTTGGTTCGCCGCCCTCATCATGGGCTGGTGTCGGGACTTGCAACGTGTCTGTGACCGCGCGGCTTGACGCGCTACAGCGGCGCGTGCCAGCGCTCAGCTTTCCGCTGGCCGTGGTCTAAAAGTTCGTCGACGACCAGGGTGGCTATCTGGCTGCGCTCATCACCTACTACGGCTTCCTGGCCTTCTTCCCACTCCTGCTGCTGCTCAGCTCCGTGCTCGGCTTCGCCCTCGGCCGCGACCCTGACCTGCAGCAGCGGGTGGTCGACTCGACGTTGAGCCAGTTCCCCGTCATCGGCTCCCAGCTGTCCAGTCCCGAAGGCCTGCACGGCAGCGTCACCGCCGTAGTCGTCGGCGTGGTCGCGTGCCTGTACGGCGGCATCGGCGTCGCGCAGGCACTGCAGAACGCGATGAACACGGCGTGGTCCGTCGCCCGCAACGAGCGCCCGAACCCTTTCCTCGGTCGGCTCCTCAGCCTGGGGCTGCTCGCCATCGGCGGCCTCGCCATCGTGACCACCACTCTGCTGACCGCCCTCGGCACCCGCTCCCAGATCGCCGGCATCCACCTCGGCCTGGCCGCACAGGTCCTCAGCGTCGTCCTGTCCGTCGTCGTGAACGCCGCGCTCCTGGTCGTGGTCTTCCGGATCGCCACCGCCCGCCCGCTCAGCGTTCGACAGGTCGCCCCCGGCGCCATCTGCGGCGCCCTGGCATGGCTGCTGCTCCAATCGTTCGGTGCGGGGTACATCGCGCATGTGGTCCACGGAGCCAGCGAGACGAACGGGGTCTTCGCCATCGTGCTGGGCATGATCGCCTGGATCTACCTGAGCACCGTCTCGCTGGTCCTGTGCGTCGAGATCAACGTCGTCCGGGTCAAGCAGTTCTACCCACGCGCCCTGCTCACCCCGTTCACCGACGACATTGACCTGACCGCCGGTGATGCCCGCGCGTACACCGACGCCGCGACCGCGCAGAAGGCCAAGGGCTTCGAGTCCATCGACGTCACCTTCAACGACGACGACCACGACTCGGCCGGTCGCCGAACCCAACGCCCAGACTGACGGCCGGGCTTGCGACCTGACGGGCAGGCGTCGCCGGTCACGACGTGAGGCCGGGGTACCGCTACGGTCGGCACATGGCAGCCACGCCCGTCGTGTCGGTGCAGGACGTCATCGAGCGGATGCAGCGGATCGAGGACGAGCTGAAGCCCGATGACGGGGCCGCGGTGTTCAACCGCATGTACCTGACCGTGACCGAAAAGGTCGTGGCCGCCCTGGCCGCCGAGCAGGTCTTCCACGACCCGATCTTCATGGCCGAGCTGGACGTGACGTTCGCTGGCCTGTGGCTCGCCGCCTACGACTCCTCGGCCCCGACCATACCGAAGGCGTGGGCGCCGCTGTTCGAGCGTCGCCACGAGACCTCGCTGCTGCCGATCCAGTTCGCGCTGGCCGGGATGAACGCGCACATCGCGCACGACCTTCCCGTCGCGCTCAACGCGACCTGCCGGCAACTGCGCAAGTCGCCGGACGACGCCACGGTCCGCGCGGACTACGAGAAGGTCAACGACCTGCTGGCCGCCTGCGAGAACGAGATCCGTCGCTCGTTCCTCAACGAGGCCGAGCAGGCCGTCGACCAGCACCTCAGCCCGGTCGTGCACCTGATCGACTCATGGAACATCGATCGGGCGCGGGACGTCGCCTGGGTCAACGCCGAGGCGATGTGGGCGATCCGCGGCCTGGGACCGTTGGCCGGGCGTTACGAGGTCGCGCTGGCCCGGACGGTCGGCATGGCCTCACGTTGCCTGCTCACCTCGGTGCTGGCGGCCTGACGTCCGGACAGCGGACGCACGAGAGCCCAGCTACGAACGTAGCTGGGCTCTCGCTCTGTGCGCCGGTCGACCGCCTCTCGGCGTGTGGCCGCTCGGAGCGGCTGAAGATGGAGCCCGGGGGTGTACAACCGGCGAGCACCATTGTAGTCGGCGACGAACGCCCAGCGATGCAGAAGGGCCGCACGGTAGCCAGTGCCGGTGTCGCCCGACACACTCCAGGCATGGGAACTCTCTTCGCCGGCCCGGTGCCGTGAAGGTCGCCACGCCCGCGCAGCTGACGGCCGCGGTCCGCCGGCACGCAGCCGTCCGAACCGGTTCGGGCCTTCCCCGGGTGGTCGCGAGCGGGAACTTCGCCACGCCGCACGACCTGCTGGCGGCCGTCGACGAGGGCCTGCCGGGTTACCGGCTGAACGTGCTGAACGCCCATCCCGGGGTCCCGGTCCGGGCCGGCGTCGTGCACGAGACGTCGTTCGTCGGGCCAGGAGTGCGTGGGCTGCCGTCGCTGGCGTACGTGCCGGCCCGGCTGTCCCTGCTCCCCACGCTGCTGGGTTCGGTGATGAAGCCGGACGTCGTGCTGCTGCACTGCTCGGTCCCCCGCCAGGGCAAGGTCTCGCTGGGCATCGAGGTCAACGTCCTGCCCGCAGCGGTGGAGTCGGCCCGGGTGTCCGGCGGCCTGGTTCTGGCGCAGCTGAACCCGCACATGCCGTACACCTTCGGGGACGGCGAGCTGGACACCGACCTGGTCGACCTGGCCATCGAGGCGGCGGTTCCGCTGCCCAGTCCGGGCGGTCGCAGCGTGGACGACGACTCGGCCGAGATCGGTCGGCTCGTCGCGGACCGGATCGGCGACCGGTCGACGCTGCAGCTCGGTATCGGCGCCATCCCGGACGCCGCGCTGGACGGCCTGACCGGGCGTCGAGGGCTACGCATCTGGTCGGAGATGGTCGGCGACGGCGTACTGCGCCTGGCACAGGCCGGTGCGCTCGACGCCGAGGCGGAGGTCGTCGCGTCCTTCATGTTCGGCTCCGACGAGCTGTACGCCTGGGTCGACCAGAACCCGAGGGTCCGGATGGCCAGAACCGAACGCGCCAACGACCCCGCGCAGATCAGCCGCCAACCGGCGATGACGTCGATCAACTCCGCGCTGGAGGTGGACCTGTTCGGCCAGGCCAACGCCTCCCGGCTGAACAACCGGATCCACTCCGGGTTCGGTGGCGCCACCGACTTCCTGGTCGGCGCGCTGCACGCATCCGACGGACAGGCGTTCGTCGCCTTGCGGTCCTGGCACCCCAGAGCCGACGTCTCTTGCGTGGTCGCCCTGCTCGACGAACCGGTCACCTCGTTCCAGCCCAGCGCCATCGTCACCGAGCAAGGGGTGGCGCAGCTGCTCGGCCGCACCGAGCAGGAGCAGGCGCGAGCCATCATCGAGCAGGCCGCGCACCCGGACGTGCGGGACGAGCTCGCCGAGGAGGCGCACCACCTGGGCCTGGCCTGACCGGGCGCGGGCCGCCGACGATGACGGCATGATCGGTGGCAGGAGGTGCGATGGCCCAGGCCGCCGGTTCGATCCGCACAGGCACGGCACGCGGTCGATGGGTGCTGCTCGCCACCGTGCTGGGCAGCGGTATCGCCTCGCTGGACGCGACTGTCGTGAACATCGCCTTGCCCACCATCGGGCGGGACCTGGGTGCCAGTCTGGCCGGCCTGCAGTGGACGCTGAACGGCTACACGCTCACACTGGCCGCGTTCATCCTGCTCGGCGGCTCGCTCGGCGACGTCTGGGGGCGGCGCCGCATCTTCCAGCTCGGCACCCTCGCCTTCGCCGCGACGTCCCTGCTGTGCGCGGTGGCACCCAGTGTGGAGGTGCTGGTTGGCGCCCGGGTTCTCCAGGGCATCGCGGGCGCGCTGCTGACCCCGGGTTCACTGGCGATCATCGCCGCATCGTTCTGTGTCGAGGACCGAGCGGCTGCGATCGGGGCCTGGTCGGGGTTCAGTGGCGTGACCGCGGCGGCCGGACCGTTCGTGGGCGGCTACCTGATCCAGCACCTGTCGTGGCGTTGGATCTTCCTGATCAACCTGCCGCTCGCGCTGTTCGTCGTGGTCGTCGCGCAGCGGCACGTGCCGGAGAGCCGTGATGAGACCGCACCGCGCAAGACGGACGTCGCCGGCGCCCTGACCTGCGTCGCGACCCTGGCCCTGCTGACCTTCGGGCTGATCCGCTGGGGTGCGGACGGAATGAGCCCCCTGGTGGCGGCGTCGCTGGTGCTGGCAGTGCTGGCAGGTGTCGGCTTCGTGGTGGTCGAGCGCCGCAGCTCGCACCCGATGGTGCCGCTGGACATCTTCCGTTCCACCCGGTTCACGGCAGCCAACCTCGTCACGCTGGTGATGTACGCCGCGCTGGCGGGGGTGTTCTTCATGCTGTCCCTGCAGCTGCAGATCGTCTGCGGCTTCTCACCCATCTCGGCGGGTGCGGCGCTCCTCCCCGTCACGGCGCTGATGCTGGTCGGTTCGGCCCGCGTCGGTCGGCTCGCCCAGCGATACGGTCCGCGGCCGTTCATGACGGTCGGTCCCCTCGTGTGCGCCGCCGCGATGCTGATGCTGCGCCAGGTCGGCGCCGGCTCGAGCTACTGGCTCGACGTCCTGCCAGCGGTGGCGGTGTTCGGCGTCGGACTGACGATCACCGTGTCCCCGCTGACCATCGCGGTCCTGACCTCGGCACCGCAACGGCACTCGGGTGTCGCGTCCGGGGTCAACAACGCGGTCGCCCGGACCGCGGGCCTGCTCGCTGTGGCTGTGCTGCCGCTCGCCGCCGGCATCAGCGAGACCAGCTACCTGGAGCCCGCCCAGTTCGACGCCGGGTACGAGCGCGCGCTGATCGGCTGCGCCGCGCTGCTGGCCCTGGGCGGTCTGATGTCCGCGCTGCTGATCGGTCCGGCTGGGGTGACGCCGGAACCTGAAGGGCTGGAAGCGGAACCACCCGACCGCCCGGCCCAGCGGTACCACTGCGGGGTGGACGCTCCCCCGCTGGGACAGCGCCCCTCGCTCAGCGGCCCTCCAGGTCGTTGACGGACCGGGCGAGTGTCGACCCAACCGCCACTGTGGCAGCCTCGGCGTGGAGTCAGCGGCCAAGGAGGCAGCAGGATCCGACCCGAACCTCGGTGCGAAACGCCACAGGTGGCACACGAGTCCCAACGGTTTCAGGATGTGGTCGGATCACGTCGCCCGATATCGGGAGGCGCGGCGTGCCCGCGCGCGGGCAGGATGGGCCTCATGACCGTTCAGGTGCACAGCATCACGTTCGACTGTCAGCGCTGGGAGCCCCTGGTCGAGTTCTGGGCCGCGATCTCCGACTTCGCGCAGGACCCGGACAACCCCAACAACCCCGGCGACCCGATGGGTGCCCTGCGCTCGCCGACCGGGCTCCAGCTGCTCTTCATCCCCGTACCCGAGGCCAAGACGGTGAAGAACCGGGTGCACCTGGACGTGGTGCCGACCGACTCCACCCGGGACGAGCAGGTGCAGCTCACGCTGGACGCCGGCGCGACCCTGGTGGCGGACCATCGCCGTCCGGACGGGTCGGGCTGGGTCGTGCTCGCCGACCCCGAGGGCAACGAGTTCTGCGTGGAGCGCAGCCAGGCCGAGCGGGACGCCGCCGCCACGTAGGCTGCTCGGGTGCACGACCTGCGAGCTGCGTTCGACCTGCTAGCCGGTCGACGGGTAGTCGTCCTGACCGGGGCGGGCCTGTCGACCGACTCCGGCATCCCCGACTACCGCGGGCCGTCCGCAGTGCCGCGTCAGCCGATGACCCACCAGGAGTTCGTGTCCGGGCCGGCCGCTCAGCAGCGCTACTGGGCGCGCAGCCACGTCGGCTGGGCACGCATGCGGCAGGCGCAGCCGAACGAGGGCCACCTGGCGCTGGCTCGGCTGGAGCGCTCAGGCGCGGTGGCTGGGCTGATCACCCAGAACGTGGACGGCCTGCACGGAGCCGCCGGCAGCCGCACCGTCATCGACCTGCACGGCCGGATCGACGAGGTGGTGTGCCTGCGCTGCGACGAGATCACCTCGCGGGCCACGCTGCACGAGCGACTGACCGAGCACAACCCCGGTTTCGGGGCCGGCGTCGACGCCCGCATCGCACCGGACGGTGATGCCGAGGTGCTGGACGTCGAGCACTTCCGGCTGGCCTCGTGCCTGGTCTGTCGCGGCGCCCTGATGCCGCACGTGGTGTTCTTCGGCGCCAACGTGCCCAAGGACCGGGTCGAGCGCAGCTACGCGATGGTGGAGGGCGCGGACGTGCTGCTGGTCGCCGGAACCTCGCTGACCGTGCAGTCGGGGCTGCGGTTCGTCCGCCGGGCCGCACGTGAGGCCATCCCGGTCGTCCTGGTGAACCGTGGTCCGACTCGGGGCGACGACCTGGTCACGGTCAAGGTGGACGCCGGGTGCTCCCCGACGCTCAGCCGGCTGAGCGCCGCCCTCTGCGGGCTCGAAGGTAGTCGCTCACCACGTACTGACCCAGATCGTGCGCGGACGGCGTGAACACCCGCCCGCCGCTGCGTCGAGCCATCGCGTCCACGAACCGGCGTAGCCCGAGGTCCTCGCCGAGCATGAACACGTTCAGCACCGCGCCGTAGCGGGTCAGCAGGTCGATCTCAGCGATCGTCGCCCGAAGCGTCTCGGGACGCGGCGGCCAGGCGAAGGCCGCCTCGCCGTCCGCCAGCAGGTGGGCGGTCGGCTCGCCGTCGGTCACGACCAGCACCACCGGGTCGCCGTCGCTGTGCTTGCGCAGGTGTCGACGCGCCAGCTGCAGGGCGTGCTGGAGGTTGGTGCCCTGCACGAAGTCCGGCTCGGCGGCGGCGAGCTCACCCGAGGTCAACGGCAGCGCGTACCGGCCGAACCCGATGATCTGCAGCGCGTCCTGCGGGAACCGGGTGGCCACCAGGTGGGACAGCGCCAGCGCGGTCTGCTTCATCGGCCCCCAGCGGCCCTCGGCGACCATCGAGAACGACATGTCGACGCACAGCGCGACCGCGGCGCCCGCGCGGCGCTCCGTCTCCACCACCTCGAAGTCCTGCACGTCCAGGCTGATCGGGCCGCCGCCGAGGCTCGCGCTGCGGCGGACCGCGTTCGACACGGTGCGCACGACGTCCAGTGGTTGCTCGTCGCCGAACTCCCAGGCCCTGGAGGCACCGGTCGCCTCGCCGGACGCACCCGCCGACCGCAGGTCGTGCCGTCCGCGGGAGGCGGAGTCCAACCGGTCGAAGACGCGCCCCAGCGCGGTCGACCCCAGGCGCCGCAACGCCTTCGGGCTGAGTACCGTCTCGGCCGCGCTCCCGGTCAGCCAGCCCTGACGACGCAGTTCGCGCTCGAGCTCGCGTAGCCGGCGCACGTCGTCGGCGGCCCCCCGACCCAGCTGGCGCTCGACCGCCTCGACGTCCACGTCGTCCAGCGTCGCGCCCGGGTGCTCCTGCCCGAGCTGGTCCAGCAGCTCGTCCAGCTCGGCCACCTCGGCCAGCGCACCGGTGGCCTCGCCGTAGCCGAGCGGCTGCTCACCGCGACCCCGCTCACCCCGGCCCCAGGAAAGGTCCGGTCGCAGCGCGCGCAGGTTCTCCGACAGTGCGGCCATCTGCTCGGCCACCCCAGCCTGACCAAGCGCCTGCTCCATCAGGCCGGCGAGCTCCGCGCGCTGGGCCGGGCTCAGCGAACGCATCAACCGCTCCCCCGCCGCCGCCCGGCGGGCCAGCAGGTCGACCAGCTCGTCGACGTCCTGGGGCTGCTCGGGGAAGAACTCGCCGTGCTGGCTCATGAACTCGGCGAAGCTGTCCGTCGTGTCCTCGCCCCGCGCGTGCTGACCGAGCAGCTCGTTGAGGTCCGTGAGCATCGCGCGCAGCGCTGCAGCTGCCTGCGGGTCGTTCCCCGGGTCGGCACCCTGCAGCGCCTGGCGCATCCCCTCGAAGCGCTGTCCCAGGACGTCCTCGCGCAGCTCGTCCAGGATCCTCTGGTAGTCCGCCCGCGCTTCGTCGCTGGTCCAGTCGTAGTCGGAGAGCTCCTGCACGGCACGCGCCGTCGAGCGGGGCAGCGCGTCCAGCTGGGCCTCGGCGAACCGCGCGTCCTCGTCGTCGCGTCCCGCCAGGGCCTCTCGCTCGGCCGCCAGCGCCTGGTCCAGCAGCGCCTGCGCGCGGGTGATGGTGCCGTCCAGCCGCCCGCGGCGCAGCGCGTCCCGGCGCTGCCGGCGGGCACGCTCGTGCAGGTCGTCCAAGCCCTGCCCGCGCTGGCCCGCCGGACCGCGACGGAGCAGGTCGCGCAACGCATCCCGCAGACTGGCCCCGGCCAGCACCTCCTCGCCCAGGGCGTCCACCGCTGCCCGGACGTCGTACGGCGGGGCGAGCGGGTCCGGCCCGCCCTCCCACGCGCCGTACCGGCTGCGCCGTCCGGACTGTCGCGGCACGTGCCCTCAGCCCCCGTACACCGTGCGGCCGTCGTCCAGGGTGGTCTTCGCCAGCCGTCTGGTCAGGTGCAGCCCCTCGAGCACGAGCTCGACCGCGGACGCGGCCTGGCCGGCACTCGGTGCGCCGTCCAGGCCCAGCCGGTCCAGCACCTTGGCGAGCCCCGGCACGGTGCCGACCTGCTGGAGCACCTCGGCGGACGTCACCAGCTCACCGGTCTCGATGCTCTCGCCGTCCTCCACCAGCGCGACGAAGCCGGACAGGTCCAGCCCGGCCGTCCGGGCGCGGAACGTCTCGGCGACCGCCAGCCGCAGCAGGTGGGCCAGGACCTCGACCTCGCGGCCCTCCTCGCCGCTCTCGAACTCCACCTTTCCGCGCAAGGTGCCCACGATCGACTCGGCGTCGCCGACCCGGGCCACCGGGTCCACCTCGCCGCGCAGCGCGCCGCGCCGCAGTGCGGCCGCTGACACCGTCTCGGCGCCGGCGACGGCGAAGCGCGCCGACACCCCGGACCGGGCGTCCACCGACGGGGACTCGCGAACGTCCCGGGTGAAGCGGCCGATCACCTCCAGGACGTGCTCGGGCAGCTCCGCGACGAGCTTGGCCTCCTGCCGGACCAGGGCGATCTCGTCGTCCAGGTCGAGCGGGTAGTGGGTGCGGATCTCGGCGCCGAAGCGGTCCTTCAACGGAGTGATGATGCGGCCGCGGTTGGTGTAGTCCTCCGGGTTGGCGCTGGCCACCAGCAGCAGGTCCAGCGTTAGCCGCAGCTGGTAGCCGCGGACCTGCACGTCGCGCTCCTCGAGCACGTTCAGCAGCGAGACCTGGATCCGCTCGGCGAGGTCGGGCAGCTCGTTGACCGCGAAGATGCCGCGGTGCGTGCGTGGCACCAGGCCGTAGTGGATCGTCTCCGGGTCGCCGAGGGTCCGACCCTGCGCGACGCGCACCGGGTCGACGTCGCCGATCAGGTCGCCGACGCTGGTGTCCGGGGTGGCCAGCTTCTCGCTGTAGCGCAGCGACCGGTGCCGCCACGCGACCGGCAGGTCGTCACCCAGCTCGGCGGCCCGCCGCCGGGACGCCGGAGTGATCGGGTCGTACGGGTGCTCGCCGAGCTCGGCCCCCTCGATCACCGGCGTCCACTCGTCGAGCAGCGCCACCAGCGAGCGGATCAGCCGGGTCTTGCCCTGGCCGCGCTCGCCCAGCAGCACCAGATCGTGGCCGGCCAGCAGCGCCCGTTCCAGCTCGGGCAGGACCGTGAGGTCGAAGCCGACGATGCCCTCGAAGCGAGGGGCGTCCTCGCGCATCAGGGCCAGCAGGTTGTGTCGGATCTCCTCCTTGACCGAACGCAGCTGGTGACCGCTCGCGCGCAGCTCGCCGAGCGTGCGCGGGCGGTCCGGACCATCACCGGGAAGGGCTGTCACAGCCTCACGCTACGTCGCGGGCCGACGGCACGCACAGGGGTTACCAGCGGACGAGCCCGTCCATGCCCGCGGGCAGCGGCTCGCTGTGCACCACGACCAGCCGTCGGGTGGGCCGGGACAGCGCGACGTACAGGTCGCTTAGCCCGCGCCGGGACTGCGCCACCACGGCCGCCGGCTCGACGACCACGACGTCGTCGAACTCCAGACCTTTGACCTGCTCGGGTGCCAGCACGCTCACCCTGACCGAGAGCGCGGCACGCGAGGCGTTGCCGACCTGGCCCGGCCAGCGCGCCTCCAGCGCCGCCCCCAGGTCGGCGACCTCACCGGCCGGGGCGACCACGGCGATCGTGCCCTCCTCCGACGCGGTCAGCAGCGAAGCCACCACGTCGGCGACGGCCCGGGCGTCACCCGGCTCGCGCTGGCGCACGGCGGGGTCGACCTCGCCCTCACGGACCGACTGCACCACCGTCACCGGCAGGTCGTTGGCCCGGGCCATGGCGTCCGCGACGGCCAGCACCCGACCCGGCGTCCGGTAGCTCACGCTGAGCTGGCGCTCACGCCAGCGGCCGTACACGACTGGGTCCAGCGCCTCGCGCCAGGACGCCGCACCCGCAGCGGAGCCGCGCTGTGCGAGATCGCCCACCACGGTCCAGGACCGTGCCGGGCAGCGCCGCGCCAGCAGCCGCCACATCATCGGGCTGAGCTCCTGCGCCTCGTCGACCACGAGGTGGCCGTACACCCAGGACCGGTCCGACTCGGCCCGCTCGGCCACGCTCATCGCCGGACCCAGCGCAGCGAACTGGTCAGCCAGCATCTCAGCGCCGAACCCGGGTAGGTCCGGCGAGACCAGTCCGGTCATGCCCAGGACGTCCTTGGCGTACTCGAGCTCGGCGGCACGCTCGACGGACCGCAGCCGGTCCTGCGCCCGGGCGGCCTCGCCGTCGTCCCCGACGAGCTCGGCGACCTCGTCCAGGAGCGGGACGTCGGACAACGTGAACGGCTGCTCGCGATCGCGTTCGAGCAGCTCGCGCTCGCGGTCGGTCAGGTTGGTGGCCGCAGACGCCAGCCGGACCGGCGTGGCGAACAGGTCCTGCAGGAACCGTTGCGGGGTCAGCGGCATCCACAACAGGTTCAGGTTGACCCGGACGTCGCGGGAGTCCCGGAGATCGGCGTCCAGCTCCTGACGCAGGTCGTCGCTGAGGGTCTGACCCATCTGCTGGGCGAGCTGGCCGGCCAGGTGCCGCAGCATGTCCTTGACGAAGGTGACCCGGGCCGCGTTGTGCGGTGCCCCGGTCGAGCGGGCTCGGGTACGGGCCGTCGCCACGGCGGACCGGGTCAACAGGATCCGGTGCGAGCCGACGGAGAGCTGCACGTCCTCGTCAGGAAGGCGCTGGCGGTCCCGCACGGCGTTGGCGAGCACGTCCACCATGCGCAGGTCGCCCTTGACTCTGCTGACCGCGTCGTCGTCGTCCCTGCTGGCCTCCACCCCCGGGAAGAGCGAGCCGGGCGTGGCCATCACGACACCGGACTCGCCCAGCGAGGGCAGCACCTGCTCGATGTACCGCAGGAACAGCGGCCCCGGGCCGACCACCAGTACGCCCGAACGCTCGAGCCGCTGGCGGTAGGTGAACAGCAGGTAGGCCGCGCGGTGCAGCGCGACCGCGGTCTTGCCGGTTCCCGGCCCGCCCTGGACGACGAGGACGCCGGCCAGCTCGTCCCGGACGATCTGGTCCTGCTCGGCCTGGATCGTCGCGACGATGTCGCCCATCCGACCGGTGCGGGGGGCCCGGACCGCGGCCATCAGCGCGCCCTCGCCCTGCAGCGTGGCCCGCTCGCCCTCGTCGATGGCCGACAGGTCGAGCACCTCGTCGTCCAGGTGGACGACCTCGCGCCCGGACGTGGTCAGGTGCCGTCGTCGGACGACGTCCCCCGGTGCAGCCGGAGTGGCCTGGTAGAACGGCGCAGCGACCGGGGCTCGCCAGTCCACCAGGAGCTTGTCCTGCCGGTCGTCGCTGAGCCCGATCCGGCCGATGTGGTGCCGCTCGCCGCCCCGCAGGTCCAGCCGGCCGAAGCACAATCGGTCCTGAACCGCGCGCAGCTGGGCGATGCGGTACTCCAGCGTGGTGGACATCGCGTCCCGCTCCGACCTGGCCTGCGGCGTGCCGACCGAGCCCGTCCGGCGGATCGCCGTGAGCTGGAACTGGGCCGCCTCGATGATCTCGTCCAGGCGTGCGTAGACGACGTCGAGGTGGGACTGCTCGGCAGCCCGATCCCCGCTCAGGTCGCTCACTCGGTGGTCCTCCCCGGTCACGTGACAGCGGTGGCTGGCGCGGGCATCAATGCTATGTCACGGCACCGACATCCATCGCCACTACGCAAAGTCCCGCACGGCGCTAGCGTGCCGCCATGACCTCCGCTGCCCTCGACCTGCACCGCCCTGCGCTTTCGCGCTCCGACCTGCTGGCCACCCCGGTAGCCGACGCGCTGCACGGCTGGGAGCACGCCGGTGGGGTTGCGGTGGCACCGATCGACCCCGACCTGGCCGACACCGCAGCGTTCGTCGAGGCGTACGGCGTGCCGCTGGAGCGGTCCGCGAACTGCGTCGTGGTCGGCGGCCGGCGCGACGGCGTCGAGCGCATCGCGGCCTGCGTCGTGCTGGCCACCACCCGGGCCGACGTGAACGGCGTCGTCCGGCGTGCCCTGGACGTGCGCAAGGCCTCATTCCTGCCGATGGAGCGGGCGGTCGAGCTGACCTCGATGGAGTACGGCGGCATCACGCCGATCGGGCTGCCGGCCGGCTGGCTGCTGCTGGTCGACGCGGCCGTCACCGTAGCGGGCGAGGTGGTGGTCGGCTCCGGGCTGCGGCGCAGCAAGATCCAGCTGCCCGGCAGCGACCTGGCTCTGCTGCCCGGCGCCAGCGTCGTCGACGGACTCGCCCGCTAGCCGGGGATGCGCAAGGCCCAGAAGGCCACCGCGCTGGCCGCTGCGACGTTGAGCGAGTCCACCGCGCCGCCCATCGGGATCCGCACCACCACGTCGGACGCCGCCACCGTCGCGGCCGCCAGACCGTGACCTTCGGTGCCGAGCACCAGGGCCAGTCGTTGCGGCGGGTCGGCGGCCAGCTCGTCGAGCGGGACGGAGTCGTCCTGCAGCGCCAGCGCTGCCACCGTGAACCCGTTGTCCCGCAGGGTCTGGATGCCCTCCGGCCACTGCGGGAGCCTGGTCCACGGCACCTGGAAAACCGTGCCCATCGAGACGCGCACACTGCGCCGGTAGAGCGGGTCGGCGCACCTCGGCGTGACCAGGACCGCGTCGACGCCGAGGGCCGCGGCCGAACGGAACATGGCCCCGACGTTCGTGTGGTCGACCACGTCCTCGAGGACCGCGACCCGTCGCGCACCGCGCACGACGTCCTGGACGTCGGGCAGGACGGGTCGATGCATGGCGGCGATCGCGCCGCGGTGCAGGTGGAAGCCGGTGAGCGCCTCCAGCACCGCGGGCTCGCCGACGTAGACCGGGACGCCGTCCCGGTCGGCCGCGTCGACGAGGTCGGCCAGGTCGTCGAGCCAGCGCGGCGCCATCAGGTACGACCGCGGCCGGTGCCCCGCGGCCAGCGCCCGCCGGATGACCTTCTCGCTCTCGGCCAGGTACAGCCCCTGCTCCGGCTCACGAAGCCGGCGGAGCGCGACGTCCGTCAGGCTGGTGTAGTCGCTCACCCGAGGGTCGGTCGGGTCCTCGATCCGGTGCACGCTCACCCGGTCGTCACCACCTTCACGATGGCCACGACGCCGACCCCCACGATCACCGCGCGCAACGCACGCGGCGGCAGCCGACGTCCGTAGCGCGAACCCAGCACCCCGCCCAGCAGCGAGCCCGCAGCGATCAGCAGCACGATCGCCACGTCGATGTGCTCACGAGCCACCAGCAGGAACGTCACCGCGGCGACCGTGTTCACGATCAGCGCCAGCAGGTTCTTCACCGCGTTCAGCCGCTGCAGGTCCTCCGGCACCAGCGAGCCGAGCAGGCCCATCAGCAGCACCCCTTGCGCAGCGCCGAAGTAGCCGCCGTAGGCGCCCGCGCCGAACGTGCCCCCCATCAGCAAGGCCCGGTTCCACCACGGCTGCGAGCGTTCGGGATCCGCATGCCGGGCTGCGACCCGGGCCTGCATGCGTGGCTGCAGCAGCACGAGCACGATGGCGATGGCCAGCAGCACCGGGACGATCGCCTTGAACGCCGCCGCCGGCAGCCGCAGCAGCAGCAAAGCCCCGGCCACCGAGCCGAGCAGCGACATCGGGGCCAGCGCCCTCACCAGTCGGCCCTGCCCGGACAGCTCGCGCCGGTAGCCCCAGGTGCCCGACACCCCACCGGGCACCAGCCCGATGTTGTTCGACACGTTCGCGGTGACCGGTGGGAAGCCGAACGCGAGCAGGGTCGGGAACGTGATCAGGCTGCCGGAGCCGACGATCGTGTTGATCGTGCCTGCCGCCACGCCCGCGGCGAAGATCGCGAGCATCTCGTACCAGGGCACCGCCCGACCCTAGGCGAGCGGGCGGTCAGCCGCGCGGAGGGGTCTGCTCGTCGTCCGGTCCGGGCTGCGGTCTGGCCGGCGGCGCAGGTGGGATGGTCGGCTCCGGCATGTCCTCGACGTCGCCGAGGAGCCCCGGCTGGGAAGCCGACCGGCTCGGCATCGGACCGGGCTGGATGCCCGCCGTCGCGGCGCCCTCCGCCTCCGCGCTGGCGCCGGCCGCCTCGCGCCTGGCCTGGGCCAGCGCCTCGTTGGGATCCTGCAGCACCGGGGTCTCGAACGGCAGGTCGGCCGGCGGAGGCGGCTCGGTCGTCGCGGTTCCGGACGGCGTCCCCGGGCCGTCCGGCTCCGGCTGGAGCCGTCCCAGGATCCCGCCGATGCCCTTGAGCGCCTCGCCGAGCTCGCTCGGCACGATCCAGAGCTTGTTCGAGTCGCCCCGTGCGATCTGCGGCAGCATCTGCAGGTACTGGTAGGCCAGCAGCTTCTGGTCCGGGTTCCCGCGGTGGATCGCGTCGAACACCTGCTGGATCGCTCGAGACTCACCCGCCGCGTTCAGGATCGCGGCCTGCGCAGTGCCTTCGGCGCGCAGGATGTTGGACTGCTTCTCCCCCTCGGCCGTCAGGATCTGCGCCTGCTTGACACCCTCGGCGGTCAGGATCGTGGCGCGCCGGTCGCGCTCGGCGCGCATCTGCTTCTCCATCGAGTCCTGCACCGAAGCCGGCGGGTCGATCGCCTTGAGCTCGACCCGGTTGACCCGGATCCCCCACTTGCCGGTCGCCTCGTCCAGGACGCCACGCAGCTGGCCGTTGATCTGGTCGCGGCTGGTCAGCGTCTGCTCGAGGTCGAGCGAGCCGATCACGTTGCGCAGCGTGGTGACGGTGAGCTGCTCGATGCCCTGGATGTAGTTGGCGATCTCGTACACCGCGGACTTCGGGTCGGTGACCTGGAAGTAGATGACCGTGTCGATGCTGACCACGAGGTTGTCCGAGGTGATCACCGGCTGCGGGGGGAAGGACACGACCTGCTCGCGCAGGTCCACGTTCGCCCGAGGCTTGTCGATGAAGGGGATCAGCAGGTGCAGCCCCGCCTCCAGGGTGCGTGAGTACCGGCCCAGCCGCTCGATGATGATCGCGGTGGCCTGCGAGACCACCCGGATGGTCCGCGCGATCACGATGACCACGAACAGCAGCAGCAGTGCCAGGACCACCAAGACGACGATCTGCCCGGTATTCACGAGGGGCTCTCCGATTCTGGTTCCTCGGCGGCCACGATCGCGGTCGCCCCTTGGATCTCGAGCACGGTGACGTCCACACCGGGCAGGATCGCCTCGGGCGGCCCCTTGCGCTTGGTGCGGGCTGACCAGATCTCGCCGTGCAGCTTGATCCGCCCCCCGGTCTCGGTGACGGTCTCGACGACCAGCGCGTGTCGGCCGACCATGGCCGCCGCACCGGTCAGGATCGGGTCGCCGGCCCGCAGCCGGCGCAGCGCCATCGGACGCAGCACGCCGAGCAGCAGCATCGCGACGACCGCGAAGACGATGACCTGGACCGCGAAGCCCGCACCCAGAGCCGCAGCGACCGCGGCACCCAGCGCACCCAGCGCGAGCATGATGAAGATCAGGTCCAGCGTGGCGACCTCGATGGCGCCCAGCAGGAGTGCCAGGCCGACCCAGCTCAGCGCCGGGTACTCGGTCAGCCAGTCCATGCCTCCACCCTCTCCCGAGCGGACGAGTGCACCCGTCCCCCGCAGTCTTGACGTCCGGCTGCGTGCCTTGGTTCCGCCGGGCGGCTCACCCTCCCACGCGACGATCAAGTCGACCAGCGTCCTGGCCGATAGTGCGCCGTGGACACCGGCGGACGACCTGCTCGTGCCGCCAGGTGGACCTGGCGGGTGGCCGCCTCGTGCGCGTGCGTCGCGCTGAACTGGACGTCGGCAGTACCCGCGCACGCAGAGGACGCCGCCGGTGCCCGTCGGCAGGCAAGGGACGCGGCCGCCCAGGTGCAAAGCATCGAGCTGAGGCTGGCGGTGGCCCGCCGCGCCTACGAGGACGCCCTGAGCGGGGTCGGGGGCCAGGTCAGCGAGTACCTGACCGCGGACGGCGAGCGCGCCGATGCCCAGGCCGAGGCCGACGCGGCGCAGGACCGAGCCGGGGCCTCGGCCCGGGCGCTCTACCTCAGCGGTGGCCAGGCCGGGCTGCTGAACTCCGTGTTCGAGTCGCACAGCATGGCGGACCTGGCGACCAGGTTGATCAGCGTGGACCGCGTGCTGTCCTCCACCTCGGCACTGGCCGACGAGGCGCAGCAGAGCGCTGACCACCTCGCCGACGTCGCCGACGCTCAGGGCCGCGCGGCGGACGCCGCCGTGGTCACCGCGGCCGACCTCACCCGTCAGGCGGGACAGGTGCAGGAGCTGCTGGATCAGGCGCAGCACACGCTGGACGCGCTCAGCGCGACGGCTCGGTCGATGACCGAGGCCGAGCAGGCGTCGCGGGCGCTCGCCGCCGCCCGCGCCGCGGCCCGCATGGGACAGGACGCAGCCATCGGCGCGGCCAGGGCCCAGGCGCCGCCCGCGGAGTACTTCCGGCTCTACCGGGCCGCCGCTGCGACCTGCACCGGGATGGACTGGACGCTGCTGGCGGCGGTGGGGCAGGTGGAGAGCGGGCACGGCCGCAACGCCGGGGTCAGCTCGGCGGGCGCGGTGGGGCCGATGCAGTTCATGCCGGCCACCTTCGACGCCTACTCGGTGGACGGCGACCACGACGGCCGGCTCGACCCCTACTCCCCCGCCGACGCGGTCTTCACCGCTGCGCACTACCTGTGCAGCGGTGGGGCCGGGTCGCCGTCCGGGGTGCGCGCCGCCTTGTACCGGTACAACCACGCGGACTGGTACGTGGAGCTGGTGCTGTCCGTCCAGCAGCAGATCCGGCTCGACTACCTCTGACCTGAGGTCGTGGTCAGGCCGCGGTGACGAGATTCGTGTCCCGGGCCGCGCGCTCGCGATAGAGGTGGGCGGCGTCCCGAAAAGCCTTGAGCGCGTAACCGGGCACCGACATCCCCTGGTCGTTCGCCCACAGCAGGTGCGCCTCGACCCGAGCGATGTCCCGCACGTGGTGCTCGATCTGCTGCTCCAGGTCCATCTCGACGATCAGCGCGCCGTAGTCCGCCTGCTGCTCGATGGTCCCGGCGCCGACCAGCCCGAAGGTGCGTGAGCGCAGGAAGCGGGTGAGCTGCAGCTGCCAGGGTGCCAGCGCACCGGACTGCACGAGGTGCGTCGCGCTCATCCGGTAGAAGGCGAAGTGACCCGGCTCCTGCGCCTTGATCGCGTCGATCACGGTGCGCTTGACGGCGTCCTCGCCCATCGTGGCCAGGCCCTGGCTGAGCGCCTGGTAGGCGATGGTCGCCGAGCGCTCGGTGGCTGCGCCGGTGAAGTAGTAGAGCAGCCGGATGATCTCGTGCATCGGCCGCAGGTGCGCCAGAGCGCCGAGCAGCCGCACCTTCGGGCTGATCGTGTCCAGGTCGGCCTGCGTGGGCGCCAGCCCGATCTGCTGGCTCAGCTCGTCGAGCAGCGCACCGTGGTGCTCCTCCTGCGGCCCCCAGACGTCGTTGGCGAACACCAGGTCGGTCTCCGGCGAGCCGGGCAGCATGACGGCCAGCTCGAGCACGTTGCGCTCGACCTCCATCTCGACCCGCGCCATGTAGGACAGCACATCGGCGAAGCGCTCGCGGACCCCCCGCGGATCGCGCACGGTGAAGTCCGCCGAGTCCAGAGGGATCGGCGGGTACTTCTCGCCGAGCCGCTGCACGTGCTCGCGAATCCTGCTGGCGGAGACCTTCGGGTTGCTCATGCCCGGGGTTCGTGGCCGCGGACAGCGCGGATTGCCGCGGCTAGCGGGCCCGCGCCGTCCAGCGGTCGCCGTGCCGCTCCAGCACCAGCGCCAGCCCGAACGTCTGCTCGAGGTTCTCCTGGGTCAGAGTGACCTCCAGCGGGCCGGCGGCCACGACCCGTCCACCGCGCAGCAGCAGCACGTCGGTGAAGTTCGGCGGGATCTCCTCGACGTGGTGGGTGACCAGCACAAGAGCCGGCGCGTAGATGTCCTCGGCGATCACGCCCAGCCGGCGCACGAGGTCCTCGCGCCCGCCGAGGTCGAGCCCGGCCGCAGGCTCGTCGAGCAGCATCAGCTCGGGGTCGGTCATCAGCGCCCGGGCGATCTGCACCCGCTTGCGCTCGCCCTCGCTCAGCGTGCCGAAGGTGCGGTCCGCGAGGTGACCGACACCAAGGGTGTCCAGCAGCTGCGCGGCGCGGCCGTGGTCCAGTGCGTCGTACTGCTCGATCCACCGACCGGTCACGCTGTACGACGCGGTGACCACCACGTCGCCGACCCGCTCGCCGCCCGGGATCCGTTCGGACAGCGACGAGCTGGCCAGGCCGACCCGCGGGCGCAGCTCGAACACGTCGACCGCGCCGAGCACCTCGCCGAGCACGCCGGCGACGCCGTGGGTGGGATGCATCCGGGCGGCCGCGATCTGCAGCAGCGTGGTCTTGCCGGCCCCGTTCGGGCCGAGCACGACCCAGCGCTCCCCCTCGCTGACCTCCCAGGTCACGTCTTCCAGCAGGGTCGAACCGCCGCGGACGACGGTGACCCCGGCCATCGCCAGGACGTCGCTCATGCGCCATCACCGCGCAACGTCCTGGAAACCATGATGGCGAGACTATGGCACGGACGTAGCCTCATCCCATGAACCCGTTGCCCCGCGCCGCCGTGCTGGCGTTGTGGGCCGGGCCGGTGCTGTCCGGCCGGGCCAACGCCGGTGCGCTGCTGCGTGCCGTCCAGGGTGACGACGAGCGGCACGAGGTGGCGACCGCGGACGCCAGCCAGCTCGAGCCGCTCGCTCTGCCGGGACGGCTCGGTGAGCTGCTGGCGGGGCTGCGCGACCAGCACGTGCGTGCGCTTCGGCTGGTCCTACCGGTCCCCGGCGACCCGTCCGCGCTGCCCGGGCCGGCGTCCGTCAACGAGGCCGCGATCGAAGCCGGTGAGTGCCTGGTGACCGTAGGCGGCCCGCCGATAGCGCTCATCCCCGAGGTGTACGAGTTCGGGTCGGTCTACGAGGTCGGCCACCAGGTGATCTGGCAGGTCGTCGACTGCTCGCCGCCGGTGGCCCCGCTGACCACGACTGTCGGCGAGGCCGAGCGCGAGCTGCGGGAGGCGCTGCTGCGTGCGACGGACGCGCTGCACGACCTGGACCTGGCGCGCTGGCGTCCGGACGCGTCTGACCGGATCGACGACCTGCGCCAGGGAGCCGACGTGCCCTGGCCGTCGTCCACGCCGCCGCGGGCGGTGCGCGTCCTGGACCTCGCGTGGCGGGTGCGCTCGATCGTCGAGCTGGCCCGGGAGGACGACGGCGCCGCGGTGAACGGGTGGGAGGCCACCCGCCGCGACGAGGAGCTCCGTCAGCTCGACGACGTGAGCCGTCGTGCCCTCGTCGCCGCGGTCAACTCGCCGATCCACGTACCTGACTGACGGCGCCGTCCCTGCTGCCTCACGCGTCTCGCTTGCGCATCAGCACAGCCGCAGCGGCGAGGATCACCACCCATTCCAGCGTGAACCAGAAGAAGCCGTCCCAGACCCCGAGGTTGTCGCCTGGCGGGATCGTGCTCATCACCTGCTGCCCCGCGTTGGACGTGAAGTGCCGGGTGATGGTGTCGCCCCAGTCGCCGGGCAGCAGGTTGCTGAGCGGCGGCAGCACGAACAGCAGGGCAACGGCCGCGGTGATGGCGCCGGCGGTCTGCCGGATCAGCGCCCCGAGCGCGAAACCGTACATCCCGCTGCCGGCCACGTAGAGCGCACCACCGAACAGCGCACGCAGCACGTGCGGGTCGCCGAACCCCGAGCGGTACTGCTCGTGCAGGAACAGGTTGCCGACGACGAAGGCGATCACACAGGTCACCGCGCCGACGACGAACGAGACCACCAGGAACACGACCGCCTTGGCGCCGAGCAGGTGCAGCCGGCCGGGCACGGCGGTGAGCGTGGAGCGGATCCCCCCGGTGCTGTACTCGCTGGCGATCGTCATCGCGCCGAGGACGGCGATGGCCAGCTGCCCGAACGCCAGGCCGGACAACGTCAGCGACACCGGGTCGATGTCGGTGAGCTGGTCCGCGGGCGCCTGCATCGTCCCCCAGCAGGCCAGGATCGAGATGCCGACCGTCACCGCGATCAGCGCGAGCAGGGTCACCCCGGTGGAGCGCAACGAGAACATCTTGATGGCCTCGGAGCGCACCAGCCGGTCGAACCGGGTGGTCGAGGGCGGCACCAGGCTGGACCGGGGTGCTGGCACGGTCGTGGTCATCACTGACCTCCGTTCGTCGGTGCCTGAGAACCCGGGACGTCGGCGTGGTACTCGACGCTGTCCGCGGTCATCTCCATGAAGGCCGCCTCCAGGGACGCGCGCTCGGCGAACAGCTCGTGCACCGTGAGCGCGTTCGCGGCGGCCAGGTCCCCGACCTGGTCGGTGGTGAGCCCGTCCACCTGCAGGTAGCCGTCGACCCGCTGCACCGGTACCTCGCGCTCCTGCAGCAGCGCGGCCAGCGCGTCCTGCTGCGGTGAGCGGACCCGCACGCTGTTCGACGAGCTCGCGTCGATGAACGCCTTGGTGGCGACGTCCGCCAGCAGCTTGCCGCGGCCGATCACGATCAGGTGGTCCGCGGTCAGCGACATCTCGCTCATCAGGTGGCTGGACACGAACACCGTCCGACCCTCGGCGGCCAGCCCGCGCATGAATGTGCGGATCCACAGGATGCCCTCCGGGTCCAGCCCGTTCACCGGCTCGTCGAACATCAGCACCTCGGGGTCACCGAGCATCGTGGCGGCGATGCCGAGGCGCTGTGACATGCCGAGCGAGAACCCCTTGATCCGCCGCTTGGCGACCGAGGACATGCCGGTCAGCTCGAGCACCTGCTTGACCCGGCTGGTCGGGATCCCGTTGCTCACTGCGAGAGCGGTCAGATGGGCCTGCGCAGTACGGCCGGGATGCACGTCCTTCGCGTCGAGCAGCGCGCCGACGTGGTGCAGCGGGCCCTTCAGCTGGCCGTACCGCACGCCGTTGACCAGGGCCGTCCCGCTGGTCGGGTGGTCCAGCCCGAGGATCATCCGCATGGTCGTGGACTTGCCCGCCCCGTTGGGGCCGAGGAACCCGGTCACGACACCTGGCGGGACGGTGAAGCTGAGGTCGTTGACGGCGACGGTGCTGCCGTAGTGCTTGGTGAGGCTGCGGGCCTCGATCATCGATCTCCTCCAACGCTCCGATAGACGTCCAGGGTGCGTTCGGCGACCGCCGTCCAGCCGAACTCCTGCTCGGCGCGCAGCCGGCCCGCCGCGCCGCGGCGCCGGGCGCGCGCCGGGTCCGAGACCGCGTCGACCAGCGCCGCGGCGAGGTCGGCGACGAAGCGGTCCGGGTCGACGGGCGTGCCGGACCCGTCGTCCACCTGCTCGATCGGCACCAGCCAACCGGTCTCGCCGTCCACCACGACCTCGGGGATACCCCCGGTCGCGGTGGCGACCACGGCCAGCTCGCAGGCCATCGCCTCGAGGTTGACGATTCCGAGTGGCTCGTAGATCGACGGGCAGGCGAAGACGGTCCCGCTGGACAGCAGGGCGACGACGTCCTCACGGTCCAGCATGCGGTCGATCCAGACCACGCCCTCGCGGCTCTGCCGCAGCCCGCGCACCAGCTCCTCGACCTCGGCCATGATCTCGGCGGTGTCCGGGGCGCCGGCGCACAGCACGAGCTGGACCTCCGGCGGCAGCTGCGCGCACGCGCGCAAGAAGTACGGCAGCCCCTTCTGCCGGGTGATCCGGCCGACGAACACCACGCTGGGCGCGCCGGGGTCCACACCGAGCGCCCGGACCGCGTCGGGCCGCTCCCGACGGGACCAGTCGACCGGGTCGATCCCGTTGTGCACCACGTGCACCCTGGCCGGGTCGACGTCCGGGTAGCTGCGCAGCACGTCGGCTCGCATCCCCGCGCTGACCGCGATGACTGCGGCAGCGGCCTCGTAGGCCGTGCGCTCCACCCAGGACGACAGCGCGTAGCCGCCACCGAGCTGCTCGGACTTCCACGGCCGCAACGGTTCCAGGCTGTGCGCGGTCACCACGTGCGGGACGCCGTGCAGCAGCGACGCCAGGTGACCACCGAGGTTGGCGTACCAGGTGTGCGAGTGGACGACGTCCGCTCCCTCGCAGTCCTGGGCCATCGGCAGCTCGACGCCCATGGTGCGCAGTGCGGCGTTGGCGCCGGACAGCTCGGCCGGCTCCGGATAGCCGGTGGTGCCCGCCTCGTCGCGGGGGCCGCCGAAGCAACGGACCCGGACGTCGCGGCCGGGGTCGGACCGCAGCGCTCGGACCAGTTCGGCAACGTGGACGCCGGCGCCGCCGTAGACGTCCGGTGGGTACTCGCGGGACAGCACGTCGATACGCACCCGCCCACCGTAGTGGGGTGCCCGCCGGTCGGCACCCCTCGCGGCGGGGCGGCGCGGAGACTAGGTTCGCGACATGGCGACTCGTGCGCGCAACCCGAAGGTCCTGGCGATCGTGCTGGCGGGCGGCGAGGGCAAGCGGCTGATGCCGCTGACCGCCGACCGGGCCAAGCCGGCAGTGCCGTACGGCGGCATCTACCGGCTGATCGACTTCGCGCTGTCCAACATCGTGAACTCCGGCTACCTCAAGGTCGTCGTGCTGACCCAGTACAAGTCGCACAGCCTGGACCGGCACATCAGCAAGACCTGGCGGATGAGCACCATGCTCGGCAACTACATCACGCCCGTGCCCGCGCAGCAGCGGGTAGGCAAGCGGTGGTACCTGGGCAGTGCCGACGCCATCTTCCAGAGCCTGAACCTGGTGCACGACGAGCTGCCGGACATCACCGTGGTCGTCGGTGCGGACCACGTGTACCGGATGGACTTCCGGCAGATGGTGGAGCAGCACATCGACACCGGCGCCTCCGCGACGGTGGCCGCCATCCGGCAGCCGATCGAGCTGGCCGACCAGTTCGGGGTGATCGACATCCACCCGGACGACCCGCGCCGGATCCGCGCGTTCCTGGAGAAGCCGAAGGACCCGGTGGGACTGCCGGACTCCCCCGACGAGGTGCTGGCCTCGATGGGCAACTACGTGTTCGACACCCGGGCGCTGGTCGACTCGGTCACCCGGGACAGCGCGGGCGAGGACACCCAGCACGACATGGGCGGCGACATCATCCCGGACTTCGTGGAGCGCGGTGAGGCCGGCGTCTACGACTTCAAGAACAACGACGTGCCGGGCTCGACGGACCGCGACCGCGACTACTGGCGGGACGTCGGACTGCTTGACGCCTACTACGACGCACACATGGACCTGATCTCGGTCTTCCCGGTGTTCAACCTCTACAACTACGACTGGCCGATCTACAGCGACTACGGGTCGCTGCCGCCGGCGAAGTTCGTGCACGGCTGGCACGGTCGGATCGGGCACGCGGTCAACTCGTCGGTCTCCCCTGGCACCGTGGTCTCCGGAGCGACCATCGAGAACTCGGTGCTGTCGCCGAACTGCTACATCCACTCGTGGTCCAGCGTCAGCGACAGCGTGCTGCTGGACAACGTCGAGATCGGCCGGCACGCGGTCGTGCGCCGGGCGATCATCGACAAGAACGTGGTGATCCCCGAAGGGGCCCGGATCGGCATGGACCCCGAGGAGGACCGCGCCCGCGGGCTGACGGTCACCGAGTCCGGCCTCGTCGTGATCGGCAAGGGGCAGAAGGTCACCGCATGAGCGATCACCAGAGCCACCGCAAGGTCCGGGTCGGCGTCCAGCTGCAGCCGCAACACGCGGACTGGGCCGAGCTGCGACGCGCCGTGGTCGAGGCCGAGGAGCACGGCGTCGACGTGGCGTTCACCTGGGACCACTTCTACCCGCTCTATGGCGAGCCGGAAGGCAAGCACTTCGAGTGCTGGACGGTGCTGGGCGCCTGGGCCGAGGCGACCTCGCGGGTCGAGATCGGCGCGCTGGTGACCTGCAACTCCTATCGCAACCCAGAGCTGCTGGCCGACATGGCCCGGACGGTGGACCACATCAGCGGAGGCAGGCTGATCCTCGGGATCGGCGCCGGCTGGTTCGAGAAGGACTACGACGAGTACGGCTACGAGTTCGGCACGGCCGGCTACCGCTTGGCGGATCTGGCGCAGGCGCTGCCGCGGATCGAGAAGCGGCTGGCCAAGCTCAACCCGGCGCCGACCCGAAAGGTCCCGGTGCTGATCGGTGGTGGCGGCGAGAAGAAGACGCTGCGCATGGTCGCCAAGCACGCCGACATCTGGCACAGCTTCGGTGACGCCGAGGTGGTCGAGCGCAAGGTGGGCATCCTCGACGAGTGGTGCGCGAGCGAGGGACGCGACCCCGCGCAGATCGAGCGATCCGTGGGGGTGTCGGGTGACCCCACCGCCACCGGGCCACGCCTGCGCGAGCTCGGCGTCCGGCTCTTCACCGTCAGCCTCGGCGGGCCGCACTATGACCTGGGCCAGCTGCGCGACTGGCTCGCATGGCGAGACGACGTCAACGCTGCGGCACCGTCCGACGGCTGAGCGCGTCCCACCTGGGTAGCCTCGGCGCGTGACCGAAGTCCCCCCACGCGAGGTCGACGAACCGACGTTGCTGGTGACCCTCACCGGCGAGGACCGTCCCGGCGTCACCTCGGCACTCTTCAGCGCTCTCGCGCAGACCCCGGCCACCGTGCTGGACGTCGAGCAGGTCGTGGTGCGCGGGCAGCTCACCCTGGCGGTACTGCTGACGACCGGTGGCAGCGAGTCCGTGCGGGCCGCGGCGCTGGACGTCGCCGAAGAGCTCGACATGAAGGTGCGCTGCAAGCGCGGCACGGGTGACGCGGCACATCGGCGTGAGGGCCGGTTGCACGTGACGCTGCTGGCCGCTCCGCTACTGCCGGCCGCGATCGCCGCGGTTGCCGAGAAGCTGGCCGAGCAGGACGCCAACATCGACCGGATCCGGCGGATCTCCCGCTGGCCGGTGACCACGGTGGAGATCGACGTCTCGGGCGGCGACGTGCCGTCGATGCGGCGGGAGATCTCGGTGACCGCTGCGGCGCACGGCATCGACGCCGCGGTCTCGCCGGCCGGCCTGGCCCGCCGCGGCCGGCGCCTGGTCGTGATGGACGTCGACTCCACACTCATCCAGGGCGAGGTGATCGAGATGCTCGCCGGGCACAGCGGGCGGGCTGCCGAGGTCGCCGCGGTCACCGAGCGAGCCATGCGCGGCGAGCTGGACTTCGCCCAGAGCCTGCACGAACGGGTCGCCGAGCTGGCCGGGCTGCCGGAGTCGGTGCTGGCCGAGGTCGGCGACGCCATCCAGCTCACCCCAGGTGCCCGGACGCTGGTCCGTACCCTCCAGCGGCTCGGCTTCACGGTTGCCCTGGTCTCCGGGGGGTTCCAGGAAGTCATCGCGCCGCTCGCCCGCACCCTCGGCATCGAGCACGTCGAGGCCAACCGCCTCGAGGTCGTGGACGGCGTCCTGACCGGCCGGGTCCGCGGGGACGTCCTCGACCGAGCCGGCAAGGCGGCCGCACTACGACGGTTCGCGGAGTCCGAGGGTCTGCCGCTGTCCCGCACGATCGCGATCGGGGACGGCGCCAACGACCTGGACATGCTGAGCAGCGCAGGGCTGGGGATCGCGTTCAACGCCAAGCCGCTCGTCCGCGAGCGGGCTGACGCGACCGTGAACGTGCCCTTCCTGGACGCCGTCCTGTACCTGCTCGGAATCCCACGTGAGGAGATCGAGGAGGCCGACCGGGCTGACGACCTCGACACCCCGCACTAGCCGCGCGGGGCCTGCAGCCCCGACAGGTAAGCCGATCCCTCTGCCAGCTCGGACCAACCGCTCGACAGGTCCAGCACCGCGACGGCGCTGGTCGCGAACCCCTCCCGCAGTGCTGCCTCTGCGGCCGGGTCACCGGTGCCGGCGAGCAGTCCCACGACGCCGGACTGGGTCGGCTCATGACCGACCACCGCCACCACCTGGACGTCGTCGTCCACCTCGTGCAGCAGCTCCAGCACTTCGCGCGGCGAGGCGTCGTAGAGCGCGTCCGTCACATCAAGGGGTGGGCGGGCCTGCAGCTGTGCGGCGGCCAGATCCCAGGTCTGCTGAGCGCGGACGGCGCTGGAGCACAGCACGAGGCCGATCTGCGGGCCGTCGGCAGCGAGCCAGCGGCCGAGCGCGGGGGCGTCGCGACGTCCGCGATCGTTCAGGGGCCGTTCGTGGTCGGCGACCCCCGCGTGCTGGTCGGACTTGGCGTGCCGGATCACCAGCAGCGTGCGCGAGCTGTCCATCCCGGCATTCTGCCCCCTGCGCGCTCCCCCAGCCCCCGCATTGCTCCCCCCGACCCGCATTGCTCCCCCGGGACCGCTCCGCAGCGCGCTGTGGCCGGGTCGGGTGGAGCAATGCAGCGTGGCGGGAGCAAGCGTGCGGGGCGGAAAGCCTAGGGTGGACGGATGCAAGGGCCTGCCCGCACGCGGCTCCTGGTCATCGGCGGTGCCGAGGACAAGGTGGGGCCGGCCCGCGTCCTGCGCCGCTTCGTGCGTCTGGCCGGTGGCCCGCAGGCCCGCATCGTGGTGCTGCCCACCGCCTCCATGGTCGAGGACGAGATGGTCCAGACCTACCGGGCCGCCTTCGAACGCATCGGTGTCGCCGACGTCACCGCGGTGCAGCCGACCTCTCGCGCCGATGCGAACAGCGACGCGCTCGTCCGGCAGGTCGTCGCGGCGACCGGGATCTTCATGACGGGCGGCAACCAGCTCAAGCTGGCCCAGCTGGTCGTCGGCACCGCTCTCGGTGACGCGATCGTCGAAGCCCACCAGCGCGGTGTCGTGGTGGCTGGGACGTCCGCGGGCGCCAGCATCATGAGCGCGTACATGATCGCGCTGGGCGAGGAGGGCATCACGCCCCGCCAACGCGCCAGCCAGCTGTCGGCGGGTCTCGGCCTGCTGCCCGGCGTCATCGTCGACCAGCACTTCGACCAGCGCGCGCGCTACGGGCGCCTGCTGTCGATGGTCGCCCTCTCACCGCACCTGATCGGCATGGGGATCGACGAGAACACCGCCGCCCTGGTCACCGACGGGCGACGGGTGGAGGTCATCGGCGCAGGGGCCGTCTTCGTGGTCGATGCGGCCCGCGCCGTCACCAACGCCGCCGACGCGCCCGAAGGCGCTCCGGTACTGGTCTCCGGAGCCACCGTGCACACCCTGCCGACGGGCGCGCGCTTCGACCTGAAGGAGCGGGCGCTGGAGAAGTTCACCCCGCGACGGGTCGATCCGGCGGTTGCCGCCCTCCCGGGAGGCGCGCGACGGCGCTGATCAGGGCATGATCGGCAGATCACAGCGTGCCGAAGCAACCATGGAGCGCCGATGAGCGACGACCGACCGTCCCCGGACCTGACGATCGTGCAGGTGCGGGTCTACCGCGGGCCGAACATCTGGTCGTACGACAAGGCCCTGCACGTCGTGGTGGACCTCGGCGTGCTGGAGCAGTTCCCGACCGACAAGCTGCCCGGGTTCACCGACAGGCTGCTGGAGCTGCTGCCCGGTCTGGAGGAGCACACGTGCTCGCGCGGGCATCGCGGTGGCTTCGTCGAACGGTTGCGCGAAGGCACCTGGCTGGGGCACGTCGCCGAGCACGTCGCGCTGCAGCTGCAGAAGGAGGCCGGCCACGACATCCGCCGCGGCAAGACGCGCGGTGTGCCCGGCGAGCCGGGCCGGTACAACATCGTCTTCGGTTACGTCGACGAGCGCGTCGCGCAGTCGTCGATCCGGCTCGCCGTCAGGCTGGTCAACCACCTGGTGCAGCCCGAGCCCGAGTTCGACTTCACGGACCTGCTCGACACGTTCCTGCGCCAAGCGGAGCGGACGGCGTTCGGCCCGAGCACCGCGGCCATCCTGGAAGAGGCGGTGAGCCGGGACATCCCGTGGATCCGGCTGAACGAGCACTCGCTGGTGCAGCTCGGTCAGGGCGTCCACCAGCAGCGCATCCGGGCCACCATGACCTCACAGACCAGCGCGCTGGCGGTGGACATCGCCGGCGACAAGGAGCTGACCGGAAAGCTGCTCGCGTCCGCCGGGCTACCCACCCCGGGCACCGAGAGCGTGCGCAGCGCCGACGGGGCCGTCAGCGTCGCCGATGGCATCGGCTACCCGGTGGTCATCAAGCCGCTGGACGGCAACCACGGCCGCGGCGTGTGTCTGGACCTCAAGGACGCGGACGCCGTCCGCGCCGCCTTCCCGACGGCCCAGGACCAGTCGCGGCGCGGCTGGGTGGTCGTCGAGTCGATGGTCACCGGCAAGGACTACCGCTGCCTGATCGTCGGTGGCCGGATGCAGGCGATCGCCGAGCGGGTGCCGGCGCATGTCGTAGGTGACGGCAAGAGCACCGTGCAGCAGCTGGTCACCGAGACCAACGCGGACCCGCGCCGCGGCGTAGGCCACGAGAAGGTGCTCACCCGGATCGCGGTGGACGACGCCGCAGTCGCGCTCGTCCGGGCGCAGGGCTTCGGCATGGACGACGTCCCGCCGTCCGGCGAGATGGTCAAGCTGGCGCTCACCGGCAACATGTCGACCGGCGGGATCTCGGTGGACCGCACGTTCGAGGCGCACCCGGACAACGTCGAGATCGCCGAGGAGGCGGCCCGGGTGATCGGGCTGGACGTCGCCGGCATCGACTTCATCTGCCCGGACATCGCGCTGCCGGTGCGCGAGACGGGCGGGGCCATCTGCGAGGTCAACGCCGCACCCGGCTTCCGGATGCACACCCACCCCACCGTCGGCGAGGCGCAGTTCATCGCCAAGCCCGTCGTCGACCTGCTTTTCCCGCCCGGCGCGCCGAGCCGGGTGCCGATCATCGCGGTGACCGGCACGAACGGTAAGACCACCACGTCGCGGATGATCGCGCACGTGTTCAAGGGTCTGGGCCGCAAGGTCGGGATGACCTCCACCGACGGTGTGGTGATCGACGAGCGCCTCGTGATCCGGGCCGACGCCTCCGGCCCGAAGTCCGCCCGGATGGTCCTGCAGAACCCGCGGGTGGACCTCGCCGTGTTCGAGGTGGCCCGCGGTGGCATCCTGCGCGAGGGCCTGGGCTACGACCGCAACGACGTCGCGGTGGTCACCAACGTGGCTCCCGACCACCTGGGGATGCGTGGCATCGACACCCTCGAGCAGCTCGCGCAGGTCAAGGCGGTCGTGGTCGAGGCGGTCCCGCGCGACGGTGCCGCAGTGCTGAACGCGGACGACCCGCTGGTCCGCGAGATGCGCCGGCGCTGCTCCGGCGAGGTGGTGTGGTTCTCGCTGCGGCCGCCGGGCTCGTTCGAGCGCGACCTGATCGACGAGCACTGCCGCCGGGGTGGCAAGGCCGTCGTCCTCGAGCCGTCCGAGAAGGGCGACATGATCGTCATCCGGCACGGACGCCGGGCCATGCACCTGGCCTGGACGCACCTACTGCCCTCGACGTTCGGCGGCTCGGCCCTGATGAACGTGGCCAATGCGATGGCCGCCGCCGGGGCGGCCTTCGCGGCCGGCGCCCCGCTGCACGACATCCGGCAGGGCCTGCGCACGTTCAGCACCTCGTACTACCTGTCTCCCGGAAGGCTGAACCTGATCGAGGTGCGCGGCACCGACGTCGTCGTCGACTACTGCCACAACCCGGCGGGCATGCGTGCGCTGGGCGACTTCGTGGACCGGTACTCGGCGCGGCGTGAGGTCAAGACGGACCTGGCCAGGCCGTCCCGGATCGCCATGATCGGCGCGGCGGGCGACCGCCGCGACGAGGACGTACGCGAGCTCGGCGAGGTGGCAGCCGAGTTCTTCGACGTCGTGGTGGTCCGCGAGGACGCCAACCTGCGTCGGCGGGCCAAGGGCGAGGCCGCAGCGCTGGTGGCCCAGGGCGTGCAGGCGCAGATGGCGAAGGGAGCCCGCTGCAAGCAGGTCGAGGTGGTCACCGACGAGCTCGACGCCGTACGGCACTGCATGGCCCGCGCCAACCGGGGCGACCTTGTCGTGCTCTGCGCCGACCAGCACGCGGGAGTGCTGGCCGAGCTCGAGCTGCTCGGGCAGCAGGCGCAGGCGGGCGCTCACCCGGAGGGCCGGGTCGGAGACCCGGACGTCGACCCGGCGGAGCTCGAGGCGGTCGAGGCGGACAGCTAACCGGGCGGGCGCAGCGCAGGGCTGGCACCGACGTAGCGCAGCAGAGCATCCCGGTAGTCCTGGTCGTCGGGCTCGGCGGCGTGCGCGAGCAGCGCCTCCATCAGCACCGCCAGCGCGCGGTCGCCGCGCGAGCCGGCCCGCAGGGCCAGTGCGTAGAACCCCTGTGCCGCAGCGCTCGTGGGCCGCTGCTCGCGGACCTTCGCGAGGATCTCGAGCGCCTCCTCTACCCGGCCGAGCACGGTCAGCGACGACCCCAGCTGCAGCATGGCGCGGTGCCGGTGCGGTTCGCGCAGACCGTCCCGCAGCGCAGCGCGGTAGGCCGGCACGGCCTCCGCCTCGTGCCCGGCGGCGTCCAGCGCGCTGGCCCACTCGAACATCAGCCGCGGGTCGTCCGGGTCGGCGTCCAGCATCGACAGCAGCAGCCGCTGCCGGTCGGTCGGGTCGGCGTGTGCCCAGAGCGCGGCGATCTGCTCCTCCTGCGGGTGCTCGCCGCGGGCCGCCACCACCTTGGCGCGGATGTCGTCCGGGCCGTCCGGCGTGGCGCCCTCGGCTAGCAGCCACTCGTCGAGCAGCGGGCGGTCCGCGTGGCACATCATCGCGACCACGTCGCCGTCCACGGCGCGCCCCAGCAGGCCCTGCAACCCGCTGAGCTCGTCGGGGAAGGACGGCACGGACGCGATGCCGACGGCGGCGAGCCCGGCCCGCAACGGCGTCTCCAGGTCCTCGCGGGTGCGGCCTCGCAGGTAGCGCTCCTTGTGCACGATCGCCACGTCGTCGGCGCGGCGCCCGGCGATCTCGCCCAGTCCCTCGAGCAGCTGCTCGGTCCGATCACCCGCGGTACCGAGCCCGAGGTGCAGCTGCGCGCCCGGTGTGCGCAACCCCTCGCAGACGTCGAGCAGTGCCTCGAGCCCGGCCTCGTTGTGCGCAAGGTCGACCACGACGGTGACGACACCAGCAGCCGTCGGGATGGACCAGACGTTCATCCGGCCCGGGTTGAGCCGGATGTCCGGCAGGAAGGTGCGCAGCCCGGTGACGACGGCGTCGCGGTCCAGCCCCAGGCCGAGTCCGGCCGCCGCCGCCGCCAGGGCGTTGGCGACGTTGTGCCGGGACAGCCCGGAGAGCGTCACCGGGACGTCCAGCACCGCGACCAGCGGGTCCGGGTCGGCGTCCGGTCTGAGCACAGTCAGGTGGCCGTCCAGCACCGTGATGGCGCGTCCGCCGGAGTCCAGGGCGGCGCGCAGCCCTGGCGCGTCCGGGTCGAGGGCGAAGACCCAGGGACGACCGGTGCCGCGGCGCATCATCGCCAGCACCCGAGGGTCCTCGCCGTTCAGCACGCACCACCCGGTGCGTGAGGTCACTCGGGTGACGACGGCCTTCACCTCGGCGAGCTGGTCGACGGTCTCGATCCCCTGCAGCCCGAGGTGGTCGGCGCTGACGTTGGTGACCACCGAGACGTCGTTGCGGGTGACCCCCATCCCACGCAGCAGCAGCCCGCCGCGAGCGGTCTCCAGCACTCCCAGCTGGACGCCGAGCGTGGTCAGCACCGCGCGGGCCCCGGCGGGCCCCGAGTAGTCCCCAGGCTCCACGACGTCGCCCTGGACCACCACGCCGTCCGTGCTGGACCACGCGGTGCGCAGGCCGGCCGTCATCGACAGGTGCGCAAGCAGCCGGGTCGTGGTGGTCTTGCCGTTCGTGCCGGTCACCGAGGCGACCGGCACGGTGGGCGTGATCGCGCTCGGGCGACGTCCGTTCGGAGTCGACCGCACCGCGGCCCCGGCAGCGGCTACCAGCTCCATCACGTCGACCTCGCCCCAGCGCAGCAGACACGTCTCGACCTGGTGGCCAAGCTCGACTGCCCGGTCGTGGCGCAGCCAGGGGTAGGCGACCACCACCTCGTGCAGCCCGGTGCCCGGACGGACCCGCAGTCCCAGGCGCGAGGTGCCGGACGCGGCCGCGATCAGCCGCACGACTCGCGCGACGACCCGCACGGCCAGCCGCTGGCGCTGGGCGCTGCCGGCCCGGCCCGGGCGGGTCCGGGTCAAGCCGAGGTCCTCTGCCCACTGGGTCACGGTCTCGGAGGTGGCATCGCTGAGCCCGCTGACGTCCAGGGTGAGCTTGATGGCCGCGCGCGGGAAGTAGAGGTTCGGGCCGTCGAGCACGCGCAACTCCGCCAGCGTGGCCATCGGCTGCCTGGCGCCTGGGGCGCCTCCGGCGTCGGGCTCGCTCATGCCCGGACTCTAGTGGCCCGGATCGGGCACTGACTCCTCGCGTCGGTGCGATCGAGCCAGGTCGGTCAACCGCTGCACGTCGACGGCCTCGCCCGGCGCGACGGCGACGCGCACGGGGGTGACCGCGGTCAGGGTCGACGTCCGCCTGCCTTGCTCCAGCAGGGCACGCTCGCCCAGCACCGCTCCCGGCCCTACCTCGGCGACCGCCCGGCCGTCGACGTCCACGGACAACACCCCGTCCAGCAGCAGGTACAGCTCGTCGCCAAGCTCGCCCTGCCTGGTGAGCACTTCTCCCGCGCGCAGTCGGCGGACCCGGGGTCGCTGGCCGGCACGCATGATCTCGCCGGACATCTGCCGCTCCAGGTCGCTCTCGGCGGCGGCGACCAGGGCCCGGGAGTCCTGCTCACCCCAGGGGGTGCGGGTGCCGAAGGAGTGCTTGGCCCACTCGTTCATGTCCGTGAGCCCACTCTTGCCCGCGAGCCGCCCGTCGTCGCCGTACAGCCAGTGCCGGGGAAAGGCACTCGCGCCGGCCAGCTCGATCACATGGCTCCCGTCCCGATGGACGGTGATGGCCAGGGTCGTCCACACGAGGGGGGCAGTCCAGCGCACGAACGGCGGGTGGGGCACCGGCCTCGGCAGCGGCGCGGCCGTACGGCCGCCGACGGTCTGCACGAAGCGGACGCCGTCCTCGACCAGTTCGGGCTCGGCCCGCAGCACCGGCAGGCGGACGGCTCGGAACGTCGCGCCGATCCCCGCCATCCTCATGGTCGTCGAACCCATCACGAGCCCGGCAGCGGGATCCACGCCCGCACCCAGCACCGCACCATCCTCAAGGTCAGCCCACACCGACAGCACGTTCGCGAACCGCAGGCGATCAGCACGACGGAGCTCATGAACCGCAGCCGCGCCGGACAACAGCTCTGGCGGCGGCGGATCGTAGTGGGAGAGCCCGATGTCGAAGCTGCGGCGCAACGGCCCGGACACGGACTCGGACGGAATCCACGACACGGTGGTCGCGGTCGCTTCGACGCGCATGCTCGCCTCCCTGGACCGGCACGAGTCATTGAAGACCACAGCGCGCGGAGCCGCTGACGAACGGGCAAGTTCGCGTCGACGAATTCCACCCTCGCGAGCGTGCGATCGGTCCTACGGTGGGCGCCATGACGACCCCGGGTGCCGGCGAGACCGCCGCGGCCGACCCCGAGGCACTGGCGTCGGTCGACCGCGCCATCGCCGCTCTGCAGGCTCAACGAGCCCTGCTCGGCGACGACGTCGTGGACACCGCGCTGCAGCCGCTGGTTGCCAAGCGCGAGGCCGCGCTCGTCCGGGGCGGCGTCGAGCAGCGCAAGCTCGTCACCGTCGTCTTCGCCGACCTGGTCGACTTCACCGTGCTGTCCGGCGTCCTCGATCCCGAGGACACCCGCGAGGTGCTTGGTGCCTACTTCGCCCGCTGGCGCGAGGCCATCGCAGCGGCCGGCGGAACAGTCGAGAAGTACATCGGCGATGCCGTCATGGCTGTCTTCGGCCTGTACCGGTCCCGGGAGGACGACGCCCGACAGGCTGTGCGCTGCACGCTGGCGGTGCGTCGGGCGCTGGCCCAGCTCAACGAGCAGCTCGAGGCCCGACACGGGCTCCGGCTGAGGATGCGCGTGGGGATCGACACCGGCGACGTCGTGGTGAGCACCCTCGAGGAACGGCCCGGACACGAGTTCGTGGCGGTGGGCCCGACCGTCAACCGAGCCAGCCGCCTGCAGGGAGCCGCCGCGGTCGACGGGATCCTGCTGTCCGTCGAGACGTATCGGCAGGTGCGGGGCTGGTTCACCTTCGAGCCCGCGCCCGGACTCCGGCTCAAGGGCATCGAGTCGCCCGTTGACGGCTACCACGTGCTGGCCGAACGGCCGCACGGCTTCCAGCTGGACCGGGCCGGTGGCATCGAAGGAGTCGACAGCGCGACGGTCGGGCGAGAGCCCGAGCTGCGCGACCTGCAGGAGCGGCTGCTGGACGTCGTCGAGGACCAGCGTTGGCAGGTCGTCACCATCGTCGGGGACGCCGGGGTCGGCAAGAGCCGCCTGCTGCTCGACTTCGACCACTGGCTCGGCCAGCGCTCTGACAACGTGTGGTGGTTCCGCGGTCGCGCCACGCCGTCCACCGAGAACGTGCCGGGCGCCCTGCTGCGCGACCTGATGGCCACCCGGCTGGGCATCCAGGAGTCGGATCCGCCGCAGGTCGTTCGGGACAAGTGCCAGCGCGGCGCCGCGGTCGCGTTCGGCGATGGTGAGGATGCCCGGCGCGCTGCCGAGGTGGTCGCGGCATGGCTGGGGTTCGAGCTGGGCGGCGACAGTGCGTTGCCCAGGGATCCGCAGTCCCTGCGCGAGCAGGGAACCAACCTGCTCGCCGAGTACTTCGCCCGGCTCGCCACCACAGCCCCGGTGATCATCCTTCTCGAAGACCTGCACTGGGCGGACGACGGCTCGCTGCGTTGGCTCGACGCCGCCGACGTCCGGTTGCGCGCTGCCCCTGTCCTGGTGGTCGCGACGGCGCGCCCATCGCTCCTGGAGGTGCGGCCGCACTGGGGCGAAGGTCTGGACCAGCACAGCAGGATTGGGTTGGAGCCGTTGTCCCGTCGACACAGCCGACAGCTGGTGGGCGAGCTCCTGCAGAAGGTGGACGAGGTTCCGGAGGAGGTGGTCCGGCTGGTCGTCGACTCAGCCGAAGGCAACCCCTTCTACATCGAGGAGCTGGTCACCTGGCTGATCGACGCCCGCGTGATCGTGCCCGGCCCGGATCGCTGGAGCGCAGCCGCCGAACGGATCGGGTCGCTGGCCGTCCCGTCGACGTTGAAGGGCGTCCTGCAGTCACGGTTGGACGCCCTTTCCGGCCCGGAACGCCGGGTGCTGCAGCGGGCCTCCGTGATCGGGCGGGTCTTCTGGGACGACGCGGTTCGTCGGCTCGGTGGCGGGCCGGACAACTCCGTCTCTGAGGCCGACACCGCGCAGAACCTGGAGCGACTGCGCCGACGAGAGCTCGTTTTCGAGCGCGAGCTGTCCGCGTTCGACCGGACCCACGAGTTCCTCTTCAAGCACGCGCTGTTTCGGGACGTGGCCTATGACAGCGTGCTGCGATCACAGCGAGCCGCCTACCACGGACTCGTCGCCCGCTGGCTGGTCGACGTGTGCGAGCGCAACCAGCGCGCAGACGAGTTCGCGGCCCTCGTGGCCGAGCATTACGACCAGGCCGGCGACCCGGCCTGCACTCAGTGGTACCTGCGCGCGGGCGCACAGGCCTCGTCCGTGCACGCCCTCGCCGAAGCGACCCGACTGTTGAGCCGCGGGCTGCAGACCGTACGCGAGGGCCAGTCAGCGCCGCGCTTCGACCTGCTGGCACTCCGTCAGCAGGTGCACGACCGCCAAGGCGCCCGCGAACAGCAGCTGGCGGACCTCACGGCCATGGGCGAGAGCATCCCGTCGGACGACATCGGCCGCGAGGTCCGCTGGCTCCTGGCGCGATCGGCGTGGGCCTTCGCGCGCAGCGACTACGGGCAGGCCGTCTCCTGGGCTCGAACGGCGACCGAGCGTGCGGCAGCGGCCGGCCTCGCCGCAGATGAGGCGGACGCGCTGCTCTGGTGGGGCAAGGCGCTCGCCTGGGAAGGAGACAACGCCGGGTCCTACACCGTCCTGGCCCGTGCGCTGGCAGCCAGTCGAGATCTTGGCGCGCGCCGACTCGAGGGCGAGACCCTGCGTTACCTGTCCCTGCTGGCGAACAACGAGGGCGACTACGCCGCGGCCGAACGACTGGCCGAGGATGCCCTCGCCGTGCAACGCCAGGACGGCGACGCCGACGCGCAGAGCGTCACCCTGGCGCACTTCGCCACGACCTACTTCCTGCAGGGTCGCTACGCGGAAGCCAGGGCCTGCCTCGAGGAGACGTTGCCGATCTTTCGTGCCTCGGGACATCGGTACCGAGAGGCGATCGCGCTCGGCAATCTCGCGAGCATCTCCTTCGAGCAGGGAGAGCTGGCGGCCGCCCGCGACTGGTGCCAGCAGTCGGTGGCACTGTCGTTGCAGATCGAGGACCAGGAGTCCTCGGCGACGAACCTCAACCTTCTCGGACAGATCGCCATGGCACTGGGGCGTTGGGCCGAGGCCGTGGACCAGCTGAACCAGGCGCTGGACATCGGCGTGCACCTCGAGTCGTGGCCGATCCAGGCGGACTCTCTGGTTCGCCTCGGGTACGTGGCGATGGAGGAAGGACGTCTGGAGGAGGCTGCTGAGCTGCTGCGTGCCGCGCGGGAGGCGGCGGGGCAGGCGGCATCTTCGCTGGAGACCGGGCACGCCGACGCGGCCCAGGGCTACCTGGCACGGCTGCAGGGCGACCTGGACGAGTCGGCAGCTGCGTTCGACGCTGGAGCGCAGGTCTACGCCGGGCTCGAGATGGCCGCGGCACGGCGTGAGTGCTTGGCTGGCTCGGCCTGGGTCGCGCTGCGTCGCGGACGCTTGGATGAGTCGCTCGCCGTGGTCGAGCAGTTGCTGCCTCACCTCGACGTCCCCGGCCTGACAGGGAGTGCGCGCCCTACGGCCGTGCTGCAGACCTGCTGTGAGGTCCTCGTTGCCTTGCACGACGGGCGGGCGGACGACGTCCGCGAGCGAGCCGCACGCTACGTCGCCGACCGCGCGGCGGCGATCGGGGACGAACAGCTGGCCGCGCAGTTCCTCGCGACGTCAGCGAACCGGGGACTGCTCGCCGGTGACTAGTGGCCCATACCCAGGCCGCCGTCGACCGGCACTACGGCGCCGCTGATGTAGCCGGCCTCGTCCGAGGCCACGAACCGGACGACCCCGGCGATCTCGTCCGCGGTCGCGAACCGGCCGGCCGGGATGGCGGACAGGTAGGCCTGCTGCTGGGCCTCAGGCAGCGCCGCCGTCATGTCGGTCTGCACGAAACCCGGCGCGACGACGTTGGCGGTGATGCCGCGGCCGCCCAGCTCACGCGTGACCGACCGGGCCAGCCCGACGAGTCCGGCTTTGCTCGACGCGTAGTTGACCTGCCCCGGCGAGCCGTACAGCCCGACCACGCTGGAGACCAGCACGATCCGCCCCCGACGCAGCCGGATCATCCCCTTGCTGGCCCGGCGCACGCAACGGAAGGCGCCGGTCAGGTTGGTGTCCAGCACCTGGGTGAAGTCGTCGTCGCTCATCCGCATCAGGAGCGTGTCCTTGGTGATGCCAGCGTTGGCGATCAGCACCTCCACCGGACCGTTCGTCGCCTCGACCTCGGTGAACGCGGCGTCAACTGCTTCGGTGTCGGTGATGTCGCAGCGGACCGCGATCACGCCCAGGTCGGCCAGCTCGGTAGGGACCTCGCCGGACCGGCTGGTGATCGCCACCCGGTCTCCGGCCGACGCCAACGCCCGCGCGATGGCCAGCCCGATGCCGCGGTTGCCGCCGGTCACCAGCACGCTTCGCCCGCTCGGGGCGCCCTGGTCTGTGGTCTGCGAACTCATGCGGGGGACGCTATCGCGTCGCGGCACGCCCGGATATCTGTGCCCGTCCGTCGGTGCGCCTGGGTAGGGTCGCCGGGTGACCCGCGATCGAGTGGACGACGACTTCCGTGACCTGCCGCTGAGCGGCCTGGCCGATGCTGCGCTGCAGCGCGCCCGTGAGCTCGGTGCCGAGCACGCCGACCTTCGGGTCGAGCGGGTGCGCAGCGCGAGCCTGCGGCTGCACGACGCGCAACGCTCCGGCGGTGGCGACAGCACCGACAGCGGGTTGGCCGTGCGGGTCGTGGTCGACGGTACGTGGGGCTTCTCGGCCGCCGCCGACCTCACCCCCGCAGCCGCCGCGCAGGCGGCCGAGCGGGCCGTCGAGCTGGCCCGGGTCTCCCGGCCGCTGGCGACCGAGCGGGTCGAGCTGGCACCTGAGCCGGCACACGTCGGCGAGTGGGTCTCCTCGTACGCGCTCGACCCGTTCGACGTGCCGGAGGCCGACAAGGCCGAGGTCTTCACGCAGTGGTCCCACCAGCTGCTGGACGCCGGCCTGAACCACGTGGACGCCTCCTTCGACGCAGTGAAGGAGCAGAAGTTCTACGCCGACCTCAACGGTACGGCGACCACCCAGCAACGGGTCCGGCTACAGCCGCAGCTGACCGGCGTGGTCGTCACCAGCGAGGGCATGGAGACCATGCGCACGCTGGCTCCCCCGGTCGGCCGGGGTTGGGAGTACGTGGTCGGCACCGCGGCGGACGGCGCCTGGGCCTGGGCGGAGGAGCTCGAGGCGCTGCCCGGGCTGGCCATCGAGAAGCTCAAGGCCCCCTCCGTCGAGGCGGGCCGCTACGACCTGGTCATCGACCCGAGCAACCTGTGGCTGACCATCCACGAGTCCATCGGGCACGCCACCGAGCTGGACCGCGCCCTGGGCTACGAGGCCGCCTACGCCGGTATGTCGTTCGCCACACCGGACAAGCTCGGCACCCTCAGGTACGGCACGCCGCTGATGAACGTCACCGGTGACCGCGACGTCGAGCACGGCCTGTCCACGGTCGGCTGGGACGACGAGGGTGTGGCCACCGGCTCGTGGGACATCGTCAAGGACGGCACGCTGGTCGGCTACCAGCTCGACCGGCGGATCGCGCGGCTGACCGGCGCCGAGCGGTCCAACGGGTGCGCGTTCGCCGACTCGTTCACGCACGTGCCGATCCAGCGGATGGCCAACGTGAGCCTGCAACCGGCCCCGGACGGCCCTTCCACCGAAGAGATCATCGCCGGCGTCGAGCGTGGCATCTACGTGATCGGCGACCGCTCCTGGTCGATCGACATGCAACGGTACAATTTCCAGTTCACCGGCCAGCGCTTCTACCGGATCGAGAACGGCCGGCTGGCCGGCATGGTCAAGGACCTCGCCTACCAGGCCACCACCACCGACTTCTGGGGTTCGATGTCGGTCGTCGGCGGCCCGCAGACGTGGGTGATGGGTGGGGCGTTCAACTGCGGCAAGGGGCAGCCCGGGCAGGTGGCGGCGGTCAGCCACGGCTGCCCCAGTGCGCTGTTCTCCGGCGTGCGAGTACTCAACACCAACGAGGAGGGCCAGGCATGAGCGCGCACCCGGCAGAGCTGGCGGAGCGGGCCCTCGCCGCAGCCACCAACCCCTGCCTGGTCCTGGTCGGCAGCAGCGCCCAGGCCAACCTGCGCTGGGCCGCGAACACGTTGACCACCAACGGGATCACCAGCGGGCAGGACGTCACCATCATCTCGGTGCACGGCGGCGACCGGGTCGCCATCGTCAGCCGCAGCGGCGTCGACGCGACGTCGGTGGTGGGTCTGGTCGCCGAAGCCGAGGCGGCCGCGCGGGCCTCCTCGCCGGCCGAGGACGCCTCCGAGCTCGTGCAAGGCGGCGCCGACGACTCGTTCGGCGACCTCCCGGCCGAGATCGGGGCAGCCGACCTGGCCGCCCTGGCCGAACGACTCGGCGCGGCGATGCAGGACGCCCGCGACGGCGAGCGCGAGCTGTTCGGGTACGCCGAGCAGACCGTGCACACCACGTACCTGGCCTCCAGCACCGGGCTGCGCGCCCGGCACGCCCAGCCGTCGGCCGCCGTTCAGCTCAACGGCAAGTCGCACCAGCGCAGCCGGTCCGCCTGGGCCGGTGCCGCGGCCCGAGCACTGGCCGAGGTCGACGTCGCCGCGCTCGCAGACGAGGTGAGCGAGCGGCTGGCCTGGCAGGCGCGCCGCGTCGAGCTCGACGCCGGGCGCTACGACACGGTGCTGCCGCCGTCCGCCGTCGCCGACCTGATGACCTACGCCTGCTGGTCCTCGGATGCGCGCTCCGCGCACGAGGGACGCTCGGTGTTCGGCCGCAAGGGCGGTGGCACGCGGCTGGGCGACCGGCTGTCCGGTCGCAAGGTGCGGCTGTTCAGCGACCCGCACGCCCCGGGCCTGGAGTCCGCTCCGCTGGTACTGACCGGGGGCAGCTCCCCCTTCGCGTCGGTGTTCGACAACGGCCTACCGGTTACCGCGCAGAGCTGGATCCAGGACGGCACGCTGGCGGCCCTGCCCACCACGCGGCACACCGCCGCCCTGGCCGGCATCCCGGACACCCAGCTCACCGACAACCTGCTGATGGAGGTCGAGGGTGGTCAGGGCAGCTCGCTGGACCTGGTCGCCGGTCTCGAGGACGGACTGCTGATGACCTGCCTGTGGTACATCCGCGAGGTCGACCCGCAGACCCTGTTGCTGACCGGGCTCACCCGGGACGGCGTCTACAAGGTCGAGAACGGCGAGGTGGTCGGCGCCGTCACCAACTACCGGTTCAACGAGTCCCCGGTGGACCTGCTGGACCGGATCGAGGCGGCCGGGTCGACGGTTCGCACGCTCGGTCGCGAGTTCGGCGACTACCTGCCGCGGGTCGCGATGCCGGCGCTGCGGGTGCGCGGCTTCAACTGCTCGAGCGTGAGCCAGGCGTCCTGATCCGGTCGGGGCCCGTTGTGGCAGGCCCTGATATAGCGATTGCCGGACGGCGCGCGTACCGTCGAGACGTGACACGGCACCAGCGTCCGGCAGAGGTGCACACCATCACCTCGGCCCAGGCGTCCCAGCACGACGACATGGGCCTGCGGATGCGCAAGTACCTCGTCTCGATGTCCGTGCGCACGGTCTGCTTCGTGCTGTGCGTCCTGTTCGAGGGCCCGCTGCGCTGGGTCTTCCTGGCCGCCGCCATCGTCCTGCCGTACGTCGCCGTGGTGATGGCCAACGCCGGCCCCCGGCGCGCGCCGGGTCACCAGGTGTACACGCCCGAGCCGGACGCCGTTGACGACGGACGACGTGGCAGGCTGGCGCCGTGATCGGGCCACTGGGTGGTCGGGACTCCGCCGAGGTGGTCCCTGACCTGATGTGCAGCTCCAAGGGCTGTGGCGCGCACGCCACCTGGGTGCTGCGCTGGAACAACCCCAAGCTGCACCCGCCGGAGCGACGCAAGACGTGGCTGGCCTGCGACGCCCACCGGGAGACTCTGGGCGAGTTCCTCACCGTGCGCGGGTTCCTGCGCGAGACCGAGCCCGCCAGCTCCCTGCGTTAGCCGCTCAGCCGCCGATCGCGGACATCGGCCGGGCCGGCTGAAGGAATGTCGGGTCGTCGATGCCGTGACCGGCCTTCTTCGAAGCCACTAGCGCGAGCATGTGCTCGGCCAGGTCGTCGTCGCTCGCGCCGGACCGCAACGGGGTTCGCAGGTCGTCCTCGGTGCGCGCGAACAGGCACGAGCGCAGCTGTCCGTCGGCGGTGAGCCGCAGCCGGTCGCAGGCCCCGCAGAAGGGCTGGCTGACGCTCGCGATGACCCCCACCGTGGCCGGTCCGCCGTCCACCAGCCAGGTCTGGGCCGGCGAGCTGCCTCGGTCCTGCGCCGTCGGGCTGAGCGTGAAGCGCTCGGCCAGCCGGTCCAGGATCTCGGTCTGGGTGACCATGTTGGAGCGCTGCCAGGCGTGCTGCGCGTCCAGCGGCATCTGCTCGATGAAGCGCAGCTGGTAGCCGCGGTCCAGGCACCACTGCAGCAGGTCCGCGACGCCTTCGTCGTTCACCTGGCGCATGGCCACCGCGTTCACCTTGACCGGGGTGAGGCCGGCGTCCGCGGCAGCAGCCAGACCGGCCACCACGTCGTCCAGGCGGTCCCGGCGGGTCAGCCGCGTGAAGACGTCCCGGTCGATCGTGTCCAAAGAGACGTTGACCCGGTCCAGCCCGGCCTCGCGCAGCGGGCCGGCCAGCCGGTCGAGCCCCAGCCCGTTTGTCGTCATTGCGATTGACGGCCGAGGTTCGAGCTCAGCGATCTGCCGGACCAGCTCGGGCAGGCCGCGGCGCAGCAACGGCTCGCCGCCGGTCAGCCGGACGGACCTGACCCCCAGCCCGACGGCCACCGAGATGACCCGGGTCAGCTCCTCGAAGGTGAGCAGCTCCGGCTTGGGCAACCACTCCAGACCCTCGGCGGGCATGCAGTAGCTGCACCGCAGGTTGCAGCGGTCGGTGACGGAGACCCGCAGGTCGCTCGCCACCCGACCGAAGGCGTCGACGAGCCGGCGCGGTGCTGGCTCGTCCTGATGAAGGGCGGACACGGGGTCAGCGTACGTCCCCGCGGGCCTGTCCGCGCCACGCTGCGGTTACCGTCATTGCGTGCCCGGCCTCGACCTCTGGCGACGCCATCAGCAGATCATCGCTCTGGTCCTGATGGCGATCGTCGTCGCGCTCGGCTGCGTCGGTCTCAGCCGCTGGCAGTACCACCGCTACCAGCACAAGCACGCGGCCAAGCAGCTGGTGCAGCGAAACTACGACGCGACGCCCGTCCCGCTCAACCGGCTGGTCCCGAACGCCGACGCGCCGTTCGACCGCGACGACGAGTGGCGCCAGGTGCAGGTGAGCGGACAGTACGACACGGCCGCCACCACCCTGGTGCGCAACCGGCCGCGCGACATCGACGACACCGGCCCGACGTACGGGTACGAGGTGCTCGTGCCGCTGGTGCTGGACGACGGCAGCGCCCTGCTGGTCGACCGTGGCTGGCTGCCGAACGGCACCACCGGCTCGCACCCCGGGCAGGAGCCGGACGCCGTCCCCGCCGCCCCGGCCGGCCCCGTGCAGGTAGTGGCCAGGCTGCGGCAGGGCGAACCGAAGCACGGCCAGCAGGTGCCCGCCGGTCAGGTCGCGAGCATCGACCTGAGCACGGTCGAGGCCAGCACCGGCCACCAGCTGTACTCCGCCTACGGCGCCCTGGTCAGCGAGAGTCCGGCGCCCTCGAGCGCACCCGCCGTGCTGGGCGCACCGGAGCTGGACGGCGGCGAGGGGATCAACGCCTCGTACGCGGTGCAGTGGCTGCTGTTCGCCGCCCTGGCCCTCGGATTTCCGTTCTGGTACGTCCGGCGAGGACGTCGCGAAGCCGCCGCGGCACAGGCCGAGCAGGCGTCCGGCCGCGGCTCCGCGGGCGCGTCGACAGGTCGGTCGCCGAGCACCGCGCAACGTCCGTCCGTCGCCGTGCCGAACCGCCGACGGCGCATCTGGGACGACGAGGATGAGTGACGCCGCGCAACGAGTGCCACACTGTGCGCTATGGACCTCGGACTGACCGACCGCGCCTACATCGTCACCGGCGCCTCGACCGGCCTCGGCCGGGCGACCGCTGACCAGCTGCTGGCCGAGGGAGCGCGGCTGCTCGTCTGCAGCCGCGACCCCCAGCAGCTCGAGGAGCTAGCCGCCTCCGCCGAGCCCGGCAACGTGCTCGTGCTGCCGGGGGACCTCGCCGATCCCGAGCTGCCGGAGCGCCTGGTCGCCGCAGCCGTCGCCCGGTTCGGCCGCCTGGACGGGGCGCTGATCAGCGTCGGCGGCCCACCGGCTGGCACGACCGACGAGATCACCGACGACCAGTGGCGCGCGGCGTTCGAGACCGTCTTCCTCGGCCCGGTTCGGCTGGCGCGGGCAGTGGCGGATGCGGCGTCCGTCGAGGGATGCTCGATCGCCTTCGTACTGTCCACGTCGGTGAAGTCGCCGATCCCGCACCTGGCGACGTCGAACGGGCTTCGCCCGGGCCTGGCCATGCTGGCCAAGACCATGGCGGACGAGAACGGGCACCGCGCCGTCCGGGTCAACGCCCTGCTGCCGGGCCGGATCGACACCGACCGGGTACGTCACCTCGACGAGCTCAGCGGCAACGCCGACATGGCCCGTCGCGAGGCCGAGGCCAGCATCCCGCTGCGTCGCTACGGACGCCCCGACGAGTTCGCCCGGGTCGCGACCTTCGTGCTGTCCCCCGCCGGGTCCTACCTCACCGGCACAGCCATCCCGGTCGACGGCGGAGCCACCCGCTCCCTCTGATCCCCCGCTTGCTCACCCCAGCCCGGTCTGCTCACCCAGACCCGCTTGAGAGCGCTCGCGCAGCGGGTCGGGCTGAGCAAGGGTGTCGCTGTCCAGCAGCATCGGCGACGGTGAGTCCTGCTGGGCGAACTGGGTCCGGTACAGGTCGGCGTACAGGCCGCCGCCGGCCAGCAGGCTCAGGTGCGTGCCGCGCTCGACGATCGCCCCGTCGTCCACCACCAGGATCTGGTCGGCGTCGCGGATCGTGGACAGCCGGTGCGCGATGACGATGGCGGTGCGTCCCTGCAACGCGGTCGCCAGCGCCCGCTGCACCGCCACCTCGCTCTCCGAGTCCAGATGCGCGGTCGCCTCGTCCAGCACCACGATGGAGGGGGCCTTCAGCAGCAGCCGGGCCAGCGCCAGCCGCTGCTTCTCACCGCCGGACAGTCGGTAGCCGCGGTCGCCGACCACCGTGTCGAGCCCCTCGGGCAGTGAGCTGACCAGACCCCAGATCTGGGCGTCCCGGCAGGCGGTCACGAGGTCGTCGTGGGTCGCTTCGGGCCGGGCCAGCAGCAGGTTCCCGCGGATGGTGTCGTGGAACATGTGCGCGTCCTGGCTGACCACACCGACGGTGCGGTGCAAGGACTCCAGGGTCACCTCGCGGACGTCGTGCCCGCCGATCCGCACGGCACCGGACCGGACGTCGTACAGCCGCGAGACCAAGTGCGTGATGGTCGACTTGCCGGCGCCTGAGGGCCCCACCAGGGCCACCACCTGACCGGGCTGGACGTCGAAGCTGATGTCCCGCAGCACCGGCTGCGGCTCGCTCTGGTCGAGCACCGCGACCGACTCCAGCGACGCCAGCGAGACCTCGGAGGCGGCCGGGTAGCTGAACGCGACATGGTCGAAGGAGACGGACGACGAATCCGCCGGTAGCTCGACCGCGTCCTCGCGGTCGCGGACCAGCGGCTCGAGGTCGAGGACCTCGAAGACCCGGTCGAAGCTGACCAAAGCCGTCATCACGTCGACCTGCACGTTGGACAGCGCGGTCAGCGGTCCGTACAACCGCCCGAGCAGCGCAGCCATCGCGACCAGCGCACCGACCTCGAGCTTGCCGTCGATCACGAAGATCCCGCCCGCGCCGTAGACCAATGCCGTGGCCAGCGCGGCCACCAGGACCAGTGCGGTGTAGAGGAACCGCCCGAACATCGCCGAGCGGATGCCGATGTCACGCACCCGCAAAGCCTTGCTGGAGAACTCCTCCTCCTCGCGCGGCAGGTGTCCGAAGATCTTGACGAGCATCGCGCCGGCGACGTTGAAGCGTTCGGTCATCGTCTGGCCGAGCTCGGCGTTCAGCTGCATCGCCTCCCGGCTGATCTTGGCCAGCCGTCGGCCGAGCAGCTGCGCCGGAATGACGAACAGCGGCAGCATGACCAGCGCGACCAGGGTGATCTGCCAGGACAGCGCCAGCATGGTGATCAGCACGACGACGAGGGTCACGACGTTCGAGACCACCGATGACAACGTCGAGGTGAACGCCTGCTGAGCACCGATCACGTCGCTGTTCAGCCGGGTCACCAGCGAGCCGGTCTGGGTCCGGGTGAAGAACGCGATCGGCATCCGCTGCACGTGCGCGAACACCTTCACGCGCAACGAGTAGATGAGCCCCTCGCCGATGCTCGAGGAGAGGAACCGCTCGACCAGGCCGAGCAGCGCGTCCAAGACCGCGATCGCCGCGACCAGCAGCGCGGAGCTCACGACCACGGACTTGTCGCCCGGGACGACACCCTGGTCGATGATCCGCTTCAGCAGCAGCGGCGTGGCCACCACCAGGACCGACGAGATCACGACCAGCACCAGGAAGGCCGCGATCCGGCCGCGGAACGGCCTCGCGAACCCCATGATGCGCCGAGCGACCCCGGGGCTCAGCGCCGCCTGCTTGACCGACTGGTCCCGGCGTACAGAGCTCATGAAGGAACCGCTCGCGCGACCCATCCCACCCATCGACATGCAGCGTCTCCTTCGTGCCCATCGGGCACGGCCGCGGGCTCTTTCGTCGTCAGCTGTGCAACACCCGTCACACCACGGTGCTTCCCGCGGCGACCTGACGCACCACCCGACGACGCGGTGTCAGCCGGGCTGCATCGCCGCCGCCAGTGCGGCGAGCCGTCTACCCTGCGCGGCCCTCTCCGCGGCGTGCTGCTCGAGGTCGGTGCGGTCCTGAGCTCCGCGCAGCAGAGCCTTCGTCTCGCGGACCGCGCCGACGTCAGCGGCGGTCAGCGCGCCCAGCAGGTCGTCCACCGCGGCACCGAGGTGGGCGCGCTCGACGCGAAGGGATGCGAGCCCGATCCGAACCGCCTCCTCCGCACCGATCCAGCGGCCGGTGACGCAGACTTCCAACGCGCGGCTGTACCCGATGGCGCGCACCAGCGGGGACGTGCCGGTCAGGTCCGGGACCAGACCGAGGCTGGTCTCGCGCATCGCCAGCTGTGCGTCCTCCGCCACGATCCGCAGGTCACAGGCCAGAGCGAGCTGGAACCCGGCGCCGACCGCGTGTCCCTGCACGACGGCGACGCTGATCACCCGGTCGTCGCACAGCCAGCTGAAGCCCCGCTGGAAGGAGGCGATCGTGGCGTCGAGGTCGTCGCCCGTCATCCGGGCGAGATCCATCAATCCGGGCTCTCCCGGCAGGCCGGCACCGAACATGGCACGGTCCAGCCCGGCGCTGAAGGACTCCCCCTCGGCACGCAGCACCACAACGCGGACCGAGTCGTCCAGGGCGTCGCCGATCGCGGCCAGGGCACGCCACGTGCTGGGGGTCTGCGCGTTCCGCGCCTGCGGACGGTCGAGGGTGACCGTGAGCACCGCACCCTCGACGTCGGCGCGGAGGTGACCGCCGGCCAGCAGGTCAGGGTCGACGTCCAGCTGCGATTGCGACATGTCCGCGAGCCTAGCCAGCCGGCCGAGGCTCGCGGGCAGGCAGTCGGTTCAGCCGCTCCGCCGTCGCGTCGCCCCTCCACGACCGCGTAGCACCAGGTCGCTCTCGGACAGCACCCGGTGGACGAAGCCGTACGATCGGCCCGTCTCGTGGGAGATGTCGCGGATGCTCTTTCCCTCGCGGTACAGGGATGTGACCTTCTTGGTCATCTTGGCCCTGTCGTCCCCAGTCAGCCGCGCGCCCTTCTTGACGGTGGTCATGTGGGCTCCTCTACTCTCGGGCTTTCATGGTCCGAGATGTCGGGGTTCCGCGCCACTCGAGATGATCAGGCGAGTGCGACCAGGTCGGCGTAGTCGGCGCTCCAGAGGTCCTCGTCGCCGTCCGGTAGGAGCAGCACTCGCTCGGGCTCGAGCGCGTGCACCGCGCCCTCGTCGTGGGTGACCAGGACGACGGCGCCCTTGTAGGTGCGCAGCGCGCCGAGCACCTCGTCCCGGCTGGCGGGGTCGAGGTTGTTCGTCGGCTCGTCGAGCAGCAGCACGTTGGCGCTGGAGACCACCAGGGTGGCCAGCGCGAGACGCGTCTTCTCGCCGCCGGACAGCACGCGCACCGGCTTCTCGGCGTCGTCCCCGCTGAACAGGAAGGAGCCGAGCACCTTGCGCACGTCCGTGTCACCGAGGTCCGGAGCGGCCGTGCGCATGTTCTCCAGCACCGTGCGCTCGGTGTCCAGCGTCTCGTGCTCCTGCGCGTAGTAGCCGAGCTTGAGGCCGTGGCCGGGGTTGACGTCGCCGGTGTCCGGCGGGTCGATGCCGGCCAGCATCCGCAGCAGCGTGGTCTTGCCCGCACCGTTCAGCCCCAGGACGACGACCTTGCTGCCCCGGTCGATGGCCAGGTCGACGTCGGTGAACACCTCGAGCGAGCCGTAGGACCGTGACAGCCCCGCTGCGGTCAGTGGGGTGCGACCACAGGGAGCCGGTTCGGGGAACCGCAGCTTCGCGACCTTGTCGCTGACCCGCTGGTCCTCGAGCCCTGCCAGCAGCCGCTCGGCCCGGCGCGCCATGTTCTGTGCGGCAACGGCTTTGCTCGCCTTCGCGCGCATCTTGTCGGCCTGCGACAGCAGGGTGGCGGCCTTCTTCTCGGCGTTCGCCCGCTCGCGCTTGCGGCGTCGCTCGTCGGTCTCGCGCTGGGTGAGGTAGAGCTTCCAGCCGACGTTGTACAGGTCGAGCTCGGCCCGGTTGGCGTCCAGGTGGAAGACACGGTTGACCACCACGTCCAGCAGCCCCACGTCGTGGCTGATGATCACCAGGCCACCACGGAACGCCTTCAGGTAGTCGCGCAGCCAGCTGATCGAGTCGGCGTCCAGGTGGTTGGTCGGCTCGTCGAGCAGCAGCGTCTGGGCGCCGCTGAACAGGATGCGGGCCAGCTCGACCCGGCGCCGCTGACCACCGGACAGGGTGTGCAGCGGCTGGCCGAGCACCCGCTCGGGCAGGGCCAGGCTGCTGGCGATGCTGGCTGCCTCGCTCTCGGCCGAGTAGCCGCCCCGGGACTGGAACTCGGCATCCAGGCGGCTGTAGCGGGCCATCGCCTTGTCGCGTGTCTCGTCGTCGGCGCTGGCCATCCGGGCCTCGGTCTCGCGCAGGTCGCGGATGACGACATCCAGCCCGCGGGCGGACAGGATGCGGTCCCGGGCCAGCACCTCGAGGTCCCCGGTGCGTGGGTCCTGCGGCAGGTAGCCGACCTCGCCCGAGCTGGTCACCGTGCCGGCCGCGGGTTGCCCCTGGGCGGCCAGGATCTTCGTCAGCGTGGTCTTGCCCGCGCCGTTGCGACCGACCAGGCCGATCCGGTCGCCGCTGGCGACCCGGAACGAGGCGGCCTCGAGCAGCACACGCGCGCCGGCGCGCACCTCGAGTGCGGTGGCGGTGATCACGGTGATGGGCCTCTCACGCAGAAGGATGGGTGGGACGGCTGCTCTCGTCGTCGCCCAAGGCGTGCGGCCGAACTCCCGAGCAGTCTACGCGAGTGTCAGCCGGCCCCCGCGCGCCCAGCAGGGCGGCCAAGGTTGTAGTCCGGGGGTCAGGTCGAGCCGTCGTCCACTGCCGACGAATCCCCCGCGGCACCGACCCCCGGACTGCCAGCGAGGGTCGCCGGACCGCGGACGTCAGGCCACGTGTGGAACGGTGTGCCGCTGAGTTCGCTCCGCTTCGTGTTCTTCATGCCGTAGACGGTGGGGACAACCGCGAACGTCGCCCTCGAGAATCTGGCGTCACCGAACGTCACGCTGTCGAATCGCGCGTTCCTGGCGAAGGTGGCGTTGCCGAACCGGGCATCCACGAAGGTCCCGCCAGCGAACTCTGCGTCCCCGACGAACGCGGTGCCGATGAACCCGACGGACCCCGAGACGGCACCGCTGCGAAACCCGGCGAACCGAGTGAAGGTCGCGTCATCGAACCTCGCGTTCTGGAACGTGGCGTTGCCGAATCTGGCGTCTCCGCAGAACTTCGCACCGTCGAACCACGCGTCCTGGAAGGTCGCACCCTCGAACCCGCAGTCCTTGGCGAAGGTTGCGTCCTCGAACCCGGCATCGGCGGTGAACGTCGCGGGGTCGAACCTGGCGAGCCCGCCAAAGGTCGCGTGGTCGAACCTGGCGGCCCCACCGAACGTCACGTGGTCGAACCTGACGCCCCCGCCAAAGGTCGCGTGGTCGAACCTCTCGCTGGCGCCGAACGTCGCGCCGTCGAACCGGACGTCGCCGGTCAACCTCGCGTGATCGAACCTGGCGCCCCCCTTCAGGGTCGCGTTGTCGAACCTGGTCGCCCCCAGGAAGTTCGCCTCGTCGAATCTGATCTCCCCGTCGAACTTCGCCCCGTCGAACCTCGCGTCCACGCAGAACGTCGCGTGGTCGAACCTGGCGTCCCCGGTGAAAGTGGCGCCGCTGAACGACATGCGCCGGTGGCAGACAATGGAATCGAAGGCCAGCTCGTGCAGCGTCGTGTTGTCCAGGTCGAACTCGTGGTCCGTCCAGTCCACCGCGCCCTTGCTGGGCCTGAGGTGCTCGGCGATCCGTCGCTGGATGGTGTCGCGGACCTCAAGCTCGCCGGCATCGTCGGGGCCGACCTGTTGATGCGTTCGCGCGGACATCCGAAGGTAGGCACAGAGGACGTCGATGCAGCTCTGGCGTTGTTCCTCCCAGTCGTCGGCCAGCCTGGCCATCGCGTACACGCCGGCCAGTCGCACGGCTGGTTGAACGTGGCCGAGCTGCTCCGCCGCTGTGGTGTACCGCTGGGCCAGCTGGACGGCGTCCGCGCGCAGTGAGTCGGCTTCGGTGAGCCGCTGCTTGCGATAGGCGTACAGACCGGCCAGCACGGCTCCGATGAAGGCTGCGACGGAGATGGTCGTCTTGACGACCTCCAACGTGTTCACTGCCGGGGGCTGTCCGGGAACCACCACCGGCGGCGCGGCATCGCGCAGCTGCAGGTAGATCAGATACGCCACTCCACCAGCGGCAGCCACGACGAGAGGCGCGGAGATCCAGACCCGCCACATCCGCGGGGTCTCACCTGGCGCTGCGTGTTGTGGCCGGACCCAGGCCAGGAAGCGCCTGGCGGGGCGATGCCTGCGGCGAGGCGCCCCGTCGTCCACGCCCTGGACCTCGGACATGAGGCAAAGGTAGCCCGACCAGAACTATTTTCGCCCAAGCCGTATCAGGGTCCGCTCGCCCCGCTCTGTCAGGTCGTGACGGCAGACGACGTCGCGTGCGTCTCCGACGGAGGGGAGCGATCGATGGTGCAGAGCGAGCGAGTGGTACGAGCCCGCCGGGCGAACGTTGCACGAGCCCGTGCGCGGATCATCATCGCCAGGCGACGTGCGCGGGCCGAGGCTGTGGGGTACCAACCACCGTCCGGCGGGCCGCGATGGTCCTGGGATCCAGAGCCGCCGCAGCCTGGAAGTACTGGCTGAGACGTGGGGGTCGGGGGCAGACTGCTTCCGACCCCCACGACGCATGTCTTGAGGTGGTCGAGCCCGGCCACCACGGGTGAGCTGACCCGAGACGACCTCGACGAAGGACGGTCATGAACGCATCCCAGGACTGGCAGCGCCGGCGCGCTGACGCACTTGCTCGCGCACTCGCCCGCGAGCCCCACCAGGGCGGGGTGGCACAGGTCGACGCAGATGAGGGCTACCTCTTCCGACCCGGCCAGCTGCTGCTCGGGCGCGGCGCGGTCGACGAGCTGCGCAGCGAGACCCAGTCCTCCCGCGTGCGGCCGGACGAGGAGCTGAACGCCCGCTTCGAGGGCCGCGGGGTCGACCTGCAGGCCTGGCAGATCCCTTCGGACGTCCGACTCACCGCGCTGCAGCGCACGCTGGCGCCTCGTGTCGAGGCAGTTGGCTCGCACGTGGCCCTCAACCACGTCTTCGCCGGCGAGTGGGTGTACTTCGGTGGGCCTGCCAGCGAGCCGTCCATCGCTACCGGCCTGACGATCCCGGCGTCGTTCAACTTGCTTTCCGACGACCCCGACCTGGCCGTTCTCGACACGGGAGTCACCGACCCGGCCCACGCGCTGTTCGCGCCAGCCCTGCTGGACGAGATGGCCGACGACATCGATCGGCTCAACGAGGACGGAGACAGGTTCCTCGACACCGAGGCCGGCCACGGCACGTTCATCTGCGGCCTGGCGCAGCGCGTCGCCCCGAACCTCGCGCTCGAGCAGCGAAAGGTGCTGACGTCCAACGGTTTCGGTGATGACCTCACTGTCGCTCTGGGGGTTGCGGAGACGACGGCACCCGTGATCAACCTGTCTCTGGGTGGCTACACCCGCGACAACCGACGGCCTCGCGCCCTGCGGGCGGCTTTGTCGGCCTTGGACCCCTCACGCGTGGTGGTCGCCGCCGCGGGCAACAACGGGCACAGCCGCCGCTTCTGGCCGGCCGCCTTCCGCGAGGTCATCGCGGTGGCTGCCTACGACAGCGCCAACGGGCGGACGGCCTCGTTCAGCAACTACGGGCCCTGGGTCGACGTCTGCGCTCCCGGGGTCGATCTGCACAGCTCGTACGTCGACGGGGTCCGGGACGGCGTGACGGACGATCCCCAGTTCAGCGGATGGGCGACCTGGAGCGGGACCTCCTTCGCGGCCCCGCTGGTGGCAGCGGAGATCGCGCGTCGTACCGCGACGTCGAACCGCACAGCTCGCGAGGTCGCCGACGAGTTCCTCGAGGAGCTCGGGGACCTCCCAGAGGACGGCTATGGACGGCGATACGCGCCGGCGACCGACGTGCGGCTGCCGGCCGCAACGACGGCGTGACTCAGGACGCGGTGACTCAGGACGCGGTGACTCAGCAGCCGTAGAGGTCGAAACCGGCACTGGTCGCGTAGCCGGCCGGTGAGCCCAGGTCGAGGGTGCGGCGCGCCGCGAGGAGCGCCGCACCCGCGTCCAGGCCGTCAGCCAAGTTCCTGTGCAGCGCGTCCATCAGGACCGCGGTCTCCTCGTCCGGCGTCGGCAGGGTGGTCGCGATGACCCCTGCCGATCCCATCGTGAGCAGGGCGTGCGCCACCCCCAGCAGCTGGTTCCCGGGCAGGACCTGCGCAGCCGCGGAGTGGCACGCGGCGAGGACGACCAGCTCCGGCGGGCGCCGCAGTCCCTCGAGGTCGTAGACGGTCAGGTCGCCGTCGGCCAGCCTCAGCGACGACAGGAGCGGGTTGTCCGAGCGGAACCTGCCGTGCGCCGCGACGTGGGCGACGGACGCCCCGTCCAGCAGCTCAAGCGTGGTGGCCACCGTCGCGGCCGCACCGAACTGCACGGTCGCGAACCGGGCTCGGTGCTCGGGCATGGTCGGTGCGAGGGTGACACCCGGGCCCGTGACGAACACTTCCGGCCGGTCGACGCTCTTGGGTGCGCGCATCGACCTGTTCGAGCGGGCGGCCAGCCAGGCCGTGCCGGACCGCACGAGATGGGTCGGGCATCCCTGCAGGCTGGGCAGCAGGGCCCAAGGAACGGCGTGAAGCGCCTCGGTCGGTGCTACCACGACGCCTGGAAGACCCTCGGCACCCGCCAGCTGCAGCGCCTCATGCAGCGGTGTCACCAACAGCTGGTCGAGCTGCGAGGCAGACTCCTGGGCACCGGCGAGCGCGGCGGCGAGTGCCCCCGGGCTGCCTCTTCCGGTCGCCAGCCGGGCCAACGCGAACTGCAGGTGGGCCAGGCGATCCTCGACCTCACGAACCCTGCCGAGGTGGTGCAGCCGGACCCTGGCCGATCCGGTGCCGGCCAGGGTGAGGGCCAACAGGTCGCCTTCGGTCACGACGTACTCGACGAAGCTGCGACCAGCCAAACCGCGGACGAGCTCGACTGCCGAGGCTGGCGGCAGTGGGGGGCTCCAGGCTCCTGGCTCTGCTCGACGACTGAGCCGGACCACGTCCCGTTCGCGAGCAGCCAGAGTCAGCGCGGCGGATCGATCGCCCGACGCGCCGACCCCGGCCTCCTGTGCCTCGGTCGACGCTCGCCGCAGACGCTCGATCGCCTGAGACAGCTCGGGGTCGCGAGGCGGCCTGACCGGGCGGGACCGCAGGTCCTGCCCACGCCATCGCTCAACCTCGCGCAACAGGCGGTCGGCTGAGCCACTGTCCAACGCGACCCGGATGCCGACCCGCGCCAGATCCTGGGCCAGCGCCGGGACGTGGGCCTGCAGGTCGCTCGCCCCCAGTCCCGCCCGGTGGCGCGACAGGACGGTCATGCCTGCCCGCACTGCACTGGCCGCACCTTGCGCGTCGCCGCGGCGCTGCCTCAGCAATGCCGCCGCGTGCCAGTAACGGATCCGGGTGACAGTGGATGCGCCGACCGTGGCGTCCTTGGCCTCACTCAGCAGCACGTCTGCCTGGCCGTGCCGTCCGGACGCCGAGGCGGCACGTGCCGCTGCCAGGCGCGCTTCGGTGGCGGCATCGGCCCACCGGGCCTCGTCGAGCGCGGAGACCAGGGCGCGGGCTCTGCGGTCCAGACCCGGCTCGCCCTGCTCCTCGAGCGCGAGGAGCTCGAGGAGTCGTGCCTGCAGCACCCATCCCTTGCGGCCCTGCCTCGCTGCGAGCTGGCGGGCCGAGCGCGCGTACTCGACAGCGCTGACCGGGTCGGCATCCAGCAGGGTGATCCGCGCAAGCAGTGCCTGGCACTCCATCAGGTCCGCGCCCTGGTTGGCCTCCGCCAGCGCCTGCAGGGCACGTTCGGCGAGCTGGCGGGCCTCCGTGACCACACCGCACGCGAGCATCAGTGAGGCGCGATCCAGCAGCCGCAGTCCGACGATGTACCCGTGGCGATCGCAGATCGGATCGGCCTCGTCGAACCGCTCCAGCGCGAGGACGACGTCGCTGCGCTCACGAGCCAGGCAGCCCAGGTTCCACATCGCCCCGGCGGCGTCCAGCTCTCGTCCGGCAGCGAGGAAGAGCTCGCGGGTGCGATCCAGGTCCTGCTCCGCCTCGGCGATCTCACCGCGGAACGCGTGCAGGATCCCTCGGTTTCCGCGGGCCCGCGACTCCCAGACCTCGTCACCGCTTGCGACGAACACCGGCACCACGCGGTCATAGACCTCCAGCGCCTCACCGAACCTGCCGCAGCGCTGCAGGATCAGCGCGCGCTGCGCCTCCAAACGGGCCTTCGGCAGCCCGTCCAGCACGTCTGCCGCCGTCCCGGACTGCCGCAGCGCCTGCGAGGTCTTGCCGAGGTCGAGCAGCACGAACGAGCGGGTCATCCGCGCCTCGGCCGCACCCTGCGGGTCACCGGCCTGGGTGGCAGAGCGCACCGCGCGCAGCAGCGCGCCGTCCGCGGTGGCGAGGTCGCCCTTGGCGCGGGCGCCGAGACCCAGGGCGCGCCAGGCAAGCGTGCGCGCGGCGGCGTCCTTGCGGCCGCGGGCCGACGCCAGCGCGAACTCGGCCTGGGCAATCGCGGCGGACGGGTCGGTGCCGACCAGCTCCATCGCCTCGGCGGCGAGCTCTTGGACGCGGTCGTCGCGCATCGAGCGCGCGGCAACGACCGTCTGCCTCGGGACGGTCATCGTGGGCACACGCTCAGTCTGGGTCACCACGAGCAGTGTCCTACAGCCGGACCGTTACAAGGAAACCCATTCGGTACGAAGCCGACGTCCGTCGGGGGTGGTCAGCCGCAGGCTGAGCGTGCGAGCGCTCACCTCGGCGCGGAACCGACCCATCTCGTCGACCGCCACCGGCTCGGACCCGGCCAGGGTGTGCACGGTCATCTCCTGGACCGCACCGGTGATCTGGCCGACGATCTGCCAGCCGGAGCGCTCGCGGCGCGAGCCGAGGTCGATCTCGAGGTCCTCCAGGGCGAAGGACAGCCAGTTGTCGGACTCACCGCGCACGAAGGTGGTGGCCAGCGACTCGACCAGCGGGATCAGCTCGGCGTCCAGGTCGCGCAGGATGAAGGCCGCACGAGCGGCCTCGCTGACGACGTCGGGCACAGGGTCGAGCTCGTCGTACATGGAGCCCAGCCGGCTGAGCAGGCGCTCGTCCGGGTCCGGGGGCGTGATGAAGGCCATCAGCTGTCCCCTCCGTTCGTGTCGTCGTCGTTGCTGCTGTTCGGGTTGAAACCCATGTCCAGCAGCACGTCCTTGAGTCTTTGCAGGCACCGGCCCCGCGTGGGGCCGATACTCCCGATCGGCATTCCGAAGGCCTCTGACACCGCGTCGTAGCGCGGCGGCGGTGAGGCCGAGAGCACTCTGAGTAGTCGTTGGCAGCGGTCGTCGAGCTCGCGGACGGCCCGGAGCAGGGTGGCGTCGCGTTCGCTGCTGAGCAGCGACTCCTCGACCCCGATCCCGCTGTCCGGCATCGACTGCAGCTCGTCGTCCGCCCCGTCGCGGCGTTCGCGCTGGCGACGGGTGACGATCCGCAGCGACTCCCGGCGGGCGGTGGTCGCCAGCCAGGCGCCTAGCCGGTCAGGCTCCTGGATGGCGGACATGTGCTCGACCAGCCGCAGCCAGGTCGTCTGCACGGCGTCGGCCGAGTCCGCCGAGTTCAGCCGGTGCGAACGCGCCACCGACCAGACCAGCCGCTCGTAGCGGCGCACGATCTCGTCCCAGGCGGACTGAGCGCCTGCGGCTGCGCGCGCGAGCAGGTCGCCGACGCTGGCCTCACCAACAGGATCGTTGGTGACAGCCGACGGCTTGGACGTTGCGTGACCGCCCGACGCGATGCCGGCACTCATGGAACTCTCCCAAGGACGGCGGGCTGCCCATTCTGGTCGCCCATTGACCAGCGCGACAAGCCCGCCGTCCCCACACGCGAAGTGCGCCCTCATGTCCAGTAAGAGCAACCGGGCGCGATCCTGATACACCAAGCACGGACTACCGTGGGTCACGACGAACCTGATCTTGACATCTGGACCGTCACGAAGCGGACAGATCGCCACCCGCTAGCCTGCGGGCGCCGGGGACGCTCGCCGATCGTCCTGCCCGCCACCGACCAGAGGCTGACATGACCGCACACCGCTCCTCCGCCCGTGACCTCGCACTGATCGCCTCCTTCGCAGCCCTGATGGCCGTGCTCGGCCTGCCCGGCTCGATCACCCTGTTCGGCAACGCAGTGCCGGTCACGCTGCAGACGCTCGGGGTCATGCTCGCCGGATCGATCCTGGGGGCCAGGCGCGGCTTCCTGTCGATGGTCGTGTTCCTCGCCCTGGTGGCGGCGGGGCTGCCGCTGCTGGCCGGTGGCCGTGGCGGGCTCGCGGTGTTCGCCGGCCCCAGCGCCGGCTACCTGATCGGCTGGCCGATCGGCGCGTTCGTGATCGGCTGGATGGTCGAGCGCCGGCTGCCGGCCTACCCGGTGTGGTGGGGGCTGACCGCCAACGTCGTCGGTGGTATCGGCGTGATCTACCTGATCGGGATCCCCGTGCAGGCGCAGGTGCTCGGCACGAAGACCATCGTGGCCACCGCGATCAGCGCGCTGATCTACCTGCCGGGTGACCTCGCGAAGGCGATCATCGCGACGTTCGTCGCAGCTGCCGTGCATCGCGGCTACCCGACGCACGCTTCGGGCCACAAGGTCGACCGCGAGAGCGCGACCTCGGCGTCCTGAGCCGCTGACCCCAACGTCGTCATGCCGGTCGAGCTGCCCCGGCCTGACCAGGTGCTCGACCGCCTCGCGTCGCGCCTGGAGGTCGCCGGGCCGGGTCCGCTGGCTGTGCTCGACCCGCTCTGGCCGCCGCCGATCCGCGCCGCGGCGCAGGCAGAGCTGGAGCGAGCCGAGCAGGCCGGCTCGCTGAGCGCCGGGGACCTCGTACTGTTCACCTCAGGGGCGACCGGACGCGCCCGCGCGGTGGTCCGAACCGTCGAGTCCTGGCGGGCCAGCCTCGACCCGTTGACCTCGCTGACCGGCCTCGGCCGGGACGACGAGGTGTGGCTACCGCTGCCGTTGACCTCGACCCTGTCCCTGTACGGCGGCCTGCACGCCCGAGCCGTCGGGGCACGCACCCACCGCGGTCCGGCACTGCCGGCCACCGCCACCGCCGCGCACCTGGTGCCGACCGCGCTCGAGCGGGCGTGCGACCAGGTGGACCGCGGCGAACCGACCAGCCTGCGGGTCGTCGTGGTGGCGGGCGCCCCCCTGGCGCCTGGGCTGCGGTTCCGGGCCGAGCGTTTCGGCTGGCAAGTCGTCGAGTACTACGGCGCCGCCGAGCTCTCCTTCGTCGGCTTCCGCAGCGGGTCGGGACCGATGACGGACTTTCCTGGCGCACAGACCAGGCTGGACGACGCCGGTGTGCTGTGGGTCCGTTCGCCGTACGTGTGCCGTGGATACCTGGCCGACGACGGGGGTGGCGCGCTGCAACGGCAGGGTCACTGGGCCAGCGTGGGCGACCGGGCACGAAGGGCCGGCTCCGGCTGGGAGGTCCTCGGGCGCGGATCCACCGCGGTGAGCACCGGGGGGCACACCGTGCTGGTCGAGGAGGTCGAGGGCGTGCTGGCCTCGGTGCCGGGAGTGCTGGACGTCGCCGTGCTCGGTCTCCCCCACCCGGACCTTGGCCAGGTGGTCGCCGCCGTCGTGGTGACCCAGGACGTCGTCCGGCGCCGCGATCTCGAGCAGGTGGTCCGCGGGCTGCCCGCAGCAGCCAGACCGCGCCGTTGGCTGCGTGCACAGTCCGTGCCTCGGACGTCGTCCGGCAAGATCCGCCGCGACCAGGTCGCCCGGCAGGCTCAGGACCTGCCACCTCTACCCTGACAGCCGATGCCCTCCACGGTCCGTCTGCTCACGCCCGAAACCGCCGATCCGCGCACCCCGGTGGTGGTTGCCGCACGCCGTACGCCGATCGGCACGGCCGGTCGGGCGCTGGCCGGCCTGGACGTGGTGGCGCTGGCAACCCCGGTCCTGCGGGCGCTGGTCGACGATGTGGGGCCGGTGGCGCAGCGCCCCGACACGGTCGACGAGGTCATCCTCGGCAACTGCATGGGACCGGGCGGGGACCCGGCGCGGGTGGCCGCGCTGGCCGCCGGGCTCGGACTTGCCGTCCCCGGGCTGACCGTGGACCGCCAGTGCGGCAGCGGCCTTGAGGCCGTGAACGTCGGCGCGCTGCGCGTGCTCTGCGGTGACCGGCTCGTGCTGGCCGGCGGGGTGGAGAGCGCCAGCACGGCACCGACCCGGCTCGCCCTCGCACCGGACGGCGCTCGGGTGGCCTACGACCGAGCCCGGTTCTCCCCCGACGAGATCGGCGACCCCGGCATGGGCGAGGCCGCGGACGACCTGGCCCGTGAGCGGGCGATCAGCCGGCTACGGCAGGACGAGTACGCCGTCCGCTCGCACGCGCTCGCCGTGGCGAACGCGGACGCCGGCCGCTACCGCGCCGAGCTGGTGCCGGTCGGCGGCGTCGACCGCGACGAGCGGCCACGTGCCGGTCTGGACGTCGCGACGCTCGGCCGGTTCCGGCCGGCGTTCACCCCCGACGGCACGGCGACGGCGGGTAACTCCTGCGGGATCAGCGACGGCTGCGCGGCGGTGGCGCTGCTCGACGAGGCCACCCGACGCGACCTGGGGCTGCCCGGACTGGCGATCCGAGCGGTCGCCAGCGCCGGCGTCCACCCGCGCCTTCCCGGACTCGGCCCGGTGCCCGCCGTGCAGTCGGTGCTGTCGGCAGCTGGACTGGGCTGGGCGGACGTGGGCGCGGTGGAGCTGACCGAGGCGTTCGCGGCGCAGGTGCTCGCCTGCACGGACGCCTGGGGGCTCGACCCGCTCGGCGCGGACGGCGACCGGGTCTGCGCGCAGGGCGGCGCCATCGCGCTCGGCCACCCCTGGGGTGCCAGCGGAGCCCTGCTGATGGTGCGGCTGTTCAGCCGGATGGTGCGTGAGCAGGGCCCGCGGTTCGGGGTCGCCGCGTGCGCGGTCGGTGGCGGCCAGGGCGTCGCCCTGCTCGTGGAGCGGGTCGGATGATCCGGCTCGAGGGGGTCAGTCACAGCTTCGGCGACCAACCGGTGCTGGTTGACGTCGACCTCGAGCTGGGCGAGCGACGGATCGCCGTGATCGGTGCCAACGGGTCCGGCAAGTCCACCTTGGCCCGCCTTCTCAACGGGCTCGTGCTCCCCACCCGCGGCCGGGTCACGGTCGACGGCCTGGACACCCGGCGGGACGGCGCCGCAGTCCGGCGCCGGGTCGGTTTCGTGTTCACCGACCCGGACGCCCAGATCGTGATGCCAACGGTCGGTGAGGACGTCGCGTTCTCCCTGCGCCGCCGCAAGGACCTGTCTCCCGTCGACCGGGCACGAATGGTCGAGGACACCCTGCAGCGCTTCGGGCTCACCGGCTTGTCGGACCGGCCCGCCCACCTGCTGTCCGGCGGTCAGAAGCAGCTGCTCGCACTAGCCGCCGTGATGGTGACCGAGCCTGCGGTGCTCGTCTGCGACGAGCCGACCACCCTGCTGGACCTGCGCAACACCGGCCGGATCGCCGCGATGCTGGACGCGCTCGCGCAGCAGGTCGTGCTGGTCACCCACCAGCTCGACCTGGTGCTGGGCTACCAGCGGGTGCTCGTGGTCGATGAGGGCCGGGTGGTGTTCGACGGGCCGGGAGGCGAGGCGGTCGAGCACTACCAGCGGCTGATGCGGGCGTCCGGCGAGCCTCCGGTGGGTGCGTCGTGATCGGGCTGTACCGCCCCGGAACCTCGCTTCTGCACCGCTGCCCGGCCGGGTTGAAGCTGGCCTTGCTGCTGGTCGGGACGGCGGTCCTGGTTGCGGTCAGGTCCCCGACCGCGGTGGCCGTGGGCGCGGCGTTGGTGCTGCTGGGGTACGCCCTGGCGGGCTGGGGTCCGCTGGTGGTCGGTGCCCAGGTGTGGCCGCTGCGCTGGTTCCTGCTGTTCCTGGTGCCGTTCCAGTGGTGGTCCGGTGGCTGGTCGGCCGTCGTCGTCGTGGTGGGCACGATGCTGGTCGCGGTCGCCGCTGCCGGCCTGGTCACCCTGTCGACCCGGGTCACCGCCATGCTCGACGTCGCAGTCGCCGTGCTGGGACCGTTCCAGCGCTTCGGCGTGGAGCCCGACCGGGTGGCGCTCGTGCTCGCCCTCACGGTGCGCGCCGTCCCGGTGCTGGCCGGCACCTACGGTCAGGCCCGGGACGCGCGGCGGGCTCGCGGCCTGGAGCGCAGCCCGCGGGCGCTGCTGGTGCCGCTCGTGCTGCGCACCATGCGGCACGCGGACCAGCTCGGCGAGGCGCTGGCGGCCCGCGGCGTCGACGACTGACCGCGCCGCTACAGCACGTCCCGAGTGGTGAACCGGGCCCAGGCCGCGGCACCGAAGACCAGCACGTAACCCAGCTGCAGCAGCAGTCCGTGCACCATCATCGAAGTGTCCACCGGCTGACGCAGCAGGTCGCCGAAGGCCAGCCAGTAGTGCGTCGGCAGCCAGGGGTGGATGGCCGAAACCTGCGGGATCACGTCGAGGATCTGGCTGGTGATGGCTAGCCCGACCGTGGTGGCCATGGCGGCGATGGGCACGTCGGTCAGCGTCGAGACGAACACCCCCACGGCGCTGAGGCCGGCCAACGACAGCCCGACGTAGCCGGCGACGGCGGCGCCGCGCACGATCGCGTCGCCGGCACTGATCGTGCCGCCGGACAGCAGCGCCACGTCGTGCAGCGGGAACAGCGCCGCACCCACCAACCACCCGGCGACCGCGACCACGAAGGTGGCTACCAGGCAGAACAGGATCGCGGACGCCAGCTTGACGACGGCCAGCCGGGTGCGACCCGCCGGCGCGACCAGCAGGTAGCGCAGCGTGCCCATCTGGGCCTCGCCGGCGATGCTGTCCCCCGCGACCACGCCGACCGCGAGCGGCAGGAAGAGCGGCAGCTCGACGGTCAGCGCGGTGAACGCGATGAACAGCCCGTTCTGCGTGACGTCGCTCAGGAAGGGCGGTCCCTCGCCGGGGTTGCTTGGGCCGCCGAAGGTGCGCACCACCACCGCGATCAGCACCGGGACGGCGGCCAGCACCGCGAGCCCGGCCCGGATCCGCATCCGGCCGAGCAGCAGGCCGAGCTCGCTGTTCAGCAGCCGCAGGGTGGCCCGGCCCGGCACGTCAGCCGGCGACATCGAAGCCCTCCCCGGTCAACGCCACGAAGGCCTCCTCGAGGGAGGGGCGCTCGACCGTCAGGCCCTGCACCCGGACTCCGTCGCGGACCAGCGCGGCGCACGCGACGTCCGGCTGCATGGTGCCCACCGGCGCGCTGACCGCGTGCGCGTCCTGGAGGACGTCTGTCAGCCCCAGCCCGGCCAACGTCGCCGCTGCGGTCGCGATGTCCGGGGTGGTGACGACGAGGCGGCTGCTGACCGACGAGCGCAGCGCGGAGACCTCACCGTCCGCGACCAGCCGTCCACGGGACAGCACCGCCGCATGCGTGCAGATCTGCTCGACCTCGGCCAGCAGGTGGCTGGACACGAACACCGTGGTGCCTTCGGTGGCCAGCTCACGGACCAGGGCCCGCACCTCGCGGGTTCCCTGTGGGTCGAGACCGTTCGTCGGCTCGTCCAGCACCAGCAGGTCCCGCGGGCGCAGCAGCGCGGCGGCGATGCCCAGCCGCTGACGCATCCCGAGCGAGTAGGCCTTGTAGCGCTTGCCGCGTGCGGCGGCCAGACCCACCCGCTCCAGGGCCAGGTCGATCCGGGCGTCCCGGGTTGCTCGCGGGGCAGTCGGATCGGCGGCGTCGATCCGGGCGAGGTTCTCCTGGCCGGTCAGAAACGGGTAGCAGGCCGGGCCCTCGATCAGCGCGCCCACCCGCGGCAGCGCGGATGGCGAGGCCGCCGGCATGGTCTCGCCGAACAGCTCGACCGCCCCGGACGTCGGCTGGGCCAGTCCGAGCACCATCCGGATCGTGGTGGTCTTGCCCGACCCGTTCGGCCCGAGGAAGCCGTAGACGGTGCCGTCGGGGACGTCGAGGTCCAGCTGGTCGACGGCGACCTGTCCACCCCGGAAGCGCTTGGTCAACGCACGGGTGCGGATCGCGCTCAACGCGCCTGCGCGGCCGGCAGCGATGCGACTCGGACGAGCTCGGCAGGGGTGACGGCGCCCACCAGCACCCGGCCGTCGTCCGTGAGAAGGACGCTGGCCAGTCGGGTGCGCAGCACGCGGCCGGAGCCGAACGCCCCGTGCACCGGTCGAGCCGCCTGCAGCAGCGCCGGCCCGATGCCCGGCCCGGTGTCGCCCCGAGCCCCGGAGCCAGCCGCCGCACCAGACAGCTGCTGGGTCAGGTCATCGCCCTGAACCCCGGCGGCCACGAGCACCGAGCTCCAGCCGCTGCCGACCTGCTGGACGTCGGGCGCCTTGCCCGTGGGCGCCGGCGAGACCCGATCCGCGGCGTTCGGCACCGTGACGTCCCGGACCGTGGACCCGGGCGGAGCGGTGAAGTGGAAGGTCGACGCGGCCGGTGCGCTCAGCCGCAGGGAGGTGAACCCGACATCGACGGCCGCCTCTCGGCTGCCCCGGGGGACGACCACCGCACGAAGTGCGATGCCGGTCTTCGCGTCGACGTACAGGTCGACCGAGCCGACCAGCGTCGCGGCATCCCGCGGGACCAGCCGCAGGTCGTACGCGGCGCGGCCGGCGACTTTGGCGTTGCGCCCGACCGAGACGTCCGTGGTGGGCGAGATCGCGGACAACGCCTGGTCGGCCGCCTCCTGAGGGGTCAGGGGCGTGGCCGACGTCCGGTCGAGCGGGTGCTTGCTGCCGTTGGGCGTGCCGTTCTTGGCCGGCAACGTGGCCTTGGTGACCTCGCGGGTCTCGCTCGACCACGTCCACACCGTGCCGGCATCGTGCACGACGCTCGCCTGCGCGAGGTCGCCCATTAGGTCGACCCGCTGGCGCTGCGGCCCGTCGGCGAACACCCGAAGGGTCTGGGTGCCCGCGACGAGCGAGGACCAGTTCGCGCCGCGCCCGCTGGGCAGCGCGGGCAGTCCGAGACTCGTCGTCGAGCGGACCGTGCCGGACAGTTGGTCGACCCGCGCCTGCTGGGCCTTCACCAGCAGATCGCGAGCGGTGATGGTCGGCAGGTCGCCCGGGGAGGTGGCGGCCCACGCGGTCAACTGGGCACCACCGACCACCAGGCCGACGGCCGCAGCGGGCACGGCCCAGCGCAACCAGCGGGAACGGGCGACGTTCATCTGACCACTCTCTGTCAGGGAACGACGGATGACAACCAGGCTGAGGTGAAGGTCGTGTCTAGATCCCGAGCAGCTTGGCCTTGGTCGCGCTGAACTCCTCGTCGGTCAGCAGACCCTGCGCGTGCAGCTCGCCGAGCTGGCGCAGCTTGACCATCGGGTCCTCCTCCGCCGGGGCAGCCGCAGCCGCCGGCGCCGGCGCGACCGGCTGCTGGGCCTGCACCTGCGCGGCCGCCTGGGCAGCGGCCTGGTCGACCAGCATCTGCTGCTGGTCGGCCGCCTCCTGCTCCTTGCTCTGCGCCCGCCCCGCCTGACGGCGCTGCACGTTTCCGGAGACGGCGGTCGCGGTGCCCGCGACCACAGCCGTTCGAGCCGCCATACCCATCAGCCCGGGTCGTCCACCACGTCGTCGCATCTCAGACCTCTTCCGCTTCCAGGGCCGCGATCGCTCGCAGCACGTCCACCAGGGGTACTCGCTCCATCGCCACGACGAACCCGCCGGAGTCGCGGATCGCGGTCGACAGCTTGGCCGCCCAGGTGTTCTCCCAGACGACCACCAGGGCGCCTTGACCTGGCGTCAACGCGTCGGCGATCTCTCGGATCTCGTCCTCGCCGAGCAGGTCGAAGTGCTCGTCCTGGGCGATCTGGCCGAAGGCCTCGTTCACCTCGGAGTCCTCGATCTCGATGATCGCGATGCTGCCGTTCTCGTCCTTGACCACGAAGGCCAGGTCGATGATCCGCACCGTCCCGTTGGCCTGCAGCTCGGCGAGGGCGGGTCCGACCTGGCCGTTCAGCTGGTCGGTCTCGAAGGCAATGACGGCGACGTCGACCGGACCGATCTTGGTCACGTCCAGGGTGGTTGGCATGGGCTTCCTCCGTCGATCCGGGTGATGCCAAGACCTTGCGCCGTCCGCCGCCTGCGCGGCATCACCCGTGACGGGTGATGCTGGTTTCCTCGAGGACGAAGACGCCGATCTCTCGGTGGGCGGCGCGACGCTCGTAGTGCGTCCAACCGGGGTAGATCGACACGGCCTGGTCCCACAGCAGAGCCCGCTCGGGCCCCGTGGTGAGACGTGCGAGGACCGGACGGGTCTGCCCGCCCACCTCGAGCTCGGCCTGCGGGTGGGCGAGGAGGTTGTGGTACCAGGAGGGATGGGAGTGCTGGGCGAAGTTCGAGGCCACCACGACGAAGCCTTCGGGCGTGGGGAAGCCGCACAGCGGAACCGTCCGCGGTAGTCCGCTACGCGCCCCCCGGGTGGTCAGCTCGGCGACGTCCATGCCGGTGACCAGGCTGGTCAGCGTGTGCCGGCCACGGGTCAGCCGCCCGACGTGCGGGTCGACGTGGTGGATCGTGCGGGCGAGCACCCAGCTCAGCGGCGCGAGAGCCGCGATGCGCCGGGTGACCCGGTAGAACGGCGACGTGTGGCGGTAGTCCTGCACGCCTCGAGTGTGTCAGCAGGCCTCAGGCGTTGTGCACCTGGATCTGTACCGCCACAGCCCGGTGCGCGGCCTGGCGCAACACGTCGTCGCGGGGGTCCGGGACGTCGAGGTGCCGCGGCCGCGGCAGAGCACTGAGCTGGGCCAACCTGCGGTCCTCAAGCAACCGGTCGACCATGACGCGGTCACCGCCGGTCACCAGCAGGGCGCCGGCGGGCGGCTCACGGCCGTCCTCGCCGAGCACCACCCGCACTGCCGTCGCGGCGGCGGTGTCGATCAGACCCGCTGCCTGGTTGTCCCGCCGGCGAGCGAACCGGTGCTGGGACCAGCCGCCGGCAGCCGTGCGCGACTGCACGTAGCGGGTCCCGACCTTGGAGGCGGTCAGGGCGCCACCCTGCAGCACCCCGACGCCGTACCCGCCGCGGCGCAGCAGTAGCAGGACCACGGTGCGGTCAGGCAGCGCATGCTCGACGAAGCTGCCCGGCAGCTCGCCGGACGTCGCCGCGAACGGCACCAGCGGCGTGCACCGGGCCGTGGAGCCGTCCATACCGAGCAGGTCGAGTGCTCCGTCCACGACGGAGAACGACGCGTGACCGTGGCTCTCCTCGAAGCCCGCGATCCACCTGGCCAGACGGGCCGGCGACACCTCGACGAGACGGTCACCGGTCGGCGGGTGCTGGCTCAGAGGTTGAACCCCAGCGCGCGCAGCTGCTCGCGACCGTCGTCGGTGATCTTGTCCGGGCCCCACGGCGGCATCCAGACCCAGTTGATCCGGTGGCCGGTGGTGAGACCCTCCAGCGCCTGGGCGGTCTGGTCCTCGATCACGTCAGTCAGTGGGCACGCGGCGCTGGTCAGCGTCATGTCGATGATCGCGTTCGCATGCTGGTCGACGGTCACCCCGTAGACCAGGCCGAGGTCAACGACGTTGATGCCGAGCTCGGGGTCGACGACGTCGTGCAGGGCCTCCTCGACGTCCGCCACCGTCGGCGGCGTCGCGCCTGCCGGACTGTCGGTCGTGGTGTCGGTCATCGAGCATTCTCCTTGGTTTCGTGGCGGTCGCCGGTTTCGTGGCGGTCGCCGTCGTTCTGGGCGTCGACCGCCTGGGTCAACGCGTCCTGCAGGGCCATCCATCCCAGCAACGCGCACTTCACGCGCGCCGGGTAGCGCGAGACGCCGCTCAGCGCCACGCCGTCGCCGAGGGTGTCCTCGTCGCCGACGTCGTCGCCGCGGCTGGTGAGCATCGCACGCATCGACTCGAACGCGTCCTGGGCCTCGTCGAGTGGCCGGCCGCTGACCAGGTCGTGCAGCATCGAGGTGGAGGCCATGCTGATCGCGCAACCGATCGCCTCGTACGAGACGTCCTGCAGCACGGTCTCACCATCGGCCTCGGCCAGCCTCACCCGCAGCGTCACCTCGTCGCCGCAGGTGGTGTTGACGTGGTGCACCTGCGCCGCGAACGGGTCGCGCAGGCCCGCCCCATGCGGGGACTTCGAGTGCTCGAGGATGAGCTCCTTGTAGAGATCCACTCAGGCCCCCACACCGAACACGTCGCACACCCGGTCCAGCCCGGCGACCAGCGTGCGGACGTCGTCCAGCCCGTTGTACGGGCCGAAGGATGCGCGGGTGGTGGCGGTGATGCCGAACCTGCGGTGCAGCGGCCACGCGCAGTGGTGGCCGACCCGGACGGCGACGCCCAGGTCGTCCAGCACCTGACCGACGTCGTGCGAGTGCACGTCGTCCACCACGAAGGACACCGCTCCCCCGCGCTGCTCGGTGCTCGTGGGCCCGATCACCCGCACCCAGGCCCGCTCGGCGAGGGCGTCAAGCAGAGCGCCGGTGAGCATCCGCTCGTGCGCCTGCACGCGGGCCATGCCCGCGCCGTCCGGAGCCAGTGCACGCAGGTAGTCCGTGGCGGCGTGCAGGCCGACGGCCTGGGCGGCCATCGGGACGCCGGCCTCGAAGCGCTGTGGCGGGGCCGCGTACGTCGAGCCCTCCATCCGGACGACCTCGATCATCGAGCCGCCGGTCAGGAACGGCGGCATCGCCGCGAGCAGCTCACGGCGGCCCCACAGAACGCCGACGCCCGAGGGACCGAGCATCTTGTGCCCGGAGAAGACCGCGAAGTCCACGCCGAGCGCCGTCAGGTCGACGGGCAGGTGCGGTACCGACTGGCACGCGTCGAGCAGCACGAGAGCGCCGACCGCATGCGCCCGGGCCACGATCGGCGCCACGGGCGGCATCGTGCCCAGCACGTTCGAGGAGTGCGTGAAGGCGACCACCTTGGTGCGCTCGCCGACCACGGTGTCCAGCCCGGCCAGGTCGAGCCGGCCGTCGTCGTCCACCTCGAGCCAGCGCAGGCTGGCGCCGGTGCGGCGGCACAGCTCCTGCCAAGGCACCAGGTTGGCGTGGTGCTCCATCTCGGTGACCACGATCTCGTCGCCGGGGCCGAGCACGAAGCGCGCGGCCTCGAGCCCGGCGGTCGCGGCGTTGCTCATCGCGTAGGCGACCAGGTTGATGCCCTCGGTGGCGTTCTTGGTGAACACCACCTCGTCGGCCGCGACGCCGACGAAGTCCGCGACCGAGGCGCGAGCGGCCTCGAAGTCGTCGGTCGCCTCTTCTGCGAGCTGGTGTGCGCCTCGGTGCACTGCCGCGTTGTGCTGCTCGTAGAACGCCCGCTCGGCGTCCATCACCTGGCGCGGCTTCTGCGAGGTGGCACCCGAGTCGAGGTAGACCAGCTGGCGACCGTCGCGAACCGTGCGACCCAGGATCGGGAAGTCGGCGCGCAGGGCGGCGAGCTCGGCGTCGCCGAACGGGAGCGCCGTCGCCACGGAGGCGGCGTCCCGGTCGGCGACGGTGCTCACGGTCAGGCCTTGGCCGTGACGTACCGGTCGTAGCCCTCGTTCTCGAGGCGGTCGGCCAGCTCGGAGCCGCCCTCCTCGGCGATCCGGCCGTCGACGAAGACGTGCACGAAGTCGGGCTTGATGTAGCGCAGGATCCGCGTGTAGTGGGTGATCAGCAGCACGCCGACCTCGCCACCCTCGCGTACCCGGTTGACGCCCTCGCTGACCACCTTGAGCGCGTCGACGTCCAAGCCGGAGTCGGTCTCGTCGAGCACTGCGATGGTGGGGTTGAGCAGCTCCATCTGGAGGATCTCGTGGCGCTTCTTCTCGCCGCCGGAGAAGCCCTCGTTGACGTTGCGCTCAGCGAAGGTCGGGTCCATCCGCAGGTCGGCCATGGCCGCCTTGACGTCCTTCGTCCAGGTGCGCAGCGCGGGCGCCTGGCCGTCGATCGCGGTCTTGGCGGTGCGCAGGAAGTTCGACACCGTGACGCCGGGAACCTCGACCGGGTACTGCATGGCCAGGAACATCCCGGCGCGGGCGCGCTGGTCGACCGTCATCGCCAGGACATCCTCGCCGTCCAGGGTCACCGTGCCGCCGGTCACCTTGTACTTCGGGTGACCGGCGATGGAGTACGCCAGGGTCGACTTGCCGGAGCCGTTCGGGCCCATGAGCGCGTGGGTCTCGCCGGACCGGACGGTCAGGTCGACCCCGCGCAGGATCTCCTTGGTGCCCTGCTCGGTGTCGACGCTCACGTGCAGGTCGCGGATCTCGAGGATGGCCATGCGTCAGTGCTCCTTGCTGCTGGTGATCGGGCCGGAGGTGCCGGCGCCGGAAGTGTTGGGGGCGGCCACGTCGACCAGGACGACGTCGTCCTGGACGGTGACCGGGTAGACGTCGATCGGGCGGGTGGCGGGCAGGCCGGTCGGGGCGCCGGTGCGCAGGTCGAAGCGCGACCCGTGCAGCCAGCACTCGATCGTGCAGTCGTCGATCTCACCCTCGGACAGCGAGACCTCAGCGTGCGAGCAGGTGTCGTCCACCGCGTGCAGGCTGCCGTCCTCGGCGCGGACGACCGCGACGCGCTGGCCGTCGAGCAGTACCTGGACCGCGCCCACGTCGGGCAAGTCGTCCAGGTGGACTGCGGGCTGGAAGGTCATCCGCTCACCTGTGCCGGGGCGTGCGGCATCGAACCCTCGAGCTCGGTCTCGAGCGCGTCCTTGAGCAGCTGCTGGATGTCCGGCACGCCGATCTGGGCGAGGATGTCGGCGAAGAACCCGCGCACGACGAGGCGGCGGGCCTCGGCCTCGGTGATCCCGCGGGCCTGCAGGTAGAAGAGCTGCTCGTCGTCGAAGCGGCCGGTCGCGCTGGCGTGGCCCGCACCGGTGATCTCACCGGTCTCGATCTCGAGGTTCGGCACCGAGTCGGCGCGGGCGCCGTCGGTCAGCACGAGGTTGCGGTTCAGCTCGTAGGTATCGGTGCCCTGCGCACTGGCGCGGATCAGCACGTCCCCGACCCACACGGTGTGCGCCCCCTCGCCCTGCAGCGCGCCCTTGTAGGTCACGTGGCTCGAGCAGTGCGGCGCGCTGTGGTCCACGAAGGAACGGTGCTCGAGGTGCTGCCCGGCGTCCGCGAAGTAGATCCCGAACAACTTGGCGTCACCGCCGGGGCCGGCGAACTCGACGTTGGCGTTGATCCGGACGACCTTGCCGCCGAGAGACACCGCGACGTGCTTGAAGCGCGCGTCCCGCCCGACCCGCGCGTCGTGCTGGCCCAGGTGGATCGCGTCGTCGTCCCAGCGCTGCAGGCTGACGACAGTCAGCTCCGCGCCGTCGCCGACCACGATCTCGACGTTGCCGGTGTGCTGGCCGGACCCGATGTGGTCGATCACCACGGTGGCCTTGCTGAACCGGCCGGCCTCGATGACGGTGTGCCCGTTGCTGCGCAGGTCCGCCGCGCCAGTGAGCGCGACGCGGATCGGCTCGTGCAGCTCGGCCTCGGCCGGCACCTTCACGTACAGCGACTCCGGCGTGCCGGCGGAGGCGATGACGGCCGCACGGTCCGCCGGTACGAGAGCCCTGCCCCGAGGCGACTGGCCGGGCTCGAGGTTCGCCACGGAGACCTCGGCCGGCGCCTGCACGGCCCAGGTGGCCGCGCCGTCCTGGCTCGGGCGCTCCTCGAGGACCCCGCGCAGCAGGTCCATCGGCGTGAACCGCCACTCCTCCTCGCGGCCGGTCGGCATCGGGAAGTCGGCCACCTGGAACGAGCGACGGCGCTCGGCGCGGGACTGCTCGGGCACGCCGGGACCGCCGCCGTGCGAGTGGGCCTTCAGCCCGTGCTGGGCGGGTGCGGACGGGTCGAGCAGCACCGGCGCCGGGACGCTCGTCTGCTGGGTGGTATCGGTCATACGAGTGCTCGTGCTCCGCTTCTTCGTTCGGGTCCGGTCGGGGCGGGGTGCGGCATCAGCCGACCGCGCCCTCCATCTGCAGCTCGATGAGCCGGTTCAGCTCCAGCGCGTACTCCATCGGCAGCTCGCGGGCGATCGGCTCGACGAAGCCGCGGACGATCATCGCCATCGCCTCGTCCTCGGCCATGCCGCGGGACATCAGGTAGAAGAGCTGGTCCTCGCTGACCTTGGACACGGTGGCCTCGTGGCCCATCGACACGTCGTCCTCGCGGACGTCGACGTACGGGTAGGTGTCCGACCGGCTGATCGTGTCGACGAGCAGCGCGTCGCAGCGCACGGTGGACGCGCTGTGGTGCGCGCCTTCCAGCACCTGCACGAGCCCGCGGTACGACGTCCGGCCGCCGCCGCGGGCGACCGACTTGCTGATGATCGAGGACGACGTGTACGGGGCGGCGTGCACCATCTTGGCGCCGGCGTCCTGGTGCTGGCCCTCACCGGAGAACGCGATGGACAGCGTCTCGCCCTTGGCGTGCTCGCCCATCAGGTAGATCGCCGGGTACTTCATGGTGACCTTCGAGCCGATGTTGCCGTCGACCCACTCCATGGTGGCGCCCTCGGCGGCGGTGGCCCGCTTGGTGACCAGGTTGTACACGTTGTTCGACCAGTTCTGGATCGTCGTGTACCGGACCCGGGCGTTCTTCTTCACGATGATCTCGACGACTGCGCTGTGCAGCGAGTCGCTGGAGTAGATCGGCGCCGTGCATCCCTCGACGTAGTGCACGTACGAGCCCTCGTCAGCGATGATCAGCGTGCGCTCGAACTGGCCCATGTTCTCGGTGTTGATCCGGAAGTAGGCCTGCAGCGGGATGTCGACCTGCACACCCGGCGGCACGTAGATGAACGATCCGCCCGACCACACCGAGGTGTTCAGGGACGCGAACTTGTTGTCGCCCACCGGGATGACCGAGCCGAAGTACTCGCGGAACAGGTCCTCGTGCTCGCGCAGGCCGGTGTCGGTGTCGACGAAGATGACGCCCTTCTCCTCCAGGTCCTCACGGATCTGGTGGTAGACGACCTCCGACTCGTACTGAGCCGCGACGCCGGCGACCAGGCGCTGCTTCTCGGCCTCGGGGATACCGAGCCGGTCGTAGGTGTTCTTGATGTCCTCGGGCAGCTCGTCCCAGCTCGTCGCCTGCTTCTCCGTCGACTTCACGAAGTACTTGATGTTGTCGAAATCGATGCCGGACAGGTCGCTGCCCCAGTTCGGCATGGGCTTCTTGTCGAACAGGCGCAGGCCCTTCAAGCGAAGCTTGAGCATCCACTCGGGCTCGTTCTTGCGGCCGGAGATGTCGCGGACGACCTCCTCGGACAGGCCGCGCTTCGCGGTCGCGCCGGCGGAGTCGGAGTCCGCCCAGCCGAACGCGTACCGACCGAGACCATCGATCTCGCGCTGGGTCGCCTCGGGTACCGCCGATCCGGTCGACGGGCCTGTAGTCGGGGTGGTGGTCATCGAGTGGTCCTTCCCTCGGCAGCTGCTGGGGTCTGGGTCAGGGTGAGGTCGATCGGGTTCTTGGCCGCGACGGACTGCTTCGTCGACGGGACGTGCGTGGTGCACACGTGGGCGCCACCGGCCAGCGTGGCCAGCCGCTGCACATGCACGCCGAGCAGCCGCGAGAAGACCTCGGTCTCCGCCTCGCAGAGCTGCGGGTAGCGCTCGGCTACGTGCTGCACCGGGCAATGACCCTGGCACAGCTGGATGCCGATGTCCCCGGCGGGGGTGGTCACCGGCCGCGCGCTGGCCGCGTAGCCGTCCTGCGCGAGTGCGCCGGCCAACGCCTGGGTGCGCTGGCCGAGGTCGTCGCCGACCGCTTCCACCAGAGGGGCGTACCGCTGCTCGAGGTCGGCGACCCGACGGGCCGCGAAACCCTCGATCGCGCCCGGGCCGAGCTGCTCGGCGAGGTAGGCCATCGCGGACGCCGCGAGGTCGTCGTACGCCGTGGTCATGGAGGCGTGTCCGGCGTCGGTCAGCACGTAGGCCCTGGCCGGGCGGCCGGGCCCGCGGCCGGCGGTGCGCAGCGGCTCGCGGGTGCGCACCAGACCGGCGTCCTCGAGCGCGTCCAGGTGGCGGCGCACTGCGGCGGGAGTCAGGCCCAGGGTGCACGCGATGTCCGCCGCAGTCACCGGACCGTGCTCAAGCACCGCCCGAGCGACCCGGTCCCGGGTGTGTTCGGTCGACCCGCTGTCGCTGACGCGGGGCTGCGTCGAACCAGTCTGAGCGAATTGCACAAGACCATTGTGACCTAATTAGCGCCGCGGCTCAAACCCAGGGGGTGTGCGCCGCGCCACATCGGTCACAGACCTAGACTCCGCAGCATGCCTGGACCTGACGACGACGCCGTCGTCGTGCGCGGATTGGTCCGCAGCTACGGGCCGGTTCGCGCCGTGGACGGGCTCGACCTTCTCGCCCGACGCGGCGAGGTCACGGCGGTGCTCGGCCCGAACGGAGCCGGGAAGACGACCACGTTGGAGTGCTGCGAGGGCCTGCGCCGAGCGGACTCCGGCACGGTCCGGGTGCTCGGGGCCGACCCGCACCTGGCGGGTCCGGGGCACCGGGCCCGGGTCGGGGTGATGCTGCAGGACGGCGGCCTGCCGACCGGCGCGCACGCGGCTGGCCTGGTGCGCCACGTGTCACGGATGCACGCCCACCCGGTCGACCCCGCCACCCTGTGCGCCGAGCTGGGCATCGACGCCTTCGCCCGGACGACGGTCCGCCGGCTCTCCGGCGGCCAGCGCCAGCGTCTGGCCCTGGCTTGCGCGCTCGTCGGCCGCCCGGAGGTCCTGTTCCTGGACGAACCGAGCGCCGGCCTCGACCCGCAGGCCCGGCAGGCCGTCTGGTCGGTGCTGGCCGACGTCCGTTCCGCTGGCACCGCCGTCGTCCTAACCACGCACTACATGGAGGAGGCCGAGCGGCTCGCCGACGTCGTCTTCGTGGTGGACGGCGGACGGGTCGTCGCGCACGGCTCCCCCGCCGAGCTCACCTCCGGGACCTCTGCCGACGTGGCCCGTTTCAGCGCACGACCGGCGCTCGACCTGGACACCCTGCGCCGCGCCCTCGACCCCGCCGTCAGCGTGGTCGAGCACCAGCCCGGCCAGTACCTGCTCGAGGGCAAGATCGGCCCCCAGGTTCTGGCCACCCTCACCTCGTGGTGCGTGTCGCAAGGGGTGATGCCGGACGGCCTGACCGTCGGCCGCCGCTCCCTCGAGGACGTCTTCCTGGAGCTGACCGGCAGGCAGCTGCGATGACCCTGCTCAGCGACGAGAACCCGCAGCCGACCCCGGCCGCACCGGCGCGGCGGGTCGTGGCCCAGGCCCGGTTCGAGGCCGGGATCCTGCTGCGCAACGGCGAGCAGCTGCTGGTGTCGCTGGTACTGCCGGCCCTTGCGCTGGTCGGACTGACCAAGGCCTCCGTCCCGGACCTGGGCGCCGGACCGCGGATCGACATCGTGGTGCCCGGCGTGCTCGCCCTGGCGGTGATCTCCTCCGCGTTCACGGGCCAGGCGATCCAGACCGGCTTCGACCGTCGCTACGGGGTACTGCGGATGCTCGGCACCACACCACTAGGGCGCGGTGGTCTGCTGGCCGGCAAGTCGGTCGGCGTGCTGGCCATCCTCGTCGTCCAGGTCGGGGCGCTCGGCGGCCTCGGGCTCGCCCTGGGCTGGTCACCCGCCTGGAGCGGCGTGCCGGCCGCGATCCTGGTCGGGCTGGTCGGCACCGCGTCCTTCGTCGCGCTGGCCATGCTCGTCGCCGGAACGCTTCGCGCCGAGGCCGTGCTGGCCTTCGCGAACCTCCTCTGGTTGCTGCTGGTGGCGGGCGGCGCGGTGCTCGTGCCGGCCTCGACCCTGCCCGCCGGCCTGGAGCACGTCGCCGGCTGGCTGCCCAGCGGTGCCCTGGGTGAGGGCTTGCGAGCAGCCCTGGTCGACGGCTCGCTCGACCTGCGCAGCCTCGCTGTGCTGTGCGTCTGGACCGTCGCAGCCGCAGCCGCGTCGCGCAGGCTGTTCCGATGGAGCTGAGCGCCGGCTCGGTCTCTGCGGGCCTGCTGACCGTCTCGGGCGTCCTCGTCCTGGTGGTCTCCGACCGACGTCGAACCGGACGGTGGAGCCTGCCGGTGCTGTGGACCGCCGGGCTCGCCGTCGTCACGGCGACGGTCTTCTGGTTCATCGGTGAGGGCCCGCCCTGGGGCGTCGCGGCACCCGGGCTGGTGATCTGGTGCGCCACCATCGCCACGGGCGGGCGACCCGGGGTCCTGGTCGATCCGCCGCCGGCTTCGGCCGGGACCAACGACGCGCCGTCCCGATCCCAGAAGCGGGCCCAGCGGCTGCAGTCCCGGCGGACCTGGCGCTACCTGCTGCTGGTGATCGTGGTAGCCGCCGCGGTGGCTGCCCTCGCCGTAGCCGGGCTCAGCGGCCACCTACCCTGGTCCCCGTGAGCGCTGCCACCACTCCCGCCGCCGCGACGGCCACTGAGCACCGCGCCGACCCGCTGACCCGCTGGGTACACGTGGTTCTGGTGATCAACGTGGTCGTCCAGATCGGCATCGTGGTCACCGGCGGGCTCGTCCGGCTGACCGGCTCCGGACTCGGCTGCCCCAGCTGGCCCGAGTGCGTGCCCGGCTCGTACACACCGGTCGTGCACCAGCCCCAGGGCGTGCACAAGTACATCGAGTTCGGCAACCGGACGCTCACCTCGGTGGTCGGCGTGGTGGCGCTGGCCGCGTTCATCGGCGTACTGCTCGAAGTGCGCCGCCGCGGTCGTCCCCGGTCCCTCGTCGCGATCGCGTCGCTGCCTCTGGTCGGCGTCGTCGTCCAGGCTGTGCTCGGCGGGATCACCGTGCTGACCCACCTCAACCCGGCCACGGTGGCCGCGCACTTCCTGGTCTCGATGGGGCTCGTCTGCGTCTCGACGTACCTGCTGTGGCGGGTGGGTGAGCCGGACGGACCGGCCGAGCCCGTCGTCCGCTCCGAGCTGGTGTGGCTGGCTCGGGCGCTGGCGGCGGTCACCGTCCTCGTGCTGGTGCTGGGCACCGTGGTGACCGGTTCGGGGCCGCACTCCGGCGACGCTGACGCACCGGCGAGGTTCGGGCTGGATCCGCGATCGGTGAGCTGGCTGCACTCGGACGCGGTGCTGGTCTGGTTCGGCGTGCTCGGCATGCTGATCATCGCTTTGCGGCTCACCGCGGCCGGGGCGCGTCCGCGGCGCGAGGCTTGGGTGACGCTGACCGTCGGTGCGGCCCAGGGAGTGATCGGCTACGTGCAGTACCTGACGGGGCTGCCCGTCGTCGCGGTCGGGCTGCACATGCTCGGGGCCAGCCTGCTGGTGGTCGCGGTGACGCGGCTGCTGCTCAGCCTTCGTGAGCGATCCGTCATCCGCACCTGACCCGCTGCGCCGCCGTCCCGTACATGTGCACCCGAGCCAGCCCTGCACACCCGCCGCCACCAGCCGTCACGCCGTGCGCTACTCGCCCACCACCAGCCGTCACGGCGTGCCGCCACTCCAATAGGTTCGTAGTGGCGTTGCGCCGCAACGAACCCTGGTGCCGCCTCGCCCGCCCCCTTACCCGTCACGGCGTGCCGCTACTCCAATAGGTTCGTAGTGGCGTTGCGCCGCGACGAGGGACGGCGAGGTCAGGCGGAGGGGGAGGGTCAGAACCGCAGGAAGGGGTCGACCGCGACCGCCACGAAGAGCAGGCTGATGTACGTGATCGAGTAGTGGAACAGCCGCATCGGCTTGAGCGCGGCACCGACGACGCCGCGCTTGGCGCGCCCGAGCAGGCGGTGCGCCTCGACCAGGAAGACCGCACCGAGGACGACGGCAGCCACTGCGTAGAACCAGCCGGTCGGTGCGACGGGCACCAGCAGCAGGGAGCAGAGGACCATCGCCCAGGAGTAGGCGACGACCTGGCGGGCCACGGTGAGCTCCGAGGCGACGACCGGCAGCATCGGCACGCCGGCGTTCGCGTAGTCGTCTTCGAAGCGCATGGACAGCGGCCAGTAGTGCGGCGGCGTCCAGAGGAAGATCACGCCGAAAAGCACGAACGGCGCCCAGGCCAGCGAACCGGTGACCGCGGCCCAGCCGATCAGCACCTGCATGCAGCCAGCCGCACCACCCCAGACGATGTTCTGCGGCGTGCGGCGTTTGAGCAGCATCGTGTACACGAAGACGTAGAACAGGTTGGCGGTCAGTGCGAGCCCGGCGGCCAACCAGTTCACCACCAGGCCGAGCCACAGCACGGACACGATCCCGAGCAGCACCCCGAAGACGAGGGCCTCCCGCGGGGAGACCTCCCCGGTCGCCAGCGGCCGCTGCCGGGTGCGGTGCATCAGCTGGTCGATGTCGCGGTCCAGGTAGCAGTTGAGGGTGTTCGCGCTGCCCGCCGCGAGCGTGCCGCCGACCAGGGTGGCCAGGACGAGCCAGGCTGGAGGGAGCCCCTGCGCGGCCAGGAACATCGTCGGCACCGTCGTGACGAGCAGGGTCTCGATGATCCGCGGCTTGGTCAGCGCGACGTACGCCCGGACCGTCCGCCCGACCGAACGCCGACCCGGCGCGCCGGTCGGTGGCGCCAACGCCGACGCAGGTCGCATCGGTGCACTGGGGTCGGTCGCGGTCACGAGGTCCTCGGAATGCGCTGGACAGCAAGGCTTCGACGAGCCCGGACGGCGCGCTCGACGTCGTCCATCGTACCGCCGCGTCAGCGTGCCCAGGGCAGCGGATGCGGCGCGGCGAGCCGGGTCTAGGCTCGGAGCGGGCGCTCACCAGGCGCGTCCACCCCGCCAGGAGAGGAACCTCACGTGAGCGAGCTGACCACGCCAGGGCGATCGAGCGAGCTCGCCCCGCCGACTGCCTCGCGGGCAGGCTGGACCGACGCCGACCTGCGCGCGGTGGACACGGTGCGCGTGCTGGCCGCGGACGCTGTGCAGAAGGTCGGCAACGGCCACCCCGGTACGGCAATGAGCCTCGCACCGGTCGCGTACCTGCTGTTCCAGAAGGTCATGCGGCACGACCCGGCGGACGACCACTGGCTAGGCCGGGACCGCTTCGTGCTGTCCTGCGGCCACTCCAGCCTGACCCTGTACATCCAGCTGTACCTGTCCGGCTACGGCCTGCAGCTGTCCGACCTGCAGGCGCTGCGCACCTGGGGTTCGCAGACGCCCGGCCACCCCGAGCACCGGCACACCCGAGGTGTCGAGATCACCACGGGTCCGCTCGGCCAGGGGCTGGCCGGTGCGGTCGGCATGGCGATGGCGGCACGCCGTGAGCGCGGCTTGCTCGACCCCGACGCCGCGCCCGGGGAGTCCCCCTTCGACCACCACATCTTCGTGCTCTGCTCCGACGGCGACATCATGGAGGGGGTGACCAGCGAGGCGAGCTCGCTGGCCGGCCACCAAGAGCTCGGCAACCTCGTCGTCATCTACGACAAGAACCACATCTCGATCGAGGACGACACCGACGTCTCGTTCAGCGAGGACGTCGCGGCGCGCTACGAGGCCTACGGCTGGCACGTCCAGTCGGTGGACTGGAGCAGCGGCGGCGCCTACGTCGAGGACGTCGACGCCCTGCTGGCCGCCATCGAGGCAGCAAAGGCAGAGACCAACCGCCCGTCCTTCATCTCGCTGCGCACCATTATCGGCTGGCCGGCGCCGACCAAGCAGAACACCGGCAAGGCCCACGGCTCCGCGCTCGGCGACGCCGAGGTCGCCGCCACCAAGGAGCTGCTCGGCTTCGACCCCGAGCGGACCTTCCAGGTGGACGACGACGTCCTCGCGCACGCCCGCCGGGTCGGCGACCGCGGCCGGGCTGCGCACGAGAAGTGGCAGGGCGGATACGAGTCCTGGCGCGCTGCCAACGCCGACAACGCGGCCTTGCTCGACCGGCTCAGCGCGGAGCGGCTGCCCGACGGCTGGACCGACCAGCTCCCGACGTTCGACCCCGATCCCAAGGGCATCGCCACTCGCGCCGCCTCGGGCAAGGTGCTGACCGCGCTGGCCGACGTCCTGCCCGAGCTGTGGGGTGGCTCCGCCGACCTGGCGGAGAGCAACAACACCACCATGGGCGGCCAGCCCTCGTTCATCCCGGCGAACCGGCAGACGAAGGACTGGCAGGGCGGCCCCTACGGGCGAACGCTGCACTTCGGCATCCGCGAGCACGCCATGGGTTCGATCCTGAACGGCATGGCGCTGCAGAGCCTGACCCGCCCCTACGGCGGCACCTTCCTGGTGTTCAGCGACTACATGCGCCCGGCGGTTCGCCTGGCCGCGCTGATGAAGCTGCCGGTGACCTATGTCTGGACGCACGACTCCATCGGCCTCGGCGAGGACGGCCCGACCCATCAGCCCGTCGAGCATCTGGCGGCGCTGCGCGCGATCCCCGGACTGGACGTCGTCCGGCCGGCTGACGCCAACGAGACGGTCTGGGCTTGGCGGACCATCCTGGAGCACACCGACCGCCCGGCCGGCCTGGTGCTCAGCCGGCAGAACCTGCCCGTGGTGGAGCGCGGCGAAGGCGCCTTCGGCTCCGCCGAGGGGGTGGCCCGCGGCGGCTACGTGCTGGCCGAGGCCGAGGACGGCCCGGCCGGCGTCGTCCTGGTAGCCACCGGCTCCGAGGTCCAGCTGGCCGTCGCGGCCCGCGAGCAGCTGCAGGCCGAGGGCACTCCGACCCGGGTGGTCTCCATGCCCTGCCGCGAGTGGTTCGACGCCCAGCCCCAGGCGTACCGCGACGAGGTGCTGCCGCCGGCCCTGCGCGCGCGGGTCAGTGTCGAGGCCGCGGTCGCCCAGGGCTGGCGCGAGGTCGTCGGTGACGCCGGCCGCATCATCTCGCTGGAGCACTTCGGTGCCTCGGCCGACTACCAGACCATCTTCCGCGAGTTCGGCATCACCGCCGAGAACGTCGCCGCCGCCGCACGCGAGAGCATCGCCGCAGCGTCCTAGGACCCACCCCGCACCACCACCTCCAGGAGGACCCCATGACCGACGCACTCGCCACGCTCTCCGAGGCGGGCGTCTCCGTCTGGCTCGACGACCTCTCGCGCGAGCTGTTGAACGACGGGAGCCTCGAGCGGCTCATCCAGGACAAGCACGTCGTCGGGGTGACAACGAACCCGACGATCTTCGCCGCCGCACTGTCCAAGGGCGACGCCTACGACGAACAGCTGCGGGCGCTCGCCGCCGCGGGCAAGGACGTGCAGGCCGCGCTGTTCGAGGCGACCACGGACGACGTGCGGCGCGCCTGCGACGTGATGCGCCCCGTGTACGACGCCACCGGCGGGCAGGACGGCCGGGTCTCGATCGAGGTCGATCCCAGCATGGCGCACGACACCGCCGCGACGGTGGAGATGGCCAAGAGGCTCTGGGCGGCAGTGGACCGGCCCAACGCGCTGATCAAGATCCCGGCGACGGTCGAGGGGTTGCCGGCCATCTCGCAGACCATCGCCGCCGGGATCAGCGTCAACGTGACGCTGATCTTCGCGCTGGACCGCTACCGCGGCGTCATGCAGGCCTTCCTGACGGGTCTCGAGCAGGCCCGCGAGGCCGGCATCGACCTGTCCACGATCCGTTCCGTCGCCTCGTTCTTCGTCTCGCGGGTGGACACCGAGGTGGATCCGCGGCTGGACGCGATCGGCTCGGACGAGGCCAAGGCCCTGCGCGGCAAGGCTGCGCTCGCCAACGCGCGGCTGGCCTTCCAGGCATTCGAGGAGGTCTTCTCCACGCCGCGCTGGCAGGTGCTGGCCGAGGACGGCGCCCACCCCCAACGCCCGCTGTGGGCCTCCACCGGGGTGAAGAACCAGGCCTACCCGGACACGCTGTACGTCACCGAGCTGGTCACCGACGGCACGGTCAACACGATGCCGAGCGCGACCATGGACGCCGTCGCCGACCACGGCGAGGTGCACGGCGACACCGTGCGCGGGCAGTACGAGGACGCCCGCAAGGTGCTGGACGCGTTGGAGCGACTGGGCATCTCCTACGGCGACGTCACCGCGGTGCTTGAGCGCGAAGGTGTGGAGAAGTTCGAGAAGAGCTGGGACGAGCTGCAGCGAACCGTGCGCGACGAGCTGGCCCACCAGCCCACCGGCGCCGGCGAGGAGGGCGGCCAGTGACCTCGGACGACGGCGGGGCATCCGACGTCGGCTCCGCCGGGGCCGTCCTGGCCTGGGCCAGGGGCGAGGGCGGCGGCCTGGTCGAGGTCACCGCCACCGGCGCCGCGGCGGACGCCGTCCGGGTCCGCGTGCCCGGGCTGGTCGACGAGCGGTTCGCCTCACGGCTGTTCGCCCAGGACGCCACGCTGTGGGGCCCGGAGGCCGAGGCCGAGTCGGCGATCCGGCTCTCGTGGGTCGGTCTGGCGACGAGCTCGCGCCCGCTGGTCGACGAGGTGGCCGCGATCCGGGCGGCGTTGCCCGCCGAGGTGGACCACGTCGTACTCGCCGGCATGGGCGGCTCGTCACTTGCGCCGGAGGTCATCTGCGCCACGGCCGGGGTGCCACTGACCGTGCTTGACTCGAGCGACCCCGACTACGTGCGCGCTGCCCTGGCCGACCGGCTCGAGCGCACCGTCGTGGTGGTCTCCAGCAAGTCCGGCGGGACCGTCGAGACCGACAGCCAGCGGCGTGCCTACAGTGCCGCGTTCACCGCTGCCGGGATCGACCCGGCGGGCCGCATCGTGGTGGTCACCGACCCGGGTTCGCCGCTGGAGGCCAGTGCCCGCGCGGACGGTCACCACGTCGTCCTGGCCGACCCGAACGTCGGCGGACGGTACTCGGCGCTGACCGCCTTCGGTCTGGTGCCCAGCGCGCTCGCGGGCGTGGACGTCGGCGCGTTGCTGGACGAGGCGCAGGCGGTCACCGACCTGCTCGCCGAGGACGGCGAAGGCAACCCTGCGCTGGTGCTCGGCGCCGCCCTGGCCGGCCTCGCGCCGGCCGACCAGGCGGGACGCCGGGACAAGCTCGCGCTGGCCGCGGATGGCACCTCAGTGGTGGGTTTCGCGGACTGGGCCGAGCAGCTGGTGGCGGAGAGCACCGGCAAGCAGGGAACCGGCCTGCTACCCGTGGTGGTGGAGGGTCCGCAGGCACCGGAGGTGCGCTGGCCGGCGTCCGACGTGCTGCCGCTGCTGCTGGTCGCAGCCGGCGGCGAGCCCGACGCGGAGCCCGGTGAGGGCGAGGGCGGGGCGGGCGCGCAGACCGGCGTCAGCGTCGGTGGCTCGCTGGGCGCCCTGATGCTGCTGTGGGAGGCCGCGACCGCGGTGGCCGGGCGGTTGCTCAGCATCAACCCGTTCGACCAGCCGGACGTGGAGAGCGCCAAGAAGGCGGCGCGCGGGATGCTCGAGGGAGCACCGGTCGCAACCGCGCCGGACCTGGTCGACGCCGGCATCGAGCTGCGAGGCACCCCAGGGCTGTTGGACGGCGTCAACGACCTGCCCGGCGCCGTTGCTGCGCTGCTCGCTCGGCTCGAGCCGGGACGTGGCTACCTCGCGGTGATGGCCTACCTCGACCGATCGGCACAGGCCTCGCTGGCCGGGGTCCGAGCACCGCTCGCGCTGCGTACCGAGCGGCCGACGACCTTCGGCTGGGGCCCCCGGTTCCTGCACTCGACCGGGCAGTACCACAAGGGTGGCCCGGCCACCGGTGTGTACCTGCAGGTCACGGGCGATCCTGCGGCCGACCTGGACGTACCCGGTCAGCCGTTCACCTTCGGCGGTCTCATCGCAGCGCAGGCCGCCGGCGACGCACAGGTGCTCGCCGACCACGGCCGGCCCGTGCTCCGCGTCCATCTCACCGACCGGGCCGCCGGCGTGGCCCGACTCCTGGAGGTCCTGCAGTGAGCCCAGCCCGGGTGGGGCCTGGACAGAACCCGCTTCGCGACCCTCGGGACAAGCGGCTGCAGAAGATCGCCGGGCCGTGCAGCCTGGTGATCTTCGGGGTCACCGGCGACCTGGCCCGCAAGAAGCTGATGCCCGCCGTGTACGACCTGGCCAACCGTGGCCTGCTGCCGCCGGGCTTCTCGCTGGTCGGCTTCGCCCGCCGGGACTGGGCGGACCAGGACTTCGGCCAGATCGTCTACGAGGCGGTCAAGCAGCACGCCCGGACGCCGTTCCGGGAGAACGTCTGGAAGCATCTGGCCGAGGGTTTCCGGTTCGTACCGGGTGACTTCGACGACGCCAAGGCGTTCGACCACCTGGCCGAGGTCGTGGCCGCGCTGGACACCGAGCGGGGCACCGGCGGCAACCACGCCTTCTACCTCTCGATCCCGCCCAAGTTCTTCTCCCAGGTCTGCGAGCAGCTGGCCCGCTCCGGTCTCTCGACCCCCGAGCGGGACACCTGGCGCCGGGTGGTCATCGAGAAGCCGTTCGGCCACGACCTGGCGTCGGCGCGCGAACTCAACCACGTTGTCTCCCAGGTGTTCCCCGCGGACGCGGTGTTCCGGATCGACCACTACCTGGGCAAGGAGACGGTCCAGAACATCCTGGCGCTGCGGTTCGCCAACCAGCTGTTCGAGCCGATCTGGAACGCGCACTACGTCGACCACGTGCAGATCACCATGGCCGAGGACATCGGTATCGGCGGCCGGGCCGGCTATTACGACGGCATCGGCGCGGCACGGGACGTCATCCAGAACCATCTGCTGCAGCTGCTCGCGCTCACCGCGATGGAGGAGCCTGTCTCGTTCGAGGCGCAGGACCTGCGCGCCGAGAAGGAGAAGGTCCTGTCCGCCGTCCGCCTGCCGAAGGACCTCGGGTCCTCAACGGCGCGCGGGCAGTACGCGGCGGGCTGGCAGGGTGGCCAGAAGGTCATCGGCTACCTCGAGGAGGACGGCATCAGCCGTCGCTCCACGACGGAGACGTACGCGGCCATCAAGCTCGAGATCGACACCAGACGGTGGGCGGGTGTCCCGTTCTACCTGCGCACCGGCAAGCGGCTGGGCCGACGGGTCAGCGAGATCGCGGTCGTGTTCAAGCAGGCACCGCACCTGCCGTTCGAGACGACGGCGACCGAGGAGCTCGGCCACAACGCCCTGGTCATCCGGGTCCAGCCGGACGAGGGCGTCACGCTGCGGTTCGGCTCCAAGGTGCCGGGCACGGCCATGGAGGTCCGCGACGTCACGATGGACTTCGGCTACGGCCACGCCTTCACCGAGTCCTCGCCGGAGGCCTACGAGCGGCTGATCCTGGACGTGCTGCTCGGCGAGCCTCCACTGTTCCCGCGGCATGAAGAGGTCGAGCTGTCCTGGAAGATCCTTGACCCGATCGAGCGGCACTGGGCGAAGTCCGCCCAGCCCGACTCCTACCCGTCGGGTACCTGGGGCCCCCAGACGGCGGACGACATGATGGCCCGCGACGGCCGGGTGTGGAGGCTCCCGTGATCATCGACCTACCCAGCACCACGACCGCAGCGGTGAACCGCAAGCTCGTCGACCTGCGTGACTCCGGTGGCGCCATCGCGCTGGGTCGCGTGCTGACCCTGGTGATCGTGACGGACGAGGCCGAGTCCGAGGAGACCATCGCGGCCGCGAACGACGCGAGCCGCGAGCACCCCTGCCGGGTCATCGTCATCGTGCAGAGCAACAAGCGCGGCGCGGAGCGGATGGACGCTCAGGTCCGGGTCGGCGGGGACGCCGGCGCCAGCGAGGTCATCGTGCTGCGGCTGTACGGGCAGCTCACTGCGCACCCCGACAGCGTGGTCACTCCCCTGCTGCTGCCGGACTCGCCGCTGGTGGCCTGGTGGCCCGGCCAGGCTCCCAAGGAACCATCCAAGGACCCGATCGGCCGGATGGCCCACCGCCGGATCACCGACTCAGCGGCGTCGGCCAACCCGCACAGGGAGCTGCTGCGCCGCCGGGACACGTTCGCGGTGGGCGACACCGACCTGGCCTGGACCCGGGTCACCAAGTGGCGCGGGCTGCTGGCCGCGGCCCTCGACCAGCCGCCGTACCAGTCGGTTGAGCACGTCACGGTCAGCGGTGCCTCGGACAGCCCGAGCACCGACCTGCTCGCCGCGTGGCTGGCGGAGGCCCTGCGCTGCACCGTGACGCGTGCACGCACCAAGGCCGGCACCGGAATGTCCAGCGTGCGGATGGAGCGGCGCAGTGGGCCGGTCGACCTGGTCCGGGCGGACGGCGCGATCGCGACGCTGACCCAGCCCGGTCAGCCGGACCGGCGGATCGCGCTGCCCCGCCGAGAGCTCGCGGAGTGCCTGGCGGAGGAGCTTCGCCGACTGGACCAGGACGAGGTCTACGCCGCCACCCTGCAGCGTGGCCTGACCCGCCTCGAGGCGGGCCGGTCCGTCACGGCGTCCCAGGCGGCGGCCGACGGCGAGGCGATGTCTCCCGCAGCCGCCAAGCGCCGCTCCGACCGGGCAGAGCGTCGCGAGGCCGCGACGGCCAAGGCGATCCGCGAGGCGTCGCCCAGCAGCAAGAAGGCCGCGGCGAAGCGCCCGGCGGCGAAGGAGAGCACTGTGCAGGACAGGTCGTGAGCGTCTCCCCGCTCGTGGTGGTGCACCGCGACGCGCAGGTGCTGGCCGCGTCGGTCGCCGCCCGGCTGGTCACCCGGCTGGTGGACGCGCAGGCGGCCCACGGGACGGCGCACGTCGTGCTCACCGGCGGCACGGTGGGCACTGCCGTGCTGGCCGCGCTGGCTCAGTCGCCGGCGCGCGACGCGGTCTCCTGGCCGCACGTGCACGTGTGGTGGGGCGACGAACGGTACCTCCCGGCGGGCGACCCCGACCGGAACGAGACCCAGGCGCGGCAGGTGCTGCTCGACTCGCTGCCGCTGCCGTCGGACAACGTGCACCCGATGGCCGCCAGCGATGACCCGGCCGGCTCGGACGTCGACGCGGCGGCCGAACGCTACGCGGACGAGCTCGCCCGGGTGGCACGGGCGGAGGGCACGGGCCGCGACGCGGTCCCGGCGTTCGACGTCCTGCTGCTGGGGGTCGGGCCGGACGCGCACATCGCGTCGCTGTTCCCCGAGATGGCTGGGGTGTACGAGACGGACCGCACCGTCGTCGGGGTGCACGGCTCCCCGAAGCCCCCGCCGCAGCGTGTCTCGTTGACCCTGCCGGCGATCAACCGCGCGCAGGAGGTCTGGTTGGTGGCAGCCGGCGAAGAGAAGGCCACCGCCATCGGCCTCGCCCTCAGCGGAGCGGGACCGGTCCAGGCACCGGCCGGTGCGGTGAGCGGTCAACGCGCCACCGTCTGGCTGTTGGATCGGCCGGCTGCGACGCGGGTGCCGCCGGCATTGATCCGCGTCTCCAGCCCCTAAGGGCCGGGGCTCAGCGGATGAGACCCCGGTCGCGCAGCTGCTGCAGAGCCTCGTCCAGGATCGCCTGCCCGTCGGTGTCGCTTCGGCGCTCCTTCACGTAGGCCAGGTGCGTCTTGTACGGCTCGACCTTCGGCGGGGCCGGCGGGTTCGCCTGGTCCTGACCGGCAGGGAAGCCGCAGCGCGGGCAGTCCCAGGTCTCCGGAGCGGACACGCCCTGCTCGTCCGCGAAGCTCGGGCGAGTCTCGTGCCCGTTGGCGCACCAGTACGACTGGACGATCCGGGGGGCCGCGTCGCCACGCTCCGCCTCACCCATCGGACCTGCGCCTACCCGGCTGCCCCGGATTGCGTTACCGCCTGCCATGCACGTTCTCCCGTGTCTCGTGTGCGCTGGTGACCCTGCCGACGCCGCCCGGCGTCGGGTGGGTCAGGTGGTGGTGAAACGCTCGATCAGGCCGATCCCGACGATGGCGGCCGTCCAGACCAGCGCGACGGCGATCGTGAACCGGTCGAGGTTCTTCTCGGCCACCGACGAGCCACCCAGGCTGGACGAGACGCCGCCTCCGAACATGTCTGACAGACCGCCGCCCTTGCCCTTGTGGAGCAGGATCAGCAGGATCTGGAACAGGCTGGTGATCACCAGCACCACGTTGAGGCTGATACGTACTGCAGTCACGAAACTTCCATCCGTCAGGTGGGTCGGGGCCGCTGGGCCGGGTCGTACCGTCACAGGGTACGCGGTGCCGGCCGGAAACAGGACGTCGGGCGCGTGCGTCAGCCTGTCACGTGGTCACGGTAGCGGCAGATGCTGGCGAACTCGTCGGCCTTGAGGCTCGCGCCACCCACGAGCGCACCGTCCACATCGGGCTGCGCCATGATCGACGCGACGTTGGCCGCCTTGACAGATCCGCCGTAGAGCACTCGGACGGCGTCCGCCACGTCGCCGGACCACGTCTCCGCGAGCCGGGTGCGGATGGCCGCGCAGACCTCCTGCGCGTCCTCGGGGGTGGCGACCTCGCCGGTACCGATGGCCCAGACCGGCTCGTAGGCCACGACCAGCGTCTTGCCCTGCGCCGCGCTCACCCCCTCCAACGCGGCGTCCAGCTGCGTCAGCGTGTGCGCGCAGTGCTCGCCGGCCTGGCGGACCTGCAGCCCCTCACCCACGCAAAGGATCGGGGTCAGGCCGTGCTGGTAGGCAGCCCGGACCTTGGCATTCACGATGCTGTCGTCCTCGCCGTGGATCTCACGACGCTCGCTGTGCCCGACGACCACGTAGGCGCACCCGAGCTTGGCGAGCATCGACCCGGAGACGTCGCCGGTGAAGGCGCCCTCCGGATGCGGCGAGAGGTCCTGGCCGCCGTAGCGGATGTCCAGCTTGTCGCCGTCGACCAGGGTCTGAACAGTGCGCAGGTCGGTGAAGGGCGGCAGCACGGCGACCTCGACTGCGGCGAAGTCGTGCTTGGCGTCCTTCAGCGTCCAGTCCAGCTTCTGCACCAGGTGCGCGCCGGCCAGGTGGTCCAGGTTCATCTTCCAGTTGCCCGCCATCAGGGGGACACGACCGGTTACGGTGCCGCGAGCCATCGGTTGGTGCCTTTCGTCAGCTGTCGAGCACGGTCAGGCCGGGCAAGGTCTTGCCCTCGAGGTACTCCAAGCTGGCGCCGCCACCGGTGGAGATGTGGCCGAACGCCCGCTCGTCGAAACCGAGGGTACGCACAGCCGCGGCCGAGTCTCCCCCACCGACCACGGTAAAGGCATCGGAGTCGACCAGCGCCTGGGCGACAGCGCGGGTGCCGTTGCTGAACGCGTCCATCTCGAACACGCCCATCGGGCCGTTCCAGAAGACGGTCCGTGCGTCGGCCAGCGCAGCTGCGAACTGCTCGGCGCTGGCCGGCCCGATGTCCAGCCCCACCCGGTCGGCGGGGATGGCGTCGGCCGGCACGACGTCGTGTTCGGCGTCGGCGGCGAAGGCCGTCGCCGCGACGACGTCCGTGGGCAGCACGAGCTGCACGCCGCGCTGCTGCGCGGTCGCCAGGTACCCGCGAACCGTGCCGAGCTGGTCCTCTTCAAGAAGGCTCTTGCCGACCTCGTGGCCCTGCGCCTTGAGGAAGGTGAAGACCATCCCACCGCCGACCAGGATCCGGTCGGCGGTGTCGAGCAGGTTCTCGATCACCCCGAGCTTGTCGGACACCTTGGAGCCGCCGAGCGCCACCACGTAGGGGCGCTGCGGGTCCTCGGTCAGCTTCTTGAGCACCTCGACCTCGGCCAGCACCAGTCCGCCGGCAGCGTGCGGCAGCCGCTCGGCGACGTCCACCACGCTCGCCTGCTTGCGGTGCACGACGCCGAACCCGTCGCTGACGAAGGCGTCGGCCAGCCCGGCCAGCTGGTCGGCGAACGCCCCCCGTTCGCCGTCGTCCTTGCTGGTCTCGCCCGGGTTGAAGCGAAGGTTCTCCAGCACCGCCACCTCGCCGTCCTGCAGCGCCGAGACCGCGCTCTGTGCGCTCTCGCCGACGGTGTCGGTCGCGAAGGCCACCGAAGCACCCAGCAGCTCGCCGAGCCGGGCCGCCACGGGTCGCAGGGAGTACCGCTCCTCCGGAGCGCCCTTGGGACGGCCCAGGTGGGCGCAGACCACGACTCGGGCACCGGCCTCACACAGTCGCTGGATCGTCGGGACGGAGGCCCGGATGCGCCCATCGTCGGTGATCTTCGTGCCGTCCAGTGGCACGTTGAGGTCGCTCCGGACGAGCACTCTCCGGCCGCGCAGGTCGCCCAGGTCGTCAATGGTCAGCACGTGGCTACGACCCCGCTCAGAGGGTGGCGCCGACGTACGTGATCAGGTCCACGAGCCGGTTGCTGTAGCCCCACTCGTTGTCGTACCAGCCGACGACCTTGACCTGGTTGCCGATCGCCTTGGTCAGTCCGGCGTCGAAGATGCAGGAGGCCGGGTCGGTGACGATGTCGGAGGAGACGATCTCGTCCTCGGTGTAGCGCAGGTAGCCCTTCAGCGACCCCTCGGCCGCAGCCTTGACCGCGGCGTTGACCTCGTCGGCGGTGACCTCACGGGACAGCGTCACCGTCAGGTCCGTCGCCGAGCCGGTGGGGATCGGCACCCGCAGCGCGTAGCCGTCGAGCTTGCCCTTGAGCTCGGGCATGACCAGGCCGATCGCCTTGGCCGCGCCGGTCGAGGTGGGGACGACGTTCACGGCCGCCGCACGAGCCCGTCGCAGGTCTCGGTGCGGGCCGTCCTGCAGGTTCTGGTCGCCGGTGTACGCGTGCACCGTCGTCATCAGCCCGCGCTCGATGGTGAAGGCGTCGTGGATCGCCTTGGCCATCGGGGCCAGGCAGTTGGTGGTGCACGATGCGTTGGAGATCACCGTGTGCGCCGCGGGGTCGTACTGCTCGTGGTTGACCCCCATGACGACGGTGACGTCCTCGTTCTTCGCCGGCGCGGAGATGATGACCTTCTTCGCGCCGCCGTCGACGTGCGCCTTCGCCTTGGTGGCGTCGGTGAAGAAGCCGGTGGACTCGATCACGACGTCAGCGCCGACCTCGCCCCACTTCAGGCTGGCGGGGTCGCGCTCCTCGAACACCCGGATCAGCCGTCCGTCGACCGTGATGCCCTCGCTGGTCGCCGTCACCTCGGCTGGCAGCCGGCCCAGGATCGAGTCGTACTTCAGCAGGTGGGCGATGGTCGCGTTGTCCGTGAGGTCGTTCGCGGCGACGACCTCGATGTCGGCGCCGGACGCCAGCACGGCGCGGAAGAAGTTGCGGCCGATGCGGCCGAAGCCGTTGATACCTACGCGGACGGTCACTGCGCTGCCTCCTGGGGACGGTGGCGCCCTACAGGCGCGGTCAGGGTGGTGGACGTCGACGACGCTGTCGATCCACGGACGACCCTATCGCCCTCGGGGATGCGGGCCGCGGGGCGTATCAGGCTTCGAGCATGTCCGCGGTGAGGTTGGCGTCCGTGCCCGGCACGCCCTCGTCCTCGGCACGCTTGTCAGCCATGGCCAGCAGCCGGCGGATGCGACCGGCGACCGCGTCCTTGGTCATCGGCGGGTCCGCCAGGTGACCGAGCTCCTCGAGGCTGGCCTGCTTGTGCGCCAGCCTCAGCTGGCCGGCCTCGCGCAGGTGGTCCGGGACATCGTCCCCGAGGATCTGCAGCGCACGCTCGACCCGCGAGCCGGCGGCGACCGCCGCCCGCGCGGACCTGCGCAGGTTGGCGTCGTCGAAGTTGGCCAGCCGGTTCGCGGTGGCGCGGACCTCACGCCGCATCCGGCGCTCCTCCCAGGCCAGCACCGCGTCGTGCGCGCCGAGCCGGGTGAGCATCGCGCCGATCGCGTCGCCGTCGCGGATCACCACGCGGTCGACGCCGCGCACCTCGCGTGCCTTCGCGGAGATACCAAGGCGACGGGCCGCACCCACCAGGGCCAGCGCCGCCTCCGGGCCGGGGCAGGTGACCTCCAGTGCCGACGAGCGGCCGGGCTCGGTGAGCGACCCGTGCGCGAGGAACGCACCGCGCCAGGCTGCCTCCGCGTCGCAGACGGCACCCGAGACGACCTGCGGCGGCAACCCGCGGACCGGGCGACCGCGGCCGTCGATCAGACCGGTCTGCCGAGCCAGCGCCTCGCCGTCCTTGACCACCCGGACCACGTACCGGCTACCTCGACGCAGCCCACCGGGAGCGAGCACCACGATGTCGCTGGCGTGGCCGTAGACGTCGGCGATGTCCCGGCGCAGCCGGCGCGCCGCCTGACCGGTGTCCAGCTCGGCCTCGACCACGATCCGGCCCGCGACGATGTGCAGCCCACCGGCGAACCGGAGCGTGGCGGACACCTCGGCCTTGCGACAACACGTCCGGGTCACCGGTAGGCGGCTCAGCTCGTCCTTCACCATTGCCGTCATCGCCATGCGGGCCATCCTGCCATTCTCGTCGGGCCTTGGGGCGTCCACCTCGGACCCGAGTGAACGGACCCAGCGCCGTTCGTCTCAGCGCAGCACGTCACGGTACGCCGCCGCCAGCCGCAGCGGGTCGTGCACCCCTGTGCGGCCGGTCTGGCCGACCGAGAACACGGCGAGCGCTGCCCCCAGCCGCCGCGCTGCCTCCTCCAGCTGACGACGGTCCGCAACCACCGTGGGATCGGCGAGCACGACGTCGGCCCGGAGCGCAGGAGCGTGCTCCCGCAACGCATCCAGCAGATCCGCGCCACTGAAGCCGCCGGTCTCTTCCTCGTCGATCAGGTTCAAGGTGATCACCCGCTTGGCACTGGTCTCGCAGATCGCGTCGGCCAGCTCCGGCACCAGCAGGTGCGGCATGACGGAGGTGAACCAGGAACCAGGGCCGAGAACCACCCAGTCGGCCGAACGGACGGCCTCCACCGCCTCGGCGCAGGCCGGCGGCGCCTGCGGGACCAACCGCACGGCGGTGACCCGGCCAGGCGTCACGGCGACCTGGGACTGCCCGCGCACCGTGCGGGCCGCCTGCGGGTCGGCCGGGTCGAGTCCGACCACGCTGGCCTCGATGGTGAGCGGCACCGAGCTCATCGGCAGGACCCGGCCGCGGGCACCAAGCAGTCGGCCGACCCAGTCCAGACCGCCGACGGTGTCACCGAGCAGCTCCCAGAGCGCGACGATCAGCAGGTTCCCCACGGAGTGGTGGTGCAGCTCGCCCTGGCTGGCAAAGCGGTGCTGCAGCACGTCCCGCCAGGTGCTCCCCCACTCGCCGTCCTCGCAGAGCGCTGCCAGGGCCATCCTCAGGTCACCGGGCGGCAGGACCCCCAGCTCGCGACGCAGCCGGCCGCTGGACCCGCCGTCGTCCGCGACCGTGACGACGGCACTGAGCCGGTCGGTGATGTGCCGCAACGCGCCCAGCGACGCGGCCAGCCCGTGGCCACCCCCCAACGCCACGACCGCCGGGCGGGTCACTCCCGCCCCAGGTCGCGGTGCAAGGTGCCCACCTGGACGTCGAGCTCGGACAGCCGGGCGGCCAGGGCGTTGACCATCGCCACCGAACGGTGCTTGCCGCCGGTGCAGCCCAGGGCGATGGTCATGTAGCGCTTGCTCTCGCTCTCGTACCCGACCAGCACCGGCTTGAGCGCGGACACGAAGCGCTCCAGGAAGACGGCCGCGCCGTCCTGCGCCATCACGTAGCTGCTCACCGCGGCGTCGTTGCCGTTCTGCGGACGGAGCTCGTCGACCCAGTACGGGTTGGGCAGGAAGCGCATGTCCAGCACGAAGTCGGCGTCCAGCGGGACGCCGTACTTGAAGCCGAACGACATCACGGTGGCGCGCAGGCTGGGCAGCTCGCTGGACTCGAAGACCTGGGAGACCTTGGTCTTGAGCTGGGTGACGTTCAGGCCGCTGGTATCGATCACCACGTCGGCGCTTTCCCGGACGAACTCGAGCATGGCGCGTTCGCGGTGAATGGCGTCCAGGATGCGCCCGCTGCCCTGCAGAGGGTGCGGACGACGCACCGACTCCTGCCGCCGGACCAGCACGTCGTCCGCGGCGTCCAGGAACACCACCCGCGGTGCGGCGCCTCGGGTTCGCAGCTCGAACAGGGCGTCCTGCAACGCCTGGAAGAAGGTGCGGCTGCGCACGTCGACGACGGCGGCCAAACCAGACAGGTGCACCTCGTCGTCGGAGCCGCTGTCGCGCAGTGCGAGCTCCAGCAGGGGGTTGAGCATCTGCGGCGGCAGATTGTCGACGACGTACCAGCCGAGATCCTCCAGCACGTTGGCCGTCGTGGAGCGGCCAGCGCTGGACATGCCGGTCACGATGACCAGCTGTGGCTGCTGCGTGCCCTCGTCGCTCATGAGCTCCTGCCTCGTCGTCGCCCCACCGTACCGAGCCTGCACCTGGTCAATCGTCCAGCACCTCACCGGTCGTGAGGTTGACGGCCGGAGTCGCCCCGGACGTACCAGCCAGTGCGTCGACGACGGCCTGCGCGGTGGCCGGCCCGATGCCCGGGACCGCAGCGATCTCTGCCGCCTCGGCGGCGCGGATCCGCTTCAGCGAGCCGAACTGCTTGAGCAGCGCCTTGCGCCTGGTCGGCCCCAGGCCGGGGACCGCGTCGAGGGCGCTGCTGGTCATGGCCTTCGACCGCCGCTGCCGGTGGAACGTGATCGCGAACCGGTGTGCCTCGTCGCGCACCCGCTGCAGGAGGTAGAGGCCTTCGCTGGAGCGGGGCAGGATCACCGGGTGGTCGTCGCCGGGCAGCCAGACCTCCTCGAGCCGCTTCGCCAGGCCGACCAGGGACACCTCCTCGATGCCGAGGGCATCCAGCGCCCGCGCCGCTGCGGCGACCTGGGGTGGGCCGCCATCGACCACGACAAGCTGCGGCGGGTAGGCGAACTTCTGCGGTCGGCCCGTCTCCGGGTCGATGCCCTGGGCGATCTCGACGTCGCTCGCCTCCGCACGCTCGTCCAGGTAGCGCCGGAACCTGCGGGTGATCACCTCGTTCATCCACGCGGTGTCGTCCTGGCCCTCGGTGCCGCGCACCGAGAACCTGCGGTACTCGGACTTGCGAGGCAGCCCGTCCTCGAAGACCACCATGGACGCCACCACCTCGGTGCCCTGCAGGTTCGAGACGTCGTAGCACTCGATGCGCAGGGGTGCGTCGGGCAGGTCCAGCGCGTCCTGGAGCTCCTTCAGCGCGAGCGACCGCGTGGTCAGGTCGCCGCCGCGCCGGGTCTTGTGCAGGTTGAGGGCTTGGCCGGCGTTGCGTTCCACCGTCTCCAGCAGGGCGCGTTTGTCGCCCCGGCGCGGCACCCGCAGGTCGACCCGGGAACCTCGCATGCCCTCCAACCAGGCCGCCACCTCAGCACTGTCTCGAGGCAGGGCGGGCACCAGCACCTCACGCGGGACGGCCTCCGGCGATGCGCCGTAGACCTGCTGCAGCAGGTGCTCGACCAGGTCGTCGGTGCCGACGTCCTCGACCTTCTCGACGACCCAGCCGCGCTGTCCGCGGATCCGGCCACCGCGCACGTGGAAGACCTGGACCGCCGCCTCCAGCTCGTCCTCGGCCAGCGCGAACACGTCGGCGTCGGTGGCGTCGGCCAGCACCACCGCGCTCTTCTCCAGAGCGCGGTTGAGCGCCCCGATGTCGTCGCGAAGCCGGGCCGCACGCTCGTACTCCTGCTCGTTCGCGGCCTGCTTCATCTCGTGCTCGAGGCGCCGGACGAAGCGCCCGGTGTTGCCCGCCATGAAGTCGCAGAAGTCCTCGGCGAGCTCGCGGTGCTCCTGCTCGCTGACCCGCCCGACGCACGGGGCCGAGCACTTGCCGATGTAGCCGAGCAGACACGGTCGGCCGACCTGCCCGGCGCGGCGGAACACGCCGCTGCTGCAGGTGCGCACAGGAAACACCCGCAGCAGCAGGTCGACGGTCTCTCGGATCGCCCAGGCGTGCGCGTACGGGCCGAAGTACCGGGTGCCCTTGCGCTTGGCCCCGCGCATGACCTGCACGCGTGGGAAGTCCTCGCCCATGGTGACCGCTAGGTAGGGGTAGGACTTGTCGTCGCGGTACTTGACGTTGAAACGAGGGTCATACTCCTTGATCCAGGAGTACTCCAACTGCAGGGCCTCGACCTCGTTGGCCACCACCGTCCACTCGACACTGGCTGCCGTGGTGACCATGGTGTGCGTCCGCGGATGCAGCGCGGACACGTCCTGGAAGTACGAGCTGAGCCGCTGCCGCAGGCTCTTGGCCTTGCCCACGTAGATGACGCGGCCGTGCTCGTCACGGAACCGGTAGACGCCCGGCTCGACCGGGATCTCGCCCGGTGCGGGGCGGTACGTCGACGGGTCGGCCACGACGCCAACCCTACGTTCGTCCGCCGACATCGGCGGGCGCGGGCGTCACCCCAGGACGACGTCCGAACCTGACACCGAGACGGCGACGGGCGCGAGGGGCTCCTTGGCCAGGCTGTCGGACGTCGGCGCACCGTCCGAGATCGCGAAACGGCTGTTGTGACAAGGGCACACGATGAAGCCGTCGCTCACGCTGGTCACCGCGCAGCCCTGGTGGGTACAGCGGGTCGAGTAGCCCTTGAACTCCCCTGCCGATGGCTGCGTCACGACCACGCGGGCATCCGGGAAGACCGAACCGCCACCGACCGGGACCGTGCTCGTGGCCCCGACCACCGAGCCGGCCGCCGCGCTCGAGCCCGACCCGGCGGGGCCCGATCCGCCGTCGTCGCTGCAGGCCGTAACGGCAGCCCCAACGACGGCGACCGCTCCGACACCCTGGAGCAGGGCTCGACGCGATGGCTCGGCGTGCTTCATGTGACGGCTCCGTTCGTCGCGGGGCCAGGCCCCAGGGTCGCTGCCGGTCAGACTGCCCCGCGAACCTGGGAGTCAGCCGAGTGCCTTCTGGACCTACCCCGCAGACCTGCGGGGCGAGGCCGCGGTCTTCGCCGTCTTCTTCGTCGCGGCCGTCTTCTTCGCTGGGGTCTTCTTCGCGGTCGTCTTCTTGACCACTGTCTTGTTGACCGCCTGCGTGGAGGTCGTCTTCGCTGTCGCCCTCTTGGTCGCGGCCTTCTTCGCGGTCGCCTTGCTCGCCCTCGCCGTCGTCGCCGGCCGGCTCAGCAACGCCGCCGCGACCGGCCTGGACGCGGCCACCGGGACGGGGCGACGACCGTCGAGCACCGGCTTGAGGAACTGTCCGGTGTAGCTGGCAGGGTGAACGGCAACCTGCTCCGGGGTGCCCTCCGCAACCACCAGGCCGCCACCGGAGCCACCCTCCGGGCCCATGTCGACGATCCAGTCGGCGCTCTTGATCACGTCGAGGTTGTGCTCGATGACGATCACGGTGTTTCCCTTGTCCACCAGCCCCTGCAGCACCAGCAGGAGCTTGCGGATGTCCTCGAAGTGCAGGCCGGTGGTGGGCTCGTCCAGCACGTAGACCGTGCGTCCGGTCGAGCGCTTCTGCAGCTCGCTAGCGAGCTTGACGCGCTGCGCCTCGCCGCCGGACAGGGTGGTCGCAGGCTGGCCCAGCCGGACATAGCCGAGACCGACTTCCACCAGCGTCGTCAGGTGCCGGCTGATCGCCGGCACGGCGGCGAAGAAGCCAGCGGCCTCCTCGATCGGCATGTCCAGCACGTCCGAGATCGTCTTGCCCTTGAAGTGCACCTCGAGCGTCTCGCGGTTGTACCGCGCGCCGTGGCAGACCTCGCAGGGAACGTAGACGTCCGGCAGGAAGTTCATCTCGATCTTGATCGTGCCGTCGCCCGAGCAGTTCTCGCAGCGGCCGCCCTTGACGTTGAACGAGAACCGACCCGGCAGGTAGCCACGGATCTTCGCCTCGGTCGTCTCGGCGAACAACCGGCGCACGTGGTCGAACACCCCGGTGTAGGTGGCGGGGTTGCTGCGGGGGGTGCGGCCGATCGGGCTCTGGTCGACGTGCACCACCTTGTCGAGGTGGTCCAGCCCGCGCACGGTGCGGTGCCGGCCCGGGACATGCCGCGCGCCGTTCAGCTTGTTGGCCATCACGTTGTAGAGAATGTCGTTGACCAGCGTCGACTTACCCGAGCCGGAGACGCCGGTCACCGCGACGAAGCAGCCGACCGGGAACGACACGTCGATCCCCTGCAGGTTGTGCTCGCGAGCACCCACCACGGTGATCTCCCGGTCGCCGTCCACCCGCCGGCGCTCGGTCGGCAGCGTGATCTCGCGCCGGCCGGACAGGTACTGCCCGGTGATCGACTTCGGGTGCGAGAGGAGCTTGGCGACCGTTCCGGAGTGGACCACGTGGCCGCCGTGCTCCCCCGCCCCAGGACCGATGTCGACCACCCAGTCCGCGTGTCTGATGGTGTCCTCGTCGTGCTCGACCACGATGAGCGTGTTGCCCAGGTCGCGCAACCGGGTCAACGTCCCGATCAGGCGGTGGTTGTCGCGCTGGTGCAGGCCGATGCTTGGCTCGTCCAGCACGTAGAGCACACCGACCAGGCCCGAACCGATCTGCGTGGCCAGCCGGATCCGCTGCGCCTCGCCGCCGGACAAGGTGCCGGAGGCGCGGTCGAGCGAGAGGTAGTCCAGCCCGACGTCCAGCAGGAAGCCCAGCCGCGCCTGGATCTCCTTGAGCACCCGCTCGGCGATCTGCTTCTCGCGAGCCGTCAGCTTCAGCGTGTCGAGGAACTGGGCGCAGTCGCGGATCGGCTTGGCGCAGACCGCCGAGATGGACAGCCCGCCCAGCAGCACGGCCAGCGACTCCGGCTTGAGCCGGGCGCCCCCGCAGACTGGACACGGCACCTCACGCATGTAGCCCTCGTAGCGCTCACGGCTCCACTCCGACTCGGTCTCAGAGTGGCGGCGTTGGACGAACGGGATGGCCCCCTCGAACCCCGTGGTGTACGAACGCTCGCGACCGAAGCGGTTGCGGTAGCGAACGTGCACCTCGTAGTTCTCACCGAGCAGCAGCGCCTCCTTCGCCCGCTCGGGCAGAGCACGCCACGGGACGTCGGTCGAGAACCCGAGCTGGTCGCCCAGCGCGGAGACCAGCCGCTGGAAGTACTCGGCGGAGCCCTGCGTCCACGGCGCTATGGCACCCTCAGCCAGGCTGAGCTCGTCGTCCGGAACCAGCAGGTCAGGGTCCACCTCGAGCCTGGTGCCCAGGCCCGTGCACTCCGGGCACGCACCGAACGGGCTGTTGAACGAGAACGACCGCGGTTCGATCTCGTCCATTGCCAGTGGGTGCTCGTTCGGACAGGCCATCTTCTCGGAGAAGCGGCGCTCGCGGTCCTTCGCCTTGGGGTCGAGGTCGACCAGCTCGACAACCACGAGCCCGCCGGCCAGCCCGAGTGCGGTCTCCACCGAGTCGGTCAGCCGACGCTTCGCCGATGCCTTGGCGACCAGCCGGTCGACCACGACGTCGATCGTGTGCTTGAGCTTCTTCTCCAGAGCGGGGGGCTCGGCCAGCGTGACGACCTCACCGTCCACCCGCGCCCGTGAGAAGCCCTTCGACTGGAGTTCGCGGAACAAGTCGGCGTACTCGCCCTTGCGGGCCCGCACCACAGGGGCCAGCACCTGGAACCGGGTGCCCTCGGGGAGCTCGAGCAGCCGGTCGACGATCTGCTGGGGCGTCTGCCGGGTGACCGCCTCGCCGCAGACCGGGCAGTGCGGACGGCCGGCACGGGCGAACAGCAGCCGTAGGTAGTCGTAGACCTCGGTGATCGTGCCGACCGTGGACCGCGGGTTACGGGAGGTGGACTTCTGGTCGATGGACACCGCCGGTGACAGGCCCTCGATGAAGTCGACGTCTGGCTTGTCCATCTGACCCAGGAACTGGCGCGCGTACGCCGACAGCGACTCCACGTAGCGGCGCTGCCCCTCGGCGAAGATCGTGTCGAACGCCAGGGACGACTTGCCCGAACCGGACAGGCCGGTGAAGACGATCATGGCGTCTCGTGGCAGGTCGATCGAGACGTCCTTGAGGTTGTGCTCGCGCGCGCCGCGCACGATGAGGCTGTCAGCCACGGTGGGCTCGCTCCTGCGGTGTGGTGCGGGTCCGGGAATGCGTGCAGGCACCCGCCGGACGGGTCCCGACCATGCTAGGTGGCACCACCGACAACGGCCGACTCGGCGTTGTGACCCGGAGTAGGTTCGCTCCATGACGGCGTTCGCGGACGACCCCATACTGGCCCAGCTGTGCGACCAGACCGACCACCTCCTGCAGTCGGTCAACGAGCTCACCGACGACGACGTGCACCGCCCGTCGCTGCTGCCGGGCTGGACCCGCGGGCACGTCCTCAGCCATCTGGCCCGCAACGCCGACGGCCTGGGCAACGTGGCCCGGTCGGCCGTCACCGGCCAGGTGACCCCGATGTACGAGTCCGCGCAGGCGCGCGACGCGGGCATCGAGGCCGGAGCCGGCCGGTCGGCGTCCGAGCTGGAGTCCGACGTGGAGAGCTCCGCCGAGCGCTTTCTCGCTCTGCTGGCCGACGTCCCCCCGGCCCAGCTGGACCTCGAGGTGCCCAGCGGACGCGGCCCGACCATCCAGGTCGCCACGCTGCCCTGGCTGCGGCTGCGCGAGGTCGTCTACCACCACGTCGACCTCGCCCTCGGCTACACGTTCGCGGATGCCCCGCAGGTGGTGCTGCGTGGCGGGCTGGGCGAGTGCCCCGGGCGGCTGGTCGACGCTGGGCCCGGTGCCCGGATCGCCGTCACCCACCCGGACGGGAGCGTCGAGGACGTTGTGATCGGCGACGGGGCCAGGTCGCTGGCCGGCCCGGCGCACGCCGTCCTGGCGTGGCTGACCGGCCGCTCCGACGGTGCCGGGGTGGAACGGGTCGACGCACCCGAGGAAGCGCTGCCGACCTTGCCGAGCTGGGGCTGACGTGCCCGCACGGATCGAGGAGTACGCGATCATCGGCGACACCACGACGTCCGCCCTGGTCTCGGCCGACGGCTCGGTGGACTGGGCCTGCCTGCCCCGGTCGGACTCGCACGCCTGCTTCGCCGCGCTGCTCGGCGATCCCCAGCACGGACGGTGGCTGCTGACCCCGGATCGGCCGCACACCACCACCCGGCGCTACCTCGACCACTCGTTCGTGCTAGAGACGACGCACACCACCGAGGAGGGCGTCGTCCGGATCGTCGACGCGATGCCCATCGGCGACGAACGCGCGGACATCGTGCGGCGCGTCGAAGGGGTCAGTGGGAGTGTCCGGATGCGTCACGAGTGGGTCGTGCGCTTCGGCTACGGGAAGGTGCGACCGTGGGTGCACCGCATCGTCGACCCGCACGGGCACCCCGCGCTGCACGCCATCGCGGGTCCGGACATGCTCGTGCTGCGCGGCGCCCGCCTGCCGACGGCCGGCGACGGCCGGCACAGCGACGTGTTCGACGTCGGCGAGGGGGAGGTGATGGCCTGGTCGACCACCTGGTTCCCCGGCTGGCAGGCAGTCCCGGAGCCGCTGGACATCGACGAACGGATCGAGGCGACCCGGATCCGCTGGAACCAGTGGGCCTCGACCTGCCAGGAGGACGGTGCCTACCAGGAGGAGTACCTGCGTTCCCTGCTGGTGCTGCGGCTGCTGACCGACGCGGAGACCGGCGGGATCGTCGCGGCACCGACCACGTCGCTGCCGGAGGCGCTCGGGGGCGAGCGCAACTGGGACTACCGGTTCTGCTGGCTCCGTGACGCGTCGCTGACTCTGGAGGCCCTGCTGGAGGCGGGGTTCACCGAGGAGGCCGAGGAGTGGCGTCGGTGGCTGCTGCGTGCGGTCGCCGGTGACCCGGAGGATCTGCAGATCATGTACCGGGTGGACGGTGGTCGCGAGCTGCCCGAGCGGGTGCTGGCTCACCTGCCGGGCTATGAGGGCTCGCTGCCCGTCCGGGTCGGCAACGCGGCGGTCGACCAGCGGCAGAGCGACGTTCTCGGCGAGGTCATGTCCGCGCTGCACGTGGCTCGTGAGCGCGGCCTGGACGAGTCGCTGGACAGCTGGGCCCTGCAGCGCAAGCTCGTTGCGGCCCAGACGAAGACCTGGGAGCAGCCGGACAACGGGATCTGGGAGATCCGCGGCGAGCCGCAGCACTTCACCCACTCCAAGATCATGGTCTGGGCGGCGTTGGACCGAGCCGTGCGTGCCATGGAGCACTACGGGCTGCCCGGCCCGATGGACGAGTGGCGCCAGCTGCGCGACGAGGTGCACGCGCAGGTGCTGGAGCGCGGCTGGGACGACGAGCTGGGCAGCTTCGTGCAGTTCTACGGCGCCAAGCACACCGACGCCTCGCTGCTGCAGCTGGTGCGGGTCGGCTTCCTGCCGGCCGACGACAGCCGCGTGCTCGCCACCATCGCCGCGATCGAGCGCGAGCTGCTCGTGGACGGCTACCTGCTGCGGTACCGCACCGAGCACGACGTGGACGGTCTGCCGCCCGGCGAGGCGCCGTTCCTGGCGTGCTCGTTCTGGCTGGCCGAGGCCTACGCGAGGTGCGGTCGCAAGGACGACGCGAAGGCCATGCTCGACAGGTTGTGCGGGCTGGCCAACGACGTCGGACTGCTGAGCGAGGAGTACGACCCGCGAGACGGGCGGATGCTCGGCAACTTTCCGCAGGCGCTCAGTCACCTCGCGCTCGTCGGGGCAGTGTCGGCGTACCGCAAGGCGCGCTAGCGTCGCCCCATGAGCGACTACACCGGCGAGGTCGTCCCGGGCGGGCCGACCGCCGTGCGCGAGCTGGCCCACCTCGTGATCCGCAAGGCGAGCGTCAGCGAGCAGGACAACAACGCCTACCTGCTGACCTGCCGGGACACCGGCGAGCAGCTTCTGGTGGACGCGGCGGACGACGCGCCGCGGCTGACCGCGCTGATGAACGAGGGCACGGGTTGGCTGGACGCTGTGGTGACCACCCACCAGCACTGGGACCACCACCGCGCGCTGCCGGACGTCGTCGGGCATACCGGAGCGCGGGTCGCTGCCGGAGCGGACGACGCGGACGCCCTACCGGTGCCCGTAGGCGAGCTGCTGCACCACGGGGACCGGGTCACCTTCGGTCACGTCGTTCTCGAGGTGATCCACCTGCGCGGGCACACGCCGGGCTCGGTGGCCCTGCTCTACCGCGACCCAGAGGGGTCACCGCACCTGTTCACCGGCGACTCGCTCTTCCCCGGCGGCGTCGGGAACACCCAGGGGGACGCCGAACGCTTCGCCAGCCTGATCGACGACGTGGAGCTGCGGATCTTCGACGAGCTGCCGGACGAGACGTGGTTCTACCCCGGCCACGGGGCCGACTCGACGCTCGGAGCAGAGCGCCCGCACCTACCCGAGTGGCGCGAGCGCGGCTGGTAGCGGCATTCGCTCGTAGAGCGTGGTGCGTTGGGCCGCGGGGCGACCGGCCCCGGCAGCGACCTCGGCGAACGCCGCGACGTCCAGTCCCTGGCCATGGGCCGCGCCGGCCGCCCGGCTGATGTTCTCGTCCATCAGCGTTCCGCCGAGGTCGTTGACCCCGGCGCGCAGCAGCTGACCCGCTCCGCTGCGGCCGAGCTTGACCCAGGACGCCTGGATGTTGTCGATCCAGCCGTGGTATGCGATCCGCGCCACCGCGTGCATGAGCACCACCTCACGCCAGGTCGGACCTCGTCGCGCGCCACGCTTGAGGTACACGGGTGCGGCCATGTGCACGAACGGGAGTGCGACGAACTCGGTGAAACCACGGGTCTCCTGCTGCAGGGCACGGGTGCGCACCAGGTGGCGGGCCCAGTGCCGAGGCTGCTCCACCGAGCCGAACATGATCGTCACGTTGCTGCGCAGCCCGACCGAGTGCGCTGCCCGGTGCGCCTGCAGCCACTGCTCGGTGTCGATCTTGTCCGGGCACAGGATCGCGCGGATCTCGTCGTCCAGGATCTCGGCGGCTGTCCCGGGCAGGGTGCGCAGGCCAGCGTCCTTGAGTCGCAGCAGGTACCGCTCCAGCGGTTCGTCGAGCCGGCGGGCGCCCTCGGTCACCTCCAGCGCGGTGAAGCCGTGCAGGTGCAGGTCGGGCACGGCCTCGTGCACTGCACGCGCGACGTCCACGTAGAAGTCGCCGTCGAAGCTCGGATGGATGCCGCCCTGCAGGCAGACCTCGGTCGCGCCGAGCTGCCAGGCCTCGCGCGCCCGTTCGGCAACGTCGTCCAGCGAGAGCAGGTACGGCTTGCCCCGCAGGTTGAGCGACAGCGGACCCTTGGAGAAGCCGCAGAAGGTGCATCGGAACGTGCACACGTTGGTGTAGTTGATGTTCCGGTTCACCACGAACGTGACGTCATCGCCGACGGCCTGCCGGCGCAGCTCGTCGGCCTGCTCGGCGACAGCCGCGACCTGTGTCCCCCTCGCGCCGAACAGGGTGACCAGCTCGTCCTCGCCAAGCTCTTCGCCGGACGCCACGGCGTCGAGCACGTCTTTGACAGCTCCACGCGCATGCGCCGGCGCGGGCAGGAGCTGGGGGGCATGGACGTCGGCCCCGGAGTACCAGGCCGTGGACCGACGTCCGATCTGCACGACCTCGGCGCCGGTCCCGACGTTCGCTGCGGCCTCGTGCCGCTCAGGCCAGGTTGCGCCCGGGTCGTCGCGGCCGAGCCCTTGGGCGTCCGAGCGGTCCAGCACAGGGAACCGGGTCGCTGGATCGAGCCAGCGTTCAGGCTCGAGTGCGAACTCCGGGTAGACCGTCAGACGCGGTGCCAGGGCGTGCCCCGCCGCCTCGGTCGCTGCACGAAGCCGATCCAGACCGGGCCAGGGCCGCTCGGGGTTCACGTGATCCACGGTGACGGGAGAGACCCCGCCCCAGTCGTCCACCCCGGCGGCGACCAGGGCGGCCAACCCGTCGACATCTGTCAGGTTCGGCGGTGCCTGCACGTGCACGCTCGGATCGAGGACGAGTCGGGCGATCGCGATCGCCCGCTGGTGGTCCTGCGCCTGGCAGGGTGCGGCGTCGCGCATCTCGGTGCCGGCCTTGGGCAGGAAGTTCTGCACGATCACCTCCTGCACGTGGCCGTGCCGGCGGTGGCTGTCCGCGATGGCCTGCAACGCGACCACGCGGTCGTGCTCGCTCTCGCCGATCCCGACGAGGACGCCGGTCGTGAACGGGATCGACAGCTCGCCAGCAGCCTCCAGCGTCGCGAGCCGCCGTGCTGGGGCCTTGTCCGGCGCGCCGCGGTGGGCGGCCAGGTCGTCGCGAAGGCTCTCGACCATCATCCCCTGGGACGGCGCGACCGGCCGCAGCGCCGCGAGCTGCGCAGCCGAGATGGCGCCGGCGTTCGCGTGCGGCAGCAGCCCGGTCTCGGTGAGGACGAGCTCGCACATGGCCCGCAGGTAGTCGACCGTCGAGGCGTACCCGCGCGAGCGCAGCCACTGCGCTGCTTGCGGATACCGGCGCTCGGGGTCCTCGCCGAGCGTGAAGAGCGCCTCGTGACAGCCGGCTGCGGCACCCTGCTCGGCGACGGCGAGCACCTGTGCCTCGTCGAGGTAGGGAGCCTCCAGCGAACGCGGCGAGGTGGCGAACGTGCAGTACCCGCAGCGGTCCCCGCAGAGCCGGGTCAGTGGGATGAAGACCTTGGGCGAGAACGTGATCCGCACGCCGTGCGCGCCGTCGCGCAACTCGCGGGCACGGGCGGTCAGCTCGGGGGTGGACAGTGCGGTCAGCTCAACCGGATGCATCTCGAGACGCTACCGGACGCAGGCGCAGGACTACGCGGCCGACCGCCGCTCGTCCCTCCTGGTCTTGAGCAGGCTCGCCGCGGCGGTCACCGCGAGGGTGCCGACGATGACCACCAGCGAGAGCCAGATCGGGATGTCCGGCGCCCACTGGACGGGCTGGCCGCCATTGATGAACGGGACCTCGTTCTCGTGCAGGGCATGCAGAATCAGCTTGACGCCGATGAAGAAGAGCAGCACGGACAGTCCGATCCCGAGGTAGACCAGCCGCAGCAGCAGCCCACCGATCAGGAAGTACAGCTGGCGCAGCCCCATCAGTGCGAACACGTTCGCCATCAGCACCAGGTAGGGCTCGTTGGTGAGCCCGTAGATCGCCGGGATCGAGTCGAGCGCGAACAGCAGGTCGGTCGTCCCCAGCGCGACCAGCACGATCGCCATCGGCGTGATCAGCCGCTTGCCGTTCTCGACGACCGTCAGCTTGACCCCGTTGTACTGGTCGGTCGCGGGCAGGTGGTTGCGAGTCCAGCGGATCAGCGCGTTCTCGTGGTAGTCCTCGTCGCCCGTCTGCCCCTCCCGGGCCAGGTGGATCGCGGTGTAGACCAGGAACGCACCGAAGAGGTAGAACACCCAGCTGAAGTTGTTGATAGCGGCCGCTCCCACCGCGATGAAGATGCCGCGGAACACCAGGGCCAAGATGATCCCGATCAGCAGCGCCGTCTGCTGGTACTGCCTCGGCACGGCGAACTTGGACATGATGATGATGAAGATGAAGAGGTTGTCCACGGACAGGCTGTACTCGGTCAGCCAGCCCGCGAAGAACTCGGCACCGAACTGCGCGCCAGCGAAAACCCAGACCCCGATGCCGAACAGGACCGCCAAGCCGATGAAGAACGCAAGGTGGCGGGCGGACTCGCCGGTCGACGGCTCGTGCGGGCGGCGTCCGATCACGAGGACGTCGACCAGCAGGAAGAGCATCGCTGCGCCGACGGTGGTTAGCCAGACCCAGGTGGGAACGTTCACGGGTACAGTCCTCCGGTCAGTCGAGACGCGGCCCCGATGTCGGGAACGCGCTGCTGCCGGAGGTCTCTCCCACCCGTGAGCGGGCCGGCTCCCCGGGCCCGGAGCGCGTCTGCGCTGGACCGTGATGACGAGGACGCCGTCAGGGGATACTCCCCTCCGTCGAACGGGACAAGCCTACCCGGTCGGCGACAGCCGCTCCGCCAGCGCCATGGCGTCATGCGGGGCGTAGCCCTTCGCGTCGTTGTCGAAGTAGAGCAGCACGTCCAGACCCTCGGCGAGCCACCCACGGACCCGCTGCGCCCAGACGTCCAGCGCGGACGCGGAGTACCCGCTGGCATAGAGCTCGATGTCGCCGTGCAGCCGGGCGTAGACGAAGTCGGCGGTGGCCTCCTCGAGCATCGGCCAGTGCTTTGCGGAGTCCGCGACGACCAACGCCACGCCGTGCTCGCGCATCAGCCGGACCGACTCCGCGCTGCCGAAGCTGGGGTGCCGCGCCTCGACCGCGTGCCGGACCCGGCGCGGCGGGCCGACCGCGGACGCCGGCTCCGGCACCCGCTCGTCGTGCCGCGCCGCCAGGGCCTCGGCCTGGACGGTGTCCTGCGGTAGCAGGCGCAGGAAGGCGCGGACGAGGTCGGCGTCGAACGCGAAGTTCGGCGGCAGCTGCCACAGCACCGCGCCGAGCTTGGGACCCAGGGCGAGAGGTCCGGTCGCGAAGTAGTTCGCCACCGCCACCTCGACATCACGCAGCCGCTTCATGTGGGTGATGAAGCGACCGCCCTTGAGCGAGAAGACGAAGTCGTCCGGCGTCTGCTCAGCCCACGAGCGGAAGCTGGCCGGTTTCTGCATGGCGTAGAACGTCCCGTTCACCTCGATGGTGGACAGCTTGCTCGAGGCGTACTCCAGCTCTCGGCGGTGCGCCAACCCGGCCGGGTAGAAGTCACCGCGCCAAGCGGGATACGTCCAGCCGGCGATACCGACCCTGGCGGTTGGGGCCGTCAGCTCTGCGCGCTCTGTCGTCATCGTGTCAGGCGTGCCCGGCACCCTGCATGGCGCGGAGCTCCTTCTTCAGGTCACCGATCTCGTCACGCAGCCGGGCGGCCAGCTCGAACTGCAGCTCCGCAGCCGCGGAGTGCATCTGGTCGGACAGCTGCTGGATCAGATCGGCCAGGTCGGCCGCCGGCAACGCCGCGAGGGCTCGGCCCTCGCCGGCCCCGCGCGAGGCCTGCCCAGGAACCGGCGCCTTGCCGCGGGACTGGTTGCGCCCGGACCCGCCGAGCAGCGCTGCAGTGTCCGCGTCCTCCCGGCTGATCAGGTCGGTGATGTCCGCGATCTTCTTGCGCAGCGGGGTCGGATCCACGCCGCGCTCCTTGTTGTAGGCGACCTGCTTGGCCCGACGTCGGTTCGTCTCGTCGATCGCGAGCTGCATGGACGGGGTGACCCGGTCGGCGTACATGTGTACCTGGCCGGAGACGTTGCGGGCGGCGCGGCCGATGGTCTGGATCAGGGAGGTGCCGGACCGCAGGAACCCCTCCTTGTCGGCGTCCAGGATGCTGACCAGCGAGACCTCGGGCAGGTCCAGGCCTTCACGCAGCAGGTTGATGCCGACCAGGACGTCGAACTCGCCCAGCCGCAGCTCGCGCAGCAGCTCGACCCGGCGGAGGGTGTCGACCTCGGAGTGCAGGTAGCGCACCTGGACCCCCTGCTCGAGCAGGTAGTCGGTGAGGTCCTCGGACATCTTCTTGGTCAGCGTGGTGACCAGGACGCGCTCGTTGCGCGCTGCGCGCTCCCGGATCTCGTGCAGCAGGTCGTCGATCTGACCCTTCGTCGGCTTGAGGACGACCTCTGGGTCCACCAGGCCCGTCGGGCGGATGATCTGCTCGACGACCCCGTCGCCCTTGGCCAGCTCGTACTGGCCGGGGGTGGCCGACAGGTAGACGGTCTGCCCGATCCGCTCGAGGAACTCCTCCCACCGCAGCGGTCGGTTGTCCATCGCGCTCGGCAGCCGGAAGCCGTGGTCGACCAGCGCTCGCTTGCGGGACATGTCGCCCTCGTACATCGCCCCGATCTGCGGGACGGTGACGTGCGACTCGTCGATCACCAGCAGGAAGTCCTCGGGGAAGTAGTCGAGGAGCGTGTTCGGCGCGGTGCCGGGGCCGCGGCCGTCGATGTGCCGGCTGTAGTTCTCGATTCCGGAGCAGGAGCCGACCTGGCGCATCATCTCGATGTCGTAAGTGGTGCGCATGCGCAGCCGCTGAGCCTCCAGCAGCTTGCCCTGCCGCTCGAGCTCGGCGAGCCGGTCGGCCAGCTCGGTCTCGATGCCACCGATCGCCCGCTCCATCCGCTCCGGTCCGGCCACGTAGTGGGTCGCCGGGAAGACGTACATCTCGTCCTCCTCGTGCACGACCTCGCCGGTCAGCGGGTGCAGCGTGTACAGCCGCTCGATCTCGTCGCCGAAGAACTCGATCCGGAGGGCGAGCTCCTCGTACACCGGGATGATCTCGACGGTGTCGCCGCGCACCCGGAACGTGCCGCGGGTGAAGGCCAGGTCGTTGCGGGTGTACTGCATCTGGACGAACCGGCGCAGCAGGTTGTCCCGCTCGATCACGTCGCCCACCTTCAGGCGGGTCATCCGGTCCACGTACTCCTGCGGCGTGCCGAGGCCGTAGATGCAGGACACCGAGGCGACCACGATCACGTCGCGGCGGGTGAGCAACGAGTTGGTCGCCGAGTGCCGCAGCCGCTCGACCTCGTCGTTGATCGACGAGTCCTTCTCGATGTAGGTGTCCGTCTGCGCGATGTACGCCTCGGGCTGGTAGTAGTCGTAGTACGAGACGAAGTACTCGACGGCGTTGTTGGGCAGGAGCTCGCGGAACTCGTTGGCCAGCTGCGCCGCCAGCGTCTTGTTTGGTGCCATCACCAGCGTCGGTCGCTGCAGCTGCTCGACCAGCCAGGCCGTGGTGGCCGACTTGCCGGTGCCGGTCGCACCCAGCAGCACGACGTCCTGCTCGCCGGACCCGATCCGGGCCGTGAGGTCCTTGATAGCCGTGGGCTGGTCGCCGGACGGGGTGAACTCGGAGATCACCTCGAAGGGGGCGACCCGCCGTTGCAGGTCAGTCGTCGGCCTCATGGGGTCAACCGTAGGCGCGGGCACCGACAACGTGCGAGCCAGCACCCGAACGCCGGCGGTTCAGCCCTGCGACCGCTTACGCAGCCGCGCCCACAAGCGGTCGACCTGCTCGTGCAGCGACTCGCGGGTGCCCCCGTTGTCGATCACCACGTCCGCGACCGCCCGCCGGTCGTCGTCGCTGGCCTGGGCGGCCATCCGGGCGGTCGCCTCGGCCTCGGGCAGACCGCGTTCACGCAGCCGTTCCAGGCGGACCTGCCGAGGAGCCTGGACCACGACGACCACGTCGAACCGCCCGGCCATGTCCTTCTCCACCAGCAGCGGGACGTCCTGGACGACCACGGCGTCGGCCGCCGCCCCATGGGCGAGCTGGGCGGCGCGCTCGGCGATCAGCGGATGGGTGATCTGCTCGAGCCGCCTGCGGTAGGCGTCGTCGGCGAAGACGAGCGCGCCCAGCCGCGCGCGGTCCAGCGAGCCGTCGGCTCGCAGCACGTCGGCACCGAACGCCTCGGCAACCGCGGCGAGCCCCGGCGTGCCCGGCGCGACCACCTCGCGGGCCACGACGTCCGAGTCGATGACGACGGCCCCGAGCTCACGCAGGCGGGCCGCGACCGCCGACTTGCCGGCACCGATTCCGCCGGTCAGCCCCACTCTCAGCACGGATGGACCTTACCCACCCGGCGCCTCAGGGCGGCGAGAGCCGCGCGAAGTCGGCCCGCATCAGCGGACCGGTGACGAGCTGACCGTCCTCGTCGGGCATCGCCACCACGCGGTCGCCCAGCAGCAGCTCCACGCCGCTCGCATAGCTGTTCGCCGTCACCGTGAACACCACCTGCGCCACCGCAAGGACCTGCTCGGGGACGCTGAGCCGGTCGAAGCCGGTCGGAACCGCCACCTGCGCAACGGTGTCGCGCAGGCGGCCCGTCCAGCCCTGCAGCCGGGTCGGTAGCGCGCTGCGCACCCCCGCCGCGCTCTGCGCCGGCGTGAGCGGTTGCGCCAGTGCGCTCAGCGACGGTGCCAGGCCGTCCGCCGCCGGGACGAAGCGGTCCAACGCGACCAGGTGTCCGTCCTGCACGAAGTAGGCCTGGACGCGGACGGACGGTTGCGGGCTGCCCGCCGGCGACGGTGGGGAGGATCCCGGCCGGACCGAGCGCACCACAACCGGGCTGGCCTGCACCGGCACCGAGCACCCGGCCAGGGCGCTGCCCAGCAGCGGGAGCAGGACGAGAGCGACGAGTGAACGCTGGTTCACGCCGTCACCCACCGGTGCCCGGGAGCCGGACGACGAAACGCGCACCGCCACCGGGCCGTTCCTGGACGACGACGTCGCCACCCTGCCCGCGGACGTGACGTTGCACGATGGCCAGCCCGAGACCGACTCCGCCGGCGTCCTGACCCGACCGGTAGAAGCGTTCGAAGATCCGTGCGCGCAGTGCGGGCGGCACTCCCGGCCCCTCGTCGTCCACCTCGATCCGCAGCTCCGCGGGCGTTCCGGTGACATGGACGAGGGTGCAGCCACGCCCGTGCACGTCCGCGTTCCGCACGAGGTTCACCACGACCTGCTCGAAGCGCCGCTTGTCCAGTGCGACGACGCAGGCTGCAACGGCGGGGTCGACGACGGTGACCGCTCTGCCCGTGGCGTGGTCGGCGGCCGCGCGGACGAGGTCACCAAGCACCGCGGGCTCCCGCTCGATCGCCTCCCCCGCGTCGTGCCGGGCGATCTCCAGGGTGTCCAGCACCAGCGTGCGGAACCGCTGCACCTCCTCGGCCAGCAGCGACAGCGGTTCGCGGACGGCGTGCGGCAGCTCCTGCTCGCGGTTTCGCACCAGCTCCATCGAGTTCAGCATCGTGGTCAAGGGGGTACGCAGCTCGTGGCTGACGTCACCGGCGAAGCGGGCGTCGCCGATGACCCGCTGCTCGAGCGCGCTGGCGGTGCGGTTGAAGCCTTGGGCGATCTCGCGCAGGTCCGGGTCGCCGTCATCCGGCAGCCGGGCGGACAAGTCGCCACCGGCGACCGCGCCGGCCACCGACGTCAGCCGCCCCAGCGGGCGCAGCGCCAGCCGACTGGCGGTCCTTCCGACGACGAGACCGAGCAGCGCGGTGGTCGCCGCGGCGAGGACCAGGGCGCCGGACAGCACGTGCAGCGTGTGGTCGACGTCGCTGCCGTCGAAGACCTCGAAGTACAGGTCGCCGGACTGGCTCAGCGGGGTGCCGACGGCCAGGTACGGCGTGCCGGCGACGTCGAACCACTGGCGGGCCACCCCGCCGTTGCGCACGGCGGCCACCAGCGGCGCGGGCAGCTCGGCGGGGCCGAGCGAGGGGGACGTCGCGTACCAGCGTCCGCGCAGGTCCAGCACCGACGAGGTCACGTGCGGGTCGGCCAGACCGTCGAGCAGCTGGGGCAGCTGAGCCTGCTCCCGGGTGACGGCGACAGAGAGCGCGTCGGCGTCGACGCTGGTCTCGCGCAACGCGCTGGTCGCTCTGCCGTCGAGCAGGCTGCGGGACACCACGACCCAGCAGAGCGTCGCGAGCAGCGCCGAGAGCGCCAGCGCGAGCAGGCCGAAGGTGAGGGTGACCCGCCGACGCACGCCCAGCCGGTGCCACTGCGCGACCGGTGCCATCACGCGCACGCCGCGCCGTGTCAGTGGTTTGCGTCGCAGCAGCACTACAGCACCAAGCGGTAGCCCATGCCCCGGGCGGTGACGACGAGCACCGGGCTGGCCGGGTCCGGCTCCACCTTGGCCCTGAGCCGGCGGATGTGTACGTCGACGATCCGGCTGTCGCCGAAGTAGCCGTAGCCCCAGACGCGATCGAGGAGGTGCTCACGACTGCAGACCGCGCCACCGGCCGAGGCGAGCTCGGCGATCAACCGGAACTCGGTGCGGGTCAACGGGATCGGCTCGCCGCCTCGGGTCACCAGTCCGTCGCTCTGGCCGATGCACAGGTCGCCGGAGCGCACCACGGCGTGCGCCGGCTCGCGCACCGGCTCCGTGCGACGCAGCAGGGCGCGGATCCGGGCGGCGAGCTCCTTGGCCACCAGCGGCTTCGTGACGTAGTCATCGGCGCCCGACTCCAGGCCGGCGACGACGTCGTGGCTGTCCGCGCGTGCTGTCACCATGATCACCGGAACCGCGGACACCCGCCGGATCTGACGACAGACGGAGAACCCGTCGGTGTCCGGCAGCATCAGGTCGAGCAGGACGACGTCCGGTGCCTCCCGCTCGAGCGCCTCCAGGCCCTGCTGCCCGTCGGCCGCCACCGTGACGTCGTAGCCCTCGTCGGCCAGGGCGAGGCGGAGCACGCGACGTACTCGAGCGTCGTCCTCGACGAGCAGGACACTCCTGGCCACGGCTCCAGTGTCACCCCGTTCGCCGGGCGTGACGCCGACCTCGGCCGGGATTTCATCTGATGACTCGAATCTTCACCTGACGACCACGAGACCGGGCGGCAGGTCACCTGATGACGCGTCTGCGACGTCCATGTGACAGTGCCGTGACGTACCGCCGTCCATGCCGTGCCGGCCGCCGGAACGTGCCTACCGTCACCGGGCGGCCGCCGCTGGTGGCCGAGGTTCCAGCTCGTCGTGAGGAGGCGGCATGCGCAACAAGACTCCGCTGGTGGTCGTGGTCGGTGCGACGTCGGCACTGGTCCTGACCGGCTGCGGCGGCTCGTCCGGGACGTCCAGCTCGTCGGCTGGCAGCAGCAGTGAAACAGCCGTCACCGGCGGCACGCTCAACATGCTCGGCACTGGGGACGTGGACTACATGGACCCCAACATCAGCTACTACAGCATCGGTTACCAGGGCCTGCGGATGTGGAGCCGGCAGCTGTTCACCTACCCCGCCGTCCAGGGCAAGACCACCACGGCGGTACCCGACCTGGCGACCGTGGTTCCCACGTCCGGCAACGGGATCAGCGCCGACGGCAAGACGTACACCCTGACCCTGCGACCCGGCGTCAAGTGGGACACCACGCCGACCCGCGCGGTGACCGCAGCGGACGTCGTCCGCGGGGTCAAGCGCACCTGCAACCCGGTGCAGCCGTTCGGCGGCCTGCCCGACTACGAGAGCCTGATCCAGGGCATGCAGAGCTATTGCAACGGGTTCGCGAAGGTCGCACACACCCCGACCGCCATCGCCGCCTACGTCAACGGCCACCCCCTGGCGGGCGTCGTCGCCCAGGACGCCAGCACGGTCGTCTTCCACCTCACCCGACCGGCCAGTTACTTCCTCGACATGCTGACCCTTCCGGCATTCTCACCGGCGCCGGTCGAGTTCATGAAGTACCTACCGGCCAGCTCCGCGCTCGCCCAGCACACGGTCTCGGACGGCCCGTACCGGGTCGACTCCTACGTCCCCACCAAGTCGATCACGTTCAGCCGCAACCCCGCCTGGGACCCGGCGACCGATCCGGTGCGCAAGGCGTACGTGGACACGATCAAGATCACCGAGACCTCCACCCAGGACTCGATCCAGCAGCAGCTGCAGACCGGCACCCCGAGCGCCGACATGGAGTTCGATGCCGGACCGCCGCCGTCTCAGCTGCCCGGCCTGGTCAGCAAGAAGGACTCGAACCTCAACCTCGGCGCGACCTCATCGAGCAACCCCTATGTCGTGTTCAACACGGTGTCTCCCAACAACAGTGCCGCACTGAGCAAGGTGCCGGTCCGGCAAGCGTTGTCCTACGCGATCAACCGAGCACACATCCAGCAGGTCCTCGGCGGTCCCACGCTGAACCCGGCACTGACGCACGTCCTGCCCCCCGAGATCGTCGGTTCCAAGGACTTCGACCTCTACCCCAATGACGTCAGCAAGGCGAAGTCCATGCTGGCCGCAGCGGGATACCCGCATGGCCTGACGCTGAAGTTCCTTTACCGCAACGCCGCTGAGGGCAGTAGCAAGGCCTTTCAGACGATCCAGCAGGACCTCGGACAGGTCGGTGTGAAGGTTGTCGGCGTCCCGTCACCCAACGCCGACTTCTATACCAAGTACCTCGAGGTGCCGTCGGTGGCCAAGCGCGGTGTCTGGGACGTGTCACTGGCCGGCTGGGGCGCGGACTGGTACAGCAACGCGGCACTGTCCTTCTTCAGCCCGCTGTTCGCCGGCTCGCCGTCGTTCCCGCCAGTCGGCAGCAACTTCGGGCTGTACTCGGACCCGACCACGACCGAGCTGATCAACCAGGCGGCCGCCGCGCAGACCGAGGCCGCCGCCGTCACCCTGTGGCAACAGGCCGACCAGCAGGTCATGAAGGATGCGGCCTTCTACCCGATCACCGACCCGCTGAACCCCAACTACCACGCCAGCCAGGTGCACGGCGCGGTGTACGTGCCGGCCATCCAGAACTTCGATCCCACCAACGTCTGGCTGTCCAGCGGCAAGCAAGGTGGCTGACGAGGTGACAGTGCCGACAAGGTCGGCGAGGGTGACCCGTGAGCACTAGCCCACTCCAGGCGCGGCAGACCACGGGCGGTGCCGCCCCGACGGACGACGTCGTCGTACGGATCGAGGGACGTAGCCCGTGGTCGCTCGCCTGGAACCGCTTGCGGCGCGACCGGGTCGCGATGATCTCGCTGAGCGTCATCCTGCTCATCGTCCTGATGGCGGTCTTCGCGCCAGTGTTCGCCGCGGTGACGGGCCACCCGCCCAACGAGCAGTACCGGGTGGACGGCCTCACCGCGGACGGCCTGCCCCGGCCCCCGAACGCCACCTTCTGGCTCGGTACCGACGACCTCGGCCGCGACATCCTGGTCAGGATCGCGTACGGCGCCAGAATCTCGCTGCTGGTAGGCGTGCTGGCCACCGGCCTGACGGTGGTCGTCGGCGTGGTGATGGGCCTGGCCGCGGGCTTCTTCGGCGGGTGGGTCGACACCGTGCTGGCCCGGCTCATCGACGTGATCCTGTCCGTGCCGTTCCTGCTCGTCGCGATCGCACTGGTCTCGATCGTCGGTCCCAGCCTGCTGCTGACCATCGTCGTCATCGGCTTCTTCAGCTGGGCGTCGGTGGCCCGGATCGTACGCGGTCAGGTGCTGTCGTTGCGCGAGACCGAGTTCGTCGAGGCAGCCAGGTCCATCGGCGCGAGCAACTCGCGAGTGATGTTCGTCGAGATCCTGCCCAACGTGCTCGCCCCGGTCATCGTCTACGCGTCCCTGCTCGTCCCGGTGGTGATCGTCGTCGAGGCGACCCTGTCGTTCCTGGGGCTCGGGCTGACGCCGCCCACGGCGGACTGGGGCGGGATGATCAGCGAGGCCCAGAGCTACTACACCACCGCGTGGTGGTTCCTGGTGTTCCCGGGTGCAGCGCTGCTGCTCACCACGATCGCGTTCAACCTCTTCGGCGACGGCGTGGCCGACGCCTTCGACCCGGGCGCCGCGCGCCGTCCGCGCTAGCAACCTCCGGAGGGCCCCGATGGTGCGCTTCATGATCCGCCGTCTGGCGCTTGGCTTGCTCGTGCTGTGGATCATCACGATGGCGGTGTTCTCGCTGTTCTACGTGCTGCCCAACAACGTCGCTCGAACGCTCGCCGGCCGGCAGGCAACCCCGCAGACCGTGGCCCTGATCAGTCACCGGCTCGGCCTCGATGAACCGCTGTGGCGGCAGTACCTGCGGTTCGTGGGGAACGCTGCCCGCGGCAACCTGGGCTACGACTACTACCACGAGGTTCCGGTAACCCACATCGTCGCGGCCGCCCTGCCCATCACGGCGTCACTGGTGATTGGTGCCGCCGTGCTCTGGCTGCTCATCGGCGTCTTCAACGGCGTCGTCTCCGCGGTGCGGCCGCGATCGGCGGTCGACCGCGGCCTGACGATCTTCTCGCTGTTCTTCTACTCGATGCCGTCGTTCCTGCTCGGCCTGCTGCTGCTGTACTTCCTGTACTACCGGCTCACGCTGGCCGGTCGTCCGGCGTTCCCGCCGGGCGGGTACTCGCCCTTCCTGCAGGGGCCGGCGGCGTGGCTGCAGCACATGATCCTGCCCTGGCTCACCCTCGCCCTGGTCTCCGCAGCGACGTACACCCGGCTGACCCGGGCATCGATGCTCGAGGTGCTGGGCCAGGACTACATCCGGACCGCGCGCGCCAAGGGACTCAACGAACGCCGGGTGGTCGGCGTTCACGCGCTCCGCAGTGCGATGACCCCCGTCGTGACCCAGCTCGGCATCGACGTGGGCGTGCTGCTGGGCGGCGCCGTCGTCACGGAGACGGTGTTCAGCATGCCCGGGTTGGGCAAGACCGCGGTGGACGCGATCACCCAGCAGGACCTGCCGGTGATCGTCGGCATCGTCCTGGTCGCCGCGGTGGCGGTCGTGCTGGCCAACATCGCGGTGGATCTGGCCTACGCCGTGCTCGATCCGCGCGTCCGGTTGCACTGAGCATCTGCGCCGTCGGCACCTGGGCCGGAACGCGCAGGAGCCCCGCACCGTACGGTGCGGGGCTCCTGCGTTCTCGAGCGGTGGATCAGGCGCCGGTGAGCTTCTCGCGAAGCGCGGCAAGTGCCTCGTCAGAGGCCAGCGTGCCCTCGCCCTGCGCCTGGGCGGCGTCGGCCGGGGTGACGCTGGTGGTGTCGTCGGCCGTCGACTCCGAGGAGTAGGACGTCGGGGCGTCACCTTCGGCGCGAGCCTCGGAGTCGGCCTTCGCCGCCTCCTCGATCTGCGTCTTGTGGGCCTCCCAGCGGGTGTGCGCCTCGGCGTACTGCTTCTCCCAGACCTCGCGCTGCGCCTCGTAGCCCTCGAGCCACTCGTTGGTCTCGGGGTCGAAGCCCTCGGGGTACTTGTAGTTGCCCGCCTCGTCGTACTCGGCCGCCATGCCGTAGAGCGTGGGGTCGAACTCGGTGACCTGCGCCGAGGTGGAGTCGTTGGCCTGCTTGAGCGACAGCGAGATGCGCCGACGCTCGAGGTCGATGTCGATCACCTTGACGAAGATCGAGTCCCCGACCTGCACGACCTGCTCGGGAATCTCCACGTGGCGCTCGGCCAGCTCGGAGATGTGCACCAGGCCCTCGATGCCCTCGTCGACGCGCACGAACGCACCGAACGGGACGAGCTTGGTGACCTTGCCTGGGACGACCTGGCCGATCGCGTGCGTGCGCGCGAACTGCTGCCAGGGGTCCTCCTGCGTCGCCTTGAGCGACAGCGAGACCCGCTCGCGGTCCATGTCGACGTCCAGGACCTCGACCGTGACCTCCTGGCCGACCTCGACGACCTCGGACGGGTGGTCGATGTGCTTCCAGGACAGCTCGGACACGTGCACCAGACCGTCGACGCCGCCGAGGTCCACGAACGCACCGAAGTTGACGATCGAGGAGACCACACCGGAGCGGACCTGGCCCTTCTGCAGGGTCTGCAGGAAGGTCTGGCGCACCTCCGACTGGGTCTGCTCGAGCCAGGCGCGACGGGACAGGACCACGTTGTTGCGGTTCTTGTCGAGCTCGATGATCTTCGCCTCGAGCTCCTTGCCCACGTAGGGCTGCAGGTCGCGGACGCGGCGCATCTCGACGAGCGACGCCGGCAGGAAGCCGCGCAGCCCGATGTCCAGGATCAGACCACCCTTGACGACCTCGATCACCGTGCCGGTGACGATGCCGTCCTCCTCCTTGACCTTCTCGATCGTGCCCCAGGCGCGCTCGTACTGGGCGCGCTTCTTGGACAGGATGAGCCGGCCCTCCTTGTCCTCCTTCTGGAGGACCAGGGCCTCGACCTCGTCGCCCACGCTGACGACCTCGTTGGGGTCGACGTCGTGCTTGATGGAGAGCTCGCGGGAGGGGATGACACCCTCGGTCTTGTAACCGATGTCGAGCAGGACCTCGTCCCGGTCGACCTTGACGATGACCCCTTCGACGATGTCTCCGTCGTTGAAGTACTTGATGGTCTCGTCGATGGCGGCGAGGAAGTCCTCAGCCGAGCCGATGTCGTTGACGGCAACCTGCGGGGCGCGCGTCTCGGTGGTGCTGGCAGTCATGTAGTGGGGGCTCCGATGCGGACAGATGAGTCGAGTGGTGGACAGTGTTGAGTGCTTTGTCGCACACGTGTGCGACGCCCCACCCTATCGACCAGGTCTATGGCCGGTCAACGCGGCCCCTCAGCGACGCCCGCGCACCGCCGCCAGGCCGCGCAGCGCCGTCCGGGCCACCGTGATCGGAGCCGGTGCTGAGGCGCCGCGCTCCGGCCTGGCCCCCAGCTCGAGCAGCGAGAACATGTCCAAGTCGGCCGCCCGCTGGAGCCAGTCGTCGTCCAGGCCGCCCAGGCCCGCGCTGGTCATCGTGCCGTCCTCGTAGATGCCGGTGTGCAGGGCGTCCACGAGTCCGCGCCGGAAGGCGGACCAGGAGGCCGCACCGACGTCGCCGCTGCCCGCTCCCTGGTCACCGGCCCGCAGCAGGTTGCCCACGTCCTCCGTCCACTCCCCCGCGTGCGCGAACTCCCAGTCCAGCACCGCGCGCAGCCGGCCGGTGTTCGGGTCCACGATGAGGTTCTTGCCGTTCAGGTCGCCGTGCACCAGGGACGCCGGCCGAGTCGGACCCATCGCCAGCCGCTGCGCCGCTGCATCCACCGCGGCCCGCAGGCCAGGGGTGCTGCGTCGGCCCAGACCGCCGGCAGCCAGACCGGCTTCGAGGTGGCTGTACCAGGCAACCAGGTCAGCCTGGTAGGCCGGCCACTGGCCGACCCGCAGGTCGGCGTCCACGAACGGCCCGTGGCCATCGCAGCGCACGGCCCGCAGCCGGGTGACCAGCCGCGCGCACTGGCGGCCGAGCGCGTTCGATGCGGGCAGCGGCAGGCCGCGGTCCAGCAGGTGGTCCGCCCGCTTGCCGTCCACCCCGGCCGTGACGATGTGCGGGGGCAAGGCGCCGACCCCGCGCGGCTCGGCGGCCAGGATCTTCGGCAGCGGCACCACGCCGGACAGCCGGCGCATGATCGCCAGGTCGAGCGTGGCCTGGCCCGGCGAGGCCAGGTAGAGCCGGACGAAGGCCCGCTCGCGGAACCACGTTCCCGAGAAGGTCTCGCCGCTGAACCCGCCGGTCGCAAGCTTCGGCTCGTGGAGCACCTTTGCTGCCAGTGACAGCGGATCGGACTTCGACACCCGCACATCCGAGCACAGGGCCCGGGTGGTTGTCAGGTGCTAGAGCCGTGTCGTTCGCCTCACTCCGACAAAGAAGCCAGCAGGACGCGCTCGATGTCGGCCGGGCTGGCGGCCACGAAGCTCTGGCCGCCGGTGGCTTTGGCGATGGCTGACAGCGCCGCCGCGTCGGCCTGGGCGCCGTACGCCACGGTGTAGACCCGCACCGGCCTGTCCGGGTCCTGCTCCTTCTTGAGGGCCGCCACGAGACCCTTGAGCGAGATGCTGCCCGGGTCCTCGTTCTTGCCGTCGCTCAGGATCACCACGACGTCCTGGTCCGCACGCCACTTGCTGCGCACGTCGCGGACGGCGGCCAGCGTGGTGTCGTACAGGCCGGTGTCACCACGGGCGGTGAGCCTGCCGATGCCGACCCGGACGGCATCGCGCCGGGTGCCTGCGCCGACGGCGTCCGACGCCGCACCGAGCGGGACCACCACCTGGTAGTCCTTGTCGCCCTTCAAGCGGCGGGAGAACTCCCACAACCCGATGGACGAGCGGTCGGACGTCGACACGATCGCCGAGGTCAGCGCCTTCTGGGCGAGCTCGAGCCGGGTCAGGCCGAGCCGCGGGACCTGCTCCTTCATCGAACCGGACACGTCGACCGCCAGCAGGACGGAACCGGTGCGCTCCAGCGCGGACCAGGACTGCAGCGCGCGGGTGATCGACTGCAGCGTCGGCTGAGACAGTTCGAGCGTGGCCAGCTTCACCTCGTGCACCGAGGCGCCCGAGCCAACTGTGGCCGGCCCGGTCTCGGTACCGGACTCCCCGGTCGGGATCCGCCAGCCGGCCCGGGCGAACGCCCTGCTGCCGTCCTGCGAGGTCAGGAACTGCCCGAAGGACTCCGCGGCCGTCATCGCCCGCACCCGGTCCAGCGAGGTGCCGTACAGCGGCAGGTAGCCCACCTTGGACGACGCGCCGCTGACACCGACGGTGACCGGGGCGAGCTTCTCGACCGGGTTGGCCGCGTTGAAGGCTCGCACCTCACGCTCGGTGGACGGCGTGATCATGGACTGTTTGAGTGCCTGGGCCGGGGTCAGCTGCGCATCGGACAGCGACGCGACCGCCTTGCTGTCGTCCAGGTTCAGCGAGGTGAGGGCGTTCTGCACGCGCAGCATGCCGCCGCGCAGCTGCTCGGCGTTGCCGGTGTCCAGCTTGGCGAACAGGGTCATCAGACCGTCCAGGCCGGCCGTGGACTTCTGCGGGTCCGGCCAGGCCACGCGCACCCGACCCCACTCGGGGTGGCCGAACCTGGCCCAGCCGGCCGGGTCCTGGGCGAGCGCGACGAGGTCGTCCAGCTCGGCCTGCCGCTTGGGCCAGCCCAGCGCCTTGGCCATCGGCTCGGGGATCGCGGCCACGACCGGAGAGCTGGCCAGCACGGAGAACACGTCGGGGAGCAGCCGGTCCACCTCGGGGCGGCGCGAGAGCACCTTGGCCCAGGTCGCCGACTCGGGGATCCACACGTCGAAACCGGGGTCGCGACGCAGCGCCGCGGCCGACACAAGGGCCTCGTTGACCTTGGGCACGTCCATCGCCGTGACGTCCACGGTGACGCAGGCGTCGCCCACCTGGGGCTTGCCCCGCTCGAAAGCCCTCGCCTCCTCGACGACCTCGTCCGCCACAGAGGACGAGGCAGCCACCCGGAGGATGACCGGGCTCGCGCCGCAGCTGGCTGCGCCGCGCGCCTGGTAGCCCCACCAGGCCAGGCCCGAGGTGCCGACCACGATGATCAGCAGGGTGGCGAGACCCGCGACGGTGCGGGCCCGGTGGCGGGACTTGCGGGCCCGGTGGCGCGATCGCAGCTGCGCGCGGGTCAGCGTGTCGGTTGTCATGACGGTCGCCCTCGGTCACTTTCGGTGCGCAGAAGGGGGCCTGCAAGTACGCGGGCCCCGGAGGATGGTGACACAGAATCACCGTCTTGAGCAGATGCCGGCCCCAGCTTGACAATTCTCTGCGGTAATCGAGTGCAGTGGTGACACGCAGTAGCCAGGCCTCTTGGTCCACCGGCAGGGCAGGATGGGGTGATGACGCACGAACCGGTGGGCGACGTCCGCCGCCGAGCCGCGGACCTGGCGGAGACCGCCGAGGCCAACCGTCGTTGGTGGGACGCCGAGGCGCCGGAGTACTACGCCGAGCACGGTGCGTTCCTCGGCGACGCACGGTTCGTGTGGGGACCGGAGGGCCTGGACGAAGCCGGCGTGCACCTGCTCGGCGACGTGTCCGGGCGGCTCGTGCTCGAGGTGGGTGCCGGGGCCGCCCAGTGCTCGCGCTGGCTGGCCGGGCAGGGTGCCCGCCCGGTCGCCGTGGACCTGTCCATCGGGATGCTCCGGCAGGGCCGGGCCATCGAGACCGACGCGCCGGTGCCGATGGTGCAGGCGGACGCCTGCCGGCTCCCGCTGGGCGACAGCAGCGTGGACCTGGCCTGCTCCGCGTACGGGGCGGTGCCGTTCGTGGCGGACTCGGCGGCGCTGATGCAGGAGGTCGCCCGCGTGCTGCGCCCGGGCGGGCGGTGGGTCTTCTCAGCCAGCCATCCGGTGCGCTGGGCGCTGCCGGACGACCCCGGCGAGGCTGGGCTGGTGGTGCGCAGCTCCTACTTCGACCGCACGCCGTACGTCGAGGAGGGCCTGAACGGCGACGCGGTGTACGTCGAGCACCATCGGACGTTGGGCGACCGGGTCCGTGAGCTGGTGGCCGCCGGCTTCGTCCTGGACGACCTGGTGGAGCCGGCGTGGCCGGACGACAACGAGGCGACCTGGGGTGGCTGGAGCCCGCTGCGCGGCCGGCTGGTGCCCGGTACTGCGATCTTCGTCAGCCACCTGGCCTGAACGCCGTCGAGGTGGCCCCCCCAAAGGACGACCACCTCGACGGGTCACTACTTGGCTAGCGCGGCACCGACCTCAGACCAACCGCTGACGGAGGGCCGCGGCCGCACCGCCGGCGATGGCGAAGATGGCTAGGGCACCGAGGCCGCGGCCCCAGTTGCGGCCGCTCTCGCCGTCCGCACCCGCCAGTTCCATCGTGTAGGCGGTCTGGCCGGTGGCACCCTCCGGGGCCCCGTAGGCCATGGACTCCGTCTGGGCGCGCTTGGCGCCCGCGTCGATCAGCGCGTACTTCTCGCCGAACGTCTGGGCGGTGTCCTTGCCCTTGCCGATGAGCACCTTGGTGCCCTGGTCGGACAGCTGCTGCGCACCCTCGGTGATCGCTGGGGCGCCCTCGGCCGCGGTGTCCGTACCGGCTGCGAGCTGGCTCGAGCCGCTGGCGGCGTCGCCGAGACCGCTGCTCAGCTTGTTCGCACCGTCCGACAGCTGACCAGCACCGTCGCCGAGCTGACCCGCACCCGAATTGATCTTGCCGAGACCAGAGTCGAGCTGGTCCGCGCCATCGGCGATCTGGCCTGCACCGTCGTTGAGCGCAGCGGCCGCGCCGCGCGCCGTCGACTCAGGGTCGGTGGACGGCGTGCCCAGGCTGTCGAGCAGGGAGGCGACGATCGTGTCCACCAGCTGCTGGACGCCGGCGTTGACCGCACCCATGCCATAGGCCAGTCCGCCCGGGTCGGTCGCGCCGTAGGTCCCGGGCGTGTGGGTGTCCGTGCCGACGATGAGCTTGTTCAGGCCGTACTCCAGCCCGCCCGGGTCGGTCGGACCGTGGGTGCCAGGCGCGTGGTTGTCGATACCCGCGCTGATGGAACCAAGGCCGTAGAGGACTCCACCGGGATCGGATGCGCCATACGTCTTGGGCAGGTGGCTGTCCAGCGCCACCGAGGCAGCCTGCAGCTTCTGCTTGAGCCCGCCGTCGGGAGCACCCGTCGTGCCGACCGGGGTGTCCATGGCTACGACGAGCGTGCCTGCGGCCTGGAGCGCCGCCAGGAGATTGGGGCAGTCGGCGTTGGCGGCCGGGTGCGGTCCGCTTCCGTCGATGCAGCCCTTGCCCACGGCGAGGGTCTGGACGTTCGACTTGGCAGTCGTCGCCAGCGCCGTCAACTGCGGCACGTCCGAGCTGATCGAATCGTCGATCTTGCCCTTCAGGGTGGTTATCCCGCTGATCAAGGCGGAGACACCAGGCTGGAGCTGGCCCGTGACGCCGGACTTGAGCAACGTCAGACCGCCACGGAGTGTGGTCGGATCCGCGGGGTTACCGATCGCGGCCTGGATGCTGTCGATCCCCGCCAGCAGCTTCTTGTAGTCCGCGTTGCTCGGGATCGCCTTGATGCCATCCGCGAGGTCGGTCAGGCCGCCCTGGAATACGGCGAGCTGGAAGTCCAGCTCGGCGGCACCGTCGGCCAGCTGGCTGGAACCCTTCTTGGCGTCCTTGGTGCCCTTGGCCAGGACACCGACGCCAGCGTTGAGCTTGGTAGCGCCGTCGGCCAGCAACGCGGCGCCGGGGGCGGCGTCGTTGTTCAGGCCGTCGCTCAGCTGGTGCGCGCCACCCTGGAGCTTGATCAGTCCGGCCAGCAGCTTGGCCGAACCGTCGCGCAGCTTGAGCAGGTTCTCGTCGATCTGGATGGCGCCGCTGGTGAGCTGGGCGCCGGTCTCGGCGCCGCCCTTGTAGCTGGCTGCACCGCCGCTGAAGGACGGGCTGGCCAGCGGGTCGACCGGCAGGGCCGAGACCGACGCGGTCGGCACGACGCCGTCCTTGATCCGAGCCTTGTAGCCGAACTCAGCGGTCTCGGACCCGATCGGCGCGAACAGCGTCATCGTGAACGACAGCAAGGTGCCGCCGTGACCGTCGCCGGCCATGTTGGCCTCGTCCGAGCTGACCTCGGTGAAGCTGGAGGGCAGCGTCGTGGACAGCGAACCGACCATCGGGATGGTGATCTGCTCGTCCTTGGTGACCTGCTTGCCGGTGCCGTCGTCATAGGACACCGTCCCGGTCTTGCCGGTGTTGTTGGTGACCTTGTAGTGCACCTCGAGGATGCCGTTCTTGCCGACCACGTCGCCGGGCTGCACCTGCTTGCCGTCGAGGGTGTAGGTGACTGCGATGTTCAGCGGCAGGTCCTTGGTGAAGTTGCTGACGGTTCGCATGCGCTTGTCACCGTCGACGTCCACGGAGGCAACCATCTTGCCGTCCTTGACGTCGTAGCCCTTGAAGCCGTCAAGGTTGCGCAGCCCATCCGTGGAGACGGGGTTGGACACGTCGACCTTGCCCTTGCCAGTGAAGGCGAGCTGCTCGTAGACGCGCTTGTCCTGCACCTTGCCGGTCGCGTCCAGGTGCGCCTCGATCGTCTCGGTGTTGGACACCGTGACGTCGGAGGCGGCGAGCGCGGAGCCCGCCGAGAGCATGAGTGCCGCGGGGACGGCTGCGCCCATCAGGGCGATACGGAAGGCGGTGCGCTGACGGATCACAGGGTCTTCTCCGAAACGAGGTCGTCTTGGGCGGGGTCGAGCTCGCTGGCGCTCGTCCCGTTCGCCGCCGTCTCGTGCGCGCGGTTGGCGAAGACGGAGGCGCCCAGGAACGCGGTGGCCAGGTAGCCGAGGGCAACGGCGAGCAGCACGTTCGTCGCCGCGGTCGGCGACTCGTGCAGGAACAACGAGGGTGCATTGGAGTAGGTGTCCTCGTAGGCGCCGACGATCGCGGCGACCCCGACGAGCATCGCCCACAGCGGCAGCCGCGTCGCGGTTGCGACCGAGACCGCCATGCAGGCCACCAGCACGATGATCGCCGCAACGGCGACCCCGGCGTCCGTGTCGGGGAGCAGCGCCGCCCGCAGCGCGAACCCGATCCACGCGAACGCGAAGCCGGCCAGGAAGCCGACCACGCGCTCCCACGGGGCGCGGTCCGGCACCAGGCCGATCACGGCACCCAGCGCGGTGCCCAGGAGGGCGACGTGCTGGAGGTCCAGACCGAACAGGTTGCCGAGTCCGATCACAACTGCTGTCATCACGGCGAGGATGAATCCACCGACGACGTTCTTCCTCATGTCCACCTCTGACTGGGCATGCCGTTTGGAAGTCACGTCGGGTGAGTGACCACGGCTGCGAATTAATACCACGGAGTAACTTGTCGGGTCACTAACGTTCGCCAAACACCCTCGTTACGAAATCGTCACGAAGGCCACACCGGGGCCACATAGTCCGTCGTGACGCCTCGAGAGTTATACAGCAGGTCGGCCAGCCGGGCCGAATCCGGACGTCGGCCCGTGCGAACCCAGGCGTCCAGCACGGCCACGGCCGCCTCCCGCTGGGCCGCGGTGAACGCGCAGTGCCCGCCTCCGTACGGCGCCGGCGCGGCATAGCTCGCCGGAGGCTTCACGTACAGCTGGAGCAGGTCCCCGGCACGGCCCGCGTGCGTGACACGGTCGGAGAACAACCGCTCGTTCTGCACGAGCACCAGCGGGTCGGCCGTCGTGTGCAAGGTCACGGTCGGCACCCGCAGGCCACCGCTGGGGCTGCCCAGCCGGTCCGCCGCCGCCCGGGCGGACGCCTTAGCCGAGACCCGGCGCCCCCGCGCAAGCCCGGCGAGCAGCCGGTCCGTCGTGCCGGGGCCGCCGAGCTCGTCCACGCGGGCCCGCTCCTGCATGCTGACCCGGCTGCCATAGTCGACCGAGCGGTTGGACGAGGGGTTGCCACCGACCCGCTGCTCGATGTCGTAGCGGCCGTAGGTGCCGTAGCCCAGTCCGGTCAGAACGGACTCCGCGGCAGCGCCTGTCCTCGACGACTGCGTGGAGCCGTCGAACTGCGCGGTCTGCTGCGGCGCGTCCACCAGGGCGGAGACCAGGGCCAGGGGCGCGGCGGCCGTCCCCCCGGTTGCCGCCGCGGTCACCACGACACGCTCGGCGCTCTGCCACTGATGCACCGCGGCCGTGTGGCTGCGGAACCCGGTGAGCTGGAGCCCCGGCACGAGCAGCTCGCGAACCGCGTAGGCGACGTCCAGTGCCAGGTCGAGGTTGTCGTTAGTCCCGCCCAGAACCCCGCACAGCGGCGCCGCACCACTGACCCAGGCGTTCCCCTGCTCGGCGAGCGTCTGGCTGACCAGACCACCCAGCGAGTCGCCCCACACGTACACCCGGCGCGGAGTCCCGACGGTCCTGGCGAAGTAGGCGTACAGCGCCTCGTCCGCGGCCACCCCCTCGGGGACCGCCCAGCCGTTCTGGGACCATGACGAACCGGCCAGCGCGTAGCCCTGCTCGAGCAGGTCGTCAGCGACGTCCTCACCCGGCGCCGGGACGGCGTCCGTGGCGGGCGGAGCGAACTGCGGCGGCACCGGGTGCGCGAACCGGTAGCCGTGCGAGTACAGCAGCAAGGTGCCGTTCCAGGTGGTGGGCAACACGATGCGATAGCGCGCGCCACCCAGCACGCCTTCGCACGCCACCTGGGTGCAGGGCTTGAAGGCGGCGGGATGCTCGCTCTTCGCAGCCGATGACTGCGCGCTGCTGGAACCCGTGCACGCCGCGAGCAGGACGACGGCGGCCGCCACGGCTATCGCTGCGACGCGGCCCCCGGTCAGTGACCGGCGGCCTCCCACGAGGCGCCCACCCCCACCGACACGTCAAGCGGTACCGACAGCTCGACGGCATGCCCCATTGCCTCGCGCACCAGCTGCTCGAGCGCGTCCTGCTCCCCCGGCGCGACGTCGAAGATCAGCTCGTCGTGCACCTGGAGCAGCATCTGCGAGCGCAGGCCGTGCTCCTCCAGTGCCGCTGCGACGCGCAGCATGGCCACCTTGATGATGTCGGCCGCCGAACCCTGGATGGGCGCGTTGAGCGCCATTCGCTCGGCGGCCTCACGGCGCTGACGGTTGTCACTGGTCAGGTCGGGCAGGTACCGGCGACGGCCGAGCATGGTCTGGGTGTAGCCACTTCGACGGGCCTCGTCGACGACCGAGTCGAGGTACACCCGGACGCCACCGAAGCGTTCGAAGTACTCATCCATCAACCCACGGGCCTCGTCCACCTCGATCCGCAGCTGGCGGCTGAGCCCGAAGGCCGACAGCCCGTAGGCGAGCCCGTAGCTCATCGCCTTGACCTTGCTACGCATCGCCGGCGTGACGTCGACCGGCTCCACCCCGAACACCCGCGCCCCCACGTAGCGGTGCAGGTCCTCGCCGGTGTTGAACGCCTCGATCAGGCCGGCATCGCCGGACAGGTGGGCCATGATGCGCATCTCGATCTGGCTGTAGTCCGCCGTCAACAACGTCTCGAACCCCGCCCCGACCACGAAGGCCTCACGGATCCGCCGTCCCTCGTCGGTGCGGATCGGGATGTTCTGCAGGTTGGGGTCCGTCGAGCTGAGCCGCCCGGTCGCGGCGATGGTCTGGTTGTACGTCGTATGGATCCGGCCGTCGTCCGAGACCGTCTTTCGCAGCCCCTCGACCGTCTGCCGCAGCCGCGAGACGTCGCGGTGGCGCAGCAACGCTTCGAGGAACGGGTGCGGACTCTTCACGAACAGATCCGTGAGCGCCTCGGCGTCGGTGGTGTAGCCCGTCTTGGTGCGCTTGGTCTTCGGCATGCCGAGCTCGTCGAACAGCACGGCCTGCAGCTGCTTGGGCGATCCGAGGTTCAGCGTGCGTGCCGAGCCGTCCGGATGCTGGGGCAGCGCGGCGAACGCCTCGTCCGCGGCCCGCTTGACCTCACCCGCGAAGCCGGCCTCGAGATCGGCGAGCTGGTCGTCGTCGACGCCGATGCCGCGGCGCTCCATGTCGGACAGCACCCACACGAGCGGGAGCTCGACGTCACGCAGCAGCTCAGCCCCGCCCCGGGCCTGCAGCTCGGCGTCCAGCGCATCGGCCAGGTCGAGCACCGCGCGGGCCCGCACCATCGCGGTCTCGTCGTCCCCGGGACCGTCACCGGTGTCCAGCGTCAGCTGCCCGCTCGCGTCCTCCGCCTCCAGGCGCAACTCGCGGCCCAGATGGCGCAGCACGAGGTCGGCCAGGTCGTAGGAGCGCTGGTCCGGACGCACCAGGTAGGCGGCCAGGGCCGTGTCGCTGACCACCCCCCGCAACGGCATTCCCCGCTCACGAAGCGCGTGAGCTGGACCCTTCGCGTCGTGCAGCGCCTTCGGGCGGGCCGAGTCGGCCAGCCAGTCGGCGACGGCGGCCAGCCCGGCTTCGCCGAGCTCGGTGAGGTCGACGTAGCCGGCGGACTCGTCGGCCGCCGCGACCGCGATCCCCCAGGCGTCACCGGTGCCCCGGGCCCAGCTGCCGGCCACGTGCACCCCAGTGCGCACCCCCGGCCCGGCGTGCTCGGTGAGCCAGGCCGCGACGTCGGTCGAGCCCAATCGCGAGGTGGCCAGGTCGAAGCCGGACTCCGCCTCGGGCTCCGGTGCGTCCACCGAGTCGAACAACCGCTCGCGAAGAACCCTGAACTCCAGCCCGTCGAAAACCTGGTGGACCTCGTCGCGATCCCACTGCCGGCGCGCGAGGTCGGCCGGACCGAGCGGCAGCTCGAGGTCACGGACGAGCGCGTTGAGCCTGCGGTTGCGGAGCACGCCGTCCAAGTGCTCGCGCAGGCTCTCGCCGGCCTTGCCCTTGATCTGGTCGACGTTGGCCACGACGCCGTGCAGGTCACCGTAGGTCGTGATCCACTTGGCTGCCGTCTTCGGACCGACGCCCGGCACCCCCGGCAGGTTGTCGCTTGTCTCCCCCACCAGCGCGGCCAGGTCCGGGTAGAGCTCGGGTGGGACGCCGTACTTGTCGAGAACCGCCTGCGGGTTCATCCGCCACAGCTCGGAGACACCCCGAACCGGGTAGAGCACGGTGGTGGAGTCGGAGACGAGCTGGAAGTTGTCGCGGTCGCCGGAGCAGATCAGGACCTCGATGCCGGCCTCGGCGGCCTGCGTGGTGAGCGTGGCGATGACGTCGTCCGCCTCGTAACCCTCCTTCTCGATCACCGGGATGCGCAGAGCGGCGAGAACCTCGTGCAGCAAGGAGATCTGACCGCGGAACTCGTCCGGCGTCTTGGCGCGCCCGGCCTTGTACTCGGCGTACTGCTCGCTGCGGAAGGTCTGTCGCGACACGTCGAACGCGACGGCGATGTGGGTCGGGAGCTCGTCTCGCAGCAGGTTGATCAGCATCGACGTGAAGCCGTACACGGCGTTCGTCGTCTGGCCCGTCGAGGTGGAGAAGTTCTCCGGCGGGAGGGCGAAGAAGGCGCGGTAGGCCAGCGAGTGCCCGTCGAGCAGCAACAGGCGAGGACGGTCGACGGCGGTGTTGGCTGAGCTCACGGGATCACCCTAGGGCCGCCCGCCGACAGCTCCGTCCCCGGCGTCAGGCGCTGCTGCGCGCGCGCAACGCGCCGGCCATGCTCCGAGCCCGCAAGGAGCGGCGGCGCAGCACCGTCGCGTCTCGGGCCAGGCACGGCTCGGGCACGAGCCGGCGACGCACGGCCGCCACCGACGCCACCCGACGCACCACGAACGGCGTGAAGCCGAGCCGGGCGAAGAAGCGCTGGCCGTCACGCCCGGCCGCCGGGACGCTGGTCGAGATCTGGCTCGCGCCACCCTGCTCGGCGAAGGTGGTGGCGCGGGCGATCAGTGCGCGTCCCACACCCTGACGGCGGGCTTCCTCGTGCACGAACAGGTGCTCGATGGCCACGCTCGGCTCATCCAGCAACGGCAGCAGGGGCCCGCGGGAGAGCACCACGAAACCGACGTCCTGACCGTCCAGGGCCGCAAGGAAGGCCTTGACGCCGTCGCGTGCGATGGCGCGTCCGAGGGACTGGGCCAAGCCGCTGCGTTCAACCCGACCGACCGCTGACACCCGCCCGACCGGGCGGGATTCGACCCACAACTCGGCCAGCGACTCGATGTCCACTGACTCCTCGGCGTCAATCACCCGAACGCTGACCTGACACGGGGCCACAAGTCCTCCTGACGACTTCTTGGCGGGGCCCCCACCCGGCTGCCTGCACGGCGACTGATTCCGTTGCAGACCATACGACCTCTGCACCCCCTGACGGTAGTGTCTGTCGATCTCGACACCACCGGCGGGGGGTGTGCTGCGCTTTCAGTACCTAGACGTCGCCGCCCAGGTAGGCGGCACGGATGCTGTCATCGGCAGCCAGCTCGCTGCCCGACCCGTCCCGGACGATCTCGCCGGTCTCCAGGATGTAGGCGTGGTCGGCGGTCTTCAGCGCCTGCGCCGCGTTCTGCTCGACCAGCAGGATCGTGACGCCCTGGCCGTGGATCTCCCGGATGATCGCGAAGATCTGAGCGATGAGCTTGGGCGCGAGACCCATCGAAGGCTCGTCCAGAAGCAGAAGCTTCGGTCGGCCCATCAGGGCTCGACCGATGGCCAGCATCTGCTGCTCGCCGCCGGACATGGTTCCTGCTGCCTGGGTCGCCCGTTCCTTCAACCGCGGGAACAGTTCGTACACCCGCTCGAGGTCCTTCGGGACCGTCACCTTGCGGTCCTTGCGGAAGTAGGCGCCCATCTCGAGGTTCTCCATCACGGACATCCCCGGGAACACGCCTCGACCCTCGGGCGACTGCCCGATACCGAGCTCGACCCGCCGGTGTGCTGGCAGCGTGGTGATGTCCTGGCCGTCGAACGTGATCTTGCCGGCCCGCGCCGGGTGCAGGCCGGACACCGTCTTCATCGTCGTCGTCTTGCCGGCGCCGTTCGCCCCGATCAGGGTGACGACGCTGTTCTCGGGTACGCCGAAGGAGATGTCGCGGATGGCCTCGATGCGTCCGTAGTTGACGCACAGGCCCTCGACCTCAAGAAGCATCTTCTTCGTCAACTCCCAGGTAGGCGGCGATGACAGCGGGGTTGTCACGGATGTCAGCCGGGAGCCCCTCAGCGATCTTGCGACCGAACTCCAGGACCACGATGCGGTCCGTGACACCCATGACCAGGCGCATGTCGTGCTCGATCAGCAGGACTGTGTACCCCTGGTCCCGGATGCGCCGGATCAGGTCCATCAGGTCGCGCTTCTCTGCCGGGTTGAAGCCGGCCGCCGGCTCGTCCAGACACAGCAGCTGCGGGTTCGTCGCCAGCGCGCGGGCGATCTCCAACCGACGCTGGTCGCCGTACGGGAGGTTGCGGGCCAGCTCGTCCGCACGCTTGCTCAAGCCCATGAACTTGAGCAGCTCGCGCGCCTTCTCGTGACCCTGGTCCTCTTCGCGGCGGTGCTTGGGCAGCTTGAGCAACGAGGTGAACAGCCCGGTGCTGTGCTGGGCGTCAGCGCCAACCAGGATGTTCTCCAGGGCCGTCATGTTGCCGAACAGCCGGATGTTCTGGAACGTCCGGGCGATGCCGAGCTTGGTGATCGCGAACTTGTGCAGACCGGCGAGAGAGTCGCCGTTGAAGCGCACCTGGCCGGACGTGACCTGGTAAACACCGGTCATGGCGTTGAAGCAGGTCGTCTTGCCGGCGCCGTTCGGCCCGATCAGGCCGAGGATCTCGCCACGGCGGATGTCGAAGGACACGCCGTCCAGCGCGACCACACCGCCGAACCGCAGCGTGACGTCCTCGAGGGAGAGCAGCACGTCCCCGGTCGAGGACGGCGCGGCCGCGGTACCGCTCGTCTGGGTGTCAGACATGTGCCGCCCCCTCCTCGAGCTCCTCTAGCTCCTCGTCGGCCTGCCTGGCTCGAACTGTTCGCTTCGGTGGCAGGAGTCCCTGTGGGCGGAAGTTGGCCAGCACGATCAGCAGGATCCCGAAGACCAGAACGCGGTACTCGGCGAACGGCCGGAAGATCTCCGGCAGGTAGGACACGATGATCGCGCCCACGATCACGCCCCAGCGGTTGCCCGCGCCGCCGACCACGACCGCGGCCAGGAAGAGGATGGACAGCAGCAGCGGGAAGGACTCGGGGTTGATGAACGCCTGCCGGGTGGCGAACAGCCCACCGGAGAGACCGCCGATGAAGGCGCCGCAGGAGAACGCGAGCAGCTTGAACTTGAACGTCGGCACGCCCATCAGCTCGGCGGCGTCCTCGTCCTCGCGGGTGGCCTCCCAGGCTCGGCCGACCCGGCTCTGCACGAGCCGCTTCTCACCGGCCAGGATGATGAAGATGACCGTCAGCGCGAGCCAGTAGTACGGGATCTGGTCGAGCACCCCGAACTTGATGAACGAGGTCGTGTTCTCCAGGTCGATCGTGGCGACGAAGCCGCTCCAGCTCACGTGCGGCAGCTTGAAGATCACGATGCTCGGCGGGCGTGGGATGTTGCTGATGCCCGCGGCTGCGCCGACCCACTGCAGGTTGACGGCCGTCAGCCGGATGATCTCGCCGAAGCCCAGCGTCACGATCGCCAGGTAGTCACCGCGGACCCGCAGCGTCGGCGCGCCGAGCAGGATGCCGGACACCGTGGCGACCAGAGCACCCAGCGGCAGAAGCAGCAGCAGCGGCACGTGCGCGTGCAGCGAACCGAGCACACCGACCGTGTACGCACCGATCGCGTAGAAGCCGACGTAGCCGAGGTCGAGCAGGCCGGCGTAACCGAGGACGATGTTCAGGCCCAACGCCACCAGGACGTAGGTCGAGACGTTGAACAGCACGGCGCCGAAGTCGCTCTGGCTCGGTGAGATCAGCGGCGGGTTGATCAGTGGCAGCAAGTACAGCAGGAGGATGCCCAGCGCACCCAGCAGCACGCGTACCGGCTTGGGTTGGCGACGGATCACGTCGGCCACCGTGACCAGAGGGTTGCGCTGCCGCGGGCGGCCGCGGGCGGCCGTGGTGGTACTCATGCGCGTGCCCTCCCCAGGGACTCACCGAGCAGGCCGGTAGGTCGGAACAGCAGGATGACGATCAGGAGCACGAACGCGACGACGTCCTGCCACTGGGAGCCGACGATCGCCGAGCCGTAGTTCTCGGCCAGCCCGAGGACGAAACCGCCGAGCAGCGCACCGCGGACGTTACCGATCCCACCGAGGACGGCGGCCGTGAACGCCTTGACGCCGAGCAGGAAGCCCGCGTTCCAGCGGGTCACGCCGAACTTCATCAGGTAGAGCAGCGCGGCGGAACCAGCCATCAGGCCGCCGATCAGGAACGTCACCCGGATGACCTGCTGCTTGTTGACCCCCATCAGTGCAGCGGCGTCGGAGTCCTGCGCCACGGCGCGGATACCGCGACCCAGTCGCGCTCGCCGGATGAACTGGTCGAGCGCGATCATCATCACGAGCGCGCTGCCGAGCACCAGGAGGTCGATGTTGCTGACCCCGTAGTTGCCGATGTTGAACAGGATCCTGGACTCGAGCGGGTTGGCGAACCGGGTGTTGTCCCGGGCGCCGTTCACGTAGAGATGCAGCGTGCCGTCCAGGCCGATCCAGCCCGTGATCTTGTCGCGTAGGCCCATGATCTCGCCCAGCACGAACGACATGCCGATGGCGCTGATCAGGGCCGTCAGCGGTGGCGCCTTCAGCCGGATCAGGCGCCGGTAGGCGACCCGCTCGACGACCAGGGCCACCCCCCCGCTCACCGCCATGGCGGCGATGAGAGCGACCAGCAGGAGGATCGCAATCTCCAGTGGAGAGGGGTTCGGCCCGGCGCCGATCGCGGTGAGTGCCCAGACCGCGGCGAAGCTCCCCCACATGAACACCTCGGAGTGGGCGAAGTTGATCAGGCGCAGGACGCCGTAGACCAACGTGTAGCCCAGGGCCACCAGCCCGTACACCGCGCCCTTGATCAGGCCCGTGCCGGTCAACGCGGCGAAGTTGTGGATCAGGTACGACATCCGACCTCCAGAAGCCTGGACACCCCACGCGGCCGGGAGCCTACCGCTCCCGGCCGCGTGGACCTCACAGATCAGTGCGTGTTGGGCCTGGTGTTACTTGACTTCCTGGTCGGGGACGATCTTGCCACCCTCGACCTTGTAGGCCCAGACCGTCACGTTGGTCGGCTCGCCCTTGTCGTCGAACTTGAGCTGCTTCGTGACACCCGGCTGGTCGTAGGCCTTGGTGAAGGCGACCACGTCCGCACGGCTGGTCTTGCCGGCCTTGACCGCGGCGATGATGATCGACGCTGCGTCGTACGCCTCTGCGCCGTAGGTGGCGGGGTCGGCGTTGAAGGCCTTCTTGTAGTCCGTGTAGAACGTGCCACCGGCCTTGTCCGGGGGCAGGCACGGGCAGGTCATGATCGTGCCCTCAGCGGCCTTGGCGCCGGCGGCGGTGATGTAGCCGTCGTCCTTGACACCGTCACCGACGACGAACTTGGCGGTGATGCCGGCGTCCGTCATCTGCTTCTTGATCAGGCCGGCCTCGGCGTAGTAGCCGCCGAAGAACACCGCGTCAGCGTTGGCGCTCTTGATCTTGGTCACGGTCGGACCGAAGTCCGTCTGCTTCTGCTGGATCGTGTCGGTGGCCACCACGGTCGAACCGAGGGTGCTCTTCACGATGTTGGCCAGGCCCTTGCCGTACTCGGAGGCGTCGTCCACGACGACGACCTTCTTGGCCTGCAGCACGTTCTGGATGTACTTGGCGGCGGCCGGGCCCTGCGAGGCGTCGTTGCCCAGCACGCGGAAGAAGGTCTTCCAGCCGTTGGTCGACAGTGCGGGGTTGGTCGCGGAGGCGGAGATGGTCACCAGACCGGCCTCGTTGAACAGAGGGTCCGCAGCCTTGGACTCGCCCGAGAACGCCGGCCCAACGATGCCGATGACGCTCTTGTCGTCGACTGCCTTCTTGGCCAGTGCCGGGGCCTGCGCCGGGTCGCCCTGGGAGTCGAAGTCGACCAGGGTGATCTTTGTCTTCGGGCTCGTGGCGTTGTACTGGTCGATCGCCAGCTGAGCGCCCTTCTTGATGTTCTGGCCGAGGTTGGCAGCATCACCGGTCAGAGCACCGAAGAAGCCGATCTTGACCTCCTTCGGCGCGCTGCTGGCGTTGTCCGAACTGGACGTGCCGCCGCAGGCGGTCAGCGCGAGGGCCGCGACGGCCACCGGGACGCCGAGCTTGAGGATGGAACGCACGTGGTCCTCCTGTTCCAGGGGCGGGTGCGGGCGTGCACCGGCCAGTGGGTGTTCCCCCAACGGGGTGTCACGACCCTAGACCCTAGATCCAGCAGAACCCAGCACTCCACGCCACGCGTAACCGTCTCGTGATGCATTGACGACCGTCACGAAGGTGAGTGGCCGCGCCGCTCGCCGCCGGCGACGGGACTAGTCGGCCATCCCCGACACGACGGCGTCGGCGACCTCGCGCATGCTCAACCGCCGGTCCATCGACGTCTTCTGTATCCAGCGGAACGCCTCGGGCTCGCTCAGCCCGAGCTTCTTCATCAGGACGCCCTTGGCGCGGTCCGTGCGCTTGCGGGTCTCGAACCGCTCCCCAAGGTCAGCCACCTCGGCCTCGAGGGCCCGCAACTCAGCGTACCGGGACACCGCGAGCTCGATGGCCGGCAGCAGGTCGGCCTTGCTGAACGGCTTGACCACGTACGCCATCGCGCCGGCGTCCCTGGCCCGCTCCACCAGCTCGGTCTGCGAGAACGCGGTGAGCATCACGGTCGCTCCGAGCCTCTCTTTGCCGATCTGCTCCGCAGCCGAGAGCCCATCCATCACCGGCATCTTGACGTCGAGCACGACGAGGTCGGGCAGCAGCTCGCGAGCCAGCTCGACGGCCTTCTCGCCGTCACCTGCCTCACCGACGACATCGAATCCCTCCTCCCGCAGCATCTCGACGAGGTCGAGACGGATCAACGACTCGTCCTCGGCGACGACGACACGACGACCACTCGCAGCGGCAGGGTGGGGGGTTGAGGCCATGCACGACAGTCTACGGATGGCCCGTTACGCTGGTGTTGCGCACCTGCTCGGTGTCGCCGCCCCGATAGTCCAACGGCAGAGACACGGTGCTCAAACCACCGACAGTGTGGGTTCGAATCCCACTCGGGGCACGGATCCGCCCAAATGTCGGATGCTCCTGACACGGTGTCCGAATGTATGGACCCGACACTCGGCAGGCGGCGCTCACCGCGCTCGCACAGGGACGAACGCTCAGCGACGTCGGTCGCGAGCTGCTGGTGTCGCGGGCCACGCTGCGCGAGTGGAGAGCCCGTCAGGGAGGGTACGCGCCGGGTCAGCTCGCGCGGACTCTGTGCCCGCGGAGCCGTCCGCTCGACGAGAAGGACTACGCGCACCTGTTGGGGTTGTATCTCGGCGACGGGTGGCTGACCGCACACCCACGTGACGTCTACGCCTTGCGCATCTCGTGCGACGCCAGGTATCCCAACCTCATCGACGAGTGCAGAGGATCGATGCTCTCGGTGCTGGCTCGGCGAGTGTGCCTGGTGACCGCGCCAGGGTGCGTCCAGGTCACGGCGTACTCCAAGCACTGGCCGTGCCTGTTCCCTCAGCACGGCCCGGGCCACAAGCACGAACGTCCGATCGTCCTGGAGCCGTGGCAGCGCGAGATCGTCGAGCAGCACCCAGGCCGATTCGTTCGCGGCCTGATCCACTCGGACGGCTGCCGGGTGACCAACCGGGTAGCACGCGTCGTAGGTGGACAGCGGCGCAGGTACGAGTACCCGCGGTACTTCTTCACCAACGCCTCGGAGGACATCCTCGAGCTGGCCGCCTGGGCGCTCGACCTGCTCGGCGTCCAGCACCGGCGCCCCACCGCCAGGAACATCTCGGTCGCTCGGGCCGACTCGGTCGCGGTGCTCGACCAGCAGGTCGGGCCCAAGTCATAGCCGACCGGCGTCGACGTGCCCGGTCAGGCCAGCTCGGGCTCGACGCCGGCGGATGTTGCCGTGCGCTCAACAGCAGCCAGGTCGACGTCCGGAAGGTCCTATGGGGTCCGCTGGGCGGGCACTCGCCAGCGGCTGGATTTCGCAAGCTCTTCGGCCTGCGCGATCGCCTGGGCGTAAGCCGCTTCCCGAAACGCGTGCCGGTCCGTCGGCTGGAAGTCGACGAACGTCAGGTCGCTGATCCCGATGAAGCCGAAGATCGCGCGCAGGTAGGGCTGCTGGTAGTCGAAGGGCCGCACCGGGATGCCTATCTCGTTGAAGCCAAAGGCGTAGCCGGGTTGAACCAGGCAGTCGATGTAGTGCTTCAGGACGTGGAGGATCCCGAAGTTCCACATCGGTGTCGAGAGCACGTACAGGTCGGCGGCCAGGAACTGGTCGATCAGCTCCTCGATCCGCCGCCAGGACCGTTGCAGCCTCGGGTCGAGCGACTGACCGCTCATCAACATGTACTTCGCCTCGATGTTGTCGCCGATCAAGGGCGGCAGGTCGACGCGGAACAGGTCGATGGTGTCGACCGTCAGGTCCTCGTGGCCCGCCGACAGCGAGGAGAGAAAGGCGTCCGAGACCTGGAGGGTGTTGGAGCTCTGCGCCCTCGGTGTCGCGATGACGTGCAAGACCTCATGATGCCCCCGGTGATGCGCAGTGAGTGGACGTCGTGCGTCGTCGAGCTCAGTCGCAGCCTGGGGCACAGTGTGCTCCCACCAAGATCATCCCGGTAGGGTCTGGCCTTCAGGTGCGGTACGCGGGCGCCGCGCCGTCCTCCGCGTCGCCGATCCGGTGCACCCGGAGCGCATTGGTGGACCCGGGGATCCCGGGCGGCGAACCGGCCACGATGACCACCATGTCGCCCTTCTGCGCGCGCCCGTTCGAGAGCAGCAACGTGTCCACCTGGCGCACCATCTCGTCGGTGTGCGTGACGAACGGCGTCAGGAACGTCTCGGTGCCCCAGGTCAGCGACAGCTGGGAGCGCACGATCGGCTCGGGCGTGAAGACGAGGTGCTTGATCTTCGAGCGGAGCCTGGCCATCCGGCGAGCCGAGTCGCCGCCCTGGGTGAAGGTGACCAGGTACTTCACCCCGAGCTGCTCGCCGACCGTGGCGGCAGCGAGCGTGATCGCGCCGCCCTTGGTTCGCGGCTGGGTACCGAGCGGGGCGATCCGCTCCATGCCGTGGTCCTCGGTGTTCTCGATGATCCGGGCCATCGTGCGGACGGCTTCGATCGGGTGCTTGCCGACGCTCGTCTCGCCGGACAGCATCAGCGCGTCCGCCCCGTCCAGCACCGCGTTCGCGGCGTCGGACGCCTCGGCCCGCGTGGGCCGCGAGTTCTCGATCATCGACTCGAGCACCTGGGTAGCCACGATCACCGGCTTCGCGTTGCGCCGCGCCAGCTCGACCGCGATCTTCTGCACCAGCGGGACCTGCTCCAGCGGGAGCTCGACCCCGAGGTCGCCACGGGCGACCATGATGCCGTCGAACACCCGGACGATCTCGGCCAGGTTCTCCACCGCCTGCGGCTTCTCGATCTTGGCCAGGACGGGGAGCATGACCCCCTCTTCCTGCATGATCTTGCGGACGTCCTCGGCGTCCGCGGCGCTGCGCACGAACGACAGCGCGATGAAGTCCGCGCGCAGCTTCAGCCCCCAGCGCAGGTCCTGCTCGTCCTTGTCGGACATCGCCGGCACGCTCACTGCGACGCCAGGCAGGTTCAGCCCCTTGTGGTTGGACACCGTGCCACCCTCGACCACCCGGGTCGTGACCCGCGGCCCGTCTACGGCGGTGACCTCGACGGCGACCTTCCCGTCGTCGATCAGGATGCGGTCGCCGGGGTGGACGTCGCCGGGCAGGCCCTTGTACGTCGTGGAGACCAGGTCCTTGTCGCCAGGCACGTCCTCGGTCGTGATGGTGAAGACGTCACCGGGGGCAAGCAGCTGCGGACCGCTGGCGAAGTTGCCCAGCCGGATCTTCGGCCCTTGCAGGTCGACGAGAACTGCCACGCTGCGTCCGACGAGGTCGCTGGCCTCCCGCACCATCCGGTAGACCTTCTCGTGGTCGGCATAGGAGCCGTGGCTGAGATTGAGTCTCGCGACGTCCATCCCTGCCTCGACCAGAGCGCGGATCTGCTCCGGCGAGTCGACGGCGGGTCCCAGGGTGCAGACGATCTTTGCGCGGCGCATGGTGTCGAGCCTATTCCTCGTGGTGGGTGGAAGAGATTGCCCCGTCTCGGCCGGCGGCCGTGTGTCAAGCGGCTACACGACCAGTGGACGGTCGGTCGGTCGAATCGGGCTGGGCAAGCTGGTGGCCCCGGTCAGGTAGCGGTCCACGGCGGCGGCGCAGGCCCGACCCTCGGCAATGGCCCAGACGATCAGCGACTGGCCGCGGCCAGCGTCGCCGGCCACGAAGACCCCCGACGTCGTGGTCGCGTAGTCGACGTCGCGTCGCACGTTTCCGCGCTCGTCCAGCTCGACCTCGAGCTGGGCCACGACGCCGTCCTGCTCCGGGCCGGTGAAGCCCATCGCCAGCAACACCAGCTGGGCCGGGATCTCGCGTTCGCTGCCCGGGACCGGTGTGATCTTGCCGCCGGACAGCGCGACCTCCTGCAGCCGCAGCGCGCGGACCCGTCCCGCATCGTCGCCGAGGAACGTACTGGTGCTGACGGCGTACACCCGCTCGCCGCCCTCCTCGTGAGCGCTGGCCACCCGGAAGATCATCGGGTAGGTCGGCCAGGGGTGCGCCTCGGCGCGTTCCTGTGGCGGCTGCGGCAGGATCTCCAGTTGCGTGACGCTGCGCGGCTTCTGCCGGTGCGCGGTGCCCAGGCAGTCGGCGCCGGTGTCGCCGCCGCCGATGATCACGACGTCCAGACCTTCCGCGCTGACCAGACCCTCGGCGTCCTCACCGAGCGCGGCACGGTTGGCCGGCGGCAGGTAGTCCATGGCCTGCAGGATGCCGCCGAGCTCACGTCCGGGCACTGGCAGCTCGCGCGGCACTGTGGCGCCGACCGCGATCACCACGGCGTCGTACCGGTCGCGCAGCTGACGGCCGGTGATCTGCTCGCCCACTGCGACCCCCGGCCGGAACCTGGTGCCCTCGGCCTCCATCTGCGCGAGCCTGCGATCCAGGACGGACTTCTCCATCTTGAACTCGGGGATGCCGTACCGGAGCAGGCCACCGATCTTGTCCGCCCGCTCGTACACCGCCACCGTGTGCCCGGCCCGGGTCAGCTGCTGCGCGGTCGCCAGGCCGGCCGGCCCGCTGCCGACCACCGCGACGGTCTTGCCGGTCAACCGGTCCGGCGGGAGGGGCTGCACTCCCCCGGCCTCGAAGGCACGCTCGATGATCGAGACCTCGATCTGCTTGATCGTCACCGCAGGCTGGTTGATGCCCAGCACACAGGCGCTCTCGCATGGAGCCGGACAGAGCCGCCCGGTGAACTCCGGGAAGTTGTTCGTCGCGTGCAGCCTCTCGATGGCTTCGCGCCAGTCCTCGCGCCAGGTCAGGTCGTTCCACTCCGGGATCAGGTTGCCGAGCGGGCAACCCTGGTGGCAGAACGGGATGCCGCAGTCCATGCAGCGGCCGGCCTGTCGCTTGAGCTGTCCGGCGGGCTGCTGCTCGTACACCTCGTGCCAGTCGAGCAGACGGATCGGAACGGGACGTCGCTCAGGTAGCTCGCGCTCGCGCGTCTTCAGAAAGCCTCGGGGGTCAGCCACGGGAAGCCTCCGTGATTCGGGTCCAGACCTCGCTGCTGTCGGGGTCGAGCCCCTCGTCCTCGGCCCCCCTGCGCACCTCCACGACGATCCGGTAGTCCCGCGGCAGCACCTTCGTGAATCGGGTGCGTGAGCCCGGCCAGTCGGCCAGCAGCGCCTTGGCGACCGCTGAGCCCGTCTCGTCCAGGTGTCTACCGACCAGGTCGCGCAGCAGCCTGTCGTCAGCGTCGCCGGTGACCGGCGACAGCTCGACCTCACCGGCGGCCAGCGCCGTGGGGTTCATCCGTTCGGGTGCGAGGTCGAGTACGTACGCGGTGCCGCCCGACATACCGGCTGCGACGTTGCGCCCGGTGGCCCCGAGGATCACCACGGTGCCACCGGTCATGTACTCCAGCGCGTGGTCACCGACACCCTCAACGACTGCCGTCGCACCGGAGTTGCGCACGCAGAAGCGTTCACCCGCAAGCCCGCGCACGAAGATCTCGCCCGCCGTCGCGCCGTACGCGACGACGTTGCCGGCGACCACGTTCAGCTCCGCGGTGAGCACTGACGAACGGTCCGGGCGGACGACCAGCCGGCCACCGGACAGTCCCTTGCCCAGGTAGTCGTTGGTGTCGCCGAACAGCCGCACCGTGACCCCGCGCGGCAGGAACGCGCCCAACGACTGACCGGCCGAGCCGGTCAGCGTGACGTCGATCGTGTCGTCCGCGAGCCCCTCGGGGTAGCGCTTGGTCACCTCGTGGCCGAGCATCGTGGCGACCGTGCGGTTGACGTTGCGGACGGGCAGCGTGATCCGGACCGGGTCGCGACGTTCCAGGGCGTCGGCGCTCATCGAGATGAGCGTGTGGTCCAGCGCCTTCTCCAGCCCGTGGTCCTGGGCGGTGGTGTGCCGGCGAGATGCGCCGTCCGGCAGCTCGACGGACGTCAGCACCGGCGTCAGGTCGAGCCCGGACGCCTTCCAGTGCCGGACCGCCCGGCGGGTGTCCAGCAGGTCGACCCGGCCGATCGCCTCGTCCAGGCTGCGCAGCCCCAGCTCGGCCAGCAGCTCACGGACCTCTTCGGCGATGTACTCGAAGAACGTCTGCACGAACTCGGGCTTGCCGGTGAAGCGCGCGCGCAGCTCCGGGTTCTGGGTGGCGATCCCGACCGGACAGGTGTCCAGGTGGCAGACCCGCATCATGATGCAGCCGCTGACCACCAGCGGCGCGGTGGCGAAGCCGAACTCCTCACCACCGAGCAGCGCGGCGACCAAGACGTCGCGACCGGTCTTGAGCTGCCCGTCGACCTGCACGACGATCCGGTCGCGCAACCCGTTCAGCAGCAACGTCTGCTGCGCTTCGGCGAGGCCCAGCTCCCACGGCGCACCGGCGTGCTTGAGGCTGGTCAAGGGGGACGCACCGGTACCGCCGTCGTGCCCGGAGATCAGGACGACGTCGGCGTGCGCCTTGCTGACCCCAGCGGCCACCGTGCCGACCCCGACCTCGGCGACCAGCTTGACGTGCACCCGCGCCTGCGGGTTGGCGTTCTTCAGGTCGTGGATGAGCTGGGCGAGGTCCTCGATCGAGTAGATGTCGTGGTGCGGCGGCGGAGAGATCAGACCGACGCCCGGCGTCGAGTGCCGGGTGCGCGCGACCCACGGGTAGACCTTGTGCGCCGGCAGCTGACCGCCCTCGCCGGGCTTGGCGCCCTGGGCCATCTTGATCTGGATGTCGTCGGCGTGGGTCAGGTAGAGGCTGGTCACCCCGAACCGACCGGAGGCCACCTGCTTCACGGCGCTGCGCCGCACCGGGTCCAGCAGCCGGTCGTCGTCCTCGCCTCCCTCGCCGGTGTTGGACCGCGCGCCGAGCCGGTTCATCGCCACGGCGAGGGTCTCGTGCGCCTCCTGGCTGATCGAGCCGTAGCTCATCGCGCCGGTGGAGAACCGCTTGACGATCTCGCTCACCGGCTCGACCTCGTCGATCGGGATGGCTCGGCCGGGCACGCCGTCCTGGCCGGAGCGGAAGGCGAGCAGCCCGCGCAACGTCATCAGCCGCTCGGACTGGTCGTTGACCCGCTGGGTGTACTGCCTGAACACGTCGAAGCGCCGGGCCCTGGTCGAGTGCTGGAGCCGGAACACCGTCTCGGGGTCGAACAGGTGCGGCTCACCCTCACGCCGCCACTGGTACTCGCCGCCCACCTCGAGCCGGCGGTGCGCGGGACGGACCCCGTCCGCCGGGTACGCCGAGGCGTGCCGGAGCGCGGTCTCCGCGGCGATGACGTCCAGGTCGATGCCGCCCAGCTGCGAGGTTGTGCCGGTGAAGAACTCCGCGACCAGCTCCTTGGACAGGCCGATGGCCTCGAACACCTGGGCCCCGCGGTAGGAGGCGACAGTGGAGATGCCCATCTTGCTCATCACCTTGAGCACGCCCTTGCCGAGCGCCTTGATCAGGTTGCGCACCGCGGTGTCCGGCGACACCGCACCCAGGACGCCCTTGCGAGCCAGGTCCTCCGCCGACTCCATGGCCAGGTACGGGTTGACCGCGGCGGCGCCGTAGCCGATCAGCAGGGCGACGTGGTGCACCTCGCGGACGTCGCCGGCCTCGACCAGCAGTCCGACCTGGGTCCGGGTCTTCGCCCGGATCAGGTGGTGGTGCACGGCTGAGGTGAGCAGCAGCGACGGGATCGGTGCCAGGTCGCGCCCGGAGTCGCGGTCGGACAGCACGACGAACCGTGCGCCCTCCTCGATCGCCTGCGACACCTCATCGAAGATCTCGTGCAGCCGCATGCGCAGCGCGGCGCCACCGCCGCCCACCTCGTACAGACCCTTGACGACCGTCGTCGCGTAGCCCGGCAGGTCGCCGTCCGCGTTGACGTGCACGATCTTGGCCAGCTCGTCGTTGTCGATCACCGGGAACGGCAGCACCAGCTGCCGGCAGTGCGCCGGGGTGGCGTCCAGCGCGTTGACCTCCGGCCCGATCACGGTGCCGAGCGAGGTGACGAGCTCCTCCCGGATCGCGTCGAGCGGCGGGTTGGTGACCTGGGCGAACAGCTGGGTGAAGTAGTCGAAGAGCAGCCGGGGCCGCTGCGACAGCACGGCCACCGGGGTGTCGGTGCCCATCGAACCGATCGGCTCGGCACCAGCCGACGCCATCGGGGACACCAGGACGCGCAGCTCCTCCTCGGTGTACCCGAACGTGCGCTGACGTCGGGCGACCGAGGCGGGCGTGTGCACGATGTGCTCGCGCTCGGGCAGGTCGGCGAGGTGGATCAGCCCGGCGTGCAGCCACTCCTCGTACGGGTTCTGCGCCGCCAGCTCGGCCTTGACCTCGTCGTCGCCGACCAGCCGCCCGTGCTCGGTATCCACCAGGAACATCCGGCCCGGCTGCAGCCGGCCCTTGCGCACCACCGTGGCCGGGTCGAGGTCGAGGACGCCGACCTCGCTGGCCAGCACGACCAGCCCGTCCTCGGTCACCCAGTACCGGCCGGGACGCAGGCCGTTGCGGTCCAGCACGGCACCGATCAGCTTGCCGTCGGTGAACGTGACGCAGGCCGGCCCGTCCCACGGCTCCATGAATGCCGAGTGGAACTCGTAGAACGCCCGGCGGGCCGGGTCCATCTCGGCGTGGTTCTCCCACGCCTCAGGGATCATCATCAGCACCGCGTGCGGCAGCGACCGGCCGGCCAGGTGCAGCAGCTCGAGCACCTCGTCGAAGGACGCCGAGTCGCTGGCCTGCGGGGTGCAGATCGGGAACAGGCGCGAGATGTCACCGGGGATGAGGTCGCTGCGCACCTGGCTCTCCCGCGCGGCCATCCAGTTCCGGTTGCCCTGGACGGTGTTGATCTCGCCGTTGTGGGCGATGATCCGGAACGGGTGGGCCAGCGGCCAGGAGGGGAAGGTGTTGGTCGAGAAGCGCGAGTGCACGAGCGCCAGCTCGGTGGCGAACCGGCGGTCCGACAGGTCGGGGAAGAACGGCTCCAGCTGACCGGTGGTCAGCATGCCTTTGTAGACCAGCGTCCGCGAGGACAGCGAGGGGAAGTAGACCTCGAGCTCACGCTCGGCGCGCTTGCGCAGCGCGTAGACCAGCCGCTCCAGCCCCAGTCCGACCAGCCGACTGCCGGCTGCGGCGACGAACAGCTGCCGGAACGCCGGCATGCAGTCCCGGGCCACCTCCCCCACGAGGTCCGGCACCACGGGCACGTCGCGCCAGCCGAGAACGGTCAGCCCCTCGTCGTCCGCCATGGCCTCGATCTGCCGGACCACCTCGGACCGGGCCTCATCGTCCAAGGGCAGGAACGCGATGCCGACGGCGTAGCCGCCGGCCGCGGGCAGCTCGAACTCCACGCTCGCGCGCAGGAACGCGTCCGGGACCTGGGTCAGGATGCCCGCGCCATCGCCGACGCTGGGGTCGGCGCCGGTGGCGCCGCGGTGGTCCAGGTTGCGCAGCGCGGTGAGGGCGTGCTCGACGATGTCGTGCCCGGCGTGGCCGCGCATCGTCGCGACGAACGCGACCCCGCAGGCGTCATGCTCGTGACGACCGTCGTACAGGCCGGTCGCCAGCGGACGCGCGGAGAAGCTGCTCAAGCCCATGTTCACCGTCCCATCGCTCCAGGCCCGGTGAACCGGGCCCGTCGTGTGCACAACTATGCGCCGGGATCACCGGCACAACCCCCGCCGTGGACGGCATTGGCCCGCGGGGTTGAGGGAACTCTAGCGGACGTTTCGACCGCGTTACACGTCTTGCGGCTCGGGAACGTCGTCCGCATCCTGAGACGGCGTGCGCGCTCGCCGAGCCTTTCGAGTCTGCACGACGAACAGCACCAGACCGCCGAGGAAGACCAGCACGCTGGTCCACTCGTTCAGGCGATGACCCAGGATCAGGTTTGCCGTGTCGGTGCGCAGGGTCTCGATGGCCAGCCGGCCCGCTGTGTAGAACATCACGTAGAGGGCGAACGTCCGACCTCGGTCGAGGGTGAACCGCCGGTCCAGCAGGACGATGACCCCGGCCAGCAGCAGGCACCACAGCGCCTCGTACAGGAACGTCGGGTGGTAAGCGCCGGGGAGCAGGATCGGCTGCCCGCTGGCGTCCCGCAGCGCCTCGCCGGTGCTGGGGTTCCACTCGTGCACCTGCAGCCCCCACGGCAGGCTCGTCCGCCCGCCGTAGATCTCGTTGTTGAAGTAGTTGCCGATCCGGCCGCAGGCCTGCGCGACGGCGACCCCCGGCGCTGCGCAGTCCGCGAACATCAGGAACGAGACGTTCTTGCGCCGGCAGGCGATATACGCACCCAGCGCCCCACCGGCCACGGCGCCCCAGATGCCCAGGCCGCCGTTCCAGATCTTCAGCGCGTCCCACGGGTGTCCCCCGCTGGCGAAGTACGGCTGCCAGCTGGTGGCCACGTGGTAGATCCGGGCCCCGACGATGCCGAACGGGACGGCCCAGGCGGAGATGTCCAGCACGATGCCGTCGGCGCCGCCGCGAGCCCGCCACCGCTTGCCGGCGATCCAGACGGCCAGCGCGATGCCGATCAGGATGCACAGCGCATACGCGCGCACCGGCAACGGGCCGAGCCACCACACGCCCTGGGCGGGACTGGGGATCGTGGCTGGGAAGGCGGAGCTCAACGCGTCGCCCCACTCGTGCGTGCGGCCCGGCGGACGCCGTCGGCCAGCTCGCTGGTGAGCGACTCCACGGCCGCGATCCCGGCGCGGACGTCGGCGGCGTCGGCCAGGCAGCGCACCAAAGCGGACCCGACGATCACGCCGTCCGCGAAGGCGGCGAGCTGCGCCGCCTGGTCGCCGGTGGACACGCCGAGCCCCACGCAGACCGGAATGTCGCTGACCGCACGTATCCGCTCGACCAACCGCTCGGCGCCGCTGCCCACGGCGTCGCGGGCGCCGGTGACGCCCATCGTGCTGGCCGCGTAGACGAAGCCCCGACAAGCCTGCGTGGTGGATCGCACGCGCGCGTCGGTGGAGCTCGGCGCCAGCAGGAAGACGCGGTCCAGGTCGTGCCGCTCGGCCGCCGCGAGCCACTCGTCGGCCTCGTCCGGGATCAGGTCAGGGGTGATCAGGCCGGCACCGCCGGCGTTCGCCAGCTCAGCGGCGAAGCGATCGACTCCCCGGTGGTCGACCAGGTTCCAGTAGGTCATCACCAGCGCGGACGCCCCAGCCTCTGCGACCGCACGCACCGCCGTGAACACGTCGTCGGTTCGCGCTCCCGCGCGCAGGGCCGCGTCTGCCGCGCGCTGGATCACCGGCCCGTCCATCAGGGGGTCCGTGTACGGGACACCGACTTCGATGATGTCCGCGCCGGCCCGCACCATGGCCTGCATCGCGAGCACCGACGTGGCGACGTCCGGGAACCCGACGGGCAGGTAGCCGATCAGCGCCGCGCGTCCTTGCTCACGCGTCGCGGCCAGTACGGCTTGCACGGAGGTCATGACCCGCCGTCCTCGAGGAGACCGAACCAGTGCGCGGCCGTGTCCACGTCCTTGTCGCCGCGGCCCGACAGGTTGACCAGCAGCACCGCCTGCGGACCCAGCTCGCGGCCAAGACGCAGCGCGCCGGCCAGCGCGTGCGCGCTCTCGATGGCCGGGATGATGCCTTCCGTGCGGCACAGCAGCCGGAATGCCTCCATCGCCTCGGCGTCGTCGACGGGCTCGTACGTCGCGCGGCCGGTGTCGTGCAGCCACGCGTGCTCGGGGCCGACGCCCGGGTAGTCCAGGCCGGCGGAGATGCTGTGGCTCTCGACGGTCTGGCCGTCCTCGTCCTGAAGGATGTAGGAGCGTGCGCCGTGCAGGATGCCGGGACTGCCGCCGGTGATGCTCGCGGCATGCCGTCCACTGGCGACTCCGTCGCCGCCCGCCTCCAGGCCGACCAGCCGCACGCCGACGTCGTCGATGAACGACTGGAAGATGCCGATCGCGTTCGAGCCGCCGCCGACGCAGGCCAGCACCGCGTCCGGCAGGCGGCCAGTCAGCTCCAGTACCTGGGCCCGGGCCTCCTCGCCGATCACCCGGTGGAACTCCCGCACCATCCTCGGGAACGGGTGCGGACCAGCGACCGTGCCGATCAGGTAGTGGGTGTCATCGACATTGGTGACCCAGTCACGCATCGCCTCGTTCATCGCGTCCTTGAGCGTGCGCGACCCGGTGGTGACCGGAACGACCTCGGCGCCGAGCAACCGCATCCGGGCGACGTTGAGGGCCTGGCGACGGGTGTCCTCCTCGCCCATGTAGACCCTGCACTCCAGGCCCATCAAGGCAGCGGCCGTCGCGCTCGCCACTCCGTGCTGGCCGGCGCCGGTCTCGGCGATGATCCGGGTCTTGCCCATCCGCTTCGTCAGCAGCGCCTGACCGAGAACGTTGTTGATCTTGTGCGACCCGGTGTGGTTCAGGTCCTCGCGCTTGAGCAGGATTCGTGCCCCGCCGGCGTGCACGGCGAACCGAGGCGCCTCGGTGAGCAGGCTCGGCCGGCCGGAGTAGTTGCGGTGCAGCGTGTCCAGCTCGGTCAGGAACCCCGGGTCGATCATCGCCGAGCGGAACGCCTGAGCGAGCTCGTCCAGCGCGGCCACCAGCGCCTCGGGGACGTAGCGGCCGCCGTACGGGCCGAACCGCCCGTCACCGAGCAGGTCCGGCGCGGACGTCGGCGGCGCGGAGGAGGGCGGCAGGCTGCCGGACACGGTCATGCGGCCAGTCTCTCAGGTCGCTGCCGCGGGTCAGCGGCTGGGACGCAGGGCCGGGTGCGCTCCGGCCGCGACCAGGTCCGCCACTGCGGCGCGCGGGTTGCCGCCGGTGACCAGGCTCTCCCCCACCAGGACCGCGTCGGCGCCGTGCCGGGCGTACTCGAGCACGTCGTGCGGACCGCGGACGCCGGACTCGGCCACCCGCACGACGCCGTCCGGGATGGACGGCGAGAGTCGGGCAAAGGTGCCCCGGTCGACCTCCAGGGTGCGCAGGTCGCGGGCGTTGACGCCGATGATCCTGGCGCCGCAGTCGATGGCCCGGGTCAGCTCGGCCTCGTCGTGCACCTCGACCAGCACGGCCATGCCGAGCGACCAGGCGCGCTCCTGCAGCGAGACCAACGCCTGCTGGTCCAGCGCCGCGACGATCAGCAGGACGGCGTCCGCGCCGTGTGCGCGGGCCTCCCACAGCTGGTAGCTGGAGACCACGAAGTCCTTGCGCAGCAACGGAGTGTCGACCGCGAGCCGCACGGCGTCCAGGTCGTCCAGACTGCCGCCGAACCGGCGCTGCTCGGTCAGCACACTGATCCAGCTGGCCCCACCGCTCGAGTAGTCGGTGGCCAGTCCGGCCGGGTCACCGATCGCCGCGAGTGCACCCTTGCTGGGGCTGGACCGCTTGACCTCGGCGATCACCTTGACACCGCCGCCCGCCGCGAGCGCGGCGTACGCATCGCGCGCGGGCTCGGCCCGTTCGACGCGCTCGCGCACGGCCCCCAGCGGGATGGCCGCCTCGCGGGTCGCCAGGTCCGCACGCACGCCGACGATGATGTCGTCCAAGACGCTCAGCCGTCTCACCCCAGCTCGTTCGCGATGACCCCGCAACCTCGATCGTAGGACGTGGTGCGGACCGTCTCGGTGGAGGGTCCTGCACCACGCCCTACGCCGTCACGGGCGCACCGCAGCCTGCTCGCTGGTCAGGCGAGGACAACCTGCGTCTTGCTCGCCTTGTCGTGCCAGCCCTGCTGGCGTCCCGAACCGTCGAACATCGGTGAGAAGCAGATCAGCAGGAACGGGATGAAGCAGATGGCGTAACCGGCGGCGAGGATGATCCAGCGCAGGGCGGCACTGCCGTAGTCCGGCTTGAGGCCGGTGTCGGTGCTGACCAGCTTGATGCCCGCGGCCATCATCCCCAGGGTCTGGCCCCGGGACCCGACGAGGTAGATCTCGTACGCGCCCCAGATGACCAGCATGATGCCGGTCGTGCCGAGCTGGACGCCGCTGTACATGCCGCGGCTGCCCGTGGTGGCGCTGAACAACCCGAGCGGGATGGCGATGACCAGGCCGATCGCCAGGCCGATCAGGCCGTCGAGGATGCGCCCGAGGAACCGCTTTCCCATCAGGTGCGACTCCGGGCCCACGCCTGGAGCGGGCGGGCCGTAGCCGCCTGCGTACTGTGGCGCGTTGCCGTAGGGGGGCGGCGCCCCGTACTGCGGTGGCTCGCCGTAGTCGGCCGGTGGAGCCGGCGGCTGGAAGGGTTGCTGAGCGGGCGGCTCGGGTCTCTGGCCCTCCTGGTCGGGGTGCTGAGTCATGGTTGGCCCCTAGCTCTCGCGGCGTCACTGGCGTGCCGATGGGGCGAGACCCTAGCGGCGAACGTCGGTTCAGGGGGTGAGCCACGCCATGGCCGGCAACCAGCGCAGAAGCCCGAAGCCGAGCAGGACGACCAGTCCGAGCGCTGCGACCCGCCCGGTCGCGGCCGGCGGACCTTCGCTGCCGTCCCCGCGGACTCGGCGTCGAAGCCAGGTGAGGACCGCGACGACCAGCACCGGCAGGACCAGTACCACCAGCAGGTTCGAGCGCACCGCTGCGGTCAGGTCCCCGTGCTCCAGGTCCCAGACCGCGCGCAGGCCCCCGCAGAACGGGCACGGCAGACCAGTGAGCGCCAGGAACGGGCAGTACCCCCAGGACCCGATGGCGTGCGGGTCGCGCAGAGCAAGCGCCGCCGCCGATCCCACCAGCAGCGCCGCGGTGCCCAGCGGGGCAGCCGTGCGCGCCAGCAGTCTCGGGCGCTGAACCGACAGCGCCGCGGTCATGCGCTCAGTTCGCGTCGGCGGGGACGCGGCTCTCGGCCGGCCGAGGTGCGCCGTAGCCGGCGAGCGATAGGAGCTTGCCGACGACCAGCCCGATCACGGCGACCACACCACCGACCACGAACACCGGCACGGAGGCCAGCACGACGGCCAGGCACATGATGAACGAGCCGACCATCAGCAGGCCCACGCAGGACCATGCGGCAACCGTGTTGCCGTGACTGTCGTGACCGTGCTCGGCCATCTGCCGGCCCTCCTGTGCTGGTGCATGCGATGACGGGGGTGAATCTGCCTGCACCGAGGTTAGCGGGTGGGGTCCTCGCCGCGACTCAGCGCGTCCCACGTGTCCGGCGCCGCGGCGTCCTCGGGCGCCGGGTCCTCGGCTGGAGAGCCGGGCGGCCCCGGCGGGTCGTAGCGGGTGGTCCGGACCTCCCAGTGCCGGGCGCGCAGCACCGCAAGGGCGCCCGCGGCGGCGACCAGCACCCCGCTGGCCACTGCGAGCCACGGCCACCCGGTCACCTGCACGTGGACGTCCGTCGTGCCCACCGCCCCGACGGCGCGGGCCACCACGTCGCTGACGCCTGACTCCGGCGAGCGCACCACCGCCAGCGCCGCGGCGAGCTGCGCCGCACCGGCGAGCACCAGCAGCAACCCCGCCACCCGCCGTCCGAGGGTGCGGGCCAACAGAAGGGCCACCCCACCGGCCAGCGCCACCAGCGCGACAGCCGGGACGACGGCCGCGGCCTGCCGCCCGGACGCCGTGACGCTCGTCCGGCCGAGCACCGGGTCCTGGACCACCGCGTGCACCCAGGGTCGCGAGGCGGCCAGCAGTCCCAGCGCGCCGCCCACCATGGCCAGCACCGCGGCCGGTCCGGGTCCGTCCAGCCGTGCCGCTCTCACGTGGCTGCCCGCAGGGTCGCCGCGGCCGCGACCGCGCGCAGCACGGCCATCGACTTGTTCACCGACTCCTGGTGCTCGGCCACGGGATCGGAGTCCGCGACCACGCCACCGCCGGCCTGCACGTACGCCAGACCGTCGCGAATGACCGCGGTCCGGATGGCGATGGCCATGTCCAGGTCGCCGGCGAAGTCCAGGTAGCCCACGGTCCCGCCGTACAGGCCGCGGCGCGTCGTCTCCATCTCGTCGATCAGCTCCATCGCGCGCACCTTGGGCGCCCCGCTGAGCGTGCCGGCCGGGAACGTCGCCACCAGGGCGTCGAACGCCGTCCGGTCCGCGCGCAGCCGGCCCACGACCGTGGAGACCAGGTGCATCACGTGGCTGTACCGCTCGACCTGCATGAAGTCGAGCACCTCCACCGAACCGGCGTCACACACCCGCGAGAGGTCGTTGCGGGCCAGGTCGACGAGCATCAGGTGCTCGGCCCGCTCCTTCTCATCCGCCAGCAGGGACTCCGCGTGCGCGACGTCGACCTCGGGCGTGGCGCCGCGCGGGCGGGTGCCGGCGATCGGGCGCGTCATGACCTGCCGGCCGTCGACCTTGACCAGCGCCTCCGGGCTCGAGCCGACCACGTCGTAGGTGCCGCCGTCCGGCGTGGGCAGCCGCAGCAGGTACATGTACGGGCTGGGGTTGGAAGCACGCAGCACCCGGTACACGTCCAGCGCGTCCGCCGGGCAGTCGATCTCGTAGCGCTGGGACGGCACGACCTGGAAGACGTCCCCGGCGCGGACGGCCTCCTTCGCGCGTTCGACCATCTGGCCGTACTCGGTGTCGAACAGCTGGCTGCGCACCTTGGGCTCGTCGTCGCTAGGCACCGCGACGGTGCTGGGCGCCGGTCTGCTCAGTCGCTCGACCATCCGGTCCAACCGGCTCACCGCGTCGGCCCACGCCTCGTCGACCCGCTCGTCGGTGTCGTCCTGGTTGACCGCGTTGGCCACCAGCAGGATCGAACCGTCCGCGTGGTCGAGCACCGCGAGGTCGGTGGCCAGCATCATCGTGAGCTCGGGCAGCCCCAGGTCGTCCGTGTTGTCGTCCGGCAGGTGCTCCCACCGGCGCACGACGTCGTAGGTCAGCGCGCCGACCAGGCCGCCGGTCAGCGGCGGAAGCCCGCCCAGCGCCGGAGTGCGCAGTGCTTCAACGGTGTCGCGCAGCGCGAGGGTCGGGTCCCCGGACGTGGGCAGACCGACCGGCGGTTCGCCGATCCAGTACGCCTCGCCGTCGACCTCGGTCAACGTGGCCGAGCAGTGCGCGCCGATGATCGAGTACCGCGACCACACTCCGCCGTGCTCGGCCGACTCCAGCAGGAAGGTCGCCGGCGCGTCCTGGGCGAGCTTGCGGTAGACGCCGAGCGGGGTCTCCGCGTCGGCCAGCAGCCGGCGCACGACCGGGATGACCCGCCGGTCGCCGGCCAGCAGCCGGAACGTGTCACGGTCCGGCCAGGTACGGCCGAAGGTGAGGTCGGGCGTCGGTTGACCGCTCACCGGCCGGCCCCGCTGACCACGGCGTCGAGCTCGCGACCGTCGAAGCAGCTGTGGGTACCGGTGTGACAGGCGGCGCCCACCTGGACCACCCGCACCAGGAGCGCGTCGCCGTCGCAGTCAAGGGCGAGGCCCTTGACCAGCTGGACGTTGCCGCTGGTGTCGCCCTTGCGCCAGTACTCCTGGCGGCTCCTGCTCCAGAAGGTGACCCGGCCGGTCGTCATGGTGCGGTGCACCGCCTCGTCGTCCATCCAGCCGACCATCAGGACCTGGCCGGTGTCGTGCTGCTGGACGACGGCGCAGACCAGTCCGTCACCGTCCCGCTTCAGCCGGGCAGCCAGATCGGACGGGAGCGGAGACGGGGTCTCGGGTGCGGGCACGGCACCATTGTGCCTATGCCGATCTCTGCAGACACCAAGGACTGGACCTGGGTGATCGACCGCCGCTGCCCCGACTGTGGTTTCGACGCCGCCGAGCTGGACGCCGCGGACGTGCCCGAGCTGGTGCGGGAGAACGCCGCCGCCTGGCAGGCGGTGCTGACCCGGCAGGACGTCGGCCGTCGACCGGACCAATCGACCTGGTCCCCGCTGGAGTACGCCTGCCACGTGGTCGACGTGCACCAGGTGTTCGGACGGCGCTTCGACCTCATGCTCAGCGAGGACGACCCGACGTTCGAGAACTGGGACCAGGACCAGAGCGCGTTGGACGGGCACTACGCCACCCGGGACCCGGCGCAGGTCGCGCTGGACCTGGCCACCTGCGCGGAGGTGGTCGCCAGCACCCTGGACGCGGTGCACGGCCGGCAGTGGAAGCGCCCCGGACGCCGGTCCAACGGATCGGTGTTCACCGTCGCCTCGCTGGCTCGCTACTACGCGCACGACATCGTCCACCACCAGTGGGACGTGCGCGGCTGACGGCTACCCGAGGCGCTGCTGGGAGATCCAGCTCTCGTGCAGGGCAGCGTAGACGCCGCCCTGCTCGACCAGCTCGGCCGCAGGCCCGCGCTCGACGACCACGCCGGCATCCACCACGAGCACCTCGTCGGCGGCCTCGGCGGTGGACAGCCGGTGCGCGATCGCGATCGAGGTCCGGCCGCGGGAGAGGCTGTCGAGCGCACGCTGGATCCGGACCTCGGTGGCTGGGTCCACCGCCGAGGTCGCCTCGTCCAGCACCAGCAGGTCGGGGTCGGCCAGGTACGCCCGGGCCAGCGCCACCAGCTGGCGCTCGCCGGCGGACAGCGACTCGCCCCGCTGACCGACCCGGGTGTCCAGCCCGTGCGCGAGACCCTCCAGCCACTCGGTGAGGCCGAGCTCGGTGAAGGCCAGGGCGACCTCCTCGCGGGTGGCGTCCGGACGGGCGAAGCGCGCATTGCTCAGCAAGGTGTCGTCGAACAGGAAGCCGTCCTGCGGCACCATCACGATGCGCTCGCGCAGCGACGAGAACCGGACCTCACGCAGGTCGACGCCGTCCACCTGCACACAACCGGTGGCCGGGTCCATCAAGCGGGTGAGCAGCTTGGCGAACGTGGTCTTGCCCGAGCCGGTCTCGCCGACGACCGCCACCCGGCTGCACGGGGCGATCTCCAGGTCGACGTCGTGCAGCACCGTCGGGCCGCCGGGGTAGGCGTAGGACACGTGGTCGAAGCGCACCGTGATCGGGCCGCGGGGCAGGACCTGGCCGGCCTCCCCCGGATCGGCCACGTCCGCCGGGGTGTCGACCACCGCGAGCACCCGCCGCCATCCCGCGATGGCGTTCTGCATCTCGTTCAGCACCTCGGTGCCGATCTGGACCGGCCCGGTGAACAGCTGCACCAGGAACAGGAAGGCCAGCAGCTGGCCAACACTCAGGTGCCCCTTGACGCCCCACCACGTCCCGACGATGACCACCACCACGCTCACCAGGCCGCTGACCAGCACGCCTAGGGAGAAGCTGGCTGCCACCCGTACCTGGGCGCGGACCGCGGCGTCCCGGTGCTGCTGGACGGCGTCGTCCACCCGCTCGGCGGTCCGACGTTCGACGGCGTACGCCCGGATCGTGGCCGCCCCGACCACCGACTCGGAGACCGCCGAGAGCACGCCACCCACCCGCTCGCGCACCTGCGCGTAGGCGATCGAGACGCGGCGCTGCATCGGCTTGGCCAGGAAGAACACCGGCAGGAAGCAGGCCCAGACAACGGCGGTGAGCAGCGGTGAGTAGGCCAGCATCAGCCCGGTCGCGACCGTGAGCTGCAGTGTCGACAGGATCAGCATCAGGCCGCCGAACTGCACGAAGTTCGAGATCGTATCGACGTCGCTGGTGACCCGCGAGACCAGTGAGCCGCGCCGCTCGCTGCTCTGGGTGAGCACGGACAGGTCGTGCACGTGCCGGAAGGCACCTATCCGCAAGGTCGCCAGACCGCCCTCGGCGGCCCGGAACAACCTGATGTTGACCGCGTACGCCGCGACGGCGGTGACGGCGACCACGCAGGCGGCGAGCGCCAGCAGCCGGCTGACGTTGGCCACGTCGGGCCCGCCGGCCGCCAGCACGCCGCGGTCGATGGTCTGCTGCACCGCGAACGGCACCACGACGCGGCCGAGGGTGGCGACGGCGGCCAGGAGCAGGGTCCAGACCAGACCGTGACGCAGCTCGGGCGACAGCTCGACCCCGCGACGGAGGGTGTGCAGGGCGGTGGCCTGGGTGTCGTGCTCGCCCCGGCCGGCGATCGTGGAGGTGCTCACGCCGACGCCTCCTCGTTCTCGGCTTCCAGCAGCTCACGCTCGGCGGCCTCGCGCTCGTAGGCGTCCACCAGGTTGCGGTACTCGGGGTTGCGCGCGGTCAGGCCGGCGTGGGTGCCGCGGTCGGCCACTGTGCCGTCCACCAGGAACACCACCTCGTCGGCCAGTGCGATGGTCGCCTTCCGGTAGGCGACCACCAGCACGGTCGTCCCGTCCGAGGCCTTGCGCAGCCCGGCGAGGATCGCGGACTCGACGCGTGGGTCCACGGCGCTGGTCGCGTCGTCCAGCACGAGCAGCCTTGGCTGGCGCACCAGCGCCCGCGCGAGGGCGATGCGTTGGCGCTGACCACCGGACAGGGTGGTGCCGCGCTCACCGACGTGGGTGTCCAGCCCGTGCGGCAGGGCCGCGACGAAACCGTCCCCCTGGGCGAGCCGCAGGGCCGCCCATACCCGGCGGTCGTCCGGGTCCTCCAGGTCGGTGTCACCCAGGGTCACGTTGCCGCGAACCGTGTCGTCGAACAGGAACGTGTGCTGGGGCACCAGGGCGATGTGCCGGGCTACCTCGCCCTCGCGGGTCTGACGGACGTCCACGCCGTCCAGCAGCACCGAGCCCGCGTCCGGGTCGGCCAGCCGGACCACCAAGGTGGTCAGCGTCGACTTGCCCGAGCCGGTGGCGCCGACCACGGCAAGGGTGCGGCCGGGCTCGGCGACCAGGCTCACGTGACGAAGCACGGGGACGGCCTCGCCCGACCCGTCGACGTGCGCGAAGTCGACCCGCTGCAGCTCCAGCGTGGCGGCGCCGTCCTTGGCGACCTCGCGGTCGCCATAGGTCATGCCGCCCTCGGCCTCCAGCACGGACTGCACGCGGTCCCACCCGACGACGCTGCGCGGCAGCTCGCCGAGCACCCAGCCCAGCGCCCGCACCGGGAAGCCCAGCAACGAGAAGAGGTACGCGACTTGCACGACCGTCGCTGCTGTCGTGGCGCCCGAGGAAACCTGCGCGGTGCCGACGGCCAGCACGGCCAGGGTGCCGAGGTTCGGGATGGCCTCGATGATCGGGTCGAACACGCCTCGGGTGCGCCCCACCGAGATGTTCGCGTCGCGCAGAGCCAAGGACTGGTCGGCGAAGCGCTGGGTCTCGGCCTGCTCGCGGCCCATGGCCTTGACGATCAGCGCTCCGTCGAAGCTCTCGTGCGCGACGTCGGACACCTCGGCGCGCAGCTGCTGGGCGCGGGTGACCCGCGGTGACATCCAGCGCTGGAACACGACATTCACAAGGAAGACGAGCGGGAAGACGCAGAACCCGATCAGCGCGAGGACCGGGTCCGCGAGCACCATCGAGACCGCCGCGACCACGAGCATGACGATCACGCCGATCGCCATCGGCAGCGGCGCGAACACCTGCCAGGTCGCCTCGACGTCTGCGTTGGCGTTGGAGAGCAGCTGACCGGTGGGGTGCCGTCCGTGCCAGGACAGCGGCAGCCGCAGGTACTGCGCGGTGACCCGTCGACGGAACTGGGCCCCGAGGTCGTACACCGCGTACCCGGCGGCGACCCGCCGCAGGATCACACCCGTGGTGAGCAGCACGGCGACCCCGGCCATCAGCCCGGCCCCCTTGGCCAGCTCGCTGACGTCGATCTGCCCCGACTCGAAGGAGGGCCCGATCACGTTCGCGATCACCTTGCCCAGGGCCCAGGCCGTGCCGGCGGTCATCACTCCGTAGAGCGCGCTGCCGACGACGGCCACCGCGAAGATCCCGGGGACGCGACGGATCCCCTGGCCGAGCACGAACAGACCGCGACGCAGGGTGTAGGGACGGGTCTCCACGTGCTCACTTCCAGCTGGGAATCAGGGACGGCTCAGCCTCTCATGAGCGGCCGACAGCACCGGATGCGAGGATCGGTGCATGAGCAATCATGCCCGTGCGGAGCGCGCCGCTCTGTGCGAGACCCTCCTGTTGACCGGTCCGTCGGCGCCCACACTGTGCGAAGGGTGGGACACGAGCGACCTCGCCGCGCACCTGGTGCTGCGCGAGAGCCGTCCGGACGCGCAGGTCGGGATCTACCTTCCACCGCTTTCCGGACACGCCACCTCGGTGCAGCAGCAGCTGGCCGCACTGCCCTGGGAGCAGCTCGTCGAACGGCTGCGCGGCGGACCGCCGGTCTGGAACCCGATGCGCTGGGGCGTGCTGGACGAGCTGACCAACACGGCCGAGTTCTTCGTGCACCACGAGGACGTCCGGCGGGCTCAGCCGGGCTGGGAGCCACGCGACCTGCACCCGGACCTCGAGGCCGCGCTGTGGCGAAACTGCGCGATGACCGGCCGGCTCGGGATGCGCCGGGCCGATGTGGGGGTCGAGCTGGTCGCCACCGGCCTCGGCCGGACCACCGTCAAGCGGGGCCACCCGAGCGTGCGCGTCGAGGGGCCTGCGGCCGAGCTGCTGCTGTTCTGCTTCGGGCGCCGGGACGTCGCGCAGGTCTCGCTGGATGGACCCAACGAGGCCGTCGACGCGCTTCGCCAGGCCCCGTCCGGGCTCTGAGCCGACGCTCAGCGAACGGCGAACCCGGCGCCGGCGAGCGCCGACTTCACCTCGCGAATCCGTACCTGCTCGAAGTGGAAGACGCTGGCGGCCAGCACGGCGTCCGCGCCGGCCCGGACCGCCTCGACGAAGTGCTCGGGTGCGCCGGCGCCACCACTGGCGACCAGCGGGACGTCGACCCGCGCGCGGACCAGCGCGATGAGCTCCAGGTCGAAGCCCTTGGTCGTGCCGTCGGCGTCCATCGCGTTGAGCAGGATCTCGCCCGCGCCGAGGGTGGCCGCCGTGGCGGCCCACTGCACGGCATCCAGACCCGTGCCGCGTCGGCCGCCGTGGGTGGTCACCTCGAAGCCGGACTCGGTGGGCGTTCCAGGACGGCAGCGCCGGGCGTCCACGCTGAGCACCAGGACCTGCGCGCCGAACCGGTCCGCCACCTCCGCCACCAGCGTCGGCCGCTCGATCGCGGCTGTGTTGATCCCCACCTTGTCGGCTCCGGCGCGCAGCAGCCGGTCGACGTCCGCGACGGAGCGGACGCCGCCGCCGACGGTCAGCGGGATGAACACCTGCTCGGCCGTGCGGGAGACCACGTCGTAGGTGGTGCTGCGGTCGTCGCTGGACGCGGTGACGTCCAGGAAGGTCAGCTCGTCGGCGCCCTCGGCGTCGTAACGACGGGCCAGCTCGACCGGGTCACCGGCATCACGCAGCTGTTGGAAGTTCACTCCCTTGACGACGCGACCGGCGTCCACGTCGAGACAGGGGATGACTCGGACGGCAAGGCTCACCCGCCAAGCCTAGCCAGCGGGCGGCCGGTAGCCGGTGGGCTCCTCCCCCAGGTCGACGATGGCCGCGACCGGGCCGCCGCCGTCCGGTCCCTGGTGCGCCGCGGAGACGGAGACGAACACGGCTGGGTCGCCGGTCACCGCGGCGGTGACGCCACCGACGCACGACTTGATCTGCCGGTGCCAGTGCACGTCGGAGTCGTCCAGCATGGCGTTGCGCCGCCCACGGACCTCGCCGTCCTGGGACACCTCGCACTTGAGGAAGACGTTCACCAGCCGACCGTCAAGGTCGCTGGAGTGCGGGCGGTCCGGCAGCCGCAGACCGGCGTCCTTGACCGCCGCCCAGATGCCGTCGGCGTCCAGCGCGTCGCGCATCACCGAGTGGCCGATCCGGTATCGGCCGCCGACGCCGCGCGCGTTGCCGACCACCACGACCTGGGCCTGGTCCAGCTCGACGCCGGACGAGCAGGATGCCACCGAGGAGTAGAGCGATCGGTCGTGCATCACGTCGGCGTCGGTCGGCATCTCGATCTCGCCGAGGGCGACCGCGATGCCCAGTGCCGTGCAGCCGTTGGACAGGTCCATGGACTCGTGGGTGTGCTCGGTCCACACGGTCTGCCCGCGCTGCTTGGCGTCCCGGATGGTGTGGATCGTCAGCAGCGGGGTCTTGGTCTGCACGTAGTGCACGTCGGCGACGTCGGTGATTCCGGCCCGCTCCATGGCCACCCGGACCGCGTCGGCGACCTTGGTCACCATCGCGACCCGGCCGATGTCCTCGGGGGCCAGCACCTCGCTCATCGCGAACCCGACGGTCAGCCGGGGCTCGTCGGTCTGGTCGACGGCGCCGTCCGGCACCGTGGCGAACACGGTGGCGTGCGGGCTGATCACCCCGTCGGTCCCGCCGGACCAGACGATGGGGACCTGGCGGACCTCCTCGGTGGTGCGGGTGCCCTTCGCCACCAGCACCTCGCGGAACGCGCGGTCGGCGATGATCCGGGTGTAGTCGTTGACGCCGCCGTTCCCCTCGGTCTTGCCGATCACGGCGACCACCCGGTCGGCCTCCATCACCCCGTCGTCGATCAGCTGGGCGAGGCCGCTGGCGTCGCTGACGGACAGGATGGGCACCTTGCGGACCTCGATGGCCTGCGGCATTCGCTCACTCCTCGGTTGACGGTGCAGACGGACGGACGACGGTGCCGGCCTCGCCGAGCGCGGCGGCGGCGATCCGGTCGAGGGCGCAGATGGCGGCGCGGGTGCCGCCGGCCTCGACGAAGCGGCAGACGGCCTCGACCTTGGGGCCCATGGAGCCGCTGGCGAACTCCCCCGCAGCCGCGAGGTCTCGCAGCTCGGCGACGCTCACCACACCGAGCTCGCGCTGCGCAGGGGTCCCCCAGCCGGTGGCCACGGCCTCGACGTCGGTCGCGATGACCAGGACGTCGACGTCCAGCGCGCGCCCGAGCACGGCGGCGGACAGGTCCTTGTCGATGACCGCCTCCACGCCACGCACCGAACCGTCCGGGTCCCGCACGCACGGGATGCCACCGCCACCGCCGGCCACCACCACGTAGCCCGCATCGACCAGCGCACGGGCGCTGTCGGCGTCCAGGATCTCGAGGGGCTCGGGCGAGGCGACCACGCGCCGCCACCCGCGCTCACCGCGGTCCTGCCAGGTCTGGCCGTGGTCGACCAGGACCTGGGCCTCGGGCTGGGGCAGGTAGCGGCCGATCGGCTTGGTCGGGTTCGTGAAACCGGGGTCGTCGCGGTCGACCAGGGTCCGGGTCACCAGGGCGGCGGCCGGGCGACGCAGCCCGCGACGACGAAGTGCGACCTCGAGGGTGTCCAGCACGACGAAGCCGACGGTCGCCTGGGTCTGCGCGCCGCACCAGTCCAATGGCACCGGCGGGACGACCGACGCAGCGAGCTCGTTCTTCACCAGCAGGTTGCCCACCTGCGGACCGTTGCCGTGGGTCAGCACCACCTCGTGCCCGAGCGAGACCAGCTCGGCCACCGGCTCCATCGCCTTGCTGATGGCAGCGATCTGGGCCTCCGGGCTAGCAGAGCCGTCCGCGGAGGTCATCGCGTTGCCCCCGAGGGCGACCAGGACCCGCACACCGCGAACCTAGGCGACAGCGCGGCACCCCGTCATGGCGAGCAGTCGCCAGCCCGTGACCGGCGTTTGGTCAGGATTCGCTCACGGCCGGTGCTTGCCGTGCAGCGGTAGGTCACCTTCGCCAGCAGGCTCGGGCTGGGTCCGGTCGAGCCACTGCCGGATGACGTCGCCGTCGGCGTCCAGCACCGGCGGGGCGGCGTGCACCCGCTTGGTGACCTCCTCGCCGTCGGCGGCGAAGAACCGCAGCGGCGGCCCGGGCAGGGTGATCGACCCGAGGGTCGCGTGCTCGACGTCGACCAGCAGGCCCTGGCTGCGGGTCTGCTCCCAGTCGTAGACCTCGCCGAGGTCGCGCACGCGTCCGGCCGGGATGCCGGCGACCGCGAGCCGGGCGAGCAGGGCCTCGGCGTCCAAGGTCTCGAAAGCCGCCTCGATGGCGGCGATGACCTGCTCGCGGTGGTGCACCCGCTCGGCGTTGCTGGCCATCCCCGCGGCGGCAGGGTCCAGGCCGAACTCGGCGCAGAGCCGCTGCCACAGACCTTCGCTGCCGACCGAGATCTGGACGGCGCCGTCGGCGCAGTGGAACAGGCCGTAGGGGCAGATGGACGGATGGTGGTTGCCGGCCGCCCGGCCCACCTCGCCGGCCACGGTGAACCTGGTGCCCTGGAAGGCGTGCACGCCGACGATGCCGGCCAGCAGCGACGTCCGGACCACCTGGCCGCGACCGGTGCGGTCGCGCTCGACGAGCGCGGCCAGCACGCCGTAGGCACCCCACATCCCGGCGAGCAGGTCACCGATCGGCACGCCCACGCGCTGCGGGTCCTCGGGGCCGGCGCCGGTCAACGACATCAGGCCGGCCTCGCCCTGAGCGATCTGGTCGTACCCGGCGCGCCCACCCTCGGGGCCGTCGTGGCCGAACCCACTGATGGACAGCACCACCAGGCCGGGGTTCAGCTCGAGCAGCCGCTCGGGGGCGAAGCCGAGGCGGTCCAGCACTCCGGTGCGGAAGTTCTCCAGCAGCACGTCGGCCCGGCGCACCAGCTCGGTGAGCGTCGCGCGCCCCTCGTCGGACTTCAGGTCCAGCGCGATCGACTCCTTGTTCCTGTTGCAGGACAGGAAGTACGTCGACTGCCGGGCCTGCGGGTCGTCGTCCGGGGACACGAACGGCGGACCCCACCCCCGGGTGTCGTCACCGGTGCCGGGGACCTCCACCTTGATCACCCTGGCTCCGAGGTCGCCGAGCATCATGGCCGCGTGCGGGCCGGCCAGTGCTCGGGTGAGGTCGACGACGACGAGTCCGGCCAACGGTCCGGACGGCACGGGGATCTGCATCGGGCGAGCCTAGTGCGCAGGGTCGACGACGCCGTGGCACGCTGACCCGATGCCGCAGCAGGTCAGTGACATAGCCGAGGCGGTGCGGCTCGTCCGGGCGCTGGTCGCTCAGCGGCCGGCTCTCGCGGGCGACACCCGGGTCATCGCGATCGACGGACCCAGCGGCGCGGGCAAGTCGACCTTCGCGGCCCGCTTGTCCACCGCGCTCGGTGGCGATGGGAGACCGGCACCGGTCGTCCGGCTGGACGACGTCTACCCAGGATGGGACGGCCTGGAGGACGGCGTCCGGCGCGTCCTGATGGGGGTGCTGGAGCCGCTCTCTCGCGGGCAGGGTGCGACCCTGCGCCGGCACGACTGGGTCCTGGGCGTCGACGGCGACTGCTACGACGTCCCGGCCGCTGCAGTGGTGCTGCTCGAGGGCTGCGGCGCCGGCGCCCGGATGTGCTCCCCGTTCCTGAGCGCGCTGGTCTGGGTGGACGCCCCGCAGACCGCTCGCCACGACCGCGCGATGGCCCGCGACGGCGACGCGTACCGGCCGCACTGGCGTCGCTGGGCGGCGCAGGAGGACGCGCACTTCGCCCGAGAGGGCACCGCCGCCCGAGCGGACCTGTGGCTCTGGAACGCCGCCGACCCGGCGGACGGCTCGACGGCCGGCTAAGCCGACGGCACGTGGCGCAGCAGGGTCAACCGGTAGACCACGGCGACGAGCAGCGCACTGACCAGGGCACCGGCCAGCGCACCGAAGCCGAGGTTGACCAGGACCCGCAACGGCTCGATCGGTTGGCTGCTGTCCAGCACCCTGGCCAGCGCCGCCCACACGGTCGCGCCCAGCACCACTCCGACGGCGAGGCCCATCCGGCGTCGATGAACTGTGCGCGCCGGTGAGTGGTCGTGCCACTCCCGCCCCACCGGTGGATGTGAGCGCCACCAACGCACCGACCACCACAGCAGAATGAGGAGCCCGACGATGCTGGAGACGACCTGAAGGGTCTCGAAGATCCAGACGTCGATCCGCTGAAACGGGATCCACGATCGGCTGGCACCACCGGCGTGGGTGAACGCGTCCCAGAGGACGTGCGTGAAGCATCCGATCGCGGCCGCCAGGTACCAGAGCGCGGCCCGCGTGGGCCAGGTCCGCTCGCTGCGGTGCAACGGCCCCCACCGCGCGGCGAGTCCCGGCACCAGGTCCGCCACCACCGGTCTCAGCACGAAGGCCCAGACGAGGCAACCGACCCCGGTGACCGCGACGTCCACGGTCATCGACGCAACCAGCGTGTGGGTCAGGTCCCGGAACTGGCGCGCGCCGACCACGGACGGCGTGTCCGGCGCCATCGACCCGATGACCAGCGGCGGCGTGGCGAGCAGCAGGCCGGCGCGGCCGTACCTCAACGGCAGGACGGCGGCGACGTGGGACACGGTGAACGGCACGGACCCATGATGACGGCCGGCGCGGGTCCGGCTCACCGCTTCCGGACGACGTCACCGCATCTTCACAGCCCCCACTAGTGATGGCTTGTGGGGGCCTCAACGGACGTTGAGACCCCCACAACCCACCACAAGTGGGGAGGTGGCGATCATCAGGTGGACGACCCCTGGCGTGGTTGTGCTTGCGCAACTAACGTCCGCAGCACGCGAGTCGCGCACCTTCACCAACAACGGGAGCCGTTGCCATGACCAGTCCCGCCCCCGAGATCCCCGACGAGACCCGCGAGCAGGTGGCGGCGGCGAACGCCTCCGGCCGCCGACCCGTGGTCTTCATCCACGGCCTGTGGCTGCTGCCCAGCAGCTGGGACAGGTGGGCCGCCGTGTTCGACGAGGCCGGCTACGCGCCGCTGACCCCGGGCTGGCCGGACGACCCGCAGACCGTCACCGAGGCCAACGCCCACCCCGAGGTCTTCGCCAACAAGACCGTCGGCCAGGTCGCCGACCACTACGCGGCCGTGATCGCCGAGCTGGACCAGAAGCCCGCGGTGGTCGGGCACTCCTTCGGCGGGCTGCTCGCGCAGATGGTCGCCGGCCGGGGGCTGTCCGCGGTCACGGTCTCGATCTCGCCGGCGCCCTTCCGCGGCGTGCTGCCGCTGCCGATCTCGGCGCTGCGGGCCTCCAGCCCGGTGCTGACGAACCCGGCCAACAAGCACCGCGCGGTGCCGCTGACCTTCGAGCAGTTCCGGTACGCGTTCGCCAACGCGGTCAGCGAGGACGAGGCCAAGGAGCTCTACGACACCTACGCCGTGCCGGCTCCGGGCGCACCTCTGTTCCAGGCGGCCAGCGCCAACCTGAACCCCTGGACGCAGGCCAAGGTGAAGAGCAAGAACCCCGACCGCGGGCCGCTGCTGATCATCGGCGGCGAGCGCGACCACACCGTCCCGCACGCGATCTCCAACGCGGCCTACAAGAAGCAGAAGCGCAACGAGGGCGTCACCGAGATCGTCGAGATGCCGGCCCGCGGGCACGCCCTGACCATCGACAACGGCTGGCGCGAGGTCGCCGACACCGCGCTGGAGTTCGTGAAGCGGTTCGCCTAGCTAGCGGACCCAGTCCACGTCCGGGTTCGACGCGCCACCGCTCAGCCGCGCGTAGCCCGGCCCGCGGTCGAAGAACGCGTCGTCGACGGGTTGCGCCAGCCTTCGCTGCTGGCGCAACCCGTCGGACGCCGCCTCGTCGAGCCGCGGCTCGTCGACGGTCCCGGTGAGCACCACCGCGTAGTCGCGCTCCGCACCCTCGAGCGACACCTTCCCCCACCGGACGTCGCGCACGACGTCCCCGTACGGGCGGTCCAGCGGGTCGCCCCAGCCCCCGCCGCCCGTCGTCCGGACCCTGATCAGCTCACCGGCCTGCACCGGCTCGGCGTCGGCGAGGGCGTCCACCTCGCGCTCGGCCGGCCCGCCAGGGTCGATCGTCACTGAGAACGGCTGCCCGGCCTTTCCGCCGCGCACCCCCCAGCAGGCCAGGATCGAGCGGTCCGCGATGGACATGAAGTGACCGTCGCGCAGCATCCGGATCTGCTTGTCGTAGCCGAGGCCGCCGCGGTGCAGCCCCGCTCCGCCCGAGTCGACGGCCAGGCCGAGCGACTCGACCCGGAACGGGAAGCGGCTCTCGGTGAACTCGGTGGGCAGGTTGCGGCTGTCCGGGACGACGTGGATGGTGTCCTCGCCGTCGCCGTGCGGCCGCCCGCCCGACCCGCCGCCGAGCACCTCGCGCATCAGGTACGGGTTGCCCTCGAGGTCGCGCCCGTAGACGCCGGTGTAGCGGATCGTCTCCTGGTCGGCCGGCATCTGGCCGTCCACCGCCTTGGCCACGACCCCGGCCAGCACTCCGAGCAGCCGCAGGATCACGAAGGTGCGGGCGTTGGTCGGCGCGGGGAAGACCGGGGTGAGCAGCGTCCCGGGCTCCGGGAAGCGCATCTCGATCAGCGGGACGACGCCCTCGTTGACGTCCAGCTCAGCCATCCGTTGCGGGGTGTCGGCGAGGTTGCGCAGGATCGGCGCGAGCCACTTCTTGAGGAAGGTGCCTTCGGCGAAGTCGCCGCAGTGGTTGATCGGGCCGCGCGCCTGCGGACCGGTGCCGTCGAAGTCGATCACCAGCCGCTCGCCGCCGGCGTCGTCCTCGGCGGTGCGGGTCAACGTGATCCGCTGGGTGTGCAGCATCGGCTCGTCGACGCCGTCGTGCTCGGCATAGTCCTCCCACACGTAGCTGCCCACCGGGATCTTGGACAGGATCTCGCGCCGGTAGGTGGTCGTGGTGTTGTCCAGGATCGCGTCGAACGCGGCCTCCACGGTCTGCACCCCGTAGCGGTCGAAGAGCTCGCCGAGGCGGCGCGCTCCCATCAGGCAGGCGCTGCACTCGGCGTCCAGGTCGGCGGCCAGCGACTCCGGCATGCGCGAGTTGCGGGTCATGATGCGCAGCGCGGCGGCGTTGGGCACACCTGCGTCCCACAGCCGGATCGGCGGCACCATCAGGCCCTCCTCGAACACGCTGGTGGCGTGCGAGGGCATCGAGCCGGGGACCGCACCGCCGATGTCGTCGTGATGGCCGAACGCCTGCACGAACGCCACCACGGACGACTCGCCGTCCTCGCCGCCGGCGAACACGGGGACCGTGACGCACAGGTCGGGCAGGTGACCGATGCCGCCCTCGGACTCGTACACGTCGTTGTGGAAGAACACGTCGCCGGGCCGCATGGAGTCCGGCGGGAAGTCCCTGGCCACCGGGTGAACCAGCGCCGAGTACGAGCGACCCGTGAGCTTGCGCAGGTTGCGGTCGTGGATGCCGGCCCGGAAGTCGTGCGCGTCCCGGATCATCGGCGAGCGGGACGTCCGCGCGATGGCGGTCTCGACCTCCAGCTCGACGCTGGCCAGGTAGCCCTCGACGATCTCGACCAGCACCGGGTCGACGTCGGACGCCGGCACCTTGGTGAGCCGGTAGCCGTACGGGTGCTGGGGCATGCCTCTCATGACGGCCTCCGGTCGGTCCGGGTGATCCGCAGGTTCCGGTGGCCGTCCACCACGACGCGGAAGCCGGGGTGCACGGGGACCGTGGACCCGAACTCCTCGACCACCGCGGGGCCGTCCACCTCGTCGCCGGCACCCAGCAGCGCTCGGTCGTACAGCGCGGCCTCGCACCAGCCGTCGCCGAAGTCCGCCCGCCGGGTGCCTGTGCGCGCGGCCTGCGCGCCGGTGCCGCTGGTAGCCGGCGGTAGCTGGGGCGTGCGGATCGGTCCCACGCCGGTCACCCGCAGGTTGACCCACTCGACCTCCTGGCGCGGGTCCGAGCGCAGGTCGTAGCCGTACAGGGTGCGGTGCTCGTCGTGGAACGCCTGCGCGACCAGGTCGGTCAGGAGCGCGTCCATCGGGCCGTCGGGGACCGGCACCCGGACCTCGAAGGCCTGGCCGTAGTAGCGCACGTCGGCGGTGCGTTCGAACCGCCGGTCCGCCGCCGCGAACCCCTCTCGCTCCAGGGCCGCGTCCGCCTGCGCCGTCAGCTCCGCGACGACGCCGGCCATCCGGGGGTGGTCCAGCCGGCTCTGCCGAGCGACCAGGGTGCGCACGTAGTCGTTGCGGACGTCGACGGTCAGCAGCCCGTACGCCGACAGGTTGCCCGGGTCGGGTGGGACCAGCACGCCGTCCAGTCCGAGGACGTCGGCCAGCCGACAGGCCAGCAACGAACCGGACCCGCCGAAGGTGACCAGGGTGAAGTCTCGGACGTCCAGCCCGCGCTTGACCGAGATCTGGCGCAGCGCGTTCGCCTGGTTCCAGGCCGAGATCTCCAGGATCCCGTTCGCGCAGGCCGACGCCTCGATGCCGAGCCGGTCGGCCAGCGCGGCGACCGAGGCACGAGCGGCCTCGGCGTCCAACGGCACCTCGCCGCCCAGCAGGTGCGGTGGGATGCGCCCGAGCACGAGGTGGGCGTCCGTGATGGTGGGCTCGCTCCCGCCGTGGCCGTAGCAGACCGGCCCGGGGTCGGCGCCGGCCGACTGCGGGCCGACCTTGAGCGTGCCCTCCGGGGTCACCCAGGCGATCGAACCGCCGCCGGCCCCGACGGTCACCACGTCGATCATCGGAATCTTGCTCGGGTAGGCCCCGACGGTGCCCTCGGTGGTCAGCGCCGGTCGGCCGTTCACCACGACCGTGACGTCGGTCGAGGTGCCTCCGCCGTCGCAGGTCAGCACCCGGTCCACGCCGGCCGCGCGGGCCACCACCGCAGCGCCCAGCGCGCCGGCCGCCGGCCCGGACAGCACCGTGGTGATGGGCTGGTGCACGACCTCGGCCGCCGACAGCACGCCGCCGTTCGACTTCATCACGTAGAACGGGACGCTGGCCCCGCCGGCGTAGTCGGCCAGCCGGGCGGCGATGTTCTGCACGTACCGCCGGATGTTCGGCTTGACCGCCGCGTCCACCAGCGTGGTGACGCTGCGCTCGTACTCGCGGTACTCGCGCAGCACCTCGCTGGAGATGCTGACCGTGGCGTCCGGGTGCTCGCGGGTGAGCACCTCACGCATCGCGAGCTCGTGGCCGGGGTCCGCGTAGGAGTGCAGGAAGCAGACCCCGATGGTGGAGATGCCCAGGTCACGGAAGAACCGGGCCGCGGCGACGGCCTCGGCCTCGTCGAAGGGGCGCACCTCGCTGCCGTCGACCGCCAGCCGGCCGCCCACCGTGCGCACCCGGTCGGCCGGCACTATCCGCGGCGGCTTGACCCAGAAGTAGGAGTTGCCGTAGCCGTCCGGCACCGACTGGCGGGCGATCTCCAGCACGTGCCGGTAGCCCTCGGTGGTGATGAAGCCGAGGTTCTCCACCTTGCCTTCCAGCAGCTTGTTGGTGGCCACCGTGGTGCCGTGGCTGACTGCGCTGACCGCGGTGCCGTCCAGGCCCATCGCGACCAGGACCTTGTCGATACCGGCCAGGAAGCCCTCGGCCGGGTCGGCCGGCGTGGACGGCGTCTTGGTGGTGACCACCCGTCCGGAGCGTTCGTCCACCGCGACGACGTCGGTGAAGGTGCCGCCGGTGTCGATGCCGATCCGGACGTGTGCCCCCTCCGGCGCGCCGGGGCTCACGGCCTGTCCGCCGGGTCGTCGTCGGCCGGGTGCGGTGTGCCGTGCGGGAACCCGGTTCGGGCCGGCCGGGCCAGGTCGTCGGCGTAGCGCCGGATGACCGCGAGGTTCCGCTCGGCCAGGTGGTCGAACGACTGCGGCACCGAGCTGCCGGGGGTCAGCGAGGCCATCGCGGTGGCCGGGTCGAGCCGGGCCGAGATCCAGCACTCGTGGCTGGCCGCCCGAGCGACCGTGTGCGAGGTCGGGTCGACGATGTGGCTGTTGCCGAAGTAGTGCACGCCGGCCGGGTCGGTGCCGGTGGCGTTGGCGGCTACCACGTACACGTGGTTGTCGTAGGCGCGGGCCCGGCTGGTCAGCTCGGCGATGTCCGCCGACCGCAGCAGCGCCGAGGGACGGACGATCAGCTCCGCACCCTGCACGGCCTGGATCCGCCAGAGCTCGGGGAAGTCGCCGTCGAAGCAGATGGCCATCCCGATCCGGCCGAGGTCGGTGTCGACGACGGTGACCGAGTCACCGGGGGTGACCCACCCGCCCCGGGAGACGTCCTCGGTGCAGAACGGCTGGGTCTTGCGGTAGGTGCCCAGCACCGCGCCGTCCGGGCCGATCAGTACCGAGGCGTTGTAGACGGTGCCGCGCTCGGCGCCGCGCTCGTAGCTGCCCCAGACGACGTGCGCCCCGGTGGCTCGGGCGGCTTCCTGCAGCGTCTCGGTGACCTCGCCGGGGACGGCGGACACCAGGTCCCACAGGGCCTGCGGCCCGATGCCCGGGGTGAAGCCGGTGGACGCCGTCTCGGGCAGCACGACCAGCTCGGCGCCGGTCGCGTCGACGCACCGTCGCACCCACCCGGCCGCCCTGGCGCCGTTGCCGGCGATCGTCTCGGACGTCAGCGGTGCGGGGTCGGGTGCCAGCTGGACGGCGGCCGCGGTGAAGGCGCGCACGTCAGCGTCCCCGCGCGATGGCCCAGCCGAGCAGGACGCCGGCGAGGGCGATCGCGGCGCCGACCAGGGCTGCGGCCAGCGGCGAGGTGCGCGAGGCGGCGACCTGCTGCGGCGCAACGGTCACGGCGGACGGCGGCGCCCCAGGGCTGCCGGTCGCAGCGACGGCACCGGTCGCGACCGGCTCGGCGGCCACGACCGCCGGTCGGCGCCCGGTCAGCACGTCGTCGACGTTGCCGAAGAACTGCCCGGCCATCTTCTTGGACACCCCGGTGAGCATCCGTTGCCCGACTCCCCCCACGACGCCGCCGACCACCGCATCCGCGTCGTAGTCCAGCCGGGTCGTGCCGTTCGCCTCCTCGGTGAGGGTGACCCGGCAGGTGGCGTCCACCGTGCCGGGGGCGCCGGATCCCTTGGCCCGCATGGTGAACGACATCGGCGGCTGCTGCTCGCTGAGGGTCACCTCGCCGTCGTAGGTGCCCTTGATCGAGGCCACCCCCGCCAGCACGCTCATCCGGTAGCTGTCCTCGCCCAGCGGCACCAGGGACTGGCAGCCGGGGATCGCGCCGGCCAGCACCGTGGGGTCGTTGAGCGCCTCGTACACCCGCTGCCGGTCCGCGTGCAGGACAGCGGAGCCGTTGACCTTCATCAGGTGTCCTCTCGATCGGTGCGAGCCTGACGCAGCGCGAAGAGCTCGCTCGGGCTGATGGGCATGCGGTGGATCACGATCCCCTCGGCGTCCTCGATCGCGGCGGCGATGGCCGCGGACCCTGGGATCACGCCGGCCTCGCCCGCACCCTTGATCCCCAACGGGTTCAACGGGGACGGCGTCTCGAGGTGGTCGATCTCGATGCGGCGCGGCACCTCGGTCGCGTACGGCATCAGGAAGTCCATGTACGAGGCGTTGAGCAGCTGGCCGGACTCGTCGTACTCCATCCGCTCGTACAACGCACCGCCCACGCCCTGCGCCACCCCGCCGTGGATCTGACCCTCCACGATCAGCGGGTTGATCAGCTTGCCGCAGTCGTGCACCACGCAGTAGCGCAGGATCCGGATCTCGGCGGTGTCCGGGTCGGTCTCCACGATCACGGCGTGCATGCCGTTGGCGAAGGTGGACCGCTCCGGCGAGTGGTAGGCGGTGCCCTCCAGCCCCGGCTCCTCGCCCTCGGGTACCGGCACCTTGTTGGCGGTGCCGACCGCGAACTGGGTGGCCGCCTGCGAGGCCTCGTCGAAGGCGTACCGCAACGGGTTGGACAGCACCGCCACGGTGCCGAGCGGCATTCGGGTGGCCGGCGCGCCCTTGACGCGCACCACGCCGTCCACGATCTCGAGGTCGTCCTCGGCCACCTCGAGCGCCTCGGCGGCGATGCGCAGAGCCTTGGCCCGGACCAGCCGGGAGGCGTTGGCGATCGCCGACCCGCTCATCACCGCGGCCCGCGAGGCGAACGTGCCCACCGCGTACGGGAACCGGCGGGTGTCGCCGGTAACGATCTCGACGTCCGACAGCGGCACGCCGAGCTCGTCCGCGACGATCTGCGCGAACGCCGTGTAGTGCCCCTGACCCTGCGTCGTCAGCCCGGTTGCGACCTTGACCTGCCCGCTGGTCTCGACCACGACGTGCGCACCCTCGTAGGGCCCGACCCCGGTGCCCTCCACGTAGCAGGCCAGCCCCAGACCGACCGTGCGGCCCTGCTCGCGCAGCCGATCCCGGTACGCCGCGAAGTCGTCCCAGCCCACCAGCTCCTTGAGCTTGGCCAGCGACGCCGGGAAGTCGCCGGAGTCGTACACCAACGGGCGACCGTCCTGGAAAATCAGGTGGTGGTCGAAGGGCATCTCGTCCGGCTGGATGAAGTTGCGCTCGCGCACCAGCGTCCGGTCCAGACCGAGCTCGGCCGCGATCGCGTCGATGGTCCGCTCCATCGCGAACGCGGCCTGCGGGCGCCCCGCGCCCCGGTACGGCGTGACGATCACCGTGTTGGTGTACATCGACCAGAACTCGCAGCGGTACACGCCCGGCTTGTACGGCCCGAGCAGCTGGGTCGAGGTGATGATCGGCACGATGATCCCGTACGGCGTGTACGCGCCGTTGTCGTGCCAGAACCTGACGTCCAGCGCCAGCATGCGACCGTCGTCGTCGAAACCGACCCGGACCTGCTGCAGCTGGCCGCGCTCGTGTGCGCTGGAGATGAAGTGCTCGCGGCGGTCCTCGACCCACTTCACGCTGTCGCCGAGCCCTGCCGCAGCCAGCCGCTTGGCCGCCCACGGGACCAGCACCTCCTCCGGCCACGGGTGCACGATCTTCACCCCGAAGCCGCCGCCCACGTCCGGGGCGATGCAGTGCACCTTGGTCAGCGGCAGCGCGAGCTTGGCCGCGACCGCGGCGCGCACGGACGTCGAGGCCTGGGTAGAGGTGTGCACCCGCAGGCTCTGCTCCTCGGCGTCCCAGCGCGCCAGCACCCCCTTGCCCTCCATCGGCATCGACGCGCTGCGCTCGATCTCCAGGTCCAGCTCGAGCAGGTGCGGGGCGGCGGCCATGGTGGACTCGAGCAGCTCGTCGTCACCCATGTTCTGCTGGACCAGGTGCGCGGCGACGTTGTCCGGCACGTCGTCGTGCACGAGACGCTCGGCCCGGCGCGAGGTGTCGATGCCGACCACGGGCTCCAGGAACTCGTACCGGACGTCGATCGCCTGGCAGGCGTCCTCGGCGACGTAGCGGTCGGTCGCCACCACCATCACCACCGCCTCGCCGACGTGGTTGACCTCGTCCTTGGCCAGCGCGTACGGGGTGCGACCCGCGTGCAGCGCGGGATGCGGTATCAGCAGCGGCAGCGGCTCGGCGACCCGGGTGCCCTCTACCTCGTCCGCCGCCGCCAGGTCCTCCCAGGTGTAGATCGCCACCACGCCCTCGACGTCCAGCGCGCCGGTCACGTCGACGTCCAGCACCCGGGCGTGCGCGTGCGGGCTGCGCACGAACGCGGCCGCCAGGGCACCGCGACCGAGGTCGTCCAGGTAGCGGCCGCCGCCGGTCAGCAGCCTCGGGTCCTCGACCCGGGCGACCCGCTCGCCGAACAGCTTGGTCGTCACGGCGCCCCCGGCGCGCCCTGGCGCTTGAGCTCCGCGGCGCGCAGCACCGACGCCTTGATGTTCTGGTAACCGGTGCAGCGGCACAGGTTCCCGGAGATCGCCTCCAGCGCGTCGTCCTCGGTCGGGTCCGGGTTCTCCTCCAGGTAGGCCGCGATGGTGGTCAGGAATCCCGGCGTGCAGAAGCCGCACTGCAGGCCGTGGCAGTCCTGGAACGCCTGCTGCACCGGGTGCAAGGTGCCGTCGTGCGCGGCCAGGCCCTCCACCGTCGTGACGTCCTGCCCGTCCACCGTCACCGCGAGCAGCAGGCAGGAGCGGACCGGGCGGCCGTCCAGCAGCACCGTGCAGGCGCCGCAGACGCCGTGCTCGCAGCCGACGTGCGTGCCAGTGAGTCCCAGGTCGTGCCGCAGGGCGTCGCTGAGCAACCGGCGCGCCGGGACGGTGACCTCCCGCGGGACGCCGTTGACCCGCAACCGGATCGGGACGACCTGCTCGCTCACTGGTGCCTCACCGTGCCTCCTCGAAGGCTCGTCTGGTCAGCACGCCGGCCAGGTGCCGGCGGTAGTCGGCGCTGGCGTGGATGTCGCCCTCCGGGTCCAGCTGGTCGGCCGCCGCGGCACCGACGACGGCCCAGTCGACGTCCTGGACCCGCTGTCCCGCAACGGACTCGCCGAGGTCCAGGACGGGCGGCGTCAGGCCCATCGACACGTAGGCGGCGCGCGCCGAGCGCACGGCACCGTCCGGCTCCAGCAGCAGCCGCGCGGCCACCCCGCAGACCGCGTAGTCGCCGTGCCGGCGGGACACCTCGACCACTGCGCTGAGCTCGCCGGGCACCACGACCGGCCACTCCATGGCCACCGCGAGCTCGTCCGGTCGCAGCGTCGACTCCAGCGGTCCGGCGAACAGCTCCTCGGCCGGGATCCGGCGCTCGCCCTGGATCGAGCGTGCCACCAGGGTGCCGCCGAGCAGCACGGTCACCGCAGGCATCTCCGCCGCCGGGTCGGCGTGGCAGATGCTGCCGACGGTGGTTCCGCGGTTCCGGATGGTCGCGTGGGCGACGTGCTCGAGAGCCCGGCCCAGCATCGGCTGGGCGGTCCGCGCGCCGGAGTGGTGCAGCAGGTCGCTGTGCCGCACCAGGGCGCCGACCCGGACGACGTCCGGGGTGACCTCGACGACGTCCAGGCCGGGGACGCGGTTGATGTCCACCAGGTGCGCCGGCGAGGCGAGCCGCATCGACAGCAGCGGCAGCAGGCTCTGCCCGCCGGCCAGCACCTTGCCGTCCGCGCCGACCTGGGCCAGGACGTCGAGCGCCTCGTCCAGGCCGGCCGGCCGGTGGTAGGTGAACGGCGCGGGCTTCATGGGCCGATCCTGCCCTGTGCGACGGCCCGCATCGTCGTCAGGTGTTGCCGATCACTCGCGGTGACGTCCGTCGTCATCGCCCTCCACGTACATGCCCGGGTCGTTGAGCACCAGCGACGGGCCTTCGTCGATGGACTGCCCGTGGTCGGCGGCCTCGCGCAGGTGTTCCGGCGCCAGGGCGTGGGCCAGGTGGTAGGCCAGGATCGTGACGATGGTGCCGAACGCGATGCCGGACAGCGTGAACGTGTCGGTGATCTTCAGGCTCACGTCACCGATGGCGATGATGATGCCGGCCGCGAGCGGGACGAGGTTGATCGGGTTGCCGAAGTCGACGCGGTTCTCGGTCCAGATCTTGGCGCCGAGCAGGCCGATCATGCCGTAGAGCACGACGGTGATCCCGCCGAGCACGCCGCCCGGTGTCGCCGAGACCAAGGCTCCGAACTTCGGTGAGAAGCCGAACAGGATCGCCACCGCCGCCGCCACGAAGTAGGCGGCGGTGGAGTAGACCCGGGTCGCCGCCATGACCCCGATGTTCTCCGCGTAGGTGGTGGTCGGGCTGCCACCGACGGCACTGGCGAGGACCGTGCCGAAGCCGTCCGCGGCGATGGCCCGGCCCATCATGGGGTCCAGGTCGGTGCGGGTCATCTCGGCGACCGCCTTGACGTGACCGGTGTTCTCCGCGACCAGTGCGATCACCGCGGGCAGCACCAGCAGCACGAACGCCCACTTGAACTCCGGCAGGTGGTAGCCGACGATGCCCGCCGCGGTGTCCGACTTGGGCGGGAAGCCGAACCAGTGGGTGTTCGACGACACGACGTTGTCGAGGTTCACCCGCCAGTGGGTGGTGATCTTTCCGGCGGCCGCGTCGTAGGAGGTGATCTGCCCGAAGCCCTTGTCGAACAGCCAGGACAGCACGAAGCCGATGACCAGGCCGAGGAAGATCGAGATGCGGCCGGCGAACCCGCGCAGCCCGACGCTCATCGCGATCACCGCGGTCATCACGATCAACCCGATCCACTGGTCCTGGGGCCAGTAGATATTTGCCACGACCGGCGCCAGGTTGAACCCGATCAGCATGACGACGGCGCCGGTCACCGCCGGTGGCAGCACCTTGTAGATCACCCGCGACCCGGCGAAGTGGATGATCACCCCGACCAGGGCGAGAACGGCGCCGGCCACCAGGATCGAGCCGGTGACCTGGGCGGAGCTACCGCCCTGGGCCCGGATGGCCGCCACACCACCGACGAACGAGGCGGACGTGCCTAGGTAGCTGGGCACCTTGCCGTTGACGATGAGCAGGAAGCAGATCGTCGCCACGCCGCTCATCAGGATCGCGAGCTGCGGGTTCAGCCCCATGATCAACGGGAAGACGAACGTGGCACCGAACATCGCCACCACGTGCTGGGCCCCTAGGCCGACGGTGCGCCCCCAGGACAGTCGTTCGTTGGGTGCGACGACCTCACCTGGAGCCAACGTCTTGCCGTCGCCGTGCAGAGTCCATCCGATCGCCATGCGCGTGTCCTCTCGGGCCGTGACCGGACGACGCGAGTCATGTGACCCGCGTCACTGTGGTCAGCATGGCGCGAGGCTAGGGCCGGGTGTGGGAGGCGGCACCGGCACGGACTGACAGGCATTTCGGGCGGGCTTGTGCACCGCTGGCGTCAGGTCAGCCCAGACCGCGCATGGGCATGATCCGCAGCGCCAGTGCGAGGTCCAGCCGCAGGTCGGCGTCCTCGGTGAACGGACCGAGGATCCGCTCCAGCTTTCCGATCCGGTAGCGCAGCGTGTTGTAGTGGAAGTGCAGCCGGCGCGCGGTCTCCGCGACGTTGAGGTTGGTGTCCAGCAGCACCTCGAGGGTGCGGCGCAGGTCCCGCGCCTCGGGCGTCGACCGGGCCAGCTCCTTGAGCGTCTCGTCGAGGAAGGTGCGCAGCTCGGAGCTGTCCGGCACCAGGCTGAGCAAGCGGTGCACGCCGAGCCGGTCGAAGTGTGCGACGCCGCCCGGGCCGTGCACCTGGCGGGACACCCGCACGCAGGTGCGGGCCTGCTCGTACGCCGTCGCCAGCGTTCCGATGCCCGGCGCGACGCGGCTGACGCCCACGGTGAACCCGCGGCGGGCGCCGGTGGCCTGCCCCGGCTCGCGGACGGCGGCGGTGAGCTCGCGGGCCAGCCGCTCCAGGTCGCCGTCCGGCGGAACGCCGACCAGCGCAACCACCTCGGTGGCGAACCCGCACACGGCCGCGCGCGGGTCGCGGGTGCGCAGCTGCGAGCGCCAGGCGCTGGCCATCCGGTCGGTGACCGGCTCGCGGCCGGAGGTGCTGCGCTGGTCGGAGTCCGGCTGCGCGATGACGACCACGAGCGGGCGGTCCAGCTGCCAGCCCAGCGAGGCGCCGTGCCGGACGGCCGACTCGGCGTCCTCGACCCGGCCGAGCAGGACGTCGCGCAGGAAGTCCGCCTGGTAGCGCTCCTCGACGGCGCTGACGGCCTGCTGCTTCACGGCGACCAGCGCGCAGACGACCGCGGCGCGCTCCAGCGCGTGCACGTCGGGTGGGGCGATCGGACCGCTGCGGGACGACGCCACGACGCTGCCGTGGGCCACGCCGCCGGCCACGATCGGGACGACGACCTCGTGCTCGCGCTCGTCCGGGGTCGCCGGTTCGCCGGCCCGGGCGAGCACGTCGCCGGACGGTCCGGTGACCAGCACGGCCAGGTCCAGCCCGTGCGCCAGCGCGTTGGCGACCTCGGGAAGCCCGCCGCCGCCGAGGACCACCTGGACCAGCGCCCGGTGGATCTCCTCGCTCCTGGCCAGCAGCGCGGCCTGGCGGCCCAGCACGGCGCTGAGCACCTGGTTCAGCACGTCGTCCAGGGACACGTCGCCGGGCAGGGCGAGGACCGGCAGGCCGATCCGGTCCGCCCGCTGCAGGACGTCGTCCGGCAGGGATTCGACGTAGGCGCCGAGCTTGACCGCGACCGCGACCACCCCGTGCTGGGCCAGCGCCGCGAACTGGTCGGCGAGCTGGTCCGGGCGGTCCAGCAGCGGGTATCCGGTGGTCACCAGGAGCTCGTCCTCACGGGTGAACGGGAGCACGTCAGGGGTCTCCCAGACGCCGAGGCGCAACACGTGCCGGTCCAGGCCCTGGTGGCCGGCGAGCACCTGGGCGCCGGACAGGGCGGGCAGCCGGAGCGCGTCCCGAAGGGAGATCCCGTAGGTCGCCGACGCTGCGACGAGCTGCTGCTGGTTGCGACCCGGCGCCGTCCCGGCTGTCGGCAAGCCGGACCCGAGGACAGGGCGATCTTCGGCAACTCTCGTCATGGGGGGCAGCCTAGGTGCCTGGGTAGCGTCACGTCATGGCCATGTCTGCGGGGGCGCCCTGCACCGCCTTGTGGGACCTGTTCGGGCCAGCCTCCGCCGGGGCCTCGCACGGTCGGGTCGTGCACACGTCCGACCGGTCGGTGGCGATCCTGGTCGGACCGGGGCGGCTGGTGGTGCTGGACGCTCGCCCCGGCCCCGACTCGCTGCCCTGCTCGGTGCTGACGCCGTCGCTGCCGCTGGGTACGGGCAGGTGGGCGAGCCGGGTCGGCGAGCCGGTCGAGCTGTCCTGCGCGGGACTGCGAGGCGAGGGTTGGAGGGTGCCGCTGGTGCGCTGGTGGTCACCGGCTCGGGTGCAGACCGGCGCGGGCGCACCCGTGCGGTCGCCTGGGACGGTTCGCCCAGCGCCGCTCGCTCACCCGTTGGGCGGGGTGCTCGCCTGGGCCGTCCGGGCCGTGTCGGCCGGGGACGTGGACGCCGCGGTGGCGGACGTCGACACCGTCCTGGGCAGTGGCCCGGGGTCCACACCGGCCGCGGACGACGCGGTGGCCGGGCTCTTGCTGGCGCTGCGCGCCAGGACCGCACCGGCTGACGCTGCCGCCCTGGACGAGGCTGCAACGCGGATCGCCGAACGCGCCCGAGACCGCACGACGGCGCTGTCGGCCGAGCTGCTGCGGCACGCTGCGACCGGGGTGGCGACCCAGACCGTGGTGGCGGCGGTGCTGCGGCCGACCGCCGCGAGCCGGGCCAGGGTGCTGGCCCTCGGCGGGACGTCGGGTGCCGCTCTGCTCGCCGGGATCGACCTGGCCGACGCCGAGCTGGACCGTCAGGGGGCCGCGGCATGAGCCCGGTCGAGCACGTCGAGCTGCGCACCGGCGCTTACCACGACTCGGTGACCCTGCTGCAGGTCAGCCGCGCGGTCGCCGATGTCGACGGGGTGCTGGCCGCGCAGGTCGCGATGGCCACGCCGCTGAACGTCGAGGTGCTGCAGGGCATGGGTTTCGCGGTACCCGAGCAGGCCGGACCATCCGACCTGATGGTGGCGGTCCGGGCGGACGACGACGCCGCGGTCGAGGCCGCGTTGGCCGCCCTGGTGGTGGCGCTGACCCCGGCCACCAGCTCGTCCGGGCCGAGCGTCCTGGAGCCGCCGCGGACCACCGGGGTGGCGCTGCGCCGCGAGCCCGCGCCGCTGGTGCTGGTGTCGGTTCCCGGCCCGTCCGCGGCGGCCGAGGCGATGGACGCGATCGCGGCCGGGTCGAGCGTGATGGTGTTCAGCGACAACGTGAGCGTCGAGGAGGAGGTCGCGCTCAAGGACGCGGCGGCCTCCCAGGACGTGCTGGTGATGGGGCCCGACTGCGGCACCGCGGTGGTCGGCGGCGTGGGACTCGGCTTCGCCAACGTGGTGCGGCCCGGACCGGTGTCGCTGGTCGCGGCGTCCGGCACCGGGGCCCAGCACCTGCTGGCCCTGCTGGACCACGCCGGCGTCGGCGTGCGGCACTGCCTGGGCGTGGGCGGCCGCGACCTGTCGGCGGCCGTCGCAGGACGCTCGGCCCGCCAGGCGCTCACCGCGCTGGCGGACGACGAGGAGTCCGAGCTCGTGGTGGTGGTCAGCAAGCCGGCCGACCCGGGCGTGCTCGCCGAGCTTGAGGCGTTGGTCGCCGACCTCGGGGTGGCGGTGCAGTGGGCCACGCTCGGGTCCGGTCGTCCCGACCTGAGCGAGGCGGCGCAGGCGGTGCTGGCCCGGGTCGGCGTCGCCGAGGTGAGGTGGCCGCACTGGCCGGCCGCCGAACCACAGCCGCGCTCGCCCGGCCGGGCGCTGCGCGGGCTGTTCTGCGGCGGCACCCTCTGCGACGAGGCGATGCTGGTCGCTGGCCGGCAGCTCGGCGCCATCCGGTCCAACATCCCGCTGTCGCCGGACCTGGCGCTGGACGTGCGCGGCGACGGCGGCTGGGACGGCGGCACCGACCACGCGATGGTCGACTTCGGCGACGACGCGCTGACCAGCGGCCGCGCGCATCCGATGATCGACCCGTCGCTGCGCGACCAGCGGCTGGCCAGGGAGGCGGCCGATCCCGCGGTCGGTGCGGTGCTGCTGGACGTCGTGCTCGGTCACGGGTCGCACGCCGACCCGGCCGGCGAGCTGGCTCCGGCCATCACTGCCGCCAGGCGGGCCGCCCTGGACCAGGGTCGACACCTCGGCGTGGTGGTCTCGCTCACCGGCACCATCGGTGACCCGCAGGGACGCGACGACCAGGCGGCCCGGCTGGCCGCCGCGGGCGCCGACGTCTATCTCTCCAACGCCGAGGCGGCGCGGGCCGCTGCGGCCCTCGTGAGCACCGGGGAGGCGTCGTGAGCGACCTGCACGGGCTGCTGGGTGCGGCACCGACCAGTGTGGTCACCGCCGGGGTCGAGCTGCTGGCCGAGCCGCTGGAGGCGCAGGCGGTGCGGGTGCAGCGGGTCGACTGGCGGCCGCCGCTGGGCGGTCCGGCGTCCGCCGCCGACCTCACCGCGGTGCTCACCGACCCCCGTCGGGCCGCCGCCAACGCCACCGCCCTCGAGCGGGTGCTCAGCGCCGGCGCCGAGCTGGTGGACGTCGTCCCGGCGTCCGAGGCCCTCGCGCTGGCGCCGGGCACCTTCCTGCACGCCGGGCCGCCGATCGGCTGGGACCGGGCGTCCGGGCCGCTGCGCGGCGCCCTGATCGGCGCCATGGTCCTGGAGGGGCTGGCCGACGACCCCGAGCCGGCGCAGCGGCGGCTGGAGGCCGGTGACGGGATCACGTTGTCGCCGTGCCACCACCACGGCGCGGTCGGACCGATGGCCGGGGTGATCTCGCCGTCCCAGTGGGGTTTCGTGCTGCGTGACCCGGTGCACGGCGGGACGGCCTTCTGCACCCTCAACGAAGGTCTGGGCAAGGTGCTGCGCTACGGCGCTTACGGACCAGAGGTGATCGAGCGGCTGCGCTGGATGGCCGCGGTGCTCGGGCCCCTGCTGCAGAAGGCGGTGCGCCGCCGGGTCGAGCGCGAGGGACCGCTGGACATCCGGCAGATCGTCGCGCAGATGCTGCAGATGGGCGACGAGGGTCACAACCGCAACCGCGCGGGCACCATGATGCTGGTCCGCGAGCTGGTGCCCGAGCTGCTCGACCTGGGCGCGCCGACGTCCGACGTCGCCGACGTCGTGCGGTTCTGCAACGGCAACGACCACTTCTTCCTCAACCTGGTGATGCCCGCCTGCAAGCTCGCTCTCGATGCCGGCCGCGACGTGCCGGGCTCCAGCCTGGTCGTCGCGATGGCGCGCAACGGCACCGACTTCGGCATCCAGGTCTCCGGCACCGGCGACCAGTGGTTCACCGGGCCGGCGAACACCCCGCAGGGCCTGTTCCTGGGCGACTACGGCCCGGACGACGCCAACCCGGACATCGGCGACTCCGCGATCACCGAGACCGGCGGCATCGGCGGCTTCGCGATGGCCGCGGCGCCGGCGATCGTGCGCTTCGTCGGCGGCGAGGCCGAGGACGCGCTGGCCACCACCCGCCGGATGTACGACATCACGCTCGGCGAGCACCCGGCCTACCAGGTGCCGGTGCTGGGCTTCCGCGGGACGCCGACGGGGATCGACGTCACGGCCGTCGTCCGGACGTCGATCCTGCCGGTGATCAACACCGGGATGGCCGGCCGGGTGGCCGGCACCGGCCAGGTCGGCGCCGGCCTGGTCAGCCCACCGGAGCAGTGCTTCACCCAGGCGCTGGCCGCGCTGGCCGAGCGCGCGCGAACCTGACCGGCCCTGGCAGGCTGCTGCCATGGAACGGTTCGACAGCTGGTCCGACCGGGTCGGGTTGCTGCGCCGGTACGGCTGGCACATCGCGCAGTGCGCGGTCGCGGCCGGGGTCGCCTGGGAGCTGGCCAAGGTGGTGCTCGACCACCCGCAGCCGTTCTTCGCCCCGGTCGCCGCGATCGTCAGCCTGGGTCTGAGCTACCGCCAGCGGCTGCGCCGGGTGGCCGAGGTCACCGTCGGTGTCGCGCTCGGGGTGCTGATCGGCGACGCGTTCGTCGAGGTGTTCGGCACGGGCGCGGTGCAGGTGACCTTCGTGGTCGCCGTCGCCATGTCGCTGGCGCTGCTGCTGGACGCCGGTCCCCTGCTGGTCACCCAGGCCGGCGTCCAGTCCGCGATCATCGCCACGCTCGCACCCGGCCCGACCGCGGGCCTCGGGCGCTGGCTGGACGCCGTGTGCGGCGGCCTCGTCGCGCTCGTCGCAGCCGCCGTCGTACCCGGGTCGCCGCTGCGACGCCCACGCCAGGAGGCTGCGGCCGTACTGCGCGAGCTGGCCGGCTGGTGCCGGGACGCGCACCGCGCGGTCTCCAAGGGCGACGAGCAGCTCGCCTATGCCACCCTCGACCGGGCCCGGGACAGCGAGCAGCAGCTCGCCGACGTGGAGGCTGCCGCGATCGACGGCCTGTCGATCGCCCGCTCCTCGCCCTGGCGGCGCGGGCACCGCAGCGACCTGCTCGCCGTGGCCGGGCTCTCCGTCCTGCTCGACCGTGCGGTGCGCAACGGCCGGGTGCTGCTCCGCCGCATCACCGTCGTCGTCCGCCGCGGCGAGACCCTGGACGAGCGCACTCTCGCCCTGCTCGACGCCCTGGCCGACACCATCGACCAGATCGCCACCGAGCTGCAGGCCCGCCGGGAGCCGCAGATCTCGCGGCGCCAGCTCGAGCAGGTGGCCCAGGACTCGGCGCAGATCCCCACCGGGGTGTCGCTGTCCGGTGACGTGGTGCTCGCGCTGCTGCGGTCGATGGTGGTCGACCTGCTCGAGCTCACCGGGGTGGACAACGATGCGGCCCGCTCCGCGGTCCCACCCGCCGAGGGCGAGCCACCGTCCACGCCTAGGCTCGAACGGTGAGCCGTCCCGTGACCGGAGCCCCCGCGGCGACCGGGCAGCGCGCCGCCTTGCACGGCTCGGTTCTGATGCTGGCGACGGTGCTGCTGATCGCGCTGAACCTGCGGCTAGCCATCACCAGCGTGCCGCCGCTGGTCGAGCAGATCGGTTCGGACCTGGGTCTGAACCGGACGTGGACCGGCGCGCTGACGACCCTCCCGGTGCTCTGCATGGGTGTGTTCGCGCCGGTCGCGCAGCGGATGGCGCACCGTTGGGGACGCGAGAGCGCGGCTGCTGCTGCGCTGACCGTGCTGGTGGTCGGCACCGCGCTGCGCCTGGGTGGCGAGCACGTCCCGCTGCTCTACCTGGGCACCCTGCTGGCCGGCTTCGGCATCGCGGTCGGCGGCACCATCACACCCGGCATCATCAAGGAGTACTTCCCCGAGCACATCGCCCTGGTCACCGGCGGCTACATGCTGGCCATGATGGGTGGCGCCGCCATCGCGTCCGCGGTCAGCGTGCCGCTGGCCGACGCGTTCGGCTCCTGGCCGAAGTCGCTCGCGTTCTGGGCGCCGTTCGCCGCCCTCGCAGCCGCCGTGTGCTGGCCGGTCGGACGCCGGGCCAACCAGCACCGACGCGACCAGCGCGAACCCGCCGAGATCCGGCTGCCCCTACCCTGGCGCTACGCGACCGCCTGGCTGGTGGTGGCCTTCATGACGTTGCAGTCCTGGCAGTTCTACAGCCAGCTGGCCTGGATCGCGCCCTTCTACGAGTCGCACGGCTGGTCCGCCACGGACGCCGGCCTGCTGCTGTCGGTGTTCAGCGCGACCCAGGTGGTCTCCGGCGTCGCCGCACCGGTGGTGGCCCACCACCTGGCCGACCGACGTCCGATGCTGCTCGCCTCGGTGCTGGCGGTTGCCATCGGCATGGCCGGCATGCTGTTCGCCCCGGACGCCGCCGCGTGGGTGTGGGTGGGCATGCTCGGTCTCGGTCTGGGTGCCGGCTTCGCCTTGGGTCTGGTGCTGTTCGCGGACTACTCGCTCAGCCCGCCGGCCAGCGCACGGCTGTCCGCGATGGTGTTCCTGGTCTCGTACACGGTCGCCTCGGCTGGGCCGACGGTGATCGGCACGCTGCGGGACACCAGCGGCAGCTTCACGCTGCCCTTCGCGCTGCTGCTGGTGCTGCTGATCCCGCAGGGCGTGGCCGCCGCCCTGCTACGCCCCGGCCGCACCCGCACGCCCTGACGGCCAATATGGACAATGACGGCAAAGAGGCGTAAAACGCTGGGATGGATCCCGCGACAACCGCCGGTCCCAGTCGGCGCGTCTTCCTTTCCACCGCGATCGCGGCTGCATCTGCCGGGGCGGCAGCTCCGTTGATCGGCACAGCGCTGGCCGCGCCCGCCCAGGCAGAGGTCCGGCCGCCGGACCTGCCTCCCCCGCCGACGGCGCAGCGGCCGGACGCGGAGCTCCGCGCGCTGCTCAGGCAGGTGGACCCAGCACGAATCAGGGCGACTATCGAGAAGCTCGTCTCGTTCGGGACCCGGCACACGCTCTCTTCGCAGGACGACCCGAACCGCGGCATCGGAGCCGCTCGGGACTGGCTCTTCGCGACCCTGCAGGGATACGCGGCGGCCTCGGGCGGACGGCTCATCGTCGAGAAGCAGTCGTTCATCCAGCCGCCCGGCCCGCGAGTCCCGACGCCGACGCAGATCACCAATGTGATCGCCACGCTTCGAGGAGCCAGTGAGCCGGACCGCACGTATGTCGTGACCGGGCACTACGACTCACGTGTCACCGACGTCCTGAACGCCACCAGCGACGCGCCTGGGGCCGACGACGACGGATCCGGGGTGGCTGTGGTCCTGGAGCTGGCCCGCATCCTGTCCGCCGCCCGCCAGCCGGAGGCGACGATCGTGATGGCCGCGGTCGCGGGCGAGGAGCAAGGGCTCTTCGGCTCAGCGTTCATGGCGGCGCAGCTGAAGGCCGCCGGCGTCGACGTCCAGGGCATGATCAGCAACGACATCGTCGGCAGCAGCACCGCGGACGACGGCACCCGGTACAAGCATCTGGTACGCCTCTTCGCGGAGGGTGTCCCGACGTCGGAGACGACGCAGCAGGCGGCGATCCGCCAGGCCATCGGAGGCGAGAACGACGGGCCGTCGAGGCAGCTGGCGAGGTTCATCCGCGAGGTTGCCGACAACGACGCCACGGGGATGGACGTCCGGACGATCTACCGGCGCGACCGGTACCTGCGTTCGAGCGATCACGTCTCGTTCCTGCAGCAGGGTTATCCCGCCGTGCGGCTGACCGAGGAGGCCGAGAACTTCGCGCACGAGCACCAGGACGTCCGGGTCGAGGACGGTGTGCAGTTCGGCGACCTGATCGAGTTTTGCGACGTCAACTACATCGCGGGAGTCGCACGGGTCAACCTGGCGACCTTCTGGTCCTTGGCCAACTCCCCCGGCACACCTGCGGGCGTGCGGATCGACACCACCGCACTCACGAACGACTCGACGCTGACCTGGACCGCTGACACGGCTGGCGACCTTTCCGGCTACCAGGTGGTGTGGCGGGAGAGCACTCAGCACGAGTGGGAGCGCACGGTCCCGGTTGGCAACGCCACCGAGGTGACGCTCGACATCTCCAAGGACAACGTGCAGTTCGGGGTACGCGCCCTCGACACGAAGGGCCATCACAGCCCGGCGGGCTTCCCCGCGCCGGGCTAGCGACAACCCCAGGGCCCGTAGGACTCTGAACCCATGGAAGACACCACGTCCCAGAAGAGCATGGCCGTCCCCCTGACCGCGTTCGGGGCCGGCGCGGTCCTCGCGCTTCTGCTCGGGGTGTTCGGCAAGGTGCACGACCCGACGCTCAACGGCACGACCACCCTCGGCTTCCACTCGGTGATCCAGATGAAGGTCGTGATCACGACGGTCATCGGGGTGCTCGTCGTGCTCCAGCTCCTCGGCGCGCTCTGGATGTACGGCAAGCTCGGGATCAAGGCTCCGTCCTGGCTGGGCACGGCGCATCGGACTTCCGGGATACTCGCTCTCGGGCTGTCGACGTTCGTCGCCTACCACTGTCTGTGGGCCCTGGGCCTGGAGAGCGGCACCCTGGCGGACGGGGAAAGCGTGCCGACCCGGACGGTTGTGCACGGAGTCCTCGGCTGCGCCGTCTTTGGTGCAGCGCTGGTGAAGGTGGTCGCGGTCAAGTCGAAGCGCGCACCAGGTTGGTTCCTGCCGGTTGCCGGTGGCCTGCTCTTCGCGCTGCTCGTTCTCGTCGTGCTGACCTCAGCCGTCTGGTACATCAACGCGAAGGGCTGGCCTCAGTCAGGCGGCTACTGACCTCGCGCATCGACGGGTGAAGCCTCGACCTACGTCAGGTCGAGGTCCAGCACGGTGCGCCCGGTCAGCGTGCGGACCTGGACCGACCGGATGTCCGCCCGGCGCAGCGCGGTTCCCGCGCTCATCCGGATCTGCTTTCCGGGCACGGCATTCCACGTCCCGACCTGCTCGGTCCCACCGGCCCGGTCGACCACGACCAGGGCGTACGGAGCTTCGCCACGCTCGTAGCCCACGTACTGGCAGGTGAGGTCGAGCTTGGTCCCCCAGCCGACAGAGGTCACGGCGACGTTGGCCGAGATCGGCGCCTGGCCGATCACCCGCATGGGCGCTCCCGCGACCACGGTCGGTCGGGTCGGTGGCCTGCCTGCGCTGCCGTCGTCGCCGCCGAGCACGGTCAGGCCCAGGACCAGCGCGACCGCGGCCGCCGCACCGGCGGCGAGCGCCACCGCGAGGCCGCGTCGGCGCCGACGTGCCGACCGAAGCAGGCTGGGCAGCAGGGTGTCCGGCAGCGGGGGCACCGGCACGGGCTCGACGCCGTCGGCCAGCTCGTCCAGCACCGAGGCGGGGACGCGGGACAGCAGACCCGGCAGCCCGGCCAGCTCCTCGACCGCCGTCCGGCACGCGGAGCACTCGGTCAGGTGACGGGCGAACTCGTCTCGTTCGGCCGGTGAAAGCGCACCCAGCACGTACGGTCCCGCCCAGGTCTCGTAGGTGTCGTTCACCGGCTCACCCCCATCTCTTGAAGTGCGACCCGAAGTCGCAGCAGTGCGTAGTGCGCACGGGACTTGACCGTGCCCTCCGGGATCCCGAGTACCCGTGCCGCGTCGGCGACGGACCGTCCCCGGTAGTAGCACTCGACGAGCACCGCCCGGTGGTCGTCGCTGAGCTGGCGCAGGGCGTCGGCCACGATCCAGGACTGCAGCATCTGGTCCGTGTCGTCCTGACCGTGCTCAGGCAGCGATCCCGGGAGCGTCTCGACCCGCGAACGCTTGGTCCGCCAGTCGTCGACCACCAGCCGGCGGGCCACCGTGAACAGCCAGCCGCGGGGCGAACCGCGCTCGGGATCGAGCACCTCCGGATGCTTCCAGGCACGCAGCAGCGTCTCCTGGACGATGTCCTGGGCCTGCATCCGATCGCCGGTCAGACGCACGACGAACCCCCACAGCGCGCCCGCGTGCTCGTCGTGCAGCGCGCGCATCAGCTCAGCGTCCGTCTGTGCCATGCCCTCTCCTGGTCCACTGTCCCTGACTGCACCACGATGGCAGAGCCCGTTCAGTTCACCGTGTGTGGCGGCTCACCCTGCTCGGCCGCCGGCGGACGCCGTACCCAACCAGCTGTGCGGGTTGCCGTCCCAGCACCATCCCAGCTTCGGCGCGCCCTGGCCGATCCACATCGCCGGCACCCGCTTGTCATGGCGGCGGGACCCGGACAACATGAAGCACTTGTTCTTCGCCAGCACCTGCGGGAACTGGGTGACCAGCGCGACGCCTTCCTCGATGGTCAACGGCGTACGACCGCGTCCGAGCACGACGCGCAGGGCGTCGCGCGGCCGCACGTCGCAGAACTCCTCCCCGCGCTCGACGTCCAGCACGGCATACATCGCGGCCGTGGGGACGGTGAGTGCGTCGATCGGTAGGTATCCCGCGAGGTCACCCTCCGCGTGGTTGCGGTCCACCACGCCCGTCCGGGTGCTGCCCGGCAACGCGGTGAGCGGCATCGCCTGCTCGGCCCGGACGACGTCGCGCCGGGTGACCACCAGGAGCGGCACGTGGCCCCGATCGACCCGGGAGAGGTCCAGGCTGGACCGCCCGGCCTGGGCGAACGCCCCGAGGACGGCGGCCCGGACCGGCTCGGCCAGCGCCCGCAACGCACCCTCCCCCATCTCGGCCAAGGCCGGATACCCCTTGTCCACCAACACATCCAGCTGCCGGTCGATCTCGGCCTCGACCTGCACCTCGATCGCCGGCTCGGCTCCGGTCCGCACGCTCGCGCTCCTTCGGTGGACGACTGGAAATCGGCTCACGTTCCGAGCAGGTCCTCCGGACGGTCCACGTCGCGTGGGTGACCCGTGCCGTCGCAGTCCACCAGATCGACGTCCTGCGGGTGGGTGCGCAGCCAGACCCTGGCACCCTGGTCGCCGCGCGCGGCACCTGCCACGTCCGCCCAGGTCGACCGGGCGAACGCCACCGGATGCCCGGGCAGCCCGCCGTAGGTCGCCTGGGCGCAGGTCCCCCCGTCCGGCATCGCCTCGAGCAGTCGGCGCACCGCGTCAGCACCGATCCATGGCTGGTCGACCAGCAGCAGCACGGCTGTGGTCCACGGTCCGGCCTGAGCCGCCGTCAGCCCCACCCGCAGCGACGAGGCCATGCCCGTCGGCCAGTTCACGTTGGTGACCACCCGCGCGTCCACGTCGCGCAGCGGCACCGCGCCGGCCACCGCCAGGACGTCGGCGCAGCCGCCCTCGCGCAGGGTCTGCACCGCCCGGTCGACCAGGCGCCGGCCGTCCAGCAGGGCGAGTGCCTTGGCGCTGCCGAAGCGCCGTCCGGCCCCGGCGGCCAGCACGATGCCCACGGCCTGGCCGGTCATTCCCGCCGACCGCCCCGCCGACCGCCCCGCTGACCGCCCTGGCTGCTGACCTGCAGCAGCGCCACGAGCCGGGCCGCCTCGTGGCGCGCGTACTCGCCGTCCGAGCGCTGGATCGCCATCACGGCGACCTCGTCGCCCTCCTCGAGGTCCAGCCAGGCCCAGGCGTCGCCGCCGGAGAAGCGCACGCGCGAGATCTCCGCCCAGCTCAGCCGGCGGGTCAGCAGGACGTTCCGGACGACTACGCCGTCCTGGTCCGGCACCGCGCGGATCCTGGCGAACCGCCACATGGCCGCTGCGACGACGACACCGAACCCGAGCACCATCAGCGAGTCCGCGGCCGTCCAGCCCCGGTAGCCGGTGCTCGGCATGATGAGCGCGAGTCCGGCGAAGACCAGCAGGGCGGCCACCGCGAACGCCCAGGCGACGGTGCGGCCACGACGCGGCCGGAAGGTCGCGTACGGGTCCGGGGTAGCCGTCATCGCGTCACAGGCGACAGGCGTGGATGTCGGTGACCAGGATGGCGCGGGCACCGAGGTCGTACAGGTCGTCCATCACCTGGTTCGTGGTCGCTCTGGGGACCATGGAGCGCACCGCCACCCATCCCTTGTCGTGCAGCGGGCTGACCGTCGGCGACTCCAGCCCGGGCGTCAGCGCGCAGGCCTGCTCGACCAGCTCGACGCGAACGTCATAGTCCATCATCACGTAGCGACGGGCCGTGAGCACACCCTGCAGCCGTCGGGTCAGCACGCCGACCGCGGGGTCGGCCGGAGCGTCGACCCGGCGGATCAGCACCGCCTCGGACTCCAGGACTGGATCGCCGAACAGCGCCAGGCCCGCTGCCCGCAGCGTGCTGCCGGTCTGCACGACGTCCGCCACGACGTCCGCCACGCCGAGCCCCACCGAGGACTCGACGGCGCCGTCCAGCCGGACGATGTCCGCCTGGACGCCGTTCGCGCTCAGGTGGTGCTCCAGCAGACCGGCGTAGGAGGTCGCGATGCGCAGCCCGCCCAGGTCGGTGACCGAGCCGGCCACCCCCGGCGGCCCGGCGAACCGGAACGTCGACCGGCCGAAGCCGAGCTGGAGGATCTCCTGCGCCTGCGCGCCGGAGTCGAGCAGCAGGTCACGACCGGTCAGTCCGACGTCGAGCGTGCCGGACCCGACGTACACCGCGATGTCGCGGGGGCGCAGGTAGAAGAACTCGACGTCGTTGTCCGGGTCGGACAGGACCAGGTCGTGCGAGCTCGATCGCTGCCGGTAGCCGCTCTCGCGCAGCATGTCGGTGGCGGACTCGGACAGCGAACCCTTGTTCGGTACGGCGATGCGCAGCATCACGTGCTCCTTGCGGGCAGGGTGTGGGCGGATCTGAGCGGTGGGCGGAAGGCGCGGGGCCGCCGCTCACAGATGCGCGTACACGTCCTGCAGGGTCAGACCGCGGTCCAGCATCAGCACCTGGAGGTGGTACAGCAGCTGGCTGATCTCCTCCGCGGCGCGCTCGGGCGACTCGTGCTCGGCGGCCATCCAGACCTCGGCGGCCTCCTCGACGACCTTCTTGCCGATGGAGTGCAGGCCGGCGTCGAGCTCGGCGACGGTGCGCGAACCCTGCGGTCGGGTCCGTGCCTTGTCGCTCAGCTCGTCGAACAGGGCGTCGAAGCTCTTCACGGTCGGTCAGCCTACGGTGCGCGTGCCGGTGGCACCGATGGCGTCTCGCAACGTGATCGCCGTGGCCACCGCCGCGGTCGCCGCCTCGAACCCCTTGTCCTCGCTCGAGCCGGGCAGCCCCGCCCGGTCCAGCGCCTGCTCGTCGTCGTCGCAGGTGAGCACCCCGAAGCCGACCGGGACACCAGTGCGCGCGGCCACGTCGGTCAGACCGGCCGTCGCCGCCTGGCAGACGTAGTCGAAGTGCGGCGTGCCGCCCCGGACGACGACGCCCAGGGCAACCACCGCGTCGAATCCTGCGCCGGCCAGCCGCGCCGCCGCGACCGGCAGCTCGAAGGTGCCGGGAACGCGCAGCACCAGCGGCTGCTGCACCCCGGCGGCCGCCAGAGCACGTCGTGCGCCGTCCAGCAGTCCGTCCATCACCTGCTCGTGCCAGCTGGCCGCGACCACGGCGACCTTGAGATCGGCGACGTCCACCTCGAGAGTGGGCGCGCCGTGCCCGCTCATGCGGACTCCCGGCGCGGCGGCAGGTCGTGCCCGAACCGGCGGCGCTTGGTGTCCAGGTAAGCGGCGTTGTGCCGGGACCAGCCAGCGCGCAGCGGCAGCCGCTCGGCCACCCGCACCCCGGCCCGCTCCAGTGCGTGCACCTTGTCGGGGTTGTTGGTGAGCAGCCGCACCGTGTCGATACCGAGGTCGGCCAGGATCGCAGCGCCCGCCCAGTAGTCGCGCGCGTCCGCGGGCAGCCCGAGGTCGAGGTTCGCCTGCACCGTGTCGCGGCCGCCGTCCTGCAGGGCGTAGGCGGCGAGCTTGGCCAGGAGCCCGATGCCGCGACCCTCGTGGTCGCGCAGGTACACCACGACGCCACCGTGCTCGCCGACCTGGGCCATCGCGGCGTCCAGCTGGCCGCCGCAGTCGCAGCGCAGGGACCCGAAGGCGTCGCCGGTCAGGCACTCCGAGTGCAGCCGGGTGACCGCCTTCGCCGAGGTGGGGTCGCCGCTGACCAGGGCGACGTGCTCCGCGCCGGAGACCAGGTCGCGGTAGCCGTGCACGGTGAACTGGCCGTGCCGGGTCGGCAGCACCGTGGTGGCCTCGCGACGCACCCGGGCGTCAGGCTGAGCTTCGTCCGGCGCTTCGTCCGGCGCTTCGTCCGGCGCTTCGTCCGGCGCTTCGTCCGGCGCTTCGTCCGGCGCGGCGTCGTCGTGCGCCAGCCGCCAGGCGGCGAGGTCGGCGATGCTGACCGTGACCAGGCCGTGCTCAGCGCCGAGCTCGAGCAGCCCGGGCAGGCGCATCATCTCCCCGTCGTCCTGGACGACCTCACCGATCACGGCCACCGGCGACAGCCCCGCCAGCCGGCACAGGTCGGTGGCGGCCTCGGTGTGCCCGGCCCGCTCGAGCACCCCGCCGGATCGCGCGCGCAGCGGCAGCAGGTGCCCGGGCCGGACCAGGTCGTGCGCCGTGGACGACGGGTCGGCCAGTACCTGCAGGGTCCGTGCCCGGTCCGCGGCGCTGATCCCGGTGCTGACGCCCTCGCGCGCGTCGACGGACACGGTGTAGGCGGTGCGCAGGGTGTCCTGGTTGTCGGTCACCATCAGCGGCAGCCCCAGCCGGTCCGCCCACTGCACCGGCATCGGCGCGCACAGGTAGCCGGAGGTGTGCCGGACCGTCCACGCCAGCCACTCCGGCGTGGCGTGCTGGGCGGCGAGCACGACGTCGCCCTCGTTCTCTCGCTCCGCGTCGTCCACCACGAGCACCGGTCGACCCAGCCGCAGCTCGTCAAGAGCCTGCTCGATACCGGCCAGCTCCCGCCCGGCCCCCGGCCTCGTCATGACGACACCTGGGCCGCGGGGTCCGCGGGCGCGGCAGCGGCCGCCTGCGAGGTGCGAGCCAGCTTGAGCCAGACGAAGAAGCCCCAGATCACGAAGCCGGCGTAGACCGCGTAGAGGATTGCCGACGGGTAGAACTTGAAGTGCAGCAGCTCGGGGACGCCGACCAGGTCCACCGCGATCCAGCAGAGCCAGAAGTCGACCCATCCTCGGGCCATGGCGTACGTCGCCAGCATGGAGCCGACGAAGATCCACGCGTCGGCGAGGTAGTACCACCAGGGCGCGGGGAACCCGGCCCCGACCTCGCGGAAGATGACGAAGCAGGCCACGACGGCGACCAGGGCCGCAGGGATGTAGATCGCCCGCTCCCGGCCGGTCGCCCAGCGCGGCTCGACGGCGGCACCACTGGCGTCCGAGTGCGTGTTCTGCTGCCACCGCCACCAGCCGTAGATGCTGGTGAGGATGAAGAACACCTGCCGGAACGCCTGCCCGTAGAGCGTTGCGCCCTGCGGGTTCGTGAAGGCGACGCCGAGGAAAACCGTGAACAGCAGGGCGTTCCCGATGATCCCGACCGGCCAGGCCCACACCTTGCGGCGCATCCCGAGGATGGCGGAGGCCAGGCCGAACAGGTTCCCGATGATCTCGCGCCACAGGATCGCCTGACCGTGGATGGTCAGCTGCGACTCGAACAACCAGTTGATCACGCTCACGAACGCTCCACCTTCGTCGACTCCTCGCGGGCGGCGAGCAGCCGCTCCACGTACTTGGCCAGGACGTCCACCTCGAGGTTGACCGGCTCACCGACTGCGCGGCGTCCCAGGGTGGTGAGCTCGAGGGTCGTCGGGATGAGCGAGACCGAGAACGTGCCGGCCGCGTCGTCTAGCGCACTCACAGTCAGCGAGACTCCGTCCACGGTCACCGATCCCTTGTGCACCAGGTACGGGCTCAGCTCGGCCGGGACGGTGATGGTCACGACCTCCCAGCGCTCGCCCGGCTCGCGCCGCACGACCGTCCCGGTGCCGTCCACGTGCCCCTGGACGACGTGCCCGCCGAACCGGCCGTCGGCCCGCATCGCGCGCTCCAGGTTGACCCGCGCGCCGGGGGCCAGTGCGCCGAGGGCGCTGCGCTGCAACGTCTCGAGCATCACGTCGACGGTGAACGCGGAGTCGGCCGGCTGGCCCACCACCGTCAGGCACACCCCGTTGACGGCGATGGACTCGCCGTGCCGGGCACCGGCTGTGACCAGCGGGCCGCGGACCGTCAGCCGAGCCGACTCGGTGCCGTGCTCGAGGTCGAGGACCTCACCGAGCTCCTCGACGATGCCGGTGAACATTCAGTCCCTCCCACGGGGTTCGACGGTCGGGGTGAGCGTGAGCCGGATGTCGTCGCCGAGCCGGGTCACGTCGTCCAGGCGCAGTCGGGCGATGTCGGCGATCGAGCCGATGCCCAGGTCCGCCACCGAGGGCGCACCCAGCCCGAGCAGGGCCGGCGCGATGTAGGCCACCACGTTGTCGACCAGGCCGTGCTGCCAGAACGCGGCCGCCAGCGTCGCCCCGCCCTCCAGCCAGACGTGCCGGCTGCCCAGTGCCCACAGCGTGGCCAACGCCTCGTGCGGGTCACGGGTGGCCAGCACGATCGTGGTCGGGCAGTCCAGGTTGCTGCCCGGACGCAGCCCGCGCAGGCCCATCACGGCGCGTCTCGGCTGGCGCGGCCGGTCGTTCCCGCGCCGGTCGCGCACGGTCAGTCGCGGGTCGTCCGTCCAGGCGGTGCCGGTGCCGACCAGGATGGTGTCGGCGTCGGCTCGCAGGTCGTGCACGTCGTGCCGAGCCAACGGTCCGGTGATCCAATGGCTGCTGCCGTCCGCCGCCGCACCCCGCCCGTCCAGCGTGGCGGCCAGCTTCCAGGTGACGACCGGGCGGCCGAGGTCATGGGCCAGCTGCCAGCGCGCGACGAGCTCGGTGGCGTGCGAGCGCAGCTCGGGCGACGCGATCTGGTCGACCTGGATGCCCGCCTGGCGCAGTCGCTGCGCGCCGCCGCCGGCATCGGGGGTGGCATCGGCCCGGGCGAAGACCACCCGAGCGACCCCGGCGGTGATCAGCGCGGCGGTGCACGGACCGGTCCGGCCGGTGTGCCCGCAGGGCTCCAGCGTCACCACGGCCGTGCCGCCGTGCGCGGCGGTGCCGGCGGCTGCGAGCGCCGCGACCTCGGCGTGCGCCGTTCCGGCCCCCTCGTGCCAGCCCTCGCCGACCACCCGGCCGCAGGAGTCGAGGACCACGCAGCCCACCCGCGGGTTGGGGTCGCTCGGCGGACCCTTGCGCGCGAGCAGCAGGGCGCGCGCCATCGCGGACTCGATGCCTGCAGAGTCGACGACAGCAAGGCTCGTCGCGTCTGGACCGACCACCCTCGACCCCTCTCGCCTCGCCTCTCGGGCGGGCTCCGGGGTCGACGACGAAGGCTGGACCCTCGTCGCCACGTCACCGCGCCGGCCGTGTCGGCCGACCCAGCGACGGCGCCACCGGCCAACTGCACCTGCGACGCCGCGTGTCTCCTCCCATCCGGACTCTCACCGTCGGTCCTGGAGTTCCACCAGGTCAACCGACCGCTGGCTGCGGACGGGTCGCGGACTGTCACCGCCGGCTCGGAATTTCACCGACCCCGGAGCACGCGTGTGCTGCCGTGAGTCTAGCCCTAACCGACCGCGGCGGAGGATCCGTGGCTGTGATCCGCGGCACGGCGGCGCAGCTCGGCGATCTGCGCCGCCGCGTCGGGTGCGCCGTAGACGGCCGAACCGGCGACGAACACGTCGGCGCCGGCGTCCGCGGCGCGCTCGATCGTCTCGGTGGTGACGCCGCCGTCGACCTGCAGCCAGACGTCCAGGCCGCTGTCCCGGATAGCCTGCCGGGCTCGCCGGATCTTCGGCAGGCAGACGTCCAGGAACGTCTGGCCGCCGAACCCGGGCTCGACCGTCATCACCAGCAGCATGTCGATCTCGGGCAGCAGGTCGACGAACGCCTCGATCGGGGTGGCCGGCTTGAGCGCGAGCCCGGCGCGTGCGCCGAGCCGGCGCAGCTCGCGGGCCAGCCGGATCGGGGCGCCGGCGGCCTCGGCGTGGAAGGTGACGGACGCGGCGCCGGCCTCGGCGTAGCCGGGGGCCCAGTGGTCTGGGTCGGCGATCATCAGATGGACGTCGACCGGGATGGGACTCACCTTGGTGAGCGCCTCGACGACCGGCAGGCCCAGCGTCAGGTTGGGCACGAAGTGGTTGTCCATCACGTCGACGTGCGCCCAGTCCGCGTCCGCGATACGGGCGAGCTCGGACTCGAGGTTGGCGAAGTCGGCGTTCAGGATGCTGGGCGAGATCTGCAGGGCCACGCGGCGAGCCTAGCGAGCCTGCGGCATGTCTCTTGCCTGATGGGGCGACTCGCGATATATCTTGACTTCGTCAACGCGATATATCTCGAAGGAGGCGCTCCCGTGCGGACGATCTGGCGGCTCGTCGTGGACCAGCGGGACTACCGGCTGCTGCTCAGCGCCGGCCTGGTGTCCCAGCTCGGCGACTACGTGCTCACGGTCGGACTGATGTACCTGATCTACGACCTGACCGGGTCGACGCTGGCGACTGCGGGCGCGCTGGTCGTGGCGGTGCTTCCCCAGGTACTGCTCGCGTCCCCGGCCGGCGTCCTGGTCGACCGCTGGGACCGACGCCGCATCCTGACCGTCGCGTTCCTCGCGCACGCCGCGGCCCTGGTTCCCCTGCTGGCGGTGCGCGGCAGCGGCACGCTCTGGCTGGTCTACCTGGTCGCCGCCGGCCAGTCCCTGCTCGAGCTGCTCAGCGTCCCGGCCGAGCGGGCCCTGGTTCCGCTGCTCGTGCCCGACGAGCGCCTGATCTCGGCGAACGCGATGAATGCGCAGGCCGCAGCGGTCGCTCGGCTGGTCGGTGCCGGTGCCGGCGGGGTGGTCGCCGCGTGGGGCGGGCTGACCGCAGTCACCGTGCTCGACGCGGCGACCTTCGTCGTCGCCGCGGCTCTGGTCGCCGCCGTCCGGACGCCCGGCCGCAGCGCCCTCGAGTCGGCGTCCGACCCGCCGGCAGCTGAGCAGCTGGCCTGGTGGCACGAGTGGCGGGCCGGGCTGCGGATCGCCGCCGGCAACCGCACGCTGCGCATCCTGATCGCCTTCACCGGCGTCACCGCGGTCGGCGAGGGCGTGATGGGCACGCTGTTCGCGCCGTTCGTGCTGGACGTGCTGCACGGCGGCCCGCAGGGCTACGGGTTGGTGGTCGGCGTCCAGGCCATCGGTGGCATCGCCGGCGGCCTGCTGGTGGCCGCGTACGGCGCCCACTGGCGCCCGGCACGCCTGTTCGCTTGGGGCGCCGCCGCTTTCGGCCTGATCGACCTGACGTTGTTCCTCTACCCGCTGGCCTGGGCGCACCTGGCGCCGGCGGTGGTGCTGATGGTCGTGGTCGGCGTGCCCGGCGCGGCCGTGGTCGCCGGCGAGACGACCCTGCTGCAGCACGCCACTCAGGACGCGCACCGCGGCCGGGTGCTGGGCACGGTGATGGCCATCCAGTCCGCAGGGGTGCTCCTGGGGGCGGCCCTCGGGGGGACGCTGCCGGCCCTGCTCGGCGGCTCGACCGGGATCGTCGCGGTCATCGCCTGGCAGGGCGTGGGCTACCTGGTCTTCGGGGTCCTGGCCAGCACCGTGCTGCGGCCGTCAGTGACGACGGATCAGCGCCAGGAACATGGCATCGGTGCCGTGCCGGTGCGGCCATAGCTGGACGGTCCCTGAATCGTCGGAAGCGTCGGGCACCGGCACCAGCGCCGAGGCGTCCAGCCGGGCGGCGTCCGGACGGCGGCGCAGCACGTCGTCCACCACCAGCCGCGTCTCGGCCACGTGGGGCGAGCAGGTGACATAGGCGACCACGCCGCCTGGCCGGACGGCGTCCAGGGCACTGCTGAGCAGGGCTCGTTGCAGCGGGGCGAGCGTGGCCAGGTCGGCGGGCGTGCGCCGCCACCTCGCCTCGGGACGTCGGCGCAGCGCGCCCAGCCCGCTGCACGGGGCGTCCACCAGCACCCGGTCGTACGAGGCTGGCTCCTGCTCGCCGACCAGCCGGCCGTCCGCGGTGCGCACCTGCACGGTGTCGCCGAGCGCGGCGACCGCGGACCGCACCAGGTCCGCCCGGTGCGGCGCCTGCTCGACGGCGGTCAGCCGCGCGGCACGCGGGGCCGCCAGCGCACCGAGGAGTCCGGCCTTGCCGCCGGGACCGGCGCACAGGTCGAGCCACCGCTCGTCGGGGCCGTTCAGCTCCGCGTCCGCCAGCGCGGTCGCGACGAGCTGGCTGCCCTCGTCCTGGATGGCCGCCCGACCGTCGCGCACCGCGGCGAGCTGCCCCGGGTCGCCGGCCGGCCAGCCCACCGCGTACGGCGACCAGCGCCCGGGCTGCCCACCCGCCGCCACCAGCTCGGCCGGGTCCACCAGCCCGGGTCGGGCGACGAGAGTGACCTGCGGGGCGGCGTTGTCGGCCGCGAGCAGTGCGGTGAGCTCGTCGTCCAGCTGCTCGGCCGGCACCCCGCGACCGGCGAGGGCCTCGCGCAGTGCACGGACCACCCAGAGCGGGTGACTGCGCGCGACTGCGAGGTGTCCGAGCGGATCGGTGTCGGCCGAGGGCGCCACGGCCGCGACCCATTCCTCGACGTCCCGTTCGGCGACCTTGCGCAGCACGGCGTTGGTCAGACCGCCCGGGCCATGGCCGACCCGGTGCCGGACCAGCGCCACCGTCTCGCTCACCGCGGCGTGCGGCGGCACGCGCATGCCGACGAGCTGGTGCACGCCGAGGCGCAGGGCGTCGTGCAGGCCTTCGTCGAGCTCGGCCAGGTTGCGGTTCACGCAGCTGGCCAGCACGGCGTCGTAGAGGCCGCGCATGCGCAGCGTCCCGTAGGCCAGCTCGGTCGCGAAGGCCGCGTCCCTGCCGGTGATCCGCCGGTCGCGCAGCAGCGCGGGCAGCACCAGGTTGGCGTAGGCGTCCTGGCTGGCCACTGCGCGAAGCGTGTCGAAGGCCGCCTGCCGAGCCGGGTCCGCGCGCCGGGCCCGCTCGGACGGTCGCTGGGCCGAGCGCCTGCCGGGTGGCGGCCCGTTCACCGGCCGACCTCGTCGCCGGACTGCTTGCGCGCTCCCCTGGCCCAGTCGGCGGCCGGCATCGGCCGCTTGCCCTGCGGCTGCACGGTGCTCAGCCGGACCGGCCCGGTGCCGGTGCCGACCAGCACCTCGCGGCGGCCGACCTCCAGCCCGCCCGGTGCCAGCGGGGCGGCACCGTCGGCGCGCTCGACCGGCAGCACGGCGCCGAGCTTGAGCCGCTCCCCGTCGACCGTCGTCCAGGCACCGGGGGCCGGCGTGCAGCCGCGCACCAGCCGGTCGATCCGTACCGCCGGGGCGGACCAGTCCACCTGGGCGTGCGCCACCTCCACCTTCGGCGCCAGGCTCACCCCCGCGGCGGACTGTGGCACCGCGTCGAGCGAACCGTCGGCGATCCCGTCCAGCGTCGCGACCAGCAGCCCGGCACCGGCCTCGGCCAGCCGGGCCAGTAGGTCGCCGCTGGTGTCGGTCGGGCGCACGGTCTCGGTCATCAGGCCGTACACGGGGCCGGTGTCCATCCCGGCGTCCAGCCGGAAGGTGGTCGCGCCGGTGACCTGGTCGCCGGCCATCACGGCGCGCTGGACCGGCGCGGCGCCGCGCCAGGCCGGCAGCAGCGAGAAGTGCAGGTTCACCCAGCCGTGCGTCGGGACGTCCAGCACCTGCTGCGGAAGCAGCGCGCCGTAGGCGACTACGGGGCAGCAGTCCGGCGCCAGCGCGGTCAGCCGGTGCACGAAGTCCGGTTCGGACGGACGGCGCGGCTTGAGCACCTCGATGCCGTGCTCGGCCGCCAGCTCGCCGACGGGTGAGGCGACGAGCCGGCGTCCGCGGCCGGCCGGGGCGTCCGGGCGGGTGAGCACGGCGAGCACCTCGTGGGACGACGCGAGCACCGCACGCAGCGCGGGCACGGCCGCGTCAGGGGTACCGGCGAAGACGACGCGCACGCGGCTACAGCGCCTTGCCGAAGGTGGCGTGCGGACTGACCTTCAGCACGGGTGAGGCCAGCCCGGCCCAGTCCGCGTCCCGGATGGCCTTCATGGCGAGCTTGCGCTGGTCGCGGTCCAGCCGGTCGATGAACAGAATGCCGTCCAGGTGATCTGTCTCGTGCTGGATGCAGCGGGCCAGCAGCTCCGAGCCCTCCAGCACCACGGGCTCGCCGAACATGTTCTGCCCCTTGGCGACCACGCGCATCGCCCGCGGGGTGTCGAAGGCCAGGCCCGGCAGCGAAAGGCAGCCCTCGTCGCCGTCCTGCAGCTCCGCGGACAGGTCAAGGCTCGGGTTGACCAGGTGACCCAGCTCGTCGTCAACCCAGTAGGTGAACACCCGCAGCCCGACCCCGATCTGCGGTGCCGCCAGGCCGACTCCGGGCGCGTCGCACATCGTGTCGGTGAGATCCTTGACCAGCTGGCGCAGCTCCTTGTCGAAGTCGGTGACCTCGACCGCCGGGGTGCGCAGCACCGGATCGCCGAACAGGCGGATGTCCTGGATCGACACTCTGGGATTCCCTCGTCTCTGCGGCGGGTGGACCGACACCGCGCCAGGTCTCGGCCCGGTCAGTGTAGTGGCGGGGCCCTGGCACACTCGACCCAGCGGACGAAGAGTGGGAGTGCTGGTGAGCGAGGGCAAGCCGTGGGTCGGGGCGAGGGTCTACGCGTTCCTGTTCCGGTTCTTGGGGCCGGCCCAGCTCGGGTCGAGCAGCGAGCTCCCGACCGCCGCGCCGGACCCCGAGTTCAGCTGCCCGGTCTGCGAGCACCCGATGTCCGAGCACACCTGGACGCTGGACGCCGGGCGTCGGCGGATGGTCTGCCCGGCCCCGCCGCAGCCGCCGACCTGAACGTCAGACCAGATCGAGCGGGTCGACCTGGACGCGGACCGAACCGGGCCGCTTGCGTGCACTGCGCACGGCCGCAGCGGCCCGTAGCGCGGCGCTGAGCTGGTCGCGCTGCGAGGGTCTGGCGCGCAGCAGCAGTCGGACGGTGGGCTCGTCCCCGTCCGACCGCGCCGGACCGTAGCCCCGGCGTCCAGGCCCGCTGCTCGACTCGTGCACCGTGACCGGGCCCAGCACCTCGACGCCGGCTGGGAGGTCTGCGCTGGCGACGAGCTCGTGCACCGCGGTCGACGTCCCGGTCAGCGTGGCTACGGTGCGGGCCGGCGGGAAGCCCAGGGCGAGCCGGGACTCGAGCTCTCGCGCCGCGTGCCATCCGGGTGCCCACCGGGCCAGCGCCTCCACCGCCGGCAGTCCGCCCGGACCGCCGACCACCACCACGCCACCCTCCTGGCTGCCGCGGACCAGCGCGGCCGCGTTCATCCAGCGGCGCAGGGCCTCCTCCCCTGCTCGCAGGTCGCTGCGCCCGAGCAGAGCCCAGGGATCCAGCAACAGCGCCGCCCCGTAGCCCGCCTGCGCGACCGGCTCGGCGCCCGGCGTCGCGATCACCAGGGCCGGACGGTCCGGCACCCAGCCGACCACGTTGCCGCCGCCACTGGTCACCACCGGCACGCCCGGGAAGGCACGGCCGAGCTCCTCCGCGGTACGGCGCGCACCGACCACCACCGACCTCAGCCTTCGGTCGTCGCACTCCGGGCAGAACCAGCCAGGGTCGGTCAGGCCGCACCACCGGCAGACCGGCGCGGCCTTCCCGTCGACCAGCGACATCGGCCCGTGGCAGGTGCGGCAGTGGGCGGTCGTGCGGCAGTTCTGGCAGGCCAGTGCCGGCACGTAGCCACGCCGAGGCACCTGGACCAGCACCGGAGCCGAGGCCAGTGCCGTGGAGGCCGCGCGCCAGGCCACCGAGGGCAGCCTGGCCGAGGCCGCCCCCGCGTCACGCTCCGGCTCGTGCCCCTCGGCCGCCAGCACGACCCGCGGCGCGCCTCGGCGTAGCTGCGCGGCCGGCGCCTCGATGGCCTTGGCCCACCCGCCTCGCACCATCCGTTCGACCTCCGCGGTGCGCACGAACCCGCCGAACAGGGCGGCCGCGTCGTCCTGACCGGCCCGGATCGCGAGCACCTCGCGGACGTGCGGGTAGGGCGCGTGCGGTTCGGCGTGCAGGTCGTCGCCGTCGTCCCAGCAGACCACCAGGCCGAGGTCCTGCACGGGCGCGAACATCGCGGCACGGGTGCCGACCACGGCTCTGGCCTGTCCGCGCCGAGCGCGTAGCCAGGCCCGGTAGCGCTCCTTCGGCCCGAGGTCGGCCGTCAGCACGACGTGCGCCCCGTCGGGCGCCAGGTCGCGTAGCGCGGTGTCCACCCGGGCCACGTCCCGGGCGTCCGGCAGCACCACGAGTGCGCCGCGCCCGGCGGCGAGCGCGGTGCACACCGCGACCGCGATCGCCTGCGGCCAGTCGTGGTCGGCGACCCGGGCGGACGGGACCGCCGTCCAGGCCGCGCGGGGTGCCGCGCCGCTGCTGAGCCGGTCCAGAAATGCGACTCCGCCTGGGTAGGCCGCCCACACGCCGGCCGGCGGCCGGGCTGACGGCGGCGGCTGCGGTTCGTCCAGCTCGGCCGTCCGGGACTCCACCTGGGCGTGCCGGGGTGGTACCGCCAGCCGCAGCACGTCCCCGAAGGTGCCGGCCCAGCGGTCCGCAACCGCCCGGCACAGCCGCTCCAGCTGGGGCGACAGCACCGGCTCGGCGGAGACGACCCGGCGCAGGGAGGTCAGCCGGCCCTCGTGGTCGGCGTGGGCCTTGCGCGCGGTGATGAAGCCGTCCCGGTCCTGGCCGGCGAAGCGCACCTTGACCCGCGCGCCGGGCACCGCGGTGTCGGCCAGCGGGGCCGGCACCGAGTACTCGAACCGGCGGTCGAGGTGGGGCAGCGAGACGTCCACCACGACCTCGGCAACCGGGTCGTGCTCGGCCGGGCCGGGTGGCGCCTTCGCCGGCCGCTTGCGTGCCGCAGCCCGCGCCGCCGTGCGGGGCGAGCCGGGGACGAGCACGAGCTGCTCGTCGTCCGCTCCTGCGGAGTGCTCGCTCACGGTCCCATTCCTACCGGAAGCCACCGTCATGGCGCCGGGGTGGTCGCTGGTCCGGTGGTTGGTCGGTTGGCTCCGCGCAGCAGCCGGTGCGCGGTCTGGGCCAGGTGCTCGACCAGCTCGGGCGGGCGCCTCACGGTGAACTCTGCGCCGGCCACGCTGAGCATCAGCACCACCCAGTCGAACGAGTCGGCCTGCACCTGCAAGGTGCAGGTCACCTCGTCGACCACCTCGAGCGTCCCCCAGCCGCCGAGCGCCTGCCGGACCTGGTGGGCCGGCGCGGCCAGCTCGACCAGGACGGCGTGCCGCGGGCGGGTCTCGATCGACGTCCGGACGAAGGTCGCCGCGTCGCCGCCGGGGATCTCGCGCGGACGAAACCGCGCCCCGCTCGGCTGACAGCCGGACAGGCGGTCCACCCGGAAGGTGCGCCAGTCGGCCCGGTCGACGTCCCAGGCCACCAGGTACCAACGTCGTCCCAGAGCGACCAGGCGGTGCGGGTCGACCGAGCGCTGGACCGGACGACGCTGCCTGGCCCGGTACTCGAACAGCACCCGCTCACCGTCCCGGCAGGCCTGGGCGAGCACGGTCAGGTCGCCCGCGTGCACCGCCGACCCACCGCGCGCCGCGGGCATGGCGACCGGTTCGGTGAACTCCTGCAACGCGTCGACCCGGCGGCGCAGGGCGGGCGGCATGACCTGCACGATCTTGGCCAGCGCCCCGAGCGCCGCGTCCTCGATACCGGTGACGGAGCCACCGGCGGCGGTTCGCAGCGCGACGGCCACGGCCACGGCTTCGTCCGCGTCGAGCAGCATCGGCGGCAGCTGCGCACCGGCCCGCAGCTGGTAGCCACCGCCGACGCCTCGACCCGCGTCCACCGGGTACCCGAGATCGCGCAGCCGCTCGACGTCGCGGCGCAGCGTCCGCGGACTCACCTCGAGCCGCTGGGCGAGCTCGCCGCCCGGCCAGTACCGGTGCGTCTGCAGCAGCGACAGCAGCTGGAGCATCCGCGCGCTGGTCGACATGCTCCGAGATTAGTCGCGATAGAGGACAGAACCTGACCTCTATCACTCGTAGCGTTGGAACCGACCTGAGAACCCCGAACACGCAGACGAGCAAGGAGTAGCAGATGAGCAGCACGCTGGAGATGAAGCTCGAGCTGGTCCCGGTGCCGGTCACGGACGTCGACCGGGCGAAGGAGTTCTACGTCCGGGTGGGCTTCAACGCCGACCACGACCAGACCGTGCACCCGGGGCTGCGCTTCGTGCAGCTGACCCCACCGGGGTCCGCGTGCTCGATCTGTCTCGGGCTGGGACTGACCGAGATGGAGCCGGGCAGCCTGCGGGGTCTGCAGATGGTGATCGCGGACGCCGATGCCGCGCGCGAGGAGCTGCTCGCGCGCGGCATCGAGGTCAGTGCGGTCGACGACCAGCCGTGGGGACGGTTCGTCTACTTCAGCGACCCGGACGGGAACACCTGGTCACTGCAGGAGCTCGTGATCCCGAAGCTCGACTGAGCGCGGGCGAGCCGGCTCAGGGGCAGGCTCAGGCGCCGACGGCGGACCGGAGCGCGTCGACCCGGTCGGTGCGCTCCCAGGTGAAGCCGTCCGCGTCGGTGCGCCCGAAGTGCCCGTAAGCCGCCGTGCGCGCGTAGATCGGGCGCAGCAGGTCCAGGTCGCGGATGATCGCGGCCGGCCGCAGGTCGAAGACGTTCTTGATCGCGTCCGTGATCCGGCCCGGGTCGACCGTCTCGGTGCCGAAGGTCTCGACGTAGAGGCCGACCGGGTGCGCTTTGCCGATCGCATAGGCGATCTGCACCTCGCACCGGTTCGCCAGGCCCGCCGCGACGACGTTCTTGGCGACCCAGCGCATGGCGTAGGCGGCTGAGCGGTCCACCTTCGACGGGTCCTTGCCGCTGAAGGCACCGCCGCCGTGGCGGGCCATGCCGCCGTAGGTGTCGACGATGATCTTGCGACCGGTCAGGCCGGCGTCACCCATCGGGCCGCCGATCTCGAACCGGCCGGTGGGGTTGACCAGCAGCCGCGTCGAGGACGTGTCCAGGTCGACGTCGAGCTGGGTCAGGACCGGCTTGACGACGTCCGCCTCGATGTCGGGCGTGAGCATGCCGTCCAGCGAGATGTCCGCCGCGTGCTGGGTCGAGATCACCACGGTGTCCAGGCGGACGGCGCGGTCACCGTCGTAGCCGATCGTCACCTGGGTCTTGCCGTCCGGGCGCAGGTAGGCGAGGTCGCCCGACTTGCGGACCGCGGTCAGCCGCTCCGCCAGCCGGTGCGCCAGGAAGATCGGCAGCGGCATCAGCTCAGGGGTGTCCTGGCACGCATAGCCGAACATCAGGCCCTGGTCGCCGGCGCCCTGCAGGTCCAGCGGGTCGACGCCACCCTCCGTGCGGTGCTCGTACGCGTCGTCGACGCCCTGGGCGATGTCCTTGGACTGCGCACCGATCGAGACCTCCACGCCGCAGGACTGGCCGTCGAACCCCTTGGTCGAGGAGTCGTAGCCGATCCGCAGCACCGTCTCGCGGACGATCTTCGGAATGTCGACGTACCCGCTGGTCGTCACCTCACCCGCGACGTGCACCAGCCCGGTGGTGACCATGGTCTCCACGGCGACCCGGCTGTGCGGGTCCTCCGTCAGCATCGCGTCCAGGATCGAGTCGCTGATCTGGTCGCAGATCTTGTCCGGGTGACCTTCGGTGACCGACTCGGACGTGAACAGGCGCAGGGATGGCAAGGTCTCTCCTCAGAATGCAGCGGCTGCTGGCTGGCGGCCCGCACCTGACCGGCGGGCCCGTCGGACGATTCTATCCGGCTCGCGGAGCGAGACGGGACAAGACCATATTCCAGACACCCTGCGCCACGTCGGCCTTGGTGCCCCGGGCGATCGGGTGCTCGCCGCCGTCCCGGTCCAGGACGACGACCGTGTTGTGGTCCGCGCCGAACGTCTTGTCCACGCCAACCTCGTTGACGACCAGCAGGTCGCAGCCCTTGCGGGCCAGCTTGGCCCTGGCGTAGTCCAGCACGGCGGAGGTGGAGTCGCCGGTCTCGGCGGCGAAACCCACCACGACCTGCCCGGGCCGGGCCCGGTGGCCGGCGACCTCGGCGAGGATGTCCGGGTTGCGCACCAGCACGATCGGTGGCGGCGTGTCGTCGTCGGTCTTCTTGATCTTGTGGTCGGCGACGTCGGCCGGGCGGAAGTCTGCGACCGCCGCCGCCATCACCACCACGTCGGCCGCCGGGGCGCGGTCCAGCACAACCTGGCGCATCTGCTCGGCGGTCTCGACCCGCAACACCTGGACGCCGTCCGGGTCCGGCAGCGAGGACGTCGTGACCAGCACGACCTGCGCGCCGCGCGACGCCGCGACGGCGGCGATGGCGTAGCCCTGCTTGCCCGAGGAGCGGTTGCCCAGGAAGCGGACCGGGTCCAGCGGCTCTCGGGTGCCCCCGGCGGTGACCAGCACCGTGCGCCCTGCCAGGTCGCCGGCCGCTGCCTCGTCGGGTGCGTCCTGCTCCAGCAGCGCGCGGCTGGCGGCGTAGATGTCCTCAGGCTCCGGCAGCCGCCCCGGACCGGTGTCGGCACCGGTCAGCCGGCCGGAGGCTGGGTCGAGGACGACGACGCCCCGCGCTCGCAGGGTCGCCACGTTGGCCTGGGTGGCCGGGTGCTCCCACATCTCGGTGTGCATGGCCGGCGCCATCAGCACCGGGCAGCGTGCGGTGAGCAGGGTGTTGGTCAGAAGGTCGTCGGCCAGGCCGTGCGCGGCTCTGGCCAGCAGGTCGGCGGTCGCCGGGGCGACCACCACGAGGTCGGCCTCGCGACCGAGCCGTACGTGCGGCACCTCGTGCGCGTCCTGCCAGACGTCGGTGTGCACCGGACGACCCGACAGAGCGGCCCACGTGGGCTCACCCACGAACTGCAACGCAGCACGAGTCGGGACGACCTGGACCTGGTGGCCGCTCTCGGTCAGCAGCCGGAGCAGCTGAGCCACCTTGTAGGCGGCGATGCCGCCCCCGACGCCGAGGACGACGTGGGGGGACGTGCCGGCCTCGCTCAGCTCACGCCTCGGTGGGCTCGGAGGTGAGCAGGCCGTCGTTGATCTCGCGCAGCGCGATGCTCAGCGGCTTCTCGTGCACGTGCGTCTCGACCAGCGGGCCGACGTACTCCAGCAGACCCTCGCCCAGCTGGGAGTAGTACGCGTTGATCTGGCGGGCCCGCTTGGCGCCGTAGATGACCAGGGCGTACTTGGAGTCGGCGATCTTCAGCAGGTCGTCGATCGGGGGGTTCGTGATGCCTTCAGGAACTGCGGTGGTGCCGGACACGGATGGTCTCGTTTCGTCGACGTACAGGAGGATCCACCGTCCATTGTGTCAGATGACCAGACCCATCTGCTGCACGAGCGCTGCGCTGGCCCGCTGCACGTCGTCGTTGACGATGGTCACGTCGAACTCCGGCTCGGCCGCGAGCTCCTCGCGTGCGGTGCTCAGCCGACGCTCGCGCTCCTGCTCGGACTCCGTCCCGCGGCCCACCAGTCGCCGGACCAGCTCGTCCCAGCTCGGCGGGGCGAGGAAGACGAACCGGGCGGACGGCATGCTCTCGCGCACCTGCCGGGCACCTTGCAGGTCGATCTCCAGCAGGGCTGCCCGGCCCTCGTCCAGCGCTTCCTGCACCGGGCCACGAGGGGTGCCGTACCGGTTCTGCCCGTGCACCACCGCCCACTCCAGCAGCTCGCCGCCGGCGACCATCTCGTCGAACCGGGTGTCGTCCACGAAGTGGTAGTGCACGCCGTCCACCTCGCCAGGCCGTGGCCTGCGGGTCGTGGCCGACACCGACAGCCACACCTGGGGGTACTGGTCGCGCACGAAGGCGGACACCGTCCCCTTGCCCACGGCCGTCGGACCGGCCAGCACCGTCAACCGACGACGAGCGACCTCGCTCACGACCCGGTCGAGAAGCGTGCCACCAGCGCCGAGGCCTGCTTCGAGCCCAGCCCGCGCACCCGCCGGCTGTCGGAGATGGCGAGCTCGTCCATGATCTGCCGGGCCCGGACCTTGCCGACGCCGGGCATGGCCTCGAGCAGCGCCGACACCTTCATCTTGCCGATGACGTCGTTGCGCTGGCCCTCGCTGATCACGTCGGCCAGTGAGCCCTGCGCGTGCTTGAGCCGGCTCTTGACCTCCGCCCGCTCCCGCCGCGCGGCTGCGGCCTTCTCGAGCGCAGCCTGACGCTGCTCCGGTGTCAGGGGCGGCAGGGCCACGATGCGTCACCTCGAGCGTCGGTCGGAGCCCCCAGGATTTGCTGCGGGCAGGGTCAGAACCTAGCGAGTCCCGCGCCACTGCGGCAACGAGACCCGGCGATTGGAGTCGCCTGCGGGGCCTGGTGATACCTGGCAGCCAGACAAGTCAGGCGTGCAACACCGCTCGGCAGCTGTCGACGGTGCGTGCCGCGGCGTCCCGCAAGGCGGTCACCGACGGTCCCGCACCGAGCACCTCGCGTGAGGACGACGGCAGCACGTTGCCCCGCGCGGCACCGAAGACCCGCTCGAGCTCGGCGGCCCCCGCACCCTGGGCGCCGATGCCCGGGGCGAGCAGCGGCGCGTGGCTGGCCGCCAGGTCGATGCCCAGCTCGGCGACGGCGTCGCCGATGGTCGCGCCGACCACCAGCCCCACGTCGCCGAGGTCGTTGCTGTCCTGGTTGTCTCGGGCCACCCCCGCCACGATCGCGGCCGCCACCGAGGCCCCGTCGGCGGACCGCGCGTGCTGCACCTGCGCGCCGTCCGGATTGGACGTCAGGGCCAGCACGAAGACCCCGGCCCGTTGTGCCGCAGCGACTTCCAGGGCCGGGCGCAGCGACTCGTAGCCCAGGTAGGGGCTGACGGTGAGCGCGTCGGTCGCCAGCGGGCTGGACTGGTCCAGGTAGGCCTGCGCGTACGCCGTCATGGTCGAGCCGATGTCGCCGCGCTTGGCGTCGGTGATCACCACCGCACCGGCCTGGCGCGCCTCCTGCACGACGCGCTCGAGCACCGCGATGCCGCCGGAACCGTGCCGCTCGAAGAACGCGGACTGCGGCTTGAGCACCGCGACCTCGCCGGCCAACGCCTCGACGCAGGTCATCGCGAACCGCTCGAGCCCGGCCACGTCGTCGGTCAGTCCCCAGGCGGCCAGCAGCTCCGCGTGCGGGTCGATGCCCACGCAGAGCGGCCCGCGCTTGCGCATCGCGTTGCGGAGCCGGACCCCGAACGGTGCGATCATCTCGCTCACTTCCCTTCTGCCAGCACCCGGTGGGCGTGGCCGACGGCATCGCTGAAACGGCTGAACCCTCGCTCCTGCAAGGCTGCTGCGAGTTCGTCGCGCACCCGCAGCGGTGCGCTCGGGTCGTGGAACGCCACCGTGCCGACCTGCACCGCGCAGGCGCCGGCCAGCACCAGCTCGAGGGCGTCCAGACCCGTGCGCACACCCCCGACCCCGACGATCGGCACGGTCGGCAGCCGACCGGAGCGCATGGCCGCGCTCACCTGCCAGATGCACCGCACCGCGACCGGCCGCACCGCCGGCCCGCTCAGCCCGCCGGTCAGCCCGGCCAGGCGGGGTCGCATCCGGTCGGTGTCGATGACGACCCCGAGCAGCGTGTTGATCATGGTCAGCGCGTCGGCGCCGGCGGACACGCAGGACGCCGCGATCTCCACGATGTCGGTGACGTCCGGTGAGAGCTTGGCCAGCACCGGGATGCTCGGCGGCGTCACCGCGCGCACCGCCGACACGACGGACGCCGCCGACGTGGGCTCGCAGGCGAACACCAGGCCGCGGTTGGCCACGTTCGGGCAGGAGATGTTCACCTCGATCGCGGCCACCCCGGGCTCCTGCGCCAGCCGGGCGGCCAGGTCACGGAACTCCTGCACGCTGCTGCCGGCGATGGACACCACCGCGCGCGCACCCACCTCGCGCAGCCAGGCCAGGTCCTTCTCCACGAACGCGTCGATCCCGGGGCCCTGCAGGCCGATCGAGTTGAGCATCCCGCTGTCGGTCTCGGCCATCCGTGGGGTGTCGCGTCCCGAGCGCGGCGCCGACATCACCGACTTGGTGACAACCGCACCCAGCTCGGCGACGTCGAAGAACTGGTGCAGCTCACGACCGGCGGCTGCGCAGCCGGACGCGGTCATCAGCGGGTTCGGCAGGGTCAGCGCGCCGATCCGGGTGGTCATGTCCAGCGTCGCGACGTCCAGGCTCATCAGTGGCTCCTCATCGCCGCGGCGCCGACGCAGTCGTCCGGCACCCGCCCGATGCCGTCCTGCCAGGTCTCCCAGCGCACGGTGTCCCCGCGGAACACCGGGCCCTCGACGCAGGAGCGCAGCATCCGGGTCACGCCGTCCGAGCCCTCGACCGGCATCACGCAGGTCATGCAGATGCCCACCCCGCAGGCCATCGACTCCTCGACCGCGACCTGCGCCACGGCGCCGTGCAGCGCCGCAACGTCGGTGACCGCGCGGAGCATCGCCATCGGGCCGCAGGCGTAGACCACCGCGGCGTCCGCGCGGTCGATCACCTCGCCGAGGACGTCGGTCACCCGGCCCTTCGTGCCGGCCGAACCGTCGTCCGTGGTGACGGTCGAGGTGGTCGCCGACCGGCGGGCCTCCAGGACGCCGAAGAGCCGGTCCTGGCTGGCCGCGCCGAGCACGATGTCCACCCGGCAGCCGCGCTCGCGCAGCACGTCTGCCAGCCAGAACAATGGCGCGGTGCCGTAGCCGCCGCCGACCAGCACGCACGACTGCGGCGTCTTCGGCAGCGGGAACGCCCGACCCAGCGGGCCGACCACGTCGACCGGCTCCCCGACGTCGCGAGTGGTCAGCCAGTGCGTGCCGCGCCCGGCGTCCGCGACCACCACGTCCACCGTCCCGCCGTAGACACCGGTAGGCGAGACCTTGTGGATCGAGAACGACCGGCGCAGCAGCATCCCGGTGCGCTCGCCGCCGACGGCCAGCGCGACGAACTGGCCGGGCCGAGCCGTCTCGGCGACGCCGGGGGCCAGGATCGTCAGGTGCTGGTAGGCGCCGACCCGGCGGACCGCGATGATCTTTCCGGCGACCTGTACCGGCCCGCCCGGCCGACGTGGCGTGGGAACGGTCACCGGGACGCCGCCAGAGCCGCGGCATGCTCCTGCAACGACCGCACGCTGATCGGCCGGGTACGAGCGGACTCGATGCCCTGCACCGCGGCCGCGAGCTGCTGCACCGTGGTGATGATCGGGCGGTCCATGCTGGTGGTGGCCGCCCGGATCTCGTAGCCGTCCGCGCGGGCGTCCCGCCCGGACGGAGTGTTGACCACCATGTCCACCTCGCCGGCCAGGATGCGCTGCACGACCGTGGGCTCGCCGTCCGGTCCCTCGCCCTGGCTGTACTTGCGGACCACGGTGCTCTCGACCCCGTTGCGGCGCAGCACCTCTGCGGTCCCCTCGGTGGCCAGCACGGTGAATCCGAGGTCCACCAACCGCTTGACCGGGAAGATCATCGCGCGCTTGTCCCGGTTGGCCACCGAGACGAACACCGTCCCCCGGTCCGGCAGCCCGCCGTACGCCGCGGACTGACTCTTGGCGAACGCGGTGCCGAAGTCCTCGTCGATGCCCATCACCTCGCCGGTAGACCGCATCTCGGGCCCGAGCACCGAGTCCACCACCAGACCCTCACGGGTGAGGAACCGCTTGAAGGGCAGGACCGCCTCCTTCACCGAGACCGGTGCGTGCGCGGGCATATGGGTGCCGTCGCCCTCCCGGGGCAGCATCCCCTCGTCACGCAGGTCCTGGATGCTCGCCCCGAGCATCACCCGGGCTGCGGCCTTGGCCAGCGGGACCGCCGTCGCCTTGCTCACGAAGGGCACCGTCCGGCTGGCCCGCGGATTCGCCTCGAGGACGTAGAGCACGTCGGAGGCCAGCGCGAACTGGACGTTCAGCAGGCCCCGGACTCCGACCCCACGGGCGATCGCCTCGGTGCTGGCCCGCACCCGGTCGATCTCGCTGTGCCCCAAGGTGACCGGCGGTAGCACGCAGGCCGAGTCGCCGGAGTGGATGCCGGCCTCCTCGATGTGCTCCATCACGGCGCCGAGGTACATCTCCTCGCCGTCGAACAGCGCGTCCACGTCGATCTCGATCGCGTCGTCCAGGAAGCGGTCCACCAGCACCGGGTGCTCGGGCGAGGCGTCGGTGGCGCGCTGCACGTAGCCGGACAAGGTCTCGTCGTCGTACACGATCTCCATCCCGCGCCCGCCCAGCACGTACGACGGCCGCACCAGCACCGGGTAGCCGATCTCGCGCGCCACCTCGATCGCCTCGGCGGCGGAGTAGGCGATGCCGTGCCGGGGCGCGGGCAGTCCGGCCTCGTCCAGGACCCGGCCGAAGGCGCCACGGTCCTCGGCCAGGTGGATCGCCGCCGGGCTGGTGCCCACGATCGGCACCCCGGCCTCGGACAGCGCCTGAGCCAGACCGAGGGGCGTCTGCCCGCCGAGCTGGACCACTACTCCCGCAACCGGTCCGGCCTGCGTCTCGGCGTGCACCACCTCGAGCACGTCCTCCAGGGTGAGCGGCTCGAAGTACAGCCGGTCCGAGGTGTCGTAGTCGGTGGAGACCGTCTCGGGGTTGCAGTTGACCATCACGGTCTCGTACCCGGCCTCACGCAGCGCGAAGCTGGCGTGCACGCACGAGTAGTCGAACTCGACGCCCTGGCCGATCCGGTTCGGACCGGAGCCGAGGATCAGTACCGCCGGCCGCTCGCGCGGCGCGACCTCGCTCTCCTCGTCATAGCTGGAGTAGTGGTACGGCGTCTGGGCGGCGAACTCGGCCGCGCACGTGTCCACCGTCTTGTAGACCGGCCGAACGCCGAGGGCGTGCCGGACTCCGCGGACGACGGCCTCGGGCATCGAGCGCAGCGCGCCGAGCTGGGCATCGCTGAAGCCGTGCCGCTTGGCCTTGCGCAACAGTGCCGGGGTCAGCTCGGCCGACGCGCGCAGGTCGGCGGCGAGCTCCTCGATCAGCGCGATCTGGTCCAGGAACCACGGGTCGATCCCGGTCGCATCGTGCAGCTGCTGCACGCTCGCGCCGGCCCGCATCGCCTGCTGGACGGTCAGGATGCGACCGTCCGTCGGCACCTTTGAGGTCTCCAGCAACGCGTCGGCGTCGCCGGGCTCGCCGTCCCAGTGGAACGTCGACCCCTTACGCTCGGCCGAGCGCAGCGCCTTCTGCAGGGCCTCGGTGAAGTTGCGGCCGATCGCCATCGCCTCGCCGACCGACTTCATCGTCGTGGTCAGCGTCGGGTCGGCGGCCGGGAACTTCTCGAACGCGAACCGCGGCACCTTGACCACCACGTAGTCCAGCGCCGGCTCGAAGGACGCCGGGGTCTCGTGGGTGATGTCGTTGGGCACCTCGTCGAGGGTGTAGCCGACGGCGAGCTTGGCCGCGATCTTGGCGATCGGAAAGCCGGTGGCCTTGCTGGCCAGCGCCGACGAGCGCGACACCCGCGGGTTCATCTCGATCACGATGACCCGGCCGTCGACCGGGTCGACGGCGAACTGGATGTTGCACCCGCCGGTGTCCACGCCGACCTCGCGGATCACCGCGATGCCGATGTCCCGCAACCGCTGGTACTCACGGTCGGTAAGCGTCATGGCCGGCGCCACCGTGATCGAGTCGCCGGTGTGCACGCCCATCGGGTCGAGGTTCTCGATCGAGCAGACCACCACGACGTTGTCCGCGGTGTCCCGCATCAGCTCGAGCTCGTACTCCTTCCACCCGAGGATGGACTCCTCGAGCAGCACCTCGGTGGTCGGCGACGCGTGCAGTCCGGCACCGGCGATGCGCCGCAGGTCGCTCTGGTCGTAGGCGAAGCCCGAGCCCAGGCCGCCCATCGTGAAGGACGGCCGGACCACCACCGGGTAGCCGAGGTCCTCGGCGATGGTCAAGCACTCGTCGATCGAGTGCGCCACCGCGCTGCGGGCGGACTCGGCACCGCAGCGCTCGACGACGCCCTTGAACGCCTCGCGGTCCTCGCCGAGCTGGATCGCCTCGACGTTCGCCCCGATCAGCGGGCAGTTGTACTTCTCCAGGACCCCGTTCTCGTGCAACGCGATCGCGGTGTTCAGCGCGGTCTGCCCGCCCAGGGTGGCGAGCACCGCGTCCGGACGCTCCTTGGCGATGATCGCCTCGACCACCTCGGGGGTGATCGGCTCGACGTAGGTCGCGTCGGCGAACTCGGGATCGGTCATGATCGTGGCCGGGTTGGAGTTCACCAGGACGACGCGCAGGCCCTCCTCGCGCAGCACCCGGCACGCCTGGGTACCGGAGTAGTCGAACTCGCAGGCCTGGCCGATCACGATCGGGCCGGACCCGATGACCAGCACCGACTTGAGGTCTGTGCGGCGCGGCATCAGGCGTCCTTCCCGTCGCGGGCGTCGGTCATCAGGTCGGCGAACCGGTCGAACAGATAGCCGGCATCGTGCGGCCCGGCCGCGGCCTCCGGGTGGTACTGCACCGAGAAGGCCGGGACGTCCAGGCACTCCAGGCCCTCGACGACGTCGTCGTTCAGGCAGACGTGGCTGACCCGGGCCCGGCCGAACGGTGTCGACACCTCGCCGTCCAGCGGCGCCTGGACCGCGAACCCGTGGTTGTGCGCGGTGACCTCGACCTTGCCGGTGGTGCGGTCCATCACGGGCTGGTTGATCCCCCGGTGGCCGTAGCCGAGCTTGTACGTGCCGAAGCCAAGGGCCCGGCCGAGCAGTTGGTTGCCGAAGCAGATTCCGAAGAACGGGATCCGCCGGTCCAGCACCTCGTGCAGCAGCGCGACCTGGTCGTCCGCGGTGGCCGGGTCGCCGGGGCCGTTGCTGAAGAAGACACCGTCCGGGCTGACCGCCAGCACGTCGTCCAGCGTCGAGCTGGCTGGCAGCACGTGCACCGCCATGCCCCGCTCGGCCATCCGCTGCGGGGTCATCGACTTGATCCCGAGGTCGATCGCAGCGACGGTGAACCGCCTGTCCCCCAACGCCTCCACCAGGTACGGCCGCTCGGTAGAGACCTCTTCGGCGAGGGCCGAGCCAGCCATCTGCGGAGCCGACCGGACGACGTCCAGCAGCTGCGGCACCGGCAGTGCGGCGTCCGGGCCGGAGAACACCCCGGCCCGCATCGCGCCGCGCTCGCGCAGGTGCCGGGTCAGCGCCCGGGTGTCGACACCAGCGATGGCGACCACGCCTTGGGCGGCCAGCTCGTCGCCGAGGCTGCGCCGCGAGCGCCAGCTCGACGGCCGCGGCGAGGGGTCGCGGACGACGTAGCCGGAGACCCAGATCCGGCTGGACTCGCCGTCCTCGTCGTTGACCCCCGTGTTGCCGATGTGCGGTGCGGTCTGCACCACGACCTGGCGGTGGTAGCTGGGATCGGTCAGCGTCTCCTGGTAGCCGGTCATGCCGGTCGAGAACACCGCCTCGCCGACGCACCGGCCGACGGCGCCGTAGGGCTCGCCGCGGAAGGTACGGCCGTCCTCCAGGACGAGCAGGGCCTCGCTCACTTCGCCTCCTGCTGCTCGTGGAACGGGGAGTCGTGCTCGATCAGCGCCTGGATCCGGGCCTGCAGGGCGTCCCGGTCGGCGTCGTACCGAGGGGCCACGGCGGTGCTGACCAGGGCGTCGCCGAGGTCCCAGTCCCAGACGAGCAGGCCCTGACCGGTCACCGCCTTGCCAGCGCGGACACTCTCACGGCGGACGTCGCGCAGGTCTGCGGCCGGGACCAGCAGGTCCGGCGCCCCGACGCGCAGCACGGCGACGCCGTCGTCGGTCGCGAGCACCCGCGCCTCGCTGCGGACGCCGAGCCCGTGCACCGTGATGCGGTCCAGCCAGTCGCGTGCGGCGGTGGTGGACACGTAGGTCGCCTCGATGCCTTCGGCGGCGGCCCGGTCGGCGAGCGCAGCGGGAAGCACCTGGGGCGCGGCCAGCCCCTGCTGTCGGCGGGTGCGGCCGCGCCAGCCCCACCACATCCCGGCCCAGGCGAGCAGCACCAGAACCAGGACCACCGCGACAGCCGGACCGCGGCTCACACGAGCTCCTGCAGCTGGATCGGCTGCCCGTCCAGCACCGTGGCCCGGCCGCGCAGGAAGGTCGCGACCACCCGGCCGTGCATCTGACGCCCGGCGAAGGGCGTGTTCCGGCTGGCGGTCTGCTGCCGGGCGGGGTCGACGGTCCAGCGGGCAGCCGGGTCGACCAGCGTGAGGTTGGCCGGCTGACCGACCTCGAGCGGACGCCCGTGCTCGCTGACCCGGCCGATCCGGGACGGCCGCACCGACATGCGGTCCGCCACGCCGCCCCAGTCCAGGAGCCCGGTCTCGACCATGGTCTCGACCACCACGGACAGCGCGGTCTCCAGGCCGGTCATGCCCATGGCCGCGGCCAGCCACTCGCAGTCCTTGTCCTCGCTGGCGTGCGGCGCATGGTCGGTGGCGACGGCGTCGATGGTGCCGTCGGCGAGCGCCTCGCGCAGCGCCTGGACGTCGGACGACGAGCGCAGCGGCGGGTTGACCTTGAACCGCGGGTCGTAGGTGCGGACCAGCTCGTCGGTGAGCACCAGGTGGTGCGGCGTGACCTCTGCTGTGACGTCGACGCCGCGGGACTTCGCCCACCGCAGGATCTCGACGGAGCCGGCCGTGGAGACGTGGCACACGTGCAGCCGCGAGCCGACGTGCTCGGCCAGCAGGACGTCGCGGGCGATGATCGCCTCCTCTGCGACCGCCGGCCACCCGGCCAGGCCGAGGACGCCGCTGACGACGCCCTCGTGCATCTGCGCGCCCGCGGTGAGCCGGGGCTCCTGCGCGTGCTGGGCGACCACCCCGTCGAAGGCCTTCACGTACTCCAGCGCACGGCGCATCAGCACGGCGTCGTCGACGCAGTGCCCGTCGTCGCTGAAGACGCGGACCTGGGCCGCCGAGTCGGCCATCGCGCCGAGCTCGGCGAGCCGCTCGCCGGCCAGCCCGACGGTGACCGCGCCTACCGGGCGGACGTCCACCCAGCCGGCCTCGCGGCCCAGTCGCCAGACCTGCTCGACGACCCCTGCCGTGTCGGCCACCGGGGACGTGTTGGCCATCGCGTGCACCGCAGTGAAACCGCCGGCCGCGGCGGCCCGGGTGCCGGACAGCACGGTTTCGGCGTCCTCGCGGCCGGGCTCGCGCAGGTGGGTGTGCAGGTCGACCAGGCCGGGCAGCGCGACCATCCCGTCGCCGTCGACCACGGTGGCGTCGTCCGCCACCAGGCCGGGGCCGATCTCGGCGATAGCACCGTCGCGCAGCAGCAGGTCGGTCGGGTCGCCTCCGAGCGGCCGGACGCCGCGCAGCAGGTACGAGCTCATCGGGAGACCTCCTCGCGCTCGCCACCGGCGAGCAGCAGGTAGAGCACCGCCATCCGGACCGAGACCCCGTTGCCGACCTGCTCGACGATGGTCGAGCGGTGGCCGTCGGCGGCGTCGGCCGAGATCTCCAGGCCGCGGTTCATTGGGCCGGGGTGCATGACGATCGTGTGGTCCTGCAGCAGTCTGAGCCGCCTGGCGTCCAGGCCGTAACGGCGCGAGTACTCGCGGGCGCTCGGGAAGTAGGCCGCGTTCATCCGCTCCTGCTGGACGCGCAGCATCATCACCGCGTCCGCCTCGCCGAGCGAGGCGTCCAGGTCGTAGGACGTCGCGCAGGGCCAGGTGTCCACCCGCTGCGGGAGCAGGGTCGGCGGGGCCACCAAGGTGACCTCGGCGCCGAGTGCGTGCAGCAGCAGCACGTTGCTGCGAGCCACCCGGCTGTGCAGCACGTCGCCGACGATGGTCACCCGCTTGCCCTTGAGGTCCTGACCGGTCGCAGCACCCGGTTCGCGGCCGCCGACCAGATGATGACGCATCGTGAAGGCGTCCAGCAGTGCCTGGGTGGGGTGCTCGTGGGTGCCGTCCCCGGCGTTGACCACGGACGAGTCGATCCAGCCCGACGTCGCGAGCCGGTGCGGTGCGCCGCTGGCGCCGTGCCGGATGACCACGGCGTCGGCACCCATCGCCTGCAGGGTCAGTGCGGTGTCCTTCAGGCTCTCGCCCTTGGACACGCTCGAGCCCTTGGCGGAGAAGTTGATCACGTCGGCGGACAGCCGCTTGGCCGCCGCCTCGAACGAGACGCGGGTGCGGGTGGAGTCCTCGAAGAACAGGTTGATCACCGTGCGCCCGCGCAGCGTGGGCAGCTTCTTGATCTCGCGGTGCTGGGTCTGCGCCATCTCCTCGGCGGTGTCGAGCACCTGGACGGCCTGGTCGCGGTCCAGGTCGGCGGCGGACAGCAGGTGACGCATCATCGGGTCCCTCCGACCGGTCGGCTGATCCGCACCTCGTCGCAGCCGTCGTGCTCCTCGAGCAGCACGCTGACCCGCTCGGCGAGTGAGGTCGGCAGGTTCTTGCCGACGTGGTCGGCGCGGATCGGCAGCTCGCGGTGGCCGCGGTCGACGAGCACCGCGAGGCGGACGGCGCGGGGCCGACCGAGGTTGGCCAGCGCGTCCAGGGCGGCCCGCACGGTGCGCCCGGAGAACAGCACGTCGTCCACCAGGACGACGGTGCGGCCGTCCACGCCGTCCGGCGGGAGCTCGGTGCGTTCCAGTGCGCGGACCGGGTGGTGGCGCAGGTCGTCGCGGTACATCGTGACGTCGAGCGCGCCGACCGGCACCTCGCTGCCCTCGACCTCCGCGATGCGCCGGGCCAGGCGGTGGGCGAGCGCGACGCCGCGGGTGGGGATCCCTAGTAGCACCAGACCGTCGGCGCCCTTGTTCTGCTCGAGCACCTCGTGGGCGATCCGGGTCAGCACCCGGCGGATCTCCGGTGCCTCGAGGACCGTTGCCTCGAGCACGGCCGATTCCTCGGCATGGGTCATTGCAGTCTCCTTCCCCGCCTCACAGGACGGGTCGTTAAAGGATGGCGACGTCACGGTATCGCACCCTGGGGGCCGTTCCGGCGTTGGGCCCTTCGGGGTATGAATCACTCGATTGTCCGTGTCAGACTTGACGCAATCGGTTACGCTCCGTGACCATATGGAGGCAGCTGACGATCCGGCGTCAGCGGCGCCGAGGATCAGCCGGGTCAGAGCAAGGAGAGCCGATGTCGACGGACTACGCCCGATCCCTGGGCTCGCGCCTGCGCGCGATCCGTACCCAGCAGGGCCTTTCCCTGCACGGGGTCGAGGAGCGGTCCGAGGGCAAGTGGAAGGCCGTCGTGGTCGGCTCCTACGAGCGCGGTGACCGCGCCGTAACCGTGCAGCGACTGGCCGAGCTCGCCGACTTCTACGGCGTCCCGGTCTCCGCCCTGCTGCCGGACGCCGGCAGCTCCTCAGTGGTCGAGGCACCGCCGCGACTCGTGATCGACCTCGAGCGGCTCGGGAACGTGCCGGCTGAGCGTGCCGGGCCGCTGGCCCGCTACGCCTCGACCATCCAGTCCCAGCGCGGCGACTACAACGGCAAGGTGCTCTCGATCCGTCAGGACGACCTGCGCACCCTAGCGGTCATCTACGACATGCCGCCGGCCATGCTGGCGGAGGAGCTGATCAGCTGGGGCGTGCTGGACCCGGACGCCCGCCGCGCCGTCGAGGGCGGCACCGACCGGCTCTGAACGCGGGTCAGGCGCTGACCCGGCGGGCCGCCGGGATCCCACCAGGTGGCTGCTCGCGCAGCAGCCAGACGGGGTTGCTCGCGCCGATGATCGTGCCGTCGGCCGCGAGCACCTGGGTGCGGACGAAGGTGGACGCGGTCGTGGAGACCGACACGCTCGTCGTCCCGCCGGAGAACGCACTCGCGGCCAGCGTGCGGGTCACCACGGTGCCCGGATCCTGCGCCCCGGCGTAGTCCACCGGCCCGGTCAGCAGCAGCACCCGCGCGTTGGCCGGCAGCGCGGTGGCCTGGATGGTCAGCTGGCGGGACGTCTTGCTGGACACCGACACCGCGCCCATCGGCACGACGCCGTCGACCAGCAGGTCGAGCTGACCGCCGAAGTACTTGCCCAGGTGGTTGACGTACATCCGTCCCGCCGCCATCGCGGCGATCAGGTCGGCCTCAGAACGGCTCGCCGCCCAGGCACCGGTGACGAAGCCGTTCTTCTGCTGCCGCCACCTCTGCCCGCTGTGGTCATCCATGGTGCCGTTGCCGGTGAGGAAGTTCCCGTTGCGGGAGAACGTGTCCCACAGGTCGAGGTGGGTGGCGGCGTCCACGTTGCCCCGCAGCAGATAGCCCACCTCGATCAGGTCCGCGTGGTGCAGGTTCACGGACTGAAGGTCGGCGAAGACCTGGCGCCGTTTGGTCGTCCGAGCAGCCGCGCTGCGCAGGGGCCCCGCGTTGGTACCGAAAGGGTGGTTGTACGACATCAGGCCGCCCTGGGCGTGCACCTGGTCGGTGGCCTGGGTATGCCAGATCCGCGGGTTGCTGGACAGCGCGGCGTAGTCCGGGAAGTACTGCGGCACACCGAAGGGGTTCATGTGCGGCGCCGCGCCGCTGATCTCGGTGATCTGGCGGACCGCCAGCGCAGGGAACGTGGACTGGTACTCGCTGACGAGCTGCGCCTGGTCGGCCGATACCGCGGCCGGCGTGCTCCGCGTCCGCAGCAGCTCCACCGAAGCGACCCGGACGTCCGCGACGTCCCCCGACCGCGGGCTGCGCACCGTGAACGATAGGCCGAGGAAGCCGTTGTCCAGGGCGAGCATGCTCGGCCACAGCGCGGCGACGTCAGCCTGCGGCACCAGTCGCTGCACCGAGCCGGCCGCAGGAGCCGGCGCTGTGACCACCCCGGTCAACCCGCCGTCCTCGGTGAAGCGGCCGCTCGTCGTGCCACCGAACCGGTAGACCAGCCGGTACTGCCCGGCCGGTCGACCGCTCGCCGCCGGGTGATAGCTCAGGTCGACCCGGATCTCGTACCGGGCCCCGCCGGTCAACTGCGCGGAGGTCACCGTGTGCACGAGGGTGTGCCCGGAGATCGACGTCCGGAGCTGGTTGAACGCCATCGGTTTGGGCTGCACCGCCATGGTCACCGATGCGGGCGAGCTGTTCCGGCTCTCCGCAAGCAGTCGCAGCGATCCGGCCGTTGCCGTCGACGCCTGTTGTGAGAGTGAACCGCTCGTGCTGCGTACCCACTTGATCCCGATCAACGACGTCAGGTAGCCGCGCGCGGTCGCGTGCGTGTCGTGGTCGGACATGTACAGGACGTCGATGCCGGTGCTGGCCGCCTGGTCGAACTGTGCCTCCCAGCTGCCGCCACCTTCGGACCAGCTGCCGTGCACGTGCATCGCCAGGCTGTACCCGTTGGTGCCCAGCAGCAGGCTCGTCGCCGCCGCGGCGGTCTGCGGCACCAGCATGGGGGCCGGCACCGCCACGGCGGCGGCTCCGGCGGCGAGCACCTGGCGCCTGGTCCAGCCGGGCGGGTGCTGGCCGGACTCGTCCGCGGGGGGCTCGGTCCCCGCTGCGGGCACGTCGTGCGAGTGCGAGTGCGTCGCCATGGCGGACCTCCACGCCCGAGGATACGACCGCGACCGTACCTCATCCGGGTTTCGGCGAACGCGCGACGTCCCCAGACCGCTCCCGCCAGGCCTCAGAGCGCGATGGTGGGCTTGAGCTCAAGGATGCGGCTGAGCAGCCCGTTGACGAAGGACGGTGAGTCGTCCGTGGACAGCGACGTCGCCAGGTTGACCGCCTCGGACACCGCCACCGCGTCGGGCACGTCGTCGTTGAACAGGATCTCCCAGATTCCCAGCCGCAGCAGGGCCCGGTCGACCGCGGGCATCCGCTCGATCGCCCAGCCCTGCGCGTGGGTGGAGATCAGCTCGTCCAGCCGTTCGCGCTGGGCCACGACGCCCTCGACGAGAGTCACCGTGTACTCGTTGACCGGCGGGTCAGCCAGCTGGATCCGCTCGGCGAGCAGGGTCACCGGGTCACGTCGTCGCTGGTCCGCCTCGAACAGGACGTCGACCGCGCGCTTGCGGGCCTTGGTACGCGCTGCCACCTGGGCTCAGTTCACCCGGCCGAGGTAGTCACCCGAGCGGGTGTCGACCTTGACCCTCGTGCCGGCCTCCAGGAACAGCGGGACGGCGATCTGCGCACCCGTCTCGAGCGTGGCCGGCTTGGTGCCGCCGGTCGAGCGGTCGCCCTGCAGACCCGGCTCGGTGTAGGTGATCTCCAGCACGACCGAGGTCGGCAGCTCGACGTACAGCGGGGTGCCGTCGTGCAGCGCGACCACTGCGGACTGGTTCTCCAGCATGAAGTCGGAGGCGCCGCCGACCGTTGCCGCGTTGACGTGGATCTGGTCGTAGGTGTCGCCGTCCATGAAGACGAAGTCGTCGCCGTCCTTGTACAGGTACTCCATGTCACGCTTGTCGACGTTGGCGGTCTCGACCTTGGTGCCGGCGTTGAACGTCTTGTCGACGACCTTGCCGGACAGGACGGCCTTCAGCTTGGTGCGCACGAACGCCGGGCCTTTGCCGGGCTTGACGTGCTGGAACTCCACCACGGACCAGAGCTGGCCCTCCAGGTTGAGCACCATGCCGTTCTTGAGGTCGTTCGTCGATGCCACAGCCGTCGCTCTCTGCTTGGGAGTCTGCTCGGCGCCTGCCGAGGTCGAGGCCCGTCCGGACCGGCGACCATGCTACCCGGCCTGGTCCGCAGCCAGCTCCGTGTACGCCGCATGCAGCAGCGCCGGGTCCGGACCCTCCAGCCGGCTCGGCCGGGCCAGGCCGTCCAGCACCACGAAGCGCAGCAGGTCGCCGCGGGTCTTCTTGTCCCGGCGCATCGCCACCAGCAGCTGCTCCCAACGGTCCTGGCGGTACGTCGTCGGCAGACCAAGCGACTCGAGCACCGCGCGGTGCCGGTCCGCGGTGTCGTCGTCCAGCCGCCCGGCCAGCCGACCCAGCTCGGCGGCGAAGACCAGCCCCACGCTGACCGCCGCGCCGTGTCGCCAGCCGAACCGCTCGACGTGCTCCACCGCGTGGCCGAACGTGTGCCCGTAGTTGAGGATCTCGCGCAGCCCGGACTCGCGCAGGTCCTGTCCGACGACGTGCGCCTTGACCTGGATGCTGCGCTCGACGAGCTCACGGGTGATGGCCGCGTCCCAGGACGTCGCCGCAGCCGGGTCGGCCTCGACCAGCTCCAGGATCCGGGGGTCGGCGATCAGACCGCACTTGACCACCTCGGCGAGGCCCGCCACGAAGTCGTTGCGCGGCAGCGTCTCCAGCGTGGTCAGGTCGCAGAGCACGCCGGCCGGCGGGTGGAAGGCGCCGACCAGGTTCTTGCCCTCCGCGGTGTTGATCCCGGTCTTGCCACCGACCGCCGCGTCGACCATCGCGGCCAGCGTCGTCGGCACCTGGACCACCCGCACGCCGCGCAGCCAGGTCGCGGCCACGAAGCCGGCCAGGTCGGTGGTCGCTCCCCCGCCCAGCCCGACCACGGCGTCCGTGCGAGTGAACCCGGCCTGCCCGAGCACCCCCCACAGGAATGCGGCGACCTGGGCGGTCTTGGCCTCCTCGGCGTCCGGCACCTCGGCGACGAACGCCTCGAAGCCCGCCTGCGCCAACGCGTCCCGGACGCCCTCGCCGGTGCGGCGCAACGCCTTGGGGTGCACCACCAGCACCCGCTGGGTGCCCTGCCCGAGCAGCGCGGGCAGCTCGTCGAGCAGGTGCGTGCCGACCACCGCGTCGTAGGGCTGGTCGCCGGCGACGGTGATCCTGGTCGGCGCGCTCACGACGCCTCCGCCGCGCGCAGGCCGGCCACCACGTCCGCAGCGACCTCGTCGGCGCCGCGACCCGCGGTGTCGACGACGAACGTCGCCACCCGCTGGTAGACCGGACGCCGGGCCGTCATCAGCTGGGTCCACTGCGCTCGTGGGTTCACCGACAGCAGCGGCCGGCTCTGCGCGAACCCGATCCGCTTGGCGGCGTCCGAGATGGCCACGTCCAGGAAGACCACCACCAAACCCTGCAGGTCCTGCTCGGTGCGCGGGTCGAGGACCGACCCACCGCCCAGCGAGACGACGCCGTCGCCGGCCGCCAGCACCTCGGCGCAGACCTCGCGCTCCAGCTCGCGGAAGGCGGCCTCGCCGTCGTCCACGAAGATGTCCGAGATCGTGCGGCCGGCCCGCAGCTCGACCACGTCGTCGACGTCCACGAACGGCTCCTGCAGCTGCTCGGCCACCAGCAGCCCCACCGTGGACTTGCCGGCTCCCGGCGGCCCGACCACGACCAGCCGCGGACGGTTCGGGCCGCTCACCACGTGCGCAGCGCCGTCGGGACGGCCGCCAGGTAGGCGGCGTGGTTGCGGGCGGTCTCGGCCAGCGAGTCCCCGCCGAACTTCTCCAGGCACGCCTCGGCCAGCACCAGGGCCACCATCGCCTCGGCCACGACACCTGCGGCCGGCACCGCGCAGACGTCGGACCGCTGGTGGATCGCCTTCGCCGCCTCGCCGGTCGCGAGGTCCACGGTGTCCAGCGAGCGCGGCACCGTAGAGATCGGCTTCATCGCGGCCCGGACCCGCAGCACCTGACCGGTGGACATGCCGCCCTCGGTGCCGCCGGCCCGGCCGGTACGCCGGCGGACCACGCCCGCCTCGTCGTGCTCCATCTCGTCGTGCGCCACCGAACCGCGACGGCCGGCGGTCCGGAAGCCGTCGCCCACCTCGACCCCCTTGATGGCCTGGATGCCCATCAGGGCCCCGGCCAGCCGCGAGTCCAGCCGGCGGTCCCAGTGCACGTGCGAACCCAGCCCCGGCGGCATGCCGTAGGCGAGCACCTCGACGACCCCCCCGAGGGTGTCGCCGTCCTTGCGGGCCGCCTCGACCTCGGCCACCATCGCCGCCGACCCGCTCGGGTCCAGCGTGCGGACCGGGTCGTCGTCCAGCCGCTGCACGTCGTCCGGCGTCGGCAGCGCGGCGTCGTCGTCCACCACGGCCGTGCCGATGGACACGGTGTGCGAGACCAGCCGGATGCCGTAGGCCTGCTCCAGCAACGCCGCGGCCACCGCGCCCAGCGCAACCCGGGCCGCCGTCTCCCGGGCGCTGGCTCGCTCGAGCACCGGCCGAGCGTCCTCGAAGCCGTACTTCTGCATACCGACCAGATCGGCGTGCCCGGGGCGGGGCCGGGTCAGCGCCCGGTTGCGCGCCTGCTCCTGCGGCGCGCCGACGTCGTCGGCCGCCGCGAGCTCGGCCTCGTCAACCGGGTCCGGGCTCATCACGGTCCGCCACTTGGGCCACTCCGTGTTGCCGATCCGGATCGCCACCGGCGAGCCGATGCTCAGGCCGTGCCGGAACCCGCCCAGCACCTCGACGTCGTCCCGCTCGAACTTCATCCGGGCGCCACGGCCGAAGCCCAGCCGGCGCCGGGCGAGGGCTTCGGCCAGGTCGTCCGAGGTCACCGCGACCCCGGCCGGTAGCCCCTCCATCACGGCAACGAGCGCGGGACCGTGCGACTCACCCGCAGTCAACCAACGCAGCATGGAGGAAGTCTGTCAGGTGCCTTCCGGCTGGGACGGCGAAGGCCCGCACCCTGAGACAGGGTGCGGGCCTTCCTGGCCGGTGCGGTGCTCAGCGCACGGTGACGGACTGGCCCTCGCAGAGCTCGAAGGTGACGTCGCCGTACAGGATCGTGCCGCACTTGCCGCTGCGCAGGTTGAACAGCCCGAAGTACGTGCCGAACACGTCGAGCGGCTTGACTGCCTTGTAGGACTTCGAGTCCACCATGAAGTCCGCCGCGGTGTCGTCGGCCTTGACCGACACCAACGTGACCTTCACCGGCTTCTGGGACGTCGGCCCGGGGCTGTCCGAACCGGTGGTCGAACCCGTGGTCGAACCGGTCGTCGAACCCGTCGTCGAACCCGTCGTCGAACCCGTCGTCGAACCCGTCGTCGAACCGGTGGTCGAACCGGTCGTCGAACCAGTCGTCGAACCGGTCGTCGTACCCGTGGTCGAACCGGTCGTCGTACCCGTCGCCGAGTCCGTGGCCGATCCCGCGGTCGCCGTGGCCAGGACCACCAGCGCCTTGAAGGGGTCGCGGGCCGTCTTGGCGGAGTACTTCTTGATCGCCGGCGCCGCGGTGGGCGTCGTGGTCGGCACGGCCACCCGCGCCGCCGCCGCCGGCGGCGGTGCGCCGGCGCTGGTGGTGGTGGTGTCGTCCCCGGAGAACAGGAAGAAATAGGACATGGCTCCGACGAGGGCCAGTCCCGCGGCCACGCCACCGGCGATCAGCAGCGGCTTGCGGCTGGTCACCTCGAGCGGCGTGACCGAGTCGTCGGTCGGTGCACTCTTACGCAGGTTCATCTGGACCTCGCCTAGTTCGCGGTGCCGGAGGCGGCAGGGTTGGCCGGGGCAGTCGCCTGTCCCGCAGTGGAAGCCTGGGGCACGCTGGTGTCGAGGATGAACACCTTGCCGGCCAGCGTCATCTGCAGAGACCCGGGCGGGGCGTTGGTGGTCTTGTCCTCGGCCAGCTGGATGTTCTCCACCAGGATGGCGCGACGCATCTGCGCCTGAAGCTTCTGCAGGTAGAGGGTCAGCTCGGCGTAGGTACCCTGAGCCACGATCGTGGTCTGGATCTGCTGCGTCGAGGACACCTGGCCCGTGGTGGCGGTGGTGCCGGCCGCGACGAAGGGCGCCGGAACCGCCGGTGCCACGCTGACGAGCGTGATGTCGGCGGCCTTGGCGTACTTGGCCAGGTCGCGGACCAGCGAGGGCAGCGCGGGGTTGTCCGGCATCTGCCGCTTGATCTCGGCCAGCTGCGCCTGACGTGCCGGCAGCGAGGCGAACTGCGCCTTGAGCTGCTGGGTCCGCAGACGGACCGTGGCGTTGGTGTTCTCCTGCTGGGTCACCTGGTCACGCAGCGAGGCGGCCTCGGAGCGCTGCGGGGAGATCAGCAGGAACCAGGCGGCGACGATCAGCAGCACCCCGACCACGGCGGCGCCCGCGCTCCATGCGCGTGTCTTGGACATCGGTCAGCCCTGCTTCCGGTCGTAGCGGTGGGAAAGCGCGTCCTGGGTGAGCGTCGCGGTCGAGCTGTAGTTGACGACCGAGGTCTCGCCGATCAGGCCCTTGGCCGAGGTCGAGAAGTAGGCGTCGCTCATGCCGGGCTGGCGGCCCAGCACGTCGAGCCAGGTCGCGACGTCCGGGTGGTCCATCGCGACGCCCTGGATGCTGACGGAGCCGATGCCGGTCGTGGTGGGGGTGACCGTCGCACCGGCCGCCGCGGTGGTCGGTGCGGCCACCGAGACGTTCAGGCTGGTCATCCACACGTGCGCGGGCAGCGTCAGCGAGAGGTTGTTCAACGTGCGGTACCACTCGACGTCCTGCGCCATCGCGGTGGACCGGGCGGTCTCGGCCGCGTCGATCGCCTCGATGGTGTGCGGGACGTCGGCGTACTTGGTCTGCTCGGCCTGCAGTCGCACCGTCTCCGCCTTGGCTGAGGCAAGCTCGTTCTCGGCCTTCTGCCGGTCACTGACCTGGGTGAGGTAGACCCCGGCCATGACGACGACGACGGCGGCCAGACCAACGCCCAGCAGGGCCTGCGTCCGCTTGAGCTTGCGGCCCTGCTCGATCTCCGGCGGCAACAGGTTGACCCGCGCCAGCCGAAGGCCGGTGGTGGACACGACGTCGAGACCCACGGCGTGGGTCTGCTCGGTCTGGCTCATCGGTCAGCTCCCAACGCGAGACCCACCGGCACGGCGACCAGGGGCTGGACGAATTCGATCTGCTCATCGGACAGGCCGGTCCGCCCGATGGACACGCTGCTGAGCGGGTTGCCCACCGACACCGGCAGCCGGGTGGCGGCCTCGAGTCGCTGCGCCAGGCCGTGCAGGCGTGAGCCACCCCCGCTGAGCACGACCCGCTTGAGGGTCCCGCCAGCCGGTGCGGACGATGCGTAGTAGTCCAGCGAGCTGCGCACCTCGTCGACGAAGCTGGCGGCCGTGGCCTCCAGCGCGCGACCGGCGTTCAGCTGCTGCTCGTGGTCGATTCCGCTCAGACCAGGGGCCTGCTTGAGCGCCTCGGCCTGCTGGCGGGTCATGCCCAGCGTGTCGGCGACCGCGTCGGTCACGTCCTGGCCACCCATCAGCAGGATGCGCACGAACAGCGGAACGCCGGCCCGGTGCACGACGATGTTGGTGACCCGGGAGCCGACGTCCACCAGGGCGACCGCGTCGGAGTCAGCGGCACCGAAGGAGCCGAGCGAGCGCAGCACCGCGAACGACGTCAGGTCCACCGAGGTGACCCGAAGCCCCGCGCGCTGGACGGCGTTGACGTTCGACAGCACCATCTCGCGGACGGCCGCGACCAGCAGTCCGCGCATCATCCGCGGCTGGCCGGCGTCGCCGTACTCCTCGACGGGGTGGAAGTCGAGCACCGCCTGCTCCACCGGCATGGGCAGGAAGTCCTGCACCTGGAAGGCGAGAGATGCCTTGAGCTCCTTCTCGGGAAGGGCCGGCAGCTCCACCTGGCGCACGATCACGCGCTGGTTGGCGACGCCGAGCACAACTTCCTTGTGGGAGAAGCCGGTGTGGGCCCACAGCTGCTTGAGGGCGTGGGAGACGGCGACTACGTCGACCACCTCGCCGTCACGCACTGCACCCTCGGGCAGCGCGACCTGCCCGAACTTCTCGAGCGTCACGCCTTGCTTGCCGAACGAGAGCTCAGCAGCGCGCACCCCCGACGTCCCGATGTCGAGACCAATCGCGGATCGTCCAGCCACCTCGGTACCCCTTCCATGCGGCGCAGCCGCCTGGCGGCCCTCTACGCGGGGCCGTGTCACAGGGAGAATCGGGCTGGGGTGGTCCGAACTTGAGCCCTAGATTTGGAACATTCCCCGATAGGCGTCCACAATCTGCTCGCCCACCAGGACAGCCACCATCGCCGCGGCCAACATGAACGGCCCGAACGGGATAGCGGTCTTGCGACCAGCCCTGCCGGCGAGCATCAGCGCGAGGCCGAACACACCTCCCAGCAGGAAGCCACCGAAGGCTCCGATCAGCAGCACTCCCCAGCCGAGCCAGCCGAGGTAGATGCCAAGCACACCAGCGAGTTTGACGTCACCGAAGCCCATCCCGCGCGGGTTGATGAAGGCGAGCAGGAAGTAGCCGGCGAACAGGACCGCGCCGCTAACGATCGCCCGGAGCAGGCTGCCCCAGCTGTCGTCGAGGATCGCAGGCAGCAGCAGGAGTCCTGCGGCAACGCCGTACGACGGCAGCACGATGCGGTCCGGCAGACGCTTGACGTCGATGTCGATCAGGGTGAGTGCGACGCTGATCGCAGCGAGGTAGAGGTAGGCGGGCAGCTGCCAGTCTGCGCCGAAGCGCCAGGCCACCACGCCGAACAGGATCGCGGTCGCGAGCTCCACCGCCGGGTACCGGACGCTGATGCGGTGCCCGCAGTCCCGGCAACGACCGCGCAGCAGCACCCACGACAGGACCGGGACGTTGTCCCGCTGGCGGATCGCGTGGTCGCACTGGGGGCAGTGGCTCGGCGGGCTGACGACCGACTCCCCGCGCGGCACCCGCCAGATGACGACATTGAGGAAGGAGCCGATCGCCAGACCGACTAGGGCACAGCAGAAACTCAGGAGCCAGAGCACGGGGAACACCTTAGACAGCGGTCAGAGCCGACCGGTGGTGCGGCACGCACGTGCCGCACCACCGGGACCGGAATCAGTACGCCGGCTGGATCTCGCCGGTGTAGTTGGCCGCCCAGACCGCATTGGTCCACTGCGGGAAGTACGGCGGTGAGGCATAGCGCAACCGCTTGTCGTACGAGTAGTTCTTCAGGTAGCCGGTCGAGTTGCCCTGACCGACGATGCCGCGCCAGCGCTGGGCCAGCGAACCCTTCACGTACAGCTGCCCCTGCTGGGTGCCGGCCTTGTAGGACTGCACCAGGAAGCTGTGCTGCAGCGTCTGGATGGATGCCGTCAGCTGGACGCCGGTCGCGGGGAACGCCGCGCTCGAGTGGTCGGGGTCGGGGTAACGGTGCGGCCAGCCGGCCACCTCGTCGGTGTTGCCGTCCCAGCCCCAGGTATTGCAGCGCGTGTGGCTGCTGTTCCAGGCCTGGCACTCCCAGGTGTCCAGCACCGGGTGGTAGACCTCGACCGAGTTGGTGGCGACCAGACCCAGCATGTCGCTGCCAGCCAGTCCGCCCGCCATCACGAGGTCACCGGTGACGATCACCGAGTTCTTCGCGGCCACCGTGACCCGGCCCTTGAGGACGCCCTCGACGTAGACGTTGCCCTTGCCGCAGTTGTGCGTCGCGAGCTTCATGTTGGCGTCGTAGGTCTGGTTACCGGTGGCAGCGCCCGTGTAGGTACCGAGCGGAAGTCCGTCCCCGATCTCCCCGCCCGCGCACATGTGCTCGCCGGCGGTGCCGTCCGTGACGTAGATGACCTGGTCGGTCGGCACGTTCACCGTCGTCCCCATGGGGCTCGTCCCGCCGCAGGCAGCGGTCGTCGCGGACTCCTTGCTCCAGACCTGCATCTTGCCGTCCGACGTGAACTTGATCCGGGTCGCGCCCTTGTACTGGCAGCCCGGGAAGGTCGCGAACTGGTCGCTGTTGTCCACCAGGTCCTTGGGGTCGGCGTAGACCGGCCACTTGGTTCCGTAGTCCGCGCCGTTGCCGTTGCGGTCGCAGTTGGTGTACGTAGCGACGTTGCCCGGGACCGCGCTCTTGCAGTTCGGGTCGCTGGTCTCCAGCCCCTGCAGGAACTTCGGCTTCAGACTGCCGTTGTTCGTCATCAGCGGCGTGTCGTTCGTGTGCACGGCGCCGTCCAGGACGTCGCCGCCGTAGAAGGTGATCTCCACGCAGTTCAGGCTGCCCGCACGTCCGCGGGTCGGCTGCCACCAGTACTTCGAACACCCCGCGTTCATCCCGGACGGGTAGACCGCCTTGTTGTCCGGGTCAGCGTCCTCGTGGTCGGTGTAGTACAGGAACTGGGTCGAGCCTCCACGGCCAACACCCACCTGCAAGGTCCGCACCGGACCCGTCGGGCGGGCTCGGCCGCTGGAGGTCACCAGGACCACACCGGTGCTGTCGAGCCTGCTCGAGTCGATGTCGTAGTGGAACGCCGCACCGTTGGGGTCACCGGGCTCGATCGGCTTCCATCCCGCAGCGGTGGTCGAAGTCCATGCGGGGGAACAGGTGTTGGCCGGCGTCCGCGAGCCCTTGAGCGCGAGGTTGGTGCAGTCGTCGCCGTTGCGCGCGTAGTTGTCGTTCCGGTTCAGGTAGCCGATGTAGTCGTCCACCCCGGCCTGGGCGGCTGCCAGCGCACCGTTCCAGTCCTGGTTCGTGCGCGATGAGCGCTGGGTGTTCAGTGCGTACCCCAGAGCGCTGAAGGCGACCAACGTCGCCATCATCATCGCCGTGATCACGAACAGCAGGCCGATGCCGTCGTCGCCCTGCGGCATCCGTGCGCGCAACACAGATCGAGTTCCCATGTCAGCTCTCCTCGCCGTTGCGCAGTACCGCGTCGTGGTTGGGCAGCGCCACCCGCAACACGTACGTGCTGCCGTTGCGCGAGCCCGTCGAGCCCTTCGTGGTCACCTGGATGTCCATCGAGTCGACGTCCTCCATCTGATCCATCGTCAGGCTCGTGCCGGTCAGTGGGTTGCCGAGCTGGTCGTAGTAGCGGAACAAGGCGGTTCCCGTCACGACCACGCCCCGGGCGAGGATCTTGGTCCGCACCACGCAGCCGGGTCCGGGCGCGCAGTACCGCACCGTGGTGTCCCCGGCCACAGGGGGCAGAGGCTGTTGCATCGACTCGGAGAGCACGCCGGCGGTCACCGCATAGCTGACCTTGCTAGCGCCGACAGCGTTCTCGTCGTTGTTGATGTTGGCGAAGAAGCGGATCGAGAAGGGGGTCGCCTCGATGAACGCCGCCGTGTCGGTGGACGAGGAGTCCGGCAGCTGGTTCGGCAGGATCGCCGTCCGCAGCGACTTGCCCATCGCGGAGACCGCGATCCGGCTGTCGGTCAGGTCGCTGAGCCTGGCCTGGGTCCCGTTGGTGGTCCGCATCGCACCCGTGTACAGAATCATGCAGGCCGAGAGCAGGATGCCCAGCACCATCATGACCAGCAGCATCTCGACGAGGGACGCGGCGCCGCGGTCACTGCCGGCGTCCGCCCGGCCCCTGAGCGCGCGCATCAGCTGGCCTTCAAGAGCACGGTCGTCGGCACGGTGCTGGTCGCGTTCCACGGCGTCTTCGTCACCGACTTGTTGATCGGCGCCGGCCAGACCGCGTCCAGCCGGTACTGACCGTAGGGGACCGAGGTCAGCAGCAGCCCGGTCACGCTGTCGCTGGTGCCCAGGTCGAGCACCGGCTGGCTCGGGCAGGTGATGCTCGTCGCCGTGACCCGCGCGCCACCGGTGACCGTGCTTCCGACCATGGTGGTGACCTTGACCGCGGCGAGCTTGGCCACTGCCGCGCGCCGGGCCCCCGGTGGCACGACCACCGGGGTGATGCGCGACACCCCGGTGGTGGCCGCCGGGTCCGAGTCGCTGCACCCGCCGCCCCACGGCGAGTACCCGCTCGTGGTCGGCCACAGCCCGGTCATCGTGGCGGTCCCACCGGTGAGCGGGAGGACGCGCTGCGAGCCGATCGCCGGCACGTTGGGCTGCGTGTAGCTGATCTGGCCGATGGTCGCCGGCATCCGGTACGTGGCGGGGTCGATGTTGCTCACGGTCACGTCGAGGGTTGCGGCCACGTCGTAGGTCATGGCGACCCGCTGCATCGCACCGGCCGAGACGGTGATCGGCGTCAGCACGGAGCGCTGGACGCCGGTCTGGTCGACCCAGCCGGCCATGTCCGCCGTCGCGCTGTAGGTACCGGCCGAACCGACCTGGACCACGGCGCAGCCACTGGCGTCGGTCGACTGGTTGAAGGTGCCGCCCGGGCCGGCGATCGTCAGCAGGACGCCGTCCGAGGGACCGCCGGCGGCGTTGGTGACCTTGACCGCGACGTAGGAGAGCGTCACGTCGTCCAGCGTGCCCTTGGGTGGGGTGAGCATGGACTGGCTGACCACCGGCTTGGTGCTGCCCATGTTCGGCCAGCTGACCTCCACCGAGACCCGCAGGCTCGGGTAGCTGACGAGGCTGCCGCCGTCGCAAGCGCTCGCCCCGTTGCCGATGGGCATCCACTGCACTTCGCGGCGCACGGTGTACGAGACGCCGTCGACGACGTTGCTCGACCCGGCCAGCGGGCTGCCGTTCGTGACCGTCCCGGCGTTGGCGACGGCCATGGCGTCGGTGTCGGAGGTGGCGAACTTGTTGCGGACGATCTCGATCTCACGCGCCGCCAGGTTCGCCGCAGCGACCCGCTCGCGGGCGGACTTCGACACCCCCATCGCGTTGACCAGAGTGACCCCCAGCGCGATGGCGAAGACGCTCAGAACGCCGAACGCGACGATGGCCTCGATCATCGAGAAGCCGCTGTCGTCGTTCACCCGATCCAGGCGTCGTCGCACTCGTGCGATGCCGACACTGCTTAGCATGTGCCCTCCTCTAGCCCGCCGGCGGCGCCGTAACGGAAGTCCTTGCGAAGACCGTGGTCGTTGGTCAGGGCCACGCACCAGGCCTCGGGATCGCCCAGGTTCGTGGAGACTCCGGACGACGGGTTGGTCGTGCCGCTGGTCAGCCTGAGCTGGGCCGTGTACCCAGCGGTGTCCGTGACCAGGACGTTCCCCGGCTGCGCGCTGAAGTCGAGCGAAACGGGCCCGGTTCCGTCGATGAAGTAGGTGCTCAGCTCGCGACCCAGCTTCGAGACGTCGGACCTGGTCGCGGTGTCGTGCGCCTTCGCGCGCTGGCTGATGAAGATCGGGATGGCGATCGCGGCAAGCATGCCGATGATGATCATCACGACGAGAAGCTCGATGAGCGTGAAGCCCCGGTCGGACCGGAGCATGTCACGGAGTCTTCGCACGGTCGCCGCCTTCCTCGCTCTGTCTCGCAGAAGATCTGCTGATGCTGCATCGGTCACCGCACGCACCCGCTTGAGCGACTCGGTGTGCTCCGAACGGGTGCGCTTCTGTCGGCCAGAAAACGCAGCAGCGGCCGTGAGGGAGAACCCTCACGGCCGCTGCCGTGCAGTGCGGTTGTCAGCAGCTGGTGGTCGACAGACCGTTGGCTGCGGAGTAGAACACGCTGGTCAGCGTGCCCGCGCTTGCCGTGATCGGCAGGGTGACGCACCAGGCGACGTCGTGGGTGCCGGTGCCCGGGTAGGTCAGGGTCGGCGTGCCCATCTTGTTGCTCTGCTTGCCGATGTCCTGCGCCGGTGCGGCGGCCGGTGCGCCCGGGGTCAGGGTGTAGCGCGTGTTCGCGGCGTTGAGACCGATGGTCGGGTCGACGGTGTTGTCCACGTAGTAGGTCGCGATCTCCTTGCCGATGGTCGACACGTCCGACTTGGCAGCGGTGTCCACGGCCTTCTTGCGCTGGTTGAGGAACACCGGGATCGCGATGGCCGCGAGGATGCCGATGATGATCATGACGACGAGGAGCTCGATCAGGGTGAAGCCCTGGTCCTTCTCCTCGGCGGACTTACGGATGCGAGCGAGCATCTGCTGCTCCCCTTCGTTGCTGAGCCGACCTTGTTCTCCCGCATCCTGTGTCGGGTCGGTGGCTCGATGACAAATAGTTCTTCGGCGTTGCGGGGCCTGGCTTTAGCAGCATTTTGAGATTCCTCCGAACAGCGCAATGGCGGCCCCCGAAGGGACCGCCATCGTGCTTGCCGGTGGACTACTTGATGAGGTCGAACACCTTGAAGATCGGCATGTACAGAGCGATGATCATGCCACCGATGATGCTGCCGATCACCGCGATCATCAGCGGCTCGATCAGCGCCGTGAGCGCCTCCGCGGTCGCCTCGACCTCCTGGTCGTAGAACTCGGCGATCTTGGCCAGCATGGTGTCCAACGCACCGGTGTCCTCACCGACGGACATCATCTGCACGACCATCGACGGGAACACCGGGTGGTCGGCCAACGGTTTGGCCAGCGCCTCACCACGACGGACGCTCTCGCGCACCTGCATGACCGCCCGCTCCAGGACGATGTTGCCGGTGGTCTCACCCACGATGTCCAGGGCCTGCAGGATCGGCACACCGGAGCTCATCATCGTGCCGAGGTTGCGGGAGAAGCGGGCCAGCGCGACCTTGCGGAACAGGTTGCCGAAGACGGGGACCTTGAACTTGACGGGGTCGACGACGCTGCGCACCCGCTCGTCGTTCTTGATCCGGGCCCACACGATGGGGCCGACGACCACGGTGACCAGGATGATCGGGGCGAGGAACTTCATGGCGTGCGACATGAAGACCAGCGCGCGGGTGGGCGCCGGCAGCTCGCCGCCGAGGTCGGTGAACATCTTCGCGAAGATCGGCACGATGAACAGCAGCATGCCGATCACGGCGATGACCGCGATCACGAACACGACGACCGGGTAGGTCATGGCGGACTTGATCTTGCCGCGGAGCTTGACCTCGGCCTCGTAGTTCTCCGCGATCTGCAGGAGCACGGAGTCCAGGAAGCCGCCGACCTCGCCGGCACGGGTCATGTTGACCAGCAGCGGCGGGAAGATCTTGGGGTGCTTGGCCAGGGCGGCGGACAGCGACTGTCCGGTCTCGACGTCGGCGCGCACCGTGGACAGCGCCGACCGCAGCGTCTTGCTGTCAGTCTGGTCCGCGAGGATCGTCAGGGCGCGCAGCAGGGACAGGCCCGAGTTGATCATCGTCGCGAACTGGCGCGACATGACCGCGAGGTCCTTGAGCTTGACCTTCCCGCCGAACCCGGGGATGGTCAGCTCCTTCTTCATCCCCGAGTTCGCCTGGGTGATGCTCACCGGTGCGTAGCCGAGCGTCTTGAGCTTCTGCACCACCTGGCCCTGGTTCTCTGCATCCAGAGTTCCCTTGACCAGCTTGCCGTCGCGGTCGCGGACGGCGTACTCGAACGTCATCGTCGCCATGTTGGGTTTCCTCAGATCCGGCCGAGCAAGCGGTTGAAGTCCTCGACGTGGTGGCACTTCTCCAGACCGTGTTCGTACGTGATCTGGTTGGTGCGCACCAGCTCTGCGAGGTGCTGGTCCATGGTGTGCATTCCGTGCTTCGCCCCGGCCTGCATGGCCGAGTAGATCTGGTGCGTCTTGCCCTCGCGGACCAGGTTGCGGATGGCGGGGGTGGCGACCATGACCTCGGTGGCCACGACCCGGCCCTTGCCGTCCCGGGTCTTGCACAGCGTCTGGCAGACGACGCCCTGGATAGCGCCGGCCAGCTGCACGCGGACCTGCTGCTGCTGCTCGGAGGGGAACACGTCGATGACGCGGTCCATGGTCTGGGCGGCGTCCTGGGTGTGCAGCGTGGCGAAGACCAGGTGACCGGTCTCGGCCGCGGTCAGCGCCACCGAGATCGTCTCCAGGTCGCGCATCTCGCCGACCAGGATGATGTCGGGGTCCTGGCGCAGTGCGTGCTTGAGCGCGTTGCCGAAGGACTTGGTGTCCTCCCCGACCTCTCGCTGGTTGACCAGGCAGCCCTTGTGGCGGTGCAGGAACTCGATCGGGTCCTCGACCGTCATGATGTGCTCGTGCCGGGTGCGGTTGGCCAGGTCGACGACACCCGCAAGGGTGGTGGACTTGCCCGAACCGGTGGGGCCGGTGACCAGCACGAGGCCTCGCGGCAGGCCGGCGAAGTTGTTCACGGCCGGCGGGATGCCCAGCGCCTCCAGCGGCTTGATCTCGTAGGGGATCAGCCGGAACGCGGCACCGAGCGCCTCGCGCTGCCGGTACACGTTCACGCGGAACCGGGCGCGGCCCGGGACGGAGTAGGCGAAGTCGAGCTCGAGCTCGGTCTCGAAGCGCTCGCGCTGCTTCTGGGACAGCATCGCGTAGATGGCCCGCATCAGCACCGGGGGCGTGAGCACGGTGTGCTCCCCCATGGGACGCAGCTCGCCGCGGAGCCGGATCATCGGCTGGGCCCCGGACGTGATGTGCAGGTCGCTGGCGCCTGTCTCGATCATCTCGATCAGCAGCTCGTTGATGTGCAGGTCGCCCTCGAAGACCTCGGTGTTCACGCGGACGGGGGCCGTCTGCCCCTGGGACGCGGACACCACAGGGGCGTTCGCGGTCGGCGGGCTCACCGGCGCTGGGACCGGTGTTGCGGCCGGCGCCGCGGCCACCGGGGCCGGCGCGGCGTAGGCGGGCGCAGCTGCGACCGGCGCCGGTGCGGCCGGTGCGACCGGTGCTGCGTAGCTGTCCTGAGCCGGTTGGTAAGCGAACTCCGGCACGTACGGCTCTCCGACAGTGCTCACGGCACTCCCCTCATGGCAGGCTCGTCGCCTGCATGGCTGTCGAGCTGGATCACTTCTCAGCCGCTATCGGCACGCCCCGGCGGCGCCTTGAGCCATCTGGGCTCAGACGACGACGCGCAGGACCTCTTCGATCGAGGTGACCCCGTCGATCACCTTGAGCCAGCCGTCCATCCGCAACGTGGTCATCCCCTCGGCCCGCGCGGTCTCCCCGATCACCGCGGCCGAGACCCGCTCCACGGTGTGCCGTTCGATCTGCTCGGACACCTTCATCACCTCGTGCAGGGCGACCCGACCCTTGTAGCCGGTCTTTGCACACGCCGAGCAGCCCACCGGACGGAACAGGACCGGCAGCTCCTCCCCCGGCGTCCACGGGAACCCGACCCGCTCCAGGTCGGCCGGCTCCGGTTCGAACGCTTCCTTGCATTTGCTGCACAGACGGCGCGTCAGGCGTTGCGCCAGAACGCAGTCCAGTGCGGAACCCACCAGGAACGGCTCGATGCCCATCTCGGTCAACCGGGTGATGGCGGACGGCGCGTCGTTGGTGTGCAAGGTGGTCAGCACCAGGTGGCCGGTGAGCGCCGCCTCGACGGCGATCTGCGCGGTCTCGTGGTCGCGGACCTCACCGATCAGCACGATGTCCGGGTCAGAACGCAGGATCGAGCGCAGGGCGGCGGCGAACGTCAGGCCGGCCTTGTTGTTGACCTGCACCTGGTTGATCCCGGGGAGCCGGTACTCGACCGGGTCCTCGACGGTGATCACGTTCACCTCGGGCTTGCTGACGATGTTCAACGTCGCGTACAGCGTCGTCGACTTGCCCGAACCGGTCGGGCCGGTCACCAGGATCATCCCGTACGGCTTGACGAAGCTCTCGCTGAAGCGCTCGTAGTTGCCCCGCGAGAAGCCGAGGTCGTTCAGCGTGAGCCGAGCCGTGGAGTTGTCCAGGATGCGCATGACGATCTTCTCGCCCCACACCGTCGGCAGCGTGGCCACCCGAAGGTCGATCTTCTTGCCGTTGGCGGCCACCGACAGCCGGCCGTCCTGGGGGATGCGGCGCTCGGCGATGTTGATGTCCGCCATGATCTTCAGCCGCGAGATGACCCCGCTCTGGATCGCCTTGGGCGAGCGCATGATCTCGTGCAGCACACCGTCGATCCGGTACCGAACCCGCAGGTCGTGCTCGGTTGGCTCGAGGTGGATGTCGGAGGCGCGGTCCTGGATCGCCTGCGTGATCAGCAGGTTCACGTACTTGACGATCGGAGCGTCTTCGGTGATCTCCTTGACCTTGTTCAGGTCCTCGTCCTCGTCGACCATATCCATGGCCGAGGTGATGTCGTCGAGGTCGGCGTCCGCGCGGTAGAACCGGTCGATCGCCGCGATCACGTCCGTGCGGGTGGCCACCGCGGGTCGCACGTCCATCCCGGTCATCGACCGGATGTCGTCCAGCGCGAACACGTTGCCCGGGTCGGCCATCGCGATCAGCAGCTTGCCGTCGTCGGTGTAGCCGATCGGCAGGCAGTTGTGCCGCCTGACCACCGCACCGGCGACCCGGGCGGTCGCGGAGCCGTCTACCGGGTAGTCGGTGAGGTCGACGAAGGGCAGGCCGATCTGCTGGGCAAGCGCCGCGACCAGCTGGGTCTCGGTGAGCACCCCTTGCTCGACCAGCACGCGGCCAAGGCTGCGCCCGGCCCGCTGGTGCTCCTCGAAAGCGGCAGCCAGCTGACCCTCGCTGACCAGACCGTCGGAGAGCAGGATTTCGGCAAGCTGCATGAGTCGAGCACGCTCCCCTTTTGCCGTGATCCGTTGTCGGTCCGGTCATCGACCGCGAGGGGGGTCACCTTGAGCAGCGATCGTGACCCGCTGAGGCCGCCCACGATCACGATCCGTGAGCGTCGTCGCGGACCGTCACCGCCCGGCCAGCTCCGTCTCACCCGCAGCGCGCATCGCGGCGTCGTCAGGCTCACGGCCTGTCATCAGCCGGACCTGCTCGGCGGCCTGGTGCACCAACATGGTGAATCCGCCCAGCGCGGTCCCGCCGGCACCCTGCCAGCTCGTCGCGAGCACGCTCGGCCACGGGTGGTAGGTCACGTCCAGCATCAGCCCCGGCACCGACGTCCCCTCGAGCAGCCGGCGCACCTCGTCGTGGGCCGGCGCGGGCACCGTGCTCACCACGACCTGAGCGGCCGCGAGCAGCGGGCCGGCCTGCGCCCAGCCGGCCAGGACGACGTCCAGGCCGAGTGCCCGCCCGGCGGCGACCAGGTCCGCGGCTCGCTCCGGAGACCGGACGACGACCTGTGGCCGGCGGCAGCCCAGGTGGGCCAGGGCGGCGACCGCGGAGCAGGCGGTCGCGCCGCCGCCGAGCACCACGGCGGAACTCAGGTCCCGTACCCCCCGCTCGCGCAGCGCCTCGACGATGCCGTGCACGTCGGTGTTGTGCCCCACCCGCCCACCGACGCCGTCCAGGACCACCGTGTTGACCACCCCGGTGGCCGTCGCGAGCTCGGACTGCGCGGTCAGCAGCGGCTGCACCCAGCGCTTGAGCGGCATGGTCAGCGACAGCCCGGCCCAGCTGCCGTCGCAGGCCCCCACGAAGTCGGCCAGCCCGGAGTGCGTCGACACCTCGACCGCGCGGTAGGTCCATCCGACGAGGCCGAGCGATCTGTAGGCGGCCAGATGCAGCACCGGCGACAGCGAGTGCTCGATGGGCGAACCCAGGACGGCCGCCTGACGCGCGAGCGTCATGACCGGTGGGTCAGCACTTGCCCGGGTGCGCCTGGCACCAAGACTGGAACTCCTTGACGTACTTCGCGTGCTCGGCTGCGGTGACCGCGAACTTCGTCTCGCCGGTGACCGGGTCGACGGTCACGAAGAACAGCCAGGGACCGGCCTTGGGGTGCAGCGCACCGTCGATCGCGGCCTTGCCGGGGTTGGAGATCGGCCCCGCGGGCAGCCCGGCGTAGCGGTAGGTGTTGTAGGGCGAGTCGACCGCGCGCTCCGCAGCCGTGGTGGTGAGGGAACGCTTGCCCACGGCGTAGCTGACCGTCGAGTCCAGCTGCAGCTTGCCGCCGTTGTGCAGCTGGTTGGCCAGCCGGTTGTCGAGGACCTGGGCGACCTTGGCGTAGTCCGCCTTGGAGCCCGCCTCGACCTCGGCGATACTCGCGACGGTCAGCAAGCGCTGGGCGTCGGCGTCCTTGACGCCGAGGTCGTCGAGCACCTGGTGGGTGCGGGCAACCATCGTCTCCAGCTGCTGGGCGGCCGTCTTCTCGGTGCCGAACTCGTAGGTGTCCGGGAACAGCCAGCCCTCGACCTTGCCCTTGGCGGAGGCCGGGATGCCCAGCGCCTCGGGGTTCTTCAGGGCTGCCTGGTAGTCCGCGAGGGGTTGCCCGGTGGACTTGGCCAGCAGCGGCAGGATCTCGCTGGCCCGCAGCCCCTCGCGCACGGTGACCTTGTCCGCGCTGCGCGAGGTCGGGTCGAGCAGCATCGTCAGGGCGCTCGCAGCAGCCATCTGCTTGTGCAACGTGTACTGGCCGGGCTGGATCGACCCCGAGTTGGGGTTGGTCTTGGCCGCCTCGACGAACGCCTTGCTGCTCTTGACGACGCCGGCGTGCTCGAGCACGTGGCCGATGCTCGTGCCGCTGGCTCCCTCGGGAATGGTCACCGAGACCCGACCAGTTCCAGATCCGGCGTAGTCGTCGCTCGCCGTGAACTGGGACACGAAGGGCCGCAGCACGCTGTAGGCGCCGAACGCACCGGCAGCGACCAGCACGAGCGCGACCAGCATCACGATGCTGCGGCGTCCGCGGCGGCGCTTGCGCCGCTGGTGGTGGCTGCGCGCCGCACGCCGCGAGGAGCGCGTCGGGTAGCCCTCGGCGTCGTCTGGGTGCTCGTGGGCGTCAGCGATCACGGCGCCCAGCGGGTGGTCGTCTTGGCGGTCAGGCATCAGGCTCGTTCGGCTCGCTCATCAGGGTGGGACAGCCTTCGGTCGCGTTCAGGCGGTCGGGTCGGCCGCCGTGCCCCCGCCACCGGTAGAGGATACAGGTTCAACCGCCTCCCCCGCCGCAGCGCCGCTCGTCCGCTCGGTGTCCAGGGCCTGCTGGAGCACGAGGACCGCCGCCACCTGGTCGACCACCGACCGCTGCTTGCGCCCGGCGACCCCGGAGGCACGCAGCGAGCGGTGGGCCTCGACCGTGGACAACCGCTCGTCGACCAGCCGTACCGGCGTGTCCAGACCCGCCGCGCGCAGCCGGCCGGCCAACCCCACGGCGTACGCACGTGCGGTGGCGGCCGCCGCACCCTCGGCGCCGGACAGGGAGCGCGGCAGGCCGACCACCACCTCGAGCGCCTCGCGCTCGACCACCTCGCGCACGATGCGGTCCTGGTCGGAGTCCGTGGCGACGTCCCGGCGCAGCGTCTCGACGGGGGTCGCGAGCATCCCGTGCACGTCGCTGACCGCGAGGCCGACCCGGACGGCGCCGACGTCCACCCCGAGGCGCACCCCGCGACGGGACGTCGGCTCGCTCATCGACCGCCGTCCCTCACCGGGCGGTAACCCGCTCGCCGACCAGGTGCTCGATCCGGGCCAGCGCCTCACCGGTCCGGTCGGCATCGGTGCCGCCGCCCTGGGCGACGTCGTCCTTGCCGCCGCCGCCGCCACCGAGGATCTTGGCCGCCTCGCGGACCAGCTCACCGGCCTTGACCCCCCAGCGGCGGGCCTCGTCGTTGGTCGCGACCACGACGACCGGACGGCCCTTGGCGACCGCGGTGCCGGCCACCACGACCGGACGTCCGGTGATCCGGCCGCGGACGTCGAGCAGCAGCGTGCGCAGCCCGTCCGCGTCCACGTCCTCGCCGGCGTCGTGGCCGACGAACGACACGCCGTAGACGTCCCGGGCGGACGAGGCGAGCCCGGCGGCAGCCGCCAGCACCTGCTGCTGGCGCATCGCGGCGATCTGCTTCTCGGCCTCGCGCAGCCGGGCCAGAATCGAGCCGACCCGGTCCGGCAGCTCGTCCGGGCGGACCTTCAGCGCCTCGGTGAGCTGACCGACCAGCGCGTGCTCGCGGGCCAGGTACTCGTAGGCGTCGCTGCCGACCAGCGCCTCGACGCGGCGTACGCCGGACCCGATCGACGCCTCGCCCAGCAGGCTGACCAGGCCGAGCTGGCCCGAGCGCTGCGCATGCGTACCGCCGCACAGCTCGCGGGCCCAGTCGCCGACCGAGACCACCCGCACCTCGTCGCCGTACTTCTCGCCGAACAGAGCCATCGCACCGGCCTCGATCGCCTGCTCCTGCGTCATCACCTCGGCGTGCACCTCGAGGTCCTCGGCGAGCAGCGCGTTGACCCGCGCCTCGACGTCGTGCAGGACGGACGGCGGGACAGCGGCGTTCGCGCTGAAGTCGAACCGGAACCGGCCCGGCGCGTTCTCCGAGCCCGCCTGGGTGGCCGTCTCCCCCAGCGCCTCACGGATCGCCTTGTGCACCATGTGCGTGGCAGTGTGCGCGCGGCTGATCGCGCGGCGGCGCTGCACGTCGACCAGCGCCTGAGCGCTCGCACCCACCTCGACCGCACCGTTGAGCACCTTGGCGCGGTGCACGATCAACGAGCCGAGCGGCTTCTGCACGTCCGTGACCTCGATGACCGCGCCGTCCAGCACGATCCGGCCGGCGTCGGCGAGCTGCCCGCCGCCCTCGGCGTAGAACGGGGTGCGGTCCAGCACCAGCTCGATCTCGTCACCCTCGACGGCGGAGCGGGCCGGCTCGCCGCCGACCAGCAGTCCGCTGACCGTGGCCTCGCTGGTCACCTCGTCGTAGCCGGTGAACTCGACGTCGCGGCCGAGGCCGTCCGCCAGGCCGCGATAGGCGGAGGTGTCCACGTGGCCGGTCTTCTTGGCCCGCGCGTCGGCCTTGGCCCGCTCGCGCTGCTCGGTCATCAGCTGGCGGAACCCGACCTCGTCGACGTCCACGCCCTGCTCGGCGGCCATCTCCAGGGTCAGGTCGATCGGGAAGCCGAAGGTGTCGTGCAGCTGGAAGGCCTTGTCGCCGCCGAGCGTCGTGCGCCCGCCGTCCTTCACGTCCTTGACCGCCGTGTCCAGGATCGTGGTGCCGGCGGCGAGGGTGCGCCGGAACGCCTCCTCCTCGCCGTAGGCGGCCTGGCTGATCCGGCCGAAGTCCCGCTCGACCTCGGGGTAGCTGCCGCTCATCCGGTCGCGGCTCACGGGTAGCAGCTCAGGCATGGTCGGGGCGTCGACCCCGAGCAGCCGCATCGAGCGCACGGCGCGACGGATCAGCCGGCGCAGCACGTAGCCGCGACCCTCGTTGCCGGGCGTGATGCCGTCCGAGATGATCATCAGCGCGCTGCGCACGTGGTCGGCGACGACGCGCAGCCGGACGTCGTCCTCGTGGTTCGCGCCGTAGCGCTTATCAGCGAGGTCGGCGGCCCGCTCGATGACCGGGTACACCTCGTCGATCTCATAGATGTTGTCGACGCCCTGCAGCAGGAAGGCCATCCGCTCCAGACCCATGCCGGTGTCGATGTTCTTGCTCGGCAGCGGCCCGCGGATGTCGAAGTCGGCCTTGCTGCGGACCTCGCTGAGCTCCTCCTGCATGAACACGAGGTTCCAGAACTCCAGGTACCGGTCGCCGGCCTTCTCGACGTCACCCTCAGGGCCGAACTCGGCCCCGCGGTCGATCAGGATCTCCGAGCACGGGCCGGCGGGGCCGGGGATTCCCATGTGCCAGTAGTTGTCCTTCTTGCCCAGCCGGACGATCTTCTCGTCCGGCAGGCCGGCGATCCGCCGCCACAGCTGGTAGCTCTCGTCGTCGTCCTGGTAGATGGTGACGAGCAGGTCCTTCTCGGGCAGGCCGAAGCCGCCGTCGCCCTGCGACCGGGTCACGAGGTCCCAGGCGAGCTCGATGGCGCCTTCCTTGAAGTAGTCGCCGAAGCTGAAGTTGCCGTTCATCTGGAAGAACGTGCCGTGCCGGGTCGTGCGGCCGACCTCTTCGATGTCCAGCGTGCGCACGCACTTCTGCACGCTGGTGGCCCGCTTGTACGGCGCGCTCTGCTGCCCGATGAAGTAGGGAACGAACGGCACCATGCCCGCCGCGACGAACAGCAGGTTGGGGTCGTCGAACGGCAGCGGGGTGCTCGGAACGACGATGTGGTCTCGGTCGCCGAAGAACTTCAGCCAGCGACGACGGATCTCGGCCGTCTCCATGGGGATCTTCCTGTCGTGGGGTTGGGCCGTGCTGGTGCGCGGTGCAGGCACCGGCGCTCGGCCCTCGGCGTGCGAGGGGCGCGAAGGCGGGGGCGATCGCCCCTACGAAGCTCGCGCACCTCGGTGCGCCGGGTTGCTCGGCCGGTCGAAGTCGGGCGGCCCCGGCTGGCCGCCGAACGGGTCGGCGTGGTCGGCCGTCGGCCGCTCGATCAGGGCGCGCGCCTGGTCCGGGTCGATGACCCCCTCGTCGACCCCGAGCGCCAGCCTCAGCTCGGCGTCGCGCTCCTGCATCGCTTCACGGACGACCTGCGCCATCTCGCGCAGTCCCTCGCCGAGGCCGGACAGTCCCCGGGCCATCCCCTCGGGCGTGTAGGCCTGCGCGGTCTTGGTCACCTTGCGAACGACCAGCACGCCGGCGGTGGCACCGAGGGCCACCCAGAAGATGCGTCGCACTCTCGATCAGCTCCTTCGCCGGCGACGGCCACCGGACGACGGCTGCCGCCCGCTCAGTGCCTGCCGCACCCCGTAGGTGAATGCCGCGACCTTGATCACCGGCGAACCGAGCGTGGCAGCGAACAGCGCGGTCAGCGCAGACACGTTGGTCGTCACCTGCTGGACGTTCGTGGTGATCGCCGAGACGCGCTCGAGCTCGCCGTTGGTGGTGGTGACGGTCGTGGTGACCTCATGCAGCAGCGGGATGGTCTCTTGCGTCACGCCCTGCACCGTGCCGCGGGTGTCGTCGATCAGCTTCCCGAGCTTCAGGATCGGCACGGCCAAGAACGCCACCAGCGCCACGAAGGCGACGGCGGCGATGAGTCCCGCGATGTCTCCAGCCGACATCCGACGCATCCCTCCCCGGTGGCTCCGCGCGGTCCCGGCGGCGCCGGGCGCTGACCGGAGCGACGGCAGCGCACCGACCCTACCCGGCCCGAGGCGAGCCCGTCGCGCGCTATCGCGCGTAGAACTCCACGACCAGCGCCACGTCGCAGATGACCGGCACCTCCGCGCGGCGCGGCTCGCGCTCCAGCCGGGCGCAGAGCCCGTCGGAGCCGAGCGCGAGGTAGGCCGGGACGGCGGGCAGGACGTCGCGATGCCCATTGGCCGCGGCGACCACGAACGGGGTCATCGCACGGCTGCGCTCGCGGACCGAGACGACCTGACCGGGTCGCAGCCGATAGGAGGGCTTGTCCACCAGGCGGCCGTCGACCTCGACGTGCCGGTGCACGACGACCTGGCGCGCCTGGGCGATGGTCCGGGCGATGCCCGAGCGCAGCACCACGGCGTCCAAACGGGTCTCCAGCAGCTCGACCAGCACCTCGCCGGTACGCCCGGAGCGGCGGTGTGCCTCGTCGAAGGCTCGACGCAGCTGCGCCTCGCGCAGGCCGTACTGCGCCCGCAGCCGCTGCTTCTCCAGCAGCTGCGAGGAGTAGTCGCTCTTGCTTGGACGCCGCGCGCGCCCTTGCTCGCCCGGCGGGTAGGGACGCTTCTCGAAGTACTTGACGGCCTTCGGCGTCAGGGCGATGCCGAGAGCGCGCGAGCGCCGGACGACGCGACGTGAGGCGTGGGCGGTCATCGTTCTCCTTGAGTAGTCAGGGATAGTAAGGATAGCCTTACCTTATCTCACCAGACGCCCGTGACACCGCCGCCCCGGAGGAAACCGTGCCGTTGGTCCACCCACGACAGCTCCCGTCGTCCGCCGAGGTCGCCCGCACCCTGCTGGAAGGCCTCGGCTCGGCCTCGCTCGCCGGTCCGCTCGGCGACGCGCACGCGGTGCCCGCGCTGCACGCGGCGCTGGGCTGCGGCGACCTGGTGCTGGCCGTGCCGCGCGACTCGCGCTCACGCACTGTGGCCGCCGCTCCGGGGCCAGGCTCGCCGACCGCAAACGACGACTGGGCGGTCTCGCTGTGCGTGCGCGCTGAGGCAGCCCTGCCCGACCTGACCGTCCCGCGGGCACACCTCGAGGTGCTCGGCTGGGCGCGCTACCCGGGCCCGGCCGACGTGCAGCCCGCGCAGGACGCGCTTCGCCGGGCCTGGCCGTTGGACTCGCTGGAGGCTTACGACCTGCTGTTGGTCGAGGTCGCCGAGGGCGAGCTGCACTGGGTCGGTGGGTGCGTGACCGTTGACGGCGACGACGTGCGCTCCGCCGACCCGGACCCGCTGTGGCTCGACGAGGCGGACCTGCTCGACCGGATCCGCGCGCTGCTGTCCCCGCGGCTGCTGGCGCTGGTCCAGGGGCTGGGCCGGTTGCCGCTGCCGGACGGGCGCGGCGTCGAGCTCGACCAGACCCTCGAGGCGCGTCCGGTCGCCGTCGACCGCTACGGACTGACCGTGCAGTGCCGCGACCCGCAGGACCGCCGCCACCTGCTTCGGCTCCCGTTCGGCCGCCCGATCGGGGCCGAGGAGGACGCCTGGGCCAGCATCAGCACCGAGATCGTCTCGCAGGCCGGCTGCCGCAGCAGCGCCCGCGCCTCAGCGACCGCGCAGGATGCGTCGCAGCCGCTCGAGCCGTGAGCTGATCTCCCGCTCCGCACCCCGGTCGGTCGGCTGGTAGTACTCCCGGTCGACCAGCGAGTCCGGCAGGTACTGCTGCTCGGCGACGCCGTGCGGCTCGTCGTGGGAGTACACGTAGCCCTTGCCGTGCCCGAGGCGGCCCGCCCCGGGGTAGTGCGCGTCGCGCAGGTGCGCCGGCACGGTGCCGGCATGCCCGGCACGGACGTCCGCGATGGCGGCGTCGATGCCGCGGTAGGCGGCGTTCGACTTCGGCGCGGTGGCCAGGTGGACGACGGCCTGCGCCAGCACGATCCGCGCCTCCGGCATGCCGATCAGCTGGACGGCCTGCGCCGCGGCGACCGCGGTCAGCAACGCGGTCGGGTCGGCCATCCCGACGTCCTCGGACGCCGCGATCACGATCCGGCGCGCCACGAAGCGCGGGTCCTCTCCCGCCTCCAGCATCCGGGCCAGGTAGTGCAGCGAGGCGTCCACGTCCGAACCGCGCATGGACTTGATGAACGCGCTGGCCACGTCGTAGTGCTGGTCACCCTCGCGGTCGTAGCGCAGCACCGCGGCGTCGATCGCGCGCTCCGCGTGCTCGGTCGTCACCTCGCGCTCCTGCGCGTGCAGCGCCGCACCGGCGGCCGCCTCGAGCGCGGTCAGGGCCCGCCGGGCGTCGCCGGCGGCCAGCCGCACCAGGTGCTCCAACGCATCCGGCGTCAGCTCGACCTGGCCGTCCAGCCCGCGCGGCTCGGTGACCGCGCGCTCGATCAGCGAGCGCACCGCGTCGTCGTCCAGCGGACGCAGGGTCAGCACCAACGACCTGGACAGCAGCGGTGCGACCACCGAGAACGACGGGTTCTCGGTGGTCGCCGCGATCAGCACCACCCAGCGGTTCTCCACCCCGGGCAGCAGAGCGTCCTGCTGGGCCTTGGTGAACCGGTGGATCTCGTCCAGGAAGAGCACAGTCGCCCGGTGGTGCAGCGCCAGGTCGTCACGCGCTGCGTCCATCACGGCGCGCACGTCTCGCACCCCGGCGGTGATCGCGGACAACTCGACGAAGCGGCCGCCGGTGCCACCCGAGACCACGTGCGCCAGCGTGGTCTTGCCGGTGCCGGGCGGCCCCCAGAGCACCACCGATGCCGGGCCGGCCGGACCCTGCGTGGGGTCGACCAGCCGGCGCAGCGGCGAACCGGGCTCGAGCAGGTGACCCTGCCCCACGACGTCGTCCAGGGTGCGCGGACGCATCCGTACCGCCAGCGGCGCGCTGGGTCGGTCCGGCGCGTCGTCCACGCTGAACAGGTCGCTCACGGCCCGAACCTACCCGCGACCGCTGACGGGGTATGGAAAGGGCCGTCCGGGTGGTTGGCTACGGACATGACCAGCGTGTCGGACCCGAGCACCGACTCCAGCGCCCGCCGGCCCGTAGTGCTGACGGTGGACGACGACCCCGGAGTCTCGCGCGCCATCGCCCGGGACCTGCGTCGCCAGTACGGGCAGGAGTACCGGGTGGTGCGTGCCGAGTCCGGTGACGAGGCCCTCGAGGCGCTGCGCGAGCTGGCCGCTCGCGGCGAGCGGGTCGCCGTGCTGCTGGCCGACCAGCGGATGCCCCAGATGAGTGGGGTCGAGTTCCTCGAGCAGGCGATGGACCTGTTCCCGCACGCCCGGCGGGTGCTGCTCACCGCGTACGCCGACACCGACGCGGCGATCACCGCCATCAACGCCGTCGACCTGGACCACTACCTGCTCAAGCCGTGGAGCCCCCCGGAGGAGCTGCTGTACCCGGTCGTGGACGAGCTGCTCGCCGCCTGGCGCGCCTCGGGCGACGCGCCGGTCGAGGTGATCCGGATCGTCGGACACCGCTGGTCGGCGCACTCGCACGAGGTGCGCGAGTTCCTGGCCCGCAACGGCGTTCCGTACCTGTGGGTCGGCGCCGACGAGCCGGAGGGCCAGCGGCTGCTCGGCGCCTGCGGAGCCACCGACAGCGACGTCCCAGTGGTGCTGCCTCCAGGTGGCGAGCCGCTGCTGTCGCCATCGGTCGCCGAGCTGGCCGAGCACGTCGGGCTGCCCACCAACCCGGCCACCGACTTCTACGACCTGGTGATCGTCGGCGGCGGACCGGCCGGGCTGGGTGCGGCCGTGTACGCCGCGTCCGAGGGGCTGCGCACCGTCGTGGTCGAGCGGCAGGCCACCGGCGGGCAGGCCGGCCAGAGCTCGCGGATCGAGAACTACCTCGGCTTCCCGGACGGCGTCTCCGGCGCCGCCCTGACCGACCGGGCCCGACGCCAAGCCGTCCGCTTCGGCGCCGAGATCGTGACCACCCGGGAGGTCGTCGGCATCGAGGTGGTCGGCGCCCGGCGCGGCGTCCGGTTCGCCGACGGCTCCTGCCTGCAGGCGCACTGCCTGGTGCTGGCCACCGGCGTGCAGTACCGGCTGCTGGGCGCCGACGGGGTCGAGCAGTTCGTCGGCAACGGCGTCTACTACGGCGCGGCGCTCACCGAGGCCGCCGACTGCGCCGACGAGGTCGTCTACGTGGTCGGCGGCGCGAACTCGGCCGGCCAGGCGGCCGTCTACCTGTCCCGGTTCGCGTCCAAGGTGGTGCTCGTCGTCCGCGCCGAGTCGCTGGTCTCGTCCATGTCGCACTACCTGATCGAACAGATCTCCGAGATCGACAACGTCGAGGTGCGAACCCGAACCGCGATCGGCTGCGTGGACGGCGACGGGCACCTCGAGCGAGTCACGCTGCGCAACCTGGACGACGGACAGGAGTCCACGGTGGACGCGGCGCACCTGTTCGTGTTCATCGGCGCACAGCCGCTGACCGAGTGGATGGACGGCGTGGTGCTGCGCGACGAGCGTGGCTTCGTGCTGGCCGGGCCGGACCTGCTGCAGTCCGGCGTTCGCCCGCAAGGCTGGGAGCTGCCTCGCGACCCGTGGCTGCTGGAGACCTCGGTGCCCGGCGTGTTCGCGGCCGGAGACGTCCGTTCGACGTCGGTGAAGCGGGTCGCGTCAGCGGTCGGTGAGGGCGCGCTGGCTGTGACCCTCGTGCACCAGTACCTGGAGAGGTTGTGAGATGACCAGCACCACACCCGATGACCGGGTCAGCGCGCAGGAGCTGCGCACGCTGTTCCTGCTGGAGAGCCTGGACGACGAGCAGCTCGCCTGGTTCGTGGAGAACGGACGGCGGACCCGGATCCCGGCGGGCGAGTACCTGACCCGCGAGGGCGAGCCGGCCGAGTGCTTCTACCAGCTGCTGACCGGCACGATGGTGATGACCCGTCGGGTCGGCTCGGTCGAGGTCGAGGTCACCCGTACCGACTTCCGTGGCGCGTACGGCGGCGCGACCGCGTCCTGGATCAAGCAGGCCGACCGGCCGTCGATCTACGTCGCCAGCGTGCGCGCCGCCACCGACGCGACCTTCCTCGCGGTGCCGGCGGACGAGTTCGCCGCGTTCATGCACGAGCACTTCCCGATCGCCGTGCACCTGCTGGACGGCATCGCGGCCGGCATGCGGCGCACTCAGGAGCGGGTCGGCGACCAGCAGCGGCTGCAGGCACTCGGTGCGCTCTCCGCCGGGCTGACCCACGAGCTGAACAACCCTGCGTCAGCGGCCGAGCGCGCGGTCGACCAGCTGCGAACCCGCGTCGAGCACATGCGCAGCAAGCTGGACTACCTGGCCGACGGGCACATCCCGGCCGACGTCCTGCACGAGCTGGTCAACCTGCAGAACGAGGCCCTGGCGCTGTCCGAGACTGCCCCCCGGCGCAGCGCGATGGAACGCAGCGACGCCGAGGACGAGCTCGGTGACTGGCTCGAGGAGCACGACATCCAGCGTGGCTTCGACCTGGCCGGCATCTACGTCGCGGCCGGGCTGGACGTGTCGTGGGCGGAGAAGGTCTACCGGACCCTGCACGCGGACGACCGGCAGACGGGCTTCGCCTGGGTCGCCTACTCGCTGGAGACGGACTCCCTGATGCGCGAGATCACCGACTCGGTGCAGCGCATCAGCCAGCTCGTCGGCGCAGCCAAGAACTACTCGCAGCTGGACCGGGCGCCGTTCCAGCAGACGGACCTGCACGAAGGTCTGGAGTCCACGCTGGTCATGCTCAGCGCCAAGCTCAAGGGCATCACCGTCGTCCGCGACTACTGCGACGACCTGCCCCTGGTCCCCGGCTACCCGGCCGAGCTGAACCAGGTCTGGACCAACCTGATCGACAACGCCGCGCAGGCGACGGGTCAGGGCGGCACCATCACGCTGCGCACCCGGGTCGAGGACGACCACGTCCTCGTCAGCGTCGGGGACGACGGCCCCGGGGTGCCGAAGGAGCTGCGCAGCCGGATCTTCGAGCCGTTCTTCACCACCAAGCCGGTCGGCGCCGGGACCGGTCTCGGCCTCGACATCAGCTATCGCGTCGTCACCGGCAAGCACGGCGGCGACATCCAGGTGCTGTCGGAGCCGGGCGACACCCGCTTCGAGGTCCGGCTGCCGCTCGTCGAGCCCACCCTCGAGGACGCCGTCCGGACCGGTCAGGTGACCGACCAGGCCTGACGTCGGAGCGCACCGAGGGGCCTGGAAGGCTTGCCCCCGTGACGTTGCTGGACAGACTCGGCCGCTTCGAGGCGCGCCACGCCCGCCTCGTGGCGCTCGGCTGGGTGGCCGCCATCGTGGTCGCGTTCGGCCTGGCGCTGGGCGCGTTCGGCGGCGACTCGTTGTTCGACCGGCTCACCAACGGCGAGCCGGTGGTGCCCGGGGAGTCCCGCGACGGCCGCGACCTGCTCGGCGCCCAGCACGCGGACGGCCCGCAGGTCGTCGCCCTGATCGACCAGGTCGACCCGTCGTCGCCGGCCGCTGTGGCCGCGGTCGAGCGACTGGTGCCGGTGCTCGACGGCGGAGCGGCGATCGAGGGCGTGGCCAGCCCTTACACCGTCCCGGGCGGGCCGAGCGGCCCCGCCGGGCGTGCGCTCGTGGCCAACGACGGCAAGGGGGTCGCGGTCACCGTGAAGCTCGCGCCGGACCTGTCCCGCGCGCAGGAGTCCGAGCGCGCGGCCTGGATCGACGAACAGGTCGCGGCGACGGCGGCGCAGCTGCCCGGCGCAGTCAGCTCGACGTCCAGCCTCCCGCAGCTGGTCGACGAGATCACCCACCAGGTCGAGCTCGACCTGCGTGCGGGCGAGGGCGTGGCACTGCCGGTCAGCCTGGTGGTGATGGTGATCGTGTTCGGCGGCTTCCTGGCCGCAGGACTGCCACTGGCCGGTGCCATCGCGTCCATCGCCGGCGGGCTCGCGTCGCTGTGGGGCTTCGCGCACTTCATCGACCTCGACGCGACCGTGGTCAACGTCGTGACCATCCTCGGCCTCGGGCTCTGCATCGACTATGGGCTGCTCGTGGTCAGCCGGTTCCGCGAGGAGCTGCGCGACCTGCCATGGGTCGAAGGTGAGGCCAGCGCCGACCAGGTCGAGGCGGCGGTCGGGCGCACGGTGGCCATTGCCGGACGGACCGTGCTGTTCTCCGGGCTGGTGGTCGCCATCAGCCTGTCCGGGCTGATGCTGTTCCAGGCGCAGATCCTGCGGGCCGTCGGAGCCGCCGGCGTGAGCGTCGTGGTCGTCGCACTGCTCGTCGCGCTCGGCTTCATCCCCGCCCTGCTGTCCCTGGCGGGAACCCGGCTGGTCCGCCCCGGCCTGCCTGCGCGGGTGCCCCTGCTGCGCCGGCTGATGGCCAGGCTGGGCGACGTCGCGCCACCGGAAGGAGTGTTCTCCCGGCTGGCGCGTCGGGTGCAGCGGATGGCCTGGCCGGTCGCGATCGGCGTGACCGCGGTGCTGCTGCTGGCCGCCATCCCGGCGCTGGGCATGCAGCTGCGCTCGTCCGGGCCCGACCTGATGCCGGTGGGGACGCCGCAGCGGACGGCGTTCGAGACGGTCGACGCGCGCTGGCCGGCACTGGCCGGACCCGAGGTCCTCGTCGTCACCGAGGGCAGCACCGACCAGGTCCTGGCCTGGTCCGCGGACGTCGCCAAGATCGACGGCGTCTCGTCCGTCGACCCGCCGAAGACGGACGGCTCGCTGGTCACCCTGGGCGTCCGGGTCGAGGGCGGGGACGCCGGCGGCAAGGTAGCGACGCAGGTGGTCCGCGACCTGCACGCCGAGCGGCCGGACTTCGCCACCTGGGTGGTCGGCCAGGCCGCGGGCCAGCTCGACTTCAGCGCCTCGCTCGCCCGCACAGCGCCCTGGGCGATCGGGCTCGTCGTGCTGGCCACGTTCGTCCTGCTCTTCCTGATGACCGGTTCGGTGCTGGTGCCGGTCAAGGCACTCCTGATGAACCTGATCTCGCTGGGTGCCGCGCTCGGCGTCGTGGCCCTGATCTTCCAGGACGGTCACTTGGAGCGGCTGCTGTCGTTCACCTCGACCGGCGGCGTGGAGACGACCATTCCCCCACTGGTGCTGGCCTTCGGGTTCGGCCTGGCGATGGACTACGAGGTCTTCCTGCTGTCCCGCATCAAGGAGCAGCGCGACGCCGGGCTGCCCAACGACGAGGCCGTGGCGGCAGGGCTGCAGCGCTCCGGGCGGATCATCACCTCGGCCGCGCTGCTGGTGATCATCGTCTTCGCCGGCCTGATCGCCGCCAAGGTGCTGGTGGTGAAGCAGACCGGGGTGGCGCTGTGCGTCGCCGTGGCGATCGACGCGACCATGGTGCGGATGCTGCTGGTGCCCGCCACCATGACCCTGCTCGGCGAGTGGAACTGGTGGGCCCCCGCGCCGCTGCGTCGCCTGCACGAGCGGATCGGCATCGGGACGCATTGATGGCGGTGCGTCCGCTCTCGTCCTACGAGGAGCTCGTCGAGGCCAGCGGGAACGACCCGTTCGCCCGCTGGATGGTCGACCCGGCCGGCCCGGTGCGCGGTTGGGCGCTGGACGACGGCGTGGCCTGGTTGCGTCGTACCCACTCCTACGCCACCACCGTGACCGTCCTGACGAGCCCGAGGGCCGCTGCAGCACAGCTCGCCGAGCTGCTGTCCGTCGTCCCGGACATCACCCGGGTCACCCTCCCGTTCGGCTCGCTGGAGCTGCTGCCGCCCGAGCTGGCGGCCCGGGTCGTGCCGCGTGCGGGCGACGACTGGGAGTGGATGATGACCCGAACTCCCCCGCCGGCCGGCCGGCCCGCCGTGGTCGTGCCACCCGACCAGCTGGACGACGTGCGTGAGCTGCTCGCCAGGGCGAGCCCTCGGCACAGCACCACGGTGCAGGACCCGGTGGTTGCCTGGTGGGGCATCTGGGACGGCGGCCGGCTGGTGGCCTGCGCCGCGCACACCGAGGACGTGCCGGGGGTGCCGTCCCTGGCGTCCGTCGCCACCGACCCTGCCGTCCGCGGTCGCGGGCTCGGGGCCGCGGTGACGACGGCGGCGGCGCGAGCGGCGTTCGACGCGGGCAGTGCGGTCGTCACCCTCGGCATGTACTCGGACAACGACGTCGCCCGGCGGATGTACCACCGCCTCGGCTTCAGCTGCGACCACCGCTGGTCCAGCCGCCGGCTCCGGTAGCGCGCGGCGCCAGCGGCCGAAGGTCTCGGACCACGCGGCGCACCGCGTCCATCGCCAGGGCGACGTCGTCCGCGCTGGTGTAGAGGGCGAAGCTGAGTCGACAGGTGGCCGGCGGGTTCAGGCCGAGGTCGCGGTGGGCCAAGGTCGCGCAGTGACAGCCGGCCCGGGCCTCGACGCCTTCCAGGTTCAGACCCTCGGCGAGCCGGATCGGGTCCACACCGTCGACGGTGAACGCCAGCAGCGGCGCCCGCGGTGTCCCGAGGGCCGGCCCGTACCAGCGCAGGCCGTCGATGGTCATCGCCTCCTGCATCGCCAGCTCGGTCAGCGACCGGGTATGCCCGCCCACCCGGTGCATCGCCTGCGCGACGACTGACCGCGGCAGTGGCCGGTCGTCGTCGAACCACCGCGGGGCACCCTCGGGGCTGACGAGGTCGACCACCAGGCGCAGGGCGCGCGCCGAGGCGATGACCCCGAGGATGTTCGGGGTGCCGGCGGCGTACTTCCACGGGAGATCGTTGTAGTCGACGCGATCGACGCTCACCCCGCCCTCGGCGACCATGTCCCCGCCGTACAGGAACGGCCGACCAGCAGCCAGCAGCTGCTCCTTCGCGTAGAGCACCCCGACACCGAACGGTGCCAGCATCTTGTGGCACGAGAAGGCCAGGAAGTCCACGTCCAGCTGCTGCACGTCGACGAAGCTGCTGGGCACGAGCTGGGCCGCGTCGACCAGCAGCAGTGACCCGGTCCGCCCGTCGTCGCGGACGTACCCGCTGCGATCCGCGATGGCTCGGATGGTCCGCAGCGGCGGTTTGGTGCCCAGGAAGTTCGAGGCACCGGTGACGCAGACCAGCTTGGTCCGCTCGTCGACCAGCTCGGCGAGGTGCTCGAGGTCGAGCGCCCCGGTCGCGTGGTCGAACCGGGCCACGCGGCACTCGACCCGGCGCCCGAAGGCGGGCAGGATCTCGTGGCACATCCCGTACCACGGCACGAAGTTGGAGTTGTGCTCCATCATCGTGGTCACCACGTTGTCGCCGTCCCGGAACTGCGTGAGCAGCATGTACATCACGGCGTTGATGGCCTCGGTCGTGTTGCGGTACGTGGCGATGCTTCGACGGCTCGGCGCGTTGAGCCATTGGGCGAAGGTGTCGTAGGCGCTCTCGAACCGCTCGCTCGTGCGCCGCGACGCGCTGGACTGTCCGCGATGGACGTTGTCGTAGTCCTCCGTCAGCGACTCCAGCAGCCGGAGCAGCTCCCGTGGTGGCTGCGAGGTCGCCGCGTTGTTGGTGGCCACCCGGCCCAGGTCGGGAAAGGCGAAGTGCGACCGCACCCGGTCGACGTCCACGGCCTACGCCTTCCGCCGCCAGGCGCCCATCAGCAACGGCCACAGGACCGGGTGCTCAGGATCGGCGACGGCTTCGCGGCGCAGCTCCACCAGCAGGGACTCCGCGTCGGGTTCGGTCACGATCTGCCGGCTGACGGCCAGCGGAAGCAGGCTGCGCAACACCGCCTCCAGCATCAGCGAAGCGTCGGCCAGCCGTTCCAGCCGTCCGGAGACGTCGGTCCCGTCCGGCACGCCGACGCCGGCCTCGATGAACAGGCGCGGGAGCAGCGATCCGACGCGGATCTCGCAGCCCGCGGCTCCGAAGGACCGGATGATCAGCTCACCCACGCGGTCAGCACCGGCCAGGGGTGGTGCCGCCCCCACGGCGGACATGTCGTAGTCCTGGACGACCAGGTAGCCGCCCGGCGCCACCGCGTCCCACAGGCGGGCGAGCACCTCGACCCGACTCGGAAGGTGGAACAGCAGCAACCGCGCGTAGACCAGGTCGAACGGCCCTTCCAGGATCGGTCCACCCTCGACCAGGTCGTGCGCGACGAAGCTGCACTGCTGGTGCCCGTCCCGCTGGAGCCGGTCGACGGCGAGCCCGCCCAGCGTCTCGTCCACATCGATGCCGACGACGCGCCCCCGCGGTCCCACACGCTGAGCCAGCTGTCGCATCGTCTCGCCCGGGCCGCAGCCTGCGTCCAGGCATCGGGCACCGAGCGGAAGGCCGACCCGGTCCAGCACGCGCTCGGTCGCGCCCTCCCACTGCTGAGCCTGGCGACGCAGCCGCTCGTACTCCTGCCTCGTGCGGCCGAGGGCGTACTGCGTGCCTTCGGCGGCGCTTGTCTGAGCTGTCGTCACGGTGTCCTCCCAGGCTGCCCGGCGCGTAGCTGGCGCCACAGCCATGCTCACCACTAACAGAGGCCGGCGAATCGTGGTGGATACCACGAGGTTTCCCGTGACGATGGACAAGGCGCGCGCCCGCGGCCGAGACTGAGCCATGGCCCGGAGCCTGTTGCAGCGGGACACCGAGCTCGCAGCGTTCGGCCGGCACCTGCACGAGGTGCGTGCAGGTTCGGGCCGCGTAGCGGTGGTCGAGGGGCCGCCCGGCGTCGGCAAGTCCAGCCTGCTGCGAGCGGTCGCCCAGGTCGCGGACGAGCTGGGTCTGCGCGTCCTGCGCGCCTGGGCGACCCCCTTCGAGCAGCAGGCGGGCTGGGGCATCGCCCGACAGCTCTTCGGGCCGGTCGCCGGTGCGGTGGACGACCCCGAGCGGAAGGCGCTGGACGCCGGCGCCGCGCGACTGGCCAAGCGCGTCCTCGACCCCGATCCGATCGCACCGGCGCCCACCGGTGACGCGATGCACGCGGCGTCGTACGGGTTGACCTGCCTGGCCGCCGAGCTGGCCGAGAGCACGCCGACCGTACTCGTGGTCGACGACGTGCACTGGGCGGACGCACCCTCGCTGCGCTGGCTGGTCCAGCTCACGCGTCAGCTGCCGGACCTGCACCTCGGGGTGCTCTGCGCCGTTCGAACCGGGGAGCAGTCGGTGGCACCGGCATTGCTCGACGAGCTGCTCGCGGCAGCCCCGGAGCCACCCATTCGACCGCGTCCGCTGGGGCCGGACGCCGTCGAGGTGATCGTCGCCGAGCGGCTGCCCACCGCCGATGCGGCTTTCGCGAACGCCTGCCATGCGGCCAGCGCCGGCAACCCGTTCCTGCTCGGGGCGCTGATCGACGAGCTGCTCGCCCAGGGGCTCGAGCCGACCGCGGACGTGGCTGCGCGGTTGACGACGTTCGGCCCCGAGCAGGTGGGCCGCACCGTCCAGCTCCAGCTCGCCCGGCTCCCGACCGGTGCGACCCAGCTGGCGCGCGCCTTCGCAGTGCTGGGGCGCGGAGCACTGCTGCGCCAGGCGGCACGGCTGGCCGAGCTCGAGATCGCCCAGGCCGAGTTGCTCGCCGATCGGCTGGCCGCGGTCGGGATCCTGGGCGTTGAGGGTGCTGGCCACGCACTGACCCACCCACTGGTGGAAAGCGCTCTCTACCGAGGCCTGCCGGCCGGTGAGCGATCGCTGCTGCACCGGCGCGCGGCCGATCTGCTGGCCGCAGAGCAAGCGGACGTGGAGGCCGTCGGACTTCATCTGGCCCATGCCGAACCCGCCGCTGATCCACTGACCGTGACCAGACTGCACGCGGCCGCCGGGCGTGCGCACGTTCGCGGGGCTCCGGAAGCGGCGGCCACGTTCCTTCGCCGCGCCCTCGCAGAACCGCCGGCCGAGCCCGAGCTCGTCGCGGACCTGCACAGCGAGCTCGGGCTCGAGCTCGCGGCTCAGGTGCAACCCGGCGCCCGCGAGCACCTGCATGAGGCGGTGACGCTCGCGGTGACGCCGGAGCAACGGCTGCGGATCGCCTTGTCGGGGTGCCGGGCCCTGGGGCTGGCCGGCGAGTTCGACGACGCCATCGAGATAGCGCGTCGCGGCCTCGCCGAACAGCCCGGCGACGAAGACCTTGGCGGACAGCTCGAGCTCGAGATGGTCTGCTCGATGATGCTCTCGGCGGACACCGTCGAGGAGGGGTACGAACGCGTCCGCAGGCACTCCAGCGCGGATCAGGACAGCCTGTGGCGGGTGCCTCTGGCGTGGCAGGCGGTGGCGGCGAAGGGTGGTTGCGCGGACGACGTCCGCAGGCTTCTCGAACCGGCGATGGACGCCGTGACGCCGCCACGGGGGACGGACTCGTTGGTCAGCACGTGGGCGAAGTTCATCTTGATCGCCAACGGCGACTTCGACGCGGCGCGCCGGCTCTGCGACGGCGTGGTCGAGCTGGCCAGGCCACAGGGATGGCTGATCGCGCTGGCCCATGGCAGCTTCGTCCGGGCGATCGTCCTGATGCACCTCGGTCGGGTCCACGACGCCCGCGCCGACGCGGAGGTCTCGTTCCGGTTCAAGCTGGGCAACAGCCCGCCGGCCGCGCTCCTCTGGTCGCTCTTCCCGCTGGTGGAAGCACTGACCGAGCTGAGCGAGCTCGACGAGGCCGACTCAGCGCTCGAGGCCGGCCTACCCAACGGTGACCCGCCCGAGGCGTGCCTGTCAGGTGCCTACCTCCTCGAGCGCCGCGCCCAGCTGCGGATGGCGCAGGGACGCTATGGCGAGGCGCACGCGGACCTGGTGCGAGCGGCGGGCTGGTGGCAGCGGCTGCACATCCTGCACCCCGCAGCCGCCGCCTGGCGAGTCATCGACGCCGAAGCACTCGTCGCGCTCGGTGATCGGCGGGCAGCCCGGGACCTGGCCGTAGCCCATCTGGAGCTGGCCGAGCGCACCGGCCTGCCCGAGCCGCGGGCCGCCGGGCTGCGGGCACTGGCACTGACTGAGGAGCCGGTGCAGGCGGTCGAGCTCCTGGAACGTGCGGTGGCTCTGCTCGAGCCCGGTCCCACCCGGCTGGAACACACCAGGGCACTCGTCGCGCTCGGGGCCACGCTTCGCCGCGCCAACCGCCGCGGGGACGCGCGAGAGCCGCTGCGGCGGGCGCTCGACCAGGCTCAGCGCGGTGGGATGCGGCTGCTGGCCGATCGCGCTCGGCACGAGCTGCAGGCGGCTGGGGCACGGCCGCGGCGCACCGCACTCACCGGCATCGAATCACTGACGCCGTCGGAGCGGCAGGTGGCCGACCTCGCCGCGCAAGGTCATGGCAACCGGGAGATCGCCCAACGGCTGTACATCACGCGCCGCACCGTCGAGACCCATCTGACGCACGCCTTCGGCAAGCTCGGGGTGTCCAGCCGGTCCGACCTCGTCGTGCTGCTCACGGTGGACGCTGCCGCGGCCGGTCGGACCTGATCGTGGCAGCTGCAACGGTGCTGCTCAGCGGGCGGTGGGGACCTCAGCCAGGGACAGGTCCGGGTTGTCGGCCGCCGGAGCCTTCGGCTTGGCGTCCACACCGGCCTCCTTGCGCTGCTGGGCGGTGATCGGCGCCGGCGCCTCGGTCAGCGGGTCGAAGCCGCCGCCGGACTTGGGGAAGGCGATCACGTCACGGATCGAGTCGGTGCGCGACAGCAGGGCGCAGATCCGGTCCCAGCCGAACGCGATGCCACCATGCGGCGGCGCACCGAACGCGAAGGCGTCGAGCAGGAAGCCGAACTTCTCCTGGGACTCCTCCTCGCTCAGCCCCATCACCTTGAACACGCGCTCCTGCACGTCGCGCCGGTGGATACGGATCGACCCGCCGCCGATCTCGTTGCCGTTGCACACCATGTCGTAGGCGTAGGCCAAGGCCGAGCCGGGGTCGGTGTCGAAGGTTTCCAGGAACTCTGCCTTCGGCGAGGTGAAGGCGTGGTGCACCGCAGTCCAGGCGCTGTAGCCGAGGGCCACATCGCCCGAGGCGGTCGCCTCGGCGGACGGCTCGAACAGCGGCGCGTCCAGCACCCAGGCGAACGCCCAGGCCGACTCGTCGACCAGCCCACAGCGCCGGCCGATCTCCAGTCGGGCCGCGCCGAGCAGTGCGCGCGAGGACTTCGTCGCACCAGCGGCGAAGAACACGCAGTCCCCCGGCTGGGCGCCGACCTGCGCTGCCAGACCGGCACGCTCGTCCTCCGAGAGGTTCTTGGCGACCGGACCGCCGAGCTCGCCGTCCTCCCCGACCAGCACGTACGCCAGCCCTCGGGCACCGCGCTGCTTGGCCCAGTCCTGCCAGGCGTCGAGCTGCTTGCGCGGCTGGCTCGCACCACCGGGCATCACCACGGCGCCGACGTACTCGGCCTGGAACACCCGGAACGGGGTGCTGGCGAAGTAGTCGGTGCACTCGACCAGCTCGTTGCCGAAACGCAGGTCGGGCTTGTCGGTGCCGAAGCGTCGCATCGAGTCGGCGTAGGTCAGCCGGGGCAGCGGGGTGGGCAGGTCGTAGCCGACCAGCTTCCACAGCGCCACGGCGACCGCCTCACCGAGCTCGAGGACGTCGTCCTGCTCGACGAAGCTCATCTCGATGTCGAGCTGGGTGAACTCCGGCTGGCGGTCGGCCCGGAAGTCCTCGTCCCGATAGCAGCGGGCGATCTGGTAGTAGCGCTCCATGCCGGCCACCATCAGCAGCTGCTTGAACAGCTGCGGGCTCTGCGGAAGCGCGTACCAGCTGCCCGGCTGCAGCCGGGCCGGCACCAGGAAGTCGCGGGCACCCTCCGGCGTCGAGCGGGTCAGCGTCGGGGTCTCGATCTCGACGAAGCGGCGCTCGTCGAGGACCGCACGGGCGCTCTTGTTGACCTCGCTGCGCAGCCGGATCGCCGCCCCCGGCCCCGGCCGGCGCAGGTCCAGGTAGCGGTGCTTGAGCCGGGCCTCTTCGCCGACCTCCACGCGCTCGTCGATCTGGAACGGCAGCGCGGCGGACTCGCTCAGCACTTCGAGCTCGATCGCAGTGACCTCGATCTCACCGGTCGGCAGGTTGGGGTTCTGGTTGCCCTCGGGTCGCAGGCCGACCGGGCCGGTCACCCGCACGCAGTACTCGTTGCGCAGCCCGTGCGCGCCCGAGGACGCCAGCACCTCGTCCCGGACGACGACCTGGGCGACGCCGCTGGAGTCGCGCAGGTCCAGGAACGCCACACCGCCGTGATCGCGCCGTCCACCCACCCATCCGGCGAGCGTGACGGTCTGTCCGGCGTGGTCGGCACGCAGCGTGCCCACCTCGTGCGTGCGCAACACGGAGTTCCCCCTTGGGGTGATCGGATTCGGCTGACCCGGTGAATCCTACGGTGCACTGGCACGTCGTCCCGCACGAGTTTGCCGTGGGGTGATTGTCTCCGTTCTGCTCCTCGGCGGCCGATAGGACGTCGAGGAGCACTGTTGCGTGCTGCTACCAGGAGCAAGAGCGCTGTGGAGGGCTCACCGGGGATGGACGTCACGATCGCAGCGGGCTCGACGCTCACGCTGCGCGCCGCAGGCCAGCGGGTCACCTTGAAGACCCTGGCCGACGCCTCGCTGGACTCCGCCGGGGGTGCCGGGGCGGGCGCCCGCGTCCCCGTCATCGGACCGAGCGAGGCTCTCGGCCTCGGGCCGGGAGAGGCCCAGCTCTCGACCCCGGCCGGTCTGCTGTCGCTGCCGGCCCGCGTGGTCGACGACGGCAGGGGCATGGTGCTCGCGCTCGGCGCGCCGCCCACCCCGCCGACCCAGCGACGGAACGAGGTCCGCGGTGAGCTCGAGCTCACCATCCACGTCACGCTGCCGGCCCCGCCGGAGAACCCGGACCTCGGGCCGGTCGTGGTCCGCGGACGCACCCGCAACATCTCGGCCGGCGGGATGCTGGCCACTTTGGACTTCGGCACGGCCGGCACCGTCGAGGAAGGCACGGTGCTGGGCATCGACGTCGAGCTGCCCGAGTCGGCCGGCCGGGTGCCGGTCAAGCTGCAGGTGATCGCGGTGGGCAACTTCGGGCTGCGCGGATCGTTCGTCGACCTCCCGCACGTGCACGCGGAGCGGTTCGCGCGGCTGGTGTTCGCACAGGAGCGCGCTCAGCTGGCGATGCGCAGCCGACGCGCCGAGGTCAAGACCGCGAGCGGCCGACCGCCGGGACGCGCTCGCGACTGGTGAGTCACCAGCGAGCGTGCACGTGCTCGCGGATCCGCCTGTCGTAGATCGACCGCAGGGCCGCCGAGGTGGCCTCGTCCGTGGCGGCCAGCTCGGCCGCCGCTGCGTTCGCCTGGGCCTGCTGGCGGTTGCGCGCACCGGGGATGACGACGCTCACCCCTGGCTGGTCCAGCACCCAGCGCAGCGCCAGCTGGGCGGTGCTCGCGCCGGCGGGCGTCAACGCGGCAACCTCGCGGGCGGCGGCGACGCCCACCTCGAACGGCACCCCGGCGAAGGTCTCCCCCACGTCGAACGCCTGCCCTGACCGGTTGTAGCTGCGATGGTCGTCCGCGGCGAACGTGGTGTGCTCGTCGTAGGCGCCGCTGAGCAGGCCGCTGGCCAGCGGCACCCTGGCGACGATCCCGACGCCGGCGCGCTCGGCAGCCGGCAGCACCGCCTCCAAGGGCTTGCGGCGGAACACGTTCAGGATGATCTGGATGCTGGCCACGTGCGGGCGGGCGATCGCGGTCAGCGCCTCGTCGACGGTCTCGACCGACACGCCGTACGCCTGCATCCGACCCTCGGAGACCATCGCGTCCAGCTCGTCGAACAGCCGGTCGTCGGACAGCACCGCGGTCGGCGGGCAGTGCAGCTGCACCAGGTCGAGCGTGTCCATGCCGAGGTTGCGCCGGCTCCGGTCGTTCCAGGCGCGCAGGTTGACGCCGGTGAACGACTCCGGCACGTGCGGGTCGGCCCGGCGGCCCATCTTCGTCGCGACGAAGAGCCCGTCATCCGAGCGCTCGCGCAGCAGCCGACCGACCAGCTGCTCGCTGCGCCCGTCGCCGTACACGTCCGCGGTGTCCAAGAACGTCACCCCGGCGTCCGCGGCAGCGCGCAGCGTGTCCATCGCGTCCTCCGGGCTGACCTGCCCCCAGTCCGCACCGAGCTGCCAGCACCCCAGGCCGACCTCGCTGACCTGCCGTCCGGTGCGGCCCAGCACCCGTGCACGCATCTAGCCCACCTCCTCGAAGACAACCGCGGGCCGCAGCTCCTCGGACGGCGGCAGCCAGCTCGCGTCGTCCGCCGGGACCTGCTCACCGCTGCGGATGTCGCGCACGGCCGCCACACCGTCCGCGGACGCCCCCGCGGGGAACCACACGTACGGGATGCCGCGTCGCTGCGCGAACCGGATCTGCTTGCCGTACTTCTGCGCGTTCGGGGCCACCTCGGCCGGGACTCCGCGGGCACGGAGCGCGGCGGCGACCGCGCGGCTGGCCGAGCGGGAGTCGTCGTCCGCGAGCGCGACCAGCACGCAGGTCGGCGTCGAACGGGACGCGGTGAGCAGGCCGCGGGTGAGCAACGGTCCGAGTGCGCGGGTCACGCCGAACGAGATACCGACTCCGGGGTACGTGGTCTTGCCGTCAGTCGCCAGCGCGTCGTACCGGCCGCCGGAGCAGATCGAGCCGATGTGCTCGTAGCCGGCCATCTGCGTCTCGTAGACGGTGCCGGTGTAGTAGTCCAGCCCGCGGGCGATCTTCAGGTCGGCCACCACCTCGAACCCCGGACGGACGGCGGCCTGCATGCCGTCCAGCAGCAGGGCCAGCTCGTGCAGCCCCTCGTCGAGACCGTCCGAGGTGACGCCGAGGGCGCGCACCCGGTCGACGACCGCGCTGTCCGGGCCGCTGATCTCGGCCAGCCGCAGGCAGGCGTCCGCCGCGCTCGGGGACACCCCGACCTCGTCGACCAGGGCCGAGCGCACGGCGGCCGGGCCGATCTTGTCCAGCTTGTCGACCGTGCGCAGCACACCGGCCACGTCGGCGATACCGAGCCCTTCGTAGAACCCCTGAACCACCTTGCGGTTGTTGACCTGCAGGCGAAGGGGCGGCAGCGGAAGGCCGGCGAAGGCGTCGGCCATCACCTCGGCGACCTCGACCTCGTAGTGGAACGGCAGCTCGCCGACGTCCACCACGTCGATGTCGGCCTGGCAGAACTCGCGGTACCGGCCTTCCTGCGGTCGCTCGCCGCGCCAGGCCTTCTGGATCTGGTAGCGCCGGAACGGGAACTCCAGCTTGCCGGCGTTCTCCAGCACGTAGCGGGCGAACGGAACCGTGAGGTCGAAGTGCAGGCCAAGCGAGCGGGAGTCGTCGGCCTCGTCCGGGTCGGCGTGCAGCCGGCGCAGGACGTAGACCTCCTTGTCGATCTCGCCCTTGCGCAGCAGCTGCTCCATCGGTTCGGCGGCGCGGGTCTCGATGCCGGCGAAGCCGTGCAGCTCGAACGTGCGACGCAGGACGTCGATGACCTGCTGCTCGACGGCGCGCTGGGCGGGCAGCCACTCGGGGTAGCCGGACAACGGGGTGGGACGGGCCATGCGGTTCCTTCGGGTCGTGGGCGGTCGGCGGGACCGCGGCCGCTCAAGACGCCAGCAGCTCCCGAAGGTACGGGTTGGTGGCGCGCTCGCGGCCGATGGTTGTCAGGGGTCCGTGGCCGGGCAGGACGAGGGTGTCGTCCGGTTGGGTGAGCACGCGGTCGCGCAGCGAGGCGAGCATGGCCGCGTGGTCGCCGCCCGGCAGGTCGGTGCGTCCGATGCTCCCGGCGAACAGCACGTCCCCGCTCAGCAGCGACCGCGACACGTCGTCCGGCGCTCCGACCGGGGCGCCCTCCAGGGCGAACATCACCGACCCCTCGGTATGGCCGGGGGCGTGCTCGACCCGGACCCGGAGCCCGGCCAGCTCCAGCACGGCGTCGGCGCCGACCTCGACCACGTCCGTCGGCTCGGCCCAGGTGGCCGCGCGGCCGAACTGCTGCTCGAGCATGCTGAGCAGGCCGGTCGAGGCGAACTCCTCCAGCGGGTTCACCAGGCGCTCGCGGTCGTCGGTGTGCACGTAGGCGGCGACGCCATGTGCACCGCACACCGGGGTGACCGAGTAGGTGTGGTCGACGTGGCCGTGGGTGAGCAGGACGGCGGCCGGCTTGAGTCGGTGCTCGCGCAGCACCTCGGACAGCTGAGCCAGCACCTCGATGCCCGGATCGACCACCAGACACTCCTGCCCGGCGCCGGGCGCGAGCACGTAGCAGTTGGTGCCGAACACGGCACTGGGGAACCCGGTCACAAGCACGGGGAGAGCCTACCCAGTGGGGGCTCGTGACCGCTTCGTGACCGCCAGCGAGTCGACCAGCCGTCGCACATCCATAGACTGACCGCCTCAGGGAGCCTGAGGACGACCCGGACAGAGCAGGAGGGCCGGCGTGCCGATCGAGCGCGACCGCGAACGAGCCAAGCGTCGATATGCCCGGCGGCAGAAGAAGCTTGCCGAGCGCGCCGCCGAGAAGAAGCGCAACCAGCAGGTGATCGGCGCCGTGGTCGCCGTGCTGCTGGTCGCCGCCGGCGTCGTGCTGCTCACCCAGCTGCTGCCGGACGACTCGAACAGCTCCTCGACCGGTGCGACGTCGTCGCCGTCGGCCAACGCCAGCGGCCCCGCGTCGGCGCCGACCAAGACCGCCAAGTCCTACCCGAGCGCGCCGCCGAAGTCGCTGGCCGAGGGCGCCACCTGGAACGCCACGATGGTGACCAGCGCGGGCGACATCACGATGGAGCTCTACGGCGACAAGGCTCCGCAGACGGTGTCCTCGTTCATCTTTCTGAGCAAGGACGGGTACTACGACGACACCAGCTGCCACCGGTTGACCACCGAGGGCATCTACGTGCTGCAGTGTGGCGATCCCACCGGCACGGGCACCGGCGGTCCCGGCTACCAGTACGGGATGGAGAACGCGCCCGAGGACGGCAAGTACCCCGCAGGCACGCTGGCCATGGCTCGCGGCAGTGATCCGGGCAGCAACGGCAGCCAGTTCTTCATGGTCTACAAGGACACCGTGCTGCCCACCGACTCGGGCGGGTACTCGATCTTCGGCAAGGTCACCAACGGGCTGGACGTCCTGCAGCAGGTGGCCGCGAAGGGCACCTCGAACGGAACGGGCGACGGTCCCCCCGCCGAGCCCGTGACCATCAAGAACATCACGGTGGAGAAGCAGTGAGCGACGAGCAGATACCGGCCCAGCCGGCACCCGAACCAGTCGAGCAGCCAGTCGAGCAGCCAGTCGAGCAGCCGGACGAGCAGCCGACAACCGAACAGCCGACAACCGAAGAGCCACCACCCGCCGCGCCCACACCCGCCGCGCCCACACCCGCCGTGCCCGCACCCGCCGTGCCCACACCCGCCGTGCCCACACCCGCCGTGCCCACACCCGCCGTGCCCAAGCCAGCCGTGCCCAAGCCAGCGGCTCCGCGCCCGCACCCGCCGACCCAGGCCGTCCCGGCGAGTGCGCCGGTGCCGTCGTCCGACCCGACGCAGTTCGGGCGCGTGGCCGAGGACGGCACCGTGTTCGTGCGCACCACGGACGGCGAGCGCGAGGTCGGCTCGTACCCGGGTGCGACCCCCGACGAGGCACTGGCCTACTACGGGCGCAAGTACGACGAGATCGTGGCGCAGGTCGAGCTGTTCGAGCAGCGGCTGGCCACGGCTGACGTTCCCGCCGCCGAGATCGAGGCCGGCGTGGCCAAGCTGCGCGAGGCAGCGGCCGATGCGCATGGTGTCGGTGACCTGGTGGCACTGGAGGCCCGGATCGAGGCGCTGGCGCCCGCGGTCGCAGCCCGTCGCGAGCACGACGAGCAGGCTCGCACGGCAGCCCGCGACGAGGCGCGCGCCCGGCGCACCGCGCTCGTCGAGGAGGCGGAGGCGATCGCGGCCGTGCCGGCCGAGCGCACCCAATGGCGCGCGGACGGGCTGCGGATGAAGCAGCTGTTCGAGACCTGGCGGGCCGAACAGAAGGCGGCCGGTCGTGGCGCGAGCCACCCGGCTGGCCACTCCGCCACCCACTCCGCCGGCCACCCCGCGACGCACCCCGGAGGCGAGGCTCCGCTCGTGCGGCTGGACCGCAAGTCCGAGGACGAGCTCTGGAAGCGGTTCAGCCACGCCCGGACCGCCTTCGACCGCAAGCGTCGCCAGCACTTCGCCCACCTCGACGAGCAGCACGAGGAGGCACGTGCGGAGAAGGAGGCCCTGGTCAAGGAGGCCGAGGACCTGCAGTCGTCCACGGACTGGGGGCCGACTGCGGCCGCGTTCAAGCGGCTGATGGACCGCTGGCGGGCGGCCGGACGCGCCGCACGCAAGGACGACGACGAGCTGTGGAGCCGGTTCAGCGGCGCCCAGGACGCGTTCTTCACCGCCCGGCACGCCGTCCAGGCCGAGCAGGACGCCGAGCATGGTGCCAACCTGGAACTGAAGGAGAAGCTGCTGGCCGAGGCCGAGCAGCTGGTGCCGGTCACCGACCTGACCACGGCGCGGGCCAAGCTGCGCGACATCCAGGACCGGTGGGAGGGCGCCGGCCACGTCCCGCGCACTGACATGGACCGCATCGAGCGCCGGATGCGGGCTGTGGAGCAGGCGGTGCGGTCGGCCGAGGACGACCGCTGGAAGAACACCAACCCCGAGGCACGGGCACGCGCGCAGAGCGCCGTAGACCAGCTCGAGGTGACGATCGCCGACCTCAGGGAGCAGATCGACAAGGCCCGGACGGCCGGCAAGGCATCCCGGGTCGCGGATCTGGAGGCCTCCCTCGAGGCCCGCGAGCAGTGGCTGGCGCAGGCCCGTCAGGCACTCTCGGACTTCGGCGACTGAGCGATCCCGAACAGCCGGTCAGCGATCCCGAACAGCTGGTTGGTGCTAGGCGCCGACACCCTGCGTGGGAGTAGGTCGTCCGCCGGTGAGCCGGTAGGCGTCGAACACCCCGTCGACCCGCCGGACGGCGTTCAGCACGTGACCGAGGTGCCCCGGATCACCCATCTCGAAGGAGAACCGGGAGATCGCGACCCGGTCGCGGGAGGTCTGCACGCTCGCCGACAGGATGTTGACGTGGGCGTCGGAGAGCACCCGCGTCACGTCCGACAGCAGACGGGAGCGGTCCAGCGCCTCGACCTGGATCTGGACCAGGAAGACGGTCGCGGATGACGGCGCCCACTCGACCTCGACGATGCGGTCGGGCTCGGCCAGCAGTCCCGAGACGTTGGTGCAGTCGGCGCGGTGCACGGACACACCGCTGCCGCGCGTGACGAAGCCGATGATCGGGTCACCGGGCACCGGCGTGCAGCAGCGGGCCAGCTTGACCCACAGGTCGTCGACCCCCTTGACCACGACCCCGGGGTCGCCGCTGCGCGGGCGGCGGGACACCCTGCTGGGCAGCGTGGCCTCGGCGAGGTCCTCGCTGGCGCCCTCCTCGCCGCCGAGCGACTGCACCAGCTTGGCAACCACGCTCTGCGCGGAGACGTGGCTCTCACCGATCGCGGCGTACAGCGCGTCGATGTCGAGATAACGCAGCTCGGTCGCGATCGCGAGCAGCGACTCGTGGGACATCAGGCGCTGCAACGGCAGGTGCTGCTTGCGCATCACCTTGGCGATCTCGTCCTTGCCGCGGTCGATCGCCTCTTCGCGACGCTCCTTGCTGAACCACTGCCGGATCTTGTTGCGGGCCCGCGGGCTCTTGACGAACGCCAGCCAGTCCCGGCTCGGTCCGGCGGTGGCCGCCTTGGAGGTCAGCACCTCCACGACGTCGCCGTTCTCCAGCGTCGACTCCAACGGGACCAGCCGGCCGTTCACCCGGCCACCGATCGTGCGATGGCCGACCTCGGTGTGCACCGCGTAGGCGAAGTCGACCGGGGTCGCGCCGGCGGGCAGCGCGACGACGTCGCCCTTGGGCGTGAACACGTACACCTCGCGGGCGTTGATCTCGAACCGCAGCGAGTCCAGGAACTCCCCGGGATCCGACGTCTCCCGCTGCCAGTCCAACAGCTGGCGCAGCCAAGCCATGTCGGTCGCGCCGGCCTCTACCTCAGCCGGGGTGCTGGCCGACGGCTGCTCCTTGTACTTCCAGTGCGCGGCGACGCCGAACTCGGCCCGGCGGTGCATGGTGAACGTCCGGATCTGGATCTCGACCGGCTTGCCGCTAGGCCCGATCACCGTCGTGTGCAACGACTGGTACATGTTGAACTTGGGCATCGCGATGTAGTCCTTGAACCGGCCCGGGACCGGGTTCCACCGCGCGTGCAGCGCGCCCAGCGCGGCGTAGCAGTCCCGCACGGACTCCACCAGGACGCGCACCCCGACCAGGTCGTAGATGTCCTCGAAGTCGCGGCCTCGGACGATCATCTTCTGGTAGATCGAGTAGTAGTGCTTGGGCCGGCCGGTGACCGTCGCCTTCAGCTTGGCGCCGCGCAGGTCGGCGGTGACCTGCTCGCGCACCTTGGCGAGGTACTCCTCGCGGGCGGGGGCGCGCTCGCTGACCAGCCGGACGATCTCGTCGTACACCTTGGGGTAGAGCGTGGCGAAGCTGAGGTCCTCGAGCTCCCACTTGATCGTGTTCATACCCAGCCGGTGGGCCAGCGGCGCGTAGATCTCGAGCGTCTCGCGGGCCTTGCGCTGCGCGGACTCCACCGACACGTAGCGCCAGGTGCGCGCGTTGTGCAGCCGGTCGGCCAGCTTGATCACCAGCACCCGGATGTCGCGCGCCATCGCGACGACCATCTTGCGCACGGTCTCGGCCTGGGCGGCCTCGCCGTAGGTGACCTTGTCGAGCTTGGTCACCCCGTCCACCAGCATGGCGACCTCGTCGCCGAAGTCGGCGCGCAGCGTATCCAGCGTGTAGTCGGTGTCCTCCACCGTGTCGTGCAGCAGGGCAGCAGCCAGCGTTCCCTCGGTCATCCCGAGCTCGGCGAGGATGGTGGCGACCGCCAGCGGGTGCGTGATGTAGGGGTCGCCGCTGTTGCGCTGCTGGCCGCGGTGAGCCAGCTCGGCCACCGCGTACGCCCGCTCGATGACGCTGACGTCGGCCTTGGGGTGGGTGGAGCGGACGGCGCGCAGCAGCGGCTCGAGCACCGGGCTGCTCGCCGAGCGCTGACCGCCGAGCCGGTGCAGGCGCGCCCGGACCCTGCTGGACGTCGGGATCGAACCCGTGTGGAACGTCTCGTCCTCGGTGCCCGCGTCGACCGACCCGGTCGGCCCCCCAGCGGGCGCGGCAGAACCCCGCGCGGACTCGTCGTCCGCGGAGCTGCTGGCACTCGTTGCGGTGCGCGTGGGGTCGGACACGGGACCTCCTCGCTGTCGGCCCGGGTGGGCCCCCGGAGTCTTCAGTCTACGGAACCGCGGAGCCCGTTCAGGTATGCCGCCGTCAGCCTGTGGACAACGGCACCCGTCGGCCCGCTCAGATGGTCAGCAGCGGGTGCAGCGTGCGGCCCGGAAGCCGGTCTCGACCGCGCAGGAACGACAGCTCCATCAGTACGGCCACCTCGACCACCTCGGCCCCGGCCCGCTCGACCAGCTCACAGGTCGCCTCAGCCGTACCCCCGGTGGCCAGGACGTCGTCCAGCACCAGCACCCGACGTCCGCTTCCGAAGGCGTCCTGCTGCACCTCGATGGTCGCGCTGCCGTACTCGAGGTCGTACTCGGCGCCCCAGACCGGGCCGGGGAGCTTGCCGGCCTTGCGGACGGGGACGAAGCCCACCCCGAGGGCGACGGCGACCGGCGCGGCGAGCACGAAGCCGCGGGCCTCGATACCCACGACCGCGTCCACCCGACCCCGGTACCGGTCCGCCAGGTCGGCGATGACGGCCGCGAAGGCCGGACCGTCCGCGAGCAGCGGCGCGATGTCCTTGAACACCACGCCTGGGGTCGGGAAGTCCGGCACGTCCCGGACGTGCCGGGACAGCAGGTCCGCGACCGAGCCGTCAGCGCTCACTTGCGTCGGTTGTTCTTCCGCTTCGGCTGGTTGCGCGGACCCGTCTGGCGCGGGCGGGCGCCACCGGACGTGGCCGGGTCGTCGGAGACCCCGCCAGCGACCTCAGCCGCATCGTCGGCCTGCGTCCTGTCCCGATCGAGGACGGCGGTCGAGGTGCCTGCCGACCCGCTGGTCGAGGCCCCTCGAGCGGCCCGACCCGGCGCTGCGGCCGCGGCGTCCGAGCGGCGGCCGAGCACCCGCTTGCGCAGGGCGGCCATCTCCGGCTCGCGCTCGCGCAGGTCGGCGAGCACGGGCGTGGCGATGAAGATCGAGGAGTAGGTGCCGATGGCGACGCCCACGAACAGTGCCAGCGACAGGTCCTTCAGCGTCCCGGCACCGAGCACGAACGCACCGATGAACAGGATGGATGCGATCGGCAGCAGCGCCACCACCGAGGTGTTGATGGAGCGGACCAGCGTCTGGTTGAGCGCGAGGTTCGCGGCCTCGGAGTAGGTGCGCTTGGTCTGCGTGGTGAGGTGGTCGGTGTTCTCGCGCACCTTGTCGAACACGACGACGGTGTCGTAGAGCGAGTACCCGAGGATGGTCAGGAAGCCGATCACAGTCGCAGGGGTGACCTCGAACCCGACCAGCGCGTAGATGCCGACGGTGATGAAGAGGTCGTGCAGCAGCGCGATGATCGCGGCCGCCGCCATCTTCCAGGTGCGGAAGTACGCCGAGATGACGAGGGCGACCAGCAGCAGGAAGACGAGCAGACCCTGCAGCGCCTTCTTCGAGACGGTCTCCCCCCACGACGGGCCGACCGAGGAGACGGTGACGTTGTCCGACTGGGAGACGCCGTAGGCCTTCGCGAGGGCGGCCCCGACGGCGTCCGCCTGGTCGTCGGTGAGCTCGTCCGTCTGGACGCGCATCGAGTTCGTGCCGACCTTGGTCACGTTGGCGTTGGCCCCGGGCACGACGCTGTTCACCGCGTCGACGCCGGGGATGTCGTCGGTGGTCTGCACCGAGACGACGCGGAACTCCGTACCGCCGGTGAACTCCAGGCCGAGGGTCAGGCCCCGGGTGAACAGCGCGACCGTCGAGACGATCAGCAGCAGGGCGGAGACGATGTACCAGACCTTCTGCTTGCGGACGATCTCGAAGGACCGCTCGCCGGTGTAGAGCTGGTTGCCGAAGTTGGCGAAGCTGGGCATCAGGCGTCCCGGGAGGTCGTGGCGGCGGCGGCTGCGCGGCGCGAGGCGATGGTGCCGAGGTTGGCCTTGACGCCGATGGCCGTCCCACTACCCAGCCGGTTCGGGTCGAGGCCGGACCAGCGGTGGCCCTGGCCGAAGAACTTGGTACGGGCCAGCACGGTGAGCAGCGGGTGGGTGAAGAGGATCACCACCACGACGTCGATGATCGTGGCCAGACCCAGGGTGTACGCGAAGCCGCGCACCCCGCCGGCGGCCAGGACGTACAGCACGACGGCGGCCAGGAAGTTGATCGAGTCGGCGGCCAGGATCGTCCGCCGCGCCCGCTTCCACCCGGTGTCGACGGCCGAGCGCAGGGTGCGCCCCTCACGTACCTCGTCCCGGACGCGTTCGAAGTAGACGATGAACGAGTCGGCGGTGACACCGATGGACACGATGAGGCCGGTGATGCCGGCGAGGGTCAGGCGCAACCCGGCGGAGTTGCCGAGGAGCACGACCATCTCGTAGGTGAGCAGTCCCGCGATCCCCAGCGACGCCACCGTGACGAAGCCCAGCGCGCGGTACTGCAGCAGCGAGTAGAGCACGACCAGCAGCAGACCGATCACGCCGGCCAGCAGGCCACGCTTGAGCTGCTCGCTGCCGAGCAGCGGGCTGATCTGCTCCTCGGTCTGCTTGGTGAAGGACAGCGGCAACGCACCGTACTTGAGCTGGTTGGAGAGCTCGAGCGCCGACTTCTGGGTGAAGTTGCCGGTGATCGACGCCGTACCGCCGGTGATCGGCTCGTTGGCGCTGGGCGCCGAGATGACCAGACCGTCCAGCACGATGCCGAACTGGTTCTGCGGCGGCGGCAGGGTGTACAGCCGCGTGGTGGTCTCGGCGAACTTCTTGGTCCCCTCATTGGTGAAGGCCAGCTGGACCTCCCACTCGGTGGAGGTGCCGCCACCCTGCAGCTGCTTCAGGCCGGCGCTGGCGCTCTTGATGTCGCTACCGTCGACCTCGACCGGACCGAGGATGTACTTCGCGTCGTGGTCGATGCTGCACGTCACCAGCGGCTTCTTCGGGTCGTCCGTGCCGCCCTGCAGCTTCGTGGTGTCGGTGCAGTCGAGTGCCTCGAACTGCGCCTCGATCTCGGGAGTGATCTGGTTCAGGTCGCTCGGGCTGGTCGGGGTGGGCGCCGGGGTGGCTGCCGGGGACGGGGTGGCGCTCGGCGTCGCAGTGCTGCCCGACTTGAGCAGAGCCTGAGGCACGCCGGCCTGCTGGCTGCTCGGCGTCGCGCTGGCCGTCGCCGACGGCGTCACCGAGGGGGTTGCCGTACCCGTCGCGGTGCCGCTCGGGGTGGACGTGGACGTCGGCGTGGGCGTGGTCGTGGCCGGAGCGACGGCCAGGACCGGGCGGAAGCGCAGCTGCGAGGACTGGGTGATCAGCTTGCGCTGCGCCTCGCTCACCTTGCCGGGGACCGCGACGATGATATTGCGGCCGCCCTCAGTGGTGATCTCGGCTTCGCTGACGCCCGAGCCGTCGATGCGGGCACGGATGATGTCGACCGACTGCTGCAGGGTCGCAGCGTCGACCTTGCCGCCGCCGGCGATCACCGGCGTCAGGACGATCTGGGTGCCGCCCTCGAGGTCAAGGCCGAGCTGAGGGGTCCACTGGCCGTCGGCGAACTTGACCTGGGCGGCGATGATGCCGCCCAGGACCAGGATGAGCCCGACCAGGGCCAGCAGGGGGCGACGGGCGCTGCCGTGTCGCTTCTTGGGTCCAGCCACGTCAGGCGCTCACTTCTCGTCGTTCTGGGCGTCGGACGCCGGGTCAGCAGGGGGCTTGGGTGCCGGCGGGACGTCGTCCGCCAGGCTGTCGGGGACGATCAGTGTGGTGTTCGCCGAGGAGTCCGGGACAACGCTCGCGATCGCGCGGCGGTCCCAGCGAACGGTCTGGCCTGGCCCCGTCTCCAGCACGACGACGCGCTCGTCCAGGGTCACGATCCGGCCGTACAGCCCGGCCGTGGTGAGCACCTCCTGGCCGACGGCGAGCTGGTCCTGGAGATTGGAGAAGGTCCGCTGGCGCTTGCGCTGCGACTGGAAGAGGAACACCAGCAGGATCACCGGCAAGGCGAAGATCAGCAGGTCGGTGAGTTTCACGCGCCCAGGTTCCTTCCGCCGGTGCTCTGCACCGGTCAATGTCGGGTACGTCCCGTTCGTCCTTCTTGGACTGCTGGGCCAACAGGCGAGTCTATGTGAGCCTCGCCGAGGCGCCAAAACCGTGCGGACACGGAATGGCAACGAATGGGTACAGGTCAGCGGAATCGATCGCTGCCCGAAGGGGGAACGTCGACGTCCACCCCCAAGGTTCCATCGGCGGACTCCTCGAGCAGGTTGAGCTGCGCCGACGTGCCGGCAGCGGGCCGCGGCGGCGTCAGGCCCAGGTGTGCCCAGGCCTGCGGGGTGGCCGCCCGACCGCGGGGAGTCCGCAGCAGCAGCCCCTCGCGCACGAGGAAGGGCTCGACGACGGTCTCCACCGTCTCGGTCTCCTCCCCCACGGACACGGCCAGCGTGGCCAGGCCGACCGGGCCACCACCGAACCGGGTGCACAACGCCTGCAGGACCGCTCGGTCCAGCCGGTCCAGGCCGGCCTCGTCCACGTCGTACAGCTCGAGTGCCGCTCGCGCGGCGGCCAGGTCGATGACTCCCTCGCCGTGCACCTGCGCCCAGTCCCGCACCCGGCGCAACAGCCGGTTGGCGATCCGCGGCGTGCCGCGCGAGCGGCCGGCGATCTCGGTGGACGCCGCCTGGTGCAGCTCGAGGCCGAGCAACCTGGCCGAGCGGTGCAGCAGCTGGTCCAGCTCTTCGGGGCTGTAGAAGTCGAGGTGAGCGGTGAAGCCGAAGCGGTCGCGCAGCGGTGCCGGCAGCAGGCCGGAACGGGTGGTGGCGCCGACGAGGGTGAACCGGGGCAGCTCCAGCGGGATGGCGGTGGCACCAGGCCCCTTGCCCACCACGACGTCGACCCGGAAGTCCTCCATCGCCAGATAGAGCATCTCCTCCGCGGGGCGGGACATCCGATGGATCTCATCGAGGAAGAGCACCTCACCCTCGGCCAGCGAGGACAGGATCGCGGCCAGGTCACCGGCGTGCTGGATGGCCGGCCCGCTGGTCACCCGCACCGGCGCCGACATCTCGGCGCCGATGATCAGCGCCAGCGTGGTCTTGCCCAGCCCGGGCGGCCCGGACAGCAGCACGTGGTCCGGAGCCGTGCCGCGCCGGCGCGCCGCCTGCAGCACGAGGTCGAGCTGGTCGCGCACCCGGACCTGGCCGACCAGCTCGTCCAGCCGGGTCGGTCGCAGGGCGCTCTCGACCGCCCGCTCGTCGGCGTCCGCGTCGCCGGTCACGACCCGCGGCGGCATGTCGAAGTCGTCGCTCAGCTCGGGGCTCATGCCCGGCCCAGACGTTGCAGGGCGGCGCGCAGAACGGCTGGGACGTCGACGGGCTCACCGGCCGGCGGAGCCACCTTGGTGATGGCGTCGTCGGCGGCCTTGGCAGCCCAGCCCAGTCCCACGAGTGCGTCCCGGACCTGCCCGCGCCAGCTCTCGTCGTCCGGCTCGGGCGCGGCGGCCGGGGCCGAGCCCGGTGCACCGGGCAGCCCGAGCTTGCCCTTGAGCTCCAGCACCATCCGCTGTGCGCTCTTCAGCCCGACGCCCGGCACCTTGCGAAGTGCCGCCAGGTCGTCGGTGGCGATCGCGCGGCGCAACGCCTCGGGCTCGTGCACCGCGAGCAGGGACAGCGCGAGCCGCGGGCCGATGCCCGAGACGGACTGCAGCGCCTCGAAAGTGGACCGCTCGTCGTCGTCGGTGAACCCGAACAGGGTCAGCGAGTCCTCGCGGACGACGAGGGAGGTAGCCAGCTCGGCGGGCTTGCCCTCGCGCAGTCCGGCCAGGGTGCGCGGGCTGGCCTGGACCAGCATCCCGACGCCACCGACCGAGATGACGGCCGCGTCCAGCCGGACCTGACGGACGACGCCGCTCACCGACGCGATCATCGGGCTGCTCCTTGGGCCGATCCTTGGGCGGCCTTGGCCAGCGCGGCCTCGATCCGGGCCGCCGACCCGCCTCGCCAGACGTGGCAGATGGCCAGCGCCAGCGCGTCGCTGGCGTCGGCGGGCTTGGGTGCTGCGTCCAGCCGCAGAAGTCTGGTGACCATCGCCGCGACCTGCGCCTTGTCGGCCCGGCCGTTGCCGCTGACCGCCGCCTTGACCTCGCTCGGGGTGTGCAGCGCGACCGGCAGCCCGCGGCGCGCGGCGACCAGCATGGCCACCGCGGAGGCCTGGGCGGTGCCCATCACGGTGCGCACGTTGTGCTGGCTGAACACGCGCTCGACGGCCACCACGTCCGGTGACGTCGCCGACAGCCACTGCTCCAGACCCTCCTCGAGCTGGCGCAGCCGACGGGCCACGTCCAGCGTGGGCGGGGTGCGCAGCACGTCGACCGCGACCAGCTGCAGCGGGCGCCCGGGGGCGCCGTCGACGACGCCGACACCACAGCGGGTCAACCCGGGATCCACGCCCAGCACGCGCACTGCAGCCCTCCAGCCATCCGAACACCTGTTCGGGCGCCAACGCTACACAGCGCGCGCGAGAAGGGGTGGGCGGCGCGCCGGACACCCGCTCAGCTCTCGACAGACGCCGCACCAGCACGCACACTGACGCACATGGCACCGACGTCACAGGCGCAGGAGCTGGTGCGGGACTTCAGCCGACTGCCCGATGCTCCGGGACCGGAGAGCTGGTCCACCTCCGTGCCGGCGAGCCCGCCGCCGCCGGAGCAGGAGCCGCCGCTGCCGCCGGAGCTGTACTTCGCGCCGGCTGCCTTCTAGGCGTCCACGAGCTCCATCGTCTCGTCGGACACGTCGAAGTTCGCGAAGACGTTCTGCACGTCGTCGCTGTCCTCGAGCGCGTCGATCAGCTTGAAGACCTTCTTGGCGCCGTCGACGTCCAGCTCGATCTGGGTGCTCGGCACGAACTGGGCCTCGGCCGACTCGTAGTCGATCCCGGCGTCCTGCAGCGAGGTCCGGACGGCGACCAGGTCGGTCGGCTCGCTGACCACCTCCCAGGTGTCGCCGTTGTCGTTGACCTCCTCGGCGCCGGCGTCCAGCACCGCCTCCATCACGTCGTCCTCGGTCAGCTCGCGCCCGTCCTGGCTCTTGTCCAGCAGGACCACGCCCTTGCGGGAGAACAGGTAGGAGACGCTGCCGGGGTCGGCCAGGCTGCCGCCGGCGCGGGTCAGCGCGGTCCGGACCTCCATCGCGGCACGGTTCCTGTTGTCGGTCAGGCACTCGACGAGGAACGCGACGCCACCGGGGCCGTAGCCCTCGTAGATGATCGTCTGCCAGTCCGAACCGCCTGCCTCGGCCCCTGAGCCGCGCTTGACCGCGCGGTCGATGTTCTCGTTCGGGACCGAGGTCTTCTTCGCCTTCTGGATGGCGTCGTAGAGGGTCGGGTTGCCCCCTGGGTCGCCACCGCCGGTGCGCGCGGCGACCTCGATGTTCTTGATGAGCTTGGCGAACACCTTGCTGCGCTTGGCGTCCTTGGCGGCCTTCTGGTGCTTGGTGGTCGCCCACTTGGAGTGGCCGCTCATGAACGCTCCCTCACCATCTCGACGAACAATTCGTGCACGCGGGCGTCACCGGTCACCTCGGGGTGGAACGACGTCGCCAGCAGCCCGCCCTGGCGGACGGCGACGATCCTACCTTCGGCCGGCCCCCCCTCGACGCGGCCGATCACCTCGACCCCATCGCCCGCCTGCTCCACCCACGGCGCCCTGATGAACACGGCGCGCACCGGTCCGCCGTCCACGCCGTCCAGGTGCAGGTCCTCCTCGAACGAGGCGACCTGTCGACCGAACGCGTTGCGCCGGACCGTGATGTCCAGCCCACCGAAGGTCTGCTGGTCGGAACGGCCGTCCAGGATCCGGTCGGCGAGCATGATCATCCCGGCGCACGCGCCGTAGGCGGGCAAGCCGGCCCGGAGCATCGCGACAAGGGGCTCGCGCACCTCGAAGATCCGGGACAGCTTGTCGATGGTGGTGGACTCGCCGCCGGGCAGCACGATGCCGTCCAGGTCCTCGAGCTCGGACTGGCGGCGGACCGGCCGAGCCAGCACTCCGCAGGACGCCAGCACGGACAGGTGCTCGCGCACGTCACCCTGCAGGGCCAGGACGCCGATGACGGGATCTGAGGTCACAGTGGCCAAGCGTAGGTGCCGGCTCAGACCGAGCTGCGAGGCGGGCGTGCAGTGCACCGGGGAGTCCGCGTGCCGCAAGCTCGTTCGGGGCAGGTCGTACGGTGCTGGGGTGGCCCCGAGATTCGACGAGCTCCGCACCTCCCGGCTGCTGCTGCGGCACTGGACGGACGCCGACCGCCGGCCGTACGCCGCGCTCAACGCCGACCCCGAGGTGATGCGCCACTTCCCGCACCCGCTGGACCGCGCGTCGAGCGACGCGATGGTGGACCGGTTGGAGAGTGCCCTGGACGAGCGCGGCTGGGGCCTGTGGGCGGTGGAGCGCCTCGACACCGGGGACTTCATCGGCTTCACCGGCCTGAGCCCGGCGGACGACCTGCCGCCGTCGCCGTGCGTCGAGGTCGGGTGGCGGCTCGCGCGGGCCCACTGGGGGCAGGGCTTCGCACCGGAGGCCGCCCGCGCCGCCTTGGAGGTCGGCTTCGACGGGCTCGGCCTCGACGAGGTGGTCTCCTTCACCACGACCGCCAACGCCAGGTCTCGGCGGGTGATGACCAAGCTGGGGCTCACCCACCGTCCCGAGCGCGACTTCGACCATCCCCGCACGCCCGGCTGGCACGGCCAGCGACACGTGCTCTACGCGATCAGCCGCGACGTGTGGTCCTGTCGTCCGGACGACGATCGGTACGGTTCCGCCATGAGCAACCCCGCCAGGAGCAACCTCGCCGATCGCGCCGCTGCCCTCGATGCGGCGGACCCAGTCGCCCACGCCCGCGACCGGTTCGACCTGCCCGGGGGTGTCATCTACCTGGACGGCAACTCGCTGGGTGCGATGCCGGCGAGCGTCCCGGCGGCGGTGGCCGACGTCGTCCGCCAGCAGTGGGGCAGCGACCTGATCGCGTCCTGGAACCTGCACGACTGGTGGGGTGCTCCGACCCGGATCGGCGAGGCGGTCGCGGCGCTCGTGGGCGCCGCCCAGGGCCAGGTCAGCGTCGGGGACACCACGTCGGTGAACCTGTTCAAGTGCTACGTGGCGGCGGCCCGGCTGCGCCCCGGGCGGGGGCTGGTGGTCAGCGACCCGGGCGTGTTCCCGACGGACCAGTACGTGCTCGAGGGAGCCGCAGCCCTGGCCGGGCTGGAGATCGTGCACTCGCGCCCGGACGGCGTGCTCGACGTGCTGCTCGAGCGCGGCGACGAGGTCGCGCTGGTTTCGCTGTCGCACGTGGACTACCGCACGGGCGAGCTGTGGGACCTACCGGGCATCACTCGGGCCACCCATGCGGCGGGCGCGCTGTCGCTGTGGGACCTGTGCCACTCGGCCGGTGCACTGCCGGTCGCTTTGGACGCGAACGAGGTCGACCTTGCGGTGGGCTGCGGCTACAAGTACCTCAACGGTGGACCGGGTGCACCGGCCTTCATCTACGTCGCGGCTCGCCACCAGGACTCGTTCGACCAGCCGCTGACCGGGTGGCACGGGCACGCCCGGCCGTTCGCTATGGAGGGCAGCTTCGAGCCGGCGGCCGGCATCACCCGCACCCGGGTCGGCACTCCCCCGTTGCTGTCCATGCTCGCGCTGGAGGAGGCGCTGCACGCCTACGACGGGCTCGACATGTCGGACGTGCGGGCGAAGTCGTTGTCGCTGACCGGCTTCTTCGTCGAGTGCCTCGAGGAGCTGGTGCCCGGCTCGGACATCGCCACTCCGCTGGACGACGGCGCGCGAGGCTCCCAGATCGCACTGCGACACCCGCAGGCGTACGGGGTGGTGCAGGCGCTGATCGAGCGTGGTGTGGTCGGCGACTTCCGCGAGCCGAACATCGTGCGGCTCGGCTTCGCGCCGCTGTACCTCTCGCACGCGGACGCACTGCGCGCGGCCGAGCACCTGGCCGCCGTGCTCGACGGCCAGGAGCACCTGGACGCCCGCTACGCGACCCGCTCCACCGTCACGTAGCCTTCAGCCCGAGCGAGCGGGCCTTTACCAGCCGCGCTCAGCAAGCCGGTGCGGCTGCGGGATCTCGTCGACGTTGATCCCCACCATGGCCTCGCCCAAGCCGCGCGAGACCTTGGCCAGCACGTCGGGGTCGTCGAAGAACGTGGTGGCCTTGACGATCGCCTCGGCGCGCTGGGCCGGGTTTCCCGACTTGAAGATGCCGGAGCCGACGAAGACGCCCTCGGCGCCGAGCTGCATCATCATGGCCGCGTCCGCCGGGGTGGCGATGCCGCCGGCGGTGAACAGCACGACAGGCAGCTTGCCCTTCTCGGCGACCTCGCGGACCAGGTCGTACGGCGCCTGCAGCTCCTTGGCGGCGACGTACAGCTCGTCCTCGGACAGCGTGGTCAGCCGGCGAATCTCGCCGCCGATCTGGCGCATGTGAGTGGTGGCGTTGGAGACGTCACCGGTGCCGGCCTCGCCCTTGGAGCGGATCATCGCGGCGCCCTCGGTGATCCGGCGCAGCGCCTCGCCGAGGTTGGTCGCGCCGCAGACGAAGGGCACGGTGAACTGCCACTTGTCGATGTGGTTGGCATAGTCGGCCGGGGTGAGCACCTCGGACTCGTCGACGTAGTCGACGCCGAGGGACTGCAGCACCTGCGCCTCGACGAAGTGCCCGATGCGGGCCTTGGCCATCACCGGGATCGAGACCGCCTCGATGATGCCGTCGATCATGTCCGGGTCGCTCATCCGGGACACCCCGCCCTGGGCGCGGATGTCGGCCGGGACGCGCTCGAGGGCCATCACGGCCACGGCGCCGGCGTCCTCGGCGATCTTCGCCTGCTCGACGTTGACGACGTCCATGATGACGCCGCCCTTGAGCATCTCGGCCATGCCGCGCTTGACGCGGGCGGTGCCGGTGACGGGCGCGGTGGTGTCGCTGGACACGGAAGACCTCACAAGGTGTGGAAACGGCTCGACGTCCCCATCGTACGGCCGCGCCCGCCGCCGGGTGACACCCAGGCTGTAGCCCGTCGCGGCGCCGCCCTGCCACCCCGTCAGCGTCAGTGCGCCAGGTCGGCCGGTGGGTCGTCGTCCATCTCGAAGGTGCGCGGTAGCGCGGCCCGGCCGGCCAGCCGCGTCCAGCGCACGAGCCGCTTGCCACGTACCCGCTGGGCGTCGGTGACCGCCCCGTTCAGGAAGCGCCGAGCCAGTCGCACGCGGTGGGTCGCCGCGCCCAGCCTGGCCAGCAGCGGTCCGAACCGCGGGTCCGCGGTCAGGGCGGCTGTGACGTCGCCGTCCAGGGTTGCGCGCAGCGCGCGGGACAGGTCCGACTCGGCCGCCTCCCGGTCGCCGCGGGTCCCGTCCGGGTCCAGGCCGGCGAGGTCCACAGGCACGTGCGCGTCGGACTCGCCGGCCTCGAGCGCATTCGAGGCGGCGTCGGCGAGCAGCAGCCCGGACGCCGGGTCGAGCGCGCCCGAGGTGGCCAGCTCGATCGATGCCTCGGCACGGCGGACGAGCTGGGCGTCCAGCGCGTTGCGGGCCCCCTCGACCCGGTGGTGCAGCCGGTCCAGCCGGCTCGCCGAGAACGAGACGTACCAGGCCAGCAGCGCCAGCGCGAGCAGGACGGCGAGCAGCGTCGGCAGGCTCACGTCGTCCACCCGGCCCGGTCGCCGCCGAGGACCGTCTCGTACACCGCGAGCACGTCCTGGGCCACCACCGACCAGTCGTAGCGTCGGACGGCGACGGCGGCCTTGGTGCGCAACGCCTCCCGCCGTGGCGGGTCGGCGAGCAGGGCGAGCAGCGAGGTCGACAGCGAGTCGGCGTCGGCGGCGGTGAAGAGCTCGCCGAGGGCGCCGTCGTCCAGCACCCGGCGGAAGGCATCCAGGTCGCTGGCCAGAACCGGTGCTCCTGCGCTCATCGCCTCTACCAGCACGATGCCGAAGCTCTCGCCGCCGGTGTGCGGTGCCACGTAGAGGTCCACCGATCGCAGCAGGCTCGCCTTGTCCTCGTCGCTGACCATGCCGAGGAACTCGACCGACCCGCGCAGCTGCTCGGGCAGCAGCTCGGCGGCCTCCTGCTCGTCGCCGCGGCCGGCGACCAGGAAGCGCGCTCCTGGCCGGCTGGCCAGCACCGCCGGGATCGCCTGGCAGAGCACTGGCAGCCCCTTGCGCGGTTCGTCCAGCCGGCCGACGAAGGCCACCGTCGGCGCAGCCTCGGTGCCCTGCCACTGCGGACGTACCGGCGCGTCGGCGAACCGGTCGACGAACACCCCGTTGGGGATCACCACGGCGTCGCCGCCGATATGGGTGGTGACCGTGTGCCGGGCGTCTTCGCTGACCGCGATCCGGGCGCTGATCTTCTCCAGGCTCGGGCGGACCAGCGGGTAGGCGGCCTGCATGGCCCGAGAGCGCAGGTTCGAGGTGTGGAACGTCGCGACGATCGGTCCGTCGCAGGCCCACAACGCGAGCAGCGACAGGCTGGGCGTCACCGGCTCGTGGATGTGCACGACGTCCCAGCGGCCGGCCTCGAGCCACTTGCGGGTGCGCCGCGAGCTCACCGGACCGAAGTTCACCCGGGCCACGGATCCGTTGTAGGGCACCGGAACCGCCCGGCCGGACGCCGTCACGTAGTCCGGCACCGGCGTGTCTTCGTCGGCGGGTGCCAGGACGCCGACGTCGTGCCCCTGGCCGATCAGGTGCTCGGCCAGGTCGCGGATGTGGAACTGCACTCCGCCGGGGACGTCGAAGGAGTACGGGCAGACGATGCCGATCCTCATTCGGTCTCCTCGGTCGTACCGGTCGAACCGGTCGTACCGGTCGTCCCGGTCGTCCCGGTCGTCCCGGTCGCCCCGCCGGCACCGCTGGAACTGCGTGCGGGGTCGAGGTCCGCGGTGAAGACCCGCTGCAGCATGTGCCAGTCCTGCGGGTGCTCGACGATGGCGGTGGCGAGCTGGTCTGCGCAGCGCTGGGTGAGGAGGGTGACGCCCGCGCGTCCGGCCGGGACGTCGTCGGTGACCACCTGCGGGTGCCAGGTGATCACGATGCCGTGGCCGCGACGTCCGCGGCGCTCGTAATGGATGCTCACGGTGAACAGCGCCGCGCCGGTCGCCTGGGCGAGCGCCGCCGGGCCTACCGCCATCCTGGCCCGCTCACCGAGGAAGTCGACCTCGACTCCGCCGGAGGTCAGGTCGCGGTCGGCCAGCAGCGGGACGAAACCGCCGCCGCGCAACGCCCTGATCAGGCTCCGGAAGACGTCGGACCCACCGGTCAGCGGCAGGATCGTCATGCCCAGCCGCTCGCGGAAGCCCACGAACTGGTCGAACAGCTCTTCCGGCCGCAGCCGCTCGGCCACCGTCGTGACGGACTGCAGGCGAAGCGTCGCCCAGGCACCCGCGTGGTCCCAGTTGCCGAGGTGCCCCAGGAACATCACGACCCCCTGCCCGGAGGCGAGGGCGGCGCGCACGGGCTCGTCCCCCTGCGCCCGGACGGTCGAGGTGATCCGGGCCTCGTCCCAGTCCGGCAACCGGAAGCTGTCGCACCAGTAGCGCAGGTAGGACCGCATCGCCTCGCGGGACAACGCGCGGGTCTGCTCGTCGTCCAGGCCGCGGCGGGCGCGCGCCAGGTTCGCCTCCAGACGGCGAACCCCGTCGCCGTGACGGCGCCAGGCGACGTCCGCGATCAAGTCGAACAGCCGGTACGCGGTGGTCTCGGGCAGCAGTCGCACCAGCCGCCAGCCGGCGCGGTAGGCAAGGTAGCTCAGCCGGTCGCCCGTCACGGGCTGGCCGGCGGCGGGGTGCGCAGGGCCTGCCGACGAACCTCGAGCATCCGCTGGACCACTGTGATCAGGCTGGCCAGTGCGAGCAGCCCGAGCACGACCGTGAGGACCCACACCGGCAGCCCGAGGCCGACGAAGCCGGTGGCCACCAGCACCGCGACCAGCCTGTCCGCCCGCTCGGCGATGCCGACGTTGGCGGTCATGCCGAGGCCCTCGGCCCGTGCCTTCGCGTACGAGACGATCGCGCCGAGGGCGAGGCAGGCCAGCGCCAGCACCGCGGTGAGCCGGTCGTCCCCGCCGCCGGAGAACCAGAGCACGATGCCGGCGAAGACCGCCGCGTCGCCCACCCGGTCCAGCGTGGAGTCCAGGTAGGCACCCCAGGAGCTGGAGCGTCCGGAGGCACGCGCCATGATCCCGTCCACGGTGTCGCTGAACACGAAGGCCGTGATGACGAGGGTGCCGGCGAGCAGGTGACCGGTCGGGTAGAGCACGAGCGCGGCGGCGCTCACGCCCAGCGTGCCGACCAGCGTGACGACGTCCGGGCTGATGCCCAGGCGCAGCAAGAGGTTGGCCACCGGGGTCAGCAGCTTGGTGAACAGGGCACGAGCGAAGCGGTTCAGCACCGGCCGATGGTATCCAGCCTGGGGCCGTCCGGTACGAGCGCTTGTGTCCGGGGGTCGTCCGGGCCAGGGTGGGACAGGTCACCAACGCAGCGTGCTCGGGCTGGAGGATGCATGGCGCACGAGGCCACCGCGCCAGAGCGGGTCCGCAACGTCGTGCTCGTCGGTCATACCGGCGGCGGCAAGACGACACTGGTCGAGGCCGTGCTGGCCGCGACCGGTGCCGTCTCACGACCCGGGTCGGTGCAAGACGGCACGACCGTCACCGACTTCGACGAGCAGGCGAGGAAGCAGCACCGGTCCGTGTCTGTCGCAGTGGCGAGCTGCGAGCACGCGGGCATCAAGCTGAACCTGATCGACACCCCTGGGCACCCGGACTACGTCGGCGAGCTGAGGGCCGGGCTGCGGGGCGCCGACGCGGCCCTGTTCGTGGTCTCGGCGGTGGACGGGCTGGACGGCGCGACCGCGCTGCTGTGGGACGAGTGCGCTTCGATCGGCATGCCCAGAGCGGTCGTGGTGACCAAGCTGGACCAGCCCAGGGCCGACTTCGAGGAGTCGGTCGCGGTTTGCCAGCGCGTCTTCGGAGAGGGTGTCGTCCCGCTCTACCTTCCACTGCACGACGAGGGCAGGGGTGGCGCGGACGACGCGGTGGTCGGCCTGATCGGGCTGCTGTCCCTGCAGCTGTACGACTACAGCGGCCGGACCAAGCCGCAGACCCGCGACGCCGACCCCGAGCACCGCGAGCTCGTGGACGCGCGCCGCTCGGACCTGATCGAGGCGATCATCCAGGAGTCCGAGGACGACGCCCTGATGGACCGCTACCTGGCCGGCGAGGAGGTGGGCCTGGAGATCCTGGTGCCCGACCTGGAACGGGCCGTCTCACGTGGCTCCTTCTTCCCGGTGCTGCCCGTGGTCGCGCAGTCCGGAGTCGGCATCCACGAGCTGCTCGAGATCCTGACCGAGGGCTTCCCGTCGCCGCTTGAGCACCCCCTGCCCGCGGTGACCACGCCGGACGGCGACCCTCGCGGCCCGATCTCCTGCGACCCGAACGGCCCACTGGTCGCCGAGGTCATCAAGACCACCACCGACCCCTACGTCGGGCGTGTGTCCCTAGTGCGGGTCTTCTCCGGCACTCTGCATCCGGACTCCGCGGTGCACGTGTCCGGGCACAGCGAGCGGTTCGCCGGGATGACGCTGGAGAACCACGAGGACCACGACGTCGACGAGAAGGTCGGCGTGCTGACCAGCCCGCTGGGCGCCACCTTGCGACCGACCGGCCGCTGCATCGCGGGTGACATCTGCACCGTCGCGCGGCTGACCCGGGCCGAGACCAGCGACACCCTCTCGGACGTCGGTGACCCGCTGCTGGTCGAGCCCTGGCTGCTGCCCGAACCGCTTCTGCCGGTGGCGATCCGGGCCGCGTCGCCGTCCGACGAGGAGAAGATGGCCGAGTCGTTGACCCGGCTGACCATCGAGGACGCGACGGTGCGCATCGAGCACGACGCCCGGACCCAGCAGCTGGTGCTGTGGGCGATGGGCGAGGCACACGTCGCGCTGGTGCTGGACCGGCTCAAGGACCGCTACGGCGTGCAGGTCGAGGCGATCGCGCACCGGGTGTCCCTGCGCGAGACGTTCCAGTCCGCCAGCAGCGGTCGGGGCCGGCTGGTCAAGCAGAGCGGCGGGCACGGCCAGTTCGCGGTCTGCGAGATCGAGGTCGAGCCGCTGCCGGCCGGCACCGGGCTGGAGTTCGTCGACAAGGTGGTCGGCGGGTCGGTGCCGCGCCAGTACATCTCCAGCGTGGAGAAGGGCATCCGGGCACGAGCCGAGCGCGGACTGATGGCCGGGTACCCGCTCACCGACGTCAAGGTCACACTGACCGGCGGCAAGGCGCACTCCGTCGACTCCAGCGACGCCGCGTTCGCGCAGGCCGGCGGGATGGCCCTGGAAGACGCCGCAAGCACCGGGCTGCGGCTTCTTGAGCCGGTCGACGAGGTCGAGATCACCGTGGACGACGAGTACGTCGGCGCCGTGATGACCGACCTGTCCTCGCGCCGGGGTCGGGTCACCGGCACTGAACCGCTGGGGAACGGGCGCAGCCGGGTGCGCGCCGACGTCCCTGCGACGTCCCTGGCCCGCTACGCCATCGAGCTGCGGTCCGTCGCGCACGGCACCGGCGTGTTCACCCGGGCGTACGTCCGGCACGACTCCGTCCCGGCAAACGTGGCCGAACGGATACTCGCCGAGACCGCGGATGCGCCGGTCCAGAGCAGCTCGCACGGCTAGCATCGGCGGGTGCGAACCCGGCCGAAACCTGACCCGGCCGCGACCGGCGCGGATCCGGCGCAGCGCCCAGCGCCACCGCTGCTGCTCAGCTCGGGGCGCCGGGCCTGGCGGGTCGGCCTGCTCGGCGGGCTGGCCGTGCTGTTCCTGCTCGGCTCGGTGGTCGGTCAGGACGACTGGTGGCCGTTCGGGCCGTGGCGGATGTTCGCGACGTCGTCGGCGCCCAGCGGTGCCGTGATCGCCTTCGCCGTCCAGGTCCAGACCGAGCAGCAGCCGCAGTGGCACGACGTCGGTCTGAGCCCGGCGTCCATCGGACTGAACCGGGCCGAGGTGGAGGGTCGCAGCGGACAGATCGAGGCGCACCCGCAGATGCTCGGGACGCTCGCTGCCAGCCACGCCCGGCTGCGACCGGACGACGAGCCCTGGGCGGCCGTCCGCCTGGTGCGGCGCGAGACCGTGCTGGCCGACCGGGTGCCGACCGGTGAGGTGCGGCAGGCCGAGATCGCGGTCTGGCGGAGCCCGTGATGAGTCCCGGCCCGTGATGAGTCCCGAGCCCGTGATGAGTCCCGAGCCCGTGATGAGTCCGGTGCGCCGTTGGCTGTTCGCACCAGTGCCGATGGAGCGGGTGGCGCTGCTGCGGCTCGCGGTCTATGCGTTCGTCATCATCGACGTGCTGTTCCTGCACACCTCGGGCTTCTACCACGGGTGGGCGGACCCGGTCTGGTACCAGCCGCTGCACGCAGGCACGATCTTCCACCTGCCGGCGGCGACGGTCCTGCTGGTCGAGCTGCTGAAATGGGGGTCGGTGGCGGGGGCGGTAGTCGCCATGACCGGACGCTACCCACGGGCCGCCGGCTGGTTCGTCGCCCTGACCTGGGCTTGGTACCAGTACGTCGCGTTCGCGTACGGCAAGGTCGACCACGACCGCGGTGACTTCGTTCTGGCTCTGCTGCTGCTGCCGACAGTCGGCACGGCGCACCTGAACGACAAGCGGCTGAGCGAGGCCGCGGGCTTCGCGATCCGCGCCGTGCAGCTCGGGGCGATCGCCACGTACTTCCTGTCCGGCGTGGCCAAGCTGCGCTTCGGGGGACCGGAGTGGGTCAACTCGGCCACCCTGGTTCGGGCCGTTGTGCGCCGCGGGACGCCGATCGGTGACATGTTCCTGCACACGCCCTGGGTGCTGCACGCCGGGCAGTGGTTCATCATGACGGCCGAGCTGCTGTCCTGGACGATCTTCATCCTGCCCGAGCGGTGGCGGCGGCTGATGGTGCTGGGCTGGTACCTGTTCCACGCCACCGTCTACGCGACGATCACCATCGCGTTCTGGCCGCATCTGGTGATGATGCTGGCCTTCTTGCCGCTGGAGGGGTACCGCGACCGGCTGGTCGGCTGGTGGCGCTCGCGCGGGCAGGTGCCGGTCGGCGATGACGTCGCGGCGCAGTGAGCCAGTGAACTGGGCGACGACGCGCAGGCTCGGCGGGCGGTCGCTGGCCTGGCGGCTGACGCTGATGGCGGTGGGCAGCGTGGCGCTGGTGCTGGGCACCACCGTCGGCAGCGACCTGGAGTGGCCGTTCGGCTCGATGGGTCAGTACGCGTTCTCCGTGCCGGACGACGGTGACGTGCACTCCCCCGGGGTCGAGGCCGACACGGTCGACGGGCAGACCGTGCAGGTGCCGCTGACGCCGAGCGGGGTGGGCGTGCGCCGGGCTGAGGTCGAGGCTCAGCAGCACCTGATCCAGGGCGATCCGTCACGGCTGCAGGCGATCGCGGTGGCCGCCGCCGCCCGGCACCCGAACTGGCCGCGCTACCGCACGCTGCGCGTGGTGGACGACGTCACCCACCTGCGCGAAGGAAGGGTGGCCGGTACCTCGCACGACGTGCTCGCGACCTGGGACGTGGTCGACCCCGAGCACCCGCAACCGGTGGGGACGCCATGAACGCGGTCGGCGTGAACGAGGTCGGCGTGAGAGCGGACAGGGTGATGAGTGCGGTGCGGCAGTGGGCCGCGCCCGCCGTACCGCTGGCCCGAGTGGCTGTGCTGCGCACCGCGATCTACCTGTTCGTGCTGTTCGACATCGCCAAGATCTCCAACGGTGCGTTCAGCCACGGCGACACCCCGGTGCAGCTGTACCAGCCGCTGGGGATCCGCAAGCTGTTCCACCTGCCGGTGCCCAGCCACGACTACGTGCGGGTGCTCGCCGTGGTCATCGTGGTCAGCGCGCTGGTGGCAGCCACCGGAAAGTTGCCGCGGCTGGCCGGATGGGTGTGCGCTGCCGGGATGCTCGACTGGGTGTCGAACAACTTCTCGTACGGCAAGATCGACCACGACCACACTGCGTTGATGATCGCGCTGCTGGTGCTGCCGACCGTCGGGAGAGCGCGGTACCGGGACACCGAGCTCAGTGAGTCGGCCGGTTGGGCCCTGCGGTGCATCCAGATCGGCGTCGTCGCGACGTACTTCCTGTCGGCCGCGGCCAAGATCCGCTTCGGCGGCTGGGGCTGGCCGAGCAGCGCGATCTTCACCTGGGCGTTCGTGCGCCGCGGAACCCCTCTGGCGCAACGGATGCTGGACTACCCGTTCCTGGTGGTCGCCTCCCAGTGGGCACTGATCATCCTGGAGACGCTGTCACCCGTGCTGCTGTTCCTGCGCGGCAAGGTGCTGTACCTGGCGATCGCGGTGTTCGGTCTCTTCCACCTGAGCACGTACCTGCTGCTGAAGATTCACTTCCTGCCGTTGGTGATCTGCCTGCTGGCGTTCCTGCCGCTCGAGCGCCTGGTGCCGGCGTCTGCGTCCACGCGGGCGGCGCGTGGCCAGCGGACTCCTTGGGGCGGCACTCGCAAGCTCGTCTGACTGGGAGGATCTCGACGCAGTCTGGTGATTGCGGTGGGCTGTCGTCGGCAGACAACTGTGGTGCGATCGCCCCAGACGTGCTGGGCTTGGGGTGAGGAAGGAGTCGCCATGGTCGATGCGACAGTCATTTGGGCGGCGGCGATCACCGGCATAGTGGGCCTCAGCGGGGCTGCCCTCGAAGCCATCACGAGCCGCCGGTCCCTTCGTGCTGAGAACCGTCGCGCCGAGATCGACCGGGCCGTCCTGCGGCGGCGTGAGCGCCAGGCGACCTATGAGGCGGTACTCGACGCGGTGAGCAACTGGGCCTGGGACTCGACCACGGCCGCTTCGGACTACGACGTCGTCGAGAGGTTCAGCAAGCCATTCAACCTGGCCGCGATCCGTATCCGGCTCTACGGGAGCGACGCGACGATCGCCGCGACGGACGACATCCAGCGAGGCTTCGCCATGCTGAATCGAGCCGAGGACAGCGCGGCCGCCACGGCTGCGTCATCGGCGATCTGGCAAGGCGTCGATCGATTCGTGGACGCTGCGCGGGAGGACGTCGGTCCGCGCGCTGACGATGAACTTCGAAAGGTTGACTTCCAGCGCGGGGCCGGGCCGCGAGCCTAGACCGCCTCGCACCTAGACCGCCTTCGCAACTGGTCCGCCTTCGCAACTGGTCCGCCTTCGCAACTGGTCCGCCTGATTGGAGGCAGTCCGAGCCACGTCGACACTCGGCACGGGTCGGACCGGCCAGGACACCCGTCCGCGCAACGGCAATGTGCTGGGTCATGACAGGCGCCAGCGGCGGGTGAGGGCGTCGAGGAGTCGGGTGGCGCGGGTGACGGTGGGTCGAGGTGGCCCGCCGGGCGGCGTGTCGGGTGGGCCGGTGTCCCAGGTGACCTCGCCGTCGACGAGGCGGCCGGTCTGGCTCGTGCCGTGTACGTAGCGGTGGTGGCGGCCGCAGAGCAAGGCGGCGTTCTGAAGGTCAGTAGGCCCGCCCTCGGACCACGGCACCAGGTGGTGGGCATCGGTCCACTCGGGTGGCGCGCCGCAGCCCGGCCAGGTGCAGCCACGGTCGCGGACCGCGAGGGCATGGCGCTGTTTGGCGGTGAAGGAGCGCTGGGTGCGACCGACGTCCAGCGGGTTGCCGGCACCGTCGAGCACGACGGGCAGCAGGTCAGCGGTGCAGCCGACGGTCGCAAGCGTCGTGGAGCTGACCGGCGTCCCGTCCGGCAGGATCGCCGGCGGCAGACCGGCGACTGCGGAACCGTCGAGCGTCGCCGCGAGGGTCTCGTGCGGCACGGTGACCACGATCCGATACGGGCTGCCATGCGTAGTCGGAAGCAGGTCCGGACTGGTGACGGCCTGCTCGGCGAGTTTCTGCAAGCCGTCGTGCCGTCGCTGCGCCGCTGAGCGCGGGTCGGGTGTGCCGTCCGTGGCGGGCTGAGGTGCCGTCAAGGCATCGAGGGCCGTACGAAGGGCGGCACCGCATTGCTGGGTCAGCAGCCCGTCGACGTGCACCATGCCGCCCGTGGTGGCCAGCGTCAACGCCCGGGCACGGGTCTGCGCGTCCTCGTCTCGGGCCAGCCGCGCGTCCGCCTCTGGGTCGAGGCGGTGCTGCAGGTGGGTGGCCAGGCGACGCAGCTGGACGGGATCGAAGTGAGCGGCCTGCTCCAGCAGGAACGTCTGGCCCTGAACGACCGCGTCGTCGGGCACCACGCCTGCTGGCACGGTCGGCGGCAGCAGCGCCTCGACCGCCCCGGCCACCACGTCCGCCTGCTCGGCACTGACTGCACCTGAGAGCAGCGCCTCACGGGTCGGCTGGAGCTCGGCAGCGAGCGCGCTGGTGAACAGGCGTTCGGATCGACGGGCCAGAGCCGCCGCCGTCCGCGGGCTGCTGGTGGGGACCTTCGCGCGCAGCCAGTGCTCCAACCGACCGTGGCCACCCTGGCCAGGCAGGCCACGCGAACCGGCCTCGGCGAGCAGCCGCGAGGACTGTGCCAGCGCCAGCCGGGACACCTGGTCGAGCACCGCCACCGAGTCGGCCAGGTCGTCGTCCGAGACCTGCCACGACGCCACCGCGGTCAACCGAGCCAGCCCGGACAGCACCTGCGTCAGCGCGGCAGACGCCTCGCTGGTCGGGCTGGCCGGAGTGGTTGACATGTCTCGAACCTAATCGAGCCCACCGACAGAACGACTGTCCCGCAACAGATCTGTGGACAACGAGCCATACACGCTAGTTATGGCGCATCGACCCAGGCCTGCGCGAGGCGGGCCCTGGTGTCGCCCAAGAGCACTGGAAGCGCCTTGGTGCGCGCGATGATCGGCAGGAAGTTCGAGTCGCCGCCCCAGCGGGGCACCACGTGCTGGTGCAGGTGCGCAGAGATTCCCGCCCCGGCAACCGTCCCCTGGTTCATCCCCAGGTTGAAGCCGTGCGGTCCGGAAACCTTTGCGAGAGTGCGGATCGCCTGCTTGGTGAGCTCGGCCACCTCATGGGTCTCGTCGCCCGTGAGGTCGACGTAGTCGGACACGTGACGATACGGGCAGACCATGAGGTGGCCGGGGCTGTACGGGTAAAGGTTCAGCACGGCGTACGCCGTCTCGCCGCGGCGAACGACGAGCGACGTCTCGTCGTCCAGGCTCGGGGCACGGCAGAACGGGCACTGTGCCACGCTGTCGTCGACCGGCTTGTTCTCACCGTCGAGGTAGACCATCCGGTGCGGCGTCCAGAGTCGTTCGAACCCGTCCGGCTCACCAGCGAAGTCGGCGGGCCGCTCTCCTACCACCTCGTCCCCGGCCGCTTCGCTCACGGCGTGAGGGCTCGGGTCCGGACGGCGTCGACGATCTCGGCGACGGCGTCCGCGATCGGCACCCCGTTGTTCTGCGAACCGTCGCGGTACCGGAAGGACACCGCGCCGTTGCTGACGTCCTCGTCCCCGGCGATCAGCATGAACGGCACCTTGGCCTTCTGCGCGTTGCGGATCTTCTTGGGGAACCGGTCGTCCGCGACGTCGACCTCGACCCGGATGCCCTCGGCGCGCAGTCTCGCCGCGACGTCCTGCAGGTACTCTACGTGCGCGTCGGCAACCGGGATCCCGATGACCTGCACCGGCGCCAGCCACGCTGGGAACGCCCCGGCGTAGTGCTCGACGAGCACGCCGAGGAAGCGTTCGATGGAGCCGAACTTCGCGGAGTGGATCATCACCGGCTGCTGCCGTGTGCCGTCCGCAGCCTGGTACTCCAACCCGAACCGGGCCGGTTGGTTGAAGTCGTACTGCACCGTCGACATCTGCCAGGTGCGGCCGATCGCGTCCTTGGCCTGCACCGAGATCTTCGGCCCGTAGTACGCGGCTCCACCCGGGTCGGGCACGAGCTCGAGGCCGGTCTCGGTGGCCGCACTCTCGAGCAGGTTCGTCGCGACCTCCCACTCCTCGTCGGAGCCGATGAACTTGTCCGACAGGGGGTCTCGAGTCGACAGCTCGAGGTAGAAGTCGTCCAGCCCGAAATCCTTGAGCAAGCCGAGAAGGAACGCCAGCAGGTGCTTGACCTCGGCGGACGCCTGCTCCGGCATGACGTAGGAGTGCGAGTCGTCCATGGTCAGCCCGCGCACCCGGGTCAGGCCGTGCACGACGCCGGACTTCTCGAACCGGTACACCGAACCGAGCTCGAACAGCCGCAACGGCAGCTCACGGTAGGAGCGTCCGCGAGACTTGAAGATCAGGTTGTGCATCGGGCAGTTCATGGCCTTGAGGTAGTAGTTCGCACCCTCCATCTCCATGGGCGGGAACATCGTGTCGGCGTAGTAGGGCAGGTGTCCCGAGGTCTCGAACAGCCCCTGCTTGGTGATGTGCGGGGTGCCGACGAAGTCGAACCCCTCCTCAAGGTGGCGCTGCCGGACGTAGTCCTCCATCACCTTCTTGATGACGCCACCCTTGGGGTGGAACACCGCCAGGCCCGAGCCCAGCTCGTCGGGGAACGAGAAGAGGTCGAGCTCGGCGCCGAGCTTGCGGTGGTCGCGCCGCTCCGCCTCGGCGAGGCGGTCGAGGTACGCCTTGAGGTCGTCCTTGGACGGCCATGCGGTGCCGTAGACACGCTGCAGCTGCGGGTTCTTCTCGCTGCCGCGCCAGTAGGCGGCCGCGGTGCGCATCAGCTTGTAGGAGTTGCCGATCAGCTTGGTGCTGGGCAGGTGCGGTCCCCGGCACAGGTCCTTCCAGGCCAGCGAGCCGTCTTTGCGCAGGTTGTCGTAGATGGTCAGCTCACCGCCGCCGACCTCCGAGCCGGCCCCCTCGGCCGCCTCCGCCGCACCACCCTTGAGCCCGATCAGCTCGAGCTTGTACGGCTCGTCGGCCAGCTCGGCGCGTGCCTCGTCGTCGGTGACCACGCGGCGGTTGAAGGTCTGCCCCTCGTTGATGATGCGCTGCATCGCCTTCTCGAGGGCCTTCACGTCGTCGGGGTGGAACGGGACCTCGACGTCGAAGTCGTAGTAGAAGCCGTCCCGCACCGGCGGCCCGATGCCGAGCCGCGCCTTGGGGTTGATCTGCTGCACCGCCTGCGCCAGCACATGCGCAGCCGAGTGCCTCAGCACGGCCAGCCCGTCCTCGCTGTCGATGGTGACCGGCTCGACGACGTCACCGTCCGCGAGCACGTGCGCGAGGTCGCGCAGCTCGTCGCCGACCCGGGCGACCACCACGGCCTGCGGCCCGCTGGTCGCCCCGTCGAGCAGCTCGCCAGCCGTCGTCCCCGCCGCGACCGATCGCTCGCTCCCGGCGACGGACACGGTGATCTGGGCGGACACGGAGGCCTCCTGGGCTTGCTCGGTGGGTGGTGCGCCGGACAGGTGCCGGTCCGCCTGATCGTATCGACGTCGGGTCCGGGCGGCCGAGCGGGTTTCGCGGCCGGCGGGTCAGCCGAGCCGGACGCCGTCCCCGACTCGCAGCAGGCCAGGACGCACGACGTCCGCGTACACGCCGAGGCAGTGCTTGGGCTGCTTGCTGATCCGCAGCACCACCTCGCCCAGGCTGACCTCGCGCCCGACCCAGGAGGTCTCCAGCTCCTCGCCGTCCAGCTCGACGACGACGTTCGCGCGTGGCTGCTCGACGCTGCACGCCGGGTCGCCGAGGATGGTTCCCTCGTCCGCGGCTGCACGTTCAACCGCCTGTCGGCTGACCAGGTGCACCGCAGCGACCTCGTTGAAACCCGGTCCAGCACCGGACGCCGGCTGCAACGTGACGCTCCGGCCGACCACCTCGGACAGCGCGAGCACCGCCTCCTCGTCGGCCAGGTGCCGATCGGCGCCGGGCAGCAGCAGGGTGGGTGCCGGACTCGGACCGGACGGCGCCATCGCGCGCACCTCGCTCAGGCTCGGGACCTGACGCCCGGTGACGACGTCGCCGTCGGCACCGACCACCGCCCAGCCCCGGTCGTGCTCGAGACCGCCGGCCAGCACCTGCACCTGGTCGAGGTTCGGTGCGTCCAGGGACTTGACCGGGTAGGAACGCAGCCCCGAGACCCGTCCCACCGCTGTCGTCTCGCTCACGGCCCGAGCCTACGACGAAGCCCTTCCCGATCGAACGGGAAGGGCTCGGTCTGCGGTGGTGTCGGTGGGCGATACTGGGTTCGAACCAGTGACCTCCTCGGTGTGAACGAGGCGCTCTACCACTGAGCCAATCGCCCGTACTCGTACGGCCGCGCCACCACCGGCGGCGCGGGGCACAACATTACCCGATCGGTGACGCGGTCCCGAAATCGACCGATCACAGGCCGGGGACGTCGTGCAGGGGGTCCTCGACGACGTCCGGGAACCAGGTCGGCACCCCGATCAGGTCGAAGTAGGTCCAGAAGATCGCCAGGACCAGGAGCAGCGTCGCCAGCGCGAGCAGCACCCGGATCCACCAGGCCCGCTCGGACACCCAGACCGTCCAGCGGTGCACGTGCCGGCGGGCGAACTGCAGCAGCCGGTCGGCCTTCTCGAACTCGCTGGCCAGGATGGCCAGGCCGACGAAGACGATCGCCCAGCCCGGGCCGGGCGCGGGGATGGCGATGATGCCGAGCCCGACGATGGCCAGGCCGACCACGCCGACGACGGTCCGGTAGACCCGGTAGCCGGTCGGGTGTGCCCTGATCCGGGCTCGCCACGCCCAGTCGTCGCTCCCGCCCTCGTCGGCCCCCGGCGCCTGCTGCTGCGCCCCTGCCGGCGACTCCGTCGAACTCACCCGCACAGCGTACGTGGGTCCAGGCGCAGACCCGACCGCAACAGGGTTCGGCGTCTGTCGTCGGGCGCACGCGTTAGCCCCAGGGGTCCGTCCACGGCCGCACCAGGCCACGAACTCGACACGCCTGGTTGCACCGCGAACCACCTCTGGCGTGTCCGCGGCGCGCCTCCACCCGCGCGTCTTTTGCGGTCGTTGGACGCGGCTTGACCAACGTTTTACCTTGCGAGACAAGAGGATCGGACAAAGCGGACGACTTTCGTCGGATATCGGACACCGAGGTTTGAGGCGCCTGGAGGTGGGGCACATTAGCCACGACAAGGGCCGACCCCGCCCCCACCCAGGAGGATCACCATGCTCCAGCCCCCCGTGTCTGTCGTGGACGATGTCGACCTGCGGCTGGTCGTCCCCGGTGACGAGGGACTGCTCCTCACCGCGACCCTGCGGTACGAGGCGTCCGACCCGTACGCCGTGGAAGCGACCTTCCGCGCCGGCGAGGAGGCGATCTCCTGGGTGTTGGGCAGGGACCTGCTCAGCGACGGCCTGCAGAGCGAGTGCGGCGAGGGCGACGTGCACGTGTGGCCGACCGTGGAGGACGGCCACACGGTCGTGATGCTCCAGCTGAGCTCGCCGGACGGCTCAGCCCTGCTCGCGGCGGACGCCGACGGGCTTGAGGGCTTCCTGGCCCGCACCTACGACGCGGTGCCGCTCGGCTACGAGGGCGACCACCTGGACGTCGACAGCGCGATCGTCCAGCTGCTGGCCTGAGCCCTGCTGGCCGGAGCCGCCCTCACGGATCGAGGTCATCCGCCGCCCGGCGAGCGAACAGCTCGGCCATCCGGCGGGTCAGTGGGCCCGGAGCGTCCAGCCGACGGTCGTCCACGCCGGCTACGGCTTGCACGTCTCGCGTCGACGAGGTCAGCATGACCTCGTCGGCGGCCCGCAGGTCGTCAAGCCCCAGCTCGGCCTCGGCCACGTCGACCCCGTCGGCGATCGCCCACTCGATCAGCAGCTCGCGGGTGATCCCGGCCAGGCAGCCTGACGACAGCGGCGGGGTGAGCAGCCGCGCGCCGACCGCCAGGAAGACGTTGGACCCGGTGCCCTCGCACAGCTGTCCGCGGGTGTTCGCGAACAACGCCTCGGTGCCACCGCGGGCGCTCGCGTAGGCCAGGGCGACCACGTTCTCTGCATAGGACGTCGTCTTCAGGCCAGCGACCGCGCTGCGCTCGTTGCGGGTCCAGGGCACGACAGCGACCGTCGTGGCCTCCTCGTGCGGCCCGACCGGACCCGCCACCACGACGTAGGAGGGCGGGACATCGGCTCGACCCGAGCCCAACGGCCCGACTCCCCCGGTCATCGTCAGCCTGAGCCGACCGCGAGCCAGTGGCTCGGCCGCAGCCAGCACCTGGTCGATGCCCTCCCGGAGCCGGTCGGCGTCCGGTGGGACCAGTCCCAGGCCACCGGCGGACGACGCCAGCCGCCGCAGGTGCCGGGTGAGCGCGAACGGGACGCCGTCGACGACCCTCAGCGTCTCGAAGACTCCGTCGCCCACGGTCAGGCCGTGGTCCAGCGCAGCGAGCGAGGGGGCGCCCGGGTCGACCAGCGACCCGTTGACCCAGGCCCGCAGACCGTCGTCCGTCATGGCTCCATCCTCGCAGAGCCTGCTCAGCCGGCCGCGACGGCGAGCAACCGGGACCCCTTCAGCTCCGTCTCGTCCCACTCGGCCTGCGGGTCCGAGCCCCAGGTGATGCCGGCTCCGGCCCCGAACCGCAGCACCCGACGTCCGGCGTCGTCCCGGGCCGTCCAGAACGTCCGGATGCCGACCGCGAGCTCGGCCCGCTCGGCGTCGACGTCGATCCAGCCCACCGCACCGCAGTACGGACCACGGGCGCCCGCCTCGAGGTCGGCGATCGCCCGGAGTGCACTGGACTTGGGCGCGCCGGTCACGGACGCCGGCGGGGTGGTCGCGGACCAGAGCTTGGCCCAGGTGCTGCCGGTGGCCAAGCGTCCGCGGACCCGGGACACCAGGTGCACCAGGCCAGGGTGGGCCTCGACGGCGAGCAGGTCGATGACCTCGACGGTGCCGGGTGCGCAGACGATCGACAGGTCGTTGCGGGCAAGGTCGACGATCATCACGTTCTCGTCGACGTCCTTGGGCAGCAACAGATCTGCGGTCGGAGCGGTGCCCTTGATCGGTCCGGTGGTGACCAGCCGGCCCTCGCGACGCAGGAAGAGCTCGGGCGACGCGCAGACCACCTCGACGTCGGGCAGTCGAACCACCCCGGCGTAGGGCGCCGGGTTGCCGTCCTGCAGCAGCCTGGCGAGGGACAGCACGTCCGCTGTCTCGGGCAGCGGCTGCTCCAGCACCCGGCAGATGTTCACCTGGTAGACCTCGCCCACCTCGATACGCGCGCGGACCTCGCGCACCGCTGCCACGTACTCGTCCCTGGTCATCGACGAGCGCCAGCCGGCGGTGGCGAGCCCCGGCCATTGCGGCGCAGCCGGTAGCGGCGCGGTCCGCACGTCGGCGAACCGGGCCGCGACCAGCCCACCCTCGTAGTCGGCGACCAGAGCCCACCAACCACCCGCCCGCTCGACCCGCTCCAGGACGACGGCGGCATCGTCGGCGGTCTCGGCGCGGACGACGTCGACGACGTCCGTGGCCAGCCGTCCGCCGAACCAGGCGATCGACACCGAACCGCTCAGAGGTCCTTGCCCATGACTACCGCCTGCTCCCGGAAGCCCTGGCTGCGGTACAGGCTGCGGGCTACCTCGTTGTCGCCGAACACGTTGAGCCGCAACCTGGTCAGTCCCCACTCGCGGCTGATCCGCTCGGCCTCGACCATCAGCTTGCGCCCCCAGCCCTGACCGCGCCGGTCCGGCTCGACCTCGATGTCGTAGATCCAGGCGTAGGGCTCGCCGGCCCCGTCGTCGCGACGCGCCAACCAGAGGATGCCGACCGCCCGACCGTCGCCGTCCTGCGCCCGCCACAGCTGGTTGCCCTCCGCGGGCTGGCCGTCCGGGAAGAGCTCGAGCATGCTGCGCTTGGCCCGCTCCCGGGCCTCCTCGAGGGGCGCGCCGCCCAGCCGGCTCATGTCCTCGGCGTAGGACTTCTCGAGGTGGACGAGGTAGCCGGCGAGGTCGTCGCCGACGAGGTCCAGCAGCTGCAGGTCGTCAGTCATGGGCGCGAGCGTACCCAGGTCTTCGTGCACCGCGTTCAGGCCGCAGCGCACCGACCGGAGCCCGGCCCACCGAGGCGGAACGAGGTCGAGGTGATGTTCGCCGCGGAGTACAGCCGCGGCGTTGTCGCCAGCATCGAAAACGCGACCGGGGTCGTGGAGTTCAGCAGCTTGAAGCCGCTGATCAACGAGGCGCTGGCCGACTTGCCGAACTGCCCGTTGCCCATGTCCGAGCAGGTAGGAGCTGTAGTCGACGCGACCTCGCCGAACGCCTGGACCAGGCCCAGCCTGCTGAACCGGCCGCCCCACAGCGAGTCGGGGAAGTAGCCGAAGACCTTGCCGTTCAGCGCCAGCCGCCACTGGGTGCCGACGTGGTTGATCTGGAACGTGCGCTGGGTGCCGACCGGGAGCGTCATCGCCGGGCGGACCGTGCTGGACGTCGAGACGAAGCCGCAGCCGTTGTAACAGGTGGGCTGCCCGTCGACCCAGTGGTACACGAACAGGTGCGGGGTGGCGTCCCCGTTGAGCCCGCGATCGGCCGTCCAGCCGACCTCGACGATCTGGCTGCCGTCGGCGGACTCGACGGCGAGCTCGTGCAGCGAGTGGGACGACAGGTCGGCCGGGTCGAGCTCGGGGCGGACGATCTTCAGCTTCACGGCAGCGCCGGACGCGTCCGCGTACTGCCGCCCGGCGACGTAGTCGTAGCAGGCGCCGAAGTTGCAGACCGTGCCGTCGGCGGCCGCGGCTGCGGATGCGGATGCGGATGCGACTCTGCCGCGGCCGACGACCACAGAGCCCGGCGGCACGGAGACCCGTGCCGGTGCTGCTGCACCCGACCTGCCCGACGGGGCGTCGGCCGCGGCGGTCGGGACGATCCCGAGCAGCAGACCGGCCGCTGCAAGAGCGGCCAGCACGTGTCGTCGAAGCGGTCGCTGTCGCATGCAGACTCCCTTGCCTGGACCTCGTACTCGGGCTGAACCAGGTGGTATCGCGCCAGGACCGGCCAGGTCAAGGGGCTGGGTTGTCATTTACCGAGGTACTCGGCAGCGACGCGCTTGGGCACGACCATCCGCCAGGCGTCCAGAACGAGCTCACGCATCTCGTCCGGGTCGAGCGCTTCGAGCCACGCCTCGACCCAGTTGAACCGAAGGTCACTGGGGCGTGGCAGAAAGAACGTGTCCGGCCGAGAGGCCACGAGAGCCGCCCGTTCCTCCTTCGGGAAGCCGAAGCCGATCTCGGTCTCGTCCCGCGAGAACGCCACGAACACGATCTGGCCCACCCGGAACTTCACCCGGTCGTACACGATCACCTCATAGCTGCGCGGCAGGTCGGCCAGCACAGCCCGGACGTCGTCAACACTCACCATCGGTTCATCGTCGTCGGGTGCACCGACAACGCGGGCACGGCGCTACCGGGCCAGGGCCAGTCCGACCGCCGCGAGCGCCACGACGGCGAGCAGGACGACCAAGAGCTTTGGCGACAGCCACGAGCCCTGCCCCCCGGTCTGCACGACAAGCGGGTCGTCCCTGCGGGAGCCCGGCAGCGAACTGCCGCTCGGCACCAGTCCTGCCTCCGCGAGGTCAGCAGCGATGCTCACCCGACTCCCGCGACGGTGCGGTTCACCGACTGTGGTGTTGATCCTGGCGGGCGACTCGGCCTCGGGTGCCGCTGGGACAGCAGTTCCCGCCTCAGCCTTGGGCCGCTGCTCGGCAGGCGAGAGCGCAGGCGAGAGGGTCGGCGAGAGGGTCGGCGAGGCCGAACCGGACAGTCGCGAACCGGCCAGCACCGCCGCGCCCAGGCAGATCGCATACTTCGGGTGGGTGTCCACCACGACGGCCAGCCCCAGGCTGGACGTCAGTCGTTCGGCGACCAGCGGCATCCGGCTGCCGCCCCCGACCAGCAGAACCGCAGCGAGATCGGTGGGCCTCAGGTCGGCGCGTCGCAGCATCTCGGAGAAGGTCGCCACCGCGCGATCCACGTAGGGCTCGGACCGGAGCTCGAACTCGCGCCGGGTGAGCCGGATCGTCCCGGCGGCCCCCGGCAGCAGGACCGGGATCGAGGTGTCGACGTCGACCGACAGCGCCTCCTTGGCCAGGACCGCCTGCGCCCGCAGCGCCGCGAGGGCGGCCAGCGTCTGCGGCGCCTGCTCGTCCACCTGATGCCAGTTCACGTTCTCGCGCACGTGGGCGAGGATCTCGTCGTCGAGATCGAGCCCACCCAGGGAGGGGTCACCGATCGGCTTGCCCCGAACCTCGTACCCGACGGCGGCGCGACGCACCAACGCCGCGTCGAACGTGCCGCCTCCGAGGTCGAAGACCCCAAGGGTGTCTCCGGTCGCGATGCGATGCTGCGACCCGTAGTAGACGGCCGCTGCCACCGGCTCAGGCACCAGCTCGACCGCGCCGATCCCGGCTGTGTCCGCCGCCTCGCGAAGCACGTCCAGCCGGTAGTCGCCCCACTCGGCGGGCGCCGTGAGCACCACCTGGCTCGGCGCGAGGGCCTCGCGCTCGGTCGCCTGGGCGACGACCCAGCGCAGCATGTGGGCGGTCAGCTCGACCGGCATGACCTGACGGTCACCGAGGTGCAGGGGAACGGGATCGCCCATCCGGCGCTTGAAGGCGCGGGCCAGCCGGGTCGGATCGTCGTGTGCGTGCCGCTCCGCAGCGTCCCCCACCACCCACGTTCCCTGCGCCGGGACGTAGACGACGGTGGGGACGGCGTCCGAGCGCTGCGCCAACGGCAGGACGCTGGCACGGCCGTCCTGCCAGGTCGCGGCAGCGGTGAAGGTGGTGCCGACGTCGATCCCCAGGCCGAAGCTCACGCGCTCAGTCTGCCGCCAACGTTCGATTCCGACCGAACCCGATCACGAGCGACATCGCCGAGTACCCGCGCGAATGTCGATAAACCAGGCGCTTCGTGCCTCCAACGTCGCTACGATTGTTGCCGCAATGGGGAGGGCATCATGTTTGGCTGTACTCGAGGACGTCGCGCGAGCAGATTTCCCAGCCCGGTGGGGCCATGAACGGCCCCGTTCGGCGAGCGCTCAGCACTATTCGCCGACCGCGGTGGCGCGGCACCCGATCGATGGGGCTGGCAGCCGTAGGGCTGCCGCTGCTGCTTCTGGCCAGCATGCTCGGCGGCAGCGTCAAGGGGTCTCGCTTCGACCTTCTCGCCGGCTCGACGTGGCTGCCATCCTCGGTGGGCCAGGCGGCCCTGATCTCCGGCGCGTCCGGACGGCGCGTGGCGGCGATCGCGGTCGGGCCGAATCCCTCGGACCTCGAGGTGGTCAACGCTGGGACGAACGCCTACGTGGTCAACCACGGCGACGGAACGGTGCGTCGGGTGGACGGCGCGACCTTCGAGGTGACGCCGCGAGTCCAGTTCGCAACCGCCGACGGTGACCAGCTGCAGCTGCTGACCGGCGCGGGGGCGGTCTTCGTCCTGGACGGAGCCCGCGGCATCGTGCACGAGGTGGATGCCCGCACGTTGGCCGAGCGCGGACCCGCACATTCGCTGGAGGCGTCGGTCCGACCAGGGGCGGCGATCGTGGACTCGAAAGGCCGCCTGTGGGCGATCGAGGACCGCACCGGTGACCTCGAGTGGTTGGGCCACGGGTCGGGACGGCGTGCCCACGCGGTGTCCGCCGGCGGCACCTTGGTGGACGCCGGCTCGAGGACAGTGCTGGTCGGCGACGGACGCGCGCAGTGGCTCGATGACGACGGCTCCGCGGCCGCCGAGGTCGACCTGCACCTCCCGGCGCAGGAGCAGGCCGTCGTCTCCGGGACGGCGGACGGGCGTCTGCTCGTCGTCGTCCCCTCTCGCGGCGTCCTCAAGGTCTGTCGCGAGGACGGATGCGACGCGGAGGCCCACACGTTCGGCGGGGCGGGTGGCAGCTTCGGGCCTGCCATCGAGCTGTCGGGACGCTACTTCGTCCCGGACCTCAGCCGTGGCAGCGTGCACCTGATCGCCCCCGCGCGCAGCCAGGAGCTCAGCGAGGTCAGGATCCTGAAGCCGGCCGCCCGCTTCACCCTGCGCACGCAGGACAAGCAGCTGTTCTACAACGACGTCAGCTCGCAGCGAGCCGGGGTGCTGCACTGGGACGGGACGTTCACCGCCGTCACCAAGTACGACGCCGGCAATCCTCGGGCGGGCCTGGACGGCCCGGCAACGAAGGCCGAGGCACCGCGCAACCTGCCGGGCACCAAGCCAGACACAGCCCCGGCCCAGCACCCGCTGAACCAGGAGCAGCCGACGGATCTCTCGCAGCCGAACCGCGAGGGTCTCGACGCAAGCAATCCTGGTCAAGACAGCACGGTTGGCAACGGCCCGGGCACGGCCCCGTCCGGCAAGCAGACGGTGCGGGTGACGGCCGTTGGCGGAGGGCGGGTGTTCAGCACGCCGGCCGGGATCAACTGTCCCAGCGCCTGCGGAGCAGTCTTTCCCGGTGGAACGTCGATCACGCTGACGGCTGTCCCGACGGTCGCAGGGTCCTCCGTGACCTGGTCCGGCGGGTGCTCCGGCACGTCGGCGAACTGCGTCGTGCCGCCCGGCGGCGGCCAGGTGACCGCGACCTTCGTCGGGCCCCAGACCAAGGCCATGCTCACCGTCAGCACGGTGGGCAACGGCAGGGTGACCAGCGCTCCAGCGGGGATCGACTGCCCCGGGCAGTGCACGATGTCGGTGCTAGCCGGGAGCCTCGTCACCCTCATCGCGCAGCCCGGACCGGGCCAGTCCTTCGCGTCCTGGTCCGGCGGTGACTGCCCGGCATCCATCACGCCCTGTACGCCGACCGTCAGCTCGGACACCACGGTGGCCGCCACCTTCACCGCCGTGACCCATCGGCTGCACGTGAGCATCAGCGGTGACGGCACCGGGAGCGTCACGAGTGATCCAGCCGGGATCACCTGCCCCGGAACCTGTGACGCCGACTTCCCGGAGGGAGCTGTCGTCACGCTAACCGCCTCCCCCGACGCCGACTCGGTGTTGACGCAATGGACCACATGCGCCGGTAGCGGTTCCTGTCCGCTGACCATGGACACGGCACACGACGTGGATGCCCGCATTGACCTTGCCCCGGACACGGTCGCTCCGCGCTTCACGAAGGACCCCCTCCCCGACATCCGGCAGATACGACCGGCCGGCACGAATGGAATGACCGTGAGCTACGCGACGCCAGGAGTGACGGACGACCGTGACCCGCGGCCGACGGTGAGCTGTTCGCCAGCCTCAGGGACCTTCTTCACGCAAGGCGACAAGAGGGTGAACTGCACAGCGAGCGATGCTGCCGGCAACACCACGCCGGGGAGTTTTACCGTGCATGTCTTGGCACCCGTGGGGCGGCTCAACAACTCCGACGTGATCACGGCGGACAAGTGGGGAGTCTGTGGTGACATGAGGGCGGAGTACGACGTCCAGGTGGTTCCGCCTCGCGCCGGGTACCACTGGGACGGGCAGACACCGGAGGTCACGGTGATCACTGATCGCCCCTTGGACACCATCACTCGACGCATCGATGCAGCGCACCCCAACGGCGCGGCGGTCGATGTCACCGTCCACATCGGTGCCCCGTGCTGGCTGGGAGGGCCAGGTATCCAGTTCTACGTGACCGCGAGGTTTGAAGGATAAGCCGAGGGTCATCACTGGTCTTGACCGTCTCGAACCCAACCGTCCTCAACAGAGTGAGGAAACATGTCGGATCACCCGCCGTCGCAAGAGTTCGGGCCGGAGCAGGCCGCGTGGGTCCAGAGCCGCTTCCAAGCGGTGTTCGACAACGTTCGCTCGATGGTCGTCGGCAAGGACGACACGGTCGCGCTGGTGCTGCAGTGCCTGCTGGCCGGCGGGCACGTGCTGATCGAGGACAACCCCGGCACGGCGAAGACGCGGCTGGCCAAGGCGGTCGCCCGCTCGATCGACGGGTCCTTCAGCCGGATCCAGTTCACGCCTGACCTGCTGCCCTCGGACGTCACCGGGGTGCCGATCTTCCACCCCGAGCGCCGCGAGTTCGAGTTCCGGCCCGGTGCGGTGTTCGCGAACATCGTGCTGGCCGACGAGATCAACCGAGCCTCTCCTAAGACCCAGTCGGCTCTGCTGGAGGCAATGGCCGAACGGCAGACGACGGTCGACGGGACGACGTACCCGATGCCGAAACCGTTCTTGGTGCTAGCCACCCAGAACTCCGTCGAGATGCAGGGCACCTATCCGCTGGCGGAGGCCCAGCTGGATCGCTTCACGATCCGCACGTCGATCGGCTACCCCGGCTTCGCCCACGAGATGCAGATCGTGAACGACGGGATGTCGCGGCGCGAACCAGAGGACCTGCAGCACGTGATCTCTGCCTCCGAGCTGTACGAGATCCACTCCGCGATAGCCGGTGTCTTCGTGGCGCCGACCCTGGTCGAGTACATGGTGAACATCGCCGCCCGCACCCGCCAGCTTCCCGATCTCCGGCTGGGCTCGAGCAGCCGAGCTGTGGTGCAGCTCGCCCAGCTCGTCCAGGCCCGCGCCGCCAGTCAGGGCCGGCACTTCGCGACAGCGGACGACGTGAAGGTGCTGGTGCCTGCGGCGTTCTGCCACCGGCTCCTGCTGCGACCCGAGGCCGCGATCCAGGGCCAGACCGCGCAGTCGCTGCTGGACGACGTCCTCCTCGAGCTCCCGGTACCACGAGAGCCAGCGCGGGTGTGAGACATGGTCACCAGCGCAGGTTGGGTGATCGGCGCAGCCTCGGCGACCGCTCTGGCAGCCGGTGCCGCGGCGGGCAGCCCGGAGCTGATGATCATCGGGCTGGTCGGCGTCGCGGCGTTGCTCCAGGCCCTGCTCTGGATGCTGCTGCGTCCCGAGCTGATCGCGGTACGCGACATCGAGCCCCCGCGCGTTCCGGAGGCTGAGCCCGCGCGCGCCTTGCTGCTCGTGCGCAACCAGGGTCGTCGGCGCAGTCCTCCGATCCTCGCCACCGAACGGGTGGGCACGAGCAGCGTGTCCGTCCCGGTGCCGAGCCTGGCAGCGCGGGAGACGCACCACAGCACCTACCCCCTGCCGACCGAGCGCCGCGGGATCTACGACGTCGGTCCCTTCACTTTCGGCCACACCGATCCGCTTCGACTGCTCTCCGCGAGCCGTTCGTACACCTCGCGGACGCAGCTCGTGGTGCACCCGCACGTTCACGCCGTCGCACCGTTGCCGACCGGCACCAACCGCGACATGGAAGGACCGACCTCCGCCAGTTCGCCACGCGGTGGCATCGCCTTCCACAGCATCCGCCCGTACGAGAGAGGGGACTCGCTGCGGGACGTGCACTGGAAGAAGAGCGCTCAGACCGGCCAGCTTCTGGTCTGCCACAAGGTCGTCCCGGACGAGCCGAGTCTGATGGTGGTCCTGGACACCTGCGCCGCGTCGTTCGAGGGCGACGCCTTCGAGGACGCCGTGCGCGTCGCGGTCTCGCTGGCGGTTGCTGGGACCTCCGGCGGCTACCCGCTGCAGCTTCGGACGACGGGAGGGGACGTCGTGGTGTGCGAGGGCCGACTGGGCGAGGCCGATGTCCTGGACCTGCTCGCGGGAGTCCGTACGTCGGCCGACGACCCGGGACTGTCATCCCTGGCAGCGATCAGTCCCGGCCGGGCAACCGTCAGCCTGGGCGTGGTCACCGGCTACCCGGACCCGGCCGTGCTGAGCGTGGTGTCGCAGGTGCGTCCCAGCTATCTGATGGCGAGCCTGATCCAGGTCGGGGCGGTGCGGCACAGCTCGTTCCAGCTGCCGCAGCTGCAGGGCGTCCTGTCCGTGTCGTGTATGGACAGCGCCGACTTCGCACGTCAGTGGAACGCGCTGGTAGCCGCATGAAGCCCTCGGTGTGGACCGTGCTCGCCTGGCTCGAGCGGATCCTCCTGGTGGCCGCGGCAGCCCTCCCGACAGCGTTCTACTCCGGCGCCTTCAGCGGCCGCGGTTACCTCTGGCCGCTGTTCGCGGCCAGCGCGGCTGGGGGCGCGCTGGCCCTGCTCGGTGCCCACCGGGGCTGGAGCACCCGGCTGGCGATGAGCATCGCGCTGGTCGGGTTCCTGGCCTTCGTCACCTTCGGCCTGCTGCACACCACGCTGGTGGCGGGCCTTCCCCGTGGGCAGACCTGGACGGCACTGCACACCGGCCTGGTCGGCGGCTGGCGGAGGCTGCTCACGACACCCGCGCCCGCCGACGTCACACCGGCACTGCTGCTCTGCCCGGCCCTGGTGGCGTGGTGGTCGGCCTGGGGCGGGCCTTGGCTGGCGACGCGGCTGCGCTCGACGATGCTGCCGCTGCTGCCGGCGACTGTTGCTCTCGTGGTGGCCCTCGGTCTCGGTGCTCCGTTGCTGCGACCTGCACCCGGGTTGGCTCTGGGCTGGGCCTTGCTGGCGCTCAGCTACGTCCTCGTTCGCTCGAACCACCCGGACGAGCAGGTCTCGACGCAGGCGGCCGACGCGGTCGGTTCGCACCTCGTCGCGGAGCAGGGGCGTGCCGTGCTCGGCAGGATGGCCTATGGCGTTCCCGTCGTGCTGCTCGTCGTCACGCTCGGCGCCGCGGCTGCCGCTGCGCTGCCGATCGCGGACGGCAGCCAGCGCTACGACGTCCGTGACCTGGTGACCCCGCCGTTCCGGGTCGCCCCGGAGATCACGCCACTGGCCACCGTGCAGAGCCAGCTGGCCGACAAGCCGCCGCGAACCCTGTTCCGGCTTTCGGCGCGCGGGTCGACACTGGACCGGGTGCGCGTCGCGGCCCTCGACACCTTCGACGGGTCGACCTGGTCCGCGGCCGATGACGAGTTCCGGCCCGCGGGAAGCGTTCTGCCCGACGACGGGCTCGTCTCGGGGTCCGCCGAGACGCATCTGACCGTCGACGTGGTCGCCCCCGAGAACGCGTTCCTTCCACAGTGCGGAAGACCGCTCCGCCTGGACGCCAGCGGGCTGGGCTTCAGCGCGCGCTCGGGCACCCTTGCCGAGGCGGGAACGACGAGCCCGGGTCACTACCAGCTCACCTGTCGGTTCCGTCCCTACACCACGCTGAGCGCGGCGGCTGCCATCGGCTCACCCGCTCCGATCCACGACTACCTCGCGCTCCCGACGCCCCCTCGCGCGCTGCAGCAGATCGCGACGCAGATCGCGCAGCGCGCCACCTCACCGTACGACCAGCTGCTGCTGATCTCGACCATGCTCAAGGCGCTGCCCTACGACCCTGACGCGCCACCAGGCCACTCCTACGGTGCCGTGACGCGGATGCTCGTCCACGCGAAGCCCGAGGACCAGAACGGCTTCGCAGAGCAGCACGCCTCGGCGTTCGTCATCCTCGCCCGGTTGCTTGGCATCCCCGCACGAGTCGGCGTGGGGTACCTAGTGGACAGCAAGGCGCTGGCCGCCGGTCGGCAGGTGCAGGTGACCACGGCGGACGCCCACGCCTGGGGCGAGGTTCCCTTCCAGGGCTACGGGTGGGTGCCGTTCGAGACGGTCGACCTCGCACGTACTGCTGCGCCTCGCATCCGGTCCCACGACGTCATCGCCGCCCCGGACACCAGCGCCGGCCCGGCGCAGAGCCGGCCAGGTGCCGACCAGGGAACGGCTGCAGGCACCGCGGGCCAGCACGGGCTGGCCGCAACCGTGCTGCACGGTGGGATCACGTCACTGCTCGCCATCGCCGTTCTCACGCTGCTGGTCGCCGCCGGGGTCGTCATCGAGAAGTGGCGGCGTCGGATGGCCCGGATCCGCGCGCCCACCCCGGCCCGCCAGGTGCTGGGCGCCTGGTCTGAGGCTAAGGACCGCCTGGTCGAGCGCGGCGTCGTCCCGCACCGATCGTGGAGCCCGGCAGAGACGACGGACAGCGCCGTGACCGCGCTCGGGGCACCCGCACTCGCGATCAGGCAGCTCGTGCCCCTGGTCGACGTCGCGCTGTTCGCGCCGACGCCCCCGGTGCAGGCAACCGCGGACCGGGCCTGGGAGATCGAACGCCAGCTCAGGGCAGACCTGCAGCAGGGACGCCGGCCCCATCGCAAGGCGCTGACCCTGGTCGACCCACGGCCGCTGCTGAACCGGTCCGTCCTGGCTGACCTGGCCGCCCGCCGGCGCAGGGATGCGGTGTCCGAGCGGCGCTAGCGAGCCGTCCGGACCACCCGATGAGGGTGATGTGCGGTCCGAGACCACAGACCTAAACTCGGCCACACCCCAGCCACCTCGCCGCAGTGCGGAGGACCGCCATGACCCCCGACCGGCACGCGCGCACCATGCTGCCCATCCCCGACCGGCCGCGGCCCGGTCTGACCACGTACGACGCGAAGGACCCGGACACCGCGTTCCCACCGATCGAGCCGTTGTTGCCACCCGCTGGCGCACCGAACGTGCTGATCATCCTGCTGGACGACGTCGGCTTCGGGGCCTCGAGCGCGTTCGGCGGACCCTGCCAGACCCCGGTCGCCGAGCGGCTCGCCGCCGGAGGGCTGCGGTACAACCGGTTCCACACCACCGCCCTGTGCGCGCCGACCCGGCAGGCGATGCTGACCGGCCGCAACCACCACTCGGTCGGCATGGGCAGCATCACCGAGACCGCCACCTCCGCACCCGGCAACAGCTCGGTGCGGCCGAACACCAAAGCGCCGCTGGCCACGACCCTCAAGCTGAACGGCTACTCGACGGCCCAGTTCGGCAAGTGCCACGAGGTGCCGGTGTGGCAGTCCTCCCCGATGGGCCCGTTCGACGCCTGGCCCTCCGGCGGCGGTGGGTTCGAGACCTTCTACGGGTTCATCGGCGGCGAGAACAACCAGTACGACCCGGCTCTGTACGACGGCACGACCCCCGTCGAGCCCCCGGCGACGGCAGAGCAGGGCTACCACCTCACTGAGGACCTGACCGACCACGCGGTGAGCTGGATGCGCCAGCAGAAGGCGCTGATGCCCGATCGGCCGTTCTTCGTGTACTACGCGCCCGGTGCGACGCACGCACCGCACCACGTGCCCAAGGAGTGGGCCGACAAGTACGCCGGTCAGTTCGACGACGGCTGGGACGTCCAGCGCGAGCGCATCTTCGCCCGGCAGAAGGAGCTCGGCGTCATCCCGGCCGACGCCGGGCTGACCGCACGGCACGACGAGATCACCGCCTGGGACGACATGCCGGACGACCTCAAACCCGTTCTGGCGCGCCAGATGGAGGTCTACGCCGGGTTCCTGGAGCACACCGACCACCAGGTCGGCCGGCTCGTCGACACCTTGACCGAGCTCGGCGTCCTGGACGACACGATCATCTACTACATCATCGGCGACAACGGCGCCTCCGCCGAAGGAACCATGAACGGCGCCTTCAACGAGCTGGCGAACTTCAACGGGATGGCAGCGCTCGAGACCCCGGAGTTCATGCGCAGCAAGATGGACGACTTCGGCTCGCCGACGTCCTACAACCACTACTCGGTCGGTTGGGCCTGGGCGATGAACACGCCTCTGCAGTGGACCAAGCAGGTGGCCTCGCACTGGGGTGGCACGCGCAACGGCACGATCCTGCACTGGCCCTCGGGTATCACCGAGCGCGGCGGCCTGCGTTCGCAGTTCACCCACGTGATCGACGTGGCGCCGACGATCCTGGAGGCCGCCGGGCTGCCCGAGCCGACGATGGTCAACGGCGTGCTGCAGTCGCCGATGGAAGGCACGAGCATGCTGTACAGCCTCAACGACGCCGACGCCCCCGAACGGCACGACCTGCAGTACTTCGAGATGTTCGGCAACCGCGGCATCTACCACCGCGGCTGGAGCGCGGTGACCAAGCACAAGACGCCGTGGATGATCCTGGACCCTCACATGGGTCCGTTCGACGCCGACGTGTGGGAGCTGTACGACGGCAGCAGTGACTTCAGCCAGGCCGACGACCTGGCGGCGCAGCAGCCCGAGCGGCTCGCCGGCCTACAGCGGCTCTGGCTGATCGAGGCGGCCAAGTACAACGCCCTGCCAATGGACGACCGCTCCGGTGAGCGGTTGAACCCGGAGCTGGCGGGGCGCCCCACGCTGATCCACGGAAACTCCCAGCTGTTCTACCCCGGCATGGGCCGGCTCTCGGAGAACAGCGTCGTCAGCATCAAGAACAAGTCGTTCTCGGTGACGGCGGAGGTGGACGTGCCGCCGGGCGGAGCCCGAGGCGTACTGATCGCCCAGGGTGGCCGGTTCGGTGGCTGGGCGGTCTACCTCAAGGACGGGCGAGCAACGTTCGCCTACAACGTCCTGGGGATCCACCTGTTCACCACGGTGGCCGACACGGCCGTCCCCGAGGGAACCCACCAGGTGCGGATGGAGTTCGCCTACGACGGCGGCGGCCTGGCCAAGGGCGGGGACGTGACGCTGTACTACGACGGCACGGCGGTTGGCAGCGGGCGGGCCGCGGCCACCCAGCCCATGATCTTCTCCGCGGACGAGACGACGGACATCGGGAACGAGACGGGCACGACGGTCACCGACGACTACACGCCTGCGACGAGCCGTTTCACCGGGCGGATCCACTGGGTCCAGATCGACGTCGGGGACGACGACCACGACCACTTCATCGACCCTGAGGAACGGATGCGCGTCGCCATGGCGCGCCAGTAGCCGGGACGACGACGGAACGGGCCGCGCGCCGTGCTGGCACGCGGCCCGTCACCGGGTGAGATCAGGCGAGCGCCTTGGCCTTGAGCGCGTCGAACTCGGCCTGGGTGATGGTGCCGGAGTCCAGCAGCGACTTGGCGTTGGCGATCTGCTCCGTCGGACCTGACGGGGCGGCGACCTGCTTGATGTAGTCGTCCTGGGCGGCCCGGCGCCTCTGGAGCTCGGCCACCTGGCGCTCGTTCATGCTGCGACCCCGGACGATCAGGTAGATCAGCGCACCGAACCACGGCACGAAGATGAGCAGGATGGCCCAGCCGGCTTTGCCCCAGCCGCTCAGCGAGCTGTCGCTGAACATGTCGAAGAGGCAGCGGAACCACACCATCAGCGCGGCGATCCAGATGAAGAACCAGAAGCTCCAGAGCAGAACGTCCCCGAAGTCCGTCGTGATGTTGTTCATGTCATCCCTCTCCCGGTTGCGTGGGCGCCGGTCGGCGGGACCACGCTGTGTGCTCGGGACGCTAGCGCCGTGCGCGAGGTGATGTCCTCATCCGAAGCGGGTGATACGGCAGCGCCGGGCCGGCATCATCAAGACCGGCCTGTCCGCCGACTGCGTGGTCAGCCGAGGACCCGGCAGACCACGAGGGCGGTGTCGTCCGTGCCGTCGGCCAGCAGCAGCAGCCGGTCGGCGATCTCTTCGACAGGGGCTCGGTCGTCGATCGCGGACAGCACGCCAGCCACCGCGGCGATCCCGGTCTCGACGTCCGTGGTGCGGGATTCGACCAGTCCGTCGGTGAACGCCACCAACACAGAGCCAGGTGGGCAGGGCACGAGCAGTTCGGTGTACCCGCCTACCCCGAGGCCGAGCGGTGCTCCGGGCTCCGGCTCCACTGGCAGCACGCGGCCACCGGGCTCGCGCAACAGCATTGGCGGGTGCCCGGCGCTGGCCACTCGCAGCACTTGGGCCGCGGGCTCGAGCACCGCGTACAGGGCGGTCGCGAACTTCGCCGGCAGCCGGTGCTCGGGGTCTGGCCGGGTGGGCGAGACGAGGTCGCTGACCTGTTCATCAAGCACAGTGAGGACCCGCACCGGCGACGGGTCGGCGAGCGCGGCCGCGTGCATGCCGGCTCGGGCCTGACCCATCAGCACGGCTGCGGGAACTCCGCGGCCGGAGACGTCGCCCACACCGAGACCGATCCGTCCGGCGCCCAGGTGGTGAACGTCCCACCAGTCGCCTCCGACCTCGACGTCGGCGCTGCCGGCGACGTAGCGGCCTGCCACCTCCAGCCCGGGCAGTCGGGGCAGGATGGCCGGCAACAGGGCTCGCTGGAGCTGCAGCGCGATGTCCCGCTGCTGCTGATAGCTGCGCAGGTGCCCGACGGCCGCACCGGCCCGGGCGGCGACGTCCTCGAAGAAGGCCGAGTCGCGACGCTCGTACCTCGGCCGCGGACCAGTCGCCAACAGCACCAGAGCCCCAACCATGTCGCCGGCGACGAGCAGCGGCACCACCACGAGGTTGCGGCCCCCGGCCGCGGCGAGCCAGCTAGCGGTCACACCGGAGGCCACTTCGGCTCGGTCGGCTGCCCCCTCCACGTCGATCAGCACCGTCTCCCCGGCGGCCAGCGCGGCCGCCCACGGCGACGGCTCGTCACGCGACTGCGCCGGCGGCGTCGGTCCGGCCAGGTCGAGCACCGGCTTGCTGACAGTGATCGCTGACGGCGTGCTGCCGGACGAGGCCGCCATGCCGGCCTCGCTCAGCACGTACACGGCGGCGACATCCGCGATGGCAGGGACCAGGGCGTCGGTCAGCGCCTGCAACGCGGAGTCGGGGTCCGCGGCGGCGTTCATCTGCTCGCTGACGATGGCCAGCAGCTGGCCCCGGTCCGCGGCCTGCTCGGCGCGTGCCTCGGCCGAGGCGTCCACGGCTGTCAGCACCACTCCGGCGTACGGCGGATGCTCACCGAGCGGCGCCATCACGTATCGCAGCACCAGCTGCGACCCGTGGGCGTCGAGCAGGTCGAGCCGGGTCCGCGGGACGTCGATCGGCCGTCCGCTGGCCAGCACGTCATCCAGCCGGACCCATCGGTCAGCCGGCATGTCGGAGAACGCGTCCACCACAGGCAGGCCGAGAACTCGGCGGCCAAGCACGCGGACCGACTCGGCGTTCTGGTAGGCCAGCCGGTGCTGCGACCCCCACGTCACGGTGATCATGGCGGGTGCTGAGTCCAGGCAGATCCGCAGCGTCAGCAGCGCCTGCCGCACAGCCTCGGGCAGGTCATCCGACAGACCCTCGGCGTCCTGCACCGTGGGGCCATCGCCGCCAAGGTCCTGCATGAGCAGACCCTACAAGCGTCCGACGAGCTTGAACGCGTGGTGGGTGCTGCCCGTGCGCTGCGAGTAGACGACCCAGGCGAGGCTGATCGCCTCCAGCCAGCGAGCGCTTTCGATCCCGCCCATGTCGATGACCGGCCAGCCAAAGTCCTCGAGAAGGTCGGTGACTGTCCGTTTGGCGCGCTCGTCGTCGCCGGCGACGAACATGTCCGGATCGCCGGCACACAGGGAAGGATCCACCATCACGTCGGCGGCGACGGTGTTGAGCGCCTTCACGACTCGGGCCGTCGGCAGCAGGCGTTGGATGCGCTCGCCCAGCGAGTCGGTCGTGCCGACAAACAGACCTGGGCGACCGGACGAGAAGTCCAAGGGGTCGCTGGCATCGATAACGACCTTGCCATCGAAACTCGCCGGGCCGGCCAGCCGGACGACGTTCTCTGCCGCAGCGCCGCGCACGGAGATGACGACCACGTCGCCGAACTGGGCAGCGTCCTGGAAGCTGCCCGTGCTTGCATCGGCCCCGGCGCTCGCGAGCCACGACTGGAGCTTGCCGGGGTCGCGGGACCCGAGCATCACCGGATGCCGCTGCCGCAAGAACCCCAGGCCGAGCGTCTGGGCGGCCGTGCCGGAGCCCAAGATGCCGATCGGCGCTCGGGTGCCCATCCTCGTCACCACCCGTAGGGCTGCGGTCGAAAGTCGGCGAAGTCGTCGTCGAGGTAGTAGGGAACGGTGACCCCGCCCGGCGGCACGATCTCGTCGATAGCGGCGCACACGTCCGGGGCGAGAACCACGTCCACCGCCTCCAACAGTCCCCCCAGCTGCTCGACGCTGCGCGGCCCGATGACCAAGCTGGCGACGCCAGGGCGCTGCAGGGTCCAGGCGAGACTGAGCGCGGTCAGCGGCACGCCGACACCGCGGGCCACCTCCGCCAACGCCCTCACCGCGGTGTCGGCCGCCGGCGTGAAGTGCTTGGCGCCCCAAGGGTTGTCAGGGGTCAACCGCGACCCGAGGCTCTGCTGGCCATCGAGGTACTTGCCCGTGAGCAGGCCCCCCGCCAGCGGCGACCACACGGTGAGCGCAGTGCCGTGCGAGAGGGCCGCCGGAACGAGGTCCCGCTCAGCACGGCGGTCGAGCAGATGGTAGGCGACCTGCTCCACCGCCGGTCTGGCGATCCGCAGGTCGTGCGCGCACCACAGCGCCTCCACCACCTGCCAGCCGGAGAATCCGGAGGTGCCGACGTACCTGATCTTGCCGGCGCGCACCAGGTCGTCGAGAGCCCGCAGCGTCTCGTCTATCGCGGTCTGGGTGCTGGGTCGGTGGATGTAGTACAGATCGATGTGGTCCGTGCCAAGCCTTCGCAGACTGGCCTCGCAGGCCGCGATCACCGCCCGCCGGGAAGTGCCCCCGGAGTTCGGGTCGCGATCGTCCATCGGCACCGAGAACTTGGTGGCGAGCAGAAGGCGGTCGCGCAGCGGCTTGATCAGGGCTCCGACGATCTCCTCGCTGATCCCCCGTCCGTAGACGTTCGCGGTGTCCACGACATTGATGCCGGCATCCAGCGCCGCGCCGAACACCGCTCTGGCGTCGTCCTGGTCGGTCTTGCCGCCGAACTCCATCGTGCCGAGGGTCAGCGGGCTGACCATCAGGCCGGTGCGCCCGAGCGGCCGGGGGGACATGGTCATCGCACGAACTTGTCCCTCAGGTGCGAGTGCATAGCCTCGAGCCACCAATTCGTTCGCCACTGCTCGATTCGCCGCCGGGAACCCAGCGCAAGTGCCCAAACTTGCATGGTGCGCCACCGCCGGTACCCGGCGACAAGTGTACGTCCCGGGACAGTGAGCGTGGTAGCACATAGCGCCGTCGTTCAGCCGCGACACCGCTGTGACAGCCGGCCTCAGATCGGGCGGCCGGCAGACGAGCGCGAACAACGCGGGCCGTTCGTCCTGTCACTGCGGTCCTTGCAGCCGTAGCGTGCCGTCATGGGGACATCACGATCCCCGCGGCTGCCGCGGGGGGTCTACGAGGCTGAGCTGCGTCGACTGCAAACCCAGCTGGTCGCCATGCAGGAGTGGGTGCAGCGCGAGAAGCAGCGCGTCGTCGTCGTGTTCGAGGGTCGGGACGCGGCCGGCAAGGGAAGCACCATCAAACGCGTCGCCGAGTACCTCAACCCGCGGGTCGCGCGAATCGTGGCGCTGCCGGCCCCGACCGAACGGGAGCAGACGCAGTGGTACTTCCAGCGATATGTGGAACGCTTGCCGGCCGCTGGGGAGATCGTCCTGTTCGACCGAAGCTGGTACAACCGGGCCGGTGTGGAACGGGTGATGCGGTTCTGCACTCTGGCGGAGTACCAGCGCTTCCTGCACCAGTGCCCCATCTTCGAGCGGCTGCTGATCGAGGACGGCATCCTGCTGCGCAAGTACTGGTTTTCGGTCAGCGACGCGGAGCAGGAACGCCGGTTCGCGTCCCGGCTGGGTGACCCGATGCGGCACTGGAAGCTGTCCGGCATGGACCTGGAGTCCATCAAGCGGTGGGAGGACTACTCGCGCGCGAAGGACGAGATGTTCGTGCACACCGACATCCCGGAGTCGCCGTGGCTGGTCGTCGAGGCGGACGACAAGCGGCGGGCGCGGATCAACATGCTCAGCCACCTGCTGGACAGCATCCCGTTCACGCCTGGGACACCACCGACGATCGAGATCCCGCCGAGGCCGGCGAGCCGCGGATACGAGCGGCCCCCGCGAGACGTCCAGACGTATGTGCCGGACGTCGCGACGCGGCTGACCGCCGATCCTCAGCGCAGCTGAGCACCCCACATAAGGGCCGCGGCGGCTGAGTGGGTCAGCGACGCGGCTGGCTCAGAACGCTCAGACGTCGGGAGTACTCGTCGGGGTCGATGTCGCCACGCGCGAGCCGGTCGTCCAGCACCTGCACCGCCGGGGTCAGGTCATGCGGCTGAGTCTGGGCAGAGCGGCTGGCGCGACCCAGCAGGTAACCGAGGTAGACCAACAGCGCCCAGATCACCAGCATCGACAAGCTCATGACCATCCAGCCCGAGGCAGAGAACCCCCCGCCATGCCAGCCCATCATGGCGCACTCCCCACGTCGGCCCCTGGTTCGCGCGTCCCGTCGCCGGTGACTTGCGGACGCCGCCATGTAGGGGTGAACCGACGGCCGGTGATCTCGTCGACCTGAATCCGAACAAAGATCGGCTTCTCGCCGCTCTGCCACGACGTGAGCTCCATTCCGAAGGTGTCAACGACCTCTTGGAGCTTGCGGATCACGTGGGCACGGCCTTTGGCGACCACGCTCCAGGCCAGGCCGGAGTCGAGGTCGACGCCGTCGACCTCGAAGGCCACCAGGCTCCCGTCCGCGCCGCTGAGCTTGGTGCCTGGCGCGCTGCGGAACACGATCTCCGCATGGTTGACGATGTGGTTGACCGGAAAGATCTCCGGCCGGGCATCGACGATCACTGCGAGGCGGCCGACCGCGGTACCGCGGACGAGCTGCCACGACTCGTGCTCACGGAGTTCCTCCACCTTCGGTGCTGCCTGGGTGTCCATCGGTGGCCTCCCTGGTCGACCTATCAACCCAGGATGCGTTCCTCGTCGGAGCACAGCCAGGGCCAGAGGTCCCGATCATCAGCAGTTGAGCCTGGTCCGGCCCGAGGACCTGCAGCTTGCAGCTGCCGGCCCCAGCGTTGACCACCAGACGCTTGCGCGGCTCCGCGCAGGTCAGGCTTCGACATGTGGCGCGCTATCCGTGACCGCTTCCAGTTGGCCGCGGATCACGACGGCGACCGGGCACGGCGGGGCCAGCACCAGCCGCCTGCTAACCGAGCCGAGCAACCTGCTGACGATACTGCCTCTCCCCCGAGACCCGACGACCAACAGCTGGGCGTCGCCGGCCACCTCGGCCAGGGACGCGGCAACGGGCTCCTTTGCGAGCACGAGGTGCACGGGCACCTCGGGGTAGCGACGAGCCCACCGCGCCAGCTCCGGGTTCATCGCCTCCAGCTGCTCAGGGCCCGCCTCAAGGCGCTCAGGCCCGGATGCGGTGGGCCGTGCCTCCGGGTCGACCCAGGTGCAATGCACCGCAGTCAGCCAAGCGCCCCGAGATGCCGCCTGTCCGAAGGCGAAGCCGATGGCGTCGGTGCACTCGGGGGAGTCGTCGACGCCGACCACGACCCCGCCAGCCCCCTGTGCAGCAACAGGCGTCGTCGCTGAGTTGGAGCGTTGACCATCGGGTTCGGGGACGACGACGACTGGGCAGGCAGCGTGCTCGGCAACACTGGCTGCCACCGACCCGCCGACCCGCTCGTGATCCACAGCAGTTGGGGGTCGCGAGCCGAGAACCAACACCGACGCGCACTCGGATGCAATCACCAGGGCAGCCCCCGAGCTCGCGCCGACGACCGTCTCGGTCACCTCGAGGCCAGGTGCCTGGGCACGGGCCAGTTCGACTCCGTGACGGCTGGCGCTGAGCGCGCTGGACCTGACCCGCTCGGTCACGTCGGCGATGTCCAGGTCGGCGTACCAGGGGGTATGCCCCCATGGAAATGCCATCTCCCGCCGGTAGGCGTGGACCACGGTCAAGCCGGTGCTTTGACGCAGCGCCTCGGCGGCAGCCCACCGAACGGCGACGTCGCTGGAGGCGTCCTCGTAGCCGACCACCACGCGTCGACGCTGCTGGTCCTGGCCCATCTGCCCACTCCCGGAGTCGACTGCCCGGACTCAAGCGTGGCAGCCGACGGTTGGCGCGCAGAGGCCCTTGGTCCCGACATAGTTCCGCATGCGCCGTGGGGACCTTCGACCCTGACGATGCCACGCGCACCGCCAGAGACTGACGAACAACAGGCGTTCTGACATGGGTGTCGTCACCTTCGGAGGTCGGTGATGGAGGTCATCAGCGCCCACGTGCGCAGGCTCGTCCTCGATCAGCCGCGGGTGGTCATCGGATACGACGACTCCGCAGTCGCCGTCCGCGCTCTGGGCTGGGCAGTCCGAGAGGCACACAGGCTGGACGCGATCCTGGAGATCGTCGTTGCCTGGCGGGCCCGGCACCCTGCCGCCGACCACTACGGCAGCCAGACCGAATACGCGCGGACAGCTGCTTTCGGCCGTGAAGCTCTGCGACTCGCACATCGGATCGACCCTCAGGTCAACGCCAGGCTGACCCACCACCGAGGATCGGCCGGGAGGTTGCTGGTCCGTCGATCGCACGGCGCCCTCATGGTGGTGTTGGGTACGCACAGCCATCTCGGCATCGTCGGGGCGCTCATCGGCAGCACGGCCCGCTACGTCACTCGCCACAGCACGGTTCCTGTGTCGTTGGTGGGTCCGGACTCGGCCGTCGAGACCGAGCAGCGGATCGTCGTGACCGCCACCGACTCGCAGATCGCCCCATCCGTGCTGTCCTGGGCCGTTGAGCGGGCCAACCAGTCCGCGACAGCACGGATGCACATCATCGACACCGTGGAGACCTGGACAACCTGGACAACGCCCAGTCTCGTAGACGAGCCAGCACGACAGCTCCGCGCCCGTCAGGCCGAGGAATGGCACGCGGATCTGGTTGCCGTCATCCGCGGACTGGCGCCACTCGCGGACATCACCACCGAACTCCTCGAGGGTCGACCCGACGTCGTGGCTGCGCGGCTGACCGCAGAGGACCTCGTCGTCCTCGGCATCCACGACCGGCACCAGCGCTTCGAGCTATGGACAGCCCCTTGCCCGGTAGTCCTCGTCCCCGAGCGGCACTCCGCTTCCCTCACCACCCGGCACGCGGACCGTCCCGCACCACGGGCAACTCAAGTCATACCGGCAGAGACGCCCATCACGACGGCGAGTCGGAACGGGAGGAAGACATGACAGACGCCACACTGCGGCGCCGGCCCGCCCAGTCAGGGCACGGCCACGCACCCGCACACACGGATCAGACCCAAGCGAACGACCACAGCATCCTGCCTGTCACACGCCTCGAGCACGGGATCCCTCGCACCGTCGGGGTCTTTGATCTGCGCGGCGCTGCGGCGGCTGCCACCGCGCGGGCACTACGTCGTGGTCGCCCGCAGGTGGGCCACGTCTCCATGGGACCAGGCGGCTGGGTCAGTGTGCGCGGCCAGCGATCGCTGCCCCGCGGCGTCCATATCGCCGCGCAGACATCGTCGAAGCGCCCTTGGTGGGCACGTCTGCTACGGGCACAGCCCACCGTCCAGCCAGTTGTGGCCCCGAGGAGGCTGTCATGGCACCGGTAATGCATGAGCCAGACCGTCCGACACTGGCACCGGTCAGCTATCCGTCCGCGCAGCGGCCGTGGTGGTTGATCGTGCTGGAAACATTCGTCGCGGTGCAGGCCGTGTACGGCGGCATCAGCCTGGTCCTCGGTGTCTGGGACCTGGATCGGCGCGCGCTGCAGCGCCTTCCAATACTGAATGGCTGGACACTCCCGGGCCTATCCCTGGTGGTCGTGGTCGCCGTTCCGATGCTCACTGCGGCGTGGCTGGAAACCTGGGCGCACCCCAAGGCCGGGCTGGCCTCGCTCGTTGCCGGGTCACTGCTGATGGGGTGGATCGCGCTGCAGCTCGTCCTGCTGCCGACCATGCGCCTGTGGCTGCAACCGGTCTGCTTCGTCGCCGGCGCGGTCGTGGCCGGCGCCTCGCTACACCGCCTACGTCATCGGAGGACAAGATGACCACCACGACTCTGGCGTTCATGGGCGGCACGGGCACCGTGACCGGCAGCAAGTTTCTGATAGACCACGGTTCCCATCGCGCGATGGTGGATTGCGGCCTGGCTGGGCCGCGGTTGGCTGGGCCGCGGTTGGCTGGGCCGCGGTTGGCTGGGCCGCGGTTGGCTGGGCCGTGCTACCTGGCCACTGACCCTCCGTCTGCCTTCTGGAACGATTAGCCAGTCAGCCCGCTGCGTGCGCGGCGTCGAGTGCGGCCTGGAGCGACTGCCGGTATCCCTCGCTGGTGTAGGTCGCGCCGCTGACCGTGTCGATCTTGGCGGACTGGGCTGCGATGGCCTCGCTGCGAAGGGTCGGGGCGGCCATGGCGCTCAGGTCGCGGGAGTGCCCCCCCGAGTCGGTCAGGTGCAGCGCCTGGACGTCGAGCAAGGTGCTGCCGCGAAGCACGGCGCGAACCTGCACCTGCCCGTAGGGAGTGCCGACGACGGCTCCGTCGACCTGGATCGTCTTCGGGTCGCTCGTGGCCGCACCTGCGGGTCGAGGTGGTCTGGTGGGGCTGCGGCCGGCGCGGCTGGTCGGGCTCGAGGAGCCCGGCGACGGCGGGGCGGAGATCACGTGGACGCCGTCGACCTGGCCGACGGAGTGCCGCGACCCGATCTGCCAAGCAGTGCCGAGCAGTGCCGCCGTCGCCACCACTGTGACCAGAGCCGTTGGCGCTCTCACCAGCCGAACCGCTCGTCGTGGATCCGATCGGCTGGCACGCCGGCAGCTCGCGTCGACCGCCGGACCAGGGCCATCCAGGCCGGCGGTCCGCACACGTAGACGTCGTGCTGGCGCAGATCCGGCACCAGTCGGCGCAGCGTCTCGACGTCGGCCGCCGGACTTGGGCCCGCCAGGTCCGGCGACAGCCAGGTTCCCGGCACCGGCGGCCCGACCAGCAGCTCCACCCGCATGCCCGTGCCGGCAGCGATCAGGTCCAACTCGCCGGTCAGCACCATCGTCGCCTCGTCGTTTCCGCGGTACAGCACAGTGACATCGCCCGGCGCGGTGTGCGAGGCGTGCGCGATCTCTTCGGCGAGGGCCCGCACCGGTGTGATCCCGATGCCGGCCGCGACCAGCAGCACCTTGGTACGGGTGCGACGGTCAGTGGTGAACGCGCCGTACGGCCCTTCAACCAGCACCCGTGTTCCGGGCCGGAGCCCGGCCACGCGCCGGGAGTGGTCGCCGAGGTCGCGCACGGTCAGCCGTAGCCGCTTTCCGTCCGGAGCTGCCGAGAGGGACCAGGGATGAGCGGCCGCCCACAGGCCGCGGCTGAGGAAGCGCCACTGCAGGAACTGACCCGCGCGCACCGACATGTGCTCCAGGTCACGGCCGGTCACAACCACCGACACCACGCCTGGGCCTTCCTGGACGACCTCCTGCACCACCAGCGCATGCCGCAGCGAGCGCCACAGCGGAGTCAGCACTCGGAACAGGACCACCGCTCCGGCCGTCCCGACGTAGAGCATCAACCACCAAGCACGTGCGAGCGGGTGCCCTGCGATGTCCGTCCCGGTGGACAGCTGGTGCGGCACTGACAGCACGACGGCGAGGTAACCGGTGAGGTGTACAACGTGCCAGGTCTCATGACGGGTGCGCCGACGGGCAGCTTGCACGGACGTCACCGCGACCACCACCAGCAACACCATCGAAAGGAACGCGGTGAGCATGTCCGGCACGGCACCACCGAGCAACCGCACCGGTTCGACCAGCCAACCGACCAGCGGCGACAGGTGGTCGCGAGCCGCGTACCCCAGGATGATGGCGGCGGCATGAGCCAGCAGCAGCGGCAGCGCCACTCGACTCAGCCTCCGGTGCGCGACAAGAGCGCGGTCGTGTCCGTAGGTGCGGTCCACCCAGGGCAGGCGCGCCGAGAGCAGCAGCTGAAGCAGAAGCAGCGCGGTGCCGACCAGTCCGGTGATCCGGCCCAGCCCGACCAGCCGGTCCGCCGCTGTCCCCGTGGCCAGGGACTGTCCGCCGCCGTCCAACAGGAAGATCATCACTGTCACCACGACGACGACGACGCCGGAGCCCTCGAGCAGGTCGGCGAGCCGGCGGCGGGCGAGCGTGCGCTGACGCGCGCCAGGCAGAACTGGGGTGCGCGACCTTCGGGTCCGCACCGCTGCGGTGTCGGTCGGGGTCACTACTCGCCTCCCTGCTCGGGCCTGCATCTCACCCCACGGTGCGGGACTCACCTCAGAGGCTTCTCGGAGTCCACCCGCGACGGGAGCACACGATCTGGACGTGTCGACGGATCATTCAGATCAGGCTCTGAGACGGGCCGTGCCACGATCGGCGGGTGGACGACGCGATCGAGCCGACGGTTGACGCGGGACCGCACGTGCTCGTCGTCGAGGACGACCGCGAGCTGTCCCGGCTGCTGGGCGAGCTGCTGACCGACGAGGGGTATCAGGTGGATCTCGCTCTGGACGGTCAGCGTGGTCTGCACCTCGCCCTCACCCGCCCGCCGGACGTCCTGGTCGTCGACCGCGGCCTGCCCGCGATCGAGGGCGTCGAGCTGGTCCGCAGGCTGCGTCGCCAGGGTGTCTCGGTGCCGGTTTTGATCCTCACCGCACGCGGTACGGTCCGCGACCGCATCGAGGGGTTGGACGCTGGTGCCGAGGACTATCTGGTCAAGCCGTTCGACGTCGATGAGCTGTTAGCGAGGTTGCGGTCGCTGCTGCGACGCCACAGCGAGGACGCGGACGAGCTCCCGATCGGCGCCGGCCGACTGCTGGTCGCCCAGCGATGCGTGCTCTCCCCCGACCGGGAACGTGTCGACCTGTCCCAACGTGAGTGTGCGCTGCTTGAGGTATTGGCGCGACGACCAGGTCGAGTCTTCAGCCGTGAGGAGCTGCTGGAGCGGGTGTTCGAGGACGCCGACACGCCCGGTTCGGTCGACACCTACGTGTACTACCTGCGTCGCAAGCTGGGCAGGGAGGCAGTGCGCACTGTGCGTGGGACCGGCTACCAGATCGGCACCACATGAACGAGCGCGGGCCTCGGAGAACCGACCCGGACGCCGCCATGCTGCGGCGCGCCGCGCGCACGGTCGCGGTGCAGACCGCGGCAGCCGTCGCCCTCGTGGTGCTCGTAATGGCGGGTTCGGTCCTGCTCCTGGATGAGCGCCAACAGCACCAGCAGGCCGATAGCAGCGTCCGCACCGCCTGGGCCAGCGCCGACGACGTCAGCGACCCCCCGCAGGGCACCTGGCTGCTCGTGCTCCCCCCTGGCGGTGACCGACAGACGACCTCTGATGCTCCGCCCGAGGTGGCCGCGCTCGATCCAGCAGCGCTGCCCGACGGGATCATCAGGATCGTGCGGGACGACCGAGAGCTCGTCGTGTACACCGGAGAGAAGTCTCTTGGACGGGTCAGCGCTGTCTACGACCTGACGGCACGTGAGCTCGAGGAACGCCGACTGGTCGTCTCGCTCGGTGTGGCCGCGATCGTCGGCGTCGTGGGCGCAGCCGCGATCGGCGCGGTCATTGGACGACGCGCCGTGCGCCCGCTGGCTGAGGCAATGACCCTTCAACGACGTTTCGTGGCCGACGCCAGCCACGAGCTGCGCACTCCCCTGACAGTGCTGCTCACCCGCGCCCAACTGCTGCGCCGACACCTCCACGGCACCGTCCCAACAGAACGCGCAGCCGAGCTCGACCGCCTGGTGGACGACGCACGCAACCTTGGTGGGGTGGTCAACGATCTGCTCCTCTCGGCGGAGCTGGACCACCGCCCGCAGCGTGGGGAGGACGTCGACGTCGGCGCACTCGCCGTCGACGTCAGCGCCAGCCTGCAAGCACTGGGCGACGCGCGCGCCATCCGGCTGTCCGTCGCCTCGGCCGACGGGCCGGCAGCCGTCCGCGGCGCCGGAGCGGCACTACGCCGCGCCCTGACCTCGTTGCTGGACAACGCGATCGCCCACACTCCGGACGGCGGTGAGGTGACCGTGCAGGTCCTGATCCACCCCGACCACGTGCTGCTGAGCGTCGCGGATCAGGGTGACGGCCTCGACCCGGCCGAGGCGCACCGGCTGCTCGAGCGGTTCAGCCGCGGCACCTCGGGAGACGCCGGCCGCCGCTTCGGCCTCGGACTCGCCCTGGTCGACGAGGTCGCCCGCTCCCATGGCGGCAGCCTGCTCGTGGACGGTGAGCCCGGCCGTGGCGCGACGTTCACGCTGCGCCTGCCGCGCTCACATCCCGAGACCTAAATCGGCGCGAGCGCGCCACGCTCTGAGAAAGCTCTCAGAGCACCCTCCAATGCTGGCCGAGCAGAGCAGGTGGGCGATCCGACGTCTGCCGCGAGGAGGGGAACTCCATGTTCGACACGATCTTCGGCCTGCCCATGCACCCGCTCGTGGTGCACGCGACCGTGGTGGTGGTCCCGACCGCGGCCCTCTCCATCGCGTTGGCCGCCTGCTGGCCACGGTTCCGCCGCTGGGCCGGGTTCCTGCCGTTGCTGCTGTCAGTGGTCGCGCTGCTTCTCGTCCCGCTGTCGACCAGCTCCGGCGAGTCGCTGGAGCGTCACGTCCCCGAGACCGAGCTGCTGCGACAGCACACCGAGATGGCAGACGGGCTGCTCGTCTGGGTCATCATCCTGACCGTAGCCGCGGCCGGGCTGTACTGGCAGGACAGAACCTCCAAACTGCCGAGGCGGGCCCTGGTCACCGTCGCGATCAGTGTGCTGGCGGCCGTCGGAGTGGTCGGCACGGTCGTCCAGGTTGTGCGAATCGGTCACAGCGGAGCCAAGGCTGCGTGGTCGGAGACCTCTGCGAGCACGGCACAGAGCCTGGAGCCCCCTGGTGCCGGACACTGATCCCCTCGATCGAGCGGCGTACGTCGAGCAGGTCATGGGCATGCCGTGGAGCGTTCACGTTCGCGGGCCGAACGCCCGACGGGCAGACACGGCGGTTCTGGTCCGAGAGGCGTTCACCGAGCTGCACAGGATCGACGCCGTGTTCAGCACATACCGGCCAGACAGCGACGTCTCACGGATCGGGCGCGGCGAGCTGACGCTCGAGGACGCCGACCCCGACCTCGCCGACGTACACGCCCTGGCACTGTTGGCTCAGCAGCGCACCAACGGACTGTTCCGGGTGCACCTGCCCGACGCGCGAGGCCGAGTCAGGTTCGACCCGTCCGGCATCGTCAAGGGTTGGGCGGCCGAACGCGCGTTCGCCATGATGCGGGTACTACCCGACGACGTTTGCCTGAACGCCGGTGGGGACGTCGTCGTGCGGACGTCGCGCACTGGCCCCGAAGAGGATCGAAGGACGTGGCAGGTCGGGATTGAGCGGCCCGGCGGCGGTGGTGTGCTCACGGTGCTGCCGCTGGACCAAGGTGCGGTAGCGACTTCCGGTGTCGGCGCGAGAGGCGCTCACCTGGTCGACCCGCGCATCGGAAGGCCCGCCCTGGCGCTGGCGCAGGTCAGTGTGACCGGGCCCTCGCTGATGTGGGCCGATGTGCTCGCAACTGCAGCGTTCGTGCGCGGGCCAGACGCGACCGAGTGGCTCCAAGCGCAGGTCGGGTACCAGGGCCTGGTCGTGCAGTTGGACGGGTCCCTGTCCGCCACGCCGGGCTGGCCGCTCAACGGCTGAGCCGTTCAACAGCAAGTGGACCCGCCAGGTATCGGATCAGATCACCCAGATCCGGAACCTCCCGTGCTGCTACCACTCGAACCGCGCCCTGCGACCCAGCTCGGATGTCCGCCGGGCGGCGGCGTAATCGTGTACCCCAGGCGCTCGAGCTCGCCGGCGGCCTCGGACGCCATCGCCCGAGTGACGGCTCGGGCCTGGATGAGGCGGAAGTCAGTCCGCACCGAGTCAACCGCTGACTGCCATCCGGGGAGAGAGTCAAAGCCGCAGTCGCTGATCAGGAACTGGATGACGTCCTCCAAGTCCGGCCTGAACCGGGAGCCGCCGGTAGGTAGGTGTAGGGCAGACATTCGGTGAGGGCTGCGGTGACCGGTGCGCGCGAGAAGATGAGACAGCGCGCCGCGTTGGCCGTGCACGTGGATGTGGGAATGCGGTACGCGCTGGGCGTCGTAGTCGAACCTCAGCCACGCCAACTGCTCCCCGTCGACGGACAGCGGCTGGCCGCCATCCCTCTCGTTCTGCCCCAGTGGGCTGAAGTCGACGCCGGCCTCGTTGCGCGCCCGGGCGAGGTACTTGCGGAACAGCGAGTAGACGCGCAAGTCTCGCCGAACCCTGGCTCTTCCCCAGCTCGCAACCGCCGCGCTGCTCTGGGAGCGCGAGCACCAGGAATCCGCGCGCTTGGCAGCCGGCGCTCGGTGGGAGGCTCACGGCCTCGTGTTCTCGACTCGTCTCGGCACACCGCTCGATGCCGCTGACGTCCGCCGTGCGTTCCGCGACGCCCTCCGGGACGTGCCGGGAGTCGACGAGACGAGGTGGACTCCGCGCGAGCTGCGGCACAGCTTCGTCTCGCTGCTCTCGGACAGCGGCCTTCCGCTCGAAGAGATCAGCCGACGGGTCGGCCACCGCTCGACGCAGGTCACCGAGCTCGTGTACCGGAAGCAGCTGCGCCCAGTAGTCCAGTCTGGAGCGGTGTTGATGGACAAGATCTTCGAAGCGTCGCTGCCGGATCCTGGTTTACCCGAGGCGTGACGCGGGATCTCGGTGAGTGGCGGGTGGGTGACCCGGTGGCAGCCACGCTCGTTGGGTGGGGTCGTACTAGGGACCCGTTGGCTGCACTGCGTATCGTGGCGACCCCGCCCAGGGGCAATCTGGATGAGGCTTCGGGTGCGCTGGAGGACGGGAGTTACGTCTGAGCCGACTGGTTCCCGTCGCTGCGCCTCCCCACCCTCTCCGTCGGCCTCTCCCAGATTCCGAAGAGCAGCGCTACCCGGCCCCGGCTGCCTCAGCCTGGGCCTGCAACATCCTCTGGTGGAGCTGGTGAATGCCGCGCGGCTGGCCGAACTCGAAGTGCTCAGGGCCGCCCCGTATCGCCGACCTGCTGGCGCCAGGTCAGGTGGTGCTGCGTCTAGCCGTGGCCGGCTTCGGCGTGACCCTCCCACCACCGGCACGGGTGGCCTGGCCGGCCACCCGTGTGCGGACACCGTCAGAGGAACTGCTCCAAGAAGGCCCGTGCATAGGCCGTGTCGACTCGCTGGTAAGCACCGGTCGCGTTGCACGAAGACGAGTTCACGAAGGAAGCGTCACCCACGACGTACTGCCCGAGGAACGTCGGCCCGCCGGAGTCGCCGGAGCACGAGCCGCCGCCGGCCTTGGAGTCTTGGTCGTTGATTTGGAAGGTGACGACCTCGTCCTGCACGTTCTTGAGGAATGACGTGGTTGAGCGCCGCTCCGTCACGTCGATCTGTGACTTCTTCGCGCCGATGTCAACGCCATAGCCGACCAGCGTGAACGTCTGGTTCTTGAGCGCGCCCTGGTTGCCGTCCAGCGTGCCGACCGGCAGTAGAGGAGCCGGCGAGATTCCCGGCCACTTGGTGGCGGCTGGGGTGTCCAGCACCACCACACCCTGGTCGTGCTGCTTGGAAATGGACAAGGTGCCCGTCCAGCCGGGATCCGGGTGCGCCGTGCCGGTGATGTAGTTCGCGGCGCGGGCTGCCCTCTCCGCCGGTGTGATGCCGGCTGCCAGCGGGTCGAGTGGCAGGTCGGTGTTGAACGAGACATACACGTTTGTGGCCGCGCTGCTGGCGGTGTCCCTCGTGCAGTGGCCCGCGGTGAGCACGACCGTGGGCGAGATCAGCGTCCCGGTGCATTGGAACCGGCCCGACTCGGTGCTAAACAGGACGACCCCGACGTTGGTGTGCACCTCGTCGCGCTGCCCATCCGTTATCGCCGCGGCCGGCTGCGCGGTCATCACCACGCTGGTGGCCAGCACCAACCCGCCGAACACTGCACCCAGACGCCCATTCCGAAAACGCCTCATCGCGCAACTCCTCAGTCGAGGACCCTCTCTCGCAGTATCGCTACGGTCTTCGAGGGGTGCAATGGCCAGTCGGACAAACGAGCGACAGTGGTTCTCGAGAGCAGGGGTGCCGTCGACCGCGGCAGCCCTCGGCCCCCTACTGGTGGGCCAGAACGAGAGCATGCCGCTCACGAGCGCCTGCCACGTCATCGGACCCGATGCCGTCAACCACGACCGACGGGATGTCCGCGTGGAGAGCCTGCTGGAACCCACGCACCGCCGCCTCGGTCTTCGGCCCGAAGATGCCGTCGACGGTCACCGGGTAGCCCTGTCGCAAGAGGTCATGCAAGGTTCGGACTGGACGGTCACGGTCCTCCTGGCGCACGAGCGGCCACGGACCGAGCGATCCTGGCATGGCTTCGTCCCTATCCTCGATGACTTCGAACTCAGGGCACTCGACGCCACCGAGGCCAACGACTTCTACGAGCTCGTCGTGGAAAGGCACGGCAAGTCGAGCACCATCGTGACCTCGAACCGGGACCGTCTGAGTGGCTGACCATGATGAGCGACGCGCTGCTCGCCCAATCCGCCATCTACTGGCTCACCTCCGGAGCACACACCGAGGGCGAGGGCCACCTGATGCTCACTCACACCTCCAGGTGGTCCCATGCTCGTGGCGACGGGGTGGTCCCATCACGCTGGCAAGCGACATCAATCAACTCAGCACGGATCGGCGCAGCTCGGGGTCTGCGAAGGCGAGCAAGGCCTTGCCCACTGCCGTGCAGTGCAGCGGCAGGAGTGTTCCAGGCCGGTGCGGCGTGGCCCCGACCCGAGGCAGGTCGCAGCCGCTCGACCACCAGTGCGCCCGGGACGTCCAGCACCGCGAAGTGGTTGGCGTGGCCGGTGGTGAGCCCCTCGCCGATCTCGTACGAGCCGCAGGGTCAGCGCGCGTCCTGCTTCGCCGTCAGCAGGGCCCTGGCGGACCGGAACTGCTTGGTCTCGAAGCTCTCCAAGGACTCGAATGCGGCAACCGCGGCCCGGGCGTGCTGGAGCGCCGACGCGCGGTCCCCGGTGGCCTGCTCGGACTGCGCGAGCCAGGAGAGCAGGCAGGCGTGGTCGTACGGCAGCAAGGCGTCACCAAAGCGATCGAGCGCCCGACGGACATGCTCGCCGCCCCGGGCGGGGTCCACGTCCATCAGAGTCTTCGCCGCGCTCTCCGCCGCAAAGCTGGCGGCTTCGAACGCGCCGCCGCGCTCAGCCACCTCGACCGCCTGCTCGAGCTCCCGGTCGGCGAGCTCGACCTGGCCGGTGGCCCAGTGGGCCCTGAACAGCATGACGTAGGAGACCGAGAGCCAGGCGTCATCACCGAGCTCGGTGGCCAGTGCCAGCGATTCGTCGAGCACGGCGAGCGCCTCGTCATGCTGACCGACGTCGACCAAGCAGTCGGCGAGGTTCAGCATCGTGACGACCCGGAACGGTGCACCGGCCCGGGCGGCGGCAGCATCGGCCCGTCGCGCCACTTTGACGCCCTCCTGGGGGTCATCGAGCCGCTCGTACAGGACTGACAGGTTGTTCAGCAGCGCGGCCTCGGCCAAGTGCTCACCGGCCTTGGCGGCGGCTGCTGCCCCGGTGCGGTGGCTGATCTCGTGGGCCCGGGTCTCGCCCAGGTTGGCCAGCTCCAGGTAGCCGATGAGGCCGAGCGGGATCTGCCAGGCCGCCGGGTGGCCGCGGTCGGCGGCGACCTGGACGCAGGCCATCAGGTCGTCCAGGGACCGGCTGAACCAGGCAGTTGCTGCGTCGGCATCGCCGAGCCCGAGCTGCTCGGCGGCCTCACCCGGTGCGGCCATACCCACCTTCAGGGGGGTGCCCAGGGCCACCCGCCCGGCGCTGGAGGCCGCGGCGTACCAGGCCAGCACCCGGTCCACCGCCGCGCCGAGCACTGCCGGGCTGTCCTGCAGGTCGGCTTGCGCGCGTGCGTGCTGGCGCACCAGGTCGTGCATCCGGTGCTGCACGCCGTCCGGCTCGAGCATGTGCCGGGCCGCCAAGGCGCGCAGCAGCTGGTGCGCCTGGTCCGGCGGGCAGTCCAGCAGCCGGGCCGCCGAGTGCTGGTCGAAGTGGACCGTCGGGCCCGCGCCGAGCAACCGGTAGAGCGCGGCTGCCCGCGGGTCGGCGGCGGACAGGCGCTGGTAGGACCAGGACAGGACCTCGCCCATCATCATCGCCGGGTCCTCCTCGGCGGTGCCCAACCGATCCAGCAGGCGGTCACCGGCCCGGGACAGCTGACCGCAGACCTCGTCCAGTCCGAGCGCGCCGTCGTCGTGCTCGAGGACCTGCTCGGCCGCGATCCGCAGCGCCAGCGGCCAGCGGCTGCACAGCTCGATCAGCTGGCCGACCTGGTCCGGCTGGCCGGCCACCAGCTCGGCACCGAGCAGATGCGACATCAGCTCGACGCACTCGGCGTCGGCCATCGGGCGAACATCCAGCCGGCGGGCCCCCTCGCGAGCCACCAGGCCGCCCATCCGTTGCCGGCTGGTGACCAGCACCGCGCAGCCCGCCGTCCCGGGCAGCAGATCCTGGACCACCTGCCCCGAGGGCGCGTCGTCCAGGAACAGCAGCATCCGGCGCTCGGCGAGCACCGTGCGAAACATCGCGCTCTGATCGGCCGCCGCCGCGGGCATGTCCTCGTCCAGCACGCCCAACGCCCACAGGAAGCCCGGCAGCACGTCAGCGGCCACCAGCGCCGGGTGCGCCGGGTCGAAGCCGCGCAGACTGGCGTACAGCTGACCATCGGGATAACCGGCCGCCACCAGGTGCGCCGCCCGCAGACCCAGGCTGGTCTTGCCGATCCCGCCCGGACCATGCAGCACCACCACCCGCGGACCCGCCCGACCCTTCGCCGCCTCCTCGTCCTCAGCCTTCGCTGCGTCCTGGTCCTGGGTCAGCCAGCCGACCAGCTGCGCGGTCTCGCCATGACGGCCGATGAAGTCCCGCGAGGTCGCCGGCAGCTGGGCCGGCTTCGGCACCGGCTTGGCCACCCGCGTGTCCACCCTGTCCGGCGGCCGTTCAGGGTCGCCACCACGCAGCACCTTCTCGTGCGCGGCGCGCAGACCCGGCCCCGGGTCCAGCCCCAGCTCCTCGCGCAGCGCGCGCCGAACCCGGTCGAACTCCGCCAACGCCTCCGGCCGGCGACCCAACTGGTGCAGCGCGGTGATCAGCAGCTCGCTGAACCGTTCGTTCAGCGGGTCGCTGGCCGCCTCGGACCGCAACGAGGACAACGCCTCCATCGCCCGGGACAACTCGATCAACAACCCGACCCGGGCCGCAACCAGCTGGGTGCGCAGGTTCTCCAACTCCGCCCGGACCAGGTCCGCGGCCACCCCCTCGACGTCGGACAGCGGCGAACCGGTCCAGAACGACAAAGCCGCCTCCGCGCCCGCCAACGCCTCCTCCGCTGGAGTGTCCCGGCGCTGCACGTACTCCGCCAGCTGCCGGACCCGCAACACATCGCACTCGCCCACCCCCAGGCTGAGCCGATACCCGTCACCGACTCGCTCCAACCGGTCCGACCCCAGCAGCCGGCGCAACGACCACACCAGAGTGTGCAGGCTGTGGCTCACCGTCGACGGCGGCTGCTCACCCCACAAAAAGTCCACCAGGACCGACCGGGACAGCGCCAGACCGGCATTGATCGCCAACACCGCCAACAAACTGCGCTGCAAACGAGGACCCGCCGGCACCACCGCCCCGCACACCGACAGCGTCACCGGACCCAGCAACCGCACCTGCAGATCCGGCTCACCGGCATCCTCGCGAAAGACCGCACCCTCACTCGCCGTCGCACTCACGGGCTTGCTCCCACCTGGCGCAGCCACGCCCGGAAAACTTGGATGCCCAGAACCCCCACCATAGTCGACCCAGGCAGGCTGCAATCGGAGCCCGATCCCCCGCCGTGGCGGCCTCACCGATGCGAGGGCCGCCTCCGCGATCACATACGCGCGGCCGGCACGCGAGGGTTGTTCTGAGGGTCTGCCAGAGCGACGCTGATGCACGTCCATCCATCCCGTCGGACTCCGCGCACTCGTAAAGCACGGCAGCGCGGCGGCGGGCACGGTCCGCTCGTCACCTTCTGCCACCAGAGCGTCGCCACGCGGTGGCCGCTCGCGTCGTAGAGCCCAGCGCTGCACTGGTTCGCCGTGTTGCGCTGGATCGACATGCCCTTCGCGATGTCTCCCCAGAGGGCTCTACCGTGGACGACCGTCTCGCGGAGCCGGATGCCCAGCACTCCGGGTGGGTTGCGGATCGTCACTGCGATAGACATGCACGGGACGTCCGATGCGAGCCCCACGCTCCCAGAGCCGACGCGGGTGAGTCTCGGACGCCGCACGAGCTCAGTCGCCCACACGCCGACGAACGCGCCCACGAACAGGGTCACGGGAGCCTGACCCACTTCCCCGGACACCCGATCTGAGGTGACGATGTCACCTTCGAGGGGAGTCTGGATGCCTGTTGCCAAGCCGCGGGAGTTCCGCCGTCGGGCGGTGGAACTGGCTCGTCAGGGAGACAAGCCGGTGGCTCAGATCGCTCATGATCTGGGCATCAGTGAGTCGTGTCTGCGCCGCTGGATGAAGGTCGACGATGTCGAGGCCGGCCGCGTCGAGGGCGTCACCAGTTCCGAGCGGGCGGAGCTGGTTCGGTTGCGCCGCGAGCTGCGGGTGGCCCAGATGGAGATCGAGATCCTGAAGCGGGCCTCGGCCTACTTCGCTCGAGAGAACGTGCTGCCGAACCCAAAATAGTGTTCCGGCTGGTCCGTGAGCTCGCCGGCGACGGAGTGTCCGTCGCGGTGGCCTGCCGGTTGTTGAGGGTCTCGCGTTCGGGCTACTACGAGTGGTTGGGTCGCCCGCCATCACCGCGCGCGGTGGCTGATGCTGCGCTGACCGCCACGATCGTGCAGGTCCATCAGATGTCGCGGTGCTCCTATGGTGCGCCGCGGGTGCATGCCGAGCTGCGCCTCGGGCTGGGTCTGGCGTGTGGGCGCAAGCGGGTCGCCAGGTTGATGAGAGCCGCTGGCCTGCAAGGGATCTGCCACCGCCGCAAGCGGGGTCGGCACCGGCCGCTGCCGGCCCCGCACGAGGACCTGGTGCAACGCCGGTTCGTCGCCGACTCACCCGACAAGCTGTGGTGCACCGACGTCACCGAACATCCCACGAGCACCGGCAAGGTGTACTGCTGCGCGGTGCTGGACGTGTACTCCCGCACGATCGTGGGCTGGTCGATCGCCGACCACATCCGCGCCGAGCTGGTCGTCGACGCCCTGCAGATGGCCACCTGGCGGCGCCACCCCGAACCGGGAACCGTGGTGCACGCCGACCGCGGCCCGCAGTACACCTCGTGGGTCTTCGGGCACCGGCTGCGCACCGCCGGCCTGCTCGGCTCCATGGGCCGGGTCGCCTCCTCCGTGGACAACACGATGATCGAATCGTTCTGGTCCACGATGCAACGCGAGCTCCTCGACGTCCGCAGCTGGGACAGCCAGGAACAGCTCGCCTCGGCGATCTTCGAGTGGATCGAGGGCTGGTACAACCCCCGACGCCGGCACACCAGCCTCGGAGACCTCGCCCCAGCCGAGTACGAAGCCCTTCACACCACCGCCGCTCCGGCGGCATGATCAACACACCGAACGTGTCCGGGAGACCGGGTCAGGCTCCCACGACCAGCAACAGGCTGCTCTCCATCACTTCGGGCAGGCTAGCCCAGCCGTCCCACCCGCAAGAGCAGCCCTGCGACACACCTAGCCAGATCCGGTGCGCCCGCTAAAGGACATGTCGCTCAGTTTGTCGCTCAAGACGCTGAGAGCCCCGCCGACGACGTCCGCAGAGGGCTCATTCGTGCTCAGATTCCGGTGGGCGATACTGGGTTCGAACCAGTGACCTCTTCCGTGTCAAGGAAGCGCGCTACCACTGCGCCAATCGCCCGAGGTGGAGACGGGATTCGAACCCGTGTACACGGCTTTGCAGGCCGTTGCCTCGCCTCTCGGCCACTCCACCGTGAGGCGCTGAGCCTCCGAGCGGACGACGGGACTCGAACCCGCGACCCTCACCTTGGCAAGGTGATGCTCTACCAACTGAGCCACGTCCGCATGCGCCCGGGTTGCTCACCCGACGCTCGAGAAACAGTATCCGATGCGCCTCTCGAGAACCAAACCGGCCCTCACCGGGACCGTCGTCCCTCCTTCTGGGACCGCCGGTACTCCATGGTGCGCTGCTTCCAGACCGCGAGCTCGGCCTGCCGCAGCCGAGCATCGACCCGACGCTCCTGGTAGGCGGCCTCCCGCTGCAGCTTGTGCCAGCTCGCCAGCCGGCGCTCAGCGAGCTCGCCGGACTCGATCGCGGCCAGCACGGCGCAGCCGGGCTCGCTCTGGTGCGCGCAGTCGTGGAACCGGCACTGGCGGGCCAGCTCGTCGACGTCGGCGAACACCTCGGCCAGTCCCTCGGTGCCCTGCAGACCCACGCTGCGCAGCCCCGGCGTATCGATGACTGCCCCTCCCTCGGGCCCTAGGTGCAGCTCGCGGGTGACCGTCGTGTGCCGGCCCTTCTGCACCGCCCCGAGGGCCTGGGTGCGCATCACCTCGCGTCCCAGCAGGGCGTTGAGCAGCGTGGACTTGCCGACACCGGACGCGCCGAGCAGTGCCACCGTGGCCCCGTCGCGGAGCACGGACCGCAACCCCTCCAGCCCCTCGCCGTCGTGCGCGACCGTCACGTCGACGGGGCAGCCGGCGGCGACCTGAGCTCCGATCTCGGCCGCCAGCTCCGCGGCGTCCGAGCCGAGGTCGCCCTTGGTGAGCACCAGGCGCGGCTGGGCGCCGCTCTCCCAGGCCAGTGCCATGAAGCGCTCGATCCGGCCAAGGTCCGGGTCCGGGAAGAGCGCCTCGACCACGGCGACGACGTCGACGTTGGCGGCCAGCACCTGGCCGGTCGACGTCCCACGCACCTGGGCGCGCACGACGCTCGAACGGCGCGGCAGAACAGCCTCGATGGTCTGGTTGCCATCCGGCCACGCCTGCACGCGCACCCAGTCCCCGGTGCTGGGCACTGCCTGCGGATCCTCGGCGACGGCGGCGATGACCTCCGCGCCCCACGTGGCCCGGACGGGCCCGGCCGCGCCGACGGTGTCGCAGGCGCCGCGGTCGGTCCGGGTCACCCGTGCGGGGAAGGCAGGGGCGCCCGGAAGGACGATGGCTACGGACTCGTCGAACGCGGCGCTCCACGCGCCGTCGAAGCCGAGCCGGACGAGCTGGTCCGCCGTACCCAGGATCGGGCGGGGCGAAGTGGGGTCAGACGACATGCGCAGGGCCTTTCGGAGGTGCCGGGCAGCTCGTCGGACGACGAGATCGCGCTCAGCGAGGAAGGTGCGCCCCGGATCGGGCCGAGGCGTAGGTGAGCAGGTGCTCGTCACTCATCGAGACCGTCACCTCCGCCGTCGTCGACCAGCTCGGACCCCAGCGGCCCGACCTACACGAGGTTAGGCAGACTGCCCGGGCCGCGTCACCTGGTTATCGGCCGCCTCCGTGCGCGGCGCCTGCTCGGGCTCTTCGTCCTCGTCGCCGGGGCCGGTCGCCTGGATCTCGTCGGCCAGGTCGTCGCGGCTCAGGTCCAGCAAGCGGCGGGCGCCGGGCATCTCGTCGTCCGGCTCACGGATCGGGGTCAGCGGGTGCCTACGCCGCTCCATCTTGGCCAGCGGCGAGCGGGACTCCCCCTTGATCGGCCACAGCTCACGGCTCGCTGCGTTGAGGGCAGCGCCGATCAGGACGGCGATCGCCAGGAAGTACAGCCAGATCAGCACGATGATCGTGGCCGCCAGCGGGCCGTAGATCGACGAGCCGCCGACCGACGCACCGATGACCTTGCGCACCATGACCGAGGCGACGACCCAGATCACCAACGCCAGGACGGCACCGGGGACGTCACGACGCCAGGACGTCCGGTGCGGCGTGGCGAGGTGGAACAGCGTCGCGATGCTCGCCACGGTCAGCAGCGTGATCGCCGGCCAGTACAGGTGCAGCACGAAGTCCGCGTTCGGCGGCAGCATCTCGCTGAGCAAAGAGGGGCCGAGCAGCACCAGCGGCAGCAGGATCGCACCGACCAGAACGGCACCGGTGTAGAGCGAGAAGGACAGCGCCCGGGTCCGGATGATGCCTCGGCGCCCGCCCTGTCCGTACATGATCGAGATGGTGTCGATGAAGACGTTGAGCACCCGGGAGCCCGACCACAGCGAGAGCGCGAACGCGATCGAGATGATGTCCAGGCGCCCGCGGTTCAGCACGTCCTGGATCGTCGGGGTGATCTGGCTGGACACCGTCTGGGCCGTGAAGACGCGCTCGGCGTACGTCTCCATCTGGTTGCTGACCTGGGTCACGGTGTCCGGGCCGAGCGCGTTGCCGAGGTAGCCGACGCCACCCAGCAGCCCGAGGATCAGCGGCGGCAGCGATAGCAGCGCGAAGAAGCCGGCCTCGGCAGCCAGCCCGGTTACCCGATACCTCATGCAGACGGAAACCGTCTCGCGCGTCAGCGCCCACAGGCCCAGCGCAAAGCGCGACCGGCGGACGGCGCCCACACGGGACCACACGCCTGCCGCGAGGGACGTCGCACTGCTCACGCACCCACGGTAACCGCGCCGGTGCTGGCTGCCCGTCCGACACGACCCGGTTCGGCCTACCGTGGCAGTCATGACGACGCACGAGGTCACCAACCAGGTGCCACCGCTCGAGGGCTATGACGTCTTCGCGGCCGACGCCGCGCTGCTCGAGGGCGTGCACCGGCACGGAGCCGCCCACGCCCTGGACGAGCTGCACCTGCTGGGCGAGCTGGCCGGGAGCGCAGCCGCACAGCGCCTGGGGACGGAGGCAAACGAGTTCCACCCTCGGCTCGTCACGCATGACCCCCGCGGCAACCGGGTCGACGAGGTCGACTTCCACCCCGCCTGGCACGAGCTGATGACGACCTCGATCGGCAACGGGCTGGCCGGTACCCCGTGGTCCGAGCCGCCGGGAACCGGGGCGCACGTCGCCCGGGCCGCCGGCTTCATGGTCTGGTCGCAGGTGGAGGCCGGGCACGGCTGCCCGGTCTCCATGACGTACGCGGCGGTGCCCGCCCTGCGCAGCGACCCCGCGCTGGCCGCCGTCTGGGAGCCTCGGCTGACCTCTCGCCAGTACGACTTCGGGCTGCGCCGCGCGGCCGACAAGTCCGGCTCGGTCGCGGGTATGGCGATGACCGAGAAGCAGGGCGGCAGCGACGTCCGGGCGAACACCACCCGCGCGACACTCACCCCCGGTGGACCGGTCGAGGGTGGCGAGACCTACCTGCTGACCGGGCACAAGTGGTTCTGCTCTGCTCCGATGAGCGACGTGTTCCTGGTGCTCGCCCAGGCACCGGGCGGACTGACCTGCTTCGTCGTCCCCCGCGTGCTGACCGACGGGAGCCGCAACCCGTGGGCACTGCAGCGGCTGAAGGACAAGCTGGGCAACCGCTCGAACGCGTCGTCCGAGGTCGAGCTGGACGGCACCTGGGGCGTGCGGCTCGGGGACGAGGGCGCCGGGGTCCGCACGATCTTGAGCATGGTCGCCTCCACCCGGCTGGACTGCGTCCTCGGCTCCGCGGCGACCATGCGCCAGGCGCTGACTCGGGCCGTGCACCACGCTCGGCACCGTCGGGCGTTCGGTGCCCGGTTGGCCGACCAGCCGCTGATGGCCGCTGTGCTGGCCGACCTGGCCCTGGAGTCCGAGGCGGCCACCGCGCTGGGCCTGCGGCTGGCCGCCAGCGTGGACGACGGCGAGAGCGACTTCGGCCGGCTGGCGGTGGCGCTCGGCAAGTTCTGGGTCTGCAAGCGCACGCCCGTGCTGGTGGCCGAGGCGCTGGAGTGCCTGGGCGGGAACGGCTACGTGGAGGAGAACGGCCTGGCCCGGCTCTACCGAGAGGCGCCGCTGAACTCGATCTGGGAGGGTTCCGGCAACGTCAACGCGCTGGACGTGCTGCGCGCGCTGTCCCGAGAGCCGATGGCCGTGGACGCGCTGCTGACCGAGATCCGACGGGCCGAGGGCGCCAACAGCGACCTGGACCGCGCCACCAAGGACGTCGAGACCATGCTGCTGGACCCGGCCACCGTGCACGAGGCCGCGGGGGCCCGGTGGACCGTCCAGCGCCTCGCCACCGCCCTGCAGGGCTCGCTGCTCGTGCGGCACGCTCCGGCCGCGGTGTCCGACGCTTTCGTACGCACCCGGGTGCTCGGCCAGGCAGGTGCCACCTTCGGTACGCTGCCAGCCGGCGTCGACGTCCAGGCACTGGTCGACCGGGCGATGGTCGGCTGACCACGGTCTGGCCACGAATCCGGTTGTCCCAGGCACCGCCGGCGCGGGTCGGGCACAATCGGTCCGGCACCCGCCAGCCAGCATGGGCCGGTGCGCCGCGCGACGCTGACGTCGCCCATTCGTCCCTCGCGGAAAGAGCCTGATGCAGACCTGGCCCGGTAAGCCCTACCCGCTCGGCGCGACCTTTGACGGGACTGGCGTCAACTTCGCCCTGTTCTCGGAGGTCGCTGAGCGGGTCGAGCTCTGCCTGATCGACGACGCCGGCAAGGAGACCCGGGTCAACATGCCCGAGCTCGACGGCTTCGTCTGGCACGCCTTCCTGCCCGGCGTCCAACCCGGCCAGCGCTACGGCTTCCGGGTGCACGGACCCTACGACCCCAAGCGCGGGCACCGCTGCAACCCCGCCAAGCTGCTGCTCGATCCCTACGCCAAGGCCATCGACGGCCAGATCGACGGTGACGAGTCGCTGTTCTCGTACCGGTTCAAGGACGCCGACGCCAACGGCGACGCGCCGAAGAACACCATGGACTCGCTGGGCCACACGATGCTCTCGGTGGTCACCAACCCGTTCTTCGACTGGGGCCAGGACCGCGCCCCCGAGCACGAGTACCACGAGAGCGTGATCTACGAGGCGCACGTCAAGGGCCTGACGGAGCAGCACCCGGACGTACCCGCCGAGATCCGGGGCACCTATGCGGGCATCGCGCATCCGGCCGTCATCGAGCACCTGACCGACCTCGGGGTCACCGCCCTGGAGCTGATGCCGGTGCACCAGTATGTGCAGGACTCGCACCTGCTCAGCCGGGGGCTGTCGAACTACTGGGGCTACAACACGATCGGCTTCCTGGCCCCGCACAACGCCTACGCCGCGTACGGCACCCGCGGCCAGCAGGTCACCGAGTTCAAGGCGATGGTCAAGGCGCTGCACGAGGCGGACATCGAGGTCATCCTCGACGTGGTCTACAACCACACCGCCGAGGGAAACCAGATGGGGCCGACCCTGGCGTTCCGCGGCATCGACAACAACGCCTACTACCGGCTGGTCGACAAGGACCTGGCGCACTACTACGACACCACCGGCACCGGCAACAGCCTGCTGATGCGGCACCCGCACGTGCTGCAGCTGATCATGGACTCGTTGCGCTACTGGGTCACCGAGATGCACGTCGACGGCTTCCGGTTCGACCTCGCATCGTCCTTGGCCCGCCAGTTCCACGAGGTGGACCGGCTGTCCGCGTTCTTCGACCTGGTGCAGCAGGACCCTGTGGTCAGCCAGGTCAAGCTGATCGCCGAGCCCTGGGACGTCGGGGACGGCGGCTACCAGGTCGGCAACTTCCCGCCGCTGTGGACCGAGTGGAACGGCAAGTACCGCGACACGGTGCGTGACTTCTGGCGCGGTGAGGCGTCGACCCTCGGCGAGTTCGCGTCCCGGCTGACCGGCTCGAGCGACCTGTACGAGCACTCCGGCCGCAAGCCGATCGCGTCGATCAACTTCGTCACGGCACACGACGGCTTCACGTTGCGGGACCTGGTGTCCTACAACGACAAGCACAACGAGGCGAACGGCGAGAGCGGCAAGGACGGCGAGAGCCACAACCGCTCGTGGAACTGCGGGGTCGAGGGCGAGACCACCGACCGCGAGATCAAGGCGCTCCGGCTGCGCCAGCAGCGCAACCTGCTGACCACCCTGCTGCTCTCGCAGGGCGTGCCGATGATCGCGCACGGCGACGAGCTGGGCCGCACCCAGCGCGGCAACAACAACGTGTACTGCCAGGACAACGAGATCGCCTGGGTCGACTGGGACCTCGACGACTCCCAACTCGAGCTGCTGGAGTTCACCCGGCGGCTGGTCCGGCTGCGCACCGAGCACCCGGTCTTCCGCCGGCGCCGGTTCTTCGCCGGTAGCGCCGACCACGGCGGCGAGAGCGAGCTCGGCGACATCGCCTGGTTCACCCCGACCGGCGAGCACATGGGCAACGAGCACTGGCGCAACGGTTACGCCCGGTCGCTGACGGTGTTCTGGAACGGCTCGGCCATCCCCGAGCCGGACCGGCGGGGGGCGCCGATCGTCGACGACTCGTTCCTGCTGGTGATCAACGGGCACCACGAGCCGATGGACTTCACGCTGCCCGGCCCGGAGTACGGCGAGGTGTGGCAGGTCGAGCTGGACACCGCAGACCCGGCCCGACGCGGTGAGCTGCCGGACAGCAAGGGCGCTGCCAAGCCGCTCGGCCAGGCGCCCTACTCCGAGCTGCTCGTGCAGTCGCGCAGCGTCGTCGTCCTGCGGTGCGTGCGGCCCCCGTCATGACCGAGCCCGCCGCCCGGCCGGCCAGCCCGACGTCCACCTACCGGCTCCAGCTGCACGAGGGGTTCGGCTTCGACGACGCGGCGGCGCAGGCCGGTTACCTGGCCGAGCTGGGGGTGTCCCACGCGTACCTCTCCCCCGTGCTGCAGGCGGCGCCCGGATCGACGCATGGCTACGACGTGGTCGACCACTCACGGCTCAGCGCGCAGGCGGGCGGCCGGGCCGGGTTCGACCGGCTCAGCACGGCGCTGCGCGAGCGTGGGCTCGGTGCGGTCGTGGACGTCGTGCCGAACCACATGACGGTGCCCACCCCGGCGTACCTGAACGCCCAGCTGTGGTCGGTGCTGCGCGACGGACCGGGATCGCCGTTCGCCGGCTGGTTCGACGTCGACTGGTCGGTGCCGGACCGCGCGGTGCTGATGCCCGTCCTGGGCCAGCGGATCGGCCAGGTCCTGGATGACCGAGAGCTGCGACTCGACCACTCCGGCGGCGCGGCCGGCGACGAGCTGGTGCTGCGGTACTACGACCACCAGTTCCCGTTGCGACCCGGCACCGAGGGCCTGCCCCTGGACGAGCTGGTGGACCGGCAGTGGTACCGGCTGGCGCACTGGCGGGTGGCCGACGAGGAGCTGAACTACCGGCGCTTCTTCGACGTGGACACCCTGGCCGCCGTGCGGGTCGAGCGGCCGGAGGTGTTCGAGGCGACCCATCGGCTGCTGCTCGACCTGGTCGCCTCGGGTGCGGTGGACGGCCTGCGGATCGATCACCCGGACGGTCTGGCCGACCCGCGCGGGTACCTGGCCGAGCTGGCCGCCGCCACCGAGCACGCCTGGGTCGTGGTGGAGAAGATCCTCGAGGGCGACGAACGGTTGCCGCGCGACTGGCAGTGTGCCGGCACGACCGGCTACGACGTGCTGTGGCGGGTCGGCGGCATCTTCGTCGACCCTGCGGGTGCAGCACCGCTGTCCGCGCTACTGGCCGAGGTGAGCGGGGACAGCACCGGTCTGCCGGCCGTCGTCGAGCGGGCCAAGCGCGAGGTGGTCGCCGGCGGCCAGTACGCGGAGGTGCACCGGCTGGTCGACCTGCTGGCCGCGATCTGCCACGACGACGTCCGGATGCGCGACCACACCCGGCGCGGGCTGCTCGACGCGGTCACCGAGCTGTTGGTCGCGATGGACCGCTACCGCGCGTACGTCGTCCCGGGAGACCCCGACGGCGCGCCCGCCGAGTCCGTCGCGGCGCTTGGCGAGGCGGCCGAGCGAGCCCGGGCCCACCTGGCCGAGCACGAGCACGACACGCTCGAGCTGGTCCGTGAGCTGGTGCTCGGCCGCGGCCCCGAACCCACCCGCGCGGACCCGCGCCGGGCCGAGCTCGTCGTCCGGTTCCAGCAGACCTGCGGTCCGGTGATGGCCAAGGGCATCGAGGACACCGCCTTCTACCGCTGGTTCCGCCTGGTCGGACTGAACGAGGTCGGCGGTGACCCGGACCACTTCGGCGTCGCCCCGGAGGAGCTGCACGCGTTCTTGGGGCGACTGCAGCGAACCTGGCCGCTGGGCATGACGACGCTGTCGACACACGACACCAAGCGGGCCGAGGACGTGCGGGCGCGGCTGGCAGTGGTGTCCGAGCGGCCGGCCGAGTGGACCGCGACCGTGCGCGACCTCCACGAGACGTCGGCGCCCTACCGGCAGACACAGCTGGACGGCGCCACGGAGTACCTGGTGTGGCAGACCCTGGTCGGCACCTGGTCGCCGTCCGACGGGCCGATCAGCGCTGACCGGCTGCACGCCTACGTCGAGAAGGCTGCGCGCGAGGCCAAGACGCGCACCAGCTGGACGTCGCCGGACGAGGCCTACGAGTCGGCGCTGCACGCCTACGTGGACGGCGTGCTGGCCGATCCGGACGTGCTGGCGTTGCTCGCCGGGTGGGCGGAACAGACGCACGAGTCGTTCCGGGCCGGGCTGCTCGGGCAGAAGCTGCTGCAGCTGATGGCGCCCGGCGTGCCGGACGTCTACCAGGGCTCCGAGCTGGTGGACCTGTCCTTGGTCGACCCGGACAACCGGCGTCCGGTCGACTATGCCGACCGCACCGCGCGGCTGCGCGCACTGGACGGCGGGTCCGGCCCGAGGGACCTGGACGACGAGAAGCTGCTGGTCACCTCGCGGGCGCTGCGGATGCGGGCCGCGCACCCGGACTGGTTCGTCGGCCCGGACGCCACCTACATCCCGCTGGCGACCACCACCGGCAACGCGGTGGCCTTCGGTCGCGGCGCGGGCGATCAGGTCCGGGCTGTGGCGGTGGTCACCCGGCTGGCCGACTCGCTGCACCAGTACGGCGGCTGGCGCGCGCACACCGTGAGCCTGCCCGAGGACCGGTGGCGGGACGTGCTCACCGGACGCGAGGTGGACGGCGGCGCCGTCCCGCTCGCCGAGCTGCTGGCCGGCCTGCCCGTCGCCCTCCTCCTCCGCACCTGACACTCGACCCTCCCCTCCGGGCTCTCCCCTCCGGGCTCTCCCCTCCGGGCTCTCCCCTCCGGGCCTTGCACTCGTGAAGCGCTTTGGGGGTCTCACGCGGCGCTGAGACCCCCAAAACCCGTCACAAGTGGAGCCCTGTGGACGACGGCCGCGCCGTTCGGGCGTTGGTGTCCATGCTTGGCTGATGCCGATCAGACCTCACGTCCCACCGGAGCTGCTCGTCGGCCCGATCACCGTGGCATCGGCCCGACGGGCTGGTGTCACCGCTGACATGCTGCGTGGCCGGTCCTGGACGCGGCTGCTTCGTGGCGTCTACTGCCACGCGTCGATGCCGGTGGACGACGACGTCCGGCTGGCCGCGGTCAAGCTCGTCCTGCCTGCGGACGCCGTAGCCACGGACCTGCTGGCTGCCTGGGCGCACGGCATCTGGCAGCCCGCGCCGGGTGCGCCGCTTCCGCTGCAGTGGGCCGTCGAACGCGGTCGTGCTCGGCCTGGGCCGTCCCTCGACTCCTCCCGTCGACTCGTCCTGCAGGCCTCGGACGTCGTGACGGCCCGCGGTTTGCGCTGCACCTCGCCGATGCGCACTGCCTTCCAGCTGATGCGTCGCGCGTGCGTCGTCGAGGCCGTCGTGGTCGCGGACGCGTTCGCCCGGGCCGGACTGCTGGAGCTTCCGTGGTTCTACGCCTACGTCGACGGCCATCGTCGTTGGCCCGGGGTGGACGAGGTTCGACGCTGTCTCGAGCACGCGAGCTCACGCGCGGCGTCACCGGGTGAGTCGCGCCTGCGGATGGTGGCGGTGCTGGGCGGGCTTCCGGAGCCGTACGTGAACCTGCCGTACTACCGCGGGGACTCGCTTCTCGCCGTCCTCGATCTGTACCTGGTCGGCAGGCGGGACGCGGCCGTCGAGTACGACGGGGTCTATCACGAGGAGGCGTTGCAGCGGCATGCAGACAACCGACGGGAGAACCGGATCGTGCTGAGCAACCAGGTTCCGGTCCTTCGATATGACCGCTTCACCGTGGCCCGGCACTCGGCTCGGGAACGGGCACTGCACGAGATGGCTCAGGCCATCGGGCTGGAGGCGCCGAACACGCTGCGATCGATCTGGTTTCACGACCCGAAGCGGCCGCTGCGCTGGTGACCGCCCACTCATGATGGGTTGTCGGGGTCTCAGAGGCCTTTGACACCCCGGCAACCCATCACAAGTGGATGTCGCGGGGGCCGGGTCAGGTGGCGGCGAGGCGAGCGCGTTCCGCAGCCACGTCGAAGGCCGCGGCCGGCCACTGCGGGTCGAGTGCCTGCAGGTGCTCGAGCAGCAGCTGCTGAACGGCCCACCGCGCGTACCACTTACGGTCCGCCGGCACGACGTACCACGGCGCCAGGTCGGTCGAGCAGCGCGTCAACGCGTCCTGGTACGCCTGCTGGTAGTCGTCCCAGAGCAGCCGGGCATCGACGTCGGTGGGGCTGTACTTCCAGTACTTGTCCGGGCGACCGAGCCGCCGGGTCAACCGCGAACGCTGCTCCTTGCGTCCGAGGTGCAGCATCACCTTGACGATGGTCGTGCCGCGCGCAGCCACCTCGGCCTCGAAGGCGTTGATGGAGTCGAAGCGGGCGACCCAGGTGGCCCGTGGCACCAGTCCCTGCACCCGGGCGATCAACACGTCCTCGTAGTGCGAGCGGTCGAAGACCCCGATCTCCCCCGGCTCCGGCAACGCCCGGCGGATCCGCCACAGGAAGCCCCTGGCGCGCTCCCCGCTCGTGGGCGCCTTGAACGCCGTGTGCCGGACGCCCTGCGGATCCGCCGCACCCACGACATGCCGCACGATGCCGCCCTTACCCGCGGTGTCCATGCCCTGCAGGACCAGCAGCACCGACCGCTCGCCGCCGAACCGGCTCTCGGCAAACAGGCGCTCCTGGAGCTCCGCGAAGGGCTCGGTGCCCGCCCGCAACGCCGTCCGGCCCGCCGCCTTGCCGCCGGCGAAACCCGGCGTGCTCCGTGAGCCGACCTCCTCAAGCCGGAAGCCCTTCTCGACCCGCAGCAGGTCGGACAGGCGGACGCCGTCGCGACCGTCGTCGCCACTCGCCTCAGGGACCATCGCCAGATCATGTCAGCGCGGACCTCTGCGGGCCATGGTGCGCGCCCTGTGAAAGGCTCGCACCCATGCACCGCTTCGCCGTCTGGGCGCCGCACGCCGGACGCGTCGACCTCGTGACCGACCCGAAGGGCACGCGCGACTCGCAGCCGCTGGTTCGCTCCGAAGGCGGTTGGTGGCGCCACGACGGCCCGTGGGCAGAGCACGGCACCGACTACGGCTTCGAGGTGGACGGCGGCCCGCTGACCCCGGACCCGCGCAGTGCCTGGCAGCCGGACGGCGTGCACGGGCCGAGCCGGGTGTTCGACCCCGAGCAGCACACCTGGCACGACCAAGCCTGGCGGGGCACCCGTTGCGGCAAGGGGCTGCTGGGCGGGGTGATCTACGAGCTGCACGTCGGCACGTTCACCTACGAGGGCACGTTGGACGCGGCCATCGAGCACCTGGATCACCTGGCCGGGCTCGGCGCGGACGTCGTCGAGCTGATGCCGGTCGCTGCCTTCGACGGCCAGTGGGGCTGGGGCTACGACGGCGTGCACCCCTACGCCGTGCACGACGCCTACGGCGGACCCGAGGCGCTGCAGCGCTTCGTGGACGCCTGCCACACCCGCGGACTGGCCGTCGGACTGGACGTCGTCTACAACCACCTCGGCCCGAGCGGGAACTACCTTGCCCGGTTCGGCCCGTACTTCACCGACGACCACCAGACGCCGTGGGGCCAGGGACTCAACCTGGACGGCGAGGGCAACATGGCCGTCCGGCGCTGGCTGGTCGACAACGCGCTGCGCTGGTTCCGCGACTTCCACCTCGACGTCCTGCGCCTGGACGCCGTGCACGAGCTGCGCGACGACTCACCCACCCACGTGCTGGCCCAGCTGGCCGACGAGACGCGGATCCTGTCGCACGCGCTGGAGCGGCCGCTCGAGCTGGTCGCGGAGAGCGACCTGAACGACCCGCGCACCGTCGAGCCGTCTGCGAAGGACGGCCTCGGCATGGACGCGCAGTGGAGCGACGACCTGCACCACGCGCTGCACGCCGCGCTGACCGGCGAGCGGCAGGGGTACTACGCGGACTTCGGGCCGCTGCCGGTGGTCGCGCAGTGCCTGACCCGGGTGTTCCGGCACGACGGTGGCTGGTCGTCCTTCCGCGGCGCCGACTGGGGGAACCCGGTCGACCCGGCGGCGCACGACGGACGGCGCTTCCTGGGTTACCTGCAGACGCACGACCAGATCGGCAACCGCGCTCTCGGCGAGCGGATCGGCGCGCTGCTGACCCCCGGGCAGCAGGCCATCGGCGCCGCGCTGGTGATGACGTCGGCATTCACCCCGATGATCTTCATGGGTGAGGAGTGGGCCGCCTCGACTCCCTGGCAGTACTTCACCGACTTCCCCGATCCAGCTCTGGGCGCCGCGGTTCGCGACGGCCGACGCTTGGAGTTCGCCGAGCACGGGTGGACGGCGGAGCAGGTGCCGGACCCGCAGGACCGCTCGACGCACGACCGCTCGGTACTGCGCTGGGACGAGATGCGGCACGGCGACCATGCCCGCATGCTCGACTGGTACCATGCGCTGATCTCGTTGCGCCGCAAGGCTTCTGTGCTGACGGACGGGCACCTGGCCGATGTCTCGGTCGACCTGGACGAGGACGCCGGGTGGCTGTGCGTGCGACGCGGCGACCTGCGTGTGGTGGCCAACTTCGCCGAGCATGCGCAGCAGGTCCCGATGGACGCGGAGCCCATGGACGCCGTCGCCGTCTGGGACCCGGCCACCACGACGTTGCACGAGTCCACCGTCGAGCTCGGCCCGCACGCCGTCGCCGTGGTCCGGGTCGCGGCGGCCTAGCCGAGGGCTGTGCCGGCCTCGCGAGCCAGCGCGGTGAGCCGGGACAGCGTGCGCAGGTACTTCTTGCGGTAGCCGCCGCGCAGCATGTCCGGGGTAAACAGGTCCGCCAACCGGCCTCCGCTGACCACCACCGGCACATCGCGGTCGTAGAACCGGTCGGCCAGCACGACGAGCCGCAACGCCACGTTCTGGTCGCTCACTTGGTGCAGTCCGGTCAGCGCGACCCCGCGGACGCCGTCGACCAGTGCGCCGTAGCGGCTGGGGTGGACCGTCGCCAGGTGAGCGCACAGGGTGTCGAACTCGTCGCAGGTCCGCCCAGGCGCACCCTGCGCCCAGGCACGCGCCTGCTCGTCGGTGACCGGCCCCGGCGCCTGAGCCAGCCCGCGGTGCCGATAGTCCTCACCGTTGATCCGCAGCACCTCGAACCGGGCCGACAGCGCCTGGATCTCGCGCAGGAAGTCCTCCGCGGCGAAGCGCCCCTCCCCCAGCGCGTCCGGCAACGTGTTGGACGTCGCCGCGACCCGCACGCCCGCCTCGACCAGCCGGGCGAGCAAGGTGGACATCAGGACGGTGTCACCCGGGTCGTCCAGCTCGAACTCGTCGATGCAGACCAGTCGCCGGGTAGACAGCCGTTCGACGGCCTGACCGAAGCCCAGGGCGCCCACCAGGTGGGTGAGCTCGACGAACGTGCCGAACGTCTTGGGTGCGGGCGCGGTGTGCCACAGGGACGCCAGCAGGTGGGTCTTGCCCACCCCGAACCCGCCGTCCAGATAGATACCGGGCAGCCCGTCCGGCCGACGCGGCGGCCGACGCAGCAGGCGTCGTCCGCTCGGCTGGGCACTGGCCGTCAGCTCGCCAGCAAACGCGCGCAGCCGCTCGAGGGCAGCCAGCTGGCTCGGTTCGGCGGGGTCCGGGCGGTAGCCGTCGAAGCTCACCCCGGCGAAGTGCGGCGGCGGCACCAGGTCGTCGAGCAGCCGCTGCGGGTCGGGGCGCGGGTCACGGTCAGCGAGTCGTCCCGGCACGGCACGACCCTACGACGTCAGCGCTGGCAGACTTCCTAGGGTGCGCCACCTCGACGAACTCAGCGACGAAGAGCTCGCGGACCTCTACGAGTACCCGGGCAACGGGGAGAGCGCCGTCGTCCGGACCAACTTCGTGTCCACCCTGGACGGTTCCGCCACGGGGGACGACGGACGCTCGGGCAGCATCAACGACGACGCCGACCACCGCGTCTTCGAGGCGCTGCGGGCGCTGTGCGACACCGTGGTCATCGGTGCCGGCACCGCTCGGGACGAGGGCTACGGGCGACTGCGGACGCCGGACGCGTGGGCGGATGTGCGCGAGGCGCACGGCCTCGCCGAGCATCCCCTGCTGATCCTGGTCAGCCGGTCGCTGGACCTGCCCGAGAAGGTCCTGGACGCCGCACCGGGCGCCGGCGGGCTGATGGTGCTCACCACCGAGGACGCCGACCCGGGCGCGGTGTCCGCACTCGGCGCCTTGCTGGGGCCGCACAACGTGCTGCGCGCCGGTCGCGGCAGCGTCGACCTGGTGTCGGCCACCGAGGAGCTGGCCGGACGCGGGCTGCGCCGGCTGCTCTGCGAAGGCGGCCCTCAGCTGATGAACGACCTGTGCCGGGCCGACCTGGTCGACGAGCTCTGCCTGAGCCTGGCGCCCTTGCTGGTGGGCGGTCACGGACCGCGGGTTGCCGCCGGCGCTCCACTGCGGACCAGGATGCGCCTGGCGCACGCACTGCGTTCGGACGGATCACTTCTGACCCGCTGGACGCGAGCCTGATCGCTGACGTTCCGGTGCGCCTACCCTACCGGCATGGCCACCGTGAACCACCACCTCACGAGCTGACCGCGACCGCCTTCGGGCTGGCGAGCTGCTCGAGGACGAACTCGCTCACCACGCGATCCCAGCGCTGCGGGTCGGTGTTCCACTCCTTGGTGTGCCGCGCGACCTGCCACGGCACGACGGTGATCAGGTCGGGGCGGGCCGCGGCAAGCGCCAGCGAGGGCCCGTTCGGCACGAACTCGTCGTCGTCGCTGTGGATCAGCAGGATCGGCAGCTGCAGCTCCGCGGCCCGCGACACCCAGTCCAGGCGGCGCAGGTCGAGGGGGTGCTTGAGCCCGATCAGCCGCCGGCCCCACGAGTTACGCATCAGCTGGTGGCCGAACCGTGTCACGACGGCGGGCAGCCGGTTGGCCCGGGACTGGTGGTCCAGGACGGCGTGCCAGTCAACCACCGGCGCGTCCAGGACGACGGCACGCACCCGGTCGCAGACCCACGACCGGGTCGCGGCCTGCAGCACGATGGCACCACCCATGGACCAACCGAGCAGCACAACGTCCTGCGCGCCCTGCGCCACCGCGTACAGCACGGCGGCCTCGACGTCGCGCCACTCGCTGTCCCCCAGGTGGTAGCGACCACTCGGGTCACTCGGTGCACCGAGGTCGTTGCGGTAGGAGGGAACCAGCACGGGAAGCCCCAGTGCGTGCAACGGCGGGACGGCGCGTAGGCACTCCTCACGGGTCGCACCCCGCCCGTGCACCAGCACCGCCCAGGTCGAGGTCGGCGGCTGGCCGTCCGCGGGTCCGGCCGGCACGAACCAGGCAGGCATCGGGCCGAGGTCGGTGTCCAGGTCGACGTCCTGGTAGTCCAGGCCGAGGCTCTGTGCGGGCGGTCCGCTGAAGTAGTACTGGTTCCAGCGCGCCGGTCCGGGCCGCAGCTCGCCATGCTCTACCTGCTCGAGCCGGCGGACGACGGTGTCGTCGTCCAGTTCGAGCACGCCGCCGAGCCGCGCGTGGCCGCGACGGTCGTCCCACCAGAGTCCGTACCGGCCCTCGACCTGGGTCTCCGGCGTGCGGCGCAGCGTGACTGACGCCGGGTCGGCGCCCAGGTCGACGGCGACGACCTCCACGTCGTCCGGCTTGACGTGGTCCGGGGTGACCACCCTGCGGGTGAAGTACGCGGCCAACCCGCCGGCGCTGACCGCTGCGGCCCCAGCGACTGCGGCGGTGACCGCGGCGGCGCGCGCGACCCGGCCGGCGGTCCCGCTCATCGCGACGACCGCACGGACGGTGCGGACCGCGCAGCCCGGCCGACCGACAGGGCCCAGGCCACCAGCGGAGCCTGCAGCGGCAGCCGGGCCAGCGTGCCGACCTGGTAGCCGCGACCGGCTCGGTCCGAGCGCCATGCCGCCACCGCCATCTGCACGTTCGCCGGGAAGATCGCGACGAACAGACCCGCAGCGGCCAGCGCTGCACCGCGCCTCGTCCGCGAGCTCGCCAGCCCGGCCGCGCAGGCGAGCTCGGCGGCACCGGAGACGGCGACCCAGCGATGTGCGTCGCCGAGGCCCTTCGGCACGATGCGCGCGTAGGGATCCGGCTTGGCGAAGTGCAGGACGCCGGAGGCCGCGAGCAGTACGGCGAGGGGCTTCCAACCGGGTGTCGGCATGGCGCGATCCTTGCACGCGACCGGGGCCGTCGACGTCGCGCCCGACAGCTACCCCAGAGCGCCCAGGACGTCGGCCAGGTCGAAGCTGACCGGCTCCTCCAGCTGCTCGTAGCCGCAGGAGGCCGGCTCGCGGTCCGGGCGCCACCGGACGAACTGCGCGGTGTGCCGGAAGCGGATGCCCTCCATGTGGTCGTAGCGCACCTCGACGACGAGCTCGGGTCGCAGCGGCACGAAGGAGAGGTCCTTACCCGCGGCCCAGCGGCTGCCCTCGGCGTTGCGCGGCGTCCGGGTGCCCTCCTCCTGCTTCGCCCAGGCCCACGGGTGGTCGTCGAAGGTGGTGACCAGCGGCTGCAGCTCGGCGAACAGCTCCTTGCGGCGGGCCATCGGGAAGGCGCCGATCACGCCGACGCTGGCCAGTACGCCGTCGGCGTCGTACAGCCCGAGCAGCAGCGAGCCGATCGCGTCCGGCCCGCTCTTGTGCACCCGGTAGCCCGCGACAACGCAGTCCGCGGTGCGCTCGTGCTTGACCTTGGTCATGGTGCGCTTGTCCGGCAGGTAGCGGCCGTCCAGCGGCTTGGCGACCAGGCCGTCCAGCCCGGCGCCCTCGAACTGGTGGAACCACTGCTCGGCGGTCGCCTGGTCCGTGGTGGCGGCCGTGAGGTGGATTGGTGACCGTGCCCCGGCCAGCGCCTCGACGAGTGCGGCCCGCCGCTCGGCGAACGGTCGCGACGTCCAGTCCTGGTCGCCCAGGGCGAGCAGGTCGAAGGCCACGAACCGCACGGGCGTCTTCTCGGACAGCATCTTGACCCGGCTCGCGGCCGGGTGGATGCGCTGCTGCAGGGCCTCGAAGTCGAGCCGGTCACCGGACTCCCCGACCAGGATGATCTCGCCGTCCACCACGCAGCGTTCGGGCAGGTTGGCCAGCACCGCCTCGACGAGCTCGGGAAAGTAGCGGGTCATCGGCTTCTCGTTGCGGCTGCCGATCTCGACCTCGTCGCCGTCCCGGAAGATGATCGAGCGGAACCCGTCCCACTTGGGTTCGTAGCTGAACGCGCCAGCCGGGACCTGCTTGGCCGGCTTGGCCAGCATCGGGGGCACGGGGGGCATCACGGGCAGCTGCATCCGGCCATTCAAGCCGACCTCACCGACAACCGTCAGCCCCGACGTGCCAGGATCGAGCCGACCCGTGACCGCACGCAGCCGCCAGGAGTCCGTCGTGGCCGACCTCATCGTGATCCTCACCGAGCAGGCGCTGGGCGTCGGCGACGCCAAGCGCATCACCGACCTGCACGGCGGTGAGGAGCTGCGCTACCACGTGCTCGTCCCTGCCGACACCGAGCGCAACCTGCTGGTGGACGTGATCGACCACCTCAGCATGCTCGAGCTGCGTAAGGCGCTGGACGCCGTCCGCCGGCGCGAACCGAGCGCCGACCAGGCCCGCACCTCGGCCTCGGATGCGTTGGCCTCCTCGCTGGAGGCGTTGCGCGGCAACGGGATCGAGGCGGACGGGGAGGTGACCCAGGACGATCCGCTGCCCGCCGTGCAGCAGGCGATCGATACCCACCACGCCCGCGAGGTCGTCGTCGTGACCCGGCCGCACGCGATGGAGGACACCTTCCACCGCGACTGGGCCAGCCGGGCCCGCGACGAGCTCGGGGTCCCCGTGCTGCACGTCTACGCGGGGACCACCTTCCTCGGGTGAGGTCTGCGGCCGGTTCGGCGGCACGCTCGGGCTGGGCTGAGCGTCAGGGGGCCCGGCCGGTGCGCAGGTCCTCGACCATCGACTGCAGCCGGCGCTCGCGAGTCTCGCGCTTCTTCGCCGAGGTGATCGAGTCCACCCAGTGCTTGCGCTGGTAGAACGGCCGCTCGTCGAACGCAGCCCTGAGACCGGCCGTGCCGAGGTCGGCAGCAAGCTCGGCCGGCACCGGCACCTCGCGCTTCGGGTCGCCAGTGGTGCTGACCTTGCGACCGGCCCGGTTGTTCGCGATCACCTGACGCAGGATCGCGGTGAACGCCTCGGCGTCCAGCACCTCACCCTCGTGGACGGCGATGGTGCGTCCGGTGGCGTTGCCCTGGCCACCGGTGACCATTGCGGTCGGGTCGTCGAACAGCGTGCTGTAGATGAAGACGTTGACCCAGCCGCGAGCGGCGAGCAGGGCGCAGACGTTGCCCTGCAGCACGTAGTAGGGCTGCACGGTGCGCTTGATCGTCTCGACGACCTCGGGGTCGGCGGCCAGCGCCAGCTCGCGCACCCGTCGGCAGATCGCCTGCTGCCAGGCGGGCAACGGGTCGACGTACGCGTCGAAACGCGGATCGAGCCGGGCGCGGGCTGCCATCAGCTCACGACTCGTCGGCCCAGTTGGCGGCGTTCTTGCGGCTGGGCTGCACCCGCGGGGGCTCGCCCGGCATCTTCGGGTAGTCCGGCGGGAAGTTCAGCTCCCCCAAACCCCGATCCTCGACGTCCGCCCGCCACAGCTCGGCGGCGGCGTCCAGTGAGCCGACGGACTCGTCCATGGCCTCCCACGGGTCGCCGCCGTTGCGCAGCCGGTCGGGAACGGTGCGCACGGTGAGCACGGTCGGGTCGACGTCGTCCAGCTCCTCCCAGCGCAGCGGGGTGGACACCGGCGCGTGCGGCAGGGGTCGTGGGCTGTAGGCGGAGGCGATGGTCCGGTCCCGGTTCGACTGGTTGAAGTCGATGAAGATCCGCTCGCCGCGCTGCTCCTTCCACCACTCCATGGTGAGCAGGTCAGGATCGCGACGGACCAGCTCGCGACCGATCCCGATCACCGCGTGCCGCACGTCCAGGAACTCGCGGTCCGGCTGGATCCGCGCGAACACGTGCACGCCGCGGTTGCCCGAGGTCTTGACGAAGCCGGTCAGGCCCAGCTCGCGCAGCAGCCCGCGCAGCAGGTGCGCGGCCCGCACGACGTCCGGGAAACCCCGCCCGGGTTGCGGGTCCAGGTCGATCCGCAGCTCGTCCGGCTGGTCCAGGTCGGCGGTCCGCACCGGCCACGGGTGGAAGGTGATCGTGTTCATCTGGACCGCCCACGCCGCGGCGGCCGGTTCGTCCAGCACGAGCTGCTGGTGGCTGCGCCCGCTCGGGTAGGTCACGGCCACCGTGCGCACCCACTCCGGCACGCCCCGCGGCGGGTTCTTGGAGTAGAACGCCTCGCCCTCGACCCCGTCCGGGAACCGCTGGAGGGTGACCGGTCGATCACCCAGCGCCCGGATCAGCGCCGGCCCGACGGCCACCACGTAGTCGGCCAGGTCGCGCTTGGTCACGCCCACCGCCGGCCACAGCACGCGGTCCGGGCTGGACAGCCGCACGGCGCGCTCGCCCTGCGGTCCGTCGACCTGGAGGGAGTCTGCTGGGGATGCCATGACCTGACCGTACAGATTCACCAAGTCGTCATGTCTAGCCAATGCCCCATGTCGGACAGTCCTGATAGAAACCCTTCGTCCCCATCTGTCAGGAGCGTCCGCATGCCACGCACACCCAGCCGGCTGGTCGCCGGTTCAGCCGCTCTGCTGGTCGTCGGTGCCACCGCCGTCGTCGCATCGGCAGCACCCGCGCAAGCCGTGTCGTCATCCGTCGTGATCTCGCAGGTCTACGGCGGCGGCGGCAACTCCGGTGCCACGTACAGGAACGACTTCGTCCAGCTCTTCAACGCCTCGAGCGCCCCCGTCGACCTGACGGGGTGGACGGTCGCCTACTTCTCGCCCACCAGCACCGGTATCGCTGCCAGCACGACCACGCTCAGCGGCACGATCGCCGCCGGGCGCAGCTACCTGATCCAGATGGCGGCGGGCGCCGGCGGCACCGCCGACCTGCCGACCCCGGACGCGGTCGGCGCCGCAGCCATGGGCGGCACGGCGGGTCGGGTCGAGCTGGCCGACGCGAGCACCACGTTGGTCGACCGGGTCGGCTACGGCGCCACAGCCAACACCTTCGAGGGCAGCGGCCCGGCACCGGCCCCGACGAACACCACCGCAGACGTGCGGATCGCGCCATGCACGGACACCGACCAGAACGCCACCGACTTCACCACCGCGCCGCCGGCCCCGGAGAACTCCGCGACCGCCGAGCCGGCCTGCGCGTCCGCCCCGCCGACCGGCAACCCGGCCACGATCGAGCAGATCCAGGGCGCCGCGCACACCTCGCCGCTGGCCGGTGAGCTGGTGACCGACGTCCAGGGCGTGGTGACCGCCAAGGGCCCGCGCGGCTTCTACCTGCAGTCCACCACCCCGGACGACGACGTCGCCACCAGCGAGGGCCTGTACGTGTTCACCAGCAGCGCACCAGCCGTGGCGGTCGGCGACGCGGTCACCGTCGACGGCACGGTCTCGGAGTTCTTCCCCGGCTCCGGCGGGCTGAGCACCACCGAGCTGACCACGCCCACGGTGAGCGTGCAGTCCAGCGGGAATGCGCTGCCGGCTCCCGTCGTGCTCGGCGTCGACCGGGTGGCACCGGCTCAGGTGATCAAGAGCGGCGCTCCCGGTGACGTGCAGGCCACCGGTGTCCCGTTCGCGCCGACCACGGACGCGATTGACTTCGACGAGTCGATGGAGGGCATGCGCGTCGCGGTCGACGCGCCGCGCGCGACCGGTCCGACGGCCACCGCGTTCGGTGAGACACCGATCGTTCCCGGCAACAGCACGGACGTGATCAAGACCCCACGCGGCGGCGTCCTGTACTCCGGTTACGACCACCCCAACGGGGCCCGGCTGATCATGGACGACTCACTGCTGCCCGCCGGGTCGGTCACGGCCATGAACGTCGGCGACAAGATCAAGGACCAGGCGGTCGGCGTCATGGACTACGACTTCTCGAACTTCCACCTGATGCTCACGCAGGCGCCGACCGTCAAGCGGCTGGGCCTGCAGCGCGAGGTCACCGCCGCGCCGACCGCCGAGCAGCTCGCGGTCGCCACGTTCAACGTGGAGAACCTCGCGCCGTCGGACCCGCAGACCAAGTTCGACCGGCTGGCCGCTCAGATCGTGAACAACCTGCGCTCCCCCGACCTGATCGCGGTCGAGGAGATCCAGGACAACAGCGGCGCCACAAACGACGGCACCGTCGCCAGCGACCTCACGGTCAGCAAGTTGGTCGACGCGATCCGCACCGCGGGCGGCCCGAGGTACAAGTCGCAGTGGATCGACCCAGTGGACGGTGCGGACGGCGGGCAGCCGGGTGGCAACATCCGGCAGATTTTCCTGTACCGAACCGACCGCGGCCTCGGCTTCACCCAGCGCGACGGTGGCACCTCCACCACCCCGGTGTCGGTGGAGGGAGTCGGCACCAAGGTCCACCTGTCCGCCAGCCCGGGCCGCATCGACCCCGGCAACTCAGCCTGGAACGCCAGTCGCAAGCCGCTGGTCGGGCAGTTCAAGTGGAACGGCCAGCCGCTCTTCGTGATCGCCAACCACCTCAACTCCAAGGGCGGCGACAACGCGGTCTTCGGGCGGTACCAGCCGCCGGTGCGGTCCAGCGAGGTGCAGCGCCACCAGCAGGCGACGCTGATCCACCAGTTCGTCTCGAACCTGCAGCAGGCGAGCTCGTCGGCGAAGATCATCGTGCTCGGGGACATCAACGACTTCGAGTTCTCGCAGACCGCGGACATCCTGGTGGGCTCGATCAACCCGTTGGTCGACCTGCCCAGGACGCTGCCGGTCAAGGAGCGGTACACCTACGTGTTCGACGGCAACAGCCAGGTGCTGGACCACATCCTGATCAGCGGCTCGCTGGCCAAGGACGGCGCCACCAAGCTGTACGACTACGACGCGGTGCACACCAACTCGGAGTTCTTCGACCAGGACAGCGACCACGACCCGCAGGTCGTGCGGCTGACCGTGAGCTAGCGGTTCTCACGCGGCTGTGACATCGCACTCACCGGTGGCCGGCCGGGGAACGTTCCCCGGCCGGCCCGGTGTTAAGGGTGCGTGAGACTTCCCTGGAAAGGACGTGCGATGCAGCCCACCGGCCGCACCTATCAGATCACCAAGGACGACACCGACTGGCGCGAGCAGCTCAGCCCGCAAGAGTTCCACGTACTGCGCGAGGCTGGCACTGAGGCGCCGTTCGTCGGCGAGTACACCGACACCACCACGGAGGGCGTCTACGCCTGCCGGGCATGCGGGACCGAGCTCTTCCGCAGCGACCACAAGTTCGCCTCGCACTGCGGCTGGCCCTCGTTCTACAGCCCGCTGGCCGAGGACCGCGTCGAGTACATCGAAGACAGCACCCTGGGGATGAAGCGCGTCGAGGTGCGCTGCGGCAACTGCGGCTCGCACCTGGGTCACGTCTTCGAGGGTGAGGGGTACGACACCCCCACCGACCAGCGCTACTGCATCAACTCGATCAGCCTGACCCTGCAGCCCAAGGCGTAGGGCTCACGGCAGACGACCGACGAGGTCGGCGAGCGGCACCCGCGGACCGGTGAAGAAGGGCACCTCCTCGCGGACGTGCCGGCGCGCGTCAGTGGCGCGCAGGTCACGCATCAGGTCGACGATCCGGTGCAGCTCGTCGGCCTCGAAAGCCAGCACCCACTCGTAGTCGCCGAGCGCGAACGAGGACACCGTGTTGGCCCGGACGTCGGGGTAGCCGCGGGCGGCGAGGCCGTGCTCCATGAGCATCCGGCGGCGGTCCTCGTCGGGCAGCAGGTACCAGTCGTAGGACCGCACGAACGGGTACACGCAGATGTACCCGCGCGGCTCCTCACCTGCCATGAAAGCGGGCACGTGGCTCTTGTTGAACTCCGCGGGACGGTGCAGCGCGACGTTCGACCAGACCGGCGCGAGGTGTCGCCCGAGGCCGGTCTGCCGCAGCCGCTGGTAGGCGGCCTGCACGGTTTCAACCCGCGGCGCATGCCACCAGACCATGAGGTCCGCGTCGGCGCGCAGACCGGCGACGTCGTACCAGCCGCGGACCACGAGGTCGTCGCCGGCCAGCTCGGCGAGCACCTGCTCGACCTCGGAGACCAGCTTTGCGCGCTCGCCGTCGCCCAGGCCGTCGCGGACCGCGAACACGGACCACATCGCGTAGCGAACGGTCTCGTTGATGTCCCGCGCCCGCTGCTTGCCGGTGTCGTCGCTCATGCGCCCAGTGTCCCGTACCCCGCCCCGGCCCGGTCCAGGTGGGTGACCATCCGCTGTGCCGCCTGTCGGCCCGATCCCACGCAGGCCGCGATGCCGACGCCGTCGAAGCTCGCTCCGGCCAGCTCGAGCCCCGGCACCGCCTCGATCGCGACCCGGACGCCGGCGATCCGGTCCGGGTGACCGACGGCGTACTGCGGCAGCCCGCCACCCCAGCGGGTCACCAAGGCGTCCACCGGCTCCCCCAGCCGGACGCCCGGCAGCTCCGCCAGGTCGCGCCGCACCCGCCGGACGATCTCGTCGTCCGGCAGCTGCAGGTCGCCGACCTGCCCGTGCCGGCCGACCGAGGCGCGCACCACCACGTGCTCGCCAGCCTCGTCCAGCCAGCCCCACTTCGACGACGAGAACGTGACCGCCTTGACGTACCGGCCGTCCACCACGGGCACCAGCGCACCGGAGCCGGACAGTCCCTGGACAGTGCCCCGGTCCAGCGCCAAGGTCACGATCGCCATGCTCGCGGTCTCGATCCCGGCCATCCCGTCGGCCGCCACCGGCGCCACACCGCGCAGCAGCCTGGCCGCCGGCGCGGCTGGTACGGCGAGCAGCACCCCGTCGCAGGTCAGCGTCTCGGGCGCCGAGGTCGCGCCGGTGACCAGCCGCCACCCGGACGGCGTCCGACTGAGCTCGCGGACCGTGACCCCGGTCCGGATGTCGACCCCGCGACCGAGCAGGGCCTCGCGGGTAGCCCTGGGCAGGCGCCCGACGCCGCCACGGAGACCGGCGAAGACCGGCCCGCCGGTCGACGCCTGGCTGGCGCTGCGCGCCGCGGCCACCACGGACCGGCCCTCGTGTGCGGCGGCCCACAGCACGGGAACCGTCGCCTGCACCGAGAGGTCGGCCGCCCGGCCGGCATACACGCCGCCGAGCAGCGGCTCGACCAGCCGGTCCACCACGGCCGAGCCGACCCGGGCGGACACGAGGGACGCGACGTCCACGTCCCGCTCGAGCGGCGGCCAGGTACCCATGGGCTCGTCCTCGACCCTGGCGACCTCCTCGTCGGTGAGCAGGCCGGCCAACCCGGTGCCACTGGAGGGCACGCCCATCAGGGTCCCGGGCGGCAGCGGCGTCAGCTCGCCTCGGCTCCAGATGGACGCTCCGACCGGTCGCGGCGGCTCCAGGTCGTCCGCGAGCCCGACCTCGCGGGCCAGCTCGATGGCCTCCGGGCGCCGGGCCAACATCGACTCGGCACCGACGTCCACCTGCTGCCCGGCGACCGAGCCCAACGCCAGCTTGCCGCCCACCCGGGCCGACGCCTCGAGCAGGACGACGTCCAGGCCCGGCCGCGAGGTGGCCAGCTCCCAGGCTGCGGCCAGCCCGGAGACACCGCCACCGACCACGACCACCGAAGCCATCCCCCGAGGTTGGCAGACCGTGACCTGATCGAGACCACCGGGTGGGAACGCAGTGGATCACCGGCAACGTCCCAGAGCCGCCCTGATCGACAGGCGAGCTGATCGACGGACGAAGGAGCCAGCCATGACGAGGACCCGAAGCGTGTTGGCCGCCAGCGCACTGCTGGCCACTGTCCTGCTCACCGGCTGCGGTGGCTCGTCGGACGGCGCGGACAGCTCCGGCTCGTCCGGCGCTCAGTCGCAGTCCGACGCCGCCGGCGGTGTCGCGCAGCCGGGCAGCCTGGGCGAGAAGGCCGCCGCCCCGCAGTCCGGCGACCCTGCGGCCGACTCCGGCGGCGGCGCGGCAAGCAGCGATGCCGCAGCCGCTTTCGTCGCCGAGCAGAAGGTCGTCAAGACTGCGGCCATGTCCGTCCGCACCGGCGACGTGGACGCCGCGGCCGCTACCGTGCGCAGCGCGGTGCAGCAGGCCAAGGGCTTCATCGCCGACGAGAAGACGACCAGCAACCCCCAACCCGGGGCGCAGCAGGACCAGGCCGGCTACACCCAGTCGGTGCTCACCGCACGAGTGCCCAACGACTCGCTGGACGCCGTGATGGCAGCCGTCGCGCGCACTGGCACCGTGCTCAGCCGGGCCCAGTCCAGCGACGACGTCACCTCGCAGTACGTCGACACCCAGAGCCGGGTGCGCACGCAGACCGCCAGCGTGGAACGGGTCCGGCTGCTGCTGTCCAAGGCCACCAGCATCGGGCAGGTGGTCCAGATCGAGAGCGAGCTGTCCCGCCGCGAGGCCGACCTGGAGTCCCTCGAGGCGCAGCTGAAGGCGCTGGACAACCAGACCACGCTGTCCACGCTGACCGTCGACCTCAGCCCGAAGGGCGCACCGGTCCCGCCGCGCAAGGACGAGGACACCGGCTTCCTCAGCGGGCTCTCCGCCGGCTGGACCGCGTTGCTGGCGTCGCTGACCGTGGTGCTCACCGTGCTCGGTGCGATGCTGCCGTTCCTGGTGCTGCTGGCCCTGCTCGGCGTCCCCGCTCTGGTGTGGGCTCGACGCCAGCGGGCCGCGCGGGCAGCCGGCACGACGCCGGTCGACCCGGGCCAGCCGCAGCCTCAGCCGGCGCCCTGAACGATCTCGACGACCCGGGCCAGCACTGACGGGTCCGCGTTGGGCGGCACGCCGTGCCCCAGGTTGAACACGTGGCCCGGGGTGCGGCGTCCGGCCACGACGGCGGCCAGCACCCGCTCCTCGAGCACCGGCCCGGGAGCGAACAGCAGCGCCGGGTCGAGGTTGCCCTGGACTGCGCGCTGCGGGCCGACCCGGCGGCTGGCCTCGTCGAGCGCCACCCGGAAGTCCACCCCGACGACGTCCGCGCCGGCCTCACCCATGGCGCCGAGCAGCTCGCCGGTGCCTACGCCGAAGTGGATCCGAGGCACGCCGAGGTCGGCGACGGCGGCCAGCACGGCGGCCGAGTGCGGCTGCACCAGCTCGACGTAGTCCGCCAGCGGTAGGGCACCCACCCACGAGTCGAACAGCTGCACGGCGCTCGCACCCGCCTCGACCTGGACGCGCAGGAAGGCCCCGGCGATCGCGGCGAGCCGTCCGGCCAGCGCGTGCCAGAGCTGCGGGTCGCCGTACATCAGTGCCTTGGTGCGCTCGTGGTTCTTCGACGGCCCGCCCTCGACCAGGTACGACGCCAACGTGTACGGCGCCCCGGCGAAGCCGATCAGCGGCGTCGGGCCCAGCTCGGCCACCAGCAGCCGCACCGCCTCGGTGACGTAGGGCACGTCGTCCGCGGTGAGCTCGGGCAGCCGGTCGAGATCGGCGCGGCCTTGGAAGGGCTGCGCCACGACCGGACCGACCCCGGGCACGATGTCCAGGTCCACCCCGATCGCCTTCAGCGGCACCACGATGTCGCTGTAGAAGATGGCCGCGTCCACCCCGTAGCGACGGACCGGCTGCAGGGTGATCTCTGCGACCAGGTCGGGGCGGGCGCACGAGTCGAGCATCGAGATGCCCTCGCGCACCTTGCGGTACTCCGGCAGCGAGCGTCCGGCCTGGCGCATGAACCACACCGGGGTGTGCTCCACCGGCTCACGGCGGCATGCGCGCAGGAAGGTGGAGTCCTGCGGCGAAGCCGACTGCGCGGCCGAGGCGTTCGGGCTGGCGGTGCTCACGACGTCCATGCTCGCACGCAGCTCGCGAGCGCTCTCACGTACGACCCAGCGCCACCAGCGCGACCCCGAGCAGCGCGGCGCCCACCCCGACCTGCTGGATCCTGGCTAGTCGCTCGTGCAGGACGAAGCGCGCCAGCAGCACGGTCACCACCGGATACAGCGACCCGACGACCGCGGTGATGCTGAGCAGTCCGCGCTGGGTGGCCAGCGCGTAGAGCAGGTTGGCGCCGACGTCCCCGAGCCCGACGACGGCGAGCGGGAGTGCGTCCGAGGGCCGCAGCCCGCCCAGGCTGCGCATCGCCACGGCGACGACCACGAAGACGGTGACGCTGGTCAGCCGCATGCCGGTCAGGGTCATCACCGAGTCGAACCGGGCACCACGCTCGATGAACACCAGGGCCAGGCCGAACCCGATGCCGGCCAGCGCGGCGAGCGCGACCGGCCGGGCACCGGCGCCACCGCGCAGCTCGGGTCCACTGGCCAGCACCGCGCCGAGGAGCGCGATGACCAGGCCGGTCACGCTCACCGCGCTCGGCCGCTCGCCGGACAGGATGCCGATGATCACCGGGACGACGGCGCCCAGGGCGGCGATCGGTGAGACCACGCCCATCGTGCCCGCGGCCAGCGCGGCGTAGAAGCAGACCAGCCCCGCGGTGCCGGCCAGACCGGCGGCGAGCGCCCACGGCACCCACCCGGTGTCGGCCCGCCAGGCGCCGGTCGCCAGCGCGACCCCCGTGATGGCGAGCAGGCCGCACAGCTGCGAACCACCCACCACGGCCATCGCCGGTCGGATCCGCGAGCGGAGGCCGCCGAGGAAGTCGGAGCTGCCCCACAGGACGCTGGAAAGGAGTGCGAGGACGACGGCCACGACCGAAGGCTAGCCAGACCGGCGCGCCGCCCCGCGCACCAGGCCGCACGGACGTACGCTTCCCCCATGGTCGCCAGGACCCTGCCGGACGACGCCCCTGAGCCCTTCCAGCGGGCGCTCGTGGCTTTGAAGAGCGCTGTCGTGCGCCCCGAGGTCGTGCTGACCGAGGCGCCCTCGCCAGGTCGCATCGCGCCGTACTCCGTCGCCCTCACCGCCGACGTCGTGGACCACGGTCCCGGTGGCGAGCTGGAGGAGCTGGCCACCGGCCGCTTCGTGCTGCTCTACGACCCGTCCGGGCCGCAGCCCTGGGACGGCACGTTCCGCGCCGTCACGTTCGTCCGGGCCGACCTTGAGGCCGAGCTCGGCTCGGACCCGATGCTCGGCGAGGTCGGCTGGTCGTGGCTCACTGAGTCGCTCGCCCTGCGCGGCGCCGAGTTCACCCACGAAGGCGGCACGGTGACCCGGGTGGTCTCCGAGAGCTTCGCCGCGCTGGCCGACCGGCCCTCGGGCGTGGAGATCGAGATCCGGGCGTCCTGGACCCCGGTCACCGACGACCTCAGTCCGCACCTGTGTGCCTGGACGGACCTGCTGTGCACGGTCGCCGGCCTGCCACCGCTGCCGGACGGCGTCACCGCGCTGCCGTCCCGCCGCCGCTGAGGGCACCCCGGGCGTCCGGCGGCTGGTGCGGGAACACCCCAGCACCACTTTCCGGGTTCTGGTTCAGGACCGCGGGCCTCCTGCCGATGTAACCGACGTCGGGAAACCAGTGTGCCGACCGGTCGAACCGGTGCAGGCGGATCAAGGAGGCGCTAGTGGCTGCGGTCGCCGAGCGTGTTGCAGGCATCCCCCTGGCCCGTCCTGGTCGCTTCGCCGCGCTGGTGGTGATCGGGCCGCAGGGTCCGCGCGACACCGTCAGCCGGATGATGCGCTCCCTGGGTGCGCGTGACGTCGTCCAGGCCGGCACCATCGAGGAGGCTCGCCGTCGTGCGCGCCTGCTCGGACCGCACGCACTGTGCGTCACCGACGTCGCCCTGCCGGACGGCTCGGGCGTCGCCCTGCTGCGTGACCTGCGGGCGCTCGGCTGGCAGCGCGGTGTCGTCGTCTCGACGATGGACGACGCGTACACCGTCCGTGGCGCACTGACCTCGGGCGTGCGCTGCTTCCTGGTCTCCGGTCGTCCGGCTGCGAGCTCGCACGACCACGGCTCCAGCGGCTTGGCCGAGCAGCTGTCCGAGCGCGAGGTCGAGGTGCTTCAGCACGTGGCCAACGGCCGCTCCAACAAGGAGATCGGTGCCGCCCTCGGGCTGTCCGCGCTGACCGTCAAGAGCCACCTGGCCCGGATCGCCCGCAAGGTGGGCACCGGGGACCGCGCGGAGATGGTCATGCTGTCCCTTCGCGCTGGCGTGATCCACTAGTCGAAGCCGATCGGCCTGGCGGTCACTGACTGCCACTTCCTTGACGCGTACGGTGGCACCTGTGACCGAAGCCGCCGCCCCCACACCTCTCGTGGAGCCCCGCGACGGCGTCCCTGACGTCGTCACCACCGAGCGCGGCCTGGTGCAGGCGGCACAGGCATTGTCCGAGGGCGGCGGGCCGGTGGCCGTCGATGCCGAGCGGGCCTCCGGTTACCGATACGGCCAGGCCGCGTACCTGGTGCAGCTGCGGCGGGCCGGCTCGGGGACCTGGCTCATCGACCCGGCCGCCTGCCCGGACCTGTCCCCGGTCGACGAGGCGCTGCACGACGTCGAATGGGTGTTGCACGCCGCCTCGCAGGACCTGCCCTGCCTGGCCGAGGTGGGCATGCGACCCGCCCGGCTGTTCGACACCGAGCTCGGCGCCCGGTTGGCCGGCCTGGCTCGCGTCGGGCTCGGGTCCGTGGTCGAGGAGCTGCTCGGGCTGACGCTGGCCAAGGAGCACTCTGCGGTGGACTGGTCCACCCGGCCGCTGCCGCAGGACTGGCTGCGCTATGCCGCGCTGGACGTCGAGGTGCTCGTGGACCTGCGCGACGCGGTCGCAGGGCTGCTCGCCGAACAGGGCAAGCTGGACTGGGCCGAGCAGGAGTTCCAGGCGCTCGTCGAGGCGCCGCCCACGCCGGCCAGGGTCGACCCCTGGCGGCGCACCAGCGGCACGCACAAGCTGCGCAGCCGACGGCAGCTGGCGATGCTTCGCGAGCTGTGGAACAGCCGGGACGCCCTGGCGCGCCAGCGGGACATCTCCCCCGGTCGGGTGCTGCCGGACGCCGCGATGGTCGCCGCGGTGACCGCCGGCCCACGGACCATGGAGGAGCTCGTCGCGCTCCCGGGCTTCACCGGGCCGGCGGCACGGCGCAACGGCAAGCGCTGGCTGGAGGCGCTGGCCCGCGGGCGCCGGACCGACGAGGGCGACCTGCCGCTGCAGTCCTTGCCCAGCGACGCCCCGCCGCCGCCGCGGGCGTGGCCGGACCGAGACCCGGACGCCGCCGCCAGGCTGTCGTTCGCCCGCGCGGGCATCGCCGAGCTGTCCGAGCGGCTCGCCGTCCCGGCGGAGAACCTGATGACCCCGGACACCGTTCGCCGCGTGCTGTGGACCCCGTCGCCGGACGCCGAGCTGGACCAGCGGCTGGCCGAGCTGCGGGCGCGGCCGTGGCAGGTCGAGCTGGTCGGACCGATCCTGCGCGAGGCCCTGACCAAGCGCGCCGGTGACGCGTCGCAGCCGGACACCGCAGCGGACGGCTGAGCAGAGGACGGCTGAGCAGCCGACCGACGAGCGGTCAGTCCTGCTCGGTCTCGCGCTGGCGGAACCGGTCTCGCGCCGCCTGCCACGCCACGTGGTTCAGGGCCGGGCCGTCGTCGCCGAGGCGTAGGCAGTCGGCCGCGTCCCAGCCCATCCGCAGCGCGTGGTGGGTGTCGTCCTGGACGAACAGCCCGACCCGGCCGAACGCCGTCACGTGCGCGAGCCGCTCGGCCCACCCGCTGAACCCGGCCAGCCGGCTCTGGTACCCCAAGGCGTAGACCGGGTAGACCTTGGCGATCCGTTTGACCCGGACCCCACCGAGCCGGACCGCTGGCAGGCCGAGCGCCGAGATCGCGGAGATCACCGTGTCGGCCAGGACGTCGTCCGGCGCCTGCCACACGTCGTCCCCGTTGGCGCACGGGATCTCGGCGCAGATCACCGAGCGGTCCGCCGGGTCCTCGGGGTTGGTGCGGAAGTTCGTCGGCTCGCTGATCCGCGCGACGGGCGTGTCCAGGCTGGGCACGTAGTGCGTGTCGTAGGAGGTCCACCGGCCGCCCTCGTGCACCAGGTAGACGATGATCATGGACCGGTAGGTCAGGCCCGCGGCGTCGGCGACCACCTCCGCCGACGGCGCCGGCCGGGCGACCCGGCCCAGGTCGGTCAGCGGCACCGTCGAGAACGCCTGTGCGGCGTGCACCTCGCCGCCGTCCCAGTGCAGCCGCACACCGTCGGTGCGGGCGTGCAGGGTGCGGACCGGAGCCTTGGTGACGATCCTCGCGCCGTCCTGCTCAGCGGCCCGGGCCAGTGCGACCGGGATCTGGCCGAACCCGCCACGCGGGTAGAGGAACGTCGCCGGGCTGGCCACGTCGCGCCGGGCGCGGGCGCGCAGCAGCCGTTGACCGCCGAGCCGGGACGGACGCTCGGAGGTGAGCAGCCGGTGCGCCTGCTCCGGGTCGAGCTGGTCGCCGTCCAGGCCGTAGAGCTTGCGGGCGAGGGGCCCGTACACGGCGTCGTACAGGGCCGGACCGAGGCCGGTGCGCAGGACGCCCTGGTACGTCTCCTCGTGGCGACGGCGGGCCGGCGTCCGGGTCGCCCCGCGTGCCCCACTGAGGGTCAGCCGGCGCGGCATCCGGGCCGCCAGGTCGCTGGCCCGCAGCGGGTAGCTGATCCACTGCCCGGCCACCCGCAGCCGACCGCGTTGGGGGCGGATCTGCAGGTCATCGCCGAGCAGGTCGCGCAGGTCGTCGAGCAGGTCGGCATCCAGGGTGGAGGGCAGCCGGCGCGCCCCCACGTCGACCTGCACCCCGCCGACGTCGAAGCTGGCCGATCGGCCGCCGACCTGGTCCTCCGGCTCGAGCACCAGAACCGACATCCCGGCGGCTGCGGCACGGCGTGCGGCAGTCAGCCCCGAGATGCCGGCACCCAGCACCACGAGGTCGACGGACTGGGTGTCTGCCCCCGGCGAAGCCATGACGCGTCAGACTAGAGCCACCTGGGGTGAGTGGTGTCACACGGGGCCGGGTGACGCGCCAGGTTACCGGCGAGTAGCATCGACCAGACAGCCCGGCGTCCGCCCACTCGGGCGCCGCCACCCCATCCCGCTTGGGAGGAACCGTGCCCCGCGCTCTTCGCGACGTCGTCTTCGTCGATGGTGTCCGCACCCCGTTCGGCAAGGCCGGCCAGAGGGGTGTCTACGCGCAGACCCGCGCGGACGACCTGGTCATCAACTGCATCCGCGAGCTGGTCCGGCGCAACCCCCAGCTTCCGCCGGAGCGGGTGGACGACGTCGCCATCGCCGCCACCACCCAGATCGGCGACCAGGGGCTGACCATCGGGCGCCTGGCCGCGCTGCTTTCCGGGCTGCCGAAGACCGTGCCCGGCTTCTCGATCGACCGGATGTGCGCAGGCGCGATGACCGCGGTCACCACGACGGCGTCCGGCATCGCTTTCGGCGCGTACGACGTGGTGATCGCCGGCGGCGTCGAGCACATGGGCCACCACCCGATGGGCGAAGGCGTCGACCCCAACCCGCGGATCGTCGCCGAGAAGCTGGTCGACCCGTCCGCCCTGGTGATGGGCTCGACGGCCGAGAACCTGCACGACCGGTTCCCGGAGATCACCAAGGAGCGCTCGGACGCGTTCGCCGTCGGCAGCCAGGACAAGCTGGCGAAGGCCTACGCGGACAACAAGATCCAGCCCGACCTGGTGCCGGTCGCGACGCGTCACGACGAGCTCGGCTGGGGGCTGTCGACGGCCGACGAGCCGCCACGTCCCGGCACCACGATGGCGGAGCTGGCCGCGCTGAAGACCCCGTTCCGCCCGCACGGCCGGGTCACCGCGGGCAACGCCGCCGGGCTGAACGACGGCGCCACCGCATGCATCCTCGCCTCCGCCGACACCGCCGACGAGCTCGGCCTGCCGGCCCGGATGCGCCTGGTCGCCTACTCCTTCGTCGGCGTCGAGCCCGAGGTGATGGGGATCGGCCCGGTGCCGGCCACCGAGAAGGCCCTCAAGCAGGCCGACCTGACCATCGAGGACATCGGCCTGTTCGAGCTGAACGAGGCCTTCGCGGTCCAGGTGCTCGCGTTCCTGGACCACTTCGGCATCGCCGACGACGATCCCCGGGTCAACCAGTACGGCGGCGCCATCGCCACCGGGCATCCGCTGGCCTCGTCCGGCGTCCGGCTGATGACCCAGCTGGCCCGCCAGTTCGAGGAGAACCCGCAGGTCCGTTACGGCCTGACCGCGATGTGCATCGGGATCGGCATGGGCGGAGCCGTGATCTGGGAGAACCCGCACCACGCTGATTACGGCAAGGACGTCACGACCGAGGGAGCGGCAGCCTGATGACCACCACCACCTCCGGCCACGACACCACCCAGGTGCGGGCCGACGTCCGCGTCCTGGCCGAGGGCGGCTCTGACGAGCGCGTCACGTCCTTCCACGTGCGCGACGTCGACCTGCCCGGCGGAGCCGGCACGCTCGCCCTGATCACCATGGACAACGGCTTCGACCACACCAAGCCGACCACGCTCGGCCCACGCGGACTGCTCAACCTCTCGGCCGCCCTGGACGCGGTGACGACGCGCGCCGATGCCGGCGAGATCGCCGCGGTGGGCATCACCGGCAAGCCGTTCATCTTCGCCGTCGGCGCCGACCTCAAGGACGTCGGCGCGCTACGCGACCGCGAGCAGGCAGTGACCATCGCACGGTTCGGCCACGACACGCTGCGCCGTCTCGGCGAGCTCGCCGTGCCGTCGTTCGCGTTCGTCAACGGCGCGGTGATGGGCGGCGGGCTGGAGGTCGCACTGCACTGCACCTACCGGACGATCTCGGCCGGCGTCCCTGCCCTCGCCCTTCCCGAGACGTTCCTCGGCCTGGTCCCGGGCTGGGGCGGCAACTACCTGCTGCCCAACCTGATCGGGCCGGCCGACGCCCTCAAGGTCGTCATCGAGAACCCGCTGAACACCAACCGGATGCTCAAGGGGCCGCAGGCCTTCAGGCTGGGCATCGCCGACGCCATGTTCGAGCCGGCCGACTTCCTCGAGCAGTCGCTGCGCTGGGCCGGCTCCGTCGTCCGCGCCGACGTGGTCGTCGAACGGGCCGAGGTGGACCGTGACGAGCAGGTCTGGGAGGCGGCGCTCGCCGCCGCGAAGGGCTTCGTCGACCTGAAGACCGGCGGCGCAGCGCCGGCGCCGTACCGCGCACTGGAGATCCTTCGCCAGGCGCGCACCGCCGACCGGGACGCCGGGTTCGCGGCCGAGGACGACGCGCTGGCCGACCTGATCATGAGCGACGAGTTCCGGGCCGGTGTGTACTCGTTCAACCTCGTGCAGGGCCGGGCCAAGCGGCCGGCCGGCGCGCCCGACAAGAGCCTGGCCCGCCCCGTCACCAAGGTGGGCATCGTCGGCGCCGGGCTGATGGCCAGCCAGCTGGCCCTGCTGTTCGCGCAGCGGCTCGAGGTGCCGGTCGTGATGACCGACCTGGACCAGTCGCGGGTGGACAAGGGCGTCGGCTACGTGCACCGCGAGATAGACGGGCTGCTGGCCAAGCAGCGGATCGGCCCGGACAAAGCGAACAGGCTCAAGGCCCTGGTCGCGGGCTCGACGTCCAAGGACGGCTTCGCGGACGCCGACTTCGTGATCGAGGCGGTGTTCGAGCAGCTGTCGGTCAAGCAGCAGGTGTTCGCCGAGGTCGAGGCGATCGTCTCGGCCGAGTGCGTGCTGGCCACCAACACCTCGTCGCTGTCCATCACCGAGATGGCGGCCGAGCTCGAGCACCCCGAGCGGGTCGTCGGGTTCCACTTCTTCAACCCGGTGGCGATCATGCCGCTGCTGGAGATCGTCCGCGGCGAGCAGACGGACGACGCCACGCTGGCCACCGCGTTCGCCACCGGCAAGACGCTGCGCAAGACCTCGATCCTGGTCAAGGACTCGCCGTCCTTCATCGTGAACCGGCTGCTCGGCCGGTTCATGGGCGAGGTCGGGCGGGTGACCGACCAGGGCACGCCGCTGGAGGTCGCGGACAGCGCGTTCGCAGGTCTGGCGCCGATGCCGCCGTTCGTGCTGCTGGCCCTGGTCGGCCCGGCCATCGCGCTGCACAACTCCGAGACGCTGGCCGGGGCGTTCCCCGACCGGTTCTACGTCTCCGAGAACCTGCGCCGGGTCGTCGCCGCCGGCAAGCCGGGCTTCTACGTCTGGGACGGCCCCAAGCCCAGCCTGGACCCCGAGGTCGCCGCGCTGCTCGAGCAGCCCGCGGAGCCCGTCGTGCTGACCCGTGAGCAGGTGCGCGAGCAGGTGCTGACCGCGCTGGCGGACGAGGCGCGACGGATGCTCGACGAGGGTGTCGTCGCTGCCCCGCAGGACCTCGACCTGGCGATGATCACCGGTGCCGGGTTCTCTTTCTGGAACGGCGGGCTGACGCCGCTGCTGGACCGCTCCGGCGTCGCCGAGCGGGCAGCGGGCGGGCGGTTCCTGGCGACTGGCGTCGCCAGCGTGCCCGCCTGAATCAGGCGTTCACTGGGCACAGATGGGGCAGCTGGCACGCGCCAGGTGCCCCATCTGCGTCACCTCACGATGCTGGCGACCAGGCGGCGCGGCATACTGCGTGATGCCTCGCGTGAGCCGGGGGCCTCCCGGGAGGGGTCGGGGCGCTGAGGAGTCGCGCCGTGGCCACCCAGGTATCCCCGCCGTCCGCCGTCGCCCCCACGCTGACCCGGCGCCAGATCAACGTCGTGTTCGCCACCATCATGCTCGGCATGCTGCTGGCCGCGCTGGACCAGACCATCGTGTCGACGGCGCTGCCGACCATCGTCGGCGACCTCGGCGGCGGCGCCCACGTGTCCTGGGTGGTCACCGCCTACCTGCTGACCGACACCATCGCGGTGGTGCTGGCCGGCAAGTTCGGCGACCTGTTCGGACGCAAGCTGATCTTCCAGCTGAGCGCCGGGATCTTCGTCGGAGCGTCCGCGATGTGCGCGCTCGCACACACGATGAGCTGGCTCGTGGCCTGGCGCGCGGTCCAGGGCGTCGGGGCCGGCGGCCTGATGGTGACCGCGACCGCGCTGATCGCGGACGTCGTCCCGCTGCGCGAGCGCGGCAAGTACCAGGGCGCGCTCGGAGCGGTCTTCGGTGTCACCACCGTGATCGGGCCGCTGCTCGGCGGGCTGTTCACCGACCACCTGTCGTGGCACTGGTGCTTCCTGATCAACCTGCCGATCGGGATCCTGGTGATCGCGATCGCCGCCAAGACGATGCCGTCGACCCGGGCGGCCGGCAAGCCGTCCATCGACTACGCCGGCATCGCCGCCATCTCCGTCGGCGCCGGTGGACTGACCCTGGCGACAAGCCTGGGCGGTACCCAGTTCGACTGGACGTCACCGTTCATCGTCGGGCTGTTCGTGGCCTCGGCCCTGGGCATCGTCGCGTTCGTCTACGCCGAACGCCGGGCCAGAGAACCGATGCTGCCACTGCACCTGTTCAAGAGCGCCGTGTTCTCGATGTCGTCGGTGATCGCCTTCGTCGTCGGCTTCGCCATGCTCGGCGCGATGACCTTCCTGCCGACGTACCTGCAGTACGTGCACGGGGTCTCGGCGACGTCGTCCGGCCTGCGCATGCTTCCGCTCGTGCTCGGGTTGCTCGCGGCGTCCATCGCGTCCGGCACCATCGTCGGTCGCACCGGGAAGTACAAGATCTTCCCGGTCACCGGCTCCGCGCTGTTCACGATCGGTCTGCTGCTGATGTCCACGATGGACGAGAACACCGGCTTCCCGCGGATCTCGCTGTTCATGGTGGTGCTCGGCGTCGGTCTGGGCCTGTGCATGCAGATCCTGACAATCATCGTGCAGAACACGGCGGACTACGCCGACCTCGGCGTCGCGACGTCCGGGGTGACGTTCTTCCGCACTCTCGGCAGCTCGTTCGGCGCCGCGGTCTTCGGTGCCATCTACGCCAGTCGGCTGGAGACGGCGCTGCCCCCGGCGATCGCCGCCTCCGGCTTGCCACCGGAGTCCGTCTCCTCCCCCGCCGTGCTGCACAGCCAACCCGCCGAGGCGATCGCGCCGGTGGTCAGCGCGTACGCAGACGTCCTGCACTCCGTGTTCCTGTACGCCGCTCCGGTCGGCATCGTCGCGTTCGTGCTCGCGCTGTTCCTGCCGGTCGTGCCGCTGCGCGACGCCGCGCGCGCCGGGGCGAGCGACCTGGGCGAAGGGTTCGGCATGGCCGAGGGGTCCGACTCCGAACGCACGCTGGAGGTCGTCCTGGCCCGGCTGATGGGCCGCGAGGGCCAGCGCGAGCTGCCCGCCATCCGGGTCGCCTCCGGGACGGCGCTGGGCGGCGCCGAGACCTGGTGCGTGGCCCAGGTGCTACTGCGCGGGCGGCACAGCGTCCCGACCGACCTGGACACGATCGCGGCGCACACGAACGTGCCCGCGAGCGTGCTGCTGCCGGCCTTCGTGCAGACCCAGAACGCCGGTTACCTCACCGGCGACCCCAGCAGCTGGCAGGTCACCGAGAGCGCGGAACGTGAGTGGGAGCTGTTCAGCTCCGAGCTCAAGTCCTGGCTGCTGAGCCGGCTGCGCACCTCGACGGACCGTCCGTCGGCCGCCGACATCGAGCTGCTCGACACGGCGCTGCGGCGCATGTCGGACCAGCTGCTGGACGAGTACGCGACCCAGGTGAGCCGCCGGCAGCCCGCCCTGGCCGCCGGGGCCTAGCCGAACCAGCGCTGCTGGATAGCCTTCCCGGCGTCCCGCTCGAACTGCGCGCGGGAGATGCCCAGCACGGACCGGAAGACCTTGTCCTGGCTGTCCGCCTCGTCCAGCGGGTCGACCGAGCGGGACAGCTTCGCGTGCAGCCGGAACAGGGTCTTCTGGCCCCACCGCTCGCGGACGTAGGCGCAGGCCAGCGTGCCGGCGGTGTAGTTGCCGTCGACCGTGTCCGCATCGTCGTAGAACTGGACCGAATACGGCAGCGTGAACGTGTAGCGGTGCTTCTCCAGCGCCTGGTGGCTCGTCTCGTCCACCCCGTACCGCACCAGGGCGTCTCGCAGGCCCGTCAGGTGCCAGGCCGTGTACTCGGCGATCCCCTCGACCAGCCAGGTCGGCGTGCCGGTGCCTTCGATGGCGGTCGTCGCCACGTGGGTCACCTCGTGCCGCAGCAGCTCGTCGTCCTCGGCCTTGGACGCCGCACCGTCGACCACGACGCGCATCCCGACCTGCTTGGGGGCCTTGGTCAGCGAGTCGAACCAGGAGAAGCCGTCCAGCACCGGCACAGCGAGCGCGGCGGGCCGGGCGGCCGGGTCCTGCGTGCCGCTCAGGTACGTCGACATCACCTTCTGGTTGCGGGCGCTGTACACGACGACCGAGCCGGGCCAGCGGCCCGCACCCGCAGGCCAGACCTTGCCCACCGCGGCAGCCGCGGCGTCGGCGCGACGCGCCACCGCGGGCAGCGTCGCCCGGTCCCGGACGTCGCCGATCACCACCGAGTGCTTGCCCTGGGCCACCGAGACCTCGCCCACGTCCCATGGCGCTGAGTGCGCCTGGGCCGGCAGCGAGCCGTCCACCTCGTCGTCGGCGACCAGCGCCCAGCCCTGGTCGCGGTGCACCACCGTGAACGCCATCGCCTCGGCCGCGTCGCCGGTGTCGAACCCACGCAACCGGTGGGTCGCCACGACCGCGGCGACGTACGCGGTCGGACCCCAACGCTGCGTGATCGCCCGCACGGTATACGTCCGGTTCGGCACCAGCCGGTAGCCGAAGGCCTGGAACGGGACGCGCCGCAGCCCGCGGAAGATCGCCTCCTGCCGGGTCCGGAACTCGCTCGCCGCCGGGTCGATGTCGGCCAGGAACGCCTGCTGGTCGTGGGCCAGGACGGCGGCCGCGTGCCGGTCCAGGAGCTTCTGCAGCTCGCTGTCCCGGGCCTGCGCGAGGCCGGCTGCCGCCGCTTCGCCGCGCACCGTGGCGTCCGCGCGACGCGACGCTGCCCGGTTGTCGCTGTCTCGGCGCAGGTGCAGCACCACCCCGGTCGTACAACCGGCCAGCAGCACGACGACGGCCACCACACCTGCGACGAACCGCCCGCCGCGCGCCCTCGCACTCACGCAGGAACGATAGGTGCCGTCGGTGGCCCGCACGGCCGACTGCCCGAAGCAGTACCCGCTCGGCCCAGCCGCGGCCGGTCGAGTCGCCGGTCACGCACGGTCACCGGCCGCTGCGGGCCGGCGCGGCGGTGCGCCGATCGGCGGTATCTGCGTCCCACCAGTCACAGCAGTGCACCTCGGTGTGGTCCGCGGCAGCGGCGCCCTCTACCGTTGTCCCGTGCAGAACCCGCCGGAGGACGTGGCCAAGCTGCGCCGCGGCACGTTGGCGGCGAGCGTCCTGCACGACATCCCGCTGGAGCCCCGCGAGGACGGCGTCGTCGTCGGCTCGCAGTGGGACGAGCGCAACGCCTGGACGTCGGTCGGCTGGCACGACCTGGCCCTGGCCGTGGACGGCGCCGACCCCGAGTCGCTGACCGGCCGGCTGCGTCTGCGGGACTGGCTGAACGCCTACGTGACGCTCGCTCAGCTACCCGCCCTGCACGGCGGTGCGCACGCCAAGCCGAGCCGGGCCGTCGCACTGGCGCTGCCCGTCGGGCACCCGCTGCACCCCGGGCAGGACTGGGTCGTCGAGCGGGTCCTCGGTGGTGTGCTGCACGTCGGGATCGGGCTGCGCCGTCCACCCGACGCCGAGCACCACGAGCAGCTTGCGGTGCCGCTGCCCGCGAGTGCCGCCACGGCTGCCGGCATCGACACGCGCCCGTGGTGGAAGGCCATCGCCAAGCATCGCGAGGAGATGGCCGTCCTGGCCGCCGACCGCCTGCAGACCGACGGCGGCGGCATCCTCAAGCCGCTCGGCGGCTGCGACGTGCTGACCCTGCTCAGCGGGCACTGGCTGCGCAAGCACCTGGCGACCGAGGACGGCATCGGGATGCGCGCGGTCGCCGCGCCCATGCGCTCACGCGGCTGGTTCGACCTGGCGCGGATCGACCCGGCGTTCGTCGGTGCCGCCGCGGTGGCCACCGAGCCCGAGCTGCGCGGCGTGCAGCGCCCGCTGCTGGTCACCGCCGAGGAGGTCGGCCTCGCCGTGGCGCTGCTGTCACCCGAAGCACTGGCCCGCACGTCGCTGGCCGACCCCGCAGGGTCCCGCGCCCAGCACCAGCGCGACGTGCTGTTCCGCTGAGCCGGTCGGCTACTGGGAGTCCTCCACCACCGGCGTCCCGTCCATCGCGGGCTCCAGACCAGCCAGCTCCTCGACGATCCGGCGGGTGACGTCCTGCGCGTTCAGACCCAGCGCGGTCAGGATCGCGCCCCGCTCGCCGTGGTCCAGGAACCTCGGCGGGACACCCAACGCGACCACCCTGGTGGACAGGCCGGCATCGGTGACCTCGAGGGCGAGCCGGGCTCCCACACCACCGACCCGTGAGCCGTCCTCGACCACGACGACCAGCCGCACCCCAGCGGCCATCGCGACCAGCTCGGGGTCGACCGGCAGCACCCAGCGCGGGTCCACCACCGTCGCCGACATGCCGTGCGCGGTCAGCCGCTGCGCCACCTCCAGGCCCACCGAGGCCATCGGCCCGACGGTGACGACCAACACATCGGCCCGCGCGCTGCGGTGCAGCACGTCCACCCCACCAACCCGCTCGAGGGCCGGGATGTCCTGTGCCGGAACGGAACCCTTCGAGTAGCGCAGCACGCTCGGTGCGTCGTCGATGACCAGGGCCTCGCGCAGCTCCTCGCGCACCGTGGCCGCATCGCGCGGCGCGGCGAGGTGCAGCCCCGGCACGACCTGCAGCATGGACATGTCCCACACGCCGTGGTGGCTGGCGCCGTCCGGGCCCGTGACCCCGGCCCGATCCAGCACGAAGGTCACGCCGGCCCGGTGCAGCGCGACGTCCATCAGCACCTGGTCGAAGGCACGGTTGAGGAAGGTCGCGTAGACCGCGAACACCGGGTGCAGCCCCGTGAAGGCCAGCCCCGCCGCGCTGGTCGTCGCGTGCTGCTCGGCGATCCCGACGTCGAAGACCCGTTCGGGGAAGGCGGCCTCGAACCTGGCCAGCCCGACCGGGATGCACATGGCCGCGGTCACCCCGACGACGTCAGGGCGCTCGCGCGCGATGCGGACCAACTCGTCCTCGAAGACGTCAGTCCAGGGGATGCCCGAACTCGCCACCCGCTCGCCCGTCTCCGGGTCGATCGGCCCGACGGCGTGGAAGCGGTCACCCTCGTCGGCCAGGGCCGGCGGATACCCGCGGCCCTTCTGGGTGATCACGTGCACCAGCACCGGGCCGCCGTACGAGCGGGCCTGGCGCAGCGCGCGCTCGACGGCCTCGATGTCGTGCCCGTCGACGGGGCCGATGTACTTCAGGCCGAGGTCCTCGAACATGCCCTGCGGGGCGACGATGTCCTTCAGGCCCTTCTTCATGCCGTGCAGGGTGTCGTACATGGCAGGCCCGACGACCGGCGTGCGGCCGAGCGCCTGCTTGCCCCAGGACAGGAACCTCTCGTAGCCGCGGGTGGTGCGCAGCGTGGCCAGGTGCTGGGCCAGGCCACCCGTCGTCGGCGCGTACGAGCGCTCGTTGTCGTTGACCACGATGGTCAGCGGCAGGTCCTTGTCGGCGGCGATGTTGTTGATGGCCTCCCAGGCCATCCCGCCGGTCAGCGCGCCGTCCCCGATCACGGCGACCACGTGGCGGTCCTTCTCGCCGCGCAGCCGGTAGCCCTTGGCGATGCCGTCCCCCCAGGACAGCGCCGTCGTGGCGTGCGAGTTCTCGACGACGTCGTGCACGCTCTCGGTACGTGAGGGGTAGCCGGATAGCCCGCCGGCGCTGCGCAGCCCGTCGAAGTCCTGACGCCCGGTCAGGAGCTTGTGGACGTACGACTGGTGGCCGGTGTCGAAGACGACGGTGTCGTGCGGCGAGTCGAAGACGCGGTGGATGGCGATGGTCAGCTCGACCACTCCGAGATTGGGGCCGAGGTGACCACCGGTGCGGGCGACCGCGGTGACCAGGAAGGAGCGGATCTCCCCGGCGAGGGCCTGGGCCTCGTCCCGGTCGAGCCGTCGCAGGTCGCGCGGCCCCTGGATCTTCTCGAGGAGCATCCGGTCAGTCTAGGTGCGCGCGGCCTTCTGCGGCTCCCCAGCCCGGCTGGGCCGACTCGGTCTTCACAACCTCGGCACGTAGCGCAGCCCCCGCAGCGCGTCCCCGACCAGTCGGACGGCTCGGTGCAGCTCGAGCAGCCGGGCGTGCTCGTGGTCGAGGGCGACCATGAACGCGTCCAGTGCGGTGGGGTCCAGGTGCTCGCGCAGGTCGGCCCGCGCCTCGGCGCGGGCCGCCGCGTTCGCCCGGCCCTGCGCGGTGACGTGCAGCAGCGCCAGCCAGGCCAGCGCCACCGGCTGCGAGCGCAGCACGGGGTGCGCGCGGTACTCGGACGGACACTGGTCCAGCAGCCAACCCACCGCACTGCGTTGCCAGCCCGGCGACTGCGGCGGCCGCACCGCGACCGGCCAGCCGGGGGGCAGGTGGACGTCGCTCACCCGTCCATCCTGGCCGATGGCCGCCGAGCACCCCAGCCGGGCTCAGCCGACGCCTGCCGCCAGGGCGAACGCCAGCGCGGCGCTGGCGGTGAAGTCGTCGGCCGGTTCGACGGTCTGCCAGGAGCGGACGTCGTCCACGTAGGCGCTGCCCTGGCCGTTGAACGGTGCGTTGACATCGACCCCGTCCGCCGGGCAGGTGCGGCCCTCGTCGAAGAACTCACCGAGGCCGTCGTCGAACAGAGACGCGTCGTTCGGCCCGTTGACCACCGCGCCGCGCAGCACCTTGCGGCCGGTGGAGTCGCCGGACAGGTTGGCCACCACGTGCTGCGGGCACCGGGGGTAGCTGGTCCCGACGCCGATCATCAGGGACTGGCCCCACGGGTTGGCGCCGAGCACCCAGCCGAGCTGGCCGGCACCGAACCAGGTGTACCTGCTGCCGCCGGCCACCCCTCGGTAGAGCGAGGCGGTCGCGGCCAGGCCGAAGGTGTGCGAGGCCACGTCGAAGTCGTCCTGCCGACCGCCGGCCCGGAACGGGTCGCCCGCCGCGCGGTGGACGCCGATGGCGAGCTGGGCGCGCAGGTCCGCGGTCAGCGCCGCCACCGTCCCGGCCGACCGGATCGGCTGGGCCCGTTGCAGGGCGCCGGCGAGCTCGGCGTGCGCGATGGCGCTGACGTCGTACAGGTTCAGCGTGTCCGAGCCGGCCTCGTGCGCGCGGTACTGCCGCGCCCAGTGGGTGGCGACGTCCAGCCAGTGCTGCTCGCCGGATAGGTGCAGCGCCCGGGTCGCGTCGGCCAGCTCGACCGCCCCCAGCTCGAGGTCGTCCCGCCAGGACGACTCGGGGTAGAACGCGTGCGGCAGTGCGGTGACGACGTCCGACTCGGTGACGCCCGTCGAGCGTGCCCGCGAGTAGATCTGGATGGCGGTGGCCAGCTCGGCCCCAGCCCGGCGCGGGGCACGCGCGGCGTCCACCTGGGCGGCCAGCGCGAAGGACGCCGCCACCCGGCCGGCCAGGTTGGGCGCCAGCCGGCCTGGACGGGCGTCGGTCACGAAGGCCGGCCGGTGCGCGAGGTAGCGGTTCTGCGGGCCGGGCAATCCGTCGTCCACCTCGGGCAGCCGCCACAGGTCGTGGTCGCCGTTGAACGTGCCGTCCGCGTTGCCGGACCCGATGCCCACCTGGATCACCATGCGGTCGTTGGCCGGGTCCCAGGTCTTGGCCAGCCACTCCAGGCCGTAGCGGGTCTCGCGGTCCAGGGACGACGGTGCACTGGCGCCCAGGTCGCGCTGGGCGATCAGCAGCAGGGCGTCGCTGTAGGCCGTGGTGTGGGTGAACTTGACGAAGTCGCCGGCGTCGAACCACCCGCCCTCGACGTCCACCGGCGGACCGCTCGCGCGGTGCAGCGACGACCCGACGATGACGTCGCTGTCCGGGTCCTCGTAGGTCGGCCAGTCGTAGACGTCGGCGCGCGCGTCGTTGAGGTGAGAAGGCCTGCGCTGCAACGGTCCTGGGACGACGTCGGCGCCGTCCCGCTGGGCCTGGAAGAACGCGACGGTGTCGGCCACGCGGGGCAGGTACAGCTGCCGCGCGGACGCGATCCGAAAGGCCGGCGACCGGCTGCCGAGCGCCTCGACGTGGTAGGTGCCGGCTCGCTTCAGCGCGGTCAGGTCCGCGGTGAACACCGCGCCGTAGGTGGCGTTCCAAGGCCCGCGGCTGCTGCCGGTGCGCCCGCGCAGGACGACGTGACCGCGGCCGTCGCGAACCGTGAAGTGCGGTGCCGCGACCGAACGTGCGGTCATCACGTAGGCGACCTTGGCGGCGGCGGCCGGGTACCCGAGCTGATCGACCCGGACGACGGTCGGCGGGCCCGCGCGTCCGCTGGACGCCGCCACGGCCGGACCGGACGCCGCGACGACCAGCGCGAGCGCGACGGCGCAGACCAGGACGAGCACGGGCTTGGTCCAGGACGAACGACGCACGGCCACTCCTAATAGGAAACTTCTTTTCCTACTAATCTCCGTCCATCCTGCCTCGGCGGGCGACTCGGCGCAAGACCCTCGGCGCGCTGGTCTTGACTTAGTTCACGACTCGAACGAAGATGCTGTTCATGCCATCGCAGTCATCCGACCTGGTGCTCGGCGTCGACTCCTCGACGCAGTCGGTCAAGGCCCTCCTGGTCCGCGCGGACGACGGCACCGTCGTCGACCAGCGCAGCGCACCGCACCCGGACGGCACCGAGGTCGACCCGCAGGCCTGGCTGGACGCCCTGGACGAGGTGAGCGCCGACCTGCTGCCCCGCGCCGCGGCGGTCGCGGTCGGCGGCCAGCAACACGGCATGGTTGCCCTGGACGCCGGCGGCGATGTGGTCCGCCCAGCGCTGCTGTGGAACGACACCCGGTCCGCGCAGGCCGCGCAGCAGCTGGTGCAGTCGTGGGGCGGACCGCAGGCGTGCGCCGCGGCGGTCGGGTCGGTCCTGGTCGCCTCGTTCACCGCGACCAAGCTGCGCTGGCTGCGTGACCACGAGCCGGCGAACGCCGAGCGGGTGCACCAGGTGCTGCTCCCGCACGACCTGTTGACCTGGCACCTGACCGGCCGCTCGCACGAACCGACCACCGACCGCGGCGAGGCCTCCGGCACCGGCTACTTCTCCCCCGCCACGAGCGCCTGGCGCCCTGACCTGGCCACCGATGCTCTCGGCCACGACGTGCGGCTCCCCCGCGTCGCCGCACCGGACGAGGTCGTCGGGCGCTCCGCGAGCGGCGCTGTCGTGGCACCTGGCACCGGGGACAACATGGCCGCCGCGCTCGGCCTCGGACTGCGCCCGGGAGACGTCGCCGTCTCGGTCGGCACCTCCGGCGTCGCCTCTGCGGTGGCGGCCACCGCGTGCGCGGACCCGACCGGCGACGTCGCCGGCTTCTGCGACGCCGCCGGTGCCTACCTGCCGCTGGTCTGCACGCTCAATGCCGCCCGGGTGCTCGACACCACGGCCCGGCTGCTCGGCACCGACCACGACGGCCTCTCCGCCCTGGCCCTGGACGCGCCCTCGGGCGCCGGCGGGGTGACGCTGCTGCCCTACTTGGACGGCGAGCGCACCCCGAACCGGCCGCAGGCCCGCGGGACGCTGCACGGGATCACCACCGCGACCGGTCCGGAGCACCTGGCCCGGGCCGCCGTCGAGGGCCTGCTCTGCTCGCTGGCTGACGCCGTGGACCGGCTCGCCGGGGTCACCGGCGTCGCGGTCGAGCGGGTCGTCCTGCTCGGCGGCGGGGCGCGCAGCCGCGCCGTCCGCGAGCTGGCGCCCGCGGTTTTCGGCCGGCCCGTCGTCGTCCCCGGGGAGTCCGAGTACGTCGCACTCGGCGCCGCCCGACAGGCCGCCTGGTCGCTGTCCGGAGCGGACGCGCCGCCGTCCTGGAGCCTGCCGGACCCCCTCACCTTCGAAGCCGAACCCACCCCGCACGTCCGCGAGGCCTACGCCAGGCTGCGCGACCGAACCGATGACTGGAGCTCCTGATGCAGATCCCCGCACCGTCCCCCACCGACAAGTTCTCCTTCGGGCTGTGGACCGTCGGCTACCAGGGTCGCGACCCGTTCGGTGAGCCCACCCGCGGCCCGCTGGACCCGGTCCGCTCCCTGCACGAGCTGGCCGCGCTGGGTGCGTACGGCGTGAACTTCCACGACAACGACGTGATCCCGTTCGGCGTGGACGACGCCGAGCGCCAGCGGATCATCGACCGGTTCACCAAGGGCCTGGCCGACACCGGCCTGGTGGTGACGACCGCGACCACGAACCTGTTCACCCACCCGGTGTTCAAGGACGGCGGCTTCACCGCCAACGACCGCGACGTGCGCCGGTACGCGATCCGCAAGGTCATGCGCAACATCGACCTGGCGGCCGAGCTCGGTGCGAAGACCTACATCTGCTGGGGCGGCCGCGAGGGTGCCGAGTTCGGGGCGTCCAAAGACATCCCGGCTGCGCTGGACCGGTACCAGGAGGCGTTCAACCTGCTGGGCGAGTTCGTCACCGACCGCGGCTACGACCTGAAGTTCGCCATCGAGCCCAAGCCGAACGAGCCGCGCGGGGACATCCTGCTGCCCACGGTCGGCCATGCGCTCGCCTTCATCGAGACCCTCGACCGGCCCGAGCTCGTCGGGGTCAACCCGGAGATCGGCCACGAGGAGATGGCCGGGGTCAACGCGGCGCACGGCTACGCGCAGGCGCTCTGGCAGGGCAAGCTCTACCACATCGACCTCAACGGCCAGAACGGTCCGAAGTTCGACCAGGACCTGCGCTTCGGCGCCGGCAACGTACGCGGTGCCTTCTGGATCGTCGACACGCTGCTGGCCGGCGGGTACGACGGGCCGGTGCACTTCGACTACAAGCCCTCGCGCACCGAGGACGACGCCGGCGTCTGGGTCAGCGCCGCGGCCTGCATGCGCAACTACCTGATCCTTCGCGAGAAGGTGCGCGCCTTCCGCGCCGACCCCGAGGTGCAGCAGGCGCTGGTCGCCTCCCGGCTGGACGAGCTCGCGGTGCCGACGCTGGACGCCGGCGAGGGCTGGCAGGCGCTGGAGCAGGCGGACCTGGCCGACCCGGAGGTGCTGGCCGCCCAGGGGATGGCGTTCGAGCACCTCGACCAGCTGGCCCTGGAGCACCTGTACGGCGTCCGCGGCTGAGCGCGGTGTCATCGTCCCTACCGGCCGGCGCCCCGGCGGCGACCGACCGGCTGCGGCGGGACAACAGCGCGCTGCTGCTTCGCTCGCTGCGCGACGACGGCCCGGCCAGCCGGGCGGCCCTCGCCCAGCGCACCGGGCTGGCCAAAGCCACGGTCTCGACGATCGTGGCGGACCTGGTCGCGGCCGGTGCCGTCCGCGACGGTGCCGCCCAGCCGGAGGTCGCGGCGACCGGGCGATCGGGTCGACCCGGTCGCCCGGTCACCCTGGCCGGCTCGCACCCGGTCGGGCTCGGCCTGGAGGTCAACGTCGGATACCTGGCGGCGACGGCGCTGGACCTGTCCGGTCAGGTGGTACTCAGCACCCAGGTGCCGCTCGCCGCCGAGCAGTCCGGGCTCGCCCGGCTGGTCGCGCTGGCCCGCGACAGCGTCGACCGGCTGGCCACGGACGGACGCAAGGTGCTCGGCGTCACGGTGGCCGTGCCCGGCCAGGTCGACCTGGGCACCGGTCGGGTGATCGACGCCCCCAACCTGCAGTGGCACGACCGGGACGTCGCCGCCGTGCTGACGCAGGCGCTGGGCGAGACCAGCGTCCTGGTCGACAACGACGCGAACTGCGCCGCGGCGGGAGAGTCCGCGTTCGGCGCCGCGCGGGGCATCGCCGACCTGCTCTACCTGACCGGCACGGTGGGTATCGGCGCCGGGCTGGTGGTCGGCGGGCAGGTCCGTCGCGGAGCGCACGGGCTGGCCGGCGAGGTGGGTCACGCACCGCTGGGCGAGCCCGGGCGGCGCTGCGTCTGCGGGCGAAGCGGCTGCTGGGAGACCGCGATCGGGCTGCGCGCCCTGCTTCGCGAGACCGGCACCGAGCAGGACCTGGACGGCCGCGACCCGGTCGCGGTGGCCATCGAGATCGCCGCGAGGTGCGCCGTCGACGACACCGTCCAGGCCGGAGTGGGACGCCTGGCGCGCTCTCTCGCAACGGGTCTGGCCACCCTGGCCGCGACGCTCGACCCGCAGCTGATCGTACTGGGCGGGTCCTTCGTCCCGCTCGGCCCGTGGCTGTTGCCGGTGGTGACCCGCGAGCTGGACGCCGTCAGCAGCTGCCGGGTGGAGCTGAGCACCCTCGGGCTGCACGCTGCGTCCACCGGCGCGGCGGCAGCCGTGCTCGGCGACGTCTACGCCGGGACGCTCGCCCTGGACTGATCGCGCAGGCCGTGCTCGGGTGCCGCCGTGGCGGTGATCGCGTCCCGGCAGGCCTCCGAGAGCGCCCGGGCCGGGTCGGCCAGCAGGTACTCGAACGCCTTCTCCGCGCCACCGATCAGGACCGCGTCGCCACCGAGCATCGGCACCACGACGTGCACCTGCTCTCGAGGTGCCTCCAGGGCCGAGTCGGTCAGCGCCTGCAGCGCCTGTGCCTGGACCACCGGGAACAGCGCCCGGAAGAGCCCACCCAGGACGACCACCTCGGGGTTCAGCACGTTCACCACACTGCCCAGCCCGACGCCCAGGTACCGGCCAACCTCACGCAGGGCGGCCGACGGGCGCTCAACCTCCGCCAGCCGCTGCATCACCTCGTCGAGCTCGCCGTCGTCCAGCTTCAGGGCCCGTGAGATCGCCGGCAGGCAGACCTCGGTCTCCCAGCAACCCGTACTGCCGCAACGGCAGACCCGCCCGCGGGAGTTCACGATCAGGTGCCCGAGCTCACCGGCGTAGCCGCCGATGCCCTGCAACGGGTGCGCGTCCACGATGACGCCACCGCCAAGACCCACGTCCCCCATCAGGAAGACCACGTTGTCGTAGCCGACGCCGGCACCGCGGGTGTGCTCGGCGAGCACGCCGAGGTCGGCGTCGTTGCCGACGTGCAGCAACACCGGAAGGCTCATCCGCTCGCGCAGCAGCTGGGCGAACGGGACATCGTGCCAGCCCAGGTTCGGCGCGAACCGGACCACGCCGTCCCGCTCGCGCACCACACCGGGGACACCGAGGCCGATCCCGAGCAGCGCGCTGCCCGGCGGGGCGGAGCTGACGATCTGCCGGATCAGTCGCACCACCGCGGTCGCGACCGCGGCCGGGCTGTGTGAGACCGGGGTCCGCCCGCTGGCTCGTTGCAGAACGTCGCCGCCGAGCCCGATCCTGGCCACCTGCAGGACCTTGACCCCGACGTCGACCGCGATGACGTAGACCGCGTCGCTGCTCGGGCGGACGTCCAGCGAGGGCCGGCCGGCCGGACGTCGTCCGCCCGGCCGCTCGCTGGGGGCCGTCTCGACGACGGCACCCAGCTCGACCAGCTCGCCCACCAGTGCGCCGATCGTGCTGCGGTTCAAGCCCATCCGGACCGTCAGCTCGGCGCGGGACAGCTGCCCGTCGTGGTGCAGGTGAGCCAGCACCGTGCCGAGGTTGTGCCGACGCACGGCCTCTTGGTTCGTCCCGGTACCAGGACGTCGTGCAGTAGCCAAGTCGTCACCTCCCCCTCAGCCGGTCGGCCAATGTCACGGCCATGTCCCTGCTCAGTGACCGGTCGCGCTGCGACGACGGCGCGAGATCGCGTCGACCGAGGCAGCCAGCAGCAGCACGCCACCAGTCACCAGGTAGTTGACGTACGCGTCCAGGCCCAACAGGCCCAGGCCGTTGTCGATGGTCGCGATCACGAGACCACCGATGACGGCGTCGCGGGCCTTGCCCTTGCCGCCGAAGAGGCTGGTGCCGCCGATGACGGCCGCGCCGACCGCGTAGAGCAGGGTGTTGCCGGCGCCGGCGTCGGGTGTCACCGCGTTGAGCCGCGAGGCCGCGATGATGCCGGACAGCGCGGCCATCGACGAGCAGATCATGAACACCGAGATCCGGATCCGGCCGACGTCGATGCCGGCGCGACGCGCCGCCTCGGAGTTGCCGCCGACCGCGTAGACGTGCCGGCCGTACCCGGTGCGGCCGAGGATCAGCGTCCAGAACACCAGCAGGACGGCGACGATCGGCACGACGTACGGGATGCCGGCGACCACGACGGTGGGCACGCGGGCGCGGTTCGCGTTCAGGACGTAGGTGAAGGCCAGCAGGATCACGGCCATCCCGATCACCCGGATCAGCACCAGCGCGAACGGCGGGTGCTGCAGGTTGTGAGCGATCTGACGCCGTAGGCGCAGCAGCTGCACGAGCGCGTAGAGGACGGACACCACGACCGCGAGCACCCAGCCCCAGGCCACGGGCAGGTTGCTGTTCGCGATGCCGACGATGACGTCGTTGCGCACCGGGACGGTGCCACCCTCACCGATCAGCTTCAGCGTGATGCCTTGCAGCCCAAGGAAGAACGCCAGGGTGACGACGAACGACGGGATGCCGAGCCGGGACACCAGCAGGCCGATCAGGGTGCCGATCACGAAGCCGGTCACCACACCACCGACGACGGCGAGCGGCCAGCCCCAGCCCTTGTCGTTGATCAGGATCGCCATCACGCCGGCCGAGGCACCGCCGGCGACACCGGCGGACAGGTCGATCTCGCCGAGCAGCAGCACGAAGATCAGGCCCATGGCCAGCACGCAGATCGGGCCGGCCTGCACGGTCAGGTTGGCCAGGTTGCCGAACGACGGGAACGTGTCCGGCCGAAGGATCGTGAAGACCAGACCGAGCACGATCAGCCCGAGGACGGCGGGCAGAGCGCCCATGTCACCGCCGCGGAGCTTGTCGACGTACTCGCGGGTCGCGCCACCGAGCGTCACGGCGCGCTCGTCACCCGTGAAGTCGGTGCCGGCGACGCTGGCCTCGTCGCTGGAGGTCGTCGTCATGTTCTGCTCCCTCGCAAGTGCTGTGAAGTGGTGGGCGGTCGCGCCGTCAGGCGGACTCGGCCGCGGTGGCCTTGGAGATGCCGAGGTCGCCGGAGCGGCCCGCAGTGATCAGCTCGACCACGCGGCTGTGGTTGACCTCCGAGGCGGCCACGTCAGCCGCCACCCGGCCGAGGTACAGCGCGGTGATGCGATCCGCGACCTCGAAGACGTCGACCATGTTGTGCGAGATGAGCAGCACGCCCAGACCGTGGTCGGCCAGCCGACGCACCAGGTCAAGGACCTGCCGGGTCTGCGCCACCCCCAGCGCGGCGGTGGGCTCGTCGAGCAGCACCACCTTGGAGTTCCACAGCACGGCCTTCGCGATGGCCACCGACTGGCGCTGACCGCCGGACAGGCTGGCCACCGACTGGCGGACCGACTTGATCGTGCGCACCGACAGCGAGGCCAGGGTCTTGCGGGCCTGGTCCTCCATCGCGCCCTCGTCCAGCAGAAGGCGGGACTTGCTCTCGCGGCCGAGGAACATGTTCTCGACGATGTCGAGGTTGTCGCAGAGCGCGAGGTCCTGGTAGACGATCTCGATCCCCAGCGCCGCAGCGTCCTTGGGGCCGCTCACCTCGACCGGGCGGCCCTCGTAGAGGTAGTCGCCCGTGTCGGCGGAGTAGATCCCGGCGATGGTCTTGACCAGCGTCGACTTGCCGGCGCCGTTGTCGCCCACCAGCGCGGTGACCTGGCCCGGGTAGATCGCCAGGTCGACGTCGTGCAGCACGTGCACGGCGCCGAAGCTCTTGTTGATGCCGCGCAGCTCGAGCAGCGGCTGGCCCGGATCAGTGGCCGGGCGCTTGGTCGCGTCGGCGTCGGCCGGGGTGTTCGGGGCGGGTACGGCGGACTCGGTCATGACCTCTCCTTCGAAGCTCCTGGACGCATCGTGCCACCGGGTGGCTCCGGTGCCGAGTCGGCACCGGAGCCACCACGGTCAGCGCGTCAGGAGACGCCGTGCTTCGTGCAGAGCTCGGCGTAGGTGCCGGTGCAGACCTCGGCGGCGCTGGCGCCACCGTCGGACACGACGTCCTTCACCGTGTCAATGGTGATGGACTTCGGGTCCAGCAGCACGGACGGGACGTCGCGGTTGCCCGTGTCGTCACGCGTGGTGCCGGTCGTGGTGCCCTTCTCGCCCTTGGTGATCGCGATGGCCAGGTCAGCCAGAGCGCCGACCTCTTCCTTCGCGGACTTGTAGACCGTCATGCACTGGCTGCCGTCCAGGACGTTCTGCAGACCCTGAACGGTTGCATCCTGACCCGTCACCGGAACCTTGCCGGCGAGGTGGTTCTTCTTCAGGATCGCGATCGCCGCGTTGCCCAGGCCGTCGTTGGCCGCGAGCACGCCGTCGATCTTGCCCTTCTGCTGGGTGAACATCTGCTCGAAGATCGTGCCGGCCTTGGTGTTGTCCCAGTCCGGAACGGGCTGCTCGGCGACCTTCGTGAAGTTGGTGTTCTTGTCCAGCACCGCGTGTGCGCCGGCTGCGAACAGCGTGGCGTTGTTGTCGGTCGGCGAGCCGTTCAGGAAGACGATGTTCGCCTTCTTGTCGGCGCCCAGGCAGGTCTGCAGACCCTCACCCTGGAGCGTGCCCACCTTGCTGTTGTCGAACGACACGTAGTAGTCCGCGCTACCACCGAGCGTCAGCCGGTCGTAGTCGATGTTCGCGATGCCGGCCTTCTTGGCCTTGGCCTGGATGGCCGCACCCGAGTCGGAGTCGAGGTTGACGATCGCCAGGACGGTGACGCCCTGCGTGATCATCTGGTCCGCGATGGTCTGCATGCGGTTCTTGTCACCCTGGGCGTTGTCGATGATCGCGGGGATGCCCGCGTCCTTGAACGCCTTCTCCAGTGCCGGACGGTCGGAGGACTCCCACCGAGCGGACGACTTGGTGTCGGGCAGGATGACCCCGATCTTGCCCTTCGACGCTGTCTTGCTCGAACTGCTCGACGCGTCGTCGCTGCTGTTCCCACACGCAGTCAGCGCGAGAGCCACACCCAGGGCCCCAATCGCTGCCACGTAGCGCTTGCCTACCACTCCAGACCGCCTCCTCGACCGGCGCACGTCCGTCACGTGTTAGACACGTCGACGCTACGTGGGCGTAATTGTTGTGAGCGACAACGTATGGGTCCGAGGTGCCGTCGTCCAGTGGTTCGACACAACAAATAGGTCTCGGGAGTATCACGTTGAGCACGAGTCAGGCAGATCGGACAGCCGATGTGCCGAATGCTGCCATAGTTCACCGTCCGTAGCCAGGGGGTTACGGTGACGAACTTCTGGTGACGTCCTGGGATGGGACACCCGGTCGATCCAGGTGTCACGACTGCACGACGAGGCCCCGTGAGCGGACGCTTCCGTCCGCTCACGGGGCCTAGTGCCACAACACCTTCCGGCCGGTCAGCCCACCAGTGAGCGCAGCACGTACTGCAGGATGCCGCCGTTGCGGTAGTAGTCCGCCTCGCCCGGGGTGTCGATCCGCACCCGCGCGTCGAACCGGACGTCGCCAGCGCCGTCCTTGCTCGCCACGACCTGCACGGTGCGCGGCGTGCTGCCCTCGTTCAGCTCGGTGACCCCGGTGATGCTGAACGTCTCGCTGCCGTCCAGACCGAGGGACTGCGCCGACTCGCCGTCCGGGAACTGCAGCGGCAGGACGCCCATGCCGATCAGGTTGGACCGGTGGATCCGCTCGTAGGACTGCGCGATGACGGCACGGACGCCGAGCAGCGCGGTGCCCTTGGCCGCCCAGTCGCGGCTCGAGCCGGAGCCGTACTCCTTGCCTGCCAACACAACCAGCGGGATCCCGGCCTCGGCGTAAGCCTGCGCCGCGTCGTAGATCGACGCCTGCTCGCCGGTCAGCAGGTTCTTGGTGAACCCGCCCTCCACGCCGTCCAGCATCTGGTTGCGCAGCCGGATGTTGGCGAACGTGCCGCGGATCATCACCTCGTGGTTGCCGCGCCGCGAACCGTAGGAGTTGAAGTCCCGCCGCTGCACACCGTGCTCGGCCAGGTACTGCCCGGCCGGGCTGTCCGCCTTGATCGAGCCCGCCGGGCTGATGTGGTCGGTGGTCACCGAGTCGCCGAGCAGGGCGAGCACCCGCGCACCCTCGACGTCCGTCACCGGCGCCGGGTCGGGCTGCATGCCCTCGAAGTACGGCGGCTTGCGCACGTACGTCGACTCGCCGTCCCAGTCGAACGTGTCGCCGGTCGGGGTCGGCAGCGACTGCCACCGCTCGTCGCCGGCGAACACGTCGGCGTAGTCGCGGGTGAACATGTCGCGGTTCAGCGAGCTCGCGATCACCTGGTCGACCTCAGCCGGTGCCGGCCAGATGTCGCGCAGGTAGACGTCGTTGCCGTCGTGGTCCTGCCCCAGCGCGTCGGTCTCGAAGTCGAAGTCCATCGTCCCGGCCAGTGCGTACGCGATCACCAGGGGCGGTGAGGCCAGGTAGTTCATCTTAACGTCCGGGTTGATCCGGCCCTCGAAGTTGCGGTTGCCGGACAGCACCGAGACCACGGCGAGGTCCTGCTCGTTCACCGCCGCGGAGACCTCGTCGATGATCGGGCCGCTGTTGCCGATGCAGGTGGTGCAGCCGTAGCCGACCAGGTGAAAGCCGAGCTTCTCCAGGTACGGCGTCAGGCCGGCCTTGTCGTAGTAGCCGGTGACCACCTTGCTGCCCGGCGCCAGTGAGGTCTTGACCCAGGGCTTGCGCTCCAGGCCCGCCTCGACCGCCTTCTTCGCCAGCAGCCCGGCGCCGACCATCACCGACGGGTTGGACGTGTTGGTGCAGCTGGTGATCGAGGCGATCGCCACCGAGCCGTGGTCGATCTCGACCTCCTGGCCGTCCAGCGAGATCCGGGTCGGGCGGCTGATCCGCCGCTCGACGTCGCCGTCGTGAACCGGCGCGCCGTTCTGCGGCTGCGCCGAGTCGGGGGTCGGCGGGTCGGACGCCGGGAAACTGTCCCCCAGCACCGAGTCGCCCTCGCGCTTGCTCACGTACGCGGGCAGCACCTCGCGGAACCCGGCCTTGGCGGCCGACAGCTCGACGCGGTCCTGCGGGCGCTTCGGCCCGGCGATGCTCGGCACCACCGTGGACAGGTCGAGCTCGAGGTGCTCGCTGAAGCGCGGCTCGACCGACGCGTCGTGCCACAGGCCCTGCTCCTTGGCGTAGGCCTCGACCAGGGCCACCTGGGAGTCGTCGCGGCCGGTCAGCCGCAGGTAGTCCAGGGTCACGTCGTCGATCGGGAAGATCGCACAAGTGGAGCCGAACTCCGGGCTCATGTTGCCGATGGTGGCGCGGTTGGCCAATGGCACCGCGGCGACCCCGGCGCCGTAGAACTCGACGAACTTGCCGACCACCCCGTGCTCGCGCAGCTGCTCGGTGATGGTCAGCACGACGTCAGTGGCCGTCGCACCGGCCGGGATCTCGCCGGTCAGCCTGAAGCCGACGACGCGCGGGATGAGCATGGACACCGGCTGGCCGAGCATGGCCGCCTCGGCCTCGATGCCGCCGACGCCCCAGCCGAGGACGCCGATGCCGTTGACCATCGTGGTGTGTGAGTCGGTGCCCACACAGGAGTCCGGGTAGGCGCGCAGCTCGCCGTCCACCTCGCGGGTCATCACGGTGCGCGCCAGGTGCTCGATGTTGACCTGGTGGACGATGCCGGTGCCCGGCGGGACGACCTTGAAGTCGTCGAACGCGCCCTGGCCCCAGCGCAGGAACTGGTATCGCTCGCCGTTTCGCTGGTACTCGAGCTCGACGTTGCGGGCGAAGGCGTCCTCGCGGCCGAAGACGTCGGCGATGACGGAGTGGTCGATGACCATCTCGGCCGGGGCGAGCGGGTTGATCTTGGCCGGGTCCCCGCCGAGCTCCTTGACGGCCTCGCGCATGGTGGCCAGGTCGACGATGCACGGCACGCCGGTGAAGTCCTGCATCAGCACCCGGGCCGGGGTGAACTGGATCTCGGTGTCCGGCTCGGCGTCCGGGTCCCAGCCGGCGAGCGCCCGGACGTGGTCGGCGGTGATGTTCGCGCCGTCCTCGGTGCGCAGCAGGTTCTCCAGCAGCACCTTGAGGCTGTAGGGCAGGTCGCCGGCGCCCTCGATGCCGCTCAGCCGGAAGATCGTGTAGGTGTCGTCGCCGACCGTCAGGTCGCCCTTGGCACCGAAGCTGTCCTGGCTCACCGCTGCTCCTCCGTCTACCGGTGCGCACCTTCGTGCCGCACGTCCTCGGTCACACTATCTTGATGTCGAGATAAATTCCAGGCAGTCAACCGATCCGTCGCTCGAGGGCCGCGCGCAGCGGTTCGGGCACGCTCACCGGCTCCCGCTCTGCCACCCTGACGCAGACGTAGGTGATCTGCGCGGTGAAGGCGAGCTGCCCGTCCGGCACCCGCACCACCTCGAACCGCAGCACCAGCGAGGTGTGCCCCACGCTCACCGGGCGAACCCGCACCTCACCGCTGGTGTGCGGCTCCAGCGCACCCACCCACTGGACATCCGCGTGGCGCAGTAACACGTCAAGGCCCTGCTCGTTCAGCGCGGACGACGGCGTACCGAGGTCGGCGAAGAAGGCTGCCTGGGCCGCGTCGCAGTAGGCGAAGTACCACATGTTGAAGACGACACCCAACGCGTCGACCTCGTGGAACCGGACGTCGAACGGCCAGCTGAAGGCAGCGGGCTGGGCGACGTCGTCGGGCACCCGTCGATCCTCTCGCGGACGCCGGTGACGGGCCACCGCGGCCCCCACCCGGGCACGCGCTAGGGCACCGCGGGCACCAGCCGGGCGACGCACTCGATGTGGTGCGTCATCGGGAAGCAGTCGAACGCGCGCAGGGCGTCCAGCTCGTAGCCGTGCTCGGCGAACGTCCTCACGTCCCGGGCCAGCGCCGCCGGGTCGCACGCGACGTACGCCACCGCGCGCGGCTCGACCGCCACCACCTGCTCCACCACGCGCCGTCCGGCGCCCTCACGCGGCGGATCGAGGACGACCAGGTCCGTGGTCAGCCCGGTGTCCAGCATGGTCGCCAGCACCCGGTCCACCCGTCCGGCCGTGATGCCCACCTGAGTCAGCTCGTGCAGGTTGCGTCGAGCGTCCCGGACCGCGTGCGGGTCCCCCTCGACGGCCAGCACGGCGCCGTCCGGGCCGAGCCGCGCGGCCAGCGCGGCGGCGAACAGGCCGACCCCGGAGAACAGGTCCAAGGCCTGCTCCCCCGGCGCCGGGTCCAGCAGCTCCAGCACCGCACCCACCAGCGCCGCCGGGGCACCGGGATGGACCTGCCAGAAGCCCGAGCCGCTGACCCGCATGGTGGCGTGCCAGTCGCCGACGTCGACCTGCTCACGGACCCAGGTCCGACCGCGCACCCGCTCCAGGCCGTCCCGGGTGGTGGTGGCGACCGAGGCGTCCAGGGCGCTGCCCGGGGGCAGCACAGCCGGACGTCGTCCGACGGGCTCCACCAGCACCAGCGGCTTGTCGCCGCCGGCTGGTGCCACGACCTCGACCCGTGCGGCGCCCGGCCACAGTGGCGAACCGAGCTCGACCTCCTGAACCCGCGGCGCCGCGATCGGGCACCGCTCGATCTCGACCACCTGGTGCGAGCGGTGCTCGCGCAGGCCGAGCCGGCCCCGAGGGCTGACCGAGTGCTGCACGCGGGTGCGCCAGCCCAGACCGTCGTCGTCACCGGGAACCTGCTCGACCACGAGGTCGTCCACCAGCGGGCCGTCGAGCCCGGCGAGCCGGTGCAGCTGCTCGCGCACCACGTCCGCCTTGAGGCTGCGCTGCCCGTCGACCGAGACGTGCTGCCAGTCGCAGCCGCCGCACCCTCCCGGTCCGCTGACCGGGCAGCGCGAAGGCACCCGGTCCGGTGCGGGCACCAGGATCTCCACCGCGTCACCGCGCAGGAACCGGTCGGTGGCCGCGCCCTCGGTGACCAGCACCCGGGCCCGCTCCCCCGGCAGCGCGTGCCGGACGAAGACGACGCGGCCCTCATGCCGGGCGACGCAGTGACCCCCGTGCGCCACCGCCCCGACCTCCAGCTCGATGACGGTGCCGACCAGGCCGTCCGGCTCGCCGCTCAGGACGAGTCCCTCGTGTCGTTGGTGGGACCTCGACGCACCGCACCCGGCGCCGGGCGCCCTTCGAGCCGCTCCTCGTAGCCTTCCGAGGACTGCAGCTGCCACGGCACGCTGGCCACCATCACGCCCTGCATGAACAGCAGCCGGGCCTTGAGCCGCAAGGCGCTCTGGTTGTGCAGCAGCTGCTCCCACCAGTGCCCGACGACGTACTCCGGGATGTAGACCATCACCACGTCGCGGGGGCTCTCGCGGCGGATCGAGCGCACGTAGTCGATCACCGGCCGGGTGATCTCGCGGTACGGCGAGTCCAGCGACTTCAGCGGCACCGGGATGCCGCGCCGATCCCACTCCGCCTGCAGCGCAGCGGTCTCCTCCGGGTCGACGTTGACGCTGATCCCCTCCAGGTAAGACGGGCGGGTGGCCCGCGCGTAGGCCAGTGCGCGCAGCGTCGGGCGGTGGATCTTGGAGACCAGCACCAGGGCGTGCACCCGGGTCGGCAGCACGACGTCCGTGCTGTCCTCGTCCGGCGCGAGCTCGGCGGCCACCGCCACGTAGTGCTTCTTGATCGCCCGCATCAGCAGGAAGATCACCACCATCGCGGCGATGGCGATCCACGCGCCCTTGAGGAACTTCGTCAGCAGGACGACGACGAGCACGATGCCGCAGATGGCCGCGCCGAGGCCGTTGATCACCCGGGCGCGCTTCATCCGTCCGGCCTCGGCGCCGGAGGCGGTCAGCAGCAACCGGTTCCAGTGTCGGATCATGCCGATCTGGCTGGTCGTGAACGAGACGAACACCCCGACGATGTACAGCTGGATCAGGCGGGTCACCTGCGCGTCGAACGCGATGATCAGGATGCTGGCCATCAGCGCCAGCGAGATGATCCCGTTGCTGAAGGCCAGCCGGTCGCCGCGAGTGTGCAGCTGACGAGGCAGGTACCCGTCCCGACCCAGGATCGAGCCGAGCACCGGGAAGCCGTTGAACGCCGTGTTGGCGGCCAGCACCAGGATGACCCCGGTCGCCGCCGCCACCAGGTAGAAGGCCGGCGGGAAGTGGTCGAAGACGGTTTTCGCGAGCTGGCCGATCACTGGGTCCTGGGAGTAGCTGACGCCGTTCGCGAACGTCACGGTCCCGTCGGTGCCGACCGTGCCGGACTGCCCGTTCAGCAGCAGCTCGCCGGTGTCGTTGGGGTCGACGAAGACCAGGTGGGTGAAGTGCGCGAGCGCCAGGATCGACAGCAGCATGGTGACGGCGATGCCGCCGAGCAGGGCCAACGTGGTCGCGGCGTTCGCGCTCTTCGGCTTCTTGAACGCGGGCACCCCGTTGCTGATCGCCTCGACGCCGGTCAGCGCGGCGCAGCCGGAGGAGAACGCGCGCAGGATCAGGAAGAACCCGGCGAGCGTGGCCAGGCCGCCCTCGTAGGCCGCCTGCGGCTGGACGGTGAACTGCGCGCTCTCGACGTCCGGCAGGTTGCCGAACGCCATCCGCGCGAAGCCCCACAACCCCATGCCGATGATGGCGGCCATGAAGATGTACGTGGGTATGGCGAACGCCGACCCCGACTCGCGCACCCCGCGCAGGTTCATCGCGGTCAGCACCGCGACCGCGGCCACCGCGGCCACCGCCTCGTGACCCTTCAGCGAGGGGATGGCGGACGCCGCGTACTGCGCGGCCGACGAGATCGACACGGCCACGGTCAGCACGTAGTCCACGAGCAGCGCGCTGGCCACGGTCAGCCCGGCGGTCGCCCCGAGGTTGGTGGTCGCGACCTCGTAGTCACCCCCGCCGGAGGGGTAGGCGTGCACGTTCTGCCGGTAGCTGGCGACCACCACGAGCATCACGAACGCGACGGCCACGCCGACCTTCCAGCTGTACGCGTAGGCACCGATGCCGGCCAGAGACAGGGTCAGGAAGATCTCGTCCGGTGCGTACGCGACAGAGGACAGGGCGTCGCTGGCGAACACCGGCAGGGCGATCCGCTTGGGCAACAGGGTCTCGCCCAGCCGGTCGCTGCCCAGCGGGCGACCGACGACGAGACGCTTGAGGATCCGACCAGCAACAGGCACGGTCCCTGAGCCTAGGGCCTGGCACCGTGTAGCGTGCGGTGCGGTCATCGGGGGGCGCGTGTTGCCCTGACCCGGTGGCCGAGGTGACCGCGGACGACCGAGAGAGGCATGGCGTGCACTTCGTCATCATGGGCTGCGGGCGGGTCGGCTCGACGCTGGCCCACAGCCTGGAGTCGCAGGGCCACGAGGTGGCCGTCGTCGACCAGGACGAGACCGCCTTCCGGCGGCTCGGCACGTCGTTCGAGGGACGTCGGGTGACCGGCGTCGGCTTCGACCGGGACACTCTGCGCGAGGCCGGGATCGAGCAGGCCTACGCCTTCGCCGCGGTCAGCAGCGGCGACAACTCGAACATCCTGGCGGCCCGGGTGGCCCGGGAGACCTTCGGCATCGAGAACGTCGTGGCCCGGATCTACGACCCCGGCCGGGCGGAGATCTACCAGCGGCTGGGCATCCCCACCGTCGCCACGGTCCGCTGGACGGCCGACCAGATGCTGCGCCGCCTGCTCCCGGTGGGCGCGTCCCCGTTGTTCCGCGACCCCAGTGGCCGGGTCGTGCTGGCCGAGGTCCCGGTGAACCAGGGCTGGGTAGGTCGGCGCGTGGACGACATGCAGGTCAGCGGCAAGTTCCGGATCGCCTACCTCAGCAGGCTCGGCGACGCCTTCGTGCCGGACAGCGAGGCGATGCTGCAGGACGGTGACCTGCTGCACGTCGCCGTGGCCGAGGCCGACCTGCCCGAGGTGAGCACCGCCCTCGACTCGCCCCCCAAGACGGACTGAAGGCCACGATGCGCGTAGTGATCACAGGTGCCGGCAGTGTCGGCCGCTCCATCGCCCGCGAGCTGCTGAGCAACGGGCACCAGGTGCTGCTGGTCGACCGGGAGCCCCGCGCCGTGCAGACCCAGCGCGTCCCCGACGCGGAGTGGCTGCTCGCCGACGCGTGCGAGATCAGCGCCCTGCGCGAGGCGGGGTTGGAGAGCTGCGACGTGGTCGTCGCCGCGACCGGCGACGACAAGGCGAACCTCGTGGTCTCGCTGATCGCCAAGACCGAGTTCGGGGTGCCGCGGACCGTCGCACGGGTGAACAACCCGAAGAACGAGTGGATGTTCGACGAGGCCTGGGGCGTGGACGTCGCCGTGTCGACGCCGCGGCTGATGACCGCACTGGTGGAGGAGGCCGTCAGCGTCGGTGACCTGGTCCGGATCTTCCAGTTCCAGCAGGGCCGGGCGACAATGGTCGAGATGACCTTGCCGGACGACTCGCCGTACGCCGGGACGCGCGTGGGTGACCTGGCCTGGCCGCCGGAGTGCGTGCTGGTCGGGATCATCCGTGAGGACCGCCCGATCGCCCCCAGCCGTGACGACTCGTTGGAGTCGCGCGACGAGCTGCTCTTCCTCACCGTGCCGGAGAGCGAGTCCGCGCTCGAGCAGATGCTCTCCCCCGGCCACCCGGAGCATCAGTCCTCGATGGAGTGATTCCCTTCCGGCTCGGCAGCCGGCTCGAGGTCCTCCGGGTCCAGCGGCGTGTGGCCACGCAGCAGCACCGCGCCCATCACTGCGATGGCCGCCAGGTACAACGGCCAGCCGAGCACGATCTTCTCCACCCCGAGCCAGCCGACCAGACCGGCGAAGTAGGTCGGCAGCATCACGGCCACCCGGATGGCGTACATCGCGGCCAGCACCAGCGTCAGCCGCTGGCAGAGCCGCACGATGCCGTGGTGGGTGCGCCACGCCAGCGGGTCCTCGGGGTGCGCCGCACCCACGATGAAGCCGACCATCGGCCAGCGCGTCACCACCGAGAGCAACGTCACCACGAGCATGGTGCAGCTGTAGAGGATGCCCGGCAAAAAAACGTCCTGCGCCCGCCCGCTGCGCAGCGCGAAGAAGGCCGCGATGGCGACGGCAGCCAGGCTGCCCAGGGCGTACCTCAGGGTCTGCCGCTGCACCAGCCGGACGGTCAGTGAGACCAGCACGATGGCCGCCGACGCGACGAGCGCAGCCGTGAGGTTCTTCGACGACGTCCACACCGCCACGAAGGCGACCGTCGGCAGCGCGGCCTCGACGGACCCCCGCAGCCCGCCGACACCCTCGACGAGCCGGTGCCGCACCACCTCCTCGACGGTGGTCGCCCCCTCCGGCACGTGGCCGAGCACCAGGCTCATGTGGTCCCCGCGGCGCGCCGCGAGCCCGTCATTCCGGTCCGCCGGGCAGCAGTTCGTAGCTCGGGTTGAACAGCACGCGGGTGCCCTCACGGCGGGCGATCCGACCGTGCACGCGGATCCGGCGGCCGGCCTGGATACCGGCGATCCGGCGACGTCCGAGCCACACCACCTGGACCGTGCCCGAGCCGTCGTACAGCTCGGCGACCAGCGCGGGCACGCCCGCCCGCGGCCGCAGGGTCACCGAGCGCAGGGTGCCGCAGACGCACGCCAGCTGGCGGTCCGGGAGCTGGTCGACCGGTGTGCCACCGAAGCGGTCGGACACCTCGCGGAGATCCTCGGCCTCCAGCGTCTGGTCCGAGCTGGAGAGCCGGTGCAGCGCAGAGCGCAGCCGGCCGCGTGTCTCACCCATGCGTCCAGGGTAGACGCTCTGGCTGGGTGCTCAGCGCTGCTCGGTGATCTCCGGGCCACGGCGGAACGGCTGCAGGTCGTCGAAGGACGCGGGGGGCTCGTTCGCCGCGATCGACTCCGGGTTCGGCGCGTCACGCGCTGGGCCGTCCTCGCCGTCGGCGCCCTCGGCCAGCTGCTCGCCCACGACCGGCAGCCGCAGCGGCAGCAGCTCGCGCGGGCCCATCGGTTCGATGCCGCGGTCGACCACGATCCCGGCCACCAGGGCCTCGAGGGCGGCGCTCGCCTCGGCCTCGGGCTCGACGGCCGCACGCCCGTGGAACACCGCACGCAGCAGCCAGCGCGGACCGTCGACGCCGGTGAACCGCAGCGGTTGGAAACCGACCTTGCCGTCCGGCTGCTGGGTCGGCACCCGGGCGACCAGCTCGCGGCCGAACCGTCCGTAGCCCGGGTCGGCGGTGCCGCCCTGCTCGGTGATGCCGGCCGCGATCTCGGTACACACCTCGGCCCAGATCCCTTCGCTGCGCGGCGCGGCGAACGCCTGGACCTGCACGGCCGCGTCCTTCAGCACGATGAACGCGCCGGTCACCTGCTGGGTCGCCTCGTCCATCTGCAGCTGCAGCTCGATGCCCTCGATCATCGGCAGCCAGAGCGCTCCGATGTCCAGGCGACCCTCCAGATCCTCGACCTCGGAGCGATCCAGCGGGCCGCCGGACCGGTCGAAGGTCGCGGCGCGCTCGGCGGACGACTGAGCCGCGGCGTCCGGCTCGACCCCGTCCCCGTCGTCCGCGTCGCCGTCGGCGGCCTGCTCGAGTGTGGCGTCAGCGCCCTCGACCTCATCGGTGTCTGCGTCCTTGCGGCGCTTGAAGAGGCTCACGAAACGTCTCCCTCCGGGGCGCTGGCCCCGATGTTGGTACCGGGTGCGGACGCCGTGCCGGCGAACCCGCCGGTAGACCCGTGCCCGCCGGCGCCCCGGACGGACTCGGGGAGCTCGCCGGTCAGGACGAACTCGGCGTGCTCGACCCGCTGGACGACGAGCTGGGCCACCCGGTCGCCGCGGTGCAGCGTCACCGGAGTGTTGCGGTCGGTGTTGACCAGGTTGACATGGATCTCGCCCCGGTAACCGGCATCCACCGTGCCGGGCGCGTTCAGCGTGGTCACGCCATGACGGGCCGCCAGGCCGGAGCGCGGGTGCACGAAGGCGGCGTACCCCACCGGCAGCGCGATCGCTACGCCGGTCGGCACGGTGGCTCGCTCGCCGGGGGCCAGCGTGACGTCGACCCGGGTGACCAGGTCGGCCCCGGCATCCCCGGGGTGGGCGTACGACGGAACGGGCAGCTCGTCGTCCAGCTGCCGAAGCAGCACCTGGACGGTGGTCGCCGATCTCTCCAGCTCTTGCGCACTCATCGGCAGCGACCCTAGTCCCTCGGTCCCGGCGGCCCGCGTGCCACCCTGGGTGGGTGAAGGAACCCGCGGTCCCGGCCGAGCACCACGAGCGGCTGCTGCCCTCGGCCCCCGTCTGGGTCGCCGTGCTGGCGGTGTCGGCCAGCCTCGGGTTGACCGCCGTCCGTCCGCTCGGCTGGAACGCAGGTGCCGTGGTCGCGCTGCTCGCGGTCGCGGTCGCGGCGGCGGCACTGCTGGCCTCGAGCGCGCACGTGGTCGCCGCGCACGGTGAGCTACGCGCCGGCCGGGCCAGGATCGAGGCGCACCACCTCGGCCGGGTCCGTGCCGTGGACCCGAAGCGGATGGCGGAGCTGCGCGGGCCGAAGACCGACGCCCGGGCCTACCTGTGCCAGCGCGCATGGATTCGCGGCGGCGTCGTGGTGGAAGTGGTCGACCCGCAGGACCCGGTGCCCTACTGGCTCGTCTCCTCGCGCAGACCTGAACGGCTCGCCGCCGCGCTGCGGGCCCAAGGGGCGGGCAGCGCGCGCGACGAGCCGTCAGACGGTACTGGTCAGGCGCACTCGCGGCACACGGGCTGAGTGCCCGAGTCGCCGGAGAGCTGGCTGCGGTGCTTCACCAGGAAGCATCGCGAGCAGGTGAACTCGTCCGCCTGCCGGGGCAGCACCCGGACGGACAGCTCTTCGTTGGACAGGTCCGCTCCGGGCAGCTCGTAGCCCTCGGCCTGCTCGGTCTCGTCGACGTCCACCGACGACGAGCTCTTGTCGACCCGTCGGGCCTTGAGCTCCTCGATGCTGTCTTCGTTCAGGTCGTCGTCGGTCTTGCGCGGCGCGTCGTAGTCGGTCGCCATGAGTTGGGTCGCCCTCCGCGGGGTCTCGCTGTGGTGGTGTTGCTCGTGAGCCGGTCCTGCTGTAGATCACTCGCCGCGTCATAACGCGCCAGGGCCCGAGTTTGTGCCCGGCCGAGACAGGGATTGTGCCTCATCCGGAGTAGTTCGGTCACACTGCGTCCGTGTCCGGTCGCAACGGGACGAGTAGATGCTGCAGGTCAGCATGCAGCCTCGGGGCCGCTGCGAGCACGAGATCGTGCCCCGCTGGCGCGTTTCGGAGTCCGCTGACCCGTGCGCCGGCTTCTCGGGCGACCAGTCCGCCGGCCGCCAGATCCCAAGGCATGAGACCGCGTTCGAGGTAGGCGTCGACCCGTCCGCAGGCCACCTGGCACAGGTCCAGGGCGCCGCTGCCGATCCGCCGGATGTCGCGGACCAGGGGCAGCAGCGCCGCGATCACCTGGGCCTGCTTGCGCCGGCGCTCCGCGGCGTACCCGAACCCGGTGGCCAGCAGGCACTGCCCCAGGTCGTGGACGTCGTTGACGCGGAGCGGGCGACCGTCCAGGTAGGAGCCGCCGCCCAGGGTCGCCGTGAACGTCTCCCCGGAGACCGGGTTGTGCACGCAGCCGGCCAGCACCTCGTGGCCCGCCGGATCGCGCGGGTCGCCGGTCACCGCCGCGATGCTGACCGCGTAGGCCGGGATGCCGTAGAGGTAGTTGACGGTCCCGTCGATCGGGTCGACGACCCAGGTGATGCCGCTGCGGGAGGGGACGTCGCCGCCCTCCTCCCCCAGCAGCCCGTCGTCCGGCCGCTCGGACAGCAGCAGGTCGCGCAGCAGCTGCTCGCTGCGCTGGTCCATCACGGTGACCACGTCGGTCGGGCTCGACTTGGTCAGCGCCACCCCGAGGTCGTCCGGCCGCTCGTCGCGGATCAGGTCGCCGGCGGCCCGGGCGGCCCGCTCGGCCAGCTCGAGCAGCGCGAGCCGCTCGGGCGCGTCCGAGCCGGTCGAGCCGGTCGAGCCGGTCACCGGACACCGTCCCTGACTCGCGGAGCGGTCCAGTCCTGCCCGCAGGCGGCCGGCCGCTCGGCGCGCAGGTTGGCGCAGCAGCCGGTCGGACAGATCGCCGGGGCCGGACCGCGCGAGCCCAGGGCCGGCCGGGCCGGCTGCTCGTCGCGGGCCTGTCCGGCGCGCTCCACCATCAGGTCCACCAAGGCCGTCACGAACGCCGGGTCGACCCCGACGGTGGCCGCCCGGGCGAACGGCAGCCCGAGCCGCTCGGCCACCTCGTATGCCTCGGTGTCCAGGTCGTAGACCACCTCGAGGTGGTCGCTGACGAAGCCGATCGGGCACACCGCAGCACCCGGCACCCCGGCCCGCTGCAGGGCGCGCAGGTGGTCACCGACATCGGGTTCGAGCCACGGCTGGGACGGCGGACCGGATCGCGAGCAGTAGACCAGCTCCCAGGGGACGGCGTGGCCGACCGCATGACCGACCGCGTCCGCGACGACGGCGGCGACGTCCCGGTGCTGCTGCGAGTAGGCGGGGCTCAGGTCCCCGCCCGGCCCGCTCGCCTCGTCCATCGCGTCAGGGACGGAGTGCGTCACGAACACCAGGTGCGAACCGGCCGGCAGTGACTCCAGCGCGGCGAGCGCGGCCTCGGCGTTCGGCTGCACGAAGCCGGGGTGGTTGCAGTACGGGCGGACCTTGTCGACCGCGAGGTCGCGGTTCTCGGCGGCCAGGGTGGCCAGCGCGGCCGCGAGGTCCTCGCGGTACTGCCGGCAGCTCGAGTACGAAGAGTAGGCGCTGGTGGTCACCACCAGCACCCGCCGGTGACCGGCCAGATGCGCCTCGCGGAGACTGTCGGTGACGTACGGCGCCCAGTTCCGGTTGCCCCACAGCAGCGGCAGCGCGAGAGCGCGCCGGTCCAGCTCGGCGCGAAGCGCGGCCAGCAGCTCGCGGTTCTGGTCGTTGATCGGGCTGCGACCGCCGAACGCTGCGTAGTGCTCGGCGACCGCGGCGAGCCGCTCGTCCGGGATGCCCCGGCCGGCGGTCACGTTGCGCAGGAAGGGCAGCACGTCGTCCGGGCCCTCGGGACCACCGAAGGACAGCAGCAGGACGGCGTCGTACGGGGCCAGGGAGTCGTTCGCCAGGGCGTCACTCACGGCTCGATTGTGCCCGGCGGTTGCGTTCGCAGCGGTCGCGGGGCGTTCAGGTCGAGCAGCACGGCCGTCATCCGCAGTCCGAACACCAGCACCGCGGCGGCCAGCGCCACCCACCAGCGCAGCACGTGCAGCTCGTGGGCGACCACGACCAGGGTGGCGCCGAGCAGGGCCGGTACCGCGTACAGCTCGCGGGTGAGCACCTCGGGCACCTCACGGGCCAACACGTCGCGCAGCATCCCTCCGCCGATCGCGGACAACGTCCCGACGATCACGCAGGTCAGGTCCGGCATGCCCAGCGCCAGCGCGGTCAGCGCGCCGCTGACGCAGAAGGCGCCCAGCCCGGCGGCGTCCAGCACCTTGACCAGGCGGCTGATCCGGCCGAAGGCCGGGTGCCACAGGAAGGTCAGCAGCCCACCGAGCGCGCCCGCCGCAACCAGCCGCCAGTCCGTCACGCCGGTGGGCGGCACCACCCCGATCAACAGGTCGCGCAGCACACCGCCGCCGAGCCCGGCCACCAGGGCCAGGACGAGCACGCCGAACAGGTCGAGCTGCTTCTTGACCGCGACCAGCCCGCCGGAGACGGCGAAGACCAGGACCCCGATCAGGTCGAGCGCGAGCTGCAACCGGGCATCAGGAAGGATCACGGACAACCAGCCTAGGGCGCGCCTGCCGCGATCCGGGCGCGGGCGGTGGCAGAGTCGGACCTGCCACGAGATGGAGGATCCGGTATGCACGACCTGCGACTCGTCGGGGTCCATGACGACGGCGAGCACCTGGTGCTCGGCGACGCCGAGGGCCAGCGATTCCTGCTGTCCGTCGACGAGGCGCTGCGCGCCGCGGTGCGGCGCGACCGCGCCCACCTCGGACAGCTGCAGATCGAGATGGGTGGTGGCCTGCGGCCGCGCGAGGTCCAGGCGCGGGTGCGTGCCGGGGCCACCGCGGAGGACGTCGCCGCGGCCTGCGGCTGGCCGCTGGACCGGGTCCGGCGGTACGAGGGCCCGGTGCTCGCCGAGCGCGCCCACGTCGCCGACCTGGCCCGCGCGATCACCCTGCGCCGGCGCGGCGCGGAGCAGGTGACGCTCGGCACCGAGGTGTCCCGCCGGCTCGCCGGGCGTGGCGTCGACGCCGACTCGGTGACCTGGGACAGCTGGCGCACGGACGACGGTCCGTGGACCGTGGTGCTGACCTTCCCGGCCGGCGGCCGCCAGCGCCAGGCCCGCTGGCACTTCGACCCCGCGGCCCGCACGGTCGTGCCGGCCGACGACGAGGCACGCTGGCTCAGCGAGCAGGCACCGGACGGGGACGGGCCGCTCGGTTCGGTCCGGCTGGCCGCGGTACCCACCGGCAGCCTGTACGACATCGAGGCGGACGGCGGGGTGGACGGCCCGCCGGTGCGTACCGAACGCACCAGCACGGACGACCCGCTCGACCTGATGACGGCCATGCGGTCGCGCCGACGCGAGCGCGACCTGCACCGCACCACGACCCGTCGCCACTCCGGGCAACCGGTGGACCCGGCTGACGTGCCCGGCGCCAAGCACCCGGCCGGACGTCGGCGGCCGCCGGTCGCAGAGCCGCTGGAGCTGGACCCAGCCCTGATGGCCGACCCGCCAGCCGCGCACCCGGCGGACAGCGAGGTCGAAGCCGCGCTCCGGTCGCTGGATGCCGAGGACGGCGGGTTGCAGGTCGTCGTCGACCTGCAGGCCGAGCCGGCGCACCACAAGGCCCAGCGCTGGCCGCTCGCGGCACAGATGCACGAGAAGCCTGCCGACCAGGAGGACACCGGCGAGATTCCGGCCGCCGCCGACGTGGCCCGTCTCGTGCCCGAGGAACCGGAGGACCTGCCGGACGATCTGGCCGACGATCTGGCCGACGATCTGGCCGACGATCTGGCCGACGAGGGCTTGGACGAGGGCTTGGACGAGCACGACGACGGTAACCGGGCAGGTCGCCACCGTCCGTCGGCGGCCTCTCGCGCACGTCGCACGAGCGTTCCCAGCTGGGACGACATCATGTTCGGCGCGAAGCGCGACTGACCCCGGTCTGCGAACCGCCGGTGAGCGTCGACTTCACCGTCCCGGCCGCCGACGGCGAGCTCCCGCCCAGTTGGATCCACGGCACGCGCCGGGGCCAGCCGGCCGAACCGCTGCTGCAGGTGCACTGGTACGACCCACACACCGTGATCCTGCGACAGAGCAAGTCCGTGACCTACGAGGCGCCGTTCCTGTACCTGCTCCTCGGCAACGAGCGCGCGCTGCTGGTGGACACCGGCGCGACGTCCGATCCAGGGCGGTTCCCGCTGCGCGAGACGGTGGACAGCCTGATCCGGGAGTGGACCGAGCGGTGGCTGTCGGCCGAGGCGGCGGCCCGGTACCGCCTGGTCGTGGCCCACAGCCACGCGCACGGCGACCACGTCGCGGGCGACCCTCAGCTGGTCGGACGGCCGGGCACCGTCGTGGTCGGCCACAGTGTGCGCGAGGTGACGGACTTCTTCGGGTTCGCCGACTGGCCGCGCGACCCACGCTTCCTCGACCTCGGCGGCCGGGTGCTGGACGTGCTCGCGATCCCGGGCCACCACCGGGCCCACCTGGCGTTCTACGACGACTGCACCGGGCTGCTGCTGACCGGCGACTCGGTGTACCCCGGCCGGCTGTACGTGCGCGACCCGACGCAGTTCGCGGCGAGCCTGGACCGGCTGGTGGCCCTCACCGAGGGGCGCGCGGTCCGGCACGTCCTGGGGTGCCACATCGAGATGTCGAACCGTCCCGGCCGCGACTACCCGACCGGGACGACGTACCAGCCGGACGAGGCACCGTTGGCGATGTCGCTGGAGCAGCTCGCCCAGGTGCAGGCCGCCGCGCACCGGTTCATCGACCAGCCCGGGGTGCACCGGTTCGAGTCCTTCCACCTGTGGGTAGGCCCCTGCCGCCGGGCGATGCTGGCCCAGGCCGGGCGGCTGGTCTGGTGGCGGCTGCGAACGCTGCCTATCCTGCGCAGATGGCGATCAATGAGCGCTACCGGTGAGTGACCCGACGCCTACCCGGTTCGTGGTGGTCGGCGCTGGCTGGCGGGCCGAGTACTTCTGGCGGCTGGGGCGCAGCCTCGACTCGCTCGACTGCGTCGGTGCGGTCGTCCGGTCGCCGCGCCCGCTGGATGTCGCGACGTTCAGCTCGCTGGCGCAGTGCGTGCGCGAGGCCCGACCGGACTTCGTGGTCACCGCCGTGCCCTGGCCGGTGACGCCGGAGGTGGTCCGCGCGGCGGTCGAGGCCGGACTGCCGGTCCTGGCCGAGACCCCGCCGGCACCGGACCTGGACGGGCTGCACGCCCTGTGGCAGGACGTGGGTGCCAGCGGCCTGGTCCAGGTGGCCGAGCAGTACCTGCTGCTGCCCTCGCACGCCGCCCGGCTGGCCCTGGTGCGGTCCGGGGCCATCGGCACCCCGACCCAGGTCCAGGTCTCCTCGACGCACCAGTACCACGCGCTGTCCCTGATCCGCGGGTACCTCGGCGTCGGCCGCGTGGCGGCGACGGTCCGCGCCAGCAGCTTCGTGGCACCACTCGTCCAGCCGCAGGACCGCGACGGCTGGACGCACGACGGGGCCGCCCAGCCGGCGACCACGACCATCGCCACGTTCGACTTCGGCGAAGGCCGGTCCGGGGTCTACGACTTCACCGACAACCAGTGGCACAACCAGCTGCGGTTCCGCCGGATCCTGGTGCGCGGCACGCACGGCGAGGTGCGCGACGACGAGGTCATCCGACTGGACGGACCGCAGACCGTCGTCCGCTCACCGCTCGTGCGACGGCAGACCGGCTACGACCTGGACCTGGACGGCTTCGACACCGACCACCTCTCGTGCGGCTCGCAGGTGTTGTACCGCAACCCCTACCCTGGCCGGCGGTGGAACGACGAGGAGATCGCGATCGCGACGCTGCTCGAGCAGATGGGCAGCTGGGTGCGCGGCGAGGGTCCGCCGCCGTACTCCCTCGCGGACGGCGCCCACGACCACCTGCTGGCCCTCGCGGTGGACGAGGCTTTGGCCGCCGGTGGGTCGGTGCGCACCAGCGACGCGCCCTGGTCCCCATGACGGGCCGACCGCGGGCGTCAGGAGTCAGAGCAGCCCGGCGGCCGTCAGCTCGACCATCAGCGCCCGCTCCGCGGCGGTGACCCGCGACCCGTCGGTCGCGCTCACCCAAGCCAGCTCGACGACCTCGTGGCTCGGAACCGGCGTGCCGGTGAAAACGGCTGTGTAGCAACGCATCTGCAGCGAGCCGAAGGTCCCGTCTCGCGGGGCCTCCACCGTGACCACCGGTCGGATGGAGGTCGGGTCGACCACTACCGCGAGCTCCTCGAGCACTTCACGGCAGAGCGTGTCGGCGTCCGACTCCCCCGGTTCCTGGCGGCCACCCGGCAGGTAAAACAGCTGCCGTCCCTCGTTGCGGGCCACCAGCAGTCGGCCATCTTGCACGTGCACCAGCCCCACCTTCACCACCTCGGCCATCAGGACGACCAGTGGCTCGGGCGCTGCAGCGTGTGCGGCAGTGCGGTTCCCAGGTCGCCCCGCATCGCGTTGACCTGGAACTGGGTCAGGAACAGCGCCGTCGACAGGTCCGCGCCGGCGACGTCCGCACCGCGTACGTCGGCGCCGATCAGATCGGCCAGGCGCAGGTCCGCGTCGCACAACACCGCCCGGATCAGGTAGGTGCCGCGCAGGTTGGCACCCCGCAGGTCTGCGCCCGACAGGTCCCGGCCGAACAGGTCGGCGCCGCGCAGCTCGTCGTCGTCCCCGCGTGCGACCCCGGACCGGACCCGCTCGCTGGTGGAGGTGAGCAACGGCGTCACCGTGCGCTGCACCGCGGTGCTGTCCATCGCGACCAGCGCCGCCGCGTCCAGCCGGGTGAGCTCGACGATCTCGTCTCGCGCAAGGGCGATCTCTTCATGCAGCGGCCGCGCCGCCTCGCGGCCGAGGGCGTCGTCCAGGTACCAGAGCAGCTCGTGCAGGTCGCGCATGACCCCGAACGAGGCGAACATCGACTCCGCCAGCTCAGGCCCCTCACGCCAGGTGCGCCCACCGAACGTCGACTGCACGAGGTGCTGCCCGGCCCCGAAGCAGTCGTACACCGTGCAGCCGGCGAAACCGTTGTCGCGCAGGCTGTCGTGGATAGTGCACCGCGAGTCGGCAAGCAGGTTGACGCATGGTTGCCGGGCCGGCTTGTCGATCGCGAAGTCCGCCGAAGCAGTGAACGCCGGGACGACGCAGCACAGCCCCGCGCAGCGGCCGCAGTCGGCGCGCAGCTCGGGTCGGCCGTCGGCGGCGGCCTGCGGAACGGGGAGCTGGTCGATGTCTCGAGCATGCCCTACCGGCCGCCGTACGCCACCAGTCGATCAGCCGAGATTGATCACCCATGCGGATCCGTGAACCGCCTCAGAAGGTGCCGAAGGCGCCGCGGGTGGCCTCGCGCGACTCGCGCGCGGCGGCCTCCTTGATCGCCGCCCGGCGATCACGCCCACTGAGGCGGTCCAGGTACAGCAGGCCGTTCAGGTGGTCCGTCTCGTGCTGTAGGCAGCGGGCCAGCAGTCCCTCGCCGCGCACCTGGACCGGATTGCCCTCGACGTCGAACCCGGTCACCACCGCGAACTCGTGGCGCGCGGTTTCGAAGACCTGACCGACGACGGACAGGCAACCCTCCTCCTCCACGATCACGCCCCCGGACGTCTCGACCAGCGTCGGGTTGACCACCACGCCGGACTCGTCGTCCACCTCGAACACGAAGACCGACAGCCCGACCCCGATCTGGTTGGCCGCCAGGCCCACCCCACGGGCCGCGTGCATGGACACCCACATCCGGTCGACCAGCGCGCGCAGGTCGTCGTCGAACTCCAGCACGGCGGCCGTCGGGGTGCGCAGCACCGGGTCGCCGACCTGCCGGATCGGTGCGGCCGAGGGCAGCGGCCGAGGCCCGCTCATCGCCGGCCCCGACAGTCCGCGCACAGCCCGGACAGGGCCACGTGGGACGGGTCCAGCTCGAAGCCGTGCTCGGCCAGCAGCCGCGCCGACACCGAGTCGAGCAGCGACCCGGGCAGGTCCAGCACGGCGCCGCACGCCGAGCACTGCGCGTGCAGGTGCGGATGGTCCCCAGCGAGGTGGTACGTCGTCGTCCCGTGCCCGACGTGCACGTGCTGGACGACGCCGAGCGCGCTCAGCGTCTCCAGGGTGCGGTAGACCGACGCGCGGTGTACCGAGGCGTCCTGCTCGGCCACCGCGGACACCACCTGGTCCGCGGTCAGGTGGGTACGCCGGGCGGCCAGCGCGGTGATCACCGCTCGTCGGGGGCCGGTCATCCGGTCACCCCTGGCGCGCAGCAGCCCGGCCACCCGATCGACGGCGGCCGCGGCGTCCGGCTGCTCGCTCATCGCCGGGCCACCATCAGGACGTCGATCGCAGTTCCGGCCTCGGTCTGCCGGTGCACCTGCTCGGCTCGCTCCACGTGCGCCTCCCGGGCCCAGTACCGCAGCAGCTCGACGGTGGGCAGGACCGACGGGTCCTGCGGGCCGCCCACGCCCTGCTCGAGGTTGTCCAGGTCGTGCGCGACCACCACCAGCCGCCCGCCGGGTGCGAGCGCCTGCACGCACCGCGAGACGACAGCGGCCTGCTGCGCGTGCTCGAGCTGAAGGTACAGCAGCGCCACCAGGTCGAAGCCGGAGCCGAGCTCTGCCGCCGTGACGTCGTCGACCACCCAGTCGACCGAGAGTCCTTGTGCCGCAGCGCGTTCGCGGCCCTTGTCCACGCCGACCGCGGAGAAGTCCACGGCCCGGACCTGCCAACCCCGCGAGGCCAGCCAGATCGCCGTCCGGCCCTCGCCGCTGGCCACGTCCAGGGCCCGGCCGGGCGTCCAGTCGGCCACCACCGAGGCGAACAGCGCGTTCGGACCGGCCGACCAGACCATCGGTGCGTCGGCGTACCGGGCGTCCCAGCCTGCGGCGTCCACGACTATCCCGTCGCTGTGCTCGCTGCCCCGCGCGGCGGCGGGACGGGGCAGATGTCGAGGTCGAGCGGAAGCACGTCCGGCGACAACGCTGCAGCGTGTGCGGCGGAGCGCGTCATTCGGCGCATGTGGTGGCGCCGGCACAGTACCTCGTAGCCGACTTCGCTGGCGCCGACGTTCGTGTCCCCGACGACGACCTGGGCGCCTTCGACGACCATCACCCCGTCCTCGGTGCGCGCGTTGTGGGTGGCCCGGGCGCCGCACCAGCACAAGGCCTCGACCTGCAGCACCTGCACCCGGTCGGCCAGCTCGATCAGCCGCTGCGACCCTGGGAAGAGCCGGGTGCGGAAGTCCGCGGTGATCCCGAAGGCGAAGACGTCGACACCCATCTCGTCGACCAGTCGGGCCAGCTGGTCGATCTGCTCGGTGTCGTAGAACTGGGCCTCGTCGCAGATCAGGAAGTCCACCCGCTCGCCGGCCATCCGGTGCGAGACCACGACCTCCCAGAAGTCCAGGTCGTGCTGCACCTCCAGCGCCTGGCCGAGCAGCCCGAGCCGGCTGGACAGCACGGCCTCGCCCGCGCGGTCCTGCTGGGTGAACAGCAGCCCGGCCCGGCCGGCCACCGTGTGGTTGTGGTTCATCTGCAGGGCGAGGGTCGACTTGCCACAGTCCATCGTCCCGGAGAAGAACACGAGCTCAGCCACCGCAGAATCCTGTCACGAGGGTCCGTCCAGAGTCAGCAAGGGCACGAGCGACTCCTGCGGTGTCCACGATCCGTGCAGGCCCACGAGCGCCAGCAGGGCGGGGCGCATCCGCCGGGAGTCGACCACCGCCAGTCCCGGACGGCAGATCACCACGACGTCGCCGATCCGCTCACGCACGTGCACGGCCACCGGGCCGAACAGGCCCAGGGCGATCGCGTCGCCGCGGGACAGCACCTCTGCCCGGTCACCGAGCCGCTCGGTCCAGGTGGCCAGCACGGACGGCGCCTGGTCGCGCTCGCAGTACAGCTGCGGGCAGCGCGGCTCCCCGCCGGCGTGCCGGACGCCGCGGGCCAGCTCGCCGTCGTGCGCGAGGTCGATCCGCTGGTGGTGTGGCACGTCGACCATGCCGTGGTCCGCGGTCACGTGCAACGTCGTACCTCGCGGCAGCTGAGCGGCCAGGGTGCGTACCGCGAGGTCGACCCGGGCCAGCTCCTCGCCCCACTCCCAGGACCCGGCGCCGCTGACGTGCCCCACCTTGTCGACGTCACCCCAGTAGACGTAGACCAGGCAGCGCGAGGACGAGCGCAGGGCGGCGATCGCCGCGTCCACCCGGTCCTCCAGGGAGTCAGCCGCGACGAAGCGGCCACCACGCAGCGCGGCCTCGGTAAGCCCGGAGCCGTCGAAGAAGCCCGGCCCGATGCGCACCACCTCGACCCCTGCCGCCGCCGCGTGCTGGAACACCGTTGTCTCGGGCTGCCAGCGCCGCGGGTCGATCGGCGGCTCCCAGGACAGCTCGTTGAGCAGCTCGTCGCGCTCGGGTATCAGGACCTCGTAGCCGACCAGCCCGTGCGCCCCGGGAGGCAGCCCGGTACCGAAGCTGCCCATGCTGGTCGCCGTCGTCGTCGGGAACCCCGCCGCCAAGGTGCCGGTGCGGGCCAGCTGGCCGCGCAGGAACGGGGCGTGCCCGGCCCGCTCGCGCAGCTGCACGTCGCCCAGACCGTCGACCAGCAGCACGCAGGCGCGGTCGGTGGGCCGCAGCCGCAGCGGCCCGGCGAGCCGATCGACGACCGGCTCGCGGCCGGGCAGCGCCACGCCCAGGCTGCCCGCCACCGCGGGCATCAGGTCGGCGAGGGTGTCGCAGCCGTACTGCGGGGCGATGAGGCCGGGCTCGGTCACCCGGGGCGACCGGCGGTGGCTGCGGACAGCGCCCGCGCGAAGTCCAGCGCCCGGCGCAGCGCCTCCTCGCCGTCCGCGTCGGCGGAGACTCGCAGCGAGATGTCGTCCGTGCTGGCCGTACCGGTGTAGCCGTGGTCGGCCTCGCAGTCCGGGTCCGCGCAACCGGCCGGTTCGAGGTCGAGCCGGCTGACTCCGCCCCAGCCGATGGTGAGGGTGAGCTCTCGCGAGCCCTCGCCCGCCCGGTAGGTCTCCGGGCTCGGCACCACGTGGGTGACCACCACTGACTTGACCGCAGCCAGCGGGACCGCCTCGGTGGCCGCCGTCGCATACGTCTGCTGCGGGCCGTCCGGCGGCTCCGGCGCGTGGTCGTCGGCGTGCACGACGACCAACCGGGTGTCGGTGAGCACCAGGACGGTGATGTGCCGGCGGACGACATCGTGGTCGAACGTCGTCTCGGCGTGCACGAGGTGACCGACCGTGGGCTCCGCCGCGACGCTCACGTCGAGCACGTCGGCCACCAGGTCCGGGTAATACCCCGCGTGCTCGAGGTCCTCGCGCAGCGTGGTGGGCAGGCTCGGGGTCTTGCGCATCACGACATCATCCCACCCGCGGCGGGTGCGCCCGACCACAGCCTGTGGTCGGCGACGCCGACCGTTCAGACGTGGATGACGGACAGACCAGGCACATCGTCGAAGTCGCCGTCCTGGGTCACCACGGCAACGTCGTGGGCCAGTGCCGTGGCAGCGATCCAGGAGTCGTTGACCTTCATCCGCCGACCGGCGTCGCGCAACGCAACCCGTAGCTGGGCCCACGCACGCGCGACCTCGACGCCGATCTCGACCGTGGCCACGGTCGCGGCGTCGGAGGCGGTTCGCATGCGCTGCGCCCGCGTGGCCGTGTCCGGTGCCGCCAGCACGCCGGCCCACAGCTCGCCGATCGTGACGATGGACACGGCGAGCTCGTCGGGAGCTGCCCCGAGGTCGGCCGGACGCCCGGACTCGCGCGCGATGAACACGGAGGTGTCGAGCAGCCCTCGTTGACGCGTCATGCGGGGTCGTCGGGGTCGTCGGGGTCGTCGGGGTCGTCGAGGTCGTCGAGGTCATCGAGGTCATCGAGGTCATCGAGGTCGTCGCCGGCGAGCTCGTCAAGGTCTTGGGTGAGGCCCGGGTCGGCTTGCGACGTCACGAGGATCCGCTGCACCTCGGACCGAGGTGTCCAGCGCCCCGACTGGACCGGAACGATCTGGGCCACCGGCCGACCCGCAGCGGTGACCGTGATGGGCTCGCCGGCCTCGACTCGACGAAGCACGCTGCTGAGGTGATCGCGCAGCTCGCGCGTCCCCACGTGGTGGGCCGCAGATCCGGTCATACCGTGATGGTACACCGGTGGCGATATCTGCCCACATGTGTACGCAGCGCCGCGATAGGGCAACCCATCCCGCCTGCATCGGTCAGCCGGGGAGTCGACGGGTGTCGGCGTCCGTGCGCACCGGCGGCGGAGCCAGCCGCACCGTGGCCCCGAGCACCGTCACCCCCTCCGGTGCGGCGATCACCGGGTTGAGCTCCAGCTCGGCGACCTGCTGCAGGTCGTCGGCCAGCACGGACACCCGGGCCACGACGTCCTCCAGGGCGTCCACGTCCACCGGCTCGGCGCCCCGGTACCCCAGCAGCAAGGGTGCAGCGCGCACGCCGCGGACGAGGTCGGCGACGTCCCCCTCACGTAGCGGCGGGCTGCGGCGGGCGACGTCCCCGAGCAGCTCGACGGGTGGACCGCCGACCCCGAACTCGACGATCGGGCCGAACAGCGGGTCCTCGACCGAGCGCACGACGCAGGCCACGCCGACCGGAGCCATGGCCTGCACCACGAACTCGCCGGGGCCGTGCCGCTCCAGCAGACGCTGCATCTCGCCCAGGTCGCCGCGCAGCTCGGCCTCGCGACCGATGTCCAGCCGGACCGCACCCAGGTCGGCCCGGTGCCGCAGCAGCGGGGCCGTCGCCTTCAGCGCCACCGGGTAGCCGGCCCGTTCCGCGGCGGCCGCCGCCTCGTCCGGGGTCTGCACCGGGTACGCCGGCCAGACCTCGATCCCGTAGGCCGACAGCAGGTCGGTCGCGTCCTCCTCGGACAGCCACACGCCGTCCGGGTCGCTCGGGGTGAGCCGCTCGACCAGCTCCCGGGCCCGCTCGCGCTGTAGGTCCTTGGGCGCCACCCGCGGGCCGCGGTCCCGGCCGCGCCACTCGGCGTACCGGGTCGCCGACACCAGCGCGCGCACCGAGTCCTCCGGCGTCGGGTACGCCGGCACGGTGCGTGAGGACGACGACAGCGCCTCGGTCACCCCGTGCATCCCCAGGAACGTTGCGACGCAGGTCTTGTCGCCCTCGGCCGCCACCTCCGCCAGCGCGACCGCGACGTCCGCGTCGACGGTGACCAGTGGCGGAATGAAGCCAGCGACCACCGCGTCCACGTCCGGCGCCGCGAACGCCTCGGCCAGCGCCGCCCGGAACTCCTGCGCACTCGCCTCGGGACGCACAGCGACCGGGCCGTGCACCACCTCGAGCCCCCAGCTCGAGCAGGCATCGGCCGCCAGCGCGCCCAGCGCCGCCGAGTTCGTCACCACCGCGACCCGCGGGCCGGCCGGCAACGGCTGGTGCACGACGAGCTGCGCCACGTCGAACAGCTGGTGGATGTTGTCCACCCGGATCACCCCGGCCTGGTGCAGGATCTGGTCGACCGCGTCCCGGGGCAGCCGTGACTCGCGCACCGTGTGCCCCGGCGGCACCCCGAAGCTGGACTGACCGGACTTCACGACGATCACCGGCTTGCTGCGGGACAGCCGGCGGGCGACCCGGGAGAACTTGCGCGGGTTGCCCATGCTCTCCAGGTACAGGCCGACCGCGTCCGTGGCCGAGTCGTCCAGCCAGTACTGCATGGCGTCGTTGCCGGACACGTCCGCCCGGTTGCCGGAAGACAGGAAGGTGGACACCCCCAACCCGCGGCGACGGGCGGTGTCCAGCACCGCGATGCCCAGCGCGCCCGACTGGCTGAACAGCCCCAGCCGCCCGGCAGGTGGCAAGGACGGTGCCAGCGACGCGTTCAGCCGCACCTGCGGGTCGGTGTTCACGATGCCGAACGAGTTCGGACCGACCACCCGCATGCCGTGGCTGTGCGCGGTGCGCACCAGCTCGACCTGCAGCGCGCGCCCGCCGTCGCCGGTCTCGGCGAACCCGCTGCTCACCACGACCAGCCCACGCACGCCGGCCGCGCCGCAGTCCGCCACCACCCCACCGACCGCCTCGGCCGGCACCGCGACGACGACCAGGTCGACCTGGTCCGGGATCTCGGTGACCCGGGTGTGGCTCTCCACCCCTTGGACCTCCCACGCCTCAGGGTTCACTGCGTACAGCCGCCCCGTGAAGCCGGCCTCGATGAGGTTCTGCAGCAGCCGGTGGCCGATGGCGTCCGGGTCGCGGCTGGCCCCCACCACGGCGACCGACGAGGGACTGAACAGGGTCTGCATGCTGCGGGCCTCGGAGCGGTGCTCGCGGGCCTCGCGCACCTGGTCGGAGTCTTCCGAGGGCGAGATGTCGAACGCCAGGGCGATCACGCCGTCCTCGTAGCGGTGGCTCACCTCGTAGCCGGCCTCGTTGAAGACCCCGATCATCCTGCGGTTCTGCGGCAGCACGTCGGCCACGAAACGCCGCACGCCGCGCTCGCGCGCCGCGGCGGCCAGGTGCTCCAGCAGCACCGAACCGATGCCCCGGCCCTGGTGGGCGTCGGAGATGTTGAACGCGACCTCCGCCGTCCTGCCCTCCAGCCGGTCGTAACGTCCGATGCCGACGATCGCGTCGCCCAGCGTGGCGACCAGACCGACCCGGTCGCGATGGTCGACGTGGGTGAACCGCTCGAGCTCGCGCTCGGACAACCGTTGCAGCGGAGCGAAGAAGCGCAGGTAGATGGACTCCGCGCTCTGCCCGGCGTGGAACGCCTCGACCGCCTCGGCGTCGTCCGGCCGGATCGGCCGAAGGTGCACCACCCCACCATCGCGCAGCACGACGTCCGCCTCCCAGTGAGCGGGGTACGGCGGGTCGCTCGTGGGCACGCAGCGAGCCTAGCCCCGTCGCTGGTTAGGCTGCCGCACATGATCTGGAGCTGTGGATGATCACGCTGTCCGACGAGGTTCGCGACGCGCTCGCCGACGGCGCACCGGTGGTGGCACTGGAGTCGACGATCATCAGCCACGGCCTGCCCCGGCCGGACAACCTGCGCGTCGCCCGCGAGATCGAGCAGGCGGTCCGCGACGCAGGGGCGGTCCCGGCCACCGTGGCGCTGGTCGCCGGCCGCGTGCGGATCGGCCTGGACGACGACGCGCTGGCCACCGTGGCCGGCGACGACAGCGTGCTGAAGGTCAGCGTGCGCGACCTCGCCGTGGTGGCGGCCCGTGGCGGGCACGGCGCCACCACGGTCGCGTCCACGGCGCACCTGGCGGCGCGCGCGGGGATCGCGGTGTTCGCCACCGGCGGGCTGGGCGGTGTGCACCGAGGGGCGAGCACGACGTTCGACGAGTCCGCCGACCTGGTCACGCTGTCCCGGGTGCCGACCACGGTGGTCTGCGCCGGGGTGAAGTCGATCCTGGACATCGCCGCCACCCTGGAGCGGATGGAGACGCTGGGCATCGGGCTCGTCGGCTACCGCACGGACAGGTTCCCAGGGTTCTATCTGACCGACTCGGGGCACCCGGTCGAGCACCGGGTGGACGACCCGGCCGAGGTGGCCGCCGTGATGCGCGCCCGGGCGGCGCTGGGCACCGACCGCGCGGGGCTGGTCGTGGCCAACCCGTTGCCCGAGGACGAACAGCTCGATCCGGTGCTGCACGACCGCGTGCTGGCCGCGGCGCTGGCCGGCGCCGACGCAGAAGGCGTGCACGGCAAGGAGACGACGCCGTACCTGCTGGCCCGCTTCCACCAGGACACCCAGGGACGCAGCCTCGCGGTGAACACCCGGATCATCCTGCGCAACGCCCGGCTGGCGGCACAGATCGCGCTCGCGCACGCGGTGGCCGGATGAGCGTCGCGGCCGAGCCCGTGCTGGTGCTCGGCGACGTGATGACCGACGTGGTGGCCCGGGTGGACGACCCGCTGGCCCTCGGCTCGGACACCGCCGCCCACGTGCAGACCCACCAGGGCGGCGCCGGGGCCAACGTCGCGGCGTGGCTGGCCGCCCTCGGCCGGTCGGTGCGCTTCGTCGGACGGGTCGGCACCGACCCCTTCGGCACCGAGTCCGTGCAGGTGCTGCGGGACGGTGGCGTCGACGTCCGGGTGGCCCGGGACCCGTTGCGCGCCACCGGAACCGTCGTCGTGCTGGTCGGCGCCGACGGCGAGCGGACCATGCTGCCGGACGCCGGCGCCAACTCCGGCCTGACCGTGGACGACGTCGCGACCGGCTCGGTGCAGACCTGTTCCTGGTTGCACCTGTCCGGCTACACGCTGCTCAACCCCGGCTCGCGGGACGCGGGCACCGCCGCGCTGGCGGCCGCGCGGGCCGCCGGCGTGCCCGCCTCGGTGGACGTGGCGAGTGCCGCGCCCTTGCAGGCGTTGGGGGGCAAGGAGTTCCTGCGGCTCACCGACGGCACCGATCTGGTCTTCTGCACGCTGGAGGAGGCCGAGGTGCTGGTCGGCACCCGGGACCGCGAGCTCGCCCTGGCCCGGCTGACCGGCAGCTACCGCGAGGTAGTGCTCAAGCTGGGTGCGGCCGGCGCAGGTTGGGCCCGCGAGGGCTCGGCCAGCGTCGGCGTCCCGGCCTGCCCGGCGCCCGGCCCGGTGGTCGACACCACCGGTGCCGGCGACGCGTTCGCCGCCGCGTACCTGGACGCCGCGCTGGGCGGTGCGCCGACCGGAACCGCACTGTCGCAGGGGTGCCGGGCCGCCGCCTCGGTGGTGACCCGGGTGGGCACCCGGCCGCTCAGTCCAGGCAGCCGACGTTGACCTGGGTCAGGCCCACCGGCGCGGCTGCCGCCGCGGTGTAGGCCGCGGCGAAACCGCGGGCCTGCTTCTCGGTGGCGAAGTAGAGGGTCGCGCCGGACCAGTAGTCGTACTGGTCCAGACCCAGCGCCTGGGTCGCCCCGTCGTCGCAGGCCACGTCGCCGACGACTGCCCGGTAGCCGACGGCCGCGGCGTGCGCCGTCGCCTGCTGCAGCGCCGGGTCGTTGACGCTGTGGCCCACGGCCAGGTACACCGCCCAGACCGGGTCGCCCTGCGACGGCTCGCCGAGCGCCCTCGGCCAGCTCGGTGCGACCGATGCCGTCGCGCCGGCGCTGGCGGCGGGGGTGCCGCCGGCTGTGCCAGCAGGGGTGGAGGTGGGGCTGGAGGTGGGGCTGGAGGTGGCGACCGGCGACCTGGTGGCGGTGGCCTTCGGCGTCGGTGCGCTGGGGCCGGCCGGGACGTCGCCGGCGGCGGCGGCCCGGGGTGCGTCGGCGAGTCCGCCGAGACCGCACCCGGACAGCAGGACGGTGGCCAGTGCGCAGACCGTCGCGACGGCCGCGACGGCGGTACGGCTGCGCATGATGAGTCCTCCTGGTGCATCTGGGATCGACCTCACAAGGTTCGACAGGACCCGGGCGCGGCTTGAGCCGCCACGTCGATCGCGATGCCTCGCCCCGTTGCATGCCATCGCCGTGGGTGCCAGGGTCCTTGACATGACCTTGCGCGAGCACGACAACAGCCACGAGACCTTCCGGGCCGCCCGCGACCAGCTGCTCCTCGCGCGAGAGGACCACGACCAAGCGGTGCAGTACGCCCTTCCGCGGTTGGAGCACTTCAACTGGGGGCTGGACTGGTTCGACGTCGTCGCCGGGTCCGAGCCGTCCGGGTCGAGGACGGCGCTGAAGGTGGTCGAGGACGACGGGTCGAGCGCCGAGATGACCTACGCCGAGCTGGCCAGCCGGTCCAGCCAGCTGGCGGCCTGGCTGCAGGCCCACGGCGTGGACCGCGGCGACCGGCTCCTGCTGATGCTGGGCAACCAGCTGGAGCTGTGGGAGACGTTGCTCGCCTGCGTCAAGCTGGGCGTCGTGGTCATCCCGGCCAGCACGCTGCTGGCCACCGCGGACCTGGCGGACCGGGTGCACCGCGGTCACGTGGCGCACGTGGTCGCCCGATCGGAGGACGTACCGAAGTTCGAGGGGGTGCCGGGCAGCTGGACGCGGATCGCCGTCGGCGACGACCTGCCCGGGTGGCTCTCCTACGGCGCCAGCTTCGAACACCTGGACTCCTTCACCCCCGAGGTGGCGACCCGCGCCGACGAGCCGCTGCTGCTCTACTTCACCTCCGGGACCACCGCCGAGCCCAAGCTGGTGGAGCACACCCACACGTCCTACCCGGTCGGGCACCTGTCGACCATGTACTGGATCGGCCTGAAGCCGGGCGACGTCCACCTGAACATCAGCTCGCCGGGCTGGGCCAAGCACGCGTGGAGCAACGTGTTCGCGCCGTGGAACGCCGAGGCGACAGTGCTGGTGGTGAACCAGTCGCGGTTCGCGGCCGGCCCGCTGCTGGACGTGATGGCCGACTGCGCGGTGACCACGTTCTGCGCTCCGCCGACCGTCTGGCGGATGCTCGTGCAGTCCGACCTCGAGGCCCACCGCGGGCGCATCCCGCTGCGTGAGGTGGTCGGCGCCGGCGAGCCGCTCAACCCCGAGGTGATCGAGCAGGTCGAGCGGGCCTGGGGTCTGACGGTCCGCGACGGCTACGGCCAGACCGAGACGACCGCGCAGATCGGCAACCCGCCCGGTGCGGTACTCAAGCCGGGTTCGATGGGTCGGCCGCTGCCCGGCTACGACGTCGTCCTACTTGACCTGGTGACCGGGCAGCCGGGCGACGAGGGCGAGATCTGCCTGCCGCTGGACGGCCCGGCCGGGCGACCGGTGGGGCTGATGGTCGGCTACCGCGGCGACCACGACCGGAACGCGGAGGCGATGCGCGGTGGGGCGTACCACACCGGGGACGTGGCCCAGCGCGACGGCGACGGCTACATCACGTACGTCGGGCGCTCGGACGACGTGTTCAAGGCGTCGGACTACCGGATCAGCCCCTTCGAGCTGGAGAGCGTGCTGATCGAGCACCCCGCCGTTGCCGAGGCCGCCGTGGTGCCGTCCCCAGAGCCGACCCGGCTCGCCGTGCCCAAGGCGTACATCGTGCTTGCCGCTGGGTACGAGCCGACGGCGCAGACGGCCGGCTCGATCCTGGACCACGCCCGCGCCAACCTCGCGCCCTACAAGCGGATCCGCCGGATCGAGTTCGCCGAGCTGCCCAAGACGATCAGCGGCAAGATCCGCCGGGTGGAACTACGAGCCCGCGAGGTCGACCTGCACGGCGCAGGCAGCGACGTCCAGAGCCGGGCCAGCGCGACCGAGTTCTGGGAGGAGGACCTCCCCCGCTCGACCGGCAGCTGAGCAGCCACGGGAAACAGCGTCAGGCTCGTCGGGGGGCGGCGCGCACGTGCATCCGCTCACCCTGCGGCCCGAACAGCGCCAGCGCCTCGACCTGCCGGCCGCCGTCCGAACCGATGGCGTGCGGCGTCCGGGTGTCGAACTCGGCCACCTCGCCCGAGGTCAGGACGAGGTCGTGCTCGCCGAGCAGCAGTCGCAGCCGCCCGCTGAGCACGTAGACCCATTCGTAGCCCTCGTGCGACCCCATCGCGGAGGCCCTCGCCACCTTGCCAGCCGGGATGATCACCTTGAACGCCTGCAGGCCCCCGGGCTGACGGCTCAGCGGCACGAAGGTCATCCCACCGCGGGACACCGGGCGGCCTTGCACCCTGGGGTCGCCGGTCTCGGGCGCGCCGACCAGCTCGTCGATCGCGACCTGGTAGGCGCGCGCCAGCGGCAGCAGCAGCTCGAGCGTCGGCTTGCGCTGCCCGGACTCCAGGCGGGACAGCGTGCTCACCGAGATCCCGGTGGTCTCGGCCAGCTGGGCGAGGGTGCCACCGCGCTGGTGCCGCAGCGCGCGCAACCGTTGCGGCACCGCGGCCAGGACAGCTGCACTGGAGTCGGGCATGGCCCTCAGTTTGCCGGAACGGCAACGCGACTTGTCAAGACGAGCCAAGCCTCCGCACACTGCTGTCCATGACGAACTCCTCGCCGCCCGTCCACCATCACGGAGACCAGCACGGAGACCAGCACGGTCACCAGCACGGTCCGGCGCAGGACGCGGAGCTCGCGCAGATGTTCGAGCTGCCCTGGTGGCAGGAACGCTACGGCGCGCCCGAGGCGGTCTGGAGCGGGCGGCCCAACTCGCGGCTCGTCGAGCACGCCGGCCCGCTCGCCCCCGGCAGCGCGCTGGACGTCGGCTGCGGCGAGGGCGCGGACGCCGTGTGGCTGGCCGAGCGCGGGTGGACGGTGACCGCAGTCGACTTCAGCCAGGCCGGGATCGACCGGGCCCGGGCCCACGCCGAGTCGGTGGGCGCTGAGGTGGCCGCGTGCATCACCTGGCTGCGCGAGGACATCCGGGTGTGGGCCCCGCCCCGGGCGAGCTTCGACCTGGTCACGTCGCAGTTCATGCAGCAGCCGACCATCGTGCGTCGACCGCTCTTCGCCCGGCTCGCCGAGGCGGTTCGCCCCGGCGGCACCCTGCTAGTCGTCGGTCACCACCCGCTCGACATCGACACCGGCCTGCGAACGCCGGCCAACGTCGAGGCCATGCAGGACGCGATGTACACCGCCGACCAGGTCGCCGCGGACCTGGACCCGCAGATCTGGCACGTCCAGGTGGCCGAAGCGGCCGGCCGCGACGTCCCGGGGCCGGAGGGCGACCCGATCCGCGCGCACGACGCCGTGCTGCGGGCGCGCCGGTCGGCCTGACCCTAGGACTTGGGACGCAGTCGAGGATGCTCCGGCCACGGAGTGTCCGCCGGTTGAAGCGTGCTCCAGCCGTTGACCCGACCGGCGTGCGCGGCCAGCACCCCCACCACCAGGGTCGGGCTGCTCAGCCGGTTGGCCAGGACCGCCGCGTGCACCTCGTCCAGGTCGAACCAGACGGTCGGCATGTCCAGCTCCTCGCCGTGACGCTGGTGCCGGGCGTGCTCGGGCACCGGTGACAGGTCCCGGGCGAGGTAGCAGCGGAACGCCTCGGACGTCCCGCCGGGCGAGAGCAGCCAGTCGATCAGCACGTCCCACCGTCCGGCCTGCAGGTCGGCCTCCTCGGCCAGCTCCCGCTGGGCCGCCAGCAGCGGCGGCTCACCCTCGACGTCCAGCAGCCCAGCGGGCAGCTCCCACAACGTCATGCCGACCGGGTGCCGGTACTGGTGCACCAGCGCGACCCGGCCGGCGTCGTCCAGCGCGAGCACGCCCACCGCGCCGGGATGGTCGAGGAACTCGCGGGTCACCGTGCCCGCCCGTCCCAGGTCGACGGCCTCGCGGCGGACGTCCCAGACCATGCCTTCGAAGGCGACCTCGGACGACGAGACCGGGTTGGGCGTGAACGTGTCCGCGAGCTCGCGCTCGCTCACGCGCCGGCCACGACCTGCTCGCGCGGCCGATCCACCTCGACCAGCCGCGCCGAACGCTGGGCGTCCACCGCGGCGCGGACCAGCCCGGAGAACAGCGGGTGCGCGCGGTGCGGCCGGGACAGGAACTCCGGGTGCGCCTGCGTCGAGACGTAGTACGGATGGACCTCGCGGGGCAGCTCGACGAACTCGACCAGCCCCCCGTCCGGCGAGGTGCCGGAGAAGACGAGACCGGCCTGCTCGAGCTCACCGCGGTAGGCGTTGTTCACCTCGTAGCGATGCCGGTGCCGCTCGGACACCGACGTCGCGCGGTAGGCCTCGGCCACCACGCTGCCGGCGGTGAGCTTGGCCGGGTAGGCGCCCAGGCGCATCGTGCCGCCCATATCGCCGCCGCCCTCGACGATGGCCTTCTGCTCCTGCATCGTCGCGATCACCGGGTTCGGGCTGTCCGCCTCGAACTCGGTGGACGACGCACCGGCCAGGCCGGCGACGTTGCGCGCGTACTCGATGACCATGCACTGCAACCCGAGGCACAGGCCGAGGGTCGGGACCTGGTGCTCGCGGGCCCAGCGCAGCGCGCCGAGCTTGCCCTCGATGCCGCGCACCCCGAAGCCACCGGGGACGCAGATCGCGTCCACCCCGCCGAGGGCACGCTGGGCGCCGTCCGCGGTGCTGCACTCGTCCGAGGCGACCCAGCGCAGCCGGACCTTGGCGTCCTGGTCGAAACCACCGGCGCGCAACGCCTCTGTCACCGACAGGTAGGCGTCCGGCAGGTCGATGTACTTGCCGACCAGCGCGACCTCGACCTCGTGCTCGGGCTCGTGCACCCGCCGAAGCAGCTCGTCCCAGTCGGTCCAGTCCACGTCTCGGAACGCCAGTCCCAGCCGGCGGACGACGTAGGCGTCCAGGCCCTCACGGTGCAGCACCTTGGGGATGTCGTAGATGGACGGAGCGTCCACCGCGTTCGCGACGGCCTCGGCGTCCACATCGCACATCAGCGAGATCTTGCGCTTCATCTCCGGCGGCACCGGACGGTCGCTGCGGATCACCAGCGCGTCCGGCTGGATGCCGACCTGACGCAGCGCGGCCACCGAGTGCTGGGTCGGCTTGGTCTTCAGCTCACCGGACGGCGCCAGGTAGGGCACCAGCGACACGTGCAGGAAGAACACGTTGTCGCGCCCCACGTCGTGCCGCACCTGCCGCGCGGACTCCAGGAACGGCAGCGACTCGATGTCGCCGACCGTGCCGCCGATCTCAGTGATGATCACGTCGACGTCGGACGAGGCCTGCGCGCGCATCCGGCGCTTGATCTCGTTGCTGATGTGCGGGATCACCTGCACGGTGTCGCCCAGGTACTCACCACGGCGTTCCTTGGCGATGACCTCGCTGTAGATCTGGCCGGTCGTCACGTTCGCGCTGGCCGACAGCGGCTGATCCAGGAAGCGCTCGTAGTGGCCGATGTCGAGGTCCGTCTCGGCCCCGTCGTCGGTGACGAACACCTCGCCGTGCTGGAACGGGTTCATCGTCCCAGGATCGACGTTCAGATAGGGGTCGAGCTTCTGCATCGTCACGCGCAAACCGCGCGATCGAAGCAGGAGTCCGAGGCTCGATGCGGTCAGGCCCTTGCCGAGGGAAGAGGCCACGCCGCCGGTTACGAAGATGTGTTTCGTCTGCGCCACGGACTTTTACTGTACTAGGTGTTGCGCCCGGTGCTGACCACCAGCCCCCGCGAGTCCTCGGGCTAGCGCACCAGGCCGTCGTAGATCTGGGCCCACATCTGCAGCACGTCGTCCTCGTCCGGCAGCAGGGCGAACCGCTCCAGGCCGGCTGCGGCGACCTGCGCCCGCCGCTCGGCGTCCACCAACAGGTCCCCCACCGAACGGGCCAGCGCTGCGGCGTCACCGACCGGGACGAGCGCCCCGACGCCCTCGACCAGGTCGGTCAGGCCGCCAACGTCCGTGGCCACCACGGCGAGCCCGGCCGCGAACGCCTCCTGGACGACGAGCGCCCGCGCCTCCCAGGCGCTGGCCAGGGCGAACAGGTCGCTGACCGCCATCAACCTCGGGACGTCCGCGCGGGCGCCGACCAGCTGCAGCGGAGCTCCGGTGTCGGCGATGCGCGTCCACAGCCGGGCGGCCAGCTCCTCGTCCCCGTCGCCGACGACGAGCCACTGGTGCGGCACCACGTCGGCCAGCCGCGCCGACGCGTCCACCACGACCTGCAGGTTCTTCTGCAGCGCGATCCGGGACACGGTGAGCACCCACGGCAGGTCCGGGTCCAGCCCGAGCTCGTCCGCGACCACCGCCCGCTCGGCCCGCCGGTCACCAACCCACGACCCGGCGTCCGGTGCGGCCACCGGAGCCAGCTGCACGGCTCGCGCGCCGAGCGTGCGAGCCCGGTCCACGAGGTCGCTGGATGCGCCGGTCACCAGGTCGGCGCGCCGGGCCAGCCACTGCTCGCTGAGGTCGCGAACCCGACGGTCCACGCCCGAGCCCAGGCTTGCGTTGTGCCAGGACACCACCACCGGACGCCGGGCCGCGCCGGTCCAGCCAGTCAGCCCGAGGGCCAGCACTCCGGCCTGGTGGCCGTGGGCGTGCACGACGTCCGCGTCGACGACGTCCTGGCGGGCCGCGGAGCGAAGCCCCAGCACCCGGCCCGGGGAGGCCGCGACGTGGTCGGGCCAGATCGGGCGCACGTCGGGACCGAAGTCGAAGCGGGCGGCGGACGCCGGTGTGGTCAGCACAGTGACGTCCCAGCCCAGCCGGGGCAGCCCGGTGGCCAGGCTGGACACGTGGACGCCGATCCCCCCAGCGACCGGGCCCACCACGAGCAGAACCCGACGACGCACGGTCACGCTCACGAGCCTCCATCTCCCGAGCGCGCGCCGCGTCGCAGCAGCGCACGCAGGTCGTCGCGGTCGACGACCGCGAGCCCCACCACCAACACCGCCCCCGCCAGCACCGATCCCACCACACCAGCGAGCAGTGCACCGGCGATCCCGGGTTCGAGCACCCGATCCGTCGCCACCCGACCCACCAGCAGGGCGACGACCGCGACCAGCAGGAAGGCGCCGATCACGGGCAGTGACGACGCCAGCTGGGTGGAGGAGCCTGTCGGGCCCACCCGAATGCGGTTCGCCCCGAACCAGAGGGCCACTCCGGCGACAGTCATGCCGAGCGAGCTGGCCAGCCCCAGAGCCAGCAGGGTGCGGCCGACGTCGCCATCGGCGTCCAGCGCCCGCACCAGCACGTACGACAGCACGACGGCTGACAGCCACCCCGCCACCGTCGACCTGGCCGCCCAGGACGCGTGCCCGGCCGAGAACAGGGCCCGCCCCAGGTGCGCGATGAGCGCGAAGCCGATCAGCCCCGGCGCGAAGGCGGTCAGCGCGAGCGGCATCGCGGAGAGGCCGGCACCTCCGACGTCCAGGGCTGAGAAGAGAGCGCCGACCGCAGGTGCGACCGCGACCAGCACCGCCGCACCGGCGACGGACACCACCAGGACCAGCCGGGTCGAGCGCAGCAGCGTGCGCCCGTAGCCGCGGGCATCCTGCGCCGCATACTGGCTTGACAGGGTCGGGAACGCGGCCGTGGCGAGCGGCACCGCGAGCACCGCGTACGGCAGCAGGTACACCGCCTGCACGTACTGGTAGACGTTGATCGCTCCGGTGCCGCCACTGGAGTTGGCCAGCCTCAGGGTGACCAGCACCAGCACCTGCTGGGCCAGCAGCCCGGCGAGCCCGGCCGCTGCCAGGGTGCGCACCCGGCGGGCGACGCCGAAGTCGAAGCGCAGCGTCGGACGCAGCCGGATCCCGGCCCGCAGGGCCGGCACGAACAGCGGCAGGCTGAGCACCACCACCCCGGCGGTCGTGCCCAGGGCGAGCAACGCCTCGGCGCCGCGCCCCGGCAGCCACGCGGCTGCGGCGGCGGGCTCGACCGGGCGCGTGGTCACCGCCGCGAACGTCAGGTAGACCACGATCACCACCAGGCTGGAGACCAGTGGCGCGAGCGCCGGACCGAGGAATCGTCGGTGCGCCTGCAGGACGCCGGTGAGCACGATCCCGACGCCGTACAGCAGGACCTGGGGCGAGAACGCGACCAGCATCCGGGCAGCGCTCTCCAGCTGCCCGGGACACTGGTCGGAGCGCAGCAGGGCATGGGCGATCGGGCCGGCGAGAACGGCGACCAGCACGGCGACCGGGGTGAGCACGACCACCGCCCAGCAGAGCATTGCCGACGCGGCCCGGTTCGCGGCGTCGCGGTCACCGCGCACCAGCGACGACGAGAGCACCGGCACGACCGCGGCGGCCAGGGCGCCACCCGCGACCACCTCGAACAGCACATTCGGCACCAGGTTCGCGCTGGTGTACGCCGTTCCGACGCATGAGCTGCCTACCGTGCCGGAGAAGACCAGCCAGCGCCCGAAGCCGACGACGCGGGTGAGCAGGGTGAGTACGGCGATGGTGGTGGCCGCACCGGCCACCCCCAGAGTGAGGGCGCCGACCCGGCCGCGCGGCCCGCTCACGTGCCCGACGCGGGCCGACGGCCCAACCCGTCGAGCTCGCGCAGGCCTGGCGTCGACTCGATCACCTTCGTGAAGCTGACCTTCTCGCTGGCCACGGTCAGCGCGACCAACCCGGCCAGCGCCGCCAGCCGGCCCGCGCGAGCCCTCCCCGCGACCAGGCAGACCCCCAGCAACGCACCCGCCGCGTTGGCGCCGGTGTCACCGAGCATCCCGCGCTCGGCGAGGTCCTGCGGCAGCAGCGCGGCAGCAGCGCCGGCGGCCGCGCCGGCCGGTCCGGCCGCCGCCGGGGCGGAGGCCAGCACGGGTGCCGCCAGCAGCACCGTCTTCAGCGCGCGACCTGGGCGCAGGTCCAGCAGGTTGACCAGGTTCGCCGAACCGGCCACCACGGCACCGCCGACCAGGACGTCGATGCAGCGGCCGAGCACGCCCGTCCCCTCGCCGTCCGCTGCTCTGCGCTCGTCGGTCAGCACGAGCGCCGACGCGAGCGCCCCGCTGGCCGCCAGACCGAGGATCTTCACGGCTCCCGTGGTCACCTCGCCGCGCGCCAGCGCGCCCAGGTGACCGGCCAGCCCCTTGCGGACCGAGCTCTCGGCGAGGTCGTCGTAGGCACCCAGCCCGCCGGCCGTGGTCACGGCGACCAAGGCCGCGGCGCGCACCCTCGGGGGCACTCCCGGGGCAACCAGCAGAGCCTTCGAGGTTCCGGCGACGAACGCTGCCCCCTCGAGCAGGCTGATCGGCTCGCCGCGGTGGTTGGTGCGGGTCCACCGCTCAGCACCGCCCGGCGGGTACCGGTCCAACGCGGTGGACGCCGCCCTGGCCGCGGCCGCGGCGAGCAGCGCGGCGGCCGCCCCGGCGCGCCGTGGCCCGCTCATCGCCGGCTCACGACTCGTCGCTCGGCAGCGGCGGCAGCACCGCGGTGGCCCCCACACCCGTGCCGTACTGGCCCGATCCCCCACTCATCTGCTGCAGGAGCGCGAACACGATGGCCGGCTGCGACATCGCCAGCTGCACGTCGTCGACGGTGGACACCTGAGCCGCCACGGCGCGGTCGGCCCGGATCGCCCCGATCACGCCGATCGGCTCCGAGCTGGCCAGCGGCCCGGCGACGACGCTGCCGCTGGCGCCCTTGTCGAGCTGGCTGGCAGTGACCTTCCAGGTCGTCAGCGTGGCGTTGCGGGCATCGTCGGACATCTTGGTGACCGGTCCACCGACCACCGTGACGACCAGGGTGGACAGCTTGGGCGAGGGGCCGTCGATGGTGATCAGCCCGGCCTCCTTGAGCCCGGACAAGGCCTGCTCGCTCTGCTCGGTCACCCGGTCGGCCTCGGCGACGCTGGAGACCATCAGCCCCTTGGCCAAGATGGCGCCCATCTGCTCGTTCACCGATGCCGTCGGGCTCGCGGTCGAACCGACCAGCGGGCCGAGGTTGCTGCTGAGCTGGTCTCGGAAGGCCACCTTGCCGGGGTCGGGGTCGGCCCAGGCCGAGGTCAGCTTGATCCGGCCGTTCACCGTGGCGCCGGCGGTCTTCATGGTGGCGGTGATGTCGTCGGCGACCGCGGACTCGGCCCCGGGAAGCAGGACCAGCACGACCGAACGTCCACCCAGCCGCGATCCCACCAGCTCCGGCGTCACGGCAGCGGCGAACTCGTCCGCCGCCTCCAGGCTGTGCTGCTGGGTGTCGAGCTGGCTGCGCAGGTCGGACTTGTCCTGGCGTAGCTGGGAGACCTGGTTCGTCAGGGTCTGCCCGATCTGTTGCTGCAGCGGACCGGCACCGAGCACGATCCCCACGGCCAGAGCCAGGAAGATCGAGACGATCGAGACGAGGTGGTAACGGAAGTCGATCACGTCAGAACAGTCCCTGGATCCATGAGACGAAGTCGTCCCAGCGTGCGTGGCCGACGGCGAGCATCGCCTGACCGGCTGGCGTCACCGACATGGCGACGAACATGGCGAGTACCCCGACCGCCAGCAACAGCAGCACCTGCCAGCTGGAGATGCGCGAGCGGTACAACCGGCTGACGCCCTTGGCGTCGATGAGCTTGCCACCGACCCGAAGCCGGGTCAGGAAGGTGCTGGCCATCCCCGAGCGGCCCTTGTCGAGGAACTCCACGAGCGTGGCGTGGGAGCCGACCGCGACGATCAGCTCGGCGCCCTTGTCGTCGGCCAGCAGCATCGCGACGTCCTCGCTGGTGCCCGCGGCGGGGAAGACGACCGGGTCGATGCCGAGCTGGCGCACCCGGTCCAGGCCCGGCGCCCGACCGTCCCGGTAGGCGTGCACGACCACCTCGGCCCCGCTGCGCAGCGCCTTGTCGGACACCGAGTCCATGTCGCCCACGATCATGTGCAGGGACAGGCCCGCGTCCAGCACCGCGTCCGCGCCGCCGTCCACCCCAATGATGACCGGCTTGTACTCACGCACGTAGTGCCGCAGCGTCTGCAGGTCCTCCCGGTAGTGGTACCCGCGCACCACCACGAGCACGTGCCGGCCGTCGAGCTGGGTCGTGATCTCCGGGACGCCCACGCCGTCCAGCAGAAGGTCGCGTTCCTTGCGCAGGAACTCCATCGTGTTGGCGGCGAACGCCTCCATCTGCACTGCCAGGCCGGCCCGCGCCTCCTCCATCGCCGCGGCCACGGTCTCGTCCGTCTGCACGGTCCCGGTGGCCACCAGGTCGTCGCGGACGTAGACGTTCGGCCCGTGCACCCGCACCCGGTCGCCCTCGGCGATCGCGACCATCACCTCCCGGCCCACGCCGTCCACGAGCGTGATGCCGGCCGCGAGCAGGATCTCCGGACCCAGGTTGGGGTATCGCCCACTGGTGCTGGCGGCGGCGTTGACCACCGCGACCGGACGGCGGGCCACCAGCGACTCGGCGGCGACCGTGTCGATGTCGAGGTGGTCGATCACCGCCACGTCACCAGGGTCGAGACGCTTGGTCAGGTTCTTGGTGCGTGAGTCGACCTTGGCCACGCCGACGGCACCCGCGGCAGAGGGCTCGTGGGTGCGGGAACGCAGTGAGGGCAGACGCATCGCGGCCATCCTGTCACGCCCGAGCGAGCCAGCCGCGCAGGTCCGCGGGTGTCAGGACGAGGCGTTCGCCACCTCGGCCGCCGCCGTCTCCCGCAGCTCCTTGGCGTGCGCGCGGGCCGTGCCGGACTCCTCGTGGCCGGCCAGCATCCGGGCCAGCTCGGCGACCCTGGCCTCGTCGTCCAGCAGGCGCACGCCGCTCTCGGTCACCGCACCGTCGTCGGCCTTCAGCACCAGCAGGTGCCGGTCCGCGTAGGCGGCGACCTGGGGCAGGTGGGTGACCACGATGACCTGGGCGCTGCGGGCCAGTGCGGCCAGCCGGCGGCCGATCTCGATCGCGGCCCGCCCGCCGACGCCGGCGTCCACCTCGTCGAAGACGAAGGTCGGCACCGGGTCGGCCCCGGCGAGCACGACCTCCAGGGCCAGCATCACCCGAGACAGCTCACCGCCCGAGGCACCCTTGGCCACCGGCCGCAGCTCGGCGCCGGCGTGCGGTGACAGCTGCAGCTCGACGTCGTCCACGCCGTGCGCCGCCACCGCCACCGTGCGAGGCGCGCCGTCCAGCTGCACGATGATGCCGTCCGGGTCGTCGCGCTGGGTGAGCAAGACCTCCAGCCGGGCGTTCGGCATCGCGAGCTGCGCCAGCTCGACGGCGACCTGGTCGGCCAGCCGGCGGGCGGCTGCGGACCGCTCCAGGTGCAGCCGTCCGGCGAGCTCGCCCAGCCGGGCGCGCAGCTCGGCCCGCCGGGTGCGAAGCTGCTCGACCCGGTCCCCGTCGTCGTCGAGCTCGAGCAGGCGCTTGCTGGCCCGCTGCCCCCAGGCCAGCACCGCCGCGACGTCGGGCGAGAGCTCGCCAGCGCCTGGGCCGTCCTGCCCGTACCGGCGGACCAGCGCGCCCAGCTCGGCCCGGCGCTGCTGGACGACGGCCAGCCGGGCCGGGTCGGACTCGATCCCGGCCACGTAGGACGCGAGGTCGGCCGCCAGGTCCGCGACCAGGAAGCCCAGCTCGCTGAGCCGGCGGCCGATCTCGGCCAGCGCCGGGTCGTGGTCGCGTACCGGGTCGATGGCGTGCCGGGCGGCGCCGAGCAGCTCGGACGCGCCCGTCGCGGGACCGTCGCCGGTCTCACCGGCGCTGGCTGCGCCGTCCGCGGTCAGTGCTGCGTGCGCCTGCTCCGCGGCCAGGCGCAGCGCGTCGGCATGGCCCAGTCGGGCGTCCTCGTCGCGCAGCTGGTGGTCCTCGCCCGACTGCGGGTCGACCGCCTCGATCTCCTCCAGGCCCTGCCGCAGCTGCGCGGCCTCGTGGGCGCGCTCCCGGGCGTGGGTCACGACGTCTTCCAGCTGCCGCTCGACCTCACGCAGGCCGGCGTGCAGCTGCGAGTGCTCGGTGACCAGTGCTCTGGTGCCGGCGAACCGGTCGAGCGTCTCGCGCTGTCGGGCCGGCTGGAGCAGCCGGAGCTGGTCGGACTGGCCGTGCACGGTGACCAGTTCGCTGGCGATCTCCGCCAGCACGTTCACCGGGACGGCGCGGCCACCGGCGTGGGCCCGCGAGCGGCCCGCCGCGGTGACCGTCCTGGCCAGCAGCAGGACGTTGTCGTCCAGCTCGGCGCCGGCGTCCTGGGCGGCTTTCGCGACCGGCCCGGACGGGTCCACCAGCACCCTGCCCTCGACGACCGCCTGGGCGGCGTCCGCGCGCACCGCGCCGGAGTCCGCCCGACCGCCGAGCAGCAGGCCGAGCCCGGTGACCACCATGGTCTTGCCCGCGCCGGTCTCCCCGGTGACGACGGTCAGGCCGGGACCGAGCTCGAGCACGGCGTCGGTGATCACGCCGAGCCCGCGGATACGCATCTCCTCCAGCACGCGGACAGCCTAGGTGGTTGAGCGGGGCTGACCTCGCCAGCCATGCACCGGCAGCCGGAACTTGCCGACCAGTCGGTCGGTGAACGGGCCACTGGTCATCCGCGCGAGCAGCACCGGCCGGTCCGCCGCGACCGCCTCGATCCGCGAACCCGGAAGCAGCTCGTACCGGCGCCGCCCGTCGCACCACAGCACACCGGTGCCTTCGGTGTCCGCGAGCACCTCGACGGCCAGCCGCGAGCTGGGCCCGACCACCAGCGGCCGGGCGAACAGCGCGTGCGCCGAGATCGGCACCAGGAGCAGCGCCTCGACCTCGGGCCACACCACCGGACCGCCGGCCGAGAACGCGTACGCGGTGGACCCGGTCGGGGTGGCCATCACGACGCCGTCCGCCCCGACGGTGGACAGCGGGCGACCGTCGACTTCGATGACCACCTCGAGCATGCGCTCGCGGGCTGCCTTCTCGACGGTGGCCTCGTTCAGCGCCCAGCATTCGTGAATGACCCGATCGCCGGCCCGCACGGTGATGTCCAGGGTCAGCCGCTCCTCGACCGTGAAGTCGCGGGCAACCACCCGGTGCACGATCTCGCTGATGTTCTCGCGCTCGAGCTCGGCCAGGAAGCCGACGTGACCGAGGTTGACGCCCAGCAGCGGGACGTCGCTGCCGTGCACGATCTCGGCGCCGCGCAGGATGGTGCCGTCGCCGCCGAGGCAGATCACCAGCTCGCAGTCCGCGGCCGGGGCCTCGGCCGCGGCGACGATCACGCCGTCGATGTGGCGTCGCAGCGTGTGCAGCTCGTCCGCCTCTTCGGCCAGCGCGGCGACCTCGATGCCGGCGCTCATCAGGCCGGAGGTCAGCTCCAGGGCAGCCGTCAGCGCCTCCGGTCGACCGGTGTGCGTCACCAGCAGCACGCGTCGGGTCACGAAGGTCCTTCCTCGACCGCCCGCTGCGTGGCGTCGGCCAGCTGTTCGTCGGTGAGCGCGTCGACCGGCGTCCCGTCGTCGACGGAAAGCCAGACGAAGTACTCGACGTTCCCACTCGGTCCCGGCCACCTGCTGGCGCGCACGGCGCGCACCAGCAGTCCGGCGGCGAGGCCGGCTCGAGCCACCTGCTGCACCGCCTGCGCGCGCAACGCGTGGTCGCGGACGACCCCACCGGAGCCGAGCCTTTCACGCCCGACCTCGAACTGGGGCTTGACCAGCAACAACAGGTCGCCGCCGGGGTGCACCAACCCGGACAGGTCGGGCATCACGACCTGGAGCGAGATGAACGAGAGGTCGGCCACCAGCAGGTCGACCCGTCCACCCACCTGGTCGCCGTTCAGGCCCCGGACCGTGGTGCCCGGGAGGTCGCGCACCCGCGGGTCGGCGCGCAACCGGGGGGCCAGCTGGTCCTGCCCGACGTCGACCGCGAGCACCTCGCTGGCTCCGCGGGACAGCAGCACCTCGGTGAACCCGCCGGTGCTGGCGCCGGCGTCCAGGCACCGACGACCCACAACCGCGGGACCGGGCGCCAGGTCGTCCAGCAGCCCCTCGAGCTTGAGAGCGCCCCGGCCGACGTAGTCGGGGTGCTCACCGGGCAGGACGTCGATCTGCGTCTGCGCGGTCACCTTGGCCGAGGCCTTCGTCGCCTCGCGCCCCTCGACGACCACCCGTCCACCGCGGATCATCTCGTCGGCCGTCCCGCGCGAGCGCGCCAGCCCACGCCGGACCAGCTCGACGTCGAGCCGAGCGGAGCTCATCCCTCGAGGTCGGCGAGGCGGTCCTGGAGGTTGCGGTGCACGCCGACGTAGACCTCGACCTGGTCTGCCGGCGGCAGGTCGGGGACGACGAGCAGGCGCTCGAGCGCCTCGTCGACCTGGTCGTCGCCGGTGTGCGGCAGGTCCAGGTCAGCAGCAGGCTGGACCTCGGCCGAGGTCGCCGGCTCGTGCTGCTGTGCTGCCTGGTCCTGCGGTTCCGGCTGCGGGAACTGGGTCACGACTCTCCTGCTGTTGACGACGCGGTCCCGGGGGCGTCGGTCTGTGCGACGGGACTCGGCTCAGCGGTGGTCTGCTCGGCAGCGGGAGTCTGCTCGGCAGCGGGGGTCTGCTCGGCCGCGGTGGTCTTGGCAGCCACCTTCTTGGCCGGAGCCTTCTTCGCGGCCTTCTTGGCGCTCTTCTTGACGGGTGCTCGCTTGGCAGCGGCCTTCCTCGCCGTGGCCGACGTGGGCTGCTTGGCCTGGAGCGCGGCCAGCCGCCCCTCAAGCTCGACGACCCGGGCCCGGCTGACCGCCAGCGCGGCCTCGAGCTCGGCGTCCGCGCTCAGTCCCCACCGGGCCAGCAGGACCTCGATCTCGGCGCGGACGAGCTGGCGCAGCTGGTCGCGGTTCTGCCGGCCGGTGGCCATCAGCTCGTCGGCGAGGGCCGTGACCTGCCCGGACAGCGCCTGGGCGCCGACCGAGGCAGCCGTGGTCACGTCGGCCGCGGGGGTCGCGGCCAACAACTGCTTGGCGACGTCTTGGGCCTTCTGCCGGGTCACCTGGGTCAGACCGCTGGCGAGCTGTACATAGCCGCTGACTGCGTCGATCACCGCATCCTCCTCGTGGAGCGAGTCGGCAGCCCACCCCGGCCGCCGCGCCGCCACACTACCGGTCCCAGCCCGGTCCGGACGTCCACGGGCGTACGGCTTCGAAGGCCTGCTGCACGCGGTCGGCCGATATCGCAGCGTGCGACCCGGCGCCGTTCCAGAGTGCGGCGCAGGCCAGCCGCAGCACGGCCAGGGCTGCCTGCTGGTCCGCACCGTCGGGGTGCGGCGTGGCGCCGTCCAGGCGGAGGCCCTCGCTGTCATCGATCCAGGCCCGCAGCGGGCCGTCCTGACCGCCGTCCGGCACCATCCAGGCCGCTGCGTCCCGGCGCGGCGCCTGGTGCGCGTCGAGCAGCCCGTGCAGGTCGGCCGCCAGGTAGTCCGGGCGCTCGCCGGGGTCGGCCGCCAGCAGCGCCCGGACGCCGGTCACGCCGGTGAGCACGAGCATCCCCGGCAGGCCCGCCCGTCGCGCCCCGGCCAGGTCGGTGTCCAGTCGGTCCCCGACCACGACTGCTCGCTGGGCGCGCAGCCGGTCCACCGACGCGTCCATCAGCGGCCGGTACGGCTTCCCGGCGACCTGGGGCTCGACCCCGGTCGTACGCCGCACCACGTCGACGAAGGCGCCGTTGCCGGGCGCCGTGCCGCGGGGGGTCGGCAGGGTCGAGTCGAGGTTGGTGGCCACCCACGGCAGGCCGGCCCGCACCGCCACGCACGCCTCGAGGAGCATCGGCCAGCTCAGGTGGGGCGAGAAACCCTGCACGACCGCCTGCGGCTCGTCGTCCATGGACTGGACCGGGCGCAGACCTGCCTCCTGCAGCGCCTGGGCGAGCCCGTCAGCGCCGATCGACAGCACGGCGGACCCGGGGTCCAGCAGGTCGCGAAGCATCGCCGCAGCGGCCTGCGCGCTGGTGACGACGTCCCGTGCTGCGGCCGTGACCCCGAGTCGGACCAGGTGCGCGGCCACGTCCGCAGGTGTCCGCGAGGCGTTGTTCGTCACGAAGGCAACCGCGACGTCGCGGGCCCGCACGAGATCGATGGCCGCGACCGCTCCGGGCACCGCGTGCTCGCCGACGTACACGACTCCGTCAAGGTCCAGGAGCACGGCGTCGTGCTGGTCCACCAGCGGGCTCGAGGTCTCAGCCCAGGCGGACCAGTCGACGTCAGCCATCAGTGCCGTCGGGCCGGTCGCCGGGGTTGGACGCGCCGTCCTGGGCTCGGGCGGCGGCTGCGTCCTGGCGGGCCTGCAGGGTGGCCCGGGCCTGGCGCAGCCGGTCCGCGTACTCGGGGCGTTCGGGTCGCATGGTGGAGGCCATCGCGAGGTGCTCAACTCCGCGCTCGAAGCGGTCCAGGCGGGTCAGGCTGAGGCCGAGCGCGAAGTGGCCGTAGTGCGAGTCGGGCGCCAGCTCGACGAGCTTGGTGAACGCCTCCGCCGCGCGCTGGATCTGGCCGGCGTCGTAGCTCGCCCGGCCCAGCGCCTCCCAGCCGCTCGCGGACCTGGCCTCGGCCGCGACGGTGCGTTCCAGGAGCACGGCCGCAGCGGCCGGGTCGCCGCGCTCGAGCAGCTCGACGGCGCGTTGCCACCACTCGTAGGGGCCGCCTTCAGGTGCACGTGTCACGAGTCCAACGTTACGTGTCCTGGGCGTTTTCGTCGTCGTCTGACGCGTCGGCACCGAGGTCGGTGAACTCGACGCCCTGCAGGTCGGCGAGCCGCTCGTCCGCGTCGGTCTCGCCGTCGACGTCCGCGTCGGCTGCCTGGGCGAACCAGGCAACGGCCTCGTCCTGCCGGCCGGCCGCGAGCAGCGCGTCTGCGTAGGCATAGCGCAGCCTGGCGGTGAACGGGTGGACCGCGGCGGACTGGAGCTCGGGAACCTGCAGTGCCAGCACGGCGGCGTCATTCTGCCCCAGATCACGCCGGGCACCGGACACGACGATGGTCATCTCGACTTGCTCGGCGCGGGTCAGGGTCGCGGACTCGTCGCTGGCCGCCAGCTCGAGGGCCCGCTCCGGCCGACCCAGACCTCGCTCGGCGTCCGCCATCAGCGGCAGCTGGTGCGAGGAGCCGCTCATCCGCCGGGCAGCCCGCAGCTCTGCCAGCGCCTCGGACCACAGGCCGGCGTGGTACGCCGCTATTCCGACGACCTCGCGGACCACGGCGACCCGCCCGGCTCGACGCTGGGCGGCCATCGCGTGCGCATACGCCTGCTCGGGCTCGTCGGGCAGCAGCCGCGAGACCATGACGAGGTGCCGAGCCACCTGCTCGGCGTTGTTCTTGCTCAACGAGCGGAGCTGGGCTCGGACTGCCCGGTCCAGATCGGCCGCCGCGACGTCCTCGGCGATGTCCGGCTCGTCCGGAGCGTCACGGCGCGGGCCGAGCAGCCGCACCGGCTCGTCGGACGGACGGCGGCCCGGCGCGCCTGCACGGTTGTCAGCACCGGAGCGGCTCTGCCCGCGCGTATCAGGGCGCTGACCGCCCGAACCAGAATGCTGACCGCCCGAACCAGAGCGCGGGGCGCCCGAACCAGAGCGCGGGGCGCCCGAACCAGAGCGCGGGGCGCCCGAACCAGAACCGGTCGAGCGGGAGCCGCCGGCCGAGCCGGTGCGCGGCTTGGCCCCGCCGCGGCCCGTGCCCCGGGGCCCGACGCCGCGCGCTCGATCGGACCCAGAGTCCGCGGGACGGTCCTCGTCGCTCATCTTCGGCCTTCCATCACACGTGCATTCGGGTCTGTCGGGTGCGTGCGCACGACTCCGAGCCAAGCCTAGGGGGCAAAACGAAGACGCCCACCCGGGGTAACCCGGGTGGGCGTCTCGAAAGAATGTCCGGCGGCGTCCTACTCTCCCACAAGGTCCCCCTTGCAGTACCATCGGCGCTATTGGGCTTAGCTTCCGGGTTCGGAATGGAGCCGGGCGTTTCCCCAATGCTATGGCCGCCGAAACTCTATGGAGATGTCACAGTCGTCTCCGACCGCATCTCGGGAACCGCACAGTGGACGCGTAGCATCTTTGTATCAAGTTATCGGCTTATTAGTACCGGTCAGCTGCATGCATTACTGCACTTCCACATCCGGCCTATCAACCCAGTAGTCTAGCTGGGAGCCTCTCGGGGAACACCCCATGGAAACCTCATCTCGAAGCGTGCTTCCCGCTTAGATGCTTTCAGCGGTTATCACTTCCGAACGTAGCTAATCAGCGGTGCTCCTGGCGGAACAACTGACACACCAGAGGTTCGTCCATCCCGGTCCTCTCGTACTAGGGATAGCCCTTCTCAAGTTTCCTACGCGCACAGCGGATAGGGACCGAACTGTCTCACGACGTTCTAAACCCAGCTCGCGTACCGCTTTAATGGGCGAACAGCCCAACCCTTGGGACCTACTCCAGCCCCAGGATGCGACGAGCCGACATCGAGGTGCCAAACCATGCCGTCGATATGGACTCTTGGGCAAGATCAGCCTGTTATCCCCGGGGTACCTTTTATCCGTTGAGCGACGGCGCTTCCACAAGCCACCGCCGGGTCACTAGTTCCGACTTTCGTCCCTGCTCGAGATGTCTCTCTCGCAGTCAAGCTCCCTTGTGCACTTGCACTCGACACCTGATTGCCAACCAGGCTGAGGGAACCTTTGAGCGCCTCCGTTACATTTTAGGAGGCAACCGCCCCAGTTAAACTACCCACCAGGCACTGTCCCTGATCCGGATCACGGACCGAGGTTAGATATCCAGAACGACCAGAGTGGTATTTCAACGTTGACTCCACCAACACTGGCGTGTCAGCTTCAAAGTCTCCCACCTATCCTACACAAGCCGTACCGAACACCAATACCAAGCTATAGTAAAGGTCCCGGGGTCTTTCCGTCCTGCTGCGCGTAACGAGCATCTTTACTCGTAGTGCAATTTCGCCGAGTTCGTGGTTGAGACAGCGGAGAAGTCGTTACGCCATTCGTGCAGGTCGGAACTTACCCGACAAGGAATTTCGCTACCTTAGGATGGTTATAGTTACCACCGCCGTTTACTGGCGCTTAAGTTCTGAGCTTCGCCGTGAGGCTAACCCGTCCCCTTAACGTTCCAGCACCGGGCAGGCGTCAGTCCGTATACATCGTCTTGCGACTTCGCACGGACCTGTGTTTTTAGTAAACAGTCGCTTCTCCCTGGTCTCTGCGGCCATCCGGGCTAGGACGAGAAGTCCTTCACCCTTCCGGCCCCCCTTCTCCCGAAGTTACGGGGGCATTTTGCCGAGTTCCTTAACCACGATTCACTCGATCGCCTTAGTATTCTCTACCTGACCACCTGAGTCGGTTTGGGGTACGGGCGGCTCGAACCTCGCTAGAAGCTTTTCTCGGCAGCATAGGATCACCCTGCTTCCCGCTATCGCGGTCACTATCAGGTCTCAGGCTATGTGAGGTACGGATTTGCCTATACCTCGCCCTACACCCTTGGACGTGGACTACCATCGCCACGCGGAGGCTACCTTCCTGCGTCACTCCATCGCTTGCCTACTACTAGTTCGGGTCGCGCGCTCCGCCGGACTACCTCCGAAGAGGACGCCGGTTTCAGGCGCTTAGCATCACTAGGTTCAGCATGGGCGGTTCTTCGCCGGTACGGGAATATCAACCCGTTGTCCATCGACTACGCCTGTCGGCCTCGCCTTAGGTCCCGACTTACCCAGGGCAGATTAGCTTGACCCTGGAACCCTTGGTCATTCGGCGGACGGGTTTCTCACCCGTCATTCGCTACTCATGCCTGCATTCTCACTCGTGTGGCGTCCACGGCTGGATCACTCCGCCGCTTCACTCGCCACACGACGCTCCCCTACCCATCCACACGCTTGGACCGACCCGAAGGCCGGCCGGGCAATGTGTGAATGCCACAGCTTCGGCGGTGTGCTTGAGCCCCGCTACATTGTCGGCGCGGAATCACTTGACCAGTGAGCTATTACGCACTCTTTAAAGGGTGGCTGCTTCTAAGCCAACCTCCTGGTTGTCTGGGCAACTCCACATCCTTTCCCACTTAGCACACGCTTAGGGGCCTTAGCTGGTGGTCTGGGCTGTTTCCCTCTCGACTACGGAGCTTATCCCCCGCAGTCTCACTGCCACGCTCTCACTTACCGGCATTCGGAGTTTGGCTGACGTCAGTAACCTTGTAGGGCCCGTTAGCCATCCAGTAGCTCTACCTCCGGCAAGAAACACGTGACGCTGCACCTAAATGCATTTCGGGGAGAACCAGCTATCACGGAGTTTGATTGGCCTTTCACCCCTACCCACAGCTCATCCCCCAGGTTTTCAACCCTGGTGGGTTCGGTCCTCCACGCGGTCTTACCCGCGCTTCAACCTGGCCATGGGTAGATCACTCCGCTTCGGGTCTAGATCACGCGACTCAGACGCCCTATTCGGACTCGCTTTCGCTACGGCTTCCCCACACGGGTTAACCTCGCCACGTAACACTAACTCGCAGGCTCATTCTTCAAAAGGCACGCCGTCACCCCTGCTAGGGAGGCTCCGACGGATTGTAAGCACACGGTTTCAGGTACTATTTCACTCCCCTCCCGGGGTACTTTTCACCTTTCCCTCACGGTACTTGTCCGCTATCGGTCACTAGGGAGTATTTAGGCTTAGCAGGTGGTCCTGCCAGATTCACACGGGATTTCTCGGGCCCCGTGCTACTTGGGATCCCTCTCGCAAGTCCGTGCCATTTCGTCTACGGGGGTCGCACCCTCTGTGCCGGGCCTTTCAATGCCCTTCGACTATGACGCGGATTGGTAACTTGCTGTCAACTCGGCAGAACTGACTGAGAGGTCCCACGACCCCGACCACACAACGCCTGCCGGCTATCACATGTGATCGGTTTAGCCTCTTCCGCTTTCGCTCGCCACTACTCACGGAATCGCGGTTGCTTTCTCTTCCTGTGGGTACTGAGATGTTTCACTTCCCCACGTTCCCTCCGCACGCCCTATGTGTTCAGGCGTGGGTGACTGGACATGACTCCAGCCGGGTTTCCCCATTCGGAAATCCTTGGATCACAGCTCGGTTACCAGCTCCCCAAGGCTTATCGCAGGTTCCTACGTCCTTCTTCGGCTCCTAGTGCCTAGGCATCCACCGTGTGCCCTTATTAACTTGAATCAAAGATGCTCGCGTCCACTGTGCAGTTCTCAAGGTACGGGCGGAGAGCGACCCCTTGTCCGGTGCCTGCTCGCCAGTGCGAGCGGTTCAACCGGGGGTCGGTCCGCGCGAAACGGCCCCGTTCTGGTCTAAGACCATCGTGGGGCCGCTGTCGCTGAGGTTCAGGCTTTTCGCCCGGTCCCTCAGGACCCAACAGTGTGCCTGGGATCGATTCCGCGTCCTTCGCAGGTTCCTGCTCCGAAGAGCTGTACTGAGCGAGATCAGTCGGCATCGTTCCCAAATAATCGATGTTCCACCCTTGAGCACTCTCCTCGAAGCGTATGTCCGAGGCAGAGGCCTGGACGCCGGCGAACCGGCGCCAGATGCTCCTTAGAAAGGAGGTGATCCAGCCGCACCTTCCGGTACGGCTACCTTGTTACGACTTAGTCCCAATCGCCAGTCCCACCTTCGACGGCTCCCTCCACAAGGGTTGGGCCACCGGCTTCGGGTGTTACCGACTTTCGTGACTTGACGGGCGGTGTGTACAAGGCCCGGGAACGTATTCACCGCAGCGTTGCTGATCTGCGATTACTAGCGACTCCGACTTCATGGGGTCGAGTTGCAGACCCCAATCCGAACTGAGACCAGTTTTTTGGGATTCGCTCCACCTTGCGGTCTCGCAGCCCTTTGTACTGGCCATTGTAGCATGCGTGAAGCCCAAGACATAAGGGGCATGATGATTTGACGTCATCCCCACCTTCCTCCGAGTTGACCCCGGCAGTCTCCTATGAGTCCCCACCATTACGTGCTGGCAACATAGAACGAGGGTTGCGCTCGTTGCGGGACTTAACCCAACATCTCACGACACGAGCTGACGACAACCATGCACCACCTGTACAGAATCCCTTGCGGACCCGACGTTTCTGCCGGTTTACTCTGTATGTCAAGCCTTGGTAAGGTTCTTCGCGTTGCATCGAATTAATCCGCATGCTCCGCCGCTTGTGCGGGCCCCCGTCAATTCCTTTGAGTTTTAGCCTTGCGGCCGTACTCCCCAGGCGGGGCGCTTAATGCGTTTGCTGCGGCACGGAACTCGTGGAATGAGCCCCACACCTAGCGCCCAACGTTTACGGCATGGACTACCAGGGTATCTAATCCTGTTCGCTCCCCATGCTTTCGCTCCTCAGCGTCAGTTACGGCCCAGAGATCCGCCTTCGCCACCGGTGTTCCTCCTGATATCTGCGCATTTCACCGCTACACCAGGAATTCCGATCTCCCCTACCGCACTCTAGTCTGCCCGTACCCGATGCAGGTCCAGGGTTAAGCCCTGGATTTTCACACCAGACGCGACAAACCGCCTACGAGCTCTTTACGCCCAATAATTCCGGACAACGCTTGCACCCTACGTATTACCGCGGCTGCTGGCACGTAGTTAGCCGGTGCTTCTTCTGCAGGTACCGTCACTTTCGCTTCTTCCCTGCTGAAAGAGGTTTACAACCCGAAGGCCTTCATCCCTCACGCGGCGTCGCTGCGTCAGGCTTTCGCCCATTGCGCAATATTCCCCACTGCTGCCTCCCGTAGGAGTCTGGGCCGTGTCTCAGTCCCAGTGTGGCCGGTCGCCCTCTCAGGCCGGCTACCCGTCGTCGCCTTGGTGGGCCGTTACCTCACCAACAAGCTGATAGGCCGCGAGTCCATCCCTAGCCGAAAAACTTTCCACACAGTACAGATGCCTGTCTGTGTCGTATCCGGTATTAGCCTCGGTTTCCCGGGGTTATCCCAGAGCCAGGGGCAGGTTACTCACGTGTTACTCACCCGTTCGCCACTGATCGCCCGGAGCAAGCTCCGAGGTCACCGTTCGACTTGCATGTGTTAAGCACGCCGCCAGCGTTCGTCCTGAGCCAGGATCAAACTCTCCGTTGATGTTTTGTTCACTCCACGCTGGCGCAGAGCGACATCTCTTGAGGTTGGGTCCGAAGACCCGATCCATGGCTAGAAGTGGATGACACGAAGTCATCCGTATCTTAACCAAAGGAATCGTCTGGCATCAGCGCTCGGAACCGAATGGCTCTCCGCATCCAACGCCATGACGAGTGTTATATGGCATCGATTTTTGGCACACTGTTGAGTTCTCAAGGATCGGACGCGCACCGCATCGGGCCTCTCGGCCTATCAGTCGGGGCAACCTCTCTAACTTAGCCGATCCGCGTCGAGGCAGTCAACTTCGTTCCGGGCGAGGCCTGGAACTTGTTGACTCGTCCTGCTGTGGGGATCGAGTCCCTACTCTAGCAGGCTCTGAGAGCCGCCTTGACCAACGCCTTGAGGCGCGGCCAGGCCCCGGGAAACCCGGTGCTGTTGTTGGGTTTCAGCCCGTGAGACCGGCCACCTAGCGGTGTCCGTTCCTCCCTGTCGGGCTGACGTCGAGAACACTAGAGGGCCCTCGACGGCAACGTCAAATCGGGGGTCCCGCACCGCGTCGAAACCACCCAATCGAAGGCGCTCAGGCGCCTTCGGCGACTGCCGCTGCGAGCGACTTCTTGCCCCGGCGCAGCACGGCGAACCGCCCGTGCAACAGCTGGTCAGTGGTGAACACCGCCTCCGGGTCCGTCACCTTGACGTTGTTCACATAGGCACCACCCTCGTCGATGGTCCGCCGTGCCCCGGACCGGCTCGGTGCCAACCCGGCGTCCACGAAAGCGTCCACGACCGAGCCGCCCAGAACGACGGCCGCGCGGTCCAGCTCTGCGGTGGCGTCGGCCAACGTCCCCGGGTCGAGGTCGTCCAGCGAGCCACGGCCGAACAGTGCCTGGCTGGCGGCCTCCACCGCAGCCGCGGCACTCGCCCCGTGCACGAGCGTCGTCACGTCCGTTGCCAGTGTGCGCTGCGCCTGCCGGGCGAACGGGCGCTCGGCCACCTCGACCTCCAGCGCCGCCACCTCCTCGCGACTGCGGTCGGTGAAGATCTTGATGTAGGCCAGGACCGACGCGTCGTCCGCGTTGAGCCAGAACTGGTAGAAGGCGTAGGGCGACATCATCGAGGCGTCAAGCCACACGGTGCCCGATTCGGTCTTGCCGAACTTGGTGCCGTCGGCCTTTGTGACCAACGGCGTCGTCAGCAGGTGCACCGAGGCGTGCTCGGCCCGGTGGATCAGGTCCACGCCGGCGGTCAGGTTGCCCCACTGGTCGGTGCCGCCGGTCTGCAAGGTGCACCCGTACTGACGGAAGAGCTGCAGGTAGTCCAGCCCCTGCAGGATCTGGTAGCTGAACTCGGTGTAGCTGATCCCGTCATCGCTGGCCAGGCGCGCCGCCACCGCGTCCTTGCGGATCATGGTGTTCACCCGGAAGTGCTTGCCGATGTCGCGCAGGAACTCCAGCGCGCTGATCGGCGCCGTCCAGTCGAGGTTGTTCACCATCACGGCAGGGTTGTCGCCCTCGAAGTCCAGGAACGGCCGCACCTGCGCCTGGATCCGGGCCACCCAGTCCGCGACCAGGCTCGGGTCGTTCAACTGCCGCTCCGCAGTCGCCTTGGGGTCGCCGATCAGCCCCGTGGAGCCGCCCACCAGGCACAGCGCACGGTGGCCGGCGCGCTGCAGATGACGCATCGTGATGAGCTGGACGAGGTTGCCCATGTGCAGGCTCGGGGCCGTCGGGTCGAAGCCGCAGTAAAAGGTGATCGGCCCGTCGGCGAGTGCCTCGCGCAGCGCGGCCTCGTCGGTGGTCTGCGCCACCAGGCCTCGCCATCGCAGCTCGTCGAGGATGTCGCTCACGGGTCGTCCCTTCGTCGTTCACGCACGTGCGTCTCGCCGGTCGTCGCAGGCAAGCCTGCCCGATCAGGTCCCGCCGGTGCGAGGGGGTTGCCGGCGGACCACCGCCGCGCGGTAGGCGGAGACGGACGGCTCGCCGTCCAACCAGAACCGCCACGGATAGCGCGCGACGTCCCCGCCGGGTCCGCTCACCCCGACCCGGGCGCCGCTACGCACCGGCCCGGAGCCCTGCCCGCCCAGGTGCAGCCGTACCGCGGACGACGACCGCGCGCCACCGAGCACCGCGCCGTCCAGCGCCCCGTCGATGCCGAGCGCGCTGGTCAGCCGGGCCGGCCCCCGGGCCAGGTCGCGGTCCGCCCGGGCCGCGGGGCGGCGCAGCCGCGCCAGCTCGTGGCCGCGGACCACCTCACCCGCTCGCAGCAGCACGGCGGACGCCGAGCCGGCCGGGCCGCAGACCAGGTTCACGCACCAGTGCATCCCATACGTGAAGTACACGTACAGCCGGGCCGGCGGGCCGAACATCACTGCGGTCCGCGGGGTCAGCCCGTTTCGCGCGTGCGAGCCCGGGTCGCCCGGCCCGTCGTAGGCCTCGACCTCGGTCAGCCGCACGGCCACCGAGCCCCGGGGTGAGCGGTGCTCGAGCACGGCACCCAGCAGCGCGGGCGCGACGTCCAGCACCGGCCTGGCGCAGAACCGTTGCAGCGCAGCCGATCCGCGCGCCGGACCGGGCAGGGTGCCGGTCAGCGCCGGCGCGCGATCTTCGACCCCAGCCACACCAGCGGATCGTACTTGCGATCGACGACGCGCTCCTTCATCGGGATGAGCGCGTTGTCGGTGATCTTGATGTGCTCGGGGCAGACCTCGGTGCAGCACTTGGTAATGTTGCAGAAGCCGAGGCCGAACTCCTCCTGGGCCTCGCTCTTGCGGTCGCGGGCGTCGAGCGGGTGCATGTCCAGCTCGGCGATCCGCATCAGGAAGCGCGGCCCCGCGAAGGCCTCCTTGTTGTCCTCGTGGTCACGAACGACGTGGCAGACGTCCTGGCAGAGGAAGCACTCGATGCACTTGCGGAACTCCTGCGAGCGCTCCACGTCGACCTGGGCCATCCGGTAGTCACCGGGGGCGAGGTCGGCCGGTGGCTCGAAGGCCGGCACCTGGCGCGCCTTGTCATAGTTGAAGGACACGTCGGTGACCAGGTCGCGGATGACCGGGAACGCGCGCAGCGGGGTGACGGTGACCAGCTCGTGCTCGGCGAACGTGTTCATCCGGGTCATGCACAGCAGCCGCGGACGCCCGTTGATCTCGGCGCTGCAGGACCCGCACTTGCCGGCCTTGCAGTTCCACCGGACCGCGAGGTCCCCGGCCTGGGTGGCCTGCAGCCGGTGGATGACGTCGAGCACGACCTCGCCCTCGTTCACCTCCACCGTGTAGTCGACGAGCTCGCCGTCCTCGGCGTCCCCGCGCCACACCCGAAACCGTGCGTCGTAGCTCATGCCTGCTCCCCTCCCTGCCCGGAGGCGTCGTCGAAGACCGCGAGCTCGGCGTCGGTGAGGTACTTCGCCAGCTCCGAGCGCTCGAACAGCGTGAGCAGGTCGCCGCGGATCGCCGGCACCGCCTGACGGGTCAGCTGCACTGCGCCGTCGTCGTCCAGCCGGCAGACCAGGTTCACTCCGCGCCACTGCGGGTCCATCGTCGGGAAGTCCTCGCGGGTGTGCCCGCCCCGGCTCTCAGTGCGCTCCAGCGCGGCCTTGGCGACACACTCGCTGACGTCGAGCATGTTGCGCAGGTCCAACGCCAGGTGCCACCCGGGGTTGAACTGGCGGTGCCCCTCGACCCCGGCGCTGGCCGCCCGCTCGCGTAGGCCGCCCAGCCTGTCCAGCGCCTCGACGATCTCGCCCTCACGCCGGATGATGCCGACCAGGTCGTTCATCATCTGCTGCATCTCGGAGTGGATCGTGTACGGGTTCTGCACCGCGGCGTCCGCCGCGCCGCCCAGCGTGAACGGCTCCAGCGCCGTCGTGGACGCCACCGCCAGGTCGTCGTCGCTGATGCCTGGACGACGCTCCCCTAGCCCCTCGACGTACGCGGCGGCACCGGCCCCGGCACGACGTCCGAACACCAGCAGGTCGGACAGCGAGTTGCCGCCCAGCCGGTTCGACCCGTGCATCCCGCCGGCCACCTCGCCGGCCGCGAAGAGTCCCGGGACAACGGCGGCGCCGCTGTCCGCGTCCACCTCCACGCCACCCATCACGTAGTGGCAGGTCGGGCCAACCTCCATCGGCTCGGCGGTGATGTCGACGTCCGCGAGCTCCTTGAACTGGTGATGCATGGACGGCAACCGACGGATGATCTCCTCGGCCGGCAACCGGGTCGAGACGTCCAGGAAGACGCCGCCGTGCGGAGAGCCGCGACCTTCCTTGACCTCGGTGTTGATCGCCCGGGCGACCTCGTCGCGCGGCAGCAGCTCAGGCGGGCGCTTGTTGTTGTCCGCGTCGGTGTACCAGCGGTCCGCCTCGTCCTCGGTTTCGGCGTACTGGCCGCGGAACACGTCGGGGACGTGGTCGAACATGAACCGCGTGCCTTCGCTGTTGCGCAGCACTCCGCCGTCGCCGCGCACCGACTCGGTGACCAGGATCCCCTTGACCGACGGAGGCCAGACCATGCCGGTGGGGTGGAACTGGATGAACTCCATGTTGATCAGCGTCGCGCCGGCGCGCAGGGCCAGCGCGTGGCCGTCGCCGGTGTACTCCCAGGAGTTCGAGGTCACCTTGAAGGACTTGCCGATGCCGCCGGTGGCCAGCACCACGGCGGGCGCCTCGAACACCACGAACCGGCCGGACTCGCGCCAGTAGCCGAACGCCCCGCTGATCGCGTCCCCGTCCTTGAGCAGGTCGGTCACCGTGAGCTCGGCGAACACCCGGATCCGGGCGTCCAGGTCACCGTGCTCGCGCAGGTCCTCCTGCTGCAGGGAGACGATCTTCTGCTGCAGCGTGCGGATCAGCTCGAGCCCGGTGCGGTCGCCGACGTGGGCCAGCCGCGGGTACTCGTGACCGCCGAAGTTGCGCTGGCTGATCTTGCCCTCGGGAGTGCGGTCGAACAGCGCGCCGTAGGTCTCCAGCTCCCAGACCCGTTGCGGCGCCTCCTGCGCGTGCAGCTCGGCCATCCGCGGGTTATTCAGGAACTTCCCGCCGCGCATGGTGTCGCGGAAGTGCACCTGCCAGCTGTCCTTGGAGTTCACGTTGCCCATCGAGGCCGCGATGCCGCCCTCGGCCATCACGGTGTGCGCCTTGCCGAACAGCGACTTGCAGATGATCGCCGTCCGCAGGCCGTGCTCGCGCGCCTCGATGGCGGCGCGCAGGCCGGCGCCGCCTGCGCCGATCACCACGACGTCGTACTGGTAGCGCTCCAGGTCGCTCACTCGGGCGTCTCCTCGAAAACCGTTGGGGTCAGAAAAACTTGGGGTCGTCGAACGCGCCGGAGGCCAGCAACGCGACGTACGCGTCGGTCAGGGCCACTCCCACCAGGGAGGTCCACGCGAACTGCATGTGCCGGGTGTTGAGCTTGGAGACGAACGTCCAGCTCTTGTAGCGCAACGGGTGCGTCGAGAAGTGCTTGAGCCGGCCGCCGATCACGTGCCGGCAGGAGTGGCAGGACATCGAGTACAGCCAGAGCAGGGTGGCGTTGGTCAGCAGCACGAGCGTGCCCAGGCCCATGTGCCCCCACTCGCCGTCCGCGTCGCGGAAGGCGAGGATCGCGTCCCAGGTCAGGATCACGTTGAACACCAGCCCGGCGTAGAAGAAGTACCGGTGGATGTTGTTCAGGATCAGTGGGAACCGCGTCTCGCCCGAGTACGCACCGTGCGGCTCGGCAACCGCGCAGGCCGGAGGGCTCAGCCAGAAGGAGCGGAAGTAGGCCTTGCGGTAGTAGTAGCAGGTCATCCGGAAGCCGAGCGGGAAGATCAGGATGAGCAGCGCCGGCGAGAGCGTCCACCAGTCACCCACCGGGTGCGTCTCGCCCGACCCCGGCACGCAGTTGGTGGACAGGCACGGCGAGTAGAACGGCGAGATGTAGGGCGCGCTGTAGTAGGCGCCGTTCCAGAACGCGCGGATCGTCGCGTAGATGATGAACGCGAGCAGCACGCCGAACGTGATGGCCGGCTGCACCCAGTAGCGGTCGGTGCGCAGGGTGCGAGCCGGGATCCGGGCGCGACCGGGATGACCGACTCCGGTGACAGGTGCAGGGGTGCTGGGCTTTGCTGTGGCGGGCGTGCTGCGGGCCACCCGTCAGCCCGCCCGACCCGTGGCGCCCAGGCCCTCGTCGTCCGCGTCCGACCAGAACGAGGGGTCGTAGTCCTCGTCCGGGATGTAGATGATCTCGCCGGGCTGCGCGGGGCCGTGTCGCAGCCCCTCGACCCGAGCGACCAGGTTGAGGTCCGCGGCCAGCCGGGCGACGTCGTCGCGCAACCGCTGGACGTCGACGGTGTCCCCGAGGTGCGCCTGCAGCGACGCCACGCTCGCGCGCAGGTCGGCGAGCTGCTTGGCTGCCGTCGCCAGGTCGTCGTGCGCGGTCATCCACGAACCTCCCGTTGGCCGTCCCGCTCCGTTGCGGTCCCTGCACGCATCCTTGCCCGGACACCGTCCCACGTAAAGCATCACCACGCGAAGGGATGCAGACTGGTGCTCATGGCCCGCCGATCGCGTCGGCTACCGCGCTACGACATCGTGACGCCGACCGAGCACGAGGCGTTGGACGCGGACATCGCGCGTCAGCGTCGGCGCTACTTCCTGCTGTGGGTGCCGTGCATCCTGCTCGTGCTGTTCGGTTTCTTCGTGCCGGCGCCGACGCCCTGGCGGATCGCGGCGCTCGCGCTGGCCGCACCGCTGCTGCCGCTGGCCGCGATCATCGGCACCAGCTGGCGGCGCTGAGTTCAGGCCTTGCTCCGCTCAGCCGGGGTTGCTCCACTCAGCCCGCTATGCGAGCGCTCCCGAGCGGGTTGGGGTGAGCAAAGCGGGTTGGGGGGAGCAAGCCTTGGGGGTCAGCCGGACCAGGTGCGGGCCTCGGCCAGCCGCTCCTCGCAGGCCGCGAGCTGCTCGGCGACCCGCACCGGCGCGGTCCCGCCGACCGCGTCGCGCGAGGCCAGCGAGCCCTCGACGGACAGCACGGAGCGGACGCCGGGCGTGAGGTGCTCGGAGATCGCGGCGAGATCGTCGTCGGACAGGTCCCACAGCTCGATGGCGCGCGCCTCGCAGGCCCGCACGCACGCACCGGCCACCTCGTGCGCGACCCGGAAGGGCACGCCCTGGCGGACCAGCCACTCGGCGACGTCCGTCGCCAGCGCGAAGCCCTGCGGAGCCAGCGAGGCCAACCGGTCGACGTCGAAGCGCAGGGTGGCGACCATCCCAGCCACGGCCGGCAGCAGCACCTCCAGGGTGTCGACCGCGTCGAAGACCGGCTCCTTGTCCTCCTGCAGGTCCCGGTTGTAGGCCAGCGGCAGGCCCTTGAGCGTGGCCAGCAGCCCGGTCAGGTCACCGATCAGCCGGCCCGCCTTGCCCCGGGCCAGCTCGGCGACGTCCGGGTTCTTCTTCTGCGGCATGATGCTCGACCCGGTGGAGTAGGCGTCGTCCAGCGCGACGAAGGAGAACTCCTTGGTCGCCCAGATCACCACCTCCTCGGCCAACCGGGAGACGTCGACGCTGGTCATCGCCGCGACGAAAGCGAACTCGGCCACCACGTCACGCGCGGCCGTGCCGTCGATCGAGTTCTCCACCGGCCGCTCGAAGCCCAGGTCCCGGGCCACCGCCGCCGGGTCGAGGCCGAGCGAGGAACCAGCGAGCGCACCCGAGCCGTACGGCGACACCGCCGCGCGGCGGTCCCAGTCGCGCAGCCGCTCCACGTCGCGCAGCAGCGGCCAGGCGTGCGCCAGCAGGTGATGTGCGAGCAGCACCGGCTGGGCGTGCTGCAGGTGGGTGCGGCCAGGCATCGCGGCCCCGGGGTGGGCGGCCGCCTGCGCGACGAGCGCGTCGACGACGTCCAGCACGCAGCCGGCGACCAGCCGAGCGTGCTCGCGCAGGTACATCCGCACCAGGGTGGCGATCTGGTCGTTGCGCGAGCGACCGGCGCGCAGCCGACCACCGAGCTCGGCCCCGGCCCGCTCGATCAGGCCGCGCTCCAGCGCGCTGTGCACGTCCTCGTCATCCGGCGCGGGCGCGAAGGCTCCGCTGACCACGTCGGCGTCCAGCGCGTCCAGCGCGTCCAGCATGCCGGCCAGCTCCGAGTGGTCCAGCAGCCCCGCGGCGGCCAGCACGCGGGCGTGCGCCCGGGACCCCTCGAGGTCGTGCCGGGCCAGCCGCCAGTCGAAGTGGGTGCTCTTGCTCAGCGCCGCCAGCGCGTCCGCCGGGCCGCCGGCGAACCGGCCGCCCCACAGCGCGCCGGCGTTCGTGCCGGGGTCGTCCGTGCTCATCGGTGGGTGCTCATCGGTGGGTGCTCATCGGTGGGTGCCCATCAGTCGGTCCCCGTCTCCATCGCGGCGGCCTCCAGCGCGGCCTCCTCGTCGCCGGCGACCGCAGGGTTCGCAGTGATCCGGTCGGCGCCGCCGGCAGGCAGCTCACCGAACAGCGTGCCGTGCTCGACCAGGACCTGGCCCTGGTCCAAAGGCTGGCCCGCGTAGAGCTCGAGCAGGGCGCGAGAGTCGGCGATGTCGAGGTTGCGCATCGTCAGCTGCCCGATCCGGTCCGTGGGGCCGAAGGCGGCGTTCTCGGTGCGCTCCATGGACAGCTTGTCCGGGTGGTAGGAGAACGCCGGACCCTCGGTGCGCAGCACCGTGTAGTCCTCGCCACGTCGCAGCCGCAACGTCACCTCACCGGTGACGACCGAGGAGATCCAGCGCTGGATCGGCTCTCGCAGCATCAGCGACTGCGGGTCGAGCCAACGGCCCTCGTACAGCAGCCGGCCCAGGCGACGCCCGTGCGTGTGGTAGCTGGCGACGGTGTCTTCGTTGTGGATCGCGTTCAGCAGCCGCTCGTAGACCGTCCACAGCAACGCCATGCCCGGCGCTTCGTAGATGCCGCGGCTCTTGGCCTCGATGATCCGGTTCTCGATCTGGTCGGACATGCCCAGCCCGTGTCGGCCGCCGACCGCGTTCGCCTCGTGCACCAGCGCGACCGGGTCGTCGAACGTCGTCCCGTTGATCGCCACCGGCCGCCCGCGCTCGAACCGGACCGTGACGTCCTCGGGCTCGATCAGCACAGCCGGATCCCAGAACCGGACCCCCATGATCGGCTCGACCAGCTCGAGCGAGACGTCGAGCTGCTCGAGCGTCTTCGCCTCGTGCGTGGCGCCCCAGATGTTGGCGTCGGTGGAGTACGCCTTCTCGGCGCTGTCCCGGTACGGCAGGTCGTGGTCGGTGAGCCACCGGCTCATCTCGGACCGGCCGCCGAGCTCGCGCACGAAGTCCGGGTCCAGCCACGGCTTGTAGATGCGCAGCGAAGGGTTGGTGAGCAGCCCGTAGCGGTAGAAGCGCTCGATGTCGTTGCCCTTGAAGGTGGACCCGTCACCCCAGATGTCGACGCCGTCCTGCTGCATCGCACGGACCAGCATCGTGCCGGTGACCGCCCGCCCGAGCGGAGTCGTGTTGAAGTACGCCCGGCCGCCGGAGCGGATGTGGAACGCACCGCAGGCCAGCGCAGCCAGCCCCTCCTCGACCAGCGCCCGCTTGCAGTCCACCACGCGCGAGAGCTCAGCCCCGTACTGCAGCGCGCGGGACGGCACGCCCTGTACGTCCGGCTCGTCGTACTGGCCGATGTCGGCCGTGTAGGTGCAGGGCACCGCGCCCTTCTCGCGCATCCAGGCCACCGCGACGGACGTGTCGAGACCGCCGGAGAAGGCGATGCCGATCCGCTCGCCGACGGGTAGGGACGTCAGGACCTTGCTCACCGTGGGGTTCCTTCTGGGGTCTCGATGACGGGCTCGGTGCCCTCGGCGACCGCCAGCAGCCGGGCGGCGAGTGCCGGCCCGCCTGCGGGGTCTCGGGCGATGAGCAGGACGGTGTCGTCGCCGGCGATGGTGCCGAGCAGGTCGGCGGCGTCGGCGTGGTCGAGCGCGGAGGCCAGGTAGTTGGCGGCCCCCGGCGGGGTGCGCAGGACGACGAGGTTCGCGGAGGCCTCGGCGGAGACGAGCACCTCGCTGGCGACCTTGGCCAGCCGGGAGTCAGCGGACAGGTCGGCGGGTCGCGGCGTCCGGTCGCCGCCCTCGGCCGGCACGGCGTACACCAGCTCGCCAGTGGTGCCGCGCACCCGGACCGCACCCATCTGAAGCAGGTCGCGGGAGAGCGTCGCCTGGGTGACGTCGATGCCCTCGTCGGCCAGCAGCTGGGCGAGCTGGGTCTGCGAACGAACGGCGGTCCGTCCCAGCAGGTCGGCGATGCGCTGCTGCCGGGCCGCCTTGGTCTGCGGAGTGGTCCGGGCAGCCGGGGCGGCCGACGTCACGAGCTGCGCTCCAGCAGCCAAGTGAGCAGCGCCTTCTGGGCGTGCAGCCGGTTCTCGGCCTCGTCCCAGACCACCGACTGCGGGCCGTCGATCACGTCGGCGCTGATCTCCAGCCCGCGGTAGGCCGGCAGGCAGTGCAGGACGACGGCGTCGACCGCGGCCCGGTCGAGGGCGGCGCCGTCCACCGCGAACGGGGCGAATGGGCTCGCGGCGCCGGCGCGCTCGCCCTTCTCGCCCTCCTGCCCCATCGAGACCCAGGTGTCGGTGGCCAGCACGTCCGCGCCGGCCGCGGCGCCCTCGGGGCTGTCGGTGACCAGCACGGACCCGCCGGTCTCGTCGGCGATCTGGCGGGCCCGCTCGACGATCGCCGGGGCGGGCTGATGGCTGGTCGGCGTGCCGATCCGCACGTGCATGCCGGCCGCGGCACCGCCGAGCAGGTACGAGTGCGCCATGTTGTTGGCGCCGTCGCCGAGGTAGCTGAAGGTCAGGCCGGCAAGCGTCTTCTTGTGCTCGCGAACGGTGAGCAGGTCGGCCAGGATCTGGCACGGGTGGAAGTCGTCGGTCAGCGCGTTGACCACCGGCACCCGGCTGACCGAGGCCATCGTCTCGATCCGGTCCTGCCCGAAGGTGCGCCAGACGATGGCGGCCACCTGCCGGTCCAGCACCCGGGTGGTGTCCTCGACCGGCTCGCCCCGACCCAGCTGGCTGGACGCCGCATCGATCACCAGCGGGTAGCCGCCGAGCTCGGCGATGCCGACGCTGAATGACACCCGGGTGCGGGTGGAGGGCTTGTCGAAGAGCACGGCCACCGCGCGCGGACCCGCCAGCGGGCGCAGCGCCAACCGGTCCGCCTTGGCGTGCACGGCCAGGTCGAGCACCTCGGCCAGCTCGGCGGGGCTCAGGTCGTCGTCCCGCAGGAAGTGGCGCGGCATGTCAGGGCTCCTCGGCGAGTTCGGCGATCTGGACCAGCTGCGGCAGCGCCGCGAGGAAGGAGTCTGCCTGGTCCGCCGACAGGACCAGCGGCGGTGCCAGGCGCACCGTGTCCGAGGTCACCGCGTTCACGATGAAACCGGCCTCGAGCGCCGCGGCGGCCAGCTCCTTGGCGCGGGGGCGAGCCAGCCGCAGGCCGAGCAGCAGCCCCTCGCCGTCCACCGAGGTGACCAGCGGAGCTCCCGCGGACGGCGCGCCCGCGGCGAGCCGATGCCCGACCTCGCGCACGTTGGCCAGCAGGTCGTCGCGCTCGATGACGTGCAGGGTGGCCAGCGCCGCGGCGGTGGCCACCGGGTTGCCACCGAACGTGGTGCCGTGCTGCCCCGCGACCAGCAGCCCGGAGGTCCGCTCGCCCAGGGTGACCGTCGCGCCGATCGGGATGCCGCCGCCCAGCCCCTTGGCCAGCGTGACGACGTCCGGGACGACGCCGTGTCGGGTGTGGGCGAACCAGCCGCCGGTCCGGCCGACCCCGGTCTGCACCTCGTCGACGACCAGCAGGGCGCCGACGGAGGTGGTGAGCTCGCGGGCCGCGGCCAGGTAGCCCTCGGGCAACGGCCGCACGCCGGCCTCGCCTTGGATCACCTCGACGAACAGCGCCGCGACCTCGCCGTCCAGGGCGGCCTCCAGCGCGCCCAAGTCGCCGAACGGCAGGTGCTCGACGCCACCGGGCAGCGGCTCGAACGGCTCGCGGTAGTCGGGTTTGTGGGTCAGCGCCAGCGCCCCCATGGTCCGCCCGTGGAACGCACCCTCCAGGGCCAGGACCCGAGGACGACCGGTCCGCCGGGCGACCTTGAACGCCCCCTCGTTGGCCTCGGCCCCGGAGTTGGACAGGAACACCCGTGAACCCTGCGGGGCGTGCAGCAGCTCGAGCAGCCGCTCGGCCAGCGCGACCTGGGGTGGGCTGGCGAAGAAGTTCGACACGTGCCCCAGGGTCGAGAGCTGCGCGCTCACCGCACCGACCAGCGTCGGGTGCGCGTGGCCCAGCACGTTGGTCGCGATGCCACCGAGCAGGTCGAGGTAGCGCTGCCCGTCGGCGTCCCAGACGTACGCTCCCTCGCCGCGCACGAGCGCGCGCTGCGGGGTGCCGTAGGTGGCCATGATCGCGTGGCTGTACCGGTCGACCCACTCGGCGCCGGCGGCGCGCTGGGCCGCCTCGCCCGGTACGTGCAGCACGTCCGTCACGCCCGGGACGGCGGGCAGCTCGCTGGGGTGGCCGCTCATGGCGTCACCATCGTGCCGGTGCCCTCGCTGGTCAGCATCTCCAGCAGCAAGGCGTGCTGCAGCCGGCCGTCGACGACCGTCGCTCGACCGACGCCGCCGCGCACCGCTCGCAGGCAGGCGGCCATCTTCGGCGCCATGCCGGAGTCGATCAGCGCCAGCACCTGCTCGAGCTCGTCGGCGGCGATCTGCTGCACCAGCGAGGAGCGGTCCGGCCAGTCGGCGTACAGCCCCTCGACGTCGGTCAGCACCACCAGCTTCACCGCACCGAGGGCGACCGCGAGCGCCGCTGCAGCGGTGTCGGCGTTGACGTTGAGCACCTGCCCGGACGCCTCCGGCGCGATGCTGGAGACCACCGGGATCCGGCCTGCGGCGACCAGGTCGAGGACGGCGGCGGGGTCCACCTCGACGACGTCGCCGACCAGGCCGACGTCCACCGGCTCGCCGTTGACCACGGGCCTGGTCCGCTCGGCCCGGAACAGCCCGGCGTCCTCGCCGGACAGCCCGACTGCGTGCGGCCCGTGCTCGTTGATCAGCCCGACGAGCTCGCGCCCGACCTGGCCGACCAGCACCATCCGGACGACGTCCACCGTCTCGGCCGTGGTCACCCGCAGGCCGGCCCGGAACTGGGAGTCCACGCCGAGCCGGCTGAGCATGGCGGTGACCTGTGGTCCGCCGCCGTGCACCACGACCGGTCGGATGCCCACGTGCCGCAGGAACACCATGTCCTCGGCGAAGGCACGCTTGAGTCGCGAGTCGGTCATCGCGTTGCCGCCGTACTTGATCACCACGACCTGGCCGTGGAACTCCTTCAGCCAGGGCAGGGCGTCGATCAGCACGTCGGCCCGGGTGGCGTCCCACTCGGGGTCGTCCGGCCGCATCGGTCGGGTGCTCCCCCACCGCCGTCCGGACTGGTCGACCCGGGTCATGTCGAGTACGCCGAGTTCTCGTGCACGTAGGCGTGCGTCAGGTCGTTGGTCCACACAGTCGCGGTGGCGTCGCCTTCCTTGAGGTCGATGAGCACGTGCAGGTCCCGTCCGGTCAGGTCGACGCCGTCACGGTCCTCGGCCGGACCGCCGTCGCGGGCGATCCAGACCCCGTTCATCGCGACGTCCAGCACTGACGGGTCGAACGCGGCGGAGGTGGTGCCGACCGCGGCGAGGACCCGCCCCCAGTTGGGGTCGCGGCCGAACACAGCGGCCTTGAACAGGTTGCTGCGAGCCACCGAGCGGGCCACCTCGACGGCGTCGTCCTCGCTGGCCGCGCGTACCACGTCGATGCTGATGTCGTGGTCGGCGCCCTCGGCGTCCCGCATCAGCTGCTGGGCCAGGTCGTGGCAGAGCGCGCTCACCGCAGCGGTGAACGACGCCTGGTCCGGGCGGACGCCGCTGGCGCCGCTGGCCATCAGCAGCACGGTGTCGTTGGTGGACTGGCAGCCGTCGGAGTCCAGCCGGTCGAACGTCACCCGGGTGGCTGCGCGCAACGCGACGTCGCACTGCGCGGCGTCCACGTCGGCGTCGGTGGTCAGCACGACGAGCATGGTGGCCAGGGCCGGTGCGAGCATCCCCGCCCCCTTGGCCATACCCCCCACGACCCAGCCGTCACCGTGCTGCACCCCCTGCTTGCTCACGGTGTCGGTGGTCATGATGGCGGTGGCTGCGGCGCCGCCGCCGTCCGCCGCCAGGGCCTGCGCGGCCGCCTCGATGCCGGACTCCAGCAGCGGCCGGTCCAGCGGCTGGCCGATCAGACCGGTCGAGCAGACCACGACGTCGCCGGGCGAGGCGTCGAGCAGCCGGCCGACCAGCTCCGCGCTCGCGTGGGTGACCGAGAAGCCCTGCGCGCCGGTGTAGCAGTTCGCGCCGCCCGAGTTCAGGACGACCGCACGGACCACGCCGTCGGCGCTGGCCGTCTCGCTCCACAGCACCGGGTTGGCCTTGCACCGGTTGCTCGTGTAGACGGCGGCGGCGGCGCTGGACGGACCGTCGTTGACGACGAGCGCGACGTCCGGCCTGCCGGAGGGCTTGAGCCCGGCGGTGACCCCGCTGGCCCGGAAACCGCCGGCCTCGGTGACGCTCACGGTGCGACCCCGATCACCGGCAGGCCGAGTGCCTCGGGCAGCCCGAGAGCGAGGTTCGCGCACTGCACGGCCGCTCCCGCGGTTCCCTTGACCAGGTTGTCCAGGGCTGCGACGACGACCACGCGACCGGTCCGCTCGTCCACGGCGACCTGCAGGTGCACCGTGTTCGCGCCGTAGGTGTCCGAGGTGCGCGGCCAGCTGCCCTGCGGGAGCAGCTCGACGAACGGCTCGTCCGCGTACGCGTCCCGCCAGGCTTCGTGCACCTGCGCGGGGGTGCGGCCGGGCCGGAGCCGGGCGGTGCACGTGGCCAGGATGCCGCGCGGCATGGGCGCCAGCGTCGGGGTGAACGAGACGGTGACGGGTTCGCCCGCGGCGGCGGCCAGGTTCTGCTCGATCTCCGGGGTGTGCCGGTGCACGCCGCCCACGCCGTACGGCGACATCGACCCCATGACCTCGGAGCCGAGCAGGTGCGCTTTCAGCGAGCGGCCGGCGCCCGACGTCCCGGAGGCCGCGACCACGACCACGTCGTCCGGCTCGGTGAGGTCGGCCGCGAAGCCGGGGGCGAGCGCGAGCGTGACGGCGGTCGGGTAGCAGCCCGGGACGGCGATCCGCCCGGCCAGTGCCAGTACGTCGCGCTGGCGACGACCGTCGTGCAGCGCGAGCTCGGGCAGACCGTAGGGCCAGGACCCGGCGTGGTCGGTGTCGTAGAAGGACTTCCACGCCTGCGCGTCGGTCAGCCGGAAGTCCGCGCCACAGTCGATGACGACCGTGTCCGACGACAGCTCGGCGGCCAGCGCGGCGGACTCTCCATGCGGCAGCGCGAGCACCACCACGTCGTGGCCGGCCAGGGTCTGCGGCGTGGTCGGCTGGATCACCCGGTCCGCGATCGGACGCAGGTGCGGGTGGTGGCTGCCGAGGCGAGTGCCGGCACTCGCGGCAGCTGTCACCGCTGCGACCGTCAGCTGCGGGTGGCCCAGGGCCAACCGCAGCACCTCACCGCCGGCGTACCCGCTGGCCCCCGCGACCGCCACACTCACCATGGTGCATGACTATACACACCTCAGCGAGACGATGCACCTACCTCTCGTCCGGTCGGGTGAGGCGGGTGGCTTGGTGGGGTCAGTGGTCGCGCAGCACGGCTCCGGTCGCGCCGGCGGCGCTGGCTACGGCGGCCTCGGTCACGGCCGCGGCCTCCTCACCGGTCAGGGTCCGGTCGGGCGCGCGCAGCACCAGCCGATAGGCGAGCGACCGCTTGCCCGGCCCCGCCTGCTCCCCGCGGTAGTCGTCGAAGAGCCACACCTGCTCCACCAGCGAGCCCCCGCCCTCGCGCAACGCCTGCTCGACCCGGGCGGCCGGCACATCGTCGTCCACCAGCAGCGCCACGTCGCGCAGCGCCACCGGGTGGGTCGGCACCGGCACCGCCTGGATCACCTCGGGCACGGCGGCGACCAGGACGTCGAGGTCGATCTCCGCCGCGCAGGCGCGCTCCGGCAGGTCGAGCGCAGCGATCACGGCCGGCGCGAGCTCGCCGGCGTGCCCGACCAGGGTGCCGTCGGCGAGCTCCAGCCGCGCGCACCGTCCGGGGTGCCACGGGTCGTGTCGGTCCGCACTGACCTGCAGCGTCGGCACACCGAGGGCCTCGGCCAGACCCTGCACCGCAGCCACCGCGTCCGCCCAGTCCGCAGCCCGGCCCGGCCCCCACCAACCCGCAGGCTCACGTTGGCCGGCCAGCAGCACGGCGGCCCGCCACGGCTGGGCCGGGACGCCGGCGTCGAGCCGGGCGAGCACGGCGTCGTCCGGACGTCGGCCACCGCCCGGCTGCGGAGCGACGCCCGGTTCGCCCGCCGGGCGGAACACCCGACCGATCTCGAACAGCGCGACGTCGCGAACCCCGCGCGACAGGTTGCGCCGGACCGCCTCCGGCAGGGTGGCCAGCAGGCAGGTGCGCAGCAGCGGCTCCTGCTCGCTCAGCGGGTTCGCCAGCCGCAGCGCGTGCCGGCGCGGGTCCTGCGCCGCCAGCCCGAGCTGGTCGAACCGGTCGGTGGACGTGAAGGGGTAGGTCAGCACCTCGACCAGGCCGCGCTCAGCCAGCGAGCGCGCGGCCGATCGGCGCAGCCGCTGCGAGCGGGTCAGCCCGCGACCGGCCGGCGCCTGTGGCAGCACCGACGGGATCCGGTCGTAGCCCTGCACCCGGGCGACCTCCTCGACGAGGTCCGCGCCCTGGGTGAGGTCCGGGCGCCAGGACGGCACGTGCACCTGGAGCTCGTCCAGCGTCGAGTCGGACGCGTCCACCCCCGCCACCCGGGCCTGGGCCACCGTGCAACCGACGGCCTCCAGGGCCTGCACCACCTGCTCGTGGGTGTAGTCGACGCCGACCAGCCGTCGCGGCAGGTCGACCGGCATCAGCAGCGCGGGCCGCGCTCGCCGCTCGTCGACATCGCTCACCCCGACGCCACCGTCGCCACCGCCGAGCTCGGTGAGCAGACGCACCGCCAGCTCAGCCGCACGGTCCGCGAGATCGGTGTCCACCCCACGCTCGTACCGACGGGCCGCCTCGGTAGGCAGCTTGTGCCGGCGCGCAGTGCGGGCGACGGTGATCGGGTCGAAGTGCGCCGACTCCACCAGCAGGTTGCGGGTGGATGAGCTGACCTCGCTGCTCGCACCACCCATCACGCCGGCCAGCGCGATCACCCGAGAGCCGGTCGCGGACTCGTCGGTGATCAGCAGGTCCTGCGGGTCCAGCACCCGCTCCACGTCGTCCAGCGTGGTCAGCCGCTCCCCCGACCTGGCCCGGCGCACCACGATCACGTCCCCCAGCAGGTCGAGGTCGAAGGCGTGCAACGGCTGGCCGGTGGCCAGCATCACGTAGTTGGTGACGTCGACCGCGAGCGAGATGGGCCGCATGCCGCACAGCCGCAGCACCCGGCGCATCCACGGCGGGGTGGGCGCCGACGGGTCGAAGCCGCGGACCGTCCGCGCCACGTAGCGCTCGCAGCCCGGCGTGCCGCGCAACGGCTCGTCGTCGGCCAGCCGCACCGCAAAACCGTTCCCGTCGTCCGCCGGTGGGACGACGACCTCAGGGTCCACCGGATCGACGAACCGGCCACCGGCGCTCAGCGCGTACTCGCGAGCGATGCCGCGCAGGCTGAAGCAGTAGCCGCGGTCGGGGTTGACGTTGACCTCGACGGCGATGTCGTCCAGGCCGAGCAGTGCGATCGCGTCGGCGCCGACCGGCGCGTCACCAAGCCCGAGCCGGGACAGCACGATGATGCCGCTGTGGTCGTCCCCCAGACCGAGCTCGCGCTCGGAGCAGATCATGCCGTCCGAGACGTGACCGTAGGTCTTGCGAGCGGCGATCTCGAACCCGCCCGGCAGCACCGCACCGGCCAGCGCCACCACGACCTTGTCGCCGGCTGCGAAGTTCGAGGCACCGCAGACGATCCCACGCAGGTCGGTGTCGTCCGCGCCGTGCTCTGCACCCACCCGCACCTGGCACCACTGGATCGTCTTGCCGTTCTTCTGCGGCTCGGGCTCGGCGGAGACCACCTCGCCGACGACGAGCGGGCCGACCAGGTCGGTGCGGTGGATGGCCTCCTCCTCGAGCCCGACCCGGACGAGCACCTCCTGCACGTGCTCCGGCGTGGCGTCCGTCGGCAGGTCGGTGTGCTCGCGCAGCCAGGACATGGGGGCGCGCATCAGATCTCCATCCCGTAGTGCTGGCTGAACCGGATGTCGCCCTCGACCATGTCGCGCATGTCCCGGACGCCGTAGCGCATCAGCAGGGTGCGCTCTATCCCCATGCCGAAGGCGAACCCGCTGTAGCGGGCGGGGTCCACGCCGCAGGACCGCAGCACGTTGGGGTGGACCATGCCGCACCCGCCCCACTCGATCCAACCCGTGCCGCCGCAGGTCCGGCAGGCGCGGTCGGCGCCACGGCAGGCCACGCACTGCAGGTCGACCTCGGCGCTCGGCTCGGTGAAGGGGAAGTACGACGGCCGCCAGCGGGTCGGCGTCCCCGGGCCGAACATCTCCCGGGCGAAGTGGTCCAGCGTCCCCTTCAGGTGCGCGAAGGTCAGCCCCTCATCGACCGCCAGGCCCTCGACCTGGTGGAAGACGGGGGTGTGTGTGGCGTCCAGCTCGTCGGTGCGGAACACCTTGCCGGGGCAGATCACGTACGTGGGCACGCCACGCTCGAGCAGGCTGCGCACCTGCACGGGTGAGGTGTGCGTGCGCAGCACCAGGCCGGCCTGGGCCGGCTCGACGAAGAAGGTGTCCTGCATCTGCCGCGCCGGGTGGTCCGGGTCGAAGTTGAGGGCGTCGAAGTTGAACCACTCGGACTCCAGCTCGGGCCCCTCGGCGACCTCCCAGCCGAGCCCGACGAACAGGTCGTTCACCTTGTCCTGCAAGGTGTTCAGCGGGTGCCGGGCGCCACGCAGCGAGCGGCCCACCGGAAGAGTGACATCCACTGCCTCCTCGACCAGAACCCGGGCGTCACGCTCGGCCTCGAGCACCTGCTGGCGCGCGGCGAACGCCCGGGACACCTCGCCCCGCGCCTGGCCGACCCGGCGTCCGGCCTCGGCCTTGGCGGCCGGCGGCAGCGCCGCGATCTCACGGTTCGCCAGGGCGAGCGGGCCGCGGTCACCTGCGTGCGCGAGCCGGGCGGACTTCAGGTCGTCCAGGGACGTCGCGGCCGCCACGGCTGCGAGGGCGTCCTCGAGCGCATGCTGCACGGCGCCGGGCGAGAGGGCTTCGACCTCGACCGGGTCGTAGCTGGAGTTGGGGCCGGACATGGGATTGCCTTTCGACGAGCGAGGGTGCTGCGAGGGACGAGGGTGGAGCCCGCGCTCAGGCCACGTGGTCCGGGACCGAGGCGGGCAGCGTAAATCGGAACTCGGCACCGCCGGAGGCGGCCCGTCCCACCGAGATCCGACCGCCGTGCGCCTCTACGAGACCGCGTACCAGGTACAGCCCGAGACCCGTACCGCCGCGACGGTGACTGTGCCAGAACCGGGTGAACACCCGCTGGAGGTTCTCCTCGTCGATGCCTTCGCCCTCGTCGCTCACGCTCACGGCGACGACCGGCTCGGGTTCGGAGCCGGACAGCACCTCGGACGTGGCCACGAGGTCCAGTGTCACCGTGCCGTCGCCGTGCCGCACGGCGTTTTCCAGCAGGTTGGCCATCACCTGGTCCAGCCGGTCCGGATCGGCCCAGACCTCGGGCAGGTGCGGGGACGCGTGCACGACGAACTTGCGCTCGTCGCTGCCGCTGGCCACCATCCGTTCGACGTGCCGGCGGGCGGCGGCGGCCAGGTCGACCGGCTGAGCGTGCACCTCGAGCCGACCGGCGTCGATCCGGGAGATGTCGAGCAGCTCGCCGATCAGCCGGGTCACCCGGTCGGCGTCGTGCTCGATCGTCTCCAGCATGAAGCGCTTCTGGTCGTCGGTGAACCGGTCCCAGCGCCGCAGCAGGGTCGCGGTGAACCCCTTGACCGAGGTCAGCGGCGAGCGCAGCTCGTGGGCGACGGTGGAGATCAGCGCGCCCTGCTCCTCCTGGGTGCGCTGGCGCGACTTCGCGTCGCGCAACCCCAGCACGACGGCCTCGACCGGTGCGCCGCGCTCGGCGCGACGGTAGGTCGCGGTCACCAGCACCTCGACCGGCTTGGTCTCGCCGGGCAACAGCAGCAGGCGCTCGCGGTGACCGGTGCGGGTGGCCAGTCCGGACCACGGGTCGGTGCACTCCCACCAGCGCTGGCCTTCGATGTCACGCAGCGGCAGCGCGATACGCACGTCCTGCCCCAGCAGGTCGGCGCGCGAGCGCTCGAGCACCCGTTCGGCGGCAACGTTGAGCGCGGTGATCCGGGCGTCCGGGCCGGCAACGAGCACACCGTCCGGCAAGTGGTCGAGGTCCACCCGGGAATCGGCAGACATCAGCCACCTCCGGTGCTGACGTGCGCGATCCCGCGAGGCATGCCTGGGACTCTATCGACTCTGGCGGCCGATGCGCGGATGGCGCCGGTGTGCCCGTGAGGACGCGTAGAGGCAGACCGTCGCCGCCATCGCCAGGTTGAGGCTCTCGGCCGCCCCGCGCAGCGGAACCCGCACCACCGCGTCGGCCAGGTCGCGGTGCTCGGCGCTGAGCCCCCAGGCCTCGTTACCGAACAACCAGGCGGTGGGTCGACGCAGCAGCGCCGTCTCGTCCGACTCGGCCGCGTCCTGCAGGTCGTCGAGGTCGACCTCCCCGGCGCCGTCCGCCGCCAGCACCACCAGTCCTCGCTCGCGCAGCGCGCCCACCGTGTCGACGAGCGTGGCGCCCTGGGAGACCGGCAGGTGGAACAGACTGCCCGCAGTCGAGCGCACGCACTTGGGGTTGTGCACGTCCACGCTCGCCTCGGTGAGCACCACGGCGCCGGCGCCGGCGGCGTCACTGGCCCGCAGCACCGTGCCGGCGTTGCCCGGGTCGCGCACGTGGGACAGCACGGTGACCAGCGCCGAAGGATCGGCGGCCCGAAGCACCTCGTCCAGCGGCAGGTCGAGCAGCCGGCAGACCGCCAGCAGCCCTTGCGGTGTGATCGTGTCGGTCATCGCCGCCATCACGTCGTCCGAGACGAGCCTGGGCGCCACGCCCGCGGCGCGGGCGGCGTCCAGCTCGTCCGCCCAACGGGTGGTGGCGTGGGTGGTCACGTACAGGTCGTGGACGACGTCCCCGGACGTCGAGTGCGCGGCGACCGCCTCACGCACCGCCTGCGGCCCCTCGGCCACGAACCGCCCAGCCCGCTCACGGCCCGCCCGCCGGGCCAGCTGCGCGACCCGCCGTACCCGCTCGGCCTTGGGGTTGGTGAGCTGGTCAGAGGTCTGCGTCATCGCGGGACCCACCCGGACAGTATGAAGCCGCCGCGGGGTGCTTCGGCACTCTGCGGCGGCTCCATGTGATCGGGCACGCGGGTGGCCCGGGATACTTCTCGTCAGGCTGCGTCGCCGGTCGCGGCCTGGGCCGGGACGTTGGCGCGGGACAGCTCGACCAGGGTGGTGAAGGCTGCGGCGTCGTTGACGGCCAGCTCGGCCAGCATGCGACGGTCGACCTCGACCCCAGCGGCCTTCAGGCCCTGGATGAACCGGTTGTAGGTCATGCCGTTGGCGCGGGCAGCGGCGTTGATCCGCTGGATCCACAGGCGACGGAAGTCGCCCTTCTTCGCCCGACGGTCCCGGTAGGCGTAGGTCATCGAGTGGGTGACCTGCTCCTTGGCCTTGCGGTACAGGCGCGAGCGCTGACCGCGGTAGCCGCTCGCCCGCTCGAGGACGACCCGGCGCTTCTTCTGGGCGTTGACCGCCCGCTTCACGCGTGCCACGTGAGTACTCCTTCAGTCAATCTCGGCGCCCGCGTCACGGGCGCCCAGGGAACGGTGGCCTCAGCGGCCGAGCAGCTTCTTGATCTTCTTCGTGTCCGCCGGCGCGAGCACGACGTCGTTCGACAGGCGACGCGCCTTCTGGGGCGTCTTCTCGTGGAACTTGTGGACGTGGCCGGCCTGCTCGCGCATAACCTTGCCCTTGCCCGTGATCCGGAAGCGCTTCTTCGCACCGCTGTGCGTCTTCATCTTCGGCATGGCTGCCGTTCTCCTCGTCGTTGCTTCGCCCACGGTGGCGGGCGTGCTGTCTCGTCCGCCGGCCGTGACTTTCGTCGCGGCCGGAAGTTTGGTGGTCACCGTCGTGCGGCGACCTTGGTATGACCTCGGTCAGGCTTCGGTCGCGACCGGTGCGCCGGCGTCGTGGGACGCCTCGTCACCAGCCGGCGTGTCAGCCACGGTGTCGGCCAGTTCCTCGGCTGCGGTGCGGCGGCGCCGCTCCTCGGCCTTGGCCTCTGCCTTCCTCTTCGTGGGCCCGAGCACCATGATCATGTTGCGGCCGTCCTGCTTGGGCGCGCTCTCGACGAAGCCGAGCTCGGCGACGTCCTCGGCCAGGCGCTGCAGCAGCCGGTACCCCAGCTCGGGGCGGGACTGCTCGCGTCCGCGGAACATGATCGTGACCTTCACCTTGTCACCGGCCTTGAGGAACCGGACGACGTGGCCCTTCTTGGTGCCGTAGTCGTGCGGGTCGATCTTCGGCCGGAGCTTGATCTCCTTGATCACGGTGTTGATCTGGTTCTTGCGGGCCTCACGGGCCTTCAGAGCCGCTTCGTACTTGTACTTGCCGAAGTCCATGAGCTTGCAGACCGGCGGACGGGCGGTCGGGGCCACCTCGACCAGGTCGAGGTCTGCCTCCTGCGCCAGTCGGAGCGCGTCCTCGACGCGCACGATGCCGACCTGCTCGCCGTTCGGTCCGACGAGCCGCACCTCGGGTACCCGGATGCGGTCGTTGATGCGGGGCTCGCTGATGTGCTGCTCCTCACGGTTCGGGCGGATGTACGACCGCGGAGACGAGAAAAGGCTCCCGTCGCCGTCGCGAGGGGAGCCTGCTCCACGGATCCGTCACGGCACGGGCGGCACCGGCGCCGGAGCGCCAGCGTGCTCGCGCACGCACCGACCCGAAGGTCGGCCGGACCGGAACCCGGCAACCGTATGGTCACCCGGGTGGGAGAGAACTCCTCTTGCGTCCCAGACCCACCGTCGTCCCGAAGGGCGCCGACAGGTCTGGTCGGTCAGTCTGCAAGGGTAACAGCATGGACGGCGCAGTACCTATTCCCGACGAAGCGTCCGAGCGCTCCCCGGAGCGGGACATCGCCGACGTCCCCGCGATCGAGCTGATCAGCACGGCGGCCCTGCACCTGATGAGCGCGGCCGCCGTCAAGTGCGGCCTCGGTCACGACGAGGCCGCCGCCCAGCACCAGGACCTCGACGAGGCCCGCAAGCTGATCACTGCACTCGCGGGCCTGGTCACCGCCGCGGCGCCCGAGGTGGGCAGCCAGCACGCGGCGCTGCTCCGGGACGGCTTGCGCCAGGTGCAGCTCGCGTTCCGCGAGGCCTCGCCGGTGCCTGACCCGCCGGGTCGGGGACCGGGCGAGCGACTCACCGGACCGGTCAGCTGAAGCCTCCCGCCGACTGCGGGCACGGCGGTCGTGCGACGCACTCGCGAGCACGAACCCGATCGACTTGTCCGAGTCCGACCCGCGATCAGCAGCTACAGTGCCGTCCCATGACTGCTTGCGCGGTAAACGATTCGACCAGATCGTGGGGGCGCACCATCTCCCGCGTGCGAAGGATGCTGGGCAGGCAGCTGCGAGTAGCCACGCCGGCGAAGACCGGGCCGAAAGAGGCCGCCTGGATCCGGTCAAGGCCCGACGCACCGCCCACCCCGCCGGTACTGGACCGCGAGGTCAGCGACCCGAGCGAGGCCGCCGCCGTCCGCGCCGGGTGGCAGCTCGTGGGGGCCTACGAGCGACTGACCGCCAAGGCCGCCGCGACGGTGTTCGCCGACGAGCTCGAGGCCTGGCGCCAGTACGGGCTGGACACGGTACAGAACGCGGCGCACCCACCCACGCGCTCGCTGAAGCAGTACGAGACAGACACCAACCGGCTGCGCTTCCGCCGGGTCATGGACCTGGCCCAGCCCGGCGACCGGCTCTTCGACATCGGGTTCGGCCGCGGCTACCTGGCCGCACTGCTGCTGCGCGACTGCGGGATCGCCCGCTACCACGGCGTGGACATCGAGCGCTGGCACGCCAGGGCAGCCCGCGAGGTCCTGGACGTCAACGGGTTCGCTGACGCCGACGTGCGGCTGGACTACGGCGACCTCTACGAACTCCAGCGCAGCCAGCTCGAGGCGTCCGAAGCCAGCTTCGTCGTGTGCTGCGAGGTGCTCGAGCACGTCCCGGACCCCGAGCTCGCGCTGAAGGTCCTCGCCGATGCGCTGCCGGACGGCGCGGACCTGCTGTTCTCCGTCCCGCTACACGGTCGGCTGGAGGCGATCCTCGGCCACGTGACCGTCTTCGACGTGGCCCGACTGAAGCGGATGCTGGACGGCGCGGGGCTGTACGTCCACCTGGTCGAGCCGCTGGGCAACACCTGGACGACGGTCGTGGCGTCCCGTGACCCGGGACCGAGCGCCCGGGTGCGCGCCGCTGGAAGGCGGCCGCCGGTTCGCGTGGAGACCTCGCTGACCTCCCAGCACGACTATCGAACCGTCGAGCCGGCCACGTACACGCTGACCGGAGCTGCCGGCGCTGCCCCGGTGAGCGAGGCGACCAGCAAGGGCGCGCCCGGCCGGGTCGACGTGACGGTCCAGGGTTCAGGGGTGCTGGAGTTCCCGGTGGACGGGCTGGAGGCGCTGCGGGTGAGCTTCGGGATGACCAGCGCGCTGGACCTCGAGCAGGTCCGCATCTCGGTCTTCGCGGACGACACCCTTCTCGGCTCGTGGAGCTGGTCGGTCCGTCCGGACCAGCGCGAGCCGGGCAGGCGCTCGTTCGGGCTGCGCCCGAGCGAGACGACGGGCAGCGTCGTCGCGGGCCCGTTCAAGCCCACGTCCGGTGCGAATCGGGTGCAGGTGCTCGCGCAGACGCGCCGGGGCACCACCGCTGAGTTCACGTTCCGCGCAGACCTTCTGGCCTAGCCCCCGGACGGTCGGGTGACCTGGCACGTCCCGACAGCGTCGCCAGGCCGACCACCGCCACCACGGTGCCCACCACGCCTACGGTCACGAAGCCGGCCCAGGGTGCGACCTTGTCGATCGCGAACCCAGCCAGCGGCGCGCCGGCAGCGATCCCCGCGGTCAGCGCCGAGCCGTGCCACCCCATCGCCTCGCCGCGAACCTGCTCAGGCACCAGCTCAGCGATCACCTCGGCGGTGGCGGTGATGACCGGAGCGCACAGGAACCCGGCCGGGAACATCGCCAGGCACAGTGCGAGCGGTCCGCTGAACAGCGCCACCGGGATGGTCAGGGCGCCGAGGCCGAGCAGCAGCCAGGTCGGCGGGATGGAGCGCGGGATGGCTCCGTAGACCACGCCGCCCAGCAATGACGCGAACGCCCAGACCGACGCCACCAGGCCGGTCCAGCCGAGCTGGTCGGTCGAACGCAGGCTGGCGATGATCGAGACGTCCGTGCCGGCCAGCACGACCGTGGCCGCGGAGGTCGCCACCAGCACGAGCACCAGCGGCGAGGTCACCTGGATCTTCGGCTTCGGGCCGTCGACGATCGCGATCGACGGGTGGCCCGCGGCCCGGGCCTTTCCCTCAGGCGTCAGGGTCGGCGGGTTCATCACGATCAGACCGATGCCGGCCAGCACCGACGTCGTGCCGAGTGCGATCAGCGCCACGGTCGTCGAGATGTGCGTCGCGACCAGGATGCCGAGCGCCGGCGCGACCATGAAGGAGACCTCGACGCTGACGGAGTCCAGCGAGAAGGCCGTCCGCCGTAGCTCGGCCGGCACCATCGCCGACAGCGCGAGCCGGATCACGGTGAACACCGGCAGCGAGAACAACCCGCCGACGGCTACGGCGCCGACCAGCCACCAGTACGACAACCAGGGCGCGCTGCACCACACCACCGCCTCGGCGAGCAGGGACGGCAGCAGCGCCCGTCGCAAGCCCAGCCGGTCGACCATCCGGCCGCGCCAGGGCGCGCCGATCGCCGTCCCGATGGTCAGGGCCGCGACGACGAGGCCGGCTGCCACGTAGCTGCGCCCGAGCGTCTGCACGACGTGGACCGTCACGATCACGCCGGTCCCGGCGTTCGGCATGCGAGCCACGATGCCCAGCAGCGTCAGCGACGGGACCCCGGGCACCGCGAGTACGCGGCGGTAGGGGGTCAGCGGCACTCCGGGAGTCTGTCACCCGGCGACGACCGGGCCGGCACCGACCGACCGCGCCGCGCTCCGTGGCGCTGGCCGGTGCGCTGCCTCAGTAGCTGCCGAACTGCGCCGGTCCGGTCGGCCGGTACGAGGCGATGACGACCCCGGCGGCGGTGGACGAGAGGTTGGACAGCTGCATCGCCGTGGCCGGCGCGCCGTCCGCGAACAACCGTCGTCCTGCACCGACAACCACCGGGAAGGTCAGCACGTGGTGCTCGTCGACAAGTGCGTTGGCCAGCAGCCACTGGGCCAGCCCGAGGCTGCCGTGCACCTGAAGCTCGTCGTCCGTCTCCGCGCGGAGCCGGGCGACCCGTCCGGCCAGGTCGTCCGGGGCGAGGACGGTCGTGCCCTGCCAGGTCGGCGCGGTCAGGGTGGACGACGCCACGTACTTGGGCAGCCGGTTGAGCTTGTTCGGGATCGGGTCGGTCTCGTCGTCGTGCTCGGGCCAGTACCCGGCGAAGATGTCGTACGTCCGTCGGCCGAGCAGGAAGGCGGAGGCATGCTCGAAGACCCCGGTGACGAACGTCCCGAAGTCCTCGTCGCCGAACGGTACCGACCAGCCGCCGCGGTCGAAGCCTCCGCTGCGGTCCTCCTCCGGGCCACCAGGGCCCTGCGCGATACCGTCCAGCGAGACGAACGTGGTGATGGTGATCCGGCCCATGGCGTGCAGCTCCTTCGTCGTGGTGAATCGGTCGGGTGTGCAGACCGCCGACGCGAGGTCGACTCATCGGCGGTCCGCCACCGCGCTCTCAGCTGGTCGAGGCCGGCGCCTCACCGGCCGCCGCCCTGGCCAGGATCGTGGTGTTCTCCCCGATCCTGAAGAACAACTCCACGATCTCGAGGTAGATCCTGGCCAGCAGAACGTAGAACAGCGAGAGCCCGGCCAGCAGCGAGATCACGACCAGCACGATGTAGATCACCTTCAGAAACCGCAGAGTGATGAACGAGGTGAACGAGAAGTCGAACTGGGACAGCAAGATCGCCACCACGATAAGGCCGGGGAGCACGCCGAAGCGATGCCGCGCGGACCCGAGTGCGGGACACCGAACATCGCTTGGCAGACTGCCCTGATGACCGCCTTGACCGACTTCACCGCCCGCTCGATCGACGGCTCCGACGTCGACCTTTCCACCTTCAGTGGCGAGGTCGTCCTCGTCGTGAACACCGCGTCGCAGTGCGGGTTCACCCCGCAGTACCAAGGCCTGCAGGAGCTGCACGACACGTTCGGCGGCCAGGGCTTCAGCGTGCTCGGGTTCCCGTGCGACCAGTTCGGCGGTCAGGAGCCGGGCGACGAGGCCGAGATCGCGCAGTTCTGCGAGCGGAACTTCGGCGTGACCTTCCCGCTGTTCTCGAAGGTTGACGTGAACGGCCCCCAGGCGCACCCGGTGTTCGCCTGGCTGCGCACCGAGAAGGGCGGCCTGCTGGGCGACAAGATCAAGTGGAACTTCACCAAGTTCCTGGTGGGCAAGGACGGTCAGGTGATCGACCGCTACGCGCCGACCACGAAGCCCGAGGCGATCGCGGACGACATCCGGGCCGCGCTGTCGGCCTGAGGGTCGACCCGCTGCCCCAGGCCCGCTCAGCCGGCCGGCGCGAGGCTGAGCCGGATCCCGTCGACCCGTTCGCGCAGCAGCTCACTGGCCTGCAGCCGCTCGGCCACCGTCGCCGCTGCGCCGCGAACCACGTCGTCGGCGAGCCCCGGGGCCAGCAGCAGGACCACGAGCAGCTCGGCGTCGGTACCCGGCTCGCTGCGCAGCCCGACCACCCCCGGCACCTGCTCCGCGACCTCGCCGAGCACCGTGGCGATCTCACGGTCCTGGTGCGCCGGGGTCCAAGGCCGGCCCTGCCCGATGGCCCACAGTGCGGGGCGGGACACCACGAAGGTGACCGGACCGGCGGGGTCCAGCACCATCAGCTCGCACCCCTCGGCCACCGCCGAGACGGCCGCCCGACGACACGGCACGGGTACGGGCCGGGCGCTGGGGTCCCACCGCGCCAACGACTCCAGGCTGCTGAACACCGGGAGGGCTCGTCGACCGTCGTTACCGGTCAGCGTCACGAGCGCCATGTCAGCGCTCTTGTCGGCCGGACCGTGGCTGGCCTCGACGCCCTCGCCGAGCACCGCGACCACGGGCACCAGCAGCCTCGACGCAGCCAGCTCTCGCACCACGGCGGCTACGCTGCCGGACCCCTCGCCCAGGGCGGCGAGCGCCTGCGTCACAACGGGATCGGCGCCTCCGTCGTCCCCGTCGAACCCACCGCCGGGAAGCGTGCGCCCCTGCCACGGCAGTCCCGCGGAGTCAGTCGGACCCTGGTCCATCAGTACGCCCGGGCCACGACGGCGACCGCGCCGGCCTCGTCGTCGGACTCGGGAACACCGCCGTCCGGTCGGACCAGACAGCGCACCGTGATCCCGCGGGCCGCCAGCAGCGCCTCTCCTTCGACGCCCAGCGTGGCCCACGGGATCCGCGCCCACCCGGCGGCCGCGGCCTCGATCGCCTCGTCCACGGTGGACACCTCTTGGGTGGCCGCCTCGCGACGGACCAGAGCTTCCTGGTACAGCGTCCGGTGGTCCTCGACAAGCGCTCGGACGGCCGCGTCGGCGACCTCGCGCAGCGGCGTCGCGACCTTCGTGCCGGGCACCCGTCGGACCAGCGTCACAGTGCCTTGCGCCAGGTCGCGTGGCCCGACCTCGACGCGCACCGGCACGCCCTTCAGCTCGGCGTCCACCGCGCGCCGCCCGAACGGGGTGTCGACCCGGTCGTCGAGCTCGACCCGCACCCCGGCGGCGGACAGGTCGTCCACCAACCGGGCAGCGGCGTCCGGGACGCCCTCGCCGTCCTTGACGACGGTCACCAGCGCCTGCAGCGCGGCCAGGTAGGGCGGCACCCGCAGTCCGGCGTCGTCGCCGTGCGTCATGATCAGGCCGCCGAGCATCCGGGTCGAGGTCCCCCAGGACGTCGTCCAGGCGAGCTTGCGCTCACCGTCGGAGTCCAGGAAGTCGATCCCGAAGGCCCTGGCGAAGTTCTGCCCGAGCTCGTGGCTGGTCCCCATCTGCAACGCCTTGCCGTCACCCATCATCGCCTCGAGCGTCATCGTGCTGGTCGCTCCGGCGAACCGCTCGCGGACCGTCTTGCGCCCGACCACCACCGGCACCGCGAGCACCGACCGGATGAAGTCCTCGTACACCTCGTGCAGCACCCGTCGCGCGTAGCCGGCCGCGTCGGCCTGGGTGGCGTGCGCGGTGTGCCCCTCCTGCCAGAGGAACTCGCTGGTGCGCAGCAGCAGCCGCGGGCGTAGCTCCCAGCGCACCACGTTGGCCCACTGGTTCAGCAGCAGCGGCAGGTCGCGGTAGCTGGACGTCCACTTCGCCATGAACTCGCCGATCACCGTCTCGGACGTCGGCCGGACCACCACCGGCTCCTCGAGGTCCTTGCCGCCGGCATGCGTGACCACGGCGAGCTCGGGGCTGAAGCCCTCGACGTGCTCGGCCTCGCGATGCAGGTAGCTCTGCGGGATGAGCAGCGGGAACGAGGCGTTGCGCGCCCCGACCGCCTTGATCCGCCCGTCCATCTCGGCCTGCATCCGCTCCCAGATGGCGTACCCGTACGGGCGGATCACCTGGCTGCCGCGGACCGGCCCGCTCTCGGCCACCTCCGCTTTGGCGAGGACCTCCTGGTACCAGCGGGGGAAGTCCTCGGCGCGAGGGGTCAGAACCGGTGGGCGGGCCATGTCGCCCGACCTTACGGCCGACCCGCCACGTCGAGCGCGTCGGGCAGCGTGAACGCCTGCGCGTACAGCGCCTTGCCGACGATCGCTCCCTCCACCCCGATGGGAACCAGCATGCGCAGCGTCGCCAGGTCGTCCAGGCTGGACACCCCGCCACTGGCCACCACGGGCGCGCTGGTGCGGGCACACACGTCGCGCAGCAGCTGGGTGGTCGGGCCGCGCAGCGTTCCGTCCTTGGTGACGTCGGTGACCACGTAGCGGGCGCAACCGTCGCGGTCCAGCCGCTCCAGCGCGTCCCAGATCTGGCCCCCGTCCTGGGTCCAGCCGCGCGCGGCCAGCGTCGTGCCCCGCACGTCGAGACCGACGGCGATCCGATCGCCGTGGCTGGCGATCGCGCGGGCCGTCCACTCGGGGTCCTCCAGGGCGGCGGTGCCCAGGTTGACCCGCACGCACCCCGTGGCCAGGGCCGCCTCGAGCGACTCGTCGTCGCGGATCCCGCCGCTCAGCTCGACCGCGACGTCCAGCCGGCCGACGACCTCCGCGAGCAGCTCGTGGTTCGACCCCCGACCGAACGCGGCGTCCAGGTCGACCAGGTGGATCCACTCGGCCCCGTCCTGCTGCCAGGCCAGAGCGGCGGCCAGCGGGTCGCCGTACGAGGTCTCGCTGCCCGCCGCGCCCTGCACCAGCCGGACGGCCTGGCCGTCCGCGACATCGACGGCGGGCAGCAGCTGGAGTCTCGGCTCACCGGACACGGGGAATCTCCTCGAGGTGGGGACGACTGGATCGGTGGCGACTCACAGGGACCGGACCCAGTTGCGCAGCAGCTGCGCGCCGGCGTCGCCGCTTTTCTCCGGGTGGAACTGGGTGGCCGACAGCGGTCCGTTCTCGACCGCGGCCACGAACCGCGCGCCGTGCTCGGACCAGCTGACCCGAGGCGTGGCGAAGTGCGCGACTCGGCCGTCGTGCGACTCCAGCAGCCAGCGCTGGACGGCGTAGGAGTGCACGAAGTAGAAGCGCTCGGTCTCGACGCCCTCGAACAGCACCGAGCCCGGCGCGGCGGCCACGGTGTTCCAGCCGATGTGCGGGACGACGTCCGCGGGGAGCCGCTCGACCGTGCCGGGCCACTCCCCCAGCCCGTCCAGCGGGCCCGCCGCGAAGGGCTCGGTTGAGCGCTCGAACATGACCTGGTGGCCGACGCAGATGCCGAGCACCGGTCGGCTGCCGGCGAGCCGGCGGTCCACCAGCTCAGGCCCGTGCACCGCGGCCAGACCGGCGACCACCGCCGAGAAGGCGCCGACCCCGGGCACCACCAGCCCGTCGCAGCCGAGCACCGCGTCGCGGTCGGCCGTCAGCTGCACCTGGGCGCCGGCCCGCTCCAGCGCGCGGACCGCCGAGTGGACGTTCCCCGAGCCGTAGTCGAGCACCACGACCTGCGCGGCGCTCACTGCCCGTCCTCGAGCTGGGCGGACAGCTCCGCCTCGTCGGCGGCGAACTTGTCGAAGCGCTGCACGAGCCGGGCGTCGGGATCGACTCGGACGGCGCCGGGCAGGTCACCGGCGTGCACGGCCCCCAGCACGAGTCCGGCGCCCGGCAGCGCGAGGGCACGCACGAGGTCGTCCACCACGTCGGCGCCGGTGCGGTCGTCCGGGCGAAGCGCCGCCCGGAGCTCGCCGCGGCGGTCCGTCCGGTCGGACTCGCCCACGCCGGCCGTGTCGGCGAGCACGTCGAGCGTGGCCAGCGGCTGGTCGTCCACCCGGTGCGGGCCGACGCCGCTGGACCAGGCCAGCCAGCGCACACCTCCGTGCCGACCCCGCTGCACGGTCACGACCGCCCGCGGCCCGTCGGCGACCAGCCGTAGCACCGGGCGTAGCCGACCGGGCACAGGTCGGCCGCCGAGCAGCGCCACCGGGTCGTCGTACGGCGGCGCCGAGAGCGCCGCACCAGCCGGCACCACCAGCGTCCACGCCACGTCGGGGACGATCCACACCGGCACGAACCCGGACCCGGCCCAGGACCGGACGCCGTCCAGCCGCCCACGCAGGACGACCAGCACAGCTGGTGCGCTCATGGGTGGTCCCGGTTCACAGCACACCCTTGGTGCTCGGCACGCCGCCGACTCGCGGGTCCGGCGCGACAGCGGCCCGCAGCGCGCGAGCGACGGCCTTGAACTGCGCCTCGACCACGTGGTGAGGGTCTCGACCGGAAAGCACCCGCACGTGCAGGGCGATGCCGGCGTGGTGCGCGAGGGTCTCGAACACGTGCCGGGTCAGCGAACCGACGTACTGGCCGCCGATGACGACGTACTGCTGCCCCTCGGCCTCACCGGTGTGCACGCAGTACGGGCGGCCGCTGACGTCCACCACGGCCTGCACGAGGGTCTCGTCCAGCGGCACCGTGGCGTCGCCGAACCGGGCGATGCCCGCCTTGTCGCCCAGCGCCTCGCGCAGCGCCTCACCGAGCACGATGGCGACGTCCTCGACGGTGTGGTGCGCGTCCACGTGGGTGTCCCCGCTGGCCTGCACCGTCAGGTCGAAGAGCGCGTGCTTGGCGAGGCTGGCCAGCATGTGGTCGTAGAAGCCGACGCCGGTGCTCACGCTGGACCGTCCGCTGCCGTCGAGGTCGAGCTCGACGTGCACCGTCGACTCCCCGGTGCCGCGGTCGAGGCTGGCCCGGCGGCCGGACGTCGGGTCGGTCTGCTGCTCGGTCACGAGGACTCCTGGAGCGTGGCGGTCAGGGCGGTCAGGAACGCGGTGGTCTCGGCAGGGGTGCCCGCTGTCACCCGCAGGTGGCCCTCGATGCCGACGTCGCGGATCAGGACGCCGTGCTCGAGCAGCCGCTGCCACGTGCCCGCGGGGTCGCGCAGACCACCGAAGAGCACGAAGTTCGCGTCGCTCGGCACCGGGTCCAGCCCGAGCGCGGCCAACTCGCTGACGATCCGGTCGCGCTGCTCGCGCAGCGCGGCCACCGTGCCGAGCAGGTCGGCTGCGTGCTGCACCGCGACGAGCGCCGCGGCCTGGGTCAGCGTGGACAGGTGGTACGGCAGCCGGACCAGGCGCAGCGCGTCGCACACGGCGGGGTCGGCGGCCAGGTAGCCGAGCCGGGCACCGGCCAGGGCGAACGCCTTGCTCATGGTCCGGGTGACCACCAGCCGCGGCCGGCCGGGCAGCAGCGTCAGGGCGCTGGGCGTGCCGGGCCGGGCGAACTCCTCGTAGGCCTCGTCGACCACCACGACGGCGCGGTCGCTCGCCTCGTAGACCGCGCGGACGACGTCCAGCCCGAGCGCCGTGCCGGTGGGGTTGTTCGGCGAGCACAGCATGACCAGATCGGGGTCGTGCCGGGCGACCTGCTCGGCGGCGTCCTTCGCGTCGAGCTCGAACGGCCCGGCGGCGGCGCCGCGGTGCCCGTCCACCCACCCGGTGCCGCTGGTGGCGGCGATGTTCGGGTGCATCGAGTACGCCGGCGTGAAGCCGAGCGCGGTGCGCCCGGCCCCACCGAAGGCCTGGAAGAGGTGCAGCAGCACTTCGTTGGACCCGTTCGCCGCCCACACCTGGGCCGCTTCGACGCCGTGGCCCAGGTACCCGGCGAGCGCCTCGCGCAGGGCGGTGAACTCGCGGTCGGGGTAGCGGTTCAGCCCACGCACCTCGCGCGCCACCGACTCCACGACGGCCATCGCCACCGGCTCCGGCAGCGGGTAGGAGCACTCGTTGGTGTTCAGTCGGACGGGGACGTCGACCTGCGGCGCGCCGTACGGGACGCGTGCACGCAGGTCGGCGCGCAGCGGCAGCGCGTCGAGACCCGATCCGGTGGCAGTGGGGCGCACGTGGTCGAGTCTAGGGAGCCCGCTCACCCGCGGTCGCGGGCGCGTGCCCGGACGGCGTCGCCGTGCCCGGGGAGGTCCTCGGCGTCGGCGAGCGCGACCACGTGGTCGGCGACCTCGGCCAGCGCCGCGCGGTCGTACTCGACGACGTGCACGCCGCGCAGGAAGGACTGCACGGACAGGCCGCTGGAGTGACACGCGCAGCCGCCGGTGGGCAGCACGTGGTTGGACCCGGCCAGGTAGTCGCCGAGCGACACCGGCGCGTACGGACCGACGAAGATCGCCCCGGCGTTGCGCACCCGGGCGGCCACCGCGGCAGGCTCCCGGGTGTGGATCTCCAGGTGCTCGGCGGCGTAGGCGTCGCACACGACCAGCCCGGCGTCCAGGTCGTCCACCAGGACGATCGCCGACTGGCGTCCGGACAGCGCCTGGCGCACCCGCTCGGTGTGCTTGGTCGCGGCCACCTGGACAGCCAGCTCGGCCTCGACGGCGTCGGCCAGCTCCGCGTCCGGGGTGATCAGCACGGAGGCGGCCATCGGGTCGTGCTCGGCCTGGCTGATCAGGTCGGCGGCCACCAGGACCGGGTCGGCGCTGTCGTCGGCCAGCACGGCGATCTCGGTGGGGCCGGCCTCGGAGTCGATGCCGATCAGGCCCTTGAGCAGGCGCTTGGCCGCGACCACGTAGATGTTGCCCGGCCCGGTGACCAGGTTGACCGGCTCGCAGACCACGGTGCCGTCGTCCTCGCGGGCGCCGTAGGCGAACATCGCGATCGCCTGGGCGCCGCCGACCGCGTACACCTCGTCGATCCCCAGCAGCGCGCAGGCGGCGAGCACGGTCGGGTGCGGCATCCCGGCGAACCGGGCGGGGTTCTCGCGCTGCGGCGGGCTGGCCAGCGCGATCGAGGGGACCCCGGCCTCCTGGGCGGGGACGGCGTTCATCACGACGCTGCTGGCCAGCACGGCGAGCCCGCCCGGCGCGTACAGTCCGACCCGGCCGACCGGGATCCACCGCTCGGTGACCCGTCCGCCCGCGCTGACCTGGGTGGTGACGTCCTGACGGCGCTGGTCGCGGTGCACCAGCCGGGCTCGCCGGATCGACTCCTGCAGGGCGGCCCGGACGGCCCCGTCGAGCTGCGCGAGCGCGGCCTGCAACGCGTCGCCGGGGACGCGCAGCTGCTCGGGGCGCACCCCGTCGAACCGCTCGCCGAGCTCGCGCAGCGCCCTCGCCCCGCCGTGATGGACCTGGTCGCAGATCGGTCGGACGGCCACGAGGGCAGCCTCGACGTCGAACTCGCCCCGGGGCAGCACCTGCCGCAACGACGCCGTGTCCAACGGGCGTCCGCGCAGGTCGGTACGCGCGATCACCCGGACATGGTAGGTCAGAACGACCAGGTCCCAGTGGGACGCGTCCAGCATGCGAACATCTGCGGCGCAGGACCGCTGTACGTTGCGGTCGTGGTCACGATCACTGCAGTGGCGTCGGTCCGGGCGGACGCGATCATCAGCCTGGACAGCACGGCCTCGCGGGTCGCGCTGGTCGTGGTCGTGACGGTCAGCGTCGCTGCCGCCGTTGCGGTGAACGCCCTCGGCTCGCTCGGGCACGGCTGGGCGGCGCTGCGCGCCAGCGGACGGGCGCTGGTGCAGCTGCTGGTGGTCGCCCTGGTCATCGCTGCGGTGCTGGACTCGCGACCGCTGATGCTCGCCTTCGTGGCGCTCATGGTGTCTGTGGCCAGCCTGACCGCGGCGAGGCGGTTGACTCAGGACCGCTCAGGCGCCTGGGCGGCGCTGCCGGTGGTGGCGGGTGCGCTGCCCGCGCTCGCCCTGGTCCTGGTGACCGGCCTGGTGCCCTTCGAGGGGGTGGCGGTGGTGCCGATCGGGGGCATCCTGATCGGCGGGGCGATGACGGCCACCGTGCTGGCCGGACGGCGCTCGCTGGATGCCCTCGCGTCGCGCCGCGGCGAGTACGAGGCGGCGTTGTCGGTCGGGCTGACCTCCCGCGACGCCGCGCTGCTCGTCGCCCGGGACGACGCCGCGCTCGCGCTGGTGCCCGGTCTGGACCAGACCCGTACCGTCGGACTGGTCACGCTGCCTGGCGCCTTCGTCGGCATGCTGCTCGGCGGTGCCAGCCCGATCGACGCGGCCGCCGTGCAGCTGGTCGTGCTGGTCGAGCTGCTGATGGTCCAGTCGGTGGCCGTGGTCGTGGTGGTCGAGCTGGTCGCCCGCGGGTGGCTCGGCAGGTCTGTGCCTAGGGTGGGACGGTGAGCCAGCGCCTGCCGCTCTTCCCGCTCGGTGCCGTCCTGGTGCCCGGCGAGGTGCTTCCGCTGCACGTGTTCGAGCCTCGCTACCTCGACCTCGTCCGTGACGTGCTGGATGACGCCTCCCACCCGGACGGCCGCGACGGCTCGGTGAGCCGGTTCGGTGTGCTCGGCATCCGCCGCGGCCACGAGGTGGGCGCGCACCGGCTGGCCGAGCTGTACGACGTGGGCTGTGCGGCGGAGGTGCTGGAGATCGACCGCAACGCCGACGGGACGCTGGACCTCGTAACGGTCGGCCGCGAGCGCTTCCGGCTGGACGCGCTGGACGGGGACGCCGGCACCGCCTACCTGACCGGCCAGGTCGAGTGGCTGGACGAACCGAGCACCGTCGTGGAACCCGCTCTCACCGAGCAGGTCCGCACAGAGTTCCTGATGTACTGCGAGCGGCTCGGGATGGGTCGCGACGGCACCGCGTCCTCGTCGGCGCTCGAGGATCCGGTGCTGCTGTCGTACGTGGTGACCGCATCGATGCTGCTGCACCTGCCTGAGCGGCAGAACCTGCTGGCGGCACCGGACGCGCGGGTCCGGCTGCGTCGCGCGCTGAGCCTGCTTCGCCGCGAGCGGGTGCTGTGGCAGGTGGCGGCTTCGGTGCCGGCAGTCGACCTGGCTCGCCGGGCACCCGATCAGGGCTAGCGGCGGCTGGCCGCGCGGGCGGTCAGCTCCGGTCAGCGCTCCGGTCAGCTCCGGTTAGCTCGGCCGGTTCGGCGTGCTGAACAGCGCGGCGAGGCAGCGGGTCACGGCGCACAGCATCGGGCCGATGAGCAGGACGCCCGCCGAGTGCAGTCGCAGCGGGGTGCGCAGGTGCGCCTCGTGCACGGCCAGCTGGTGGCGAAGTGTCTCCGGGCCGAGCAGCTGCCCGACCTGCCAGGCGACCACCCCGGCGATACCGACGGCCACGACCGCCAGCACCGCGCGGGCCGCCTGCGGCTCGCGCGCGCGCACGGCCTGCATGGTGGCCACCAGGACACCGGCCAGCCCCAGGACGACCGCCAGCCACCCGTCCTGGGCGGCCTCCAGCTCGGCGTGCCCCTGCAGGTAGACGGCACCCTCGATGACCTGGACCCCGGGCACCGGGGCCAGCAGCCTCCAGGCAACGCCGAGCAGGGCGCCGCCGACCAGCGCGAGCAGCAGGGCCGACGCCAACAGCCTGCTGGCCGGCCGCCAGCCCCGGTCGGGGCTGGCAGCCGGCTGCAGAACTGCGCTGATGCTCAAGCGGTCCTCTCCGAACCTCGTGCCTACTTGGTCGCCAACCGCACGTTGAACGTCGCGTCGCCCCCGTCGCGCGTGACGCTCACGCCGAGCGACGCCAGTGGCTCGAGGTCCTTGCGGTTCTCGGCGCTGAGGTCCATCTGGTCGCCCAGCCTCGCGACGAGCTCGCCGATGTTCACGAAGACCACGGCCTGGGCGTCGGACGCGTCGGGCACGGCGTCCTTGAACGCCTTGGCCGAAGCCAGCCCCTTGCCCTTGGCCACCTGGTCAGCGTAGGCCTGGGTGGACGCCAGCACCGTGTCGGACCCGGCGTCGGCCTTACCGAGGCTGAGCCCACCCAGCTCACCCGCCGCGTTGACGATCTTGTCCAGCGTGCCGCGGTCGCCGCTGAGCCGGGCGCCGATCTGCGGCATGCCCGCGTCGATCCCACCGAAGACCAGGCTCACCCGGTCCCCCAGCGCCTTGGCGATGTCGTCGGGGATCGCGATGCCGGTCTGCTCCTGCAGGGACTGGATCTGAGCGTCGAGCTGCTCGGCGCCGGCGGCCTTGCGAGCCCCCTCGAAGGCCTGCCGCACGCTCTTGTCGGCGCCGGTGAAGCTGATCGCGGCCAGCGAGTCCGCCGGCAGTTCAGCCATCGAGACCTTGCCCGCCGCCGTCGGCAGCTTGGTGCCGAAGGTGCGCCCGGCGAGCTCCAGGTGCGGGCCGTCGAAGCGCAGGGCAACAGCGACCCGGCCCGTCAGCTCGGCGCCGTTCAGCGCGGACTGCACACCGCCCGAGGTGGGTACGGCCTGCTTGGCTGCGGCGAGGTCGACCCAGCCGTGCACGATGCCCTGGTCGCCGAGGGCGTCCTGGTCGTGGGCGTAGTTCTTGGCGCCCGAGAGCGGGCTGTCCTTGGCGTCGGCCACTGCCTTCTTGGCGACGGCCGCGTCCTGCGCGCACACCGCGAAGTCGCCGTCGACCTCGCAGGCCGCCTTGCCGTCGGACACCTTGGCCAGGCCGGCCTTGGCCTTCGCCGCGTCCTTCACCGCGAGGACCACCACGACGCCGGGGTCGTCCCCGTCCTGCGCCGCCGGGAGCACCGCGATCGCGGCCCGCTGGCCGAGCCAGGGCGCGACGTCGGTGGCCCAGTCACCCTTGACGCCACCGTCGTCCTTCAGCGAGTCGAACAGGGCCTTGCGCAGGTCGTCGTCCTTGCCGATCTTCTCGCCGGCGGTCGGGAACTTGCGGGCGAACCGCAGCGCGTCGATCTTCTGCCCCGACGAGGGGTCGAAATCGACCCCGAAGTAGGCCACCGCGGACGCCGGGACCGCCTCGTCCGGCTGCGGTCCCCCACCGCTGAGCTTGCTGGCAGCGAAGGCCGCGGCACCGCCGAGCAGCGCGACCGCGAGAACCCCCGCGCCGATCGCCACGCCGCGGCGACGCCCAGCGGTGCTGGCCGGGACGATGTCGTAGGCCGCGGACCCGGGCTCGCCGAGGGTCAGGACCTCCGTCGAACCCATCGGCAGGCTAGCCATCGGGTGGTCCGACGGCGGCTGGCCGACCGGTTGCGTCGGGGCGTCGTCGTGCGGCGGCGTCTGGCCGCCAGAAGGCTCGGTCACGGGAGGTCCCCCCAAGTCGTGGCCGCAGGGAACTCCCCTGAGGCAGTGGTCGACCGTCCGCCCGGGCAGGCGTCGGTCTCAGCGATGGACGGGCGCACTCGGGGCGCCGGCGTCGCGGGCGAGTCTATGGGCAGCGACCGACAGAACGTGCCGGAACCCGATGGATACGACCAGGTGGCCTAGATGTAGTTCCCCGACAGGTTGTGAACGCGGGCTGCGGGGACGAGGCCTCCGATGCCGGTGTGGGGTCGGTGATGATTGTAGGAGTGGAGCCAGTCGGGGTAGGTCGCTGCGCGGGCTTGGTCGGAGAGATAGACCTGGGCGTAGGCCCATTCGACGATCAGGGTCCGGTTGAACCGCTCGACCTTCCCGTTGGTCTGGGGTCGGTAGGGGCGGGTCCGTCGGTGTTTGATGGCGGGCCCGAGGGCGTTGGCGAAGTCGCGTGAGCGGTAGCAGGAGCCGTTGTCGGTCATGACTGCCCGGACGGTGATCCCGGCTTGGGCGAAGAACGCGTTGGCGCGGCCCCAGAAGGCCGCGGCGGTCTCCTTGCGCTCGTCAGGCAGCGGCTCGGAGTAGGCCAGCCGGGAATGATCGTCCACCGCGTGGTGCAAGAAGACGTAGCCACGCGACGTCGGCGCGCCACCATGACCGGCCCGCTCGGTCCTGGCATGGGCGCGTCGGTGCTGTTCGGAGTCGCGACCAAAGGCCCGCCAGCCACCACCGTCCGGGATCCGGCCCAGCTTCTTGATGTCCACATGGACCAGGTCGCCCGGGGCCGCCGCCTCGTAGCGGATCGGCGATGGCTTGCGGACCGGCAGGCCGGTGGCCTGGTCGAGGTGGACCAGCAGCGGCATCCGATAACGCGCCAGGACGCGACCAACCGTCGATCGCGGAACCCCGAGGTGATAGCCGATCCGGTGCGGACCCCAACGCCGGCAGTACCGCAGCTTCACGATGCGCCGTTCAAGGCGGCGCGGGCAGCGCCGCGGCGACCGCGCTGGACGAGACGAGCAGTCCGTCATCGGCTCGCCATCACGGTAGCGCCGGGCCCACTTGGCCGCTGTCGCGGGCGAGACCTGCAACCGCTCCGCAGCACGACGGACCGTCCACCCCTGCTCGACGATCAGGACCGCCAGGCGTCGACGCCCCTCAGGCGTCAGCGGGGCATTAGCGTGAGTCACGAGGACCTCCAGTCGAGGGTTGGTGTCGTAACCCCCTCCGTACTGGAGGTCCTCGCTATCCGTCTACGCCTTCACGCTCACAACCTGTGTAGGAACTACACCTAGATCACCCGACCAGGCAGGACGGCCCGAGCAGCTGTTTGAGCTCGCCGAACAGTGCCGGGCCGGCGGTCACCCGCAGCCGGTCGTCCAGCCGCATCACCGTGGCCTCGCCGGACTGGGTCAGCCGAAGGTGCACCTCGGTCACCCCGGGATGCGTCGCCAGCACGTCCTTGAGTCGCTCGGCCACCGGTGGCGTGCACCGGGCCAGCGGCATGGCGATCACCACCGGACCGCGCGGCCCCTCGCTGACGTCTGGGATGGACATCTCCTGCGCGTAGAGGGTGGGCACCTCGTCGCGCCGGTTCAGCCGGCCGCGCACGACCACCACGAGGTCCTCGGCCAGCATGGTCGAGACGGTCTGGTAGCTCTGCGGGAAGAAGAGCACCTCGACGGCGCCCTCGAGGTCCTCCACGGTGGCGATGGCCCACGGGTTGCCCGCCTTGGTCATCTTGCGCTGCAAACCGCTGATCATCCCGGCGATGGTCACCGTGGTGCCGTCGGGACGAGACTCGTCGGTCAGCAGCGACGCGATGGAGCAGTCCGCGGCGCTGCTGAGCACGTGCTCGATGCCGAACAACGGGTGGTCGCTGACGTACAGGCCGAGCATCTCGCGCTCGAAGCGCAGCTTGTCGCGCTTGTCCCACTCCGCCGGTTGGATCGGCGGGAGAACCGCGAGCTCGATGGGCGCCTCGTCGCCGAACCCGGCGAACAGGGAGTCCTGCCCCTGGGCCTGCTTGCGCTTCTCGTCGACCATCGACTCGACGTAGACCTCGTGCACCCGCACCAGGCCGGCCCGGCTGTGCCCGAGCGAGTCGAAAGCACCGCCCTTGGCCAGCGACTCGATGGTCCGCTTGTTGCACACCACCGCCGGCACCTTGCGCAGGAAGTCCTCGAACGAGGTGAACGCGCCCGCGCTGTCCCGGGTCGCCACGATGGCCTCGACCACGTTGGTGCCGACGTTGCGGATCGCCGCCAGGCCGAACCGGATGTCGGTGCCGACCGCGGCGAAGTTCGCGATCGACTCGTTGACGTCCGGCGGGAGCACCTTGATGCCCATCCGGCGGCACTCGCCGAGGTAGAGCGCGGACTTGTCCTTGTCGTCGCGCACGCTGGTCAGCACTGCGGCCATGTACTCGGCGGGGAAGTTGGCCTTGAGGTAGGCGGTCCAGTACGAGACCAGCCCGTACGCCGCGCTGTGCGCCTTGTTGAACGCATAGTCCGAGAACGGGACGAGCACGTCCCACAGCGACTTGATGGAGGCCGCGCTGAAGCCGTTGACCTGCATGCCCGACTCGAAGCCGACGTACTCGGCGTCCAGCACCTCGCGCTTCTTCTTGCCCATCGCGCGGCGGAGGAGGTCCGCCTTGCCGAGCGTGTACCCAGCCAGCTGCTGGGCGATCTCCATCACCTGCTCCTGGTAGACGATCAGGCCGTAGGTGGTGCCGAGGATCGGCTCCAGCGCCTCGGCCAGCTCGTCGTGCATGTAGGTGATGTCCTGCAGCTTGTTCTTGCGCAGGGCGTAGTTCGTGTGCGAGTTCGCGCCCATCGGCCCGGGTCGGTAGAGCGCGCCGACCGCGGAGATGTCCTCGAAGTTGTCGGGCTTCATCAGGCGCAGCAGCGCGCGCATCGGGCCACCGTCGAACTGGAAGACGCCCAGCGTGTCGCCGCGCCCGAGCAGCTCGTACGTCGCCGGGTCGTCGAGCGTCTTGCTCAGCTCGTCGAGGTCGACCACCTGGTCGCGGTTCATCAGCACGTTGGCCAGCGCGTCGTCCAGGATCGTCAGGTTGCGCAGCCCGAGGAAGTCCATCTTGACCAAGCCGAGCGTCTCGCAGCTCGGGTAGTCGAACTGGGTGATGATCTGGCCGTCCTGCTCGCGGCGCATGATCGGGATCAGGTCGAGCAGTGGCTCGCTGGACATGATCACGCCGGCCGCGTGCACGCCCCACTGCCGCTTGAGCCCCTCGAGCCCGAGGGCCGTCTTGACCACCTCGCGGGCGTCCGGGTCGGTGTCGTGCAGCGTGCGGAACTCGGCGGCCTCGCTGTACCGCTTGTGCTGCGGGTCGAAGATCCCGGCGAGCGGGATGTCCTTGCCCATGATCGCCGGCGGCATCGCCTTGGTCAGCTTCTCGCCCATCGCGAACGGGAAGCCCATCACCCGGGCGGCGTCCTTGACCGCCTGCTTGGCCTTGATGGTGCCGTAGGTGACGATCTGCGCGACCCGCTCCTCGCCGTACTTCTCGGTGACGTAGCGGATCACCTCGCCGCGGCGGCGCTCGTCGAAGTCGACGTCGAAGTCCGGCATCGACATGCGCTCGGGGTTGAGGAACCGCTCGAAGATGAGGCCGTGCTGCAGCGGGTCGAGGTCGGTGATCTTCATGACGTACGCACACATCGAGCCAGCGCCCGACCCACGACCGGGGCCGACCCGGATGCCGTGCTCCTTGGCCCAGCCGATGAAGTCCGCGACGACCAGGAAGTACCCGGCGTAGCCCTTGGACACGATCACGTCGGTCTCGTACGTGGCCTGGCGGCGCACGTCGTCCGGAATACCGGCCGGGTAGCGCTCGCGCAGCCCGCGCTCGACCTCCTTGACGAACCAGGAGGTCTCGTCCTCGCCCTCGGGGCACGGGAACCGCGGCATGTACCGGCCCTCGCCCTCGGCGAACCCGACCTCGCACCGCTCGGCGATCAACAGCGTGTTGTCGCAGGCCTCCGGCAGTTCGCGCCAGGTGTGTCGCATCTCGGCCGCGCTCTTGAGGTAGAAGTCGTCGGCGTCGAACTTGAAGCGATTCGGGTCGGCCAGCGTCGAGCCGGACTGCACGCACAGCAGGGCAGCGTGCGCCTTCGCGTCCTCGGCGCGGGTGTAGTGCAGGTCGTTGGTGGCCACCAGCGGCAGGCCCAGGTCACGGGCCAGCCTGAGCAGCTCCTGCTGGACCTGGCGCTCGATGCCGAGGCCGTGGTCCATCAGCTCGCAGTAGAAGTTCTCAGCGCCGAAGAGGTCACGGAAGTCGGCCGCCGCTTCGACCGCCTTGTCGTACTGGCCGAGCCGGAGCCTGGTCTGCACCTCGCCGCTCGGGCAGCCGGTGGTGGCGATCAGGCCGTCGCCGTAGGTCTGCAGCAGCTCGCGGTCCATCCGCGGCTTGAAGTAGTACCCCTCCAGCGAGGCCAGCGAGGCCATCCGGAAGAGGTTGTGCATGCCCCCGGTGGTGCGGGCCAGCATGGTCATGTGCGTGTAGGCACCCGAGCCGGACACGTCGTCGCGGCCGCCGCCGCCGTACTTGACCCGCGTCCGGTCGAAGCGACTCGTGCCCGGGGTGAGGTAGGCCTCGAGCCCGATGATCGGCTTGACCCCGTGCTTCTGGCCGGCCTTCCAGAACTCGTAGGCGCCGAATATGTAACCGTGGTCGGTGGTGGCCACCGCCGGCATCCCCTGCCTGGCCGCCTCGGCCATCAGGTCGTCGATCCGGGCCGCCCCGTCGAGCATCGAGTACTCGGTGTGCACGTGCAGATGCGCGAACGACGGCCCGCCGGACGACGCAGCGGGGGACGGGGTGGAGCTCGACGGCATGGGCCGAGTCTAGGTCGGCGAACCGACAGTTCCCGCCACCCGCGGCAACGATCCAGGCCAGCCCGCGTGTCGCGGCTGGACACGCCGTCAACCGGCCGAGATCACCTCGAGGGCGGCAGCCAGGTCGGCTGGGTAGCTGCTCTCGAACTCCACGTGCTGGCCGCTGCCGGGGTGCTCGAACCCGAGCCGCATGGCGTGCAGCCACTGGCGCTGGAGCCCGACCCGCTGGGCCAGCGTCGGGTCAGCGCCGTAGGTGAGGTCGCCCACGCACGGGTGGCGCAGCGCGGCGAAGTGCACCCGGATCTGGTGGGTCCGGCCGGTCTCCAGGTGCACCTCGACCAGGGACGCCGCCCGGAACGCCTCCAGTACCTCGTAGTGCGTCACGCTGTCCTTGCCGCCGGCGGTCACCGCGAACTTGTAGTCGTGCTGGGGATGGCGGCCGATCGGCGCGTCGATCGTGCCGCGCAGCGGGTCGGGATGACCCTGGACCAGTGCGTGGTAGACCTTGTCGACCGTGCGCTCCTTGAACGCACGCTTGAGCAGGGTGTACGCGCGTTCGCTCTTGGCGACGACCATCAGACCCGACGTGCCGACGTCCAGGCGGTGCACGATGCCCTGCCTCTCGGCCGCCCCGGACGTGGAGATCCGGTACCCGGCCGCCGCGAGCCCGCCGACCACGGTCGGGCCCGTCCAGCCCGGGCTCGGGTGCGCGGCGACGCCGATCGGCTTGTCCACCACGACGATGTCGTCGTCGTCGTGCACCACCCGCAGACCGGGGACGGGCTCGACCACGATCTGCTGTTCGACGGCTGGTCCAGGCAGCGTGACCTCGAGCCAGGCTCCGGCGCTGACCCGGTCCGACTTGGCGGTGGGGCGCCCGTCGAGCTGCACCAGCCCCTGCGCCACCAGATCGGCGGCGCGGGTGCGGGACAGGCCGAACAGCCGAGCCATCGCCGCGTCCAGGCGCTCGCCCTCCAGCCCCTCGGGCACGGGAAGCGAGCGCTGCTCACCCGGCTGGGTCGTCGACTCACTCATCGGCGTCGTCCGTCCGGGGGCCGCTGCGATCGGGGGTCGGGTGCCGGCCGTCCAGGCTCGTGCCGCGCAGCCCGAGGACGACGATCAGCCCGGCTGCGACGACGATCGCGATGTCCGCGACGTTGCCGATGAACAGGTGTCCGTAGGCGATGAAGTCCACCACGTGACCCCGAGCGAATCCCGGCTCGCGAAGCAGGCGGTCGGTCAGGTTCCCGATCGCCCCACCGAGCAGCAGGCCGAGCGCCACTGCCCACGGCAGGCTGGCCAGGCGCCTGGCGGACCGGACGACGAAGACCACGACGCCGATCGCCACCACGGTTAGCACCCAGGTCATCCCGGTGGCCAGCGAGAACGCCGCGCCGGGATTGCGGATCAGGTCCAGCCGGAGCAGGTCGCCGACCAGCTGGATCGGGTCACCAGGGGTGAGCTTGGCCGCCGCCAACGCCTTGCTTGCCTGGTCGACGACGATCACGGCGACCGCGACGGCGGCGAGGACGACGATCAGACCCCGTCGGGGGCGTGCGGGCTGGGGGGCGGCGTCGCTCAGCGACGCTCCTGACGCTGTTTGCATGACACGCACAGGGTCGCACGTGGGAAGGCCTGCAGTCGCATCTTGCCGATCGGGTTGCCGCAGGACTCGCAGATCCCGTAGGTGCCGTCGGCGATCCGGGCGAGAGCGCGTTGGCTCTGCTCGAGCATCTCGCGGCTGTTGTTCGCCAGCGTGATCTCCTGCTCGCGCTCGAAGGTCTTCGCGCCGGCGTCCGCCTGGTCGTCGCCGGCGCCGTCGCCGGAGTCACGAAGCAGGTCCTGCAGGTCGCTTTCCGCGTGCGAGATCTCGTTCTGCAGGCGGGTCACGTCCGCAGTCAGCTCGTTGCGCACCTCGCGCAGCTCGGCGGCCGTCCACGGGGACTCGTCCTCCCGAACGCGCAGCGCCCTCGGCGTGGCCTTCTTCGCCGGAGCCACCTTCTTGGCCGGGGTGGCCTTCTTGGCCGGAGCCACCTTCTTCGCCTGGGCCACCTTCTTGGCCGGGGCCGCCTTCTTCGCCGGAGCCACCTTCTTGGCCGGGGTGGCCTTCTTGGCCGGAGCCACCTTCTTGGCCGGAGCCACCTTCTTCGCCGGGGTGGCCTTCTTCGCCGGAGCCACCTTCTTCGCCGGGGTGGCCTTCTTGGCCGGAGCCACCTTCTTGGCCGGAGCCACCTTCTTCGCCGGGGTGGCCTTCTTGGCCGGAGCCACCTTCTTGGCCGGAGCCACCTTCTTGGCCGGAGCCACCTTCTTGGCCGGAGCCACCTTCTTCGCCGGGGTGGCCTTCTTGGCCGGAGCCACCTTCTTCGCCGGGGTGGCCTTCTTGGCCGGAGCCACCTTCTTCGCCGGAGCCACCTTCTTAGCCGGAGCCACCTTCTTAGCCGGAGCCACCTTCTTAGCCGGGGTGGCCTTCTTCGCCGGGGTGGCCTTCTTAGCCGGGGTGACCTTCTTCGCAACTCTGGCCGCCGAGGACACGGCGGCCCCGACCGCGCGTCGGGCTGACCCTGCGACGCTGGTTCTGGCCATCGTGTCTCCCTCGTTGCGAAGCGAACCGATCCTGTGCCCCAACCGGATACCAGCCGCACCGCTCAGCGTGGTGCCGGAAGGATAGGCGCCACCTGAACCGACCTCAACGCGACTCGCCGAGCAGGGACGCGCCAGGACCACCGGAAGAGTCCGGTGGTCCTGGCGCGATGCTACCCATGCTTACCGAGATGCGGCCCTGACGTTCAGCTCCCGAAGGGGAACCTCGGCGTCTCGGACTGGCCCTGGCGGTCGGCGTCGTTGGAGCCGTAGGCACCGCGGGTGGGCAGCTGCGTCACCTCCGCCGTCGACGACTGCGGCTGCGAGCCAGTGCCGGACGAATCCGGCTCCGAGCCCCCGGCTGCGGCCTTCGCCTCGAGCTGCTTGAGCTGGTCCTCCAGATAGGCCTTGAGCCGGCTGCGGTACTCGCGCTCGAACGAGCGCAGCTGCTCGACCTTGCGCTGCAGCACCTGACGCTGCTCCTCGAGGTCACCGAGCGTCTCGCGCTGCTTGGCCTCGGCCTCGCGGATCAGTCGCGCCGCGTGGTCCTGAGCATCGCCGACGATCTTGGTGCGCTCGGCCTTGCCCGCCTCGACGTGCTCGTCGTGCAGCTTCTGCGCCAGTGCGAGCATGCCCGCGGCGCCCTCAGCGCCAGCACTGGCGGCGGCCGGCGCCTGGACGGGTGCCGGGGCCGGCGCAGGAGCAGGAGCAGGAGCCGGGACGGGAGCCGGTGCCGGTACAGGGGCAGGCGCCGGTGCGGGTGGCACGACGGCTACCGGGCCGCTGGCCGGTGCCTCTTCGCGGGCTCGGCCACCGTTGCGGGACAGCTCGGCCACGCGGCTCTCGCACGCGCTGAGCTTGGCGCGGAGCTCTTCGTTCTCGGAGTTCAGACGTCGTAGCTCGGCCACGACCTCGTCGAGGAACTCGTCGACTTCCTCCTCGTCGTAACCCTGACGGAACTTCGTCGGGCTGAAGCGCTTGTTGACAACTTCCTCGGGGTTCAGCGGCATGTGGTCACCTCTCGGTGTCTGGGGTCGCCCGCCCACCGTAGCGAATGCGCATGTCAGAGGTCGATTCGACGCTCGACACATGCACCCGGATGCCGGGGGCGGCCCGCTGGCGTCAACGCAGCAACTGGAGCAGCAGCAGCGTCACGATGAACAAGATCATGAATGCTAGGTCGAGCTGAACCTGGCCGATGCGCAACGGCGGGATGACCCGCCGCAGCGCGCGCAACGGCGGGTCGGTCACGGTGTAGATCGCCTCGGCGAGCACGAGGGAGACGCCCCGCGGGCGCCAGTCACGGGCGAAAGCCTGGATCCAGTCCAGCACCAGTCGCCCGATGAGCAGGACGAAGAATGCCAGGACGACGAGGCCTAGCAGCGTCCGGATCAGCTGCACGGATCAACTCTGGTTGAACAGGCCAGCCGTGTTCACCGGCTCCTTGTCCTCGGCCGTGACCTCGATGTGGGCCGGGGACAGCAGGAACACCTTGTTGGTCACCCGCTCGATGGCGCCGTGCAGACCGAACACCAGACCGGCCGCGAAGTCCACCAGGCGTTTGGCGTCCGAGTCGCTCATGTCGGACAGGTTCATGATGACCGGCACGCCGTCACGGAACGACTCGCCGATGTTCTTGGCCTCGTTGTACGTGCGCGGGTGGATCGTGGTGATCCGCTGCAGCTCCCCGTGCCCAGGGCCGGGAACCACTCGTGCCAGCGAGCGGGCGGGCAGCTGGGTGACCTGGCTGCGCTCCGATCGCGGCACCTCGGGTCGCTGTGCGGGCTCCTCGTCGAAGTCCTCGTACAGCTCGTCGTCATAGTGCTCGTCCTCGGCCAGCCCGAGGTACACCATGGTCTTGCGCAGCGCACCTGACATCGCCAGCTCCTCCGTCGTCCGTCCGGGGCGCACCTCGCGCCCGCGTACGGTTTTGGACGTTACCGGAGTGACGGACGTGATCCGAGGACCGCGCTCCCGACACGCAGGTGTGTCGCACCGTGAGCGACCGCATCCTCCAGGTCGCCGCTCATCCCGGCGGACATCCAGGTGGCTTGCGGGTGCTCCGCGCGGAGCGTGGCAGCGAGCTCGGCGAGCCGGGCGAAGGCCGGCCCCGCCGGTGCGTCGAGCGGCGCCACCGCCATCACCCCGCGCAGCCGCAGACCTTCCGTCCGCGCCACCGCGGCGGCCAGCTCGGCCAGGTCGAACGGCAGGACGCCACCACGTCCGGCGCCGCCGGCGGGGTCGTGGAGCGACACCTGCAGCAGCACGTCAAGCTGGCGCCCGGCCAGCTGCGCGCCCTTGCCGAGGGCCGTGGCCAGCGGGAGCCGGTCCACAGAGTGCACCACGTCGGCGTAGCGGGCGACGGACGCCGCCTTGTTGCGCTGCAGCTGACCGACGAAGTGCCAGCGCGGCGGCCGCTGTCCGGCGCCGAGCGCCGCGGCGGCCTCGATGGCCTTGGCAGCGGCGTCCTGGTCGCGGTTCTCCCCCACGTCGGCCACGCCGAGCTCGACCAGCCGGACGACGTCCGCAGCCGGAAACGTCTTGGTCACCACTACCAGCGTGATCTCGCCCGGGTCGCGGTCGGCGACCGCACAGGCCCGCTCGATCCGGTCGTGGACGGCACGCAGCCGACCGGCAAGCTCGGCGCGCCGCTGCGGGTCGACCTCGCTCACGCACCCACCTCGGCCGGGCGCAACCGGGCGACCCCTGCGAAGCGACCGGTTCGGCCGTCGCGGCGGTAGGAGTACAGGTTCGCCGACTCTCGTGTGCAGCCCGGCAGCTGCTGCACCGCGACGCCGAGCTCGACCAGCTGCGAGAGAACGCCTGCGGCGACGTCCAGGGCCGGCGTGCCCGCCCAGGTCAACGTCCGGCTGACCGGCTGGACGGCCGCCACCTGCTCGCGCAGCTCGAGCGGCACCTCGTAGCACCGCCCGCACACGGAGGGTCCGAGCCGGGCCACGATCCGGCGTCCGCCGAGGTCGCGCATCGCCCCGACCGTCGCCGGAACCACACCGGCAGCCATCCCCGGCCGCCCGGCGTGCGCGACGGCGACGACCCCCTCGTCGGGTGCCGCGAGCAGCACCGGGACGCAGTCCGCGACCAGGACGGCGAGCGCGAGGTCGGGCACCGTCGTGACCATGGCGTCGGCGTCCTGCGGCCTCGTCGGCCACGGGTCGCTGACGTGGGCGACGGTGACGCCGTGGACCTGGTTGGCGACCACGAGGCGCTCGACCGCCAGCCCGAGTGCGGAAGCCAGCGCCGCACGGTTGGCCGTGACGCGATCGAGGTCGTCACCCACGTGGACGCCCAGGTTGAGCCCGTCCGAACCGGTCGCGGTGCCGTACGGCCCGACGCTCGAGCCACCCGTCCGGTCGGTCAGCGTCAGCTCGGCAACCGGACCGCGCGGCCCGTTTCGACCCTCGAGCCGTTCGGTCCAGGCGATCACCTCGTCAGTGTGCCGTAAGGCTCACTTGAGGAAGTCGGGCACGTCCAGCTCGTCGTCCGCGTCGTCGAAGACCACCGAGCGCGGCGCGCGGGCGCGGACCGGCTCGAGGGTGTCCGGCACCACGACCGGCTCGCCGCGCCGCGCCGATGCGGCGGACTCGACTCCGGCATCCGTGGAGGACTCACCGGCCGGCTCGACGTGCGGTGCCGTGGACCCGTTGGTGGAGTAGGGCCGCTGGCTGGACGAGTGTCCGTTGCTGGTGCCGTTGCTGGTGCCGTTGCTGCTGCCCGCGTACGCCGGCGTGGCGGGCGGCGCCGTCCGGATCGCGCTGGACGTCGAGGAGCCGGTGATCTGGCCGAGGGCGCGGTCGTCCTTGCGCTGGGTGGGCACACCACCGTCGAAGCCGGCGGCGATCACGGTGACCCGGACCTCGTCGCCCAGCGCGTCGTCGATGACGGCACCGAAGATGATGTTCGCCTCCGGGTGCGCGGCCTCCTGAACCAGCCGGGCCGCCTCGTTGATCTCGAACAGGCCCAGGTCGGAGCCGCCCTGGATGGACAGCAGGACACCGTAGGCGCCGTCGATGCTGGCCTCGAGCAGTGGCGAGGAGATCGCCAGCTCAGCCGCCTGCACCGCGCGGTCCTCGCCACGGGCGGAGCCGATACCCATCAGCGCGCTGCCCGCACCCTGCATGACCGACTTCACGTCGGCGAAGTCGAGGTTGATCAGACCCGGCGTGGTGATCAGGTCGGTGATGCCCTGGACGCCGGACAGCAGCACCTGGTCGGCGCTGCGGAACGCGTCGAGCATGCTGACCGCGCGATCGCTGATCGACAGCAGCCGGTCGTTCGGGATGACGATGAGGGTGTCGACCTCGTCGCGCAGCTGCGCGATGCCGGTCTCGGCGCTGTTCGCGCGACGACGACCCTCGAAGGTGAACGGGCGGGTCACGACGCCGATGGTCAGCGCACCCAGCGAGCGGGCGATCCGCGCGACGACGGGCGCGCCGCCGGTGCCGGTGCCGCCACCCTCGCCAGCGGTGACGAAGACCATGTCGGCGCCGCGCAGCACCTCCTCGATCTCCTCCGCGTGGTCCTCGGCGGCCTTCTTGCCGACCTCGGGGTCGGCGCCGGCGCCGAGCCCGCGGGTGAGCTCGCGGCCGACGTCCAGCTTGACGTCGGCGTCCGACATCAGCAGGGCCTGCGCGTCGGTGTTCACGGCGATGAACTCGACGCCCTTGAGGCCTACGTCGATCATCCGGTTGATCGCGTTGACGCCACCGCCGCCGATGCCGACGACCTTGATGACGGCCAGGTAGTTCTGCGGTGCAGCCACGTCGAGTGCCTCTCACTGGGTATTGCCCTGTTTGGTGGACCCTGACCCTCAAGTTGAGGGTTATAGTTATGTCAACCTCGTCCTGGTCGAAGACGCTAGGTGCCGATCGCCCCACCGCCAACGACCGCGCCCGGCGTGTCGGCAGATCGGCCACTCGCATCACCCCTGCGACCCCGACTGGTGAGCCGTTCTCGTGGTCTCAGACCGTCGTGAGACCCCGCCAGGTCGCCACAAGTGGGGTTAGCGGAGCACCGGGGTGCTCGGGGAGCTCACGTCGTAGACCTTCGCCTTGTGCTTGGTCAGCGCGGTCAGCACCCGGGCCTTGAGCTCGCTGTCGTCCCCGCTCCCCCACACCACGGTGGCCGCGCCGAGGCGCATCCGGACGTCGTCGGGCGAGTCTGCGCTGACTCTGCTCACCCTCGAGCGCAGCGCGGGCGGCAGCGCGTCCAGCACGGTGAGCGCAGCACCGAGCGTGTCGGCCGCCTTCACCCCGACCGGGACGTCGATCACGGGTACGCCGGCCGGTGCCCGCGCAACCTTCGCGAAGGCGACGCCGGACGCGTCGACCAGCCGGTACCCGACGCCGGTCGCCGGCACCGCCGCCACGGCCACCCGCGGTCGCACGACCAGCTGCAGGGTGGATGGCCAGCCACGCCGCACCTCGACGGACGCCACCGCGGGAACGCGCCGGACCCGGTCGCCGACCGCGCCGGTGTCCACCTGCGCCAACGGCGTGCCAGTCAGGTCGCCGACCGCCCTGACCACCTGGTCGGCAGCGGGACCGTCCAGGCCGCGGACCTGCACGGAGCGCACCACGAGCACGGGGCCGAAGTAGGCCAGTGCCGCCACCGCGACCAGGACCATCGCCACCAGCACCGCGACCAGCACCGGTCGCCGGGACCGCCACCGGGCTGCCCGGGCCCGCGCCTCGAACCTCGCGGACGTCTCGGTGCCGGACTCGCGCACCGTCGTCGTCCGCGTGCTCATCGCGGGTCCGACCCGCCCAGCAGGGCCAGCACCTCGTCGGCCAGCATCGTGATGTCACCCGCGCCGATGGTGACGACCAGGTCGCCCGGCTTCACCCTGGCCCGGACCGCTCCGGCCACGGCCGACCAGGACGGGACGTAGGCGACCCGCTCGGACGGCAGCGGGACCGCGTCGGCGACGAGCGCACCGGAGACCCCGGGAAGCGGGTCCTCGCGCGCTGCGTAGACGTCCATCACGACGACCTCGTCAGCCTGGCCGAGCGCCTGGCCGAACTCCTGTGCGAAGTCCCGCGTGCGGCTGTACAGGTGCGGCTGGAAGACCGCGACGACCCGACCTTTGCCGGCCACCTGCCGAGCGGTGGTCAGCGCCGCGGCCACCTTGCCCGGGTTGTGCGCGTAGTCGTCGAACAGGCGCACCCCGCCAGAGCTCCCTCGCGGCTCGAACCGTCGACGGGTCCCGGTGAACGCCGCCATGGCCTCCAGTGCCGCAGTCGGCGGCACGTCGACCTCGACGAGCGCCGTCCAGGCGGCCAGCGCGTTCAGCGCGTTGTGCCGGCCGGGCACGCTCACCCTGGCTCGGCCGATCGGCAGGTCGCCGTCCCAGACCTCGAAGCTCGACCCGGCCTCGTCCGGCTCAAGATCGAGCAACCGGACGTCGGCCTCTTCGGAGAAGCCGAAGGTTCGCACCCGGATCCCTTCTGCCGCAGCCTGTTCGGCCAGCCGGGCCGACCCCGGGTCGTCCGCGCAGGCGACCAGCAGGCCATCGGGTCGGATGCTGCGTGCGAACTCCGCGAACCCGGCCTCCACCGCCTCGGCCGTGCCGTAGAAGTCCAGGTGGTCCGGCTGCACGTTCGTCACCACAGCGAGGTGCGGGCGGTACACGACGAACGTCCCGTCGCTCTCGTCCGCCTCAAGCACGAACACCTCACCGCTGCCCAGGTGGGCGTTCGTCCCGCTCTCGGTCAGTTCGCCGCCGATCGAGAAGGAAGGGTCGCGACCGCACTTCTGAAGCATCACGGTGAGCATCGCCGTGGTGGTCGTCTTGCCGTTGGTGCCGGCCACCGCGATGACCCGGTGCCCACCGCTGACCGCGGCCAGCGCCTCGGAGCGGTGCAGCACGCGCAGACCGAGCTCGCGGGCCCGGGCCAGCTCTGGGTTCGACGGCCGGACGGCGGACGAGGCGACCACCGTACGGGCCTGTTCGACGTGTCGCGGGTCGTGGCCGACCTGCACCCTGGCCCCCTCAGCAGCCAGCGCGGTCAGCAGCAGCGACTCCTTCGCGTCGCTGCCGCTGACCTCGAGCCCCATCGCCAGCATGATCCGGGCGATGCCCGACATCCCGGCGCCACCGATGCCGATGAAGTGGACCGGCGAGAGCTGCTCGGCCTCCCCGACCGGGGCGGAGTCGTTCACGACCGGCTCCCGGCCGCGGACAGCACCAAGTCGGCCAGCCGCTCGTCCGCGTCCGGGACGACGAACCGGGTCGCCGCCTCGCCCATCGCGTGCAGGGACGTCGGGTCGGCCAACAACGGCAGCAGCACCTGGCGCACCCAGTCCGGCGTGCAGCCGACGTCGTCCACCAGCAGGCCGCCGCCGGCCGCGACGACGGGTTCGGCGTTCAGCCGCTGCTCGCCGTTGCCGATCGGCAGCGGCACGTACGCCGCTGGCAGACCCACGGTGGCCAGCTCGCACACAGTGTTGGCACCGGCCCGGCAGACCACCAGGTCGGCCGCCAGGTACGCCTCGTCCATCCGGTCCGCGTACGGCAGCACCACGTACGGCGCCTGGCCGTCCACGGCCGGCTCGACGTCCACCTGCTTGCCGGTGCCGCTGACGTGCAGCACCTGCACGCCCGCCGCCCGCAGGTCCGCCGCCGCCGCCCCGAAGGTCTCGTTCAGCCGCTGCGCGCCGAGCGAGCCGCCGGTGACGAGCAGCGTGGTCCGGTCCCGATCCAGACCCAGTGCGGCCCGGGCCGACATCTGCCGCGCGGCGCGCTCGTCGACGGTCAGGCTCGCCAGGCTGCTGATCTGGTGGCGCAGCGGCATCCCGGTGTGCACCGAGTGGGCGAGCTTGGTGTCGGGGAAGGTGGTGGCCACGAAGCGGGTCAGCCGAGCGCCGAGCCGGTTGGCGACGCCCGGCAACGGGTTCTGCTCGTGCACGACGATCGGCACCCCGCGCCGGCGCGCGGCCAGGTAGGCGGGCGCCGCCACGTAGCCGCCGAAACCGACCACCACGTCGGCCCCGCTCTGCTGCACCGCGTCCGCGGCCGCCCGGACGGCGCCGCGCAGTCGCCCGGGAAGCCGGACCAGGTCCGGGCCCGGCCGACGTGGCAGTGGGACCTTCGGCACAGTGCGAAGCTCGTAGCCGTGCGCGGGCACCAGCCTCGCCTCCAGACCCTCGGCCGTACCGAGCACCGTGACCGTCATCGCGGGGTTGCGCCGACGCAGGCAGTCGGCCAGCGCCAGGAGCGGTGACACGTGCCCCGCCGTTCCCCCGCCGGCGAGCAGCACGGACGTCGTCACCGGCCGGCCCGCCCCGCACCCCGGGCCCGACCGGGCAGCACCGCCAGCGAACGCCGCAGCATTCCGCCCCGCGCCGACAGCGCGTGCGCGGCACCTGGCTCGGCCCGGGCGAAGGACATCAGCATGCCGAGCACGAGCATCGAGGTGAGCAGCGCGGACCCACCGCTGGAGACCAGGGGCAGCGGCAGTCCGATCACCGGAAGCATGCCGATCACCGCACCGACGTTGATCAGGGTCTGGCCGAGCAGCCAGGCCATCGTCGCCGCGGAGGCGATCCGGACGAAGAGGTCGTCGCTGCGGGTCACCAGCCGCAGGCACGCCCAACCGATGAGCAGGAACAGCGCGAGGACCACCAGCACGCCGGGCAGACCGAGCTCCTCGCCGATGATCGCGAAGATGAAGTCGTTGTGCGCCTCGGGCAGCCAGGACCACTTCTCCCGGCTGGCGCCCAGGCCCACGCCCCACCAGCCGCCGTCCGCCAGTGCGTACTTACCGTGGATGGACTGGTAGCAGACGGTAAGGGTGTCGGTGCACCGGCCCCCGAGCCAGGAGGCGATCCGGGTCTTGCGGTTGTCGCTGGACATCACCATCGCGCCGACCAGGACCGCCATCGACGCGCCGGCGATGCCGAACATCCGCAGCGGTGCACCGGCGGCGAACAGCAGCGCGGCGAGGATCAGCAGCAGTACCAGCGCGGTACCCAGGTCGTGTCCGGCCAGCACCAGCCCGATGGTGAGCACCCCGACCGGCGCCAGCACCGGCACCAGCACGTGCACCCACCGGTCCAGCAGCAGTCGCTTGCGGGCCAGCACCGCCGCCCCCCACAGCACGAGCGCGAGCTTGAGCGCCTCGGACGGCTGCAGCCGCTGGCCACCGACCCCGATCCAGTTCCGGTTGCCGTTGACGCTGACGCCCAGGGACGTGAAGACCAGCAGCTGGGCGAGCAGCGCGCCGACGAGCACCACCCAGCCGATCCGCTTCCAGAGCCGCACGGGAACCCGGGAGGCCACCAGCATCAACGGCAGACCGATCACCGCGAAGCGCAGCTGGCTGAGGAAGATGGTGAACGACGAGCCGCTCTTGGACAGCGAGGTCACCGACGAGGCCGACAGCACCATGACCAGCCCGATGACCAGCAGGAGCAGCGTGCTGCCCAGCAGCACGTAGTAGGTGGTGACCGGCGAGTCCAGCCGCTCCGCGGCGGGTACGTGCCGGCGCAGCCGGGACTGGTTCGCGGGCAGCGCGGCGCGGCCCTGGACCTGGCTGGTCACGGCTACTCCCCCTGCCGGGACCGAGTGAACCGGTGGACGGCGGCGGCGAACTCCTCCCCGCGCTGGGCGTAGTCGCGGAACTGGTCCATCGAAGCCGCCGCCGGCGCGAGCAGGACGGTGTCCCCGGCGCGCGCCAGCGATGCGGCGCGGCGCACGACGTCGTCCATGAGCCCAGTCTCCGTCGAGTCGACCTCGACGACCGGGACATCCGGCGCGTGTCGCGCGATCGCCCGGGCGATCTGCTCGCGGTCGCGGCCGATCAGCACGACCGCGCGCAGCCGGCCGGCGTGCACCCGGACCAGGTCGTCGACGTCCGCGCCCTTGAGCAGGCCACCGGCCACCCAGACGACGTGCTCGAAGGTGGCCAGCGCCGCGGCGGCAGCCGGTGGGTTGGTGGCCTTGGAGTCGTCGACGAAGCTGATCCCGTCCACGGTCGCCACGTGCGCGATGCGGTGCGGCTCGGGCCGGAACCCGCGCAGCCCGTCGCGGACGGCGGACGGAGCCACCCCGGCGGCCCGGGCGAGCGCGGCGGCCGCCAGCGCGTTCGACACCTGGTGCGGCGCGAGCACGGGCGAATCCCCCTGGACGTCGGCCAGCGTGCCGAGCTCGGCCGCCGACGTCCGTCGCTCGACCACGAACGCGCGGTCGGCCAGCACGTCGTCCACCACCCCGACCATGCCCACCGAGGGCGAGCCGCGGGTGAAGCCGATCGCCCGACAGCCGTCGGTGACATCCGCGTCGCGGACCAGCTGCTCGGTCCGCGGATCCTGCACGTTGTAGACGCAGGCCACCTCGGTCCGCTCGTAGACGTCGCCCTTGTCCTTCAGGTACGCCTCGAAGCTGCCGTGCCAGTCCAGGTGGTCCGGCTCGACGTTCAGCACGGCGCTGGCCAGCGGCGCGACCGAGCGGGCGCGGTCCGGGCCGAGCCAGTGCAGCTGGAAGCTGGACAGCTCGACCGCGAGCACGTCCAGCGGCTCCTCGGCGAGGACCGCGTGCAGGATGGGGGTGCCGACGTTGCCGACCGCGGCCGCTCGCAGCCCGGCGGCCCGCAACATCGAGGTGAGCATGTGCACGGTCGTGGTCTTGCCGTTGGTGCCGGTCAGGGTGAGCCAGGGCGGGCCGCCGTGCGCGGGCCGCATCCGCCAAGCCAGCTCGACCTCGCCCCAGACCGGCACGCCGGCCGCGGCGGCAGCGGCGAGCACGGGCTGCGCGGGGCGCCATCCGGGCGAGGTGACGACCAGGTCGGGGCGGCCCGGCAGCTCGGTCGTCGCTGACTCCCCGAGCCGGACGTCGGCTCCCATGATCCGCAGGATCTCGGCCCGCTCGCGCTCCTGCGGACCGTCACGCCCGTCCAGGACGACGAGCCGCGCCCCCCGCTGGAGCAGCGCGTCGGCCGCGGCGAAACCGCTCACCGCCAGCCCGGCCACCACCACCTGCAGACCGGCCCAGTCCGCGTCGCGGTCCGTCAGGCCGTCCAGTCGACCAGGGGCGTCGCTCACGAACCGACCACCCACTCCGCGTAGAAGATGCCCAGGCCCAGGGCGACGAACAACCCGGCGATGATCCAGAACCGGATCACGATGGTCACCTCGTGCCAGCCGAGCAGCTCGAAGTGGTGTTGCAGCGGTGCCATCCGGAACACCCGTCTGCCGGTCAGCTTGAACGAGCCGACCTGGATGATCACCGACAAGGTGATGAGCACGAACAGGCCGCCGACGACCAGCAGCAGCAGCTCGGTGCGGCTGGTGATCGCCAGCCCGGCCAGCGCGCCGCCGAGCGCGAGCGAGCCGGTGTCCCCCATGAAGATCTTGGCCGGCGAGGCGTTCCACCACAGGAAGCCGATGCAGGCGCCCATCACGCAGGCCCCGACCACCGCGAGGTCACGCGGGTCCCGGACCTCGTAGCACTTCAGCGCCGCCGAGCCGGTCTCGTTGCCAGTCAGCTGCTGACAGCTCTGGTTGGACTGCCAGGTGCCGATCAGCACGTACGCCGCGAACACCAGCGTGCTGGCGCCGGTGGCCAGCCCGTCCAGCCCGTCGGTCAGGTTCACGCCGTTGCTGGTGGCCGCGATCATCACGTACGCCCAGATGCAGAAGAGCACCACGCCGAGTGCCGCCCCGGCGAACGCGAGGTCGAAGCGGGTGTCCCGGATGAAGGAGATCTGAGTCGAGGCCGGGGTACGGAACTTGTGGTTCGGGAACTGCAGCACGAGGACGGCGAAGAGCAACGCCACCACGGACTGCCCGATCAGCTTGGGCACGGTGCGCAGGCCCAGGCTGCGCTGCTTGCTGATCTTGATGAAGTCGTCCAGGAACCCCACGACGCCCAGACCGGTCATCAGGAAGAGCACCAGCACGGCGCTCATCGTCGGCGGGTTCGTGGTGATCAGGTGCGCGGCCACGTAGGCGAGCAGCGCCGCCAGGATGATGACCGTGCCGCCCATGGTCGGAGTGCCGCGCTTGGTGTGGTGCGAGGTCGGGCCGTCGTCCCGGATGAACTGCCCGTACCCGCGCTTGACAAGCCAGCGGATGTACAGCGGGGTGCCGAACAGCGACACCATCAGGGAGACCGCCGCCGCGATGAGTACGGCCCTCATGCGCAGGCCCCCGCGAGCCGGTCCCCGAGGTAGCGCAGGCCGGCGTCCCGGCTCGACTTCAGCAGCACGACGTCCCCGGGCTCCAGCTCGGCCGACAGCAGCGCGTACGCCGCCTCGACATCCGGTACATGCACGGACTCCTCACCCCACGAGCCTTCCTGGGTCGCCCCGGTGTGGATGGCTCGGGCCCCCGGCCCTACTGCGACCAGGCGCTTGACGTTGAGCCGGACGGCGAGGCGTCCTATCGCGTCGTGCTCGAGCAGCGAGCTGTCGCCGAGCTCGAGCATCTCGCCGAGCACGGCCCAGGTGCGCCGACCCTCCCCCATACCGGCGAGCGCCTTGAGCGCGGCCCGCATCGACTCCGGGTTGGCGTTGTAGGCGTCGTTGACGATCCGGACGCCGTCCGGACGGTCCCGGACCTCCATCCGCCAGCGGCTGGCGGGTCGGGCCCGACCCAGCGCGGCCGCCACGTCCGGCAGCGTCATCCCGACCTCGAGGCCCACCGCCGCGACGGCGAGCGCGTTGGACACGTGGTGCTCGCCGTGCAGCGCGAGGCGGACAACGGCGCGCTCGCCGCCGTGCACGAGGGTGAAAGAGGCCCGGGCCTGGTCGTCCAGGACGACGTCGTCCGCCCGCACCTGCGCGTCGTCCGAGCGCCCCACGAGCACGACACGCCCCTTAGTGCGGTCGGCCATCGCACGCACCCGGGGGTCGTCGGTGTTCAGCACAGCCACGCCGTCAGTCGTCAGCGCCTCGACCAGCTCGGCCTTCGCCTGCGCGACCGCGTCCACCGAGCCGAACTCGCCGACGTGCGCGGTGCCCACGTTCAGCACCACCGCGACGTCCGGCCGGACGATCTCGGTGAGGTAGCGGATGTGCCCGATGCCACGGGCGCCCATCTCGAGGACCAGGTGCGCGGTGTCCGCGTCCACCCGGCACGCGGTCAGCGGCACGCCGACCTCACCGTTGAACGACTCGGCGGTGGCCACGGTAGGTGCGTGCTCGCTAAGCACCTGGGCCAGCAGGTCCTTGGTGCTGGTCTTGCCCGACGAGCCGGTGACCGCCACCACCTGCACCGCGGGGACGCGAGCGACGACCTCGCGGGCGACCGCGGCGAAGGCGGCCTGGACGTCCGGCACCACGACGCTGGCCAGCTGCGTGCTGGGCCGCTCGGCGAGCACTGCGGCAGCCTGGCGCTCGACCGCCTGAGGGACGAAGTCCAGGCCGTCGGCGTGCTCGCCCACGCGCGCCACGTACAGGCTGCCGGGCTCGGCAAGGCGGGCGTCGGTGACGACCGTGCCGTCCACCAGAAGGTCCGGCGGACCCTGCAGGACGCCGCCGGTCACGTCGGCGATCTCAGCCAGCGTCAAGGCGATCACGGACGCACCTCGCGCAGCGCGCGGGCGACCTCGGCCCGGTCGTCGAAGGGATGCACCACGCCGGCGACCTCCTGGCCCGGCTCGTGGCCCTTGCCCGCGACGAGCAGCACGTCACCGCTCCGGTTGGCCAGCCGGACCCCCTCGTCGATCGCGGCGGCGCGGTCGCCGATCTCGACCACCTCGACCCGTTCACCGCGGCCCGCCCGCACGTCGGCAGCCCTGCGGGCACCGGCCAGGACCGCCGACCGGATCGCCGCCGGGTCCTCGCTGCGCGGGTTGTCGTCGGTCACCACCACGACGTCCGCGGCGTCCGCGGCGGCGGCGCCCATGGCAGGGCGCTTGCCTGGGTCCCGGTCGCCACCGGCCCCCAGCACCACGACCAGCCGGCCGGACGTCGCCGGGCGCAGCGCGTCCAGCGCAGCCGCCACCGCGTCCGGGGTGTGCGCGTAGTCCACCACCGCGAGCGGACCGGACGCCGGGTCACCGACCTGTTCCATCCGGCCGGGTACGCCGTCGGCCGAGCGCAGGCCGTCGACCACCTGCTGCTCGGTGAGACCGGCGGCCAGCAGCACCAGGGCAGCGAGCGCCGCGTTGAGCACGTTGAAGTCGCCCGGCAGCGGGCACCGCAGGCCCAGCCGCTGCCCCCGGGGACCGACCAGGACGAAGTCGGTGCCCGCACCGCTCGGGGTGCGTTCGACCACCCGCCAGTCGGCGTCCGAGCCGGCCTGACCGGTCAGCGTGATGATCGGGACGGTGGCCCCCGCCGCGGCGCGCCGCGAGCCGTCGTCGTCCACCACCACGACGGCACGGCGGCTGTGTGCCGGAGTGAGCAGCAACGCCTTCGCGGCCAGGTAGGTGCCCATGTCGCCATGCAGCTCGAGGTGGTCCTGGCTGAAGTTGGTGAACCCGGCGACGTCCATCACCGCGCCGTCCACCCGGTGCTGGGCCAGCGCCTGGCTGGACACCTCCATCGAGCAGACCTGGACGCCGCGCTCACGCATCGCGGCCAGCAGGGCGTGCAGGTCCGGCGCCTCGGGCGTCGTCCGCACGCTCGGCACCCGCTCATCGGCCACCCGGGTCTCGACCGTGCCGACCAGCCCGGTAACCCGGCCGGCCGAGCGCAGCACGGCGTCCATCAGGTAGGTCGTGGTCGTCTTGCCGTTGGTCCCGGTGATCCCGAGCAGGGTGACGTCCACGGCCGGGTCGCCGTAGACGGTGGCGGCGACCTGGCCGAGGACGGCTCGCGGGTCGTCGCTGACCAGCACCGCAAGCTGGGGCGCCGCCTCCTGGGTGGTGGCCACTCCCGCGTCGTCGGTCAGCACGGCCACCGCACCGGCCGCCGCGGCCGCCGCGACGAACTGCGCGCCGTGCGCACGCGAGCCCGGCAGAGCCGCGTACAGGTCGCCGGGTCGCACCGCGCGCGAGTCGAGGGTCACACCGAGCACCCGGGTGCCGAGCAGGTCAGGTCGTACGCAGCGCACCTTGCTTTCCAGTGCCTCGACGACCTGTTCCAGGGTGCACCCGTTCGAGATCGATGGGCGCAGCCCGAGGGAGGTCACGGCTGCTGCAGACACGGTGGCGAGGCTACCGGTCTTGCGGGGTGAGCCGGATCGTGGGCGACTTCGACCCGGTCGGCGGGACCTGCATCTTCTGCAGGGCGTACGTCATGACGTCCTTGAACACCGGCGCGGCGACGGTGCCTCCGTAGTACCCGCGCACCGGGCGCTGCAGGGTGACCGCGACGACCAGCTTCGGGTCGTCCGCCGGCGCCATGCCGATGAACGAACCGGTATAGCCCTTGTAGCAGCCGCAGGTGGGGTCGAAGCGTTGCGCCGTGCCGGTCTTGCCGGCGACCCGGTAGCCGGGGATGCGCGCCTCGGGCGCGGTGCCGTCCTGGCTGACCACGCCTTCGAGCATGACCCGCAGCGTGGCGGCCGTCTTGGCGCTGATCACCCGGGTGGTCTTCTGCACGGGCGCCGGTTCCAGCTTGCCGCCCGGGCCTACGGTACCGGCGACCAGCTGCGGCTCGACCCGCAGCCCGCCGTTGGCGATGGTCTGGTAGACGCCCGCCGCCTGCACGGCGTTGACCGACAGGCCCTGGCCGAACAGGACGGTGTAGCGCTGCGAGCCGCTCCAGTCCTGGGGCTGGGCCAGGATGCCGCGGCTCTCGCCCGGGAAGGCCAACCCGCTGGGCTGACCGATGCCGAACTTGGTCAGGTAGGAGTACAGCGTCGTCGGTGGCAGCTTCTCGCCGGCCATGATCGTTCCGATGTTGCTCGACTTGGCCAGCACGCCGGCGAACGTCAGCCGCTCGACGGCGTGGGCGTGCGAGTCGTGGAACACCTTGCCCGCACGGCGGAGCTGCCCAGGCACGGAGAACGGCGTGGTGGGCGTGACCGCACCCTCCTGCAGGACCGCGGCGGCGGTCATCACCTTGCTCGTCGAGCCCGGTTCGTACACCTCGGACAGCGCGCGGTTGGACAGGTTGGCGGGCGTGCTCTGGCTGGGCACGTTCGGGTCGAACGTGGGGGCGTTGGCCAGTGCGAGGATCTTGCCGTCGACCGTCATCACGACGAGGGTCCCGGACAGCGCGCCGGACTCCTTGACCTTGGCGGCGAGCGCCTGCTCGGCGCGCCACTGCAGGTCGCGGTCCAGCGTGAGCTGGACGGTTCTGCCCGGCACCGCCGCCTTGTGCTCCACGTCACCGGTGGGGATGTGGCGACCCTGCGGGTCGCGCTCGTACGTCTGGCTGCCCGCGGTGCCGGTGAGGGTCTTGTCGAGCTTGAGCTCCAGACCGGCCAACGGGGTGTTGTCCTTGCCGACGAAGCCCACCACTGAGGCGCCGACGCCGTCGGCCGGGTACGAGCGCTGGGTGGTGCGCTCGGCGTAGATGCCCGGCACGTCCAGCGCCGAGACCTTGCGCCAGACCTCGGGCGTGATGCTCTTGGCGACGTAGGCGAAACGCCGGGTGCCGGTGAGCTTGTCCTGCACGGTGGACGCGTCCATCTGCAGCAAGGGGGCCAGGACCGCGGCCGCTCCCGCGACGCCGAGCTCCGTCTTCGTCCGGTGCCCGGTCACCGGGTCCTGGACGGTCCGGGAGTACCCGCTCACGGTGGTCTGGTCGACCGTGACGTTGTAGCGCTCGAGGCTGGTGGCGAGCACGACCCCGTTGCGGTCGACGATCTCGCCGCGCGGCGCGCTGACCGGGACCGTGGTCAGCCGGCTGCCGAGCGCCTGCTGGGCCATGGCCGAGGCGTCCAGCGCCTGCAGCCGAAGGAGCTGAACCGCGAAAAGGCTCAGCACGATGCACACCCCGACGAACATGGCGCGGGCCCGGCGCTGCGGGTGGCCAAGCCGGGGACGGCGGACCTGCCGGGTCCGCGGTGCCGGGCGGGTGGGCGGCCGCTTCGCCGTCCGGGTCGTCCGGCTCGCCGAGCCACCGGAGGCCGCAGGCCGGGCCGCGGGAGCACGGGTGCCCGGCCGTGCGGCCGGCTGGCGGGTGCTGCTGCGACGGCCGGACTGGGACTGGCCGAACTGGGGCTGGCCGGACTGCGACTTGCCGGACTGCGACTTGCCGGACTGCGACTTGCCGGACTGCGACTTGCCGGACTGCGACTTGCCGGACTTGCGTTGCGCGGGCACTCGCCGTCCGGCCGCGCCACGGGTGGAGGAGCCGCGCGAGCCCTTGGCGTCCACCCTCACCTCGTCTTCTTGGCCCCGGCCGTGGCCGTGGGGTGTCCCGTCGGGGGCTTGGTCGCCTTGCCGGTCGGCGTCGTCGATGGTTTCGTCGTCGCTGCCGCGGTTCCGGAGGCGACCTTCACGGTAGGCGCGGGTGGCGGGGTAGCCCGCTGCGCCACGCCGAGGATGCGTCCGTCCGGCAACCGGATGAACGCCGCACCCTGGGACGGGACCATGCCCAGCGCCTTGGCGCGGGCGGCCAGCCGCTCGGGTGCCGCCTGGCTGTCGATGTCCTGCCGCAGTGCCTGCTGACGGTCACCGAGCTCGTCCGAGCGCTGCTGCAGGTCGTGCAGGGTGAACGAGCCCTGACCGAGGGCGGTGTTGATCATCAGCAGCCCCAGCAGGCCACCCACCAGCAGCAGCATGCAGCCGACGACGAAGGCGGTGCGGCCGCGATCCACGGCGGGTGCGTGCACCACGCGCAGGTTCGGGCGCGGGGCGCGCGGTGCGCTGCGCCCGGGCTGGGCGGCGGGCGACGTCGCGCTGCTCCGGCGCTGGGTGGCGGCGGCGAGGGTCTGGCTCATGCCGCGCTCCGACCCGTGCGGATGCGCTCGGCGGCGCGAAGGCGGGCCGAGGAGGCACGCGAGTTTTCTTGCACCTCGTCGTCGTCCGGCACCTCGGCACCACGGGTGAGCAGGCGCAGGTACGGGGCGTGCTGCGGCAGCTCGACCGGCAGGTCCGGCGGGGCGCTGCTGCGGGCCCCGAGCACCAGCTCGCGCTTGACCATGCGGTCCTCGAGCGAGTGGTAGGCCAGCACGGCGAGGCGGCCACCGACGGCCAGCGCGTCCACCGCGGCGGGCAGCGCGCGGGCGAGCGCGTCCAGCTCACCGTTGACCTCGATGCGCAGCGCCTGGAAGGTCCGCTTGGCCGGGTTGCCGCCGTGCTTGCGGGTGGCCGCCGGCACGTTGGCCCGGACCAGCTCGACCAGCCTCGCCGACGTCGTGAAGGGTGCGACGGCGCGCTCGCGGACGACTGCCGAGGCGATCCGTCGGGCGAACCGCTCCTCGCCGTACTCGCGCAGGATCCGGGTCAGGTCCTGCACCGCGTAGGTGTTCAGCACCTCGGCGGCGGTGAGGTCCTCGCCGGCGTCCATCCGCATGTCCAGCGGCGCGTCCACCCGGTAGGCGAACCCGCGCTGGTCCTCGTCGAGCTGCAGCGAGGAGACGCCGAGGTCGAGCAGGACCGCCGCGACCGGGCCGAGACCGAGGTCGGCAAGTACGGGGCCGATCTCGTCGTAGACGGCGTGCACCAGGTGGACGCGGTCACCGAACGCGGACAGCCGCTCGCCGGCCAGGGCCAGCGCCTCGCGGTCACGGTCGATCCCGACCAGGATGGCGTCCGGGCTCGCCTCGAGCAGCGCCTCGGCGTGGCCGCCCATGCCGAGCGTGCCGTCGACCAGCACCGAACCCGGCGACGTCAGCGCCGGCGCGAGCAGGGAGACGATCCGGGCGAGCATGACCGGCTCGTGCCGCGAGGCGGCGTCGCCGGTGCGTGCCATGGCCGGTCCTTCCTGTCGGGTCGTGCTGGTCCAGTGCTGCGGTGCTGGGGCTGGCGCCGGGCCGTCCGGCCTGGTCCCCAACCGCTCCGAGGGATGCGCCCTGGCACCGGGGAAGGTGCGCCAGGACGACGTGGAGCGGGTGGAGACCGGATCGGACGGATCGAACGGGGTCGGTCACAGGAGTCCGGGGACCACCTCCTGCGCCTGCTCGGAGAAGGCCTGCTCGCTGGCGGCCAGGTACTGCTCCCACGCCGTGGCGTCCCAGATCTCGATCCGGGCCCCGGTGCCGATGACCGCAAGGTCGCGGCCGAGCCCGGCGTACTCGCGCAGGACGGTGGGGATGGTGACCCGACCCTGCTTGTCGGGGACCTCGTCGCTCGCGCCGGACAAGAACACGCGCAGGTAGTCCCTGACCGCTCGGCTGGTGACCGGGGCCGACCGCAGCTGCTCGGCCACCCGGCTGAACTCGTCCATCGCGAAGACGTAGAGGCAGCGCTCTTGGCCCCTGGTCACGACGAGGCCGCCGGCCAGCTTGTCGCGAAACTTCGCGGGCAGGATCAGCCGGCCCTTGTCGTCCAGCTTGGGCGAGTGCGTGCCAAGAAACACCACGCACCTCCCTCCCCGAACCGCGGACCTGAACCGCCTGCCGACCCTGCGTGACCTGCAACGGAAGCCCCCCGGCCCTCCGACGTCCTCCACATTACTCCACTTCACTCCCCGGTCAAGCACGTTGGGCCATTCGAGGAGGGACCCATCCAGACAAACCCGCAGGTCAGACCGGATGAAGCGGACATGCGGGCGGTGGAGGGGAATGCTGGGTCCCCAGGCCGACGCGGGCGCTGCGACGAGCAGGGACGGGAGTCTCGAGCACGAGCCAGGACGCGGCACAGCAGCCGCACGGAGCCGTATCGCTCGGTCGTGGAGGGAAGTGGGGGACCCTGCGGAACGCGCCGGGCCCGGACGGCGTTGATCAATGCGGGACGTTGCGCCTTTGGGGTGAATACACGGGATGAACCGGCCCTCAGGACACGAAACGGAAACGGAGCGGACACGGGAAGGTACGTCGCGCCTCCCCCGCGGCGGCCAGCGGTGACAGACTGCACAACACGCCTGGTGCATTGGGATCCCTGACGGGGATGCCGTGCGCCACGCACACGCACCCGATCCAGACGCCACGCAGGAGGCCCCGTGAGCGCGATGAGCGCCCCGCAGACCCGGTCCGAGCTGGATCTGGCGCAGCTGCGCCGGACGACCACGGCCATCGCCGGTGCCATCAGCTCGGTGATCGAGGGCAAGCCGGACGTCGTCCGGATCACCCTGACCGCGCTGCTCGCCGAGGGCCACCTGCTGATCGAGGACGTGCCCGGCGTCGGCAAGACCATGCTGGCCAAGGCCATGGCGCGGGCCATCGACTGCACCGTGCGCCGCGTGCAGTTCACCCCGGACCTGCTGCCCAGCGACGTGACCGGCGTGAGCATCTACAACCAGGAGACGCGCGACTTCGAGTTCAAGCCTGGCGCGATCTTCGCCAACGTGGTGCTCGGCGACGAGATCAACCGCGCTTCGCCCAAGACCCAGTCGGCACTGTTGGAGTGCATGGAGGAGCGCCAGGTCACCGTCGACGGCATCACCTACCCGCTCGAGGCCCCGTTCATCGTGGTGGCCACCCAGAACCCGATCGAGATGGAGGGCACCTACCCGCTGCCCGAGGCGCAGCGCGACCGCTTCCTGGCCCGCGTCTCGATGGGCTACCCGGGGACCGCCTCGGAGCTGGCCATGCTGAGCAGCCACGGCTCGTCGTCCCCGCTGGACGAGGTGCAGCCCGTCGCGACCGCGGCCGACATCCGCGAGCTGGTCGCCCAGACCCGCTCGGTCTGGGTGTCCGACCCGGTCAAGCAGTACGTGGTGGACATCGTCGACGCCTCCCGGTCCACCCCCGATCTGCGGCTCGGTGCGTCGCCGCGAGCGGGGCTGCACCTGCTTCGCGCGGCCCGCGCGCAGGCGGCCCTGGAGGGCCGCGACCACGTGCTGCCGGACGACGTCCAGTCCCTGGCCGTCCCGGTGCTGGCCCACCGGCTGCTGCTCACGCCCGACGCGCTGCTCGCCCGACGCAGCGCCCAGGACGTCGTCCAGGGTCTGGTGCAGCGCGTCCCGGTGCCCAGCGGTCCACTGAGCTGACGGGTTTCTGGTGTCGCCGCGAGCCGCCCGCCGGGACCTGGGACGACGACTGCTCGGGCCGCTGTCCCGGCTGACCACACGTGGTCGAGCCGTGCTGGCCGCCGGCCTGACCTGCGCACTGTGCGCCGTTGTGCTCGGGCAGCAGGACCTGCTGCGGGTGGGTGTGCTGCTCGCGCTCGTGCCGGTGATCACCGTGCTGGTGCTGGGTCGAGCTCGCTACCGGCTGGCCTGCGCACGCTCGATCTCGCCGGTCCGGGTCGAGGTCGGCAAGCCGGCGCAGGTGGTGCTGGAGATCGCCAACGTGTCCAGCACCCGTTGCGGCATGGTGCTGGCCGAGGAGCAGGTGCCCTACACGCTTGGCTCGAGGCCGCGGTTCGTGCTGCCGGGGCTGGAGTCCGGTGAGCGGCGCGCGGTCAGCTACCCGGTGCGCTCCGACGTGCGCGGCCGGTTCCTGGTCGGGCCGCTGAGCCTCACTCTGACCGACCCGTTCGGCATGGGTGAGCACCGCCGCTCGTTCACCGCCCGCGACCAGCTGATCGTGATCCCCAAGGTGGCCGCCCTGCCGCCGGTGCAGCTGCCTGGTGACTGGAGCGGCTCCGGCGATAGCCGTCCGCGCGCCGTCTCGGCCTCGGGCGAGGACGACGTCACCACGCGCGAGTACCGCCAGGGTGACGACCTGCGCCGGGTGCACTGGCGGTCCACGGCGCGCCGCGGCGAGCTGATGGTGCGCCGCGAGGAGCAGCCCTGGCAGAGCCGGGCGACACTGCTGCTGGACCGCCGGCGGGCGGCCCACCGAGGGGACGGACCGGAGTCCAGCTTCGAGTGGGCGGTGTCCGCGATCGCCTCTGTCGCAGTCCATCTGGCCTCGCGCGGGTACGCCGTGCGGCTGGTCGACGGCACCGAGGGCCAGGAGTCGGCCAACCCCTGGGCACACATCGCCAGCAGCGGCGGCGAGTCGACGTCGTCCGCGGTGCTGGACACGCTGTCCTCGGTCGCCCCCGGTGGCGGTATCGAGCTGCAGCGCGCGGTGCACGCCGCCGCGCGGGCCGCGACCGGTGGCCTGGTCGTCGCCGCACTCGGCGAGATCGACGAGCAGGACACCGCGATGCTGGCCAGCCTGCACCAGGCCGGCACCAACTGCGTGGCGCTGGTGGCGGACACCGCGTCGGTGATCAACGACGCCGCCCTGTTCACCCAGGTGCGCGAGCGCACCCTGGCCCAGGTCGAGCAGCTGCGGGCCGCCGGCTGGGACGTCGTCCCCGCGCGGGGCCGTGAGCCGTTGGAGCAGACCTGGCGTCGGATCGGCTCCGGCCGTTCGCTGGGAGGTGTGCGCCGATGACCAGGGATCGCCTGGCCCCCGTGCTCGCCGCCGTCGCGACGTTGCTGACCACCTGGTCGCTGGCGCCCGTGGTGGACGGCAAGGAGTGGCAGGGTCCGTGTATCCTGCTGATCCTGGTGGTGATGGTCGTCGGCATGGGCGCCCGGGCCGCCCGGTTCCCGAGGGCGCTGGTCGCCCCGGTCCAGCTGCTCGCCGGCGGCGTGGTGCTGACGGCGATCTTCGCCGGCGAGAGCGCCATCGCCGGCCTGCTGCCCGGGCCGGCCGCCATCGAACGGCTCGGCCAGGTGGTGGTCGACGGTGGCGACACCATCAACCGCTACTCCGCGCCGGTGCCGACCTCGCACGGCATCTCGCTCATCCTGGCCATCGGTGTGCTCTCGATCGCCGTCCTGGTCGACCTGCTGGTGGTCGGGCTGCGCGCGCCGGCCGCGGCGGGGATCCCGCTGCTCGCGCTGTACGCCGTGCCGGCTGCGGTGGTGCCGACCGGGCTGCAGTGGCGCTACTTCGTGGCCGCGGCGGCGGGCTGGCTGCTGCTGCTCGCGCACGACGCGAGCAGCCGGGTGCTGCGCTGGGGACGGCTGCTGCCGCGCTGGGGCACCGGGTTCGGCGCGAGCCGGCAGACCTTCGGCAACGACACGGCGGCGATGGCTGCGACCGGACGCCGGGTCGGGCTCGCGGCGATCGTGCTGGCCGTGGTGATCCCGGCCGCGCTGCCCGGCGTGTCCGACGGGCTGCTCACCACCGGGTCGTCCGGCGGCCAGACCGCCGGGCTGAACGGGCTCACCGTGATCAACCCGGTGCTGACCCTGCGGGACAACCTCGCCCCTCGGCGCAACATCGAGGTCCTGCGCTACAACACCAAGCAGGCCGACGTCCAGCCGCTGCGGATCGTCACCGATGACAGCTTCGACGGGGACAGCTGGAAGCCGGGCACCCGCGACGTGTCCCGGCGCAACCGGGCCAGCCAGGGGCTGCCCACTGCACCGGGTCTGTCGCCGGACGTCTCGCAGAGCGAGTACACGATGCGAATCGAGGTCAGCCCGAGCCTGGACCAGGACTTCCTGCCGCTGCCCTACCCCACGCGACGGGTCGACATCAAGGGCGCCTGGCTGTACGACGCGTCGTCGCTGAACGTGATCGGCGACGGGGAGACGGTGCGCGGCAAGAACTACACCGCGACGTACCTGGCGGTGCGCCCGACAGTCGACCAGCTGCGCAACGCACCGGTGCTGGCCCCCGACATCATGCAACAGTTCACCCGGCTGCCGCGCAGCCTGCCGGACGTCGTGGCGCAGACGGCGCGTGCGGTCACCAAGGGCACCACGAACCAGTACGACCAGGCGATGGCGCTGCAGGAGTGGTTCCGCTCGGGCGGCAAGTTCACCTACTCCACGGACGCACCGTCGGACTCCGGCGGCGACGCGGTGGCGGCGTTCCTGCGTGATCGGCGCGGCTTCTGCGTGCAGTTCTCCTCGGCGATGGCGGTGATGGCCCGCACCCTGGGCATTCCCTCCCGGATCGGTGTCGGCTTCCTGCCCGGCACTCCGACGCAGGACGACTGGTGGTCGGTCAAGCTGACGGACGCGCACGCCTGGCCCGAGCTGTACTTCCAGAACGTCGGCTGGGTCCGCTTCGAGCCGACCCCGGCCTCGCGTACCGGCTCCGCACCCAGCTGGGCACAGGTCGGCGCGACCGTCGGCTCGGGCGGAGTGTCGTCCGGTACGGCGACGGCCGGCACCGGCGCCACCGCCACCTCCTCGGTCGATCCCCGCATCCAGTCGCTGGCCGACGCCGAGGCGCGCGAGCGCACCGGCGAGATCAACGCGGTCACCGCGACCGTCGACCCCGGCAACGCCGGGCTGGTGCGTGCCGTGGAGGTCGCACTGGTGGTCCTGCTGCTGCTGGCCGCGGCACTGCTGACGCCGGCCAGTGCGTGGCTCGGGCGTCGACGGCGCAGGCGCCGTGCGGCGGCGGCCGGGCGGGACGTGGAGGCGTCCTGGGCGGACCTGCACGAGCAGGTTGCCGACCTCGGCATCGAGCTGCCCGTTTCGCTGACGCCTCGTCAGGTGGACCATCGGCTGCAGTCGGCGGCCACCCTCGGCGAGGACTCCCAGGCGGCGCTGTCCCGGATCAGCACCACCGTGGAACGGGCCCGCTACGCTCGGCCCGGCAGCGCCGTGGACGACCTGCAGGGCGATGTCCGCACGGTCGTACGGGCGGTATCGGCCACCCGGCCGCGCTCGCAGCGGCTGCGGGCCGTGCTCTACCCCTCGTCGGGGACGTCGCGGATCACCGGGGTGGGTCGCCGGCTCGGACGGTTCCTCGGCGGCTGGGATGAGCGGATCGCCCGGGCAACGCACCGGCTGCGTCGGCCGCGGATCCACAAGGGCTGACAACCCGCCGCACATGCGCTGACAACACCGCAGTCCGGGGCAACTCGGGGCACTCAGGAGGTGCTGGCGCACCTTTCGGGTGGCCGACCTCGAGCGGACTGATGCTCGAGGGGACGTTCAGTGGCGGGCTACCAGCCCTGGCCCTGGTCCTTGCGGTGGTCCCAGCGCTGCTCGAGGCGCTGCATGAACGTGCCGGACTTGGCGGCCTTCTTGCTCGCCTTCGCGCGGCGGGGTTTCGTCAAGCCGTCGGCGCCGACTGCCCCGATCGGGCCGTTCCCCTTGACGGCGACACCCTTGGCGCTCTGCCGTCGAGGCGGCGTCAGCGCCAACCCACCGGCCCCGAGCATCAGCACGAACCCCGCGACGGCCAGGGCCACAACCCCTTGTGCCACACCGAGAACGACCAGGACCAGCCCGATGACGACACCGATACTGCCGAGCATGATGCGGCGGCGCTGGCGGGCCTTCGGCGTTCGCCCGCGCATGGCCGTGGCGAACTTCGGGTCCTCGGCCTCCATCGCGTGCTCCATCTGCTCGAGCACCCGCTGCTCGTGCTCCGATAGCGGCACGGTGACCTCCCCGCTGGCACTGAGACGATGGAGGGACGACGACTGGGAAGGTCGCCGTCATTCCCTTTGCAGGTCCAGGATAGGTCGCGATAGTCGAGCGCGAAAGCGCAGCGGGGAAATGGGTCGCTGAGGTAGCCCAACCGATGTCAGTCCGTGACCCGTGGATCCGTCTGGCGGGGCAGGCCGGCAGGCCGTTGCGGGGGCGGATCCGGGTCCACCAGGCTGGCCGGGCGGACGCTGCCGGCGCCGAACCGGGCGCTGGCCTGGTCGACCGCTCGCTCGGCGTCCCGCCAGCCGAAGGGCTTGTCGTCCAACGCGAGCTGGCGCTGCTGCTGGTCAGCCGGCTGCAGCCCCTCGACCCGGACGCCGACCAGCCGGATGCGGCTGCGTTGCAGACCGAGCGCCTCGTACAGCGCGATCGCGGTGGCGTACACCTCACGGGCGACGTCGGTCGACTGCGGCAGGGTGCGGGCCCGGGTGATCGTGGTGAAGTCGGCGAACCGGACCTTGATCGAGACGGTGCGGCCGACCTGCCCGGCGGACCGCAGCCTGGCCGCGGTGCGCTCGGCGAGACGGAGCAGCTCGCGGCGGATCACCAGCGGGTCGTCGACGTCGTGCGAGAACGTCTCCTCGTTGCCGATGCTGCGCTCGCTCTGCGCGGGGACCACCGTGCGCGGGTCACGCCCCCAGGACAGTTCGAACAGCTGGGAGCCGACCGCCTGGCCGAGCGCGCGGCGAAGGGTGTCCACCGGTGTGTGCGCGATGTCTGCCACGGTGCGCAACCCGAAGCGGTGCAGCGTCTCCTCGGTCTTCTCCCCCACGCCCCAGAGCGCGGCGACCGGCAGCGGGTGCAGCACCTGCAGCGTCTGGTCGCGCGGGACGACGAACAGGCCGTCGGGCTTGGCCAGGCCGGAGGCCAGCTTGGCGACGAACTTCGTCGAGGCCACGCCGACCGAGCAGGCCACGCCCTGCTCGTCGTGCACGCGGTCCCGGATGTGCTGGGCGATCTCGGTGGGCCGCCCGAGCCGGCGGATCGACCCGGCCACGTCCAGGAACGCCTCGTCCAGCGACAGCGGCTCCACCAACGGCGTGACGTCGGCGAACACGGCCATCACCCCGTCCGACACGGTCGAGTACCGGCGGTGGTCCGGCTCGATCACGGTGGCCCGCGGGCAGAGCCGGCGGGCCCGGGACATCGGCATCGCGGCGTGCACCCCGAACGTGCGGGCCTCGTAGGTGGCCGACAGCACGACGCCACGGGAGCCGGAGCCGCCGATGATGACCGGCGTGCCGACCAGGTCGGGACGCTCGAGCAGCGACACGGAGGCGTAGAACGCGTCCATGTCGGCGTGCAGGATGGTGCACCCGGTGTCGTCGGCGTCCTTCGGTCGGTGCGCCGCGGTGATCTGACGCCGGCTCATGCCGTCGCCTCGGCCCGCGGGTAACCGGTCACTGGGTGCTCACCGCGGTTCGCGGACCGCCACGACGTGCAGCTGCGCGGCCAGCGACGCGAGCTCGGGGTGGTCCGGATGGTCACCGGCGCGCTGCTCGAGCTCGAGCAGCGCGGCCCGGGCGTCCTCGCCGTCCACCAGAGCCTCGGGGACCAGGTCGCTGAACAGCCGCACGCCGTGCACCAGCCCGGGTTCGCGGCGGGTGGACAGCCCGGCCGCCTCGGCGAGAGCGACGATGCTCGAGGCGTCGAAGCGGCGCGGCAGCGGGTCGGCCTGCCCCCAGCGGCCGTCCGGAGCGTCCAGTGCGTGCGCGGCCTCCGCGAACCGGCCGGCGAGGGCTCGGGCCAGCACGACCGCGAGCCGCTGGGCGACCAGCAGGCTGGCGACGCCACCGCCGCGGAGCACCTGCGAGATCGCGTCGAGCGCCTCGGCCGGCTCGTCGACGTACTCCAGCACCCCGTGGCAGCAGACCAGGTCGACGCCGCCGGGCTGGACGACCTGGGCGAGCTGGGCCGCGTCGGCCTGGACGCCCTGGATCCGCCCGACCACGCCGGCCTCCTCGGCGCGCCTGGCCAGCGCCGCGAGCGCGTCGGGGCTGGGGTCGACGACGGTGACGTGGTGGCCCAGGGACGCCAGCGGGACGGCGAGTCCGCCGGTGCCACCGCCGACGTCCAGCACCACGAGCGGGCGGCTCGGGTCGTCGCCCTGGAGGGTCCGCGCGGTACGCGAGACGACCTCCCAGACTGCGGCGGTGCGGGGGGCGCTGGCGACGTCGCCACGGCGAGCCCGGCGGGGCGCGTCGGCGGATGGTGCGGCCACCGGTGGCCTCCTCGAGGTCGTCGGACCCGGGCTCGGTGCGCGCGGGAACCGCGGTTCCCGCGGTCATCGCCCAGCCTAGTGAGGTGCGCCGCGCTCACCGGCCCGAACTCCCCGGGCTGGAGTGCCACAGCTTGCGCGGGGCGGACTTGACGTCCTCGCCCGGCGGCTTGACGTCCGCGTAGGGCGACTGCTTGAAGCCGCTGGCATGCACCAGGACCCGGCGGTGGCGCTGCCCCGCGCCCATGCCGCCGGCCTTGGCCGCCGGCTCGTCGACCTGCGGCGGCACCATGACCGGCCGGGTCGAGCGGCTCGCCGCTGCTGCCACGGTCGCTTCGGCCGTGTACTCGACGAGCACCTCCTCGCGGTCGTCCGGGACCGCCTGGGCGTGCGCCAGGACGTCGGCGGCGTCCAGCGCGGCGTGCACGGCGGGCAGCCCACCTCTCGTCCACGCCTCCCACAGCGGCGGCAGCTGCCACGCCCCCGTCGCCCGCAGCGAGACCCCACGCGGGCCGGTACGTCGCAGCACTCCACGCACCACGAGCAGCCACGAGTGGAAGACCGTTGCGGCGTAAGGGCCCTGGACGTCCTCGAAGAAGGTGGCGTCCACCGGGCCGGTGGAGTCGTCCAGGGTGAGGAAGACGACCCGCCGCCCGGAGCGGATCGGCGGGGTCTGGGTGGCGACCTTCACCCCGGCCACCAGCAGCTCGGCCTGGTTTCGCTGGTCGAGCAGGTCCTTGCTGCGGGTGACGCCGAGCGCGTCGAGCATCGGGGCGTAGGCGTCGACGATGTGCGCGCTGGCATCCAGGCCGAGCACCTCGAGCTCGGCGTGCACGCGTTCAGTCATGGTCATCTCCGGCAGCCCGGTCGGCCGAGTGGTGTCCGGCGCGTCGCCGAGGTCGAGCGCGAGCTGCACGGGCTGCTCCGCGGCCGGGACTGCGGGGGCCGCGGCCTGCGACTGGGCCGCGGCCAGGGCCCGCACGTCGTCCGGGCTCTGCGGGCCACGGGCCCCCTTGGCCACCCGGGCCGCGGCCCGCTGCCTGCCCAGGCCGGTGCCGCGGGTGGTGGCACGCGTCCAGCGGTCCAGCTCGACCACCTGGAGCATCAGGTCGCGACGGGTCACCTGCCCTCGCCGGCGTACCGGCAGGCGCGCGGCCAGGCCGCCCAGGCCGTACAGGCTGTCGAACGCCCCGGCGACGACGAGCCGCTCGACGACCGGGCGGCTCGCCCTGGCCCGATGCCAGAAGTCGGCGAGCGAGGCGTACGGCCGCCCGGCGACGATGCGCTCGACCTCGGCGTCGGTGATCCCCTTGACGTCGGCGAGCGAGAGCCGGATGCCGTAGTCGCGCCCGTCCGGTAGGTCCGGGTGCGGGCGCGGGCGCGGGCCGTCGTCCGGGTGCTGCGGACCGGCGTCCAGCTGGTCCAGGATGGCCGGCGGTGGCTCGTCCCACGGGGCGAGGCGCTCGACCCGGTAGGTGTTGTCGCTGGCGTTGACATCCAGCCCCAGGACGGCAATGCCGAGACTGCGCGCGTCGTCCAGGATCAGCCGCTTGGGATACATGCCGGGGTCGTGGGTCAGCACCCCGGCCAGGAAGGCGGCCGGGTGGTGGGCCTTGAGCCAGGCCGACTGGTAGGTCGGCAGCGCGAACGCCGCGGCGTGCGCCTTGCAGAAGCCGAAGGACGCGAATGCCTTGAGCACCAACCAAATCCGCTCGACGTCGGCCGCGGTGTAGCCGCGCGCACGAGCTGCGGGGCGCCACCAGGCCTCGACCTCCAGCTGGCCGGCCGGCGAACCCATCGCCCGGCGCACCTCGTCCGCCTCGGCGAGGCTGACCCCGGTGGTGACCGCCACGATCTGCAGCACCTGCTCGTGGAAGACGACCACGCCGCCGGTGTCCTCCAGCACCGGGCGCAGCGAGGGGTGCAGGTACTCCGGGTCGCGCCAGCCGTGCCTGGCCTGCAGGAAGGGGGTCACCATGTCCGACTTCACCGGGCCGGGACGGAACAGCGAGATGTCTATGACGATGTCGTCGAACGTCTCGGGCCCGAACTTGCCGACCAGCTCACGCTGCCCGGGCGACTCGATCTGGAAGCAGCCCAGCGTGTGCGTCGAGCGGATCAGCCGGAAGGTCGCCTCGTCGTCCAGCGGGACGTCCGACCGGTCGTCGAGGTCGACCTGCACTCCGTCCACCCGGATGATCTCGTCGACGGCGTGCGCCATCGCCGACTGCATCCGGATGCCCAGCACGTCGAGCTTGAGCAGTCCCATGGCCTCGACGTCGTCCTTGTCGAACTGGCTCATCGGGAACCCCAGCCAGCTCGCCTCGACCGGGGTGCGGTCCAGCAGCGTGATGTCGGACAGCACGACGCCGCACGGGTGCAGGGCGATGTGCCGGGGCAGCGCGTCGAGCCGCTCGACGTGCTCGAAGAGCAGGTCGAGCCGCTGGTGACCGAGGCCGCTGGTCCGCAGCTCGGGCAGCTCGGCGATCGCGGTGCGGGCGTTGCGCGCCCTGATGTGCGGGAACGACTTGGCGATGGCGTCGACCTCGACGGGCGGCAGCCCGAGGGCGGCACCGACGTCCCGGACGGCGTGCCGCACCCGGTAGGTGTCCATCATCGACACGCAGGTGACCCGCTCGCCGCCGAACCGTTGCAGGATCTGCTCGTAGACCTCGGTGCGCCGGGCCGACTCGACGTCGATGTCGATGTCCGGCAGCTGGGCGCGCAACGGCGAGCAGAACCGCTCCATCAGCAGACCGTGCTCGATCGGGTCGACACCGCTGATCCCGAGCAGGTAGTTGACCAGGCTGCCTGCCCCTGACCCGCGAGCCGCGACCCGCACGCCCATGCCCCGGATCAGGTCGCAGACCGCGGCGACGGTGAGGAAGTAGCTCTGGTAGCCGAGCTGGTCGATGACGTCGAGCTCGGCGGCGAGGCGTTGCCCCACCTCGCCCAACCGACGCTGCGGTGCACCCGGGTAGCGTCCGGCGACCGATGCGTGGACCCGCTCGCGCAGCACTGCGCTCGGGCTCTGGCCCGCGGACAGGCCGAGCACCGCGGGCTCAGGCAGGTGCACCGACCCGATGCCGAGGTCGGCTCTCGGGTCGAGCTCGCACCGCCCGGCCAGCGCGGCCGTGTCGGCCAGCAGCCGACGCACCTCGTCGTGGGCCAGGTGGCTGCCACCGCCGAGGGTCGCCACGACCTGCTCGGCGGTACGCGTCATGGTGGCGCCGTCGGCCAGGTAGCCCTGGGCGGTCACCCGGTCGAGGTGACGCACGTCGAGCGTGACCAGCCGCCGGGTGGCATCCAGGACGTCGGCGGTGGCGGCCCCGTCGGGGGTGGCATAGCGGACCGCGTTGGTCAGCACGGCGGGCAGGCCGGCTGCCCTGGCCAGCGCCAGCATCCGCCCGGCGTGCTGCACGCTGAGCGGGCCGTTCGGCGGCCCGTGGTGACAGACCACCTCGATCGCCAACGACCCCTCGGGCAGCACCTCGCGCCACCGGGACAGCACGGCGCGGGCCAGGTCCGGACGCCGGGCCAGCACCGCCCGACCGACCTCGCTGGACGGGCCGAGCAGCACCGTGAGCGCTGCCCCATCGGACGTCGGCGTACTCGCGTGGCGGGCGAGCATCGCCAGGTCGGTGACCGGCGTCCCCCGCTCGCCGCCCAGCGCGGCGCTGGCCAGGTGCGCCGCGGAGGTCAGCCGGCACAACGCCGCCCACCCCGCACCGGCACCCGCCGGTGCGGCCGGGCCGTGGGCGAGCACCGTGACCCGAGGACGGTAGGGATCCACCAGGGCCCCACCGCGCACAGGCGTCCGCCCGTTTCCGGCGGCCCGCGCCGCGGCCGACGGATCGGCCCAGCCCGGCAGCCCGTCGACCAGACCGGTGGGTGCCGTCGCCAGATCCACCCCGAGCAGCGGGGCGATGCCGGCGCGCTGACAGGCCAGGACGAACTTGACCGCGCCGTACAGCCCGTCGCGGTCGGTGAGAGCGAGTGCGCTCATCCGCTGCTCGACCGCACGGTCCACCAGGACCTGCGGCGAGGAGGCGCCGTGCCGTAGCGAGTACCCCGAGGCCACGTGCAGGTGGACGAAGTCGCTGGTCATCCCGACAACGGCAGCGGGAGCGTCCCGCTGGAGATCGAAGCGGCCCCCACGGGCAGCACCGCGTGACGCGGTAGACCGAGCACGCCTTCGACCACTGCGAGGAAGGCCTCGCCGTCGCGGACCAGGTCATCCGCCTCCCGGCTGCTCACGGCGTCCTCCCGGCCGGCCTCGACCGCGGCTCGACGGGTCGCCCCGGCGTCGAAGAAGCTGGCCCACTCCCCCAGCTCGGGCGCCACTGTGGGCAGCACCTCCCACACGCTGCGCGGCCGCCCGTACCGCTGCGGACGCCCACGCACCGACAGCACGGCGGCCGCAGCCCGCAGCGCAGCCAGGTGGGCCGCGACGTAGCGCTCGCCGGCCGAGGTGGCGCTGAGGGCCATCACCAGGCTGTCCCTGGCTCGGTCGACCAGGTCGAGGCTGCCGGGTGGGACGCGCGCAGGGCCGGGTGTGGTCACGAGATCCTCCTGCCAGCTCGATGGTCGATGGGGTGCGCCTCAGTCGTCGACGCCGGTCAGCCGCCAACCGGTGACGGGCTCGGCAGACGGGTCGTGCACGAGGTCGTAGACCCCGACCGGGCTGGAACGCCCGGCCGCGGCCTCGACCCGCCAGACCTGTCGTTCTGCCGGCTCCAGGGATGCCCGGACCTCGCCCGGCGCGAGCGCCACCGCCCCCTGCGCGGTGGACCCCCCAGAGGTCTCGGCCCGCAGACCGAGCAACGCCGTGGCGGCCGCCTCTCGCCACCACACGCGCCGCTCGTACCAGTGCGCGAGCACGCCCCGGACGACGTACAGCCGGTCACGCCACACGAAGGCCACCGGCGCCGACAGGCCTACGGCGGCGCCCTCAGGATCCGCCACCTCGGCCGCGTTCGCCGTCCGCACCTCGATCGCCTCGTCGTACCGCCGCACAGCAACCACCTCCACCACGACTGATGCCCGCTGGTCGCGCTGCCGTGGGGAAGGAGGCAGAGCCGGACCGGCCAGATCCGGGTGGCGGCTTCCCCACCGCCACCCGGACCAGGCAGGTCCGGGCCCGTCACGGGGCCGGGGTCGAAGCGGCCGGAAGGACGGACCCTCCCCCGAGGCGACGGGGAGTACGCCTCGAGAGGATTCGAACAGGTGTTCGAACGACTACGAGACTACACCCGGGCTCGGACAGTCCGTCAACACCATCGAGCCACCCGCTCTTGACACCTCCCGCGACGTGCTTGAGGTTGCCCCGGGGTAGACCCCTAGCCTGCCGGACATGACCTCGAGCACCACCCCCGACGAGCTCCTGACCATCGGCGTGCTGGCCAGGCGCACCGGCCTGACCACGAAGGCGATCCGGCACTACCACCGGGTCGGCCTGCTGCACCCCGCGCACGTGGACCCGCAGACCGGCTACCGGTACTACACCCATCAGCAGCTCGACATCGCCCTGCTGGTGCATCGGCTGCGTGCAGTGGACGTCCCGTTGCAAGAGGTGCGCGAGTGCCTGAACAGCTCCGACCTCGACGCCGTGACTGCGACCTTGGTCCGGCACCGCCGACGCGTCGAGGCCCGCTCGATCCGCCTGCGCGGCGATCTGCACACCATCGACCACTACCTGAAGGAGACACCGGTGACCCAGACCAGCGGGCCCTCCCAGCCGCAACAGGCCACCCAACCGGCCCAGCCTGCCGATGTCCACCCGGACACCAGGCTGGACCACGACGTCGAGCGGCGACTTGCCGTCGCGCTCTTCAACGACACCTGGCGGCTGATGGAGAACGAGGCCCGCACCCCGGCCGACGACGACCGCATGCTGCACACCGCGCACGCGTCGCGGCACCACTGGGCCGGCGTCGGCACCCCGGTCAACCTGGCCCGCGGTGAGTGGCTGTGCTCGCGGGTCTACGCCGTCCTGGGTCGTGGCGAGCCGAGCCTCCACCACGCACAGCGCGAGCTGGACCTGTGCCGGGAGAACGCGATCGGCGACTGGGACCTGGCGTTCGCGTACGAGGCGCTGGCGCGTGCGCACGCCGTCAGCGGCGATGCGCTGGCCGCCCGGGCCGCCACCGAGCAGGCACTGGCGTGCGGCGAGGACATCGCCGACGACGAGGACCGCGCCATGCTGCTGGCCGACCTGGAGACCATCCCCGGGCAGCCGCGCTTCTGGTGAGGGCCGCGCCGGTGCGACTCACCTGCGCGACGGTAGTTCGCACCGGCACTACCCTTCCTCCATGGCGGACCTCACCGAGCACAACGCGGTCGCCCGGGTGACCCAGACCCTTGCGGGCCTGGGTGTCCAGGGGCAGGTGCGGGTGCTGGACGACGCCGCCCGGACCGCCCAGGCCGCCGCCGACGCGCTCGGGGTGGAGGTCTCGCAGATCGCCAACTCGCTGGTCTTCGTCTCGGTCCCGGCCGTCGCCGACCCAGACCAGGGACGACACGAGCTGGGCGTGCCGGGCGAGCCGCTGCTGATCATGACCTCCGGCGGCCACCGGGTCGACACGCACAAGGTGGCGGACCTGATCGGGGTCGCGGACCTGCAGCGGGCGACACCGGAGATCGTCCGTGCCGCAACGGGTTTCGCCATCGGCGGGGTCGCCCCGGTCGGGCACCTGACGCCGGTGCGCACCTTCATCGACATCGCGCTGTCGCGGTACGACGTGGTGTGGGCGGCCGCGGGCCACCCGCACACGGTGTTCCCGACGTCGTACGAGGAGCTGGTCCGGATCACCGGGGGCCAGCCGATCGAGGTAGGCTAGCCAGCTGGCCCACCGGGTCTGCGGCGGTGGGGCTTTGTCCGATTCGCCCCGGTGACGCCGCCCGCGTGGCCGCGTATGGTCGATTTGGGGCGGCCTGGAGCCGCGGGAGAACGAGCACCGGGCCGGGCGGTGATCTGTGGTGGTCGGCGTAGCGGGGGGCGCGCGCGACTACCCCTACGCGTTCCACATCGCCCTGGACGGGAACGGCCTGAACGGTCTCGAGGGCCGCGCGGGGGTCTGCCTGTTCCGGTACGACCCGGCCACCGGCGACCACGCTTACAAGATCACGTACTTCGGCGGCGTTGCCGGCGGGCACGCCCCCACGGTGGACCCCGCCCGCCGCCTGGGCTTCCTGGGCAACACCGGTCAGCACCTGTTGTTCTACGACCCGGCCACGCTGGACGAGGCGGACCGGGTGTCAACGCTGCGCTTCGCCGTCCCGGACACGACCATCAAGGGCAGCACGCACCTGGTCTGGCTGGACGACACCGAGTTCGTCACCGCGATCGGCGAGCACCTGTGGCGCTTCGACGTGAACCGGCTGACCAAGGCCGAGCAGCTGGCGCCGCACGGGCTGAAGGTCCCGCACGCGATGAAGCGCACGGCGTCCGGGCGCTACGTCGTGTTCGGCGGGATGGACCACCCGACCCGTGGCGAGGCCCGCGAGGTGGGCGTCCTGGACACGCTCACCGGCGCCGTCCGCCGGGTCGAGCTGCCCACCACCTGCTGGCACCTGGTGCCGCACCCGGTGCTCGACGTGTTCTACGCGCTCTCGTTCCGGGTGGCGCCGGCGGACGGGACCGACTGGCAGCACTGGGGGATGTCGTACCTGCGCGAGTACGCCTACGAGGTGGACGCCGAGTCCGGCCGGGTGCTGCGGCACTGGTCGGCCGACCGCGACCTGCCGGCGCACATCAACTCCGACGTGACGATCTCCGACCGCGAGCTGATCTTCTGCACCGGCGGCAGCCACACGGTCGTGCTGGTCGACCTGGCGACGCTGTCGCAGCACCGGATCATCGACGAGCACCCGGGCGCGCTGGACCAGTGGACCCACGCCCGCCAGGCCGCCGCCACCGTCACCGAGGCGCTAGCCCGCGGCAACGTGTTCAGCAACGCCCACCTGTACGTCGGCGCCATGAAGGTCAGCCGCGGGGCGCTGCTGGACGGCATCTACGCCTGCCAGCTGTCGGCCGACCAGACGCTGCTGTTCACCGCGAACCGCGGGCAGAACCACATCACCGTCTACGACTACCCCTCGCTCGAGCTTCGACTGCGGGTATCGATGCCCGAGCTGCAGGAGTTCGACCCGCGGCTGCCCAGCTGGGGCGACCCCCGGCTGGGCTTCCACCACTCCTACCTCGTCAGCCCAGCCGGCCCAACCAGCCCAACCGAAGGGACGCCCTGATGGCGGACTACTCGATCGACACCAACGTCTCCGGTGGGTTGACCACCGACCTCGCCGGCCTGGACGACATGAAGCTCACCCTGGACGGCGGGACGACCACGACGCTGGCCGGCGGGACGTCGGTGAACACCAAGTCCGCCGTGACCTCGGAGTCCAAGCTGCACACCGACAGCATGGTCGTCGCGGACACCAAGGTCGCGCTGGCGCCGCTCCAGTCGTCCGTCGACCTGAGACCGGTCGCCGTCGACTCCTGCGTGCGCCTCGAGCTGGCGCCTCCCCCGCCGACAGAGGTCTGCACGCCCTACGAGCAACGCTGGGGCTGGTCGGTCCTCGGGCTGGAGCTGTTCGCGCTCAGCGTGTCCGGCCAGACGTCCACCCACGTGCGACCCGACCGGGCCTGTCCGATCGTCGTGGACCTGTAGGCGGGCGCTGTGGCCACCAAGCGCCGCGGCACGCCGGCCGCCCCCACACCGCCCATCCAGCTGCGCGGCACGCCGCGCCGCCTGGACGCGACGGTCACCGTCCAGAACACCACCGACCAGGCCGTCACGGTGCGTTCGGCGACCGTGCGCGGCGCGGACGTGCCGACCACCGCCGCCACCCTGGGCGCCAGGCTGCCAGCCGGGGCGACCGGCACCGTGCCGGTAAGCCTGAGCCTGCCCGCCACCACCGCGCCCGGCACGTACCCCGTGCAGCTCGAGGTGGCCGGGGTGGCCCGCGAGGCGGTGCTGCACGTCGAGCCCGAACCTGACCTGCAGATCAGCCCGCACCGGCTGCTCGCCGAACGGGGTACCGGGCCGCTCACGCTGCGGATCACCAACCAGGGCAACGTCTCCGTGCACGTCGCGTCGGTGCTCAAGGCGCGAGTGTGGACGAACGGCGTCGTCGGCGACCTCGACGTCACCCTCACCCTGGACGCCGCGGTCACCGTCGAGCCGGGGGTCGCACTCGACGCGACCGGCCGGGTCGCCGTCCCGGACGACCTCGACCCCACTCGCCGCCACCAGGCGCGCATCCCCCTGGGCACCGCGACCCTCGTGGTCCTGGTGCTGCCCTGCGACGACAAGCCCACCACAGCGAGGAAGAACCGATGAGCAGCAGCGCACCGACCGACGTGCTGAACGACCTGGCGACCGGCTGGGCCGAGGCGATGCAGCGCTGGTGGGACGACTCCTCCAGCGCCGTCCGGACTCTGCAACGCGGCTGGACGACCGAGCCGCGTGGCGACCAGAAGGCCTGCGGCTGCACGCAGTCCCACGAACAGCAGGACTGCGGCTGCGGTGACCCGTGCACGTGTTGCGTGCCGCAGGCCGACGTCGTCCTGCACGCCCGCGCGGGCGAGCGCCGGGTGCTCGCGTTCTCCCTGCGCAACTCGCGGCACCGCGAGCGCGAGGTGAGCCTGGAGGTCGGGCCGTGGCACGCGTGCAGCGACGAGCAGGTGAGCGTGCAGGCGCGGTTCGACGTGGACTCACCGCTGACCCTGCAGGGGTGCGAGCGCAAGGTGGTTCGGCTGCTCGTCGCGGTGAGCGCACCCAAGGACGGCGACCAGCGCGAGTCGCTCGGTGACGTCGGCGGCTGCGCGAGCGCGTACGCCGACGTCCGCTTCGAAGGATGTGCACGGCCGCAACGGATCGCGGTCGTGGTCCACCCAGCGGTGTGCGACGCTGTGGACGTCACCTGCGACTGCGGTTGCTGCTAGGAGGACACGATGGCCCAGGACGAGCGTGATCCGGAGCTGACCCGCTGGCTGGAGGTCACCCGCGAGGCCTGGCAGGCGCAGGCCGCGTGGGGTAGGGCCTCGATGGAGCTGGTGCGCTCGGCGATGGGCGGCGAGCTCGACACCGCCAGTGCGAGCCGCGCCTACGCGCAGGCGGCCCGCCGCGAGGGAACGCGCTACTGGCGCAGCGCGAGCCGCCTCGGCGCGGAGTACGTCCGGGACATCGCCCAGCTGGGCAGCGCGGTCGCCACCAGCGTCGTGGACGACGTAGCGCGCAGCCGGCAGGCGCCGGGCCACGGCCACGCGCACGCGCCGTCCGCGGAGCCGACCAGGCACCCGGCCGCTCCCCCGCCGCCCGCACCCGGCGCGGCCGGGCTTACCCTGCGCGGTTCGCCCGGCGAACGGGCATCTGGCGCGGTGACGGTGGTCAACCGGCACCCCAGGGCTCGGCGGATCGAGCTGTCGGCGGCGCCGCTGGTCGACGAGCTCGGGGTCGAGCTGGACGCGGTGATCGAGCTCGACCCGGCCCGCACGACGGTGCCGGCCGGCGAGGAGCGGGTGGTCACGGTGTCCTGCGACCTGGCTGCCGGTACGTTCGAGGTGGGCAGGACGTATCGCAGCACCATCACCGTCAGCGGCGGCGAGGAGGCCACGGTCGTCTGCGTCGTCGCCGTTGACTGAAAGGCACGCCGATGGGCAGGATCGCCGTCCACGAGTTCGTCGCGCTCGACGGGGTGTTCGAGGACCCGCAGTGGACCTTCGAGTTCGGCTTCGATCCGAGGATGGGCGAGACGCTCGCCGCGATCACCGGTGCGTCCACCGCGATCCTGCTGGGCCGCACCACGTACGAGATGTTCGCGCCGGCCTGGTCCACCCGGACGGCGGAGCAGGACCCGGGCGCGCCGTTCTTCAACGACACGCACAAGTACGTGGTCGGGGCGCGCAAGCCGAGCGTTGACTGGGGGCCTTCGACGCTGCTCGGCGCGTTCGACGCCGACGCGATCCGCAGGCTCAAGGACTCGACGGACGGTCTGATCTACGTCTCCGGCAGCGGCACCCTGGTGCGCGGGCTGCTCGCGCAGGGACTGGTGGACGAGCTGCACCTGTTCGTCTACCCCGTCGCGGTCGGTCGGGGGCAGCGGCTTTGGGCGGATGGCGTGGACGCCACCAAGCTCACGCTCACCGGGCACGACGTGTACGACAACGGCGTCGTGCACCTGGTCTACAGACCTGTCTGACCGTGCCGTCCGGTCCGCGTTCCGCTCTGGTCACCGGTGTCGGTCGGCGACGTTCGATCGGCGCTGCACTGGCGCTGGGGCTGGCCGGGGACGGGTGGGACCTGGGGCTGTCGTACTGGACGCCGTACGACGACCGGCTCGGCTACGAGCGGACCCCGGCCGACCCGGAGGCGGTGGCGGCGCAGTGTCGAGCGCTCGGTCGAAGGGTCGTCCTGCTGCCCGGTGACCTCGCCGACGTCGCCACGCCGGCCCGACTGGTCGACGCGGCGGTGAGCGAGCTGGGGACGCTGTCCGCGCTGGTCATGTCCCACGGGGAGTCGGTGGACAGCTCGATCCTGACCACGTCGGTGCAGAGCTGGGACCGCCACTTCGCGGTCAACGCCAGGGCGGTGTGGCTGCTGGTCAAGGCGTTCGCCGAGCAGCTGCCCGCCGGTCCCGTGGCGCCGGGCGAGGTGCAGGGCCGGATCGTCGCGCTGACCAGCGACCACACTGCCGGCAACACGCCGTACGGGGCGAGCAAGGGTGCGCTGGACCGGATCGTGGTGGCCGCTGCCACCGAGCTGGCCGACCGAGGGGTGCGGGCCAACGTGATCAACCCCGGCCCGATCGACACCGGCTGGATGACCGACGAGATCCGTGCCATGGGCGTGGCCGAGACGCCGGCCGGCCGGCTCGGCACCGGGCGCGACACTGCCGACCTGGTCCGGTTCCTGCTGTCCGACGAGGGTTCCTGGATCAACGGGCAGCTGCTGCACAGCAACGGTGGTTTCAACACCGGCTGACGAACCGCCGAGGTCGACAGGCCGCCACCGGCCCGCGCATGCTGTGCGTGAACACTCGTCGGAGGGACTGGTCATGTCGATCGAGAAGCTGCCAAGCGGTACCCGAGGCGGCCGCACGCCACCGAAGCTGGTCGGCAAGGTGGTCATGCCCGTGATGGTGTGGTTCCACCGGCGCAGGCACGACACGTTCCAAGGGATGTCGCTGATCTACCTGACCACGGTCGGTGCGAAGTCGGGCAAGGAGCACACGACGCCGGCCGCCCGGTTCGACCAGGACGACGGCAGCTGGGTCGTCTGCGCCTCGGCCGGTGGCGCCGCGAAGCACCCGGGTTGGTACCACAACATCGTGGCCCACCCGGACCAGGTGTGGGCCGAGGTCGGCGGGAACAGGCGGAAGGTCTCGGCGGAGCAGCTCGAAGGGCCGGCCCGCGAGAAGGCCTGGACCCAGATCGTGGCCGAGGCGCCGGGCTTCAAGGGCTACCTGGACAAGACCGACCGAACCCTGCCGGTGCTGCGGCTCACGCCGCTGGACGGCGGCTGAGTCAGAACTGCTGGATGTCGGCGGTGGTGAAGACCCCACCGATGGCGAGCCCGCTGCTGTTGCGGATGACGGTGCTCGGCGTGAACGTCACCACGCTCGTGGCGACAGTGGCCGGGGAGACCCCGGAGGCCGCCCCCAGGGTCACGGTGAGCGTCCTGGCCGCCGCGTCCCACGCGATGGTGGACTTGCTTGCCCCGGTGCCGCCGAACGTCGTGGTCGCGCCCGTGTAGGCCGTCGACCCCAGGCTCATGGTCCCGAGCCGGAAGGTGCACAGGCTCGACGTGACGCTCATCGTGTCGCTGGTGCCCGCGTTGGTGAGCGTGACGGTGGCCTGGCTGTTACCGGTGATCGACTGGTCGCCGCTGGTGGTCCAGGCCGAGCAGAACGTGCTCGGGTCCATGGTGTCGGAGAACGTGACGACGATCTTGTCGCCGGCGGTGACGCGTCCGGCGGTGCCCGAGCCGTTGGTCAGCTGGACCCCGGTGACGTAGAGGTCGACCTTCACGATGACGGCCACCGTCGAGACCAGCCCCGCGGTGTTGGTGCCGGTCAGCGTGTACTTGTAGCAGTTGCGCGACGTCCCGGTCTGGGCCGGCGCCCCCAGGATGGTGGTCGCGGCGCCGAAGGCCCCGCACACGCCGTTGCTGATCGCGGCGGTCTGCCGGGTCATGGTGCTGGTCGTGGTGGTCCACTGCGGGTCGGTCCAGTCGGTGCGGACGATCGGCCAGGCTCCGGTCGAGCTCGACGTCGTCGGCACGGCCGCCGAAGCCGCCTGACCGTTCACCGTGAGACCCCCGCCGACTGGAGCCGATACGTCGACCCGGACGGTCGTGGAGATGGCCACGACGTTGCCCACGTTGTCGGTCCCGGTCAACGTGTACCGGTAGCACCCGGTGGCCAGCCCGGACTCGGCCGGCGATCCGGTCAGTGTGGTGGCCGGGCCGTAGCCGGAGCACGCCGTGCCGCTCAGCGTGCCCGTCTCACGGGTCAGCACGCTGGACGCCAGGCCGGCTGCCGTGGTGGACGGCGCCTCGACGTACTCGGTGCGGGTCCCGATGGCGAACGAGCCGGTGGAGCTGTTGGTCGTCGTCCCGGCTGCGCTCGCCGTGCCGCCGTTCACCTTCAGGACGCCGCCCGCCGGGGCCGTGTTGTCCCGGGTCACGGCGAGTGCCGTGATGACCGTGTTGCCGGCGCCGTCGGCGCCGACGATGTTCTGGGTGCCGGGCGCCGCGGAGCCGGCGGTCCAGGTGTAGCTGGCCGAGGTGTAGGTCTTGGTCGGCGCCGCGCCACTGCCTGTGCTGACCGTCTCGGCGCTGTGCGTCCAGCCGGTGGTGGCGACGACCGGGAAGGTGGACTGTGCCGGGCCTGACGCCGCGTCCGTGATGGCCGCGGCGAGCTGGAAGGACCCCGCGACCGTGCCCCGGAAGAACAGCCGCCCAGGGGTCAGGAACGCCCCGGTGGCGGAGGCCAGCGACAGGCTCTGGCTCGGCAGGGTGGTGTCGACCTGGACCGTCGTGGAGAGCACCGAGGCGTTCCCCACCCGGTCGGTGCCGGTCAGCGTGTAGCGGTAGCAGCCGGTGGCCAGCCCGCTTTGGGCCGGCGTGCCGACGAGCGTGGTCGGGGCACCGAACGAGCCGCACGCACCGTTCGTCAGGGCGGCTGACTGCGCCGACAGGACGCTGCTGGACACCCCGGACCCGACGTCGCCGGCGAAGTCGATCCTGGAGCCGATGCTGAACGAGCCCGTCTTGTTGCCGCTCTGGCTGCCTGCGCCGCTCGCCGCGACCGTGTTGACGGTCAGCGCGCCGCCGGTCGGGGCCGCGGAGTCGGCCGCGAAGGCGACCGGGATGCTGGAGGAGTTGCCGGCCACGTCCTTGCCGACCACGTTCACCGAGGCCGGGGTGCCCGGCGACGCGGTCCAGGTGATCGGGCTGGACTGGTAGGTGATGGTCGGTGCAGACCCGGTGCCGGTGCTCACGGTCTCGGCCGGGTGGGTCCAGCCCGGTGCGGACACCAGGGGGAACGTGGCGGAGCCCGGGCCGGACTGGGCGTCGCTGACGGCCAGCGTCAGCGCCACGCTGCCGGCACTGCCGCTGCGGAACCACAGCGTCGCCCCCGACAGGTAGGCGCCGGGGGCACCGGCCGCCGTCCCCAGACCCAGGCCTGGGGCGGAGCCGTCGATGTTGACGACGAGGGCGTTGCTCGACGTGCTCTGCGCCGTCCACGTGCGCAGCACGGCGGTGACCGTGTACGTGTAGGTGCCGTTGCCGACCGAGGTGTCGGTGCAGGTCGTGGCCGCCGCCGACAGGTACGTCGCGGGCAGCGCGGGGTCGGTGCCGCACGCCTTGGACGCCGTGGCTCCTGCGTGCCGCGTCACGTAGTACCCGGTCAGCGAGGCACCCAGCGGCGGCATACCGGCTGCCCAGGTCACCTTTACGGTGTTGGCGACCTGGGTCGCGGTGAGTGCGCTGGCCGCGGTGATCGCGCCGGTGGACGCGAGGCCGGAGCCGCTGCCGGTCGCCGACCAGCTGGCGTGGGCCGTCGTCGCTGGGCCGAGGCCGAGCGTCGCGGTCAGGGCAAGCAGCCCGCCGAGCGCCAGCTTCGGCAGCCGGGCGCGGGAGGGGCGACGGTGCTTCGGGCGGACGCTCATCAGGGCACCTGCGCGGCGGAGCCGTTGAAGGCCAACGGGAAGACGACGCCCTTGCAGGCGTCCTGGTTCACCGCGACGAGGTTGGTCAGCGTGATCGGAAGCTTCACCTGGCGCGACTGGCCTGCGGCGATCTGCACCAGCGGATCGCGGGCGGACCGGTAGTCCCCGACCGTGACCCAGGAGGCCGCGCACCCAGGCTGTGCCGGGTTGCCGACCGAGACGGTGAGCGTGAGCAGCCGGATCGCGGACGCGTTCGGGTTCTGCACCCGGACCGACAGTGTCCGGGTGGCGCCCGGGAGCAGCTGACCGTTCGTCGTCGATGAGGTGATGCTGAACGGCACCCCGGAGCCGGATGGCGTCGCCGTCGGGCCAGCACTGGTGCTCGGCGTTCCGCCGGGGTTCGTCGTCCCGGGGGTGGTCCGGGTCGTCGTCGGGAAGGGCGTCGTCCCGACGGTCGTCGGGTCGGACGTCGTGTGGTCCGAGTTCGTCGTCGTACCGGTGGTCACCGACGAGCCGGCGGTGGGCGCCGTCGTCGGACCGGTACCGGGCGACTGGTCGCCGGACGGGGTGGGGCGTCGGCCGCCCGAGGTTGCGTCCGGGGCGGCACCGTCGAACAGCTGGCTGAGCAGCAGCCCGGCGACGGCGAGCAGGCTGAAGGCAGCGAGCACCCACCACCCCGCAGCAGCGCGGCGACGCTTCGCCGCCGGCTGCTCCGGGGTGGTGCTCGGCTCAGTGCCGTCAGCCATCGTCGCGCCCGCTGCTCGTCAGCCCGGACCGATCCCGGTCAGTTGACCGAGTACGACAGGTTGACCGTGACCGACTTGCAGGCGTCCTGGTTGGCGCCGGTGTCGATCATGTGGATCGCCGCACCGGTCGATGCGCCGGTGAACGCCGTTGCGCCCGAGGCGAGGTTGGCCGGGGTGATGGTCGGCTGGTCCACGTCGAAGTTGGCGGCCGTGCACGTGGGCGAGCTCGTCCCGGTCACGGCGATCGACACGGACGTGATGAACTGTGCACCCGGGCTGGGGTTGTTGACGGTGAAGTCGATCGGGACCGCAGGCCCGTCCGGGTACAGACCGTTGACGGTGCTGTCCTGCGTGACGGTCACCGGCACGCTGGTGCCGGCCTTCGCAGTGCCGGTCCCGCTTCCGGTGGTGGTCCAGTAGGCGTAGGCGGTGCCAGCGCCGACGAGGACGATTCCGGTCGCAGCCGCCACGAGTGCGACCCGACGCCTTCCAGTAACTCGCATTGCATTCTCCTCAGCAGGGGGGCCGAGTCGGATTGCTCCCGCTTGGCCAGGTGATGGGCAGTTCGTGACAGTGCGTGGTCCATCCAGTGCCGTTGTGACGGCAACAACACCCCTTCGGCCTATTGCCGAGGCAACTTGAGTGACGCGTCGTGAGGGACGGGGCCATCCGGGTGGGACGGCCGGAGCGGCTCTACAGAGAGCGCGGCACCAACGGCCGCGCCGCCCGCACCTCGGCCGAAGGCGAGAGCCCCTCCCGCACCCAGCGCGGCACCTTGTCGCCGACGAGCAGCCAGGCCAAGGACGACGCGAGCGCGTCCCGCCCGGACCGCGGCGAGTAGCCCAGCGCTGATGCTCGCGCGTGGTCGTACCAGTACCAGCGGCCCACCGTGTCGGCCTCGTCGGCGGTCACCAGCGGGGCGGACGACGTCAGCCGGCCCCAGCCGTCGGCGACCTTCACCATCGCTTGGGCCAGCGGGCGCGGCACCTCCAGGAACGGTCCGGGCAGACCGGCCAGCTCGGCTACCGTGGCGTGCAGCGCGCGCCAGCTCAGGTTCTGCCCGCCCAGCAGGTACCGCTGCCCGGCCTCGCCGCGCTCGAGCAGCAGGACGTGGCCGTGTCCGACGTCCCGGGCGTCGACCACGTTGCACCCGCCGGGGTAGGTGCTGCGGGTCAGGTCGAGCAGGTAGCGCAGCACGATCGCGTTGCTCGGCACCAACCGCGCTGCCGGTCCGCCGAGGACGACGGTCGGCAGCGCGAGCAGGACCGCGACCCCGCCGTGCTCCCCCGCCTGCAGGGCGAGCCGCTCCTGCTCGACCTTGCTGGCGTAGTACGCCGGCGCAGGTTCGTCGCCGAGCACGTCCAGCTCCGTGCGGGCCACCGCGGTGGCCGCAGACCCACGGGTCACCGAGGACGACGTCACCACCACCCGCCCGGCGCCCGCGTCGGCCGCCGCCTGCACCACCGCCACCGTCCCGGTGGTGTTGACCCGCTCGACCTCTGCCGCGCGCTCGGCCCCGAAGGCGTACACGGCAGCGCAGTGCACCACCGCATCGCACCCGGCGAAGGCGGCGCGCAACGAGTCCGGGTCCGCCAACGACGCGCGGACCGTCTCGAAGTCCTCACCGATCACCGCGCCTGGCCCGGCGCCCGGCACGTCGACCCGGCGGCGCACCACGGCCCGCACCTGGTGCCCGGACGCGGCCGCCGCCGCCACGACCTGGCCACCGACCAGACCGCTCGCCCCGGTGACCGCGATCCTCACCGGGCCACCCCCGGGCTGCCCCGGAAGTGCCGGAAGCCATGCACGTCGACCTCGGGCGCCGGCGGGGCGGGGACCCCCGCCCATCCTGGCCGCTGGTCGCTGAGCCACTGGGAGGCCAGGTCCACCAGGGCCTTCACGGTCTGGGTGACCAGCGGTCCGTCGTCCTCCGGCTCCCGGCCGATCCGGGACTCACGGCCCTCGTACTGGGCCTGGAGGTTGTCGAAGGTGATGCTGAAGAAGCGTCGGTAGGCGTCCTCGACGAGGTCGTTCCTGACCTCCGGCACCCGGTCCAGGTCGACGGCCTCCCAGAAGGCGGGCAGCGTGAACAGCTGCCGGCCGCGAACCGAGAGCCGCGTGCGGCCGCCCCCGACGTCGGTGAAAGCCAAGGTGCCGTCGTCGTAGGTCGCCGAGCCGTTCGGGCTGTGCACGGTGCGCCAGTGCAGAGCGTGCCGCGCCTGATCGCGCTGCACGAGCTCGATCTTGCAGACGTCGATCGGCAGGCCGCCCCAGTGCGCCAGGTAGTTCGGCTGGGGAAGGTAGAGGTTGCGTTCGGCCTGACGCACCGACCGGCCGCCGCCGTCAGTGCTGACGGCGACCCGGCGACCGCCCAGGTAGTCGGCCATCAGGCTGATCCCCTCCGCCACGTCCACCCGGGCGACGAAGTCCGTGAACGGCGCCTCGATCACCCGGGACGTCTCGAACACCACCGACCGGTCGAGCAGGCGCCAGCGGATCGGGCCGGGGACGTCGGGAACACCGTCGAGCACGGCGTCGAGGTCCCCGAGCACGTCGGGCAGCTCGTCGTAGCTGGCCGCCGTCCACTGCGCCGGGTCGAAGCCCAGCGGCACGACGACCCTGGCCACCCTGTCCTTGGCCATCGTCGTCGTCCAGCCCTCGACCTGCTGGGCCACCGCGGCCGCCGCCCCGAGCAGCCCCACCAGCGCACCGCGGGCGACCGGGTCGTCGGCCGCGGCGACCATCGGGGTCAGCAGGCCGCGCAACGCGTTCAGCACCGGGTCGCCACCCGTGCTGCCCGCGTCCGGTCCGCCGGTCGCGGCGGCGAGCACCCGGGCCAGGTTCGAGCTGGCACCGGCGTGGCGCGCGGCGTCCCGGACGAGCGGGTGGGCGCGCACCCAGCCGGGGAACGGAGTCAGGTCGCCGACGACCAGTCCGGCGGCCGGGCGGGTGCGGGTCAGTGCTCGCTGGACCAGCCGGGATGCCGCCGGATCCTCGCCCTGCAGACCGGCCAGCACGACGTCCAGCCGCAGCGCGTCGGTCGCGGCGACCAGCGCCCCGGTGTCCAGCTCGCTCAACAGGTGCCGGCCGTCCGGGCCGTGGCTGGACACGGCGGCATCGACGATGACCAGGGTCGGCGGGTAGTGCAGCAGCAGGTCGGTGGCCACGTCGGCGGGGTCCGCGCCGGGCACGGACGGAGCAGCCAGCAGCAAGGCATCCAGGGCACCGGCATAGCCGTCGACGGCGTCGGTCACGCTGCGGCACAACACGATCCGGACCTCGGCCCGGGCCCACGCCTGAGACACCTGACGGCCGTGCAGCACACTGCCCGGCGGCACGTCCGCCGGCTCGGTGAGCTCGTCCAGGTCCACGACGTCGTACCGGTGGCCGGCCGTCGTCCGACCGGTGTGGCCGGCCGCGGCAGCCAACGCGTCGAGCGACTCGTAGCCCCGGTCGCGGTCCGCGGTGCGCAGTGCGGAGCCGACGACGACGTCCGCGAAACCGTTGTCCAGCAACAGGTCCACGGCGGCCGTCACGAGGCCGGGTGGCACCGGCGCGGGCTGGGCCAGCACTACCGCAACGACCGCGCGGCGGCCACGTCGTCCGGCCAGGGCGCCGGCCAGCGGTGCCGAGGAACGTCCGACGGCGTCCAGCAGCAGGGCCGCCGGGTCGTCGCCACCTCGCACGACGCAGCCCACGACCCGGTCCTGGTCTGCCCCGGTGGCAGCGCTCACCCGATCATCAGACCAGGTGGCTCGCGCCGTCGTCCAGCGCGCCTGGGGTCAGCCCGATCCGTAGTCGGTGGCCAGGATGGCCTCGACCGTCTGCGCCTCGTCGAAGTGCTCGGAGCCGGCGATCTGCGGGATGAAGCCGACCAGCACGCCGTCTCGCATGATCTGCGCCTCCAGCCCCGCGGCGCCGTCGACGTCCCACAGCGCCTCCCGGCCGTCGCCGAGAGGGATGCGCACCCCGAACCGGTACGAGCTGGGTCGGGCGACGCGCGCGATCACCCCCCGCTCCATGAGCGTGGCGGCGATCCGGGTGGCCTCGTCTTCCTGCATGCCCCCATCGTGGCCGATGTTCCTGGACGCCGCCTGGGAGTCCGTCGAACTGGTCTGCCCCGTCGTGCTCAGAACAGCTCGTGCGGAGCGTCCAGCCCGAGGGCGTCCAGGCGGGCCTCGACGACCTCGACCTCGCAGTCGAACTGGTCCGCCAGGTCCTCGACCGTGCATCCCAGCTCGACCCCCTCACACATCGTCGTGTCGTCCTGCGCCGTCCAGGCCCGGCCCTGCACCACACCGGTGCGGCTGGACTCGGGCACCGGCGCGGGCTGCACGGCGGGCACGTCGAGCGGCACCCGGGGCTCGGCGTGGGCCGGTGGCGGCGGTTCGTCCGTGCTCTCCCGCACGGCGTCCACGCGCAGACCGGGCTCGAGCACAGGCAGCACGTCGCCGGCCGCCGAGTCCAGCCGGCGCAGGGCGCCCAGCACCTTCTCGCGGTCCGCGGTCGGCCAGAACGGTGGCATCGAGGCCCGCAGGAACGACCCGTAGCGCGCCGTCGCCAGCCTGGAGTCGAGCACGGCCACGACGCCGCGGTCCTGCGACGAGCGGACCAGCCGCCCGGAGCCCTGGGCCAGCCGCAACGCCGCATGCGTGGCGGCGACTGCCATGAACCCGTTGCCGCCGGCATCAGCGACCGCTTGGGACCGCGCCGACATCAGCGGGTCGTCCGGGCGCGGGAACGGGATCCGGTCGATCACCACGAGGTGACAGGCCGGTCCCGGGACGTCGACGCCCTGCCACAGGGACAGCGTGCCGAACAGGCAGGTCCGGGCGTCCCGGGCGAACGCGCGCACCAGGGTCGGCATCTGGTCCTCGCCCTGGCACAGGATCGGCACGTCCAGCCGTTCCCGCATCGCCTCGGCCGCCGCCTCCGCCGCCCGCCGGGACGAGAACAACCCGAGGGTGCGGCCGCCGGCGGCGGTGATCAGGTCGGCCAGCTCGTCCATCGCCGCTGACGCCGTGCCGTCGCGGCCGGGCGGCGGCAGGTGCTTGGCGCAGTAGAGCACCGCCTGCTTCTCGTACTCGAACGGGCTGCCGACGTCGACCCCCTGCCAGGGTGGCGCGTCCGGGCCGGTCAGCCCCATCGACGCGGCCGCCGCGTCGAAGCTGCCGCCGAGCTCGAGGGTGGCCGACGTAAGTACCACGGTCCGCTCCGGGAACAGCCGCTCACGCAGCAGTCCGGCCACTCCGATCGGCGCGACGTGCAGGACCGGGCCGCGGCGCGCGTCGTCGCCCAACCAGGCCACGTCGTGGTCGTTACCCGACAGCAGCCGCTCGCTGACCTCGAAGACCTCGTCGACCTCGGCGCGCGCCACCTGTCGGGCGCCGTCCACCTCAACGCTCTTGTCCGCCTTGATCTCACTCTGCACCGCACGGGCAGCGTCGCGGACGGCCGCGAGTGCCACACCGAGGCTCTCCGGCATCGACGTCAGGCGGCCGGCGGGCGCGCCCTCCAGCACCTCGCGCAGCCCGTCGGCGGACAGGCTGAGCGCGTCGACGTCCGCCATCCGCGCGGCCCGCCGGGCCGCGCGCTCCACCATCGACGCGGTCAGCTCGTCGGTGATCGTCGACGTGACGCGATCCACCAGCTCGTGTCCCTCGTCGACCACGACGAGGTCGTGCTCAGGCAGGATCTGGCGGCCCTCGAACGCGTCGATGGCCAGCATCGAGTGGTTGGTGACCACGACGTCGGACACCTTGGCGGCGCCCCGCGCCTGCTCGACGAAGCACTCCTCGACCATCGGGCACTTGCCGCCCAGGCACTCGTGCGCGGACACCGAGACCTGCCGCCAGGCCCGTTCGGAGACCCCCGGTACCAGCTCGTCGCGGTCGCCGGACTCCGTCTCCTGGGCCCACTCGCGCAACCGGACAACCTCGTCGCCGAGCTTGCTGGTCAGCACCGGCGTGCCGAACAGCGCGTCGTCCTCCTCCTCCGGGAAGCCGCCGACCAGCTTGTGCCGGCACAGGTAGTTTCGCCGCCCCTTGACCAGCCCGAAGGTGGCGCGCCGGCCGAGCAGCGGCGCGAGCGCCTCGCTGATCCGCGGAAGGTCGCGGTCGACCACCTGGGCCTGCAGAGCCAGAGTGGCGGTGGCGATCACCACCGGACGTCGGGTGGCGACGGCTCGGGCGATGGCGGGCACCAGGTAGGCCAGGGACTTGCCGGTGCCGGTGCCCGCCTGTACCAGCAGGTGCTCGCTGTTGGTCACCGCAGCAGCGACGGCCTGGGCCATCTGCACCTGCCCGGGGCGCTGGACGCCGCCGACGCCCGCGACCGCGGCCTCGATCAGCGGTGCCAGGTCGGCGGACTCGGGGGTGGCTCTCGGACGGGCGGCGGGCACCCACCGACCCTACTGGCCGACGCGGTGCGGGCCGTTCAGGCGGCGCCGGCGAGCGCCTGCTGCAGCTGCTGCGTGGGCGGTGCCATGGCGAAGGCGTAGCGCAGCTGGTCGGCGCTGCTGCCCGGCTCGACGAGCCAGACGTGGGTCATGTAGCCGCTGGTGTGCGACCTCGTGCCACTGGGGCAGGCGGCGTTCTCGTCGCCCCCGGGCGGCCGGGTGCGCTCGCCGCCGCGGCCGATGCACATGTGGTGGTAGTGCCAGCGCATGTACGGCTGGAACCGGGCAGGCGGCTGCTGGCCCTGCGCGGTGAACATCACGCCGATCAGGGTGAGCCCGCCGTCTTCGGTGCGGTGGTAGATCAGCGTCTCGGGCGCGCTCGGGTCCACGAGCTTGTCGTCCGTGCGGGCCTGTGGCTGCGGGACGTGCAGGGCGGCGATCTGGCCGGGCTGCTTGCCGTCGTGCTTCTTCGACCACTTAGACAGCGCGCCAGCGATGTCGTACCCGGCGCTCGTCGCGGCCGCGGGGTCGCGGTACTCGGCGGTGTCCGACTCCAGCGTGGTGACCAGCCGGCGGCCCGCGGCGGTCTGCGCCGCGGTGGCGCGCGAGACGTCCGGCAGGTTCGCCATCTCATGACGCTCCCCGTTGCCGTGCGCCGAGCCGCCGGACGCCGGGTCGCCGGCCATGTCGGCCATGTCGGCCATCGCCTCGTCGGCGTGGTCGCCGGTGTCCGAGTGCTCCCCAGGGGCAGCCACCGCGATCCCGCTGGCCAGCACCACCAACGCCGCCACGGTGCTGACCACCAGGCCGGCCGCCCTGCTCGCCGACCAGCCGGTGGGGACGGCACCGTTTCGCCGCACCCAGAGCACCAGGGCCGTGCAGGCCGCGGCCGCCAGCAGCTCGAGACCGGCGCAGATGCCGTCCGTGACTCCCCACGGCTCCGGCTCACCGGCGGCCGGGCCGAAGGGCAGCCCGCTGGTGCGGGTCAGCGCCCACAGGCCCACAGTCGCCAGGTTCAGCGCGCCGGTGGCTGCGGCCAGCCGCACGGTGGGGGCCACCCACAGCCGCCAGCCGAGCAGTCCTTGGGCCACGCTGAGCACCAGGAAGAACGTGCCGAACAGCCACCATTCTTGGAAGTGCTCGCCAGCCACCGCGAGGTGGATCGCGGCCGCTCCGCCGGTCCCCAGCGCGGCGATCCGGGCGGCAGCCATGACGCGGTCGTCGGTTCTCATGAAGGCCAGCCTGGAGCGTCCAGGTCAGCGGGTCGCTCGGCCTGTGTCAGCATCCTGTACGAACGTTGCGCCGACCCCGGACCGACCACGACGGTGAGGACATGGAACCTGTTCGCCGCGTCCTCGTCGTCGAGGACGAACCGGCTCTGGCCGACCTGGCCAGGATGTACCTGGAGCGGGACGGCTTCGTCGTCGACCTGGCTCGTGACGTCGCCACCGCCGAGGCGGTCGCCGCCCGCACCCCGCCACACGTCGTACTGCTCGACATCGGGCTGCCGGGCGGGCGGGACGGCGTCGACCTGTGCCGGGCGATGCGGGCCCGCGGGGACTGGACGCCGGTGATCCTGGTGACCGCGCGCGACGACGAGGTCGACCGGGTGATCGGCCTCGAGCTCGGCGCCGACGACTACGTGACCAAGCCCTACTCACCTCGCGAGCTCGTCGCCCGGGTGAAGGCGGTGCTGCGGCGCAGCGCCGGTGGTCCGGCGCACCGGCAGTCGCCGGACGAACCGCCGCTGCAGGTCGGCCGGGTACGGCTGGACCTCGGCCGCCGGCTGGTGTGGGTGGACGAGAAACCAGTGGAGCTCACCACCACTGAGTTCGACCTGCTGGCGCACCTGATGCGTCGCCCGGGACGGGTCTTCCCACGAGGTGAGCTGCTCTCCCAGGTCTGGGACTACCCCTCGGACGACGCGACGCGCACCGTGGACGTTCACGTGGCCCAGGTGCGGGCCAAGCTCGGTGACGCCAGCCCGATCCGCACCGTGCGCGGCGTCGGGTACGCGGCCGACGACCGCGGCCGGACCGCATGACGGCGCGTCAGGCACCGCGGCCCTCGCTGGCGCAGCGCACCACGCTGGTGATCACGGCGACCGTCACCCTGGCGGTGCTGGTGGCCGGCCTGCTGTCGATCGGGCTGGTGCGGCAGGCGGCCCGGGGTGAGGCCCGCCGTTCCCTGGCCTCGCAGGCCGACCTCGTCTCGGACCTGGTGGACGTCGCGAACCCGGCCCGGATCACCCAGGGCCTGCGCGCGCTGCGCGCCGCCAATACGCCGGTCGCCCGGGTCCAGCCCAACGGGACGGTGCGCGGCGACGCGCTTGCCGTGCTCGCCGCCGAGCGCGGCAAGGCCCGGCTGCAGGCCGGCCAGCCGGTCTCGCTGACGTTCCAGGCGTCCGGCCGAACCGTGATCGCCGAGGGACGGCCGTTGTCAAACGGCGGCGCCCTGGTGCTGGCCCGCACCCAGTCCGACGCGCTCGGGCCGGCGGTGCGGTTGCTCTGGCGGCAGATCCTCGCGCTGGGCATCGCTCTCGTGGTGGCCATCGTGGCGGGGGTGCTGCTGGCTCGCTGGTTGACGAAACCGTTGCAGCGCATGGCTTCTGCCGCAGACCGACTCGCCGCCGGCGAGCGGGACGTCCGGCTCGACCCGAGCGGACCGCGCGAGCTCGCCCAGGTGGCCGACGCGGTCAACGGGCTCAGCGAGGCGCTCGGGGCCAGCGAGCAGCGTCAACGCGACTTCCTGCTGTCGGTCTCGCACGAGCTGCGCACCCCACTGACGGCGGTGCGCGGGTACGCCGAGGCGCTCGCGGACGGCGTCACCTCGGGCGACGAGGTGCCCGCGGTCGGCCGCACCCTGCTGGCCGAGTCGGACCGGCTGCAGCGACTGGTGGGCGACCTGCTCGACCTGGCCCGGCTGGACGCGGTCGACCTGCGCATCGACGCCGTGGCCGTCGACCTGGTCGGCCTGCTGGACGACGCCGAGCCCGTCTGGCGCTCGCGCTGCGCGAAGGACGGCCAGGTGCTGCGCATGGAGCGACCGTCCTCACCGGTCGTCGTCAGCACCGACCCGACCCGGGTTCGGCAGGTGCTGGACGGACTGGCCGAGAACGCCGTCCGGGTCACGCCGTCCGGGTCACCGGTGGTGCTCGCAGTGCGCGTCGAGGACCGTTGGGCCGTGCTCGAGGTGCGCGACGGCGGCCCTGGCCTGACCGACGACGACCTCACCGTGGCGTTCGAGCGGTCCGCGCTGCACCAGCGGTACGTCGGGCAGCGGCCGGTCAGCACCGGCCTCGGCCTGGCCATCGTGGCGACCATCGCCAGGCGGCTCGGCGGCACTGCGCAGGCTGCGCACGCGCCGGAGGGCGGAGCGCGCTTCCGCTTGCTGCTACCGCTCGACGACCCCGGTCAGACCGCGTAGGCAGCCAGCTCGCCGGCCAACGCGGGACGGACCCGAGCGGTCAGCGCGGTACCGTCGGCCAAGTGCTCCTCGGTGAGCACCTCGCCGTCGCGGTGCACCTTGCTGACCAGGTCGCCGCGCCCGTACGGCAGCAGCACCTCGACCTTGATGTCCGGCCGCGGCAGCAGCTGCTCGATCCGCCCCCGCAGCTCAGCCAGCCCCTCGCCGGTGCGGGCCGAGACGACCACCACGGAGCGCTCGCGCGAACGGATCCGGGCGATCACCTCGGGATCGGCGGCGTCGGCCTTGTTGAGCACGATCAGCTCGGGCACCTGGTGCGCCTCGACGTCCGCCAGAACCGTTCGCACGGCCTGGATCTGGCCCTCCGGGTCGGGGTGCGAGGCGTCCACGACGTGCAGCACCAGATCGCTGTCGGCGACCTCCTCCAGCGTCGAGCGGAACGCCTCGACCAGCTGGTGCGGCAGCTGGCGGACGAACCCGACGGTGTCGGCCAGGGTGTACGTGCGTCCGTCGCTGGTCTCGGCCCGGCGCACGGTCGGGTCCAGGGTGGCGAACAGCGCGTTCTCGACCAACACTCCAGCGCCCGTGAGCCGGTTCAGCAGGCTGGACTTGCCGGCGTTGGTGTAGCCGGCGATCGCCACGCTCGGCACCTCGTGACGCTTGCGGTCGTGCCGGCTGACGTCGCGGGCCGTCTTCATCTCGCGGATCTGGCGGCGAAGCTTGGCGATCCGGGTGCGGATCCGGCGCCGGTCGAGCTCGATCTTCGTCTCACCGGGGCCGCGCGAGCCGATGCCCTCACCACCGGCCACTCGTCCACCGGCCTGCCGGGACATCGACTCGCCCCAGCCGCGCAGGCGCGGCAGCAGGTACTCGAGCTGCGCGAGCTCGACCTGCGCCTTGCCCTCCCGGCTGCGGGCGTGCTGGGCGAAGATGTCCAGGATCAGCGCGGTGCGGTCGATGACCTTGACCTTGACCACGTCCTCGAGGGCACGGCGCTGGGACGGCGCCAGCTCGCCGTCGCAGATCACCGTGTCGGCGCCGGTCTCGACCACGATGTCGCGCAGCTCGATGGCCTTGCCGGAGCCGAGGAACGTACCCGGGTCGGGCTGGTCGCGGCGCTGCATGATGGCGTCGAGCACCTGGGAGCCGGCGGTCTCGGCGAGCGCGGCGAGCTCGGCCAGCGAGTTCTCGCCGTCGCGCAGGTCACCGTTGAACACGCCGGCCAGCACGACCCGCTCAAGACGGAGCTGGCGGTACTCGACCTCGGTGACGTCCGCGAGCTCGGTGGACAGACCGGCGACCCGGCGCAGCGCGTGGCGCTCCTCCAGGTCCAGCTGGTCGCCGTCGAAGCCGCCGTCGTACTCGCGGTCGTACTCGCGGTCGTGGGCGTCGTCGGAGCCGCCGTCGTACCCATCAGCCGAGCCGGCCAGGACGTCGTCCTGCGGGTCGATGGGGTCTGCTGCGGCGGCGCGGCGGTTCACGGATCTCCTGGTGCTGGGGTTCGACGTCGGAAGACCAACGTGACATAGGAACGACCGGGGCGGCTACTGGATTCCCGCCTACGCGTGCAACTGGGGTGCGCCGAAGGTGCACGGGTGGGTGCGCGGGTGGGTGCGCCGGTGGATGCGCCGGTGGATGCGCGGGTGGGTGCGCGCCCCTGGGCTCGGCACCACTGGTGCGCTGGGCGGGCTGCCAGAATGTCCCGGTGCAGAGCAGCGACGACCCGCCCGGTGCGGCCGAGACGGACCACTACTTCACCGCGCAGCCGGCCAGTGCCGCGGACCTGCGCCCGCTGCGGGTGCGACTGGGCGACCGCGAGCTCGACCTGGTGACCGCGCCCGGGGTGTTCAGCCCCGGACGGCTGGACGCCGGCACCCAGGTGCTGCTGCACGAGGCCCCGCCCGCTCCCGAGCACGGCGACCTGCTGGACCTCGGCTGCGGCTGGGGCCCGATCACCCTCAGCCTCGCGCTCGACAGCCCGGCCGCGACCGTGTGGGGCGTGGACGTCAACGAGCGCGCGATCGCGCTACTGCGCCGCAATGCCGAGCGGGTCGCTGCCACCGGCGTGCGAGCGTGCCTGCCCGACGAGGTGCCGGACGACCTCCGGTTCGCCGCGATCTGGAGCAACCCGCCGATCCGGGTCGGCAAGGCGGTCCTGCATCAGCTCTTGCTGCGTTGGCTGCCCCGGCTGGACGTGGGAGCCAGCGCATACCTCGTGGTGCAGCGAAACCTGGGCTCGGACTCGCTGCACCGCTGGCTCGACGAACAGCTGGGGCCGCGTGGCTTCCAGGTCAGCCGGGCGGCCACCGCACGCGGCTTCCGGGTGCTGCGGGTGACCGCCCCCGCCGCGCCGCCCCCGTGGTGACCCTGCACGTTGCCCACCAAGGCGGAGTGACCGGGACGTACCCAGGTCAGCCTCCGGGACGGACCACCTGAGCCGAGCCACCGCCACGGCGGACCGGCTCCGCGGCTGCTTGGAAGGTCCCGTCGGCGCGGATCACGATGCCGGTGGCGGCTCCGATCTCCGGCGTGCTGGACATCACGTGCCCGAGCGCGCTCAGGGCGGCGCCTTCGGGTCCGGAGTAGATCGCCGGTTCGGCCTGCTCCACCCCGTTGCGTGACGACAGCCGCGGTGCTGCGATGGCGTTCTCCAGCGACAGGCCGCGGTCCAGGTACTCGGTGAGCACCTGCGAGACGGTCGTGATGATGGTGGCCCCGCCCGGCGAACCGAGGGCGAGCACCGGACGGCCGTGCACCGTGACGATGGTCGGGCTCATCGACGAGCGCGGCCGCTTGCCCGGCGCCGGCAGGTTGGGATCGGGCACGCCGGCCGTCAGCGGGACGAAGTCGAAGTCGGTCAGCTCGTTGTTCAGCAGGAAGCCCCAGCCTGGCACCGTGATCGCCGAGCCACCGGTCTGCTCGATGGTCAAGGTGTACGACGCGACGTTGCCCCACCTGTCGGCCACGGTCAGGTGCGTCGTCCCGTGGTCGTCCCGCGCGGCGTCCTGGTGGGTGGCGCCGGTCGAGCACGAGTACGAGCCGTCGGGGCTGCCGAACGGCACCGGACGCGCGGCCGCGGCGGTCGGGCTGAACAGCGCGCACGCCCGCTCGTCGGCGAACCCCTGGGAGGTGAGCTGCTTCGCGGGTACACCGGGTACGTTGCCGATCCACCTGTTCCGGTCCGCGAACGCGGTCGCGGTGGCCTCGCTGAACCGGTGCAGGTACTGCGCCTCGTCGACGTCCGAGATGCTCTGCCGGGTCTGCCGGTCGTACGCCTCCAGCAGGTTCAGCGACTCACCCACCGTGATCCCGCCGGAAGAGGGCACCGGCATGCCCCGCACGTCCAGCCCGCGGTAGCGGGTCGTCGTAGGGGTGGGTTGCTGCGCCTGGTAGTCCTTGAGGTCGCCCGTGGTGATCTGACCGGGATAGACCGTCGAGCCGTCGCTGGTGACTGGATGCTGCGCCGCGGCCACCAGTGCCGCGCCGAGCCTGCCTCGGTAGAGGGACTTGACCCCGTGGGCGCGCAGCTCGCCGTACGCCTTGGCCATGTCCGGGTTCGTGAACACCGATCCGGTGGCCGGCGGCTGCCCGCCCTTGAGGTACAGCGCGGCGGTCGCCGGGAACCGGGCGAACCGCGTGGCGTTGTCGACGACCTGCTGATGGAACGTCGCGTCCACCACGAAGCCGCGCCGCGCGACGTCCTGGGCCGGCTTCATCAGGTCGGCGAACGACTCGGTGCCCCAGCGTCGCGCGACCGTGTCCCACAGCGCAGGCGTGCCCGGCACCCCGACCGACAGGCCGGAGTTGACCACGGTGTTGAAGTCCAGTGCGGCTCCGGAACCGTCGGTGAAGGTGGTGCTGGTGAACGTCCGCGGCGCGGTCTCGCGGCCGTCGACCGCGTGCACGCTGCGGTGCTTGGCGTCGTAGTACACCAGGAACCCGCCGCCCCCGATGCCCGAGGAGAACGGCTCGGTGACGCCGAGCGCTGCCGCCGCGGCCACCGCTGCGTCCGCTGCGTTGCCGCCGCGACGCAGGACGTCGATCCCGACCTGGGTCGCGACCTCGTCCACCGACGAGACCGCTCCCCCGCCACCGGTCATCACCGGCACCTTCGGCGGCGGGATGACCGGGCCCGAGTCCGACGTCGAGCTGGCAGCGCCTGCGGGTGGAGCGAGCAGGCCTCCGGCTACCGCAAGAGCGGCGGCGAATGCGATAAGAACAGGACTCTTCATAACAGACCCTCCCGAACCGGCACGTTCTGCCAACCTAGGCGGGACGGCCGACAGCTGCCATTCGGCGCCACGCCCGACGGGATGGGCGAACATGCATGATCACCGCGAGGCGGGTCAGAGCGTGAGCGTGCCGTCCGCGACCAGCTCGGCCGGGCCGGCCAGCTCGACGGTCCCGCCCGGGCGAAGCAGCACCCGCAGGGTGCCGCCGGGGACGTCTACCCGCCAGGCGTCCGGCTCACCCCCACCGGCGACGTTGGTCCATGCGCGGGCCGCCAGCGCAGCGGCCGCTGCGCCCGTGCCGCAGGAACGGGTCTCCCCCACCCCGCGCTCGTGCACTCGCATCCGGACGTGACCGGCGCCCAACATGACGACGAACTCCACGTTCGTGCCGTTCGGCGGTTCCGGGGTGACGTGCGGCGCGTCGGTCAGGTCCAGCGCCGCCAGGTCGGTCTCGTTCGGCAGCATCACCACGGTGTGCGGGTTACCGAGGTCGAGCGAGAGGCCGGCCACCGAGCCGTCCAGGCCGTGCACGGCGACCCGCGCGTCCCCGCCGTCGTCCAGCGCCTGCTCGCCGCCCACCACGCGCCAGGGGCCGAGGTCGACGGCGAGCTCGTCGCCGTCCACCCGCACCCGCTTGGTGCCGGCGCGCGTCGCCACGGCCAGCTCGCCGCCGTCCCAGGACAGGCCGTCGACCAGCCCCTCGCGCAGCAGGTAGGACACAAAGACGCGGACGCCGTTGCCGCACATCTCGGCGGCCACGCCGTCCGCGTTGCGGTAGTCCATGAACCACTCGGCGGACTCAGCCTGGTCGGCCACCTCGGGGACGTCGCGGGCCCGCACGACCCGGATCACGCCGTCCGCACCGAGGCCGGCGTGCCGGTCGGTGATCCGGCGAACCTGCTCGGCGGTCAGGTCGACGGTGGCGTCCAGGTCTCGGACCAGCACGAAGTCGTTCTCGGTCCCGTGGCCCTTGGTGAAGGTCAGCTGCACGAGACCATCATCCGGTACGCGCGGCCGATCCCGCAGCACCGACCTCGCCCAGCGCCTGCTCGAGCAGGTCAGGCGCGTCGTGCGGCAGCCAGGCGATCCGGTCGTCGCGGGCGAACCAGGACTCCTGGCGGCGCACCAGCCGCCTGGTCAGGCGGGCGGTCTCGTCCATCGCCTCGTGCTCGTCCAGCCGTCCGTCCAGCTGGCCGAGCGCCTGCGCGTAGCCGACGGCCCGCATTGCCGTGCGTCCCTCGCGCAGGCCGAGCGGGAGCAGGCGCTGCACCTCGGCCAGCAGCCCGGCGTCCCACATCGACCGCACCCGGACGCCGATCCGCTGGTCCAGCTCGGGCCGCGGAGCCCGCAGGCCGATCTGGACGGCGGTGCGACGGTAGGCCGGCTCGGGCAGGGTCGCAGAGAACGGCCGCCCGGTCAGCCGGACCACCTCCAGAGCCCGCACCACGCGGCGGACGTTGCCCGGCAGGATGCGTCCCGCGGACGCAGGGTCGAGCTCGGCGAGCCTGGCGTGCATGGCCGCGGCGCCCAGCCGCTCGGCCTCGACCTCCAGCTCGGCGCGAACGGCCGGGTCGGTGGGCGGGATCTCCAGCAGGTCCAACGCGGCCCGTACGTAGAGCCCGGACCCGCCCACCAGGACCGGCACCCGCCCCCGGGCCAGCACGTCACCCAGGGCCGCCTCGACCGCACGCTGGTAGGCGGCCAAGGTCGCCTCTTGGGCCACGTCGAGCACGTCGAGCAGGTGGTGCGGCACCCCTTGGCGCTCGGCGACGGGCAGCTTCGCCGTGCCGACGTCCATGCCGCGGTAGAGCTGCATGGCGTCGGCGTTGACCACCTCACCGTCCAGGGCGCGGGCGAGCGCCACCCCGAGGTCGGACTTGCCCGTCGCGGTTGCGCCGACCACCGCGACGACGAGCCCGTCGTGCGGACCGGACGTCACCGGCAGCCCTGGACCACCGGGGTCGCGGCCGGCGCGCCGAGGCCCGGCAGGCCTAGACCGACCGGCTTCGGCCCCGGACTCTGCGGCTGCGCCTGGCGGGCCTGCCAGGCGTCGCCGGCCCGGGTCCGGCGCACCGCGTACGGGCCCCCGGACAGCGCAGCGTCGGCGACCAGGTGGTGCGGCGCCCCGTAGGTGACCTCCACCTGGACGACGTCGCCGGGACGGGGCACGTCGCCCGCCTCCAGCGCGTGGGGCGGCACCGCGAAGTGGACCAGCCGGTTGTCGGCGGCGCGGCCACTGAGACGGTGCGTGGTCTCGTCCTTGCGGCCCTCACCCTCGGCCACCAGCACCTCGAGGACGCGCCCCTCCTGGGTCCGGTTCTCCGCCCAGGAGATCTCGTCCTGCAGGGCGACCAGCCGCTCGTAACGCTCCTGCACGACCGCCTTGGGTAGCTGGTCGGGCAGGTCTGCGGCCGGGGTGCCGGGCCGCCGGGAGTACTGGAAGGTGAACGCGCTGGCGAAGCGAGCGGCCCGGACGACGTCCAGGGTGGCCTGGAAGTCCTCCTCCGTCTCGCCGGGGAAGCCGACGATGATGTCGGTCGTGATCGCGGCGTGCGGGATGCGCGCGCGCACCGAGTCGATGATGTCCAGGAACCGACGCGAGCGGTACGAGCGGCGCATGCCCTTGAGCACCCGGTCGGAGCCGCTCTGCAGTGGCATGTGCAGGCTCGGCATCACGTTCGGGGTCTCGGCCATCGCGTCGATCACGTCGTCGGTGAACGCGGCAGGGTGTGGGCTGGTGAACCGGACCCGCTCGAGCCCACCGATCTCGCCGCAGGAGCGCAGCAGCTTGCCGAAGGCCAACCGGTCGCCGAACTCGACCCCGTAGGTGTTCACGTTCTGGCCGAGCAACGTCACCTCGAGGGCGCCCTCGGCGACCAGCGCCTCCACCTCGGCCAGGATCTCGCCGGGGCGGCGGTCCTTCTCCTTGCCGCGCAGGCTGGGCACGATGCAGAACGTGCAGGTGTTGTTGCAGCCCACGCTGATCGAGACCCAGCCGGCGTAGGCCGACTCACGCTTGGTCGGCAGCGTCGACGGGAACACCTCGAGCGACTCGAGGATCTCGACCTGCGCCTCCTGGTTGTGCCGGGCCCGGTCCAGCAGGGCGGGCAGTGACCCGATGTTGTGCGTGCCGAACACCACGTCGACCCACGGGGCGCGGCGGACGATCTCGCCACGGTCCTTCTGCGCCAGACAGCCACCGACAGCGATCTGCATACCTGGGTGCTGCTTCTTGGTGGGCGCGAGGTGGCCGAGGTTGCCGTAGAGCTTGTTGTCCGCGTTCTCGCGCACCGCGCAGGTGTTGAACACCACCACGTCGGGGGTGCTGCCCTGCTGCGCCGGGGCGTAGCCGGCGTCCTCCAGCAGGCCGGTGAGCCGTTCGGAGTCGTGCACGTTCATCTGGCAGCCGAACGTGCGCACCTCGTAGGTGCGGGCGTCGGCGGTCTGGGTGATCACTTCGTCCATGGCAACGTCCAGGGTACTTGCGTCGCTAGTGTCTGGCGGCATGACCGAACCGGACGCTGGGTCCGCTGCCCCCGCGCAGCCGGATCGTCGGCCGTTCGTGGTCCTGGAGCACGTCAACAAGCACTTCGGCGAGCTGCACGTCCTGCAGGACGTCGACCTGACCGTGGGCGAGGGCGAGGTCGTCGTCCTGATCGGCCCGTCGGGGTCGGGAAAGTCCACCCTGTGCCGGGCGATCAACCGGCTGGAGACGATCGAGTCCGGCACCATCACCCTGGACGGCGTGCCGCTGCCCGCCGAAGGCAGAGCCCTGGCCGGGCTGCGAGCGGACGTCGGCATGGTCTTCCAGTCGTTCAACCTGTTCGCGCACAAGACCATCTTGGAGAACGTCACCCTCGGCCCGATCAAGGTGCGCGGCATCAGCAAGGACGACGCGAGCGCACGGGCGCACGAGCTGCTGGAGCGAGTCGGCGTCCGAGCGCAGGCCGACAAGTACCCGGCCCAGCTGTCGGGCGGCCAGCAGCAGCGAGTGGCGATCGCCCGGGCACTCGCGATGGACCCCAAGGTGATGCTCTTCGACGAGCCGACCTCGGCACTGGACCCCGAGATGATCAACGAGGTGCTGGAGGTGATGACCAGCCTGGCCAGGTCCGGCATGACGATGCTCGTGGTCACCCACGAGATGGGATTCGCACGCCGGGCCGCGGACCGTGTCGTCTTCATGGCCGACGGCCGGATCCTCGAGCAGGCCACGCCGGAGCAGTTCTTCACCGCACCGACCACTGATCGGGCCCGAGACTTCCTTTCCAAGATCCTGCCGCACTGACCGGGCGGCGGTCAGCGCGCCGGTTCGTCCTCGTCCAGAGCCTGGCGGACCACGGACATGATCAGCCCAGAGGGGTAACCCTTGCGCGCCAACATGCCCACCAGTCTGGACATTCTCTTGTCTCGCTCGAGCCCACGGGTTGAGGCGATCCGACGTGCCACCAGGGTTCTCGCCGCGGCTGCTTCCGACTCGTCGTCCACCTGCTCGAGGGCGACGCGGGCGGTCTCGTCGTCCACGCCCTTGCGACGCAGCTCGTGCGCCAGCCCACGACGCCCCAAGCCCCTACCCGCCACCTGCGAGCGGACCAGCATCTCGGCGAAGGCGGCGTCGTCGATCAGTCCGACCTCTTCGAAGCGGTCGAGAACTCGTTCGGCGACGTCCTGCGGAGCCCCTCGCTGGGCGAGCTTGTCCGCCAGCTGCGAACGGCTGCGCGGCGCCATCGTCAGCTGCCGCAACACGATCGCCCTGGCCACCGACTCCGGATCGGCATCTGGCGTGTCGTCGGCGGAACCGCCCGGGGCGGGCTCGCTCGGCGATGCGAGCCGCCCTCCCCGGGCGCGGGCCGGACGTGACGTCGACACGGTGGTTAGAAGTCGACCTTGACCTCGGGCACGGCCACCTCAGCGGGTGCGTCGACCCGGGGCCCGATGCCGAGCTTCTCCTTGATCTTCTTCTCCAGCTCGTTACTCAGGTCGGGGTTGTCGCGCAGGAACGAGCGCGCGTTCTCCTTGCCCTGGCCGAGCTGATCGCCCTCGTAGGTGTACCAGGCACCGGACTTGCGGACGAAGCCCTGCTCCACGCCCATATCGATCAGGCCACCCTCGCGGGAGATGCCCTGGCCGTAGAGGATGTCGAACTCCGCCTGCTTGAACGGCGGGGCCATCTTGTTCTTGACCACCTTGCACCGGGTGCGGTTGCCGACCGGGTCGGTGCCGTCCTTGAGCGTCTCGATGCGACGGACGTCGAGCCGGACCGAGGCGTAGAACTTGAGTGCCTTGCCACCGGTCGTCGTCTCGGGCGAGCCGAACATGACACCGATCTTCTCGCGCAGCTGGTTGATGAAGATCGCCGTGGTCTTGGAGTTGCTCAGTGCGCCGGTGATCTTGCGTAGCGCCTGGGACATCAGCCGAGCCTGCAGACCCACGTGGCTGTCGCCCATCTCGCCCTCGATCTCGGCGCGGGGCACGAGCGCCGCGACGGAGTCGATGACGATGATGTCGAGCGCTCCGGAGCGGATGAGCATGTCGGCGATCTCGAGCGCCTGCTCACCTGTGTCGGGCTGGGAGACCAGCAGCGCGTCGGTGTCCACCCCCAGCTTCTGGGCGTACTCGGGGTCGAGCGCGTGCTCGGCGTCGATGAAGGCAGCGATCCCGCCGGCCTTCTGCGCGTTCGCGACGGCGTGCAGCGCGACGGTCGTCTTGCCCGAGGACTCCGGGCCGTAGATCTCGACCACCCGGCCGCGCGGCAGACCGCCGATGCCGAGGGCGATGTCGAGGGCCACCGAACCGGTGGGGATCACCTCGATCGGCGCACGGACTTCGTCGCCGAGGCGCATGACCGAGCCCTTGCCGAACTGTCGGTCGATCTGCGCGAGCGCCGTGTCGAGCGCCTTCTCGCGGTCTGCGGGAGCGGGCATGTTTCCACCTCGTGGTTCGGGTCGGGGCTGCCGACCGCTACGTCGTGTTGTCATCGACGGAGACGTTAGGCGGCCCCACCGACAACCGTCCCGAGCCGCCCTCGACCTGTGGATCGTGGGACTCACCCGAGCAACTGTGGACAACCCTACCGAACAGGTGTTCGATCCGGCGGAGGCTGTTCCGGCGTGTCGGATCGACGTAAGGTCGAGCCATGTGCCGCAGCATCAAGACCCTCCGTGAGCCGTACACCCACGACGTGAGCCACTCCGACATGCACGCCGCCGCCCTGCAGTACGTGCGCAAGATCAGCGGTTTCCGCGCCCCGGCGGCGCACAACGCGGCCGCGTTCGACGCCGCTGTGCGCGAGGTCGCCGAGGCGACCGAGCGCCTGCTGGACAGCCTGCAGGTCCGCGGCGCGGCCGCCAGCTGACCTGCGCCGCTTGCCGGCCGCTACTTCAGCAGCAGCGCGGCCAGCCGCCGACGGGTCACGGCCAGCCCCACCGCGCCCATCGCCAGCAGTGCCGCGACGTTGCCGAACAACGACCACGACACGTCACCCAGGCAGAGCGCCCGCTCGATCACCACGCCGTGGTAGAGCGGGGACAGCTCGACCAGCCAGCGCAACGCGGGCGGGTAGGCGTCGACCGGGAAGAACGTCCCGGACAGCAGGGTCAGCGGCACGAGCGCCATCTGGATGTAGTCGAAGTCCTGGAAGTTGCGGATCCACGTCGTGGCAGCCATGCCCACAGCGGAGAAGACGAAGCCGATCAGGGTGGCCGCCGGCAGGGCCAGCAGGGCCCACCAGCTGGTGGTCAGACCCATCGCCACCGAGATGAGCAGGAACCCGACCACGTAGCAGCCGGCTCGCATCAACGACCACAGCATCTCCCCGACCGCGATGTCACGCGGGCCGACCGGGGTCGCCAGCATCGCGTCGAACGTGTGCATGTACTTGAGCTTGAAGAACATGTTGTAGGTCGCGTCGAAGACCGCACCGTTCATCGCTGACATCGCGAGCATGGCCGGCGCCATGAACTGCGCATACGTGACGGTCTGTCCGTTCGCCAACGTCACGTCACCGATCAGCGCGCCGAGCCCGAGGCCGAGCGAGAACAGGTAGAACACCGGCTCGAGGAACCCGGTCAGGAACGCGACCCACTGCCGCCGGTAGGTGAGCACGTTGCGCTCGACCACGACGCCGGCCAGGGCGAGGGCGGCCATCAGACCACCATCCGGCGGCGCAGCGTGCGGTGGGCCAGGTACCCACCGACCACGACCCACAGCAGCAGGTAGGCCACGTGCACGAGGTCCGGCCAGAAGGACATCGTGCCCAGCGTCGCGTCGCGGGCGAGCGAGGACCCGTGCCATAGGGGGATCAGGAACGCGACCGGCTGCATCCAGGCCGGCAGCTGGTCGACGGGGAAGAAGGTCCCCGAGAACAGGAACATCGGCACCAGGCCCAGCCGGAAGACGAGGTTGAACGTCGTGTCCGTCTCGGCCCGCGAGGAGATAGCGAACATCGGGCCGGCGTAGGCCAGCGTGACCAGTGCCACCGCGACCAGCGCGAACACCCCAGTCCAGGAAGGAATGGCGCCCAGAACGGCGGCGACGACCAGGAAAACCACGCCGCTGAGCAGCGAGCGCAGCAGGATCGCGGTGAGGTTGCCGGCCACGATGTCCCAGACGCGGACCGGCGTGGCGAGCATCGCGTGGAACTGCCGACCCCACTTGATCGAGCCGAGCACGGGGTAGGACGCGTCGAACACCCCCATCTGCATCGCGGTCGCGACGAGCACCCCTGGCGCGATGAACTCTACGTAGGGCACACCGTCCAGGGCCGAGCTCCCACCGCTGTTGACCAGTGAGCCGAGGCCGTAGCCCATCGCCACCAGGTACAGCAGCGGGGAGAAGAAGCTGCCGAACAGCGTGCCGCGGAAGGTGCGCCGCATCAGCACCAGGAAGTACTCCAGCACCCGGATCACCGGGTGCGGGCCGGCGTCCACCGGCGCGGGAGCGGCCGAAGGTCGACTCAGGGACGTCGTGGCCATCAGTCCACCAGCGTCCGGCCGGTTAGCCGCAGGAAGACGTCCTCCAGGGTGCTGCGCCGAGCCAGCGACGACAGCGGCTGGATGCCCCGCTGGTGCACGGCCACGGTGGCCTGCTCACCGTCGTCCACATAGAGCAGCAGCCGGTCCGGGAGCACCTCGATCCGGTCGGCGACGCCGTCCAGCCGGTCGGCGTGCGGCGTGAGGTCGTCGTCGGCGAACCGGAGCTCGAGCACCTCGCGGGTGGACCACGCCTCGATCAGCGACCGCGGGGTGCCCTCGGCGACGATCCGGCCGGCGTCCATCACCACGAGCCGGTCGCAGAGCTGCTCCGCCTCGTCCATGTAGTGCGTAGTCAGCACGAGCGTGACGCCCTGCCGCTTGAGCCGGAACAGCCGGTCCCACAGCACGTGCCGGGCCTGCGGGTCCAACCCGGTGGTCGGCTCGTCCAGCAGCAGGATCTCGGGGCGGTTGATCAACGCCCGGGCGATCGTCAGCCGGCGCTTCATACCTCCGGACAGCGGCTCGACCATCGCGTCCGCACGCTCGGTCAGGTTCGCGAACTCCAGCAGCTCGTCGGCACGTCGTCGGCACTCGGCCCGGGACAGCCCGAAGTAGCGGCCGTAGATGAGTAGGTTGTCGCGCACGGTGAGCTCGCCGTCGAGCGAGTCCTGCTGAGGCACCACGCCGAGCCGAGCGCGAATCTGGGCGCCCTTCGAGCGAGGGTCCAGGCCCAGGATGCTGAGCTCGCCCCCGGTCGGTGGTGACACGCAGCCGATCATCCGCATCGTCGAGGACTTGCCGGCACCGTTCGGCCCGAGGAAGCCGAACGCCTCGCCGCGCTCGACCCGGACGTCGATGCCGTCGACGGCGGTGAACTCGCCGAACTGCTTGCGTAGCCCGCGCGCCTCGATCATGGGCGCACTTCGCCGGTCGTCGTCCACGCCTTCACCTGACTCGATCTGCTCGGCTGCGCTCTGGCTCGTCCTCTCACTCACCCGAGCGACCCTAACCACGGCCACCGACAGCCGCAGCGTGTTTTCCGCGGTGGCGCCGGTGACCAGGCCGCGTCACAGCCCGGTCACGGTCCAGCTCGCGCCGCGCGTCACCCACGATCCGCCGTCCGGCGTGCGTAGGCTCGATGCAACCGGTCGGTCGCGTCACGCGTGTGCAAGGCAGACGCAGACCACCTACGAGAACGGGGACCGCGAATGCTGGCTGGCCGGCAGGCTGCACGGCTGGAGGTCGGGTCGTCGGCCGTGCGCCGGGGCTCGATCGCCGCGACGACCATCACGCTGGCGCTCGCGCTCGGCGCCTGCGGCCCCACCGGCGAGGACGGAGCCGCCGGCCCGGCCGGGCAGCCGTCCGCCGGCACGAGGTCGTCCGCGACGACGTCCAGCTCTCCGTCCAGCACGAGCCCACCGTCCTTGCCGACTCCCACACCGACTCCCACGGCGACTCCCAGCTCGACGTCCGCACCGACGAGCAGCCCGACGGCTACCGCGACCGGGACGGCCGGGCCCGGCACCTCCCCCACGACCAGCGCCGCGCCGGTCACCGCCAAGACGATCCTGCGGCCCGGGATGGGCGGCCCGTACGTGCTGGCGGCCCAGAAACGGCTCAGCACGCTCGGCTACTGGCTCGGGTCAGCGGACGGCGAGTACGGCTCGAACACCAGCCAGGCCGTCATGGCGTTGCAGAAGGCGGCCGGCCTGGGCCGCGACGGCGTCCTCGGTCCGAAGACGAAGAGGGCCCTCGAGCAGGGTGTCCGACCGCATCCGAGGACGACGTCGGGCTCGGCCGTCGAGGTGGACAAGGACCGCCAGCTCGTCATGGTCGTGGTCGACGGGTCCCTGAAGTACGTGCTGAACACCTCCACCGGCAGCGGCCAGCCGTACACCTCGGACGGTCACGACTACGTCGCGACAACCCCCGAGGGCCGGTTCAGCGTGCAGCGGCAGATCGACGGGCTGCGGGTCAGCCGGCTCGGCGAGCTGTGGCGGCCCAAGTACTTCACCGGCGGGTACGCGCTGCACGGCTCGGCCAGCGTGCCCGGCTACCCGGCCTCGCACGGGTGCGTTCGGCTGTCGAACAGCGCGATCGACTTCCTCTGGTCGTCCGGGACGGCGCCGATCGGCCGCACCGTCTGGGTCTACTGAGGCCCGCGAGGCGGGCTCAGCGTGGGGCGCGCAGGTTGCGCCGACCCCACCGACGCTCCTGCGGTACGTCCATGGCCTCGCACATCGCGACCCAGACGTCGCGCGGCGGCACGTGATCGGCGAGCGCCTGCTCGGCGGTGCGACCACCGAGGGCGCCGACTACCTGGTCGCGTGCCACCGTCCGGGCGTACCCGGCACCGAACTCCTCGTCCATAAGCCGCCAGAACTCGCTGTGTCGCACGAGCGCCAGCATCGCACGGCGTCCGCTGTCGGCGGCGGGTGACACCATCATGGGCGTGCCCGACGTGCTGCAGCGTTTCTCCCCCGCCACCCGTGAGTGGTTCAGGGCTGCCTTCGCCGAGCCCACGGCCGCGCAGGTGGGCGCTTGGGACGCGATCAGCACCGGCCAGCACGCGCTGGTAGTGGCACCGACCGGCTCGGGCAAAACGCTGTCGGCGTTCCTGTGGGCGCTGGACCGGCTGGCCAGCGAGGCCGCGCCGGCCGAGCCGCTGCGCCGCTGCCGGGTGATCTACGTCAGTCCGCTGAAGGCGCTGGCGGTGGACGTCGAACGCAACCTGCGCGCGCCGCTGACCGGCATCGGCCACGCCGCCGCGAGGTTGGGCCAGCCGGTGCCGCAGGTCAGTGTCGGCGTGCGGTCCGGCGACACTCCGGCCAAGGAGCGACGCACGTTCGCTCGGACGCCCACCGACGTGCTGATCACGACGCCGGAGTCGTTGTTCCTGCTGCTGACGTCGCAGGCTCGCGAGGCGCTGGCTGGGGTGACGACCGTGATCCTCGACGAGGTGCACGCGGTGGCCGGCACCAAGCGCGGTGCGCACCTCGCCCTGAGCCTGGAGCGCCTGGACGCGCTGCTGCCTGAGCCGGCCCAACGCATCGGCCTGTCCGCCACGGTGCGTCCGGTCGACGAGGTGGCGCGCTACCTGGCCGGCGGGCGGCCGGTGACTGTCGTGCAACCGCCGTCCGACAAGGTGCTCGACCTGCGGGTCGTCGTCCCGGTGCCCGATCTGGGGGCGATCGGCGAGCCGACCGGCGACCTGGACGGCCCGGCCGCCGGCGATCCGGCGCGGACGTCGATCTGGCCGCACGTCGAGGAGCGGGTCGTCGACCTGGTCGCCGACCACTCCTCCACCCTGGTGTTCGCCAACTCCCGCCGGCTGGCCGAGCGGCTCACGGCCCGGCTCAACGAGGTGTGGCAGGAGCGGCTGGACGCCGCCGACCTCGCCGGCCCGGTCGACCGCCCTGAGCCGGACGCCGACCGCCCGGCACCGCGAACCCCCGCCCAGCTGATGGCGCAGGCCGGGTCCAGCGCCGGCGCGCCGCCCGTGCTGGCGCGGGCGCACCACGGCTCGGTCAGCAAGGAGCAGCGGGCCCTGATCGAGGAAGAACTCAAGGCGGGCCGGCTGCCCGCCGTGGTGGCCACCAGCTCGCTCGAGCTGGGGATCGACATGGGCGCCATCGACCTGGTGGTCCAGGTCGAGTCCCCGCCGAGCGTCGCGTCCGGGCTGCAACGCGTCGGCCGGGCCGGCCACCAGGTCGGCGCCGTCTCGCGCGGCGTGCTCTTCCCGAAGTTCCGCGGCGACCTGGTGCAGACGGCCGTGGTCGTCGAGCGCATGCGCAGCGGCGACATCGAGGCCCTGCGGCTGCCCGCCAACCCGCTCGACGTGCTGGCCCAGCAGGTGGTGGCGATGTGCGCCATGGACGACTGGGCGGTCGACGACCTGGCCGCCCTGGTCGGCCGCGCAGCGCCTTTCGCCACCCTCACCCGCGGCGTGCTTGATGCCGTGCTCGACATGCTCGCCGGGCGCTACCCGAGCGAGGAGTTCGCCGAACTGCGTCCGCGGCTCGTCTGGGACCGGCACACCGACCAGCTGACCGGCCGGCCCGGCGCCCAGCGCCTGGCCGTGACCAGCGGTGGCACGATCCCTGACCGCGGGTTGTTCGGGGTCTTCCTCGCAACCGGCGAGGGCCCCGGACGGCGAGTGGGTGAGCTCGACGAGGAGATGGTCTACGAGTCACGGGTCTCGGACGTCTTCACCCTCGGCTCGTCCTCCTGGCGGATCGAGGACATCACCCACGACCGGGTGCTCGTCACGCCCGCCCCCGGGCAGCCGGGCAAGCTGCCGTTCTGGCACGGCGACACGCTGGGGCGCCCGGCCGAGCTCGGCCGGGCGGTCGGGGCGTTCGTCCGCGAGGTCGGTGCGCTGGACGCGGACGCGGCTCGCGAGCGGGTACGCCGGGCCGGTCTGGACGAGTGGGCCACCGACAACCTGCTGGAGTACCTCGCCGAGCAGCGCGAGGCGAGCGGGCACCTGCCGGACGACCGCACCATCGTCGTCGAGCGCTTCCGCGACGAGCTCGGCGACTGGCGCGTGGTGGTGCACTCGCCGTTCGGCGCGCAGGTGCACGCACCGTGGGCGCTCGCGGTGAGCGCCCGCATGCAGGAGCGTTTCGGGGTCGACGTGCAAGCCATGCACGGCGACGACGGGCTCGTCCTGCGGCTGCCGGACGTCGAGCTGGACGACGGCCCTCCCGTGGACGTCGCGGCCCTGGTCACCTTCGACCCGGACGACGTGCACGACGTGGTCACCGAGCAGATCGGTGGCTCGGCGCTGTTCGCCTCGCGGTTCCGCGAGTGCGCCGGCCGCGCTCTGCTGCTCCCCCGTCGTCGGCCCGGGCAGCGCCAGCCCCTCTGGCAGCAGCGACAGCGCAGCGCCCAGCTGCTTCAGGTGGCCAGCGGCTACCCGGACTTCCCGATCGTGCTGGAAACCGTGCGTGAGTGCGTGCAGGACGTGTTCGACGTACCCGGTCTGGCAGACCTGATGCGCGAGATCGCGTCCCGCAAGATCCAGGTCGTCGAGATCGAGTCCAGCCAGCCCTCCCCATTCGCCCGCAGCCTGATGTTCGGCTACGTCGCCCAGTTCCTCTACGAGGGTGACTCCCCGCTGGCCGAGCGCCGGGCAGCCGCCCTCGCGCTCGACCCGACGTTGCTTTCCGAGCTGCTCGGCCGCGGCGAGGGCGCCGCGCTGCGCGACCTGCTCGACCCCGCGGCGGTCGAGCGGACCGAGCTCGAGCTGCAGCACCTGACGCCGGAGCGGGCGGCCCGGCACGCCGAGGACGTCGCCGACCTGCTGCGGGTGCTCGGGCCGCTGTCCACCGCAGAGGTCGCGGCGCGGGCCAAGCCGGCCGACGAGCCGACCGTGGCCGGGTGGCTCGCGTCGCTCGAGGCGGCCCGGCGGCTGATCCGGGTGCGGATCGCCGGCGAGCCACGCTGGTCGGTCGTCGAGGATGCCGGCCGGCTGCGCGACGCGCTCGGCGTGCCGTTGCCGGTGGGCATCCCCGAGGCGTTCATGGCGCCGGTGGCCGATCCGCTCGGCGAGCTGGTCTCGCGGTACGCCCGCACGCACGGCCCGTTCACCGTCGCCGAGGTCGCCGAGCGCTTCGGTCTGGGCGCGGCCGTCGCGGCCACCGCCACGACGCGGCTGGTGCGTTCCGGACGCTTGGTAGAGGGTGAGCTGCGACCCAGCGGTCAGGGGCTCGAGCTGTGCGACGCCGAGGTGCTGCGCTCGCTGCGCCGACGTTCGCTGGCCGCGCTGCGACAGCAGGTCGAGCCGGTGCCGGCCAGGGATCTCGCTCGATTCCTGCCGCAGTGGCAGGGACTGGCCGGTCGGCACGGTCGTGGCGCGGCCGGGCTGCTGCGCGCGGTCGAGCAGCTGGACGGCGCGGTGCTGCCCGCCAGCGCGGTGGAGACGCTGGTTCTGCCGCACCGGGTCACGGGCTACACGCCGGGCCTTCTCGATGAGTTCACTTCGTCCGGCGAGGTGCTCTGGTGCGGACGTGGCGCCCTACCCGGCGATGACGGCTGGGTGTCGCTGCACCTGGCCGACTCCGCCCCGCTGACGTTGCCGGAGCCGGCCGAGCTCGAGCTGACTCCCACCCACCAGGCGGTGCTGGACGCACTGTCCAGCGGCGGGGCGTTCTTCTTCCGGGCGCTGTCCGACGCGGTCGCGGCCACGGACGACACCGACCTCGCCGACTCCCTCTGGGACCTGGTCTGGTCGGGTCGGATCACCGGCGACACGCTCGCCCCGCTGCGGGCCCGGCTGTCCGGCGGGCGCACAGCGCACCGGCCGGGCCGAACCGGCCCTCGACGCAGCCGGTACGCCGCGCCGTCGAACGCCGCGTTCGGGTCGGGCCGGGTGAGCGGGGTGCGCCGTCCGGCGATGCCCAGCCGCTCGGGGCCGCCGACCGCTGCGGGACGCTGGTCGGTCCTGCCGACGGTCGAGACCGAGCCGACCGCGCGCGCAGCGGCCCTGGCCGAGACCCTGCTGGACCGGCACGGCGTCCTCACCCGAGGAGCAGTGACCGCCGAGGGCGCGCCCGGCGGGTTCGCCGCGGTCTACCGCGTGTTGTCCGCGTTCGAGGACGCCGGCCGAGTGCGCCGCGGCTACTACGTCGAAGGGCTCGGCGCGGCCCAGTTCGCCACCACCGGCCCGGTCGACCGCCTGCGCGCGCTCGAGGACGGACCGGCGACGACCCTGGTGGTCGCCGCGGCCGACCCCGCAAACCCCTACGGCGCGGCCCTGCCCTGGCCGGATCGCGGCCAGGGCGGCGCCGAGCTGGGCAGCGTGCAGCGGGCCACCCAGCACAAGCCGGGTCGCAAGGCCGGCGCGCTGGTGGTGCTCAACGACGGCGCGCTGGTGCTGTACGTCGAGCGTGGCGGCCGCACCCTGCTCTCGTTCACCGACGACGAGCAGCAGCTGTCCGCGGCGGCGGACGCGCTCGCGCTGGCGGTGCGCGAGGGTGCCCTCGGGCGACTTACCGTGGAGCGTGCCGACGGCGCCGGCCTGCTCGGCTCGGGCCACCCGATGGTCGCCGCGCTCGAGGCCGCCGGCTTCCACGCGACGCCCCGCGGCCTGCGGCTGCGTCGATGAGCCGTCGCTCAGGTGGCGGGTGAGGCGCCGGTGAGCCGTGCCCGAGGGTGACGTCGTCGCGCGCACGGCCGGCCGCCTGCATGAGGCGCTGGCCGGCCGCGTGCTCATCCGCAGCGACCTTCGCTGGCCGTCGCTGGCCACCGTCGACCTCACCGGCCGGAAGGTGCTCGAGGCGGTCCCGCGCGGCAAGCACCTGCTGCTGCGGCTCGACGGGCCGCCGCCGCTCACCCTGCACAGCCACCTGCGGATGGAAGGCTCCTGGCACCTGCATCGGACCGGCCAGCCCTGGCGGTCGCCGCGCAGCGCGGACGGAATCCGCGCGATCCTGGCCAACGAGGAGTGGACGGCGATCGGCCACCAGCTCGGGATGCTCGACCTGGTGCCGACGGCGGACGAGCGGTCGCTGGTCGGCCACCTGGGTCCGGACGTGCTCGGGGCAGACTGGGATGCGCCGGTGGTCCTCGCCGCATTGGCGCAGCAACCGACCCGTGCCATCGGCGAGGCGCTGCTCGACCAACGCGTGCTGGCCGGTATCGGCACGATCTACATGGCGGAGAGCCTCTTCCTGCACGGCACCAACCCGTGGACGCCGGCGGCCGACGTCCGAGCCCCGGACCGGCTGCTGGACCGCGTGCGCACCCTGATGAGCGCCAACCTCGAACGAGCCGCCGTGAGCACCACCGGCGAGACCCGCCACGGTCGCACCACGTGGGTGCACGGCCGAGCCCGCCAGCCGTGCCGGCGCTGCGGGACGACCATCCGGGTCGAGCCGATCGGTACCGCCCCGCACGATCGGGTCGCGTACTACTGCCCGAGCTGCCAGCCCGTGCCCAGCGGCACCTGCTGACCGAGGCAGCCTTCGCGCGGATCGGGCAGGATCAAGGTCATGGCCTCCCCCGCGATCGCCGTCGTCGGCAGCACCATGACCGATCTCGTCACGTACGTGCAGCGAGCACCCGAGGCCGGCGAGACCGTGGTGGGCGATCGTTTCGTCGTCGGGTACGGCGGCAAGGGCGCCAACCAGGCGGTGATGGCCCGCAGGCTCGGCGCCAGCGTGGCGTTCGTCGGCTGCCTCGGCGACGACTCGTACGGCGACCGCTACCTGGCGCACCTGGCCGACGAGGGGGTTGACGTGACGGCCGTGCACCGCGTGCCCTGCCCGAGCGGGGTGGCCCCGATCTGGGTCGAGCCGGACGGCACCAACCGGATCATCGTGGTCCCCGGCGCCAACGACGCCCTGACCCCGAGCCGCGCCCAGCAGGCGGTGCAGCAGTTGAGCGACGTGCAGGTCGTCGTGGGGCAGCTAGAGGTCCCCCAGGCGGCCACGGCGGCCGGCCTGGCCGCCGCCCGGCAGCGGGGTGCGATCACGGTGCTGAACCCGGCGCCCTACGCCTCGGTGTCGGCGGAGCTGCTGGCGCAGGCGGACTGGATGGTGCCCAACGAGGTGGAGTTCACCGAGCTCGCCCGGGAGCACCAGGTCGGCCCGGCGGATGGCGCCGACCCCCGGGACGAGGCTCAGGTCCGAGCCCTGGCCGAGGTGCTCGGCTGCGGGTTGGTGGTGACCCTCGGTGCGGACGGCGCCGCCGTCCTGGTCGGCTCGCAGGTGCACCGGGTGCAGGCTCCGGCCGTCCGAGCGGTCGACACCACGGGGGCCGGCGACGGCTTCGTCGGCGCGTTCGTCGTGGGCCTCGCGCAGGGGCTGGACCCGCTGGCGGCGGCACGGCTCGGCTGCGCCTGCGCGTCGTGGAGCGTCGAGCGGGACGGCACGCAGACGTCCTACCCGTCAGCGCAGCAGGCCACCGAGCTGCGAACCCGGCTGGCGGCCGAGCTTGAGACCTGAGGTCAGGCCGCGCTGACCAGGCTGTTGCTGATCGTCGCCGGTGCGACCGGCAGCGACGCGACGTGGGGCTGGCCGGTGGTGACGCGCTCGGCGTCCGCCACCCGCTCGCTGACCTGGCTGAGCACGCGGGACAGCGGCAGGTCCAGGGCGCCGCAGATAGAGGCCAGCAACTCGCTGGACGCCTCCTTCTGGCCACGCTCGACCTCGCTGAGGTACCCCAGCGACACCCGTGCCTTGGCCGAGACCTCGCGGAGCGTCCGGGCCTGCTGCTGGCGCTGCTCGCGCAGCACGTCGCCGATCTCCTGACGGAGCAGCACCATGACGCCTCCCTGGTCGGCCTCGGGCGGCCAAGCTCCTCGCCTGACCGCAGTCTCACCCTGCACGGACCACCGTACCTCGTCGGTACGGCAGCGGGCGCGCCCCCCGGAGCAAGGCACGCCGATCGGACTAACCTCGGCCCGGTCGTGGATCTTCCCGCCGCAGGTGCCGGACGGCGGCTGTGAGGGCCGTTCGCACCGTCGCCTCCCGCACGGCCCGGCGTCCGGCCACCGGATCCGTGGACGCGTCCAGCGACCAGCTGGCGCGGCCGTCGGCCAGTCCGATCCACACGGTCCCAGGCACCTGCCCGTCCTGCCCGTCGGGGCCGGCCACACCGGTCGTGGCCAGCGCGAGGTCGACTCCGAGCCGGCGGCAGACGCCGGCCGCCATCGCCGCGGCCACCGCCGGGTCGACGGCTCCGACCCTGGCGAGCAGGTCGCCGTCCACCCCGAGCAGGTCGTGCTTGACGTCCGTCGCGTACGAGACGACGCCACCGCGGAAGACCCGCGAGGCCCCCGGGACGTCCGTGATGGCGGCAGCGAGCAGTCCGCCGGTCAACGACTCCGCGGTGCCGATGGTCAGCCCCCGGTCGGCGAGCAGCTCAACGAGCTCGGCCGCACCCTCCAGCATGCGGTCGCTCGCACTGCCCGGACCGTCAGGCACCGGCCTGCCGGCGGGCGCGCTTGGCCAACGCCCGCGGGCTGGTCCGACGCAGCCGGACGGCGCGCACCACGTAGTCCACGCCGGTCACCAGAGTGATCGCCACGGCGACCGCCATCACCGACGCCGCCAACGGCAAAGGCACGACCTCGCGCGGCAGCACGTACAGCCCGATCGCGAGCGCCTGCACGAACGTCTTGACCTTGCCGCCTCGGCTGGCCGGCATCACCCCGTGTCGAATCACCATGAAGCGCAGCACGGTGATGCCGATCTCGCGGACCAGCACGACCACGGTGACCCACCAGGGCAGCTCGCCCAGCAGGGACAGCCCGACCAGCGCCATCCCGATCAGCGCCTTGTCGGCGATCGGGTCGGCGATCTTGCCCACGTCGGTGATCAGGCCGCGCTTTCGAGCCACCTCGCCGTCGAAGCGGTCGGTGATCGAGGCCACGAAGAACGCGATGAACGCGGCGACCCGCCAGCTCGCGTCCTGGCCGTCGTCGTGCAGCAGCAGCAGGCCGAACACCGGCACCAGCACCAGGCGGAGTCCGGTCAGCGCGTTGGCGACGTTCCAGATGGAGACCGGGACCGGTGTGGCGCCTGGCACGGCGGCTGACGGCCGCGGCCTCGACGCTGTCACGGCGCAACCCTACGTCACCACCCGTGCGGGACGGCTCGTCCGGCGGCTAGACCGGCCGGACGACCTCGGCGAGCAGGTCGACGCCCTCGCTGGCGACGACGCGGGCGGTGAGCAGGTCCCCGACCTGCAGCCCGTCCGCCGGCAGCCGCACCACGCCGTCCACATCCGGACCTTGGTGCGCCGCCCGACCCTCCGCCTCGCCGTCCTCGATCGACTCGACCAGCACGTCGACGCGCTCGCCGACCCGCTCCTCGGCGCGCTGCGCGGTCAGCTGTTCGACGAGGTCGGTGAGCCGGTTCACCCGGTCGGCGACGACGTCGCCGGCGAGCTTGCCGTCGTAGGACTCCGCCTCGGTGCCGTCCTCGTCGGAGTAGCCGAAGACGCCGACCACGTCCAGGCGGGCCGCAGTCAGGAACGCCTCGAGCTCGGCGACGTCGTCCTCGCTCTCGCCCGGGAACCCGACGATCACGTTGGAGCGCACACCGGCCGCCGGTGCGAGTGCCCGGACCTGCTCGAGCAGCCCGAGGAAGGACTCGGTGCCACCGAACCGGCGCATCCGGCGCAGCAGCGGTGCGGCCGCGTGCTGGAACGACAGGTCGAAGTAGGGCACCACCCCGGGGGTCGAGGTCATCGCCTCCAGCAGAGAGGGTCGCATCTCGGCCGGCTGCAGGTAGGAGACGCGCACCCGGTCGATGCCGTCCAGCGACGCCAGCTCCGGCAGCGTCGTCTCCAGCAGTCGCAGGTCGCCGAGGTCCTTGCCGTACGACGTGGAGTTCTCGCTGACCAGGAACAGCTCGCGCACGCCCTGCTCGGCCAGCCAGCGGGCCTCGGCCAACACGTCCGACGGGCGCCGGGACAGGTACGCGCCGCGGAACGCGGGGATGGCGCAGAACGAGCAGCGTCGGTCGCAGCCGGACGCGATCTTCAGCGGGGCCCACGGCCGGCCGTCGAGGCGGCGGCGCAGCACCCGAGGGCCGGACGCCGGAGCCAGCCCGGCCGGGAGGTCCGGGGCGCTCGCATGGCCCGGGACCGCGACGGCCCCCTCGCCGGCTGCGTCCTGGCGGCTGGCCGGGGTCAGCGGCAACAGCGTGCGCCGGTCTCGCGGGACGTGCGACGTGGGCCGCTCGCCGTGCAGGATCGCGTCCAGGTGCGCCGACATGTCCGCGTAGGAGTCGAAGCCGAGCACCGCGTCGGCCTCCGGCAGCGAGTCGGCCAGCTGCTTGCCGTAGCGCTCGGCCAGGCAGCCGACCGCCACCACGGCCCGCGTCCTGGAGTGGGCGTCGTCCTTGAGCTCGGAGGCCTCCAGCAGTGCGTCCACGGAGTCCTTCTTCGCGGACTCGACGAACCCGCAGGTGTTCACCACCGCGACGTCTGCCGACTCGGCGTCGTCAACGAGCGTCCAGCCGCCGGCCTCGAGCCGCCCCGCCAGCTCTTCGGAGTCCACCTCGTTGCGGGTGCACCCGAGGGTGACCAGGGCGACGGTGCGTGCGGGCATGGCGTCAACTCTACGGGGCTGCCGCGGCGCCGCCGACCAGCTCAGGGTCGACCACCCCGGCCGGGAAGACCGTCAGGCCGGGTCCTTCGGACCGAACTTCAGGCGGACGACCTGACCGTCGCCGCCCGGGGAGCCGATGGACTTGCCGTTGACGGTCAGCCGCACGGCGCCGGCGTTGCCCAGTGTCAGGCGCAGCCCCTTGCCGTCGCTGAACCGGCGTTTGTCGCCCTTTCCGAGCAGGCCGGAGAACATCTGCTTGCCGGCGGCGTCCCGGACCAGGACCCAGGAGTCGCCGGTGAACTTCAGCGCCACCGCGACGCCGGACGGCTCGGCGGTCGGCCTGGTCGTCGCACCGGTACCCGGGCCGGTCGACGGCGTGCTCGGCTCGGCCGTCGTACTCGGCTGGCCGGCAGGCGCCGACGTGACGGTCTGGGAGGGCGAGGCGACCTGGCTGGTACCGCGACCCGGCGAGCGCAGGTCGCCAACCACCTGGACGACCAGGAAGATCATCAGGGCCGCCAGGGCGGCGCCGATGAGCAGGGCAGGGTTGGGTCGCGAGCGCTCCAGCGGCACGTCCTTGGCGCCGCGGCGTGCGGGCAGCGGTGCCACCGGCCCCTTCACGACGCGAGGAGGGTGCTCGGTGGCGTTGGCCGATCCCGAGCCGTCGGGGACGGCGACCGGCGAGGCCAGGACGTCGTCCGGCCGCTCGACTGCGCCCTGGGTCGGCGCGCTGACCGGGCTGTGCGCGCGACCGGGGCTTGTGGGGCCCGTGGTCGCGTGCTGCTCGGAGAAGGCTGTCAGCAGCGGAGCGGCATCGAGGCCGACCTGCTTGGCATAGGCCCGCAGGTGGCCGCGGGCGTACACGTCACCGCCGCACAGCGCGAAGTCGTCGCGCTCGATGGCTCGCACCAGGGTCGCGCGCAGGTTGATGGCCGCGCCGACCTCGACCTCGGTCATCCCCCGTGCTTCGCGGGCCTGCTTCAGGGCAGCACCGATCGACGCGGCGCTCTCGCCGTGATCCTGCCCACTCATGCAGACGCCCTCCAACTCTCCGGCGACCCCACCATCCTACGGGCGAATCGGGCAGCCCGGTGACACGGCAGGACCCCGTCGGCAAGCCGATCAACGGGGCCGGCGAGCGGCCCACGAGCGCCCCTACGACGCCCTGCTCAGCGCCGGTCGGTGAGCTGCCAGGCGTCCTCGGAGTCGTCCGGCAGGTCGTCCTGCCCGGCGCCGTCCTCGTTATGCGAGGCCCTCGCCAGCAGCTCGTCGGCCAGGCTGGCGCGGTCGGTCGCGGCCGTCGGGACGGCGTCGGCGCTGGCGTCGTAGACGTCCTCGGACGGCGGCTCCTCGCCGCGCAGCAGCGCCAGCGTGGCCGGCAGGTCGTCGGCCTTGACCAGCACGTCGCGGGCCTTGCTGCCCTCGCTGGGACCGACGACACCGCGCGACTCCAGCAGGTCCATCAGGCGCCCGGCCTTCGCGAAGCCGACCCGCAGCTTGCGCTGCAGCATGGACGTCGAGCCGAACTGGGTGGTGACCACCAGCTCGGTCGCCTGCAGCAGCAGGTCGAGGTCGTCGCCGATGTCCTCGTCCACCTGCTTCTTCGCGTGCGCCACCACCACGTCGTCGCGGTAGCGCGGCTGCAGCTGCTTCTTGACGTGCTCGACGACCCTGGCGACCTCGCTCTCGGTGACCCAGGCACCCTGCACGCGCATCGGCTTGCTGACGCCCATCGGCAGGAAGAGCGCGTCACCCTGGCCGATCAGCTTCTCGGCCCCCGGCTGGTCCAGCACGACCCGGCTGTCGGCCAGGCTCGAGGTGGCGAAGGCCATCCGGCTGGGCACGTTGGCCTTGATCAGGCCGGTGACGACGTCCACGCTCGGCCGCTGGGTGGCCAGCACGAGGTGGATGCCGGCCGCGCGGGCGAGCTGGGTGATCCGAACGATGCAGTCCTCGACGTCGCGCGGGGCGACCATCATCAGGTCGGCCAGCTCGTCGACGATGATCAGCAGGTACGGGTAGGGCTTGACGACCCGCTCGCTGCCTGGCGGCGGGATGACCTTGCCGGCCCGGGCCGCGCGGTTGAAGTCGTCGATGTGCTTGAAGCCGAACGCGGCGAGGTCGTCGTAGCGGGTGTCCATCTCGCGGACCACCCACTGCAGCGCCTCGGCGGCCTTCTTCGGGTTGGTGATGATCGGCGTGATCAGGTGCGGGATGCCCTCGTAGCCGGTGAGCTCGACCCGCTTGGGGTCGACCAGCACCATCCGGACCTCGTCCGGCGTGCTGCGCATCAGGATCGAGGTGATCATCGAGTTCACGAAGCTGGACTTGCCGGCGCCGGTGGCGCCGGCGACGAGCAGGTGCGGCATCTTGGCCAGGTTGGCGATCACGTAGCCGCCCTCGACGTCCTTGCCGACGCCCATCACCATCGGGTGCGGGTTGTCTCGTGCCGTGGTGCTGCGCAGCACGTCGCCGAGGCTGACCTTCTCGCGGTCGGTGTTCGGGATCTCGATACCGATCGCACTCTTGCCCGGGATCGGCGACAGGATGCGGACGTCGGCGCTGGCCACGGCGTAGGCGATGTTCTTGCTCAGCGCGGTGACCCGCTCGACCTTGGTGCCCTTGCCGAGCTCGACCTCGTAGCGGGTCACCGTCGGGCCGCGGGTGAAGCCGGTGACCTGGGCGTCGATGTCGAACTGCTCCAGCACGCCGGAGAGCGCCTCGACCACCCGGTCGTTGGCGGTGCTGCGCGCCTTGTGCGGGCTGCCCGGCGCGAGGATCTCGTTGGCGGGCAACGTGTACGCCACGTCGCCGGCCAGCGCGAGCTGCTCGGTCCGGCGCGGGATCGGGTTGGTGGGCGGGGCCTGCGCCGCGGCCGGGTCGGCGGTCCTGTCGACCGCAGACGCAGCACCGTCCGCCGTCGCAGGCTCGACGGACTCCGCCACGCTGCCCGGGAAGCTGGACGCTACGGGCCGCTTCTGGCCGGGGCGCAGCGGGCGCCCGGCGGCGTCCACCACGGCTGCCTTCTCGAAGGCCTCGTCGCCGTCCCGCTCGCCGTCGGCCAGCGCAGCCGCGCCGCGCCGGCCACGCCTGCCGCGGGGTTTGGTCGCGTCGTCGTCCGTCAGGCCCTCCGGGCCGGTCTCGTCGTCGGCCGCGCCGGCGTTGCCGGTCAGGACGTCGACCAGGTGCCGTAGCCGGCTCGGGATCGCGTGCACCGGGGTCGCGGTGATCACCAGCACGCCGAAGAAGCCGACCAGTCCGAGGATCAGCCCGGCCCCCCAGGCGGTGATGGCCTGGTCGAGCGGGCTGGAGGCCAGGAACCCGATCATGCCGCCAGCGTCGCGCAGCTGGTCCCAGCCGTCGCTGACGTCCGGCAGTCCGCGGGCGATGTGCACCAGCCCGCAGGCCGCGACGGCCAGCGTAGTGAGTCCGATCGAGGCGCGGCTGTTGGCGTTGACCGCCTCCGGGTGCCGCAGCATGCGCAGCCCGAGGCCGAGCAGCACCAGCGGCAGCACGAGGGCGACCCGGCCGAAGGTGCCCGCCACGATTGCGTGCACGACCTCGCCGACCGGCCCGTCCAGCCCCCACCACTCCCGGGCGGCGACCACGACGGCGAGGGCGATGAGCGCGAAGCCGATCCCGTCGCGCCGGTGCGCCGGGTCCAGGTCGCGGGCGCTGTGCCCGATCCGGCGGGCGGTGCCGCCGGCCAGATGGGCGGTGCCCATCCACAGGCCGCGCAGGGCACGCAACGGAAGGGGCAGGCCGGAGCGTGCCTTGGCCGGCTTGCGGCCGGCCGGGCGCGTGGTCCCGCGTGAGCCGCCGGTGCCGCGGTTGGTCGTCCGCGTGCTGCCGGCCTTGCTGCTCGTGCGCGTGCTGCCCGACCGGCGTACGGGGGAAGACGTACGGGTCGCCATGATGAGCACGGTACCGCGCACGTCACAGATTTCCCGCGCGCCACACGCGACACAGCCGTCGCGGCCGACGCGCCACTCAGGCGGCCGAGGACTCCCGGTCGGCGCAGACCCGGTTGCGGCCCTCGTGCTTGGCGGCGTACAGCGCGGCGTCCGCGGCAGCGACCAGCGACGCCGGCATCGACGTCTGCGGTCCCAGCTCGGCCACATCGAACGAGGCGGTGACCGGGATCTCGCCCTCCACCGCGAAGACCGACTCGATGCGCGCGCGCAGCCGCTCGGCCACCTCCAGCGCACTGGCCAGGTTGCTCTCGCGCAGGATCACCGCGAGCTCCTCGCCGCCATAGCGGTACGCCGTGTCCGAAGCGCGCAGGTTCGCGCCGAGCACGTCGGCGACCGCCTGCAGCACCTCGTCACCCCGGGCGTGCCCGTACCGGTCGTTGACCCGCTTGAAGTGGTCCAGGTCGAGCATCACAAAGGCCAGCGGGCGCGCGTACCGGGCGCTGCGCTCGCACTCGACAGCCAGGTCGGCGTCCAGCCGGCGCCGGTTGGGCAGCTGGGTCAGCGCGTCGTGCTCGCTGGCGTGCGCCGCGTCCTCGTGCAGACGGGCCGCCTCCAGAGCTGTGGCCGCGTGCACCGCAAGCGTCTCCAGCACCTCGATGGAGGCGTCGACGAGCGGAGTGACGTCGTCCAGCTCTAGGTCCAGAACCCCGACCACCCGGGACCCGACCACGAGCGGCACGGCGAGGCGCTGGCCGGCGTCACCCAGGTCGGTGACCAGCCGGCTGTACTTCGCGGCCCGGCCGATCGGGCCGGAGCCGAGCGCGACCGGCGGGCGCGTCGCGCTGCCGGGAGCCCCACTGGCGAGGGACTCGACCAGCGAGCCACCATCCGGACTGGTCAGCCACACCGCCACCCGGTCGGCGCCGACGATGCGCCCGACCCCACCGACGACGGAGACGACCACGTAGTCCAGGTTCAGGCTGCCACCGATCTCGCGGACCATCGCCAAGATGCTGCGCAGCTGCTCGGACTGGGCCGAGATGTGCTCCTCACGGCGGGCGGCGGCCTCTCGCGCCGAGGCCAGCCGGGCGGTCATCCGGTTCAACCCGTCGACGACGTCGATCAGCTCGCGGGCGCCCTGCGTCCGGACCGGCTCGTCGTAGCGACCGTCGGCAGCAGCCTCCAGCCCGTCGAGCACGGCGTTGACCGGCGCCAGCACGTCGCGACGGAGCCTGCGGCGGCGGCGCAGCGCCACCACCAGGATGCCCAGCCCGGTGGCCATGCTGGCCCCCGCGACCAGGCTGAGCGCCACGACCTGCTGGTGTCGGGCGTGGGCGAGCTGCTCGGTGATCAGCGCCGCGGCGTCCGCGCGGGCGTCGCCGTACTGATCGAACAGGACCTTGTCGCGCAGCAGGAACGACAGGCGCTCGGGGCTGCCGACCGTTCCGGGAGCCAGGCCGCCGGCGGCCACCTGTGCCCACTCGCTGACCCAGCGCTGCTGGGCCAGCCGCAGGTCGATCAGCGCCTTGGTGAGCTCGCCGTCACCGTCGGTCTTCAGCAGCTGCGCGTTCGCCAGCTCCATGTCGCCGCGGGCCTTGTTGTAGGACGCCACGAACGACAGGTCGTTGGTGGAGACGAAGCCACGCAGGCTGCTCTCCTGGTTCAGCAGAGCGGTGTGCGCGGACTGGGTTGCAGCGAGCGCGTTCTCGTAGCGCTGCACCGTCCCGCTGGAGCTCGCAGTCAACCAGACCAGCAGCAACCCCACAGTGAGCACGACGACCGCGGAGCCGGCGATGACCAGTCGGAAGCTGCTGTCCACGACCGTGGCCAGGCTCGTCTCGCGGGCACGCCGACGAGACCGGGCGCGCAGCGCGCTCCAGGCCGGCATGGGCGATCTCCTCGTCGACCGCGGGTGATGGCAGTACGAGGTCTGTCGGTCGGTCGAAGGGCGACCTTGACCGGCCGGACAGGTGAGGCCGTGGCGCTCGGCGGCGGGGCGCGGTGATCAGGCGCTGACGACGACCGGGATGATCATCGGACGACGACGAAGCTTGCCGCCGACCCAGCGGCCGACCACGCGGCGAACAACCTGCTGGAGCTGGTAGCTGTCGGCGTTGCCCTGGTCGATCGCCTCGGCCAGCGCCGCCTCGATCTGCGGCAGGATCCCCTCGAACACCTCGTCGCCCTCGGCGAAGCCGCGCGCGTGGATCTCCGGCCCGGCGACCACCTTGCCGGACACCGAGTCCACCACCACGACGATCGAGATGAACCCCTCCTCGCCGAGGATGCGGCGGTCCTTCAGATCCGCGTCGGTGATCTCCCCCACGCTCGAGCCGTCCACGTAGACGTAGCCACAGGGCACCGCGCCGACCACCTTGGCGACGCCGTCGACGAGGTCGACGACCACGCCGTCCTCGGCCATCACGACCCGGTCGAACGGGATCCCGGTGGACACCGCGATGTCCCGGTTGGCCACCAGGTGGCGGGTCTCGCCGTGCACCGGCATCACGTTGCGCGGCCGCAGGATGTTGTAGCAGTAGAGAAGCTCGCCGGCACTGGCGTGGCCCGAGACGTGCACCTTGGCGTTGCCCTGGTGCACGACCTTGGCGCCGAGCCTGGTCAGCCCGTTGATCACCCGGAAGACCGCGTTCTCGTTGCCCGGGATCAGCGAGGAGGCCAGCACGACGGTGTCGCCCTCGTTGATCCGCACCCGGTGGTCGTTGCCGGCCATCCGGGACAGCGCGGCCATCGGCTCGCCCTGCGAGCCGGTGCACATCAGCACGACCTGGTCGTCCGGCAGGTCGTCCACCGCCTTGACGTCGATGAGCACGCCGTCCGGCACGTTCAGGTAGCCGAGGTCACGCGCGACGCCCATGTTGCGCACCATGGAGCGGCCGACCAGGGCGACCCGGCGTCCGTGCGCGTGCGCGGCGTTGAGCACCTGCTGCACCCGGTGCACGTGCGAGGCGAACGAGGCCACGATCAGCCGGCGCTCGGCCCCGGCGAAGACACGGTCCAGCACCGGCGCGATCTCGCGCTCGGACACCGTGAAGCCGGGCACCTCGGCGTTGGTGGAGTCGACCATGAACAGGTCGACGCCGGCCTCGCCCAGCCGGGCGAAGGCGCGCAGGTCGGTGATCCGGCCGTCCAGCGGCAGCTGGTCCATCTTGAAGTCACCGGTGTGCAGCACCGTGCCGGCGCCGGTGGTGACGGCGACGGCGAGCGCGTCCGGGATCGAGTGGTTGACCGCCACGAACTCGCAGGCGAACGGCCCGAACTGCTCGGTCTGACCCTCGCGCACGCCCAGGGTGAGCGGGGTGATCCGGTGCTCCTTCAGCTTGGCCTCGACCAGCGCCAGGGTCAGCTGCGAGCCGACCAGCGGGATGTCCTTGCGCAGCCGCAGCAGGTAGGGCACCGCGCCGATGTGATCCTCGTGGCCGTGGGTGAGCACGACCGCGACGATGTCGTCGAGGCGGTCGGAGATGTAGTCGAAGTCCGGCAGGATCAGGTCGACCCCGGGCTGGTGGTCCTCGGGGAACAGCACCCCGCAGTCGATGATCAGCAGCTTGCCGTCGAACTCCAGCACCGCCATGTTGCGGCCGACCTCGCCCAGGCCGCCGAGCGGGACGACGCGCAGGGCACCGGGTGCGAGCGGCGGCGGTGGCGTCAGCTCGGGGTGGGGATGGCTCACGCGCGTGCCTCCAGAAGGGCGGACTCGGAAAGGTCGGTCTTGAGCAGCGAGATCTCGTCCGAGGTGGCCTCGACCAGGGGCAGCCGGACGGCACGCGAGCTCAGCACACCCTGCAGCTGCAGCGCGGCCTTGGCCATGATCGCCCCCTGGGTGCGGGTCATGATCCCGCGCACGGCCGGCAGCAGCTCGCGGTAGATCCGCTGCGCGGTGTTCAGGTCACCGCCGAGGGCGGCCTCGACCATCGCGCGGTACTGCGGCGAGGCCACGTGCGAGACGACGCTGACCATGCCGGCCGCGCCGTGCGCGAGCCAGGCCAGATTCGCCGCGTCGTCGCCGGAGTAGTAGGCCAGGTCGGTCCGGGCCATCACCCAGGCACCCTCGTAGAGGTCGCCCTTGGCGTCCTTCACAGCGACGATCCGCTCGTGCTCGGCGGCCCGGACCAGCGTCTCGGTGCGGATCGGCGTACCGGTCCGCGTCGGGATGTCGTACAGCATCACCGGCAGGTCGGTGGCGTCGGCCACGGCGGTGAAGTGGGCCAGCACGCCGGCCTGGGGCGGCTTGCTGTAGTACGGCGTGACGGAGAGCAGCCCGTGCGCGCCGGCCTCGGCCGCCTGTCGGGCCGACTCGACGCTGTGCGCGGTGTCGTTGGTGCCGACGCCGGCCACCACGAGCGCACGGTCGCCGACCGCCTCGAGGACGGCCCGGATGAGCCGGACCTTCTCGGCGTCGGTAGTGGTGGGTGACTCCCCGGTGGTGCCGCTGACCACGATGCCGTCGTTGCCGTGGTCGACCAGGTGGGTCGCCAAGGCCTGCGCCGCGGTCAGGTCGAGGGCGCCGTCGTCGGTGAACGGGGTGACCATCGCGGTCAGGACGCGACCGAACGGTGCCGGGCTGAGATCGGCCGAAGGCGTGCTGGGCATGTCACCAACCTACCGCCGCCGCGCTTCTCGGCGCGGCACCGGCCGACCGTCGTAGCCGCTGGTTACCCTGACCAGGTGGACCGCCAGCCAGACACCCAGTACGAGAACCTGCTCCGGCACGTGATGGAGCACGGCACGGTGAAGGGCGACCGGACCGGCACCGGCACCCGCAGCGTCTTCGGTCACCAGCTGCGCTACCCGCTGGCCGAGGGCTTCCCGATGGTCACCACCAAGCGGGTGCACTTCAAGTCGGTCGCGCTCGAGCTGCTCTGGTTCCTGCGCGGGGAGGGAAACGTTCGCTGGCTGCAGGAGCGCGGCGTCTCGATCTGGGACGAGTGGGCGGACGCGGACGGCGACCTCGGCCCGGTCTACGGCGTGCAGTGGCGGTCCTGGCCGACCCCGGACGGGCGGCACGTCGACCAGGTCTCGCAGGTGCTCGAGCAGCTGCGCACCGACCCCGACTCGCGCCGGATCATCGTGTCCGCGTGGAACGTCGCGGACATCCCGCAGATGGCGCTCGCCCCGTGCCATGCGTTCTTCCAGTTCTACGTCGCCGACGGTCGGCTGTCCTGCCAGCTCTACCAGCGCAGCGCCGACCTGTTCCTGGGCGTGCCGTTCAACATCGCGAGCTACGCGCTGCTGACCCAGATGATCGCCCAGCAGGTCGGCCTCGAGCTCGGCGACTTCGTCTGGACCGGCGGCGACTGCCACATCTACGACAACCACGTCGACCAGGTCCGCGAGCAGCTCGGCCGCACGCCATATCCGTTCCCGCGTCTCGAGCTGCACAAGGCGGCGTCGCTGTTCGACTACGACTACGACGACCTGACCGTCGTGGACTACCAGCACCACCCGGCGATCAAGGCACCGGTGGCTGTGTGAGGGTCGCGATGGTGTGGGCGCAGGCCCGCGGCGGCGTGATCGGGCGGGACAACGGGTTGCCGTGGCACCTGCCTGAGGACCAGAAGCACTTTCGCGAGCTGACCACCGGCGGCACCGTCCTGATGGGACGCGCCACCTGGGAGTCTCTGCCGCAACGGTTCCGGCCGCTCCCGGGCCGGCGCAACGTCGTGATCACCCGCCAGCGGGACTACCAGGCTCCCGGCGCGAGCGTTCGGCACGACGTGGCGGCGGCGATCGCGGACGAGCTCGCCACCGGCGTCGGGCCGCTCTGGGTGATCGGCGGCGAGCAGGTCTACCGCGCCACGATGCCCCTGGCCGACACGCTGGTGGTCACCGAGATCGACCAGGACGTCGACGGGGACGCGTACGCGCCGCAACCGGACGAGCGCGAGTGGTCGCTGGTGCAGGCCGACCCGGGGCAGGGATGGCTGGAGTCGGCCAGCGGACTCGCGTACCGCTTCCTGCGGTACGAGCGCGTTGCGACCACCTGATCACCTGACCAAATGTCAGGCGGACCGGCGCACCACCCGGACGCCGTCCGACGTCGAGCGCAGCTCGACGTCGGCCAGGCTGGTGACCACCAGGTCGGCGTCCAGGTCGGCCGCCGCGGTCGTGGTGGTGACCGCGAGAGTGGCCATCCCGGCCGCCCGGGCCGACGCCAGGCCCATCGGTGCGTCCTCGACCACCAGGCAGTCCCCCGGCGGCACGCCCAGCCGTTCGGCGCCGAGCAGGAAGGGCTCCGGATCCGGCTTGCCGTGGGTCACGTCGTCCGCGGTCACCACCGCACCGGGCGGCTGCAGTCCGGCGGCACCGATCCGGGCCTCGGCCAGCAGGCGCGTGCACGAGGTGACCACCGCGGCCCGGCCGGCCGGCAGCGCGGCCAGCGCCTCCGCCGCGCCGGGCAGCCCGACGACCCCGGTCACGTCGGTCAGCTCCAGGTCGTCGATCCGCTGGGACGCGCTGTCCACCTGGTCCGGATGCACGAGCTGGCTCACGATCTGCCGAGCGGGGACCCCGTGAAACCCCTGCAGCCGCAACGGGTCGACGTCGTGCTCGATCGCCCAGGTGACCCAGCTGCGCAGCACCGCGGCGGTCGAGTCCACGAGCGTGCCGTCCAGGTCGAAGAGCACCGCGGCGAACGTGCGGTCGGCGAGGTCGGTGCGGGGCAGCTGATCGGTCACGGGCCTGACCCTACGTGCTGCGAGAATGCCACGATGAGCACCCCGACCCCCGACGCCGGCGTCCGCCCCGCACGCCCGCAGGACGCCGACGCCATCGGCCGGGTGCACGCCCAGGCCTGGCAGGCGAGCTACGCGGACCTGCTGCCGAGCCGGGCCGATGCCGCCCTGGCGCCACAGGCGCTGGCCGCGTCCTGGCTGGCCGCCGTCAGCGATCCGCCATCCGCCGACCACCGAGTACTGGTGGCCACCGCGGGACCGGACGTGGTGGCCTTCGCCGCGATCAGCCCGGGCACCGACGCGGACGCGACCCCCGGTCAGGACGCCGAGCTCCTCGTACTGCTGGTCGAGCCGGGCAGCACCGGTCGCGGCCACGGGTCCAGACTGCTGAATGCCAGCGCAGACACCCTGCGGGACAACGGTTTCACCGTCCTGCGGGCCTGGGTCCCCGAGCCCGACACCGACCGGCAGCGCTTCCTGTCCGCGGCCGGCTTCAGCGCGGACGGCGCGAGCCGGGTGCTGGACGCCTCGGGCGACGGCACGTCGACCGTGCGCGAGCTGCGCTGGTCCGCGGCGATCGGCCGGTGACGGCGCCCCCCGACGCGTTGCCGCAGGCCCGGCGACGCGCCGTCCTGCGCCAGAGCGTGGCCGTCGGCGTCGCCACCGGGCTGTACGGGATCAGCTTCGGCGCACTGTCCGTGGCCGCGGGAATCGGCTTCTGGCCGACCGTCGCGCTGTCCGCGCTGCTGTTCACCGGCGGCTCGCAGTTCGCCTTCGTGGGCGTGGTCGCGGCCGGCGGTGGACCAGCCGCGGCGGTCGCGACGTCCACCATGCTGGGGGTTCGCAACGGCCTGTACGGGATGCAGGTGGCCCAGTGGCTGCACGCCCATGGCCCGCGCCGGCTGGCGGCCGCCCAGCTGACCATCGACGAGTCGTTCGCGGTGGGCAGCGGGCAGCCCGAGCCCGCGGCCCGCACGCTCGGGTTCTGGGTGACCGGGGCGGCCGTGTACGTCGGCTGGAACCTGATGACGGCCTTGGGCGCGCTGATCGGCGACCGGCTCGGCGACCCCCGCCGCTACGGGCTGGACGCGATGGCCGCCGCCGCGTTCGTCGCCCTGCTCTGGCCACGGCTCACCTCGCGGGAGCCCCGGGTGGTCGCCGTGATGGCCGCGGCGCTCGCCCTGGTCTGCGTACCGGTGCTGCCGGCCGGACTCCCGATCCTGGCGGCCGGGCTGGTGGCGGTCGCGGCCGCCGTCTGGCAGCACCAGCGCTCACCGACCGCCCACCGGGGAACGTCATGACCGACAGCGTGCTGCTCGTGGCGGTGCTGCTGGCGTGCCTGCTGTCCTTCCTGACCAAGCTGGCCGGTCACCTGGTACCACCCCGGTTGCTGCTCGGCCCGCTCTCGTCGCGCGCGCTGACGTTGCTGCCGGTCTGCCTGCTCGCCGGGCTGGTGGCCGTCCAGGCGTTCGCCGCTCCGGGGGGCCACCTTGTGCTGGACGCCAGGGTCGCCGGTCTCGCTGCAGCCGTGGTCGCCCTGCTGCTGCGGGCACCGTTCCTGGTGGTGATCCTGGTCGCCGCGGCGGTGGCGGCCGGGCTGCGGGCTCTGGGCTGGGCGGCATGAGGACGGGCACCCACCCGGGGTTGAAGGGGGCGCGACTGCGTGGCGTCGACGTCGCGCGGGCCGTGGCGCTGATCGGCATGATGGGCACCCACCTGCTTCCCGAGCTGGACGCGCAGGGCCGGGTCACCCCCTGGTTCTGGTTCGCCGGCGGCCGCGCCTCGGCACTGTTCGCGGTGCTGGCCGGGGTCAGCCTGGCCTTGTCCACCGGCGGTCGCACACCCCGGCTGCGGCCGGCCCGGGCAGTCGTCGTGCGGGTCGTCGTCCGGTCCGCGGCGATCGCGGTCGTCGGGCTGGCGCTGGTGCAGCTGGACCCGCCCATCGCGGTGATCCTGGTGAACTACGCGCTGCTGTTCGTGCTGGGACTTCCCCTGCTGTGGCTGCGCCCGGCCCTGCTGCTGGCCGGCGGCGCGGCCTGGGCGCTGGTGATGCCGCTGGTCAGCCAGTCGTGGCGGCTGAACCTGCCTCCCGGCCCCGGGCCGCAACCCGCGTTCCACGACGTGCTGGACCAGCCCTTGGACCTGCTGACCCGGCTGACGCTGACCGGCTACTACCCGGTGCTGACCTGGTTGGCCTACCTCGCGGTGGGCGTCGCTGTCGGACGGATGTCGTTGCGCCGCAAGCGGACCGCCTGGACGCTGACCATCACCGGTGCAGGGCTGGCGGTGGCCGCGATGCTCGTGTCCCGGTGGCTGCTGGACGTCGCAGGCTGGCAACGGCTGGTCGTCGCCGGTCCGCAGCAGGTCGTCCTGCCGTCCCTGGGAGCAGGCCAGCTGGAGCTGCGGGGCCTCTACGGCACCACGCCCACGACGTCCTGGTGGTGGCAGGTGGTCGCCAGCGCGCACTCGGGCACGACGCTGGACCTGGTCGGCGCCATCGGGTCGGCGCTGCTGGTGCTGGGACTCGCACTGCTCGTCTGCGACCGCCGGCTCGGCCGGCTCGGCGACGGTGTGGTGGGCGCCCTGGCGGCCACCGGGTCGATGACCTTGACCCTGTACACCGTGCACGTGGTGGCCGCCGACGCCCAGCAGCACGTCGTGCACCGAGGGATGCTGCTGGCCACCCACGTCGCGGTGGCTGTGCTGCTGGCTGTGCTGTGGCGGCGCTCGTTCGCCCGCGGCCCGATGGAGCAGGTGGTGCACACACTCAGCACCGCCGCAGCCGCCGGCTTCGGACGGGTCAGGGCCTAGGCGGCGCGGCGGTCGAGCGCCGCTCGACGAGCGTGACGGGCACCGTGGCGACCTCGTGGCCGGTCGGCAGTCCGGCCACGGTGGACAGCAGCAGCCGGGTCGCCATCCGGCCCTGCTCGTCCACCGGCTGGGCGATCGTGGTCAGGCCGTGCAGCTCGGCCAGCTCGTGGTCGTCGATGCCGACCACCGAGACATCCCGCGGCACGGACAGTGCGAGCTCGCGGGCAGCTGCCATCACGCCCAGCGCGAGCTCGTCGGACGCCGCGACCACCGCCGTCGGTCGGTCCGCGCGGGACAGCAGCTCCCGGCCGGCGTCCAGACCGCTGCGCGCCGACCAGTCCCCCATCACGAAGGACCCGGGATCGACGTCCAGGCCGTGACGACCCATCGTGTCGCGGAACCCCTTGGCCCGGTCGGCTGGGGTCGGGAAGTTCATGGCGGGCACGGAGTCACCCCCTACGTAGCCGATCCTGCGGTGCCCCAGGCGGATCAGGTGCTCGGTGGCGATGCTGGTGGTGGCGATGTCGTCGATCCGTACGCACGGCCAGTCCTGGTCCGGGACGCCGACCGTCACCACCGGCATCTGCAACCGCTGCAGCAGCTCTCGCTCCGGCTGCTGCAGGCGCAACGAGAGGATCAGCACCCCGTCAACCCGTTTGAACAGCATGCGGGAGTCCAGCAGGGTTGCCCGGTTCGGGCCTTCGTCACGGACATCCAGGAGCAGGACGTGGAACCCTTTGTCACGCAGCACCTGGGACGCCCCGCTGATCAGGTGCGCGAAGTACCAGCGCGTGACGTACGGCACGACCACCGCCACGACGTGCGTCTTGCCGGACGCCAAGCTCGACGCCGTCGGGGACGGCATGTAGTCCAGCGACTTGGCGGCTCGCAGAACGCGGTCGCGGGTCTGCGGGCTGACCCGGTCCAGCCCGCGCAGGGCGCGTGACACCGTCGCGACCGAGACGCCGGCCGCCCGGGCGACGTCCGAGATGGTTGTCACGACGGCCCGCTACACGCCGGTCCTGCGCCGGGCTCGAAGGACGAGGGCCAGCAGCAGGACCAGGACCAGCAGCAGTCCGGCCGACAGTCCAGCTGGGTCGCCGCGGAACTCGAGCACGACGGTCTGGATGAGCGCCATGGCCGCGAAGAAGCCGAGGATGCCCATCAGCATGTCCAGGCGCTGGGCCTTGCCGCGAGGGCTGGTGCCGGTGCCCGAACCTGGATTGAACAGTCGCATGACGTCCGATCTGTTGGATGGCCGGCTAACCCTTGACACCTCCGGCGGTCAGCCCCGAGACGATAGCGCGCTGGAACACCAGAACCATGATGATCAGCGGAACGGTCACGATGGTGCCCGCCGCCATCACTGTGGTGTAGGGCTCCTGGTGCGGTTGGGCGCCGGTGAAGAAGGCGATGGCAACCGTGACGGGCTGGGTCTTGCTCGTGGAGAACTGAGCCGCGAGCAGGAACTCGTTCCATGAGCTGATGAAGCACAGGATCGCGGTGGTGAACAAGCCCGGCGCCGCGAGCGGCAGCATGATCTTGCGGAACGCCTGGCCGGGTTTGCAGCCGTCGATCCGCGCTGATTCCTCGAGGTCCCAAGGCATCTCGCTGAAGAATGCGGTCAGCGTGTACACCGTGAGCGGCAAGGCGAACGAGATGTCGGGGATGATCAGCGCCTGGTAGTTGTAGCCGTTGAGCCAGCCGATCGAGGAGAACAGCTCGAACAGCGGGGACACCAGCGCGACGCCGGGGAACATCGACGCACCGAGGATGAAGCCCAGGACCAGGTACTTGCCCTTGAAGTTCAGCCGAGCGAGCGCGTAGGCCGCGAAGACCCCGACGGTCATGGCGATCGCCGTGGTGAGGACCCCGATGACCACGCTGTTGCCCAGCGCTCGGGTGAAGTGGTTGCCGAGATCGGTGGAGAACGCCGTCCGGTAGTTGTCGAGCGTGACGTGGGTCGGCCAGGGCGTCGTGTCGTAGGTGTAGCCGACGTCCCGGAACGAGGTGACGACCATCCAGTAGAACGGCGCGAGGCCCCAGATGATGATCAGGGTCAGCCCGGCGTAGGAGCGGATGACCGGCCACCGGTTGCTGGGCGCCTTGAACCGCGCGGCGTCGGTGGACGAGCCGGCGGTGGTGCTGGGCAGTGCCTGCGTGGTCATGACATCACTTCCCGTCCATGGTGATCGCGATCTCGCCGAGCTCGGGCTCAGTGGTCTCCTTGCCCGCCTTGCCTGCCTTCGGCGGTCTCTTGACCACGTCCGCGCCACCGAACTTGATGAACAGGAAGGCGGTGAACGCGATGATCAGGAACACGATCGTGGACAGCGCGGACGCACTGTTGAACCCAGCACGGATCTGCTTGATGACCAGGATCGACAGAGTTGTCGTGGCGTGGCCGGAGCCGCCGCCACCACCGGTCAGGATCGCCGGCAGGTCGTAGATGCGCAGCACGTCGAGCGTGCGGAACAGGATCGCGACCATCAAGGGCACCTTGATCATCGGGATCGTCACCATCCGGAAGACCTGGAACTTGGATGCGCCGTCGATCGCCGCCGCCTCGTAGACCTCGCCCGGGATGATCTGCAGACCGGCCAGGATCAGCAACGCCATGAACGGTGTCGTCTTCCAGACGTCGGCGATCACCACCGCCATGCGGGATGGCCAGGTGTCCCCGGTCCACAGGATGTGGGTGTTCAGCAGCTTGTTGGCGATTCCCTCGTAGGCGAAGATGAACAGCCACAGCTTGGCGGTGACAGCGGTGGGGATCGCCCAGGGGATCAGGATCGCCGCGCGAGTCAGGCCGCGACCCTTGAACGTGCGGTTCATGATGATCGCGAACCACAGACCCAGGCCGATCTCGATCGTCACCGTCGCGACCGTGAAGAACAGCGTGACGCCGACAGCGCTGTAGAACTGGGACCCGATCTGCCCGGGGGGGCACGATATCCAGGTCCCGTTTGGTGTCTGGCACTGCTGGAGCAGCCAGTGCCGGTAGTTCGACAGGCCGGCACTGCCGCCTTCCACGAACAGGCCGGTGGCCTTGTCCAGCCCGGCGTCCTTCTGGAAGGACATGATGACCGCTTTGATCAGCGGGTAGACGATCACGACGGTGAGCAGGAGAACCGTCGGCGCCACCAGATACAGGGCGCGCCGGCCGTGGCCGGCGTCGAGGCTCTTCCGCTTCGGTGGCTTCGACCTTCGCGTCCCCGCCGCGGACGTCGACTCGGTGGCAGTGCTCATCTGGGCCTCCTAGCCCGTGTGTGCGACACCAGGGCAGGTGCGGGGCCGTGGCGACCCCGCACCTGCTTCCGTCAGGCAGCGTCAGCTGCTGGCGGCGGTGATGGCGGCCTGCATGTCCTTGATGGCCTGGTCGACCGTCTTGTCACCCTTGATGGCGGCGTAGGCGTTGTCCTGGATCGCCGTGGTCACCGCGGGATAGAACGGCGTGACGGGTCGCGGCACGGCGTTCTCGATGGACGTCTTCAGCACGGGCAGGTACGGCGCCTTGGCGATCAGGTCCGCGTCGTCGTAGATGGCGCCGAGGACCGGTGCCAGCGAGCCCTTCTGCATGAAGAACTTCTGCTGCTCCGGCTGCTCGATGAACTTCACGAAGTCGAACGCCGTCGCCTTGTGCTTGCCGTAGGCACTGATGCCCTCGCTGTGGCCGCCGAGGCTGGACGCCCCCGGGCCGCTCAGGCCGGGCAGCGGAGCCACCCCGAACTTGCCCTTGACCTTCGACGAGCCGTCCGTGCTGGCCAGGCTGTACACGTACGGCCAGTTGCGCAGGAACAGCAGCTTGCCGTCCTCGAAGGACATGCGGCCCTGCTCCTCCTGGTAAGTGATGGCCTGCTTGGGGATGTCGCCGTTCTTGTAGTGGTCGGCGAGGTCCTGCAGGCCCGCAGTCGCCTCCGCGGAGTCGACCGTGGCTGCGCCCTTCGAGTCCACGATCTTGCCGCCAGCGGTGTTCATCGCCTCAGCCGCGTTCACCGTCAGGCCCTCGTACTTGGCGAACTGGCCGGCGTAGCAGTCCATGTTGTTCTTCTTGGCGATGGAGCACATGCCCCACATCTCGCTGAGCGTCTTCGGCGGCGTGGGCACGAGGTCCTTGCGGTAGTAGAGCATCCCGCCGTCACTGGCGAACGGGGCCGCGAAGAGAGTGCCGTTGTAGGTAGCCGCGTCGACGGTCGGCTTCAGGAGCCCGGACGTGTCCAGGGCGAACTTGTCCTTGAGCGGGGTGAGCCAGCCCTTGGCCGCGAACTCGGCCGTCCAGACCACGTCCACCGTGACGATGTCGTAGCTCGGATCCTTGGCTTGCATGTGCTGCACGATGTCGTCGTGCTGCTGGTCCGCGTTGTCGCTCTGCTCCTTGAGCGTCACCTTCTCGTTGGGGTGGGCGGTGTTCCACTTCTCGATCGTGGGCGCCCACACGCCGCTGTTGTCCTTGCCGGTGACGAACGTGATCGGCCCCCGGCTGTCCGTGCCGGACTGCGCGGCACTGTCGGAGCCACTGTCTCCACCTCCACATGCCGTCGCTGCGGCCAGCGACGCCGTGACGGCGACTGCGAACCAGATTCTGCTCCGGCGCTTGCCCATTGGTAGGGCCATCAGGTGCCTCCCTCTCGCAGGGTCAGCCGACGGCCTGGCGCCTCGGCAGTGAAGAACCCCACGACATGTAATAGCGCTTTCATGGACTTCTGGCAAGATTCACGACGCAGACTGACCTGAACCGAGATCACGGCGTTACCCGACCGTCAGCGCCGAGAAGATGCGACCTAAATGCGCTCGTTTCGGGGCGATCAGCGCTGCGCGTGCTCCAACGCGACGGCCCGCCGAGCGGCCGCTCGGGCCCGTCTGCGGTCGCCTGCGGCGTCGTAGGCCAGGGCCAGCCGGTACCAGCCCCTCCAGTCCCGCGGGGCGGCCTCGACGGCGTCCCGGTAGGGACCGAACGCGGCGTCCGCGGCTGCCCGGTCGACGCGTCCGCTGGGCCGGCGCGGCAGGTCGTCCGGCGGCAGTCCGCCCTCGGCGTCCAGCTCACGGCCCAGCTGCTGCGTGGCCAGGCCGAACTGCAGCTCGCGCCAGACCGCCCAGCCGGTGACCAGCGGCATCACCAGGACCGCGATGCCGAGCAGCACCGGTGCGGGTCGGCCGTCGTCGACCAGGAGCACGCCGCGCCAGCCGATGGTGACGGCGTAGAAGGCGAAGGCCAGGACGAGGACCGCGACGGTCAGCTTGGTGCGCACAGCAAGCCGGTCAGCCGAGGTCGAGGACGTTCTCGAGGCCGACGGTCAGCCCGGGGCGACCCGGCACCGCCCGCACCCCGGCCAGCACGCCGGGCATGAAGGACGCGCGGTCGAACGAGTCGTGCCGCAGGGTCAGCTGCTCCCCCACCGCACCGAACAGCACCTCCTGGTGCGCGACCAGCCCGCGCAGCCGCACCGCGTGCACGCGCACGCCGTGCACGTCCGCACCCCGCGCCCCGCTGGGGTCGGACGTCGTCGCGTCAGGCACGGCGCCGAGCCCGGCATCCGTTCGGGCCGCGGCCACCAGCTCGGCGGTTCGGGCGGCCGTCCCGCTCGGCGCGTCGACCTTGTTCGGGTGGTGCAGCTCAACCACCTCGACCGACTCGTAGAACCGGGCAGCCTGCTGCGCGAAGCGCATCATCAGCACCGCGCCGATGGCGAAGTTGGGCGCGACCAGGACGCCGACCGCCGGGTGCCGGCCCAGCGCGGCCCGCACTGAGCCCAGCCGGCGCTCGTCCCAGCCGGTGGTACCGACGACCACGTGCACGTCGCGCTCGATGCATTGCAGCACGTTGGCCAGGCTGGCGTCCGGCACGGAGAACTCCACCACCACGTCGGCGCCGGCCAGGTCGCCCAGCTCGTCGCCGAGGTCGAACCGGCCGGCCAGCTCGAGGTCGTCGGCCGCCTCGACCGCACGGCACACCTCGCTGCCCATCCGGCCCGAGGCACCGATCACACTGACCCGGGTGGCTGTCACAGCGGTCAGCCTAGAGGCCGAACGAGGTGTCCTCGTCGAAGGGTCCGACCACGGCGAGCGAGCGCGGCCGGGCGGCCAGCTCGGCCGCCACCGAACGCACCTGATCGGCGGTGACCGCCTCGATCCGAGCCAGCACGTCGTCCATCGTCAGGTACTCGCCGTAGACCAGCTCGGCCTTGCCCAGCCGGGTCATCCGGGAGCCGGTGTCCTCCATGCCCAGGACCAGGCCACCGCGCATCTGACCGATGCCACGAGTGAGCTCCTCGGCGTCGATGCCCTGCTCGGCGATCCGCTCGAGCTCGTCGCTCATCAGCTGCACGACCTGCTTGGCCTTGGCCGGCGTGCAGCCGGCATACAGGCCGAAGTAGCCCGAGTCCGCGTAGCTCGACGCGAACGAGTACACCGAGTACGCCAGGCCGCGCTTTTCGCGCACCTCCTGGAACAACCGGCTGCTCATGCCGCCGCCGAGCACCGCGTTGAGCACCGACAGCGAGTACCGCCGCTCGTCGGTGGCGGTCAACCCGGTGGTGGCCAGGATCACGTTGGCCTGCTCGGTGGGACGGCGCACCACGACGGTGCTGCCGGCGCCGTGCCCCGCGGTGACCGTTGTGCCGACCCGGCGCGCCGCCGGGTGTGCGGCCGAGCGGACGAGGCCGGTCCGGGCCAGCTCGGCCTCGATCATCCGGCACAGCTGGTCGTGCTCGACGTTGCCGGCGCCGGTGAAGACCAGGGTGTCCGAGGTGTAGTGCTGACGGTAGTGACCGCCGACGTGCGCGGCATCGATCGCCGCGATGGTCTGCGGCGTGCCGCCGATCGGTCGACCCAGGGGGTGGTCGCCCAGGACCGCCTCGGCGATCCGCTCGTGCACGACGTCGGCCGGGTCGTCGTCGTTCATCGCGAGCTCTTCGAGGATGACCCCTCGCTCGGCGTCCACGTCCTGCTCGAGCAGCGTCGCCGAGGTCACCATGTCGGTGATCACGTCCGCGGCCAGCGGGAGGTCGGCGTCCAGCACTCGTGCGTAGTAGCAGGTGTGCTCCTTGCCGGTCACCGCGTTGGCCTCGCCACCGACGGTGTCGAAGGCGACGGCGATGTCCAGCGCGGAACGGCGGGCGGTGCCCTTGAACAGCAGGTGCTCCAGGAAGTGGGTGGCGCCGCGGAAGCCCTCGGCCTCGTCCCGGCTGCCCACTCCGACCCAGCAGCCGAGCGTGACGCTGCGGACACCGGGCACGTGCTCACTGAGCACCCGCACCCCGCCGGGGAGGACCGAGCGACGCACGAGGGCGTCGTCGGCCTCCCCAGCAAGGGTGCTGGTGAGCTCGCCGGTCAACGGCAGCGGAACCGCGCCGACCGGGTGAACGGGCTGCGAGGACAAGGTGTTGCTCAGACCTCGGCCGTGGCCTCGGCTGCTGCCACGTCTGCGGTGCCGCCGTCCTGGCCGGCGTCGTCCGCGAGCACCGCGGCCAGGCTGAGCTTGCCGCGCGGGTCGATCTCCTTGAGCTCGACCTGCACCTTCTGACCCACGGCGAGCACGTCCTCGACGGAGTCGATGCGCTTGCCACCCACGAGCTTGCGGATCTCGGAGATGTGCAGCAGGCCGTCCTTGCCGGGCAGCAGGCTGATGAACGCACCGAACGTCGTGGTCTTGACCACGGTGCCCAGGAAGCGCTCGCCGACCTCCGGCATCTGCGGGTTCGCGATGGCGTTGACCATGTTGCGAGCCGCGTCCGCCGAGGGACCGTCGGTGGCGCCGATGTAGACCGTGCCGTCGTCCTCGATGGAGATCTGGGCGCCGGTCTCGTCCTGGATCTGGTTGATCATCTTGCCCTTCGGCCCGATGACCTCGCCGATCTTGTCGACCGGGACGTGGATCGCGATGACCCGCGGCGCGTACGGCGACATCTCGTCCGGCGCGTCGATGGCCTCGGCCATGACGTCCAGGATGTGCAGGCGCGCGTCGCGGGCCTGGGTCAGCGCGCCGGCCAGCACGGAGGCGGGGATGCCGTCGAGCTTGGTGTCCAGCTGGATCGCGGTGACGAACTCCTTGGTGCCGGCGACCTTGAAGTCCATGTCGCCGAAGGCGTCCTCGGCCCCGAGGATGTCGGTCAGCGCCGCGTAGCGGGTCTCACCGTCGACCTCGTCGCTGACCAGACCCATCGCGATGCCGGCCACCGGAGCCTTCAGCGGCACACCGGCGTTGAGCAGGGCCAGCGTCGAGGCGCAGACCGAGCCCATCGAGGTGGATCCGTTGGAGCTGAGCGCCTCGGACACCTGACGGATCGCGTAGGGGAACTCCTCGCGGCTCGGCAGCACCGGCATGAGCGCGCGCTCGGCGAGAGCGCCGTGCCCGATCTCGCGACGCTTGGGCGAACCCACGCGACCGGTCTCGCCGGTGCTGAACGGCGGGAAGTTGTAGTTGTGCATGTAGCGCTTGCGCGTCTCGGGCGAGAGCGTGTCGAGCTGCTGCTCCATGCGCAGCATGTTCAGCGTGGTGATGCCCAGGATCTGGGTCTCGCCGCGCTCGAACAGCGCCGAGCCGTGCACGCGGGGCACGACCTCGACCTCGGCGGACAACTGGCGGATGTCGCTCAGCCCGCGGCCGTCGATGCGCACGTGGTCGCGCAGGATGCGCTGACGGATCAGCTTCTTCTGCACACTGCGGTAGGCGGCGGACAGCTCCTTCTCGCGGCCCTCGAACTGCTCGGCGAGCTGCTCGGCCATGCCGGCCTTGATCTCGTCCAGGCGGTCCTCGCGCTCGGCCTTGGCGCCGATCTGCAGGGCCTGCTCGAGGTCGGCCGAGGTGGCCTGCTCGACCGCGGTGTACGCGTCGTCCGCGTAGTCCGGGAAGGTTGGGAACTCCAGCGGGGTGTTGGTCGCGCGGGAGGCCAGGTCGGCCTGCGCCCGGACCAGCTCGGCGATGAACGGCTTGGACGCCTCGAGGCCCTGTGCGACGACCTCCTCGGTCGGCGCCTGGGCGTTCTCGCCCTTGATCAGCGGCCAGGCGTTCTCGGTGGCCTCGGCCTCGACCATCATGATCGCGACGTCGGAGCCGTCCGCGGTCTCGACCACGCGACCGGCGACGACCATGTCGAAGACGGCGCGCTCCATCTGGCTGTGGTTCGGGAACGCGACCCACTGGCCGTCGATCAGGGCGACGCGGACGCCGCCGATCGGGCCGCTGAACGGCAGGCCGGACAGCTGGGTCGACATCGACGCGGCGTTGATGGCCAGGACGTCGTACTGGTGGTCGGGGTTGAGCGCCAGGACCGTGATGACGACCTGGACCTCGTTGCGCAGGCCCTTGACGAAGGACGGGCGCAGCGGCCGGTCGATCAGGCGGCAGGTGAGGATGGCGTCGGTGCTCGGCCGGCCCTCACGGCGGAAGAACGAGCCGGGGATCTTGCCCGCGGCGTACATCTTCTCCTCGACGTCGATCGTCAGGGGGAAGAAGTCGAAGTGGTCCTTGGGGTGCTTGCCGGCCGTGGTGGCCGCGAGCAGCATCGTGTCGTCGTCCAGGTAGGCGACGGCGGAACCGGCGGCCTGCTTGGCCAGTCGTCCGGTCTCGAACCGGATGGTGCGGGTGCCGTGGCTGCCGTTGTCGAGCACGGCCTCGGCGAACTGGGTGTCGGGACCCTCCATGTCGGGGTCACTCTCCGTTTCATCTCATCAGTCATCGTCTGCAGGACGCCCGACACGGGCGCCCTGTCGTACCGACGGCGTGAGCGGCGCGTGGTCCCGGTCTTCGATCGAGGCCCACGGCCCGCGTCGTCCGACGCCGTCCGGGAGCCACTACCGAGGACCGGCGCTCCGTACGGCCGTCGTCTCGCAGTGGTGCTGTTCAGTTGTGGGCAGTGCTCTCGTCGGGCAGGCGCCCGACATGGAAACGCCGCGGCCCCGAAGGGACCGCGGCGGATGCGCTAGCGGCGCAGGCCCAGGCGCTCGATCAGTGAGCGGTACCGGGCGATGTCCTTGTCGCGCAGGTAGCCGAGCAGCCGGCGACGCTGGCCCACGAGGAGGAGCAGACCACGACGGCTGTGGTGGTCGTGCTTGTGCTCCTTGAGGTGCTCGGTGAGGTCCTTGATGCGCTGGGTGAGCATCGCGACCTGGACCTCGGGCGAACCGGTGTCGCCCTCGTGCGTCGCGTACTCGGACATGATCTGGCTCTTGACGGCGGCGTCGAGGGGCACTGACGGTTCTCCTGGTTTCGGTCGTTGCGCGGTGCACCGGGGCTTGTCCACCCGGGCTCTATGGGTCCGCGGCCGTTCTGACGGCAGTGCCCAGGGTATCAGTCCGTCGACGGGTGCTCGTCCACCACCAAGGTCGGCCCATAGGAACGGGGAACGACCCCTTGGCCGAGCACCTCACGGCACTCCTGCACGTCCAGGCGCATCTGGGCGACGAGCCGGTCCACGTCCTCGAACCGCAGCGTCGGCCGCAGCCGCTGCACCAGCTCCAGGCCGATCCGCTCGCCGTACAGATCCAGGTCGGTGCGGTCCAGCACGTACGCCTCGACGCGGCGCTGGGTGCCGTCGAACGTGGGGTTCGTTCCGATCGAGACCGCGGCCGGCAGCACCCGTTGCTCGGTCTCGTCCAGCTCTGGGCGCAGCAGCCACCCGGCGTAGACACCGTCGGCCGGCACCATGCCCTCGCTGTCCGGGCCGAGGTTGGCCGTGGGGAACCCGAGCTCGCGGCCGCGATGGTCGCCGTGCACCACCGTGCCGGTGACCCGGTGTGGGCGACCGAGCGCCCGCGCCGCCTCGTCGACGTCACCGGCCGCCAATGCCTCGCGCACACCGGTCGAGGACCACCGGTCGGGCGACGCCTGCGGGGTCAGGTCGGCCAACACCTCCACCTCGAAGCCGAGCTGGACGCCGAGCTCGCGCAGCGTCTGCACGTCGCCGGAGTTGCGGTGGCCGAAGCGGGTGTCCGCGCCCACCACGACCACCGCGGTGTGCAGTCGGTCCACCAGCACCTCACGCACGAAGTGCTCCGGCGACCACTGGGCGACCTCGGGGGTGAAGCGCATCACGAGCGTGGCGTCCAACCCGACCGCGGCCATCAGGTCCAGCCGCTGGTCCAGGCTGGTCACCAGCTGCGGCGCCCGGTCCGGGAACAGCACGGCCATCGGATGCGGGTGGAAGGTGATCGCCACGGCCAGGGCCCGCTTGGCCCGGGCCAGCTCGGTCACCCTGCCCAGGACGGCCCGGTGCCCGGCGTGCACGCCGTCGAAGTTGCCGAGCGTGACCACCGTTGCCCCGAGGTCGGTCGGGACGTCGTCCAGGTCGTTCCAGCGCTCCACGGCGGACAGCGTACGGGTCGGTAGCCGGCCCGGCGTGCGCGGTCGGTCGGCACGACATCTTCCGCCGAACCGGCCCGGGTCCTACATTCGGGCACGGCTGGTTCCTTCCCACTCACCCCAGGGAGCGCAACATGCGCCGATCCGCTGTCGTCACCCTCCTTTCCGTCCTGGTCGTCGGGGCTGCTACCGCAATCGCACCCGGCGCCGCCGGAGCGACCCCCACCGCCACCAGGAGCGCCGAAGCGCGGGCCCAGGCCAGCGGCGCCAAGCAGTACGTCGTCCTCTACAAGAGCGCAGGCGGTTCGGCCGCTGGACGGGCCGCCATCGTCGCGGCCGGCGGCTCGGTCGTCTCCGAGAACACCGAGGTCGGCTACGCCATCGTGCGCAGCGACCGCACCTCGTTCTCCACCGATGTGTCCAGGTCCACTGCGGTCGAAGGGGCCGCAGCAGACCGGGTGATCGGCTACGCACCCAAGGAGCAGCGGGCACAGTCGTTGCGCCGCAACGACATCGAGCGACTGACCGCCGATCGCGCAGCGCGCGCGAAAGCAGGGAAGGTTGCGGCCGGCCAGGCGGATGCAGCTGCTGTCCCGGTCGACGAGCCGCTGGCCAACCGGCAGTGGGACATGCGCCAGATCGGCGCGACGCCAGGCGGTTCGTACGGCGTGCAGCCGGGTAAGCCGACCGTGCGCGTGGGGATCATCGACACCGGCATCGACGGCACCCACCCCGACATCGCCGCCAACTTCGACGCGGCCGACTCGCACAACTTCGTCACCGACCTGCCGGTCATCGACGGGCCGTGCGAGTACCCGTCCTGCATCGACCCGGTGGATCACGACGACGACGGGCACGGCACGCACGTTGCCAGCACCGTCGCATCGCCGATCAACGGTCTGGGCACTGCCGGTGTCGCGCCGGGCGTGACCCTGGTCAACCTGCGGGCCGGCCAGGACTCGGGCTTCTTCTTCCTGGCTCCCACCCTGCAGGCGATCAGCTACGCCGGCGACATCGGCGTGGACGTGATCAACATGAGCTTCTTCACCGACCCGTGGCTGTACAACTGCGTGAGCAACCCAGCGGACTCCCCCGCTGAGCAGAGCGAGCAGCGGGTGATCCGCGAGACCACCCAGCGGGCGCTCAACTACGCGCGCAGACACGGCGTGCTGCCCGTTGCCGCACTGGGCAACGAGTTCACCGACCTGGGCGACCCGACGGTGGACACCACCAGCCCGGACTACCCGGAGGGAACCGCCAAGGTCCGCACCGTCGACAACTCGTGCATCACGGTGCCGACGGAGAGCAAGGGCGTCGTGTCGGTGAGCTCGACCGGCCCGTCGACGAGGATGTCGTACTTCTCCAACTACGGGACCGAGCAGAACGACGTGGCGGCACCGGGCGGCGACGCCTACGACTCACCGGACGAGACCCTCGACCCGAGGAACCTGGTGCTGGCCGCGTACCCGAAGAACGTGGCTGAGGCGAACGGTGACCTCAACCCGGACGGCACCCCGAACAACGACTTCGTGGTCCGTGACTGCCTGGCCAGCACCTGCGCGTACTACCAGTACCTGCAGGGAACGTCGATGGCCAGCCCGCACGCCGTCGGGGTGGCAGCACTGATCGTCAGCCAGTACGGCCACTCGGACGCCGCGCACGGCGGCCTGACCCTCGCCCCCGCAACGACCGAGAGGATCCTGAAGCGCACCGCTGTCGACCACGCCTGCCCGCAGCCGCGCGCCTTCACCTGGGTCCGGCACCGCCCGGACGGCTCGGTCGCCACGGCCACGGCAACCTGCACCGGACCGACGTCCAAGAACGGCTTCTACGGCAACGGCATCGTGAACGCGTACGCCGCTGTCACCGGTAGCCACTGAGTGGTCGCCGGCTGATCGCCGTCCTGCACGGATGAGGTACGCGAGGTGGGGGTGATCACCCCCACCTCGCGGATCTCACGGCGTCTGCGTGCCGGCGTGCGACCACGGTTGGGAGCTGATGCTCAATGACCGATGAGGCGGTGCAGCCGCAGGAAGGTCGGCTCGAAGCCCAGCCGCGGCCAGGTCCGTGACGACAGCAGGTTCGTCGCGCGCCAGTCGGCCGCGACGCTCCGGTAGCCGGACTGCGCCGCCCAGTCGATCACGGCCTCACCGAGGGCCCGCCCGAGTCGACGCCCGCGCGCGGCCGGCAGGACGGCCGCGAAGCCGAGAAAGCCTGCGTGGTCGGCCAGCACCGGTCCGCGGTGCAGACCGGACAGCTCGAGCGCGCAGGCCATCGCGGAGCCCAGCACCTCGCCGTCCACGTCCGCCACAAGGGTGGTGAACCGGTCGTCGTCGAACTCCTCCTCCCACTCCTCGCGAGCCTCCTCGAGGGTGGGCAGGTGGCCCGCCGCGAAGACCGGCGACCTGCCCTGGTGCAGCGGCAGCGCGCGGTCCAAGGCTGCCAGCGCGGGGATGTCGTCACGGGTTGCCGGTCGGATCGTGCCGGCACCAGCCCAGGGCTCGCAACGCGCCGGCTCCCGGATCCCGTGCACGTGCTGGAGCCCGAAGCCGAGCCGGAAGAAGCCGTCCACCAGCTCGGGGCTGCTGGCCGGGACCAGCACGTAGTGCGCCACTCGGCCGGCGTCCACCCAGTCCTGCGCCGCGACGGTGTAGAGGTCTCGCAGCAGCTCGGCGTCCGGCGCGGCCACCCAGCCGGACTCCATCCACACGCTCGGCCCCCACGGCGGTCCGTCCCCGGTACGCCCGATCAGGTAGCCGACCGGCCGTCCGTCCCGGAGGCCGACCGCCCCAGCGGTCTGCTCGTCCGCCAGCTGGGCACGCAGGTGCTGGGTGGCGTGGGTGGCGTCCTCGTAGGCGGGATCGAGCAGCGGGGAGGCGATCCGGTGCGCTCGGTGCCGGTCGGCGAGCAGCGCGCCAAGCGCCGCGACCAGGTCCGCGTCCTGGGCGTCGTCCGGGCCGATCCGCCGGATCGTGGTGGTCATCGCGGAACCGTAACGGCAGCGGTGTCAAGGACGCACCGGATTTCGGGCTTGACCCTCACGCGACGTCAGGCGGCACCGTGGTACCCGTCAGCGAGAGGAGCGGACGGTGCTGGACGACGCAGACGGGTACGCCGTCGGTGCTGTGGCGTCGATGGCCGGGGTGAGCATCCGCACCCTGCACCACTACGACCAGATCGGGCTGCTGCGACCGAGCGGACGGACCGACGCCGGATACCGGCTGTACGGCGACGCCGACCTCGAACGGCTGCGGGACGTGCTCGCCTACCGCGAGCTCGGCTTCAGCCTGGAGCAGGTCGCGGAGCTGCTGGACGACCCGCGGGCGAACACCGCGGCGCACCTTCGCGAGCAGCATTGCCTGGTGCGCAACAAGATCGGGCGGCTGCAGGACGTGCTGGCACACCTGGAGAAGATGATGGAGGCAGAGCAGATGGGCATCAACCTCACCCCGCAGGAGCAGCTCGAGGTGTTCGGCGATGGCTGGCACGGCGAGGAGCTCGACGCCGAGGCCGGGCAGCGCTGGGGCCAGACCGAGGCCTGGGGGCAGAGCAAGCGCCGCACCGCGGCGTACACCAAGCAGGACTGGGTCGAGATCCAGGCCGCCACCCAGGCACTGGAGGCCGAGCTGGCGGACGCGCTGCATGAAGGAGTGCCGGCCGGCGACCCGCGGGCGATGGACCTGGCCGAGCGACACCGCCTGGGGATCGAGCGGTTCTACGACTGCCCGTCCCAGATGCACCGCGGGCTAGCCGACATGTACCTGGCGGACCCGCGCTTCACCCAGCACTACGAGGACGTCGCACCCGGTCTGGCGCAGTACCTGCATGACGCCGTCCACGCGAACGCCGACCGCCGCGAGGGGTGATCCCCCGCGACGGCCGGCGTGCGGCGGCCCGACCGGTCTGGTCAGGCATCGTCCTTCGGACGGTCGGCGGACGGCGCCGGCTCGTCGGCCAGGATCCGGTACAGCGAGCGGCGAGCGTCGGCCAGCACGCTGCCGGCCTTCGCGACCTGGGCCTGCGTCCCGACGTGGGCGACCTGCCTGGCTGCGCCCATCAGGGCACCGATCTCCTGCATCAGGTCGCGGGCCTGGGTGCTTACGCCGCCGCTGACGTCGTCCCAGGGCGAACCGAGCTCGTCCTTGTGCTCCTCGACGAACGTCCGGCCGGACTCGGTCAGGCTGGCGGTCTTGCGACCGTCGACCCGCTCGAAGGTGACCAGGCCCTCGTCCTCGAGCTGGGACAGCGCCGGGTAGACCGAGCCGGGGCTCGGCGTCCAGACGCCGCCGCTGCGCTCGGTGATCTGCTGGATCAGCTGGTAGCCGTGCATCGGCTCCTCCGCCAGCAGGGTCAAGATCGCGGCGCGGACGTCGCCGCGGCCGCCCCGGCCACCGCGCCGGCCGCGACCGCGAGGACGCGGGCCGCCGGGGCCGAAGCCGCCTGGGCCGAAGCCCGGGCCGAATCCGCCGGGGCCGGGACCGAACCCGCCTGGGCCGTAGCCCTGGCCGCCGCGCCCACGCGGGCCGCGGCGGCGACCCTCACGACCGCTGTCCAGCTCATCGTCCCCACTCATCCGCCAGTCGGGGCGACGCTCGAAACGCCGCCCGGGGTGCCGGTGCTCGTGTCCGTGTCCGTGCTCGTGCTCGTGCTGCTGCTGCCGGCCGCGCGGGCCGGGCTGGGTCTGTGTGTCTGTCATGTCGTGCTCCTTGCTGCCTCGTCGGGCGGTTCGAACGCTCCGAACCTCTCAGCCGACTTAATGGCGATGGGTTGACGATATATCGACAGTGCATCGATGTCAAGCGGACTGACCTCGAAAGTCATCAGACCGGGGCAAACCGTTGACAGCCCGGCGTCGCGGCGGGAAGGTACGTGGCGTGGGAGCGCTCTCACACGCTGCGGGCCGACCCCACTCCTCATCCAGGCCGTAGGAGAGACATGTCCCGCACCGCGTTCCGCGCAGCCGTCGTCCTCACCGCCGCAATCTGCGTCCTCGCACTCAGCGCACCTGATGCTGCTGGGGCGGCTCGCCCGTCGTCCGGCACCGGTCCTGCCGTCAGCCGGTTCTACACGCCTCCCCCGCCGCCCGGGTCGCTGGCGCAGATCTGGGCGCTGGCACACTCGGGTCGGTTGCGCGACGCCGCCCTGGTGCTGCGCGAGGTCACCACGCCCCAAGCAGTGTGGTTCACCAAGGGCACGCCCGCACAGGTCCGCGGCGAGGTGCGCAGGACGGTGCGGGCCGCACGGCTCCAACGCGCCGTCGCGACGCTGGTCGCCTACGACCTGCCGTACCGGGACTGCGGGCAGTACTCGGCCGGAGGGGCCGCCGGTACCTCCGCGTACGCCGCGTGGATCGACGCGTTCGCGGCCGGGATCGGCGACCAGCGTGCGGTCGTGGTGCTCGAGCCGGACGGGCTGGGCCTGATCCCGAACTACGTGTCCGCGCTGGACGGGTCGTCGAACTGCACCCTGGCGTCGCCGCCGGGCGTCCCGGCCGACGGCGCACCCACCCCCGAGAACCGGTTCACCCAGCTGAACCATGCGGTGGACGCCCTCACGGCCCACCCGAACGTGTCCGTCTACCTGGACGCCACGCACACCGCGTGGCAGAACGTCGGCGAGTCCGCCGACCGGCTGGTCAAGGCCGGCGTGCAGCGCGCCGCCGGCTTCTTCGTCAACGCCTCGAACTACCAGTTCACCCCGAACCTGGCGCAGTACGGCGACTGGGTCTCCAAGTGCCTGGCCTATGCGACCACGATCAACCCCGGTGACTACAACGGCTGCCCGAACCAGTACTGGAACGGAGGCCCGAGCAACGGCTGGACCGGCGTGGCGCTGAACAACTACGGCATCTGGAGCGACACCGCCACCACGGCCGACCTGAACACGCTCGGCGTCAACGAGCGCTACGACTCGATGCTCGGGGCGACCGTGCCCACCGCGCACTTCGTGGTCGACACCAGCCGCAACGGCCAGGGGCCGTGGAAGCCGCCGTCCGGTGCGTACCCGGACGCCCAGGACTGGTGCAACCCGCCGGGGCGCGGGCTCGGCGAGCGACCCACGGCCAACACCGGCGACCTGCTGATGGACGCGAAGCTCTGGATCAAGACCCCCGGCCAGTCCGACGGCCAGTGCAACCGCGGTGTCGCCGGGGCGACCACCGACCCGGAGTGGGGCGGCATCACGGATCCGGCGGCCGGGGCGTGGTTCCCGCAACAGGCGCTGCAGCTGGCCCAGCTGTCCAGCCGCTGAACCGGCGAGACTACTCGGACGGCGGGACGACGAGCACCGAGCGCGCGCTGTCGTCGCGGTCCTCCAGCAGAGCGACGAGGTCGCCACCCGGACCGATGCCTGCGACCGGCTGCCCCGGCGAGCCGTCGTGGGCGCCGGTGGGCGGCACCCGTTGGCCGTAGCGCAGAGCACGGACCTCGTCCGCCGTCAGGTCTCGGCAGGCGAACGCCGCCCGTGCCGCGTCGGCCAGCGACAGCACGGTCAGCGGCTGCTCGGACTCCAGCTGGTCGAGGGTGCGGGCGCCGGCAAGCGCGTACGGACCGACCCGGGTGCGGCGCAGCGCCGTCAGGTGTCCACCGACCCCGAGCGCGTCGCCGAGGTCACGGGCCAGGGCTCGTACGTAGGTCCCGGACGAGACATCCACCTCGACGTCCAGGTCGAGCACGCCGCGTTCCTGGTCCGTCCTGGTGCGGGAGCCCAGCACGTCGAACCGGTGAACGGTCACCGCACGCGCGGCGAGCTCGACCTGCTCCCCGGCCCGAACCCGTGCGTACGAACGCTGGCCGGCGACCTTGATCGCGCTCACCGAGCTGGGCACCTGCTCGATCGCGCCGGTCAGCTCTGTGACCGCGGCCCCGACCTGGTCGGCCGCCAGCCGGGCGGCGTCGCGCCGCTGCGTGACCTCCCCCTGCGCGTCGTCGGTCACCGTGCTGACCCCGAGCCGGATGGTGGCGGTGTAGGTCTTGTCCGCGCCGACGAGGTAGGTCAGCAGCCGGGTGGCGCGGCCGACGCCGATCACCAGGACCCCGGTGGCCATCGGGTCCAGCGTGCCCGCGTGGCCGACCTTGCGGGTGCCTGCGAGCCGGCGCATCCGCGCGACGACGTCGTGGCTCGTCCAGTCCGTCGGCTTGTCGACGATGACCAGGCCGTCGGGTGCCGTCGGCCTGCGCTCCGAGCCGGGCGGGGTCGGCGAGCTCACGCGCCGGCGGAGATCGCGGCGACGGCAGTCATCGCCTCGCCGAAGGTGCACTTGGTCAGCGCGTCCAGGTCGGCGTCCTCGCCCAGGTGCAGCGGTGCGCCACTGGCCATCAGCACGTTGATCAGCATGCCGTGGGCGACGAACACGCGAGCCTCCTCCTCGGTGGCGCCGGTCCGCTCGCGGTGCAGCCGAAACGCCTCGGCCAGCGTGGAGCGGGCGATCTGCCCGACCTTCGGGTCGGCTCCGGCGATGAAGCCGTGCATCATCACGAGCAGCAGGTCGTGGTCGGCGAGCAGCCGCACGTAGGCCTCGCCCATCTCGTGCTTGGCGTCCGGTCCGGCGGGCACCGCGGCGAGGGCGTCGACCACCCGCTGGCTGGCGTGCTCGTAGACCTGGGCGAACAGCTCCTGCTTGGAGCCGAAGAGCCGGACGACGTACGGCTGGGACACACCGGCGGCACGAGCCACCTGGTCGGTGCTCGTACCGGCGTAGCCGCCGGCCGCGAACGCGCCCAGTGCGGCCTTGAGGATCTGGTCCCGGCGCTGCTCGCCGGACATCCGTCGAGGTGCGGTCGAGATCTCCGTTGAGTTCATGGTTGACATGTTATCAGTCGATGCCTACTGTCGTCACTTAGTAATCAATCAATGCTTACAAGGAGTTCCGATGACATCCGACACTCTGGGGCAGCCCAGGACGTCCTCCGGCTCGACCCGACGCGTACCGCTCGCCCTCGCTCTGCTCGCGGCGTCCCTGCCGATGTTCATGGCGACCCTCGACAACCTGGTGATGACCAACGCGCTGCCGGTCATCCGAACCGACCTCGGCGCCTCCGTCGAGCAGCTGCAGTGGTTCGTGAACGCGTACACGCTGAGCTTCGCGACCCTGATGCTCGGCGCCTCCACCCTCGGCGACCGGCTCGGCCGGCGCCGGGTCTTCGTCGGCGGCATCACCATCTTCGCGCTGGCCTCGATCGGCTCGGCCATGGCCAGCACGCCGGCGCAGCTGGTCGCGGCACGCGCGCTGCAGGGAGTGGGCGGCGCGGCGATCCTGCCGCTGTCGTTGACCCTGCTGGCCGCCGCGGTCCCGCCGGCCAAGCGAGCGATGGCGATCGGCGTCTGGGGCGGCGTGGCCGGCCTGGGCGTCGCCCTCGGCCCACTGATCGGCGGCGCGGTCGTGGACGGCGTGTCCTGGCAGGCCATCTTCTGGATCAACGTGCCGATCGCGATCTTCGCCGTGCCGTTCATCCTGCGCACGCTGCCCGAGTCCTATGGCCGCCGCGAGCCGCTGGACGTCGCCGGGCTAGCGCTGGTCGGTGCCGGCGTCTTCATCGGAGTCTGGGGCATCACCCGGGGCAACATCGACGGTTGGACGTCGAGCCGCGTGGTCACCGCGCTGGTCGCCTCGGTGCTGCTGCTGATCGGGTTCGTGATCCGCGAGTCGCGGGCGTCGCACCCGGTGGTGCCGCTGCGGCTGTTCCGCTCGCGCAGCTTCTCCATCGCGAACATCGCCGGCTTCGCGTTCTCGCTGGGCATGTTCGGCTCGGTGTTCCTGCTCGCCCAGTACCTGCAGGTCGTCGACGGCTACACCCCGCTGCAGGCCGGAGTGCGCACCCTGCCCTGGACGGCGGCGCCCATGGTGGTGGCGCCCATCGCGGGCCTGCTCGCACCGCGGGTCGGCGTTCGGGCACTGCTGTCGGTGGGCCTGACCCTGCAGTCGGCGGCGCTGGCCTGGCTGGCGCTGGTGATCCAGCCCGGCACGGCCTACCTCGAGCTGGTGCCGGGCTTCATGCTGGCCGGCATCGGCATGGGCCTGACGTTCGCGCCGAGCTCCACCGCGGTGCTCGCCGACATGGCGGACGACGACCACGGCACGGCGAGCTCGACCAACGCCACCATCCGGGAGATCGGTGTCGCCCTCGGCGTGGCGGTCCTGGTCGCGGTCTTCGAGGGCGCCGGCGGAACGATCAGCCCCGAGGGCTACGCCGACGGGCTGAAGCCGGCGATCCTCACCGGTGCGGCCGTGGTAGCGGTGGGCGCCGTCGCATCGCGCTGGCTCCCCCGCCGGCAGCCGCGGACGTCGTCCGAGCCAGAGCCCCTGCTGCTGGCCGAGGCGGCACCGGTCAGCTGATGGCCGAAGCCCCGGAACGCCTGAGTGGATAGCCGCAGCCGCGGCTATCCACTCAGGCGTTCGGGGGGTTCGGGTCAGTCGCGCTGCTCGTCTGCGGCGTCGTCCTCGCCGTCATCGTGAGGCTTCTTGTACGGATCGGCTTCGCCGGCGAAGATCTTGCCGCTGGCCTGCGCGGCGACCTCCGCGTCGTGCGCCGCGGCCTGGCGCAGCAGGTCGTCGATGTGCGCGGCGTTCTCCGGCATCGCGTCCGCGATGAACTCGATGCTGGGGGTCAGGCGCAGGCCGGTGCCGGCGCCGACCTCGCGCCGGATCACGCCCTTGGCGCTCTCCAGTGCCGCCGCCGACCCGGCACGCTCCTCTTCTGAGCCGAACACCGTGTAGAAGATCGACGCGTGCTGCAGGTCACCGGTGACCCGCACGTCGGTCACCGTGACGAAACCGAGCCGCGGGTCCTTGACCCGCCGCTCGATCGTCTCGGCGACGATGACCTTGATCCGGTCGGCGATCTTGCGGGCGCGGGGGTGGTCGGTCATCTCGTCGTCCTCGTGGGCCTGTCACGGCCCGGCAGTCGGGTCAGGTCTGGCACCGCCAGGTGGTCGTGCGCCACCCCGGCGCTCGAGGCGACGGGGTGGCGCACCGCGACCGCGGCGTCAGGCGCGAGGCTTCTCGCGCATCTCGTAGGTCTCGATCACGTCCTCGAGCTGGAGGTCGTTGAACGAGCCGAGGTTGATGCCGCACTCGAAGCCCTCGCGGACCTCGGTGACGTCGTCCTTGAACCGGCGCAGGCCGGCGATCTCGACGTTCTCGGCGACGACAGTGCCGTTGCGCAGGATCCGCGCCTTGGCGCCGCGCCGGATCTCGCCCGAGCGGACGAGCGAACCGGCCACGTTGCCGAACTTGCTGGAGCGGAAGATCTCGCGCACCTCGGCGGAACCGAGCTGCACCTCCTCGAACTCGGGCTTGAGCATGCCCTTGAGGGCCGCCTCGACCTCGTCGATCGCCTGGTAGATCACCGAGTAGTACCGGATCTCCACGCCCTCGCGGTCGGCGACGTCAGCGTTCTGGCCCTCGGCCCGGACGTTGTAGCCGATGATGATCGCGTCCGAAGCCATGGCCAGGTTGATGTTGTTCAGCGTGATGGCGCCGACGCCGCGGTCGATGATCCGCAGGTCGACCTCCTCGCCGACATCGATCTGCAGCAGCGCGTCCTCGAGAGCCTCGACCGAACCGGACACGTCACCCTTGAGGATGAGGTTGAGCGTCTCGACCTTGCCGGCCGCGAGTGCCTCGTTGAGGTCCTCCAGGCTGATCCGCTTGCGCGCCTTGGCCAGCGAGGCCTGCCGGTCGGCAGCCTCACGCTTCTCAGCGATCTGGCGGGCGGTGCGGTCGTCGGGAGCCACCAGGAAGGTGTCACCCGCACGAGGCACCGAGGCCAGTCCGAGCACCTGGACCGGACGCGAAGGACCAGCCTCGACGACGTTCTGGCCGTGCTCGTCGAGCATGGCCCGCACGCGGCCGTAGGCGCTGCCGGCGACGATGCCGTCACCGACCCGCAGCGTCCCGCTCTGCACCAGGACCGTCGCGACGGCACCGCGGCCACGGTCGAGGTTGGCCTCGATCGCGACGCCGCGAGCGTCCTTGTCCGGGTTGGCGCGCAGGTCGAGCGCCGCGTCCGCGGTGAGCAGCACGGCCTCGAGCAGCCCGTCGATGTTCGTGCCCTGCTTGGCAGAGACGTTGACGAACATCGTGTCGCCGCCGTACTCCTCGGCCACCAGGTTGTACTCGGTGAGCTGCTGACGGATCTTGTCCGGGTTGGCGCCGTCCTTGTCGATCTTGTTCACCGCGACCACGATCGGCACGTCGGCCGCCTGGGCGTGGTTCAGCGCCTCGATCGTCTGCGGCATGACGCCATCGTCGGCCGCCACCACGAGCACCGCGATGTCGGTGACCTTCGCACCACGAGCACGCATGGCGGTGAACGCCTCGTGACCCGGGGTGTCGATGAAGGTGATTGCCCGCTCCTGGCCCTCGTGCACGGTGTGGACCTGGTAGGCACCGATGTGCTGGGTGATGCCGCCGGCCTCGCCCTCGGCGACCTCGGCGGACCGGATCGCGTCCAGCAGGCGGGTCTTGCCGTGGTCGACGTGACCCATGACGGTGACCACCGGAGGGCGCGCGGCGAGGTCCTCGTCGCCCTCGTCGGCCAGCTCGGCCTCGAGGTCGATGTTGAACTGACCCAGCAGGTCACGCTCCTCGTCCTCGGGCGAGACCACCTGGATGTCGTAGCCGAGCTCGGCGCCGAGCACGCGGAACGTGTCCTCGTCGAGCGACTGCGTCGCGGTCGCCATCTCACCAAGGTGGAACAGCACGGTGACCAGCGATGCCGGGTTCGCACCGATGCGGTCGGCGAAGTCGGTCAGGCTCGAGCCGCGGCGCACCCGGACGACGGTCTTGCCGTCGCCGCGAGGAACCGTGACGCCGCCGAGCGACGGCGCCTGCATCTGCTCGAACTCCTGACGCTTCGCGCGCTTGCTCTTGCGTCCACGCACGGGTCGGCCACCACCGCGGCCGAACGCGCCCTGCGTGCCACCACGACCGCCGGGGCCGCGACCGCCGCCACCACCGGGGCGACCGGCGAAACCGCCGCCGCCACCACCGGGTGCGCCACCGCCGCCGCCACCACCGGGGCGACCCGCGAAACCGCCGCCGCCACCGCCACCGCCACCGGGACGAGCGCCCGGAGCGCCGCCGGGGGCGCCGCGCCCGGGGGCGCCGCGACCGGCGGCACCGGGTCGGCCGACGGCCGGACTCGGACGGGCCGGCATCATGCCGGGGTTCGGACGGGGACCGCCTGCACCGGCGGAGCCGCCGGGACGCGGGGCCGGCCGAGGGCCACCCTGCGGACGCGGCATGCCCTGCTCGGACGCGAACGGGTTGTTGCCCGGCCGGGGAGCGCCCGGTCGGGGCATGCCCTGGCTGGGTGCGAACGGGTTGTTGCCCGGTCGCGGGGCGCCCGGACGACCGCCGGCACCCTCAGCACGGGCCGCCGGGGCAGCCGCGGCCGCCGCGGCCGCCGGTGCCTCGGTGGCCGGTGCGCTCGCAGCGGCCGGCGCGACAGGCGCTGCTGGTGCGGCGGGAGCCGGGCCGGGGCGCGCTGCGGGACGAGCGGCCGGGGCCGGCTCTGCCGGTGCGGCAGGAGCCTGTGCGGCTGCCGGGGCCTCGGTGGCCGGCGCCGGTGCAGCGGGTGCAGGGGCAGCGGCCGCTGGGGCGGATGGCGCAGCGGATGGCGCGGACGCCGGCTCGCTGGCCGCCGGGGCAGCGACCTCAGGGGCTGCCACCTTGGCTGTCGACTTCTTTGCGGCGGCCTTCTTGGCCGGCGCCTTCGCTTCGGCGGCCGGCATCTGCTCACGCAGGCGGCGCACCACGGGCGGCTCGACGGTCGACGACGCCGACCGGACGAACTCGCCCATCTCGTTGAGCTTGGTCATGATGACCTTGCTCTCGACTCCGAGCTCTTTCGCGAGCTCGTAGACCCGGACCTTTGCCACGTCTCTCCCTGTCTTCTGGTCCGGGCCAGGACAGGCGCGGACCGTCGTTAGTGCTGGGGGGTGTTCATCGCTGGGTGCTCATCGGGTGCTCATCAGCGTTCTGACCCGCTTCCGGTTGCTCGCGTCCCCGCCGACGGTGACGGTGACGTGTGGTGCCCGCGCCCAGGTTCGGGAGCGGGATGACTCTGACTACGTCATACGGTCGTGCTCGGGCGTCAGCGCTGCGACAACCGCGCTGATTCCCACCTGGTCCAGCCTCGCCGCGGACCGCAGGGCCCGACCGAACGCCGACCGGCGCAGGGCGAGCTGCCAGCAGTCCTCGTCCGGGTGCAGCCAAGCACCGCGCCCCGGCAGGGCCCGCTCGGGGTCGTGGACGACAGCTGGTTGGCCGTCGACCTCGGCCACGGCGAACCGCAGGAGGACTGACCGCTCACCCGGCTGTCGGCACCCCACGCAGCGCCTGATCGGCACGTGCGCGAGCGGCCCCGACGGGCGCTCGGTCTCAGACACTCTACCGCGTCCCGGCCCGGCGACGTTCCGCCAGGTCACTGCCCGCCCGCTGCGGAGGCGGACGAACCTCCCGCCCGCGCGTCCGGCTCGGCGCCGTCCTCGACCTGCGTGTCCGGTCGGATGTCGATCCGCCAACCGGTCAGCTTCGCCGCCAAGCGGGCGTTCTGCCCCTCCTTGCCGATCGCGAGCGAGAGCTGGTAGTCGGGTACGACCACGCGCGCGGAGCGGGCGAGCCGGTCGACCACGAGCACCTCGTTCACCCTGGCCGGCGACAGCGCGTGCGCCACGAACGCCGCGGGGTCGTCGTCCCAGTCGACGATGTCGATCTTCTCGCCGTGCAGCTCGGACATCACCGCTCGCACCCGCTGGCCCATCGGGCCGATGCACGCGCCCTTGGCGTTGACCCCCGGGACCGACGTGCGGACCGCGATCTTGGTCCGGTGCCCGGCCTCGCGGGCCAGCGCCATGATCTCGACGCTGCCGTCGGCGATCTCCGGCACCTCGAGGGCGAACAGCTTGCGGACCAGGTTGGGGTGCGTGCGGGAGAGCTGGATCTGCGGGCCTTTGGCACCCTTGCGGACGGCGACGACGAAGCAGCGCAGCCGCTCACCGTGCACGTACTGCTCCCCCGGCACCTGCTCGGTCTGCGGCAGCACCCCCTCCACCGTGCCGAGGTCGACCAGCACGGTGCGCGGGTCCGATCCCTGCTGGATCACCCCACCGACCACGTCACCCTCGCGACCGCGGAACTCGCCCAGCACATGCTCGTCCTCGACGTCGCGCAGCCGCTGCAGGATCACCTGCCGCGCGGTGGAGGCCGCGATCCGGCCGAAGCCCTCGGGGGTGTCGTCGTACTCGCGTTCCGTGCCGTCCTCGAGCTGCTCGCGGGCCCAGACGACCACATGCCCGGAGGCGCGGTCCAGCTCAACCCGGGCGTTGGGTTGCGCGCCCTCGGTCCGGTGGTAGGCGACGAGCATGGCCTGCTCGATCGCGCTGATCAGCACGCCGGCGGGGATGTCCTTCTCACGTTCGATGAGCCGCAGGGCAGCCAGGTCGATGTCCATCACGCACCGCTCTCGTCGTCGCCGGCCTCGGCGCCGTCTTCCTCGTCGTCGCCGGCCTCGTCGTCCAACCGCTTGAACTCGACCTGCACCTGGGCACGGGTCACGTCGTCCCAGCTGACCGCACGGGCCCTCTTGGTGCCCTTCTTGGCGCCTTCGACCTCGAGCTGCAGGTCGTCGCCGACCGCGGTCACCCGACCCTGCACGGTGGACCCGTCGCTCAGCGTGACGGAGACCAAGCGGCGCAGGTTCCGGGCGAAGTGGCGCGGGGTGGTCAGCGGCCGGTCCACCCCCGGCGAGGAGACCTCGAGCACGTACGGCGTCGCACCCATCACGTCGCTCGCGTCCAGCGTCGCGGAGATCTCGCGCGACGCCTTGGCCACAGCGTCCAGGGTCAACGACTCGGACCCCGCGCTCGCGGCACCGCCGTCTGCGCCGGCGTCGGCGTCGGCGTCGGCGAAGTCCAGGACTACGCGCAGCACCCGGCGAGACCCGGCCGGAGTCACGATGACCTCCTCGAGCACCAGCCCGAGGCCCTGGACGACAGGTGTCAGCGTGCGCCGAAGCGACTCGGCCAACGCCTCACCTGTGGGGTTCCTGCTGGCCACCGAAGCCTCCCGCCGCTGTTCTCGTGTGATGGGCGCAACGCCGCCGCCTCACAACCCTACCCATATCCGGGACGTGCGAGGATTCGTGCCGTGCCTGCCGACCAGCGGCCCGTTGGGGGCGTTCACCTGACGCGGCGCCAGCTCGTTCGGGCCGGGCTGAGCGCCCCCGCGCTGTGCGTCCTGCCGGGCTGCTCGCTGCGGATCGGCGAGCCCGACGCCGACCCCACCATGCCCGCCGCGGGCGGCGACGAGCTCGCCCGCGAACGGGTCGCGCTCCAGTCCGACCAGCTGGCCGCGAGCGCGATGCGGGCCGCGTCTCTGCGGCCCGACGCGGCCCGTCAGCTCGCCGTCATCGTGCAACAGCACCGCGAGCACGCGGCGGCACTGCGGCCGGTGCAGCCGAGCGCGTCGTCCGGGACGACCGCCAGCTCGGGACTGCCCACCGACACCGATCCGTCCGGCGCCACCGCGGCCACCGCGCTGACCAAGCAGGCTGCGGCCGAGCGCGCCGGGGCCAGTGCCATCGAGCCCGAGCTGGCCAGGGTCAGCGGTGACGTCGCGCGGCTGCTCGCCTCCGTCGCGGCCTGCCGCACGGTGCACGCCGCGACCCTCCAGCTGCTCCCGGCAGGAAACAAGCCATGAGCACCTCCCGCACGGCCCGCGTGGGCTCGACCGCGAGCGGAACCGCGACCGGTAGCCCGACCGACCTCGGGGCGGGGCCGGCGAAGGCCCTGGAGTCGCTGCTCGCGGCGGAGCAGGCCGCGGTCTACGCGTACGGCATCGTCGGCGCGCAGGGCTCGACGGCGGACCGGGTCAGGGCGGCCGACGCGCTGCAGCGACACGCCGCCCGACGGGACCTGGTGGCCGCGCGGCTGTCCGCCGCCCGACGTCCCGTGCCGCCTGCGCCCCCGGGGTACACGCTGCCGTTCCCGGTGCACTCGCGCAGTGCAGCACGCGACCTCGCCGCCCACGTCGAGTCGGCGGTCAGTGACGCAAACGCGGACCTGGTCGCTGCCGCCCCCGCTGCGGCCCGGCTCGAACCCGCCCGGTGGCTGGCCGAGAGCGCGACGGCAGCCCAGGCCTGGGGAGCCGCCGCACAGGCCTTCCCCGGCATGCCGGAACGCAGCCCGGGCTGACCTAACCGGCCAGCACGTCGTAACCCAGGCGGACGGTGAGCAGGGCGGACACCACAACGAACACCACCCGGACGAACCGCGCACCCTGCGCGACCGCCGTGCGGGCTCCCACGTAGCCACCCAACAGGTTGGCCAGTCCCATCACCAGGCCGAGCCGCCAGAGCACCACCCCCTGCGGCGCGAAGATGACCAGCGCACCGAGGTTGGTGGCGAAGTTGGTGATCTTCGCCTTGGCGCTGGCCTCGACGAAGGCGTAGCCCACCCAGCCGACCAGCGCGAAGACCAGGAACGAGCCCGTACCCGGCCCGATCGCGCCGTCGTACACGCCGATGACGAAGCCGATCCCGCCGGTGGTCACGTGGTGGCGCCTTCCGGAGTGCCGCAGCACCGTCAGCTCACCCAGGTCGGGGTGGCGCAGCGTGTACGCGAGCACCGCAACCAGGGAGGGAAGCGCCCTCCATGAACCGACCACCCGGCGCGAGCGTCCCGGGCACGACCACCACGACCACCACGGCCAAAGGAACCCCATGAAACAGCCCATCGCTCGCGCCCTCAGCGCAGCCGCTGCCCTCACCCTCGCCGCGCTAGGCGTGGTCGTCCCGGCGTCGGTCGCGTCCGCCCACACCGGCACCCTCAGCGTCAGCGCCGCCTGCCTGCCGTCCGGCGACTACCGGCTCACCTACACAGGGAAGACGACCAACGTCCCCGCTGACGGCCTCGGCCACAAGGCGACCCTGACCGTCGGCGAGCTCAAGCCGTCCGGCGCGTCCGCCACTCCCGCCAGCCAGCGGGTCGTCGGCAACACCGGGTACGCGTTCACAGTGACCGTCCCCGGCACCACGACCTACGCGCAGGCCACCGCGTTCCTCGCCTGGGGCGACGGTTCGAAAGCAGACCCCATCGGGAAGATCAACCTCAACGGCAACTGCCGAACCGTCGTCATCCCGGCCGCTCCGACCGTCACCAAGGCCACCGCGTGCGGCACCGGTGACACCCTCAACGTCCCCGCCGACTCCAAGTCGATCACTTACGCCACCAAGCACGACCGGCAGCACTACACCGTGACCGCCACCGCCAACGAGGGGTACGTGTTCGCAGGCGGCAAAACCGTCGTCACCTGGGAGTTTGACCTCGGCAGCGCCGACGCGTGCCTGATCGTGGTCACCCCAACCGAGCCGACCGTCATCAAGGCCGACGACTGCGACAGCGACGACGTGGTGAACACCCCGTCCGACACCGACTCCATCACCTACCAGACGGTCCGCGACGGGCACAACGTGACCATCACAGCGACAGCCAAGCCCGGATTCGTGTTCGCGGACGGCAAGACCGTGAAGGTCTACCGCATCGTTGTCAACCACACCGCTCCGTGCCCGGCCTCCGTCACCGCGACCAAGCCGGGCGTCACCTCCCCGAAGTGCGCCACCAACGGCGCCCTGTCCATCCCGCAGGATGTAGCCCACATCGGCTACACAGTCGAGCCCCGCCAGGGCGCGACCGGCCTGGTCTCCCCGAGCACCTACGGCCCCGGCACCTACACAGTGACCGCGGCTGCCGACGAAGGCTACGTACTCGCAGGTGACCACCAGTGGAAGTTCACGGTGCGAGCCAAGGTCGGCAACTGCCCGACAGCCACCACTCCGCCGGCGCTGATCCCGCCGACCCACGCGACGGCCACCCCGGTCATCCTGCCGAACGACAAGGTGCTCGCCTATACCGGCATCAACCGGCAGGCAGCCGGCACCACCATCGGCGTCGCCCTGGCGCTGCTCGCAGGCGGCTTCCTCCTGGTCGCTGCCGCCACCCGCCGCCGCGAGGCGGACAACCAGTAACCCCCCCCCCCCCCCCCGGCTGGCGGGGAGGGCCACCCCCTCCCCGCCAGTACCCCACCCGGCGAGCGGCCCGGACAGACCGAGAAGGAGCACCCATGAACCGCACCGACACCCAACGCGAGGACGTGAGCGCCCGTCTGTCCAGCGTCGCGACCGCCCGCAACCAGCCGTCCGACGCACTCGCCACGCTGTTCCTGGCCGTCAAGCACGAGGCAGGTGAGTACGGCGCCGGGCTCGCCATCGAAGCCTGCTACTGGATCGGCCGCCGGTGCACTCGCGCAGTGCAGCACGCGACCTCGCCGCCCACGTCGAGTCGGCGGTCAGTGACGCAAACGCGGACCTGGTCGCTGCCGCCCCCGCTGCGGCCCGGCTCGAACCCGCCCGGTGGCTGGCCGAGAGCGCGACGGCAGCCCAGGCCTGGGGAGCCACCGCACAGACCTTCCCCGGCATGCCGGAACGCAGCCCGGGCTGACCTAACTGTAGTTCCTACACAGGTTGTGAGCGTGAAGGCGTAGACGGATAGCGAGGACCTCCAGTACGGAGGGGGTTACGACACCAACCCTCGACTGGAGGTCCTCGTGACTCACGCTAATGCCCCGCTGACGCCTGAGGGGCGTCGACGCCTGGCGGTCCTGATCGTCGAGCAGGGGTGGACGGTCCGTCGTGCTGCGGAGCGGTTGCAGGTCTCGCCCGCGACAGCGGCCAAGTGGGCCCGGCGCTACCGTGATGGCGAGCCGATGACGGACTGCTCGTCTCGTCCAGCGCGGTCGCCGCGGCGCTGCCCGCGCCGCCTTGAACGGCGCATCGTGAAGCTGCGGTACTGCCGGCGTTGGGGTCCGCACCGGATCGGCTATCACCTCGGGGTTCCGCGATCGACGGTTGGTCGCGTCCTGGCGCGTTATCGGATGCCGCTGCTGGTCCACCTCGACCAGGCCACCGGCCTGCCGGTCCGCAAGCCATCGCCGATCCGCTACGAGGCGGCGGCCCCGGGCGACCTGGTCCATGTGGACATCAAGAAGCTGGGCCGGATCCCGGACGGTGGTGGCTGGCGGGCCTTTGGTCGCGACTCCGAACAGCACCGACGCGCCCATGCCAGGACCGAGCGGGCCGGTCATGGTGGCGCGCCGACGTCGCGTGGCTACGTCTTCTTGCACCACGCGGTGGACGATCATTCCCGGCTGGCCTACTCCGAGCCGCTGCCTGACGAGCGCAAGGAGACCGCCGCGGCCTTCTGGGGCCGCGCCAACGCGTTCTTCGCCCAAGCCGGGATCACCGTCCGGGCAGTCATGACCGACAACGGCTCCTGCTACCGCTCACGCGACTTCGCCAACGCCCTCGGGCCCGCCATCAAACACCGACGGACCCGCCCCTACCGACCCCAGACCAACGGGAAGGTCGAGCGGTTCAACCGGACCCTGATCGTCGAATGGGCCTACGCCCAGGTCTATCTCTCCGACCAAGCCCGCGCAGCGACCTACCCCGACTGGCTCCACTCCTACAATCATCACCGACCCCACACCGGCATCGGAGGCCTCGTCCCCGCAGCCCGCGTTCACAACCTGTCGGGGAACTACACCTAACCGGCCAGCACGTCGTAACCCAGGCGGACGATGAGCAGGGCGGACACCACGACGAACACCACCCGGACGAACCGCGCACCCTGCGCGACCGCCGTGCGGGCTCCCACGTAGCCACCCAACAGGTTGGCCAGTCCCATCACCAGGCCGAGCCGCCAGAGCACCACCCCCTGCGGCGCGAAGATGACCAGCGCACCGAGGTTGGTGGCGAAGTTGGTGATCTTCGCCTTGGCGCTGGCCTCGACGAAGGCGTAGCCCACCCAGCCGACCAGCGCGAAGACCAGGAACGAGCCCGTACCCGGCCCGATCGCGCCGTCGTACACGCCGATGACGAAGCCGATCCCGCCGGTGGTCACGTGGTGGCGCCTTCCGGAGTGCCGCAGCACCGTCAGCTCACCCAGGTCGGGGTGGCGCAGCGTGTACGCGAGGACGGCGAGGAGGGCGACGATCACGATCGGCTTGATCCAGGCCGAGGGCAGGCTGGACGCGACCGCTGCGCCGATCAGCGCGCCCCCGAACGCCAGCCCGGCCATCGGCAGCGCGGTGCGCAGGTCCGGCTTCACCCTGCGGTAGTACGTGATCGAGCTGGTCGCGGTGCCGCAGATCGAGGCCAGCTTGTTGGTCGCCAGGGAGTAGATGGCCGGCGTGCCCGGCCCCAGTCCGATCAGCAAGGCGGGGAGCTGGATCAGACCCCCGCCACCGGCGACCGCGTCCACCCAGCCCGCCACCAGCGCCGCCACCAGCAGCAGCACCACGGTTCCGGGGCCCACCCCGGCGGGCAGGTCTAGCCAGCTCACGGCGCCGGGGTCAGCGCGCTGGACGGACGAGGTCGCGGACCCGGCCGCCCACCTCGCCCAGCGCGACGTCCTCCCGCTTGCCGGACGCGCGGTCCTTGACCTCGACCACGCCGTCCGCCAGCCCCTTGCCGACGACCACGATGGTCGGCACCCCGATCAGCTCTGCGTCCTTGAACTTCACGCCGGGCGAGACCTTCGGCCGATCGTCGTAGAGCACGTCCAGACCGGCGGCACTCAGCTCGTCGGCCAGCCGGGTCGCCTGCTCGAACACCGCCGCGTCCTTGCCGGTGGCGACCAGGTGCACGTCGTACGGGGTGACCTCGCGCGGCCACACCAGCCCGAGCTCGTCATGACTGCTCTCCGCGACCGAGGCCACCGCACGGGACACCCCGATGCCGTAGGAGCCCATCGTCACGGTGACCTGCTTGCCGTTCTCGTCCAGCACCTTCAGGCCGAGGGCGTCCGCGAACTTGCGGCCCAGCTGGAAGATGTGGCCGATCTCGATGCCGCGGGCGAGCTCGAGCGGGCCTGAGCCGTCCGGTGCCGGGTCCCCCGCGCGGACTTCGGCGGCCTCGATCGTGCCGTCGGCCTTGAAGTCGCGGCCGGCCACCAAGTCGAAGACGTGCCTGCCCGCGACGTTGGCGCCGGTGACCCAGACCGTGCCGTCCACCACCCGCGGGTCGAGCAGGTAGCGGATGCCGCTGACCGACCCCTCCCCCAGCACCTGCGGGCCGATGTAGCCCTTGACCAGCGCGGGGTGCCGCTCGAAGTCTGCCTCGGTGAAGGCCTCGACCTCGGCCGGGTGCACCTGCGCCTCGAGCCGCTTCAGGTCGACCTCGCGGTCGCCGGGCAGGCTGACGACCAGCGGCTCGCGCGTGCCGTCCGGCTGGACGAGCATCACGACGACGTTCTTCAGCGTGTCCGCCGCGGACCACTCGCGCTCGGGGAACAGCTCGCGCGACAGCGCGACCAGCGAGTTGATGGTCGGCGTCCCGGGGGTGTCCTCGACGTGCGCCGAAGGGACGTCGTCCCAGCCACGCGCGTCCGGCGGCACGGTCACCACGGCCTCCACGTTCGCGGCGTAGCCGCCCGCCGAGCGGACGTAGGTGTCCTCGCCGTTGACGGCGTTGGCGAGGAACTCTTCGCTGGCGCTGCCGCCCATGGCCCCGGACATTGCCGCGACGATCACGTAGTCTAGGCCGAGCCGGTCGAAGATCTTGATGTACGCGGCGCGGTGCGCCTCGTACGAGCGCTGCAGCCCGGCGTCGTCCACGTCGAACGAGTACGAGTCCTTCATCACGAACTCGCGCCCGCGCAGCAGGCCCGCCCGCGGACGCGCCTCGTCCCGGTACTTGGTCTGGATCTGGTACAGCGACAGCGGCAGGTCCTTGTACGAGGAGTACAGGTCCTTGACCGTGAGGGTGAACATCTCCTCGTGCGTCGGTCCGAGCAGGTAGTCGCCGCCCTTGCGGTCCTTGAGCCGGAAGATGTTGTCGCCGTACTCGGTCCACCGCCCGGTCGCCTCGTAGGGCTCGCGCGGCAGCAGCGCCGGGAACTGGAGCTCCTGGAACCCCGCGGCGTCCATCTCCTCCCGGACGACGGACTCGACCTTGCGCAGCACCCGCAGCCCGAGCGGCAGCCAGGTGTAGATCCCCGGTGCCGCGCGGCGGATGTAGCCGGCCCGCACGAGCAGGCGGTGGCTGGGGACCTCGGCGTCCGACGGGTCCTCACGCAGGGTGCGAAGGAACAACGTCGACATGCGCGCGATCACGGGGTCTCCTAGGGGTTCTGGGGTTCCCCGAGCGTAGTCGGCGGACTGGGAGCGCGTCCGCCCGACAGGAGCGGTTGGTGATCAGACCCCTGAGAGATACGGCAGGTGCATCCGCTCCTGTCGGCAGGACCACCTGTGGATGACGGAAACGCCGCCGAGCACGTTTCGGCCAGGCTCATGTCGTGGCCTACCGCGATCCGACCCAGGTGCTTTCGCGCCTCGGAGGGTCCGGCACCCTGGCACAGCTGGACGAGGTGTGCAGCCGCGCGGAGGTGCGACGCGCGGTCCGGCAGGGCGACGTGGTGCGACTGGCGCGCGGTCGGTACGCACTGCCGGCCGCACCGGACCCACGCGTGTCGGCGGTGCGCCTTGCCGGAGTGGTGTCACACGAGAGCGCGGCAACCATCTGGGGCATCGAGATCCCCACCACCGATCCCAAGCCCCACGTCACGGTGTGCCCGCAGCGAGCGCGACTAGATCGGCGCGAGGCTGTCGTGCACTGGGCGCGGCTCTCCCGGGACGAGATCGTCGACGGGGTCACGAGCCCCCTGCGAACCGTGCTGGATCTGGCGCGAGACCGGACGTTCTCGATCGGACTGGCCGCCGCCGACTCCGCCCTGCGTCGTCGGCTGGTGGAGTCCGATGAGCTCGCGTCTCAAGCCCGTGAGCTGCGCGGCAACGGATGCCGCACAGCGCGACTCGTCGCGCGGCACGCCGACGGCCGTGCTGAGAGTCCGCTCGAGTCGGTGCTCCGCTCCATCGTCATCCAGGCACGCGTGCGGGGCTTCGATCCGCAGCTGCAAATCGACGCGGACGGCTTCCGCGCCCGAGTCGACCTCGGCGACCCGCGACGGCGCATCGTGATCGAGGCCGACAGCTTCGCGCACCACGGCCACCGATCGGCCCTCGCCCGAGACTGCCGGCGGTACACCGAGCTGACCCTTCGCGGCTGGCGGGTGCTGCGTTTCGCGTGGGAGCACGTCATGTTCGAACCCGAGTGGGTCGCAGCGTGCGTGCTGGCCGCGATCGCTGGCTGAGGCGGTCCGCCCGACAGGAGCGGCTGGCGATCAGACCCCGTGGGGGCGCGGGTTGTGCATCCGCTCCTGTCGGCGGGACCCCGCTCAGAAGAGCACGGTGGCGAATGTGCCGACTCGGGTGAAGCCGACCTTGCCGTACACGGCGAGCGCGCGTTCGTTGTAGTCGTTGACGTAGAGCGAGACGGTCGCGGCGTCCTCGCGCAGTGCGGCGAGCACCACCGCAGCCATCGCGGGGGCGGCGATCCCCTGTCCGCGCCAGCGCGGGTCCACCCAGACGCCGTGCACCTGCGCCACCGACGAGCTGACCGAGCCCAGGTCCGCCTTGAACATGACGCTGCCCTGGTCGTCGCGCCGGACGAACATCCGGTGCTGACGCAGCAGGTCCGCGACCCGGCGTCGGTAGGACAGCCCGCCATCGGCCGCCATCGGCGAGTAGCCCACCTCCTCGGTGAACATCGCCACCGAAGCGGGCAGCACGTTGACCAGATCGTCCGGCTCGGCCCGGTGCACGAGCGGGTCGGGCTCGACCTCGGGCACCCGGTCGGTGGCGAACAGCGGCTGGCACGCGCGCACGTCGCGCGCCCGCCACCCGGCGGCCTGCAGACGGGCCCAGAGCCCGAGCACCGGCTCCGCCTCGCCGAACATCGACGAGTACGGGACACCAGCGCGGCGGGCCCGGCTGGCGAACGCGTCCAGGGCGGCCTCGCTGCAGCGGCCGACCGGGATCAGGTTGGCCCCCGACCAGCACGCACAGGTCAGCTGACCCTGCTCGAACATCCCCCACAGCTCGCCGCCCAGCCGAACCGGCTCGGCGCCGACCAGCTCGACCCGCTCGGCGACCATCACGTTGACCACGGGGTCGCTCGCGCACAGGTCCAGGATCGCCTGGCGGTCCTGGCGCCCGAGCGTGCGCAGCGCGGTGGCAGTTCGAAGCACGCGCTCAGCGTGCCGTGCCCGGACCCGCGGTGTCGACCACCAGTCGGGTCACGAGACAGAAACGCTGGGCTCGCCCTCGGCGTCCATGGTCTCGGCGATGCGCATGGCCTCTTCGATCAGCGTCTCCACGATCTGCGCCTCGGGCACCGTCTTGATGACCTCGCCCCGCACGAAGATCTGGCCCTTGCCGTTTCCGGAGGCGACCCCGAGGTCGGCCTCGCGTGCCTCACCGGGACCGTTCACCACGCACCCCATCACGGCGACTCGCAGCGGCACCTGCATGCCCTCCAGCCCCGCGGTCACCGCGTCGGCGAGCTTGTAGACGTCCACCTGAGCCCGGCCACAGGACGGGCAGGACACGATCTCGAGCTTGCGCGGTCGAAGGTTCAGCGACTGCAGGATCTGGATACCGACCTTGACCTCCTCGACCGGCGGGGCCGACAGGGAGACCCGGATCGTGTCCCCGATCCCCTTCGAGAGCAGGGCGCCGAACGCGGTGGCCGACTTGATGGTGCCCTGGAAGGCCGGCCCGGCCTCGGTGACCCCGAGGTGCAGCGGCCAGTCGCCGCGTGCCGCGAGCAGTTCGTACGCACGGACCATGACGACGGGATCGTTGTGCTTCACCGAGATCTTGAAGTCGTGGAAGTCGTGCTCCTCGAACAGTGACGCCTCCCAGACCGCCGACTCGACCAGCGCCTCCGGCGTCGCCTTGCCGTACTTCTCCAGCAGGCGAGGGTCCAGCGAACCGGCGTTGACGCCGATCCGGATCGCCACCCCGGCGTCCTTGGCGGCCTGCGCGATGTCCTTGACCTGGTCGTCGAACTTGCGGATGTTGCCCGGATTCACCCGCACGGCGGCGCAGCCTGCCTCGATAGCGGCGAACACGTACTTCGGCTGGAAGTGGATGTCCGCGATCACCGGGATCTGCGACTTGCGGGCGATCGCGGGCAGCGCCTCGGCGTCGTCCTGGGTGGGGCAGGCGACGCGGACGATGTCGCAACCAGCCGCGGTGAGCTCCGCGATCTGCTGCAGGGTCGAGTTGACGTCGGTCGTCGGCGTCGTCGTCATCGACTGCACGCTGACCGGTGCGTCCCCGCCGACGAACACCGACCCGACCTGGATCTTGCGGGACGGACGGCGCGGCGCCAGAACGGGCGGGGGCGCTGCGGGCATGCCGAGGGAGACGCTCATGGTTCCAGTATCCCCCGCCGTCGAGCTCAGCCGCTCAGGTGGATCGGCTTGACCACGTCGGCGTAGATCAGCAGGACGGACATCACCACGAGCACGCTGCTGACCGCGTAGGCGATCGGCAGCAGCCGCGCGACGTCGGTCGGCCCGGGGTCGGGCCGGTTGCGGATGCGCGCGACGGTTCGACGAGCCCCCTCCCACATGGCACCGGCGACGTGCCCGCCGTCCAGCGGCAGCAGCGGGATCAGGTTGAACACGAAGAGCGCGAAGTTGACCGAGGCGACCAGGCCAAGGTCGAAGGCGAGGGCCGCGGCCCAGCCGCCGTCCCCGCGCGCCTCCTGGTTGGTGATCTCCCCCGCGATCCGGCCGACCCCCACGATGCTGATCGGGCCGTTGACGTCCCGCGCGCCCGAGCCGAAGGCGGCCTGCACCACACCGACCATCTTCTGCGGGATGCGCAGCACCACGCCGGCGGTCGAGGTCAGCGCCGTGCCGACCTGACCGGGAACTGCGCTGATCGGCTGGCGCTCGACGACGTACGGCGACTGGCTGGTGATACCCAGGAAGCCCGCCTGGACGGTCTCGGCCTTGCCGTCCGGGCCGATCACCGCATTGCCGTCGGCGTCCAGCTTGGCCACGGAGTTCTCGATCGGCGTCGCATAGAGGGTGAGCTGCTCGCCGGCCCGGTCGACCACGATCGCGGTGCTCTGCCCGACCCGCGGGCGGATCAGCTCGCCGACCTGCGCGGTGGACCGGATCGGCGTGCCCGCCACCGAGATGAGCTTGTCCCCGGGCTGCAGCCCGGCGGCGCTGGCCGGCGTCCTCGGGTCGCCGGCCGAGCACACCGTGTCAGCGGTCACCTGGTCGGCCTTGAGCACGCACTGGCTGACCGCGGCGACCTGGGCGCCCGGCTTGGCCACCGCGGCGCCGTAGAGGGTGAGCACCCCCGCGAGCAGCAGGACGCCGATGAGCAGGTTCATCGTGGGGCCGCCGAGCATCACGATGACCTTCTGCGTCACCGGGAGCTTGTAGAACACGCGGCTCTCGTCGCCGGGCTGGATCTCGTCCATGGACTGCTGGCGGGCCTGCTCCGCGAGCCCCGGACGCCGCCGGGACCGGGCCTGCACGGCCTGGTCGACCATCATCCCGACGCGGCCGGTGGACGTCGCCCGCAGCGCGTCGCTCTCGTCCTGGCCGGCCTTGGGCGGGAACATGCCGATCATCCGGATGTAGCCGCCGAGCGGGATCCACTTGACGCCGTACTCGGTCTCGCCATTGCGCCGCGACCACAGAGTCGGCCCGAAGCCGACCATGTACTGGGTGACCTTGACCCCGAACTTCTTGGCTGGCACGAGGTGGCCGATCTCGTGCAGCGCGATCGAGCCGGCGATGCCGACCGCGATCACCAGCACGCCCACGGCGTAGTAGAGGAAGGTCACCCTCCTAGGATCGCACGAGCCTGGGACCTGGCCCACATCTCGGCGTCCAGCACGTCCGACAGGGTGATCGCCCCGGAGGGCGCGGTGTGCTCCCGCACGACCCGGGCCACCGTGTCCACGATGTCGGTGAAGCGGATCCGAACCTCGTGGAAGGCGTCGACGCACTCCTCGTTGGCCGCGTTGTAGACCGCCGGGTACGTCGACCCGGCCGAGCCGACCTGGCGGGCCAGCGCCACGGCCGGGAACGCCTCGTCGTCCAGCGGCAGGAACTGCCAGGTGCTCGCCGTGGTCCAGTCGCAGCCTGGTGCCGCGTCCGGAACCCGGTCCGGCCAGCCCAGACCGAGCGCGATCGGCAGCCGCATGTCCGGGGGCGAGCACTGGGCGAGCGTCGAGCCGTCGGTGAACTCGACCATCGAGTGCACCATGGACTGCGGGTGCACCACGACGTCGATCCGCTCGAACGGCAGGTCGAACAGCAGGTGCGCCTCGATCACCTCCAGACCCTTGTTCACCAAGGTGGCGGAGTTCGTGGTGACCATCCGCCCCATGTCCCAGGTGGGGTGGGCGAGCGCCTCGGCCGGCGTGACGTCGTGCAGCTCCTCGCGCGAGCGGCCACGGAACGGGCCGCCGCTGGCGGTCAGCACCAGCCGAGCCACCTCCGACGGGTCCCCGCCGCGCAGGCACTGGGCGATCGCGGAGTGCTCGGAGTCGACCGGCACGATCTGGCCGGGCCGGGCGGCCGCCCTGACCAGCGGGCCACCGACGATCAGCGACTCCTTGTTGGCCAGCGCCAGGGTGCTCCCTGCCGTCAGCGCCGCCAGCGTCGGTCGCAGCCCGATGGAACCGGTCATCGCGTTCAGCACCACGTCGTCGCCCCGCGCGGCTACCTGCTCGACCCCGTCCGGCCCGACCAGCACCTCGGCGGTTGCGCCCGCTGCGGTCAGGGCCGCACGCAGCGGCTGCTCGGCCTGCGGGAGGGCGACGGCGACCTGCTCGACGCCCAGCCGCGCGGCCTGATCAGCCAGCACCGCCACGTTGGTACCGGCCGCGGCCAGCGCGGTCACCCTGAACCGATCCGGGTTGCGGAGCACGATGTCGACGGCCTGGACACCGACCGATCCCGTTGACCCGAGCAGTGCGATGCGACGACTCATGTCGTCAGGGTGTCACGCGGGCGTGGCCGAACCGGCACCAGTCGGAACGGAGTGCAGCTGGGGCGCGCCGCTCTGCGCGGTGCGGCTGGCGCGCAGCGCCTGACGGGACGCCGGACGCACCGGCTGCCGCGGCGGCTGGCTCTCCTCGCCCGGCGCGAGTTCGGCCAGTGCGCTGACCACGCCGGTCAACGTCTCGGGGCTGGGCTCGGACTCGGGCAGCCGGACCGGCTCCAGCATCGTGTCGCGACGCAGCCAGGCGGTCATCATCTCGCGGTCCATCGGACGGCCCAGGTGGTAGCCCTGGGCGGCGTCGCACTGCAGCTCGCGCAGCCGCTCGACCTGCTCGGCGCTTTCCACTCCCTCGGCGACGACCGACAGGCCCAGGTTGTGCGCCAGCTCGATGATCGAGCGGACCAGGACGTCGTCCCGGCTGACCGTGTTCATCGACTGCACGAAGCTGCGGTCGATCTTGAGCTCGTCCAGGTCGAGCCGCTGCAGGTACGCCAGCGAGGAGTACCCGGTGCCGAAGTCGTCGACGGCGATCCGGATGCCGGTGGTGCGCAGCTCCTGCAGCACCTGGGCCGCCCGACGCGGGTCGCCCATGATGCTGCCCTCGGTGACCTCGGCGGTGAGCTGGCCGGGCAGCACGTTGTGCCGGGCCAGCGCGGTGTGCATCCGTTCGGGCAGGCTCATGTCCGCGAGCTGGCGAGCCGAGAGGTTCACCGAGACCCGGGCGGCCAGGCCCATCGAGCCCCAGCAGGCCAGTGCGGCCAGCGACTCCTCGAGCACGATGTCGGTCACCTGGTCGATCAGTCCGGCATGCTCGGCCAGGGCGATGAACTCCTCGGGCGCAACGGATCCGCGCGTCGGGTGGTCCCAGCGGGCCAGGGCCTCGGCGCCGAAGATGCGACCACCGACCAGCGCGACCTGCGGCTGGAAGTGCACGGAGATCTGCCGCCGGTCGAGCGCGTCGCGCAGGTCCGCGAGCAGTCCCAGCCGCTCGGGCGTGGACGGCGTGACCGCCGGGTCGAACAGGCACCAGCGGGCGCGGTCGCGCTTGGCCTCGTACAGCGCGATGTCGGCGCGCTGCATGAGCATCGTGACGTCCAGGCCGGGCTCGGCCATGGCGATGCCGACGCTGGCCTGGGTCACCATGCGAGTGCCGCCGACCTGCAGCGGACGGACGATGTCGGCCAGCAGCCCCTCGGCCACCAGCCCGGCCTGCTCGGCGTCCAGGCTGGGCAGGGCGACCGCGAACTCGTCGCCACCCAGCCGCGCGACGCAGCCGGCGATCCCGCCGGCGTGCATGATCCGGCGTCCGACGGTCTGGATCACCCGGTCGCCGATCTGGTGCCCGAGCGTGTCGTTGATGTCCTTGAAGTGGTCCAGGTCGATCATCAGGACGGCGAACGACTGGTGGTTGCGCTGGCACAGCGCGAGAACCCGCTCGGCCCGGTTGAAGAAGTACTCGCGGTTGCCGAGCCCGGTCAGCGCGTCGCGCATGGCCTGGCTCTGCCGGGCGACGGCCAGCGCGGCGGAGCGCCGCACGGCGAGGACCGGAAGCGCCAGCAACGGCACCAGCCAGCCGCTGACCTCGGCGAGCACGGCGGCGACCGGCGCCAGCCCGAGCAGCACGCTGGAGGTCTCGAGCTTGAACGCCAGGTCGTCGCGCAGCATGCTCAGCACCGGCTGGCGGGTGGCCATGGCCACGACGATCGCGACCAGGCCGTTGTTGAGCATGATGAACGTGAAGCCGGCCACCAGGGCGGCCGGCAGGTCGTGCGCCTCGAAGTTGTTGTACGAGCCGAAGAAGTCGTGCCCGGTGATGGCGCAGTAGGCGATCCGGGCGGCCAGCAGCGAGATCGCGTACTGGCCGAAGTTGAAGGCCATCTTCACCGGGCTGCGCCGGGTGCGGACGTCGTCGGCGGCCACGGCCACCGAGTGCAGCAGGAGCAGCAACGCGAACGGCCCGGTCGCGACCAGGGCCAGGGCGAACGTGGTGGACATCGTCACGTCCGACGTCTCGTCGTCGCCACGGGCCACCGGGATGGGCGTGAGCTCGCCCAGCACCAACCCCACCGCAAGCAGCCACACCGGGGTCGGTGCAGTGCGCAGGACGTCGGCGAGGTCGACGCCGCGAAGCGTGATCAGCATGATCACGGCTCCGGTGGCGGCGACCGCGCCGACGTACAGCGCGAGCGGTGAAGGTCGCTTCATCGTCGTAGGGGCGGGGTACGCCCTACGCCCACTTGTAGCCGGGTGCGCGCTTGTCCTGGTCGGCAGAACTCTCCGACAGGACCTGGGACAGGGTGTCCACCGTGCTCACCACTTGGATCCGGCAAGCACCGCACCAACGGCGGTGACCAACGGCACTGCGGCAAGGCCCCAGCCGATGACGAGGCTGGTGATCGAGGGCTGTTCCATGTGCAACTCCTCTGACAGGGGCGGTGGCTGGCTGCCACCTCTATCGCTGTAAGCGATTGAAGTGGCACTCAGCGTCACAGCGCAGGAAGTTACCGAAAGTTGCTTCCAGTGAGTGAGACAGTCACCCGATCGGGCTAGTCGCGCCCAGTCACAACGCACTCGACCGGACTAGTCACAGCACGAGCCACACCCGTGCACAGGTGTTCCAGAACAGAGTGCAGCGACACACTGCTCCATTCGGGTGACCCGCCCCGCAGCTCTCGACGCAGAGATAGTGCAGCCAGTCTCAGGGCGCGATGCCGACGTACTTGGTCTCGAGGTACTCCTCGATCCCCTCGGCGCCACCCTCGCGGCCGAACCCGCTCGCCTTGACCCCACCGAACGGTGCCGCCGGGTTGGAGACCACCCCGGCGTTGATCCCGACCATGCCGGTCTCGAGGCCCTCGGCGACGGCGAGGGCCCGGGCGAGATCCCGGGTGAACGCGTACGCGATGAGCCCGTACTCGGTGTCGTTAGCCAGGGCGAGCGCCTGCTCGTCGGTCTCGAACGTGGTGATCGGTGCGACCGGACCGAAGATCTCCTCGTCGAACACCCGGGCCTCGGTCGGGACGTCGGTCAGCACCGTCGGTGAGAAGTAGAAGCCCTTGCCGTCCAGCGGTCCTCCGCCGGTGAGCACCTTGCCGCCATGGTCCACGGCGTCCTGGACCAGCTCGGCGACCTTGTCCCGCTGGATCCCGTCGATCAGCGGGCCGACGTCCACGCCGTCCTCGGTGCCACGGCCCACGGTCAGCGCCGCCATCCGCTCGGCCAGCCGCGCGGAGAACTCGCCGGCCACCGACTCGTGCACGATGAACCGGTTGGCCGCGGTGCACGCCTCGCCGATGTTGCGCATCTTGGCCAGCATCGCGCCGTCCACCGCACGGTCCAGGTCGGCGTCGTCGAACACCACGAACGGCGCGTTGCCGCCGAGCTCCATGGACACCCGGAGCAGACCCTCGGCCGACTGCTCGACCAGCCGACGCCCGACCGGCGTGGAGCCGGTGAAGGTGAGCTTGCGCAGCCGCGGGTCGCGGATCAGCGGCTCCATGACGTCGCCGGTGTGCGACGTGGTCACCACGTTGAGCACGCCGTCCGGCAGCCCACACTCGGTCAGGATCTGCGCGAGCGCATACATGGTGAGCGGGGTCTGCGACGCCGGCTTGACCACCATCGTGCAGCCGGCTGCGATCGCCGGACCGATCTTGCGGGTGCCCATGGCGAGCGGGAAGTTCCAGGGGGTGATCATCAGGCAGGGCCCGACCGGCTGCTTCATGGTGAGCAGCCGGGTGGCGCCGTTCGGTGCGGTCGACCACCGCCCGGAGATCCGCACGGCCTCCTCCGAGAACCAGCGGAAGAACTCGGCGCCGTAGGTGATCTCGCCGAGCGCCTCCTTCAGCGGCTTGCCCATCTCCAGCGTCATCAGCAGGGCGAGGTCCTCGGCCCGCTCGGTGACCTTCTCGAAGGCGGCGCGAAGGATCTCGCCACGGTCGCGCGGGGGCGTAGCCGCCCACGCGGCTTGCGCCTGCACGGCGGCGTCCAGCGCGGCGCGACCGTCCGCCACGCTCGCGTCGGCGACGGTGGTCAGCACCTCCTCCGTGGAGGGGTCCAGCACCTTCAGCTCGGCGCCGTCGGACGCCGGGCGCCACTGACCGCCGATGAACAGGCCCTGGGGTACGGCCTCGACGACACGTCGCTCGTCCTGCTGGGTCACCGGGTGCTCCTTCTGCTGGTCGTGAGGTCGCGGCTCGACGCTAGTGCAGGCCGTGCACGACCCGGGCAGCACACTGTCAGGCGTCGCCGCCGGTGGGCCGCAGTCTGGCGCTGCGCGCGAGCCTGCCCGCTGGCTAGTCTGCGAGCCATGACCGACCTGCGCGAGTCCAGCGTCCCCGCCGTCGTCGACGGACTGCCCCAGCGTCGCCGACTGGTGACCGAGATCCCGGGGCCGCGCTCTCGCGAGCTGCACGCCCGCAAGCTGGCCGCGGTGGCGGACGGGGTGGGGACCACACTTCCGGTGTACATCGAGCGGGCCGGCGGCGGCGTCCTGGTGGACGTCGACGGCAACTCGATGATCGACCTCGGCTCGGGCATCGCCGTGGTGAACGTCGGCAACGCGAACCCGCGGGTCGCGGCCCGGGTCAGCGAGCAGGTCCAGCGGTTCACCCACACGTGCTTCATGGTCACGCCGTACGCCGGCTACGTCGAGGTCTGCGAGGCACTGGCCCGGCTGACCCCCGGCGACCACGCGAAGAAGTCGGCGCTGTTCAACTCCGGCGCCGAGGCGGTGGAGAACGCGGTCAAGATCGCCCGCGTCGCGACCGGTCGGGACGCGGTCGTCGTGTTCGACCACGCGTACCACGGCCGAACCAACCTGACGATGGCGATGACCGCCAAGTCGATGCCCTACAAGCACGGCTTCGGCCCGTTCGCGGGTGAGGTCTACCGCGCGCCGATGAGCTACCCGTTCCGCGAGCCGGCCCCGGTCAGCGGGGTCGAGGCCGCGCGCCGGGCCATCTCGGTGATCGACAAGCAGGTCGGCGCCGACGAGGTCGCCTGCGTGGTGATCGAGCCGATCCAGGGCGAGGGCGGTTTCGTCGTCCCCGCCCCCGGCTTCCTGCCGACCATCGCACAGTGGTGTAGCGAGAACGGGATCGTCTTCGTCGCCGACGAGATTCAGACCGGCTTCGGTCGGACCGGCTCGGTCTTCGCGTGCGAGCACGAGGGTGTCGTCCCCGACCTGATCACCGTGGCCAAGGGCATCGCGGGCGGGCTGCCACTGGCCGCGGTAACCGGCCGCGCCGAGCTGATGGACGCGGTCCACGTCGGGGGGCTCGGCGGCACCTACGGAGGCAACCCGGTCGCCTGCGCGGCCGCGCTGGCCTCCATCGAGTCGCTCGAGCAGGACGGCCTGGCAGGGCGCGCGGCCGCCATCGGCGAGACCATGCTGGCTCGGCTGGCCGAGCTGGCCGCCAAGCACCCGAAGATCGGCGACGTGCGCGGCCGCGGCGCGATGGTGGCCATCGAGCTGGTGACGCCCGGGACGACGGACCCGGACCCGGCAGAGGCCGCCCGGATCAGCGCGGCCTGCCACCAGCAGGGTGTGCTGACGCTCACCTGCGGCACCTTCGGGAACGTGCTGCGCTTCCTGCCACCGCTGGTGATCGAGGACGCCCTGCTGGCCGAGGCGCTGGACGTCCTCGAGACCGCGGTGGCCGGCCAGTAGGTCAGCTGTCGACCGGCGTCGCGACCGCCACCTGGTTGTCCCGGTAGTGGCGCGACACCGGATCGAACGGTCCCGAGCAGGTGACCAGGACCAGCCGGCCGGGCACCCGCTGGTCGAACACGGTGGAGCCGCCCACCAGGGTGGTGGTCAGCTCCGCCTTCAGCAGGCGGCGCACGTCGGTGACCCGATAGGTCTGGCTCAGGCTCGAGCCGCTGACCCGCACCCGGTCACCGGGGCGGGCGGTCAGCAGTGCCGCCATCTCGCCGATCCCCTGCTGCGCGTCGTCGATGTGCCCGACCAGCACCATCGAGCCGAACGGGTCGCCGATCCTGGCTCCCGACGACCACCAGCCCGCCACATGCACGTCGTCCGGGACGGTCAGCCGACCGTCGGCATCCGTCCCCACCTCGGTGACCCGCATCCGGTGGTTGCCGGGCAGAACCAGCAGGCTCGGCGCCGCCGTGCGCAGCTGGCTGGGCGCCGGGACGCCCTGCCGGGCGGCGCCATCGCGTTGCGGCGCAACGGCTGTGGACCCGGACTGCGCAGCCTGGGCGGGTGCCGCGGCAGCCGGACCCGGCGCCGCGGCACAGCCGGACAGCGCCACCACGAGCCCGACGCACACCGCCGCGGCCGGCATGGTCGCGGCAGGCATCGGCAGCCGGGTCACTCCCGGCTGCGCGCTCGAGCGGGCAGCCGGATCCGTCGCCGAGCAAGCAGCAGCGCGACAGCGGCAAGGAACGCCGAGCCGGTCGCAGTCCACCAGACCTCGGGCCCGGGGCCGGACCGCTGGTCGAGCGAGCCGACCGGCCCTGTGGTGAGGCCGGCCGCGGCGGCCTGCCCACCGGTCCCCGACTCGACCATCTTGGGGTCGCTCGCCGGGGCCCCTAGCGCGACCACGTGCGCCATCGCATTCATCGAGTTGTCGCTGGTGTCTCCGATGGCGTACACCCGGGTCAGCGTCCCGGCCTTCACGGTCAGGGGCAGCGGGCCTAGGACTCCCGGCCCGCTCGTCCCGGTGGGGACGACGTCCACCTGATAGGTGCCGGACGGCACCTTGACGCTGCTGAACTCGCCGTTCGCGACGTTGGCGAAGATGACCTTGCCGTTCACCCGGATGTCGGCCGGTCCGATCGCGGCCACGTGCGCCACGGTGACCCGGCCCTGCCCGGAGGGCGCCTTCGTCACGTCGTCGGCGAACACCGTGACCTCCGGCGTGGTGGTGGCACCCACCTGGCGATGCACGACGACGTCGCTGGTGGCTCCGGCCTGCGCGTCCAAGGTGGCCCGCGCGAGCGTCGACCCGTTCGAGGACAGGAAGGTGATCGTGTGCTTGCCGGCGGTCACGCCCAGCGGCCCGACGACGTCCGTCGCATGCGCGGAGGAGTCGACCTTGTGGCCGTCCACGGCGATCGCAAGGTTTGTGCCGGGCAGCCCGTTCAGGACGTAGACCCGGGCCACCGTCGAGGCGGACGCCGGGCCGGCGCCAGCCAGCAGGATGGGGCACAGAACGGCCAACACCGTTGCGGCGCGGGCCGACCGGCGTCGACGCCGTCCTGACGTCCCGGCTCGATTGGTCAGGCTGTGTTCGATCATGTTCACACGCACCTCGCAGGCGCCGGCCCCGATGATCACGCTCCGTCGCGGATCCGATGTTTTGGAGGGTACCGTCCAGTTGCCGAGCGTGCGACAGTTGCCCAGAGTAAGGAGGGTGCGCATGTTTGGCTGGATCGACCGCGCGGCTGGTCACGTACCGCTGCCCCGTCGACTTGCCCGCAGGGACCCCCAGGACGTCCTTGTCGCCGCACCCGCGACGTACCCGAATCCTGAGCCTCGGCGCGCCCGGTTGCTCGTGGCTGGCGGGACCCTCGTGGTGCTGCTGCTCGTGCTCGCACCGCTGACCGCGCTGATGCTCAGAACCGGAACCGGCGACCAGCAGTCGGCGGGTACGGCGAACCGTGCCGGGCCGGCCGACGCGATCAACGTCCCGCCGCCGTTGCCGGAACGGCTCATGCCGCCGTTGAGCACCGGCGAGGACGAAGTCGTTGCGGCGGACGGGATCGAGCTGTCCGCGACGGTGCAGAGCGACGGCACGGCCGACGTCACCGAGACGGTCACGCTGTCACCACAGACGCGCAACCTCGTGCTCGCCGTCCCGTCCAACGCGACGCCGCCAGGCGCCAAGCCGTCCCAGCTCGACGGGCCGCAGGCGTTGAGCGTCAACGCGACCGCGAACGGGCAGGTAGTGGGGTCGCCGAACCGGGTCGGCGTCACCCCGGTCACGGTGGCGCTGCCCGCCGGCAGCAACCTCGTCGTCCTGCACTACCTGCTGGTCGGCAGCACGGTCCGGTCCACACCGTCCACGGCCGGGCGCGCGCTGACCGCGATCGCGCCGATCACCGCGCGCAGCCAGGCCGGCCTGGCCCTGACGATCCACCTGCGCGGCCACGACACCGACATCCGCAACCTGGTCTGCCCGGCCGCGGGCCCGAAGGCCGCGACCTGCGCCGTGCAGTCAGAGGGCAGGTGGCGCACCACGGCCGAGCTGGCCGCCGCGACCAGCTACGCGCTGGCCCAGGTGGACCTGCCGAGCTGAGCGTCCGCCCAGGGCTACCCCGGCACCTGCTCGCGCATCCCCCAGGGCGAGCCGTAACCGTCCCGCAGCAGCTCCAGGAACGGCACCGCGTCGAACGCCTCGGGCCCGAGCACGCCGGCGCCGGACCAGGTCCCGGCCGCCAGCAGCTCCAGGGCGACCACCGGGTTCACCGCGGTCTGCCACACCACGCACTGTGCGCCGTACTGCGCCATCGACCAGTCGTTGTCGACCACGTGGTACAGGTACACCTCGCGCGGGTTGCCGTCCTTGCCGGTGCCGGTGACCCACAGACCCGCGCACGTCTTGCCGTGCATCCGGTCGCCGAGCCCCGCCGGGTCCGGCAGGCAGGCGGCCACCACGTCGCGCGGGCTGACCTCGACGCCACCGGCGCGTACCGGAACGGTGGAGTCCAGACCGAGCTTGTGCAGCGTGCGCAGCACGTCGATGAACTCCGCGCCGAGGCCGTACTTGAAGGTGACCCGCTTCGCCTCGAGCCAGCGCGGCATCAGCAGCACCTCCTCGTGCTCCACGTTGACGCACTCGACCGGCCCGATGCCGTCCGGGAAGTCGAAGACCTCGGGTTCGCTGAACGGCGCCGTGGTGAACCAGCCCCGGCCCGCCTCCCAGATCACCGGCGGGTTCAGGCACTCCTCGATCGTCGTCCAGATCGAGAAGGAGGGCGCGAACTCGTACCCGTCCACGGTGAGGTTCGAGCCGTCCCGGGTGCCGAGCTCGTCGACCTGGGCGAACAGGTGGTCCTGCGCGTAGCGGGCGAACACGTCGGACAGTCCCGGCTCAACCCCGATACCCACCAACGCCAACCGACCGGCCGACTCCCACTGCCCGGCGACCGCGAACTGCTCGGCGCCGAGCATCACGCCGGTCTGGCTGTGCGGGTGCTCGGGGTGCGGGTGCGACAGGCTCATCGCCATGTCCAGGTAGTCGGCGCCGGCCGCGAACGCCCCCTCGAACACGGGCATCACGAACCGCGGGTCGACCGCATTCATCACGTGGGTGACGGCGTGGCCCCGAGCCAGCTCACTGACCGACGACGCGGACGACGCGTCGACGCGGGCAGCGACCACCCTCGGGTCGGCAACCGCCGCGACCGTGCGCTCGGCCCGGGCCAGGTCGTAGTCCGCGACCACGAGCAGCTCGAAGAACGTACGGCGGACGGCGATGCGGGCGAAGGCGTCCCCCACGCCGCCGGACCCGACCAGCAGGATGCGCATGATCGAACCGTAGCCCTGTCGCCGTACAGTCGGGGCGGGCCCAACAGCGGAGGTCGCCATGAGCGAGGCCACGATCAGCGTGAACAGCGCTGAGTCCGGCAACAAGGGGCTCAAGGGCGGCGCACTCGGCCTGGTCTCCAGCGTCGTGATCGGCATGTCCAGCACGGCACCGGCGTACAGCCTGGCGGCGAGCCTGGGCTTGGTCGTGGCGACCACTGCGGGCAGCGGCATCGTGGGGGTGAAGGCCCCCGCGATCATGCTGCTGGCGTTCGTCCCGATGTACTTCATCGCCGTCGCCTACGCCGAGCTCAACAAGGCCGAGCCGGACTGCGGGACCACCTTCACCTGGGCGGCCAGGGCCTTCGGCGCGCGCGTCGGGTGGGTGCTGCCGCTGCTCGGCGGGATCATGCTGCTCGGTGCCTTCATCATCGCCGCGAAGCTCTACTCGCAGAGCGACTACGGCGAGACGACGCTGTTCGGCATCGGCGGCGTCTTCCTGCTCGGCGTCGGCTCCCTGGTGCTAGGCGTCGTGCTGATGGAGATCTATGCCCGCATCCGCCCGGACTACTTCGCCGGGCGCACGCTGACCCGCGGCCAGGCCGAGCTGGTGCTCGCGCCCGGCGCCGGCGTGGTCCCGCACGTCGGCCTGCCGGACTCGGGGAAGATGCCGACCGTGATCTCGCCGGACCTGTCCAACCTCCCGCCCGGCGAACGAGCCGTGGACGCCCGCGAGATCGTCGGGCTGCCCGTCCGCGAGGAGGACGACCGCGACGACCCCACGCCGTCGTGACGGCCATCGGGCCCACCGACTCGCTGGTCGACGTCCCCGGGGTGCGGGTCGGGCACTGCACGCATCACGGCGAGGGGTGGCTGACCGGCTCGACGGTCGTGCTGACCGACCCGGACGGCGCCGTCGGCGGGGTCGACGTCCGCGGTGGCGGCCCCGGCACGCGAGAGACCGACCTGCTCAACCCGTTGCACGGCAACGAGCGCGTGCACGCCGTGCTGCTGACCGGCGGCAGCGCCTACGGCCTGAGCGCGGCGGACGGCGTGATGTCCGCCCTGGAGGACGCCGGGATCGGCTACCCGGTCGGGCCGGCCGGTGTCGTGCCGATCGTTCCGGCGGCGGTGATCTTCGACCTGGGGCGCGGTGGCGACGTCCGCGCCCGGCCCGGCCCCGAGTCGGGTCGCCTGGCCTGTACGGATGCCTGGACGGCGGCGGGTGAAACCGCTGTGCGGCAGGGAAATCTGGGCGCCGGGACCGGCGCCCTCGCGGGCGGGCTGAAGGGCGGGGTCGGGTCGGCCAGCCAGCTGCTGGACGACGGGACGACGGTCGCTGCCCTGGTGGTCGTCAACGCGGTCGGGTCGGTGCTGGACCCGAGAACGGGCGAGCTGTGGGGGGCGCGGCACCTGCTGGTGGAGCCGCCGGCCCGACCTGAACCTGCTGCGCTGCAACGGCACCTGGAGCGGGTGGAGGCGTTGCGTCGGGCGATGATGCCGCCCGAGCCGCTGGCCACCACGCTGGTCGTGATCGCCACCGACGCCACCTTGCCCAAGTCCCGATGCGCGAAGGTTGCCGGCATCGCGCACGACGGGCTGGCGCGCGCGATCTCGCCGGTGCACACGATGTTCGACGGCGACACCGCGTTCGCGTTGTCGACGGCTCGGCGGCCCGAACCGTCGAGGTTCGGGTTGCACGACCTGCTCACGGCAGCTGCGGATTGCACCACCCGGGCCGTCGTACACGCCGTGCTCGCGGCGGAGTCCGTCGAGACCGCTGCCGGACGCTGGCCGTCGTACCGCGAGGAGCTGCTCGGCGGGTGAACGGGCAGCGGCCGGTTCAGCCCATCGACTTCTGCCCGTCGATGGTCTCGCGCAGGATGTCGGCGTGGCCGGCGTGCTGGGCTGTCTCGGCCACCACGTGGGTGAACACGCGGCGCGCGCTCCAGGTCGCGCCGGGCTCGAACCACGGAGCTTGCGGGAGCGGCTGGCGGGCGTCCAGGTCGACAGTCCCGACCAGCTCGTCGGTGGCGCGGGCGACCTCGTCGTAGGCGGCGAGCAGCCCGGCGAGGGTCTCGCCTTCGAGCATGCGGAAGCCGTCGGCGTACGCCTGCACCTCCGGCGGCGGGTTCGACCAGTCCACGTTCGCCCAGTCCACGTGCGCCGGGGCCGGGCCATCGACCACGAAGCTGGCCCACTGGCCCTCGACCGCCGTCACGTGCTTGACCAGGCCACCGAGGCTGAGGCTGCTGACCGTCGGGGTGAGCCGGGCCTGCTCGTCGGTGAGGCCCTGCACAGTGAACCGGAACAGGTCGCGGTGCTTGCGCAGCGCCTCGACGAGCTCGGCCCGCTGCGCGGTGTCGACGGCGGAGTTCTGGGAGGGTGCGGTGTTCTGCGTCATGCCTCCACGCTAGAGCCAATTGCGGTCAGTTCTTGACCGCAGCGGTGACGATGCTTGCGGCACCACCGCCGTCCTCGGTCAGCGCTCGCCGGGCAACGGACGGTTCGCCAGCAACGGCTGCGAGGGATCCCAGCTCGTGCCGTCGCGGGCGTCCTGCCTGCGTCGGGCGATCGCGCTCAGCGACTCCAGGACGACCCGGTTGGCCAGCGCCGCGGTGATATCCGCGTGGTCGTACGGCGGGCTGACCTCGACGACATCGACGCCGACCACGGGCAGCTCGAGGCAAATGCGGCGCACAGCGTCCAACAGTTGTCGGGCGCTGAGTCCGCCTGGCTCGGGAGTACCGGTGCCGGGCGCGTGGCCGGGGTCGCAGACGTCGATGTCGACCGACAGGAAAACCCCGTCGCAGTCGTCCATAGCGGTCTCGAACGCCTCGCTCAGGCAGACGTCCAGGCCGCGGTGGCCGATCTCGGTCATCTCGTAGGAACGCATGGACTGCGCGGCCATCCAGTCCAGCGTCGCCGGCGGCGGCCAGTAGCCGCGCAGCCCGATCTGCAGGAACCGGTCGCCGCGCAGCGCTCCGGACTCGATCAGCCGGCGCATCGGCTGACCGTGCCCCCACAGCGAGCCGAACTCGATGTCGCCGGTGTCGGCGTGCGCGTCGAAGTGGAGCATCGAGATGCGGCCGTGCCCGAGCACGTTGGCCACACCCTTGGCGTCCGGGAAGGCGATCGAGTGGTCGCCGCCGAGGACCACCGGGATCGCTCCGGCGCGGGTGACCCGCTCGACCGCGGCCTCCAGTGCGGGCAGCGCGACCTCGATGTCACCGGAGTACATCTCCACGTCGCCCGCGTCGACCACCTTGAGGTCGACCAGACCGTCCGTGCGCAGCGCCAGGCTGGGGCGCGAACCATCGTGCGCGAGGTAGTCGGTCATCCGGATCGCCTGCGGCCCGAACCGGGTGCCGGGCCGGTGCGAGGTGCCACCGTCGAACGGCGCTCCGAGGATCACGACGTCCGCGTCGGCGTAGCTGGCCGGGTCGTCGAGGTCGCAGCGATCGACCCCGAGGAAGGTGAAGTCCGGTCCATACTGCTGGCCGTAGCGCGTCATGCGACTCAGCCTAGGTGTCTGAACGGCGACGAGATCCGACCGGGTCCCGTGTCGTCGGCGCACCTGCCGTCACATTCGTCACACCCGCGAAGGGACCTGGTCGAATCAGGTCGGCGGCCTAGGCTCGGGACATGGTGATGTTCAACAGCGTGGCGCCGATCCTGCCGGTCCGTGACCTGTCTGGCGCCCTGGACCGCTACTCCCGCATGGGATTTCGCACCTCGCCGTACGAGGGCCCGGACGAGTACGGGTTCGCCGATCGGGACGACGTGTCGTTCCACCTCGCGCAGTCGACGTTCCACGACCCGAAGACCTCGTCCGTGATGGTCTACCTCTACGTCTCGGACGCGGACGCACTGCATCAGGAGTGGACGACGGCGGGCATCGCGGGTCGCCACCACGCGCCGTCCGACACGCCGTACGGGCTGCGCGAGGGCGCCTACGTCGACCCTGACGGCAACCTGCTGCGCTACGGCTCCTGGCTGCCCGGCCACCACCCGTCGACCCAGACCGCCGACTCGTGACGGGTTGTGGGGGTCTCAGGTGCGGCTGAGACCCCGACAACTCATCACAAGTGCGGGGGAAGGGTCAGGTGTTCTGCGGGAAGCCCAGGTTGAGGCCGCCGTGGCTCGGGTCTAGCCAGCGCGAGGTGACGACCTTGCCGCGGGTGAAGAAGTGCACGCCGTCCTCGCCGTACGCGTGCGAGTCGCCGAACAGCGAGTGCTTCCACCCGCCGAACGAGTACTGGGCCACCGGCACCGGGATCGGCACGTTGACCCCGATCATGCCGACCTGCACCTCGTTCTGGAACCGGCGGGCCGCTCCCCCGTCGTTGGTGAAGATCGCCGTGCCGTTGCCGTACGGGTTGTCGTTGATCAGCGCCAGACCCTCGTCGTACGACTCGACCCGGACGACGGACAGCACCGGCCCGAAGATCTCGTCGGTGTACACCGACATCTGGGGCGTCACGTGGTCCAGCAGGGTCGGGCCGAGCCAGAAGCCCTCTGCCGCACCGTCGAACTCGCCCTCGCGGCCGTCGACCACGACGGTGGCGCCGGCCTCGGCGCCCGCCGCCACGTAGGAGGCGACCTTGTCCCGGTGCTGGCCGGTGACCAGCGGCCCCATGTCGCAGCCGCGACGTCCGTCACCGGTGCGCAGCATCGCGACCCGGTCACGGATCCGAGCCACCAGGTCGTCCGCCACGGAGTCCACGACGACCAGCGCGGAGATGGCCATGCAGCGCTCCCCGGCCGAGCCGAAGCCCGCGTTGACCGCGGCGTCCGCGGCCAGGTCGAGGTCGGCGTCCGGCAGCACCAGCATGTGGTTCTTCGCCCCGCCGAGGGCCTGCACCCGCTTGCCGGCCTGGGTGCCCTTCTCGTAGACGTAGCGTGCGATCGGCGTCGACCCCACGAACGAGACGGCCGCGACGTCGGGATGGTCGAGCAGCCGGTCGACCGCGACCTTGTCCCCGTGCAGCACGGTGAAGACACCGGCAGGCAAGCCTGCCTCGGCCAGCAGCTCGGCCAGCAGCACGGACGCCGAGGGGTCCTTCTCGCTCGGCTTGAGCACCACCGCGTTGCCGGCCGCGATCGCGATCGGCACGAACCACAGCGGCACCATCGCCGGGAAGTTGAACGGCGAGATGACCGCGACAACCCCGAGCGACTGGCGGATCGAGTAGACGTCCACCTTGGTCGACACGTTCTCGCTGAAGCCGCCCTTGAGCAGGTGCGGTATGCCGCAGGCGAACTCGACGACCTCGAGCCCACGCTGCACCTCGCCGGCCGCGTCGGAGAGCACCTTGCCGTGCTCGGCAGTGATCAGTGCTGCGACGTCGTCCTTGCGCTCGTCCAGCAGCGTGCGGAACCGGAAGAGCACCTTGCTGCGGGCCGCCAGGGACGACTGGCCCCAGGCCTCGGCGGCCACGCTGGCGCAGGCGACGGCGAGGTCGACGGTGGCATCGTCGGCGAGGTCCACGGCACCGGTGACCTGACCCGTCGCGGGGTCGTAGACCTCCCCGCTGCGCTCGGTGGTGCCGCCGAAGGGCTTGCCGTCGATCCAGTGCGTGATGCGGTTCGTCATGCGTCCCAGTCTGGGCGGCGAGCTCGCGCCGCGGGACTGACACCCTGTCGCGGGCTGGCCGCCTGAGCCGCCCAACCTGTCAGGAGTCGAAGCCCAGGCCGAGCCTGTCCAGGGTGCGCAGCCACGGACCGCGCCGCCCGTCCGCCGCGTCGGCCCGCGCGATCGCCCGCCGGGTCAGCTGGATGCCGGTCCAGCGGAACGGCTCGGGCGGGAACGGCAGCGGCTTGCGGCGCACCATCTCCAGCGACGTCCGCTCGTTCTGCCGGCCGGCCAGCAGGTCGAGGCAGACCTGCGCACCGAAGCGGCTCGCGCCGACGCCGAGGCCGGTGTACCCCTGAACGGCCGCGACCCGGCCGCCGTGGGTCAGCCCCCAGAACGCGCAGAATCTCGTGCAGGTGTCGATCGCGCCGCCCCAGGTGTGAGTGACGCGCACGCCGTCCAGCGACGGAAAGGTGGTCAACAGGTGCTCGGCCAGCACCTGCTCGGTCTGCTCGTTGCGGGCTCGCCGACCGGTCAGGTCGTTGCCGAAGTAGTACAGGGCGTCATACCCGCCGAACAGCAGGCGGTCGTCGTCGGTGAGCCGGTAGTAGTGGAACTGGTTGCCGCTGTCCCCGACCCCCATCCGCTGGTCCCAGCGCAGGCCGGCGACGACGTCGGGCGGCAACGGCTCGGTGACCAGGACGTGGTCCCAGACCGGGACCAGGTACGGGCGGTACCGGCGCACCGGCGAGGGGAAGACGTTGGTGCCTAGAACCACCTGGCGGGCACGGACGCTGCCCGCCGGGGTCCGGACGAGGATCCCCTCGGGGCCGAGGTCGTGGACGTCGAGCACCCGGGTCGACTCGTGGATCCGTCCGCCCAGGCCCTCCACCGCGTCCGCCAGCCCCCAGACCAGCCGGGCCGGGTCGACCATCGCGACGCTGTCGCGCTCAAGCCGCGCGCCGAGGTACGTGGGCGAGTCGACCAGCGCCCGGGTCTGGGCGGCGTCCAGCAGCTCGGACGACAGCCCCAGCCGACCGGCGGCCTCGTGCTCCTCGGCCAGCCCCTCGAGCTGCCAGGGCTCGACGGCCACGTCCAGCTCGCCGCTGCGCCGGAACCCGCAGTCGATGCCGTACTGCGCGATGGCGCGCTCGATGCCGTCCAGGTTCTCCAGCCCGAGCCGGGTCAGTAGAGCCATCTCGTCCGGCCACCGCTCGAGGCCGTTGGAGATCCCGTGGGTGATCGACGCCGAGCAGAACCCGCCGTTGCGCCCGGACGCGGCCCAGGCCAGCCGGTGGCCGTCCAGCACGAGGACGTCGCGACCGGGCTGTTCCTGCAGCGCCAGCAAGGCGGCCCACAGGCCGGTCAGCCCACCGCCGACCACCACGAGGTCGGCGCGCAGGTCACCGCCCTGTGCAGGGCGGCCCGGCGGCCGCTGCGGCTGGTCCAGCCAGAACGGCGTGGACGACGCACCGGCCAGCCGCAACCCGCTCATACCCGCTTGCGGCGCCCGCTCACCAGCTGCGCACCACCCACGGCGGCGAGCGCCAGCACGAACATCAGGGTGCCGATCACGTTGATCTGCACTGGCGTCCCGCGGCTGGCCGCACCCCAGATGAACATCGGGAAGGTGACCGACGACGAGCTCGCGTTGAAGTTCGTGATGATGTAGTCGTCGAACGAGAGCGAGAACGACAGCAGCGCCGCGGCCGCGATTCCCGGTGCCACCAGGGGCAGCGTGACCCGCATGAAGGTCTGCCGCTCGTTGGCGTACAGGTCCATCGCGGCCTGCTCCAGCCGCGCGTCCAGCCCGGAGATGCGGGCCTTGACGGTGACCACGACGAACGACATGCAGAACATGATGTGCGCGATCAGGATCGTCGTCGAACCCAGCGGGATGCCGATCCCGACGAACAGGGTCAGCAGGCTGGAGCCCATGACGACCTCGGGCGTGGCCATCGGCAGGAAGATCAGCAGGTTCGTGCCGGCCCGGCCGCGGAAGCGGTGGCGGGCCAGGGCGAACGCCACCAGCGTGCCCAGCACGGTCGCGATGATGGTGGCCAGCAGGCCGATCCGCAGGCTGAGCGTCAGGGACTGGCACATGCCTGGCGCCGCGCAGGGGTGCAGCCACGCGTCGAGGGAGAACTTGGTCCACTCGTAGTTGAAGCGCCCGTTGGGCTTGTTGAACGAGAACAGGATCACGACGACGTTCGGCAGCAGCATGTACTGGAACACGAGCGCGGCGATCAGCACGATCACGTGCTCCCGGAGCCACGACACCGGTCCTTGCCCGCGGACCTTGGCCCGGACCAGCAGGAAGCCCAGCACGGCGATGTTCGCCACGACGAGCACGACCATCAGCAGCGTCATCAGGGGGTCGAGGTCGCTCATCAGACCAGCTCCTCCGTCCCGGCGCGGCGGATGTAGATGGACACCAGCAGCACGATGGACAGCATCAGCACGAAGGACAGGGCTGCCGCCGTCGGGTAGTCGAGCACGCGCAGGAACTGTCCGTCGATGACCTGGCCGATCATGGTGGTGTTCGTGCTCCCCAGCAGCTTGGAGTTGATGTAGTCGCCGGCGGCGGGGATGAAGGTGAGCAGCGTGCCGGCGACCAGGCCGGGCAGGGACAGCGGGAACGTGATCTTCCGGAACCCGGTGAACGGCGAGGCGTACAGGTCGCCGGCCGCCTCCAGCAGGCGCGGGTCGAGCCGCTCCAGGCTGGCGTACAGCGGCAGCACCATGAACGGCAGGAAGTTGTACGTCAGACCGGCGATGACGGCGAACTTGGACGCCATCAGCTGGTCGTTGCTGGTCAGCCCCAGGAACTGCAGCAGGTCGATCAGGTGCGTGACCTGGAAGAACTTCACGACCGGGCTGCTGTTGGACAGGATGGTCTGCCAGGCCAGCGTCCGGATCAGGAAGCTGGTGAAGAACGGTGCGATGACGAGCACCAGCAGGAAGTTCTTCCACTTGCCCGACTTGAAGGCGATCGCATAGGCGAGCGGGTAGCCGATCAGCGCACCGGCGATCGTGGCGGACGCCGCGTAGCCGAACGAGCGCAGGAACTGCGGCCAGTAGTTCTGCAGGGCGTCCACATAGGTCTGGAAGTTCCAGGTCAGGGCGTAGCCCTGCTCCAGCGAACCGGTCTGCAGCGAAGTCGAGGCCAGGAAGACCATCGGGATGGCGAAGAAGATCGCCAGCCAGAGCATGCCCGGCAGCAGCAGCAGGTACGGCGTCAGCCGGCGCCTGCCCGGCGCCTCGGCGACGTCCGCCGGAGGTGGCCCGGCGCCCGGCGCGACAGGAGTGTGCGCGACGGCGGTCATGACGAGGTGCCTGCCAGCACGGCGTCCCCGGCCTCGTTCTCCTCACCGGCGTGCGCGTCCTGCGCCGCGTCGAGGGCGAAGCCGTGCTGCGGCGCCCACTGCACCGTCACCTGGCCGCCCGGCCGCAGCGGCGCGGTGCCGTCGTTCTGCTGCACGACGGTGATCTCCTGGCCCCAGCCGAGCTTGACCAGGTACTGGGTGGACACGCCGGTGAACGAGGCGTCGGTGACCAGACCGGAGATCCGGTTGCCGGTGGCCGCGGTGCTGTCGTCGCAGATCACGAGCTTCTCAGGCCGGACGCCGAACCAGACGTCCCCGCCGTTGGCCGCGCAGCGCGCGCGCGGCAGCCGCAGCCGGTCGCCCTGGACGTCGATCACCAGGTCGTCGCCATCTGTGCCGGACACCTTGCCGGGCAACAGGTTCGACTGCCCGAGAAAGTTGGCCACGAAGGTCGTGCTGGGGCGCTCGTACAGCGTGGCCGGGTCGCCGAGCTGCTCGATCAGGCCCTGGTTCATCACGGCGATGGTGTCGGCCATGGTCATGGCCTCCTCCTGGTCGTGCGTGACGTGCACGAACGTCAGGCCGACCTCGAGCTGGATCCGCTTGAGCTCGATCTGCATCTGCCGTCGCAGCTTGAGGTCGAGCGCTCCGAGCGGCTCGTCGAGCAGCAGCACGGACGGGCGGTTCACGATGGCCCGGGCCAGGGCGATGCGCTGCTGCTGACCACCGGACAGCTGACCGGGACGGCGCGCGGCCAGGTGCGCGAGCTGGACCAGCTCGAGCGCCTCCATCGCAGTCGTCCGGGTGTTCTTCTTGCCGCGCCGGCGCAGGCCGAACTCGACGTTCTCGATGATGTTCAGGTGCGGGAACAGTGCGTAGCTCTGGAACACGGTGTTGACCGGGCGCTGGTACGGCCGGGCCTCGGTGTAGTCCTGGTCGCCGATCATCACCGTGCCCGCGGTCGGCCGCTCGAGTCCGGCGACCATCCGCAGGGTCGTGGTCTTGCCGCAGCCCGACGGTCCCAGCAACGCGAAGAACGAGCCCTGCGGGATGATCAGGTCGAGGTTGTCCACCGCCACGAAGTCGCCGAACCGCTTGGTGAGCGACTGCAGCTGCAGGTCCCCACCGGGGTCTTCCTTGATCTGTGCCATTGTCATGCCCCGATCAGTGCCTGGAACTTCTGGTTGTACAGGGTCTCCTGCGCCTCGGTCAGGCCCTTGAAGACGTGCGACTTGGCGAGCACCGCGTCGCTGGGGAAGATCAGCGGGTTGTTCGCGACGTCCGGGTCCTCGGCGAGCAGGACGGCCTTGGAACCCTTCACCGGCGAGATGTAGTTCACGTAGTCCTCGACCGCCGCCATCACCTTCGGATCGTAGTAGTAGTTGATCAGCGTCTCGGCGTTCTTCTTGTGCTGCGCCTGGTTCGGGATCACGAAGTTGTCGGACCAGATCATGTGCCCAGTGGATGGCAGCACGTAGCCGAGCGCCGGGTTGTCGGCCTGCAGCTGGACGACGTCGCCGGTCCAGGCGATGCAGGCGGCGATGTCGCCGGCCGCGAGCGGCTTGCCGTACTCGTTGCCGGTGAACCCGCGCAGCTGCCCGGCGTCCTTGGCCTTCTTGATCTCGTCGATCGCGGCATTGAAGTCGGCGTCCGTGAAGTTGGCCGGGTCCTTGCCCATGGCCAGCAGGACCAGCCCGACGGTGTCGCGCATCTCGGTGAGCAGCGTCACCTTGCCCTTGAGCGAGGGGTCGGTCAGCAGCTGGTCGATGCTCTCGATCTTCTTGCCGCCGGTGGCCTTGGGGTTGTAGGCGATACCCGTGAAGCCGCTCTGCCAGGGCAGCGAGTACTCGCGACCCGGGTCGAACTCGACCTGGGTGAGCGCCGTCTCGAGGTTCTTGGCGTTCGGGATGTTCGCCTTGTCGAGCTTCTGCACCCAGTTCAGCCGGATCAGCCGGGCGACCATCCAGTCGGTGCTGCACCACACGTCACGGCCGGTGTCCTGGCCTGCCTGCAGCTGCGGCTTGACCTTGGCGAAGAACTCGTCGTTGTCGTTGTAGTCCTCGGCGTAGGTCACCTTGATGCCGGTCTGCTTCTCGAAGGCGTCCAGCGTCGGGTGCTTCTGCGTCTTGTCGTCGACGTCGATGTACTCCGGCCAGTTCGACCAGTGCACGACCTTCTCGGTGGCGGAAAGGTCCTTGGCCGCCTGGTCGGACGCGGCGGTCTTGGTCGCCGTGCCCTTGGTGCCGCAGGACGCCAGCGCCGTGGCCAGTCCGAAAGCGCCCACCGAGCTGAGCAGGGTGCGACGGCTGAGCGTGCCGCGTGCCAGTGCGACCTTCATCGGGTCGGGGGTCGGTCGGGGGCTCATGGGGTGGGGTCCTTCCGGATGGGCAGCGGTGGGTCGGGTCACGATTGGTGGGTGAAGACGGTGCGATGCCAGGGTTTGCTCGCCACGCCGGTCTGGTCGGTCATCACGTGCTTGATGCTCGTGTACTCCTCGAGCGAGTAGACGCTCATGTCCTTGCCGAAGCCAGATGCCTTGACGCCCCCGTGCGGCATCTCGCTGATGATCGGGATGTGGTCGTTGACCCAGACGCAGCCGGCGCGGATCTCGCGGGTCGCCCGGCCGGCGCGCACGACGTCCCTGGTCCAGGCCGAGGCGGCCAGGCCGTAGGGCGTGTCGTTCGCCAGCTCGATCGCCTCGTCGTCGGTGTCGAACGGGACGGCGACCAGGACCGGCCCGAACACCTCGTCGTGCCAGATCGGCGCCGTCCGGTCGATCCCGGCAACCAGCGTCGGCGCGTAGTACGCACCGTGGGCCAGCGCGCCGCCGGGCGCCTCACCACCGCAGACGATCTTGGCGCCGAGCTCGCGGGCGCGCTCGACGTGCCCGGCGACCCGGGCCTGGTGGGCCCGGCTGATCAGCGGGCCCTGGTCGGTGGCCGGGTCGCGCGGGTCGCCGAGCCGGACGGCGGCCATCAGGTCCGCGACGCCGCTGACGAAGGCGTCGAACAGCGAGCGGTGCACGATCGCCCTGGTGGCGGCGGTGCAGTCCTGCCCGGTGTTGATCAGCGAGCCGGCGACCGCGCCGTGCACGGCGGCTTCGAGGTCGGCGTCGTCGAACACCACGAACGGTGCCTTGCCGCCGAGCTCGAGGTGCACCCGCTTGGCCGTGTGGGACGCGAGCTCCATCACCCGCTGCCCGACCCCGGAGCTGCCGGTGAACGACACCATGGCCACGCCCGGGTGTGAGACGAGGTGCTCGCCGACGTCCGGGCCGGTGCCCACGACGACGTTGACCACACCGTCGGGGATGCCGGCGCGCTGGGCGGCCTCGGCCATCATCAGGGTGGTCAGCGGGGTGAGCTCGCTGGGCTTGAGCACGATCGCGTTGCCGGCGGCCACCGCGGGGAGCATCTTCCAGGCGGCCATCTGCAGCGGGTAGTTCCACGGCGCGATCGAGCCGACGACGCCCAACGGCTCGCGGCGGACGGCAGAGGTGTGGTCGGCCGAGTACTCCCCGGCTGCTCGGCCCTCGAGGACCCGCGCGGCGCCGGCGAAGAAGGCGGTGTTGTCGATGGTGCCCGGGACGTCGAACTCGCGGCTGAGCCGGATCGGCTTGCCGGTCTGCGAGGTCTCGACCTGGGCGAGCTCCTCGGCCACCGCGTCCAGCTCGGCGGCCCAGCGATGCATGGCGGTGGAGCGCTCCGCCGGGGTGGCCGCACCCCAGTCGCGCTGGGCGCGGGTCGCCACGTCGACGGCGGTGTCCACGTCGGACGCGCCAGCGAGCGCAACGATCTGCACGACCCGGTCGGTCGAGGGGTCGATCACTGGGTGCTCGGGCGCCGAGTCGCTCAGCGGCGCGGTGCGCCGTCCGTCGATCCACTGGTGACCACCGGTCGAATCCGCCACGCCACCTCCTAGTCCTGCACTCGAGAGCAACCCTTCGTGCGCCGATCCTGACACGCCGCCTCGGTCCATTCAAGGCTATTCAAGTGATTTCGTGGTCTGAACACGTTACCTCAACGAAATCTAGCGTCGAACTGGGCGACGACCAGCGACCACCGTTGTACCAGCGCCCACTGTCCCCGCTACCGTGGTATGCAGAGTGACTGCTCTCGGACCGCCCAGGCGACACACTGTCGAGGGCGTCCGCCCGACTCGGAGGCGACCCTCATGCTCCCCACGCTGGGCACCGTGCTGGCGCTGCCGGTGCTCGCCGCCGGCAAGCCGAACGTGGTCGCCGGCGCCGAGCACCTGGACCACCAGGTGCGGTGGGCCCACGTGGCCGAGGTGGCCGACATCGGCGACCTGCTGCGCGGGGACGAGCTGATCCTGACCACCGGGGTCGCGCTGCCGCGCACGGACGACGGCATCGTGGCCTTCGTGCAGGGCCTGGCCGCGCTGCCGGTCGCCGGGCTGGTGGTCGAGTTGGGCCGGGCCTACGCCGGGCGGCTGCCGACCGCCATGGTGCGGGCAGCGGCCAAGTTCGGCCTGCCCCTGGTGGAGCTGACCCGCCCGGTGGCGTTCATCGAGGTGACCGAGGCGGTCCACTCGCTGGTGATCGACGAGCAGATCAGCTCGCTGCGACAGGCGCAGGCGTTGCACGAGACGTTCACCGAGCTGGCCGTGGAGGGCGCGGACACCGCCGAGGTGGTCCGGCAGGCCGCTCGGATGGCCGGCGCACCGGTCGTCCTGGAGACACCAGGGCACCTGGTCGTCGAGCACGACGCGGCGGGCGCGGACGAGGCGGCGCTGCTGGCCCGGTGGCAGCAGCGGTCGCGGGCCGTGCGGGTCCCCGGGCGGGCGGGCGTGGACCCGGCGTCCGGCTGGGTGGTCGCCACCGTCGGGGCGCGCGGCGAGGACTGGGGGCGGCTCGTGCTGGTCCGGGATGCCGACGACCCGCGACCGCACGACCTGATGCTGGTCGAGCGCACCGCGACGACGTTGGCGCTGCAACGGTTGATCACCCGCGATCGCGAGGGACTGGAGCGCCAGACACACCGCACGCTGCTCACCGCCCTGATGGAGCACCAGCACCCGGATGCCGAGATCGGGCTGCGCGCCCGGGCACTCGGGGTGACGCTGGACGGACGCCGGCTGCTGGGCGCCGTGGTGCGCTGGCGGGAGGGCCGCTCGGCGACGACTCTCGCCACGCAGGCCAGACTGCGCGACCTCGCGGACGCGGTCGCCCAGGCCGCCCGGGATGCGTCCGCGGCCGCACTGGTCGGCGCGATCGACGACCGCAGCGTCGGACTGCTGGTGGCGTTGGACCGGCGAGACGACGACGCCACGGTGCTCGACTCGTTGGGTCGGGCGATCGAGCGCGTGGTGCGCTATCGGATCCCCGCCGCCGGCGCCGAGCAGCTCCTGCTGGCGGCCGGCACGGTGGTCGCCGGCCTGCGCGACGCCCGCCGCAGCGTCGTCGAGGCCCAGCAGGTCGCGGACGCCGCCGCGCACCTGCCGCGGGTCAGCGGTTTTCTGAGGCTGCACGACGTGGGCGTGCGCGGACTGCTGTCGCTGCTGCGCGACGACCCTCGGATCGAGACCTTCACCGAGCGCGAGCTGGGTCCGCTGCTCGACCGGGACGACGACCTGCTGTCTGTGCTGCGTACCTACCTGGCCAACGGCCGCAACAAGTCGGCGGCCGCCGCGGCGATGCACCTGTCCCGCCCGGCGTACTACGACCGGCTCACCCGGCTGGCGTCGGTGCTCGACGCCGACCTGGACGACGTCGAGACCTGCCTCGCGCTGCACGTGGCGCTGCTGGCTCGCGACACCCGCTGAGCCGCGCCGCCCCCTCTGCCGTTGATCACGTTAGGCAGCGTTGGGCCCACTTATGCAGGGCCCTGCGCATGGAGAGGTGGCATCAGTTCTCGACTGGTGAGTCATGGACGGCGTGTTGGCAGCGGCTTCGGTGATACACGGACTTATCGAGAGCTAGTGCTACCTCTCGAGGGCTCTGCGCCTGCATAAGTAGGCCTAGCGCTGCCTAACGTGATCAGCGGCCAGTGCGGCGGCGGCCAGTGCGGCGGCGTGCTCAGGGCTGATCGGCGAAGAGCAGGCCACCCTTGACCAGCCAGGCGAAGGAGAACGCCAGCGAGGCGACGGTCTCGCACCAGAACAGCAGGTGGACCGGCGACCGCAGCAGGGCGAGTGCCACGGCCATGGCGAGGACGACCAGCACCCCGCAGACCCGGTAGATGCTGTTGCGCAGCGCCTTCGGGCTCCCGGGCTCGACCGGCGCATCGCTGCGGGTGAAAAGGAAGTACGAGAAGTAGGCCAGCACCAGGTAGAAGCCGCCTGCGGCCACGCCGTGCGCGATGGTCCAGAACGTGTCCGGTGCACCCGGGGCCGCCGTCGGGCTGAGCGCCACGATGACCACGAGGATGGCCGCCAGGGTGCTCAGCCAGTTGTCCCGCCGCGCATAGCGGTAGGAGAACAGGAAGACGCCCTGGGCGCAGAGCGTGCCGACCAGCACGTTGCGCATCGGGGTGTAGTAGAAGGCGCTGATGGACGGCGGCAGCCGGTGGTCGCCGAAGAAGAACCGGCTGACGAACAGGAGGACGGGCAGCGCCGCTCCCAGCACGCCGACCGACAGCCGCACCCCGAGGTAGGACAGCACCCACTCGGACTCGTCGGGCGGTGGGGTCAGGGCTGCAGGGTCCGCGGCAGGGTCGGCGCTCGTCATGCCTCAGCATGGACAGTCGGACGGCCGACGTCGAGGACATCGCTACCCTGCGGCAATGCCCAGCGACAGCGGCACCCACGAGCTGGCCACGGCGCTCAACCTCATCGACCGTTTCGTGGCGGTGCGCGACGTGCCAACCCTGACGGGCGCTGGGCTTGCGCCGGTGCTCGGGTCGGAGCAAGCCGACCTGCTCATGCTCTTCGGAGCCTGCCCGCCCGGCGGTTGGGAGACCGCCGTCGCCGCTGTCCGGGGCGGCGCCGCAGCGCGGCTCATGCTGATCGGCGGCATCGGCCACACCACGGAGCACCTGTGGGGCGCCATGTGCGAACGGTTCCCCGGTCGGGAGTTCGCCGGACGGCCGGAGGCGGACATCATGGCCGAGTTCCTGTCCGAGGTGCACGGCCTCGACGACGTCCTGACCGAACGGCGATCGACCAACTGCGGCAACAACATCTCGCTGGCGCAGGACGTCGTCCGGCAGGCCGGCCTGGCCCCGCGCTCGGTGATCCTCGTGCAGGACCGCACCATGCAGCGGCGGATGAGCGCCGGCTTCGGTCGCCTCTGGACGCTCGGGCAGCCCACCCTCGTCAGCTTCGCGGCGTACGAGCAGGAGTTCACGGTCGTCGACGGCCGGCTCGCACACCTCCAGGACGTCTGGGGCTCGTGGTCGGTCCCGCGGTACGTCTCGTTGCTGCTGGGCGAGGTCGAACGACTCACCGACTCCCCCGAGGGCTACGGGCCTCAGGGCCGTGACTACATCGCGCACGTCGACGTCCCGGCGCAGGTGCAGGACGCCGCCGCCCTGGTCGCGCGCGCGACCGGAACCTCGGGCCGCGTCGCCGACGCCCGCTACGGCAGCGAGGTCTGACGGGACAGCGTTCAGCGGTTGAGCGCGGAGAACAGGTCGTAGACCATGAACGCCGGCCACACCAAACCCTGCAGCAGCGCCCCGACGTACTCCCAGAACGAGTCGGCCTGCTGCCAGAAGTACACCCAGGCGCCGAAGATGCCGAGCCCGTACAGGGCCCCGCCACCTGCCGCCGCCCCTCCCCCGCGGTTGTTGCTGCTCACGTGGCCGCCCTTCCTCGCGTCGTGCGGCCCAGCATGGCGCATGCAGCAGCGCGAACACTACCTACATGCACACCCCCATCCCCGGCCCGAATGGTTCGCTGGCGGTCGACCTGCGCTGGAGCGCGAGGGGCTGATGGCTCAGGTCTCGGTGACGGCCGTGAAGGCCGCCGTGAACTTGAGGTCCTCCGCGTCGGTGAGGTCGCGCTGCACCTTCAGGCGCTTCTTGGTGGCGTCGTCCGGGAACATCAGCGGGTTCTTCGCCAGGTCTGCGTCGATCTTCTGCATCTCCTCCTGGGCGCCTTCGACCGGAGGGATGTACTGCACCCAGGACGCCAGGGCCGCGGCCACCTCGGGGCGGTAGTACCAGTCGACCAGCTGCTCGGCGTTCGCCTTGTGCGACACCGGCGCCGGCATCATGCAGTTGTCCGACCACAGCTCCGCGCCCTGCTCCGGGACGACGAACTCCAGGTTCGGATCGTCCAGGGCCAGCTGCAGGACGTCTCCGCTCCAGGCGAAGCAGGCCGCGATCTGACCCTTGGCGAGCTGCGAGGTGTAGTCGTTGCCGGTGAACGCGCGGATCTGCCCCTTGTCCACCTGCTCCTTCAGGACGCCGAGCGCCTTGTCGAAGTCGGCGTCGGTGAACGTCGCGATGTCCATGCCGAGACCCAGCATGAGCAGCGGCATCGTCTCTTTCATGCCCGAGAACATCGTGACCTTGCCCTTGAGGTCGGGGCGGAACAGGTCGCTGACCTGGCGGATCGGCTCCTTGACGAGCTTCTTGTTGTACGCCAGGCCGGTCATGCCCGAGGCCCACGGCACGGAGAACTTGCGCCCCGGGTCGAACGAGACCTGACGCAGCTGCGGCAGCAGGTTCGTCGCGACGTTGGGCATCGTGGAGTGGTCGAACTGGGTGACCCAGTGCTGGCGCATCATCCGGGCCGACATCCAGTCGCTGACCACGAACAGGTCCCGCCCGATGTCCTGACCGTTGGACGCGGCCGGCCGGATCTTGGCGAAGAACTCCTCGTTGTCGTTGATGTCCTCGGTGTACTGGACGGCGATCCCACTCGCCTTGGTGAACGCGTCCAGGGTCGGGCGCTTGCCGTCGTCGTCGTCGCTGACGTCGATGTACTGCGGCCAGTTGGAGAACTTGACCAGCTTCTCGGTCGCGGACAGGTCCGGCGTCGTGGCCGGGCCGGACGAACGCGAGGTCCCCTTCGTGCCACAGCCGGTCAACAGCGCAGCCAGCGCGGCGGTGGATCCGCCGACGAAGGCCCTGCGGGACAGCGGACTCGAGCTCGGTGGCACCTCAGGAGTCCAGGTTCGCCATCACGTGCTTGATGCGGGTGTAGTCCTCGAAGCCGTACATGGACAGGTCCTTGCCGTAGCCGCTGTGCTTGAAGCCACCGTGTGGCATCTCGGCGACCAGCGGGATGTGCGTGTTGATCCAGACGCAGCCGAAGTCGAGCTTCTTGCTCATCCGCATGGCCCGCCCGAAGTCCTTGGTCCAGACCGAGGACGCCAGGCCGTACTGCACCCCGTTGGCCCAGGCCAGCGCCTGCTCCTCGTCGGTGAACCGCTGCACGGTGATGACCGGCCCGAAGATCTCGTTCTGGATCGCCTCGTCGTCCTGCTGCAGGCCGGAGACCACCGTGGGCTGCCAGAAGTACCCGTCGCCGAGTCCGTCGACCCGGGCACCACCCGCACCGAGCGAGGCGTGGTCGGGCAGCCGGTCGATGAAGCCGGACACGTGGCGCAGCTGGTTGGCGTTGTTGACCGGGCCCAGCAGTGCGTCCTCGTCGTCCGGCAGGCCGACCTTGGCGGCACGCGCCTGCTCGGCGAGCGCGGCCACGAAGTCGTCGTGGATGCCGGGGCCGGCGAGCACTCGGGTGGCGGCCGTGCAGTCCTGCCCGGCGTTGAAGTAGCCCGCCACGGCGATCGCCTCCGCGGCGGCCTCCAGGTCGGCGTCGTCGAACACCACGACCGGCGCCTTGCCGCCCAGCTCGAGGTGCACCCGCTTGACGTCCCGCGAGGCGACCTCCGCGACCTGCATGCCGGCGCGCACGGAGCCGGTGATCGACACCATGGACGGAATCTTGTGCTCGACCAGAGCGCGGCCGGTCTCCCGGTCACCAGTGACCACGTTGAGCACACCCGGGGGCAGGAACTCGGCGGCGATCTCGGCCATCAGGAGGGTGGTCTCAGGGGTGGTGTCGCTCGGCTTGAGGACCACCGTGTTGCCCGCCGCCAGCGCGGGGGCGAACTTCCACACGGCCATCATCATCGGGTAGTTCCACGGCGTGACCTGGCCGATGACGCCGATCGGCTCGCGACGGATCCACGAGGTGTGGCCGCTGAGGTACTCGGCCGACGCGCGGCCCTCGAGCACCCGGGCGGCACCGGCGAAGAAGCGGATCTGGTCCACCATCGGCGGAATCTCCTCGCTCGCGGTGAGCGCGAAGGGCTTGCCGGTGTTCTGCGCCTCGAGCCTGACCAGCTCGTCGGCACGGGCCTCGATGGCGTCCGCGATCTTGAGCAGGGCCTGCTGGCGCTCGCTCGGCGTGGTCTGTCCCCACTGCTCGAACGCTGCCGCGGCGCTCGTGTACGCACGGTCGACGTCCTTCGCGGTGGACACCGGGGCGTGCGCGACGACCCGCGCGGTCGTGGGGTCCACCAGGTCGCTGGTGGCGTCACCGAGGGTGTCGACGTACTCGCCGCCGACGAAGTTGCGAAGTGCGCGCGGTGCGGAGGTGGTCGGGACGCTCACAGCGGCTCCTGTTCATGACACGGATCTGGCGAGATGGCGACACTAGCGCGCTAGGGCCGGTATCGACAGTACAGGACGCGCGACTCGTGGGAATCAGTCGTCAAATGACACTCTGGCGACGGATTCACTTGCAAGCGGGCTTGCTATGCGGGACCATCGGCCAGTGACCAACCGAACCGGCAACGGCCATCTCCTGGACGACGTGTCCAAACGGATCATCGAGCAGCTCCAAGAGGACGGTCGCCGGCCGTACGCCGCGATCGGCAAGGCGGTCGGGCTGTCCGAGGCCGCCGTCCGGCAGCGCGTGCAGCGGATGCTGGACGCCGGGGTCATGCAGATCGTCGCGGTTACCGATCCCTTGCAGGTCGGGTTCAGCCGCCAGGCCATGATCGGCGTCCGCGCCGAGGGTGACCTGAGCGCCGTGGCGGACCGACTGGCTGAGATGCCAGAGGTCGACTACGTCGTCGTCACCGCGGGCAGCTTCGACCTGCTGGTCGAGGCCGTCTGCGAGGACGACGACGCCCTCCTCGAGCTGATCAGCTCGAGGATCCGCACCGTCACGGGCGTTCGGAGCACCGAGACGTTCGTGTACCTGAAGCTGCGCAAGCAGCTCTACAACTGGGGAACCCGATGACGAGCACACCGCAGGACGTCGACGTTCCTGCCACCGCCACCAGCACCACGCCGCGAGGCACGCCGCGCAGCGACGCCGCACGCGACCACCTCTGGATGCACTTCACCCGGCACTCGACGTACGAGGCGGGCGGACAGGTGCCGGTCATCGTGCGGGGCGAGGGCGCGTACATCTGGGACGACGCCGGCCGCAAGTACCTCGACGGGCTGGCCGGCCTGTTCACCGTCCAGGTCGGTCACGGCCGCACCGAGCTGGCCGAGGCGGCGCGCAAGCAGGCCGAGCAGCTGGCGTTCTTCCCGCTGTGGTCCTACGCCCATCCGGCCGCGATCGACCTGGCCGAGCGGCTGGCGTACCAGACGCCTGGCGACCTGAACCGGGTGTTCTTCACCACCGGTGGCGGCGAGGCGGTCGAGACGGCCTGGAAGCTGGCCAAGCAGTACTACAAGATGGTCGGCAAGCCCACCAAGCACAAGGTGATCAGCCGCAACGTCGCCTACCACGGCACGCCCCAGGGTGCGCTGTCCATCACCGGCATCCCGGACGCCAAGGTGCCCTTCGAGCCGCTGGTACCCGGCGCGCACAAGGTGCCGAACACCAACCTGTACCGCGCGCCCGAGCACCTGCGCGCGGACGCCAAGGCGTTCGGCCGCTGGGCCGCCGACCGGATCGCGGAGGCCATCGAGTTCGAGGGCCCCGACTCGGTCGCAGCCGTGTTCCTCGAGCCGGTGCAGAACTCCGGCGGCTGCTTCCCGCCGCCCCCCGGCTACTTCGAGCGGGTTCGCGAGATCTGCGACGAGTACGACGTCCTGCTGGTCAGCGACGAGACGATCTGCGCGTTCGGCCGGATCGGCGAGATCTTCGCCTGCAACGACTTCGGCTACGTGCCCGACATCATCACCTGCGCCAAGGGGATGACCTCGGGGTACTCGCCGATCGGCGCGATGATCGCGTCGGAGCGGCTGTTCGAGCCGTTCAAGCATGGCCACGAGTCGTTCCTGCACGGGTACACCTTCGGTGGCCACCCGGTCTCGGCGGCGGTCGCGATGGCGAACCTGGACATCTTCGAGCGTGAGGGCCTGACCGCGCACGTGCACGAGAACGCCCCGCGCTTCCGTGCGGCGCTGGAGAAGCTGACCGACCTGCCGATCGTCGGTGACGTGCGCGGCGAGGGCTTCTTCTACGGCATCGAGCTGGTCAAGGACAAAACGACCCGCGAGACCTTCAACGACGACGAGGCCGAGCGGCTGCTGCGCGGGTTCCTGTCCAAGGCGCTGTTCGACGCGGGCCTGTACTGCCGGGCCGACGACCGCGGCGACCCAGTGATCCAGCTCGCACCGCCGATCATCATCGGGCAGACCGAGTTCGACGACATCGAGCAGCGGCTGCGCGGCGTGCTCACCGAGGCGTGGTCGCGACTGTGAGCGTCCTGCTGTGAGCTCCAGGCAGCCGGCGCCCCGCACCCAGGTGCGCCGGCTGCCGGACAAGCAGCTGCACGACGTGGCCGAGCGAGACCGGGCACTGGACACCGCGCTGGTCGCGCACATCGCCGTGGTCAGCGACGGGCAGCCCTTCGTGCTGCCGGTCGGCTTCGCCCGCGACGGCGAACGGCTGATCGTGCACGGCAGCAACGCCTCTCGACTGTTCCGCTCCCTGGCTGGCGGCGCGCCCACCTGCCTGACCGTCACGCTCGTCGACGGTCTCGTACTGGCTCGCAGCCAGTTCGAGTCCTCGATGCACTACCGCAGCGTGATGGTGTTCGGCAGCTGCACCGAGCTGCACGGCGAGCAGAAGTCCGCCGCCCTGGCGACCTTGACCGAACGGCTGATGCCAGGCCGGGGCATCGACGCGCGCCCGCCCTCGCCGAAGGAGCTGGCCGCCACGTGCGTGCTGGCGATCCCGTTGCAGGAGTGGTCGATGAAGGTGTCCGCCGCTCCCCCGGACGACGACCCGGCCGACCTGGACCGACCGGTCTGGGCGGGCGTCGTCCCGATGGAGCACCGGTTCGCCGAGCCCGTTGACGCACCCGACCTGCGCGCGCCATACCCCGTGCCGCAGTATGTGCGGTCCTGGCCGGCGGGAAGGCACTGAGGTGAGTGCACCCCAGGAGACGCTCTGGCAGTCCACGATCGGCGCGAACACCGACCAGCGCCCGGCCCTGGACGGCGACACCACCGCGGACGTATGCATCGTCGGGGCCGGCTACACGGGCCTGTGGGCCGCCTACTACCTGCGCCGGCGCGACCCCTCGCTCGACGTCCTGGTGGTGGAGGCGAACAGCGCCGGTTTCGGAGCCAGCGGACGCAACGGCGGTTGGTGCTCAGCGCTACTGCCGCAAGGGGTCCAGGCCATGGCTCGGCGGCACGGGCGGCCTGCGGCCCTGGCCATGCGCGCGACGATGGTCGACACCGTCCAGGAGGTCGAGGACGTCGTGCGCGCGGAGCGGATCGACTGCGACTTCCGGCGCGGCGGAACGGTCGTGGTCGCCCGCAACCCGGCCCAGCTCGCCCGCGCCCGGGCCGAGGTGGCACACGACCAGGAGTGGGACGGCGTGGACGGCCTGCAGCTGCTGGACGCCGCGCAGACGCGTGAGCGGATCGGTGTCGCGGACGCGCTGGGGGCCACGTACACGCCGAACTGCGCCAGGATCCAGCCGGCCAAGCTCGCCCGAGGCCTCGCCCAGGTCGTCGAGCGCAACGGCGCCCGGATCGTCGAAGGCACCAGGGCGACGTCCGTGCGCGCCGGGGCCGTCGAGACCGAGCAGGGCACCGTCCGGGCCCGGCACGTGCTGCGCGCCACCGAGGCGTGGACGCCCGCGCTGCACGGCCACCGCCGCGAGGTGGTGCCGGTCTACTCGCTGATCATCGCCACCGAGCCGCTGCCCCAGGCGTTCTGGGCCGAGGCCGGGCTGGCCAGCGGTGAGACCTTCAGCGAGCACCGGCATGTGATCGTCTACGGTCAGCGCACCGCCGACGACCGGCTGGTCTTCGGCGGCCGGGGCGCGCCGTACCACTACGGCTCGGCCGTGCGACCCCAGTTCGACCAGGAACCTGCGGTCTTCGCCGCGCTGCAGACCGCGCTCGTCGACCTGTTCCCGACCGTCGAGGGCGCCGAGATCACGCACCGATGGGGTGGACCGCTCGCGATCGCCCGGGACTGGCACGCCAGCGTCGGTTACGACCCGGCTTCCGGGCTCGGCGCGGCCGGTGGGTACGTCGGGGACGGCGTCTCCACCACCAACCTCGCCGGGCGGACGCTGGCCGACCTGGTCACGGGCAACGAGAGCGAGCTGACCAGGCTGCCGTGGGTTGGCCACCGCTCCCGGCACTGGGAGCCGGAGCCGCTGCGCTGGCTCGGCGTGAACGCCGGCCTGCGGCTGGCTCAGCTGGCCGATGCCGAGGAGGCCCGGACCGGACGGCCCGCCCGCCTCGGGAAGGTACTGGCGGCGCTGACCGGACACTGATGTCATAGGGGGATGGAGCTGGACGGGTTCATCGAGATCTTCAACCCCGGCCACAAGCACCTGCGCGAGGAACGGGACCGCAAGCGCATCGAGGCGCAGATCCCGAAGTCGGAGGGCAAGCCGTTCGGCATCGACCTGGACGGCGGTGTGGCCCGGATTCCCGCGCCGCCCAAACCGGCTTCCCCGGACCAGCCCTCGTCACCAGACGAGCCGTCGTCACCAGACGAGCCGTCGTCACCAGACGATGCGGTCGCGCCCGGCTGACCTGGCGTCGTGAGCGCGTTCGGGCACCGCCACGGCCCGAGCCGCTGCCCACCGCCGGGTCCCGCTGGCCCGCTCAGTCGGTGGTCGGGCTCCAGCCGGGGTTGCGCAGCAGGTGGCCGAACCGGTCTCGCCAGCGGACGTCGGCCTTGAGGTCGCGCCAGATGGCGACGTACTCGTGGGTCGCCACGACCAACGGGTTGAACGTGCGCAGCTGGTGCGTCAGCCCGTAGATCACCCGCTCCCCTTCGGGCTCGAACGTGCGGAACAGCCGGTCCCACACGATCAGGATGCCGCCGTAGTTGCGGTCCAGGTAGACGCCGTTCATGCCGTGGTGCACGCGGTGGTGGGACGGCGTGTTCATCACCAGCTCAACCGGGCGCGGCAGCTTGTCGACCCGCTCGGTGTGCAGGAAGAACTGGTACAGCAGGCTGACCGACTGCTGAAGGAAGATCGCCCATGGGGGCACGCCGAGCAGGGCCAGTGGCAGCCAGAACGGCAGCCCGCTGAACGGCGTCCAGGTCTGCCGCAGCGCCGTCGAGAAGTTGTAGTACTGGCTGGAATGGTGCACGACGTGGCTGGCCCACAGCAGCCGGACCTCGTGGTGCGCACGGTGGAACCAGTAGTAGGCGATGTCGTCGGCGAAGAAGAGGGCGACCCAGGCCCACCAGTTCGACATGTCGACCCGCAGCGGCGTGAGCTCGTAGACCGCGGCGTACAGCAGGAGCGCGACCGTCTTGTAGCCGATGCCGATCACGACGTTCCCGATGCCCATCGACAGGCTCGTCGCGGTGTCGCGCACCTCGTAGCCGATCTCGTCGTCGTCCGGTGCGAACCACAGGGACGCGAGCTCGATCACGATGAACAGGATGAAGAACGGGATCGCCATGGCGATGATGTCGAACATCAGGCGCTCCTTCCCGGACGACGGCGCCGGCCCCCGGCCCGCGCCTGGTGGATGGTCAGGGCCTGGCTGAGCAGGGCGTCGGCGCACGCGGCCGCGCGCTCGCCGTCCTGGTCGGCGATGGCCTGGGCGAGGTCGAGATGCGGCAGGACGTCGCCGCGGTCGTCCGCGAGCAGCACGTCCATCAGCTCGGACTGGGCGTCGATCGACTCGACCAGGCTGTTGAGTGCGAGCCGGAACGCCAGGTTGTCGCTGGCGTCCACGACCAGCGCCCAGAAGTCCCGGTCCGCGTGCACGTCGGACGGGTCGCCGTAACGCTCGGCAGCGACCAGGATGGCCTGCCGCGTCGCGACGTCCGCGCGTTCCGCTCCGCGCCGGGCGGCGTCCACACCGATGCAGCGACGCATCTCCAGCCCGTCCCGGACGAGCCGCTCGAGCGCGCCGTCCGGCATGCGGGCCAGGTGCCCGAGAAGGTCCAGACCGGCGGTGCGTCGAACGTCGAGCACTCGGGTGCCGCCGCCGTGCACGACCTGCACGAAACCTGCCTCCTGCAGTCGTTTGACGGCCTCTCGGACGGCGTGCCGGTTCACCGCGAAGGCCTGCGCGAGCTCGCGCTCGGGCGGCAGCTGGTCACCCGGCTGGTACCCACCACCGAGGATCGCCTCGCGCAGCTGGACCAGCACGGTGTCGCTGACCGACTGCCGGGCCACGGGGGTGAACTGGGTGGACGCCATCCTGCGATGTTGCCACCCAGAGGTCAGGTCATCAAGAGGTTGGACCAATATCGACCGTGCCCGTCCTAATTGCCGGCCACGGAGCCTCGACTGTGATACCAGAGTGATACCATCCCGCCATGGCCATGACGCTTCGGTTGGACGACGAGACGCAGCGCGCGCTGGACGAGCTGGCTGAGGCAACTCACCAGTCGCGAAGTGCCGTCGTCCGGATGGCCATTCTCGAGACGGCCGCTCGTCACGAGCACGTCAGCCGCGTCCAGGCTGCCTTCGACGAGGGCGAGTCGCGCTACGCGCAGCTGCTTGACCGGCTGCGCCGGGCGTGACGGACTACCTCACCCTGGATGACGTGCTCTCCCGCGTGGCGCGCCTCGGGCTGACCGTGAAGGACGTCGGACTTCTGGACTCGGCTGTTCAGCGCTGCCGGTCATCCGCCTTCGGCCAGGACGCGTACCCGACCCTGGCTGAGAAGGCAGCCGCCCTGCTTCACTCATTGGCCCAGAACCAACCGCTGGTGGACGGGAACAAGCGGATCGCCCTGCTGTGCGCACACGCGTTTCTCTGGATCAACGCGCACGAGATCTGGGCCGAGGACGACGCGCTGTTCGATCTGATGATCGACCTGGCCTCAGGGCTTGACGACCTCCCGACGATCGCCGAGCGGTTGCGCGTGGTCTCGGTGCCACGCCACTGAGCAGGCGCGATCCAGCAACTGTCGGTGGTCGGTCCTAGCTTGGTAGGCATGCTTGAGACCGAAGACGAGCTGGCTGCGCTTCAGGACCTCTTGGACTCTTCGCACGCGACGTCCACCGAGCACTTGCGCGGCATCATCAACGACGAACGGACGCTGACGGCCCGCGACCTGGCTGCGCTGCTCACCGGCATGAAGGTTCTCAGCGTCGCCACCGTCACCGCTCGGGGCGAGCCCCGGATCAGCGCGTTGGACGGCCATTTCCTGCACGCGACGTGGACGTTCAGCACGAGCGGCACGGCCGCGAAGGCGAAGCACCTGCAGAGCCGGCCGGCCGTCAGCGTGGCCCACATCGACAACGAGGAGCTGGCCGCGTTCAGCCACGGCCAGGCCGTGACCATGCACGAGCGCGATCCGGACTGGGACGAGACGCTGGCGCACTGGACGGCGCACTACGGAAGCTCCCCGCTGACCTGGGGCGATGACATCCGGTTCTACCGGCTCCAACCGCACTGGATGGTCGGCTACGCCTGGAAGCGCTCCGAACTGTTGGCCAAGCGCGGCATCGCGCCCTAGCCGCGCAGCACGGGGGCAAGCGCGTCGAGCACTGTGGCGTCCTCGATGGTGGAGGGCACGACGGGGGTGCCGCCGTCGGCGATCTCCCGCATGGTCTTGCGCAGGACCTTGCCTGAGCGGGTCTTCGGCAAGGCGGCCACGACGTCCACCTGCCGCAGGGCTGCGACCGCACCGACCTCGTCACGCACCCGTTGGACACACTCGGCCGCCACGGCTGCCAGGTCCCAGTCACCGCCGCCCTTGAGCACCACGAGAGCGCGCGGCACCTGACCCTTCAGCTCGTCGGCCACGCCGATCACCGCGCACTCCGCGACCGCCGGGTGCCCGGCGATGGCGGCCTCCAGCGCACCGGTCGACAGTCGGTGCCCCGCGACGTTCAGCACGTCGTCCGTGCGTCCCATCACGAACACGTACCCGTCGTCGTCCACGTACCCGCCGTCGCCGGTCAGGTAGTAGCCCTCGTGCGCGGACAGGTACGACGCGACGTACCGGTCGTCGTCTCCCCACAGGGTCGGCAGCGTGCCCGGCGGCATCGGCAGCTTCAGGCAGATCGCACCCTCGGTGCCCGCCGGCACCTGCGCCCCACCGGGGTCGAGCACCTGGACGTCGTACCCCGGCATCGGCACGGACGGCGAACCCGCCTTGATCGGCAACGGCTCCAACCCGACCGGGTTGGCGCAGATCGGCCAGCCGGTCTCGGTCTGCCACCAGTTGTCGACGACCGGCACCCCGAGTCGCGACGTCGCCCACTCGTAGGTGTTCGGGTCGAGCCGCTCGCCGGCCAGGAAGAGGGTCCGCAGACCCGACAGGTCGTGCTCGACCATCCGCGCGCCGTCCGGGTCGTCCTTCTTGATCGCCCGGATCGCGGTCGGCGCGGTGAACATCGCGCTCACCCGGTGCTCCTGCACAACTCGCCAGAACGCCGACGCGTCCGGCGTACCCACCGGTTTGCCCTCGTACAGAACGGTTGTGCAGCCGGTCAGCAGCGGCGCGTACACGATGTAGGAGTGCCCCACCACCCAGCCGACGTCACTGGCGGTGAACCAGACCTCTCCGGGCTGCACGCCGTACACGTTGGTCATCGACCAGCGCAGCGCGACCGCGTGACCGCCGTTGTCCCGCACGATCCCCTTCGGCTTGCCGGTCGTACCGCTGGTGTACAGCACGTACAGTGGGTCCGTCGCGGCGACCGGCACGCACTCGGCCGGCGGCACCGCTCCCTCGCGCATGACCGTCTTCCAGTCGACGTCGCGCTCCCCCATCGGCGCCTCGGCCTGCGGGCGCTGCAGGATCACGCACGCGTCCGGGGTGTGCTGGGCGCGTTCGATCGCGGCGTCCAGCAACGGCTTGTACTCCACCACCCTGGTCGGCTCGATCCCGCATGACGCGGACACGATGACCTTGGGCCGGGCGTCGTCGATCCGGGCGGCGAGCTCGGCCGGCGCGAACCCGCCGAACACCACCGAGTGGACAGCGCCGATCCGCGCGCAGGCCAGCATCGCGATCGCGGCCTCGGGCACCATCGGTAGGTAGATCACCACCCGATCGCCCTGCTCCACGCCCAGTGCCCGCAGCACCCCACCGAAGCGGGCCACCTGGTCGAGCAGCTGCGCGTACGTCAGGGTGCGCTTGGTTCCGGTCACCGGGGAGTCGTGGATGATCGCCGGCTGGTCCGCGCGGCCGGCGATCACGTGCCGGTCCACCGCGTTGTAGCAGGTGTTCAACGTCCCGCCGACGAACCAGCGGAAGAACGGCGGCCGGTCGTCGTCCAGCACTCGCGCGGGTGCCTTGATCCAGTCGATCAGGCCGGCCGCCTCGCCCCAGAACGCGCTCGGGTCGCGCAGGCTCCGCTCGTGGGCGGCCCGCCACGCCCCGGACGCCGTCTTCTGCTCAGCCGCCATTGCCGCATCCTGCCCGCCGCGCCGGCGATGCGCCAGGGCGGGGCCGTCCAGGGGGCCGGCCTCAAGCACGAGGGCGCCGGGGCGGCCACCCGCCCGCGACGCCCGTGCACCAGGATCGGACCATGGCGTACGACGTGAGCGCGCTGCGCGCGCAGTTCCCCTCCCTGGCCAGCGGTAACGCGCACTTCGACGGCCCCGGCGGATCGCAGACTCCGCAGTCGGTCGCCGATGCGGTGTCGGCGACCTTGAGCTCGCCGATCGCGAACCGGGGGAACGTCACCGCGGCCGAGCGCGCCGCGGACGCCGTGGTTCTGGGCGCACGGCAGGCAATCGGCGACCTGCTCGCCGCCGACCCGCGCGGGGTCGTCTTCGGCCGGAGCATGACTGCGCTGACGTACGACCTGGCCCGCACGCTGTCCGCTTCGTGGGGTCCGGGCGACGAGGTGGTCGTCAGCCGGCTGGACCACGACGCGAACGTCCGGCCGTGGGTGCAGGCGGCGCAGGCCGCCGGCGCCACGGTCTGCTGGGCGCACTTCGACCCCGGCACCGGCGAGCTGACCGCCGACGCCGTCGCTGCCGCCTTGAGCGACCGGACCCGGCTGGTGGCCGTCACCGGCGCGTCCAACCTGATCGGCACTCGCCCGCCGGTCGCCGAGATCGCCCGCCGAGCGCACGCGGCAGGGGCTCTGGTCTTCGTGGACGGCGTGCACCTGACCGCGCACGCCACGGTGCACGTCGGCGAGCTCGGCGCGGACTTCTTCGCCTGCTCGCCGTACAAGTTCCTCGGGCCGCACTGCGGTGTGCTGACCAGCGACCCGGCGCTGCTCGAGTCGCTGCACCCCGCCAAGCTGATGCCGTCGTCCGACGCCGTTCCGGAGCGCTTCGAGCTGGGCACGCTGCCCTACGAGCTGCTGGCCGGGACCACCGCCGCGGTGGACTTCATCGCCGGCCTCGCGCCGCCCGGAGCGGAGCGCCGCTCGCGCGTACTGGCCGCCATGGCAGCGGTCGAGGAGCACGAGGACCGGCTTCGCGAGCGCCTGGAGCGCGGCCTGGCCGACCTGCCGTCGATCACGTGCTGGTCGCGGGCCAGCCGGCGCACCCCGACCCTGCTGCTGACCTTCGACGGGCAGGACGCCTCGGACGCCTACGTCTTCCTCGCCGAGCGCGGCGTCAACGCGCCGGCCGGGTCGTTCTACGCCATCGAGGCCTCACGCTGGCTCGGGCTGGGCGACACCGGTGGCCTGCGCCTTGGCCTCGCGCCCTACTCCAACGACGAGGACGTCGACCGGGCGCTGCAGGCACTCGCGGACTTCGTCCGCTGACCCGGCCCGCAGGTGCGATCCTGTGCCCGTGCAATTCGATCCTGCTGACCTGCCGCCGGCCGTGCTGGACTTCCTGTGCGAACGGCACCTGGCCACCCTGACCACCCTGCGCTCGGACGGCACCCCGCACGTGGTCCCCGTCGGGTTCACCTGGGACGACGCGGGCGGGCTGGTCCGGGTGATCACCAGCGGCGACAGCCAGAAGGCGCGCAACGCGCTGCGCGGCGGGCGCGCGGTGATCTGCCAGGTGGACGGACGGCGCTGGGTCAGCCTGGAGGGTGACGCCGCGGTGCTGGTGCATCCGGAGCAGGTCCAGGAGGCCGAGCGCCGCTATGCCGGGCGGTACCGCACACCGCGACCGAACCCCGCCCGCGTGGTCCTGCAGATCGCGGTCGACCGCGTTCTGGGCCTGGTCGGGACGCCGTCCGCGCTCAGCTGACCTTGCCGATCACCGCGATGACGCGGTCCATGAAGCGATCCACGGCCCGCTCGCTGTAGCCGCGCGAGCCTCGACGGCTGTGGAACACCGCGGCCCGCAGGTCATCCGAGGACAGCGCGGTGGAACCGTCGAAGTACTCGGCGATCTCGTCGCAGATCATGTCGACCTGCTCGACGTCGTAGGAGCGCTCCCAGGCCGAGCCGCGGGCGAACCGGTCGCCGTGCGCGCGGACCAGCCTGGCCCGCAGCACCTGCGCCTGGGAGGTCACGTCCTTGACGAACGCTCGCTCACCCAGCTCGCGGCGCTCGCCGGTACGCTCGGTGGCCGCAATCTCGTCCTCGAGGCGGTCCAGTGCGGCATCCACCTGCTCCACCTGGTAGCCAGCGAGCTTCAGGTCGAAGCCCACGCTGCGGATCAGGTCGGAGCCGACGTTGCCGCCCAGAGCCCGGGCGATGAACGAGTCGACCTGGCCGATGTCGTACCCACGGGACAGCCGACCGACCCGACGAAAGCGCATCGGCGCGCTCATGCTCAGCTCCTCGTGATCTGGCCGCAGTTGATCGAACGGCGGCCAGGGGGACCGCGCCTGTCAAGCGTAACCGCGGGGCTGCGCGTTGCCGCACAGGCTGGCGCGTCGCCGCTCAGATGGTGTTCGCAGCCAGCTGGCCGCAGGCGCCGTCGATGTCCTGCCCGCGGGTGTCCCGGATCGTCGTCGGGATGCCGCGCTGCTCCAGCGCGGCCACGAAGGCCTTCTCGACCTTGGGGTCGCTGGCCGTCCACCTGGAGCCGGGCGTGGGGTTGAGCGGGATCGGGTTGACGTGGATCCAGCCGCGACCACGCTGGTTCAGCAGCTTGCCCAGCAGGTCCGCCCGCCAGGCCTGGTCGTTGATGTCCCGGATCAGCGCGTACTCGATGCTGACCCGGCGTCCGGTCGCCTCGTAGTAGCGGTACGCGGCGTCAAGTGCCTCGCCCACCTTCCACCGGGTGTTGATCGGCACCAGCTCGTCACGCAGCTCGTCGTCCGGCGCGTGCAGGCTCAGCGCGAGCGTGACCGGGATGCCCTCGGCGGTGAGCTTGTCCATCGCCGGGACCAGACCGACCGTCGACATCGTGATACCTCGAGCGCTCAGCCCCAGCCCCTCCGGACTGGGGTCGGTCAGCCGCCGGATCGCGTCGATCGAGGCTTTGTAGTTGGCCAGGGCCTCGCCCATGCCCATGAAGACCACGTTCATCGAGCGCTTGTGCCCGCCGTGCCGGGCCGCGACGAGCCGTGCGCCACGCACGACCTGCTCGACGATCTCGGCAGTGGACATGTTGCGGGTCAGCCCTGCCTGGCCGGTCGCGCAGAACGGGCAGTTCATGCCGCAGCCGGCCTGGCTGGAGATGCAGATGGTGCTCCGGTTCGCGTAGTGCATGAGCACGCTCTCGACGATCGCGCCGTCGAACAGCCGCCAGGCGGTCTTGATGGTGTCGCCGCCGTCGGCCTGCCGCTCGGCGATCACCGTCATCAGCGACGGCAGGAGTGCGGCCACCAGCTCAGCGCGGCCGGCCGCGGGCAGGTCGGTCATCTCGGCCGGGTCGACCACCAACCGCTCGAAGTAGTGCCTGGACAGCTGCTTGGCCCGGAACGCCGGCAGCCCGGCGTCCCGCACCGCGTCGGCCCGATCGGCGAGGGTCAGGTCGGCCAGGTGGCGCGGCGGCTTGCCGCGCCGCGGCGCGGTGAAGGTGAGCTGGCCCGGCTGGGGGGTGGTGGCGTCCATGTCACCCCCAGTCTCTCAGGTCGCTCAGGCGAGCAGGTGCAGCAGCAGCCAGAGCACCGGCGCCGCGATCACCAGCGAGTCCAGCCGGTCCATCACCCCGCCGTGCCCTGGCAGCACCGAACCCATGTCCTTGATGCCGAGGTCGCGTTTGATCATCGACTCCGACAGGTCACCCAGCGTCGCGCACAGCACGGCGGCCACACCGATCAGCGGGCCGCCCCACCAAGGCCCGTCAAGCAGCAGGGGCAGCGCCAGGGTGCCGACCAGGATGCACGCGATGGCCGACCCGGCGAAGCCCTCCCAGGACTTCTTCGGGCTGACCGAGGGTGCCATCGGGTGCTTGCCGGCGACCACACCGAGCGCGTAGCCGCCGATGTCGCTCGCGATAGTGACCACGATGAAGGTGAACACCCGCCAGGCGCCGTCGTCCTCGGCGAGCATCAGGACCACGAACCCTGCCAGGAGCGGCAGGTAGGCCGCGGCGAAGATGCCGCCGGCGACGTCCCGCAGCGCGCCCTCCGGGCCTTCCGACGTCCGCCAGATGACCACGGCGACCGCGGTCAGCACGAAGCAGACGGCGAGGGCCTGACCGCCTGCCGTGTATGACGCCACGAGCATCGCGACCGTGCCGACGGCCACCGGGACCAGGGGCACCGCGACCCGCCGCTCGGCGAGGGCGTTCGTGAGCTCCCACAGCGCGAGGCAGACCGCGACCGCGACCACGGCCAGGAACACCTCGCGGCGGATGAACAGGCTGGCCACCACCACCGCGCCCAGCCCGACGCCGACACCGATGGCAGCGGGCAGGTTGCGGCCGGCCCGGCCGTGCTGGCGGGCGGCGCGGGCCGCGACACGCGTCGTCGGCGCAGCCGAGGGCTGCGGAGGGAGGCTGGGGTTGTCGGTCACGGTGGGCACTCGAGCGTGGCGGAATCGGTCCAGCGGTGCTGGATCAGACCTCCAGGAGCTCGGACTCCTTGTGCTTGAGCAGGTCGTCGACGGTGTCGACGTACTTCTTGGTGGTGCCCTCGAGCTCCTTCTCGGCCCGGTTGCCCTCGTCCTCGCCGACCTCGCCGTCCTTGATCGCGTGGTCGATGGACTCCTTGGCCTTGCGGCGGATGTTGCGGATGGAGATCTTGGCGTCCTCGGCCTTGTGGCGGGCGAGCTTGACGTACTCCTTGCGGCGCTCCTCGGTCAGCTGAGGGAGCACGATCCGGATCACGTTGCCGTCGTTGGCCGGGTTGGCGCCGAGGTCGCTGTCGCGCAGCGTCTTCTCGATCTCGTGCATAGCGCTCTTGTCGTACGGCGTGATCAGGATCGTGCGGGCCTCGGGCGTCTGGAACGACGCGAGCTGCATCAGCGGCGTCGGGCTGCCGTAGTAGTCGACAGTCAGCTTGGTGAACATCGCCGGGTTCGCGCGCCCGGTGCGAATGGCGGCGAAGTCGTCCTTGGCGACCTCGACGGCCTTGCTCATCTTCTCTTCCGCGTCGAAGAGGGTCTCGTCGATCACTCGGACTCCTTGGCTGTGGCGCTGTCGGACAGGTCGTGCTGGCGGCGGGCGGCGGGCGCGGCCGGTCAGCCGGCGACGACCCGCGTGCCGATCTTCTCACCCTGGATGGCACGCGCCACGTTGCCGTCCCCCTCCATGCCGAACACGACCATCGGCATCGCGTTCTCCATGCACAGCGCGAAAGCCGTCGCGTCGGCGACCCGCAGGCCCCGCTGCAGCGCGTCGGAGTAGGTGATCGTGTCGAGCTTGGTCGCCGTCGGGTCGATGCGCGGGTCGGCGGTGTAGACGCCGTCCACCCCGTTCTTTCCCATCAGCACCACGTCGCACTTGGTCTCCAGCGCGCGCTGGGCGGCGACGGTGTCGGTGGAGAAGAACGGCAGACCGGCCCCGGCACCGAAGATGACAACGCGGCCCTTCTCCATGTGCCGGATGGCCCGCCGAGGGATGTAGGGCTCGGCGACCTGGCCCATCGTGATGGCGGTCTGCACCCGCGTCTCGACGCCCTCCTTCTCGAGGAAGTCCTGCAGCGCGAGGCAGTTCATCACGATGCCGAGCATGCCCATGTAGTCCGCGCGCGAGCGGTCCATGCCACGCTGCTGGAGCTCCGAGCCGCGGAAGAAGTTGCCGCCGCCGATCACCATGGCGACCTGCACCCCGGTGGCGATCGCGCCGGCGACCTCACGCGCCATCGCACGCACGACATCCGGGTCGAGCCCGACCTTGCCCCCGCCGAAGGCCTCGCCGGACAGCTTCAGCAGGACGCGTTCGTACACGAGGTCCTGGCGGTCCGGTCGAACCTGCAGGTCAGGGGCGGTCTGGCTCACGATGCTCTCCACGCGCTGGTCCCCCAAGGTGCTCGTCCGACGTCCTGGGCAGTCTGCCTTACCGGAGGGTAGTCGAGCCAATGCGAACGGGTGACAGTTGCCGAAGACCCCGCCCACCGGTCGGTGGACGGGGTCTTCGGCTGGGACCTGGGGCGCCTGAGTCAGGCGCCGACCCGGAACCGGGCGAACGCGACCGGCTTGACGCCGGCCTCGGTCAGCACGGCGCCGACGGTCTTCTTGCTGTCCTTGGCGAAGGGCTGCTCGATCAGGACCTTCTCCTTGAAGAAGCCGTTCACCCGGCCCTCGACGATCTTGGGCAGGGCAGCCTCGGGCTTGCCCTCCTCGATCGCCGTGTCGCGCGCGATCCGGCGCTCGGTCTCGACCGTCTCGGCCGGGACCTCCTCGCGGGTGACGAAGGCGGTCTCCGGGAACGCCGCGATGTGCATCGCGACGTCACGCGCCACCGGCGTCTCGCCGTCCACCGCGAACAGCACGCCGACCTGCGGGGGCAGGTCCGGGCTGGTCTTGTGCAGGTAGGACGCGACGGCGCCGCCCTCGATGCGGGCGACCCGACGGACCTCGATCTTCTCGCCGATGGCCGCGTTGGCCTCGTCGAGGATCTCGCGGACCGTCTGGCCCTCGATCGTGGAGTCGAGCAGCGACTCGGCGTCCGCGGCGCCGATGGCCACCGCCTGGTCGAGGACGCGCTGCGCGACGGCCTGGAACTTGTCGCCCTTGGCGACGAAGTCCGTCTCGCAGTTGACCTCGACGAGCGTGCCCACGCCGCCGTCGACGTGGATCGCCACGAGGCCGTTGCTGGCGTTGCGGCCCTCGCGCTTGGCGACGCCCTTCTGACCCTTGACGCGCAGGTACTCGACGGCCTTCTCGCGGTCGCCGTCAGACTCGTCCAGGGCCTTCTTGACGTCCATCATCCCGGCGCCGGTCTGCTCGCGCAGTGCCTTGATGTCGTCCAACGTGTAGTTCGCCATGCGGGTGGTTCTTCCTCTCGAAATACGGGAGCGGGCGCTCAGGCCTGGTCTGCGTCGGTCACGTCGGCTGCCTCGGGGGCAGCCTCGACGGCCACAGCGGCCTCAGCAGCGGGAGCCTCAGCAGCGGGAGCCTCAGCCTCAGCAGCCTCAGCAACGGGAGCCTCAGCCTCAGCAGCCTCAGCAACGGGAGCCTCGACAGCCTCCGCGGCAGGAGCCTCGACAGCCTCAGCAGCAGCCTCGGCGTCCTGGCCGGCAGCCTGCTCGGCCACGACGGCCTCAGCGTCACCGGCGGCGGCGTGCGTGCCCTCGGGCTCGCCGGACTGCGACTGGCCGCCCAGGAGCTCGCGCTCCCACTCGGCCAGCGGCTCGTCGCCGGCCACCTGGCCGGAGTCGGCCGCGGCCTCGCCACCGCGCGAGCGAGCCATCAGGCCCTCAGCCACGGCGTCCGCGACCACGCGGGTGAGCAGCGTGACGGAGCGGATCGCGTCGTCGTTGCCCGGGATCTTGTAGTCGACCTCGTCGGGATCGCAGTTGGTGTCCAGGATCGCGACGATCGGGATGCCCAGCTTCTTGGCCTCGTCGACCGCCAGGTGCTCCTTCTTGGTGTCGACGATCCACACCGCGCTGGGCACCTTGGCCATGTCACGGATACCGCCGAGGGTGCGCTCGAGCTTGTCCTTCTCGCGGCGCAGGACCAGCAACTCCTTCTTCGTCATGCCAGAGCCGGCGACGTCGTCGAAGTCGATGACCTCGAGCTCCTTGAGGCGCTGCAGGCGCTTGTGCACAGTCTGGAAGTTGGTGAGCATGCCGCCGAGCCAACGCTGGTTGACGTAGGGCATGCCGACGCGGGTGGCCTGCTCGGCCACCGGCTCCTGAGCCTGCTTCTTGGTGCCGACGAACAGGATCGAGCCGCCGTGGGCGACCGTCTCCTTGACGAACTCGTAGGCGTTGTCGATGTACGTCAGCGACTGCTGCAGGTCGATGATGTAGATGCCGTTGCGCTCGGTGAAGATGAAGCGCTTCATCTTGGGGTTCCAACGGCGGGTCTGGTGCCCGAAGTGCACGCCGCTCTCGAGGAGCTGGCGCATGGTGACGACGGCCATGCTTGGTGTCCTTTGTCGCTCGGTTGTCCGCGGCGGTCGGTCGACCACCACGCCTGGCGACCGCGACGCACTGAACCGGGCTGAGTCGTGCTGGGCCTGCCCGGACCGGATGTGCGCCCCGGCGGAGCGGCGAGGAATGCCCTCGTCACGGTGCCGGTCTGCGGACGCGCGAATTCGACCGATCGAGACCGGTCGTGGGAGCAGTCTACGCCAGCGTGGGGGGTGCTGGTGACGGGTCGGTCGGCGGGTGCGGTGCGTGGTAGGTCGGCACCGGCTCGCCGGTGCGCGTCGTCCGGCTGGCCGGGTCCTCTCGCAGCCCGCGCACCGAGGGGAGGGCTGCGGTCACCAGCGCCCAGGCCACCCCGATCGCGGACGCGATCACCATGGTCTCGGTCAGGCCGAGCCAGTCCGAGACCGGCCCGATCACCGCGAACCCCAGCGGCATACCCACCACCGAGCCGAAGAAGTCGAACGAGCTGACCCGGCTCAGCGCCTGCGGGGGGATCTCGCGCGCCAGGGTCGTGTCCCAGATGACGAACAGCACGCTGATGCTGGCTCCCGAGATGGCGATCAGGCCGGCCATCGCCGCCAGCGGCAGCCACGTGCCGACGATCAGCGGCTGCACCGAACCGCCGACCAGGAGCACCGAGCACCAGACGATCGGACGTCGTGGCCGAGCCTTGAGAGCGGCGAGGGCACCCAGGACCGCGCCCACCCCGAACGCCGACGTGATCACCGCCCACGTCGTCGCCCCTTCGTAGCGGCGCTCGCTGACCACCGGCCCGAGCACGAGCAGCGCCGGCAGCACGATGGCGTGGTAGACGGTGAAGCCGATGATCATCGCGCCCAGCCACGACCGCGAGGTCACCTCGCGGAACCCGCCGACCAGCTCGGTGACGAAGGTCGAGCGCTCGGACGGCTCGCTCGGTCTCGGCCGTAACCGCCACAGGAAAGCGGCGCTGACCACGAAGGTCGCGGCGTCCACGGCGATTGCGGCGCCCGGGCTGGCCGCTGCGACCAGCGCGCCGGCCACCAGGGGGGCAACGATCATCGCGGCGTTGTGGCTGAGGCCGACCAGCGCGTTGGCCTGACCCAGTCGGGCCGGGGACACGACCTGGGGCACCATGCCGGTGCCCGCGGGCTCGAAGAACGCCTGCGCGGCGCCGGCCATGGCGGCGAGCACCGCGAGCTGCCAGATCTGGGCTTCCCCGGTGAGCAGCAGCACCGCGGCCACACCCTGCACGACCGCCCGCACCGCGTCCGCCACGAGCATCACCCGGCGCCGGTCGAGCCGGTCGGCCCAGACGCCGCCCACCAGCAGCAGCACGGCCAGCGGGACGGTGCCCGCCGCGACCACGAGCCCGAGGTCGGTGGCCGACCCCGAGATCTCCAGCACCGCGAACGCCAGCGCGACCGGCGCGATCCGGTCACCGAAGTGGCTGACCGCCTGCCCGAGCCAGTATCGGCGGAACACGGGCTCGGACAGCGGACCGAAGCGGGCTCGCCAGCCGGCCGCCTGGGCCGGCGGTTCTGGGGTCCCGGAAGTCGGCGCGATGCTCACCGTCGTAGTGTCGCGGCATGGACCAAGCGCCGCGCACCCCATTTCTGGTCGACCGGATGCGCGGGTTCGGGACCACCATCTTCGCCGAGATGACTGCGCTGGCGCAGAGCACGGGGGCGATCAACCTCGGCCAGGGCTTCCCGGACACCGACGGACCGGCGTCCGTGCTGGACGACGCGGTCGCCGCCATCCGCGGCGGGCGCAACCAGTACCCGCCCGGCCCGGGCGTGCCCGAGCTGCGCCAGGCCGTGGCCGAGCACCAGCGCAGGTTCTACGACCTGGACGTCGACCCGGCGACCGAGGTGCTGGTGACGGCCGGCGCCACGGAGGCGATCGCGGCCAGCCTGCTCGCGCTCGTGGAGCCCGGCGACGAGGTGGTCATGTTCGAGCCCTACTACGACTCCTACGCGGCGTCCGTGGCGCTGGCCGGCGGGGTGCGGCGAACGGTCGTGCTTCGCGCACCGGACTTCGCCGTCGACGAGGCACAGCTGCGGGCAGCGTTCAGCGAGCGCACCAGGGTCGTGCTGATGAACTCCCCGCACAACCCGACCGGAAAGGTCTTCACCACCCAGGAGCTCTCGCTGGTGGCCGAGCTGGCCCGCGAGCACGGAGCCGTGGTGGTCAGCGACGAGGTCTACGAGCACCTGCTGTTCTCGGACGGTCCGACCGGGGGGCGGCACGTCCCGGTGGCCACGCTGCCCGGGATGGCCGAGCGCACGCTGACCATCTCCTCGGCCGGCAAGACCTTCTCGGTGACCGGGTGGAAGGTCGGCTGGGTGCACAGCCCACGCGAGCTGGTGGACGCAGTCCGGGCGGTCAAGCAGTTCCTCACGTTCGTGGCCTCCGGGCCTTTTCAGCCCGCGGTCGCGCACGGGCTCGGGCTGCCGGACGAGGTGTACGCCGGACTGGCGACGACGCTGCAGACCGGCCGTGACCTGCTCTGCGCGGGGCTGGCCGACGCCGGATTCACTCCGCTCGTGCCGGCCGGGACCTACTTCGTCGTGGTGGACGGTCGCGACCTCGGGTACGACGACGGGCTGGCACTCTGCCGCGACCTGCCCGAGCTCGCCGGCGTCGTCGGGGTACCCGTCGGGGTCTTCCACGACGACCCGGAGGCCGGACGGTCCCTGGTGCGCTTTGCGTTCTGCAAGCGCCCCGAGATGCTGCAGGAGGCCGCCGTGCGGTTGGCGAAGCTGCGGCGGTAGCAGCACGGTCGGCGCCGGCTACATCCCGCCGGCGACCCGCAGCACGGCACCCGTGGTGAACGACGCGTCGTCCGACATCAGCCAGGCGACGGCACCGGCCACCTCGTCGGGCTGCCCGGCCCGTCCCAGCGGGATGGTGGTTGCCAGCCGGGCCGGTCGCTGCGGGTCGGCGTGGAAGCCGGTCCAGATGATCCCCGGGGCCACGCAGTTGACCCGGACGCCCTGGGCCGCGACCTCTTTGGCCAGACCGACCGTCATCGCGTCCACCGCGGCCTTGGCCGCGGCGTAGTGCACGTACTGGCCGGGGCTGCCCAGCGTGGCGGCCGCCGAGGAGATGTTCACGATCGACCCGGCGCCGCCACGGGTCATCTCGCGCACGGCGCGTCGCGCGCACAGCAGGTAGCCGAGGACGTTGACCTCCAGCGCCCGGCGCATCCCCTCCGCGTCGGCGTCGACCAACGGGCCGTTGGGTCCACTGATCCCGGCGTTGTTGACCAGTCCGGTGACCTGGCCGAGCTGCCCTGCGGCGTCGAACAGCCGGTCCACGTCGTGCTCGTCGCTCGTGTCCACCGCGACGGCCACGGCACGGCGTCCGGCGTCCACGACCGCGGCCACGACCCGGTCGGCGGCGTCCCGGTCCGACCGGAAGCCGAGCACGATGTCGTGCCCCTCGGCGGCCAGCCGGGCGCAGATCGCGGCGCCGATACCGCGGCTTCCCCCAGTCACGATCGTGATCATGCGGCTCACCCTACGAGGCGACCGTTCGCGCCGACCTGCACAGGTCTGCGACGGCCGGACGACGGGCGCCGTCCACAGGGAAGGGCTCTCGTCCCACCGTCCACAGCCTCGCGTCGCCTGGTTCCCGTTCTCCTCGTCGCACCGCAGGCTGGCGACATGGTTCGAGAGATGCTCCTGGCCGCGGTTGCGGCGTTCACCCCCTCGGTGTCGAGTGCGCCGCCGACCGCGGGCGCTGCGGCCCCGGTCGTGCCGGTTCGCTCCTGGGGCTGGCCTCTCGATCCACGCCCCGCGGTGGCCCGGCCGTTCCGCGCTCCCCCCACGCCGTGGAGCGCCGGGCACCGCGGGGTCGACCTGGATGCCGGGGTCGGGCAGGTGGTGCGTTCGGCCGGGCCCGGAGTGGTCAGCTTTTCCGGCATGGTGGCCGGCCAGGGCGTCGTGGTGGTCACCCACGCCGGCGGACTCAGGACGAGCTACGAGCCCGTGGCACGACGCGCTGCGGTCGGCCTCGTCGTGCGTCGCGGCGACGGCATCGGGGTGCTCGCCGCCGGCGCCGGGCACTGCCTGCCCAGGACCTGCCTGCACTGGGGGCTTCGTCGCGGGACGACGTACCTGGACCCGCTGTACCTGCTCGAGCCGCCGTTACCGGTCCTACTTCCGCTCAGCCGGCAGTGACCTCGGCGATCTTGCCGCGCAGCTGCAGCACGGCCTTGGTGTGCATCTGGCAGATCCGGGACTCGGTGACGCCGAGCACCTGGCCGATCTCCGCCAGCGTGAGTCCCTCGTAGTAGTAGGGGGTGACGACGATCTTCTCCCGCTCGGGGAGCTGGTTGATCGCGCGGGCGAGCAGGTACTTGGTCTCCTCGCCCTCGAAGGCCAGCACCGGGTCGTCGGCGCCCTTGTCCTCGAGGGTGTCGCCCAGGGTGAGTGAGTCACCCTTCTCGCCGCCCACGCTGAGCAGCTCGTCGAGCGCGACGACGTTGACGTAGGACACCTGGCTGAAGATGTGGTGCAGGTCGCCGACCTTGATGCCCATTCGGCCGGCCACCTCGGCCTCGGTGGGGGTGCGGTGCAGCTCGCCCTCGAGCTCGGCGTAGGCCCGCTCGACCTCGCGCGCCTTGTGCCGAACCGAGCGCGGGATCCAGTCGATGGCCCGCAGTTCGTCGATGATCGCGCCGCGGACCCGCGAGATGGCGTACGTCTCGAACTTGATCGCCCGCTCGATGTCGAACTTCTCGATGGCGTCGATCAGCCCGAAGATGCCGTAGGAGACGAGGTCCGCCTGCTCGATGTTCGGCGGCAGGCCGACGCCGACGCGTCCGGCCACGTACTTGACCAGCGGCGAGTAGTGCAGGATCAGCTTCTCGCGGACCGCCGGGTCACCCTCGGACTTGTACTGGCGCCACAAGTCGGCGATCGCCGCGGCGTTCACCGCGACCGCGTCCTCCGGGTCCTCGGCCTCGGCGGCTGACTCGTCAGCCGGCTCCTCAGCCGGCTGCTCAGCCGGCTCCTCAGCCGCTTCGTCAGCCGCGTCGTCAGCCGCTTCGTGGTCCGCAGCCGGGTCCGGGTCAGCGGGGTCGTGCTCGGCGGACACTGCCGAAGCGGCGTCCGCGTCCGTAAGGGCTGCGTCAGCGGCCTCCGGCTGGCCGTCAGCGTCGGCCTGCGGATCCACCGCGACCTCCACCTCAGGCACGCGGGTGCGCCTGCTCATATGTCGCCTTCAGCCTCTCGACGGATACGTGTGTATAGATCTGGGTCGTGGCGAGCGTAGCGTGACCCAGGAGTTCTTGAACGGCTCTCAAGTCAGCTCCACCCTCGAGCAAGTGGGTTGCCGCCGAATGGCGCAGTCCGTGCGGTCCGAGGTCGTCCGCGCCGGGAACGTGCTCCAGCAGGGCATGCACCGCCTCACGCACCTGGCGCTGGTCGGCTCGACGGCCGCGGCGCCCTAGCAACAGGGCCGGCCCGCTGTCGGCGGTGGCCAGTTGGGGTCGCCCCTGCGACAACCAGTCACGGACGGCTTCGGCTGCGGGCACGCCGAAGGGAACCACGCGCTGCTTGTTTCCCTTCCCGGTCACCCGGATCACCCGGCGGTCGAGGTCAACGTCGTCCACGTCGAGGCCGACCAGCTCGCCGACCCGCACTCCGCTGCCGTACAGCAGCTCCAGAGCGGCCCGGTCGCGCAGATGCAGCGGGTCGCCGTCGTCGGCGGCCCCGGCGGCGACGTCCAGCAGCTCGGTGGCCTGTTGCTGCGCGAGCACTCCCGGCAACGTGCGGTCCCGCCGCGGCGCGACCAGGCGCAGCGCAGGGTCACGCAGCATCCGGCCGGTCCGGGTGGCCCAGGCGCAGAAGGTCCGAGCTGCGGCTGCCCGGCGGGCGATGGTGGCCCGGGACAGCCCGGCGGCGGTCTGCGCGGCCAGCCAGGACCTCAGCAGGGGCAGTGTCACCGCGTCCAGGTCGGTAGCCCCGCGTTCGGCGGCGAAGTCGAGCAGGGCGCACACGTCCGTGGTGTAGGCGCGCTGAGTGTGCTCGGAGCGGTTGCGCTCGGCGCGCAGGTGACGGACGAACTCCCCCACCGCGTCATCCATCGCCCCGGGCATGGGTCCACGCTACGCAGGCGGGCGACGACCGGCAGGCACCCTGCGCCACCCGTGCGCGTGTCGCTCGGCCAGGCCGAGCAGCGCGAGCCGTCCCAGCGCGACCTGGACGGTCGCCGGCTCGAGACCGGACGCCACGCACAACCGGTCCAGAGGCCTGCCGGTCCGCACCGGCAGGGCGTCGACCACGCGGAGGGTGACGTCGTCCAAGCCGTCGAACGGGCCGGCGCCGCCCCGCGGCGGGTCGACCGCGTCGGCACCGATCCGGCCGACGAGGTCCGCGACCTCGGCCGCATCCGTGACCAGCACGGCCCGCCCCTCCCGGACCAGGGCGTGGCAACCCGCCGAGGAGGACGAGGTGACCGGCCCCGGCACGGCGCCGACGGGACGGCCGAGCGTGGCCGCCGCCCTCGCCGTGCTCAGAGCGCCGCTGCGCACGGCGGCCTCGACGACCACGGTGCCGCTGGTCATCGCGGCGATCAGCCGGTTGCGCTGCAGGAACCGGGACCGGGTGGGCGCGGAGCCAGGCGGCACCTCGCTGACCACCGCGCCGCTGCGCACGAGCTCGGCCATCAACGCGTCGTGGCCGCGGGGGTAGGCGCGGTCGACACCGCCGGCGACGACCGCGACGCTGGTCCCCGAGCCCAGGGCAGCGCGGTGCGCCGTCCCGTCGATCCCGTAGGCAAGCCCACTGACCACCGCGAAGCCGCGGCCCGCCAAGCCGCTGGACAGCTCACCGGCCACGTGCTCGCCGTACGCGGTGCTGGCCCGGGCACCGACGACCGAGACGGACCGGCGTGCCAGGTCAGCGAGCTCGACGGGACCACGCACCCACAGGCACGGAGGCGGCGCAGCGAGCTGGTTGAGGCCGGTCGGCCACTCGGCGTCGCCCGGCACCAAGACCCGACCACCAAGGCTCGCCAGTGCGCGCAGGTCGCGCGGCGGGTCGAGCTCAGGCAGCCGGGTCAGGTACCGCTGCATCCAGTCCACGTCCCGGGTGACGAGCGCCCGCAGCGCCTCCGTGGGCCCCACCTCGGCGAGCAGGCTCGCGACCTTGACGTCCCCAGGCTCGGCGAGCCGACTCCAGGCCGCCCGGGCCAGAGTCTCGTCGGCGGAGTCGAAGCGAAGGCTGTGCCGGCCGGGCATCAGGCGGCGACCCGGTGGTGTCGCAGCGCACTCGCCTGCAGGACGTCCGCCTCGATCGGGCGGTCGCGACCGGCGAGGTCCGCGTACGTCCAGGCGGCGCGCAGCACCCGGTCATAGCCGCGGACGGTCAGCGTGCCGCGTTCGATGCCCGAGTCGATCGAGGACGTGACAGCGGCCGGCAGCCGCCATGGGGCGCGTCGCAGCACGTGCCCGGGGACGTGCGCATTGATCCGCCAGGACGTGCCGGACCACCGTGCAGCCTGCGCCTCGCGCGCCGCCAGCACCCGCCCGGCCACCGTTCGTGAAGACTCCGGCAGCGGACCGCCGGACAGCGCGGCGCGGGTGACCGGCAGGACCTGCACCTGCAGGTCGACCCGGTCGAGCAGCGGGCCGGAGAGTCGGTGCAGGTAGCGACGGCGGGCCATCGGCGTGCACGTGCAGTCCAGCCCCTTGCCGGACGCGTTGCCGCAGGGACAGGGGTTGGCGGCCAGCACGAGCTGGAACCGAGCGGGGTAGCGGGCGTGCCCGGCCGCTCGGTGGATCACCAGCTCGCCGTCCTCCAAGGGCTGGCGGAGCGCATCCAGCACCCGCACGTCGAACTCTGGTGCCTCGTCCAGGAACAGCACGCCGTGGTGAGCGCGGGACGCGGCGCCCGGGCGCGGCACGCCCGCCCCGCCGCCGACCACGGCAGCCGGCGACGACGTGTGGTGCGGGTCGACGAACGGCGGCCGGCGGACCAGGCCGCTGCCGGCCGGCAGGGCACCCGCCAGGGAGTGCACCGCCGTCACCTCAAGGGCGCTGGTGCGGTCGAGGTCGGGCAACAGGCCAGGCAGCCTGGCCGCCAGCATCGTCTTGCCCGCACCGGGCGGACCGAGCAGCAGCAGGTGGTGACCACCGGCCGCGGCCACCTCGAGCGCCTGCCGCGCCTCGGTCTGACCGACGACGTCCACCAGGTCTAGCGGCTCCGGCGGCTCGACCGAAGCGGCTGGGCTGTCGGCCGCCTCGGGGACGAGCTCTTCAGCGACGTCCTGGCAGGGCTCCGGCTCGCCCCGGTAGTCCGCCACCAGGGCCGCCAGGCTGCGGGCACCGCGCACCTCGACATCCGAGACCAGTGCGGCCTCGTCGAGGTTCGGCTCGGGCACCACCACCCGACGGACACCGGCCCGGGCCGCGGCCAGCACCATCGGCAGCACACCGCGCACGGCCCGCACTCGGCCGTCCAGACCGAGCTCGCCGAGGTGCACCACGCCTTCGACCGCGCGGTGCGGGATCACGTCGCCTGCGGCGAGCACCGCGACGGCGACCGCGACGTCGAAGCTGGTGCCAGCCTTTCGCAGCGACGCCGGCGACAGGTTGACCGTGATCCTGCGCGCCGGCAACGTCACCCCGCTGTTGTGGCAGGCGGCTCGCACCCGGTCGCGGGCCTCCCCCAACGACGCATCCGGCAGACCGGTCAGGGTGAAGGCGGGCAGGCCGCTGGCGACATCTGCCTCGACGTCCACCACCAGGCCGTCGATCCCGGACAACGCCACGCACCGGGTTCGTCCGAGCGGCACTCAGGACACCGCCCTCAGGTGTTCGACGACGGCGCGCCCGGTCGGCGGCCGCAACACCGAGACGACGTCGATCCGCACCTGCGGCGGGTGCAGCCCAGACTCGGCCAGCCACCGGGCGGCCAGCCGGCGAAGCCGGGCCAGCTTGCGCGCGGTCACTGACTCGGCCGGATGCCCGCACACGTTGCTGCGCCTGGTCTTGACCTCGCAGACGACCAGGCAGCTGCCGTCGCGGGCCACGATGTCGATCTCACCCAGCTCACAGCGCCAGTTGCGGCACAGCACCTGGAAACCCTGCTCGACCAGATGCCGCGCGGCGACGTCCTCGCCGTACCTGCCCAACGTGTCCTTCGCGGCCAACGGAACCACCTCCGCGACCAAACCTGCCGTCCAGAAGCGCCCGTTCCCAGCGGCACCGGCCGACCTGTGGAGGATGGGACGAACCGTCGTCCACAGGGACGATGCGGCGCGCGACCCTCGCGCCGGCTGTGGACGTGCAGCCCGTCAGCTCACTCGCGCTGCACCAGGTAGAGGACGTTTCCGTCGGGATCGCGGAAGGAGAACATCGGCGGCACCCCCGGCCACCTCGAGATGTCGGCGTCCACGTCCGCACCGGCCGCCACCAGCGCGGAGTGGGCACGCTGCGCGTCGTCCGCGACCAGCCGGACCCCGGTGTCCACCCCGGCGGCGGCCGCGCCGTGCGCCGGTACCAGCGACAGGGACGCCTGCCCGCCCTCCGGAGCGACCTCCACCCAGCGTGCGCCGTCACCATAGGGTGCGTCCCGCCGGATCTCGAAGCCGAGCACCTCTGTGTAGAAGCTGACCGCCCGCTGCTGGTCCTCGACGTGCACCGCCACGACCGACACGTGCGTGATCCCTGCGGCGTTCTCGTCCATCGCCACTCCTTCGTCGAGGACAGTCTTCAGCTCAGCAGCCAGCCGTGCTCGTCGGCGATGCGGACTGCCTCGGCCCGGGTTCGCGCGCCAGTCTTGCCGATGGCCGCGGACAGGTGGTTGCGCACAGTCCCCTCGCTCAGGTGCACGGCCGCCGCGATGTCGGCGACCGTCCCGCCGTCCCGGGCCGCCTGCAGCACCTCGCCCTCGCGCCGGGTCAGCGGGCTGTCGCCCACAGCCAGCGTCTCGGCGGCCAGCGACGGGTCGACCACCCGCAGGCCGGCGTGCACGCGACGCACGGCGTCGGCCAGCTGCCGGGCCGGGGTGTCCTTGACCACGAAGCCGCTGGCCCCGGCCTCCATGGCCCGGCGCAGGTAACCGGGACGACCGAACGTCGTGACCACCAGCACTCGGCAGCGCGGGATCGCCGCGCGGAGCAACGCGGTCGCGGAGATCCCGTCCACCTCGCCCATCTCGACGTCGAGCAGCGCCACGTCGGGGCTGGTCCGCCGAGCGGCCGCGACCACCTCCTCCCCTGAGGAGACCTCCGCGACGACGTCCAGGTCGGGCTCCAGCCGCAGCAGGGCCGCCAGCGCGCCGCGCACCAGCGCCTGGTCGTCCGCGAGCAGCAGGCGGATCGGCTCGCTCACGCGGGGACCTCCACCCGCAGCACGAACCCGGGCAACCCGTCGGCACCCGCCGATCCGACGGACATCCGGGCGCCCAGCTGACCGGCCCGCTCACGCAGGCCTACCAACCCGTGGCCGCCCTGGGTACCCGCGAGACGTCCCGACCCGACCGAGCCGGGGTCGGCGCGCAGGTCCGAACGGTCCGGACAGGCGGGGCCGCACCCGTCGTCCCGCACCTCGACGGCTCGCGGCGAGAGCCGGACGACGCACCGCTCGGCCCGGCTGTGCCGGACCACGTTGGTGACGCCCTCGCGCACCGTCCAGGCGAACAGCTCACGCCAGGCGGCCGGAACGTCGTCCACCGATGAGGGCAGCTGGGCCTCGATGCCGGCAGCCTCGAGGGCCGTCCGTGCACCCGCCAGCTCGCCGGCCAGGGTGAGCCCACGCATTCCGCCGACCGTGGACCGGACGTCGGCCAGGGCCTCGCGAGCCAGCCGCTCGACGTCCCCGATCTCGGCCCGCGCCTGGGGTGCGCCCTCAACCTCGGCGAGCCGTCCGGCCAACTCCGCCTTGACCGTGATGACCGTGAGGCTGTGGCCGAGGATGTCGTGCAGGTCGCGCGACATCCGGGCCCGCTCGTCGGCGACCGCCAGCCGGGCGATCTCCTCGCGGGCGCGCATCAGGTCGGCGTTGCGAGCGATGACCTGGATGATCCCCCAGGCCGCGAAGCTCGCCACGATCACCTGGAAAGCGAAGAAGTTGTCCGCGCTCCACCCGTCGACGAGCCGTGGCACCACCTCGGACGCCACGGCCACCAGGGCCACCACGGCCGCACCGACCCGCCCCGGCAGTGCCATCACCGCGAGCACGGCGACGTAGATCGCGCCGCCGACCACGTCCTGGCCACCGGCCGGTGCCGCCAGGGCCAGCAGTGCGACCATCGCGACAAGGGTCAGCCACACCTTCGGCTCGGCGCCCGGTGCGCCGCGCCGGACGTCGCGCACCAGCAGCGCGCCGACCAGGAAGAGCATCGCGAAACCGACCAGCGCGAGAACGCCGACCACCCGCCACGGGCCATCGGACCTCAGGACGTCGGCGAGCGGCGAGACCAGGTAGACCAGCCAGACCCCGGCGAAGACCATCGGCCGGGCCCGACCGATGCCCGGCATGAAGCTCGCGGCCACCGCGGCCGCCTCGTTCGGTCGGGCTCGCGGCGTCTGCTCCGCCGCGCCAGTGCTCACGGACCTCACCGTAGAGGTCCGTGAGCCAGGCGCCAGCAGATCCCTCACACCCGTGCCGTGTCCCGCCGGAACCGCCAGGCCGCACCGCCGGCGAACACCGCGAACCAGAACACCACGTTGAGCACCGCGGAGATCTCCCAACCGTCCCCAGTCAGCGGTGCGCGGCACAGCTTGGCCAGGCCGTTCATCGGGGTGAACGCGGACAGTGTGGCGAACAGCGTGCCGTCCGAGAGCGGCACGAACAGGCCGCCGGCGAACGCCAGCAGGGCAAGCCCCGGGCCGAGGACCTGCATGACGTTCTCGCTCGGCAGCAGGTAGCCCATGAACAGCCCGAACGCCGCGAAGACCAACGAGCCCACCCAGGCGATCAGACCGCACTCGATCCAGGAGTGCAGCGGCATCTGCGCATGCTTGGCGTAGCCGACCGCGAAGACGACCACGACCGCGACCAGGCCCAGGACCATCGCGGTGGTCATCTTCATCGCGACGTACGCCAGCGGACGCAGCGGTGTCAGGCGCAGCTGACGGCTCCAGCCGACCGCTCGCTCGACCGAGACGCTGGCGCCGCCGCTGGTGCAGGCGAGCATGGCGCCGTACGCCGCCATGCTGACCATCACGTACGCGGTGACGTTGCCGACGCCGGCGGACTGGTTGCGGTAGTCGGCCCCGCCGCCGAAGGCGAGAAAGAACGCCGCCGGCATGATCAGGGTGAAGATGATCGTGCGTCGGTTGCGCAGCAGGCGGCGCATCTCCAGCCGCAGGTAGGTCGGGTTGAAGCCCGAGCGCGGCTTGCGGGCGTCGGTCAGGGTCGCGGTGCTCATGAGCCGTTCTCCTCGGTGGTGTCGCCGGTCAGGGCGATGAACGCGTCCTCGAGCCCGGTGGAGGCGATCTCCAGGTCGCGGGCGGCGGTGTGGGTGAGCAGGTGTCGGGCGATGGCGTCAGAGTCCTTGCCGCGCAGCAAAACCCGATCGCCGCGGCGCTCGGCCCGCTCGACCCCGGGCACTGCGGCCAGCTCGACCTCGGACACCCCGGAAAGGGTGGCGCTGACCACCCGCCCGGAGGCCAGGTTCTTGATCTGCGCGGACGTGCCGTCGGCGACCACGCGACCGTGCCGAACCAGCACGATCCGGTCGGCGTACGCGTCAGCCTCGTCCAGGTAGTGGGTAGCGAAAAGCACGGTGCGCCCGCGTGCGGCGTCGGCGCGGATGGCCGCCCAGAACTCGCGGCGTCCCTCGACGTCCATGCCGGTCGTGGGTTCGTCGAGCACCAGCAGGGACGGGTCGGGCAGCAGCGCGAGTGCGAACCGCAGCCGCTGCTGCTGACCACCCGAGCACTTGCCGACCATCCGGTCGCCGATGTCCGCGATGCCAGCCCGGGCCAGCACCTCCTCGACCGGCCGCGCCGACCGGAAGAGGGCGGCCATCATCTGCGCGGTCTCGCGCACCGTAACGTCCTTGAGCAGGCCGCCGGTCTGCATCACCGCGGCGATCTCACCGCGGGCGACGGCCTGGTGCGGCTCGAAGCCGAGCACCTGCACCGTCCCGCCGCTGGGGCGGGCCAGCCCGAGCATCATGTCGATCGTCGTGGTCTTGCCGGCGCCGTTAGGGCCGAGGAAGGCGACGATCTCGCCGCGTTCGACCGTCAGGTCGATCCCGTCGACCGCCCGGACGTCGCCGTAGCTCTTGCGCAGGTCGCGCAGCTGCAGCGCCGGGCTGCGGGTCGCCGACGCAAGGGCGCCGACCGTGGTGGTGTCGTTCTGCGTCATGGTCCAAGGTTGCCGCCTCGGCGGGGCGCGCGCCCCGGCGGCAGTCATGAGCGACCCATGACGGGTGTCACGACGGCTCAGGTGGTCGCGACCACCGGAGCAGGGCAGGGCGCGCTCTCGTCGAGCCGCTCCTGAACGGGCCGACGACGGTTGACCAGGACCGAGCCGGCGATCACCAAGGCGAAGCCGGCCAGCGTCCAGCCGGTCACCTGCTCGCCGAGCACGAGGGCACCGGCCAGAACGGCGACCGCCGGGTTCACGTAGGTGATGGTCGTCGCGCGGACCGGACCGATCTCGCCGACCAGCGCCACCAGCAGCAGGAACGCGGCGGCCGTGCAGATCAGCGCGAGGAGGAGGACCGACACCACGACCCGGGTGGAGGGCATCGTGCTGGGCAGGCCAGGCACCGCGAACGGCAGGTAGCCCAGGGCCGCAGCCGTGAGCGAGAGGGCCACCACACCCGGGCCGGGGACGTCGGAGAACCAGCGCGCCAGCAGGGCCGCGCCGAAGGCGTACCCGACCACCACCACGCCCATCTCGGCGACCGCGGACCACTGGCTGCCACCCACGTCGACGCCCACCAGCGGCGCGACGCCCGCGATGCCGACCAGCAGGCCGAGGGCCCCGAGGCGCCCCAGCGGCTCGTGCCGTCCGGTGACCATCGCGACCCCCACCCCGACCAGCGGGACGGCGGCCACCAGCAGTGCGGTCAGGGAGCTGGTGAGGTGCTGCTCGGCACGAGAGATCAGCAGCCACGGCACGGTGATCTCGACCGCGGTGAAGACGAGGAGCTTCGGCCAACGGCTCAGCACCGGCCGGACCCACCCACGGGCGATCGCCACGGGCAGCAGCAGCACCGCGGCCAGCGCGGTGCGGGCGAACACCAGGGTGAGCGGGCTGAGCTCCTCGACCGCGATCTTGATCAGCAGGTAGGGGATCCCCCAGGCGATCGACAGACCGGCGAACAGAAGCACCCCACGACGACTCATACCTTCATTGTCGGTGTTGCAGATCGTTCAGTCCATCTACAATCTGTTCATGTCAACGTTGAGTCGGGACTTCACGATTGATCTGCGTCGGCTGCGCGTGCTGCGCATGCTCGAGCAGCGCGGCACGGTGTCCGCTGCCGCGGCGGCACTCCATCTGACCCCGTCCGCGGTGTCCCAGCAGATCGCCGGGCTGGCCCGCGAGACCGGCGTGCAGCTGCTGGAGAAGCGCGGGCGCGGCGTCCGGTTGACCAGCCGCGCCCGACTTCTGCTGGAGCACGCGGCGGTGATCGAGCAGCAGCTGCAGGCTGCGCGCGCCGACCTGGCGACCTGGGACGCCGGGCAGGCCGGTCAGGTGAGCGTCGCATCCCTGTCCACGGGGATCAGCGCGATCGTGGCACCGGCGCTGAAGTCGCTGTGCCACAGCCATCCTGGGCTCTCGCTCACCGTCGAGGAGGCAGAGCCGCCCGGGCTTTTCACCATGCTCGACCTGGGCGACGTCGACGTCGCGGTCACGGTGCACCACCGGCCGAGCCCGCCGTCCACCGACCCCCGGTACCACCGCGTCGACCTGCTGGTTGACCCGCTCGACGCGGTGTTGCCGGCCGGCCATCTGCTGGCCGACCCGGCCGGCGTCCGGCTGATCGACCTGGCCGGCGAACGGTGGGTCGCGGGCTATCCGGGTGGGTCCTGCGCCCAGCTGACGGACGCCGTCTGCACGAACGCCGGATTCACCGCCGACGTCCGGCATCACGTCGGGGACTGGGTCGCACTGGGTGCGCTCGTCGCAGCGGGCGCGGGCGTGGCTCTGGTGCCGCGGCTGGCCCAGCCGCTGCCAGTCGACGGGCTGGCCGTCGTCCCGGTCCTCGGGTCACCGGCCTCGCGGCACTTCTACGCGGCGGTCCGAGCCGGCTCGCAGAACGACCCGGCGATCGCCCTGGTGCTGGACGGCCTGCGGTCCGCCGCGGACGACTGGACCGCCTCCACCTGCACCTTGTGACGCGCTATCGGGGTCTCACCACGCGCTGAGACCCCCACAACGCGTCACAAGTGGGGAGGGCGTGGCCGGTCAGCAGCCGACTAGGTGGCCCGACAGGTAGGCCTCGACCTGGTCCAGCCCGATCCGCTCCTGGGCCATCGAGTCGCGCTGGCGCACCGTCACGGCCTGGTCGTCGAGGGTGTCGAAGTCGACCGTGAGACAGAACGGCGTGCCGATCTCGTCCTGACGGCGGTAGCGGCGGCCAATGGCGCCGGCGTCGTCGAAGTCGATGTTCCAGTTGCGGCGCAGCGCCGTTGCGAGGTCGCGGGCCTTCGGCGACAGGTCGGCGTGCCGGGACAGCGGCAGCACTGCTGCCTTCACCGGGGCCAGGCGCGGGTCGAGCCGCAGCACGACGCGCTTGTCCACGCCGCCCTTCGCGTTGGGTGCCTCGTCCTCGGAGTAGGCGTCGAGCAGGAAGGCCATCATCGAGCGGCCGATCCCGGCTGCGGGCTCGATCACGTACGGCGTCCAGCGCTCGTTCTTGCCCTGGTCGAAGTACGACAGGTCGACGCCGGAGTGCTTGCTGTGCGTCGTCAGGTCGAAGTCGGTGCGGTTCGCGACGCCCTCGAGCTCGCCCCACTCCGAACCCTGGAAGTGGAAGCGGTACTCGATGTCCACCGTGCGGGTCGAGTAGTGCGAGAGCTTCTCCTTCGGGTGCTCGTAGTGGCGAAGGTTGTCCCGGTCGATGCCAAGGTCGACGTACCACTGGGTGCGCAGGTCGATCCAGGTCTGGTGCCACTCGGCGTCGGTGCCGGGCTCGACGAAGAACTCCATCTCCATCTGCTCGAACTCGCGGGTGCGGAAGATGAAGTTGCCCGGCGTGATCTCGTTGCGGAAGCTCTTGCCGGTCTGCGCGATCCCGAACGGCGGCTTCTTGCGGGCCGAGGTCATCACGTTGAGGAAGTTCAGGAAGATGCCCTGCGCGGTCTCGGGCCGCAGGTAGTGCAGGCCGGACTCGTCGTCCACCGGGCCGAGGTAGGTCTTCAGCAGGCCGTTGAAGGCGCGGGGCGGCGTCCAGGCCCCGCGGGTGCCGCAGTTCGGGCAGGCCACATCGGCCAGGTCGACGTCGTCCGGGTTCGCGATGCCCTTCTTGTCGGCCACCGCCTCCTGGAGGTGGTCGGCGCGGAACCTGCGGTGACAGCTCTGGCACTCGGTCAGCGGATCGGTGAACGTCTCGACGTGCCCACTGGCCACCCAGGTCTGGGTCGGCAGGATCACCGAGGAGTCCAGGCCCACCACGTCGTCGCGGCTGGTCACCATCGTGCGCCACCACTGCCGCTTGATGTTCTCTTTCAGCTCGACGCCGAGCGGGCCGTAGTCCCAGGCCGACTTCGTACCCCCGTAGATCTCGCCGCACGGGTAGACCAGGCCGCGCCGCTTGGCGAGGCTGACGACGGCGTCGATGCGGGACTCGGGCTTGGCGGCCACGGGCGGATCACTCCATCGAGGTTCGGGGACCGGCGCTCCCAGGCGGCGCGCGGTGATCAGCCAGGCTACCGGTCGCCGTGCCGGCCGGGCGATGCGGTTCCAGCACCGGGATCGCGGTCGCTCTCGTGCTCGCTCATGCCGTTCTCGTCGGCCTCCACCAGCGACTCGTACGCCGTCGGCTCGTCGATCGCGTGGTACATCACCGGCACCGCTCGCAGCTTCACGTCGTACGACGACAGCGCCCGTCGGTAGGACCCGGTGCTCTCCCACTCGGTCTGCAGCAACCAGCGCTGCGGGTCGTCGATCGAACGGCCCACGTGACCGCGTCGGCAGCCGGGCTGGGCGCGCAACGCGTCCAGCGCCTCGCGGGCTCGCTCGCGGAACGCCGGCTCGTCACCGGGCGGGACTCGGTATCGGGTGACCACCACGAGCGGCACGGCTGACCTCCCCGGACGACGGTTGCTGGCTCCTGGGAGGATGTCACGTCGTCCCACCCATCCGACCGACGGAGCCGAAGTGCCCACCTCAGGACCGCCCGCGAGCACGCCTGCGAACTCGAACCTGCGCGCCGCAGTGGCCCGGGCCAGTCACCCTGTGCTGTCCCGGATCTCCGCCCTGCCCCGAGTGGTGCCGTTCCTGGCGATGCTCGGCCTGCTGCTGGTCGGGCTGTTCGTGGGTGGCGTGATCGGCGGCGTGTGCACCGGGATCGTCGCGCTGTTCGTGGCCTGGCTGCTGTACCTGAGCTGGCCCCGGCTGACCACCAGCGAGCGCCTGGGCCGGCTGGCCGTGCTGCTGCTCGCGCTGGCCCTGTGCGTCGTGCAGTTCTTCCCCCGGAGCTGAGGTGCGCGAGAAGGTCACGTCCCAGGGAGATTGACAACCGTTCTCATCTCGACTGAGAATGATTGTCATGACGAAGCGCCGGACGCGAGCCATCGCAGGCGCCGCCCTGCTGGCCCTGGCCGGTGCCCTCGCCCTGTCCGGCTGCAGCAGCGAAGCGGCCGCTGACTCCTCCGACGCCGACGGACGCCTGCGGGTCACCGCGAGTTTCTACCCGCTGCAGTACATCGCCCAGCGGATCGGCGGGGACGCCGTCCGGGTCGCCTCGCTGACCCGACCGGGCGCCGAGCCGCACGACCTCGAGCTGACCCCGCGCGACGTCGCGCACCTGCAGGACTCCGACCTTGTCGTCTACCTCAGCGGCTTCCAGCCCGCGGTCGACGACGGCATCGTCGCGGCCGGACCACCCGCCACGTTCGACGCCGCCCCGTCGGCCGACCTCAACCTCACCTTCACTCCGGTCGAGCAGGGCCAGGCGAAGCGGAACGAGGCCGGCAGCACCGACCCGCACTTCTGGCTGGACCCGACCCGGCTCTCGTCCGTCGCCGCCGCGCTGGAAGCCGAGATGGCCAGGCTCAGGCCGGCCGATGCGGCCGACTTCGCGACCAACCTGGCCGCGCTGCGGGCCGAGCTGGACGCGCTGGACGCGGACTACCGCAAGGGTCTGTCCCAGTGTGCGAACCCGGACCTGGTGACCAGCCACAACGCCTTCGGCTACCTCGCCCAGCGCTACGGCCTGCGGCAGGTCCCCATCACCGGGTTGACCCCCGAGGCCGAGCCGCAGCCGCGCGAGCTCGCCGACGTCATCGACTTCGTGGAGGCGAACGACGTGCGCACCATCTACTACGAGACCCTGGTCAGCCCGGCGGTGGCCGACACCGTCGCCCGCGAGACCGGGGCCGCCGCCGCTGTCCTCGACCCGATCGAGGGGCTCACGGCGCAGTCGGCCGGGACCAGCTACTTCGAGGTCATGCGCGCCAACCTGGCGAGCCTGCGGCACGGGCAGCCGTGCCGATGACCAGCACGCCGGTCGTCCGGATGCGCGACGTCACCATCGGGTACGGCGACCGCCCGGTGGTCCGGGACGCCGACCTGACCGTCACCGACGGCGAGGTCGTCGCAGTCCTCGGTGCGAACGGCTCGGGCAAGACCACGCTGGTGCGCGGCCTGCTCGGGCTGGCGACGGTGATGCGCGGCGAGGTCGAGCTGCTCGGCAAGCCGCTGCGCACCCGGCGTGACCGCGCGGCCATCGGCTACGTCCCGCAGCGGCACACCGTCGGCGGGGCCATCGCCTCGACGGTCCGCGAGGTCGTCTCGTCCGGACGCCTGCCCCGACTCGGCCTGTTCGGCCGGCTCGGCGCGGTCGACCGAGCGGTGGTCACGGAGGCCATCGACGCCGTCCGGCTGGGCGGTTTCGCCGACACCAACATCGCCGAGCTGTCCGGCGGCCAGCAGCGCCGCGTGCTGATCGCGCGGGCGCTGGCCGCCGAGCCCGGCGTCCTGGTGATGGACGAGCCCACCGCTGGGGTCGACCAGGTCAGCCAGCAGGCCCTGGCCGACACCATCCGCCAGCTCGCCACCCGGGGCGTGCCGATGATCATCGTGACGCACGAGGTCGGGCCGCTGGCCGACACCCTGACCCGGGCCGTCGTCGTCTCGGACGGCCGGATCACCTACGACGGTCCCCCGCCGAGCCCCGTGCCGCACGCACCGCACTCGGCTGACCACCACCACCTGCCCGACCCGCACGCCGACGACCCGCGTCACCCGTCGGCCTGGATCGAGCACCCCCTGGGCGGTGCGTGATGGCTGTCCTGGAGCTGCTGCAGTACGACTTCATGCGGCGCGCCCTGCTGGCTGGCCTGCTGGTCGGGCTGGCCGCGCCTGTGGTCGGGATCTTCCTGGTTCAGCGCCGGCTCGCGCTGATCGGCGACGGCATGGGGCACGTCGCACTGGCCGGCGTCGCGATCGGCGTGGTCAGCGGCCGGGCACCGGTCTGGACGGCACTGGTGGCCGCGGTCGCGGCCGCGGTGGCGATCGAGCTGATCCGGGCACGCGGACGCACCAGCGGGGACGTCGCCCTCGCCGTGATGTTCTACGGCGGGATCGCGCTCGGCGTCGCGCTGATCTCCCGCTCGCCACAGGGCACACCAGCCAACCTCAACGCCTACCTCTTCGGCGCCATCACCACCACCAGCCCACGCGACGTGGTGACGTTCGCCGCTCTGGCGACGGTGGTCCTGGTGGTGACCGCCGTACTGGCGCCGCGGCTGTTCGCGGTGGCCAACGACCCCGAGTACGCGCGGGCCGTCGGCCTGCCGGTGCTCGGGCTGAACATGGTGCTGGCCATCTTGACCGCGGTGACCGTGGTGGTGTCGATGCGGGTGGTCGGACTGCTGCTGATCAGCGCGCTGATGATCGTGCCGAACGCTGTCGCCCAGCTGGTCTGCCGCAGCTTCCGCACCAGCCTGCTGCTGGCGGTCGTGGTGGGCGTCGCGGTCAGCCTGTGCGGGATCAGCGCGAGCTTCTACACCAGCACGCCGTCGGGAGCCACGATCGTGGTCCTGGCCGTGACGGTCTTCGCCTTCACCGCCGTGGCGGTCGGGCTGCGCGAACGCTGGGCCGGACGTCGGCACCGGGTCGCTGAGGGACAGCACGCCCACGAGCACGGCGAGAACTGCGGTCACCCCGCCGTCCTGCACGACGGGCACGTGGACTACCTCCACGGCGGGCACCTGCACGCAGCGCACGGCGGGCACTACGACGAGCACGGCAACAACCTCGCGCACGACCATCCGCACGACCATCCGCACGACCATCCGCACGACCATCCGCACGACCACGACGCGGCACCCGGAGCCCAGCCACAGGAGGCCGAGCGATGACCAGCACGACCCGACGGGCCACCAAACAGCGTGAGGCGGTGGAGTCCTACCTCGCGGACGGCACCACGTTCGTCAGCGCCCAGCAGATCTACGCGGGGCTGCGCGAGCAGGGCAGCACCATCGGGCTGGCCACCGTCTACCGCGCGCTGCAGGGAATGGTCGAGGACGAGGGCGTGGACGCCCTGCGCACCGACGACGGTGAGGTCGTCTACCGGCGGTGCCGCTCCGGCTCGCATCACCACCACCTGGTCTGCCGCGAGTGCGGTCGGACCGTCGAGGTCGAGGGTCCGGCCGTCGAGCAGTGGGCCGACGCCGTCGCCGGCCAGCATGGGTTCCGCGACATCAGCCACACCCTGGAGCTGTTTGGCACCTGCAACCGCCACTGACCCGCCAGCCCACGCCTTGGCGCGAATCCCTTACAGCGCAGGGGGGTCAGGGACGTCGACCGCACCACCGTAGCGGCGCTCGCGGCTGGCGTAGGTCTCGATGGCCCGCCACAGGTCCAGCCGGTCGACGTCCGGCCACAGCACGTCGTCGAACACCATCTCGGCGTAGGCCGACTGCCAGAGCAGGAAGTTCGACGTCCGCTGCTCGCCCGACGAGCGCCAGAACAGGTCGACGTCCGGCATCGTCGGCTCGTCCAGGTAGCGGGCCAGCACCTTCTCGTCGATGCGGTCGGCCGACACCCGACCGGCCTGCACGTCCAGCGCCAGGGCCCGCGCGGCGTCCGCGATCTCGGCCCGTCCGCCGTAGTTCACGCACATCGTCAGGGTCAGCACGGTGTTGTCGCGGGTCAGCTCCTCGGCCGCCTCGAGCTCGCGGATCACGCTGCGCCACAACCGAGGTCGCCGTCCGGCCCACCGGACCCGCACCCCCCAGGCGTGCATCTCGTCACGGCGGCGACGGATCACGTCGCGGTTGAAGCCCATCAGGTACCGCACCTCGTCCGGCGAGCGACGCCAGTTCTCGGTGGAGAAGGCGTACGCCGACAGGTGGGTCACGCCGACCTCGATCGCGCCGGCGACGACGTCCAGCAGCACGGCCTCACCGCGGGCGTGACCCTCGGTGCGGGGCAGACCGCGGGCGTTGGCCCACCGTCCGTTGCCGTCCATCACGACGGCGACGTGCTTGGGCACCAGCTCGGCCGGTAGGCCGGGCGGCCGGGCCCCCGAGTGGTGCGCCGGTGGCGGCACCGGCTCCGCTCGGACGGCGGACGACGCCCGCCGGTCCGCCCGGCGCGCCCTCACGCCCGCTCCACGAGCCGCAGCGAACGGACGCCGCGCTCGAGGTGCCACTGCAGGTAGGCCGCCACCAGGCCGCTGCCCTCGCGGCGGTGCCGCGGGTCGCTGGCGTCCGCGACCTCCCAGTCGCCAGCCAGCAGGGCAGCGAGCAGCTCGAGCGTGGCCAGCGCCGGCGCGACCGATCCAGCCGGACGGCAGGTCGGGCAGACCGAGCCGCCGGAAGCGACGGCGAACGCCCGATGGGGGCCCGGAGCCCCGCATCGCGAGCAGTCGACGAACGACGGCGCCCACCCGGCCACCGACAGCGAGCGCAGCAGATAGGCGTCGAGCACAAGCGACGGATCGTGCGACCGCTCGGCCAGCGTGCGCAGCCCGCCGGCCAGCAGCAGGAACTGCTGCACCGCCGGCTCGCGCTCCTCGGTCAGCCGGTCGGCCGTCTCCAGCATCGCCGAGCCCGCCGTGTAGCTCGGGTAGTCGGCGACGAGCCGCTCGCCGTAGGGCGCGATGGTCTCGGCCTGGGTCACCGTGTCGAGATTGCGGCCCTGGTAGAGCTGTACGTCGGTCATCATGAACGGCTCGAGCCGGGCGCCGAACCGGCTGCGGGTGCGCCGGACCCCCTTGGCCACCGCGCGCACCTTGCCCCGCTCGCGGGTGAGCAGCGTGACGATCCGATCGGCCTCGCCCAGGGAGTGGGTGCGCAGGACGATCGCCTCGTCGCGGTACAGGCTCACCGGATGATTGTGCTACGCCGCACCGACAAGTCCGGCGCCGCCACGCAGCCGGGTGGGCCTCAGTACACGGCGACCCGGTTGCGGCCGGACTCCTTGGCCGCGTACAGGGCGGCGTCCGCGTCCTTCAGGACCCGGTCGGTGGACGCCTCCGACGCGGCAACGCCCACCGAGACGCTGACGGCGAGGCCGGGACGCAGGTCCTCCCAGTGCTCGCGGTACACCGCGGCGCGCACCCGCTCCCCGACCGCGGCCGCCTCCACCGCGGCCGTGGCCGGCAGCAGCACCACGAACTCGTCACCGCCGAACCGGACGACGACGTCGTGAGAACGGCAGTGCGCGCGCAGGATGTCCGCGATCCGGCGCAGCACCTCGTCACCCACCGAGTGCGAGAAGCGGTCGTTGACGACCTTGAACAGGTCGATGTCCACGAACAGCGCCGCACCACCGAGGGACTGGGCGATCCCGACGTCCAGCATCCGGCGGTTGCCCAGCCCGGTGAGCGGGTCGATCATCGCGTCGCGACCGAGCTGGGAGGCCTCGGCGGCCAGCGCACGCAGGCTGATCCGGTCACGCATCGCGAAGAAGCGGCTCTCCCGCTCGATCCACAGCCGCTGGGCCGCGACCTGTGTGCTCTGCGCGTAGTACTGGGTGGACGGGTGCTCGCCGTGCTCGGCCACCTCGACCTCGGCCATGGTCGCCAGGGTGGCCAGCTCCCAGACCACCCGGTCGGCCACCCGGACGCTGTCCAGCACCTCACGGAGCACGTCGCGGGCCGGGTCGTACCGCCCTCGCTCGAGCAGGCAGAGCGCCCGACCGAGGCAGCTGATCTGCACCTCCGGCAGCTCCGGCCGCATCTCGAACCGCGCGGCGGCCTGCATGAGCCGCACCTCGGCGAGCTCGGTCTCGCCCAGCTGCAGCTGTGCGTATCCCTCGACCAGCTCGGCCCGGGCGTGCATCTCGTCGTCACTGCCGGCGGTCATCTGCATCATCTGCAGCGCCACCTCGGCGCTGCGGACGAAGTGCTGGTACGCCTGCCCGTCGCGACCGTCCAGCAGCAGTGCGGTGCCCCAGGTGGCGTGCAGCACGGAGTACTCCTGCAGCACCAGCACCTTGGCGATCCGGGTCGCCGCCAGCGGCCCCCGCACCGCCGGAGACGACAGGCACAGCCGGAACAGGTCGTCTGCCGGGGTGAACAGCTGGGCGTGGCTCAGGGTGGCCGCGACGGCCATGGTCGCGCTGAGCTGGTTGTAGACCTTCGGCGGGTCGTGCTCGACGAGGCTGAACGCCTCGGCCAGCGCGTCGACGGCCGCCGACGCCCGTCCCAGCCGCAGGCCGGCGTCGCCGAGCAGCGACAGTGCCTTGGCCCGCCAGGCCGAGTCCCACGGCTCGACCACCGACAGCAGGTCGTGCGCCGCCACGATCGCGTCGTCCCAGCGACGCTGCTCGATCAACGCCACGCCGCACGTGTAGTGCAGGAACCGCAGGGTGCGCAGGTCGCCGGCGCCGCGGGCGACCGGGATCGCCTCGCGCGCAGCCTGCACGGCGCGTTCGGAGAACCCGTCCAGGTAGAACTCATGGGCCCAGTCGGACAACAGGTCGAGCGGACCGAACTCGCTGCACACCACAACGACGCCGTCTACCGAACCCACCGCCCGCCTGCCTCGACCTGCCCGGTTGCCCCCGGTGTGCTCAGTCTGCCGGTTGCGGACGCGGATCGCCGGGCATCTGCGGAACTAGGCGGGCGCGTCGTCCTGACCGGCGTCGGCGCTGTCGCGCACCCAGCGGTTCACGGCTGACACGACCGCCTTGAGCGAGGCGGTGACGATGTTCGCGTCGATGCCGACGCCCCACAGAACGCGCCCCTCGATCGCGCACTCGACGTAGGCGGCAGCGGTGGCGTCGCCGCCCGCGCTCATGGCGTGCTCGTGGTAGTCCAGCACCCGGACGTCGACGCCGCGGTCGGCCAGCGCCTGGGTGAACGCGGCGATCGGGCCGTTGCCCTGCCCCTGCAGGGACACGACCTCGCCGCCGTCGGCCAGCTCGACGGCGAGCTGGTCCAGACCGTCCTGGGACGTCGAGAGCCTCGTGCCGCGCAGCGTGAACCGCCCCCAGGGGCGGTCGGGCAGCGGGAGGTACTCGTTGCTGAACGCGGTCCACAGCGCGGCCGCGGACACCTCGCCACCCTCGTCGTCGGTGTGCCGCTGGACGACTCCGCTGAACTCGATCTGCAGTCGTCTCGGCAGGTCCAGCTGGTGCTCGGACTTCAGCAGGTAGGCGACGCCACCCTTGCCGGACTGGCTGTTCACCCGGATCACGGCCTCGTAGGTGCGGCCGACGTCCTTCGGGTCGATGGGTAGGTACGGCACGGCCCAGACGAGCTCGTCGACGTCCAGGCCCTGCTCCGCGGCGTCCTTCTCGAGCGCCTCCAGGCCCTTCTTGATGGCGTCTTGGTGCGAGCCGGAGAACGCGGTGTAGACCAGGTCGCCGCCGTACGGATGCCGCTCCGGCACCGGCAGCTGGTTGCAGTACTCGACGGTGCGGCGCACGTCGTCGATGTCGCCGAAGTCGATCTGGGGGTCGATGCCCTGGCTGAACAGGTTGAGCCCGAGGGTGACCAGGCAGACGTTGCCGGTGCGCTCGCCGTTGCCGAACAGGCAGCCCTCGATGCGGTCGGCGCCGGCCAGGTAGGCGAGCTCGGCGGCCGCGACGCCGGTGCCCCGGTCGTTGTGCGGGTGCAGGCTCAGCACGACGCTGTCGCGGCGCGGCAGATGCCGGTTCATCCACTCGATCGAGTCGGCGTAGACGTTCGGGGAGGCCATCTCGACGGTGGCCGGCAGGTTGATGATCAGCGGGCGGTCCGGCGTCGGGTCGATGACGTCGATGACCTTGCCGCACACCTCGACCGCGTACTCCAGCTCGGTACCGGTGTAGGACTCCGGCGAGTACTCGTAGTGGATCTCCGTGTCTGGGGTGATCATCTCGGCGTACTTCTTGGCCAGGCTGGCGCCCTGGGTGGCGATGTCGGTGATGCCGTCGCGGTCCAGACCGAAGACGACCCGGCGCTGCAGGGTCGACGTCGAGTTGTAGAAGTGCACGATGGCCTGCTTAGCGCCGACCAGGGACTCGAAGGTGCGCTCGATCAGGTGCTCGCGGCACTGGGTCAGCACCTGGATCATCACGTCGTCGGGGATGTACTCACCCTCGACCAGCTGGCGGACGAAGTCGAAGTCGGTCTGGCTGGCGCTGGGGAAGCCGACCTCGATCTCCTTGTAGCCCATGCGCACCAGCAGCTGGAACATCGCCAGCTTGCGGGCCGGGCTCATCGGGTCGATCAGCGCCTGGTTGCCGTCACGCAGGTCGACCGCGCACCAGCGGGGGGCGTGGTCGACCGTCTTGTCCGGCCAGGTGCGGTCGGGCAGCTCGACCGTGAAGGTCTCGTAGTAGGGCCGGTACTTGTGGACCGGCATCACCGACGGCTGCTGCGGCGTGGTCGCCCAGCGCTCAGTGGTCTCGTGCGTCATCGGGTGGCCTTCGTCTCTGCGAGGAGGTGTGACCGGCACGCCAAGAACCCGCGGCGAGGGGCCGGCCTGCTACGAAGCCCCGCCGCGGCGACCAAGGAGGAGGCTCGTCGTCCGCACCCGGATACCGTACGCCCGGGCGCCGGACGTCGTCCACGCCCTGGTCATCCGGTCCCACATCCCGGACCCTCCCCCCGTCTCCACCCCCCGCTCCTCGCTGACGCTTCCGCCGTTGATCACGTTAGGTGTGCGAACACCTGCTTCTCGAGGGGTCTTCGCCTCGAGAAGCAGGTCTTCGCCCACTTAACGTGATCAACTTCAACGCCGCTGCGAGGGGGCGGGGGCGGGGGCGGGGGAGTTGGTCAAGAACGGCGGGCGAGCAGGAGCTCGGCGATCTGGACGGCGTTCAGCGCGGCGCCCTTGCGCAGGTTGTCGCCCGAGACGAACAGGCTCAGGCCACGGCCGCCGTCCACGGTCGGGTCGGTCCGGATCCGGCCGACCAGGCTCGGGTCGCGACCGGCCGCGTCCAGCGGCGTCGGGACGTCGGACAGCTCGACGCCGGGCGCCGTCGCCAGCAGCTCGGTCGCCTCGGACGGCGACAGCGGGCGCGAGAACGCGGCGTGGATCGCGAGGCTGTGCCCGGTGAAGACCGGCACCCGCACGCAGGTCGCGGCGACGGCCAGGCCGGGGGCGTGCAGAATCTTGCGCGTCTCGTTGCGCAGCTTCTGCTCCTCGTCGGTCTCACCCGAACCGTCGTCGACGATCGAGCCGGCCAGCGGGAGCACGTTGAAGGCGATCGGCTTGACGTAGGCACTCGGCGCCGGCAGCTCGACCGCTCGGCCGTCGAAGGCCAGCGCGGCAGCACTGTCGGCGACCTTGCGGACCTGCTCGTCCAGCTCGGCCACACCCTTGCCGCCAGAACCCGAGACGGCCTGGTACGAGGCGACGTGCAGCCGAACCAAGCCGGCCCGGCGGTGCAGCGGGGCCAGCACCGGCATCGCGGCCATGGTCGTGCAGTTCGGGTTAGCGACGATCCCCCTGGGCAGGACGTCGAGGTCCTCCGGGTTGACCTCGCTCACCACGAGCGGGACGTCGGGGTCCATCCGCCACGCGCTGGAGTTGTCGATCACGACGGCGCCGGCCGCGGCCACCCGCGGCGCCAGCTCCAGCGAGGCACCCTTGCCGTTGCTGAACAGCGCGATGTCCAGCCCCGACAGGTCAGCCGTCGCCGAGTCCTCGACGACGACCTCGCCGCCACCCCAGGGCAACGTGGTCCCTGCCGAGCGTGCGGACGCGAAGAACCGCACATCATCGAGCGGAAAGGATCGCTCCGCGAGCAAGGCCCGCATGACCCCGCCAACCTGACCAGTAGTCCCAAACACACCTACGCGCATTAGCCCAGAATAGGCGAGCCGAAGAGCGACCCGCCCCGCGGTCTCACCCAACCAGCCCGCGAAGCCGGGCGCCGCAGACCGCAGGTCGGCGTCAAACGAGCGGAGCGAGGGCCGACCGAAGGTCTGCGGCGCTCGGCTTCACGCCAGCACCGAAGGGTCAGAAGCCGAGGCGCTGCAGCTGCTTCGGATCGCGCTGCCAGTCCTTGGCGATCTTCACGTGCAGGTCCAGGAACACCTTCTGCCCAAGCAAGGCCTCGATGCCGCGCCGGGCGTTGCTGCCGACCTCTTTGAGCCGCGCGCCGCCCTTGCCGATGATGATGCCCTTCTGCGAAGAACGCTCCACGTACAGGATCACCCGGATCTGGAGCATCGGGTCGTGCTCGGGGCGGTCCTCGCGCCGGGTCATCTCGTCGACGACCACGGCGAGGCTGTGCGGCAGCTCGTCCCGAACGCCCTCCAGGGCGGCCTCGCGGATCAGCTCGGCGACCATGACGGCCTCGGGTTCGTCCGTGAGCTCACCGGAGGGGTACATCACGGGGCCGACGGGCAGGTGCTTGATCAGCAGGTCGGTCAGGACGTCGACCTGCTCGTGCCGCACGGCGGACACGGGGACGATGTCGTCCCACTCCCCCAGCCGGTCGATGGACATCAGGTGCTCGGTCAGCCGTTGCCGGTCGACCAGGTCGATCTTCGTGGCGACCGCCACCACGGGCGTTCCGCGGCCCTCGCGGCGGATCGCGGCGAGCTCGGCGGCGATGAACCGGTCGCCGGGGCCGACCTTCTGGTCGGCCGGCAGGCAGAAGCCGACGACGTCCACCTCGGTCAGCGTCCCGCGTACGACGTCGTTGAGCCGCTGTCCCAGAAGGGTTCTGGGTCGGTGCAACCCGGGCGTGTCGACAAGCACGAGCTGGGCGTCGTCGCGGGTCACGATGCCGCGGATCGCGTGCCGGGTGGTCTGCGGCTTGGACGACGTGATGGCGACCTTCTCGCCGACCAGCGCGTTGGTCAGCGTGGACTTGCCGGCGTTCGGCCGGCCCACGATGCACGCGAAGCCGGACCGGTGCTCAGAGGCGCTCACTGGCCCAGTCTCGCAGCATCCGCCTGCTTGGCGTCCGCCTCCGCTGCGCCGCGCACGTCCCGCACGATCACGGTCGCGATGCGGTGCCGACGTCCGGCGGGTCGCTCAGCGGTCAGCTCGAGTCCCTCGACGACGGCCCGCGCCCCCGGGATCGGGACCCGGCCGAGCGCCTTGCCCAGCAGGCCACCGACGGTGTCGACGTCCTCGTCGTCCAGCTCGAGGTCGAACAGCTCACCCAGCTCATCGACGTGCAGGGTGGCCTGCACCCGGATCGTGCCGTCGTCGAGCCGTTCCACGGCGTCCGCCTCGCGGTCGTACTCGTCCGCGATCTCACCGACGATCTCTTCCAGCACGTCCTCAATGGTCACCAACCCGGCGGTGCCGCCGTACTCGTCGACGACGACCGCGACGTGCGTCTGGTCGCGCTGCATCTCACGCATCAGGTCGTCCACCGGCTTGCTCTCCGGCACGTAGTGCACCGGACGCATCACGTCGCGGACACGCACCGACTGCTCGGACGCAGCGTCCAGGTAGACGCGCCTGGTCACGTCCTTGAGGTAGAGCATGCCGAGCACGTCGTCCGGTCCCTCGTCCACGACCGGGATCCGGGAGAAGCCCGAGCGCAGAAACAGCGACAGCCCTTGGCGCAGCACCTTGTCGTGCTCGATCGTGACCATGTCGGTGCGGGGCACCATGACCTCGCGGACGATGGTGTCGCCGAGCTCGAAGACCGAGTGCAGCATCTGCTGCTCGGAGGCCTCGATCACCGAGTTCTGACCGGCCAGGTCCAGCAGCTCGCGCAGCTCGGACTCGCTGGAGAACGGGCCGTCGCGGTAACCCCGGCCCGGCGTGACGGCGTTGCCCAGCGCGACCAGCAGCCTGGCCAGCGGGCCGAGCAGCCGGGACAGCCAGAGCAGCACCGGGGCGCTGAGCAGCGCGACGGTCTCGGCGTGCTGGCGGCCGACGGTGCGCGGGCTGACCCCGACCAGGACGAACGAGGCGACCACCATGATCGCCGCCGCCACCAGCAGCGCGACCCACTGACGCTCGAACGCCCCCGCACAGGTGATCGTCACGAACACCGCAGCGAACGACTCGCAGACCACCCGGACGAACGTGGACACCGACAGGAACGGTCCGCTGTTGCCGACCACGGCGAGCAGGGACGCCGAACCGCGGCGGCCATCCTCGACCAGCTGCTCGGCGCGCACCCGGGTCACCTTCGACACGGATGCCTCGGCTGCGGCCAGGGCGGCGGCGAAGACGACCAGCAGGACGACCGCGAGGGCGAGCCTCGCGTCCGGGGTGATCATGGCCGGGGTCGGCCCTTGCCGGCTAGGAAGGTCAGCAGCAGTCGGCGCTGGAGCTCGAACATCTGAGCCTCCTCGTCCGGCTCGGCATGGTCGTACCCCAGCAGGTGCAGGATGCCGTGGGTGGTCAGCAGCAGGAGCTCCTCCTGCGTCGTGTGGCCGGCCTGCGACGCCTGCTGGGCAGCGACCGACGGGCAGAGCACGACGTCGCCGAGCAGGCCCGGCTCGGGCTCGGCGTCCTCGCTGCCCGGGCGCAGCTCGTCCATCGGAAAGCTCATCACGTCGGTCGGGCCTGGCAGGTCCATCCACTGCACGTGCAGGCGCTCCATGGCGGGCTCGTCGACCAGCACGATGGACAGCTCGGCCTGCGGGTGCACCCTCAGCTCGTCCATCACGTAGCGCGAGATGCGGACCAGCTCGTGCTCGTCGCACTCGTGGCCGGTCTCGTTGTTGACCTCGATGCTCATCGGGTCATCGCCGGCTGCGCCGGCTCGCCCGGTTGCCCGACAGGGTCGCCCCGGAACGCAACGCGTCCCAGCGGCCGTAGGCGTCGACGATCTGCCCGACCAGACGGTGCCGCACCACGTCCTGGCTGGTCAGGAACGCGAAGTGGACGTCGTCCAGGCCGTCGAGGATGTCCTGGACGACCCGCAGCCCGGACGTCGTCCCCGCCGGCAGGTCGACCTGGGTGACGTCGCCGGTGACCACGATCTTGGAACCGAAGCCGAGGCGGGTCAGGAACATCTTCATCTGCTCGGCGGAGGTGTTCTGCGCCTCGTCCAGGATGACGAAGGCGTCATTGAGCGTGCGACCCCGCATGAAGGCGAGAGGCGCGACCTCGATCGTGCCGGCCGCCATCAGCCGCGGGATCGAGTCCGGGTCGAGCATGTCGTGCAGCGCGTCGTACAGCGGGCGCAGGTAGGGGTCGATCTTCTCGGTCAAGGTGCCCGGCAGGAAGCCGAGCCGCTCGCCCGCCTCGACGGCCGGCCGGGTCAGGATGATCCGGTTGACCCGCTTGGCCTGCAGGGCCTGCACCGCCTTGGCCATCGCCAGATAGGTCTTACCGGTGCCGGCCGGGCCGATGCCGAAGACCACCGTGTTGTCGTCGATCGCGTCGACGTAACGCTTCTGGTTCAACGTCTTGGGCCGGATCTTCTTGCCCCGGTTGGACAAGATGTTCATCGTCAGGACGTCGGCCGGCCGTTCGGTGGTCTGCTGGCGCAGCATCGCGACCGAACGGTCCACCGCATCGCGGGTCAACGGCTGGCCGGACGCGATGACGATCAGGAGCTCGTCGACCAGGCGCTCCAGCAGCGCCACCTCGCCGGGCGGACCGCTGACCGTGATCTCGTTGCCGCGCACGTGCACGTCGAGCCGCGGGAAGGCGCGCTCGATGGTGCGCAGGACGTCGTCGCCAGGCCCGAGCAGGCTGACCATCGGCACCTCAGGGGTGACAACGATGGTGTGCGGGAGGGAGGTCGGGGGCCGGCTGCTGCCCGTAGGTGCCTCGCCCCCTGCCGCGGGGACGTCGGACGCGCTGGTGGGTGGTGTGTCGCTCATGGGCGGCCAGGTGGCCAGTTCGTCCCTTCCGTCGCTGCTCGTGGACTCCTCCATCGTAGCCGGGAGGCCCGACTGCGACAGGTGGATAGGACAGGCTGCGACCCCGGACGAGCCGCTCAGCTGCCGAACGGCAGCGGCAGCCGGGTCATCGGGTACGTCGCCCAGTACAGCCGGGTCGGCACGCCGTCCTCGCCCCGGACGACGCGCAGCAACTCTCCCTGCTCGCGCCCGGAGACCACCCGCCAACGGTCCGAGCCGTCGCGGCGCAGCCGCGCGGGCGGCCGGGACGCGGGGGCACCGGCAGCCTGCAGCTCCAGGTGAGCGCCGTCGTTGCCGTCCACCTCGTGGTCGTCGCCGGAGCGCCAGGAGGCGGCGAACTCCATTCCCTCGGTCCACCAGGTGCCGAGCAGTCCTTCGACGTCCGCGGGGACCGAGGGCCCGGGCAGCCACGGCTGCGGCAGCTCCGGGACGGCGTCCAGCACCGCCTCGGCCAGCTCGACAGCCAGGGTGAGAGGGTCCGCGGCCCGACTCGTGCTGGTCAACGCGACCACGCCCAGACTGCTGTCGCGGTGCACCACCATGCTGGCCAGGAACCCCGGCATCGCCCCGTCGTGGCCGACGAAGAACCGCTCGCCGCGCCGGTGCAGCATCAGGCCGAGCCCCCAGCCCAACGTCCACTGCTGCAGGTCGGCCATCGCGTGCAGGTGGGTCATCTCGGCGACGGTGGCCGCCTTCAGCACGCTCTCGTCGGGCTCGGCCCAGAACGCCGCCCAGCGGGCGAGGTCGGCACTCGTCGTCCACAGCTCGGCAGCGGGCGCGAACGCGTACCCCGGGAACAGCGGCTCGGGAAGGACGCGGTCGGCGTACGGGTCCACGAAGTAGCCGCGCGCCACCGGCGCGGTCGGCTCGGTGGTCGTGCGGGTCAGCCCGAGCGGGTCGAGCAGCCGCTCGCGCAGCACCTGCTCCCAGCTGGTGCCGCGGACCGTGGCCGCGACCTGCCCGAGCAGCGCGTAGGCCAGGTTCGAGTAGTGCCAGCGCTGCTGCGGCGAGAGCACCGCCTCGGCAACCGCCAGGTCGGCCAGCATGGCGTCCAGGTCGGGCCCGCGCAGCGACTCCCAGACCTCGCCGACCGGCTCGCGCTGCAGGCCGGACAGGTGGCAGAGCATGCGGCGCAACGTGACCTCGCCGTGCGCCGGCACCTGCAGGTGCGCGTCCAGCCGGTCGTCCAGGTCGAGCAGGCCGTCGTCGCGGGCCTGCAGCACCAGCGCCGCGGTGAAGGTCTTGGTGATCGAACCCATCCGGTACTGCACGTCGGGGCCGGGTTCGAGCGGGCCCGAGGTCGGCCCGGGGCCGGTCGAGCCGAGGTCGGCAGCACCGGCCCAGGCGTCCAGCTGGACCTGCCCACGGCGCACCACACGCACCACGACGGAGGGCGCACGCCAGTCACGCTGCGCCTGGAAGACCTTGTGCCGCAACGACTGTGCCACGTCGTCCGGCAGCGGACGTGGCTCGGTGCCGGCGGCCATCAGCCGGGCGGCCAGGTCATGTCACGACCGCCGAGCACGTGCCCGTGGGCGTGGAAGACGCTCTGGTGCGCCTGCCGGCCGCTGTTGAACACGAACCGGAACTGGCCACCGTTCTCGTCGGCGGCGACCTTGGCGGCGAGGCGGGCCACGCCCACGAGCGCGTCCGGGTCGCCGTGCGCCAGCGTGCCGATGTCGGGGTAGTGCGCGCGCGGCACCACGAGCACGTGCAGCGGTGCCTGCGGCTCGAGGTCACGGAACGCCAGCGCCTGCTCGTCCTCGGCGACTACGTCGGCCGGGATCTCGCCGGCGACGATGCGGCAGAACAGGCACTGCGGGTCGCGTGGTCGTGGTTCGCTGCTCACCCGGCGAGGTTACCGGTGTGCGCGCCGGACAACCATTGCGCGACCTCGCGCGTGTCAACACCATGGCAGCGCTGCTCAGCCCAGGACCGGAGGTGACGGTGATGACCTCGGACCAGGTCGCCGCATCCGCCTCGCCGCTGCCCGAGGAGAGCACGCGCTGGACCGCCGACGAGGCCCTGACCGAGCTCTACCGGGCGCACTGGCGCTCGCTCGTCCGGCTTTCCTACCTGTTGGTGCGGGACCAGGCGGTGGCCGAGGAGGTCGTCCAGGACGCGTTCATCGCCGTGCACCGCCGCTGGCGCCGGATGTCGGACCACGACCAGGCCCTGGCCTATCTGCGGGTCGCGGTGGTCAACGGCTCGCGAAGCGCACTGCGGCGGCGGACCGTGCGGCATCGATGGACGCAGGCGGGTGGCCCCACGGCCGCTGGCACCCGCTCGCTCGCCGCCGTGAACGCCGCGCTCGCCCAGCTGCCCAGCTGCCCACCCGGCAACGTGAGGTACTGGTCCTGCGGTACCACCTGGGGATGTCCGAGGGCGAGATCGCCCAGGCCCTGCAGATCAGCCGTGGGGCTGTGAAGAGCCACGCCGACGGACGGCCGGGCAAGCTCTTCGACCAGCTCCCCGTGGGCAGTGTCCTGCACCGCACGGACCCGGCGTACGAGGTCCTCGGCTCGATCTGGGTCCAGACCCCCGGGGAGGGCCAGGTGGTCGGCTCACCCGTCACGGTCCAAGGCTCAGCCTGCACCTTCGAGGCGAACGTGGCCTGGCAGCTGTTTTCCGGCTCGCAGGTTGTACGGTCCGGCCACACCACTGCCAGCATCGCCTGCCCCGAGCGCGGCAGCTGGACGGTCGACCTCGGCGACCTCGCCCCCGGAAGCTACACCTTCCGGGCCTTCGACCCGCCGGCGTCCGGGCAGGGCCCGGACCGCGAGGACACCAGGGTGTTCGTGGTCCGTTGAGCCGGCGTGCTCAGCCGAGGTCCGAGCGCGCGCTCAGCGCAGCGTGCTGAGCGACACCGCGAAGTCCCCGCGCGGGTCCGTCCACCAGGCCTGCGTCTCGAGCCCGGCCGCGGCCAGCTCGCGGCGGACGCCGGACTGCCGGAACTTCGCCGAGACCTCGGTGCGCATCAGCTCGCCGGCCGCGAACTCGACCTGCAGGTCGAGGGCGCCGACTCGCACGGTCTGGGCGCGGACCGACCGCAGCAGCATCTCCATCCACTCGTCCCGCTCGTCCCAGCGCGCGACGTGCTCGAACCCGTCCAGGTCGAAGTCCGCAGCCAGTTCGCGGTTGACGACCCGCAGCACGTTCTTGTTGAACTGTGCGGTCACGCCGGCCGCGTCGTCGTAGGCCGCGACCAGCCGGCCGGGCTCCTTGACCAGGTCAGTGCCCAGCAGGAACGCGTCGCCCGGACGTAAGCCCGCCGCGATCGCTGTCAGGAACTGAGCCCGCGGGCGCGGCTCCAGGTTGCCGATGGTCGACCCCAGGAACGCCACCAGCCGATGCCCGGTCACCGGGAGCCGGTCCAGGTGCCGCTCGAAGTCGCCGGCCACCGCCTGCACCTGCGTGCCGGGATACTCGGCGGCAACCGCCTCCCCCGCCTGCTGAAGGATCGTGGGATCGACGTCGAACGGCACGAAGCGCTCCAGCCGGCCGGCCGCGGCGAACGCGTCGAGCAGCAGGCGAGTCTTCTCGGACGTCCCGCTACCGAGCTCGACGAGCGTGTCGGCGCCCGACCGCGCGACGATCTCGGCCGCCCGCTCACGCAGCACCGATCGCTCCGCGTCCGTCGGGTAGTACTCAGGCAGACGGGTGATCTCGTCGAACAACGCGCTCCCCCGCTCGTCGTAGAACCACTTGGGCGGCAACGACTTCGGGCTGGCGGTCAGCCCGCTGCGGACGTCGTCGGCCAAGGCCTGCGCACGGTCGGTGCCGGCCAGGTGGCTCTGGACGGTGATGCTCATGGGCTCTCCAGCGGGGTCACGGTGAGCCCGGCCGGCGTCACCTCGACGACGTGCCGATCTGGCACGTCGGTCCAGCGCTCGTCGTCGTCGAGCGGCTCACTAGCCAGGAGCGTCCCGGCGTCGGTGCAGATACGGGACAACGTGTCGCCGTAGGTGGTGGCGATCAGCCGACCCGGGCGGGCGAGCAGCAGGTTGAGCCGGGCGCCGGGGTCGTCCGCCGCCACCTTCAGCAAGGTGTCGGCGATCCGGTCAACCCCCTCGGCCACCACGTGGGCGGCCAGCAGCGCCGAGTCGCAGAGCGACTCGGCGTCCGGCCGGACCGGCAGCACGGAGCGCTCCACCCGCCCGTTGTGCGACACCAGCCAGCCGTCGTGCAGGAACGGGGCGGTGGCGCTCTCGTCGATCGGCATGCCCTCGGTGGCCGAACGGACCGCCGCGACCACCAGCCCCGAGCGAAGCGCCGTAGCCACGGAGGCGAACGACGCGTCCTGCCACAACGGTCGGGTCGAGCGCCAGCGGGCCGGCTCGCCGTCCGGGCCGCTGAAGCCGACCCCCCAGCCGTCGGCGTTCACCAGGCCGAAGCGCTGCCGGCGCGGCCGGTAGGACTGCACCAGCAGCGAGTGCGGGCCGGCCAGCACGAGCTCGTGCAGCGTGCGCGGCGCACCGAGCCAACCCAGGTGGCGGCACATTCAGGCGTCCCAGGCGAGTCGCAGGCCGGTGAAGATCTGGCGTCGCACTGGTAGGTCCCAGTTGCGGAACGAGGGCCGCACGGTGCTGGGCGCCACCGCCCAGGACCCGCCGCGCAGCACCCGGAAGTCGCCGCCGAAGAACGGCGAGCTGTACGTGTCGTAGAGCATCGGCGAGAAGCCGGGGTAGGCGACGAACGGCGACGACGTCCACTCCCACACCTCGCCGATGAGCTGCTCCACGCCGTACGCGGAGGCACCGGCGGGATAGGCACCCACCGAGGCCGGTCGCAACGCGTCCCCGCCGAGGTTCGCCAGCTCGGCGGTCGGCTCGGCCGATCCCCAGGGCCAGCGCCGCCGCTGCCCGGCGACCGGGTCCCAGGCGCAGGCTTTCTCCCACTCGACCTCGGTCGGCAGCCGGGCGCCCGCCCAGGCGGCGAAGGCCTGTGCCTCGAAGTACGAGACGTGCTGGACCGGCTCGTCCGGCGGGACGTCCTCGATGAGGCCGAAGCGCACCCGGCTGCCGTCCGGCAACCAGCTCATCGGCGCGCTCACCCCCGTGCTCACCCGGTGCTGCCAGCCGCGCCCGGACCACCACCGAGGCTGCTGGTACCCGCCGTCGGCGATGAACTCGCGCCACTGCGCGTTGGTCACCGGCACCCGTCCGATCCGGAACGCCGGCACGTGGACGACGTGCGCCGGACGCTCGTTGTCGAGTGAGAAGGGCTCATGGGCCAGGTCGACGCCCAGCACGAACTCGCTGGCCGGGACGAGGCAGGAGTCGCTGAGCGCCGAGCGCCACCTCTGCAAGCCCCCCGCTCCCGCCTCGTCGCCGACCGGCGCCAGCCGCAGTGGCCGCCCTGACGGCAGCGCCGTGCCAGGGCCGAGAACCGGCGGGCCCTGGCGCAGCTGGAGGGCGGCGAGCATCGTCTCGTCGTGCTGCTGCTCGTGCTGGACGACCATGCCGTAGGGGAAGAGCCGTTCCTCGTCCGCGCGCTCTAACCGGTCGAGCACCCGGCCGCGGACCTCGGTGCAGAACGAGCGCGCCCGCACCGGCGGCAGCAGCGGCAGCGACGGTCGGTCGGAGCGCCGGTGCTTGAAGGCGTCGTAGAGCTGCTCGACGTCCGGCGGCAGCAGCCCTGGCTCCCCGGCGTTGCCACCGCGGAGCAGCCAGAGGTCCTCCTGCTGGCCGATGTGCGCGAGGTCCCACACCAGCGGGCTCATCAGCGGGTCGTGCTGGCGGACCAGCTCTGGCTCGTCGAGGTCGGTCAGGCGCAGGGTGCGAACCCGGGCCCGCTCGAGGTCGCGGGCGAGCAGCTCACGCATCGCAGTCCTCCAGCAGTGCGGCTCGCGGCCCGGACCGGGTGGCCAGGTCGGCCAGCTCATCGCCCGGCGACCTGCCTGCGCCGACCAGGTCCGCCAGCCTGGCGACGTCCGGCACCAGCTCGTCCGGGCAGTGCTGCCCCGCCAGCTCCAGGCAGGCCCGGGCGGCCCGGGCGATTTCCGGGTGCGCCAGGCCGTCCCGCGCGGCCGCCGTCCACTCCCGACGCACCGGCTCGGTCAGCTGCGCCGCACGGTCGGCGGCGGCGGGCACGTCCATCAGCGTGACCAGCACGGCCACCAGCGCGGGCCACCACCGCACGGGCGCGGCATCGAGGTAGCGCACCTCGATCCAGCCGCGCAGCCGAGCAGGCGGGAACAGCGTGGTCAGGTGCTGGTCGACGTCGACCAGCGTCGGTCTTCGCCCGTCGAGCAGCACGTCACCGCGGATCCACTCACGCATCGACACCCTGCTGCGCACGGCGGCCATCCCCGCGGCCGAGCCGACCAGCATCACCGGGGCCTCGAGGGCGTAGCCGGCCCACTCCACCGCCGGGTCCGGACCACCGCGCAAGGGCCCGCAGCGCAGCACGTCGAGGTCGCCCCAGACGCGCTGGCGAGCCGAACGCCAGCCGGTCGCCCGACCGGTCAGCCACGGTGAGCAGGCCGAGACCGCCACCAGGACCGGACCGAGCAGGTGCGCCAGCTCGGTGCGCTGGGCCCAACCTGAGCGCGGCCCGGCATCGAGGTTCACCTGGACCGATGCGGTCGAGCACATCATCGCGAGCCCGGCGGCGCTCTGGCCGGTGGCGCGCCAGTGCTCCTCCATCGCCACGTACCGCGGACCTGGGTTCACCCGGAGCGCGGGGCGAACCGGATCCGTACCCGCCAGGGAAAGCGCCAACCCGCTCTGCCGCAGGTGGGTGCGCAGCACCCGGTGGTCGGACCGGAGCGCCTGTACGGCCCGCACCACGTCGGACGTCGCAGGCCCGGACAGCTCGACCTGGCCGCCAGGCTCCACGCTGACCCCGCTACCCCCAGGCATCAGCGGCAGGTCCGCCAGCGCCGCGCCGATCTCGTCCCAGCTAGGTCGGCAGTCCGGTGCCACCAGGTCGACCAGATGCGACTCCAGCTCGAGGCCGACCCGGGAGGTGCCCACCGGGCGGTCGTCGCGCAGCGCGAGGCTGGCGACGTGCTCGCGCACCTCGTCCACCCCGAGTGCACCGCGCGGATCCGTCGTCGCGGCACCCAGGAAGCTCTCGGTCGCCATCGCGGGCCCCCCGGCCGTCCGGTGTTGGACAAGGTCCGGCAGGTCGTCGGTGACCGGCCGTCGTGCGTCGGGACCATGCCTATCAACCACCACCGACAACGGCAATCGCGGGGATGCCTCCGTCAGGTGTCCGTCAGGTCAACGGCAGGAGTCCGACGACCCGTGGCGGGCGGATGTCAGCTGGGCTCAGCGCCAGCGCATCGCCGCGCTGAGCACCGACAGCGCCGCCGGCCCAGCGGTCGAGGAGCGCAGCACCTCGCGGCCGATCCGGCAGGTGGTGGCCCCCACCAGAGCCATCGCGTCGACCTCGTCCGGCGTGATGCCGCCCTCTGGCCCCACCACCAGGAGCACCTCGCCGATGCTCGGTACGTCCAGCGCCGCCAGCGGCAGGGTCGCCTCCTCGTGCAGCACGACAGCCAGGGTCGCGGCGCCGACCCGCGCCACCAGCCCCTCGCGGTCCACCAGGTCACCGACCTTCGGCACCCGCGCCCGGCGCGACTGCTTGGCGGCCGCCCGCACGGTCTGCTCCCACTTGCGATGCGACCGCACGCCCCGCTCGCCGCGCCACACCACGACGCTGCGCTCCGCCTGCCAGGGCACCACCTCGTCGACACCCAGCTCGGTGGCCGCCTCGATGGCAAGGTCGTCGCGCTCGCCCTTCGCCAGCGCCTGGACCAGAACGAACCGAGGGGCCGGCTCAGGCACGTCCTCCCGCTCGTCGACCCGCAGGGTGAGCTCGTCCCGGCCGACCGCGGTCACCGTGCAGCGGGCCAGCGCACCGGAGCCGTCAGCGACGTCCACCCGCTCGCCGACCACGATCCGTCGTACGGTCGCCGCGTGCCGGCCCTCCGGGCCACCGAGCAGCACGCTGGCGCCGAGCCGGACGCCCTGCAGGGCGTCCGGCTCGAGCAGGAACAGCGGCGCGCTCAACGGCCGCGCACCCTCAGCTCACTTGCCACTGAGCGCGTCCTTCAGCCGGCCGAACAGACCGCTGCCGTGCGAGGCCAGCCGACCCTCCGGGCGCTCCTCGTCACGGAGCCTGGCGAGCTGGGTCAGCAGCGCCCGCTGCTCTTCGTCCAGGTTCTTGGGGGTGTTGACCTCGACGTGCACGATCAGGTCGCCGCGCCCCATACCGCGCAGCCGGGTCACGCCGAGACCACGCATCGTGGTCACCTGGCCGGACTGCGTTCCCGCTGCGACGTCGAGGGTCTGGTCGCCGTCCAGCGTGTCGAGCGTGACGCTGGTGCCCAGCGCCGCAGCCGTCATCGGCAGCGCGACCGTGGCGTGCAGGTCGTCGCCGCGCCGGACGAACGTCGGGTGGTTAGCGACCGCGATCTCGACGTACAGATCGCCCGCCGGTCCGTTCCCGGCGCCGACCTCGCCCTCGCCGCTGAGCTGGATGCGGGTGCCGTTGTCGACACCGGCGGGGATGCGCAGCGTCATGGTGCGCCGCGAGCGCACCCGGCCCTCGCCGGAGCACTGAACGCACGGTTGCGCGATGACCGAGCCGTAGCCCTGGCAGGTGGCGCATGGCCGCGAGGTCATCACGTTGCCCATGAACGATCGTTGAACCTGCTGCACCTGGCCGCGTCCGCCGCAGACGTCGCAGGTGCGGGTGCCGGTGCCCGGCTGCGCGCCAAGACCGTCGCAGGTCGGGCAGCCGACGGCCGTGTCGACCGAGATCTCCTTCTCGCTGCCGAACACGGCGTCCCGCAGGTCGATCTGCACCCGGATCAAGGCATCCTGACCGCGGCGCTGGCGCGAGCGCGGCCCGCGCTCGGCGCCGCCCTGACCGCCGAAGAAGGCGTCCATGATGTCCGTGAACGAGAAGCCCTGGCCGAACCCGCCGGCCGCCCCCGCGAACGCGTCGCCGCCACGGTCGTAGCTCGCACGCTTGCCGGCGTCGCTGAGCACGTCGTAGGCGGCGCTGACCGACTTGAACTGGTCCTCCGCCTCAGGCCCGGGGTTGACGTCGGGGTGCAGCTTGCGGGCCAGCCTGCGGTAGGCCTTCTTGATCTCCTCCGGCGTGGCGTCACGGGCGACGCCGAGGGTCTCGTAGTGGTCGCTCAAGGGTCCTCTTCGTCCGTTCGGGATGGTGCCGGGCGAGGCCGGCTGGGCGGGCGGTAACGGGTTACCCGTCGAGCGCCCGGGAGACGTAGCGGGCCACCGCGCGCACCGTGGCCATCGTGGTCGGGTAGTCCATCCGGGTCGGGCCGAGGACGCCGAGGGCGGCCACCACGTCCTGCCCACCGCCGTAGCCGCTGGAGACCACTGAGGTTCCCTGCAGGCCCTCGTACTCGAGCTCGCTGCCGATCCGGACGGCGACTGCGTTGGGGTCGTGCGAGAGCTCACCGAGCAGCCGTAGCAGCACGACGTGCTCCTCGAGCGCGTCCAGCACCGGTCCGATGCTGTCCGGGAAGTCCTGGCCGAACCGGGTCAGGTTGGCGGCCCCGGCGAGCACCACCCGCTCCTCCCGCTCCTCAATGAGGGCGTCGTCCAGCGCCCGGACGACCGAGCGCACCAGCTCGCGGTCCTCCACCGGCAGCTGCTCGGGGAGCTGCTGCAGCCGGGCTGCCGCGTCGGTCAGCTGGCGGCCGGCCGACTCGGCGTTGATCCGGGCACGGATCTCACCGAGCACGCTCTCGTCCAGCGGGTTCTCCGTCTCCAGCACCCGCTGCTCCACCCGACCGGTGCCGGCGATGAGCACGACCAGCAGCCGCTGCTGGCCGATCGGGACCAGCTCGATGTGCCGCACGGTCGAGCGGGTCAGCGACGGGTACTGCATGACCGCGACCTGGTGGGTCAGCGAAGCCATCAGCCGCACGGTGCGGTCCACCACGTCGTCCAGGTCGACGGCACCGGCGAGGAAGCCGGAGATCGCCTGCCGCTCGGGGCCGGACATGGGTTTGAAGGCGGACAGCCGGTCGACGAACATCCGGTAGCCGGCGTCGGTCGGCACCCGGCCGGCGCTGGTGTGCGGCTGGGTGATCAGGCCCTCGTCCTCCAGAGCCGCCATGTCGTTGCGGATGGTCGCGCTCGACACGCCGAGGCGGTGCCGCTCGACCAGCGCCTTGGAACCGACGGGCTCACGGGTCTCGACGTAGTCCTCGACGATGGCGCGCAGCACGGCGAGCCGTCGCTCGTCACTCATCCACACCTCCGCGTCGTCGGTCTCGAAGCAACCTGGCACTCAAACAGCGCGAGTGCCAGTCTACGTCCTCGCCGCCCACCGTGCCCTCGACCTGGGCGCCCACGCCCGGCGCGAGCCACCGGCGACAGGGATCGACCGGGTCCTCGCCGCTGGGAGCCCTTGGGCGTCCTGGCGCCCCACCCCGTCACCGGACCTGGTCGGATCCTGCTCGACCACTAGCATCACCGCCGTGGACCGCTACGGGGACGACGTGCTGACCGGTGACTGGAGGACGCCGCCCCGGGGGCACAGCACCGAGGTGACCGCCGAGACCGGCCTGGTCGTCGAGGATGTCGAGACCGGCTGGTGCGGCGCGGTGGTCCGCACCGAGAAGGCCGGTGGCATCCACGTCGTGCACCTGGAGGACCGCAGGGGGCGCAGCCGCGGCTTTCCGCTCGGACCGGGCTTCCTGCTGGACGGCGCCCCCGTCGTCCTCGTCGCTCCCAAGGCACCGGCAGCGCCGCCAACGCCCACCAGAACGGCCAGCGGGTCCACCCTCGTGCGGGACCAGCGTGCGCGCAGCGCCCGCGGGTCGCGGATCTGGGTCGAGGGCAAGCACGACGCCGAGCTGGTCGAGAAGGTCTGGGGGGACGACCTGCGGGTCGAGGGCGTGGTGGTCGAGATGCTGGACGGGGTCGACGACCTGGCCGCGGCGGTGCGCGACTTCGCCCCGGGCACGGGACGCCGGCTCGGCGTGCTCGTCGACCACCTGGTTGCCGGGTCCAAGGAGTCCCGGCTGGCCGCACAGGCGGTGGCCCAACGGCAGTTCCGCGACCATCTGCTGATCGTCGGGCACCCGTACGTGGACGTCTGGCAGTCGGTGCGGCCGCAGCGGCTCGGCCTGGACCGGTGGCCCGTCGTGCCGCGGGACGTCGAGTGGAAGCGTGGCGTCCTGGCGCACCTGGGGTGGCCACACCGGACCCATACGGACGTCGCCCAGGGCTGGCGGCGGATCCTGTCGAGCGTCAGCTCGTACGCCGACCTCGAACCGGACCTGCTCGCGCGGGTCGAGGAGCTGATCGACTTCGTCACAGCGGATTCCCAGGACCGCTGACGCCGGGAGCCCCAAGCCCTACGCTGACCTGCGCATGGGAGACATTCCAACCCTGGAGGACCAGTGAGCGAGCAGCAGCCCGAGCCGACCACGCCGAGCGAGGGCGCGGCCAACGCGGACCAGCCCGTCACCGATGCGGCAACCCCGGCACCGGCAGCACCGCCCGCCGCACCGCCGGCCGCACCGCCGACAGCCGCAGCTCCGGTGGCCCCGGCGCCTCCGGTGGCGCCCGCGCCGGTCACCGCCGGCGCCCCGCTGTCGGAGAGCGACTCGCGGCTGTGGGCGATGCTCGGCCACCTCGGCGGCATCGTGCTCGGGTTCCTCGCCCCGCTGATCACCTGGCTGGTCTTCCGCGAGCGCTCGGAGCTCGTCGACGACCAGGGCAAGGAGGCGCTCAACTTCCAGATCACCGTGCTCATCGGCTACGTCATCTGCTGGGTGCTCGCCGGCGTGACCCTCGGGCTGCTCTTCTTCCTGCCGTTCCTGATCTGGGTCGTCAACATCGTCTTCTGCATCATCGGCGGGCTGGCTGCCAACAAGGGCGAGCACTACCGCTACCCGTTCGCCATCCGTCTGGTGAAGTAGCGCGGTCGCCAGCACCTGACGAGGGGGACCATGAGCCAGACACCGAACGACCAGCCGAACCAACCACCGCCGCTCCCGGGCTACGGACCGCCCAACCAGGTCGGCCCTTACCCGCCTGCTCCGTACGCCGGGCCGTACGGCCGGCCGTACCCCGGGCAGCCCATGAACCCCTCTGACGAGCGGACCTGGGCGACGCTCGCCCACCTGTCGCCATGGGCCGGCGGGCTGGTCGGCTTCCCGGTGCTGGGACCGCTGGTGGTCTACCTGATCTACAAGGACCGTTCGCCGTTCGTGCGCCGGCACGCGGCGGCTGCCCTGAACTTCCAGATCATGCTGCTGATCGTCTCGGTCGTCGCCGTTGTCGGCGGCTTGGTGCTGGCCATCGTGACGCTCGGCTTCGGGCTGATCATCCTGGTCCCGTTCCTGCTGCTGCTCCTGGTGGCCTCGATCGTGCTCCAGATCATGGGGGCCGTCGCTGCCAACAAGGGCCAGGAGTTCCGCTACCCCCTGACGCCGGACCTGGTGCACTGACCGCAGCGCCGCGCCTCACGCCAGCGCCTCAGGGCAGCAGGGCACGCACCACGGTGTCGGCGAGCAGTCGGCCGCGCCGGGTGAGCACGGCTCGCCCGGCGAGCGCCGCCGGACCGTCCACCAGGCGGTCCGCGACCAGGGCCGCCACCGCGCGGCGACCCCCGGGGTCGAGCACCGCCAGGTCCAGACCGTCGGCCATCCGCACCCCCAGCAGCACCTGCTCGGCGTGCTGCTGGTCGGCGGACAGGATCTCGCGTGCCGCCGCCGGGCTCAGGCCGCCGGCCAACCGGGTCGCGTATCCGCTGGGGTGCTTGACGTTCCACCAGCGCACCCCGCCGACGTGGCTGTGCGCCCCCGGCCCGACGCCCCACCAGTTCGCGCCCTGCCAGTAGCCGACGTTGTGCCGGCAGCGGGTGGCCGCCGACGTCGACCAGTTGCTGACCTCGTACCAGCCCAGCCCCGCCCCGGTCAGCACCTCGTCGGCCAGCTCGTATTTGTCGGCCTCGTCGTCGTCATCCGGCATGGTGACCTCACCGCGACGCACCCGGGTGGCCAGCCTGGTGCCCTGCTCGACCACCAGCGCGTACGCCGAGACGTGGTCCGGCTCGCAGGCCAGCGCCGCGGTCAGGCTGGCGCGCCAGTCGTCCAGGGACTCCCCCGGCGTCCCGTAGATCAGGTCAAGGCTGACGTCCAGCCCCGCCACGCGGGCCCACTGCACCGCCTGCGGCACCCGCTCGGGGTCGTGGGTGCGGTCCAGCGTGGCCAGCACGTGCGGCACCGCCGACTGCATGCCGAAGCTGACCCGGGTGAAACCGTTGTCCCGCAACGACTGCAACGACTCGGCCGTCACCGAGTCGGGGTTCGCCTCGGTCGTCACCTCGGCGTCGTCGGTCAACCCGAAGGTGGCCCGCACGCCCTCGAGCAGCAGTCCTAGATCGTCCGAAGACAACACCGTCGGGGTGCCGCCACCGACAAACACCGTGCCGGCGGCCGGCGCCGCGTCGCCCAGCACCCGGCGGGACAGCCCCAGCTCGCTCAGCGCGGTGCGCGCGAACGTGGCCTGGCTCGCGCCGCCACCCAGCTCGCTGGCGGTGTAGGTGTTGAAGTCGCAGTAACCGCAGCGCACAGCGCAGAACGGGACGTGCAGGTAGACCCCGAACGGACGTCGGCCGAGGCCGACCAGCGCGTCCGGCGGCAGCGCGCCGTCGTCCGGGGCCGGCTCGCCCTCAGGCAGGGCGCTCGGCACCCGCAACCCTTGGGGCACTCACACCGAGGCGGCCCGCGCGGCAGCGAGCTCGCTACGACGACGCAGGTCCGCGTGCAGCTGGACCTCGCCGGCGTCTTCGCTGTCCAGCAGCCGCTGGGCGTGCTCCGGCGAGAGGCGCGGGAAGCAGTCCGTGATGCGCACGCCGTGCTGCGGGCGGTGCTCCACCTCGATCCGGTCCCCGGCCGCTACGCTGCCCTCGCGCAGCACCCGCAGGTACGCGCCGGGAGCGCCGTGCTCGGTGAACCGCTTGACCCACTGCGGCTCGTCGAGCCAGCGCTGGAACGTCGCGCACGGGATGCGCGGCGCCGTCACCTCAAGCACGGCACCCTCGTCGGCCTCGCCGATCCGCCAGCGTTCGCCGATCAGGGCCCCGGTCACGTCCAAGCCGGTCGTACGCAGGTTCTCGCCGAACAGTCCGGCCGGCACGTCCCGCTCGAGCTGGCCCGCCCACCAGGACGCGTCCTCGCCGGCGTACACGTACACGGCCTGGTCGCGACCGCCATGGTGCTCGAGGTCCAGCTGCTTGTCGCCGTGCAGCCCCAGCTGCAGCACCGGCACCCGCCCCGGGACGGGACGCTTGTCGATCGCCGTCTCACCGACGTCTCCACCCTCGTCGTGATGCACCTCGTGCACGACGCAGACCGCCTCGACCAGAGCCATGGCGCTAGTGGACCACACGCGGCGACCGGCGGCCCAGGCGGACCGCCACCGCACCAGGCTCAGTGCGCGGGCTCGTCGTACAGCGCGTCCAACAGGTCGCCGTAACGCCGCTCGACGACCCGGCGCCTCAGCTTCAACGACGGCGTGAGCTCGCCGGACTCGATGGTCAGGTCGCGCTCGAGGATCTCGAAACGCTTGATCGTCTCCCACCTGCCCAGGCCGTCGTTGAGCTCGTCGAGGCAGCGCTGGACCATCTCGCGGGCCGCCGGCGATGCCACGATCTCCTCGTACGGCGCGCCGGCCATGTCGTGGTGCTGCGCCCAGGTCGCCATCGCGTCGGCGTCCAAGGTGACCAGTGCGGTGATATAGCGACGTCCGTCGCCGTGCACCACGATCTGCGCGGCGTACGGGCAGACCGCCTTGAACCGGCTCTCGATGCCCTGCGGCGCGACGTACTTGCCGCCGGAGGTCTTGATGAGGTCCTTCTTGCGGTCGGTGATCTTCAGGCAGCCGTCCACGAACTCGCCGATGTCACCGGTGTGCAGCCAGCCGTCATCGTCCAGTACCTGACCGCTCTCGTGCTCGAGCCCGTGGTAGCCCGCCATCACGCCGGGGCTGCGCAGCAGAACCTCGCCGTCCTCCTCAAGCCGCACCTCGGTGCCCGGGAACGGTTGGCCCACCGTGCCGAACGCGAAGCCCTCGGGGCGGTTGATGAACGAGGCGGCCGAGCTCTCGGTCAGCCCGTAGCCCTCGAGCACCAGGATGCCGACCGCGTGGAACCACTGGGCGACCTCCTTGCTCAGGGCCGCCGACCCGGCCACGAAGTACCGGATGCGACCGCCGAACCGGGCGGTGATCTTGGACAGCACCAGCCGCTTGGCCAGCGCGTGCTGCACGGCCAGGGAGGTGGACGGTTGCTGGCCGCGCTGGTGCAGCACCGAGACCTGGCGGCCGACGTCGATCGCCCAGGCGGCCAGCCGGGCCCTGGCCGCCCGCTCGGACTCCAGCTGGGTGCGCACCCGGGCGTGCACTTTCTCGTAGATCCGCGGGGCGCCGGCCATGAACGTCGGGCGCACCGTGGCCAGGTTGTCGATCAGCCGGTCCAGGTCACCGCACACCGCGGACGGGAAGCCGACCACCAGCTGGGTGGTCAGCAGGCCCTTGCCGAACACGTGCGACAGCGGCAGCCACAGATACTGCAGGTCCTGCGGGGTGAGCAGGCCGAGCGCGGCGGTGCTGGCGCCCTGGTAGACCCAGGCCGAGTGCAGCAGCCGCACGCCCTTGGGCTGCCCGGTCGTCCCGGACGTGTAGATCAGCGTGGCGAGGTGGTCGCTGCGCACGGTGGCGCACGCCGTCCGGACGACGTCCGGGTCCGCGTCCAGGGAACGGCGGCCACGTTCGCGCAGCGCGTCCAGCGTCATCACGTTGGCGTCACCGGCGTGCTGGGAGTCCGGACCGAGGGCGTCCGGGTCGAGCACCACCAGGGCGCGCAGCTGCGACAGCCCGGCCCAGTGGTCGCGGACCTTGGCCAGCTGGGTCGCGTCCTCGGCGAACACCACCACGGACTCGCTGTCGGCCAGGATGAACCGGACGTCGGCGGGCGTGCTGGAGGGGTAGATCGTCGTGGTCGCACCGCCTGCGCGCATCACCGCGAGGTCGGCCAGCACCCACTCGACCCGGGTCGAGGACGCGATGGCGACCCGCTGCTGGGGCGCCAGCCCGAGCGCGAGCAGCCCTGCGGCGATCTCGTCCACGGCCCCCGCGACGTCTCGCCAGGTCCACGTCGTCCAGGTGCCGTCGTCCGCCTGCGAGCGGAACGCCTCCACGTCCGGGGTGAGCCCGACCCGCCAGCCGAGCAGTGCCCCCAGGGACGCGGGGAGCTGTCGGTGGAGCTCTTCGAAGCGGGCGACCTCCTCCGGACGGGCCACCGGAACCGCTGAGGTGAACAGCTGGTGGGCGGCTGAGGCGTCAGCGGTGGTCACGGTAGGTGTCCTCTCCGGTGGGATGACGGACCGTCACCGATTCCTAGCCGGTCGGGCGTCGGCGGTGACGTCGATCTGCAATGTGACGAAGAGTAAAGGACGGGTCAAGAGCCCAGGCCGGAAACTTGATCGATTGACCGACCTGGCCCAGGACGGCGTCGCGGCCTAGGGTCGAAGTGGACCCAGGGAGCAGACATGCCACGACGCAGCGTGACGAAGGCGAGCCGTTGCTCGATCATCCCGCCGTACCTGCTGGCCCGGCTCGCCGCGGCCGCCGACCCCGCCCGGTCGCAACCAGCCGCCCGGACCCTGGCGCTGGACACGGTGCACCGCACCCGGCGCGAGTCCGGGGGCGTCACCGGCGCCGGACCGGGCGCCGGACCGGCACCGCAGGACCCGGCGCCCGGCGCGGTCCCCTCGGCGCGGCGCACCATCAGCACGGCCCACAACGACACCACGCTGCCCGGCGACGAGGCCCGGGCCGAGGGCGCACCGCCCACCGGGGACCCGGCGACGGACGAGGCGTACGACGGCCTGGGACAGACCTGGTCGCTCTACTACGACGTCTACGGTCGCGACTCGATCGACGGCAAGGGGCTGCCGCTGCTGGGCACGGTGCACTACGGCGATGCCTACGACAACGCCTTCTGGGACGGCGAGCAGATGGTCTTCGGCGACGGGGACGGCGTCACCTTCAACCGGTTCACCATCGCGGTCGACGTGATGGGGCACGAGCTCACCCACGGCGTCACGCAGCTGACCGCCGGCCTGGAGTACCAGGACCAGCCGGGCGCGCTGAACGAGAGCGTGTCCGACGTCTTCGGCTCCCTGGTCAAGCAGCGGGCCCTGGGCCAGGACGCGGCGGGCGCGGACTGGTTGATCGGCGCCGGACTGTTCACGGCGGCCGTGAACGGCGTGGCGCTGCGCTCGATGCGCGCTCCCGGCACCGCGTACGACGACGACGAGCTGGGCAAGGACCCGCAGCCGGCCACCATGGCCGGCTACGTGCACACCAGCAGTGACAACGGCGGCGTGCACATCAACTCCGGCATACCGAACCACGCCTTCTACCTGGCGGCCGTCGCCATCGGCGGCAGCGCGTGGGACGGCGCCGGCCGGATCTGGTACGACACGCTGACCGGCGGCTCGCTCGCCTCGGACGTCGACTTCGCCGGGTTCGCGGCGGCGACGGTGTCCGCGGCCGAGGCCAGGTTCGGCGCTGGCGGAGCTCAGGCGAGCGCGGTCCGGGATGCCTGGCAGCAGGTCGGCGTCGGGTGAGCGACCCGGCCGAGCCCCAGCGGCTGCACCTGGAACGCAGCGGCGGTTTCGCCGGGATGCGGGTGGACCGGCAGATCGACCTCGACGCGCTCGATCCCGCGGACGCCGCAGCCTGGCGCGCGTTGCTCAGCTCGCCGCTGCTGCGCGAGCTCCCGAACGAGCCGGCCCAGCCCGACCGGTTCGTGTACCGGCTGACCCACGAGAGCACCGGTGTCGACGTGGTCGTCGCCGAGCAGCAGCTGCCCGACGACGTCCGCGAGCTGCTGGAACGCACCCTGCGCCGGCCCTAGGACCTCGTCAGGTCCCTGGGGCCAGCGCGGGTGCGTCAGGTGCGGCCCGGGCTCAGCGCACGGACTTGCGTTCGTAGATGTTCATCGACCAGGCGTACCCGCCGACGGTGATCACGACGCACCACCCGAGGGCGAGGACGAGGTTCGACCCCAGCGGGGTGCCGAGCAGCAGCCCGCGGATGGTCTCGACGAACGGCGTGAACGGCTGGTACTCGGCGAACCACTGCAGCCCTGCCGGCATCGAGTCGGTCGGCACGAAACCGCTGCCGAGGAAGGGCAGCAGGAGGAGCAGCATGGGCAGGTTGCTCGCGGTCTCGACCGACTTCGACTGCATCCCCATCGCCACCGCGAGCCAGCTGATGGCGAAGGCGATGAGCACCATGATGGCGATGGCCGCGATCCAGTCGACCGGACCCGCGCTCGGGCGGAACCCGACCAGCAGGCCGACCCCGAGCACCACGGTGACGGCCAGGATCGCCTGGATCGTGTTGCCGAGCACGTGCCCGGCGAGCACTGCCGCCCGCGAGATCGCCATCGTGCGGAACCGGGCAGTGATGCCCTCGGTCATGTCCATCGCGACGGTCGTCGCGATACCACCTGCTGTGCCCGCGATCGTCATCGCCAGGATTCCCGGCATGACATAGGCGACGTAGGCCGCCCGTCCGCCGGAAGGGTCCACGCCGGGCAGACCGGCCCCGAGCGTGCCGCCGAAGACGTACACGAACAGCAGCAGGAACACCACCGGTGCTCCGATCACGAACACCGTCAGGCCCGGGTAGCGCACGATGTGCAGCAGGTTGCGACGCAGCATGGTGACCGCGTCGGCGACGACGTGCGAGGACCGGCTGGTGCTCGGGGCGCTCTGGCGACTGGTGGTGATGGTGGTCATGACTCGGTTCCCTTCGATTCGGCCCGGCCGGTGAGCGCGAAGAACACGTCATCGAGGTTCGGGGTGTGGATGCTGAGGTCGGCGACCTCGAGACGAGCCGCATCAAGGCGGTCCAGCACGGTGCGGAGCACGGCGACGCCGCCGTCGCTGGGCACGGTCAGCGCGAGCCCGGCGTCGTCGCGGGCGGACTCCTCGAGCAGGCGTGCGGCGGCGTCGAACGCCACGGCATCGGCGAACCGGAGCCGGATCTGCCCACCGGGCACCAGGCGCTTGAGCTCCTCCGGCGTGCCCTCGGCGACCACGCGGCCGTCGTCGAGCACGGCGACCCGGTCGGCGAGCTCGTCCGCCTCGTCCAGGTACTGCGTGGTGAGCAGGACGGTCGTGCCGTCCGCGACGAGGCCGCGCACGATGTCCCACATGGTGTGGCGGCTGCGCGGGTCCAGCCCGGTCGTGGGCTCGTCCAGGAAGATCACGCTCGGCGTCGCGACGAGGGTCATCGCGAGGTCGAGGCGCCGGCGCATCCCACCCGAGTAGGTGGCGAGCGGCTTGCGCGCGGCGTCCACGAGGTCGAACTGCTCGAGCAGCTCGGCCACCCGGGTCTGCGAGCGTTTGGCACCGAGGTGGCGCAGCCGGGCCATCAGCAGGAGGTTCTCCTCGCCGGTGAGCAGGCCGTCGACCGCGGAGAACTGGCCGGTCAGGCCGATCACCGCCCGCACCCCGTCCGGATCGCGAACGGTGTCGGAGCCGTTCACCAGGGCCGTGCCGGCGTCGGGCCGCACGAGCGTGCTCAGGATGTGCACGGTCGTCGTCTTGCCGGCGCCGTTCGGGCCGAGCAGCGCGGTGACGGTGCCGGGGCGCACGCTGAGGTCGACGTCGTCCAGCACGAGCTTGTCGCCGTAGGACTTGCGGAGCCCACGGACCTCGATCGCTGTGGTGGTCATCGCTGTCGTTCCTTTCTGTCGGAAGGCCGGGTCTTAGCCGGCGCGCTGGATGGTGATGTCGCCGAACTGGGTTCGCGCCCGTACTGCGACCGTCTGCTCGTAGGCTTCGGGTGCGCGGTCGCCGTCGAGCTCGTTGCGCACGTGCCCGTCCTTGGACGACAGGTCGAGCCAGGCGGGGACGCCGGGTCGCACGCCGACGGTGACCTGGCCGAAGCCGCTCTCGACCTGGATCGAACCGCTCGAGACCTCGGGCAGCCGGATGCTGCCGTAGGCCGTCTTCGCGGTGACGGAGGCGAGCGCTCTGCCGATCTCGAGATCGCCGTAGGAGAGCTTCGCGTCGAGCTCGCCGCCGGACTCATCGACCAGGATGCTGCCGTGCGACGCCTTGAGGATCGCGTCGCCGGTGACCGTGCCGACCCGGATCTGGCCGTGATTGGCGGTGATCTCGATGCCGCCCTCGGCGGTACCGACGGTGGCGGTGCCGTGCGACGCGCGCAGCCAGAGATCGCCCGTGCGGTCGAGATCCACGGACCCCATCGAGCTCTTGACGCGGGTGGCGCCAAGGTTGCCGACGGTGCGCACGCCGCCGACCGCGACCTCTGCGGTGAACCGCGACCCCGCAGGCAGCTCGACCTTCACGTCGATCGACTCGCTCGGGCCGCGCCAGCTGAAGCGCGGCCGCGGGCCGGTGATGGTGACCCGCTGGCCGTCGAAGTCGACCTTGGTCTCCTGCGCACCTCGGCGGTCGGCGGCCTTCGACGGGTTGGTGGCGGAGACGGTCACGACCGTGTCCGTGCGGTCTCCGGCGAAGACCTCGATGGCGCCGACCTGAAGGTTGATGGCGAGGTCGACGGGCGTAGGGGTGTTGTAGGTGGGCATGCTGACGCCTCCCTTTGTCTGGGCGTGTTCGTCCGAGCCCGCGGGTTCGCGTGGCTGGTGGTTGAGCAGGGGGTGGGCGCTTAGCGCGCCCAGCCCGCGAAGTTGTCGCCGGTGCGCATGCTGCGTTGCGCGGAGCGTCGTTGCTTGGGCTGGAGTGCGTCCGCAACCGCGCGGACCAGCCAGGTGTTGACCGACAGGCCGTCAGCCGCAGCCGCCTCGTCCACCCGGGCCTTGAGCGCGTCCGGCAGGCGAAGCGTCGTGCGCGAGGTGCTGACGTCGTCGAGGTCGACGGCGCCGCCAGGATGCTCGTCGGCGTCGGGCTCGGGGTTCGGCTGGGTGACGACGAACTCGACCTCGCGGCCGCGCAGCCGCAGGTCGACCGAGCCGGGGGCGAGGTCGCTGGTGATCTCGCCGAGAGCGGCCGACAGCGCGTCCAGGAGCACGAGCCGCGTCGCTGCATCCAGCCCGGCGGCCAGCCGCTCCGCCACGACCCGGGTTTCTTCGGTGCCGTTCTCCGCGGCATCCACCAGCTGGCGCTGCAGGTCACTGACGTACTGTCCGAGTTCCATGCCACTACGATGACACCACGGTGGTGTCATGTCAAGGGCTCATGGTGTCATTCTGCGCCATTGTGGTGTCGCGGGACGCCGGGAGGTCTGTCGGCTAGGACGGGGGCAGCGTCTGGACCGCAGCGCGCAGGCTCGGCAGCATCGCTGGATCGCGGACCAGGTCGTGCTCCGCGGCGAGGATCGCGGACAGCGCCGGGCGAAGCCGCGGCCCGGCCAGCCGCGCGGCGTCCGCGGAGTCCCGGGGGGTCGGCGGGGACTGACCGGGTGTGCTCGAGCGCAGCGTGCGCAGCAGCAGCTCCGCGGCGTCCAGGCGCCCCCAGAGGTAGTCGTTCTCCCGCCAGGCGGCGTCCGCGAACCCGCCGAAGTGGTGCAGCGACACGCCCTTCAGCTTGCCGCCCTCGGGTGTGGGCAGCGCCATGGCCGCCAGCGGGCTGAACTGGCTCACGGTGATGGGGCTGAACTGCGGCAGCTGCGCCAGGGCCACGGTCGGGAAGATCAGCGCGTCCCACAGCGGGAAGCCGAGGTAGCGGGAGAGCAGCCCCTGCCGGTCCTGCTGGGACCACTCGGCGGTGTGCTGCACGAACCCTTGCCAGATGGGCACCGTGCTGTCCTTCAGCTGCTCCTCGAGGCTGGCCCGGTACGTCGAGAACAGCGTGGTGAACTCTGCGTCGTGATCGGCGGCGAAGAGCTCCGGGTTGCTGAACACGTGCTCGTCGGTGAGGTCGGCGCCGAGGAAGGTCACGGCAGAGTCCGGCACCGCGTCGACCGCCTGCCGCGGTGCGGCGCGCAGCTGCTCCAGCAGCTGCCAGGCCCGCGTCTTCAGGGCGTCCAGCTGGGCTCGCGGCGGACCGGTCGGGGTGTCGGTCGTCGCGTACAGCGCGTTGATGCCGGACAGGATGAACATCAGCCGACGCTCGCGGTACGGGACGTCGACCGGCCCGAGCAGCTCGAGCAGCCGGCTCTGGTCGACCTCGCGCCACTCCACGTGGCCGCGGGCCCAGGCCGAGATGGCCGCTCGGACGAAGCTGGCCCGGCTCGAGCCCGGTGGGTAGACGAACCGCAGCACGACCTCGTCGGCCAGCCGTGCGCCCGCGACCTCGACCTTGAGGCGGCAGTACGTGGCGAAGCCGGCACCGACGAACGTCCGCGCCTCGTCGTACAGGCTGGCGGCGAGCGCCTGGACGTCCTGCTGGTCGTTGATGTCCCACGGCTGGCCGGCCTGCCCGGCGTGCCCGGCCTGTCCTGCCTGGCCGGCCTGGCGAGGGGCGGCCTTCACCCAGGCCGCCTCGAGCGCGGTGTCCACCTGCGTGCCCTGCTGCTCGGCGATCGCCGAGAGCTCGGCGATACGGCCGTTCAGGTCGCGAAGGTTCTCCAGCTCGCGCAGGATCGAGTGGCTGCCGCGGACGGATCCGACGCTCTTCAGCAGCCCGGACAGGTACCCGGGCGCGGGTTCGGACGCCAACGGGCCGGGCACCGAGGTGTCGATCGCCCGGCCGGGGTCGGGCTGGATGTAGACCAGCCGGCGGACCACCTCGGTCTCGGCCCGCTTCTGGCTGATCGCCTCGACGACCAGGTCGAACGGGGCGTTGTCCAGCACTCCCCCGTCGACGAACCAGGCGTCCAGCGACTGGGCCGGGTCTGCATAGCGCCGGCGGAACCGCAGCGCCACCTGCTCGCCGTCCAGCGGTCGCCCGTCCAGCTCGGCCTTGAAGCTGTTCAGGCTCACCGGCGGGAAGGCGCCCGGGAAGGACGACGTGGCCCGGGCCGCGAAGGCGAGGGTGCCGACGCTATCCGCGCCGAACGTGTCGTCCTGACCATCGGTGCGCAGCTGGACGACCTGGGAGTGGTCGGTCTCGCGCTGGCTCGCACCACCGGCACCGGTAGGCACCAGCGTGCGGAAGCCGGCGAGGTCGGTGGTCGTGACGAACAGGTCCAACGGTGTCGTCGGCTGCAGCAGCGTGCGCCGGTCGGCGTCCACCGGGTCCTCCATGGCCGCGATCGCGTCATACAGCAGCCTCGACATCCGGTCTCCGCGCAACGGAGACACCGGCTTGCGCAACCGCGGCAACAGGCCGCCGACAGCGAGCGCCGCGCGGGTCCGCCAGCCCAGCACCGGCGGTGCCTTGAGCAGCTTCTTCAGGTCGCCCTCGTCGATCCAGAGCCGCTTCAGCGCGTCCTGGGACCCGTTGCGCGCCAACACCTTCGCCAGGCAGACGCCGTTGATCCCGCCAGCCGACGTCCCGGCGATGATGTCGACGTTGACCGACATCACGCGGCCGTCGCCGGACAGGTCGCGCAGCGCCTCGAAGTACGCGTGCTCGGAGTCGACGCGCTCGTCGAACGGGTTCACGCCCTCGGCGCCGAGCTCGTCGAAGCGGCGCGAGGCCACGACGAGCTTGTGCAGCTCCTTGGCCACGCCGTGCATGTAGATGGCCAGCGAGACACCGCCGTAGCAGACCAGGGCCAGGCGCAGCTCGGTGACGGTTCTGGAGGTGGCGGCGGTGTCGGACTCGGCCACGGTTGCTCCCTGAGACGGGCGGCCGGCCCGGACGTCCGGCGTGACCCGAGCGTGATCGTGCGGTCGTCCCGTGTCAACGGCCGGACGTCGACGCGGCACCGACGCGGCACCGACGCGGCACCGAGGCGGCACCGAGGCGGGCGAGCCCGCCGTCCGGCTACTTCTTGACCTTGTCCGGCAGTGCCTCGTTGGACAGGGCGGCGATGAAGGCCTCCTGCGGGACCTCGACCCGGCCGACCATCTTCATCCGCTTCTTGCCTTCCTTCTGCTTCTCCAGCAGCTTGCGCTTGCGGGTGATGTCACCGCCGTAGCACTTGGCGAGCACGTCCTTGCGGATGGCGCTGATCGTCTCGCGGGCGATCACCCGGGTGCCGATCGCGGCCTGGATCGGCACCTCGAACTGCTGGCGCGGGATGAGCTTGCGCAGCTTGCCGGCCATCATCACGCCGTAGGCGTAGGCCTTGTCCTTGTGCACGATGGTGCTGAACGCGTCGACGCCCTCGCCCTGCAGCAGGATGTCGACCTTGACCAGGTCGGCCACCTGGTCGCCGTCCGGCTCGTAGTCCAGCGAGGCGTACCCGCGCGTCTTGGACTTCAGGATGTCGAAGAAGTCGAACACGATCTCGGCCAGCGGCAACGTGTACCGCATCTCGACGCGGTCCTCGGACAGGTAGTCCATCCCGCGCAGGGCGCCGCGGCGCTGCTGGCAGAGCTCCATGATCGCGCCGACGTAGTCGCTCGGCGCGAGGATCGTGGCGCGCACCACCGGCTCGCGAACCTCGGCGATCTTGCCCACCGGGTACTCGGACGGGTTGGTGACCGTGACGTGCTTCCCGTCCTCGAGGGTGACCTCGTAGACCGCACTGGGCAGGGTGGCGATCAGGTCGAGGTCGAACTCGCGCTCGAGTCGCTCGCGGATGATCTCCAGGTGCAGCAGGCCGAGGAAGCCGACCCGGAAGCCGAAGCCGAGCGCCGCCGAGGTCTCGGGCTCGTAGACCAGGGCCGCGTCGTTGAGCTTCAGCCTGTCGAGCGCGTCGCGCAGGATCGGGTAGTCGGAGCCGTCGATCGGGTACAGGCCGCTGAAGACCATCGGCTTGGGATCGCTGTAACCGGCCAGCGCATTCTTGGCCGGCTTGCCGGCGTTGGTCACGGTGTCGCCGACCTTGGACTGGCGCACGTCCTTGACGCCGGTGATCAGGTAGCCGACCTCACCGACGCCGAGCCCCTTGGTCGGCTCGGGCTCCGGCGAGCTGACCCCGATCTCGAGCAGCTCGTGGTGCGCCCTGGTCGACATCATCACGATGCGCTCGCGCGGGCTGAGGTGGCCGTCGATCACCCGCACGTAGGTGACGACACCGCGGTAGGTGTCGTAGACCGAGTCGAAGATCATCGCGCGGGCTGGGGCGTCGGCGTCGCCGGTCGGCGCGGGTAGCCGTCGGACGATGATGTCCAGCAACGGCTCCACGCCCACGCCGGTCTTGCCGGACACCAGCAGGACGTCCTCCGGCTCGCCACCGACCAGGTGGGCCAGCTCGGCGGCGTACTTCTCCGGCTGGGCGGCAGGAAGGTCGATCTTGTTCAGCACCGGGATGATGGTGAGGTCGTTCTCCATCGCCAGGTACAGGTTGGCCAGGGTCTGCGCCTCGATGCCCTGCGCGGCGTCAACCAGCAGCACGGCCCCCTCACAGGCGGCCAGCGACCGGGACACCTCGTAGGTGAAGTCGACGTGCCCGGGGGTGTCGATCATGTTCAGCGCGTACGTCGTGCCGTCCAGCTCCCACGGCATCCGCACGGCCTGGCTCTTGATGGTGATGCCGCGCTCACGCTCGATGTCCATCCGGTCCAGGTACTGCGCGCGCATCGCCCGCGGGTCGACCACACCGGTGATCTGCAGCATCCGGTCGGCCAGGGTCGACTTGCCGTGGTCGATGTGGGCAATGATGCAGAAGTTCCGGATCAGGTCCGGCGGCGTCGCGGCGGGCGGCAGCGCGGTACGGGCCATGGGGGACACGAGCGGCGGACCTCATCTGATCGTGGAAGCGGACGGTGTCGCGGGCGACGCCACAGTCTCCCACGCGCACGCCCCGCGTCGGCTCAGCCGGTGCGTCGCAGGGTTGCCAGGACGACCTCGCGCACCTGGTCGTGGGTGACGCCGAGGTCGGCGAACACCTCGGCCAGGCCCCCGGAGGCGCCGCGCAGCAGCCCCAGCAGCAGGTGCTCGGTGCCGATGTACTTGTGCTTGAGCGCGACGGCCTCGCGCAGGGACAGCTCCAGAGTCTTCTTGGCCTCCGCCGTCATCCGCAGCCGCCACTTGGTGGGGGCACCGGCGCTCGGCAGCACACCGAGCTCGGCCTCGGCGCGACGCAGCACCTCGGCGGCGTCGATGCCGATGGCGCGCAGTGCCTCGACGTCCCCGTCGTCCAGCAGGCCCGCGCCGGAGGCGCAGTGCCGCTCAACCGCCTCCCGGACCTGGGCGGGGCCAACGCCGAGCTCGGTCAGCGTCCGCATGGCCAGGCTCTGGTCGTCCGGCAGCAGCCCGAGCAGCAGGTGCTCGGCGCCGATCGCGGGTGCGAGCTGCTCGCGCGCCTCCTGCTGGGCCTGGACGACGACCGCGCGGGCCCGGTTGGTGAAACGCTCGAACATCTAGTCCTCCCGACCGCGGCCGGCGAGCAGGCCTCGCCGTGCCGAGTGCTTCTTGTGCACTGCTTGGCGACTGACGCCGAGCACGTCGGCGACGTCCTGCCAGGACCACCCCTGGGCCCTGGCGCTGGCGACCTGCGCCGCCTCGAGCTGTTCGAGCAGCTTTCGCAGGGCGGCCACGGCGCGTAGCCCGGTCCGGGGGTCCGGAGCGGCGGCCGCGGTGGCGAGCTTGGTGGCGTCCGACATGGTTGTCAACGTACGTTGACATCACGACCTTGTCAACTCAGGTTGACAGCGCTCGGGAAACCTCGGTGCGCCACCGCATCGGCGACGACCAGAATGGAACGCATGGACGACGCGCGGCCCACGGTGGACTACACGGCAAGCGTCGTGCGCCCGGACTGGACCGAGCTCCCGGAGCAGGTGCGGCAGGCGGTCGGTCGCGCCGCCGGATCGCCGGTGACCCGCGCCGAGCCGTCGGCCACCAGCGGCTTCAGCGGTGGGTTCGCGGCCGTGGTCCACCTCGCCGACGGTCGGCGCGTGTTCGCCAAGGCCGGTTCCTCGACCAACCCGCACCTGTGCACCGCGTACGCCCAGGAGGCGCTGGTGCTGCAGGGGCTGCCGCCCGGCGTCCCCTCCCCCGCCTTCGTCGGTGCCGGACGGCTCGACCCGGGCGAGGCCGACGAGCACGAGTGGCGCATCGTGATCGCCGAGGTCGCGCAGGGACGGCTCCCCCAGCCGTGGACCGAGAGGGATCTCGAGGCGGCCCACGACGCCTGCCTGGCCAGCGCGCAGGCCCTCACCCCTGCGCCGTCCTGGCTGGACCTGCCCCGCCTGGTGGACAAGGTCGGCCTGCTCCCGGACGTGCAGACCTGCTTCCCGAGGCTGCTCAGCGGCGACCTGGTGCTGACCACCGGCCAGCCGGGCTGGCTGCCCGGCCGGTTCACCGAGCTGGCCGACCTCGTGGCTGGCTGCCCGCCGCACCTGGACGGCGACACCGCCTGCCACACGGACCTGCGCGCCGACAACATGCTGGTCGGCCCGGCCGGTGCGGTCTTCGTGGACTGGAACTGGCTGATGCGCGGCGCCGCCTGGACCGACTTCGTGGGCTTGCTGCCGCTGGCCCGGCTGGACGGGGTGGACGTCGACGTCTGGCTGCGGCGCAGCCCGCTGACCCGGGACGTCGCCGCCGAGTCCGTCGACGCCTGGCTGGCCGCACTCGTGGCCTTCATGCTGCCGAGGGCCGACGAGCCGGTGTGGCCCGGCGGCCCGCAGGCGGTGCGCGACCACCAGCGCCTGTATGCGCACGCGTTCGCGCAGTGGCTCGGTGTGCGGCGGGGCTGGGTCGACGGGTGAGCGGGTTCACCAGGCGGCGCCGTTCGGCTGCCGGGCTCCGTCAGCCGGCCACACCCAGGGTGTAGCGCACCTGCTGCCCGAGATGGATGGCGCCGTCATCGCCGCGGGCACCCTCCAGCACCCGGTAGGCCTTGCGGCGCACGGCTTCCCGCTCGACCTCGGGGACGCACTCCCAGAGTGCGCGCTGGCCGTGCGACCAGCTGAACTCGTACCAGTGGTCGAGGTCGCGCAGGACGGCGTCCACGCCCGCGGTCACGGTCCGCACAGCGGTCAAACCAGCCGACAGGAACAGGGACTCCACCCCCTCGTCACTGCCGAACGGGCCGCGGCGCCCCGACGTACGCGCGTCCAGCAGCTGCTGCGGCAGGTACGGCTGGAACACGTCATCGACCTGCTCCCAGATCGGCGCCGCCGGGCCGAACGTCGAGATGCCCAGCCGCCCACCAGGGCGGAGCAGCCGCGACCAGCCGGCCAGGGCGGCCGCCGGGTCGGGCAGGAAGAACAGCACCAGCGACGCCGCGACGACGTCGAAGCCGCCCTCGTCCAACCCGGGTGCGCCGGCATCGGCCACCTGGACGTCGACGTTGCGCAGAGCCGCGGCCCGTGCCGCCGTCGTGGCCGCCGCCACCATCCGTGGCGACAGGTCGATCCCCGTGGCGTGCCCTGTTTCGCCCACCGCCTGCGCGAGAGGCAGCAGCGCTGCACCCTTGCCACATCCGATGTCGAGCACCCGTTCGCCCGGGTGCGGGTCGAGCGCCCGAACCAGCCCCAGCGCGATCGGCCCGAACCATGGCACGCCGACCGAGTCGTAGGTGTCGGCGACCCGGTCGAAAACGCCGGCGACGCCGGCAGGTCGCTGGCTGGAGGAGTCCTGCGCCGCTGCCTGCGTCATGTCGACGACCTTGTCACCTCAGCCCGGCTCGCGGTAGCCGGTCGGTCACCCGGTGTCGGCGGCGCCCGTCGCCTTGGCGTTCAGGTAGCGCTGCTCCGGGATGCTGGTCGCCAGCCGAGCCGCCTGCGCGTAACCCGCCCGCGCCTGCGCCACCTGGCCGTCCATCTCGAGCAGGTGGGCGCGCACGGCGTGCAGTCGGTGGCCGCGGCGCAGCTGGGCGTCCTGGAGCAAGGGGTCGAGCATGGCGAGGCCGGCGCTCGGGCCGTCCACCATCGCGACGGCGACCGCGTGGTTCAGCGTGACCACCGGACTCGGGGCGAGCTCGTGCAGCATCCGGTACAAGACCTCGATCTGCGGCCAGTCGGTGTCCTGGGCGCTGGCCGCCTCGGCGTGCACTGCCGCGATGGCCGCCTGAAGCTGGAAGGGACCGACCGGGCCGGTCGGTAGCGCGGCCTCGATGAGCTCGGTGCCCTGCTGGATGCGAGTCCGGTCCCACAGCGTGCGGTCCTGCTCCGCGAGCGGTGCCAGCGATCCGTCGGGGCGGGTACGGGCGGCTCTGCGCGAGTCGGTGAGCAGCATCAGCGCGAACAGTCCGGCCACCTCCCCGTCGGCCGGCAGCCGCTGGTGCAGCTGACGGGTCAGCCGGATCGCCTCGTCGGCCAGCGACCCGTCGTACAGCCCGGCTCCGATGGTGCTGGTGTGCCCCTCGGTGAACACCAGGTACAGCACCTGTGCCGCGGCGGCCACCCGCTCCGGCAGCTCCTCGGCCGCCGGCACGGTGAACCTCGCGCCGAGCTGGCGCAGCCGGCTCTTGGCCCGGCTGATCCGTTGAGCCATGGTGCTCTCCGGCACCAGGAACGCACGCGCGATCTGCGCGGTGCTCAACCCGGCCACCGCCCGCAACGTCAGCGCGACCTGCGACGGCCGGGAGAGGGCCGGGTGGCAGCAGAGCAGCAAGAGGATCAGCGAGTCGTCGTGGTCGCCCGGCAGGGCCGAGTCGGCGGCCGGTGCCAGCAGCGCCGGCTCCGGGATCGCCCTGGCCACCAGCAGCTCGCGGCCGGCCCGAGCGTGCTCGCTGCGCCACGCATCGACCAGCCGCCGCGAGCCGACCCTGATCAGCCAGCCCTTGGGGTTGTCCGGCACGCCCTCGACCGGCCACTGCCGTGCGGCGGCCACCATCGCCTCCTGGGCGGCGTCCTCGGCGGCGTCGAAGTCGCCACCCGAGCGCACCAGGGCGGCGAGCACGTCTGGCGCGAACTGCCGCCAGACGTGCTCGAGGCCGGTCCGCTCAGCGGTCATCGCCGCCCGGCCACATGGCCGGCCGGAGCTCGACCACCCCACCGGGCTGGGCGAACCTCGCGGCGATCTGCTCGGCCCGCTCGCGGGTCTCGCAGTCGATCATGAAGAAGCCGGCCAGGTGCTCCTTCGCCTCGGCATATGGACCCTCGGTGGCCAGGTATCCCTGCGGGCTCCAGCCGTAGAGGGTGGCTGACGACGGGTCGGCCAGCGCTTCGGCGACCACGAACTCGCCGGACTCGGAGATCTCGGTCAGCAGCGCGTCGAAGTCCCGCGCCATCTCGTCGTGCTGCTCCTGCGGAATCGCCTTGGCCTCCGCGCTGTAGATGGACGTCGGGTGGCCCCAGGGCTCGGGGTTTGCGTGGATCAAGATCACGTACTTCATGACACCAGTCTCCTGCTGCTCAGGCCGGCACGCTGCTCGCGCCGCTCACAGTGAGACGTCGGAGCCGAGCCGACGTTCTCGACACGACCTGCGACGTCAGCTGCCGGGCTGCGGCGGCCGCTTCGCCTTCGGCAGCCGGGCGACGACGTCCGCGTAGGAGGTGTCGACGGCCTCCAGGACCTCGTCGTCGGTGATCGCGCCACCCAGCTTCAGCGTGTTCCAGCCGTAGCGACCGATGTAGGCCATCACGCTCGCGTCGTCGGGGTAGCGCCGCAACCACTCGTCGGCCTCGTCGCGGCTCCGTCCGCATTTGAGGCCGACGGACGTCTCGCCGATGAAGGCGAAGATCTTGTCGCCCACCTTGGCGACGTGGTCGCCCTCCCACGGTTGGTCCGACCACGCTCCCGGCAGGGACAGGCAGTGGTCCATCAGCTGCTTGGCGTTGAGCACCCGCCCAGCCTGACCGGCTGCGGCTTGCACCGTCAACGGTCGCTGCAACGATTGCGCGCCCGCCGGATGCAACCCCACGGCACCTGGGTTACGAAGGGCCCTGACGAGAGGCGGGAGGCCGCGATGGCGGTGACGGACCACACCCTGCAGGTCGGGGACGACGTACGGCTCATCGCCGGAGCGCATCGCGGACACCTGGCGCAGTTGGTGCAGCTCGGCGGCGACACCAGCAGCCGGCACACCGTCCGGTGCGAGGACGGGCAGACCGTGAGAGTGAGCAAGGCGCACGTCCAGCGGACCGACCGGGCCAGCTGACCGGGGTCGGGCTGTATCGCAGGAGCGCCGGGAGCGCTCTGTTACCTGTAGCGGTTCGGTGGACTGGCGTCGTCGACGCCGACGGGCCGCGCAGGAGGGGTCGATCCGATGTCCGGACGAGACGAGACCACGCTGGAGCTCACCCAGTGCCCGGAGTGCGACGCGCTGGCCGAGGTCGTGGCGCGGTTCACGCTCGGCAGCACGGATGGCCCCATCGAGCACGCACGCGTGACCTGCATCCTCAAGCACGGGTTCGTGATGCCGGCCGAACGGCTGGTGCCCGAACACCTGGCCAAGGAGCCTTCCAGTCGCCCGCAGATACGGGTCCGGCGCAGGCGCGAGTGACCGCCCGGGTACCGTCGCCCGAGTGACCTGGAGGGGACTGCGCAGCTGGTTCGGCAACCTGTTCGGCGGACGCCGGCAGCCGCGCTACCCGGGGGACTTCACCGGCACCTCGCGGGCGGTCTACGCGCCGCGCCGGGACGATCGGGCCGACCCGGGAGAGGTGGTCTGGGCCTGGGTGCCGTTCGAGGAGGACCACTCGCGGGGCAAGGACCGTCCGGTGCTGGTGGTCGGCCGGGACGACGCGTGGCTGCTCGCCCTGATGCTCACCTCGCACGACCGCACGCGCGCGCCCGCCGCGGCTCGCCGCACCACCTGGGTCGGGATCGGCAGCGGCGAGTGGGACCCACAGCGCCGGCCGAGCTTCGTCCGGGCCGATCGGGTGCTGCGGATCGCGCCGTCGCAGGTGCGCCGGACCGGCGCGCAGCTGGACCGCGCGCGGTTCGACCAGGTCGCGCGGGCGCTGCGCGAGTGCCGGGGCTGGCACTGAGCGCTTTTGGCCGGGCGGCCGTGCGCTGGTAACCTTGACCCTTGCGTGCACGCCCAGGTCGTGCGTGCTCGGAGCGGCTCCGCCACAGGTGATCCCCATCACCTCGGTCCCGGAGCGGCTCGACGCCCTCAACCGACCTATTTGACGAGCGAACCGAGAGAGTTCATCCGTGGCGAACATCAAGTCCCAGATCAAGCGCAACCTGACCAACCTCAAGCGCACCGAGCGCAACAAGGCGGTCAAGAGCGAGCTGCGCACCCACATCCGCAACGCGCGCACCGCCATCGAGTCCGGCGACGCCGCCCAGGCCCAGCAGGCCGTGGCCGTGGCGTCCCGCAAGCTCGACAAGGCCGTGAGCAAGGGCGTCATCCACAAGAACCAGGCAGCGAACCGCAAGTCTGCCCTGGCGTCCAAGGCCGCCGCGCTCTGAGCTAGCAGCACCAGCGCCTCGAAGGCGCCGGACCCCCTCGGGGCCGGCGCCTTCGGCGTTCCCGGTGTCTGCTGAGGGTCAGGGCCGGTCGCGCTGGGCGCGCCCGATCTCCAGCACGGCCTTCTCGACCGCGTAGACCGGGTCACCAGCTCGACGTCCCTTGCTCGGCAGCCCGCCCTTGACCGCGAGGTCGGCCGCCGCGACCGCCTCGATGGCCGCGGCGAGCCCTCGCGGCGACCAGGCGCGCAGCTGGCGACGAGCCTTGTCGACCTGCCACGGGGCCATGCCCAGATCCCGCGCGGCGTCCGCCGAGCGCATGGACCCGACGGTGGACACCTTGGCCAGCGAGCGCAGCCCCATCGCCAGCACCGCGACGATCGGCACCGGGTCGACCCCGGAGCCCAGCGCGTGCCGAAGCAGGCCAAGGGCCTGATCGGTCTGCCCGGCGATGGCTGCGTCGGCCACCTTGAACCCGGTCGCCTCGATCCGCCCGCCGTAGTACCGCTCCACGACATCGACCTCCACGGTCTCGGCGTCGCGTGGGTCACCGTCGGCCGGCAGCGTGTCAGCCATCAGCTGAGCGCAAGCGGCGGCGAGCTCGCGCACGTCCTGACCGACCGCCTCGACTACCGCGACTACGGCCTCGGGCGCGATCCGCCGCCCGGCTCGACGGAACTCGTGCTGCACGAAGCTGGTCTTCTCGGCGTCCGAGGTGAGTTTGGGGCAGTCGTGCACGGCCGCGCCGGCCTTCTTCGCCGCGTCCAGCAGTCCTTTGCCGCGCTGGCCGCTGCGGTGGCGCAGGACGAGGACGACGTCCGGGTCGGGCGCGAGCACCAGCGCCTTCGCGTCCTCCAGCAGCTCGTCGGGTGCTTCCTCCAGCCCGTGCAGCACGAGCACCGTGCCCTCACCGAACAAGGAAGGGGCCGCATGCGCCGCAAGGTCACCGCTCGCATAGCCGACCGGCTCGACCTGGACCACCGAGACCCCCGGCTCACGGGCGCGGGCGGCGCCAACCACCCGTTCGACGGCGCGGTCGGCGAGCAGCTCCTCCGGCCCGCTGACCAGGTGCAGCGGACCTGCGGGGTCGCCGTCCCCCGACCCGGCTGAGGGGGGTGCGGCGCGGCTGGCTGGCGGGGTCATGACGGCGACGGTATCGCCGGGCTCCCACATCCTGGGACGGCGGCCCGGACCCTTGCCCGAACGCACCGTTGGGCGAAGGCTGGGGCGCGGGTGGGGCGCGTCCGTCCAGACCGACCTTTGGGAGTTTTCATGTCCGTCACCGACGAGTACCTGGAGAACAACGCGGCGTACGCCACGGGCTTCAGCGGCCCGCTGCCACTGCCGCCCTCGAAGCAGATCGCCGTCCTGGCCTGCATGGACGCCCGCCTGGACGTGGCGCGGGTGCTGGGGATCGCGGAGGGCGAGGCGCACGTCATCCGCAATGCGGGCGGGGTCGCGTCGGACGACGCGATCCGCTCTCTGGCGATCAGCCAGCGGCTGCTGGGCACCCGCGAGATCCTGCTCGTGCACCACACCGACTGCGGGATGCTCACCTTCACCGACGAGCAGTTCAGCGGAATCCTGCGCGAGGACACCGGCGCCGAGCCGACGTGGACGGCGCACGCGTTCGACGACCTGGACGCCGACGTCCGGAAGTCGATCGAGGTCATCCGGTCCAGCCCGTTCGTGCCGCACACGGACCAGGTCCGCGGTTTCGTGTTCGACGTCGGCGACGGCACCCTGCGCGAGGTCACCGGCTGACCGGCGTGCACCGGGCAGGGGCAGCGCCGACTAACCTGCCGCTGTGGCCCTGGACGTCGTCCCGGTGACGGAGCAGACCGCGGCATTGTGGCGAGAGATCCACAACCGCGTGATCGCGCCCAGCCCGCTGTCGCTGGACGACGTGCGCGAACGGCTGACCCGCAACCGCCTCACGCTGGGCTACGTCGACGGGGTCGTCGTCGGTAACGCTACGCTTCGCCCGCCGACCAGCGGTCAGCGCAAGGTGACCGTCATCGTGCGGGTGTTGCCGGAGCACCGGGGGCGCGGCTACGGCACCGAGTACGCAGCCTGGATCCTGTCCGAGGCCGCCGCGCTGGGCGTCGATCGGGTTGAGACGGTGGTCCTGGCCGCCAATGACGCCGGCTTGCGGTTCGCCCTCAGGCACGGGTTCGTCGAGCACGACCGCTACACCGTCACGGAGGGCGGCGCCGAGTACGTCGACCTCTCGTTGAGCCGCTCGGGTGGTCACACCCTCTAACCTGGTCATCGGCTGACCTGGCCGTGCGGCTCGTGCCGGTGCGGACCGGAGGTCGCCAGGGCGAGCCGGCCGTGCTGGGACACGACAGCCAGGTCACCCCGCTCGTCGGTCCGGGCCACGGTGGCGCCCTGGCCGGCCAGCGTGCGCAGCAGCGAGGCTGCCGGGTGACCGTAGTCGTTGCCCTCCCCCACGCTGATCAGCGCCAGCCGTGGCCGCGCCGCCGCGAGCAGGTCGCGGTCCTGCAGGCCCGAGCCGTGGTGGGCGACCTTCAGGACGTCGACCTGCGGCCCTTCGGGCAGGGCGGCGGACCGGGCCGCGACCGCGCGAGCAGCCGCCGGTTCGACGTCGCCGAGCAGCAGCAGGCGCAGACCCGCCGACCGCACCCGCAGCACGATGCTTGCGTTGTTCGGCACGGACCCGTCGTGCACCACCCGCTGCGGCCAGAGCACCTGCCAGCTCACCGGCCCGTCAGTGACCTGCTCCCCGTCCACCACGGTGCGCACCGGCACGGCGAGCCGAGCTGCCAGCTCCCGGACCCGACGGGCCTGCTCGGCCGGGTCGTCGATGATGGTGACGACGAGGCCGCCGACCCGGCGCCCGCGCAGCGCGCCGGCCAGGCCGCCCACGTGATCGGCGTGGAAGTGCGTCAGCACCACTGTGTCCAACTGCCGTACCCCCAGCCGGGTCAGGCAGTCGTCAACCGCCTCTGGTGCAGGCCCGGCGTCCACCAGGACGGCACGGTGCGGACCGGTGGCCAGCACCAGCGCGTCGCCCTGTCCCACGTCGCAGGCCACCAGTACCCAGCCCGCCGGGGGCCACGCGGCCGCACCCGGCGCGGGCAGCGGCAGTCCGGCCGCTGCCGCCACCAGCCCGCCGACGGACAGTGCACCGACCGCCCAGCCCAGCCGGGACGCGGCGCGAGCCGGCACGCCCCCGCGCCCGGGCCGCCGCCAGCGGGCCAGCAGCGTCGGCCCGACGAGCAGCGACAGCAGGGTGAGCGCGGTCAGGGTCAGCACGCCGCGGGCGTCCGACGGCCAGGCGAGCTGCCCGCCGGGCAACTGGGCCAGGGCACGAGCGACGGCGGCGATCACCCGGCAGGACAGGCCGGCGAGTTGCGCCAGCAGCTGCGCAGCCGGCGCCGACGCCTGCGAGGCCAGCGCCGCGGCGAGCCCGATCACGGTGGCCGGTGCCACGCACGGCTCGGCGAGCACGTTTGCGGGCAGCGCCACCAGGCTGATCTGGCCGGACAGCAGCACGATCACCGGGGTGCAGGTGATCTGGGCGGCCAGCGGCACGGCCAGGGCGAGCGCGAGCGGCCCCGGCAGACGACGAGACCACGCGCGCGTCCAGCGGGCCGCGAATAGCAGCAGGCCGAGGGTGGCGAGAACCGACAACGCGAAACCGTAGGACCGGGACAGCCACGGGTCGACCACGAGCAGACCGACCACTGCGGCGGCCAGCGCCGGTACTGCCGCGCGGCGGCGCGCCGACCCGATGGCGAGCAGACCGATGGCACCCATCACCGCAGCCCGCAGAACCGAGGGCTCGGGCCGAGCCAGAGCGACGAAACCCGCCAGCAGGGCACCCGCGGCGACCAGTCGAGACCGCCGGCCCAGCCCCAGCCCACGGGCAAGCGCGAGTGCCATCGAGCAGATGATGGTGACGTTCGTGCCGTCAACCGCTTGTCTCTAAGATGACTCCATGCGTGCTGGAATCTTCGCCCGAGTCAGCCTCGACCCCGACGGCCAGAGCAGGTCCGTCGACGAGCAGATCCTCGAGTCCAAGGCCTGGGCGACCCGAGAAGGCTGGACGGTCACGCACGTTATCGACGAGAAGGGGTCCGCGTCACGCTTCGCCCGCGGCACCCGCGAACGCTGGCCCGAAGTCGTCGACCTCATCGAGACCGGCGCCTTCGACATCCTGATCACCTGGGAAAGCTCGCGCGCCACCCGCGACCTGGCCGTCTACGCCATGCTCCGCGACCTCTGCGCCCGCCGCGGCGTCCTGTGGGCGTACTCCGGCACGGTGTACGACCTGGCCAAGCGTGAGGACCGGTTCCGCACCGGACTGGACGCCCTGCTGTCCGAGGACGAGTCCGCGCGGATCTCCGAACGCGTCCAACGCTCCACCCGAGCCAGAGCCCGCGACGGCGCACCCCACGGGAAAATCCCCTACGGCTACCGCCGCGAGTACGACGAACACCGCCGCCCCACCCAGCTCGTCGACGAGCCCACCGCCCAGGTCGTGCGGCGCATCCACGCCGACGTCATCGCCGGCAAGCCGCTCTACGCCATCGCCCAGGCCCTGGACGCCGAGGGCGTCGCCAAGCCGCGGCCCGGCAAGTACGGGTGGCAGACCACCACCGTCCGCCGCATCGTCACCTCCCCCACCTACCTCGGCAAGCGCGTCCACCGCGGCGAGGTCGTCGGCGACGCCGCCTGGCCCGCCATCGTCGACCAGGCCACCTTCGACGCCGCCAACGCCGCCCTCCGCTCCCCCGACCGGCCCCGCCGCCCCGACACCTCCGTCCACCACCTGCTGTCCGGGATCGCCACCTGCGGGGTCTGCGGCTCCCCCATGTACGTCCTCAAGCCCCGCGGCTACCTGTCCTACGCCTGCGGCACCGGCCACCACGTCGCCCGCTCCAAGGAGCTCCTCGAACCCTTCGTCGTCGACCGGCTGCTCTGGCTGCTCGAGCAGCGCGCCGACGTCACCGCGCCCCTGGACGATGACGCCGGCGACAGCGAGGCGGTCGCCGAGCTCGAGCAGCTGCGCATCCGGCTGGCCACGTTCCAGGACGCTGCGGCCGCCGGCGAGCTGACCGCCGGGTCGCTGGTACGCGTGGAGGGCCGGCTACTCCCGGCGATCGCCGCGGCCGAGCGGAAGATCCGCGCGGTGCGGGCGCCGTCGGTGCTGGCCGGCATCGACATGAGCACGCCCACGGCGTCGTGGCCGGACTGGCCGCTGGAGACCCAGCGGACCGTGCTGCGCGAGAGCGTCGACGTCGTCGTCAACCGGGTCGCGGTCCGCGGCCGCCGCGGCGCCATCGACCCGGACGCAGTGACCATCACGCCCAGGTGGTGACCAGCCTTGGTGAAGCCCTGGCAGGGCGGGCCGCCGGCCAGTAGGTCAGGCCGCGCCTTTGCAGGTGGCGATCGCGTACTCCCCGGTGGCAGTGTTCTCCGAGATGACCTGGCCGTCCGCGGTGATCCGGCAGGTGATGTCGCCGGTGTCGCCGCCATTCTGCGCCGACAGGTAGACGAACGCGCCGATCTGGAACGTGAACTGCAGGCCGTGCGGGCCGGCCTGGCTCACCAGCGGGACGGCCAGTCCGCTGCCCTGGGAAGTTCCGGTGGGCGTCTGGAAGGTGATGTCTGTGCTCGTCGCGGTGCCCTCGACCTCATACAGCACAGGCACCGTCGTGCCCGCCCCGGGCCCGGGGCCGCCGCTCGACCCCGACTTGTCGCCGATGAAGTTCGCGACGAGCGCAGCCGCCGCCACGAGGGCGACCATGCCGGCGACCTTCAACCAATGCCGTAGCTCGTCTGGCTTCTTGGCCGGCCCAGGCTCGGTGCCGGCAGGCGCTTCGATCTCAGCCATATCGCTGCCCCTCCCCATTCCCCCACCCATAGCATCCTCCGCGCGATCCCACCCCCGCCGGAGAATCAATCGAACAGAGCCAGATCTTTCCATCGAGCCGTCCAGCTAGGACGCGCGGCGGACCACTCGGGCCTGGGTCGGGAACCATGACCAGTCCGTCGTGCCGGCCGCGGTCCGGCGCAGCCCGCCCAGGGAGCAGACGTCGAAGTGCTCCGGGGACAGCCTGGCGGTCGCCTTGCCGACCCTGCAGTCGACACGGGCCGCGACGTCCTGGTCGAGGCCCGTGTCGTGCACGAAGGTCACTCGCAACGGCCGGCCGCCGGGCTCGTCGAAACGCCAGATCCGACGTTGCACGAACCAGTCCAGGCAGACCTGCAGGCACTGCGCGCCATCCTCGCTGACCCCCCAGCTGGAGACCACCACGAGCAGCTCGTCGGGCATCCAGACTCCATGCTCACCGCCTGGCAGGACCCCATCGTCCCTAACGAGCAACACGCGCATGCAGCCCACCTCCCCAACTCCTCTAACGACTGGGCGAGGCGGAGGCTATGGACACCCTCAGACAATTCTCAGGTCGGCGCCGGCCGGCTGCCCCGCTTGGCGGGAGATCGCACAGGTTTGGCCTGGACCGACTGGGTGACGCTGTCGTCCTGGAGGACCTCGGCCTCTATGGGGGCTGTGTCGCCACTGGTACCACCGCCTTCGTGTCGGGCTTTCACGGCTGCCCTGACGACGCCGGCGATGGCGGCCTGGAGGCCTTCATCGATATCCCGGGTCCCGACCGGTAGGAGCACCTCGAGCAGCGATGAACGCTCGCTGACGTCCAGGTCGAACGAGCGGGCGAAGGCGAGCACGATGGCGCGCTCGCTGACGTCCAACGCCGCCGCGTAGGCGCGGATCCGCTGGGCCGACTTCGGCCACTGGTCCGGCGGGACGTTCTCCAGCTCGTTGATCTGCTGATGCGTCAGCTGGTATCCAGCTGCCTTGGCTCGATCCGCCATCTGCCGGTACGTGATGCCGGCAGCGTGTTGGCGGGCGATGAGCTCCGAGATCGTGGGCACAGCATCACGGTGGCTGCTGCTGCCAGCGCGATCAACCACGACCAACCCCTACCCGTCTACCAGTGTGCGACGCGCTCACCGTAGCGAATCGTCTACCACACACCGGCACCGGCGAACCGGTTTGCCGTGCTGCCTGCGGAACTACCGCCGTGCAAGTCCTTGACAGGCGGCTAGCAGTAGCCTGATAGTTGGCGCACACTACTTGACAGATAGCCGTCTACCGGGGAGAGTTCATGAGGACACGGAAGCGCTGGCCGAAGGGGGCTTGGATGAAGCTCAAGAGCGCTGGTCTGATGCGTGAGCTGATGGGACCCGGTGCCTGCAACCTGTCACTCGGCGAGCTGGCGGAGATGAGCCACTGCCACAAGAGCTTTGTCTCGCACCTACTGTCCGGGCGGCGGTCGTCGTGCACGCCAGAGCTGGCCGAGCGCATCGCGAGGTCTCTTCGCGTCCCGGTGACTGTCCTTTTTGACGCCCGCTTGGCAAGTACTACTGGGACAGAAAACAAGTCCGAGGAGGCAGCGTGATGGCCGGTCAGCAGCCCGAGCCGGTCCGCGTGGAGACCGTCGAGGAGTGGGGGCAGCGCGCTCTCGCCGAGCACGGGCCGATGCCCGAGCACCTGGTGCAGCGGTTGCGTCGCGTCATCGCTGGCGCCAGCGCCGCCCGGACCTCGTCGCCGGCCGCCTCCACTGCCAGCCCTTCGCGTCGGCGGGCGTCGTGAGCACCTTCACCCGATGGTCTGACGGCGAGGCTTCCGTGGACGTGGACGGGCGCAACATCGTCATCCAGGCCGACTCGCACCTGGTCGTCGCGTGGCCGCCGGTCAAGGCCCAGCAGTTCGCGCTCGACCTTCCCCCTCAGGACCCGATGCGGCTGGCGATCATCGCCGCCGCTGACCACCTCCTGGCAGGTGTGGCGTGAGCGCCTTCCTGACCGCGCTGGCCGCAGGCACCGGCGCCGCGTACTTCGCGGTCGACGAGTGGCGGTTCCGCCGGCTGATGCGCCGCGGCCCGCAGCCCGCTCGCAAGCCGAAGGCGTTCCGCGTCTCGGTGGACCTCGACGCGCGGGACCGCCGCAACGGCGGGGCGGTGCGGCCGTGATGCACCGCTGGGGGTCGATCCACTTCACCGCCGACTCCGCGGCCTTCGAGCGCGAGATGGCACGTGCGCGGCGCGCAGTCGAAGTCGTTGCCCACCAGCCGCGCGAGCGCGCGGTCCCCTGCCAGCGCTGCCGCAAGCCGACCTTCGAGGTCCACGCCATCTGCACCGCCTGCGGCCCCGCCACCTGCGAGCACTGCAGCCCCTGAACAAGCCAACGGCCGGCTCCCCATGCCTGAGCAACCGGCCATCGACGTTACGACAGAAAGGCTATCCGATGACCACCAGCATCCCCGCCGAGCGCCTCGCGTGGCTCGACACCATCACCCTCGACTCCGGCGGCCACGAGCGCTACGAAGACGGCGTCTGCGCCGAGGAGGCCGTCGCCTACCTCGCCGGCCTGGACATCACCGACTCACCCGCCTGCGCATCCCCCGTGCTGCGGACCTTCTGCATCAGCCTGAACGACACCTGGTCCACCGAGCAGCGCCAGCAGCTCAAGCCGTACCTGGTCCGCCAGATCGGCACCGCCGGCGACGGTCAGGACGAGGCCCGTTCCTACCTGGCGTTGGACTGGCTGATCCGCACCTACACCCCGGCATGGCTGGACCTGGCCGGGCTGACCGCGGAGGCGCAGGCGCTGCGTGACCTGCGCAGGATCGTGGACCTGGTCTCAGCGCAGGCGGCAGGTCCCGTTGTGCGGCAGGGCAGTACGGCGGCGGACGCCGCCTGGGCCGCCGCCTGGGCCGCCGCCTGGGCCGCCGCCGGGGACGCCGCCTGGGCCGCCGCCGGGGCCGCCGCCTGGGCCGCCGCCGGGGACGCCGCCTGGGCCGCCGCCGGGGACGCCGCCTGGGCCGCCGCCGGGGACGCCGCCTGGGCCGCCGCCGGGGACGCCGCCGGGGACGCCGCCTGGGCCGCCGCCTGGGCCGCCGCCTGGGCCGCCGCCTGGGCCGCCGCCGGGGACGCCGCCTGGGCCGCCGCCGGGGACGCCGCCTGGGCCGCCGCCAGGGCCGCGCTCAAGCCCACGGTCGACCTCCTCCAGGCGTCTGCCCTGGACCTCCTCGACCGGATGATCGACCCGAGCGCGGTGACCCAGTGAACGCTGTCAGCACCCCCGAACAGCGAGCCGCACGCCAGCGCGCCCGCGACCAGCTGCACCGCGCCCGCGCCGTCAAGGCCCGCCACGACATCGACGCCATGCGTCACGCACTCCTCGGCCACGACGAGCGGATGGCGTTCCACCTGGGGCGCTCACAGCGCTGCCAGGAAGACATCGACCGGCTCGAGGCCGACCTGCACCGCGGCAGTGCGCGATGAACCAGCCACGCATCGAGGTCTTCCCGGGCCGCACCCGCATCAGTCGGCGCCGCCAGTGGTACTTCCGCGTCGTCGCCGGCAACGGCGAGATCGTCGCCCAGTCCGAGGGCTACACCCGCCCCGCCGACGCCCACCTGGCCGCGATCAACCTGCGCGACCTCATCGTCGGCCGGGTCGTCAAGATCGTGCAGGTCGAGCAGTGAGCGCCCTGGTCACCTGCCCCCGCTGCGGCGGGTCCGGTGAGGTCCTCCGCGACCCCTTCACCCTGCACCCCGGCATGGCAGACACCACCACCTGCACCAGCTGCGACGGCGAAGGGTCCATCACCAACCAGCACGTCCGGCACCTGCCCGGAACGTCGGAGGCCGTCCACCCGGGCGTCCTGACCGCCGACCGGCACATCGAGGACGACGCGCACACCGTCATCGTCGACCTCACCGCCCAGGCCGGCGGGCTCGACGGCATCCTCGCCGACCTCGCCCGAGCCGTCGGCGAAGCCGGCCTGATGGACGAGCTGCGGGTCCTGCACGCCAACCGCTCCCACCCGATCCGCTGCGTCCAGGCGTTGGAGGCGCTCACATCTGAGCGGTCCGTCATGGACGTCCTGCGCCGCACCATCACCCCCGACGCCGCCACCGCCCTCCGCGACCAGCTCGACGACGCGCAGCTCGAACCGGACCACTGCCACTACCCGCAGTGCGCGAACTACGCGGTCGACGACGGCTGGTGCATGTCCCACGTCGACGACGCCGGCCTCGACGACATCGCCGACGATACGTACCTGCGAGGTGCGTGATGGCACCCGGCCTCGACGGGCTGGACCTTGTCCTCCTCATCGCCATCACCGCGCTGGTCCTCGCCGTGCCCGCCATCGAACGAGTCCTCGAACGAGCCATCGAGAGGAAGTGGCCCCAGTGACCGCCGCCGACCGCGATGCCCGCCGCGCCTCCCTCGCCGCCGCACTCGGCGACATCCAGGAGCGCATCGCCGCCCTCAAGGACGCCGAGACCACCATCAAGGCACAGATCCTCGACACGACCGACGGGCCCGGCACCTTCGACGCCGGCGCCCTCACCGTCGTCGTCACGCAGGCGGCGCGCATCGACCCGGCCGAGGTCGCCGCGAAGTACCCGCCGGACAGTCACCCCGAGCTGTACGAGCTCGTGCCCTCGGTCGCGAAGGTCCGTAAGCACATCGCGCCCGTTGACCTGGAGCCGCTGTTCAAGCTCGCGAAGCCGTCCGTGAGCATCCGATGACTGCCCTGCCGTCGCTGGCGCAGCTCGCCGACCAGCCCACCCAGACCGGCGGCGACCCAGTCCTGCTATGGGCCGAGTACCGGCACACCATCGAGTCGGCGATCGCCAACATGCCCCGCACCCTGCAAAGGCGGATCGGCCCGTCCGAGATCGGCACGCCCTGCGACTGGTGCCTCGGCCACAAGCTCGCCGGCGTACCCGAAGCCCGCGACGCCGCCTGGCTTCCGTGGGTCGGCAACATGGTCCACGGCGGCCTCGAAGAGGTTTTCGTCCACGCCAACAACGGCCTACCGAAAGCCCGCTACCTCGTCGAGACCCGCGTCGCAGTCGGTGAGGTCGACGGCGTCGAGATCACCGGCTCCGCGGACCTCGTCGACGTCGTCACCCTCACCCAGTCCGACTGGAAGGTCGTCGGCAAGACGTCCCTCACCAAGGCCAAGGGCAAGGGCCCGACCCCGGAGTACCGCGTCCAGGCCCACCTGTACGGCCGCGGCTTCCACCGCCGCGGCATCCCCGTGCAGCGGGTCCAGATCGTCTACCTGCCCCGCAACGAGCCCACGCTCGCGAACGCCGTCATCTGGGGTGAGGACTACGACGAGCGGATCGCCGTCGACGCCCTCACCCGCGCAGACGCCATGGCCAAGGCCATCCGCCTCGCCGGACCCGACACCGTCCTGCCCCAGCTGGCGCGGACGCCCGGCTGCTACTCGTGCCCGCGCTACCCGAACCCCGACGGCTCCGCGCCACCAGCACCCGGCCACGCGCACCAGGCCAACCCCTTCGCCGACCTGCTCGGCGACACGAACCCCGCCACCGCATCCGCGGCGACGGCCAACGCACCCGCCGCCTGACGGCGAGTGCATCAGCCCAGGAGACAGCATGACCGCACAGCCCAGCGCCAATGACTTCTTGCTCGGAGGGGGCGGCAGGTCCGCCTCGTTCCTTACGGTCGGCGCCACCGCGAAGGGCCAGATCGTGTCCACCCCGGAGGTCCGCCAGAAGACCAAGATGGGTACCGGCGACCTCGAGACCTGGGACGACGGCTCCCCCAAGCTGCAGCTCGTTGTCACCCTCGCCACCGACGAGCGCGACCCGGCCGACGCCGAGGATGACGGCGTCCGCAAGTTGTACGTCGGCGGGTCCAAGAAGCCCGAGTCGAAGAGCATGCACGCGGCCGTGGCGGCCGCCGTCATCGCCTCCGGCGCCAAGGGCCTCGAGGTCGGCGGCACCCTGCAGGTCACCTACGTCGGTGACGGCACGTCCAAGACGGCCGGGTTCAACCCGCCCAAGCAGTACCAGGCGGTCTACACGCCCGCGGCCGCCGGCTTCCTCGGCACCGACCAGGCCCAGTCCGCTGCAGCGCCGGCCGTCGCGCCCGCTGCGGCACCGGCGACCGGGCCCGCACCGCAGGACATCACCACGGCGAAGAGCCTCATCGCCGCCGGCCTGGACGACGCCACCGTCCTCGCCGCCGCGCCGTCGCTCACCGCCGAGGTCGTCGCCGCCCTCCGCAACGCGGCCTGACCGCTGGACCTCCTCGCCCGCGCCCTCCCCGCGCGGGCGAGGAGGTCGAGCAGTCAGACCCCCACCCGAAACGTAGACAGGAGAAAGGCTATGAAGAGCCAGCTGCTGGTCGACGGCCTCGCCGTCATCGGTGCGATGACGGTGCTCGCGGCTGTCGGCGGCGCCGTAGTGTCCGGCGCGATCGTCGCCGGCCAATGGGTCCGCGGGCGGCGGTCCACATGACCACCCGGGGCACCAGTAACACGAACGTCCGCGGCAGCAGTACGGACCGCCAGCGGCGCCGTGAGTGGCTCGTCGAGACGTGGCGCGCCGACGTCGACGTCACCACGTACATCGACATGGTCGAGCACCGCCTGGTCGTCGCCACCGTCGACCTCGGCGAAGGCGAGCCCGCGTGCCGCTGTTACCGGTGCGGCCGGCTCCTGACCGTCTCCACCGTGACCGCTGACCGGCGCGTACCCGGCTGCCAGGGCGGCACCTACCGGCGCGAGAACCTCCGCCCCGCCTGCGGCGGGTGCAACTCGGCGACCGGCGGCCAGCTTGGCGTGACCCAGAAGGCTGCTGCTGCGAGGGCGGCCTCATGACGCTCGACGAGGCCCGCGAACACGTCGGAGACGGTGTCGTCTACAAGCCCGCGTACGGCGCCGACCAGGCTGAGGACGGCACCATCGTCCGAGTCTCCAGCCGCTACGTGTTCGTGCTCTACGTCGGCGACCGCACCGCCAAAGCCACCCACCCGTCGATGCTGCAGCTGCTCGCCGGCGCGTCAGCATGAGGATCTTGGCGATCGACCCCGGCAACACCGAGTCCGGCTGGGTGATCATCGACGCCGACACCTGCCGGCCACTCCACTTCGGCAAGGACAGCAACGTAACGCTCCGCGAGTCCCTGCTATTCGCCAGCCCAAAAGACGACCTAGACCACGTCGCGATCGAGATGGTCGCCTCCTACGGCATGGCCGTCGGCGCCGACGTCTTCGAGACCTGCGTGTGGATCGGCCGCTACATCGAGACCGTCGAGCGCGTCACCGGCACCGAGCCGGATCTCGTGAAGCGGCACCCCGTCAAGGTCCACCACTGCCACTCCGCGAAGGCCAAGGACTCCAACATCACCCAGGCCCTCGTCGACCGCTTCGCACCCGGCCAACCCAACCACGGCAAAGGCACCAAGGCCGCCCCCGGCTGGTTCTACGGGTTCCGCGCGGACGTCTGGCAGGCCTACGCCCTCGCCGTCTACACCGCTGACACCCTCACCGCGCGCGACGGTGCGGCATGACGGGTGCGCCGCCGTTCGCCTACTACGGCGGCAAGACGTCGATCGCCGAGCGCATCGTCGACGCACTGCCCGAGCACCGCCACTACATCGAGCCCTTCGCCGGCTCACTCGCGGTCCTCCTGGCCAAGCCGCGCGCCCAGTTCGAGACGGTCAACGACCTCGACGAGGACCTGGTCACCTTCTGGCGGGTCCTGCGCGATCGAGGCGACGAGCTGGCCACCGTATGTGCCCTGACCCCACACGCAAGGGCCGAGCATGCCGCCTCGTTCGACCTGGACGTGGCCGACCTCGAACGCGCCCGCCGCGTCTGGGTGCGTCTCTCCCAGGGCCGCGGCGGAATGCTCCGACGCACGGGCTGGCGGTTCTACCGCGACGCTGCACGTCGCACTGGGTCGATGCCGTGGACCCTCAACGCCTACGTCGAGCGCATGTGGGACGCCGTCGAACGACTGGCCGGCGTCAGCCTCGAGTGCCGCCCAGCGCTGCAGCTGATCGAGGACTACGGCCAGCACCAGAGCGTGCTGCTGTACGTCGACCCGCCCTACCTCGGCACCACACGCGCCTGGGGCAACCAGTACCGCCACGAACTCCGCGGCGACGACGAGCACCGCCAGCTCGCCGATCTGCTGCGCTCCTGCACCGCATCCGTGGTCCTGTCGGGCTACCCCTCGCCGCTGTACGACGAGCTCTACGCAGGCTGGTCGCGGATCGAAATCGCCGCATTCACCGGCCAGGGCGGGAACACCGGCCGACACGGCGGCCGCACTGAGGTCCTCTGGTCCAACCGCCCGATCGGCCACCCGCACCTATTCAGCGAGGTGACCGCGTGAGCACTGAACCCGTCGCCAGCATCGTCCTCACTGCAGGGTTCGACGAGCAGCCTTGGGCCGTCGACGCCCGCTGCGCCGAGACCGACCCCGACGCGTTCTTCCCCGAGAAGGGCGGATCCACCCGCGAAGCCAAGAAGGTCTGCGTGACCTGCGACGTCCGCGAACAGTGCCTCGAATGGGCACTCGCCCGCAACGAACAGTTCGGTATTTGGGGTGGGCTGTCCGAACGCGAACGCCGCCGCCTCCAGAAGGACCGCAACGCGGCCGGCATCAACCCGCAGCGGCTGTGCACCCAGTGCGGCACCACACCCGTCGAGCGCCGCCCCGGCACGCCCGACTCCACCCAGTACTGCGAACCCTGCGCCACCTACCGCCAGGCCGTCTCGACAGCGAAGAACAGCGCCATCACGCGAGGCCTACCCATGCGGCCCATCCACCGCTGGCAGAACCGGCCACGACCCCACCTCGGACACACCTCCGAAGGCACCACCGCCACCGGCGCAGCCCACATGGCCGGCGTGCCCGTCCCCACCACGCCCCTCCCGTCCGGCCGCGACGTCGTCTCCGACATCGAACGCGCCCACCGCACACACCTGCCCGTCATCCCCACCCAGCCAGCCACCCCGAACACCACGGAGGCAGCCATGCCCCTACCCAAGCAGTGCCTCTCCTGCGACCAGTACACCGACAAGCCGCTGTCCAAGGCCGGCTGGTGCAGCTGGTGTGAGGACCAGGCCGCCGCCACCGCACTGGCGAAGCCGGCGCCGCCCAAGCCCAACGTCCTCGACGGACTGCCCGGCAAGACACCGGCCGCGCCCGCTACGTCGCGCTGGCCGGCCGAGCTCACCGCCCTCCTGGTCGACACCGAGGGCTACCCCGACCCGGACATCCGGGCACTGCGCAAGTCCGTCGCCAACGCCGCCGTGAAGCTGCACCTCGCCTGGAAGAAGGCGCAGGGCCAGCCGATCCCGCGGCTCGAGGTCGTCCAGTCACACGCAGCTGAGACCGGAGCCAAGGCGCCCAAGTCCCAGGCCGTCATCGACGACATCGTCCGCCTCACCAAGGAAGGCATGCCCCAGGCCGCGATCGCCCAACGCCTGGGCATCGGCGTCGGCACCGTCAACAAGTACCAGCGCGTCAACGGCGTCTCCCGCGGCCGCACCGACTGCGGCACCGGCATCAAGCACGCAGCCAGCCGACTCGCCGACCTCAGCCTCAAGCCCAGCATCGTCCGCCAGTGGGCCCGCGAACACGGCATCGACGTCGCCGCCCGCGGTGCCGTACCCGGCCACGTCATCGACGCATTCATCACCGCACACAAGCGGGCCGCGTCGTGACCCCCGACCGGTATGGCACCGAAGAGCTCCCGCTTTTCACGCAGGGGGGGGTGACGAGGTGAGCGGCCCTACCAATTCCGGCGAACGACAGAAACCCATCCGGTCCGTCGCCCAAGCCATCTGCCCGTCCTGCAACCGGCGCACCACCAAAGGCGACGTCAAGCTCACCGGCCTCGTCCTGCAAGGCCAGCACCTCATCTGGCGCCCCCACGACGTCGTCACCTGGGGAGGCGCCCACACACCCTGCCCAGCGTCCGGCACCACCGTCTGCACCAACCCCGCCAAGGCCGCCAGCTACATCGAGGCCGTCCGCTGCCGCCACCAGCGACCACACGTCACCTAACGCGCGGCCGACCCCGCCCTCGACCGCACACCAGCATCCAGGAGAGCCGTGCCAGACCTGCTCGCCACCGCCCAGGCCATGCTCGCCGCCGGCCTCGCACCCCTCCCCCTGCGCGCAGACGGCTCCAAAGCCCCCGCCGTCAACTGGAAACCCTACGTCGACACCCCACCACCCGCCGACGTCGTCACCAGCTGGTTCACCAGCACGGACACCGACGGCATCGGCACCATCACCGGCGCCGCCGCCGGCAACCTCGAGATGCTCGAAGTCGAAGGCCGCGCCATCCACCTCGCCGCCCAGCTCCGCACCCTCATGCACGACAACGGACTCGGCGACCTCTGGGACCTGATCGCCACCGGCTGGCTCGAAGCAACACCGTCCGGCGGCCTCCACTGGCACTACCGCGTCGACGGGCCCGCCCGCCCCAACACCAAGCTCGCCCGCCGCCCCGCCACCACCGACGAGCTCGCCGCCAAGCCGGGCGAACGCATCAAGGTCCTCATCGAGACCCGCGGCCAGGGCGGCTTCACCGTCCTCGCCCCCTCCGCCGGCCGCTCCCACCCCACCGGCAACCCCTGGACCCTCGCCGCCGGCGGACCGGCCACCATCCCCACCATCAGCGTCGACGAGCGCGACGCCCTGCACGCCATCGCCGCGATCCTCGACGAGATGCCCACCGAAGTCGACGGGCCACCCGCCCGCAGCCAGGACGGGCAGACCGTCCGCGACGGCTCCCGCCCCGGCGACGACTACAACACCCGCACCAGCTGGGCGGACATCCTCGAACCCCACGGCTGGAAGCGAACCCGCCACTTCGGCGGCACCTGCTACGGCTGGAAACGCCCCGGCAAGACCGACCCGGGCATCTCCGCCACCACCGGCCGCAACGACGCCGACAACCTGTACGTCTTCTCCTCAAGCACCGAGTTCGAGACCGAGAAGGCCTACTCCAAGTTCGCCGTCTACACCCTCCTCGACCACGACGGCGACTACACGGCCGCCGCCAAGGCCCTCGCCGCCGACGGCTACGGCCACCGCGGCGAAGCCAACCGCCCCACCGCCGACGACCTCGCCGGCCTCATCGCACCCAGCACGACCGCAACCAACGGCAACGCCGCCCTCGCCCACCAGCCCGCACCCCAGCCCGCCCAGCCGCGGCTGCGCGTCGTCCAGCCCACCACCTACAGCGAAACCGACGACGGCAACGCCCTGCGCCTCGTCGACGACCACGGCCACCAGCTGCGCTACTGCCCCCAACGCGCCACCTGGCTGCACTGGGACGGCACCCGCTGGCGCTGGGACACCGAAGGCCTCGCCACCGAGCTCGCCCGCACCGTCGCCCGCAACCTCCCAGCCGACGACAAAGCCGCCGACCGGCACCGCCGCAACACCCTGTCCCGGCGCGGCATCAACGCCATGACCGCCCTCGCCGCCACCGACGCCCGCACCGTCGTCCACCTCGCCGGCCTCGACGCCCGCCCCTACGAGCTCAACACCCCCGCCGGCATCCTCGACATGCGCACCGCCACCCTCCGCCCGGCCGACCCCGCAGCCCTGCACACCCGCTCCACCGACGTCGCCCCCGACCTCGACACCGAACCCACCAGATGGCTGCGGTTCCTCGCCGACACCTTCGCCGGCGACCAGGCCCTCACCACCTACATCCAACGCCTCCTCGGCGTCTCCCTGCTCGGCGTCGTCCTCGAACAAGTCCTCCCCTTCGCCTTCGGCCCCGGCGCCAACGGCAAAACCACCCTCGTCGGCGTCGTCCAACGCATCGTCGGCATCGGCGACGACGGCTACTCCATCAGCGCCCCCGCCGAGATGCTCCTCGCCGGCACCCAGCAAGGCCACCCCACCGAGATCGCCCGCCTCGCCGGCGCCCGCCTCGTCGTCACCAGCGAACTCGAAGACGGCCAACGCTTCGCCGAAGCCAAAGTCAAGAACCTCACCGGCCGCGACACCATCTCCGGCCGCTTCATGCGCCAAGACTGGTTCTCTTTCACCCCCACCCACAGCCTCTGGCTCCTGGCCAACCACCAGCCCGCCGTCCGCGCCGGCGGCCCCGCATTCTGGCGACGGCTACGCCTCCTGCCCTTCCTGCACACCGTCCCCGCCGACCAGCGCATCGCCGACCTCGAAGACCAGCTCGTCGAAGCCGAAGGCCCAGCCATCCTCGGCTGGATCGCCCAAGGCGCCGCCGACTACCTCACCCACGGCCTCGCCGAACCCGACAGCGTCCTAGCCGCCACCGACGCCTACGCCAGCGACCAAGACACCGTCGGCCGCTTCGTCGACGAGGTCTGCGAGACCGGCCCCGCCAGCGCCCAGCACCTGCACGTGAAGGTCACCGAGCTGCGCGCCGCCTACGAGACCTGGTGCCGCGCAGAAGGCGAAACCCCCGTCTCCGCCAAAGCCCTCACCCTCGAGCTGCGCAGCCGCTACGACGTCCAGTCCGAACGCTCCATGAGCGCCAGGTTCTACGCCGGCATCCGCCTCTGTGACGTGTCATCAGACGGCGACACCGAACCGTCATGGGCCCCCCACCAACAGTCCGACGACGAGTTCTGGGGCCGGTCATGACACATCGACCCGTCATGGACAACGCATCCGTCAGGCCCCCCGGCGTGACGGATGCACTCTGCGAAACCGCAGGTCATGACACGTATGACGGATCGTTCCGGCATCACGCGGCAACCCGGCCCATGACGCATGACGGATTGTCTTCTATTGACCCACATCACGCGGGCGCGCAAGAGAGTTCAACAGGTGCCGACCGCCGATCCGTCATCCACACCACCTGCGCCGGCGGCCACCGATGATGCCCGGCTGGCTCGCCCGCCACCTCGAGGACCAGGCCGGCGCACCCCTGGGAGCCCGCACCGCCAAACCCCGCCTCTGCCCCTGCGGCGCCTGGACCCTCCTCGGCCTCGACGCCGCCGTCCTTGCCCGAACCGCCCGCGTCGACCCCACACCACTCACCACCCAAGGCGAGCTCGTCGCCCTCCTCGCCGGACGACCCACCTACATCCTCACGAACGCCGGCGGCCGCCTCCATCTCGACCACCGCGACCGCTACCGCACCACCGGCCGCCCACCCCACCCAGGCGCCGCGTACGACGTCGTCCCCACCCACCAGTGCGGCACCCACCTCACCGGCCACCTCGTCACCACCACCAACCTCGCCCCAGCCGCCACCCCGACCGCGCGCCGCGACCACGCGGCCATTCCCTACTGAGGAGATGCCTGATGAACACCACCCAGCCCTGCGCCATCCACGCCAACAGCCCCGACTGCAACCCCGACCTCGCCTGCCCCTGGCGCATCGACGGCGCCGGCTTCATCGGCACCCCACACGCTCCGGAGCCGGTCGTGGACCCCGTGCGCTGCCCGGAGTGCTGTGGCGACCCCAGCTGCTGCACGGCGACCGCCGCCCTGGCCCGCGCCGAGGTTGCCGAACGGGAGGTCGCGCGGCTCAAGTCCATCCTGGCTGTGTTTGAGGCTGCGGTTGACGAGCACGCAGCACGCGCCGCTCTGGCTGACCCCGAGCCCGCAGAACCGTGTCGTAAGGGCTGCGGTCCCGGCTACCGCTACGGCGACGAGGGATGCAGCCACCATCCCGAGCCCCCAGAACCGTGGTTCAAGGCGGAGGTGCGGGTGTGCGACCAGTGCGCCACCCCGGCTGTTGACGAGGGACTACGAGAAGCGGCGCTCGCTGTGCTCGACCCCGGCCCGGAGGGGCAGCACCGCACCTGGTGTGACACCGAGGCAGGTGCCGAGTGAGCGCCCGGGACGAGATCGCCGAGGTTCACCGGACGCACACGATCGGGTTCACCGGGCCGCTCGGGGTGACGTGTCGGGGCTGCCGTGAGCGCGGCTGGACGACACGGGTCGAGTTCCATGTCCACGTCACCGATGCCGTCATCGCCGTCATCCGGGCCATGTCGGTGGAGGACATCGCCTGGCTGATCAAGGGGTCGACAGAGCGTGGCTTCCTGTTCGACGACCGCGCCGTCCCAGTCGTGGGAGTCGCGGCGCTTGAGCGCGTCGCTAACGCCACCCGCGTCGTCGGTCCCTGGCAGCCCGCCCCAGCCGAGAAGGCGTTGCAGCCGGCCACCCCAACCGAGGTGGCGCCGTGAGCCTGACCTCGCACCAGCGTCCACACCACGGCGCCACCAACGTCTGGCTGACACCACCGGACCTCCTCGCCGCGCTCGGCCCGTTCGACCTGGACCCGTGCGCCGCCGTCAACCAGCCGTGGAAGACCGCGACCGCCCAGTACACGGTCGAGGATGACGGGCTCGCGCAGGACTGGGACGGCCTGGTCTGGTGCAACCCACCCTTCGGCCCCGAGGCCGCGGCGTGGCTCGCTCGGTGCGCCCAGCACGGCAACGCGATCGCCCTCGTCCCTGCCCGGACGGAGACGCGCTGGTTCGTCCAGCAGGTGTGGGGCAAGGCTGACGCGGTCCTGTTCCTGCACGGCCGCCCGCACTTCCACCACCCCGACGGCACACGCGGCAAGGCGAACTCGGGTGCGCCGATCTGCCTGATCGCCTACGGGTGGCGGGCAGCGGTTCGACTTGGAGACTGCAGCCTCGCGGGCTCACTCGTCACGAGGTGGGTCCGATGAGCGCCGACGACCAGTCGCGGTGCACCGCCCACACCCGCACCGGCCGACCCTGCAAGGCACGCCCCGTCACCGGCGCCACCGTCTGCCGCATGCACGGCGGCTCCGCACCCCAAGTCCGGGCTGCAGCCCAACGACGACTCCAAGAAGCCCAAGCCACCCGCGACGTCCAACTGTTCGCCGGCCGCCGCGACATCCACCCCGCCGAAGCCCTCCTCGAGCTCGTCCACTGGACCGCCGGCGAAGTCGACTACTGGCGCCAACGCGTCCGCGACATCGAAACCAGCGACCTCACCTGGGGTGTCACGAAGGAGAAGACCGGCGGCGACGACCACGGCATCACCTCCGAGGCCAAACCGCACATCGCCTACGTGATGCTCGTCCAAGCGTCCGACCGCCTCGAGCGGTACGCGTCGGCCGCGTTGAAGGCCGGCATCGACGAGCGCCGCGTCCGCCTCGCCGAATCGCAGGGCGCCCTGGTGGCGGAGACGATCCGCCGGATCCTCGCCCGGCTCAGCCTGTCGGCCGACCAGCAGTTGCTTGTCGGTGAGGTGGTGCCGCAGGAGCTGCGGGCGCTGGCTGGGGGTGGGTCGTGAAGCACGACGAGGGCTGTGAGCTCGAGGCCACGAGCGGTCGGGACTGCGAGTGCGCGTCGCGGGCCTACACCCGATCGGTCGCCATCGAGGGAGCGCCATGACCGGGCCGAAACGCATCCAGCGGAAGCGCATCAAGGACTGGCGGATGCCCGAGGGTGCGATCTACGTGGGACGCCCGACCGTGTGGGGTAACCCGTGGCGTGTCGGTGACTCTGCCCTGATCACGTGGCCCTTTGCATCCGACGACCAGCTGGCGCGCGAGGTCGTCGTCACCCCGGACCTGGCGGTCGCTCTCTACCGCCTCGCATTCACGCCTGATACCGAGGAGATTCGCACCGCACTGGCCGGCCACGACCTCGCCTGCTGGTGCCCGCTCAACCAGCCCTGCCACGCGGACGTCCTGCTCGAACTCGCGAACCAGCCCACCCCAGCCGAGGCCGACGGATGACCGACACCCCCTGCACCCACCCCGCCACCCTCACCGTGACCCGCCGCCCCGGGTACCGGTGGTGCCCCACGTGCGGCACGACCATCCGACCCGACGGAACCATCGAGGTGCGAGGACAGTGACCAACCGCCAGGACCTCATCGACCGGATCACCGACGACATCGACGAACTCGTCAACGGCGCCACCACCACCGAGACCGTCGACCGACTCACCCACGTCAAAGGCCACTGGCGCGCCAGCAAGGCGAGGCACACCGTCCATCACCCGCCGCTACTCGCCCAACTGCGCGCCGCCACCACCGGGAGCACCATGACCAGCGAAGACACGTTCCGGCCCATCCCCGGCTCCAAGCCGTCCGCCCGCCTGGACGCGATCGCCACCCTGGCGCGCATCGACCAGCAGTCCCTCAGCTGGGCGCAGGTCCTGCGGTCCCGCCGCCGCGTCCCACTCGACGACCGCCTACGCGGCCTCATCGGCGCCGCGGTAGCCGCCGACGTCGACCAGCTGGCGGGCCGGGCCGGCCTGGCATCGGCGGTGCGGTCGTGGCGGACGGCCGCCCGCGTGGTGTCCGGGATCGAGGCGCCGGCGTTCGCACCGGACGTGCCGTGCCCGAACACAGACTGCGAGAAGCGGGGCAGCCTGCGGGTCCGCTTCGATCTGCGGGTCGCGGCGTGCGTGGAGTGCGGGGCGTTCTGGGACTCCGAGCACGTCGAGCAGCTGGGTCGGATCGTCGCCTGGTCGGCTGAGCACCTGTCGGGGCCGCGGCATTGGCTGCACGACGCGGAGGGGTTCCCGCTGGAGTGCATGGAGTGCTTGCTGACGCGTCAGGAGATGGCGGAGCGGGCGCGTGGGCGGTTGGCTGCGACTCGCCCAGTTGCGCGGGGTGCTTGACGGGCGTGGCTGGTGTGATTCATGCTGCGTTCGTTGGTAGAGGTGTCTCTACCGCCAGGCCCCGCCGGCAAGAGCCTCTGGCTCTCAGCTCGTGGGGCCTCCCCATGCCCCCGCCGGGGTCGGCCGGACAGCACCCATCAGACGCTGCGCTGAGCGCAAGCCCTCGTGCTGGTCACCACCGCCCCGACGGGTCAAACGTCTAGGACGCGGGCGCAATTCTCGCAGCCCGGATATTCATGCTCCCCGAACTCTGCGCCAAGGAGCACCACCTCCTCGCCGCACACTGCGGTCATCGACGCCTCATCCTGAACCGCGTGGCCGTCGCCGCGCCCTTGCTGCCCCGGGTACGTCTTGCCGGTGGTGGTGCTGATGAAGTCGACCGGGTCGAGTTCATCTTTGGTCCAGCCTCGCTTCGGCACACACGTTCCTTTCGTCGTGGCCTGCCTGGCGCCGACCGTTGATCCAAAGCGTAGGCCCGAGGACCGACGGTCCCCGGCACTCTCCACACACCCTCTGCAGCAGGAGCCGTCGAGCTATGACCTGCTGCGGACCCGGCCCCGAGCGCCCGGCCAGCGCAACACCGGTGATGTCGGGCCGCCCCGACCATATGGCGGGCTGAGGCGACGACACCGAGGGGGTAGCCATGGAGCACTCCCTCAACCCAGGCCTGCCCACCCAATGTCGCCGCGAGCTCGCCGAGCAGGCGGACGCGCAGCCCGAGCAGGCCACGCCGTGAGGTTCCTGCGCCGCACCATCCACGTGCCCGTCCTGTCGATCACCCCGGCCGGCATCCGCATCGACCGCCTCCCAGTCACCATCTGGCTGTGCCGGCACGACGACGGCACCACAACGCACCTCGCGCCCTGGCCGCCGATCCCCTTGGCGACGCACCGCTCTGCGTGCAGCTGATGGCCCGCCCGGACGCCGCGGACGTGTCGTGGGCTGAGCACGCCGCCCGCCAGTTCGAACCCGCCCGCCGGCGCTGGGCTACCCCAGGCGCCCTCGCCGTCGACCTTGACCCGCGCACCGTCCAGACCGCGGCGCTCGACCTCATCGACGCCGCACTCGTCGACGTCGCTGACACCCCCGACGGCCGGCTGATCATCTGCATGCCGCCGCAGGAGGGCAAGTCCCAGCGGGCGTCGCGGCGGTTCCCGCTGTGGCTGCTCACCCAGAACCAGGACACCCGCATCGCGATCTGCTCCTACGAGCTCGGTGTCGCCCGACGGTGGGGCCGCGCGATCCGCGACGACATCACCACCCACGCCGACCACCTGAGCTTGCGGGTCCGTGACGACCTGGCCGCCCAGCACGAGTGGCAGCTCGGCGGCCACGACGGCGGCGTGTACGCGGCCGGCATCGGCGGCGCCCTGACCGGCCGGCCGGTGGACCTGCTGATCATCGACGACCCGATCAAGGATCGCGAGCAGGCCGACTCGAAGGTGTACCGGGACCGTGTCTGGGACTGGTGGACGGACGTCGCCTCCACCCGTCTCGCGCCGGGCGCACCGGTCGTGCTGATTCTGACCAGGTGGCACCACGACGACCTCGCTGCTCGCCTGCTGGCGGCGGAGGACGGGCACCTGTGGAAGGTGTTGAGCATCCCCGCGCAGGCCGACCACGACCCGGCCAAGGGTGAGACGGACCCGTTGGACCGTGAGGTCGGCGAGTTCATGGAGTCCGCGCGCGGCCGCACCTTGGCGCAGTGGGCGGCCATCAAGGTCCGCTCCGGGGCACGCACCTGGTCGGCGCTCTACCAGGGCAGCCCGACGCCCGACGGCGGGGGCCTGTTCCCCCGCGACGGCTGGGACTTCTACGACGTCCCGCAGTGGGTGGAACGCGAAGACGGTGCCCGCATCGTCGTCGGCCTCCACGACGGTGACGAGGTCATGCAGTCGTGGGACATGACGTTCAAGGACACCGCCGGCACCGACTACGTTGTCGGGCAGGTCTGGTTGCGCCGTGGCATCGACTGCTGGCTGCTGGACCAGGTCCGCGACCGGATGTCGTTCACCGCGACCTGCGCCGCGTTCAAGACGTTGACGGCCCGCTGGCCGCAAGCGCTGTTGAAGCTGGTGGAGGACAAGGCGAACGGGCCGGCGGTCATCTCCGCGCTCGGCCGGCAGGTCCCCGGGATCGTCGCGGAGGAGCCGCACGGGTCGAAGGTGGCCCGCGCCTCGGCTGTGACGCCGTTGGTGGAGGCCGCGAACGTGCACCTCCCCGATCCTGAGATCGCGCCGTGGGTCGGTGATCTGGTCGAGGAAGCCGCGGCGTTCCCGAACGGCGCACACGACGACCAGGTCGACGCGCTCTCCCAGGCACTGACCCGGCTGGTCCTCGTGCCGCTGGCGTCCGGGGAGACGTTCGGGACGGGCGACGTCCTGGACGACGACTTCGACCACGCCACCAGCTACCTGACCGCGATGGGCTGAGAGGGAGGTCGACGCGATGGGTCTCATGCGTGGCCTCCGCACCGGTGAAGGCTGGACCACACCGACGTTCGACCCGCACATCACCGAGTCCGGGAACCCCGTCATCGACGAGCTGTCCGAGCAACTGCGCCGCGAGCAGGACACCAACCTCCTCCTCACCGAGTCCCTCGCCGACGCCGAGCTCGCCCTCGAGGACCGCGGCTGGGTGGAACTGACCGCACGCTCGGCGGTGGTGTTCTCCCGCGCCGGCTTGAAGTCCGCCGCGCACGTGGGCCGCGTCATGGCCGTCACCAACACCCTCATCCGCCGTGGTGTCGCGCTGCGCATCGCCTACGTGTGGGGCGACGGCGTGCAGGTCGCCGCCCGCTCCGGCGAAGGCGCCAAGCAGGACGTGAACGCCGTCATCCAGGAGTTCCTGGACGACGAGGGCAACCGGGCCGCGTTCACCGGCGAGCAGGCCCACGAGGAGAACGAACGCGCGCTCGCCACGGACGGGAACCTGGGCATCGCGTTCTTCACCAAGCCCCGCACTGGGCGGGTGCAGGTGCGGACGATCTCGTTCGACGAGATCGAGGATGTGATCTGCAACCCGGACGACAAGGACGAGCCGTGGTTCTACGAGCGGCGCTGGACGTCCCGGCAGGTCGTCACCGACCTGACCGGCACGAGCACCCGGGACGTCGAGCAGCGCGCCTACTACCCGGCGCTGGGGTACCGGCCGGCCACGAAGCGCGGCACGATCAACAGCGTCGAGGTCCGCTGGGACACGCCCGTGCTGCTCGTGTCGGTGAACCGGTTGAACGACTGGTCGTTCGGCATCGGCGACGTGTACACGGCCCTGCCGTGGGCGCGGGCCTACCGCGAGTTCATGGCCGACTGGGCCCAGCTGGTGAAGGCCCTGTCGCAGTTCGCGTGGCGCGTCAGCTCGAAGGGCAAGACGAGGGCGACGAAGGCCGCGCAGGAGCTGCGTGACCGTACCCAGGCCGCCGGGAACGCCGCGTTCGGCACAGAGTCCGGGGCTGGCGCGTCGCTGTCGGCCACCGACTCCTACCAGCTCGAGGCGATCCCGAAGACGGGCGCCACGATCGACTCCGAGTCCGGTCGACCCCTGGCCGCGCTGGTGGCCGCCGGCCTGGACCTGCCTGTGACGATGCTTCTCGGCGACCCGGGTGTCACGGGTGCGCGGGCGACGGCGGAGACGCTGGACGAGCCTCAGCGCCTGTCGATGGAGGCACGCCGGCAGCGGTGGGCCGAGGTGTACCGGCGGGTCACCGGCTACGTGATCGCCGAGTCCGTCCGCGCTCCCGCCGGCGCGTTGAAGGGCGCCATCGGGCGGGACGAGTTCGGCCGCGAGGTCGTCACCCTCACGGGTGATGTGGACGCGACGGTGACGGTGGAGTTCCCGCCGCTGGACAAGATCGACCCGCTGGCTCGGGTGCAGGCCATCACGGAGGCGGAAGGCACTGGGAAGATGCCGCCGCTGACCACGGTGCGGCTGCTGCTGCAGGCCCTGGGTGTGGACGACATCGACTCGCTGCTGGATGAGCTGACGGATGACGCGGGCAACTGGATCGACCCGCAGCGCTCGCAGGCGTTGGGTGACGCGCAGGCCGCAGCACAGGCGGCGTTGGATGCGGTCAAGGCGGGCGACGTCCCGGCCGACAACCCTGCGGCGCCTGCGCCAGTCCCGCCGGTAGCCTGAGATGGCTGGCCGACGGTTCGAGCTCCACCGCGACGTCGATGTCTCCGGGATCTCCGGCACAGGCGTTGTCGCCGACGGCATCGAATTCCCCGACGGCCGGGTCGCCACCAGGTGGCGCGGGACGATCGCGCAGACCTGCAGCTGGGATTCCATGGCTGACGTCGAGGCCATCCACGGCCACGGCGGAGCGACTCGCATCGTCTGGACCGACTGATGGCCGCGCGCCGCGAGACGCTCCGCCTCCTCGGCCAGCTCCGCATCATCCTGGGCCAGACCGTCGACGCCGCCACCCAGCAGGCCGCCTACTCGTGGGCCCGCGCCTGGAACGTAGCCGTACGCGAATGGGAAGACGCCGCACTCGCCCTCGCACTGGTCCGCGACGACGGGAAGTGGCCGACCCGCACGCAGATCGCCCGCGAGGACCGCGCCCAACGCGCCCTCACCGTCACCCGCGCACTGCTGAACGACGCATCCCGCACCGTCGGGTTCACCGTCATACAGTCCGCCGGCGACGCCCTGCACGCCGCCCTGGCCGGCCGGCCGGACCTGGTCGGGTCACAGCTGCCAGGCGCTGTCCGCACGGACATGCAGGCAGCGTTCAACGTGGTCAATGCCCGCCAGGTCGAGGCCATCGTGCACCGCACCAGCCAGCGCATCGAAGCCCTCACCCGGCCGCTGTCCGCGGACGCCGTGTCGGCGATGTACGACCAGCTGATCCGCGGCGTCCTGGTCGGCGCGAACCCCCGCGACGCCGCGGCCGCCATGGTCGAGCAGGTCAAGGGCGCGTTCGACGGCGGCCTGACCCGCGCCAACGTCATCGCCCGCACCGAGATCCTCGACGCCCACCGCGCCGGCGGCGCGTCCTGGGAACGCGCCAACACCGCGGTCCTCGGCGGATGGCAGTGGGTCGCGCAGCTCGACAAGCGGACCTGCCCTTCCTGCTGGGCGCAGCACGGCTCCGAGCACCCGGTCGACGAGGACGGGCCGAACGACCACCAGCAGGGCCGGTGCGCGCGCCTGCCGATCACGAAGCCGTGGTCGCAGCTCGGGTTCAACATCGCCGAGCCGCCCTCGCTCGTCCCCGACGGCCAGGCACGGTTCGCCGCCCTGTCCGACGGCGACCAGCTGGCGGTGATGGGCCCGCAGCGCCTGGAGCTCCTGCAGTCCGGGCAGGTGTCCTGGGCCGACCTGTCGCAGCGGCGGTCGACGGACGGGTGGCGGGACTCGTTCGCGCCGACCCCGGTCAAGGACCTGCCGGCTACCCCGACGTCGGCGGCTGCCTGACCCTCTTCGCTGCCTCGAGCGCCCCGATGCCGGGCTGGTCGAGGCGGACGGCGCCGCAGCGTCCGCAGGTGACCTCGGCGTAGGCGCCGGTGTCGTTGAAGACGACCTCGGCGACGCGCCAAACATGCTCCGGGCACTCGCCGTCGCGTGCGCCTTCGTTGCCGTCGTCCATTCCCACCAGACCAGCCTACGCAGCAAGGAGGCACCAAGTGGGCAACACCACCGTGCTCACCGAGGCCATCAAGGCCGGGTCGGCCATCGCCGCCGAGACCAAGGGCCGCCTCCTCGTCACCTTGATCACCCCAGGCGTGGGCAGCAGCGGCTACTACGCCGCCGAGGTCCTCCAAGAGGCAGCGACCAGCAAGGTCTGGCCCGCCGGCACCCACTGCTACGTCAACCACCCCTCCGAGTCCGAGATGTTCGACCGCCCCGAACGGTCCATCGACGACCTCGCCGCCGTCCTCACCGAGGACGCCCGCTGGGACGGCACGGGCCTGGTCGCCGAGGCGCAGGTGTTCCCCCACCACAAGCACCTGACCGAGATGGCCGGCTCGATCGGCATGTCCATCCGCGCCGGCGCCGTCGTCTCCGAAGGTGAGATCGAGGGCCGCAAGATGCCCATCGTCGACAAGCTCACCGAGGGCATCTCGGTGGACTTCGTCACCCACGCCGGCCGCGGCGGCACCTTCGAGGTCCTGGAGTCCGCCCGACCCACCCGCGTCGTCCAGCGCGCTGTGGCCCGCGGCGTCCGCGAGGCCACCGCGAACGACACCCGCGAGGCCCTCGGCTCGGCGCTTCGTGAGCGGTTCACCGGCGACAAGACGTGGGTGTGGGTCCGCGACTTCGACGACGCCCAGGTCTGGTTCGAGCTGCAGACCGAAACCGAGGACGCCTGCTACCAGCTGGCCTACGAGCTCGACGCCGCCGGCACCGCTGTCCTGTCGGACGACGACCCGGTCGAGGTCCGCGTCCACACCGAATACGTCCCAGTCGACCCGGCTGGGCAGTCCACCACCACCCAGGAGTCCGAGGAGGACACCATGCCCCAGATCGAGGAGGCGCGACTGCGCCAGCTCGAGGAGGACGCCGGCCGGGTGCAGACGCTCATCTCCGAGCGCGACGCAGCCAGGACGGAGCGAGACGACGCACAGCGCGAGCTGGCGGAGGCCCGCGTCCAGCTCAACACGGACGCCGCCGCGCGCGTCGTCCGCGAGGCCGCCGACGGCGCCGAACTCCAGCTGAACGACCTGGAGCTCGCCGGCCTGGCCGCCAACGCCCCGCTGGCCGAGGACGGTCGCGTCGACGAGGCCGCGCTGCGCACCCGCGCAGACGAGGCCATCGCCAAGCAGAAGGAGTCCCGCGGTGCGGGGACCGTCCGCAGCTTCGGCCAGACCACCGGTGCCGACGGCGAGGGCGAGCTGAGCGAGGCCGACCTCGACAAGCTCATCGCCGGCGCCTTCGGCAACACCGTGAAGGAGGGCTGAGCCATGGCCAAGAACAACAAGTTCGCGTACACCAGGTCCCGCGCCATCGCGGTCCCGTCGTACTGCGTGTCCGGCTCCCCGGTCAACGTCGGCTCCCTCGTCGGGGTCTGCCTGACCGGCCGCGGCGTCGACGGCAACGCCTCCGGTGAGGCCACCGTCGCCCTGGACGGCGCGTTCACCGTGAACGTGATCACCACCACGACGCGGTCGGTGGGCCAGCCGGTGTACATCATCACCGCGACCGGGGTCATCACGACCACGGACAACTCGGCGGCGAACCCGATCTTCGGGTACTGCCTCGAGGCCAAGGGCTCCGCAGCCGCGGACGTCCTCGTCGAGATCGCACAGGTCTGAGGAGGCCACCGTGACCCAGACCCTGCTCCGTGGCGCGGCCGACGTGGCCGCGGCGGTTGCCGAGCGGACCGCGCTGTCGCGGCCCGGCGGCTCCCCCGCGCACCGCAAGGCCGTCGCCGAGGCGACGCAGCTGTTCGCGCTCGCTGCGTCCGGCAACCGCAACGCACTCACCGTCCTCGCGGAGGCGATGTCCACCTCGGACTTCTCCTACGTGTTCGGCGACGTCCTGTCCCGGTCCCTGGCGCAGCGGTACGCCGCCGCGCAGCCGGTGTGGCAGCAGTACTCCCGCCGCACCACCGTCCGGGACTTCCGGGCCACGAACATCGTGGACCTGCTGGGCGGCAACGCACTGCTCGAGCGGGTGGCTCAGCACGAGCCGTACCCGCGTGGGTCGTACACCGACAGCCAGATCCAGATCCTCGTCGCCAAGTACGGCCGGGCGATCGCGTGGTCGTGGGAGATGGGCGTCAACGACGACCTGGGCGCCTTCCAGGCGGCCCCCGGTGACCTCGCCACCGCGGCGACCCGCACCGAGGACTACCTGACCACGTCGGTCCTGGCCACCGTGTCCGGGCCGGCCTCGTGGCTGGGCACCCCGAAGACCACGGCGCTGTCCGCCGTCAACCTGGAGGCGGCCCTGCAGATCGTCACCAACCAGGTCGACGACGCCGGCAACCCGGTCGAGGTGGGCACGCCCATCCTGATGGTGCCGACCGCGCTGCTCCTGACGGCGCAGAACATCATCAGCACCACCCAGGTCCGCACCCAGACGGGCACGGGCTCGGGCTCGACGCTGACGGACATCAACGGCAACGGCCTGTCCCGCACGCCGAAGCTCGTCGAGAACCGGTGGCTGACCGTCATCAACAAGGACGCGAAGGCGCCGACCACGTGGTTCCTGGTGGCCGACCCGAACTCGGAGCGGCCGTCGGTGTTCACCGCGTTCCTGCGCGGCCACGAGACGCCGGACCTGCGGCAGAAGGCCTCCGGGTCCGTCCGCCCCGGCGGCGGCGCGGTCGACCCCAACGAGGGCGACCACGAGCACGACGACGTCGAGTACCGCATGCGGCACGTCGTCGGCGCGGCTCAGGGCTACGTGGAGGGCACGTTCGTCTCCACCGGTTCCTGACCGCCGGCTCCTTCTCCCGTCACCCAGCCCTCCCCCGGGGCTGGGTGACGTGGGGTGGGTGTCGGGGGCGTCAACACGGCCCCGGGCAACCGCACGGGACATTCAACGCTGGTCGTTAAGGCCGCTTGGGGGCGTCCACCGCCCGGTCCTTTCCGCCCCTGCAGCAGCGCGTCCTGCGTCCCCGACACCACCCCAACGCCCGGGAGGCCCTGGTGGACTACACGACCCCCGACGGGCAGGTCCGCCTCCTGATCGCCGACGTCGCCGAAGACCCCGACGAACAGGTCCTCGACGACGACCAGGTCGCCGGGTTCCTCGCCCTCGAGGCGGGCGTCGTCAAGCTCGCCGCAGCGGCCGCCCTCGAGGCGATCGCCGTGTCCGAGGTCCTGGTGTCCAAGGTGATCCGCACCCAGGACCTGGCCACCGACGGCACGAAGGTGTCCGCCGAGCTCCGCGCCCGCGCGACCGCACTGCGCGCGCAGGCCGCCGAGCTGGGCGAGCTGGACGACGACGCGTTCACGGTCGTCGACTTCCGGCCGCGGTGCGGGCCCGAGCACGTCAGCTGGTGCTGACCGTGCCCTTCCCGAGCACGCGGGTCATCCCGGCGGGCTGGTCGAAGCACCACCAGGTCGTAGCGGCCGGCGGGATGAACGCCACCGTGCAGCTCCTCGAACCGAGCGCGGACGGGGGCGACTTCGACCCCGACACAGGCGACACCAGCGACGCTGAGCCCACCACCCGATGGACCGGCCGAGCCCGGATCCAAGTGGTGACCGGCGAAGGCCGGACCGTCGACCAGGCCGAGCAGATGGTGACGTTCCGCGGCTACCTCGTGCAGCTCGACGAGAGCGACTCGAACTCTCCGGTGCCGGACGACGTCGCCGTCGGGTGGCTCGTCAAGGTCACCGCGGCGTTGAACGACGTCCGCCTCGCCGGCCGGTCACTGATCGTCGACGACGTGCAGTCAGGGTCCGAGCGGTTCACCCGCGACCTCATGTGCAACGACAACCTCGGCTGATCGGAGGGCGTCATGGTCTCCGTCTGGTTCGAAGGCATCGACCAGCTGAACAGCCTCTCCGCCGACCTCGGCAAAGCAAGCGCGCGGGTCGGCCGGCTCGCCGCCGTTGCCGTCCGCGCATCGGCATCGGACATCGAACGGAACGCCAAGCTGTTCTGCCCCGTCGACACCGGCAACCTGCGCAACAGCATCAGCACCGACCTGCGCGGCGACGGCCGGTCACTGGCCATGGAAGCCGAGATCGGGCCAACCGCGAACTACGGCGCCTACGTCGAGTTCGGCACCTCCCGGATGGCACCACACGCCTACATGGGTCCCGCGTTCGACCGGGGTGCGGTGCTCTTCCAGTTGGCGATCGAGCAGCTCACCGCCCACATCCTCGACTGACCCAAGGGGGCGCTGTGGCCGACCTGCCCGACGCGACCGTCGTCCTCCTGTCGGCAGCCCTGGCGCCTGTCCCGTTCTACGACGGGAAGCTGCCGGCGAACGAGTCCGACATCCCGCTCCGATACGTCGTCGGCTACTTCGACGACGGCACACCGTGGGCCGGGGACGTCGCGCACACCAGCGACCTGTGCACGTACCGGTTCCAGCTCACCTACGCGACCAAGGGGTCCAAGGCGTCCCGTCGGGCCGTGTCGTGGCTGCGGAACACCTGCCGGGCCGCGCTCATCGACGTCGTCCCGGACGTCGACGGCTGGCAGTTCGGGCCGTACGAGCTCGACCTCGCACGCCCGGTCGAGCCCGACAACGACGTGCCCAGCAGTCCCGCCTTGTTCGCCGTGGACCAGTTCGCGATCTACGGCGCCCGCGCCTGACCTCCCCGATCGTCCTCGACCCCCGGAAGGGGAGACACCGCGATGCCCAAGCACACCCCGTCCGACGAGTTCCAGCCGATCGAGGTCCAGATCGGCGAGCAGACCCCGCCCGCTGTCAGCGAGGTGGACTTCACGCCGGCCCCACCGGCGATCGAGAAGCCGCACCCCGCGGCCCCCAAGAAGGAGGACTGACATGCCGCGGATCGTCGATCTTGGCATCACGAAGTACCTGTGGGTTCCCGCGGGTGGCGTCGCGGTCGTCACCGCACCGACCGCCGCCGAGCTGACTGCCGGGTCCGTGAAGGACATCTCGCAGTTCGTGGTCACCACGACCAACGTGCAGGCATCCGCGTCGGACACCACGAACGAGAAGGCCATCACGGACACAGCCAACGTCGTGGTCCCGACCATCGGGAACTACGAGGGCAACCTCGTCCTCTTCCGCGACTTCACCTCGGGCGCCCCGACGTCCTCGGTGGACCTGCTGGCCACGTTCAACGCGGCCGGGATCGTGGGCTACGTCGTGCGCCGGGTCGGCAAGGCATCCTCGGCTGCCGTCGTGGCCACCGACGTCGTGGATGTCTTCAAGTTCATGACGGACAACCCGCAGATTCAGGGTGGCACCGGTGAGGGCTACCTCAAGCTGACCGTCCCGCTGCTGCAGCAGGGCTCGTTCAAGGTCGGCGCAGTCGTCGCCGCCTGACCCCCAGACGGAGGGGCGGTGTTCCTGCCGGTGCGCCGCCCCTCCTGCACGTCCCCTCCCACCGGCAGATCACCGGCAGAAGGAACACCATGACCAGCACTCCCGACGACCTGGCCCCCGACTCGTTCGACTTGGACGGGTGGATCAACGGCAGCAAGCCCACCGTCCGGTCCTGCGAGATCGTCGGCCGCGGTGACCTCGTCGCCCAGGCCGAAGACCTGCTGCGCCGCTACGAGCGGGCGAAGAACACGCCGGCCGACGACCGGGGCTTGAATGACGACTCCCCCGACGCACTGCTGTCCGCGCTTGAGGTGCTCGAGGAGCAGATGTCCGCGTCGCGGACGACGTGGCACCTGCGGGCGCTTCTGCCTGATGAGGTCGACGATGCCGCGAAGGCGGCCGAGGCAGCCAAGCCTGATGGGCAGGAGGCCGCGGATCTCACCGCGTTCCAGCTGGCCGCCGCGGTCGTCCGAGTCGAGCAGCCGAACGGCTCAGTGATCCACTCGGCCACCGCGGCCCAGATCATCGCGTTGCGCGAGAGGCTGGGCGACCTGCAGATCATGCGGCTCGTGCAGGCCCTGAATCGGGCCATGAGCGAGGACCCGATGATCAGCGGCCCTTTCTCGCAGACGTCCTCTCCCGGCCGCGATGGGCTGGCGTAGTCGCCGAAGTCCGCACGGCCCGTGACTGGCGTGTCCCACCCGGCCTGATCCGCTTCGGCCGCAACGAGTGGACGCTCAAGGACCGGATCCTGGCCCTGGCGCTGACCATGTACGAGTCGTCGTTGTGCTCATGTGGGCACCCGATCAACCGGGCCCACAACGAGGACATGGAGGGCTACTACTCCAAGGTCGAGCGGCTGTGCCAGGCGTGCCGGGTCATCGAGCTCGCGCAGGCTGACGACCGCCCCGAGGCGGGCCGCAAGGTCGGCGTGGTCGACGACTCCTACGGCGAGGGCTTCGAGCCCGACCCGCGGTTCCTGTCAGCCGGGAGTCAGTAGTCGCTTCACGGCGCCGACGATCAGGGCGCCGCCGCCGATGAGCACCAGGGCGTAGCCGAGTAGCCCAGCCGCGCCGACCAGGCCCGCGTCGCCGACGTTGTTCGACGCCAGTACCCACATCACGGCGGCCAGCAGGAGCCCGACCGGCAGGCACACGACGCCGACGGCGATGGCCTTGTTCCCCGCCCGGACCTGACCTTCTGCGGTGCTCATACCACCCATTGAACACCCGGATGGGGGCGGACCGTGGCTGATCGTTCGGTTGTCGTCCGCCTCCGGGCTGAGGTCGATGGATTCAAGCGTGGGATGGCGGAGGCCGCTGCGTCCACCAAGGTCGTCGGCGAGGAAGCGAAGCGGACCGCAGCGTCAGCGACCACGGCCAGTGAGCGGATGGTTGCGTCTGCGCACAAGAACAAGGACGCGTGGGAGAAGTCCGGGCGGGCGATGCTCCTGACCGGCGCTGCCCTGGCTGCCGGTGTCGCGATCAGCGTCAAGACGTTCATGGACTTCGACGCTCAGATGTCCCAGGTCAAGACCCTGTCCCACGCGACCGCGTCCGAGATGGACCAGCTGACCAACGCTGCCCTGTCGATGGGCCAGGGGATCGGTTTCTCGGCGAAGCAGACCGCTGAGGCTGAGACCGAACTCGTCAAGGCGGGCCTGTCCGTCAAGGACATCCTCGGTGGCGCGCTGGTCGGTGCCCTGAACCTCGCCGCCGCCGGGCAGATCGACGTGGCTCAGGCCACCGAGATCGCGGCGTCGGCGATGACGCAGTTCAAGCTGTCCGGCAAGGACGTCCCGCACATCGCGGACCTTCTCGCGGCGGGGGCGGACAAGGCCCTCGGTGGCGTCGGTGACCTGGGGTCCGCCTTGTCGTCGGCGGGTACGGTCGCCCACCAGTTCGGGTGGTCGCTGGAGGAGACGGTCGGCACGCTCGCCGAGTTCGCGCAGAACGCGCAGATCGGTGAGAAGGGCGGCACCTTGGTGCGGCAGATGCTGCTGCAGCTGGTGAACCCGTCCAAGCAGGCCAAGGCCGTGATGGACGAGTACAACTTCTCAGTCGAGTCGGCCAACGGCGGTCTGATTCACTCCAGCGAGCTCGCGGGACGGCTACAGAAGTCCTTCGGTGGCCTGACGCCGGCAGTGCGCACCCATGCCCTCGCGGTGATCTTCGGCGCGCACGCCATCCAGGGCGCGAACATCCTGATGACCGACGGCGCGAAGGTCAACGCCAACTGGGGCACCTCGATCAACATTGCCGCGTTCGCCGCGCAGCAGGCGGCCGGGAAGATGGACAACCTCAAGGGCGACCTTGCCAAGCTGCGGGCCGCGCTGGAGAACGACCTGATCAAGACCGGGTCGTCGGGCAACACCACGCTGCGCGGGATGACGCAGGCCGTCACCAAGCTGGCCACCCTGTACGGGGGGCTTCCCAAGCCGGTGCAGGCCACCGGCCTCGCCCTGCTCACCACTGCCGCAGCGGCATCGCTCGCTGGCGGCGCCTTCCTGACGCTGACCCCGAAGATCATTGCGGTCAGGACGGCGCTGACCGGAGTCGGCGTCTCGGCCGTGCGAGCCCGCGCGGCGCTCGTCGCAGTCGGCAGCGGCTTCACGGTCATCGCGGCAGCCGAGGCGGCAAACGGGATCGGCGACTGGATCGGGCAGACCGAGACCGCGACCGTCGGCACGAAGCAGATGGCTGCGTCCCTGCAGGAGTTGGCGAAGTCCGGGAAGCTCGGCGACGCCGGGCTGCAGAGCCTCACCGTTTCCGGGAAGCGCCTCTCGGGTGGCCTGTCGTCGTCGAGTGAGGCGCTCAAGAACTTCGGGACCGACGCCTTCAACGCTCTCGACCAGGGCTGGGACGCGCGCATCGGCCGCTGGCAGCGGATGGGCGCCGCAACCAGCAAGTTCAACAAGGACGTCGGCCAGCTCGACGCCGGCCTGGCAGAGCTCGTGCGCACCGGCCACGCGGACGACGCTGCGACCGCGTTCCAGCGGCTGACCCAGGCGGCCGTCCAACAGGGTGTGCCGCTAAAGGTCGTTGCGTCGCAGTTCAAGCAGTACGGCGCGGCCCTGAACGAGGCGAAGGACAAGGCGAACGCCGACACCCAGGCGACCAAGAAGCACACCCAGGCGACAGCCGACGGCATCCCGGTCACGCGCTCCATGGCCGACGCGATGCTCCTGCTCGGACCGTCCGCGAAGTCCAGTGACAAGGCCGTCCAGGGCCTGGCTGAGGAGCTGGACAAGTACCAGCAGAAGGTCGCCTCTGCGTTCCAGTCATCCACGAACGTGCTGACCAGCTTCACCATCGACACCGGCAAGAAGGCCGGGACGGCCGCCGCACAGCTGACCGCGTCGTATAAGACGACGCTGCGCAAGGCCCGGGCGTTCGCATCTGACATTGCCGCGGCGACCCGGCGGGGCTTGGACCCGACCATCATCGCGCGTCTGCTCGAGGCGGGCCCGGCGGCGGCTGGGCCCGCGCTTCGGACGATGGTCGGTGACCACTCGAACCGGCTCATCAGGATGGCCAACCAGTCCGAGAAGGCGCTCGGCAACATCCAGGCCCGCGTGCTGGAGGAAGCACGGCTGACGAACCTGGCGTTGCAGTCGGGTACCGACACGATGACGCACGATCTCGCGGCCGCTATGAGGATCACCGAGGCCGAGGCTTCGGCGGGCGGCAAGGCGACTGCGGCGGCACTGGCCAAGCAGCTGCACATCGGCGCCGGTGAGGTGAAGCGGATCGCGGCCGAGTTCGGCATCTCCATCGCCGCAGGCGTGACGTCCGGAACCACGAAGGCGGGCCTTGGAGTGACAGGGCTGGGCCATACCGTCCGCGGCCTGCCGACCAAGCACGCGATCACCTTCTCCGTCCCTGGCCTGCGTCCGGCGGCGTCGAGTGTCGCGGCGTTCGCGCAGCAGCTCAACAACCTGCCGGCGCAGAAGCGGGTCCAGATCCTGTACGCGCCCAAGACTCTGCCCGGCCCGGGGATCGCGGCGCCGGGCATGCCTCACACTGCTGTGCCTCACGCATCCACGCACCACGCTGCCGTGCACCCCGCGTCGGGTGGCCTGATCACCGGCCCCGGGACGGGCACATCCGACTCCATCCCCGCGATGGTCTCCAACGGCGAGTACGTGATCAACGCTGCATCGACCGCCAGGAACCTACCGCTGCTCCGCGCGATCAACGCCGACAAGTACGCAGACGGCGGCATGGTCGGCGGCTGGTCCAGCCCCCAGCGGTTCGTCTCAGGCGCCTCCACAGCGCCGCAGGTGACCGTCCAGGCACCCGGGGTATCCAAGACCATCCAGGTCATCGCACAGGGCCCGGGAGCCGCTGAGATCGCCCGAGAGATCGCACTGAGCGAACGACACCGCGAGGCACTCACACGGGTCTACGGGTAAAGGGGCTCGACGTGCCGGTCCTCGCAACGATCGTGACCCTGCCCGACAACCGTTCCATCATCGTCCCGGACACCCGCCGCCTGGAGTTCGAGTCCCTTGACGGGACAAGCCTGATCGACTGGGCCGGGGACGAGTTCATCGCCCTCAACGGCATCACCGGCATCGACGTCCCGCCCCGCGACGTCATCCGCCGCCAACTCCCCGGCCTGCCCGGCTCCCGGATCGACGAGATCCGCGACCTCGAGCGCCAGGTGTTCATCCCCGTGCACACCCGTCCGGCGGATCGGGACTGGCGTACCCACCTCAAGCAGCTGGCCAGCGTCCGGTCGTTCCTGAACTACCGCGACCGCGACTACGTGGCAGCCGAGGGGACGTTCGACCTCGTCGGGTACGGCGACGGGACGCGGCGGGTGCTGCGGTGCACGTACCTGTCCGGCATGGAAGGCGACTACGGCTCCGACCAGATGTTCGGGTGGTGGCGGGCCGATGGCGTGACCCTGCTGGCCGTGGACCCGTACTGCCGCGGCAGCGAGTGGTCGACGCCGGTCGTGCAGCTGCCCATCGTCGCACCGTTCCTGTCGAACGACCCGGCCGACGGGTTCCCCCGCGCGATCACCGCGTCCGTGGCCCTTGGCGCGAACATGCCCGTGATCATCGGCGGCGACGTCCCCACCCCCGGCACCGTCGAGCTGATCGGGCCCGCCGACTCGACACACATCACCAGCCCGGCCGGCCTGGACGTCACGCTGGACGCGATCGACACCGGCGACCTCCTGGTCCTGCAGACCGGCCGGACGAAGTCGTTGACCCTCAACGGAGTCCGCGCGGACGAGCTGCTGATCGGCGACTCACCGCAGTGGGCGCCGTTCCAGCCCGGCGCCACCACCGTCTCCATCGTGATGACGGGCGCGAGCAGCGACACCCGCGCGCGCGTGTACGGGACCGAGCTGTTCGAGACGTTGTGGGGCTGACGTGGCCGGCCCCTGGACGCTGCGCGTCCGTAAGGCAGACCTGTCCTCCGGGCGGATCATCAACGACTGGCAGGGCGCGCTCGACGAGCGCTGGAACATCGCGGACACCCTGCAGGTCACCGGACGCTGGGACGCGCTGTGGCCGCTCTGCCAGACCGCCCCGACCCTGGGCGTCGACCAGCTCGACGGCGGATGCACCCTCTCTGATGGGTCCGGGCGCCGGTTCTCCGGGGTGCTGGCTGACGTCGACTACGAGTTCGACGGCGACCAACTGACTCTCACGTTCGAGTCGGACCTGATCCACCTGTGGGATCGGGACGTCTACCCCGATCCCGCGCACGTGTGGGAGTCGCAGGCCACGGACTACGACGTCCAGACGTCCTCTCCCGCGGAGACCGTTGCGCTGCACTACATCGACAAGAACGCCGGGCCGGGTGCGGTCGCCGCGCGTCGCGTGTCCGGTCTGGTCGTCCCATCGTCCCTCGGGCGCGGCGGCACGATCGACAACCTCAAGGCCCGGTTCGACTCCCTCGGCCGCTTGGTCGCTGACATCGCGATCGCTGCGGGGTTGCGGGTCACCGTCCTGCAGGACGAGGCCGACCTGAACGTGACCGTCACGGCCTCGACCGACCGCACGGCCACGGCTCGGTTCGGCTCGGGCTACTCCGGTGGGACGGCCGGCGTCGGACAGGGCGCCTACGTCCGGTTCAGCAGGCCGGACCTGACACGTGGGCTCGTCGCCGGCGGTGGGCTCGGGGCATTGCGGGTCCTGCGCGAACGCGAGGACACGGCCGCCGAGACGGCGTGGGGTCGGCGCATTGAGCAGACCGTCGACCAGTCCAGCACCAGCGACACGGGCGAGCTCGACAAGGCCGGGGACGACGCCCTCGCAACTGGTGCGCAGCCCGTCCAGCTGAACGCCCCCGTCATCGACCTCCCGGACCTGCGACTCGGCGTGGACGTCCAACTCGGCGACCTCGTGACCGTCGACCTGCGCCGCTGGGTCGTGCAGGACCGGCTGCAGCAGATCACCACCGTCATCTCCGGCGACCCCGGCTCGCCGACCGTGACCGTAACCGGCGTCATCGGCTCCGACGAGGCCGGCCTTACCCGCACCCAGAAGGAGTTCCTGGCGATGAAGCGACAGCTGCGGAAGGTGGTGTCCCAGTGACCACAGTGTCGCGACCCGTCGTCGCGTCGGTCTCCGGGCCGGACGCGAACATCGACCACGTCCTGTGGCGGACCCTGTTCGACGACGCCGGCGGGATCGTCCTGGCCGACGGGTCCGCATCCGGCCTGGACATCAACCACTCCGGCGACCTGCGCCTGACCCTGTCCGCCGTCGACGACACCGCCACCGTCGGCGTCGGCTACTACCGCTACCGCGGCTTCGAGTTGCACGTCTCGCCCGCCCACGGCCTCACACTGGCCGCTGTCACCGGGTCCGCGAAGACGTACCTGATCGGCGTCATGTACAACCCGGCGAACGAGTCCACCGACGACGGGCCGCTGTCCCTGTACGCCGCCCTGGACACCGCCGTGACCATCCCGTCCGGCGGGTCGTTCCGCAAGGTATGGGGTGTCACCCGCCAGCCCTCCCAGGTCCTGTCGCTGGCCGCGAAGGCCGACTACCGCCAGTACGTCGGCCCGCAGCTGTGGGCGCCGCCCGGGGTTCGGCCGTCCGACGCCGCGTTGGGCACCCGCCTGCACGACGGCGTGAACGACTGGCTGCGAGTCCGCAACGCTGCCGCGACCGGTGGCGAGTGGAAGTGCCTGACGCTGCCGGACTGGGATGACCTTTCCCTGACGGGGAGCGTGGTGACGGGTGCCGGCCTGACCCCGCGGATCGGCGTCGCCGGCGGGCGGGTCTGGATCGAAGGACAGGTGAAGCGCTCGGTTGTGGGCGCGAACTTCGTCCCGGACTCCGACGTCACCCTGTTCACCCTGCCCGACGAGCTCTGCCCCGCCCGGCTCGTCGAGATGACGCTCCTGACCTCGTTCTCCGGGGCCAGCACGTCCGCCCGGCTGCAGATCAACACGAACGGCGTAGTCATCCTCAACTGCGCCGATTCCACCCCATGGGTGCAGCTGGACGGCTGCAGCTGGTTCCCGAAGGCGGCCTGACCCATGTCGAACACGTTCAGCACGAAGGACGACCGGGCGCTGTACATCGAGGTCCCAGACCCGGACAACGCCGGGCAGGTCAAGCGCCCCGACCCGGGCGACGTCACCGTCCAGGTCCGCGACGCATTCACCCTGGAAGACCTCGGTGCCTGGACGTCGAACCTGTACGGGTACCTCAGCTACGTCGACGACACCGACACCCACCCGGTCATCGAAATCCTGCCGGAGGGCGAGTCGCTCTGGCAGACGCTCTACTCCAAGGAGGAGAAGGCGCGGATGCAGGCGGCGGCCACGCTCGCCGCGGAGGCGAAGGCGCTCGCTGACGCCACCGCGCAGGCTCTGACCAACCACATCGCCACCGCGAGCGAGTCGGTCGACGCAGACGCCGTCGAGGGGATCATCGCCACGACCCTGCAGTCCGGGCAGGGTGTGAACGTCACGGTCGACCCAGTGACGAAGAAGGTGTCGTTTTCCTCGACGGTCCCCGCGCCACCGACTTCGCTGCGCGAACTGGATGACTTCAACGTCCCCGACACGGGCACCCCGGCCGGGACCGCGCTGACGGTGGACCCGACGGGGGCTGTGGTCCCTGGCGGCAGGACCGTGCATGTCGTCGACGTCGGCATCGACGTCTCATCCCTGGGCCTGCCCGCCGGGGACGTCGTGCTATTCCGTCCCGCGGCGGCACCGTTGAAGCGCCACACGCTCGGCCAGGGCGCCGCAGCCGCGAACGTCACCGCCGTCCTCGAGGGCTACAGCGCGGACGTCAGCAACAAGGCCGTGTACGTCACGGACCGCCCAAGCGGGCTGACCGGTCCTACCACCTCGGCTGAGTTCGCGGCCGGGTCGATCCGCTACCTCGCCGACACCGGCCTCACCGACCCGGTCACCTTCGGCCGGTTCTTCTTCAAGATCATCTCCGTCACCGGCAACGCCAACTTCTGGGAGGCCCGCTCCACCTCCACCACTTCCCCGTCGCTGGGACTCCTGCAGCTGCAGGCCGGCGGGCAGATTCAGGTCAAGAACGTCGCGACCACGGTCAAGACCACGTCGACGGCGTTCTCCGTGGGCACGTGGTACCGGGCCGACTACTTCATTGGCGGCTCCTCGCAACGGTGGAACTTCTACGTGGGGAACTCCGGCACGCTGCTCGAGTCGACCGGCACGCTCGGTGCCGGCTCCTCTGGCATACCGGACACGATCCGGCTTGGGTACCCGCTGGGCGCCAACGCGAACGCCGTCATGCGGTTCTCCTGCCACGACCTGTCCGACTCCACCCTCGCCGCCCCCTGGTCCTGACCGTGGTCACCTCAATGACCGAGGGGTTCTTCGAGTTCGTCAAGCCCGGCGGGGTCGACACCCTCATCCCCCTCAGCCTCGGCGGCGAAATCCAGCAGGACGGGACCATCGCCACGGCGTCGTCCTGGCAGGTCGTGCGCGGGTCCGTCGCACCCCCGCCGGACATCGACCCCACCGGGACGATGACCCTCGGCCTGGGCGGCGGCGTCGGGACCGTCGCCTTGATCGACGCGTCCGTGGCCGCCCTGCACTCCGAGGGCGCCTACCAGTACTGGACGTCCACTGCGGACTACGACTGGGCGAACATCTGCGCGCACTACCCCTCCGACTGGCAGTTCTTCATCGCAGCGTCACCGAACACCTTGACGCAGGCGCGCAACATGCTCGCCACGTTCCCCGCCACCCGCACCGGGAAGGTGCGGATCAGCTTCGGGCAGGAGAAGGACAACGACTCCCCGTACCGGACCGGCACCTACCCGAACTACGTCTACCGCGGCGACCTCTACATCAGCGACTCCGCTCCACTGCGGCAGGCCATCGCCGAAGCCATCGCGGCGGGGAAGACCTACCTCGAGCCGTCCGTGTCGCTGATGCCGCAGACCATCTACCAGCCTTTGGTCGCGGACACGTTCATCGCCTCGGACGTCAAGCACCTCATGGTGTCGATGTACGCGCAGGCGAAAGACAAGGGCACCGGGCACATGGTCGCCACCCGCGACGCGGTGAAGATGCCGAAGCGGATCGGCGACTACGCCATCACCCGCGGCCTGGACTGGGACGCCGCGGCGTGGGGCTTCTTCCTCGGCAACGCCTACCTGGCCGACCCGACGTCGATCCAGAACCGGGTCGACTGGATGGTCACCTCCGCACGCGAGGCGCGCAAGAACGGCGCGCACTTCTGCGGCTGGTTCAACACACCGTGGACGGTCGCCGGCGCGGCCGGGGACTACCGGGTCCAGACCGACTCGGCGCTCCTGGCCGCATGGAACGGGCTGCTGGCCGAGTTCGGGCAGTACCCGTGAGCACTTCGCTTCGACGTCCATGCCTGGACCAACCCCTGACGCACGGGAGCAACCGATGACCGCGATCACCACCGGCGAGATCCTGTTCAAGTACAGCGTGAAGACCGGCTCGGCCGGCAACTCCACGGCCGGAACGGCTGCTGGCTCGCTCGGCACGTACATGTCGACGACCGCCTGGACGGGCGGCTCGGCCAACGACCTGTTCGACGACATCAGTGGCGCCGAGAACGCCGCGAGCACCGTGGACTACCGGTGCATCTTCGTGCACAACTCCAACGCGGCCAACCCGCTGCAGAACGCCGTTGCGTACCTGTCCGCCGAGGTGTCCGGCGGCGCGGGCATCGCGATCGCGGTCGACTCCACTGCCGAGTCGATCATCAGCAGCTCGTCCGCGCAGGCACTGACCGGCACCAGCGAGACCGCGCCCGGTGGATCGGTGACCGGCCTGACGTACTCCTCGCCGACCACCGCTGGCACGGGCATCGCGCTGGGCACCATCCCCGCCGGCCACTGCCGCGCCATCTGGATCCGTCGCACCGCCGCGAACTCCGCCGCGCTGTCTGCAGACGGCGTGACCCTCGCGGTGACCGGCGACACCGGCTCGCTCTGAGCCCATGACGCAGCTGCTGCGGGAGGACTTCGGCGGAGCGTCCCCTGGCACGGCCATCGGCATCGGGAACTCCGTCTTCACCGCCAACGGGGCGACGGTCCCGACGTTCAGCGCCACCGTGCTGCTCGCTGGCCTGGGCCAGTCGATGCGTTGCGTCTACGCCGCGCAGTTCGGGTACGGGCAAGCCACCCTGAGCTCGGCGACGACGGGGTTCTACCGGTTCTACTACCAGCAGGACGCGCCACCGTCGGCGAACATGATCTTCATCGGGTTCCGGGACACCACGGGCAACAACAACCGGGCCACGGTCCGTGCCAACACCACGGGCGCGCTGTCGATCATGAACGCGGCCACGGCCGTGGACACCACCAACTTCAACCTGACCAACGCCACCCAGTACTACTGCGAGCACGACGTCACCGGCGCCACGCAGGCGCTGCGCATCTACTCGGGCAACGCCGCGTTCCTGCTCGACACCCTCACCGGTGCGGCACCGAACGCAGCCTGGAACGCCTTCCGCGCCGGCGCGCAGGCGTCGATCACATGGTCGGGGTACCTGGACTCCATCGTCCTGAACGACAGCGCGACGCCCGGCCCGGAGAACCTGATCGTGCCAATCGGGTCGTCGTCGACCCGATTGACGACCTGGGACACGCTGACCACCCCGGCGGCGTCCACTCGCTCGACCACCTGGACCACGGCCGCGATCGTGGCCGCAGCCACCCGGCTGACATCGTGGGCCACCAACGCCCTAGTTTCGGCGACCCGCGTCAGCATCTGGGCCACGCTGGCTGCAGTAGCTGCGGCTACCAGGGCCACACCCTGGGCGACCCGGGCGCTGGCCACCGCATCCCGGGTCACTGCCTGGACCGTCCGCGCGACCGTGGGTGCAGCGACCCGCACGACCGACTGGGAAACCCGCCAGGACGCCACCAGCAGCCGCATCACCATCTGGGACGTCCTGCAGAGGCTGGCCGCGATCGAGCGCTCAACGTTCTGGGACACCCTGCGGACCGTCCTGCCTGCCACCCGCAGCACCGCTTGGGCCGTCAGGTTCATCGCGCCCCGCGACGTGACCTTGCTGATCGAGGTCGAGCCCGACCGCTATGCGGCCGTCGTCGAGCCGGACCGGTACGTGGCAGAGGTCGAGCCGTCCCGCTATAGCGCCATCGTCGAGGAGGCCCCCGTGAGCACCATCGAGGTCAGCGCCGGCGTCCACGTCTACCGGTGGGCCAGAGTCACCGAGATCAACGGCAAGCCCATCACCGCCGACCAGATCAAGGTGACTCTGGTCCCCAGCCTCGGGCCGACACCGGACGTGACCGGCAGTGGATGGTATGCCCCAGACGACAGCGAGCAGGTCGACGACAACATCGTCCGCGTCGCCCTCATGGTCAATGGCCGGTTCGAGCCCGGCTCGTACCGCCTCAAGGCCGTCGTCGCCGACAGTTCCGAGGTCGAGATCGTCGTCGCGGCGAAGAACTCCTACGTGACGGTGAAGTGATGGCGGGCGAGCCGATCCTCCTGCACCCGGGCGATCCGCGGCTCGACCGTCGCGCCGAGGACGCCATCTTCCTGTCCGCGCTCGTCGCGGTGTCCGGCGTCAGCCAGCTGGCCACGGGCCAGGTCGCCGGCTCAGTCGACACGCTCCTGTCGCGCGTCCTGACGATCGGGTGGGCGCTGTCGCTCATCGCGTTCGGCGGCCTGACGTTCGGGAGCATCTGCTGGCCCAACCCCTCGACGGGCGTCCTCCTCGAGCGCGCAGGCCGCCGCGGGCTGGCCGGCTCGTGCGCGGTGTACGCGATCGCGGCACTGACCGTCTTCGGGCTGCAGTCGCTGTTCGCGGCCACGCTGACACTCGCCTACGGCTTCGCCTGCTACCGGCGACAGCGGCGGATCACGAAGTGGCTGCACTGGACCATCGAAGACCTTGAGCGGCACCCGTGAACGGGTCCTGGCAGGGCGCCACCGCACTCCTGATCGCGGCCACCGCACTCGTCACCGCGGCCGCCGCGCTGCTGCGCCTCGGACCCGACCGGAAGAAGCTCGGCGCCGAGGTTCGCCACCAGGACACCGACGGCGCCGTCGTCCTGTCGAACGCCGCGCTCGCGCAGATGCAGGCGGCCATCGACAAGGCGGACAAGGCCGAGGAGCGCCTCGGTGCCGTCGAGGCTCGCATGGACCAGCTCGAGCGGCTGGCCCGCGCCCACCAGCGCTGGGACCAGGCGGCCGTCCGCATCGTCGCCGACCTCGGCGGCCACCTCCCGCCGCCACCGCCACTCCTGCCACCGACCTCGATGCCGTCACCCGCCTAGGAGGCGCTCACATGGACTGGCTCCCCGCCGCATCCCGACACCCCTACCCCGTCGACGCCGGCGACTGGACCCAGCGGACCGACCCGAAGGGCTGCCTGCACACCACCGAGGGCTCCGGCTGGCCGTCCTACGACGACGGCGCGAAGGCACCCCACGCCACCGTCCTGCCAACCCCCGGCAAGGGCGTGGACGTCCGCCAACACACGCCGTTCAGCCGGGCCGCGCGGGCGCTGCGCAACGCCCCCGGCGGCGTCCAGACGAACCGCGACTACGTCCTGCAGTTCGAGCTCATCGGGACCTGTGCAAAGGGCGGCCCCGGCTACTACTGGCCGGACGCCGACGACGCCGTCCTCGCGGACCTCTACCGCAAGGTCATCAAGCCCGCCTCGGACGCGCTGCACATCCCGATCGCCGCGCCGTCGTTCCAGGCGTACCCCGACTCGTTCGGCGAATCCAACCCGCGCCGGTTCTCCGGTCCGCACTTCGACACCTACTCCGGATGGCTGGGTCACCAGCACGTCCCCGAGAACGACCACGGCGACCCAGGCGCCTTCCCCTGGGATCGGATGATCGCCGCCGCCGGCGGCAACCAGGAGGACGAAGTGGTTACTGACGCAGACAAGAAGGACATCGCCGACCTGGCAGTCTCCGAGCTGCTCGGCAAGTCCGTACAGGTCGGCTCCACAACCGAGCCCTTCGGCCTGGCCACCGGGCGCACCCGCGCGACCGTCAAGCGCCTCGAGCCACAGCTTGCCGCGCTCTCGGCGGCCGTCGCCGCGCTCGCGACCTCGGTCGGCGCCGACCCCGCAGCGATCGAAGCCCTCGTGTCCAGCAAGGTCGACGCAGCTCTGGCCGACCTCCGCATCGTGCAGGGCGACGAAGCATGAACAAGCGCCCCGAGGTCAAGGTCGTCGCCGCGTCCGGTGGCGGCGCCATCGTCGCCGGCCTGATCGTCTGGGGCCTCGGCGTCCTCATCACCCACGTCCCCCTCGACCGCGGCCACGAGGACATCGCGGTCGCCGCCGTCCCGGCCGTGGTCGTCGCGGCGATCTTCGCGGCCGTCTCCTTCGCGCTGGGCTACCTGGCCCCGCGAACCTCCGACGCCGAGCGGACCAAGCCCGACCCAGACGCGCAGCACGCCCCGGTCGTCACCGCACTTGCGCACCTCGACGAACCCGACGCCTGACCAACCAACCACACCCCCGACCCGGAGGACCCCATCATGCCCAACACCCCGCCCGTCATCGACTCGATCACGCCCGCCGGACCGATCACCGCCAACGTCGGCACCGTCGTCTCCGTGCAGGTCGTCGCGCACGACGTGGACGCCCGAACCGAAACCTTCGACGTCGTCCCGGTGAACGTACTCTCCGGCGTGCGCGGCGCCAAGCAGTCCCTGCAGCTCGTCTGGACCGACCCCATCACCTACGAGGTCACCGGCCCGGCCGGCTCCCCGACCGTCGTCAACGTGCAGCCCAACGGCATCATCACGTTCGTCGGCTGACGTGACCAGGTCCGAGACCTGGCAGGTCGTCGCGATCGACAAGGCAGGCCACCGCTCCGCGCCGAAGCCGGTCCAGCTCAACTTCACCAACCCGGCGACCCTGCTCGTCGGCACATCCCAGCCCCCCGAGCTCGGCGGGCCGACCGCGGCCGGGTTCGCAACCCTGGCATCCCGCCTCGGCCGGACCCCGACCCTCGTCCGCGTCTTCGAGGGCCCCACGCTTTCCGCGCACTACGGCTACGGGTATGCGGCGGGCGCGGTCGTCTCGGTGGACTTCAAGGGCGACTCGAACGGTCGTGTCTCGGCTGCGAACCTGGCGAACCTGGCGACGTTCACCGCCGAGGCCCCCGCCGGCACGATCGTCACGTTCCACGCCGAAGCGTCCCCCGTGGAGATGCCCGGCGACCCTCGTGGGGTGCAGTACCGCGCCTCCTGCCGTCAGGTCTCCGCGATCGTCCGCGCGAACGGATGCTTGTTCTCGTGCGCTCCGATGGCCGCGACGCTGCGGGGCAACACCGCCGGCGTCGTGGACTGGCGGGACTGGGTGGCCGAGCCTGACGTCGTGGACCGGTTCGGCGCCGACACCTACGCCAAGAACGGTCCGTCCGGGAACTCCCCGGGCGAGCTGCTGGACCCGATCATCGCCGGGGCCACCGAGTGGGGTAAGCCACCCGCCGTGTACGAGTGCGGCGTCGGCACCAACACAGGCTTGCCCGGGCGAGCGACGTTCATGGCCTCGGTCCTGGACTACGCCGCCGCGCACGGGTTCCGGGAGTTCATCTACTGGCCCGGGAACTCGACCTACCTGCCCGCACCGACCGACCCGCTGTGGACTGTCCTCGGCTCACGCTGACGCCCGCACGACGAACGCCGCCCTCCCCATCTCGGGGAGGGCGGCGTTTTCTGCGTCCCGGTGGGGGGTCCGGGGGGAACCGGAACGCAGGTCTAGGAGGTCAGGCGCGCTCGGCCTGCTGACGCGCAACCTCAGTCTGAATCAGGTCGACCATCGCGGCCACGAAAGGCAGCGAACTCGGCCCGTACATCAAGAGGCACTCGCGGTCGTCCATCGAGGCCGTACTTTGGCTCTCCGCAGAACGGATGAACCCGACCTGCAAACGCTCGAGCGGCGTCAGGTCCGCACTCATGTCCGACTGTCCTCTCGGTAGTCGGTCCCAGGCGTCGACCCGCGACGTCGACGCATTCCGCTGCTCGACGTTGGGAAGCCCGCTCCACCTCCACCACTTCCCCGATGCCGGGCTGCCGCCACCCTCGAACGGCTCCTCGATGATCTCGGGCATCACGGCCGCCACTCCTCCTGAAAATCCGGGTGGCCTGCGTAGGCCACGGTGAGGTGCCTCACTGCGCGGCGCAAGCCCTCTACGATCCCCGCAGCGGTGAGCGCCTGGGGCAGTGGGGTATCCCGGTCGGCGGCCGCGCACTGGATCGCCTCAAAGGTCTCCAACTCGGCCACGATCCGCCGCTTCGCCTCGCCGTCAGCCCGGACGAGTTCGCGCCCGTCGATCAACCGGCTACCTAGGAACTCGGCATGGTCGACGCTGACCGAGAGCATCCGCTCCGTCTCGTCAATCCGAGCGAGCAGGAACTCCGCGAGCGTGTCCGTGGTCATGGCCAGACCCTCCAGCGGAGGGAGTCATCCAGCTTGACCGGGCGCTTGACGACGCGCAGCGTGATCTCGTCGCCGTCCGCGAGATCGTCCGGGTCCACGTCGAGGCAAACCCTGGCACCGCCATGACCGTCCAGTTCCACCCAGCCGCCCTGGTGGATGGTCGATACCCAGCCGTCCGGATGGACGGTCGACACGGTCGGCGCTTCCGCAGGCCCGATCTTGAGCAGGCGCGTGTTCTCGTCGCCGCCCGGATACTCGATCTTTGTCATGCCTCGGCCTCGCAGCGGACCGCGTCGAACTCGCCCCGGGACAAGACCGCGTAGCCCTCCCAGCGGACGGTGACCGTCTCCGAGCCATAGTCTCCGTGCATACTGCCCGCCACCACTTGGCTCGGGTCCAAGCCCAGACGCTTCGCGATGGCCGCATCGAACCGGTCCGTCCTCGCGTTGTGCTGCTCGATCTTCATGCCCGTCATCCTCCCATCAGCGAATCCTCGGCGGCCGCCCGACGGAGCCGGGACTCGGCACCCCAACGAGACAGGTACGCGTCCTCCATGTCCAGGCCGACCCGAGCGAGCCGCTTAGCCCTCTCCTCCGCGCCGTAGACGAGGGCGATGGCCGCGGACCGGTAGTTCTCCTGCCAGACCAGCCGCAGCGGGGTCGCCGTGTAGGTCGCGTCAGAGCCTGCGCTGAACTTGACCTCGCACATTTCGTGGGAGATCGGCGAGAACGGCAGCGCATTGCCGAACCCGTCCATCACGCTGCCCGTCGGTGCTGCTCGTCGTCGGGCTCACGTCGCCCGTCCATCGAGTCCAGGTCGATCGGCTCCCGGTTCAGCCATTCGGTCATCCGGTCGAGCCACCGTCGTGTGAAGCTCATTGCGTCCCCCTGCTGGTGTCTGGCTGTAGGTCTGCCACACATCTTGAACCCGCGCGTTCGTCCCACTGACCGCCGACAGGTGGGTGAGCCCGGTCGCTCGCATGGCGATGGCCAGGTCCGCCGGCTGCTGGGAGGTGTCGCCGACGACGAGACCGGGAAGCAGTCCGCGGGGGTCGGCCGGCAGCGGTGCAGCCGCCCGCCGCAGCCCGGCTCGGATGCGCTCGGTCGCTCGGTCCAACGCCCCGGCCCGCGCGGTCACCTGCGGTGGCCCACGGGCCGACAGGGTGGCGACCACGTCGTCCGCCCGAGCGGCCGGAGCAAGCCGGCCGCGAACGCTCACCCCGTCTCCCCAGCGCACTCGCGCCCAGCTGGGATCGGCGAACACCAGCACCTGCGAACGCACGACCCGGCGCTCACCCCTGCCCTGCACCGTCCGCACGGACACCCGCAGCAGCACCTCCGGATCGGCGCGACCGGTGGGCGCGATGGTCCGCGGGTCGCTGACCACCACACCGTCCAGCAGCACCGCAGCGCCTTGCGCAGCGAGCTCGCGCACGCCGATCTCACGAGTCCAGGACTGGACACCGGATGCCACGAGCACGAGCCCGCAGGAGACCGCGACCATTGCCGCCCCGGCCAGGCCGGGACCTGCCTGGTGGCGGGCGTGCCGCACGGGACGCCGGGCGCGTCGTCCGGCGGCCAGCACCAGCGCCGCGGCGCCGGCCAGCATCGCGACACCGAACCCGACCCGGACGGCGCCGCTCAACGCCAGCGCAGCCGCGCCGCACGCCCAGGCGGCCAGCGCCGGCACCAGGAGCCGGAGGTCGACCGGCTCCGCAGGCTCGGCATCGGCGCCCGTCCTCACACGCGCACCAGTGGCCGGAGCCGCTCGAGCATCTTCTCACCGATCCCGCTGACCTCGCTCAGCTCGTCGACCGAGCTGAACCGGCCGTGCTGGGCGCGCCAGTCGAGGATCCGCCCGGCCAACACCTGACCTACCCCGGGCAATGCGTCGAGCTGCCCCTCGTTGGCCGAGTTGAGGTCCACCGGGCCAGCGGGAAGCACGGCCGCGGCCGAGCCCCCGCCGGTGGACCCGCCGAGCGGACTCGCGGGCCCCGCGACCACCTGCCCGGGCTTAGGTACGACCACCTGCTCGCCGTCCACCAGCAGCCGGGCCAGGTTCACCGCGGACAGGTCCGCCCCCGTCCGCGCACCACCGGCAGCGGCCACCGCATCCTGCACCCGCGAGCCGGACGGGAGCCGCACCACGCCGGCATGGCGCACCTGCCCGACGACGTGCACCACTACCTGCGCCGCCGTCGGGGTGGGCGACGCAACCGCCGTCGCACTCGCCCCGCTCGCCGACGGTGCAGTCGACGCCGCGGGTGCGGCCGGTGACGCCGGCCCGCTCGCCAGGGCGGGCAACGCGGCGATCGGGGTCGGCTCGGCGCGCGAGCGAGCCAGGGTCAGCCGCAACGTCAGCAGGCCGATAACCAGTGCCGCGAGGACGACCAGCGAGACCACCGCCCGCGGACTGACCCCGGTGCGCGCGGCGACGTCGACCAGCACGTCGTCGCATCGTCCGCGCAGAGTGCGCCGCGGCGGCTGACCACGGCCGGAGCCGGACCTCATCGGTTCTTCGATCACGTTGCGACACTAGGCATTCCCAGTGCGCCGACGGAGATCGCGGCGTGCACCTGTGGACACTGGGACGAACCGCCGTCCAGTGGACGGTGCATCTTGACGACTGTCCTCAGGTACCTGCGCCCGCCTTGCGCGCCATCCAGCGCAGGAGCAGGTTCGTCCGGTGCCGCCCCAGCACGACGAGCACCAACGACAACCCGAACAACCGCGACCACAGGTCGGGCGGCACGCCCCACACGGGTCCGAGGAAAAGGCATACCGGCACCAGCGCCAGCGCCGCCGCCACCGAGGCACCGGCGACCCACCTGGTCACCGCGACGACCACTACGAACACCACCGCGACAGCGGCGACCCACAGCCACGCGGCCGCGATCAGCACGCCGAGCGAGGTGGCCACACCCTTGCCGCCGCGGCCGCGCAGGTATGGCGAGGTGACGTGCCCGAGCACGCAGGCCACCGCCACCACGTAGACCCAGGGCCGGCCCAGCACCATGAGCCCGAGCAGGGTAGGCAGCGTTCCCTTGAGCACGTCCAGTACACCGACGGTGATCCCCGAGCGGCGCCCCATGGCGCGGGCGACATTGGTCGCGCCGGGGTTGCCGGAGCCGCTGTGCCGCAGGTCGATCCCGCGCCGGCGCGCCAGCACCGCGGCCGGGCTGACCGCACCCAGAAGATAGGCGCCCAGCACCAGCAGCACCAGCTGCCACCACTGCCCGTCGTTCATGGCCCGGGAACCACCACGACCGCCACCATCCCCGGACCCACGTGGGTCCCGATCACGGCACCCACGTCGCTGACCTGAATGTTCGCCACCTTGGGCAACCGGGCGCGCAACCCGTCAGCCAGCGCGGTCGCCCGCTCCGCGGCATCCAGGTGGTGCACCGCCACCTCGGCCGCGCGATCACCCACCTCGGTGACCGCGAGGTCGGCCAGCCGGGCGAGCGCGCGCGAGGACGTCCGCACCTTCTCCAGCGGGGAGATGATCCCGTCGTCCAGCACCAGCAGCGGCTTGATCGCCAGGGCCGACCCGACGAACGCCGCGGCCGGCCCGATCCGACCGCCGCGACGCAAGTGCTCGAGGGTGCCCACGAAGAAGTAGGCGCGCGACCCGCGGGCCCGCGCGCGAGCCGCCTGCGCCACGGCCTGCACGTCCGCGCCGTCGGCCGCGGAGCGGGCGGCCTGCAGCACCAGGAAGCCCAGCCCCATGCCCATCGACCGCGAGTCGACCACGTGCGCCGGGATCGGCGAGTCCCGCGCCGCCAGCAGTGCGGACTCGTAGGTGCCGGACAGCGCGGCCGAGATGTGCAGCGACACCACCGAGTCCGCGCCGGCCTCGGCAGCCGCGGTGTAGGCGTCCAGGAACAGCTGGGGGCTGGGCCGAGACGTGGACAGCGCCGTCCCGGCCCGCAGCGCCGTCGCCACCTGCGCCGAGGTGATCTCGACGCCCTCCTCGTACGCGGTGCCACCGACGACCACCTGCAACGGCACGACCTGGACGCCGGCCGCGGTGGCGTCCAGCGGGCTCAGGCTCGCGGTGGAGTCCGTGACGACGGCGACCGCCATATCGCTACTCCGGCACCACGTTGACCAGCTTGGGCGCCCGGACGACGACCGTCCGCACGCCGCGACCGTCCAGAGCCGCGGCGACCTTCTCGCTGGCCAGCGCCAGCTCGCGCAGGTCGGCCTCGGCGATGCCGGGTGGCACCTCCAGCCGGTCACGCACCTTGCCCTGCACCTGGACCACACAGGTCACCGTGTCCTCGACCAGCAGCTCCGGGTCGGCCTGCGGGAAGGGTTCGTAGGCCAGCGAACCGTCGTGACCCAGCCGGTGCCACAGCTCCTCGGCGATGTGTGGTGCCAGCGGTGCGGTCATCAGCACCAGCGGCTCGGCCAGCTCGCGCGGCACGGCGGCCAGCCGGGTCAGGTGGTTGTTCAGCTCGATCATCTTGGCCACGGCCGTGTTGAAGCGCAGCCCGTCGTAGTCCCGACCGACCGCGTCGATGGTCCGGTGCAGCACCCGGCGCAACGCATCGTCGGCCGGGTCGTCGACCACCGTCAGCACGCCGGTCTGCTCGTCGACCACGTTGCGCCACAGGCGCTGCAGGAAGCGCAGCGAGCCAACCACGGCCCGCGTCTCCCATGGCCGGGAGACGTCCAGCGGGCCCATCGACATCTCGTAGACGCGGAACGTGTCGGCGCCGTAGCCCGAGTACATCTCGTCCGGTGTCACGACGTTCTTCAGGGACTTGCCCATCTTGCCGTGCTCTCGGGACACCTCCTCGCCCTGCCACGACCAGGCCCCTTCGTCCTCGACGACCTCGTCGGCCGGGACGACCTGGCCTCGGATGTCCCGGTAGGCGAAGGCCTGGATCATCCCCTGGCCGAAGTAGCGACGGAACGGCTCCTCGCTGGTCACGTAGCCCAGGTCGTGCATCACCTTGTGCCAGAAGCGGGCGTACAGCAGGTGCAGCACCGCATGCTCGACCCCGCCGACGTACAGGTCGACCCCACCTGGGTCGGGGACGCCGGGCGAGCGCTCGCCGCGCGGACCCATCCAGTAGGCCTCGTTCTCCTTGTCGCAGAACGTGTCCTGGTTGGCCGGGTCCAGGTAGCGCAGGAAGTACCAGCACGACCCGGCCCAGTTCGGCATGGTGTTCGTCTCGCGGGTGTACTGGCGCGGCCCGTCACCCAGGTCCATCTCGACCGCAACCCACTCGGGTACCCGCCCCAGCGGCGGCTCGGGGTCGGAGTCGGCGTCATCCGGGGCGAAGGTGCGCGGCGAGTAGTCCGGCACGTCCGGCAGCGTGACCGGCAGCTGGTCGTCGGGCACGGCATGCACCCGGCCCTCCTCGTCGAACACGACGGGGAACGGCTCACCCCAGTAGCGCTGTCGGCTGAACAGCCAGTCGCGCAGCTTGTAGGTGATGGCGCCGTCGCCGAAGCCCTTGTCCTGCAGCCAGTCGATGATCCGCGCCTTGGCCTCGACGACACCCAGGCCGTCCAGGCTGACCTCGGCGTTGGCCGAGTTGACCGCTGGACCCTCACCGGTGAACGCCTCGCCCTCCCAACCCTCCGGTGGCTGCACGGTGCGCACGATCGGCAGCTCGAACCGGGTGGCGAACTCCCAGTCGCGCTCGTCCTGGCCGGGCACCGCCATGATCGCGCCGGTGCCGTAGCCCATCAGCACGTAGTCAGCGACGAACACCGGGATCTGCTCGCCGTTGACCGGGTTCGTCGCGAACGCACCGGTGAACACGCCGGTCTTCTCCCGGCCCTCGGTCTGCCGTTCCAGGTCGGACTTCAGCTCGGCCTGGCGCCGGTAGGCGGCCACGGCGGACGCCGGGTCGCTCGCGTCGGCGATCCAGGCGTCCTTCGTGCCGTCGGGCCAGGTGGCCGGAGCGACCTGGTCGACCAGCGGGTGCTCGGGGGCCAGCACCATGAACGTCGCGCCGAACAGCGTGTCCGGGCGGGTGGTGAACACCTCGACGTCCGCGCCGTCGGAAAGCGGGAACCGCACTCGTGCACCGTGGCTGCGGCCGATCCAGTTGCGCTGCATCAGCTTCACCGGTTCCGGCCAGTCCAGCCGGTCCAGGTCGTCCGTGAGCCGGTCGGAGTACGCGCTGATCCGCATCATCCACTGCCGCAGGCTGCGCTTGAACACTGGGAAGTTGCCCCGCTCGCTGCGCCCGTCGTTGGTGACCTCCTCGTTGGACAGCACTGTGCCCAGGCCGGGGCACCAGTTCACCGGCGCCTCGGACACGTAGGCCAGCCGGTAGCCGTCCAGGACGTCGCGCTGCTCGCCCGCGGACAGGTCGGCCCAGGCGCCTCCGTCCGGCAGCGGCCGGGTGCCGTCGGCGAACTGCGCGGCCAGGTCGGCGATCGGCCGAGCCTGCCCACGCCCGGCTACGGCGTCCTCGTCGTACCAGGCGTCCCAGATCCGCAGGAACATCCACTGCGTCCAGCGCACGAAGTCCGGGTCCGTCGTCGCGATCGAACGGCGCGAGTCGTGCGCCAGGCCCAGCCGACGCAGCTGGCGGCGCATCGTGACGATGTTGTCCTCGGTGGTCTTGCGCGGGTGCTGCCCGGTCTGCACGGCGTACTGCTCTGCCGGCAGGCCGAACGCGTCGTAGCCCAGCGCGTGCAGCACGTTGCGCCCGCACATCCGCTGGTAGCGGCCGTAGACGTCGGTCGCGATGTAGCCCAGCGGGTGCCCGACGTGCAGCCCGGCGCCCGAGGGGTAGGGGAACATGTCCAGCACAAACAGCTTCTCGCGCCCTCCGACGCCAGCGGGGTCGGCCCACGGGCCGGCCGGGTTGGGCGCGCTGAACGTGCCCTCGCTCTCCCAGTGGTCCTGCCAGGCCAGCTCGATCCGGCCGGCCAGCTGCGCGCCGTACCGGTACGGCGGGGTGTCGCCCACGCTCTCGGTCCCGGCGCTGTCGATCGTGTCGCTCATGATGGTCCTGTCGTCGTCAGGGTGCAGGCCGCGGTCGTGTCGGTCGGACACGAAAAGACCCCTGGGCCGCAGGTAGCCCTGCGCAGGAGGGGTCTGCCGCGCTGACGCGGAATCGTGCGGGGCCCGGCGGGGTCGCACCCGTTCTCGAGGTCAGCGCGGCCGGCTAAGGAGCAAGACGGCTCGCACCTGTTCAGGTTAGCGCAGTGCGCTCGCCGGCCGTGGCGGCGGCGTCCATCGCACCGAGGACGAGCAGGTGACCGGTTACACCGGCAGGCTAGTCAGCCCAGCCGTGCGGGCGGCGCAGGTCGGGCGGGTTCGGGCTCGGGTCGAGCCGGACCGGCTGGTACGCGGGCGCCGCGGCCTCGCGACGAAGGGCTCGACGCAGGTGCATCTCGCGGTCCGCCTGACGCAGCAGGGTGTCCACGTCGCCGTCGTCCCAGGGCTCCAGGACTGCGCCACCGGCGCTGATCCGGGCAGCCCACTTCTCGCGGGGCACGGGGGAGTTCTCCAGGCAGCGGGCGCGTACCCGCCGCTCCATCTCGAGCGGGGCCAGACCGGTGCCTGGGCCGACGACCACGAACTCGTCGTCACCCCAGCGGGCTACCGCGTCGGTCGCGCGGGTCGAGCTGGTCAGCGCCTCGGAGACGGTCAGCAGCACCTCGTCGCCGGCGGCGTGCCCGAGGTCGGTGTTCACCCTGGCCAGCCCGTCGACGTCCAGGAACATGCAGTAGACGGCGTCGCCGCGGCGACGGGCGGTCTCTAGGATCTGCGCACCGAGCATGGCCAGGCCCTTGCGGTTGGCGAGTCCGGTCAGCGGGTCGTGCACCGTCGCGTCCTGTGCGAAGAGCAGGGCACGCTCGACCTCGCGCCGTGACCCCCACAGCCGGCCGTGCACGATCACGGCCGCGGCGCCGGCTGCGGCGAGCACGAGCAGCGATCGGGTCCAGGCAATGATCTCGTCGCCGGTCCAGGTTGGGGTGCGCACCACGTGCAGGGCCGTGCCGACCAGCAGGCTGGCGCCGGCGCTGCACAGCGCGAGGACCAGCCAGACCCGGCGTGCGGAACCCAGGGTGGCGGTACCCAGGCCTAGCAGGCACAGGGTGGTCCAGTCCGGGCTCTGCGTGAGGACGACCAGGACGGCACCGATCATCGAAATCACGAGGGCGGCCACGTCGAACACCCACAGCGGTGTCGCTGCGGCGTCCTGCCCCCGGGCCATCGGTTCGCTCACGAGGCAATCTTCGTCACACCGGCCCGCCATCTTGAGCCTGCCGAGTTGTCCAGGAGCGTCCCGGATCAGCCGAAGATCGACGCAACCCACTCGGGGTGGTCGACGAACGGGTTCCGGTTGTGCTGGAACTGGTCCTAGATGACCTGCTCCAAATCCGCAGTTCATTCGCCTCCAAATCCGCAGTTCACTCGGCTCCAAATCCGCAGTTCCTGATACCCTCGCAGCGTGTCCGCACCGTTGCATGGCATGGTTGCCCGCCGCATCACCCCGCTCGTTGAAGCCCGCATGGCCGACGAGCCGGTCATCCTGCTCGAGGGACCCCGTTCGGTGGGAAAGTCGACCCTCCTCAGGAAGGTGGCCGCTGCGCGCGGGGTCGACGTCCTGGACCTGGACGACCTGGCCACCCGCGACGCGGTCGCGGCAGATCCTGCAACGTTCGTGGCCGGGTCCGCCCCCGTCTGCGTCGACGAATACCAGAAGGCACCCCTGGTGCTTGACGCCGTCAAGGCGGAGCTTAACCGCGACGGCTCTGCCGGCCGTTTCCTGCTCACCGGGTCGACTCGGCACGACGCCCTGCCGGCGGCCGCTCAGGCCCTGACCGGCCGGTTGCACAGGATGACGGTCCACCCGCTGTCCCAAGGGGAGATCTCCGGCGTCCACGAGCACTTGCTCGCTGACCTGTTCGCCGATCCCGAGGCGGCCGTGGCGGGACCGCCGTCGCACACGACGCGAGAGGCCTACATCGATCGGATGGTCGCCGGGGGCTTCCCGATGGCGCTCGCCCGTGGCGCCGGTGCGCGGAACCGGTGGTTCGATGACTACGTCCGGCTCACCCTTGAGCGCGACGTCAGGGAGCTCAGTCACGTCAGACAGGCCGCGATGTTGCCACGCCTACTCGGCAAGCTTGCCGGGCAGACCGCACAGGTGCTCAACATCGCCAACGCCGCCTCGGACATCGGGCTCGACGAACGCACCGGCGACTCCTACGTCCGTTTGCTGGAGGCGGTGTTCCTGGTGTCTCGGCTGCCGGCGTGGGGTAGCACCCTGACCGCCCGATCCACCGCCACACCAAAGATCCACGTGACGGACTCCGGCGTCGCAGCGCGGCTGCTTCGCCTCACCCCCGCCAAGCTCGCCCGGCGGGACCCGACAGCACTGACCGAGCTCGGACATCTGCTGGAGACCTTCGCCGTCGGCGAGCTCCTGCGGCAAGCGTCCTGGCTGGACGACATGGCCGGCACCGGGCACTGGCGCACCCGTGACCACGACGAGGTCGACCTGGTGGTCGAGCGCGACGACGGCGCGCTGGTGGCCTTCGAGGTCAAGACCGCTGGCCGAGTGCCCGGCGGCGACCTGCGCGGGCTCCGAAAGCTGCGCGAGGCCACCGGCGAGGCGTTCCTCGCCGGCGTGGCCCTCTACCTCGGAGAGCGCAGCTACACCTACGAGGACCGGCTGCACGTGATGCCCCTTGACCGCCTCTGGCAGCCCTAGCCGCAGAATCACTCGAATGGATCAGCGCCAGTTGCCGGGGTTGCCCGGGTTGGGGCCGATGGCCGGGCACGTGTCGGAGCACGGTGACACCATCCGTCCGGCCGCGCGCCGTCGCGCCGCCTGAAGGAACACTCACCATGTCGCCTCGCCTGAATCCGTCCTCTGCGCCAGGCGCGAAGCTCAAACCCGAGGACCGGGCCGTCCGGGTCGCGCTCTGCGTCGGGCCTCCACCGACGACGGCAACTAGCCGTACAGCCTCGACGCCCAGGAGCACCGACTGCGCGCGCACGCCGCCAGCGAGCAAGGCTGTGTCGTCGTGAAGGACTACGTCGAGCTCGAGTAGGGCAGGTGCAGAACTCGGGGACGCTGGTCGGGCTGCTGCACGTGCTCGCGCTACCGCGCGGCTGACCCGTCGCGGACGACTTCGCGGATCCGGTTGACCTGACGGGACGAGCGGACCCTGGGCGCCAACTGCTCGGCGGCCCTCGCATCGGTGAGGCCGCCACGACGTGGGATCGGCTCTGATGCAGCCTGCCTGGGCGGACTATGGTGGGGGTCTGGGCATCCAACTCTTCTGGGCGTGGCTGCGCCAGCTGGGAGCGAGCCCGTGGGTGCGACGGCGAGTGAGGGTTCGGTCGTTCGCGAGGATGCCGGTGAGCCGGATCTGCAGGTGCGGCTGCTGGGTCCGGTGACGCTGTCGGTGTGCGGGGCGGCGGTGCCGGCGGGTCCTCGCCTGCAGCGCAGCTTGTTGGCGGTGTTGGCGATCAACGCCGGCCTGGCGCTGTCCCGGTCGGTCCTGGTGGATTTCTTGTGGGGTGAGCAGCCGCCCTCGACGGTCAGCCACAGCCTGCACACCCTGGTGTGGTCACTGCGCCGGCTGCTGGGGCCGGACCGTCTGGAGCGAGTCGGTGACGGGTATCGGCTCAGCCTGGGCGAGGGCGAGTGCGATCTGCTGCGGGTCCGGCAGCTGGCCGCGTATGTGCAGCGCCGGGACACTCCAGCGGAGGAGGCGTTGGCGGGCGCGGAGGCGGCCCTGTCGTTCTGGACTGGTTCGCCGCTGTCCGACGTCGAGGGGGTGGCCGCGGACCTGGCCCGGGCGGAGCTGGAGAGCCTGCGCACCCAGCTGGTGGCGGCGAGGGTCGAGCTGTTGATCGAGCTGTCCCGGGCGGTGGAGGCGTTGTCGTCGTTGCGGTCCGAGGCGGCCAACGACCCGCTGAACGAACGGTTCAGCGAGCTGCTGATCATCGCGCTGCACCAGCTGGGTCGGCGGCCGGAGGCGTTGGCGGAGTTCGACCGGGTCCGGCGCGCGCTGCGCGAGGAGCTGGGGCTGGACCCGGGGCCAGGTCTGCGTACCGCGCACGAGAAGGTGCTGCGTGGTGGCGACCCAGAACGGCCGCCGGACAGGGTGGACAAGCGGGTGGCCAAGCCGGTGCCGAAGCCGGCGCAGCTGCCGGCGACCTCGCGGGACTTCATCGGCCGTCACGGCGAGACCACGCAGCTGGTCGGCTGGCTGACCCAGGACCAGGACGCAGACGCGGCGCAGGCTCAGGACGCGGCGCAGGCTCAGGACGTGGGCGCAGCGAAGGGCCGGGCGCGTCCGCGGGTGGTGGTGCTGCATGGTCCGGGCGGGATCGGCAAGACCAGCCTGGGTCTGCGGGCGGCGCACCTGGTGGCGGCCGGCTATCCCGACGGTCAGCTGTACGCCAGTCTGCGCGGCTTCGACCCGGCACACCCGGCGCTGGTCGCCGCGGACGTGCTGCCGGGCTTCCTGCGGGCGCTGGGCGTCCTGGACGAGGACATGCCCGCGGCGGCGGCCGATCAGAGCGCGATGCTCCGCACCGTGCTCGCCGAGCGCCGGATCCTGCTGTTCCTGGACGACGCACCCTCGGGGCAGGTGGTGCAGGATCTGCTGCCCGGGGCGGCGGGCTGCGCGGTGCTGGTCACCAGCCGGCACCGGATGGCCGGCCTGGTGGCTCGCGAGGGCGCCCGCCGGCTGGATGTCCGCCCGATGGCCGACGCCGAATGCGTCCAGCTGATGTCGCACCTGCTCGGCGCCGAGCTGGTGGCCGGGCAACCGGAGCAGGTCGGCCAGCTGATCGAGCTGTGCAGCCGCTGGCCGCTGGCCCTGCGGATCGCGGCCGAGCAGGTCCTCGAGCACGACGACGGCACGCTCGGACTGGACGAGGTCTGCGGTCAGCTCTCCCGGGCCGGTGACCGCCTGCTGGATCGGTTGGGCACCGCCGAGGATCCGGCGATGATGATGGGTGAGGTGCTGTTCTGGTCCTACCAGCGGCTGTCCGCCGCCGACCCGCGGGCAGCCGCGCTCTACCGGTTGCTCGGCGCGGGCCCGACGGTCCACTTCGACCAGCACTCGGCGGCCCGGCTGCTGGACGCCCCGCCGGACCAGGCGCACCGGCTGCTGCGCGCCCTGGCGGCCCGGCACATGCTCGAGCCGGACGGCGTGCAGCACCGGATGCACGACCTGGTGCGCCAGCACGCACGCGCACAAGCCGACCTGCAGGACAGCCCGGCAGTGCTCGGCGCGGCGGTGGACCGGGTGCTGGCCTGGTACGCCGCGGCCTCCAGCGCCGGGCGGGTGGCCCTGGGCACGCCGCTGCGCGAGGGTATGGCCGCACCGGGTCAGAGCGCCGAGCAGCTCGGACTCGGCGATGCCGACGCAGCAACTGCCTGGTTCAGCCGGTCCCTGGACGACCTGATGGCCTGCGTCCAGGTCGCCGCCGACCGCGGCCACCCGGCGGCCTGGCAGATCCCGATGGGCCTCATCGGTTACTTTGAGTTGGCCAACCTGGGCGAGAACCGGGCCCACGAGATCAGCCATCACACCGGGGCAGCAGCCGCCGCCAAGGCCGGTGAGCACTTGGCCGAGGCCGCGCTGCTGAACAACCTGGCAGTCCTGTATGACCGGCTCGATGACCCCCAGCAGGGCGCCAAAGTGGCGCGCCGGGCCGATGCTGCCGCCGCCCGGGCCGGCTTCGCGCCGCTCCGGGTCCGCACGAGGCTGAACCTCGGCGAGTTCTTGGTCGACGTCGGTCAGCATGACGAGGCGCTCGCCGTGCTCGACGAAGCGCTGGCACTGGCCACCGAGCTAGGTGATGACTCCTTGCGCTCGTACTGCTACGACATGATGTTCCGGGCCCACTGGGCCACCGGCCAGGTCGAGCTCGCCGACCGGGACCTCGAGCAGGCATTCGAGGTCGCGGAGCGCGCGGGCTCCGGTGGCTACTACGCTGCGTTCGAAGTCGCCCGCTTTGCGGCCGATTGCGCGGCGAAGACTCTGATGGACGTGGACCCCGCCCGGGTCGGCGAGTATGCCCGTCGGGCCCTCGATCGCTTTGGCGACGCTTTGCTGCCGTACGACCGCGCCTGCCTGCTCTCTTGGCTCGCGCAGGCCGAGCAGGCCACCGGGGACGGCGCGTCGGCGCTGCAGCACGCCCGGGCCGCGGTTGCCGCATTCGAGTCCTTGGAGAGCCTCGAGACCAAGGAGTACCTGTCCGCCAGGGCCCTGCTGACGGCGGAACAGGATCCACCGCTGGGTCCAAGGTCGAGCTGATCGACGTCGAGCTGCCGAACGCTGAGGCGCTTAGGCGCCCCGCACCTGCTGAGCGCTACGAGCTACCCCAGCTTGACGTGGATCACCCGGGTGCCCCAGTTCCGAGTACGAGTCGTCGTCTGGCTGGACACCGGCGGAATGTACTCGGACGCGAGCCACGCCGAGTCCGAGCCGGGGTCCGGGACGGCGAACGAGTAGTCGCCCCAGCGCGTCGCAGCCGGGTCGTACGGCCCCGTCCCGGCCGCAGCGACCCGCGGCGTCGAGAAGGCGGTCTCGCCCGCCTTCAGCACGGAGTAGCCGACGCTGGGGAAACGGTTCGCGCCAGTGAGGGTGAACACCATGGCCGCGTTGCCCGCCGCGTCCGGCTGGATCGCCGGGTAGAGCAGTGCGCCGCTCGGGTTGACCAGGTAACCCTGACGCACGATGCTCGCGCCGCTGAGCACGTTCCCTGACAGCCTCGGCCTCACCTGGAACCAGGCCGCGCCGGCTCGGTTGGCAGGGGCGCCCAACACACTGAGACCGGTGCCCAGCTCGCCCCACAACGAGCCGTTCACGAAGGACGCCTGCTGCATCCGGTCGTCACCGGCGTCCAGCGTGCTCGTGGATCCCCGTTGCTTCGCCCGAGCCGGGGTGACGTACGGCAGCGAGCCGATCGTCAGCTTGCTGAGTGTGGGCGAACCGCCCGTGCCGACCCGGCCTCGGTTCGTCATCGCCCAGACGCCGATCCGGTTGTCCCCCGCGCCCTGCGGGTCGAGCTGGCTGAGGAAGTACTCGGCGTTCGGCGTGCCGATGGACAGCGCGGGCTGCGGTGCGCCGGACAGCGCACCGCCAAGGTGGAGGTTCCCGAACCGGACGAAGTGCGCGGTCGCAGCGCCGGCGACGAGGTCCGACTTGTCGATGGCGTAGATCTGCCCGCCGTAGAACTGCGGACCGTTGATCGAGAACTCGTCGGTGGTGATGTAGAGGTTGGTCTGGTCGATACCGATCCGCGGCTGGTCACCGAAGCACGGGCAGCCCGGCAGGTTCGGCTCGCCGTCACGGCCGTCGAACGTCGTGTCGATCTGGTACTCGGTCCATAGGCCGGTGGGGTCGTCCGACGGGTTGACCGCGATGTCCAGCCGACCCTCGGTGAACGTGTCGTTGAGGAACAGGATGGTCGCGAACCAGGCGTGCGCCGACGGGTCGTACCAGCAGCGCGGGTCGCTGGTGAACTCCTTGCCGCCCTCGTTGAAGAGCTCGTTCACGTTGAAAGGGCCGCGCAGGGTCTGGCCGGCGGTGTTGTAGATCCGGTAGGCCGAGTTGACGGGCTCGATGATGAACCCGGCGCCGGCACACAGCCCCTGGTCCGGCGGCTCGAACCGCAGGTTGAAGTTCGTGAACTCGCTGTCCCGGCTACTCGTCCCGTTGAAGCTCGACAACAGCGACGACGGGTCGGTCGCGACCCCCGGCGCTGTCGCGCGGGGCGCGACCGACGACGATGCGGCCGAAGCATGGCGAACCCCGTGCGGCCGCGTCGACCCCGTTCCCGAGACCCTTGCCGACCCGGCGCCCGGCTGGATGTCTGTGGCGACCCGGCGAGCCAGCGCCGGCGCGCCGGACTGGCTGTCGGCCCTCGCAGCGGATGCACCGCTGCTCCGTGCCCCGACGGCGACAGCGGGGGCGGCCCCGACGGTCGCGAGCGCGAGGGCTGCGACTGCGATCAGGACGGTCCGGGTGGCGCGGGCCTGGCTCATGGGGGAACCTCCAGGGACTGTCGTCCTCAGTGCGTACGTCGTGAGTATCCGCCTGGTTCGGCCCACGTGCTAGGGGCCTGATCGACGACGGGGCGGTGGCCATGGACGGCATCTTCGGTACCCCCTGATGCGAATCGGCCCCCACCGCGCTATGCAGTGAGGGCCGATCTCGTGCTCAGAATCCTGGGTGGAGCTGAGGGGACTCGAACCCCTGACCCCTTCCATGCCATGCGCAGCCGCCCCTCGTCCGGTCGTCTGTGCGATCAGATCGGCGGTCCCCCGTTGTCCCGGCAGGTTCGTGGTCGTTCGTGGTGATGAACCCCCAGTAAGACCCCCCCCCCGCACGCCCCTCCGGTGGCCCGGGCCACAGCCTCGTCACCCGTTCCGCCCGCCGCCGGCGCACGGACACCCCCTCGCACCCGTACAAGCGGTGTGAGTCCTGCCGCCCCTACCCGGTGCAATGGACGCGTCCGTCGACGAAACGCGCGGCCGGTGGAGCCACGAGTACGTGGGTCTGTCTGGCCGTCGTGGACGGCCTGGTCGGGGCCGTCGTCGTGGGCAGGGCCGAGCGTCGCGGCGCGCCGCCCTGGACTCCGGACAGGGTGGAGGTCGTCTGGAGCGCGTGACCGCCGTGGGCAGCCCCGTAGACACTCGCGATCTGCAGCATGTTGCAGCAACCGAGCGTCTAGGGGGCACGCCTCGTCAGGACTCCGCGTCAGGCTGCGCGTCGGCGGACGACATCACCACGGCCTGGAAAGCCCGACCAAAGGCGGTGACCTCAAGGATCCCCCGCTGGACGTCCACGCGTTTGAACTCGTCGGTGTCCAAGGCCGCGCGCAACTGGAGCACCCGGGGATTGGTCTCGACCCACCCGTAGTGCGATTCGTCGGTCAAGCTCGTGGAGTAGTCCACGACCACGAGCCCGAGGCGTACCCAGTTCACGATCTGCAGCGCACGCTCGGGCACGAAGGCGGCCTGACCGTCAACCCGCCAGTTCATGACGTGCGTCGCCTCGGAGGTGTACCCCTGTAGGGCCGGGTCGGCTTGGGTGGCGACGTTCGACCGCAGTTCGACAATGCCGTGAATCGACTGCAGGAGAACGGGCTTCAGCAGGACTGCCTCTTCGGGGCTCAGCTGGCGGATGATCTCGGCGAAGGAGGGGTGAGCGGTGCTCGCCCGGCGGGCGTCAGAGGCCGCGGCGAGCAGGTTCAGGTACATGGCTCGGAGTTCCGGCTCGTCGACGGTGAAAGCGATGCCTTGCACCGTCGGGCCTGCTACGGAGAGACGCGGCGTGATCAGGTCCTCCTCGGGGATCTGTGCCACCCGATCCGCCAAGTCGTCCGCGAAGTCGTTTTCGAAGTAGTCGCGCGAAATGCCGAACAGCATGCCGAGCGGCTGCCAGATCTTCATCCGGATCTGCTCCTTGACCGCCAGGCGCTTGGCGTAGGCGCGCGCCGCCGGGTCGAGCGTGCCCGACACCTTGGCCAACTCGCGCAAGGCTTTCCGGTCCTCCGAGTCTCCCCGCTCGGCCTTGGCCGCCGCCTTGGCGACACCGCCCGCCACTGCTATCGGCTCCAATCCGCTCATGCGGCGAGCCTAGCTAGACCGAGCCCTACAGTGCGGTGAGTGAGCCGTCGGATCCCGCGCGGACAGTTCACCAGCTGGGGCGGTGTTCCAGCCGGGTGTCGAGCGACAGGTGGCCGTCAGGGTCTTGGCTGCGGGGCATGGTGGCTTCTTCGGTCGCATGGGAATGCAGGGACCGAGGGGCAGCGCACAACACGTTGCATAGGGCCTCATCGTCTAACCCCCCTCGTGGTCGACCAGCCGCTGTGCGGGATGAGTCCTCAAGGCCGGCCACGAGGGCGGATGCCGAAACACGATGTGTCGCAGCAGTGCTAGGACGAGCCGCGCGCCATCGCTGACACGGCCGAGAGCATCCCCGCGCCGCCGGGCTGCTCGATGACTGTCCGCTCGGTGTCCGCGCCCAGGTAGCCGGTCTCCTCGCTGGTGAACACCGCGCGCACCAACTCGGCCACGACGACGTCCCGCGCGGCGTCGCTGACGACGGCCGCCTGCATGAGCCCGAACGTGTTCAGCGCGTTCTCCCGGCGCTTGTTGAGGACCTCCAGGTGCATGTTGACCCGGTAGTTCCTCGCGCAGAACGCGACGGCGAAGCCCGCGATCGAGAGCAGCGCAAGGCGACCGACCGTGTTCCGGGCGACCTCGATCCACTGCTCCGACGTGTCGGTGGCCGTATAGTCGGGCGGGGCCACGAACAGGAAGATGACCGTCAGGGCCGTGAGCACGATGGCGGCGACGGCCCCCGCCACGAGGAACGTCCGCGCTGACGTTGCGTGCCCCTGCGCCTGGGCCTTGTAGAAGCCCGCGAGGTCCTCGGAGGCCGTCGCCGCGCTGTTCTGCGCGAGGGCAGTCCGCTGCTTCGCCAACTCCTCCTGGTCCTGGTGGAGGCTCACGAGCATCGCCGCCGCGCTGGCGAGGACCTGCCGCATCTCGGCCTCGTCGGTCCGCACGATCGGCCTCAGGCGCTCGATGACCTGGTTTCGCAGGTTCTCGGCCTGCCGCTGGAACGCCGCGCGCTGGTCGAGGGGGTTCGGCGTCTGCTCCCCGTACTGCGTCATGCCGTTGACCAACTCGTCGATCTGGTTGGCGAAGTTGGCGCTCAGGATCTCGCCGCGAACGCCCTGGGTGATCTCGTCAGGGCTCAGGGACTCGCCCGCCTCCAGATCCCTGCGCACGAGCCGGAGCAGGGCGACAACGTTGCGGAGGTTGTGCACGCCCATGATGTCGGCGTCGAGGCCGTCCAGCGTCTCGTCGCTCAACTTCTCGATGAGCCCGGCGAACTCCCCCATCAGCATCCTCCAGTTCGGGTCCCCAGCATCCCCGATGGTGGCACACGGCGCGGAAGGCGTTGCGGCGCATCGAGGTTCCGAGCACGCGCGAGCGGCGGGAGGGCGGCGGCCAGCTCCGAGCAAGCCGAGGCACTCGCTGGTCGAGGTAGTCATACCGCTGAACCCCTCGCGACCCGGCTGGCTACTCTTCGTCCGCCCCGGCGACGCCCTCCGCAGACCCCTGGACCATCTCCAACGCGGGCCGGTACATGAACGGCACCCAGTAGTCGCTGAGTCGCGGCTCGAAGAAGCCGATGACCACCAGTTGCTCGGCGATCCTTGTGGCCTCGGCGTCCGACACCCCCCAAACCGATGCCAGGCTCGCCGCGTTCTGCCGCGTCTTCTGGCCCTCCAGCCTCTCGATGGAGGGGCGCAGAGTCGGCTGCTCCGCGTACAGCGTCTGGGTGAGGCGGACCTTCGAGACCGTCGGCAGCGCCTCCTTGAACGCCTGCCGGTCGAAGACGGTCTCCTCCTCGGGGGCCGCCTGACCGGTCTCAAACCGGTTGAGTTGGCTGTTCCGGGTCTCCGACAGCAGATGGATCAACTCGCGGGGCGCGTTTCGGCCGGTCCCGTCCTTCGTGCGCGATAGGCACCAGTCGAGGGTCGACGGTTTCTTGCTGCCCTGGTCGATCTGCGGCGGGAACACCCGATAGAAGAACGCCCTCTGGCGCTCGATGTCGGACAGGACCTCCCCCTGGTCCACGCCGTAGTGGGACCGCAGGTCGGCGCTGCGCAGAAGGCGCTGGACCGCCAGGCGCAGGAGCGTGTTCTCGTTCCAGTCGATGCGCAGGTCACGAGTGATGTGGCTGGCCTCCCGGAAGCCGTCCTTTGTGATTGCCTCCCAGATGTCCGACCGGAGGAAGATCTTCAGGTGGACCTTGTTCCGCGGCTCAAGGTCGCGGTACACGCGGAACAGCGCGCGTAGGGCATTGGCCTCAAGTTCGGGCGAGTCGGCGAAGGCGATGTCGAGCCGGTCCAGCAGGATCCACATGGAGGTCCCGGCCTCGTCGAGCGCCTCCTGGGCCAGGTCGAACAGTTCGTCGACGAAGAGCGCCCCACCCCGTCGCTCCTCACTGGTGGGCTCGGCGAAGGTAATCTTCGGGGTAACCACGGGCGCACCTGAGTTGGGGTCGATTGTCATCGTCGCCTCGACCGACGCGGGGCGGAAGAGGAACTTCACGTAGTCCATGGCCGCGCGCACCAGTTGGCGGCGGGGGGCCGCGCTCGGCGGCAGCAGGCCCGCCTCGCTGAGTTTCGCGCTCAGCTTCTGCGCTGAGTCGCTCCTGAGGTCGTACTGCGCCAGAGCCTGCGCGATGATCGTCAGGAAGTAGATCTTCCACAGCCCGATGAACTCGGCCTCAGACGTCGGCGGAGCCGTCTCTACCTCGGCGAAGGCGGTCCCGCCGCTCGGATTCTCGGCAGTCGCGAGGAGGATGCCGCGGTCGAAGAAGTCGCCCTCGCGGGACATGAGCATCGAGTAGATCGCACTCTTGCCCCCTCCCTTGGGCGCGAAGATCACGTCTGCCTCGCCGTGGTACACCTTGCGCCAGTTCTCGGTCTCGACGAAGTACGACGACAGGTCGTCCCGCTCATCCTCCGCAATCCGCGAACCCATCGTGATGGACTGCACGACTTGCTGTGGGTCCATTCCGCTCCCCCTGACCGACCGAACTCCGCGTGCGTAAGTCCTACCAGACGGCGACGTCAGGCAGCAGTTGTGCCGGGGCCGTACCGAGGCATGCTGAGTCGTCTCCTGCCGGGGGGAGTCGTCATCGGGCAAGTCTGAGGCGGTGCGGCTGTCGGCCGAGCCTCGATCCGGCGCAAGGCCTCTCGGCGAGTGCGTCACCGCACCCCATCAGCGGTGGCGGCGGGCCAACAGGCCGAGGGTGTTGCGCGCAACGAAACCGGCCGAGGTCCTGAGCACGCGCGAGCACGCGAGCGGCGGGGGGCCGCGGGCCTCTCCAGCAGGAGTCGACGCCGTCAGGCGCTCGGCGTGGTCCGCGAGATGAAGTCCTGCGCTCGCCGCTCGCCTCGGTAGCGCTCGGCCACGACGCGCCGCAGCTCGCCTGCCACCATGCCGAGCGACGGTAGCGATCGGCGTTCGGCACAGAGCGCTGCGTCGCCGTGCGCGATAGCCGCATCGAGGTCGCCCTCTCGCGCCGCGACCACCCCTAGCGTGAGCCGCGCCTCGGTGACGCGCATCGGTGACAGCACACGGCCCGAGTGATCGAGACCGGCCAGGATCACCTCATTTGCGAGGCCGGCGGCCAGGCGGTCGTCGCCGGCCATGCGGTAGCAGTCCATGGCATAGAAGTCGAACTTCATGGGGTCGACGACGAAGTGGTTGCGGACGTCGTCCGGGTACGGCAGCGCATCGAGCAGGTCCCGCCCCTTGTCGAGGGCGCGCTGCGTCTCCTCACGTCGGCCCATGCGCGCCCAGGCCTTCGCCTCTTGGGCGTACAGCTGCACCCCGGCGCTCTCCCCCGCGGCATTGGCCAGCCCCTGCCGTGCGGCCGCGATGGTGCCGCGCAGATCGTTGGACGTGAGCGCGAACCACGCGCGCATCTCGAACGCCCAGCCCGTGAGGGCTGCGTGGCCGATCTCCTGCCCGATGCGCTGGGCGGCCTTGCGGGTCGTCTCGGCCGCGGCCCGGTCGCCCAGGTCGTACTCCAGGCAGCCCACGAGCAGGGCCAGCCAGCCGGCGACCTCCAGCGACTCGGACTTGTCGCGCAGACTCAGCCGACCGTCCTGCAAGTGCACCACTCGGCGCAGCCAGTCACGGCCCTCCACAATGAGTGCACCCGCCGGCCGCGCTGCGTAGTCGCAACACAGGCGCTCGACGGTGGCGCGCAGGCCGTCCAGGGTCGCGCGGTCGACGTCGGAGCCGTCGAGGCGCGCGAGCAGGTCCAGCGTCGAGGCACCACCGGCCAGGAGGGCTGAACCGACGGCCGGGCGCGGCGGGAACAGACTGGCCGTCGCGACGCCCAACGCGGCCGCCACGTGCGGGCGGTAGACGGCGCTGGGCTGGTTGTCACCGCGCTCCCATGCCTTCCACCGACGCAGCAGGCTGTCGGGCTCAGCCATCGGTCGACCGGCGTGCCGTTGCATGGCTTCGACAGCCTGCGCCTGCGTCAGTCCGTACGCCTCTCGCAGCGCCCTCATGCGGCGCCCCGAATCAGCCGTCATGCAGCAGCCCCCCTAGCTCGTTGGTGACAGTGTTACCGGGAGGGTGTCACCTCGGTAGCACCCAAGGTGTCACTGATGGAAAGCGTTGCGCGCCACCAGGGTTGAGGCATGGCCTCACGACCCCGACCCGGAGCGGCGTTCGAGCCGCTTGACCCGGCGCTCAAGCTTGACGAGCTGCTCGCGCAGCTCGTCGAGGTCGGCACCGCCGACCGCATCGCGGCCGCCGTCGAGCACGGTGGTACCGCGCCCGTGTTGCACCTCGACGAGCCCTTCGCGAGCGAGCACGGCCAGCGCGCTGCGCACCGTGCCCGCCGCGACGCCGAACTGCTCCCCCAACTTGGTGACCGCCGGAAGGCGCGAGCCGACCGCGAACTCACCCGCCGCGATCGAGGCCCGCAGCTGGGCCGCCACTCGCAGGTACGGCGGATCTGACCGCCCGTCTCCACTCTTCACGCGCCCAGCCTACGGATCGGCAAAGCTTCTGACTCAACTCATTCAAGTCAGTTGACTGAGTTGCCTGACTCTTCTACATTCGCAACACCCACCGAGAGGAGAGCATCAATGCCCAGCAACATCGCCAGGCAGCACCTGGCCCACGAGCTGGACGCCGTCTTCGACGCCGTCCTGGACGCGACCGTGCTCGACGGCTTGGACCGTCGCAGCGCGGCCGACGTGCAGCTGGTCCGCCGACAGCTGGACCACCTGGAGACGTTCGTTCGCGCGGCCCGCGAGGACCTACCAGTGCCGTTCGTCATCGCGCCGACCGAGCGGAGGACGGCATGACGTCCGCGCAGCTCACGCCAGCCGAGCGCTGGGCCGCCTACTGGCGTGAGGTCGGCAATGAGGAGTGGCTCGCGGCGCGCGAGCTGATCGAGCTGTGCCCGCGGCTGTGGTCGTTGTTCGCCGGCTACATCGAGGCCACGGGCGAGCGGCCGGCGGGGTGGTGGCTGGACTGGCCAGCCGCGTGCGCGTACGGCCTGGACGAGGCGGGCCTGTCCGGTGGCGAGCACCGGCTGGCCCAGGTGGTCGCGGGCCTGGTGCTCGATGACCACCCGGTCCGGCTGTACCCGCTGAGCATCACCGGCTCCTGGAGTCGGGAAAAGTGGCGGGTGCTCGTGGAGTGGGGCACGGACGGCGAGCTGACCGTCACCCCCGGTCCAGGCCAGAGCCAAGCCCGTCGCGCTCGCACCGACCGGGCCACGTCAACCACCAGCCCCCGCACAACCACCGTGAACACCTTCGACACCGACCGTGGAGGTCTGTGATGCCGACTGTCGTCGTCCTGCTGCTGTGCATGTCCATCGGGATCGTGCTCGGCCTCAAGCACAAGAAGCTCAATGCCGGCGCGTTCGTGCTGTGCACCGCGTTCGGGCTGCTGCTGGGTGGCACCCCGATCGGGCACTCGGCCAACCAGGCCATCACCTCGGCCGGGACCGCCGTCGTCCAGGGCGTGGCGGGGGTACTTCGATGACCCGGACGACAGCGCCCCGCAGGTCATCGACGGCCGCGCGCACCTGGCCGCTGTGGCTGCTCGCCGCACCGGCGGCGGTGGCCATCTGGGGCGGCTGGGTGCAGCTGGCCGGCCTGGCCGGCTTCGGCCTGGTCCAGCCACTGCCCGGCCTGGTCGACGGTCTGCGGATCGACTCCCGGATCACCCTGCCAGTGGGCATGGAAGCCTACGCCGCACTCGCGCTGCGGTCCTGGCTGGACCAGCGGGCACCCGCGCCGGCTCGCCGGTTCGCGCGGACCTCGGCGCTGGTCGCGCTGGGGCTGGGCGCGGCCGGTCAGGTCGCCTACCACCTGATGGCGGCCGCCGGCGTCACCCGCGCCCCCTGGCCCGTCACCGCCCTGGTCGCATGCCTGCCCGTCGCCGTCCTCGGCATGGGCGCAGCCCTGGCCCATCTGCTGCGCGCCCACGAGCCACCCGAGTCCACCGAGCAGGCCGAGGCGGTTGCGCCGGCCGCGCGGCCGCCGGAGTGGGTGAGCGTGGGGCCGCCGACCGGCCCCCCACCGGCCACACCGTCCAGGCCGGTCAGGCCATCCAGACCGTCGAAGCCGTTCAGGGCCAGGGCCGCTGCCGCAGGGGGCAGCGACCCACACGAGCGCAGCACGGTGGCCGACGGGGTGGACACCCGCGCCCGGGTCGCCGCGCTGCTCAACGATCAGCCGGCCGCCAGTCCGGCGCAGGTGGCCGCGCGGCTGCAGGTGTCGGCGCGCACCGCCCGCCGGCACGTCGCCGCCCTGCGGGACGCCGCCGCCACCACTCAGACCAGCCAGCAGCCCGACCAGCAGCCCGACCACGAGGAGGAGCTCGGCCGCGTGCGCGGTGTCGAGCTGGAGAGGACGTCGGCATGAGCGAGCACCAGCACCCTGAGGTCCCGGAGGACTTCAACGCCCGACGGGCGGAGGACGAGCTGTTCGCCCGCCTCGAGGCAGACCTCGACGCCCACGGCCCCACCCACCGTGCGGGCGGCGGGGCCGCAGGCGATCCGGACCGGGCCATCGACGACCTGGTCGACGCCGAGCCCGTCGACGCTGAGGTGGTCGACCTGGACGAGCACCGCCGGCGGCCCGTCGACCCGGGCGACCCGGGCGACTCCGCTGACCCGGGCGATCCGATCGACGCTGACGCCTCAGGCACGCCAGTGCGGGCCACTGGACGGGCTCGGCGACGGCCAGGAGCGGTGGAGGCTGGGCCGGTGCTTCGCCGGTTCGCCGGTGGCCGGCGTGACGTGCTGCCGGTGTGGGCGCGGGACTGGGCCTCGATGGGGTCGGCGGCGCGGTGGGCGGTTGGGTCGGTGTGGCATGCGGTGTGCTTCCACACCGTCCGGGTGCCGCTGTACTGGTGCCGGCTGACCGGCCGCGCGCCGGTCGGCGCGGCCCGGCTGCTGGCCCGCTGGGGCCGGTGGGCGTGGGACGTCGAGGGCCGCGAGATGCGCGTCGCGATGACCACCCAGACCCGTGGCCGGACCGCCGCCCTGGTCCAAGCCGCCCGCAGCGGCGCGGGCCTCAGCGGGGCCGCGTCGACCGGCATGGCCGGTGGGTTCGCCGGCGGGTTCGCGGGTGGCGCTGTGCTGGGTGACTCGCGATTGGACACTGAGATGTTCCTGCGGGTCACCCAGCACCACCGCGCAACGGTGCGGACACGGCTGCTGCTGTCCTTGGTGGCCGTGGCCGCCGGCGCGCCGTTCACGGTGGCCATGGCCGCCGGGTTGGCCGGGGTCGCGCAGGTCCTGGCCGTGGCCATCGTGCTGCCGCTGCTCGGGCTGGCCGGCCGCTCGGCCGACCGGCCGGTCACGATCCGGGCGACTGACTCGGCGGCCATCCCCCGCCTGACCGCCGAGCTGATCGAGACGGCCCTGGGGGCATTGGGCATCGCCGAGCTGAACAAGGGCCTCAAGGCCGGCGGGGAGGCCGCGGTGCGCTTCCCCGGGCCGATCACCCGGGACGGGCCGGGCTGGCGCGCCGACGTCGACCTGCCGCCTGGGGTGACCGCCGGAGACGTGATCGAGCGCCGCGACCGCCTCGCGTCTGGGCTGCGCCGGCCGCTGGGCTGCGTGTGGCCAGAGGTCGACGCCGACGCCCACGCCGGCCGCCTGGTGCTGTGGGTCGGTGACCGGCCCCTGTCCGGCGGCCAGCCCGTCACCTGGCCGCTGGCCGGCACCGGACGCGGCAGGCAGGGCACCGCGGTGAACGTGTTCGACCCGGTGCCGATCGGGGTGGACCAGCGGCACCGCCCGGTGACCGTGACGCTGATGTTCGCGGCCGGGATCATCGGTGCGGTGCCGCGGATGGGCAAGACGTTCCTGCTGCGCCTGCTGCTGCTGGCCGCGTCCTTGGACCCGCGGGTCGAGCTGCACGTGTACGACCTCAAGGGCGGCGGGGACGCCCTGCCGCTGGCGGCGGTCGCGCACCGGCACCGGGTCGGTGACGAACCCGAGGACATCGACTACCTGCGCGCCGACCTGCGCGAGCTGCACACCAACATGCGGGCCCGCTACAAGACCATCCGGTCACTACCCCACGAGGTGTGCCCGGAGTCCAAGGTCACCGACGCGCTCGCCTCCCGCCGCGAGCTGGGCCTGCACCCGGTGCTGCTGGCCATGGACGAGTGTCAGATCGCGTTCGAGCACCCCGAGCACGGCAAACAGATCACCGAGCTGGTCACCGACCTGGTCAAACGCGGACCGGCCGTCGGGATCATGGTGTGGTGCGCCACCCAGCGCCCCGACGCCAAGTCGCTGCCGACCGGGATCAGCGCGAACGCGGTGCTGCGGCTATGCCTGCGGGTGATGGGCCAGCTGGAGAACGACATGGTGCTGGGCACCTCGATGTACAAGGCCGGGGTGCGCGCCACCATGCTGTCCCGCCGCGACCTGGGCGTGGCGATCCTGGCCGGTGAGGGCGACGACCCGCTGATCGTGCGCACCGCCTACGTCGACAGCCCCACCGCCGCGCTGGTCGCCACCCGAGCCCGCGCCGCCCGCCTGGCCGCCGGCCTGCTGACCGGGCACGCCGCCGGCCTCGACCAGACCGACCCCCTGGACCAGGACGTCAGCGTCCTGGAACACCTGCTGAACGTCTGGCCGGCCGGCTCGGGCCGGGTGTGGTCCGACGACCTGGCCGGGCTGTTGGCCACCACCTACCCGGGCCGCTACGACGGGTGGACCGGCGAGCAGGTCACCGCCGCCGTCAAACCACACGGCATCACCACCCGCCAGATCAAACGCCGCCGCGACGGCGAACAGATCAACAAACGCGGCCTGGACCGCGAGGAGGTCAGCGCCGCCCACCACACCACCACCGGCACCAGCGACCCCGGCGGACCGCCCGTCGACCAACCGCCCGTCTACCAGCCACACGTCGACCAGCCACACGTCGACCAGCAGGCCATCGACCAGCAGGCCATCGACAAGCAGGCCATCGACAAGCAGGCCATCGACAAGCAGGGCGGCGAATGAGACCACTCGGCCGGCGAGGTAGCAGCCGGTCCCGCGGGCACCGCTACCGGTAGCGGGTCCGCTACCACCCGGAAACCCGCTCTGACCTGCGCGGTAGCGCGGTAGCACCCCACCGCCACACCCGCCGAAACCCCACCCACACAACGGTTCCGAGCCCACCACGGGCCGCTACCGCTACCCCCTCACGCCCTCAACCAGGCCAGATCACCCTCGACAAAGGAGCACCACACCCATGTCGACCACCGACACCCACACCACCCGCAGCACCGCCAGCTCGACCGCCAGCTCGACCGCCAGCTCGACCGCCAGCTCGACCGCCAGCTCGACCAGGAGCTCGTCGATGCGGTCGTCGATGAGGTCGGCCGCCGACTACGGCGAGCAGCTGCTCGCCGCTGCGCTGGAGTACGCCGGCCGAGGCTGGCACGTCTTGCCGCTGCGCCCGGGCGACAAGCGACCCGCCGTGCCCGACCACCCCGCCACGAGCTGCGCGACGCCGGCCGGACCGGGCGGCCCGAACCGTGACCCGCGCTGCCACGCCGGGCACGTCGGCTGGCAGCAGCGCGCCACCACCGACCCCGACCGGATCACCCGCGCCTGGTCCAGCCCCGCGCCACGCGGCGGCTGGTACGGCGTCGCCATCGCCACCGGCCCGTCCCGGCTGCTGGTCATCGACACCGACACCCCCAAGGACGGCCAGCATCCGCCGGCCCGATGGCAGCTGCCCGGCGTGGTCGACGGCGAGGACGTGCTGGCTTACCTCGCCGACGAGGCCCGGGCCGCCATCCCAGAGACGTACACGGTGCGCACCCGCTCCGGTGGCCTGCACCGCTACTACCTCCTACCCGATCTCGACGACGAGAGCCAGCGGCTCGCGAACACCAGCGGGGCGATCGGGTGGCTGATCGACACCCGAGCCGCCGGCGGGTACGTCGTGGCCGCGCCCACGACGATCGACCGCCGCCGGTACGCCGTCCTCGACGACCGGGCGGCGTCGGCGCTGCCGTGCTGGCTGCACGTGCAGCTGCGTCAGGTGAGCAGCACCAGACGTCCGGACCAGACGGCGACCGTTCGGCCGGCGTTCGACATCCTCGGCGCGTCACCGGCCGGCCCGGCAGTAGGCGAGGTCACCCGGTACGCGGCGGCCGCCGTCGCCGGAGAGGTCCAGCGAGTCCAGGCTGCTCAGCCGGGCCGGCGCAACCACGAGCTGTTCGTCGCCGCACTCGCCCTCGGCCAGCTCGTCGGCGGCAACGCCCTCAACCACGCCCAGGCCGTCCAGGTCCTCCTGGACGCCGTCGCCGGCCACGTCGGCGCGGGCGCGTTCACCGCCGCCGAGGCGCTGGGGACCATCCGGTCCGGCATGAGCAAAGGACAGGCCGAACCCCGCCGCATCAGGACCGGGAGCGCGGCATGACCAACTCCAGCCGGCCGAGCAGCAGGCAGCCCCACACCAGCTCGAACCCCTCAACCCCGACGACCCAGGGAGCCAGCGTGACCCACCCCGACGACGCCACCACTCAGACCGAAAGCGTGACCCAGCCCGGCGTGCTGCGCCCGCAGCTGGTGGCCGCCCCCGACCCCGTCGAGGTCGATCAGCTCGTCGACGTCGACGGCGCGGCCCTGCTGGATGACATCGGCCGGGCGGTCACTAGGTACGTCGTGCTGCCCTCACCTGAGGCGCTGGTCGCCGTGGTGTTGTGGATCGCCGCCACTCACGCTGTGCCGGCCTGGAACTGCGCCGCCCGGCTGGTCATCCGCGCCGTGGAGAAGCGATGCGGCAAGTCCCGGCTACTGGACCTGGTCGAGGCCCTGTGCCACCGGCCCCTGATGACCACCAACGCCAGCCCCTCGGCGGTCTACCGGTCCATCGGGATGTCCCCGAAGGACCCGCCGACCCTGCTCATCGACGAGGCCGACGCGATCTTCGGTCCCAAGGCCGGCGACAACGAGGACCTGCGCGGCCTGCTCAACGCGGGCCACCAGCGCGGCCGGCCCACCCTGCGCTACGACGCCGGCACCAGGTCCGTGGACCGGATCGAGACCTTCGCCATGGCCGCGCTGGCCGGGATCGGGCGGATGCCCGACACCATCGAGGACCGCGCCGCCGTCATCAAGATGAAGCGCCGCGCCCCCCACGAGGAGGTGCAGCCCTACCGGGTGCGCCGCGACGGCCCGCAGCTGCGCGACCTCAAGGACCGGCTGAACCAGTGGGTCCGCGCCCACCTGGACGAGTTGACCGCCGCCGTGCCCGCGATGCCCGTCGAAGACCGCGCCGCCGACACCTGGGAACCCCTGGTGGCGATCGCCGACGTCGCCGGCGGGCACTGGCCGGCCCGCGCCCGCACCGCCGTCCTGGCCCTGACCACAAACGCCGAGGAAGCCTCCGAGGTGTCCCTGTCGGTCCGACTGCTGATGGACGTGCGCGACATCCTCGGCCCCGGCGTCGGCATGAAGTCCACCGACCTGGTCGACCGGCTCAAGCTCGACGACGAAGCCCCCTGGTCCAGCCTGAACGGGTCCGGGATCACCGTGCGCGTCCTGGCCCAGATGCTCGGCAAGTACGGCGTCTACTCCACCCGCCGCACCTGGGAAGACGGCACCGTCGCCCGCGGCTACCTGCGCGAGGAGTTCCTCGACACCTGGATGCGCTACTGCCCCGCCCCCACCGACCCCGCCGACCCGGCAGGCCCGGCAGGCGCGGCAGGGCCGGGAGATCCGTCACAAGTGTCACAAGTGGCAAACCGCAGGTCAGCGCCTGACACTTATGCGCCGCTTGCCACTTCAAGTGGCAAACCGGCATCAAGTGTCAGCGGTCTGACCAGGCCTTTGCCACTTGTGACACTTGATGACGGACCCCCCTCCTGGACCTGCCACGGATGCGGCCAGCCCCTCGCCCTCGACGACGGCACCCACCTGCACCCCACCTGCACCGACCCGGAGGACGGCCGATGACCATGCCCGCCCAGCCCACCCGGCTGCTCTACCGGGTCGACGACGCCGCCGAACTGCTCAGCCTGTCCCGAACCGTCGTCTTCGACCTCATCCGCACCCGCCGGCTCCGGTCCGTCCAGGAGGGACGCACGCGCCTGATCCCGGCCTCCGCGCTCGTCGAGTACGTCGCCCAACTCGAGCAGGAGGCCGCCTGATGGCAGGTGACAGCGACCGCCCGCGCCGGGCCAGGGGTGAGGGCACCTGCTACTTCGAGCAGGCCCGCAGCCGCTGGGTGGCCGAGGCCAACTTGGGGTTCGACGCCAGGGGCAAGCCCGACCGCGTGCGCCGAACGGGCAAGAGCAAGTCGGCCGCCCTCGCCAGCCTGAAGAAGGCGCTGAAGGCTCGCGAGGACGGCGACGACGTCGGACCGGTCGACTACCGCGTACGCGACGCTCTGGCGGACTGGCTGCGCTTCGGACTGCCCCGGGCCGACAAGTCGACGGTGGCGAAGTGCAAGAGCTTGTGCCGCGTCCACATCGAGCCCGCGCTCGGCAAGCGGCGGTTGCGCGAGCTGACGAGCAAGGACGTCGAGCGTTGGCTGGAGGCCACGGCGACCGTGCTCGCGACCAGCTCACTGCGCCACGCGCACAGCTGCCTGAACCGCGCCGTGAAGCACGCCATGAAGCACGACCTGGTGCGCCGCAACGTTGTCGAGCTGTGCGAGATCCCGAACGGAAGACCGGGGCGGCCGTCGAAGGCGCTCACCGCCGCGCAAGCCGAGGCCGTGCTCAGGGCCGCTCGCGGCTCGCAGCTGCACGAGTACATCGTCGTGTCGCTGCTCACGGGTGCTCGGACCGAGGAGATGCGCGAACTGCGCTGGTCGCACGTCGACCTGGTGGGCCGCCCGAAGGCCGACCCGCCGGTGCCGCCGCACATGCTCGTGTGGCGGTCGGTGCGAGCCAGCGGCGACACGAAGACGCGCAAATCCCGACGGACGCTGGCACTGCCGGGCCGCTGTGTCGATGTGCTCACGGTCCTGCGGGCGCGCCGGCGCGCGGCCGGCCAGCCATGCAGCGGCGAGGCGTTCGTATTCGCGACCTCGCTCGGCACGGGGCTGGACGCCGCGAACGTGCGCCGCGCGTTCCGGGCCGCGATCACGGGCGCGCCGGGCATCAAGGCGAAGGAGTGGACGCCGCGCGAGCTGCGACACAGTTTCGTGTCGTTGTTGTCTGACAACGGCGTGCCGCTGGAGACCATCTCGCGCCTGGTCGGGCACCGAAACACCACAACGACCGAGCTGGTCTACCGCAAGCAGATCCGGCCCGTGATCGACGACGGGGCGGTGGCCATGGACGGCATCTTCGGTCGCGACGAACCGCCGGAATCGGACGGGGGAAGTGCGGCGTAGACCCCCTGATCAACCCCCTGATGCGAATCGGCCCCCACCAGGTAATGCGGTGAGGGCCGATCTCGTGCTCAGAATCCTGGGTGGAGCTGAGGGGACTCGAACCCCTGACCCCTTCCATGCCATGGAAGTGCGCTACCAGCTGCGCCACAGCCCCGTTCACCCCGTAGGGCTCGCCAAGTTTAGCCTGACCACCGGCGGGTCTTCCAAATCGGGGTCAGGACTCGTCGCCGACGACGTCCTCGGGCAGCGAGAAAGCGTTGTGCTCGCTCAGCACCCAACGTCCCGCGACCAGCTCGTCCAGCACGGTCCAGTGGCAGTTGCCGACACCGGACACGACCGGCCAGTGCTCGCGAGGCACCCCGAGCAGGGTCTGCACGCCGTTGCTGATCGAGCCGCCGTGCGTCACCACGACCAGCAGCTGCCCCGGCTGGACCCGCCCGACGTGCTCACGCACCGCCTCGGCGACCCGCTGGCCGAGTTCGACCCGGGTCTCGCCGTCGCCGCCTGGCCGGACGTCCTCGCCGGACCGCCAGGCCCGGCGCAGCTCCGGCGTGGCGGCGTCGATCTCGCTGGCCACCAGACCCTGCCAGGACCCGGCGTAGACCTCGCGCAGGCGCTGGTCGGTGGCGACGTCCAGGCCGGTTCGCTGCGCCAGCGCAGCGGCGGTGTCCTGCGCACGGCGCAGGTCGGAGGACACGATCGCGGACGGCGAGAGCCGGGCCAGGTGCTTGGCGGCCCGGTCGGCCTGGCGGCGGCCGACGTCGTCCAGGTCGATGTCCGTCTGGCCCTGGAACCGGCCGGCGGCGTTCCACGAGGTCTGCCCGTGCCGCAGCAGCAGCACCTGGCGCCCGGAACTCACTCGCTCGACCGCTTCCGGCCGCGCGCCTCCTCTGGCAGTTCGATGAGCGGGCAGTCCTTCCACAGCCGCTCGAGCGCGTAGTACGTGCGCTCCTCGTCGTGCTGCACATGCACCACGACGTCCGCATAGTCGAGCAGCACCCACCGGCCGTCCCGCTCGCCCTCGCGGCGCAGCGGCTTGGCGTCGACGGCGCGCAGCGCCTCTTCCACCGCGTCGACGATGGCGTTGACCTGCCGGTCGTTCGGCGCCGAGGCAACCAGGAACGCGTCGGTGATGAAGAGCTGGTCGCTCACGTCGATCGCCACGACGTCGGTGGCGAGCTTGTCCGCGGCCGCGTGTGCTGCGGCGAGCACGAGCTCGCGAGCGCGTTCGGAGGCTGGCACCGGTACTCCTTGCAAGGATGAAGACGCGACCGGGCCCGGTCGCGCACGGCCCCTAGCCTCTCATGATCCGGGCGGGGTCAGTCGCGACGGAAGTCCGCACCCAGGATGACGACGAGGTCGGCGACGGACGGCGAGGAGTCGGAGATCCGAAGCGCCGAGTCCGACAGGCCGAGCGCCCGCGCGACCGAGAGCCCCTTGGCGCGCTGCTCCGAGGAGCTGTCCGGGATCAGCACCACGGTCTGCGCCACGCCGAACCCGTCCACGTTGCCGCCGCCCATGTACTTCAGGCCGGCGGCAACCAGCTTCGAGCGGGCCGAGTCGCCCAGCCCGGGCGCGCCGTTGCCGTTCTGCACCAGGACCGTCAGGCGTCCACCGGCCGGGACCGGGATCGCGGCACCCGCCAGCCGGGCACTGACCAGCTTGGCCGCTGCGGCGTCGTCCAGCCCGTAGGCCGTCACGTCGCCACCGGTGTCGATGTCGCGTACCGGCAGCACGGTCGAGGGGAGTGCATCGCTGGCCGCCGCCTCGCGCAGACCACCGGTCACGGCCAGCACTGCCTGGAGCACGTCAGCCTTCGGCGCGTTGGGGAGGCCGACCAGGAAGGCTCGCCGCTGGTTGTCGTCCTGCGGCAGAGCCGTCAGCAGCGCCGTGACGACCCGCTCCTGGCGGGCCAGCCGAGATGCCTCCGGCTCGTCGCCGACGAGAAGCTGCGCGTACGCGGCGGCCTGCGAGCCGTTGAGCTTCACGTGTGGGCCGGCGCTCACGATGATCGCGGCGCCCTCAGCGGGCCCCTTCGCGACGTCGACATCGACGTCCACGGTCACCCCGCCGACACTGTCCACCAGGGTGGCCAGGGCCGAGCTGTCCAGCACCCAGGTGCCGGCGACGCGGATGTCCAGGGCGTCGGCGACCGCCGCGCCCGGCGCGGAGGCGCCGGGCGCCAGGGAGCGCGAGACGGGCATCCGGCCGGCGCCGGGCACGTCGAGCAGCAGCTGGCTGGGCACGAGCACCTGCTCGGCCCCGCCAGGTCCGCTGGCCAGCAAGGAGATGCCGGTGAGCTGGCCGCCGGAGGCCAGACCGAGCGCGACGACCTGCTGGGTCGGCGCCGCCGAGGTGGCGGCCGCGTCTTGTCCCGAGTCGCCCCCGCCGTGCGTGACGACGACGATCGAGCCGGCGAGGGTGGCGACGGCCGCGACGGTCGCCATCGCGACGGCGACCACGCGGCGCCGCTTGCTGCGCCGGCGGGCGCCGCGCTGCGAGCGCGCCACCGAGGGCAGCAGGTCGGGAAGCCCGGGCGACGTGCGATGGGCGGGGACCGGCGGGTCGGTCCGGATCGGCTGGGTCGACTCCTCGGGCTCGACGGCCTCGGGCTCGACGGCCTCGGGCTCGACGGGCTCGGGCTCGACGGCTGGCTCCGCCGGGGCTAGCGGCTCGTACCGGCGGCCCAGCACTCGGCTCAGCTCGTCCTCGAGCTGGTTGAGCACCGGCGGGGTGATCCAGGGGTCCGGCTGCCAGGTGTTCGAGGTCTGCGCGGCCTCGATCGCCCGGCGGCGGGCCATCCGGGTCGGGTACGTCACGCGGTCGACCCGCTCCACGACCCACTCGGGCACGTCGGCCAGGGCGATTCCGCCCGTCTGTGGGACGAGCTCTCCCGACTGCTCCAGGGCAGCGTCGGGCGCGGCACCGCGCTGGTCGGCCGCGGCGCCCCGAGGGCTGCCGTCGGAGTCCGACAGGTCACGGTGCCAGGGACGGTCGGTGTCGTCGCTGGAGACGAGCAGATCTGCCACGATCTATCTCTCGGCAGATTCACCCGTTCGGTAGAGCCTATATTTTCCGATGAACTGCACGACGCCGTCCGGAACCAGGTACCAGACCGGTTCGCCGGTCCGCACGCGCTCTCGGCAGGCTGTGGACGAAATGGCCATAGCGGGCACCTCGAGCAGGCTCACGCGGGCCGTGGGCAGCCCCGCCCCGCTCAGTTCGTGCCCAGGGCGGGTCACGCCGACGAACTGTGCGAGCTCGAAGAGCTCGTCCACCTCTTTCCAGGACAGGATCTCGGCCAGCGCGTCCGCCCCCGTGATGAAGAACAGGTCGGCGTCCGGGTACTCGTGACGAAGGTCACGCAGCGTGTCGATCGTGTACGTGGGACCCGGACGGTCGACGTCCACCCGGCTGACGGTGAAACCAGGGTTGGACGCGGTCGCGATGACCGTCATGAGGTAGCGCAGCTCAGAGGTGCTGACCGCTCGGTCGCCCTTCTGCCAGGGCTGGCCGGTCGGCACGAACACGACCTGGTCGAGCCCGAAGACGCTGGCCACCTCGCTGGCGGCGACGAGGTGCCCGTGGTGAATGGGGTCGAAGGTGCCGCCCATCACCCCGAGCCGGCGCCGACCGCCGTCCTGCACCACCGCTCGCCCGCGGCTCAGTGGTGCTTGTTGGAGTTGCCCCGGAACGTCCAGACCAGGCCCAGCAGCGCGACGAACGTGGTGATCGCGATCACGCCGTACATGATCGGAGGCAAAGGCAGCTCCGTGTGGTGCTCGGGCGTCGTTGCGGCCAGAAGCAGGGCCTGCGACATCAGGGGCTCCTTCGTCAATGCGCTCGGCGGTACGCCGCTCGCCAACAGTTTGGCAGACGTCAGGTTCTGCGCGAACGCGGCACCACCGACGCTACGGTGTGCGCCAACCGTCCTAGGGTGGGAGCCCCCACCGCCGAGTGAAGCGAAGGCCGTGACGTGACCCCGCCTGCCACGCCCCTGCTGAGCGTCGTCGTGCCCGCGTACAACGAGGCAGAGGTGCTGACGATGTTCGTGGACCGGCTGCGTCCGGTGCTCGACGGGATCGGTGAGAGCTACGAGGTGCTGGTCGTCGACGACGGCAGCACGGACGCGACGCCGGCCTTGCTGGAGCGGATCCGGCGGGAGTGGCCACAGACTCGGGTGGTCCGACTGCGCGCCAACAGCGGCCACCAGGCAGCCCTGTCCGCCGGCCTCGCCCGGGCCCGCGGGGACTGGGTGGCCAGCATCGACGCCGATCTGCAGGACCCGCCCGAGACGATCCCCAAGATGCTCGCGCAGGCCCGTGGCCAGCTGGTGGACGTGGTCTACGGAGTGCGGACCGACCGTAGGACCGACTCGATGTTCAAGCGCAACACCGCCGACCTGTTCTACCGGGTGATGGGACGCATGGTGACCAGCAGCGGCCCCTCCCACGCCGGCGACTTCCGGCTGATGAGCCGGGCCACGGTGGATGCCGTCAACCTGCTACCCGAGCACCACCGGGTGCTGCGACTGGTCGTGCCGGCCCTGGGCTTCCCCAGTGACAACGTGGGCTACGAGCGCAACGTGCGGGCGGCCGGCAAGTCCAAGTACCCGTTCGTGAAGATGCTGCGCCTAAGTGTCGATTCGATCACCGGTTTCACCACGGCACCCCTGCGGCTGGCGACGTGGTTCGGCATCGTCGGCGGACTGACGGCTCTGCTGCTGCTGCTGTTCGCCTTCGTCTCGTTCCTGACCGGCCACACCGCCCCCGGCTGGACGTCCACCTTCGTCGTCGTGTCTGCGGTCGGTGCCGTCCAGCTGCTCTGCCTGGGCATGCTGGGCGAGTACGTCGGCCGGATCTACACCCAGCTGCAAGGTCGGCCGTCCTACTTCGTGGCCTACGACTCGCTCGCCCCCGAGGGCCCACCCGGCGGCCCGGCCAGGGTCGCCGGCGACGACGACGCTCAGGGGCGCCGGGCGGACACCAGCAGCGAGACCCCCGGCAGCGAGCGCACCGGCAGGTAGCGCTCGGCAGTGATCACCGCGCGAAGGCCGTGGTTGACGAACGACGGCATGTCCTGCAGGTCGCTGCCCGAGCTCGACCGGCGACGCAGTGCCACCACCGGACGCAGCAGCACGTTCCAGGAGCGGACCGGTCCGGGGGTGAAACCGTTGCGCACCAACAGGGACGTCAGCGTTGGGCGGGTGTAGCGCCGCACGTGGCCGACCGCCTCGTCGTGCGCCGACCAGAGCCTGGGGTCGCACGGTACGGCCACGAAGAAGTGCCCACCGGGACGCAGCACCCGCCGTACGTCGCGCACCGCGCTGTCGTCGTCCTCGATGTGCTCGAGGACGTCGAAGGCCACGACCAGGTCCAAGCTGCCGTCCGCCACCGGCAGCGCGGTCGCGTCACCGCGCACGGTGGCCAGGCCGCGCTCGAGGGCGACGCCGGCGCCCTCCTCGCCGTACTCCAGAGCGGTCGCGCGCCAACCGTGGTCACGCAGGACGCGGGTGTTGCCGCCACCCGCAGCGCCGACGTCCAGAGCGACCCCGGGACGGACGCCGCGCAGCTCGCGCGCCAGCAGCTCCCTTCGCTCGCGGTACCACCAGTGCGCGTCCTCGAGCTCGGCCAGCTTGCGAACCTCTGTTGCCTCCACGGGAGCCCATCCTGCCAGCCGGCCAGCTTGCGGAGCGAACGCAGGTCGGTGATCCGGGCAGGGTCAGGCGGTGCCGGTCAGCTCCGGCGGCGCAACGCAACGCCAGGAGTCCTGGACCACCTCGGTCAGTGCCGGGAGGCCGATCTGCGGCAGCCTGACCAGCACGATCGGGTAGCCGTCGTAGTGCGACTCGGTGAAGAACACCGTGGGGTCGCTGCTGATCAGGGCCGCCTTGTCCTGCTGGTCGGGAACGCGAACGGCCAGCACCTCGGGTCGCGGCACCTTCGTCTTCTTCGGGTGCACCCGCTCGCGCCAGGTCCAGACGAACTGCTTGCCGGCGACCAGGAACAGCGGGTCCCCCTCGACCTGGGTGGTCTGCGGCAGTGCCATCGCGATCGAGCGCAGCTCCTCGAAAGTCGCCACGGTTCCTCCTCGATCCGGCTCAGTCCCGGACGTGACCGTCGCCGCTGACGACCCACGTCGTGGTGGTCAGCTCCGCCAGTCCCATCGGTCCACGGGCGTGCAGCTTCTGGGTCGAAATGCCGATCTCGGCACCCAGCCCGAGCTGGCCCCCGTCGGTGAACCGGGTCGAGGCGTTGACCATGACCGCCGCGGAGTCGACCGAGGCGACGAACCGGCGACTGGCCGCGAGGTCCTGGGTGACGATCGCCTCGGTGTGGCCGCTGGACCAGCGGGCGATGTGCGCCAGCGCGTCGTCCAGGCTGTCGACCACTCGGACCGCCAGGTCCAGCGACAGGTACTCGCGCGCCCAGTCCTCGTCGTCGGCCGCGAGGACGTCGATGCCGACCTCCCGCCCGGCGCGCACCGTGTCGGGGTCGCCGTGCACCGTGACGCCGGCCGCCTCGAGCACCGGCAGCGCGGTGCCCAGGAACGAGCCGGCCACGGCCTGGTGGACGAGCAGGGTCTCGGCGGCGTTGCACACGCTCGGCCGGTGCGTCTTGGAGTTCAGCGTGATGGCCAGGGCGCGCTCCAGGTCGGCCGCCGCGTCCACGTAGACATGGCAGTTGCCGACTCCGGTCTCGATCACCGGCACGGTCGAGCCCTGCACCACGGTGCGGATCAGGTCGGCCCCGCCGCGCGGGATCAGCACGTCCACCAGGCCGCGGGCCGTCATCAGCTGGTGCACCGCCTCGCGGCCCCCGCCGTCCAGCAAGGTCACCGCGTCCGGTGGCAGGCCGGCCTGGGCGAGCACGTCGCGCAGCACCGCCGTGAGGGCCCGGTTCGACTGTGCGGCAGCGGATCCACCGCGCAGCACCACAGCGTTGCCGCTCTTCAGCGCCAGCCCGGCGGCGTCCACGGTCACGTTCGGCCGAGCCTCGTACACCATCGCCACGACGCCCATCGGCACCCGGGTCTGGCGCACCTCCAGCCCGTTGGCCAGCCGCTCGCCGCGCACCACCTCACCCACCGGGTCCGGCAGGGCGGCCAGGTCCTGCAGCGACTGCGCCACCCCGGCCACCCGCTCGGCGTCCAACCGCAACCGGTCCACCAGCCCCTCGGACAGGCCCGCGCGACGTCCGCGCGCGACGTCCTCGTCGTTCGCCGCGACGATGCACGCGACATCCGCCCGCAGGGCGTCGGCCATGGCCAGCAGCAGGGCGTCCTTGTCCGCCCGGGTGAGGGTGCGGATCGCCCGGCTGGCGGCCTTGGCCCTGGCACAGGCAGCCAGGACGTCCTGCGGTTCGTCAGCGTCCGGCGCGGCGGCCGGCGCGCGCAGCTCTGACTCGGCGGGAGTGATGGCCATGCGCTCAGGCTACGCGGCCCGGCTCGGCCCCGGACAGCCGCTCAGAGCGGGGCGACGCCGGCGGTGATCAGCGGGGTCTGCGGGCGCTCGACACCACGCACGTGCACGGTGTCGCGGTCGATCACCTCGACGCCGACGACCCGCCAGGGCGGCAGCCCGCAGCTGGCGCGGTGATCGCCCCAGATCCGCAGCGCCAGGGCCGCGGCGTCATCGACGTCCTCCGCCTCGTCCCAGTAGCGCAGTTCGGCTCGGTCTGCGGAGTATCGGACGGCGAGCATGAACGGCCGTTCGTGCACCAGACACTCCAGGGCGCGACGCAGCAGGTCACCTGGGACCGACTCCCCGGCAACCGTCAGGGTGACGTGCCACAAGGGCAGCCCACTCTTCGACGTCCACTCGACGGCTTTCGCCACCGGGCCCTCCCACTCTCAGTGCAGCAGCACCAGGTCGTCCCGGTGGACGACCTCGCGCTCGTACGCAGGTCCGAGCTCGCGGGCGAGCTCACGCGTGGAACGACCCAGCAGCCCGGGTAGCTCCCCTGCTCCATAGTTCACCAGTCCGCGGGCCACCGCGTGGCCCTTTTGATCACACAGGTCTACCGGATCTCCGGCCGAAAAGTCGCCTTCGACACCTACGAGTCCGGCAGGCAGCAAAGACATCCTGCGTTCGACCACTGCGGCCACGGCGCCGTCGTCCAGTACGAGCCGCCCGCGCGCCCGGGTGGCGTGCGCCAACCAGAGCAGCCGGCTGGCCCGCCGCGACCCGGTCGGCGCGAACCAGGTGCCGACGTCACGGCCGGCCAGCGCGTCGGCGACCTGCTCGGCGTTGGTCAGCAGGGTGGCGATGCCGGCGGTGGTCGCGATGGACGCGGCCTCGACCTTGGTCACCATCCCCCCCGTGCCGATCCGGCTGCCGGTGGACCCCAACGAGACCCCTTCGAGGTCTGCCCGCCCGTCGACGAGCTCGATCCGCCTGGCGCCAGCCTTGCTGGGCGCACGGTCGTACAGCGCGTCCACGTCGGTCAGCAGGACCAGCGCGTCCGCGTGCACCAGGTGGGCGACGAGAGCCGCCAACCGGTCGTTGTCACCGAACCGGATCTCGTCGGTGGCGACCGTGTCGTTCTCGTTCACCACGGGGACGACGCCGAGCTGGAGCAGCCGGTACAGGGTGCGCCGGGCGTTGACGTAGTGGGTCCGTCGGATGACGTCCTCGGCGGTCAGCAGGACCTGACCGACACCGATGCCGTGGCGCCCGAAGGCGGCCGTGTACCGGGCGACCAGCAGACCCTGACCGACACTGGCGGCGGCCTGCTGGGTGGCCAGGTCGCGAGGGCGCTTCGGCAGGCCGAGCGGGTCCAATCCGGCGGCGATGGCGCCGGAGCTGACCAGCACGACCTCGGCGCCGGCGGACCGCCGAGCGGCCAGCGCCTCGACCAGGGCCGTCACCCGCTCGTCGTCCACCTTGCCGTCCGGCCTGGTCAGCGAGCTCGACCCGACCTTGACCACGACCCGGCCGGCGGAGGACAGGTCGGAACGCTGCCGCAGGGACGCGGCGGAGCCACTCATCGCTGCCCGGCCAGCACGGTTAGTCGTCCTCGGCCCGGTCGGACGTGGGGCTGGGCTCAGGGCTCGGCGCGGAGTCGGCCCCGAGCTCGGGGTCGGTCCACTGGCCGGCGCTGCGCTCGGCGGCGAGCTCATCCCGGGCGTGCTCTCGGGCCGAGCGAAGCTGCTCCAGCGACTCGCGCTTGGCTGCGCGGGTCGGCCGGACGTCGTCCCCGGACACCCGGACGTCGGTGCCGCGCGGTCCGGCCAACAGCTCGGCACCGGCGGCCATGGTGGGCTCCCAGTCGAAGACGACGGCCTCGTCACCGACCCCGATGAGCACCTCCGCACCCGGCGTGGCGCCCTTCTTGAACAGCTCGTCCTCGACCCCGAGCCGGGCCAGCCGGTCCGCGAGGTAGCCGACGGCCTCCTCGTTGCCGAAGTCGGTCTGCCGCACCCAGCGCGCAGGGCGCTCGCCGACGATCCGGAATCGCGGGCCGTCCGGCCCGTTCTCGGCGACGACCTCGAAGCCGGTGTCGTCCACGGCCTTGGGCCGCAGCACCACCCGCGGAGCGACCTCGACGACCCGGGCCTGACGGTCCGCGGTCACCATCGCGGCAAGGGCGAAGCCCAGCTCGCGCAGCCCCTGGTGGGTGGCTGCGCTGACCACGTGCACGGCGACGCCGCGCGCCTCCAGGTCGGGACGCACCATCTCGGCCAGCTCGACGGCGTCCGGCACGTCGGACTTGTTCAGCACGATGACCCGCGGCCGCTCGTGCAGCGGCCGGCCGCCCAGCGTCTCGTCGATCGTGTACGCGGACAGCTCGGACTCGATGACGTCCAGGTCGGTCAGCGGGTCGCGGCCGGGCTCGAGCGTGGCGCAGTCGATCACGTGCACCAGCACCGAACAGCGCTCGACGTGCCGCAGGAACTCCAGGCCCAGGCCCTTGCCCTCGCTGGCCCCCGGGATCAGTCCGGGCACGTCGGCCATCGTGAACCGCACGTCGCCGGCCTGGACGACGCCCAGGTTCGGCACGAGCGTGGTGAAGGGGTAGTCGGCGATCTTGGGTCGAGCGGCGGACATCGCAGCGACCAGGCTGGACTTGCCCGCGCTCGGGTAGCCGACCAGCGCGACGTCGGCGAGCGACTTGAGCTCGAGCACGACGTCCCCGCCGTCGCCGGGCTCACCGAGCAGGGCGAACCCGGGTGCCTTGCGGCGCGCCGACGCCAGCGCCGCATTGCCCAGTCCGCCGCGGCCACCGCGAGCAACGACGTACCGCTCTCCTGCGGTGACCAGGTCGGCCAGCACGTCACCGGTTGCGCCCTTGACCACGGTGCCCAGCGGCACCGCGAGCTCGACGTCCCCGCCTTCGGCACCGCTGCGGTGCGAGCCGGCGCCCGGCTTGCCGTTGCCGGCCTTGCGGTGCGGGCTGTGGTGGTAGTCGAGCAACGTCGTGGTGCTCGGGTCGACGACGAGGACGACGTCCCCGCCGCGTCCGCCGTTGCCGCCGTCCGGGCCGCCCAGCGGCTTGAACTTCTCGCGGTGGATCGACGCGCACCCGTTGCCGCCGTCGCCGGCGGAGACATGGAGCACAACGTGGTCGACGAACGACGTCATCGCTGCCTCCTGTGGTCTAGGCGTTCACGAACTGGGCTGGACATGCCGCGAGGGGGTGGGCCGTCATCGGCCCACCCCCTCGCGAGAGTTCTTGGTGCGGCCGGTCAGGCCGGCGGGAGCACGCTGACGACGCGGCGGCCACGCTTGGTGCCGAAGGTGACCGCACCCTCGACCAGCGCGAACAGCGTGTCGTCGCCGCCACGGCCGACGCCGTCGCCCGGGTGGAAGTGCGTGCCGCGCTGACGGACGATGATCTCGCCCGCGCCGACGACCTGGCCGCCGTAGCGCTTCACGCCGAGGCGCTGCGAGTTGGAGTCACGACCGTTGCGCGTGGACGACGCGCCCTTCTTGTGTGCCATGAGGTGCCTGCCTTGTGATGAGGTGTCTGTCGGGCCGAGCCGGGGCTCAGGCCTCGATGCCGGTGACCTTGACGCGGGTGAGCTTCTGGCGGTGACCCTGGCGCTTGCGGTAGCCGGTCTTGTTCTTGAACTTCATGATCGTGATCTTCGGCCCCTTCTCCGCCTGGACGAACTCGGCGGTGACCTTGACCTTGGCGAGCTTCTTGGCGTCGCTGGTCACGGTCGCGCCGTCGACGAGCAGGAGCGGGGCGAGCTCGATGGTGTCACCGGCCTTGCCGTCGATCTTGTCGATGACCAAGATGTCGCCGACGGACACCTTCTCCTGACGGCCGCCAGCGCGGACGATCGCGTACACCTGAAGCTCAATTCTCTCGTCGTTCGGGGGGACCGGGCACGACCAACCGGAAGCGACCGGGGTCGCACTGGCACGCACTCGGGGAGGCGCGCACGCGGCGCACCGACTGTTCAGACTACCGCAGCACCACGGGGGTGGGTCAAACCGGCCAGTGCTCACCCCGCCAGGGCGAGTCCCAGAACATCCACTCGTAGCGGGTCGCGGTGGCGAACGCCTGGGACATCTTAAGGCGTCGGTCCGGGCCGCCCTGCTCGGCCAGCCGGTCGGCGAGGTCGCGGACCCACTGCGTGCGAACCGCGAACTCGGGGTCGCCGTACTGGTCGATCCACTGTCGGTAGGGGTGCTCGGTCCGGCCCGAGGTGGCGACCTGCAGCCGCTCCCCCACGTCGGCGTACACCCAGAAGCACGGCAGGACGGCGGCCACCAGCTCCGCGTACTCCCCGCGATGCGCGACGGCGAGCAGGTAGGACGTGTACGCCGTGCAGGCGGCCGACGCCGACGGTGGCTCGACCCAGCGCTCCGACGCCGAGGCGCCGTCGTGCGCGTCGTCCGCACCGTCCGCACCGTCCGAGTGCGGGACGTCCACCCACGACTCGTGCAGCGCGCGCTCGACCTGCAGGCACTCCTGCGAGCTGCCCGACCAGAACAGCTGCTCGTCCGTCGTGGGCGCCATGGCCGCGAGCGTCGCCAGCGCCCGTGCGTACTGCTCGAGGTACAGCGCGTCCTGGCGCAGGTACTCGCGGAAGGCTGCGTCCGGCAGGGTGCCGTCGGCCAGCCCGCGGACGAACGGCAGCTCGTCGATCGCGGCACGCACCTGCGCGGTCTGCGACCAGACCTGGTCGGTGAAGCTCGGCTTGCCGTTCGCACCCGCGCCGCCGTAGGCGTGGAAGTGGTGAACCGGGCCGTGGCCGCTGCCGATCCGCAGCTGGTCCCCGGCGGCGATGGCCGCAGCCAGCCAGCCCTTCGCGTCCCGCGCGGCGGTCAGCCAGTCCGCGCGCACCGGGCGCAGCGTCGCCAGCGCGGCGGACAGCGTGCAGCCGGTGCCGTGCGTGCTGCGGGTCAGCACCCGATCACCCGGCAGCTCATGCACCTGCCCGTCCGGCTCGACGAGTGCGTCAGGGCTGCAGGGACCGCCCAGATGGCCGCCCTTGACCAGCACGCGCGTGCCTGTCGCGCCAGCCAACGCCCGGCCCTGGGCGAGCGCGTCCGACCAGCTGACCGCCTGCGCGACCTCGAGCAGGTCGGCCAGCTCGAGCAGGTTCGGGGCGACCAGGTCGACCACCGGGCACAGCTCGTCCCGGATCGTGCGGACCGCGTCGGCGTCGAGCAGCCGGTGCCCGCTGCGCGAGACCATGACCGGGTCCAGCACCACGTGCGGCGGGCGGACCTCGCCCAGCCACGCCGCGACCTGCTCCGCGACCCCCGCCGTGCCGAGCATGCCGATCTTCACCGCGTCGATCCGGACGTCGTCACTGACCGCGTCGAGCTGCTCACGGACGAACGCGGGATCGGGCACGTGCAGCGAGCGAACTCCCTGGGTGTTCTGCGCCGTCAGCGCGGTCAACGCGGCCATGGCGTAGCCGCCCAGCGCGCTGATGGTCTTGATGTCGGCCTGGACGCCCGCTCCCCCGCTGGGGTCGCTTCCGGCGATGCTCAGGACGGCCTGCTGGACGGCGTGCGGCATGCCGGTCGATCCCTTCGTAGCCCCGGTCGGTCACCCTAGACCATGCGGCACAGGGGGTTTCAGTGCGGTCCGTAGCATCCGCGTCGCCGCCCCGGGGTCGTCCGCCGCGGCGATCGCCCGGACGACCACGATTCGCTGCGCACCTGCGGACATCACCTGCGGCAGCCGCTCGAGGTCGATGCCGCCGATCGCGAACCACGGCTTCGTTGGCGCGGCCCACGCGACCTGCGCGACGTACTCGAGGCCGACCGCGCGACGTCCGGGCTTGGTCGGTGTGGCCCAGATGGGCCCGGCGCACAGGTAGTCGACCTCAGGATCGTCCTGTGCCGCAGCGGCCTGCGCGGGTTCGTGTGTGCTGCGGCCGATCAGCACGTCCGGTCCGACCACGGCCCGCGCCAGTGCCGGGGTCAGATCACGCTGGCCCAGGTGCAGCAGGTCGGCGCCGACCGCTCGCGCCAGGTCCGCCCGGTCGTTGGCCGCCAGCAGGGCGTCGTGCCGGTGGCAGGCCCGGGCGAGCACCTCGAGGGCGGCGATCTCGTCTGCGGCCTCCAATCCCTTCTCCCGCAACTGGATCACGTCGACGCCAGCCTCCAGCACGGCCTCTGCGAACTCGGCCAGGTCGCCGGGCTCGGACCGCGCGTCGGTGCACAGGTACAGCGTGGCCTCAGCGAGCCGCTGCAGTCGCTGCTCGCGCGTCCTCGTCACGGCGACGATCCAACCACCCCTAGGATGTGCGGGACGACACGGGAGCCCTGCCGGGCTGAGAGGGAGCACGCCGCTCCGACCGTAGAACCTGCTCCGGGTCATGCCGGCGAAGGGAGTTCGAGGTGGGCGACGTGATGGGCGACGTGGTGGGCGCTGCGATGGATGCTATGCGGCGCCCGGCAGCGGGGCGGGTCGCGGTCATCGGCGCCGGGGTGATCGGGCTGACCTGCGCCTGGCGGCTGGCCGGGGCGGGCCACCGGGTCCTGCTGCTGGACGACGGTGGGCCGGCCGCGAGCCAGGTGGCCGGCGGGATGCTCGCACCGGTCAGCGAGGCCTCGTTCGGTGAGGAGGGCCTGGCCCGGCTCACGTTGGCCGCTCTTCGCTGCTTCCCGGCCCTGGTCGCTGACTTGGCCGGCAGCGGCCACGGCCCGGTCGAGCAGCGCAGCCACGGCACGCTCACTGTCGGCCTCGACCCGGACGACCGGCTCGCGCTGGATCGGTTGACCGCCTTCCGCAACGGCCTCGGTCTGGCGACCGAGCAGCTTTCCGGCCGCACACTTCGACGGGCCGAGCCGTTCCTGAGCACTTCGGCGAGCTCGGGCGTGCTGGCCGTCGACGACCTGTCCGTCGACAACCGCCAGCTGCTGACCGCCCTGCGCGAGGCGGTCGCGGCCGCCGGCGTCGAGGTCGTTCGCGGGCGAGCCTGCTCGTTCGACCGCGACGGCACCCGGCTGCACGGCGTCGTGCTCGACGACGGACGACGGATCGCCTGCCACACAGCGGTTCTGGCCGCTGGTGCCTGGTCCGCGCAGGTGACCGGGCTGCCCGCGCACGCACAGCCGCACGTCGTCCCGGTCAAGGGACACATCCTGCGTCTGCGACCGCGCGGCGCCCGTCCGAGCACCGCGTACCTGACCCGCACGGTGCGCGCGCTGGTGCACGGCCGCGAGGTCTACCTGGTGCCGCGCGCCGACGGCGAGGTCGTGGTCGGCGCGACCACCGAGCACGAGGGCTTCGACCTCGACGTCCGGGCCGGCGCCGTCCGCGGCCTGCTCGACGACGCCACCGCGGTGCTGCCGGTGCTGGACGAGCTGACGCTGACCGAGACGGCGACCGGCCTGCGCCCAGGCACCCCGGACAACGGACCGCTGCTCGGCTGGGCCGCGCCCGGAGTGCTGCTGGCCACCGGCCACTACCGCAACGGCCTGCTGCTCAGCGAGCTCACCGCACAGGAAGTGGTTGGCCGGGTCGCCGGCGGTGCGGCGTCCGCGTTGTGGAGCCCCTTCGACCCGAACCGCTTCGCCCGCAGTACGCACCCAGCCCTTCAGGAGGCCAGCTCGTGAGCACGTCCGCGCAGGTCAACGGTGTCGAGCGCGACGTCGCGGGCAGCCGCCTGACCGAGCTCGTGCACTCGCTGGCCGGCCGGTCCGGCGGGGTGGCGGTCGCGGTGAACGGTGAGGTCGTGCCGCGCAGCGCCTGGGACGCGACGGCTGTGGCCGCCGACGACATCGTGGAGGTCGTCACCGCGGTGCAGGGTGGCTGACATGGCGCCGGACGACGGCTGGCGCGTGGCCGGCGAGCGGCTCGGGTCACGGCTGGTGCTGGGCACCGGGGGTGCGGCCAGCCTGACCGCGCTGGACGACGCGCTGCATGCCTCCGAGACCGAGCTGACCACAGTGGCACTTCGCCGGGTGCAGACCGTGGCGGGCAACCCGGGGACAGCCCCGTCGTCCGTGCTGGACGTCGCGCGCCAGCGGGGCCTGCGGGTGGTGCCGAACACCGCCGGCTGCCGCACGGCGGCCGAGGCCCTGCTGACCGCGCGGCTGGGCCGCGAGCTGCTCCGCACCGACTGGGTCAAGCTCGAGGTGGTCAGCGACGACCGGCTGCTGCTGCCTGACCCGGTCGAGCTGTTGGATGCGGCCGAGCAGCTGGTCCGCGACGGCTTCGTCGTGCTCGCCTACACCAACGACGACCCGGTGCTCGCGCTGCGCCTGCAGGACGTCGGCTGCGCGGCGGTCATGCCCGGCGGCGCCCCGATCGGCTCGGGGCTGGGCATCCTCAACCCGCACCACGTCGCGCTGATCGTCGAGCAGGCCACCGTGCCGGTGGTGCTGGACGCTGGGATCGGCACGGCCAGCGAGGCCGCGCGGGCGATGGAGCTGGGCTGCGACGCGGTGCTGGTGGCCTCGGCGGTGACCCGGGCCGCCGAACCGGTGCTGATGGCACAGGCCATGCGGGACGCCGTCCGCGCCGGACGGGCCGCCTACCGCGCCGGCCGGATCACCCCGCGGTGGTCGGCGCTCGCGTCGTCCACGCCGGTCGGGCGGATCGACGGCTGAGCGGGCAGGCTGGGGGTGTGGACCGCCCCGCGTTCGTGCTGCACGAGCACCACAAGCCTCGGCACCACTTCGACCTGCGGCTGGAGGAGGGCGGGGTGCTGCGCTCGTGGGCGCTGCCCCGCGGCCTACCGCCGACGTCGTCCGGCAACCGGCTGGCCGTCGCGGTACCCGACCACGAGCTGGACCACCTCACCTACACCGACGCCGACAAGTCGATCGCCGACATCGGCTGGTGGCAGGAGGAGTCCCGGACGGAGCGGCGCATCGTGCTCGTGCTGCACGGACAGCAGGACGCCCGCCGGTACGCGCTGATCCGGACCGACAAGGACTGGTTGCTGCACCTGACGAAGGACCAGCCGGGGCGTGCCTGACGAAGTCCGCCAGGCACGCCCCGCTGGGCCAGGTCGTCAGGTCGCCGGCGTGCCCTGCACCACCAGCTCGGACGCGTCGATGAAGACGCAGCCCGAGGTGACCACGGTCGTGCAGTCGACCCCGAAGTCACCGGTCTGGGTGCCGAGCAGCACCAGCCGCACGAACCGCACCCCGGCCGTCGAGCCGGCCGCCAGCGGTACGTTGGCCAGCGTGTGGATCTGCGCCGGCGTGAAGTGCCCGGTCGCGGCCACCGTCCAAGTCGTCCCGTCCGTCGACGTCTCGAACCGGTAGTCGCCGGTGGACGCCGAGATGTCGTCACCGCAGGTGCCGGACGGGTCGACCTGCACCGACGAGACGTTGACCGACGTCGGCAGCTGGACGACCGCGTGCACATCCTGCCCAGGGCCGGGCAGGAAGGCGGACCAGCCGACGCCCTGGTTGCCGTCGATCAGCGCCGCGGCACCGCAACCGAACGGCGCACCGGTGTCGTCGTTGGTCTCGGTGATGCTGGCGCCGCCAGCCGCCTGAGCCCAGTTGCGCACCGCCGACCAGTTCACCGTGTTGCGACCCTGGTGCAGCGACAACGTGCGGACCTGCGGCAGGTAGCCGGGACCACCGGCGACCACGTCGGCGTACCGGCCGGGGAAGAACCCGGTGATCAGGTACCGACCCTGGGCGTCCGTGACGGCCGCCAGATCGCCGGCGAACCCTGACGCGTGGCCGCCGAAGAAGACCGTCACGCCGGCGGCCGGCGTGGTGGTTCCCGCGGTGGTCACGACGCCGTCCAGGCTCGCGTTCGGCGCACCGGTCGGCGGGACTTGGAAGTCCTCGACCGGCGCGGTGTCCGCGCCACTGGTGGCGGCCGCGAAGTAGCCCATCCCTCGGGTGGCGAACAGCTTCCACAAAGTCTTCAGGTGTGAGCCGCCGTTCAGCACCGTGTCGGCCTGCAGGATTGAGTTGCGCATGTCGAGCATCGAGGGCTCGGGCGGCGACAGCTCCATGCCGCGGGTCACCAGGGACTCGGTGAGCTTCGACCCCAGCTTGCTGCGGACGTCCCAGAGCGTCTCGCCCCAGATCTCGCCATCCGAGTGCACCTCGGCGCCACGGCTGCTGATCTTGCCGAAGTCCCCATAGGTGTACCCGCCCTGACCGGCGTTCGGCCGGCCGTGGCACTTGGGCGACTCGCTGCCGACCGGGCAGTCCAGCGGCTGGGTGCGGACGACGTCGACCCCGGCACCGGCGTAGTCGCCGACCCGGAGGTCACCGTCGGCGGCGGTGTCCTTGGCGAAGCCCTGGTCGACCAGCAGGTCGAAGGCGTACCAGTCGGACCACGCCTCACCCATCGCACCGGACTGCGCCGACCGCAGGGCGCCGACCCCGGAGGCGTTGGTGACCAACCGGTTGGACAGTCCGTGGGTGTACTCGTGGAACACGACGTCGGCCTCGTCGGCGCCGCTGACCGCGATGAACGGGTCCTCGGCCGGGTAGGTGGTGCCAGGCTCGTGGAACAGGTACATCTGCATCCGCGGCGAGGTACCGTCCGGCGGGGTGTTCATGTTGGCGTTGTCGATGTGGTCACCGTCCGGCAGGCCGGCTGCGGTGGACGCCCCGTCCAGCGGCTCGTCCTGGAGCGGGTCGCCGCCCAGACCCTGACCGCTGGCGTTCACTAGCTGGAAGTTGCCGGCCGCCTCGGTGAAGCCGATCGGCGCCTTGGCCAGGTGGTCGTGATAGAGGTTCACCAGGTAGAAGTTGTTGGTGGCCGTCCGCTGACGGTTGGCCGCCCACGAGTTCGCCGTCTCCGGGTCCCAGGTGCAGATCCAGATGTCGCACGGCTGACCGGCCGGGAAGGCGCGGACCAGTGTGAAGCGGAAGCTCGGGCCGCCCTGGCTGTTGACCTCCTCCGAGGCCTGCGGAGCGTTGTCGTCGTTGACGTCCGTGTAGGTGTGCGCATTGTTACCCGTAAGCGTGGTGGCTCCCGTGGTGAACCAGCCCGGACGGTTCATCGACACCTTGCGTGCCGTACCGCCTCGCGGGGCGCCGGGGAAGTTGTCGAAGATCAGGGCGTTCAGGTTCGCCCCCTTGGCGGCCGGGGCGGCCGGCGTCGACGGGCCGTTCGCATCCGAGCTCAGCGAGGCCCGGTACAGGATGCGGCCGGTCTCCGCGTCCAGCACGTGCACGGACGGCTTGGCCGAGCCCATGGTGATGACCTGCCAGGCACGGCGGGTGCCGCCCGGGGTCTGGAACAGGACCTGCTTGGCCGAGTCGCCGACCTCCGCAGCGGCGCTGTCGCCGAGGTCCTTGCGGGCCGAGCCGATCGCCGACCGGCTGCTGGCCAGGCTCGGCGAGGAGAGTGCCGAGGGTGCGGCCAGGCCGGGCACTGGCGACCCGAGGACGCTGATCAGCCGACCGTCCTTGGCGACGTTCGCCTTCAGGCCGTTGCCGTAGAGGTCCAGCCCGCCCGAGGTCTGCACCCACGTCAGGTGGTGGGTGCCGGCGATGTCTACGTAGTCCCGACTCAGCCGCAGGTTCGCCAGGTCGGTCGAGGACAGCCGGAACACCTCGCTCTTGCCGCGCACGTAGCCGAGCGCGATGTCACTGGCCTTGGCCGAGCTGGGTGCGGTGAGGAAACCGTCGACGCGGGCGACCTGACGGGGCGTGCCGGTCAGTCCGTCGACGTCCACCAGACCCTGGGCACCGAGGGACGCCTTCAGCGACCGGACGTCGGGACGCGCGGCCGCCTTGGCCTCGCGCTGGGTCGCCACCTCGCGCTCGGCGGAGGTGGCAGGGACGCGGATGTCGACGTCGGCGTTCGGATCGACCTTGCTCTGACCTGCGTGGACGCCGGACGTCTGGGTCGCCGACCCACCCGAGCCTCCAGCGGCCGCGGCGGCCCCTGGTGCCGCTAGTGCTGTGCCGACGGCCAGTGCTCCCGCCGCGACCAGGATGGTCGTCCGATGCCGTACTGCAGGCGCCATGCCCTGCCCCCGTTTCGACGAGCCCCCGCGCCGAGCCTTGTCCCGACGGCGTGGGGCCGCCCGAATGTTGCCATTGCCTCCGTAAAGACACAAGACTTCCGAATATCACGATCTAGACGGATTTTTTTGACGCAGCCGGGCACGGCGACAACGTAGATCGCGGCAGCTTCGCATCACGGGCGATGCGTAGCTGCCGCGACCCTGGGGGGTTGCGGTGGGGCTGGCGTCAGTCGGCGGCGGGCACCGGCGGGCCAGCCGGAGCGGACGCGCGTCGTCGCCGCCGCGGTGCCTTGGCCGGGGCCGGCGCCTGAGCATCGGGCGCCGAGACGGCCGCTGCCGGGACGGACTGGGGCTCGACAGCCGGCTGAGCAGTCTGGGCTGCCGGCTCAGCAGCAGACTCGGCCGCGCCAGGCGTGGGCGACTCCTCGACCGGCGACGCCTCGACCTGGCGGTCGCCTTCGTGCTGCGGATCGTGCTGCGGATCGAGCTGCTGGTCCGCGTCGTGCTCGTGCTCGTGGTGGTGGGCGAGCGAGGCGACCAGCCCAGCCGGGATCGGTTGACGCGGCGGGGCCGCCGGCTGCTGCGCGGGTGCGGGCTGCTCGTCGTCCGCGCCCTTGCCCCGGCCACGGCGGGAACGTCCGCCGCCGCCCTCGGTCTTGGCGTTGCCGCCGCCGTCGCCCTTGCTGCGTCCGCCGTCGTTCTTCTCGGCGTCGTTCTTGGGGGCGCTCTTGGACTGCACCGGCTCGGCGTGCACGAGGATGCCGCGGCCGTTGCAGTGCTCGCACGGCTCGCTGAACACCTCGAGCAGGCCCTGGCCGACGCGCTTGCGGGTCATCTGAACCAGACCGAGGGAAGTGACCTCGGCGACCTGGTGCTTGGTGCGGTCCCGGCCCAGGCACTCCAGCAACCGGCGCAGCACGAGGTCGCGGTTGGACTCGAGCACCATGTCGATGAAGTCGACGACGATGATGCCGCCGATGTCGCGCAGCCGGAGCTGACGGACGATCTCTTCCGCCGCCTCGAGGTTGTTCCGGGTGACCGTCTCCTCAAGGTTGCCGCCGGAGCCGGTGAACTTGCCGGTGTTGACGTCGACGACCGTCATGGCTTCGGTGCGGTCGATGACCAGCGAGCCGCCGCTGGGCAGCCACACCTTGCGGTCCATCGCCTTGGCCAGCTGCTCGTCGACCCGGTGCGCTGCGAAGACGTCCTGCTCCGGCGTCCACCTCGAGATGCGCTCGGCGAGGTCCGGGGCCACCGAGTCGACGTACGGCTGGACGACGTCCCAGGCCGTCCCGCCGCTGACGACCAGCTTGTTGAAGTCCTCGTTGAACACGTCCCGGATGACCCTGACGGTCAGGTCGGGCTCGCCGTGCAGCAGCTTGGGTGCCGAGCCGCCGGCGGAGGACTTCGACTTCTTCTCGATCGTCTCCCACTGCGCGGTCAGCCGCTCGACGTCCCGCTGCAGCTCCTCCTCGCTCGCACCCTCGGCGGCAGTGCGCACGATGACGCCCGCCTGCTCGGGGACGACGGCCTTGAGGATGCGCTTGAGGCGGGTGCGCTCGGTGTCCGGAAGCTTGCGTGAGATACCGGTCATCGAGCTGTTCGGCACGTAGACGAGGTAGCGGCCAGGCAGCGAGATCTGGCTGGTCAGCCGAGCACCCTTGTGACCCATCGGGTCCTTGGTGACCTGGACCAGCACCGAGTCGCCGGACTTCAGCGCGGCCTCGATGCGGCGCGGCTGGCCCTCGAGCCCGGCGGCGTCCCAGTTCACCTCACCCGCGTAGAGCACGGCGTTGCGGCCCTTGCCGATGTCGATGAACGCCGCCTCCATGCTGGGCAGCACGTTCTGCACCCGGCCGAGGTAGACGTTGCCGATCATCGAGGCGTTGGTCTCGTTGGCGACGTAGTGCTCGACCAGCACGTCGTCCTCGAGCACGGCGATCTGGGTGCGGCCGGCGCGCTCGCGCACGATCATCGTGCGGTCGACGCTCTCCCGGCGGGCCAGGAACTCGGACTCGGTGATGATCGGCTTGCGCCGTCCGGCATCGCGTCCCTCGCGGCGGCGCTGCTTCTTCGCCTCGAGCCGGGTCGAGCCCTTGACGGACGCGACCTGGTCGTCGGCCTTGCGCGGCTGGCGAACCTTGGTCACGGTGCCGGGCGGGTCCTCAGAACCGTCCTCGCCCGAGCCGGCCCGACGACGACGGCGGCGGCGACGACGGCTGGACGCCGAGCCGCCCTCCTCGTCGGAGTCGTCGCCCTCGGCGTCCGCGGGGCCGTTCGAGTCGGCCCGGGCGCCGCCGTCCTGCTCGGACTGCTGCGGCGGGGCGGACTCGTCGTCAGCGGTGGCGTCCTCGGCGTTGTCCTCGCTGTCGGTGTCGGTCGCTGCGTCGCTGCGGCCGCGACGACCGCGTCCACCGCGACGACGACGCTTGCGAGGGCCGGCGCCCTCGGCCGTGTCGTCACCCTCAGGGGCGGCCGACGCGGTGCTGGACTCGGTGCCCGCTTCGGGCTCGGTGTCAGCCTCGGGCGTCGCCGCTGCAGAGCTCGACTCGTCGACCGGGTGCGGGGTGGGCGGGCCCGCCGGGGCCTGGGCCCGACGACGGGTACGGGGGGCCGGTGCGCTGGCCGGGTCCGGCGCCTGGAACAGCAGGCCGCCGAAGCCGACGGCGGCAGCGGCCTGCGCAGCAGCCTCCTCGGTGGCCGCTTCGTCCTCGTCGGCGATGGCTGCGCTCACCTCGACCGGCACGGTCGGCTCGGCCGGGGCGGCGGCCTTGGCGGCGCCCTTGCGAGTGGTCTTCTTGGCCGCCTTCTTGGCAGTCTTCTTGGCCGGCTCGGCGGCAGCTTCGCCATCGGCTGCGAGCTCGGCGAACGGCTCCGCAGCGGCTGCCGGGTCGGTCGCGGCTGCCGGGTCGGTCGCGGCTGACGCGTCGCCGGCGGCCTTCGCCGCACGCGGAGCCCGCTTGCGGGCGGCGGCCTTCTTGGCCGGCGCGGCGGCGGGGGCGTCCGCCTCGTCCGCGCCCGCGGACGGCGCGTCGGTCGTGCCGCCGTCCTTGCTCTGCGCCGGTGCGGTGGCCTTCTTGCGCGGCGCGCGCTTGCGCGCCGCCTTCTTCGCCGGGGCGCTCTGCTGGGCATCCTGCGCGGCGGCCGGGCCGGCGTCCGTTCCGCCTGCCGCACCCTGCTCGGTCGTGGTCTCACTCATTGCGGGTAACTCCCGTCGACCCCGGGCGCCGTCCACACCGTTCCGGCGCCGCACGGGGCGGTCGCGTCGTCGCGCCGCGGTTGCGGTCACGACGGAAGTCGTGTCGTTTGCATCCGGGGGTGTTCGCGCGGTTCGCGCGTGTGCCCTCGACTGCCGACGTCGCGTGGCCACAACCGGCTCACCGGTCTGTCTCGTCCTCATGGCGGCCCCTCAGGCAGAGCCACCTGGAATGGTGGGACTGCGCCGGGTCAGCCGCCACGCGAGCGTGGCCGAACTTCGTCGGGGCGGGCGACAGGTGTGGCATGCCGTCCGACCACTCGCAGTATCGCACACGCCGCGGAAAGTCCCGTTATGCAGAGACCGTCAGCGGGTCGCCGACCACGCCGTCGCGCAGCGGGCCCTGACGCAGCCGGGTGGCCTGGGCGGCCTGCTCGCTGAGCACCCCGCCAAGCATCTCGAGCGCCGCCAGCACCTCGTTCGGCCGCACGGTCGGCGTGACGTGCCGCACCACCAGCCGGATCGTCGGCTCGCCCGTCGTGGGCTCGACAGCCAGACTGACCACGGGCTCGCGGGCGTCCAGGGTGCGCGGACCGTTCTTGGTCAGCCGCTCGACGTCCACCCGCTCCTGCGCGAGGAACTGCGCGACCGCGGACTCGACGGCGGACCGCTCCGTGCCCGGCAGCACGACCAGCCACTCGCTGGCCTCCAGCCGATCGGCCAGCGCACCGGGTGCGGCCTCGACCACGAGCAGCACGTCCAGGCCCTGCGGCAGCGACTCGTCCAGTGCGCGCCGGACGGCCTCGGGGTCGCAGCGCTCGGCCAGCGAGAGCTCGACGTACTCGGCCTCGCTGGCCGTCCCGGTCGGCGCGGCGTTGGCGAACGAGATCTTGGGGTGCGGGTGGAAGCCGGCCGAGTACGCCATCGGGACGTCGGCCCGCCGCAGGGCGCGCTCCAGCGCGCGCTGGAAGTCCCGGTGGCTGCTGAAGCGCAGCCGGCCGCGCTTGGCGTACTGCAGGCGCAGCTTCTGGACGACGGGCGGCGGGGGCGGACCGTCCGGTTGGCGAGCCACGGCCTACTGCCCGGACGACGCGGCGCTGGCTGCCAGGTGCTGGCGGCCGTGTCCGGTCACGCCCTGACCGGTCACCGTCAGCGGCAGCAGCGTCTTGCCGGTGGGACCGACCTGGATGTCGGTGCCCATCTGCGGGCACACGCCACAGTCGAAGCAAGGCGTCCAGCGGCAGTCCTCGACCTCGACCTCGGACAGCGAGTCCTGCCAGTCCTCCCAGAGCCAGTCCTTGTCCAGGCCGGAGTCCAGGTGGTCCCAAGGCAGCACTTCGGAGAAGTCCCGCTCGCGGGTGGTGTACCAGGCGACGTCCACCGGCTCGTCGGCCAGCGCGACCTGCGCGGCGGCCATCCAGCGCTGGTAGGAGAAGTGCTCGCTCCACCCGTCGAACCGGCCACCGTCCCGCCAGACCTGCTCGATCACCCGGCCGACCCGACGGTCACCGCGGGACAACAGCCCCTCGACGATGCCGGGCTTGCCGTCGTGGTACCGGAAGCCGATGGAGCGGCCGTACTTCTTGTCGGCGCGGACGGCGTCGCGCAGCAGCGCGAGCCGGGCGTCGGTCTCCTCCGCGCCGAGCTGGGCCGCCCACTGGAACGGGGTGTGCGGCTTGGGCACGAACCCGCCGATGCTGACCGTGCAGCGGATGTCGTTCTGCCCACTGACCTGACGCCCGGTCCTGATCACGTTGGCGGCCATCTGGCCGATCTGCAGCACGTCGTCGTCGGTCTCGGTGGGCAGGCCGCACATGAAGTAGAGCTTCACCTGCCGCCAGCCGCTGGCGTAGGCAGCCGAAACCGTCCGGATCAGGTCGTCCTCGCTGACCATCTTGTTGATCACCTTGCGCAGCCGCTCGCTGCCGCCCTCGGGTGCGAAGGTCAGTCCGGAGCGTCGTCCGCCGCGGGACAGCTCGTTGGCCAGGTCGATGTTGAACGCGTCCACCCGGGTGGACGGCAGCGAGAGCCCGGTGTTGGTGCCCTCGTACCGGTCCGCCAGGCCCTTGGCCACCTCGGCGATCTCGGAGTGGTCCGCGCTGGACAGCGACAGCAGGCCGACCTCCTCGAAGCCGGTCGCGGCCAGGCCCTTCTCGACCATCTCGCCGATGCCCTGCAGGCTGCGCTCACGCACCGGGCGGGTGATCATGCCGGCCTGGCAGAAGCGGCAGCCCCGAGTGCAGCCGCGGAAGATCTCGACGCTCATCCGCTCGTGCACGCTCTCGGCCAGTGGGACCAGCGGCTGCTTCGGGTACGGCCACTCGTCGAGGTCCATCACGGTGTGCTTGCTGACCCGCCACGGCACCCCAGGACGGTTCGGCGCGACCCGATGGATCCGGCCGTCCGGCAGGTAGTCGACGTCGTAGAACGCGGGCACGTAGACCCCGCCGGAGCGGGCCAGGCGCAGCAGCAGCTCCTCGCGTCCGCCGGGCGAGCCCTCGGCCTTGAAGTCCCGGATCACGTCGGTGATCGCGAGCACGGCCTCCTCGCCGTCCCCGACCACCGCGGCGTCCAGGAAGTCCGCGACCGGCTCCGGGTTGAAGGCCGCGTGGCCGCCCGCCAGCACGAGCGGGTGCTCGTCCGTGCGGTCCGCAGCGTGCAGCGGGATGCCGGCCAGATCGAGCGCCGTCAGCAGGTTGGTGTACCCGAGCTCGGTGGAGAAGCTCACGCCGAGCACGTCGAAGGCGCCGACCGGGCGGTGCGCGTCGACCGTGAACTGCGGCACTGCGTGCTCACGCATCAGCGCCTCGAGGTCGGGCCACACCGAGTAGGTGCGCTCGGCCAGCGCGTCCGGACGCTCGTTGAGCACCTCGTACAGGATCATCGTGCCCTGGTTCGGCACGCCCACCTCGTACGCGTCGGGGTACATCAGCGCCCAGCGCACCTCGACGTCGTCCCAGTCCTTGACGGTGGAGTTGAGCTCACCGCCGACGTACTGGATCGGCTTGCTCACACGCGCGAGCAACGGCTCGAGCGCGGTGAACACGGACTCGACGGGCATGACGACAGACCTTCCAGGACGGGGTGGGGCAACTACCCAGGGTACGCGTTCGGTGCACGATGATGTCCGGGTGAGCGACCGATGCCCGTGCGGCTGCGGTGACACCTACGTCGGCTGCTGCGGACCTGGCACCCTTCCGGCGCGCCGGACGAGCTGGAGCTGGACGAGGACCTGCGCTGGACGCGGCTGTACGCCGGCGCAAAGCAGTGACGTGTCAACGTCGCATCACCGGTGATGCGACGTTGACACGCTCTTCCAAGCGCTTCGCGGGGGCTTCAGCGAGCGCTGGGACGACGGCGCCGACGTCCGGCGTTCGACTGACCGTTCGCCTGACCGTTCGACTGGCCGGACTGGTTGTCGTGAGTGGCGCGGCCGGAGCCGCTGGCCTGGCCACGGCCGCGGGACAGGCCACCGGCGCGACCCTGTCCGGGACGCGAGGAGCGGGCAGAACCCTTGCGCTGCACCGCAGGCGCGGCCGCGGGCGCCGCGACTGGCTGGACGAACGGCGCCGGCGGGCCGGCCAGCTGGGTGAGCAGCTCGTCGCCGGGCACGACCACGGCCTGCTGCGGGCGGATGCCGGCCTGCCGGGTCAGCGTCCGGACGTCGCCGTGCTGGTCCGGAGTCATGATCGTCACGACCACGCCGGCCGCTCCGGCTCGCGCGGTGCGACCCGAGCGGTGGGTGTAGGCCTTGTGCTCGGCCGGCGGGTCGACGTGCACGACGAGGTTGATGTCGTCCACGTGGATGCCACGCGCGGCGATGTCGGTGGCCACCAGCACCTTGACGCTGCCGTCGGTGAACGCGGCGAGGTTCCGCTCGCGGGCGTTCTGCGACAGGTTGCCGTGCAGGTCCACGGCCGGGATGCCGGCGGCGGTCAGCTGCTTGGCCAGCTTCTTCGCGGTGTGCTTGGTGCGCATGAACAGCAGGCTGCGGCCCTGGCCGCCGGCGAGGGCGCGAACCACGTCGGGCTTGTGCTCCTTGTCGACCGCCAGGACATGGTGCTCCATCGCGGCGGTGTCGGCCTTGACCGGCGCGACCGCATGCGTGACCGGGTTGCTCAGGTAGCGCTTGACCAGCACGTCGATGCCGTTGTCCAGCGTCGCCGAGAACAGCAGCCGCTGGGTGCCGCGGGGGGTCTTGTCCAGGATGCGCTTGACGCCGGGCAGGAAGCCGAGGTCGGCCATGTGGTCGGCCTCGTCCAGCACCGTGACCTCGATCGCGTCCAAGTGCACGCGGCCCTGGCCGATCAGGTCCTCGAGCCGGCCGGGGCACGCGACCAGGACGTCGACGCCGGCACGCAGCGCGGAGACCTGCGGGTTCTGCCCGACGCCGCCGAAGATCGTGGTGACGTTGAGCCCCAACGCCTTCGCGAGCGGGGTGATGGTCTCGGCGACCTGCGAGGCGAGCTCACGGGTCGGCAGCAGGACGAGCGCGCGGGGGCGACCCGGACGACGAGCCCGGCCGCTGGCGGCCAACGCGGTCACGGTCGGCAGCGCGAAGGCCACGGTCTTGCCGCTGCCCGTCTTGCCCTTGCCCAGCACGTCGCGCCCGGCCAGGGAGTCCGGCAGGGTCTTGGCCTGGATGGGGAAGGCGGCGGTGATGTCGCGCTCGGCGAGCGAGCGGACGAGCCGTGCGTCGACGCCGAGATCGGCGAACGACGGCGCGGCGGAAGTGTTGTCGGACAAGGGGTACTGCCTCTCGATGAGTACTCGGGTTGGCCGTTGATGCGTGGCAACCCGCGAAGTCATCGCGGCGGACCTGGGCCTCTGGTGAGGCACTGCACTCGACCGCGGCCCGGTGGGATCACCGAAGCCGCTACCCAACAGTATGCCGTACCCGTGACCCGACCGTGACCACTGGGGGCTGTTCAGCGCGTCAGGTGCTGCGCGCGCTCATGCCGAGCCGCACGTTCTGCAGCAACCCGATCGCCAGCCACGACGCGAACATCGAGGAACCGCCGTACGAGACGAAGGGCAGCGGCAACCCGGTCACCGGCATGATCCCGAGGTTCATCCCGACGTTCTCGAAGATCTGGAACGTGAACCAGCACACCACCCCGACAGCGACCAGCCGCCCGAACAGCTCCTCCGCCCGATAGGCGATCATCAGCCCTCGGAACAGCACGAAGCCCTCCAGGAGCAGGATCGCCGCCGCACCCAGGAAGCCGAGCTCCTCCCCCGCAACCGAGAACACGAAGTCGGTCTGCTGGTAGGGCACGTAGCCGCCCTGGGTCTGCGCGCCGTGGAACAGCCCCTCGCCGTGCAGCCCGCCGGACCCGATCGCGATGCGCACCTGCCGGGTCTGGTAGCCGATCCCGCGCGGGTCCACGGTCGGGTTGGCGAAGGCGGTCAGCCGGTCCTTCTGGTACGTGTCGAGCACGTTGGTGCCCAGCCCGACCGCGATACCGACGGCACCCACGACCAGCAGCCCGACCACCCAACGGGCCGGCGCACCGGACGCCGCCACCACCCCGACGACCAGGGCGGCCAGCACCAGCATCGAGCCGAGGTCCGGCTGCAGCATGACCAGCGCCATCGGAATCGCAGCCACCACCAGGGCCAGCGCGACGTCGACGTGCCGTGGAGTGTCGTCGGCGTCGCGCTTCTCCGCCAGCAGCAGCGGCAACGCGACCACCATCGCCACCTTCGCGAACTCCGAGGGCTGCACCGAGAAGCCCGCCGGCAGCACGATCCAGGAATGCGAGCCGTTGATGGTCGAGCCCAGTGGCGACAGCACGGCCACCAGCCCGACGATCGAGGCGACGTACAGGATCGGCGAGTACGCCCGCAGTCCGCGGTAGTCGACCAGCGCGACCGCACCACCGAGCACCATGCCGAGAGCCACGTTGACCAGGTGCCGCACCAGCAGCGCGTCGCCCTCGACGCGACGGGTCGCCGACCACACCAGCAACGCGCCGATCAGCGACAGCCCGAGCGCCGCGACCAGCAGCCCCCAGTCCAGCCGGACCCATACGCTGCCGTGCTCGCGGGCGCGCCGGGCCCGGGTGTCGGTCCAGCGCAGCGCGCTCACCGGGTGGCCTTCGCGCGCGGGTCGGGCAGACCTTCGGCCGAGGCCACCGGGCCCTCCGGGGTCACGATCGTGCCGTCCGGGCGGATCGTCGGCAGCCCGGCCGGCGGCCTGCCACCGGGCAGCGCCGCCGCCCCGGGGACCAGCTTCGAGCCGCGCACCCCGAAGATCGCCGAGTAGATGTCGCGCACGATCGGACCCGACGTCGTGGCTCCGGTCCCACCCTGGCTGACCACGACCGAGACCGCGTACTGCGGGCTGTTGGACGGCGCGTACGAGGAGAACCAGGACGTCGCCTGCTTGCCGTAGACCTCGCCCGTCCCGGTCTTGCCGGACACCGGCACCGGGAACCCGGCGAACGCGCCGCTCGCCGTACCGGACGTCACCACACCACGCAGCGCGCTGTGCAGGAACCTCAGCACGTCCGCACGGATCGGCACCGTGCCGGCCTTCTTCGGTGCGATCCTCTGCACCAGCTTGCCGGCCGGGGTGACGATCGCCTTGCCCACGTGCGGCGTCCACAGCGTGCCGCCGTTGGCGATGGCGCCGTACACTCGCACCATCTGCAGCGGGGAGACCGTCACGTCACCCTGGCCGATGGCGAAGTTGGCCGCGTCACCGCCACGGAACACGTTGCCGTCCGCGCAGTTCTCCTTGGCCAGCTGGGTCAGGAACGCGGCGCGTGAGGGGTCGTCCTTGGCGACCTCGGGGAAGCCCGTCTTCGCCTTGGTGCAGTAGTACTTCTTGGTCTGGTCCCAGTAGGCCTGCTTCCAGGCCCGGTCCGGGATCCGGCCGGAGACGTCGTCCGGCAGGTCGATGCCGGTGTCCTTGCCGAGCCCGAACGCCTTGGCCATCGCCACGAACGGGTCCTTGGCGTCGCTGTGGTTGTCCGACCCGCCCAGCCGCAGCCAAGTCTCGTAGGCGAACTTGTAGAAGATCGTGTCGCAGGACACCACGATCGCCTTGTGCAGGTCGATCGTGCCGTAGGCCTCGGACTCGTAGTTGTGGAACGCCCTCTCACCCACCTGGTACGAGCTGCTGCACTGGTAGCTGCCGTGCAGGTCGTACCCGCTCTGCACCGCGGCCGGCAGCGAGACGACCTTGAAGGTCGAGGCCGGCGGGAACAGTCCCTGGGTCGCCCGCGACACCATCGGGGTGCCGGCCTTCTCGTCGGTGAGCCCGGCCAGCTCCTTGTCGGTGATGCCACCGAGCCAGATCTTCGGGTCGTACGTCGGCCAGCTGGCCATCGCCACGATCTGGCCGGTTCGCACGTCCATCACGACCGCGGCGCCGGAGTCCGCCTTGAGCTTGCCACCGCCGCCGGACGCGTTGCGCGTGCGCGCCTCCTTGATGCCCTTGGCCAGCGCCTTCTCGGTCGCCGCCTGGACCTTGGCGTCGATGCTGGTCACCACGTAGTTGCCGGCGACCGGGTCGGTGCTGTTCAGCTCGCCGGTCAGCCGGCCACGGATGTCCACCCCGACGTCGGTCACCCCGGGCGTGCCACGAAGCGCCGCGTCGTACTGCTTCTCCAGGCCGGCGCGGCCGACCCGGTCGGTGCGCTGCAGCTCGGCCCGCCCCTCGCGGGCGGCGGCCGAGCTGGCCTTGAGCTCATCGTCGGTGACCGGGCCGAGGTAACCGAGCAGGTGCGCGGCGTTGACCCCGAGCGGCTCAGGGATGGTCCGCACCGCCTGCAGCTCGGCGGTCACGCCGGGGAAGTCCTCGCTGCGCTCCATGATCTGCAAGGCGATCCGCGGGTCGACGTCCTGGGCCACCGGGACCGGCTGGTACGGCGCGCCGTTGAAGCAGACCGGCGGCTTCGGCGCGCCCTTGGTGCCGCACAGCTGGGTGCGGCCCCAGACGGTCGCGAACGGCAGCCGCAGCGCGGTCGCCAGCCGCTGCACCAGAGCACGGCCCTCGTCCTTGCTGTTCAGCAGTGTGGTCCGGCTGATCGAGACGACCAGCGCCGTGCGGTTGGAGAGCAGCGGCCGGCCACGGTCGTCCAGCACGAGGCCTCGCACCGCGGGCGTGACGATCTCGCGCTCGCGGTTGGTGTTCGACGCCGCGCGGTAGCCGTCCGCGCCGACCACCTGCACGGTGAACAGCCTGGCCCCCAACGTCACCATGAGGGACAGCACGAACACCCCGACCACCAGCAGCCGGGTGCTGCGCGCACCGCCGTTCACAGCCGCGCCGCCTCGGCCTGCTCGCCCTCGACCAGGCGGTCGAGCAGCACGACGAGCGGCACCACCACGAGCGCGCCCACGGCGGAGTACAGCACGCAGGCGAGCACGCCGGACAATGCCGACCCGAGGCTCTCGCGGCCGGTGACGAGCAGCGCGAGCTCCTGCACCGTGGACGCGGTGGCCGCGGCGGCGGCCGCAGCGGTCATCGCCAGCAGCAGGGAACGCTCCCCCGGGCGGTGCCAGCGCCCCGCCACCGCACCGGCCAGCCCGTAGGCGACGGCGGTCAGCCCGAGCAGGGAGGCGCCCGGCGGGGTGAGGTCGGCCAGCAGCCCCGCACTCAGCCCGGCCACCGCGCCGGACGCCGGACCGCCGAGCAGCGCCAGCGCGACCACGACGAGCAGGGTGAGGTCCGGAGTCGCGCCGGGCCAGGACCACCGGGACAGCATCGTCACATCGATCAGCTGGGCCAGCACGACGAGGCCGGCGGCGAGCACGATCCGCGCGGCGCTCATCCCTGGCCGCCCGTCGTCGCCGTCTGGGTCGACGTCTGGGTGGGGGTGGGCTTCGGCGGCAGCACCGCGTCCCGCGGGTCCGTGCGCGGTGGCTGGACGACCACGCCGACCAGGTCGAGGGTCGCCGGCTCGACGTACGGGGTCACCGAGCCCGCCCGGGACAGCGTGCCGGGGGCGGTCCGCACGGCGCGGACCTCGCCGACCGGGACGCCCGGCACGAACGGCGAGCCGCCGGCGCTGCCCAGCGTCACCAGGCGCGCACCCGGCTCCACCTTGGTCTGCGCGTCCAGCAGCTTCAGGCTCATCGGAAGGTCGCCGTTCCCGGTGGTGACGCCGATCAGGCCGCTGGCCTCGAGGCGGACCCCGACCGAGAAGGACGGGTCGGTGAGCAGCAGGACGTCGCACGTGGTCGGACCGACCCGCACGACGCGGCCCACCAGACCTTGACCGGACAGCACCGTCAGCTCGGTCTTCACGCCGTCCCGACTGCCGGCGTCCAGGGTGACCATGCGTCGGGTCGCCTGCTCCGGGGAGATGGCCACCACCCGCGCGGCAACCATCCGGTAGCGGCCCAGGCCCGCGGTCCTCAGCAGGGCGTCCGCCTCCTGGGCGCGGCGCTGGTCGTCTTGCGCGGCCAGGGCAGCCAGCCGCAGCGCGTCGTTCTGCCGGCGCAGCTCGTCCAGCTGCTCGCGGTTGCGACCAGTCAGCCCGGCGGCCGCGTCGGAGACGGCACGGCCGACACCGGAGACCAGCCCCGCCGCGGGGCCGAGCACGGTCGAGCCGACACCGCGGATGCGGTCGCTGGCGCCGCCCGGGGAGGCGACCAGGTCCAGCAGGAGCAACGCGAGCGTGAGCACGATCAGCGGAGCGAGGATGGCGCGTGAGCGACGCGGAGGGCGGCGCGACGACCGCGGCACTAGGCGTCCAGGCGGCAGCGGCCCACCGACGGGCAGCGGGTGCAGGTCATGGTGATCGCGTCACATGCGTCGTTCGGGCACGAGCACGCGCTGCAGCGCGTCGAAGTCCTCGACGCAGCGGCCGGAGCCGAGCGCGACGGACATCAGCGGGTCCTCCGCGACGTGGATCGGCATCCCCGTCTCGTGACGGAGTCGCTCGTCCAGACCCTTGAGCGACGCGCCGCCACCGGTGAGCACGATGCCGCGGTCCATGATGTCGCCGGACAGCTCCGGCGGGCACTTGTCCAGCGTCGACTTGACCGCGTCGACGATCGCGTTGACGGGCTCCTCGATCGCCTTGCGGATCTCTTCGGCGCCCACGGTGATCGTCTTGGGCAGGCCGCTGACCAGGTCGCGGCCGCGGATCTCGGCGGTCGGCTCCTCGCTGAGCGGGAACGCCGAGCCGATGCTCATCTTGATCTCTTCGGCGGAGCGCTCGCCGAGCATCAGCGAGTACTCCTTCTTGACGTACTGGATGATCGCGTTGTCCAGCTCGTCGCCGGCCACCCGGATCGACTGCGCCGTGACGATGCCGCCGAGGCTGATCACGGCGACCTCGGTCGTGCCGCCGCCGATGTCGACCACCATGTTGCCGGTCGGCTCCTCGATGGGTAGGCCAGCGCCGATCGCGGCGGCCATCGGCTCCTCGATGATGTAGACCCGACGCGCCCCGGCGTGGCTCGCGGCGTCCTCCACCGCGCGCCGCTCGACCCCGGTGATGCCGCTCGGCACGCAGATGACGATTCGCGGCCGGGCGAAGCGCGAGCGCTTGTGCACCTTGTGGATGAAGTAGCGCAGCATCCGCTCGGTGGTGTCGGCGTCACTGATCACGCCGTCCTTCAGCGGTCGGATCGCCTTGATGTAGCCGGGCGTGCGGCCGATCATCCGCTTCGCCTCGATGCCGACGGCGACCAGGCGGCCGGTGTGCTCGTCGATGGCCACGACGCTGGGCTCGTCGAGCACGATGCCGCGTCCGCGGACGTAGACGAGGGTGTTGGCCGTACCGAGATCGACGGCCATGTCACGACCGATGAAGGACAGGCTGCTCATGTTGGGGGGTACCACGACTTCCGGATCGCTGACTCAGGAGGTTTCGGACGTCATGTTACGTGGTCGCGCTGACGATTCGGACCAGCCGATCAGCCGAGTTCGGGGAACCAGATGCCGAGCTCTCGCGATGCGGACTCCGGGGAGTCCGACCCGTGGACCAGGTTCTGCTGCACCGCCAACCCCCAGTCCCGCGCCAGGTCGCCGCGGATCGTGCCGGGCAGCGCCACGGTCGGGTCGGTGGCGCCGGCCAGGGCGCGGAACCCCTCGATGCAACGCTGCCCCTCGATGACCACGGCGACCACCGGGCCGGAGGACATGAACTCGACCAGCGGCTCGTAGAACGGCTTGCCCACGTGCTCGGCGTAGTGCTCGGCCAGGAGCTCGCGGCCGACCGTGCGCCGGTCCAGCGCCACCAGGGTGTAGCCCTTCGCCTCGATCCGGCGCAACACCTCACCGGTGAGGCCACGGCGCACGCCGTCCGGCTTGACGAGGACGAGGCTGCGCTCGGTCATGGGGGTACCTCTCGGGTCGTCGACTGGGCCGGGCCAGCCTACCGAGCCGGTTCGCCGGGTTCAGCGGGTGCGGTAGTGCAGGTGCACGACGCCGTTGGCGAACCGACGCTCGTCGACCAGCTCGAGCCCGAACCGGACGTCGTCCGGCAGGCTGCGCCGACCGCCTCCCACGACCACCGGCACGATCAGCAGGTGGCACTCGTCGACCAGACCCGCCCTCAGCGCGTGGCCGGCCAGCTCGGGCCCGCCCACGCTGAGGTCGCGCTCGGCCGACTCCTTGAGGCGTCGGACGGCGACCGGGTCGAACTGCCGCTCGACCCGGGTGCGCTCGCTGGCCGGCCTCGGCAGAGTCGAGGAGTAGACCACCTTGTCAGCGGCCCGCCAGATGCCCGCGTAGTCGACGACGACGTCGGACTGTCCGGTCACGTCCATGTCCTTCCAGGCGACCATCACCTCATACATCCGCCGCCCGTAGAGGTACGTGCCGATCGGCCGCTCGAGGTCGTTGACGAAGGCGTGCACCTCTTCGTCGGGTGCGGCCCAGTCGAAGCTGCCGTCGGCGTCGGCGACGTAGCCGTCCAGCGAGCACTGCATCGAGTAGATCAGCCGTGCCATCGCGCGCTCCCGTTCAGCCGTCCTGGTCCTGCTCTCGGTGCTGGCGCTCGGCGAGCTGCCGCTGCGCCGTGATCGCGTCCGCTCGGCCACCCTGCTGCAGAGCCACGAACCAGATGGCGCCGAACACGATCCCGACGACGAACATCATCGGCACCCAGAAGCCGCTGAGCACGAGCAACAGCTGCACCAGCCAGCCCAGCGCGTACCCGACCGGCGAGCGGAGCGTCCCGGCGGCGACCACACAGAGCAGCGCCGTACCCCCGGCCACCACCGCGACGCTCGCCCCAGACACGTCGGAGAGCTGGAAGGCCACCAGAGCGGCGAAGCCCACCACGAAGATCTCGCCGACCAGCACCAGCGCGGCGAAGGAACGGCGCAGCGAGCGCGGCTGGGGCTGGTCGACCTCCGGCTCGCTCACCGCACTCCCAGCAGGATGCGGACGTCGGCCGCCATCGTGACCGAGCCGGTGGCCAGCACCCCGGCTCCCATGCCGCCTTCCTGCTCGGCGAGGTCGACGGCCCGGGCCAGCGCCTCGGGCAGGTTGCGCGCGACGTGCACGCGGTCCTCGCCGAACACCTCACGGGCAACCTCCGCGAGGTCGTCGGGGTCGACCGAGCGCGGGGACGACGTCCGGGTCACCACCACCTCGTCGAGCACGGGCTCGAGCGCGGCCAGGATGCCCTCGGGGTCCTTCTCGCTGAGCACCGCCACCAGGCCGACCAGCCGGGTGAACGCGAAGGCCTCGTTCATGGCTTCCGCCACGACCTGCGCGCCGGCCGGGTTGTGCGCCGCGTCGACCACGACGGTCGGGCTGCGCCGGACCACCTCGAGCCGTCCGGGCGAGTCCATCCCGGCGACCGCGGCACGGACCAGGTCGACGTCCAGGCGTTCCTGCCCGCCGCCGACGAAGGCCTCGACCGCAGCGATCGCGGTGACCAGGTTGTGCGCCTGGTGCTCGCCGTGCAGGGGCAGGAAGAGGTCCTCGTACTCGCCACCGATGCCACGCACGCTGACCAGCTGGCCACCGACCGCGATCTCACGGGACAGCAGCCCGACCTGCTGACCCTCCACGACCACGTCGGCTCCGACCTCCCCAGCCCGCGCGAGCAGCACCTCGGCGGCCTCGCGCGGCTGCTGTCCCAGCACCGCGACCGCGCCCGACTTGATGATCCCGGCCTTCTCCGTGGCGATCGCCTCGACCGTGGAGCCCAAGAGCCGTTCGTGGTCGATCGCGATCGGCGTGATCACGGCGACCTGGCCGTCGGCGACGTTGGTGGAGTCCCAGGTGCCGCCGAGGCCGACCTCGAGAACCGCGACGTCGACCGGCGCATCGGCGAAGGCCGAGAAGGCCATGGCGGTGAGCACCTGGAAGTAGTTGATCACCGGCTCGCCGGCGTCCCGGCTGCGCTGGTCGACGAGCTGCAAGTAGGGCTCGACGTCGTCCCACGCGGCGACGAAACGCTCCGGGCTGATCGGCACGCCGTCGAAGGCGATCCGCTCGCGGACGTCGGACAGGTGCGGGCTGGTGAAGCGGCCGGTGCGCAGCCCGAGCTCGCGCAGCAGCCGCTCGATCATCCGCGAGGTCGAGGTCTTGCCGTTGGTGCCGGTCACGTGGATCACCGGGATGGACCGCTGCGGGTCCCCCATCAGCTCGGTCAGCGCGGTGATCGCGTCGATCGAGGGGTCGACCTGGTTCTCCGGCGTCCGCGCGAGCACGGCCTGCTCGACCTCGGCCAGCCGCGCGGTCACCTGCTCTGGTTCCGGCACGTGCGTAAGGCTACGGCTCTGCGACGCCCCGCAGCCGTGCGGGTGCGGCGCCGCCTCCGGCAGCGGGTGGGATCCCGACTAGCCCAGACGCTCGACCCTGACCCGCACCCGAAGGCCGTCGCCCACCGCCGTCTCGCTGACGCCCTCGCCGAGCGGCAGCTGCCCGAGATCGCCGGCCAGACCGGCTTGGCCGGCCAGGGTCTCGGACATCAACAGCGCCTGGTGCTCGGTCAGCGCGCGCCAGACCGGCTCGTCGCCGGCCACCGTCAACCGGATCCGGTCGCTGACGTGCAGCCCGGCGTCCCGGCGTGCCTGCTGGACCGCGCGGACGACGTCCCGGACCACCCCGACGGCCTCGAGCTCGGGCGTGACGGCGGTGTCCAGCACGACGAAGCCGTTGCGGGGCAGCACACCTACAGCGCTGTGGTCCGCGTCGTCGCCGCCGGCGACGACGGTCTCCAAGGAGTACTCGCCGTCGAGCAGGGCGAAGCCGCCGGAGGTCACCGTGCCGTCGTCCGCGACCTGCCAGTCCCCGCTTTTACTGCCCCGGATCGCGGTCTGCACGTCCTTGCCGAGCCGCGGCCCGGCGGTGCGCGCGTTGACCGTGAGCCGTTGCGAGACACCGAACTGCGAGCCGGCCGCGTCCTGCAGGTCGACCAGCCGGACCTCGCCGACGTTGACCTCGTCGGCGACCAGCGCCGCGAAGTCGGCCAGGGCCGCCGCGTCCTCGCCGACCACGGTCAGCGCGGGCAGCGGCAGCCGCACCCGAAGGGACTCGGCCTTGCGCAGCGCGAGCGCCGCGGAGCAGACCTCGCGGGTGCGGTCCATCGCAGCCACCAGCGCGTCGTCCCCGGGCAGCCCCGCGGCATCCGGCCAGTCGGTCAGGTGCACGCTGCGCCCGCCGGTCAGCCCACGCCAGATCTCTTCGGTGGTCAGCGGCAGCAGCGGTGCGGCGACCCGGGTGAGCACCTCGAGCGTGGTGTAGAGCGTGTCGAAGGCGACGCGGTCGTCCTCGCCCCAGAACCGCTCGCGGGATCGTCGGATGTACCAGTTGGTCAGCACGTCCAGGAACTCGCGCACCGACTGGCAGGCCGCGCTGACGTCGTACACGTCGAGCTGGGCCTGCACGCCGGAGACCAAGTCGCGCAGCTTGGCCAGCAGGTAGCGGTCCAGCACGTCGGTGGAGTCCGTCGACCACTTCGCCTCGTAACCGGCCCCGCCGTCGAGCGCGTTGGCGTACAGGGAGAAGAAGTACCAGGCGTTCCACAGCGGGATCAGCACCTGCCGGACGCCGTCGCGGATCGCCCGCTCGGTGACGACCAGGTTGCCGCCGCGCAGCACCGGCGAGGACATCAGGAACCAGCGCATAGCGTCCGACCCGTCGCGGTCGAAGACCTCGCGGACGTCGGGATAGTTGCGCAGGCTCTTGCTCATCTTGCGGCCGTCGTCGCCAAGCAGGATGCCGTGGCTGACGCAGCTGCGGAAGGCCGGTCGGTCGAACAGCGCAGTGGCCAGCACGTGCATCGTGTAGAACCAGCCGCGGGTCTGGCCGATGTACTCGACGATGAAGTCGCCCGGGTAGTGGTGCTCGAACCAGTCCGCGTTCTCGAACGGGTAGTGCACCTGCGCGAACGGCATGGAGCCGGACTCGAACCAGCAGTCCAGCACCTCCGGCACCCGCCGCATGGTGGACCTCCCGGACGGGTCGTCCGGGTTGGGCCGGGTCAGCTCGTCGATGTACGGGCGGTGCAGGTCCTTCGGGCGCACTCCGAAGTCGCGCTCCAGCTCGTCCAGCGAGCCGTAGACGTCGACCCTCGGGTACATCGGGTCGTCCGACGTCCATACCGGGATCGGGCTGCCCCAGTAGCGGCTTCGGCTGATCGACCAGTCGCGGGCATTCTCCAGCCACTTGCCGAACGAGCCGTCCTGGATGTGGTCCGGCACCCAGGTGATCTCCCGGTTCAGCTCGAGCATCCGGTCGCGGAACTGGGTGACTTTGACGAACCAGCTGGACACCGCGCGGTAGATCAGCGGCTGGTCGCAGCGCCAGCAGTGCGGGTAGGGGTGCTCGTAGCTCTCCAGCCTCAACAACAGCCCGGCCGCGCGCAGGTCGCGGGTGATCGCCTTGTTGGCCTCGAACACGTGCTGACCGGCGTAGGGCGGCACCTCGGCGGTGAACTCGCCCTTGCTGTCGACCGGGACGACGGGCTCGATGCCCGCGGCGTCGGTGACGACCTTGTCCTCCTCACCGAAGGCGGGCGCGATGTGCACGATGCCGGTGCCCTCGTCGGTGGTGACGTAGTCGGCCTCGAGCACCTGATGGGCGTTCTCGCGGCCGGCGAAGAAGTCGAACGGCGGGGTGTAGCGGCGTCCCAGCAGGTCGGCACCGGTGAGCCGCTCGACCAGCCGGCCGGTCTCCTGGGCGTGCTCGACGTCGCGCAGCCCCAGCTCGCGCTCGTAGCGACCGAGCCGGTCGGCGGCCAGCACGAGGCGCTCGCCGGCGAACGGGCCCTCGGCCGGGCCGGTCACCACGACGTACTCGACGTCCCGGTTCACCGCGGCGGCCAAGTTGCTCGGCAGCGTCCACGGCGTCGTCGTCCAGATCAGCGCGTACTCGCCGGTCTCGAGCTTCAGTCCCACGGTGACGGCAGGGTCCTGGCGGTCCCGGTAGACGTCGTCCATCCGGGTCTCGGTGTTGGACAACGGCGTCTCGCAGCGCCAGCAGTAGGCCAGCACGCGGAAACCCTCGTAGACCAACCCCTTGTCCCACAACGACTTGAACGCCCACATCACCGACTCCATGTAGTCGGTGTCCAGGGTCTTGTAGTCGTTCTCGAAGTCCACCCAGCGGGCCTGGCGGTTGACGTACTCCTCCCAGTCCTTGGTGTACGCCAGCACCGAGGACCGGCAGACGTCGTTGAAGGTCTCGACGCCCATGGCGTCGATCTCCGACTTGTGGTGGATGCCGAGCTGCTTCTCGGCCTCGACCTCGGCGGGCAGGCCGTGGCAGTCCCAGCCGAACCGGCGCTCGACCCGCTTGCCGCGCATGGTCATGTAGCGCGGCACGACGTCCTTGACGTACCCGGTCAGCAGGTGGCCGTAGTGCGGCAGGCCGTTGGCGAACGGCGGGCCGTCGTAGAAGACGAACTCGTTGCTGCCGTGCTCGCCGGCCTCGCGCTGCTCGACGCTGGCCCGGAAGGTGCCATCCGCGTCCCAGTACCGACCGATCCGCTCCTCGATGAACGGGAAGCGCGGGCTCGCGGGCACCTCGGTGCTGCCGTGGTCATCGGGGCCGACCTTGGGGTACGTCATCGGTGCCTCTCGCGGGTCCGCGCTCTCGCGCCGTGCTCTCCCGCGAGGACGACGTCGCCCGGCTGGTCCGGACGGCACCGCGGTACCACCTCGCTTGCCCGTCCACCTGCTCGGCGGGCCTCTCTTCGCCGGCTGGGGTACGGGCCGGTCCGCCCGGTTCTACTGAGGCCCGCAGCAGCGGACCGGTTCTTCCGGAGGCTCCCCGGTGATGGCCGGATCGACGCCTGCCCGCCATGCTACCGAGCCGCGTGGTCCGGCCGCACCTGCGTTCCGCCCGGGGCCGCACTTGGAGGTTCTCGACGGCCGGGACTGAGCCGGATGGGGGTGGCCCGCGGCCGGGGGCTCAAGAGCAGCCCGACGTGGTCGAGGTTCTGCAGGTTATGGATGCACAGAACCCTGCCCCTCCGACCGCCCCCCTACGCCCGGGGGAAGTGCCGTTCTTCACCGGATCAGCGGTCGCACCAACCGCACCAGCCGCTCCAGCCGTGGCGGCCGCTGCGTCCCAGTTCGGCACCCCGCAGAACCAGTTCGGCACCCCGCATGGCCAGTTCGGCACCCCGCAGAACCAGTTCGGCACCCCGCAGCCGCAACCCATCGCCGCCCCCGCCCAGTTCGGCGTGGCGTCGATGGACCCGTCGTGGGCACCGCCACCCTTCGCGCCCAAGGCGTCCAGGCGCAGGCTGGGCACGTTCGGCGGCGTCGGTGTCACGATCCTCGTCGTGCTGCTCAAGCTGGTGGTCTTCGGCTACTTCCTGTCCGACAGCAAGAGCCCGATCGACCTGCCGGCGAGCGTCGCGGGCATGGCGCAGAGCAGCGACGCGCAGGCGCAGAGCACGTTCTCCGAAGCCTTGCGCCGTGAGCTCAACGGTCACGTCTACGGCGTCGCCGTCTATACCGATCCCGCGGGCGCGAACATGATCGGGCTGATGGGAGCCCGCGGTCACCGCTCGAAGAACGCCAAGGAGAGCCTCCCCGGTCCCTACACGAAGTTCGGGAAGGTCACCTGCGCCATGGACCGGGATCAGGAGGCGATCGCCAGTGGCACTGCCTCGGTCGACGTCGCGGTCTGCTGGCGCGACAGCCGCACCCTGACAGTGATGGCGTTCGCCACGGGGACGGCACCGACCCAGATGCCCAACGCCGCGGCGGCGGTCTCGGCGGCCTGGGACGCGAACTAGTCCGTTCGGGCCATGCCCGACGTGGCCGCATGGTCACTCGGGCGGCCCGCCGGTGACCCGCGCAAATGATCAAGACCCGTCGGCCGTGGGCCGACAGACACAAGGTGAGCACCCACTCCTACGCGTCGGCAGGCACGCCGGTGAACCAGTTCGGCACGCCCATCACGACCCCTGGCGCGAGTGCTGCTCACACGTTCGAGTCGAACGGCGCATGGTCGTCGACCTCTGGGACCGCCGGCCCGGGGTCCTCGGCGGGCAAGAACGTGGTCACCATCGCGGTCGTGCTGGTCCTGGTCGTGGCCGGCGGCGTCGCGGCGCGGCACTACGTGTTCCCGGACCGGCACAAGCCGGTGGCACTGCCCGCGACCCTGGCTGGCATGCCCAGGGTCGGGCCGACCGACCCGCGCGCCGCCGCTGAGTCAGCCACCCACGACGCCCTGGTCCGAACCTCGCACGGTGCGGCCGTCGCCGCCGGCGTGTTCCTGGACCCGGGCAAGCCGAACCAGATCGCGATCGTCAGCGCGGGCCGGCTGGCGCGCTCAGCGCAGGACAAGACCACGACCCTGCCGCCGTTCACCGAGCTCGGGAAGGTCACCTGCACCCAGACACTCGATCCGTCCGCGACGGCCACCGGCACAGGAAGCGGCGCAGTCGGGGCTCGGACGTTCACCGACCGGGCGGTGTGCTGGCGCGAGACCCGCGCACTGACCGTCGCCGTCATCGTCGTCGCGCCGAGCGGCAACCCGGTGACCCTCGCCTCCCAGGCCGTCGCCGACGTGTGGGACGCGCAGTGACCCTGCGGCCGGCCTGACCGAGCCCTGCCTGCCCGGGCCTGTAGAAACCCGGACGCGAGGACCTCGCCCCATCTGGGAGAATCCTCGACATGCCGAACCCCTCCCTCGTGCCCGACAAGCCCACCCTCGACGGACTCGAGGACCGCTGGGTCGAGGTATGGCGTGAGCAGGGCACCTACACCTTCGACCGCGGGGCCTCGCGCGAGCAGGTGTTCTCCATCGACACCCCGCCGCCCACTGTGAGCGGCAGCCTGCATGTCGGGCACGTGTTCAGCTACACGCACACGGACCTGATCGCCAGGTTCCAGCGGATGAGCGGCAAAAGCGTCTTCTACCCGATCGGGTGGGACGACAACGGCCTGCCGACCGAGCGCCGGGTGCAGAACTACTTCGGCGTGCGCTGCGACCCGTCGCTGCCCTACGACCCGGACTTCGAGCCGCCGGCCAAGCCCGACACCAAGCGCCAGGTTGCGGTCAGCCGTCCCAACTTCGTCGAGCTCTGCACCCGGCTGACCGCCGAGGACGAGAAGGCGTTCGGCAGTCTGCTGCGCCACCTCGGCCTGTCGGTGGACTGGTCCACGCTGTACGAGACCATCGGGGTGGACGCCCGCACCGCGGCGCAGCGAGCCTTCCTGCGCAACCTGTCCCGCGACGAGGCGTACCAGAGCGAGGCGCCCAGCCTGTGGGACGTCACGTTCCAGACCGCGGTCGCGCAAGCCGAGCTCGAGCCTCGCGAATACCCCGGCCACTACCACCGAGTGGCCTTCCACGGCCCGGACGGCGCGGTCCCGATCGAGACGACCCGGCCCGAGCTGATCCCTGCCGTGGTCGCGCTGATCGCGCACCCGGACGACGAGCGGTACCAACCGCTGTTCGGCAGCACGGTGCGCTCGCCGCTCTTCGACGTCGAGATCCCAGTCCTGGCCCACCCTGCCGCCGAGATGGACAAGGGCGCCGGCATCGCGATGTGCTGCACGTTCGGCGACCTGACCGACGTCACCTGGTGGCGTGAGCTCCAGCTGCCGACCCGGGCCGTGGTGGGCCGGGACGGCCGGATCCTGCGCGACACGCCGGCCTGGCTCGCCACCGACGCCGGACGCGAGCTCTACGCCCGGATCGCCGGAATGACCACGTTCTCGGCGCGCGAGGCGATCGTCGCCGCGTTGCGCGAGTCCGACGACCTGCAGGGCGAGCCGACGGCGACGCTGCGGATGGCGAACTTCTACGAGAAGGGCGACAAGCCGCTCGAGATCGTCACCAGCCGGCAGTGGTATATCCGCAACGGCGGGCGCGACGAGGGGCTCAAGGCGACCTTCGTCGAGCGGGGCCACGAGCTCAAGTTCGTCCCTGAGTTCATGGCGCACCGCTACGAGAACTGGGTCAGCGGGCTCAACGGTGACTGGCTGATCAGCCGTCAGCGTTTCTTCGGCGTGCCCTTCCCGGTCTGGTACCGGCTGGACGAGGCCGGCGAGATCGTCTACGACCAGCCGATCGTGCCGCAGGAGTCCGCGCTGCCCGTCGACCCGTCGTCCGACCCGGCCCCGGGCTTCGGCACCGACCAGCGGGGCGTGCCCGGTGGGTTCATCGGTGACCCAGACGTGATGGACACCTGGGCGACGTCCTCGCTGACCCCGCACATCGCGGGCGGCTGGGAGCGCGACCCGGACCTGTTCGCCCGGGTCTTTCCGATGGACCTCAACACGCACGCGCACGAGATCATCCGCACCTGGCTGTTCTCCCGCGTGGTCCGCGCCCACTACGAGAACGGCTCGCTGCCCTGGAAGCGCTCGATGATCAGCGGCTTCGTGGTCGACCCGGATCGCAAGAAGATGAGCAAGTCCAAGGACAACGCGATCGTGCCCACCGAGATCCTGGCCAAGTTCGGGACGGACGCGGTGCGCTGGCGGGCCGCCATGGCCCGCCCAGGCATGGACTCGCCGTTCGACGAGACCCAGATGAAGGTCGGCCGCCGGCTCGCCATCAAGGTGCTCAACGCGACGAAGTTCGTCCTCGGCGCCGGCGCGAGCATCGACGCCGGTGCGGTGACCGAACCGCTGGACGCCTCGATGCTGGCCGGTCTGGCCGAGACGGTCCGCGAAGCCGGTGAGGCGTTCGCCGCCTTCGACTACACGCGCGCCCTGGAGCTCAGCGAGCGCTTCTTCTGGACGTTCTGCGACGACTACGTCGAGCTGGTCAAGGAGCGCGCCTACGGCGAGAACGGCGATGCGGCCGACGGCCGCGCACAGGGCACCGCCTCGGCGCGCTCGGCACTGGCGATCGCTCTGTCGGTGCAGCTGCGACTACTCGCGCCGATCATGCCGTTCGTCACCGAGGAGGCCTGGTCGTGGTGGCAGCAGGGCTCGATCCACAACGCCGCGTACCCGACGGCGGACGAGATCGGCGCCCTGACGACCGCCGCGGCGGACGGGGACGCCGCCCTGCTCGGCGTGGTGGCGACCGCGTTGGCCGGCATCCGCGGCGCCAAGTCGCAGGCCAAGGTGTCCCAGCGCACGCCGGTCACCCGGGCCGAGGTCACGGCCAGCAGCGCGGACGTCGAGCGGCTGCGAGCCGCGGCTGGCGATCTGCGGGCCGCCGGGGGTGTGGACGACCTGGCACTGGCGGCCGCGGCCCAGGACGTGGACGGCGTCCAGGTGGGTGCCGTCGAGCTCGCGGTCCAGGAGCAGACCGGCTGACCCGAATGGCTCAAGCGGCCACCACGCACTGCCGAAGGGTAGGAGTCGGTGGGAGCACCCCGCCACGTGCTGCGAAGGATGGCGAACACATGGGTGGGCTCGCGCTGGTCGTCACGGTGATCTTCGCGGTCATCGCGGTGGCCTCAGCCGCCGTGCTCGCCATCATGCTGGTCGCCCGCGACCGCGAGCGCGAGCGGGTGGCTCGCCGCGACCCGCTGACCCAGCTGGGCAACCGCCGAAAGCTCGCCGAGGTCGCCGAGCGGCTGCTCGGCGACCTGGACCAGATGGATGGCAACGGCAACCACGGTCCCGCACTGCTGCTGGTCGACCTGGACGGCTTCAAGGACGTCAACGACACGTTGGGGCACATCGCCGGCGACGAGGTCCTGGTCGAGGTCGCGCAGCAGCTCGTCGCGGCGTCCGGGACCGACGCGCTGGTGACCCGGCTCGGTGGCGACGAGTTCGCCGTGCTGATCGAGGGTCCGATCAACGTCTCGGGCGCGAGCGTGCGAGCCAAGCGGATCCTCGGCGCGCTGACCCTGAGTGAGTTCCGGGCCCGTGGGGTGTCCATCGACATCCGGGCGAGCATCGGCGTCACCGTCGCACCGCAGGACGGCCGCACCCTGAGCGACCTGCTGCAGCACGCCGACATCGCGATGTACCAGGCCAAGCGCGAGCGCGCTGGAGTCGCGACCTACGACCCCGCCGTCGACGACCACTCGACCGACCGGCTGGAGACCCTCGCCCACCTTCGTGAGGCGATGCTCGAGGACCAGCTGCACATCCGCTACCAGCCGGTGATCCGCGCCGAGGACCACACGCTGACCGGCTTCGAGGCCCTGCTGCGCTGGCAGCACCCCGAGCGCGGGCTACTGCTGCCCTCGGAGTTCATCCCGCTCGCTGAGCGGACGAGCCTGATCCACGCGCTGACCCGCTGGGTGCTGCTCACCGCCGTCCGGGACGCCACCCGCTGGCGCCAGGAGGGGCTGGAGGCCAGCGTTGCCGTCAACATCAGCCCGATGTCGCTGGAGTTCGGCCTGCTCGGCATCGTCGAGGAGGTGCTGGCCCTGCACCGCTGGCCGGCCGAGGCACTGGTCCTGGAGATCACCGAGAGCGCCGTCACGGACAACCCCGAGACCGCCCGCGCCGTCGTCGGAGCGCTGCGCGACCGCGGCATCCAGGTGTCGGTGGACGACTTCGGCGCCGGCTTCACCAGCCTCAGCCAGCTGCGCGGGCTGCCCGTGCACCAGCTGAAGATCGACCGGCAGTTCATCACCGCCCTGGAGCGCTCGCCGAGCGACGACGCCGTGGTCACCTCGATCATCGAGCTGGGTCACCGGCTGGGGCTGTCCATCGTGGCCGAGGGCGTGGAGTCCGAGGCCACCGCGAGCCGGCTGGTCGAGCTCGAGTGCGACGACCTGCAGGGCTTCTGGTTCGCCCGCCCGATGGTGGCCAGCGAGGTCCTCGGTTGGGCCAGCGAGCACGCGGCCACCCGGGTGCCGCCCCGAAGCATGGCAGCCATCGCCGCCGAGACCGCAGCTGCGGCCTCCGTGGCCCGCGAGGCCACCTCGACGGTGGCCGACGCGGTCGCCGGCGGCTGAGCGCGACCCATCGACCAGGATGGACGTCGGGCAGCCCCTGCCTGCGCCCGACCTCCAGCGAGCGTTAGGGTCACCTGGGTGAACGAGCGAGGGGGCTGGCGCACTGGCGCACTGGCCTCCGCCGGTGCCGCGGCTGCCGCCCTCGTCGTCTGGGTGGCGACCGGACCGCCCGCGCGGCTGCTGGACTCCCCGAGCAGGCCAGCCGATCTGCTGCTGTTGCCGCCGCCGCCGACGAGCTCAGCAACGCCGGGCAGCGACACACCCACCACGTCGGCGACGCCCCTACCCACGCCCCCGCCGGCCACGCATACGTGGATCGGCACGGTCCTCGCGGTCGTCTTTGCGGCGCTGTTCGTCGCGGTCGTGGTGGCCTGCGTGGTCCTCGTCGTGCGCTCGGCGCGGACTCGTCACCGCCGTCGCCTGCTCCCCGGCGTCCAGCGCGGTGAAGCGGCGCCGGACCTTCCCACCTCCGTGAAGCTCGCCGTAGCGTCCCGGCGCGAGCAGCAGGAGGCCGCGCTGCGTCAGGGCACGCCGCGCAACGCGATCGTGGCCTGCTGGCTCGAGCTGGAGGAGGCCGTCGGCGCCACCGGCGTCGAGCCGCGAGCCAGCGAGACGGCCGCCGAGCTGACCAGCCGGGTGCTGGGCCGGCTGGACGTCGACCGCACGAGCATCCGCGACCTGGCCGAGCTCTACCGTGAGGCGCGCTTCTCCAGACACCCGATGGTCGAGGCCGACCGGGATGCCGCCATCGCCGCCCTACGGCGACTGCACGCAGACCTGCCCGCGCCGTCCGCGGGGACGGTCCGGTCCGGTGAGGCCCGATGACCAGGCCCACACGGCTGCGGCTAGCCGCAGCCGTCGCTTGCTGGGCGGTGGTCTGCGCCGTCGGCCTCGTGCTCGAGCTGCGCCCGGCGCCACTGGGCCTGGCGGCCGTGGTGATGGGGGCGTCGGTGCTGGTCTGGACCCTGCTCGACCTCTCACACCTGGTGCGGACACCGCGCTGGCTTGCGCACGCCGAGGAGCCACGTCTGACGACCGCGGGCGATCCCCGGCTGACCCGGCTGTACAGCACGATGCGCAAGGCGCCGGGTTCGCCGGCGGCCGCCGCCGAGCTGGCCGCCGACCTCAACCGGATCGCACAGTCCCGGCTCGACGCACGACTCGGCAGGCGCACCGGCGAACCGCCGGACCCGGGCACGGTCTGGCCGGACCCGGAGCTGCAGCGCTTGCTCGCCGACCCGACCCTGCTGCCCACCGACCCCGCAGCGCTGTCCCCGCTGCTCGACAGAATCGAGTCCCTGTGACCACGCCAGACGTCGAGCTCTCGCTGTCGCAGACCACTACGCTCGCCCGAGCCGTGCTGGACGAGGTGGAACGCGCCGTCGTCGGCAAGCGCGAGGCGCTGTCCTTGGTGCTGGCAGCCGTGCTGGCCGGTGGACACGTGCTGCTGGAGGACTTCCCCGGCCTGGGCAAGACCCTGGCGGCACGCTCGTTCGCCCGCACCTTGGGGCTGGACTTCAGCCGGGCACAGTTCACGCCGGACCTGCTGCCAGCGGACCTGACCGGGTCCTTCGTCTACGACCAGGGCTCGGGACAGTTCAGCTTCCGCAAGGGACCTCTGTTCGCCGGGCTGCTGCTGGCCGACGAGATCAACCGGACGCCGCCGAAGACCCAGGCCGCGCTGCTGGAGGCCATGCAGGAGCACCAGGTCACGGTCGAGGGACAGACCTTCCTCTTGCCCGTGCCGTTCCACGTGCTGGCCACCGCGAACCCGGTCGAGTACGAGGGCACGTATCCGCTGCCGGAGGCCCAGCTCGACCGGTTCCTGCTGCGGGTCTCGTTCGGCTACCCCGACGCGGACCAGGAGTGGGAGGTGCTGCGGCGCCGGGTCGAGCGCCAGCACGAGGACATCGACCTCACGCCGGTGACCGACGCCGCGGGGCTGCGGGCGATGCAGGCAGCCATCGAGCGGGTGGATGTCGACCCGAGCGTGGGGCGCTACTGCGTGGCGCTGGCCACAGCGACCCGATCCCACCCCCAGGTGCTGGTCGGCGCCTCGCCGCGAGGCTCCCTCGGCCTGCTCCTGGTCGCTCGTGCCCATGCGGTCCTGGACGGACGCGACTACGTGGTTCCCGAGGACGTCAAGACGGTCGCAGAGTCGGTGCTCGCGCACCGGATCACCCTGCGGCCCGAGCTGTGGATGAGCAGCGCGAGCCCGGCGGCCGTGGTCGCCACGGTGCTGGACGAGGTGCCCACGCCGTCCGCCCGCGAGATCTCGGCGGGCTGACCGACCGTGTCCCGCCCTTCGCCGATGGTCGTGTCGCCGTGGCGGCCCACGGCCGCGTACCTGCGCGCCGTCGGCGTCGGGGCTGCCCTCGTGCTGGCGTCGGTGCTGACCGGACGGCCGAACCTGCTGGTGCTCGGCCTGCCGCTGGTCGTGCTGGCCTGCTGGGCGCGTGTCCTGCGGCCGGACAGTACGCCGACCGTGGACGTAGCCGCCGGGCCGTTGCGGCTGCGCGAGTCGGGAACAGCGCAGTGGGCGGCGCAGGTCTCGCCGGTGAACGGCGTCGAGCACGCCGTCGCGGACCTGGACCACGACGAGTGGCTGGTACCGCACACCTCCGCGCCCGCCATCGGGCTGGCCCCTGGGCGCTCCACCCGCGCAGCCGAGCAGGCGCTGCAGCTCGGTACGACCCTTCGGCCGCTGCGCTGGGGCGCCCGACGCGCCGGGCCGGCCCTGGTCTCGCTGACCAGCGCGTTCGGTGCCTACCGTTTCGCGCCAGCCCCGCAGCCGAGCCGCCTCGTCACGGTGCTGCCGCAGCCGGCGGTGTTCGACAGCAAGGCTCCGGTACCGCACCCGAGCGGGCTGGTCGGACCCGACCGCGGACGACGGCCCGGGGACGGCACCGAGTTCTCCGGGATCCGCCCGTTCCAGGTCGGCGACCGGCTGCGCCGCGTGCACTGGCCCGTGTCACTGCGCACGGGACGGCTGCAGGTGGTCACCACCTACGCCGACCAGGACAGCGAGGTCGTGCTGGTGGTCGACGCACTGAGCTCGGTGGGCGGCGGACCGGACGGCACCGCAAGCAGCCTGGCCACGAGCGTGCGGGCGGCCGGCGCGTTGGCCGAACACCACCTGCGACGTGGGGACCGGGTGGCGCTGACCGCGGTCGGCGGGGCCCGTCCGGTGCGGATCCCCGCGCGCTCCGGAACCCGGCACGCGACCAGGTTGCTGGAGGCACTTTCAACCCTTGAGCCGATGCCGATGCCACGCACCCGGCGCCGTCGTCTGGAGCTGGGCATCCGCGGCGGGTCGTTCGTGCTCGCGGTCACTCCGGTGCTCAGCGACGAGCTGATCACGGTGCTGTTCGGGCTGGTCGGCCGCGGCTTGACGGTGGTCGCGGTGGACACCCTGCCGGACCGCGCTGACCTGGGCGCCGGTGACCTGCGGGTCGGCGCCGACCCCGCAGACCCGCTGGCCGACCTGGCCTGGCGGATGCGGCTGCTCGAGCGCGAGGCGGTGGTTCGCCGGCTCCAGGCGGCCGGCATTCCGGTCGTGCGCTGGGCCGGCCCCGGCAGCCTGGATCCGGTGCTCCGCCAGCTCGGTGCGCGCGCCGGCCGCCCGACGGGGGTCCGGCGATGAGTGGCGCGTCGCCGCAGGCCGGGCGGGCGCAGCGCGGGCGGCTGCGCTGGAGCGTCGACCAGTGGGTGCTGCGCGCCGCCGTCCTGGCGGCCCCGCTGCTGGCCGTCGGCTGCGCGGCAGCGGCGGGGGCGCCCGCCGTGCTGTTCGGGCTGCTGCTGGTGCTGCCGGCCGCGATCGCCGCCGCGGTACGGCCGGACTCGCACTGGGCCGCCCTGGCGATGACCGTGACCTGTGCCTACTGGTTGCTGAGCGCCCCTCGCCAGCTCACCGCCTGGTCACTGGTCGCCGCAGCGCTGCTGCTGGCCTGCCACGGCGCGGCGTCCGTGGCCGCGCTCGGGCCACCGGGGATGCGGATCGACCCGACCACGGCCCGGACCTGGGCCCGACGGCTCGCCGCGCTGCTCGCCGCGACGACCGGGACCTGGGCAGTCGCGCACGCGATGGTGCGCTCGAGCGGGAGCAGCAGCCTCGTGCTGACAGTGCTCGCGGTCCTGGTGCTGGCCGTGCTCTCCGCCGCGCTCGGCGGCTGACGGTCAGGCCGACTTCTCCCGCGGCGCACGCTTGCGCGGCTCGGGGGTGTCGCGGCGCACGATCGTCGGGTTCACGTTGTCGAGGACGACCTCCTTGGTCACCACCACCCGGGCGATGCCGTCGTCGCTGGGCACGTCGAACATGACCGGGAGGAGGACCTCCTCCATGATGGCGCGCAGCCCGCGCGCACCGGTGCCCCGCAGGATCGCCTGGTCGGCGACCGCCTCCAGGGCGTCCTCGGTGAACTCGAGCTCGACACCGTCGATCTCGAACATCCGCTGGTACTGCTTGGACAGCGCGTTGCGCGGCGTGGTCAGGATCTGCACCAGCGCGTCGCGGTCGAGGTTCGAGACCGTCGTGATGACCGGCAGGCGACCGATGAACTCGGGGATGAGCCCGAACTTCATCAGGTCCTCCGGCATGACGTCCGCGTAGGAGTCGGATGTCGGGTCGGCCGCCGAGTGCAGCTTGGCGCCGAAGCCGAGGCCCTTCTTGCCGGCCCGCTGCTCGATGAGCTGGTCCAGCCCGGCGAACGCGCCTCCCACGATGAAGAGCACGTTGGTGGTGTCGATCTGGATGAACTCCTGGTGCGGGTGCTTGCGACCGCCCTGCGGCGGCACGCTGGCCGTCGTCCCCTCCAGGATCTTCAGCAGCGCCTGCTGCACGCCCTCACCGGACACGTCGCGGGTGATCGACGGGTTCTCGCTCTTGCGGGCGATCTTGTCGACCTCGTCGATGTAGATGATCCCGGTCTCGGCCTTCTTGACGTCGTAGTCCGCCGCCTGGATCAGCTTGAGCAGGATGTTCTCGACGTCCTCGCCGACGTAGCCGGCCTCGGTCAGCGCCGTGGCGTCGGCGATGGCGAAGGGCACGTTCAGCATGCGGGCGAGGGTCTGCGCGAGGTACGTCTTGCCGCAGCCGGTAGGCCCGATCAGCAGGATGTTCGACTTGGCGAGGTCGATGCTCTCCTCGCCCTTGCGGCCCGGCTCGCCCGCCTGGATGCGCTTGTAGTGGTTGTAGACCGCGACGGCGAGCGCCTTCTTCGCGGGCTCCTGGCCAACCACGTACTGCTCGAGGAAGTCGAAGATCTCACGCGGCTTGGGCAGCTCGTCGAGGCCGAGCTCGCTGGTCTCGGCGAGCTCCTCCTCGATGATCTCGTTGCACAGGTCGATGCACTCGTCGCAGATGTAGACCCCCGGACCGGCGATCAGCTTCTTGACCTGCTTCTGGCTCTTTCCGCAGAAGGAGCACTTCAGCAGGTCACCTCCATCACCGATACGCGCCACGTGCGGGTCCTCCCTAGTCACTCTCGTCCGGGCCAGGACGTCGAGTCCGTTCAGCGACGGTACCTTGCCCGATGCGGCACCGTCCCTATTCAACGCCGGTGTCGGCGTGTGAGTCAGCCCTGTACGCCATAAGCGGACGGGGCCTGCCCGGACGGGCTAGTCGTTCGAGGCCTTGCGGCTGGCCAGCACCTCGTCGACCAGGCCGTACTCCTTGGCCTGATCGGCGGTGAGGATCTTGTCGCGCTCGATGTCCTTACGCACCTGCTCCGTGGTGCGTCCGGAGTGCAGGGCCAGGGTGTCCTCGAGCCAACCGCGCATGCGCAGCACCTCGTTGGCCTGGATCTCCAGGTCGCTGGCCATCCCACCGGTGCCCTCCATGGCGGGCTGGTGGATCAGGATCCGGGCGTTCGGCAGCGCATAGCGCTTGCCCTTGGCGCCGGCGCCGAGCAGCACGGCCGCGGCGGACGCGGCCTGGCCCAGGACGTACGTCTGGATGTCCGGACGGACGTACTGCATCGTGTCGTAGATCGCCGTCAGCGCGGTGAACGAGCCGCCGGGCGAGTTGATGTAGAGCAGGATGTCGCGGTCCGGGTCCTGCGACTCGAGCACGATGAGCTGGGCGATGATGTCGTCGGCGGACGCGTCGTCCACCTGGACGCCGAGGAAGATGATGCGGTCCTCGAACAGCTTCGTGTACGGGTCGAGGCGCTTCATCCCGTAGGACGTGCGCTCCTCGAACTGCGGGAGGATGTAACGGCTGCTGGGGGTCGGGCCGGCCAGTCGGCCGTAATGGCCGGGCACCTGCAGGCCGCTGTGCGGGGTCGGGACGCTCATCGCGCTGGGTCTCCTGATCGGTCGAAGCGAAGGGGTGTGGTCGGGGCGGCCGTCAGTCGGTCGTGCCCGCGCCGCCGCGGGCCTCGCTGGCGCTCTCGATGACGTGGTCGACGAAGCCGTACTCCTTGGCCTGATCGGCGGTGAACCAGCGGTCGCGGTCGGAGTCCGTCTCGATCTGCTCGACCGGCTGGCCCGTGTGCTGGGAGATCAGGTCGGCCATCTGCTTCTTGATGTGCAGCATCTGCTCGGCCTGGATCTTGATGTCGCTGGCCGTGCCCCCGATGCCGCCCGAGGGCTGGTGCATCATGATCCGCGCGTGCGGCGTCGCGTAGCGCTTGCCCGGTGTGCCGGCCGAGAGCAGGAACTGACCCATCGACGCGGCGAGCCCCATTGCGACGGTGGCGACGTCCGGCTGGACGAACTGCATCGTGTCGAAGATCGCCATGCCGGCGGTGACCGAGCCACCGGGTGAGTTGATGTACAGCCAGATGTCGCGCTCAGGATCCTCGGCGGCGAGCAGCAGCAGCTGGGCGCAGATCGCGTTCGCGTTGTCGTCGCGCACCTCTGAGCCGAGGAAGATGATGCGCTCCTTCAGCAGCCGGTTGTAGATGTGGTCGTCCAGGCCCACCGCCGACTGAGGGCCTGCGGCCTGCACGCTTCCGGTCTCGCTCACGCTGGTCTCCCTGATGTGATGACTGCTGCGGCTGTGGATGACTTCTCGGCACCTTCGCCGTCCTGGCAAGGACCCTAACGTCGTCCCCCGACGCTCCACTCCCGTAGACCCCCGATGTTCGCCGTGAGCGCAGGAATCACCCTGACCTGACGCAGATGGGGCACCGAACGTCCGTCCGGTGCCCCATCTGCGTCAGCTGAGCGTGCGATCAGTCCTGGGTGGGCTCCTCGGTGGGCTCCTCGGTGGGCTCCTCGGTGGGCTCCTCGGTGGGCTCCTCGGCGGCCTCCGGACGGATCTCCTCGAGGTCGACGGTGTTGCCGCTCTCGTCGGTGATCGCAGCGTGCTCGAGCACGACCGCGAGCGCCTTGCGGCGAGCGACCTCGGCGACCATCGCCTGCACCTGCCCGGCTTCGTCGACCGCCTGCGCGAACGCGTCGGGCGACATGCCGTACTGCTGGGCGCTCATCACGAGGTACTCGATCAGCTCGGGCTGGCTGACCGAGACCTTCTCTTTCTCGACGATCGCGTCGAGCAGGAACTGGGCCTGCAGGGCCTTGGTGGCGTTCTCGCTCACCTCGGCGCGGTGCTCGTCGTCCTCGAGGCGGTTCTCGCCCTCGAGGTGGGAGTGCACCTCGGCCTCGACGAGCGCCGGCGGCACCGGGATGTCGGCTGCCTCGAGCAGCGCGTCGAGCACCTTGTCGCGGGCCTGCACGCCCTGCTGGAGCTTCTTGGCCCGCTCGGCCTGCGAGCGCAGGTCGGCGGTCAGCTCGTCGAGGGTGTCGAACTCGCTGGCGAGCTGGGCGAACTCGTCGTCCAGCTCGGGCAGCTCACGCTCCTTGACGGACTGCACGGTGACCGTGACGTCGGCGTCCTGCCCCTCGCGGTCGCCGCCGGCCAGGGGCGCGGCGAAGTTCTTGGTCTCGCCGGCCGACATGCCGATCAGCGCGTCGTCCAGGCCGTCGAGCATGTTGCGGCTGCCGATCTCGTACGAGACACCGGTCACCGCGTCGATCTCGTCGCCGTCGATCTCGGCCTTCAGGTCGAGCGAGACGAAGTCGCCGTCGACCGCGGCGCGCTCGACCCCGACCAGGGTGCCGAAGCGCTGGCGCAGCGCGGTGATCTCGTTCTCGACGTCGGACTCGTCCACCACGATGTCGTCGACCTTGACGGCCAGCGTCGCGTAGTCGGGGACGGCGACCTCGGGTCGGACGTCGACCTCGACGCTGAACTTCAGGTCGCCACCGGACGCCGGGTCCGGAGCCTCGGTGATCTCGACCTCGGGCTGGCCGAGGGGGCGGAGCTTCGCCTCTTCGACCGCCTGGCCGTAGAAGGTCGGAAGCGCGTTGTTGACGGCCTCCTCCAGCACGGCGCCGCGGCCGACCCGCTGGTCGATGATCCGGGCGGGCACCTTGCCGCGGCGGAAGCCGGGGATCTGCACCTGTGCGCCGATCGTCTGGTAGGCGGCGTCCAGGCTCGGCTTGAGCTCGTCGAACGCGACCTCGACGGTGAGCTTGACCCGGGTCGGGTTGAGGTTCTCGACGGCGCTCTTCACTGCGGTGGTCTCCTGCGGTTTCGGGGATGCGCCCCAAGGCCGCGCCCGCGCAGCGGGCGCACGAAGCGCGGCGCCCATGGTATCCGCCCGAGGGTGCTTGAACCCAATCCGCTTCAGATGGCCGCCGGTCCGGCCGATGCGAAGGGCAGCGAGCCGGGGCAGCGAGCCCCGACGCGTCGTCCCGTCTGTCGAGAGGTCCGCCCGTGAGCAGCGCTCCAACGTCCGAGCTGGCCGGTCAGTCCGGCCGCGCGCCGTCCGCCCTTCCCGGCGACCCGCACGGGGTCGGCGTGCGCATGATCCAGGCGGTCAACGGCGTGGTGCGGGGGTCGGAGAACACCGTCGGGCTCGTGGTGTGCGCCCTGCTTTCCGGCGGCCACGTGCTGGTCGAGGACCTGCCCGGCACCGGCAAGACCACGCTCGCCAAGGCTGTCGCCCGGGCGGTCGGCGGCTCGTTCGCCAGGGTCCAGGGAACGGCCGACCTGATGCCGGCCGACGTCACCGGCTCCGGGGTCTGGGACGACCAGCAGGGTGGCTTGCGCTTCGTGCCCGGACCGGTCTTCGCCAACGTGTTCCTGGTCGACGAGCTCAACCGCGCGGCGCCGCGCACCCAGTCCGCTCTCATGGAGGCCCTCGACGAAGGCGCCGTGACCAGCGACGGCGTCCGGCACGAGCTGCCCGACCCGTTCTTCGCGATCGGCACGCAGAACCCGTCCGACCAGCACGGCACGTTCGCGCTGCCCGAAGGCGAGCTGGACCGCTTCGCACTGCGGGTCGGCGCGGGCGAGCTGGACCTGCATACCGAGATGGCCGTCGTTCGCGAGCAGCTCGTAGGGCCGACGGTGCAGAACGTCTCCCCCGTCGTCACCCTGGCCGACCTGCGTCAGGCCAGGGCAGCCGTCCGCACCTTGCACGTGGCCGAGCCGGCGATGGCCCACGCGGTCGCCGTCGTGCGGGCCACCCGCTCGCACCAGCAGGTGGCGCAGGGCGCCAGCTCGCGAGCCGCGCTCGCTCTCGTCCGCGCCGCCCAGGCCCGGGCCGCCCTGGCCGGGCGTGACTACGTCACTCCGGACGACACCAAGGCGGTCGCCGTGTCAGTCTTGGCCCACCGGATCGTGCTGCACGGCGCGACGGCCGCACCCCGCGACGCCGCCCAGCGCGTCGTGGCGGACCTGCTGGCTCGGGTACCGGTCCCGCTCGGCACGTGAGCCGGCCGCCGTATAAGCCGACGGCACTCAGCGGCGCGCTGGTCGCGGTGGCCGGAGTGCTTCAGCTGCTGTACATGCTGACGGCGAACCGCTGGCTGGTCCTCGGCGCCGCCGCCGTGGCAGGGCTCGCGCTCACCGGGCACCTGATGCGTCCGGACCTGTCCGCCGTGCGCATCTGTATCGGCGGTGCGCGGCGGAGCCGAGCCGGCGAGCCGGTCCGGCTCGAGCTGCACGTGCACAACGACGGACGCCGGGTACTGCCACCAACCCGGTTCACGCTGGCACTGGCCGGCGTCGCCGGCGAGCTGCTGGTGGACGTCGACGCGGTCCACCCTTCCGACGTGGCCCCGGCCCGGCTCACCCCGACCACCTTGGTTCGGGGCGTGTACCGCGGTTCGGTGGTCTCCTGCTCACTCACCGACCCGTTCGGGCTGGTCCGCACCCGGCGAACCTGGCAGGACGATCGAGAGCTGCTGGTCGTCCCCGCGGCCGCCGAGGCGACAACCCCGGTGCTGTCCAGCGTGCGGACGACGGCTCGCGCCCGTGCGTCGGTGACCGGCACCGAGGAGCTCGCCGGGCTGCGGCCCTGGCGCACCGGCGAGGACCGGCGCGCGGTGCACTGGCGCGCCTCCGCTCGGCGTGGCCGCCTGGTCGTCGTGGAGCGAGACGTGCCGGACCTGCCCACCCGCTGGGTCCTCGTGCTGGTCGGGACACCGGCCGGCCCCGCCGACGAGGCGGCACTGGCCACCGCGGCGGCCACCTGGGCGGACCAGGTGCGTCGCGGCCATGACGTCAACGCGCTGGCCTGGCGGGCTGACGGCACCCGCTACGAGGAGCCGGACGCCGCACCGCAGGGCGTCGAGGACTGGTTCGCCCGGATCGCCACGCTGGCGGTGCCGAGCGGCGCACTCGTCCTGGAGTCGTTGCCCGAGAACACCGACGCACTCACCGTGGTCGCTTCCGAGTCCACCCCGGCCGGATGGCTGGACGAGCTCACCCACCACGCCGCTCGACAGGGCGTGCGGGTGTCGGTCGGTCTGGTGCCGGTCGGTCGGGTGCCGGTGCAGCGATGAGCAGCCAGCGAGGTGCCACCGCGGACAGCGTCCGCGACCTGCCCCTGCGCGGCTGCGTACTGGCGCTGGAGCTGGCTGCCGCGGCGTCCGTCGGCGTCGCGCAGCTGGTGCCGTGGACGGCGGTGGGCGGGACGGCGCTCGCGCTGGTCGTTGTCGCGCTCGCGGCGGCTCACGGCGGGCACCGCATGCTGCGCACGACGCTCGGTTTCGCCAGCCTGCTGGTCGCCGCGGGGGTCTGCCTGGCGAGCTCCGGCATGGGCAGCACGAGCCTGGCCTTCGCCACGCTGTGGCTGATGGTCACCGCGCAGCTGGCCGCCGACACGCTGCGCGAGCTGTGCGTCACCGCGCTGCTGGCTCTCGCCCTGATGCTGCTGCCCGGCGGCCTGGCGCCCGCCCCGGCGCTGACCGCCCCCTGGCTGGTGGGGTGGGTGGCGGCGGTCAGCACGCTGGCGCTGGCCGTCCGGCGATCGGCCCACCCGGACGGCGCTCATGCCCGGGCACGGGCCAGCCAGACCCAGGGGGCGGGCCGTCGCGTCGCCGGCCCGATCGCCGTCGCCGTGGGCGTCTCCCTGCTGGCCGCCCTCGTCGCCGCCCTGCTGATGCCGACTCCGCAGGGATCGGCGGCGCAGCGGATGCAGGCACTGTCCCGGTTGGCCGGCAAGCAGCCGCCCCAGACGCAGCAGCGCAGTGCGTCGAGCTACCTGGGTGGCGAGCTGGACATGCGCAACCGGGGCGAGCTGCCTTCGACGCCGGTCGCGCACGTCCCGGCGGCCAGCGCCCTGTACTGGCGCTCGGGGACGTTGTCCCGGTACGACGGGGTCACCTGGCGAGCGACCCGCGGTTCGATCTCCGCAACGGCGGTGCCGGCCCAGTCCGGGCAGTACCTGATCGCTGCGGCGTTGGCGGACGCCGCCGACCCCTCGCTGCGCGGACGGCCGGTTCACGAGGACCGGGTGACGATGCTGGCTCCGGCCAGCGGCTTCCTGCTCGTCCCTGGTCAGGCGGAGAGCGTGCGGACCGACCAGGGCAGCCAGGTGGTCGTGGCGAACGGCAGCCTCGTCTACGCCGCCGGAACCGCCGGGACCTCGTTCGGCTACTCCGTCGCCTGGACCCCCGCGGCAAGCGCCACGGACGAGCCGGGTCCCGCCGTCAGCTCCGCGGCTGCGGCGCAGTCCCCACCGGGCGACTGGCTCCAGTTGCCGCCGTCGGTCACGGCACGAACCCGTGCCCTGGCGACGCAGGTGACCGGCGGGGCGACGACGCGCGGCGAGCAGGTCGCGATGGTCGAGCACTACCTGTCCAGCACGTACCCGTACCGGTTGGACTCCCCCGTGCCACCGCCGGGCCAGGACGCGGTCGACCACTTCCTGTTCGATGCGAGGACGGGGTTCTGCGAGCAGTTCGCCGCGGCGGAGGTCGTGCTCCTGCGCAGCCTCGGCGTGCCGTCCAGGATGGCCACCGGCTACGCCTTCGGCAGTGTCCAGGGCGACGTCCGGGTGTTGCGCGGCAAGGACGCGCACGCCTGGGTCGAGGTGTGGCAGCCCGGCTCCGGCTGGCTGACCTCGGACCCGACGCCCGGCGGCACCCCCTCCACCGGCGCAGCCGCCAGCAACCCGCTGATGGACGCGGTGCACAAGGTGATGTCGTCCACCCGCACCCGTTGGCTGGTCGCCGGTGGACTGCTGCTGCTCGGCGGCGCGGTCGCGGGGATCGTTCTGCTCGTCGGACGTCGACGCCGCGCACGTGCACTTGCCGTGCCGGTCGCCCGGGGCTCGATGGACCCGTTGGCGTGGACGGTGTGCATCGCACTGGACGAGCTGTGCCGAGCCTTGCAGGAGGCCGGCCGGCCATCGCCACCGGCCGAGACGCTCGCCGAGCTGGCCAGGCGGGTGCCCGAGGTGCCGCCTCGGGCGTTCGTGACGGCCGAGCGGGTGATGTACGGACGTCGGGTACCGGCGCAGGACCTGGTGGACGAGGCAGTGCGCGACCTGGGAAACGGGACCCGCTTGATCCGCAGCCAATTGCAGGCCACCACGAGGAACTGATCAAAAAGTCGGGCTGACAGGATTTGAACCTGCGACATCTTCGTCCCAAACGAAGCGCGCTACCAAGCTGCGCCACAGCCCGTGGTGCCCGCATCCTACTTGACCCGGGACGACGTCCCGCCCAAGGTCACCGCGACCCGCGAGCCTCCTGGACCTGTGTGACGACACGGTCCGCGCCGTTCGCTCGGCCTGTGCCTCGGCCTCCGCGAACGCGGTGAGGTCCGCGCTGAAAACGGCGTCCCTTTGGATCTGCCGGGCCCGCTCGACCCGCTCGTCAGAGCTCATCGGCCCCAACCTTGCTTCGCATCCGACGTCCCGGGGCACCTGTGCGTCGGCGCTCGCCGGGCCGGTAGTCTGTGCGCGGTCCCTCGACCTGGCACGGCTGGGCGGGGGCATCGCGCGGGTGTAGCTCAATGGTAGAGCCCCAGTCTTCCAAACTGGCTACGCGGGTTCGATTCCCGTCACCCGCTCCATAGGTCGTAGGTGGGAGGGCAGGCCCTCTCACCTGGGCAAACGCGGGAACTGGTGGCTCTGGACCGGGATCGGTCGAGGATGGTCCGGAGGGACCAAAGCCACAGGTCAGCCACTGGCCCGCGGAGTTGCCCGGAAACGCGGCGATCCGTCACCGTGCTGGTCGGCGTGGACGAGGTGGAGGACCCGGCGACCGGCCTCGTGTCGGGGCAGATCGTCGGGCTGCCAGGCAACCTGCACCAGGCCCACGATGGCGCCGCACTACGACGCCGGGGGTCGCCGGGTGGTGCGAAACAACGCGGCGACACGACCGCTGGTGGACAAGGAACTGCTGGACATGTACCTGGACCGGGAGGGCGAGCGGTTCGAGCGGCGCTCCCGGCGGACCTGCTCTGGAGCCTGGAGCGCATCGAGGCCACGGTCGAGCAGCTCGGACAGGTTGAGGCCGCGGCATAGTCGACACCTCAAGCAGGCTGCACGGACTGCGGAAAGCTGAACACGTTGCCGGGGTCGAACGCCTTCTTGATCGAGCGGAGCCGCGGGTAGTTGGTCCCCCAGTACGCGGCGCCGTAGTACTTGATGTCCGCGCTGAGGTAGTTGACGTACGCGCCGACGCCGCACCAGGAGTACATCGAGTCGCGCATGTCGCGCACATAGGCGTCCATGGGCGCTGGGTCGCTTGTCGCCGAATCCCAATTAGCGCGGTACTGCACGTCGGCGATCGCTGACCGATGAACAAACGCGGTGTCGGCGACTGGCACCCGTGCCACCGCACCGCCCAAGGCGTCGAGCGAAGCGCTAGCTCTGCGCATGTTCGGCACGTTCAGACCAGCGGACACCCGGTCCAGCATGGTCTGTATGCCGCTCGGCGGCAGAGGCTGGCTGAGGATCCCCGAGGTCGCGGCAAAGGGACCACGCTGCTGGATCGCTGGACCAGAGGGCTGACACGCTTCGTAGGACGTGCAGCCAGCCTCGGCGAGCATCGCCCCCATGTACGTCTTCTTCTGTAGCGAACGTTTCGTCGGTGTCGCCCGCGTGCTGGTCACGAAGCCGTTGAGTATGGGGGTCAACTGTGCCGCCGGCCCAGTCCAGGTGCCAACCACCTCGCATGTCCGGGAGTGCGTCGGGTTCGTTGCGTAGAGGTGTGCGAACGACGAGAGCCGCGGGTCCGCCACAGGTGCCCAATGTTGCCAGGCGTCGATGACGCCAGCCGCCGCCTGCCACGCGAAGGTGAGGCTGTACATCGCTACCGACGGTGCTGGCCGCAGGGCCACGTCGAAGGACGTGACCGCTCCGAACGAGCCGCCGCCTCCCCCTCGAAGTGCCCAGAAGAGGTCAGGGTCGTGGGTGTCATCGACCCGACGAAGCCCGCCGTCCGGGTAGACCACGTCGGCACCGAGCAGGCTGTCCAGTGTCAGTCCCCACGATCGGGACATAACGCCGATGCCACCACCAAGAATCAGCCCGGAGACTCCGACGTCAGAGCACGTGCCGCCGCCCACCGCCAGCCCCTTGGCAGAGACGGCCTGGTAGATGTCGATGAGCCGCGCCCCGGCCCCGATGCGCGCCACCCTGGCAGTCGTGTCGACGGCGACCGATGCCATCAGCCGCAGATCGAGTACGAGACCGGGACATGTTGACCAACCCGTGTATGAGTGTCCGCCCGACCTGATCGCGAACCTGATGCCGGACATTTGCGCGAAGGCGATGCACGCCGCGACATCTGCCCCGCCGGCGCAAAGCGAGACGGCCGCCGGGAACAACCCGTTGAACCGGGCGTTGCTTCCGTGGGCGTAGGGGGCGTACCCGTTGTCCCCCTGCACGTAGAGCGGGCCCACCAGGTGAGAGCGCAGCGTTGCCCAGTCTGGTGACGGGGCTGAGCGCGCTTCGACGTGACGACGGGAAGCAGGAGCGGACGGCAAACCCGTTGCGACCCCCACGCCAAGGGCACTCAGGCCGATCCCTCTGAGAACCGTTCTGCGAGGGAGGTCAGGTGTCGGGCACATCGATCCCCCTAACACTGCGATGTCCAGCTGCTCCGCCTTAGGACACCGTGCACCTGCGGCCGTCAACGCGTCAATGGACCGACCGAGGTCCGGGCGGCCAGATGTCGACGACGGCTGGTCTGCAGCGCGATGGAAGTTCTGCGGCCGATGAACGTGTGCCTTGCTTCAGCGGTCTGCGACCGGTCGCGCCGTTGGCACCGACGTCTCGCCTCTGGCGGTCGTCGCGGCGAAGCCCTCGACCAGTGCGGCGACAGCACTACGCCAGAAGGCTTGTGGGTCGGGCGTGAGCAGGTTTCCGCGCAGTTCGACCCAGGCGATGCCCTCGCAGAGCGCGTCGAACTGCTGCGCGGCCTCGAACACGGTTCGGTCGCCGAGGAGTCCTGAGTCTGCCAGCGGCTCGAACCGTCGCTGCAGCGTGGCGAACGCGTCGACGGCCGCGTCGCGAAACAGTGGCCACCCTGCGGCCGATGCCCGGTGGAACGCGACAGAGAACAGGGCGGGATGCTCCAGCGCGAACCGCCGGAACACCAGGGCGGCCTCTACGACGTCCGCCACCGGATCACTGGTGGCGGGTAGCGCGTCGACCTGACTCGCCAGCAACCGCATCGCTCGCATACCCAGCGCCCCGACGAGGCCGTCCTTCGCGCCGAAGAGCGTGTAGACGGCGCGCGTAGTCGTGCCGGCGTCGGCCGCGACGAGGCGAAGCGCCAGGGCGTCCAGTCCATCGACAGCGATTCGCTGCTCGGCGGCATCGAGCAGAGCCTCAGCCAGCTTCTCGTCATGCTCCCGGGGTCGGCTCACGCTTGCCAACATACCGTAACACTGTTACCGTAACAACGTTACGATTCGTTTCCTGCGGGAGGTGCACCATGACAACGGCCACGGGGACGAGATCGGCGCTCGCTTACGAGATCGCCGGGACGGGGCCGCCGCTCGTCTTGATCCACGGCCTGACGTTCAACAGGACGACGTGGCGACCGGTCGTCGAGCAGCTCCACGGAGCAGTGCAGACGATCGCGATCGACATGCCGGCGCACGGGGATACCGGCGGCCCACCGACGACGGCCGAAGAGGTTGCCGAACGCGTGCACGACCTCCTGGTCGACCTCGGCATCGTGCGTCCAGTCGTAGTCGGGCACTCGTACGGCACCGCGGTTGCCAGCCTGTACGCCGCCCGCCATGCCTGCGCCGGCCTGGTCATGGTCGATTCCGGGCCAGAGATCCAGCCCTTCGCCGAGCTGATCCATCGCGTGGCACCTCTGCTGCGCGGACCCGGCTTCACCGAGGCCTGGACGATGTTCGAGAACTCCCTTGGGTTGGAACTGATCCCGGAGCCCGGGCAGACGCTGGTTCGCGACACACACCGGGTCGACCAGCAGGTGGTCCTCGGCTACTGGGAGCAGATGCTGAGCACTCCCCCGGCTGAGTTCCAGTCTTGGATCGACACGGTGATGCGCCGCATCGAGGTCCCGGTGCTCGCCGTGTACGGCCACCCCGTATCCGACGGCGACCAGCGACGGCTCGACCAGTGGGACGACGTAACCATCGAGGTGCACCCCGGTGACGGCCACTTCGTGCACCTGGTGGACCCCGCCCGCTTCGCCGCGAGCCTGCAGGGCTTCATCGACCACTGCGCCCGCACCGAGTAGGGATAGGGGCGCTGCTGCTAGCCGGGGCGTCTACCCTTTGAAGCTGTCGCTGCTGCGGCCGTGGGGCTCAAACGCCGATCGCGGTCGCCGCCCTGGAGCCGCACCCTCTCGCTGACTCCAGCGTCACCACGGCTCGCGAGCTTGCGCCGGTGACCGTCCCTCCAGGCGATCATTCGCTGCTTCATCCTCGCGAACGCTGGACCGGCCCGCGCACGCGTGTCGGCGCCACCCGACACACTTGCCCCGTGACGCGCTGGGTGCTGCACGTCGACCTCGACCAGTTCCTGGCCGCGGTCGAGGTGCTGCGCCACCCCGAGCTCGCCGGGCTGCCAGTTGTGGTCGGCGGCGACGGCGACCCCACCAAGCGCGGCGTGGTCAGCACCGCCTCATACGAGGCTCGGGCGCTCGGCGTCGGCTCGGGCACTCCGCTGCGCACCGCCGCCAGGCGGATCCCGGACGCCGTGTTCCTGCCGGTCGACCGGCCGCACTACGAGCCGATCTCCGAGCAGGTCATGGCGACGCTGCGCGAGGTCACCGACGAGGTCGAGGTGCTCGGCTGGGACGAGGCGTTCCTCGGCGTGGACGACCCGCCGGACGACGACCCCGAGGCGGTGGCCCGCGAGGTGCAGCGCCGGGTGCTGGCCGCGACCGGGCTGCACTGCTCGGTCGGCATCGGGCGCAACCGGTTGCAGGCCAAGACGGCTACCAGCTACGGCAAGCCGGCCGGCGTCTTCCGGATCACCGGAGCAACGTGGTTCGACCTGCTCGGCGACCTGCCACCGGACGCCTTGTGGGGCATCGGGTCCAAGACGTCCCGCAAGCTCTCCGAGCTCGACATCACCACGGTCCGGACGCTCGCCGAGACGGACGAGGACGCCCTGGCCGCGCGCTTCGGCCCGACGACCGGCCCGTGGCTGCGCCGGCTCGCCGCTGGCCGGGACAGCGCGACGATCCGCAGCACCCCGCGCGAACGCAGGTCGCTGGGCCGCGAGGTCACCTTCCAGCAGGACCTGCACGACTGGGACGACGTCCGGGCCCAGGTCGTCGAGCTGGCCAACCGGGTCGCCGCAGAGGTCGCGGAGTCGGGGGTGGACGCCGTCCGAGTGGTGATCAAGCTGCGCTTCGTGCCGTTCACCACCCGCACCAGCAGCCGGGTGCTGCCCGCGCCGACGACCGCTGCGGCGGCGATCGAGCAAGCGGCTCTCGAGGCGTTCGACCGCTTCGCACCCCGCGCGGTGCGGTTGGTCGGCGTGCGTGCGGAGCTGATCCGCACCTGACCTTGCCGCCCGGCGACGCTCAGACGTCCGCCTGGCCGCTGACCATCCGGACCAGGTGCTCGTACTCCTCCCGCATCCGCGGGTTCGCCAGCCGCTCGTCGTCCGGCGTCCGGCCGGCGAGCACGGCGTCGAGGTATCGCCGGTCGGCGTCCAGACGTGCGACCGGTGCGGACGTCGGACTCCCGTGCCCGGGCACCAGCACCGAGGCCTGGAACACGAACGGCGCCAACGCGTCCAGGCCCGCTAGGTAGGCGGGCAGGTCGTCCGGCCAGAACGGCAGCGGGACCTCGACGTCGCTGAGCATGTCGCCGACTACGAGCACGCCCCGGTCGGGCGCCCAGAGCGCGGCGTGCCCCGGGGCGTGGCCGTCGTGGACGACGACCTCGAAGCGCTCCGCGACACCGTCCGGTCCGAACGGCTGGGGCAGCACGTCACTGGGCAGCGGTTCAACCGCCGCGAACACCTCGAGCACGTCCGGTGGGTAGTGCGGCCCGAGATAGGCGAGCAGCTCGTCGGCGTGATCGCGGGCGGCAGCGGCACCGCGCGCTGACGCCCACCGCGGCACGTCACCGAGCCGCCGGTGCCAGAGCAGGTGGTCGTGGTGCGGGTGCGTGGAGAACCCGGCGGTCACCGACACACCGAGGACTGCGACCTCGTCCGCGATCGCCTCGAGCTCGTCGGGCAGCCACGCCGGGTCCACCAGCAACCCGCGCCCCCCCCGCGACGAACAACGTCGACGTGGTCGCCATCCTGCGGCTGGTGCGGACGTAGACGTGGTCGACGACCGGGATGAAAGCCACGCACCCGACCGTAGCGAGTCGGGGTCAGGGGTAGGACACCACGTTGCTGGTCCCGAAGCTGCCGACCACCGCAGTGCCGGCGTCGTTGACGGTGTGCTCGATCCCGCCGCTGCCGTTGAGGAACACCGTGACCATGTCGTGCAACGACATCCCCGGGCGCTTGGGCACCTCGATCGCCCGGTCCGCCCGGATGTCGACGCCCTGGTTGAAGAAGGAGTAGACGCCGAGTCCGTAGGCGGTGTGGGTGTGCACGGTCCATGGCACCCGGTACGACGCGTATCCCTGACCGGTGGGGCTGGTCCAGGCCGCCTGGCTCGGCGGGTCGTACGGCATCTCGCTCTGGTAGAAGATCGTCGTCCCGCGCTCACCTCGCCAGATCGTCTGGTACCGCTGGTAGTGCTCTACGAACAGCCCGTACGCCGTGACGTCGTCCCCGTTGACGTTGACGCCGGTGGCCGCGGTGTTCTGGGTCCAGCCCACCCCGTTGCCGTGGTCGGCGCGCCAGGCCCACACGTCGTCCAGGAGTGTGTCGTCGCTGTTCACGACCAGGCTCCGGGTGGCCTTGCCCTCCCACGGGCCGCCGACCCGGAAGAACACGTCCTGCACGGAGATCGGGTTCGCCGAGTGGTCGTGGTGGCGGACGACCCCACCGATCCGGGCCAGCACCGCTGAGTTCTGCGGACCGGCGTCGATGGTCAGGCCGGCGATCCGGATGCCGTCGCCGTCGGCCACGGCCAGGGCAGGCGTGCCGTTGTCGGGCGTCAACGTCGCCATGCCGAGGCCGAGCACCACGGTGTTCGGACGGTTCACCACGAGCGCGCGGTCCAGGTGGTAGACGCCGGGCGTCAGGAGCAGGTTCTTGCCGTGGGACAACGCCTTGTTGATCGTGCGAGCACTGTCGCTGGGCTTGGCGATGAAGAAGTCAGTGATCGGTACCGAGCTGCCCGCCTCGGGATCAGCGCCACCCCACGTCGTCCCAGAGCTGTTGTGCTGCAACGCAGGCAGGAACACCCGGTAGGCTCCGTCGTCGTCCACGTAGAGGTACGGCTTCTCGCGGGTGACCGGGCTGGTGGGCAGGACGGTGTACGGGTTGCTCGGGTAGTCGGCTGCGGGTGCGCCGGTCACGCCGGAGAACACCTGGTTCCACACGCCGTTCGTCCAGATGTCACCGAGCACGCTGTTGCGGGTCAGCCACTGCTGCTGCGAACCGTTGATCGTGATGCCGTCGACCTTCGAGTCGGCCAGGTAGCCACCACTGGAGAAGCCGCCGTTGCCCGGCTCGAGCCACAGGATTCCCTTGATGTGTACCCGGCGCATCGGCGCGGCCTGCGACACGGCCCACTGGTTCGACCAGTCCGTCGGGGTCACCGAGAGGTTCTCGGCCGAGCGCCAGAAGTTGGTCAGGGCCGAGATTCCGGCCGCCGAGCCCGGGTCCGGCTGGCCGACGACTCGAACGGCGCCGGTGATGTCGACGTCGTCCGGCGACCGGCCCAGCCCGGCGACCGTCTCGTAGTAGCCCAGGTTGGCGTTGGCGTCGTAGTGGCCGGGCTTGAACAGCACCGCGTACCGGCTGGTTCCCATCTCGTTGCTGTTCTGCTCCGCGTAGAGCTGGTCCAGCTTCGCTTGGATGTCGGCGGTCGGGGTCGTGGGGTCGAAGACGAAGACGTTCGGACCGAAGTCCGGGTCCGTGGCGTCCGCGGCGGCGCTGGGCGCGACGGCGACGGCACCGACCGCGGCGACGGACAGGCACGTGGTGGCGACGGCAACAAGCACGGTCCGGCGGGAGCGGGTGGTCAGCATGAGTTCTACCGATCGAGGCTGGTGGGCCTGCCGGAAGCGTTTACGGATCGGACCCGCACCTACTGACGGCCGGACCAACTCGGATGGAGTGGTCGATTTCTACCGCAAACGCCAAGACAGCACCAGACCTCGTTCTCCACCCACCGATCGCGGCGTCCACCGTCAGGCGCCCATCGGACCTACCCTCGAGTGGACGCCGCGGACCAGGAGGTTGCGATGCGCACCATGACGCGCGACGAGGCGGTGGCGTTCCTCGCCGCGGGTACTCGCACCGGCAAGCTCGCCACCGCGGGCGCGGACGGCAACCCGCACGTGGCACCGATCTGGTTCCTGGTGGACGGCGACGACCTCGTCTTCACAACGGCCCAGACCAGCCTCAAGGGCCGGCACCTGCGCGCCAACCCCCGGGCCAGCCTCGCGGTCGACGACGACACGTTCCCCTTCTCGTTCGTCGTCGTGCGCGGACCGGTGACCATCGACGACGAGCCGGCGGACCGAGCCACCTGGACGACGCGGCTGGCCGCACGCTACGTGCCGGCCGGCCTCGCACCGGAGTACGGCGAGCGCAACGACGCTCCGGGCGAGTCGCTGGTGCGGTTGCGGATGACCAAGGTGATCGGGCAGGCCGAGATCGCGATCTAGCCACGGTCCGGCTCCGACGAAACCCGGATGACGTGGTGGGCACTCTTCGCCCAGCATGGCGTGGTGAGCTCCGACCCGATCCGACCCCGCATCGACCCCGAGACGGCCGCGGACCACGACGCGATCCGCGACATCGTCCGGGCTGCCTTCGCCGACCACCAGGAGGTCGCCGACCTCGTGGACGCGATCCGCACCTCGCCGCAGTTCGTGCCTGAGCTGTCGCTGGTGGCGAGGTGGGACGACGAGGTGGTCGGGCACGTGATGGTCAGCCACACCGACCTGGTCGAGGTGGACGGCAGGCGGCACCGGACCTTGAGCCTGTCACCGCTTGCCGTCAAGCCGGCCCTGCAGCGCAGGGGAATCGGTTCGGCCCTCGTCCGGTCGGCACTTCACGTCGCGGACACGCTCGGCGAGCCGCTCGTCGTCCTCGAGGGCGCCCCGGCGTACTACTCGCGATTCGGTTTCGTCGACTGCCGCACGCTCGGGATCCAGGTCGACCTGCCGGACTGGGCGCCTCGCGAGGCCGGACAGGCCTACCCGCTGACCGGCTATCACCCGGGTCTGCGCGGCCGGTTGGAGTACCCGCCGGCGTTCGCCGCCGTGCTGGAGTGAGTTTCCCGCGATACTCAGCCCATGAGCGAGCCGAAGCACCTCGCCCGCCCGTGGCGAGCCGCCATGCGCGGTCGCGACCCTGACGAGCAGCACCGCACCTCGACCTCGCTGGAGCTGCTGTTCGACCTCACCTTCGTGGTCGCCGTCTCGCTGGTGTCCGCCGAGCTCGCACACGCGATCGTGGACGGCTCGGACGTCGGCAGCGCGCTGGTCAGCTACCTGATGACGTTCTTCGCCATCTGGTGGGCATGGGTGAACTTCACCTGGTTCGCCTCGGCCTACGACAGCGACGACGTCCCGTACCGGCTGCTCACGCTGCTGCAGATGCTGGGGGTGCTGATCCTGGCTTCCGCTGTGCCGCAGCTGTTCGAGCACCACGACTTCACCTGGGCGGTCATCGGGTACGTGGTGATGCGGATCGCACTGGTCGCCCAGTGGCTGCGTGCCGCCGCCGGCGACCCGACGCACCGGACGACGGCCCGCCGCTACGCGGTCGGGGTCACCACGGTGCAGGTCGGCTGGCTGGCGTTCCTGGCACTGCCCCAGTCCTGGCAGATGCCCGCGTTCCTGGTGCTCATCACCCTCGACATGCTCGTCCCGGTGTGGGCCGAGCGGCGCGGAGTGACGCCCTGGCACGCCGAGCACATCGCCGAGCGCTACGGACTCTTCGTGATCATCGTGCTCGGCGAGTGCGTGCTCGGCGCCACGGCAGCCGTGCAGCGGACGTTGCAAGGTGCCAATGGTCTTTCGGTGGCCCTGGCCCTGACGGGGGTGGGCGGCTTGGTGCTGGTGTTCGCGGTCTGGTGGCTGTACTTCCTGCGGCCCTTCCCCGAGCAGCTGGACCGCGGCTCGGGTGCGATCTTCGCCTGGGGCTACGTGCACTACGGCGTGTTCGCGGCGCTGGCGGCCCTGGGCGCCGGCCTCGAGGTGGCCGCCGAGACGGTCGGGCACCACGGGGCCGACGGCGCGGGTCACGACGCGAGCGCCGCCTGGGCGCTGGCCGTCCCGGTTGCCGCCTTCCTGGTGCTGCTGACCCTGCTCGGCCGGATCGTCGGCATGACCAGCACCACGGACGTGGTGGGCAAGGTTGTCGCGGCCGGGGTCGTGCTCGCCGTTCCGCTGGTGCTCCCCCAGCCACCCGGGGCCGTCCTTGCTGTCAGCGTCCCGGTGATCGCCCTGGTCGCTCGCGGGGTCTGGCAGCAGCACCGAAACCACCGTCTCAGCCTGCAAGACGGTGGGATCATCGCCTGAGATCCTGGTGTTTGCTCCTGACATGGCACACCCACGCTTCCCGCGCACCGTGGACGACGTCACCGTGCGCGTCATCGCCGGCGAGGTGCTCGTCGTGACCGTGCTGGCACTGGTGACCCGCCAGCCCTGGCTGTACGGCGTCCTCGCGGTGGACTTCCTGCTGCGCACGGTCTTCGGTCCCGCTCTGAGCCCCTTCGCGCGCCTGGCGGCGACCACCATCCGACCGCGGCTGAAGGCATCGCCGCAGCCGACGCCGGGGCCGCCCAAGCGGTTCGCCGCCGGGATCGGGGCGTTCATGACGGTCGCCGCGACGCTGACCTACTACGTCGCCGGCTGGACGACGTTGACCTGGCTGATCGGCGCGGTGATGGTCGTGTTCCCGTTGCTGGAGGCCGGGTTCGGCATCTGCGCGGGCTGCATCGCGTTCAGCGGCCTGATGCGGATCGGCGTTATCCCGCGCTCGATCTGCGAGGAATGCGCCGACATCCGGCTGCGGCTGACGTCCGCCCAGCGGGCACGGCTCGCGGTCGTCGACGCCATCCCGGTGGCGGACGGCGTGGTCAGCTCACCGCAGCCCTCGCCGCAGCAGGCTCAGCCGGCGAAGACACGCTCCAGGTAGGCGTTGCCGAACAGCCGAGCCGGGTCAACCCGGTCCCGCACGGCCATCGCGTCACCGAACCGCGGGTACAGCTCGGCGAGCTGCTCGCCGTCCAGCGAGTGCATCTTGCCCCAGTGCGGCCGACCCTCGTACGAGCGCAGGATCGACTGCACCGCATCGAAGTACCGGGTGTGGTCCATCCGGTGGTACTGGTGCACCGCGACCCAGGCGGTGTCCCGGCCGTACGCGGTGGACAGCCACGGCTGGTCGGCCGCGCCGAACCGCACCTCGACCGGGAAGGGCAGCCGCTCACCGCTGCTCTCGACCCAGCCGTCGATCTCGCGCAGCACCTCGGGTAGCGCCGCCCTCGGCATCGCCCACTCGCTCTCCCGGAACCGCACCGACCGCGTCGACGCGAACACCTTGTAGGACTCGTCGGTGAACTCGCGTGCGCTGAGCGCACGGGCACTGACCGCGTTCAGCCGCGGCACCGCTCGCGGTGCCAGCGTGGCGACGCGGTTGAGCACCTCGAACAGGCGGTTGGACAGCAGCTCGTCGTCAACGTACGCCCGCGCCCGGCTCAGCGGAGCCAGCGGCGAGCCCTGCGGCACCCGGTTGTTGCGCTTGGTCAGGGTGCGGTGGGTGTGCGGGAACCAGTAGAACTCGAAGTGCTCGTTGGCCGCGATGAAGTCGTCGAGCCCCTCCAGCACCTCGGCCAACGGCATCGGCGTCTCGACTGCGTGCAGCGCGTAGGCCGGCTCGCACTGCAGCGTCACCGCCGTCACCACGCCGAAGGCGCCGAGACCGACCCGGGCCGACTGGAACAGGTCCGGGTCGTCGTCCGGGCTGCACCGGGCCACGGAGCCGTCGGCCAGCACCAGCTCGAGCGCGCGGACCTGGTCGGAGATGCCGCCGAACCGCCCGCCGGTGCCGTGCGTCCCGGTGCCGATGGCGCCCGAGATGGTCTGCACGTCGATGTCACCGAGGTTGCTCATCGCCAGCCCCTGCGCGGCGAGCGCCGGCCCCAGCGCATGCAGCGGCCAGCCGGCACCCACGGTGACCAGCCCGTCGCCGTGCACCTGCAGCCGCCGCTCGAGGCGGTCCAGCTGCAGCTGGACGCCGTCGGTCACCGCGACCCCGGTGAAGGAGTGCCCCGACCCGACCGCCTTGACCCGCCGTCCGGCGTCGGCCGCCGCCAGCAGGACCCGGGAGACCTCGTCGGCGTCCCTGGGGTGCACGACGGCGGCGGGATTCGCGGTCTCGGTGCGAGCCCAGTTGGTCCAGGTAGCGGCGGTCACTGACCGATGATGACGCACCACCCTGGGTGGGCGCCTCCCCGACACCCGCGCCACCCGTACGGACGCAGCACCGCAGCGCTCGCGACGGCGGGCGGGCATGATGGTCACGTGGACGACCTCGGCAAGCGACTGGACACCGCGACGGCGCACCTCGACCCGCCGCTGGCGGTGGTGGACCTCGACGCCTTCGACGCCAACGCCGAAGACCTGCTGCGCCGTGCCGGTGGGGTGCCGATCCGGGTGGCCAGCAAGTCGGTGCGCTGCCGCGACCTGGTGGCGCGCGCGCTGTCCCGCCCCGGGTTCGCCGGCGTCCTCGCCTTCTCGCTGCGCGAGGCGATCTGGCTGGTGCGCACCGGGACTACGCACGACGTGGTGGTCGCGTACCCGACGTCCGACCGAGCTGCGCTGGCCGAGCTGGCCGCGGACGACGAGCTGCGCGCGGCCATCGCGATCATGGTGGACGACGAAGCCCAGGTCGCGATGGCGGCCAAGGCGGTCTCCGACACCGGCAACACCTTGGCCGAGCAACCGCTGCGGCTGTGCCTGGACATCGACTCCTCGCTGCGGATCGGGCCGCTGCACCTCGGCGTGCGCCGCTCGCCGCTGCGCACCCCGGACGACGCCGCCCGGCTGACCCGGTCGGCGTCCCGCCAGCCCGGGCTGCGGGTGGTCGGCGTGATGTTCTACGAGGCGCAGGTGGCCGGGCTGCCGGACCGCAACGCCGGTGTCCGGCTGGTCAAGCGCCGCTCGCTGGCCGACCTCGCAACCCGGCGGGCGGCCGTGGTCGACGCGGTGGCCGGCGCGAGCGAGCACCCGCTCGAGCTGGTCAACGGCGGCGGCTCCGGGAGCCTCGAGGCCACCGCCGCCGACCGCGCGGTCACCGAGCTGACCGCAGGCTCCGGCTTGTACTGCCCCACCCTCTTCGACGGGTACCGAGCATTCGTCCCGCGGCCGGCTGCGTGGTTCGCACTGTCGGTGACCCGCCGACCCGCGCCGGACATCGCGACCTGCTTCGGCGGCGGCTACATCGCCTCCGGACCGACCGGCAAGACCCGCCAGCCCCTGCCGGTGGCGCCGGCCGGGCTCAAGCTGCTCGGCGCCGAGGGCGCCGGCGAGGTGCAGACGCCGGTCCGTGGCAAAGCCGCGGCGTCGCTCCAGGTCGGCGACCGGGTGTGGTTCCGGCACGCCAAGGCCGGCGAGCTGTGCGAGCGGTTCGACGCGCTCCAGCTCGTGCAGGGCACGCGGGTCGTCGGCACCGCGCCTACCTACCGGGGCGAGGGCCAGACCTTCGGCTGAGCCGCGGCTGCGACCGCGGGGTCACTGCTTCGACTCACTGCCGCCAGATCACGGCCGCCAGATCACGGCCGTCAGATCACCGCCGCCAGATCACTGCCGCCAGATCAGCACCAGCGCGCGGTCGTCGGTCTCGCCGGCCAAGGCGTCCTCGACGATCCGTCGGGCGCCGCCGCGGAAGCCGTCCCGCACCATCCGCTCGGCCTGGCCGAGCATCCGGTCGATGCCGACGTCCAGGTCGCGGCCGGGGATCTCGACCACCCCGTCGGTGTACATCAGCAGTGCGTCGCCGCGCTCGAGGGTGCCGACCACGCCCGGGAAGTTCACGCCGTCCATCACCCCGAGCAGCGGGCCACCGCCGCCGGTGGTCAGCGTCCAGCGGCCTGAGCCCGCCTGGAAGTGCGCGGCCGGCGGGTGCCCCGCCCCCGCGATCCGGTACCGGCCGGTGACGAAGTCGAGGTCAAGGTGCACCGCGGTGGCGAAACCCTCATCCCAGCGCTGGCGGAGCAGGTACTGGTTGGCCGCGTGCAGGAAGTCGTGGGCGGGCATGGCGCCGAGCAGTCCGCCGAAGGCACCGGAGAGCAGGAGCGCCCGGGTACCGGCCGCCGCACCCTTGCCACTGACGTCGACCAGGGCTACCTCGAGGTGCGAGCCGTCCGTGGACCGGCTGGCCACCAGGAAGTCCCCGGAGAACGAGTCGCCGTACGCCGAGCGGAGCACCGACTCGACCTGCCAGCCGGACGGCAGCGCGGGCATCTCGCCCTGCATGCGCAGCCGGTCACGAAGGTCGACCAGCATCGCCTCACCGAGGTTGCCCTGCAGACCCAGCCGAGCCCGGCTACGCGCCACGACCCACATCAGCAGGGCCATCGCGGCCAGCACCACGACCAGTCCGCGGTTGAGGCCGACGTCGCGCACGAGCTGCACGTAGACCAGCCCGGCGAGCACCATCGCGTCCAGCACTGCCAGGGCCAGCGGTCGCAGCAGGAACCCGCCGGCCACCAGCACGATCGCGAAGGACGACGCGGGCACCCAGTCGTCGTAGTTGATGGTGGCGGCCGTGATCGCAACGGTCAGGACGGTCAGACCGCCGAACTGGAAGGCGGTGCTCGGCAGGATCTGCCGGCGCACTCGCGAGCGCACGCGCCGCATGAACGGGGCACGCCTACGGGGCGTGTCCCTCGCACGCCGCGCGGTGACCACGGCGAAACCCTACTGACCCGCGGGCCAGGTGCCGCGGACCTGACCGTCTGATGACCTATGTCGCGGGACGGGGTGTTCCGTTCGGTCCGCTCAGGTCGGACGCTGCTCGACCAGCCCGACCAGGTTCTGCTCGCTGTCACGCACGAAGGCCATCCACTCGGCCGTCCCCGCGGGCCCGAGCCGGTCGTCCTCGTGGGTGAAAATGACGTGCGGCTCGCCCTCCACCGGCACACCCTGCGCCCGGAGCCGTTCGACCATGGCGGGCAGGTCGACCACCGCCAGGTACACCAGCGAACCGGGCGCGCCGCGGTCCAGCAGCAGCCGGACCCCGTCCAGGTCGAAGAACGCCAGCCCCGGCGGGTCGTAGGTGGCTCGGTGCTCCAGCCCGACGACGTCCCGGTAGAACGCGACGGCGCGGTCGAGGTCCTGCACACCGACGGCGACCTGGACGAGTCTCATGGCGCTGACCCTAGCCATCGCCGCCGGTCGAAATGCGTTGCGTGCAAGCGTGCGGCTGGTCAGGCTGAGGGGTATGCCGTCTGCCGAGCTGCCCGCCGTACCCAGTGTCGCCGGTTCCGTGGTGGCGCTGACCCAGGAGCACGCCGCCGACGTGCTGTGGCTGGACCAGGCCGCGTTCGTCTCGCCGGACGACCCGGGCCACCAGATGGACTTCTTCGAGTGGGACCGCACGTTCGGCGTGCGGTCCGGCGACGGGCAGCTCGTCGGCGCCAACACCGCCTACAGCCTCAAGGTGTCGCTGCCCACCGCTGAGCGCGGAGAGCGGGTCGTGCAGGTGCCGATGGCCGGGCTCAGCTGGGTCTCGGTGCATCCCGGCTACCGCCGGCGCGGGGTGCTGTCGGCGATGATGCGGCACCACTTGCACGAGGTGCACGCCCGTGGCGCCGAGCCGGTCGCCGGGCTGCACGCCTCCGAGGCGGCGATCTACGGACGGTTCGGCTACGGCCTGGCCACGGTGGGCTACGTGGTCACCCTCGGCCGGGGAGCAACCCTGCGACCGCTGCCCGGCGACGGCCCCGGCACTGGCACCGGCACGCCGGACTCCGCGGACGACGGGCTGCGGCTGACCTTCTTCACCGCCGACTTCGACCAGCACGGCAAGGTGGTGGCCGACCTGTACACCCAGGACTGCCTACGGCGTCCCGGCATGGTCGACCGCACCCCAGCGCTGACCCGGGACATGATGCGGATGACCGAGCTGCAGCTGCAGAAGGACGAGCCGGTCCGGCTGCTGCTCGCCGAGCGGGACGGCGAACCGGTCGGCTACGCGCTGCTGCGCAGGAGCATGTCCTGGAAGGACAGCTCGTTCGACGGCACCACCAGGGTCTTCGACCTCGCCGCCAGCGACCGGGCGACCGAGCACCGGCTCTGGCAGGCGGTCTCCGACTTCGACCTCACCACCAGGACGCAGGTCTACCGGGTGCCGACAGACAGTCCGCTGCTGACCTGGCTGGTGGACGCGCGCTCGGTCCGGCCGACCCGGACCGACGAGCTGTGGCTGCGTGTCGTGGACGTCGACCGGGCCCTGTCCGCCCGCGGGTACGCAATGCCCGTGGACGTCGTGCTGTCCGTCACGGACGAGGTCTGCCCGTGGAACGCCGGCTCGTGGCGGCTGGTCGGCGGTCCCGACGGCGCGTCCTGCGAACGCACGGACGCCGCCCCGGACCTGTCGCTCGACGTTCGCGAGCTGGGTGCCGCGCTCCCGGGCGGCTCGACGCTGGCCGCTGCGCGGACGGCCGGGTTGGTGCGCGAACACACCTCGGGCGCCGTGGGGAGGCTGTCCGCGGCGATGCGGTCAGCCGTGGAGCCGGCGACGACGTTCGGCTTCTAGCTGTCAGCCGGTCAGCTGTCGGCGTTGGGCCACGGCGGGAGCTCCTCGTGGTCCTCGTACCGAGACACCATCGCCAGTCGGCGACGGTGCCGGTTGTCTTTGGTGAAAGTGGTGGCCAGGAACGCGTCGACGATCGCGGCCGCGTCCTCCAGCGAGTGCATCCTGGCCCCGATCGAGACGACCTGGGCGTCGTTGTGCTCGCGGGCCAGCTGTGCGGTCTCGACGCTCCAGGCCAGAGCGGCCCTGATGCCGAGCACCTTGTTGGCGGCGATCTGCTCGCCGTTGCCCGAACCCCCGACCACCACGCCGAGGCTGCCCTCGTCGCTGCGGACCCCGGTGGCCGCGCGCAGCACAGCCACCGGGTAGTCGTCGTCGGGATCGAAGCGGTCGGGACCGTGGTCGACCACGTCGAACCCCTGCGCGAGCAGGTGGTCCACGAGGTGCACCTTCAGGTCGTACGCGGCGTGGTCACCGCCGATATGGACGCGCATGGGGACACTCTGCCACCAACCCGGCCCCGGCGGTAACGCCCGCTTCAGTCGAAGATCGGGCCCTGGGTCCGGCTGCGCTTGAGCTCGAAGAAGCCGGGCGTCTCGGCGACCAGGAGGCAGCCGTCCCACAGCCGGCCGGCCGCGTCGCCCTTGGGCGCGGGGGTGACCACCGGGCCGAAGAACGCGACACCGTTCACCGCCACGACCGGCGTGCCGACGTCCTGACCGACCAGGTCGATGCCCTCGCTGTGGCTCGCACGCAGCGCGTCGTCGTAGTCCGTGCTGTCGGCCGCCTCGATCAGGTCGGCCGGCAGGTCGAGCTCGGCCAGCGCCCCCGCGATGGCGACCTTGTAGTCCTGCTCCCCGCCGGGGTGGATCCGGGTGCCCAGGGCGTCGTACAGCTTCTTGACGACATCGTCGCCGAACTGCTTCTGCGCCGCGACGACCACCCGTACCGGACCCCAGGCGGCCTTCATCTTCTCGGCGTACTCGGCCGGCAGGTCGCGGCCCTCGTTCAGCACGCCGAGGCTCATCACGTGCCAGCTGACCTCGACGTCGCGCACCCTCTCGACCTCTTCCATCCAGCGCGAGGTCATCCACGCCCAGGGACAGATGGGGTCGAACCAGAAGTCGACCGACGTGGTCTCAGAGGTCTCAGAGGTCTCAACAGGCACTTCAGCTCCAGGATGCAGGGATTCACAAGCGTCGCGACGCACCCCATCTGGGCCGTCAATTGCGCCAACCCCGAAGCGCGTTGGGACATTCCGCGATCCGTGGGAGCATGGAACGCGCGCCCCTGAGCGACTGCCGACCGCCGCCCGCTGTCGTCGTCCGCGCACTCGTTGATCCCGATCGAACGGATGCCCCTGTGCCTGGCATGAACCTGACCCGCGACGAGGCGGCGCAGCGCGCCACCCACCTCGCGGTCCAGTCCTACGACGTCGGCCTGGACGTCACCACCGGCCCGGAGGTCTTCCGGTCGACGACCGTGCTGAGGTTCACCAGCACCGAGCCGGGCTCGAGCACCTTCGTCGACCTGGTGGCCCGCGACGTGCACGAGGTCGTGCTCAACGGGCGCGCCCTCGACCCGGCCGCGGTCTTCGCCGACTCGCGCATCCAGCTGGACGAGCTGTTGGCGGACAACGAGCTGCGCGTCGTCGCCGACTGCCCGTACATGAACACCGGCGAGGGCCTGCACCGCTTCGTCGACCCGGTCGACAAGGAGGTCTACCTCTACAGCCAGTTCGAGGTGGCCGACTCCCGGCGCGTGTTCGCCGCCTTCGAGCAGCCCGACCTCAAGGCCGAGTTCACCTTCACGGTCACCGCACCCAACCACTGGACAGTGGTCAGCAACCAGCCCACGCCGGACCCCGAGCCGCTGCCCGAGGGCAAGGCCGTGTGGCGGTTCGCGCCGACCCCACGCATCTCGTCGTACATCACCGCGATCGTCGCCGGCCCCTACCACGTGGAGCGCAGCTCGCTGACCAGCGCGGACGGCCGGGTCATCCCGCTCGGCGTGTTCTGCCGGTACTCCCTGCGCGAGCACCTGGACGCCGACAACATCGTCGAGGTCACCCGCCAGGGCTTCGAGTACTTCGAGCGCGTCTTCGACATGCCCTACCCGTTCGAGAAGTACGACCAGCTCTTCGTCCCGGAGTTCAACGCGGGCGCGATGGAGAACGCCGGCGCGGTGACCTTCGTGGAGACCTACGTCTTCCGCTCCAAGGTGCCCCAGGCGATGGTCGAGCGCCGCGCGCTGACCGTGCTGCACGAGCTGGCCCACATGTGGTTCGGCGACCTGGTCACGATGCGCTGGTGGGACGACCTCTGGCTCAACGAGTCCTTCGCCGAGTGGGCCAGCACCAGCGCCCAGGCCGAGAACACCCGTTGGCCGTGGGCCTGGACGACGTTCGGGGTCGCCGAGAAGTCGTGGGCGTACCGCCAGGACCAGATGCCCACCACGCACCCGATCGTGGCCGACATCCGCGACCTCGAGGACGTCGAGGTCAACTTCGACGGCATCACGTACGCCAAGGGCGCCTCGGTGCTCAAGCAGCTCGTCGCCTACGTCGGCGAGGAGGAGTTCGTCCAGGGGCTGCGCCGCTACTTCAAGGCGCACGCCTGGGGCAACACCGAGCTGGTCGACCTGCTGCGCGAGCTCGAGGTGACCAGCGGTCGCGACCTGCGCGGATGGAGCGCGCAGTGGCTGCAGCGCGCCGGCGTCAACACCCTGGTGCCCGAGGTCGACCTGGACGACGAGGGCCGCTACCGGTCGGTCGCCGTCCTGCAGACCGCGCCGGCGGCGCACGGCGTGCTGCGTCCGCACCGGCTCGCGATCGGCTGCTACGACCTGGTCGAGGGCCGGCTGCAGCGCACCGACCGGATCGAGACCGACGTCATCGGCGATCGCACCGAGATCCCCGAGCTGGCCGGGCGCAAGCGCGCGGACCTGCTGCTGGTCAACGACGACGACCTCGCCTACTCCAAGATCCGGCTCGACGAGCACTCGTTCGAGACCGCGGTCGGGCACCTGGACCGCTTCGGTGACTCGATGCCACGGATGCTCGTGCTCGGCGCGGCGTGGGACATGACCCGCGACGCCGAGGTGCCCGCCCGCCAGTTCGTCGAGCTCGCGCTGCGCGCGATCAGCACCGAGGCCGACTCCACCGTGCTGCGGCTGCTGCTGGCCCAGCTCACCACCACCTCGCGGCTCTACACGAGCCCCGAGCACCGGGCGGACGTCGTCGGCCAGGTGGCCGCCTCGCTGCTCGAGATGGCTCGCTCCGCCGAGCCGGACAGCGACCGCCAGCTCCAGCTCGTGCTCGCGAGCGCCAGCGCTGCTCGCCAGCCCGAGCACGTCGAGGCCGTACGCGGCCTGCTCGACGGCACCGGCCCGCTGCCGGGGCTGAGCGTGGACGCCGACATGCGCTGGGCACTGCTGACGTCCCTGGTCGCGGCCGGTGCCGCCGGCGAGGACGAGATCGAGGCCGAGCTGGACCGCGACTCGACCGCGAACGGGCAGCGCGCGGCGGCGTTCGCCCGGGCCACGGTGCCGACGGCGCAGTCCAAGGCCGCGGCCTGGACGAGCGTGGTGGACGAGGGCGAGCTGCCCAACGCGATGCAGGAGTCGATCATCGGTGGCTTCGCGCGGGTGCACGACGCAGACCTGCTTCGCCCCTTCGTGGACCGGTACTTCGCGTCGATCGAGCAGGTCTGGACGACCCGGACCAACGAGATCGCCCAGCAGATCGTGGTCGGGCTGTTCCCGACCGTGCTGGCCGACGAGGCCCTGGTCTCGGCGAGCGACGCCTGGCTCGAGGCACACCCGCAGGCAGTGCCGGCCATGCGCCGACTGGTGTCGGAGAACCGCGACGGTGTGGCCCGAGCCCTGCGAGCGCAGGCCCGCGACCACCAGGCCTGACCCAAGGCTTGCTCCCCCCAACCCGCATTACTCAGCTCAGACCGCTCGCAGAGCCTTCGCGAGCGGTCTGAGCTGAGTAAGGGTCCGGTTAGCGACCGCGGACGGCGCGGGCCAGCGACCGCGCGCGTCGGTCCCGGAAGAGGTCGTCCAGCAGCACCGGCTGCCCGTCGCCGTCCGCCAGTGGCACGCGCCAGTTCGGGTACTGCTCGTCGGTGCCCGGCTGGTTGATGGCGCGGCGGTCCCCTACCGCGTCGGCCAGCGAGACCCCGAGCAGCCGCGACGGCGTCCAGGTCAGGAACCGGTGCAGCGCCTCCACGGTCTCGCGCTCCCCCGCACCAGGAGCGAGCAGGCCGCGCGCGACCAGCATCGACAGCACCGAGGCCCGCTCGGCCTCGTCGATCTCGCGCTCCTGCTCCACCGGCCGGGTGAGCAGCCCCAGGGACTCGCGCAGGTCGACGTGCACGCCGGCCAGGTACCCGGCAGTCGGCGGCAGGTCGTGCGTGGTGACGGTCGCCAGGCAGAGCTCGCGCCACGACTCCGGCGGCAGCGGCTCGCCGTCACCGTCCTTCTCGAACCACAGGATCGACGTCCCGAGCACGCCGCGCTCGGTCAGGTAGCTGCGCACCCACGGCTCGACGACGCCCAGGTCCTCTCCGATCACCACCGAGCCGGCGCGGTACGCCTCCAGCGCGAGGATGCCGACCAGCGCCTCGTGGTCGTAGCGGACGTAGGTGCCCTCGGTGGGCGGGTGCCCCTCCGGCACCCACCACAGGCGGAACAGCCCGAGAACGTGGTCCACCCGGACCCCGCCGGCGTGCCGCAGCACGGTGCGCAGCATGTCCCGGTACGGCGCGTAGCCCAGCTCTGCGAGCCGGTCCGGCCGCCAGGGCGGCTGCGACCAGTCCTGACCCTGCTGGTTGAAGGCGTCCGGCGGGGCCCCGACCGACACGCCGCGGGCCAGCGCCGACCCCAGACCCCACACGTCGGCGCCCTCGGGGTGGACGCCGACTGCCAGATCGTGCACGACCCCGAGCGACATCCCGGCCGCGCGTGCGCGGCGGTGGGCCGTCGCGAGCTGCTCGTCGGCCACCCACTGCAGCCAGCAGTGGAAGTCGACCCGGTCGGCGAGGCGGTCACGCTCGGCCGCCACCGCGTCGGACGTCGGGTCGTGCAGCTCCTCGGGCCAGCTGGCCCATGGCAGGCCGTGCTCCTCGGCGAGCGCGGACCAGGTCGCGAAGTCGAGCAGCCCCTGCCCTTGCTCGACCAGGAAGCGCTCGTACTCGCGCTCGCGACCCAACGTGCGTCCGGCTTCGAAGACCTGCCCCAGGGCCGACCGCTTGGCCTGCCACGCGGCGTCCCGGTCGAGGGAGTCCGCTGCGTTGGCCAGCTGCGCCTGGTCGGCCTGCCACTCGATGAGCTGGCGCTGGGCCGACGACATGGACGCGACCTCGGGCACTGCCTCGACCCGGATGTAGAGCGGGTTGACGAACCGCCGGGTGGTCGGCAGGTACGGCGAGGGCTCCATCTCGCCCACCGGCTCGGCGGCGTGCAAGGGGTTGGTCAGCACGAAGTCGGCGCCCAGGTCGCTGGCGCTCCACACGGCGAGCTCAGCGAGGTCGTCCAGGTCGCCGATCCCCCACGACCGGCTGGACCGCACGGAGTACAGCTGCGTCATGAAGCCCCAGGCGCGGCCGTCGCCGGTCAGCGGCTCGGGCAGCTCGAGCACGTCCGGCGTGACCACCAGCGGGCAGGACGTCGTCCGGCCACCGGCCCGGGCGATCAGCTTGTGCCAACCCAGGGGGACGTCCGCTGGCACCTCGAAGGTCGCCTCACCGATCTGCGCCCCGTCCACCACGCGCGGCTCGACCCAGTGGTCGCGCTGGGCCAGGTCGCGCCGGCCACCACCCTCGAGCTCGACCCAGGCCTGCACCGCGCTGCCGTGCGGCACGTGCACCGGGATCCACGGCTTCCACCCGCTGCGGCACACCACGACCGGCGGCAGCACCCGCCGCCACGGCTGTTCCTGCGCCACGTGCAGCGCCTGCAGCGCCTCGGCGTCGGTGCTCGCCTCGACGCCCAGCGCGCCGAGCACCGCCCGAACGGTCGATGCCGGCACCAGCACGTGCTCGCCCGTCCAGCTCCAGTACTCGGTCGCCACCCCGAAGTGGCGGGCGAGATCGACCAGCTCGCGGCTGGGAGGGTCGAGCGGGGCGTCGGTCACAGGGGCTCACAGGCTCGGGTTCGGTCCGGGGGAAGGGCGGTGCGACGTCCGATCCTGCCACGTAGGCTGCCCGCCATGGCCTCGACCGCACCCCAGCTGACCTCGCAGTACCCGACCGCGGAGCGTCAGGACATCCTCGAACGCCTGCCGGAGAACGAACCGAAGTACGAGGTGGCCGACCCGTACCGCTGGCTGGAGGACGACACGAGCCCGGCCACCAGCGACTGGTCACGCGCCCAGGACGAGCTGCTTGCCGAGCACCGGGCTTTGTGGGCCGGGCGCGACCACGCGCGCACGCGGGTCACCGAGCTGCTCGGCGCGGGCGTGGTCAGCGCCCCGGCCTGGCGCCGCGAGCGCCAGTTCGTGATCCGCCGGGTCGCCGGGCAGGAGCACGCCGTGCTGCTCACCGTTGACCCCGACGGCAGCGAGCGGGTGCTGCTGGACCCCATGCAGATCGACCCGAGCGGCGCCACCACGCTGGACAGCTGGCAGCCCAGCAAGGAGGGCGTGCTCCTGGCCTACCAGCTGAGCGAGGGCGGCCGCGAGGAGTCCGTGCTGCGAGTGCTGGACGTCGCGACCGGCGAGCTGGTGGACGGCCCGATCGACCGCGCCCGGTACTCCCCGGTGGCCTGGCTGCCGGGCGGGCAGGAGTTCTACTACGTGCGCCGGATCGACACTGCCCACCTGCCGGCCGACGAGCAGCAGTACCACCGCCGGGTCTGGCTGCACCGGGTCGGCACCAGCGCGGACGACGACGTGCTGGTGTTCGGGGAGGGACTCGAGAAGACCAACTACTACGGCGTCTCGGTGTCGATGGACGGACGCTGGCTGTCGGTCACCGCCTCGGCCGGGACGGCGCCGCGCAACGACCTGTGGCTGGCCGACCTGCGGGCGAGCTCGCCGCAGGCGCCTGAGCTGGTGGTCGTGCAGTCCAGCGAGATCGACGCGCAGACCAGCCTGTCCGTCGGGCGGGACGGTCGCGGCTACGTCTTCACCGACCGGGACGCCCCCCGCGGGCGGATCGCGGTGGTCGACCCGAGCGCTCCGGCGTACGAGAACTGGGTGGACCTGATCGCCCAGGACGACGAGGCCGTGCTCGAGGGCTTCGCGATCCTGGACGGGCCCCAGCTCGCGACCCCGCGCTGCGTGGTCGCCTGGACACGGCACGCGGTGAGCGAGCTGACCCTGCACGACCTGGCCACCGGTGAGCGGGTCGGCGCGGTGCCGCTGCCCGGCGTGGGATCGGTGGGTGCCATCACCGAGCACCCCGAGGGCGGGCACGAGGCCTGGATCGGTTACACCGACTCGGTCACCCCGAGCAGCGTGCTGCGCTTCGACGCCCTGACCGGCGAGAGCACGACCTGGGCGACCGCGCCGGGGTCGGTCGAGGTGCCCGAGGTGAGCACCCAGCAGCTCGTCTACCGCAGCGGCGACGGTACCGAGGTCCACCTGCTGGTCGTGTCGCCGACCGCCGAGCCGGACCGGCCGCGGCCGACGATCCTGTACGGCTACGGGGGTTTCGGCCTACCGATGACGCCTGGCTACTCGGCCGGGATCCTGGCCTGGGTCGAGGCGGGCGGCGTGTACGCCGTCGCCGGGCTGCGCGGCGGCGGCGAGGAGGGCGAGGACTGGCATCGCGCCGGGATGCTGGGGAACAAGCAGAACGTCTTCGACGACTTCCACGCCGCCGCGGAGTTCCTGGTCGCACAGGGCTGGACGACGACCGAGCAGCTCTCGATCAGCGGTGGTTCCAACGGCGGGTTGCTGGTCGGCGCCGCGATCACCCAGCGGCCTGAGCTGTTCGCGGCGGCCGTGTGCTCGGTTCCGTTGCTGGACATGGTGCGCTACGAGCGGTTCGGCCTGGGCGCGACGTGGGCCAGCGAGTACGGCAAGGCGGACGACGCCCAGGAGCTGGGCTGGCTGCTCGGCTACTCGCCGTACCACCGGGTCGTCGAGGGCACCCGCTACCCGGCGACGCTGTTCACGGTGTTCGCCGGCGACACCCGGGTCGACCCGCTGCACGCGCGCAAGCTGGCTGCGGCACTGCAGCACGCGACGTCCGCGGCGGTCGACGACGCGCCGGTCCTGGTCCGCGCTGAGGCGAACGTCGGGCACGGCGGCCGGGCGATCTCCCGGTCGGTGGAGCTCACTGCGGACTCTTTGGCGTTCGCCGCGCACCACACGGGACTTTCACTGGGCTGACACGCCGCTGCTCGGTCCTTCACGGCGAGGCACGTAGCCTGGGAGGCTGCCCTCGCCGGGGGACGACGACCAGGAGGACCGGACACCTGTGCACAGCCAGCTCATCGCCCTGACCGCCGCAGAAGCCCAGAAGCTGCCCGACTGGCTCAGCCAGACCGTGCTGCCGTCAGCCGGACGGATCCTGGGAATCCTGCTGGTCGCCACGATCGTGCGCTTCGTGCTGCTGCGCGTCCTGCGCCGCGTGATCAACGGCACCGTGAAGTCCACCGTCGGCGAGAAGCTGGCGGAGAACCGCGCCACCCGGGTGCTGGCCAGCGCCACCGGCGCGCTGAACGAGCGGCGCCGGCAGCGGACCGAGACTCTCGGTTCGGTGCTCAGCAGCATCATCACCGGCGTGGTCTACGGCATCGCGCTGCTGATGATCCTGTCCGAGCTCGGCTTCAACCTGGCCCCCGTGCTGGCCTCGGCCGGAGTGGCCGGGGTGGCGCTCGGCTTCGGTGCGCAGAGCCTGGTCAAGGACTTCCTGTCGGGCATCTTCATGCTGCTGGAGGACCAGTACGGCGTGGGCGACCTGATCGACACCGGCGAGGCGGTCGGCACGGTCGAGGAGGTCACGCTGCGGATCACCAAGCTTCGCGACGGCAGCGGGGTCGCCTGGTACGTGCGCAACGGCGAGATCGTCCGGGTGGCCAACAAGAGCCAGGGCTGGTCCACCGCGATCGTGGATATCCCGGTTGCGTACACCGAGGACATTGAGCGGGCCAGCTCGCTGATCGCTGAGGTGGTGCACGCCCTGTACCTGGACGAGGCGTTCTCGGGCGTGCTGCTGGACGAGCCGACAGTGGCCGGCGTCGAGCAGATCACCGGCTCGACCGTGACGGTCCGGGTGATCGCCAAGACCGAGCCCAACGAGCAGTGGGGCGTGCAGCGAGCGATCCGCGAGCGGGTCAAGGTGGCCTTCGACGCAGCCGGGGTGCAGGCGCCGGTCGTCTACCCGCCGGTACCAGGCGCTCCGTCGTCCGGCACCATCACCGGCACCGTCTGAACCCTTGCTCCCCCCAACCTGCTTTGCTCCGCCCAACCCGCTCGCCACGGCCTGCGCAGCGGGTTGAGCTGAGCAAGCTCGTTGCGCAAGCGGGGCGTGCACTGCGGCGATAGCGCTCGGCGGGCAAGGTTGAGCCATGGCTCGCATCGCCCTCGTGACCGGCGCCACCGGGTACATCGGCGGCCGCCTGGTGCCCGAGCTGCTGGCTGCCGGCTTCGCCGTCCGCTGTCTGGTCCGCACGCCGAGCAAGCTGCGCGACCAGCCGTGGAGCCAGGACGTCGAGATCGTGCCCGGCGACGTCGGCGACCCGGACGCCGTCCGGCGGGCCGTCGCGGGGGCCGACGTCGCGTACTACCTGGTGCACAGCCTGGGCAGCGGCAAGTCCTTCGAGCGCCGCGACCGTGACCTGGCCCGCGCCTTCGTCCGTGGTGCGCGCTCGGGCGGCGCAGGTCGGCTGGTCTACCTCGGCGGTCTCTACCCGGACGTCGCGGACCTCTCGCCACACCTGGACTCGCGAAAGGAGGTCGGGGAGATCCTGCTCGACTCCGGCGTGCCGACTGCGGTACTGCGCGCCGCAGTGATCCTCGGCTCGGGTTCGGCGTCCTTCGAGATGCTGCGGTACCTGACCGAGCGGCTGCCGGTGATGCTCACCCCGCGCTGGGTGGACAACCGCATCCAGCCGATCGCCGTCCGGGACGTCCTGAGGTACCTGGTCCGCGCCGCCGACCTGCCGGACGACGTCAGCCGCGGTTTCGACATCGGCGGGCCGGACGTGCTGACCTACCGGCAGATGATGCGCCGGTACGCGAACGTGGCCGGGCTGCCGCGCCGCTCGATCTGGGGGGTCAACGTGCTGACGCCCAGGCTGTCCAGCCACTGGGTCGGTCTCGTGACTCCCGTGCCGAACAGCATCGCCCGGCCACTGGTCGAGTCGCTGGTGCACGAGGTGGTCTGCAAGGAGCACGACGTGGCCGAGTACGTGCCGGACCCGCCGGAGGGGCTGGTCGGCTTCGACCAGGCCGTCGAGCTGGCGCTGGCGAAGGTACAGGCGTACGACGTGGCGACGACCTGGTCATCGGCCAGTACGCCCGGGGCCCCGAGCGACCCGCTACCCACCGACCCGGACTGGGCCGGCGGCACCCTCTACGTCGACGACCGCAGCGTTCGCGTGGCCGCCGACCGCGTCTCGCTGTGGTCGGTGATCGAGGGCATCGGCGGCCGGAACGGTTGGTACAGCTGGCCTCTGGGCTGGTGGGCCCGCGGCGTGCTGGACCGGATCAGCGGCGGCCCCGGCCTACGCCGCGGTCGCCGCAACCCCTACGACCTGGCGGTCGGCGACGCCCTCGACTGGTGGCGGGTCGAGGAGCTCGACGACCTGTCGCTGCTGCGACTGCGCGCCGAGATGCGGGTGCCCGGCCTGGCCTGGCTCGAGCTCATCGCCGGCGACGACCCGGACGGCGGCTCGACCTTCCGGCAGCGCGCCATCTTCGCCCCGCGTGGGCTGGCCGGGCAGGCCTACTGGTTGGCGGTCAAGCCCTTCCACGGCATCGTCTTCGGCGGCATGCAGCGCGGCATCGCGGCAGCCGCCGAGGCTGCGGCGAACCAGGCGGATGAATCCGCGGCGAAATGGCGCCGGTCGGGCAACCTTCCGGGCACCCTGGGTGGTCGTCAGGGCTGAAGGGCTCCGACCGAGAGCTCGCAGCAGCCCGGAGGCGACGTGGACGCAGGCTTCGAGGCCTACGTGGTGGCCCGTGGCGACGCGCTGCACCGGACGGCGTACCTGCTGACCCGCGACCACGCGCTGGCCGAGGACCTCGTGCAGACGGCGCTGGCCAAGGCGTGGCCGGCCTGGGGCCGGATCCAGACGCAGCCGGACGCCTACGTGCGCAAGGTGATCGTCAACACCTTCGCCACCTGGTGGCGCCGGCGCTGGAACGGCGAACGCCCCACCGAGACCCTGCCGGACGTCGCCTCCGCCGACCACGGTGAGGCGGTCGCCATCCGAACCGGGCTGTTGGACGCGCTGGCCCGGCTCCCGCGACGCCAACGCGCGGTCATCGTCCTGCGCTACTTCGAGGACCTCACCGAGGCCCAGACCGCCGACGTCCTCGACGTCAGCGTCGGCACCGTGAAGTCCCAGACGTCCAAGGCGCTCGCCCATTTGCGCGTGTCCCCAGCCCTCGCCGAGTCCACCGCCGGCCAGGGCGTCGAGATCGAGGAGCTGTCATGAGCCTGAGCACCGAGGAGCTGCGCGCCGCGCTCGACGAGGCGTCCAGCGCGCCGTACGACGCGGCGTCCTCCGCGCGGCTGGCGGGGGTCCGCGCCCGGGTCCAGCGCCGCCAGCGCACTCGGGCCGCGGCCGCCGCCGGCGTGGGGGTGCTGGCCGTCGTTACCGCCGTCGCCGTCGCCGCGAACGTGAGCGCCGGCGGCGGCCGCTCGCCGCTCACCCCGGCGACATCGTCCACACCGTCCACCGCAACCGCGGCGCTCGCGCCGCTGCCCCTGCTCTACCGCGGGCAGGACGTCGTCGCCGAGCTCACCGGCACGTACGGCGAGACCCCGGCCAAGCTGGTCACGTTTCCGGCCGGCACGGGCGGTGCGATCGTCGTCCGGTGCGCCGCACTGAAGGGCGCCGTGCTGGACGAGAACACGGCGGTCATCGTGACAGCCGAGTTCTTGGGAGACGACGAGGCGCCCGCCCCGGCCTCCATTACCTGCGCACCCGACGGTGAGCCGGCCGACAGCGACATCCTGGGCACCGTCGACCTGAAGGCCGGCGCGACGCTGCGGCTGCAGGCTAGGTTCGACCGGCCGGTGCCGGCAGGGTCCACGTTCTCGGTCGCGTTGCTGGGCGGCGACGACGTCATCGACCTGTCGCCGCTGCGGGCGGCGCCGAAGGGCTACACGTTCATGAACTCGTTCGCGCTCTCGAACGGCTGGCTGTACGCCTCGGGGACGGCGGACAGCAGCGCCGAGACGCCGGCCGGCAACGAGGTCCTGAACGGCGCCGAGATCGCCATGGCGGACAAGCGCTCCGTGCACCTGCTGGTGTACTGCATCGGGCGCCAGCAGCTCGTCGCGGACCTCGGGGACGGCGAGCAACAGACGGTGGACTGCCCGGTGGACCAGCGAGTGAGCCGGACGGTCGACCTGACCCCGCGACCGTCCGCGGAGCAGCGGCTCCGCCTGGAGGTCAGGGACGCCGATCCGGGGGCTCTGGTCGAGGTCGGCGTCTCCGCACGCTGACCCAGGCTTGCTCCCCCCAACCCGCTTTGCTCCGTGCAACAAGCGGTTCTGCTGGAGCAAAGTAGGCGGGGTGGAGCAAGCCTGGGTGCGGGGGCGGCGGGGAGGGGGCGGGCGGGTTTGAGAGACTGGCGGGGTGAGCGAGCAGCAGCAGGTCACCTTCTACGAGGAGGTGGGCGGGCACGACACCTTCGTCCGGCTCGTGCACAGCTTCTACCAGGGCGTGTCCGGCGACCCCGAGCTCCGCGCCCTCTACCCCGAGGCCGACCTCGGACCGGCTGAGGTCCGGTTCCGGATGTTCCTGGAGCAGTACTGGGGCGGCCCGACCAGCTACAGCGACCAACGCGGACACCCCCGCCTGCGGATGCGGCACCACCCGTTCGCGGTGACCGTGCAGATGCGCGACCGCTGGCTGCACCACATGCGCGAGGCCATCGACGAGGTCGCGCTGGCCCCGGTGCACGAGGCGATCCTGTGGGACTACCTCGAGCGGGCCGCGCACTCCCTGGTCAACACCCCCGGCTGAACGGCCCGCCCGACTCGACCACGGAGTGGACAAGCGCTTTCACCTTCGGCGCCGTGAGGTCGTAGCCTGTTTCGGTGACTTCTGAGCCCCTCACCAAGCGCGCCGACCACCCGCTCACCGCCCCGGGCCACGAGTGGTGGCGCAGCGCCGTGATCTACCAGGTCTACCCACGCTCCTTCGCCGACTCGGACGGCGACGGCATCGGCGACCTGCCGGGCATCACGGCTCGCCTGCCGCACCTGGTCGAGCTCGGCGTGGACGCGCTGTGGCTCTCGCCGTTCTACCGCTCGCCGCAGGCGGACGCTGGGTACGACGTGTCCGACTACCGCGCGGTGGACCCGGTGTTCGGTGACCTCGCGGACGCCGACGCGCTGGTCGCGCGGGCGCACGAGCTCGGCCTGCGGGTGATCGTCGACATCGTGCCGAACCACACCAGCGACGAGCACGACTGGTTCCAGGCCGCGCTGGCGGCCGGACCGGGCAGCGAGCAACGCGCCCGCTATCTCTTCCGCGACGGCCTCGGCGAGCACGGCGAGCTGCCGCCGAACCGCTGGCGGTCGGTCTTCGGCGGCCCGGCCTGGACTCGGGTCGCCGAGGCGGACGGCAGCCCCGGGCAGTGGTACCTGCACCTGTTCGACGTCAAGCAGCCGGACCTGGACTGGACGAACCCGCAGGTGCACGAGGAGTTCGTCTCGGTGCTGCGGTTCTGGTTGGACCATGGCGTCGACGGCTTCCGGATCGACGTCGCGCACGGCCTGGTCAAGGCTGAGGGCCTGCCGGACTGGGAGCACGAGCCGGAGATGCTCGAGGGCACCGACTCGAGGTTCTCCCGCCCGCCCTACTGGGACCAGCCGGGTGTGCACGACATCTACCGCGAGTGGCACCAGGTGGTCGCCCAGTACGCGGGCGACCGGGTGCTCGTCGCCGAGGCGTGGGTCACCCCCGCGGCCCGGATCGCCGACTACGTGCGACCCGACGAGCTGCACCAGTCGTTCAACTTCCCCTACCTGGTCACCGCGTGGGAGGGTCCGGCGCTGCGCGAGGTGATCACCGAGTCCCTCGAGGCGATGGGTTCGGTGGGTGCCCCGGCGACCTGGGTGCTGAGCAACCACGACGTGCTCCGGCATGTGACCCGCTTCGGTTTCGAAGCGGGCACCGCGCTCCCCAACGGCATCGGGCTGGCGGACTCCCAGCCCAACCACGAGGTCGGCCTGCGCCGCGCCCGGGCGGCCACCATGCTGATGCTCGCACTGCCCGGCAGCTGCTACCTGTACCAGGGCGAGGAGCTCGGCCTACCCGAGCACACGACCCTGCCGGACGACGTCCGGCAGGACCCGACCTGGGCGCGCTCGAGCCACGAGCACCGCGGCCGCGACGGCTGCCGGGTGCCGATGCCGTGGGCCGGGGACTCGCCCTCCTTCGGCTTCGGACCCAGCCACAACGCCTGGCTGCCACAGCCGTCCAGCTGGGCCGGCCTCGCGCTGGACGCCCAGCGCACCGTCCCGGGCTCGACGTACGAGACCTACCGCGGGGCGCTGCGGCTGCGCCGCGAGCACCGGCTGGGCGAGGGCGAGCTCAGCTGGGTCGACGGCTACCCCGAGCAGGTCGTCGCGCTGCGCAACGATGACGTGCTGGTCCTGGCCAACACCGGCCGGACGACGGTGCCGCTGCCCGATGGCGCGCAGCCCCTGCTGACCAGCGTGCCGGTGGACCTGTCCGCCGGGCTGCCGGCCGACGTCACGGTGTGGTTGCCGGCGCGCTGAACAGCGCGCCGAGCTCGTCCAGCAGCGGCCGCACCTCGTCCGGAGTCTGAGTCCCGGCGATCTGGTAGGTGCGCGAACCGACACTGAGCCGGTAGCTGATCTGGTCGCTGGTGGTGGTGTCCGGCGTGCTCGGCGGCAGCTTGGAAAGGTTCGCGCCCTGCACGGCGTCCGCGATGGCCCTGAGCTGGCCGGCGTCGGCGCGGCGGGTGACCGGGTCCTGGTTCTTGCGGGTGACCGTGTAGGTGCCGTCCGGCATCAGCACCAGCGCGTCGTTCATGCCGGCGATCCCCCCGGTGCGGATCAGCACGACCGGTGAGGCCAGCCCGCCTGGCTGGTTGCCGGACGTCGCGGGCAGGCTCGCGGGCGTCGAGCCTGCCGTGCCAGAGGGCTGCTCGGAGCCGCACGCACTGGCGCCGACCAGCAGTGCACCGCCGAGGAGCGCGGCGGCCAGACGGGCCAGCGGTGGCGTGGCTCTCACGTCGAGTCGCATGGTGATGGGACGCCGGCAGACGCCGTCCGGTTCCACCCGATATCGGTGGACCTCAGGGGTTCAGGTGACCGCGGTGGCCGAGGCGGACAGATCAAAGGTCCTCCTCGCCGTGTCCAGCCGCGCGGCGGCCGCAGAGGCAGAGACCGGGATCGTGCGTTGCACCGACGCCAACGCGGTCGCGAAGCCAGCGGCCCTCCCGTCGTCGATCAGCGCGGTCCACTGGTCGCTGTCACGCGGCGTCGCGAAGTACTCGTAGGTGGTCGCGAGGAACGCAGCGTAGACGTCCAGCACCGCGGCACGGTCGCCGGCCAGGCGTCCCAGCACGTCTCTTACCGTGGACGCTTCCAGCCGGGGGCCGGCCTCCAGGACGTCGCGCAGCGCGAGCAGCTGGTCTGAGCCGACGTGGTTCGACCCCGTCCGCAGTGCGGCGTCCAGTGCACCGATCAGCTCGCTGCGGGTCAACGCGCCGGCCAGGTCCGCGATGCCCACCGGCGACGTGTCGGCCCGGCGTATTCCGACGCAGAACCGCGCGCTGCGGATGAGGTCCCTGGGGAGTCCTCCCGAGACGCAGTGGCAGAGCAGACCCACCGGTACCGGGAAGTCCAGCACCCGACGTTCCAGCAGGGCGAGCGAGTCGTGGGCACTCAACGGCTTGACCTCCAGCACGACGTCGAACGTGGAGTCGAAGACGTCGCGCACCTCCAGCCCGCGCAACGCGTAACCGGCGAGGGCCTCCTCGGACACCGACACGACGAAGTGCGTGCCGTCGATGTGCAGCAGGTCCTTGGCACCGTTGACGAGCTCGACGGCCTTCTGCGGGTCGGAGATCTTGTCGAGCTCGTCGACCGTCACCACGAGCGGCTGCACACCGTCGAGCTGCCCGTACTCGCGCGCGAACCTGCGAAACGCGTCGACGGCGTCCGGGTGGGACAGCTCGCGCTCCTCGACAGTGCGTCCGGTGCTGCTCTCGAACGTCGCCTTGGCCAGCGGCAGCGACCACCTGTGGCTGGTCTGCAGGGTGCTGCGGTACGTCAGCCACCGCAGCTGGCGTTCGGCGAGCTGGCGCGCCGACCCGGGGCTGCCCTGCTCGGCGCGTTCGCGGACCTCCTCGTCCCACCACCGCAGCCCCAACGGGACCGACACGAGGACCGCGATCGAGGCCATCAGCACCAGGAGGCCGTTCGAGACGTCGTGCGGCAGGACGAACGCGAACGGGTCGTCCGGCATGATCAGGTCGACTGCACCGAGCAGCAGCAGGAACGCGACCGCGATCCCGATGCCCGGCGCCGCTCGGCGCAGCCGACCCCGGCTCGCGGGGGGCTCGGGTGGCTGGCTGTCCCGCACCGCCTGCGCCACCTGGACGTGCACGTGGTGGACGAAGTCCGCCGCGGAGTAGTACACCGGCACGGGTACGTAGACCACGACGTGGTCGGGCAGGTCGCTGGGCAGTCGGCGCATGATGGTCGTCTTGCCGACCCCGCGCGGCCCGGCGATGCCGATGGCGGTCGTACGGTGCTCGCGGATGAGATCCTCGACCTCGAGCTGGGTGCGCCCCGGGATCGTGTCCTTCGCATAGTCCTGTTCGACGAGCTGCGGGGCCGTGGTCGTGGTCAGGCTCACCACGGACCGGACGGTGATGAACTCCTCGCTGTTGGCCAGCCGTCGGGCCAACCCTTCCACCCGCAGCTGAAGCGCGGCCCGCGCGACAGACTCCAGCTGCTGCACGGCGGCCGCGCAGCGGTGCGCAGGTCGTCGGATGCGACGAGCGGCGAAGGTGTAGACCCCGGCGATCACGGCCATCAGGAACCAGAACGCGAAGAGCGTGCTGAGCGCGTCGCCGGCAAGGTCCTCCTTGGCGTCGCCCGGCAGCAGGATCGCGCCAGTGGGATCCCAGCCCAGGCGGAGGCCCGCCTTCGCGTAGAACGCCCCGTACAACCCGATGAGCGCGTAGACCAGGCAGAACGTGAGCGGCAGTCCGAAGACGACCCGGAGCACTGTGAGCCATCGCCGCTCGCGGGACCTGGCCGCAGCCAGGTTGGCGAGCGCTGACTCCACGGCCGCCCGCTCGGCGCGCTGCTGCTGGGACAAGTCGGGGACGTGCTCCAGGACCCGGGCGGTCAGGCGGGTGGGATCCGGGAACGCCGCACGCAGATCGGGGCTGGCCAGGGTCTGCGCCAACGCGGCCGAGACGTCAGCGGCGAAGCCGTCCGCCTCCGGCGTGGGGACTGCTGGTGGTCGACCATCCATGATGGGCTCCCCTGGGCTGCCCCGACGGCAGCCGCCTGGAGTCTAGCGAGGCAGGGCAGGATCCGGCTGAGCCGGATCCTGCCCTGCCCGGGGCGCGCCGGTCAGGATGCGACGATCCCCTCGCCACCCGCCGCGCCGGGAACCAGGACCGACCCGAGCGGGCGCAGGCCGCCGTCCGAAGCGACCCGGAAAGCGTCGACCCCGCCTGCTGCGCCGGTCTGCACGTACAGGTACCGGCCGTTCGAGGTCGTTGCCGCGTCGACGGTGCCGCCACCCGTGCTGGTGTTGCCGAGCAGGACCAGCGCGCCGGGACCCTCGATCCGGAACCCGCTCACCGTGGCGCTGCCGGCGTTGGAGGCGTACAGGTTCCGCCCGCTGCGGACGATCCAGCAGGTCGCTGCCTGACCGGTCGCAGCCCGACCGAGCAGCGTGAGCGTGCCGTCGCGCTCGACCCGGAACGTGGCAACCGCGTTGGTACCGGCCTCGGCCACCACGACCCGGCCGTGGTGGTCGAACGTCATCGCGAACGGCACTGCATCCGGGTCCGGGGTGAGCACAGGCTGCGCGGACGGCGCCCCGCTCGCGGCCAGCCGGAAGACCTCGAACGCGCTGCCGTTGGCCTTCGTCGTCACCACCAGGGCCCGTCCGTCGGGCGTGATCGCTGCCTGGCCGGGCGTGTGGGTGAACTCGGGAGTGGCGCTCGGGTCGAGCCCGAGGTCGCGGTGCCAGGCATTCACCCGGTGCAGCCGCCCGCCGTTCAGCCGGTAGCCCTGCACCGAGCCGCCGCCACGCGCGTTCAGCACGTACACGAGGTCCCCGCGCACGCTCAGGCTGACCGGGAACTCACCGCCGGAAGCGATCACCTGCCGACGCGCGAGCCGGTCGCCGTGCACGGCGAAGACGGTGACCGAGTTGCTGCCCGCGTTCACCGCGAGCAGCAGACCGTGCGCCTTGTCCAGGGCGAGGGAGCCCTGGGAGGCGAGGTGGTCGACGACCGAGCCGTCCAGCACGCCGCCACGTCCGCCGGTGCGGTACGTCCCGGCCTGGCGCAGGGTGCCGTCCGCACGCCGCGCATAGGCGACCACGGTGTTCGCGTCCGGGTCGTCGGACTGGACGAAGACGGCTCCGGCTGCGCGGTGGGACGACGTCGGGCTCGTCGACGCCGGGGCGGCGACGGCGGGCCCGGCGACGGCGGCGACGGCGGCCAGCGAGACGGTCGCTGCGCCGGCGAGTCGAACGAGGGTCTTCATGGGAGCTCCTCACGAGGATCGGATGGATACCTCGTTGGCGTCCGCGGACGCGCCCGTCTTACCTCTCGTCCGGAACTTTCCTCACCGCGGCCAGCAGCCCGTCGAAGTCCTCACCGCACGGCCCGCACGCCTCCAGGTGCGCGGCCAGCCCGGCGAACTGCTGCCGAGCGTGCTGCGGGTCGGCGGTCACCAGCTCGACGTAGAGGTGCATGACCTTCATCGCCTCGTCGCACCCCACGTCGTGCGGGTCGGTGCGCAGGAAGCGCTCGAGGGCGGACCATCCACTCACGGCCTCCTCGGTAGGGCTCGCCAGGTGGCCGTCGGCGACGAGCGCGGCGCGCAGCTTGCGACGCGCGTCGAACAGGGTCTTGTAGAGCGCGTTCCGGCTGGTGCTGAGCTCCAGCGCCAAGGTGTCCATGGGCTCGTCGTTCAGCACCACGGCCACGAACACCCGCCGCTGGCGTTCGGTGAGCTGCTGCTCCACCGCCCGACGCAGCGCGGCCAGCAGCTCGCGCCACTGCGCCTCCTGGTCGGGCTGGAAGCCGAACCGGGCCGGCAGCTGCGCCCACTGCTCATCCGCCAGCCGGGCACCGGGGCGCGCCCAGAAGTGCCGGGCGACCTTGGCCGAGACCTCGAACACCGCGAACGCGTAGGCCCACGTGGTGAACCGGCTCTCCCCGCGGAACTGGCTCAGCTTGGCGGTCACCGCGATCGTCGCGTCCGCCGCCGCCTGGTAGGCGATGTCGTCCAGCTCGGGACCGGACAGGTCCAGCCGGTGGCCGCGCCGGTGCACCTCCCGGGTGGACACCCGGACCAGCAGGGCGTGCAGCCGGCGGACGGCCTCCTCGCGCTGGCGGCCGTCGCCCGCGAGCTCGTGCAGCCATCGGGCGGACTCCTCGTCCAGCGGCCGCCGACGGGCAGGGCCGGCTCGGCCTCTGAGCAGCGGCGTCACGACTCTCCTCGGCGCACCCGTCCAGCGGCCCGTCCAGCACCGGACGCCGCACGACCAGCTCCGAGTAGCTCACGATCCTTGGACTCGGCGAACGGTCCGTCGGGGACGACGACCAAGTACCTCATGTGACCCTCCCCTGTCGACCTTGATCGTAGGGACCGGATCCTCAGGTTCCACCATGTGAACCATCTGCCCTCCCCGTTCGTCTACTCGGTGATGTCCGTCGTCAGCGGCAGTGCCCGGCGGCGCTGGGCCGCCGTCGGCGCCTGCGCCGTGCTGACGTCGCTGCTCGCGACGTCCGGCCCGCGCGCGGTGGACCTGCTGTCCGGTCCGAACGGCACCGCCGGGCAGGGGCCGCAGGAGCTCGTCCGGCGCGCGCTCGCGGTCGACGTGCCCTACAGCGCATCCAGCCAAAGCCGCGGCACCCTGGGGCTGCCGGACATCCCCGGCCTGGGCGACGTCGCCGACCTCCTCGGCGGCACAACCCGCGCGAGGGTCTGGTGGGACAGCCCCGAACGGTGGCGCGTGCAGGTGCTCAGCCCGACCGGTGAGCAGGACACCTACGGCACGTACGACGGCGTCGTGAGCTGGGACTACGAGCGGCACGAGCTCGCGACCACCGTCGGCGAACCCGGCGCTCGACTGCCCCGCCCGGACGATCTGACCGCGCCGGCCGTCGCACACCGCCTGCTTTCCGCCGTCGGGAGGGCCGACCGGGTCACCGGGCTGGGCGGCAGCCGGGTGGCGGGGCGGCTCGCGGACGGCGTCCGGATCGAACCCGCCGACCAGGTCAGCACCATCGGGCAGGCCGACGTGTGGGTGGACCGGGCCAGCGCCCTGCCGCTGCGGGTGCAGGTCGTCGACCGCCGCGGGGCGCTCGCACTCGACACGGAACTGGACGACGTCCGGCTGGGTGCCCAGCACGCCCGGGACGTCACGCCCCCGCTCGCACTCGGCGCCAAGCACGACGTGCGCACCGCCCCGGACCTCGCCGCGACCATCGACCAGCGCGCCCCCTGGCTGCTGCCCGACACGCTGGCCGGCCTGCCGGCCACCCGCTCGCTGCTGCAAGGCACCGCCTCGTACGGCACTGGGCTGGTGCGGTTCGCCCTCCTGCCACTGCCCGGCCGGACCGTTCGAGACGTGATCGCGAACGCCACGTCCGCCGGCAGCCCCACCTCCCAGGTGCCGGGCGGGACGGTTGCCGAGGTGAGCACCAGCCTGCTGGATGTCGTGGTGGCCCAGGGCGACGACTTCCGGCACGGGTACCTGATCGCCGGGCTGGTCGGTCCCGACCTGCTCCGGTCCGCCGCGCAGGAGCTGCTGGCCTCCCCTCCCCCGCGGCGCCTGCAGTGACCGGCGAACCGATCATCACGACCCGGAACCTGACCAAGCGGTTCGGCCGGATCACGGCCGTGGACTCGGTGAGCCTCACGGTGCACCAGGGCGAGCGCTACGGCTTCCTCGGACCAAACGGCTCGGGCAAGACCACGACGGTGCGCATCCTGCTCGGGCTGGTCTTCGCCACCAGCGGCGAGGTCGAGCTGCTCGGGCACTCCGTTCCTCGGCAGGCCCGCGAGGTGCTCGGCGAGGTGGGCGCGCTGGTGGAGGGTCCGGCCGCCTACCCCTACCTGTCGGGTCGGGCCAACCTGCGGCTGCTCGACTCGGCCGGCCCCACCGGCCCCGGCGACGCACCGGCCGCCCCCGGCACGGGCTCGCGCCGGACCCGCCGTCGTCGGGTCGACGAGGCCCTCGAGCGGGTCGGACTCGCGGACATCGGACGCCGTCCGGTCCGCACCTACTCCCTCGGCATGCGACAACGCCTAGGGCTGGCGCAGGCCCTGGTGCGATCGCCGCGCCTGCTGGTGCTGGACGAGCCGACGAACGGGCTGGACCCGCAGGGTATCTATGAGGTGCGCGAGCTGCTGGTCTCGCTCAACGAGGCCGGCACCACCATCTTCCTGTCCAGCCACCTGCTCGCCGAGGTCGAGCGGACCTGCACGCGGGTCGGGGTGCTGCACCGCGGTCGGCTCGTCGCCCAGGACGACCTGGACGCGCTGCGCGGCCCCACCGGGCGGACCCTCGTCCGGGTGGACGACACCGCGGCCGCGCGCCGGCTGCTCGGCGCGCAGGTCGCCGGCGACTCGAACGGGCGGCTGGTGCTCGAGGGGACGACGGTGGCCGAGGTGACCGCCCGGCTGGTCCGGGACGGCATCGGCGTGCTCGAGGCGGCGCCGGAGCGGCGCACCCTCGAGCAGACGGTGCTGGAGCTGACCTCGTGATCGTGATGGAGCTGCGCCGTCAGCTGGCCCGGCCCCGCACCTGGACGACGATCGCGATGCTCTGCCTGCTGCCGGCGATCGTGGCGGTGTTCCTCGCGCTGACCAAGATCGGCCCGCGACCCGGCCAGGGGCCGACGTTCCTGTCGGCGGTGCTCGGCAACGGTGCGCTCTACCCGGCGGCTGCCCTCGGCATCGTGCTGCCCTTCTTCCTGCCCATCGCAGTCGCCGTGGTTGCCGGTGAGGCGGTCGCCGGCGAAGCGACCGCGGGGACCCTGCGCTACCTGCTCGTCCGGCCGGTCGGACGGACGCGCCTGCTGGTGGCCAAGCTGGTCTCGATCCTGGTGTTCACCCTCGTCAGCGTGCTCGCAGTCGCGGTGACCGGCTACGTCGCCGGGGTCAGCCTGCTCGGCACCTCGAGCTCGGCCACCACCACGACGCTGTCCGGCACCACCCTGACCACCAGCGCGCTGGCCTGGCGCACCGCGCTGATGGTGCTCTACATCGGCTGGTCGATGGTCGGGGTGGCGGCCGTGTCCCTGCTGCTGTCGACGCTCACCGACTCACCGCTGGCCGCAGCGCTCGGCGGACTCGCGGCGCTCGTGGCCAGCAGTGTGCTGGTCGCGCTGGACGCCGCCGGCGGTGTCCGGGACTACCTGCCGACCCGGTACTGGCTCGCCTGGGTGGACCTGTTCCGCGATCCGGTGCTCTGGCACGACGTCGAGCGCGGCGTCCTGGTGCAGACCGCGTACGTCGTCGTCCTGCTTGGCGCCGCGTGGGCCAACTTCGCCACCCGCGACATCACGAGCTGACGGTCCGCTCAGGTCGAGCCCGCGCCACCCCTCGCGCGGAGCGCGGCGCACCGCGACGGCGCCGGGGCCTGGGTCATCGGCGCCACGTCGAGGGCCTGCTCGACCAGGCCGATGACCAGCGGGTCGCGGGGCAGCTGGCCGTGCTGCACCGAGGCGTCGGGGCAGATGCTCTGGACCTCGATGTCCAGCGCGCCCTCGAGGCGGGCCGAGTCCGGCGGGACGACGGTCTGGTCCTGGGTCGTCCACAGGCTGGTCCAGACCGGCCCGGACGGCGTCTCGGGCAGGCCGGTCAGCACGTCGCTGCCCGGCACGAGCTGCCGGCAGGCGAGCGGGCACGCCCCGGGCGCCAGGGCCGAGCCCAGCCCCGCCAGCTCGGTACCGTGGTGCGGCGACCCGAGCGTGACGATCCGCCGGGCCTGCGCCGCCCCGCCCAGGTCAGCGGCCCAGATCCGCGCCACCACACCGCCGGCCGAGTACCCGACGACGTCGACGCTGGGCGCGCCGGCCACGATCGCCCCGTCGGCCGCTGCCTTGACGGCGGCCGCCTGGGCGCGCAGGTCGCCGGTGCCGTCCCCCGGCAGCTGGACGACGACCGTGCGGCGACCGGACGCGGTGAGCGCGTCCGCCAGCGTCTGCAGCGACGACGTGCTCCCGCCGTACCCGGGGACCAGGAGCACTGCGCCCGGGCGGCTCTGCGACACCGCGTCGGACGTCGACTCGCGGGCACGCAACCCGGCCCCGACGACGACCCCGACGACCAGGACGAGCGCGGCACCGAGCGCGACCAACGCCCGCCGACGTGCCGGACTCACGGAACGTCCTCGAACGCCTGCCCCGGGTCCCGTTGCGCCACTTCCGCAGCGTACGTCGAGCCCTATCCTGACCCGGTGGACCTGGAGTTCAGCGGCGAGATCTGGCACTGGAGGGGGCCGGCCCCCTACCACTTCGTCAGCGTGCCTGACGAGGAGTGCGCCGAGCTGGAGGCCGCCTCGGCGCTGGTCAGCTACGGCTGGGGCATGATCCCAGTGGCCGTGCGGATCGGTGCCACCGACTGGACGACCTCGTTGTGGCCCAAGGACGGTCGGTACGTGGTGCCGCTGAAGGACCGGGTCCGGACCGCCGAGGGCCTCGCCCTTGGTGACGTGGTCTCGGTCCGGCTCACCATCGACGTCTGAGCGTCGGGCCGTCGCCGAACACCAAGATCATGTACTTTCGCCGGCCGCGGCGGCTCTGTTCCTGCGACGAGCCCGCACACCGGGCAGGCGATCCGGCGAGCGTGCACGGCAGGCACCCGCGCGCGGGGCTTGCCTGCCGGCCCGGGTGCGGAGGACTGTGGGCGGCGGGAAGTGGGTTGAGATGGCCAGTGCCGACGACGAGCGCGCGGGGAAGCAGGCGGGCTGGTGGTCCCGCCCGATGCAGCTCGTGCTCGGCGCGGGCGCCGTCGCGGCCGCCGTCACGGCCATCGTCTCGCTGTGGCCCGACCCGGACCCGCAGGACGAGGCGCACCTGGTGGTGCTCAGCGTCGTCCGGATGCCGTTGAGCGAGTACCTCACCCGGGCACCGGCGCTCATCCCGCAACCGGTCTCCCGCAGCACCGCGAACTCGGCGCCGCGACCGGGCGCGGTCGGCGCCCAGCTGGCCGCGTTCGTCCGCACCGCTCGGCCGACCGGGCTGACCACGCTGCAGCAGGATCAGCGCTCGCGGCTGACCGTCACCACCACGGCCAGCCCCACGACCAGCCCCACGGCCAGCGCCAGCACAAGCCCGACGACCAGCCCCACGACCCGCGCGACGACGGACGCGACGGCCACCGGGTCGGCGACCGCCCGGCTGCAGGGCGAACCGCTGCTCAGCATGCTGACCGCGGGCCAGCAGAGCCTGGTGAGCGCCGGCGTTCGCGACGGCTTGACCTGCGCCCAGGACGACTGCAAGCCCTTGATCCTCAAGAACGCGGTCGGGTTGGCCGCGACGACGACGCAGGTGGACAGCGCGGGCCAGCCGGTCGCCGCCGACGTGGCGGCCGACCGGGTGATCGGCCTGCTGGGCAATGCGCGCGCGTCCGGACACCGCGGCGACACCCTCGGCGTGCTGGTGACCACGAACGTGCAGACGATCGGCTTGCGCGGCAAGGATCTTGCCCTGACCTGGACGGTCCTGCAGGAGAGCGGCGACACCCCGCTGCCGAAGAGCTGGCTCGGCACCACGATGGGCGCGCTGGTCAGGTCGAGCACCGAGAACGACTCCACCGTCGCGTACCTGTGGGTGCCGCTGCCGAGGGCCCGGGGCAGCTACGTCGTCCAGGTGGGTCTCGGACTGGACGGACACCCGCTGACCATCGCGCAGAGCCCACCGTTCGGCTGAGCCGGTCCTACAGCATCGAGCGCCGCACCAGGACGTGCCCGCGGACACTGGACAGCCGCTGCCACGGACCGGCCGCGTGCAGCGTGACGGGATCGTCGGAACCCAGGAACCCCAACGACTCCACGGCGAACGCTGCGCCGGCCGCCAACCCCGGCACGGACACCATGTCCCGTCCCCAGACCAGCGCGCGCAGGCGGCTGACAACCGCCGACCCGGCGCCCTGGCCGGCGCCGGCCGCGATCTCCTCGATGCCGGCCCGCGCCGCGTCACCCAGCGCGGCCGCGTCGACCGTGCCGACCGCCTGCCAGCCCGAGCGCGGAGGGCCGACCCCCGCCCAGCCGGCGTCCGCGGCGTCCATCGGCGGCAGCGCCAGCCGGACCGGACCGGACGCGGCGACCGGCCGGGCCAGCCGGTCGCTCAGCGCGGCCATCGGCACCGTCCGGTCGGCCGTGGCGGGTTCGGCGAGCGCGAGCACGCGCAGCCCTATCACGGTGGGTCCGCCGCCGCCGTGCACCGGCGAGACGTACACCGCCAGCGTCGCCCCGGCGGCGACCAACCGAGCGGCGCCGTCCGGGTCGACCCGCCGAGCCCGAGCCAGGTAGGTGGCGAGATCCGCCGCGGTGTCCTCGTCCGGGAGCAGGAGGTCGCTCACGCCCTGGACCGACGCATCCGGAACGGAACTGGATCCCCGCGCAGCCCGTCCAGGCGTTCGATGTCGGCGGCGCTGATCCGGCGTGGCCGCTCGCTGACCAGGTCGTAGACGACCAGCGTGGACTCGGCCAGCGCGTAGCGGACCCGCTCCTCGCCCTCGTGCGCGTCGTAGACCTCGTAGCCGACGTCGACCCGGGCGCCCTTGAGTTCGGTGATCCACAGGTCGATGTGCACCGGCTCGGGGCGCCACTTCAGCGGCTTGAGGTACTCGATCTCGTGCCGCACCACGAGGATGCCGGCGTCCAGCAGGCTCTTGTCGCCGTCCCCCGCCCGGTGCGCCGCGAACGCCTCGATCCGCGCGTCCTCGAAGAAACGCAGGTACTGCACGTTGTTCACGTGCCCGTAGGCGTCCATGTCGGACCAGCGCATCGGGTAGTCACAGCGGTAGCGAGCCATGCCGGACATCCTGCCCTGCCCTGCCGGGCCTGGGATACGGTGCCTGCGTGCCTCGTGGTCTGGACGTCATCGCGCTCACCCGGTGGCTCGACGCCCGACACCCAGGACTGCGCGCCGGCGACCTGTCGGCCGAGTTGATCGCCGGCGGTCGGTCCAACCTCACGTACACGCTGGACGACGGGAGCCACCGCTGGGTGCTGCGCCGCCCGCCGCTGGGTCACGTGCTCGCCACCGCGCACGACATGAGCCGCGAGTTCCGGGTGATCAGCGCCCTGCGCGGCGGCGCCGTGCCGGTTCCCGATCCTGTGCTGCTGTGCGAGACCGACTCACCGCTGGACGCTCCGTTCTACCTCATGCAGCGGGTGGACGGGCAGGTGCTGCGCAGCCGCGAACAGCTGTTGGCGGTGCCCGCCGCCGAGCGCGGGTCGCTGGCCGACCGGATGCTGGACACGCTGTCAGCACTGCACTCGGTCGAGCCGGACGCGGTGGGGCTGCACGACTTCGGCCGCCCAGAGGGCTTCATGACCCGCCAGGTCGCCCGCTGGGGCAAGCAGCTGGCCGCGAGCCGCAGCCGGGACGTCGCCGGCATCGACGCGTTGCACGACGCCCTGGCGGCCGACGTGCCGGCGCCGCAGCGAGCGGCCGTCGTGCACGGTGACTTCCGGCTGGACAACCTGCTGGTCCGGCCGGGCACGTGGGACGTGGCGGCCGTGCTGGACTGGGAGATGGCCACCCTCGGCGACCCGCTGACCGACCTCGGACTGCTGCTTGTGTACTGGGGCAACAAGTCCGTGACGGCGCTGGGTCCGATCAACGACACCCCGGCGGCCGTCGACGGGTTTCCCAGCGGCGACCAGCTGGCCCACCGGTACGCCACGACCACCGGCCTCGATCTCACGGCGCTGCCGTGGTACGTCGCGTTCGGCTACTTCAAGCTCGCGGTGATCCTGGAAGGGATCCACTACCGCTTCACCCAGGGCCAGACCGTGGGTCCGGGGTTCGACCAGATCGGCGCCGTGGTCCCCAGGCTCGTCGGGGCCGGACGTCACGCGCTCGCGGAGGCATCATGAGCAGCTTGCTGGCCCACGACGTGGCAGGTTCGGGGACGGCGGTGCTGCTGCTGCACTCCGGCGTCGCCGGCCGCGAGCAGTGGGACCCGCAGTGGGAGGCTCTGACCGCCTCGCACCGGGTGGTCCGTGCCGACCTGCGCGGCTTCGGCGAGACCCCGCTGCCCACCGAGTCGGGCTGGAGCGACAGCACAGACCTGCTCGCGCTGCTGGACGAGCACGGCATCGACCAGGTTGCGGTGATCGGGTCGTCATACGGCGGCAGGATCGCCATGGAGCTGGCGACCGTTGCGCCGCAACGGGTGTCGCAGCTGCTCCTGCTCTGCACTGCGTACCCGGGGCTGCCGGTGACGGCAACCGTCGAGGCGTTCGGCGAGGCCGAGGAGGCGCTGCTCGAGGCCGGTGACGTCGAGGCGGCCGTCCAGCTCAACGTCGAGACCTGGCTCGGCCCGGACGCCGACCAGTCGACCCGCGCCGAGCTGGCCCGGATGCAGCGGCGCAACTTCGAGGTCCAGCTGCCTGGCCCGGACGACCTCGGCCCGGCTCGGCCGGAGTTGGACGCCGCCACGATCGACGTACCGACCACGGTGTTCAGCGCCGGCCACGACCTGGACCACTTCCAGCACGTGGCCAGGCACCTGGCCGACACCATGCCGCAGGCCCGGTTGGTCGAGCTGCCCTGGGCCGGTCACCTGCCGAACCTCGAGCGGCCCGAGCAGACGACCTATCTGCTGCTCGCCGAGCTGGCCTGAGCGCCGCGCCCGCAACGAGAGGACCACCGTGGACTTCGCCTATGACGACCGCACCACCGAGCTCACCGAACGGCTGCAGAGGTTCCTCGAGACGCACGTCTACCCGGCGGAAGCCGTTCTGCACCAGCAGGTCCAGGATGCGCGCGGCACCGACCGGGAGTGGTCGCGCCCACCCGTCGTCCAGGAGCTCAAGGCGGCCGCCCGCGGCGAGGGCCTGTGGAACCTCTTCATCCCAGGCCGGCACGGGGCCGGCCTGACCAACGCGCAGTACGCGCCGCTCGCCGAGCTGACCGGGCGGTCTCCGTGGCTGGCACCGGAGTCGCTGAACTGCGCTGCCCCGGACACCGGCAACATGGAGGTGCTGGCCGAGTTCGGTACCCCGCAGCAGCAGTCCCGTTGGCTGGAACCGTTGCTGGACGGGCGGATCCGGTCCGCCTTCTGCATGACGGAGCCAGAGGTCGCCTCCTCGGACGCGACGAACATCGAGACCAGGATCCGCCGCGACGGCGACGAGTACGTCGTCAGCGGACGCAAGTGGTGGTCCACGGGCGCGATGGACCCCGCCGCCGAGATCTTCGTGGTGATGGGGCAGTCGGCGGACCCGGCCGACGAGTCGGTGGACCGGCACCGCCGGCAGTCGATGGTCCTGGTGCCGCGGGACACCCCGGGCGTGCGGATCGTCCGCGCGCTGCACACCTTCGGCTACGACGACAGCCCGCACGGCGGCCACGCCGAGGTTGCGTTCGACGACGTCCGGGTTCCTGCGTCGAACATCCTCAAGGGTGAGGGCGAGGGTTTCGCGATCGCCCAGGCGCGACTGGGCCCGGGCCGCATCCACCACTGCATGCGCCTGATCGGGATGGCCGAGCGCGCGCTGGAGCTGATGTGCCGCCGGGCCAACGAGCGGGTGGCGTTCGGGCGGCCGCTGTCGGCGCAGGGTGTGGTGCGCGAGCAGGTCGCCAACGCCCGGGTCGCCATCGAGCAGGCCCGGCTGCTGGTGCTGAAGACTGCCTGGCTGATGGACACCGTCGGCAACAAGGGCGCGCACGCCGAGATCCAGGCGATCAAGATCGCGGTCCCGTTGATGGCCCAGCGGGTGATCGACGACGCCATCCAGGTGCACGGCGGGGCCGGCGTCAGCCAGGACACGCCGCTCGCCCAGCTGTGGGTGGCCGCGCGGACCCTGCGGCTTGCCGACGGCCCGGACGAGGTGCACCGCATGTCGCTCGCGCGACGGGAGCTGGCCCGCTACGCCTGAGCTCCGGTTGCACGATCCGGACAGTTCGGACAGGGTGCCAGGAGGGGAACCGTCGAGGAGGCCCACCGTGCACCGCCGCACCGCTCTGCTGACCGTCGTTGGTCCGGTCTTGCTGGCCCTGCTGGCGGGGTCGAGCGCCGCCGCCACGGCCGCGCCGCCAGGACGTCCGGACGGCGGTGGCCTGACCAGTGCAGACCGGGCCACCCTGCACCGCTACGCCGCGGACACCTGGCGCTCCTTCGTCGCCTTGACGGACGACGCCACCGGACTTCCCGCAGACAACATGACCGGCCCGGTGACCGCTCCGGTGCGGTCCGGCTACACCTCGCCGACCAACATCGGTGGCTACCTGTGGAGCACGGTCGTCGCGCGCGACACGGGGGTGATCCGCCGCGCCGAGGCTCTGCGGCGGATGAGCCGGACGCTGACCACGCTCGGCCACCTGGATCGACACCCGGCCAGCGGCATGTTCTACAACTGGTACGACGAGCACACCGGGGCCAAGCTGACGGTCTGGCCGCCGTCCGGTGACCCGATCACCCCATTCCTGTCCAGCGTCGACAACGGCTGGCTGGCCGCGGCGCTGATGGTGGTCGCCGGAGCCGAGCCCAGACTGCGCCGCCAGGCCCAGGACCTGTTGCGCCCCATGGACTTCGGCTTCTTCTACAACCCGGCACCCGCCCGCGACGGGGTGAACGCCGGCTTCGTCCGCGGCGGCTTCTGGGACTCCGACCCCGGCGGCTGTTCGGTGGTCGGCAACTACCGCGGCAGCGGCCCGGACGTCTGGTACACCTGCAACAGCTACGACACGACGGTGACCGAGGCGCGGATCGCGCTCTACCTCGGCATCGCCCGGGCCCAGATCCCGCCCGAGGCGTACTACGCGACCTGGCGTACCTTCCCCAGCACCTGCGACTGGTCCTGGCAGGAGCAGCAGCCGGTCGGCACCACCCGCACCTACCTGGGCGTGCCGGTCTACGAGGGCGCCTACCGCTACCGCGGGATGCGCCTGGTGCCCAGCTGGGGCGGAGACATGTTCGAGTCGCTGATGCCGGACCTGTTCGTACCCGAGGCCTCGTGGGGTCCGCGCAGCTGGGCGGTGAACCACCCGCTCACCGTGCGCGCCCAGATCGAGCACGGTCTGGACGACGCGAAGTACGGGTACTGGGGCTTCTCGCCGTCCAGCACCCCCGGCGGCGGCTACCGCGAGTACGGCGTGGACGCGATCGGGATGAACCCGGACGGCTACTACTCCGACGCCGAGAAGAGCCCGGTGGACGACGGGTTCGGCGACTGCCGACCGGCGACCGTACCGACACCGACCTTCGGTGACGGCGTGGTGACACCGCACGCGTCGTTCCTCGCGCTGCCCTACGCCCCGCGCGCCGCGATGGACAACCTGGCCGCGATCAAGGACCACCTGGGTGCCTACGGCGACGGCGGCTTCTACGACGCCGTGGCAGTGCGCTCCGGAACGGTGGCCAAGACCTACCTGTCGCTGGACCAGGCGATGGTGATGGGTGCGATCGGCAACGTGCTGACGGGCAGCCTGCACCAGGCCTTCGTCACCCCGGACGTCGAGCACCGGCTGCGGCCGCTGCTGGCCCGTGAGACCTTCTCGGCCGGCATGGACGGCTGACTCAGCGCCCGGACTCCAGCCGCTGCTGCAGGCGGTTCATCGACTCGAGCCAGTCGTCCGGGTCGGCCGCCTTGGCCGCCAGGTAGCCGGCCACCTCGGGGTGCGGCAGCACCAGGAACTGCCCGGTGCCCAACGCAGCGAGGACCGCGTCGCCCACCACCGAGACGTCGACGGCGTCCGGTTCGAGCAGCGCCCGGCCGAGCCGACCGGTGCCCGCGAGCATCGGGGTCCGGACGCCCTGCGGGCACAGAGCTTGGACGACGACCCCGCGGTGCGAGTACGTCAGCCGCAGCCATTCGGCGAAGGCCACCGCGGCGTGCTTGGTCACCGCGTACGGCGCGCTGCCCAGCATGGTGAGCAGCCCAGCGGCCGACGCCGTGACCAGCAGGTGGCCGCGCCCGCGGGCCAACCAGGCCGGCAGCAGGACCTCGGCGGCCCGCACGTGGGCGAGCACGTTGACCTCGAGGGCCTGTGCCCAGGCCTGCGGCGTAGTCGCACCGGGCCCGACCGGACCACCGCGCGGAGCCACGCCGGCGTTGGCGCAGAACAGGTCCACCTCGCCAAAGCGCTCCCGGGCCAGCGCCACCACGGCCTCGACCCCGTCGAGGGTCGCGGCGTCACCCGGCGCGGTCAGCCCGCCGATCTCGTCGGCGACCGCCTTGGCCGACGCGGGATCGAGGTCGTTGACCACGACGTGCGCGCCCTGCTGGGCGAACCGGCGAGACAGCTCGGCGCCGATGCCGGACCCACCGCCGGTGACCACGACGCACGCGCCGGAGAGCTCAAGCACCTACGACCACCACCCGTCCCGTCGTCCGGCCCGCGGCCAGTCGGCTCAGCGCGTCCGGGACGTCGTCCGGGCCGATCCGCTCGGAGACCCACGGGTCGACCAGGCCCGCCGCCACCAGCTCGTGGATCTCCCGCTGCGCGTGCTGCACCGCCGCCGGGTCGTGCTGCTGGTACAGGCCCCAGTGCAGCCCGAGCACGCTGTAGTTCTTGATCAGTGCGTGGTTCGTCGCGGCCTGCGCCGCTGTGCCGCTGGTGAAGCCGACGACCACGATCCGCCCCTCGAAGGCGACGACCTTGGTGGACGCGGCGAACGCGTCCCCGCCGACCGGGTCGTAGACGACGTCGGCACCGTGCGGGCCGCAGGCGGCCTTCAGCGCGCCGACGAGCCCGGCCAGGTCGCCGGCGGCGTGCCGGTCCACCACCTCGTCCGCACCCAGCCACCAGGCCACCTCGGCCTTGTCCGGGCCACCAACGACCGCCACCACGCGCGCACCGGCCGCCAGACCGAGCTGGACCGCTGCGCTGCCCACTCCACCGGTCGCAGCGTGCACGACCAGCGTCTCCCCGGCCTGCAGCCGAGCGCGCCGGTGCAGCCCGAACCAGCCCGTCTGGTACGCCACGTAGAGGGCCGACGCCTTCGCGTCGTCCAGCGACTCGGGTGCGGCGAAGGCGGTGTCCGCGGACATCACCGCGTAGTCGGCCAGCGCCCCGTGCGGCAGGGCGGGCAGGCCGAGCACTCGGTCCCCGACGGCGTGGTCGGTGACCCCGTCACCCACTGCCGCAACGTGACCGGACAGCTCGATGCCAGGGGTGAAGGGCAGCTCGGGCCGCTGCTGGTAGGTGCCGGCGGCGAGCATGGTGTCCGGGTAGTTCAGCGCGCAGGCCGCGACCCGGGCCACCAGCTGGCCCGGACCGGGACGCGGCACCGATACCTCGCGACGCTCCAACGCGTATGCCGGGTCCCCGTGCCGCACCACCTGCCAGGCATGCATCGTGCTGGGCAGGTCGCTCACCCGAGACCTCCGGCCTTGCTGATCCCGCCGTCGACGACGATCGTCTGGCCGGTCACCCAGGCCGCGTCGTCGGAGAGCAGGAAGGCGACCGGTCCGGCCACGTCCGCGGGCTCCCCCAGCCGCTTGAGCGGGTAGTGCCGCGCGACCCGCTCCTCCTTGTCCAGGTACAGCACCTCCGCGAACTTGGTCTTGATGATGGCCGGCGCCACCGCGTTGACCCGCACCAGCGGTCCGAGCTCGACGGCCAGGGACTCGGTCAGCGAGATGACGGCCGCCTTGCTCGCGCCGTAGAACGAGATGCCCGGGGCCGGCTGCACCCCGGCGATGGACGAGATGTTGACCACCGCGCCGCGACGCTCAGCGATCCCCGCCTGGACCGCGAGCTGGGTCCAGGCCAGGGTGGAGACGATGTTGGTCTCAGCGATCTTGCGGGCCGCGTCGAGGTCCAGGTCGAGCAGCGGGCCGGCGACCGGGTTGATGCCGGTGTTGTTGACCAGGAAGTCCAGACCACCGAAGACCTGGACGGCCCGTTCGACGGTCTGCGCGCGGTGCTCGGCGTCGTCCGAGCGTCCGGCGACGGCGAGCGCGACGCCGGGGCCGCCGAGCGTGGTCACCGCCTCGTCCAGCGCCTCGGCGGTGCGCGCGGTGATGACGACCCGCGCACCTTCAGCGACCAGACGCTCGGCGATGCCGAGGCCGATGCCCCGCGAAGCACCTGTGACGATCGCGGTCTTGCCCTCGAAGCGCCGTGCCGACCCGCTCACAGGCCCAGGTCCCGGCCGATGAGCTCCTTCATGATCTCGTTGGAGCCGGCCCAGATCTTGGTCACCCGGGCGTCGCGCCAGGCGCGTGCCACCCGGTACTCGTTCATGTAGCCGTAGCCGCCGTAGAGCTGGACGCACTCGTCCAGGACGTCGTTCTGCACCTGGGCACTCCACCACTTGGCCTCGGCGGCCTCGGCGGAGGTCAGCTGGCCCTCGGCGAACAGCACGATGCACTTGTCGACGAACGCCTGCGTGACGTCGACCTTGGTCTTCAGCTCGGCGACCTTGAACTTGTTGTGCTGGAACGACCCGACGGACTGGCCGAACGCCTTGCGCTGCTTCACGTACTCGATGGTCTCGTCCAGGATCTGCGCGGCGTGCGCGATGTTCGCCAGCGCCGCGCCGACGCGCTCCTGCACCAGCCGCTCCATCATCGAGATGAAGCCCTGCCCCTCCTCGCCGATCCGCAGTGCGTCCGGCACCCGCACGTCCTGGAAGAACAGCTCGGCGGTGTCGGACTCGGTCTGGCCGACCTTGTCGAGCTTGCGGCCGCGGGTGAAGCCTTCCATGCCCGTCTCGACGCCGAACAGCGTGATGCCGCGGGCGCCCTTGGACGGGTCGGTGCGCGCGGCCACGATCACCAGGTCGGCGCTGTACCCGTTGGTGATGAAGGTCTTGGAGCCGTTGAGGATCCAGTCGTCGCCGTCGCGCACTGCGTGGGTCTTCAGCGCGGCGAGGTCGGAGCCGCCACTGGGCTCGGTCATCGCGATCGCGCAGACCAGCTCGCCGGTGCAGAAGCGCGGCAGCCAGCGCTCCTTCTGCTCGTCGGTGGTCAGCTCCACCAGGTACGGCGCGCAGACGCTGCCGTGGATGCCGAAGCACGAGGAGATGGACGCCGAGACCTTGGAGAACTCCTCGGCGACCACGACGCCGTAGCGGTAGTCCTCACTGCCGCCGCCGCCCCACTCGTCGGGGATGTGCAGGCCGAGCAGCCCCTGCTTGCCGGCCTCCAGCCAGAACTCGCGAGGCAGACCGCGGTTCTCGATGAACTCGTCCTGGTGCGGGATCACGTGACGGGCCAGGAACTCCTTGGCCGTGGCGCGCAGCGCCTCGTGCTCTTCGGTGAACAGGGTGCGGCGCACCGGGGGCCTCCCAGGACAGACAGTGACTAAGCGCTTGCTCACCTGCTAGCCTCCCGTCCCAGCCGTGGCCTGTCAAGCGGTCCGACGACCTTCGAGGGAGTGCGCGATGGCCAGCACCGCAGCCGGCGACCCCGCGCTCGCGGACGCCTTCGTCGACCTGCCCGACACGCCCCGCCGGATCGTCCAGGCGGCGGTCGCCGCGTTCGCGGACCGCGGGTACCACGCGACCACGACGCGGGACATCGCAATCGGTGCCGGGCTGTCCCCTGCCGGCCTGTACGTGCACTACCCGAGCAAGGCCGCGGTACTGGCCCAGGTCAGCCTGCTCGGGCACCAGGGCGCGCTCGACCTGGTGCGCGAGGCACTCTCGCCGCAGACTCCGGGCAGCAGCACCCAGCGGCTGCGGCGGTGCGTCGAGACCTTCACCGCCTGGCACGCCCGGCACCACACCGTGGCCCGCGTCGTCCAGTACGAGCTGGGTGCGCTGCCCGCCGCGGACCGGGTCGAGGTGGCCCAGATGCGGCGGGCCATCGAGTCGTTGGTCGAGGCCGAGGTGCGGCGAGGTGCGGCTGCCGGCGAGCTGTCGCTGGACGACCCGCACGGGGTGACCCGAGCCATCCTGTCGCTGAGCATCGACGTCTGCCGGTGGTACGACCCGGCCGGCCGGGAGTCGCCGGAGGACGTGGCGACGCTGTACGGCAGGCTGGCCCTGCGGATGCTCGGCGCTGCGCAGGCGCCGACCACGACGAGCCCGGAGGTCACGTGAGCGAGCGGACGACGGCGCAGGACGCGCGCGGGGACGGCGCCGAGCTGCTCAAGGGTCTGCTGGCGGTGCTCGACCTCGAGCCGCAGGGGCTGGACGAGCACGGCCAGGACGTCTTCGTCGGCGCCAGCCAGCGCCAGCCGCACGGCCGCGTCTTCGGCGGCCAGGTGCTCGGCCAGACCCTGGTGGCGGCCGGACGGACTGTCGAGCCCGGCCGCGACGTCCACTCGATGCACGGCTACTTCCTGCGGGCGGGCGACTCCAACGAGCCGATCACCTTCGCGGTCGAGCGGCTGCGCGACGGTCGCTCCTTCAGCGCCCGGCGGGTGCACGCGATCCAGTTCGGCAAGCCGATCCTGTCGATGATCGCCTCCTTCCAGGACGAGGCACCGGGACTGGACCACCAGGACTCGATGCCCGACGTCCCCGGCCCGGACGAGCTGCCCACCACCGCCCAGCTGCTCGGCCACATCGACCACCCGGTGGCGCGGTACTGGTCGCAGGAGCGGCCCATGGACCTGCGGCACGTGCAGCCGCCGGTGTACTGGGAAGCCGACCCGGAGCGGGTGGCCCGCAACGCCGTCTGGATGCGCACACCCGCCGCGATGCCGGACGACCCCGTGCTGCACCGGGCCGTGCTGGGCTATGCGAGCGACTACACGCTGCTGGAGTCCGTGCTGCGCCGACACGGAGTGACCTGGGCGACCCGCGGGCTGAAGGCAGCGAGCCTGGACCACGCGATGTGGTGGCACCGGCCGGTGCGGGTCGACGAGTGGCTGCTGTACGTCCAAGCCAGCCCGTCGGCGTCCGGCGCCCGCGGTCTGGGCATCGGCCGGATCTTCAGCCAGGACGGCCGCCTGGTCGCCTCGGTCGCACAGGAGGGCATGCTGCGGGTGCCCGAGGAGCTGCTCGGCTGAGCCGAACAGGTCGACTTCGACGTGACGTCGGCCACAGGCACTTCAGGTCGCGAGCGTCGCGGCCGATACAGAGACGAAGCCCTCGCCAGACGGCGGGGCTCCTGGTGTCACGCCGAGACCTGCCACGGCACCAGGGAGTCGTCTACCACGACGCGTTGGTGGCAGGTACGGAGCGCCCAGGTTTTTCGAGCGCCGTGCACCACGGCAGCTCTTGGGGGTAAGGACGTCGCTGACGACCTCGCACGTTGAGGCCGGCTGACGACGGACCGGGAGTACAGGTTCCCGACCCCGACAGGTCCCGCTTCGCAGGCGCTGACCTGGAGTACCCCATGACCGCGACTCGTCGCGCTGTTCACCCTGCCCTGTTCCGTCTGGTCTTCGCGGCCGCGCTGGCCGTCGGGCTCACCATCCCGCTGGCTGTGGCCGGCACGCTGTCCGCGTCGGCCGTGGTCCCCGCCGCCGTCGCCACCCGGGCCGTCAAGATGGCGGCGACCAGGCACGGAACCCCCTACCGGCACGGGGCCACCGGCCCACGCGCCTTCGACTGCTCGGGCCTGACCCGCTGGAGCTACGCCAAGGTCGGCAAGAAGCTGGCCCGCACGGCGCAGGGCCAGTGGAAGAGGTCGATCCACATCAAGTCCAAGAACCGCCGCCAGGGCGACCTGGTGTTCTTCTTCCACGGTCGGCACGCGTACCACGTCGCCATCTACGCCGGCCACGGCAACATCTGGCACGCGCCGCGGCCGGGCAAGAAGGTCAAGAAGGTGCACCTCTGGACGTCGCAGGTCCGGTACGGCCGGGTGCGCTGAACCGCTGGACGATGTTCCGTACTCCGTGAGGTACGCGAGGCGGGGGTGATCACCCCTGACTGGCGTACCTCACGGCGTACCTGGCGGGGCCGTGCCTTCCTGCGCCTCAATAGCCGGCGTGGAGCACCGAGGTCGCCGAGTGCGCCGGGTCTCCGTTGTCGTCCTGCAGGCTGATGTCGACGGCGTGGTAGCTGCTGACCAGGTCGTCGGAGACGTCGAAGCGCGTCGAGCCGTCCGGTGAGACCACGCCGAGCGGCAGCATCTTGCTCGTCATCGGGTCGAACAGCCACGCGTAGTAGAAGCGTCCTGGACCTGCGGGGTCCAGTCCCGTCGTCGTGATGCTCATCCGCGTCGTCCCGCGCTGGGTGGCCGGCTCGGCCATCGACACCCGCCCGGACGCCGTCCCAGTGACCGCCTGCAACGCGACCGACCGCGACGGCGTGGCCGAGGCGTTCCCCCGCCAGTGCTGGATCCCGGCAGCGAGCCCGACCACGAGCAGCACCCCGGCCGCGCACGCCACCAGCACCATCGGCAGCCGCCTGCGGGTCGTGACCGGGACCAGTGGCGGCAGCTCGACGGTCGACTGACCAGCCAGGACGGACGACGGCCCCACAGGGGTCAGGTGAGCCTCCGGCTCGGACCGCAGCAGCCTCGCCGCCGCCGACAAGGCGCAGTGCACGGACGCGACTTCGACCAGCGCCGAGCGGCAGTCGTCGCACTCGCGCAGGTGCCCGACGACGTCCCCGGTCCGTGCGCGGTCGAGCTCTCCGCGCAGCAGCGCGACCAGCTCCTCGCCCGTGTCGACGTGGCTCACTCGACCTCACCTCCCCTCTCGTTGGCGGCGACGGTGTCGTTCACCATCAGCTCCCCCAAAGCCCGGGTGCCGCGCGCCATCCTGGCCTTCACGGTGCCGAGCGGGACGTCGAGCAGCCGTGCGATCTCGCGCTGGGTGCGGTCCTCGAAGTAGGCGAGCTCCAGCGTTCGTCGTTGGGCCTCGGGCAGCCGGGCCAGGGCCGCCCGGAGGTCGGCCGCCCAGGCGAACCGCTCAGCCATCTCCCGTCCGTCCTCCCCCACGAGGTCGCGCAGCACGTCGACCGAGACGACGGTCGGACGACGACCGCGCAGGGTGTCGATGGCTCGCCGTCGGGCGATGGTGAAGACCCAGCCCGCCAGGGGCTGCATCGGGTCGTACCGCGCCGCGCTGCGCCACACGTCGAGGAACGTGCGCTGCAGGACGTCCTCGGCGTCGTCCACCCCGACGTGCCGGCGAAGGTAGGCCAGCACGGTCGGGCCGAACTGCGCGTAGCACTCCTCGAGCGCGCTCTCGTCGCCGTTGTGCAGCCGGGCACCCAGCACGTCGACGGCCTCCACAACCCCACTTCGTACCGATGTGGCTGCGCGGTTGCAGAACGACGCCGTGCAACCGCGCCAGCGTCCCCAGCCGAAGTGGGGTGCGACCGGAACCGGTCACCACACCCCTGGGAGGCAACGTGTCCCTGCTCCGCCGATCCATCGCCCGTTCCATCAGCACCGTCGCCGCGACCGTGGTGGTCGCAGCCACCGCCGTCGCGCTCGCGCCGGGCGCCAGCGCCAGCGAGGGTGCGCGCTCCTCGCACGCCCTCGGCACCCGCAGCCTGGCCGCGGTACTCGCCGCGGACGGGCACTCCTTCGACCGCAACTGGTACGACTTCGACGTCGTGGACGCCGCGGTCGGTGCGGTGCTGACCGCCAAGCCGACAAGCCCCGTCGCGGTGCTGGCCGACGGGAGGGTCCCGCTCACGGCCTTCCTTCCGAACGACCGCGCGTTCCAGGTGCTGGTCGCTGACCTGACCGGCCACTGGTACCGCAGCGAGTCGCAGGTCTTCGCGGCCGCGGCGACCCTCGGGGTGGACACCCTCGAGTCGGTGCTGCTCTACCACGTGGTGCCGGGGGCGACCATCACCAAGGCACAGGCACTGCGTTCGGACGGTGCGGTGCTGCACACCGCGCTGCCCGGCGCGACGTTCAAGGTCGACGTGATCAGCCGATGCTTCGGCATCGTCGCGCTGGTCGACAACGACCGCAACGACATCAACCCCTTCCTGGTGCCCGGCGAGCTGAACATCAACAAGGGCAACCGGCAGATCGCGCACGGCATCAGCTTCGTGCTGCGGCCGCTCGATCTCTGAGAGCAGACGCGAGCAGCCCGTTGACCACGGCGGTCGGCGGGCTGCTCTGCACGTGTCGCGCGCGGCTCACTCGCGGGGGTCAGTCGCGGGGGTCAGTCGCGGGGGTCAGTCGCGGGGGTCAGTCGCGGGGGTCAGTCGCGGGTCAGCTTGCGGTAGGTCACGCGGTGCGGACGCGCTGCCTCGACTCCGAGACGAGAGACCTTGTTGGCCTCGTAGGACTCGTAGTTGCCCTCGAACCAGTACCACTTCGACGGGTCCGCGTCGTCGCCCTCGTAGGCGAGGATGTGGGTGGCGACCCGGTCCAGGAACCACCGGTCGTGGCTGATCACGACGGCACAGCCGGGGAACTCGAGCAGCGCGTTCTCCAGCGAGCCGAGGGTCTCGACGTCGAGGTCGTTTGTCGGCTCGTCGAGCAGCAGCAGGTTGCCGCCCTGCTTGAGGGTCAGCGCCAGGTTCAGCCGGTTTCGCTCACCGCCGGAGAGCACACCGGCCGCCTTCTGCTGGTCCGGCCCCTTGAACCCGAACGTCGAGACGTAGGCGCGCGAGGGAATCTCGACGTTGCCGACCTTCATGTAGTCCAGGCCGTCGCTGACGACCTCCCAGACGTTCTTCTTCGGGTCGATGCCGCCACGGCTCTGGTCGACGTATGAGATCTTGACCGTCTCGCCGACCTTGAGGTCGCCGCTGTCGATCGGCTCGAGCCCGACGATGGTCTTGAACAACGTCGTCTTGCCGACACCGTTCGGGCCGATGACGCCGACGATCCCGTTGCGCGGCAACGTAAAAGTCAGGTCGTTGATCAGGATCCGGTCGTCGAACCCCTTGCGCAGCGAGGCGGCTTCGATGACGACGCTGCCCAGCCGCGGGCCGGCCGGGATCTGGATCTCCTCGAAGTCGAGCTTGCGGGTGCGCTCGGCCTCGGACGCCATCTCCTCGTACCTGGCCAGACGGGCCTTTGACTTGGTCTGGCGCCCCTTGGCGTTCGACCGCACCCACTCGAGCTCGTCGCGAAGGCGCTTGGCCGTCTTGGCGTCCTTCTTGCCCTGGACCTGGAGGCGCTCGGCCTTCTTCTCCAGGTACGTCGAGTAGTTGCCCTGGTAGGGGTACAGCCGACCGCGGTCGACCTCGGCGATCCACTCAGCGACGTTGTCCAGGAAGTACCGGTCGTGCGTGACCGCGAGGACCGCGCCGTGGTAGGCGGCGAGGTGCTGCTCCAGCCACTGCACGCTCTCGGCGTCCAGGTGGTTGGTGGGCTCGTCGAGCAGCAGGAGGTCGGGCTTCTGCAGCAGCAGCTTGCACAGTGCGACCCGGCGGCGCTCACCGCCGGACAGGACGGTGACGTCGGCGTCCGGCGGTGGGCAGCGCAATGCGTCCATCGCCTGCTCGAGCTGGCTGTCCAGGTCCCACGCATCAGCCGCGTCGATCTGCTCCTGGAGCTTGCCCATCTCTTCCATGAGCGCGTCGGAGTAGTTCTCCGCCATCTCGGCGGCGATCTCGTTGTAGCGGTCGAGCGTCGCCTTGATCTCGCCCGCACCCTCCTCGACGTTGCCGAGAACGGTCTTCTCCTCGTTGAGCGGCGGCTCCTGCAGCAGGATCCCGACGGTGAAGCCGGGGGTCAGCCTGGCCTCACCGTTCGACGGCTGGTCCAGGCCCGCCATGATCTTCAGGATCGTCGACTTGCCGGCGCCGTTCGGCCCCACGACGCCGATCTTGGCGCCGGGGTAGAACGACATCGTCACGTCGTCGAGGATGACCTTCTCACCGTGCGCTTTGCGCGCCTTGGTCATGGTGTAGATGAACTCGGGCATGCACCTAGGCTAACGGCCCGCGAGCATGCTCCCGACCGCGCCGGGTGCGGCTACGCGCTGCGCGCCAGCTGCTCGAGCTCGGAGTTGTTGACGGACGGCTCGATCGCCGGCTGGTCGTGCTGCGACAGGTCGACGTCCGCAGCGTCGTGGGGCTCTGCACTAGGCGAGGACGCTGGCCCGAACCGTCGCTCAGCGCTGGGGCCGCGGGTGACCTTCTGGAACTCGGCGCACCCTCGCCGCAGGTCGTGCCCGATCGTCTGCGCCGCGAGCTCGAGTTCCTTGCCGGTCTTCCCGTCGTCGGCCACCCACTCCCGCTGCCTCATGGCGCCGTGCACGGTGACCGGTTGTCCCTTCTGAAGCGACTTGCTCGCGTTGAAGGCCAGGGCTCCCCAGCAGCTGACATTCACCCAGGTCGTCTCACCGTCCACATAACCCTGGACGTCCTGGTCGAACTTGCGCGGTGTGGACGCGAGCCGAAAGCTCGTCATGGCCTGGCCCTTGGCGGTGATCTGGTGCTTCGGGACGGTCGCGATGTTGCCGCTGACAGTCGTCACGATCTCGTTCACTTGTCCTCCTCCGGGGCGGCCGGGTGCCGCCTCGGACAACCCTGTTGGGGCGGCGCGGCTGCCGAAAGGGTGGAGCGACGACCTGTGCACGGTGTGACGGGCGGCCGTCCACAGCTACGACGCGAGCCCCACCATCCACAGGCGTCAGGAACGAGCCCGCTGCAGCGCGTCCAGGGTGGCACGGTGGTCTGCAAGCACCTGCTCGGCCGGGGCGACGACGCGCTGCTCGGCAACGGCCTGCACGGCCTTCGACAACCGCTTGGACACCCGCGCCCCGCGACGACGGCCGGCGGCGGGCGCCACCCACCGAACCACCAACCCGATGAGGATGCCGATGACCAGCCCACCGATCAGCATAAGCGTCGGCACCGGGATCGCGCCCAGGTACGGCGTTCCCGGCTCGGGCAGCTTGAGCCAGGCCGTGACCGCGAGCACGACCAACCAGACCAGCCCGGCGATGGCCGCGAGCAGCAGGACGAGCTGCACGGCGGCCAGAACCATCCACCACCGGGGGCGGGTCAAGCCGAGGTCCGCGGACACGATCGCCTGGTCGACCGCATCGGACAGGTCCGCCGGCGATGGTTCGGCGGCGGCTCGTGCGGCGGTCGCCCACCGGGCCGGCAGGCCCTGCGCAGCCTGGTCGCCGACCCGGCGCAGTGCGAGCTCCACGGCTGCTCGCTGCCCGGGCGTGGGCCGGGACAGCGACGACCGGGCAAGGTCCGCGTCCAACTGCAGGGCATTGTTCGCGGCGTCGGCGTCGGCGCCCCGCTTCGAGCCGCCCTCGACCGCGGGTCGAAGGTGAAGGCGGCGCAGCGGGTCCGGCCGCAGCCGGCGCGTCCACCTGGTCACCGGCCATCCGGCCGCGCCCACCGCGTCACGCTGGTACGCCTGGCCGACCGCGGACACCACCCGCGGCACACCCGCTGCGGACTCCAGAGCGGGCGTCAGTCCGCTGCCTTCGAGCAGGGCGGAGGCAGGGCGGTGGGGCTCGCCGACCTCCTTCGTGAGCTCCTCCGCGACGGTGTCCAGGTCGGCCGAAAGGCGCTGCGACCACGCGTTGCGCCGAGCCACCGCCGTGGCCAGCTCCTCCCGCAGGCCAGGAACGCCGTCCCCCCGGGTGGCCGAGGTCGTCATCACCTCGACCTCACGCAGCCCGTCCGCCGCGACAAGGCGCTCGAGGTCCCGGCGGCAGGTCTCCAACGCCTCGGGCGAGAGTCGATCGGCATGGTTCAGCACGACCACGGTGACCGCGTCATGCCCGGCGAGCTTCGACAGGTAGCGACGGTGCAGCGCGGCGTCTGCGTACTTCTGCGGATCGGTCACCCAGACGAAGAGGTCGACGAGCTCGACCAGCCGGTCGACCTCCAGCCGGTGCGAGAGCTCGGTCGAGTCGTGGTCCGGCAGGTCCAGCAGGACCAGCCCCTGCAGTCGGTCGTCCCCGGAGTCCAGCGCGCTCTCCTGGCTGACCCGGTGCTGTGCCGGGACGCCGAGCCACTCCAGCAGCGGGCCCGCGTTCTCGGCGCCGTACACGCAGGCCGCGGCCGCGGAGGTAGTGGGGCGTCGCGCACCGACCGCCGCGATGTCCAGCCGGGTCAACGCGTTGAACAGGCTCGACTTGCCGCTGCCGGTCGCACCCGCGAGCGCGACGACGGTGTGCTCGCCGCTCAGCCTCATCCGATCGGTCACCCGACCGGCGAGCTCGCGGCCTCGGCGTGAGCTCGCCGGTTCGAGTCGGTGGCCGCCGATGTCGAGGGCCTCGGTCAGGGCCACCGCCCGCGCGGAGACCTCGCCGGCACCGGGAGCGCCCTCGTGGCGGGCCTTGTGCCGACTCATCGCGCCGCCTCGACGGCGCCGAGTGCCGCGACCAGCACGTCGGCGGAGCAGCCCAGATCGAGCGCTGCGACAGCCTCGTCGTAGCGGGACCGCTCCGCGGACAGCAGCTCCTCGCACCGGTTCGCCAGGTCAGCACGCGCCCGTGCCGCCAGCCCACGAACGGCTTGGTCGCCGAACACCGCCTCCAGCAGCCGCTGTGCCACGACGGCTGTGCCACCTGCGATGCCCACCTCTGCCCCCGACAGTCCGAACGAGTGGCTGAACACGACCAGCATCAGCAGCACCCCGAGACCGTTGACACCGTAGGAGAGCATCCGCGCCGTGGTCCTGCGGTCACTGCCCTCGCTGCTCACCAGGTCCAGCACGAAGCCCTGCCAGTCACGGATCGTCCGCGAAGCCCGCTCGTGCAGGTCAGCCGAGGCCGCCTCGAGCTCCGGGTGCGCAGCGAGCAGGGCCGTCCCACCATCGAGCTGCCGCCAGCGCTGCCAGGTGTTGGCCGCAGCCAGCTCGGCCTGACCACTGAGCAGCGACTCGACGCCGCTCTGCAGGGCCACGCCGAGATCCTCCTCGGGGTGCTTGCGACCTCGGACGGCGGCCGCGATGCGGTCGCGCACCCGACCCACCCTGGCTTCCAGGGAACGCAGCATGTCCCCGGTTCCGACGAACTCCTGCCAGCGCGCCAGCACCTCGCCGCGCAGCAACGAACCATCTGTCAGGCCGCCCTCGACCGCCTCGCGAGCCTCGTCGTACGCCTGGGCCGCGGAGGCCAGCAGTGCCTGCCGAGCGGTGACCTGCAGCCCGGAAGCCGCCGCGACGGCCGTCACCCGCTCGGGCAGTGTGCCCAGGATGCCGTTCACGGTCCGGCGCGAGACCACCCGCCGGGCCTGGGCGTCCCGGGCCAGCGCCACCAGCCACGAGCTGACCGGCCGAACCACGTCGAGAGCGAGCAGCCCCTGTTCGTCCACCGGGCTGTCCGCGATGGTGAACAGCGGGGACGACTGCATCCCGCGCTCGCGCAGCATCGAGGCCAGGTGCAGCCGTACCTCGATCATCGCCTCGGGCGGCACACGGTCCAGCACGATGGCCACGGACGCGCCGCGTGCCGAAGCGCCCTGCAGGAAGTCCCACGGCACGGCGTCCGCATAGCGAGCTGCCGTCGTGACGAAGATCCACAGGTCGGCGGCCGAGAGCAGCTGGGCCGCGAGCACCCGGTTGGCGCTCACCACCGAGTCGATGTCCGGAGCGTCCACCAGCGCCAGGCCCGCGGGCAGGGCATCACTGGCGGCCAGCCGGAGCACCGTGATCCGCTCGTCGTCGTCCCCGCCGGCTCGGACCGGCGCCGGATCGACGTCTCCGGTGACCCTGCTCAGCGAGCCCAGCACCCGCTGGTCCGAGAACGCCGCCGCGTCCTGGGGGTGGTGGATCAGCACCGGCGACCGCGTGGTGGGGCGCAGGACGCCGCTCGGGCTGACCGGTGCGCGGACGATCGAGTTGACCAACGTCGACTTGCCTGCGCCCGTCGAACCGCCGACCACTGCGAGCAGCGGCGCGTCCTGCGAGCGCAGTCTCGGCAGCACGTAGTCGTCGAGCTGGTCGAGGATCTCGCCGCGCGCCGCCTGCGCGCTGTCCACCCCCGGGACGTCCAGGGGCAGACGTACAGCAGCCATCCCGCTGCGGAGCTCGTCGACGGCCACGAGCAGCGGGTCTCGATCGGGCTGGTCCTGCACGATGAGCCAGCCTGCCGTCTCACGCTCACCTAAGCCAACTCGGCGCGCGATCGATCGGTCGCGAGCATCGCAAACCTCCAGCTGCGACCGACGGCGCAGCGGCCCGAAACACCATTCTGACCCTGCTCACGCTAGGCGCGGGGCGAGTTCCTGATGACCTTGCGCGGCTGCGGACGACGCCAGGTCCTGCGCGGCCGCCCAGTGTGTGTGGGCTGCGGCATACTGACGCGGTACCGAGCGCCCGTAGCTCAACGGATAGAGCAGCGGCCTTCTAATCCGCAGGTTCCGAGTTCGAGTCTCGGCGGGCGCGCTCGTCACCGCCCGCCCAGCAGCGCGTAACGCTGGGCGGTGACTTCCTGAAGCAGGTAGCGCTCGACGTCCGAACCCCCGTGGGAAGCCGACGTCCGGGTGGCCCGGTCCCGCGCGAAGGCCAGCTCGGTCGCCGCGGCCTGGAAGCCGCGCATCGCCCGTCGCCCCGGCGGCCCGGCGACCTGCCTCGCCCAGGCCCGCGCTCGCCTGCGCTCGCTGGTCGAACCGAGCATCTGCGCCTCGGCCGCGGTGAACCAGCCGCTGGCCACGTAGACCTGCAGGTGCCGACGGATCAGCCGGCTCTCACGTCGGCGCGCCCACACCGCGAAACCCACTGCGGCGGCGAAGATCGGCACCTGGACGGCGACGTACACGCCGACGAAACCGCGCAGTCCGGCCACCGCGCTCAGGTTCCAGAGCCCGTGCAGCAGAACCGCGACGAGCAGCCCGGCCAGCGGTGCCACGACCTTGAGCCACGTCCGCGTGGTCTGCACGGCGATGCCCAGCCCGACCCCGATGGCCATGGTGAACAGCGGGTGGGCGAACGGACCGAAAACGCAGCGCAGCACGAACGTCATGGCCAAGCCGGACGACCCGTCCTCCTGCAACGCGCGCCCGAGGTACAGCACGTTCTCGGTGAACGCGAAGCCCAGCCCGGCCAGCCCGGCGTACACGATCCCGTCGACCACCCCGTCGAACTCCTGCCGGCGCCACAGCAGGACGACCAGCACGGCTGCACCTTTGCAGGTCTCTTCCACCCACGGCGCCACCAGCACCGCGGTGGTCGACACGCTCCCGCCGTGCTGGGTCAGCACCGTCACCGAGTACGTGTTGACCACCAGGGCCACGGACGTCGCGACCAGCGCGCCCCAGCCGAACGCGAAGAGCAGCTGGCCGACCGGCTCGGCCTCCAGCCGGTCGAGCCAGAGCAGCGCCGGCAGCACGATGCACACCGGCACCAGCGAGAAGACGAAGCCGGCGGCAAACCCGGCGAGACCGGTATCCGCTCCGATGGCGACCATCACCAGGAGCAACGCCGCCACCATCAGCACGCCCCCGAGCGTCAGCAGCAGCCCGCGACCCACAGCCGAGCGGCCGGTCCGCCGCGGCGCGCTCGGCGTCAGCGCCGAGGCCGCGGACGGGACGGCGGACCAGCCGCGGGCCTCGTTCGTCATGCGCGGCAGGCTAGTCATGCGACTCGCCGCGGTCATCCGGGCCTCCCGCCCACCTGGAACGTACGCTCGGTGGGTGGGGCGACACGGACTTCCGGCGCCGCGCCGGGTGGTGCCTTGGGAGCTGCTGGGCTGGGGGCTCTTCGCCTGCCTGGTCGCGGCCGTCGCCGTGCTCTGGCTCGGGGGGTCGTGGGGGGCGGCTCTGCTCGTCGTCCTGGCCGGCGCGCTGGCCCTGGCCGCACTCGGTGCGGTCGCCATGAGCGGGTCGTCTCGACCACGCCGTCCACCCCCGTAGGCTAGGCGGGTGGACCGTTCTGCTGAGCGCATCGTCTGGATCGACTGCGAGATGACCGGGCTCGACCTCGTGCGCGACGCGCTGATCGAGGTCGCGGTGCTGGTGACCGACTCCGAGCTGGAGATCCTCGGCGAGGGGGTGGACGTGGTGATCACGTGCCCGCCCGAGTCGCTGGAGACCATGCCGGACGTCGTCCGTGCGATGCATACCAGCAGCGGGCTGCTGGACGAGCTGGCCAACGGCGTCACGATGGCCGAGGCGCAAGAGCTCGTGATGTCGTACGTGCGCGAGCACGTGCCGGACGCCGGCAAGGCACCGCTGGCCGGCAACACGGTCGGCACCGACCGCGGGTTCCTGGCTCGGGACATGCCCGAGCTCGAGCAGTACCTGCACTACCGGATCATCGACGTCAGCTCGATCAAGGAGCTGGCCCGGCGCTGGTACCCGCGGGCGTACTTCAACGCCCCGAAGAAGCAGGGCGGTCACCGGGCGCTCGCCGACATCCGCGAGTCCATCCAGGAGCTGCGCTACTACCGGGCAGCGGTGTTCGTGCCCGAGCCCGGGCCGGACTCCGCAACGGCCAAGAAGATCGCTCGGCAGGCGGCCGAGCCGTCCCTGGCCGGGGACGTGCCGACCCCGGCCAGCTGATCTCGGGGTGGGTGTCTCGAGCACCCCCCGACAGCCGGTACGATGGTCGCCGCGGTGAGGGCGAGTGCCCCCGCCGGTGCACATGGTGGGTGTAGCTCAGCTGGTAGAGCGCCGCGTTGTGGTCGCGGATGTCGCGGGTTCGAGTCCCGTCACTCACCCCACTGAAGGTGCAGGTCAGCGACCTGCAGGCGCGCTCACGCCCCCCAGATCCACGCAAACTGGGGGGCAGCCGGGGGGGGCGCCCTGGGGGGCATGTGATGGGGTCGGTTGCGCGTTCGCGCGTCTCACGGACGGTCGGGCTGGTCAAGGACCACCGACCAACCGGATCACCATCATGTGGATCGAACTGCGCGGCCGTCAGCACCGCGTCTATTACCGCCGACCCGAAGGCGGCCGTGCCTTCGCCAAGTTCAGCACGAGGGAGAGGGCCGAGCTGTTCCGTGAGCTCGCCCGGCTGACCAGCCTGGCCGAGGCGAGGCGACTGGTTGTCGACGTCGCTGGCGTGCCGACTCCCTCGACTACTTCCCGAAACCGGTACCGCGAGCGTCACAGGTGCTTAAGGACTCCGACCTTCCCCGCAGGGAGGCTGCGCCCTAGGGTTCATGGGGTAGGAGCCGCTGTTTGGGAGGTAGCCATGAGGGAGGCCTGGGAGCTCCTGACAGCGGGACCCCCGGAGGCGGAGCGAACGGTCCTGCTCCTCCCTGGCGGGGCGAACGCAGCCCGCTCGTTCAACCTCGTGATGGCTGAACCGGCGCTCTCCGGGATTCGCTTGGTAGCCACGACGCTGCCGGGCATGGCAGGCGCTCCGGTGTCCGAAGACATGTCCATCCCCGCCCTGTCCCGCCGGGCCGGGGAACTAGCCAAAGAACACGGGTGCGACGTGGTCGTGGGCTTCTCCCATGGCGCGACAGTGGCGCTCGACATGGTGCTGTCAGGGCACTTCCAAGGCCCAGTGATCCTCCTCGGCATCAGCTTGACGACTGAGGATGAGGCGCGGTTCTTCCGCGCCGTCGTCCGGGCGTCGCAGAAGGTGGGCAGCTGGCCGATGGCCGTCCTGTTCAGGCTCATGCCACTGATGGCCAAGACTGCCAAGACACCCGCACTGCACAAGAAGGAACTGATCGAGGACTTCAAGCAGAACAGGGCCAGCGATTCGGTTCTCACCTGCGGCGAGTACCTGGACTACATCGCCGAAGACCGAGACTTCGCCGCCCAACTGGCCGCGTCTTCCAATCCCGTGTGGGTGGTCCACGCCGAGAAGGGGGACGGAGGTCTCACCAGCGCCGAGCGCGCCACACTCCAAGCGGCTCCCCACGTGACCCTGGTGACGATTCCCGGCTCGGTGTTCCTCCTCCCGGACGAGGCTCCCCAGAAGACCGCCGCTGTGATCGCAAGCGCTCTTTCGCAGGCGACCTGACCCTCGACACGATGTGCCCGAGCCTGGTCGACAAGCGGTGGTACGACGCGCCCTGACATCCGGAAGACCGCGCTCGCTCGGCGGCACGAGCGGAGGCTTGACTACTCCTCTTGAAACCGATTTCTCGGCCTGCTCCGTATGGGGTGAGTCCGGAATAAGAACTACGGAGGGCTTCGACGCCGGCGGCGCGGGAGGCGCGCGCTCGGCAGGAAATCCCCGCTCGCAAAGGGTCGACGGCGGCCAGCGAGACCCCAGCCGCGTCAGCCGTCCAGCGCTCCCGGATCGGAGGCGACAAGTTCCGCGCGGCGGCGGCTCAGGAACGTGCTCTCAGTTTCAGTACGGGCCAGCGCGACGGCGCGGTCGTACGCCTCCGCTGCCTCGCGCGGTCGCCCCAGTCGCTCCAGCATCGATCCGCGTGCGGCGTGCAGAAGGTGGTATCCGTCCAGTTCGTCCGCGACACCGTCGAGCAATGCGAGGCCGGTCACGGGCCCCCTGGTCTCGGCGACGGCGATGGCCCGGTTCAGTGCCACAACGGGCGTGGGGAGCACCGCGACCAGCCGGTCGTAGAACCGGACGATCGCGGCCCAGTCGGTCTCCTCGTATCGGGATGCTGCGCAGTGCAGTGCGTGGATCGCGGCCTGCAGCTGCAACGGCCCCAGCCGGCGCCGCCGCATGCAGGCCAGTACCAGCGCTTGCCCCTCGGCAACCAGAGGGCGATCCCACAGCGACCGGTCCTGGTCCTTCAGCAAGACGACGTGGGCTGCGTCGCCGCGAGCCGGCATCCGGGCCTCGCTGAGGAGCATGAGTGCCAGCAGGCCCGCGGCCTCCGGCACCTCGGGCATCAGAGCCACGAGCACGCGGGTGAGGCGGATCGCCTCGGCCCGGAGCGCCCGGCGCTCGCCGTGGTCGGCGCCGGTGCTGTAGATCAGGTACAGCACCGAGAGCACCGTACGTACCCGCCGGGGCAGGTCGGCACCGTGAGGGACCCCGTACGGGATGCTCGCCGCCTTGATCTTGTACTTCGCGCGGACTAGGCGCTTAGCCATGGCCTCCTCGGTCACCAGGAACGCGTCGGCCACCTCGGCGACGGTGAGACCCGCGATCAGGCGCAGGGTCAGCGCGACCTGGTGCTCGGCGCCGAGGGCCGGGTGGCAGCAGGTGAAGATGAGCCGCAGCTGGTCGTCGCGCACGAGCTCCGACTCCGGTCGGGCGGCGGAGGGCCGCAGCGGGTCGGTTGCGATCTGCTCGGTGAGCTGGCGCCCGCGTCGATCTCGACGGACGACGTCGATGGCCCGGTTGCGCGCGGTGATCACGATCCAGCCTGCAGGGTTGTCCGGGACGCCGTCGCGTGGCCACCGGTCGACGGCGGCAACGAAGGCGTCCTGAACTGCGTCCTCGGCGAGCGTGATGTCGCCGAAGATGCGGGTCAGCGTCGCCACGGCCGAACCGTGCGCCGCTCGGAACGCGCTCTCGACGTCGTCCATCCGCCGGGCTCCGTCAGTGGCCGGGGTCGGCCTGAACGCGTCCGCTGGCCCGGAAGGGGCGCACCTCGATGTCGTGGTTGATCGCCTCGACGACCTTCTCGGCCCACGCCAGCGCCTCGTCAAGGTTCTCGGCGTTGACGATGTAGAACCCGCCGATGTGCTCCTTGGCCTCCACGAAAGGACCGTCGGTGGTCACCTTGTCCAGGCCGGTCCCACCCCGCACCACCGTCGAAGCCTCCGGGCCATGCAGCGCGCCTCCAAACGCGAACGCGCCCACGCGGTCCATCTCCTCCTCGAGGGCAATCACCCGGCCCATGAAGGCCTGCATCTCCGCGGGGGCAGGGGGCGCTTGCGCGCCTTGGTCGCCGGCGTCGTACACCGACAGCAGGTACTGGTTCATCCGAGCTCCTCACTCCCGCGGGGACATCCCGCTCCTACCTACTGACGAACGGCGCTGCTCCCATTAGGACACCCGAGCGCGCAGCACTCCACACTGTCCGCGCCGACGCCTACGCTCCGAGTATGAACCGCACCGATCGCCTGTACGCGCTGGTCGAGGAGCTACGGGCAGCAGGACCGAGAGGGCGTACGGCGCGACAGCTGGCCGAACACTTCGAGGTGAGCGTCCGGACCATCGAACGCGACCTGAGCGCGGTTGGGCAGGCCGGGGCGCCTCTCACGACGAGGACGGGTCGCACCGGCGGCTACACGCTTGACCGGTCGATGAGCCTGCCGCCGCTGAACTTCACACCACGCGAGGCCGCCGCGGTCGCCGTGGCGCTGAGCCGCAGCGAGCACGTGCTGTTCGCCAGTGACGCCCGCAGCGCGCTCCGGAAAATCGTGGCCGCGATGCCCGAGCGCGCGTTGCAGGAGGCGCGTTCGACCGCGGAGAAGGTCAGGCTGCTCGTGCAACCGGCATCCGACCCCGACGCCGAGATCGCCGAGACCATCTGGCGGGCGGTACGCGACAACCACGCGCTGCGCATCGCCTACACCGATGTCGGCGGCGTCGAGACCGAGCGCGAGGTCGAGCCGCAGCACGTCGTGGTCGGGCCCAACGGCTCCTACCTCACCGCGTACTGCCACCTGAGAGGGGACGACCGGGTGTTCCGCATGGATCGCATCACCCGAGCCGAGCGGACGCCGTCGCTGCCGCGCCCACCTCGCATGGTCGCGGAGCCGATCGTCGACGGTCACCAGACGAAGCTGCCCGCGTCGGCGCTGCATCCCGAAGATCTGCTGCCAAACACCGACATAGGGCTGTCGCGAGACCGGGGGACGGTGGTTGTCTCCCGCCGCCCCGGCGGGTGATCAGCAACCAGAAAGAGAAAGCGATGACCAACCCCGCACCCGGCACCGTGGCATGGTTCGAGATCGCCACCAGCGACCCCGACGGTGCCGAGAAGTTCTACGGCAACCTCTTCGACTGGACGTTCGACCCCGACGGGCCGGGCGCCTCCTCCGGCATGGACTACCGCAACATCAAGGCGTCCGGCGCCGACGGATCGATGGGCGGCATCTACGGCACCGACGGGCAAGTGCCCGACCACGCGGTGTTCTACATCCTGGTGGCCGACGTCGAGGGCACCTGCGCCGACGCGGAGCAGCTCGGCGGCTCGGTGGTCAGCAAGCACCTCGACCCAGGCCCCGGCGCACCCACGTTCGCCTATCTACGCGACCCCTCGGGCAACCAGTTCGGCGTCTTCACCCCACCGGCGGCCTGATGGCGAGAGACGCGAAGTGCACCTCCCCGATGGAGCAGTCCGGCGAGGACGCCGCCCGCGACCTCTACGACGAGCTCACCGACGACCTGCTCTACGACCCCGCCATCGGCCGCGCCACGATGATGGGCTACCCCTGCGTGCGGCTGGCCGGACGGTTTCTGGCGTCCTACGACGACAAGGCTGGCTGCCTGGTCGTGAAGCTGCCCCGCGAGCGGGTCACCGAGCTCGTCGACAACGGCGACGGCGATCCGTTCACCCCGGCCGGCAAGGTCTTCCGTGAGTGGGTGTCGATCCCCGAAGTCGACCGGGGGCTATGGCAGACGTTGCTCGCCGAGGCTGTCGACTTCGCCCGGAAAGGGCTGGCCGAGTAAAGCCGAATCGACATCAACTCAAGCCGAACGGCTCGACTCGAGCCAGAGGGCGGAACAGGACTGGTTGGTCCAGATTCCCCAGGCTGTTCTCATGAACGGCGAGAAGTCACAGCAATCAGCCCCAGCGTCCGCAGTAGGGCCGAAGACGCGCCGGGGCCAGGCCAGCCGCGAACGACTGTTAGCCGCGGCCGTGACGGCAGTCGACGACCATGGCATCAAACAACTTCGTGCCCGTGCCTTCGGCGTGGCCTGGGCGGCGTTCGGCGCGATCACGTTCATCGGGCTGCTCGGCTCGGGGCTACAGCTACCGGACTGGGCGCTGAACCTGTCTCCGTTGACTCACGTGGGACGGCCGCCCCTCGACGACATCGACGCCACGGCGCTTGCCTGGTTGGGTCTTGTCGCAGCCCTCCTGGCTTCAGCCGCGTTCGCCGGGTTCCATCAGCGCCGCGTACCTCAAGGCTGAACGGCCGCGCCCCCGTTCGGGTACCGCTGACGAACTACGTTCAAGATCGAGGGCGCGACTCTGGACCGTCACCGGGCTCAGCGGACAAGTAGCCATTCCGGCTGCCGCGCCGATCTGAAGCCTCCGGCGACGTCGCCGTTCGGCAGTACGGACCAGCGACCAGCGTGGTCGCCGGTACGCGCTGCCGTGCAAGATGGCGGGGTGGAGGAGCTGCCGACGCGCGCGCTCAAGCGGGGTGCACGGCTGGCCGCGCTCCCGGTGACCTTCGCTGGCCGGCAGGTGGTGGGATGGGGCCGCCGTGTAGGCGGCCGGCCGGCGGACCTGGTTGCTGCTGAGCTGCAGGCGCGGACGGCTGAGCAGCTGTTCTCGACCCTGGGCGAGCTCAAGGGCGGCGCGATGAAGGCTGGCCAGTGGCTGTCGGCGATGGAGGCGGCGCTGCCGGAGCAGCTGGCCGGGCCGTACGGGCAGGCCCTGACCCGCCTGCAGGAGGCTGCGCCGGCCATGCCGATGCGCACGGTGCACCAGGTCCTGTCCGAGCAGCTCGGCCCGCGCTGGAGAGAACGGTTCCGTGAGTTCGACGATCGACCGGCCGCGGCGGCCAGCATCGGGCAGGTCCACAGAGCGGTGTGGCGGGACGGACGGGTGGTGGCCGTCAAGGTGCAGTACCCGGGCGCTGGTGACGCGCTCGCCTCTGATCTTCGCCAGCTGGACCGGCTCGTCCCGATCGTGCGGGTTGCCGCGCCGGGAATCGATCCGCGGGCCCTGTTCAGTGAGCTCAGGGCTCGCGTCATGGCGGAGGTCGACTACCGGCAGGAAGCCGAGGCACAAGCCGCGTTCGCCTCGGCCCTGCGCGATGACCCGGACTTCGTGGTTCCGGCGGTGGTCGAGGTCACCGACCGCGTCCTGGTCTCGGAGTGGGTTGACGGGACCCCTTTGTCGCAGGTGGCCCGAGCCGGGGAACGGGTGGACCGGGACCGGGCCGGGCTGCTGCTCACCCGGTTCCTGCTGTCCAGTCCTACACGGGTGGGGCGGTTGCACGGCGATCCCCACCCAGGCAACTTCCGCCTCCACGCCGACGGCCGGCTCGTCGTGGTCGACTACGGCTCCACGCTGCCGATGGCCACCGGGTGGCCGCCCCGGGTCGCCGGCCTGCTGCTCGCCGGCCGGGACCGCGACGCCCGACGCTTGATGGACGTGGCGATCGCGGCCGGGCTGGTCGTGAACGACGCCGTCACCCCGCAGGGGCTCCTGGAGCTCATCGACCCCATGCTGGAACCGTTACGGATCGAGGCGTTCACGTTCACGCGGGACTGGATGCGCTCGCTGACGACCCGGATGTCAGACCCTCGTTCGGCCGCGGCCCGCTCCCAGCGCCGACTGCACATGCCAGCCCGGCACCTGCTCGTTCAACGCGTCGCCGTTGGCACCGCCGGCGTCCTCTGCCTACTCGGGGCCACCGTCCCGGTCCGACGCGAAGCAGCGGTCTGGCTCCCCCAGTTAAACGCGTAGTGCTTCCCTACCGACAGATGCGTCCGCTCTCGGCCAGAACGTTTGCTATTTGCTGGTGATCGAATGCTGTATCCGCCTGAGCTCGCTCGGCAGCCTGCCCATGTCGTCAGGGATACCTGGCGCTCAGGGAGGCTGGCCGACGCTGACCGCCGTCTCGTAGCTTCTCGACGGCTACGGCGAGCGCGGCGCTCATCGCTTCGAGCACCTCCAGCAGCGCCTGCTCGTCGATCTCCAGAGCCTCGCGGAACGTCTCGATCGCCGTGGAGAATGCCGGGAAGCACTGCTCGGTCAGCCGGGCTCCCTGGGCCGTGAGCTGCACCAGCTGCGAGCGTCCGTCCGCCGGGTTCCGCCGACGTCGCAGGTGGCCTCGAGCCTCCATGCGTCGCAACCAGTTCGACATCGTGGAGCGCCCCAGCCCGAGGTCGGCGGCGAGCTCGGACGGCGTGGTCGGCCCGCTGCCGTGCAGCACGCTGTACACGGCAAACTCCCCCGGCGTCAGCGGTGCGTCCCCGAAGGTGGTCGCGAGGAGCTCAGCCAGCTGCTGGTCGAGGGCGTACGTGAGCAGGAAGGGCCCGCGCCACTGCAACCGTCCTGCCACGACCGCAGCCTATGCCGAGCTGAACCGGCGCGGACGAGGTCACGATGTGGTGTCGGCTCTGGCAGATAGTTCCAACATGAACTAACTTCGCAGCCATGCCCAGTGCAGCCCGTCGACGTCCGGGCCGGCGGTCTTCGCTGGTCCTGCTCGCCGCTGTAGTGATGGCCACGACGACATCCTGCAACCCTGGCGACGGGCCGAGCACCGCGCGACCCCGACCCAGCCCGGCAACCGCGTCCGGCGCCCAGACCTCGCCGACCGTTGCGGCACAGCGGATTCACGTGGGCAGCAAGCCGTGCGGGGTGCTGGTGACCCCCTCGACGGTCTGGGTGAGCAACTACGCCGACGGCACACTGGTCGCGGTCGACCGCGCCACCGGCGTCGTGCGGACGACGGTCGAGGTCGGCTCGCAGCCGTGCGGGCTTGCCCAGGGTGCGGGATCGGTCTGGGTCGAGGACTACGGTTCGTCGGAGCTCACCCGGGTGGACGAGAGAACCGGGCGGGTGCTCTCGACCGTCGAGGTGGGCGCGTCCCCCTACGACGTGACGTTCGGGGCAGGTGCGGCGTGGGTGAGTGACAACCTGGACGGCACGGTCTCGCGCGTCGATGCGACGACCGGCCGCCGCACCGTCGTCCGAACCGGGGGCAACCCGGTCGGCATCGTGTTCGCAGGTGGTGCCGTGTGGGTCGGGCTGGGCACGACCGAGGTGGCGCGCATCGACCCCCGCGCGTCGAAGGTCACCGACCGGGTCGCGACCGCGCCGGGGGCCGGCTGGACCGCGGCGGACGGGGACGACCTGTGGGTGATGAACGGCACCGCCGGATCGGTCACTCACATCGACACCGGCACGCGTGCGGTGGTGCGCACGGTCTCCGTCGGTGGCACACCGTTGGACGGCGATGCCGATGGTGGTGCGGTCTGGGTGCCACTGAAGGACGGGCGGGTCGTGCGTCTGGACGCCGCCACCGACCGCCTCACGGGGGTGTGGCCGACCGGGGTCGCGAACCCGTTCGTCCTCGACGCCGACGCCGATGAGCTCTGGACCGCGGACTTCAACGGCACCGACCTCACGCGGTTCGAGGTTGCGTCATTGCGCTGACGATCGCACCGCGGTCTTGACGCCCAACTGCGGGCGCTTGCTCACGGCGGCACGCCGTGGCTGTTACCAGGCGTAATACCGCAGCCAGAGGTAGACCCAGCTGATCGCGATGGTGACTGCGGCGACGACGAGCCCGACCTTGGTGAAGCGCCAGAACGAGATGGGGTGGCCGTTCTTGGCGGCGATGCCGATGATGACCACGTTCGCGCTGGCGCCCACCGCCGTGGCGTTCCCGCCCAGGTCGGCGCCCAGCGCCAGTGCCCACCACAGGGCGCGGGCCGGCGGCGCGTTGCCGCCGGCCTGCACGAGGTCCTGGACGAGCGGAGCCATGGTGGCGACGTACGGGATGTTGTCCACGATCCCGGACAGGGCCGCCGATCCCCACAGCAAGGCGGACGACGCGAGCAGGTACCGGTCGCCGACGGCCGCGGTGACGGCGGAGGCGAGACGGTCGATCACGCCGACCTGCACGAGGGCGCCGACCATGATGAACAACCCGGCGAAGAAGACCAGGGTCGCCCACTCGACCTCTTCCAGGAACTGGGGCGGGTCGAGCCTGGACAGCGCGACGAGGGCGCCGGCACCGAGCAGCGCGACGAGCGAGGGTTCGACGTGCAGCGCGGAGTGCGCGACGAAGCCGACCATCACCGCGGCCAGGACGACCCCGCAGCGCACCAGCAGCCGTCGGTCCCGGATGACCTCCCGCTCGTCCAGGGCCATCAGGGCGGCGACCCGCTCGGCGTCGTAGCTGAACGCCGAGCGGAACAGCACCCGGCACAGCCCGATGAACACCAGCATCAGGACGACGATGATCGGCGCCAGGTTGACCAGGAAGTCGTTGAAGGTCAGTCCCGAGCGGCTGGCGATGATGATGTTCGGCGGGTCGCCGATCAGCGTGGCGGTGCCACCGATGTTCGAGGCCATCGCCTCGGCGATGAGGAACGGCACGGGCGGCAGGGCGAGGCGTTCGCAGATCAGCAGCGTGACCGGGGCCATCAGGAGCACCGTGGTGACGTTGTCCAGCAACGCCGATGCCACGGCGGTGATCACCACGAGCATGACCATGGTCGCGAACGGCCGGCCGCGGGTGCGCTTGGCGGCCCAGATCGCGAGGTAGTCGAAGACACCGGTCTGCTTGACCACGCTGACGATGACCATCATGCCCAGCAGCAGGAAGATGACGTTCCAGTCGATGCCGGTGCGCTCGCTGTAGAACGCGACGTGGGCGTCGACGACCCCGAGGAGCACCATGCCCGCCGCGCCGGCCAGCGCAGCGGCGACGCGGTGGATCCGTTCGGTGGCGATCAGGACGTAGGCGGCGACGAACACCGCGACAACCAGAACCTCCGTCACGAGGGCAGCAGGTGCTCGAGCAGCCGGCTGACCGTGATCGCGCCGACCACGTGCCGCTCGGCTTCGTCGTCGACCACCGCGACGACTGGGCTGTGCATGCGGGCCATCACCGCGGCGACCTCGAGGCTGGTCGCGTCTGCGTCCACGACGGGCAGCTCGTCGGTGTCCTGCGGGCGGGGCAGCAGGTCCTGCACCGTGCTCGCGACGAGCTTGCGGCACAGCTCGTCCGCCGCGTTCTCGTCGAAGGCGCCGGCCAGACCCGGGTCGTCCTGGATGTACCGCGGGATCAGGAACCTCAGCACCTGCGAGCCGGGCAGGATCGTGTACGGCCGGCCCTGTGCGTCGCAGACGATCAGCCCCGGCAGCCGTTGCCGCGCCATGGTCCGCGCCGCCGTCATGGCGTCGTCGTCCAGCGAGACGATCGGAAAGGGCTCGGCAAGATCTCTGGCACGCATCTGAACTCCTGGTCTGGGGCAGGATGATTCCGTTGCCGACCAGACTTCCCGGCGCACCGGGAGACACGTTACCCCGTGGGCTTGTACGACCTTGACGTCTTCGGTCTCGTGGAGTCGCCGGCGTCTTGTCCGCCATGGTCACCGCTGGGTCCAGCGTCGGCTGGCGCGGCTCGACGGCGCCGGTGCAGGGCGTCAACGGCGACGACCGCAGCGGCGACCCCGTACCCGAGCACCCGGGTACCGAAGTACGCGTCGCCCAGCGGGGCGGCGGCGTAGACCAGGTACATCGCCGCGGCCACGACCAACCACACCGGTCGAGCGCCGAGGGCCACGAGCGGCACGAGGAGGAGCGCGTACCAGGGGTAGGGCGGTTCGAGGAGGATGAAGCTGATCCCGACCATGGTCGCGCCGTGCGTCCACGGCTGGGGTGGCAGTCCTGCGTCGTCCTCCACGGCGGTCTGACGCCAGACGAGCAGGGCGGTCACGGCGAGCAGGACGCAACCAACGGGCCGCACGGCGATCTCGGGCAGCACAGGCTTGAGCAGGTCGAACTGCTGGTGGGACTCCTCGCCGAGATATCCGCCCAGGAAGCCGGTGACACCGGTCCCCAGCACCAGCACGTGCGGCAGGTAGACCAGGACCACCGCGGCGAGAGCCGCTGCGCCGACCCGGACCGCGCGCCGCGGTGGCACGGTGACCGCCAGGAGCGCGGGTAGCAGCTTGGTCGCCACGGCGAGCCCGAGCACGACCCCGGCGCCGGCCCAGTGCCGACGGGCCAGCAGACCCAGCGCGATCACCACGAGCAACGAGGCGAGGACGTCGACGTGGCCGTTCCCGCCGGTCTCGATGACCACGGTGGGGCACCACGCCCACCACGCCACCCGACGCGGGTCGCCGCCGACCCGGCGCAGCACCACCACGATCGCCGCGGACGTCGCGACCGCCACGAAGGCGGCACCGACCTGCAGCCCGCGCCCCTGGCCATGACCACCGGTGAGCACGTGCATCAGCCAGAACCACGCCTGAGCGACCGGCGGGTAGATCGTGCGCTCGGTCGGGTGGTTGAGCCGAGGCGTCACCCCGTCCGGGAACAACCACGCGTCCCGCAGTCCCACCAACTGCGGGGCGCCGGGCGGGTAGCGGTACGGATCGATCCCGGCCGCCTGCACCCGACCGTCCCAGGCGTAGCGCAGGTAGTCGTCACCGTTCAGCGGGCTCACCCGCAGGGCCGCGAGCTGGAGCAGCGCCCCGCCGACGACGGACAGCCGCACGCTCGCGGTCACGGCCACCCGTTGCAGCTGGACGGCCGTGCACGAATACGCCACGAACATCAGGCCGACGAACGCGAGCGGGGCGAGCGCGTGCGCGCGCCGGCTGCTGAGCTGCTCCAGGATCAGCAGCACGCCGACGGTCAGCCCGCCGGCGACGGCGAGCAGGACTTGGCGGCTTCGAAGCACCGGGCCAGCCTGACACCCGGGCGTCGCGGGCACAGGCCCGCAAGGCCCGACGTCCCGATTCCGTAAGGTCCGCACCCCTCGTCGGGACCGTCGGGCCTGCCTACGGTCGAAAACGTGAGGATCCCGCAGCCACCCCAGGTGTCGAGCCCGCGCCGAGATGCGCGGGTCACCGCGCGGGTCGGCCGGATGCTCGGCATCTCGGTCGGCGTCTGCTTCGTAACCGGCATGATCAGCCACCTGCACCAGCACCCCGTCGGGTGGCTCCCGCTTCCACCCAGCCCCGCCTGGGGCTACCAGGTCACCCAGGGCGCGCACGTGGCCTTCGGCATCGCCTGCGTCCCGCTGGTCCTCGTCAAGCTGTTCAGCGTGTACCCGCTGCTGCTGCAGTGGCCGCCGGTACGCGGCCTCAAGCATGGGCTCGAGCGCCTGTCGGTCGCGGTCCTGGTGTCCTGCATGCTGTTCGAGGTCACCACCGGCATCCTGAACACCGTTCAGTGGTATCCATGGAGCTTCTTCTTCCCCGCCGCCCACTACGCCATCGCGTGGGCCCTGGTCGGGTCGATCCTGCTGCACCTGGCGGCGAAGGCCGACGTCATCGCGAGCGCTCTGCGCACCGGGCTGGACGACCCCCGCACCGTGCCGGACGACCCCGACGGGCTGACTCGGCGCGGCCTGCTGCTCGCCACCATGGCGTCGGTGGGGGCGGTCACCCTGGTGACCATCGGGCAGACCCTGCCGGGTCTCGGACGTCTGGCCCTGCTCGCCCCACGCCGGCCCGACATCGGACCGCAGGGTCTGCCGGTCAACCGCACCGCGACCGCCGCGCGCGTCCGCGACCTGGCGGCCGCCGACTCCTGGCGGCTGGTGGTCGACGGCCCGAACCCGTTGCAGCTCAGTCGAGTCGAGCTCGCGGCTATGGAGCAGCATGAGGTCTCGCTGCCCATCGCCTGCGTCGAGGGGTGGAGCGCGACCGGCCGGTGGGGCGGCGTACGACTGCGGGACGTGCTCGAGCTCGCCGGCGTCCGGTCGGGGTCTGGCGCCACGGTCCGCTCACTGGAACCGCACGGGATCTACCGTTCATCCGACCTGACCTCGGCTCAGGCCCACCACCCGGACACGCTGCTGGCGTTGCGGCTCAACGGGTCCGACCTCGGACTGGACCACGGATACCCGCTCCGGCTCGTCGCGCCGAACCGGCCGGGCGTGCTGCAGACCAAGTGGCTGGCCCGGATCGAGGCGGCATGAGTCGGTGGCGGATGGTGCTCGGCGCGCTCGGGATCGGGGCGATGGGCTGGGCCGCGTGGCTGGTGCTCTCCGGCGGGGTCGTCACCCCGCCGGTCCCCATGGCGACCTGGCTCGCGGCGGTGCTGATCGCTCACGACCTAGTCCTGGCGCCGATCGTCGTCGCACTGGGCTGGTTGGTCGCGAGGATCGTGCCCGCCAAGGCCAGGTCCTCGGTCGCCGTGGCCTTCCTCGTCTGCGGCTCCGTCGTCCTCATGTCCGCCCCGCTGTGGCTCGGCCAGTTGCTCGGCCAGCTCCCCACGGGCAACCCGTCCGTCGACCCGCTGGACTACCGGCGCAACGTCCTCCTGGTGACGGCCGTGCTGTGCTTGGTGGTGGTCCTGGGCGCCTTCGTCAGATCGCGGACGGCCCGGGATCAGCCACCAGCCGAAGGGCCAGGAACGTCCGACCCGAGGCTTCCCAACGCTCCTCGAGACTGAACCCCAGTCGTTCGGCCCGGTTCACCGCGGCCGAAACGCCGACCCGCGCCCACTCGAAGCTGTCGCTGGCCACGGCGCCGTCGGCGGTCTGCAGGCACAGGTGCACGCGCTCGTCCACCTCGTCCGGCTCGGGCTCGACGAGGAGCAGGCCGCCCGGCCGCAGCAGCTCGCGAACGCGGCACAGGAGCCGGTCCGGGTCGGCACCGATCCCGAGGTTTCCGTCCGCGAGAAGCACCGTGTCCCAGCGCCCTTCCCCGGGCAGCCGGTCGAACACCGAGCGCCGCAGCGCCAGCGCGCCAGCAGCTGCGGTGCGGTCCACCGACGTGCCCGCGATGTCGACGCCGAGCACCGGTCGGCCCAGCCCGGTGATCGCGGCAGCCATCCGCCCCGGTCCGCACCCGACGTCCAGGACGACCCCTTCGCACCGGTGCAGAAGGTCGAGGTCGACGGCGTCGGCCTCGCCTGTCCAGCGAGCGATGTCGAAGGGTGGCGCCTGCCCGTTCAGGGCGACGAGCCGCAGCGTCTGCCGCGCGCGCACGACCTCGTCGTACAGGTGCTCGACCGGGAAGCCGATCCGCGGACCGGGCAGTCGGGCCAGGACTTCGGAGAACCGCGAGGCGGGCACGAGCGACGCCACGTGCCGGGCGTCGTCCATCGTGTCGACGTCGCGCAGCACCCTCAGGTCCTGCACGCGGAGCCCGGCCTCGACCAGCCGGGCGCGCTGTCGGCGTCCGGTCTGGTCGGTGCTCATCGGCACCCCGAGGAACACTGCGGGCAGCGGTCGTCCCATCCCAATGCCCCAGAAGCCTCCGTCCTCGCACAGCCCGATCGCGGCGTCGGGGGCCGTCAGGGCGACGTCCAGGAGCTCCGCGGTGATCTGCGGGGTGTCCATGCCGACCAGGAACGCCGGCCCGTCGACCATCGCGAAGGCGCCGGCCAACCGGCGGTCGAGCCCGCCGCCGACTTGCGGGACGACGTCGAACCCCTCGGGCAGCCACGCCCCGGCCGCGCCGTCGAGCACCAGCACCCGGCGGCGGGCCGGAGCGGCGGCGACCACGGAGAGCGTGTCGGCCAGCGCGGCCGCAGCCACCTCCGCCGCCTCGACCGCACTCAACTCCGGGGTGAGCCTCGTCTTGACCAGACCGGGCACCGGTGCCTTGGCCAGCACCATCAACGTCAGACTGCTCATCGCACCCAGCCGTCGACGACCAGCACCCGAGTCATGTCGGCCACCGCCTGCAAGGTGCCACGGGCCGTTCCGGTGACCTTCGAGCGGCCGAGCCGGGGCACGTAGGCGATGGGTGCCTCACGGATCCGCCAGCCGGCGCGGGCGGCGCGCAGCACGGTCTCGAGCGGGTAGCCGGACCGGCGGTCTCGCACGCCCAGGTCGATCAGGTCCTCGCGCCGGGCGACCCGAACGGGGCCGAGGTCGTGCAGGCGGTGCCGGGCCGCCAGGCTCATCGGCAGGCTGAGAACCGCGTTGGCCAGCCGGGCGTGGGTCGGCCACGCCCGCGGCGCTGCGACCCGCCGGCCGATCACCAGGTCGGCGTCACCATCCGACACCTGCGCGGCCAGCGCGAGGAGGTCCTCCAGGTCCATCGACGCGTCTGCGTCGCAGAACGCCACGACCTCCGCGGTGGCCGCCATCAGCCCGCGGTGGCACGCGGCACCGTAACCACGGCGCGGCTCGTGCACCACCCGCGCCCCCAGCTCGCGAGCGAGGTCGGCGGAGCCGTCGGCCGAGCCGTTGTCCACGACGATCGGACGAAGCACGTCCGGGACCGCACGGAGCAGCCTCGCCAACGCCGGCGCCTCGTCCAGGCACGGCAGCACCACATCCACCTGCATGACCCGACGCTAGGGGTCGGACCACGGCCCGCTGGGCGTCCCGACCCTTACGGAATCCTTGCGGGGCGGCGGGTGGCGGCTGGAACCGTGGTGGGCACCACCGGGCGCACCTACAGTGGCGGACGTGCCGACGGTGCTGGTAGCGGATGACGACCCGACGGTCTCGCAGGTGCTGTGTGACTACCTGCGCAGAGCCGGGATCACGCCCGTAACCGCGGTCGACGGCTCGGCGGCACTGGCCGTCGTGCGCAGCGCGCAGATCGATGCCGCGGTGCTGGACGTGATGATGGGTCCGCCGGACGGCCTCGAGGTCTGCCGCCGACTGCGCGCCGACCCGCTGACCAGCCTGCTGCCGATCATCCTGCTCACGGCGCTCGGTGACGAGATGGACCGGATCGCCGGCTTCGAGACCGGTGCCGACGACTATGTCACGAAACCGTTCAGCCCGCGTGAGCTGCTCCTACGGGTGCAGGCGCTGCTGCGCCGTGCCGCGCCGGACGCCGGCTCTGGTGGCAGCACACTGACGTCGGGTGACCTGGTGGTCGACACCGCCGCGCGAGTCGTCACCCGCGGCGGCGAACGGCTCCAGCTCACCACGCGCGAGCTCGACCTGTTGGCCTTCCTCGTCGAGCACCCCGGCCAGGTCTTCTCCCGCGAGGTGCTGATGCACCGCGTCTGGGGCTGGTCGTTCGGCGACGACTCGACCGTGACGGTGCACGTCAGACGCCTGCGGGAGAAGGTCGAGGACAACCCGTCGTCACCCGTTCGGCTGGTCACGGTCTGGGGCGCTGGCTACCGGTGGGACGAGGCCACATGAGTACGGACGAGCTGACGGTCGTGGCGATCGCAGCGGGGTGCGTCATCGTCGTCGGTTTCGCGGGGCAGGTCCTGATCAGGCGCCTGCACGGTCGTGGCCTCGCGACCCTGCTGGTCGCGATCTCGGTCGTGGTCCTGGCGGCCGTGGGTGCGGCAGTCGCCGTCGACTCCCGAGTGATGTTCCTGTCGACCCACGACGGCCTCGTCGTCGCCCTCACCCTCGCTGCGGCGCTGCCACTGGCCTGCGGCCTGGCGATCTGGCTGGCTCGAGCCGTCTCCGTCGCGGCCGACTCGTTGGCCAACACTGCGAGCCAGGTCGGTGGCACCGAGCCACCGCGAGCCGCCCCCATGGTGTCCAGCGAGCTCGCCTCGGTGCAGGACCAGCTGCTGGCCGCCGACTCCGCGCTCCGGGCAGCCCGCCACGGCGAACAGGCCGCCGAGGCCTCACGACGTGAGCTGGTCGCCTGGGTCTCCCACGACCTGCGTACCCCACTGGCCGGCATCCGGGCCATGGCCGAGGCGCTCGAGGACGGCGTGCTCGACGACCCCAGCGACTACCACAAGCGCCTCCGGATCGAGTCCGACCGGCTGTCCGAGATGGTCGACACCCTGTTCCTGCTCTCCCGGCTGCACGCCGGTGCACTTCCCCCGCACCAGGAGCCGATGAACCTGCGGGACCTGGTCTCGGACGCGGTGGCCTCCGTGGCCCCGGTCGCCGAGGTCCGCAAGGTTTCGGTGACGGGCGACGTGGATCCCGGGCTTGTCGCCTGCGTCGACCCGAGCCAGATCTCTCGGGCTCTCGCCAACCTGCTCATCAACGGTGTGCACCACACGCCGGCCCGCGGCGAGGTGTCCGTGCGCGCCGAGCAGCTGGCCGACGGGATCCGGATCAGCGTCCAGGACGCCTGCGGCGGGATCGCGCCCGAGGACCTGTCCCGGGTCTTCGACCTGGCCTGGCGTGGGCGGTCCGCACGCTTCAGCGGGCCGGACGGCGGGGGTGGACTCGGTCTGGCCGTCACCCAGGGCATCGTGGCCGCCCACGACGGCCAGGTGAGTGTCTCCAACGTGCCGCCGGGTTGCCGGTTCGAGATCACCCTCCCCGGCGCGGCGACGCCGAGGTCGCAGGACGGCGCGGTTCGTTGAGCAGCTCACGGACGGACGAGGTGAAGTCCTCGGTCGCGCGCCATCCGAGCTCGCGCGCCGCTCGCTCGCTGGACGCGGTGATGTGCCGGACGTCCGTGGGCCGTGCCAGCCCGGTCACCATCGGTGCCGGGGCGCCGGCGGCAGCGCTCAGTGCGGTCGCCAGGTCGAGAACGGTGCGCACCGTCCCGCTGCCGATGTTGTAGGCGCGCATCGTGCCCCTGGCCACGACCTCCGTGTGCGCTGCCAGGACGCAAGCGCGCGCGACGTCCCGCACATGCACCAGGTCACGGCGCTGCGCGCCGTCCTCGGCGACCTCCGGTGCCCGGCCGCCGAGCACGGCCGACCGGAAGATGGCGGCGACGCCGGCGTAGGGCGTGTCCAACGGAAGGCCCGGACCGTACACATTGTGGAACCGCAGAGCCGTCACAGACCCACCGGTCTGGCGAGCCCAGAGCCCGGCCAGCTGCTCCTGGCAGACCTTGGTCACCGCATACCCGCTGCGCGGATCGGGGGTCACGGCCTCGTCGACCAACATCGGGCTCAACTCCGCGTCGCACGTGGGACAGGTCGGCTCGAACCGGCCCGCTCGTAGGTCTGCCGCCCTTCGGGCGCCTGGGCGAACGCCACCGTGCTCCGGGCACCGGGCAACCCCGTCCCCGTACACCACCATCGAGCTGGCCAGAACCATCCGCGGCACGTCGCGAGATGCCGCCGCCGCAAGGACCACTGCTATGCCCAGGTCGTTGTGCGAGACGTACTCCGGCACGTCCCTCAGGCCCTGCTCCACGCCGACCTTGGCGGCGAGATGGACGACGACGTCAGCCCCGCGCAGCGCCCGACCCATGAGGTCCGCGTCCCGGACGTCGCCCCCGCGCGCGATATCGAGCACCACCACGTCGTCGCCCGAAGCCTCGGCGGCCGACACGACGTGGCTGCCAATGAAACCCGCCCCACCCGTCACCACCATGCGCATTCCGTCACCCTAAGCGCGGACCGGATGGGTCAGGCAGCTCCCATTCTTACGAAAGCCTTGCCTTACAGCCCAAGCAGCTCGGCGCCGAAGGGGACGCCTGTTCGGACGCACGCAAGACCTCAGATCCAGCGCTAGCCTGCTGAGCCCGGCCAGCGCATCGGCGATCGCACCGTTCACGTGCCACAACGCCGTCAGCAGGCCCGCACCGGCCCGCGTCGCATCACGAGGTCCGCCGCCTCCGCGGAACCGGTCTCCCCTTCGGCACCTCAGATCGCACGACGTCGCCGTCCGTAGCGCCACGGGGCGGGAGCGACGACTGTTGTCTGGGCGGCTCGGGGGGCGATCTGGGGGGCAGACCAGACGCTCAGGGACGCTGACCGACGTCCACGGACGCTCAGCGACGATCAGTTCGTGTCTACCTGAGCCGGTATGGTCGAAACCCCTGGTCAGACCGACGAGGGGCAGCCTGGCGTCCTATGTTCGAGTCCCGTCACTCACCCCAGGTCAGGGCCGGGGAATACGAGTAGTGCCCTTCATTTGCCCCCAACGCCTCCTTGAGGCCGCTCTGGGGGCGTACGCCACGGCCGCAAGTCCTACCTGCCGTTCGACGCGCCCGACCCAGCGCACGACTTCCGCGCTCTTGCCGAGCTCGTCGGACTGGAGACGGCTCGTCAGATCGTCGTCGGAGAACTCCAACTGCGGCCCGGCCCAGCGGGCCCAGGCCTCTGGGCCCGTCTCGGACGTCGGTGAGAGCGAAGGTCGAGAGCAGACCCGGCCCGGCCAGCCGACCGGCGTGACCTTCGCCGTGCTGCGCCAGAACTACCTGGCCAACCTCACGAGTCTCCGAGGCCAAAACGATCGCCGGGTACAAGGCTCTGGCCGAGCACTACCTGGACCCGTACTTCGGTGTCCAGGACATCGGTCTGATCCTGTCCAAGGACCCGCTGCGCGCCCCGACGGATTCGTACCCCACAGTCGAGTCGAGACCCTGCTGATCTGACGGCGGGGCGGCTCAGTGGCCAGGGCCGCCAGCCAAACACCTGTCGATCGTCGTGACGGTGGTCCGCGGCGGGGTTCGCCTGCCGTTAGGTGAAGGTCCATGACCAGACCTGGGATGGCGGCGCCGGAGGCCAAGGGCCGACCCCGCCATGGTGATGCTGCACGACGGGACCTACAACCCGGGTGGCTCACGAACCCAGCTGACGGATGGGTGGCTGTGGTGACGCCACGAAAGAGGCACCGGGCCACGGTCCGGTGCCTCTTTCGCCTCCACTCGGTGGCTGGCCCGTGCGAAGCCAAGCCTGTCCGCCACTCCGGTTGCTGTTCAGTGGTTCGCGCCCCCATTGCAGACCAGCATGTTGTTGGAGTTGTAGGGAGCGGTGGCGTAGTTGGACACGGTGCCGGTTACGGTGCTCCCGGTCATCCAGGAGATCGTCGCGCTGTAGCGGGTGTCCAGGCTGGTGAACTCGCCACCGGTGTAGCCGCTCTCCGGGGCCTCGTCCTGGGCCAGCGTCTGGTTCTTCCAACCGTTCGCGTTGTTGGTCCAGGTCTTGGTCCAGACACCGGCCCGCGCGTAGGTGTAGTACCAGGCGGTGCGGTAGACGTACCAGCCAGCCGCTCCGCCCGGGTGCCAGAACCGGATCTGCACCCAGACCAGCTGGTTGGCCGTCGAGGTGCCCGAGACCCAGGGGAGGGTGCCCTTGGTGATCTTGGAGTCCACGAAGCTACTGGGGGCGCCAGGCTGGATGTACCAGCCGCAGACAGTCTGGGTGTACGCCCCCGTCGTGCCGGTCGCGTTCGCCGGCGCAGCCGCGCCGATGCTGAGGAGGCCAGCAGCGATCGCCGCCGCGAGCCCCCCGACCACGGCCCGCCGGAGGCGACGGCCCTGGGGGTGCGGCTTCGGGAGGGCCGCTGTCGCGCCGTCCTCGTCGGGGGTGGTGATGGGGGTGGTGGTCGGGCTGAGGGTGCTGGTCGTGGTGTGCATGTCGACTCCTGGGCTGGAAGGTGGATCTGCGACAGGTCAGAGACTGCGCGCTCGCGCTGATGTCGCGCTGAAGGCCCGCTGAAGCCCGCGGTCGGCCCATACCATGAGCCGTGCCCTCTGCTCAGCCCCCGGCCATCGGGGTGCTACTGCTCGGTCCTGTGCGGGTGATCGACAGGGCGGCCGGTCCTGTGTCCCCCGGCGGTGGGCGGGTGTGCGCAGTGCTAGCCATGCTCGCTCTGCGCGCCGGGTCGTTGGTCACGACCGAGCAGCTCATCGACGGCGTCTGGGGTGAGGACGCTCCACTGACAGCCCGCAACGCACTGCAGGTGCACATCTCAAGCCTGCGCAAGGCGCTGGCCGCGGCCGGGCTGGCGCCGGGAGCAGTCGTCGAGGGGACCTCCTCCGGCTACGTCCTGCGCCTCGCGCCGGAGAGAGTCGACGCCCTGGTGGCGGAGCGCCTGCTCACCAACGCCCGGAGCTGCCTGGCCAGCGGACAGGTCGACGCCGCGCAGGCGCTGGCCGCGCAAGCCTTGGCACTGTGGTCGGGACCGGCGCTGACGAGTGTGGCGCGCGCGCCGTTCGCCGTCCTGGAGGCAGGCCGGCTGGGTCAGCTGCGTCTGGACCTGACCGAGCTGACGGCGGTGACGCTGGCGGCAGCGGGGCGACATGCGGACGTGGTCCGGCTGGCGGAGTCGGTGCTGACCGAGCAGCCCTTCCACGAGGGCTGGTGGTGCAAGCTGGTGACCGCACTGCACCACAGCGGCAGGACGGCCGACGCGCTGGCCGCGTACGAGCGGGCCGCGCACGGCTTGCGGGAGGAACTGGGGCTCGACCCGGGGTCGGAGCTGTCGATCCTCCAGGAGCAGCTGCTACGAGGGGACGTGGCTCCGGAGCCGGGGCAGCCTGGGGCTGCGCCTGCGGTGCGAGCCACGTCGCGGCTGCCCGAACCGCCCACGCCCCTGATCGGACGCGAGGGTGAGCTGGCCGAGCTGGTCGCGCTGCTGAGGGCACCGGGCGTCCGCCTCGTGACGTTGACCGGGCCAGGAGGGGCAGGCAAGACGCGGCTCGCGGTCGGCCTGGCCAGCGAGTCCGCAGCGGCCTACCCGGACGGCGCCTTCCTCGTCACCCTGGCTGCAGTCACCGAGCCGGGGGCGATGTGGACCTCCATCGCGGAGTCCCTGGACGTCCCCACCAGCGACCGGACGGTCACCGGGCTGCTTGGCCACCTCGCGAGCCGGTCGCTGCTGCTGGTGCTCGACAACCTGGAGCAGCTCGCCGACGCCCACACCGTGGTCTCGCAGCTGCTGCGGGCCGCCCCCGACATCACGGTTGTCGCCACCTCTCGGCGTCCCCTGCACCTGGCGGCGGAGCATGAGCACGCGGTCCCACCGCTGGAGCTACCGCGACAGGCCACGCTCGGCGAGGCCGAGGGGTCGGCCGCCGTGTCCCTGTTCGTGCACCAGGCCCGTCGGGTGCGGTCCACCTTCGTCCTGGACAACGCCAACGTCGCCGACGTCGTCCACCTCTGCCACCGGTTGGACGGACTGCCGCTGGCGATCGAGCTGGCGGCGGCCCGCTCGAAGCTGCTGTCGCCCGCGGCGATGGTCAAGCGGCTGGACCACGTCCTGGGGCTGCATGACGTCGGGGTGGACCGTCCGCGCCGGCAGCAGACGCTGCGCGCGACGATCGCCTGGAGCTACGACCTGCTGAGCCCGGTGCAGCAGCGCGTCTTCCGGCGGCTGGGCGTCTTCGTCGGCGGCGCCGACCTCGCCGCCGTCGAGGCCGTCACCGAGGGCTGCCGGGGGGAGGCGGAGGCGTTCGACGTGGTCGCGGACCTCCTCGACGCGAGCCTGATCAGCGTCACGGAGGGCTCGGACGGTGAGCCCCGGATCACCACCCTGCAGACCATCGGGGACTTCGCCCGCGAGCAGCTGCGCAGCCAGGGGGAGGCGGAGTCCGTCGAATTGCTGTTCGCCCAGCACTGCGCAGCCGTCTTTCATGCGGCGTCCGACCTGATGGCCGGGAGCGGTGACAGCGTCGTTGCGGCGCGCCGTCTCTTCGAGGTTGAGCACGACAACGTCCGGTCCGTCCTGGAGTCGTTGTTGGGCAGTGGTTCCGGTCCGTCCCCGGCCCCCGCCCGGGTGCGCGCAGGCCAGGTCCTCTGCGCCGACCTCTGGCGGATGTGGACCGACGGGGGCGCCCTCGTCGAGGGCCGCGTGTGGGCGCAGCGGGCGATCGACCGCTCGCCCGACGAGGACAGCGTCGCCCTCCTGCAGTGCCTGTGCGTGTACGCCGAGCTCGCGATCCTGCAGCGCGACTTCACGATGAGCCGGGACACTGCCGCCCGCGCCGTGGGGATGGGTCGCCGGCTCGGTGACCTCGCCGGCCTCATCGGTGCGCTGATCATGCTGGGGCGCAGCGAGCACATCGCCGGCAGCCCCGACGTGGCCCGGGCCGTCTTCGATGAGGTCATCACGCTGGCGAGCTCCGAGGCCGAGCACCAGCAACGGCTGGCTGAGGCGCTGGTGGGGCTCGCGTACATGGAGATGGGCGAGGGCCGGTACGAGCGGTCGCTTCAGCTGCAGGACGCGGCGCTGCAGATCAGTGTGGCGATCGGGGACGAGCGCAAGACCCTGTACGCTCGTCACAACTTCGCCTGCACCCTGCGGTTGATGGGCCACCTGGCCGAGGCGCGAACGCGGATGCGCGAGCAATTCACGCCGGTCATCCGGCTCGCCAACCCGGACCTGCTCATCGTGCTCGCCGAGGACTATGCGGCGCTGCTGGCCGAGCTCGGCGACCACGCGGGGGCCGTCCGGCTGCTCGGCGCGGCCGACGCCCTTCGGTCCAGGGTGCAGATGCCCCGCCTGCCGCAGCAGGAGGAGGAGATCCGGCAGCCCTTCGCCATGGCCCGGGCCGCTCTGTCCGGGGTCGACTGGGACGCCGCCTATGCGGCGGGTCTGCGACTGGGTATCGAGACGGCGCTCGGGGAGGCGTACCACTCCTAAGAGGGGCGTCGTCCCGCGAAGCCGGGCTCGGACACCACAGCCGCTCACCTCGCCCGATCGACTCCCCTATTCCCCGGACGGGCCACAGCATGACGCAGCCGTAGCGGCTCGTTTCCAGTGCTGGGGGCAGAGATGCGCGACGACGGATTCGAGAGCGTCCGTGCTGCGATGCGCGCGTCCAGGCCGGCCAGTGACGGGACAACCTGTTGGGCGAGATCGACGCGAATGCTCACCTGGCGGGACGTCACGATGCTGACGCCGACCGGGCATCAGTGGTGGTAGGCGTGGTGAGCAACAGGTGGGCATATGGCGGCACACCGACTGGATCGCTGGCTTGCATGCCATGGGGGACGCCAGGCGCGGCTCGCCCGGGGCAACGTCGGTGATGGACGAGACGCACCTAACCTAACTCGATCACCGGCGACCCTCGGCCACACGTCGTTCTGGTCTTCTCCCGCGTCGACCCAGCAGGTCCCGGGACGTTCGACTCTGCCCCGACAGCGGAGCACGAAGGACGCTTGGACCCATGACATCGGTCCGCGTACGAACGTTCTCCGTAGCCAACGCCGTCGCCGTGATGAACGGCGTGGCCAACCGGTTCCTCATCCCGTTGCTGCACAGCTCGGCCGGCGAACGCCTTGGGCGCCGGTTCGCGGTTGTCGAGTATCTGGGGCGCCGGACCGGCCAGCCGCACCAGCTCGTCGCGTTGTACGTCGCCGAGGGGCGGACCGTGCGAATCGAGGTCGGCATGGCCGAGAGCAAGACCTGGTGGCGCAACTTCGAGGAACCCCATCCCATCCGACTGCGACTGGAAGGCGCCGATCACGACGGGGTCGCCCATGTGGTGCACGATGGAGACCGGGTGCGCGTAATGACCGAACTCGATCGCGTCCACGAAACGCACACGAGTCGCCACCCGCTCCGCTTGCGGCCGTGACCGGAGCAGGCCTGCCGGCGGGAACTCAGCTGTGCGGCCACGTCCAGCCGGCGATCTCGGGCAGAGTCCTCGCCGAACTCTCGACTGTGCTGGCGCGCTGGCGTTCGTCGACCATGTCTGGCGCACGTCAGGACCTTCGACCTGACCGGACGCCGTCGTGAGGCGAAGCTGCGTTCGACTGAATTAACGGGCCACGATCACTGGGCTGTGCGCGTGAGCGAGTACCGACTGGCTCACGGAGCCGAGAAGCATGCCGGTGAAGGCACCCCGTCCCCGGGAACCGACGACGACCAGACCGCGATGCGCCGACGCATCGCTCAGCAGTCGGCTCGGATGGATGGGGACGGCTTCCACGAGCACCTCGACCCCCGGGTAGCGTCTCTGCCAGGGCTCGACGGCCGCTTCCACAAGCTGCTCTCCAGCGTGCACGTGGTCGACGACATCGCCTGACAAAGGCAACCGGCCGATCGGACGCTCGCCAGAGTCGGGATGCCAGCCGAACACTGCAACCACGCCGACGCCCCGAGCGGCCGCAACCTCGAAGGCGAGTTTGACTGCGGCCTGGTTCTCCTCGCTGCCATCGACACCGACCACGACGTCGCGTGACTGCGTGCTCGCCGGCTCTCGGACCACCGCAACGGAGCAGGAGGCGTGCTGGACCAGGTGCTGGCTGACCGAGCCCACCAGCGTGCCTCCGACTCGGGTGTGTCCCCGCGCGCCGAGCACTACCATCCGTGCGGTGGTGCTGAGGTCCCGCAGGGCCTGCACCGGTGGTTGCTTCGTCGCAATGACCTGGGGTGCGAGTCCCCCATGCTGCCCCACCTGCGCGGTCGCACGGCCCAGTCGTTCGCTTGCGACGTCGTCCCACTCCTGCGACCCACCGACCATCGCCGGCCACTGACGCGATAGGTCTCGCGCGGTGACCACGGTGAGCGGGCACTTCAGGTCCTGCGCGATCTCCACCGCCCACCGGACAGCTCGTTCGGAATCCGGCGACCCGTCGAAAGCGAGAATGACGTGGCCGTCCACTGATTCGGGCACGAGCGTCGTGGTGTCCATGTGCGGATCGTGCCAACTCCGAAGGATCTAGACAAGGCCGTTGGTCCCGTTGCAAGGCCTGTGGATGAGGAGATGGAAGAGTTGTCACGGCCAGGCCCTCCTCCCTGGCGCGGACGAACGGAATCAGCCCAGGTACACAGCGCGTTGCTGCGTGGCACGTTCGCGATCGACCTCGCCGTGCCCCCCGCAGACATCGAGCGGACGGGGGGTGCTCGCACCGCTGCCGGGCAGCGCGTAGCGCTTTCTCTGAGCCGACCGTGCGCTACCGGTGAGCGGCATGGCGCAGCTGCACGACGCGAGCCACACCGGCGACCCCGACGACCACACCACCCGCGGTGGCCGCGACAAGCAGCGCCAGACCGAGCGGCAGCGATTCGTTGAGGCCCAGGAAATGCACCTGGCTTCGTTGCAGGTTCTGTAGGACGAACACCAGCAACAGGACGAGGCAGAGCAGCCCGACGCCGACAGCCACCCACACGGCGCTGACCTTCGTTAGGCCACCTCCGGGTGCCGGCCCGTCGTCACCAGACGCATCGGCGACTGGGTCGTTCTGCGCTGCTGACGTCGTCATGGCGCTCTCCTCAGACCGAGGCCGGTACGGCGCCGTTGGTGGCGACCGGGATGAGCGGCGGACTCGGCAGAGTCCGCGCGGGAGCCGGTGGGCCGGCTGCGGCCGCGGCCTCGCGGGCCAGGAACGCGCCGAGCTCGGCGATGGTGCTCATCAGTGGCGCAGGAAAGACGACCGTCGTGTTCTTGTCGACGCCGAGCTCGACCAAGCTCTGCAGATTGCGCAGCTGAAGCGCGAGGGGATGCGCCATCATCGTGTCGGAGGCCTCACCGAGCGCAGCTGCCGCCAGCGACTCGCCCTCGGCGTTGATGATCTTGGCGCGCTTCTCTCGCTCCGCCTCGGCCTGGCGGGCCATGGCACGCTTCATGGTCTCTGGTAGCTGGATGTCCTTGAGTTCCACCAAGGTCACCTCGACGCCCCAGTCGACGGTGGTGACGTCGAGGATGGCCCGGATGTCCAGGTTGATCTTGTCCGTCTCGGACAGGGTTTGATCGAGCGTGTGCTGACCGACGACCTTGCGCAGCGTGGTCTGGGCGATCTGATCAATGGCTGCGTAGACGTTCTCGATGGCGACGACCGACTTCACTGGGTCGACGACCCTGAAGTAGGCGACCGCTGACACGTCGACGCTCACGTTGTCGCGCGTGATGATTCCCTGGGACTGGATCGGCATCGTCACGATCCGAAGCGACACCCGGTGCAGGACGTCGACGAACGGGATCACCACGTGCAGCCCTGGCCCCCGCTCACCGCGCACCTGGCCGAGCCGGAAGAGCACCCCCTGCTCGTACTGCTTGACGATCTTCAGGGCCATGACGAGCCCCAGGACGAGCAAGAGGGCCAACAGGACGAGGATCACGATCAGAGCGGTGCTCATACGACCAAGCGTGCGCCGGCTCGGTCGGCCCTATCAGGGCCGAAGGTCCCCCGAGCAGCGGCGAGCACGGCTGCCTGGATCAACGGCGGTCATCCCAGCTTCAGGTTCCCCAAGCTCGGCACGTCATCGCCGCGTCACCGTGCTGGTGCTGGTGTGGAGCGCGTGCCTCCGGCGAACAACCCGTTCAGGGACGAGCACATCATCTCCGCCCTCACGCTCGTGGCGCTGTTCCTCGCCGGGCGCGGGTCGAACTCTGCGGCTTGGTCGCTGGTGGGAGCGGCTGACAATCATCCGGCATCACCGCTGGCTCAGGTGAACGGCCAGGCAGGAGCCGCTTGCCTACTCCAAGTCGGCGCACTGAAGGGCCGACCGCACGTCGACGACGGTGTCCGGGCCGGCGGACGCGAGCCGCCGTCCGGTGATCTGCTCGACCTCGATCCGAACGTAGCGTGGCTTGGGCCCGGCCTGCCACGACTCAAGGGGAAGGCCGAACGAGTGGACGACCTCGTGCAGCTGACGCAGCTGACGTGCGCGGCCCTTGACCACGACGCTCCAGGCCTGTTTGGGCGTGGACGTCGAAGCCGTCGGCCTCGTAGGCCACCTGCTGCCCGTCGGATCCGATCAGCTTGGCGCCGACTTCGGTGCGGAACACCACCGAGCCGTGGTCGACGACGTGGTTGACCGGGAAGATGTCGGGGCACGCGTCCAGGACGACGGCCAGCCGTCCGAATGGAGCGCCGCGGAGCAACTGCCACGCCTGGCTCGCGGAGAGCACCGAGGCCGGCTCGCGCGCTCATCGCCGGCCCCGCACGACCGCGACCGGGCTGGCGGCACGCTGCAGCACGGTGTGGCTGACGGAGTCGAGCACGAGGTTGGCGACGCCGCCGCGGCCACGCGACCCCACCACCAACAGCTCGGCGTCCTCGGCGCGCTCCAGCAGCGCCGGCACCGCTAGGCCGTGCACGAGTGAGGTCCGAAGGACGACGTCCGGATACTTCTCCGTCCAGCCGGCCAGCGCCTCGCTGAGTAGCAGCTGGTGCCGCTGCTCGGTGGCCTCCACCGCAGCGAAGGCCGCCCCCGGCCGGGCTGAGTACGCGGGCCGCTCGAGCGACCAGGCGTGCAAGACGTCCAGCGGGACGCCTACGGCGGCGGCGTGCTCGAAGGCGTAGTCCAGGCAGAGCTGGCTGTTGGCGGATCCGTCGATGCCGACGACGACACCCCCGCGGTGCAACGGGGCCGCGCGGTCCTGGCCGTCCTTGCTGCCCTTGACAACGACGACCGGGCATTCGGCATGCATCGCCGTCCACGTCGACACGGACCCGAGCAACAGTCCCATCACCGACCCGAGCCCGCGGGCGCCGACGACAACGATGTGCGCAGTCTCGGAGGCGTCGACGAGCACCTTTCCCGCGCTGCCGGAGACCGCATCGCTGGAGATGGTCAGGGCTGGTGCCCGTGCACGGGCGCTGCCGACGGCCTCCTCGAGGGTCGCCGCGGCGATTGCCTCAAGGTCGCGCCGGTCGGCAACCGACAGCGGGCCGAGGCCGCCAACACCGGGGTACGTCGCGCCCACCACGAAGGCGTGCACGACGTGCAGGGGACGGTTCAGGCTTGCCGCTGCGGCGCACGCCCAGGTCACGGCCGCGCTGGACGCGGTCGAGCCGTCGACGCCGACGACCACGGGGCGGGCAGGGGTTTCGATGATCACGGTCGTACCTCTCATTCTGTGGTCGCGGACCCGTCACCGAAGACGATGAGGACGTCGCAGCCTGCATTCTCCTGGCACTGCCGGGCGACGTCGTGCCCATCGACTTGGTCTTCGTGCTCGGGGCGCAGATCGCGACCCACAACGAGCAGAGCCGCGTCCATACTGTGCCGGACCAGGACCTGCCCAGGGTCGCCGTGCAGCACCTCGAACGTGCAGGGCACGGGATGCAGACCGTGCAAGGCTCGCAGCGCCGACCGGAACGTGGCGCCGTCGACGCTCGCGCGCTCCTCCACGCTCAACCCAGGTGGGGCGACCTGGATGAACCGCACCCGGCTGGAGCGGTGCGCCGCCTCGCGGACGGCTGCCCTCGCCACGTGGTACGCGTTGCCGTCGCGCACGAGGCCGGCGACGACGTCCGGGCCTAACCGGCGGACGGACGATGACGCAACCGCAGAGAGTTCCGCGTTCTTGACCGTGGTCATGCCCCGAGCCTCGTCCTGCTCAGCCACCGTGCACAGGGCCGAACGTCCCGCCCCTCAGGCCAGTCCGAGGAGGCTCGTCAGCGCCATCGCTGCCGGCGCAAGCGGGGTGTTCGGTGCCACACAGGCGAAGTTGGGCCGCAGTCGTTGACCGCCTCAGTCTGTCGACGCGAGCGGCACCTCCCAGGTGACCTTGCAGCCACTCGGCTCGCGCGATTCCACCCGAAGCGTGCCGCCGAGCCGCTCGGCCCGTCGCACGAGGTTCGCCAGACCGCTGCGCTGGACATCCGGCTGCACCCCAAGTCCGTCGTCCTCGATCCGCACGAGCAGCCGCTCGAGCACCCCCACATGCACGGCGCACCAGCTGGCTTGCGCGTGTCGGACCACGTTGGCCAACCCCTCGCGCACGACGGCGAGCATCTCCGCCTCAAGAAGCTCCGGCAACTCATCCAGAACGCCGACGACGTCCAGTTCGGGCCCAAACTCCAAGCCTGCCGCAGCCTGCTCGATGAGCTCGGCCAGCTCGGCGCGGATGCCCGGTCCGCCTAGCGGCCGGTGCAGCGCGAAGATCGCCTGTCGGATGTCCTTGATCGCGCTGTCCAGCTCGTCCACGGCGTCGTCCAGGCGCTTGCCGAGACCGACGTCTTCGGTCATCCGCGATGCCGACTGCAATGACAGGCCAGTCGCGAAGAGCCGCTGGATCACGTGGTCGTGCATGTCCCGCGCGATGCGGTCACGGTCCTCCAGCAGCTCCATGCTGACCCGATGCCGTCGTGCCGAGGCCGCCTCGAGGGCCAGTGCCGCCGTCCGGCCGAACTCACGCAACGGAGCCACCGACTCGGCCGCCACGCTGTCGGCGTCCGTTCGCCACGCTACGCCCAGCAGCCCCAGCTCGGCATCGCCCACCGCGATGGCGACGAGCGCGGTCGGCCCCTGGTCGGCCACCGCCCCGAGCTGCCGGACCGTCCGGGCCTCCGGGGCCGGTGTCTCGTCGCCGTGGGTGAGCAGAAGCAGCGGTTCACGCTCGCCGACGATGTCCTCCCAGCGACCGGCGTCCAGCGGCTGGCCCACCGCGTGGTGCGGCCGCTCATCGCTGGTAGCGCGGACCAAGAGCCGACGTTGGTCGTCGTAGAGGGCGACCACCGAGAAGTCCGCGTCCGTCAGCGCCCGGCTGCGCGTCGCCATGATCCGTAGCGCCGCCTCCGCGTCCCCATCTTCGAGCAGGTGCTGGGTCATCTCCCCGACGGCGTCCGAGAGCTGCCCCTCGCGTTGGGACCGGTCATAGAGCCGCGCATTGTCGATCGCCACTCCTGCAGCAGCCGCCAGGGCCACGAGGATCGCCTCGTCGTCCTTCGTGAACTCCGGCGCCCCGCGCTTCTCCGACATGTACAAGTTTCCGAATACCTGTCCGCGGATGGTTACGGGTGTGCCGAGGAAGCTGCTCATGGGCGGGTGGTTCGGCGGAAACCCGTACGAGTCCGGGTGCGCTGCGATGTCCCGCATCCGACGCGGTCTGGGATCGCGGATCAGCAACCCCAGCACGCCCCGGCCGTGTGGTGGGTCACCGATCTTGCGGCGGTCGTCCTCGCTGATGCCCTGCGTCACGAACTCGACGAGCCGCTCCCCGTGCGGCGCGAGGACACCGAGCGCACCGTAGGTCGCATCGACGAGCTCGCACGCCGAGTGCACGATCCGCGACAGGACGAGTGACAGGTCGAGGTCCGAGCTGACCGCGACCACGGCGTCCAGCAGACCAGTCATCCTGCGCTGGGCGTCCTGCGCCAGACGCGCCCGGCTGCGCAGCTCGCCGAGGATGTCCTCGAGCTCGAGCGCGCCGAGGTGGGGCCACGTCGGTGGTTCCTGTCCAGCGGATCCTGGCGGTTCGTCCACCCAGCCAGTATGGCCGAGGGCAGCACAGGTCGAGGTGGTCGTGATCGCGACGGCGACAACGAGCACGCTCACCCAGCACGGCGCGGCAGGCACCCCTTCAGCTTCGCCGAGACTGCCCAGATCCCGACGAAGCGTGCGTCGCGCCAACGGTCCTCATGCGGATGCCGCCATCACGGGCACCGTCGCGGCCCGACAGATCCTGGAACTGGCCCAGACAGGCCCGAACCGCAACCCTGCTCGTCCTGTGCGCGTCATGGCTGGCCCGCTGCGCATGGCTGGCAGTTCCGCTCCGTCGGCTCAGTCACGCGGCGCGGGCCTCCTTCAAAGGCCGAGCCGGGTGGTTCGCGGCAAAGCCGGGTCCCACTGGTTCCATCCGGTGCCAGCTCGGCGAAACGGGCGGAGCAGCCCAATGCTGTTCAACGCCAACGGTTCCGTGGCTCCGTCCGGTCGGCGTGAGTACGGGGTTGCTACACCCTGCCGCCACGACGGCTGAGCAGAGTCATGACCAAGCCGACGACCAAGATGATGACGCCAATCCAAATGAGGATGTTGCCGACACCAGCGAAACCGATGATGGCCAGAATCACGCCGACGACGATGAGGATGAGCCAAAACGGCATGTGAACCTCCCGATACTGGAGTGGGCAGGGACCCACGGTGCCCAAGATGTAGCCCGGCGCGGGCTCCCCCGCATCTCGAAGGTCTCAGGGCGCTCTCAGCGAATGTTCTTGACGTGCCGTGCCAGGGTCCGTTCGGCAACCCGCAACGGCATTGACGGCCCCCGGGGCGGGGCCCGCTGGCGGCCCGCAGCCGCGACGAGCTCGGCCAACTGCGAGCGGTGGGCTGGACACTCACCGCAGGGCGGGCGTCTCGGACCGCGGCTGCGGTGAGGAACTCGTACCGCTTCTCGCAGTGGGGGCTTCGTTCCTCGACCGCGCAGGCGCATGTCTAGGAGGTGTCGGCGTTCAGCGTCGTAGTGCCAACAGCTCTGGCGGCCACCGCTTCAGCAGCAAGGGGGAATGCCTCGACGTCAGCCAGCCTGGACGCCAGCCAGCCTGGCAGCTGCTCGTTGACCGATCGGGCTCAGACCCCTGCCGCTCGGGCCAGACCGGGGCGCGCAAACCGGTCTACTAGTCCTCAGATGCCTGTGCTTTCGTCAGGGTCAGCCGCGAGCTCGAGACTCGAATGCTCGTAAGTCTCGCGCGCTCCGGTCGTCGTGGTCGTCGTGCGTCGCGGTCGTTCTAGTTATCCTCGTCGCCTGTCCGGGCGCGCTCGTCCTGCGCCTCGGCGACAGGCTGAGGGCGGTCTGTATCGTCTTGGCCGTCGGTCACGCTGGCCTTCACCTGCTCCAACTCGTCGGCCAACGCCTGCGTCCGTTCGTGGGCACTCTTAGCGCGTGCCTCTGGCGTTTCGCCACGGGACCGTGCGTCCCGGACTTGGCCCCGGTCTGGCTCCTGGTCGGGCTGCTGGTCATGTTGCTCGTCTTGGTCCGGCTGCCGGGCCTGGTCCGGCCGCTGGTCCGTGTTTTGGTTCTCGTCCATCCACTCATCATGGGCACGATCAGCCGCGTCCGCTCGGCAAGGATATGCTCCGGGAGCTCGTTCCGGTGGGGCTGCCCTGGCAGGTCCTCGCCACTGGGCCGGCTAGCGACTCGCGGATCAGGTCAGCTTGGCCGGTGTGTCGGGTACTCCTGGATCAGTCGACGAGCACGCGGCGCAGGCTCTTCTCATGGCCGTTCGGCAGACGTTCACCGCATCCATACCGCCCGCGGCCAGAGTCGCGCTCGCCGCGGACCTGGTCCGATCGACCGCGTCGACCCACAGTGCGTGCAGCTGCTCGGGGGCGTCGTCCCCCCTCGAACATGCCTGCTGTCGGCGACGACGGCCTCATTGATTGCCAAAGTGCGAGATCGCGTGGCCGCGCCTATGTTGACCCTGGTGTGGTGCCGAGCTGCCCGTCGTGGTCAGCCCGCCCACTGGTCAAGCAGGTGGCCGAAGATTCCGCGCTTCGCGTAGTCCGAGTGCATATCTGGAGTGATCATGGCGAAAACCAAGAAGCCGCGCCGCATCTCCCGGGCAGCCACGACGGGCCTGCGAGAGCTGCCTGCCAACACCGCATGGCTGCTGGCCAAGGCCCTCAAGCCGGTCGCTGCCGGTACCGCCAGCACGGCCTCGGGGGTTTCCGGCAGCGTTTCGGACACGATGACCTCCGCCGCCGCGGGCGCCGAATCCGGCTTGAAGGGCGCACGCCGAAAGGTCGGTGCGGCTCGGGATTCGGTGATCGACACTGTGCCGGGTCTGGGTCATCGCGACTCGGTGACGGACTTGATCCGGCAGGCAGATGAGGCAGCCCAGCGCGCGAACGAAGCCGAGTCGACCGCGGTACGGCTTGCGCAGCAGGCCAAGGATGAGGCGGATGAGGCCGCCCGAGTCGCCCGTGAGGCCGATGACGCGGTGCGTCAGGCCCGCGACGACGCGACCGGCCAGGTCAGCGCTCGTGTCGCCCAGGTCGAGCAGGAGACGGCTGCCGAGGTAGCCGAGGTCGTCCGGGAGCAGCAGGAGCGAGTCCGCAAGGCGCGGGAGACTGCCAACCATCGCGTCGACAGCGTGCGAGGGTCCGAGGAGGAGTCTGCGCGAAAGGCGGTGCAGAAGGTCGAGTCGGAGGCCGCCTCTCGCACCAAGGAGGCCGAGGACAGGGCGGAGCAGGCGCAGGCCCGCGCCGCCGAGGCGATCGAAGAGGCGAACGCCGCCTTGGCCAGGGCACAGGAACTGGCGAATCGGGCGGCGATCGTCGCGCAGGAGGAAGCTGAGCAGGCCATCCGTGAGGCCGAGCGTCTGGCCGGACACGCCCGCCAGACAGCCACTGCAGCCAGACGCCACGCGCGAGCTGCTGACCAGGCCAAAGACAGGGCGGACCGGGCAGCAGCTGAGATACAAGACATGTCCGAGCCAGCGACGTCCAGCAACGGCAGGCGCAGCCCAGCCAGGGCGAACGGGGTCACCCGAAACGGCGGGTCGGACCGAGCGCAGGTGAGATCGGCCGGGCGGAAGGTCCTATCTGCGTTACCGAAGCAGGACCTGATCGAGTTGGCCAGGACCGTTGAGGTCGATGCCGGCACGAACTTGACCAAGCCCGTCCTCGTCCAGCGGCTCGGCGCCAAGGGCGTCCCGCTCGAGGCGATGACCAAGCGCACGCTGCTGACTGCGGGTGAGCACTTGGGTCTGGAAGTACGTCAGGCCATGACGAAGCAGGAGCTCGTCGAGATGCTGCAGTCGCCCAGATCGCGGTAAGCCCGCCTACCTACTACCAATGGGACGGAGACGACTCATGGGACTGTTTACGCGTAAGAGCAAGTGGGACCTGATGCTCGAGGCGGTTACGGCGGCCGCAGTTTCAACCGCCGCGGACCGACGCATCAGGCGGGCAGCCAAGGTCGGCCTCGGCGTCGCGGCCGGCGCAGTCAGCGCAACGGCGGCCAGCGCCGCGGTGTCCTCGGCTCGCCAACAGGCGAACAAGTGAAGATCGTCACGCTGACCGCGTTCGGCGCTGGCTATCTGCTGGGCACCAAGGCCGGTCGTCAGCGTTACGACCAGATTCTTCAGCTGGCACGGCAGGCGGCACAAGGGCTGGAGGGGTCCGAGGTCCAGGGGCGGCTCCAGGGGTACGCCGCTCGTCTCGAAGACTACGGGCGTCGAAACGGCGTTCCGCGGGATGGGGCGCCACGTGCCCCGCGAGCCACGTGAGCGCGAGGACGACGGCGAGATCGTTGTTCGGGCCGTCGTCCACGCTCGGTTGCTCGGGCTGCGCATCCTGTCGCTGGACGCCCGGGTCGTGGTCGGCCGGGCACCTCTTTCGCTGACGGCCTGCGACGCCACCACGATGGCAACAGCAGAGCCGGGCCACAGCCCGACGCCGGCCCCGCGCGCTGTGCACAACGACGGCGCCTCGGTCGCGAACCTGATCAACGCAGCCAGGCTGCTCGCTGACGGCCACGAAACGCTCGAGCGCAGCCGGCGCCTCAGCGCGCGAACCGCCGAAGAAGCGCAGAGCCTTATGTGGAAGGCATGACATAAGCCGCGCGTCGATGGAATTGGAAGGGTAGCCACCGGGTACGAAAATGAGCGCGCGCCCTCGAGGGAAAGGATCGCCATGACCGAGCACATCGCCCATGCCGAGGTGGAGATCTCCGCGTCCGCCCAGCAAGTTTGGGAAGCGCTGACGAGCCCCGAGGCGATCTCGCGCTTCATGTTCGGTGCGAAGGTCGACACCGACTGGGAGGAAGGGAGCCCGATCACGTGGACCGGTGAGTACGACGGCAAGCCTTACCAGGACAAAGGCGAGATCCTCGAGGTTGTGCAGGGGAAGCGGCTGCGCATGACCCACTTCAGCCCGCTGACCGGGGAGTCCGACACTCCGGAGAACTATCACACCCTCGACTACCGAGTCATGGATGCTGGCGACCGCACGCGCGTCACGCTCGAACAGGATGGCAACGACTCGGAGGAGCAGGCGGCACAGTTCTCGTCGAACTGGCAGGCGATGCTCGACCAACTCAAGGGCTACGTCGAGAAGGGCCCCCGCGCCTCGTCCTGACAGTCGGGGGAGGCAACGCTACGCCCGGCCCGCACATGTCATGTGCGAGTCACACGACTCATGGTGGGCAGCCGCGTTGAGGGCGACTCCACTCGGCCGGATCTGGCCGCTGATCGTGAGTTGTCGACCCTCGTCGAAGATCGCATCACGAGCGCTCGACTCTTGGGCCGCGTGGTGCCACCACAGGCCAAGGATCGAGGGGTGGTCATGAGGCGAGCACGCGATGTCCCTGGATGTCGGGCAGATCAGGCTGAGTCCGGTTCTCGTGGACCGTGTCAGGCGATCGCCACTCCTTTGGCTGAATGCATTTCGACCTGCGAAGACGCTGCTCCCGCCATAGCGTGCCGACGTGGGTCGATTCTTCGCAGTCGCCGCTCTCGCTGGCGCCGCCACGCTGGCACTGTTCGCCGCGGTTCTCGGGTCGCGAGGTTGGTGGGTGCTGGCCGTGGTGCTGGCGCTGGTGCTGCTGGTGGGTCTTTACGACCTACTGCAGCGGCGTCACTCCGTGCTGCGCAACTATCCGGTCGTCGGTCACTTTCGCTATCTGCTGGAAGGACTTCGTCCTGAGCTCCAGCAGTACTTCATCGAACGTAACTACGACGGTCGACCTTACGACCGGGACGTCCGCTCGGTTATCTACGAGCGAGCCAAGGGCATCCACGGCGAGCAGGCGTTCGGCACCGAGCGAGACGTCGGCGAGGTGGGCTACGAGTTCCTGCTGCACAGCACGGCACCGAAGGATCCGCCGGACGAGGTTCCGCGGGTGCGTGTGGGCGGTCCGGACTGCACACAGCCGTACGACATGGCCCTGCTCAATGTGTCCGCGATGAGCTTCGGTGCGTTGTCCGCCAACGCGATCCTGGCATTGAACAAGGGCGCGGCCGCGGGTGGCTTCGCGCACGACACCGGGGAGGGTGGATTGACGGAGTACCACTTGCGACACGGCGGAGACCTGGTCTGGGAGCTGGGCAGCGGCTACTTCGGGGCCAGGACGAAGGATGGCGAGTTCGACCCCGCGATGTTCCGGGAGAAGGCTGGACACGACCAGGTGAAGCTCGTCTCCCTGAAGCTGAGCCAGGGCGCGAAGCCCGGGATCGGAGGAGTGCTGCCCGCCGCCAAGGTGAACGCCGAGATCGCCAAGGCGCGGGGCGTGCCGGCCGGTGAGAAGTGCGTGAGCCCGCCCTACCACCGGGTCTTCAGCACTCCCCGCGAACTGGTGCTTTTCATCGCCAGGATGCGTGAGTTGGCGGGCGGCAAGCCGGCCGGGTTCAAGCTCTGCGTGGGCCGCCGGCACGAGTTGCTGGCGATCTGCAAGGCAATGGTCGCCGAGGGCATCACCCCCGACTTCATCCTGGTCGACGGGTCCGAGGGCGGCACCGGGGCAGCACCCTTGGAGTACGAGGACCACGTCGGAACCCCGCTCACCGAGGGCCTGATCATGGTGCACAACGCGCTGGTCGGAACCGGCCTCAGGGACCGGATTCGTCTCGGGGCCAGCGGAAAGGTGGCCACCGGTACCGACCTCGTCAAGCGCATCGCGCAGGGCGCGGACTACACCAACGCTGCCCGGGCGATGATGATGGCGATCGGGTGCATCCAGGCCCAGCGGTGTCACACAAACACATGCCCGGTCGGGGTCACCACCCAGGATAAGCGGCGGGCCCGAGCGTTGGACGTGGCGGACAAGTCATTGCGGGTCCAGCGATTCCAGAACGGCACCGTCCGGCAGGCGATGCAGATGATTGGCTCACTCGGTCTGGACGACCCGAGCCAGCTCCATCCGGGGCTGCTGCTGAGACGGATCGACCACACCACCACCCGCTCCTATGCCGATCTGTTCGACTGGCTCGAGCCCAGCGAGCTGCTGACGGAGCCGCGTAAGGGTTGGGCCCATGACTGGGCGGCAGCCTCGCCCGACTCATTCTCGCGCACCGAGACCTGAGTACCAACGTCCCGCCGCCCGATCCTCTGACAGGAGAACGAGTGACCACCGTCGCCGAGATGATCGTCGAAGCCCTCGCTGCACAAGGTGTGAGGACCGTCTGGGGAGTCGTCGGTGATGCGCTGAACCCCGTTACCGACGCCATCCGGCGTCAGGACGGGGTCGGCTGGATCGGCGTCCGGCACGAAGAGGTCGGGGCGTTCGCGGCCGGCGCTCAGGCCCAGCTGACCGGCAACCTCGGTGTGTGCATGGGGACGGTCGGACCGGGATCAGTGCATCTGCTCAATGGGCTCTACGACTCCAAGAAGTCCCATGCTCCGGTGCTCGCCATCTGCGGACAAGTGCCGCTGGCCGAGCTGGGCTCTGACTTCTTCCAGGAGGTCGACAACGACCTGCTCTTCCGCGACGTCGCCGTGTTCACGCGTACGATCACCTCGCCGGAGCAGGCGCCTGCGCTACTCGAGCAGGCCGTGCAGGCCGCACTGAACGAGCAAGGCGTCGCGGTGCTGACGCTGCCGGGCGATGTCGGCGACCAGGACCTACCGAAGCATGCGGAGCGGCCGAGGTTCGTCGTGGCCCACCCGCCATCGCGCCCGGACGACGCGACGCTGGCCAGGGCAGCCGAGCTGATCGACGCCGCCGCCACGGTCACGCTGCTGGTCGGTGTCGGTGCGCGGGCCGCGCGAGGGCATGTTCTGGCGCTGGCCGAACGACTGTCCGCACCGATGGTGCTGACACTGAAGGCGAAAGACGGCCTGGAGCACGACAACCCCTACCAGGTCGGGCAGAGCGGGCTGATCGGGAACCCCGCTGCCCGGGAGGCCCTCGACAGTGGTGACCTGCTGCTCATGCTCGGCACCGACTTCCCGTATCGGGAGTGGTACCCACAGGGCAAGACCGTGATACAGGTCGACGTCCGAGGTGCACACATAGGCCGAAGAACCGCGGTGGACCTCGGCATGATCGGGGACGTCACCGCGACGGTGGAAGCGTTGCTGCCGATGCTGTCGGCCAAGGCCGACCGGGGGCATCTGGACAGCTGCAGGGAGTCCTTCACGGACTGGCAGGGCCGCCAACGGGCACTGCTGGACCCCGAGCACGACCGCGGCCTCGTCGGTCGTATCCGCGAGCGGCTGGACAACAGCGACGACCGTATCCGCCCCGAGCAGCTCGCCGACGCCGTCCACCGTCACGCCGCACCGGAGGCGGTGCTGACCGTGGATACCGGGATGTCCACCGTATGGCTGGCCCGGTTCGTCGAGATCACGCAGGGACGACGCCTGCTCGGCTCGTTCAACCTCGGCTCGATGGCTAACGCGATGCCGCAGGCCCTCGGCGCCCAAGCTTTGGACCGGAGCCGACAGGTAGTGGCGTTCTGCGGGGACGGCGGCCTGACCATGCTGCTGGGCGACCTGATCACCGCGGCCTCGTACGACCTGCCGGTCAAGCTGGTGGTCTTCGACAACGGACGCCTCGGCATGGTCAAGCTTGAGCAGGAGGTCGTCGGTCTCCCGGAGTTCGGCACCGTCTTGGCCAACCCCGACCTGGCCGCGGTCGCCCGCTCACTCGGGTTGCTCGGCGTCAGAGTCACCGCACCGGAGGACGTCGATGCCGCCGTCCGTGACGTGCTTGCGCACGACGGGCCGGCCCTTCTCGACGTCGTGACCAATCCAGAGGAGATCTCCCTGCCGCCGCACACCCACGTCAGCGACGCCTGGGGCTTCGCCATCGCCAAAGTCAAAGAAACCCTGATCAGCCCAGACGGCCACTGACCGCTACTCCGTGGACCGTCGCCGCTCGTGGCCAGATCGCCCGGGTTGCGCTCCGGGTCCTTCATCTCGGCCTCATGCAAGTACCCGACGTTCGGACAGCAGCGCAGCTCGGACATCCTTCTCGACCCGACGGAACACCACCCAGTAGCCGTCGTCGTACTCCTCGACGACTCGGCCACCTCGCAGAATCCACTCCCGGACGTCATCTGGGACTGCTGCGATCATGACGTGCGACGCTCCGCCGCGATGTCGCCGTGACCCTTCGACCTTCCAACAGGCGTGATGCCCGCACCGCCGCGCTCTAGCTAGGCTGGAGTGTGCCCGAGTTCACCTGGCGACCGGCCAACCAGGCAACGAGCGAGGACGTCGAGGCGGTGTTCGACACCGGTGGCGCCCGCAAGTGCCGCTGCCAGGCGCTGAAGGCCCCCGGCTGGATCTGGCGCGACACCACCCAGGAGCAAAGGGACGCCGCCCTGCTGGAGCAGACCGGTTGCGGCACCGCCGGACCCACGTCCGGACTGATCGGTTACCTCGACGGTGAGCCGGCCGGCTGGGTTGCGGTCGAGCCGCGGGACAACTACCCCAGAGTGTGGAGCCGGAAGCAGGCGTGGATGCGGATGGACCCTGAGCTCGAGGGCGTCTGGTCGGTCACCTGCTTCGTCGTACGCAAGGGCTTCCGCCGGCAGGGGTTGATGTACGAGCTGGCCGCCGCCACCGTCGAGTACGGAAGGCAGGTCGGCAGCCGCGTCCTGGAGGGCTATCCCACCGAGCCGCCGCCCGGAAAGACCGTGATCTGGGACGAGGCGTCAGTCGGGCTGCTGCAAGTCTTCTTCGACGCCGGTTACGAGGTGGTGGCCTCGCCGACCCTGCGCCGGCGGGTGGTGCGTCACCAACTCGGCGGGCCGTCGTGACTCGGCGATCGTTCCGGTGCGACGTCGAAGGACTGCAGGAAGTGCGTCTTACCGCCGCTAGCCGGACGCACTCACCCGGAGTCAAGCCGGCCGAGCAGGCTACGTCCGAAGGTGTACAGCTAGTTGGGCGGCGAGCTCCACTGACGCTTCGATTTCTTCGCGCCGGATGGAGACGCTCTCCACGTTGAGGCCAAACGGCACTCCCAGTCGCCGGCAGTAGTCGATGAGCTCGACTGCTGTCGTGGCAGCTTGCTCCAGGGAGGCCGCCAGCGAGTTGGTCGCATGCCGGAGGTCGTTCTCGATCCACCTCGGGACGTCGACTCCTAGCCAGCGCAGGAACTCGAGCGTCTTCATGGAGCCGCACACCGAGAACGTGAACACGATAGGCAGCGGGTCCAGGCCGCGTGACTCGCACTCGTAGCGGTAGTCGGACACGAGGTTCTTGGCAGCGTTGAGGTCGTAGACGACCTGGGTCACGAAGAACCGGCAGCCGGCCTCCTGCTTGGCGATGAGGCGCAGGTGCTCGTTCTCGCGACGACTGTGCCGCTCTGGAATCGCGACTCCGCCGAGCAGCAGGTCCGGGTTGAACTCGGCGCGCATCGCCTGCGCGTCAGCGAGAGAGACCGCGGGCGTCGCGCCGCTCGACGCAGCCCCGACCATCACGGTCAAGGTATGCGCAGGGTTCTGCTCAGCTATCCAGGTCCGCATGTCTTCACGCTGGTACTTGCCGACCGCCCGGTAGACGATCACCGGTGTCCGCCACGACTGAAGGTGGGCAGTTCGATACTCGGACGGGTCAACCGTCGGGCTGAACGGGAACGGGCGCTCGACGGGGTTGCGCGAGCTTTCGTCGTCGATGTCGTAGAGGACAAGGCCGTCGAGGTCGAGATGGCTCAGCCGGTCAATGGTGGCCTGGGCGATGGCGGGTAGCCGCTCGGCGGGCGTCGACCGGCGGGGAGGCGTGATCGCGAAGAGCACGAACTCTCCCTGACCAGAGCTGATGCGAGCGGCGAGGTCCACACGAGGACCGTAACGGCCACAGGACTCGATCCCCGCGAGGCCGTTGCCTTGATCGCAACCAGCCGGATCAGCCAGCTGGGTGCGTCAAACCGGCGACTGCCGATTCAGCGAGCGCCCCTGGACGGTCGTGATCAGAACGGCGGGGGGCCTAGGATCTCGATCGCACCCGTGACAGCAGCTGCCGCGCGAACGCGCCCGAAGTCGGGCATCGGCGGCTCGCCCGCGCCGGCCGGCTCACTCGCATGCCGGTAGAACGGCTCCCCGCCGCCCGGCGTCTGGAGACAGAGCATCCTGGCCGTCGCGGTCGTCACCATGAACGCGTGGGGTACGCCACGCGGGATGATCGCGATTCCGCCGGTCGACAGGGTCTGTTCGTCACCGTCGATGTGCAGCCGCACCTCGCCCTCAAGCATGTAGAAGGTCTCGTCGGCATCGGGGTGCTGGTGAAGCGGGGTCACTTTGCCCCTGTCTAGCGCATCCTCGAACAGGAGGTACGCGCCACCCGTCTCGATCTCGGTGGCGAGCCAGGTGTGCACTCCCCCTCCGCAGAACCAGCGACGCTCGCCCGTCCCGCTTGCTCGCACCGTCGTCTCCAGCGTCGCCATGACGATCTTCTTCCGTTGTTTATGGGACTGATATCCCATGAAGACATTAAGGTACTGTGAAGGCCGTGTCAATGAGATACGAGCTCACCGGCCGGACCCGGCAGAAGCAGCGGACCCGCGACGCCTTGGTAGCCGCGGCGCGCGCCCTCGTCGCAGAGGGCGGGGCCGCTCCGACCGTCGAGGCGGCCGCGGAGGCCGCATCGGTCTCACGCACGACCGCGTACCGGTACTTCCCGACGCAGAAGGCGCTGCTTGTCGCTGCGCACCCCGAGATCACCGTGAACAGCCTGGTCCCGGACGACGCCGGTGACGACCCCGAGGCTCGTCTGCTGGGTGCCGTTGACGCCTTCATCAGGATCGTCGTGGACACCGAGCACCAGCAGCGAACCATGCTGCGACTATCGCTGGACCCGGATACCTCGCGGGAGTCGCTGGCGCTACGTCAGGGCCGGGCCATCATCTGGTTCGAAGACGCCCTCTCCCCCCTGCGGCCCCGGCTCACCGACGCCGAGATCCACCGGCTGGCACTGTCCGTCCGTAGCGCCGTCGGCATCGAGTCTTTGGTCTGGCTCACGGACGTCGCCCGACTCACCCGTGAGGAAGCCGCCGAGCGGATGCACTGGTCTGCGCGAGCGCTCCTTCGCCAGACGCTCGCAGACGTCGACCCGGACTAGCTCTACGCGCTGACGGGCACGAGAGCGCCACTAGGCGACGGCGCCGCTGTTCCAGTCCGGCTCACAGCCCGGAATCAGTTCAGCTTGCGCGTCCCGTCCAGTAGCGCAGACCCAGCCGCCCTACCAGGTCAATGGGTCGAGCCGGAGGTAGAAGTCTTGGCGCTCAGGGTCGAGTTTCGTTCCATAGATCTCGGCGAACTCGTCGTGGGCTCCACGAGCCATCGCCTCGTCGGACGACGTCTCACGCGCGGTGGCGAGCAGCAAAGAAATGTCACCGTACGGATCTGCCGTTCCCAGTCGTCCGATGTCGATGAGTCCGCGGACCTTCCCGCTGGCGAGGTCGACAAGAATATTGGGCAGACACAGGTCGCCATGACACACCACCAGCTCCGCTCGCTCCTGGGCGAGACGGATCGGCAGTTCAGACTTGATCCCCTCCAAGATCTGACGCGGCGGAGTGCGCCGCAGCGCCTCGGGGAGAAATTCGACGACCACCCGACCCTCCGCCACGCTGGCCTCGGCGAGCGACATCATCCGCCCGAGTCCGCGATCGAAGGGACATCGGTCGGTGGCGAGATCATGCAGCGCCCGGAGCATGGCGACAACGGATGGCCACGCCCGACGAAGGGCTGGAGCATCGAGCTGACTCGCCGGCACCCCCGGCACTGTTTGGGTCACCAGACAAGCACCGGCATCTGACTCACGCCAGTCCAGCACCCGAGCACTGGGGATGGCCGTCCGATTGATCCAGACGCTGCGATCGCGCTCGGCGGCCAACTCCGTCAGCCGATCTGCCAACACGATCTTCGCGTAACGCTGCTGGCCACGGTCGACAAAGACCGATGCGCCAGACTCCCCACCGGCAACTGGCTCCCACTCCCCCGAAGCAGCTGGAAGGAACTCCGCGAAGCGGGAGGAACCTGGTGGCATTCATCCAGCATGACGCCTCCGGACCCAGCGACGGAAACCTGCGATCAGCGGTCGAGCTCGTGGAGCACCGCGTGGACTATGGATCGGGCGTCGCGGGAGAATCCGTAGAAGATGCCGGAGCAACGCCGGGTCAGCCAGGGGAATCCCACGTACCAGACGCCGGGCCAGGGAGCTGTGCAGCCGTCATGCTCGAGTCTGCCGGTTGGACCGAGCAGCGGGAGATGGACCCAAGACAGGTCACCGGTGAACCCTGTGCTCCAGATCAGCGTGGTCACGTCGGCTGCGCGTAGATCGAGGGTGGCCGTATCGGGGTCCTGCACCGGACCGCTTGGTCGGCGCTCCGTTGCGGGGTCCGGCGCCACGATGCCCTGTTCCTCGATGTGGTGGTCGACCAAGTTTCTGAGCCTTGCCCAGGCCTCGTCTGCCTGGGCCGCGTACGCCGAAGGGGAACCTTCGAATCCGATCGTCTCGCCATCGGCCGAGATGAAGCGACCGACCAGCCGAACGCCGAGGCCGGACAGGATGCGCAGGTCGAGGCTGCGCCCCCCAGCCAGCAGGGGAATGGTCAGCTCCATGTCTGCCGGGTCGGGCAGGTCGTGCGGGCTCTGATCCCAGAAGCCACAATCGACGAGCCAGACAAGCGACTCACGTCCCCGGTAGAGCCACGGGATGCGACCGACCCGGCTCGTGGACAGATAGACCGTGCGTCCGGCCAGGGAAAGGTCCTCCGCGATCTGGCACCCGGACTGCCCTCCACCCACGACGAGCACGGCTCCATCGGGTAGCTGACTGGCAGATCGATAGTCAGCGGTGTGCAGCTGATGCACCCGGGGCGCAACTCGCTTCGCTTGGGCAGGCACCCGAGGCACGTTGCGCAGACCCGCGGCTAGGACCAGCGTGCGGGCGGTCAGCGTTCCATCCGGCGTGGCGACCAAGAAGCCCTTTGGGATGCTGTCCACCGCCGTCACCGGCGTGTGAGTACGAACCGGGAGAGCCTGCGCCTGCTCGGCCAACAGCTGAACGACCTCGTCCCGCGAGCGTGTCGTACGCAGGTCCGGGCCTGCGTGAAGCCCGTCGTTCATCGAGTCAGGCGTGTTCAGCGTGAAACTGTCCCACCGTTGGCTACGCCAGGTATCGGCCACGTCGTGCCGTTCGAGGACCAGATGCTCAACGCCAACCTCCGCCAGACACCGGCTCACGGCGAGACCCGCCGCGCCGGCCCCGACCACCACGCACTGGGTGTCCACACCCCCAGGATGCCCGGGGTGGCATGCCCGCGCGATGCCTACCTGCCCTCCAACCCACGCGATCGGTTGAACAGTGTTCCGGTCTTCACGGCCCGCTGACCTGTTCGACGTCGGGCAGGTCGGCCCACGTCACGACGGGGTGACGGCGCTGGGGGCGTAGGAGAACGTGAGCTTCGTGGCTACCCGACCGGCCTTGGTCTCGAGCGTGATCGGGACCTTGGTTCCTGGCCCGTTGCCGTTCGGCGCCATGACCTGGATGACTCGGGCCGAGCGCCCCGGCAGCACCGCCGTGTCGAACTTGCCGAAGAGCACAGCCACCACGGTGTCGAGCTGCCGACCACCGATGTCCACCAGAGTGCCAGCTGGGCCGCTGTCCGGCTTGATCTGGTCCGCCGATGGCGTGACGCGCTGAGCCGGAGCCGTCGGGCCGGCCGACGTGGAGCCGGGCAGCGTGGGCTGTGTTGCGGGAGTCGAGGGTCTCGGCCGCGTCGTCGTGGTTCGCGACCTGGCGGCGGTGGAGCTGGGGGGCGCGCTGGGCGACGGCCGGGTCGAGGACGGTGCTGACGGCGTCGTCACCGAGGTGCCAACCACGTGCACCGGACCCGGAGGGTGCAGGGCGCCGCGCAGGAACAGGGCCGCCAGCACGAGGACGACGCCGAGGAGTAGCTCGACGAGCCCAACGCGCAGCCAGCGGGTCCGGAAGCCGTGCTCAGCGGTCTGCGTCCCTCGCCGGGCGGCCTCGTCCAGGGCGCCTCGCGGGTCGCTCACTCGTCGGCCTTCGCGCGCTGCAGCTGCCTCACGACATCGTCTCGGGCTGCCTGGACCTCTTGGGGCGTAGACCCCAGGATCGCTGCCGCACGGCCCATGGAGAGGTACGCGACGTCCGTGAGCACCCACGCTTCGCGTTGAGCGAGCGGAAAGTGATGCACCGGATGGTCGCCCGGGCGCGAGGTCGAGGTCAGGTCGATGGTGCGAGCCCGCCGGACAAGGGCACACAGCAGGAACAGCTCCAGCTCATCGGCCCGTCGTTTGTTGAACCGGTAGCCCGCCTCCAACGACCGCTCGACCGCGCCCGCCCGCTCGGCCGGATCGACGACGAGCAGCTCGGCGCAGTCCACGAGGACTTGTTGAACCTGTCGCGACTGCCGTCCGCGACGGTCCGCGGCGGCCGTCGGGCTCAGCGCGACCTGAGCGAAGGGGAGGCCGGCCGTCACCGCCGTGATGGCCGGCCAAGCCAGGACCAGGAGCGCGATGGTCGCACCGCCGATGATGAGCACCGGGCCGGCGGGCACGACGTGCGGGTCGGACACGACACCGACGACGACCAGGGCGAGCCCCACCGCCGACCCGACAACGGTGACCGGTGTGAGCAGCCGGTCGACGACACGGCCCGGGTCGCACGGGACGTCGCGTGATCTGCTCACGGCGACCGCCCCCGTTCCATGAGGTGCCTTTCGCGAGAGTACGCCGCACCGGGCCTGCGCTACCGGACATCGATGCCCTGGACGGGTGGCACCGGGAGGCGTAGACCGGTGAGCACTCAAGAGAAAGCTGGCGCACCATGACTGAGACCGGCGCACCCGTCTCGCCGTCCCCGCAGTTCCCCGCCCGCCTGCAGGTCGACTACCCGCAGTCCCTCGACCGGGTAACGACCGCCTTCCGGCTGATCCTCGTCATCCCGATCGCCGTCGTCATCGGCGTGCTGACCTCGGGTGCCACCAAGACCGTCTACGACCAGTCCGGCAACGTGGTGGCCACGTCGAGCGGAGGCATCGGCACCGGCCTGTTCCTCGCAACGGTGCTGATGATCCTCTTCCGAAAGCGCTACCCGCGGTGGTGGTTCGACTTCGTCCTGGAGCTCGCACGGTTCGGGGCCAGGGTCGGCGCGTACGTTGTGCTGCTTACCGACACCTACCCCTCCACCGTGGAGGAGCAGAGCGTGCACCTGCAGCTGGACTACCCCGACGTCGAACGCGACCTGAACCGCGGGCTGCCACTGGTGAAGTGGCTGCTCGCGATCCCGCACTTCATCGTCCTGTTCTTCCTGTCCATCGGCGCCTTCTTCGCCGTCGTGATCGCCTGGTTCGCGATCCTGTTCACCGGGCGCTATCCGCAGGGGCTGTTCGACTTCGTGGTCGGCGTCGGACGATGGTGGCTGCGGGTCGAGGCCTACGCCCTGCTCTTGGTCACCGACCGGTACCCACCGTTCTCGCTGACCTGACCGAGGTCCGTCAGGGCACTAGGCAAGGGCCGACGCCGGGTCTACTCTGCGCCTGGATCGCATCCGTGCAAGGCCGGGCTCCCAGGTGGTGGATTGTGCGCTTTCGCAGTTCCTTGACTCGTAGGTCCCGAATCGTCGTCGCCGCCACAGCGGCCTTGGTCACCGCCGCAGCCCTGAGTACGGGCAGCGCGGCCGGCGCAGCACCGAAGCCAGCACCGGTGGCAACCGGCGTGAACGGCGCCGGTCTCTACATCGTGCAGATGGTCGGCGACCCGCTCGCCACTGCAGCAGCGACGAAGCCGGTTCCCGGCCACAAGCTCGACGCGCGCTCCTCCACCGCCAGGGCCTACAAGTCGCAGCTGAAGAGCAAGCAGGACAAGGCACTCAGCCGCGCGAAGGTGACGAGCAGCAAGGTCGTGTACCACTACGACACCGCGCTCAACGGCGTCGCTGTGAACCTGACCGCCCAGCAGGCGACCACACTGGCGAAGGACCCGTCGGTCCTGAACATGTGGAAGAACCAGATCGTGTCGGTGGCCACGCCCCCCACGCCCAAGTTCCTCGGCCTGACCGGCAACGGCGGCGTGTGGAAGCAGCAGTTCGGCTCGGACACCAACGCTGGCAACGGCATCATCATCGGTGACCTCGACACGGGCTACTGGCCCGAGAGCCCGAGCTTCGCAGCGCTGCACGAGCCCCGGTCGGACGACGCGACCATCGCGGCCAAGTGGCAGGGCATCTGCGATCCGCAGGTCACCTGCAACAACAAGGTGATCGGCGCCCGCTGGTACGACAGCGGCGGGCTGGCCTCGGTCAACCCCGGCGAGCACCACTCGCCTCGGGACTACGACGGTCACGGCTCGCACACCGCGAGCACCGCCGCCGGCAACCACATCCAGAACGCCACGATCAACGGCGCGAACGTCGGTGACCTGGCCGGCATGGCGCCCGGCGCACGGCTGGCCGTCTACAAGGTGCTCTACGAGAACGCCATCAACACCTCGGCCCAGGGCAGCGGCGCTGACATCGTTGCGGCGATCGGCGACGCCATCACCGACGGAGTCGACGTCATCAACTACTCGATCGGCGACGACGACGACAACTTCAGCGCGGTCGAGCTCGCCTTCCTGAACGCCGCTGCCGCAGGGGTGTTCGTCTCCGCGGCCGCAGGCAACGCCGGACCTGGACCGGGCACGGTCGACAACGCGATGCCGTGGGAGGCCACGGTGGCCGCCGGGACGTTCGATCAGTCGTACTCGAAGTCCGTGACGCTCGGCGACGGCTCCACCTACACCGGTGTCGGCGTCGGGCCGGCGGTGCCGAGTGCGCCACTGATCGACTCGGTGGACGCGGGCCTGTCCGGAGCGAACGCTGGGCTGGTCGAGCTGTGTTTCTCGGGCACGCTGGACCCAGCGAAGGTCGCCGGCAAGGAGGTGCTCTGCAGGCGCGGCAGCAACGCCCGCACCGACAAGAGCAAGGCGGTCCAGCTCGCCGGCGGAGTGGGGATGATTCTCTACAACGCGACCCCGCTCGAGCTCGACGCCGACTACCACTTCGTGCCGACCGTGCACGTGGACACCGCGGCCGGACTCGCGATCAAGACCTACATCCACGGGACTGCCAGCCCCACCGCCTCCCAGTCGGCTGGCACCGTGGGAACTGCCGAGGCGCCCGTCGTCGCCGCCTTCTCGAGCCGCGGGCCGTCCACCAGCAGTGGTGGCAGCCTGCTCAAGCCGGACGTGATGGCACCTGGTGTCGGCGTGGTCGCCGCCGTGTCGCCGGAGAACCACAGCGGCAACCTGTACGACGCCGAGTCCGGGACCTCGATGGCCACCCCGCACATCGCGGGCATCGCCGCACTGATCATGAGCAAGCACCCGACGTGGTCCCCCATGTGGGTCAAGTCGGCCATCATGACCGGGGCGAAGGTGAAGGACAACGCCGGGAACAGAATCTCGACCGGCAGCGCTGACGCGACCGCCCTCGACATGGGTTCCGGTCAGGTCGTGCCGAAGCATTCGTTCGACACCCAGCTCGTCTTCGACTCCGGCGTCACCGACTGGTTGCGCTACTCCTGCACCATCGGGGTGCACCTGCAGGACAGCAGCGGAGACGTGTGCGACACGGTCGGGTTCCTCGGCTCGCCGTCGGACCTGAACTACCCGTCGATCGCCTTCGGCTCGCTGACCGGATCCCAGCAGGTGACCCGGACGGTGACGAACGTGACCGCCCAACGTCTCGTGTACGACGCCCGGGCCGCCGCACCGGCCGGCTACAAGGTGGCGGTGTCGCCGAACCGGCTGGTCATCCCGGCGCACGGGACTGCGAGCTTCAAGCTCACGCTGACCCGCAAGGACGCTGCGTTCGGCAGCTACGGCTTCGGTCTGCTGCTCCTCGTCGGGCCTGATGGTCGGACCCTGCGCAGCCCGATCGCGGCTCAGGCAGTGCCGCTCGCCGCGCCCGCAGCGGTCACCGGCACCGGCACCAGCGGCAGCCAGGTCGTCCAAGTGAAGGCCGGCTACACCGGCACGCTGACGACGTCCGTTGGGGGCCTGATGGCGCCGGTGGTGGACAGCAACTCCCTAGTGCAGGACGTGTCCGGTTTCGTCCAGGCCGCACCTGCGGTCGGCCCCGGCACGGCGAAGACCACGATCACGGTGCCGTCCGGCACTGCCGTGGGCCGGGTGAGCACCTTCGCCAGTGACTACGCGGCCGGCACCGACGTCGACCTGTTCGCCTACTTCGCGGGCACGTCGAGCGAGGTCGGGCTCAGCGCGGGCGGCACGGCGGACGAGTCGATCGACCTGCCGCCGGGCACGTACGACGTCTACACCGACGTGTTCGCCACCCCGACCGCCCCGGTGACGGTCAACACCTACTCGTGGGCCGTCCCCGGCACCGCGAGCGGGAACCTGACCGCCACCCCGACGAGCCAGTCGGTCACCAACACCGGAGCGGCGAGCGTCACCCTGACATGGACCGGGCTGTCCGCCGGGACGCACTACCTCGGTGTCGTGGGGTACGGCGACGGCACGAACAGCGTCGGCCGGACCGTCGTGTCGGTGAACTCATAGGTCCCACCCGCACCGAACCGCACCGACCGCACCGAACCGCACCGAACCGCACCGAACCGAACCGCACCGGACCGCCCGGCCCTGAAAGCTCAGGGCCGGGCGGTCCGGCGTCCGGTCACCCGACTCGGGTGAGTCGCTCGGGCGTCGTCCGCTGAAGGGTGGGATCTGCCGGTCGGGGGAAGGAGAACCTGCATGGTGGTGCGGCCCGCTCGCCTCAACGCCGTGATCGCCTGGCTGTTCATGGTCGGATCTGCCTGCTTCGTCCTCGGGTCCGTACCTGCCTATGCCAACGCGGTCGGTGGCACCGTGGACGCCGTCACGTACTTCGTCGGCTCGATCTTCTTCACCAGCGCCTCGTTCTGCCAGCTCGTTCAGGCACAGAGCCCGGCGATGACCGGCGTCGAGGCGATGCGACAAAACATCGCCGGGCCGGTGCGGTTCTGGGGATGGTTGCCGCACGACCGCGGCTGGCTGGCCGCGGCCAGCCAGTTCCCCGGCACGTTGTTCTTCAACGTCAGCACGCTGGTCGCCATCGCGCACAACGCGACCGTGCAGCAGAAGGAACAGCACGTCTGGCGCCCGGACTTCTTCGGCTCCACGCTCTTCCTGGTGGCCAGCGGCTTCGCCATCGCCGCGCTCGGGCTGGGCTTCGCCGTCCGGCTCCGCTCGGTCGGCTGGTGGATCGCGTGGGTCAACATGGCGGGCTCGGTGCTGTTCATGTGGTCGGCGCTGGCCAGCTTCGTCCTGCCCAGCACCGGTGACCTGATCGACGTCCGGGCCTCCGTGCTGGGCACGTTGCTCGGCGCGGTCTGCTTCCTGGCCGGCGCAGCCCTGATGCTCCCGGCTTGGCGACAGATCCCACCCACTATGGGGGAAGCGATCTCCGCCGACTGATCAATAGCGTCAGGGGTAACCAAAGGAGTGCACCGATGACCAGCACGCCCCTGCAAAGCGCTGCCGACGTCGCCATGTTCGGCAACCGGTTCCTGACCCGGGAGGTGCCGACCAGCGAGTTCCCGGAGTCCGGCATGTCTGCCGTGGAGGCGATGCGTCTGGTTGGCGAGGACCTGGCCCTGGAGGGTGATCCGGCCCGCAACCTGGCCACGTTCGTGACCACCTGGATGGAGCCGGAGGCGCAGCGGCTCATCGCGATGAACCTGCACCGCAACTTCATCGACCACGCCGAGTACCCGCGCACCGCCGAGATCGAGCAGCGCTGCATCCGGATGCTGGCCGACCTCTTCCACGCGCCGGGTGCGACGACCGGTGCGCGCACCCAGGGGTCGTCGGAGGCCATCATGCTCGGCGGCCTGTCCCTGAAGTGGAACTGGCGCAAACGCCGCAAGGCCGAGGGCGGGTCCACCGAGAGCCCGAACCTGGTGTTCGGCGGGGACGTGCACGTGGTCTGGGAGAAGTTCTGCCGCTACTTCGACGTCGAGCCCCGCATCGTGCCACTGCAGCCGGGCAAGTACACGATCGGGCCCGAGGACGTCGAGCCGCACGTGGACGAGAACACCATCGGCGTCGCCGCAGTCCTGGGCACCACGTTCACCGGGCACAAGGACGACGTCGGCGGCATCAACGACCTGCTGCTGCGCATCAAGAGCGAGCGCGGCCTGGACGTGCCGCTGCACGTGGACGGCGCCAGCGGTGGTTTCGTGTGGCCGTTCCTCTACCCCGACACGGCCTGGGACTTCCGGCTCGAGCAGGTCCGGTCGATCAACGTCTCGGGGCACAAGTTCGGCCTGGTGTACCCGGGCATCGGGTGGCTGATCTTCCGCGGGGAGGCGGACCTGAACCGGGACCTGGTGTTCGAGGAGAACTACCTCGGCAAGACCGACGCAACGTTCACGCTGAACTTCTCGACCGGCTCGGCGATGGTGCTGGCCCAGTACTACAACCTGGTCCGCTACGGACGCGCCGGCTACACGTACATCATGCAGAACATGCAGACGAACGCCGAGCTGCTGGCCGACAAGCTGCAGGCCATGGGCCAGTTCGAGCTGATCGGGCGGGGAGAGGAGCAGCTTCCCCTGGTGGCCTTCAAGCTCGCCCAGCAGCACAGCTACAACGAGTTCGACATCGCCTGGCAGCTGTCGGCCGAACGTGGCTGGATGGTGCCGGCGTACACGCTGCCGCCGGACGCGCAGGACGTGACGATCATGCGCGCGCTGGTCAAGGAGACGATGAGCCGCGAGCACGTGGACACGCTGGCGCGCGACATCGAGGACGCCTGCCGCACGCTGGAGGCCAAGGGCGGCGCACACGCCTCGGAGCGGCAGAAGGTGATGACCGGACCCGGCCACTGACGGGTCGCGCTCAGCGGACGCCCTCGGACAGGTACAGCAGCACCGCCCGGACCCGTGGGTGGTCGCCGTCCTGGGGTGAGACCCCGAGCTTGGCGAAGATCGCGTTGATGTGCTTCTCGACCGCTCGGGGGGTGATCACCAGGTCGGCCGCGATGGCGTGGTTGTTGTGACCGTGGGCCATCTCGGCGAGCACCGCGCGCTCGCGCGGGGTCAGCCGCTCCAGCTCCGACCGGCCGGCCTGGGCCCGGCTGGACACCAGGGCCTGCACCACCTTGGGGTCCACCACCGAGCCTCCGGCCGCCACCGCCCGCACCCCCGAGACCAGCTCGTCGATGTCGGCGACCCGCTCCTTCAGCAAGTAGCCGCGACCCTCCGTCCCCTCGTCCAGCAGCTCCTTGACGTAGGCCGGTTCGACGTACTGGCTGAGCAGCAGGACACCCATCCCGGGATGGTGCTTGCGGCAGTACCTCGCCGCTCGGATTCCCTCGTCGGTATGGGTGGGCGGCATCCGGATGTCGGTCAACACCACATCGGGGTCGTGGTCGTCGATGGCGGTCAGCAACGTGGCGAGATCGGGCACGGCAGCCAGCAGGTGCAGGTCGTCCGTACTGTCCAGCAAGCCACTGATCCCCAGCCGCAGCAGGGTGTTGTCCTCCGCGAGGACCACGCCGATGCTCATCCGCCGGACCCCTCGTCGAGGGCTGGTAGCCAGAGCTCGAGGTCCAGTGCCTGCCAGTCGCGCACCGTCAGGGCACCGCCCGCGGCCTCGACCCGGTCCCGGGCGAGCTGGATCGCCGAATCGGGCACCGCTCGCGGCCCGGCCAGCAACACCCACAGCGTCGCGGTGCGCAGCTCCAGGTCGACGGCCACCGGACCCGCCCCGCTCGGCAGTGCCCCCACGACGGCGAGCAGCGCGAAGTACGCGGCCTCCTCGACACCACGTGGCAGCCTGGGCAGGGCCGGGGCGCCTGAGCTCCACGACACCTCGGGGTGCAGCTCCTGGTACCGCTGTACCGCAGCGACCACTCCGCGCTCGGCGAGGGTCACCTCGTAGACGCTCGAGGCCAGTGCCCGCAAGGAGTCCAACGCCTGCTGGGCGTCCCCGCGCGCCCGCAGGACCGCCTCGCCGTCACCGGTCGCGACGGCCGCCAGCGCCTGCTCCGCCCGCCCGAGCACCTGGACCACCTCACGCTGGACGTCGACGCTGAACCTGGCCCGCTGGTCGGCCGCCGCGGTGAGCAACCGCTGCCGGGAGTCGCGGAGCTGGCGCAGCAGAGCCTGCTCCTGGGCCAGCTGGCGTCGCAGGTCGAAGGTCAGCCCGACGTTGGCCAGGGCCAGACCCGCCGGCCCCGAGAAGCGCTGCAGCTGCGCCCGGTCGACGTCCGCCACCTCGCGGTCGGCCTGCACGCCAAGCTCGCCGACCACGCGACCACCGTGCTCGAGCGACACCGTGACCTCCTCGCCGACGCCGGCCATCTCGGACGGCCAGGTCTGGCGGAAGGCGTCGCCGTCCGCCAGCCGCACGGTCGCCTGGCCGGTGGGGCTGTGCGTGGCTGAGGCGGCCGCCCGGGCCAACTGCGGCAGCACGTCGTCCACGGCGATCGCCCCCGAGATCTCGTCGACGAACCGGGCCAGCACGGCGCTCGGGTCCCCGTCCGCTCCGAACACAAAACGATCGGCACCTCGCTCGGCCAACGGGCGGGTCAGCGGGACGACGACCGCGACCGCTGCCGTCGCCGCGAACCAGCCGGCCGCCCCGACCGGCCCCTGCGCGACCTGCGCCCAGCCGACGAGCACCAGGGCGGCGGCTGACCCGGCGAACGCCCCAGTCAGCAGCGCTGCCACCAGGTTGCGAGCCGCCGGGCCGCGCACCGAGCCGGACGTCACGCCGACTCCCGCAGGGACTCACCGCGGGCGATCGAGACGGGCAGCCGGCAATCCAGCCGGGTGCCACGGCCCGGCCGACTGGTCAGCTCGGCGACCCCGCCGGCCGCGACGACCCGGCGGCCGATTCCCGCCAGGCCAGAGCCTGCCATCGCTCGGTCGCGGACGCCTCGCCCGTCGACGCCTCGCCCGTCGAAGCCTCGCCCGTCGAAGCCGACGCCGTCGTCGCTGACCCCGAAACGCAGCTCGTCCTCGTCCAGCACCACCCGAACGTCGATCCGGGTCGCCCGGGCGTGCTTGCTCGCGTTCTGCAGCGCCTCCACGCACGTGAAGTACACCACGTTGGCGGCCGAGGGCTCGGGCTCCTGCGACAGCCGAACGGCCAGCTCCACCCGGGTGCCCGCGGCCGCCGCGCGGTCGGCCGCCTGCCGCAGCGCAGCTCTCAGACCGCCCTCCACCAGGATCTGCGGCGCCCCACCCCTGGCCAGGGCCGTCACGGTCTGCACGGACGCGGACAGCAGCTGCGCGGCCGGCTCGACGAGCGCAGTGCTCGGTCGGCGGCCGGCCCGGACAGCGGCGGACACGATGGACAGCTGAACGAGGAAGGCGACGAGCTCCTGCTGGGCGCCGTCGTGCAGGTCGCGCTCCAGCCGGCGCCGCTCGGCGTCCTGCGCCACCACGACCGCCCGGCGCGAGACGGCCAGCTCGCGCCGGCGAGTTCGGACAAACTCCACCTGCTCCATCAACGAGTGGGTGAGCATGGCGTTCGCGACGAGCATCCCCGCGTGCCCGGCGAGCTGCCCGACCAACCTGCGCTCGGCGGGGACCAGGTCCACGCCGGGCGGCGTCCGCACCGCCAGCGCGCCGAGCGGCACGCCGTCGTGACGCACCGGCAGCACGACCCACCCGGGCCGCGCCGACCCGACCGCGCGCTCGAGCACGCCGGGGTCGCCCGTACCGCCGTCACCGGCGAGCGGGATCGTCGTCGCGTCCTCGCCCTCCGGCCAGGACGACACCGGGACGAGCTCTCCATCCGTGCGTACCCAGACCGTTGCTGCGCTGGCCCGGCTGCCGGCCACCACGACGGCGGTGAGCTGCACCAGCTGGTCCGCGCCGTCGCCGCGAGCCAGCTGGTCCGCCAACCGGCGCAGCGCCTCTCGTGGCGGCAGCTCCTGGCCGAACACCACCCGGTTCGCCAGCCGCGTGCACGCCCGGCGGACCGGCTCGATCACCACGGCGACGACGGCGACCGCCACTGCGGAGGACCAGCCGATGCCTCCGCTGATCGCGGCACTGAGCGCCAGCACCCCGATGTACAGCACGCAGACGGCACCGGCAACCAAGGAGATCAGCAACGCCCTGCTCAGCACCCGGTCCAGGTCCCACAGGTGCAGGCGCAGGATCGCCACGAACAGCGCGACGGGCACGACGGCGAACAGCGCCGGGAAGAGCGCCTCGATCCTGGTCCCGGCCGTGCCGGCGCCGCCGGCCATGGTGCCGACCAGCCGCTCGACGGCGTTCAGCAGCAACCAGAGCATGGCGGCGACCAGTGCGGGCACCAGCGCGGTTCGCAGCAACCTGGACTGCTGGACACTCTCCATCTGGCCCGTCGTCATCGGCGCCCCAGGAGAGCCGACCGAACGGATCCGGATGGTCTGCGCGGCGATGCCGACGATCGGCACGAGCACCCCGAAGAAGGCCACGAAGAACGGCGGGTGCTGGATGAAGCTGCTGCGCCAGCAGATCCAGGCCACGCCAGCGGTGACCACCAGCCCGGCGGGCAGGGCCAGCCGGCGGGGGACGGCAGCGGGCAGCTCGCCGTCCGGGAACAGGACGACGGCCCACAGGTATGCGACACCGGAGAGCACGTGGAAGACGAAGTGGACGGCGGTCAGGACCGGCGCGCTGGCCAGCAGGTGGAACACCACGTGGCTGGGCTGGTTGAAGGTCGCGGCCGTGCCGATGAACGCGACGGACAGCAACCGCGACTCCAGCTGACGCGGCATCCGGATCGCCAGCAGCAGGCCCAGCGCGAGGTTGAGCGCACTGAACAGGTACGCGATCGCCCAGCTGGCCTGCTCGGCGCCCGTGGGGCGCTCGTCCAGGATCGTGCGAGCCGTGGCGGCCAGACCGGACTGGCCGCCGGCCACGGACGATGCCACCTCACGCAGCGGGCCGACCAGCGAGAGCAGCGGCAGCAGACCGACCGCCAGCCAGAGCAGCAGCCCCACGACGTAGGCCGCGAACGCGACGGCGTAGCAGCCGTCGCGGGTGGAGCGACGCCGCGCTGTCCGGGTGGGCTGCGGGGAGACCACCGGCCCAGTCTGGCGCCTCGTCGGCGTCCGGCGCTCGCCGGACGCCCGCATGCCGATGCCCTGGATGGGGAGTCCAGGACATCGGCTGGGGTGCGGCGGGCGCGGGCGGAGTCAGGAGTGGTGCGCCACCACGGCCGGCTGGTGGTCGGTGAAGGAGGCGCTGGTGCCCTCGAGCCCGAGCCCGGCGATCGCGCCGGCCTCGCTACCCAGCCCGGCGGTGCCGGTCCGGTCGACCAGGCCGGTGGCCGCGGTGAAGCGGCTGGTGCCCCAGTCGTACTCGTTGACGTCCACGGTGTTCAGCAGGGCGCTGTCCAGCGCCACGGTGTTGTCGACCGCGCCGATCCGGTACGTGCCGATCTGGCGCAGCCCGGTGATGTCGAACACGTCGATGGTCTGGCCCGTCGCGTACGTGCCGGCCACCGCGTAGCCGGTGCCGATGAAGGACTGCGGCGCCGCGACGCCGTTGATGACCGGCGGGTTGGTGAACGTGTACTGGTAGTAGTAGTGCTCCATCAGCTGCTGGACGCCGGTGCCGCGGATCGCCACGCTCTGGGCGGGTGTGCCCTCGGCCGTCAGCACCTGCAGCGAGGCCGAGACGGCGCCTGCCGCAGTCGGCGCGAAGCGCACGGTGTAGGTGCAGCTGCCACCTGCCAGCACCTTCGCCGCGGCGCAGGTGTTCGCGCTGAGCGAGACGCTCGCCGGGGCGCTCAGCACCTGCACCGGATGCAGCGCCTTGCTACCGGTGTTCTTGAACACCACCTTCTTCGTCGTAGCCGAGCCGGTGTTGCGGGAGCCGAAGGCGACCGAGTGGGTGGACAGCGAGAACGCCACCACGGCGCTTGAGCTGGCCGGGGCGGCCGGCGCGGCCGAGGCGACGGCCACATCGGCCAGCGGGAGCGCAGCGGCGGCTGCACTGACGACTGCCAGCGCGCCGAGGCGGCGAGCGGTCCGGGACGAGCGACGAGCGGCGGAAGCGTTGCGGGACATGGTGAATCTCCTTGGACTTGTCGAGGTGTTGACCGGCGTTCTTGCCGATGCCTCAACGATCCCGGGATCCGCCATCCGTTCCGAGGGTGCTGGCTGGCCAAGCCGGATGGTGGTGCCAGCACCACCTTCGACCGCTCAGCGAGCGGACGGCGCGAACAGAAGTCGGCCGAGCAGCCCGACCACCAGGACGCCCACCCCGGTCGCGATCGCCGGCCAGGGCAGGCACAGCACCAGCACCACGCAACCGACGACGCCGACCCCGGCGACGACCGGTGGAAGCCGTCGCTCCTGCGCGGTCAGGGTGAGCGCCGACGCGTTGGCGACGCCGTAGTAGAGCAGCACGCCGAACGAAGAGAAGGCGATCACCGTCCGGACGTCGAACGCCAGCACCAGCGCGATGACCACTGCGGCCACCGCGACCTCGGCGTGGTGCGGCACCTGCCAGCGCGAAGACACCGCGGCCAGCGTCCGGGGCAGGTCGCCGTTGCGGGCCATCGCGAGGCCGGTCCGCCCGACGCCGGCGACCAGGGCGAGCAGCGCGCCCAGGCTGGCGACGGCGGCACCGGCCTGGACGACGGGCACCGCCCACTCGGCTCCCGCCACCCGCACTGCGTCGGAGACCGGAGCGGCCGCCTCGGCCAGCCCGGTCGGACCGAGCACGGACAGCAGCACCACCGCGACCGCTGCGTAGATCGCGATGACGATCGCCAGGGCGAGCGTGATCGCGCGTGGGATCGTGCGCGATGGGTCGCGCACCTCCTCCCCCAGCGTGGCGACCCGGGCGTACCCGGCGAACGCGAAGAACAGGAAGCCGGCCGCCTGCAGGACGCCGTGCAGTCCGAACTCGTCCAGCCACGGCGCCCGCAGCCGGTCGCCCTGGGTGTGCCCGGAACCCGCCAGTACGACGAGCGCCACCAGCAGCGCGACCAGGGTGAACGCGACCAGCACGCGGCTGAGCGCGGCAGTCCTGGTGATGCCGCGCAGGTTCACTGCGGCGAGTGCGGCTACGGCCGTGGCCGCAAGCGCGCGCTGCGACCAGCCACCCTCGGGCAGCACGTACCCGGCGAAGGTGAGCGCCATCGCCGCGCAGGATGCGGTCTTGCCGATCACGAAGCACCAGCCGGCGGCGAAACCCCACCACGGGCCGAGCCGCTCGCGTCCGTAGACGTAGGTCCCGCCGGACGTCGGGTAGCGGGCGGCGAGCTGCGCGGAGGACAGCGCGTTGCACCACGCCACCACCGCCGCGACCACCAGACCCACCAGCAGGCCGGCGCCGGCCGCCGAGGCGGCGGGGCCGAAGGCCGCGAAGACGCCCGCGCCGAGCATCGCGCCGAGCCCGACGACCACCGCGTCGCGGGTGCCGAGCCGTCGGGCGAGCGTCGCCCCGGAGGGGTCAGTCATCTGCCAGCAGCCCGGCCACGCCGCGGGCGGCGGCCAGCAGCTCGTCGTCCGTCACGTTGGGCAGCACGTCCTCCCACAGCGGCAGCATCATCCCCTGGGCGTCCAGCATGCCCAGCGGACGCGGGAGGAACCAGACGTGGAAGTGCGCTCCCCCGTCCCCCCACCGGTACAGGTGCACGCGGGCGAAGTCGCCCCAGCCGAGGACGGCGCGTTCTACCTTGGCGGCAACCCGGCCGAAGTCCTCGGCCGCGGCGGGCGAGAGGTCGGCGAACGAGTCCGCATGCTCGCGGCTGGCGAGCCAGACCGTCCCGGGAAGGCTGCACCCCCGCGGCGGGTGCAGCGTCCAGAGCTCGTCGGACCACACGGTGGGGGCGTCGTCCGCGCAGATCCCGCACGGCGGGCCACCGGGCTCGCCTCGACGCGGCGGTTCCGGGACGACGGCTGGCCCGGCGTCGATAACTGTGAGCGGTTCGGCGTACGGGAGTCGCATCGCAATGCCTCCTCGGGTTGCTCGCCAGCCGGTCCGGCGACCTTCCCAAGGCTGCATCGCGGCCGGTGCGCGCCGCCTGATCGCCCTTGCTCAGCTGGCGTTCGCGTCGTCCGCCGTCTCGATGACCGACATGATGTTGCCGGCCGGGTCGCTGAACCAGGCGATGGCCGGGCCTTGTGGCCCCCGGGCGATGCCGTCCTCGTCCTGCCCGAAGCCGTCGTAGCGGGTGAACTGGACGCCGCGGCCGGCCAACGCACGCACCGTCGCGGTGACGTCCGGAACCGGGAAGTTCAGCACCGTGTACGTGGCCGGGGTGAAGTCCGACTTCGGGTAGATCATCACGGAGCCGCCACCAGCCAGCGCCAGCCGGATGAATCCCATCTCGGCGTCCACGCTGACATCGAGCCCGAGCACGTCCGTGTAGAAGGTGCGTGCCCGCTCCACATCGTCCACCGCGAAGCCGCTGAAAGCCTTCGAATCTCCAAGCATGTCCTTTTCCTCCTGATTAGACCCGGGGGAAGATAGTTGTAGTGCGTAGCAGATCACATCCGATTCCGCTACCGAACGGTCAAGTTTCTCGCGTTTGCTGCCGATGATCACCTTGTCGTCGCGAGACGCGTGACGACGTCGGACACGGGAGGCAGTCATGCAGACAAGCCGGATCGCCACGCCCCTGGACGCAATCGCCGCACACGTCTCGCTGAGGGAGCCGGCGGACTCCGTCCTGGAGCTTCTGGGTGAGCACGTGCCGCTGTCCCTGATCATCGACCTGACCGCGCCTGAGGGCCCGGACAGCCAGAACATCATGGACGTCGAGGGGGCACCGGACCAGGCCTGGTGGACCCAGGCCTGACCGCGATTTCAGAGTGCCGCCCTGAGGCTGGTAACCTCTGAACTCGTTGCGCCATTAGCTCAATTGGCAGAGCAGCTGACTCTTAATCAGCGGGTTCGGGGTTCGAGTCCCTGATGGCGCACCATCACGAAGAGCGCTCACCTGACGGTGGGCGCTCTTCGTCGTTCGGGTCACTCTGCGAAGTCGCACCGTCCGCTGACGACGTCGGTCTCGACGCCGTTGCGGATGGTGATCTCCTCCCGCAAGCGGCCTGGGGACCCCGTCGGACCTCCGCGGAACCTGACCACAACGACCTCGTGGCCCCAGATCGGGTTGTCGAAGTCGGGGTCGACCAGCACGAACTTCGCTCGGGTGTTCGCGGTCGCCCGATAGGAACGCCGATCCGATCCGGTCAGGGTCACCCCGTTCCACAGGCGATGGATCCGCACGACGGCCACGCCGTGAACCAGGACGCCGTCGAAGACCTCGGTCTCGGTTCCACCGTTGATGGTCAGGACCAGGTCGCCACACGTGAAACGGCCCTCGGCCGGAACCGTGGTGACCGTGTGTTCGTGCTCGATGGGCGCCGGGTTCGCGGCGGCGGACGGCGCGGCTGACAGCAGGACGCTCGAGGCCGCGGTCGCGATCGCCAGGATCAACATGACGTCACCGGACCCGCATGCCGCCACTGCCCACGCGCATGGCCGAGGATCTCGGCGACGGGGCCGCGTAGGTGGGTACTTGTGAGCAGCTCCATGGCGCACCTACGGTGAGGAGCCCCGAATGTGTCCGGGCCTCGTCCGACCGAGGATTCCTGCATGGCGCGCGACGCGCCTGAGGCATCGATCCCAGATCGGCCGGGACGTCGTCCCGGGTCGCAGGGACGTCGTCCCGCCCCTCGTCGGGTCATTGTCGGTGACAGTGGCCGGGCGCAGGCGGACACTGGTGCCGGAGGAGAGGCATCGTGGTCGAGACCGACGCAGGGCGTTCGACACACGGGGACTCGGCCCGTCGAGCCGTCGCAGTGATGCTCGCTCTCACGACCGCGGTCGGTTGCTTGGTCGCGGCGTTGCTCGAACGCCTGCCCGAGGTCCAGGTCTGGGCGGACCCGCAATGGCTGACGCAGCTGTTCATCGTGGGAGCAGCGGGGCTGGTGGTGGCCTGGGCTCGCCCCCGGAACAGCATCGGCTGGTTGCTCAGCATCGCGGTGTTCCTGCAGATGGCCTCGCTCGTCGGCGGAGCGTACGCGCAGGTGTCCTACGCCGACGGGAACCCTGAGCCCGGCGCGTTCTTCGGCGCCTGGATCGCCGCTTGGGTCTGGTTTCCGTCGTTGGCGATGCCGGTCGCGATCCTGCCCGCGATCTACCCGACCGGACGGCCCGAGACCCGGGCCAGGCGACGGCTGGTCGCAGCGGGCATCGTGGGTATCACTGGAATGTGCGTCGCTCTCGCGTTCGGCCCGGACGCGCCCGGCGAAGCCGTTCCCGGCCTGAAGCTTGCCTTCCCGCAACCACCGGCGTGGACCGACCCCATAGTCCTGGGCCTGACGGCGCTGGCGCTGACGGTGGCGGTCGTGGGTGGTCTCTCGGCCGCCAGCGCCCGGGCGTTGCGAGCCCGTGCCCCGGAGCGGCAGCAGATGCTGTGGTTGCTGTTTGCACTGTGGCCGTATGCCGTCAGCTACTTCTTGCCAGTGCCGCCGTGGCTGCCGGGATACGCCTTCGTGGGCGTCGCGGTCGCGATCGGGATCCTGCGGTACAGACTTCTCGACATCAACGTCGTCGTGCGACGAACTCTGTTCTACGCCCCGCTGATCGCATTGGTGGCTCTGGTGGTCGCGGTGGTCTCCACGGCGATCGCAAGGGTGGCTCCTGGCGGGGCCTTGCCGCTGGTCGGGTCCGCCGTGATCGTCGCGTTCCTGGTCGGCCCGGTGACCGGCTGGCTGCGCAGGGCAGTTGACCGGTTCGCCCTCGGCGAGCGCGCCGACCCCGTGTCAGCGGTTGGCAGAGTGGCAGGCCGAGGCGAGCTTGTGACGGCGGTGGACCCGGTGTCCAGCGTCCTGGAGGCCATGGTCGAGGCCGTTGGTGTCGAGTATGTGGCGGTCGTGGACACCGACGGACGGCAAGTCGTCGAGATCGGAGCTGAACCACCGACCACGCTCCGACTCCCGTTGCGCGAGGGCGGCGACCGGCTGGGAGACCTCGTGATCGCGGTGCCCCACGACTCCGCCGGACGCCGGATCGTCGAGGCACTCGTGCCCCACGTCGCCAGCGTCGTCCGCAACCAGCGGCTGCTCACCGAGATCGATGCGGAGCGAGGTCGTGTCGTCGCGGCGACGACCGCCGAACGCGAACGCATCCGCAGCGACCTGCACGACGGGCTCGGGCCGTCGTTGTCCGGCATCTCCCTGGGGCTGCAGGCAGCGGATGTCGCGATCAGCGGCGACCAGCCAGCAGTGCGGGCGATCCTGCAGCGGACCCGGGAGGAGGCAGACCGCGCGGTGGCCGAGGTTCGCCGCGTTCTCGAGGCACTGGGACCCGCCGCTCTCGATCACCGCCATCTCGCAGCGGCCATCCGCGACGCCGCGGACCGTCTGGGGTTCGACGGCGACTCCGGGCCGAGCTTCGCCTGCCGTTCGGCCGCAGTGGCAGCGCTCCCGCCGCACCTGGAGGAGACCGCCTACCGAATCGCCGGTGAGGCTCTGCACAACGTCGCGCGGCACGCCCGGGCCACTCGCTGCGACGTCAGTCTCAGCGAGGCGGGCGGGGTGTTTGAGCTTCGCATCACCGATGACGGTCTGGGGCTGCGCGACGAGCGGCCCCGAGGAGTGGGGCTCGAGTCGATGCTGCGGCGCGCACGCGCGGCGGGAGGGACCTGCGCCATCTCCTCCCAGCCGGCTGCGGGAACGGTCGTGTGCGTTCGACTACCGCTGGACTCAGCGTCATGACGATCCGCGTCGTGCTTGCGGACGACCACCCGATGTTCCGGTTCGGGCTTCGGGCCGTTCTGGAGCAGACCGAAGGTATCGAAGTGGTGGGCGAGGCGGCGGACGGGGCGGCATTGCTGGCGCTCGTCGACGAGCTCGACCCCGACGTGGTCCTCACCGACCTGAGCATGAGCGACGTCGACGGCGTCACAGTGATCCAGACCCTGGCCAGGACCCACCAGGTCCTGCCCGTCCTCGCGATGACCATGCACGCGGACGAGGTTCACGTCCGCGCCGCGCTGCGCGCCGGCGCGTGCGGATACCTCCTCAAGGGCGCCGACGCCCTGGCGATCGCAGGCGCCGTCGAGGCCGCCGCCAGCGGTCAGGTCGTTCTGGACCCTGCGATCAGCCAGCAGGTCATCGCCGCCTACGCGGGTAGCGATGAGCGCGATCCGGTCGCCTTTCCCGAGCTCACGGCGCGCGAGACGGAAGTGCTGCGGCTGATCGCGGTTGGCTGTCGAAACCACGAGATCGCGCGCCGGCTTGGAATCGCCGAGAAGACGGTGCGCAACCTGACCTCATCGGTCCTGGTCAAGCTCAGGGTGCCCGATCGGACAGCAGCTGCGCTGAGAGCCCAGGAGGTCGGCTTGGGCAGCCCGATGCCCTAGCCCCCGAGCTCTGGTCAGCCGGCGAGCTCGGCACGCAGCACCTGGGCGGCAGCCACCAGCGATGCCATCTTGCCCTCGGCCGCCTCGCGAGGCAGGTACTTCATGCCGCAGTCGCTGGCCAGCACTACCCGCTCGGGCTCGACGAACGGCAGCGCACGCCGCACCCGCGCCGCCACCACCTCCGGGGTCTCCACCTGCGGGGTGGACAGGTCAAGCACGCCGAGCAGGATCGTCTTGTCGGGCAGCCGGGTCAGCACCGAGGGGTCCAGCCCGGACTGGGCCGTCTCGATCGAGACCTGGTCGCACGCGCAGTCCGCCAGCTCGGGCAGGAACGAGTAGCCGGAGGGCCGCTCGTGGATGATCGCTGCGTACCCGAAGCAGAGGTGCACGGCGGTGGTCCCGCCCACGCCGTCCAGGGCGCGGTTGAGCGCTTCGAGGCCGAACTCGCGAGCCGCGTCCGGGCGCGCCTGCATGTACGGCTCGTCCAGCTGCACGATGTCCGCCCCAGCGGCGAACAGGTCCTTGACCTCCTGGTTGCAGGCCTCGGCGTAGGCCAGCGCCAGCGACCTGGGGTCGCCGTAGTGGTCGTCCTGCGCCTGCTGGGACATGGTGAACGGTCCCGGCACGGTGACCTTCGTCGTCCGGTCCGTGTTGGCCAGCAGGAACTCCACGTCAGGGCGCTGGATCGGTCCTGGACGGCGGACCGGTCCGACCACTCGCGGCACCGGGTTCGGGTGGCCGCTGCGGTCCATCCCGACGCCCGGGTTGTCGATGTCGACGCCGTCCAGTGCCGTGGCGAAGTGGTTCGAGTAGCTCTCCCGGCGGATCTCGCCGTCCGTCACGATGTCCAGCCCGGCGTCCTGCTGCGCGCGGATGGCCAGCAGCGTCGCGTCGTCCTGGGCCTGCGCAAGGAACTCCGGATCAGGGCGCCACAGTTCGCGCGCGCGTACCCGCGGCGGGAACCGGCCGGCCAGCTTCGCGCGGTCGATCAGCCACTCGGGCTGCGGGTAGCTGCCGACCAGCGTGGTCGGGAACAGCGGGAGGTCGTTCATGCAGGCCGCCTTCGGGGTTGGATGCGAGCCCATCAATACACCCTCGCGCCCCCTGGACGGCAGAGCCTGTCCGTCGACCGGTCAGCGCGGGGTCAGTCGTCGCCGCCCGAGGAGTCGCCCCCGCGGCCGCTGCTGCCGCTGCTGCCACTACCGCTGCTGCCACTACCGCTGCTGCCACTACCGTCCTTGCCCCGGTGCCCCCTGCCACCACCGCTGCCGTCGCCGATCCCGCTGTTCGTCGCGCTGGGTTCGGGGCTGGCTTCAGAGGTGAGCTCGGAGGTGGGCTCCGACGCCGGCTGCGCGGTTGAGTCCGCAGCCGGTAGGACGGTGGACCCCGTCGTAGCATCCGGTCCGCCCACCGGGACGTCCGTCGGCCTCGCGGCGGGCTTCGACGCGTGGCCGCCCTTCGACGTGTCCTTCGCGCCCTTGTGCTTGGTCACGGCCGGCTTGGTCGTCTCGACCTTGTGGTGCGCCTGTTGCTGAACCACCGGCAGCTCGGTCGGCTCGGTGACCAGGGCAGGAAGGCTCCCCGATGCGACGACCACGGCCGAGACGCTCGCCGCGTTCATCGCGGTCGATGACGCCTGGGCGAGCCGCGCGCCGCCGTCGCCGACCCAACGCAGGAAGGGCAGGTTGACGAAGAAGGCCAACGGTCCCACCGACCACAGCAACCGCGGCAAGGCGATGCCCATGAAGGCGCGCACCATGGCCGGGTCGAAGTGCGTTCCGGCACAACGGGTCAGCTCGGCCCGGGCAGCCACGGCGGTCACCGCCGCCTTGTAGGACCGCGCCGCGGTCATGGTCTCGTACGCGTCGACCACGGCCACCGCTCGCCCGGACGGCGAGATCTGGTCACCGGCCAGGCCCATCGGGTAGCCGGTGCCGTCGAAGCGCTCGTGGTGCTCGACGATCCCGGCGAACCACGGCCCGAGCCACTCCGCCAGCGGCCTGGCCAGCCGGGCCCCGGCCTGCGGGTGCATCCGGATCTGTGCCCACTCGGTCGAGTTCAGCCGACCCGGCTTGTTCAGCACGGTGACGGCGACCTCGAGCTTGCCCACGTCGTGGATCAACGCGGCCCAGCGCAGCCGGCCGCTGTCGGCCTCGGACAGCCCGAGCTCGCGGGACAGCAGGTCGCAGAACAGCCGGACCCGCTCGCTGTGCCCGCGGGTGTGCTTGTCGTGCCGGCCCAGGGCGGTGACCAGGGCCAGCATCGTCACCGCCGCGTCCTGCTCGTCGGCACTGGGGCTGGACAACCGGCGGCGGATGTCGTCGGCGCTCGTCGAGCGCCGGGCCACCCGCAGCCTGGTCGGTGCGTGGTCCGGGAAGATCATGGTCATCTTGAACAGCATCGCCAGCGGTGCCAGCCGGAGCGTCAGCCGCGAGAACAGCAGGCTCACCAATACCGCGGCGGTCAGCGCGGCCGCGATCGTGCCCAGGCTGGGCAGGTGTCCCACCAACCGCTTGGCGACCAGCTCGGCCGCGAGCGAGCCAGCGAGCAGGGGCACGCCGTACTGGACCAGCCGGACTCCCAGCGAGAGCACCGGACGTGGAGCCCAGTGCGGTTCACTCGTGCTGGCGATCACTACCGCGTCCCGTCGTCGAGCCCCGTCGGGGGTCGCGTCCGTGCCACCACCGTTGGCTTACCCACGTTCGACCGGCCACGTCGCAGACTTCAGTGCCCGGCGGATGATTCCCTCATCCGGCGCAACGGCGCAGCACGAGCGGCAGCCCGCCACGCGGCCGCAGGGTGACCAACGCGTCGACGTCCGGACGTCGCACCACGCCGTCGCGGCGTGCCGGTTCGAGGCGCAGGCCGGGCAGCAGCGTGGCGAGCACCAGGACCGACTCCACCAGCGCGAAGTCCCGGCCGATACACAGCCGCGGCCCCATCCCGAACGGCAGGTAGTCCGGCCGGGGAGCGCTCGACCGCGCCGCCGCGAAGCGGTCCGGGTCGAACTCCAGCGGACGCTCCCAGGCGGCCGAGCGCCGGTGCAGCAGCCACGGGCTGATGATCACCAGCGTGCCGGCGGGTACCTCGACCCCGGCCAGCACATCCGGCTGCAGGGCGCGCCGGGTGAGCACCCAGGCCGGCGGATAGAGCCGGAGCGCCTCGTCGACGACCCTGCGGGTGTACGGCAGAGCCGCCAAGTCGGCCCAGCCGGGCTCACGACCGGCCAGCACCTCGGCCAGCTCGAGCTGCACTGTGTCCTGCACCTGCGGGTGCTCGGCCAGCAGCTGGAGCGTCCAGGCCAGCGACGACGCGACGGTCTCGTGGCCGGCGATCACCAGGGTGACCAGCTCGTCGCGCACCTGCTGGTCGGTGAGCCCACCCTCGGCGTCCGCAGAACGCAGCAGGAGGGCGAGCAGGTCGGTGTCGTCGTCCGTGATCCCGCGCGCCCGTCTGGCCCGGACGACGCGCGCGCAGGTCTCGTCCAGGGTGGCCACCGCGCGGTCCAGCCGACGCCTGCTGGGCACCGGCAGCCAGGCCGGGCGGGGCAGCCGGGCTCGCTGCACGACCACCTCGAGCGCCTGCTGGACGGCGCGGACGATGCGTTCGCCGTCCTGCGCCAGGTCGGCCGCGAACAGTGTGCCGCCGACGACGTCCAAGGTCGCGGCCATGCAGGCGGCGTCCACGTCCACCGCGGTGCCGTCCGGCAGCCCCCGCCAACCACGCCGGATCCGCTGGCCGGCCAGCACGGACTGCGCCGCGACGACGTCGAGCGAGCCGTGGTGGAACGCCGGCTGGGCGATCCGGCGCCGTTGGCGCCAGGTGTCGCCGTCCGCGGTCAGCAGCCCGACACCGGTGACGGCCGACAGTGCCGTGTACTGCACGGTGGCCTTGGAGTAGCCGCGCGGGTTCTCCACCAGCACCCGGCGGACGCCGTCCGGCTCGTTCACCAGCAGCACGGGGGTGCGGGGCAGCGGGAAGGCCACCAGGTCGCCGAACCGCTGCACGGTGCGCTCGAGGTAGCCCAGCGGGTCGCGGCGGATGGCCAGCAGGTCGCGAACCATGTCCCGCGGCAGCGGTCCGTCGGCGGCGAGCGGGGTGTAGCGGGCGTTGCGCCGGGCGGGCGCGGACGGGCCTACCGCGCTCAGAGGTACAGCCCGGTCTGGCCGTCGTCCACCCGCGGTGCGGCGACGGCGTGGATGTCCCGCTCGCGAAGCAGGGCGTACTGGGTGCCCTGCAGCTCGACCTCAGAGCGGTCCTCGGGATCGAACAGCACCCGGTCGCCGACCTGCACCTGACGCACGTGCTGGCCGATCGCCTTGACCTCGGCCCAGGACAGCCGCTTGCCGACCGCGGCGGTCGCCGGGATCACGATGCCGCCACCGCTGCGCCGCTCGCCGCTCTCGCCGTCCGCCGCGACGAGCAGTCGGTCGTGCAGCATCCGGATCGGCAACGGGGACTGGTCGGTGGGGCTCACGACGTGCACGCTACCCGCGCCCAACCAGGACGACGAACCTGCGCCCGGTGCTCAGGAGCTGCGATGGCGGCGCAGCATGCCGATCAGCAGGACCACGGCGACGACCGCCCCGACCACGGCGGCGATCCGCTCAACCCGCAGCGAGCCGTCCGGGTTGGTGGTCGCCTCGCGCAGGTCCTGCTTCGCATCGGCGACCGAGCGGCGGGCGATCTCCTTCGGCATCAGCCGGTGCGCGAGCTCGTCGACGGTGCCCCTGAGGTGGTCGCGGGTAGCGACGATCTCAGACTCGATGGCTGCGGGATCGTTCTGGCTCACGGCGTCGAACCTACCGGTCCGCGGCGCCGCTGGCACGACTTGATGGTGAGATGGGGTCATGGCACAGCTGACGGCCGGCGAACCGGCCCCCGACCTCACCCTGACCGACCACACCGGACGCGAGGTCTCGCTGCACGACCTGCGCGGCCGCAAGGTCGTCGTGTTCTTCTACCCCGCCGCCATGACGCCGGGCTGCACCAAGGAGGCGTGCGACTTCCGGGACAGCCTGGCGCCGCTGCAGGCGGCCGGCTACGAGGTGCTCGGGATCAGCCCGGACAAGCCGGAGAAGCTGGCCAAGTTCGTCGAGAAGGAGTCGCTGACCTACCCGCTGCTGGCGGACCCGGACAAGGCCACGCTCACCGCCTGGGGCGCCTACGGCGAGAAGAAGCTCTATGGCAAGACCGTGACCGGGGTGATCCGCTCGACGGTCGTCGTCGATGAGGACGGCGCGGTCGAGCTGGCCAAGTACAACGTCAAGGCCACCGGGCACGTCGCGTCGCTGCGCAAGCAGCTCGGCGTCTGAGGCTGGACCCGGTGCGGATCACCGTCGTCATCGACAGCGTCGATCCTTCGGCGCTCGCACCGTTCTGGGCGGCGGCCCTGGGCTACCGCGAGGCCGAGGCGCCGCCGGGGTACCGCGCGCTGGTACCACCGGAGCGGGACGGCCGTCCCGTCGTGCTGCTCCAGCAGGTGCCCGAGGCGAAGGCCGGCAAGAACCGGGTGCACCTCGACGTGCACCCGCAGGACCCGCACGCGCACCTCGCGATGTTGGAGGGTCTGGGCGCTCGACGGCTCGGCGACTGGCAGGACCTGGTGGCCGAGGCCGGTGTGCGCTGGATGGTGCTGGCCGACCCGGAGGGCAACGAGCTCTGCCTGGTCGAGCACGTCTCGTAGGCTGGGCCGCGAGCGGGAGTGGTGTAACTGGCAGCCACGCAGGATTTAGGTTCCTGTGCCTTCGGGCGTGAGGGTTCGAGTCCCTTCTCCCGCACGGAAGGGAGCGAGGTCGACAATGTCGGAGCAGGACCTGCGCGCGACGTTCGATGCCGTCGCCAGCCAGTACGCGGACGTCCGGCCCGGCTACCCGGACGAGCTGTTCGACGAGCTCGTGGCCGTGACGGGGATCGGACCGGACTCAGAGCTGCTCGAGATCGGGCCTGGCACCGGTCAGGCGACGGTTCCTCTGGCCGCCCGCGGCTTCGCCATCACGGCCGTTGAGCTCGGCGGCGCCATGGCCCGGCTCGCTCGCAAGAACCTCGCGGCGTACCCACGCGCGCACGTCGTGCAGGCGCCCGTGGAGGACGCGGACCTCCCGTTGCACGCGTTCGACCTCGTGTACGCCGCGACGTCCCTGCACTGGGTCCCCGAAGCCGTCCGCTCGCGGCGCCCGCACGACCTGCTGCGTCAAGGCGGCCACCTGGCAGCGATCTACAGCGAACACGTCAGTGACGAGTCCGGCGACGCGTTCTTCCTTGCCTCCCAGGAGATCTACCGGACGGCGACGGAGCAACCGCACCCCCGCGCCGACGCTCACGGCGGCTCCCCGGACGACGAGCCCCGACTGCCGCGGGTGAGCGATCTGCGACCGGAGCACCTCGATCCCGACCTGTTCGAACCCGTGGGCTTCCGGGTCTTCCCGATCGTCATCCGCTACTCCGCTGAGCGCTTCGCGGGGCTGGTCGACACCTTCTCGACCACCCGGGCCCTGCCGCCGCAGGCACGGGCGGAGCGGCTCGTCGGTCTGCGCCGGCTGATCGACCACGACTTCGGCGGCCACCTGGACCTGCGGTTCGCGATGACCCTCACGGTCGCCCGCGCGCGCTAGCTGTAGTTCCCCGACAGGTTGTGAACGCGGGCTGCGGGGACGAGGCCTCCGATGCCGGTGTGGGGTCGGTGATGATTGTAGGAGTGGAGCCAGTCGGGGTAGGTCGCTGCGCGGGCTTGGTCGGAGAGATAGACCTGGGCGTAGGCCCATTCGACGATCAGGGTCCGGTTGAACCGCTCGACCTTCCCGTTGGTCTGGGGTCGGTAGGGGCGGGTCCGTCGGTGTTTGATGGCGGGCCCGAGGGCGTTGGCGAAGTCGCGTGAGCGGTAGCAGGAGCCGTTGTCGGTCATGACTGCGCGGACGGTGATCCCGGCTTGGGCGAAGAACGCGTTGGCGCGGCCCCAGAAGGCCGCGGCGGTCTCCTTGCGCTCGTCAGGCAGCGGCTCGGAGTAGGCCAGCCGGGAATGATCGTCCACCGCGTGGTGCAAGAAGACGTAGCCACGCGACGTCGGCGCGCCACCATGACCGGCCCGCTCGGTCCTGGCATGGGCGCGTCGGTGCTGTTCGGAGTCGCGACCAAAGGCCCGCCAGCCACCACCGTCCGGGATCCGGCCCAGCTTCTTGATGTCCACATGGACCAGGTCGCCCGGGGCCGCCGCCTCGTAGCGGATCGGCGATGGCTTGCGGACCGGCAGGCCGGTGGCCTGGTCGAGGTGGACCAGCAGCGGCATCCGATAACGCGCCAGGACGCGACCAACCGTCGATCGCGGAACCCCGAGGTGATAGCCGATCCGGTGCGGACCCCAACGCCGGCAGTACCGCAGCTTCACGATGCGCCGTTCAAGGCGGCGCGGGCAGCGCCGCGGCGACCGCGCTGGACGAGACGAGCAGTCCGTCATCGGCTCGCCATCACGGTAGCGCCGGGCCCACTTGGCCGCTGTCGCGGGCGAGACCTGCAACCGCTCCGCAGCACGACGGACCGTCCACCCCTGCTCGACGATCAGGACCGCCAGGCGTCGACGCCCCTCAGGCGTCAGCGGGGCATTAGCGTGAGTCACGAGGACCTCCAGTCGAGGGTTGGTGTCGTAACCCCCTCCGTACTGGAGGTCCTCGCTATCCGTCTACGCCTACGCGTTCACAACCTGTCGGGGAACTACAGCTAGCTCAGACGTCCAGCAGGCCCACGTAGTTCTCGGCGAGCGAGCGCGCGTACGCCTGCGACGTGGTGGCATATCTGAGCTGGGACAGGGCCAGCTGCTCCTCGTACGGGTCGTGTCCGTCGAAGCGGTGCAGCATCGACGTCATCCACCACGAGAAGTGCTGGGCTCGCCAGACCCGACGCAGGGCGGTGGCTGTGTAGGCGTCCAGCAGCTCGCGGTCGCTCCGCGCGTACCAGGCGTCGAAGGCCCGTCCGAGTAGCCGGGCGTCCGCGATCGCCAGGTTCATCCCCTTGGCGCCGGTCGGCGGCACGATGTGCACGGCGTCGCCGGCCAGGAACAGCCGGCGGTGCTGCATGGGCTCGACGACGAGGCTGCGCATGGGCGTGATGCCCTTCTCCAGCACCGGACCCTCGGTGACCCGAACGGGGTCGCCGTCCAGCTCGAGCCGGGTGTGCAGCTCGGCCCAGACCCGCTCGTCCGGCCACTGCGCGAGGTCCTCGTCCGGTGCGACCTGCAGGTAGAGCCGGGAGACCTGCGGGGAGCGCAGGCTGTAGAGCGCGAACCCGTTCTCGTGCCTGGCGTAGATCAGCTCGTGCACCGCGGGTGCGGCCTGGGCCAGGATCCCCAGCCAGGCGAACGGGTACGTGCGCTCGTAGGTGGTCAGCACGCCGTCCGGCACCGCGTCCTTGCTGACCCCGTACGAGCCGTCGCAGCCGGCCACGAAGTCGGCGTGCAGCTCGTGCTGGACGCCGTCGACGCGGTAGCGCACCACCGGGTCGTCGCCGTCCACCCCGTCGACCGTGAGGCCGTCGGCCTCGAACACGATCAGCCCGTCGTCGGCCAGCCGCTGCGCGATGAGGTCCTTGACCACCTCCTGCTGGCCGTAGACGGTGATCCGCCGACCGGTCAGCTCGGTCATGGCCAGCCGGTGCCGCTCGCCCTGGAACTGCAGGTTGATCGCTTCGTGCGGCTGCCCCTCACGCAGCAACCGCTCGCCGATCCCGCTGTCCTGCAACAGGTCCACCGTGCCCTGTTCGAGCACGCCGGCCCGCACCCGGTGCTCGACGTACGCGCGGTCGCGCACCTCGAGCACCACCGACTCGATGCCGTGCAGGTGCAGCAGGTGGGACAGCATCAGCCCGGCCGGACCGGCGCCGATGATGGCGACCTGGGTACGCCGAGTCGACACCGGTGTCACGTGCTCCTCAGAACGGGTAGGGGTTGATCTTGGCTTGCAGGGTCAGCCACTGCGTATCGGTGAAGGCGTCGATGTTCGCGGCGGCACCACCGAACCGCGACCCGGTCCCGGACGCCGCCACCCCGCCGAAGGGTGCGACCGCCTCGTCGCCGACGGTCTGGTCGTTGATGTGCACGATGCCGCTGGGGATGCGTTCGGCCAGTTCGTAGGCCTTCATCACGTCCCTGCTCAGGATGCCCAGCGAGAGGCCGTACTCGGTGTTGGCGGCCAGCGCGGCGGCCTCGTCGAGGGTCGCGAAGCGCATCACCGGGGCCACCGGCCCGAACACCTCCTGCGCGTACGCGGGGGTGTCGACGGTGACGTCGGCCAGCACGGTGGGCCGGTAGAACAGCTCGGTGAACTCACCCCCGGCCAACACCTTGGCGCCCGCGTCGACGCTGGCAGTGACCAGCGCGTGCACCCGGTCGCGCTGACCGGCGTCGATCAGCGGACCCAGCGCCACCTGCTCGCGGAAGGGGTCGCCGACCGGCAGGGCCTGGGCGTGCTCGACCAGCCGGCCGACGTACTCGTCCGCGATCGACTCGTGCACCAGGTGTCGTCCGGTCGTCATGCAGATCTGGCCCTGGTGCATGAAGGAGCCGAAGGCCCCGGCAGACACCGCGAGGTCCAGGTCGGCGTCGTCCAGCACGACCAGCGCGGAGTTGCCGCCCAGCTCCAGGTGCGCTCGCTTGAGCAGCCGCCCAGCCGCCTCGCCGACCTTGCGGCCGGCAGCCGTGGAGCCGGTGAAGCTGATCACCGGCACGCCGGGGTGCTCGACCAGGGCCGCGCCCGTCTCGGCGCCACCGGGGAGCACGTGCAGGACGCCTTGCGGCAGACCGGCCTCCTCGAACGCCCGGGCGATCAGCAGGCCGCCGGCGACCGACGTCCGGGCGTCCGGCTTGAGCACCACCGCGTTGCCCAGCGCCAGCGCCGGCGCGACCGAGCGGATGGACAGGATGAGCGGGAAGTTGAACGGCGAGATGACCCCGACGACGCCGACCGGGCGGCGTCGGGCCAGGCTGAGCCGTGGCTGCGCGGACGGGATGATCTCGCCCAGCGGCTGCGAGGTCAGCGCAGCGGCCTCGAAGCACTCCTGGGCCGCGATGTGCAGTTCGAGGTCGGCCTTGGGGGGAATGCCGCCGGTCTCCCGGACGATCCAGTCTCGCAGGTGGTCGACCTGCTCCTCGAACACCCGCCCGGCCGCGCGCAGGATCGCGGCGCGCTCCTCGAAGCTCGTTCTCGCCCAGCCGGTCTGGGCCTGCTGCGCGCTTCGGACGGCGCGGTCGACGTCGGCCGCGTCACCGATCCCGGTGCGGGCCAGCTCGTCACCGGTGGCCGGCTCACGAACCGGCGCGTCACCACCGGAGGACGTCGTCCAGCCGTCGCTGAACACCTTCCCGTGCCAGCTGGTGTCGTCGAGCAGCGTCATGGTTCCTCCTTCGCGTGCGTCAGGGATCGACGGACTGCGGTCACTGACGACTGCGTTCGTATGACGAACATGTGTTCTCATGAAGAACGTACGGACCAGCCCCCGCCCCAGTCAATGGCGAAGCGCTCGTTGACGGGCCGACCCAGAACTCCGTATGTTCGTCATAGGAACGTCCGTGCGCTATGCGTACGCGCCGGACGCGGACGAGGGGCGGGTGGTGATGGCCGACATCGTCACGCTGGGCGAGGCGGTCGCCGAGCTCGTGCACGACGGCGACACGGTGGCCCTGGAGGGCTTCACCCACCTGATCCCATTCGCCGCCGGGCACGAGATCCTGCGTCAGCAGCGCCGCGAGCTGACCCTGGTCCGGATGACCCCGGACGTCGTCTACGACCAGCTGATCGGCGCCGGCTGCGCGGCCCGGCTGGTCTTCTCCTGGGGCGGCAACCCCGGCGTCGGTTCGCTGCACCGCTTCCGGGACGCCGTCGAGAACGGCTGGCCCCGGCCGCTGGAGCTCGAGGAGCACAGCCATGCCGGTATGGCGAACCGCTACGTGGCCGGCGCATCCGGCCTGCCGTTCGCGGTGCTGCGCGGCTACCGCGGCACCGACCTGGTCTCGCGCACCGCGAACATCGCGCCGATCACCTGCCCGTTCACCGGCGAGGAGCTCACCGCCGTCCCCGCCCTGCGGCCCGACGTCTCGGTCGTGCACGCCCAGCGTGCCGACCGGCAGGGCAACGTGCAGATGTGGGGCATCACCGGCGTGCAGAAGGAGGCGGTGCTCGCTGCGCACCGGTCGCTGGTCACGGTCGAGGAGGTCGTGGACGAGCTGACGCCGGTGCCCGGGCAGGTCGTGCTGCCCTCGTGGGTGGTGACCGCGGTCGCCCTTGTTCCCGGCGGGGCGCACCCGTCGTACGCACAGGGGTTCTCGGTGCGGGACAACGACTTCTACCGACGCTGGGACGCGATCAGCCGGGACCGCGACAGCTTCACCAGGTGGCTCGACCAGGACGTGCTGGGCGCCGGGGTGATGACGTGAACGCGGCCGCGCAGTGGACGGCGGACGAGATGATGACCGTCGCGGCGGCTCGCCAGCTGCACGACGGCTCGGCCTGCTTCGTGGGGATCGGGCTGCCCAGCACCGCGGCCAACCTGGCCCGCGCCACCCACGCCCCGCGGCTCGTCCTAGTGTACGAGTCCGGGTGCCTGGGCGCCAAGCCGAGCCGGCTGCCGCTGAGCATCGGCGACGGGATCCTGGCCGACACCGCGGACGCGGTGGTCTCGGTCCCGGAGGTGTTCAACTACTGGCTGCAGCCCGGCCGGATCGACGTCGGCTTCCTCGGCGCCGCCCAGCTGGACCGGTTCGCCAACATCAACACCACCGTGGTGGGCGGGGACTACGCGGCACCCGACGTCAGGTTGCCCGGCGCCGGTGGCGCACCGGAGATCGCGGCGTCCTGCCGTGAGGTAGTGGTGGTCGTCCGGCAGTCCGCGCGCAGCTTCGTGGACCGGCTCGACTTCGTCACGTCCGTCGGGTTCGGCTCCGGTCCGGGCGACCGCGAGCGGTGGGGGCTGACCGGACGCGGTCCACGCGTGGTGATCACCGACCTCGGGATTCTCGAGCCCGACCCCACGACCTGCGAGCTGACCCTGACCTCGCTGCATCCCGGCGCCAGCGTTCAGCAGGCCATGGATGCGACGGGTTGGGACCTCAAGGTCGCCGCCGACCTGGCGACCACGCCGGCTCCGCAGCCGGAGGAGCTGCGGGCGTTGCGCGCGTTGAACGCCACGCTGCGAACGGCATCATGAACCAGTCGCCCAGTACAGGAGGGCCATGAGCTCCGCACCGTACCGCCGCACCGAGCCCAGCAGCACGCCACCGCTGAGGTGGCCGGACTACGCCTCGACGGTGCTCCGCGCGCCGAGCCAGCCGCTGCAGTACCTGCCGCACATGCTCACCGAGCTGACCGGGCCGCTGCTCGGCCAGGGTCGGCTCGGCCCGCTGGACCACGACCTCACCCGACAGCACGACGGCGAGCCACAGGGCCAACGGATCGTGGTGCACGGCCAGGTGCTGGACCAGGACCGCCGACCGGTGCCGCACACGCTGATCGAGGTCTGGCAGGCCAACGCGGGCGGGCGCTACCGGCACGTCACGGACAACTGGCCCTCACCGGTCGACCCGAACTTCACCGGCACCGGGCGGACGCTCACCGACGCGGACGGGCGGTACCGTTTCGTCACCATCCGGCCCGGCGCCTACCCGTGGCGCAACCACGACAACGCCTGGCGCCCGGCGCACATCCACTTCTCGTTGTTCGGGCGCTCGTTCACCCAGCGCCTGGTCACCCAGATGTACTTCCCCCGTGACCCGCTGTTCTTCCAGGACCCGATCTTCAACGCGGTCCCCGATCCTGCTGCCCGACAACGGATGATCTGCCGCTACGACCACGGCGCGACCGAGCCGGAGTGGGCGCTCGGCTTCCGGTTCGACATCGTGCTCCGCGGCCGCGAGCAGACCCCGTTCGAGGACGACGACGATGACGAGTGAGCCTGTGGGCACCGACGTGCTCGGCACCACCCCGTCGCAGACCGTCGGGCCGTACCTGTCCCTCGGCCTGATCTGGCCGGACGGCGCGTACGCCGTCCCGGCGGGCACCCTCGACGCGTTCTGGGTGCGGGGGCACGTGCTGGACGGCGCCGGCGAACCGGTGCCGGACGCTCTGGTGGAGACCTGGCAGTGCGACCCGGCTGGTCGGTTCGACCATCCGGACGCAGTGCCACGACGGGACGAATCTGCTGTGCCGCAAGGATTTCGCGGCTTCGCCCGGTCCGCCACCGATGCCGACGGCCGGTGGGCGGTGCTGACCGTTCGCCCCGGCCGGCTACCGGACGACCGCGGCGGCACCCAGGCACCGCACCTGGACGTGTCGGTGTTCGCCCGCGGACTGCTGGACCGCGTCGTCACCCGGATCTACCTGCCGGACGAGCAGGCCGCGAACGACGCCGACCACCTGCTGCGCGCCGTCGCAGCCGACCGGCGCCCTACGCTCGTGGCGTCAGCGGGCCCGGACGGGCTCGTGTTCGACATCCACCTTCGGGGGGACCATGAGACCGTCTACTTCGACCTCTGAGGCTGGCGCGCCGCTGCTCAGCGGGCTGACCGCCGGCCCGGACGTCGACGCGCTGGTGGACGACCGCGCGCTGCTGCGGGCGATGCTGGACGTCGAGGCCGCGCTGACCGGGGCGGTCGCCGACTGCGGGCTGGCACCGACCTCTGCCGCGGCCGCGGTGGCCGCCGCGTGCGCGGACCCCAGCCGGCTGGACCTGGGCGACCTCGCTGCAGGCACACTGCGGGCCGGAAACCCTGTCGTGCCACTGATGCGCGCGCTGGAGGCCGCCGTCGAACCGGCCGCTCGCGCCTGGGTCCACCCCGGGGCGACGAGCCAGGACGTGCTGGACACCGCGCTGGTGCTGCTGGTCGCCCGTGCGTCGCGGCCGCTGGTCGGCGCCGCTCGGGCCGCCGGCGTGGCCACCGCCCGGCTGGCGGACGCTCACCGCGACACCGTCTGCGTGGGTCGGACCCTCGGCCAGCAGGCTTCCCCCACCGTCTTCGGGCTGACTGCGGCCGGCTGGCTCGGGCAGCTGGACACCGCGCTGGCTCGCTGGCTGCTGGTCGCCGACCGGCTGCCGGCCCAGCTCGGCGGCGCCGTCGGCACCCGGGCGTTCTACGGCACGGACGGTGAGGCGGTGGCCGCCCGGTTCGCGCAGCGGCTCGGGCTGAGCGCCGGCCCGCCCTGGCACACCGACCGCCAGCCGGTGCTGGACATCGCCGCCGGCCTCGGCGCTCTGGTGGCCGCCTGCGGGAAGGTGGCGACCGACGTCCTGCTGCTGGCGCAGACCGAGGTCGGCGAGGTGGCCGAGGCAAGCGGCGGCGGCTCGTCCGCCATGCCGCACAAGCAGAACCCCGTCGCCAGCGTGCTGGTCGTCGCCGCCGCCCGACGCTCCCCCGCGCTGGTCGGCTCGCTGTTCGGCTCTGCCGTGCACGAGCAGCAGCGGGCCACCGGGGCCTGGCACGCGGAGTGGGAGCCGTTGCTGGACCTGGTGCGGCTCGCGGTCGGGACCTGCCGGCGCACCGCCGACCTGCTGGAGGGCCTGGAGGTCTTCGGCGACCGCATGGCTGCCCACCTGGACGACGGCGGCGGGGTGCTGATGGCCGAGGCCGTCGCGGCCCGGCTGACCCCGGCGCTCGGTCGCGGCGACGCGCACGCCAAGGTCGCTCAGCTGGTGGCCGACATCGGCGCCGGCGACTTCGCGGCCGCTCTGCGCAAGGACCAGACCGTGCTGGACGCGTTGGGCGAGAACGGCATCGAGGCTGCGCTGGACCCACGCGGCTGGCTGGGCTCGGCGCCCGCACTGATCGACGCGGCGTTGGCCCGCCACGACGAGCTGGCCGCTCGATGACCGCTCGCCTGCACGCCCGTGTCGACGGCCCGGCCGACGGCTCGCCGGACCCCCCGGTGCTGCTGCTGGGCAGCTCGCTCGGCACCACCGGGACCATGTGGCAGCCACAGGTCGCCGCCCTGAGCCAACGCTGTCGGGTGGTTCGCTACGACCACCGCGGGCACGGCGAGTCCGAGGTGCCGCCGGGTCCCTACCGGATCGACGACCTCGGTGCAGACGTGCTGGCGCTGCTGGACCGGCTGAGCATCGAACGGGTGCGCTACGCGGGGCTCTCGCTCGGCGGGATGGTCGGCATGTGGCTGGCAGCCCATGCGCCGCAACGGGTCGAGCGACTCGCGCTGCTGTGCACCTCAGCCCGGCTCCGCCCCGCCCAGCCCTGGCACGAGCGCGCGAGCGCCGTCTTGGACGGCGGGATGGCCGCCGTCGCGGACGCCGTCGTGGGGCGCTGGTTCACCCCCGGCTTCGCGGCCGAGCACCCCGACCTGGTCACCGCCCACCGCGACGGACTGCTCGCCGTCCCACCGACCGGCTACGCCGCGTGCTGCGAGGCCATCGCCGCCATGGATCTGCTCGCCGACCTGCCACAGATCGCCTGCCCCACCCTGGTCATCGCCGCCCAGCAGGACCCGGCCATCCCACCGGAGCACTCACGGGTCATCGTGAGCGCCGTCCCGGGGGCCCGCCTGGAGGTCCTGGACGACGCCGCGCACCTGGCCAACCTGCAGCAGCCGGACGCCGTCAGCGCACTGCTGCTGGACCACCTAACGGCCGACTGAAGGAGCCACCGTGGACGACGACGACCGCCGCCGAGAGGGCACGGCCGTGCGCCGCGAGGTGCTCGGCGACGCCCACGTGGACCGGGCCACCTCCGCCACCAGCCCGTTCGCCGAGCCGTTCCAGGACCTGATCACCCGCTATGCCTGGGGCGACATCTGGTCGCGGCCGGGGCTGGACCGGCGCACCCGCAGCGCCATCACGATCGCGATGCTGGCCAGCCTGCAGCACGAGGAGGAGCTCGCCATGCACTGCCGTGCCGGGCTGCGCAACGGGCTGACCCGCGAGGAGATCTCCGAGATCCTGCTGCAGGTGGGCGTCTACGCCGGGGTGCCGACGGCGAACCGCGCCTTCCGGGTGGCCGACGCGGCGCTCGCCGACGCCCCGTCCGAGCCCGAGGACGGCTGATGACCACCGACCCCGGGCCGACTCGCTCCCCCGACTTCGTCCAGTCCCTCGAGCGCGGGCTCGCGGTGATCCGCGCCTTCGACGCGGACCACCCGGCGCTGACGCTCAGCGAGGTCGCCCGGGCCACCGACCTGACCCGGGCAGCCGCGCGACGGTTCCTGCTGACCCTGGTCGACCTCGGCTACATGCGCACCGACGGGAGGCTGTTCTCGTTGCGCCCCAGGGTGCTCGAGCTCGGCTACGCGTTCCTGTCCAGCCAGTCCCTGCCGGAGATCGCGATGCCGCACATGGAGGTGCTGGTCTCCAAGGTGCACGAGTCCTGCTCCGTCTCGGTGCTCGACGGGGACGATGTGGTGTACGTCGCCCGGCTGCCCACCAAACGGATCATGACGGTGGCGATCGCCGTCGGAACCCGCTTCCCGGCGTACGCGACGTCCATGGGGCGGGTGTTGCTGGCCGCCCAGCCCGACGCCTGGCTGGACGCTTACCTGGCCGGCACCACCCTGGTCGCACTGACGCCGCGGACCGTCACCGAGGTGCCACGGCTGCGCGCGGTGCTGGGCCGGGTCCGCTCGCAGGGCTACGCGCTGGTCGACCAAGAGCTGGAGGAGGGGCTGCGCTCGCTGGCGGTCCCGGTGCACGACGCCAACGGCGCGGTCGTCGCGGCGATGAACCTGTCCGCGCACATCAGCCGGGGCAGCTCTGACGACATCCGCCGCGAGCTGCTCGGCCCGCTGCAGGAGACCGCCCGTGCCCTCGAGGACGACTTGTGGCGGGTAGCCCGCTGACCTCCTTGCCCGGCTGGGCGAGGGGGGTCAGCGTGCCTGGGAGCCTGCGCGTTCGGTGAGCGTGGCCAGCGTGGTGGCCTCGATCTCCGGGAAGCGGGCTCGCAGGGGAGCTGCGTCGAACGTCATGTCGATGGTGTTCATCACGACTGCCGCCTGCGCCTGCCTGGCGAAGGCCGGATGGATCGGTTTGGCCAGGACGGACATGGCGCGCAGGGCTTGCAGGGGAACGTGCCTGATCCCTGGACTGCCCTTGGTGCCTGCGAGCAGGTGCTCAGCGACTTGGGTGAAGCTCAGGTTCTGTGGTCCCCCCACTGAGATCCCCTCGGCGATGCGCGGGTCGCGGTCTGCCGCGAGGCAGACGAAGGCCGCGAGGTCATCGGCGCAGAGGAAGTTGATCGGGTTCTGGCCGGGTCCGAGCACCAGCGCCGGTCCGCCGTCGGCAAGCTTGGCGCCGATGACCTGCATCCAAGTCTCCAGGAAGCTGGTCGCACGCACGATCGAGGAGCTGATTCCGCATTGGTGCAGACCCTGCTCGGCTGCGTACTTCATCCGATGAAGTGACATCGGGTGGTCCGGTGCAGCGCCTACCACCGAGACGAGCACGAAATGACCCACTCCTGCCAGCTTCGCGGCGGCGGCCAGACGGGCGTTCGCGTCACGGTCGACCGCCTCGGGCGTGGTGCGCGTGGGCCCGGCGAACCCGTGCACAGCCGAGATGACCGTGCTGGCGCCGTCGACGAACTGGTCGATCGGATCGGATCGAAGGTCCCCGACGACTACCTGGACCGCGTCCGGGAGATTTGCAGCCCGCCTCGGGTCACGGGTCAGAACCCGGACAGCGTCGCCTCGATCGGTGAGGCGCTTCACGACCCTGCGACCGAGCACGCCCGTGCCGCCCGCCACCAGGATCATGTCGGGTCCGGCCCGGAGCCCTGGCCAACGGTGGACCGCACGAACTCCTCGACCAGTCCAGGCTCGAGATCGACTGGTTCGAGGTAGAACCGGGCCGCCCGGATCAGTGAGTCCCTCACGATGAAGATGTTCACACCGCGCATCAGGTGGGCTGCGCCGTCGCGTCGGGTCCCGGACATCTCCCACTCAGACCAGACCGTGTCGTCCTCGGCGTGGATCGCCAGCACGCGAGCGCGAATGTCGGGCACGCCGCTGAGGATCTGCGACCAGTTGCTGCGCACCTGCGCACTGCCCACGAACCCGCGCGCGGGATGCACGGGCGTCTCGTTGACGTAGTCGGTCGCGAAGCAGGCCACGATCGCGTCGAGGTCATGGTCGTTCGTGGCCTGCGCCAGGCGCTGCACCACCTCTTTCGCAGTGGATGTCATCGGGCCCTCCTCAAGATGGTTCCCCGTAGGTTCGTTACAGTAGCATGTATCCAATTCAGCGGAGCGAGGAGTGGATGGCGAACCTCAAGCGGAACTACGACTCCAGTCGCCGGCTCGAACAGGCGCAGCGCAACTACGACGCCCTGATCGAGGCGGGCAGGCGACGGTTCCTGGCCGATGGGTACGCGGCCACGACGATCGCGTCGGTTGCCGCTGACGTCGGGGTCTCAGTCGAGATGGTGTACAAGAGCTTCGGGAGCAAGTCCGGCCTGGTGGCGGCCATCTGGGAGCGCGGCCTGGCCGGGCGAGGTCAGGTCCCGGCGCCAGAGCGGTCTGACCGGATGCAGGCCACGGTCAGCGACCCCCTCGAGATCATCCGCAACTGGGGGCAGCTCACCACTGAGGTGGCGCCGCAGGTCGCGCCGATTCTGTTGCTGATCCGTTCCGCCGCTGCCACCGACCTCGACATGAGACGGCTGCTGGCCCAGACCGACAGCCAGCGACTGAGGCGCATGCGACGCAATGCGCGCGTCCTGGACGGTCGCCTCAAGCCCGGCGTCACGCAGGCTCTGGCTGCCGAGATCATGTGGACCTACAGCTCGCCAGACCTCTATGACCTGCTGGTCGTGCGTCGCGGCTGGTCACTTCGTCGCTACGGCCAGTTCGTCACCGAGAGCATGGTGGCCGCACTGCTACCCCAACCCTCACTCCGCCCGGATGAGGTCGACCGGTAGCTGGGGCCCCGTCGCGGGAGGACGACGAGGCCCCGTTCTGTCTACGGAGCGCAGGCCCGCAAGGATTGCTTTCGGGCGGGGTTTCTCGGCTCAGCGCGGCACGGGCTGCGGAGCCGGCGGCCCGACGTAGCGGGCTGAGGGCCGGATGATCTTGCTGTCTCGGGCCTGCTCGAGCACGTTCGCCGCCCAGCCGATCACCCGGGCCACCGCGAACGTCGGGGTGAACATCTCCCGCGGCAGGCCGCACAGGTACATCACCACGCCCGCGTAGAACTCCACGTTGGTGTGCAGCTCGCGGCCCGGCTTCAGCTCGGCCAGGATCTCCACGACCCGGCGCTCGGTCTGCTCGGCGAGCTCGACCAGGGCGCTCGCCTCCTGGTTACCCGCGCTGAGCTGCTCGGCCACCGAGCGCAGCAGCCGGGACCGCGGGTCCTCGGTGCGGTAGACGGCGTGACCGAAGCCCATGATCCGGTCGCCGGACAGCACCCGCGCCCGCACCCAAGGGTCGATCCGGTCCGGCGTCCCGATGTCGTCCAGGGTGTCCAGGGCGCGGCTGGGCGCACCACCGTGCAGCGGCCCGGACAGCGCGCCGATCGCGCCGACCAGGCAGGCGGCGGCGTCCGCCCCGGTGGAGGCGATCACCCGCGCGGTGAACGTGGAGGCGTTGAAGCCGTGGTCGACGGTCAGCACCAGGTACTGCTCGACCGCCCGCGCCTGCGCCCGCGACGGCTGCTGACCGGTCAGCATGGTCAGGTAGGCGGCCGCGTGCCCGAGGTCGTCACGTGGTTCGAGCGGCTGGAGGCCGCTACGCAGCCGGTGCAGCGCGGCCAGCACCGTGGGCACGGCGGCGGCGAGCGCCAGCACGTCCCCGCGGCGGGTGGCGTCGTCGAGGTCGTAGACCGGCTGCAGCCCCAGCGCGCTGCCCAGCAGGGACAGCGCGGTGCGCAGGCCGTCCAGCGGCGGCCCGCCGGCGGCGGCGATCACCGGCAGCGCCGCGACCAGCTCGGCGGGCAGGTGCCGGGCGGCCGCCACCTGCGCGGCGAACTGGGCGCGCTCGGTGGCGTCGGGCAGCCGGCCGTGCAGCCCCAGGAACCAGACGTCCTCCAGGCCGCGGGACTCGGCCAGCTCGACCGCGGAGTACTGGCGGTAGTGGTAGAAGCCCTGCTGCCCCCGGACGTCGCCCAGCTCGGTCTCGGTGACCACCACCCCCTTCAGTCCCCGGGGTACCTCGATCACGTCGTCCTGGGCCAGCTCACGGGTCGCGTTCATGTCAGCAGAGTGCGTTCGGCGGTCCATAGTTGTCAACGTTGATACAGTCAATATATGACGAACCTGAGAGGGACCCGTCTGAGCACCCAGGAGGTCGCTGACCTGCTCGGCGTCCGGCTCGAGACGGTCTATGCGTACGTCAGCCGCGGTCTGCTCAGCAGCACCCGAGCGGCCGGCGGCCGGGGCAGCACCTTCGATCGCGCCGAGGTCGAGGCGCTGGCCGGCAGCGGCGGGCGTCGGCGCGCCGCCCCGCAGCGGACCTGGCGCGGCCCGGTGGTCGACACCGACATCACGCTGATCGACGGCGGTCGGCTGTACCTGCGCGGGGTGGACGCCGTGCAGCTGGCCGCGGCCGTGGGGTTCGAGCCTGCGGCCCAGTGGCTGTGGACCGGCGACCTCGAGCCGGCGGCCTTCACCCCCGCGCCCGAGCCGCTGGCCGCGGCTCGGGCTGCGGTCGACGCGCTGCCGCCCTCAGCCGACCTGGTCGGTCGGCTACGCGTCGCCGTCGCGGCTGCCGGGTCGGTCGACCCGCTGCGCTACGACGTGCGCGAGCGAGCGGTACTGCCTGCGGCGCAAGGGCTGCTGGCCACCATGGTCGAGGCGCTGCCGGTGGTGGGCGTGCAGCCGGACGACGGCGCACCGCTGACCAGACGGCTGTGGGCAAGGCTGTCTCCGCAGCCGCCGACGGACCGGCTGCTCGGCTGCCTGGACGCGGCGCTCGTCCTGCTGATGGACCACGACCTGGCCGTGTCGACCGTCGCCGCCCGCACCGCGGCGTCCGTTCGGGCGCACCCCTACGCGGTGGTGGCCACCGGGCTGGCCGCGATGGAGGGACCCTTGCACGGTGGGGCCAGCACGCTGGCCCGCGAGCTGCTGCGCGGCGCCCACGAGCGCGACCCGCGACTCGTCGTGGCGGACCACCTGCGCACCGGCCGGCCGCTGCCCGGCTTCGGCCATCCCCTCTACCCCGACGGCGACCCGCGCGGCCGGGCCCTGCTGGACCGCCTCGCCGACGAGCCCGTCGCGGACGAGGTGATGGACGTCGTGCGCGGGTTGGTCGAGGCCAGCGACCTGCACCCCAACGTCGACCTGGCGCTGGCCGCCCTGGGCGAGTCGACCGGGATGACGCGCGACGGCGGCGAGGTCGTCTTCTGCGTCGCCCGGTCGGTCGGCTGGGTCGCGCACGCCCTGGAGGAGTACGACGAGACGCCGCTGCGGTTCCGTGGCGAGGGGCGCTACCGCGGGCCGCGTCCGCCGCAGCCCGTGCCGACGCCGACCGGCGACTGAGCCGGCCCAGCCGGCCTCACCCGGCGGTCGAGCGTTGCTGCGGCCCAGGCAGCCAGCAGCACGGCGGCGATCAGGTAGGCGTTGCCGACGACGTGGTCGAACGCGCTCCAGCCGTACTCGCGGTTGTGCCCGTAGGGCGGCCACAGGATCGGTCGAGCCACGAACACCGCGGCCCACCCGGCGGCCGCCCAACGGCTGCGCTCCCACAGCGCCAGCGCCACCGGAACCACCCACACCCAGTGGTGCGACCACGAGATCGGTGAGGCGAGCAGCATGGCGAGCGCCCCCAGACAGGTGCCGAGCACCCGGTCACCCCGGCGCCACCAGCCGGCCCCGACGACAAGCACCGCGACCGAGAGCGGCACGGCGACCGCCAACCAAAGCAGGGTCGGCGGCGGTCCGTCCAGGAGTCGGGTCAGCGCACCGTACACCGACTGGTTGTGGGCCAGGGCCGGTGGACCGACCCGGCTCGCGTCGAGCAGCCGGTCGGTCCAGTACGTCGTCGAGTAGGTCGGCATCATCACGAAGCCGACCACGATGGTGGCGAAGAAGGTGAGGACCGCTCGTCCCGCGGCGGCTCGACGACCCACCAGCAAGAGCAGCACGACGAACACCAGCGGGGTCAGCTTGACCCCGGCCGCGATGCCGACCAGCACACCGGTCCAACGCCGTTCAGGCAGCACCAAGTCGACCAGCACGGCCAGCATCAGGATCGCGTTGACCTGCCCGAAGGCGAGGTTCTGCCACACCGGTTCCAGGGCGATCGCACCGGCGGTCACCAGCGCTACCCACCATCCCGGCGCGGGTCGGCCCAGCGAACGGCGGACCAGGACGACGACCGCCGCGAGCGCACCCACCGACGCGCCCGTCCAGAGCGCGGCCGCAATCCAGGCCGGCATCAGCGCCACCGGCACCATCACGACCGCTCCGAACGGCGGGTAGGTGAACCACAGCCCGGTCACCGGGTCGGCGGACTGCAGGGTGGGCAACCCGTCGAGCACCGCCCGGCCGCCGTACCGGTACACGAAGAGATCCGTGAAACCGCCCTGCAGGCCACCGACCACAGCAGCGGTCAAGACCAGCGCCAGAACGGGCGCCGGCCCGCGCAGCAGCCGGGAACGACGCAAGGTCCGCGGTCAGCCCGGCGAGTTGAGCCAGGGGTCCTTGAAGTCGTAGAACGAAGGCTCCCCGATCGTGAGCGCCTGCATCTCCTGCATCATCTCCTGCATCTGCGGCGGCATCTCCTTCTGCTCGCCCTCGCGGGCCGCCTCCTCGGAGGTGAAGTAGATGGCCATCGTCCAGGCGCCGGCGTCGTGCCCGATCGACATCGTGCCGAGGATGTCCGGCCGCAACGCCCGCATGTCGGTCGGCTCGTTGGCCATCAGCTCGCGCGCGCGATCGGGGTCGCTCGAGAGCCCCTGCATGACCTGGACGAAACCGGCCTGGTCCGGATCCCCGACCGTGTCGACCTCGACCGAGGTGCTGTTGTGGAACACCGGCTCGTCGGTGAAGAGCGCAGCCATGCCGTCCCACCACGCCGACTGCTCCGGCCGATCGCTGTTGCGCTGCGCGGCCTCCTCGGACTCGAACCGGGCCAGGGCCACCACCTGGCCGTCCTCGGTCACCCCGGACGTGCTGCCCAGCCAGCCGTCCGCCCCGGGGGCCAGCTCGCTCACCCACTTGTCGAGCTGCTCACGCACCTTCGGGGCATCCGAAACATGACCCTGGATCACCTGTACGAACATGACGGGCTCCCTTCGGCCCACCTCGCGCCACAGCGGGGTGGCAGCCAGCCACGGTACTCCCGTAGGCCCGCGCCGAGTACGCCCCAAGCACGACGATCGTGGCAACCTCGCATCGCGGGTGATGCGAGGTTGCCACGTCGGCGAATCCCCCTGCTACTCCAGGCAGATTCCGCGGTCGATCGTCGCGTGCTGCCCCTGCGTCACGCTGTTCACGATGGCCCGGTCGACGATCGTCAGGCGCACGACGTAGCCGCACGGCGCCAGCATCGGGTCGGTCAGGTCGATCGTGAAGTCGGTGCCGGACAACGGCGTCTGGGACGTCGTCGCCAGCATCGGCAGGTTGCCCGGCAGGTGCAACGGTGGCTGCGGCGGGTTGCCGCCGGGGCCGCCGAGCAGCGAGATGGACCAGTTCGAGAAGTGCAGGTCCCGCGCCACGAAGCGGGCGGCGAGCTCGGCCTTCGGCACCTTGCAAGCACCTGCGGTGTCCAGCCACAGGTCGCCTGCGTTGACAGTGTCCAGGGCGTCGATCTCGTTGCGCACCAGGTTGTCCATCTGCACCCGGGCGGTGTCGACCGTGTTGCCGTCCGAGTCCAGCTCGAGCGTGTAGTCCCACTGGTCGTTGCCGCCCGGGGTGTGCACGCCGAGGAATCCCTCCGTGTTGGTCACCCAGGTCGGCCAGGTCGCCCAGCCGGTGCCCAGCGTCGGGGTCACCGTGCCTGGGTCGCCGTTGCTGTCGGTCACCCCGAACGGCGTGTCCAGGTAGGTGAAGCCGCCGCTGGCCAGGTCGGTCGCCTTGATCCGGTACTGGTGTCCGACCAACGTCGGGTCGTTCGGACCCTGCAGCGTGACCTGCCCGGCGAACGGGCACGACGGCGGGGTCAGCGGGACGGTCGAGGTGCCGAGCGTCGCACCGACGTCGGTCAGCCCGGTCGCCAGGCTGACCTTGTTCGCGGACACGCCGCCGACAATGGTGAAGTGCGCGGTGCCGTCGTACGTCGGGCCGGGCTCGACCTGCACGTGCCGGTCGATCCTGTTGCCCCACACCGGAACCTCGTCCGCATCGGTGGTGGACGGCGGGCTGCCCCAGGACAGCACAGCACGCACCCGACTGATCCGGGGCACGTCGCAGGGACGGCGCAGAGCACCGAGGTCGACCGGTTGGATGGCCGCGTAGCAGAGGCCCCCGCCGGGGACGTCGTAGTCGTGCGCGGTGACCTGCGCGGTGCCCAGGTAGGTGTACTGGCACTCGTCGTCCCAGTCAGCCCAGAAGGCCACGTACTCGGTGCTGCCCGCGGTGCAGGGGCCGCCGGAGTAGCCGCTGCCCTTCTTGACGTTGAACGTGGCCACCAGGGAGGACAGGCCCTCGTCGAGGCCGAGGCACTCCAGCTCCTCGTAGTCCACGTTGCCCTTGGTGTCCTCGAGCTGCTTGAAGATCTCGCTCAGGTTGATCTTCGACTCGAGCGCGGCCAGGGCCGAGCTGATCAGGCTGGCCGAGCTGGCGGCGTCGGAGTCGCTGAGCGCCATGACGTGCGGGAACGCGAACCGGTGCTGCGGGACGTCGAGCTGGACGTACTGGTCGGCGAGCTCGGCCACGGTGAGCTGCGGGCCCGGGTCGGGGTCAGGATGCGGGATCGGCACCTGCTGCAGCACCTTCTGCGGCAGCAGCTGGACGACCTTGGACGGCAGCAGGTGGACGATGTCGCCGAAGAAGAAGCGGCGCGGCGCGATCTGCACGTTGCACTCATGGACGTCGCCCCAGACCGGCGGGAAGTCCGGGTCACCGGGCGTCGGCGGCAGATTCCAGGACAGGATCACCCGTACCCGCGGCAGCACTGGCGTCCCGCACCACCTGCGGTGCGGAACGTGCGCGACGCTGGCCACGTAGCTCAGCGGGTGCAGCGGGTCGCCCGGGCAGTCCTTGCCCTCGGCGAAGTCGTGCACCTTGATCGCGGCCGGGCCGGCGTCCTCCCAGCCGCTGCCGTAGTCGACGTAGAACCGCAGGTGCTCGAACGACCCGCTCGTGCAGGGACCACCGGAGTAGCCGAACGTCTGCTTGACGTCGATCGTCGCCTCGATCCGGTCCCGGCTCGGGCTGTACGAGACGCACGAGACCTGCTCGTAGGAGGTGTCCCCCTTCAAGGGCTCGACGACCTCGAACGGCAGGTCCGGGAACGTGCCGAAGTGGTTCGGGTTGGCCGTGATCAGCTGTCGGAACTGCCAGCGCGCAGGTGTGAGCACGACATGGTCCCGCTGCGCGGGCTGTCGAGGCTTCGAAGTCATCTGGATCCCCCCGGATGTGCAGCCGCCCCTCGTGAGCGGCGTCCCGTGGGCTAAGAGCGCAGGGACCTCGCCGCGGATACGCGGCAAGGGCCATGATGCTGGCCATGACCAAGCCGTTCACGTTCATGGCCGACGCGTTCGACGCGTCCAGCGCGCGAGAGCTCGGCGAGAAGGCCCGCGCCGCGGAGCAGCTGGGGATCACCACGTTCGCGCTGCCCGACCACCTCGTCGGCCAGCCGGCCCCGGTGCCGTACCTGGCCGCGGTCGCCGCGCTGACCGACCGGATCCGGATCAGTGCGTTCGTGCACAACAACGACCTGCGGCACCCGGCGGTCCTGGCGCAGGACCTGGCCACCCTGGACGCGTTGTCCGAGGGCCGGCTGGACGTGGCGATCGGGGCCGGCTGGAACGAGCCCGAGTACGCCGCGATCGGCCTGCGGTTCGACCCGATCCGGGTCCGCCAGGCCCGGTTGGCCGAGTCGGTGGCGGTCATCAAGGGGTGCTTCGGCACGGGTCCGTTCTCGTTCAGCGGCGAGCACTACACGATCACCGACTACGACGGGCAGCCCAAGCCCGTGCAGCAGCCGCACCCGCCGTTCTTCATCGGCGGCGGCGGTCGGACCACTCTGGAGCTGGCCGCGCGCGAGGCGCAGATCGTCGGGCTGGCCCCTCGGATCCGGCGCGGCGCCGTCCCGGACTTCCGGTCCTACACCTGGGAGGCGACGGCGGAGAAGATCGACTGGGTCCGGCAGGCGGCCGGTGACCGGTTCGGCGAGCTGACGTTCAACGTCTACCCCTCGTTCTGGCCGACGACGGTCACCGACGACCTGCACGGCGAGATCGAGAAGGTGCGAGCCGCCGTCCTTGAGCGTGGCGGCGTCGACCTCACCGAGCGCGAGGTGCTGGACTCCCCGCACCTGTTCATCGGCTCCCACGACCGCCTGGTCGAGAAGTTCAGCGAGCTGCGCGAGAGGCTGGGCATCTCGTCGTTCCTGGTCGGTGACCTCGACCAGCTGGCACCCGTGGTGGAGCGGCTCGCCGGCACGTAGAACCCGCCGCCCTTGCCGATCCGGTGTCGCTGGGATTGGGTTTGCCCATGAATGACAGGTGGACCGACCCCGAGCACGACCCTCGCACCTACGGCAACCCGGTGGGCGAGAAGGCGACCTACCGCGAGTACCTCGCCAACTATCGGCTGACCATCGAGCTGAAGTGCTCAGGGCTGGTGGCCGAACAGCTCGCCCGACGGTCCGTGCCGCCCAGCACCCTCAGCCTGCTCGGGTTGGTCCGGCACCTCGCCCAGGTGGAGAACAACTGGTTCCAGCGGGTGCTGCAAGGACGCACCGACGCACCGCGGCTGTACAAGCGCGAGGACGACAGGGACTGGGACTTCACCGGCGCGGCCCCGGAGCCCGCGGCGGTCGAGGAGGCCTTCGCCACCTGGAAGGCCGAGATAGGCGCGGCCAACGAGTGGCTGGACGCCCTCGACGAGGCCGACCTGGGCCGCGAGGTGTCCCTGCACGACGAGAGCGCCTCGATCCGGGACGTGCTGGTGCACGTGATCGAGGAGTACGCACGGCACGCGGGCCACGCCGACCTGCTGCGCGAGTGCATCGACGGCCGTACCGGGCAGTGAGCGAGCAGGGGCTCGGGTCGGTGACCGAGCCAGCGCAATGCCGCAGCCACGGTGCTGCCCACGTCCACCTAGTCAGTTCACGGTGACCGTGACGGTGTCCCAGCCGGTCGCGCCGTTCGGCGCCGGTGTCGCCTGCTGCCCGGTCTGGACGTCGTCCTGGCCGTCCGTGGCCCGGACCTGCAGGGTGTGCTCGCCCTTGGTCGCATCCCACTCGAAGACCCACTGCTTCCAGCTGTCCTTGGTGCCGCCCTCGCCGAGGCGGGCGGGCTGCCAGGCGCCCTCGTCCACCCGCACCTCGACCTTGTCGATGCCGCGATGCTGGGCCCAGGCGATGCCGGCCACGGCCACCTTGCCGGGGTCCACCCGGCCACCACGCGGGACGTCGATCCGAGAGCCCGTCTTGATCGGCCCCATCGGCGACCAGCCACGCGGCGTCCAGTACCCCTCGTCGCGGTCGAAGCGGGTGACCTCGAGGTCGACCACCCACTTGGTCGCCGACACGTAGCCGTACAGCCCTGGCACGACCATCCGCACCGGGAAGCCGTGCTCGACCGGCAGCGGCTGCCCGCTCATCGCGATGGCCAGCAGGGCGTCGCGGTTGTCGTCGGTGAGGGCGTCCAGCGGGGTGCCCGCGGTGAAGCCGTCGATGCTGGTGGACAGCACCATGTCGGCGTCCGCGCTGGGTACCGCCCGGGCCAGCAGCTCGCGGATCGGGTGGCCCAGCCAGACCTGGTTGCCGATCAGCTCGCCGCCCACCTCGTTCGACACGCAGGTCAGCGTGGTCATCCGCTCGATCATCGGCAGGGCGAGCAGGTCGGCGAAGCTCAGCTCGATCTCGTTGGCCACCATGCCGTGCACCCGCAGCTTCCAGTCCTGGGTGGACAGCTGCGGCACGGACAGCGCCGTGTCAATCCGGTAGAAATCGTCCGGCGGCGTGACCATCGGGCTGATCCCGGACACCTCCAGGCTGGCCAGCTCGGCGGGCGTCGGAGTAGGACCGGTCGGCGCCGGCAGCCGCAGCGCCGCACGGCTGGCCTGGACGGCGCGGCTGGCGTGCGCGATGACCTGCGAGCCGACCGCGGCCAGGACGGCAGCCCCGCCCGCGCCCACCAGCCCGCGCAGGAAGGCGCGGCGGCCGAGGCTGGCATCCAGCTGCTCACTGGGGGTCGGGTTCGACACCGCGAGCTGGGTGCGCGTCCACTGGTCCGTCAGGTACGACAGCGTGAAGAGCCCGACCACGGTACCGACGATCAGCGGCAGCAGGTCGGTGCCAGAGGCCTTCGGCCGGCTGAGGACGGCCAACCCGGCGACCGCCGCCATGGTCACCACCACGAGCAGCCCGATGAGCCGGTTGCGGGCAGCCACGATTCCAGCGACCGCTGCCACCACCGTGACCACCACGGCAATGCTGGTCAGCAGCGCGGTCTTGTCGTGCGTGCCGAACGTCGAGACCGCGAAGTCCTTGAGCCAGGGCGGGGTGCGGTCGATGAACGCCTGCCCGAGCGCCACCACCGGCGACGGTGTGCCGTGGGTGTGCCCCGTGCGCACCAGGAGCGCCGCGATGAGCTCGGCCACCGCGATGGTCAGGGCGCCGGCGACCACACCGGTCAGCGCCGGCCACCAGATGGTCGCGCTGCGTGGACGCGGCGCCGGCTGCGCGTCCAGCAGCGGGGCGCTGCCCGCCTTGCTTGTCACCCGTCAAGCATCACACGGGCCCGGGTCAAAAGAGACGGCACCTGACCATTACGAAGTGCTGACGTCCGCCACCAGCAGGTCGACCAGTCGCGGTGCGATAGCGCGCAGGGCCCGGCCGCGATGGCTGATCGCGTTCTTCTCCGCGTTGCTGAACTGCGCCAGGGTGCGTTCGGGGTCCACCTGCAGGATCGGGTCGTAGCCGAACCCGTTGTCCCCCTGCGGTTCCCGGGCCAGCACGCCGCGCACCTCGCCGTGCTCGACGTGCTCGCCGCCGGACGGCGTGACGAGTGCGACGGCGCAGACGAAGCCGGCGCCGCGGTGCTCGTCCAGCACGTCGTCGAGCTGCTCGAGAAGCAGCACCACGTTGGCGCGGTCCCGCACGCCGCGATCCGCACCGCCGGCCGGCTTGCCGGACCAGCGGGCCGAGAAGATGCCCGGCGAACCGCCCAGGATGTCGACGGCCAGCCCCGAGTCGTCCGCCAGCGCTGGCAGACCGGTGGCCGCGCACACTGCGCGAGCCTTGATCAACGCGTTCGCCGCGAACGAGTCGCCGTCCTCCACCGGCTCGCCCAGGCCGGGGAAGTCGCCGGCGCCCACCACGGCACGGTCCAGGTCGACGTCCAGCCCACGGTCGGCGAGGACGTCCGCGAGGATCTCGCGCAGCTCCGCGACCTTGTGCGGGTTGTGCGTGGCCAGCACCAGCCGGGCGCCCTGCGGTGCGCTCACTTCGGGGGCTCCAGCGCCGCCCTCTGCAGCTCGGTCAGCTCGGCGCAGCCGACGGCGGCGAGGTCCAGCAGACCGTCCAGCAGGGCGCGGTCGAACGCCTCGCCCTCCGCGGTGCCCTGCACCTCGACGTAGCGACCGTCGCCGGTCATCACGACGTTCATGTCGGTGCCGGCGGTGACGTCCTCGTCGTAGCAGAGGTCCAGCAGCGGGCGACCGCCGACGATGCCGACGCTGACGGCGGCGACCGAGCCGGTCAACGGCTTCGCAGCGGAGGCCACCAGGCCCTTGCCGCGGGCGTTCTCGATGGCGTCCGCGAGGGCCACGTAGGCCCCGGTGATGGCTGCGGTGCGGGTCCCGCCGTCGGCCTGCAGGACGTCGCAGTCAAGCACGATGGTGTTCTCTCCCAACGCCTTGGTGTCGATCACGGCCCGCAGGCTGCGACCGACCAGGCGGCTGATCTCGTGCGTGCGGCCCCCGATGCGCCCCTTGACCGACTCGCGGTCGTTGCGGGTGTTCGTCGAGCGCGGCAGCATCGCGTACTCGGCGGTGACCCAGCCCTGGCCGCTACCCTTGCGCCAGCGCGGCACGCCGGCCGTGAAGGACGCCGCGCACAGCACCCGGGTGCGGCCGAACTCCACCAGGACGCTGCCCTCGGCGTGGTCCAGCCAGCCGCGGGTGATGCTGACCGGGCGGAGCTGGTCGGGGGTGCGGCCGTCGACGCGCGCGCCGCTGTCGGTGAGATCGGGAGCCATGCCGTCCAGGCTAGAGGTCGAACGTCCGGCCCGGTGCGGCGACGTCCAGCGGTCCGTCCCAGAGCTCGCGGGCCTGCGCCACGCACACGTCCGGATCGTTCCACGGCGGCAGGTGGGTGAGCACGAGATGCTGCACGCCCTCGGCGTCCAGCACGGCTTGGGCGGCGCGCCGCCCGGACAGGTGGATCCCGTCCGCCTCGTCCCGGCCGTCCACGAACGCCGCATCGGCGAGCACCATGTTCGCGTTGTGGCACAACGGCTTCAACGAGTCGCAGCTGTCGGTGTCGCCGGTGTAGGCGAGCACCGATCTGTCGTGCTCGATCCGCAAGCCGTACGCCTCGACCGGGTGGTTGACCCGCATCGGGGTCACCGCGAACGGTCCGATCCGCACGCTCTCGCCGTCGGTCCAGGTCTGCACGTCCAGCTCGGCGGACATGCCCGGGTCCACTGGCAGGTCGTAGGCGCCGGCCAGCCGGGCCGCGGTGCCGGCCGGCCCCCAGACCGGCACCCGCGGGCGCGGCCACGGTCCGACGGGGGAGTGCTTGAGCATCACGTACAGGCCGCAGAGGTCAAGGCAGTGGTCGGCGTGCAGGTGGCTGAGCAGTACGGCGTCCACGCTCATCGGGTCGACGAACTGCTGCAACGGCCCCAGCGCGCCGCTGCCCAGGTCGAGCAGCACCCGCCAGGTACGCGGCTCGCCGTCCGCACCGGACCCGTCCGCCTCGAGCAGGTAGCAGGACGCTGCCGACGCCGGCCCCGGGAGCGAACCGGAGCAGCCCACGACAGTCAGCCTCATCGCAGATCGCCTACCAGCTGCGCCGGGGAGACCTCGGGGCCGAGGAACCGGCGTCCGAGCTCGGCGAAGGCCTGGGGGTCCCCGGTGGTCTCGAAACGGTGCCGCGGCGCGGGCAGGTCGTCCGGCCGGACCAGGTCGTGCACGACGAGCTGGCGGTAGACGTCCTTGGCGGTCTCCTCGGCGCTGCTCACCAGAGTGACCAGGTCGCCGACCACGTAGGAGATGACACCGGTGAGCAGCGGGTAGTGCGTGCAGCCGAGGATCAGCGTGTCGACGCCCGCAGCGACCACCGGGTCGAGGTACTCGTGCGCCGCGGCGAGCAGGTCCGGGCCGCTGGTGACGCCGGCCTCGACGAACTCCACGAAGCGCGGGCAGGCCTGCGAGGTGACCTTCAGGTGTGGCGCCGCGGCGAACGCGTCCTCGTAGGCGCCGGAGGTCTTGGTCGCCGTGGTGCAGATGACGCCGACGTGACCCACCCGGCTGGCTGCGGCGGCACGCCGGACCGCCGGCCGGATGACCTCGACCACGGGGACGTCGTACCGTTCGCGGGCGTCGCCGAGCACGGCCGCGCTGGCTGAGTTGCAGGCGATGACCAGCAGCTTCACGCCTTGGTCCACCAGCTGGTCCAGGCACTCGAGGGCGTACTCGCGGACCTGTGCGATGGGGCGCGGACCGTACGGCTGGCGCGCGGTGTCGCCCATGTACAGCACCGGTTCGTGCGGCAGCTGGTCGAGCACCGCACGTGCGACCGTGAGACCGCCGTAGCCGGAGTCGAAGATCCCGATGGGTGCGTCTGCCACGGCACGAGCCTACGGTCGGCGGACGCACCGACGCGCCGCTTCGCACCGTGAGCCTCGCCACGCCGTGCACCCTGATCCGCGATCGCCGGCGCCACATCTCGGCAACTACGCGTCACCCGCGACGCGAAGTTGCCGAGATGTCGAGACGGAGGACGCGACTGCACACCCTGGGCCGCACGGCACCGGCTGACCTGGCCAGCCCTTCGCCCGCAGCACGCTCGCCACCTCGTTGGCCGTCGAGCACGCGAAGCCGGCGACGGCTCGCCACCCGTAGCGGAGTGTGGCCTCGCCGGTAACGGTCGCCGCGTTGTCCCGAGCCTGGTCGCGGTGACTGCCGTCGGCCGGGTGGTAGGCCACCGACTCGAGCTCGACCCTGGTCAGCCACCGCCGGTAGCAGACGTCGCTGTACCTGTTGACGCCGGCGACGACGTGCAGCGAGTTGCGCATCCCCCGCGGCAGACCGTGAGCCCTCTCGACGTCGCGCGCGTACCGTCGCTCCAGCGCGGAGGCCACTCCTTGACGGACGTCGTCCAGCACCTGCGAGAGCAGCCGCCGGTGCCGGAGCCGGCTGCGACGGGCCGCCGCGGCCGCGATGCGCGCCGGCGTGGTCAGCCGGCGCTGACAGGCACGGGTCAGCCAGCCGACCACCGCATCCACGCCGGCCGACGCTTCGACAAGATCGAGCACGGTGTCCTCGACGCTTGACTGCGGTACGGACCCCCCTCGTTGCCGCATGGCGTTAAGGTGCAGCCGTCGGCGCACGATCAGCCCTGGACGTTTCGTCGTCCGATGCTCCCCCCGCGTGCTGACCTCGAGGACGTCCGGTTCGGTATCGAGAAGGCCCTGCAGGTGCGCGGCTGTTCGGTGGCTGGCGACCGCTCCGGGCCCGGCGTGCAGCAGCGCCGCCCAAGTTCGGCCGCGGAAGTCGACCGGACCGGTGTATGTCACGAACACACCGGGGTGCAGCGTTCGCCACTGGCCGCAGCGCACCCGGTGCTGGACCCAGCCGTGACCGAGACCGGCGTCGAGTAGCTGCTGACGGGAGACCACGCCGTGCTGGTCGTGGATCAGCTCGGCGAGATGATCGGGCAACGGGGGCACCTCACCAGCGTGCCGGTTCCGGCGTCGGCGCCGTGGCCGCCGTCCACAGCCCATCACGTCCCGCGCTCCGGCACCGGCTCCGGCACCGGCTCCGGCTCCGGCCAATCCAGCATCTCGGCAACTACGCGTCACCGGCGACGCGTAGTTGCCGAGATCGTGTGGTGGGGCTGGGCGGTGGTGGGGCTGGGCGGGGGTGGGGCTGGGGCGGGGTGAGCGATTAGTCGCGGGGCAGGGGCTCGAGGAGAGCCTCGACCAGGGACTCCTGCAGCCAGGTCAGGAAGTCGTAGATCGCCAGCAGCATGGACAGGCCCGCAGTGGCCTCGCCTCCGGACGGGTCGGCCTCACCATCGTCATCGCTCCCACCCCCGGCGTCCCGCTGCGCAACCGCCGCCTCATGGGCCAGCTCAGCGGCCGCGAGCAGCTCGAGCCGGACGTGGTCGTCGTCGACCTCCAGCCCCATCCGCGACGCGAGCACCAGCCGGACGTCGGTCAGCGCCACCACCCACGCCTGCGCCTCCGCGTCGTCCAGCACCAGGTTGCCGTCCCGCCCCAGGGTCTGCCGGGCCAGCTCGAGCCCGTCCCGCTTGCGCTGGCGCAGGCCCGCCTCGGTGTACCGGCGGAAGTCGGCCGAGGCCTGCGGGTCGTCGCGGTGCGCGTCGGGCAGCAAGCGGGCCACCGCAGGGTCCCCGGGCAGGTCCGTCGCTGTCCCGATGCCCACCAGCATCGCGAGCGGGTCGGACTCACCGTCGGGTCCGTCGTCCAGCATCTCGTGCACCTCGACGAACAGGTGCGCCAGCAGCGCCCGTTCCTGGTCGTCGAACCGCGCCCGGATGCCGCGCCGGGACCGTCGAAAGCCTCGGGACACTAGTCGTCCTTCTGCATGGTCGCCCACAGGCCGTAGCCCTGCAGGGCCTCGACGTGCCGCTCCATCCCCTCGCGGTCGCCGTGCGCGACGGCGGCGCGGCCCTTCTGGTGCACGTCCAGCATCAGCTTCTCGGCCTTGGCCCGGCTGTAGCCGAAGTAGGACTGGAAGACGTACGTCACGTAGGACATCAGGTTCACCGGGTCGTTCCACACGAGAGTGACCCACGGGCTCGCGACATCGGCTTGCTCAGCCGACCGCGGCTCGTCGAGCTCGACCGGCGACGTGACCACCCATCCACTGTAGGCACCCAGGAGCACTCGCGAGCGCGAGCGGCCCGGACAGACTGCCGTCTACGCTCGGTCGGGTGAATCTGCCGAGCACTGCTCTGCTCACCGACCAGTACGAGCTGACCATGCTGCAAGCCGCCGTGCACAGCGGGACGGCCGGGCGGCGGTGCGTCTTCGAGGTCTTCGCCCGTCGCCTGCCGGACGGACGCCGGTACGGCGTGGTGGCCGGCACCGGCCGGCTGCTGGACGCGCTCGAGGCGTTCCGGTTCGACGAGGACGAGTTGGCCGCCCTGGTCGGCGTCGTGGACGACGGCACGATCCGGGCCCTGCGCGAGTGGCGGTTCACCGGTTCGATCTGGGGCTACGCCGAGGGCGAGTGCTACTTCCCCGGTTCCCCGCTGCTGGTCGTCGAGGGGACGTTCGCCGAGGCGGTGCTGCTCGAGACCCTGGTGCTGAGCGTGCTCAACCACGACTGCGCGATCGCGGCGGCGGCCAGCCGGATGACCGCGGCCGCGGCCGGCCGGCCATGCATCGAGATGGGCTCGCGCCGCACCCACGAGCGGTCGGCGGTGGCCGCCGCGCGGGCCGCCTACGTCGCCGGCTTCGCCAGTACGAGCAACCTGGAGGCCGGACGGACCTACGCCGTGCCGACGGCCGGCACCGCGGCCCACGCGTTCACCCTGCTGCACGACGACGAGCGGGCCGCCTTCGCCGCCCAGGTCGCCGGCCTGGGCACCGGCACGACGTTGCTGGTGGACACCTACGACGTGGCCGCCGGGGTGCGCACTGCGGTCGAGGTGGCCGGTACCGGGCTGGGCGCGGTCCGGCTGGACTCCGGCGACCTGCTGCTGCTGGCCGAGCAGGTCCGCCGCCAGCTGGACGAACTCGGCGCGAGGTCCACCCGGATCCTGGTGACCAGCGACCTGGACGAGCACGCGATCGCGGCGCTGGCCGTGGCGCCGGTCGACGGGTACGGCGTGGGCACCAGCCTGGTCACCGGGTCGGGCGCCCCCACCGCCGGCCTGGTCTACAAGCTCGCGGCGCGGCAGGGCGCGGACGGCCGGCTGGTCGGCGTGGCCAAGAGCAGCGTCGACAAGGTCGGGATCGCCGGACGCAAGTGGGCGATGCGGCGCAGCAGTGCGGACGGCGTGGACGTGGCCGAGGTGATCGGGGTCGGCGGCCACCGCCCCGCTGGCACCGCGTCGATGCGGCCGCTCCTGGTCGAGCTGGTCCGGGACGGCGTCGTGGTCGGCCGCGAGCCGCTGGACGACGCGCGCAGCCGGCACCTGCGCTCCCGCTCCGCGCTGCCGGACACCGCCACGCAGCTCTCGCGTGGTGAGCCCGCGATCCCCACCACCTACCAGCAGGAGCAGCCGTGACGGCGAACCAGGAGCCCGACGTCGCCGACGCGCTGGTCGTGGTGGACGTGCAGAACGACTTCTGCGAGGGCGGTTCGCTCGCGGTCGCCGGTGGCTCGGACGTCGCGCACGCGATCGCGGAGCTGTTGCGGGAGAACACCTATCGCCTGGTCATCGCGACCCAGGACTGGCACGTGGACCCGGGCGCGCACTTCAGCGACGACCCCGACTACGTGGACACCTGGCCGCGGCACTGCACGGCGGACACGCACGGAGCAGACCTGCACGCCGCACTACCGCTCGAGCTGCTGGCGACGCGCTTCCGCAAGGGAGCCCACGCGGCCGCGTACTCCGGTTTCGAAGGGACGACGGAACGCGCCGGTGGCGGCCCGGTGGCATTGGCCGACTCGCTGCGTGAGCTAGGCGTGCGCAGCGTGGACGTCGTCGGGATCGCGACGGACCACTGCGTGCGCGCGACCGCGCTCGACGCCGTGGCCGAGGGCTTCGAGACCCGCGTGCTGCTCGGTCTCACAGCCGGCGTGGCCCGTGAGTCGACCGGGCGCGCACTGGAGGCGATGCGCGACGCCGGCGTCCGGCTAGAAGGCGAGCCGGTGCTGCGCGACTAGCGCACGACGCACTCGGACGACCCGGGCCCGCACTCAGGGCGTGATCGTTATCGGCGTCCCCGCGTACACCAGCCGCCAGTCCACCGTCGCGAACTCAGCCGAGTCGATCGTGCCCTGGGCGGTGGCCCAGTCGATCAGCAGCTGCCGGATCTCGAGCTGGCGGTTGTAGACCACCGGGGCCGTGGTGGTGTGCGGGAAGTTGCCGCCGCCGGACTGCCGGTAGTTGTTGATCGCGATGACGAACTGCTGAGCCGGGGTCACCGCGGCACCCGCGTAGGACAGCCCCACGATCCGCGACCCGACAGGCTGGCTCAGGTCGATGTCGTACGTCAGGGCAGCGTCCAGGCCGCCCATGACGTCGTAGTTGTAGTCCGGAGTGCCGCCCGGTGCCGTCGCGGTCGGCGCGTTGGTCACTGAGTCCGCGGCCACCGGCCCGGGCCCGGACTGTGCCGTGAAGTACTGCGCCGAGTACTCGAGGTAGTCGTGGATCTCGGTGCCCGTCATGGTCACCCCGAGCAGCGTGTTGTCGAAGATGTACAGCCCCGCGACGTCGCGCACCGTGACGTCACCCGCCGGGATCGCCGCCTCGCGGTTGAACGGCGCGGCGATCGACAGCACCGGCAGGTCGGCCTGGGGCGTGCCGGCCAGCGCGTCCTTGACCGTCTGCGCCTGCACCAGGTTGATGAAGTCCAGCGCCGCGACGTCCTCGTACCGAGCGGTCGCCGCCGACATCGCGGTCACGTTCTGCGCCACGACCGAGTTGACGTAGGTGCGCACCTTCTCGTGGTCGCGGGTCAGCAGGGCGACGATGGCGGCGTCCTGCTCGACCGTGTTGCTGTTCAGCACCTTGGCCACGCGGGTGACGACCTTCCAGCGGCCGTGCGTGCACTCCAGGTCGAGGTCGATGACACTGAGCCGCTTGCCCCAGAACAGCGGCTCGGTCAGGACGACCTCCTGACCGGTCTGGTCGTTGACGACCAGGCGCTGCGGAATCTCGACGTGCGCGTGCCCGACCAGGATCGCGTCGATCCCGGGCACCTGCTGGGCGACCAGCGTGGACGCGTTCTCCGGGTAGGGCAGCGCGTCACCGTACGAGGAGGAGGTGTCCGCCCCCGAGTGCGCGGCGACGAGGACGACGTCCGCGCCCATCCGGCGCAGCCGGGGCACCCAGATCTTGGCCTGCTCGACCAGGCCCGGGAAGGCGAGCCTGCCCTCGACGTTGGCCTTGTCCCAGATCGCGATGCCCGGGTTGGTCAGGCCAAGGATGGCCACCTTGACGTACTGGCCGTGGCCGACGTGAACCCTCTTGATCGCGAACGGCGGGAAGGCGGGCTGGCCGGTGCGTGCATCCACCGCGTTGGCGCCGAGCAGCGGGAACGTCAGCTGCCGCTGGAAGGTGTGCAGGATCTCGAGCCCGTAGTTGAACTCGTGGTTGCCCAGGGCCGCAGCGTCGTAGCCGATCTTGTTCATCGCCAGGGCCATCGGGTGCATGCGCCGCTTGGTGATCGGCTCGATCTTGGCGAAGTAGTACGCGAGCGGTGTGCCCTGGATGGTGTCACCGGCGTCGACCAGCAGGCAGCCCGCGCCGGCCGCCCGCGCTGCGGCCCGCTGCTGGGTGACCAGGGTCGAGATCTTGGCCAGCCCGACGTCGTTGTGCGCGGAGTCGTCGAACTCGGCGTCCTTGTAGTAGTCCCAGTTCAGACCGTTGCCGTGCAGGTCGGTGGTGCCAAGCACCGTCAGGTGGGCGGTGCGGGTCGGCTGCGGGTGGCCATGACCGCCGCCGCTCGCCTCGGCGGGATCGGCGGCCAGTCCGGACGCCGCCAGCAGCCCAGCGGCAGCACCGCCACCGAGCACGGTGCGGCGCCGGAGCGCGGCGGTGGTCTCTGGACCCGGCAGGGAACTGCTGGACGACATGGAACCTCCACGAACAGCGCGAACACGACGTATCTCATCGATTCGGTGCGACGCTACCCGAGTCGACCGACAGCGCATCCGGGCAGAACCCGACGAAACGCCCCGCATGCCGCTGGCAGCCTCGCTGCACGCATCTCGAGATGCGGACCCGCATCAAGTGCACTAGACCTTGCTGGCCGCGCGAGCCCCTGCTCGCTGGCGGGAGACCCCCGCCGTGCGGTTCGCACAACCGGGAGGTCCTAGATGCCTTTGTGGCTGATTCTCATCGCCGTCGGCGTCATCCTCGCCATCGTCGGCTTCGCTGGCGTGGGCAACATCCTGATCTGGATCGGGGTGATCATCCTCGTCATCGGCCTGATCGGAACCTTGGTGGGCCGGCGCGGCAGCCGGGTGTAGCCAGGCTCACCGCACTGGTCCGGCGGCCGTCAGGACTCCTGACGGCCGCCGGACCAGGACCACGCGTACAACCCGTCGTCACTGGCGATCGCACCCTCGCCGAGCTCAAGCGGGCGGAACGTGTCGACCATGACGGCCAGCTCGTCGAAGTAGTCCTTGCCCAGGGTGGCCTCGACGGCCCCCGGCTGCGGCCCGTGGCTGTGACCACCGGGGTGCAGGGAGATGGAGCCCTTGGCGATGCCGCTGCCCTTGCGGGCCTCGTAGTCGCCGGCGACGTAGAACATGACCTCGTCGCTGTCCACGTTGGAGTGGTAGTAGGGCACCGGCACGGCCAGCGGGTGGTAGTCCACCTTGCGCGGCACGAAGTTGCAGATCACGAAGTTCCAGCCCTCGAAGACCTGGTGCACGGGCGGTGGCTGGTGGATCCGGCCGGTGATCGGCTCGTAGTCCTCGACGTTGAACGTGTACGGGTACATGCAACCGTCCCAGCCGACCACGTCGAACGGGTGGGTGGCCTGGACGACGACGCTGCCCACGATCCCGTGCGGGCCGTTGCCGCGGTGCTTGGTGTACACCTCGACGTCCGTGCCTTCGGCCAGCAGGGGCTCGGCCGGACCGTGCAGGTCGCGCTCGCAGTACGGGCTGTGCTCGAGGAACTGGCCGTACTTGCTGAGGTAGCGCTTGGGTGGCGCGATGTGGCTGTTGCCCTCGATCGCGTAGGCCCGGACCGGCCCGTGCTCGCTCGCGTCACCCGGCACCCAGCGATGCACGGTCGCGCGCGGGATCAGCACGTAGTCGCCGGACCGGAACGGCAGCGCCCCGAACATCGTCTCGAGCACCCCCTCGCCGGACTCGATGAACACGCACTCGTCGCCGATGGCGTTGCGGTAGTAAGGGGACGTCGTGTCGCTGACCGCGTAGGAGATGCGCAGGTCGCCGTTGCCGAGCAGCAGCCGTCGACCGCGGACGATGTCGACGCCGCGCCAGGCGGCTTCCTCGCCCTCGCCGGGGAACAGCTCGTGCAGCTTGAAGTGGAAGGGCCGCAGCGGGAAGTTGGCGTGGGTCTTGAGCTCAGCCATGTCCCAGGGGCGGGAGTCGACGATCGCCGAGGGGACCTCGCGGTGGTAGAGCAGCGAGGAGTCCGAGGAGAAGCCCTCCTCCCCCATCAGCTCCTCGCAGTACAGCCGGCCGTCCGGCTGCCGGAACTGCGTGTGTCGCTTGGCCGGGATGTCGCCGACGCTGCGGTAGTGGGCCACGGGCGTCCCTTTCCCTATCCTGCTGTCCGATTATCGGACGGCATCGTCCTGTCACCCGTTACGGTGCGCTAACGTGCGAGGCATGTCAACCTCGGCGAGCTCCTGGTCGACGACCTCCCTCCCCTTCGCTGCGCTGCTGCGGCTGCTGGTGGACGACGCGGCGGTCTTCCCACCCGGGAGCTCGCCGCTGCCGGTCGCCGTCGCCGACCACCGCGAGCACCGTGCGGCCCGTTATGCCGGGTTCGTCGGCCCGCTGCTGGTACGGGCCGGCGACGCCGCAACGACCGCCGCGCTGCTGCACGCGCGCGAGGGGCTCGGCATCGCGCTCGTGGTGCGCCCGGGCGCCGACCCGGTCGTGCTGCCCACCGCCGTCGACCAGCTGCAGCGCGAGGGCCGGGCCTTGGTGCGCGGGCTGGAGCTGCCGGTGTCGGACCCGATCAGCCTGCGCCCGGCCACCGAGCTCGCCGTGCCGGTGTGGCTCGAGGTCACGCAGAGCCGGCTGGGCCACGACCTGGACGCCGTGGCCGCAGTGGGCGCGAACGCCAAGCTGCGGACCGGCGGGCTGACCGCGGCCGACGTCCCACCCTCTGCGGTGCTCGCGGACTTCATCGTCGAATGCGTCTCGCGGGCCCTACGGTTCAAGCTGACGGCGGGCCTGCATCACGCCGTACGCGCGGTCGAGCCGGCCAGCGGCCTGGACCAGCACGGCATCGCCAACGTGCTGGCCGCTACCGCGGCAGCGGTCTCGGGTGGCACTCCAGGTGAGGTTCGTGATGTGCTCGACGAACGCGACCCGGAGCAGGTGCGTGCCGGGCTGCTCGGCCTCGGCGAGGACGACGTTGACCGGCTCCGAGCGCGGTTCGTCTCGTTCGGCTGCTGCGGGGTCACCGACCCGCTGTACGAACTGGCCGACCTGCTTCACCAGGAGCTGCACGACCCGACCGACCCGACCGACCAGCACGACCCGAACGACCCGACCGACGAGAACGACCCGACCGCCTGGAGCTGACGTGAGCGCCGTCGACCTGCCGCCGGACACGCCCTACGGCCTGGACCACCTGCCGTACGGCGTGTTCTCGACCGAGGACGAGTCGCCGCGGGTGGGGGTGCGGGTCGGCGACCTGGTCCTCGACCTGGCCCCGGTCGCCGCGGCGGACGGCATCCAGTCGGCGCCGGTGTTCGCCGAGCCGAGCCTGAACGCGTTCCTGTCCTACGGCCGCGGGCACTGGACGGCCGTGCGCGAGTGGCTGGTGGACGTGCTGACCCAGGAGGCGAACGCCGACCTGGTGGCCCCGCACCTGCGCCCGGTCTCCGAGGTGCGACTGCACCTGCCCGTCGAGGTCGCCGACTACGTGGACTTCTACGCCAGCGAGCACCACGCCTCGAACGTGGGCCGGATCTTCCGTCCGGACGGCGACCCGCTCACCCCGAACTGGAAGCACCTGCCGATCGGGTACCACGGCCGGGCCGGCACCGTCGTGGTCAGCGGCACGGACGTCGTCCGGCCGCAGGGGCAGCGACGGGACAGGGGCGAGGCGTCCCCCACCTTCGGCCCGAGCACCCGGCTGGACATCGAGGCCGAGCTCGGCTTCGTCGTGGCCACGCCGACCGGACTCGGCCAGCAGGTCGGCGTCGGGGCGTTCGCGGACCACGTGTTCGGCGTGGTGCTGCTCAACGACTGGAGTGCCCGCGACCTGCAGGCGTGGGAGTACGTCCCGCTCGGCCCGTTCCTCGGCAAGTCCTTCGCGACCAGCATCTCGGCCTGGGTGACCCCGCTGCAGGCGCTGGAGGCGGCGCGAGTGCCGCTGCCAGAGCAGGACCCGGCCCCGCTGCCCTACCTGAGCGGGGACGACCTGCCCGCCTACGACCTGGATCTCGAGGTCGAGCTGAATGGCACCGTGGTCAGCCGGCCGCCGTACGCCTCGATGTACTGGTCCCCCGCGCAGATGCTCGCGCACCTGAGCGTCAACGGCGCGAGCCTACGCACCGGCGACCTGTTCGCCAGCGGAACGGTGTCCGGACCGAACCGTGAACAGGTCGGCTCGTTGCTCGAGCTCACCCTCAACGGCGCCGAGCCGGTGGCTGTGGGCGAGGGCACCCGCGCGTTCCTGCAGGACGGCGACACCGTCACGCTGCGGGCCAGCGCCACCTCGGTCGGTGGCGGCCGGATCGCCCTCGGTGAGGTCACCGGGACGATCCAGCCAGCCACGACCTGACCTGACCTGACCCTGACGCCCAGGCTGACTACCGACCCTGGGCCTGCGCCAGCAGCACCCGGTGCACCGCGTCGATCTTCGCCTTCGAGCGCGGCACCTCGGCACGCGAGCCGCCTGCCCTGGCCGCGGCCGCACCCGCCATCGCCGCGGGGAAGCCGTTCTCCGGCGTCGCGGCCGGCTTGGTCGACGAGTACAGCCACGCGTCGAAGAAACCGCCCAGGTCCTCACCGGTCAGCCGCTCGGCGAGCGCGATGAACTGCGGGATCGAGCCGTTGCCGTACTTGTGCTGGCGCGGCCAGTTGCGCATCAGCTGCCAGAAGGCCGGGTCGCCGATCCGCTGGCGCAGCGCCTGCAAGGTCATCGCGCCGCGGTCGTAGACCGCGCCGGTGAACTCGTGGTCCTTGCCGGGGTCGCCGATCTTGGTCTGCCAGAACGGATCCGAGGCGGGGATGCCGTCGTAGTAGGCCTGCAACAGCTCGGCTCCGGTGCCGTCGCCGTGCTCCTCGGACCAGGCCCACTCAGCGAAGCTGGCGAAGCCCTCGTTCAGCCAGATGTCCTTCCACTGGTCGACGCTGACGCTGTCGCCGTACCACTGGTGCGCCTGCTCGTGCACGACGACGTAGATGTTCGGACCCGACCGCCAGAAGCCGCGGGTGTAGACCGGGCGGGTCTGGTTCTCCAGCGCGAAGCCGAAGTCGGCCGCCGGGGCCACACCACCGGTGATGTTGAACGGGTACGGCCCCCAGTGCCGCGCGTGCCAGTCGATCACCTCGCCGGTGCGCGCCAGGTCGGCCGCGGCGTAGGTGCCCTCGCTGCCGCCGTTGGACGCGACCGCGGTGATCACCGGCAGGCCCGAGGCCGTGCTGGACTGGGTGATGTCGAACTGTCCCACCGCGAAGTAGGCCAGGTAGGTGGCCATCGGCCTGCTCTCGCTCCAGCTCCACACCTCCTTGCCGGCGGTACTGCCGTGCGAGACCAGCTTGCCGTTGCTCAGCGCCTCGAGCCCGGCGGGCACGGTGACCTTGATGTCGTAGGTCGCCTTGTCACGCGGGTGGTCGTTACCCGGGAACCACCACGACGAGATCTGCGGCTCGCCGACCGCCACGGCACCGTCGTCCGTGCGGATCCATGGCGAGTAGCCGTCCGCCGTGACCGAGCTGGGCACCCCGGCGTACACGACGACGACCGTCATCGACGCCCCGTTCTTGATCGCCTTGCGCGGCGTCACCACCAGCTCGAGGTCGTCGGTGCGGGTGCGCGCGGCGTGGCCGTTGACCGTGACCGACTGCGCGTGCAGCCCGAAGTCCAGGTCGAACCGGGACAGGTCCTGCGTCGCCTTCGCCGTGATGGTCGCCTTGCCGGTCACCAGGTCGCTCGCCGGGTCGTAGCTGACGTCCAGCTTGTAGTGGCCGACGTCGTAGCCACCGTTGCCGTAGCTGGGGTAGTACGCGTCACCCAGCCCCGAAGCTCCGGGCCGGGCGGCGGCCGCCCAGGCCGTGCCACTCAGTCCGACCGCCAGAGCCGCCGTCACCGCCGTGACGGTTGTGGCCCGACGCCGAGCCAGTCCTGCACCTCGCATGTGCCCTCCTCGATGCGTCGCCGGCCGTGGTCGGGCCGGCGGGAACAGGAAAGCGACACTACCCCCGCAGTGGGACATTCCACCCGGATCAGCTCGGGGCAGTACCTCCGGCACTGGCCTGGGCGATCACCTGGTCGGCCTTGCGGACCACGCAGGTGCCCGCGAACTTGTCGTGCAGCGCCCTGCTCTGCGGGTCGCGCAGCGGCCACAGCACGTCGACCAGCAGGTAGAGGGTGCCGATGTAGGAGATCGCCGAGGCGGCCTCGAAACTGAGCCAGCGACGGACGACGACGGCGACGGTCAGCGACTGCCCCGGCACCCAGCGGCGCACCACGATCCCGCAGGCCATCTTGCCCGGCGTGGCCGCCCGCCAGAGCAGGAACACGAGGTTGTAGACGAGCGAGACGAGAACCCAGATCAGCGAGATCACCAGCAGCGCCTGCAGCGTGCTCTGGTCGTAGTGGAACTGCGGCGCTGGCTGGCCCGCCTCGCTGGCCCGCAGTGCGGCGTCCACCTGGTTCGCGAGGGAGTCGAAGACGATCCGGGCCTGGTTGAAGCCGATCAGCCAGGCCAGCATGCCGGTGATCAGCCAGTCCAGCAGCCAGGCTGCGGCCCGCACCCACCACCCCGCGACCGGGACGCCGTCGTCCGTGCGCGCGGTGAGCTCACGGGCGGCTGCGCGCGGTGAGGTCGGGCCGGCTGGACGGCGGTCCGTGGTGACGGTGTCCGAACCGGAGCCGGCCGGCGCCCACGGCTGCATCGGCTCAACCCGCTCGTAGGTGTCGTCGGTCCAGCTCGCGCCGTCCCACCAGCGCATCTGCATCTCGACATGCGGGTCGGGATACCAACCGGGCGTGGGGAACGTCATGACGACATCCTCTCAGCGGCGGCACCCCGTCCCGCGACGCCGCACCCACCAGGACCGCTCGAGGTCTCTACCCCACCCGCCTTGCTCCACCCAACCCGCTTTGCGCCACCCAACCCGCCGTACGCGGCTCGGGAAGCGGGTTGGGCTGAGCAAACTAGGCGGGAGGGAGCAACGTCAGAGGTTGCCGCGGCGGTCCTGCTCGCGCTCGATCGCCTCGAACAGCGCCTTGAAGTTGCCCTTGCCGAAGCCCAGCGAGCCGTGCCGCTCGATCAGCTCGAAGAACACCGTCGGACGATCGCCGACCGGCTTGGTGAAGATCTGCAGCAGGTAGCCGTCCTCGTCGCGATCGACCAGGATGCCGCGCTTCTGCAGCTCCTCGATCGGCGCGCGCACGTTGCCGATCCGGGCCCGCAGCTCGTCGTCCTCGTAGTACGAGTCCGGGGTGTCCAGGAACTCCACGCCTTCGGCGCGCATCGCGTCGACCGTGGTCAGGATGTCGTTCGTGGCCAGCGCGAGGTGCTGCGCGCCAGGACCGTCGTAGAACTCCAGGTACTCGTCGATCTGGCTCTTCTTCTTGGCGATCGCCGGCTCGTTCAGCGGGAACTTCACCCGGTGGTTGCCGTTGGCGACGACCTTGCTCATCAGCGCCGAGTAGTCGGTGGCGATGTCGTCACCGATGAACTCCGCCATGTTCACGAAGCCCATCACCTTGTTGTAGTAGGTGACCCACTCGTCCATCTTGCCGAGCTCGACGTTGCCGACCACGTGGTCCAGCGCCTGGAACATCCGCTTCGGGGCGCCGTCGCGCTTGACGTACCCGCTGCTGCGGGCGACGTAGCCGGGCAGGTACGGGCCCCGGTAGTCGCCGCGCTGCACGAGGCTGTGCCGGGTCTCGCCGTACGCCGCGATGGCCGCCACCCGGACGGTGCCGTGCTCGTCGCTGACGTCCGTCGGCTCCTGCAGGATCGTGGCACCCGCGCGGCGGGCCTGCTCGACGCACTTGTCGACGTCCGGCACCTCCAGCGAGATGTCGACGACGCCGTCCCCGTGCTTGCGGTGGTGGTCGTGCAACGGGCTGTCCGGCGTGACCCCGCCCTTGAGCACGAACTTGATCGACCCGCTCTTCAGCACGAAGGCCTTGTGGTCACGGTTGCCCGTCTCGGGGCCGGAGTACGCGACCAGCTCCATGCCGTACGCGGTCTGGTAGAAGTGCGCGGCCTGGGTCGCGTTGCCCACGACGAAGACGATCGCGTCCCACCCGGTGACCGGGAAGGGGTCCTTCTCCTCGTCGTAGTCCACGAGGCCGACCAGCTGCTGGAGCTGGTGCAGGTCCAGGCCCGCCTCGGTCTCCTGCTCGGTCAGGCTGATGTGCTGGGACTGGTTGGCGTCGGCCTGAGTGGTCACGCGCACCTCCGGTCGGGTGTGGTCAGGGGTGATCGGACGTCGGTGGACGCCGTCTCGAGCCTCCCGCAGGACCGCTGGCCGGGCAACAGGCTCGGTCCAGCCTGGTCACCTTGTGCAGTGTGCCCAGCGAACTGGTCGCGATACTGTGCACTATGCCCATCGACTCGCTGGACTCGCGCCTGATCGAGCTGCTCACCGAGGAGCCCCGGATCGGCGTGCTGGAGGCCTCGCGACGGCTCGAGGTCGCACGCGGCACGGTCCAGGCCCGGCTGGAGCGGTTGGTCGAGCGCGGCGTGATCCGCTCGTTCGCACCGCAGATCGACCCGGGCGCGCTGGGCTACCGGGTCACCGCGTTCGCCAACCTGGAGATCCGCCAGGGCGCACGAGACCGGCTGGCCGAGCACCTCGGCGCGATCCCGGAGGTGCTCGAGGTGCACACCATCACCGGCCAGGGCGACCTGTTCTGCCGGATCGTGGCCCGCGACAACGACGACCTGCAGCGAGTGATCGACGAGCTGGTCGCGGACGACGACATCATCCGCACCTCGACCGTGATGGCCCTGGCCTGCGTGCTGGAGCACCGGGTGCTGCCGCTCGTGCTCGGCGCCGGCGGTCGCTGAGGCCGACCGAACCTCAGGCGTGCAGCCGCTCCACCAGCTCGTCCCGCGCGCTCCGCACCGACGCGGCGACGTCGTCCGGGTCGAGCGGCGTGAGCGTGACGACGCCCACCGAACCCTCGAGGCTGCCCACCGACCAGCCGACCGCCAGACCGTGCGCGCCGGCCTGCAGCTCGCCGTCGCTGGTGGTCGTCTCCGGTGCGCCGGAGCGCATGGCGAGGATGGCCCGCCCGGCCGCGCCACGACCAAGTGGGTGCCGGCTGCCGACCCGGTAGGCGACGTGAAACTGGGTCCACTGGGGCTCGACGACCACGACGGCGAGGGCGTCCTCGCCGTCCACCACGGTCAGGTGCGCGGTAGCGCCGACCTCGTCGGCGAGCTGGCGCAGCACCGGTGTGGCCACGTCCCGCAGTAGCGGCTGGACCCGCCCGGCCAGGGCGAGCACGCCGAGCCCGAGCCGCACCCGTCCGTCGCGCCCGCGGGTGGCCAGGTGCCGCTGCTCGAGCGTCGTGAGCAGCCGGTAGACCACCGGCCGGGCGACGCCGAGCGCGCTGGCCAGCTCGGTGACCGTGCACCCGGCCTCGTCGGCTGCGAGCAGCAGCAGCAGCTGCAGGCCACGGTCCAGGGTCTGCGAGGTCTCCGGGTGGTGGCCCCCGGTGGTCATCGACGGCTCGGTGTGGCGGGATGGTTCACAGGCGCGAGCCTATCGGGGCCGACCCGCTGGTCCATGGCCCACAACGCCCTGCGCCACACCCCGCGAGGGGGTCTGGCGCAGGGCTGATCGGTTCAGAAAGAGGTGGGGTCGCTGCTCGGGCGGCGGCCCGCGGCGGCGGCCTCGGCGGCCGCCTTCTGCTCGGCGTACTGGACCCGGACGGCGTCCATGTCGAGCTCGCGGACCTGCTTGAGCAGGTCCTCCAGCGCCGGCTGCGGGAGGGCGCCGGGCTGGCCGAACACCGGGATGCCGTCGCGGTAGACGACCAGCATCGGGATGGAGCTCACGCCGTACTGCGCGGCGAGCTCAGGCTCGGCCTCGGTGTCCACCTTGACGAACTTCGCGTCCAGGTTGGCTTCGCTGACCTTCTCGAAGACCGGGCCAAACTGGCGGCACGGGCCGCACCACTCAGCCCAGAAGTCGATCAGCACGATGCCGTCCGAGACGGTCTCGTCATGGGTCTGCGGGGTCAGTGCACTGGTAGCCATGCTGAGCACAACGGCGCGACGCTGCCCGGTGTTCCGTGCACGGCGAGTCGGCCGCTGTGATCTCGGCAACGCTGCTCAGGGCTTGCCGACGAACCAGCGGCGCAGCGCCGCGATCCGCTCGCGCACCTCGTCGGCGCCGGCCTGCGGGACGGCCGGACCGCCACAGCTGCGGCGCAGCTCGGCGTGCACGGTCCCGTGCGGCTGCCCGGTGCGCTTGGCCCAGGCGCCGACCAGCTGGTGCAGCTCCTTGCGCAGCGCGGCGACCTCGCGGTGGGTGGCTCGGTCCGCGCCGGCCTGGGCCACCGCCACGGCGTCCGCGCCGGCCTTGCGCCGCCCCTTCTGCTGGGCGGCCTGGCGCTCGCGCAGCAGCACCGCGACCTGCTCGGGCTCGAGCAGCCCAGGCAGCCCGAGGAAGTCCTGCTCCTCCTCGCTGCCGACCAGCGCCGACGTCCCGAACTCGCCGCCGTCGAACAGCACCCGGTCGAACTCGGCCTGGGCCTCCAGCGCCTCGAACGGCAGCAGGTCCGCCTCCGCCGAGGCCTGCTCCGCCCGGTTCGCCGCCGCGAGCAGCGCGTCCTCCGGCGACCAGTCCTCGTCCCGGCCGGTGCGCGGGCGGTCCAGCGCGTGGTCGCGCTCCACCTCGAGCTCGCCGGCGTGCTGCATCAGCAGCGGGACGCTGGGCAGGAACACCGACGCCGTCTCGCCGCGGCGCCGGGCCCGGACGAACCGGCCGACCGCCTGCGCGAAGAACAGCGGCGTCGCGGTGGACGTCGCGTAGACGCCGACGGCCAACCGCGGGACGTCGACCCCCTCCGACACCATCCGGACGGCGACCATCCAGCGCTGCTGGCCGGCCGCGTACTCCTCGATCCGCTTCGAGGACCCCGAGTCGTCGGACAGCACCACGACCGCCGGCTCGCCGGTCAGCCCGCGCAGCAGGGAGGCGTACGCCCGCGCCTGGGTCTGGTCGGTCGCGATGACCAGCCCACCGGCGTCCGGGACGTGCCGGCGCACCTCGGACAGCCGGGTGTCGGCGGCGCGCAGCACCGACGTCATCCACTCCCCCTTGGGGTCCAGCGCCGTCCGCCAGGCGTGCGCGGTGACGTCCTGGGTCAGCGGGTCGCCCAGCTTGGCGCTCAGCTCGTCCCCGGCCCGGGTGCGCCAGCGCATCTGCCCCGAGTAGGCCAGGAAGATCACCGGCCGGACGACGCCGTCGCGCAGCGCGTCACCGTAGCCGTAGGTGAAGTCGGCCTGCGAACGACGTACCCCCGCGCCGTCCTCGACGTAGGTGACGAACGGGATGGCCGCGATGTCCGAGCGGAACGGGGTACCGGTCAGGGCCAGTCGGCGCTGCGCGGGCTCGAAGGCCTCGCGCACGGCATCACCCCAGGACAGGGCATCACCACCGTGGTGAATCTCGTCCAGGATGACCAGGGTGCGGGCGGCCTCGGTGCGGGCCCGGTGCAGCAGCGGGCGGGCCGCGACCTGCGCGTAGGTGACCGCCACGCCGTCGAAGTCGCGCCCGTGCGTGCCGTGCGAGTTGCGGAACTGCGGGTCGACCCGGATGCCGACCCGGTGCGCGGCGTCCGCCCACTGGCTCTTCAGGTGCTCGGTCGGCGCCACGACGGTGATCCGGGCGATCTCGCCGCGGTCGAGCAGCTCGGTGGCCACCCGCAGCGCGAACGTCGTCTTGCCGGCGCCGGGGGTCGCCACGGCCAGGAAGTCCTTGGGGTGCTCACGCAGGTACTGCTCGAGCGCCGCCGCCTGCCAGGCCCGCAGCTTGGAGGCGGTGCCCCAGGGCGCGCGGTCCGGAAAGGCCGGAGGCAGGTGGGAGGCGGCGGAGGTACTCATCGGTCCGGCGAGCGTAACCGTTGTGGCGAAAGGACATGCCGAGGGCCCGCGCTGCGGCGCGGGCCCTCGACGGCGTGCTATGGCGTGTCGGCCGTGTGCTCCCGAAGGTGCCGGGATGGCTGCTGGTCAGGCCCGGAAGGCCGTCCACTGCGCCTGCATCCGAGCGTTCTGCCCAGGGCTGAAGGTGTTCATGCAGGAGTCGTAGGTGTAGTCCATGAAGTTCCGGATGGGATCCAGGCCCGCCGCGGCACAGGTGTCGCGCCCGACCGGGCACTCGAAGGCCGGCGACGCCTCCGCCGGGGTGTCCGCGACCTCGTCGCCGGGAGCCGCGCAGCCGCCCTGGAACGTGTGGTAGAGCCCCATCCAGTGCCCGACCTCATGGGTGGCCGTGTCGCCCTGGTTGTAGTTGGTGGTCGCGCCGCCGGGCAGCGAGGAGTACAGGATCACCACGCCGTCCATCTTCGGTGCGCTGCGGTAGTCGGAGGGGAAGGTGGCCCAGCCGAGCAGCCCGCCACCGAGGTTGGCGGTATAGACGTTGAGCGCGTTCTTGCCGCCCTTGCGCAGCGCCTTCTTCATCGCCGTCTCGGCCGCGCTGCCCTGGCCCACCCTGAACCAGGCCTTCTTCACGGTGGTGTCGGTGCCGGCCAGGCTGAACGAGAACCCGGCCGAGGAGTACGCGGCGTTCAGCACGGCGATCTGCGAGTTGATGGCGCCGGTGCTCAGGCCCCCCTTGGTGCCGTTGGTGATCACGTGGAAGTAGACCGGCACGCTGACCGTCGCCAGTGCGGATGCCCGCGGCGCCGACGAACCCTTCGCCGCGAGCGCCCGGCCGAAGACCCGCTCGGCAGCAGCCACCTGAGCGTTGGTCAGCTCGTTGGGGTCGGACCGGCCGTGGGTTGCGCGCGCGCCGACCGCGCCGGAGTGCGTCTCGCACGTGGCAGGCGCGGCGCGTTCGGGTGCGGCGGCGGCCGCGGCCGGCGAGACCTGGAGCGTGGCCAGGACCAGGCCCAGCCCGGCAGTGACGGCGAGTGCCGCGGCGCGGCGAGATGCAGACCTCATGGGACTCCCTCGGGGGTGCGCCGGGCGCGGGCCGCGGCGGTTGCTGGCTGACAGCGAACACCCCACCGGAGCCGCGCGGCAACCCCCCTGATACATCGGCGTGGCGGCCGCCCGGCTCCGGTGTCGCGGAGGCGGTGCTGGGTCAGCCGCGGTAGGCGGCCCACTGGGACTGCATGCGGGTGTGCTGGCCCGCCGTGAAGGTGTTCATGCAGGAGTCGTAGGTGTAGTCCATGAAGTTGTGGATCGGTCGACGCCACTGGCGGAGCAGGTGTCCCGACCGGTCGGGCACTCGAAGCCGGCCGAGGAGTACGGGGCGTTCAGCACCGAGAGCTGGGAACTGATCTGGCTGCTGGTGAGCCTTCCGCTGATGCCGTTGGTGATCAGATTTCAGCGTGTTTCAGCTCTCATCGTCCGGCCCGCGCAGGCCCTCGTAGATCTCCTTGCAGGTCGGGCAGATCGGGAACCGGGCCGGGTCGCGCACCGGGACCCACACCTTGCCGCAGAGTGCGACCGCCGGCTTGCCGTTGATCGCGGCCTCCAGCTGAGCCTCCTTGCGCACGTAGTGCGCGAAGCGCTCGTGGTCGCCGGGCTCGACCCGAGTTTCCTCGACCAGCTCGCGCTCGAGGACGGCGGTGCGCTGCGGGCTGCTGGCCGGCTGCGGCTCCTGCGGCTGACCGGGGGCGCCGAACGGGTCGTCGTTGCTCATGACGTCCAGTCTAGGTCTGCCAGGCCCGACCGGCTGGTCCCTAGTTGAGGTCCGGGTCCTCCGGGAAGGTGGCCACGAAGGCCAGGTCGCCGCCCTGCCGCCGCAGCACCGTGCGCCAGAGCAGCTCAGGCCGGTCGGTGAACGCGTCCCGCGGCTCGGCGTCCACCACGTACCAGGCGCCCTCCTCGATCTCCCGCTCGAGCTGACCCGAGGACCACCCGGCGTAGCCGGCGAACACCCGCAGCCCGGACAGCGACTGGACGACGTCCACCGGGTCGGTGTCCAGGTCGACCAGCCCGAGCGAACCGTTGATCCGGCGCACCCCGATCGGCTCGGCGCCGTCGCCCGGTACCCCGACCAGGCCGAGCGCCGAGTCCAGCGCCACCGGGCCGCCCTGGAAGAGCACGCCCGGCTCCGTCGTCCAGGGCTGCCACGGCGGCAGCACGGCGGCGACCTCGACCTCCATCGGCCGGTTCAGCACGACGCCGAGCCCGCCCTCGTCGGTGTGGTCCAGCATCAGCACCACCGTGCGGTGGAACGTCGGCTCGCGCAGCGACGGCGTCGCGAGCAGCAGCTGCCCGGTGAGGTTCACGTGCGCCCGAAGGACGGCCCGGCCGCAGCGGCGGGCAACGTGGCCGGGTGCGGCGCGATCGGTGCCGGGGCCGGGCCGGCGGCCTGGTGGACGGCGGCGGCCACCACCTTGGTGACGTCGGGGTGGAACACGCTGGGCACGATGTAGGTGGCGTTCAGCTCGTCGTCCGCGACCACCCCGGCGAGGGCGCTCGCCGCAGCGAGCAGCACGGCCTCGGTGATCTTCGTGGACTGCGCGTCCAGCAACCCCCGGAAGACGCCCGGGAAGGCCAGCACGTTGTTGATCTGGTTCGCGAAGTCGCTGCGCCCGGTGGCCACCACGGCCGCGTGCTGGGCCGCCTCGACCGGGTCGACCTCGGGGTCGGGGTTGGCCATCGCGAACACGATGGCGTCCGCCGCCATGGTCGCGATGTCGCCGCCGGTCAGGATGCCGGGGGCGGAGACGCCGATGAACACGTCGGCGCCGACCAGGGCGTCGCGCAGCGTGCCACTGACCCCGCGCGGGTTCGTGCTGGCCGCCACCCCGGCCAGCGCCGAGTCGGGCGATGCGACCACGTCCGGGCGGTCGGCGGCGACCACGCCGTGCACGTCGCAGACCACCACGTCGCGGGCGCCAGCGTGCAGCAGCAGCCGCAGGATCGCGGTGCCAGCCGCGCCGGCGCCGGACATCACGACCCGGACGTCGGGCAGCTGCTTGCGCACGACACGCAGTGCGTTGGTCAGCGCGGCGAGCGTGACGATCGCCGTGCCGTGCTGATCGTCGTGGAACACCGGGATGTCGAGCTCGGCCCGCAGCCGCGCCTCGATCTCGAAGCAGCGCGGTGCGCTGATGTCCTCCAGGTTGATCCCGGCGAAGACCGGCGCGATCGCCTTGACCGCCGCGACGATCTCGTCGGTGTCCTGGGTGTCCAAGCAGATCGGGAACGCGTCGATCCCGGCGAACCGCTTGAACAGCGCGGCCTTGCCCTCCATCACCGGCAGCGCGGCCAGCGGCCCGAGGTTGCCCAGCCCGAGCACGGCTGAGCCGTCAGAGACCACCGCGACGGTGTTCCGCTTGATGGTCAGCCGGCGGGCGTCCGAGGGGTCCTCGGCGATGGCCAGGCAGATCCGGGCCACTCCGGGGGTGTAGACCAGCGACAGGTCGTCGCGGTTGCGGATCGGCACCTTGGACTCGATGGTCAGCTTGCCGCCAAGGTGTGCCAGGAACGTGCGGTCGCTGACCTTGCCGATCTGCACGCCGGGCACCGCGCGCATCTCGTCGACCAGGGTGTTGGCGTGCTCGACGTCGCGCGCCGCGCAGGTCACGTCCACCTGTACCCGGTCGGCGCCGGACGCGGTGACGTCCAGCGCGGTGACCAGCCCACCGCCGCGCTCGATCACCGTGGTGAGCTCGCTGACCGCGGTGGGGCGGGCCGGCAGCTCCAGCCGCACCGTGATCGAGTACGAGACGCTCGGTGCCGATGTCATGGTGCCTCCGTATCGCCGACGGCAACCATTCAAGCGCAGGGGTCAGTCCGACTGCCGACGGGCCCGCTTGTCCCGGTACATCTCGACGTCCGCACGCCGGATCGCGTCGTCCAGCGACCCTCGTGGCGGGCACGCGGCGGCCCCGACCGAGCTGCGCAGCGGCAGCCCGTGCCCGGTCAGGGTGCGCTCGAGCGAGCGGCGCAGCCGATCGGCGATCTCGACGGGGTCGATCTCGTAGCCGCGCAGCAGCAGGGCGAACTCGTCGCCGCCGAGCCGGGCGATGACGTCCGGCTGGCCGCGCACTGTGCGGCGCAGCGCGTGCGCGGCGGCGATGATCAGCTCGTCGCCGGCCGCGTGGCCGTGGGTGTCGTTGACCACCTTCAGGTCGTCCAGGTCGACCGAGACGACGGTGACGGTGCCGCCGGCCGCGACGTGGTCACGGGCGCGGGCGACGGCCTCGTCCCAGCCACGCCGGTTCGCGGCACCGGTCAGCGGGTCGCGGATCGCGTACTCACGGGTGGAGTCCAGCTGGCGGACCAGCTCGTCGTGGGTGGTGGCCACCTCGAGCATCCGCGAGCCGGCCCGGGCCAGCTGGACGGCGAGCTGCTCGCACAGCGGGGTGAAGGTGCTCGGCGTGCCGGGGCTGTGCACCAGCAGCATGCAGCCGTGCACGCCGTCCACCTCGACCGGGACGGCCAGGTACGCCGACACCGCGTGCGTGGCGCCGATCGGGGCGGGCAGCGGCTGCTCGCACGCGTCCTGGACGACGAGCACGTCCTCGACCTTTCCGGCCAGCGTCCGGGCCACCACCACGGCACGTTGGGCGCCGCCGTCCGGGATCCACTCCGGGGTGGCCACCGCGTGCCGGTCGTCGTCCAGCCAGACGGCCGCCAGCGCGCAGGACAGCGCCTCCGCGGTCGAGGCGGCCAGGTGGTAGAGCAGGGCGTCGACGCCTACTGGCGCTGCGGTGGCCAGGTCGCGCAGCGCGGACAGCACGACGAGCTCGTCGGCCAGGTGCTTGGCCGGCGCGGCCTGGGTGACCAGCTCGCAGGCCCGCGCCGCCAGCTCGACCAGCTGCCCGTCGTCAAGGCCAAGCAGCTGCGGGTCCGGCTGGACCGAGCCCAGCACCACCGCGTGATAGGCGTCCAGCCGGACGACCGCTGAGGTGCACGCCGAGTACGGGCCGAGCACCCGGTGCGGCTTCTGACCGTGCCGGCGCACCGGACGGCCGTGGGACAGCGCCGCCTCCAGCCGGGGGTCGGCCAGCTCCTGCCCCTGCACGGAACCGGCCCAGGCCGCACCGCGGCCGAGCCCGCCCAGATGGGTCCAGCGGCTGCCGACGCGCCGGAAGACCAGGACGTCGTGGGCGCCAAGGAACCCATCGGCGTCGGGCAACGGCATCTGTGCTCCTCGAGGGCCGGCAGGGCGCACGGCTCAGGCGTCTCTATCGGCAGCAAACCCCGAGTTGCACAGCGTTCGCACCCGAATCGCGGCAGCCCACCCGGGTGGCCCAACCGAGCCGGCTCAAACGCCCCAGTCCGGACGCATCGGCAGGTGCGGGTCACCGCCTTCGTCCGTTCGGGTGGCCAGCACCTGGTGCAGCTCGATCTGCTGACGCTCGAACGCGAGCCGAGATCCGGCCATGTACAGGCCCCATACCTTCGCGGTGGCCAGGCCGGCCTCGGCGACCGCCTCGTCCCAGCCCTCGACGAGGTTGGTGCACCAGGCGGCAAGTGTGCGCGCGTAGTGCCGGCGCAGGTTCTCCTCGTGCTGGACCTCCAGGCCCTGGTCCTGCATCGCAGTGATGATCGCGCCCACGCCGGTCAGCTCACCGTCCGGGAACACGTAGCGGTCGATGAAGCCGCGCCGCTTGATGCCGGGGTGCAGGTTGTCCTGCCGGGTGATCGAGTGGTTCAGCAGCCGGCCGCCGGGCATCAGCCGAGAGCGCAGGAACCGGAAGTAGGCCGGGTAGTTGCGCACCCCGATGTGCTCGGTCAGGCCGATCGAGCTCACCGCGTCGAACCCGGTCTCGGTGACCTCGCGGTAGTCCTGGTGGCGGACCTGCGCGCGGTCCCCCAGGCCGTCCCGCTCGATCGCCGCCTGCGCCCACTGCGCCTGGTCGCGCGAGAGGGTCACGCCGAGCGCCGTCACGCCGTACTCGCGTACCGCGTGCCGCACCATGCCGCCCCAGCCGCACCCGACGTCGAGCAGGCGCATCCCCGGCTGCAGGCCGAGCTTGCGGGCGACGAGGTCGAACTTGTGCTCCTGCGCCTGCTCCAGCGTGGAGTCGTCCGCGGGGTAGCAGGCGCAGGTGTACGCCATCGACTGGCCGAGCACGATCTCGTAGAACCGGTTGCTCACGTCGTAGTGGTGGCGGATCGCCTCGGCGTCACGGGTGCGCGAGTGCCGCAGCCCGTGCAGCGCTCGGTGCCAGCCGCTGGGCACCTCGTTCGGCGGCGGCGGCGGCATGGTCAGGGCGAGCCGCCCGAAGGAGCGCAGCGCGCGGGCCGCGTCGCTCGGCGCCGGTCGCTTCGGGGTGAGCAGCGTCTGCGCGTGCAGCAGCAGTTCGTACGGGTCGCCAGGATGGATCCCGTCGATCTCGAGGTCCTCCATCAGGTAGGCGCGAGCCATCCCGAGCGAGGACGGCGCCCCCGCGATGTAGGCCAGACCGCGCGGGCGCACCAGCCGCAGCTGGATCGGCGCGTCCACCGAACCGGTCCGTGAACCGTCGTACGCCGAGAAGCCGATGCCCTCAACCGGCCCGATCACCATCTCGAACGCATCCGCGATGCTGATCGGACCCCGCCCGCCTGGATCCTGCTTCCACTGACCGAGCACGCTCACCGTCGCTTCACCGCCTTCTCGTAGAGGTCGAGCAACCGCCCGTCCGGGTCGTACCTGTCCTTGGCCCGCTGGTAGTCCTCGCGGCCGTACAGCTTCCAGAACTCGTCCGGCTCGTAGTAGGCATCCGAGTACAGGCTCTTGTGACCGTCCAGCTCGGCGACCTTGGCCTCGATCCGCCGGTTGTGGTCACCGTCCTGGTCGCCGTCGGCGATGGCGACCGTCGACCAGAAGCCGACGTTGACGTAGAGGCTGCCCGGGCCGAGCGGGTACAGCGGCCACTTGCCGTCCTGCGTCGGCGCCGGACGGCGCAGCCGCAGCGGGCACAGCCAGATCGGCTCGATCGGCACGTTGTCGATGAACCAGCGCAGGAACTCGGCGGTCCGCCCGACCGGGATCTCGACGTCCTGCACGACACGCTCGCGGGCCGGCAGGCCCTTGCGCGCGTCCATCCTGGCCTTGAAGCCGTAGCGGTTCTCCAGCCCGATCACCCGCTGGTAGGTGTCGCTGCGCAGGTAGCGCTTGGGCACCCAGCGACGGATCCGCGGGTTCTGCACACCGAGCGCCCGCGAGCACCAGAACCAGTCGGTGTCCCAGCGCCAGAGGTAGTCCCGGACGGTCAGCCAGTCCTCGCGACGGGCGCGGATCGAGCGGTAGTAGACCTGCTCGCCGGTGTAGTCCGAGGTGTACGGCGCCTCGTCGGCCCAGGTGCCGAGGGTCAAGAAACCCTCCAGCGCAGGGCCGGGACGGTCCTGTGGGGTGGGGAACACCGTGCCGTCGATGAAGTCGACCGGTTCGCCCTGCCAGCTCGCGCGGCCATCCTGCGCCAGCCGCACCAGACTGTCGATGGTGGCCGCCAGCTCGTCCAGGTCGGTGAACCGCACGTGCCGCAGGTGCACGTACGGGCTGACCGGGGCCAGCTCGATCGTCGCCGCCGCGGCATACCCGAGGGTGCCGTAGGAGTTCGGGAACGTCGCGAACAGCTCGGCGTCCGGACCATCCGGCGTCGCGCGGACCAGGTCACCGCCGCCGGTCAGCACGTCGAAGGACAGCGCGGACTCGTGCGGCAGTCCTTCGCGCCAGGACGACGACTCGATACCGAGGCCGGTCAGCGCGCCACCGATCGTGATGGTCTTCAGCTGCGGCACCACCAGCGGCATCAGGCCGTGCGCGAGGGTCGCGTCCACCAGGTGCTCGTACGTGGTCATCCCACCGACGTACGCCGTCCGGGTCACCGGGTCGACCGAGAACACCGCGTCCAGGCCCGTGACGTCCAGTCCCAGCCGCTGGCCGCGCTCGCGTGGGCGGAACAGGTTGCTGGTCTTCTTGGCCAGCCGCACCGGCTGGTCAGCGGGCAGCGCCGCGAAGTCGGCGCGCAGTCGCTCCACCGCGGCGGGGTACCCCTTCACGGGTCCACCCGCCGTGGTTCGTTCAGGTGCTGCGTCCTGAGCCACTCGACGGATCGTAGCCCGCCTATGCATCCGAGCGCTCGTGGGATGGCGTGGTAGGTGTTGGGTCGTGAGCCGACGACACCTCAGACGTGAGCACGCGGGCGCCGAGTTCGAGCTGCTGGTGCGCGACGAGGGACCACCGGACGGCCCGGTCGCCCTACTGCTGCACGGCTTCCCGCAGCACGGCGGCCTGTGGCAGGGCTGCCTACCCGGTCTGCACGAGCTCGGGCTGCGCACCCTGGCCCCCGACCAGCGCGGCTACAGCCCTCAGCCGCAGCCGCGGGACGTCGAGGCCTACCGGCTGGGCCCGCTGGTCGCCGACGCGCTCGCCGTGCTGGACGACGTCGGCGCGCAGCGGGCCGTCGTGGTCGGGCACGACTGGGGTGCGCTGGTCGGCTGGGCCCTGGCCGCGCACCACCCCGAACGGGTCCGTGGGCTGGTCGCGCTGTCCGTGCCGCATCCGCATGCGTTCGGCCGGGCGATCCGAGAGGACGCCGAGCAGCAGCAGCTGTCCGACTACTTCGGGTTGCTGCGCAAGGAAGGCACGGCTGAGCGGGTGCTGCTGGGCGACGACGCCGCGGCGCTGCGCCGGTTCTTCGAGGGCGGTTCACTGACCGCCGACGCAGTGCAGGACTACCTCGCCCCGATGCTCAGCGAGGACGGGCTGCGCGGACCGCTGTCCTGGTACCGGGCGATGGCCGGGCCGGAGCTCGCCGCGGTGCCAAGGATCAGCGTGCCGACCGTCTACGTCTCGGCCGAGCACGACCTCGGGGTGGGACGGGCGGCTGCGCAGTGGTGCGCCGACTACGTCGACGGGCCGTACCGCCGGGTGGACCTGTCCGGCACCCACTGGATCGTCGATGAGGAGCCGGACGTCGTCGTCCGGGCGGTCGCCTCGCTGCTGTGAGCCTGCGCTGCTGTGAGCCTGCACTGCTGTGAGCCTCAGCGCGCCTCGGGCGTGCAGGGCGAGGCGCCGAGGTCCCCGGCTCCGGTCGCCCACCGCGGCAACGGGCGCGGGTCGGGGGTCGGCGTCCAGCGGCCCTCCACCGAGGCGTACTGCCAGGCCGGCCCTGTCTCGATGAGGGACGCGAGCGCGGCGACCAGGCGGTCGACGTCGTCGGTCTGCGAGCCAACGCCGACGCTGGCCCGCACCGCACCGGCGTCCAAGCCGAGGCGGGCAAGCAGCGGGTGCGCGCAGAACTTGCCGTCCCGCACTCCGATGCCGTGCTCGGCGGACAGGTAGGCGGCGACCAGGCCGGGGTCGACGCCGTCGACGGTGAAGGTCACGACGCCGATCGAGGACGGCGCGTCGTCGAAGATCCGGTGCACCCGGACGCCGGGCAGCTGGGCCAGCCCGTGCACCAGCCGCTCGCGCAGCGCGGCCTCGTGCACCTCCAGCGCCGCCTCGGGCAGCGCGGCCAGCGCCTCGCAGGACGCAGCCAGTGCGGCGGCACCAAGCATGTTGGGGGTGCCGCCCTCGTGGCGCTGCGGCGCGCAGGCCCACTCAGTGCGCTCGAGCTCGACGCTGCGCACCGCACCGCCACCGGCCAGGTACGGCGTCCCGCGGTCCAGCCAGTCGCGCCGGCCGACCAGGACGCCTGTGCCGTAAGGCGCGTAGAGCTTGTGGCCGCTGAGCGCGACGTAGTCCACGCCGGTCGCGTCCAGGTCGATCCGGCGGTGCGGGGCCAGCTGGGCGGCGTCCACGACGACCCGTGCGCCGTGGCGGTGCGCGATCGCCACGACCCGCTCGATCGGCAGCTCCTCGCCGGTCACGTTGGACGCGCCGGTGATCGCGACCAGCGCCGCGGGACGCTCGCGCAGCGCCGACTCCAGGGACTGCAGGGTGGCGTCCAGGGACCCTCGCACCGGCACGTAGCGGTGCTCGCCGCGCTGCCAGGGCAGCAGGTTCGCGTGGTGCTCGGCGTCCAGGAAGACGACGTCGCCCCACTGCGGCAGGCAGCCGGCCAGCAGGTTCAGCGCGTCGGTGGTGTTGCGGGTGAAGACCACCACGTCGCCGGCTCGGGCGCCGAGGAACCGGCCCACGGTGGCCCGGGCCCGCTCGAGCAGCGCGGTGGAGACCTGCGAGGCGTAGCCGGCACCGCGGTGCACGCTGGCGTAGTAGGGCAGCACCTGGCTCAGGTGCTCCTCTACCGACTCCAGCGCAGGCGCGCTGGCCGCGTAGTCGAGGTTGGCGTACCGCACCGTGCCGCCCGTGACGACCGGCACCTGCAGGTCGGCGCCGACCACTGGGAGCAGCGGACCGGCGCCGGGGAAGTCGGCGTCCGGGCGCGGCTGCTGAGTGGGCTGCTGAGTGGCCTGCTGGGCTGGTTGGTGCGCGTGCTGCTGGGTGCTCGGCTGGACGGACACTGGCGCTCCGTAGGGTCAGGGACCCTGGGCTGCAACGCCGTGGCGGGTCCGCGCTTGCGTCGACACCTCGTCGACGCCTGGTCCTCACCCGGGGCACCCCACCGCGGTGGAGGGTTGCCGGCCAGCAAGCCGGGGCTACGCGCTGGCACTCATGACCTTCATCGAAGGTATCGGCACGCCACGGCCCCGCCCAACCCTCAAGACCAGAATTCTCGAATGCCGAGACTGTTGCGGATCGGGACAATGGCCCCGTGACACCCCTGACGAACCCCCTGACGAACCCCGTGACGATCCGCTCCGGCGACCTCCCCGACCTGCCCGCGCTGACCGAGATCTACAACCACTACGTGCGGACCGGCAACGCGACGTTCGACATCGAGCCGTTCAGCGTCGAGTCCCGCCGCGCGTGGTTCGACCACTACGCGCCGTCCGGCCGGCACCGCCTGCTGGTGGCCGAGAGCGAGGACGGCGTGTTGCTCGGCTACGCGACCAGTAGCGCGCTGCGGCCCAAGCCCGCGTACGACACGTCGGTCGAGACGACGATCTACTGCCGCCCGGACGCCGTCGGGCTGGGCCTGGGCAGTCGGCTGTACGGCGCGCTGCTGGCGGCACTGGCCGGGGAGGACCTGCACCGGGCGTACGCAGGCGTCGCACTGCCGAACGACGCGTCGGTCGCTCTGCACCGCCGGCTCGGGTTCACCCCCCTCGGGGTCTACCGCGAGGTCGGACGCAAGTTCGGCCGCTACTGGGACGTGCAGTGGTTCGAGCTGCCGCTGCCGGTGCCACTGCCGCCACTCGAACCCACCGCTCAGGCCAGCCCGTAGTCCAGTCCCATCGCCTGGTGCACCCGGGCGAGAGTCGCGACGGCGAGCGGACGGGCCCGCTCGAGCCCCTCCCGCAGCACCTCCCGGACGACGGCCGGGTCCTGCTCGAGCTCGCGCCGGCGCACCCGGATCGGCCGAATGTGCTCGTTCACCGCCTCGGTCACCACGGCCTTGAGCCCGGCGGCGCCACCGGAACCGATCTGGTCGGCGACTCGCTGCGGCGTGCTGTCGGTGCAGAGCGCCGCGACGAGCAGCAGGCTGGACACCTCGGGCCGCAGCTGCGGGTCGTAGGTGATGTGCCGCAACGAGTCGGTGACCGCGCCACGCACCAGCCTGGCGGTCTCGTCGTCCGTCGCGCTGATCGCGATGGCGTTGCCGCGGCTCTTGGCCATCTTGCGACCGTCCGTGCCGAGCAGCCGCGGCGCCTCGGTGAGCAGCGCCTGCGGCGGGGTCAGCAGGGTGCGCCCGTCGCCGTACCGCTCGTTGATCCGTCGCGCGACGGCCCGGGCCTGCTCGAGGTGCGGCAGCTGGTCACCGCCTACTGGCACAAGGGTTCCGCCCACCGACAGGATGTCGGCGGCCTGGTGCACCGGGTAGGTCAGCATCAGCCCCCCGATCGCACTCGAGCCCGACTCGGCCACCTCGGCCTTGACCGTCGGGTTGCGTTGCAGCTCGGACAGCGTGGTCGCGGACAGCAGCGGCAGCATGAGCTGACCGATCTCGGGGACGGCGCTGTGCACGAACACGGTGGTGCGCGCGGGGTCGATGCCGCAGGCGAGGTAGTCCAGCACCAGCTCGCGGATGCTGGTCGCCACCGAGCTGGTGTCGACCCGGTCGGTGATCACCTGGTAGTCGGCGACGACGACGAACGTCTCGACGCCGGCGTCCTGCAGCCGTACCCGTTCGCGCAGGGTGCCGAGGTAGTGGCCGAGGTGCAGCGAGCCGGTGGGCCGGTCGCCGGTCAGCACGCGGTAGCGGTCGGGATGGGCCAGGACGTCGGCGCGCTCGGCGAGGATCGCCTCGCCGGCCGGCGCGACGACGGTGTGGTCGGTCGGGATGGTGCTGCTGATGGTCATGGCTTCTTCTCCAACGGGTCGGACGGACGCCGTCGCGCCGGACCGGGAGTGAGCCTGTGAGACCTGCTACCTGACCGCCGAACGGCGGCCATGGGGATGCTGAGGGGGCCGCCCTACGAGGGCAGCCACCACGCGCGGTTCAAGGTGCAGGTCACCAGACAACGATACCGCGACCCGATCCGGTTCAGGTAAGGAAACCGAAGTCCCCGGTCTCCAGCCGGTGGGCCAGCACCCGCACGCTGGGCGCCTGGACCACTGTGTCCTCCCAGCCCGTGCTGGAGGGCTCGATCAGCCGGACCGGCGGGTCGTCGTCCCGCAGGTCGACGGCCAGCCGGCGCTCGCCGCCGTCCGACCCGATCACCAGCACCCCCGGGTGGTAGATCATCTCGCTGGTCCACTCCCGGGTGACCCGGACGGCGTCCACCGGCGGGTGCAGCTCGACGTAGGCGCCGCTCAGCATCCAGCCACGGCGCAGCCAGCCGGCGGCGGTGACCATCTCGCGCCAGGCCTCGGCCACCGGCCATCCGAAGGCGGCCTGCACCGCGCTCACCTCGTCCTGCGCCACGCCGCGCTGGTACTGCGCCTCCTCGTTGATGTCGCCGACCAGCGACTTGGTCAGCCGCCGTCCCTTGGGGATGCGCAGCCGCTCCCCTTCGGCGCGGACGCCGGGCCAGTCGAGCACGTCGAGCGCCACGTCGAACACGACGACGGACCCCTCGTCCTGGGCGCTGACCAGCTCACCGCGAGCCAACCGGACGGCGTCCTCGCGCAGCCGGAACGCCTCCAGCTCGGTGTCCCGGACATCGGCCTGCGGGAACGAGCTCCAGCCCACCTCGGCCAGCGCCCGCAGCTGCGCCGGGCCCGCCGCGCACCACAGGGTCAGCGTCGGGGCTGGCTTACGACGCAGAATCATTCGCCCGACTCTGCCAAACGTTGCGGTGGAGGTCCACCGCACCTGGCGACAGTCGGCACCCGGCGCCAGGATGGTCCGATGATCTCGACGCAGGACTACCTGTGGTTCGTGGACAACGCTCTCGACGGGTTGGTGGCAGCCCTCGAACAGCTCGGTGACGACCTCGCGAACACCCGCCTGGACACCCCCGGCGCGAACTCGCCGTACGCCGTGGTCACACACTGCCTGGGGGTGATGGAGTTCTGGGGCGGGTACGCGCTGGCCGGTCGGTCGATCGAGCGGGATCGCGACGCCGAGTTCCGGGCCAGCGGCGAGGTGGCCGCGCTGGTCGGCCGACTGCGGCAGGCCCGCGAGCAGCTGGTGGCCGACCTGGACACGCTGGACGCCGCGGCGCCGGCTCGCGGCCGGCTGGACGACGACGACACCTCGCTGCCACTGGGGCGCACCCAGGGCGCCGTGCTCCTGCACCTCTACGAGGAGCTCGCTCAGCACCTGGGCCAGCTCGAGGTGACCCGGGACGTCCTGCTGGCCTCGGCACGCTGACAGCGAACACGCTGGCCTTCAAGGTGCAAGCGAGTAATCATCGTTACATGACTACAGATGTTTCAGCAGAGGTCCGCGCCTGGTTCGCCGGGCGACTGCCGCAGGATTGGACCACGGACGGCGAGCCCGACCTCACCGTCGACCGCGAGGAGATCACGGTCGTGCTGGCCCTGGCCGCACCCGTGCTGGCCGACGACGCCACCGAGGCCGAGCAGGCGCAAGCGCTGGCCGGGCGGGTCCAGGGCTGGCGCGAGGACACCCGCGAGCGCCGGATCGGCATCGCCCTGGAGGCCGAGCACCGGTTCGACCGGAAGGTGTCCTGGGGCGTTCGGGCGGGCGAGGACACCCACCTGTTCACCCACCTCGCCGTCCCGGTGATGACCCGGCTACGCCAGCCCCAGCGTCAGGTGCTGGACACGCTGGTCGAGGCTGGGGTGGCCCGATCACGCGCACACGCGCTGGCCTGGTGCGTGCGGCTGGTCGGCGACAACACCGACGCGTGGCTGGGCGAGCTGCGCGAGGCGATGGAGAAGGTCCGCGAGGTCAGGAAGCAGGGCCCCGACCGGGCCTAACCCGCGACCGGGCCGGTACAACTGGTGCCGCAGATCGCGTTGCTGTCCAAGGCGAAGGCGTTGCGGGACAAGGACAGAGCGACTTCGCCCGCGCGTTCATCCCGGGCACCGCTGGATCGAGCCGCTGGACGACTGACGGATCTTGGGCGTTTGCGGGGCATGGAGGCGGCTGGGCGCACGCTGGGCATCGGCTGAAAGGTCACAGCAAGGTAGCGCCGGGCTGGCGAGCGAGACCCGCTGAGCGTGGCAAGGTCGCGGCGGCATCACGATTGGACAACGGCCTCTATCGCCGCCCGGCTGGGCGAGCAAGGGTAGGAGTGGCGATAAACCTGTTCGGGGGCAACGAACTTGCGGCCACCAATATCACGCCGCCGGCACCGTGTCGGTAAATCCGTCACGTCGCCGTGACCCCGGGACACGTCAACAGCCCTGGCACACCAACCAGGAGGAGACGATATGGGCACGGCCAGAATCAGCCTTCGGCTCGTCGCGATCTCGGCGGTCGGCGCACTCGCGCTGGCAGCCTGCGGTGGCGGCAGCGACAGCGGGAGCTCGTCCAGCGGGAAGAGTGGCGCCACCAAGGGCGGCACGCTGACCTTCCTCACCAACGCTGAGCAGTTCAACCACCTCGACCCTCAGCGCAACTACACCGGTGAGGACCTCGCGTTCTCCAGCGCCTACCTGACCCGGACGCTGACCGCCTACAAGGTCAGCGCGGACGGCAAGACGGCCGGCGGGCTGGTGGGCGACCTGGCCACCGACACCGGCAAGCCGACCAACGGTGGCAAGACCTGGGCGTTCACCCTGCGCGACGGCATCAAGTGGCAGGACGGCTCGGACGTGACCTGCGCGGACATCAAGTACGGCGTCTCGCGCACGTTCGCGCAGTCGACGATCACGGACGGGCCGACGTACGCGATCAGCCTGCTGGACATCCCGAAGGCGAAGGACGGCACGTCCGTCTACAAGGGCCCGTACGAGACATCCGGCAACGACACCGCGGCGTTCGACAAGGCTGTGCAGTGCTCCTCGGACGGCAAGACGATCACGTTCAACCTCAGGCAGGCGGCCGGTGACTTCAACTACACCGTCACGCTGACCGCCTTCGCCCCCGTGCCGAAGGCCAAGGACACCGGCGAGAAGTACGACGACAACGTCGTGTCCAACGCGCCGTACAAGATCACCGAGTACACCAAGGGCCAGCAGCTGGTCCTGGAGCGCAACACCAACTGGAGCGCGTCCTCGGACAGCTACCGCGGCGCCTACCCGGACAAGATCATCGTGAAGTTCTCCATCGAGCCCACCACGATCGACCAGCGCATGATGGCCGACGCGGGCGACGACCAGACGGCCATCTCACGGGATCCGCTGGACACCTCCTCGCTGACGACGGTGTTCAACGACCCGCGCTTCGCCGACCGCCGGGTGAACGACTACGACGCCTACGTCCGGTACATCGCGATCAACACCAAGAAGGTGCCGAACGTCAAGCAGCGCCAGGCGATCCTGGCGGCAACCGACCGCGCGGCCCTGCGCACCATCGCCGGTGGCTCGTTCGCCGGTGACCTCGCGGACGGCGTGATCAAGCCGAACCTGACGCTCGACTACGCGAAGTCGGGGATGTGGGACGGCATGTACGGCGCCGCCATCCCGGACACCGGCAACGTGGACCTGGCCAAGCAGCTCATCGCCCAGTCCGGTGCGCCGATGCCGGCGATGACGTACCAGTACATCAAGACCCCGGTGAACGACAAGATGGCGGCGTCACTGCAGAGCTCGCTCGCCCGGGCCGGGATCAAGATCAAGCTGACGGCACTTCCTCAGGGCGAGTACTACTCGATCGTCCAGGACACCACCAAGGAAGAGGCCATGGCGGCCGCTGGCTGGGGCCCGGACTGGCTGAACGCCTCGACGGTCATCCCTGAGCTCTTCACCCAGGCGGGCGGCTTCAACCTCTCGCAGGTCGACGACAAGGCCTTCACCGCCGCGTCCGACGCCGCGAAGGGCGAGACCGACCGCAACAAGCAGGCCGACGCGTGGAAGTCGCTCAACAAGCAGGCCATGCAGCAGGCCTGGGTGCTGCCGACCCGGTTCGCCCGCACCCAGCGGCTGGCCGGCTCGAAGGTCAAGGCAGCAAGCGGTCCGGACGGGCACGTGTACATCTGGTCGCCGTACGGGTCCTGGAGCTACACCGACCTCTACGTCGAGTAGGGACTATCGGTAGGATCTGTACTTCCTGGACAGCGTGGCAACGAGGGTCGTAGGTCGGTCCCCGTTGCCACGCTGTCTCGTCCTCTAGCGGGCGCTGGCCACCCGGTCCCTGAGCGCGTCCGTGGCGTAGCGACGAACGAGCAGCGGGACGAACGAGCGGACGCGTGCGTCGGCGAACCGGGCCGCCACCTCGTGGATGCACTCGTCCACCAGCGTGGGTTCGAGCCGGGTGTCGAACTCCTCGTGGACGGCGCGGGCGACGGCGACCAGGTCGTCGTCCACGGCAGCGCCGGCGACGACGGGAGGGTGCACGATCAGGGTCATCCGCAGAGCGTCTCCGACGATGGTGAACAGCAGGTGAACAGGACGTCAGATTCGGTCACAGCCTGTCCGAGCCGATGTCGGTCACCCTGGCTAGGGTCGGCCCGTGAGCCTGCACCAGCTGTCCCGCACGGACGCGCGCCGGATCGCGGTGCGTGCCCAGCTGCTGGACGCCGTCCGGCCGACCGACCTGCTGCGCGTCGTCCGCCACCTGACGATGCTGCAGTACGACCAGACCGCGGCCGTGGCACCGAGCCCGCATCTCGTCGCGTGGAGCAGGCTGGGTTCGTCGTACTCCCCCGAGCAGCTGCACAGGGCCCTGCGGGACGGGTCGCTGGTCGAGCTCCAGCTGATCATCCGGCACCAGGACTACCTCGCACTGTGTCGGGCCGAGATGGCGCAGTGGCCCGGCGACGGCGAGCTTCGCGACTGGCAGGAATACCAGCGTGACTGGGTGCAGGCGAACGAGGGCTGCCGCCGCGACATCCTCTACCGGTTGGAGCTGGACGGGCCGATGCGCTCGCGCGACCTGCCGGACACCTGCGAGGTGCCGTGGCGGTCGTCGGGGTGGACGAACAACCGGAACGTGAGCCGCCTGCTGGACTTCATGGAGGTGCGTGGCGAGGTCGCAGTCGCCACCCGCGAGGGCCGCGACCGGCTGTGGGACCTGGCCTACCGGGTCTACCCGGACGACCCGGCCCCCGACCTCGTCGAGTCCCGCCGGATCCGCAACGAGCTGCGGCTCGCCGCGCTGGGCATCGCCCGCGCCCGCGGCCCGGAGTACCAGGTCGAGGCGCAGGACGTCGACGAGGCCGGCGAACCTGCCGTGGTCGCCGGGGTCCGTGGGCAGTGGCGGGTCGACCCGGCACTGGTGGGGCAGCCGTTCACGGGACGGACTGCGCTGCTGTCACCGCTCGACCGGCTGGTCTACGACCGCAAGCGGATGAGCGAGATCTTCGAGTTCGACTACCAGCTTGAGATGTACAAGCCGGCGGCCAAACGCAGGTGGGGGTACTGGGCGCTGCCGATCCTGCACGGCGACCGGCTGGTCGGCAAGGTCGACGCCGCCGCCGACCGCGAGCGCGGCGTCCTGCAGGTGCACGCCATCCACGAGGACGTGCCGTTCAGCAGGCAGGTCGCGGCGGACGTGCGCCGCGAGGTCGAGGACCTCGCGGACTGGCTCGAGCTTGATCTCAGCCTGCCCGACAGCTGGGCTGTGACCAGTCGCGCGGCATCGCGCTGAGACGCTCCTGACGAGAGGCAGACGATGGCAGCCGGCGCGAGCCCGACGGCACGGGCACTGATGGCCCTCACGCTCCTGCAGGACTATCCCGGGATCACCGCGGAGCGGTTGGCCGACAAGCTCGGCGTCTCGGACCGAGCCAGCCGGCGCTACGTCGCCATCCTGCGCGAGGCCGGCATCCCGGTCGAGTCCGAACGGGGGCCGTACGGCGGCTACCGGGTCGGTCGCGGCCTGCGCCTGCCACCACTGACGTTCAGCTCGGCCGAGGCGCTCGGGCTGGTGATGGCGGTGCTCGACGGACACCACCACGCCGGCGACCCCACCGACCCGGTCGGCAGTGCGCTGGCCAAGATCAGCCGGGCGCTGCCCGCAGCCGTGGCGGCGCAGGCCGAGGCGGTACGTCGGGCCACCGCGGCCGCGCCGGACCGTGCCGCGGCGCGTCCGGACCCCTCCACCACGGCCGCACTCGTGCAGGCCTGCGCCGACCAGCGGCCGGTCCGGCTCGGCTACCGCTCCGAGGCCGGCAACGACTTGGTCATGGACGTCGACCCGTGGACCGTCGTCGTCCGGCACGGGCGTTGGTACGTGCTGTGCCGATCCCACCGGGCCGACGCTCGGCGCGCGTACCGGATCGACCGGGTGCGGGCGGTCGAGGTGTTGACCGGCACGTTCGACCCGCCGTCCGACCTGGACCCGGTCACCATGCTCGAGGAGCACCTGGCCGTCGGGTGGGAGTACGAGGTCGAGGTCGTCATCGAGGGCCCTGCCGAGGTCGTTGGCCGGCGGCTGTCCCGTGCGCTCGGCCGGGTCGAGCCGGTCGACCCCGAGACGTGCCGGCTGGTCGGCAGCACCAGCGACCTTGACTGGTACGCCACCCAGCTCACGGCGCTGCAAGTCCCCTACCGGATCGCGGGGTGCCCGCAGCTGCAGGAGGCCGCGCGGGCGATCGGCCGACGGTTGCTGGCGGCCGGCGAGGGCTAGCGCGAGAGGCCCGCGGGCCCGGCTAGGGCATCGTGACGAGCTGCTCAGAGGTGGCAACGGACGAGGCGGGCACGACCATCTTGCCGAGCGGGAACAGCGCGAGGCCGGCCAGCTTGAAGCTGGCGATGCCGAACGGGATGCCGATGATCGTGACGCACAGCAGCAGTCCGACGACAACGTGCTCGATGGCGATCCACACGCCGGCGACGACGAACCAGATCACGTTCCCGATCGCGCTCATCGCACCGGACGTCGGCCGGCGGACGACGGTGCGACCGAAGGGCCACAGCACGAAGCCGGCGAGCCGGAAGCTGGCGATGCCGAACGGGATGGTGATGATCAGGATGAAGCAGATGACGCCGGCGACGGCGTAGCCGATCGCCAGCCAGATGCCGGCCAGGAAGAACCACAGGATGTTGCCGATGGTGCGCATCCCGCCTCCCCTCCCGCCTGCAGGCCAGCGTATCCCGGACGCCTTGACGTGGACTTGAGGTCGGCTTTTCCCGCGTTTAGCGGTGCCGTCGCGAACATTGCCCGCATCCGAAGGCTAGACCGACCGAAGGAGCTCGTGATGACCAAGAAGCTGCCAGCCGGCGTGGCTGCGTTGCTGATCGCCACCGTCGTTCCCGTCGTCGGCGCCGCAACGGCGCAGGCATCGGACGGCGACGTGGTCCGCCGTGGTTCGTGCACCGGCAGTACCGACTGGAAGATCAAGGCGAAGCCCGACGACGGCCGGATCGAGGTCGAAGCCGAGATCGACAGCAACCGCGTCGGCCAGAGCTGGAACTGGGTTCTGCGGCACAACGGCAGCGTGGCGGCCAGCGGCCGGTCCGTCACCCGGGCACCCAGCGGGTCGTTCGAGGTCGAGCGCCGCACCCCGAACGCCGCGGGGACCGACTCGTTCACGTTCCGCGCGGTGAACTCGGTGGGCGGCGAGGTGTGCGTGGCCAGGGTCAGCCTCTGACCCTCCATCGGCTGGGCAGCGTACGCGGCAGCCCGAACGAGGAGAGCACCGTGTTGTCGAAGCGGGTCATGGCGCAGATCCGGTCACCGGCGAGGGCGATCACGAACAGGCCGACACCGTGCCGGCTGCCGTCGGCGGCGTGCAGGTAGGTCCCGAACGCCGGCTGCCCGTTGGCCCGGGTCGCCACCAGGTCGAACCGGCGGCCGGCCCGGAAGATGCCGGCGCAGAAGCGGGCCACGAGCTCGCGGCCCTCGTACTCCAGGGGCATCGGCGGCATCGAGATGAAGACGTCGTCCGACAGCAGGGCCACCACGGCGTCCAGGTCGGCCGCCTCGTACGCGCTGACGAACCTGGCCACGACGGCCGCCTCGACCGGTGAGTCGGCTGCGGGCGGCGGTTCGTGGTCGACGTCCTGCGTCCGGCTTCGCTGCAGGCCGGCGCGGGCCCGCTTGAGTGCGCTGTTCACCGACTCGACCGTCGAGTCCAGCATGTCGGCCACCTCGCTGGCCCGGAACCCGAGGACGTCGCGCAGGACGAGCACGGCGACCTGACGGGGCGCAAGCACCTGCAGCGCGGTGACGAAGGCCAGCGAGATGGACTCGGTCCGCTCGTAGCGGGCCTCCGGGCCGAGCGGGACGTCGCCCGCCCCGTCGAGCAGGGCGTCCGGGAACGGCTCGAGCCAGACCACCTCACCGAGCCGGGTGGGCTCCAGGCGCTCGACCCCGGGGACGTTCCAGTCCTGCGGGGGGCGGCGGGCGGCCGAGCGACGGACGTTGAGGCAGCGGTTGGTCGCGATCCGGTAGAGCCAGGTCCGCAGCGATGCACGGCCCTCGAACCGCGCGATGCCCTGCCAGGCGCTGAGCAGCGTGTCCTGCAGGGCGTCCTGGGCATCCTGGAAAGAACCGAGCATCCGGTAGCAGTGCACCTGCAGCTCACGCACGTGCGGCTGCGTCAGCTCACGGAACGCCTCGCCGTCCCCCGCTTGCGCCCTGGACATCAGGTCGGCAGTCATCGCACTCACCTTCGCGTCACCCTCTTCCGCATCCTGTCGTACTTCCTGGCTGGGTAGACCCCGGCCGAGCCGCGAACTGGGCGGCCGCCCGGCGCCCAGTTCGCCGACGTCCCGGTGTCTGCACCAGACAGCAGGAGCCAACGGAATCCCACGAGAGGCACGCAGATGATGCTGAAGGACAAGGTCATGGTGGTGTACGGGGCCGGCGGGGCGATCGGCGGTGCGGTGGCGTGCACGGCGGCGCGTGAGGGCGCTCGGCTGTTCGTCACCGGGCGCAGCCGCGCGCAGGTCGAAGCGCTCGCGCGGGACATCGTCGCGGCCGGAGGATCCGCTGAGGCCGCCACCGTCGACGCGCTCGACGAGCAGGCGATCGACCAGCACCTGGAGTACGTGCAGGACCGGGCCGGCCGCGTCGACGTCTCGTTCAACGCCGTCGGCGTCCCGGAGACGACGGTCATCGGAGTGCCGCTGCTCGAGCTGGACGCCGAGCAGCTCGCTCGGCCGATCACGACATACGCGACGACGTTCTTCCTGACCGCGCGGCTGGCCGCGCGCCGGATGATCCCGAACGGTTCGGGGGTGATCATGACGGTCACCGCGCTCCCGGCCCGGACCGGCACCACCTTGAACGGTGGCTACGGTCCGGCGATGGCCGCCAAGGAGGCGCTGACCCGGGACCTGTCGGCCGAGCTCGCACCGCACGGAGTCCGGGTGGTCAGTGTCCGCCCGCACGGGATCCCGGGAACAGCCACGATGGACCACGTCCGCGAGCTCAAGGCCGCGGGGCTCGACGACGAGCAGTTCCGCGGGTACCTGGCCAGTACGTCGCATCCTCGACGGGTCATGAGACTCGCAGAGGTGGCCGACGCGGCGGTCTTCCTGGCCTCCGACAGGGCGAGCGGCTTCACCGGGACCACCGTCAACCTCACGATGGGCGCCGTTGCCGACTAGCTCGCCGGTCGGCCGGGAAAGCCTCACATATCTAGTGATGTATTGCCTGGCGCCCGCTGGCACTATCGACAGAGCGACCACGTGCAGCAACGCACAGAGTGAGTCGAACACTCAGGCCGACGCCATACCCAGCACGAGCACCGGTCAGGAAGACGGTGGATCCGATCCGCCCGGCAAGTTCGGGCGGGCGACTGGAGGTTCGTCGATGACCATGCAGAACATCGAGCACGTCGTCGTGCTCATGCTGGAGAACCGGTCGTTCGACAGCATGCTGGGCTGGCTGTACGCGAAGGGCGAGACGCCCGCGCTGAACATCCCGAACGCAGATCCGAACGACCGTTTTCGCGGGATGTCGTCGGTGAACGGCTCCGCGTTCGTCAACCAGGCTCAGGTCGGCGGACAGACCTTCAGCGCCAGCCCGACCCGTGGCGTCTCCGGGGTGTCCGTGCCGCAGGTCGACCCGGGGGAGGAGTACGAGCACGTCCTCCTGCAGTTCTACGACAAGGCGAGCCCTGGCCCGACCGACCCGATCACGATGACGGGGGTGCTGCAGGACTTCGTGGACGTCCTCCAGGAGCGCGGATATGACGCGCCGACGATCATGGCGATGGCACAGATGTGCCTCGAGTCCTTCACACCGGCCCAGCTGCCAGTGCTCAACCAGCTCGCCCGGCACTACGCGGTCAGCGACGCGTGGTATGCGTCCATGCCGTCTCAGACGAACCCCAACAGGGCGTTCCTCATGTGCGGCACGTCCATGGGGATGGTCAACAACGGTGACCTCGAGGACTACCAGACGTACCCGCAGCTGCCGCTGTTGGAGAAGCTCCTCGGGATGAAGGTCGGCGACGACCGGGTCGATGCCCCGACAGTCTTCAACGCGCTCAACAACGCCGGCGCCGACTGGGAGGTGTTCTGGCAGACCAGCTACGTGCCACAGAAGATCAGCACGCTCATCGACGGGCTGCCGATCCTGATCCCCATCCTCGCGGCCATGCCGCCACCGGTGTCGCTGCTCGCGCCCGCGCTCGCCGCGCTGCTCGCCCTCCTGCTGCCCTTCGAGGTCTACCTCCGCGAGCTCGCGACGGGGGACCTCGGGTCGTCGTACACCTGGCGACTGTTCCCGCAGATCCAGCAGGACATCCCGAACGCGGCCGACCACTTCCATCCGGTCGACGAGTTCCACCGCCAGGCCCGGGCGGGGACGCTTCCGAAGTTCAGCTACATCGAGCCGTTCTGGTCCATCGCGCACGTCACGAACGCGACGTCGGTCCAGGAGAAGCTGACGACGGAGCAGGGCAACGACTACCACCCGCCGAGCAACCTGTTCGTCGGCGAGCAGTTCGTGAAGGACGTCTACACGAGCCTCATCTCGAACCGTGCGGCGTGGCAGAGGACGGCCCTTCTCATCACCTTCGACGAGTTCGTCGGGACCTTCGACCACATCAGCGACGACTTGCAGCACGGGAAGATCCTGGCCCCGGTCGGCGGTGCGGCGCAGCCGGTCTTCAAGAGCCCGACCAACTTCGACTTCGAGCGGCTGGGTGCACGGGTCCCGACCATCCTCATTTCACCGTACGTCCAAGAGGGAACCGTCTTCCGCTCGACCGGCGCCTACCCCTACGACCACACCTCCGTCCTGGCCACGGTTCTTGACTGGATCGGCCAGCCGGGGGCCAAGCAGCAGTTCGGCGCCCGGGCGCAGGCTGCGCCGACGTTCGACGGCGTCTTCACTCTCGACCAGCCCCGGACGGACGAGCAGGATCTGGCGTTCCTGGACAAGGCGAGGGCGCTCGGCGACCCGGTCGGCTACGGCGAAACGATCAACCTGCGCAACCAGGACGGGGACTACATCACCGGCTTCTACCGGACGATCAAGCTTCTCGGCGGCGGGTCTGTGCTGCCGGACGCAGTCATGCAGATCGCCCAGGACCTTGGCGTCGCGGCCAGCTACCCCACCGTCGGCGAGGGCGCCCCGGCACCTCTGTCGTTCGTCACCATGGCGACGGACCCGACGGCCGCGGTCACAGACAACGCGCAGATCATGATCGTGTCCCGCGAGGAGCCACTGCGGTCCCTCAACCTCCTCTACGCCCCGGCCGGGACCGACTCCTACGACTGCTACTACTGCGACGAGTACCTCGACAGCACCTTTGGCCCGCGACAGCACTGGACGGTTCAGAAGAGCGTCGCCGGTCAGGACCAGACGCTGCACTACGGCGACCAGATCGTGCTCATGAGCGTCGGCTTCCCGGGGCAGATGCTGACCCACGACTGGCGACTGGGCAACGGAGAGTGGCTCACCACCTCAACCGACGGGGTGATCATCAAGAGCGACAGGTGGACCGTGCTGCCCGCAGCGGTCGGGCAACCCGGCCAACAACCTGGTCAGGGGGCGTCGTGGAACGGTGCGCCGAAGCTGGTGACGGTTGCGGCGTCCCAGCAGGGCGGTTCGCGCGGTGCCCAGCTGTGGGGTGTCGACGAGCAGGGACAGCTGCGCTCGGCCTACCAGGAGTCTCCCGGCGGTTCGTGGTCGTCGTGGTCGGGCGTGTGGAACGGGTCGTCACCCTCGGGATTGGTCTCGGTCGCGGCGGCTCAGCAGAACGACGGCCGGGTGCAGCTCTGGGTGGTCGATGGCAACCATGACCTGTTCTCGGTCTGGCAGACCTCGCCCGGCGGCGACTGGGTGGGGTGGACGCCGGCGGGCTGGAACGGTGCGCCGAAGCTGGTCACGGTTGCGGCGTCCCAGCAGGGCGGTTCGCGCGGTGCCCAGCTGTGGGGTGTCGACGAGCAGGGACAGCTGCGCTCGGCCTACCAGGAGTCCCCCGGCGGTTCGTGGTCGACGTGGTCGGGCGTGTGGAACGGTTCGTCACCCTCGGGATTGGTCTCGGTGGCGGCGGCTCAGCAGAACGACGGCCGCGTGCAGCTCTGGGTGGTCGATGGCAACCATGACCTGTTCTCGGTCGGGCAGACCTCGCCCGGCGGCGACTGGGTGGGGTGGACGCCGGCGGGCTGGAACGGTGCGCCGAAGCTGGTCACGGTTGCGGCGTCCCAGCAGGGCGGTTCGCGCGGTGCCCAGCTGTGGGGTGTCGACGAGCAGGGACAGCTGCGCTCGGCCTACCAGGAGTCCCCCGGCGGTTCGTGGTCGTCGTGGTCGGGCGTGTGGAACGGGTCGTCACCCTCGGGGTTGGTCTCGGTGGCGGCGGCTCAGCAGAACGACGGTCGGGTGCAGCTCTGGGTGGTCGATGGCAACCATGACCTGTTCTCGGTCGGGCAGACCTCGCCCGGCGGCGACTGGGCGGCGTGGACGCCGACGCCCTAGGTCTGGTCAGCGCCGCCAGTCGGGGAAGAAACACTGACAGGGCAGCCTGAACAAGGGCCGCAAGCGTCGAGTTTGTAGGTCGACAAGAGTGAGGTTTCCGATCCGCGAGGCGTTCCCGGGTCCGTCCGCCGTGTAGAGCAGCTGCCTGCCATCTGGCGACCACGCGGGTGGCCAGTGGTCGTTTCCTGGTGTGGACACGATCCGGCGCCCGGGCCCGTCGACGCTCACGACGAAGATGTCCTCGTTCCACTGCTCGGGGTCCTCCCCTCGCTCCATGCCTGCTACGTAGGCGATCTGGCGTCCGTCGGGCGACCACGTCATCTCGGACCCCGAAGGCAGTCGCCCCGTGTCGATCATTTGTGGGTGTTTCCCTGTCGTGTCGGTGATGAACATGGCGGACTGCCCGGGCCCGGAGGGGCCTTCGTAGACGATTCGCCCATCGCTCGACCAGTCCGGCCAGGCCGTGGGTCCCGCGATGATCGGCCGCGCGCGACCGCCCCCGCTGTCCATCACGAACACGGACGCACTATTGCCAGGGCCACAGACTGCGGACAAGTACAAGATGGCCGCTCCGTTGGAAGACCAGGACGGGTTCGTGGCGCACTCCTCGCCGGGGGTCAGGAGGCGAAGTCCCTGCCCGTCGGCCCCTACGACGTAGATGTCGCTCGGGCCCTGATCAAGGTCTTTGGTGACCACGAACGCGACCCGCGAACCGTCGGGTGACCAGGAGGGCATGACCTCGTCCGCAGGACCTTGGGTGAACTGAACTGGAGCTGCGCCTTCTACAGTCGTCAGGTACAGGTCCAGAGACTCTGACTCCGGCTGGGAGTACACGATGGGATATCGGGCGCCGTCCACGCGCAGGACGGTGACCGGAATACCGCCCGCCGTCTGACTGGTCGAGCCACCCGACCCCACGCAGCCGGGAAGCAGCAGGCTCGCGGCGACCAACGCCACCGGTCCTGAAGCGAGCCGCGACCAGCGCCTCCTCATGCTGTGAGTGTGCCGCCGGCGAGCTTCCTGCGCCTACGCGGCCGACGGGTGCAGGTGTACAACACGAAGATGACCGACCGAAGCTGGCCGCGATGGTCGCAGCTGACGCCCCTGCTCCGTCCGCGCCCGGGGATGGCCCGCACCGAGGGACGACTGACGCGCGCCGCGTCGATCCGCGACCTGCGGGTGCTGGCTCGACGTCGGGCACCTCGGACTGTGTTCGACTACACGGACGGGGCCGCGGGGGACGAGATCAGCTTGCGCCGCTCCCGGGAGTCCTACGCCCGCGTCGAGTTCGTCCCCCAGGTGCTGCGCGACGTCTCGTCGTGGACACCTCGACGACGATCCTCGGGCGGACATCGACGGCGCCGCTCGTCTTCGCCCCCACCGGGTTCACCCGGATGATGCACACCCAGGGAGAGCCAGCGGTCGCCCGCGTGGCGGCACGCGTCGGAATCCCCTACGCACTGTCCACCATGGGCACCACCTCCGTGGACAGACTCGCGGCCGACGTGCCGGACGCGAGGCTGTGGTTCCAGCTGTACCTGTGGCGCGACCGGGAGGCCAGCCGCAGCCTGGTGGAGCGCGCCCGGGCTGCCGGGTACGAGGCGCTCGTGCTGACGGTCGACACACCCGTCCCCGGTCGCCGTCTGCGCGATGAACGAAACGGGCTGACCATCCCGCCCGCGCTGACGGCACGAACGCTCCTCGACGGCGCACTGCACCCGGCGTGGTGGTTCGACCTGCTGACCACCGAGCCCCTGGAGTTCGCCTCGCTCAACCGGTTCGAGGGCACGGTTGCGGAGCTGGTCGCGCAGATGTTCGACCCGTCCGCGACTCTCGACGACCTGGCGTGGATCCGGTCGGCCTGGCCAGGGCCGTTGGTAGTCAAAGGTATCCAGACGATCGCCGACGCCGTCGCGGTTGTCGATGCCGGTGCCGACGCGCTCGTCGTGTCCAACCACGGGGGACGCCAGCTCGACCGAGCGCCCACTCCGCTGGAGGTGCTGCCCGGTGTCGTCGACGCGGTGGGCGATCGGGCTGAGGTGTACGTCGACGGTGGCATCCTGTCCGGCAGCGACGTTGTCGCGGCGGTGGCCTTCGGGGCTCGCGCGGCTCTGGTTGGCCGGGCCTATCTCTACGGGCTGATGGCCGGCGGTGAACCCGGCGTGCAGAGGGCCGCCGACATCCTCAAGGGCGAGGTCGCGAGCACCATGGCCCTGCTTGGCGCGACGCGGGTGGACGACCTCCGCCGTGCCCATGTACGGCTGCGCACCGGCTGAGTAGGTTGCGGTGATGGACGTCGTCGAGTACACGCCGACCCGTGACCAGTACGCGTACACGTTCGGCGGGGTCGCGCCCGTCAGGCGGGTCGTCCCGGGGACAGCCCTTCGACTCTGGTCCGACGATGCATTCGGCGGGGTTCTGCGAAGCGTCGAGGACCTGTCCAGCGCCAAGGTCGACCTGCGGTTCGTCAACCCGCAGACCGGTCCCTTCTACGTCGAGGGCGCCGAGCCCGGCGACACCCTCGTCCTTCATCTGGTCGACTTGACGCCTGCTCGCGACTGGGGAGCCTCGGCCGCCATCCCGTTCTTCGGCGGGATGACCAGCACGGACCGGGTCGTCACGCTGCAGGAGCCGCTACCCGACACGACGTGGATCTACGAGCTGGATCGTGACCGCAACACCGTCTCGTTCGCCGCGCGCCACAGCGACCACCGCATCGACCTACCCGTAGAGCCGATGCTCGGCACGGTCGGGGTCGCGCCGTCCGGCGGGGAGGTGCGTTCGTCGCTGGTTCCCGACCGCTTCGGCGGCAACATGGACACGCCCCAGATGCGGGCCGGATCGACGGTGTTCCTGGGCGTCAATGTCGAGGGGGCCCTGTTCTCGATCGGCGACGGTCACTACCGCCAGGGCGAGGGCGAGGCCTGCGGCACCGCGGTCGAGGGCGCGATGACGACCACGCTGATCATCGATCTGATCAAGGGACGCGGCCCGGGTTGGCCCCGGATCGAGGACGACACCCACTGGATGGCGATCGGCTCCAGTCGCCCGCTCGAGGACTCGTGGCGGATAGCCAACGCGGAGGTCGTGCACTGGGTGGCGGAGCTCTGCGGGCTGCACACGATGGACGCCTACCAGCTGTGCTCGCAGGTCGCCCAGGTCCCCATCGCGAACGTCGTCGACGCCAACTACAGCGTCGTCGTGAAGGTGCAGAAGGCACTCCTCCCACCGGCGGACGCCTTCGATGGCATCCACGCCGAGCTCCGAGCCCGGGCCCGGTCCCTTGGGTCCAGCTGAACACCGGAGCTCCGGCCCGCACCTGAAAGGCCAGTCATGGATCTGCAGCTCAACGGCACTCGCGTCCTCGTCACCGGTGGCACCCGGGGGATCGGCAGAGCCATCGTCGAGGCGTTCCTCGACGAGGGGGCCACCGTCGGCTTCTGCGCGCGCAGCGCCGACGAGGTAGCGGCGACGCGGGACGCCCTGAAAGATGTCGGCAGCGTCACCGGGAGCGTGGTCGACGTGGGTGACGAGGACGCCCTGACCACCTGGGTCGAGGACTCTGCGCAGGCATTCGGTGGGCTCGACGTCGTCGTCGCCAACGTCAGTGCCCTTGCCATCCCGGACACCGAGGAGAACTGGCAGGCCAGCCTGAATGTCGACCTGATGCACACCGTCCGGTTGGTCCGCGCCGCGATGCCGCACCTCGAGCGCAGCAGCTCCGCCGCGATCATCGCCATCTCCAGCGTGTCCGGACGTGAGTCGGACTTCGCCTCAGGGCCGTACGGCACCGCGAAGACAGCCATCATCGGCTACATCAACGGTCTGGCGATGCAGCTGGCCGAGAAGGGCATCCGCGCCAACACCGTCTCGCCGGGCAACACCTATTTCGAGGGTGGCGTCTGGCAGAGCATCGAGACCGGCAACCCCGAGCTGTACGAGATGGCCGTCGGACTCAACCCGACTGGTCACATGGGAACCCCGGAAGAGATCGCCGGGCCGGTCGTCTTCCTCGCGAGTCCCGTGTCCCGCCGGATCAGCGGCACCAACCTCGTCGTCGATGGCGCGCTCACCCGCGGGATCCAGCTGTAGCCAATGCCCTCGCAGAGATCACAAGCCAGCACCTGCCGGCTCAGTCCTCGATCGCAGCCCTGCCCTGCCGCTTCAACGCATCGAGACCGTCGCGCATGGCCTGAAGCTTCTCTGGCGAGTGACCGACCCAGTCGACCAGCTCTGCCACGACGCGCACCGGCTGGCGACTGCGGAACGACTGCGTGGGATTGCCAGGGAACCGCTTGTCAGTGACGTTGGGGTCGTCCTCGAGCTCTCCCGTCGGCTCGACGATGTAGACCCGCCCGCGACCCTCACCCGCGGCGAGCTCGGCGCCCCAGACCGCGGCGTCGAGGGTTTGCGTGACGTAGATGTAGTTCATCACCCGACCGCTCTCGAAGTTCGACTCGCGGCCTGGCACCAGCATCTCGCCAACGGCAACGTCCGCCTTCGTGCCGTGCAAGTACACCCCGGGTTCGAAGACCTCGAAAGGCACAGGCTCGCTCGTCGCACTCATGGGACGACGGTAGTAGTCACTGCTACGTTGCGAAATCGACCAGCGGTGAAGTGGGGTGCGCGTGAAGGCAGTTGTCTACGACCGGTACGGCGGCCCCGAAGTGCTACGGGTCGAGGACGTGCCGACGCCATCCCCCGCGGCGGGTCAGGTGCTGATCAGGGTCGCGGCGACCTCGGTGAACCTCAGCGACTGGGAGTGCCTGCGCGGGTCCCCGGCATACGCGCGGATCGGTGGCCTGCGGTCGCCCGCGCGTCGGACGCTCGGGTCGGACATCGCCGGCGTGGTCGACGACGTCGGGAACGGAGTGACCCGGTTCCGAGTCGGCGACGAGGTGTACGGCGACAACCTCGCCATCAAAGGCGGCTTCGCGGAGTATGCCGTGGTCCCGGAGTCGGCGCTGGCGCTCAAGCCGTCCGAGCTGTCGTTCGCGGAGGCTTCGTCGATTCCGCAGGCGGGCGCGATCGCACTGCAGGGATCACGGTGGGCCAAAGCAGGTGACCACGTGCTAATCAACGGCGCCGGCGGCGGCTCCGGGGCATTCGCCATCCAGCTTGCGAAGCAAGCCGGCGCCCATGTCACCGGGGTCGACAACGCCGGGAAGCTGGACTTCATGCTCTCTCTTGGGGCAGACCAGGTGCTCGACTACACCAGGGACGACTTCACGCGAACTCCCCAGCGCTACGACCTGGTCCTGGACCTGGTCGCGCACCGGTCGGTCTACGCCTACCGGCGCGCGCTGGCCCGCCGCGGACGGTATCGCTGTGTGGGCGGTTCGGTCGGCACGATGCTGCGAGTACTCACTGTTGGCGCGTTGCTCGGCGTGGCCAGCGGCCGCTCCATCGGGGTGCTCGCCGTGAAGGAGGGCCCGGACCACTTCACGCCACTTAGTGACCTGTGCGCCAGCGGGACCGTGAAGATCTCCGTGGATCGCACGTTTTCGCTCGACCAGGTGCCGGCGGCGCTGGCGCACGTCGGCGAGGGACTCGCCCTAGGCAAGGTGGTAGTCCTTCCATCCTGAGCGGTGATGAGTTGTCGCGCCCGTACCCGTCACACGTACGACGGGACACGACGACGCGGAAGGATGACGTGATGACTGCGGAAACGCGGCTGGAGGAGCTGGGCGTGAGCGATCTGGGCGTGGTCGACGAGCCGGCGTTCTCGCGGCTGGCGCAGCGGCACCGGCGGGAGCTGCACGTGCACTGCTACCGGATGCTCGGGTCGTTCGAGGACGCCGAGGACACCGTGCAGGAGACGTTCCTGCGTGCCTGGCGGCGGCGAGAGACCTTCCAGGGGCGCTCCACGTTCCGGGCCTGGCTGTATCGGATCGCCACCAACGCCTGCCTGGACCTGCTCGCCAAGCGCCGCCCCGAGCCCGCGGCCGGCGGCGAGGTGCTGTGGCTGCAGCCCTACCCGGACCGGCTGCTCGACGAGCTGGCCGCGGGCGACGCGGACGAGCCGGAGGCCGTCGCCCTCGCGCGGGAGACGATCGAACTGGCCTACCTGGTCGCCGTCCAGCACCTCGCGCCGCGCCCACGGGCCGTGCTGATCCTGCGGGACGTGCTCGGCTGGCCGGCCAAGGACGTCGCGGAGCTCCTCGGGGACTCCGTCAACTCGGTGAACAGCGCGCTGCAGCGGGCCCGGGCCGGCATGCGGGCGCACCTGCCCGCCGAACGGCAGGACTGGACCGGCGGCCAGGAGGACGTCGGGACGCGCCAGCTGGTGCGCCGCTACATCGACGCCGCCGTGGCCACCGACATCGACGGACTGGCCGCGATGCTGCGCGACGACGTCCGCAGCATCGCGGCCGCCCACGCCGGGCCTGTACGTCGGCCGCGACACGGTCGTGAAGGACTGGGTCGAGAGCGGCTTCGAGGACATGAAGAACCTGCGCGCCGTCCCCACCTTCGTGAACCGGCAGCCCGCCGCCGCGTTCTACCAGTGGCGGGAGCGGGAGCGCGCCTACCTGCCGCTGACGATCGACGTCCTGCGCGTCACAGGCGGGGCGATCACCGAGATCATCACGTTCCACGCCGACCAGTTCCCGCGGCTCGGCCTCCCGCAGCGCCTGCCCGCGGACGGCACCGAGTAGTCCAGGCCGTGACGTAGTCCGCCAGTCAACTCATCCCCGTTCTCCTGGCTTCCCAACGATGGAGGAGCGACATGAACAGCGTGAACGACACCGGGGTCGACGCAGGCCCGGCGTCGGCCCAGACCAGCCACTCCCACCGAACCCGCAGGCTCCTCGTCACCGGCTCCCTTGCCACCCTCGCAGCGATGGCGGCCACCACCCTCACCGCTGCACTTGCCCAGGCCGTTGGCGTCGACTTCGAGGTCCCCGAAGGTGGCGAGACGATCCCGTTGCCCGGCTTCGCCGTGGTAACCGGCCTCTTCTCGGTGGTGGGTGTCGTCATTGCCGTCGCACTCCTTCGGTGGAGCGCTCGCCCCGCCGAGAGCTTCGTCTGGGCGGCAGTGGCGCTGACCGCGATCTCGCTGGCCGCGCCCCTACTCTCCGGGGCGAACACCGCCACCACGATCGCCCTGATCGGGCTACACCTCGTCGCTGCGACAGTGATGATCCCCACCCTGGCGCGGAGCCTACGCAGCCGGACCGACTGGCGCTGCATCCCCATCGCCACCGCGAGCAGGGCCACCGCAGCATCGCGTCCCCCTGTTCCCGGTGAGGGGGCCGAGAGCCGGACGACCACGTACAAGGTGCTGCGTCGCGTGTGGCGATTGCCAACAAGAAGGGCTCGATCGTGACGGCACTCGCGAAGAGCGGCGAGTGTGGCGGCACCGTCGGCCGCCGACCCACGCCCAGGGGCGTCGTTCGCTGACCGAGAACAGCGGAATCCTCACGCCTCGGTATTTCGTTCCCACCTGTGTGAGTACGGACCCGGCCCCGGAGGACGGGGCGCTTGACGCCTATTCCTCGATCGTCACTTCCGTCGCTGCGAACCTGACGCCACGGGTCGCGGCGCTCCGGATGCGGTCGGGTCGGGGCGAGTCCGCGGGATCTGGTGTCGTCCTGACGGCGGAGTCGCACCTGATCACCAACGCCCACGTCGTCGGCGACGCCGACGGCGGCAAGGCCGAGTTCAGCGATGGCACTACGGCCCAGTTCCGCGTGCTCGGTCGGGATCCGCTGTCGGACCTCGCCATCATCCGAGCCGACCGCGAGATACCGTCCCCGCCCGAGTACGGCAACGCGGACTCGTTGCTCGTCGGATCGCTGGTGGTGGCCGTCGGAAACCCGTTGGGGCTGTCGGGCACGGTGACGGCGGGCGTGGTCAGCGGCCTCGGGCGCAGCATGCCCGCGCGCACGCGGACCGCCGCCCGCCTGATCGAAGACGTGATCCAGACCGATGCCGCTCTCAACCCCGGCAACTCGGGGGGCGCGTTGGCTGACAGCCACGGCCGCGTCGTCGGGATCAACACGGCCGTCGCCGGGGTCGGGCTCGGGCTGGCGGTTCCCATCAACCGCACCACGCACCAGATCATCTACGCCCTGATGCACGACGGCCGTGTGCGACGTGCCTACCTTGGCCTGGTCAGCGCACCCGCACCGCTGACGCCCGTCCAGGCCGAGCGATTCGGACAGCGTCAGGCTCTCCGCGTTGTTGAAGTGGTGGAGGGCGGTCCTGCTGCTAGGAGCGGCATTCGAGCCGGGGATCTCGTCCTGGCGATGGACGGCGTCGCGCTTGGTGACGCTCAGTCACTGCAGCGACGACTGCTCGGCGATGCGGTGGGCCGGCGGCTGGAGATCACCGTATTGCGCAACGGCGCGCTTGTTGACGTTGTCGCCCTGCCCGGCGAGCTGCCCGAATAGGTGCAGCTCGCCGCAGCCCCCACCCACACGAGGGCTGCGGCGGTCCTGGCGCAGCGGTCACTGCATCGTCATCACTGGGTGACGGTGAACGACTTCTCCATGGTGGCAGCGGACGAGTCTCCGCCGTACACCTCGATCGTCCCCGGCTCCACGACGTACTTGCCTTGGTTGTCGTAGAAGCCGAAGTCGCTCTTGTCGAGGGTGAACGTCACCGTCGTCGACGCCCCGGCCGCTAGCGTCACGCGCTGGAAGCCCCGCAGCCGGCGGACCGGTTGAGAGATGCTCGCGACGGGGTCGTGGATGTACAGCTGCACGACGTCGTCGCCCTTGCGGCGGCCCGCGTTCTTCACGTCCATCGAGACCGTGAGCTTGCCGTTGCGGCCGACGCTCGAGCGGCTCAGGCTCAGGTTCGAGACGTCGAAGGACGTGTAGCTGAGGCCCTCGCCGAACGCGTAGAGCGGTTGGCAGGTGGGTAGGTCGCGGTAGCGCGAGTTCCACTTGAAGGTCGGGTCGCACGGACGCCCGCTCGGCTCGTGGTTGTAGTAGTAGGGCACCGTGCCCACGCCACGCGGGAACGAGACCGGGAGCTTGCCACCCGGGTTGACCTTGCCGTAGAGCACGTCGGCGACCGCGTTGCCGCCCTCGGTGCCCGGGAACCAGGCCTCGAGGATCGCCGCCGCCTTGTCCTGGACGGCGGTCAAGTCGAGCGGGTGGCCGTTGAACAGCACCACGACCACGGGCTTGCCGGTGGCTGCGACCGCGTTGAGCAGATCCTCCTGGTGGCCCGGGAGGTCGAGCTGGCTGCGGCTGTTGGACTCTCCGCTCATGAAGCCGTTCTCGCCGAGGGCGAGCACAACCTGCTGGGAATGGTTGGCCGCGCTGACGGCGTCCTGGATCGTGGTTCCGTCAGTACCCGGGCCGGCGCACACCTCGTCGTCGGCGGTAATCGGCGGGACGGCGTTGTTCGGCGGGTCGAAGTTGTGCGCCAGGTTGCACGCCGCGGTGTAGGTGACCGGGGCCGAGCTGGCGGCCTTCAGCCCGTCGAAGAGGCTGACGAACTTCGGAGCCAGCTCGTCAGACCCGCGTCCCGACCACGGACCGAGCACCTCGTCGACCGTCTCGGCGAACGGGCCGATCAGCGCCGTCGACTTGCTGGGGTCCAGCGGCAGCGGCGTGCCGGAGTTCTTGAGCAGCACCATCGATCGACTCGCGGCCCATCGACTCTTCGCCAGGTCGGCCGGCTTGCCGTAGCTTGCCGGGTCGCTGGCCCTGCTGACGTCGACGTACGGGTGGTCGAACAGCCCGGCGCGATACTTCACGCGCAGGATCCGCCGCACCGCGTCGTCCAGGCGCGACATGGTGATGCGGTGCTGGTTGAGAAGCTGCTGACCGTAGTCGCGCAGGTTGGTACTGACCATCTCCGAGTCGGTGCCGGCCATCAGGGCCGCGGCGCCCGCGTCGGGACCGTCGGCGGCGACGCCGTGACCGCACGGTCCGCTGTCCGGCTTCACCGGCGGGCAGGCACGCAGCTCGGCGACGGCGGTGTAGTCGCTCTCGATGAAACCGTCGAAGCCCCACTCGTTCTTCAGGATGTCGGTCTCGGTGTACTTGTTGGCACACCCGGGAACCCCGTTGATCGCGTTGAAGGAGCACATGACCGTGTCGGCTCCGGCGTCGATGGCGGCCTTGAACGGCGGCAGGTACATGTTGCGCAGCCGGGATTCGGACATGTCGGTGGTGTTGTAGTCACGGCCACCCTCGGGCTGGCCGTATCCGACGTAGTGCTTCACGCTTGCGACGACCTTGTCACGAGCGCTGTAGTCGCTGCCCTGGGCGCCCTTGACCCGGGCAGCAGCCATCACCGAGCCGAGGTACGGGTCCTCGCCCGCACCCTCGACGATGCGGCCCCACCGAGGCTCGTGGGAGACGTCGACCATCGGGCTGTAGATCTGCTTCAGGCCCTGGATGGCGGACTCCTTCGCGCCGACCACGGCGTCGGCCTGCGCGACGTTCGGGTCGAAGGAGCTCGCGGCACCGAGCGGCGCCGGGAAGATCGTGCGATAGCCGTGGATGGTGTCGTAGGCGAAGAGAATCGGGATGTGCAGTCGCGACTGCTGGACCGCGACGTGCTGGAAGTGGTTGATCTTCACGGGGTCGACGAGGCTGAAGACCGAGCCAACGCCTGCCTTGGCGTCGGCGTCGGTGATCTGGCCGTCGGAGAGCAGCTGCACCTGCTGCAGCTTCTCTTTGGTCGTCATCTGTGAGAGCAGCGCGTCGACCTTCTGCTCGATGGTCCGGTTGGCGGGGTGCCGTGTGGGCGCCAGCGCCTCATCGTCGTCGGACATGCCGGCCGCGAGGGCGCTTCCTCCAATCGCGATACCGAGGGCGAGCACGGCGCCGACCGCGCCTGTCCGCCGTCCGATCCTTGCCATGGGGAACACCTCCGAGAACTCGATGTGGTCACCGGTGGCCGACTGTTGCGCCATCGTGAATGGGGTCAATAGTGGAACTTCTGCCGAAACTACGCATCTTGTGGCCTTGGCCAGGCCGCCGATGCTGCCCCCGACCCACCCAGCAACGGGACCGTGCATGACTGATGCGGGTCTGCCGAGGCCACGTACTGGTCGTTCGCGGCGCAGTTCGCGCAGGTCAGCGAGTACGAAACCTGCGCATGCTGGTGTGGGCGTTCTCGCGACTCCCCGACGCTGTTTCGCAGAGGTTCGCCGCGCTTTGAACGCTGTCACGCGTCCGTTTCATGTCGTCAACCACGCCGGGTCACTCGACCACCATCGGCGGCAACTGACGCTTGCCAAGGTGGGGTGAGCCCGTCCGCTGGGAGTGCGAGGCGACATCGAGGGCTTGGCGCGGCTAGCGATGGCGGAACGGGAAGACCCACCGGAACGTCGACAGCCCGGGCCGCTTGCACCAGCAGTCCGCGGAGCAGCCGCACGTCGACACCCCTGCCGTCTCGAGCACCCTGCCCACAACCGCAGCGAGCAGGTACAGCCCCAAGAGCAGCCCGAGCGCGCGTCTCATGCGTCCACGGTAAGCCCCCGCCGCGCCCGATGGCAGGTGGGAGAATCGGCGGGTGGGCGTGACGCTGCAGTACTTCGACGGGTGCACGAGCTGGAGGCAGGCCGAGGAACGCCTGCGTGTGGCGCTGGACCGCACCGGCCAGGCGGATGTTCCCATCCTCCTGGAGCTCGTCGAGACCGACGCCGACGCACAACGGGTCGGCTTCCACGGTTCGCCGACCATCCTGCTCGACGGTGTCGACCCGTTTGCGGTGCCTGATGCGCCGGCCGGGCTGAGCTGCCGGCTGTACACGACCCCCAATGGCCTGGCGGGCTCGCCGACCCAGGAGCAGCTGATCAAGGTGTTGTCATGACCGCTTCCTACTCTGACGGCCATCGTCCTTGACCCAGCGCCTTTGTTAGTAAACACTAACCGTTAGTGGTAGCTAACCGAGCAGGAGATGGCTGGGACGCGTTGGCCGACGGCACGCGACGCAGAATCATCGCTCGCCTCGCCGACGGCCCCCTGCCGGTCGGCCAGCTGGCCGCTCAGCTCCCGGTGACCCGGTCGGCGGTCTCCCAGCACCTCAAGGTGCTCAAAGACGCCGGCCTGGTGAGCGAGCGCGCGGCAGGGACCCGCCGCATCTACCGACTCAACCCGACAGCAGTCGCCGCCCTTCGTGACCAGCTGGACACCTACTGGCGCCGCGCCCTCGACGGCTACATCGAGACCGCAGAAGCGCACACCAAGGAGGACCCATGACCACCACATCTGCGACCGAGGTGCACCAGGAAATCGTCGTGGCCGCCCCGGTGCAGGAAGCGTTCACCACGTTCACGACGCGGTTCGGGGACTTCAAGCCCCCCGAGCACAACCTGCTCGGCTCACCGATCGCCGAGACGGTGTTCGAAGACCACGTGGGCGGCCACATCTACGACCGCGCCGAGGACGGCAGCGAGTGCCGGTGGGCTCGGGTGCTCGTCTACGACCCGCCCGAGCGCGTCGTCTTCAGCTGGGACATCGGCCCGACCTGGCAGATCGAGACCGACCCCGGACGCACCAGCGAAGTCGAGGTGACCTTCACCGCGGAGGGGCCAGACCATACCCGGGTCAACCTGCGGCACTACCGGCTCGACCGGCACGGGCCCGGATGGGAATCGGTACGCGACGGCGTCGACACCGAGCAGGGCTGGCCCCTCTACCTCAGCCGGTTCGCCGCGTTGCTGCGCGGCTAAGCAGGGCGTGTGTGCGGGACATCGGTAGGTGCGCGCGCCTCCGGAGAACTGAGCGATGGCGGTCACCCGGGCATCGGACTCTGCTCAGGTCTCGCCCCCGACGTCGAACTGGTAGGCCTCGAAGACGAGCTCGGAGCCTCGCTGGCGGTGTCGGACGAGCCTGCCAAGCAGCGTCGTACCCAAGTCGCGGATCCCGTCCACTGCCCCGGTGTCGTCCGGTGCCGTCACTACGGCGAGCAGGTCATCGACCTGGCGACAGATCAGCACGTGTTCGTTGGTAAGGCTGGCTACGGCGTTGGACAGCCGCGGCGAGGTCTGGAGGAGATCGTGATAGAGCCCGTCGGGCCCTTCGGTAATGTCGATGTGCTCACGAAAGTCGCCGGAGAGCTCCATCGAAGCACCTTGGACGCGTTCGGCCCAGCGCACTGGATCGGCCGTGGCTGGCGCGGCCAGGGCCTCCTCCAGCGCGCTCATCGACTCGCGCAACTCAGCGCGGTGTCGCCGGAGCCCTTCCAGGAGCGCCCGGTCCGATGTGGACGAGTTCGGTTCCATCGCCCTCCGTCCCTCGCGTCACGCTTGGTCACCAGTGTCGCGCGTTCCCCGTTTCCTGGCGATGACGGGATCCGTTGCACGCGCGGTGTCGCCAACGAGGGACGTCGAAGGGCTTTCCTGGAGACGATGAGCCTGAACACTGGCGAGATCACCCTCCAGATGATCCGGGGCGGGCCACGGTCGTCCCGGCGTCCGGTGACGCGCAGCTGGTTGCGGGCGACTACGTCGAAATCCCGTTGGAGTGGAACTCGTTCGAAGCCGTTGAGGTCACGGTGGTGTTGCTCACCGCCTGACTGCAGGCAGCCCGGACTGACCTCGCGGCACGGGGCCGACACTGGGCCACCCCAGGTGGGTGGGGAAGCGCGCCACCCTGAAAGCGGTGGCGGCGAAACGGTTGGCGGGGGGCTGCGCCGTGCTCCGCGAGCACGGCCCATTTTCGCGAGGCTCACACCCGCGGAGCTTCCGCACCCGGTCGCGCGCCTTGCATGTCGCTCGTCCGCCCTCATGTCGCTCGCCCGCCTGGACGATCTCACCCGCCGTGGAGGATGCGCCTGGCCCCGTTCACGCGCTGAGATCAAACGCACCGGATCATCCCCGAATGCAGGAGAACCGGCCCTCAGCTGACCGGTGAGCCGGCGAGGAGGACGTCATGGCAGTCCTGGATGCCGATAGAGGACGGGTGCCCGCGTCGGCGGAGTCGCTACCCTTCGCTTCGTTGCCGTCGGGGAGCACGGCGGGTCGTACGATGCAGGAGTCGGTGTACCAGCCGCGGGAGCCGCAGCACCACCTGCCGCCGGACGCCCCGAATGTGTTGATCGTGCTGATCGACGACGCTGGCCCCGCGCTGCCGGAACCACTTGGCGGCCAGGTGCACACCCCCACCCTGCAGCGAATCCTGGCCGAGGGCGTGGGCTTCAACCGGTTCCACACCACGGCCATGTGCTCGCCGACCCGGGCGTCGCTGCTGACCGGGCGCAACCACCATCGCGTCGGGAACGGCCAGATCGCTGAGCTGGCGAACGACTGGGACGGCTACGCGGGGCGCATCCCGCGCAGCAGCGCCCTGGTGGCCGATGTCCTGCGCCACTACGGCTACTCCACGGGGGCCTGGGGAAAGTGGCACAACACCCCGGCCCAGGAGACGACCGCGGTCGGCCCGTTCGACCACTGGCCGACCGGCCTGGGGTTCGAGTACTTCTACGGCTTCCTGGCCGGCGAGGCGTCCCAGTACGAGCCGAACCTGGTGCGCAACACCACCATCGTCCCAACGCCGAAGACGCCGGAGGAGGGCTATCACCTGAGCGAGGACCTGGCCGACGACGCCATCTCCTGGCTGCGCACGCACAAGGCGCTGGAGCCCGACAAGCCGTTCTTCATGTACTGGGCCAGCGGGTGCCTGCACGGTCCGCACCAGGTGATGAAGGAGTGGGCCGACCACTACGCGGGAGCCTTCGACGACGGCTGGGACGTCTATCGAGAGCGTGCGTTCGCCGACGCCAAGGCGAAGGGGTGGATCCCGGATGACGCGGAGCTCACCCCACCGCACCCCCAGATGCCCTCGTGGGACAGCATCCCCGACGCGCAGCGCCCGTTCCAGCGCCGCCTCATGGAGGTCGCGGCCGGCTTCGCCGAGCACTGCGACGTCCAGGTCGGTCGAATGGTCGACGAGCTCGACGCCCTCGGCTACGCCGACAACACCCTGGTCTTCTACATCTGGGGCGACAACGGCTCCTCGGGTGAGGGCCAGGACGGCACGATCAGCGAGCTGCTCGCCCAGAACGGCATCCCCACCACAGTCGACATGCACATCGCCGCACTCGACGCGCTCGGCGGCCTGGACGTCCTGGGAAGTCCGCTGACCGACAACCAGTACCACGCGGGCTGGGCCTGGGCCGGTAGCGCGCCCTACCAGGGCATGAAGCTGCTCGCCTCCCACCTCGGCGGCACCCGCAACCCGATGGCCGTCAGGTGGCCAGAACGCATCGCCCCTGACCCGGTGCCGCATCCGCAGTTCCACCACTGCAATGACGTCGTCCCCACCATCTACGAGATCCTCGGCATCACCCCACCCCGCCTGGTGAACGGCGTCCCGCAGGACCCGATCGACGGAGTCAGCTTCGCCTACGCCTTGGACGACACGGCCGCAGAGGGACGGCTTCGCACGCAGTACTTCGAGGTCATGGGCAGCCGCGCGATCTACCACGACGGCTGGATGGCCTCCGCCATCGGACCACGACTGCCCTGGGTGCTCGGGCTGCCACCCGGCATCACAGACTGGACGCCCGACAACGACACCTGGGAGCTGTACGACCTCGAGACCGACTGGTCCCAAGCCCGCGACCTCGCCGCCGAACACCCGGACCGGCTCGCCGCGCTGAAGCAGCTCTTCCTCATCGAGGCCACCCGAAACTCAGCCCTGCCCATCGGCGGCGGCCTCTGGATCCCCATCCTGCACCCGGAGCTGCGCATCACCCCGCCCTACTCACGCTGGGACTTCCCCGGCCCCATCACCCGCATCCCCGAGTTCTCCGCGCCGGCGCTCGGCAACAAGGCCAACACCGTCACCCTGCACCTCGACCTACCAGAAACACCCAGCGGCGTGCTCTACGCCCTCGGTGCAAACAGCGGAGGGCTCACCTGCTACATCGACGACGGGACGCTCTGCTACGAGTACAACCTCTTCATCGTCATGCGGACCAAGATCCAGGCGACCACCCCGCTGCCCACAGGCCAGGCGACCGTCGAGGTCGTCACCCGGTACGCCGAACCCCGGCCCGGAGGCCCGCTCGACATCACCCTCAAGGTCAACGGCGAGCCCGTCGGCGAGGGTCGCGTCCCAGTCAGCGCACCACTGCTGTTCACAGCCAACGACTGCCTCGACATCGGCACCTGCCTCGGCTCACCCGTCTCCCTGGACTACCGGGCGAGGGCACCTTTCGCCTTCAACGGCACCATCAGGCGAATGAGCGTTGCATACCACTGATCAAGTCGGAACGACTGCAGCTCACGGATGCGCAGGAAGAGTTGCATCCGGCGGACTCAAGCTTCTGCACTTCCGGCCTGCTGAGACCAACCGGGGCTGCTCACCGCGGAACCGCGAGAACCACTGGGACCCGACACCAGGTCAGGTTGGTTAGGTCGTGGCCCACAGCAGTCAGTCCCGATGCAGTCGTCCATGTCCCTTCACCTCCTCGCGTGGGTCGCGCCTGCACCCTCACGTCGGAGGGCGTGGCGTCCGGCGGGTGCCGACCGGGGGTTGCTAGTTGGCGCAGCAGGTCGTGGCCGTCACCTCTGCCTCGCCATCGGCCGCGCTCGATCCGCAGCACCCACCGGCGGTCGCCGGCCCTAGGTCGCCCGCGGTACCGGGCGCGGCCTGGACGTCGGCCAGCGACTTGCCCTCCAGGTCGGCTCCGGCGTCGGCCAGCACCACGTAGTTCTCCCAACGCTGTCCGTCGGGCCCGGTGACCCAGTGCTTGTCCTGACGGGCATAGCAACAGACGACGTCGCCCTCGACGTCGAGGGTCAGACCAGCCGACTCGAGCCGCTCGGCCTGCTCGACGATCTCGTCCATCGAGGCACGCTCGACGCCGAGGTGGTTGAGGGTGCCGGACTTCCCGGGGTTCTCGAACAGCACGAGCTTGAGCGCCGGGTTTTCGACGGCGAAGTTCGCGTAGCCCGGACGGCGCTTGGCGGGCCGGGTGTCGAAGAGTGTGGAGTAGAACTGCACGGCCTCGTCGATGCTCTCGACGTTGAGGGCCAGTTGGATGCGGGACACGAATTACCTCCGAAGGTGGTGGAACTGCCGGGGTTTTGAGTGGCTGGGGATGCTCAGGCTGGGGCGCAGCAGGCTGCGCCGGACGGAGCGGGTGAGCGCAGTGCGCGACTGAGCCGGCGGGGCCGGGCCGCGGCGATCTGCGCCGGGGCGACGGGACGCGCACGGCGAGCGAGCCGGTGCTGGCGCGCCTGGTCGGTGAGCTCGCGGACGTGCAGGTGGGCGCTGGCGGCGGTGAGGTCGAACACTGGGCTGATCATGGCTTCTCCTTCGACACACATCTAATCTTGATCGAAAGGAACGATGCCAACCTCTTCGACATTCGTCAAGAAGGTGGCACACTGTTTCTCATGCCGAAGACGCTTCCCCTGCTCGTGGACACCTCGCCGATCTGCTGCACCCCGCTGGCCGCCCAGCCGAAACTCACCGCGGACGACGCGGTAGCACTGGCCGTGCGGCTGAAGGCGATCGCCGACCCGACCCGTCTGCAGCTGGTGGCCTTCCTGTTGGGCGCCCCGAACCGGGAGGCCTGCACGTGCGACCTGGCCCCAGTCGTAGGGCTCAGTGAGGCGACCGTCAGCCACCATCTGCGCAAGCTGCTCGAGGCCGGCGTGGTGACCAAACGCCGCGACGGGATGAACGTCTGGTACCGGCTTGTCCCGGAGTCGCTGTCCGCGATCTGCCGCATGCTCGATCCCGCCTGCTGCTGAGCCACGCCGGGCCGATCTGGCGGCCTTGCCGGCCCTGAACGGTCTTGACGGATCACAACTACTCAGCCAGCATTGACTCAATGACTACTGAGGCAGATCAAGGCGTCGAGCTCCGGGCTCGCGTGCATGCCGCGCTCTCGGACCCCTCGCGCCTGCGCGTAGTGGACGCGCTGGAGCTCGGCGACGCCTCACCAAAGGAACTCCAGCAGCTGCTTGGCCTGCCGTCGAACCTGCTCGCCCACCACCTGCAGGTTCTTGAGCGCGAGGGCCTGGTGACGCGCCACCGGTCCGAGGCCGATCGCCGCCGTTCGTACCTGCGTCTGGTCCGCTCCGGCCTGGACAAGCTGACCGCGGACCGAGTGTTGACCGTGACCCGGGTGGTGTTCGTCTGCACCGCGAACTCAGCACGATCCCAGCTCGCGGCGGCCCTGTGGCGCCAGCAGAACTCCTTGCCGGTGGCCTCGGCCGGGACACACCCCGCCGCGGCTGTAGCGGACGGCGCCGTCGCGGTCGCACGGCGGCATCGCGTAGCACTTCGACCGGCGAAGCCACTGCACCTGGACGACGTGCTGGCCCCCGGCGACTACATCGTGACGGTCTGCGACCACGCTCACGAGGAGCTGCACGCTGGTCCCCGGGATCAGCCGAGCCCCTCACTGCACTGGTCCGTGCCCGACCCGGTGCCTGTGGGTACGGACGTCGCGTTCGACGCTGCCCTGGACGACCTGACCGCGCGCATCCACGACCTATCGCCTCACCTCGTTGCCTCCTAGGGAGCAAGCCATGACCACACACACCTGGCGCCGGCAGGAGATCACCCTCGACCAGCAGGTCGCCCTCAGGGCCGCCGCCAGTCGCCTCGCGGAGAACTTCGAGGGAGTCTTCGGCCCGGAGACGATCGAACGCTTCCTGACCACCTCGTACGACGAGTTCGCCGGTCGAGCCAAGGTGCTGAACTTCCTGCCGCTGCTGGCCGAGCGGTTCGCGAACCAGCGGCTGCAGGCGCTGGCCCGGGTCGAGGGACTGCACCAGGATGGCAAGCCCGTCGTGCTGTTCCTGTGCACGCACAACGCCGGCCGGTCCCAGATGGCACTCGGCTTCTTCGAGCACCACGCCGGCGAGACCGCCATCGCCTGGTCCGGCGGCTCCGAGCCCGGCATCGAGGTCAACGCCTCGGCCATCGCCGCGATGGCCGAGCGTGACATCGACATCTCCTGGGAGTACCCAAAGCCCTGGACCGACGAGGTCGTCCGAGCCGCCGACGTGGTCATCTCGATGGGATGCGGAGACGCCTGCCCCATCTTCCCAGGCAAGCGCTATGAGGAGTGGACCGTCGACGACCCGGCCGGCCTGAGCGTCGAGGAAGTCCGCCCGATCCGGGACGAGGTCGAGCGCCGGGTACTGGCCCTGCTCAAGGAACTCGACTTGGAACCCGTCGCGTGAAGCGCCGCGACGGCGCCACCTCCCCCACACAAGCCGGCCAGATGGCCCGGCGGCTGACCGCCGAGTTCCTGGGCACCGCAATGCTGGTCACTGTGGTCGTCGGGTCGGGCATTGCAGCGCAACGACTCTCGCCACACGACGTGGGGCTGCAGCTGCTCGAGAACTCCCTGGCTACGGCGTTCGGCCTCACCGTGTTGATCCTGATGCTCGGACCGATCTCGGGCGGCCACTTCAACCCGGTCGTCTCCGCGGCCGACTGGACGCTCAGTGCGGTGGCCGGCAAGGGTGCTGGCATGCCCGGCCGGGAGGTCCTCCCGTACTGCGCTGCGCAGATCGCGGGCGCGGTTGCCGGCGCCGAGCTCGCCAACCTGATGTACGGCGTGCCGGTCGGCCAGTTGGCCACCACCGAACGCACGGGCGCACCACTGCTGCTGGGTGAGGTCGTCGCCACCGCCGGCCTGATCGCGCTGATCTTCGCCTTGGTGCGCACCGGACGCGTTGCACTCGCGGCGCCAGCCGTGGGCGCCTACATCGGTGCTGCCTATTGGTTCACCTCGTCAACCTCGTTCGCCAACCCCGCCGTCACGATCGGCCGGATTTTCTCCGACTCCTTCGCCGGCATCGCTCCGTCCTCGGCACCCGGCTTCATCGCTGCACAGCTCGTGGGTGGTGCAGTCGCCGTCCTCCTCGTGCTCTGGTTCTTCCCCGAACCCAGCACTCCCGCGGATCCAGCGGTTGACGAAGTCGTCGTACCCCACACCACCAGCGCCGAGACAGGGAGCGGTCCACGATGAGCCAAGCCGTTGCCGAAGAAGATGCACCACCACACGTGCCCCAAGTGGTGTTCGCCTGCGTCAAGAACGGCGGCAGGTCGGTGATCAGCCGCGTCTTGACCGAGCACTACGCCGGCTCACGAGTCGTGGCCTTGTCCGCCGGCACCCAGCCCGGTGCGCGCATCCACCCGGAGGTCGAGGAGGTGCTGACCTCGCTCGGCCTCGACACCTCCAAGGAGCATCCCAAGCTCCTCACCCGCGAGACCATCGCGTCCAGCGACCTGGCGATCACCCTCGGCTGCGGCGAGGAGTGCCCGTACGTGCCGGGCGTCAAGTACATCGACTGGCCCGTAGACGACCCCAGCGGACAGAACGACGCGACAGTTCGCCGAATCCTCGCCGACCTGGACGACCGGGTCCGGGGCCTGGTTCTCGAACTCGTACCGGACCATGCGCTACCCCCGTCGGTGCTGATGGTTGACCCTCGTCCGAGCGGTAGTTAGGCACGATCCTCTGCGGGTCTGACGCTCTGATGAACGCCTGCGAGTGGGCCTCCCCTACGTTCGAATCCGACTCGTTGAGTGCACTGTGCACTGGGCGAGCCTCGGGAGCACACGGTCGAGTCCCCGGGAGTGGTGTGCGCTGCATGCGCAGCAAAGATGACGGGCGGTCGAGCTCATGCTCGACCGCCCGTTCGGGTGCAGAACGGGGCGTCCCCCGGGTCCGTCTTTCGTTGAAGACTTGGCCGTCCTTTGGGGAACTGCCCCTTGGCTGGTTGGTTGGTGGAGGTGGCGGGAATCGAACCCGCGTCCGCTAGCGCAGAACCAGGACTTCTCCGGGTGCAGCCTGCTGCGGTGTTTCTCGGCCCCAGCGATCTAGCAGGCATGTCGCTGCCGGGCCCAGTCGCAGTGTTAGTCCCTGTTACCCCTGCGACGCAGGCAACAAGCAGTGGCTCTCTAGATGACGCCAGCTACCGGACCGAGAGCACTCCCGGGCTGACGGACTTACGCAGCTCGCTCAGGCGGCGAGGGCGAAGTCGGTGCGATTGGAATCGGCACCTGTGTTTTGCACGGAGCGTTCACGAGATAACCGTGCATCCTCGACCCGCTTCCCCTGGTAGTACGACCAACGTCGAAACCGATCACCCCCGTGGGGATGCGGCCTTGCCTGATGGCCTACCAGCCGTTCTGCCACCGCTGTTCAGTTGTCTGCACCACTGTAACGAGGTAAGCAAGACGTTTGCTCCCCACCCCGACCGAAAGGACCTGCGCATGCCCGTCACCAGCCATGCCTGGCACCTCGTCCGCCGCCCGCACGGCGAGCCGGTCGCCGAGGACTTCGAGCTGGTCGAGCACGAGCTGCCGGCGCCGGGCAGCGGCGAGATCCTCGTCAACAACACGTGGCTGAGCGTGGATCCCTACATGCGCGGTCGGATGAACGACGCCAAGTCCTACGTCGCCCCGTTCGCGCTCGGTGAGCCGATGGACGGCGGTGCGGTGGGCGTCGTCGAGCAGGTCGGCCCGGACGTCGAGGGGCTGGCCGTCGGTGACACCGTGCTGCACGGTCTGGGCTGGCGCGAGCGCGCCGTCCTGCCGCCCGATCGCACCCAGCGGGTGGACGTCGACCTGGCCGCGCCGCAGGCCTACCTCGGGGTGCTCGGCATGCCCGGCCTGACCGCGTACGCCGGGCTGCTGGACGTCGCGCAGCTGCACGAGGGGGACGTCGTGTTCGTCAGCGCCGCCGCGGGCGCGGTGGGTTCGCTGGTCGGCCAGTTCGCCCGGCTCAAGGGCGCCTCGGCGGTGGTCGGCAGCGCGGGCGGCCCGGCCAAGACCCAGTGGCTGCTGGACGAGCTCGGCTTCACCCACGCCCTGGACTACAAGGCCCGCCCGATCCGTGAGCAGCTGCGCGAGGCCGCCCCGGACGGCATCGACGTCTATTTCGACAACGTCGGAGGGGACCACCTCGAGGCCGCGATCGGCGCGCTGAGGCTGCACGGCCGGGCCGCGCTGTGCGGGGCCATCTCGGCGTACAACGCGACCGAGCCGCCGCCCGGACCGCGCAACCTGGCTCGCCTGGTGCAGAACCGGCTGACCCTGCGCGGCTTCCTCGTTCGCGACCACGCGGACGCCCGCCCGCGGTTCCTGCAGGACGTTGCGAGTTGGTTGCGCGAGGGCCGGATCACCCGGCGCGAGACGGTCAGCGAAGGCATCGAGTCGGCGCCGGACGCCTTCCGATCGCTGCTGTCCGGCGGCAACACCGGCAAGATGCTGGTCCGTCTGGACCCAGACCGCTGAAGCGGTTCGCGTGCTGAAGGGGGTGCCGCTACGCCGCCACCCTCTCTACGCTGCGTAGATGGCTGACCCCTACGTCGTCGTCCTGTTCGGTGCCACCGGCGACCTGGCCAAGCGCAAGCTGCTGCCGGGTCTGCTGCACCTGTTCCAGTCCGGCCTGGTCCCGAAGATGTGCGTCGTCGGCACGTCGCTCGAGGACTACGACCAGGACACCTTCGTCGAGTTCACGCGCTCGGCGGTCGAGCAGTTCAGCGGCCACCCCCTCAGCCCCGAGCAGTGGACGGCGTTCGCGGCCTGCCTGCGCTACGTGCCCGGCGGCGCCGGCGCGGCGGGGCTGCGCGCCGTCGTCGAGGAGTGCGAGGCGGACCTGGGCTCGGACGCGCGCCGGCTGCACTACCTCTCGGTGCCTCCACGCGCGGCGCTGTCGGTGGTGGCGATGCTCGAGGAGGCCAAGCTCGTCGAGCACAGCCGGATCATCATGGAGAAGCCCTTCGGCACCGACCTGGAGTCGGCACAGAAGCTGAACGCCGCACTGCACGAGGTGTTCGCGGAGGAGCGGATCTTCCGCATCGACCACTTCCTGGGCAAGGAGGCTGCCCAGAACATCCTTGCATTCCGGTTCGCCAACGGCCTGTTCGAGCCGATCTGGCACCGCAACAACATCGACCACATCCAGATCGACGTCCCGGAGGAGCTGGGACTGAACCAGCGCGCCAGCTTCTACGAGGCCACCGGCGCCTACCGCGACATGGTGGTCACCCACCTGTTCCAGGTGCTGGCGTTCACCGCGATGGAGCCGCCGACCGCCCTGGAGCCCTTCGCGATCAGCGAGGAGAAGAACAAGGTCTTCCGCTCGCTGGCCACGATCGACCCCTCGAACGTCGTCCGCGGCCAGTACAGCGGCTACCGGGACGAGGAGGGGGTCTCACCGGAGTCGCAGACCGAGACCTTCATCGCGCTCAAGTGCGAGATCGACAACTGGCGCTGGGCCGGCGTGCCGTTCTACCTGCGCACCGGCAAGCGGATGGCTGAGGGAGCCCGGATCATCTCGATCGCCTTCAAGGAGCCGCCGCGCAGCATGTTCCCGCCCGGCTCGGGCGTCGGCCAGCACGGTCCGGACCACCTGACCTTCGACCTCGCCGACAAGTCGCGGATGTCGTTGTCGTTCTACGGCAAGCGACCCGGCCCGGGCATGAAGCTCGACAAGCTGAGCATGCAGTTCGCGATGCAGGAGACGAACTGGGCCGGCGCCGCGCTGGAGGCCTACGAGCGCCTCATCTACGACGCGATGCGCGGCGACCACACGTTGTTCAACACGGCGGAGGGCATCGAGCGGCTCTGGGCGATCTCGGTGCCGCTGCTGGAGAACCCACCACCGGTGCGGCCCTACGCGCCGGGCTCCTACGGCCCCAACCAGATCCACCAGCTGATCGCGCCGACCTCGTGGCGGCTGCCGTTCGAGCGGACCTGGCGCGATCCCAACGTGACCGGCGGCTGAGCGACCTCGATGGCAGACGCGGACGACGTGCGCCGGCTCGCCCTGGCGCTGCCCGACGTGCGGGAGATCGAGAGCGAGGGCTTCGACTTCCGGGTCGGCGGGCACGGCTTCGTCTGGTCCTACCCCGAGCGCAACCCGGGCAAGCGGCGGGTGATCCGGACCGACGTTGCCGTGCTGTACGTCGGGGACGAGGCCGAGAAGCAGGCCCTCCTGCTCGGCGAACCAGACCTGTTCTTCACCACCGCGGGCTACGACGGCTGGCCACTGGTGATGCTGCGGCTGCCGGAGGTGGACGTCGGCCGGCTGGCTGAGCTGATCGGCGACGCCTGGCGGATGCGTTCCGCCGCGGACCGCTGAGACTCCTGGCAGCTCAGTCGGCAGCTCAGTCGGCAGCTCAGTCGGCCAGCTCAGGCGGGAAGCCGCCGGTGGCGACCGGACCCCAGCGGGTCGGGGTGATCCGCAGCAGCGACTTGCCCTGTTTCGCCATCGCTGCGCGGTACTCGTCCCAGTCCGGGTGCTCGCCGGAGATCGACCGGTAGTAGTCGACGAGCGGCTCGATCGCGTCAGGCTGGTCGATCACCTCGCACTCGCCGTCCACCTGCACCCAGGCGCCGCCGAAGTCCTCGGACAGCACGAGCACGCTGACCCTGCCGTCCCGGCGGGCGTTGCTCACCTTGGCCCGCTGCGGGTACGTGGAGATCACCAGCCGGCCCTCGTCGTCCACTCCCCCGGTGACCGGGGACGCCTGCGGCGCACCGTCGCTGCGCCGGGTCAGCAGGACGAATTGGTGCCGGCTGCGGACGAACTCCAGCAACGCGTCGAGGTCGACCTGGGTGTTGGTGGCGATGGTTCGTGGCATCCACCCAGTCTGGACCCTGTGGCGGCCCTCTCGTCTCGCCAGTGGAGACCGCGATCCCGCCTGACGGACGGATCGGTAGGCTCCCGGTTGTCAGCCGTGTCCGTCCTGCCGCATTTCGTAGCCCCGCCGGAGGTCCCGCGCGTGTTCCGCAAGGTCCTGGTCGCCAACCGTGGCGAGATCGCCGTCCGCGCCTTCCGGGCAGCCACCGAGCTGGGCGCCCAGACGGTGGCCGTGTTCGCCCACGAGGACCGCCGCAGCGAGCACCGGTCCAAGGCGGACGAGGCCTACCGGATCGGCGAGGCCGGCCACCCGGTGCGCGCGTACCTGGACATCGCCGAGATCGTCCGGGTGGCTCGCGAGTCCGGCGCGGACGCGGTCTACCCGGGCTACGGCTTCCTTTCCGAGAACCCGCAGCTGGCCGAGGCCTGCGCGAACGCAGGGATCACGTTCATCGGGCCGCCGGCCCCGGTGCTCGAGCTGACCGGCAACAAGGCGCGGGCCATCACCGCGGCCCGCGAGGCCGGCCTGCCGGTACTGGCGAGCGTGCCGCCGAGCACCGACGTGGACGCCCTGGTCGCCGCCGCGGGCGAGGTCGGCTTCCCGATCTTCGTCAAGGCCGTCGCCGGTGGCGGCGGCCGCGGCATGCGCCGGGTCGAGGCCCCGGCCGAGCTGCGCGAATCCATCGAGGCCGCGATGCGCGAGGCGGAGAGCGCGTTCGGCGACGCGACCGTGTTCCTCGAGCAGGCCGTGGTGTCCCCCCGGCACATCGAGGTCCAGATCCTGGCCGACGGCAGCGGGGACGTCGTCCACCTCTTCGAGCGCGACTGCTCGGTCCAGCGCCGGCACCAGAAGGTCGTCGAGATCGCGCCCGCCCCCAACCTGCCCACCGAGATCCGCGAGCGGATGTGTGCGCACGCGGTCGCCTTCGCCCGGCAGATCGGCTATGCCAACGCGGGCACGGTCGAGTTCCTGCTGGACCCGGACGGCAGCTACGTCTTCATCGAGATGAACCCGCGGATCCAGGTCGAGCACACGGTGACCGAGGAGGTCACCGACATCGACCTCGTCTCGGCTCAGATGCGCATCGCCAGCGGCGAGGGCCTGGGGGACCTCGGCCTCTCGCAGGACACGATCCGGGTCAACGGGGCGGCCCTGCAGTGCCGGATCACCACCGAGGACCCGTCCAACGGGTTCCGGCCCGACACCGGCACCATCACCACCTACCGTTCGGCCGGCGGCGCCGGGGTCCGGCTGGACGGCGGCACGGTGTTCGTGGGGGCCGAGATCGGCGCGCACTTCGACTCGATGCTGGTCAAGCTCACCTGCCGCGGGCGGGACTTTCCCACCGCCGTCCGGCGGGCTCGGCGGGCGCTGGCCGAGTTCCGGATCCGTGGCGTCTCCACGAACATCCCGTTCCTGCAGAGCCTGATCGACCAGCCGGACTTCGTCGCCGGCCGGCTCTCGACGTCCTTCATCGACGAGCGGCCGGAGCTGCTGACCCCGCGGGCCCCGGCCGACCGCGGCACCAAGCTGCTGACCTACCTGGCGCACATGACTGTGAACCAGCCGCACGGGCCGGGTCAGGACCTCGCCGACCCGGCCGGCAAGCTGCCGGCCGTCGACCTCGAGACGACCCCGCCGCCCGGTGCTCGCGACCTGCTCGTGCGGGTGGGACCGCAGGAGTTCGCGGCCGCGCTGCGCGCGCAGACCGCGGTCGCCGTCACCGACACCACGTTCCGCGACGCGCACCAGTCGCTGCTGGCCACCCGGGTGCGAACCCGCGACCTGCTGGCCGCCGCCGCGCCGGTGGCCCGGCTGACCCCGCAGCTGTGGAGCGTCGAGGCGTGGGGCGGTGCGACGTACGACGTGGCGCTGCGCTTCCTCGCCGAGGATCCGTGGGACCGGCTGTCCGCGCTGCGCGAGGCGATGCCGAACCTCTGCCTGCAGATGCTGCTGCGCGGTCGCAACACGGTCGGCTACACGCCCTACCCGGTCGAGGTCACCGACGCGTTCGTGGAGGAGGCCGCCCGCACCGGCATCGACGTCTTCCGGGTGTTCGACGCGCTCAACGACGTCGCGCAGATGCGCCCGGCGATCGAGGCGGTACGGGCCAGCGGGACGGCGATCGCCGAGGTCGCGCTCTGCTACACCGGCAACCTGTCCGATCCCGCCGAGACGCTCTACACGCTGGACTACTACCTGGCCCTGGCCGAGCGGATCGTCGAGGCCGGCGCGCACGTGCTGGCCATCAAGGACATGGCCGGGCTGCTGCGGGCCCCGGCCGCGCGGGTGCTGGTCAGCGCGCTGCGCGATCGCTTCGAGCTGCCCGTGCACCTGCACACCCACGACACGGCCGGCGGCCAGCTCGCAACGCTGCTGGCCGCGATCGACGCGGGTGTGGATGCGGTGGACGTCGCCAGCGCGCCGATGGCCGGCACCACCAGCCAGGTCCCGATGTCGGCACTGGTCGCGGCGACCGACGGGACGGAGCGGGCCACCGGGCTGGACCTGCGCGCGGTCTGCGACCTCGAGCCGTACTGGGAGGCGGTGCGCCGGCTGTACGCGCCGTTCGAGTCCGGGCTGACCGCGCCGACCGGACGGGTCTACGACCACGAGATCCCCGGCGGGCAGCTGTCCAACCTGCGCCAGCAGGCGATCGCGCTCGGGCTGGGCCAGAAGTTCGAGGCCATCGAGGACACCTACGCGGCGGCCAACCGGATGCTCGGCAACGTCGTCAAGGTGACACCGTCCAGCAAGGTGGTCGGCGACCTGGCCCTCGCCCTGGTCGGTCGCGGCGTCGACCCGGCCGACTTCGAGGCGGACCCGGGCTCGCACGACATCCCCGACTCCGTCATCGGCTTCCTGCAGGGCGAGCTCGGCGACCCGCCCGGCGGCTGGCCGGAACCGTTCCGTACCAAGGCGTTGGCGGGTCGGAGCCGGTCGAAGCCGGCTGTCGCGGAGCTGGACGCTGCGGACGTCGAGGGGCTGGCCACCGACCGGCGGGCGACCCTGAACCGGCTGCTGTTCCCCGGTCCGACCCAGGAGTTCGAGCGGTCGCGCGAGACCTACAGCGATGTTTCCGTGCTGCCCACCACGCAGTTCCTGCACGGGTTGCGGCCCGGTGGTGCGGAGGCCGAGGTCGAGATCGAGCCCGGCAAGCGCCTGCTGGTCGGCGTCCAGTCGGTCAGCGAGGTCGACGAGCGCGGGATGCGCACCGTGATGACCACCCTGAACGGGCAGCTGCGTCCGGTGCTGACCCGCGACGAGAGCGCCGACGTGGACGTGCGCGCCGCCGAGAAGGCCGACCCGAAGGAGCAGGGCCACGTGGCGGCGCCGTTCGCCGGGGTGGTCTCCCTGGCCGTCGAGCAGGGAGCCAACGTGGAGGCCGGGGCGACGGTCGCGACCATCGAGGCCATGAAGATGGAGGCGTCGATCACCACGCCGGTCGCCGGGACGGTGCAGCGGCTGGCGATCGGGTCGCAGCAACAGGTTGAGGGCGGCGACTTGCTGGTCGTCATCTCCTGAGCTTGTGGTGCCGCGCGGTCACGCCGCGAACCTCTGGGCGGCTCTCGCTTCGCTCGTTTGACGCCGCCCGGCCGGTTCCCGGCGCGTCCGCGCTGCTGCGCGAGTGCGGAGCCGACGTCCGGCGGGTCAGCCGCTGGTGGTCCGAGGGTGGTCACGCCGCTGAGCGTCAGCGAAGCCGGCGCTCTCGGACGACGAACCGAGCGCGGGCTGGGACGACGGGGACGGCGGCGTCAAACGAGCTTGCGAGAGCCGCCGTCCCCCTCGTCCCAGCCCGCGCGACCCCTCACCAAGACCCGCCCCCACCTCCGCCGCCGCCGCCGCCGCTGAACCCGCCGCCGGAGCTGAAGCCGCTGGAACCGCTGGACGCCGGCGTGGACACCAGGCTCGAGTTGGACGTCGTCTCGAAGCTGTTCATGCTGGCGCTGAGCCAGTAGTAGCTCCAGACCGGCGAGTGGCCGACGTACCAGGACGGCTGCGACACCGCGGCGCCGGACTTGGCGAGGTCGTCGAACACCCTGGCCCACCGGTCCGCGACGCCGAACACGATCGCGTACGGCAGGTAACGGCTGAACAGGTCCTGCCCCTCCTCGAACCGGATCTGATCGGCCTCGGCGGTCTCCAGGTAGCGCCGGAAACCCTGCGCCTGGGTGAGCACCGCCGTCCCGGACGCCGTCCTGGCCGGCATCCGCTTGGCCATCAGCAGGACGACGAGGCCACCCAGGAACACCGCGGCCGACGGGACCAGGAAGTTGAGGTGGGTCAGGCTGCTGAAGAAGACACCGACGAAGCCGAGCCCCATCAGCGCCAGCCCGAGCATCCGGTAGAGCCCGCGCACCGACTCCGGGTTGCCACGGAACCAGCCGCGCTGCGTGACGTCGTCGTACAGCCTCGTCTGGGTCGCCTTGAGGTCCCCGGCGAACGTGTTGCGCAGCTCGCCCTTGAGCTCGACGTCGTTGCGGCCCTTGAACAGCGCCTGCAGCAGCGCCAGCTCGTACGGCTCGAGCTGCTCCGCCGGTGCGGGTGAGACCACCGACAGGCGCCAGTCCTTGACCTTGGTGCCCGCGTCGTTGGTGATCTCCTCGATCTTCAGGAATCCGCGCACGGCCAGGTCGATGATCGTCGCGGTCACGTCGACGGGGTTGGCCACCTCGTCGATCAGGGTGCCGATCTGCCCCGGGTGCAGGCCGGCCGGCGGCGTGAACTGCACCGCGACGTCCTTGGGCTGCCGGGTGACCGGCCGCTCCCCCGCCTGCTGTCCGTGCACCGGCATCAGGCCGGGGGTGAGGCCGACGTAGGCGGCGTCGCGTCCGCGCCGGCGAACCAGCCAGGCCATGCCGCCGACGATGGCCGCCAGCACGAGCACTGCCCCGCCGAGCGAGATCGGCGAGACGTCCAGCAGCTGTGAGATCCCGTGCCGCGGCGGGTCGGCGAGGATCGGCGCGGCGTCAGAGACCATGTTCAGGGGGTAGGCAAGCAGGATCGTCATCCCCTGCTGCTCGCCTAGCCCAGTGGTCGAGAAGGTGGACGTCGCTCCGGCGGTGGCGGGGCAGGTGTCGGTCGACCCGCGGCCGCCCTTGTAGCACTGCGCTGCGGTGGCCGGCTGCGTCGCGGTCACCGTCGCGCTCGCTGCAACGATGGGCACGTTCCACGCGTTGCCGGTGACGTTCCAGTACAGCTCGTCGTGCGGTGGCAACGTGGTCCCGTCCGGCTCCGTCACCGGCTCGGTGAACCGGTTGAACGCTCCCCGGACGGTGTACGAGATGACGTAGGTCTGCGTCCCGCTGACGCTCTTGTGCGGGTCGCCGATCCGGATCGTGGTCGAGGCGTCCGACTCCGAGACGTCCGAGTCGGCGGGAGCGTGGCTTGGGCTGCTCACCTCGATGTCGCTCACCGGGTAGAGCCGTAGCTTGCCGTCCTCCCGGTTGGTCGACTGCGCCGTGACGAGCTCTCGCTCGATGCCGTGGTGCTCTCCCTCGAACTGGTACTGGATGGTCTCCTTGACATGCAGGACCCCGTCCGCGTCCACCGTGATCGCCGAGGCGAAGCTGCGGATCTGCTCGCTGTCCGCGGCGAAGGCCGCGCTCGACGTCCCCACGCTGACGGCACCGGCCAGCAGGACGGCCCCCAGGGCCGTCCCCAACCGCGCTCTCACTGGTCTTTCCGGGACATGGCGCGCTGGGCCTCGCGAGTGTCCTGCCGCTCACGCAGCGCCTGCCGCTTGTCCCAGTTCTTCTTGCCGCGGGCCAGTGCGATCTCGACCTTGGCCCGTCCGTCCAGGAAGTACAGCTGCAACGGGACGACGGTCAGCCCACTCTGGTTGACCGCCTGCTCGAGGCGGGTGATCTCGTCACGGTGCAGCAGCAGCTTGCGACGCCTGCGCGGCGGGTGGTTCGTCCAGTTGCCGGAGATGTACTCGGCGATGTGCACGGACTCCAGCCACGCCTCGTGCCCGTAGAAGCTGACGAACCCGTCGACGAGCGAGGCGCGGCCGGCGCGCAGCGACTTCACCTCGGTACCGGACAGCACGATGCCCGCCTCGAAGACGTCCTCGATCGTGTAGTCGTGCCGCGCCTTGCGGTTGCTCGCGACGAGCTTGCGCCCCGACTCCTTGGCCACCGTGCTCACTCCCTGCTGCTCCCCGCGACACCTCGTGTCACCGACCGGACACGGTACCGGTCAGACGCGGCCGGACCCCAACGAGTTCCGCCCGGCCATCGTCGCCGGCGTCACGGCCGACCTCAGAGCCAGCGACGCGGGTTGACCGGGGTTCCGTTGTCGTAGGTCTCGAAGTGCAGGTGACATCCGGTGGACTCGCCAGTCGTGCCAGAGAGCGCGATCAGCTGCCCGCGCGAGACGTGACCGCTGTGCACCAGGATCCGGGACAGGTGGTTGTACGTGGTCGCCAGGCCCATCCGGTTCACCACGCCGTGCGAGACGATGATCCGGTTGCCGTAGCCGCCGCCCCACCCGGCACTGACCACCACGCCGGAGGCAGCGGCGTGCACCGGGGTACCGCACGGGACCGCGAAGTCCATTCCGGCGTGCAGCCGCCAGTAGTGCAGGATCGGGTGGAACCGCATCCCGAACTCGGAGGAGATGCGCGCACCGGTGACCGGCGTGGAAAGGTAGCCGTTCGAGGTGAAGCCGCCACCACCAATGCCGTGGCGCCTGAGGTTGGCGCGGGCGATCGCCGCGAGCTGGGCGCGCAGCTTGCGCGCCTGCGCCTCGAGGGCGTCCAACCGCCTGCGCTCGGCCGCCTTGCGGACCTCGATGGTGCGCACGACCGCGGCCTGGCTGCGGATCAGGGACTCGACCCGGGCCTTGGCCGCCTCGGCGGCCTTCTCCAGCGTGGCCGCGCGGGCCAAGCCGGCTTCGGCCTTCGCCTTCAGGAGCGCGACCTGCTGCCGGACGGCGACGAGTCTGGCTTGCTTGGCCCGGATCTGGGCGCGGTCGACGTCCAGCTGGGCCAGCGCCATGCCCTGCATCTGCATCGCGGTGTCCATCCCCACGACGCGCTGGGCGAAGTCGTCCGCACTCTCCGCAGCGAGCGCGACCGACAGCTCACCGATGCCGCCGGTCTGGTAGGCCTGTCGGGCGATGCCGGCGATCTTGTCGGTGGTCTCGGCGGTGGAGGCGGTGGCTGCCGACAGGTCGTCGTCCGCCTTCGCCTCCTGCGCGCGGGCGACGGTGAGCTGGCGACCGATCTCGAGGTCCAGCGCTTGTGCTGCGGCGAGTCGCGCCTGCGCCTGCACGAGGTCGGCCTGGGCCGACGGCAGCTGCTTCTGGATGGACTGCAGCCTGTGATAGGCCGCGACCAGGTCGGACGAGGTGTCCTCGAGGTCGTCCTGCAGCGAGGCGATGGACCGGTCGACGTGACGCTTCTTGTCCGCCGGACCGGCCTGCGCGCTGGTGGCCGGTGCGACCAGCGAGGCGATCAGAGCCGTCAGGACCGTGGCCAGGGTCAGCCGTGTCGTGCGGGCCAGGCGCATGTGACGGGGTCTCCTTCGAACTCGATACCGAGTGCGGGCACGCTCAGTGACGTCTCAGACACACCATTCGTACCACAGGTAACACCCGTCACCGGGGAGGCTAGACCCGCAGATACCGCCGCATGGTCAGGAACGACGTCAGCACCGCGATCAGCAGCCCGATGCCGAACACGACCGGGGCGATGGACAGCACGTCGGCACCGGTGACGAACGGGATGAACTGCATCTTCTGCGCCAGCCAGCCCTGCACCGCGAAGTGGGTCAACGCCCAGAGCGTACCGATCGCGATTCCGGCCCCCAGCACGGTGGCCAGGATCGCCTCCATCAGGAAGGGCAGCTGGATGAACAGGTTCGAGGCGCCGACCAGCCGCATGATGCCGATCTCGCGTCTTCGGTTGAACGCGGACAGCCGCACCGTCGTCGCCACGAGCAAGATCGCGGACAGCGTCATCGCGCCGGCGAAGATCCAGGCGCCGATGGTGACCCGGTTCAACGCGAAGAACATGGTGCTCAGCAGCTTGCGTTGGTCGATGACCCGTTCGACACCAGGCGCACCCTCGAAGGCACTCGCGACCACGTCGTACTTCTTCGGGTCGGACAGCTTGACCCGGAAGCTCTCCTGCATCTGGTCCGGCTTGACGGAGTCCTTGATCGCCGAGTCCTTGAACTGCTGCACGAAGTGGTCGTACGCCTCCTGCTTGGACTCGAAGTAGACCGTGCTGACCAGCGGCTTGAGCGAGTCGAGCTGCTGGCTCATCTCGTCCTTCTGCGCCTGGGTGACCTCGCCGGAGGCGCAGGACGGCTCGAGCGAGCGGGCGGGGCAGAGCGCGATCCAGACCTCGACCTTGCCGTACCAGAAGTCCTTCATCTCGTTGACCTGCATGCTGGACAGCAGGCCGAACCCGAAGAACACCAGCGAGACCATCGTGACGAGCACCAGCGACACCGTCATGGACAGGTTGCGGCGCAGGCCGATGGCCATCTCGCTGAGAACGAACTGCAGGCGCATGACTTCCTTCGGGTCGGTGGTTCGGTACTTCTAGCGCTGGGATCCGTAGACGCCACGCGCCTGGTCGCGCACCAGCTGGCCGTCCTCGAGCTCGACGACGCGCTTGCGCATCTGGTCGACTATCTCGTCGTCGTGGGTGGCCATCACGATCGTGGTTCCGGTGCGGTTGATCCGGTCCAGCAGTCGCATGATGCCGATGCTGGTCGTCGGGTCGAGGTTTCCGGTCGGCTCGTCGGCAAGCAGGATGGAGGGCCGGTTGACGAAGGCCCGGGCGATCGCCACCCGCTGCTGCTCGCCACCGGACAGCTCGTGCGGCAGCCGGTTCTCCTTGCCACCGAGGCCGACCAGGTCAAGCGTCTCGGGCACCACCTGGGCGATGGTGTGCCGCGGCTTGCCGATCACCTGGAGGGCGAACGCGACGTTCTGGAAGACGGTCTTGCTGGGCAGCAGGCGGAAGTCCTGGAAGACCGCGCCGATCTGCCGGCGCAGCATCGGCACCTTGCGGCTGGACAGGGCGGCCAGATCGCGGCCGGCGACGTGGACAGTGCCGGAGGTGGCCTTCTCCTCCTTGAGCACCAGCCGCAGCAGGGTCGACTTGCCGGAGCCCGAGGCGCCGACGATGAAGACGAACTCGCCGCGCTCGACCTCCACCGACACCTTGTCGAGGGCAGGGCGCTGCCCGAGGGCGTAGGACTTGGACACGTTGTCGAGCCGGATCACCGGCTCAGGGTACGTGGCGAACCTTGGTACTCCCGGTCATCTGGGGTCACCGGGCGTTGCGGACCGGTCTCGTTTGGACAACGCACCCAGCATCCATGACACGAATGGCCTAACCGGCGCGAAACCGGTCCGCGCCGTCCCGCTGCTCCTAGCGTCGTCGGATGCCCCTCGACCATCACTTCGACCGCGAACCCGCCGACCTGCGAGCTCGGCTGGCCCGCGAGCAGGAGCACGCGGACGCACTCCTCGCTCCACTCGACGAGCTCGTCGAGCAGCTCGCCCGCCGACTCCGGTCGGCCCGCGCTCGTACGACCGCCTCGCTGCCGTACCGGCTCGGCGAGCACTGGTACGTGCGGCGCCGGGTCCCCGGCCGCCCGTACCCGCAGATCTGCCGCCGCCCGGCGGCGTCCTGGCAGCCGCCGGCCTGTCCCGACGGCTGGCAGGTGGTCCTGGACGGCTCCTCGCTCGCCGCTGCGACCGGGTACGCCGACGTCGCCGAGGTGACGCCCTCCCCGGACGGCGCCCTGGTCGCCTTCACGGTGGACACCACCGGCGACGAGAGCTACGACCTCGTCGTCCGGGACGTGGCGGCGGGAGTGGAGGTCGACCGGGTTCGCCAGGTGGCCTCGCGGTTCGCGTGGTGGCCGGACGGGTCCGGCCTCGCCTACGCCACCACGGACGCCACCTTGCGCCCGGACACCGTGCGCGTGCACCGCCTCGGCTCCCCCGTCGAGCAGGACGTCGTCGCCGTCCACGAGCCCGATCCGAGCCGCTGGGTCGGGGTGGGCGCCTCGACGTCCGGGCGGTTGCTGCTGGTGCTGTCCGGCTCGGCCGACTCGACCGAGTGGCTGCGGCTGCAGGGACCGCCGGGACGGCCGCTGGCCACCGTGCTGGTGCCGCGTGAGCGGCACGTGCAGCACCAGGTCGAGCACGCCCGGCTGGCCGGCCACGACGTGCTGCTGGTGCTGCGCAGCGAACCGGGCCGGCCCGACCTCCTCCAACTGCGGCGAGGTCTGGCGCCGGACGCCCCGACGTCCACGATTCTGGCCGGGCACGACCGGCTGCAGCTGCTACACCTGAGCGCCTCGGCCGCCGCCGTCGTCCTGAACGTGCGCGAGGACGGCCTGCCGTGTGCCCGGGTCTACCGCGTCGACGGCGTCGACGGCGTCGCCGGCGGCCCGGACGGTGCGCCGCCCGACGTGACCGCGGTGTTCCGCCATCCCCTTGCCGAGTTCGCGTCCGCGCTGGCCGCCAGGCCGCTGGACTGGGCGCAGCCGCACGTTCGGGTGAATCGGATGTCGTGGGGCGCCCCGCCGCAGCTGCTGGACCTGGACGTGGCGACGGCCGCACAGTCGGTTGCCCGGCACGCCCCGGCGCCGGCCGGCTACGAGCCGGAACGGCTGAGGGTCGAGCGGCTGAGGGTCGAGCGGCTGAGGGTCGAGCGGCTGAGGGTCGAGCGGCTGAGGGTGCCCTCGAGCCTGGACGGCGTCGCGATCCCGCTCACCGTGATCGGCCAGCCGGACGACCCCAGGCCCGGGCCGTTGCTGCTGACGGTCTACGGCGCCTACGGGCAGTGCCAGGAACCCGTGTTCGACCTGGCCCGCGCCGAGCTGCTGGACCGCGGCATGCGGGTCGCGATCGCCCACGTTCGCGGTGGGGGCGACCTCGGGCCGCGATGGCATGACGCCGGCCGCGGGCGCGCGAAGCAGACGACGTTCGCAGACCTGCTGGACTGCGCGCGGTTCCTCGTCGAGGACGGCTGGACGACGCCCGCCGGCCTGGTCGCCCAAGGCACGAGCGCGGGTGGGCTGGCCGTCGCTGTGGCAGTGAACCAGCAGCCGGAACTGTTCGCAGCAGTGGTGGCCTTGGTGCCGTTCGTCGACCCGCTGACCAGCATGAGCGAGCCCTCACGACCGTTGACCAGCCTGGAGCACGCTGAGTGGGGCGACCCGCTGTCCGATACCGCTGTGCTGCAGGCGATGCAGGCCTACTCTCCGCGCCAGAACGTACGGCCGGTGAGCTATCCACCGATGTACGTCACCACTGCCGAGCAGGACTGGCGGGCCGACCCGGCGCACGTGCTCGACTGGGTCGAGCGCCTGCGGTCGCTGGGCTCCGGACGCGGCCCAATCCTGCTGCGCGGTCTCGCCACCGGTGGCCACAGCGGACCGACGGACCCGGACGAGCTGGTCCGCGAGCAGGCGCTGCGACTGGCCTGGATCCTGAACACGGCGGGCCTCAGCGGAAGGTCTCGCGCTGCACGCGCTGGTACCCGACCAACGCCAGCAGGCTGAGCACAGCCAGCCAGCAGAGCAGACCGACGGTGGCGGTCACCGGCACGCAGTGCCGCACCGACGTGCCGTACAGCAGTTCGTTCCATTGGGTCGTCGGCAGCACACCCCAGCGGTCGACCCGGTCCGCCCGGGCGGCGCCGAGCAGACCACCAGCGAAGCTGAGCGGCAGGTAGATGAGGTTGGTCAGGGGGACGGCGCCACGCACCGGCAGCCAGTAGCCCAGGGTGGTGCCGAGTGCGGAGAACACCGCGACCCCGAGGGCCAGTGGCAGGAGGTTGACCGGTCGCAGCACGACCCCTGGGTCGGCTCCGCCCACCGTGAGTCCGACCGCGAGCAGCGGCAGCAGGCTGGCGAGGCTGAAGGTCAGGACGACCGCCACGCGGGCCACGTACCGCACCCCGCCGGACACCGGCAGTGTGCGCTGGAACTGCTCCCACGGCGAGACCCGCTCCAGCGCCAGACTCGCCCCGAAGCTGAACAGGGCCACCCCGAGCACCGCGAAGCCGCAGTAGCCGAGCAGCTCCAGGGACGTCGCCGACTCGGCACCGCCCTGACCTGCCGCGCGCCCGCGCACGGTGCCGAAGAACAGGTACACCAGCACCGGCATCGAGAACGTCGGCACGCTGAAGGCCGGCAGCCGAAGGTGCTCGCGGCCGATCAGCGAGACCGTCGACGCGCAAACCGACAGGGCGCTCACGATGCCTGCCCGGTACGGCGGCGGAGCAGCTCGTCGATGGCGGCGGGGAGGCCGAGCGGCTCGATCGTCAGCTCCCGGAACGCGATGCCGCTGTGCACCAACCAGCGGACCACGTCGTCCGGGCGGCTGGTGAGGAAGGCGCAGCGGACGCCGTCCCAGCTCACCCGCGTGCAGCCCGGTGCCGCGGTGAGCGCGGCGGGCGCGACCTGCGCGACGGCGCAGACCTGGGTGAGCCCGAGTGAGGCCACCAGGCCCTGCGGCGGCTCGTCGGCGACGACGGTTCCGGCGTCGAGCAGCAGCACCCGTTGCGCCCGGGCCTCCACCTCGGCGAGCTGGTGCGTACTGAACAGCACCGCACCCCCGTCGGCGACGTGCTCGTCCAGCACCGTCCACAGCTGTTCGCTGCCCGACCGGTCGAGGCCGGCCGTGGGCTCGTCCAGCAGGACCAGTCGAGGGCGGCCCACCAGCGCACAGGCCAGCGCGAGGCGGCGTTCCTCACCACCGGACAACCCGCCGGCCCGCCGGGACCACAAGGGCGTCAACCCCAGGCGATCGCCCACCGCCTGCGGGTCGCGAGGGCGCGGATAGTGCCGGGCCACGTGGTCGAGCAGCTCGCCCACCCGCAGCGCGACCGGGAACTCCACGTCCTGCAGAACCACGGCCATCGCCGTCCGCGCTCGGGCGCTGCCCGCGGGGGCACCGTCCACCGCGATGGTCCCTGACGTCGGGCGGCGCAGGTGCGCGACGGTCTGCAGCAGGCTGGACTTGCCGGCGCCGTTGCGACCGAGCAGCGCCACCGCGCTGCCGGGCTGGACGTCGAAGGTCACCCCGCGCAGCACGCTGGCTCCCTTCAGCACCAGTCCGACCTGGCTGACCGCGAGTGGCGGTGTCGGCCGAAACCCCTTAGCCACAGTGCGTTCGGACGTCACCGTGGGCACCGCCGCAGCGCCGCTCACCGGCGTCCCAGCAGGACGGTGTGCACCAGGCTCTCGTGCAGGCCGTCGACCCCGAGCGCCTGCTCGACGGCCGCGTCGTAGATCGACGCGAACGGCAGGCAACCCAGACCGAGCCCGGTGCAGGCGAGCCCGACGTTCTGACCGACGTGACCGGCCTCGAGGTAGGTGAACCGGTACCCCCGTTCGCCGTACTTGCCCGTCTGCCGGGCGAAGCAGGCCACCATGCAGAGCACCACGGAGCTGCCGCGCACCGTGGACTGCGCGATCGAGGCCGTGACGACCTGGTCCCAGCCGCGTCCGTCGCGCAGCTCCTCCAGGCAGTGGCGGAACGGGTCGTAGTGGAACAGCCCGCTGCCGATCTCGCTGTCCCCCAAGCCTTCTGGACCGACCGCGACGTAGAGGTCGAGCGGGTACAGGGCTCCTCCGGACGGAACCGGACGGCGGTGCACCCGGGGGTCGCCTGGCACGGGGGTCGCTCCGTAGGCGAGGAACAGCACCGAGGACAGCTCGGCGGCGGTCAGTCCCTCGGCACCGGGTGGTGAGGTCGAGACCCGTTGTGCCACAACCTCCGACAGCGTGCGATCCACCGGCTCGGGAACGGGCAGCGGGTGCGCTCGGGTGTACCACCTGCGGGTGGCCAGTCCCTCGTTCGGCACCGACTCGTAGCCCGGCGTCCACAGCTGTTCGGCCGGTCCGGTGACGTAGGCGGACAGCGCCGGGTGCAGCTTGGTGGCCTCATGGAAGTCGGCACCGACGTCCGGTTCCCCCTCCGGATCGACCGGGTCGAACCGGTGGTGGGCGCGCACTGGATAGCTGGCGAAGAGCGGCCCGTTCGCCAAGGGCTCGGGCTCGGGGCCGGGTTCTGCTGCCCCCTCGGTGCGGTCGGTCGTCACAGGTTCTGCGGTCACGCTGGCCTCCGGTGGGGACGTGGTCAGGGAAACGGGTGGGGGTCCGGGTTCAGCCCGCGGGGATCGGTGCTGCGCAAGCGAGGTTGACCGAGGTAGGGCCCTGCGCCTGGGACGTCCAGCTGGACCGCCTGCGGGCTGACCACCCGGGCCACCGCGAGCCCGAGGTCGGCGACGTCCGGTGCGGTCACGTCGACCGCGAAGGTCTCCACCCCCTCGTCCCGCCATCTGCCGGCGAGGATCTGGGTGGCGGTGGCCGCGTCGTCGTACGGCGACGGCTCGGACCAGTCGACGGCCAGGGTCACCGGCCCGCAGTCCAGGAATGCGGCCCGCTCGGCGCGGCGGTGGTCGACGTACTGCCAGACACCGCGGTCGAAGCCTTCCGCAGCCGGCCTGGGCCTGGCTGCGCTGAGCTCACCGAGCCGCAGGCCGGCGGCGTAGTACGCCGTGTGGCAGGCCTCGACCGCCGCCTTGGTCGCGGCTGCAGCACGGGTCAGACCCGAGGCCGCGCCGACCGCGAGCGCGGGCATCTCGGGGTGCGGGTGCCGGATCGTGGCAAGCACGGTGGGCGCCACCGCGATCGGGCTGAGGTCGACCAGAGAGAGCCGCGGACCGTCCGGCAGGTCGAAGGCGTCGCCGAGCCAGCGGTGCCGGGCGAGCAGACCGTCCACCCGGAGCCTGGGCAGCGTCCGGCGGTGCCGCCACACCCGGACGAACGCGTCGCGCTCGATGACCTCGAGCAGGCCGCCCAGCACCGCACCGGACAGGTCGGGGGCACAGGCCAGCCCGGTGCTCGTCGTCCAGACCAGCAATGGCTCGCCGGGCGCGCGGGTGTAGCCGAGGTACACCCACTGGGCCGGCACGGCGGAAGGCCGGTCGTCGTCCAGCCGGCGCGCCTCGACCCAGCCGATTCGTGCATCGTCGGTGAGATTGTGGAAGCCGTCCGGCTGGCCGTGGTCGTGCCCGTGCGGGTGCTCTCCGGAACCGGTCGACGCGGCGTCCGGGGGGTAGAGGGCCCAGTCCGCGGCGGGCGTGAGGTGCAGGTCGAGGTCTGCGCGAGTGCCGAGGTCTGCGCGAGTGCCGACGATCAGCCGGTCGTAGGGCACGTAGGCCGCGGAGTACCGCTCGATCGCCTCCCCGGTCCCGGAGTCGGCCGCCGAGCCGTAGCCGAGCGCCGCGCCGCCGGCACCCGAGGTGAGGTCGACGCCCAGTGCCGGCACCGGGTCCGCCGTCACGGCACTCAGCACAGGCACCGGCGGTAGACCGGCCTCCGCAGTACAGGCATCGAGCCGGCGGACCAGCCCGTACAGCGGCGACACCGCGGCACGCAGCCCGGTGGGCGTCGACGAGTCATCGCAGGACATCGGCGCTCCTCGTCCAGGGGTAGGGCACGGCGCGCTCGCGGGCCGCAGAGCAGCTCGGGCAGCGCGGAACCCGCAGCACGCGGTGCTCGCTGCTGCGCAGCGAGGTCAGGGCGAGCGCGTGCACGGTACCCACCGCACTGGACGCTGGGTTGAGCGTGAACCGGGCCGCGACGAGCGCGACCAGCCCGGCCTGCAGCTGGACGACAAGGGACGCCCGGTGCAGTCGCGGCGCGGTCAGCAACCGAGCGGAGCGAGCCGCCTTGGGGTAGGGCGCGTTCGCCGCGCGCCGGATGCGCAGGCAGTCGGCGCAGCAGGTCTGCCCGGGCACGTGCAGCGGGCCGACCGTGAGGAGATCGCCGTCGTAGGCCGGCACCTGCAGCCACGGACTGCCGGACGCGATCGCCGCCGCGTTGGTCTCGACCAGTTCGTCGTCGTCCAGCGCGGCGTGCACCGGCAGGGCATCCGCGGATGCGTCGGCCCAGGCGCCGCGAGTCGGTTCCGGGGCACCGGAGTCGACCCAGACCTGGGTGATCGCGTCAAGCAGGCGCTCGTGCCGTCCGAGCAGGTGCAGCCGGGCGGAGTCCAGGCCCGTCGGCTGATCGTCGTCCGCGCCGTTCCCGACCAGATCCAACAGGTCGGGATCGCGGATGACACGGGCTGCCTGGCCGGACGACGATGCCGGCAGTTCCGTCGCGAGGCCGGCCCCGACGATCCGCCGGACGACCTCGCCCCACTGCCGCACCGGCACCCCGAGGGTGTCGGCGATCTCTTGCTGGGTTCGGCTGCCGTCGAGCAGTGCCAGCCCGTCGGCGATCAGGCCCTGGGTGGTCGTCCCCCGCAGGACGGCGGCCGTCCGGTCCGTGACCAGGACCAGTCGGTCGCCGTCCGCGATGAGGCGGCACCGGGCATCGAGGGCGAACATCGCGGTCGACTGCCCGGCGCGGTCAGGCACGGTCGGTGACGAACCCGTCGGAGGGAAGCTCGGCGCGGCAGCCTGAGCAGCAGCAGCACGAGGCGAAGCAGGAACAACCTGTCGGCTCCTTGCCTCGGCCCACGATCCCTCGCTCCGCGAACTCGATGTCGAAGTCGAGATCCATCAGCAGCATGCGTGTCGTCCTCTCTCCGGTCCGGGCGATGCGCCCGGATGGTGTGCTCGGAGCTGAAGACTCATTGACAAGCGTGTCACGTGTCCAGAGAGGGATAGCAGTTCAGAATGGCTGGACCGAGCGCAGAAGGGTTCAGCGCAGAAGGGTTCAGCCAGAACGGTTTCAGCAGTGCGACCTCACGCGAGGCAGCGTCAGGCGTCTTCGCGGTCGCTGGTGCGCTTCCAGCGGATGCCCGCCTCCAGGAAGCCGTCGATGTCGCCGTCGAAGACCGCGGAGGTGTTGCCCACCTCGTGCTCGGTCCGCAGGTCCTTGACCATCTGGTAGGGGTGCAGCACGTAGGACCGCATCTGGTTGCCCCAGCTAGAGCCACCGTCACCCTTGAGCGCGTCCATCGCGGCGCGCTCCTCGGCCTTGCGCACCTGCAGCAGCCGGGACTGCAGCACCTTCAGCGCGGCGGCGCGGTTCTGGATCTGCGACTTCTCGTTCTGCATCGAGACCACGATGCCGGTCGGGATGTGAGTCATCCGCACGGCCGAGTCGGTGGTGTTCACGCTCTGCCCGCCGGGGCCGGAGGAGCGGAACACGTCGACCTTGATCTCCGCCTCGGGGATGTCCACGTGATCGGTGACCTCGGTGACCGGCAGCACCTCGACGCCGGCGAAGCTGGTCTGCCGGCGTCCCTGGTTGTCGAACGGGCTGATCCGCACCAGCCGGTGGGTGCCCTGCTCGACCTGGAGGGTGCCGTAGGCGTACGGCGCATGCACGGCGAAGGTGGCCGACTTCAGGCCGGCCTCCTCGGCGTAGGAGGTGTCCATCACCTCGGTGCCGTAGCCGTGCCGCTCGGCCCAGCGCAGGTACATCCGCAGCAGCATCTCGGCGAAGTCGGCGGCGTCCACCCCACCGGCCTCGGCGCGGATGGTGACCAGCGCCTCGCGCTCGTCCATCTCGCCGTTCAGCAGCGTGCGGACCTCGAGCTCGCCGACCGCCTTCTTCAGCGACGTCAGCTCGGTGTCGGCCTCGGCCAGGGTGTCGGCGTCGTCCTCCTCCTGAGCCATCTGGACCAGCACCTCGAGGTCGTCGACGCGCTGCGCGATGCCCTCGTACCGCTCGAGCTCGGCGTTCAGGTGGCTGAGCTTGCTGGTGACCTTCTGCGCGGCCTCGGGGTCGTCCCACAGGTCCGGCGCGGCGGACTGCTGCTCGAGGTCGGCAATGGCGGCCTTGAGCCGGTCGACGTCCGTGACCTGCCGGATCGACTCGACGGTCGTTCGGAGGTCCTTGAGCTCTGCGGAGAAGTCGACGGCTGCCACGAGCGTCCAATCTACGGCAGTGCGGGCCGGTGGCTGAACCTGGTAGAGATCACCCGTGGACGTTCTGGCCTGGGTGTTGACCATCATGCTGCTGTTCGAGGTGGTGCCCTCGGCGATCGCGGGCGTGCCGGCCATGGGGGTGGCCCGAGCTCGGTTCGAGGAGCTGACCCGGATCCCGGTGACCCGTGGCGAGCGGGTGTGGCTGCTGCGCACGGTCGGTGCGGCGCACTGCGTCGGCGCCGTCCTACTCCTGGTCGGGCTCAACAACCCGCCGGTCGGGGCGCTCGGCGCCGCCCTCGAGCTGGTCGCGTTCGGCTGGATCCTGGCGATGCAGCTGCGGCACGGCGACCGCGGTCGATCGCTGTTCGCCTACTCGCTGTTCAGCGGGCTCGCGCTCGCGGTCCTGGTGGTCAACCTGCTGCGCTGAACTGCCGGTGGCTATGGCTACGGGGTGTGGCTCCGGCTACTGGGCGGCTTCGCGTTGGCGCCTGGCGTACTGCTGCGGGGGAACGCCGAACGCGGCGCTGAACTCACGGGTCAGGTGGGCCTGGTCGGCGTACCCGAGGTCGGCCGCGAGGTCGGCCCAGCTCACGTCCTGGCCGTGCGCGACGGCCTCGGCTGCCTCGTAGATCCGGTAGCGCCGGACCACCCACTTGGGTGAGACGCCGACGTGGGCGGCGAACAGACGTTGCAATGTGCGTTCACTGCGACCGGCGAGCGCCGCGAGCTGGTCGACCCGGCGCAGCGACGGGTCCGCCACGATCCGGTCGACCAGCGCGGTGGCGTCCTCGCACGGGTGCGGCTCGATGGGCAGCCGGGCTCTCAGGAAGCGTTCCGCCGCGGCCACCATCTCGCGCTGATCCGGCGCCGCCCGCACCTGGTCCGCCCACCGGCCGGCGTCGGCTCCGAGCCAGTCGACCAGGTGCGCGGACCGGTCGGTCAGCCGGGTCATCGGTCCGGGCGCCAGCGGGCTGAAACCACCTGCACGGAACATCACACCGAGCGCTCGCCCGCTGCGCTCGAGGACCTTCGTGGTCCGTCCGATCTGCACTCCGACCGCGACCGCGACGGCGGGTTCGATGATCAGGTTCACCACCGGGTGCGGCAGTACGTGCTGGGGGTAGCTCTGGCCGGACGGCAGGTCCCAGGTGACAATCCAGTACCGGTCGACGAAGCGGGCGACGTGCCCGGACGGCGCGAACCGGTCGAGCGAGAAGCGGGACAGGCCGGCTGCGGGGTCGACGATCCCCCGGCTGTCCCGCTCGGCTGGCTGCACCACGCCCTCGAGCGTAGGAGGGCGACGCCGCTGTCGCATTCGTTCAAGCGCTGGCAGCCGATCGCGGGCAGGGTGGGGGCATGACCGAGATCCTGGACCGCTACCACCGCAACGCCGACGCCTTCGCGGACACGATCCGCGCGACGCCGGACGACCGCTGGTCGAGCCCGTCACCGTGCCCCGACTGGGACGCCCGGGGCGTCGTCGCCCACGTGGTGGGGACGTTGTCGATGTTCGAGAAGCTGGTGGGGCGCGAGCAGCGCCCTGGACCTTCGGTGGACGACGACCCGCTCGGTGCCTTCGAGGCGATGCGCTCGCAGGTGGAGGAGGAGCTGGCCGACCCGGCGCTGGCCGACGTGGAGTACGACGGGTTCTTCGGCCGGTCGACGTTCGCGAAGGCCGTGGACCAGTTCCTGTCCGGTGACCTGGTGACCCATCGCTGGGACCTGGCCAAGGCGACCGGAGCAGACCTGTCCATCCCGGCCGACGAGATCGCGCGGGCCTGGAAGGACGTCGAGGTGTTCGGCGACACCATGCGCTCCCCCGGTGCCTTCGGCCCCGCGCTCGAGTCGCCGCCGGACGCCGACGAGCAGACCAAGCTGCTGGCCTTCCTGGGGCGCAAGGCCTAGCTGCCGACGTCCCTGCGCCTGACTCTCGCGAGGCAGAGCCGATACCTCACGGTCAGCCCGCTGACCTGGGGTTTCGCCGGGTTGTGACGCCACGCTGATGCACGGATCGCACTGTGTGCCTGCCGCCACAGCAGTGGCAGCACCGGTGGCGATCACGAGGTCGCCTGCAGCAGATGGAGACAGTCATGACCATGAACAAGACCAGGGCAGCAGTGGCACTCGCGGCAGTAGCGGCCATCCCGCTCGCCTTCGCGGCGCCCGCCCAGGCCAGCACCACCAGGAGCGGGTGCACGGTGACCCCCAAGGCGCCGTACTTCGCTGGCACTTATACGGCCGCGAACGTGCCCCAGGTGTACTACCCGGTCGACATCAGCTGCGTGGGCGGTGCACCCACCGCGGTGACGGTTGAGCTGAACCTGCAGACCTGGGAGCAGGACCTGACGGGACGCGCCGGTGACGTGGACGCCAACGGCGTCAACAACGCCGACGAGGACCGGATCGGCTCGGGGAGCGCGAGTCGATACTTCACCACCGCGGGCGGCAGCACGACGGTCAACTTCCTCGGCACCCTGCCGCACACCGACACGGACAGCAACGAGGAGATCTACGACAAGACGCAGTTCCGGGTGATCAGCGGCGCCGTCAAGGGGGCGTGGACGAACTTCGAGTTCTCCCCCGTCACCAAGATCTGGTGGTGACGCAGCCCCTCCAGAGTTCGGACCAGCGTGATGCCGGCAGCTCCCCACTGCCGGCATCACGCGCGTCCGGGCTCAGCCAGCCGGCTCGAGGGAAGTCGAGCGGGTCCGCACCTCGAACCCCTCGGGCTGTGCGTACTCCGAGAAGAACCAGGCTCCGGCCACCTGCACGCTGACCTGGTCCGCGCCGTCCGGGACGGTCAGGTCCAGTGAGATGGCGCCGAGCACTCCGGGTGCCACCACCGCCCGACGCCGGACGCCGCCCAGCCCCTCGGCGTCCACGGTGCTGAACCCGGTGGCGAGCTCGGGCAGCGGCGTCCAGGTGACCGGCGACCCGCTGGCGCCGAAGTGCACGGCGCAGCCGTCGAGGTCCAGCTCGAACTCGACCGGCTGCGAGCCGAGCCCCACGACGCCCAGCGCGAGCGTCACCGAGCCGGCGTCCGCCGCAGCCACCGGGCGCGCGACGAACCGCGCCGCGGCCAACGGCGAGTCGAGAAGCCGCCGAGCCACTGCAGCGGCGACCGCGCCGACGGCGGCGACCTGCGGGTCCGGCAGTTCGACGTCCAGCTCGACCTGCGACCCGGCGGCGCTGAGTTCGCGCACCTCAGCCTCGTCGACCGGGCCGGCGAACAGGCCCACGGTGTCCCGCGGCTCGCGCGGCCGCAGCACCGCCAGCTGCGCCTGGCCGTCGTCGGTGATGACCAGCCGCTCGTCGACCGAGCTCGGCGGCCGTGTGTGCCAGCGGACGGTGACCAGGGTCGCCATCTATTTGCCCACGTCCACGGTGAAGACGTCCTCGCGCGGGACCTGGCGGAGCTTGGCGTTGAAGGCGTCCAGCATCGCCTGGAACTGGTCCACCCGAACCGCTGACGAGTTCGACGAGCCCATCAGGCCCTGCGCGCTGTATGTGACGTTCTGGTCGGGTGCGGCGCCGCCGGCCTTGGTCGGGTCGCGCCCGGTACCGGCTGTGGCGGTCTTGTCGGCGTCGAGCCTGGCCTTCATCGCCGCGACGATGGTGGCCATCTGCGGGTCGGCCGGCCCGGCGGCCGCGACGCCCACCGGTGGCGTGGTGGTGATCCGGGTGACCTCGGCGTTGATCGAGCTCTGCAGTGACGTGACGCTCGCGTCCAAGGTGGGCTTGACCGTGGCGGACAGCAGTTCGCCGACCACCTGGGTCGCGGCATCGGTGGCCGCCTTCTGCACCAACGCGTAGGCGCGCCGGTAGAGCGCGTTGGTCGAGCCGAGCGGAGTCGGCGCGGCGAGCCCGGGCAGCAGCGCCGCCGCGCCGCGGACGAGGGCCGCACCGGCCGCGACGTTGCGCAGCCCAGTCGCCATCGCGGCGCTGAACGTGGCCGCGCTGACGGACGACTCGAGGGTCGAGCCCGCCGCCGACCAGGTCGCGGGCAGCGCGCTGAGCTGCGCGATCAGGGTGCCGGGGGGTACCACCGGCAGGCCGGGTCCGGGGGCGGCCGGACCCACCAGGCTGGTCACCTCGGTGGCGGCCGGGACGGCCAGCGGTGTTGCGGCACCGGCTGAGCCGGACACGGCACTGGAGATGTTGATCCGCACTGCGTCGAAGTCGGCCACCGCGACGTTCGCCTTGTGCGGCGCAGCCAGCAGGGCGTTGTAGGCGTCCATGATCAGCTTGGTGACCGGGCCGATGGCGAATCCACCAGCAACGGCCTGGCTGGCAATGTCGAGGTTGCTGAAGTTCCTGGTCGTCTCGAACGCGACCGCGGTTGGCACCTTGGGGCTGGTCCGGGCGTCGGACTCGGCGGTCAGCTCACCGACCAGCACGGACCGGACGTCGGCCGAGACGGCCGCGGACCGGGCGGCCGCCGCCAGCCGGTTCACGACGCCCCGGCGCTTGCCATTGAGCGCGGCGACCATGATCGGCATCGCCGCCAGGAGCTGCCCCGACAGTCGTGCGGTCAGCCCAGCGAGGGTCATCCGCTCGATGGTCGTCTTGTCGAGGGCAGCGCGTGAGGAGGCGGCGCTCGCGGGCGCAGCCTGGTGCAGCAGGGCGTTCAGCTGCTCGTTGGACTGGCTGTACTCGTCCGGGATGCCGAGCATGTGCCCGTACTCGTGGGCGTAGATCACGTCGTCGCTGTGCGGGTACTTGGCCGAACGGGCGGCCGGGTCCTGCTGGTACCAGTTGCCCTTGTCGATCGGGTTGCCCAGCGAGCCGGCCACCGTGCTGGGCGGGTGCACGATGACCTGGTGATGGGCCGGGTCGTTCAGCCCGAACACCGCTTCGGCCTTGAAGGTGACGGGCAGCCGGACCGGCGTGGGTGGGAGCGGGGCGGCGTAGGAGCCGGCCCCTTCGCCGGGCTGGGGGTGGTCGGTGCTGGCGAAGCTGATCTTGAGGCCGGTCCAGTGTGCGGTCGCCTTGTTGGCGGCATCGCTCGCCCAGGTGCGCCGGTCGGTCGGGTCGTTCGCCGGGATGACAGTGGGCCGCCCGAGGAGCGCCCCGATCTCAGGCAGGTTGGACGGGTTGGGGCTCGGCGGAGCGACCGTGTTGCGAGTCTGCTGCAGGTAGCGGATCTTGATCAGCACGGTGACGCCGCTGCCGCTGCGAGTCATCTCATAGCTGGTCTTGTCGGGGTTGGCGACGTCGGTGGGTTTGCCTGTGAAACCCTTCGGTGGCGCGGTGGCCAGGCCGGTGGTGGCGGTCTTGTTGTAGAGGGTCTCGTGAAACTCAGTGGAGACCGGGACGCGTTGCAGCGACGCCTCGTCGGACTCCAGGAACCGGGAAACGGCCCGGTTGCCGGCGGTGCGCTGCAGGTCGGTCAGGACCTCGGCCTCCCTGGTGGCGTGCGGTGCCAGCTGAGATGGGGCGTGATCGACGGACTTCGGGCCGGACGGACGGCGCGACGCAGTCACGGCGGAGCTCTTCGCACCCTTCGCCTGGGCCACCGACAACCCCTTTCCCGGCTTCCAGGTTGGCTGACCCTCGGTCCTGACGCCAGAGCCCCCGCTCGGAGCGTTCGGGCAAGATCCGCTGCGCCTTCGGGCAGAGGGCAGCTCGGCAGGTGGCGCATCGGCGGCGCAACCGACGCGCCGAATTCTCCTTGGACGCGCTCAGCTGCCTTTTGGCAGCGAAACGTTTCCAGAATTCTGGAAGTCCTCAGCCGCGAGCCGCCGCTACGGAGTAACCACTTCGCCCCGCGCGACAGTCTGGTCGTTCCCGTCGTCCGGTGTGGCAGTTCTATTGATGGACGTCTGGGCTGTATTGGTGGCGGCCCTGATACCGAAGTAGGCCGTGGTCATCGTGCCGATGGTGGTGAAAGCAGAAGTGAGAATCGAGATGATCGCGGTGGACGCGGTGCTCGCCGCAGGGCCGTCGGTCAGCTTCCACACCGCTCCCGCGGTGGCAAGGAGAATCACGATGTCGCCAGCCAGCACGACGCCGAGACCGGTGCGGGCCCTGGTGATGTCGATATCAGTCTTCGTTGGTTTACGTTCCGCAGCTGACATTCGGCCCCCCTTGGACGCGTTGCCAAATCCGCGCCAGGCTATCTGGATTCATGAGGCGGCGACAGAGCGAAGCGCAAGCTGTTTCACAGGGCGATTCCAGGGAGGTCGACAAGTTCTTGCCGTTTGCCAATTCAAGGACGCCGTTCCGGCCAGTGGACAGCGGTGAGTGCCAGTGCCACAGTCGACGGTGAAGTCCAGCGTCGGCTCACGGGAGCCGCCGCAAGGGGGTGCTCATGCCGTTCGAGTTCAGGTTGTCCAGCGGTGCGTTCGGGCTTCCCGCCGCAGCAATGTCGGTGGACTGGCTCGTCCTCAACGACACGGGCACCGACCAGCAGATCCGGGTCACCGTCTTCGCCGCTCCGGTTGGCAGCCCGAAGCACCAGCTACCGCCCGGCCCGATCGAGGTGGCCGTTCCCGCCCGGACGTTGACCCACAACGCGAACTCAGTCGGGCCCGGACAGCCGTTCGAACCAGGCATTCCGGTGGAGGTGGTGGTCCAGTGCAACGACTTGCGCGTGCTGCCGACCGTCGAAGTCTGGCAGGACAACGGGGGCACCGTGATCGCCGGCACCCGGATCGGGCCGGGCGACTTCGTGCGCCTGGTCGGCCCCTGACGGCCCTGTTCTCGGACACTGGCCCGCTCGCCCAGCCCGGCTCACCGGTCGAGCTGCGCCCTCGCCGTGGAGCTTGCGTGCACGCTGACCCCGCCGGTGAAACCGACGACCACGAAGCCGGCGATGGGCAGCCGGACCCGCCCGGTCAGGGCCACGGTCGCGCTGGCTCCGTCGCTCGTGCCGGTGCCCGAAGCCAGCGCGACGTCTTCCAGTCGTCGCGGCGGCGGATACGCGGACAGGTAGAGCGCGGCCTGGCGGTGCACCGCCAGGTCGGTCAGCGGGACGGCCCGCGCGTCGGGCAAGCCGCCGCCGTAGACGTCCGGCTCGGCTAGCGCGTCCGCTGCGTCCAGGGCGGCAGCGTCTGCGGCGTCGATCAGCTGAGTGTGCGCGAGGTGCACGGATGCGGCGTCCACGACGACGGTCACCAGGGCGAACGCCAGCACGAGGTACCCGAGGATCAGCAGGCTGATCTGCCCGTCGTCGCTGCCAGCCTTTGGGCGTCGCGGCGACCAGGCACTCCGAGGCCGGCCGTTCATCGATCGACCCGGTCGCGCCTGGTGGCGAACCGGCCGGGCCTGGTGGCGAACCGGTCGGGCCTGGTGGCGAACCGGTCGACAGGCGTGACCTGGGTGGCGACGACCTCTACCGCGGCCGGCACCATCTGGTCGAGCAGCCGCGGGACGCCAGGCAGGGCCACGCGTACCCGGGCGGAGGTCGTGACCCGACTGTCCGGAGCGAGGCAGTCCGGCTGCGAACAGCTCACGACAAGTGCGCCCTGACCTTCGAACCGCTGGTCGGACAGGGCGAGCGCGGCTGCGGCGTCGGCCCGCTCGCGTGCGTGGTCCGGCCGGTCGGCGGTGACGTACGCCCGACCAGCCTCGCGGGCGGCTCGCTGGACAGCGAACGCGGCGCCCTCGATCCTGGCCAGCACCAGCACCAGATACACCACCGGAAGGAGCAGCAGCAGCCCGAGCACGATGAACTCGACGACCGCGCTGCCCTGGTCGTCAACACTGCGCGTGCCGCTCACTGCGACTCCATGAAGGCGTGCCCGCGCACGGTCATCGACCGGGCGGACCCGACCAGGCCGAACAACGGCAGCGGGATCGTCATCGTCACCTGCACCGCCTGCACTCCCCCGATCTCGACCTGCGTCGAGCTGACCTGGCTTATCCGCGATCCGTACTCCGGCGACAGATCGGCCGCGACCAGCTCGCGCGCCCTGGGCGCGCCGTCGGCCGGCACCCGATCGGCCCGCGCACCGAACCGCGCCCCCTCCGCCGCGCAGTCGACCGCCGTGTTGCGGACGTGCAGCACCAGGGTCAGCTGGGCGAGCGACGCGAAGAGGAGCGTGAGCAGGGCACCCACCAGTGCGAAGTCGACCACTGCCGAACCCTGGTCAAGGCGCCGGATCGGCCCTCCCTCGCCCCGCGCCTCAGGGCGCGACACTGTTGATCGAGTTGACGAACAGATCGTTCAGCGTGGGACCGGCGACGGCCCACAGCGCCGCGACCAGGCCCGCGGTCATGATGGTGACGAGCACCCAACCAGGTACATCACCGCGATCCGGCGGTGCTCCCGTGGCTGTCCGGACCCGTTCTGCCACCGACCTCCTGACCGCTGATGCCCTGGCCGCCCAGGCCCTGACGGCCGTCCCGGCGAAGCCCGCTGCACGCATGGTGATCCCCTCTGTCGTCGTACTCATCACAGGCTCGTCCTCAGGAATGCGAATCCGGGGTAGACCGCGAACAGGACAGTGACGGGCAGCACCCCGAACACCACCGGCACCATCATCGCGACCTCTTTGCGACCCGCCGCGTCCATCAGGCTGCGCTGACCGAGCTGACGGACGTCCTCAGCCTGGGCCCGCAGCACCTCGGCCAGCGGGGTGCCTCGTTCGACCGCGACCACGACGCCGTCCACGAAGCGGGCCAACGGAGCCAGGCCGGTGCGCCTGCTCAGCTGCTGCAAGGCGTTTACCAGTGACGACCCGGCGTGCGTGTCGGCCAGGGTGCGCTGCAGCTCGGCCGACAGCTCCCCACCGCTGATCGCGACAACCCGGTGCAGCGCGGCCAGCGCGCCCTCGCCCGCGCCGACCGCCAGCGCCAGCATCTCGGCCACCGTGGGGAACTCGGCCAGCATCCGGCGTTCGCGCCGGACCACCTGTCGGCTCAGGTACCAGTCGCGCGCCGCCACACCGCCGGCGCCGCAGGCCAGGACCAGGACAGCCAGTGGAAGCAGCGGCCCCTGCCGCCTGGACCACACGCCTGCCGCCAGTAGGCAGCCACCGGCCAGACCTGTTGCGCCGCAGAGCACCTGTTGAGCACGGAACCCGTTGAGGTCGAGCGCCAGCCCGGCCCGGTCGAGGCGACCGGCGACCGAGACCGAGCCGCCGAGGCTACGGTCCAGCGCACCGGAGAGTCGAGACATCGCGACCCGACCCGCGCCGCCGAGCCCGGTCGTCCGGTGGCTGATCCCACCGGGGAGCAAGCGACTCGGGCCGGCCACGTCCTGGACGTAGGGGGCGAGCCGCTCGTCCAGCCCCGGCCGGCGCAGGAAGGGAAGTGCCCACACCGCCAGCAGCAGACCGCAGCCGAGGAACGCACCCAGTCCCGCGCCGACCCACCAGCCGGGCGATGGCCCGATCACTGAAGGACCCGCTCTTCGGCAGGCAGCCGAGCGATCCGCAGCATCGCGAGGTAGGACACCACTGAGACCAAGGCGCCACCCGCGAGCACGACGGCGCCGGCCGGACGGCTGTAGGCGGCGATCGACTCGGGCCGGGTGGCCAGCAGGAGCAACACGATCCACGGAGCGGCCACGGCCAGCCGCGCACCGTTGACCGTCCATCCCTGGCGGGCCTCCAGCTCGGAGCGGGTGCGAGCATCCTGCCGTAGGAACGCGGACAGGGTGCGCAGTAGCCGCCCCAGATCGCTGCCGCCTACCTCGCGCGCGATCCTGAGCGACTCGACGACGCGGTCGCCCACCGGGTCCGCCAGCCGGTCCTTGAGCGCATCCAGTGCTTCGTGCAGCCGCCCGCTCGCCCGGTAGTCCTGGGCGAACGCTGCAAAGGCAGGCCGCAGTGGAGCCGGTCCGCGCACGGACAGCTGACTGAGCGCCTCCGGCAGGGACAGGCCCGCGCGCACGGCCGACCCGAGGTTGTCGACCGCCTCCGGCCAGATCTCGCGCAGCCCGGACCGCCGCCGACTGGCTCGTCCGCGGACCACCGCCAGCGGTGCCGTGGCGGCCATCACGCCGAAGCAGGCGGCAACGGGCAGCACTCCGGTGACCACCTGAAGCACCGCCAGCACCAGAGCACCGCAGAGCAGACAGGCGGCCCCGAGCGTCCGGGGCCGCACCCCGACGAGCCTGGCGTCCTGGGCCACTTTGGACCAGCTGCTCCGGCGGCGAGCCCGGATCGACCGCGCCGGCCGGACCCAGCAGGCGCTCCACATCAGGAACAGACCGGTACCGAGGACGAGCCCTACCGCCAGGCCGCTCACGAACCGACGCCCGCGAGCGATCCGACGTCCCGGCTGCTCAGGTAGTCGCCGTCTTCGTCCGCACCACAGGAGAGCAGCCGGGCGAGGTCCACGCCGATCCGCTCGAACCGGTCAGCGTGCGGTGGGTAGCCCTCGGCGCGGACCAGCCGGCCGTTCTTGGTGGTGAACACGTCGGCCGTCTCCACCACGTCCGCCTCGACCCGCCCAGGAACCGCGACCACCTCCCTGACCCGCCGTCGCCCGTCCGAGTCCATCGCGATGTGCACGACAAGGTCGACGGCCGTGGCCACAGTGGGCACGACGAACCGGGCACCGACGTTCTCGCCCGCCAGCAGCGGCAGCGTGCACATCTTGACGAGCGCGTCACGAGCGCTGTTGGCGTGCACGGTGCACATCCCCGGCAGCCCGCTGTTCAGGGCCAGCAACATGTCGAGGCTCTCCTCCTGGCGGACCTCACCGACGATGATCCGCGAGGGCCGCATGCGCAGGGACTCTTTGACCAACCGGCGCAGCGCGATCTCACCGGTACCCTCCAGGCTCGGCTGGCGGCACTGCATCGCCACGACGTCCCGCCCTGCGAGCTGCAGCTCGAAGACCTCCTCGCAGGTCACGATGCGCTCCCGGGAGTCGATCGCACCGGCGAGGCAGTTCAGCAGGGTCGTCTTGCCTGCCTGCGTGCCTCCGGCGACCAGAACGTTCAGCCCGGCACGCACGCTGGCCGACAGGAACGAGGCGGCGTGCTGGGTCAACGTGCCAAGCCGCACCAGCTCGTCCAGATGGCGCGCCTTGACGACGAACTTGCGGATGTTGACCGCCCAGTGCTCGCGGGTGACGTCCGGGATGACCACGTGCAGCCGCGACCCGTCCGGCAGGCTCGCGTCTACGAACGGTGAGGACAGGTCGACCCGGCGCCCGGACGTTGCCAGCATGCGCTCGACCAGGTCCGCGACCGCCTCCGAGGTCAGCATGGTGGTGGTCAGCTCGGGCACTCCGTCGCGGGCGACGAAGACCTTGCCGGGCTCGTTGACCCAGACCTCCTCGATCCCGGGATCGTCCAGGAACCGTTGCAGCGCACCGAATCCTGCAACGGCAGCCCATACGGCCGCGATGACGCCGTCCCGGTCGGCGAGAGCCGGTAGCCCACCGGTCAGCGACCGCTCCTCGTAGTCCGCCACGGCGTCCTCGACCAGCCGCCGCACGGCCTGGCCGTCCGCCATCGGATCGAGGCTCGAAGACCGGACCACCTCGCGAACCACGTCCTCGATGCGCTCGCGCGCAGTGCGTTCCACCGCCATGTGCCCCCCTGTCGACGTCCGTGGATCACTCTAGACAATCGGACATACCGGAAGAAGCCGCCCCCGCAGATCTGTGGAAAACAGCTCTCAGCGCTGGCCGCGCCTTGGGCGCGTCAGACCGGCCCTGTGGACAACTTCTCCGGTCGGGTCGACGCACCCGGCAGACTGGTCCGCGTGATTCCGTTGCGCTGCACCGTGATCGACGGCTGCCATCCGGCGACGTCGGTAGACCTCGACCTGTACGCGCCATCCGGCGCCGTGCTCTCGGACCTGGCCGACCAGGTGCTCGCCCGCTGCAAGTTGCCGACCGGGCTCGAGCTGGCCGCCGACGGCCGGCGGCTGCGCCCCGGTCAACCGCTTGGCCTTCCTCCGCTGGTGGACGGCGCGTTGCTCGTCGCGCTCCCGGCGAGCCGCGGACCGGCAACGGACGACGGCGCCCAACCCGCTGGCCGGGTCGCCGGCGTGCTCTGGCTCTGCGTCGTCGCCGGACCGGACGCCGGGCTGCGGCTGCCGCTACGACCCGGCACGCACTCCGTCGGGCGCGGCCCCGACGTGACGCTGACGGTGCACGATCCGGCGATGTCGCGGCGCCACCTGTCGATCACGGTCGGCCCGGACGGCGCACTGTTGCACGACCTCGGCTCCACCAACGGCACGCGCGTCGGGTCGCGGCGTGTGGAGGCCGCGGGGACGACGCTGCGGATCGGGCAGCGACTCGTCGCCGGCGCGTCCACCCTCCTGGTCCGGGTCGACGACCAGCCGCTGGCCTCCACGCGGCCCGACGGTCGGGGCGGCATCGTGCTGAGTCGGGCGCCCCGCGAACTGCCTGCCGTGCAACCGGTTCGGATCGTGCGTCCCGCTGCGCCGCCGGACGAAGCGCCTGCCCGCGTCCCTTGGGTCGCCGCCTTGGTGCCACTCGTGCTGTGCGTACCCGTCGCGCTGCTCCTGGGTCAGCCCACGTACCTCGCGTTCGGGCTGATCGGACCGGTCGCGATGATCGCCACCACCGTGGTCGAGCGACGCGGCCGACGGCGCCGCGAACGCGAGTCCGGACGGCAGTGGCGCCAGCGCGACCAGGCGGCCGCGAGCGCTACGGCTGAGGCGCTGGCCGCCGAGCTCGAGCTCAGGCGCCGACGCTCGGGCGATGCGGCCGAGCTGACGAGCACAGCCGCCAGGGCGACGCGCCGGCTCTGGGAACGCTGCGATGGCGACGACGACCTGCTCGAGGTGTGCCTGGGCGCGGCCAGGGCACGTTCGGCCGTCTCGGTCAGCACATCCCCGGGCGCGATTGAGGGCGGATCGGGTCAGGAGTGGCTGGCAGATACGCCGTTCACGCTCAGGCTCGACGACGTCGGTCATTTCGGGCTCACCGGTGACACAGGCCGGGTGGATGCCGCCGCCCGCTATCTGCTCGGGCAGCTCACCACCCGCTGCACTCCGCGGGCCGTGCAGCTGGTGGTGCTGTCCGACGACCAGGCCTGGGGGTGGACAAGGTGGCTCCCGCATGGGCGGTCGTTGGGGGCGGCCGCACTCGAGGACGAGGTCGCACGGCGCTGGGCGCAGGCCACGGTCACCGGCAAGGGCGTCAGCCAGCCGGTCCCCCGGCTGGTGGTGCTCCTCGACGAGCGGCAAACGTCCAGCACCGGCCTCCTCGCGATGACCCTGCGACACGGCCCGGACGTCGGCGTGCACCTTGTCTGCCTGACCCTGCACCCGGTGCAGCTGCCGAGCTCGTGCGGCGCGAACGTGCTGGTGCCGGCCAGCGGCCCCGCGACCGTGCGCCGTCAGGACAGCGACAGCATCGACGACCTGCACCTCGACGGCGTCGCGGGCGCCTGGGCCGACGAGCTGGCCAGGGCGCTCGCGCCGCTGCGCGATGCCACGCCCGAGGCGGATGGCGCCGGCTCACTGCCGGCGACGATCGGACTGCCGGAGCTGGTGGACGATCGTCGCCTGTCCGCGTCCGGGCTGGCCGAATGCTGGCTGCACGAACCGCGCTCGACTCGCGTGGTGCTCGGAGCCGGGGCGGATGGCGCGGCCGAGGTCGACCTGGTGCGCGACGGCCCACACGTGCTGGTCGCAGGCACGACCGGCGCCGGCAAGTCCGAGCTGCTGCTGACCATGGTCACGTCACTCGCCCTTGGCAACCGCCCCGACGAGCTCTGCTTCGTGCTGGTCGACTACAAGGGCGGTGCCGCGTTCCAGCGCTGTTGGGGCCTGCCTCACGTCGTCGGACTGGTGACCGACCTGGATGCGCACCTCGCCGGGCGAGCGCTCACCGCGCTGCAGGCCGAGCTGACCCGTCGCGAGCGCCTGTTGGCCGAGGTCGGCGTCGCAGACCTCGGCGAGTACCAGCGGTGGTCCGACGCCGAGCCTGGGCGAGCCCGACTGGCCAGGCTGGTGCTGGTCATCGACGAGTTCCGGCTGCTGGCCAAGGAGCTGCCGGACTTCCTCGAAGGCCTGGTCAGGCTCGCCGCCGTCGGCCGCTCGCTCGGCGTCCACCTGATGTTGGCCACCCAACGTCCGGCCGGCATCGTGTCAGCCGACATTCGGGCCAACGTGAACCTGCGGATCTGCCTTCGGGTCCGCGACCGGGTGGACTCCGAGGACGTGCTCGACGCACCCGACGCCGCTTCGCTGCCCGACGCCTCGCCTGGGCGCGCCCTGCTGCGCAGCGGGTCGGGACCGCTGACCGCGTTCCAGGCCGCACTCGCCGGCGGCGCGCCGTGCGAGTCACGGCCGGACCTGCCGATGGTGCTGCTGGCCGGCCAACGGGTGCCCATCGAGGACCGGACCGACCGGCTGGCCGAACTGGTGCGGGCCGTCCGGTCCGCGACTGACGCGGTGGCTGCGCAGCCGCCGCCGAGTCCGTGGCTCGCACCGCTGCCTGACCTGCTGCCGCTCGACGGGCTCGTAGACGCGCCGTCGTTCCTCCCGGGCACTGCCGCAGCGTCGGGCGTGGCCCTCGGCCTGGTCGACCGCCCTGCCCAGGGCCGACAGGAGCTCGCCCGCTGGGACCCGCGGTGCGCCTCACACCTGGCGATCAGCGGCGCGCCGCGCACTGGTCGCACCAGCGCCCTGCTGACCGTGCTGCGCGGACTGCTCGAAGACACCGGCAGCCACCAGCGCCACGTGCACGTGGTCGATGCCGCAGGCGGAGCACTGACCCGCGCGCTCGCCCCCGCGGTCGAGTCCGGACGTCGCGCGCTGGGCACGGTGCTGTCCGGGGACCAGCCGCTCGCCGTCCGCAGGCTGGTGTCGGTGCTGGCGGATCGGCTGCGCCAGACGAGTGGGCGGCCGGACCGACCGCCGGGCACGGTGCTCGTGGTGGACGGCTGGGAGGCGCTGGCCGAGGCACTGGAACAGGTCGACCACGGTCGAGGTCTGGATGAGCTGCTCACGCTCGTCCGCGACGGTGAGCAGGCTGGGCTGCGACTCGTCGTCGCAGGCGGCCGAGGCGTGCTCCTGTCCCGCTTGGCGTCGTTGGTAGGAGAGCGGCTGCTGCTGCGCCCGACCGACCCAAGCGACCTGCTATTGGCCGGGTTACCTGCCCAGGCCGGCCCGTTGCACCAGCCTCCCGGCCGAGCCGTCCACCTGCCTTCGGGAGACGTGATCCAGCTGGCCTGGCCAGGGGACGCCGACCAGGTGCACCGACGGCTGACGGTGACCGAGCACGCCGCAGCCGAGGCGGAGCCCGAGTGTGCCCTCGGCCAGCCGGTGCGGCTCAGGGCGCTGCCGGCCAAAGTGGAGCTGCGCCTGATCGAACCTCCGCGCGAGCCGCAGCCCACCAGATCGGGTCCGGTCGACAGCTCCGTCGTGCTCGGGCTCGGTGGCGACGAGGCCGGGCTGATCCGGCTCGACCTGGACCGGCATCGCCGTGTTCTCGTCCACGGGCCCGGTGGCAGCGGCCGCTCCCAGACGCTGGCCACGATCGCCCGGCAGCTGCACGAACGCGGACAGCGGGTGACCGCCGTGGGCTCCGGCGAAAGCCCGCTGCTGGCGGGGCCGTGGCCGATCCTGGCGCTCGATGGCGCGCGAGCGCTCGGCTCGCAAGTCGGCTCGCAAGTCAGCTCGCAAGTCAGCTCGGTGCTCGAGACCGACTTCCTGCTGGTGGACGACGCAGAAGACCTGCAGCACCACGCGGGACTGGCCTCGGCGATCGACCAGCTCGCGATGGGGCTCGGCGGTCCCTGCCTGGTCTGGTCCGTCCGCCGCAGCGGCGTGCGCAGCCCGTCGAGCGCGCTGGTCGCCAGCGCGCACCGGCAGCGCACCGGTGTCCTGCTCCAGCCACGGCACGCGCACGACGGCGAGCCGCTCGGCGTCCACGCCGACCCGGTCGACCAGTGCGTTCCCGGTCGCGGCCTGCTCGTGCTGCGCGGCCAGGCCACCGTCGTCCAGATCGCGTGCTGAGCACTCGTGCGCGGGCAGCCGAATGAGTGGCGATGGCCGACGAACAGTGCAGATACCGCTAGGGCTACGGTCACCCCATGTCGCCGGACCAGACCTCACCGCAAGCCGCCCGCGCAGTGATCCGTGAGGCGGTCGAGGCCGACGTCCTGGACATCCTGCGGCTGATCAAGGAGCTCGCCGAGTACGAGAAGTCGCTGCACCACGTGCAGTCCACCGAGGAGCACCTGCGGGCGTCCCTGTTCCCGGCCGACGGGGCGCCAGGGGCGTCCGCCCTGGTCGCCGAGGTCACCGACGAGGACGGCTCGAAGCGACTGGTCGGCATGGCGGTCTGGTACGTCACGTTCTCCACCTGGACCAGCCGGCACGGCATCTGGCTGGAGGACCTGTTCGTCCAGCCGCAGGTGCGCGGGCAGGGCCTCGGGCGGCAGTTCCTGACCGAGCTCGCGAAGATCTGCACGGACCGCAAGTACCCGCGGCTGGAGTGGTGGGTGCTCGACTGGAACGAGCCCGCGATCGGCTTCTACGAGTCCTTGGGCGCCGTCGGGCAGGACGAGTGGACCGTTTTCCGGATCGACGGCGATGCCCTGCAGAACCTCGCCGACCGGGCCTGACGAGCGGTGGTCGGCGCGAGTCTCGAGGTTCGCGTAGACGGGTCACCGATGGCGCGTCAGGATGGTGCTGTGCAGTGTCCGCCCCGATCCGCAGACGGCCCGAATCTGGTGGCCACGTGTCCGCGATGACCCGATCGGCCTACGAGGGGCCGGCTGGCTCGCCGGACGTCGTCGAGCTGGAGGTCCCGGCCAGCGCCGCCTACGTGGCCGTGGTCCGGACCGCGACGGCCGGCCTGGCCGCACGGTTCGACCTCACGCTCGACCGCATCGAGGACCTGCGCATCGCCATCGACGAGGCGTGCACCCTGCTGATCCGCCGTCCGGCCGACGCCCCGCCGGACCACCTCGAGTGCGTCTTCACCCTCGGCGAGGGGGCACTGACCGTGGACGTCACTGGCCCGGACGTCGAGCTGCCCGAGCACACCGCGTACGCGTGGGCCGTACTTTCCGCTCTGGTCGACTCACTGGAGTCCGGGCACGAGGACGTCGACGGCGTCTGCCGCACCTGGATCCGCCTCGTCGTCCGGGCCAGCGGGGGACAGTGGACATGACCGTGATCGGCGCACGGCAGACGGCTCAGCCGCCCACGCAGCCCCAACCAGCGGCGCAGTCCCCCACGCAGTCCTATGCCCAGCCGCCCGCCCAGCCGCCCGCCCAGCCGCCCGCCCAGCCGCCCGCCCAGCCGCCTGCCCAGCGCCAGGCGCCCAGCCAGACCCTGGCCCAGCTCGCCGCCCTCGCGCCGGACGACCCGCAGCGCGCCGTGCTGCGCGCCCGGGTCGTCGAGGAGCACCTGCCCCTGGTGCGCTACCTGGCCCAGCGCTACCGCAACCTCGGCGAGCCGCTGGACGACCTCGTCCAGGTCGGCACCATCGGGCTGATCAACGCCGTCGATCGATTCGACCCGCAGCGCGGCGCCGAGCTCGCCACCTTCGCCACGCCGACGATTCTGGGCGAGATCAAGCGGCACTTCCGCGACCGCGGCTGGGCGGTGCGGGTGCCCCGGCGGCTGCAGGAGCTACAGACCCAGCTGGAGCGGGCACGAGCCGAGCTGACCCAGTCCCTGGAACGCGCACCCACCGTCACCGAGCTGGCCGAGCACCTCGGCATCGGCCAGGAGGACGCCATCGAGGCACTCGAGGCCCAGCAGGCCTACAGCACGGTCCCCCTGGAGAGCCCGCTGGACAACGTCAGCAGCAGCGTCGCGCTGGTCGACACCGCCCTGGAGGACGTGGTCGACCGCGAGTCGCTGCGCCCGCTGCTGCACCAGCTGCCGGCCCGAGAGAAGCGGATCCTGGTGTTGCGCTTCTTCCGCGGCCTGACCCAGAGCGAGATCGCCGATGAGCTGGGCATCTCGCAGATGCACGTCTCCCGGCTGCTGTCCCGCACCATCGACGATCTGCGGCACGCGCTGGAAGACCTCGGCTGAGCAGCGGCGAGCCAGCCCGAGCTACTTCACGGACCCCGCGGTCAGCCCGCCCACCAGGTGCTTCTCGATCATCGCGAACAGCACCACCACGGGGATCACCGCGATCAGCGACGCCGCGAACAGCTGGTCCCAGTGCTGCTCGTACCCGGTCACGTAGCTGCTGATCCCAACGGTCAGCGGCTTCTTCGCGTCGTCCTGCATCAAGGTCAGCGCGACGACGTACTCGTTCCACGCGGCGATGAAGGTGAAGATCACCGCGGTGACGATTCCGGGTCGGGTGAGCGGCAGCATGATCCGCCACATCGTCCCGAACCGGCCGCAGCCGTCCAGCTCGGCGGCCTCCTCCACCTCGGTCGGGATCGACCCGAAGAACGCCTGCAGGATCCAGATCGCGAACGCCAGGTTGAACGCCGCGTTTGTCAGGATGATCGCCAGGTAGGTGTTGACCAGGTTCAGCTGGAAGAACTCGCGATACAGCCCGACGACCAGTGCCGTCGGGCTGAACATCTGGGTGACCAGCACGACCAGCAGGAACGTGCGCCGGCCGGGGAAGCGGGCGCGACCGGTGAAGTACGCGGCTGGCACGGAGACGACCAGCACCACGGCGGTAGCGGCGGTCGCCACCACGACCGAGGTGCGCAGCCAAGCCAGGAACCTGGTGTCCGACAACACCGTGCCGAACGTGTTCCACTGCCACTGCCGGGGCAGGAAGGTGGCCGGCGACTGCAGCACGTCGGCACTGGGCCGCAACGCATCGAGCAGCATCACGAGGTACGGCCACAGGAAGAAAAGGCCGACCAGCACCCCGACCAAGGGCAGCACGAACGGCCGCGCCCGCCGCCAGCCCGACCGCCCGACACGACGGCGCGCAGCGCTCGTCGACGACGCCGAGCCTGGCCTAGACGCCGCAGTTGCATCTCCGGCGCGACTGGTTGTGGCCGCGCTCACGCCCGCTCCCCCTCGCTCGTGCGGGTCACCCGCAGGTACACGGCCACCGCGCCCAGGATGAGCAGCACGTTGAACACCCCGGCGGCGGCCGACATCCCGACGTCCTTGTCCGCGCTCTTGAAGGCGAGCTTGTACATGAACGTGATCGACGTGTCGTGCGCGAAGCCGGGGTTGCGGTCGTTCAAGGTGTACACGACCGGGAACGAGTTGAAGACGTAGATGATGCTCAGCACCGTCGAGACCGACAGCGCTGGAGCGAGCAGCGGCAGGGTGATCCGCCGGTAGACCTGCCACGGGCCGGCGCCGTCGATCCGCGCGGCCTCGTAGACCTCGTTCGGGATGCCGTTCAGGCCGGCCAGCAGCACGTACGTCACGAACGGCACCGACACGAAGACACCAACTGCCACGATGGACGCCAGGGTGAACCGGTCGTCACCGAGGAAGTCCACCGGGTGGTCGACGAAGGGCAGCGCGACCAGGACCGTGTTGACGATGCCGTGGTAGTAGTCCAGCAGCAGGGTGAACAGCCGGGCCGTGATGATCAGCGAGGCCGCCCAGGGCACGATCAGCGCGCAACGCACGTAGCGCCGTCCGACGAACTCCTTGGACAGGAACTGCGCCAGCGCGAGGCTGATCACCATCGTCAGGACGACGACCGCCACCACCCAGATCGCGGTGGTGCGCAGCACCGTCCCCAGCGCGGGGTGCTCCAGCACGTGCCGGTAGTTGTCCAGCCCCGCCGGTCCCTTGCGCAGACCGGTGATGGAGTACTCGCTGAACGACGCTCGTGCCAGCGCGATCGCCGGGAACACCACGACGCCCGCGATGAGCAGCAGCGCGGGGCCGAGCCAGACCAGCGCCTCCCAGCCGGAGGCTCGCTCGCGGCGCCGGCGCCCGCGGGGTCGGCCTGCCACCGACCCCGCCGACCCCGCCGACCCCGCCGACCCCGACGAACCAGCCTCCGCCAGCGTGCTCGAGCTCACGCTCAGCTTCCGGACTCGGCCTGCTGCTGCAAGGTGTCCAGCACCTTCTGCGGGTTGCCGTTCGGCGCCACCGCGGCGCCGAGGTTCTGCTGGACGGCGAGCTTGACCTTGTCCCAGCCCGGGTCGTCGGTCGGCGTCAGGTGCGCGTTCGGCAGCGTCTGCAGGTAGACCGCGAGCGCTTTCTCGGCGCCGAACTGGGTCAGGCCCGTCTTGGTCACCGGCAGGAAGCCCTCGGCCTTGATGAACGCGTTCACCTGGTCCGGCTGGTAGTAGAGGTCGTAGAAGGCCTTCACCGCGTCCTCGTTGCCCTTCTTCTTGAAGGCCATCAGGTAGTCGGTGACGCCGTACGTCTGCGGCGTGCTGCCGTCACTGGTCGGCATCGGCGCGATGCCGTAGTCGACCTTCTTCTCCTTGTCGAGCTGGGCGGACAGCGGCGAGAAGCCGACGACCATGCCGGCCTTGCCGGACCCGAACAGGGCGAAGGCGCCGTCCGTGCGGTTGGTCTTGCCGGGGTTGTTCTGGGTGACCTTGTCGGTGACGGCGAGCTTCTTCATGAAGTTCAGCGTCTCGACGTTCTTCGGCGAGTTGATGCTCCACTTGCCGTCGGTCTTCCAGTCGCCGCCGTTGTTCACCAGCCAGATCGAGAACTCGGCCTGGGACTCCTCCGGCCCGAGCGGCATCGCGTAGCCGACGTTGCCGCCACCGAGGGCGGTGACCTTCTTGGCGTCGTCCTCGAACTCGGCCCAGGTCTTCGGCGGCTCGGCGATGCCGGCCTGCTTGAACAGCGCCTTGTTGTAGAACAGCGCGCGCGCCGAGGAGAGGTCCGGCATGCCGTAGAGCTTGCCGTCGTACGTCCCGGACTTCACGAAGGCCGGGATCAGGTCGTCCTTGACCCCGGAGGACAGCACGTCGTCGGCTGAGTAGAGCAGGCTGTCCTTGGCATAGCTGGCGTAGACGTTGAGGTTGAGGATGTCGGGCGGGTTGCCGTTCTGGATCATCGTGCTGGACTGCTGGTCGATGTCCGTCCAGCTGACCACCTGGACGTCGAGGGTCGTGCCCGTCTTCTTCTTGTAGTCCGCCGCGAACTTGTCCCAGAAGGCCTTGGTGTTGCTCGCGGAGTACTCCGCCGCGACGAGCTTGATCGACTTCGCGGCACCGCCCTTGCTGTCTGCGTCGTTGCTCGAGGCACCGGTACCGCCGCCGCAGGCGGCCAGTGCCACCGCTGCGGATCCAGCACAGACGAGGACGACGACTCGCTTCAGTCGGGCCATTCTCAGCTCCCTTGCCGTGGTCAGGACGAGGCCGTGGAAAATATGTTTGTAAGGTTTACAATCAAATAACGCGAGCCGTCAAGGGGGTTCGCGGTGGTTTGTCAGGTGTTTCCGAACCTAGCCCGAAATGGGACCTACTGCGAGGGAGCGAGCGCTCACGCTCTGCTACTGGTGGCGGCCACGACGGTCACCCCGGTAGCCACCGCCAGCACCAGCACGCCGACGGCCAGCACCTGGTTGCCCGCGTGCCAGATGCTCGGCACCAGCAGCAGGAGCAGGACCTGCCAGAACAGCGCGGCGGTCCGCACCCGGGAGTGCCCGCGCAACAACTCGCGCGCCACGAACCCGACGCCCAGGGCGCCGACGGCCAGCAGGATGCCCAGCAGAGCATCGTTCTGCACCGTGCTGGATCCCCCGATGACCAGCAGCGCCAGCGCCCACAGCGCCACCGCGCCCAGGGCGAGCGCCTGCAGGCCCATCAGCAGGCTGGCCAGCCGGCGCCAGAACAGCACGTCGGCGCGTGCGTCACCGCGCGCACCAGGGTCGTCGCCCACGCCGGGGTTCTCGTCGCTCGACACGGCGCAACGCTAGCGTGCTGACCGGACAGGCTCTCTTCGTCCCTTTCCGAACGGCGCCCTACGCGAACGCTGTGTGACCAAGCCCTCACCGCTCATCACAGGATGATCACGGATACCTCTTGTGCGCGGGCGAGCGGGATGTGAGGCTTGGTCGGCGGGAAGTGAGTCTCGTGCGACACGGGCGCTCGTGAAGTCCTTCACAAGGCGACCTCGAGCAGCCAAGATAAACCCGCGCCACCCGGGCACCCCCGGTCGTGGCGCCCACAGCGACGCAACATGACAGGAGAACGATCCCCATGGACTGGCGCCACCGCGCTGCCTGCCTGGACGAGGATCCCGAGCTGTTCTTTCCGATCGGAAACACCGGACCCGCCCTGCTGCAGATCGAGGAAGCGAAGGCCGTCTGCCGTCGCTGCCCGGTCAAGGACGTCTGCCTGCAGTGGGCGCTGGAGTCCGGGCAGGACGCCGGGGTCTGGGGCGGCCTTTCCGAAGACGAGCGTCGGGCACTGAAGCGACGCAACGCGCGGGCTCGACGGGCCGTCTGATCCGCAGGACGACCAACCCGAGAACCACCGACGCCCCGGTCAGCCGACCGGGGCGTTGTCATGCCCCCGAGTCCAGCTCGCTGGTCCAGCCGCGAGTCCAGCTCGCTGGTCCAGGCCCGAGTCCAGCCCCTCTCCCAGACTCAGTCGTCGAGCGGCCGCGGGGCCAGGTCGAGCCGGACCTGCGTTCCGCCTCCCTCACGCGCCGACCAGGTGATGGTGCCGCCCAGCTCGGCGACCAGCGCCTTGACGATCTGGGTGCCGAGCCCGTCCTGGGCCAGGCCCTCGCGGTCGTCCGGCAGCCCCAGGCCGTCGTCGGTGACCAGCACGACGAGCCGGTCCTGCCGACCGGACCCGGTGCGGTCCGCGCGGACGGTCACCACACCGTCCCGGCCGGCGAAGCCGTGCTCGACCGCGTTGGCCACCAGCTCGGTGAGCACCAGCGAGAGCGCCGTCGCGTCCTCGGCCCGCAACCGGCCGAACGCCCCTTCGTGTGTGGTGCGCACTTCCCCGCTCGGGCGGGCCACCTCCACCAGCGCAGACAGTCCGCGCAGCGCCACCTCGTCGAAGTCGACCGTCTCGTCGTACCCCGTGCTCAGCGTTTCGTGCACGGTGGCGATCGCGGCCACCCGCCGCTCGGCCCGGGACAGCGCCGTCCGAGCGGCGGCGTCCTCCACCCGGCGCGACTGCAGGCGCAGCAGGGCAGCGACGGTCTGCAGGTTGTTCTTCACCCGGTGGTGGATCTCGCGGATGGTGGCGTCCTTGCTCAGCAGCTGGCGCTCGCGACGGCGCAGCTCAGACACGTCACGGGCCAGCAGCAGCGCTCCGATGCGCTCGCCGTCCACCTGCAGCGGGATCGCTCGCACGCTGAGCGTCGCCCCGGAGGCCTCGAGGTCAGCCCGCCAGGGCGCCTTGCCGGTGACCACCAAGGACAGTCCCTCATCCACTTGGGTGCGGCCGCGCAGCAGCGACGTGGTGACCTCGGCCAGCGACTGCCCGAGCAGCTCTCGATCGTGGCCGAGCCGGTGGAAGGCGGACACGGCGTTGGGACTGGCGTAGGTGACGCGCCCCTCGACGTCCAGCCTGAGCAGCCCGTCACCGACCCGGGGGGCGCCGCGCCGCATACCGGTCGGGGCGCCGGCCACCGGGAACGCCCCCGAGGTGACCATGGTGGCGAGCGCGTCGGCGCAGGCGAGGTAGGTGAGCTCCAGCCGGCTGGGGGTGCGCATCGTGGACAGGTTCGTGTGCCGGGCGATCACCGCGATGACGCGCCCGGCCCGCACGACCGGGATGGTCTCCTCGCGCATCGGGACGTCGTCGCGCCAGTCGGGGTCGCGCTCGCGGCAGATCCGCTGCTCGGCGGCCGCCCGGTCCAGCTGCGGACGACGACCGTGCCCCGCGCCCTGACCGACCACGTCGTCCACGAACGCGGTCGCTCCGGTGGTGGGCCGGGCGTGCGCGACCGCGAGCCAACCTTGCGGGACGGCCACCCACAGCACGAGGTCAGCGAAGGACAGGTCGGACAGCAGCTGCCAGTCCCCGACGAGCAGGCGCAACCACTCGACATCGGCGTCGCCGAGGTCGGTCCGCTCATGCACGAGGTCGGTCATCGACGGCACGGGTTGAGCCTACGCAGGATCGAATTCAGGGCCGGACGCAGGATCGCACGCAGGATCGGATGCAGGGCCGCACGCAGGATCGCACGCAGCACCGTGTCGCGCTCCGGCCGTGCCGACCAGCACTGTGTCGCCCAGAGCGCTCGAGCCGGTGCGACAGGATGGCTGCATGCCCTGGATTCTGCTGTTCGCCGCGATCGCCACCGAGATCGTGGCGACCGTCTTCCTGAAGGCCAGCGACGGGATGAGCAAGCTCTGGCCATCGGTCATCGTGGTCGCCGGCTACCTGGCCAGCTTCGGGCTGCTCGCCAAGGCTCTCAAGGACCTCGAGGTCGGTGTCGCGTACGCGATCTGGTCGGGGGTCGGTACAGCAGCGGTCGCCGTGTTGGGGGTCTGGTTCTTCGATGAGTCGGCCAGCCTGGCCAAGGCGCTCTGGATCGGCGTCATCGTCGTCGGGGTGATCGGCCTCCAGGTGAGCACCGGCGGCAGCCAGTAGCCCGGGCGGCAGCCACTAGCACCGGCGGCAGCCACTAGCACCGGCGGCAGCCACTAGCACCGGCGGCAGCCACTAGCACCGGCGGCAGCCACTAGCACCGGCGGCAGCCACTAGCACCGGCGGCAGCCACTAGCACCGGCGGCAGCCACTAGCCAGCCGCGTTGCTGCGCACCACGGCGCGCAGGCCGCGCAGCGCCACCGACAGCGCCGCGATGCCGGGGCGATCCAGGTGGCTGACCTCCGTGACCATGTCCCGCACCCGCGCCAGGCTCTCCCGGTTCGAGGCGTCCCACGCACCTATCCGCTCGGACGCAGGCAGGTCGGGGTCCGTCGTGGCGATCACCGATACGGTCAGCCGCTCCAGCGCGGAGTACAGGTCGTAGCGGAGGGCGGCGCGGGCCAGCGCGTCCCAACGGTCGTCGCGCGGCAGCCGGGTGATCAGGCTCAGCATGGTGTCGACCTGGAAGCGCTCCGACATCAGGAAGTACATCGGCGCCACCACGTCCGGCGACGTTCCGGTGTCGTGGCTGATCTCGGCGATGTCCAGCAGCGAGTAGACGTCCAGCAGCGAGGCGGCCCGGCCGGCGAGCTCCTCCGGCAGACCGAGCTTGACCAGTTCCTTGGTGCGCCGGTGCAGGCGACGCTGCTCGGCGCCGACGAGCATCTCGGGAACCTGCGGGCGCAGCGGGCGTACCACGCTGGCGAACCGCTCGATCTCAGCCGCCAGGTCGGTGATCGTCGGGCGGGACTGGAGCAGCCACCGCACCGCGCGGTCCATCAGACGGCGGAACTCCAGGTAAAGCGCGGTCTGCGCACGGGTCGGCACCTGGTTGTCCAGCGCCTCGACCTCAGCCACGAACTCCTGCAGCCCGAACACCTCGCGGGCGACCACGTAGGCCAGCGCCACCTGCACCGGGGTGGCAGAGGTCTCCTCCTGCACCCGGAAGGCGAACGTGATCCCGCCGCGGTTGACCAGGTTGTTGACCAGCTTGGTGGTGATGATCTCGCGGCGCAGCGGGTGCTGGGCGAGTCGGTCACCGTAGCGCTCGACGATCGCCTTCGGGAAGTAGGCGGTCAGTGTGGAGGCGAACCACGGGTCATCCGGCAGCGAGCTGGCCAGCAGCTCGTCGGCCAGCGTGATCTTGGCGTAGGCGACCAGCACCGAGAACTCCGGCGAGCTCAGGCCGAGCCCCTCCTCGTGCCGGCGGTTGATCGCCGCGTCGTCCGGCAGGAACTCCAGGCGACGGTTGAGCTCGCCCTGCTGGGACAGCGCATGGATGAGCCGCTGGTGCACCGGCAGCATCGGGTGCGCCTGCTCGCGAGCGTTGCCCAGCAGCACGTTCTGCTCGTAGTTGTCGCGCAGCACCAGGTGCGCGACGTCGTCGGTCATCTCGGCGAGCAGCGCGTTGCGCTGCTTGGTGGTCAGGTCGCCGTCCGCGACGACCGCGTTGAGCAGGATCTTGATGTTCACCTCGTAGTCCGAAGTGTCCACTCCGGCCGAGTTGTCGATGGCGTCGGTGTTCACCCGCACGCCGTGCAGCGCCGCCTCGATCCGGCCGAGCTGGGTCAGGCCGAGGTTGCCGCCCTCACCGACGACCCGCACCCGCAGCTCGTTGCCGCTGACCCGGATCGCGTCGTTGGCGCGGTCGCCGACGTCCCCGTTCGACTCGGTGGATGCCTTCACGTAGGTGCCGATCCCGCCGTTCCAGAGCAGGTCCACCGGCGCAGCGAGGATGGCGTGCATCAGCACGGCAGGGGTCACCGAGGTGGCCTCGCGGCCGAGCCCGATCGCGGCCGCCGCCTGCGCGCTGAGCTTGACCGCCTTGGCGCTGCGCGGCCAGATGCCGCCGCCCTCGCTGACCAGGGTGCGGTCGTAGTCGTCCCAGGACGAGCGCGACAGGTCGAACAGGCGTCGGCGCTCGACGAACGAGGTCGCCGCGTCCGGGCTGGGGTCGATGAAGATGTGCCGGTGGTCGAACGCCGCGACCAGCCGGATGTGCTCGGACAGCAGCATCCCGTTGCCGAACACGTCACCGCTCATGTCACCGACGCCGACGACGGTGAAGTCCTGGGACTGGGTGTCCACGTCGAGCTCGCGGAAGTGTCGCTTCACCGACTCCCAGGCACCGCGCGCGGTGATCCCCATCGCCTTGTGGTCGTATCCGGCCGAACCGCCGGAGGCGAACGCGTCGCCCAGCCAGAAGCCGTAGTCGGTCGCGACCTCGTTCGCGATGTCGCTGAACGTCGCTGTGCCCTTGTCCGCCGCGACCACCAGGTAGGTGTCCTCGGCGTCGTACCGGACGACGCGCTGCGGTGCCACGACGACGGCGCTGTCGCCGGTGCCGGCCAGGTTGTCGGTCAGGTCCAGCAGCGCGGAGATGAACGTTCGGTAGGACGCGATGCCCTCGGCCAGGAAGGCCTCGCGGTCGCCGGAGTCGGGCAGCTGCTTGGCGACGAAGCCACCCTTGGCGCCGGTTGGCACGATGACCGCGTTCTTCACCATCTGCGCCTTGACCAGGCCGAGGATCTCGGTTCGGAAGTCCTCGCGCCGGTCGCTCCAGCGCAGGCCGCCGCGGGCGACCTTGCCGAACCGCAGGTGCACCCCCTCGACCCTGGGCGAGTAGACCCACATCTCGAACGCGGGGCGTGGCTCGGGCAGGTCCGGCAACGCGTGCGGGTCGAGCTTGAAGGCCAGGTACGGGTAGGGCTGGCTGTCGGCGTCCAGCTGGAAGTAGCTGCTGCGCAAGGTGGCTTGGACGACGCCCAGCAGCGCACGCAGGATGCGGTCGTGGTCGAGGCTGGCGACGTCGTCCAGCGCGCCTTCGATCTCTTCGCTGATCGCGGCGCAGGTCTCCACCCGCGCGTCCGCGTCGGCCGTACCGCCGAAGTGGTCGGGGTCGAAGCGGGCTTCGAACAGCCGGACCAGCATGCGGGCGACGCCGACGTTGGCCAGCAGGCAGGCCTCGACGTAGTCCTGGCTGAAGGTCAGGCCGGCCTGGCGCAGGTACTTGGTATAGGCGCGCAGCACGCTGACCTCGCGCCAGGTCAGCCCGGCTGCGAGCACGAGACCGTTGAAGCCGTCGCTCTCAGCGCGACCGGACCAGACCGCGGCGAAGGCGTCCTGGAACATCTCGCGGGCGACCTCGGCCTGGTCGCGCACCCAGCCGTCCACACCCTCACCGGCGTAGCGCAGGCCGAAGTCGTAGACGTGCACCTGGGTGCCGTCGGCCAGGTCGAGCTCGTACGGGCGCTCGTCCACGACCTCGGAGCCCAGGTGGCTGAACACCGGCAGGACCGTGGTCAGCGACAGCGGGTCGCGGCGGTAGAACTTGAACCGACGCTCGTTCGGCGGGCGGCCGGGCTCCTGGTACAGGTTCATCAACGGTTCGTGACCGGCGGGTTCGGTGACCACGGCGTCGACATGGCGCAGGTCGGCGACCGCCACCCGAGCCGGGAAGTCCTCCTTGTAGGCCTCGGGGAAGGCCTTGGCGTACAGCGAAAGCTGCCGCGCGGCGTCTGCCTCACCCACGTCCGCCCGGAGCGACTCGCCGAAGTCCTCGTCCCAGGTGCGGGTGGCGGCGATCAGCCGGTCCTCGAGCGCCTCCACGTCGACCTCGGGGATGGCCGCGCCGCGCGGGACCCGGACGACGAAGTGCAACCGGGCCAGCACGGACTCCGAGACCCGGGTGGTGTAGTCGACGCTCTCGCCGTGGAACGCGTCGCGCAGGATCTCTTCCATCCGCAGACGCATCTGCGTGGTGTAGCGATCGCGGGGCAGGTAGATCAGGCAGGACATGAAACGGCCGTAGTCGTCGCGACGCAGGAACAGCCGCGTGCGCCGCCGCTCCTGCAGGTGCAGCACGCTGGTGGCAATGAAGTACAGGGCGTCGACGTCGGTCTGGAACAGCTCGTCGCGCGGGTAGGTCTCGAGGATCTCGAGCAGGTCCTTGCCGCTGTGGCTCTGCGGGCTGAACCCGGACTGCTGCAGGACCCGAGCGACCTTGGAGTCGATCACCGGCACCTGGACCACCGACCAGGTGTAGGCCGCCGAGGTGAACAGGCCAAGGAAGCGGCGCTCGCCGACCACGTTGCCGTCGGCGTCGAACTTCTTCACGCCGACGTAGTCCAGGTAGGCCGGACGGTGCACGGTCGAGCGGGAGTTCGCCTTGGTCAGGATGAGCAGCCGCGGGTCGCGGGCCCGGGCCCGGACCTCAGGCGAGAGCCGTCCGAAGCTGTCCGAGACGCGCTGGTCGTAGCGCAGGATGCCTAGGCCGGTGCCGGACGTGGCGCGCAGGGCGGCATCGCCGTCCTCGGTCTCCAGTGCGTACTCGCGGTACCCGATGAACGTGAAGTTGCCCTCGGACAGCCAGGTCAGCAGTCGCTGCGCCTCGTGGACTTCGTCGGGGTCGAGGCCCTGCGGCGGGCTCTCGACCAGCTCGCCGGCCAGCCGGACGGCAGTTGCGCGCATCTTCGACCAGTCCTCGACGGCGTCCCGGACGTCGTCCAGGACACTGCGCAGGCTCGCGGTCAACGACTCGGCGTCGACACGACCGGCGTCGCGGTCGATCTCCAGGTGCATCCAGGACTCACGGCCGGTGTCGTATGGCAGCTCGTCACCAGGAGCGACGCCCTCGACGTGCTCCAGCAGCAGGCCGGTGGCATCCCGGCGGACGATCAGCACGGGGTGGACGACGAGATGGATGGCGCGCCCGAGCCGGGACAGCTCGGCCTGGACCGAGTCCACCAGGAAGGGCATGTCGTCGGTCACGATCTCGACGACGGTGTGGCCGCTCGCCCAGCCGTGCTCGTCGACTGTCGGGGTGAAGACCCGCACGTTCGCCGTTCCGACCGGCCGGTTGCGAGCCAGCTCGCGGTGGCTGGCGGCCGCCCCGAGCAGGTCCTCCGGGCGACGGGCCAGCAGGTCGTCGTCCGCGACGTGACGGTAGTAGCGACTGAGATAGGCCAACGTCGCGTCCTGGTGGGATCGGTCGGCCAGCGCCGCCGCCTTCTCGAGAACCTGCGACCTTGACCCTGCTGGCGAGTGCGCCATGACTCCCGTGACCTTTGTCGTGACCCCGGTGCACGCGCCGTTGCGTGCCCGGTGGCGACGATACCGCTGGGCTGTGGTTCAGGCTGACCCGGTCGGCGCGTCTCGCGTAGCGTGTGGCCGGACCGACCGCGAAGATCTGGGAGCCGACGTGAAGTTCACCGCCGATATCCGTTACGAGGCCGCGCCGGCGGACGTGTTCGCGATGCTCACGACCTCGGACTTCCAGCGCCAGGTCTGCGACGCGACCGGCGCGATCGACAGCAGCGTGGACGTCGAGGAGGCCGGCGGCGGGGCCACCATCACCACAACGCGCACGCTGCCCGCGGACGACCTGCCGGACTTCGTGCGCAGGTTCGTCGGGTCGACCCTGCAGGTCATGCGGGTGGACCACTGGGGTGCTGCGGACGCCACGGGCGCGAGGTCCGGCACCGTGGTGGTGGAGATCAAGGGCGCACCGGTGCGGCTGACCGGCACGCTGGCGCTGGCAGCCGACGGTTCCGGGACGGCCGAGCGGGTGGACGGTGACCTGAAGGCGTCGATCCCGCTGGTCGGCGGCAAGGTCGAGAAGGCTGCGGAGCCGGCGATCCGCTCCGCGATCGCCAAGGAACAGGAGATCGGCAACGAGTGGCTCGGCTGAGCGCAGATCCTCAGCCATCAGAACGGCGGCTCGAGCGGAGGACCCGGCTCGGTGGTGTACGTGTGACCGGAAGGTGTCTTCCACTGGAACGTGCCTGGGCTCGGTGAGGTCACCCGCCAACCCGGGAGTGGCTTGCAGGTGTGATGCGTCCTGCACAGCGGCCCGAGGTTCCAGTCCGCGGTGGCGCCGCGCGGATGCGGCACGGGTGACGGACCCGCGGGCGAGTCGAGGACGTGGTCGAGGTCGCACCTGGCGGCTGGTTGTCGGCAGCCGGGCGCGTGACAGGCCCGATCGCGGGCCCTGACCAGATCGGCCAGGCCGGGTGGTGGTCGATAGCGCTGCGTGCCGCAGTCGGTGACGATCCCGGTGACCGGATCGGTCAACAGCCGGCGCCACACACCGTCGCCGGCCAGCTCACGGGCCGTCTCGGCCGTGATCGGTCCGAAGCCCTGCAGCTCACCCGCGTCGTCACCGCCGAGCAGCGTCGCGAGGGAGACCACGACGTCTACCGCCCATGGTTTGGCGGATCGCCGCGACGCGGCAGGCTTGGCTGGCTGCGCTGGCTGCGCTGCCTGCGCTGTCTGCGCTGGCTGCGCTGGCTGGCTCGGCTGCGATGCCTCGCGCAACTGCGGTGCCTGGTTCGGCTGCACTGGCTGTGTGAGCCACTCGGGCTCAGCGGCAACCTCGGCGCACGAACTGCGGCCGAGAAGCAGGTCGGTGACCACGTCCAGCCGACGGGCAGCCGCCGTCCGGTCGTCGCCAGGGGCGCGGGCTCGGTCGGCGAGCTCACGGACCCTCGCGTCGATGGCCATGACGTCGGCGATCGGCGCGTAGCCCCCGAAGGTGCCCATTCCGTCGACCACCTGACGCTCGACCTCGAAGCCGCGCTGGCGCCGCGCCTTCTGCTCTCGAGCGCGGGCCGCGCCAGGATCCGCAGCCACCACCGCCCGTCGAACCTTCGCCCGCGCCTCGGGCGCCGTCCGACCGGCGACCCGCTCGGCCAGGGACTCGTCGAGGCCAGCCACAACGTCCGCCTCGAGCACGGAGGTTTCGTCCGCCACCACGGCCGCCACCCGGCGCGAGACCTCACCGGCCGACAGGGCAGCAAGCGTGGCCGGCAACCTCTCGGTGAGGCACAGCGCCTGGTAGATCAGGTCCTTCGCCACGCGGGTCGACTCACCCAGCGCAAACGCGATCTCGACAGCACCGTCGTGGCCCACCCGCCCCATCAGCCGCTCCCCCGGCGTGCCCTCGGCCGGGTCGAGCGGGTCGACAGCATCCCCGCGGGACCAGCGCGATCGGCCGTCCGGTCGACGACGGGCGAGCTCAGCGATCCACCGCAGCTGCTGGGCAGCGGCCCAGCGCATCACCTTCTCGTAGCCCTTGACGGCCTCGATGACCGTCCAGCCGTCCACTCCCGGCGGTGCGGGCAGGGTCGGCAGGAACGCGGCGAGCTCGTCGCCGCGAAGGCCCGAGACGGCCTCGGCCACTGCGTCGGTGGCGGCCAGCGGCTCGACGAAGCCGTGGCTGAGCGCCCACAGCCACGCCTCGTCCTCGGCGACCGACACGGGATCGACCCGCGCGCGCAGCGCGGGGTCGGCGTCGGCGGGCAGCACCGGCAGACGGCGCTCGCGTTGGGCGGTCTCGAACATGTGTTCGATTCTACGTGGAACCCGGCGAGGTCCGCATTCGTCATCCACAGGCCGAATGCCGCTAGCTCAACCCAACGCTGTCGCCACCGCGAGGGCGATCACCACCGCGCTCCCTGCCAAGCTCGTCACCAGCCGCCCGCGTCGCCCCGTCGCGATCGCCGCGAGCATCCGCCCACCCGTCACCAAGGTCAGCTGCCACGCTGCGGAGGCAACGAACACACCCACCACGAACACGACTGCCAGCCCGGCGCCGTCCGCCGTCCCGGCCCGGTTGCCGGTCACCAGCGCCACGAAGTAGACGATCGTGGCGGGGTTGGCCAGAGTCAGACCGAGCAGCGAGAAGTAGGCCCGCAGCGCGGACGGGTCGCTGGGCGCGTGCACGGTCTCGGCGCTCACCCGGGTCAGCCGGATCGCGTCGACCGCGATCTTCACTCCGACCGCGAGCAGCGCCACCACGGAGACCACCTGCAACGGCCCGGCCACCGCCTCGGCCCACTGTGCCACCACTCGGCCGCCGACCACGGCGACCACCGCGTAGACGCCGTCTGCGCTGGCCACACCCAGGGCCGCGCAGGCTGCCACCCGCACGGACCGATGCGCGGCGAGCGTCACCAGGTAGACCCCCACCGCCCCGACGGGCATGGCGATCCCCAGGCCGGCGAGCAGGCCGGCGACCAGCGTGCTCATCGGGCTGGAGCCATCGAAGCCGACCGCGAGCGCACCTGCTGCCGGTCGGCCGACCAGTCGACGCGGCGGGACGACAGGTGGGCGTACGTGGTCATGACTGGAGGATCGGCTAGAACCGTCGCCGAGCCAAGCGCATTTGGGCCCGTGCGGTCGACTTCACGGGCCGACCCGAAACCCCAGTGACGGAACTTCGCCAACGGCCTAGCGTCCGGGACGTGCACACCAGCTGGCAGCGCACCGGTCGCGCGGGCCTGGCCGAGGCCGCCGCCCTGCTCAACGCCTGGGAGGTCCCGGGAGGCTACGCCGGCGCACTGCATGCCGGGGACGTGGGCTGGCACGCGCGGCTGTGCGACGCCGAGGTCGACGGCACGGTTCGCATGCTCCGGCTCGGCGAGGAGGTGATCGGCGTCGGCCTCTTCGAGCCGGGCCTGGTCCGCTGGCGGGCAGCCCCCGATCACCGGGACGACGGGGCGCTGGCTCAACAGGTCGCGTTGGAGGCCTCAGGCTGTCGCGGCCAGGACGGCACGGTCGAGGCCGAGGTCGACACCGGGTCGCCGCTGCGCGCCGAGCTGGCCAGATGCGGCTGGCGCCTCGGCGAACCGTGGGTGGTGGGTTACCTATCGTTCGCCGAGCTCAGCACGGACGCCGGCAACACAGACGCCGGCAACACGGACGCCGGTACCCGCCCGGTGGACCCGACCCGCGACGTCCAGGCCAGGGTCGACGTCCAGCGCGCGTCGTGGGACCACTCGACGTTCACCCAGGACGGGTACCGCCGGTTGCTCGCCTGTCCGGCCTACGACCCGGCCCTCGACGTGGTCGCCTATGACGAGCACGGGCGCGCGGTGGCCTCGGCGACCGCCTGGTCGGCCGGCCCCGGACGGTGCGGCATCCTCGAGCCGGTCGGCACGCACCGCGAGCACCGCGGCCAGGGGCACGGGCGACGTGCCGTGCTCGCCGCAGCACGGGCCCTCGTCGCCACCGGGGCCAGCGGGATCGCGGTCGCCACCCCGGCCACCAACACCGCCGCCGTCGCGGCGTACCGGTCGTACGGCCTGGAGCCGGTGGAGCACCGTCGGGCGATGGTCCTGCAGTCCTGATTCACGCTGTTCGCCGCCCAGGTGTCACCATGTGCGGGTGAGCGAAGAGCAGCCGAAGAAGACCGACCACCGTTCCCGCCCGACGTCCGAGGCGTTCAAGGCGTTCATCGCCAAGGGCTGGGCGCCGCGACCGACCGACCTGCCCGTTCGTGCGGAGGCGGCACCGTACGCGGCGGCACGCCGCGACGCGGTCTCGGCCGCCTTCCCGGGTGAGCGGATCGTCGTCCCCGCAGGAGGCCTGAAGGTCCGCTCCAACGACACCGACTACATCTTCCGGCCGCACTCGGCGTTCGCCCACCTGACCGGTCTGGGCGCGGACCGCGAGCCGGACTCCGTGCTCGTGCTCGAGCCGAAGGACGGCGGTGGCCACGAGGCAATCCTGTACTTCCGCCCGCGCGCAGGCCGGGACACCGAGGAGTTCTACTCCGACGCCCGCTACGGCGAGCTCTGGGTCGGCGTGCGCCCGAGTCTGGAGGAGATCGAGGCCGAGCTCGCGCTCGCCGTCCGACACCTCGACGAGCTGCCGGAGGCGATCAAGAAGGACCTCGGCGACCTGGTCGTGCGCATCGTGCGCGGCGCCGACGCCGAGCTCACCGAGGTGCTGGACGAGGCCCGCCGCCAGTCCGCCGAGCGCGAGCTCGAGGCCGACCAGGCGCTGGACGCCGAGCTGCTGCAGATGCTGTCCGAGCTGCGGCTGACCAAGGACGAGTGGGAGGTCGCCCAGATGCGGCTGGCCTGCGTGGCCACCGCCGAGGGCTTCGAGGCCGTCGTGCGCAGCCTGCCCGACGCGGTCGGCAAGGGCCGTGGCGAGCGCTGGGTCGAGGGGCAGTTCGGTCTCGTCGCCCGGCACTCCGGCAACGGCGTCGGCTACGAGTCGATCGTGGCGGCCGGCGACCACGCCTGCACCCTGCACTGGATCCGCAACGACGGGGACATCAAGGACGGCGACCTGCTGCTCGTGGACGCCGGCGTCGAGGTGGACTCGCTCTACACCGCCGACGTCACCCGCACCATGCCGGTGAACGGCCGGTTCACCGAGGCGCAGCGCAAGGTCTACCAGGCCGTGCTCGATGCGCAGGAGGCCGGCATGGCAGCCGTGAAGCCGGGCAACTCGTTCAAGGACGTGCACGACGCGGCCATCAAGGTGATCGCCGAGCGCCTGGCCGAGTGGGGCCTGCTTCCGGTCGACGCGGAGACCAGCCTCGGCGAGGAGGGCGGCTACCACCGCCGTTGGATGGTGCACGGCACCAGCCACCACCTCGGCATCGACGTGCACGACTGCGCGCAGGCCCGCCGCGAGCAGTACATGGAGGCCGAGCTCAAGCCGGGCATGATCCTGACCGTCGAGCCCGGCCTGTACTTCAAGGCGGACGACGAGCTGGTGCCCGACGAGCTGCGCGGTGTCGGGGTTCGCATCGAGGACGACGTCCTGGTCACCGCGGACGGTTTCGAGAACCTGTCCGCGGCCCTCCCCCGAACCCCCGACGACGTTGAGCAGTGGATGTCGTCCCTGCTGTCGTGAGCGTGGCCCGATGACCCTCCCGCACTTGCCGGACGTCCCCCGCGACCGGCGCCGGACCGCCACGATCATCGCGGTCGGCGCCCTGGGCGGGCTGTGCCTGCTGGCGCTGGTGTTCGGCGTCAAGGGACTGTTCGCCCCGGCCGACGGGCAGCCCTCCGGTGGCAGCTCTCCGGCCGCCGCCGGGACGTCGTCCACAACGTCCGCGCAACCCGCGCCGACCGGCACGGACACCGGCAGCCAGAGCCCGTCGCCGACGTCCACCCCGCCGCAGGCGGCCGCGGACGTCGTCCAGTTCGCCTCGCCGTCCGGCAACATCCGCTGCGCAGTCAGCTCGGCGGGGGCGCGCTGCGACATCGCCCGCAAGGACTGGTCGCCCGGACCCAAGCCGGCCGGCTGCGTCGCCGACTGGGGGGTCGGGGTCTTCGTCGACGGCTCCCGTGCCGGACTGGTCTGCGCCAGCGACAGCGTGGACGGCGGCAAAGCCCTGAAGTACGGCAAGACCGTCACTCGCGGCGACTTCACCTGTGCCAGCAGCAAGGACGGCATCAGTTGCCGGGCGGCCGACGGGCACGAGTTCACTCTCGCCAGGGCCAGCTACAAGGTCAGCTGAGCCTGCGCTGGCCGGGTGGCCGGGTGGCCGGAGTCGGGGGATGGTAGGCGGATGAGCGAACCCGTCGTCCCCGATCCCCCGGCACCCGGACCCACTCCCGGCCCCATCCCCCCGGACCCGCGCACGCCGGTCCCGGGTCCGGGACCGACCGAGCCCCCACTGCCGGTCCCCACTGAGCCCACCCCGGGCTTCCCGGACCCCGATCCCGCACCGGGTCTGCCGTGAGCGCTCCGCACGGGATCTCACTGACCACGATCAACCTGGGCGCACCCGAGCCCATGGTGCTGGCCCGCTTCTACGAGCGGCTGCTCGGCTGGACGGTCGACGAGGACTCCGCCGACGAGACCTGGGTGGTGGTGCGGCCGCCCCAGCCAGGGGTCGCGATCAGCTGCCAGCTCGAGGAGGCGCACGTCGCGCCGGTGTGGCCGGCCCTCGAGGGCGACCAGCAGATGCAGCTGCACCTCGAGGTCGGCGTGGACGACCTGAACGGCGCTCTCGAGCATGCCCTGGCCAGCGGGGCCGAGCTCGCGCAGTACCAGCCGCAGGACGACGTACGGGTGTGCCTGGACCCGGCAGGGCACCCGTTCTGCCTGTGGTTGCGCGAGTAGCGGTCTCAGCTCACGGCGCTGATCGCAGGTCAGATCACAGCGGCTGTTGCGGACGTCCCGGCATCTGCTGCAGCAGCTGCTGGGCCTCCAGCAGCAGCTTGTGCTCGACCAGCACCTCGTACCGGGTGGCGACCACCTGCGAGACCGACGTGAAGTCGCGGCGGCCGCCGGTGGCGGCGTAGCCGGCGACGCCGAACGCGATGCCGAACGCCAGCCCGATCAGCAACCCGGTCAGGATCGCCGACCAGGCGTCGCCACCGGTGCTGAACAGGCTGAGCAGGATGCCGATCAGCAGGCCGAACCACGCGCCCGAGGCGGCTCCGGCCATGGCCGCGCGAGCGTACGTCAGCCGCCCGGTGATCCGCTCCACCTGCCGCAGGTCGGTGCCCACGATCATCACGTTCTGGACGGCGAACTGCTGGTCCGACAGGTAGTCCACGGTGCGTTGGGCGTCCTCGTACTTGTCGAAGACGCCCAGCGACTGCGGGAAGTCGAGGGCGAGCGAGGGGCGAACGCCGCGGGGCGTCGAAGCGGCCATCTTGAGGGTCCTCACTTTTCGGCAGGCCCTCAGCCTCTCATCCCTGGAACTTGTAGTCCTCCAGCAAGCGGCGACCGATGATCATGCGCTGGATGTCCGCGGTCCCCTCACCGATCAGCAGCATCGGGGCCTCTCGGTAGAGCCGCTCGATCTCGTACTCCTTGGAGTACCCGAACCCCCCGTGGATGCGGAAGGAGTCCTCGACCACCTGGGCGCAGTACTCGCTGGCCAGGTACTTGGCCATGCCTGCTTCCAGGTCGTTGCGCTGGCCGGCGTCCTTGGTCCGCGCGGCCATCACCATCATCTGGTGGGCGGCCTCGACCTTGGTGGCCATCTCGGCGATCCGGAAGAGCACGGCCTGGTGCTCGGCGATCTTCTTGCCGAACGTCTCGCGCTGCTGCGCGTACGCGGTGCCGAGCTCGAACGCGCGCATCGCGACGCCGCACGCGCGGGCCGCGACGTTGACGCGGCCGACCTCGACGCCGTCCATCATCTGGTAGAAGCCCTTGCCCGGCTCCCCACCGAGGATCTGCTCGGATGTCGTCCGGTACCCGTCGAAGATCAGCTCGGTGGTGTCGACGCCCTTATAGCCCATCTTCTCGATCTTGCCGGGCACCGTCAGGCCGGGCGCGGTCTCGCCGAAGCCGGGCTCCTTCTCGACCAGGAACGTCGTCATGTTCTTGTAGACCGAGTCGGCGCCGGTGTCGGTCTTGGTGAGCACGGCGACCAGGTTGGCTGTGCCGCCGTTGGTCAGCCACATCTTCTGGCCGTTGATCGTCCAGTCGCGTGAGTCGGCCGAGGCGTCGCGGACGGCCTTGGTCTTGATGCCGCTGACGTCTGAGCCACAGCCGGGCTCGCTCATCGAGAACGCGCCGCGCACCTCACCGGTGGCCATCCGCGGCAGGTAACACTGCTTCTGCTCCTCGGTGCCGTGCTGGATCAGCAGGTGCGCCACGATGAAGTGGGTGTTGATGATGCCGCTGACGCTCATCCAGCCGCGGGCGATCTCCTCGACGGTGAGCGCGTAGGTGAGCAGCGACTCGCCTAGACCGCCGTACTCCTCGGGGATCATCAGGCCGAAGATCCCCATCTGCTTCATGCCCTCGACGATCTCGGTGGGGTACTCGTCCTTGTGCTCGAGCTCGGTGGCGACCGGGATGACCTGCTCGTCGACGAACTCGCGCACCAGCTTCAGCAGCTCGAGCTGGTCGTCGCTGAGTCCTTCGGTGTGCTGCAGGCGGCCCACGGTTCGTTCCTCCTCGTCGGGGTGGCTACCGGTGAGTATGGCGCGCCGCGACTGTGGGCGGCGTCCGGTGTGACCATCGCCACCTGTGCTCCGGGCCACGCGGGCCGCCGCCCTGCCTCGCTGACATGACGCCCTGCCTCGCTGACCTGACGAAGTCGGGGCAGTTCGCACCGGGCAGGTGCCCGATCTGCGTCAGGTCATCGCGGCTGCTCACTCCTGGGGCGGCGTCCACTGCTCACCACGAGCCATGCCAGCGGCGCGTCCCTTGGCCGAGATGACCAGCGCCATCTTGCGCGAGGCCTCGTCGATCATCTCATCGCCCAGCATCACCGCGCCCCGCGCACCGCCCGCCTCGGACGTGTAGTGCTGGTAGGCGTCCAGGATGTTCTCGGCGTGGTCGTAGTCCTCCTGACGCGGGCTGTAGACCTCGTTCGCCGCGTCGATCTGGCCGGGGTGCAGCACCCACTTGCCGTCGAAACCCAGTGCGGCAGAACGGCTTGCGACCCGGGTGAAACCCTCGACGTCCCGGATCTGCAGGTACGGACCGTCGATCGCCAGCTTGTCGTAGGCCCGGGCCGCCATCAGGATCTGCATGAGGATGTAGTGATAGGCGTCGCCCACGTCGTAGCCGGGCGGCTGCTCACCCACGACCAGCGACTTCATGTTGATGCTGGCCATGAAGTCCGCCGGTCCGAAGATGATGGCCTCGACCCGCGGCGAGGCCGCCGCGATCGCGTTGACGTTGGTCAGGCCGAGCGCGTTCTCGATCTGCGCCTCGATGCCGATCCGGCCGGGCTCGTAGCCGTGCGCGGACTCCAGCTGGGTGAGCAGCAGGTCGAGCGCGACCACCTGCTCGGCGGTCTGCACCTTCGGCAGCATGATGCAGTCCAGGTCGGCACCGGCGCCGCCGACGACCTCGATGACGTCACCGAAGGTCCACTTCGTCGTCCAGTCGTTGACCCGCACGGTGCGCACCTTGTCGCCCCAGCCGCCCTCGGTCAGCGCCGCGACGATCGTGGCGCGCGCACCTTCCTTGGCGATCGGCGCGACCGCGTCCTCGAGGTCGAGGAAGACCTGGTCGGCCGCCAGCCCCTTGGCCTTCTCGATCATCTTCGGGTTCGAGCCCGGCACGGCCAGGTTGCTGCGGCGCGAGCGCTGCCGGCGAGGTGCCGTGGCCGGCGTGGTGCCCGGCGTGGCCTGCGGCCCCCAGACCCCACCAGAGGCGGCGGTCGGCGCGGTCTGGTCGGACATCAGAGGCTCCCGAAGGATCGAGGACTGGACGTCGGCGAGGCTACCGAGAGTGGGTGTGCCCGGTCACCCGACTCAGTCCGTGACGTTGCCCACCTCCAGCGCCGACACGACCCGCCGTGGGGTGGTCCGCGAGCGCACGACCAGGGCGAGCCCGACCAGTACGAGGATGGCGCCGGGGATGACGGCCACCGGCGGCTGCTGCCCGTAGAAGGCCCAGGCGATGATCACCGCTCCGGGTACCTCGAACAGGATCGCGAGCGCGACCGTAGTCGCCCCGGCCGTGCGCAGCGCCCGGTTCAGCAGCGAGTGCCCGAGCAGCTGCGCGGTCAGGGTGAGCGCCAGCAGCTCGGCCCAGGTCTGCGCGTCGAAGCCGACCAGCTGCTGCTGCCCCAGCAGGCAGACGGGCAGCAGCGCGAGCGCGCAGACCGAGTACGCGATCGCCGTGTACGAGGCGGTGCTGGTCGTACGTCGGACCGAGGACCCGAGCACCGTGTACACCGCTGCCGCGGCGCCGCCGGCCAGCGCGAGCGCGTCGCCGAGCAGCTGGCGCGAGGACGAGCCCGCATCCACGCCGGTGATCACCAGCACGCCGGCGAATGCGACGAGCACCCCGGCCAGCACCCCGGCCCGGGGCCGGTTGCCGCGCGCCCAGTCGATGCCGAGCGTCCACAACGGCGTCGTGGTGACCAGCGCGGTGGAGGCCGCCACGCTGGTCATCCGCAGGCTCGGGATCCACAGCCCGAAGTGCACGGCCAGCGCCAACCCGGCCAGCACGGCCGTGCCGAGCACCCGACGCTCCTGCGACCACAGCCGCCGCAGCTCGGCGCGTCGGCGGATCACGGCGAAGGGCACCACTCCGGCCGACGCGAAGGCGTTGCGCCAGAACGCGACCGCGAGCGCCGGCGCAGCCGTCGTCGCCGCGATCGGCGCCGAGAACGAGACCGCGACGACCCCGATCGCCAACAGCGCAGCCGTCAGCCGCGCGCTGTCCTGCTCGTCCTGGCCCACGCTCCGGACCTTCTCATGAGCTGGTCGGCGCGGTCGGCACAGACCTGCGGTCGGCTCTCGCAGGCTCGTTTGACGCCGACCTTCGGTCTGCGCCGACCGCGCCTTGCGTTCGTATGGGAAGGTGCTGGCGTGAGCGAGTCGGAGGCGGAGCCCGCGGTCGAATCCACAGCTGGGTCCGAGCGTCTGAGCGCGGCTGGGTCCGAGCGTCTGAGCGCGGCTGGGTCCGAGGCTGAGTCTGCTGCGCCGGCTGCGGCGCCGGCGGGAGCGGCGGACGTGCTGGGGGCGCTGGTCGCTGAGGCCGCGGCGAAGAGCGGGCTGGTGTGGGTCCGACCGCGTGGGGGCTCGCGGGCGTGGGGGGTCTGGCACGCGTGGCACGAGGGCGCCGTACTGGTGGCCAGCGGCCCCGGCGAGCAGGATCTCGGCGACCTGGGCGTCGATGTCGACCTCATCCTGCGCAGCAAGGACACCGGCTCGCGGCTCGTCACGGTGGCGGCGAGCGCGCAGCTTCTCGACCCGTCGAGCCAGGAGTGGACGGCAGCGGCCGAGGCCCTTGCCCCCGGCCGGCTCAACTCGGCCGCACTGCCCGCCGAGCTACCGGAGCACTGGCGCGTGACCGGCGTGCGGATCACCCGCTTCGTGCCGACCGGCGAGGCCGCGGAGCAACCCGGCTCCTACGACGACGCGAGCGGCGCAGCGCCGCCCGCGCCCAGCGCCGCGACGACGTCCAGCTGGCTGCCGTGGCACCTGCGCGGCCGCCGCGGACGCCGGGCGCGCAAGGCCGCCGAGCGGCGTGCCCGCGAGCAGCATGCAGCCAACGGCTGATCCAGTCAGCTGACGGAGACGTCGATCAGCGGTTGACCGGCGGGACCCGGATCGACCCACGGGCCACCGGCACCACCTGTCCGCCGACCTGGCAGCGCACCGCCGTCCCTCCCCTCGCCTCGACTCGGCAGTGCAGCGTCGAGGGACGACCCAGCTCGGTGCCCTGGCTCAGCACCAGCTCGCTGGCGCCGTCCGCGGGCAGCAGCGCCAGGTCAACGAGTGCGGCCTGCAGACCAAGCGCTGCCGACCCGGTGGCTGGGTCCTCGACCGCACCCGCATCGTCCGAGAACACCCGGACCGCCAGCCGCGCGGGCGGTCCGCCGGCCGGCTCCGGCCACACGACGACGCTCACCCCACCGATCCCGCAGCTGTACCGGTCCTGGAGCGCGAGGCGAAGGCGGGTGAGCGCTGCCAGACCGGGATTGACCCGACCCAGGGCGTCCGGGTGCACCAGCAGGAAGCAGAAGTCGAGTCCCGCGCCCGCGACGGTCGTGGCCGGACCCGCGAGGTCGTCGGCCACCAGGCCCACCGCGTCGAGCGCCAGCGCGACGTCTGGCCCGCCGAGCACGCCCCGGCACATGGGCGACAGGCCGGTCAGCCAGACCAGGCCGTCGTCCGCGTCGCCCAGGTGCAGTGCCGCCCGCCCGGCGCCGCACTCCTGGGACGCCGTCGGCCCGGCCAGCAGGCCGCGCGACCTGAGCACCCACGCCGTACCGATCGACGGATGGCCGGCGAACGGCAGCTCGCCGCTCGGCGTGAAGATCCGCAGCCGGTAGTCCGCGCAACCCGAAGAAGCGTCGTCCGACACACAGTCGGACGGACCGGTGGGCGACATCGGGAAGGCCGACTCCGAGTAGCTGAACTCGCGCGCCAGCTGTTGCAGCTGCCCGGTGGACAGGCCCTGCGCGCCGTGCACGACCGCCAGCGGGTTGCCCGCGAAGGCCCGATCGGTGAAGACGTCGACGACGTCGTAGTCCAGCATCCGCCTAGCGTCCACCGGCCGCAGCGTACGCGGCGCTAGCCTGACCTGCGTGAGCGGCGCACCCTCTCGGGTCTTCATCGCGCGCATGTCCGGTCTTGCCGTGTTCGATCCCCTCGGCGACCAGGTCGGGCGAGTGCGCGATGTCGTCGTCGTCTTCCGCACCGGGCGACTGGCGCCGCTGGTCGTCGGGCTTGTGGTCGAGGTGCCGGGCCGACGCCGGGTGTTCCTGCCGATGACCCGGGTGACCAGCGTGGACGGCGGCCAGGTGATCATGACCGGCGTCGTGAACATGCGTCGGTTCGAGTCGCGTTCCACCGAGACCCTGGTGCTGGCCGAGCTGTTGGACCGCTCCGTGACCTTGCGCGACGGCACCGGCTCGGTCGCCGTCGAGGACGTCGCGATGACCCAGCAGCGCACCCGCGACTGGGTGGTCAGCAAGATCTTCGTCCGGCGCGGCGGGCAGACCCGCGGCCTGGGGGGTCGTCTGCGCCGGCGTGGCGAGAGCTTCCTGGTGGACGCCGACCAGGTCATCGGGCTGTCCCTGGAGAGCACCGGCCAGGGCGCCGCGAGCCTGCTGGCCAGCCTGGAGTCGCTGAAGGCCGCGGACCTGGCCGACGTCATCCACGACCTGTCCCCCAAGCGCCGGGTCGAGGTGGCGGCCGCGCTGGACGACGAGAAGCTGGCCGACGTCCTGGAGGAGCTGCCCGAGGACGACCAGGTCGAGATCCTCACCCAGCTGGAGAACGAGCGCGCCGCCGACGTGCTCGAGGCGATGGAGCCGGACGACGCCGCCGACCTGCTCTCCGAGCTGCCGGCCGAGACCGCCGAGCACCTGCTGCAGCTCATGGAGCCCGAGGAGGCCGCCCCGCTGCGCCGGCTGCTCAGCTACGACGAGGACACCGCGGGCGGCCTGATGACCAGCGAGCCGGTCATCCTGGCGCCGGACGCGACCATCGCCGAGGCACTCGCGGTGGTCCGCCGAGCCGACATCAGCCCGGCGCTGGCGGCCAGCGTGTTCGTCTGCCGCCCACCGCTGGAGACGCCCACCGGGCGGTTCCTCGGCCTGGTGCACATCCAGCGGATGCTGCGTGAGCCGCCGCATGCGGCCGTCGGCGGCATCATCGACAAGGACATCGGCTCACTGACCCCGCAGGCGACCCTCGACGAGGTGACCCGGTTCCTGGCCACCTACAACCTGGTCAGCGCGCCCATCGCGGACGACGACGGCCACCTGGTCGGCGCGGTGACCGTGGACGACGTGCTCGACCACATGCTGCCCGACGACTGGCGCGACGACGACGGCCCGCAGGACGACGTCCAGCCGGACGGCGCCCCCGCTGTGGGAGGTGCCCATGGCTCGTGAGCGCCGTACCCGCTCGCCGCGGCTGGACCAGCCCCGCGAGGTCCGCCGTACGCTGATCAGCCGGCCGCAGGTCGACCCGGAGGCGTTCGCCAAGTTCGCCGAGCAGTTCGCCCGGTTCATGGGAACGGCTCGGTTCCTGGTCTACATGACCGTGTTCGTGGCGCTGTGGCTCGCCTGGAACACGTTCACGCCGCTCTCGCTCCAGTTCGACCCCAAGGCGCTCAACTACACCCTGCTCACGCTGATCCTGTCGCTGCAGGCCTCCTACGCCGCTCCGCTGATCCTGCTCGCGCAGAACCGCCAGGACGACCGCGACCGGGTCATCGGCGAGCAGGACCGGGCCCGCGACGAGCGCGGACTGGCCGACACCGAGTACCTGACCCGCGAGGTCGCCTCGCTGCGCATCGCGCTGCGCGAGGTAGCCACGCGTGACTTCGTCCGTTCGGAGCTGCGCGCACTACTCGAGGAGCTCGACGACCGGGACCGTGCTGCGCCGGCGGGCATACCAGCGCAGACCGGGCAGCGCGAGGGGCCGGCCGAGGCCGACGACCACCCCGCTGGGTGACTTCGGGCCGGGTTCCTTCACCCACACGGATCATCTGCCGATAGAGGCACCATGTCGTCGCCCAGCCCTGACTCCACCACGCCTGCACACGGGTCGCAGAACACTACGCTCCTGCAGGCGCGGCCCCTGGACGACGGGTCGGAGTCCGGCACCAGGCGACGCCGGCTGGGTGAGGTCCTGCTCGACGAGCAGCTGCTCACGCCCGCCCAGCTCGACCACGCGCTCGAGGCCCAGGCCACCGCGGAGGGCCCGCGCCGCCGCCTCGGCCAGGTGGTGGCCGACCTCGGCTACGCGACAGAGCGTGAGATCGCTGAGTCGCTCGCGACCCACCTGGGCCTGGAGTCAGCGGACCTGTCGAAGATCGTGCCCGCCCCGGACGTCGTCCGGATGCTTCCGCGGGTCGTGGCCGACCGCACCGGCGTGCTCTGCCTGGACCGGCACCCGGACGGCGGCCTGATCGTCGCGACGTCCGACCCCACCAACGTGCTGGCCCTGGACGACGTCCGGATGTACACCCGGGCCAGCGAGCTCTACGTGGTGGTCTCACCGGCGACCCAGATCAAGGACCACCTGGCGCGGGCCTGGTCACTCGGGGCCGACGACGCCGGCGTGACCATGATCGCCGAGGACATGGACGAGGGCCTGTCCAGCGAGGAGCTCTCGGGCGCCGGCGGGGTGGACGACGCCCCCATCGTGAAGCTGGTCAACCAGGTGCTCGCCGATGCGGCGCGGCTGCGCGCCTCGGACATCCACATCGAGATGCAGCGCGACGGACTGCGGATCCGGTACCGCGTGGACGGCCTGCTGCGCGACGTGATGACCGCGCCGAAGCGGCTCGGCCCGTCGGTGGTCAGCCGGGTCAAGATCATGTCCGGCCTGGACATCGCCGAGCGGCGGGTGCCACAGGACGGTCGCAGCCGGATCATCGTGGACGGCTCGGCGATCGACACCCGGGTCAGCACCCTGCCGTCGCTGCACGGGGAGAAGATCGTCGTCCGGCTGCTCACCCGGGCCGACAACGTCCCGTCGCTGGCCTCGCTCGGCTTCGAGCCGGACCAGCTGGCCACGTTCCTGTCCGCACTGTCCGTGCCGCAGGGGCTGGTGCTGATCACCGGCCCGACCGGTTCGGGCAAGACGAACACGCTGTACGCGGCGATCAACCAGACCATGACGCCCGACAAGAACATCGTCACCCTCGAGGACCCGATCGAGGTCCAGCTGCCGGGCATCACGCAGGTGCAGGTCAACCTGAAGACCGGCATGACCTTCGACGCCGGGCTGCGCTCGATCCTGCGCCAGGACCCCGACATCGTGCTGGTCGGTGAGGTCCGTGACGCGCTGACCGCAGAGCTGGCGCTCAAGGCGTCCCTGACCGGTCACCTGGTGCTCACCACCCTGCACACCAACTCGGCCGTCGCCGCGTTGACCCGCCTGGTCGACATGGGCGTCGAGCCGTTCCTTGTCGCGTCCTCGCTGACCGCAGCGGTGGCGCAGCGACTCGTGCGCAAGCCCTGCGAGTCGTGCGCCGAGGGCTACATCCCGGACGACGGAACGCTGGCGCTGCTCGGCCTGACCATCGAGGACATCCTGGACGCGACGCCGCTCAAGGGCGTCGGCTGCCCGGACTGCGGTGGCACCGGCTACCGCGGCCGGACCGCCGTGTACGAGGTGCTCGAGGTGGACAACGCCATGCGCACGGTCCTCATGACGTCGGCGACCGAGTCGGCCGTCGGTGCCCAGGCACGAGAGGTCGGCATGCTGACCCTGCGCGGCGCGGCGCTGGAGAAGGCCAAGCGCGGCGAGACCACCTTCGAGGAGGCGGTCCGGGTCACCCACGCCGACCACGCCGAAGGCAAGGCGTGTCCGGCCTGCGAGCGCGCGGTGGAGGCCGGCATGGTCGCCTGCCCGTGGTGCGCAGTGTCGCTCGACTCCAGCTGCGTCAGCTGCGGCCGCAAGCTCGAGTCCGAGTGGCGGGTCTGCCCGTGGTGCCGCGCCGAGGCTCAGGCACTGGGTACGCACCGTGAGCGGCGACGCCGTGCCGGCGACCCTGCCGAGGTCTACGTGGCGCCCGAGGATTACCCGTTCACCGAGTAGACCAGCGAGCAGCCCAGGGTCAGGGCGACAGCTGGGGTGGGGCCGGCAGGTCGGCTCCCGCGATTTTCGCGCAGGCGTTGCCCCAGGCCGTGAGCTCGGCTGGGTCCAGCGGGTCCACCACGTAGCGGCCGACACCGTCCAGGTGGGTGGACGACGCCGTCCGCAGCCGGTCGAAGCCGGCGGGCGTGAGCACCGCCCAGACACCGCGAGCGTCGCCGGGGTCGGGTTCGCGGATGACGTACCCGTCGCGGACCATGCGGTCCACCAGCCGGGTCAGCCCGCTGCGCGAGAGCAGCACCGCGTCCGCCAGCTCGGTCATCCGCAGCCGCCGCTCGGGCGCCTCGACGAGCTGGACCAGGACGTCGTACACGCCGAGCGAGAGTCCGTGCACGCGTAAGAGGTCTGCCTCCAGCCGGCGAACCACCGACGCGTGCGCGCGCAGGAACGAGCGCCACGCGGCAACCTCGTGCGTGCGCGGGTGTCGTGTCGGCGGTGTCGGAGCCGGCGCAGTGCCACCGCTCGCGCCACCCCCGACCGGCTGTTCTTGCGCGGTCCCCGGATCCACGAGAACCAGCCTAGGGCCTGGGAAGCCGCCCCGGCGCCATCGGTCCTGGTCAGGACGCCTAGCATCGAGCCATGGCCATGCCCACGCAGGATCAGGTGCGCGAGGCGCTCACCCGCGTCAACGACCCTGAGATCAGGAAGCCCATCACCGAGCTCGGGATGGTCCGCGACGTCGTCATCTCCGACGACGGGCTGGTCACCGTCGGGGTGTTCCTGACCGTGGCGGGCTGCCCGATGAAGGACACGATCACCAAGGACGTCACGGCCGCGGTCAGCCCGCTGAGCGGCGTCCGCGAGGTCAAGGTGGACCTCGACGTGATGTCCGCCGAGCAGCGCCAGGGCCTGCGCGAGCAACTTCGCGGCGGCCAGGGCGAGCGGGAGATCCCGTTCGCCAAGCCGGGCTCGCTGACCCGGGTGTACGCGGTGGCCTCGGGCAAGGGCGGGGTCGGCAAGTCCTCGGTGACCGTCAACCTCGCCGCCGCGATGGCCCAGGACGGTCTGCGGGTCGGCGTGGTGGATGCCGACGTCTACGGCTTCTCAGTCCCCCGGATGCTCGGCGTGACCCAGCGCCCCACCCAGGTCGACGACATGATCCTGCCGCCGATCTCGCACGAGGTGAAGGTCATCTCGATCGGCATGTTCGTGCCCGGGAACCAGCCCGTGGTGTGGCGCGGACCGATGCTGCACCGCGCCCTGCAGCAGTTCCTGGGCGACGTGTTCTGGGGTGACCTCGACGTGCTGCTGCTCGACCTGCCGCCGGGCACCGGAGACATCGCCATCTCGGTCGCCCAGCTGATCCCGAGCGCCGAGATCCTGGTGGTCACCACCCCGCAGCGAGCCGCCGCGGAGGTGGCCGAGCGGGCCGGGGCGATCGCCCTGCAGACCCACCAGCACGTGGTCGGCGTGATCGAGAACATGTCCTGGCTCGAGCAGCCGGACGGCTCGCGGGTCGAGTTGTTCGGCGCCGGCGGCGGGCAGGCGGTGTCGGACTCGCTGACCAGGGCGGTCGGCGCGCCGGTACCGCTGCTGGGCCAGGTGCCGATCGACGTCGCGCTGCGCGAGAGTGGGGACAACGGGACGCCGGTCGTGCTGTCCGACCCAGACTCCGCGGCGGCGGTGGCCCTGCGCGGGGTCGCCAAGACGCTGTCCCGCCGGGCCCGTGGCCTGGCCGGGCGCTCCCTCGGGCTCACGCCCGCCGGTCGCTGACCCGCAGTTGGCGAAGCTGACGAACCGTTAGGTCGCGTCGGCGTCGTAGCTCTGCACGACACTGGTCGGCGACGCCGCCGGCTCCGTCTCAGCAGAGTCCTCGGTACCCTCCGGGCGCATGTTGTCGGGCACGTTCGGCGCGGAGTCGCTGGTGTTCCAGCCGTTCAGCCCCAGCGGGTCGTCGTCCCCGTCCAGCAGCGCCTCGCGGACGATCCGGCGCGGGTCGTAGCGGCGCGGGTCCAGTGCCTTCCAGTCGACGTCGTCGAACTCGTCGCCCATCTCGGCCTTGACCTGCTCGCGGGCCTTGCCGGCGAAGGTGCGGGCCTCACGGACCAGCCTGGCGAGCTGCGCGGCGTACTGCGGCAGCCGCTCGGGGCCGAGGATGAGCAGGGCGACGACGATGAGCACGAGGAACTCGCCGCCGTTGATGTCGAACACGGGTCCATCCTCTCTCGTCGGGCGCGATCAGTCGCTCGAAGCCTGCAACGTCATGGTGACAGTACGTTCCCGACCCCCCGACCGGACGGTCAGCTTGACCGTGTCGCCCGGCGCCTGCGCCCGGATCGCCACCACCAGTGCGTCCGAGTCGCTCATCGGACGGCCGTTGAACTCGGTGATCACGTCACCGGGCTTGATCCCGGCCTGGTCCGCCGGCCCGCCCGGGGTGACCGGGGCCTGGCCGTCCTGCGCGGACGGCGCGACCCGGACCCCCTCACCGGTGTACGAGCGGTCCAGGATGACGCCGATCACCGGGTGGCGCGCCTTGCCGGTCTGGATGAGCTCCTGCACCGTGCGGCGGGCCTGCTGGCTCGGGATCGCGAAGCCGAGCCCGATGTTGCCGGACTGCGCACCCAGGTCACCCGTGCCGGGGACCCGGGCGATGGCGGAGTTGACCGCGATCACCTCGCCCTTGAGGTTGACCAGCGGACCACCTGAGTTGCCCGGGTTGATGGCCGCGTCGGTCTGGATGGCGTTGATGAAGGCGGGGTCGTTCTCGTCCTCGCCGGCCGAGACCGGACGGTTCAGCGCGCTGACGATGCCGGTGGTCACCGTGCCCTGCAGCCCGAGCGGGGCACCGATGGCGATCACCTCGTCGCCGACCACCACGGAGTCGGAGTCGCCGAACGACAGCGGGGACAGGCCAGTGCGCGACACCTTGAGCGCCGCCAGGTCGTACGACGCGTCACGCCCCACCACCTTTGCGGACTCGTGCGAGCCGTCGGCGAAGACCACGGTGATCGTGCCACCGTCCGCCGCCCCCGCCACCACGTGGTTGTTCGTCACGATGTAGCCGTCGGGGCGGACCACGAAGCCTGATCCGGTGCCCGCGCCGTCAGCGCCGCGCACCTCGATCGACACGACGCTGGGCAGCACCTTCTGCGCGACTCCGGCCACGGTGGTGCTCGACCTCGCCGTCGAGCCGGACGTCGGGGCCGGCAGGCTGACCGAGCGGTTCGGGGACGAACCGGCACGCTGCACCCACCAGGCTCCTGCGGCGCCGCCGAGCAGTCCGGCTACCAGCGCGACGACGACCGTGATCGCCACGACCAGTCCGGCTGGTAGCCCACGGCTGCGACGCGGACGTCCCAGACCGTCGCCGCCGGCACGCCAGGACTGCGGCACGGTGAGCGGCTCGGTCGTCTCGGTGGCGTCGGTCGCGTCCGTGACGTCGTGCGGCCACGGCAGCTGCTGCGACTGCTCGAACGGCGACTGCTCGAACGGCGGCTGCTCGAACGAAGGCTGCTCGAACGAAGGCTGCTCGAACGAAGGCGGCTCGGACGAAGGCGGCTCGGACGAAGGCTGCTCGGACGAAGGCTGCTCGGACGGGGCCTCCGAATCGTCCGACACATGGTCGGACGGGCTCCACCAGTCCGGCTGGTCCCGCGGCTGCGGCGCGTCGCCAGCCCCTGGCACGTCCTGGCTCATCGAGACGTCCTCCTGTCCGACGGACGCCCGCTCGACGTCCGGTCTTCCCCTCGATCCTCCCCTATCGTGCGCGCTGTCACGAACCGCCCGTGGACGAACGGGTGAACCGCCGGGCCGACGGGGCCTCAGTGGGTCAGACGGTGACCGTGCGCGACGGGCTCGACGCCTCCCATCCGCAGCGCCGTCGTGCTGAACGACGGGCTGCTGAACGGGCTGCTGAACGGGCTGTTGAGCGGGGTGGCGAAGACGGAGGTGCTGGACGCCGACGTGGTGAATGCCGACGTGGTCAAGGCCGACGTGGTCAAGGCAGACGTCGCGGACGAGGGCCGGCCGAACATCGACCCGCTGCGCGACTGGGACTGTCGACCGGACGACGCGCCGAACTGGCCACCCGTCGCGGCGCTCGCGGCGCTCGTGGGGCTCTGCACCCGCAGCTGGGCCACCGGGGACCCGACAGCACCCAGGCCGACCGCGGACGTCAGCACCCCTGCGGTCACCGCGCCCATGCCCAGCGCACCGGCCGCCACGACGACCACTGAGCGCCGCATCCGGCGTCCGGCGGACCGGTTGGTGGGGTGCGTGCTGCCACCGGGCCGCACCGGCGCGACCATCGACGGCGGTCCGGAGGGCCCCACGGCGACCAGCAGTGGCCGGGGCATACCCGGGCCGACACCTCGGCGCGGCGGCACCGGGTCACCGGGCTCGCCCATCGCGTACAGCGTGGCGAGCAGCCCGGGCGACGGGTCGGGGTCGTGCAACGACCGCAGCCGCTCGACGGTCAGCCGCTCGACGTCCACGGCGTCCCGGCAGGTCGGGCAGGTCAGGGTGTGCGCCAGCGCCCGGTCGCGGACGTCGGGACGCATCGTGCCGTCGGCCAGGGCCGCGACCCGGGCACCCAGGCAGGGGGTCTTCACCGGGCGGTGCGTCATCGCTCACCTCCCGCGGCTGCCGGGCGGCTGGGCTCGGGCAGGTCTGCGTGGGCGATCGCGCCGTCCGGCCGGCGGCGATGCGCCAACGCCTCGCGCAGCTGGGCGCGACCGCGGTGGATGCGTGAGCGTACGGTGCCGAGCTTGACGCCTAGGGTGACCGCGACCTCCTCGTACGAGAGGCCCTCGATGTCGCAGAGCACGACTGCGGCCCGGAACTGCGGCGCCAAGGCGTCCAGCGCGGCCTGCACGTCGTCGTCCAGGTGGGTGTCCTCGTAGACCCGGGACGGGTCCGGCTCCCGGCCCGGCAGCTTGTCGTGCGCGTCCTCGGCGAGCGCGTCGAAGCGGACCCGCTTCTTGCGGCGCACGCCGTCCAGGAACAGGTTCGTGGTGATCCGGTGCAGCCAGCCCTCGAACGTGCCGGGGGTGTACGACGAGAGGCTGCGGAAGACTCGGACGAAGACCTCCTGGGTGAGGTCCTCGGCGTCGTGCTGGTTACCGGTCAGCCGGTACGCGAGGCGGTACACGCGGGCGGAGTGCTCACGCACCACCTGCTCCCACGAGGGCGGCGTCCACGGCTGCGGGTCGCTCAAGGCGTCTCCTCCGGGCCGGACGGCGTGCATCGTCGCGTCCATGATCCCTCGTCCAGCCCCTTTCGCCCAAACCGACGCCCGATGCGCCCGACCGTATGACGCTCCGCAGACGCCAGAGGTTCCCAGCACTAGGCTGATCCGGTCCCGCCCGCCCGCTCACCTGCACGTTCACCTGGAGGTCGTCATCAGCGGTCAGAAGCCCGCAACCTGGGCCTACACGGAGGGCTTCATCCACGAGGACGACGTGCTCGAGCGGGCCAGGGCCCGCGCCGAGGAGCTCGGCTGCGTGCCGGTCTCGCCCGGCGTCGGGGCGGCCCTGCGCCTGCTGGCCGCCGCGCTGTCCGCGCGTTCGGTGGTCGAGATCGGCACCGGCGCGGGCGTGTCCGGGTTGTGGCTGCTGCGTGGCATGCCGGCCGACGGCGTGCTCACCACGATCGACGTCGAGCCCGAGCACCAGCGCGCCGCCCGCGAGGCCTTCGGTGAGGCGGGCATCGCCACCAACCGGGCCCGGCTGATCTCCGGCCGCGCGCTGGACGTGCTCCCCCGGCTGACCGACGGCGTCTACGACCTGGTGTTGTGCGACGCGGCGAAACCGGAGTACGAGGACTACCTCGACCAGGCCCTGCGGTTGCTGCGGCCCGGCGGCGTGGTGGCCTTCGACAACGCGCTGTGGCACGACAAGGTGGCCGACCCCGCGCAGCGGGACGAGACGACCACCGCGATCCGCGAGCTGGGCAAGCGGGTGCGCGACGACGAGCGGCTGGTGCCGGCGCTGCTGCCCACCGGGGACGGGCTGCTCACGGCCGTCCTGCGCTAGAGCGAACCCGGGCCAGGGCCCTTGCTGAACCCGGCCAGCCCCTCGGCGACGGCGACGACCTCGAACGTCTCGATCAGGGCCGGGCCGCTGCCGATCAGCTGCGAGCCGGGGTTGTCCGAGCCAGTGGCCGAGAACTGCTCGGCGAAGGCGTCGCGTCCTGCTGCGTCCTGCCAGACGTAGATGCCCTCGAACCACTCACCGGCGCGCATCCGCCAGGTCTTGAAGCACAGGCCGTCCATCGCGCTGAACCTGGCCAGCGACGTCCCGGTCACGTACTCGCGCAACGCGTCCTCGGCGCCGTCGGGCGCCTGCGCCAGCGACCAGCGCACGGTCAGTCCGTACATTCGTGCCACCTCTCGTGGGTCCAGCGCTAGTCGGTCAGCTCTAGTCGGTCAGCTCTAGTCGGTCAGCTCTAGTCGGTCAGCTCTAGTCGGTCAGCTCTAGTCGGTCAGCTCTGGTCGGTCAGCTCTGGTCGGTCAGCTCTGGTCGGTCAGCTCTGGGTCTCGAGCCAGCGCAGCAACAGGCGGGCACCGAAGCCGGTGCCGCCGCGGGTGGACACACCGGTGTCGCGGTCGCCTCGCCCCGGCCCGGCGATGTCCAGGTGCACCCAGCGTCGCTCGCCCACGAACTCGCGCAGGAACAGGGCCGCGATGATCGAGCCGCCACCGACACCCGGCACGCTGGCGATCTGGCAGATGTCCGCGACGTCGGAGTCGATGGCGCTGCGGTAGTCCTCGGCGAGCGGCATCCGCCAAACCCGTTCCGCGCCAAGCTCACCAGCCTGCTGCAACGCCGCCGCCAGCCGCTCGTCCGCGGTGTACATCGCGGCATGGCCGCGGCCCAGGCCCATGGTCGCCGCACCGGTCAGGGTGGCGATGTCGACCAGCACGTCTGGGTCCAGGTGGGCGTCGGCGTACGCCAGCGCATCGGCCATCACCAGCCGCCCCTCGGCGTCGGTGTTGCGCACCTCGACCGTGCGGCCGCCGTACTGCCGCACCACGTCGCCGGGCCGGTACGCGCAGGCGCCGAGGGTGTTCTCGGCCAAGGCGAGCAGGCCGGTCACCTTCACCCGTACCTCCAGCCGCGCGCAGGCCCGCAGCACGGCCAGCACCACCCCGGCGCCGGTCATGTCGGTCTTCATCGGCACCATCGCCTCGCGCGGCTTCAGCGAGACCCCACCGGTGTCGAACGTGATGCCCTTGCCGACCAGGACCACGTGCTGGGTGCCCGGCCCGAGCTCCGGCGGCGTGTACGTCAGCTCGACCAGCCTCGGCGGGCGGTGCGCCCCGCCACCGACCGCGAGCAGGCCGCCGAAACCGTCGGCGAGCAGCTGGCGGTGGTCGCGCACCCGGCAGCGCAGACCCACCTCTGCTGCGGCCCGGCGGGCCCGCCCGGCCAGCCAGGCCGGGCTCTTGACCGAGGACGGCGTGTGCGCCAGATCGCGGGCCAGCACCGTCGCGTCGGCGACCGCGAGACCACGGTCCAGCTCGGACGGCGCGACCCGTCCGACGACGTCCACCCGGCGCAGCGGCGAGCGCGGGCCGTCGCCGGTCCCGGTACGCGGCGGCGAGTACGAGCCCAGCACGAAACCCTCGGCCATGGCGCGGGTCGCGGCGGCGCTGCCGGCACCCAGCGTGGTGACCAGACGGTCCTGGCCGCGGTGCGCGCGTGCGAGCGCGGCGGCCGCCAGCCGGACGGACGCCGGCTGTCCGGCGTCCACGCCGACCAGCACGACCCGCTGCACCGGTTGGGAGCCCGGGCCGGGCGCCCATGGCACGCGGGTCACCTCACCGGCAGACCCGCGCACCCGCTCCAGGTCGAGGGTCTGGTCGAGGTCGAAGCCGAGAAGTTCGCCGGCCTGCCGGGCGGCCGCCGACGGACGCGCGCCGTCCGCACCAGTGAGGACGGGCACGGCCAGCACGTCGATCGGGCTGCCGGCCGCGAGGACCTCGGCGAGTCTTCCGGCTACCGGGCGGATGCGGGGCGCGCGCACGGAACTCCTCGAGGCAGGTCAGGGGGACGCCAGAACCTTAGCCCGGCAGCAAACGCCGTCGGGCCCTCCCCCAGGGTGGGGAGGGCCCGACGAGGTCACACGCGGTGCGGTCAGCCGTTGACGGTCACGCGCTCGCGGTCACGCCGGTGGCGCCCTTGAGCGCGTCACCGAGGGCGTTCGCCTCGTCCGGGGTCATCTCGACCACGAGGCGACCGCCACCGTCCAGTGGCATGCGCATGACGATGTCCCGCCCTTCCTTGGTCACCTCGAGCGGACCGTCCCCGGTCCTGGGCTTCATGGCGGCCATTCGCCGACCCCTTTCGCTGTTCGCGGACGCCGGGCTGGCCGTTTGCGGGCAGCCGTCACGGCGGGTAGTCCCCACCAGTATCCCGCGAGTTCGCTTCCGCGGGAAATCAACCCCTGCGGTTCGGCCATTCGAGGCGGTGCGCGCCGACGTCAGCGCAGAGGGCAGACTGGCTTGCGACACGTCGGACCCAGCTCGGAGGCACCGTGAGCCAGACCGTTGACGCACCAGTGGAGTACGAGGTCCAGGACGCCGTCGCGGTGGTCCGGCTGCGCCGGCCCGAGGCGATGAACTCGCTGGACCGGGCCACCAAGGTCGCGCTGCTCGAGGCGCTGCGCACGGCCGGCGAGGACGATGAGGTGCGCTGCGTCGTGCTGACCGGCAGCGGTCGGGCGTTCAGCGCCGGGCAGGACCTGCGCGAGCACGTCGCCGACCTGCGGGCCGCGAACGCCGCCGGCAGCGGCAGCGGCGGGGCAGCCGGGTCAGCCGGGTCAGCCGGGTCAGCCGGGTTCGCGCTGGGCGGCACGGTGCGCGAGCACTACAACCCGATCGCCACCCTGATCGCCACGATGGCGAAGCCGGTGATCGCCTCGGTGAACGGCGTGGCGGCGGGTGCCGGTGCCTCCTTCGCGTTCGCCGCGGACGTCCGGCTGGTCGGTGCCAGCGCAGGCTTCAACCTGGCGTTCAGCGCGATCGCGCTGTCCTGCGACTCCGGCGCCTCGTGGTGGCTGCCGCGGCTGGTCGGCGTGGCCAAGGCGAAGGACCTGCTGCTCTTCCCGCGGACCGTCGGCGCGCAGGAGGCGCTCGAGCTGGGCCTGGCCACCCGGGTGGTGCCCGACGAGGAGCTCGAGGCGGCCACCACCGAGCTGGCCCGCACGCTTGCCGCCGGGCCAACCCTGGCCTATGCCTCGATCCGCCGGGCCATCGCGTTCTCGCAGTCGCACGACCTGGAGCAGTCGCTGGCCAACGAGGCGGACCTGATGGACCTGACCGGACGCAGCCAGGACCACGCGGGCGCGGTGGAGGCCTTCGTGGCCAAGCAGCGCCCCACCTTCATCGGCCGCTGATCCACCCTCATCGGCCGCTGATCCACCCTCATCGGCCGCTGATCACGGTGGGTAGTCCGTCGGCGGCACGAACAGCAGCAGGTCGTCGATCCAGTGCACCTGCCAGACCAGCCCGAGCAGTGCGAAGGCGGCGATCAGCCAGCGCGAGCGCAGCAGTCCGGCGAGCACCGCACCGAGCGGGAACAGCATGAGCAGGTAGCGGAACGTACTCGTCCAGGGCTCGGTGACGGCGAGCAGGTAGAAGGGGTAGGCCAGGCACCAGGTCACCAGCTCGGCGCCGACCCGGCGTCCCCACGGCGACAGCAGCAGCCCGACGTAGACGACCGCCCCGGTCAGCAGGTACCAGGGTCCGCGGTCGCCCCACAGCAGGTGCACGATGCCCATCGACTGGTGGAAGGGCTGGATCACCCCACCGCTGCGCCAGGCGCCCTGGGTGCGCTCGTAGGCGTCCGAGGAGCCCACCGCCAGGCCAACCATGACGGGCCAGATCAGGCTGGCCCCCGCGGCGAGCAGCCCCAGCCCCACCACCTGGACCCGTTCGGACGTCCGGAACGGATCGGTGCCGCGGCGCCGCCAACGAACCACCAGGTGGGTCAGCACCACCAGCGCGAACGGCGCGACGATCGGCCGGGTGAGGGCGAGCGCCACCACCGCCACCGCACACAGCAGGTAGTCGCGGTTCAGCAGCCACCAGCAGGCGAGCGCCAGCAGCAGCAGGGCCAGGCTCTCGCTGTAGGCGATCTGCAGGGCCGGTGCGCTGGGCACCGCGCACAGCAGCATCGCGCCCCACAGCCCGAACCGCCGCCCGGCGACCTGCTGCAGCACCTTCATCACCACGTAGAGCGCGCAGGCGGCGAGGAGCACGTTCACCAGGACCGCAGCCTGCGAGAAGGGCAGCCCGGTCAGCGCCATCACCGGCTTGACCGTGAACGGGAAGCCGGGGAAGAACGCCCAGGGGTTCTGCTGGACGTTGCCGGCCGCGTCCACCGGCAGACCGGCCGGATAGCCCTGCTCGGCGATGATCTTGTACCACTGCCCGTCCCACAGCTGGGCCATGTCGAAGTAGCCGGACCGGCTGCCGGTCCAGATGCTCGGCAGCTGCCGGTCGGCCGCGCGCCCGATGAACACGGCCGCCCAGACCCGGGTCAGCGCGAAGAACGCGAGCAGCTTCGCGGCGTCCGGCACCGCACGCAGCCGGGTCGCAACCGTGGACGGCGCAGCCGTCGGCGCGGCGCTCACGCCCGCGCCGCGCTCGGCGGCACGTGGCAGCCCGCGACGTGGTCGTCGACCAGCCCGCAGGCCTGCATCGCAGCGTATGCCGTGGTCGGCCCGACGAACGCGAAACCCTTGGCCTTCAACGCCTTTGCCAACGCCTTGGACTCCGCGGTCGTAGCCGGGAAGGTGTCTTCGGCGCCCAGCCTGGCCGGCCGAGGCGTGGGGGCGAAGGACCAGACGAAGTCGTCCAGGCCACCGTCGTCACGCAACGCCAGCACCGCCGCGGCGTTGACCACGGCGGCGCGGATCTTCGCCTGGTTGCGCACGATCGAGGCGTCCGCCATCAGCCGGGTCACGTCGTCCTCGCCGAAGCCGGCGACGACCTGCGGGTCGAAGCCGGCGAACGCGGCGCGGAAGCCTTCGCGCTTGCGCAGGATGGTGATCCAGGACAGCCCGGACTGGAACGCCTCCAGGGTGATCCGCTCGTACAGGGCGAGCTCGCCGTGCACCGGGCGGCCCCACTCCTGGTCGTGGTAGGACAGGTAGTCAGCAGTGCTGCTGGCCCAGGCGCAGCGAGCCAACCCGTCCGGGCCGACGACCGGCGCCGTCATGCCGGCCGCTGCGACGGGGGCGCCGCGCTCGCCGACGACTCGACCTCGCGCGCCATCCGGCGCACGACCGAGCCGAACACCCAGCCGCCGACCAGCCGGCTCAGGTAGGCCGAGCCGGGAAGCCGCCGGACGCCGGCCAGCTCGACGTCCTCCGACCAGTCCAGCCGGCTGCGGCCCGGCGCCGACGCGCTCACCTCGAAGGTCGCCTCCCCCAGCACCACTCGGCCGGTCTTGCGCACCGTGCACCGTCCCGGCCGGTCACCATCGGGCGGCTGCCAGACCGTCACGGTCATCGGGTCGTCGAAGCCGAGCCGGCCAACACCGGTGCGCGCCACGAAGGTGGCCCCGACGCCGTCCGGCTGCGCTGACGTCGTCCGCACGCGGGTGCCCGCCACCCACCGGCCGTGCGCGGGCCAGTCCGTCAGGGTGGCCCAGACGTCGGACGCCGGGGCGGCGATGTCGCGCCGCACGCAGAACAACGCCACGCTCACTGCTCCTTGAGCCGGGCGATCTCTGCGTCGCGCTCGCTCAGCTCGGCGCAGAGCCGGTCCAGCACCTCGTCGACCTGGTCCATCCGATAGCCGCGGAAGGCCAACGCGAAACGCACCTGGCTGACGTCGTCCGCCTGCAGCGTGCCCTCGGACAGCCCGGCGTCCGGGACGGTGGACTCCGGCTCGGGCAGGCCGCCGCGAACGGCGCCCGCAGCGACGGCGCCCACCACGGCGATCACGGCGAGCACTACGAAGATCTGCACCAGGGTCACGAGGAGCATCGTGCCATGCAGGCCCGACAGCCGGGCGGCTTCGAGGGTCAGCCGGCTTCGGCGACCATGCCCGGATGCTGGGCCGGATGCTGGCCGGATGCTGGGCCGGATGCTGGGCCGGATGCTGGGCCGGATGCTAGGCCGGCAGCTGGGCCGGATGCTAGGCCGGCAGCTGGGCCGGATGCTGGGCCGGCAGAAGGCCCTGCGCGAGCACCTTGAGCAGGTCCGGCACATCGGCCTCGGCCAGTCGGAACGTGGCCACACAGATGCTGTCCTGCCAGATCGACAGCACGACGCGGCCGACTTCCGGGTGCGGGCTGACCCGCAGCGTGCGCCCGGCGACGTCCCGGCCGACCAGCACGGTCCCCCTCGACGGCAGCGGCGACACGTTCATGGTCCATGGTCGCCCGGCGATGGACGGGTGTCCAGGAAACGAGTGGATGCCCAGGAAGGTCTCAGCCCAGCCGGACGGCGTGCCCTGGCCGGGAGTCGGCCTCGACGATGGCCCGCACGGCTTCCTCGACGTCGTCGGTGACGGTCAGCAGCGCGAGGTCGGTCTCGTTGATGGTGCCGTGGTCCAGCGCCACCTGACGCAGCCAGGCCAGCAGCCCGCTCCAGTACTCGGTGCCCATCAGCACGATCGGGAAGCGGGTGACCTTGCGCGTCTGCACCAGCGTCAGCGCCTCGAAGAGCTCGTCCAGCGTCCCGAAGCCACCGGGCAGCACCACGAACCCCTCCGCGTACTTCACGAACATGGTCTTGCGGGCGAAGAAGTAGCGGAAGTTGATGCCCAGCTCCACGTAGTCGTTGAGGCCCTGCTCGTGCGGCAGCTCGATCCCGAGCCCGACGCTGACCCCGCCGCCCTCGCGGGCACCCTTGTTGACGGCCTCCATCACCCCGGGGCCGCCGCCGGTGATCAGCGCGTACCCGGCCCGCGCCAGCTGGCGCCCGACCTCGACGCCGAGCTGGTAGGTCGCTGAGTCGGGCCGCAGCCGGGCCGAGCCGAACACGGTGACCGCTCGTCCGAGCTCGGCCAACGCGCCGAAGCCCTCGACGAACTCGCTCTGGATCCGCAGCACCCGCCACGGGTCGGTGTGCACCCAGTCGCTCGAGCCGCGGCTGTCCAGCAGGCGCTGGTCGGTGGTGCTGTCCGGCACCAGGTCGCCGCGCAGTCGTACCGGACCGGTCCGGTGCTCCGGTTCGTCGTTCGGGGCGGGGCTCGGCCGGCTCGTTGTCATGGAGCGAACGCTATGCCAGCCAAGCCTTGAGGACCCGAAGACAGTGCCGAATCTGCTCGACCGGCACGAACTCGTCGTCCGCGTGGGCCTTGAGCGGGTCCCCCGGCCCGAAGTTGACGGCGGGCATGCCCAGCTCGCTGAACCGCGCGACGTCGGTCCAGCCGTACTTCGGCCCGGGCGCCTTGCCGATCACGTCGAGGAAGGCCTTGGCCATCGGCCGGTCCAGACCCGGGCGAGCGCCCCCGGCGGCGTCGCTGACCACCACGTCGAGGCCGGTGAACAGCTCACGCAGGTGATGCTCGGCGTCCTGCACACTCTTGCTGGGCGCGAACCGGTAGTTCACGCTCACCACACAGCGATCCGGGATCACGTTGCCGGCCACCCCGCCGTCGATCCGCACGGCGTTCAGGCTCTCCCGGAACACCAGCCCCTCCACCTCGACGTCCTGCGGGTCGTAGGCGGTCAGCCGGCCGAGCACCACCGCAGCGTCGTGGATCGCGTTGTGCCCCATCCAGGCCCGCGCCGAATGCGCGGCCCTGCCGTGCATCGTCACGTCCACCCGGATGGTGCCGTTACAGCCGCCCTCGACGTTGCCGGACGTCGGTTCGAGCAGCACCGCGAAGTCGCCGGCCAGCTGATCGGGGGCCTCGCGGGAGATCCGTCCCAGGCCGTTGCGCTCGGACTCGACCTCCTCGCCGTCGTAGAACACGAAGGTCAGGTCACGGCTCGGCTCGGGCAGCGCAGCCGCGAGGGCCAGCTGGACGGCGACCCCGCCCTTCATGTCGCAGGTGCCGCGCCCGTACAGCCGGTCGCCCTCCAGCCAGGTCGGCAGGTTCGCGGCGGCGGCCAACGGCACCGTGTCGATGTGCCCGGCGAGCACGACCCGCTCGGCCCGGCCGAGCTCGGTTCGGGCCAGCACGGCGTCGCCGTACCGGGTCACGCTCAGGTGCGGCAGCGTGCGCAGCGTCCGCTCGACGAGGTCCGCCAGCGGGCCCTCGTTGCCGCTGACCGACTCCAGGTCGCACAGCACGCGGGTCAGGTCGGCCGGGTCGCCGGTCAGGTCGAGCAGGTCCGTCATGGTCCCCGACCCTAGTCGGCGCTCAGCATGACGGCGCAGCGGCACGACGGCGCAGCGGCGCAGGGCGCCGTCGCACCTGCACGAAACCGACGCGGACCCTCACCGGAGCATCACGACACCCAGCCGGTGGTGATCAGCGGCCACGTATCCTGGTGCATATGACCGACACCCGCGCCGCCTGGGGCCACGGCCTCGCCACGACCACGGACGACGGTCTCGTGCTCGACGTCTGGTACCCGAGCCCTGCACTCGGCCCGGCCCCGGCGCACGCCGGGCCGTACGACGTGCCGGCCGAGCTGGGCGCGCTGGAGGACATGGACCCGGCCCGCCGCGTGCGGCTGGACGTGGTGCGCACCGAGATCGACCTGGACGCCGCCCCGGCCGACCCGGCGGACGCCTACCTACGTCTGCACCTGCTCTCGCACCGCCTGGTGCAACCGCACGGTCAGAACCTGGACGGCCTGTTCGGGGTGCTGAACAACGTGGTCTGGACCAGCGCCGGACCCTGCGCGGTCGAGGGCTTCGAGTCCACCCGGGCGCGGCTGATGGCCCAGCACGGTCGGGTCACCGTGTACGGCATCGACAAGTTCCCGCGGATGGTCGACTACGTCGTGCCCAGCGGGGTGCGCATCGCGGACGCCGACCGGGTCCGGCTCGGTGCGCACCTGGCCAGCGGCACGACCGTGATGCACGAGGGGTTCGTGAACTTCAACGCGGGCACCCTGGGCACGTCGATGGTCGAGGGCCGGATCGTGGCCGGCGTGGTGGTCGGTGACGGTTCGGACGTCGGCGGCGGCGCGTCGATCCTGGGCACCCTGTCCGGCGGCGGCAAGGACGTCGTGTCCATCGGCCGGCGCTGCCTGCTCGGCGCCAACTCCGGGGTCGGGATCAGCCTGGGCGACGACTGCGTCGTCGAGGCCGGGCTGTACGTGACCGCCGGCACCAAGGTGACCCTCGTGGACGGCGACCAAGCCGGCCGGGTGGTCAAGGCGCGCGAGCTGTCCGGCGCCTCGAACATGCTGCTGCGCCGCAACTCCACCAGCGGACGGGTCGAGGTGGTGGCCCGGCCAGGCACGACCGTCGAGCTCAACGCCGTCCTGCACGCCAACTGAGGCCGACCAGGTGCGTCTGTCCCACCGAGGCCGGGTGACCCGTAACGCCTTGCTGGCCACCGCAACCGTCGCGGCGGCCGCCGTGGTGGTGTTCGCGCTGCACGGCATGGACAAGCCGTTCGGCTCGCCGTCCTGCCAGGCCACCGCGAACGGAGTCACGTTCGAGTACACGCCCGAGCAGATGGGCAACGCCGCAACCATCGCGGGCATCGCGATGCAGCGCGCCCTGCCGGCCCGGGCCGCGACCATCGCGTTGGCCACGGCCAGGCAGGAGAGCAAGTTCATCAACGTGGACTACGGGGACCGGGACTCGCTCGGCCTGTTCCAGCAGCGGCCGTCCCAGGGCTGGGGCACGCGTTCCCAGGTGACCGACCCGGTCTACGCGACGAACGCTTTCTACGACGTGCTGATCAAGATCGACGGCTACCGCTCGATGGAGATCACCAAGGTCGCGCAGAAGGTGCAGCGCTCGGCCTTCCCCGAGGCGTACGCCGACCACGAGCCCGAGGGTCGGGTACTCGCCTCCGCCCTGTCCGGGAACTCCAAGGCGGCGCTGACCTGCCGCCTGGACCCGAAGTCGACCGCTGGCGGGGCGGCTGCGGTCACGCCGTACCTGGCGGCCCTGAAGCGCGAGCAGGTGGCCGTCGGGTCGACCAGGCTGACCGGCACGGTGCCCGGCGTCCGGCTCGACACGAAGGACACCACCCAGGCCTGGTCCCTGGCCCAGTGGTCCGTGGCCAGGGCGGACCAGCTCGGTGTCGAGCGGGTCTACGTCGACGGCAAGGTCTGGGACCGCGCCAAACCCGACCAGGGCTGGGTCGCGTCGTCCGAGGGGGGTGCTGGCGTCGTGGTCACCTTCGCCCCCGGCAAGCCGTCCGGCTAGCGGGTCAGACCCGGCCGATCACGCCCGTGTCCCAGTTCGGCAGCGGCTGACGGGAGCTGGTGCGGCCGTCGACCGGCGCGTAGTCGCGCTCGGTGGCGCCGACGTACAGCTGACGCGGGCGCCCGATCTTGGTCTCCGGGTCCTCGATCATCTCGCGCCACTGGGCGATCCAGCCGGGCAGCCGGCCGAGCGCGAACAGCACGGTGAACATCCGGGTCGGGAAGCCCATCGCCTTGTAGATCAGGCCGGTGTAGAAGTCCACGTTCGGGTACAGCTTGCGCTCGACGAAGTAGTCGTCGGCGAGGGCGATCTCCTCCAGCCGCAGGGCGATCTCGAGCAGCTCGTCGCCGCCGGCCAGCTGGTCCAGCACGCGGTCCGCGGTCTTCTTGATGATGGCCGCGCGCGGGTCGTAGTTCTTGTAGACCCGGTGGCCGAAGCCCATCAGCCGGACGCCCTGCTCCTTGTTCTTGACCTTCGCCATGAACCCGTCGACGTCGTCGTCGGAGTCGCGGATGCCCTGCAGCATCTCCAGAACCGCCTGGTTCGCGCCGCCGTGCAGGGGGCCGAACAACGCGTTGATGCCGGCCGAGATCGAGGCGAACAGGTTGGCCTGGCTGGACCCGACCAGCCGCACCGTCGACGTCGAGCAGTTCTGCTCGTGGTCCGCGTGCAGGATGAAGAGCTGGTCCAGCGCCTTGGTCAGCGTCTGGTCCACCTCGTACGGCTCGGCCGGGAAGCCGAACGTCATCCGCAGGAAGTTGTCGGTCAGCGAGAGCGAGTTGTCCGGGTACAGCATCGGCTGGCCGACGCTCTTCTTGTAGGCGTAGGCCGCGATCGTGGGCAGCTTGGCCAGCAGGCGCACGGTGGAGATCTCGACCTGCTCGGGGTCGAACGGGTTGAGGCTGTCCTGGTAGAAGGTGGACAGCGCGGAGACCGCCGACGACAGCACCGGCATCGGGTGCGCGTCACGCGGGAACCCGTCGAAGAACCGCTTCAGCTCCTCGTGCAGCAGGGTGTGCCGGCGGATCCGCTGGTCGAAGTCGTCCAGCTCGGCCTGGGTGGGCAGCTGGCCGTAGATCAGCAGGTACGACGTCTCCAGGAACGAGGACTTCTCGGCGAGCTGCTCGATCGGGTACCCGCGGTAGCGCAGGATGCCCTGGTCACCGTCGATGTAGGTGATCGCCGAACGGCACGACGCGGTGTTGACGAAGCCGGGGTCGAGCGTGACGTGGCCGGTGTTCTTGAGCAGGGGCGAGATGTCGTAGGCGTTCTCGCCCTCGGTCGCGGTCTCCCCGGACAGGGTGAGCTCGCCGCCGGCGTGCTTGAGAATGGCGTCGTCAGCCATGGTTCGTCCGCTCCTTCGTCTTCGTCGACCAGCCCACGGATCACGTCGGGCTCAGCGGGCGGCCGACGCTTCGGGCGGCCGCACAGAACCTTGACGCTACCCGGGGGTACCCGACCTCCACCAATCAGGGGCGCCGGACCGGATCCGCGGGGTTCAGCCGGTGAGCGTGGCCAGCCGCTGCGCGGCCGCTTGCACGCGCTCGTCGGACGCCGTCAGCGCGACCCGCACGTGGCGGGCACCGGCGGCGCCGTAGAAGGTGCCCGGCGCCACCAGGATGCCGAGGTCGGCCAGGTCGTCCACCGTCGCCGCGGCCGGCTCGTCCCGGGTCGCCCACAGGTAGAGCCCGGCTTGGGAGTCGTCGATCCGCAAGCCCGCCCGGAGCAAGGCGGCGCACAGCACCCCACGGCGGCCGCGGTAGAGCTCCTTCTGCTCAGCCACGTGGGCGTCGTCGCCCAACGCGGCCAGCATCGCCCGCTGCACCGGCCACGGCACGATCATCCCGGCGTGCTTGCGCACGGCCAGCAGCCGGGAGACCAGCCTCGGGTCGCCGGCCGCGAACGCCGCCCGGTACCCAGCCGCACTGGACTGCTTGGACAGCGAGTACACCACCAGCAGGCCCTCGTGGGAGCCGCCGCAGACCTGCGGGTCCAGCAGGCTCGGCACCCCGCCGTCAGCCCACTCGCCGTCCCAGCCCAGCTCCGCGTAGCACTCGTCGCTGGCCACCACCGCGCCGCGCTCACGCGCCCAGGCCACCACCTTCGCCAGGTGCGCCCGTCCGAGCACCCGACCGGTCGGGTTGGACGGCGAGTTGACCCACACCAGCCGGACCCGGCCGGACGACGACGCCGGGCCGAGCTGCGCCGTCCCGTCCGCGGGCACCGGGGTCGCACCGGCGATCCGGGCGCCGACGTCGTACGTCGGGTAGGCCACCTCCGGGTGCACCACCAGGTCACCGGCACCGAGCCCGAGCAAGGTCGGCAGCCAGGCGACCAGCTCCTTGGAGCCGATGGTGGGCAGCACGCCGTCCGGGTCGACGTCCGGCACGCCGCGGCGGCGGGCGAACCAGCCCGACACCGCCTCGCGGAGGTCGCTCGTCCCCCAGGTCTGCGGGTAGCCGTGCGCGTCCGAGGCAGCGCGCAGCGCGTCCTGGACGACCTGTGGGGTCGGGTCGACCGGCGTGCCGACGGACAGGTCGACGATGCCGTCAGGGTGCGCGCGTGCCCTCGCGGCGGCCGGCGCCAGCGAGTCCCAGGGGAAGTCGGGGAGCTGCACCCTTACTCGTCGTGCTCCTGCGGGGGGAGGGCCAGGATGATCGGGTGGTCCTTCTCGATGACCCCGAGCTTGGCCGCACCACCGGGCGAACCGAGGTCGTCGAAGAACTCCACGTTGGCCTTGTAGTAGTCGGCCCACTGCTCGGGGACGTCGTCCTCGTAGTAGATGGCCTCAACCGGGCAGACCGGCTCGCAGGCACCGCAGTCCACGCACTCGTCAGGGTGGATGTAGAGCGATCGCTCACCCTCGTAGATGCAGTCGACCGGACACTCCTCGATGCATGCCTTGTCCTTGAGGTCGACGCAGGGCTGGGCGATGACGTACGTCACGTGCGATCCTCCTCGAACAGACGGCGCACGGCGCCGTGGTACGCGGCCCGGCTGTCACCAGGTCCGCCCCTAGTATCGCGGACAACGTAGCCGTCGCGAACAGGGAGGGGTCCCTTGTCCGGACGAATCGACCCCCGATTGGGCCCTGAGCACGTCGGACAGCGGGTGGTGGTGCGCCGCCGCATCGGGAACGGACGGGTGGCGGACGTGCTCGGCGAGCTGCTCTCCTGGGACCAGGCCGGTGACGGTACAGCGCGGGTGCGCAGCCGGCACGGCGAGGTGGTCGTCCCGCTGAGCGACGTGGTGGCCGGCAAACCCGTGCCGCCGGCACCGGTCCGGCGGGGCGCCCCGCACGCCGCGATCGGCTGGCAGGGCCTGCAGGACGTCGTCGCGGACGGCTGGCGCCCGCTGGAGATGGAGTGGCTCGGCGCACCCGGCCAGGGCTGGCGGCTGCGCGCCGCCGAGGGGTTCACCGGGCGGGCGAACTCCGTCCTGGCGGTCGGCGACCCCGGCATGCCGCTGGGGCGGGCCCTGCAGGTCGCCGAAGGCTGGTACGCCGAGCGCGGGCTGGCGGCCAGGTTCTCGCTGGCCTGGCCGCTGAACGACCGGGACAGCACGCTGGACGTGCTGCTGGCCGAGCGCGGCTACGTCGTGGACACTCCGACCCTGGTGATGAGCGGCGCGGCCCGGCAGGTGCTGGCAAGCCTGAAGCACCCCGGCGGCGGCGGCTTCGAGTCAGGGGCCAGCACCGTGCTGCCGTCCGGGCTCGAGCTGACCAGCGCCGACGAGCCGGACGACGGGTGGCTCTCGGTGTACCACTACCGGGGGCAGGAGCTGCCGGCGGTCGCGGCCCGCCTGCTGATGTCCGCCCCCGCCCAGGTGTTCGTCGCCGTCCGCTCCGGCGAGCACGTCGTCGCGGTCGGTCGCGGCGCGTCCTCACGAGGCTGGACCGGCGTGACCGCCATGGAGGTCGTGCCCGCGCACCGACGCCGCGGGCTGGCCACCGTGATGCTCGGCGAGCTGGCCGCCTGGGCGGTCGAGCGCGGCGACCGGTCGATGTACCTGCAGGTCGCCGAGCACAACAGCGGCGCTCGCGGACTGTACGCCGGGCTGGGCTTCGCCGACCACCACGGCTACCACTACCGGGTGGCGCCCTGAGCCGGCCGCGCTGCGCGGCTCAGCGCAGGTGGGTGTAAGCGCCGCGGTGGTAGAGCAGCGGGCCGGACGGGCTGTCCGGCAGCTCGATGGCCAGCACCTCACCGACCACGATCGAGTGGTCCCCTGCGACGTGCACGTCCGTCGTCCGGCACTCCAGGGTGGCCAAGGACTGCTCGAGCAGCGCCACCCCGGTCATCGGGCCCTTGCGGTGCGGCACCCGGTCGAGCTGGCCGTGCAGCGGGCGGCCGCGGGTGGCCAGCCACTGCGAGGACGGTCGGGCCGACTCGTCGAGCACGCAGACCCCCCAGACGCCCGCCTCCACCACCGCGTCGTGGAACCGGGCCTCCCGCTCGACGCAGACCAGCACCAGCAGCGGCTCGAGGGACACCGAGGTGAACGCGTTGGCCGTCATCGCGTGGTCCACGCCGGCCACCGCCGTGGTCACCACGGTGACCCCGGAGGCGTACCGGGCCATCGCCCGACGGAACCGGGCGACGTCCGCGTCGCTGCCCAGGGGCTGGGGTTCGGGCGGCGTTCCCACGAGGCTCACTCCCTGACCCTAACCGCGCGTCGCGCGCCGGTCCCGGCCAGGGAGCACCAGGACGACCAGCAGCACCAGGAAACCGCCGAGCAGCCAGCCGTAGCCGCGCAGGTTGGCCGGCACCAGGACGTCGCCGCCCGGGCTGGTTCGCAGCACCGCCGCGATGGCCACCAGCCAGCCAGCCGCGGCCGCCGCCCGGGTCAGCAGCGACGCCCGCAGCTCACGCAGCAGGACGGCGACCAGCGCGGTCAGCGCCACCGCCATCGCCAGCCCGACCGGGGCGCGCACGCCGGCGACCCGGTACGTCAGCTGATGGGTCACCGTGCCGAGCAGGGCGGCAGTGGCGACCACCAGGGCGGCGAGCAGCGCAGCGAGCGCCGCGACGATCGCGGCGAGAGCCGGCCACCGCACCGCGCGGGCTGTCTCGGACGTCGCGCGGTCGGCCAGCACAGGCTCAGTATCCGCGCCGCTCCCGCTCGGTGGCGGCAGCCTTGTCGGTCAGGTCGATCACGTCGACCTCCTCGGCCGGGCCCAAGCCGTCGTCGGCTGCCCCGTCCATCAGCGCGACGCCGGGTCGACCGAGGTCACCGTGCCGGTCAGCCGCAGCCTGCAGCACCTCGGTGATCTGCGGGCCGATCAGCTCGTGCCGCTCCAGCAGCGCGTCTCGCAGCGCGGCCACCAGGTGCCGGTTGTTGCTGAGCAGGTCACGGACGGCCCGTTTCTGCTCCTGCAGCAGGTTCTCGACCAGCTCGCGTCCGACGGAGTCACCGAGCACCCGGCCGACCAGGTTGGAGCTGCTCAGCGACGAGCCCTGGATCGCGGCATAGGAGACCAGCGTGTCGAGCATGCCGGCCGCGCCGACCATCTGCACGGCGACCGACGTGGCGTACTGCAGGTCGCCGGCCGGGCCGGTGGACACGTCACCGAAGAACAGCTCCTCGGCGACCTGGCCGCCGAAGGCCACCTTGATCAGCGCGCGCAGCTCGCTGCGCGATCGGGTGAACACGTCCTCGGCGTCACCGTGCGAGAGCAGGCCGAGCGAGTCGCGACGCTTGATGATGGTGAGCACCTCGAGGCGGCGCTCCGGCGCGACCAGCCAGGCCACCGTCGCGTGGCCGGCCTCGTGCGTGGCGATCAGCCGCTCCTCGTGCGAGGTGTAGCCCACCGGCTGCCCGAGGCCGATCTCGGTGATCATCCGGGCGTGCTCCAGGTCGGCCCAGCTCATGGTCCTGCGGCCGCCCTCGATGGCGCGCACCAGCGCTTCGTCCAGCAGGCCCTCGAGCATCGCCGGGCTGTAGCCCTGGGTGATCGCGGCGAGCGCGTCACGGCGCTCGTCCGCATCCAGCGCGGGCTCGTGCGCCTTGCGGGACAGGAAGTGGTCGACGATCTGGCGCCGTCCGGCCTTGGACGGCAGGTCGAAGCTCAGGCGTTGGTCGAACCGGCCCGGACGCATCAGCGCAGGGTCGAGCCGATCGGCCGTGTTCGTCGAGGCCAGCAGCATGATGTTGGCCCACGGCACCCCTGGGCCCTTGAGCTGGCGGTTGGCCCGCAGCACCAGGTTGACCAGGTCGGTGAGCTTGCCGCGCAGCTTCTGGCCGCCGGTGGGCTGGTCGAAGGACTGCATCTGCACGAGCAGCTCGTTGACCGTCATCTGGGCATCGCCCGAGCCGACGAACGCGGACTGGATGCTGCCGCCCGCCACCGCCGTGACCGGTGCCTGCCCGGACATCGGCAGGCCGGTCAGGCCGCCGCAGCCGAGCAGGTGGCTGGGCAGCGGGGGCGCCAGGGTGGCCGCGGCGCTGGGCCGGGTCATGGCGATGGCGTCGAACTCGTCGATGAATCCGATCGCGCCGCCGTACTGGCGAGCGGCCTTGCGCAGCGCCTTGAAGAAGCTGCGGATCTGACGTTGCGAGGCGCCCTGCATGCTGGACTGGAAGGACGTCGCGGAGGCCATCAGGAACGGCACTCCCGCCTCCTTGGCCAGCGCCTTGGCGGTGTGCGTCTTGCCGGTGCCGGGAGGGCCTTCGAACAGCACGCCGCGGCGCGGGCGACCGCCCATCTCGGCGCTGAACGTCCGGTGCGCCAGGAAGAGGTTGAGCGTGCGGATGACCTCGGCCTTGACCACGTCGATGCCGACCACGTCGTCCAGGCCGACGTCGATCTGCTCGGGTCGGATCACCACGTGCGGCGAGCGCCCGGTCGCGACCAGGCTGAACACGGTGGCCAGGATCAGTACCAGGAAGAAGATGCCGGTCATCAGGTACATCGGGTCGATGGCGGGCAGGCTCGGCAGCCCCGCCGGGTCCCCACGCAGCAGCCGCCACCACAGCCAGGCCAGCACCACGGCAAGGGGCACCGCCAGCCGGCGCAGCCGGCGAAGCCGGGTGCGCTCCCGGGTGGCGCCGACGTCCGCGCCCTGCAGCGGCTTATCGCCGGACACCTCGAGCAGCAGGTTGGTCGTCCCGGACACGGGTGGCCCCTTCCTCCGCGCGCTGCCGGCCAGCACGGTGATGGGGCCAGCCTGGCGCACCGACGTGGGGATCGCTCCTCCGCTCACCCGCATGGGGTTGCTTCGCTCACGGTGCGTGACACGTGGTGGGAAACGAGTCAGCGTTCGGGCAGCTCCAGGCCGGCGAACAAGTCGTCGGCGACCTGCCCGTCGACCGCCGCCGGCGGTCCGAAGACCCGGCGGAAGCCCTCTCGGGCGCTGAGCCGGTGAGCCACGTCGTTGGACAGTGCGAACCAGGGTGGCTCGACGCACACCTGGGTGGCGTGCGCGGTCAGCGCGGCCGTCACGGCCGGCAGGTGCTCCGGAGCCTCGACGACGACGTCCAGCTGGTCGTCGGGGACCACGGCCGGCGGGTGCTCGGCGTAGTCCGGCGGAAGCATCCCCGCCGGCAACCGCCCGTCCTGGGCTGCCGCCAGCACCGCTCGGCGCTCGGCACGCGCCCACGAGTGGGCCTCCTGGACCCAGTGCACCGCCCGCACCTGCCACCCGGGCAGCGCGCCGTCCTGGCGGGCCAGCTCCACGCCGCGCATGGTCACCCGGTGCGCCATCACGTGGTCGGGGTGTCCGTACCCCCCCATCGGGTCGTAGGTGACCACCACCTGCGGTCGGACCTCGCGCAGGACGTCGGCGAGCAGCCCGGCGGCGACGTCCGGGTCCGCCCGCACGAAGGCCCTCGGGTGCACCCGGGCGCCCTGCGCCGCCACGCCCGGCGCGGACCAGACCATCCCGGAGTCCCGCCACCGACCCTCACCCAGGACGCGGTGGTCCGTGACGCCGAGCGCGCGCATCGCCGCGGCCAGCTCCAGAGCCCGGTGCGGGCCGAGCACGTCGTCGGCGTCGCTGGCCAGGTGCCTCAGGTCGGACGGGATCACCTCGCCCTCGTCACCGAGCGTGCAGGTCACCAGGGTGACACCGGCCCCTTCGGCGACGTACTTGGCCATCGTGATGCCGGTGGTCAGGGTCTCGTCGTCCGGATGGGCGTGCACGAGAACGAGCCGGCGCGCTGGCTCTGCGCCTGCCGCCGGCTCGTCGCCGAAGGTGTGCTCGCTCACCCGAGGGCGGGCTGGGCGTCCCGGTTCTCCGCCGGCTTCGCGTCGTGCTCGGGGAAGTGGCAGGCCACCGTGTGCCCCGGCGTCAGCTCACGCAGCAGCGGGATCTCGGTCGCGCAGCGGTCCTGGGCCTTCCAGCAGCGGGTGCGGAACACGCAGCCCGACGGCGGGTCGCTGGGCGAGGGCAGGTCGCCCTGCAGCAGGATGCGGTCGCGGCTGCTCTCGAGATCCGGGTCGGGCATCGGCACGGCGGACATCAGCGCGTTCGTGTACGGGTGCAACGGACGGCCGTAGAGGTCCTCGGCGTCCGCGAGCTCGACCAGGTGGCCGAGGTACATGACGGCGACCCGGTCGGAGATGTGCCGGACGACGGACAGGTCGTGCGCGATGACCACGTACGACAGGCCGAACTCGTCCTGGATGTCCTCGAGCAGGTTGACCACCTGCGCCTGGATCGACACGTCCAGCGCGGAGACCGGCTCGTCGGCGATGATCACCTTCGGGCGCAGGACGATCGCCCGAGCGATGCCGATGCGCTGGCGCTGACCGCCGGAGAACTCGTTCGGGTAGCGGTTGTAGTGCTCGGGATTGAGCCCGACCCGCTCCATGATGTCCTGGACGGCGGCCTTGACCCCGCCGGGCGGGGTGACCTTCTGCACCTCGTAGGGCGAGCCGATGATGCTGCCGACGGTGTGCCGCGGGTTCAGCGAGTTGTACGGGTCCTGGAAGATCATCTGCATCTTGCGACGCAACGGGACCATCTGCTTGCGGGTCAGGTCGGTGATGTCGCGACCCTCGTACTCGATCTTGCCGCCGGTGGGCTCGAGCAGCTTGAGCATGGTGCGACCGGCGGTGGACTTGCCGCAACCGCTCTCGCCGACCAGACCGATGGTCTCGCGCTCCTGCAGTGCCAGCGAGACGCCGTCCACGGCCTTGACGTCACCGACCTGACGCTTGAGTAGGCCCTCCCGGATCGGGAAGTACTTCTGCAGGTCGGTGATGTTCAGGATCGGGTCGCTCACGCGCCCTCCTTCTGGATGGTGGCGAGCCGCTCGGCGGCCAGACGCTGCTTGTCGGCACCGGACAGGTGGCAGCGGGCAGCGTGCCCGTCGCCCACCTCGTCGAGCATCGGCCGCACGGTGTCGCAGCGACCGTCGGTCACGAACTGGTGGTACTGGCAGCGCGGCCGGAACACGCACCCCTTCGGCAGGTTGATCAGCGACGGCGGCTGGCCGGGGATCGGCGAGAGTCGTCCGCCGCCCGCCTCGTCCAGACGCGGCAGCGAGCTCAGCAGACCCCAGGTGTAGGGCATCTGCGGCCGGTAGAAGATGTCGCGCACGGAGCCGCGCTCGACCACGCGGGCGCCGTACATCACGGCCACGTCGTCGGCGGTCTCGGCGACCACCCCGAGGTCGTGGGTGATCAGGATGATCGCCGTGCCGAACTCGCTCTGCAACGTCCTGAGCAGGTCGATGATCTGCGCCTGGACCGTGACGTCCAGCGCGGTCGTCGGCTCGTCGGCGATCAGGAGGTCGGGGTCGTTCACCAGGGCCATCGCGATCATCACGCGCTGGCGCATACCGCCGGACAGCTGGTGCGGGAACTCGCCCGCGCGGCGCTCCGCGTTCGGGATGCCGACCTTCTTCAGCAGCTCGACGGCGCGCTTGCGGGCGTCGGACTTGTTGACGTCCTGGTGCACCTGGACGGCCTCGATCAGCTGTCCGCCGATCGTGTAGAACGGGTGCAGGGAGCTCAGCGGGTCCTGGAAGATCATCGCCATCCGCTTGCCGCGCAGCTCGCGCAGCCGCGCGGGGGTGGCGGTGACGATCTCTTCACCGTCCAGCCGGATGGAGCCGGTGATCTTGGTTCGCCGCGGGTTGTGCAGGCCCATGATGGCGGCGCTGGTCACGCTCTTGCCGGAGCCGGACTCGCCGACGATGGCCAGCGTGCGGCCCTTGTCGACGCCGAACGTGACGCCGTCCACCGCACGGACGACGCCGTCGTCCGTGGTGAACTGGACGTGAAGGTCCTCGACCTCGAGGAACGCGCTCATGACAGTCTCACTCTCGGGTCGATCACGGCATAGAGCAAGTCGACGACCAGGTTCGCCACGATCACGAAGGTGGCAGCGACCATCACCGTCCCCACGATAAGGGGTAGGTCGGAGTTCAGCGCCGCGCCGAGCGAGAGCCGGCCGAGCCCCGGCAGCCCGAAGATGTACTCGGTGACGACCACGCCGCCCAGCAGGCCGGCCAGGTCCAGACCGGCGGCCGTGACGATCGGCGTCAGACCCGAGCGCAGGGCGTGCTTGCCGATGACCACCCGCTCGGTCAGGCCCTTGGAGCGCGCGGTGCGGATGTAGTCCTCGCCCAGCGTCTCGAGCATCTGGTTACGGGTGAGCCGGGAGTAGAAGGCGGCGAAAACCAGGGCCAGGGTGATCCAGGGCAGGATGAACGCCTTGAACCAGGCCACCGGGTCTTCCTTGAACGGGGTGTAGGACGCGTAGTCCATGATCCGGAACTTGAAGAACACGAAGTACTGCAGCACCAGACCGATGAAGAACGTCGGGAACGAGTACCCGATCAGAGCTCCGCCGGTGGCCACGCGGTCCTGCCAGCGACCTCGTTTGAGGGCGGCGAGGATGCCGACCGAGATACCGGTCACCAACCACAGGATGCAGGCGCCCACCGCCTCGGTCGCGGTGACTGGGAAGGCCTGCTTGATCAGGTCGGTGACACAGTCGCCCTTGGTGAAGGAGTAGCCCAGGCTCGGGGCCGGGCACTCGAAGGTCGCGGTCCCGCTGCCGTAGGTGCGACCGACGAAGATCCCCTTCACGAACTGGCCGTACTGCACGTAGATGGGCTTGTCGTAGCCCAGCCGGATACGGTTCTGCGCGATGACCTGAGGGTTGCAGGACTTGCCACAGGTCAGCGCCGCGGGGTCCGCCGGCAGGAGCGTGAACAGCCCGAACACGAGCATGCTCAAGGCGATCAGCATCAGAATCATCGCGATGATTCGCCGGATGATGTAGGTCCCCACGGGAGCCTCCGGGTTCTGGGCAGCGGGAAACCGGGCACTGGGCCCGGTCCGGTTCCCGGGGGCGGGTGGTTTGCACCCGCCCCCGAGAACCTTGTGGAACGGTGAAACTGTCTCAGCTCAAGAGCTGAGGATCACTTCTTGACGTACAGGTCGCCGTAGCTCCAGGAGCCATAGGGCGCCCACACGTAGACCTTGCCACCGTCACCGGAGGCGGAGCCAACCTTCGAGCCCGCGAGACGCTGCTCGCGACCGAAGCGGGTCGGCAGGACCCATGCGTTCTGCATGGCCTGCTTGTTGAGAGCCTTCCACGCATCGCCCTGCTTTGCGCGGTCGGTCTCGCCCTTTGCGGCGTCGGACGCGGCGGTGAAGGCCTTGTCGTCAGCGCGCGAGAGGTTGAAGCCACCGGCCGGGGTGAACAGCTCGGGGATGACCGTCGAGGCGTTCAGCCAGTCCGGGCCCCAGCCAGCGCCAGCCATGGCCTCTTCCTTGGTCGGGTCCAGGACGATCGAGTAGTACTCGCCCGGGGGCAGCGGTGACAGCTTGAGCTTGATCCCGGCGCGGGCCTCGGACGCCTGCAGCGAAGCAGCCGCCTTGTCGTTGACCGGGCTCTTCGAGTACTGGTAGGTGATGGTCGGCATCGGCGAACCGGACTGGCTGATCAGCTGCTTGGCCAGGTCGGGGTTGCCGGTGTCCGGAACCTGAGCACCGTACATGCCGTCCCACATACCCGACTTCGCGTAGTCGGCCGGCAGGTTCGGCTTGATGACACCGTCCGCCAGGTCACCGGCGAACGAGCCACCGGCGATGGTACGCAGGGCCGCACGGTCGGCAGCGACGACGATCGCCTGACGCTGCTTGACGTTCGGGACCTTCTTGGCGTTGATCGCGATGTAGCGCGAGTACGGGTCGAACTCGTTGACGCGACGCGTTGCGAACCGCTCGTCGTTGAAGACGGAGGTCAGCGACGCGGTGTCGAGGTTGTCACGCGAGATCGCGGTCTGGTCCTCGCCGGCGTCGGCCATCATGCGCTGGTCGATCGTGGTGGTCTCGATCGAGAACTTCACGACGATCTTGTCCGGCAGGGCCGGACGGTAGGAGTCGGTGGCAGCGCTCCAGTTGGTGTTGCGCTCCAGCACGAGCTGCTGACCCTTGGTGTACTCGGCGATCTTGTAGGGACCGTTCGAGACGACGGCGTCGTCGTACTTCTCGCCGGTGTCCTTGGCCTTCGGGACGGCGCCGAACGACGTCAGGGTGACGGTGTAGTTGAAGTCACCGGCCGCCTTCGCGAGGTGGAAGGTGATCGTCTTGCCGTCCGAGGAGCACTCCACGGCCTTGTCGTAGGCGGCGGTGTCGTTCTTCGACGTCTCGTAGGGGCCCTTGTAGACGGAGGTGCCGTCGGCGGCCTTCGGGATGTCCAGGAGGCTGATGGCGTAGGTCGGGCCATCAGTGATCACGGTCTGCGCGAACGTACGGGAGATGCCGTACTTCAGGTCGGCGCAGGTGACGTCAGAGCCGTCCTCCCACTTGGAGCCGTCACGCAGGGTGAACGCCCAGGTCTTGCCACCGTCGGTCGGCTTGCCGGTGTCCGTCGCCAGGTCGCCGACGAGCTCGCCGGCCTTGGTCCCGTCCGGGCTCATCTTGTAGGCGGTCAAGGTCCGGGTGAAGTAGCCGCTCGCGAGCGCGAGGTCCTCACCGGTGTAGTTGCGCTGAGGGTCGAGGTGGTTGAACTGCTCAGCGTTGGTGAGGATGGTCAGGGTGCCACCCTTGTCACCGGTGTTGCTCGAGCTGCTTGCCTTGTCGCCGCTGTCGCCGCCGCCGCACGCGGCCAGCGCGAGCGCGCCGACCGAGGCCAGGGCCACGAAGCGAAGACCGGTCTTGGCCTTGCCCATGTTTTCTCCTCCTGGTTGATGGGCCGAGACTTTTGCTCGGCCCGTCCGACCTGCCGCGTGCGGTAGGCCGTTCCCGGCGTGTAGCCGGGACGTCTTGTTGGGTGGTGGGTCGCTCGAGTGCTAGCTGCGACCGGCTCGTGGATCGAGCGCATCTCGGATCGAGTCGCCGAGCAGGTTGAACGCGAGCACGAGCAGGAACAGCGCGGTACCCGGGATGAACAGGTAGAGCGGTGCTACCTGGTAGTACTTCACCGAGTTGGAGAGCATGTTTCCCCAGGTCGGTGTCGGCTCGGTGACCCCCACGCCGAGGAACGAGAGTGCGGCCTCGGCGCTGATGTACGACGGCAGCAGCAGCGATGAGTACACGAGGATCGGCACCCAGAGGTTCGGCAGGACCTCCTTGAACAGGATCCGCCGGGTGGAGGCGCCGGTCGAGATGGCTGCCTCCACGAACTCGCGCTCACGCAGGCTCAGCACCTGGCCGCGGATGATACGCGCCAGGTACGGCCAGCCGAAGATCCCGAAGACCAGGATCAGGAAGATCAGTCGCGCGGTGTTGCCGTCAACCCCGAAGCGCTGGTCCAGCGACTGCAGCACCAGCGGGCTGAGCGAGATCAGCAGGACGAGCTGCGGGATGCTGAGGATGAGGTCCATCGTGCGACCGAGGGCCGTGTCGATCCAGCCACCGCTGTAGCCGGCGATGATGCCGAGCGTGACGCCGATGACGCAGGTGAGCAAGGTCGCCGAGAAGGCCACCAACAGCGAGATCCGGCTGCCGTAGAGCAGCTCGGCCAAGATGTCGCGGCCCGTCTCCGGCTCGATGCCGAGCAGGTGCTGCAGGCTGATCGCGGCGTTCGCGAGACTGCTGCCCTTCGGCAGGCCGCCGTCACCGATGAGCTCGGTGTGGTAGGAGACGTCGACCCCGAGCATGCGGGTGATGACCGGTGCGAGCAGCGCGATCACGACGTACATGATCACGACCACCAGGCTGACCATGCCGACCTTGTCGCGCTTCAGCCGGCCCCAGGCGATCTGCGAGGGCGACCGCCCCTGCACGCCACCTTCGCCGCCGGAGACATGGGCCTCCTGCTCGACGGACTGCGACGCAATCGTCATGGCGCGATGAGCCTTTCGGTGGGGGACGTGCTCAAGCCGAGTGGACTCTATGCCAACCTGGCACACGCCGAGCAACCTCGACCACCCTACGTTGCCCAATCGTGACCGCGCCGCGACCTGGGTGCGCTCCCCAGGTTTCGCCCTGTTCGTCCTCGAGACGTCACCGACACCGGTCCGTGACCCGAAACGGGCCCACGAAGGGTGCTTCAGAAACGGACAAATAGGGCGCCAGCGGGCCCGCCGGAGGGCCGGTCAGGCGCGGCGGGCGCGGCCGTGGGCCTTCTGGCGATCGTGGGCGTTCAGCAGCACCATCCGGATCCGGACGGCGTCAGGGGTGACCTCGACGCACTCCTCGTCCCGGCAGAACTCGAGGGACTGCTCCAGCGAGAGCTTGCGGGCCGGCACCAGACGCTCCAGCTCGTCCGCGTTGGAGCGGACGTTGGTCATCTTCTTCTCTTTGGTGATGTTGACGTCCATGTCGTCCGCCCGGGAGTTCTCCCCCACCACCATCCCCTCGTACACCTCGGTGCCGGGGTCCACGAACAGGGTTCCGCGCTCCTGCAGGTTCGCCATGGCGTACTGGGTGGACGCGCCGGCCCGGTCGGAGACCAGCGACCCGCTGGGCCGGGTGCGCAGCTCGCCGAACCACGGCTCGTAGCGCTCGAAGACCTGGTGCGCGATGCCGGTGCCGCGGGTCTCGGTCAGGAACTCCGTGCGGAAGCCGATCAGGCCGCGTGAGGGCACCAGGAACTCCATCCGGATCCAGCCGGTGCCGTGGTTCGTCATCTGCTCCATCCGGCCCTTGCGGACGGCGAGCAGCTGGGTGATCGGGCCGAGGTAGTCCTCGGGAGCGTCCACGGTGAGGCGCTCGACCGGCTCGTGCAGCTTGCCCTCGATCTCGCGGGTGACCACCTGCGGCTTGCCGACGGTCAGCTCGAAGCCCTCACGGCGCATCTGCTCGACCAGGATGGCCAGCGCCAGCTCACCGCGACCCTGCACCTCCCAGGTGTCCGGCCGCGCGGTGGGCAGCACCCGCATGGACACGTTGCCGACCAGCTCGCGGTCCAGCCGGTCCTTGACCAGCCGGGCGGTGACCTTCGTGTTCTTGGTGGGGCCGCGGCCGGCCAGCGGCGAGGTGTTGGTGCCGATGGTCATGGAAATGGCCGGCTCGTCCACGGTGATCAACGGCAGCGGACGAGGGTCATCGGCGTCCGCGAGCGTCTCGCCGATGGTGATCTCCGGGATGCCGGCGATCGCGATGATGTCGCCGGGGCCGGCCTGCTCGGCGGGCAGACGCTCGAGCGCCTGGGTCATCAGCAGCTCGGTGATCTTGACCCGTTGCTGGGTGCCGTCGTGCCGGCACCAGGTGACCTGCTGGCCCTTGCGCACCGTGCCCTGGTGGACACGGCACAGCGCGATCCGGCCCAGGAACGGTGAGGCGTCCAGGTTGGTCACGTGCGCCTGGAACGGGTGCTCGTCGTCGTACACCGGCGCCGGCACGGCCTTCAGGATCGTCTCGAACAGCGGCTCGAGGTTGTCCGAGTCCGGCAGGCCGCCGTCCTCCGGACGGTTCAGCGAGGCCCGACCGGCCCGGGCCGAGGCGTACACGATGGGGAACTCGATCTGGTCCTCTTCGGCGTCCAGGTCCAGGAACAGCTCATAGGTCTCGTCGACGACCTCGCCGATCCGCGCGTCCGGGCGGTCGACCTTGTTGACCACCAGGATCACCGGCAGGCGGGCCTCCAGCGCCTTGCGCAGCACGAACCGCGTCTGTGGCAGGGGCCCCTCGCTGGCGTCGATGAGCAGGCAGACGGCGTCCACCATGGACAGCCCGCGCTCGACCTCGCCGCCGAAGTCGGCGTGGCCGGGGGTGTCGATGATGTTGATGGTGACCCCGTCGGGCTTGCCGATCGCGGCAGCGGCCGGGCCCTTGTACTTCACCCCGGTGTTCTTGGCCAGGATCGTGATCCCCTTCTCACGCTCCAGGTCGCCGGAGTCCATGGCGCGCTCGTCCACGTGCTGGTGCTCGCCGAAGGCGCCGGACTGCCACAACATGGCGTCGACAAGCGTGGTCTTGCCGTGGTCGACGTGGGCGACGATCGCGACATTACGGATGTCGTCGCGGCTCTGCGTGGGCATGGGGGTACGTCCTGTCCAGTTCGGGGAGTCAGCACAGTCTACGGCGCGCGCAGGACGCACGGCACGCCGCGGAGCCAGCCCTGCGGGCGGCCTTACCTCGGCAGATAGGGTCCGGCCCATGGGAACCGCTTTCCTGGACCTTCTGCGCCAGCAGATCCGGCACGAGTTCACGGCTTCGCAGCAGTACGTCGCGTTGGCCGTGTTCTTCGACGACTACGACATGCCCCAGCTCGCGGCGCACTTCTACGCGCAGTCCGTCGAGGAGCGCAACCACGCGATGATGATGGTGCAGTACCTGTTGGACAGCGACTCCCCGGTGGCGGTCACAGGCGTGGACGACGTCACCACCGAGTTCTCCTCGGTGATCGAGCCGATCGAGCTCGCGCTGCAGCAGGAGCGCACCGTGACGGCGCAGATCGAGGCCCTGGCCCGTACCGCCCGCGACGAGGGGGACTACCGCGGCGAGCAGTTCATGCAGTGGTTCCTCAAGGAGCAGGTCGAGGAGGTCGCCTCGATGAGCACGCTGCTGGCCATCGCCCGGCGGGCCGGCGACAACCTGTTCCACCTCGAGGACTTCGTGGCCCGGGAGATGTCCGCATCCCAGGCCGACCCGACGGCTCCCGCCGCCGCCGGGGGCGCGCTCTAGGATCCAGTCCGTGAGCAGACTGCTGGACGACGAGGAGATCGACCGCCAGCTCCGTGACCTGACCGGGTGGCAGCGGGACTCGCTGAGCCTGCGCGGTGCCTACACCGCGCCGGACTTCCCGACTGCGGTCCGGTTCGTGACCGAGCTGGCCGACGAGGCCGAGCAGATGAACCACCACCCCGACGTCGACCTGCGATGGAGCACCGTCGTGCTGCGCTGCTCCACCCACTCCGAGGGCGGGGTCACCCAGCTCGACATCGAGCTCGCGCACCGCGCGCAGGAGTGGGCGCAGCGGCTCGGGGCCGACGTGGGCGTGCCGCCGCGGCTCGTCGAGCTGGCCCTGGATGCGGCGGATCCGGCGGCGGTGCTGCCGTTCTGGCGCGAGGCGCTGGCCTACCGGGACGCCACGGTACGCGGCGAGACCGAGCTGCACGACCCGCACGGCGCCGGGTTCTCGTTGTGGTTCCAGACCATGGACCCACCGCGCAGCGAGCGCGGACGGTTCCACCTGGACGTGTACGTCGCGCCCGCGGACGCGGCTGGCCTGCGCGACCGGCTGGTCGCCCTCGGTGGCACCGTCACCGACGGCTCGCACGCGCCGGGCTGGTGGGTCGTCGCGGACGCCGAGGGCAACGAGTGCTGCGTCTGCACCCTGCCGAAGTGACAGGGCGATCGTGAGCGCAGCTCCCGAACCTGTCTCCGCGCATCAGGGCGAGCAGCACACCCAGTCGATCGGCGCCCGGCTGAACTGGCTGCGAGCAGGCGTGCTCGGCGCCAACGATGGCATCGTGTCGGTGGCCGGCATCGTCGTCGGGGTGGCCGGCGCGACGGCCGACCGCGGCACGATCTTCACCGCCGGCATCGCTGGTCTGGTGGCCGGCGCGCTGTCCATGGCGGCCGGTGAGTACGTCTCCGTCAGCACCCAGCGCGACACGGAGACGGCGTTGCTTGAGAAGGAACGTCGCGAGCTGCGCGAGATGCCGGCCGAGGAGCTGGACGAGCTCGCCGGCATCTACCAGGAGAAGGGCCTGCCGCCGGACCTGGCCCGCCAGGTGGCCGAGGAGCTCACCAAGCACGACGCGTTCGCCGCGCACGTGGACGCCGAGCTCGGCCTGGATCCCGACGACCTGACCAACCCCTGGCAGGCAGCCGGCGCGTCGGCGTCCGCGTTCACCGTGGGTGCGCTGCTGCCGATGTTCGCCATCCTGCTGCCGCCCACCGGGTGGCGGGTGCCGGTGACCTTCGTCTCGGTGGTGCTCGCGCTGGCGCTGACCGGCTGGGCCAGCGCCCGGATCGGCGACGCGAGCCGGGTGCGGGCGGTGCGGCGAAACGTGATCGGCGGCGCGCTGGCGATGGTGGTCACCTACGCCGTCGGGAGCCTCGTCGGCGGGATCGGGATCTGAGCCCGGCGGGTCACGGCGTTCTGCGATCCGCGCCGCGCACGCTCACGAGTCCAGATGCACCAGGTACGGCCAGCGCGCCGTCCAGCCCCCGCGCGGGCCCTGGCACAGGTAGATCGAGGCGTAGTCCCGCTCCTCGTTCGGCACCGGGCCGGTCACCTTGTGGCCCGTGTCGCAGCCGTCGAAGTCGTCGTTCGGGGGCCCGCCCTCGGCGACCACCACGACCGGCCCGGTCGCCGAGGGCGGCGGCGGTCCCCAGTCGCCGTAGCCGTTGTGCCCGCTGTACGCGCGGGGCAGGCCGCGGCTGGCGCCGAGCTCGTCCACCGCACCCGCCTCGCCGTAGTTGGAGGTGAACACCACGGTGGTGGTGCGCTCCCCCGCCGGGATGGTCCGGTACACGGCCGCGACCTGGTCCACAAACTCTGGCCAGCCCGCGGTCTCGCGCTGCTGCTCGCCGAGACCGGTCCAGGGGGACGCGGCGAGAGTGCTGAGCGGCAGCACGGGTAGGGCGGCTGGGATGAGCAGCGCCGACGTCCAGGCCACCGTGACCACTGTGCGCCAACGGGTTCGGCGCTCCTCGACCACCACCGCACCCGCGGCGAACAGCGGCAGGTAGGAGCCGGCCGGGTAGTAGACCTGGCCGGCGACCACGATGAAGAACACCAGGACCACGAGCGCGGTCACCGCTAGCGGGCGGAACGGGCGCCACCGGGGGTCCCGAACCATCGCGCGCACCCCGGCCACCAGCAGCACCGTCGCACCGACGCTGAAGATCACCAGCTGGGTGGCCAGGAACCCGATCCGTTCCCCCAGCACGCCGTACTCGGCGCGGATCTGCCCGGCCAGCTCGAGCTGCGGCCACCCGTGCTGGGCCTGCCAGGTCAGTCCCGGCGCCCAGAGCGCCACTGCGACAACGGCTCCGGCGACCAGCCAGCGACTGAGCAGCAGGCGGCGCGCGGTGCGGTCCAGGCCGATGGCCAGCACCGTCGCCCCGGCCAGCACCACGGGCAGCTGCTTGTTGTTCAACCCGATGCCGCAGACCAGCCCGAGGGCCAGCCAGAGCCGTGGATCGCGGGTGCGCAGCAGCCGGGTGGTCAGCCAGCCGGTCGACGCCCACACCGTCAGGTCCACCGTCGAGGTGACGAGCAGGTGGCCGCCGATCAGAGTCAGCGTCCCGATCGCCACGGTGACCGCGGCGAGCACCTGGCCGAACACCCGGCCACCCAGCTCGCGCGCGGTCAGCGCGGCGGTCAGCACGGTCACCGAGGTGAGCAGAGCGGCCGGGATGCGCAGCGCGAGCAGCGAACCGGGGGCGGCCAGGTCCGCGAGCCGGGCCAGGGCAGGAGTCAGCGGCCCCTGGTCGGGGAAGCCCCAGGCCAGGTGTCGACCGCCGGCCAGGAAGTACAGCTCGTCGCGGTGGAAGCCGTACCTGGTGGCCAGCGGCAGCAGGACCGCCAGCAGCACCAGGACGACGACGCTCAGCTGCCGCCAGGCGAGCGGCGGCGGAGCCGCCCGCTCCGCCGCCGGCAGCGCCGCCGACAGCGCAGCCGGCGGCTCGCTCACGGCTCGGCGTCCGAGGTTTGCGCGGGCAGCGCACGCCGGACCAGGCGGTCCAGCGCCTCCCGCTGCAGACCGCTGGCCGAGCGAGCCTCGGTCGGCGTGACCGCACCGCAGTCCATCGCGCGCAGCAGGAAACCGGCCAGCGCCTGGGCCGTCGCCGGCTCGTCGAGCACTCCCCCGCCCTGTCGCGCGGTGTAGGCGCGCAGCCGCGAACCCGCCTCGGGCAGGCCCTCCCGGAAGAACGTGCAGACGGCCAGGTGGCGGGTCACCAGCTGGGCGGGGTGCAGGTCCCAGCCTTGGTAGAGGCCGCGGCGGAGCGACCGGCGGACCAGCCGGGTGTGCAGGCGCCAGGCGGCTCGCACCTGGTCGCCGTCACCGACCGGCAGCACGTTGGTGGATCCGTCCGCGACCCGCACGCCGGTCCCGGCCGCGGCGAGCTGCATGACGGCCTTGGCATGGTCGGCCGCGGGGTGCTCCAGGCTCTGGAACGACGACGGCACGCCGAGCGCGGCGCTGTAGTCGTAGGTGCCGAAGTGCAGCCCGAGCAGGCGCCGTCCGCCCTCGTGCACCACCTTGGCGACGGTGGCGGACCCGTCGGCGGCGAGCACCGCCTGCGGGGTCTCGACCTGCACCTCGAAGCGCAGGCCGGCATCGGGGAGCGCGTAGGCGTGCTCCAGACGACGGCACAGCTCGACCATGGCACGCACCTGCTCGACGGAGCTCACCTTGGGCAGGGTCACCACGAAGCCGTCCGGCAGCGGCCCGACCTCGAGGGCGGCGCCGATCGCGAGGTCGAGGGTGCGCACTCCGCGGTGCCGGGTGGCCGGCTCGAACGAGGCGAACCGGATTCCCCACCAGGGCGGCGCGAGACCCTGCGCGGCGTCCTGGGCGACCGCCCGGACGGCACGGACGACGTCCTCGTCCTCGCGCTCGTCGGGTCGCCGTCCGTAGCCGTCCTCGAGGTCGATCCGCAGGTCCTCGACCGGCTCGATGCTCAGCTTGGCAAGTAGGACGTCCCAGCAGCCGCGCACCTGGTCCTCGTCCAGACCCGTTGCGAGAGCGAGGGACTCGGCGTCCGGCGCGAACCGGTCCAGCGCCTCGCGGGCCTGCGCCCCCCAGGACGCGGCGAGCCCGGCGCGCACCCGGTCGGCCGGCACGTACACGGTGTGCACCGGCGCACGCCCGGCCCGTTCGCCGGGATAGTCCCGGGCCGTGGCCGCGTCGGCCGGTGCGACGATCGCATCGACGGCCGACAGGTCGTCCGGGCCCAACCTGCCTCGGGGCGGCTGGGTCACCCGGTCACCAGCCGGTAGGCCGGCAACGTCAGGAACTCCACGTAGTCCGCGCCCAGCGCGGTCTGCTCGAACACTGCGCGCGCCTGCTCGAACCGACCCTCGCCGACGGCGGCGCCCTCGCCAGCGGTGACCTGCTGGTAGACCTCGTCCAGCAGCCCGCGGACCAACTCGGTGGTGATCGGCCGCCCGTCGGACAGCGTCGTGCCGTTGCGGATCCACTGCCAGATCTGGCTGCGTGCGATCTCCGCGGTCGCGGCGTCCTCCATCAGGTTGTGGATCGCCACCGCACCCTGCCCCCGCAGCCAGGACTCGACGTACAGCAGGACGACCTCGACGTTGCCGCGCAGCCCTTCCGGGGTGACCTGGCCGCCGGTGCGCGAGACGTCGAGCAGGTCGGCCGGACCGACCCGCACCTCTGCCCGAAGCCGGTCCAGCTGGTTCGGCCGCTCGCCCAGGACGGCGTCGAACACCTCCCGGCAGACTGGCACCAGGTCCGGGTGCGCCACCCAGGAACCGTCGAAGCCGTCCTGGGCCTCGCGTTCCTTGTCCTCGCGCACCTTGGCCAGCGCCCGGGCATTGACCTCGGCGTCCCGGCGGCTGGGGATGAACGCCGCCATGCCGCCGATGGCGAGGGCGCCGCGGCTGTGGCAGGTCTGCACCAGCAGCTCGGTGTAGGCACGCATGAAGGGCGCCGTCATGGTCACCGCGGCGCGGTCCGGCAGGACGAACTGCGGCCCGGCGTCGCGGAAGTTCTTGATCAGGCTGAACAGGTAGTCCCAGCGTCCGGCGTTCAGACCAGAGGCGTGCTCGCGCAGCTCGTAGAGGATCTCGTCCATCTCGAAGGCAGCGGTGATGGTCTCGATCAGCACCGTCGCCCGGACCGTGCCGTGCTCGATGCCGAGCGCCTGCTCGCTGTGGCTGAACACGTCGTCCCACAGCCGCGCCTCGAGGTGGCTCTCGGTCTTCGGCAGGTAGTAGTAGGGGCCGGCGCCGCGGGCCAGCAGCTCACGAGCGTTGTGGAAGAAGTGCAGCCCGAAGTCGACGAACGCACCGACCGTCCGCGAGCCGTCCACCAGCAGCCCGGCCTCGTCCAGGTGCCAGCCGCGGGGACGGACCACCGCGACCGCGAGCGGGCCTTCGGCCAGCGTGTAGTGCTTGCCCTCATCTGAGGTGTGCTCGAGCGAGCCGCGGTGGGCCTGGTAGAGCGAGACCTGCCCGCCGATCACGTTGTGCCAGTGCGGTGTGCTGGCGTCCTCCAGGTCGGCGAGCCACACCTTCGCGCCGGAGTTGAGCGCGTTGACGGCCATCTTCGGGTCGCAAGGGCCGGTGATCTCGACCCGGCGGTCGACCAGCGCGTCCGGTGCGGTCGCGACCCGCCAGTCACCGGCACGCACCGCCGCGGTGTCCGGCAGGAAGTCCAGCCGGCCGGTCCGCGCGATCTCCTCCCGACGTCGCTCCCGCGCGGCCAGCAGCTCGTCGCGGCGCGGTCCGAAGCGGCGCTGCAGGTCGGCCACGAACGCCAGGGCGTCCGCGGTCAGGACGTGTTCGGCGCCCGGCACCGGCCCGCCGACGATCTGGACGCCGGGCACCGCGGGCCAGGTCGCGGTCCCGTGCGACTCGTGCTGGCTCACCCGTCGTCCCCTCTGGGGTTCGGCGCGCTGTCGCGCCAATGCCGTTCGATCCTCTCGCGACCGGCCGCCGTGAGCGACCCCCACAGCCGAAGCCGTGCCATCCCGCCGTCCGGGTAGACGTCCAGCCGTACGTGGGTGACCTGCTCGGACGCCGGCACGCGCAGCCGGTGCCGGGTGTCCGGCTGCAACCTGGTGCGCGCCAACAGCTCGAACCAGTCGTCCGCGCCGGGCTCGCGGTCCGCGCAGTCGCTGCCGCGCAGCCCCGCCCAGCCCGGGGCGTTACCCACGTAGTAGCTGGTGTCCAGCTCGGCCAGCCGCACCGTCCCGGCGGCGGCCAGCCGCACCGTCACCCAGTCGTTGCCGTCGTCGCGGCGCCGAGCCGTCTCCCAGCCGTCGGCCATGCTGCGCGGCAGGCCTGGGCTGATCAGGTTGGTCGGCGCGCCGTAGAACAGGTCCGAGCAGCCCACCACGGCGCCGCCGTGCTCCAGAGCGGCCAGGTCGAGCTCGCCGTCCAGCAGCTGCGGGTCGGGCACCACCTGGCCGTGCACCCGCAGCCGCGCGACGCCGCCGTCGGGGAACATGCGCAACCGCACGTGGGTGAGCCGACCCTCGTGCGGCACGGCGAACACGTTCTGCGCGTCACCCCGCACGGCCGACGGCGACACCAACGTCGTCCAGCTGGCCTCGCGCAGCTCGGGCACCGACGGGTAACCGTCCACGCAGGCGCCCTCCACCGAGACCCGCGGCGGAAAGTTGCCGGTGAACCAGCTGGTGTCCACCACGACGGCGCGCACGATGCCGGCCACCCCGAGGCGCACGAGCGCCTCGTCGTGGCCGGGCTCGCGGCGCCGGCGGGTCTCCCAGCCGTCGTACACCTTTCCCTTGTGCCCGAACGCCGTCGGGTCGAACGACGCCGGCCCGGGCCGGATCAGGTTCTCGCGCTCGGCGAAGTGCTCGTCGTTGGCCCACACGACCGAGCCGCCGAGGGTGCGGACGGCCAGGTCGGGCAGCCGCAGCGCGGCGGCCAGCTGGTCCGTCCGCCCGTCCGGCTGGTCGGTCATCAACGGTCCTCTCGCGACAGCAGCCGTCCGCGGGGTTCGGCGCCGGCCGGTGCGCCGCGCAGCAGGGTACGCCGGACGACGCCAGTGAGCTCGCGCCCAGCGTAGGGGGTGAGCGGGTGGCGGTGCAGCAGCTCGTCCGGGCGCACCTCGAAGGTGGCGTCCGGGGCCAGCACGACCAGGTCGGCGTCGCAGCCGACGGCGATCCTTCCCTTGTGCCGCAGTCCGACGAGCGCCGCCGGGGCCTCGGCCATCCACCGCACCACGTCGGGCAGCAAGTGTCCGCGCGAGCGGGCGGCCGTCCAGACGACGGGCAGCCCGAGCTGCACCGACGAGATGCCGCCCCAGGCCGCGCCCAGGTCGCCGTCGGCGAGGTGCTTGAGCTCCGGCGGGCAGGGTGAGTGGTCGCTGACCACCATCGAGACGGTTCCGGCTCGCAGGCCCGCCCACAGCCCGTCCTGGTTCGCCCGGTCCCGAATCGGCGGGCAGCACTTGAACTCCGTCGCACCGTCCGGGACGTCCTGCGCGGCCAGGCTCAGGTAGTGCGGGCAGGTCTCGGCGGAGATGCGAACCCCGGCGTGCTGCGCTGCGGCGAGCTGGTCGAGCGAGCCCGCACTGGATAGGTGCACCACGTGCACCCGGGCACCGGTGCGCCGGGCCAGGTCGATCACGGTGGCGATGGCTTCGTCCTCGGCCGCGGCGGGGCGTGAGGCCAAGAAGTCGCGGTAGAGACGACCCGCGGCGGGCGGCGCCGCCGCGATGGTGCCGCCGTCCTCGGCGTGCACCAGCAGCAGCCCGTCGAAGGCGGCAACCTCGGCCATCGCGGCCGCCAGCTGCTCGTCGTCCAGGGCCGGGAACTCCTCGACCCCGGACTCGACCAGGAAGCACTTGAACCCGATGACCCCGTTGTCGTGCAACGTCTTCAGCCGACCCAGGTTGGACGGTACAGCTCCGGCCCAGAACGCGACGTCGATACCGCACCGGTGCTGCGCGCTGCGGCGCTTGGCCCGCAGCGCGTCGAGGTCGACGGTCGGTGGGATGCTGTTCAGCGGCATGTCGACCAGCGTGGTGACGCCACCGGCCGCAGCCGCCCGGGTGGCGCTGGCGAAGCCCTCCCAGTTGGTGCGTCCCGGCTCGTTGACGTGCACATGAGTGTCGACCAGCCCCGGCAGCAGCACCTCGTCGTCGGCGAGCACGAGCTCGCTGCGGGCCGGGACGATCGCGTCGGGCTCGCGCAACCCGATGATCCGGCCGTCGTCGACGAGCACGGTCACTGCGCGCAGGGTCCCGTCCACGACGGCGCGCCCGGCGCGGACCACCAGGTCCACTGCGGGCTCGTCCCAGCTCATGCTCTGCCGGTCACGAGCCGGTCACGTGCCGGTGATGTGCTCGGGACGCACCGGCACCCGGCGCAGCGGCCGTCCGGTCGCCGCCCGGATCGCCGCCGCGACGGCCGGACCCGAGGAGATGGTGGGCGGCTCACCGACCCCGCGCACCCCGTACGGCGCGTGCGGGTCGGCGTACTCCAGCACCCGGATCTGCATCGGTGGCATGTCCAGGATCGTCGGGATCAGGTAGTCGGTGAACGACGGGTTGCGGACCTGGCCGTCCTGGACCAGCACCTCCTCCATCAGCGCGAGTCCCATGCCCTGCGCGCTGCCGCCCTGGATCTGGCCGATCACCGCCTGCGGGTTCAGCGCCCGGCCGACGTCCTGGGCGGTGTCCAGGGCGACCACCTTGACCAGCCCGAGCTCGACGTCGACGTCCACCACGGCCCGGTGCGCGGAGAAGGCGAACTGGACGTGCGCGTCGCCCTGTCCGGTCTCAGGGTCGAGCGTGGACGTGGGTCGATGCCGCCACTCGACAGTGTCCTCGACGGCCTGCTCACCCAGCAGGTCCACCAGCGGGACGAGCACCTCACCGGAGGCCGCGACCACCTTGCCGCCGACCAGCGAAAGCCCTTGCGCGGGCTGGCCGGTCAGGCGCTCGGCCAGCTCGAGCACCCGGTGCCGGACGGCCTCGCAGGCCGCCTTGACCGCTCCCCCGGTCACGTAGGTCTGCCGTGAGGCGGACGTCGACCCGGCCGAACCGACCTGGGTGTCCGAGGTCTGCACCACCACCCGGTCCACGCCGAGCTCCGTCCGAGCGATCTGCTGCTGGATGGTGACCAGTCCCTGGCCGACCTCGGCGGCGGCAGTGTGCACCGTCACGATCGGCTCGCCGGCGGTGACCTGGATTCGCACGCGGGCCGTGGAGTAGTCGTCGAAGCCTTCGGAGAAGCCGACGTTCTTGTAGGTGACCGCGTAGCCGACGCCTCGGCGGACCCCCTCGCCGTGCGTGGTGTTGGACACTCCACCAGGCATCGAGCGCAGGTCGAGCTCGTCGTCCGGGCTGCGCTCGGCCGGCATCGGCAGGTCCCGCACCACCTGCAGCAGCTCGGCCACCGGCGCGGCGGAGTCGATCACCTGTCCGGTGATGTTCTGGTCGCCCTCGCGCATCCCGTTGAGCTGGCGGATCGCGACCCGGTCCAGGCCGAGCCGGTCGGCCAGCTCGTCCATCAGCGCCTCGTGGGCGAACGCGGTCTGCACACAGCCGAAGCCACGCATCGCCCCGCACGGCGGGTTGTTCGTGTAGACGCCGTAGCAGTCCACCTGCACGTCCGGGATGTTGTACGGCCCCAGGCCCATCGTGCCGCCGTTGCCGACCACGGCAGTGGTCGACGACGCGTAGGCACCGCCGTCGAACACGATGTCCGCCTTGGCGTAGCGCAGCCGTCCGTCCTGGTCCGCGCCGAACTCGTACCGCATGTCCGCGGGGTGGCGGTGCACGTGACCGAAGAACGACTCCTCACGGTTGTAGACCATCTTCACCGGCTTGCCGGTGTGCAGGGCCAGCAGGCAGGCGTGCACGTGGATGGACAGGTCCTCGCGTCCCCCGAACGCGCCGCCGACCCCGGACAGCGTCAGCCGCACCTTCTCCGGCGGGAGGGCGAGGGCCAGGCAGATCTGGCGTTGGTCCACGTGCAGCCACTGCGTCGCGACGAACAGGTCGACACCACCGTCCTCGGCAGGCACCGCGAGGCCGGACTCCGGCCCGAGGAACGCCTGGTCCTGCATGCCCACCTCGAAGTCGAGCCGGACGACGACCGGCGCCTCGAACCGGCCCTCTCCCTTGCGGATCTTCAGGTGCCGCAACAGGTTGCCCCGCTCGTGCACCTTCGGCGCCAGCGGTTGCATGGCGTCGCGGCCGTCGGTCACGGCTGGCAGCACCTCGTAGTCGACCACGATCTGCTTGGCCGCCTGGCGGGCCACCTCCGGGTGGTCTGCGGCCACGATCGCGACCGGCTCGCCCTGGTACCGGACGACGTCGCGGGCCAGCACCGGCTGGTCGTCGAACTCCAGCCCGAACGCGTTGTGGCCCGGCACGTCATCCGAGGTGAGCACCGCGTACACCCCGGGCACCGCGAGCGCGGCCCCGATCGACACCGAGCGGATCCGGGCGTGCGGATGCGGGCTGCGCAGCGTGACGCCCCAGATCATGTCGTCCATCCACAGGTCGCTGGCGTAGGCGAACTCGCCAGTGACCTTCAGCGTGCCGTCGGGCCGGCTCGGGCTCTCGCCGATCCGGCCCGTCCCCTCGCTCACGCCTGCGGGCGCAGCACCTCCTGGTCTGGTCGGGGTACTGGTCGGGGTGCTGGTCATCTCAGCCCGCCTTTCGCACCAGCGACCGGTGCACATCCGCCGCACGCACGGCCAGCGAGTGCTCGTCGACCGTGGTGACCCGGCCCTGCCGGACGACCACCTCGCCGTCCACCAGGACCAGCTCGACGGGTGGCGCGGACCCCAGCACCAGGGCCGCGACCGGGTCGGCGATGTCGTGGTGCGCCAGCGTGTCCAGCCGCCAGACCACCAGGTCGGCCAGCTTGCCCGGTTCGAGGCTGCCGATCTCGTCGGCCCGGCCCAGCACCTGGGCGCCGCCGATGGTTGCCATCTCCAGGGCGCCCCGCACGGTGAGCGCCTGCGGGCCGCCAGCGGCCCGGGCGAAGAGCAAGGCGTGCCGCACCTCCTCGACCAGGCTGGCGGCCTCGTTGCTGGCGGCCCCGTCGACGCCCAGGCCGACCGGTGCCCCGGCGTCGCGCAGGTCCCGGGCTCGCGCGGTGCCGGCACCGAGGCGGGCGTTGGACGAGGGGCAGTGCGCCACCCCGGTCCGGGTCTCCCCCAGCCGCCGCACCGCCTTGTCGTCCAGGTGCACCGCGTGGGCGAACCACACATCGTCCCCGGTCCAGCCGAGCTGCTCGACGTACTCCAGCGGCGTTCCGCCGAAGCGTTCGCGGCAGAAGTCCACCTCGTCCAGCGTCTCCGCCAGGTGAGTGTGCAGCCGGACACCGCGGGCGCGGGCGAGCTCGGCGGCCGCGCGCATCAGCTCACCGGTCACCGAGAACGGCGAGCAGGGGGCGACCGCGACGCGGACCATCGAGCCCGGTGCCGGGTCGTGCCAGCGGGTGATGGCCTCGTCCGTGCCGGTGAGGACGTCGTCCAGCCGCTCGACCACGTCGTCCGGCGGCAGGCCACCCTGGCTGCGGCCCAGGTCCATCGAGCCGCGACACGGGTGGAAACGCAGCCCGACCTGTTGTGCCGCAGCGATCTCGGCTCCGAAGACGTCGCCACCCTCGCTCGGGAAGACGTAGTGGTGGTCGGTGGTGGTGGTGCAGCCGGTGCGGGCCAACCAGGCCAGCGCCCCGCTGGCGGCCACGTGCACGGCGTCCTCGTCGATGCCCGCCCACACCGGGTAAAGCGTGGTCAGCCACTCGAAGAGCGTCGCGTCCACCGCGAGTCCTCGGGTGACCCACTGGTAGAGGTGGTGGTGGGTGTTGACCAGGCCCGGGGTGACCAGGCAGCCGGCGGCGTCGAGCACCTCGGCCCCCTCGCGCAGCTCGTCGGGCGCGCGGCCGGGACCGACCGCGACGATCCGGTTTCCGTCCAGCACCACGTGTCCGACCGGGTACTCGGTGCGCCGGGAGTCGACGGTGACGACGGCGGCGCCCTCGACGACCCGCCTCATGGCTGACCTGCCGTGGCGGCCGCGGGCGCGTCGCCGGACTGCCGCTCAGCGGCGAGCCGGACGGCGTCCAGGATCTTCTCGTAGCCGGTGCAGCGGCACAGGTTCCCGGCGAGCGCCTCCCGGATCTCGGGGTCGCTCGGCCGGGGGTTGCGGGCGATCAGGTCGTGCGCGGCGACCAGCAGCCCGGGGGTGCAGAAGCCGCACTGCACGGCACCTGCCTCGACGAAGGCCTGCTGCACCGGGTGCAGCTCGTCCGGCCCGGCCAGGCCCTCCACGGTGACCAGCTCACGGCTCTCGGCCTGCCCTGCGGCGACCAGGCAGGCGCACACCGGCAGGCCGTCCAGGTACACCGTGCACGAGCCGCACTCGCCCTGCTCGCAGGCGTTCTTCGAGCCGGGCAGGCCCAGCCGTTCGCGCAGCACGTAGAGCAGGCTCTCGCCCTCCCACACGTCGTCGACCTCGCGGCGCTCACCGTTGACGGTCGTGGTGATCCGCATCGGCTCAGGCCGCCTTCCGGTAGTCGTCCCACGCCCAGGTCAGGGCGCGCCGGGCCATCACGGACAGCGAGTGCAGCCGGTAGGCGGCGCTGCCGCGGACGTCGTCGATCGGCGACGCGGCGGCCCGCACCCGGGTGCCGAACTCGGCGGCCAGGCTCGCTGGCAGCGGTCCGCGGCTGTGCCATAGGCCGGCCTCGGCCAGGGCGTGGGCGGCGAACTGCTCGGCGTCCGGCGCCCGGCGCGGAGTCGGTGCGGCAGAACCGATCCCGGTGCCGACCTGCTCACGGTCCGGGTGCAGGGCCAGGCCGAAGGCGGCCACCGAGATGACCATCGCGTTGCGGGTGCCGATCTTGCTGAACTGCTGCGGGCCGCTCGGCGGGGTGACCCAGACCGCGGCGATCAGCTCGTCGGCGGCCAGGGCGTTGCGCTTGACGCCGGTGTAGAAGTCCGCGATCGGGATGCGCCTCGTGCCGGACGCGGACGCCACCTCGACCTCGCAGTCGGCGGCCAGCAGCGCGGGGTGGCTGTCCCCGGCCGGCGAGGCCGCGCCGAGGTTGCCGCCGACGGTGCCGCGGTTGCGGATCTGCGGCGACCCGACGGTCCGCGAGGCCATCGCCAGTCCTGGTAGCACGTCGCCGAGCTCGTCGATCACCCGGGCGTAGGTCACCCCTGCACCCAGCCGGACCCGGCCGTCCTCGGTCGTCCAGGTGGCCAGGTCGGGCACCCGGGTGAGATCGAGCAGCGCGGGGGGACGGCGTCGGTCGAAGTTGATCTCGACCATGACGTCGGTCCCGCCGCAGATCGGCACGGCGTCGGGATGCTCGGCCTTCGCGGCCAGCGCGTCGGCCCAGCTGCTCGGCTGCAGGAACTCCACGCGGCCTCCACCCGGCCGGGTGTGACACCCGGCTGGCATCCGTCGTCCTCGGCGTCCCCGTAGTACACAACCTGCTGGCGCGCCGCGCCGTCGTCCGGGGGAACGAACTGGGCGCCGTCCGGCAAGGCTGCGTTGTAGGTTTCTCCAAGCGGACGACGGGAGGAGACCGGTGCTACTGGGTGACCTGCTCGCCAACCCCGAGCTCGAGCTGAGGCTGCTGCACGGGGACGACGCCGCGCTGTCCCGGCCGCTGCGCTGGGTCTACACCACGGACCTGCTCGACCCGAGCCAGTACCTGTCCGGCGGCGAGCTGGTGATGACCGGGCTGGTCTGGCGCCATCAGGCGGCGGACAGCGAGCGGTTCGTCTCGGCCATCGCAGCGGCCGGCGCCGCGGCACTGGCGGCTGGCGACGCGCTGTTCGGTTCGGTGCCGGCGGACGTGGTTGCCGCATGCCGACGGCACGGGCTGGCACTGCTCGAGGTGCCGACGCACGTCTCGTTCGGCGACATCACCGAACGCGTAGTGGCCGCGGTGGCCGGTGCGCGTGGTGACCGGCTGGCCATGATGCTCGGCCGACAGCGTCAGCTGCTGTCGCTGATGGCCGAGGGACGGGGACTCGACGAGCTGACCACCCGGGTGCACTCGGACACGGGGCTGATCTGCCGGATCCTGACCCCGACCGGACGCGAGGTGACGGCCTGGCCGCAGCCGCTGGGCGACGACGAGCTGGACCGGCTGACCCACGCCTTCCTCGCGGCCGACCGGCTGCCCGCGGTGACGCCCGCAGGTGAGCCGCCGTACAGCCTCTTCGCGGTCGGCCCGGGCCTGGGACACCGCACGACGTCCTGGATGGTTGCGGCGCAAGGGGTCTGGACCGACTGGGACGTGGACGTCGCGGACGTCGTCAACGAGCTCGCCGCCATCGCGGCGCTGGACCGCGGCCGGCGTGAGGAGGGACTGCACACGGCCAGGTCGCTCGGCGGGCCGGACGCGTTGCGGCGCAGCGACTTCGGGGGCCCTGGTGAACCGCTGCACGTGCTGGTGGCCGGCTTCGCCGACCGGGACGACCTGGTGGAGACCGCACGAGCTGTCCTGGACGACGTCGCCGCCGGCTGCAGGTCCTCACTCCCCGCCCGGGTTGAGGTGCTGGACTCGGGAGAGCACGTCGCCGCGGTGCTGCTGCCTGCCCGGGTTGACGGGGTCGCGTCGGTCGGGCACGTCCGCAAGGCGTTGGGGCGGCTACGTCCTGGCGTCGTCGGCACCCGGTTGGCCGTGGGCATCGGGGGACCGACCGGCGCCGACTCCGTCGGCGGCGCGCTGGACGAGGCCGGGCACGCCTACCGGGTCGCGTTGGGACGACACGACCCGGTGGACGTGGTCGCCGGGGACGAGGTGACGTCGTCGGTACTGCTGCTGGCGAGCGTCCCGGACGACGTCCGGCGGGCGTTCGCCAGGCGCGTGCTGGGACCGGTGCTGGACTACGACGGCGCGCACGACGCCGACCTGCGCCGGACGCTGCAGGCGTTCCTGGACTGCTCGGGCGCGTGGAACCGGACGGCCGCCCAGCTGCACCTGCACGTCAACACCGTGCGCTATCGGATCACGCGCGTCGAGGAGCTGACCGGCCGGGACCTGACCCGGCTGGAGGACCGGGTCGACCTCTTCCTTGCCCTGCGGTCGCTGTGAGGCTCAGGCGTCGTCGCGGGTGACGGTGGCCTCGATCAGCCCGTAGGGGCGGTCCGCGGCCAGGTAGACCTCGCCGGGGTTGTCCAGACCGAACGGCGCGAGATCGACCAGGAAGTGGTGCTTGTTTGGCGCGCTGAGCCGGATCTCGGCGAGCAGCGGATGGGCCTGCAGGACCGCGCGGCCCATGTGCCACAAGGTCTGCTGCAGGGCGAGGGAGTGCACCGAGGCGAACTGCTCGACCAGGATCCGGCGCACGTCGGCGTACGAGGTCGCCCAGTCGGCAGAGGTCAACGTGTGCCGCCAACGAGCGACCAACGAGGTGGCCAGCACCCGGTCGTGCGTCTCGGCGAGAGTCGTGTACTCGTCGTGCAGGAAGCCGGCGAACTCCGAACCGGTGGACTTCAGCAGCACCAGGTCGTCGAGCCCGCTGACCAGGTCGAGCCGCTGCTCGCCGCCGCTGCCCTCGACCGTGGCTTCGGCGAAGCGCACCTCGGGCCCGCTGCGTACCCACGTGTGGTTGTGCTCGACGCCATCGAAGGACGCCCGCTGCCACCCGAGCTCCTGCACGGTGACCCGGGCGGACCGGACCGGCTCGACGTCGTCCACGAAGTGCCCGGCGAGCAGCAGCGCGTAGTCCTCGATCTGGTCGACGCCGTACTGCCTGGCGAACGCGAAGGCGGCGTTCTTCTGGCTGTCCGTGGGCAGCACATTGCGCTGGTCGCCGTCCAGGTGCGCGGCCGCGAAGTCGCCGCGCAACGAGGTGCTGACATTGAGGTCGCGGATCTCGTGGCGCGGGCCGTTCCGCGAGATGTGCACGACCCGGCTCTCGGCCTTGCCGTACTGGTTCTGCCCCAGGACGATCGCCATCGGGTCAGCTCCCTCGGTAGGTGGAGTAGGCGAACGGCGAGAGCAGCAGCGGTACGTGCAGCCGTCCGTCCCCGTCGAAGACGTCAATGGTCACCACGACCTCCGGGAAGAACGCCGGCTCACCAGTCGTCGCGAGGTAGGCGGCCGTGTCGAAGACCAGCCGCACGCGGCCCGGGGCCAGGTCGTCACCGCCGAGCTGGCCGACCCGGCCGTCGTCGTCCGTGACCGCCTCTGCGAGAACGGTTCCGTCCTGCGTCTCGAGTCGCACCGGCACCCCCCGCGCCGGGCGACCGAGTGCGGTGTCGAGCACATGCGTGCTGATGCTGGTCATCCGTCCTCCGCGAGCATCGTGGCCAACCTCAGCCGGGTGATCTTGGCGAGCTCCTGGCGCATCACCGCGCGTTCGGTGGCCGGGTCGTTGGTCAGCCGGGTGCGGAGCTGGGCGAGCAGCTCCTCGGCGCTCAACCCGCTGGCGCACACCAGGTACACGTACCCGAAGCGGCCCTCGTAGGCCAGGTTGAGCTCGGCCATCGAAGCCCGGGTCGCCGCTGCCGCTTCATCCATGCCGGCCTGCTCGCGTCGGGAACGCTCGGCGGCCTGCCCGGCCCGCGCCCGCTCGCCGATCCGCGGATGCCCGGCGAGCGCATCGCTGAGCTCCGTCTGGTCCAGGGCGTCGATCGCCTCGGCGGCGACCCGCTGCGCCTCGGCCACGGACGCGAAGGGGCGGCCAGCGGCCATCGCCCGTACCCAGGCCGGCGACGAGCAGCACGCGAGCAGGTCGTGCTCGGCCGTGACAGCACTCATGGCATTGAAGCGTGCCAGGGCTGTCGGCTGATCGGGCGGCACGGAGCCAGCCTGGCGCCTGCGAGCGCCCTGGGCGAGTGCAGATCCGCCAAAGGGGTGCCGCCGGAGGCGTGACGGGTTGTGGGATCGCACAGGGCGGCGAGGCACTGCCGCGGTCGCGATGGCCCACAATGGCCGCGACGGCCGCGCGTGACCCGCGAGTCAGGCGGCGACCGGCGTGCGCGGCTGTCGCCCCGCGAAAGCGGCGAGCCGCTCCAGCGGGCTGGCGTCCGCGGGCGCCGGGACCTCGTCACCGAAGGACCGGCCGCGCCCACCGGGGACGATCTGCTCGGCGAGCCCGTGCACGTAGCCGACGAGCTCGTCGCTGACCTGCATGGGCTTGCCACTGCCTCGGGACATGTCCCAGGTGTGCAGCAACAGCTCGACCGGGATGATGCTGGCAGCGTAGGTCGCTGGCATCTGCCCGCCGCCAGGGCCAGGGACCGTCCCCTCCAGGCCACGAGTCCGCCACCCGGCGATCATCTGGGCACCCATCACGGCGACCTTGTTCTCCAGCGTTCCGGTGCCAGGGTTCACGACCTGTACCCCGGCCATCGCACCGAGCGACTCCAGCGAGGCGAACAGGTGCAGAGCCAGGTCGTGGCAGGTGAAGTCGGTGCACGGGGTCTGCTTGGGCTGGTCCTCGGCAGTCAGCCGGACGAGCACCGACTGCAGCACGGCCAGCACTGCCTGCGCCGCCGTCAGCTCGTCGAGCGGGTCCGGCACCGCCGTCCACTCGTCCGGCCCGGCGTCCCCGGCAACGGCAGCGCGCTCAAGCCGGGACAGGTAGTGGTTCCAGCCCTCGGCGTGCTGCTGCTCCTGCTGGTCGTCCAGCCCCTCGTGGACCAGGGTGACCTCGGTCCCGCCGTCCACCGCCTGCAACGTGATCGCCACGGTGGAGGTGTCGGGCGGCAGGTCGTTCGAGCCCTCCCAGCCCCAACCGAAGACCACGCGACGGCCGGGCTCCAGGACGCGGTAGGTGCCGGAGGCGACGTGGCCCGGGGTGATCGTCCAGTGGTAGTCGCCGCCGACCCGCAGGTCGACGGTGGCCGACACCGCCTGCCAGCGACGCAGTCGCGCGGGCTCGGTCACCAGGGCGAAGGCGTCGTCGAGCCCGACTGGCAGGGTCACGGTCTTGGAGAACATCAGCGGTCCGCCTCATTCTGTTGCTGGTTGGGTCTGGAGTGCAGGGTGCGCGCATCGGCGACGAGCAGGTCGAGCTCGGTGGTCCAGAACAGGTCGATCTCGGCCTGCAACCGACGCAGGCCGGTGGGGTCGACTCGGTAGATCCGTTCGCGGCCGACCTTGTCGGCCTGCACCAGGTCGACCGAGGCGAGCAGCAGCAGGTGCTGCGAGATCGCCGACCTGGTCACCGGGAACTCGGCCGCGATGCTGCTGACGGTGCGCGGGTGCGCCGCCAGCAGCTGCAGGATGCGTCGTCGCGTCGGCTCGGCCGCGGCCGACAGCGCATCCGTCACAGGCGTGCCTCCTCCGGGCTGGTCACATGCCCGGCAGGGGCTGCGCCTCATGCACTTCGACCTCGTAACCGCCGGACAGGTTCAGGTGCGGGTGGTTGCGCGTCAGGGCGAGGGCGGCATCGAGATCGCCGGCCTCGAGGATGGAGTAGCCGGAGACCTGACGGGTGCTCGGCGACGTCCCATTCTTGGTAACTCGGACCCCCCGGTTGACCGGAGCCCCGAAGTCGACCATCGCGCTGCCGACCTCGGCGGCCCACGCGTTCCACTCCCCCATCACGGCGCCCATCTGCGCGGGGTCCGGTGGCGGGGCGTCATTGGCCGTCATCGGTGCGTAGTAGACGAACAGGTACTTGGCCATGGGAGCCTCCTGGTCTTCGGGATCGACAACACGTTAGCCGTCGCTAACGCATTCCACAAGACCTCCGGACCGCTCGAGCTGCGCACAGGCTGATCGACGCTGCCCTCGGCCTAGCCAACCCGTCGTGGCGGCCAAGTCTGAGCACCGAGCTCACGGGAGAGGGCGCGAGCGGTCTCACGGACGAGGTCACGGGCCTGGTGGGTGCCGAGCTCGCCACCGGAGGGGATGACGACGCCGATGGCGCCCACGGCCTCGCCGGTCGAGTCGAACACCGGGCTGGCCAAGGCGCTCTCACCGATGATGGCCTCGTCCTCCTCGACCGCGATGCCGGTGGATCGCACGGTCTCCAGCTGCTCACCGAGCGCGTCGGCCGCCGTGAGCGTCTCGCCGGTCATGCTGCGCAGTCCACCAGACGTCAGGATCCGCTTCTCGTCCTCCGGCAGGAACGCGAGCATCGCCTTGCCGAGCGCGCTGGCGTGGACCGGGATGACGATGCCGACCTCGGGCATCTGGCGGCTGCCGTCCGGGCGGGGCTCGTGGTGGATGATCACGACGTCGTCGATGAGCAGCACGCCGGTGCGCACTGCGAAGCCGGTTCGTCGAGCGAGGTCCTCGGCCCAGGGGATGGTCTTGGAGCGCAGCTCGAGGGTGTCCAGGTAGACGTTCCCCAGGCGCAGGACGGCCGGCCCGAGCTGGTAGCGGCTGGACCCGCGCTCCTGGACGACCATCCCGTGCTCGACCAGCGTCCGGACGATGCCATGGGTGGTCGACGGGGCGAGCTCCAGCCGCGTCGCCAGCTCGGACAGGCTCATCCGACGGGCCCCCTGGAGTGCGGTGAGCACCCGGATGGCCCGGTCGACGGACTGGATCACGCGCTACCCCTCCTGTCGTGTGAGCAATTTCACGAAAACTCTTGCGCACTAGTGAATCACGGGCGTAGCGTCCGCGTCACATTCGACTATATCGAATGCTATTCGAACCGCGGGTGGAAGGGGCACGGCATGCTTGACGAGACCACGCTGTTCCAGCGGCTGGGTGCCGAGGTCATCGGGACGGCCTTCTTGGTGTTCATCGGAGTCGGGGCTGTGCCCGCCACCCTGATCGTCAACGGCGATGCGCCGTTCACGATGGCGGACCTCGGAATGATCTCCCTGGCCTTCGGCACCATCGTGGTGGCGACGGTCTACGCCCTCGGGCACATCGGCGGCAACCACATCAACCCTGCGGTCACGCTGGGACTGGCCGCTGCCGGCAAGTTCCCGTGGTCGCAGGTTCCGGCCTACATCGGTGCCCAGGTGGTGGGGGCCATCATCGGCGCGACCGCCATCATCGGCGTGCTCGGGCAGAAGGCCAGCGACGTCGGGCTCGGCGTCGCGTCCTACGGCGACATCAGCTGGACGCAGGCGTTCACGGCCGAGTTCGTCGGCACCTTCATCCTGGTGTTCACGATCTTCGGCGTCATCCACCGCAAGGCCGCAGCCGGCTTCGCCGGCGTGGCGATCGGCCTGGTCGTGTTCGCGGCGATCATCCCGGTGGCGCCGGCCACCGGCGCCTCGATCAACCCGGCTCGTACGGTGGGTCCCATGCTCGTGCAGCAGATCGCCGGTGGCGAGGTGAAGTGGCAGCAGCTGCCCGTCTACCTTGCGGCCGAGCTCCTCGCCGGCGTCGTGGCGGCGCTGCTGTACGGAGTACTCACCCGCACCCCCGCCGACCGCGCCGGCGCAGGCCCCGGCGTCGACCTCGCAGACCCCGAGCCTGAGCCGGCCGGAGCCCGCCAGGCCACCAACAGCAACGCCTGACCTCGGACGGACTCGGAAAGGGACATCATGAAGAAGCTGATCAACGACCCGAACGACGTCGTGGTCGAGGCGCTGCTCGGCATCGAGGCCGCCCACCCGGACCTTCAGGTCGACCACCAGAACAAGATCATCTACCGGGCCGGCGCCCCGAAGCAGGGCAAGGTCGGAATCATCTCCGGCGGCGGCTCCGGGCACGAGCCCCTGCACGGCGGCTTCGTCGGACTGGGCATGCTCGACGCCGCATGTGCCGGCGAGGTCTTCACCTCCCCGGTGCCGGACCAGATGCTGGCGGCCACCAAGCTGGTGGACGGCGGGGCAGGTGTTCTGCACGTCGTGAAGAACTACACCGGCGACGTGATGAACTTCGAGATGGCGGCCGAGCTCGCGGCCGCGGAGACCGGCGCGCGGGTCGTCTCCGTGGTCACCGACGACGACGTCGCCGTCCAGGACAGCACCTGGACCGCCGGACGTCGCGGTGTCGGCGTCACCGTGCTGCTCGAGAAGATCGCCGGCGCCGCGGCCGAGCAGGGCCGCGACCTGGACGCGGTGGCCAAGATCGCGCAGACCGTGAACGCCAACGGTCGCAGCATGGGCCTGGCCCTCACCTCGTGCACGGTCCCGGCGGTGGGCCACCCGACCTTCGACCTCGGCGAGGCCGAGATGGAGCTCGGCGTCGGCATCCACGGCGAGCCGGGTCGTCAACGGCTGCCCCTGGCCCCCGCCAAGGACATCGCGGAGATGCTGGTCGAGCCGATCCTCGCGGACCTGCCCTTCACCTCCGACGACCCGGTCATCGCCTTCGTCAACGGCCTCGGCGGCACCCCGCTGATCGAGCTGTACCTGATGTACAACGAGGTGAACAGGATCCTGAGCGGGCACGGCGTACAGATCGCCCGTTCCCTGGTCGGTTCGTACATCACCTCGCTGGACATGGCCGGCACGTCGGTCACCCTGCTCAAGGTCGACGACGAGCTGCTCTCGCTCTGGGACGCTCCGGTGAGTACTCCAGCTCTGAGATGGGGAATCTGACGCGATGAACGCGACCACGGCGGTCTTCGAGGAGTGGGTTCGCAGGTTCGCCACGCTGGTGGCCGCGAACCGCGACTACCTGACCGAGCTCGACGCGGCGATCGGCGATGCCGATCACGGGTCGAACATGGACCGAGGCATGCAGGCCGCCGTGGCCGCGTTGGACGAGGCGCCGTCGGCGTCGGCTGGTGCCATGTTCTCGAAGGTGGGGATGACGCTGGTCTCCACCGTGGGTGGCGCCAGTGGCCCGCTGTTCGGAACCTTCTTCCTGCGCATGGGCACGTCGCTGGGCGACTCCCAAGACCCGACACCGCTCGACGTCGCGACCGCGCTGCGGGCAGGGCTCGGCGGCGTGGTGGCTCGTGGCAAGGCCGAGCCGGGTGACAAGACCATGTACGACGCGCTCGCGCCGGCGGTCGACGCCCTGGACAACGCACTGGCGGCACAGTCCCCGCTCTCCGCCGGCCTCAAGGCGGCCCAGGAGGCCGCGGCAGCGGGACGAGACGCGACGACGCCGATGCTGGCCCGCAAGGGCCGGGCCAGCTACCTCGGTGAGCGCAGCGTCGGGCACCAGGACCCGGGCGCGACGACCGTTGCGCTGCTGATCGAGGCCGCTGCCGAGTCTGCGTTCTGAGCGGCCGCTCAGTGCGGCAACGAGTGACGAGCCGATGTCGAATCCGGCGCGAGGGAGGGAAGCGGACATGACACAGCCCAGAGCAGCTGCCACCGACGCGCCCGAGCCGCGCCACGAGGTCGGCCTGGTGGTCGTGTCCCACAGTCGCGCGCTCGCCCGGGCTGCGGTGGCGCTGGCGGCAGAGATGCTGCACGGGCGACCGGTCAGGATCGAGATGGCCGCCGGCCTGGACGACGCCACGTTCGGGACGGACGCCGTCGGCATCAAGGAGGCCATCGAGCGAGCCGACGGCCCGGCGGGGGTGGTCGTGCTGATGGACCTCGGCAGCGCCGTCCTCAGCGCCGATCTCGCGCTCGACCTGCTCGCCGACCCGTCCGCGCGAGACCGGGTGACGCTCTCCCCGGCACCGATCGTCGAGGGGCTGATCGTAGCGGCCGTGGCTGCCGCCGGCGGAGCCAGCCGTGCCGAGGTCGCCGGCGAGGCGCGCGGGGCCCTGCTGGGCAAGGCCGCCCACCTGTCGTCGTCGGTTGAGGACGCCGCACAGGGTGCCCCGCCCGACGCCGCGTCGGCGGCTCAGCCGGACGCCGAGGTCGTGGGGGTCTTCTCGGTCGACAACCCGCACGGACTGCACGCGCGGCCGGCGGCCCGGCTGGTCAGTGAGGTGCGCGGGCTCGACGCGTCGGTCGAGCTGCGCAACCTGAGCACGGGAGCCGGACCAGTGCCCGCCAGCAGCCTGAGCCGGGTCGCAACTCTCGCCGCCCTGCAGGGACACCAGGTCGAGGTCCGAGCGGTCGGGCCGCAGGCCCACGAAGCGGTCGAGCACCTGCTGACCCTGGCTCAGCGCAGGTTCGACGAACCCGTGGGGACGACGTCCAAGCCGGCACCGGTGCCGAGCGCATCGGGTGGGCCGCTGGCCGCGGCGCCCGGGATCGCGATCGGGCCGGTCCGCCGGTTGACCAGCGTGCCGGTCGACGTCACCCAGCCTGCGGTGGCGGAGCCAGCGGCGGAGTGGCGGCGGATCGTCGAGTCGATCGCCGCGGTGCGACGGGAGATCGAGCACGTGCGCGTCCTGACCAGCCGGGAGGTCGGTGCCGAGGAGGCGAGCATCTTCGACGCGCACCTTTCCCTGCTCGGCGACGGTGAGATGCTCGCCGACGTCAAGGCGCGCATCGGCACCGGCGTCGGAGCGGTCCCCGCCTGGGCCGCCTGCCTGTCCGAGGTCGAGCGCCAGTGGGCGCAGCTGCCCGACCCTTACCTGCGCGAGCGCGCCGAGGACGTCCGCGCCGTCAGCGACCAGGTGCTGCGCGCGCTGACCGGCGAGCCCGCCCGGCAGTCGATGGCCGAAGGGGTGCTGGTCGCGCGGGACCTGACTCCGGCCGAGGCAGCCGGGCTCGACGCCGAGCTGGTGACCGGGGTCGTGCTCGCGCAGGGAAGTCCCACCTCCCACGCCGCGATCCTCGCCCGGGCGCGCGACATCCCGCTCGTCGTGTCCGCCGGACGCGACGTCCTCTCCGTCCCAGAGGGCACCACGATCGTCCTGGACGGCAGCTCCGGTGAGGTGCACGTCGATCCCTCGCCAGCGCAGCTCGATCGGTTCCGCCGTCGGGCGCAGGAACTCGCGGAGCGCCGATCGCGGGAGCTCGCTCTCGCCGAGCAGCCGGCGCTGTCCCGGGACGGGACCGCGTTCGCGGTGCTGGCCAACGTGGGGTCGGTGGCCGACGCCCGGGCCTCGCTCTCGGCCGGGGCGGACGGCGCCGGGCTGGTGCGCACCGAGTTCCTGTTCCTTGGTCGAGGGGCCGCTCCTGACATCGACGAGCAGCAGGCGGAGTACCAGGCCATCGCCGAGGCGTTGTCCGGGCGACGAGTCACGCTGCGCACCCTCGACGTGGGCGGCGACAAGCCAATGTCGTACCTGCCGGTGCCCTTCGAGGAGAACCCCTTCCTGGGACGGCGGGGCATCCGGCTCAGCCTCGACCACCGAGACCTGCTGCGCGATCAGCTGGTGGCGATCTGCCGGACGGCGCAGGGCTCCCCCACCAATGTGATGTTCCCGATGGTCTCGACCCTGGGTGAGCTGCACGAGGCGCGCCAGGTGCTGCTCGACGCGGCCGGTCCGACCGGCCCCCCGGACGACCTGCGGGTCGGGATGATGGTCGAGGTCCCGGCCGCGGCGCTCAAGATCGAGACGTTCCTGCCATACCTGGACTTCGTCAGCATCGGCACCAACGACCTGACCCAGTACACGCTCGCCGCCGAGCGGGGCAACGGCGCCGTGGCAGCCCTGTCCGACGCCCTCGATCCTGCTGTCCTGCAGCTGATCGACCACGTCTGCCGGGCGGCCCGGAGGCGCGTGGACGTCGCCGTGTGCGGCGAGGCCGCCTCGGACGAGCTGGCGATCCCCGTCCTCGTCGGGCTCGGGGTTCGCGAGCTCAGCGTCTCGCCCTACGCGGTCCCGCGGGTCAAGGCCGCGGTCCGGGAGCTGGACGTCGAGCAATGCATCGCCTTGGCGCAGAAGGCACTGACGCTTGCTGGCGCCGATGACGTGCGCAAGCTCGTGCTGAGCGCCATCTCGGAGCCCACTGGCTGAGAGCCGCCCCAGCTCCAGCGCGCCCTACCGTGGCAGACGTGCAGATCGAACGCGGAGTCATGGGCTCCCTGCCCTGGGCGGCGGTCGGCTCCGGCAGTCCGGTCGTCGTGCTGGCTGGGCTGTCACCGTCGACCGGCGTCCAGGGCGACGGTTTCGTGCGCTCGGTGCTGGCTCCCGTGCGGCAGCTGGAGAACCGCCGCCGACTGCTTGCGCTCAACCGTCGGCCCGGCCTGCCAGGCGATCTGACGATGGCCCGGCTGGCACAGGAGCACGCCGAGGCACTGCGCGCCGAGTTCGACCAGCCGGCCGACGTCGTCGGGGTCTCGACCGGGGGCAGCATCGCCCAGCAGCTCGCGGCCGAGCACCCGGACACAGTGCGCCGCCTGGTGCTGATCAGCAGCGCCTGCCGGCTCGGGCCAACCGGCCGCGACGGGCAGGCGGCGATGGCCGCCGAGCTGCGTGCCGGGCGCGATCGGCAGGCCGCCGCGGTCGCGGCGGCCGCGCTGGTTCCCTGGGCCGGTCCGGTCGCCCGGGGCGCCGGCTGGCTGGCTGGACGGCGACTTCTCGCCACACCGGCCGCCCGCGCGGACCTGCTCGCCACCCTCGAGGCAGAGGACGAGTTCGACCTCGCCCGCTGCGCGGGCCAGATCACAGCGACGACGCTGATCGTGGCCGGTGGACGCGACCGGTTCTACAGCCCAGCCCTGTTCGCCGAGACTGCCGCGTTGATCCCGCGGAGCCGGTTATCCGTCTTCGCCCGGCGCGGGCACATCAGCGTGGCGCGCGACCGCCGTGCGCTCGCCCAGATCGCCGGATTCCTCGGCTAGAACGTCGTGGATGATCGTCGAAGTTGATCACGGCGCGGAGCCATTCAGCTTCGCCGGTCCTTTCTTCACCAGCTCAGTCTCCCGGAAGCGCGAGCCGAGACGAGGCTGGCCAGGACCACGAAGTCGGTGCAGTGCGCGTGCTCGCCCGGTCCGAGGGGATCTCGGTTCGGGGTCGCGGCCTTCCGGGCGAACGTCGGCACGGGCATCGTGCGGACGCTCGACGGCGTCTTCGGCGGGCCGAAGTGGACGTCGCAGGCCGCAGATCGCGACGGCGGCGCCCGACACGACGCTGGCGAGCGCGACCGTCGTTGAGTCCATGTCGTCGTCCTCCTGGCCTTCTGCGCTAGCCGCCGAGCGTGATCGTGGCGACGATGAGTAAACCGGTCGCGATGACGAGTGCCCATGTCGCGAAGACGAGTCGGCCCGCCGTCTTTTCCTGGGCGAGCGCGACCCGCGCTTGCAGCTCGGCGACCGCACCGGCGTGCTGGGCGGCACTGCCGGGGGTCGTGCGGGTTGCTACCACGGACGGATGCCACCAGATCGTCAAACGGATGCGGAAGCGGGTAACGCTCGCTGGGCGTTGGCGAACACATACCCGCAGGTCAGAGCCATATCGCCGCAGGACAGAGACCGGCTTATACGTTGAAGCGGAACTCCACGACGTCGCCGTCCGCCATCACGTAGTCCTTGCCCTCGATCCGCACCTTGCCGCGGGACTTGGCCTCGGCCATCGAGCCGGCTGCGACGATCTCGTCGAACGAGACGATCTCGGCCTTGATGAACCCGCGCTGGAAGTCGGTGTGGATCACCCCTGCGGCCTGCGGCGCCGTCCAGCCCTGGTGGATCGTCCAGGCGCGCGTCTCCTTCGGACCCGCCGTCAGATAGGTCTGCAGCCCCAGCGTCGCGAAGCCCACCCGGGCCAGCTGGTCCAGCCCGGCCTCGTCCTGGCCGATGCCGGCAAGCAGCTCGGCGGCGTCCTCGGGATCCAGCTCGGCCAGCTCGGCCTCGACCTTGGCGTCCAGGAAGATCGCTTCGGCCGGCGCGACCAGCTCGCGCAGGGACGCCATCAACGCCTCGTCCGCCAGCCCGTCCTCGTCCACGTTGAACACGTAGATGAACGGCTTCGCGGTGAGCAGTGACAGCTCGCGCACGTCAGCCGGGTCGATCCCAGCGGCCGCACCGCCCGCGTACAGCGTCGTGCCCTGCTCGAGGATCGCCCGCGCCGCCCTGGCACCCTCGAGCACCCTGGCGTCTGTCTTCTTGCCCTTGACCTCCTTCTCGAGCCGCGGGATCGCGTTCTCGAGGGTCTGCAGGTCGGCCAGGATCAGCTCGGTGTGGATCGTCTCGATATCGGACGCCGGGTCGACCTTGCCGTCCACGTGCACGACGTCCGGGTCGCCGAAGGCGCGGATCACCTGGCAGATCGCGTCGGCCTCGCGGATGTTGGCCAGGAACTTGTTGCCCAGTCCCTCACCCTCGCTGGCGCCGCGCACGATGCCGGCGATGTCGACGAACGAGACCGTCGCAGGCAGAATCCGGGCGCTGCCGAAGACCTCGGCCAGCTTGGGCAGCCGCTCGTCCGGCAGCGGGACCACACCGACGTTGGGCTCGATGGTCGCGAACGGGTAGTTCGCGGCGAGCACCTCGTTCTTGGTGAGGGCGTTGAACAGGGTGGACTTGCCGACGTTGGGCAGTCCGACGATTCCGATGGTGAGGGCCACGAGGACGAGAGTCTACCGGCCGCGCGAGCGTGCCCGACCACGCGCCGAGAACGACGGGACGACATGCCGAGCGGCTTGCGTGCCATTGGGCCATTCGGGTGGGACATTGCCCGGCATGGATGCCTCAATCGCCGCCGAGCTGCTGGTGGCGCTGCTGGTGGGTGCCTTGGTCGGCGGGCTGGGTTTTCGTGCCCTGTCCGCCGCACGCCGCGTCGTCGCGGCCGCTGAGCGGGATCTCGCGCGTCTTCGTGCGAGCGATCTCGCGACCGGACACCCGCCCGCCCGGCAGAAGGTCCGTCTCTAGCCGCGGCGACCGGCTGCGCAGTCCACGACCCCAACGGCACCGGCCTCGCTGTCGGTGCCCGCTGCCAGGGTGGCCGACATGAACGGGTGGATCCTCTTCGCACTGCTTGCCGGCCTCGCGCTCGGCGGGTTGCTCGGTGCCTTCGGCGCGCGCGCCTGGGCACTGGTGCACACGGCTGCCGGCGAGGCCGAGCGCGAGCTGCTGCGGCGACGGGTGGTCGACCTCGAGGCCGAGTCCAGCCAGGACCGCGAGCTCGCGTCGGTGCTCGGTCCGCTGCGCGACAGCCTGACCAGGGTCGAGCGGCAGGTCGGTGTGCTCGAACGCGACCGGGTCGAGCAGTTCGCCCGGCTCGACGAACAGCTGATGGCCGTCGCCGCCTCGGGTGAGGCACTGCGCGGGCAGACCGCCGCGCTGGTCGGGGCGCTGCGCTCCTCCAACACCCGCGGCACCTGGGGTGAGACCCAGCTGCGCCGGGTCGTCGAGCACGCCGGGATGCTGGCCCGGGTCGACTTCGTCGAGCAGGCCTCCGCAAGGTCACCGGACGGCGGGGTGGTCCGGCCCGACCTGGTGGTCCGACTGCCCGGCGGCAAGCAGCTCGTGGTCGACGCCAAGGCTCCGCTGACCGCGTTCCTGGACGCCAGCAACTGCGACGACGAGACCGAGCGGCGACGGCTGCTCGGGGCGCACGCCAAGGCGCTGCGCGGCCACGTCGACGTCCTCGCGGCGCGCGCCTACTGGCAGGCCTTCACCCCGACCCCGGAGATGGTGGTCTGCTTCGTGCCGGGCGACGCGATCCTGGCGGCCGCGCTGGACGCCGATCCCGGCCTGCACGAGGCGGCCATGGGCCGTCGGGTGGTACTGGCCTCCCCCGCGACCCTGTTGGCGCTGCTGCGCACCGTGGCGTTCACCTGGCAGCAGGACGCGCTGTCCGGCAACGCCCGCGAGCTGTTCGAGGTGGGCAAAGAGCTGTACAGCCGGATCGGCACGTTGGGCGAGCACTCGATGAAGCTGGGCCGCACCCTGCACCGCGCGGTCGAGGACTACAACGCGCTCGTCGGCACCCTGGAGCGGCGGGTGCTGGTGACCGCGCGACGGATGAACGACCTCGACCTGACCGACCAGACGCTGCCCCAGGTGGCACCGATCGAGACGACGCCACGGGCGCTGACCGCCGTCGAGCTGCTGCTGGGCGACCGCGGGCTGGTGGACGGCACGACGGACCGGCCCGACGAGCCCCCCGCCCGCCGTGACGTTGGTTGAGCCGACCCGGCCAGTCAGCAGCGCGCGGGACGAGTGCTCAGGTGAGCGCCTGCGCGCCTTGGGCGGCCTGCGCGGCCTCGGCCGCTTTCAGGTCGCGGCGCAGCTCGCGCGGCAACGAGAACAGCAGGCTCTCCTGAGCCGAGACGACCTCGTCGACCTCGCCGTAGCCGCGCTCAGCCAGCCACGCCAGGACGTCGCGGACCAGCACCTCGGGAACGCTCGCGCCGCTGGTCAACCCCACCGTGGTCACCCCGTCCAGCCAGGACGGGTCGATCTCGTCGGCATAGTCCACCAGGTGACCGGCGCGGGCGCCGTGCTCCAGCGCCACCTCGACCAGCCGCACCGAGTTCGAGGAGTTGGTCGAGCCGACCACCAGCATCAGGTCGACCTGCGGGGCGATCTGCTTCACCGCGACCTGGCGGTTCTGGGTGGCGTAGCAGATGTCGTCGCTGGGCGGGTCCTGCAGGCTGGGGAACCGATCGCGCAGCCGGCGAACCGTCTCCATCGTCTCGTCCACCGACAGCGTGGTCTGGGACAGCCACACCACCCGCTCGGGGTCGCGCACCGTTACGTTCGGCACGTCGTCCGGGCCGTCGACGAGCTGGATGTTCGCCGGCGCCTCACCGGCGGTGCCGACGACCTCCTCGTGGCCTTCGTGGCCGATCAGCAGGATGTCGAAGTCCTCACCGGCGAAGCGCACGGCCTCGTTGTGCACCTTGGTGACCAGCGGGCAGGTCGCGTCAATGGTCTTCAGCGACAGCCGTTCGGCCTCCACGTGCACCGACGGAGCGACCCCGTGCGCCGAGAACACCACCGTCGCCCCCTCGGGAACCTGGTCGGTCTCGTCCACGAAGATCGCGCCGCGCTTCTCCAGGGTCATCACCACGTGCTTGTTGTGCACGATCTGCTTGCGCACGTACACCGGCGCGCCGTACAGGTCGAGCGACTTCTCCACCGCGACCACGGCGCGGTCCACCCCGGCGCAGTAGCCACGGGGAGCGGCGAGCAGCACGCGCTTCGTCTGTCCAGTCACCCACCCATCGTAGGTGTCGGGCGTCCGAGCGCCCTGCGAGCCCGGCTGCGTAGGGTTGCGACGTGAGCGAGCAGCCCCGCAAGGTTCCGGAGTTCGCCCGCGAGACCACGGCGGAGCAACCGTGGCCGGTGCGGCTGCTGAGCACGAAGATGGCCGACTACGTGGCGAAGATGCCGCCGGTCTGGATCGAGGGGCAGGTCGTCCAGCTCACTCGGCGGCCGGGCCAGAACGTGGCCTTTCTCACGCTGCGCGACGCGGACGTCGACTTCTCGCTGCCGGTGACCACCAACGTGCGGGTGCTCGACGCCCTGGGCACGGACCTGGTGGACGGCGCCCGCGTCGTCGTGCACGCCAAGCCCGACTTCTGGGTCAAGCGCGGCACCCTGCAGCTGAACGCCGACGCGATCCGCCCGGTCGGCGTCGGCGAGCTGCTGGCTCGGGTCGAGCACCTCAAACGGCTGCTGCTCGCCGAGGGGCTGCTGGCCGCCAGCCGCAAGAAGGCGCTGCCCTTCCTGCCGGGCCGCGTCGGTCTGGTCTGCGGCCGGGCGAGTGCGGCCGAGCGCGATGTGGTCGAGAACGCGCGCCGACGCTGGCCGGCGGTCGAGTTCGCCATCCGGGAGGTCGCGGTGCAGGGACCCAACGCGGTGAGCGAGGTCCGGGCCGCCCTGCTCGAGCTGGACGCCGACCCCGAGGTCGAGGTGATCGTGATCGCGCGTGGCGGCGGCTCACTGGAGGACCTGCTGCCGTTCAGCAACGAGGCCTTGGTGCGTGCCGTCGCAGCGGCCAGGACCCCCGTGGTCAGCGCCATCGGTCACGAGGTGGACAGCCCGCTGCTCGACCTCGTCGCCGACGTCCGCGCGTCCACCCCCACCGACGCCGGGCGCCTCGTGGTGCCGGACGTCGGCGAAGAGCTGGCCGCGGTGCAGGCCGCGACCGACCGGCTGCGCCGTGCTGTCGGTCACCGGGTCGACCGCGAGCAGGCCACGCTGGACGCCCTGCGCTCGCGCCCCGTCCTGGCGAGCCCGCACACCCTGTTGGACAGCCGCGCGCAAGAGGTCGAGTCCGCCACCCACCGGGCCCGGCAGGCGCTGTCCGCCCGGCTCGACCGAGCGGTCGACGCCGTCCGGCACCTGCACGTCCAGGTCACCGCCCTGTCGCCGGCGGCGACGTTGCAGCGCGGGTACGCCGTCGTCCAGCGCGCGGACGGGCACGTCGTCCGCTCCCCCGACGACGTCGCGGCGGGGGCCTCGCTGCGCCTGCGGGTCGCCGGAGGGGAGCTCGCGGCGCACGCCGACTGACTGCCTGGACGGCGCAGGTCGTTGGCGGGCCAGGCTAGGGTCGGCGGGTGGCCGCCAAGCAGAAGAACGACGCCGACCAGAAGAACCAGGACGTCGCAGCACTGTCCTACGAGCAGGCGCGCGACGAGCTGGTGGACGTCGTGCGCCGGCTCGAGACGGGCGGGGCCAGCCTCGAGGAGTCGCTCGACCTGTGGGAGCGCGGCGAGGCGCTGGCCGCCCGGTGCCAGAGCTGGCTGGACGGCGCCCGCGAGCGGCTGGAGGCGGCCAAGCAGCGATCAGGCACCATGGAGTCGTGAGCAACCCTCAGCCTGCCCCGGCCCCGAGCAGCGAGCTCGAGCAGGCGGCCGACCTTGCAGCCCAGCGTCGGCTGCGCCGCGCCCGTGCGCCCTGGACCTCGATGGTGCTCTCGCTGGCTGTCGTGCTCGGCATCGCGTTCGTGCTCATCCTGCTCGTGCCTCGGGTCAACCAGGTCACCCAGCCGCCGGTCGACGTCCCGCTGGGAGCCAGGGCCGCAGCGGCTCAGGTGGACTTCACCCCGTCCGTGCCGGTCGGGCTACCGGACGGCTGGCGCGCCACCAGCGTGCGCACCACCAGGTCCACCGCCGACGTGATCACCTGGCACGCCGGCTTCCAGACGCCGGACCAGCAGTACGCGGCGTTCGAGCAGGGCAAGGACGCTCCGCAGGCGTGGGTCACCCAGCAGACCAACCGGGCGCCCACGGTCGGCACCCAGGAGGTGGCCGGCCAGACCTGGCAGCGCTACGCAGGTGGGCGGGCCAACCAGAACAGCCTGGTGCACACCAACGGTGCGGTGACCACGATCGTCACCGGCACAGCCTCCTTCGACGATCTCGCCGTACTGGCAGAGAGCCTGCGCCCGCCCGGCTGAGCCGCCACCAGCCCGATAGAGTCGGCACGCACCCCGCCCCGCCCACCGGCCCCACGCGAGGAGAACCATGCCCGACGACCTGACCACCCCGGGCGCGCTCCCCGAGAGCCTGCGCGTGTCCGCCGAGGAGCCGGACCGCAACCTGGCGCTGGAGCTGGTCCGGGTCACCGAGGCCGCCGCCATGGCCGGCGGCCGCTGGGTCGGGCGCGGCGACAAGAACGGCGCGGACGGCGCTGCCGTCAACGCGATGCGCAAGCTCATCGGCACGGTGTCGATGAACGGGGTCGTCGTGATCGGCGAGGGCGAGAAGGACGACGCCCCCATGCTGTTCAACGGCGAGCGGGTCGGCGACGGCACCGGCGCGGACTGCGACGTCGCGGTCGACCCGATCGACGGCACCAGCCTGACCGCCAACGGCCAGCCCAGTGCGATCGCCGTCCTGGCCGTGGCCGAGCGCGGCGCCATGTACGACCCCAGCGCGGTCTTCTACATGGACAAGCTGGTCACCGGCCCCGACGCGGCCGACGTCGTGGACATCACCGCACCGGTCGCGGAGAACATCGCCCGGGTCGCCAAGGCGAAGAACGAGGAGCCCGAGGACGTCACCGTGGTCATCCTGGACCGGCCACGGCACCAGCAGTTGATCGAGGAGGTCCGGGCCACCGGCGCGCGGATCCGGCTGATCTCGGACGGCGACGTCGCCGGCGCCATCATGGCGGCCCGACCCGACACCGGCGTCGACCTGCTGCTCGGCATCGGCGGCACGCCCGAGGGGATCATCTCGGCCTGCGCGATCAAGTGCCTCGGCGGCACCATCCAGGGCCGGCTCTGGCCGAAGGACGACGCCGAGCGCCATCGCGCCCTGGACGCCGGCCACGACCTGGACCGCGTGCTGCACACCGACGACCTGGTCAGCGGGGACAACGTCTTCTTCGTCGCCACCGGCATCACCGACGGCGAGCTGCTGCGTGGGGTGCGCTACCGGGCCGGCGGCGCGACCACGCACTCGTTGGTGATGCGGTCCAAGAGCGGCACCATCAGGGTGATCGAGAGCCACCACCGGCTGAGCAAGCTGCGGGCCTACAGCTCGGTGGACTTCGAGCACGGACGCTGAGCATGGCCACCCAGCCTGGCTACGACCCCACCCGGTTGCCGGACGACCTGCCCGTCCCGACCGACGACGGCGCCGCCGACCACCTGCCCGGCGCCGCGGTGCCGTCGGTGGCGCTGGCCGCGACCGACGGTGGGACCGTGGACGTCGCGAGCCTGGCCGGACGCACTGTGCTGTACGCCTACCCGCGCACCGGTCGTCCGGACACCGCGCCGCTGGTACCGGAGTGGGACCGGATCCCCGGTGCCCGCGGCTGCACGCCGCAGGCCTGCTCGATGCGCGACCTGCACGCCGAGCTGCGCGACGCCGGCGCCGACCGGGTGCTCGGCCTGTCAACCCAGCCGACGGACGACCAGCTCGAGGTCGTCCAGCGGCTGCACCTGCCCTACCCGCTGCTGTCCGACGAGGGCCTCGAGCTGGCGCGGGCGCTGCGGCTGCCGACCTTCGAGGCGGGCGGGCTGACCCTGCTGCGGCGCCTCACGCTGGTCGTCGACGACGCCGCGGTGACGCACTGCTTCTACCCCGTGTTCCCGCCCGATGCGCACGGCGAGGAGGTGCTGGCGTGGCTGCGCTCGAACCCGCGGTGAGCACCCCGTTGCTCGTGGTCGGCGAGTCGCTGGTCGACGTGGTGGTGCGGCCTTCGCAGGACGACGTGCACCGCTACGTCGGGGGCAGCCCGGCGAACGTCGCGATGGGACTGGCCCGGCTCGGTCACAGCGTGCAGTTCGCCACCCGGCTCGGCGACGACCCGGACGGCGCGCTGGTTCGCACCGCGCTGGAGTCCGACGGCGTTCGGCTCGCCTACGGCTGGCAGTCCCGGTCCCGGACGTCGACGGCCACCGCGACGTTGGACGCGGGCGGCTCGGCCAGCTACGTCTTCGACCTGGTCTGGGACCTGCCGCCGCTGGACGTCTCCGCCGCCGAGCACGTGCACACCGGATCGATCGCCGCGGCCTTGGGGCCGGGCGCCGCGGCGGTGCAGGTAGCGGTCAGCGCGGCGCACGCCCTCGGCGCGACGACGTCCTACGACCCGAACCTGCGCCCGCAGATCATCGGCACGGCCGACGCAGAACGGCCCGGCGTCGAGGCGCTGGTCGCCTCCAGCGACGTGGTCAAGGCCAGCGAGGAGGACCTCGAGTGGCTCTACGGCCCGGGCAGCACCCAACGAGTGGCCGCGCACTGGGCCACCACGGGCCCGGCACTGGTGGTCGTCACCCGCGGCGGCGAGGGCGCGCTGGCCTGGCGGGGAGCCGGATCGGCAGAGCCGATGACCGTTGCGCCACAACCGGTCCAGGTGGTCGACACGGTCGGTGCCGGCGACTCCTTCATGTCCGGCCTGCTGTCCGGGCTGGCCGACCAGGGTGTGCTCGGACGCGGTTGCCGGTCGGCCCTCGACGCGGCTGGGGACGACGTCGTCCGGGCTGCTCTGGACCGCGCGACCCGAACGTCCTCCATCACCTGCGGGCGGGCCGGATCGAACCCGCCGCACCGCGCCGAGCTCGGCTAGCAGCCAGCTCAGCTACCGCCCGGGCTCGGCGTCCGGGGTGGGCACCCCGACCACCAGCACGGCGATGTCGTCCCGGTGCTCCTCCTGGGCCGAGAAGGCCCGGACCGAACCCACCACCTCGTGCACGATGTGCGCCGGCGGCGTCCCGGCCAGCCGGGACAGCAGCTCGATCAGCCGTTGCTCGCCGAACGCCTCCATCCCGCGGCGGGCCTCGGTCACGCCGTCGCTGAACATCACCAGGTACTCCCCGGGGCGCAGCCCGAGCCGGACGTCGTGCAGCTCGGGGTCGGACAGCACCCCGAGCAGGCTGCCCGGCACACCCACCTCGCTGACCACGCCGCGGTCGCTGACGAACATCGGCCGTGGGTGGCCGCCCAGCGAGAGCAGGACCTCCGCCGAATCCTCCCCCGGCTCGACCGTGGCCAGGGCCATCGTGCAGAACCGCACGTCCCCGGCCGGGTCGAGACCGCTGTCATCCGAGATCGCGTCGCTGACGCGCGCCAGCACCCGTGAGGGCAGCCAGCCCAGCGCGGTCAGCGCGATCGTGGTGTGCCGGGCGAGCGCAGTGAGCGTCGCCGCCCCCGCGCCCTTGCCGACCACGTCACCGAGCATCAGCGCCCACCGGCCGGAGCCGATCGTGCGAACGTCCAGGAAGTCGCCGCCGATGCTCGTCTCCGCCTCGGCGGGGTCGAGCACCGCAGCCACCTGCAGACCGGGGATCTCGGGCAGCCGCAGCGGGTACAGACCGCGGCGCAGCGTCTCGATGATGCCCGTGCGCTCGGCCACCAGCTCACGCAGCCGGCGCTCGACGTCCCGCTGCGCGGTGACGTCACGCAGCACGACGAGCCGGCCGGACGACGGCGCGCCGCCACCGGGTAGCGGGCTCAGGGTCACCGCCAGGTCGAGCACGCCACCGTCCCGGCCGCGCGCCCGGGCGGTCGTGGAGGCCGCCTCCTGCAGCGGCGTGGACTCGAAGAGCCCGGACAGCTGGCTCAGCACGTCGTGCACCTCACGGCCGACCAGCGTGGACTCCCGTTCGCCGACCAGGGACGCCGCCGCGGGGTTCACGTCGACGATGCGGCCCTGCAGGTCCAGCACCAGGACGGCGTCCGGGAGCTGCTCGACGACCTGCTTGCGACCCATCGGCACGAGGTCCGACAGCTTGAACCGGAAGAAGCCCCACACCAGCACGAAGCCCGCGACGCTGAAGCCGATCGGCGTCGGGTCGATCGGGAAGTACTCCTCGAAGCCCAAGTTGTAGGCGATGTTCAGCAGCAGGGGCAGCACGCAGGAGCCGACCAGCAGCCAGGCACCGGCTCGGCGGCGGGTCACCGCCAGCGTCGCCACCACGATCAGCCCGATCGCCACCGACACCAGCGCGTAGCTGTAGACGGCGTTCACCCAGAACAGCGGTCCAGTCTGCGCCACCGCGTACTCGCCGTAGGGCGCGTCCGCCGGGACGGAGCGGACCAGGTGCTGGGTCGCCGGGATCGACAGCGCACCGAGCACCACGACCGGCTCGATCGACAGCAGCGCGAGGTTCGTCAGGGTCAGCGACCGGATCCGGCCGGTGTACTCCAGCGCGAACACCAGCAGGGCCGGTGGCAGCAGGACGATCCCGACGTACTTGATGTCGCCCCACACCGCCTGGTCGGCGGGGTCCGGCAGCGCCACCTCGACCGCGTTGCACACGGTCCACACGCCGGCCGCGAGCAGCAGCACGGTCAGCGCAGGCCCGCCCGCCACCCGCCGGTGGCTCCACACGTAGCCGGCCACGGCGAGGTAGCCTGCGGCAACCAGACCCAGGACGACCGACAGCGCGACCAGATCGTTGCTCACGTCACCCCTCCGCCGCCAAGATAATCGACGGTGGGGCGGCAGGGCATCCGGCGAACCGGTGAACCTCCCACCGAGTTTCGTGAACGGTACGGCCAGAGCGGCGCGAGCTCGTGACCGGCGCGGTAGGTAATCTGGGATCGCCCTTGACATCCGCCAAGCCAGAGGTCTGCGATGCCCGAGCCCGAGTTCGTCTACGAGGACCTGCTGCCGATCGGCAGCGACACCACGCAGTACCGCCTGCTGACCAGCCAGGGCGTGCGCGCAGTGGACGGCCCGGGCGGGCGGACCTTCCTGGAGGTGGACGCCGAGGCGCTGCGGCTGCTCACCGACACCGCGATGCACGACATCGCGCACTACCTGCGCCCGGCGCACCTGGCCCAGCTTCGTTCGATCCTGGACGACCCCGCAGCCAGCAACAACGACAAGTTCGTCGCGCTGGACCTGCTGAAGAACGCGAACATCGCGGCCGGCGGGGTGCTGCCGATGTGCCAGGACACCGGCACCGCGATCGTGATGGGCAAGCGCGGGCAGCACGTGCTCACCGCCGGCACCGACGAGCAGGCGCTGTCCCAGGGCGTCTTCGACGCCTACACCCGACTGAACCTGCGTTACAGCCAGCTCGCGCCGCTGAGCATGTGGGAAGAGAAGAACACCGGGTCGAACCTTCCGGCGCAGATCGAGCTGTACGCCGACACCACCCCGGGGCACGAGACGACGTACAAGTTCCTGTTCATGGCCAAGGGCGGCGGCTCGGCCAACAAGTCGTTCCTCTTCCAGGAGACCAAGGCCGTGCTGAACCCGGCCGGCATGCGCCGCTTCCTGGACGAGAAGCTGCGAGCGCTGGGCACCGCCGCCTGCCCGCCGTACCACCTGGCCATCGTGGTCGGCGGCACCTCGGCGGAGTTCGCGCTGAAGACCGCCAAGTACGCCTCGGCCAAGTACCTGGACTCGCTGCCGACGTCCGGATCCCTTGCCGCGCACGGGTTCCGGGACGTCGAGCTGGAGCAGCAAGTGCTCGAGATGACCCGCGAGTTCGGGATCGGCGCGCAGTTCGGCGGCAAGTACTTCTGCCACGACGTGCGGGTCGTGCGGCTGCCGCGGCATGGTGCGTCCTGCCCGGTGGCGATCGCGGTGTCCTGCTCGGCCGACCGCCAGGCGATGGGCAAGATCACCGCCGAAGGGGTGTTCCTGGAGGCTCTGGAGACCGACCCCGCGCGGTTCCTGCCGGAGACGACCGAGGAGCACCTCGCGACATCCGAGCTGGCCCAGCGCGCCCGGGTCGAGTCGACGTCCGGCGACGACGTGGTGCGGATCGACCTGAACCGGCCGATGGTCGAGGTCCGCGCCGAGCTGTCCCGCTATCCCGTGACCACGCGGCTGTCGCTGAGCGGTTCGCTCGTGGTGGCCCGGGACATCGCGCACGCCAAGATCAAGGAGCTGCTGGACGCCGGCCAGCCGATGCCGCAGTACCTGCGCGACCACGCGGTCTACTACGCCGGGCCGGCCAAGACGCCGCAGGGCTACGCGTCGGGGTCGTTCGGGCCGACCACAGCCGGGCGGATGGACTCCTACGTCGAGCAGTTCCAGGCGGCCGGCGGGTCGCTGGTGATGCTGGCCAAGGGCAACCGCAGCAGCGCGGTGACCGCGGCCTGCGCGGCGCACGGCGGCTTCTACCTCGGCTCGATCGGCGGGCCGGCGGCCCGGCTGGCGCAGGACTGCATCAAGCACGTCGAGGTCCTGGAGTACCCCGAGCTGGGGATGGAGGCGGTCTGGAAGATCGACGTCGAGGACTTCCCGGCGTTCATCGTGGTCGACGACAAGGGAAACGACTTCTTCGCGACCATCACGAAGCCGCTGGCCACCACCATCCCGGTCGGCCCCCGCAGCTGACCGCCGCCCCCACCCCTTGCGTCGGAAGAACTGGTCGCTATTGCGGCCGAGGCTTCGGACGCAGCGGGCAGCCGGCGGCGCGCAGGGCCTGCTCCACCTGGTCCAGGAACCTGTCCGGCATCACCCGGAGACCGACGTTGGGAATCCGCTGGAACAGCTGGCTGCCGGCCATGCTGGCCACGTGCTGGCGCAGGGTGTCGTCCATCCAGGGCCCGACATCGAGGTGATGGACGCCGTCGATCTCCGCCACCACGCCCCACGGGTCCCACCGGACGTCCAGGTACATCACGCCGTCACCGCGCCGCCGGCGCACCTGCCGGGACGGCTCAGGCAGCCCGCGATCCCGGCAGAGCCGCGCGAAGTTCCGCTCACCCAGGCTCTGCACGCCGCCGGCGACGTCGGCCAGCACTCCCTCCAGCGGACCCCGCGTTGCGTGGGGGGGTGGGTCAGCGGCGGGGGCGCAGCCAGCGGGACAGGCGGGGCCGGACGACGAACGCCTCGGCCTGCAGCGCGGCGACCGCTACCCGGGGCAGGTCGGCACCCCGGCCGAAGCACACCATCCGCGGCTCCCACCGCGGGTGGTACTTGGCGTTGGCCCGGTACAGCGACTCGATCTGCCACCAGCGGGACAGCTTGAGCAGCAGCGAGCGCCACAGCCGCAGGATCGGCCCGGCGCCTACCTGACCGCCCCGCTCCAGAGCCGACCGGAAGACCGCGAAGTTCAGCGACACCCGCTGCACGCCGAGCTCCGCTGCGTGCCGGGCCAGCGTGGCCACCAGGAACTCCATCGTGCCGTTCTCGCTGGACCGCGAGCGCCGCATCACGTCCAGCGACAGCCCGTCCGTGCCCCACGGGACCAGCGACAGCACGGCCACCAGCCGGCCCTGCTCGTCGCGGGCGCGGACCACCACCACCTCCGGGTCGAGGGGGTCGCCGAGCCGTCCGAGGGCCATCGAGAAGCCGCGTTCGACGTCCCCGTCGCGCAGCGCTTCCGCGGCCCGCACGAGCTCGTCCACCTCGGTCGGGTCCAGGTCCTTCTGCCGGACCACGGCCGCCGTATAGCCGGCTCGCTCCACTCGCGAGACGGCCTGGCGGATGCCGCGCATGTCACGCCCGGACAGCGAGAACGTGCTCAGGTCGAGCACCGCCTCGTCGCCGACCTCGAGCGCGTCCAGCCCGGCCCGGACGTAGGCGGTGGCGCCGCTCTGGCTGGCCCCGAGCACGCCCGGGGTCCAGGCATACCGCTCGGCCTCGCCCAGCCAGGCGGCGATCGCGCCGGGCCAGGCCTCCGGGTCGCCGATCGGGTCGCCCGAGGCGAGGGTGACGCCGTCCACCACCCGGTAGGCGATGGCTGCCTTCCCACTGGGCGAGAACATCGCCGACTTGTCCCGGCGCAGCGCGAAGTAGCCGAGGGAGTCGCGGGAGCCGTGCCGGGCCAGCAGCTCGCGCAGCCGCGCCTCGTCGGACTCCCCCAGCTCGGCCGGCTTGCGCCGTGGCGAGAGCAGGATGGCCAGCACGATCAGCACCGTGGCCGCGCCCAGCCCGGTCAGTACGACGTTGGTCAGGTCGGCGAGCTCGGGACGGCGGTAGGGCAGGTCGGGGAAGAACCCGAACAGGCCCCGCACGGTCTGGCCGAGGACGGCGACGCTGTCCGCGTCGGGTGCGGTGCGGGCGGTCAACGCCAGTCCGGCACCGAAGGCGACTGCCCCGGTCAGCAGGCCGGCACGCAGGGCCAGCCACCGCGAAGACGGCTCGGAGCGGGCCCAGAACTCGGCCCGGGTCCAGATCAGCAGCACGGCCATCGAGACGTTGAGCCCGGCGGCGACCCAGTTGTGGGCGCGCAGGTAGAGCAGCGCGGCGACCACGACCAGGCCGAGCACGATCCGCCAGGCGCGACGCTTGCGCCGGGCGATCCCGCGCGCCACGACGAGCATCACGGCGGCCAGCACGATCACCACCGCGATCGTGGCGCCGTCCACCACCGCGTCCTGCACCTCGCGCCGGTGGGGGCCGGTGCGGGTGAACAGCGAGAGCAGCGACAGCAGCGACACCGCCCGGACCACCCAGGCGACCAGCGACGGCACCCGGCTGCGCAGCGGTGCGACGCGGTTCGAGCCCGCCTCGCTCGCGGCCGCCTTGCGCGCGCCGTCCGAACGCCCCTCGTTCACGGCCGCCACGGTAGTGAGCATGATGATGCGGTGAGCAGCGGCACCCTCCCCCGCCGGACGGGGCTGTGGTTGGGCGTCGCGGCCGGCCTGCTCAACGTGAACTTCCTGCTCGAGCTGGTGCTGACCCACCGCTCGCCCATCATGACCACGATGGTCAGCGACCTGGCCACCAGCGGGCGCGAGCTGTTCTGGGCGTTCCGGGCCGCGGATGCGACGTCGGCGGTGCTGCTGCTGGTGCTCGCGGTGCTGGCCTGGCGGTGCTGCCGCACCCGGACGTGGCGGGCCGGCACCGTCCTGCTCGGGGTCTTCGCGGCGTCCACGTTGCTGGCCGTGCTCTTCCCGGAGCACTGCGCGATGTCCACCGACGCCTCGTGCCCGACCCGGCTGGTGGACCAGGGCCTGGACGACGCCGTGCACGACCTGATCAGCAGCGTCGGGACGTCGTGCGGGGTGCTGGCCTGCCTGGTTTTCGCGGCGGCCAGCCGGGGACGACGGGCCGAGCTGGTCTGCCACCTGGTGGCCGGGGTGCTGGCCGCAGCGTTGGGTCTGGTCTTCGTGTCCACCCAGCAGGCCGGTGCGGTCGCGATGCTGGGGCTGACCCAGCGCGCGCAGATCGTGGTGCTGTCAGCGTGGTACGCCGTGGTCGGCTGGTCGGTGGACGGCCACCGCGCGGCCCGGGCCCGGGCACCTGCGACGATGCCGTCGTGAGCGACGCGAGCGATGGACGACGGACGCCGGCTCAGGCCTGGGCGGAGCTGCAGGCCGGCAACGAGCGGTTCGCCCGCGGCCACTCGGCCAACGCGGACAAGGACCTGGCGCGACGGGCCGAGGTCGCCGTCAGCCAGCACCCGTTCGCCCTCGTCTTCGGCTGCGGTGACTCACGGGTGTCCGCCGAGATCGTCTTCGACCAGGGGCTCGGGCGGCTCTTCGTGGTGCGTACCGCAGGCCACGTGGTGGACTCCGGCGTGCTCGGCTCCGTCGAGTTCGGCGTCGGCTACCTGTCCATCCCGCTGGTCGTCGTGCTCGGCCACGACTCGTGCGGGGCGGTCAGCGCGACCATCGACGCGGTCGAGTCCGGCATCCTGCCGGCCGGATTCGTGCGGGACATCGTCGAGCGGGTCACCCCGAGCGTGCTGGCCGCGCAGCGGGCCGGCCGCAGCTCCACCGAGGAGGTCGAGGCGGAGCACGTCCGGCAGACCGTGCGGCTGCTGGTCGACCGTTCGGCGATGCTGTCGGACGCCGTGCTGCGCGGTGCGCTGGCTGTGGTCGGGCTGGTCTACGCGCTCGACGACGGCCGGGTGAGCGTCGTCGAGGTGATCGGCGACGTCGCCGGTGCGAGCGACATCGAGGACTGAGCAGTCACCGGCCCTAGGGCACCGGGACGACCAGGTCGGCCCTGGCGATGCCCTCCTGGACCAGCAGCGCGTTGGCCTCGTCGCTGCCCAGGGTGCGCTGCCAGGACTCGGCGTCCGAGCGCCCGAAGTGTTGGTGCCGGGCGGCCAGCCGCTGCCGGCGCAGCTCGACGTCCAGGTCCAGGTACCAGACCTCGTCGAGCAGGTCGCGCACTCCGGACCACGGCTGCTCGTCCAGGAGCAGGTAGTTGCCCTCGGTGAGGACCACCTGGACGTCCGGTCCCACCGCGATCGCACCGGCCACCGGCTCCTCGATCTCGCGCCGGAACTGCGGCGCGTAGACCACGATGGAATCGTTGCGCCGCAGGCGTTCCAGCAACGCGTGGTACCCCCAGGCGTCGAAGGTCCGCGGCGCCCCCTTGACGTCAGCCAGGCCGAGCGCGTCGAGCCTGGCCTGGGCGAGGTGGAAGCCGTCCATCGGGACCAGCACCGCCTCGAGCCCGCTGCGCCGCAGCGTCCGGACCAGGTCCGCGGCGACGGTCGACTTGCCCGCGCCCGGCGGCCCGGTGATCCCGAGCAGCGCGCGGCGGCCGCCGTCCCGCGCCACGATGGCGCGCGCCCGCTCGGCCAGCCCCTCGACGTCCACCCGGCCATGCTGGACGCCATGCAGGGTGCTCGGCAAGCCAGCGCGCGACAGGATGGGGCCATGGCAGACAGCAGCGAGCAGTTCCGGGTCGAGCACGACACGATGGGCGAGGTGCGGGTTCCGGCATCCGCGCTGTGGGGTGCGCAGACCCAGCGGGCCGTGCAGAACTTCCCCATCTCCGGGGTGCCGGTCGAGCCGGCCGTGGTCCACGCGCTGGCCAGGATCAAGGGCGCCGCCGCGCGGGTCAACGCCCGGCTCGGAGTGCTGGACCAGGACGTCGCGGACGCCATCGTCGTTGCGGCGCAGCAGGTCATCGACGGCGAGCACGACGACCAGTTCCCGATCGACGTGTTCCAGACCGGCTCGGGAACCTCGACCAACATGAACGTCAACGAGGTGCTGGCCCGGCTGGCGAGCGCCGAGCTCGGGCGTGCGGTGCACCCGAACGACCAGGTGAACGCGTCGCAGTCCAGCAACGACACGTTCCCCACCGGCCTGCACCTGGCCGCCACCGACGCCGTGGTGAACGACGTGGTGCCCGCACTGGAGCACCTCGCGGAGTCGTTGCGGCGCAAGGCTGCCGAGTTCTCCGACGTCGTGAAGGCCGGGCGGACGCACCTGATGGACGCTGTGCCGGTGACGCTGGGTCAGGAGTTCGACGGCTACGCGGCGCAGATGCTGGCCGGCGTGGAGCGGCTGCGCTCGACGCTGCCCAGGCTGGCCGAGGTGCCGCTCGGCGGGACGGCGGTCGGCACCGGGATCAACACCCCGCCCGGTTTCGCCGAGCAGGTCGTCGCCGAGCTGGCCGCGGCCACCGGTCTGCCGCTGCGCGAGGCGCGCAACCACTTCGAGGCCCAGGGTGCCCGGGACGGCCTGGTGGAGCTGTCCGGGCAGTTGCGCACCGTCGCGGTGAGCCTGGTCAAGCTGTGCAACGACCTGCGGTGGATGGGCTCGGGCCCGCGGACCGGCCTGGGCGAGCTGCGGCTGCCAGATCTGCAGCCGGGGTCGAGCATCATGCCCGGCAAGGTCAACCCGGTGCTCCCCGAGGCCACCCTGCAGGTCTGCGCGCAGGTCATCGGCCACGACGCGACGGTGACCTTCGCCGGCGCCAGCGGCAGCTTCGAGCTGAACGTGATGATGCCGGTCATGGGGCGCGCAGTGCTCGAGTCGACCCGGCTGCTGGCCGCCGCCTGCCGGTTGCTGGCCGACGGGTGCGTGGACGGGCTCGTGGCGGACGTCGAGCGCTGCCGCGAGCTGGCCGAGTCCTCGCCGTCCGTCGTGACCCCGTTGAACCGGGTGATCGGCTACGAGGCGGCCGCCGCGGTGGCCAAGAAGGCGGTGACCGACCGGACGACGATCCGGCAGGCCGTGCTGGATCTCGGCTACGTGCAGCGCGGGGAGCTCACCGAGCAGCAGCTGGACGCCGCGCTGGACGTCGACGCCATGGCCCGGCCGACCAGCTGATCAGTACCAGCCGGAACCCTGGCTGTGCGACCAGGCCGCGCAGGGCGAGCCGTAGCTGGAGCGGATGTACTGCAGGCCCCACTTGATCTGGGTCACCGGGTTGGTCCTCCAGTCGCCGGCGACCGTGCCCATCTTGCTGCCGGGCAGGGCCTGCGGGATGCCGTAGGCGCCGGACGAGGCGTTGGACGCGTGCAGGCTCCAGCCGCTCTCCTTCTGCCAGAGCGAGTCGAGGCAGCCGTACTGGCCCGAGCTGAAGCCGTAGTCACCGAGCAGGCTCCTGGCGATCGAGCGCGGGTCCATCGACTGCAGGCGGGCGCGCTCCTTGGCGCGGCTGGCCCGCTCACGGGCGGCAGCGCGCGCCTTGGCGGCCTTGCGGCGGGCCGCCTTGGCCTTCGCGACGGCGGCGAGCATGGCGCGGTGCTGGGCGGCGTCCGAAGCGAGCCTGTGTCGGGCGACCATCGGGCGGGGGTCGACCTCGATGCGTTCGGCGATGACGTCGGCGGTCACCTGCATGCGCGGGCTCACCGCCTCGGCGGGTTCCTTCTCGTTCGTGGCGATGCCCGCGGCCACCGCGGCAGTGGCGGCCAGGGCGGTCATGCTGGACAGCAGGGGCCGGCGCAGGGCGCGTCGAATCACGAAGTACCTTCCATCGGCCGTGCCCCGCGTGCGAAGCGGCACGGTCTGCGTCACCCCGGTCCGGGCCCGCCGGGCGGCGCCGTCACGGCCCGCCCCAGGGGATGCGCACACGGGCGCCCGAACGGCCCCGACGACGCCGGTAGGCGCCGGGGAGCCGAGACCAGGGGTGATCTCAGTTCGTCGACCACCCTGCGCACAGGTACGAACCGCGCGCAAACGGTGCACACAGAACCATCACGACTGGCTCGACGCAGAGTGATAATTGCGCACGCAACGTCAAGATCGTGACCCGTCACACACGTTCGGACACGACTCGTGACGCGTTGGCGGGGTCTCAGCGAGGGCTGAGACCCGACAACGCGTCACAAGTTCATGGACGACGGGTGAGGGTGGCTCAGACCTCGAGCCCCTCGAGCAGGTCCGTGACCAGAGCCGCGATCGGCGAGCGCTCGGAGCGGGTCAGCGTGACGTGCGCGAACAGCGGGTGACCCTTGAGCGCCTCGATGACCGCCGCGACGCCGTCGTGCCGGCCCACCCGCAGGTTGTCCCGCTGCGCGACATCGTGGGTGAGCACGACCTTGGAGTTCTGCCCGACCCGGCTGAGCACGGTGAGCAGCACGTTGCGCTCCAGCGACTGGGCCTCGTCGACGATCACGAAGGCGTCGTGCAGCGAGCGACCTCGGATGTGGGTCAGCGGCAGCACCTCGAGCATGCCGCGGTCCATGACCTCCTCGACGACCTCACTGCTGATCAGCGCGCCGAGGGTGTCGAACACGGCCTGGCCCCACGGGCCCATCTTCTCGGCCTCGGTGCCCGGCAGGTAGCCGAGGTCCTGGCCGCCGACGGCGTACAGCGGTCGGAAGACGATGACCTTGCGGTGCTGGCGCCGCTCCATCACGGCCTCCAGCCCGGCGCACAGAGCCAGCGCGCTCTTGCCGGTGCCGGCCCGCCCGCCGAGGCTGAGGATGCCGATGTCGGGATCCAGCAGCATGTCCAGGGCGATCCGCTGCTCGGCGCTGCGCCCGTGCAGCCCGAACGCGTCACGGTCGCCGCGCACCAGGCGGACCTGCTTGTCCGGGGTGGTCCGCCCCAGCCCGCTGCCCCGCTCGGAGACCAGCACCACGCCGGTGTGGCAGGGCAGGTCCGCGGCCGCGGCCAGGTCCAGGTGGCCCTCGTCGTACAGCGTCGCCACGTCGTCCGCGGTGACCTCGAGCTCGGCCATCCCGGTCCAGCCGGTGTCCACGGCCAGCTCGGCCCGGTACTCCTCGGCGACCAGACCGACCGCTGACGCCTTGACGCGCAGCGGCAGGTCCTTGCTGACCAGGGTCACCTGGGCACCCTCGTCGGCGAGGTTCTTGGCCACCGCCAGGATGCGGGTGTCGTTGTCAGCCAGCCGGAAGCCGGCCGGCAGTGTCGTCGCGTCGGTGTGGTTCAGCTCGACCCGCAGGGTGCCGCCGTCGTCCAGCTGCAGGGGAGCGTCCAGCCGACCGTGCTTGACCCGCAGGTCGTCCAGCAGGCGCAGCGCGGTGCGAGCGAAGTAGCCGAGCTCCGGGTGGTGCCGCTTGCCCTCCAGCTCGGTCACGACCACCACCGGCAGCACGACCTCGTGCTCGGCGAAGCGCAGCATGGCGCGCGGATCGGACAGCAGCACGGAGGTGTCGAGCACGAACGTCCGTCGATCAGTGATCACGTGGGCTCCCCTGGGCCGGGGTCGCACCCCGGCCACGTCCGCGGGTCAGGTGCCGGGACCGGGCCCCCGTGAGGGCCGAGATCCGGCCCTCCCCGCGACCTGCAGGTCGCGTCACGTGGGCCTCCCGGACGGACTGGCAGGGAGCCGGCCCGTCACGTTGGACGCTACGCCGCGCACGGAGCGGTCCCGAGCCAACACGCCGCAGCGATCGGGTGAACGCCAGCCCTCCAGTCGGGGCCCTGACGTACCGATGGTGAGCACGAGGGGAAGCCCGACCCCGACCACAGGAGACCCGTCGTCATGCAGGCTGCTCCCGAGGGGAAGTCCAGCGCGAGCTGGGCCTTCGACCTCGCGGTGATGCTCATCGGTGCCGCGCTCGGCGCAGGCGCCGCGATCGCCTTTGCCCTCTCCGGCGGCATGGACAGCCGCTGGTTCCTGTCCTGCCTGGTCGGCGTCCCGCTGATCGTCCTGCTGTCCCAGTTCCCGCTGCGGCTCTCCCGGCACGGCGTCGGCATCGAGGTGGGCTTCGAGTCGGCCGTCCTGGTCACGCTCGTGGTGCTCGGCGATGCCCACGGCGCACTGACCATGTGGGCGATCGGTCAGGCGGCTACCCAGCTGTGGAAGCGCAAGCGGCTCGACATCCGGCTGTTCAACATCGCCATCACGATCATCTGCGGCACCGTTGCGGTCCTGGTCATGCAGCTCGGCGACGGCCTCGGGCGGACGTCGCCAGCCGAGCTCGTCGCGGTCGGTGCGGGCTGCGTCGTGTTCTTCATGCTCGACTACCTGGTCTCGGCCGTCTCGGTCGCGATCGAGGAGCGCAGCAGCTTCGGGTCGCAGCTGCGGCACAACAGCGCCGTGCTCGCCGGCCTGGTCTTCGTCGGCATCGACAGCCTCGGCTACCTGGCCGGGCTGGTGATGCGCGCGCTGCCGCCGTGGGCCAGCCTGCTGCTCGGGGTGCCGCTGGCCACCATCCTGATCGCCAGCCAGGCGCTGAGCAGGCACGCCGAGCAGCGGCGACGACTGAAGAGCCTGTTCGAGGCCACCCAGGCGATCTTCGGCGCCGAGTCACCGAGCGAGGTGGTCGGCCTGCTCGACGAGCACGCCGAGCTGGTGCTGGACCGCCCGCAGACCGGCGTCCGGGACACCGCACCCGGCGAGAAGGAGGTCGGCGCCCCCGTGGTCGGACGCGCCGAGCCCACCTGGCTCGTCGCTCCGCGAGGGCAGCTCGGCAGCAACGACAACGAGCTGGACCGCCAAGCGCTGGAGTCGCTGGCCGGGGTCGGCGAGCAGACCTTCGCCCGGCTCGCCCTGGTCGAGCAGCTCGGCCGCCAGGCCCGGACCGACGGGCTGACCGGCCTGCCCAACCGGGTGGAGTTCAACGAGCGGCTCGAGGCGGCGCTGGCCGGCGCGAACGCCCGCAGCCAGGTCGCCGTCCTCTACCTCGACCTGGACGGGTTCAAGTCCGTCAACGACCGCTTCGGGCACATGGCCGGCGACGAGCTGCTGCGCATCGTGGCCGAGCGGCTGACCCCAACCGTCCGCGCGGACGACTGCGTCGCCCGGCTGGGCGGCGACGAGTTCGCCATCCTGCTCACCGAGGTCTGGGACGTCAAGGAGCTCGAGCAGATCTGCCAGCGGGTGCTGACCGCGGTCCGCCGGGAGGCGGTCGTGGCCGGGCACGGCGTGGTGGTCAGCACCAGCGTGGGTGTCGTGCTGTCCAGCGGCGGGGACGACGCCGCCGAGGTGATGCGCAACGCCGACATGGCCATGTACAGCGCCAAGGGCATGGGCAAGAGCCAGTACCGGCTCTACGAGGACTCGCTGCGCACCGACCGCATCCTGCGTCTGGAGCTGATCGAGGCCCTGCGCACCGGGATCGACCGCGACCTGGTCGTGCACTACCAGCCGGTGGTCAGCCTGACCACCGGCCGGATCGGCGGGGTCGAGGCGCTGGTGCGCTGGCGCCGCGACGGAGCGCTGGTGCCGCCGGACCTGTTCATCCCGGCAGCCGAGGACAGCGGGCTGATCGTCCCGCTCGGACGGCGCGTGCTGGCCCAGGTGGTCGCCGACTCGGCCGCGCTGGTGCAAGCCGCCGGCGGTCCGATCGACCTCGCCGTGAACATGTCCGCCCACCAGCTGCACGACCCCGACTTCCTGCCGCAGGTCGGCGCCGCGGTAGCCGCGTTCGGCGACTCCCGGCTGGTGCTGGAGATGACCGAGACCGTGCTGGTCCAGGACGACCCGCACACCGCAGCGACCCTGGACGACCTGACCGCGGCCGGCGCCCGGCTGTCCATCGACGACTTCGGGGTCGGCTTCTCCTCGATCGGCTACCTGCAGCACCTGCCGGTCGGCGTGGTCAAGATCGACCGCTCGTTCGTGCGCGACATCGACCACCTGCCGCGCTCGCGAGCCCTGGTCGACGCCATCCTGGTGATGGCCTCCGCGCTGGAGCTGGACGTCGTCGCCGAGGGCATCGAGCGTGAGTCGCAGGCCGACGTCCTGCGGCTGGCCGGTTGCGCGGACGGCCAGGGCTACCTGTACGCCCGGCCGCAGCCGCTCGAGGAGGTGCTGGCCACCCTGCGTCGCGAGGCGGCCCGCACGGTGCGTGCCGCGGGCTGAGCACCGTGGCGCCGGCCGGCTCCAGCAGCCTCGACGTGTGACCCGATGAGGTACGCGAGCACGGTGTGATCACCCCGGGTTCGCGTACCTCATCGACGCCACACGGTGCGCTGGGCGCCGGACGTCAGGTGCCGAAGCGACGCTCGCGCTGGCCGTACGCGCGCAGCGCGCGCAGGAAGTCGACCTTGCGGAAGTCCGGCCAGTACGCCTCGCAGAAGTAGAACTCGCTGTGCGCGCTCTGCCAGAGCAGGAAACCGCCGAGTCGCTGCTCGCCCGAGGTGCGGATCACCAGGTCGGGGTCGGGCTGGCCACGGGTGTAGAGGTGCTCGCTGATGTGCTCGACGTCCAGGATCTCGGCGAGCTCCTCGATCGAGGTGCCCTTGGCCGCGTGCTCCTTCATCAGGGAGCGGACGGCGTCGGCGATCTCGCGTCGGCCGCCGTAGCCGATCGCCGCGTTGACGGTCCGCCCGCTGATGTGGCGGGTCCGCTCGTCCAGCTCCTTGAGCGTGCGCTGGGTGTCGTCCGGCAGCAGGTCGAGCGCGCCCACCGGGTGCACCCGCCAGCGGCCGGTCGCGGCGATCCGCTCAGTGAGGTCCTCGATGATCGGCATCAGGGCGGCGAGCTCTTCGGGTGGCCGGTTGAAGTTGTCGGTGGACAGCAGCCACAGGGTGACGACCTCGACGCCGACCTCGTCGCACCACTGCAGCAGGCGCTCCATGTTGTCCGCCCCGGCGGCGTGCCCGACGGCCGAGCCGGCACCGGCCGCACGTGCCCATCGCCGGTTGCCGTCGACGATCACGCCGACGTGCCGAGGGATCGCGGTCGGAGCGAGGGACGCCGCCAGCCGGCGCTCGTAGACGCCATAGACGAGGTTGCGCAAACCCACTGCTGCCCCTTCGTCATTCATGATCCACCTGCCTGATCAGGCGGCCTCGGTCACGCTACTCCCGTATGGTGGATCGGGACGGACAGGACGTTCCTGGAGGCCCGGGATTCACGGCATCTTCACCTGGATCACTAGGCTACGCGGTAGTAACTTACGCAACCGTAGGTTAGGATGTTGTGCCATGAGCCACCTGCCACCGGCGCCCGACCAGCCGTCGACGTCCGGCGTGCGCTACCGCCTCGAGCAGCAGGTCGAGCGCGTCGGTGACTCGATGGGCGAGGCCGTCAGCGTCGTCTCCGAGGCCGTCGCCGCGGTCAAGCCGAAGCTGCGCGGCTGGCTGCACGCCGGCACGTTCCCGCTGGTGGTCGCGGCCGGCATCGTGCTGATCGCCCTGGCGCCCAGCACCGCGGGCCGGATCACCGCCACGATCTTCACGCTGAGCGCCGCGCTGCTCTTCGGCACCAGCGCGCTGTACCACCGCGGCAACTGGTCACCGCGCACGGCCGTGCTGCTCAAGCGGATGGACCACTCGAACATCTTCCTGATCATCGCCGGCAGCTACACACCGTTCGCGGCGCTGCTGCTGCCACCCGGCAAGGCCCGCACCCTGCTCTTCGTGGTGTGGACCGGCGCCGTGCTCGGGGTGCTGTTCCGGGTGTTATGGGTGGGCGCCCCTCGCTGGCTGTACACCCCGGTCTACGTCGCGCTCGGCTGGGTCGCGGTGTTCTACATGCCGGCCTTCCTGCACAGCGGTGGCGTGGCGCTGATCGTGCTGATCATCGTCGGCGGCGCGCTCTACACCGTCGGCGCGCTCATCTACGGCATCAAGCGGCCGAACCTCAGCCCGCGTTGGTTCGGCTTCCACGAGCTCTTCCACGCGTGCACCGTCGCGGCCTTCGTCGTGCACTACATCGCGGTGTCCTTCGCGGTGTACTCGCACCCCGCCTAGCCAGGCCTGCGGACGAAGCGGCGCAGCACCTCGGGATCGGACGTCGGCAGGTCGCAGACCATCCCCCGGCAGGGATAGGCAAGGGCCCCAGTGCCGGCCGTCCCGCGCTGCTCGAGCAACGGCACCGCAGGCGGGGCGCCCGACTCCCCCACGGCCACCACGAGACCGGGAGCGGTCCCGTTGAGCGCGACCTGCCACAGCTGGGACGTCGCAGAGTCGTCCCACCCACCCACCACCGCCACCTCGCGCGGACCGTCCAGAGCGGCCTCGGCGACGGCCAGCCCCCAGCCGGCGAAGCGCGGTGACGTCGCGGCGATCCGGGCGGTGACCGCGAGCGCGCTCTCGGCCACGTCGCGGGCCGTGGCGTCGCCGCTCAGCGCCGCCCAGGACAGCAGGGCACCCGCGGCCGCGGCCACCCCGGACGGGTAGGCGTTGTCCCCCGGATCGGCCGGACGTCGGGTGCCGGCGTGGGCGAGCAGTGGGTCCGGGTCGTCCAGCGGGGTGTCGCTGAGACCGGTCCCGACGTCCCAGAACCGTTCCAGCAGTGCGGCGACGAGCTCGGACGACGCATCGGACCACCGCCGCTCACCAGTGACCGCGTACAGCGCCAGCAACCCCTCGACCAGGTCGCCCTGGTCCTCCAGCGTTCCTGACGGGTCGCCGGCCACTCCGCCGAGCGAGACCCGGCGCAGCCGTCCGTCGACCACGTGCACGTCGAGCAGCAGGGATGCCGCCCGGCGAGCGGCCTCGACCAGGTCGGGGCGGTCCAGCAGGGCACCGGTCTCGGCCAGCGATGCGACGGCAAGTCCGTTCCAGGCCGCGACCACCTTGTCGTCACGCACGGGCTGGGGGCGTCCGGCCCGGGGGCTGCGCAGCCGGGCGCGGACGTCCTGCCAACGCTGCACGGTGGCCGGGTCGGCGTCGGGTGCGTCCACGTCGACGAGCAGCCGCAGGGTCGAGGTGCCGTGCTCGAAGGTGCCGGCCTCGGTGACCCCGAAGGCGCGGGCCGCCCACACCCCGTCGTCCTGGCCGAGCACCTCGACCAGCTCGGCCGGCGTCCACACGTACGTCAGCCCCTCGACGCCGTGCCCGCCGTCGCCGGTCGGGGTGTCGGCATCCAGCGCGCTGGCCAGCCCTCCTTCCGCGGTGCCCAAGCGGTGCAGCAGGAAGTCGCAGGTCTCCAGGGCGATCCGGCGGCCCAGCGGGTCGCCGGTCAGCCGCCACCAGTGCAGGTAGACCCGGGCCAGCAACGCGTTGTCGTAGAGCATCTTCTCGAAGTGCGGCACCACCCAGGCGGCGTCCACGCTGTACCGGGCGAAGCCGCCTTCGAGCTGGTCGTAGGTGCCGCTGGACGCCATGTGCCGCAACGTGTTCGCGGCCAGGTCGAGCGCGATGGCGCCGCTGGCACCTGGCTGGGTGCCGGTGCGCGCAGCATGGCGGAGCAGCCACTCCAGGACCATGGACGGCGGGAACTTCGGTGCGCCACCGAACCCGCCGTGGACCCGGTCGTGCTGCTCGGCCAGGGCGCGCACCCAGCCCTCGAGGTCGGCCGGCCCGGGCGGCGCGGCATCCGCAGACGCGCTCGCCTGCCCGGCGCGCTGGCCGGTCAGCGCCTCGGTGATCCTGGCGCTGGCACCCTCGACCTCGTGTCGTCGCTCGCGCCACGCCTCGCTCGCCGCGGCGATCAGCTGGCGGAAGGACGCCATCCCCTGCCGGGCCGTGGGCGGGTAGTAGGTGCCGGCGTGGAACACGGTGCCGTCCGGAGTGAGCAGCACGGTCATCGGCCAGCCGCCATGACCGGTCAGCGCAACCGTGGCTTCCATGTAGACGGCGTCCACGTCGGGGCGCTCCTCGCGGTCCACCTTGATCGACACGAAGGCCGCGTTCAGCTCGGCGGCCGTCTGCTCGTCCTCGAAGGACTCGTGGGCCATCACGTGGCACCAGTGGCAGGACGCGTAGCCGACGCTCAGCAGGATCGGCACGTCGCGACGGCGGGCCTCCTCGAACGCCTCGGGACCCCACTCCTGCCAGTCGACGGGATTGTCCTTGTGCTGCAGCAGGTACGGGCTAGTAGCTGAGGCGAGGCGGTTCATCAGACGGCTGGCCTCCCGTTCTCCGAACCAGTGATGTTCGCTGTAAGTCGACCGGCGACCTGAACTCAGCAGAGCACATCTTCCTGACCCGCGCTCAGGTGCGGGAACGGTCCCTTCCCTGAGCGACCTACTCAGATGCGTTTCGCGACGGGCATGGACTGCCGTGTGATGGTCAGGACCTGCTGAGCCACCAGCTCGAAGGTCTCCAGGTCCCGCTCGGCGCGAGCGATGGCGACCGCGCCCTCAGCCGAGGTCATGGTCAGTGCGGCGAGCGACCGTGCCTTGGTCGGCGTCAGGCCACCCTCGACGAACAACGACTCCAGGTGACTCTGCCAGCTGCGGAAGATCTGCCCGGCGTCGTCACGGATCTGCGCCGGCTCGCCGGCGACGGCGACCGCCAGCACGGCGCAGCCGGCCCGAAGGTCGGTCTCGGTGAGCAGAGCGCGCCACATGGCGAAGAACCGCTCGACCACGACATCGGCAGGTTGGCCGCGCACCGGCTCGAGCGCGCGCAGGGCTCGGTCACTGGCCAGGTCGAGCGCCGCCCGGTACAGCTCCTCCTTGCCGCCCGGAAAATGGTGGTACGTGGACCCTCGGGCCGCACCCGTCTCCTTCAGGACGTCGCCGAACGAAGCCCCTGGCGGTCCCTGCGTGGCCAGCAGACGGACCGCGCCGGCCACCATCCGAGCCCGAACCTCACCCTTCGCCAACCCGGCCTCCAGCCATCAACTATGTACACCTGCATACTTTCCTGCCTACTATGCCGACCACCATACTTCTGGAGGTGGCACCATGCCGATGATCGACGTCTATGCGCGCCCCGGGACCTTCACCGACCCGAAAGCCCTCGCAACCGAGCTGGCCCGCACCTTGATGGAGCTCGAGGGCGTCCCGCCGATCGCACTGTTCCGACAGAACACGGCTGCCTTCGTGCACGACACCGCCCTGTCGAACGTCGACGGCGACGACGACCGGGTCCGTGTCCAGGTGCTCACCAACGCCGGCGCCCTGGACCGCGACAAGCAGCTCGCCGCCGTCCGCCAACTGACGGACGTGGTGGCTGCGGCCGCTGGAGACCCTGGACTGACCGACCGGACCTGGGTGCTTCTGACCGAGACCTACGACGGCGGGTGGGGCATCTCCGGTCACGCCTACACCAACGAAGAGCTCGTCACACGGGCTCGCAAGGAGCTCGCCGGCTAGCTCTGGCTGTGGCTCAACGAGTCGCGCGCTCGGTGTCGAGGCCGAGTATCCGCACACATTCGAGAGCGACGAAGACCTCGGCGGCGTCGACCGGTTTGGCCAGGTCGCGCCCAGTCATCTCCTCGAATCGGCGCAGCCGGTACCGGACGGTGTTGCGATGCAGATGCAGCTGCTCTGCGGCACGCGAGCTCGAGCCGTCCGCGGCAAGCCAGATGCGTACGGTGTGCATCATCACCGCCCGGTCGTCACGGGGCAGCTCGAGCACACGACCGACAACGGCACCAGCAAGGGCGGCGGCCTGGTCCGGCGCGCCGGCCAGGAGCACCGCGAGCGGATGCTGGTCGCACCGCACGACGTCACGAGATGACGGGGCCGCGGCGGTGCAGGCCAGCCGCGCCTGGCGTCTTGCGTCTGGAGCGTTAGCCAGCCCATGGAACACCGAGCTCACGCCGACCCGACCCCGCGCCAGTCCGGTCAGCTCCTCGACCAGCTGCTGCACCCCAAAGCCCGGCCGCAGCTCGACTAGCCCGTCGTGGTACTCGTGATCCAGGCGCCAGACCCCGGTGACGTTGTGCCGACGCAGCACACCTTCGACGTCCGCAAGCGCCTCGGCGCCGGGGGCAGCGCACTCGGCCGAGACGACGGCGAACTCGCCGCTGCGCGGCAGGTGCAACGCGCTGGCAGACTCCATCAGCTCCTCGGCCGCGGCGGAGTCACCGTCGAGGAGGCTGCTCACCAGCACCGCCCTCATCTGGCCGTCGCGCCGCACCTTGTCGGCCAGGGCCGTGCGATAGGCATCCGTCACCTGGCTCGACAACTCATCGCTCACGGCCCAGATGTCCGCCGCCGCGAGTAGCAGCACGTCGTGGGCCTCGGGGTCGGCCCGCTCGACGAGGAGCTCCCAGATGAACCGTCCGCCCACACGGAAGGCCTGCAGGACCGCGGCATAGGGAACACCCTGCTCGGCCCTGGCCGTCCCGGTGGCCCGCGGCGCGTCGATGCTGACGTGGGGCGCATCAGCCAGCTGGCCGAGCACGAACCGCGTGTTGTCACAGCACGACGCGATCAACTGCTCGTGAGGGACGAGCTCGCCGTCTGCGTACAGCGGAATCTCCACCCGCACTCGTTCCGCCATCTGCGCGCCGAGCATGTCGGCCTCGGGCAGAAGCCGCCGACTCAGCTCGCGGACCTCGGGCGCGACGTCCGGGCCGGGAGCGGCGATGGGACCAGCCATGGCCGCCAACCTAGCCCCGCGTTGTGCACGTGCACAGTCGCGACGTCCGGAAGTCGAGGCCCGGGGCCGAAGCGCTCCAAGGGGTGCGGGATCGACGCTGGAGGTCCCAGCACGCCATTCCCAACGCCCGACTCAACCCAGGACCCACCATGAACCTAGCCCGGCTCTTCACCGACACCGCCGCCACCCGCCCCGACCACATCGCCCTTCGCCTCAACGAGCAGACCATCAGCTATCAGCAGCTGGCCGAGGCCAGCGAGCGGGTCGCCGGCCTGCTCGTCGCCAACGGCGTCACTCCTGGTGACCGGGTCGCGGTCATGTTGCCCAACGTCCCCGAGTTCGCCTTGGTCTACTACGGAGTGCTCCGGGTCGGCGCAGTGGTCGTCCCCATGAACCCTTTGCTGAAGGCCCGCGAGATCGCCTACTACCTCTCGGACTCGCAGGCCCGGGTCGTCTTCGCGTCGCCGGCCGCCGCCGACGAGGTCGTCAAAGCCCTGCCGGAGGATGTCGGCACGAGCACGATCGTCGTCGAGCCCGACTCCTTCGCCAAGCTGCTGAGCGATCAGGACCGGGTGGACACCGTGGTCGACCGCGCGGCTGAAGACACCGCGGTGGTCCTCTACACCTCTGGAACCACCGGCCAGCCGAAGGGTGCGGAGCTCACCCATGCAAACCTGGTCAGCAACGCCGAGGTCACCCAGTCCGACCTGGTGCAGCTGACCGGGGACGACCTGGTCTTCGGCGGGCTTCCGCTGTTTCACTCCTTCGGCCAGACCTGCACCCTGAACGTGTCGATGGCCGCCGGCGCCACATTGCTGCTGCTGCCCCGGTTCAACGCAGCCGCGGCGGCCGAGCTGTCGGCGACGTACGGCGTCACTGTCTTCGCCGGCGTCCCCACGATGTATGCCGCTCTGGTCGGCCTCGAGGAGGCTCCACGGCTGCCCGATCTGCGCACCTGCATCTCAGGAGGCGCCGCGCTGCCTGTCGAGGTGCTGCACCGGTTCGAGGAGAAGTTCGGCTGCGAGGTGCTCGAGGGCTACGGCCTCTCGGAAACCTCGCCGGTCGCCTCCTTCAACCGCTCCGGCCCGAACCGCAGGCCGGGCTCGATCGGCTACCCGGTTACCGGTGTGCCGATGCAGGTCCTGGCCAAGGACGGCACTCCGGTGACGAATGGCGACGTCGGCGAGATCTCGATCCGCGGCCACAACGTGATGAAAGGCTATTGGCACAAGCCCGAGGCCACCGCCGACGTTCTCGACCGCGAGGGCTGGTTCCGAACTGGTGACATGGGCCGCGTCGACGAAGACGGCTTCTACTTCATCGTCGACCGGATGAAGGACCTGATCATCCGCGGCGGCTTCAACATCTACCCGCGTGAGATCGAGGAGGTGCTCTACGAGCACCCTGATGTCGCGGCGGCGGCGGTCGTCGGCATCCCGCACGTCGAGCTGGGCGAGGAGGTCGGTGCCGCAGTCGCCCTGCGACCCGGCGCGACAGTCAGTGAAGCCGAGCTGCGCGACTTCGTGAAGGCCCAGGTCGCGGCGTACAAGTACCCGCGTCGCGTCTGGTTCGTCGACGCCCTGCCCCTCGGTCCCACCGGCAAGGTGCTGAAGCGAGAGATCGTCCCGCCCGTCACCATCGAGGAGACCACGCGATGAGCACGACCAGCAGCCAGCTCGCCGATGACGCGACACCGCTCGACGTCCTCCTCGTCGACGCGGCCCTGACGCCGGCACGCCGCTTCCTACCCGACCGGTCCACCGCCAAGTGGGCGGCCTCGCTAGCCCGACGACCCCGCAACACCGCCCGCAGACTGGGCGGTCTTGGCGCCGAGGCAGGCCGGATCGTGGCTGGCACCTCCACTGTCACACCCAGGCGCGGTGACCGCCGGTTCACTGATGCCGCCTGGACCGACAACCCGCTGCTCGAACGGCTGGTCCAGCTCTACCTCGCCGGCGGACATACCCTCGATCAGCTCGTGACCGACGCCGACCTCGACCCCCGCGACCGCAAGCGGGTGGGCTTCCTGCTCGAGAATCTCGTCGAAGCCCTCGCACCGAGCAACTTTCCACTCGTCAACCCGGCCTCGGCGAAGGCCGTCATCGACACTGCCGGGCTGAGCCTGGTACGCGGCGGGAGCCAGCTGGTCAAGGACCTCGCCTCGTCGCCCCGGATCCCGGAGATGGTCGACACCAGCGGCTTCGTGCTCGGCGAGAACGTCGCCGCCACCCCTGGCGCGGTGGTCTTCCACAACGAGGTCCTGGAGCTGATCCAGTATCAGCCGCAGAGCGAGGAGGTGTACGAGGTGCCCGTGCTCGTAGTGCCGCCGACCATCAACAAGTTCTACGCCATCGACCTTGCACCTGGACGCAGCCTGGTGGAGTACAGCGTCCAGCACGGCCGGCAGATGTTCGTCATCTCCTGGCGCAACCCGGACGCCCGGCATGCCGACTGGAACATCGACACCTACGTCCGCGCGATCCTCGACGCCCTCGACGCCGTCGAGGAGATCAGCGGCTCGGCCACCACGGTGCTCGGCGGCATCTGCTCCGGGGGCATCCTGGCCAGCATCGCAGCGGCGTACCTCGCAGGCATCGGACGGCAGGACCGACTGGCCGCCGTCTGCCTCGCGGTCACCGTCATCGACAACCACGACGCAGGCACGGTCTCCGCGCTGACCGACCCGCGGCTGGCCACCCTGGCCAAGCAACGCTCGGCCCGCAAGGGATACCTCGACGGCCGTGCGCTCGCGGAGGTCTTCGCCTGGCTGCGACCTGGCGACCTGATCTGGAACTACTGGGTGAACAACTACCTGCTCGGCAGACGGCCGCCAGCCTTCGACATCCTGTTCTGGAACTCCGACACCACCCGGATGACCGCTGGCCTGCACGCCGACTTCGTCGACATCGCCGTAGACAACTCACTGACCCGGCCGCAGGGGATCACCGTGCTCGGCGTCCCGATCGACCTGGGCAGAATCACCGTCGACTCCTACGTGGCTGCCGGCATCGCCGACCACATCACACCGTGGGAGAACTGCTACCGCACCACCCAGCTGTTCGGCGGAACCACCCGGTTCGTCCTGTCGACCAGCGGCCACATCGCCGCACTGGTGAACCCGCCCGGCAACCCCAAGGCGACCTACCACACCAACAACGACGAGACCGCTGACCCGAAAGCATGGCTCAATGGCGCCGAGACCCATCAAGGCACCTGGTGGGCCGACATCGGCGAATGGCTGAACGCACGCTGTGGCGAACTGGTCCCCGCGCCCACAGACCTGGGCTCGGTCCGACTGCCCGTGCTCGCCGGGGCCCCCGGCACCTACGTGATGGACAAGTGAGGCAACCATGTTTGAGAACATCGCCCGGGCCCGCGGGACCGACTTCTTCAAGATCGGCGACCAGTTGACGCCGGAGGAGCGCGAATACTGGAACCGTGCCCGGCACTTCGTCGACGACGAGGTGCTGCCCGTGATCAACGGCTTCTGGGAGCGCGCGGAGTTCCCCCGTGAGCTGGTCCGCCGACTCGGCGAGCTCGGGCTGGTCGGAGACGGGATCGCCGGCTACGGCTGCCCGCCGATGAGTCCCATCGCCACCGGCCTGGTGCATCTCGAGCTCAACCGCGGCGACGGCAGCCTTGGCACTTTCCTCGGGGTTCAGGCCGGGCTGGCCATGCAGTCGATCGCGATGCTCGGCTCTGAGGAGCAGAAAGCACGGTGGCTGCCGAAGATGGCGGACGTCGACGCCCTCGGGGCGTTCGCCCTGACCGAGCCCGACCACGGATCCGACTCCGTCGGCCTCGAGACCACGGCGCGGCGTGACGGCGACACCTGGGTGCTCGACGGTCGGAAGAAGTGGATCGGCAACGGCACGGTCGCGGACGTCGTCGTCGTCTGGGCACGCGACGTCGCCGACGGCCAGGTCAAGGGGTTCCTCGTCGAGCCCGGCACGCCCGGGTACGACGCCCGCCGGATCGACGGCAAGGTCTCGCTCCGCGCGGTTTGGCAGGCCGAGATCACACTCACTGGTGTCGAGGTGTCGGAAGCAAACCGGCTCCCAGAGGCGAACAGCTTCCGCGACACCGCCCGCGTGCTGGCCGGCACCCGGAACGCCGTGGCCTGGGGTGCCCTCGGGCATGCCACCGCCGGGTACGAGATCGCGCTGGGCTACTGCACCGAGCGGACCCAGTTCGGCAAGCCACTCGTCAGCTTCCAGATCGTGCAGGACAAGCTGGTCAAGATGCTCGCCGAGGTCTGCTCGATGCAGCTCTACTGCCTCCGGCTCGGCCGCCTCATCGAGGAAGGCAGCCTGACCGACACGATCGCTGCGATCGCCAAGATGAACAACACCCGTAGGGCCCGCGAGGTCATCGCCGAGGCACGCGACCTACTGGGAGGCAACGGGATCCTGCTCGACTTTCACGTCATGCGACACATGGCCGACATGGAGGCGCTACACACCTATGAGGGAACCGAGACCATCCAGACCCTGATCGTCGGCCGGGACATCACCGGTGTCGGCGCCTTCTCCTGAGGTCGAGCCCCATGCCCACTCAGCTGCAATGGAAACACGTGCTCGGCCACGAGGTACGGGTCTCGGTCCGCCCGGGTAGCGAACCGGGACCACCGCTCCTGCTGTGCAACGGCCTCGGCGCCGGGCTCGACGTGCTGCAGCCGTTCGTCGACCACCTCGACCCCCGGATCGAGGTGGTCCGGTTCGACGTCCCCGGCGCGGGCGGCTCCGGAAGTCCGAAGCTGCCCTACCGCTTCTCGCTGCTCGCCTGCTTCGCAACGAGGCTGCTGGAGCAGCTCGGCTACGACCGGTTCGACGTGCTCGGCATCTCGTGGGGCGGTGCACTCGCCCAACAGTTGGCTTTCCAGAATCCCCGCCGCTGCCGACGCCTGGTCCTGGCGAGCACAGGCACCGGCATGCTCATGGTGCCCGGCGGGTTCTCCGTGCTGAGCAAGATGCTCACCCCCCGCCGCTACCGCGACCCGGCCTACGCCAGGGACATCGCCGCAGACCTGTACGGCGGCCGGATGCGTGAGAGCCCAGAAGAGGTGCGACACCTGATCTACGAGCAGTCCCGGATCGGGTCGCGGACCGGCTACCTGTTCCAGCTCCTGGCCGGCGCCGGCTGGACGAGCCTGCCCGCGCTGCCCCTGATCAGGCAACAGACCCTGATTCTCGCTGGCAATGACGATCCCATCATCCCGCTGGTCAACGCGCACATCATGCGGCGGCTGCTCCCGCACGCCACAGTGCATGTCTTCGCAGACGGTCACCTCGGCCTGGTGACCTCCGCGGACGAGCTCGGCCCGCTGGTCTCACAGTTCCTGCGTGCGCCGCGCACGTAGCGGTCGGTGCGATCAGTCGAGGGTGCGGCGCAGCCAGGACTCGACTCCACCGACGTGGACGCGGGAGGTGGCCTCGGCGAGCTCGGGGTCGTGCGCCTGGATGGCCTCGAAGATGGCGCGGTGCTCGGCGAGCGTGCGGGCGAGCGCTCCCTCTTCGGTCATGCCGCGCCAGATGCGGGCGCGCTGCGTCGGGCCCGACAGGCTCTCGATGAGCGAGGCGAGCACCGGGTTGCGCGAGGCGACGGCAATGGCCCGGTGGAACTCGATGTCCGCGCTGACCAGCTCCTCCACCGGCGACTCCGGGGTGGCTCGGTCGAGGATCTCCAGGAGCGAAGCGACCTCGACGGCACTCGCGAACCGCGCTGCGCGTGAGCTGGCGGCCGGCTCCAGGATGCGACGGACCTCGAGCATGTGCAGCACCGAGGAGTCCTGGTGAAAGTCGGCGATGAAGCTGAGGGTCTCGACCAACGACTCCGTCGACAGGCTGGAGATGTAGGTGCCGTCGCCTTGCCGGACGTCCAGGATGCGCAGCACCGACAGGACCCGCACGGCCTCGCGGAGCGAGCTGCGGGACAAGCCGAGGCCGGTAGCCAGGTCTGCCTCGCGGGGCAACCGCTGACCGGGTTTGAGCTCGCCGCTGGCGATCATGCCCTTCAGCTTGTCGATTGCCTCGTCCGTGACGGCCATCCGAGCTACCCCTCCGATGTCTGATGACGCGCTGAACTGCTGGCGCGGATGAAGTGTGCTGCATCGTGCCGTCGACGCGCAACTGAAACACGCCAGACATCGGGTCTTTACAGCCGAGGGTGGGTGGTCTATAACTGTGCCGAGACATCGGATGTCTTCTCTCCTCAGACGACCGCCTGAGGCCACTCTTGGGCCAAGGCGGCGATCGGTCGGGGGGTAGACATCGGAGCAATGGGTTCATCGAACGAAAGGGCTGACGTGTCAGACCGCGAGACACCGAGCGCGACCATCCCGGCCGACCTGGACGGGGCCGTCACGGTCGGCTATATGCCGTCCAGCTCCGTGTCGTCGGCGTTCACCGAGTTCGAGCTCGTCGACGTCCGCTTCCCGACCTCACTCGAGCTCGACGGCTCCGACGCGATGAACCCGGACCCGGACTACTCGGCGGCCTACGTCGTCCTGCACACCTCGGGCGGCGAGTCCGGCTTCGGGTTCGTGTTCACCATCGGCCGCGGAAACGAGGTGGCCGTCGCAGCCATCCGCGCGGTCGAGCGTCTGGTCACCGGCTTGGACGTCGACAGCACGCTGGCCGACCTCGGTGGCCTGTGGCGACGGCTGGTGCACGACAGCCAGCTGCGTTGGCTGGGGCCCGAGAAGGGCGTGGTGCACATGGCGATCGGCGCGGTGGTCAACGCCATCTGGGACCTGCGAGCTCGGCGCGAGGGCAAACCGCTGTGGCGGTTGCTGGGAGACCTGTCGCCGCACGAGCTGGTCGACCTGATCGACTTCCGCCACCTCACCGACGTCCTGACCCGCGAGGAGGCGCTTGACATCCTGACCGCGGCCGCGGAGGGCAAGCAGCAGCGGATCGACGCGTTGCTGGCCGACGGCTATCCCGCCTACACGACCTCGGCCGGCTGGCTCGGCTACAGCGACGACAAGGTCACCCGGCTGGTCGGTGAGGCGCTGCGCGACGGGTTCACCCACCTCAAGCTCAAGGTGGGCGCCGACATCGTCGACGACGAGCGCCGGGTGGCGCTGGTGCGCCGGCTCGTCGGCCCGGACGTGGTCCTCTCGGTGGATGCGAACCAGGCGTGGGAGGTCGACGAGGCCATCGAGAACGTGCGTCGCCTGACGCCCTACGGGATCCGGTGGATCGAGGAGCCGACCAGTCCCGATGACGTGCTCGGCCACCGGCGCATCGCCGAGGCGGTCGCGCCGGTCCTGGTGGCCAGTGGTGAGCACGTGGCAAACCGGGTCATGTTCAAACAGCTGCTGGCCAGCGGCGCGATCGACGTGTGCCAGATCGACGCCTGCCGCGTCGCCGGGGTCAACGAGAACCTGGCGATCCTCGTGCTGGCCGCCAAGTTCGGCGTCCCGGTCTGCCCGCACGCCGGTGGCGTGGGGCTCTGCGAGGTCGTGCAGCACCTGGCGATGTTCGACTACGTCGCGGTCAGCGGTTCCACCGACGGGCGATGGTTGGAGTTCGTCGACCACCTGCACGAGCACTTCGTCGAGCCGGTCCGCGTCTCCGGCGGACGCTACGCCGCCCCGGTCCTGCCCGGATCGAGCGCTCAGGTCCACCAGGAGACCTTGCGGACCAACCGATATCCCGAAGGCGAGGTCTGGGCAGCCCGCTGACCCCGCCCCGAACGAGTGCTTTCCAACCCCACCCCGCGGCCGCCCTGGCCGTCACCCGAAGGAGAACAATGCGACTCAAGATGGCAGTAACCGCCACCACTGCGGTGCTGTTGGCCAGCTTCGCGGCCACCGCGTGCGGGTCCAGCACGGATGGGTCGGACTCCGCCAGCGGCGCCGGCGCCGGGTCGGCAACGCCGCTGGTCGGCGTCGACTACCCCCGCTCCGACTCCGACTTCTGGAACGCTTACATCAAGTACGTGCCAGAGATGGCCAAGACCGTCGGCGTGGACATCAAGACCACCAACTCGCAGAACGACATCAGCAAGCTGGCGGACAACGTCCAGACGCTGATCGCCCAGGGTGTCAAGGGCGTGGTGATCGCCCCGCAGGACACCGCAGCGGTCATCCCGACGCTCGCCCAGCTCGAGGCCAAGAAGATTCCCGTCGTGTCGGTGGACACCCGTCCGGACAGCGGCAAGGTCTTCATGGTCGTGCGGGCCGACAACCGCGCCTACGGCGAGAAGGCCTGCAAGTACATCGGTGAGACGCTGAAGGGCAAGGGCAAGGTCGTCATGTTCGAGGGCGACCTGGCCTCGATCAACGGCCGGGACCGCAGCGAGGCGTTCAACGAGTGCATGAAGGCCAGCTACCCGGGCATCACCGTGTTCGCCGAACCGACCAAGTGGGATCCCCCGACGGCGGTGTCCAAGCTCAACGCCGTGCTGGCCGGGAACACGATCAACGCGATCTACATGCAAGCGAGCATCTACCTGCCCTCGACCCTGCAGGCGCTCAAGCAGAAGAACCTGCTCAAGCCGCCCGGCGACCCGGCCCACATCGTCATCGTGTCCAACGACGGCGTACCGGCCGAGTTCCAGGCCATCAAGGCCGGCCAGATGGACGCCACCGTCTCGCAGCCGGCCGATCTGTACGCGAAGTACGCACTGGATTACGTCAAGGCGGCGATCCAGGGCAAGACGTTCGCGCCCGGTGACGATGGTCACGGGGGCAAGATCGTACAGGTGAGCCCCGGGATCTTGGAGGACCAGATCCCGGCGCCGCTGGTGACCGTCGACGGCAAGTTCCCCGACTCGGTCGCGGTCACCGACCAGAGCCTGTGGGGCAACCAGATCGGCTGAACTGACCGACGAGACGACCACGAGAGGCCATGTATGACAGCGAACGCGGCATCATCCGCGGCTACGGGCGCCATCGCGCCCGTAGCCGCGGTGAGCGGAGTCGGCAAACGTTTCGGTGCCACCCAGGCGCTCAACGACGTCCAGCTGACGGTGCAACCCGGGCAGGTGCATGCGTTGGTGGGTCGCAACGGAGCTGGCAAGTCGACGCTGGTGTCCATCCTGACCGGCCTGCAGGCGGCCGACAGCGGGACGGTCGAGTTCAACGGCCGACCCGCGCCGGCTTTGGCCGACCGGCTGGCGTGGCGCTCGACGGTCGCCTGCGTGTACCAGAAGCTCACTGTCATCGACGAGCTCACCGTGGCCGAGAACCTCTTCCTCGGCCGGCAGGCCGAGCCGAGACGGCCCATCAGCTGGCGCGAGCTTCGCACTCGCAGTGAGCGACTGCTGGCGGACTGGAACATCGACGTCGACCCTCGGTTGGAGGCCGGCGACCTCAACGTCGAGCAGCGTCAGCTGCTGGAGATCGCCCGGGCACTGTCGTTCGGGGCGCGGTTCGTGATCCTGGACGAGCCGACCGCCCGGTTGGACGCAGCCGGGATCGCGTCACTGTTCGAGCGGATTCGGAACCTGCAGCGCCAAGGCGTGACGTTCCTGTTCATCAGCCACCACCTGCAGGAGATCTTCGACATCTGTCAGTCGGTGACCGTCTTCCGAGACGCCCGCTACATCCGGTCGGACGCGATCGAGGACATCACGCACACCCAGGTCGTCGAGGCGATGACCGGCGAGAAGGTGGCCTCGGCGGTCGATCACCGTCCACCTGCGCCGACGGCCGATGACGCCATCCTCTCGGTGCGGTCCTTGACGGACGAGACGTTCGACGACATCTCGTTCGACGTTCGCGCCGGCGAGATCGTCGGCCTGGCTGGAAACGGCGGCAGTGGCAAGTTCGGGGTCGCGGAGTCGATCGTCGGCCTTCGCCGTCCCCGACAGGGGGACATCACCGTCAGTGGCCGCCCACAACGCTTGGGCAGCGTGCCGCGAGCGCTGGCCGCCGGGATCGGCTTCGTCCCCCAGGACCGGCACGCCGACGGGTTCGTCGAGGGTCTGAGCATCGCCGAGAACGTCACGATGACCGTGCCGCACCGCCTGGGCCGAGGCGGTCTGCTCAGTACGAAGCGGCGCACCGAGGTGGCGACCGAGCTGATCCGTCGGCTCGACATCGTGCCGCCGCGGCCGGATCAGCCGGCGGGAGAGCTGTCGGGCGGCAACCAGCAGAAGGTGGTGGCCGGGCGCGCGATCGCCGACGACCCCCGCGTCCTGGTGCTGATGGCGCCTACGGCGGGGGTCGACGTCCGATCCAAGGAGTCACTCATGCAGGCGGCCGTTCGAGCGGCCGAGAACGGCGCGGGGGTTCTGGTCGTCACCGACGACCTCGAGGACCTGCGGTACTGCCATCGGGTCCTCGTGATGTTCCGCGGGCGGCTCGTGGCCGAGATGACCGGAAGCTGGGACGACCGTGAGCTCGTCTCGAGCATGGAAGGAGTCGAGTTCGGTGATGACTGAGACCCGGGACACTAGGACCAGTCCGGCCCGGGCGCCCTCGACCAGGGTGTCCCGTCGGCTGGCGCTGGCCCGGTTGCGCGATCTCGCGCTGCTGCCGCCGATCGTGCTCATCGTGATCGTGGGCGCCTTCGTTTCACCCAGCTTCCTGACCCGCACCAACCTCACCGACGTCCTCGTGTCGATGTCGTGGATCGGGTTGCTGGTGCTGGCCGAGGCGCTGGTGCTGATCAGCGGGAAGATGGACCTGTCGCTGGAGTCGACGGTGGGTCTTGCTCCCGGCGTCGCCGCGTGGCTCACCCTGCCCAAGGGCATCAACCACGGCCTCGATCTGGTGCCGCCGCAGTGGGCTGTTCCCATCGCTCTGGTCGTCGGACTGGCCGTCGGCGCGGTGAACGCCCTGCTGATCGTCGGTCTCGGCCTGAACGCCTTCATCGTCACCCTCGGCATGCTCATCACGTTGCGCGGACTGCTCACCGGGATCTCCTCCGGGCAGACGTTCTTCGGTATGAGCGGCTCGATGACCTATCTCGGCACGGCCAACTGGTTCGGGATCCCATCGGCCATCTGGGTGTGCGTGCTCGCCTACGCGGTGGGGGTGCTCGCGCTGCGCTACCTGCGCGCCGGGCGGTCGCTGTTCGCCATCGGTGGCAACGCGGAGGCCGCGCGCGCCGCCGGAATTCGCACCGACCGGACGGTCGCACTGGTGTTCGTGCTGGCCAGTCTGATCGCCGCGCTGAGCGGAATCATGCTCTCTGGTCACCTTGCGTCGGTGGCGTCGAGCCAGGGTTCCGGTGCGATCTTCACCGTCTTCGCCGCCGCTGTGATCGGTGGGGTCAGTCTCAACGGCGGCCGGGGTTCCCTGGTCGGTGCGTTCACCGGCATCCTGCTGCTGTACCTGGTGCAGAACGTGCTCACCTTCGCCGGGGTCAGCGGTGAGTGGTTCGACTTCCTCAACGGAGCGATCATCCTGGCCGTACTGATCGTCCAGCGCGTCGTGACCGGCCGGGCCCAGGACTGAGAGGAACCAGGATGCGCATCGCCAGACACGGCCCACCGGGCCGGGAACGACCGATCATCGCGCGGGACGACGGGAGCTGGCGGGACCTGAGCCCGCTCACCGCGGACGTCGACGGTGCCTTTCTCGCTGCCCTGCCCGACCTAGCCCCGGACCTTGACGGACTGCCGGAAGTCGTTGCGGTGGAACGGTTCGGGCCGCCCCTGGCCGGCACTCGCAAGATCGTCTGCGTCGGGCTCAACTATCGCGACCACGCGGCGGAGACCGGGGCGCCGATCCCGGCCGAGCCGATCCTGTTCCTGAAGACCCCGCAGACGATCGTCGGTCCGGACGACGACGTGCGCATCCCGCGCGGTTCGACGAAGACGGACTGGGAGGTTGAGCTCGCGGTCGTGATCGGCCGCCGAGCGCACTACCTCGACGCCCCCGAGCAGGCGCGGGCCCACGTCGCTGGGTACGCGGTGTCCAACGACGTGTCCGAGCGGGCGTTCCAGCTCGAACGTGGCGGCCAGTGGGACAAGGGGAAGAACTGCGACACGTTCAACCCGCTCGGGCCCTGGTTCGTCACGGCCGACGAGGTCCCGGACCCGCAGTCACTCGCTCTCCGGCTCTGGGTGAACGGTCGGCTTCGGCAGGACGGGACGACGGCGGACATGGTCTTCGGCGTCGACCACCTCGTCTGGTACATCAGCCAGTTCATGGTCCTGGAGCCCGGCGATGTCATCAACACCGGAACGCCCGCCGGCGTCGCCCTGGGTCTGCCGGACACGCCCTACCTGCGGGCCGGCGACGTCGTCGAGGTGGAGATCGACGGACTCGGGCGCCAACGCCAGACCTTCGTAGATGCCTGAAAGGACGAGCAGATGAGAATGGTCGACGGCCTGCGGGCGATCGTCACCGGCGGCGCCTCCGGGATCGGGGCCGCCACCGTCGAGCTGATGCGAGACGAAGGTGCAAGCGTCGTCGTCATCGACCGCGAGATCGACCCCGACGACCTCTGGAGCGAACGGGCCGACGTCACCGACGATGCCGCGGTGCGCCGGGCGGTGGCGGCCGCCGTCGAACGCCTCGGTGGGCTCGACATCCTGGTCAACAACGCCGGGATCGGCGCTCAGGGTGGGGTGGCGGACAACGACGACGACGAGTGGCGCAGGGTCCTGGACGTCAACGTGCAGGGCCTCGTCCGGGTCACCCGGGCCGCGCTGCCGTCGTTGCGCTCGTCCAGCCGGGCCGCGATCGTCAACACCTGCTCGATCGCCGCAACGGCCGGCCTGCCGAACCGGGTGCTCTACTCCGCCAGCAAGGGGGCCGTCCTGTCCGCCACCCTGGCCATGGCTGCGGACCTGGTCCGCGAGGGCATCCGGGTCAACGCCGTCAACCCGGGTACGGCCGACACTCCGTGGGTCGCGCGGCTGCTCGCCGCCGCCGACGATCCTGCCGCTGAGCGGGCAGCCCTCGAGGCTCGGCAACCGCATGGCAAGCTCGTCTCCGCCGAGCAGGTGGCCGCTGCGATCGTCTTCCTCGCCTCGCCCGCTTCGGGATCCACGACTGGGACGACGCTGGCCGTCGACGGTGGCATGGCCGGGCTACGGCTTCGACCGAAGGCGTGAACCCATGCAACGGTTCGCGTCCGTCATCCGGCTGCGCCCGGGACGGGAAGCCGAGTACCGCGCGCTGCACGCGGCGGTCTGGCCAGAGGTGCTGGCCGGGCTGCGGGCCGCGCACGTGCACAACTACTCGATCTTCCATCGTGACGGACTGCTGTTCAGCTACCTCGAGTACGACGGGGCCGACTACGCCGCCGACATGGCTGCCTTGGCGGCCGACGAGACGACCAGGTCGTGGTGGGAGCTCACGGACCCCTGCCAGCAGCCGCTACCGACCGCGTCCCCTGGGCAGTGGTGGGCCGCGGCCGAGGAGGTCTTCCACTGTGACTGAGCCTGCTGAGCCCAGGCCGGGAACGTGGCGGGTCGATGCGCATCACCACGTCTGGGACCTCGCGGTGCGGGACCAACCCTGGACCGAGAAGCTGCCCGTGCTGCGCCGATCCTTCGAGCTTGACGAGCTGCGCCCGAGCCTGCAGGCCCACGACATCGCGGCCACCGTGCTGGTGCAGACCGGCAACGTCCCCGAGGAGTCCGTCTGGTTGCTGGCGCTGGCCGATGGGGACCCACAGGTCCGCGGCGTCGTCGGCTGGGTCGACCTGACCGCGGACGTGTCCACCCAGGTCGAGCGTCTGCGCCGTTCTCCCGGTGGTGACCGGCTCGTCGGGGTCCGGCACCAGGTGCAGGAGGAGGCGGATCCGCGGTGGCTGTGCCGTCCAGACGTCCGTCGTGGCCTGGCCGCCCTGGCCGAGACCGGGTTGGTGTACGACCTCGTCGTGATCCCCCACCAGCTTCAGGCTGTGGCCGAAACCGTCGAGGCCCTGCCGCAGCTACGGTTCGTGCTCGACCATGCCGGCAAGCCTGCGATCGCCAGTCGTCGACGCCAGCCCTGGGCCACCCGGCTCGCAGAGCTGGGACGCCTGCCGAACCTCGCCGTCAAGCTCTCCGGTCTCGTCACCGAGGCCGACCACTTATCGTGGGAACCCAGCCAGGTGGCACCGTTCGCGGAGGTCATCCTGGACGCCTTCCCGCCGACCCGAACGATCTACGGGTCCGACTGGCCCGTCTGTCTGCTGGCGGCGTCCTACGACACGGTGATCGCCCTGGCCGAGCAACTGACGGACGGTCTCGACCCGGTGGAGCGGGAGGCCGTGTTCGGGGGCACCGCCGAACGTTGGTACGGGCTGGCGCGATGAGGACCCGGGAGATCGGCCGGACCGGCGTCCGGGTCACCGAGCTGGGATTCGGGGCGGCGCCGATCGGCAACCTGTACCGCGAAGTGGATCACGACACTGCGATGGCCGCCGTCGGGACGGCGTGGTGCGGTGGCGTCCGGTACTTCGACACCGCCCCGCACTACGGGCTGGGCTTGTCCGAGACGCGTCTCGGTCAGGCTTTGCGGGACCGACCGCGCGACTCGTTCGCGCTCTCGACGAAGGTCGGCCGGTTGCTGGTCGACAACGACGCTCCGTCCGGGTCGGATCTGGGCGCCGGTGGGTTCGCCGTCCCGGACACGCTGCGGCGTGAGCGGGACTACAGCCGCGACGGCGTCCGGCGCAGCCTCGAGTCCAGCTTGCGACGACTCGACACGTCGCGGATCGACATCGTCTATGTGCATGACCCCGAGGACTTCATGGATGTCGCTGTGTCGCAGGCGGTTCCGGCCTTGCTGGAGCTGAAGGACCAGGGTGTGGTCGGCGCCGTCGGGGTCGGCATGAACCTCGTCGCACCGCTGCGCCGTTTCGTGGCCGAGACCCCGATCGACGTGGTTATGGTGGCCGGTCGCTGGACGTTGGCCGACCGCACGGCGGAGCCACTGCTCGACGACTGCCTGGCCAAGGGCGTCGCGCTGGTCAGTGCAGCGCCGTTCAACTCCGGTCTGCTCGCCAGTGCGCAGCCGGCAGCCGGGGTGTACTTCGACTACGGCCCAGCGCCTGCGGAGATGCTCACCGCAGCGCGTCGACTGGCTGAAACCGCTGCACGATACGGCGTTTCGTTGCCACACGCAGCGCTGCAGTTCCCGCTGACGCATCCTGCTGTGGTCAGCGTGGTGGCCGGGCTGGGCACCGCTGAGCATGCCCGGACCGCTACGGAGTGGGCCACCACCTCCGTGGCCGAGGACCTGTGGCCAGATGCTGATACCACGGTGGGGCTACGGAGATGACCTCGTGAAGCGACAGCTGCCAACCCCGCACGATCTTGCACCGCTGCTGCGGTTCAAGAAGCCGGCCTGGAGTGCGACGCAGCGGCGCTTGTCGCGGGCGCACACGATCGCTGACCTGCGGACGATCGCAAGGCGCCGCACTCCGAAGGCGGCGTTCGACTACACCGATGGTGCTGCCGATGGTGAGGTGAGCCTGACCCGCGCCCGGCGGGCCTTCGCCGAGGTGACGTTCCATCCGTCGATCTTGCGGGACGTCTCGATGGTCGATCCTTCGGTGCAGGTGCTGGGGAAGCGTTCGGAGTTGCCGTTCGGGATCGCGCCGACCGGCTTCACCCGGATGATGCAGACCGAGGGTGAGGTGGCGGGGGCGCAGGCGGCGCAGGCGGCCGGGATCCCGTTCTGCCTGTCGACGATGGGCACGACGTCGATCGAGCAGGTGGCGGCGGCGGCTCCAGGTGGGCGCAACTGGTTCCAGCTGTACATGTGGAGGGACCGGGACCGTTCGATGGCCTTGGTGGAGCGGGCGGCGGCGCAGGGGTTCGACACGTTGCTGGTCACGGTGGACGTACCGGTGGCCGGTAACCGGTTGCGAGACGTGCGCAACGGCATGACGATCCCCCCGACGTTGACCCCGAGCACGGTGCTGAACGCGCTGTCGCGCCCGGCGTGGTGGGTGAACTTCCTAACTACCGAGCCGTTGGCGTTCGCGTCGCTGGACCGCTGGTCAGGCACGGTGGCCGACCTGTTGAACACGATGTTCGACCCCACCGTGACCTACCAGGACCTCGAGTGGATCCGCGAGCAGTGGCCCGGCAAGGTGGTGGTCAAGGGAGTGCAGACGGTCGCGGACGCCCGCGCGTGCGCGCAGGTCGGGGTTGACGCGGTGCTGCTGTCCAACCACGGCGGCCGCCAGCTGGACCGCGCGCCCGTCCCGTTCCACCTGCTGCCGGCGGTGGTGAAGGACGTCGGCGCCGACGTCGAGGTGCATCTGGACACCGGGATCCTGTCCGGCCAGGACATCGTGGCCGCCCTGGCCCACGGGGCCACCTTCACCCTGGTCGGCCGGGCCTACCTGTACGGCCTGATGGCCGGCGGGCGGGCCGGCGTCGACCGCGCCATCGCGATCCTGCGCGCCGAGGTCGAACGCACCCTGGCCCTGCTCGGCGTCCAGTCCGTCGCCGAGCTGGAACCGCGGCACGTCTCCCGCTTACACCCCTGACCAGCGCTGCAACAGGTACCTGACCCAACTGCTGTCAGCAGCAGCCCGGGTCGAGCATCCGGGAGATGGCCGTCAGGGAGTCGGGGACGAGGCGGTACCAGACGTTCATCCCGTCCCGCCGCTTCGTGCACAGACCGGCCTCGAGCAGCTTGCGCAGGTGGTGGCTGACCGTCGCCTCGCTCAGGCCGACGACGGGTGCCAGGTCGCAGGTGCAGGCCTCCCACTTCGGCGCACCCAGCAGGAACGCGACGAGCTGGAGGCGGATCGGGTCGGCGATCGCCTTGAGCCGCACGGCCAGCGCGACGGCGTCCTGCGCGGTCAGCGTCCCAGATGGCCGCCGGCTACCTGCTGCGCCTGTCCGGGGGCGCCGTCGACGTGCGCTCGGCCGGTTCCGAGCCTGCGGAGCTGGTGAACCCGGCAGCGGTCGCGGCGATGTCCGAGGAGGGCATCGACATCCATGCCGAGAAGCCCAAGATCCTGACCCGAGAGGCGGTCGAGCACTCCGACGGGGTCATCACCATGGGCTGCGGCGACACCTGCCCCATCTTCCCGGGCAAGCGGTACCAGGACTGGGAGCTCGACGACCCAGCCGGCCAGGGGCTGGCCGCGGTGCGCCCGATCCGCGACGAGTTCAAACGCCGTGTACTCGTCCTGCTCGACGAGCTCGGCATGCCTGCCCGCAGCGTGTGACGTCCACCGGCCGAGGGGTCAATCCCCTCGCTCGCGCGTAGGATGGAGGTTCTTCGGCCGGGTCCGGCAGACCTGGTAGGGACGGCGAGAACGTGGTGCTACCCAGTCTCCTGGTGTGGCGGGCGACGAGGATCGTTCGTCGTAGCGAGAACCTGCGCCGCCGCCGCCTGGAGGCCGACCTGGCCGCGTTCGTCACGCACGCCGACCAGCTCGAGCTGCAGGCGATCCTGAGCCGCTACCCGGACCCCCAGACCGACGAGCTCCGCCGGCTGATGCCGGCTCCCGGTTCTGATCCGCGCGGTTCTGATCCGCGGCGCCCCCGCCGACGCTGCGCCGGTCTCGGCTAGGCGCCGGTGAGCAGGCTCAGGTCGGCGGTCGACGCCAGGTCGGGGTGAACCGGCGGCCGGTGACCTCGTCCACCTGGATCCGCACGAACGTCGGTTTCGCGCCGCCCTGCCAGGCGTCCAACGGCATGCCATAGGTGTCGAGCACGTCGTGCAGCTTGCGGACCACGTGCGCTCGTCCCTTGAGGACGACGCTCCAGGCCTGGCCGGTCTCGACGTCGACGCCGTCGACCTCGAAGGCCACCCGGCGGCCGTCCGAGGCGCTCAGCTTGGTGCCTGCCGCGGTGCGGAAGACGAGGTCCGCGTGGTCGACCAGGTGGTTGACCGGGAAGATCTCGGGCTGGTCGTCGACGACCACGGCGAGCCGTCCGACTGCCGTGCCGCGGACCAGTGCCCACGACTCGTGCTCCTGCAGCTGCTCGATGTCCGTCGTCTGGAGTTCCACGGGTCTGCCCACCTTCGTCGGGTGCTGGGTCGCGTCCCGCTCATCGTCGCTGCGCCAGCAGCGGCGCGGCAGGGCCAGAGGTCCCGGAACCTCAGCGGTCAGCGGCACGACGCTGAGCGCCGTGACACAGGGACCGCAGGACGGCGCAGGGGCCCAGCCCTGGGCGTGCTGGCCCCCGAAGGCGAGCGGCTCGTCGAGTTCGTCACCCACGGGTTGTCCGAGCAGGAGCGGCAACGGATCGGCGACCCGCCCGTGACCATCCGTGGCAAGGTGTTCGGGGAGCTGAGCCCGGCGGCTCGCGCAGTGGGCTGGCCAACCTGGCCCGACGGGCGCAGCGGCTCGGCCGGACGCTGACGGTCGGTGGCCGCGAACCGGCCGGGACCGCCGTCCGGTGGAGCGTCCCGCTGCCGGACTGGGCGGGCGGACGCGCCTCGAACCCGTTGCCGCTCAGCGCCTCTGGGGCTTGGTGACTCCCTGGGTGACCGCGTACACCGCGGCCTGGGTGCGCCGCTCGAAGCCGAGCTTGCTCAGGATGGCCGTCACGTAGTTCTTGACCGTCTTCTCTGCCAGCATCATCGTCTCGCCGATCTGACGGTTGGTCAGCCCGTCCGCGATGTGCTGCAGGATGCGCCGTTCCTGCGGCGAGAGGGCAGCCAGTCGCGGGTCGTCGCGACCGGCGTCCCAGCGCTCGCGGATGCTCACCCGTCGTGCCTCGTCGATCAGGGACTCGCCGGCCGCGGCCCGGCGGATCGAGGAGACCAGGTCGTTGCCCTTGATGTCCTTGAGCACGTAGCCGGCGGCACCGGCCGCCACGGCGGCGGCGAGGGCCTGCTCGTCGTCGTACGAGGTCACGATGAGCACGGCGATGGTCGGGTCGACCGAGCGGACGTCACGGCAGGTGTCGATGCCCGAGCCGTCCGGGAGTCGGGCATCCAGCAGAGCCACGTCCGGGCGCAGGGCCGGGATGCGTCGGGTCGCCTCGCGAGCGGACGCCGACTCCCCGACCACCTCGATGTCGTCCTCGAGCTCGAGCAGCTCACGCAGACCGCGCCGGACGATCTCGTGGTCGTCCAGCAGGAACACCTTCACCGTCATCGCCGGCCTCCTTCTGCTCCCACTATGACCTAACCCCGGTGGGGCAGAATGAGTGCCAAAGGTCCCGAGACCGAGGCCGCGCATCGCGGCGCCCGGGTGCTCTTCCTCCAGGTCGCGGCCGCGCACCTGAGCCCCGAGGACCGGGACGGGGTGGACCGGGCAACCTTTCGGGCGGCACTGCGCGGCCTCAAGGGGCTCAACCGGCTGTCCAGCAGCTTCGAGGTCGTGCAAGGGGACCCGGCGCTGGTGCTGGTCGAACGCAGTCGGGGTGCCTCGCTGCTGGTCATCGGGCGGGATGCTCCTGTTGATGGCCACGACGTCGCGGGACGGTGCACGCAACAGGCGTCCTGCGACGTGCTGGCGGTGCATGGCAGCTGAACGCAGCGCGCAGTCGATCAGATCGGCACCCGCAGGGTCGCCCGGTAGCCCTGGTCCACCGACCCACTGAGCTTGGCCATCTGCAACGAGTAGCCGTCGGAGAAGACGTTGTCGGAGTCGAGGCTGACCTTGGCCAGGTTGGCCACGCTGGCCTGGTAGCCGTCACTGGCGTACACCTGGCGGCAGACGTCCTCCGGGAAGGCCAGCTGCGACGTCCGCATCCGGTTGGACGCCGAGGTGGCGTCGGCCAGGCTCGGGTAGACCTCGAAGTGGATGTGCGGCCACCGCCCGGAGTAGCAGGCCGGGAAGATCGAGGTGAACGTCACGGTGCCGTTCGCGTCGGCCTCCTGCACCCCGCGCAGGTAGTTCTCGCCCGAGATCTGGTCGTCGTACATCGAGTACCGGCCCTCGCGGTCGCAGTGCCAGGCGTAGACCGCGGCGCCCGCGGCCGGCTTGCCGGCGTCGTCGCTGCCGCTGACGTCCACCACGGTGAGCGCGAAGGTGAGCGGGACCCCGCCGGCGACCGCGCTGCCGTCACCGAAGCTGGACCTGAGGTCGGCGCGCACGATGCCGGACTCGGTGAGCACGTTGGCGCCGTTGGTGCCGTCCGCCGGGTACGGCCCGTTGGTCTCCTCGGGGATCTCGCCGTCACCGACCTGCACGTTCGACCCGCCTCCCGGACCGCCACCCGGCGGACCACCCGGCCCAGCCCCTGGACCCGCACCGGTCGAGCCCGCCGAGCCGGTTGAGGAGTCCGACGCCGACGAGCAGGCGGCGAGCGCAGCGGCCAGTCCGGCTGCACCGGCCAGACCGAACGCGCGACGACGGCTCAGCAGGGTCGGCAGGTCGTGGGAGAGGCCGAGGTCGTGCGCTTCGGGGCGCTGTCCGGCGTGCTCTTCGGGGCTCTGGTCGCGGCTGGTCATGCCTGCACGCTAGGTCCGGCACCTGAGCGGCTGCGGCGCGCCGGCTGGGAGTGCGCTGCACGACCCGGGCGCCAGCAGGCACTATGGCGGCCATGCCGCACTTCACCGCCGAGCAGGTCAGCCAGGTCTGCGCCAGCGTGGACGCGTTCGCACCTCGCCTGGTCGATCTGTCCCACGCCATCTCCGCCGATCCCGAGCTCGCCTACGAGGAACACCGCGCTGCGGCCCGGTGCGCGGACCTGCTCGAGGAGCACGGCTTCGAGGTGGAGCGCGGCGCCTACGGCCAGCCCACCTCGTTCGCCGCGCGGCTGGGCAATCGCGGGCCGCACGTCGTCGTCTGCGCAGAGTACGACGCGCTGCCGGGCGTCGGGCACGCCTGCGGCCACAACGTGATCGCCGCTTCCGCCGTCGGCGCCGGGCTGGCGCTCGCCCCGCTCGTCGAGGCCGCTGGGCTGCGTCTGACCGTGCTGGGAACGCACGCGGAGGAGGCGGGCGGCGGGAAGGTCGACCTGATCCGGGCCGGCGCCTTCGTGGGGGTCGACGCCGCGATGATGATCCACCCGACGCCCTATGACGACCACGCCCCGAAGGCGCTCGCCATCGAGGAGTGGCGGGTGGTCTACACCGGCCGGGCCTCGCACGCCTCGTCCGCGCCCGAGCTCGGGCTGAACGCGCTGGACGGTGTCGTGCAGGGCTACACGTCGCTGGCGATGCTGCGCCAGCACCTGCGGCCACTGCAGCAGGTGCACGGCGTGATCGTGGACGGCGGCCAGGCGGCCAACGTGGTCCCGGAGCGGGCCGAGGCGTCGTACTTCCTGCGGGCCGGCGACGTCGCGGACCTGGTGGACCTTCGCACCCGGGTGCGGGCCTGCCTGGACGGTGCGGCGACGGCGACCGGGACGACGGTCCAGATCGCCGTCGAGGGGCACGTCTACGAGCCGATCGACGCCCATCCGGGGCTGGCCGCCGAGTTCACCGCCGCCTGCGAGGCCATCGGCCGCCCGTACACACCGGACCCGGCCGCCGACTCGATCAGCGGCTCGACCGACTTCGGCAACGTCAGCCAGCTGGTGCCCGGACTGCACGCCGACCTCGCCGTGCTGTCCTGGCCCGCGGTCAACCACCAGCACGAGTTCGCCGCGGCGTGCGTGTCCGAGGTCGGCGACCGCACGATGCTGGAGGGCGCGAAGGCGCTGGCGCTGACCGCCTTGGCGGTGGCCGACGAGCCCGGGCTGCTGGACGGCACGGCACGCTCGACGTCCGTCGGCTGACCCGCTCGCCGGACCGGCCCTGCTCGCCCGACTTCACCCCTTCCGTCCGGGCGGTCGGAGGTGTTCTGTGGGAGGCGCGGACGCAGCGACGCGCCCGCGGACGCGAGGAGCCGACGTGAGCCAGACCCTGGACCGAACCGACCCGGCAGAAGCAGGTCCCGACCCGGCCGCCGCCAGGGTCGACGCCTGGCTGGGCCGGCTGGAGGCCGCGCTCGTGGCGCGCGACGCCGAGGCCGGCGCCGCCCTGTTCGCCGTGCAGAGCTTTTGGCGCGACCTGGTGGCCTTCACCTGGAACATCAGGACCGTTGAGGGCCGCGACGGCGTCGCCGCGCTGCTGCGCGGAACGATGGACGCGGCGGACGCGCACGGTTTCGTGGCCGACCCCGACGAGCAGCCGACCGAGGCGGGCGGCGTCACCGAGGCGTGGATCCTTTTCGAGACTGCGGTGGGCCGGGGCCGGGGTCACCTGCGGCTCAAGGCGGACGAGTGCTGGACGCTGCTCACCACGCTGTACGAGCTCAAGGGGTACGAGGAGCCGCGCGGTCCGGCCCGCCCGCTCGGGGCCGAGCACGGTGCGCACCGCGAGCGGGTGACCTGGTCCGAGGCGAGGCAGCGTGAGGCGAGCGAGCTCGGCGCCGCCGTCCAGCCGTACGTGCTGGTCGTCGGCGGCGGCCAAGGGGGCATCGCGCTCGGCGCCCGGCTGCGCCAGCTCGGGGTGCCCAGCATCGTCATCGACAAGCACGCCCGTCCCGGTGACCAGTGGCGTGGCCGCTACAAGTCGCTGTGCCTGCACGACCCGGTCTGGTATGACCACCTGCCGTACCTGAGGTTCCCGGACAACTGGCCGGTGTTCTCCCCCAAGGACAAGATCGCCGACTGGCTGGAGTCCTACACCTCGGTGATGGAGGTGCCGTACTGGACGAACAGCGTCGCCACCAGCGCGGCCTACTCACCGCAGACCCGGGAGTGGGCCGTCACGGTCGAGCGGGACGGCAACCCGATCACGTTGCGGCCCAAGCAGCTCGTACTGGCGACCGGGATGTCCGGCAAGCCGAACGTGCCAGACCTGCCGGGGATGGACGTGTTCGCCGGCGACCAGCACCACTCCAGCGCGCACCCCGGCCCGGACGCCTACGCGGGCAAGAGATGTGTCGTCGTGGGCTCCAACAACTCGGCCTTCGACATCTGCGGCGCGCTGTGGGAGGTCGGCGCCGACGTCACCATGGTGCAGCGGTCCTCCACGCACATCGTGAAGTCCGGCACGTTGATGGACATCGGGCTCGGCGCGCTCTACTCCGAGCAGGCAGTGGCGTCCGGCATGACGACCGACAAGGCAGATTTGGTGTTCGCGTCGCTGCCTTACCGGATCCTGCACGAGTTCCAGATCCCGCTGTACGACCAGATGCGTGAGCGCGACCAGGAGTTCTACGACCGGCTCGAGGCCGCCGGCTTCCGGCACGACTGGGGGGACGACGGTTCCGGGCTGTTCATGAAGTACCTGCGCCGCGGGTCCGGCTACTACATCGACGTCGGCGCCGCGGACCTGGTGGCCAACGGCGACGTCAAGCTCGCCCACGGCCAGGTCGACCACCTGCGCGAGCACTCGGTCGTGCTGGCCGACGGCACCGAGCTCGAGGCCGACCTCGTGGTCTACGCGACCGGCTACGGCTCGATGAACGGCTGGGCGGCCGATCTGATCAGCCAGGACGTCGCCGACCAGGTCGGAAAGGTCTGGGGGCTCGGCTCGGACACCACCAAGGACCCGGGGCCGTGGGAGGGCGAGCAGCGCAACATGTGGAAGCCGACCCAGCAGGAGGCGCTGTGGTTCCACGGCGGCAACCTGCATCAGTCCCGGCACTACTCGCTGTACCTCGCGCTGCAGCTCAAGGCCCGCTACGAAGGCGTTCCCACCCCGGTGTGGGGGCTCCAGGAGGTGCACCACCGGTCCTGACCACCCGGAATGTCGGCCGTGCGACACGGAAGGAGAGGCAACTTTCGCTCCGCTCTTGTGTCAGAGATCGTTCGCAGTACAACATCTTCGTATCAGCGGTGACGCCGCCTCGGCGGCGTCCAGCGGGAAGGCACGACGCATGCGAGTCGAGTCGAACGGCCACAGCCAGGGCAACCCGCGCCTGTTCGAGCTCTTCGAGAACGCACCGAAGACCGGCAAGAGCCCCACGGTGTTCGCGTTCCCTGAGCTCATCGACTACCTGAAGGTGGCCGGCCAGCCGGTCCAGGGCCCCTGGCCGCCGCACCAGCAGCCCCGGCCCGACCCCGAGGAGGAGTCGGTGCCGGTGGCCGTCCCGGACCCCGAAGGCAACCGGGCCTGAGGCCGGAGGAGGCTGCATGTACCCATCCCGGTTCCGCTACGAGGCGCCGCGCACCATCGAGGAGGCCCTCGAGCTGCTGCACGCCGGCGCCGGCGAGGCGAAGGTGCTGGCCGGCGGGCAGAGCCTGGTGCCCCTGATGAAGCTGCGCTTCGCCTCGCCCGACCTGCTCGTCGACATCAACAACCTGCCGGACCTGGGCTACCACCGGATGGACGCTGACGGCACCCTGCACATCGGCGCGCTGTGCCGGCACGCCAACCTCGAGCGCTCCGGCCTGCTGGTCGAGCGCCAGCCCACGATGGCCGCGGCCGCACCGCTGATCGCCGACCCCATCGTGCGCAACCGCGGCACGCTGGTCGGGTCGCTGTGCCACGCGGACCCCCAGGGGGACTGGGCCTCCGTGGTCACCTCGCTGGGCGGCCACGTCGTCGCGCGCGGTCCGGCCGGGACGCGGACCATCCCGATCGGGCAGTTCGTCACCGGGCCGTTCCAGAACGTCCTGGCGTACGACGAGATCGCCGTCGAGGCGGTCATCCCGGCCGCTCAGGGCGTGCGCGCCGGCGGGTACCTGAAGCTCGAACGGCGGGTGGGCGACTTCGCGACGGCCGGCGTCGCCATCTCGGTGGAGAGCACCGGTGGCGTGGTGACCCGGGCGGGCATCGGCCTGACCGGTGTCGGACCGTCCACCATCGACGCCACCGAGGCGGCGGCGGCACTCGTGGGCGCCGCGCTCGGCGCAGCCACCATCAGCTCGGCCGCTGAGCTTGCCGCGCAGGCGGCCCGGCCGCGGACCGACCACCGCGGCAGCGCGGAGTACAAGCGGCACATCGTGCATACGTTCGTCCAGCGCATCCTGACCCGCGTAGCCGAGACCCACGAGACGGCGGCCTGACATGACCCACCTGTTCGAGGAGATCGCCGCCGAGCCGGGCCAGGACACCCCGGTACGGCGGGTGACGATCACCGTCAACGGCCAGCGCCGCACCGCGGACATCGAGCCTCGGCTGCTGCTGGCCCACCTGATCCGCCAGGGGCTGCAGCTGACCGGCACCCACACCGGCTGCGACACCACGAACTGCGGTGCGTGCACGGTGCTCTTCGACGGCGAGCCGGTGAAGAGCTGCACGATGCTCGCCGTGCAGGCCGACGGGCACGAGATCACCACGGTCGAGGGGCTGGCCGGTGCCAGCGAGCTGCACCCGCTGCAGGAGGGCTTCAAGGACGAGCACGGCCTGCAGTGCGGCTTCTGCACGCCCGGGATGATGCTGACCGCCAAGGCCTTCCTGGGCGAGAACCCCGACCCCACCGAGGATGAGATCCGCTGGGCGCTGTCGGGCAACCTGTGTCGCTGCACGGGCTACCAGAACATCGTGAAGTCGGTGCTGTGGGCCGCGAGGAAGATGCGGGCCGAGTCCGGGTCCGGGTCCGACGAGGACGGGAGCTGACGACGTGTCGCAGGCCTTGGACGAGATCAAGATCGGCGGACTCGGGTCCAGCCGTAAGCGGGTCGAGGACAACCGGTTCATCCGGGGCAAGGGCAACTACGTCGACGACATCGTGCTGCCCGGCATGCTGCACATGGAGATCCTGCGCAGCCCGTTGGCGCACGCCAGGATCCGGTCCATCGACACCACCAAGGCGTGGGAGGTGCCCGGCGTCCGCCTGGTGCTGACCGGCGAGATGATGGCGACCCGCAACCTGGCCTGGATGCCGACCCTGAGCTACGACACGCAGGCCGTGCTCGCCACCGACAAGGTGCGCTTCCAGGGCCAGGAGGTCGCGGTCGTCGTCGCGGACGACCCGTACATCGCCAAGGACGCGTGCGAGCGGATCGTCGTCGACTACGAGCCGTTGCCGGTGATCGTCAACCCGGCGCAGTCGCTCGCGCCGGACGCGCCGCTGATCCGCGACGACAAGGAGAACCAGCACGACAACGTGGTCTACGACTGGGAGGTCGGCGACAAGGACGGGACCGACCGGGCCTTCGCGCAGGCCGACCTGGTCTCGCGGCTCCAGCTGCACTACCCGCGCTCGCACCCCTCGCCCCTGGAGTGCTGCGGGTCCATCGCGGACTTCGACCGGGCGACGTCCAAGCTGACCGTCTACATGACCTCGCAGGCCCCGCACATCATCCGGGCCGCGGTCGCGATGGTCGCCGAGCTGCCCGAGCACCTGATCCGGATCGTCTCGCCGGACCTGGGCGGCGGCTTCGGCAACAAGGTGCCGGTCTACCCCGGCTACGTCGCCTCGATCCTCTGCTCGATCCTGCTGGAGCGGCCGGTCAAGTGGATCGAGGACCGCTCGGGCAACCTGATCTCGACCGGCTTCGGTCGCGACGTCTACCTGACCGGTGAGCTGGCGCTGCGCAAGGACGGCCGGATCCTCGGCGTCCGGATGCACACCGACGCCGACCACGGCGCCTTCTTCGCCGATGCCCAGCCGAGCAAGTTCAAGATCGGCCTGATGCACTCGGCGTTCGCCTGCTACGACATCCCGGCCGCGCACCTGACCGCCCGCGGCGTCTACACCAACAAGGCGCCCGGCGGAGTGGCCTACCGGTGCTCCTTCCGGGTCACCGAGGCGATGTTCTTCCAGGAGCGGATGGTGCAGGCCGCCGCGGACGACCTGGGGATCGACCAGGCCGAGTTCCGCCGGATGAACTTCGTGCGGGACGACGACTTCCCGCACCGCACACCGTTCGGGTTCCTGACCGACTCCGGTCAGTACGGCAAGTGCCTGGACGTCGGGCTGCAGGCCATCGGGTACCAGGACTTCCTGGCCCGCAAGGCCGAGGCGGCATCGCGCGGCCGGCTGCTCGGCATCGGCATCTCCACGATGACCGAGCCCCTCGGCGCCGGGAACAGCCGCGAGTACGACATCCTGGGCATCAAGATGTTCGACTCCGCCGAGCTGCGGGTGCACCTGACCGGCAAGGCGATCCTGCGCACCGGCGCGAAGACGCAGGGTCAGGGGCACGAGACCACGTGGGCGCAGATCGTCGCGCACGAGCTGGGTCTGCCGGCCGAGGACGTGCTGGTCGAAGAGGGCGACACCGACACCGCGCCGTTCGGCATGGGCACCTACGCCTCGCGCAGCACCCCGGTCGCCGGCGCGGCGGTCGCGATGGTCTCGCGCAAGATCCGGGCCAAGGCGCGCAAGCTCGCCGCGCACCTGCTCGAGGTGTCCGAGGAGGACCTCGAGTGGGAGCTCGGCCGGTTCTACGTCCGCAGCGCACCGGACCGCGGCGCCACCATCCAGGAGTGCGCGATGGCGGCGTACAGCAACATGCCGGACGGCCTGGAACCCGGCCTGGAGGCCAACGCCTACTACGACCCGCCGAACCTGACCTGGCCGTTCGCCTGCTACATCGTGACGGTCGAGGTCGACCCGGAGACCGGCGTGTGGGACGTGCTGCAGGTGGTCGCGGTGGACGACTGCGGGGTGCGGATCAACCCGATGATCGTCGAGGGCCAGATCATGGGCGGCCTGACCGAGGCCTACGCGATGGCCAGCATGCAGTTCATCACGTTCGACGCCGAGGGCAACTGCGTCGGCTCGAACTTCATGGACTACCTGCTGCCGACCGCCTGGGAGACACCGGGTTACGAGCTGCACGAGGTCGTCACCCCCTGCCCGCACCACCCGATCGGAGCCAAGGGCATCGGCGAGTGCGCGACCGTCGGCGGACCGGCCGCGTTCGTCAACGCCGTGCTGGACGCGCTCAAGGGCACCGGCGTGCGCAACATCGACATGCCGCTGCTGCCGGACCGGGTCTACGAGGCCATCACGATGCGCCGCGACGTCTCCGGCGCCCCACCGGTCCGGACGGAGTGACGATGAGCACCGGACCGCTGAACCCCGGACCGCTGAAACCCGGACCGCTCAACGGCTGGGACATCCTCGAGCAGGCCCGCGAGCTCGCCGAGCAGGGCGAGGACTTCGCGTTGGCCACCGTGGTGTGGCGCCAGGGTCCCTCGTCCGGGCAGCAGGGTTCGCGGGCGATCATCACCGCGGCCGGCCAGCTGCACGGCTGGATCGGCGGGGCCTGCGCGGAGCCGGCCGTGATCCGCCAGGCGCAGCAGGTGATGCGGGACGGTGAGCCGAAGCTGCTGCTGCTCGGCAGCGTCGAGCAGTTCGGCGCCGCCGTCCCCGAGGGAATGGTCGTCGTACCGGTCTCCTGCGCCAGCGAGGGCGCGCTGGAGGTGTACGTCGAACCGGCCACCCCCCGCCCGCGGCTGCTGGTCGTCGGGCGCTCGCCGATGGCGTCCACGCTGACCGAGCTCGCCACCGCGCTGGGCTGGCGGGCCGACCTGCTGGACCACCCTGACTTCTCCGCCGCGGACGTCGACCGGCGCACCATCGTCGTGGTGGCCACCCAGGGTCACGGCGACGAGGAGGCGGTCGAGCAGGCGGTCGGCGCCTCCCCCGCCTACGTCGGCCTGGTCGCTTCGAGGCGCCGCGGAGAGGCGGTGCTCGGCTACCTGGCCGACCGCGGAGTCCCGCAGCACCAGCTCGACCGGGTGCGGGTGCCGGTCGGCCTGGACCTGGGGCACACCACGCACCGCGAGATCGCGGTCGCGATCCTCGCCGAGCTGGTCCGCGATCGGGCCGCCGGCAACCTCGTTGGAGGCACGAGCGGCAGCCCCGAAAACACTGCGGCACAGGTCTTCGAGCCGGCTCAGGCGATCGACCCGGTCTGCGGGATGACGGTGCGGGCCGACGCGTCCAGCCACCCGGTCGAGCACCAGGGCATTGTCTCGTACTTCTGCTGCGTCGGCTGCCGGGACCGGTTCCTGCTGGACCCCGACGCGTACCTTACGGCGACCCACCGGTCCGAGGAGGCTTGATGCTGATCAAGAGCGACTTCGAGGTGCCGCAGCCGATCGACAAGGTGTGGTCGTTCTTCGACGACATCCCGCAGGTGGCGGCCTGCCTGCCCGGCGCCGAGCTGACCGACGAGCAGCAGTCGGACGACGGCTCGCAGAAGTTCCTGGGACGGGTCGGCATCCGGATGGGACCGGTCAAGCTCCAGTTCGCCGGCACCGCAACCATCGTGGAGCGGGACGACGCGGCCAAGCGGGTCGTCGTCGACGCGTCCGGCGCGGACGAACGCGGCCGCGGGCAGGCCAGCATGCTGGTCACCGCGACGCTGGCACCGACCGCTTCGGGCACCAAGGTGGACGTCGTGCAGGACCTGCAGCTGTCCGGCGCCGCGGCCCAGTACGGCCGCGGCATGATCTCCGACGTCACCTCGGTGCTGATGCGTGACTTCGCCGGCAACATGCAGCGCCGGATCGAGGCGGCCGACCAGGGCCTGTCCCCCGACCAGGTGGCCAACGCGGCGCCGGCCAGCGGTCTGGCGATCGGCCTGCGGGCCATGCGGATGGCCCTGATGCGGGTGTTCCGCCGCTTCTTCCTGCCCTACCAACCGAACCCGAGCTGAGGAGGCCGCATGGTGCTGTGGTGGATCGGCAACGCGGTGCTGCTGCTCGTCGTGGTGCCAGTGCTGGTGGCCCTGCTGAACCGTGTTCTCGCTGCGCTGGAACGCATCCGGGGTGCCTCCGACGACATCCTGGCCGGCGGCGTCGCGCTGATCGGCGAGCTCGACGGCGTCCCGGAGGCGCTGGCGACCACCGACCAGACCATCCATGAGGTAGCCGTCGGCGCCGTCCGCTACGCCGGCTCCGTCGCCAAGCTGCTCGGCTGAGCAGGAAGGAGATCCGTCGTGCCAGTCGTCGCCTGGGTGACCGTGGTCCTCGCCGTGCTCATCATCGCCGCCGCCGCACTCGGCCTGATCCGGGTGATCTTCCACCTGCGCGCGGTCAGCAGCACGCTCACCGCGCTGATCGGCGGTCTCGGCGTCGTCGCCAGCCAGACCAGCACCGTGCCACCGGTGGTGGCGTCGGTGAACGACAGCCTCAAGCCGGTCCGCGACTTCTGCGAAACCGTCTGAGCGGGAAGGGATATCTACCATGGTGACCCTCGCGGCGAGCGACTCCACCACCGGCTGGGTGATCGGCTACACGGTGGCGATAGTCGTCGTCCTGGTGGTCGTCGCCCTCGTCGTGCCGATCCTGCTGCTGGCCCACAAGATCGGCAACGAGGCCGCTGACATCGACGAGTCGCTGCAGCTGTCGGTGCAGAACACGGCGGCGCTGAAGGACCTCAACACCACGATCGAGCACGCCACGGTCATCGTGGCCGGGCTGAACCGCGGACGCACCAGGCTGGGAGGCTGACGGTGGGCACGACGAGCATGACGCCGGCGAGCGTGCAGGCGTTGACCTCCACCCAGGAGAACCTGTGGTGGGGGGCGATCATCGGCGGGTTCGTCGTCGTGCTGGCCGTCGCGGCCCTGCTGACCATCCTGGTGCTGCTGGTGCGCCGGATCGACCAGCGGGTGCTGCGGGTCCGCGACACCTTGCAGGCGGCTGTCGACAACACCGCGGACGCGGCGCTGATCGGGGTCACCGCCAACGGCGTGGACGCCGTCCTCGCCGAGGGTCTCGAACACCACCTGTTCCTCGGACGGGTGCTGGCGAAGGTGAGGATGTGACGGCCATGGTCGTGCTCTCTGTCATCGACATCGTCCTGATGATCGCCGGCCTGGCGTTCTACCTGTTCGTCGTCGGCAGCCAGCTGACCCAGGTCGCCGGGCACCTCGAGGAGTGCCGCGACCTGGTGCGGCAGATCGTGGCCAACGCCGAGCCGATCTTGCCCGGCGTTCAGAACATCAACCGCACCGGCGGCGTGGTGGCCGGCGCCCTACCGCTGCTGTACGGGATGGCCGAGGGCATCGTGGCCGGCGTGACCCCGATGCCCGAGCAGCCGGTCGAGCGTCCGCCGGCCAAGCCCGCGGCCGGTCGGCGGCGCTCACGGCTGCACGACGGCGTCGGGTACCGCCCGCCCGCTGAGCCCTCGGTGCCGGCCTAGCGGTCGTCCGGGTCGCGTCCGGTGGTCAGCGGGCCGGTCGTCGGCGCCTTGTACTCGCCGATCCAGTGGTCCTGCCAGGACCGGTCGTACTGCTGCTCGTTGCAGCTTGGGTGGTAGATCGCGACGAGCTCCTGGGCGATCTGCTCGCGGTGCGAACGCAGCCCGCCGGGCACCTCGTAGGTGCACACGTGCAGCTTCCACCGGTTGCCCGCGCGCCGCACCCAGCAGGCGGCCTGGGGGTGGTTGAACGGGAACCGCTCGGCAGCCAGGTCGTCGCAGTGCCCGACGTAGATCACCGCGTACCGGTCCGGCTTGGCCTCCGGCTCGGGTCGGCACAGGATCGCGAACACCGCGGGCCGGGCCGGCGGCGTCCAACCACCGAGCACCCGCGGCCCCTCGAACGGGTACCCCGCAAGGGATCCGAGCCGGATCATCCGGCCTGACCCGGGCTCGTCGCCGGCTGGTCGTCGTCGTCCTCGTCGTCGTCCTCGCTGGTGGCCGTCAGCGTGACGATCGGCCACGGCGGCAGTCCGGCGGCGGCCGCTGCCCGGGTGAACTCCTCGCGTCCCAGGGCTGTCGCCTCGTCCGGGGTGTCCGCCTCGACCAGCAGCCGCGCGCCGTAACCGTTGGTGCCGATGCCGGAGGCGATCCCGGATGCGGCAGCGACGGCGTCAGCCAGCTCGACGACCTCCTCGCGGGTCACCGCCCGGTCGCCGTCGGCCTCGACGAGCACGCTCCACAGCACCTGGCCGCCTCCTATCGCAGGTCCGGCAGCACCGAGGCGAACTGCTCGAGGCTGCGCAGGTCGTGGCCGGACATCAGCAGGTCGATGTGCGGGGCCGCGACCATCATGCCGAGCGTATTGGGCCGGAAGTCCTCGCTCTCGCCCTTGTGCGGGTTCATCCAGACGATCCGGTGGCACAACCGGGACAGTCGGTCCATCGCGGTCGCCAGCACCGCGGGATCGCCGCGGTCCAGGCCGTCCGAGCAGATCACCACGATCGCCCCGCGGCACCGGCCGCGACGGGCCCAGTCGCGCACGAACGTGTCCAGCGACGAGCCGATCCGGGTGCCGCCCTCCCAGTCCACGACGGCCCTGGCGGCCCGGTCCAGCGCCTCGTCCGGACGACGGTGGTCGAGCTCGCGGGTGATCCGGGTCAGCCGGGTGCCGAAGCAGAAGACCTCGACCCTGGTCGGCACGCGGCTGGTCGAGTAGGCGAACTGCAGCAGCGCTCTCGAGTAGTCCGACATGGAGCCGGACACGTCCAGGATCAGCACCAGCGGGCGTAGCCGCAGCCGACGGCGGCGCCAGTACAGTTCGGTCGGCTCGCCGTGCAGCCGCATGGTCTCGCGGACCGTGCGGCGCAGGTCCGGCACCCGGCCGGACGAGGCGCGGACGGTCCGACGGGTGCGCCGGCGCGGGGGCGTCAGCCGCAGCGACTTCATGATGTGCCGCAACGCGAGCAGCTCCTCGGCGGTGCAGGCGGCGAACGACTTCGCCTTCAGCGACGACGCGTCGGAGGCGATCAGGCCGAGCAGCGCCTGCTGGTCCTCGCGGCGCTGCTCCCCCGGCTCGGACTCCGGCACCTGCAGGACGGACTGGGCCTGCTGCTTCGCCTTGACGCTGAACGGTTTCGGCGGCTCGTCGTCCGCCTCGTCCAGGAAGTAGCTGCGGAACACGCTGTCGTACACCGGGATCTGGTCGCGCCGGATCACCAGGGTGGTTCGCCCGGCCCAGTAGACGTCCACCAGGTCAGCGGGGTTGAGTGCGGCCGCCGCGGCGCAGTAGGTCAGGACGTCGCCCGAGCCGACGGCCAGCTCGGCTTCGCGCAGCCGGCGTGCGAAGCCCACCAGGAGGCGGACCAGCTCGTCCGGCTCAGGCGCCGGTGGCGATGTGGTCAAGGTGCTCACGGACCAGCTCGACGTCGTCGCGCTCCTTGACCACGGCGCCCATCGTGTCGTCGACCGTCCGCGCGTTGAGCTCGCTCTCGCCCAGGACGTCGAGCGTGCGGACCCAGTCGATCGTCTCGGCCACACCGGGTGGCTTGGCCAGGTCGAGGGCGCGCAGCCGGTTGACCGCGGCCACGACCTTGGTCGCCAGCGCCTGCGACACGCCGGGTTCGCGGACCAGCACGATCTCGAGCTCGCGCTCCGCGCTGGGGAACCCGACCCAGTGGTACAGGCAGCGGCGCTTGAGCGCATCGTGCAGCTCGCGGGTGCGGTTCGAGGTGAGGATCACCAGTGGCGGCTTTTCCGCGGTGATGGTGCCGATCTCCGGGATGCTGATCTGGTAGTCCGAGAGCACCTCGAGCAGGAAGGCCTCGAACTCGTCGTCCGCGCGGTCGACCTCGTCGATCAGCAGCACCGCGCGGTCGCCGGCCCGCACGGCCTCCAGCAGCGGCCGTTCCAGCAGGAAGCGCGGGCCGAACACCTTCTCGACGGCTGCGTCGTCGTCCAGCTGATGGTCCGACAGGGCACGCAGGTGCAGCATCTGGCGGGCGTAGTCCCACTCGTAGAGCGCCTGGTTGGTGTCGATGCCCTCGTAGCACTGCAGCCGGATCAGCTTGCGCCCGAACACTTCCGCGAGCACCTTGGCCACCTCGGTCTTGCCGACCCCCACCTCGCCCTCGAGCAGGACGGGCCGGTTCAGCGACAGGCCGACGAACAGCGCGGTGGACAGCCCGCGGTCGGCCAGGTACCCGCCGGAGCGCAGGATCTCGGTCAGCGCGCCGACGCTCTCGGGTCGATCCATCCAGGTTCTCCTAGGCGTCGGCGTGCGGACCTGCGGGCGTTCGGTGCGGACCGGTCAGTCGTTCGACGCCGTACCGAGCACGAGGTCGCGCACGCTGGCGCCGGAGGTGCTGAGCTTCCCCTCGCGCTGCAGCTTGGCCCGCCAGGCGGCGCCGATGTCGCTGCCCGGCTCGGCGAAGCCGTCGAAGCTGACGTCCTTCATGTTCCGGCAGGACTTGGTGGGACCGCAGTCGTCATCCGCGGCCGCGGCCACGGGGTCCTGCGCCGCCCAGACCGTGCGCAGCACTTCTACCGTGTCGTCCGCGTCGTCCGGTTGCCGTGTCATCGCCGAACCCTTCACCCGAGGTCGCCTACCCACCCCACTGTAGATCGCGGAACGGGTTCGGACGAGGGCTGTTCAGATGATCGGCTGTTCGCCGGACCGGGCGTGTCCGGACCGGACGGCGATCGCCTCAGCGACGATGGACACCGCGATCTCGGCCGCGGTGCCCGCCCCGATGTCCAGCCCGGCGGGTCCGTGCACCCGGCTCAGGTCGACCACACCGCGGTAGGCCAGCCAGTCGGCTCGTGCCTGCTGCTTGCGCCGGGACCCGAGCGCGCCGATGTAGCCGACCTCACCGTCCAGCGCGGCGGCCAGCGCGCGCCCCGCGACGTCGTCGTCGTGGCTGGTGACCACCAGCACGTCGATCCGGGCGAGGCCGGCGATCACGCCGGTCGCTGTGGCCGCGTCCGACGTCACCTGGGTGTGCCAGCCGAGCAGGTCGGCGCAGACCATCAGGGCGTCCGGGATGGCACCGGCCCCGACGACCAGCAGCGTCGGCACGGGGAACAGCACCGTGACCACGGCGTCGGCCGTGACCGTGCTGGCGCTCGTCCCGCGGGCGAACAGCTGCGCCGCGTCCTCACCCGCCGCGTCGACGTCGTCCGCGGTGAACATCGTGACGTCGTGGACGTCGTCCCCGTCCAGCGGCAGGACCAGGCAGACCGGCTCGCGGCGGCGCAGCGCACCCCAGAGCTCGCCCGGCAGGCTGGTGGCCGGCAGCAGGACGGCGGTCGCGGCACCGCCGCAGGACAGGCCGGCGACCATCGCGTCCACCTCGCTCACCTGCAGCCGCAGGACGCGCGCACCGATCCCCTGCTCGGCCCGGTCGGCCAGCTGCTCGTTGAGACTGCCGGACAGCACGCCGCCAGTGCGCCCACCGCCGGGGGTGATGGCGACCGCCTCGCTCCAGTCCCGGGAGCTGATCCCCTCGGTGGCGACGGCCCAGCCCACGTCGACCCGGGTGCCGGCGCGAAGGCACGCCTCGACCGTCAGCGCGATGTCGTACACGTCAGGAGCCTAGTGCGCAGCGCTACCGTCGACGAGGTGCACGCTGCACGCCCGACTTCGAGGAGTTCTGCATGAAGTGGACGGCACCGGAGGTGGCGCGACCAGGGCCGCTGTGGCTGGCGGACGAGCGGCCCGCGCTGCTGAGCAGGCTCGACCACCACCGGGCGACCTTGCTGGCCAAGTGCAGCGGCCTGACGGCCGAGCAGCTGCGGCGGCGGGCCGTCCCGCCGTCCGAGATCTCGTTGCTCGGGCTGGTGCGGCACATGAGCGACGTCGAGCGCCAGTGGTTCCGACGTCGGGTGGCCGGCGAGGCGCTGGACCAGTTGTACTGGAAGGGACCTGACCCGGACGACGACTTCCTGGCGGTGGACGACGCCGACCCGGAGGCCGACTTCGCGACCTTCGCGGCCGAGGTCGAGGCGGCGCGCCGGGCGATCGACGGCCGGCCGCTGGACGAGACCTACGTGGACAGCCGGTCCGACGGCGACGTGCGCTTCGACCTGCGCTCGGTGGTCATCCACATGATCGAGGAGTACGCCCGGCACAACGGTCACGCGGACATCCTGCGCGAGCAGATCGACGGTGCCACGGGCCAGTAGCGCCGACTTCGGATCAGCGCCGATCAGCTCTGGGACGACGCGCGCCCGGCCAGCCCGGCGCTCCAGCGCTCCTCGACCCGGCCGAACCGCCACCACAGCAACGCGACCGCCCAGGTCAGGGCGAACAGCCCGGCGATGACGTACCCGACGTAGTTCAGGTCGAGGGTGCCGATCGCATGCAGTGGCCCCGAGTCGATGGACAGCTTCTCCACCAGGATCGAGTCGATCTCGATCAGCCCGATCACCAGGGCGACGGCGACCGAGAGGCCGGTGATCACGATGTTGTAGTACACCTTGCGCACCGGCCGGGCGAAGGCCCAGCCGTAGGCGAAGTTCATGAAGACGCCATCGATGCTGTCCAGCAGGCTCATCCCGGCGGCGAACAGCACCGGCAGCACCAGGATCGCATACCAAGGCACCGAGACGGCGGCACTGCCCGCGGCCAGGACCAGCAGGCTGACCTCGGTGGCGGTGTCGAAGCCGAGGCCGAACAGGAACCCGACCGGGTACATGTGCCGGGGCTGGCGCACGCCCTTCATCACCGGCCGCAGGATGCGGTTCATCAGGCCGCGGTTGTCCAGCTGGTGCTCAAGCGCCTGCTCGTCGTACACGCCGCTGCGCATCCCGGACCAGACCCCCAGGATGCCGATCAGGGAGACCAGGTTGATCATGCCGAGCGCGATCAGGAACAGTCCGGAGACGCTGGTGCCGAAGACCCCGGTGAACTGCTGCAGCGTCGAGTCCTCGTTCTCGACCTGCCCGGACAGCGCCTTGACGCCGATCCCGAGCAGCAGGCACAGCCCGAAGACGATGCTGGAGTGACCGAGGGAGAACCAGAAGCCCACGCTCAGCGGCTTCTTGTCCTCCGCGACCAGCTTGCGCGTGGTGTTGTCGATCGCCGCGATGTGGTCGGCGTCGAAGGCGTGCCGCATGCCCAGCACGTAGGCGGTGACGCCGAGCGCGACGCCGTACATCTGGCCATCGCCGAGCCGCAGCTCCTTCGGCGCGACCGCACCGAACAGCACCCCCCAGCCGACCACGTGCAGCAGCACGATGAAGCCGGCCATGCCGGCGAGCACCAGCCACTGGGTGCGATCCAGCGACCGCCGGAACTGCCGGAGCGAGGACGGCGACTCGTCGGCCGTCGCAACCGGAGCCTCGGAAATCGCCATGGCACCGAAACTAGCCAGAGCCAGGGGCTTAATGCAACCGCGTCGCGATAAATACTCCACGGCGAGTGTTCGCCGCCGGGGCGGTCCCGGATGGGTGCCCATTTCTGAGCGCCCGATCCCCCGCACTTGTGGCGCCTCGTCTCTGCACTTGTGACGGGTTGTGGGGGTCTCAGCGGCGGTTGAGACCCCCACAACCCGCCACAAGTGGGGAGAGTGCGCGGCCGGGTGGGCGGGAGCCAGGGGCCAGGCGCGGCGATAGCCTGCGCGCATGCCCGACGAGCCCCAACCTCCGACGTCCGCCCAGCGCCAGCTCGAGCCGGGCGTCCAGCGCGACTTCCGCGCCGCAATGTCCTACGGCGACTACCTGCACCTGGATCAGGTGCTGTCCGCCCAGCACCCGTTGAGCGTGCCGCAGCGGCACGACGAGCTGCTGTTCATCATCCAGCACCAGACGTCCGAGCTGTGGCTGAAGCTGATGCTGCACGAGCTGCGCGCCGTCCGGCAGCTGCTGCGCGTGGACGACCTGCGGCCCGCCCTCAAGGGGCTGGCCCGGGTCAAGCACATCCAGACCACCCTGACCGAACAGTGGTCGGTGCTGGCCACCCTGACCCCGAGCGAATACGCCGAGTTCCGAAGCTTCCTGGCGTCGTCCTCCGGCTTCCAGTCCTGGCAGTACCGGGCGGTCGAGTTCATCCTCGGCAACAAGAACAAGGACATGGTCGACGTCTTCGACCACCACCCGCAGGCCCAGCAGATGCTGCGCGAGCTGTTGCACGAGCGCAGCCTGTACGACGAGTTCCTCGCGTATCTGCACCGGATGGGCCACCCGGTTCCGCCCGAGCTGCTCGACCGGGACTGGACAAAGCCCTACCGGTTCAACCCCGACCTGGTGCCGACGTTCACCACGATCTACGAGCGCTCGCGCGAGCACTGGATGGCGTACGAGGCGTGCGAGGAACTCATTGACCTGGAGGACAACTTCCAGCTCTGGCGGTTCCGGCACCTGAAGACCGTCGAGCGGATCATCGGCTCCAAGCAGGGCACGGGTGGCTCGTCGGGGGTGCCGTTCCTGCGCCGCGCGCTGGAGCTGACGTTCTTCCCCGAGCTGTACGCCGTGCGCGGGGAGATCCAGGACGTCGGCGCCGCACCCTTGTAGGACGACGCCGACCCGCTCAGCCGAGCGGGGTGCCGGTGTCGGTGAACCGCTCGGCGTCCAGGGTCGTGCCGACCAGCTCCTTGACCGCGTCGCCGTCGTCCCACTGGTTGACGTGCATGGCCGCGGTGACCGCGCCCTCGTCGTCCAGCCAGGCGGCGACGAACTCGCCGCCGGCCAGGTCGCCCCGGACGACGACCCGCTGGCTCCTCGGGTCGGCGAACCCGTGGTACTCCATGCCCCAGTCATACTGGTCGGTGAAGAAGTAGGGCAGCAGGTCCCACGTCGCGTCACCGCCGGCGATCACGCCGGCCACGACCTCTGGCTGGTTCAGCGCAGCCGCCCAGTGCTCGACGCGCAGCCGTCGTCCCAGCCGCGGGTAGGGCGCGTTGGCCACGTCGCCGACCGCGAACACGTCCGGGTCCGAAGTACGCAGCCGGCCGTCCACGACGACACCGTTGTCGACGTCCAGGCCGGCCGCCTCGGCCAGCTCGGTGCGCGGGCTGATGCCGATGCCGACCAACACGACGTCCGCGCCCACCGCGTCACCCCCGTCCAGGTCGACCCGCAGCCCCTCGCCGTCCGCGACCACGCCGGCCACCGTGACCTCGGTCCGCAGGTCGACCCCCTCGCGGCGGTGCTTGGCCGCGAACGCCTCGGCCACCTGTGCGCCCAGGACACGTTGCAGCGGAAGGGGATCCAGCTCGAGCACAGTGACCTCCGCACCGGCCTTGCGGGCCGCGGAGGCGACCTCCAGGCCGATCCAGCCGCCGCCGACCACGACCAGCCGGACGCCTGGCCGCAACCACTCGCGCAGGCTCTCGCTCTCGTCCAGCGTGCGCAGCGTGAGCACCCGCGCAACGTGCGCGGCGTCCAGGTCGGTCAGGTTGAGCCGACGTGGCTCGGACCCGGTGGCCAGCACCAGGTTCGAGTAGCCCTGCACGCGTCCTGAGGTGGTGCGCACCTGGTGCGCCGCGAGGTCCACCGAGGCCACTTGTTCACTCAGCGCCAGCTCGACGTCGTGCTCGTCGTACCAGACCGCGTCGTGCACGAACACCTCGTCCCGCTCGGACTCACCCATCAGGTAGCCCTTGGACAACGGCGGTCGCTCGTAGGGCAGGTGCGGCTCGGTGGAGAACAGCACGAGCGGGCCTGCGTAGCCCTTCTCGCGCAGCTGTTCCACGGTCTTGCCGCCGGCCAGCCCACCTCCGACGACGACGATCGGTTGCTGCTCAGGCATGTGGTCCTCCGGGGTAGCGAGGTGCGCCGGTCGTCAGGGCGAGGAACTCCGCCCGTGACCGAGGGTCCTCGCGCAGGGTACCGAGCAGCGTCGAGGTGATCGTGCTGGTGTCCGCCGCCCGCACCCCGCGCAAGGTCATGCAGCTGTGCTCGGCCTCGATCACCACGCCCACCCCGCGTGGGCTGAGCTGGTCGTCCAGCCAGTCGGCGACCTGCTTGGTGAGCCGCTCCTGCACCTGCGGCCGGCGGGCGAACAGCTCGACCACCCGGGCCAGCTTGGACAGGCCGAGGATCCGGTCGCGCGGAAGGTAGCCGACGTGCGCCACGCCCACGAACGGCAGCAGGTGGTGCTCGCACAGCGCCTGTACCGGGATGCCGCGAGCGAGCACCAGCTCGTCGTAGCCCTCGTCGTTGTCGAACGTGGTCAGGTCGAAGGAACGCGGCGTGAGCATCTCGAGGTAGGCACCCACCATGCGGCGCGGGGTGTCGGCCATGGCCGGGCTGTCGACCGGCAGCCCGAGCGAGACCAGCAGGTCGTGGGCCGCGCGGCGGGCGGCTGCGACGTCAGCCACCGGCGGGCCGGGGTCGACCGGATGGCGCCGGACCAGCGGGGTCGGCTGGGCAGTCATCGCCGGCTGGGCCCACGGTGGGCGGCCGCCAGCCGGGCCAGCGCGAGCGCGCTGACGAGCAGGCCGAAGTCCCGCAGGGCCACGTCGCCGTAGTAGCCGAGGCTGATCAGGTTGACGATGATCCCGGCCAGCCACGCGGCCACCAGGTAGGCGCCGAACCTCGGTGCGAGGGCGACGGTGATTCCGGCGACCACCTCGATGATCCCGACGGCGTACATCGCCTGCTGGGCGGTTCCGGGCACCAGGTCGTTGATCCACGGAGCCAGGTACTGGGTCCAGTCGGTGAGCAGGTTCGTGAACTTGTCCAGGCCGAACAGGATGGGCGCGACCGTGAAGAGGGTCCGCAGCAGCATGAACGCCTGACGGCTGGGGTTGGAGGCGAGGTCGTCGTCGTCGAGCACGAGCGGTCGGGCGGGGGCGGTGCGGTTGGTGTCCACGGGTTCCTCCAGGTGGTGACGTCGCTTGTAAAGGAGACTATGGTGGACGTTAGGGCCCAAGCACTCTTTCGTCAACTGCCATCTCCGTTAGAGAGGTCGACCGTGTCCGACCAGGACTTCGAGACCCAGGTGAACCGGGTCAGCCTGCTCGCCGAGCCGGTGCGCCGTGCCCTGTACGAGTACGTCGCGAGCGCCCCGGACGCCGTCGGCCGGGTCGAGGCCGCCGACGCGACCGGGGTCCCGGGCCACACCGCCAAGTTCCACCTCGACAAGCTGGTCGAGGAGGGACTGCTGGCCACCGAGTTCCGGCGGCTGTCCGGGCGCACCGGGCCGGGTGCCGGACGACCGTCCAAGCTCTACCGGCGCTCGGCCGGGCAGGTCGAGCTGTCCCTGCCCCGGCGTCGCTACGAGCTGGCCGGCCAGCTGCTGGCCAGCGCCGTCTCGACCGCGGCCGCCCGCGACCTGCCCGTGCTGGACTGCGTGCGGGACGTCGCGCAGCGGACCGGCCAACGGCTCGGCGCGCAGTCGTCGGCCACCGGGACGGACGAGCTGGACCGGGTCAGCGCGGCCGTGCACGAGCACGGCTACGAACCGCGCCGGGTCGGCGACGACGTCGAGCTGAGCAACTGCCCTTTCGACGCACTGGTGGACGAGCACCGCGACCTCGTCTGCGGGATGAACCTCGCGCTGCTGGACGGCGTCGTCGACGGGCTGGGCTGTGAGAACGCCAGGCCCCGGCTGGACCCTGCGCCCGGTCGATGCTGCGTCGTAGTCGGGCAGGCGCCGCTGCCCGGCTGAGTCCGGCCCGCCTATGCTCGCGACGACGCGGCGCACCGGCCGCCAGGCGCACGAGGGAGGACCCGGTGGACGAGCCGCTCGACGCCGTCGTGGTCGGCGCGGGTCCCAACGGGTTGGCCGCTGCCGTCGTCCTGGTCGCGGCCGGACTGCAGGTCGAGGTCATCGAGGCGGCGCCGACCATCGGCGGCGGCGCGCGAACCAGCGAGCTCACGCTCCCCGGCTTCCGGCACGACGTCTGCTCGGCGGTGCACCCGATGGGTGTGGCCTCGCCCTTCTTCCAGGCCTTCGACCTGGCCGGCCACGGCGTCGAGATGCTGCAGCCCGAGGTCGCCTACGCGCAGCCGCTGGACGGCGAGGTCGCGGCCCTGGCCTGGCGGGACCTGGACCGCACGGTGGACGGCCTCGGCGCGGACGGCGCGGCCTGGCGCTCGCTGCTGCAGCCGCTCGCCGAGCGCTGGCAGGAGGTGGTCGAGCTGCTGCTGTCCGACTTCCGGCGGCCGCCGCTGCACCTGGGCACCCTGTTGCGGCTCGGCACCCGCATCCTCGAGCAGGGCTCGCCCGCCTGGAACCGTCGCTTCACCGGCGAGTTCGCTCCCGCGCTGCTGACCGGGGTGAGCGCGCACGCCATCTCGCCGCCGCGCCGGCTGGCCCCGGCCGGCGCCGGTCTGCTGCTGGCCTCGCTCGCCCACGGCGTGGGCTGGCCGATCCCGCGCGGCGGCAGCCAGTCCATCGTGGACGCGCTGGCAGCTGCAGTCGTCGCGGGCGGCGGACGGATTCGCACCGGCACGCCGGTGGCGTCGCTGGCCGAGCTGCCGCCGGCCCGGGCGGTGCTGCTCGACGTCAGTCCTCGCGGGCTGCTCGAGCTGGCCCGTGGCTCACTGCCCGCGTCGTACGAGGGGTGGCTGCGCCGGTTCCGGTACGGCGGTGGGGTCTGCAAGGTGGACTTCGCGCTCAGCGCCCCGGTCCCGTGGGCCGCAGCCGGCGTCGAGCTCGCCGGCACCCTGCATCTGGGCGGCGCCCGGGCCGAGATGGCCGCCACCGAGGCCGACGTGCACGCCGGCCGGCACCCCGAGCGACCGTTCGTGCTGGCCTCCCAACCGGGCGTGGTGGACGCCGGGCGAGCGCCGTCCGGGCAGCACACGCTGTGGACGTACGCGCATGTGCCGAACGGCTCGACGCGTGACCTCGGCGAGCAGGTCACCGCCCAGGTCGAGCGCTTCGCGCCGGGCTTCCGGGACGTCGTCCTGCACCGCTCGGTGATGACCGCGGCGCAGGAGGCCGACCACAACGCGAACTACGTCGGGGGTGACATCGCCTCCGGTGCCCCGACGCCGTGGCAGATGGTGATGCGGCCGGCGCCGCGCTGGGACCCGTACCGGACGCCGCTGGCGGGCACCTACCTGTGCTCGGCGTCGACGCCGCCGGGGCCGGCGGTGCACGGGATGGCCGGGCTGCACGCCGCCTCGCGTGCGCTGCGGCAGGTGTTCGGCGACCGGCGCGACCCGCTCGACCTGGTCCGCGCTCTCCCCTGACCCGTCACAGACGGGGCACTGCGGACGTTCGCAGTGCCCCGTCTGTGACTGTTGATCAACCGGTGGCGGTCAGGTCGTAGAGCGTCACGCCGCCGACCGTGGTGGCGGTGAAGTTCGCCGCCACCCAGGCCGCGATCTCGGACGACGCCGAGCTCCCGCCGGTGCTGGAGCCGGCGCCGCCGAGGCCGCCGCCCCGGCTGGAGCCGCTGCCCACGAAGTAGTGCACCCTGCCCTCGGCGACGTACTGCTGGAACTGGGCCAGCGTCGGCGACGGGTCGCTGCCGTTGAAGCCGCCGATCGCCATCACCGGGACCTCGGCGCCGAGCTGCAGGCCCGCCGCCGTCTGCGACCCGACGGCCGCGGCGGCCCAGCTGTAGGACGACGCGTTCTGCTGCAACGCGGTGACCACCTCGGCGCTCGGAGCGCTGGCGTTCAGCAGTCCGCCCATGCCACCGCCGCCGCCGGTCGGAGCGGCAGTACCGCCCGTGGCGCCCGTGCCGCCGGGGAAGCCACCGCCGGGACCACCAGCGCGACCGGGTGCACCACCGGGTCCGCCGCCGGGTCCGCCGCCGAGACCTGCGTCCTGAACGGCAGGGCCTGCGGTGACGATCGACCCGGCGTGCGGGGTGGCGACCGTGTTCACCGTCCAGGCCACCGGCCCGAGCAGTACCGCGACCAGCGCCACCACGGCGGCAGCGCTGCACACCTGGCTGGACAACCACTCCCGGGCCATCAGCACGACACCGGCAACAAGACCGAGCACCAGGACGACCCAGCGCAGCCACGGGTGCCAACCGCTGGCGTCGCCCAGCAGCGACCATGACCAGGCTGCTGTGACGGCGACGACGGCACCGAGCACCACCGACCAGACCACCCCCCGAGCCCGCCAGAGGGCGACGGCGCCCATCCCCACCAGCGCACCGATAGCCGGCGCCAGCGCGACGGTGTAGTAGACGTGGAAGATCCCCTGCATCAGGCTGAACGTCAGCCCGGTGACCAGCAGCCAACCGCCCCAGACCAGGAACGCGGCGCGCTGGCGGTCCGTGCGCGGCGCCCGCCCGCGAAGCAACAGACCCACCACGAGCAGCACCAGCGCGGTCGGGATCAGCCAGCCGGCCTGCCCGGCGTTCTCACCGCTCAGCAGCCGGGTCAGACCCGTTGCGCCCCAGTTGCCGCCGCCGTTGGCGCCGGTGTTGCCGCCGCCCACGCTGCCGGTCTCGTTGCCGCTCAACCGGCCCAGCCCGTTGTAGCCCAGGGCGAGCTCGAGAATGCTGTTGTTCTGCGACCCGCCGATGTACGGCCGGGCGCCGGCCGGCACCAGGGTGACGATCGCGACCCACCAGCCGCTGGCGACCACCAGCGCGAGTCCGGCCCACAGCAGGTTGACGATGCGCCTGCGCAGCGTCGTCGGAGCACACACCAGATAGACGCCGACCAGCACCGGTACCACCAGCAGCGCCTGCAGCATCTTCGTCATGAAACCGCAGCCGACCAGGACTGCGGCGAAGACGATCCAGCCGGTGCCGGCGCGCTCGATCGCTCGCAGCGTCGCGTACGCGGCACCGACCAGCAGCAGCACCAGCAGCGCGTCCGGGTTGTTGAACCGGAACATCAGCGCCGCAACGGGTGTCGTAGCCATCACCAGGCCGGCGATCAGTCCGGCGGCCGGCGAGAACGCCCGCCGCACGGTGGCGTAGAGCAGGCCGACAGCGGCGACCCCCATCAGAGCCTGCGGCACCAGGATGCTCCACGAGCTGAGCCCGAACACCCGCACGGACGCAGCCATCACCCACAACGACATCGGCGTCTTGTCCACCGTGATCGAGCCCGCCGCGTCCGAGGCGCCGAAGAACATCGCCTTCCAGGACTGCGAACCAGCCTGCGCCGCAGCGGAGTAGAAGGAGTTGGCCCAACCTGAGTCACCGAGGTGCCACAGATACAGAACGGCGGTAGCGGCCAGCAGGGCGAGCAGGCCGGGCCGGACCCAGGCAGGGTCATCGGGGCGTCCGCGCCACAGCCGCCCGGGCGAGCGTCTCGTTCCTGGCGGCTCGTGGGCTCGGACGTCGGGCACCGGGGTTGCGTTGCGGGGCAACGCAGGTGCAGGAGTGGACATGTCAAGGCCTCCGGTCTCGGGACGGGTTCGAGATCCACGCTGTCCGGCTTCGGTGGGCGCAGACGGTGCGTCGGCTGGACGTTGGCTGAGGATCGCGGGGCTCGGTCCGGACTCCCAGTAAGCGCACAGCCCCAACAGGTTCGACGTCCAGCGGCGCGGACCACGGTGAAGCCATCGACACGAGCCGGACCCCCAGGAGGACACCATGGCCAGCAGCAGGGCGACGAATCGAGCAACCCTCACGGCCTGGGATGACACCGGGTGGATCGAGGTGAGCGACCCAGCTGCCCTCGGCGCGGCGCGGCAGATCGCCCAGCGCCACCTGGACACCCTCGGCCGGGCCTGCCACCGCGAGTCCGCACGCGCCGAGGTGCACCGCATCCCCTGTGCCGCAGGGCGTCCGGTCGACGTCAGCCCACTGCTGGCGCGAGTCGTGCAGGCGTCGCTGGAGATGGCGGCCCGCACCGACGGCCTGGTCGACCCCACCGTGCGGGTGAGCCGGACGACCGGGCAGCGCAGCTGGATCCCGGTGTGCGGCAAGGTGACCGGTCCGGCCGCGGGTGGCGGGTGGCGCCGAGTCCGGCTGGACGGCGCGCGGCTGACCGTTCCCGCCGGCGGCACCCTGGAGCTGCGGGCCTGCGCGCTGGCCGTCGGCCTGGACGACATCGCGCTGGTCGCGGCGCAGCTGACCGGAGCCGACGTCCTCGTCCACCTGGGCGGCCGGGCCGCCACCATCGGCCACGGGCAGGCGACCACCGACCCCCGGCACGTCGTCGACCCTCGAACCGGCCGGCCCGCCCCGGGCACCTGGTCGCGCATCGAGGTCAGCGCCGCCACCTGCCGGACCGCGAGCGGGCAGGCCGTCGCTGCCGCGGTCCTGGGCGAGCGGGCCGAGGCGTGGCTGGCCCGCCACCACGCGAACGCGCGGCTGACCCGGCCGGACGGCTCCGTCGTCCAGGTCGGCGCGTTCGAACCGGCGGCCCTGCGCACCAACGTGGCGGCCTGACCATGACCGCCATCGCGTCCCCACCGCCGACGGCCACGCTGCGCCCCGACGACCCGGATAGCGCCGTCGGCCAGGGACGCCTGCCGCTGGTCGAGGTCGTCGTTCCGGTGCACAACGAGCAGCACGTGCTGGCGGCCTCGGTCGAGCGGCTGCACGAGCACCTGACCCGGTCCCTGCCCTACCGGTTCCGGATCACCATCGCCGACAACGCGAGCACCGATACGACGTACGACGTCGCCTTGCGGCTGGCCGGTGCGCTGCCCGACGTGCACGCGGTCCACCTGCCCCGCAAGGGTCGCGGCTACGCGCTCGCCACGGTGTGGGCGGACTCGGACGCCGACGTGCTGGCGTACATGGACGTCGACCTGTCGACCGACCTGGCCGCGCTGCTCCCGCTGGTGGCCCCGCTGGTGTCCGGACACTCCGACCTGGCGATCGGCAGCCGGCTCAGCCGGGGCAGCCGGGTGCTTCGCGGGCCAGGACGCGAGGTGATCTCGCGCTGCTACAACGTCCTGCTGCGGGCCACCCTGGCGACGTCGGTGCGGGATGCGCAGTGTGGCTTCAAGGCGATCCGCCGCGACGTCGCCCAACAGCTGCTGCCACTGGTCGAGGACACCAGCTGGTTCTTCGACACCGAGCTGCTGGTGCTCGCCGAACGATGCGGCCTGCGGGTGCACGAGGTCCCGGTGGACTGGGTGGACGACCCGGACAGCCGGGTCGACGTCGTCCAGACCGCAGTGGACGACCTGCGCGGAATCGTCCGGCTCGGCCGCGGGCTGTCAGCCGGCCGCGTGCCGATCGCCGGCGTGCGGGCCAGCCTCGGCCGCGGGCCGCTGGCACCCGACGTACCGGGGCCGGGACTGGCCGCGCAGAGCCTGCGCTTCGCCACGATCGGGCTGCTCAGCACGCTCGCGTACGCGGTCCTGTTCTGGTCACTGCGGCCCGCGGCCGGTGCCCAATGGGCCAACCTGCTGGCCCTGCTGGCCACTGCGGTGGCCAACACCGGGGCGAACCGGCGCTTCACGTTCGGCGTCACCGGGCGCGAGGACGCCGGACGGCACCAAGCCCAGGGGCTGGTGGTCTTCGGTGTCGGGCTGGCGGTGACCAGCGGAACGCTGGCGGCGGTGCACAGCCTGGCCCCGGACGCCGGGCGGACCCTCGAGCTCTGCTGCCTGGTCGCGGCCAACGCGGTCGCCACGGTGCTGCGGTTCGTGCTGCTGCGGACCTGGGTGTTCGGCGCTCAGCCGGCTCAGGTGCCGCCCTCGTCGCGGGTCGGCGAGCCGGTGCCGTCGCCCGTTGACGAGCCGGTGCCGTCGCCGGTCGGCGAGCCGGTGCCGTCGCCCGTTGACGAGCCGGTGTCCTCGCCGTAGGCCCCCTCGCGGTAGGCCTGCTCCTCCCGCAGGCGCATCCGGCGCAGCCGCCCGGTCATGTTGCGCATCAGCAGCCAGACCACGATGGCCAGCACGAACACGACGAGGAAGCCGGCCACCCCTGGCGTGACCGTGTCGGGATCGGGGCCGGTTGGCCCCGGTGACGGCGTGGTGGTGGCCGTGCCGATGAAGGTCAGCGACCCCGAGCCGGTCGTCATCGGCCGGGCTCGATGCCGGCGAACAGGTCGTCCTCGGGCAGGCTCACCGGGACGTGGCTGTGCGCGAGCTCGAAGTCCTCGGTCGGCCAGATCCGGCGCTGCATGTCGAGCGGGACGGAGAACCAGCTGCCGTCCGGGTCGACCTGGGTGGCGTGCGCGAGCAGGGCCCGGTCACGCACCTCGAAGAACTCCCCGCACGGCACCCGAGTGGTGATCGGCCGCTCGCCACGCTCCTCCCAGCGGCTGATCCACTCCTCGTACGGCGAGTCCAGGCCCTCGGCCTTCATCGCCTCGTGGAAGGCGAAGATCCGGCCCCGGGACAGCGTCTGGTTGTAGTAGAGCTTGCTCGGCTGCCAGGCCGGCCCGGCGTGCGGGTAGCGCTCGGCGTCCCCGGCCGCGTGGTAGGCCTCGACCGACACCTCGTGGCACCTGATGTGGTCCGGGTGCGGGTAGCCGCCGTTCTCGTCGTACGTGGTGACCACGTGCGGGCGGAACTCGCGCATCAGCCGCACCAGCGGCTCGCTGGCGGTCTCGAGCGGCTCGAGCGCGAAGCAGCCCGCAGGCAGCGGTGGCAGCGGATCACCCTCGGGCAGGCCGGAGTCGACGAAGCCCAGCCAGGTGTGCTGCACCCCGAGGATCTCGACGGCCTTGGCCATCTCGTGGCGGCGGTACTCGGTCATGTCCCGCAGGATCTCGGGATCGTCCTTCAGTCGGGGGTTGAGGATGTCGCCGCGCTCGCCGCCGGTGCAGCTCACGATCAGCACCTCGACGCCCTTGCTGACGTAGTACGCGCTGGACGCAGCCCCCTTGCTCGACTCGTCGTCAGGGTGCGCGTGCACGGCCATCAGCCGCAGCTGCTCGCTCACGTCAGGCTCCTCGGTCAGGTACCGGATCGGGTCCACAGGGCGCTCCCGGACGACTGGCGCCTCGCAGGTGCGTGACAATGGTGTCAGCCCGGCCCGACAACGCACGACCCGACCACCCCGAGGACCTTATGACGACCGACCGGCGGCCGCTGCCCCCCGGGCGGTACGGGCGGGTGCCCTCGCCGGCTCGGCGGCGGTTCGCGCTGGTCGCCGGCGGCGTCGCGGTGCTCGCCGCGCTGGCCTGGGTGGTCTGGGCCGGCCTCGGGCAGGCCGGTGCCGACGTCCGCTGGTCGGACGTCGGGTTCGTGATCCACGGCGACACCGCCGTCGACGTCACCTACGACGTCGGCAAGGACCCGTCCGCCACCGCCGTGTGCACCGTGCGGGCGCTGGACCGCAACAAGACGGCGGTGGGGATCGCGCAGGTCACGGTCGGTCCGTCGAGCGCGAAGGTGACCCGGCGCACCGACCAGGTGCGGACGTCGGCGCAGGCGGTCACCGGCCTCGTCGACCACTGCGCAGTGGCCCACTGACCCGCTGCGACCGGGTACGCCCGAACGGGCCTCGGACCGGCGAATCCGGGCTCGTCTTGGTATCCTGGCCGCTTCCCCTCGTGACATCAGGCCCCGAGAACGGGGCCTGGTCTCGTGTCTGCCGCCGCAGGATCGGTCGGTTCGACACGCACGAAGTACGTACGTGATGCAAGGAGAGACCGTGACCGAGACCAGCGCAAGCGTCACCTGGCTGACCCAGGAGGCGTACGACCGGCTGAAGGCCGAGCTGGACCACCTCGCGGGGCCGGGACGAACCGAGATCGCCAAGCGGATCGAGGCGGCGCGCGAAGAGGGCGACCTGCGGGAGAACGGCGGCTACCACGCCGCCAAGGAGGAGCAGGGCAAGCAGGAGGCCCGCATCCGCCAGCTCAACCAGCTGCTCGAGAGCGCCACGGTCGGTGAGCGCCCCGCGGACGACGGCGTCGTCGAGCAGGGCATGGTCGTGACCGCCGAGGTCGGCGGCGAGTCCATGCGCTTCCTGCTCGGCAGCCGTGAGGTCTCGGACGACTCACTCGACGTGTACAGCGAGCGGTCGCCGCTCGGGTCCGCCATCGTCGGGCTCAAGGTCGGTGACAGCTCGGCCTACAGCGCGCCGAGCGGCAAGCAGGTGCCGGTGAAGATCCTGGACGCCAAGCCCTACACCGGCTGAGCGCGACCGGGACGTCGAACGCCTCCCCGCGCACTCTGTGCGGGGAGGCGTTCTGCGTGCCACGCCAGCCGCCCGCGCGGCGCCCCCGACGTTGATCACGTTAAGTGGGCGTAGACCCGCTTCACGAGGGTTCTCCGCCTAGGTAAGCAGGCGTAGAGGCACATAACGTGGTCAACTTCGGACGTCGGACGGCGGTCAGCTGATTCGCGGTTCGGCGAGCGGTCCGCCGGTCTCCAGCAGGCTCTTGAGGTCGCTGAGGATCCAGGCGTGCCCGCCGCCGGCGCCCTCGCCCTCGAACATGCCGCCGACGATCATCGCCAGCTTCGGCGCGTTCTCGAGCTCGTGCGTGACGGTGAGCGAGCAGAAGCCGTCCCACTCGCGGATCTCGTAGGTCAGCCGGGTGAAGCCCTCGGCGGCGATCTCGGGGTCCATCAGCATCCGCCAGCTGAGTACGAGGCGGCGCGGCTCGTCGGCCTCGATGACCTCGCCGTCCACGACGACGTCGCCGCACGGCTGCCCGGCTGCTGCGGCCGCGGCCTTGAACTCCTCGGAAGCCAACGCCTCGTACCGGCCGCCCGGGCGCAGGTCGTAGCTTCCGCGCCCGCCGTACCCGAACCGGGAGTTCCAGTCCGGCTGGGTGATGGCGTCCCAGATCCGTTGCGGGCTCGCCTTGATGTAGATCTTGTAGACCTGCGTCGTCGTCGCCTGGTCGGCGCCGGCCTCGCTCGTCGTCTGCGTGCTCATGCTTCGCTCTCCAGCTCTGCCTTCAGGTCTGCCAAGGCAGACACCCGGCGTTCGGTGTACTTGTCGATCCAGCGGTCGTGGATCAACCGGATGGGGACCGGGTTCAGGAAATGCAGCTTCTCCCGGCCAGATCGGCGCGTCGTGACGAGCCCCGAGTCCTCCAGCACGCGCAGGTGCTTCATCACCCCGAACCGTGTCATCTCCAGCTCGGACACCAGCTCGGTGAGCGTGCGGCCGTCACGCTCGAAGAGCCGGTCCAGCAGCAGCCTGCGGGTCGGGTCAGCGAGTGCCTTGAACACCAGGTCCTCGTCGGTCACGTCTCGATGATAGGTGACCAAAAGGTCACATGACAAGCCCTGCGCGGTGTCGGCGTCCGCCACTACGTTGACGACCATGGCGTCCAGCGGATCCAAGAGCCCGGCCATCGAGGTCGAGGCGGGCGACCGCGAGGTGCGAGTCAGCAACCCCGACCGCGTCTACTTCCCGGCCACCGGCGCGACCAAGCTCGACCTGGTGCAGTACTACCTCTCGGTCGGCGACGGCATCGTCCGGGCGCTGCGCGAGCGGCCGTGCATGATGCACCGCTTCCCCGACGGGCTGGCCGGCGACAAGGTGCACCAGAAGCGGCTGCCGCACGGCGCGCCGCCGTGGGTCGAGACGGTCCGCGTGCACTTTCCCCGGTACAACCGCACCGCCGACGAACTGTGCGTCACCGAGCTGGGCAGCGTGATCTGGGCGGTGCAGATGAGCACCGTGGAGTTCCACCCCTGGAACTCCCGCCGAGCCGACACCGAGAAGCCGGACGAGTGGCGGATCGATCTGGACCCGATGCCGCAGTGCGACTTCGCGACCGTGCGGCGGGTCGCGCACGTCGCGCATGAGGTGCTGGACGAGCTCGGGGTCGTCGGGTTCCCGAAGACCTCCGGCGGCCACGGCATGCACGTCTACGTCCGGATCGAGCCGCGCTGGGGCTTCACGGACGTCCGCCGGGCCGCCCTCGCGTTCGCCCGCGAGGTCGAACGGCGAAGCCCGGACGACGTGACCACGACCTGGTGGCGCAAGGACCGCGACCCGACCTCGCTGTTCGTGGACTACAACCAGAATGCGCGAGACCACACCATCGCCTGCGCCTACTCGGTGCGCGGTACGCCGACCGGCACCGTCTCGACGCCGATCCGTTGGGACGAGGTGGACGACGTCGAGCCGGACGACTTCACGATCGCGACGGTACCGGCCCGGTTCGCCGAGCTCGGCGACCTGCACGCCGGGATCGACGACGTGGCGCACTCCATCGAACCGTTGCTGGAGTGGGCCGACCGGGACGAGCGCGAAGGCGCCCCGGACGTCGGCGATCCGGACGTCGGCGACCCGGACTAGGTCGACCAGGACGGCGCCCGCGTCCCCCGCTGACTGATCAGGACACTCCGGCGACGGCGACCGGGCCGCCCGCGCCTGGCGACTACTTACTGGCGGCGCGGTTGTACTGCCGGGTGGCCAGCGGGACGAAGATCACCAGGATGGCGGCGATCCAGATCAGCGAGTACGTCGTAGCGTGCTGCAGCGACCAGTAGTCGGGCGTCGGCACCTCGGCCGGGATGTTGCCGAACCACTCCCGGCACGCCTGAGTGACCGCCGACAGAGGGTTCCAGGCCGCGAACGTCTTCAGCACCCCGGACAGGCTCTCCAGCGGCACGAAGGTGTTCGCGATGAAGGTGACGGGGAAGATGACGATGAACGCGGCGTTGTTGACCACCTCGGGGCTCGGTGCCAGCAGGCCGACGTAGGCCATGATCCAGCTGAACGCGTAGGCCCACAGCAGGAGCAGCAGGTAGCCGATGATCGCGTCGAGGAACGAGCTGCGGATCCGCCAGCCGACCACCAGACCGGTCAGGCTCATCACGACCACCACGAGCAGGTTGTTGGCCACGTCGCTGACGGTCCGACCCATCAGCACGGCCGAGCGGGACATCGGCAGCGACCGGAACCGGTCGATGATGCCCTTCTGCATGTCGTCGGCCAGGCCGGCGCCGGTCAGCGTCGCACCGAACGTGACGGTCTGCGCGAAGATCCCGGCGATCAGGAACTCCTTGTAGCTGCTGCTCTGCACCTTGATGGCGCCACCGAAGACGTAGACGAACAGCAGCACGAACATGATCGGCTGCAACGTGGTGAACACCAGCAGGTCGGGCACCCGCTTGATCTTGATCAGGTTCCGCTTGGCGACGACCAGGCCGTCACTCAGGGCCGAGAGTGAGCCCGAGCTCGGCGCGGTCGGTTCGAAGGTCGTCGAGGTCATCGTGCTGCCACCTTGTTGTCGTCTGACGCCGTGCTCTGGTCGTCCTCGGCCATGTGGCCGGTCAGGGTCAGGAACACGTCGTCCAAGGTCGGACGCCGCAGCGCGACGTCGCTGACCGCGATGCCGGCGCCGTCCAGCTCTCGCAGCCCCTCGATCAAACTGGCCGTACCCGTGCCCACCGGAACGCTGATGGTGCGCGTGTGCTCGTCGGTGCTCGGATCGCCGGTGCCAACCCGGACGAGCAGCTCACGCGCCTCGCTGAGCCTCGTCGGGTCGGCGACGACCACCTCGAGGCGTTCCCCTCCGACCTGGCTCTTGAGCTGGTCCGCGGTGCCCTCGGCGATGATCTTCCCGCGGTCGATCACCACGATGTTGTGCGCGAGCTGCTCCGCCTCCTCCATGTACTGCGTCGTCAGCAGCAGCGTCGTACCGCCGGCGACGAGTTCGCGAATGACCTCCCACATGTCGTTGCGTCCGCGCGGGTCGAGCCCGGTCGTCGGCTCGTCCAGGAACAGCACCGACGGGTCGGCGACCAGTGCGCCGGCCAGGTCGAGCCGGCGCCTCATGCCCCCCGAGTACGTCTTCACGGGCCGGCTCGCCGCATCGCTGAGGTTGAACCGCTCGAGGAGCTCGACAGCGCGCAGCTTCGACTGCTTTCGACCCAGGTGGTAGAGGTTGCCGACCATCTCAAGGTTTTCTCGACCGTTGAGGTAGTCATCGACGGCGGCGTACTGCCCGCTCAGGCCGATCCGATGGCGTACCTCGCGCGGATGTGACAGCACGTCGACCCCGGCGACCTCGGCGCTGCCAGAATCCGGCTGCAGCAGGGTGGTCAGCACCCGCACCGTCGTCGTCTTGCCGGCGCCGTTCGGCCCCAGCAGCCCGAGCACCGTGCCGGCAGGGACGGTCAGGCTGAGACCGCCCAACGCCGTGACGTCGCCGTACTTCTTCACCAGATCGCGAGCGACCACTGCATCAGTCATGTGACAAGCCTTCCACGAACCACCGACAACTCGAGATCGCTCACGGGAGACTCCTTGCTCAGCTGGCTGACTCGTCGTCCAGTAGACCGAACAACGCCGCAGAACTCATCGCAATTTCGCCTGGCCCGACGCCAGGTCGGCTGCAGCGCCCCGCGCCAACAGGACGAAGCTGCCTCAGCTGAAGTTCAGCGGGTACCCGATGTCACGCAACGTCTTCAGCACCTGCTCGCTGTGGTCGGCGCCCTTGGTCTCGAGCTGCAGAGCGATCTCGACCTCGTCCACGTGCAGCGTCGAAGCAGTGCGCACGTGCTCGATCTCCAGCACGTTCGCGTCGACCTCGGCGAGCACGGCGAGCAGCGCGGCCAGCGATCCCGGACGGTCCGGCACCCGCAGTCGGAACTGCAGGTAGCGCCCGGCCGCCGCCATGCCGTGCCGCAGCACCCGCAGCAGCAGCAGCGGGTCGATGTTGCCGCCGGACAGCACGACCGCGACCGGAGCCTCGAACGAGGACGGACGACCGGAGGCGGAGTCGGTGAGCAGAGCCGCGACGCCCGCGGCCCCGGCCGGCTCGACCACCAGCTTGGCCCGCTCGACCAGGAACAGCAGGGCCCGCGACAGGGACTCCTCGCTCACCGTGACGATGTCGTCCACCAGCTCGCTGACCAGGGCGTACGGCACCTCGCCGGGGCAGCCCACCGCGATCCCGTCCGCCATCGTGGCCATCCGCGCGAGCGGCACCGGCCGGCCGGCGGCCAGGGACGCCGGGTAGGCGGCCGCCGCCTCCGCCTGCACACCGACGACCCGCACGTCGGGGCGCAGCCCTTTGATCGCCGTGGCGATGCCGGCGAGCAGCCCGCCGCCGCCGGTGCAGACGAGCACCGTGCGCACATCCGGGCACTCCTCGACAATCTCCAGGCCCACGGTGCCCTGGCCGGCCACGATGTCGACGTGGTCGAACGGGTGGATCAGGACCGCTCCCCGCTCCTGCTCGTACCGCCGCGCCGCGACCAGGGCCTCGTCCACGGTCAAGCCGACCAGCTCGACGTGCGCGCCGTAGCCGCGGGTCGCCAGCAGCTTCGGGATCGGTGCCACGGTCGGCATGAAGACGGTCGAGCGCAGCCCGAGCAGCTGGGCCGCGAGCGCCACGCCCTGGGCGTGGTTGCCGGCGCTGGCGGCGACGACCCCACGCCGCTTCTCGTCCTCGCTGAGCCGGGCGATACGGGTGTAGGCACCGCGGATCTTGAACGATCCCGCGCGTTGCAGGTTCTCGCATTTGAGGAAGACCGGCCCGCCGACCCGGTCGGACAGGGCCCGGCTGAACTCCAGCGGGGTCGGTCGCACCACACCCTCGAGCACCTCGCGGGCGGCCCGCACGTCGTCCAGGGTCACGGGCAGCGTCGTCGATGCCATGCGCGCGAGTGTGGCACGTCGCCGACGCCGTCCGGCAGCCGACCGGTGCGACACTGCCCAGATGACGAACCGTGCCACCAGGGTGGACCGGCTCGGGCTCGGCGGCTTCCTGCGGCCGGGGTCCGAGACCGTCGACGGACAGCCCCGCGTCGAGGTGGTGCTCGCCTACCTGGTGCACCACCCGGAGGGGCTGCTGCTGCTGGACACCGGGATGGGCTCGCACCCCGAGGTGGACGCGCACTACCGGCCGTGGCGCACCGACCTGCGCGCCGCGCTGCGCACCCGCGGGGTGTCGCTGGACGACGTGCGTCTGGTGGTGAACTGCCACCTGCACTTCGACCACTGCGGGGGCAACCCGCTGTTGGCCGGCGTTCCGGTCTTCGCACAGCGCACCGAACGCGAGCTGGCCGAGGGCGCGGACTACACCTTGCCCGAGCTGGTCGACTTCCCTGGAGTCCGGTACGAGCTGCTGGACGGCGCGGCGGAGCTCCTCCCTGGCGTGCGCGTGCTGGCCACCCCCGGCCATACCGCCGGACACCAGTCGCTGGCGGTGCAGACCGACGACGGCACGGTCGTGCTGGCTGGGCAGTCGCACGACCACGCCAGCGACTTCACGGCGCACGCGCTGGCCGCCAGCTGGCCGGGCTCGGACGGCAACGAGACAGCCGCCGCACCGAGCTACCCGGCCTGGATGGATGAGATCCTCGCTCTGGACCCGCGACGAGTGCTGTTCGCGCACGACGAGGCGGTCTGGGAGCCGAGCCGGGCGCCTCATCGCACGTCGAGCGTCGGCGGTCGGTAGGTCGGGTCGCTCCACGGGGTGCGGTCGACGACGTACCGCGGCAGCCAGGCACCGCCACCCCCCAGCCGGATGCCAGCCGGCTCGAGGTGCGTGCGCCACCTGCTGGGTTCGAGCACCTCGACCCGCCCGCCGTCCATGGTTGCCAGCAGGTTCCGCCACGCCGTGGTGCCCGGCGCGAACACACCGGTGTGCCCGCGCACCAGCCGGCAGCTGTCGTCGAACCTGCCGGTGTCGAGCCGGACCACCCCGGGCAGCCGGTCCGGGTCGAGGCCGTGCCCGATCGCCGACCCGTCCGGCACGAGGTGGACGGCGCCACCCACGACCGGTGCGGCCGGGACCAGCCAGCGCGGGCTCATCGCACGCCAGCGCGAGGCCGCGTCGCGCAGGCCGTACCCCTGGGCCAGCTGGATCGGGTCGTCCGGAGCGGTCATCGAGAACACCCGCGGCGCACTCGTTCCACCCGGCGCGACGTGTGACACGAACGCGCCCGCACTGGCGATGTGCACCACCCGGTCCGCCACTAGTCCATGCACCTGCGCGGCCCCGACGATCGAGCCGCCGTAGCTGTGACCGAGCACCGTCAGGTCGTCCGCAGGCTGCGGCATGGACAGCCGCAGCCCGGCCACGTCACGCGCGAGGGCCGGCCCGGCGACGTCCGCAGCATCGCGGTAGCCGGCCGCCAGCACATGTCGGCGCAGCGGGAGGAACCCGTCGTCGAACGGCTGGTCCGGGAAGTCCGCGCCCTGCCAGAGCACCACGGCCAGGCCGGGGTCGGCCCGGACGAACGGCAGCAGCCGGTCCACCGACCCGGGCTCTCGCTCGAGGTCGCTCCCGGTGCCCGGCACGAAGACCGCGAGGTGGCGGGCCCGCCGCGCGTCACCCAGCAGCTCGACGACCTGGCCGTCACCCTTCGACGAGAAGTCCAGCAGCTGATGCCGGCGCCGCACCACGCGGCCCTGGGCGTCCCGCACCTCGACGGTGCCGGTGAGCCACTCGCGGCGCTGGGCGATCTGGCGGTCCACCTGGCGGCGGGCCGACCCGACCGGCAACGCCGCTCGCCGGGTCAGCAGCACGTCCAGGTCGGCCGCCACCAGGACGCGGGCGGCCCGGCAGCGGGCAGCCACCGGTGCCGACGGCACCCGGCACAGCAGCGCGGGGTGCAGCAGCGCCAGCCGGGCCAGTCGATCGCCGTCGAGCCCGACCAGGAACTCGTGCACGCGCACCTGCGCAGCGCCGCCGGCGAGCAGCGCGTCGAGCTGGTCGGCGTCCGAACCGCCTGGCGGGCGGCCGGGCTCGTCGACCACCACCATGGCCAGCGCCGGGCTCGCGACGAGCAGTGCCTCAAGCTGGTCGGCCGACGCGAGACCGAGCAGGTCCAGCAGGTTGTCGGCACTCACCGCCGGCTCCGCCATCCGCGCCGGCCCGACGAAGGACGCCGCGACCTCGTCCTCCACCGTGCGGTAGGCGCGTCGGGCCAGCAGCACCACCCGGGCCAACGACCGCAGCCGGGTGAGCAGCAGCTCGCGGCCGAGCGCCAGCCGGGTCGCCCAGGGCTGCGCGAGCGCGGCGACGTCCGGGTGGGCCGGCAGAGCGACGAGAGTCCCGGTCGCCTGCTCGAGGCGGGTGGCCAGCCCGGCAACCGCCTCGGCGAACCCGCCCAGGGCGTAGCCGTCGACCTCGACCGGCCTCACGCGCCGGCCTGACGGGCCACCGCATCGGCCGCCGACCCGCACCCGGCGGCCAGCTCGTCGGCCAGCCGCGCGACGTCCGCCACCAAAGTGGCCAGCGCCTCACCAGCCGGCCCCGCCAGACCCGCCGAGCCCGCCCGGCGGCGCAGTGCCGCGCTCACCTCGCCCACCTCGCCGGCGGCGGCCCGGAGCCGAACCACCCAGGGTGCGGCGTCGAGCACCACGAGGCCCGGGTAGCCGAAAGGGACGGGCGGCGGGAGCGACGGCATTGCGGGCCTTCCGGTTGCGATCGGCCCCACGCCGCCGAACCATCATGCCGGGTCAGGCGTCGGTGGCGCTCGCGTCGTCCACAGCCTTCGGTGGGATCGGCTCCTGCGGTGGCGCTGGGTCGTTACCGGTCAGCGACAGCAGCATCGTGTTGCCCACCGCGATCAGGGGCACCGCGAAGAGGGCGCCGAGGATGCCGGCCACCAACGCGCCGGCCGCGATCCCGAGGATCACCGCGAGGGGGTGCACGCTGACCGCGCGACCGAGCAGGAACGGCTGCAGCACATGGGCTTCCACCTGCTGCACCCCGATCACCACCGCCAGCATCAGCAGTGCCTTGACCAGCCCGCCGGTCACCAGCGCGATGAGCACGGCCACCGAGCCCGAGATCAGGGCGCCGACGACCGGGATGAACGAGCCGAGGAACACCAACACGGCCAGCGGCACCGCGAGCGGGACGCCGAGCAGCGCCGCGCCCGTTCCGATGCCGACCGCGTCGACCAGGGCCACCAGCACCGTCGCCCGCACGAATGACGTGAGGGTGACCCAGCCGCGCTCGGCGGCGACGTCAAGCCGGCCGCGCGAGGCGCGAGGCAGCACGCCGAGCACCCAATGCCAGATGCTCTCGCCCTGGGCGAGGAAGAAGTAGGTGGAGAACAGCGCGATGAACACGCCGGCGACCACGTGCCCGGCCGTGGAGGTGGCCGCGAACACTCCGGTGACGATGGAGTTGCCGCTGCCCGAGATGCTGGCCCTGGCCTGGTCCAGGTAGTGCCCGAGCTGGTCCGTGGTGAGCCGCAGCGGCGGACCGGCCAGCCACTCGCGGACCTCCTGGACGCCCGCCTCGGCCTGCCGCTGGAGCTCGGGGAAGCCGCTCGCCACCTGGGTGCTGACCAAGGTGATCAGCCCGGCTACCAGGGCGATCACCGCGAGCACGGTGACGAGGGCGCCGATACCGCGGGGCATCACCCGGGAGAGCTGGTCGGTCAGCGGCCGGACCAACGCGACCAACAGCAACGCGATCAGCACCGGCGCGACGAGCACGATGAACAGGCTGAGCAGCCGTAGCAGCACGTACAACGCGGCCGCGATCACCAGCAGTCGCCAGGCCCAGGCGGCCGTGGCACGCATGCCGAACGGGATGGTGTCGTCGTCCGGCCTGCGGCTGCTCACCTGGCCATCCTGTCCTACCGGCCCAGGCGCGGCACCTCACGCAACGAGCCGGACGCGAGTCCCGCGGCCGCGCCGGGCGCGTGCGGGGCGAGCAGCCCGGCGGCGAAGAGCACGTAGCGGTCGTCCACAGCCAGCCTCGCCTGCTCCGGAACCCGCCACCCACCGCCATGGTCGCTCACGGCGGGCGCCAGCACCTGGGCTCGCGCGGCGTCGTCGTGGTGGCGCAGCACCCCGCCTGAGCCGACGACCAGCGCAACGTCACGCAGCGGCCTGGGCGCCGCGGAAGGGTTGGCCGCTCGACCGTGCCTGCGCAGGGCCACGGTCGCCGCGAGCTCGGCCAACCGGAGGTCGTAGCGGATCTCGGACGCGAGACCCGGCAGGTAGCCGGGCTCGGCTTGGACGCGGTCGGCGTACCCCGCCAGGTGGTGGTCGACCGGCAGGTGCTCCGCGCGCGCGGCGGCGACCACACCTGTTGCGTTCCAGCGCATTCCGAGGTCGCCCTCGACAGTGCGAGCGTGCCACATCGTGGCCACGACCTCCTTGTGCAGGGTAGCGTCCTCACCCTCGGGTGCGAGCGCCGAGTACACGTCCGTAGTCGCCCCGCCGACGTCCACCACGACGACGTCGCCCAGTCCGGCGACGCCTGGGCCGCCGTCCGCGAGCACGCTGACCCCGGCCAGCACGACATCCGGCGTCGCGGCCCGCACCATGTCCGCGAACTGGGGTCCCTTGGACAGCCCCTTGCCGCCGATCACGTGCCGGATGAACACCTCACGGATCGCTGCGCGGGCCGGCTCTGGGTCCAGCACGCCGATCCTCGGCAACACGTTCGCGGTCACCGTGACCCGGCGCCCTCGCGAGGTGAGCTCGTGCTCTGCCTGCGCGGCCGCCTGGATGTTGCCGGCCAGCACGACCGGGGCCGACAGCCGGCCGATGCCGAGCCTGCGGGCGTTGTGGCACAGCACCTCTGCGTTGCCGCCGTCGGTCCCGCCGACCAGCAGGACGACGTCCGGCCGGCTCTCGCGCAGCTCGCGCACTCCGTCCGCGGTGAGCTCGCCGGCGGCCACGTGCACGACCCGGGCGCCGGCGGACAGGCCCACCCGGTGCCCGGCCTCGGCGGTCACGAGCTGTTCGTAGCCGACCACGGCCAGGCGCAACCCGCCGCCCGCGCTGGAGCAGGCCAGCACCTCCTCGACCCGTTCGCCCGCAAGGGTTTGCCGGATCGCGTGGTAGCCGTCCAGCACGTCCGTCGCGATCGTGGTGGGGTGCGAAGCGGTGGCCACCAGGGCTCCGTCGTCGGAGTCGACCAGGGCCGCCTTGGTGAACGTGGAGCCGAAGTCGACGCAGAGCACGCGGGTCACGCGCGCAGCCTACGGGCGCTCAGCGGACGGACACCGGCCCGGCCTCGTCCCAGTCGGGTCGCCGGCCGACTCGGGTCACCTCGTCGCGACGCACCCGCTCACCGCAGGTGGTGCAGATCGGCCGCAGCACGAGGTCGTGGTCGTGGTGGCGCAGCTGCATCGGCGGGTCGTCCACCGCCCACCTATCACCCCAGGCCAGCAGGGCCTGCAGCACCGGGGCCAGGTCCGCACCGGACCGAGTCAGGTGGTAGTCGAAGCGCTCCGGCGAGGTCTGGTACTGCCGCTTCTCGACCACGCCGGCCTCGACCAGGTCGCGCAGCCGGGCGGCCAGGCGGTCCCGCGGCGCACCGGTGTTGCGGGCGATCTCGGTGAACCGGTGGTTGCCGAACAGCAGTTCGCGCACGATCAGCAGGGCCCATCGGTCACCGACCACGTCGAGGGCGGCGGCGGCGGCGCAGGGGCGTCCAGGGACGTTCGAAAGTCGATCCACGCCTATAGGTTTGCATATCAAACCGACGAGCGCTAGCGTGCTCGCATGTCGATTGGAAAATCAAACCGACGCAGCCGTTCCATCTTCGCGGTGGTCGCCCTCGCGGTGTTCATGACGAACCTCGACCTGTGGATCGTCAACGTCGCGTTCGAGGACATCCGGCAGTCCTTCCCCGGCAGCTCGCTGGCCCACGTCTCCTGGGTGCTGAACGCCTACGCCGTCACGCTCGGGGCGCTGCTCGTCGTAGCCGGCCGGGCCGGAGACCGGTACGGCCACCGCCGCACCTTCCTGCTCGGCACCGCGGTGTTCACCCTCGCGTCCCTGGCCTGCGCGCTCGCCCCGACGCTCGACGTGCTGATCGGCGCCAGAGTCGTCCAGGCTGCCGGGGCCGCGATGCAGCTGCCGTCGTCCCTGGCGCTACTGGTGGCGGGCGTGCCACCCGAGGGCCGGGTGCGCGCGACCCGGGCGTGGGCCTCGGTGGGCGGCCTGGCGGCTGCGGCGGGGCCAGTACTCGGCGGGCTACTGGTCCAGGCCAGCTGGCGCTGGGTGTTCCTGGTGAACCTGCCGATCGGCCTGGTCGGCCTGGTGGCCGGACGTCGCACCCTGCCGCACGCGGCCGCGCAGCCGCGCACTGCGCTGCCCGACCCGGTGGCCGCAGTGCTGGTGGTGGTCTCGGTCGGCTCCCTGGTCGCCGGGCTGCTGCAAGGACCGTCCTGGGGCTGGACGTCGGTCGGCACCCTGTCGTTGCTGTTCGTCGCGGCGCTGAGCGCGGCGGTCGTCGTCCGGCGGTGCCTGACCCAGGCCGTGCCACTGGTGGAGCCCGCGCTGGTGCGCGCCCGCGGGTTCGCCAGAGCCAACGCCGCGCTGTTCGTGTTCAGCATCGCCTTCGCGATCATGCTGGTCTCGAACGCCCTGTGGTGCCAGCAGATCTGGGGCTACGGACCACTGCTCACCGGGCTGGCGATGGCCCCCGGCCCGGCCCTGGTGCCCTTGACCACCATCGCCTCCCGGCGGTTGGTCGAGCGAGTCGGACCGGGTGCGCTCGCCACCATCGGCAGCCTGCTCTTCGCCGCGGGACTCGCCTGGCGCGCGCTGGCCGCCTCCCCGCAGCCCTCGTACCTGGTCGACATGCTGCCCGCGATGGTGGTCGGCGGGATCGGGGTCGGACTGGCCCTCGGGACGCTGATGGCCGCCGGCACCACCTCACTGCCGAACGCCAGTGCCGCAACGGGTTCGGCCCTGCTGAACGCCTCCCGGCAGGTCGCCTCCGGGGTCGGCGTGGCCGTGCTGGTGACCATCCTCACCGCCTGGAAGCCGCCGGCAGCAGTGGCGGCGTACCAGGCATCCTGGTGGGTCGCGACCGGGCTCGGGCTGGCTGCGGCAGTGGGATCTGCGCTGCTGCATGCCAGCCGGCGGCCGGCTGGCGAGCCCGCTCCCGTTCTCGCGCAGGCGACGTCGTGACCGTCGCGGCGGGGGTTACCCAGTTCGACCGGTCGTGGTTCTCCTGGGTCGGGGCGCACGGCGGGCTCGTCGCCAGTCACCTGGCTCGTGCCGCCGAGCCCGAGGGCGGGTCGAGACATCGGCCGGCGCTGCGCTCGCTCACGGCGCACTTCCTGCGGCCGGTCGACGAGCGGCTGGTCGAGCTGGCCGCGGAGCCGGTGTCGACGTCCGGGGCGAGCACCCTGACCCGGGTCGACGCGGTCCAGGACGGCCACACGGTGGCCACCGCGACGGTGCTTTACGGGTCAGCCCGTGAGCCCGGGCTTGCCTGGGCTCCGGAGCCTGCGCCCCGGGTACCGCCCGCGCTGGACTGTCCGCTGGTCGAGCTGCCGCGCGAGCTGGTGCCGTTCGCGCAGCACCTTGAGTTCCGCACGGCGGACGGCGCGCTGCCGCTGGCGGGTGGCAGCGAGCCCTCGTTGCTGGCGTGGGTGCGGTTCGTGGACGCCCACCTGCCGGACGACGCCGATCTGGTGACGCTGGCCGACGCGATGCCGCCCGGCCTGTACGGCATTGCGACCACCCCCGCGCCGGTGCCGAGCGTGGACCTGACCGTCCACCTCAGCGGCTACCTGGCGTGCTCGCCGTGGGTGCTGGTGGAGCAGCGCACCCTCTGGTCGGTGCAGGGCTGGGCCGTCGACGAGACGCACCTGTGGGACGAGCGTGGCGTTCGGCTGGCCGAGGCCCGCCAGACCCGCCGGGTGCTCTCGATGCGCCGTCCGGCCTGAGGCAAACGCACCACCCCAGCGAAATGGGAAGCCTCGAGAGACGTGTGCCGATCTGGCACATGTGTGCCGATCTGGCATACGCCGTCCGAGGAACTTCATTCGCCTGCGGCGTCGCTTCCGCCACTGCGACCGGGTCCTGCCCGCGCGCATGGTGCGGGAGGTCCTGGCGGTCGCAGGGCTCAGCTGAGCGCCTGCTCCAGGTCGGCGAGCAGGTCGTCGACGTCCTCGATGCCGACCGAGAGCCGGATCAGGTCGTCCGGGACCTCCAGCACCGAGCCGGCCACGCTCGCGTGGGTCATCCGGCCCGGATGCTCGATCAGCGACTCGACCCCGCCCAGCGACTCGCCGAGGGTGAAGACCTCGGCCCGCTTGCACGCGCCGAGCGCCTCCTCGATCCCGCCGCGCAGCCGGAAGCTCACCATGCCGCCGAAGCGTCGCATCTGTTGTGCCGCAACGGAGTGGCCCGGGTGCTCGGCCAGCCCCGGGTATAGCACCGACGAGACGCGCGGATGCTCGGCGAGCCAGCCGACGATCCGCTCGGCGTTGTCGCAGTGCCGGTCCATCCGGACCGCGAGCGTCTTCAGCCCGCGAAGCACCAACCATGCGTCGAACGGCCCGGCCACCGCACCCATCGAGTTCTGGTGGAAGCCCACCCGCTCGTCGAGGTCCTCGAAACCCGTTGCGGGAGAAGAGCTCGTGACGAGTGCGCCGCCCACCACGTCCGAGTGCCCGCCCGCGTACTTGGTCGTGGAGTGCACCACGACGTCCGCGCCGAGCGCGAGCGGGTTCTGCAGGTAGGGGGTCGCGAAGGTGTTGTCCACGACGAGCAGAGCGCCTGCGCCGTGGGCGATCTCGGCCAGCGCCGCGATGTCGGCGACACCGAGCAGCGGATTGGTCGGCGTCTCCGCCCAGACCAGCTTGGTCCGCCCGGGGCGGATCGCCGCCCGGACGGCGTCGAGGTCGCCCAGATGCACCGGGGTGTGCGCGAGCCCCCACGGCTCGGCCACCTTGGCGAACAGCCGGTACGTGCCGCCGTACGCGTCGTCCGGGACGACCGCGTGCTCACCCGGGCGGGCGACGGCGCGCAGCAGCGTGTCCTCGGCCGCCAGGCCGCTGGCGAACGCGAAGCCGCGGCTGCCGCCCTCCAGGGCTGCCAGACACTCCTCGAGCGCGGCCCGGGTCGGGTTCGCCGAGCGGGAGTACTCGTACCCGCCGCGCAGGCCGCCCACGCCGTCCTGCTTGTACGTCGATACCTGGTAGATCGGCGGGACGACGGCGCCGGTCAACGGGTCCGGCTCCTGACCCGCGTGGATGGCTCGGGTGCTGAACCCCTGGCTGCGGCTGCTCTCGGTCACGCTGCGAGCGTATCCGCGACCACTTCGGCGGGCACCGGCTGCATCTCGGGCACTGTCAGCCGCGGCAAGAACACCTGCACGAGCGGGCCGATGGCAAGCGCGTAGGCCGCGGTGGCCAGGCCCAGGGTGCCGCCGAGCGCCCAGCCGACCAGGACGACCGCGACCTCGATACCGGTCCGGACCAGGCGCACCGACCCGCCGGTGCGGCGCACCAGCCCGGTCATCAGGCCGTCCCGCGGGCCGGGTCCGAGCCGCGCGCCGATGTAGAGCGCGGTGGCGACGGCGTTGAGCAGCAGACCGAGCGCGGCGAACGCGATCCGGCCGGCCATCACGTGCGCCTCCGGCAGGACCACCAGCGAGGCGTCGATGGCGATGCCGATCACGAACACGTTGCTCACCGTGCCCAGGCCGGGCCGCTCGCGCAGCGGGATCCAGCCGAGCAGGACCACCGCGCCGACGATGATCGACCAGGTGCCGATCGTCAGCCCGAAGTGCCGGGCCAAACCCTGGTGCAGTACGTCCCAAGGCATCACGCCGAGGTCGGACTGGACGAACAGGGCCATGCTCAGCCCGTACAGCGCCAGCCCGACGTAGAGCTGGGTCAGGCGGCGAGGCAGTCGGCGAGGCAGGCGGCGAGGAACGGTCAGCTTCTGGTGCACCTGAGCATCCTCGCCGATAATTGGCCTTGTGATCCAGGGCCAATTGGCGCACAGTGGCCTGGTGCCCACGCGCCGGATCGGTCCCCGCGAGCTCACCCGTCTGCTCGGCGCCTGGCCGTCCGCGTCCGCGCCGGCCTATGCCGCCCTGGCCGGTCGCATCCGGCTGCTCGTGCTCGACGGCCGGCTGCCGGTCGGCGTCCGACTTCCACCCGAGCGCGAGCTGGCTGCCTCGCTAGGCGTGAGCCGGACCACCGTGAGCGCCGCGTTCGACGTGCTCCGCGACGGCGGCCACGCCGTGAGCCGGCAGGGCTCGGGCACCTGGACCTCCCTGCCCACCGCCGGTGCCCCGGTACCGACGTGGGCCCCGGAGCCCGCGCCGGACGGCGTCCTCGATCTGGCGCACGCCGCTCCGAGTGCCCCGCCGCACCTGCACGCGGCCTACTCCGCCGCTCTCGAGGACCTGCCCCGGCACTTGCCCGGCACCGGCTACGACTACCGCGGACTGCCGGCACTGCGGGCTCGGCTGGCCGCGCGGTTCACCGAGCGCGGGCTCGCCACCACCGCCGAGCAGGTGCTGGTGACCAGCGGGGCGCTGCAGGCAGTCCGGCTCGGGCTCACGCTGGCAGTCGGCGCCGGTGACCGGGTGGTCGTCGAGCAGCCCGGCTACCCGAACGGCCTGGACGTGGTCACCGACCTGGGCGGACGGCCGGTGCCGGTTCCCGTCGACCCGCGCTCGGGCTCCTGGGACGTCGACTCGCTGGTTGCCGCGACCCGACAGACCCGGCCGACGGCGGCGTACCTGGTGCCGGAGTTCCAGAACCCGACCGGGTCGTTGATGCCCGCGCCGGTGCGCCAGCTGGTCGCCGCGCTGCTGGACCGGTCCGGCACGGTCGCGGTCGTGGACGAGACGCTCGTCGAGCTTGCGCTGGACGACGTCGTGACGCCGCCGCCGCTGGCGACGTTCGCCGGCCGCACACCGGTGGTCACGGTCGGCTCGGCCAGCAAGATCGCCTGGGGTGGGCTGCGGGTCGGCTGGCTGCGCTCGGACGCCACCACGGTGTCCCGGCTGGCCGCGCTGCGCTCGCGCCAGGACCTGGCCAGCCCGGTCCTGGAGCAGCTGGCCCTGCTGCACCTGCTGGACCGGCTGGATGACCTGCGCGAGCACCGGGTCGGTGAGCTGCGCCGTGGGCGGGACCTGCTGCTGGGCCTGCTCGCCGACCAGCTGCCGGACTGGACCGTTCGGACCCCGGCAGGCGGTCAGGTGCTCTGGTGCGGCCTGCCCACGCCGACCAGCGGCGCGCTCGCCCAGGCCACGGCGGACCTCGGCGTCCGGCTGACGCCCGGTTCACGGTTCGCGGCGGACGGCGGGCTGGAGTCGTGGGTGCGGCTGCCCTACACGCTGCCGCCGGACGTGCTGGAGCAGGCCGTGCCGCTGGTTGCGCGCGCCTGGGCCGCGGTCGCTGGCACGCCGGCCGGCAGGCGCCGTGCGAGCACGCGTGGTCCGAGTCTGGACGATGACGCGGCCTACGTGGTGTGAGCCATCTCGGCCGGTCAGGCACCCAGCAGGGCAAGCGGCACGACGGCGATTCCGTCCGGACGACGGTAGGCCTCTGGACCCGTCGTGATCACCACGCTGTCCACCAGATCCGGACCCAACTGGCTCCGCAGCCACTTCAGATGGACCACGTCCTGGTCTTCGACGGATGCCGCGAGCTTGACCTCCACGGCGAGCACCCGATGATCGGCGCGCTCGATGATGAAGTCGACCTCGTGCACGCCGGTGGCGGTCCGGAGATGGTGAACGGTCGCCTCGGCGACTTGTGCGGCCACCCGTAGCGTGAGCGCCGCGAGCGACTCGAACAGCGCACCCAGGAGCGTGCCATCGCGCGGGAAGGACGGGCCGGTCTCGGCTCCGGTCAGCAGCGACGCCTGCGTGGCGCCCAGAAGTCGTGCGGCCAGTGCAGGGTCGGCGAGGTGATGCTTGGGCGACTGCTGGAGTCGAGTGAAGTGGTTGCGGGTCGGCACCCAGCCCGGCACCGGATCGAGAATCCACAGCTGGCTGAGGACGTCGCGGTACGCGATAACCGTGGTCTTGGCCGGCTTCTCGCTCTCCCCCGCTGTGGCGGCATCCAGGATCACGCCGTACTTCGCGGTGGTGGACGTCGCTGCGGCGTATGCGGTCAACCAGGCGCGCAGGGTACGAGGACGACGCACCCGATGGCCCTGCTCGGGGAAGTCATGATCCACAATGCGTGCCAGGTACCCGTCGAGCTGCGCCCGCCGCGCCCGTCCGGCCAGCCTCCGCACGGCCGGGAACCCGGACCCCAAGATCTCGTCGGTGTAGTCCGCGAGAGTGAACGGGCTCATCCCCTCGACGCCGGGCCGGCCGCCGTCGAGGAGACGGCTCAGGCTCACCGTCGGTGCGTGCGGTCCACGTTCCGTGAGCGTCAGCGGTCGCATGCGGAGCTGAACGATGCGACCCGCTCCCGAGTGGGTGGACGCAGCACTGGACGGAGTCGCGCTGCCGGTCAGCAGGTAACGGCCGGGCCCAGCACCTCGGTCCACGCTGCGACGGACGACGTCCCAGACCTCGGGAAGACGCTGCCATTCGTCAATCAGTACTGGAGCCGGGGCGCGCTCAAGTCGGTCGGGATCAGCCTGAAGCAGCTGTCGTTGGCGAGCGTCATCCAGCGCGAGGACCGCGTTCGCTCGGCGTTCGGCGGTCTCGGTCTTACCGACTCCCTTCGGCCCCTCGATGCTGATCGCAGCGAGAGCAGGCATGAGCTCGTCGAGCTCGTCGTCGATGATTCGCGGTAGGTACGGCACCCAACGACCCTACCTGGACCCGGACGTCTACACTACCTATTGCACGCTATCCAGAATACTTATTGCACGGTCCCAGACTACTCTCTGCACGGTGCTCATCGTCACGTCCGCGCTCCCCTCAGACCGGGAACGAACCGTGCTCAGCCGTGGTTCTACGGATGGAACTTATGAGGAGGTCCCCCACCGTGTTGTTCGGTTCGTCGACCAAGACCCGCATGATCACCGCTGACGAGGCGCTCCCGGGTCGCGCCACCACCCCCTACACCGTCCCCGAGACGCACGCCGTCCTCGGCACCCCGCTCAAGGGCCCCTGGCCCGAGGGCACCGAGGTGCTGTACGTGGCGATGGGCTGCTTCTGGGGCGCCGAGCGCATCTTCTGGCAGACGCCGGGAGTCGTGACCACCGCCGTCGGCTACCAGGGCGGCATCACCCCCAACCCGACGTACGACGAGACGTGCACCGGGCGCACCGGCCACACCGAGGCGGTACTGGTCGCGTACGACCCGTCGCTGGTCTCGACCGCCGAGCTGCTGAAGACCTTCTGGGAGGCGCACGACCCGACCCAGGGGTTCCGGCAGGGCAACGACCGCGGCACCCAGTACCGCTCGGCGATCTACTGGACGTCGGACGAGCAGCGTGGGCTGATCGAGAGCTCGCGCTCGGCCTACCAGGAGTCGCTGCGCGCCAAGGGTTTCGGTGACATCACCACCGACATCCGTCCGGCGTCCGAGGCGGGCGAGTTCTACTACGCCGAGGACTACCACCAGCAGTACCTGTACAAGGTGCCGAACGGCTACTGCGGCATCGCCGGCACGGGCGCGACCTGCCCGATGCCGGGCGCCGGGCCCGCGGCGTCGTGAACAGCAACCGGAGCTGAGGGCCGCGGTCAGGCGATCCGTTTGATCGCCTGGCTGCGCTCCTCGACATCACGCCCGGGTTCACCTGTCACGTAAGGGCCCTGAGCAGGTTCCGCGCGATCTCCTCGAGGCGGCCGGAGGCGCCGCTCACGAACGGATCTCGATGCGGGCCAGCCACCGTCAGCACTGCGATGGACAGCTCTCGCGCCGGGACGACGACCAGGATGCTGTCGTATCCCGCGAGGTCGCCAAGGTGTCCAGCCGCGAGGTCTGTGGCCATCCCGTCGAACACCATCGTGCCGAGACCGTAGCCGGTGCCCCCACCGAGGGTTTCCTGGGATGGCGAGGTGATCATGGCCTTGGTGAGTGTCGCTGGCAGGATCCGCCCGCCGTACAAGTGGTAGCCCCAGGTGGCGATGGTGGCGGCATCTGCCGCGATCCCTGAGGAGGAGGCGTTGCCCAAACTGGCCAGTGAGCGGCCCGGCAGGTAGCCGTCCGGCGAGTCGATGCCGAGCTTGCGGCTGGCGGAGGCGAGCGGCGCAGGTGGGCGCTCGGCGTCCTGGGCCGCGATCCGTCGCAGGCCTGCCGGACCGAACAGGTCAGCACGCAAGCTCTGCGCCACGGAACGCCCGGTCACCCGCTCAACGAGCAGGCCCAGCAGCATGTAGCCCACGCTGGTGTACTCCAGCTCGCCCGGCTTGGTCGAGGCCCCGCTCCACGCCGACAGGCTGTCGCGGGCGGTCCAATGACGATGTGGCTGTGCGGCCGCCCCCCGGATCACCTCGTCGATGTCGGCCCCTGCCTTGTCGCGGAATCCACCGCGCATGGCCAGCGTCTGCCGGACCGTCGCGCCGTTGGCCGCGCGCGGGTCACTCACGTAGCGGGATAGCGGAGCGTCGATGTCGACCCTCCCCATGGCGACCAGGTGCAGCACCTCAGCCGCGAGGAAGGTCTTGGTGATGCTGGCGATCAGCATCACGGTCTCGGGTCGCAGACGCACGCCAAAGCCGTCGGTGCCCGCGGCGCCGGTCCAGCCGCCATGATCGCTGACTACCGCTGCCGTGACCCCCGATGCACCGGCGCCCGGAACCTGCGCCTCCAGCGTGACCAGCTCGTCCAGGACCTCCTGCAGGGCCTTCGCGCGCGGCGCGGGCAGCGGCCGCACGTCGGGGTCGTGAAACCGCGTGCTGGACCCGGCCGCAGCTGTTGTCGTCGGGCTCGCCGTCCCGGAACTCGAGCCCGTGCAGCCGGCGACCAGGACCAGCATGCCGGCCACCAGCACCGAGCCGATCCTCACCGGGTTCATGACGGGATCCTGCCTGCCAGCCGCAGGCGCATCGGCCAGGCCATCACCGACCAGGTCCGACCGTGGGCGGGATCACGACGACCGAGCCGGTACGTCACCACCCACCGAGGAAACCACGGCCCCGCCTCCTGTCGCCAGGGGCGGCCACCACCGGGCAGTCAAACCGTCGTGAGCCGCCAGGCGATGACCAAGGTCAACCCGACGAGCGGTGCGCCAAGTCCTGAACCGTCACTGGTTCAGTCCAGCTGACCCGCCGCGTAACTCTCCCCGGCGGCCAGGCTCGCCTGAGGAACGCGCGCGGCGGTGGCACCAGTGGTCATACCCGGGTAGCATCGCTGGGGTGAAGATCTCCGTGAGCCTGCCGCAGGCCGACATCGAGTTCCTCGACTCGTACGCGCACGACTCGGGTGCCGGCACCCGCTCCGGGGCGCTGCACGACGCGATCCAGCTGCTGCGCAGCCTCAGCCTGCGAGCGGACTATGGCGCGGCCTGGGACGAGTGGGCCGAGTCCGCCGACGCCGAGCCGTGGGACGCCACGAGCGCCGACGGCCTCCGCCGCTGATGCGCCGTGGAGAGGTGCGATACGCGGACCTCGCTTCCGCGCTGGGCAGCGAGGCCGACAAGCGCCGTCCCGTCGTCCTGGTCAGCAACGACGGCGCCAACGTCGCGGCCGAGCGTCAGGGCTGCGGGGTCGTGACGGTCGTGCCCATCACGTCGAACGTCGCCCGCCTCTTCGCGTTCCAGGTGCGGCTGAGCGCCCATGACTGCGGGCTTGCGACCGACAGCAAGGCCCAGGCCGAGCAGGTCCGGTCGATCGACGTGCGACGGCTCGGTGAGGCGATCGGGCGCCTCGACAGTGCCACGATGCGCCAGCTGGACGAGGCCCTGCGACTGCACCTCGGGCTGTGAACGTCGGGGTCGAGCCGCGGGCTCAGGCGGTGAGCACCTCGCGGTAGCGGGCCTCCAGCTCGGCCCAGCCGAAATCGCGCGCCCGCTCGCCGACCACCGGCTTGCGCGGCGTCCCGGCCAGCAGCAGGTCGAGGGTGTCCAGGCAGAGGTGCCAGCCGGCGGCGAAGCTGGCCAGCTCCGCACGCCTGGACGTGGTGTGCCGCAACGTGAGCAGGGTGCCGCCGCCAGACTCGACCAGCTCCCAGCGCAGCACGTCCTCGCCCCAGTGGTGCTCCAGCAGGTATGGCGGCTGCGCCGTCAGGACGGTGCCGTCCAGGGGCGCGCCGGAGGATCCGTCGGTCATGGTCAGGTTCGCTGGGCCGGGCGTGGACAGGTCACGGTCGGCCGTGTAGGGCGTCCAGCCGGCCAGTCCGTGGGGATCGGTCAACGCCGTCCAGACCCGGGCGGGGCCCTGGCGGAGCTGGCGGGTCAGCACGACGGCCCAGCGGGCGTCCACCGCCTCGGACTGCACCGGGTTGAGACCGTTGGTCAGCGGGTCGTTCATCAGCTCTCCTCGTCTTCGTCCAGGTGGACCTGCAGCCGGTCGAGCTGCTGCTCCCAGTACTGCCGGTAGGGAGTCAGCCAGGTCTCGAGCTCGGCGAAGGCCCGTCCGTCCAGCCGGTAGATCCGCCGTTGGGCGTCCCCACGGCTGAGGACGAACCGGTTGTCGCGCAGCACTTTCAGGTGCTTGGACACGGTCGGTTGCGGCAGGCCGAGGCGCTCGACCAGCTCGCCGACGCTGCAGTCCGAGCCTCGCAGCTCGGCCAGAATGCGTCGGCGGGTCGGTTCGGCCACCACCGTGAACGGGTCTGCCACGGCCTTGAATATGCCCTTGTTGGTATATGCCTGTCAAGGCATGCGCAAGCGGATCCCCGACATCGCCACCAACAGGTGCGTCAGGCTTGCTGGCCGCCGACGTCGTCCAGGAACGGACGCGGGTCCGCCGCCCCCAGGTCCGGGATCCCCGCCGTCTCCAGCGCCCCGACGGCCAGGGTGCGCCGCACCGCCGCGAAGGTGATCACGTGCCCGATCGTGCCGCCGAGCGTGTGGGTCGTCGGTGGCCCGCAGGTGGTGTCCACGAAGGTGTCGGCCAGTCGGCCCTCGCGGATCGTCTCGTCCACCATGGCCAGGTAGTCCCGGCCGGCGACCTCGTGCCGCGCCCGCAGGCCCGGCACGCTCTGGTCGCTCTCGTCGGGCCAGCCGCCGCCGCGCAGGGCCGAGAGCCAGTGCTCCTCCTGGGTCACCATCGCGTTGATCAGTGAGCGCAGGGTCTGCTCGCCGTCGATGGTCTCGACCGATACCACGATGGGCTGGTCGAGCACTGTCTCGTCGAGGCGCTCGGCCCGGTCGAGGATCGCGTTCAGGCTGTCGACATGGTGTACGACCAGCTGCTGCAGGACGTCCATCGAGGTCTCCTCATGCGTAGCGGGCAGCCGCAGGCCGCCGGGTGGCTGGAAGTGCACCCCACTCGGGCAGGGCAGCTCGAGCTGGTGGAAGGTGCGCGGTGGCTCGCGGCGCAGCTGCGTCGGCGAGCGTCCGTACTCGCGCGCGAACGCACGGGTGAACGCCTCGTGCGAGCCGTAGCCGGCCTCGACCCCGACGTCCAGCACGGACAGCTGGGTGCTGAGCAACCGGAAGGCGGCGCGCTCGAGCAGCAGCCGGCGACGCAACGCCCCCGGCGGCTCACCCATCGCGGCGGTCACCAGCCGGGCGAAGTGGAAGCGGGACAGGTAGGCGCGGTCCGCGAGGTCGGCGCCGGTGGTGGACGGCTCGTTCATCGCCTGGCTCACCAGGTCGAGAATCCGGGCCATCACGTCGGTCGACATGTCACCAGCCTGGGGTACGCCCGCGACGCGCGCTTGATCACGCTTGCGCAGGTCGGATGGTGGGGTGGTGTGGCTCAGTCCTGCGCGTCGAGCCAGGACAGGACGACGTTCAGGTCCGCGACCTCCGCCAGGCGCGCCTCGACCGCCCGCAGGTCGACGATGTCGACCTCGGCCGGGCGGCGAACGGGAAGAGTCGGTTCCACGGCTCGATGGTGACTCACGGTCCATCCCGGCGCAATCGGATGAACCTCCGGTTAACCCGAACTGCCCAGTCTTGGGCACCCTCCGGCACGCAGCGCGACGCGCTGACTACGCCCCTGACAGTCCGTGACAGCGCCGTGTGCGCCTGCTGCCAGCCGCACCCGGCATCGTCGTCGCCAACGACGAGGTCGGGAGAACGACATGACGTACGCGATCGAGGCCACCGGCCTCACCAAGCGGTTCGGCGACACCCAGGCGCTGGCCGGGGTCGACCTGGCCGCCAGGGAGGGGACGGTCCTGGGTGTCCTGGGACCGAACGGTGCCGGCAAGACCACCGCCGTGCGGATCCTGGCCACCCTGCTGCAGGCCGACTCCGGAACGGCCACCGTGCGCGGCCTGGACGTCGTCAAGGACGCCGCCGCCGTCCGCCAGCAGGTCGGGCTGACCGGCCAGTACGCCTCGGTCGACGAGGACCTGACCGGCACCCAGAACCTGGTGATGATCGGCCAGCTGCTCAACCTGACGAGCCGGGACGCCAAGGCGCGGGCCGCCGAGCTGCTCGCCTGGTTCGACCTGACCGAGGCGGCCGGACGGATGGCCAAGACGTACTCCGGTGGCATGCGCCGCCGCCTCGATCTCGCTGCCAGCCTCGTCGGCCGCCCGGCGGTGATCTTCCTGGACGAGCCCACCACCGGGCTCGACCCGGCCAAGCGCGAGGAGATGTGGGACGTCGTCCGCCGCGTCGTCAGCGACGGCTCGACCGTGCTGCTGACCACCCAGTACCTGGAGGAGGCCGACGCGCTCGCCGACGAGATCACCGTCATCGACCACGGCAGGGTGATCGCGCACGACACCCCCGACGGACTGAAGCACATCGTCGGCGGCCAGCGGGTGCGGGTGCGCCCGACCGACCCGAGCCGGACCGGCGACGTCCGGCAGATCCTGGCCGAGGTCACCGGCACCGAGCCCGGCGAGACCAGCCGGCACGAGATCACGGCGCGGGTGCAGGACGACACCCTGCTGCCCGCCCTGGTCGAGCGGATCACCGCGGCCGGCATCACGGTGCACGAGTTCTCCCTGCACCTGCCCACGCTGGACGAGGTGTTCCTCACCCTGACCGGCCGCCGAGCGGCCGACGAGACCGCCGAGGAGGCAGCATGACCACCACCGACGTGGCGACGCCCCGCGCGGGTGTCGCCGTCCCCACCGCCGCAGTCGGCACCCGCAACAACAGCCTCAAGCACATCCTGGTGCTGGCCAAGCGCAGCCTGATCAAGACCATGCGGACCCCGGAGGCGCTGATCGACGTCACGCTGCAACCGGTGATCTTCCTGGCGATGTTCACCTACATCTTCGGCGGCGCCATCGCCGGCGGCTCCCAGCAGGCGTACTTGCAGTTCCTGCTGCCCGGGATCCTCGGCCAGACCATCGCGATGGCCAGCGTGGCGCTCGGCCAGAACCTGAACGCGGACATCGAGAAGGGTGTCTTCGACCGGTTCCGGTCACTGCCCATCGCCCGGTCGGTCCCGCTGGTCGGTGCGGTCGCGGCAGACCTGGTCCGGTACCTGATCCTGTTCACGGTCACGATGGCGACGGGCCTGCTGATGGGCTTCAACGCCACCGGCGGCTGGCTCGGCGTGATGGGCGCGCTGGCGCTGTCCATGGGCTTCGCGCTCTGCTTCGGCTGGGTCTCGGTCTACGTCGGCATGAAGGTGCGGACCCCGGGCGCGGTGCAGGGCATCATGTTCCTGCTCGTGCTGCCGCTGAGCTTCGCCAGCAACGTGTTCGTGCCCACGGCCACCATGCCGGGCTGGATGCAGTCCTTCGTGAAGGTCAACCCGATCACCCACCTGGTCGGGTCCGTCCGGGCCCTGATGCTCGGTGGCCCGCTGCAGGTCCACCTGCTGTGGACCCTGGCCTGGATGGCCGTGCTGCTGGTCGTGTTCTTCCCGCTGGCCCTGCGTGCGTACCGCCGCCGGGCCTGACCACCCACCGCTGCCCCCACCGCTGCCCCCACCGCTGCCCCCACCGCTGCCCCCACTTGGGATGGGTTGTCGGCCTCTCAACGCCCCGCGAGAGCCCGATACCTCACCACAAGTTGGGGGTGGCGGGCGTTTGCGGGCGCGGCGGGGGGCGGGGGTCAGGCGTCGGCCGGGGACAGCCGGCCGATCGCGGCGCCACGTTCCAGCGAGCGCCCCTGCGCGTACGCGGAGTCGAACGCCTCCCGGCCCAGCTCGGCCACCAGCCGCTCCGTCAGCCGCGCGATGTTCGGCTGGGTGAGGTCCGGCGACCCGCGCAACCCGGCGGCCGCACCGAGCACCTCGGCCGACCGCAGCGGATGACCCTGCGCCTGCGCCAGCACCGCGCAGGACACCCCGGCCGTCGCGATGATCGGCAGGTCCTCGGTCATCGCCGAAAGCCGCAACGCCTCCTGGACGTGATCGGCACCGACGTCCAGCTCACCACGGTCCACGTCGACCAGCGCGAGGAACGCGTACGCGACCGCGCCGCCGTGCGCCTGGTACTGGTTGGGCTCGCCCATCGCGAGCATCGTCTCGAGCAGGCTCGTGTACTCGCGGTCCGCCGCCTGGCCGTCGCCGTCGGCCATCGCCACCGCGCCGGCCATGATCGTGGCGAGCATGTCGCGCACCTCGGCCAGCTCGTTGTACCGGCGGTCCGAGCGGATCACCTCGACGTACTGCCGGGCGCCGTCGACGTCCCCCGCGCGCAGGCACAGGTCGGCCAGGCGAACGTGCGCCATCAGGTCGTCCGAACCACCACCGAGCAGCCGGATGTGACCGAGCGCCGCCTCCAGGTCGTGCGCGGCACCCGTCAGGTCACCGTCCATCATGCGCAGCTGCCCGCGCGAGGAGAGCATCGCGGCCAGACCCCAGTTGTCGCCGATCAGCCGCCACGCCTCGATCCCGACGGCGACGTCCTGGCGCATCAGGTCCAGGTCACCCTCGTTCTCGGCGAACGCCAGCCGGACGCCGCGCACCGCCGCCCGCACCCACGGGTCCGGCGAGGCCGTCGAGGCGTCCATGCTCGCCATCGCGGCCTGCCGGTCGCCGGTGAAGAACAGCAGCAGCGGCCGCAGCAGCGGCGCGATCTGGTGCAGCCCGTCGCACTCGCTCAGCGAGCCGGCGATGTCGACGAGCTGACGTTGCCCGCTGGGCGCCGTCAGCTGGTCGCCGGGGCTCGCAAAGGCGGTCACGACCGCCATGGCCTCGGCGATCGGGTACAGCGGGGCCTGCTCGGCCCCCGGTACCGCCATCGCGAAGCGAAGCCAGCGCGCGGCGTCCCGGCCGCTCTCACGCAGCATCCACTGCCAGGCCAGCCGCACCGCCAGGTCGATGGCCGCCGCCGCGTCGCCGGAGTCGCCGAGGTAGGCCAGCGCGGCGAGGATGTTGTCCCGCTCGACGTCGAACACGTGCAGCGCGACAAGCTGCTCGGACGAGCGCAGGCGGACGTCGGCGACCTCGGTGAGCCGGGCGAAGTAGGCGGCATGGGCGGCGCGCCCGTCGTCCAGCAGGCCAGCCGCGTCCAGCCGCTCGGAACCGTACTCCCGCAACGTCTCCAGCATCCGGAACCGGGTGCCGAGCTGGTCTGGCTCGGCCACCAGGATCGACTTGTCGACCAGCGAGTGCAGCACGTCCTGGACGTCGGTCAGCTCGGCACCGCCGCCGGCGTCCGGCCGCAGGTCGATGGCTCGCGGCTCACCGTCGCGCCAGCTCGGGCAGACAGCGCGCACCGCCGGCGCCGCCGCACCGGAACCGAACAGCGAGAAGTGCTCGGCCACCTCGCGCTCGCGTGCGTCCATCAGGTCCCAGCTCCACTCGACGACCGCGCGCAGCGTGCGGTGCCGCGGGACCGCCGTCCGCTTGCCGCCGGTCAGCAGCCGGAACCGGTCGGTCAGCCGGTCGGCGACCTCCGCGACGCTCAGCACCCGCAACCGCGCGGCGGCCAGCTCGATGGCCAGCGGCAGCCCGTCCAGCCGCCGCACGATCCGCACCACGTCCGGCGCGGTCGCGGCGTCCAGGTCGATCGGGGCGCCGGCGGCCCGGGCCCGGTCCAGCAGCAGCCGGACCGCCGGCACCTGGGCCAGCGTCGCGACGTCCAGCTCGGTCAGATCCACCACGGGCACCTGCGGGTCCTGCTCCGGGGCGGCCGGCAAGGCCAGCGGGGTCAGCGGGAACACGGACTCGCCGTCGATCCCCAGCGGCTCGCGGCTGGTCGCGATCACCAGCACCTTCGGGCAGCGGCCCAGCAGCTCCGCGACCAGCGAGGCGGCCGCCTCGATGACGTGCTCACAGTTGTCCAGCACCAGCAGGCACTCGGCGCTGGACAGCGTGTCCAGCACCCGCGTGCGGGCCTCGCGCTGCGGACGCTCGCCGCGGCGCTGCTCCATCAGCCGCACGTCCCGCACGCCGATGCCGTCCAGCACGGCGAGCGCGATGGAGTCCGGGTCGCTGACCGGCGCGAGCTCGGCGAACCACACGCCGTCCGGCATCCGGTCCACCCAGGTCGCGGCGACCTCGCTGGCCAGCCGGGTCTTGCCGGAACCGCCCGCACCGACGACGGTCACCAACCGGGTCGACGCCGGGCCGCCGGCCAGCAACCGGACCACCCGTTTGGCGTCCTCGTCGCGGCCCACGAAGCTGGTGACCGCGGCTCGCAGGTTGGTGCGCGGCGCCTCGTCCTCGTGGCTGCGCAGCACCTCCAGGTGCTTGGCCTGCAACGCCGCCGACGGGTCGCTGCCCAACGTGTCGGACAGGAACCGCCGGGTCTGCTCGTAGACCACCAGCGCCTCGGCGGGGCGGCCGAGCGCGACGAGCGCGGTCATCTGCAGCGCAGTCAGATCCTCACGCAGCGGGTGCGCCGCGAGGAGCTCCTCCAGCTCGGCGACCACGTCGGCGGCCCGCCCGCGGCGAAGGTCCGCCTCGACCCTGTCCGCCAGCGCCTGCAGCCGCAGCTCGTCCAGGCGGGCGCGGGTGACCTGCACGTCGGCGTCGTCGTCGCCGTCCAGCACCTCGCCCCGCCACAGCGCCAGCGCCTCGCGCAGCAGGGCGGCGGCCTCGTCGTCAGCGCCACGGTGCAGCGCCTCGCGACCGGCCGAGGCGAGCCGGCCGAACCGCACGGCGTCCACGTCGTCCGGGGCCACGCTGAGCCGGTAGCCGGCCGGCGTCTGCTCGACCAGGCCGGCGACGCCGAGGGTGCGGCGCAGCCGGGAGACCAGGGACTGCAGCGCGTTCACCGGATCGGCGGGCACGTCGTCAGGCCAGACGGCGTCGGTCAGGGCGCGCGAGGAGACCGGCCGCCCGACGTCCAGCACGAGCCGGCCGAGCAGCCTGCGCAGCCGCACCCCGGGGACGACGACCACCTGCTCGCCGTCGCGGACCTCGAGGGGTCCCAGGTAGCCGATCTGCACGCCCGCCAGTCTGTCAGGCCCAGGACCAGGGAAATTGGAAGGCGCCTGTCGGTGGCTGCTCGTAGTGTTGTTCGACGTGACGGTGACGACTCGGGAGACGACGGACGACGCACCCGGGAGAACCTCGACGGCCATCGGTACCGGGGAATCCGGCACGACCACTCTGGACTGGCGCCGCCTACGCGGCACGCTGTTCACCCTGGCGATGGTCGCCGCGGCGATCTGCGGGGTGGGGCAGGCTCTGGGCACCGTGGTCGCCGGCCAGCTCGCGGAGAACGCCACGTGGCGTCTGGTGGGCGTGCTCGCGGTGTGCGTCGTCGGTGCCGCGCTGCTCGACACCGCGGGCCGCTCCTGCTGGTCCATCGCGGTCGACCGTGCCGAGGGGGTGCTGCGCGGGGACCTGCTGGAAGCCGTGATGCACCAGCCGTTGTCCGCGCTGACCGAGCAGGCCGTCGGCGAAGTGCTGGACCGGGTTGACGACGACACCCACGAGATCGGGACCCTGCTCCGCCAGAACGCCTGGCAGGTGCTGCGGGTGCTGCTCAGCGCCCCTCCGCTGCTCGTGGTGGCCGGCCTGACCTGGTGGCCGGCCTGGCTGCTGCTGCCGGCGGCAGCGGTCGGGGTGTACGTGGCGATCCGGCCCTTGCTGCGGGCGCTGACCGAGCGCAAGGTCGTCGAGGAGATGGCCTGGACGGACCACGCGGCCGCCATGGAGGAGGGCGTCGCCGCCCGCAACGACCTGCGTACCTGTCTGGGTCAGGCCTACCTCGTGCGACGCCTCACCGAGCTGTCGGCACAGGTGCACGACAGGTTCCGCGACGTGGTGCAGCTCGAGCGCCGGATGAGCCGCCGCGCGGGCCTGCTGCTGCATGGCGTGCTCGCCGCGGTGGCAGTGATCGGGGTGGCGCTGGTGCTGGGCGGCGTGGAGTCCACCGCGGCCCTGGTCACCCTGTTCCTGGTCACCACGACGTTCGTGGGACAGGTCGACCAGGTTGCCCGGCACGTCCCGGACCTGCAGGCGGGGATGGGAGCGGTGGTCCGGCTGCGCCAGCTGCTGGCGGCCGAGCGCGAACCGGTGGGCGGAAGCGAGCTGCCGGACGGCGTACTCGCCGTCGAGCTTCGCCACCTGCACTTCGCGTATCCCGAGGGCGGGTTCGCCCTGCGCGACGTCGAGCTCTTGGTGCCTGCCGGCTCGACGCTGGCCCTGGTGGGTCGTAGCGGCTCCGGCAAGTCGACGCTGGCCAGCCTGTTGTCCCGGGCGGTGGAGCCCGAGCGCGGCACCGTGCTGCTCGGCGGGGTCGACGTCCTGGACCTCGACCTCCAGAAGCTGCGCGCGGCGGTCGGCGTGGTCACGCAGCGAACCGAGATCCTCGCCGGCACGCTCGCGCAGAACATCTCGATGTTCCGGGACATCCCCCGCCAGCAGGTGCAGGACGCTGTGGACGAGCTCGGCCTGACCGACTGGGTCGCCGGGCTGCCCGACGGGCTGGACACCCTGCTCGGGCCGAGCGGGACCACGCTGTCCGCCGGTGAGGAGCAGCTGGTGGCCTTCGCCAGGCTGCTGGTGCGGCACGTGCGGGTCGTGGTGCTAGACGAGGCGACGGCCAGGATGGACCCGGTCACCGAGGCGCGGGTGGTCGCCGCGTCGCAGCGGCTGCTCGCGGGTCGTACCGGGATCCTGGTGGCGCACCGGTTGAGTACCACCAACCGGGCGCACCACGTGGCGGTGATGGCCGCCGGCCAGGTCGTGCAACAAGGCCCGCGCGCGGTCCTGGCCAGAACGGCAGGACCGTTCCGACGCCTGCTGACCGCGGCTGGCGAGCTCCCCGACCACGACGCCGTGCCGGACGACGACCACGCCGGGCTGCCGCAGCCAGACCAGCCCGCGGCCGAGGAGGCGCCGCTCCCGTCCGAGGGAGCGGTCGGTACGACGCGCAGGGTCGGGCAGGCACCGCCGTCCCGCGAACCAGGCACCGGGCCGAGCCTGTCCCGCGGGATCTGGCACGCCATGCGGATCCACCCCAACTGGGGGCTGGTCAGCGTCGGCCTGTTCCTCGTCTCAGTGCTGTGCGGCGGGTACGGCGCGATCACCGGCTGGCTGTGGGGGCACCTGATCCAGGGGCTGCAGGCCGGTCAGCGACCGCTGCACCTGCTGGTGCTGATGGTGATCTCGCTGCTGCTCTCACCCATCCTGTTGGCCGAGGCGATCGGCCGGTACCCGCAGTGGTGGGTCGCCGTCCTGCTGCGAGTGCGGATGAGCGTGCTGATCGGTCAGACCGACCAGCACCGGCTGCCGCCGACCCCACCCGGCGAGGTCGTGGGGCGCGCGCTCGACGCGGACCGCTACGCGCGGTACGCCGACCGCTGGGTCGACTTCGTGAACGGCCTGGCGATCGCACTGATCACCGGGATCGCCGCCGGCAGCGCTCTCGCCGGCGCCGTCCTGCTGGGCGTGATGGTCGCCTCGGCCGCGGTCTCCGCCCTCGGGTCGCCGGTCGCCGGGCGATCGGCATCGCAGGCTTCGGCCGCCCGGGCCCGGTTCGGCCGCTCGCTGGTCTCCGCGCTGGACGGCATCCGGACCGTCAAGCTGGCCGCCGCCACACCGCACGTGCACCACCACTTGCGGGACGTCGACGAGGGCCGGGTCGACGCGGCGGTGCGGGAGCACCTCGTGCAGGCGCTGCTGGCCGGGGTGCCGGTCGTGCTGGTGCAGGTGGGCGTGGTGGCGGCTTGGGCAGCACACGTCGCCGGTTTCTGGGGACTGGCGACGGCGCTGCTGGTGGCCGGCGCCGTCAACGGGTTCGACTGGTTCGGCCGGGTCGCCGGGGCCGTCATCACCGAGGCCCCCGGGACCCGTTCGTGGCAGCGGCACACGAGCCGGTTCTCCGGCGGCCGAGACCTCGTCGAGCTTCCGACCGGCGTGGACCTGGTCGACGGCGTCTCCCCGGCCGCCCGGCCCGGCGCCTGCGACGAGCTGCAGCGGCTCGAGCTGCAGGGTTTCACGGCCGTGCACGAGGACGGCACCCTCGGCGCGAGCGACGTCGACCTCGAGCTGCGGCGCGGCGAGCTCCTGCTGCTCCTCGGTCAGATCGGCTCCGGCAAGTCCAGCCTGCTGTCCGCGCTCGCCGGGCTGGTGGACCACCGCGGAACGGTGCGCTGGAACGGGGAGCCGGTCGATGACACCGAGGCGTGGCTGCGCCCCGGTCGGGTCGCGCACGTGGCGCAGGTGCCGCGGGTGCTGTCCGGCACGTTCGCGGACAACATCCGACTCGACCACCCGGAGCGGGACGTCCAGCGGTCCATCTCGGACGCCCGGCTCGACCGTGACGTCGAGGACGCCGGTGGCCCGGACTCGCTCGTCGGTCATCGCGGCGTCCGGCTGTCCGGCGGCCAGGTTCAGCGGTTGGCCCTGGCCCGGGCGCTCGCCTGCGATGCCGAGCTGCTGGTGGCCGACGACGTCTCGTCCGCGCTGGACGCAGGCACCGAGGTCGAGCTGTGGCAGTCCCTGCGAGCGCGTGGTTCGACGGTGATCGGCGCGACGACCAAGCGGGCCGCTCTGGAGCAGGCGGACGTCGTCGTCGTCCTGGTGGAGGGCCGGGTCGCGGCTACCGGCTCGTGGCGCGACCTCGAGCCCGACTGGCGGCACCTGGCCGGGTAGGCCCCGCGGTCGTCAGTCGGCCAGGAAGCCCAGCAGGTCGGCGCGGGTCAGCACGCCCGCCGGCTTGCCGTCCTCGACCACCATCACGGCGTCCGCGTTCTCCAGCTCGTGCCGCGCGGTCGAGACCGGCTCGCCGGCGCCGACCAGCGGCAGCGGCTTGCCCATGTGCTGGGCCACGCTGTCCGCCAGGTGGGCGCGTCCGGTGAACAACGCGTCCAGCAGGTCGCGCTCGCTGACGCTGCCGGCCACCTCGCCGGCCATCACCGGGGGCTCCGCGCCGACCACCGGCATCTGCGAGACCCCGTACTCGCGCAGGATCTGGACGGCGTCCCGGATCGTCTCGCTCGGGTGGGTGTGCACCAGTGCGGGCAGGTCGCCGGCCTTGGCGTGCAGCACCTCCCCGACGGTCGTCTCCTCGTGGTCGCGCATGAACCCGTAGGACTTCATCCAGCCGTCGTTGAAGATCTTGGACAGGTAGCCGCGGCCGCTGTCCGGCAGCAGCACGACGACGACGTCGTCCGGTCCGAGGTCGCGGGCCACCTCCAGCGCGGCCACGACGGCCATCCCGCAGGAGCCGCCGACCAGCAGCCCCTCCTCGCGGGCCAGCCGCCGGGTCATCTCGAAGGAGTCGGCGTCGCTGACCGCCACGATCCGGTCCGGCACGTCCGGGTCGTAGGCAGTCGGCCAGAAGTCCTCGCCGACGCCCTCGACCAGGTACGGGCGACCGGTGCCGCCGGAGTACACCGAACCCTCCGGGTCGGCGCCGATGATCTGCACCCGCAGGCCGTCGCGGTCGGCTGACGCCTCCTGCAGGTAGCGGCCGGTGCCGGTGATGGTGCCGCCGGTGCCCACGCCCGCGACGAAGTGGGTGACCCTGCCGTCGGTGTCCCGCCAGATCTCCGGCCCGGTGGTCAGGTAGTGGCTGCGCGGTCCCTCCGGGTTGGAGTACTGGTCCGGCTTCCATGCGTCCTCGGTCTCGCGCACCAGCCGGTCGGACGTCTGGTAGTAGCTGTCCGGGTGGTCCGGCGGGACGGCGGTCGGGCAGACCACGACGTCCGCGCCGTACGCCTTGAGCACGTTGCGCTTGTCCTCGCTGACCTTGTCCGGGCACACGAAGATGCAGTGGTAGCCCTTGCGCTGGGCGATCAGCGCGAGGCCGACACCGGTGTTGCCACTGGTGGGCTCCACGATGGTGCCGCCGGGCTTCAGCGCGCCAGACTCCTCGGCGGCCTCGATCATCCGCAGGGCGATGCGGTCCTTCACGCTCCCGCCCGGGTTCATGTACTCGACCTTGGCCAGCACCGTGGCACGGATGCCTTCGGTGACCGAGGTGAGCCTGACGAGGGGCGTGTCGCCCACGAGGTCGGCGATGTGCTCTGCGAACTTCACCGCGCCATCGTCCCAGATGCCGGACCCCGCCACGCCCGCTGGTGCCCCGTCCTCGCACTCAGGCCCTATGTCGCGGCGCAACGCCACTACGTACCTATTGGAGTAACGGCACGCCGTCCCAACGCCGGAACGGGCACATAGGCTGCTCCTCATGGCCGCGGACCCAGCAGTGCAGCTCGCACCGAACGTCTGGCGGCTTCGCTTGGTGGGCGACTTCGTCAACGGCTTCGCGTTCCGCGAGGACGACGGGCAGGTCACCCTCGTCGACTGCGGCCTCAAGCGCTCGCCCGACAGGATGTCGGCCGGACTGCGGAGCGTCGGCATCGCGCACGAGGACGTCACCCGCATCCTGCTCACCCACGCGCACAGCGACCACGCCGGCGGGGTGGCCGAGATGGCGCGCCGCACCACTGCCCCGGTCTCGGTGCACTCGCACGACGCCGGCTGGGTGCGCGCCGGCAAGAGTCCGCCGCTCGACCAGTCACTGCGCCTGGGCCGGCTGATGCAGCGCCTGATGCGCAAGGGCAAGCCGGCGTTCGAGCCGGTCCCGGTCGACGAGGAGCTCACCGACGGCCAGCTGCTGCTCATCGCGGGCGGGCTGCGCGTGCTGCACACGCCCGGCCACTCCCCCGGGCACGCGTCGTTCCTGCACGAACCCACCGGCGTGCTGATCACCGGCGACGCCCTGTTCAACATGCGCGGCATCGGTTTCTCGATTCCCTTCTTCTGCACCGACTTCAAGCTGAGCAGGCACACCGCGCACCGGTTCAGTGAGCTGGACTTCTCGGTCGCCGCGTTCACCCACGGCCCGCACGTCAGCACCGCTGCCCGCACCTACGTCGGGGAGTTCCTGGCCGCCTACCAGGCCGGCTGAACCGGCAACGGATTCCGGGATGAAACCGGTGTGTCGCAGCGGTTCCAGATAGCGTTGAGACAGCGGACTGAGACGGGAGGCACGGAATGGGTCGTGCGCGACGCGCCCGCAAGGTGGCCGCCGCCGCAGCGTACGGCGGCGGCGGGCTGACGGTGCTCGGCGGGCTGGGGGTGGCCCTGATGGCCACCGAGATGAAGCTGGCCCGGCGCACGATCGGACAGCCGTTCGGTGAGGCGATGGATGCCGACGGGCTGTACGGCGCCGGCGTCGGCAAGCCGATCGAGCTCGTCGTGCTCGGGGACTCCTCGGCCGCCGGGCTCGGCGCCGACCTGCCCGAGCAGACCCCCGGCGCCGTGGTGGCGCGCGGACTGTCCGCGGTCGGTGGCAGCGCCGTCCGGCTGACCACCGTCGCTCAGGTCGGTGCTGTCTCCGCCGACCTGTCCGACCAGCTGGACCGCGCCTTCGAGCGGATCGCCGCACCCGACATCGCCATCGTCATGGTCGGCGCGAACGACGTCACCCACCGTGTCCGCCCGGCGCTGGCAGTACGCGACCTGGCGCGTGCGGTGGAGCGGCTGCGCGAAGTCGGCTGTGAGGTCGTCGTCGGCACCTGCCCGGACCTGGGCACGATCGAACCGGTGCCCCAGCCGCTGCGGCTGATCGCCCGCCGGCTCAGCCGCGACCTGGCCGCCGCGCAGACCGTGGCCGCCGTCGAGGCCGGCGCCCGAAGTGTCTCGCTCGGCGACCTGCTCGGCGAGGAGTTCCGCCGGGTGCCGCACGAGATGTTCAGCGCGGACCGCTTCCACCCCTCGGCCGCCGGTTACGCCGCAGCCGCCGCGGCGGTGCTCCCGTCGGTCTGCGCGGCCCTCGGGCTGTGGCCGGACGGCGGCCACGAACGACCGCCGGACGCCCGCCGCGGTGAGGGCGTCGGCCCGGTCGCGGTGGCCGCCGTGGTGGCCGCGGCCGACCCCGGCACCGAGGTCAGCGGGACGCAGGTCGGTGGCGAGCAGCGTGGTCCACGCGGCCGGTGGGCCGTGCTGCTGCGTCGCCGGCACGAGCCGGTGGTGGAGCCGGACGCGGAGCCAGAGGAGACGAAGGTCACCGCGACCGAGGCGGATACCCCGCAGTAATATCGATGGTCGGCGGCGCGGCCAGCAGCTGCCGTCGACCCGCGCTCGACGACGAGTGCGCCCGACCACTGAGCAGGAGCCCGACATGACCGAGGCCGTGATCGTCTCGACCGCCCGCAGCCCGATCGGGCGCGCCTTCAAGGGCTCGCTGAAGGACGTGCGGCCGGACGACCTGTCGGCCGCGATCGTGCGGGCGGCGCTGGACAAGATCCCGGCGCTCGACCCGACGACCATCGACGACCTGTACCTCGGGTGCGCCGAGCCCTCGGACGAGCAGGGCTTCAACATGGCCCGGGTCGTCGCGGTACTGGCCGGCCTGGACGGCCTGCCCGGCTCGACCATCAACCGGTTCTGCGCGTCCAGCGTGCAGACCACCCGGATGGCCTTCCACGCGATCAGGGCCGGCGAGGGCGACGTCTTCGTCAGCGCCGGCGTGGAGTGTGTGAGCCGGTACAAGAAGTTCGCCGGCGCCGGTGGCGGCGAGTCCGACACCAAGAACCCGCGGTTCGCCGAAGCCGAGGCGCGCAGCGTGGCGACCGCGAAGTCGAACGCGACCTGGAGCGACCCGCGCGAGCAGGGGCTGCTGCCGGACGTCTACCTCGCCATGGGCCAGACCGCGGAGAACGTCGCCACCTGGCGTGGGATCACCCGGGCCGAGCAGGATGCCTGGGGGGTAGAGAGCCAGAACCGCGCCGAGAAGGCCATCGCCGACGGCTTCTTCGCCCGCGAGATCACCCCGGTCACCACGCCGGACGGCACGCTCGTGTCCGCCGACGACGGACCGCGCGCGGGGGTCACCCTCGAGGGCGTCTCCGGCCTGCAGCCGGTGTTCCGCGAGCAGGGCACGGTCACGGCTGGCAACTGCTGCCCGCTCAACGACGGCGCCGCCGCGCTGGTGGTGATGAGCGACGTCCGGGCCCGCGAGCTCGGCCTGGAGCCGATCGCCCGGGTGCTGTCCACCGGAGTGTCCGCCCTCTCGCCCGAGGTGATGGGCCTCGGGCCGGTCGCGGCGTCCAAGCAGGCGTTGTCCCGGGCCGGGCTCACCATCGACGACATCGACCTGGTCGAGATCAACGAGGCCTTCGCCGCGCAGGTACTGCCCAGTGCCTACGACCTGGGCATCGACCTGGACAAGCTCAACGTGCACGGTGGCGCCATCGCACTGGGCCACCCGTTCGGTGCGACCGGCGCCCGGATCACCACCACCCTGCTGAACGGCCTGCAGTCCCGCGACAAGAACCTCGGCCTGGAGACGATGTGCGTGGGTGGTGGCCAGGGCATGGCCATCGTCTACGAGCGCCTCAGCTGAGCCTGGCCCGTGACAGGATCGCGAGCATGAGCTTTCTGCGTCGCAAACCGCCCAGAGCCTCCCCCGACGGAGCGGCCGGCCAGCGGGTGGCGATCGAGGCGTTCTGGTCGTGGTGGGTCACGAAGGGGTCGGCCCAGACCGCGCTGGCGATCGAGGGCCGCGACCCCGAGCGCATGGTGTCCGCGCTCAGCGAGCGGGTCGACGCGATCGACTCCGGCCTGGCCTGGGAGCTCGGCCCGGGTTCGGACAGCTCACACGTCCTGGTGGTGACCGGCGAGGGCAACCCGGACCTGCGTCCGCTGGCCCGGCGCTGGCGGATGGCCGCGCCGGTGGCGGACCTGACGTGGTCCTACTCCGACGTCCGGCTGCCTGCGCCCGATGTCCAGGACGTGGTGCTGCGGATGGGCGAGGTCGACCTGGACGCCGGCGCGGCGAACGCCGACGTGCGGGTGGTCGGCGCGCAGATCGACGTGGTCGTGCACCACCCGCGCTACCCCGAGCTTCCCGAGGATGCCCAGCGCACCGCGACGTTCCTGCTGCTCGACGCGGTGCTCGGCGAGTCGGACGTCGAGACCTGGATCGGGCAGATCGGTTCCAGCGAGGTACCTGCCCTGGACCCGATCCCGCTGGTCGCGCTGCGGGCCGTGGTCGAGGACGTGCGCGCCCAGCACACCGGGCCGGACGGCGAGCCGCACTGGGTGATGCTGAACGGCACCACCCCGGACGGCGGGGCGATCCTGGCGTCCACGCAGGTGCCGCTGCGCGCGTCCACCGCGCCGCACCTGGACACCTACGTGCCGGTGGTCGTGCCGTTCGCCGACCGCACCGAGCAGGGACTGCCCGGCCCGGGTTCGCTGAGCGCGTTGCGCGACCTTGAGGACCACCTGACGCTGCTGCTCGGCGACAGCGGCCGGATCGTGGCCCACCAGTCGCACGACGGGGTGCGCATCCTGCACGTGTACGTGGACGGGACGACACCGGCGGCCGAGCAGGTCCGGGCCGGCGTGGTGGGCTGGGACCAGGGCGCGGTCAAGGTCGACGTGCAGCTCGATCCCGGCTGGAGCTCCGTGCGCCACCTGCGTCCCTGAGCCCTGAGCCCGCGCTGGCTCACAGTGCGCGGCGCAGGGCGGTCAGGACGTCGAGGGCCTGGCTCAGCGCGGCGCGGTCGCCCTCGGCCAGGACGTCGTGCGCGGTGACGGCGAGCTGGTCCGGCACGCCGTGCACCTCGAGCTGCGGAACGCTGCGACGCGGGCGTTGCTGGGCGTCCGCCGCCAGATCGGCCAGGTCCTGCGCGGCGGCGCGGGCCAGCGCGGCGGGCTCGCCGTCCAGCCGGTCCAGCGGCAGGGCGCGTAGCCGCCCCTGCACCCTAGCCAGCTCGCGGCGCAGACCGTCGCGCAGCTCGTCGAGCTGGGCGTCGTCCGCGGTGGGCTCAGGCACGCGCCGAGCGTGTCACGCGCCGGACCGGGACGCACCAACGGGCCGCCACTCGTTCGTGACGGCCCGCCGGGCAGCTCTGCGACCGCGCTAGTTGCGCAGGATCGACAGGATTCGCAGGATCTCGATGTACAGCCAGACCAGCGTGACGATCAGGCCGAACGCGCCGTACCAGGCGAACTTCTCGGGTGCGCCCTGCTCGACGCCGGCCTTGATGAACTCGAAGTCCATCACCAGCGAGTACGAGGCGAGCACCACCGCGAAAGCGCCGATCACCAGGCCGAGGCCGCCCTCGCGCATCGAACCGGTGCCGGTGAAGGCCATCAGCAGCAGGTTGACCAGGCCGAAGACGATGTAGCCGCCGATGGCGATGAAGAAGATCTTGTTCAGCTTCGGCGAGGTGCGCAGCTTGCCGCTGCGGAACCCGACCAGCACGACGGCGAACACACCGAGCGTGGCCAGCACGGCCTGGGCGACGATGCCCGGGTAGGCGTCGTTGAAGTACATGCTGATGCCGCCGAGGAAGGCACCCTCGAACAGGCCGTAGGCGATGATCAGCGCGGGGCTCGGGCTCTTCTTGAACGCGTTCACCAGGCCGAGCACGAGGCCACCGATCAGCCCTGGCCACATCAGTGCCGGCACCTGCCAGCCGACCACGCCACCTGCGAGCACTGCGACGAACACGATGGCGGTGCGGACCACGACGTCGTCGTAGGTCATCCGGCCGGTGTCGGCGGTGGTCGCCGAGGGCGAGGAGTACATCGTCTGCAGCTCGTCGGCGGACGGTGTGGCATACGTCGGCTGGGCCGGCGCGTCCGTCTTCGTCGCGCCCGTCGGACCGAACGTCGCGTACCCGCGGTCGTCCTTCATCCGCTCGAACACCGGGTTGCTCATCGTCGTCCTCCTCGGCCCGCAGCCGGGCCATCGCGGCGTCCCGTGACACGGGCCGTCATGCACATAATGCCCGGCGAGCCTGGGAAGTTCCCGAACATCTGGTGATCATAGGTGGGCGATTCCTGGCAGTCCCGGCGAGGTGCCCCCGACGGGGTTCGAACCCGTACTGGAACGCTTTTAAGGCGCCTGCCTCTGCCGGTTGGGCTACGGGGGCGGCCCCAGCCTAGAGACCGTTGCTGCTACAGGTAGGTCTGGCGGGCGTGCAGTGCGTGCGCGCCCGCCACCCGATCCAGGAACAGCGCACCGTCCGTGTGGTCGATCTCGTGCTGCAGCGCGACCGCCTCGAACGCGTCCGTGCTGATCGTCACCGTCTCGCCGGTCATCGGCAGCTGCCCGCTGACCACCAGCCGCCGGGCCCGCTTGACGTCACCGGTCAGGTCGGGCACCGACATGCAGCCCTCGCGGCCGCGCTCCCACCGGCTGGCCTCGAGCACGACCGCGTTGCACAGCACGAACGCGCCGTGGCCGGTCCGGGTCTTTGGGTGGCCGCTGACGTCGACGCTGAACACCCGCCAGGCGACGCCGACCTGCTGCGCGGCCAACCCGACGCAGCCCGGCGAGACGGCCTGGGTGGCCAGCAGGTCCGCGGCCAGCCGGATCACCTCGGGGTCGGCCGGGTCGACCTGCGCGCCCCCCGTGGACAGCACTCGCGCCGGAGCCCGGACGACGTCCCGCAGCGCGCCGCTCGGCAGGGTGGGCATGGTGAGGCGGTCCTCGCTCACAGCTCGTCGGTGTCCTGCCGGCGCAGCGACACGTCCACGCCGAGCTCCTCGGCCGTCGTCCGCAGCGCGGCCTGCAGCAGGTCGACGTCTGCGCCGTCCGGCAGCGTCACCTCGGCGAGCAGCACATACAGGTCACCGGTCAACCGGGTGGACAGGTCGGTGACGTTCCCGCGGGCACCCGCCACCACCCCCGTCAGCGCGCTGACGATGCCCGGCCGGTCGGCCCCGTGCACGCTGAGCACGTAGGCCACGCCCGCCGGCGCAGAGGCGCCGATCTCGAGGTCGGGCACCTCGCGGACGTCCACGGTCAGCCGGCCGTCCGCCGCCAGCCCGGCGAGCGCGTCGCGCACCTCGCCCGCCCCCGCGTTGCTGCGCACCAGCAGCAGCATCGCGAAGTGGCCGCGTAGCAGCGTCATGGTCGAGTCCTCGAGGTTGCCCCCGAGACGGGCCAGCGCGGCGGTGGTGTCCGCCACGATTCCGGGACGGTCGTGACCGAGGACGGTGACGGCGAGCAGGCTCATGCGCCCATCCTGCCCTGCCCCTTGCTCCCCCCGACGCGCTTTACTCCGCCAGAACGGCTCCGGACGGCGGTTCGAGCGGTCCGGGTGGAGCAAGGGCCTGCGCGCGGGCGAGGACGTCGTCCAGCATCTGCTCGGTCAACCGGCCGGTGAAGGTGTTCTGCTGGCTGACGTGGTAGCTGGCCAGCAGCGGGATGACCCGCCCGTCCGGCGCGACCAGCGGCACCTGCACCCCGTGGCCGAACCGCGGCGCCGGCCGCGGCACCGCCCACCCGGTGCGACGGGCCGCGCCGAGGCAGGCGTCGAACGCGATGGCGCCGAGCGCGAGCACCACCCGCAGCGTGGGCAGGGCGAGCTGGACGTCGCGGTCCAGCCAGGGTGCACACGTGGCCCGCTCGGGCCCCGTCGGCTTGTTGGCCGGCGGCGCGCAGCGAACGGCGGCCACGATCCGCGCACCGCGCAGCAGCTGACCGTCGCCCGCGTGCCGGGACCACGGCACGTCGGCGTAGCCCGCCCTGTGCAGCGCAGCGTAGATCCAGTCGCCGCTGCGATCGCCGGTGAACATCCGCCCGGTGCGGTTGGTGCCGTTCGCCGCGGGCGCGAGGCCGACGACCAGCAGCCGCGGCGCCGGGTCGCCGAAGCCGGGACCGGGCCGCCCCCAGTACGGCTGGTCGGCGAAGGACGCGCGCCGACCCTGCCGGGCGACGTCCTCGCGCCAGTCGACCAGCCGGGGGCACGCCCGGCAGACCGAGACCCGCGCGTCCAGGGTCGCGACGTCACGCGATGAGGCGGCCAGCCGGACGACGTCCGCCCCGCTGCGCGCCCGCGGGGTGCGGGGGCTGGCCGGGTCACCGGGCCAGCCGGTGCCCGGCGGCACCGGCGAGGTGAAGTCCTGCCCGGTGACCGGGTGCGGATCGGCAGGCGGCGTCGTCACCCGGCCATCCTGCCGTCCCGGCACGCTCCCGAACCCCCACTTGTGGCGAGAAACCGGTCCCTCACGGCGGCCGGAGACCCCGATTCCTCACCACAAGTGCAGAGGGCGGCAGGGGGCGGGAGGGCGGAGGGCGGGAGGGCGGAGGGGCGAGGGGTCAGGTGATGCTGAAGGCGATGCCGTCCAGGATGTCGCGCTCGCTGGCGACCACCGACGCGATGCCGGACTCGGCGACCATCCGGTCGATCACCATCCGCCAGATCAGCGCGCCGGCCCCGATCACGTCCACCCGCCCGGGATGCATGAACGGCAGGGCGGCCCGCTGCGCGCGCGACATGGCCAGCAGCTCGTCGCAGGCCAGCCGGGCGACGTCCACCGCGAGCTCGGTGCGGTGAATCCGGGCCGGGTCGTACTCGGTCAGCTCAAGCGCCGTCGCAGTCACGTTGGTGACCGAGCCGGCCACCCCGACGACGGTCCGGATGCCCTGCAGCGCAACGACTTCGGCGATCCGGTCCAGCCCGGCTTCGATGTCCGCCCGGGCCGCCGCGACCTCCACCTGGGTCGGCGGGTCGGAGTGCAGGTGCCGCTCGGTGAGCCGCACGCAGCCGATGTCGACGGACAGCGCCGACTCGACCGAGTCGTCCCCACGAACCAGCTCGGTGGAGCCGCCGCCGATGTCCACCACCAGGAACGGGCCGCCACCGGCCGCCGCCAGCTCGAACGTCGCACCGGCGAAGGCCAGCTGCGCCTCCTCTAAGCCGGGCACGACCTCCGGCTCGACGCCGAGCAGCTCGCGCACGCCGACGACGAACTCGTCGCGGTTCTCGGCGTCCCGCGAGGCGGACGTCGCGACGAACCGCATCGCCTCGACGCCGAGCTCGCGGCAGCGCACCGCGTAGTCGGCGGTCACCTTCAGGGTGCGCTCCAGCGCGGCGGGCGCGATCCGTCCGGTCCTGTCGATTCCCTGGCCGAGCCGGACGATCTCCATCTGCCGCTCGACGTCCACGAGGGTGCCGGCGCCTCGGTCGACGTCCGCTACGAGCATGCGCAGCGAGTTGGTTCCGCAGTCGATCGCCGCAACCCTGGTCATTCTTCCTCCCCGGTGCACGAGCCCCTGGACCACCACTGCGGCAACGCCTCCAGCGCCTCGTCGCCGAACGGGTTGACCCCCGGGCCGGCAGCCAGCGAGTGCCCGACGAGCACGTGCAGGCACTTGACCCGGTTGGGCATGCCACCGGCGCTGATCCCGGCGATCTGCGGCACCTCGCCGAGCTCGTCGCGCCGACGCAGGTAGTCCTCGTGCGCCAGCCGGTACCGCTCGGCGAGCTCGCCGTCCTGCCCGAGCCGCTCGGTCATCTGCGCCATCAGGCCGGACGACTCGAGCGTGCTGATCGCGCCGGTCAGCCGCGGACAGGTCAGGTAGAACGTGGTCGGGAAGGGCGTGCCGTCGTTCAGCTTCGGCAGGGTGCGCACGACGTCCGGGTCCCCGCAGGGACACCGGTGCGCGACGTCCACCACCCCCCGCGGACGCCGTCCGAGCTGAGCCTCGACGGTCGCCAGGTCAGCTGGGTCGACCGCCCCGGTCATGGTTTGGCCGCGGCCCCGCCGCGGCCGGCGATCTGCGCCGAGCGCCACACGTCGTCGAACCACGAGCGGTCGCTGCGCGCCGTGCCCGCCGCGGCCTTCGCGGGCGAGGTGCTCGGGGCGACCTGCGGACGCGGGTCGATCACCGTGTACGTCTTCTCCCCCGGCATCACGAACTTCAGCCGGTCGCGCGCCTGCGCCTTGACGTAGGCGGGGTCGTTCCAGGCCGCGCGCTCCTTCTGCAGGTCACCCACCTGCGCCTGCTGCTCGTTCACCGTGCTGCGCAGCGCGTCGATCTGCTGGCGCTGGGTCAGGTACGAGCGGAGCGCGGGGGCGAGCAGCACCGCCAGCACGGCCAGCACGCCGCCGAGGACGACCAGCCGCAGGGTGCGGCTGGCCCGCGGCCCGGCCGACGGCGAGCGCCGCCGGGCGGAGGCCGCCGGCGCAGGGCGGACGCCGGTCCGCGCACCCGCACCCGGACGCGCACCGGCGCGGCCCGCACCCGGCGACGGGCTGCGCGATCCGCCGGTGCTGCCCGGCCGTCGTCCTGCTGCCATCGGCCCGCTCAGCCCCCGAAGCGCGGGAAGGCCGCCCGACCCGCGTAGCGCGCGGCGTCGTCCAGCTCCTCCTCGATCCGGAGCAGCTGGTTGTACTTGGCCACGCGGTCGCTGCGGGCGGGGGCGCCGGTCTTGATCTGGCCACAGTTGGTGGCCACCGCGAGGTCGGCGATCGTGGTGTCCTCGGTCTCGCCCGAGCGGTGGCTCAGCATGCAGCGGAAACCGTTGCGGTGGGCCAGGTCCACGGCGTCCAGCGTCTCGGTCAGCGAGCCGATCTGGTTGACCTTGACCAGCAGCGCGTTGGCCGCGCTCTCGTCGATGCCGCGCTGCAGCCGGGTCGGGTTGGTGACGAACAGGTCGTCGCCGACGATCTGCACCCGGCCGCCGACCGTGGCCGTCAGGTGCGACCAGCCGGCCCAGTCGTCCTCGCTCAGTGGGTCCTCGATGGAGACCAGCGGGTAGTCGCCGACCAGGCTCTCGTAGAACGAGGACATCCAGGCGGCGTCGCGGTCGTTCTGCTCGAAGCGGTACACCCCGTCCGTGCAGAACTCGGTGGCGGCGACGTCCATCGCCAGGGCGATGTCACTGCCCAGCGTGAAACCGGCCTTGTCGACGGCGACCGCGATCAGGTCGAGCGCGTCCTTGGTCGAGGGCAGGTCGGGGGCGAAGCCGCCCTCGTCGCCCAGCCCGGTGGCCAGGCCCCGCTGCTTCAGCACGCTCTTCAGCGCGTGGTAGGTCTCGGCGCCCCAGCGCAGCGCCTCGCTGAACGACTCGGCGCCGATCGGCGCGATCATGAACTCCTGGACGTCGACGCTGGTGTCGGCGTGCGCGCCACCGTTGAGGATGTTCATCATCGGCACCGGCAGCAGGTGAGCGTTCGGCCCGCCGACGTAGCGGAACAGCGGCAGACCAGCCGACTCGGCGCCGGCGCGGGCGACGGCCAGCGAGACGCCCAGGATGGCGTTCGCCCCGAGCTTGCCCTTGTTGTCGGTACCGTCCAGGTCGAGCATGGCGGCGTCCACCAGGCGCTGCTCGCTGGCGTCGAAGCCGAGCAGGGCGGGGCCGATGTCGTCCAGCACGGCGAGCACGGCCTTCTGCACGCCCTTGCCGCCGTAGCGGGCGGCGTCCTCGTCCCGACGCTCCACCGCCTCGAACGCGCCGGTCGACGCACCGGAGGGCACGGCCGCGCGCGCGATGGTGCCGTCCTCGAGCGCGACCTCGACCTCGACCGTCGGGTTGCCGCGAGAGTCGAGGATCTCGCGGGCTCCCACTGCTTCGATGCTCGGCACGACTGCTGCTCCTCGGGCTCGACTGAGATGGTCTCAAGGCCTCGTCCGGGGCCCGGCGACGCCGCCTCCGAGCCTAGTGCCCCGGGTCCGAGGCCCCGTGACCCCACGCCGTCGCGCCGCCCCCCGCAGTGACCAGATCGGGCGTCAGGTCGGCCAGCCGGGGCGCCCCGGCCAGCGCCATCACGTGCTCCAGGTCGTCGCCCAGGGTGTCCAGCAGCTCGCGCACGCCGTCCGCGCCGCCAGCGGCGAGCGCCCAAAGCACGGGCCGTCCGAGCAGCACGGCGCGAGCTCCCAGGGCCAGCGCGGTCAGCGCGTCCAGCCCGCTGCAGATCCCGCCGTCCACCAGCACCGGCACCCGCTCGCCCACGGCCGCGACGACGTCCGGCAGCGCGTACGCACTGGGCACCACCCGGTCGAGCTGTCGGCCGCCGTGGGTGGACACCACCACGCCCGCAGCGCCGGCGGCCACGCAGCGGGCCGCCTCGTCGCCGCGCAGCACGCCCTTGACCAGCACCGGCAGTCCGGTCAGCGTGGCCAGCTCGTCGATCATCGCCACGGTGACCGCCGGTGTCTGGTCGACCGCGTCGGCGGCGGCGCCCGGGGCCAGGTGCTGGGCCGTGTTCACCGCGATCATCTGCTCGATGCCGGGCACGCCCGGGCCGTCCGAGCGGGGCTTGCGCCCGACGTAGGGGGTGTCGCCGGTCAGTACCAGCGCGGTCGCGCCGGCGTCGCGGGCCCGCAGGGCGAGTGCCCGGTGCACGGCGGGGTCGCGGGTCGCGTACACCTGGAACCACCAGGGCCCGCCGCACGCCTCGGCGACGACCTCGAGCGGGGTCGAGCTACGGGTGGACACCACCATCAACGACCCGGACGCCGTGGCGCCGCGCGCGGTGGCCAGCTCACCCTCGGCGTGCGCCAACCGGTGGAAGGCGGTCGGCGCGACCAGCAGCGGGGTGCGCAACCGGGCCCCGAAGAGCTCCAGCGAGAGGTCGACGTCGGCCACGTCGGTCAGCACCCGCGGTCGCAGCCGGTAGTGGCTCCAGGCGGCCCTGGCTTCCCGGCGGGTGATCTCGCTGCCCGCACCGGACTCGTAGTAGGCCAGCGCCGCCGGGTCGAGCAGCTCGCGGGCGGCGGCCCGCTGGGCATCGACCAGGGCGCTCACGAGCGCTCCCAGACCGGCCGGCCGTCCACCAGCGTCAGGTCGACGCGCACCGCGGCGATCTCGTCGTTCGGGACGGCGAGCACGTCACGGTCCAGCACGACCAGGTCAGCCAGCGCTCCGGGCGCGACCCGGCCGCCGTCGTCCAGGTGATTGACCCGGGCCGAGCCGAGCGTGTACGCCGAGAGCGCGGTGCGGACGTCGATCGCCTGGTCGGGCAGCAGTGGTGGCCGGTCGCCGCCCGGCTCGCGGCGGGTCACCGCCACCTCGATGGCGGCCAGCGGGTCCGGTGAGGAGACTGGCCAGTCCGAGCCCATGGCCAGCGCGGCGCCGCTGCGGGCCAGGTCGCCGAACGGGTAGTGCCAGGACGCGCGTAGCGGGCCGAGCAGCGGGATGTTGAGCTCGTCCATCGCCTGTTCGTGGCAGGCCCACAGCGCCTGCAGGTTCGCGGTGACCCCGAGCGGGGCGAACCGCGCGACGTCCCGCGGGTCGACCACCTGCACGTGCGCCACGTGGTGGCGCAGGTCCGGCGCGGCATCCGGGTCGGCGAGCGCGGCCTCGAGGGCGTCCAGCGCCTCGCGCACCGCGCGGTCGCCGATGGCGTGCACGTGCAGCTGGAAGGCGTTGCGGGCCAGCCGGACCGCCGCCTCGCGCAGCACCGCCGGGTCGACGTAGGACAGGCCGGTGACCGGCTCGCCGCAGGCGCAGCCGGGCGGGTCGACGTACGGCTCGCTCATCCCGGCGGTGCGGCTCTCGACCACGCCGTCCTGCATGACCTTGACGGTGCCGGCCAGGAACCGGCCGCCCGGCTCGCCGGCGATCCGCGCCCGCCGGCGGACCAGGTCCGCGACGACGTCCGCGAGGTTGTCGTCGCTGGTGCCGCGCGGGAACCACAGCGCGCCGACCACCCGGGCGGTGAGCAGGCCACGCGCCTGGACCGCCAGGTATGCCTCGGTCGGGTCGCCGTGCCCGGCGTAGTCGCCGATGATGGCGTCCTGCCAGCCGGTCACCCCGAGCGAGTGCAGGTAGCGCTGGGCCTCGAGCAGGCCGGACACCTGCTCGTCCAGGGACTCGGCCGGAACGTGCGCGACGACCTGGTCCATCTCTTCCTCGTGCAGCGTCCCCGCACTCTGCGCACCGGCGACGCGCAGCGCCGCGCTGTTCACCCAGACCGCGTGGTGGCTGTTGTCGCGCAGCATGACCGGACGGTCCGGCACGGCGCCGTCCAGCTCGACGGCGGTGGGCAGCCCGCCGGGGAAGTGTTCCTTGAGCCAGCCGCCGCCGACGATCCACGCCACCTCGGGGTGCGCCTGCGCGAACCGACGCACCCGGGCCAGCGCGTCCGCGGCGTCCAGCGCGCCGGTCAGGTCGCAGCCCAGCCGCTCCACCCCGCCCTGCACCGGGTGCACGTGCGCGTCGGTGAAACCGGGCAGCACCAGCCGGCCGGCCAGGTCGACCACCTCGCTGGCCGGCCCAGCGATCGCGCGCACCTCGTCGTCCGTCCCGACCGCGACCACCCGGCCGCCATCGACCGCGACCGCGCTGGCCCCGGGCACGCGCTGCTCGCCGTCGAAGACCACCCCGCCGTACAGCACCAGGTCGATCACGCCTGCTCCTCGCTGCCGGCCTCGGCCCCGACCAGGCCGGCCAGCAGGCGTGGTGGGGGTGAGCCGTGCGAGAGCAGCTCGTCGTGCAGCGCGCGGTCGCTGTGCTGGGGCCGCACCGCACGCAGCTGGTCGGCGAGCGCGCTCACCTCGGTGCAGCCGACGTAGTAGGTCGACAGCTGGCCGCTCGTGAGCAGGGCCCGTCGCCACTTGCCGGTGGCCTCGCCCTCCTCCTGGTGCCCGCGCTCGACCATCAGGGTGATGGCCTCGGCCTCGGTCATCCGGCGTGAGTGCACCCGGACGTCGAGGATGGCGTTGATGGTGCAGCGCAGCTGCATCTTCAGCTGCTGCATGCGCTGACCCAGGGCGGTCACCGAGCCGGGCTCGAGCCGCTCGCACAGCTCGACCACCGCGCGCTCGGCGTAGACCGCCCATCCCTCCACGAAGGTGCCGCTGCGCAGCGCCGAGCGGACCGGCGTCGAGCCGCGGAACCGGCGCGCGTGCGCCAGCTGCAGCACATGCCCCGGCATCGCCTCGTGCACGGTGAGGTTGCGCAGCATGTGGTCGTTGTACTCGCGGTAGAACGAGGCGACCTGCTGCTCGCTCCAGCCGTCGGGCGTCGGCGCCACCGCGAAGAAGGTCGGCGGCGGGCCGCCGCCGGGCAGGTCGGCCTCGAGCGGGCCGGGCGGGTCGCAGTAGGCCACCGCGACGCCGCGACGCGCCTGCGGCATCTCGATCACCTCGACGGCGTCGTCCGGCACGCTGACCAGGTCGTGCTCGCGCACCAGGGCGGTCAGGTCGTCCAGGTGCGAGCGGCAGCGGTCCAGCACCGTCGCGTCGGTGACCAGCGCGCCCGCGGCGAGCGCGTCCAGGACGGCGCGCACCCGGGTCAGTCCCGGCTCCTGCACGCCGAGCAGGGGGGCCAACCGCGCGGCGACCTCGGCGATCTGGTCCTCGACGGCCATCAGGTCGCTCTCGGCGCGGTCCAGCAGTGCGTCCGGGCCGGTCGCGGTGTCCAGGCTGTACCAGAGCCTGGCCGCGAAGGCCCGCTCGCCGAGCCGCGGGTCGCGGTGGCACTCCGGCAGTCGGTCGGCGAGCCAGCCGGCGTGCTGCTCGAGGGCGGTCGCCGCGGCCGAGCGGGCGTCGTCCAGACCGGGCAGCGGCGCAGTGGTCCGCGCGACCAGCGCGTCCACCGGCTCGCCGAGCAGGCTGACCGCGCCACGGGTCTGCAGCACGGCGGTCTCCACGTGCACCTGCGGCATCTCGCCGAGCTGCGCGCGGACCGCCTCCAGGTACGCCGGGACGGCGGCCAGCCGGGCCAGCACTGCGAGGGCCCGCTCGTCGGGGTCGCCGGTGTCCCGGGCCACCAGCGGGTAGATGGCCGCTCCGGGCAGGGTGCCCAGCGGATCCCAGGTCTGCTCGGCGAGCTCACCGAGCGCCCAGGTGCGCGCGGTCAGCCGGGTGCGCAGCATCTCCAGGTCGACCCGGTCCTGCAGGTCGAGCTGGGACTCGTCCAGGTCGTCCAGGGCTCCGGTCGCGTCGGCCAGGTCGCTCAGCCGACGCTGGACGCCGGTCGGTGACACGTCGGGCAGCCGCCGGTCGAAGCGGTGGTCGCCGAGCGCGGTCGCGGCCGCCGGATCGCACTCCAGCAGGACGTCCAGCGCCGTGCGCGCCGTTTGCCGGAAGCTCTCGGGGACCGTGCCGGCTTCGCTCACGCCGTTGCCTCCTTCTCGCGTTGGCGACGTTCCAGCTCACGCACCCCGGCCCGCAGGGCGGACTCGGCATCGACGCCCGCGCTCTGCGCCGCTCGGACCAGGGCGATGGCCTGGTCGGCGACGGGGTCCCCGACGGGCTGGGCCAGCACGTCGGTCAGGACGCCGGCCCGGTCCAGCCGGCCGAGGACCTTGTCCGCCCGGGCCAGCGCGGGCAGGGCGAGCGGGATGCCGTCCAGGATGCTGGCCCGCCCCTTCTCGGCGGCCTTCAGCTGGTCCCAGCTGGCCTGCACCTGAGCGGCGGTGCGCGTGCGGGCCGCGGTCGCGCCGTCGTGGCCGGCCGCCGGCTCCGGACCGGCGGCGCCGCTGACGACCCCGGCGTCGGCTGCGGCGCCGCTGACGGCGCCGTCGGCGGCGAACACGTGCGGGTGACGACGCACCAGCTTGGCCACGATCTCGGCGGCCACGTCGTCGACGTCGAACGGCTGGTCGGCCTCCTGCGCCATCCGCGCGTGGAACACGACCTGCAGCAGGACGTCGCCGAGCTCCTCGCGCACGGCCGCCGGGTCACCGGCCTCCAGCGCCTCGGCGGCCTCGTAGGCCTCTTCGACCAGGTAGGGCACCAGGCTCTGGTGGGTCTGCTCGGCGTCCCAGGGACAGCCACCGGGCGAGCGCAGCCGGTCCATCACCGCGACGAGGTCCAGCAGCCGCGCACCAGGCACGTCGTGGCTGGCCACCAGCACCTCGACGGCCGGCGGCTGGTCGCGCTGCGCGACCCGGGACAGCTCGTCGGCCAGCGCGTCGGTCAGGCCGGGGTCGCCGTCCGGGGAGCCGAGCCAGACCACCTGCCGGGTCTGTGCCTGATCGACCAGCTCCCGGGCTCGCGGGCCCGGGCCGCTCGGGTCAAGCTGGGCCAGCGCGATCCCCGACTCGAGCACCGCCGCCGGCAGCGGGTCGGTGACGTCGTCGCACAGCACCGCGTCGGCGGCCTCGATCACCTGCCAGCCCGCGCGGGTCAGCAGCCCGCCGGCCACCCGCGGCGAGGTGAGCAGCAGGACGAGCTGCGCGTTCACCGTGGCCGCCGGGTCCGGTGCGCCGCTCAGGGCTGCTCGGTCGTGGTCTCGGTGGGCTCGGACTGCGGGACCACCCAGTTGGGCGGCGCGTCCACGATGGACATCGACTTCGCGTCGAACGTGCCGTACCGCGGGCTCAGCTTCGGGTTGGCGGCGGCGATGTCCTTCTGCACCTGGGCGAGCGGCTCGCTCAGCCCGGCCTGCTGCATCTTCTGCAGGGCGATGAACGTGCGCAGCACCAGCACGGAGTCCGGGTCAGGGGTCTTCGCATCCGGCAACAGCTTGGTGGCCTCCTGGTTGCTGACGCCCTGCCCGTTGGCCGCCGCCGTGGGCAGCACCCAGGGCGCGATGACGAGGTAGTAGAGCACGGTGCGCTCCAGGCCCTCGCCCTGCGCCAGCTGCGGGTTGCCCTGGCGGATGCCCGCGCTGGCGTTGTTCACCTGCGCGGACGTGATCCGGCTGTCTCCCACGATGGCGGCGGCGCCGACCTTGGCCGGCGAGCACGCCGACAGGCCGACGGCGGCAACCACGGCCAGGACGACGAGCGCCTGCGCGGAACGCGACCCTCGTCTCACATCGTGGATGATGGAACGTCGCCGGATGTCGGACACCGCGGGCTTCCCTTCTCGAACGTGCAGGAACGCGCCTCGTGCCTGGTCAGCGGCTCGACACGGGGCTCGCAACGACCGATCCTACGCAGCGGCGCGCGCACCTGGCGGGCCGGGCTGCGGCAGGTGACAACTTGACGGCTGCGAACGGCTCCTACGGGGTCAGCCTCAGCTGGCCCCGTCCGCGACCTTTGCGGCCACGGCCACGCCGTCCAGCAGCACGGCGTCGATCAGGTCACGCGCCCAGGCCAGCACCTCGCCATCCCGCAGCGGGCGGCCACCGATCCGCGCCGTGGTCGGCTTGGGCACCATGATGGCTCGCACCGCGGGCCGGGTGATCGCGCCCGGGTAGAGGCGGTTCAGCCGCAGCTGCTGGCTCTCGCGCAGCTCGACCGGCGCGAACCGCACCTGGTTGCCCTGCAAGGCGACGTCGGTGAGCCCGGCGCGGCGCGCGTGCACCCGCAGGCGGGCCACGTCGAGCAGGTTCTGCACCGGCGCCGGCGGCTCGCCGTAGCGGTCCACCAGCTCGGCGAGCACTGCGTCGACCCCGGCCTCGTCGTCGGCGTCGGCCAGCTTCTTGTACGCCTCCAGCCGCAGCCGCTCCCCCGGCACGTACTCGTGCGGCAGGTGCGCGTCGACCGGCAGCTCGACCTTCATCTCGGCGGGCGCCTGCTCGCCGTCCCCGCGGTACTCCGCGACCGCCTCGCCGACCAGCCGCACGTACAGGTCGAAGCCGACCCCGGCGATGTGGCCGGACTGCTCGCCGCCCAGCAGGTTGCCGGCACCACGGATCTCGAGGTCCTTCATCGCGACGGCCATGCCCGACCCGAGGTCGGTGTGCTGGGCGATGGTCTGCAACCGGTCCAACGCCGTCTCGGTGAGCGGCTTCTCCGGCGGGTAGAGGAAGTACGCGTAAGCGCGTTCGCGGCCCCGGCCCACCCGACCGCGCAGCTGGTGCAGCTGGGACAGGCCGAAGTTCTCCGCCCGCTCCAGGATCAACGTGTTGGCGTTGCTGATGTCCAGCCCGGTCTCCACGATCGTGGTGCAGACCAGGACGTCGAACCTCTTCTCCCAGAAGTCGACCACGACCTGCTCGAGCTTGTGCTCGCCCATCTGTCCGTGCGCCACGGCGATCCGCGCCTCGGGGACGAGCTCACGCAGCCGGCTCGCTGCCCTCTCGATGGAGCTGACCCGGTTGTGGATGTAGAAGACCTGGCCGTCGCGCAACAGCTCGCGGCGGATGGCCGCGCCGATCTGCTTCTCGTCGTAGCCACCGACGAACGTCAGCACCGGGTGCCGTTCCTCCGGAGGTGTTGCGAGAGTGGACATCTCGCGGATCCCGGTGACGGCCATCTCGAGCGTGCGCGGGATCGGCGTGGCGCTCATCGCGAGCACGTCCACCGCCGTGCGCATCGCCTTGAGCTGCTCCTTGTGCTCGACCCCGAAGCGCTGCTCCTCGTCGACCACGATCAGGCCGAGGTCCTTGAACCGGAAGTCGCTGGTCAGCAGCCGGTGGGTACCGATGACGACGTCCGCGGTGCCGTCCCGGATCCCCTCCTTGACCGCCTCGGCCTCCTTGTCGGACTGGAAGCGGGACAGCGCCTTCACCACGACCGGGAAGTTGGCATAGCGGTCGGAGAACGTGTTGAAGTGCTGCTGCACCAACAGGGTCGTGGGCACCAGCACGGCCACCTGCTTGCCGTCCTGCACGGCCTTGAACGCGGCGCGCACCGCGATCTCGGTCTTGCCGTAGCCGACGTCGCCACAGATCAGCCGGTCCATCGGGACGGACCGTTCCATGTCCGCCTTGACCTCGTCGATGGTGACCAGCTGGTCAGGGGTCTCGACGTAGGCGAACGCGTCCTCGAGCTCGCGCTGCCACGGTGTGTCCGCGCCGAACGCGTAGCCCGGTGAGGCCATCCGGGCCGAGTACAGCCGGATCAGCTCGCCGGCGATCTGCTTGACCGCCTTGCGGGCCCGGCCCTTCGTCTTGGCCCAGTCGCCGCCGCCCAGCTTGTTCAGGGTCGGCGCCTCGCCGCCCACGTACTTGGTGACCTGGTCGAGCGAGTCGCTGGGCACGAACAGCCGGTCCGCGGGCTGGCCGCGCCTGCTCGCCGCGTACTCGATCACCAGGTACTCGCGGGTCGAGCCGGCCACCGTGCGCTGCATCATCTCGACGAAGCGCCCGACGCCGTGCTGCTCGTGCACCACGTAGTCGCCCGGCCGCAGCTGGAGCGGGTCCACCACGTTGCGCCGGCGCGAGGGCATCCGCCGCATGTCCTTGGTGGACCCCTGCCCGCTGGTGCCAGTCAGGTCGGTCTCGGTGAGTACCGCGAGCCGCAGGTTCGGCGCGACGAAGCCACGACCGAGCCGGCCGGTCGTGACGTGCACCAGACCGGGCTCGGGCGCGGCGTCCACCCCCCCGACCAGCCGGGCGCCGACCTCACGCTCACCGAGGACCTCCACCACGCGCTGGGCCAGACCGTGCCCCTCGGTCACCACCACGACCCGCCAGCCGGACGACGTCCAGCCGGCCAGGTCGTCCAGCGCCCGTACCGTCTCGCCCCGGTAGGCGTCGACCTCCGACCACTCCAGCGCCGAGCTCGGCACCGCCCCGACGTCCACGGCCGTCTCGGCGTCCACGGTGAACGGACCGATGCTCCACCACGGGACGCCGCCGCCGAGCGCGTGCTCGCGCACGTCCGCCAGGCTGTGGAAGGACGCCGTGCCCAGCAGCGACTCCAGGTCGACCGGGGTCACGTTGCCGGCCGAGGCGTTCGCCCAGCTGGCGCCGAGGAACTCCTCGCTGGTGGCCACCAGGTCGTGCGCCCGGGCCCGCACCCGCTCCGGGTCGCAGACCAGCACCATCGCCCGCTCGGGCAGGACGTCGACCAGCAGCTCCATGCCGTCCACGAGCGCCGGGGTCAGCGACTCCATGCCCTCGACCGCGATACCCTCGGCGACCTTCTCGAGCATGTCCCGCACCCCGGGCAGCCGGTCGGCCAGCTCGCCGGCCCGGGCGCGCACGTCGTCGGTGAGCAGCAGCTCTCGGCACGGCGGCGCCCACAGCCCGTGCTGGGCCACCTCGAGGCTGCGCTGGTCGGCGACCGCGAAGAAGCGGATCTCCTCCACCGTGTCGCCCCAGAACTCCAGCCGCAGCGGGTGCTGCTCGGTGGGTGGGAAGACATCCAGGATGCCGCCGCGGACGGCGTAGTCGCCGCGCCGCTCGACGAGGTCGGTGCGCGAGTAGGCCGCCGCGGTCAGCCGGCGCGCGACGTCGTCCAGGTCGGCGGCGTCGCCGGCCGCGAGCCGGACCGGCTCGAGGTCACCCAGCCCGCGGACCAGGGGCTGCAGGACGGCGCGCACCGGCGCGACCACCACCGAGACCGGGCCGACCGTCTCGTCGCCGGAGTCCGGGTGCGAGAGCCGACGAAGCACCGCCAGCCGTCGTCCCACGGTGTCGCTGCGCGGGCTGAGTCGCTCGTGCGGCAGCGTCTCCCAGGAGGGGAAGTCGACCACGGCGTCCGGCGGCAGGAAGCAGCGCAGTGCCTCGGCGACGTCCTCGGCCTCGCGGGTGGTCGCGGTGACCACCAGCAGCGCAGGGGCGGCGCCGCGGTCGGTCGCGCTGGCCAGCACGGCCGCCACTGCGGGCCAGGCACCTGCGGGCGCGGACAGGTCGAACGCGCCGCCGGCACCTGAACGAGCCAGGTCGCGGGCCGCTGCCAGCGCGGAGTCAGCGGTGAGGACGTCGAGTACGCCGGTGAGGCTCATGTCTCCTGCTCGATCGACGGGCAGCACGAACGCCCGCCGATGAGAACCGGCAGGGTGGTGCAGCCAGAGTAGTTCGAGCCCTGCTGCACTCGCGAACCGGTACGAACAGGGGCAGGATGGAGCGAGTTCGCAGTTGCTCGCTGGGCCGCCACCAGACGGACGGGTGACCGACGATGAGCCAGCAGACGATGACCCGCCGAACCTTGCTGGCGGCCACCCTCGGGACCGGGGCTGCCCTCGCTCTGCCGGGACCCAGCTCCTCGGCCGCGGCGGTGGCCGCGCGGTTCGGCGCCTACGTCCCGGACCCGTTCTGGGACTGGGCGGGGTGGCCAGCGCAGCTGAACGCCTTCACTTCGCAGGTCGGCAGGGCGCCGTCGATCCTGCACTGGTTCTGCGCGTGGGGTGGCGAGCAGCCGTTCCCGGCTGCCACCGCCCGCAAGGCCGCCGCCCGGGGGGCGCTGCCGCTGATCACCTGGGAGCCATGGAACTGGAGCCTGGGCGCCACCCAGGCCAACTACCGGCTCGCCAAGATCACCGCGGGCACGTTCGACGCCTACGTCCGGACCTTCGCGCTGGCCGCCAAGGCCTACGCCGCCCCGGTGTACCTCCGGTTCGCCCCCGAGATGAACGGCGACTGGAACCCGTGGTCGGAGAAGGTCAACGGCAACCACGCGGGCGACTTCGTCCGCGCCTGGAACCACGTCCGCTCGATCTTCGTGTCGATCGGCGCGACCAACGTGCGGTGGGTTTGGACGCCGATCGTGAACTACAACGGCAGTACGCCGCTCGCGGGACTCTTCCCGGGCGACGGCGCCGTGGACCTCGTCGGGGTGGACGGGTACAACTGGGGTACCTTGCGATCGACGTCGACGTGGCAGACGTACTCGCAGATCTTCTCCGCGTCGCTCAGTCAGATCCGCTCACTCAGCGGCAAGCCGATCTGGCTCGCCGAGGTCGGTTGCACGGAGAGGGGCGGCGACAAGGCCGCCTGGGTCACGGACATGTTCGCCCGGGTGGCCGTCGACTCCCGGATCGCCGCGCTGGTGTGGTTCAACGCCAACAAGGAGACGGACTGGCGGGTCAGCTCGTCCGCTGCGTCCTTGAGGGCGTTCCGGACGTCACTGGCGACACTGAACTACCGGTGAGCCGCTGTGAGTCAGCGGCGGGGCCAAGAAAGTCTTGGCAACCCGCCACGAGCAGGGCCAGGCGTGCGCGACACTGATCGCGCGACCCGATCCGAGGTCGGCCACGCTCCACCGTTCCCGAAGGGGGGCCCGTGACCGCGACCCCAGCGAGCCGCAGCCTGCCTGCGATGCAGCTGGGTGACACGGCGGTCGCCGACCTCCAGCTCGTGCTCGACGGCGTGGTGCTGCCCTGGCTGCGGTTGGGCGGACGGGTTACCGCCGCCGGCCCCGGCGCGTCGTCCGGAACCCGCGACGGGATCGAGCTCGACGTGAGCGCCGGGGTGGCCGCTCAGGCTCAGAGCGCAGGCGGCCTGATCTTGACCGACCGCGAGCACACCCCGCTGGCTCGCTTCGTCGAACCGCGCCTGCTCGAGGTCCAGCACGGCGAGGCACACCTCGCTGAGCCTGGCTGCGCCCTCCTGGGAGGCCTGCGTCCCGAACGCACCCGCGAGGCGCGGCTCTTCGCGAGCCGCGCCGTGCGGCCCGACCAGCTGCCCGCGCCGACGTCCGAACGCACCGTGGTGGTGGTCGGGCGTCCACCTCTGCAGGGCGAGCTGCGGGAGATTCACGACACCGCGGACCCTTCTGCCGCAGGCAGTCTGATCGTTCTCGTACCGACGGAGACCGTCACCGCGGACGGCGTCCCCCCAGAGGTGTTGATGCGGTGCGTCGAGGCAGCCGCCCGAGCGGACGGGGTCAGCCCGATCATCCTGCCGACCGCCCTCGGTTGGCGGGACGACGCGAGCGATGCCGCGCTCGCCGCAGCTCTGGGCGACGCTTACGCCGGCCAGTGCACCGTGCTCCTGGATCGCCATCGGGCCGGCTGGGTGAGTGGACTGGCTGCCTTGCGCGCCTCGACCTCAGAGCTGTCCGCCGTGTCCGGGCTCGCCGCGGAGGTTCGCGCGGAGCTCGAGCGCTGGCGTCCACCGCGGTCGCGGCGCGGACTGGTCGTGATGTTCACCGGCTTCTCCGGCTCTGGCAAGTCGACGCTGGCCCGCGACCTTTCCCAGCACGTGTCGGTGGCCACCGACCGCACCGTGAGCCTGCTCGACGGCGACGACGTGCGGCGGCTGCTGTCCTCGGGGCTGGGTTTCGACCGCGCCGCACGCGACCTGAACGTACGACGGATCGGCTACGTGGCGAGCGAGATCGCACGGCATGGCGGGACCGCCGTCTGCGCGCCGATCGCGCCTTACGCCAGCAGCCGGGCGGCGGTCCGCGCGATGGTCGAGCCGCTCGGTGACTTCGTGCTGATCCACGTCTCGACCCCTCTGCAGGAGTGCGAGCGCCGTGACCTCAAGGGCCTGTACGCCAAGGCACGAGCCGGCGAGATCGCGGAGTTCACCGGCGTCAGCGACCCGTACGACGTCCCGCACGACGCCGATCTGAGCGTGGACACCTCGCTGATGACACGAGCTGAAGCACTCGACTCCGTCATCGCCTACCTGACCAAGGGCGGCTGGCTTCGCACTGGGAGCGGATCATGAGCATCGACCCGTTGTTGTCGCTGGCCTCGTTCGGCATCGGCATCGTCGTTGGCCTGACCGGGATGGGCGGCGGGGCCCTGATGACACCAGTGCTGGTGCTGATGTTCGGCATCCCGCCGCTGACGGCGGTCTCCAGCGACTTGGTGGCGGCAGCGGTGATGAAGCCGGTGGGCTCGTTCGTCCACCTGCGCCGAGGCACCGTGAACCTGCGGCTGGTCGGATGGCTGTGTGTCGGTTCCGTACCCGCAGCGTTCATGGGTGTGCTCATCGCAAAGTCGCTGGGCTCTGGACAGCACACGCAGGACCTCATCCAGATGGCCCTGGGCATCGCTCTGCTGATCGCTGCGGCCGGTCTGACGGTTCGCGCCTACCTGAGACTGGTCGAGCGCGCCCGCCGACGCGACGGGAGCGCCGAGCCCCTGCCGCAGGGCCGTCCGAACGTCAAGGTCCGGATCCTGCCGACGGTGCTGGTCGGCATGGTCGGCGGCGTCGTGGTCGGACTGACCTCGGTCGGTTCGGGTTCGCTGATCATCATCGCCTTGATGATGCTCTACCCGCAGCTCAAGGCGAGCCAGCTGGTCGGGACCGACCTGCTGCAGGCCGTGCCCCTGGTCGCGTCGGCTGCGCTCGGGCACATCCTGTTCGGCGACTTTCAGCTGAGCATCACGACGTCCTTGCTGGTCGGCTCGATCCCAGGGGTGTGGGTGGGCGCGCACCTGTCGGCCCGGGCGCCTGGTGGGCTGGTTCGCCGGGCGCTGGCCTTCGTGCTCCTCGCGTCTGCGCTGAAGCTGCTCGGGGTGCCCACGCCGACGACCGGGATGATCCTGCTCGCGGTCCTGCTGGTGGCTCCGCTGCTCTGGATGGAGGTGCGCCGCCGCCACGGCCTGCCGGCCCGCGCCCGCGGCCTGGTCCGACGCAGCCTGCACCCCGCACCACCGGTGCAAGAGGTGCCGGCCGGCGCCGACGAGACCGTGTAGCGCTCAGGCCAGCGGCTTCTGCAGTACCACCGCGACGTTGTTGTGCGAGGCACTCAGACGGCCGAACGAGAGCAGCGAGATCACGTGCAGGGCTGCGTTGACGACGACGGCGCCACGGCCGAACACCCCGAGGTGGTGGTTCGTGCCGTACTCGGCCACGACGCCAAGACCGCGTGAGCCTGCGTAGGCCTCCAGTCCACGTCTGGAGATCACGTCGTCGTAGACCGTCGGATAGGGGCCATAGCCCGGGCGCCCGGCGTTCGCGTTGCCCTTGACGTAGCGCTTGTAGGCGACGTGGAACCAGAACGGCGTGCGCCTGGTGACCCACCCGTACACCGAGTCGGCGTCGGGTATCCGGATGATCAGGCGACCTCCTGGTCGCAGCGCGGCCACGAAGCGGTCCATGACGAGCTCGGCGCCTGCCACGTGCTCGAGCACGTAGGAGCAGTAGACGACGTCGTACTCGTCCGTGCCGAGCTCGACGGTCCGTAGGTCACCGACGATCTCGACGTCGAGGTCTCCGCGGGTCTCACGACGCACCTTGAGCGCCTCGGTGTCCGTGTCCACCCCGGTGAGGCGATGCGGGACACCGTCGAGGTCGACGGGCCAGCGCTTGCCGCAGCCGGCCTCCAGGACATTCAGCTCGCGACCATCCGGGGCCAGTTCCCGGACGGACCGGGTGAGCAGAGCGCGCTCACCCGGTCCGTCCAGCACAGCCCACTCGGTCGTCCGAGTGCTGTTCACCACTGCTTCTCCCTCTGCTGGAGCTCAGCTCGCCGGTCGCAGCACGATGGTTGCCATCACCGCTTGCTGGCTCGTGTCCCCGGAGGTCGCCGCGACTCCACCGACCGTACCTGAAGCGGCCGGTCCTGCGTCCGTGAGCAGCGAGCTGATGTGCCCACCGCCCTGGCCGGCGAAGGCGGCCCGCGAGGTCTGGGCTGCCGGCGTGGTCCACGAGTGCGTCGCCAACGAGGACTTGTCTGCCCAGTAGGAGACCAACCAGGCGCCGTTTACCGTGTTGGTGACCGTGGGCGTCGTGTGGGTCGCCACGGTCGCCGTCTCAGCTGCCAGGGACGAGGCCACGACCGGGCTCACCGGGTCGACGTTGCGGTAGTCGAGCAGCGTCAAGGTGCCCTTGGCCTTCACCGACGGCGTGACGACCACCGAGGTGCCCGGGTCGCCGGCCTGTGCCGTGCGACGCCACACCACCGACTGGATCGCCGAGGTGGACGTCGCGCTGACCTGCGTCCAACCGGACGGCGCAGGTACCGAACCCGCCTTGGAGTTCAGCGTGAAGGCGAGCAGCATGACGTCGGACGCCTGGACCGCGCTCGGAATCGTGACGTCGAAGGACACCGGGGTGCTGACCTTGGTGTCGGTCGCGGCTGCCACGAACGAGATCGGTGAGGTGATGGGGGCCACCGTGACGGACTGCGGCGCGCTGGAAGTCGACGCCCCTTCGTTGTCCGTCACCGTCAGCGTGACCGCATAGGTACCCGCCGTTGCGTAGGGGTGATGCGGGCTCGCACCGGTCTCGGCCGGGGTGGAGTCGCCGAAGTCCCAGGAGTAGGAGCTGATCGAGCCGTCCGGGTCGCTGGAGTTCGACCCGTTCCCGTCACAGACCAACCCGCTGCAGGACACCGACGCGACAGCCGTCGGCGGCTGGTTCGGCGGCTTGACGACCGTGACGGACTGCGGCGCGGTGGTCGCGGACGCCCCTTCGTTGTCGGTCACCGTCAGCGTGACCGGGTAGGTACCACCCGTCGAGTAGGTGTGATGCGGGCTCACACCGGTCTCGGCCGGGGTGGAGTCGCCGAAGTCCCAGGAGTAGGAGCTGATCGAGCCGTCCGGGTCGATGGAGTTCGACCCGTCCCCGTCACAGACCAACCCGTGGCAGGACACCGACGCGACAGCTGTCGGCGGCTTGTTCGGCGCGTGACCAGGCAGCGCGAACAGAGCGCGGCTGCGCCAGTCGACGCCGTCGACACTCGGTCCACTGACCCGGGTCGCCGTGCCGGCTGCGGGTGCGCCGGCCGCGAAGCCGGTCCGCCACAGGTCGCCGGTCGAGGAGTTGGACCAGTACAGCGACGAGCCGGCCCGGAACATCCCGCCCACCTTGGTCCAGTCGAGGTCGGACAGGTTGCCCGTCACCGTGAAGCGCTGAGCGCCCACGATCCCGCTCTCCACCGAGAAGTAGCGCATGTAGAGCGCCGCGCTGTTCTTGAGCGTGAAGTAGATCCGACCACTGTCGTAGAACAGCCCCGTCATGCTCTGCATCTCGCTGGCGAAGGCACCCAGGCCGTTCAGGTTCAGGCTCGTCGCGGGACCGAACGTGGTTCCGTCGAAGGTCCTGCTGTACAGCTGTCCGTCCGCCATCGCGGTGTACAGGGTGTCGTTGGTGTAGAAGGCACCCCGAGCCTGTCCCCAGGCGATCCCACCCGCGGCCGGCGGGGTCACCGAAGTGGCCGCGGAACCGTCGTAGAAGACCTTGCCCAGCGTGTCCTGCGGGTTGCCCACCGGAGGAACGAAGTCCCGGTCGACGACCTCGATCCCGACGATCAAGGGGTTCTCGACGACGTGACCGAAGTCGATGTTGACCGTGCCGTCGCTCGTGATGTTCACGGACTTCATCACGCCCCGGCCCGTGCCGACGTCGGCGACGATGTCGTAGTTGGTGAGCAGTGCTGACCCGTCGACGGACACGTTGAACTTGCGTTGCCCGGGCGACGCGGTGCAGCTGCAGCCGTTGGCGAAGTACAGCCGGACCTGGATGTGCTTGCCGGCGGTCACCGGGAGCAGCCAGTGCATCTCATTCGCGTCGGCCGGGTCCCAGCGCTCGTCGGAGAAGATCGACAGCGGGGTCGTTGACGGCACCGAGGCATCGACACCGCTCACCGCGGCGAACCCTGCGGAGTTGCTGCCGGAGTTGCGCAGCGGGTTGGTGGTGCCGTCGTCTGCCGTCCAGTCCGGGCCGGAGTCGATCGCCGTGACAGCAGGGCCGCCGGCGTTGATCCGGTACAGGACTCCAGTGGCGCTCGGGGAGGTGTTGCCCGCCTCGTAGACGTCCACCGGCAGTGGAGCAACGGCGGGCTGAGGCACGCTCTTGCCACCTGCTGTCGGGAAGAAGCCGATGCGGCCGTGGAACTCGCCACCGAGCCGGTCGGTGTCACTGCCCACGTACAGGCCGCCGGACGGTCCCGGGGTGACCACCATGTCGAACACGCCCTGGCCACGGGTGCGACTGGGGTTCCAGGACAGGGGAAGTCCGTTGCTGGGGTCCAGCGCGGAGATTCCCACCCGGTCCACGGCCCCGGGGCCGGCCGCGTCAGCGGCGAAGGGGTTGTTGAACCAGCGGGTGTGGCCGCCGGTGTAGATGGCGTCGCCGGTGACCGCGACGGTGTACGTCGAGTCGCCTCCGCTGTAGTCCACCCAGGTCGGCAGCAGGCCGCTGCCGGTCGCGGTGGTCGCCCAACGGCTGACGCTGTCGCACAGGGTGGGCGGGCCGCTGCCGAAGCCGCCGGTGGTCCCGATCACGAAGTAGGACCCGTCAGGCGAGAAGTCGATGTCCCGCAGGTAGTCCTCGAAGACCGAGTAGCAGGCCGGCTTGAAAGCGTTCGTCTGCCAGTCGGACACCTGCGCCGGCGAGACCGAGATGTCGACCATGGCGACCTGGTTGCGGTCCAGCGCGCCGACCTGGCCGAAGTTCCCGACGAAGACGAGCTTGGAGCCGTCCGGACTGATGTCCAGCTTGTAGATCCGCGACGGGCCGATCCCGCTTCCGTCCGGGTTGGTGCGCGAGGTACCGGTCACCGAGACGTTGAACGGGAGCACTGCGCCGGTCGTCGGGTTGATCTCAGCGAGCAGGGTCCGCGGCGTGGTCTTGATCATGGTGAACTGGCCGCCGATGAACAGCCGGCCGCCCACGAACTTCAGGTCGCGGATGAGACCGTTCGCGCCTGGGAAGTTGAAGCCGGCCACTCGCGCGCCGGAGTTCACGTTGAGCCTCGTGAGCTTGGATGCCGCAGCGCCGTTCACCTGGTTGAACTGCCCACCGACGAAGACGCTCAGACCGTCTCCCGCTGGGGCCAGCGTGTTCACCGGCCCGTCCAGGGTCGGCAGGAACGACGTGGACAGGGCGCCAGTGTCCTTGTCGAAGGCCACGAGGTAGGAGCGCGAGACCACCGGTGAGGTGGTCGTCTGCTGGACCTGGGTGAAGGTGCCGCCGAGAACCACGGTCGAGCCGACCACGGCAATCGCGTCGACCTCGCCGTCCACCAGGTGCGGGGTGTAGTTCGCGGGGTTGTCGCTCACCAGTCCCGCCGTAGCGATGGGACTCGCACTAGCGGCTTGGGGCGCCAGCAGGGACGCCATCACCACAGCAAGGGCCACGAAAAGGCCGGTCGATCTTCCGGGAATCCGCACGGAGTGCCTCCAACGACGAGCGGGCCCACTCGATGGACCTCATCACGGTGAGTATTGCCACGGACCTCTAGGGCCGTCAGTCGTTCCGGGATATTCGACCGTCTGTGACGAGACTTTCGCCGGCTGTTGAACTGCAGTCACTTATCGTGACTGCACGAATAGGTGAAAGCCGACCCGGTGCGTAGGGTCACGCCATTACGATCAGGGGGTGGGGAAAAACGAAGGGGGCCGTGGGCCGGCTGCTCCCGGCGCTCCAGCGCCGTGCGGACCGGTGGTCGTGCTCGTCCTTTCCCACCGCGACCCGGCGCAGGTGAACCGGCTGACCACACGGCTCCTGCAGGGACCCCAGACCCGTGTCCTGGTCCATCACGACCCACGTGGCCCTGCCCTTCGTCTGCCGCACCACGAGAGGGTGCTGACGGTCCCGGACGCGGGTCCTTGCGACTGGGGCCGACCCAATCTCGCGATGGCGGTGTTCGCCGGCCTGCGCAGTGCCGTGCAGCAGGTTCCGGACCTGGAATGGGTCCTGGTGGTGTCCGGCCAGGACTACCCGTGCCTTCCGATGCCAACCATCGAGGCCGAGCTGGCGGCCAGCAGCCTGGACGCCACGTTGCGCTGGTTCCGCGCCGACGCCGACCCTTCGCAGGACGTCCACCCCTGGCAGGCTTCGACTCGGCGCCGCTACCTGCGCCGGCTCAGAGTTCCGGGTAGCCACCGATCCATGCCGTTCCCGCGCCGACACCCGTTCGGCCAGGGGACGAACCTGTATGTCGGCGACATGTGGCCCAACCTGCGCCGGCCCGCCGTGGACCACCTTCTCGCCCAGCTCGAGAGCCGACGCGACCTGGTGCGGTACTTCCGTCGAGCTCCGGTGCCGGACGAAGGCCTCCTGCCGACGCTCCTGCTCAACGACGCGCAGCTCGCGGTCGGCAACGAGCGACGTCGCTTCATCCGCTGGGTGCACGGCGAGCCCCACCCCAAGACACTCGACCTTGCGGACCTCTCCGACATCCGTGCATCCGGCGACTGGTTCGCTCGCAAGGTCGACCCTCAGCACTCGGCCGCGCTGCTGGACTCGCTGGACTCGCTGGATGCCCTGCAAGACACCAGCACCACGGTTGACTAGTTCGTTGTGCCCATGTTCCTTCGACCAAAAGCGCAGGACACTCGAAGTTACCCCGACCGTCTGCACCCCCTCCTTCGGAGGCTCGACATGTTGCACATTCGGCACAGCGGACCTCGGTGGATCGCAGGCGTGTCCGTGGTCGCTCTCTCACTGCTGTCGGCCACCAGCGCGCAGGCATCGCTCGCGCAACCGACCGTGGTGTCAGACAACCCGGCGAACTTCACGCCTGACGTGCCGACTGGCCTCGGCAGCTCAGACGGAACGATCCTCAAGTACGCCCAGGTCGGGGGAACGATGTACGCGGGCGGCCAGATCGGCACCGTGACGAACGCCGCCCGGACCGTCACCTATAACCGAGCAAACATCATGGCGTTCAACGCCGACACGGGCGCAATGACGTCCTGGGCGCCACAGCTGAACAAGCGAGTCAACGCCCTGCTGGCCTCAGATGACAGCAGGTACCTGTTCGTCGGCGGCGACTTCACCACCCTGAACGGGGGGGCGACCCACAGCCTGCTGAAGTTCGACCTGACGACCGGAGCGCGGGTCAGCAGCTTCTCGTTCGCGCCCAAGGGCGCGGTCAACGACCTCGAGATGGTCGGCGGCCACCTCCTGGTCGGGGGTTCGTACCCCGGCGGCCTGCTGTCGGTGGATCCCACGACCGGTGCAGCCGACGGCTGGCTCAACGTTCAGCTGAGCGGAAAGTCTGAGGACACTGCGCCGACCAAGACCTACCGCTTCGCGGTGAATCCGGCCGGCACGAAGCTGGTGGTGGTCGGCAACTTCACCGAGGCGAACCTTCTGCCCCGACGCCAGGCCTTCATGGTCGACCTCGACGGAGCCGGCGGAGTCGTCACTTCCTGGCATCCGAGCGTGTTCGACCGGACCTGCAACCCGAACATCCTGTTCTGGACCCGGGCCGTGGACTTCTCGCCGGACGGTTCGTACTTCGTCATCGCCGCCAGCGGCGGCGGCCGCACGGGCTCGGTCTGCGACGCCGTGAGTCGCTGGGCGGCCAGCGGCACCGGCAGTGCGACACCGACCTGGGTGAACTACACGGGCAAGGACTCGATGTTCTCGGTGGCAGCCACCGGGGTCGCGGTCTACGTCGGCGGCCACTTCCGCTGGCTGGACAACGTGGCCGCGCTGGACGAGCAAGGGCCCGGCGCCGTGACCCGGAACGGAATCGGCGCCATCGACCCGGTGACCGGCAAGGCGCTGCCCTGGAACCCGGGCAAGACCCGCGGTCATGGCACCGAAGAGCTCTACACCACGCCGGAGGGCCTGTGGTTGGGCAGCGACGGAAGGTACGTCCACGGTGAGTACCGCGAAGGCGTCGCCTTCATGCCGCTGCCCTGACCACAGGCCCAAGCGTCAGCTTCCGGAGTGCATCTGGGCAGCCCAGGCGTTGACCGACGGTGCGTCGTTCAGCCGGAACTCCCCACCGTTGGTGGAGTCGAAGTAGGCCGCGTAGATGCAACCGTTGGCCCGCAACCACGTTCCGGCTGCCTGCAGGTAGGCTGCACGCGCCGTCCCGTCATCGGTGGGAACCAGCTTGGCGCCGGTCTCCCCGATCGCCCACGGCTTGCCCTGAGCGCGGCTCAGCGCGACGACGTCACCGAACACGTCGGCAGGAGGGGCGTATCCCAAACCCTTGGCGGCCAGGTGGTTGTACACGTCCCAGCCGAGGATGTCGACGTACTCCGAACCCGGGTAGTAGTCGGTCCACGTGCGGCCCGAGTTCTTGGAGAGCGTCCACCCCATCAGGACGAGGTTGTTGCGCAGCAGCGGCTTGTGAGCCGCGTCCGCGATCGCGTCGACGTGGCGCCACGCGGCGCGGAAGTCCGCCGCGTTGAAGTCGCCGGCCTCGATGTTGTCCTCAGGCTCGGGCTGGTAGGACCAGAACACCTGACGGTCGGTGGGGACCTGGCTGAACCACTGGGTCAGGTAGGCGTCGTCCGAGCCGGACAGGATGTCGGCAGGCAGACCCTTGAAGGAGACCGAGATGGGGCCGTTGTAGGCGCCGTTCAGCGTGCTCCAGCTCGGGGGCATGTTCGGCGCGTAGGTACGCAGTAGGCCGATCTGTCCACCGAACTTCTGCGTCTCGCGGGCAACCGTCTGCGCCATGGTCTCGCCTTCCAGGCCCATAGCCGTCGTTCCCAGCAGACCGGCGGCGGGAACCGCCGGCGGCGTCGGCGTCGGCGTCACCACGGGCGGGGGGGTCGGCGTCGGCGTCACCACGGGCGGGGGGGTCGGCGTCGGCGTCACCACGGGCGGGGCCGGCGGCGGCGTCGGCGTCGGCGTCACCACGGGCGGGGGGGTCGGCGTCGGCGTCACCACGGGCGGGGCCGGCGGCGGCGTCGGCACGGCGGTCACGGTCGCGGACAGGTCGTCCAGCAGAACCCCGCCACCCTTGAGCAGGCTCACCGAAAGGGCCGGGTTCAGGGACGTCGCATGCTGGGCCTTGTAGCTGACCGCCACGTGCGCCCAGTGGTCCGTCGTCGCCGTGACGTTGGCCTGGGCACGAACGGTGCTCGTACCCTCGATGACCTCCCACACCGCGGGCACGGAGCCCTTGCGCGAGGAGACCCAGACGTCGAAGTTGTAGGTGCTGCCGACAACCGCCTTGGCGACCAGCGGAGCCGTCGGGCGCAGGACCGCGGTGCTGTTGGCAGTGGCAAAGGCCGCCATCGAGTAGTTCCCCGAGTGGTGCTTGGTGGTGCGAGTCAGGGTCACCTCCGGTCGACTGCTCGTCCATGCCAGGGGGGTCTCGAACCCGGGGTTGGCCACAGTGATCTTCTGAGTGTCTGCACTCGCCAGGCTGATCGGACCGAAGGCCGAGAAGACGACTGCACCGGTGGTGACCAGTCCAGTAACCGCCAGGCCCAGAGGAAGTCGCACATGCATGGTTTGGGCCTCCGCTCAAAGGGGCCCCAGTGGGCCCGACTGAACGAGTTATCGACACGTGCCGACACGAGCCCGATAAGCCATTCGGGTGAACCCGCGGCAAACGACTGCGCGCTCAGCGTCCGGCGGCTATGGGCGAATTCGACCGAGGTCGGCGCCGGATGATCGCCAGCATGTCCTCCAGTCGGAGCACCTCGCGCCAGCGCCACAGCCCGCCCAGATAGAGCATTCCGCCCAGCAGCAGGGCACCGCTGACGGCCGGCCAGTTCGCACCCATGACCACGCGAACCACACCTGGCACAAAGCCGAAGCACACACCGGACAGCAGCAGCGCGATCGTGGTGCTGCGGCCCCAGGGGCTCAGGCCGAGTGATCGCCGCAGCTGCACCACGGGCAGCAGGTTGCTCACCACGATGGCGCACGCCCACCCGGTCGCCGCCCCCATGATTCCCCAGCGAGGAATGAGCAAGAGGTCGACCGCGATGTTCACCACCAGCGCCAGCGTGCGGTTCGCAAGGTTCCATCGAGCGCGGCCGGCCATGGTCAGCACGACGTCGGTGAGCCCACAGGCGGTGGCGAACAGCATGGTCAGCGCGAGCATGACCGTGACCGGGACGCCCTCCTGGTAGGAGCGACCGAAGACGGAGAGGATCACCGGCGCGAACAATGCGCACACCAGGTACACCGGCCACGCGGTCAGGACGAGCCAAGCGGTCGACAAGCGGTACACGACGTTGGTCTCTGACCGGGGCGCAGCCGCAAGCAGTCGGGCGAGCTGCGGACCGACCGCCATCGAGATGGCCTGCGTGACCAGCTGCCCGAAGATCAGGAAGCGGGTCGAGGCGGCGTACAGGGCCGCGGATCCGGCTCCGAGCATCGCCGATACCAGCAGGACGTCCATCCGCAGCAATGCGGTCTGGACGAGGGTCGTGACACCTCGCGGCGCACAGAAGGACCAGTACGCGGCGGTGCTGTACTCGCGCTGCGGTTCACCCCGGGAGGACCCGACCAGGTCACCTGCGCCGAGTACGGCATTGTCCTCGGCGACCCCTGCCCCATCCTCCGCTGCCTCGGGCGGCCCCTGGTCAGCGGCGCTGGCCTCGGCGCGCCGTCCGGCACGGCGGACCAGACGCCGCAGCTGCACCCAGGCCAGGCACGCCGTCGGCAACCAGGCCAGCGCCCACAGGAGCGGCAGGAGCCGAGGCACGAAGAGGCAGGCGACGGCTACCAGGGTGAGCTGCAGGGCCTGGCGCAGGACCCGCTCGACAACGAACGTGGGGCGCATCGTGCCGAAGCCACGGGTCGCGGCCAGCAGGACGTCGAGCAGCACGGCAAAGGGAAAGAGAGCAGAGAGCTGTCGCAGGGCTGTCGCGACTGCCGGGGCCTGCTGTGGAGCCAGCAGGCGCCCGAGCGATGGAGCGGCCACTGCGAGCGCGACGGCGATCACGACCGAGACGATGGCGACCGGCCAGAGACCGGCCCGCACACAGGCTGCCAGCAGGTTGTCGTGACCCTGGGCCCGAAGTCTGGCGATCCAGTAAACGGCCCCGACGCCCGAACCCATTCGGGCCATCCCCGCCAGGACGACGAACAAGGACGTGGCGACGAAGTAGACGCCAGCCTGGACGGGGGACTGCGTGCGGGTGACAAGCACCGTCATGACGAACCCGGCAACTCCGGCCAGCCCCGCGCCGACGAAGTTGATGGCGCTACCGCGGCCCAGAGCGCGCAGGTCGGCTCGGCTCGCGTCAGCGGCTACGGGCTTGCTCACCGACCGACCAGCCAGCCCGGACGACGTCCCCACCACCGTTCGAGCGCCGCATCGGAGTCGGCGAACATCTGTTCCAGGTCCGCGCGGAGCCGCGGATCCATCGCGGCCCGGGGCCGCTCGTTGTGCCGTCGAGCATCGATCGGAGCGTCAGGGTCGAGTCCCAGGAAGGCCAGGGTGTCTGCGACCACACCGTGCGGGTCGGCGAAGAACTGGTGACTGTCCACGACATGGATCCGGTCGCGACCGAGGTACGTCTCCATCGCCGTCAGCTGCTCCACGTAGCGGCCGCGTGAGACGTAGGCGTTGTGCTGATGCGCCTGGCTCACGTAGCCGGGGTCGGACCGGAGGCGCTCGACCTCACCCTTGAGGCGGCCCTCCTCCGCGGCAATGGCCTGCGCGAAGGGGAGGGACTCGAAGCCCCGGACCGTCTCGTGCGCGTGCGCGGAGTAGGCCCTCTCAACCGGATCTCGCAGCATCGCGATGACCTTCACGGCCGGAAGGTCGCGGGAGAACCTCTCCGGCGCCAGCGGGTGGAACATGTAGTAAGGGCTCGACTCGCCAGCGATGACGCGCTGGCCCAAGCGGCTCGAGCGGACCCTGACGGCGACGTCCAGCGGGAAGTGACCCCGGTACCAAGCCAGGCCCTTGCCGTACTTGAGGTCGAAGAAGTGGACACCCTTGCGCAGGGTGGCATCGACCACTGCCGGATGCTGACGCAGGGCCCGGTGCAGGGACGTGGTCCCGCAGCGTTGACCACCTACCACGAGAAACTCGGGCAGAACACGCAGTGGAGAGGTAGCCCTGCCCGCTTCACGCAGCGCCCAACCCAGCCGGGGACGCATGAAGTCCTGGACCCTACCTCTGCTCGCCTGAGCGGCCGTCATGCCACTTCCTCCACGAGTTGCCGTGATGCGGCCACGATGCCATCGATCATCCCCTCCAGCACGGCACCCACGTTTCCGACCTCGTCCTGCCCGTCGGTGAGGTAGCGGACGGCGATCTCCACCAGGTAAAGCAGGGTGACCACCTTCGCCTGCGCCTCAGGTACGCCCAGGCGGGCCAGGACCGGAGCCAGTGCCGCTGAGTACCCGGGCACCAGAGCGGCGGTCTCGAGCGCCGGGTCAAGGAGGGTCTGGTGGGTGAGGAAGTGGGCGGCGTCGTAGCCGACGGGGACGCCGGAGGCAAACCTCTCCCAGTCCCAGAGGTATCCGGTGCCGTCAGTGGCGCCACAGTTCCAGGTCGCCCAGTCCCCGTGCCACGAGCCGATCAGCAGGGACTGATCGTGCAGGCAGCGATCGACCTGCGCCAGCGCCGCCGCGAGCCTGCCGGCGCGAGCCTCTGCCAGCAGGTGCACCCGCGAGTGCAGGGATGACCGGTACTGACTGTTCAGCCACGGCTCTCGGGTCACGCCGCCGATCCGCGACACCTCGCGCATGGCTGGTTCCCAGCGGGTGAGATCACGCACCCGTTGGGCGGCGGCCAGGTCGAGCGGCGACAGCACCAGCAGCTCGAGTCCGTTCCACCCCCCCGCCGCCAGCACCTGTGGCACCCGCACGCTGCTCACACCAGACACCGAACGAAGTGCCGTGGTCTCTGCCTGAACCAGGCCGCGCGTGAGCTCGTCCGTCCCGACCTTGACGAAGGCACGCACGACCCCCTCCTGGTCGACGAGCTGCAGCACTGGTTTCCGGTTCGCTCTGGCTCGGGTGACGATGACGGTGAGGGAGACCGGACATCCGACGACCTCGCTCAGGTGGCGTTCGAGCAAGGACCCTTCCCCCGCGCCGGGCACCCGCACACGGTCCGCGGTGAGCAAGCCTGCCAGGCCGAGCCGCACCCCCCACGACAGGACGCTGCCGGCGAGGCGACGCTGAGGGCTGCCGGCCCGCCCCCAGGAGTCGATGACCCGGGCGGTAGCAGCGCGGGACGTGAGCGGGACGAGCAGGTGCGGCGCCCGGGCGCCCGGGATCATCACCAGGTCACGGCTACCCGGCTGAGATCGCCGCGCTCGGACCCGACGGGCAGACTCAGGGGCCGGCCACAGCAGTTCCAGCATCTCGTCGACGAACTCGGTCCGCCCCTCCCCCGCGGCGGTCATCGTGAGACGGACCGGCGTCTGGTCGGCGCCGGCACAGGGGGCGGCGACTGCGAGGCGCGCGCCATCAGCGCTGCCGCCGTCATGTACAACAGGAGGGGCATCCCGACGTGGCCGTACACGAACATGTACAGCAGGCCCATGATCATGACCGTGGAACCGGCTAGGGCGACCATCGCACGAGAACGCCTACTGACCCAGAGGCAGCGCAGGAAGAAGAGCACGTACAAGCCGGCGCCGACGAACCCTTGCGAGAAGATCAGCAGCCACAGGTGCCCGGCGCCGCCGATGGCTGCGTTGCCACACTTCAAACAGCTGGCCGAGCGGCCGACGGTGATCGACTGGTTGCTGCCGACCACGTCGCGGGTGCTGCCGTAGCCCAGCACGGGTGACGTCATCGCGCCCTTGATCGCAGCAGCGCTCACTGACGCCCGCGCCTCGTTCGAGTGCGGGTGGGCGAAGCGTTCCTGGATCGTGGCCCCGAGAGGCGAGGCGAGGACGCCCAGGGCGACCAGCGCAACGGCGACCGCCCCGATCAGTGCTTGCAACAAGTGGCCGTGCAGCGCTCGCCTGAGGCCGATGTAGACGAGGGCGACTGCCACGCCCGCCCACATGCCACGGTTGAGGGAGTACACGGTGGGAACTGCGGCGACGAGCAGGACCGCCAGGGTGACCGGCTTGCCCCACCGCTCCCGGCGGGACCAACCCCAGACGATGAACCACACCGCGAGCAGCGAAGAGATCTCACCCCAGGCGTTGGTGTACGCAAACGGTGCGGCCGGCCGAGGCGCCGGATATCCGAGCACCGACTGGAGCTGGGCGAAGCTGAGCTGGGTGCGCTGGACCAGGTAGTTCTGACCCGACATGCCGGCCGGCACGATGTGCGCGAGCGGCGCCGTGAAGGTGAACCTCGGGAACAGCACACCGAGCACCCCGAGGCCGATGACCTCGACGAACAGCAGGGCCTGCACCGAAACCGTTCTGGCGATCGAAAGCAGTCGGTCGGGGGCGTTGTAGACGTACAGCAGCACCACGGTCGCCGACAGGTAGCTCAGATAGCGTGAGGTGAAGGGAAGCAGCCGGGCGGTCGGACTGCCCGCCAACGTGTCAGGCGGGTGCATACCGAGCATCGTCCCGCTCAGCAACACCCAACCCAGGAAGCAGACCCAGATGATCCAGCCTGGAGGCAGCCGCAGCGGACGCAGCTTGGCGAGCTGCCATGCGAGGGGGACTGCCAGCAGCGGGAACACGACCGGACCCAGACCGATCGCCCACCAGATCGGGAACGCGGCGATCATGCCGTAGTACGGCCACGGCGTCCGGGGAGTGCCGCGCTCGCGGATCCGCCATGAACGAACCGGCCCGACCTGTTGCCCGATCGGCTGCTCGCGCAATGGTTGTGAGACGACGCTGGTCACGACGCGGCCGTCCTGATCGAGGTTCCCGGGGGTACCAGCAGGATGCGAGCGCGCCCCGGTTGGAGCCGGACCGGGCTCTTGTCGCTTGCCGCGTAGTTCGTGACCCGCTCGGCGGACTTCTTGTACCAGGTGCCCGAAACGCCGGAGCCGCCGGAGACGAGGGTGTACCGACCCGTTCCGATGACGCGCGGGATGAGTATCGCCGAGCTGCCCTTGCTGATGACCTGCGAGTCGAACGGCACCACTTGGACGACGACCGACGTGGCAGTCGCAGCGGGGCCCGAGGTGCGGCGCCAGGTGGACGTCGTCGCGTTCCACCGCCACACCTGTGTCGAACCGCCGGGTACGGCGATGCTGAGGGTGCGCACCTTGGACGAACCCTTCGCCGTCATCGGCTCACCCACCGGGGCGTAGCTGAGCACCGGCTGCGCCGCGGCCACTCCGGTGGCGAAGCCGGAGACCACCTGCGGGATCGAGACGGCCAGCCCGCCGTCGGCGGGCGAGAACGGACCGCTCTCGCTGAGCGCGTTGACGGTCTTCAGCCCAGACTTCTGCAGCAGGAGCACGGATCGATGGGCACCGCCTCGGAACACGACCACCGGCGAGAGGACCTTCAGGGTCTCCCGGTCCCCGGCCCGGGTGGGTCCGACGGCCGCGACGCTCTCGGGGTGCTGGGACTGGAACACCGCGAGCAGACGTGAGCCGCCCCCCTCGGTCGTCATCTCGTACACGAGGTCGGCCGAGTCGACGCTGGCGGTGTCGGCGAGGGCCACCGCCACCGACGGGCCTGACAGCGACTTGCTTGACGTCGTACCCAACAGCGGCGCCGTGGCGCGCGGCGTTGCCGGCCCGGCCGACGGCGTGGAGCTGGGGGTTGGCGACGAGACCCCCGCGGTGAGGGTGGCGCGAGGCTCCGAGGATGCCTGCGCCGAGCACGCGGAGATCAGTGCGAGCGGCAGGACTGCCACCCACGCCCAGCGGCGCGGTGCGCGGGCCCCCCTCCAGCTCACGATCGCGTGGTTGGCGACTTGGTGCTCACGACAGAGCCGGCCGGGACCTTGACGGGGGACGCCACGGGCGACGGGCCAGTCCTGTCCTTGCGCAGCGATGGCAGCTTCGCCCGACCGGGCCGGCTCGGGGGCACGGACTCGTGAGCCTGGTTCGTCGCAGTCGGCTGCACGGCGCGACCCGTGCTGGGCCGGCTGCTCTCCCACTTGCGTGCAGCACGTCGTGGCACGGACACCATGAGAGCGCCGAGCACCGTGCACTTGACCTGGTCGAACTGCTCGACCGCGTTGATCAGCTCCTGCCCGCCCGTCAGCCGGCGATCCACCACCACGACGGCTGCGTCCATCACGGTCGCGACGCCCTGGGCGTCCGCCGAGACCTCCGTGGAGGGCGCGGCCACCACAAGCACCTCGCAGGCACCTCGAAGCTCTTGGACCAAGCTGTGCAGCTTGCGGCGGCTGAAGGCCTCCAGGTCGTGACCGGAGCGACCTGCGGCCGCAATGACACGAACGTTGTCGAACGAGACCGCCGCCTGCTGCCAGCTCACCGCACCCTCAAGCACGCTGTCCAGACCGCGGTCGGGGTCGACGAGGAGCAGACCCGGAATGGTCCTGTCCTGCCGATCGAGGCACAGCAGGATGGTGTCGACGCCGCTTCGGCCCAGTGCGGCAACGAGGTTGGCCGATGCATACCCGCTCGACGCGTCGGAGTTCGCACCAGTCACGACAACCGCCCCGCTGCCGCCCAGCGAGGTGACGAGCACGTTGGCGATGGCACGGAACCGCTCGGCGAGCGGCTCGCCCGGCGCGGCCAGAGCCAGGTGGCGGACCGTTGGAACAGAGCCGAGCAGGTTCACCCCCGCATCCTCCACGGCCGCCGGGCGACGCAGTCGGTCGTCGGCTCGCTCGAGCAGGTACACGAGCACAACACCCCACAGGAGCCCCAGAGCCAGGCCGCTGACCCGGAAGAGCAGCGGCACGGGGCTCGTCGGCGCCTGCGGCAGGGCGGCCTGGGTCAGCACCCGACCCGGCGTCTGGTCGTCGCCGACCAACGGGCTGATCCGCGAGTTGAGGCTGGTGAGCTGACTGACCAGGACCGACTGCTGAGCCTGCGCGAGCGCCCGTTCGGGCGAGCTCTCCGGCAGCGTCGCGATCCGCCCTGTGACGGTGGTCAGCTGCTTCGTGACGTCCGCCGCCTGCACACGCAGCTGTGAGACGCGCTGTGTCACGTCGGCCTTCGCCTCAGCGGCACGGTTCGCCAGGTACACGTCCGCATAGGCCTGGGCCCCCGCCTTGGCATCGGCCGCTGTCGGTGCCGTGAACACGATCTGCAGAACCGAGGTGTTGGCCGGCACGTTGACGGTGACGCGCTTGCTCAGGTCGGTGGCCTTGGCGGCCCCGCCGAGGTTCGTAGCCACCTGCTGCGCAAGGTCGTTCGAGCGGACGACCTGGGCCTCGGTATCGAGGTTCACCGGGCCGGAGGTTCGCCCGCCGGCCACCTCCGCAGAGTCCGAGGAGGCAGTGCCGCGCACCAGTACGGACGCCGTCGAGGTGTACTGCTTCTCCTGGTGCTGAAGAAGGAGCGACCCGGCGAGCAGCCCGAGGATCGCGCACACCAGCACGATCCAACCGCGCCTGCGTGCGACGTCGCCGAACCCGGAACGCCAGGGGCGCTGCTGCACTGCCATTGTGGTCCTCGCTCCGAAGAAGGCCTGCGCAGGGAGAGCGCCCCCTACGGAAGAAAGGCTAGTCGACACGGGTGCCAGCGACCGGCTGATCACAATTTCTTCACTACACAGCGCTCGGTCGGCCCAACTGGCGGTCCTGGTCGACTGCGATCCCCTACTGTTGTCCGGGTGGAGGGGACGGCGATTCCAGGTCACCAGCTCGTGTTCGTGGGTGGCCTGCACCGAAGCGGAACCACGCTCCTCGCGCAGGTGCTCGCCGGCCACCCCGACGTCTCCGGCTTCAGTGGCACGGGCGTCAAGGAGGACGAGGGACAGCATCTGCAGTCCGTCTATCCTGCTGCGCGTCGGTATGGCGGGCCGGGTCGGTTCGCCCGGGACCGAAGGGCGCACCTGACCGAGTCCTCGTCGCTGGCCACCTCAGAGAACGCACGAACGCTGATCGACGAGTGGCAGCCCTACTGGGACCTGTCTCGCCGGGTGCTCGTCGAGAAGACCCCTGGAAACCTGGTCACGAGCCGCTTCCTGCAGGCGATGGTGCCGGACGCACGGTTCGTCATGATCGTTCGACATCCCGTGGTGGTGACGCTGTCGACCTCGAAGTGGGCCCGCGGCGTCCCACTCGAGCGGGTCCTGGGTCACTGGTTCGCAGCCCACGAGCTACTGGCCCAGGACGCGCCACACCTGCGGTCGCTGCACCTCGTCAAGTACGAGGACCTGGTGCGCGACCCGGTCGCGACGGTCCGCGGCGTGACGAGGTTTCTCGGGCTGAGTGGTGAGCCCGCGGTCGACATGGTGGCTGCCGATCGCAGTCAGTCCTACCGCGACCGCTGGACGGACCTCACGAGCAGGAGTGTGGTCGGCAGGACGCGCTTCGCCGCGATGTGCCACCGCTACGAGGAGCGGGCGCTCAGGTTCGGGTACAGCCTGAGAGACCTCGACCTGAACCAGCCCATCGAGCCGTTCTGACGCTTCGCCGTCCGGGGTCGTCAGCGATAGCCGTAGCGACGACGCAATGGGGTGGTGATCCGGGAGACCGCTCGCTGCTGGCGCTCAGGTAGCTCGGTGCGCCACCCCTCATCGAGCGAGAGCCGTAGCGGGCTGCTGTGGAATCGCACGCGACCACCGGCGACGGTGTGCTGCTGCTCCAGCTGCACGCCCTGCGGCGTGAGGAACGACAAGGCCTGCGAGCCAGCCCCTGGCCACAGCTTCACGATCTTCTGCAGCGCTGACTCCGGATCGGTGACCAGGTCCTCGTACCGCAGCCGGACGAGCGGGACCCGCAGGGCACCGAGCATGTCGACCATGAGGTTGACGGTCAGCCAGCGCCGGGTCATCAGCCGTGCGGGGCGAACCTTGAGGTGGTTGCGCACCCCTGCTCCCTCGGGCAGTGCCACCTTCTTCTGCCACGAGTTGACCACGCCTCGGGGGTCCCGGGTCAGCAGCACGACGCGGACGTCGATCTCGGGAGCCCGGCGCAGCACGTAGGCCAGGGACGGTCGCTTGCTCGAGTCCACCACGACCGACGATCCGGAGACACTGGCAACGGCCCGGTACAGGGACGTCATCAGCTCGATGTACTTCGCAAGATCCCGTTCGAAAGCACGTCCTGACCAGGGCAGCGCAAGGCGCGGCACGCGCTTGCTGTCATCGACGCGCGCTATCAGCCGGCGCACCTCGTCGAGGTCGACCGCCTGCCAGCCACCGAAGGCCCGGCGCCCGACCTCGCTCCAGAACGGGCACTGGGTGAACGGATCGCCGCACCCGCACAACCGGTCCCGTTCGACCCCGGTCAGCCAGACGTAGAAGAGCTCACCCACGGCGACGTGGTCGTCGAGCTCGCCCAGCATCAGGTCGAGCAGTGTCGTACCGCTGCGCGGCATGCCCCCCACGTAGAGCACCTTGACCGGTTGGGCTGACATCGGGTCCTCGTTCCTCCTCGTGCTCCTGGGGGTACCTGCTGGGTTCTGCACGTCAGCCGACAGTCGCGACCGACGCACCACGCCGCAACGGGTAGCCGTAGCGAACCATGATCGGGCCGGTGATCGCGAGGACAGCGGCGTGCGCACTGCGGGGCATCTCCGTCCGCCAGCGCTCGTCGAGCTGAAGACGCTCAGGTCCGGACCGAAAGCGCATCGGATTTCCGGCAACGCTGTGGCTGAGCGGAAGGTCGACACTGCGACCGTCTGGCTCGAGGAGGCTCCGCGCGGATGACCCGGACAGTTGCAGCACCTGGGCGATGACTTCCCCCGGACGGCTGATGAAGTCCTCGTACCTGAGCAGCATCGACGGGCGCACCAGCCGACGCAGGCCGTCGACCATGGTGTTGTAGACGTCCCACTCGACCGCGGTCCGGGCCACCGGATGCCGGGCCATCAGCGCCCCGGCGCGATCCTGGCGCTGCACACTGCGGGACCAGGAGAAGCAGACACCCTGACTCGACCGGACCAGGTGCAGGAGCCGCAGGTCGATGCCCGGCACGTGCCTCATCAGGTACGCGGTCGACGGCTCCTTCGACGTGTCGACGATGACCGACGCGCCGCTGACCGTTCTCAGTGCCGCGTCCAGCCGGCTCAGCAGCTCGGTGTACTCGAGAACGTGGTCGCGGAACCGGCCGCGCGGCGCCACCAGCGCTGGCACGTGGCGTACCCGGTCGACGGCGCGGCGGAGCGTGACAGCTCGGCTGGCTACGTCCTTGCTCCAGCCGCCGAAGGCAGCCGCACCGACCTCCTGCCAGAAGTCACATCGTGAGAACTCCGTCCCGCAGCCGCAGGGACGGTCCCGCAGGACTCCTTGGTCCCAGACGTAGCGCAGCTCGCCCGGGGCAAACACGTCGGGGTGCAGACCGAGCGTCCTGGACAGGACCGTGCTGCCACTGCGGCCCGCACCAGCGACGAAAAGGACAGTCCCTGCCGGGCTCTCGGGCGCGCCGGCGGGTGTGCTTCCGGACACGGTCATTCCCCCCTCGACGTCACAGCCGGAACCGAGCGCGTCTCGAATCCGATCAGATCGTAGTGACCGCATGGTTCGGGAGGGACGGTTATCGTTGTTCCGGTGGAGTTCCGAACCAACTCGCCGGCGCCGGTGTCGCCAAGGGGGGAAGATCGCGTGACCCGACGACCCGAGCGAGTCGACGGCACACACAGCCGCGATGCGAGGCTCGCGGTTGCGCTGACCGTCGGGGCGGGCGTGGTGGTCGCGGCCGCGATGGCGCTGACCTTGCTGGGCGGCTCCGACGGCGACCGCCAACAGCACCTCGGCGGGCCATCCGCCACCTTCTCCGTCACCACCCCGCCAGACGGTCCGGCGACGGCAGTCGGCGACATCGCCGACCTCATACCCAAGCGAGGTGCCTTCGTCGGGGCTGCGGTCCAGGCCCGCACCGGCGGAGACGAGGCGCGCGTCGGCGCAGTCACGGACTTCGAGAAAGCGGTGGGACGTCAGGTCGACCTCGTGCACGTGTACAGCCAGATCGACGACGACTGGCCGCGCGCGTCGGACCTGGCGTTGATGCAGGATGGTCGACGGCTGCTGCTGTCCTGGAACGGCATGGACATGCAAGCGGTCGCCGACGGCAGTCAGGACGGGCTCATCCGCGAACGAGCCCGCAGCATGCTCAAGGTCCCCGGGCCGTTCTGGCTGATGTTCCGCGGCGAGATGGACCGGCCCAACCTTCGCAAGAGCGTGCCGACGCCGGAGGTGTACGTCGCGGCCTGGAAGCACACCCGCGAGATCTTCGACGAGGTCGGCGTCACCAACGCCGCCTGGGTGTGGTGCCCGACGTCCAAGGCCTTCACCGAAGGTCGTGCGGCCGCCTACTACCCGGGCGACTCCGAGGTCGACTGGACCTGTTCGGACGTGTACCCCGGTCCTGACCTGCAGCCCTTCACGGTGGCGGCCAAGGAGTTCATCGCCTTCACCAACGCCCACCATCACCCCGCGATGGTCGGCGAGTTCGGCCTCGCGGAGCGGGACGGGCAGCGAGCCCAGTGGCTCAGTGCTGCCGCCGCCGCGATCCGGGCCACCCCGAGCATCAAGGCCGTCGCCTACTTCAACGGGAACAACGATGCCAAGGGCGCGCGGGCGCAGCTGTCCCTGCTCGGGTTCGCGGACTCGGTGAACGCGTTCCACGACATCCTGGCAACCCCGTCGTTCAACACCTCGAACCTGCCTCTGTCACCGGCGAAGCCCTGAGGCCGAGCCTGTCACTCCCTTGCGCATTCCCGCACTTTCGTGACGCCCCACCACTATTCTGAACTGCGTGAGTGGGAACAGGCGGGGGGCGCGGGCGGGAGCACGCCTGCCCGTGTCTGACGACGACGCCAACCTGCGGTTGCTCCTGGTCGCGTCAAGCGGTGGCCACCTGACCCAGCTACTCGCCCTGAGGCCGTGGTGGTCCGCTCACCAACGGAGCTTCGTGACCTTCGACAGCACGCAGGCCCGTTCTGCGCTTACCGACGAGAGCGTCGTCTTCGCCTACGCCCCGACGACCCGGAACATCCCCAACCTGCTGCGAAACGCCCGGCTCGCCTGGACGCTGCTGAGACGTGAGCGACCTGACGTCGTGGTCACGACTGGCGCAGGAGTCGCCTTGCCGTTCATCGTGCTGGGCCGTTTCCGGGGCGCGACCACGGTTTTCATCGAGGTCTTCGACCGGATCGAGATGCCCACTCTCACCGGGCGACTGTGCCGGCCCTTCTGCACCGCGGTTCTCGTCCAGTGGGACGAGCAGCGCACCGCCTACCCCCAGTCGATCAACGTCGGGCCCCTGCTGTGACGACGACCCAACCGGGGACGGCGAGCACGGCGGCCGAACGTCTCAGGATGGTGGTCACCCTCGGTACTGATCACCACCCGTTCGACCGGCTGGTCTCGTGGGTGGACAGTTGGCTGCTCGTCGGCGAACACCGTGCTCGGGTCGACGCTCTGGTGCAGCACGGAACCGCGAGACCGCCGACGGCCGTGCCGGGACGGGACTTCTTGGACTTCGCCGAGCTCCGCGCCGCCATGTCGACGGCATCGATCATCGTCACGCACGCCGGCGCCACCATCACCGAGTGCGCTGAGCTGGGAAAGGTGCCGATCGTCGTCCCGCGCCTGAGCCGCAACGGCGAAGTGGTGGACGACCACCAGGTCCCGTTCGCTCGACGGATGAGCGCGGAGGGCCGGATCCTGCTCTGCGAGAACGAGAGTGACCTGCACACAGCCCTGGACGCCGCCCTAGCCGATCCCCGGCTCCTGGTGGTCGACACTCTGACGGCAGGTCGTGCGGACCCCCGGACTGCGGTGGACAAGGCTGGCCAGACCATCACCGCGCTTGCCCGCACCCGGCGGAAGAGCCAGACCCGCACCGGCCCGGTCGTGGCGATGGTGACCGGAATGGGCCGGAGCGGCAGCACGCTGCTCGAGCGAATGCTGGCCGAGCTTCCTGGGGCGTGCGGCCTGGGTGAGGTGACCCACCTGTGGGAGCGTGCGCTGGGGGCCAACGAGCGCTGTGGTTGCGGTGAGCCGTTCGAAGGCTGCCCGTTCTGGAAGGACGTGGGCCACCGGGCGTTCGGCGGGTGGGAGCAGCTCGACGTCGATGAGGTACTGGCGGTGCGCGGGCAGGTCGACCGGATGCGGTTCCTCGGCGAGCTCGCCTCGGGTTCGCTACGCCCTCGCACCCGACGGGCGCTGGCGCGGTACTCCTGGTGGAACGACAGGTTGCACCGTGCGGCGGCTGCTGCTTCTGGTGCAAGCGTCGTGATCGACTCGAGCAAGCGGGCATCCCTGGCCTTCGCGCTGTCCCGGTTCGACGACATCGACCTGCGGCTGGTCCACGTCGTCCGAGACCCGCGCGCCGTGGCGCACTCGTGGTCGCGCAAGGTGCACCGCCCGGAGTCCTCGGACCCGGAGTCGATGATGCCGGTCTACCGGCCCTGGCGCAGCGCTGCGCTCTGGGATGCCGAGAACTTCTTCGCCGAGCTGCTGAAGCGCCGCGTGCCACGCGTCCTGGTCCGGTACGAGGAGCTGGTCGAGGACCCGCGCTCGGTACTGCGGACGATCGCCGAGGGGCTCTCGCTGTCCATCAGCGAGGCCGATCTCGACTTCATCCGGGACGGCAGCGTCGACCTGGGACCTGCCCATCTCGTGGCCGGAAACCCCATGCGGTTCACCACGGGCAGGCTCGCCTTGAGCGCCGACCTCGAGTGGCAGACCGGCATGGCCAGCTCCGATCGTCGCCTTGTCGGGGCCCTGACGACGCCACTGCGTCAGCGGTACGGCTACCGGTCGCGAGGATGAGCCCTCCTCGTCCCGACGTGGACGTCGTCATCGCCACCCGAGATCGGCCGGAGCTGGTCAGGCGGGCGATTCGTTCTGTGCTGGAGCAGGACTACGAGGGACGCATCCAGTGCACCCTCGTGTTCGACCGTTCCGAGCTCGACCTGAGCCTGGTCGACCCCGGCGAGCGCCGCTCGGTGCAGGTCGTGCGCAACGAGCGCACGCCCGGCCTGGCCGGTGCCCGCAACACGGGAATCCTGCAGGGACGAGCACCCCTGGTGGCGTTCTGCGACGACGACGACGAGTGGCTGCCGCAGAAGCTCACCCGGCAGGTGACCGCCCTGGACGGGCACCCGTCCTCGGTACTGGCCTGCACGGGCATTGAGATCGTGCGAGACGGCGTGGTGACACCGCGTGTCCTGGAGCGCCGGACCGTGGGGCTGGACGAGCTGATCCGGTCACGGGTGACCGAGCTGCATCCTTCGACCTTCCTGTTGCGGCGCAACGCCTTGGCGGGAGAACTCGGGCTGGTTCAGGAGTCCGTGCCGCACGGCTACGGCGAGGACTACGACCTGCTGCTGCGCGCCGCCTCGATCGGCCCGGTGATCTCCGTGCCGCAGGTACTGGCCCGCATCCACTGGCACCCCGACTCGTACTTCGCACACAAGTGGGAGCCGATGGCGGACGGGTTGTCCTGGCTGTTGGAGCACCACCCGGAACTGGGCAACGACAGGAAGGGCTGGGCCAGGGTCGCCGGTCAGGTGGCCTTCGCCAGGGCGGCCCACGGCCGCCGCAGCCTTGGCTCGGCCTGGGCACTGCGCACCCTGCGCCGCGACCCGGCCCAGGCACGTGGCTGGTTGGCGCTGGCGGTGGCCGCGCGGATCCTCCCGCCGGATCGGGTCATGCGGACCCTCAATGCGCGCGGACGGGGCATCTAGCGCATCTCGGTGCAGCCAAGTACGTTGTGCACGTCCACGGTTGCTCATTCGGAGTAATCGTGTGACGATCCGTCAAGCAATTTCATGTGACCGTTGCAAAATCGTGAGGCAGCCCCCAACCCTGCCCTGACCTCGCGATCGACAGCCCAGGCAGGGACCGGAGACCCACACCTGCGCGTTATCCACGCGCTCGGGGTTAAGCGCCACTGGCGCCGGGCACTTCCCGCCCGAACCCGACAGCTAATCCGGTAGGGGTTGGGAAGGAACTGCAGATGCGTAAGATCATCATCCCCGCTGCCATGCTCGCTGCAGCCGCAGCCGTATCCCTGAGCGTGCACGGTCTTGGTGGACTGGACGGGGAGAAGACCGCCAGCACCCACCGTCTCTCGACGACCAGCGCACCATCGACGGCCTCTGGGTCTGACTCCAGCGGGCCCTACTCCGGCGAGCAGTCCAGCCCCGGAGCCGCACCTGCCAAGAGCCGGCAGCCGACCCCGAAGATCACACCGACCACATCGGTCACTGCAGCCGAACCGCGCACCAGCAGTACGTCCTCCGGTTCCAACGAAGCGCCAGCCAGTTCCAGTGCTGGGTCGTCCTCGGCGGTGGCTCGCGTCAGCGGAACGTGGTTCGGCTGGAGCGCCCAACCCCGTCGCGGGGAGTCCCTGGCTGAGGCCGTGAGCCGGCAGGTCTCGGACTACGGTCCAGGCATCGTCAGGCTCTACTACCCCGGAATGCCCACGTCGTGGAGCCGCATCGAGTCGCTCACGGGGAACCGACCCGGGATCATCTCCTTCAAGATGGCGCCGTCGCAGGTGAACAGCGGAGCCTATGACGCCGGGCTTCGGGCGTGGTTCGCCGCCGCACCGAACCGGCTCATGTACTGGTCGTACCACCCGGAGCCCGAGGACGACATCGCGAACGGCAACTTCACCGCCGCACAGTTCAGGTCGGCGTACGCGCGGATCGCGGGGCTTGCCAACGCAGTGGACAACGCCCAGCTCAAGTCCACCTGGATGTTGATGTGCTGGACTGCCCGTCCGGGTTCCGGCCGAGACTGGCACGACTACTGGCCCGGAACGCAGTACGTCGACGTCGTTGGGTTCGACTGCGCGAACAAGCTGGCCGACCGCGACAAGTACGCGGATCCCGCATCCATGCTCAGGGACCCGTTGGCGGTTGCTGACGCCGTCAACAAGCCCTGGGGTCTGGGAGAGTTCGAGAGCCGTCGGATCGCCGGCGACTCGGGATCCGGTCGCGCGGCTTGGCTACTCGCGATGGCACGCTTCGCCCAGGCCAACAGCGCAAGCTTTGCCAGTTACTTCGATGCGAACCGCGCAGTCGACTTCACTCTGAGTGACGCCGCATCGCGGAACGCTTGGCACTCGGTCGTCAGCGACCAGCTGCCGTAGCCAACACCCTGCTGCCCGGCGTGATCACCGGGGCCGATCTCAACCAGCCCCGGTGATCACGCCGTGTCACGTGCCACCACGTGATCGGCGACCATGCATTCGGCGTCTGGCGGTCCGTCGGTGGGAGGGCAGATCATGGCCGGGTGAAGCTGAAGCTCGACCTGCACGACATCTACAACCGCGGCGACGAGATCGAGCGCGCCCTGCGCGCTGTCATTGACGAAGCCATCGCCAAGAAGGCGCCACTGGTCGAGATCATCCCAGGCAAGGGCTCGGGTCAGCTGAAGAAGCGCGTGCTTCGCTTCCTCGACCGCAAGGACATCAAGGGTCTCTACCACCGCGTGGAGAAGGACTCCGACAACTTCGGCCGGGTGTTCGTTCACTTCCGATGGAAGTAGCCACCCACTAGCCGAGCAGTTGCTGGAAGTTACAGTGCGCGCTATGCCTGAGACGCCCAACGTGAGACTGCGAGCGCGCACCGACGAGGACCTGGACGTCCTGTTCGAGATCGCCGGGGACCTGGACACCTGGGAGGAGCGGAGCCCGGAGGTGCCGCGCCCCTTGACGAGGGAACGGTTCAACGCTCGGCTCGCGCAGGCCGCCGACAGCGGTGGCCCTCGGGAAGCCGTGTCGTTCGTGGTCGACCTCGACGGCACGGCCGTCGGGGGTGCGTCGCTGTTCGACTTCGACTCGTTCGCCCGCCATGCCGAGGCCGGGATCAGTCTGGTGCCGAACGCGCGGGGTCGCGGCATCGGGACGGCGGCGATCTCCCAGCTCGTCGAGTTCGGATTCGTGCGGTGCAACCTGCGCCGGATCCACCTGCAGGCGATCGCGTCGAACACCGCCGCGATCCGCGCGTACGAGAAGGCGGGTTTCGTGATCGAGGGACGCCAGCGCGAGCATGCCTGGGTCCGAGGCGCCTACGAGGACATCGTGCTGATGGGAGTTCTGCGCTCGGGCACCCGACCGGACGTCAACCAGCTTCGGTGATCATGCCGGCCGCCACGGTGCGGTTGGTGGCCTCGTCGACCAGGACGAACCCTCCGGTGGTGCGGTTGCGCGAGTACTCGTCGGACATCAGCGGGACCGTCGTACGCAGCTTGACCCGGCCGATGTCGTTGAGGTTCAACCGGTCTGCCTGCTCGTCACGGTGCAACGTGTTGACGTCGAGCCGGTACTGCAGGCTCTTGACCACGGTCCGCGCGGTGCGGGTGGTGTGCTTGATCGCGTACTTGCGGCCCACCTGAAGCGGCTGCGCCTCGTCCATCCAGCAGATCATCGCGTCGATGTCCTGGGCCGCGGTGGGCGCGTTGCGCGGGCGGCAGATCATGTCGCCGCGGGAGACGTCGATCTGGTCCTCGAGCCGGATCGTCACCGACATCGGCGGGTAGGCCTCCTCGACCTCGCCGTCCGCGGTCTCCACCGACTTGATCCGCGAGGTGAAGCCCGACGGCAGGACCATCACCTCGTCGCCCTTCTTCAGGACCCCGCCGGCCACCTGCCCCGCATAGCCGCGGTAGTCGTGCCACGCGTCCGACTGCGGCCGGATCACGTACTGCACCGGGAACCGCACGTCGATGAGGTTGCGGTCGCTGGCGACGTGCACGTTCTCCAGGTGGTGCAGCAAGCTCGAACCCTCGTACCAGGGCATGTTGTCCGAGCGGTTCACCACGTTGTCGCCGCGCAGCGCGCTGACCGGGATGATCGACAGGTCGGGGATGCGCAGCTTCGTGGCGAACGCCTTGAACTCGGCGTGGATCCGGTCGTACACCTCCTGCGAGTAGTCGACCAGGTCCATCTTGTTCACGCACAGCACCAGGTGCGGCACCTCCAGCAGCGTCGCCAGGAACGCGTGCCGGCGGCTCTGCTCCACGATGCCCTTGCGAGCGTCGACCAGCACCAGGGCGAGGTCCGCGGTCGAGGCGCCGGTCACCATGTTGCGGGTGTACTGGATGTGCCCCGGGGTGTCGGCGATGATGAACTTGCGCTTGGGCGTGGCGAAGTAGCGGTACGCGACGTCGATCGTGATGCCCTGCTCCCGCTCGGCCCGCAGGCCGTCAGTGAGCAGCGCCAGGTTGACGTGCTCGTCGCCGCGGTCGCGGCTGGCCCGCTCGACGGACTCGATCTGATCCTCGAACACGGTCTTGGTGTCGTACAGCAGGCGCCCGATCAGGGTGCTCTTGCCGTCGTCGACCGAGCCGGCCGTGGCGAATCGCAGGATGTCCATCAGAAGTACCCCTCGCGCTTTCGGTCTTCCATCGCGGCCTCACTGAACTTGTCGTCACCACGGGTTGCGCCCCGCTCGGTGACCCGGGTGGTCGCGACCTCGTCGATGACCTTCTCGACCGTGTCGGCGTCGGAGAGGACCGCGGCGGTCAGGCTCGCGTCGCCGACCGTGCGGTAGCGCACCCGCTGGACGGTGACCGCCTCGCCCGGCTTGGGCTGGCAGACCTCGTGCACGGCGAACAGCATGCTGTTGCGCTCGAAGACCTCGCGGTCGTGCGCGTAGTAGATCGACGGGAGCTCGATGCCCTCCTGTTCGATGTACTGCCAGATGTCCAGCTCGGTCCAGTTCGACAGCGGGAAGACCCGGATGCTCTCGCCGACGTGGATCCGGCCGTTGTACAGGCTCCACAGCTCGGGGCGCTGGTTCTTCGGGTCCCACTGACCGAAGTCGTCGCGGAAGGAGAAGATGCGCTCCTTCGCGCGGGCCTTGTCCTCGTCGCGGCGGGCGCCGCCGAAGATCGCGCTGAACCGGTGCTTCTCCAGGGCCTCCAGCAGGACCGGGGTCTGGATCCGGTTGCGCGTGCCGTCGGGCGGCTCGACGACCGAGCCGTTGTCGATCGCCTCCTGCACGCTGGCCACGATGAGCTGGACGCCGAGCTCGTCGACCCGCTGGTCGCGGAAGGCGAGCACCTCGGAGAAGTTGTGGCCGGTGTCGACGTGCATGACGGGGAAGGGGATCTTGGCCGGGTAGAACGCCTTCTCGGCCAGGCGGAGCATGACGATGGAGTCCTTGCCGCCGGAGAACAGCAGCACCGGGCGCTCCAGCTCGGCGACGACCTCTCGGAAGATGAAGATGGCCTCGGCCTCAAGGGTCTGCAGCTGGGAGAGCTGGTACCGGGTCGGTTCCGTCATCACGCACTCGCCTCCATCGAGGTGCTCGCGATCGCTTGCAGCAGCTGCTCAGCGATCTCGGGCCGGCAGACCAGCAGGTCCGGCAGCAGGGGGTCGGACTGGTTGTAGACCAGCGGGGAGCCGTCGATCCGGCTGGTGTGCAGGCCGGACGCCGCGCAGACCGCGACCGGGGCCGCCGAGTCCCACTCGTACTGGCCACCGGCGTGCACGTAGGCATCCACCGTGTCGTCCAGCACTGCTGTGGCCTTGACGCCGGCGCTGCCCATCGGCACCAGCTCGGCGTCCAGGGTCTGGGCGAGCGCGGTGACGAAGGCCGGCGGGCGAGAGCGGCTGACGGCCAGCCGGATCCGCTCCGGCGTGCCGGTCGGGCGCGGGTGCGGGCGGTCGGTCCCAAAGGTCACGCCGCGGGCGGGCAGCGCGACTGCGCCGGCCACTAGCTCGCCGTCCTGCCACAGGGCGACGTGTACGGCCCAGTCGTCGCGCGGCACCTCGCTGTACTCCCGGGTACCGTCCAGCGGGTCGATGATCCAGCACCGGGAGGCGGACAGCCGGGAGTGGTCGTCCTTCTCCTCCTCGCTGAGCACCGCGTCGTCCGGCCGCTCCTGGGCCAGCCGTTCGATCAGCAGGGCGTTGGAGCGTGAGTCACCAAGGGCCTTGAGGTCGGCAGCGGGCAGCGACCCGTCGCGGACCTCGACCAGCAGCCGGCCGGCGTGGTCGGCGAGCTCGCGGGCGAGTTCGGCGTCATCCAGGCGTGACAAAGCAGACCCCTCAGATCGTCGTCGATTTTCGTTCAGCCGCGTGAACGGCTCTGACAGTCTCTCGCAGTCTTCCCTAGTAGGCGCCAGAACCGCGAAGAACGGCCCTGGCGGTCTTCCAGAGGATCAGCATGTCCAGCGCGATGGACCAGTTGTCCACGTAGCGCAGGTCCAGCCGGACCGACTCCTCCCAGGACAGGTCCGCGCGACCGCTCACCTGCCACAGTCCGGTCAGCCCCGGGCGCACCCGCAGGCGACGGTGCACCGCGTCGTGGTACGCCTGGTACTCGGACTCCAGCGGCGGGCGCGGCCCGACCAGCGACATGTCGCCAACGACCACGTTGAGCAGCTGGGGCAGCTCGTCCAGCGAGAAGCGGCGCAGCACCGCACCGACTTTGGTGACCCGCGGGTCGCGGTGCATCTTGAACATCAGACCGTCGCGGTTGCTCTGCGTGAGGAGATCCTCGGTCCGCTGCTGCTCGGCATCGACCACCATGCTGCGCAGCTTGAACATCGTGAAGGTGCGGCCGTCGACCCCGATCCGGGTCTGCCGGAAGAACACCGGCCCGCGGCTGGTCAGCCGCACGGCCAACGCCGACAGCACGATCACCGGGCTGGCGAGCACGATCAGCAGGGTGCCGAGCACGCGGTCCAGGACCGCCTTGCCGAGCATCCGGCCGTGCCGGGAGGACGGCGGCTCGAGCTGCAGCAGCGACAGGCCGGCGGCCGGCCGCAGCGAGACGTTCGGCCCGGTGACCTCGACCAGTCCGGGCTCGACCAGCAGCCCGGCCCCGGTGCGCTCCAGTGCCCAGGACAGCCGGCGCAGCCCCTGGCCGCTGAGCTGCGAGCCGACCACGATGACCGCGTCGATCCGGTTGTCGACGACCACCTGCGGGACGTCGGACAGGATGCCCATCAGCTCGACGCCGAGGTTCTCGGCGATCTCCGGCCCCGGCTGGGGGACGCAGGCGCCGACCACCTCGAAACCGTGCGAGGCCTTGCTCTGCAGGTCCTGGGTCAGCCGGTCGACCGCTACCGGCTCGCCGACCACCAGCGTGCGCAGCATGGCGTCGCCGCGGTACCGGCGCCGGTGCAGCCGCTGACGCAGCACGTGCCGGTAGCAGGCGCTGAGCAGCGCGGTGACCGGCACCGCGATCAGCACGTCTCGGCGGGGAAGCATGTGGTGCACGGCGTAGGACGCGACGCCGACACCGGCGATGACCCCGGCGGCGGCGCGCAGCACGGCCTGGAACTCCTCGGCCCCGTCGCCGAGCCGGGCCGCCTCGTAGCCCCGGCAGACCAGCACCGCGAACACCCAGATGACTGCACCGACCAGGCCGGCCTGCACTGTCAGGTGGCGAAGCCCCGGCAACGTCGCGGTGCAGGCCGCGGTGACGGTGAACGAGATGATCGCGTCGCCGGCCACCGCGCGGATCGTCAGCGGACGGGTCCAGCTCCGACGACGGCGGTCGGCCAACGCGGCCGGGTCCTGCCACGGCGAGGCGTGGCCGGCCTCCGGTTCGGGCAGCTCGAAGGGACGTGCGGACGCCCAGGAGCGGCGGGTCTGGGTCGCGTTGCGTCGGCGGTCCGCGGCCGGGACGCCGTTCGGGACGCCGTTCGGGACGCCGTTCGGGACGCCGTTCGGGACGCCGTTCGGGACGCCGTTCGGGACGCCGTTCGGGACGTTGATGGGGGCGTCCGCGGGAGCGGGCACGGAGGCGCGCGGCTGGCCGTTCAGGTCGTCGGCCCCGGGAGAACCCGGAGCCGGTACCTGGCCTGGCAGCGCCTGCTGCCGCTCATCGGGATTGGCTGACACCAGTCCCCCCTCCTACGTTCACATTGCGTCCCCCCACCGGGACTCAACTCAAGGTAATGACTCGCCGTCGCGGCGTCCGGCGAATGCCGAAAGTCGGCACTCTTGGTAACGGACCGGAAACCAGGGACCCGCTCCCAAGGGGAGCGGGTCACCGCACGTAACCTCCGGACGCCGCCGGCACCGGGGTGCCGGTTCAGGACTCGCGGCGCGGAACCAGGCGCAGGAGCGCCATCCCGAAGAAGACGAGCGTGGCCGCCGCGACCAGGTAGTGGGCGGTGTTGAGGCCGGTGAACGCCAGCGTTGCGGCTCCGGTCCCTGCTGCTGCGGCGCTGCCGAGGACGGACGGTGAGCTGTACATCAGACGTGCTCCTTCATCTGGATGGTGACGTGGTGCCAGGTGGCGGTGGTGCCGCGGGCGCTGTGCCGCGCCGCGCGGATGAACGTGAACTGCAGGATCAGGTCGTAGACCAGCTCGGGGAACAGCAGCGCGGACAGCACACGCCCACGCCGACTACCGGTGCGCCACGAGCTGATGACCCGCTCGACCAGGAAGCCGAGACCGATCAGGCTCCAGAACAACGAGAAGCGCAGCGTCCCGGTGAGGATCCCCATCGTGGTCATCGTGATGAGGAGCAGCAGGACGCCCACTGAGATACACAGGTTGAACTGCTGGGCCCAGTACCGGGCGGTGATCCTGGTCAGGCCGTAGCTGCGCAGGTTGTCGATCGCCCCGCGGTACCAGCGCAGCCGCTGGCGGTGCAGGTCGCCGACGGTCGGCATCAGCTCGGTCCAGACCATGCACTGCTTGGGCGAGACCAGCCCCCAGCCCAGGTGCTTGAGGGCGAGGGTGATCTCGTTGTCCTCGGTCAGCGCGGCGATGTCGTAGACGTCGCCGTGCCGCCCCGGCAGGCTGACCCCGCGGGCGAAGGCGACGTCCCGCATCGCGGGCACCCGGAAGGCGCTGGCGGTGCCGGTGAGCACCAGCACCCGCCCGGCGTGCCGGGCGACGTCGCGCTGGTAGCGGGCGAACTCGTTGGCCTGGGCGTGCTCGAGCCAGCTGGAGGGCTCGCCGCCGACGAAGACGCCGCCGACGGCGCCCAGCCGGCTGTTCGTCTGCAGCAGCCCGGCGGAGATCTCGATGAACTGCGGCGAGAGCCGGGTGTCGGCGTCCATCACCAGGACGATGTCGGTGACGTCCAGCAGCGGCAGCTGGTGCTCGAGGTACTGGTTCAGCGCGCCGGCCTTGCGGTGCCGGTTGCCCACCGTCTCGAAGACGTGCGCGCCGTTCGCGCGGGCCAGCTCGGCGGTCGCGTCGGTGCAGTTGTCGGCCACCACGGTGACCGCGTCGGGCCGCACGGTCTGCTGCCAGACGGAGGCGATGGTGGCCTCGATGCCGGCCGCCTCGTCATGGGCGGGGATCACCACGTGAACGCGCACGAACCACACCACCCTCGTCACTGACCGTAGTCCGAAGCGCCGTCTGAAGGCCTTCGCTGTGCACTCAGCGTAGGTGAGCAGTGGGGTGGGATGTGGCCAGAACGATGATTTGCGGTGATTTGCGCAGTCGAAGCCACCTGAACGCCGACGGTCAGTGACAGTCGGTCAGATGTACTTGCTGTGCGCGATCAGGCGTGCCAGTGGTTCTGGCTGGCCAGCAGGCCCTCGCGGACCAGCATCTCGCCGGCGTCCGCTGCCTCCTCGAGCAGGACGGCGAGGTCCTTGCGCTCGGTCGCCGAGAAGTCGCGCAGCACGTAGTCCGCCGCGTCCATCCGGCCCGGCGGGCGGCCGATACCGACCCGCACCCGCAGGTAGTCCTTGGTGCCCAGCGACCGGGTCACCGAGCGCAGGCCGTTGTGGCCGCCCTCGCCGCCGCCCAGCTTGAGCCGGATCTCGCCGTAGGGGATGTCCAGCTCGTCGTGCACGACGACGACCTGGGCGGGGTCGACCTTGTAGAACTGGCTGAGCCCGGCCACCGGCCCGCCGGACTGGTTCATGTACGTCGAGGGCTTGGCCAGGACGGCGCGCGGACCCGGGGCGCCACCTGGCATGACGCCCAGGCGCCCCTCCAGCACGGCGGCGCGCGCCTTGTGGCTCTTGAACGAGCCGCCAACGCGCGCGCCGAGGACGTCGAGCACCATGGCTCCGACGTTGTGCCGGTGGCCGGCGTAGTCGGGCCCGGGGTTGCCGAGCCCGACTACCAGCCAGGTGTGGTCTGTGCTCACTCCTGCTCGGCGGCCGGGGCGTCCTCGGCCTCGGCGGCAGCAGCCTCGTCGGCCGCGACCTCCGGAACCTCGTGCTCGATGCCGGCCTCGGCCTCGGCCTCGGCGAGCTCGGCCTCCAGGGCCTCGGCGGAGACCTGGGCGGTGATGTTGACGACCAGGATCTCGCCGTCGGTGAGCAGCGCGGCGCCGGCCGGAAGCTGTACGTCGGAGGCGTGGATCTGGGTGCCCGCAGTCAGGCCCTCGACGCTGACCTCGACGTTCTGCGGGATCGCGGTGGCCGCGACCTCGAGCGAGAGGGTCTGGTTCTCGACCGTCACCACGGTCTCGGGGGCGGCCTCGCCGACCACGTGGATCTGGACGTCGACGGCGACCTTCTCGCCCTTGCGGACGACGACCAGGTCGATGTGCTCGATGACCGGCTTGATCGGGTCGCGCTGCACGTCCTTGGCCAGGGCGAGCTGCTCCTTGCCGTCGATCACGATGGTGAGCAGCGCGTTCGGGTTCTTCAGCGCCAGCATGGTGTCGTGACCCGGGAGCGTGATGTGCACGGGGTCGGTGCCGTGGCCGTACATGACCGCCGGGATCTGGTGCGCGCGACGGATCTTGCGGGCTGCGCCCTTGCCGAACTCGGTGCGGGTCTCGGCAGTCAGGGTCAGGTCGGTCACGATGAGGCTCCTTCAAGCGTTCTGGCGTCGGTCGCGGAAGCGGGCCTCGACGCGGGGCGCAGCACGAAGGGCGCCCTCAGGGCGCCGCGTCGATCACGGACGAACTGACGGTCTCCCGTCGTACGTCGTCCCTCGCCGAGGCAACCCGCAGAGTCTACCCGGGTCGGACGTCGTGCCGGAAATCGGCGCGGAACCGGACGCACCCTGGGCAGGACCGGGTCAGGCCGGGACGGCGCTCGGCTCGTCTTCCAGGTGCTCGTCGGCCCCGTCCTCGGCGCTTGCGGCGAGCACCGGCAGCCGGGTGGCGCGCGCGTAGACGGTGTCGCCGGGCAGCAGCTCGAGCCCCTCGCTGTCGCCGCGGGTGATCTGCGCCGCGAACGGCTCCCCGCTGGCGTCGTCCAGCATGTCGACCCGGACCTCGAAGCCGAGCCGGACGACACGCTCGACGGTCGCGCGGACCACGTCGGTCGACCCGGTGCCCGCGACGTGCAGCCTGGCCGGGTCGCGGTCCAGCCGGATGTCGTGCGGGCGCACCTTCCGGCCACCGAGCTGGGCCACCGAGCCGAGGAAGGACATCACGAAGTCGTTGGCCGGCCGGTCGTACAGGTCGTCCGGGCCGCCGACCTGCTCGATCCGGCCCTGGTTGAGCACGGCGATCCGGTCCGCGACGTCCAGCGCCTCCTCCTGGTCGTGGGTGACCAGCACTGTGGTCACCTTGACCTCGTGGTGCAGCCGGCGCAGCCAGGTGCGCAGGTCAGCGCGCACCTTGGCGTCCAGCGCGCCGAACGGCTCGTCCAGCAGCAGGACCTGCGGGTCGACCGCCAGCGCCCGGGCCAGCGCCATCCGCTGGCGCTGCCCGCCGGACAGCTGCGCCGGGTAGCGGTGCTGGAACCCGCCCAGACCGACGATCTCCAGCAGCTCGTCGACCTTCTTGGTGATCTCGGCCTTGGGCCGCTTACGGATCTTCAGACCGAACGCCACGTTGTCCCGGACCGTCATGTGCTTGAAGGCCGCATAGTGCTGGAACACGAAACCGATGTCACGACGCTGCGGCGAGACGTTGGTGACGTCGCGTCCGCCGATGGTCACCGTGCCGGCGTCCAGCTCCTCCAGGCCCGCGATGGACCGCAGCAGGGTGGACTTGCCGGAGCCGCTCGGACCGAGCAGCGCGGTCAGCGAACCGGCCGGGATCTCGAGCGAGACGTCGTCCAGCGCGGCGAAGTCGCCGTAGTTCTTGCAGGCGGACGAGACGGTGATCATCGGGTGCTCCTCTTGCGGTCCAGCAGGGTCATCAGCACCAGCACCAGGACCGCGACGCCCATCAGCAGCGTCGCGGCGCAGTAGGCGCCGTAGGTGTTGTGGTCGTCGATGTAGCGCGAGTGCACCAGCAGGGTCAGGGTCTGCGAGACACCCGGGAAGTTCGAGCTGACCATGATGACCGCACCGAACTCACCGAGTGAGCGGGCCACTGTGAGCACCACGCCGTAGGTCAGACCCCAGCGGATCGCCGGCAGCGTGATCCGCCAGAGCATCTGGCAGCGGGTGGCGCCGAGCGTGACGGCGGCCTGCTCCTGCTCGTCGCCGATCTCGTGCAGCACCGGCTCGACCTCGCGCACGACGAACGGCAGCGTCACGAAGATGGTCGCGAGGACCAGCCCGGGGAACCCGAAGATCACCCGCACGCCGGTGTTCTCGACAGCGCCGAGCCAGCCGCCGGCCCCCCACAGCATGATCAGCGATACGCCGACCACGACCGGTGAGACCGCGAACGGCAGGTCGACCACGGCCTGCACCAGGTTGCGCCCCGGGAAACGGCCGCGGACCAGCGCCAGCGCGGTCATCACGCCGAACACCACGTTGACCGGCACGACGATCGCCACGATGAGCAGCGACAGCTGGAGAGCGGAGATTGCCGCCGGGGTGGTGATCGAGGCGAAGAAGTCCGCGATCCCGTTCTCGAAGGTGCGGAACAGGATCAGCAGCAGCGGCAGCACCACGAGGACGACGAGGTAGCCCATGGCCACCGTGCGCAGGGTCAGCCGGGAGGCGGTCGAGGTCCTCATGCTGCGTTCTCCTGTCGGCGCTGGCCGCGGCTGGCCACGACCCGCAGCACGAACAACGCCGCGAACGCGATCATCAGCAGCGCCACCGAGACCGCCGCCGCGTTCACCGGGCTGTCGATCTCGATCTGCTGCTGGATGTACTGCGAGGCCACCTGGGTGTGCCGCGGGATGTTGCCGCCGATCAGCACGACCGAGCCGTACTCGCCGATCGCCCGGGCGAAGGCCAGCCCCGCGCCGCTGAGCACGGCCGGCAGCAGGGCCGGCAGGACCACGGACCGGAAGATGGTCAGGTTGCTGGCGCCGAGCGAGGCCGCCGCCTGCTCGACGTCCCGGTCGGCCTCGATCAGCACCGGCTGCACCGAGCGGACGACGAACGGGAGCGTGACGAACGCGAGCGCGACCATCACGCCCGGCTGGGTCGCGTTCAGGCGGATTCCCACGGGGCTCTGCGGGCCGTACAGCGACAGCAGCACGATGCTGGCCACGATGGTCGGCAGCGCGAACGGGAGGTCGATGATCGCGTTGGCCCAGCGCTTGCCGGGAAACTCGTCGCGGACCAGCACCCACGCGATCAACGTGCCCATCACCGCGTTGACCAGCGCCACCACGAGCGAGATCAGCACGGTGACCCGCAGCGCGGCCAGCGCGCTCGGCGCGGTGACCGCGTCCCACCAGCCGCTCAGCCCGTCGTCGAACGACTTGACGGTGAGCGCGGCCAGCGGCAGCAGCACGATCACGCTGAGCCACAGGGTCACCAGGCCGTAGCCGAGCGGCCCGACCGCGCCCGTCACGCTCGCAGTCGCGTGCCCGCCCGAGCGGCCCCTGCGACGCCGCCCGCTGCGCGGAGTCGCGGGGGCGGCCCGCGGTCTCTCGATGGTGCTGGTCATGACGGACTACTTCGTCGCCGCGTTGTAGATCTTGGCGACGGAGCCGTTCTCCTTGTCGAACAGCGCCTTGTCGATCGTCTTCCAGCCGCCCAGGTCGGTGATGGTCCACAGCTTCTGCGGCGCGGGGAAGTCACTGGCGAACTGCTTGGCGACGGCCTCGTCGACCGGACGGAAGCCGGCCTGGGCCCAGGCGGTCTGGCCGGCCGTGGTGTACAGGAAGTCGTTGAACGCCTTGGCCGCCGTGGGGTTCTTGCTGTTCTTCATGACCGCGACCGGGTTCTCGATCTTGAACGTGACCGGCGGCGTGTGGTGCTCGACCTTCTCACCGCTGCGCTCGAGGAAGAGCGCCTCGTTCTCGTAGCTCAGCAGCGCGTCGCCGGTGCCCTGGGTGAACGTCTCGCTGGCCTCACGCGCCGACTTCGGCTGGATCTTCACGTGGTCGGTGACCAGCTGCTTGATGTAGTCCAGGCCGGCCTGCGGGTTCTGGCCGCCGTTGCTCTTGTCCGCGTACGGCGCGAGCAGGTTCCACTTGGCCGATCCCGAGCTGAACGGGTTGGGAGTGACCACCTCGACGCCCGGCTTGAGCAGGTCGTCCCAGCCGGTGATGCCCTTCGGGTTGCCCTTGCGGACCACGATCGTGACGACCGAGCCGAACGGGATGCCCTTGTGCGGCCCGGCGTTCCAGTTCGGGTCGACCAGCCCGGCGTCCACCAGTCTGGTGACGTCCGGCTCCAGGGAGAAGTTGACGACGTCCGCGGGGGCGCCGGCCGCAACCTTGCGGGACTGGTCGCCGGAGGCGCCGTAGGACTGCTCGAAGTTGATGCCCTTGCCCTGCGGGGTGGCGTTGAAGGCCGGGATGACCTTGTCGAAGCCGACCTTGGGCGCCGAGTAGGCGTACAGCTTGATGGTGCCGGTGTTGGCGCCGCCGGCGGGCTTGTCGTTGCCCGAGGCGACGACGTCGCTCGAACCGCCACCGCAGGCGGCGAGCAGCGCTACGCAAGCCGCGCTTGCGGTCGCGGTGAGGAGGAGACGAGGACGACGGGTCATGGGCTTGCCTTCCAGGTAAGTCGATCACTTTGCTCGACTTAACGATGGACGACGTCGGGGCCTGCTCACAACCGGAATGGCGAAACTGGTCGCCCCGTCCCACGGGCCGGACTGGTCGTCGTGCTCGCGAAGGTGCAAGCCCGCTACGCAGAGTGCGGGCTTCGTCACCGCGTTTCGGCCTCGGCGGGTCGGGGTCAGGGCGCCAGATCCGCGATGCTGGTGCCGTCCAGCACCTCGCGCTCGGCCGCCCGCAGTCGCAGCCACAGCTGCTGGACGGCGGCGCCGCTGTCGGGGTAGGTGAGGTTCTCCGGGCGCAGACCGCGCACCAGGGCCAGCGGTCCGTCGATGGCCCGGATCACCTCGGCCACGCTGATCTCGGCGGCCGGCCGGGCCAGCCGGTGCCCGCCGTCCTGGCCGCGCCGGGAGTCCACCAGGGCGCCGCGTCGCAGGTCACGCAGGATGGTGTCCAGGAACTGCGCGGGGATCGCCTGCCGCTCGGCCACCTCGTCCGCCTTGGTCCACCCCTCGGAGCCGGCCAGCACCACGCAGGCGCGGACCGCGTAGTCGACGCGGGCGGACAGTCGCACGACTCCCCCGGCTCAGGCGTTGCCGTCGAAGAGGCTGGTCACCGAGCCGTCGTCGAACACCTCGCGGATGGCCCGCGCCACCAGCGGGGCGATCGACAGCACGGTCAGCTGCGGGAACTGGCGCTCCTCGGGGATCGGCAGCGTGTTGGTGACGATCACCTCGCTGATCCGGCTGTCGCGCAGGCGGTCCACGGCCGGCCCGCTGAGCACCGCGTGCGTCGCGGTGACGATGACGTCGGCCGCACCGCTGTCGAACAGCGCGTCGGCGGCCTGGCAGATCGTGCCGGCGGTGTCGATCATGTCGTCGACCAGCACGCAGGTGCGGCCCTGCACGTCACCGACGACCTCGTGCACCTTGACCTGGTTGGGCACCGCGGGGTCGCGGCGCTTGTGGATGATCGCCAGCGGGGCGCCGAGCTTGTCCGACCACTGGTCCGCCACCCGGACGCGCCCGGCGTCCGGGGACACGATGGTCAGGCTCGAGCGGTCGACCCGGGATCCGACGTACCCGGCCAGCAGCGGCAGGGCCCACAGGTGGTCCACCGGGCCGTCGAAGTAGCCCTGGATCTGGGCGGCGTGCAGGTCCACGCAGATCAGCCGGTCGGCCCCGGCCGCCTTGAAAAGGTCAGCCATCAGCCGGGCCGAGATGGGCTCGCGGCCCCGGTGCTTCTTGTCCTGACGGGCGTAGCCGTAGAAGGGCATCACGCAGCTGATCCGCTTGGCCGAGGCCCGCTTGAGGGCGTCGGTCATGATCAGCTGCTCCATCACCCACTGGTTGATCGGGGCAGTGTGGCTCTGGATCACGAACGCGTCGCAGCCGCGAAGGCTCTCCTGGAACCGCACGTAGATCTCGCCGTTGGCGAAGTCGTACGCCGTGGTGTCGACGAGCTCGACCCCCAGCTCGCGGGCGACCTCCTGGGCCAGCTCCGGGTAGCCCCGGCCGCTGATCAGCACGAGCCGCTTCTCGCCCGTGGTGGTGATGCCGGTCATGCCGGGGCGTTCCCTTCGGTGGAGGTGGAGTCGTTCTCGCTCAACGCTTTCGCTGCCGCCTCGGCGGCGGGCGTGCCTGCACGCTTGCGCAGCGTCCAGCCCTCGAGGTTGCGCTGCGGGGCCACGTTGATCGCCAGCGCGCCGGGCGGCACGTCCTTGCGGACCACGGTGCCGGCCCCGGAGTACGCGCCGTCGCCGACGCTGACCGGCGCCACGAACATATTGTCCGAGCCGGTCCGGCAGTGGTCGCCGATCGTGGTGTGCGACTTGGTGACCCCGTCGTAGTTCACGAAGACCGAGGCGGCGCCGATGTTGGAGTGCTCGCCGATGGTGGCATCCCCGACGTAGGACAGGTGCGGCACCTTCGAACCGGCCCCGATCTGCGCGTTCTTCGTCTCCACGAACGTGCCGATCTTGCCGCCGGCACCGAGCCGGGTGCCCGGCCTCAGGTAGGCGAACGGGCCGACGTCCGCGCCGGCGCCGACCACCGACTCGCTGCCGTGCGTGCGGATCACGCTGGCCCCCTCGCCGACCTCGACGTCGGTCAGCGTGGAGTCCGGGCCGACCGTCGCGCCGGTGGCCACCGTGGTCGCGCCGTGCAGCTGGGTGCCGGGCAGCAGCCGGACGTCGGCCGCGAGCTCGACCTGGACGTCGACCCAGGTGGTGGTCGGGTCGACGACCGTGACGCCGGCCCGCATCCAGCCGTCCAGCACCCGGCGGTTGAGCTCGGCGCCGACCTCGGCCAGCTGCACCCGGTCATTGACGCCCTCGGTCTGCCACACGTCGTCCAGGCCGTGCGCGCTGACCCGGTGACCGGCGGCGCGGGCGATGGCGACCACGTCGGTCAGGTACTTCTCGCCCTGCGCGTTGTCCGTGTTCAACTCGGCCAGCGCGGCGCGCAGCACCGCGGCGTCGAACGCGTAGATGCCGGAGTTGATCTCGCGGATCGCGGCCTGCTCGGCGGTGGCGTCCTTCAGCTCGACCACCCCGGCCACCGAGCCGTCCGGCTCGCGCAACACCCGGCCGTAGGCCTTCGGGTCGTCCAGCACCGACGTCAGGATGGTCACCGCGCTACCGGACTCCTGGTGCGCGGCGACCAGGTCGGCAAGGGTGTCCGCGGCGAGCAGCGGGACGTCGCCGTAGGTCACCACCACGGTGCCGTCCAGCTCGGGCAGCGCGGCCAGCCCACACTCGGCGGCCCGTCCGGTGCCCTTGACCTCGTCCTGGTCGGCCACTACGGCCTCGGGGGCGACCTGCGCGACGTGCTCGGCGACCTGGTCCCGGCCGTGCCGCACGACGACGGCGAGGTGCTCGGGGTTCAGCGACTGGGCTGCGGCCAGGGCGTGACCCAGCAGCGAGCGCCCACCGATCCGGTGCAGGACCTTGGGGAGCGTGGACTTCATGCGGGTTCCCTCGCCTGCCGCGAGGACGACGACGGCGGCCGGGCGATTGTCTGGCACCCGCGCATGTTACCCGCGAGCCGGCCGGGCTGGCTCCGCCCCCACGATTCGAACGTGGACTGCAAGGCTCCAAAGGCCTGCGTGCTGCCGTTACACCAGGGCGGACCGGCACGGGGCGAGCCCCGCGCAACAGCCCATAGTGCCAGCGGCAGGCATGATGGGGCACATGACCCCCGCTGAGGCACGATCCGACGCTCCCACCGGGCGGCGAGCGCGGATGACCGGACCGCAGCGCCGCGAGCAGCTGCTGGACGTCGGTCGCCGGCTCTTCGCGGAGAAAGGCTTCGAAGGCACCAGCGTGGAGGAGATCGCCTCGCGCGCCGAGGTCTCCAAGCCGGTGGTCTACGAGCACTTCGGCGGCAAGGAGGGCCTGTACGCGGTGGTCGTCGACCGTGAGATCCGCCTGCTGCTGGACGAGATCAGCAGCGCGCTCAGCGGCGGCAGCTCGCGGACCCTCGTCGAGCAGGCCGCGATGGCACTGCTCGGCTACATCGAGGACTCCGCTGACGGCTTCCGGATCCTGGTGCGCGACTCGCCGGTGGCGCAGGCGTCCGGCTCGTTCTCCAGCCTGATCAGCGACGTGGCGACCCAGGTCGAGCACCTGCTCGCCGCCGAGTTCAAGCGGCGCCACCTGGACCCCAAGAACGCGCCGATGTACGCGCAGATGCTGGTCGGCATGGTGGCGCTGACCGGGCAGTGGTGGCTGGACGCGCGCAAGCCGAAGCGGGCCGAGGTCGCGGCGCACCTGGTGAACCTGGCCTGGAACGGGTTGTCCGGCCTGGAGGCCAAGCCCGCCCTGCTCAGCCACCCCCGCTGACCCCCACTTGCGACGGGTTGCGGGGGTCTCAGGGCACCTTGAGACCCCCACAACCCATCACGAGTGGGGGTCAGTGCTGCTGGAGCTCGATGCGGTTGCCCACCGGGTCCTGGGTGTGGAAGCGCCGGACGCCGGGGAGCTGGTCGTCCCAGTGCACCGGGAGCCCTGCGGCGGTGACCCGCTCGGCCAGCGCGTCGACGTCCGAGACCGCGATCCCGGGGTGCGCCTTGCGAGCGGGCACGAAGCCGTCCTCGACGCCGCAGTGGATCTCGCAGCTGCCGGACCGGAACCAGGCGCCGCCGCGCGCCGCGAGGGGGGCCGGCTTCGGCACCTCGCGCATCCCGAGCACGGTGACGTAGAAGCCGCGCAAGGCGTCCTCGCTGCCGGCCGGGCAGGAGACCTGGACGTGGTGCAGCCCGGTCACCAGCGGCGCGCTCATGCCGCACCGCCCTGGCGGACGGCGACGCAGAACACCCGCCGGAACGGCATCGGCGTCCCCCAGGACCGACGCGGGTACGCGCGGCGCAGCAGCTCGGCGTAGCTGTCCAGGAAGTCCCGGCGCAGCACGGGCTCGGCGTCCAGCGCGTCCAGCACCGGGCGCAGGCCGGTGCCGCTCACCCAGGCCAGCACCGCGTCGTCCCCGTGCTCGCCGGCCGGGTCCAGGATCTGCACATACGTCGTCTCCCAGGCGTCGACCGAGCAGCCGAGGCCGGCCAGCAGCGCCGCGTAGGTGGCCGGCTGCGCGACCGACTCGACGCCGCGCAGCACGCCGTCCAGGTGCGGGACGAACCGTGGCTCGGCCGCGACCTGGCGCATCAGCGCGTGCGAGGGGGCAGCGAAGTTGCCGGGCACCTGCAGGGCGAGCACGCCGCCCGGCGCGAGGGCGTCCACCCAGCGGGGCAGCAGCTCCAGGTGGCCGGGCACCCACTGCAGGGCGGCGTTGGTGACCAGCACGTCGACCCGGCCGTCCGGCTTCCAGTCGCCCAGGTCACCCTCGGCGAAGGTCAGCCGACCGGCCAGCTCGGCGGCCGCGGCGTGCTCGGCGGCCCGCTCGAGCATCTGCGGCGAGGAGTCGACGCCATGCACGGCGGCGCTCGGCCAGCGGCGGGCCAGGGTGGCGGTCAGCGCGCCGTCCCCGCAGCCCAGGTCGACCACGGCGGCCGGCGCGGCGACGTCCACCCGGGCCAGCAGGTCGTCGAACGGTCGGCTGCGCTCGGCGGTGAACTGCGCGTACGTCGTCGGGTCCCAGCTGACCACTCGTCCTCCTCGGCTCGGCTGCGCACCCAGACTGCCAGGAAGGTATCTTGACGTCAAGACATCTTGTTTCTCGATGTCGAGATGCTTGACGGCCTTAGGATGCGCGGATGAGCACCCCATCGGCGGACGACGAGGTCGACCGCATCGTGCTCGCCTGGCAGCGCGAGCGGCCCGACCTGGACGTGGCGCCGCTGGAGGTACTGTCCCGGGTCTCGCGGCTGGCTCGGCACCTGGACCGCGCGCGCAGCGCGGCGTTCGCCGAGCACGACCTGGAGAGCTGGGAGTTCGACGTCCTGTCCGCGCTGCGTCGGGCCGGCTCACCGTACGAGCTCTCGCCGGGACAGCTGGTCACCCAGACGCTGGTCACCAGCGGCACCATGACCAACCGGGTGGACCGGTTGACCGCGCGCGGCCTGGTGCAGCGGCTGCCCGACCCGCGGGACCGGCGCGGGGTCATCGTCCGGCTCACCCCGGCGGGCCGCGCCACGGTGGACGACGCGTTCGCCGGCCTGCTGGTCCGCGAGCGCGACCTGCTCGGCGAGCTCGACGCCGCCGACCGCGCGCGGCTGGCCGCTCTGCTGCGCCGGCTGGTGCTCCCGTTCGACAGCCGCTGACATCAGGCGGGGGTGAAGGACCCCTGCTTGAGCACCGGCACGACCTGCGAGGCGTCCACCTCGCCGGCGATCTCGACGTCCTGGGCGAAGCCCCGCTCGATCAGCTCGCGCCCGGACGGCGTCCCGGCCAACGGCATCAGGTGCTCGAAGGCCTGCGCCGCGACCGCCGCCTCGGCCGAGACCTGGATGCCGGGCAGCACCCTGCGCAGCCCGGCGACCACCGCGCCGGCGCCGACATGGTCCTCGTAGGCCACGCGCAGCGAACCGTCACCCCACCGCTCCCCCGCCGGCACGACGGCGACCCGCACCGGGGCGCGGTCCTGCCCTGAGCCGTCCTGCCCTGCGCCGTGCAGCAGCTCGCGGACCTGCTGGGCCACCCGCGCGGCCACCGCCGAGGCGTTGCGCAGGCAGCCGATCAGCACCAGTGCCGGGGAGCTCATCAGGACGTGCGCGATGGACGAGCCGTTCGGCGACGGCAGCACCAGCCGGGTGCCGGGCGCCAGGTCGAGCAGCGAGGCCGGCGACAGGGACGGCCCCGAGGTGTGCGAACGGGTACCAGCCAGCACCGCCTCGAGCGAGCGGGCCAGCTCGTGCGCCTGCTCGCCGCCGGGATGCGGCCACACCCGCGCCCCACGCTCGAGCGCGACCGTCACCGAGGTCGAGAACGACAGCACGTCGACCACCACGACGACCTGCGCGCGGTCGGCACCCTCGGTGAAGTGGCGTGCTCCGGCGACCCCCCATTCCACCTCGATCCGGGCCCTGGCTTGATGTCCCGTCGGGCCTTGCTCTGCCGCGGGCCCCGAACGCGGCAAGGTCGTCACGAGCCGGGAGCCTACCGCCGCCGTCGGATCGGCGCGCCGAGGTCCGTCGAACCGGTTCGGGCTGGGCTCAGCCAGCCACCTCGGCGACCGCCATCCAGCGGCTCTCCACCTCTTCGCGCTCGGCGAGCAGACCGCGCAGCCGCTCGTCCAGCTGCCCGATCGCGAGGTGGTCGCTGGCCTGCTCGGCCATCTCGGCGTGCAGCTGGGCGACCTGCCGCTCGATCCGCTCCACCTGCCGTTCCAGGCGGGCCAGCTCCTTGCGCGCCGTACGCTGCTCGTCCGGCGTGTGGACCACGACGTCCGAACCAGCGGCCGCCCTGGCGACCTGGGCTCCGGACGAGACCCGGGAGTCAGGGGTCGCCGCCCGCAGGTGCAGGTACTCCTCGACGCCACCGGGCAGGTCGCGCAGCCGCCCGTCGCCGAGCAGCGCGAGCTGGCGGTCGCACATCCGCTCCAGCGCGTACCGGTCGTGCGAGACCACGATCAGCGTGCCCGCCCAGCCGTCCAGCAGGTCCTCGAGCGCGGTCAGCGTGTCGACGTCCAGGTCGTTCGTCGGCTCGTCCAGCAGCAGCACGTTCGGCTCGTCCATCAGCAGCCGCAGCAGCTGCAGCCGGCGCCGCTCCCCGCCGGACAGCTCCTTGACCAGCGACTGCTGGCGCTGGCCGGTGAACCCCAGCCGCTCGGCCAGCTGGGACGCCGTGACCTCGCGCTCGCCCAGGTGGGTGGTCTCACGGACCTCAGCGACGGCGTCCACCACCCGCCGCTCGGCCAACGCGTCCAGCTCACGCACCTCCTGGGTCAGGAACGCCAGCCGCACCGTCTTGCCGGTCCTGACCCGCCCGGACGAGGGGACGACGTCCCCGGACAGCACCTGCAGCAGCGTCGACTTGCCCGACCCGTTCACCCCGACGATGCCGACCCGGTCGCCCGGCCCGACCAGCCAGGTCACGCCGTCCAGCAGCACTCGGGCACCGAGCTCGACCCGCACCGACTCCAGGTCGATGACGTCCTTGCCCAGCCGTCGGGTCGCGAACCGCAGCAGCTCGACGTCGTCGCGCGGCGGCGGCACGTCCGCGACCAGCGCGTTCGCCGCCTCGATCCGGAACTTGGGCTTGCTGGTGCGCGCCGGCGGTCCGCGGCGCAGCCAGGCCAGCTCCTTGCGCAGCAGGTTCTGCCGCCGCTCCTCGGTGCTGGCCGCCAGCCGGTCCCGCTCCGCGCGGGCCAGCACGTACGCCGCATAGCCACCGTCGTAGGCCTCGACCTGGCCGTCGTGCACCTCCCAGGTGGTCGTCGCCATCGCGTCCAGGAACCAGCGGTCGTGGGTGATCGCGACCAGCGCGGACGACGGACGCCGGGCCGACAGGTGCCGGGCCAGCCAGGCCACCCCCTCGACGTCCAGGTGGTTCGTCGGCTCGTCCAGCAGCAGCAGGTCCGGGTCCTCGACCAGGTGCCGGGCCAGCGCGATCCGCCGGCGCTCCCCGCCGGACATCGGCCCGACCACGGCGTCCAGGCCGCCGACCGCGGCCGCGTCCAGCCCGCCGAGCAGCCCGGCGACGACGTCGCGGACCCGCGCGTCACCGGCCCACTCGTGGTCGGCCAGCTCACCGACCACGCAGGCACGCACGGTGGAGGTCGGGTCCAGCTCGTCGTCCTGTCCGAGCATCGCGACGGTGAGGCCGCCGGTCTGGGTGGCCCGTCCGTCGTCCACCGGCTGCACGCCGGCCAGCACCCGCAGCAGGGTCGACTTGCCGCCGCTGTTGCGGCCGACCACGCCGATCCGGTCGCCGGCCGCGACCCCGAGCGAGACGTCGTCCAGGATGCGTCGCGTGCCGAACGCCAGCCGGGCGCGTTCCAGGTTGACCAGGTTGACCGGGGCGGCAGCCATCGCGCGCCTCAGGCCAGCCGGGGCAGGTCGCCGACCCGAGCGCCGTGCACCGGGCCGTGCGCCCGCTTGACCACCTCGCAGGCACCCGAGGCGGTCAGCGCGACGGACAGGTCCAGGGCGTGCTCGTGGTCGCGGACCAGGAAGGCCAGGGTCGGGCCCGAGCCGCTGACGATGCCGCCGAGGGCGCCGTACTCCAGCCCGACGTCGAGCAGGTCGCCGAGGTCCGGCCGCAGCGAGAACGTGGCCTGCTGCAGGTCGTTGTGCAGCGCGTGGCCGAGCGCCTCGCAGTCCCCGCTGCGCAGCGCCTGCATCACCCCGTCGCCGACCCGCGGCTCGGGCAACGCACGGCCGGCGGTCAGCCGGTCGTACTCGGCGTACACGGCGGGGGTGGACAGTCCGTCCTCGCTCAGGGCGAGCACCCAGTGGTACTGGCCGCGGGCGAGTGCGGGGGTGATCTGCTCGCCGCGGCCGGCGCCGATCGCCGTACCGCCGACCAGCGCGAACGCGACGTCCGAGCCGAGCTGGGCGGCCAGCTCGACCAGCTCGCCGCGGTCCAGCCCGGTGCGCCAGGCGGCGTCGCAGGCGACCAGCGCGGCCGCCGCGTCGGCCGAGCCGCCGGCCAGCCCGGCGGCCACCGGGATCCCCTTGTGCAGCAGCAGGTGCGCACCGCCCAGCACGCCGCCGCGGCGGGCCACCAGCTGGGCCGCGCGCAGCACGAGGTTGGACGCGTCGGTCGGCACTCCGTCGACGTGGTCGCCGGTGAGCTCCAGCTCCAAGCCGGTCTCCGTCGGCGTCACCGTGACGTCGTCGAAGACGCTGACCGCGTGGTAGACGGTGTGCACGGGGTGGAAACCGTCGTCACCGAGCGCCCCGACCGACAGGTCGAGGTTGATCTTGGCCGGAGCGCGCACGCTGACGCTGTCCGTCCGGTCACCTGACATGCGCACACCCTAGGTGAGAGCCCGCGCGGCCCGCGCATCGGCGAGGGCGACGAAAGCGTGGATGTCCAGCTGCTCGCCCCGGGTGCTCGGGTCGATGCCGCTGTCCCGCAGCAGCTCCTCAGCCGCCGCGGGGCTACCGGCCCAGGTCGCCAGCGCCGCGCGCAACGTCTTGCGCCGCTGCGCGAACGCCGCGTCGACCACGGCGAACACCGCCGCTCGGCCGGCCACGCTGGTCGGCGGGTCTCGGCGCACCAGCCGCACCAGGCCGCTGTCCACGTTCGGCGCCGGCCAGAACACCGCCCGGCCGACCTGGCCGGCGCGGCTGACCTCGCCGTACCAGGCGGCCTTCAGGCTCGGCACGCCGTAGATCTTCGAGCCGGGGCCGGCGGCGAGGCGCTCCGCCACCTCGGCCTGCACCATCACCAGGACGCTGCGCAGGCTCGGCAGCCGCTCCAGCAGGTGCAGCAGCACGGGCACCGAGACGTTGTAGGGCAGGTTCGCGACCAGCGCGGTCGGTGGCGGGCCGGGCAGGACGTCCACCGCGAGCGCGTCGACAGTGAGTACCTCGAGGCGGTCCGCGACATCCGGGCGGCGTTCGGCGACAGTGCGCGGCAACCGGCCGGCCAGCAGCGGGTCGATCTCGAGTGCGACGACCCGGCTGACTACGTCCAGCAGCCCGAGGGTCAGCGACCCCAGGCCGGGACCGACCTCGACGACGACGTCGGCGGCCTCCAGTTGGGCCGCCCGGACGATCCGCCGCACCGTGTTGCCGTCGGTGACGAAGTTCTGCCCGCGCTGCTTGGTAGGACGAAGCTCAAGCTCGGCAGCGAGCGCCCGAACCTCCGACCCCCCCAGCAACCCACCTGCAGCCTGGCTCACGCCATCACTGTCCCAGACCGCCCGGTCAGACCGAAGGTCGGCGTCAAGGAGCTTGCGACAGCCGACCGCAGGTCTGCCGGGACGGGCTGGCACAGCCCGGTCACGCGAGGATCAGTCGTACAGGTGGCTGCCACAACCCCATTGGCCGGAGCCGCCGCGGGCGTACAGCGCCTGGGCGCGAGCGGTCTGCTCGGCCGGCGAGGCGTCGATCGGGTTGCCGGCGCCACCCACGCCGTGCCAGGTGGACAGCGAGAACTGGTACAGGCCGTAGTAGCCCGCCGGGTTCACCGCGCGCGGGTTGCCACCGGACTCGCACTGGGCCAGCGCGGCCCAGTTGAGACCGCCGCCGCTTCCGGCCGGGATCGGGCCGGCGGTGGGCTTCTTGGTGCCGACCTGCTCGACCTGGGTGACCGGGTCGGAGACCACGACGCGGGTCAGCACCTTCTTGGCGGTCAGCTTGCCGTTGACGTACGTCGACAGGTACGTAACCTTCGCCTTGCCGGCCTTGCCCTTGGTGGTGACCTTCGTGGTGCCCTTCTCCAGGGCGTCGGTCTTCGTCGACCTGGTCGCGAAGGCGACCTTGCTGACGCCGAAGACATGGCGCTGGGTCACCCGGTCCAGGCGGACCGTGGCGCCGTTGACCAGCGGCCGGGTCAGCGGCGCGGAGAGCTTGTCCAGCGCGCCGGGACGCACGTGTGCCTCGGCGAGCAGCTCGCCGACGGTGCTCGCGTAGGTCACCTCGCGGGCCTGCTTGCCGCCGACGACCAGCGCGACCGACTTCTGGGTGTCGAGGTCCATGTGCAGTGCCTGGCGGCCCAGCGGCAGAGACCGCGAGACCGAGAGCCGGGCCGAGTCGGCCCGCAGCCCCAGCTGGGTCAGCGCCTCGTCGACGTTCAGGGCCGTCGTCCAGTAGCTGCGCTCGCGGCCGTCGATGGTGACGTACAGCTGGCGGCCGTAGCGGACGACGACATCGCTGCCGTCGTGGATCTTGGCGGCCGGGGCGGGCGAGACGATGTCGTGCCCGCCGACCTGCACTCCCTCACTGCTGAGCACGTCCTGAACCGTGTCTCCGAACGCATGCACGTTGCGATGCTGACCGTCGACGACGAGGTCGACGCTCTTGTCGAAGCTGGCGAAGGCGACCGTGCTGGCGACAACGCCGGCAAGGGTCAGCCCTTGGATGAGCAAGCGGGTGGGGCGTGAGATCACGTTTGTCCAGACCTAGCAGCACCCGGGCACGGAACGGGCTCACGCGCTTCGTCGGCAACCGAACCGACCCTCATGAGGCCAGCTGGTCGCTGACGCCCGCAGGTACGCCCGGATGGACGCACCCCCAGGCGCACGTCGCCCGAGGACTTCCCCGACCCCGGCCAACAGCGTCCGACAGTAACGAAGTCGTCAAGAGAGTCCAAGTCCACCGCTCTGACCTGCGTCTTTGCGTCGCGACGGGGCACCGTGACCGCCGCGGCGAGGCCGCTGCGCGTCCGATTGGCGACCAATTGTCGCGGTTGCCCTCCGGACGGCGCCTCCCGGGACGTCCTGGACGACGTCCCGAAGGAAGGCGTAACGGCGCAGCCACTGCGCCCGCATGCCCGTCGACCGGGACTCCGCCTCGTGCCACCAGTCGGCCACGTCGCCCCACCCGGGGGCCGCCAGCGAGCCCCCGAACTGCTGGACGGCGAGCGCCGCCGTCAGGTTGGCCAGGCCGAGCCGGTCGGCCAGCGGCCAGCCGGCCAGCGTGCCGGTGACGAAGGCCGCGGCGAACACGTCGCCGGCACCGGTGGGGTCCAGCGGCGTGATCGGCAGCGCCGGCACCCACTCCTCCTCGCCGGTGATCGAGTCCACCGCCAGCGCCCCGTGCGGTCCGTCGGTGACCACCGCGATGGGCACCAGGTCGGCCAGCGCGTAGAGCGCGGCCCAGGCGTCGTCCGTGCGGGTGTACGCCATCGCCTCGACGCTGTTCGGCATGAACGCGTGGTAGCGCGCGAGCTCGGCGAGGACGTCCGGGGACCACTCGCCGCTGGGGTCCCAGCCGGTGTCGGCGAACAGCAGCGTGCCGCGCTCCACCGCCTGCGCCGTCCACGGCTCGAGCTCGGGGCGCAGGTCGACGAGGGCGGCGCGGGCCTTCGGCGGCTCACCGATCATGGTGCTGGCGTCCTCGGGCGGGTGGTGGCCGTGGGAGACCATCGAGCGGTCCCGGTCGACCGACATCGAGACAGTGACCGGGGAGTGCCAGCCGTCGTAGCGGCGCGAGCGGGACAGGTCCACCCCCTCCTGCTCGGCCAGCGTGGCCCAGTTGAAGTCGCCGTAGGAGTCGTCGCCGAACGCGGCGGCCAGCGTGGTGTGCAGGCCGAGCCGGCTGGCCGCGATCGCGACGTTCGCCACGCCGCCAGGGCACGAACCCATGCCCTGCGCCCAGACCTCGGTCCCGGTGCTCGGCCGTTCCGGCAGCCCGGTGAAGATCAGGTCGAAGAACACGGTGCCGGACAGCAGCAGGTCGAACCCGCCGTCGTCGCCTCGGCTGGCGGCGAGTGGGTCGTACCGGTGCGGCTGGTGCTGTGCTGGTGTCGGGCAGATGGCGCTGTCCCCTCCCACGCGACAGGATCGGACCGTGAGGTTGACGATCCTAGGTGGTGGCGGCTTCCGGGTGCCCCTGGTCGTGCGAGCGCTGCGCGCGCCGTCCGCGGTCGGCCTGGTCGACGAGGTGGTGCTGCACGACGTCGACGCCGAACGGCTGCGGGCGATCAGCAACGTCGTGCGCGAGATTCCCGGGGCCGGTCCGAGGGTGGGCGGGACGACGTCCCTGGACGACGCGCTGCGCGGCGCGGACGTGGTGTTCTCCGCGATCCGGGTCGGCTCGGCCGCGGGTCGGGTGGCCGACGAGCAGGTCGCGCTGGACCTCGGCGTGCTCGGGCAGGAGACCACCGGGGCCGGTGGGGTGGCGTACGCGCTGCGCACCCTGCCGGTCGCGACGGACGTCGCCCGCCGGGTCGCCGAGCTCGCGCCGTCCGCCTGGGTGGTCAACTTCACCAACCCGGCCGGCATGGTGACCCGGGCGATGGGCGAGGTGCTGGGCGAGCGGGTGATCGGGATCTGCGACTCGCCGTCCGGGCTGGTGCGCCGGGCCGCTCTGGCAGCGGGGCTGGACCCCACGGCCGTGCGCGCAGACTACGCGGGGCTGAACCACCTGGGCTGGCTGCGCGCGCTGTGGGTGGGTGACGCGAACCACCTGCCGGCACTGCTCGCGAACGACGGGCGGCTGGCCTCCTTCGAGGAAGGGCGGCTGTTCGGTCCGACCTTGCCGCGGCTGCTCGGGGCGCTGCCGAACGAGTACCTCTTCTACTACTACTGCACACGCGAGGCGGTTGCTGCGATGCGGGCCGCACCGGCCACCCGGGGCATGACGCTAGCGGCGGCGCAGGCCGAGCTGTACCCGGCGCTGGCCGGTTCGTCGTCCGGGGCATTGGAGCTGTGGGAGGCCGCGCGGCGCTCGCGCGAGGAGGGCTACCTGGCCGAGGCGCGCGGTTCGGGCGAGCAGCGCGACGAGGCGGACCTGGCCGGCGGCGGCTACGAGCAGGTGGCGCTGGCGGTGATGCGGGCGGTGCTGACCGGCGCGCCGGCCGAGCTGATCCTGAACGTGCGCAACGGTTCTGCGCTGACGCAGCTGCCGCCGGACGCGGTGGTCGAGGTGCCGGCCAGGGTGGACTCGGGCGGTGCGCACCCGTTCACGCTGGGGCCGTTCGACGCGCACCAGCTCGGCCTGGTCAGCTCGATGCGTGCGGTCGAGGACGCGACGCTGCTGGCGGCGCGGACCGGTTCGCGGTCGGCTGCGCTGCAGGCGCTGACGGTGCATCCGCTGGTCGACTCGGCGCGGGTGGCGCAGGCGCTGCTGGGCGGCTACCTGGCCGCGCACCCGCAGCTGCGGGCGCTGCTGACCAAACCCTGAGGCGCCGACCTCGGCCCTGGGCGAGCTCAGTCCAGGTCGCCCCGGCGCAGCTTCTTCGTCTGACCGCGGCGCTTCTTCTCCGAGATGCGGCGCTCGACCGAACCCTTGGTGGCCTTGGTCGGACGCCGTGCCTTCGGCGGTGCGGCGATGGCCTGCGCGATGGTCTCGGCCAGCCGCTTCTGGGCCGCGTCCCGGTTGCGCAGCTGGGACCGCTGCTCGCTGGCCGATATGACCAGCACGCCGTCCACCAACCGATCCGACAGCCGGTCCAGCGCCCGCGCCCGCAACGTCGGCCCGAGTGCCGACGTCCGGGCCACGTCGAAGAGCAGCTCGACCCGCGAGTCGGTGGTGTTCACGCTCTGCCCACCCGGCCCGGACGAGCGGGAGAACCGCCAGGACAGCTCCGCGTCGGGGATCGACACCCGCGCGTTCACCCGGATCGGCCCAGCCATCACCGCTCAGTCCTCGCCCCACGGGCCGTAGAGGTGCTCGGCGGTGGCGTTCAGCGCCCGGCACAACGCAGGGACGTCGACCGCCAGCGTCTGCGCCATCGCGCGCACCGTGTGCGGCACCAGGTAGCTGGCGTTCGGCCGGCCGCGGTAGGGCATCGGGGTCAGGTAGGGCGCGTCCGTCTCGACCTGCAAACGGTCCAGTGGGGTGACGGCGAGCGCGTTCCGCAGGTTCTGCGCGTTCTTGAAGGTGACCGTGCCGGCGAAGGACAGGTAGTAGCCCGCCTCGACCGCCCGCCGGGCCAGCACGCCGTCCCCGCTGAAGCAGTGGAACACGGTGCGACGCGGCGCGCCCTCCTCAGCCAGGATGCGCATCACGTCCTCGTGCGCGTCCCGGTCGTGGATCTGAAGGGTGAGGTCGAGCTCCTTGGCGAGCGCGATGTGCCAGCGGAACGAGTCCTGCTGCACGGCCTGGCCCGACGGCTCGGTGCGGAAGTAGTCCAGCCCGGTCTCGCCGATGCAGCGGATCCGCGGACGACGGGCCAGCGCGGCGATCTCGTCGTACGCGGCCGCCAGCTCGCCTGCCGCGGCCAGCCGAGGCGCCTCGTTCGGGTGCAAGGCCACGGCACCGACGAGCCGCGGCTCGCGGGCCACCAGGTCTGCGGTCCACCGGGCACTGGGTAGGTCGCAGCCCACCTGGACGGCGCGCGGCACGTTGACCTTGACCGCGTCGTCCAGCAGGGCGCTCAGCTCGGCGTCCGCGGAGTCCACGGCCGCATGTTCGGGCCAGCTGTCCCGCGAGCTCGCGCCGATGTCGAGGTGGGTGTGGTTGTCGACGACCGGCAGGGGCAGCGCGTCCGGCAGCGGCGGCCGCTCGGTCACGACTCCTGGTCCAGTCGGGCCAGCTCCTCGTCCACCACCGACGGGTCGAGCTTGGTGAAGATCGGTACCGGCGGACCGACCGGCGCGCCGACGGTCACCGGCACGGACTCCCACTTCGGAAAGGCGGTGTAGTCGCCCATCAGGACGGGGTACCCAGGCCCGCCGTCCAGGTCCTCGACCTCACGGATCTCGGGCATCGGTGACACGACACCGGTGCCACCGAAGATCTCGTGCACGGTCTGCGCGCTGAACGGCAGGAACGGCGCGAGCAGCGTGCGGCAGTCGCTGATCGCCTGCGCCGCGACGTGCAGCACGGTGGCCATCCGATCCTTGTCGTCCTTGAGCTTCCACGGCGCCTGGTCGGACAGGTACGCGTTCACCGACGCGACCGCCCGCATCGCCTCGGCCAGCCCCTGCCGCATCCGGTGCGCGCCGATCAGGTCGCCCACCACCCCGAAGCCCGCGGCGGTGGTCGCCAGCAGCTCGCGGTCGTCGTCGGTCAGCTCACCAGCCGCCGGGATCTCGCCGAAGTTCTTGTGGATCAGGTTGGCCGTCCGGTTGACCAGGTTGCCCCAGCCCGCGACGAGCTCGTCGTTCGTGCGGCGGACGAACTCGGCCCAGGTGAAGTCGGTGTCCTGCGACTCCGGCCCGGCCGCGGACAGGAAGTACCGCAGCGCGTCCGGCTGGTAGCGCTCCAGGAAGTCGCGCACGTAGATGACCACGCCACGGCTGGAGGAGAACTTGCGGCTCTCCATCGTCAGGAACTCGCTGCTGACCACCTCGGTCGGCAGGTCGAGCTCGCCGTACTCACCGGGCTCGCCACCCTTGTCGCCCTTGCCGTTGTAGCCGATCAGCTCGGCCGGCCAGATCTGGGAGTGGAAGGTGATGTTGTCCTTGCCCATGAAGTAGTACGACAGCGCCTGCGGGTCGTTCCACCACTTGCGCCAGGCGTCCGGGTCGCCGGTGCGGCGGGCCCACTCGATGGACGCCGACAGGTATCCGATCACCGCGTCGAACCAGACGTAGAGCCGCTTGGTCGGCTGGTCCTCCCAGCCCGGCACCGGGATGCCCCAGTCCAGGTCGCGGGTCATCGCCCGGGGCCGTAGGTCGTCCAGCAGGTTCTTGCTGAACCGGATCACGTTCGGCCGCCAAGTGCCGGTGGCCTCGCGCTCGTCCAGCCAGCGGGACAGCTCGCCGGCCAGCGCCGGCAGGTCGAGGAAGAAGTGCTGGGTCTCGACGAACTCCGGGGTCTCCCCGTTGATCCGGCTGCGGGGGTTGATCAGGTCGGTCGGATCGAGCTGGTTGCCGCAGTTGTCGCACTGGTCGCCGCGCGCACTGTCGTAGCCGCAGATCGGGCAGGTGCCCTCGATGAACCTGTCCGGCAGAGTGCGACCGGTGGAAGGCGAGATTGCCCCCTTGGTGGTCTGCTCGATCATGTAGCCGTTGCGCTGCACGCCGCGGAACAGCTCCTGCGCGACCGCATAGTGGTTGCGCGTCGTCGTCCGGGTGAAGAGGTCGTAGGTCAGGCCGAGGGAGGCGAGGTCCTCGACGATCATCCGGTTGTACCGGTCGGCGAACACCCGAGGGCTGACCCCTTCGGCATCCGCCTGCACCAGGATCGGCGTCCCGTGCTCGTCGGTGCCGCTCACCATCAGCACGTCGTGCCCGCTCATCCGCATGTACCGGCTGAACACGTCGGAGGGCACGCCGAAGCCGGCGACGTGGCCGATGTGGCGCGGGCCGTTGGCGTACGGCCAGGCGACGGCAGACAGGACATAGCTCATGCGCTCAGCCTAGTGATCGCGCGCCACTCGGTTTCCCCGCGGTGGGTGTGGTCCGGCGAACAGGATCGGATGGCCCTGAGGTGGCTCAGCAGGCAAAGGAAAGCAACCGCTCCTGTTCGTGGGACCGGATCGGTAAGTTCGGGCGCATGGGCGAGCGGCAGCGGGTCAGCAGTGGCGCGGTCTGGGAGGAGTCGGTCGGCTACAGCCGCGCAGTGCGGGTCGGCGACCACGTGTGGGTTGCCGGGACGACGGCGGCCGGCGCGGACGGCGACCCGGTCTGCGGGGACGACGCCTACGAGCAGGCACGCGAGGCGCTGCGCCGCATCGTCGCAGCCCTGGGCGAGGTCGGTGCGAGCGCCTCCGACGTAGTCCGCACCCGGATGTACACCACCGACATCGCGTACTGGGCCGAGATCGGGCGCGCTCACGGCGAGGTGTTCGGGCAGGTGCGGCCGGTGGCCACCATGGTCGAGGTGACTTCGCTGATCGACCGCCGGCTGCTGGTCGAGATCGAGGCTGAGGCGATGCTCTCGTGAGCACCGCGTTCGAGCACGTCGTGGTGAACGCACGGGACGTTGACGCCCAGGCCGCCTGGTGGGCGCGGGCCCTCGGCTGGTCGGAGTCGTTCCGCGACGAGTGGGAGGTGGACATCGAGGCGCCACCCGGCGATGCGCCGCTGCGAGTGGTTTTCGTGCACGTGCCCGACGCGCCCGCCCACCGCAACCGGGTGCACCTCGACCTGGGTAGCCGCGACGAAGCGCACCACCGCGAGACCGTGGCCCGGCTGCTGGCCAGCGGCGCGACCGGGGCCGACATCGGTCAGGGCGACGTGCCGTGGGACGTGCTGCGCGACCCCGAGGGCAACCTGTTCTGCGTGCTCGAGCCACGGCCGGCGTACGACCGCGGCGCGGTGGCGGCCGTCGTCGTCCAGGCGGTCGACCCGGAGCGGATGGTCGCCTTCTGGCAGGCGGCGACCGGTTGGGAACGCTCGGACACCGAGCTGGTGGCGCTGCGTTCGCCCGGCGGCATGTTCCTGGAGCTGTACCCGGTGGACGACCGACCGGTCGGGCTGGACCGGCTGCACCTGGACGTCCGGCCGACTTCCGGCTCGCCGCAGCTGGACGAGGTGGCCAGGCTGGGCACGCTCGGCGCCGAGCCGTTGGACATCGGGCAGGGCGCCGTCCCGTGGCAGGTCATGGCCGACCCCGAGGGCAATGCGTTCTGCGTGCTGTCGACGCCCACGGAGCCCGCCGATGGCTGAGGAGCTGCCCGAGCTGCTGGTGCCGGACGTCGACGCCTGGCGGGCGTGGCTCGCGGAGCACCACGAGCAGGAGCGCGGCGTCCGGCTGGTGCTGGCGAAGAAGGGCACCACCGAGCCGACCAGCCTGCGCTATGAGGAAGCGCTGCAGGAGGCGCTCTGCCAGGGCTGGATCGACGGCCAGGTCAACCGTCGCGACGAGGCGACCATGTACCAGCGGTTCACTCCGCGCCGCTCGCGCAGCATGTGGTCCAAGAACAACGTGGAGCGGATCGCGCAGCTGAGCGCGCAGGGCCGGATGCGGCCGGCCGGCGTCGCGGCGGTGGACGCGGCCAAGGCCGACGGACGCTGGGAGGCCGCGTACGCCGGCCCGGCGACGATCACCGTGCCCGAGGACCTGGCCGCGGCGCTGCGGCTCGACCCGGCGGCGGCGACGACCTTCGAGAAGCTGAACAGCCAGAACCGCTACGCGATCCTGCTGCGGATCGGCCAGGCCAAGCGCGCCGACACCCGGGCCCGCCGGATCACCCAGTACGTCGAGATGCTCGCCCGTTCCGAGACGATCTACCCGCAGAAGGGCCTCGGCGGTTGAGGTTCAGGCAGGCGGGTACTCAACCCAGGCGGGTCAGACCGCGCTTGAGCTGACGGGCAGCCTGCGCGATCCGCTGCTCGTTCTCGATCAGCGCGAACCGCACGTACTCGTCGCCCTGCGCGCCGAAGCCCACACCGGGCGAGAGCGCCACGTCGCACTCGCGCACCACGTGCGTGGCGAACTCGATGGAACCCATGTCCCGGTAGGGCTGCGGGATGCGGGCCCAGGCGAACATGGTTCCCCGCGGTCGGTCGATGTGCCAGCCGGCCCGGTCGAGCCCGTCGCAGAGCGCGTCGCGGCGGCGCTGGTAGATCGCGTTGACCTCCAACGGGTAGTCCACCGCCTCGTCCAGGGTGACCGTGGCGGCGATCTGGATCGGCTGGAAGGTGCCGTAGTCCAGGTAGCTCTTCAGCTTCGCCAGCGCGGCCACGACCTCCTTGTTGCCGACCAGGAACGCCACCCGCCAGCCGGCCATCGAGAACGACTTGGTCATCGAGTAGAGCTCGACCGCGACGTCCCGTCCGCCCTCGCACTGCAGGATCGAGGGCGGCATCCAGCCGTCGAACGCGGTCTCGGCGTAGGCGAAGTCGTGCACCAGGACGACGTCCCTCTCCTTGGCCCAGTCGACCAGCCGCTGCAGGTCGGCCAGCTCGATGGTGGCGGTGGTCGGGTTGTGCGGGAAGGACAGCACGACCACCCGCGGCTTGGGCCAGCCGTACTCCCAGGCCTGCATCACGTTCTCCACGAAGTCCTGCCCCGGCCCGACGCCGACCTGCCGGGCGTCCGCGCCGGCGAAGTACGGGCCCCAGATGTGGATCGGGTACGACGGCGAGGGCACCAGCGCGGCGTCCCCGGGCTGTAGCAGCACCCACATCAGGTGGCTGAAACCCTCCTTGGCGCCGATGGTGCTGATCACCTCTGTGTCCGGGTCGAGCTCGACGCCGAACCGGCGCCGGTACAGGCCGGCGACGGCCTGACGCAGCTTGGGGATGCCCCGCGAGGATGAGTAGCGGTGGTTGCGCGGGTTGTGCGCGGCCTCGGCGAGCTTCTCGACGGCGAGGTCGGGCGAGGGGATGTCCGGGTTGCCGAAGCCTAGGTCGATCACGTCCCGGCCGGCCCGGCGCGCCTCCACCTTCAGCCCGTCGATGATGGTGAACACGTACGGCGGCAGGCCCGGGATGCGGCGGAACTCCATCGCCCCAACCTATTGCCTGCGCGGCCGCTGCCGGCTCACGGGCGGCGGGCGACCAGGACGGCGTCGTACAGCTCGCGCTTGCTGACCCCGCTCGCCGCGGCCACCTCGGCAGCCGCCTCCTTGAGCCGACGTCCCTCGTCGAGCAGCCGCTGCACCTGCGGCACGAGCTCTTCGACCGACGCCACGGACGGCGGGGCGCCGGCCACCACGACAGTGATCTCACCGCGCACCTCGCCGGACTCGGCCCACGACACAAGCCCACCCAGCGCGGCCCGGACGACCTCCTCGTAGGTCTTCGTCAGCTCCCGGCACACCGCCGCCGGGCGGTCCGCTCCGAACGCCTCGGCCATCGCTGCCAGCGCGACCGCGAGCCGGTGCGGGGCCTCGAAGAACACCATCGTGCGTGGTTCGGCCGCGAGCGCCGCAAGGGTGCGGGCGCGGTCGCCGGCCTTGCGCGGCAGGAAACCCTCGAAGCAGAAACGGTCCACCGGCAGCCCGCTCACCGCCAGCGCGGTCAGCACCGCGCTTGGCCCGGGCACCACGCTGACCCGCACCCCGGCGTCCACCGCGGCCGCGACCAGCCGGTACCCCGGGTCGGAGACGGACGGCATCCCGGCGTCGGTGACCACCACGACGGTCGCGCCGCCGACCAGCGCCTCGACCAGCTCCGGCGTCCGCTTGGACTCGTTGTGCTCGTGGTAGCTGACGATCCGTCCACCGACCTGGATGCCGAGCCCGGCCACCAGCCGACTCAGCCGCCGGGTGTCCTCCGCGGCGACCAGGTCTGCCGACTCCAGCACCGCGGCCAGCCGGGGCGGCGCGTCCCGGACGTCCCCGATCGGTGTCCCGGCCAGCACGAGCAGACCGGACGACGAGCCGGACGACGAGCCGGACGACGAGCTGCTCACCGTGTACCGAACCGGCGCGCGCTGGCCCGGTGCTGGCCGCCGTCCACCACGACGTCCGAGCCGGTCACCCAGCTGGCTCGGTCCGACAGCAGGAAGGTCACCACGTCCGCGACCTCCGCCGCCCCGCCCAGCCGCTGCCACGGGAACTCCCCGGTGCGGAAGGCCTCGAAGGCCTCAGGGTCGGACCGCCGCAGCGAGTCCCAACCGCCGCCGTCGAACAGGATGCTGCCGGGGCTGACCGCGTTGACCCGGATCCGGTCGCCGGCCAGCTCGTCGCCCAGCACCCGGGCCAGGTGGATCTCGGCCGCCTTGGCCACGGCGTACGTGGTGCGCGGCGCGACCCGCGAGCCGGTCACGCTGGTGATCAGGACGACGGCGCCGCCGCCGGCCCGCACCAGGTGCGGTCGACCGGCCTGCACCAGCGCGACGGCGTGCCCGGCGTTGAGGTCGAAGGTGGCCGTGAAGTCGGCCGGGGTGGAGTCCAGCAGGTTGCCGCCGACCGTGCCGCCGGCGTTGGCGACCAGCCGGTCCAGCCCGCCCAGCTCGTCGGCGACCGAGTCGACAGCCAAGGCCAGCGCCGCGTGGTCGGTGACGTCGACTGCCCGGGTCACCACCCGGCCGCCATGCCGGCGGACCTGCGCGGCGGCGGCGTCCAGTCCCTGCGCACCGCGGGCCAGCAACGCGACGTCCGCTCCTTCGGCGGCCAGCGCGTTCGCGATCGCGAGCCCGATCCCGCGGCTGGCCCCGGTGACCACTGCACGCGAACCCACCAGGCCCAAGTCCATGTGCCCGACCCTACGGCTTGCCTACGATGGCGCAGTGACCACCGTCGTGACCCAGCCCACCCCTGCCGTGGAGCGGCTGCGCACCCACCTGCTCGGGTTCCGCCCGACCTCGGCGATGTGGGGGTGGCTCGGGCCGCTGGCGATCACCGCCGTGGGCGGGTTCCTGCGGTTCTGGCACCTCGGCCGGCCGCACCAGCTGATCTTCGACGAGACGTACTACGTCAAGCAGGGCACGTCGTACCTGGACTACGGCTACGAGCGCTCGGTCGACCCGAGCTTCAGCGGCTCACCGGACCAGGCCTTCACCCACGGCACCACCAGCGTGTGGGGTCCGGCCGCGGACTTCGTGGTGCACCCACCGGTCGGCAAGTGGATGATCGCGGCCGGCGAGTGGATCTTCGGGCAGGACAGCTCGTTCGGCTGGCGGTTCGCGGTGGCCGTGTGCGGCACCCTGTCGATCCTGATGACCGCGCGGATCGGCCGGCGGCTGTTCGGCTCGACGCTGCTGGGTTGCGTGGCCGGACTGCTGATCGCGTTCGACGGGCACCACTTCGTGCACAGCCGCACCGGCCTGCTCGACCTGCTGGTGATGTTCTGGGCGCTGGCCGCGTTCGGCCTGCTGTTGATCGACCGCGACCACACCCGGGAACGACTGGCGCTCGCGGTGGCCCGCGCCCGGGTCAGCGGCGCGCGGGGTCGGGACGGCGATCAGCGGCCGGACGGCGAACCGCGCACGAGCGCGCGCCTGGCCGGGTTCGGTCCCGGGCTGGGTTGGCGGCCCTGGCGGCTGCTGGCCGCGGTCTGCCTCGGGCTGTGCTGCGGCACCAAGTGGTCCGGCGTGTACTTCCTGGCCGTCTTCGGTCTGATGACCGTGCTGTGGGACGTCGGCGCCCGCCGCGCCGCCGGGATCCAGCGCTGGTTCGCCGGCGGCGCGCTGCGCGACGGCCTGCCGGCGTTCCTGACCGTGGTGCCGATCGCGCTGGTCACGTACGTCGCGTCCTGGTCCGGTTGGTTCGCCACCAAGGGCGGCTGGGACCGCGAGTGGGGGGCAGCCCACCCGAGCAACAGCTTCGTGCCGGACGCGCTGCGCGGGCTGTGGCACTACCACCAGGAGATGTATCACTTTCACGTCACGCTCTTCAGTGACCACCCCTACAAGACGAATCCATGGTCGTGGATGATCCAGGGGCGGCCGACGTCGTTCTTCTACGAGTCCAAGACGAAGGGCCAGGAGGGCTGCCTCGTCGCCCAGTGCAGCAAGGCGATCACCTCGATCGGCACGCCCACCCTGTGGTGGGGCGGTGCGGCCGCCGTCTTCGTGCTGCTGGCCATGTGGGCGCTGCGCCGCGACTGGCGGGCCGGCGCCGTGCTGGCTGGGCTGACCGCGGGGTACCTGCCCTGGTTCGCCTTCCAGCACCGCACGATCTACTCCTTCTATGCGATCGCGTTCGTGCCCTGGATGGTGCTCGGTGTGACGTACGTGATCGGGCTCGTGCTGGGACCACCCACCGCCGGCCCGACGCGCCGGTTGGTCGGCGGCATCGTCAGCGGGGCGTACGTGGTGGTCTGCGTGATGCTGTTCTTCTTCTTCTGGCCGGTGCTGACAGCCCAGGTCATCCCGTACGCCCAGTGGGCGGCGCGCATGTGGTTCCCGAGCTGGATCTGAGAGGGCGAACCTGATGACGGGGGCGCAGCTCACGGCAGGCGGGGGTCGGCGCCGCCGTCACCCGCGACGTCTGGTGATCGCCGTCGTGCTGCTTTCGCTGTCCGCCTCGGTGCTCTGGCAGGCGCTGGCACCCGGACGCGCGGAGTCCTTCGCGCCGCTGCTGACCGCGCCGTCGTGGCGGGTCGTCAAGGACACCGGCAGCGGCCAGCACGCCCGCGGGCCGCTCGCCGAGGACCGCTGGGTGGCCTCGGGCTCCGACCCGGGAGTCGGCAGCCGATGGGCTCAGATGTCGCACTGGGCGCTGGTCGACCTGAACCAGCTGTCCGGCGCCAACGGCTCGCTCGCCGCGGGCGCGGCACGGCACTGGAGCTACACCTGGCCGCGGGACACCGCGTTCGCGGCCGCCGCGCTGGCCCAGACGGGCCACCGCGACCAGGCCTGGCAGATGATCACCTTCTTGCGCGAGGTGCAGGCGCCGGACGGCGGCTTCGAGGCCCGGTACAAGCCGGACGGCTCCGGCCCGCCGGACGACCGCCAGCGTCAGACCGATGGCGCGGGCTGGGCCCTGTGGGGCGCGGCCCAGGTCTCCTCCGCCACGCCGGACCCGATGGCCCGCTGGTACGCGCTGAACGCCCAGCGCGAAATGGTCAACCGGGCGGCCAGCTACCTGATGCGGCTGACCGACCAGGGCCGGATGCTGCCGCCGCCCAGCCCGGACTACTGGGAGGTGCCGACCACCCGGGTCACCCTGGGATCGGCCGCCCCGGTGCTGATCGGACTCCGCTCGGCCGCTCAGATCTACGGCGAGCTGGGGATGGCCGACGCGCAGGAGTCGCTGTCCGCCGCCGCCGATCGCTACCAGGGCGTCGTCTACAGCCAGTTCGCCCGCCGCGGCTTCCAGCGGTACGTCAACGGCGGTGGCGTCGACGCGGCCATCACGTTCCTGATGCCGCCGTTCGTCGCGCACCCCCGCGCGGACGTCGTGCAGGCCTGGCGGCGCTACCAGTTCCAGGCCGAGCGACCGGCCGGCGGGCTCGCACCGGGCACGGCCTGGCGCGAGGACGGCGTCTCGTGGACCCCTGAGGTCGGGCTGGTGGCGCTGAACGCCGCGGCCTACGGCGACCAGACGCGCGCCGAGCACTGGCTGGACTGGCTGGACTGGCACCGGGTGCCCTGGGGAAGCCTGCCTGAGAAGGTTCTCGGGGACGGCTCGGCGGCCGGTCCGGCGCCACTGGCCTGGACGTCGTCCACGGTCCTGCTCGCCGTCCACGCGCTGCGGGTGCCGGCGGCCGGGTAGGCCGATTTCCTCTCGGGTGTCGATCTGGCGGGTCGCCGTTCGTGTAGGAGGTGAGCGGCGGCCTTGTGGTGGTCGCGCCGACCTACGAAGGAGGCTCGAGATGAAGCAGTACCTGCTCAGCGTGTACCAGCCCGAGGGCCCGATGCCCGACCAGGAGTTCCTGGACCAGATCCAGCGCAACCTCGACGAGCTGAACGCCGAGATGCGGGCCGCGGGTGCCTGGGTGTTCAGCGGCGGCCTGCACTCCCCCAGCACGGCCACTGTCCTGCGCGCCAAGGACGACGAGGTGCTGACCACCGACGGCCCGTTCCTGGAGGGCAAGGAGTACCTGGGCGGCTTCACCATCGTGAACGCGCCCGACCTGGATGCCGCGCTGGAGTGGGGCCGCCGGCTGACCCTGGCGACCACGCTGCCGATCGAGGTGCGTCCCTTCTACTGGCAGCAGGGCTGAGCCGGCGTGGTCGGGCAGCCGGTGCCGGCGACGGTGGACGCGGCCGAGGTCGGACGGGTGTTCCGCGCCGAGTACGGCCGGGCGGTCGCCGTACTGGTTCGCGTCTTCGGTGACATCGACGTCGCCGAGGACGCGGTCCAGGAGGCCTTCGCGGTCGCCGTCGAGCGCTGGCCGGTGGACGGCCTGCCACCGAGCCCGGCCGGGTGGATCCTCACCACGGCCCGCCGGCGGGCGATCGACCGGCTGCGCCGGGAGTCCTCGCGGGCCGACCGGCACGCCCAGGCTGCCCTGCTGCACGCCGCCGTGGAAGCGTCTCAGGAGGGTGCAGTGCGCGACGACCGGCTCCGCCTGATCTTCACCTGCTGCCACCCGGCGCTGTCCCGGCCCGCGCAGGTGGCGCTGACCTTGCGGCTGCTGGGTGGGCTGAGCACCGCGGAGGTGGCTCACGCCTTCCTGGTGCCGGAGTCCACGATGGCGCAGCGGCTGGTTCGGGCCAAGGCCAAGATCCGGGACGCCGGCATCCCCTACCGGGTGCCCCGCGACGCCGACCTGCCGGACCGCCTGCGCTCGGTGCTGGCGGTGGTGTACCTGGTCTTCAACGAGGGCTACACCGCGAGCGCCGGGCCGGACCTGGGGCGCGAGGACCTGGCTGCCGAGGCGGTGCGCCTGGGCCGGCTCCTGGTCGAGCTGATGCCGGACGAACCCGAGGCGGTGGGCCTGCTGGCCCTGATGCTGTTGACCCGCTCGCGCGCGGGTGCGCGCACCGGACCGCGGGGCGCGCTGGTGCCGCTCGGCGAGCAGGACCGCTCGCGCTGGGACGCCGAGCTGGTGCGCGAGGGCCAGGCGCTGGTGCGCCAGTGCCTGCGCCGGGACCAGCCGGGGCCGTACCAGCTGCAGGCGGCGATCAACGCGGTGCACAGCGACGCGGCGTCGGTCGCCGAGACGGACTGGCCCCAGGTCGTCGCGCTGTACGACCAGCTCATGACGCTGGCGCCGACCCCGGTGGTCGCGCTGCACCGAGCCGTGGCGGTGGCCGAGGTGCTGGGCCCGGACGCCGGGCTGGCGCTGGTCGACGGACTCGACCTGGACGGCTACTACCTGTTCCACGCGGTGCGCGCGGACCTGCTGCGCCGCAACGGTTCCCTGGACGAGGCGACGGCCGCCTACCGCGTCGCCGCCGGGCTCACCGACAACGTCGCCGAGCGCGAGTTCCTGCTGGGTCGGGTGAGCTCGACCCGGTAGCGGGGGTTGCCTTATAGAACATCTGTTCGATTCGGAGTACCGTGCTGGACATGACGGCCATCGCGATCGCAGCACTCCAGGGCTCCCTGCTGGACGTCGGCGACGAGCTCGCGCTGGGCTCGCTGACGGGTGTCCGGCGCACCACGCTCGGCGCCGGGGCCTGGGTCGACCTGTTGCCGGGATGGCTCAGCGGGTCGGACGAGCTGTTCGAGCACCTGGTGGCGCACGTGCCCTGGCACGGTGAACGGCGGCAGATGTACGAGCGGGTGGTCGACGTCCCCCGGCTGCTCAGCTACTACGGCGAGGGCGACCCATTGCCGCACGAGACCCTGACGCGGGCTCGCGCGGCACTCGATGCGCACTACGCGGACGAGCTCGGCGAGCGGTTCGTGACCGCCGGCCTGTGCCTGTACCGCGACGGGCGGGACAGCGTCGCCTGGCACGGTGACCGGTTCGGACGCGGCGCGACGCACGACACGATGGTGGCGATCCTGTCCGTCGGCTCGGCCCGGACGCTGGCGCTGCGGCCGGCCGGCGGTGGGGGCGGTGGCGATGGTCGAGGCGGGACGCAGCGGTTCCCGCTCGGCCACGGCGACCTGGTGGTGATGGGCGGCTCCTGCCAGCGCACCTGGGACCACGCGATCCCGAAGACCGCCAAGGCGGTTGGGCCGCGGATCAGCATCCAGTTCAGGCCGCTTGGCGTGAACTAGTCGTCCACGGCGCTCGTCCACGGCGCTCATCCACAGCACTGCTCGTCCACAGTTGTCGGCTCGAGTCCCACCGTCCACAGACCCGTTGCAGGACAGTCGGTCTGTCGGCGACAGCCGCTAGGTTTGACGCATGACGACAACCGCGGGCAGCTCACCGGACGCCGAGTCCGTGGCGCTCGCGCGCGCTGCTCGAGTGCTGCAACGCGTGTCGTCGAGCGAGCCGTGGCAAGAGTCGGACGACGGGCTGCGTGAGGCGATCGTGGGACTCGAGATGCTCGCGCGACTCGCGGCCGCCCAGTCCGCCAAGTACCTGGCCGAGGTCGCCGCCCGCGGGCTACCGGGAAGGCACGGCCATGCCCGTCTCTCGCACTGGCTGCGAAGTGCTGCCCCCGGGATCGGGCGGGGTCAGGCAGCTGCGCAGGCGCGCCGGGCCGAGGCGCTGTATCGGGAGCCGATCAGTGCCGACCTCGGGCCGACCCGGGAGGCGATGCTGGCGGGTGAGGTTCGCCCAGAGCAGGTCGACGTCTTGGTGAGCACGGTCGAGGCGCTGTCCCCGCCCGTGGTGCCCGCGGAGGCGATCGACGCCGAGACGCGAGCCGAGGCGCAGGCGTTCCTGCTCCGCGAGGCCACGGTCTTCGACGCCTCGCAGCTGCGGCGGCTCGCCACGCACGTTCGGCTGCGCCTCGATCCGGACGCGGACGACCGGTTGCGTGAGGACGAGCAGGCCCGCGATCGGGCCCGCTGCCTGACCTTGGTGACCGAGTCCTCCGGCATGGTTCACCTGGCTGGGTCGCTGACTCCGGAGTGCGGTGCCGCGCTGTCCACCGCCATCGACGCGTGGTCGGCGCCCCAACCCGCGGCCGACGGCACCCTCGACTCCCGCTCCGCTGCTCAACGTCGGCACGACGCGCTCCAGCTGGTCGCGCAGGGCGTCATCACCGAGCCCGACCTCCTGCCGACCACGCACGGCAGCCCGTACCGAGTGGTCGTCACCGTGCCACACGAAACTCTGGCCGCGGCTCTTGAGTCCCGTGAGGCAGGTGCCGGCCCAGCCACGGCCCCCGCGCTGCTACCGGACGGCACCGCGCTCTCAGCGTTGAGCCTCGAGGTGCGTTCGTGCGACGCCGAGGTTGTGCCCGTCCTGGTCGACGCAGTGGGCAACCCGCTCGACGTGGGCGACGCGCAGTACGCCTTCCCCACCCGCCAGCGGACCGCGATCACGGTGCGGGACAGGGGCTGCACCTACCCCGGCTGCGGGGCGCCGGCGCCGTGGTGTGACGTGCATCACATCGTCCCGTTCAGCCGGGGCGGGCCGACGTCCGTCCGGAACGGGACGCTCCTGTGCGGCAGGCACCATCGACACGTGCACGCCCTTGCCAGATCCGCCGCTCCGATGACGGCTGCCCTGGTGGACGGGCAGGTCGTGTGGGGCACAGGTTCACCCGTGAACGGCGCCGGTGGTTCGGGCTCAGGCTCGGGTTCGGGCTCAGGCTCGGGGTCAGGCGACGAGCCGGCGATGACGCGCGCCCACCGAGCCGTCGACGGGCTTGTCCGGCGCTGGTTGAGCAGGTTGCGTTGCTAGGCGGCGCCGGCTGCTGCTGGGGGCTAGTCCGGGATGTAGTCGAACTCGTCGGGGTTCGGTCCGGTCCTTCCGTCCTCGCCGCGGTCCAGCCCACTGATCGCGGTCATCTGGGCATCGTCCAGCTCGAAGTCGAAGAGCGCGAAGTTCTCCTCGACCCGGGCCGGCGTGACCGACTTCGGGAAGATCACGTCGCCGCGCTGGATGTGCCAGCGAAGCACCACCTGCGCCGGCGTCCGCCCCACTGCGGCCGCGATCTCGGTGACGACCGCGTCATCCAGCACCCCACCCTGGGCGATCGGCGACCACGCCTCGGTGACGATCTGGTGCTCGTGCCCGTACCCGCGGACGGCCTCGTTGGTCGTGTACGGGTGCACCTCGATCTGGTTGACGGCCGGCACCACGTCGGTCTCCGCGACCAGCCGCTCCAGGTGCGCGACCTGGAAGTTCGACACCCCGATCGACCGGGCGCGACCGTCGGCCGCGAGCTCCTGCAGCACGTTCCAGGTCGACACGAAGTCCCCGTCGTACCGAGTCGGCAGCGGCCAGTGGATCAGGAACAGGTCCACGTAGTCCGAGTCCAGCGCCTGCAGCGTGCGGTCGAACTCGCGACGCGCGTCGTCCGGGCGGTGATAGCCGTTGTTCAGCTTGCTGGTGATCCAGACCTCGCCGCGGTCGATCCCGCTCTCCCGCACGGCCTGGCCGACGCCCCGCTCGTTGCCGTACATCTGCGCCGTGTCGATGTGCCGGTAGCCGACGTCCAGCGCGGTGCGGGTGGCGCGCGCGGTCTCGTCCGGCGGAACCTGGAACACCCCGAAACCAAGCTGCGGGATGGCTCGGCCGTCGTTCAGCGTGATCGTGGGGACGTTGCTCACCGGTGGCACTCCTTCGGGGCTCGCGGTTCGCCCGCACGTCATGCGGGCGTCTTGACGATCCTCGCGGACGCCGAGGCGGCGCGCATCCGGGGCGTTCATGGGTGGAGCTGAGGGGACTCGAACCCCTGACCCCCTCGTTGCGAACGAGGTGCGCTACCAGCTGCGCCACAGCCCCTTGAACCGCGAACAAGATTAGCAGCCGACCAGGAGTGCTTCGGACCAACCCCGGTGCGGGGCCACGCCTTCGGCGGTCAGCCGTTCGCGGCGATCCGGCGCTCGAGGATCTCGTCGAGGTCGAAGCCGCCCGAGGCAGCCGGTGCTGCTACCGCGGCGGCTGGTGCGGCGGGCGCGACAGGTTCCTCGACGACAGCGGCGGGCTCGGCCAGGACCGGGCGGCGCGGAGCCGGCGCGGGTGCCTTCGGCTTCAGCGTGTAGGTCGGCGGGGGCACCGGGACGGGCTGCCAGCTGCCGTCGTCCACGACCGACTCGTCCGGCGCGTGGTCCGGGATCTCGGCCACCACCGGGACGTGCGCCCTGGTCCGGTTCGCGGCGACGACCTGGCCGACCACGTCGCGCCGAGACTGGCGACGAGCCTGCGAGGCAGAGCGGAGCTCCTGACGGCTGAGCCGACGCTGCTGCTCGCGGCGACGACGCACCGTGTGCCGCAGGTAGGCCAGGTTCGCGATCAGCGCCGCGGTGACGGCGAGGCCCGCCACCCAGCTCATCGCGGTCAGCGGCACCAGCACCCAGACGACCGGCGTGGCCACCAGCAGACCGAGCAGCAGCAGCCCCCGGACCGGCGTCGGACGCTTCCGCGCCGCCGGCTGCGGCTGCGGCTGCGGCTGCGGCTGCGGCTCGAGCGGCCTTGACACCGCGGGGGCGCGCTTCACGGTGACATCGGACGCCGGGCGGCTGGCCGGGGCGACGACGTAGGACCGCGGGTTCGGTCGCGACAGCGGAACGGCCCGCACGGCGGGACGACGCTCGAGCACCCGCATCGCGGCCGAGAACCGGTCGACGGAGCGGACGGTCGCGAGGTGGTCGCGGCGACGGACCCAGTGGCCCAGCAGGTATGCAGCCCAGATGGCCACGATGACCACGAAGATCAGGCTGCTGGGGTCCACGGTCACAGACGGTAGGCGTGCATTGACAAGTGTTCACGCAGGCGGCTCGGTGTGTCGCGGATGAGACCCGTGTGGTTTCTGTGACGAGGGCTCATTCACCCGGTGAGCGGACGCCGTGCCAGTGCCCCAGCATCCCGCCCGGCCCGAGCTCCTCGCGGGTGATCGCGAACGTCCGGTGGTCCCGCCAGGCACCGTCGATGTGCAGGTACTTCAGCCGCACCCCCTCGTCCCGGAAGCCGAGCTTGGCGACCACCCGCAGGCTCGCCGCGTTCTCCGGACGGACATTGACCTCCATCCGGTGCAGTCCCAGCGTGAGCAGGCAGTGGTCGGTCGCCAGCGCGACCGCGGTCGGGGTGATCCCACGACCGGCCACGTGCTCAGAGATCCAGTAGCCCAGGTTCGCCGAGCACAGCGACCCCCAGCCGATCCCGCTGACCGACAGCTGACCGACCATCTCGCGTTCGTAGGTGATCGCGAACGGCAGCCCGCGGCCCGCGCGGGCCTCGCGGTTCAGCGCCCGCACCAGCTGCGGGTACTGCATGGCGGGAGCACCCGGGTCCGGCGGGGTCGCCTCCCACGGCTCCAGCCAGCGCCGGTTGGCCGTCCGCAGCTCGCGCCAGCGCGCGCCGTCGCGCAGCCGCAGCTGGCGCAGCCCGACCGGTCCGTCGGTCAACGTCACCGGCCAGGTCATGGGTGGCCGCCCATCAGTGGTCACCACCGCGGATCTGTTCGACCGCGTGCACGAGCACCGGCGACAGCACTGCCAGCCCGTCCCGGCAGCCGCCGGTCGACCCGGGCAGGTTCACCACCAGAGTCCGCCCGGCTACCCCGGCCAGACCCTGAGACAACATCGCCGCGGGAACCCCCTGTGCCACACCGAAGGCACGGATGGCCTCGGCGATCCCCGGCGCCGGACGGTCCAGCACCCGTGCGGTCATCTGTGCCGTCTGGTCGCCCGGGGTCAGTCCTGTCCCCCCGGTCGTCAGCACGACGTCCACGTCCTGGTCGACGGCGGCCCGCAGCGCCTGCTCGACCGGCTCACCGTCCGGGACCACGACCGGCTCGGCCACCTCGAAACCCAGCTCGCGCAGGCCGTCCACCAGGATCGGGCCGCCCCGGTCGGCGTACACGCCGGCTGCCGCCCGGTTGGACGCAGTGATCACCACCGCCCTCACGGCGATCCCTCACCCGGCTCGACCCAGTCCCCCGACCGGCCACCGGACTTCGCGGTCACCCGGACGTCGGTGATCCGCGCGTGCTTGTCCACGGCCTTGACCATGTCGACCAGAGCCAGCGCGGCCACGCTCACGCAGGTCAGCGCCTCCATCTCGATGCCGGTGCGGTCGGCGGTGCGCACCGTCGCCGAGATCTCCACCCCGTCGTCGAGCACCTCGAGGTCGACCACCGCCCCGTGCACCGCGACGGGGTGCGCGAGCGGCACCAGCATCGGGGTCAGCTTCACCGCCTGCAGCCCGGCGATCCGGGCAACCGCAAGGGCGTCGCCCTTGGGCACGGCACCCTCGCGCAGCGCCGCCACGGCTGCAGCGGACAGCAGCACCCGGCCGCGGGCGGACGCCTGCCGCGCGGTGACGGCCTTCGCCGAGACGTCGACCATCCGAGCCGCACCACGCTCGTCGACGTGGGGCAGCCGCTCCGGCTGCTCGCTCACCGGGACCGCCGGTCCAGCACCAGGCAGCGCACCTGGTCGCCCTCCGCCACCCGGGTCACGGCCTCCGGCACCACGACCAGCGCGCTGGCCCGGGCCAACCCGCCGAGCACGTACGACCCCTGCGCACCGGCCAGCCGGACGACCCGCTCGCCGTCGTCGGTGGTCCCCAGCTCAGCCCGCGCCAGCTGCAGCTTGCCGGCTGGAGAGGACCACGACTCCAGCGCGGTCGCCGTCTCGCTGCGCCGGAACAGCCCGCGGTGGCCGGCCATCTTGCGGATCGCCGGCCGGACGAACATCTCGAACGAGACGTACGCGCTGGCCGGGTTGCCCGGCAAGGTGAAGATCGGGGTGCCGTCCGGTCCGACCGTGCCGAACCCCTGCGGCATTCCCGGCTGCATCGCGACCTTGCCGAACCACACCGTGCCCAGGCCGCGCAGCACCTCCTTGACCGTGTCGTAGGCGCCGGCGCTGACGCCACCCGTGGTGACGACCAGATCGGCCCGGACCAGCTGGTCGGTCAACGTCTGCAGGAACGCACCCGCCTCGTCACGCACCACGCCCACTCGATACGGCCGCGCACCGGCGTCGATCGCGGCGGCCGTGAGCATGACGCCGTTGCTGTCCACAACCTGACCGAAGGCCGGGGCGACCCCCGGGTCGACGAGCTCGCTGCCAGTGGACAGCACCACCACCCGCGGCTGCGCGTGCACCCGCACCCGGGCCCGCCCGACCGCGGCGAGCAGCGCCAGCTGGGCCGGGCCGAGCAGCGTGCCCGCAGTGAGCACGACGTCGCCGCACCGGACGTCGGACCCGGCCACCCGCACGTGCTGGCCGTTCTCCGCAGCTGCGGTGAGCCGCACGGTGTGCACGCCGCCGTCGCTGTCCTCGACCGGGACGACGGCCTGCGCCCCAGCCGGAACGGGCGCACCGGTCATGATCCGCATGGTCTGCCCGGAGGGGAGCTGCTGCAGCCGGGTCGAGCCCGCCGCGATGTCGCCGACCACCGGCAGCTCGACCGGCGTGGTCGCGCTGGCACCCGACACGTCGGCCACCGTCACCGCGTAGCCGTCCATCGCCGAGTTGTCGAAGCCCGGCAGGTCCAGCGGGCTGACCACGTCCTCGGTGAGCACGCAGTCCTGCGCCTCGAGCAGGGCCAGGTCGATCGGGTCCAGTGCCTGGACGCCGTCGAGGCAGCGCGCCAGGTGGTCCTCGACCCCGATCACGACACGGTCCGCATCACTACACAGCGCCGATCACGTGCGGGACCGCAGCCACTCGGCGAACTCCTTGCCGAACTCCGGGTGTCCCTCGGCCAGCTGGACGACCGCCTGCAGGTAGCTCAGCCGGTCGCCGGTGTCGTAGCGACGTCCACGGAACACCACGCCGTGCACCCCGCCGCCGTCCTCGGCCGGCATACCGGCTAGCTCCTGGAGCGCGTCGGTCAGCTGGATCTCGCCACCGCGGCCAGGACCGGTCCGGCGCAGCACCTCGAAGACCGCGGGGTCGAGCACGTAGCGGCCGATCAGCGCGAGGTTGCTCGGCGCCTCCTGCGGCGCCGGCTTCTCCACCAGCCCGGTCACCCGGACGACGTCCGAGCCCTGGTCGGCCGGGTCGACCGCGGCGCAGCCGTACAGCTGGACCTGGTCCGCCGGGACCTCCAGCAGCGCGATCACGCTGCCCCCGTGCTCGGCGCGGACCTCGAGCATCGTCTCGAGCAGCGTGTCCCGCGCGTCGATCAGGTCGTCGCCGAGCAGCACGGCGAACGCCTCGTCACCGACGTGCCGGGCAGCGCAGAGCACCGCGTGGCCCAGACCCTTCGGGTCGCCCTGGCGCACGTAGTGCACGTCGGCCAGCACGGCCGCGTCCCGCACCCGCTCGAGCCGGAACTCGTCGCCCTTGGCCTCCAGCGCCTGCTCGAGCTCCCAGCTGCGGTCGAAGTGGTCCTCCAGTGCACCCTTGTTGCGTCCGGTAACCATCAGCACATCCGACAGACCGGCACTGACCGCCTCCTCCACCACGTACTGGATGGCCGGCTTGTCGACGACCGGCAGCATCTCCTTCGGGATCGCCTTGGTGGCGGGCAGGAACCTCGTACCGAGACCGGCAACCGGGATCACGGCCTTGCTGACTCGGCGTCCATCGCTCATGCGGGCCAGGCTATCGGCCGGGTCCGTATGGGGTGCAGTGAAGGGCGATCAACGGTCCAGCGAGCTCGCGTCGCCGGTCGGCACACCCTCGGCCGGCGGCGCGGTGGGCGCCGGCTGCACCCCTGGGGCCACCTGCCACTGGTTGCGGCCGGCCCGCTTCGCGGCATACAGGCCGTCGTCCGCTGCGCGCACCAGGTCACCGCTCGCGGTGCCGTGCATGGGCAGCGACGAGATGCCGACCGAGACGGTCACGTCGACGCTGTCGTCACCGACGATGAACGGCTCCTCGCGGACGGCCTCGCAGATCCGCTCGGCCAGGTGCTCGGCGCCCTCGGTGTCGGTCTCGGGAGTGACCACGACGAACTCCTCACCGCCGTACCGCGCCACCGTGTCGACCTCGCGCACCACGCTGGCCAGCCGGCGGGCGAGCTCGCGAAGCACCGCGTCGCCGACGGTGTGCCCGTAGGTGTCGTTGACGTTCTTGAAGTGGTCCAGGTCGAGGAGCAGCACCGACAGCGGTCGCTCGAACCGGCTGGCGCGCTCGACCTCGCGGGCCAGCGTCGTGGTCATGTGCCGCAGGTTGCCGGCGCCGGTCAGCGGGTCGGTCACCGAAAGCCGCTGGGCCTCGCGGTGCAGCAGCACGTTGTCGACGGCGATACCGGCCGGGCCGGCCAGCGAGACCAGCATGGCCTCGGCGTCGCTGTCGTAGGCGGGCTGCGACGGCTCGCGCTCGACGACGATCACGCCGACCGTGTGGTGGCCGCGGCGCAACGGTGCGGCCAGGGCCGGGCCGCCGAGCACCGTGGTGGAGTCCTCGTGCCCGTGGCCGAGGCGGCGCGGCATGCCGTCCACCGCGACCTCGCCGGCCAGGTCGCCGCCGAGCGGCAGGCGGCGCACGATGGCGCGCGGCGCTCCGGCCGGCACGGACGCCCGGGCGACGACCGAGCCACCCTCGACCAGCCAGGCCGTGGCCCGCTGGGACTCGGTGGCCGACGCGGCCGCCGACAGCACCGTGCCGAGCAGACCCTCGAGGTCGTGCGTTCGCTCCAGGGTGTCGCCGAGGCGGGCGACGTTCTCGCGCAGCAGGTTGCGGCTGCGCTCGAGCTCGGTGATCTTGAGCTCGAGCTCGTCGGTCATGTGGTTGAAGGCGCCGGAGAGTCGGCCGAGCTCGTCCTGTCCGCTGCTGGGTAGCCGGGTACTGAGGTCACCGCGGGCGACCCGCTCGGCGGCCTCGGTCAGGGCCAGGACGGGCCGGGTCAGGTTGGCCGCCAACCGGACCACCAGGACGATTCCGACGACCGTTGCCAGGACGAGCAGCAGGACGAGCCAGCCCTGCTGGTCCGCCAGCCCGCTGTTGGTGATGGCGGCCGAGACACCGCAGTACTGACCCTGTGCCTTGGTGCCGATGGCGACCTTGCGGTCCTCGATGTCCCGCGTCCCGGGGCTGGACGCCGCAGCCAGTCGCAGCTTGGTGCCCAGGGCGCCGGTGGCGGTGGAAACCCCGCGTCCCTGCGGGCAGGCGAGGGAGAGGTCGGTGCCGGAGGGCAGACCGAGCGAACCCGACAACGCGCGCAACCGCTGCTCGTCGTAGATCCGGCCGACGACCGCGGTGCCGATCGGTGCCCCCTTGGCGTCCACTGCCGGGACGACCTCGGCCAGCACCGGCAGCCCGGCGGCGGACAGCGGTGGCGCGCCGATCGCGGTCTGCGCCGAGCAGGAGGCGGCGAGCAGCTCGGAGACCGGCATGTCCGGCACGGGACCGGACGACGCGACCACCTTGTCGTCGCGGATCAGTACGGCGAAGGCCTCCGAGCCCTGCCGGGACACGGCGGCGCGAGCGGCCGCCTGCAGGTTCGTCGCGCGGGCCTGCAGCGCGAGCACTCGGGCGGCCTCGCCCTGGGACAGACAGCCGGCCTGCAGGGCAGCCCCTACCGAGCTGGCCGCCTGCGTCATGCCCTGTCCGGCGGACTGGCCGAGCTGGCGCGGCGCGAGCACCCCGATCGCGAGCAGGGCCGTGAGGGCCGGGATCAGCAGCACAACGCCCAGCACGACGGCCAGACGGCTGCGAACCGACTTCATGTCCCCCTCCAACCCCGATCGATGCGGCAGGCTGGCGCACGCGACGTCGTGGCATGGTGGCATGAAAGCCCGACGATCGTCACGGCGGACCTGGCAAAACTGGGCAAGAAGGGGGGTCCATCACGAACATTCCACCAATATCCGAAGAGGACCGCCCCGGTACGGCCCAGTCCAAGCCAGAGCTACGGCAACGCCTGAGGTCGGCGCGCCGCACTCGAGAGATTACCGCTCCCGGGCCGCTCGGCGACCTGCTGGCGTCCGTGGTGGACACGCTGCCCGAGGTGCGGGCTGCCGGGACGCTCGCGGCGTTCGTCTCCCGCCCGGACGAACCAGCTACCGACGTGCTGCTCACGCGCTGGCGCGCCCACGGACGCCGGGTGCTGCTCCCGGTCGTGCTGGCCGACCTCGACCTGGACTGGGCGCTGGACGACGGGGACCTGCGCCCGGGCGGCGTGGTGCGGGTGCCCGAACCCGGCGGCGCGCGACTGGGCGTGGACGCGATCGCCCGGGCCGACGTGGTGCTGGTGCCGGCCCTGGCGGTGGACCGGCGCGGCGTCCGGCTCGGGCAGGGCGGCGGCAGCTACGACCGCGCGCTGGCCCGGGTCCGCCCGGATGCCCTGCTGGTCGCGCTGCTGCACCCCGGCGAGCTGCTCGAGCAGCCGCTGCCCGCCGAAGCGCACGACCACCCGGTGCACGTGGTGGCCACGGTGGAGGGCGTCGTCCGGCTGGCTACTTCTGCGGGTTGAGCACCAGCTCGTCGGACTTCGCGTCCAGGACGGCCTGCTGGCTGAACGGCCACGGGTAGGTCCGGCCGGTCGCCCAGTGGTCGTTCTGGTCGTTGTAGTGCGCGTCGAACGGGTGACCGGAGGCGCCGGTCAGGTTCACCCAGGTCGACTTGTCCAGGTCCGACAGGTCCACCACCATCCGCATCGACGGCACCCAGCTGACCTGGTAGCCCTCGGCGGCGTTCCACCCGGTGGCGTCGACCAGCGCCGAACCGCCGCCGAGCTCGACCGGTCCACGGTTGAACATCGCACGGACCGGCCCCCACACGGTCGGGCCGCCGAGCGGGCTGTGGGTCAGCTCGAGCCGGTGCAGCCGCCCCCACTGCCAACGCGAGACGTCCTTGCCCAGGTCGCGGGTCAGCTCGAGGCGTGCCGCGACCATCGCCTGCCGGATGATCTCGTCGCGGTTCTCGATCGCACCGGGCGTGGCCTTGTTGTCCCACCACGGGTCGGACTTGCGCTTGACCAGGGTGGTCACGACCTCGAACCAGCGGTCCCCGCCGTCGGCCTGCAGGTCGTCACCGAGCTCGTCGTCGAAGCCCAACCGCATCAGGTTGCGCCACACCGCGTTGTAGTAGGCCGCGGCCGCCGAGTCCGGCGGCTGGGTGTAGTCCCAGCCGCGCAGCAGGTCCTGCGCCTCCCGGGTGAACGGGTCGTCCTTCAGGTCGGTCGCCAGCAGCAGCGGCACCAGAGTCGGCGCCATCCCGTTGCGGTTGTCGAACTGGATGGCGGACATGTCCGCGGCGGTCAGCCCGGTCCGGCCGGTGAGCAGGTCGCGGATCCGCTGCGAGCGGTAGCCGTAGGACCAGTCCTCGGTCAGGAACGGCAGTTCGGAGGCCTGCACCTGCTGGTTGGCGGTGACGACGAAGCCGTCGGCCGGGTTGAGCACGTGCGGCATCTCGCTGAACGGCACGTACGACGCCCAGCGGTACTTGCTGGACCAGCCCGGCACCGGCCAGCGCCCGTCGTACCCGGCGCGCACCGGCACCTTGCCCGGCGCCTGGTAGCCGATGTTGCCGTCCACGTCGGCGTAGACCAGGTTCTGCGAGGGCACCTCGAACTGCGCCGCGGCGGCGCGGAACTGGTCCCAGTCGGTGGCCCGGTCGATGGCGAAGATGGCGTCCGCCGTCCGCCCCGGGCTCAGCGCGGTCCAGGCCAGTGCGACGTCGTAGGTCGGGGCGTCCTGGCCGTTGTCGTCCTCCTCGCGGCCGGCGTCCTTGACGTCGGCCAGCACGTCGGACAGCAGCGGGCCGTGCCGCGTGGTGCGGACCGTCAGCGGGACGTCCTTGCCGCCGCGCACCTTGATGGTCTCGGCCCGGGTCTGCAGGGGGGCGTACACGCCGTCGTACTCGACGCTGTCGCCGGCCACCCGCTCCAGGTAGAGGTCGGTGACGTCCGGTCCAAGGTTGGTCAAGCCCCAGGCCACCTTCGCGTTGTGCCCGATGATCACGCCCGGCGTCCCGGAGAAGGTGAAGCCCGCCACGTCGAACGGGCAGTCCGCGTTGACCTGCCGGCAGTGCAGGCCCATCTGGTACCACAGGCTCGGCACGGCCGGGGCCAGGTGCGGGTCGTTGGCCAGCAGCGGCTTGCCGCTCTTGGTCATCCGCCCGGACACCACCCACGAGTTCGATCCGATGCCGTCCCCGCGGCCCATCAGCGCCGGCACCGAGTCCAGCGCCTTCTGGGCCAGCGCGAGCGCCGAGCGACCGGAGGCGGCGTCCGCCGCCCGCAGGGTGCCCGGCGGCACCGCCGACGCGCTCTGCGAGGTGGTGGACTCCGCGAGGATGGGCGCGTTGCGGTCCGTCGGGTAGGGCGGGTACAGCTGCTCGATCCGGCGCGGCGACAGGTACGCCGACAGCCGGGCGCGGGTGATCTCGTCGTCGTAGTTGGTCTTCAGGTCCCAAGCCATCGCCTTGAGCCAGGCCAGCGAGTCCACCGGCGTCCACGGCTCGACCCGGTAGTCCGGCAGCTGCAGGTCGAGCACCGCGTACTCGACGCCGAGCTCGTGCGTCGAGCGACCCGAGATGTAGGCGTTCACCCCGTCCGCGTAGGCCTGCAGGTACTGCCGGGTGGTCGCGGACAGCATCGGCAGCTCCGCCTCGGCCACCCGTCGCCAGCCCAGCGTGCGGACCACCTTGTCGGCGTCCAGCGCGTCCTTGCTCTCGCCGACCAGCTCGGACAGCCGCCCAGCGGTGATGTGCCGACGCAGGTCCATCTCGAAGAACCGGTCCTGGGCCTGCACGTAGCCCTGCGCCGCGAACAGGTCGTCGGCGTTGTCCGCGTACAGCTGCGGCACGCCCTGGCCGTCGCGCACCACCGACACCGACGCGTGCAGCCCGGGGACGTCGGCCTCGCCGCCGCGGTCCGGGAACGAGCGGCGCACCGAGGTGACCAGCGCGATCGAGGCCACCAGGGCGACGACCAGCAGAGCGGCGCACACGATGACTACGGTGCGGATGAGGGGGTTGAGGCGGGCCACGCTGCGAGACTAAGCCACCTCGACCCGAAGCCGGGGCAGGCCCGGGTCCCCCACGCACCGATGGAGGCCAACACGTGACCTCGCGGATCGGACCTGCCAGGTGAGCGTCGACCTGCTCAACCACTCGCTGCTGCTGGGCACCGCCGTGGTGCTGGTGGCGATCGCCGCGGTGCGCTTCTCGCTGTCGTCCGGCCTGCCGTCTCTGTTGCTGTACCTGGCGCTCGGGCTGGTGCTCGGCGAGGACGCCATCGGCATCAACTTCGACGACCAGCGGCTGACCCAGGTGCTGGGCTTCGGCGCGCTCGCGCTGATCCTGGCCGAGGGCGGGCTCACCACGCGGTGGACGACGATCCGGCACGCGCTGGCGCCCGCGGCAGTGCTGGCCACCGTGGGCGTCGTGGTCTCGGTGCTGGTGGTCGGCGCTGCCGCGTTCCTGCTGCTCGACCTGCCGTGGACCGTGGCGCTGCTGGTCGGCGCGGTGCTGTCCTCGACCGACGCGGCGGCGGTGTTCTCGGTGCTGCGCCGGGTGCCGATCCACCCGCGGCTGGCCGGGGTGCTGGAGGCCGAGTCCGGGTTGAACGACGCCCCGGTGGTCCTGCTGGTCGTGGCGCTGTCCGAGCAGGCGGCCAGCGACCACGGCGGCCATCCCTGGTACGTGCTGGTCCCGCTGGCCGCGTTCGAGCTCGCGGCCGGGGCCGCCATCGGCCTGGGCGTCGGCTGGCTCGGCGCCAAGGGCCTGCGCCGCCTCGCGCTGCCGTCGTCCGCGCTGACCTCGCTGGCGGTGCTCACGCTGACGGTCGGTGCGTACGCACTCGGCGCGACCCTGCACACCTCCGGCTTCCTGGCGGTCTACGTGGCCGGGCTGGTGCTGGGCAACTCCGAGATGCCGCACCGGACGGCGGTGCGCGGGTTCGCCGAGGCGGTCGGTTGGCTGGCCCAGATCGGCCTGTTCGTGCTGTTGGGGCTGCTCGCCTCGCCGGGCGACCTGGACACGCAGGTGTGGCCGGCACTGGCGCTGGGCGTGGTGCTGCTGCTGGTCGCCCGACCGCTGTCGGTGCTGGTCTCCATGACGCCCTTCCGGATGCCGTGGCGCCAGCAGGCGTTCCTGTCCTGGGCCGGTCTGCGCGGAGCCGTGCCGGTGGTGCTGGCCACTGTCCCGGTGACCACCGGCGTGCCGGGGGTGGAGTGGCTGTTCGACCTGGTCTTCGTGCTGGTCGTGGTGTTCACCCTGGTGCAGGGGCCGACGCTGCCGTTCATGGCCCGGCGGCTGCACGTCGAGCACACCATGGACTCGCGCGACCTCGACGTCGAGTCGGCGCCGTTGGACGAGCTGGGTGCCGAGATCCTGCAGGTGCGGATCGGCCAGGACTCCCGGCTGCACGGCCTGGAGGTGTTCGAGCTGCGGCTGCCCCGCGGGGCCAACATCGCGCTGGTGGTGCGCGAGCAGAACAGCTTCGTCCCGGGCGACCGGACGGTGCTGCGACGCGGCGACCAGCTGCTCGTGGTGACCACCCAGAAGGTCCGCCGCGAGACCCAGCGCCGGCTGCGCGCCCTGAGCCTGGGAGGCAGGTTGGCGCTGTGGGGCAAGCGGCCGCCATGAGCGGTGCGCGGACGCCGCCCGGTGGCCGGTTACCGTAGGGCCGTGACCAGCAGTGCCGTGCGTGGCCGACCGCAGGCGACTCCCGCGGCTGGGCGCGTGCGTGCGCTACGCGCCGGAAGTTTCACGGTCGTGGCGGTGTCGCTCGGACTGCTCGCGCACACCCTCGGCGGGGGCGCCCGCCCGGCCGCGCTCACCCTGGTCACCGCGACCGTGCTGCTGGGCTGCGCCTCGACCCTGGCCACCGGACGACGGCTGGGCCGGCTCGCGACAGCGTCCGGACTGGTGCTGAGCCAGCTCGGCCTGCACACCTGGTTCTCGCTGTCTGAGTTCTCGCCGTCTGGGTTCTCGCCGTCCGGGTTCTCGCCGTCCGGCGGCCACGGCTGCGACGTCGGCGGGCTGGTGCTGAGTCACCACCACACCCAGGTGCTCCACTGCGCCCACAGCGGCACCGCGTTCGCATGGTGGCCGGCGATGCCGGTGGCGCACCTGCTCGCGGTGCTGGTCACCGCCCTGCTGCTGGCGCACGGTGAGGCGCTGCTGTGGCGGCTGGCCGATCTGGCGGGTGCCCGGCTGGTGCGGCTGGTGCGCTCGGCTGTCGTCGGCGACCACTCACGGGTGGTCGCCCTGGTATGGACGGCGGCGGCGTCGTCCGGCCGTCTGCTGCTCGAGCCGATGCGCGGGCGTGGTCCCCCGGTGGCGGTCCGCGCGGGCTGAGGTTGCCACCGGCAGCCGGCTCGCGCGGGTACCTCTGCACCGAGCCGACGTCCACCCGCCCTGCCATCGGAGACCGCATGCCCTTTTCATTGGCCCACTCCCGACGACGCGTTCTCGCGCTCGCCGCGGCCACCGCGGTGACCCTCGGGCCCGCCTCTGCGGCCAGCGCGCACGACCAGCTGGCGAGCACCGTGCCGGCCGCCGGCTCACAGGTCAGCGCACCGACGTCCGTCACCCTCACCTTCGGCGAGGACGTCCTCGCCGCCGGAAACGGCAACCGGATCGTGGTGACCGGCCCGGACGGCCCGGTGCCGGGCGCCCTGTCGGTACGCGGCGCCGTGGTCGCGACGACGTTCGCGCAGCCGTTGCCGCCGGCCCGCTACCTGGTTGCCTGGCGCGTCGCCTCGGACGACGGGCACCCGGTCTCCGGCACGTTTCGGTTCACCGCCCTGGCTGGAGCCACAGCAGTGTCTTCGCCGTCGGTGTCTACTCCGGGCGCCTCGACACCGGTAGCGTCAGCCGGGAGCACGCACAGTCACGACGACGAGGCGGGCGGGCCCGGCCGGGTCCTGCTGCTGGTGTTGTTCGTGGGTGCGGCGCTCAGCGCCGGCACGATCGTGCTGGCCAGGCGTCGGCAGCGGGAGGCCTCGTGAGCAGGGAGTACGCGCCTGCCTGGCGGCTGTGGCTGGCCACCGCAGCGCGGCTGGTGCTGGGGGGCGTGCTAATCGTGGCCGGATGGCTCAAGCTCCCGGACCCCGCGGCGTCGGTCCGCGCGGTGCGCGCCTACCAGCTGCTGCCCGAGTCGGTCGTGCCGTCGGTCGGCCACGGACTGCCGTTGCTGGAGATCGTGGTCGGCGTCCTGCTGGTGGTCGGCTTCGCCACCCGGTTCGCGGCCGCCGTCGGCGGACTGCTCATGCTCGCGTTCATCATCGGCATCTCGTCGGCCTGGGCCCGCGGCCTGACCATCGACTGCGGCTGCTTCGGCGGCGGTGGTTCGGTGGCGGCCAACCAGACCAAGTACCTGCAGGAGATACTCCGTGACACCGGGCTGCTGCTCGCGGCCGCCTTCCTGGTGGTCTGGCCGGGCAGCCGGCTCTCCCTCGACCCGACACCGCCGACCCGACCCGCTCCGGCACCTGCGAGCGACTCGACCGCCTCAACTTCGTTGACCGAGAAGGAGACCCGACCATGACCTCCGGCAAAGCATCCCGCGAGACCCGCGAGGCTAAGGCCGCCGAGCGCCGAGCCTCCGCGGCCAAGGCCGAGTCCCGACGGCGCAACGGCATCATCACCGCCGTGGTGGCCGTGGTCGTCCTGGTGGTGGTGGGCGCCTACGTCCTCATCCAGAACGACAACAGCTCCAAGACAGGGTCCAGCAGCAACGCGGCACCGAAGAACACCCAGGGGAAGGCGAACCAGACGATCGTGGTGGGCTCACCGAGCGCAACCGTGCTGGTGACGGCCTACGAGGACTTCCAGTGCCCGGTCTGCAAGCAGTTCGAGCAGACCAGCGGACCGGTGCTGCTCGCCTACCTCAACCAGCAGCAGATCAAGATGAACTACCGGCCGATCGCCTTCCTGGACAGCGCCTCCACCACCAACTACTCGACCCGGGCGCTGAACAGCGCGGGCTGCGTGGTGGACACCAAGCTCGACGCGTTCCAGGCGTACCACAAGCTGCTGTTCGAGAACCAGCCGGCGGAGGGCAGCGCGGGCCTGCCGAACAGCAAGCTCATCGAGCTGGCCAAGCAGGCCGGCGCGGGTGACATTTCCGCGTGCGTCAACGCCGAGACGTTCAAGGGCTGGACGGTGGCGGTGACCGACCAGGCGAGCAAGGACGGTGTCAACGGCACGCCTACCGTCAAGGTCAACGAGCAGGTGCTGACGAACCCGTCGCCGACCGAGTTGAAGAGCGCCATCGACGCAGCTCTGAAGTAGGCGGCGCTCAAGTAGGCGAAGGGTAGACCTCCACCTCGGTCGCCTTGACCGACAGCCAGACCGCCGAACCGGGCCGTAGCGCGAGCTCGGCAACGGCGGCCGGGGTGATGTCCACCAGCAGCGAGGGCTGCGAGCGGACGTGCACACGCACCCTGTCGTGCAAGGGTTCCAACCCGTCGACGACGCCGGACCACAGGTTCCGGGCGCTGCCCGGCCCGGGCCGCTCAAGGTGCATGCTGACCGCGGACGGCGGGACGGCGACCAGCACCCGTTCGCCGACAGTCACCTCGCTCGCGCCGCGGATCTTCCCACCACCGTCGAGCTCGACGACGTGGTCCGCCGCTCCGTTGCCAGACAGCAGGTTCAGCCCCACCAGCCGGGCGACGTAGTCGGTGGCGGGGCGGCGGGCGACGTCCGCCGGCCGGCCCTGCTGGACGACGCGTCCGGCCTCGACCACGACCAGCCGGTCCGCCATCACCATGGCCTCGACCGGGTCGTGCGAGACGACCACGACCGGCCCGCCGAACTCGACCAGATGCCGGCGAAGGGTGACCCGCAGCTCGAGCCGGGCCCGGGCGTCCAGCGCGGCCAGCGGTTCGTCCAGCAGCAGCACCCGTGGCCGGCGGGCCAGCGCTCGGGCCAGCGCGACCCGCTGCGCCTGCCCGCCGGAGAGCTGGGCCGGCCGCCGGTCGGCCAGCGGCTCGACGTCCAGCCGTTGCAGCCACTCGCGTGCGCCGTCCCGGGCGATCTGCCGGTGAGCCCCGGCCGAGCGGGCCGCGAAGGCGACGTTCTCCAGCACCGACAGGTGCGGGAACAGCCGGTAGTCCTGAAAGACCAGGCCGACCGAGCGCTGCTCCGGCGGCACGAAGACGTCGGCGCCGTCGTCCAGGACCTGGCCGTCCAGCTCGATCCGCCCGTGCTGCAAGGGCTCCAGCCCGGCCACCGCCCGCAGCAAGGTGGTCTTGCCGGCCCCGTTCGGCCCGAGCAGGACGACCACCTCGTCGGGGGCGACCTCCACCTCGAGCTGCACGGTGAACGTGCCGCGGGTGATCTCGCCGTGCACCCGCAGCGACCCGCTCACTGGTTCACCCCGCTCACTGGTTCACCCCGCTCACTGGTTCACCCCGGTGCGCAACCAGCTGTCCCGCAGCAGCACCAGGACGGTGACCGAGACCGCCAGCAGCACCAGGGACAACGCGATGGCCGCATCGGGGTCGGTCTGCAACGCGATGTAGGTGGCCACCGGCATCGTCTGGGTGCGGCCCGGGAAGTTGCCGGCGAAGGTGATCGTGGCACCGAACTCGCCCAGCGCCCTGGCCCAGGCCAGCACGGCGCCGGCGACCAGCGACGGTGCCACCAGCGGCAGGGTGACCCGGCGGAACACGGTGATCCGGCTCGCGCCCAGCGTGACGGCCGCCTCGTCCATCCCCCGGTCGGCACTGCGGAACGCGCCCTCCAGCGTCAGCACCAGGAACGGCATCGCGACGAACGCCTCGGCGATCACCACGGCGGCCGGGGTGAACGGCAAGGTGATGCCGAACCAGGAGTCGAGGTACTGCCCGACCACGCCTCGCCGTCCGAGCGCCATCAGCAGCGCGACCCCACCGACCACCGGCGGCAGCACCAGCGGCACCGTGACCAGCGCGCGCAGCAGCGCGGTACCAGGCACCCGCGACCTGGCCAGCACCCAGGCCAGCGGCACGCCGAGCACCAGGCACACCCCGGTCGCCAGCGTCGCGCTGACCAGGGACAGCTTCAGCGCGCTGGCGACCTGATCGCCGGACAGCAGCTCGGGCAGCGCCCGCCAGGGCGCCCGGATGAGCAGCGCCAGCAGCGGCAGCACCAGGAAGACCACGCCGACCGCTGCGGGTACGGCCAACGGCCACGGCGGACGGTCGCTCGGTCCGCGTCGGCGCGAGGTCCGTCGCGCGACGGCGGACCTGCTCACGTCTGGCGGCACATGGTCAGGGTGCCTGGAAACCTGCCGCAGTCAGCACCGACGTGCCGGTCGGCGAGAGCACGAAGTTCATGAAGGCTTGGGCGGCGGCGGCGTTCTTGGAGCTCTTCAGGGTGGCGATCGGGTAGGACGTCGAGGCGTTCACGTCGTCCGGGATCTGCACTCCAGCCACCTTGTCACCGGCCGACTTGACGTCGGTGACGTAGACCATGCCCGCGTCCACCTCGCCGAGGGTGACCTTGGACAGCACCGCCTTGACGTCGGCCTCCTCCGTCACCGGCTTCACCGTGATGCCGGCGTTCTTGAAGACCTGTGCGGCGACCGCACCGCAGGGCACCTCGGACTGGCACAGCGCCACCTTGACCGAGGACTTGGCCAGGTCGTTCACTCCGGTCACCTTGGCCGGGTTGGTCGGCGGCACGGCGATCTCCATCACGTTCTTGGCGAACGTCTTCGGGTCGGCCGCGTCGCCGGCGTCCGTCACCTGGGTCATGTTCTTCGCACTGGCCGAGGCGAACACGTCCGCCGGCGCGCCCTGGGTGATCTGCTCGGCGAGCCCGGAGCTCGGGCCGAAGCTGAAGGTCACCTTGACCCCCGGGTTGGCCGCCTCGAACTTCTTGCCCAGGTCGGTGAACGACTCGGTCAGCGACGCCGCCGCGAACACCGTGATGGTGCCACTGACCGAGCCGGACGAGGTCGACGACGAGCCCCCTGCGCTCGACGTGTCGCTCTTGCTGTCGTCCCCGCAGCCCGCGGTGAACAGGGCGAGGGTCGCCACCAGGGTGACGGTCATGGTGCGACGGATGGTGTTCACGGCTGCTCCGGCTTCTCGATGACGACGTGGGTGGACTTCACGGATGCGATGGCGAGCACTCCCGGCTCGAGGCCCAGGTCGTCGGCGGCCTCGCGACTCATCAGCGACACCAGGCGGTGCGGTCCGGCCTGGACGTCGACCTGGGCCATCACGGTGTCCCGCACGACCCGGGTGACCAGCCCGACGAAGCGGTTGCGCGCCGACTCGACCAGGATCGGACGCGGCGTGGGTCGCTCGGTCGCCCCGGCGACCTCGGTGGCCAGCCGGGCCAGCTCGGTGCCGTCGACGACCTGCCGGCCGGCGGCGTCCGCCTCGACGCTCAGCCGTCCGGCGTCCACCCAGCGGCGCAGCGTGTCGTCGCTGACGCCGAGCAGCTCGGCTGCCTCACGGATCCGGTAGAGCGGCACCAGCGCAATGTAGCCGCACCTGCGGCTGGATAGCCATGATCTGGCCGCAGTCGCGTCGGCCTACGCGGCTACGCCCTACGCGGCTGCGGGCTACGCGGTCGCGGCGGCGGCGGCCCGGCCGGCCGTGCGTCCGCTGAACAGGCAGCCGCCCAGGAAGGTTCCCTCCAGCGACCGGTACCCGTGCATCCCACCACCGCCGAAGCCGGCCACCTCGCCGGCCGCGTACAGGCCGGGGATGGGCTCGCCCACGCTGTCCGCGCTGGCGCGCAGCACCCGAGCGGACAGGTCCGTCTCCAGTCCGCCGAGGGTCTTGCGGGTCAGCACCCGAAGCCGGACCGCGATCAACGGACCGGCCTTCGGGTCGAGCAGCCTGTGCGGCGTGGCCGTGCGGATCAGCTTGTCGCCGCGGTACCGGCGAGCGCCGTGGATCGCGGTGATCTGCAGGTCCTTGGTGAAGTCGTTGTCGACCTCGCGGTCGCGGGCCAGCACCTGCCGCTCGATGTCGTCGAAGTCCAGCAGGTCGTTGCCGGCCAACGCGTTCATCCCGGCCACGAGCTCGCGCAGCGAGTCCCGGACGACGAAGTCGACGCCGTTGCGCTTGAACGCCTCGACCGGGCCGGGCGCACCAGGCTTGACCCGGGACAGCACCTGGCGCACGTCCTTGCCGGTCAGGTCCGGGTTCTGCTCCGAGCCGGACAGCGCGAACTCCTTCTCGATGATCTTCTGGGTCAGCACGAACCAGGTGTGGTCGTGACCGGTGCCCAGGATGTGCTCGAGGGTGCCGAGGGTGTCGAACCCGGGGAAGTACGGCACAGGCAGGCGCCTGCCGGTCGCGTCCAGCCACAGCGACGACGGGCCGGGCAGGATCCGGATGCCGTGCCCGGGCCAGATCGGGTCCCAGTTCTGGATGCCCTCGGTGTAGTGCCACATCCGGTCGCGGTTGACGATCGAGCCGCCGGCCGCCTCGGTGATGGCGAGCATCCGTCCGTCCACGTGCGCCGGGACGCCGGTCAGCATGTCCTGCGGCGGCGGGGGCAGCCGCTTGGGCCAGCTCGCGCGCACCAGGTCGTGGTTGCCGCCGATCCCACCGGCGGTGACGATCACCGCCTGGGCGCGCAGGCTGAACTCGCCCGCCACGGTGCGCGAGGACGACTCGCCGCGACGCACGTCGCTCGGCTCGAGCACGACCCCGCTCACCCCGTCCACCACGCCGTCGGTCACGTTCAGAGCGTCCACCCGGTGCCGGGACGCCAGGCGCACCAGCCCGCGTTCGATCCCGACCCGCACCCGGCGCTCGAACGGCTCGACCACCCCGGGGCCGGTGCCCCAGGTGATGTGGAAGCGCGGCACCGAGTTGCCCGGCCCGTCGGCGAGGTACCCGCCGCGCTCGGCCCAACCGACCACGGGGAAGAAGCGCACGCCCTGCTCGCGCAGCCAGGTGCGCTTCTCGGTGGCGGCCCACTCGACGTAGGCACGCGCCCAGCGCCGCGGCCAGTGGTCCTCCCGCTCGCGGTCGAAGCCGGCCGTGCCCAACCAGTCCTGCCACGCCAGGTCCAGCGAGTCCTTGATGCCCATCCGGCGCTGCTCGGGGCTGTCGACCAGGAACAGGCCGCCGAACGACCAGAACGCCTGCCCGCCCAGGGCCTGCTCGGGCTCCTGGTCCACCAGTATCACCCGCCGTCCGGCGTCCACCAGCTCGGCGGTGGCGACCAGCCCGGCCAACCCGGCACCGACCACGATGACGTCTGCGTCCATCCCGGAGTTCATGTCGCGAATAGTTGCATGCCGTCCGCGTAGGCCAGGTGCTCCTCGCGCGGGTCGAGCGCGGCGGCGAGCCTCAGCCAGCGGCGCGCGGCGTCCGGGGCGCCCTGACGGGTCAGCGTGCGGCCGAGCAGGTGCGCCGCCTCGGCGTCGCTCGGGTCGGTCTCGACCAGCCGCTCGGCGATCTCGCGGGCACGACCCAGGGCGGCGAACCGGTAGCAGGACAGCGCGAGCAGACGCTGGGCGGCAGGTGCCGCGAGGTCGTCGCGCTCCATCCGCTCCAGCGTGGAGATGGCGTGCCGGGGGTGGCCGTCGGCCAGGTACTGCTCGGCGAGGCGGAAGAGCTCGTAGCCGCTCGGGGTGGTGGTCATGGCGACACAACGTGCGCGCTGGGGCGGACCATTCCGCGCGCTGCGTGCTCGGCGCCGTGCTCAGGGCCGCCGGAATCGTCGCGTCGACGCGGATGTTGACCAACCCGTACACTTGGCACTCGACAGACCGGAGTGCCAAGATCCGGTGCGCACCTGTGGAGGGCCTGGATGCCGACGTACGACTACGCCTGCACGCACTGCGATCACGCGTTCGAGATCGTGCAGTCGTTCACGGACGACGCGCTGACCGTCTGCCCGGAGTGTGGCGGCCGGCTGCGCAAGGTGTTCGGTTCCGTGGGCGTGGTGTTCAAGGGCTCCGGCTTCTACCGCACCGACTCGCGCAGCGCTTCCTCGTCGATCCCGGCGGGCAAGTCGGACTCGAAGTCGGACTCGAAGTCCGAGTCGAAGTCGGACTCGAAGTCCGAGTCGAAGTCCGAGTCGAAGTCAGGCTCGAAGTCAGGCTCGAAGTCCGAGAGCAGCTCGGGCTCCACCTCCGCCGCCTGAGCGGAGCACCAGCCCGCGCCAGTCCCCCTGTGGACGGCGGATCGTCCCACCGTCCACAGATCGGTCCGTCAAAGGACAGCGGCGCGTGGCCCCGCCCTAGGGTTGTGGCCATGACCGATCCGGCCACACCTGCCTCCCACTCCACTGCCGCAAGCGAACCGAGCCCCGCACCGATCGGGGTGATCGGCGGCTCGGGCTTTTACTCGTTCCTGGACGACGCCACCGAAGTGGCCGTGCCGACCCCGTTCGGCGAGCCCAGCTCGCCGGTCACCCTCGGGGCAGTCGGCGGTCGCCAGGTGGCGTTCGTGCCACGGCACGGCCGCGACCACCGGTTCGCGCCGCACCGGGTCAACTACCGGGCCAACCTGTGGGCGCTACGCGCTCTGGGAGTGCGCCAGGTGCTGGCGCCCTGCGCCGTGGGTTCGCTGCGCGCCGAGAACGGTCCCGGCACGATCGTGCTGCCCGACCAGGTCGTCGACCGCACGTGGGGCCGCGAGCACACTGTCTACGACGCCGAGGGCCCGGTCGTGCACGTGTCGATGGCCGACCCCTACTGCCCGCGCGGACGTCGCGCGGTGCTGGACGTCGCCAACGACACCGGCGAGCACGTGGTGGACGGCGGGACGCTGGTCGTGATCAACGGTCCGCGGTTCTCCAGCCGGGCCGAGTCGCACTGGCACAGCGCCGCCGGGTGGTCCGTGGTCGGCATGACCGGCATGCCGGAGGCGGCGATCGCCCGCGAGCTGGCCATCTGCCTGACCTCGATCGCGCTGGTCACCGACCTGGACGCCGGGGTGGCCGAGGGCGAGGGCGTCACCCACCACGAGGTGCTGGAGGTCTTCGCCCGCAACGTCGAACGGCTCAAGGCGATGCTCGGCCACGTCGTCCCGACCATGCCGACGGACGACGACTGCGGCTGCCGGCACGCGCTTGACGGGCAGCGCTTGCCGTTCGACCTGCCGTGAGACTGCCCGGTCTGCGCCGACCGACCCGCTCTGCCCAGCCGGGCCGGCCGCGTTCGCCGGGCCGGCCGACTGCCGGTGTCGGTGGATGGGTCCCCTTGCGCCGCAGGCTTCCCAGCCTGCGGCGCTGGCTCGCGGGCGGCTGTGCGGCGGCTTCGGTCGGGGTCGGGCTGAACGTACTGGCACCCGATCCGGCGCCGGGTCGGTCGGTGCTGGTCGCCGCTCGGGACGTGCCGGCCGGGGCCTCGTTGCAGGACGGCGACCTGGCAGTGGCTCGACGTCCACCGAACACGCTCCCCGGGGAGGTGCTGCGCCAGCGCGGGTTGGCGCTCGGACGGGTGGTCAGCACACCGCTGCAGGCGGGCGAGGTCCTGACCCCGGCCAGGCTGGTCGGCCGGGGGCTGCTCGCCGGGCGGTCGGCCGGCGACGTAGCCGTCCCGGTGCGGATCGCGGACGGTGCGGCCACCGCGATGCTGCGGCCGGGAAGCCGGATCGACGTCCTGGTCGCGCTGACGGACGCCACGAGTGCCCGAACCGTCGCCCGCGGCGCCACCGTGCTGGCTATGCCCGGGACCGGCGGGGCAGACGGCGGGGCAGACGGACGAGCAGTCGGTGGGCCTGCCCGCGGCGAGAGCCTGCTCGGCGGGGGCGGCACCGATCCGGGCCAGGGCGGGCTGCTGCTGCTCGCTGTTCCCGGATCGACGGCGGCCGACCTGGCGCAGGCCGAAGCGATCGGGCCGCTGTCCTTCCTGATCCGGTAGCGTTCAGGCGTTTCCGCATCCCGAGCAGATGGGCGATCCGATGCTGAAGGGCTTCAAGGACTTCCTGATGCGAGGCAACGTCGTCGACCTCGCGGTCGCGGTGGTCATCGGCGCGGCGTTCGGCCTCGTGATCAAGGCGGTGATCGACGGGCTGATCAACCCGTTGATCGCGGCGATCTTCAGCAAGCCGAACTTGAACAGCGTCGGCGTGTTCCACATCAACGGCGCCATCTTCTCGATCGGGTTGGTGCTCAGCGCGGTGATCAACTTCGTCATCGTGGCGGCGGCGATCTACTTCATCGTCGTGGCTCCGATGAACCACCTGGCCGAGCGGCGCAAGCGCGGCGAGGAGCCCGAGCCCGAGGCGCCGACCGAAGAGGTCATCCTGCTCACCGAGATCCGCGACCTGCTCAGCCGGACCAGCGGCTCAGGCAGCGGCGGAACCGCAGGTCCTCCCCCGGCCTGACCTCATTCCCAGTGCGGGGGGCGCTGCTCGTTCAGCCACTTCTCGTGCTGGTCACGGCGGGCGTCCCCGTCCGGGAGCTCACCCCAGCCGACGTCCGTGTCGTCCTTCGTCTGTCCGTTCTGGTCGCCGGTGGCGCCGGGGCCGGTTGCAGCGCGTGTCGCTCGCCGGTGCTTGCCGCGGCGAGGCTCCGGTGCTTCGTCGGTCATGTCTCGCCTACTCCCCGGCGGACCGGACCCGGACGATCGCGGCGTCCACGGCGGCGTCGATCCTGCTCCCCCGTCGCGAGAAGCCGAGCTGCTGGCGGGCCAACGCCGCGACCTCGTCGTGGGTGCGCAGCAACGTGTCCGAGCAGATCCAGCCGACCACCGCATCGAGGTCGCCGTCCGAGTAGTCCTCGACCGGCAGCCCGGACGGCACCCGCGGCCTGGGCCCCGCCCGGTTCGCCGCAGCTGACGACGATCCCGCGACCGCGTAGGACGTGGGGAACAGCGCGTCGTCGGCGTCCCAGCGCACCGGCAGCGCACCATCGAGCGCCGGCTCAGCGGGCGCACCCGCGACAGCCGACGCCCGAGCGACGACGGAGCGGATCCGGGCGACCTCGCGAGCCGGGTCGCGGAACACGTCGGTCGACCAGCTGCGCACGTGCGTCCAACCGAGTCGCTGCAGCTGCTCGCCGCGCAGCCGGTCGCGTTCACGGCTGCTGCGCACCGCCGCATACTGCGGGCCGTCCGCCTCGACCGCCACCAGCAGCGGGCCGTCCGCCTCGCCGACCGCGAGGTCGATCCGTGCCCGGGACGCGCCGTAGCGCTCGACGACCCGCAGGTCCTGCCCGCGCAGCCTCGCCGCCAGGTCGGCTACCACGAGGTCGCTGGACGCCGGGTCCACGGCACCAGCGTCGTCGGCAGCGTCGTCGGCAGCGTCGTCAGCAGCGTCGTCAGCAGCGTCGTCCGGTTCGAGCAGTCGGCCACCGCTGGCGGCGTAGGTCAGGTAGTCCCGCAGCAGCCGCGCGCCGCGCGCGGACAGCCGGGTCGGGTCCAGGTCGCTCGGCCCGAACGAGGCGACCACGGTCATCCGGGAGCGGGCGCGGGTCATCGCGACGTTCAGCCGCCGCTCGCCGCCCGCCTGGTTCAGCGGCCCGAACCGGTGCAGCACCCGGCCGTGCGGCGTGCGGCCGTAGCCGACGGTCAGGATGATCGCGTCCCGCTCGTCCCCCTGGACGCGCTCGAGGTTCTTCACGAAGAACCGCTCGGGGCCGTCGCCTCCCAGCAGCTCGGCGACGTCCGGGTGGTCGGCCAGGGTGAGCCGCAGCGCGTCGTCGACCCGGGCGGCGTGCCGCAGCCCGAGCGCGATCACCCCCAGCGACTCGGTCGGCCGGGTACGGGCGTGCTCGATCACCAGCCGGACGACCTCGGCCACCTCGGCGTCAGTGCTCTCCACCGACTCCGCGTCCGGCGACAGCACGCCACGACCGTCGACCTCCACCATCCGCAGCACCTGCCCCGACCCGGCAGCCGGGAAGGTGACCAGCGACCCGTCGTAGACGTGCCGGTTGGCGAAGGCGACCAGCCGCTCGTCGCGGGACCGGTAGTGCCAGCGCAGCTGGGCCACCGGCAGGCTGGCGGACAGCGCGTCCAGGACCGACTCGAAACCTTCGGTGAACGACTCATCGGCGTGGGCGCCGGCCGCAGCCTCGTCCGGGACGGCGCTGGTGAAGAAGGCCGTCGGGGGCAGCTGCCGCTCGTCGCCGGCGACGACCACCTGGCGGGCTCGGCTGATCGCGGCGACCGCCTGGGCCGGGGGCACCTGAGAGGCCTCGTCGAACACCACGACGTCGAACTGCTGCCCGGGCGGCAGCACCTGCGAGACGACCAACGGGCTGAGCGCCCAGCAGGGCTTAGCGGCGCCGAGCACCTCGGGCGCTCCGGCCACCAGGTCGCGCAACGGCCGGTGCCGGCGCTGCTTGGCGGCCTCCGCGCGCAGCAGCGCGGCCTGCTCCGGGCGGCGGTCCAAGGCGGCGACCAGTCGCTCGGCCGTGGCTCGGCGCACCCGCACCGCACCTGCCGACAGGTGCTGGCGGTCCGCGGCGGCGAACTCGTCCGCGACCTGGCGCAGCAGCTCGCCGTCGTGCGCCCCGTAGCGCGGGTCGGCCACGGCGAGGTCCTCCAGCACCGACGTCCACCAGACCAGCTCGAGCTCGGCGCCGACGTCCGCCGGGGCCACGTCCCGGCTAGCCAGGTCGGCCAGCAGCGGTTCCAGGCCGGCAGCCCGCAGCCGCTCGCGCAGGACCACCGTGCGCGGGATCACCGGCAGCGACGCCGTCCGCTCACCGAGCAGCTCCAGCCGCCCGGCCAGCAGCTCGAGATCGGTCTCGGTCAGGTCGCCACCGGCGGGGGTGCCAGCCAGCCGGTCGGCCAGCCAGGTCAACGGCTCCGCGACGTCCAGGTAGAGCCGCTCCGCCTCGTCGATGCCCGGTGGCAGCTGCGGCCTGGCGCCACGCCCGGCCAGCACCTGCCACTCCTCGCGCTGGCGGTGGGCCAGCTCCAGGGCGGCGTGCAGGTCCGCCGGCGGCGCACCGGGGCGCAGCAACCGCCGGGCGGCGCGAGCCAGCCGGCGGCGCTGCGACCAGCCCAGGTCGATCCCCCGCTCGGCCCGCCATTCCCGGGTCGCGGTGGCGGCGACGGCGTCGGCCAGCGAGGTGTCGAAGACGTTGGGGGAGAACACGTCCAGCGTTCTCCGCACGGACCCGATCAGGGCCAGGCTGCGGCCCCAGTCAGCCAGCGTGCGGCCCTCGGGCATGCCGGCCTCGGCCAGCAGGGCCGGCAGCGCCGAGCGGGCCGCGGGCAGCGTCTGCTGGCCGAGCACGGTGACCTTCTCCAGCGCCTGGCCGGCTTCCTCCGGGGTGCGCAGCACTGCGCCGAACCAGGGGTCGTCGTCCGGCGCGGTGCGGAACGCGCCGAGGCTGGCGGCCTCGCGCAGCTCCTCACGGAGCGAGTCGAGCTCGGCACGGCCCAGCGCCTGCAGCGCGGCCCCACGCACCCGGACCCGCGAACGCGGTGCCGGACGGCGGTCGGTCAGCTGAGCCAGCGCGAGCTGGGCGTCGTAGGCGCTGACCTGCCACGGCGCCCGGCGCCCGTGCAGCGCCTCGACGTGCCCGGTGAGCCGGCCGCGGCGCTCGATGAGGGTGGACATCACGGCCCCGACGTCGGGGCGCGGCACCCGGCCGGCCCGCTCGAGCGTGACCGCGATCTCGCGGGCCACCCGCCGGCGGTTGGCCGCGCCGTCGTGCAGGTCGAGCACGAGGTCGTCCAGGCCGACCGCGGCGAGCCGGCTGAGCACCGCGTCGATGGCGGCGCGCTTCTCGGCGACGAACAGGGTGCGCTTGCCGGCGGCGGCCAGGCTGGCGACCAGGTTGGCGATGGTCTGGGACTTTCCGGTGCCGGGCGGGCCCTTCACGACCAGGTGCGAACCGGCCAGCACGGCGTCCACCACGGCCTGCTGGGAGGCGTCGGCATCCAGCACCAGGTGCTCGGTGGCCGGGTCGGCATCCCCGACCGCCACGGACGGCGGGCGGGCAGCCACCGCGGCGAGTGCCTCGGCGTCCCCGGCCAGCGCGGCGACCACGTCGTGAGCGGCCAGCGCGTCCCGCTGCGCCTCGAGGTCGGTGACCATCGGCAGGCGGGCGTAGGTGAACGTGCCGACCACCAGCCGGTGCTGCACTGAGAAGCCGGGCACCTCCCGGCAGGTCTGCGCGACCCGGTCCAGGACCGGTGCCGGGTCGAAGCCGTCGTCGGTCATCGCCAGGTCGGCGATCACGTCGGCGTCCAGCTGCACGCCGAACTCGCTGTCCAGGTAGTGCACCAGCACCGGGTTGAGCTCGACCGACGGGCCGAGGTCGACGTCGAAGTCCTCACCGGCCGCGCCGCGCGGCCGCAGGGTGCAGGGCCGCAGCAGCACGGGTGCGGCCGGGGGGCGGGCGGCATCCGGTGCGCTCCACGTCGCCATGCCGACGGCCAGCCAGCCGGCGGCGATGCCCCGCTCCTCGGCCAGCTCGATGGTCTTGGCCCGGATGGCGCGGGCGCGACGTCTGCCGTCGGCGAGCGCACCCGGTTCGCGGATCAGCGTGGACAGGCGGGTGGGGCGACCAGCCAGCAGCATCGCCAGGCCGCTCGGGTGCGCCTTGGTCAGGTCGAGCGTGCCGACCGTGAGGTCGCGGTACCAGAGCAGCGTGTTGCGGCCGCCGAGGTCCACCAGCTCGCGAGCCCAGGAGTCGACCGCCAGGCCGACCCGCTGCTGACGGGTGAGCGGTGCTTGCGGCGGTGCTTGCGGCGGTGCCTGCTCGGCTGGCTGGGCAGACGCTGGCTGGGCAGCTGCTTGCTCGCCAGGCGCCTGCGGCTCGGGCGGCTGCACGGCTCCCTCGAACTCTGCGGCGGTCACCGTCCTACGCTAACCGCCGCCGCGCCGTCCGCGGCCCGCGCCGCGCCCCGGTCTGCGAACTGGTCGGGCTCGAGGCGCTGCCGACGACCTGTACCGGGAAATGGTTGACGGTGTGCACCGCGCAGGGGGGGCAAGCGGTGCACACCGTCGAGAGACAGCATGCGACAACACCCGTTGCAGCGTCAAGCAGATGGCGGGATTGGTGTCACGTTCTTCTGTCGACGAGCCTGGATCCAGCGGATTTGGTCTGCCTTTGCCACGAATTTCGTGGCCCAGACCACAAACCCCTCCTCACTCGAATGGAGCAACGGGTCGGCGCAACCACCGAGCCCGCCACCCTCGACCGCCGACCAGGTGCAGACCCGGCGACCTCGACCAGGGAGAATCGACCACGTGACCAGCGCCGTGCCACTCGCCGAGACCCCGCAGCACGCCGACGTCCTTGTGGTGGGCGCCGGTCCGGCGGGGTCGGCCGCCGCGGCCTGGTCCGCGCGTGCCGGTCGGCAGGTGGTCCTCGCGGACAAGCACACGTTCCCCCGGGACAAGGCCTGCGGCGACGGGCTCACCCCCCGAGCGATCGCCGAGCTGCGCCGCCTCGGGCTGGCCGACTGGCTGACCGGTCGCAGCGTGAACTGGGGACTGCGGGCGGCGGGCTTCGGCAAGGAGCTCTTCCTGCCCTGGCCGGGCGGCAGCCTGCCCGCCTACGGCAGCGCCGTGCCGCGCACCGAGCTGGACCACACCATCCGCCAGGTCGCGCTGGACAGCGGGGCCGAGCCACTCGACGATGCCCGCGCGGTCGACGTGGTCCGGGACGGCGACCGGGTGGCCGGAGTGGTGTTCCGGCAGCGGGGCAGGACGTTCACCGTGACCTGCGACCGACTGGTGGTGGCGGACGGCGCTCGCTCCCAGCTTGGCCGCGTACTTGGTCGCGAGTGGCACCGCAGCACCGCGTACGGCGTGGCGATCCGCGGCTACCTCAAGTCCGACCGGGCCGACGACCCGTGGATCAGCTCGCACCTGGAGCTGCGCGGCGCGGACGGCGAGCTGCTGTCCGGGTACGGCTGGGTGTTCCCGCTCGGGGACGGGGAGGTGAACATCGGGGTCGGCACGCTGGCCACCTCGCGGCGCCCGGCGGACGTGGCCCTGCGCTCCCTGCTGGACGTGTACGTGACGCAGCGGCGCGACGACTGGCGGCTGGACGGCGAGGTCCGCGCACCCTGGTCGGCACTGCTGCCGATGGGCGGCGCGGTCTCCGGGGTGGCCGGCCCCAACTGGGGTTTCGTCGGCGACGCGGCCGGATGCGTGAACCCGCTGAACGGCGAGGGCATCGACTACGGGCTGGAGACCGGCCGGCTGCTGGCCGAGCTGATCGACTCGGGCGAGCCGCTCGACCGGGCCTGGCCGCGGACGCTGCGTCACCACTACGGCGAGGCCTTCTCCATCGCCCGGCGGCTGGCCGGGCTGCTCACCGTGCCGGGGCTGCTGCCGGCCGCCGGCCCGGTCGGGATGCGGTCGCGGTCCCTGATGACGCTGGCGCTGCGACTGATGGGCAACCTGGTGCAGCCCGAGGACGGCGACCTGGTGGCGCGGGTCTGGCGGGCCGCCGGCCGGGCCTCGAGCCGGCTGGACGAGCGGCCACCGTTCAGCTGACCTCCCGCGCTTCCCCGGTGGGCATATCCTGCCCCCGAGCGACGGATGAGCGGTGTCGCGATGGAGGCCACGATGGACGTCAAGGTACCCCCGAACCTTGCGGCGTCCGGGCCCATCAGCCCGGCCGCTGCTTCGACCGCGGACGACGAGGTGCGGCGGATCCAGCTCGAGCTGGGGGTGCTGGTCTCGCACGCCCGCACCGCCATGCGGGACGCCGCGACCTACGTGCACCCGGAGCTGCAGAGCTCCGGGTACGCGATCCTGTTCCACCTCGTGCAGCAGGGCCCCACACTGGCCCGCGGCCTGGTCGAGGTGTTCGGACTGGACAAGGCCGCAGTCAGCCGGCAGGTCGGCCAGCTCGAGCAGCTGGGACTGATCGCCCGCCGGCCGCACCCGGACGACCGACGCGCGCAGCTGCTCACCGCGACGCCGGGGGGTGAGGCCCGCTGCCGAGCCGACATCGACCGACGGTCGGCACGGCTGCGCGAGCTGCTCGCCGGCTGGACCGCCGCCGACCTCGACTCCCTGGCGAGCCTGCTCGGGCGGCTGAACCGCAGCGTCACGCTCCGCTGAGCAGTGCCGGCGGTGCCGCGTCCAGCGCCTGGGTGATCGCGGCGGCCAGCGCCCGGGCCGACTGCGCGCTCAGCTCGAGCGCCACCCGCGCGGACGGGCCGAGCGCCGGTGCCAGCACGTCGATGTTGAGCGAGTGCTCGGCCTGGGCCCGGACCGGGTGGTCGAACGACACCGAGGCGAGGGTGGCGTCGAACCAGCCCGCCGCGCCCTTGCCTGCGCCCTCGATCTCGACCGTGAACGTCTCGTAGGTGCACATCAGCGATCCCCTCAGGACAGGTGGCGGTCGAAGAAGTCGGCGATGAGCCGCCAACCCTGGGTGGCGGCCGCCTGACGATAGCCCGGACGGTCCACCGCGAAGAAGGCGTGACCGGCATCGTCGAAGACATGGAACTCGTGCTCCTTCCCGTTGTCCCGCAACGCCTGCGCTAGCTCTTCGACCTGCTCCGGCGACGGGTAGGAGTCCTCCCGGCCGAAGAGCCCGAGCAGCGGACAGCTCAGCTGCGACGTCCGGTCCAGCAGCGGCGTCACCCGCAGCGGGAACGTCTCGGGCGGGGTGCCGACCACGAACGCGCCGTAGCAGTCCACCGCGGCCTGCAGGTCCAGGCTGACCGCGGACAGGAACGCCTGCCGGCCACCGCTGCAGTACCCGATCACCGCCACCCTCCCGTTGGACGACGGGAGCGCGCGCAACCAGGCCGCCGCGCCTGCGACGTCGGCGACCAGCCGTTCGTCCGGCACCCCGCCCAGCGCTCGCACGGTCGCCGACGCGTCGTCCGGGTCGGCGCCGGGCGCCTCGCGCGAGTAGAGGTTCGGGCAGATCGCGTCATAGCCCAGGACGGCGAACCGCCGGGTGATCTCCTTGGTCGCGCTGTCGTAGCCGGGCAGGTGGTGGATCACCACCACCCCGCCGCGGCGGCCCGGCGCCGTAGGACTGGCTCGGTAGGCCTCGATCTCGTCGCCGCCGCCGCCCGGGACGGCGGTGGTGCCCGCGACCAGGTCCTCGTTGGGGCTGTATGCCATGCCCACTCCTTTGTCTCGCTCCTCGCCGTCCGCTCGGACGCTACGCCGACCCACCCCTGACGGGTGATGGCGGGGCGGCGGCCGCGTGGTCGACTCTGCGCCATGAGCAATCGAGCCTGGGCGATCCTCGGCACCATCGCAGTGCTCGTGGCCGTGTCGCTGGTCTACGCCTACGTGCCATGGACGGACTACGAGCCCAAGAGCAGCTTCGTCGTCGCGCTGGCCTTCGCCGTCGGGGTGGTCGGCAGTGCAGGGCTGGTGTTCTGGCAGATCACCCGCTACCGCAGCGGCCGGGGGCGCGGCGCCGAGCAGCTGCGCGGGCTCTTCACGGCCATGTGGATCGCGGTGCTGTTCTTCTCCGCCGTCTACTTCATCATGGCCGCGAACGACCCCGGCCAGATGTCCGGGCTGCACACCCGCCTGGACGCCGTCTACTTCACCTTGTCCACCGCGTCCACGGTCGGCTTCGGGGACATCACCGCGAGCGGCCAGGCGGCGCGGGCCATCGTCTGCCTGAACATCGTGTTCAACCTCGTCGTGCTGGCGCTGGCGGTCACCGCGATCCGCGAGGGCCGGCACCGCCAGCCCGAAGCGTGAACCGCTCACTGCAGCACGGTCAGCGCCCCGGCGACCAGGAAGCCCAGCACGGTAACCAGCCCCACGGTCTCGCCGCCGTGCTGGAACGCCTCGGGCATCATCGAGTCCGCCAGCATGGTGAGCACCGCTCCGCCGGCGAACGCCTGCGCGTACACGCCTGCGCCACCCATCGCGTCGGACACCGCGAAGCCCAGCACCGCCACTAGGGCGCAGGCGACGGTCAGCGCGGTCCACATCCCGAAGATCCGCCGGTTCGAGTACCCGGCGTCCTGCAGGCTGCTGGTGCCGGCCACGCCCTGCGGGATGTTCGAGACGGACACGGCGGCGACGAACGCGATGCTGACGCCGCCACCGAGGGCAATGGTCGAGCCGAGGATGAACGACTCCGGCACCCCGTCCAGCAGCGCGCCGACGAACATGGCCGCACCAGAGGACCCCTCACTCGCGGTGGCGATCGACTGCCGGTCACCGCCGCCTCGGTGGTCGACCAGCCGGTCCCCCACGTAGTACGCCAACGCCCCGACCAGAAGCCACACGCCGACGCCGAAACCCTTCTCGAGCGCGGACTCCGGGACCAGCTCGTAGGCGACCGCACTCAGCAGGGTGCCGGCGCCGAAGCCCATCACCAGCCCGGTCGCGCGGTTGCGTCCGCGCAGCGGCCCGGCCAGCAGCTGACCCAGGTACAGCGACGCGGACGAGAAGGCGCCCCAGAACAGCGCGTTCCAGATACTCACCAGCTCGTCCTCCGAACGCCTCGTGCGACCGCCTGCCGCTGCACCGTATCGAGATCGGCGCGCTCGGGCGTACGGTCACCGCATGGACGACCTGCGCGAGCTCCTGCACCGGGTTGCGGACGTCACCGCCGACTACCGCGCCGGGCTCGCTGAGCGACCGGTCAGTCCGAGCGCGGACGGCGACTCGCTGGCCGCGTCCTTCGGCGGACCGCTGCCGCCCGGACCGACCCCGGCCTCCGAGGTGGTCGAGGAGCTGGTGGCGGCGGCCGATCCGGGGCTGCTGGCCAGTGCCGGCCCGCGGTTCTTCGGCTTCGTCGTCGGCGGCGCGCTGCCCGCAGCTACGGCGGCCGACCAGCTCGCGACCGGCTGGGACGCAGTCGCGTTCAACGCGGTCACCTCGCCCGCGGCGGTGGCCGCCGAGGGAGCCGCCGGCCAGTGGGCCAAGCAGCTGCTCGGGGTGCCGGGCACCGCGTCCGTCGGCTTCGTCACCGGCGCCCAGGCCGCGAACACCGTGGGGCTGGCCAGCGCTCGGCACCACGTGCTGGGCGAGGCGGGCTGGGACGTCGAGCGCCGCGGCCTGGTCGGTGCGCCACCCGTGCGGGTGGTGGCCGGCGAGGAGCGGCACGCCACCGTCGACCGGTCGCTGCGGCTGCTGGGGTTGGGGTCAGACGCGATCGAGGGGGTGCGGGCCGGACCGAACGGCGCGATCGACCTCCAGGACCTCGAACGCGTGCTGGGCGACGGGCCGGCCGGGCCGCTGATCGTCTGTCTGCAGTCCGGCAACGTGAACACCGGCGCCTGCGACGACCTGCGCACCGCCTGCGACCTGGCCCACTCCCATGGGGGCTGGGCGCACGTGGACGGTGCGTTCGGCCTGTGGGCCGCGGCCAGCCCGAAGTACCGCCACCTCGTGGACGGCGTGGAGCTCGCCGACTCCTGGGGCTGCGACGCACACAAGTGGCTGAACGTCCCGTACGACTCGGCGTTCGCGATGTGCTCGCGGCCCACCGTGCATGTGGCGGCGATGTCGTACACGGCCTCGTACCTGGTCGGTTCCGGCGTCGTCCCGATCGGCGGCGACTTCACCGCGGAGTCCTCCCGGAGGGCCCGCGGGCTGGCCGTGTGGGCGGCGGTCAAGGAGCTCGGCGCGTCCGGCATCGCGGAGCTGGTGGACCGGTGCTGCCTGCTGGCCCGTCGCTTCGCGGACGCGTTGGCGCACGCGGGTTTCGAGGTGGCCAACGACGTCGTCCTGAACCAGGTGCTGGTCGGCTTCGGTGACGATGCCCGCACCGACGCGGTGGTCGAGGCGGTGCAGTGCGACGGGACCTGCTGGATGGGCGGCACGACGTGGCGCGGACGCCGGTTCATGCGGATCTCGGTGTCGAACTACTCCACCACCGAGCAGGACGTGGACCGTTCGGTGCGGGCGATCGTCCGGCTGGCCGGGGCGCTCTAGGGCTGGTCGGCCGGCGCCTGCCACACCAGGGTGTGCAGCAGGTCGTCGCTGGGGCGGTCGGCGCAGTTGCGGCGCTTGGGCTTGCCGGTGCGACCGGCGTGGTCGTCGCCCAGCCAGGGCGGCACGCCGAACGGTAGGTCCCGCACCGGGATCCGAGCGTAGTCGGACTCCAGTACCTTGCCCACGTAGTTGGGCAGGGACGGGTCCGCGCCGTCGTCCGGCGTCACCACCGAACGCAGGGTGTCGATGGCCGCATGCCAGCCGGCCACCAGCTCCGGCTCGTGCCGGCTGGAGGGGTGCGCGACCTCCACCAGCGGGACGTCGGGCCGGTCCTGCCACAGCTGGACCGCAGCCTGGGCCTGACCGCCGAAGGCCACGACGGCCTGCAGCGACGGCCCCACGATCATGTCCAGCAGTGCGTTGCGCCAGGTCAGGTGCGCGTCCTCGCTGAGGATCGCGGTGCCTTTGTGCGCCTTGGAGGGCAGCAGCGCGTACGCGAAGGCGTTGACCAGCACGTAGCTGTGCGACAGGCCCACCTTGTTCAGGAAGCCCTGCACCCGCTGCCCGGCGTCGCCCACCAGGGTGCGGCCGGCGATGCGCTCGGTGGGCCCGGGGTCGGAGGCGATGCACAGCAGCTTGGCCGAGCCGTCCAGCCTGCCGCGGTAGAACACCGGACCCCAGTCGTACCAGAACAGCTCGCGGTGGGCCGCGTAGCTCGGCACCGCCATCAGGTGCGCAGCGACGGACTGCGGAGGTCCCGGGTCGAACTCGAGCATGGCCAGCTCCCGATCTCGTCCGGTCAGCCGGACTGGTCGATGACGTTCGCACAGAAGGCGTAGAGGTCCTTGTTGCCGCTCAGCACGTCGTTCTCGGTCATGTCGTAGGGGATCCCGGAGATGCCCAGGTCCTCGATCGGGATGCCGTCGGACAGGCCGGACCGGATCGCCCGGCGGATCGCGATGGTGAAGCCGACCCCGGCCGGCAGCGTCGCGAACTGGTGGTCCGTGCCGGTCAGCGCGTCCCGTAGCTGGTTGCTGGTCCACACGTTCGCCCCGCCGGCGCCGGTGGCCCGTCCCACGCAGACCAGCGGACCGACCGCGTTGTCCACCCATCCGGCGCTGAACAGGTCGCCCGAGGAGTAGGTGTTCGCGTCGACCACGGCCACCGCCCGGCCGGGATAGACCCTCGCCCGGTCGTTGCACCACGACGGGTCGGTCAGCGGCAGCGGCTGCGCGTACTGCTCGCCGGTGGAGACCGCGTCCTCCAGCGACGCCGCCCAGGCCTGCAGTTCCAGCCGGTTGAACGGGTTGCTCGCCATCTCCCGGGTCAGCGGCGAGGCCACGAGCTGGAACCGGGTCGGCGCGATCGCTTGACCCGGGGGGTGGTCGACGAACAGCTGCAGCAGGCGCTCGGCCGCCCAGACCAGACCGCCCGGGTTGCCGCGCAGGTCGACGATGAGCCGGTCCTGCGGGAGCAGCCCGAGCAGCCGGGTCACCTCGTCCAGGAAGGCGTCGTCGTCGTCCACGTCGAAGGACCAGATCCGCAGGTAGCCCAGGCTCGCGGTCAGCCGCTGGGCACTGAGCGTGTCCTGGAACGAGGTCGGGATAGGGGTGCGCAGCGGAACCCTCGCGGAGGCGGTCAGCTGACGAGCGTCCTCGTCTTCGCTCAGCCACAGGGTCGGGGCGAACAGTCGCTTCTTGGCCCGCCGGACCGCTTCTGCCGCAGGGTCGGCGGCCTGCTTGGCCTGGGCGCGCGAACCCGGCTTGGCCGCCGTCGCCGCCTTGCCCGGGACGTAGACCTGCCAGGGGACCTTCACCTCGTGCTGGCCACCGCGACGGGTCCGGTAGCCGACCACCACCCAGTGCTCGTCCGGTGGGGGGCCGTAGTCCAGGGCCCGGAACGTCAACGACTCCAGGGCTCGAGCGCGCCGGGCGTCCGCCCGACCGCCGGTCTCGCGGTCGGCGTAGAGCTCGACCGCGCGGTCGAACGGGATGCCGTTCCACCAGTCCAGCCGCACGCCCGCTTTGAACGCCTCGTCGCCGGCCACGACGCCCGCGGTCTTCGTCACCACGTACCGCGGCGCGTCGAACGGGCCGTACTGCTCCACCAGGAACGGCAGCGCGGCCACCTGCTCACGCAGCCGGGACGGTCCGATGTAGCGGGTGTGGGCGTCACGCAGCCTGGTCACGATGCCGGTGACGGCGAGGTGGAACTCGGCCTCGGTGAGGTCGGAGGACCTGCGACGCAACAGCTCCAGCTCGTGCACCGGGTCCACCGCGTACGCCGCCCGCTTGGCCGGCAGGTGCGCGTAGGCGCCACCCAGGACGGCGATCAGCGTGTCCAGCACCTGCTGCCGCTCGCCACCGTCGAGACGACCGTCGTCCGGTTCGGCCCGCACGGCGTCGCTGAGCGAGCGGCCGGTGCGGGCGCCCTCGACGTCCCTCGCGCGACCACTCGAGGTGGCGCGGCGAGAGCTGCTGCGGTCGGTCATCGTCGTCTTCCTATGCCGGGTAGTAGCGTGCCAGGTCGTCCAGCAGGCCGCGGTGGAAACCCCGGCCCACCAACGATTTCAGCCAGTCCGCGTCGTGCTCCAAGGACTGCAGCTCGGGCACATGCACCTCACCCAGGTCCTTGGGCAGGCCACCGACCGGGCCCAGTCCGGACGGCATGTCCAGCGCGAGCCTCAAGGGTGCCTCGCGGTGGTCCAGCCGGCCGCCGAACGCGGCGAGCCGCCCCTGCGCGGCCTCGATCTCGGCCTTGGGGTTCTTGCGCACCTTCTCCATCCGCTTCAGCACGTCCTGCCACTGCCAGCCGGAGTCGGCGTCGTCCGGCGTGGTCAGCCGCAGCGAGCGGTCCTCGCCGGCGATGGTCACGGTGGTCAGCGGCGTGGCGCCTGCCGCGTCCATCAACGCCGTGGTGCCGTAGCGCGGCTGGCCGGCGATGACGACCAGCTGCACGTCCCGCTCGGTGGCCGCCACGACTGCCCCGTACGGGTCGGCGCGGGGGCTGGCCCGTAGCACGACGACATCGCCGATCGCCTTCGGCTGCAACCGTCCCAGCTGGCGGCGCCACGACCTGGCCAGCACGTCGCCCGGTGCGGACGTCATCATCGCGACCAGCTGCTGGTCGGTGAACCCCCACCCCAGCGCGTCACTGACCAGCCGGGCGACCTTGACCTCGCCGAGCACGTGCTTGGTACCGGACGGCGCCCAGTCCGAGCCCAGGCAGACGGTGATCTTCTCCCGTTGTGCGGCAGGCACATCCGTCGTCCGGCCGTACAGCCACAGGTTCGAGAACGGCGACCAGGCGATGGCGCCCGGGCGGGCCTTCCAGGCCGCGAACCGGCTGGTGTCCGCGGCGTTGGCATGCACCGCGACGAACCGGGCTTGCAGGCAGCCGGCGAGCTCGGCGTCCACGAACTCACGGGCCACCACAGTCTCCGGTTGGCCCTCGGCACAGTGGTAGATGAACGTCGAGCCGCGGCGCATGCCGTTGGCGCGGTCCGCGAGCATCTGCGGCTTCCCGGTCAGCGTGCTGGCGTAGATCCGGTCGTCGTCACCGGTGCCGAACGACTCGTCCTCGACGTTGCGCACCAGCCAGCCGTCCCGGGGACGGTTCATCGGCGGCGAGCCCTGGATCGTCGTCGTACCACCGACGATGGCCTTGGTCTCGACGTAGGCCAGCAGCTCACCGGGGCAGGCCGTGATCAGCGCGTACGCCGGCCAGGTCGTGCTGGCCGAGTAGGTCGGTGCGCGGGTCCAGGAGTTGTGGTGCAGGAACGCGACCTGCTGCTTCGGCTCGGTCCACAGCGGCAGGGTGTTGTACGCCAGGTGGTTGTGCAGGTCGATCAGCCCGGGCATCACCAGCGAGGTGCCGACGTCCAGGATCTCGGCGCCCTCGAACCCGGCGGGCACGCGCTGGCGGCTCGAGGTGACGGCCGCGATCCGGCCGTCGTCGGCCAGCCACACCGTCCCGGCGAACGCGCCCGACGCGGCCGTCGGCACGTCGGGATGGTCGGACATCGCCAGGATCCGCCCGCGGATCGCCCACATGTGCACCACCGCACCTGTTGCGCGCAGGACCGCCGGTCCTGCGATCTTCCACGATGGTCCCGCGAACGGCCGCTCAGCGGAAGCAGTACGACGGGTTCCGCGTTTCGGTGCTCATGACGGCTCGGCCGCCACCGAGACGACCCAGCTCGCGATGCCCGCCCGGCGGGTGACGCCCAGGCGGGCCAGGATGTGCTCCACGTGCGCGCCGACGGTCTTCACCGAGATCCCCAGCCGGTCCGCGATCTCACGGTTCGTCAGCCCGTCGCCGACGAGCCGGGCCACCTCGAACTCCCGGGCGGTCAGCGGTGCCCAGACCGGTTCGACACCACCGCGGCGGCGGGCCAGCGCGAGCACCTCGTCAGCGAGCGCGACCAGCGGCGCGGCACCGACCGCGGCAGCCGCCGTCCGCGCCTGGGTGGCCTGCTGCACGGCGTCGTCGACCCGGCCCGCCCGTGTGGCGCAGCGGGCGAGGTCGATGCCGGCCCACAGCTGCTCCCAGACCCGGCGCAGCCCCGTCCACGACTGCTGGGCCGACAGCAGCGCTGTCCGGGCCTGCGCGGTACGCCCGGTGGCCAGCGCGACCAGTGCGCGGCCGTGCTCGATGGCTGGCAGCGTGCCGGGAATTCCCCTGCGGGACAACGCCTGTGCGATTGACTCCACCCACTCCGTCGCTCCGACGGTGTCGTGCAGTGCGAGTTTGGCCCGCGCCCCCACCAGCAGGAAGGGGAACAGGTACGCCGCGTCGTCGACCGCGACGGACGCCGCCCGCCCCTGCTCGCAGAGCTCGACGGCCTCGTCCGGCGCACCTCGCAGCAGCGCGGTCTCGGCGAGTCCCCACAACGCCGGCGAGTAGCGCTGCAGCTCGCCCATCGACCTACCGATGTCCCTCGCCTCGCCAAGGGTCGCGCTCGCGGCGGCGAAGTCGCCGCTACCCATCGCGTGGTAGCCGCGCACGATCAGCGCGGTGACCCGGGTGGTGATCCCGCCGCGGCCGTCAACCAGGGCCCGCTGCCCGAGGTCGAGGGCCCGCGGCCAGTCGCCGGTGGCCCACGCGACGTGACCCAGGTGCGCGACCAGGTAGTGCCGGTGGTTCCACAGCTCGACCCGCTCGGCGTACTCGATGCCCTCGGCCAGCCAGCGCTCGGCGAGGTCATAGGCGACCAGGACGGAGGCGGAGGACCCGATCATCCGATAGGCCCGAGCCGCCTCGGTCTCCAGCCGGTGTGCTCGGGCCTGCTGCACGGCCTGCTCGAGCAGGGTCCAGCCCTGGGCCATCCGGCCCGCGAACACCAGGCACGAGCCCACCGTCGCCATCGTGTTGACCTCGGTGGCCTCGTCGCCGGCGGCCACGGCCAGCGCCCGCGCACGCTCGCCGTGCTCGATCGCCTGGTCGAGCCGCCGGTCGAGCATGTAGGCGTCGCTCAGACCGGCGAGCAGCCGGGTGGCGGTGCCCGGTGCGGACTCCGTGGCGCTCGCCGCTGTGAGCTCGTCCAAGGCCGCGGTCAGGCGTCCCACCCGGGCCGGTAGGTCGTCGCCGAGCAGGTGCCGGACCGCGACGAGCGGGGCGACCAGCGCCGCCGCGCCCACGACGTCGCCCGCGCCCAGCCGTAGCGCTCTGGCCTGCTCGAAGGCCTGCGCGGCGTCGGCGGACGCATCGGTCGCGGCGCACTCCGCTGCGAAGGCCGCCAGCACGTCTGCGCGATCGGCGGGTTCCGCGGCGTCCGGGAGGTGCCGCAACGCCTTGCGGTAGAACTCGACCGCCTCGCGGTGCGCGCTCAGCGAGACCGCGCGCCGCGCCGCCAGCAGCGCATACTCGTAGGCCGGTGCCGACGCGCCGGCGAGGTCGTAGTGGGTGGCCAGGAAGGAGGACGGCGAACCGGCCGCCCGTGCCGCGTCCGCGACCTGGCGGTGCAGCCGTCGACGACGCCCGGCCGGCACCTGCGCGTAGCAGGCGTCCCGGATCAGCGCGTGCCGGAACCCGTATCGGTCCGGCGCAGGCGCGACCGGGACGACGAAGAAGCGCCGGACCAGCTCGTCGACGGCATCATCGGTGCGGTCCGGCGGCTCGTCCAGGATCTCGGCCAGCAGGTCGAGGCTGAAGGTCCGCCCGATCACGGCGGCGACCTCGACCACCGCCTTGGCGTGCTCGGACAGCAGGGCCGCCCTGGCCAGCACCGAGTCCACCAGGGTCTCCGGGACGACGTCCGCCACCGCCGACCCCGTTGCCCCGCCCGCGAGGATCTCTTCGACGTGCAGCGGGACGCCGTCACTGCGCTGCTGCAAGGCATCCACGAGCGCGGCGGAAGGCGGCAGGGCGTCCCCGATCAGCATTCCGGCCATCACTGCGGTCTGCTCGCGGTCGAGCCGATCGAGCCTGATCTCCTCGGCCAACCGTCGGGTCAGCAGCCGAGAACGCCACTCGCGCAGCGGGATCCGCGGATACAGCTCGTCGCTGCGGTAGGTGGCGACGACCAGGAGCGGCAGTCCACGCACCCGACGGGCCACCTGCTCGAGCACCTCGAGCGTCACGTCGTCGGCCCAGTGCAGGTCCTCCACCGCCAGCAACATCGGCGTCGGCGGGGTCGACGGGGTCGGTGGGGTCGGCGGGGTCGACGGGGTCGGCGGGGTCGGCGGGGTCGACGGGGTCGACGGGGTCGACGGGGCCAGCGGCTCGACCAGGCCGATCAACGCGTCGGCGGCCGCCTGCACCCGCACCCGACGCCGTCGGTGCAGGTCTCCGCCGGGGCCCCTGCCCGCGTCGACGGACTCCTCCTCGGCCGCCAGGACGTCGTCCAGCCGGGCACCGACGGCCCTGGTCTCGGCCCGGTCCGCACGCTTCAGCGCAGCGGCCAGGTCCAGCAAGGCAGCCCCCGCCACGTCCGCGTCGTGCGGGAACGCCGCGCCCTCACCGACCTCGAAGCCGGACAGCTGCGCTCGCCGCATCACGGCGTCCAACAGCCGGGTCTTGCCGATTCCCGCCTCACCGGACAGGAAGAGCAGGCTCCCCTGACCGTCGGCGGCCTCCTGCAGCCGGCGGGCTGCGTGCGCCAGCAGGTCGTCACGTCCCACCAACACCGGGCAGGAGATCGGGCGGGCGACGGTCACGGGCCTCCTCCCTCTCGTCGGTTCGCCCGACGGTAGCCCGGCCGCCCGCTCTGCTCATAGGTCAGATGACCGATGTCCACGGCGGCGGACCCGGTCATCGTCGACTCGACAGCATTCCCTTGAGAGAGGCAGTCCAATGGCGAGCTTCATGGACGTGCACAGCGGTTTCGTCGGAGTCACGGCGCAGCAGCTGTGCGAGGCGCACGACCGAGACCTGGCGATCGAGAGCGAGGAGGGCGTGCACTTCGAGCGCGCCTGGCTGGACCCGGAGGCTGGCAAGGTGTTCTGCCTTTCCACCGGACCGAGCAAGGAGGCCATCATGCGCATCCACGAGCGGGCCGGGCACCCGACGGCCGAGGTCTACGAGGTCTCCGTCGACGTGGCCTGACCACACCTGTGCCTGGTCCCGGGCCCGGGATGGCAGGATGGCACCTGCCGCTCGGGCCCTGGGTCCTCCTGCGGCGGGCCCCCGTAGCTCAGGGGATAGAGCAAGGGTTTCCTAAACCCTGTGTCGCAGGTTCGATTCCTGTCGGGGGCACGCTGTGAAACCAGAGAAGTGGGGCACGGCGGGGACGCCGGCTGCCCCACTTCTCTGCTCTGGCGGCACCTAGGGTGGCCGGATGGACGCCAACGACCTGCGCGAGCTGCAGGGCCCGCTCAAGCAGCGCTACCGCGAGGACCCGACCACCGCACGCACGCCGCTGCGGGCCAGCGGGACCTTCGCGGATGACGGTGTCACCGCCACGGTGCAGACCTGGAGCGGCCCCGTCCGTGCGGGCCTGCACTCGGCCACCGGCGGCGACGGCGCGGAAGCCTGCTCCGGGGACATGCTGCTGCAGGCGGTGCTGGCCTGCGCCGGCGTGACGCTGCGCAGCGTGGCGACCGCTCTCGGCGTCGACGTGCGCAATGGGCGGCTCTCCGCCGAGGGCTGGTTCGACGCGCGGGGCACGCTCGGCGTCTCGCGCGAGGTGCCGGTCGGCGTCCAGGAGATTCACATCGTCGCCGAGCTCGACAGCGACGCGGACGACGACCAGCTGGACCGGCTGAAGGCGCTGACCGAGCGGTACTGCGTGGTCGCGCAGTCGCTGGCGACGGTGCCCCGGCTCACGGTCCGGCGGCACCCCGGGTACTGACCTGGAGCACAATCGGTCTGTGACCTTCGACGGCTTTCCGGCGCGCGCTCTCGAGTTCTACGCCCAGCTCGAGGCGGACAACAGCAAGGCCTTCTGGACCATGCACAAGACCGTCTACGAGTCGCAGGTCCGCGAGCCACTCGAGGCGCTGGTCGACGAGCTCGAGCCGGAGTTCGGACCGATCAAGCTGTTCCGGCCCTATCGCGACACCCGCTTCTCGAAGGACAAGTCCCCGTACAAGACGCACCAGGGCGCGTTCGGGGGGCCCGCCGTCGGCGTCGGCTACTACGTACAGTTGGACTCCGACGGGCTGCTGGCCGGCGGCGGGTTCCGCTCGCACTCCGCGGACCAGGTCAGCCGCTACCGCGAGGGCGTGGACGACGACACCACCGGCCCGCAGCTCGTGACCTTGGTGGACACCCTGCGCGGCAACGGTTTCGACATCGAGGGTGACCCGGTCAAGACGCGGCCGCGCGGCGTCCCGGCGGACCACCCACGGCTGGAGCTGATGCGCTTCCGCTCACTGATGGTCTTCCAGCAGTTCGGCGACCCGGACTGGCTGGGCACGCCGTCCGCGCTCGACCACGTGCGCGACACCTGGCGGCAGATCACTCCGCTGGCCGATTGGGTGGCCGAGCACATCGGCGCGGACTGACCCCTTGCTCCCCCCAGACCGCCCCCCGGGCCGGCTGGTGCGGTCTGGGGGGGGCAAAGCGGGCTGGGGGGAGCAACCTGGGTGGTCAGGCGGCGAGCTCGAGCTCGCGGGCCTGCGCCTCCACGTGGGCGAGGACGTCGGCCCGGGCCGGCAGCAGCAGGCTCGCCAGGGCGGCCATCGCGTAGCCGGCGATCGGCACCCAGCCGGCCACCAGCAGGGCGTGCCGCAGCGAGTCCGCCGTGTACGTCGTACCCACCACCCCGAAGAAGACGACGCCGACCACCGCCACACCCAACGCCGCGCCGACCTGCTGCACGGTGCCGTACGCACCTGAGGCCGCCCCGGCGTCGCCGGTCGGCACGGTGGCCAGTGCGACGTCGATCAGCGGGACCACCAGCAGGCCCAGCCCGATGCCGGCCACCAGCAACGGCGGCACCAGGTCCAACGCGCCGAGCCCGTCGCCCTGCGCCCGGACCACCAGCAACGTCCAGACCACGGCGAGGGACTGCATGCCACCGCCGGCCACCATGATCAGCTTGCCCACCCGCACTCCCAGCGGCACGGCGACGCCGACCCCGACGAAGGCGCCGAGGCTGAACGGGAGCAGGGTGAGCCCGGCGTGCATGGCGGTGAAGCCGAGCCCGACCTGCAGGAAGATGACCGTGATCAGCGCGAACGCGGCCATCGCACCCTGGAAGGTCGCCTGGGTGACCAGCCCGGCGGAGAAGCCGCGGTTGGCGAACAGGTGCATCGGCAGCAGCGCCGAGCCGTCGCCGCGCTCGCGCCGACGCTGCTGGACCACGAAGACACCCAGCACCGCCACGCCAGCGGCGCCCATCGCCCAGATCCAGGCCGGCCAGCCCTGCTGACGCCCCTCGATGATCGGGTAGACCACGCCGAGCAGGCCGAGGCTGGCCAGCGCGACCCCGACGAGGTCGAGCCGCAGCGGGTTCTGCGAGCGGGTGTTCGGGACGAACTTCACCGCCAGCACGATCAGCACCAGCCCTATCGGCAGGTTGATCAGGAAGACGCTGCGCCAGCCGATACCGAAGGCGTCGCTGCTGATCATCCAGCCACCGAGCACTGGTCCGATCACGGCGGACAGCCCCGAGACGGCGCCGATCACGCCGTAGATCGGCGCCCGCTCGCGGGGGCTGAACAGAGCCTGCACGCTCGACAGCGTCTGCGGCACCATCAGCGCGGCGAAGGCGCCCTGCAGCACCCGAGCAGCGACCAGCACGTCGGCGGACGGCGCCACGCAGGCCAGCGTGGAGCCGACGGTGAAGCCCAGCACGCCGATCACGAAGATCCGTTGCCGGCCGAAGATGTCGCCGAGCCGCCCGCCGGTGATCATCAGCACGGCGAACGCGAGCAGGTACCCGCCGACCGTCCACTCCAGCTGGGCCGGCGTCGCCTGCAGGTCCGCCCGGATGCTGGGCAGCGCCACGTTGACGATGGTGGCGTCCATCAGGTCCATGAACGAGGCGAACACCAGTACCCCGATCGCAAGTCCGCGGCTGCTAGCCATCTCGACGTCCTCCTTGTGCGTTAGCCTGGATACCGGGAAAGTCCCGTAACAGGATTTCTCCACATCGGAATCTTTCCGATGTGGAGAGACATTAGAGGAGGGTTGACGAGTTGTCCACCCACGACGAGTCCACCCACGACGAGTCCAGGCACGACGAGTCCAGGCACGCTGAGCTCACGGCGCGGATCGCACTGCGCATGCAGGAGGTGATCGCCTCGGCCGTGCTCACCAACGAGCGGATCGCCCGGATGATCGGGCTCAACGTGGTGGACTTCCAGACCTACGGCCTGCTGCTGCGCCGAGGCGCTGCGATGACGCCAGGTGAGGTCAGCGCGAGGACCGCCCTACCGTCCAGCACCACGACGCGAGTGCTCGACCGGCTCGAGGCCAAGGGCCTGATCCGCCGCGAGGCAGCCGCGGACGACCGCCGCAAGGTGCTCGTGCACGCCCTGCCGTTCGACGCAGAGGAGGTCGGCCGGGCCTACGAGGAGATCCTCGAGCAGATGGCCGTCGTGCACCGCGGCTACAGCGCCGACGAGCTCGAGCTGGTCGAGCGCTACCTCGGCGAGATCGGCTCGGTCGGCTCGGTCGGCTGAGACCTCAGCAGCCGTCCGGCCCGCAGACCTCGGCCTCGGCGGAGCCCGCGTTGACCGCCCCGACCGGGGTCACCAGCGAGGGGCGCCGCTCGTCCCAGGCCTGCTTGAGCGCCTGCTCGAACAGCTCGGACGGCTGCGCGCCGCTCACGCCGTACTTGCGGTCGATCACGAAGAACGGCACGCCGTTCGCGCCCAGCTCGGCGGCCTCTCGCTGGTCGGTCTCGACGTCAGCCGCGTACTCCTGCGAGTCGAGCACCTGACGCACCCGCTGCTCGGGCAACCCGGCCTCGGTCGCCAGCCGGGCCAGGACGTCGTGGTCGCCGACCGCGAGCGCCTCGACGAAGTACGCCGACAGCAGCCGCTCCTTCAGCGCGTCCTGCACGCCGTGCTCGGCCGCCAGGTGCAGCAGCCGGTGCGCGTCCACGGTGTTGGCCCGCTTGGCCTCGTCCAGGTGGTAGTCCAGCCCGTCCTCGGCGGCGATCTGGCTGACCCGGGCGTTCATCACCAGGCCGTTCTCGCGGCCGCCGCCGTACTTGCGACCCAGGTACGTCGCGACGTCCTCGGTCGACTCCCGGGGAGCGCTCGGGTCGAGCTGGAAGGACCGCCAGGTGACGTGGACCGGCACCCCGGACGCCGCCGCGCCGGCCTCGAACCGCCGCTTGCCGATGTAGCACCACGGGCACACGACGTCGGACCAGATCTCCACCTGCAGGGCTTCGCTCATGCCGGTGCCAACGCGTGCCCGCCTGCGAGTACTCCCCGGGCCGGCGTTACCTGCCTCACGCTGAGGCTGCACACCTCAGGCCGCGAGGTCCAGGAACTCCTCCCACAGCGGGTCCACCGCCTCGGCACCGCGTAGCACCCAGACCGGGCCTGCCGGAGCGTAGGGACGCACCCTGAGGTGCCAGCCCAGCTCGTCCGGGGTGCGGTTGCCCTTGAGCCCGTTGCAGCGCAGGCAGCAGGCGACGAGGTTCTCCCAGGTGTCACCACCTCCCCGTGACCGGGGCAGCACGTGGTCCACCGTCGCGGCGTGGCTGCTGCAGTACGCGCACCGGTGCCCGTCGCGACGCAGCACCCCCCGGCGGCTGACGGCGACCGCGCGACGGCGGGGAGCCCGCACGTAACGGACCAGCAGGATGACCGCGGGGGTGCTGAGCGCGACACCGTGCCGGTGCAGCCCGCCCGCGCTGCGGATCGGCGCACCCGTGTCGGCAAGCACGGTCGCCTTTCCGGCTAGCACGAGCACGACGGCCCGCTTGAAGGAGACGACTGACAACGGCTCGTAGCCGGCGTTGAGCACGAGCGTGCGCATGGCGCGCCCCTCTCTCGCCGGCGGGGCCCAGCTGGCGTGCGGGAAACGTCGGCGTCCAGGGTCCGCCCGGATTGACGGCCCAGGCGTCAGGGTAAACGCCGATCGGGGCTGAGGTCACGCACAATCGGCGCAGTGAGACCTGGCCGTGTCGTGCCCGGGAACGTCGAAGAGCCCGGAACCGCTAGGGTCCGGGCTCTTCGAGGGGGCTGGTCGGCTGTGTCAGCCGACCCGGCCGAACGATGCACTGCTGGAGTAGATCGCGCGCTTGCTGACCGACTCACCGGTGCGCGGGGAGTCCCACATCATGCCGTTGCCGGCGTAGATGCCGACGTGGCCGGGCAGGAAGACCAGGTCGCCGGGCACGGCCTCGCTGCGCGAGATTCGAGCGGCGGCGGCGCGCTGGCCATCCGAGGTGCGCGGCAGGTCGATGCCGACCTGGGCGAACACGTAGCGGGTGTAACCGGAGCAGTCGAAGCCGGCCGGGGTGGTGCCGCCGTACTGGTACGGAGTGCCGGCGTAGCGGGCCGCGATGGACATCACCGCAGCGCCGAACTCGGCCGAACCGGGGTCGCCGGCCTTGATGCTGACCGGCGCGACGGCGGTGCGCACCTCGGAGCGGCTGACCCGGGTGGTCTCGCGCAGCTTGAGCACGCGCGCCTTGACCGGCTTGGGTTTGGGCTTGGGCTTGGCCTTGGCAGTGAAGCCGATGTCGCCGAACGAGGGGGCCTTCGCCACGCCGTCGACGAACGCCGCGGGGACGGCGGACGCCTGCTGGACGCGGGCGGAGGGATCGACGGTGCTCGAGGAGGCCTCAGCCGCCGAGGGGGTTGCGGCATGAGCCTGGAGACCAAGAGAGGCCACAAGCCCGCCGGAGACCGCCAGGACCGCTCCGGTCTTGGCGACAACCGCGCCGGGGCCGGTGGCCTGGACAGCTGCGAGGACAGGTGAGGCGGAGCGGGTCTGGACCCGGTGCCGCCCGGTGTTGTTCGTGGTCACGTAGACGAGCCTCTCCGACGCCTTCGAGGTGAGCTGTCGGGTTCGGGTGGAGAGTGATCACCCGGCCATCATTGGAGCGGGATCGAGACCCCGCGCCGCCGATGGCTTCACCCCAAGGCTGGCCGCGAATGGCTTCCGCGCCGGCCAAAAGTGGTTCCCCCGCCTCTGCCAGACGGTGTTGATCGGTCCCCCAGGCACGGTGGCAGAGTTCGGCGTCCGCGCTGAGCACCCCCGGACAGGGACCGGGAGCACGCGCCAACCTACACAGACGACGTGGTCTCTGTCACCTTGTCGGCGAGTCGGCGCAGGAAGAACTCCAGCTCAGGTGAGTGAGAGGTCACTGGCCGTGACGAAGACGTGCTCGGCGATCTGGCGCTGGACCTCGACCTCGTCGCCGTCGTCCGCGTTCACCAGCAGGTGCGAACCGTCGACCCGCACGTGCACGGTGCGACCCGGGCGCAGCCCGGCCGAGTGCAGCATGGAGAGCACGGTCGGGTCCGCCTGGGCGGGCTCACCGATCCGATGCACCACGAAGGTCTCGCTGCGCTCGCCGGCCACCTCGGTGAGCTGACGCAGGCCCTCGCCCAGGAACAGCTCGCCCTCGCCGAGCTCGCCCAGCTCGTCCAGGCCCGGGATCGGGTTGCCGTAGGGCGACATCGTCGGGTGGTCAAGGATCTGCAGCAGCTTGAGCTCCACCCGCTCGCTCATCACGTGCTCCCAGCGACAGGCCTCGTCGTGCACGTACTCCCACTCCAGCCCGATCACGTCCACCAGCAGACGCTCGGCCAGCCGGTGCTTGCGCATCACCCGGGTGGCCTTGGCCCGCCCGTCAGCGCTGAGCTCGAGGTGCCGGTCGCCGCTGACGTGCAGCAGGCCGGCCCGCTCCATCCGAGCGACGGTCTGCGAGACGGTGGGGCCGCTGTGGCCCAGCCGCTCGGCGATCCGGGCGCGCAGCGGGACGATGCCCTCTTCCTCCAGCTCGAAGATCGTCCGCAGGTACATCTCGGTGGTGTCGATCAGGTCGCTCACGCCGTCCCCGTCTCCTTCGTGGTCCGCACGGCCTGAGCGTACGCGGTCCCACTCGCATTCCCGGCCCGCGCACCGCGCCAGCCCAGGACCCGTAGGCGGCGCCACCGGGCACCCGCGCCTACCGTGATCTGGTGCCCGACACCGTGCTCTGGCTGCGCCGGGACCTGCGGCTGCACGACCACCCTGCGCTGCATGCCGCATCCCGGGCGGCGGACGGTGGCCGGGTGCTCCCTCTGTTCGTGCTCGACCCGGCCCTGCTGACGCCGTGCGGCCCGCCCCGCCGGAGCTGGCTGCTGCGCTCGCTGCGCGCGCTGCACGCGGCCACCGACGGCGCGCTCGTCGTCCGCGGCGGACCGCCGGAGCAGGTCCTGGCCGACGTGGTTCGCGAGCTCGGGGCGTCGTCCGTGCACGTCACCGCGGACTGCGGTCCCTACGGCCGTCGCCGGGACGAGGCGGTGACCCGCGCGCTGGACGTCCCGCTGGTGCGGACCGGTACCCCCTACGCCGTCGGTCCGGGCTCGGTGACCAAGCCCGACGGCACGCCCTACCAGGTGTTCACGCCGTTCTCCCGCCGGTGGCGAGAGCACGGGTGGCCGGCGCCGGCCGGCCCGCCGCCGTCCGGGCTTCGCTGGGCGCGCACGCTCGACTCCGACGAGCTGCCGGACGAGCCCGAGCCCGACGGCCTCACGCTGCCACCCGTGGGCGAGCAGGCCGCGGCCGAGCGCTGGGCGTGGTTCCTGGACGACGCACTGGCCCGCTACGCGGACAGCCGGGACCGCCCGGACCTCGATGGCACCTCGGCCCTGTCCGGGCACCTGAAGTTCGGTGAGGTCCACCCCCGCACCCTGCTGGCCGACCTGGCCGGACGGCGCGGGCCGGGCGCTGAGGCGTTCCGCACCGAGCTGGCCTGGCGCGAGTTCTACGCCGACGTGCTCTGGCACCACCCGCGCTCGGCCCGCGACTACCTGCGACCGGAGTACGCGTCCATGCCGTACGACTCGCCGGACCAGTACGCCGTGCAGGCCTGGCGGGAGGGCCGCACCGGCTTCCCGTTCGTGGACGCCGGGATGCGCCAGCTGCGGGCCACCGGCTGGATGCACAACCGGGTGCGGATGGTCACCGCGAGCTTCCTGGTCAAGGACCTGCACGTCGAGTGGCAGCACGGCGCCCGGCACTTCCTGCACTGGTTGCGGGACGGCGACCTGGCCAGCAACAACCACGGATGGCAGTGGGTGGCGGGCAGCGGGACGGACGCCGCGCCGTACTTCCGGGTGTTCAACCCGGTCGCCCAGGGCCTGCGGTTCGACCCGGACGGCGACTACGTGCGTCGCTGGGTCCCCGAGCTGTCGCACCTGGCCGGGGCGGCCGCGCACGAGCCCTGGCGGGCCGCGGACGGCTACGCGGACGGCTACCCGCAGCGGGTGGTGGACCACACCGAAGAGCGGGCCGAGGCGCTGCGCCGCTACCAGCGGGTGCGCTCCGGGACGGCGCGCCGCGGCTAGGTTGGCCGGGTGAGCAGCCTCGTCGTCCCGGCCCGGTTCAACGGCCCACCGCACTCCGGCAACGGCGGCTGGACCAGCGGCGCGGTCGCCGCGCTGCTGCACCCGGCCGGCCGGACCGTGCAGGTGCGGCTGAGCGCTCCGCCGCCGCTCGACGTCCCGATGCCGGTGCAGCACGACCCTGAGTCCGAACGCGTGGTCGCCATGGCGGCCGGAACCTCGGATGCGGTGGCGACCGCCAGCCTGGTCGCGAGCCCGTTCAGCGACCCGCCGCCGGCACCGGTCACCTGGGACGTCGCCGGGGACGCCGAGCAGCGCTACCGCGGGCTCACCGACCACCCGTTCCCGACCTGCTTCAGCTGCGGCACGGCCCGCCACGACGGGCTGGGGCTGCGCCCGGGACCCTTGACCGACCGCCCCGAGGTGACCGCCTGCAGGTGGACGCCGGACGAGGTGGACGCCGAGACCACCTGGGCCGCACTGGACTGCCCCGGCGGCTGGTCCGTCGACCTGGCGGGACGGCCGATGGTGCTCGGCACGATGACCGCCCAGCTGGAACAGCTGCCCGAGCCCGGTCAGCGACACGTCGTGATGGGCCGCGCCCTCGGCCAGGACGGCCGCAAGGCGTGGACCGAGACTGCGCTGTACGTGCTCGACCCGGCGCCGCGCGTGCTGGCCCGGGCGACCGCCGTGTGGATCGCGGTCGACCCGGCGGCCGTGCGGCCCGGCTAGCTGCCCTCGACGTGCTTCGGGTGCGGACTGTGACGCTCCTCTCACGCTGTGTTCGGAATGGCGACACTTTATTGATAGTTCAACCAACTATGACGTCAACCCTGAACGAGTCCGTCACCCTGCAGAGCGACCTCGCCGACGTCCTCGAGCTGTCGAGGGACGCCCAGGACCTGCTCTTCCGGTCGGCGCGCACCGCCAACACCTTCACCGACGAACCGGTGACGGACGACCAGGTCGCGGCGATCTACGACCTCGTCCGCTGGGCTCCCACCGCGATGAACAGCCAGCCCATGCGAGTCACCGTGGTGCGCAGCCCCGACGGCCGCGAGCGCCTGCTCGGCCACATGGCCGAGGGCAACCGCGCCAAGACGGCCGCGGCGCCGCTGGTCGCGGTCCTGACCGCGGACACCGACTTCCACGAGCACCTGCCCCGCACGTTCCCGCACTTCCCCGGCGCCAAGGACGCGTTCGCCGATGCCGAGGTCCGTGAGCGCACCGGTCGGTTCAACGCCTCGCTGCAGGTCGGCTACTTCATCCTCGGGGTGCGGGCGGCCGGGCTGTCCGCGGGGCCGATGGCCGGCTTCGACGCCGCCGGGCTCGAGCAGGAGTTCTTCGCCGGAACCGGTCAGCGCGTACTGGCCGTGGTCAACATCGGCCACCCCGGCCCGGACGCTTGGTTCCCGCGCAACCCGCGGCTCGAACTGGACGACGTGGTCACCGCGGTCTGAGCCCGCCGGACCGCGAAAGGTGCGAGTCTTCTGCCCGGGCGACCACCAATCCGGGTGCGCGCCGGCGCCGAAGAGGGGGTGACCCGTGGTTCGGCTCAGGAGAGGGGCCCGGATGGACTCCGGCCAACGACGCCTCAGCGCGGTGGGCGACGACTCGTCCCCGGGCACGGACGACGCGTCGCTCCCGCTCGAGGCCGTCGTGTCCCAGGTGGCCCGCGGCGACGAGTCCGCCTTCGAGGAGCTGTTCCGGCGGGTCAGCGGGCCGGTGCTCGGCCTGGTGCGCCGGGTGCTGCGCGACCCTGCGCAGTCCGAGGAGGTGGCGCAGGAGGTCCTGGTCGAGGTGTGGCGCACCGCGACCCGGTTCGACCCCGACCGCGGCAGCGCGACGGCCTGGATCATGACCATGGCGCACGCCAGGGCGGTGGACCGGGTGCGCTCGGCGCACGCGTCGCGGACCCGCGAAGAGAAGGTCGGACGGCGCGACCACGTCCGCGAGTACGACGAGGTGGCCGAGGAGGTCGAGGTGCGAATGGAGCAGCAGGCCGTGCGCCGGTGCCTCGGTGGCCTGACTGCGTTGCAGCGCGAGTCCGTCCAGCTCGCCTACTACGGCGGCTACACGTACCGCGAGGTCGCCGAGCTGGTGGACGCCCCGCTGGGCACGGTGAAGACCAGGCTGCGGGACGGCCTGATCCGGCTGCGCGACTGCCTGGGGGTGACGGCGTGAGCCCCGACCTGCACACCCTCACCGGCGCGTACGCGGTTGACGCGCTGGACGACCTGGAGCGCCGCCAGTTCGAGGAGCACCTGCGCGAGTGCGACGCCTGCACCGACGAGGTGCGCGGGCTGCGCGCCGTGGGCGCGACGCTCGGACTGGCCGAGCTGACCGCCGTGCCGGCGTCGCTGCACGACGCGGTGATGGCACGGGTGCGCACCACCCGCCAGCTGCCGCCGCTGGCCGACCCCGCACAGGACCCCAGCCGCGTCCAGTCGATGCTCCGCCGAGCCCGGGTCACGTCCCGCGCCTTGGTGGCCGTGGCGGCCGCTCTGCTGGTGATCGCCGGCGGTCTCGGCGCGATCGCGGTTCATGAGCACCAGCAGGCCGAGCAGTCGCAGCAGCTGGCCACCCAGATGTCCCAGGTGATCGCGGCTCCGGACGCCAAGCAGGTGGACGCAGGCGACAGCGCCAAGGTGATCGTGTCGCCGTCCAAGGGCGAGGCGGTGTTCGTCGGGCAGAACCTGCCTGCGGTGGACGCCGACCACGTGCTGCAACTGTGGGTGCTGCAGGACGGCGCCCGGTCGGTCGGGTTGATCGATGGGTCCCAGCCGCTGCTGGCCACCGGCCTCGGCCCGGACGCGCAGCTCGGCGTCACGGTGGAACCGTCGGGAGGGTCCGAGCAGCCGACCACGACGCCGGTGCTGACCGTGCCGCTGGCCTGAGCCGCGGCCGTCCGAGCCAGGGCTGGGCAGGCAGAGGCCCGCAGGCCGACCCTCCGGTTGAGGGCCTGCCGCGCTGGACGGGGCGCGGCTCCTGCGGGCCAACGGTGACTGCCAGGATCTCGCCAGCCGTCAACGCCCGAGAGCGTCGGCGTTCTTGGTGGGATCGAAGAGCCCGTCCAAGTCGACGAGCGGCTAGCGGGTAGCCACCTCACGCGTCCGTTGTGAAATCACTATCGGACCACCTCCTTTCCCGTGTGCCGAAACCGTACGTCGCGCCCCCGCCCCCCGCAACGGCATTCCCCCACCCGGACCCCTCGCCGTCTAGGACCCCACCCCGCCGGACCCCCGCCCGCGCGAGGCCGCAGGCCGCCGCGCCGGACAGACCGAAGGTCGGCGTCAAACGAGCTTGCGAGAGCCGACCGAAGGTCTGCCCGGCGCGGCGGCCGGAACCCTCAGCGCAAGGCAGCGGTGTCCCGGGCCAACGCTTCGACCACGTTCCACGCCCCTTCGGCGATGGCGTCCTTCGGAGTGATCCAGGAGCCACCGACGCAGGCCACGGACGGCAGCGCCAGGTAGCTCGGCGCGGTGACCGCGGTGATGCCGCCGGTCGGGCAGAACCGCAGGTGCGGCAGCGGGCCGGCCACGGCGGCCAGGTAGTCCCGCCCGCCACTGGCCTCGGCCGGGAAGAACTTCATCGCCTCGAGCCCGTGCTCAGCGAGCCGCATCATCTCGGTGATCGTGCTGGCCCCGGCCAACAGCGGCACCCCGGTGGCCAGCGCGGCGTTCAGCACCCGGTCCGGCGAGCCGGGCGTGACCAGGAACTGCGCGCCGGCCGCGGTCACCGCCTCCACCTGGGCCGGGGTCACCACGGTGCCGGCCCCGACCACCATGCCCGGCACCTCGGCGGCGACCCGCTCGATGGCCCCCAGCCCGGCGGCCGTGCGCAGGGTGATCTCAACGATCCCGATCCCGCCGCGCAGCAGGGCCTGGGCCAGCGGGACGGCGTCCGCGACCTCGTTCACCACGACCACCGGCACGACCGGCGCGATGCCCAGCAGGTCGTGCAGCGAGGGGGCGACGATGCTGTGCGTCATGCCGGTCACCGTGCGCTCTCTTGGAGGTTGACCCCTTGCGGCGCAAGGGTTCCGAACACGTGCGCTCCCTGGTCAGCGCGACCGACCGCCCGGCGCAGCGCGCCGAACAGCTCGCGACCGACCCCTCGCTCGTCCTGGTGGGACGGCGGGGCGGCCGGCCGGCCCGCGAACTCGGTCGGGTCGACCAGCACCTCCAGAGTACCTGTCTCGCAGTCGATCCGGACGACGTCACCGTCGCGCAGCCGGGAGATCGGGCCGCCGTGCACCGACTCGGGGGTGACGTGGATCGCGGCCGGCACGGCCCCTGACGCACCGGACATCCGGCCGTCGGTGAGCAGCGCGACCTGGTGCCCGCGCCTCTGCAGGACGGACAGTGACGGGGTCAGCTGGTGCAGCTCGGGCATCCCGTTGGCCGACGGCCCCTGGTCGCGCACGACGACCACGACGTCGCGGTCCAGCTCCCGGCGCGAGAACGCCTCCAGCACCGCGGTCTGGTCGGTGAACACCCGTGCGGGAGCCTCGATCACGCGGTGCTCGGCGGCCACCGCGGAGGTCTTGACCACTGCGTGCCCCAGCGATCCCCGCAGCACCCGCAGCCCGCCGTCCGGCGAGAACGGCGCGGACGCCGGGCGCAGCACGTCGAGGTCGCCGCTGACCGCCGGCGCATCGACCCAGGTCAGCAGCCCGTCGTCGTCCAGCACCGGCGTCTGCCGGTAGCGGAACAGGTCGTGCCCGGCGAGCGTGCGGACGTCGCCGTGCAGCAGGCCGGCGTCCATCAGGGTGCCGACCAGGAAGGGGGTGCCGCCCGCGGCGTGGAAGTCGTTCACGTCGGCGGTACCGCTCGGGTAGAGCCGGGTGCACAGCGGGACGACCGCGGACAGGTCGTCCAGGTCCTCCCAGGTCAGCTGCACGCCCGCGGCCGCGGCCATCGAGACCAGGTGCATGGTGTGGTTGGTCGAGCCACCGGTGGCCAGCAGCGCGACCGCGCCGTTGACCACGCAGCGCTCGTCGACGACGTCCCCGATGCCGTACGGCGCCGCGCTGGTGGCGATCTGTGCGACCCGCTGCGTGGCGGCCTCGGTCAGCGCAGCCCGCAGCGGGTGGTCCGGGTGCACGAACGCGGCGCCCGGCAGGTGCAGACCCATCACGTCCATCAGCAGCTGGTTGGAGTTCGCCGTCCCGTAGAACGTGCACGTGCCCGGCGAGTGGTAGCTGGCCACCTCCGCCGCCAGCAGCTGCGGCCGTCCGACCGTCCCCTCAGCGGCCGCCCGTCGGACCGCGGCCTTGTCGGCGTTGGGCAGCCCGCTGGCCATCGGCCCGGCCGGCACGAACGCGGTCGGGAGGTGGCCGAAGGCGAGCGCGCCGGCCACCAGGCCGGGCACGATCTTGTCGCAGACACCGAGCATCAGCGCGGCGTCGAACACGTCGTGGGACAGCGCTATCGCGGTCGACATCGCGATGACGTCGCGGCTGAACAGGCTGAGCTCCATGCCCTCGCGGCCCTGGGTGATGCCGTCGCACATGGCCGGCACCCCACCCGCGACGCGAGCCACGGCCCCCGCCCGCTGCGCGGCGGCCTTGATCTGCTGCGGGTAGGTCTCGTACGGCGCGTGCGCCGAGAGCATGTCGTTGTAGGCGGTGACGATGGCGATGCTGGCGCCGTCGTCGGTGGTCAGCGCTGCGCGGTCGCTGGTGCCACAGGCGGCGACGGCGTGCGCGAGGTTGCTGCAGCCCAGGTTGGACCGGCGCGAAGGGTTCGCGCGGGCCCGCTCGAGCTGGTCGAGGTACTGCGCGCGCGTGTCTCGGCTACGCGCGGCGATCCGTTCCGTGACGTCGTGGACGACGCGGTGCACGTTCATGAGGCTTCCTGTCGCCGGCGGCCCGAGGAACCGGGCCGACGGGCGGCGACTCTGACGCCCGCGATGGATGTAACCCCTACAACGGTAGAGGGTCGCCGCGCCGGCGCGGCAAACATACCCGTGAGTAGTCCCGACATCCGGACGCGCCGACCGGGATGCAGCTCAATACCGCAGCTCAACCCCGCAGCTCAACCCCGCAGCGCAGCACCGAGCGCGTCGATGTGCCGGACGTCGGTCCCGCAGCACCCGCCGAGCACGCTCACCGCGGGCATGGCGGCCCGCAGCGCGAGCAGCTCGGCCGCCAGCATGACCGGGTCGCCGTCGTCCAGCTCGGTGGCCTCGTCCAGCTCGGCGTGGCTGCGGGTGGAGGCGTTGGCTCGCACCCCGACCAGCCGCGGGGCCCAGACCGCCGTCGGGTCCAGGGCTGGCCCGATGTGCTCGGGGTGGGCGCAGTTGACCATGAAGTAGGCGGCGTAGCCGTCGGTCGCGTCGTCCACCGCGGTGATCGCCTCGCCCAGGGGGGTGCCATCCGGCAGCCGGCCGTCCACCTCGACGGTGAATGAGGCGACGGACGGGACGCCGGCGTCCGCCGCGGCCTGCACGAACCCGATCGCCTCCTCGGGGTAGCTGATGGTGAGCAGACTGACCAGCGCGACGTCGGTCTCGGCGAAGGCCTCGACCTGCGCCTGGTGGTAGATCCGCGCCTGCTGGCCGGTCATCCGCTCGGTCACCACGTATCCGTCGCCACGAGGGCCGGCACATCCGCTGATCACGCACGGCCCGGCCTGGTCGGACACCAACTCACGAACCGAGTCACGAACGGCGGCGACCAGGTCGAAGGCCTCGCGGTTGGCCCGGACGACATCCGCGACCGACCAGCCGACCTGCGGCGCCCAGCCCGAGCTGGCCCGCCAGGTCGGGGTCTCCAGGATGATGCCGAAGCCATGTGCCGCAGCGGTTCGCAGGTGCTCGCGGAAGTACTGCTCGAGCAGCTCGCGGCCCTCATCGGTGCGCAGCAGGGTGAAGGCGGCGAACGCCGGCAGGTCGACGTCGTGGTGGAAGATCAGGTCCGTCTCGAGGCCGGAGTCGGTGAGCAGCACCGCGCCGTCGAGCTGCGGGAGCGCTGGGGGCATGTGAACTCCTTCCGCCGCCTAGGGTTGCAGACGGCTGGTCCGCCAGGACGGCGCGTGGTCCAGTCCGCCGTCGCCGCACCGTTGGAAGACCAGCCGGTCATGCAGCCGGTTGCGCTGGCCGACCCACAGCTCCACGACGTCCGGGCGGACCAGGTAGCCGCCCCAGGTGGACGGGGCCGGGACGTCGTCCGGCGAGCCGGTGTCCGGCCAGCGTGCCTGCTCGGCGGCGACCTTCGCCTCCAGGTCGGCCCGCGAGCCGATCGGCTGGGACTGCCGGGAGGCTCGGGTGGCCACCTGCGAACCGCGCGGACGGGTGGCGAAGTAGCCGGCGGCGTCCTGCGGCGACGTGGGCTCGACTGGCCCGCGCACCCGGATCTGCCGGTACATGGGGTGCCAGAGCAGCACCAGCGCGGCCCGCGGGTTGGAGACCAGCTGGTGGCCCTTGGCCGAGCGAGTGTTGGTGTAGAAGGTCAAGCCGTTCGCCGACAGGCCCTTGAGCAGCACCGTGCGCGCGTCCGGCACGCCGTCGGCGTCCACGGTGGCCACCACCATCGCGGCCGGCTCGCTGACCCGCGGGTCAGCCTGCGCCTCGGCGTACCAGCGCTCGATCCAGGCCAGCGGCGCACCTGCACCACCAGGAGAGACGTCGACGCCGATCAGCTCACCGTCGTAGTCCAGCCGCGCCATCGGGTCGACCACCTTCCGCTCGCTCACCCGCCGAGCCTAGGGCTCCGCGCCGGTGCCCACTGGTCGCCGTACCAGTCGGTAGGTGCAGAATGTCCGCGGACGACCGGCTCACTGGCGCGCCGTCCGACAGGCTCGACGAACAGGCTCGACGAACTGGCTCGACGAACACGCTCGACGACGAGTGGGAGGAGCGTCATGACCGACGCCGACACGACGTTCCGTCCAGGCCTCGAAGGCGTGATCGCGTTCGAGAGCGAGATCGCCGAGCCCGATCGCGAGGGCGGGGCACTGCGCTACCGGGGCATCGACATCAACGACCTCGTCGGGAAGGTCTCCTTCGGCAACGTGTGGGGCCTGCTGGTGGACGACGAGTTCAACCCCGGACTGCCGCCGGCCGAGCCGTTCCCGCTTCCGGTGCACACCGGCGACGTGCGGGTCGACGTGCAGAGCGCACTGGCCCAGCTGGCGCCGATCTGGGGCTACCGGCCGCTGCTGGACATCGACGCCGAGCAGTGCCGCGAGGACCTGGCCCGGGCGTCGGTGATGGCGCTGTCGTTCATCGCGCAGTCCGCCCGCGGGCAGGAGCTGCCGATGGTCCCGCAGCGCGAGGTGGACCGCGCGCACACCATCGTCGAGCGGTTCATGATCCGCTGGCGCGGCGAACCCGACCCGCGCCACGTCGAGGCCGTGGACGCGTACTGGGTCTCCGCCGCCGAGCACGGCATGAACGCCTCGACCTTCACCGCCCGGGTGATCGCCTCGACCGGCGCGGACGTGGCGGCCTGCTTGTCCGGTGCGGTTGGCGCGATGAGCGGTCCGCTGCACGGCGGCGCCCCATCGCGCGTGCTGCACATGATCGAGGGCGTGGAGAAGACCGACGACGCCGGCGCCTACGTGCGCGGAGTGCTGGACCGCGGCGAGCGGCTGATGGGTTTCGGGCACCGGGTCTACCGCGCCGAGGACCCCCGCGCCCGGGTGCTGCGCTCGACCGCAGAGCGCCTGGGTGCGCCGCGGTTCGAGGTCGCCGCCGCGCTGGAGAAGGCCGCGCTGGACGAGCTGCACTCCCGACGTCCGGACCGCGTGCTGGCCACCAACGTGGAGTTCTGGGCTGCGGTGGTCCTGGACTTCGCGCACGTGCCGGCGTCGATGTTCACACCGATGTTCACCTGCGCGCGCACCGCCGGCTGGTCGGCGCACGTGCTGGAGCAGAAGCGCACCGGGCGGCTGATCCGGCCGAGCGCGCGCTACATCGGCCCGGGTCCGCGGCTGCCCCAGGACGTGACCGGCTGGAGCGAGGCCGTCTCGCACCGCTGAGCCCCGCTGCGCCGCTGGCCCGCCGCTGCTGTTGATCACGTTAGGTGGGCGAAGGTCTACTTCTCGAGGCGTGCAGCCCTGCAGAAGCAGGCGTACGCACACCTAACGTGATCAACGACAGGCCGTCTGGGAGACTGCGCGACGTGACGCTGACGATCCCCAAGCACCTGCTGCCCGCCGACGGACGGTTCGGCTCCGGGCCGAGCAAGGTCCGCCGCCAGCAGGCCCAGGCGGTCGCCGACGCGGGTCGCACGCTGCTCGGCACCTCGCACCGGCAGGCACCGGTGCGCGAGCTGGTCGGCCGGGTGCGGGCAGGGCTGCGTGAGCTGTTCGCGCTGCCGGACGGCTACGAGGTGGTGCTCGGCAACGGCGGGTCGACGCTGTTCTGGGATGTCGCCACCAGCTGCCTGGTCAGCCATCGCGCCCAGCACCTGGTGCTCGGCGAGTTCTCCGCGAAGTTCGCGGCGACGACGACGGCAGCGCCCTTTCTCGAGGATCCGCTGGTGGTTCGGTCGGCCCCGGGCAGCCGGCCCGCGCTGTCCGCTCCCTCGGCGGCCGACGAGGTGGACGTGATCGCCTGGCCGCACAACGAGACCTCCACGGGCGTCTGGGTGCCGGTCGAGCGCGTCCCAGGCACGGCGCACAGCCGGGACGGCGGCCCTCTGCTCGTGGTGGACGGCACCTCGGCCGCCGCCGGTTTGGCCGTGGATGTCGCTGCGTGTGACGTCTACTACTTCGCGCCGCAGAAGGGTTTCGCCTCGGACGGCGGTCTGTGGCTGGCGTTCGTGTCGCCCGAGGCGGTGACCCGCGCCGAGCAGATCGCGGCGAGCGAGCGGTGGATCCCGGCCGGGCTGGACCTGATGACCGCAGTGACCAACAGCCGGTTGGACCAGACCTACAACACCCCGGCGATCGGCACGTTGCTGATGATGGAGGAGCAGATCCGGTGGCTGTCGGACAACGGCGGCCTGGCCTGGTCGACCGCACGCAGCGCCGACTCGGCGACCCGGCTGTACGGCTGGGCCGAGCGGACGTCGTACACCACCCCCTTCGTCGCCGATCCCGAGCACCGATCAGCGGTGGTGGCGACCATCGACTTCGACGACGCCGTCGACGCGGCGAGAGTGGCGAGCACGTTGCGGCACAACGGGATCGTGGACGTCGAGCCCTACCGCAAGCTCGGCCGCAACCAGCTGCGGATCGCGATGTTCCCGGCGATCGAGCCGGACGACGTCCAGGCGCTCACCGGCTGCGTCGAGTACGTCGTCGAGCACCTCTGACCGCCAGCGCCCCCAAGGCGAGCGCGGCGGCCAGCGCGCCGCCGCCGAGTAGCGCAGGGGCACCCCACTGCCTTCCCGCGCTGTCGCTGGAGGCCCCTGCTCGAGTCGGAGTGGAGCCGGGTTGCGACGCGCTGCCCGAGGGTCCGGGGCTGGTGGGCACCGGGCTGATGGGCACCGGGGTGGTGGGGACTGAGCCGGTGGGGCCTGGCAGCGCCACCCGGTAGAGGGGCTGGCGCAGTCCCTCGGAGGAGACCAGCGCTGTGCCGCCGCCTGCTTCGACGGTGATGCCCTCGCCCTGCTGCTGGGTGGGCAGCGCAACCGGCTCGACCGGCTCGAACCCGCTGTCGGAGCCGCTGTCGGATGCACTGTCGGATGCACCGCCGTGCCACGCGTACACCGTCGCGGACTCGTAGCCGCGAACCACGAACCGGCCATCCGGCAGCGCCGAGCCGTCGGTGGCCAGAGTCTGCGCTATGGTTCCGACCTGTTGCGCCACAACGGGGATGGACACATCTCGGCCCGCCAGCACCTGGCTCACGGCGGACGCCGGCACCTGGTAGACCCGCGCCGACAGCAGGGCCTTGGTGACGATCAGCAGCCGTCCGTCCGGCAGCCAGACCAGGGTCTCGGCGTCCGCCGGACCGCGGGGGTACCGGACCCGGAGCGAGTGCACCGCCGCGGTCTGCGAGCGCACCTGGTCGGGCTCACGCAACAGCCGCAGGACGACGCTGTCGCGGACCGCGCGGTTGTCGCCGATGTCACCGACCCAGATCATCGGCCGGTGGCGCTCGTCCCGGCCGGCGGCCAGCGCCTCGACGTCCCGGACGTCGATCCCGGCCAGCCGCACGACCGCGCGGGTGCGGCCCGTGCGGGTGGAGACGGCGAACAGCTGCGGCTCCGAGCCGGAGTCGTTCACGGTCCAGACCAGGTCCGGGTGGACTGGGCTGACGGCCAGACCGCTGGACTCGGTGATGCGCGGGTCGGTGACGGTGACGACCCTGCCGCTGGGCGCCGGCGCGGGCTGCGTCACGGCGGGTTGCGTCACTGCGGGCGCCGACGACAGCAGCGCCGCCAGCATCGCGGCCGGCAAGGCGAGCACCAGGCTCATCGACGCGGCAGCGCCATCGCCTTGGTGACCTCGGGGTCGAGCAGCCGGGCCAGTGCTGGGTGCACGTTCCAGTCGGCGGTCAGCGCCCGGTACTCGGCCACCAGGGTCGCCTTGACCGGCGCCGGCGTCCGGATCGCCCGGATCATCGCGTTGCGCGGGGTGTGCCGGGAGTCGACGAACTCCACGACGTCCACCTTGTAGCCGACCATCCGCAGCACCAGGGCGCGCAGCGAGTCGGTCAGCACGTCGGCGAAGCGCTCGCGCAGGATCGGGTGCCGGGCCATCGCGCCGTACGGGTTCGGTGCCCCGGGGCCGGCGGCGAGCTGACGCTGCACGTCGTGGTGACAGCACGGTGCGGCCAGGACGACCGGGGTGCCCCAGCGGGTGGCCCGGGCCAGTGCGTCGTCGGTGGCGGTGTCGCAGGCGTGCAGCGCGAGCACCAGGACCGGCGGCGTCCCGTCGAACGGCTCGGCGTCCGCGATGGACCCGACCTGGAAGCTCAGCCCGTCCAGGCCGGCCTCGGCCGCCAGCCGGGTGTTGCGCTCGACCACGTCCGGCCGGATGTCGACCCCGACGGTCTGCACGTCGCCGAGCCGCTGCGCGAGGAAGCGGTGGGCCGCGAAGGTCAGGTAGGCGTTGCCGCAGCCGAGGTCGACCACCCGCACCGGACGGTCGGTGGGCACGCGCTCCAGGCAGGGCTCGAGCAGGCGCAGGAAGGCGTCCACCTGCCGTCGCTTGTCGCCGTCCGCACCGAGCGCCCCGAACAGCGGGTCGTCCGGCGAGAGCAGCCGTTGGCGGATCCGGTCGTGCGAGCGGACCTCGACCACCCGGCGGCTGGCCGGCGCCCGGTGCACCTGCGCGGCGCCCTTCTTGGTCACCCGCAGCTGCACGGTCTCGTCGACGGTCTCCACGTGCCAGTTCCCGAACGGCTCGGCCAGCAGTGCGTCCACCGTGGCGGCGGCCGCGCCGTAGGGCGTGTTCCGAGTGGTGGCGTTGCGGCCGTCGTGGGTGACCACCTGCAGGACCCGTCCACTCTTCAGGTCAACCGGTCGCAGCTCGGCGCGGGCCACGCTGGGGTGCGCCGTCCGCCGCCGTCCGGCCGCGACCGCGCGGACCAGCCGCTGCGGGTCCAACAGGTCCGAGCGCAGCTGGGCGAGGGCATCGTCGAGTTCGAGCACTCGCACATCATCGCTGATCAGAGCAGGAGAGAAGGCATCCCCAAAGTTCTTTGCAAAGATGTCTTGGCAAAGAAGTCTTTGCAAAGTACCTTTGGCACCATGAACGAGACCCCCGAAGGCACCGAGCCGGCTCAGGACCCCCAGGAGCTGCGCCTCGACGCCCGCACCTTGCGTGGGCTGGCCCACCCGCTGCGGGTGCGCATCCTGGGCATGCTTCGCCGCGACGGTGCCGCCACCGCCACCGGCCTGGCCGAGAAGCTCGGTCAGTCCAGCGCGGCGACCAGCTACCACCTGCGCCAGCTCGCCGAGTACGGCTTCATCGTCGAGGACCCAGAGCTCGGCCAGGGCCGCGAGCGCTGGTGGAAGTCGGCGAGTCGCTCCACCACCCTGGACGTCGGCGCCTACGTCAGCGACCCCGAGCTGGCCGCGAACACCGAGACCTACCTGCGCGCGGTCACCCGGATGTCCGCCGACCTGGTGCAGGCCCACCTGGACGAGAAGGTCGCGCTGCCCGGCCACTGGCAGTCGGCCGGCACGTTCAACGACATCCGGTTGCGCCTGACCCCGGACCAGGCCGACGAGCTGGCCGACCGGATGTGGGCGCTGGTCGGCGAGTACCCGCGCGCCGACGAGCTGCCCGCTCCCCCGCCGGACGACGCGAGCGACGGCGGCGAGGCGCTGCGCGCCGTCGACGTCCAGCTCAACGTCTTCCCAGTCCCCGGGGACAGCTGATGTCGACCACCACGATCGAGCGCGAGGCGCCGGCCCGCGGTTCGCTGCGCCCGATGGTCGCGCTGCTCACCGCCTTCGGGATCTCGCTGGTCGGCACTCGGCTGTCGATGATCGCCGTGCCCCTGTTCGTGCTGCAGACCACCGGCTCGCCGACCCGCACCGGGCTCGTCGCGATGGCCGAGATGCTGCCGTACGTGCTGGCCCAAGGGCTGTCCGGGCCGGTCACGGACCGGGTGGGGCCACGGCGGATGAGTATCACCTCGGACGTCGTCAGCGTTGCCGTTGTGGGCCTGATCCCGGTGCTGCACCAGGCCGGCCTGCTGCACTTCGCCACCCTGCTGGCGCTGGTCGCCGTCGCCGGCGCGGTCCGTGGCCCCGGCGACAGCGCGAAGTACGTGCTGGCGCCCGCCGTGGCCAAGGCCGCCGGCCAACCGAACGAGCGGGTGCTGGGGCTCGAGGACGGGATCAGCCGCGCCGCCTCGGTGATCGGGCCGCTGCTCGCCGCCGTGCTGGTCACCGCGGTCGGCGCCGCCACCGCCATCGCGCTGGACGCCGCCACCTTCGCGATCGCCGCCGTGGTCTTCCTGGTCGCGCTGCGCCCCAGCGAGGCCCGGCCGGCCAAGGGCACCGACGGCGAGCCCGGCCCGGACGCGGGGGACGACGAGAGCTACCTGGTGCGACTACGGGCCGGTGCACGGTTCGTCTGGAGCGACGGACTGCTGCGCTCGATCGTCGCGATGGTGGCGGTCACCAACTTGCTGGACGCCGCGCTGAGCGGCGTGCTCATCGCGGTCTGGGCCCAGCACCGTGGCGGCGGCGCGGGCCTGATGGGCGCCGCGGCGGCCGCGCTGTCGACCGGTGCCGTGATCGGCGCGTTCACCGCGGCCGTCATCGGCCACCGGATGCCCCGCCGGGTCGCCTTCGCGGTGGGCTTCTTCGTGATCGGCGCGCCGCGGTTCGCCGTGCTGGGCTTCGACGTCCCGCTGGTCGTGGTGTTCGTGGTGCTGTTCGTCGGCGGCCTCGGTTGCGGGGTGATCAACCCGATCCTCGGCGCGGTCGAGATGGAGCGCATCCCCGAGCACATGCGGGCTCGCGTCATGTCGCTGATGACGAGCCTGGCGTGGTCGCTGATCCCGTTCGGCGGGCTGGTGGGCGGCCTGCTCGCCACCAGGCTGGGCATCGGACCCGCCCTGCTGGTCTGCGGCGTCGTGTACTTCGTGGCCACCACGCTGCCCGCGCTGCGGCCCGAGTGGGCGCGAATGAACCGCTCGGCGCCTGTCGTCGCGCCTGTCCTCGAGCACGTCCCGAATGCGGTTTCGCCCGAAATGGCTGATCATGGCGTGACCTTCGACGCGCCCGCTCGTTAGGCAGTTCGAGCCCCGGGGGTGGGGTGTGCCGAGACGACGACGGAGGCTTCAGCCGTGAGTGCCCACCGACAGGTCAGGACCGTCCGCATCAGGTGGCGGCAGGCCGCCGCGCTGGTGCCGGCGATCGTGCTCACGGCGAGTGGGATCGCGCTGGCCCTGGCGGGCGGTCCCGGTGGCGATGGGATCGAGCTGCCTGCCGTCCCGGACCAGGCGCTCACCCAGCCCGACCGCACGACCAGCAGCCTCGAGCCCGCGACGTCCGGACCGCAGGCCGCCGACCCCGGGCTGGCGCCCGGGCTCGCGCTGCCGCCGAGGGTCGGCGCCGGCACCGCGCAGCCCGTGCGCCTCGACGAGCTCGGCATCCCGCGCGCCGCGCTGGTCGCGTACCAACTGGCGGCCAAGCTCGTCTCGCAGGCCGACCCTTCCTGCGGCATCGACTGGGCGCTGGTCGGCGCCATCGGGCGGGTAGAGAGCGACCACGCCCGCTACGCAGGCAACACACTGGACGCCGCCGGGATCGCCCGACCGGGCATCATCGGCCTGCCGCTGAACGGGGCCAACGGCACCGCGCGGATCCTGGACACCGACAACGGCCGCTGGGACCGCGACACCACGTATGACCGCGCCGTCGGGCCGATGCAGTTCATCCCGGGCACCTGGCGGATCGTCGGAGCGGACGCCGACGGGGACGGCGTACGCGACCCGCAGGATCTGAACGACGCCGCGACCGGCACCGCGATCTACCTCTGCAGCGGCCCCGGTGACCTGCGCCAGCCCGACGACCTCTACCAGGCAGTGCTGCGCTACAACAACTCCGATCGCTACGTGCGCACCGTGATCGCGATCGCGGACGCCTACCGGCACGGGATCGCCAGCCTGCCGGCGTCCAGCCTGCCTGCAGCGCACCAGGGATCGACGGCCGGCACGGACGTCGAGGCGGCCGGAGCCCGGGCCGCGACCCCCTCCGCGGGCGCCGGCCAAGCCGCGTCGGGCAACCAGAACGGTTCCACCGCAGCCGGTTCGGCCGGTGGACCTGGCCGCGCGGGCGGCACCGGTGGCTCAGGAGGGGACGGCGCGGCTGCCGCACCGACGACCGCGCCGAACGTCGCCGGCGCCGTGGGATCGCTAGGGTCCGCCGCGTCGTCCGCCGCGTCGTCCGCAGCGAGCCTGGTGACGTCCGTGGTCACCCGGGTCGTCCAGCTGCCCACGCCGATCGTGACGACCACGACGCCCTGCATCATCGACGTGCTCGGGGTGCGGGTCTGCACCATCACCACGATCTCCAGCACCACCACGACCACGACGACGACCCACCGGCCCTAGTCGCGCAACGGGATCGGCGCTCAGACCGGCTTCTTCGGCGCTGTGTTGTCCTGCGCGCCGGTCGCCTGCGAGAACGCGTCCAGCATCTTCGTGGTGTTGGTGTAGCCCAGCAACCGGTACGCCTCGAAGTCGTACTCGCCGTAGAACTGGTTGCCGGTCGAGGTGACCGGGAACGCCGGGTTGTCCGCGGCGTAGCCGTCGATCTCGAGGTTGGGCTCAGCGGTGCGCACGTTCTTGACGAACCAGACGTCGCTGACCACCGTCTCCGGGTCGCGCACCGTGGACACCTGTAGATGCATCCAGGCCTGGCTGGCCCGCTGCGGCAGCGAGACCGCGGTCTGCGCGCCGCGCGGGATCACGTTCGTCGAGGTCGCCGCGTCGCGCCGCAGCAGCGCCGCGGCCGTCGGCGGGCTAGGCCGGACGACCAGACCGAGGTCCATCCGGGCCGTCACGATCGCGTCGCTGAGCGCGTCGAGGCTGTCCTCGGCGTCGGCGGACGCATCCAGCACGAACAGCGTACGAGGCCTGTCCCGCAACGCCTCCACCATGGCCGTGTTGTCGTAGTGGCCGCCGTCGGTGACGTAGACCCGGGTGTCGTCGATGGTCATGCTGCCGAACGCCTCGCGGAAGATCCGCAGCGGCCCGGGACGCACCGCCCGCCGCCACAGCCAGAGCAGACGCTCGTTCCCGTCCCGGGGCTCCGCCTGCACGCTCGCCCTGGGGTCCACCAGGTACGGGTTGGGCAGCCATACGCCAAGACGCGCGTTGGCCAGTGCCAGCAGCATCCGGTACGGGCGGACCCGACCGCTCATCCGGCCGACCACCGGTGAGAAGGCGGCCGCGCTGGCCGCCATCGCCGCAGCCACCGTGGTGTCCAGCCCCTGCGGGTCCGACGTCGCGGAGTACGCGTCGGCGGGTCGCATCCGGCCCTGCGGCAGCCTGGCGTCGCTGATCCCGATCAGGCCCTGCTCGACGGGTTCTCCGTCCAGCTCGCCAGGGCCGGTGCGGAACTGGAACGGCGCACAGCCCCGCGCCGCCGGGATGTAGTCCGGGTCGGAGATGTTGACCGTGCAGCAGACGACCAGGTTCGGGCCCTTTAGCGCACCGTTGTCAGCCACATGGGTCGGCACCTTGTACGGCAGCGGCTGGGCCTGGGAGTCCTTGCGGAACACCAGGAAAGCGTCCGAGAGCCGCTCCCGGTAGAAGGGGTGCAGCGAGCTGAGCATGGCGTCGCTGAACAACCGGATCGCCAGCACCACCAGGATGGCGTAGAGCTCGACCCGGTACGCCTCCAGCCGCTCGGGGAACAGCAGGTTGTCCCGCACCAGCACGAGCAGCACCACGAACGCGGCGACGACCACGATGCCGCCGGCCAGCCACGGCACCACGAGCCTGCGGAACACGTCCAGCGCCGCGCCGCGCCGGGTCATCGGAGCCGATGCCTGCCCGGCCTTCAGCAGGCTGCGGACCCCGGCCGCCAAGGCGATCACCGCGGTCAGCCACGAGGCGAGCGTGTCGGACAGCGAACTGGCACCGCGGCCCGGCCGGTCGTCGCAGAAGCTGGGCACCGGATGGCGCTGCGGGTCCATGTCGCACCAGGTGCCCTCCGGGCCCAGGGCCACGGTGCCGCCAGGAGCGAACACCACCGCGTCGTCCGTCCAGCTGCCGCCGCACCCGCCGTAGGTGAACGGCACCGAGTCGGTGCGCTGCTTGGGAGTTGCCCGACCCCAGGCCAGCACCGCCTCTGTGCTGAAGTCGTTCTCCACCGCGGTCAGACAGCCGGCTGGAGTGGCCAGTCGGGATGCCGCCATCACCCGCGCGACCGTCTGCGTCGGCTTGTTCTCCAACGTCGCGTTGTTCAGCACCACGACAAGCCAGGGCAGCACGATGATCAGCGCACCCACGCCCAGGCCGATGCCGACGATGGTCTGGGTCATGCTGGCCAGCGCCAACCGCCCACGGCCGCGGTACTTCGCCAGCACCTTCGCCAGGACGAACATCCCCAGCCCGAGCACCAGCACGCCCCAGCCGAACCAGAACCATCCGCCGTGCGCGGTCCCCCGCCCGCTGTCGAACATCGCCTGCGTACCGTCATTCAGGCACGTCGCCGCGCCGTCCGGGCCGCGCTGCGGACAGACCACCGTGATCCGCTGGTGCACCCAGCCGACGTACAGGGCCACCCAGTAGAGGCCGACGCCGATCAGCGTGACGTTCACCGCGATCCCGTACAGGATCGACAGGACGCCCGAGATCCTCGTCGAGCCGGTCGGCAGCAGGAACTTCGAACGCCTCCGCAGCCAGTCCTCCTCCGGAGAGCCGGGCGCGAAGATCGTCTGCTGCACCGTCTCGTCCTGCTCGCTGTGGCGCCTGGCCATGTGCAGCGCCGTCGCGATGTAGCCGCCACCGCTGACCGCGTACACGCGGTCGGTCCCGTCGTACAACGACGTGCCCGGCTCATCGCAGTCGCGCAGCCGCTGCAGCCCGCCCAGGCAGAAGGCGGCCGATCGGATGCCGCCACCAGAGCACGCGATCGCGGTGCCGCGGAACAGCATGGCCGGCTCGGGCGCCGTCTCCTCGGCCCTGTCCAGGGCCTGGGTGGTTGGCTGGGCAACCTGCTTCTGGCCGTGGATGAACGCCTCGTAGCCGGACGGTTGCGGCAGCGGCGCGTTCGGGTCGTAGGACTTGTCGTCGCGACGCGGCCTGACCCACCACACCACCGCGAACGACCCCGCGGTCGCCACCCCCTGCAGCAGCAGCGCCACGTCGGCCGTTCCCGCCGAGCGCACGAACACCGCGACGCAGCACGACAGCAGACCCAGCAGGCTGACCAGGCACCAGACGCGCATCACCTGTCCGGCGTTCGGACTGGTCTTCACGGTCGGTCCACGGCCGCCTCGGATCCGGAAGGTGGCCACCAGCAGCAGCCAGGTGACCAGGGTGCACAGCAGCAGCACGAAGGGCCGGTCGCCGTCCTCAAGCACGTCCTGCCCGGCCGCGGGCGCGAGCAGCGCCGCGGCGACGACCGCCTTGAGCACCGGACGACGGAACGCGAGGTAGCGCACCCGCGCCACCAGGTCGTGCTCGGACTCGTCCCCGGGTCTCGCGGGTGGCGGCGCCTGGACGTCGAGCAGCTCGGTGACTTTGCGACGTGGCGGTTTCGGCTGGGGCGGCGGATCTTCGGGAGGGGCTTGTTCGGGCGCGGGGGGCTGCGGCGGCTGCTCGTCGTCCGAGCTCATGTCGACCCCCCGACCCGGGAAGCGGTCCCCTCGCTAGTTATCCCACCGCGATGATCTTCTGTCTACGGGTGGGGCTGCGGGTGCTGATGGGGTTCCTGGGTGAGGGCCAGGCGGAAGGCCGCACGCGGGCGCCCCGTAGGGGCGTGGGGGGCGGGCGTCAGCGCAGCAAGGCACCGAGCAGGGCCGCGAGGACCAACGAAGCGAGGGCGACGCTGACGACGAGCCGCCTGGTCCTGGGAGTCACGGGGTCAACTGTAGGTGCGTGCCGGTACCGCGCTCAGGCAGCCGAGCGGGTGTCTGCGACCTGATCTGCGAGCATCCGGTCGCGGGCGACCTCGCGCGCCGCCCGGGACTGGCGCACCTGCAGGCGCGGGGTCTGCGTCAGGCTGTAGCTCAGCCGCAGTTCCTGCTTGCGCGCCACATACACGCCGGCCACCACAGCCGTGGAGAGCGAAACCAGACCGCCGAACAGGATCGTCCAGCGCGGGCCCATGGTGGCGCCGATCCAGCCGATGATCGGTGCACCGATCGGCGTGCCACCCATGAAGATCGCCATGTACAGGGCCATCACCCGACCGCGCATCTGCGGCGCGACGGACAGCTGCATCGTGGCGTTGGCGCTCGTCATCAGGGTCAACGCGGACAGGCCGACCGGGATCAGTGAGAGCGCGAACAGCTCGTACGTCGGCATCAGCGCCGAGATCGAGGCGAACACCCCGAACGCGAACGTGGCTCCGACGACGAGCCGCAGCCGCGGGCGCTCGCGGCGCGCGGCCAGCAGCGCGCCGGCCAGCGAGCCGATGGCCATGATCGAACCGAGCAGCCCGTACTCGCCCGCTCCCTTGCCGAACGCGCCGGTCGCCATGATCGCCGTGGTCATCTGGAAGTTCAGCCCGAACGTGCCGACCAGGCAGACGATGCTCATGATCAGGATCAGGTCGGGGCGGTTGCGCACGTAGCGCACGCCTTCGCGCAGCTGCCCCTTGCCGCGTGGCGCGCGGTCGGCCGGGGTCAGCTCGCTGGCGCGCATCCGCAGCAGCGACCCGATCACCGCGAGGAAGGTTGCGGCGTTGATCAGGAAGACCGGGCCAGTGCCGACCCAGGCGATCAGCAGCCCGGCCAGGCCGGGCCCGATGATCCGGGCCGCGTTGAACGAGGCGCTGTTCAGGCCGACCGCGTTGGACAGGTCCTCGCGGGCCACCATCTCGCTGACGAACGCCTGCCGGGCCGGCGAGTCCACTGCGGCCGCCATGCCGAGAGCGAACGCGAGGGCGTAGGCCTGCCAGAGCTGTGCCGAGCCGGTCACCACGAGCAGACCCATCACGAGGCCCACCAGCCCCATCGCAGCCTGGGTGCCGATCAGCAGCTTGCGCTTCGACACCCGGTCGGCGAGCAGGCCGGCGAACGGGGCAAGCAGCACCATCGGGGCGAACTGCAGACCCGTGGTGATACCGACGGCGACCGCCGAGTGGTCCGTGAGCACCGTGAGCACGAGCCAGTCCTGGGCGACGCGTTGCATCCAGGTGCCGACGTTCGACACGATGGCGCCCATGGCCCAGACGCGGTAGTTGAAGGTCCGCAGCGCGCGGAAGGTCGGGCTCACGAATCAGCCAGACGGTTGAGGATCACAGCGGCCTGAGCGAGGACCTCGCGCTCGGCGGGGGTCGCCTCGGCGAGGCGCTTGGCGAACCAGGCGTCGCGGCGTTTGCGCGTCTCGCGGACGACGGTCGCGCCATGCGCGGAGAGGCTGACCAGGACCTGGCGACCGTCGGAGGGGTGGTCGGTCCGGTCGACGAGGCCGAGCTGCTCCAGCGCGGCGATCGTGCGCGTCATGGACGGCGGCTGCACCTTCTCGCGGACGGCGAGCTCGCGTGGAGTCATCGGTCCGACCACGTCGAGACCGGCCAGCACCGAGTACTGCCCCGGGGTCACGTCATCCACGCTGCGCTCCTGGCGGAGGCGACGGGACGTGCGCATGACAGCCATCCGCAGCTCGACCGCGAGGGACGCGATCGGACGGCGGGTTGGGGGGCTGGCTGCGGAAGACATCACTTGTTAGCGTACCTCATTACCTTTGCTAATGACTCTGTGGGGTCAACCGGCTCTTGCTGTGGATTGTTCCCGGCCGTCCACAGGGCTGGGTCCACAGCTGGTCCCACCGTCCACAGGTTTCCTGTGGCACAGGCGATCTGACGGCGACCACCCCTAGCGTGGCCACATGACCACAGACCCGGGCAGCACGGCGGCAGACGACGAGTCCGCTGCGCTTGCCCGCGCGATCTCTGCGGTGGCCGAGCTGGCCCAGGCCGAGTCCTGGCAGCTGTCGGATGCGGAGCTCATCGCAAGCGTCGCCGGGCTCGAGCACGCCACCCGGGTGATCGCGGCGCACTCGACGCGACTTCTCGCGGACGCCGGCTCGCGTGGACTGCCGGCCAAGTCCGGGCACGGCCGGCTGGCGCACTGGCTGCGCGAGGTCGTTCCGACGATGTCACCCGGGCAGGCGGCCGGGCAGGCCCGGCGAGCCGAGCGGCTCTACAGCACCCCGACGGCGGCCGACCTTGCACCGACCCGGCACGCCATGCTCACCGGCGAGCTGGCGGCAGACCAGGTCGACGTGGTGTCCCGCACTGTCGAGGGACTGCTCCCGCCGAGCGTCCCGGCGGGGACCATCGACGCCGAGACGCTGCACGAGGCTCAGGACTTCCTGCTGGACCAGGCAAGGGTCTTTGACGCTCCCAGGCTCCACAGTCTCGCCAGCTACCTCACCGCGCGCCTGGACCCGGACGCGGACGCTCGGCTGGCCCGCGACGAACGAGCCAGGGCACGGGCGCGCGCGCTGACCATGGTGACCGAGAACTCCGGGATGGTTCACCTGACGGGTTCGCTGACACCCGAATGCGGCGCCGCCCTGCGCACCGCCCTGGACGCCTGGTCCGCACCCCGACCGGCCGCGGACGGCACGCCCGACCCGCGCACACCGGCCCAACGCCGTCACGACGCCCTCAACCTGGTCGCCGACACGGTGGTGGCCACGCCGGGACTGCTGCCGGAAACCCATGGCAGCCCCTACCGAGTGGTGGTCACCGTGGCGCAACCGACGTTGGCCGCGACCCTCGAGGGCCGACCGGTGGACGGGCTGCAGCCCGCCACCCTGCCCGACGGAACGGCCCTCAGCTCCGAGGCGCTGGCCAACCTCGCCTGCGACGCCGACCTCGTGCCCATTCTCGTCGACGGCGTCGGCAACCCGCTCGACGTCGGTGACACCCAGCGACTGTTCCCACCCCGTCAGCGAACCGCGATCGCCCACCGTGACCGGCACTGCAGCTACCCCGGGTGCCAGGCACCGCCCGCCTGGTGTCAGGCCCACCACATCGTGCCGTTCGGCGCGGGTGGAGCAACGTCGGTCGAGAACGGGACGCTGCTCTGCGGCCGCCACCACCGTCACGTCCACGCGACCCGCGCCCGCGCCGAGCTCGTTGACGGACATGTGGTCTGGAACACGGGACCACCAGGAGATCTGAGCCCGCCGAACCACGCGGCGCTCACCCGAGCCACCCAGGCCCTGGACGCCCTGGCCCGCCGATGGCACCTGCGCAGGCGCGAGTAGTGCCACACACTTCGCGCTGGCGTGACACTTCGCGCTGGCGAAAGCGCCACTGCGACTAAACTACTGCGACTTCGCTACTGCGACGCGATCTTGATCCGCGCTCGCAGTCGAGCCAGCACACCCTCGTCGCCGGACTCCTCGAGATCGGCCGGGCGTCCCCAGAGCGCCAGGTCCAACCCGAAGGCGTCCCCGACCAAGCGCGCATCGGCGGACGAGCCAGACTCCGCCCACGACACGACCTGCGCGCCGTCCGGCAGCTCGACCAACCAGGCACCGTCCTCGAAGTCCACGAGCAGTGTGCCGGCCGCACCCTCGTCCGCGCCGTCCGAGGTCACCACGTCAGGGTCGCCTGCCATCCAGGTGAGCAGCTCGTTCAGCCCGTCCACGGCCAGGCCCGGCGCCGCGTCCGCGCTCGCCACGCCAACCACGGACTCGGCGTCCACGCGGTGCACCAGCGCCTCGTGTGCCATCCGGCGCGCCCAGGCACCTGTCGTCCCCTCGCCGGCTCCCTCCATCCAGGTCCAGCACGCGGAGTCGGGGCCGAGCTCGGCCAGCAGCTGCTCGAGCTCGGCGCGGATGGAGTCGTGCCAGGCCAGGGCAGTCGGCTGGTCCATCTCGTCGGCCAACGTCCACTCGCCCGGGTGCAGCGCCCGGCCGAACCGCAGCACCGCGACCTTGTGCGAGTAGACGTCGCAGACGTGCCGCAGCAGGTCCAGCGCGGTCCACCCTGGACAGGTCGGCACGGCAGCGTCCGGCGAGGCGCCCTGCAGCAAGGACGCCAGCCGGTCGCCGTCCGCTCGGTACGACGCGAGGTAGGCGTCATGGGTCAGCCAGCTCGCGCGGTCATCCACAGTCATGCCAGTCAGGCTAGGCCACCCCCAGCCAGCTCTTGATCGGGTCGATCGCGAAGTACACGATGAACAGCGCGCTGACCAGCCACAGCAACGGGTGCACCGACTTCGCCTTGCCGCGCACCAGCTTCAGCAGCACGTAGGTCACGAAGCCCGCGCCGATGCCGGCGGTGATCGAGTACGTGAACGGCATCAGCACGATGGTCAGGAAGGCCGGGACCGCGATCTCCAGGTCGTCCCAGGTGATGTCCCTGACCTGGGTCATCATCAGGAACCCGACGATCACCAGCGCCGGTGTGGCGGCCTCGTAGGGGACGATCTCGACGAGCGGCGCCAGGAACGTGGCGAACAGGAACAGCACGCCGGTGACCACCGAGGCCAGTCCAGTGCGGGCGCCCTCACCGACACCGGACGCCGACTCGATGTACGACGTGTTGCTCGACACGCTCGCGGCGCCACCGGCCGCGGCGGCCAGCGAGTCGACCACCAGGATGCGCTCCACGTGCGGCGGGTTGTCGTGCTCGTCCAGAAGGTCGCCCTCCTTGCCGATGGCGACGACGGTGCCCATGGTGTCGAAGAAGTCCGCCAGCATCAGGGTGAAGATCAGCAGGACGGCACTGACCACACCGATGGCGGCGAACGAGCCCAGCAGGTCGAACTGGCCGAGCAGCCCGAAGTCCGGCTTCGCCAACCAGTCGTTGGGGATCTTGGGCACGTTCAGACCCCAACCGGTGGGATTGACAACCTTGCCGCTGGCGTCCGTCTGGCTGCCGATGCTGAAGATCGCCTCAAGGATGATCGCCAGCACGGTGGACCCGATGATCCCGTAGAGGATCGCGCCCTTCACGTGGTTGACCATCATCACCACGATGGCGAGCAGGCCGAAGACGAACACGACCGCCGGCCAGCCCGCCAGGAAGCCGCCGACGCCCAGCTCGACCGGAGTCGGCCCGGCCGGCTTGCGCACGATGCCCGAGTCGAACAGGCCGATGATCGTGATGAAAAGCCCGATACCCACGCTGATGGCTGTCTTCAGCTGTCCGGGCACAGCGCGGAACACCGCTTGGCGGAACCCGGTCAGCACCAGCACCAGGATGATCAGACCCTCGATCACCACCAGGCCCATCGCGTCGGCCCAGGTCATCTTCGGCAGGGTCGCGATCCCGAAGGCCACGAAGGCGTTCAGGCCGAGCCCGGTCGCCAGGGCGAGAGGGTAGTTCGCGACGACGCCCATCAGGATGGTCATCACGCCGGCGACCAGCGCGGTGCAGGCGGCCACCATCTGCAGGTTGGGTGTGGAGCCGCCACCGAGGAACTGTCCGGTGCTGTCCTTCGTCGTGCCGATGATCAACGGGTTGAGCACAACGATGTACGCCATCGTGAAGAACGTGACCAGCCCGCCCCGGAGCTCACGGCCGACGGTGGACTGGCGTTTGCTGATCTCGAAGAAGCGGGTGATCGCGTTCTCTTTGAACGCGGTGTCGGTGCTCGAGGTGCTCGAGGTGCTCGAGGCGCTCGAGGACCTCGTGGAGCTGGTGGACGTGCCGGACTTGTTGGGCTTGCTGGGCTTGCTGGGCTTGGCGCCGGACTTGGCGGCGTTGGGCTCGGAGCGGGACATGGGCACCTCTCGTCACGGCCGTGCGGGCGACGCACATGCTGCCAGAGAAGACGCCGTTGTGGCAGGGGGTCGGGCAGAGCGCCCAAGGACCTATTCTGGAGCGGTGACCAACCCCTCCCCAGCCCCCCGGGACGACGCCGAACTGGCGCCGATCGCCGTCGACACAGCGCGCATCGTGGTGATCGGCACACTCTGCTGGGCAGTCGCGCTGGTGGTCACTCTCGTCGTCCCGTCCCTGCACTCCGGCGACCGCGACTGGTGGCCCTGGACGTGCGTGAGCGGGCTGCTCCTTGGACTGCTCGGGCTGGCCTACGTGCTGCGCGGTCGCGGCAACGCTGCCGGCGCCCGCGACTGAGGGCTCAGCACGCAGCTCAGAGGTCCTCCGCCAGCCGGCGACCGAGCGAGCCCGGGTCGGCCAGCACCTCGGCCAACAGGTGCCGGGCGGGCCACGTACCGCTCGTCCAGGCCAACGCCCGGGCCAGGCCGTCCGAGGTCGACGCGTGCGGGCGTCCGGCGTCGTCCACCCACCAGTCGACCTCCTGCCCGTCGACCGTGAGCACCTCGTGCTCGACCCACGTCGGCGGGACCGTCGGCACCGCCAGCCGCGCCACCGCCGGGACGTCGGCCGCCAGCCCGGGGCTGCTCACCGCTCCGACAGCACGCTCGCTGGACAGGTCCAGGTCGAGCAGCCCGGCAAGCTCGTGGGCCCGGCCGGACGGCGCGACGACCAGCCCGCCGACGTCCGCGCGCTGCAGCCACCGGGGGTCGTCGGCCACCACAGCGTCTTCGCGGTCTACCAACCGGGTTCCCTCGCCGGTCCGGTCAAGCACCCGAACTCGTTGCGGCACAGGCACCTCGAAGCGTCCGGCCGAGGCAAGCCAGCTCCACAGCCGCAGGCAGCTGGGCACGCCGAGCTCGCGCTGCGGATCCCCGATGGCCCCGACCAAGCGTGCCACGACCTCCTCGTCCAGCGGCAACGAGCTCGCCGGGTCGACGACCCCGAGCGCGGCCTGCACCTGCGGGTCGAGCCCCTCGACCCAGTCGGGTGCGGCGTCCAGCACACCGTCCAGGTCGTCCGAGCCGGGGGCGACCGTCCCGGTCAGGCCCAGCTCGTGGCCGAGCCACCACGCCGTGTACGACGGGAAGGTCGCCGCGCCGTCCGAGGTGCGCAACCGCACTGGGGTGAGCAACGCGCGCCGGAGCTCCGGATTGCCGGCAAGGTGCCGAACGGCCGCCGGCCACGCCTGTTCCAGCACCGCATCCAGGTCGCGCACAGCCACCACGTCGCCGGCCACGACGCCGCGCCCGAGCACCTCGTCCGCCCACTGCTCGAAGCCGTCCAGCTCGGCCAGCTCGTCCGGTGGGTCGTGCAGGTCGGGCTCCTGGGCGGACCAGGTGCCCAGTCCGTCCAGCACCCCGACTGCCGTCAGCACCGCCGGTGACCAGGCGGCGGTGACCTCGGCCCCGAGCAATCCGATCGCGTCCGGGTCGAGCAGCTCGGCCGCGGCCGATCCGGGCAGGGCGAGCACTGCGGCAGGCGCGAGCTCGCCATCGTCGTCGGGCAGCGGCAGGTCACGCAGCCACGCCAGCTCACCTGGCGCTATCCCCTGTCCCGCAACGGCTGCCGCGACCAACGCGAGCACCGCGTCAGTCACCGCGAGCGCGTCGCCCCCGTTGTCTACCAGTGCGCCGTCTCCCGACAGCGCGTCGGACAACGCCTGGACGGCGACCCCCACCGCTGGGTCGTCCAGCACCGCTCGCGCCGTCGCCGGCCGAGCACCGAGGCGCTCCAGCAGAACGTGAGCCGCGTCCGGGTGGACCACCCGCAGCCCGAACCTGGCCAACGGCTGCAGTGCCTGTTCGGGCAGCTGACCGGACTCGCCGAGCAGCAGCCCCCGTGCCCCGCGCACCACCCGGCCGTCGGCGAGCGGCACCGGCAGGGCAGCCATCGCCTCACGTGCCCGGGCATCGACCGCGAGCGAGGACAGGCCTTCGTACAGCGTCCGCCAGGACGCCGGGTCCCCTTGCGCCGGAAGGGTCTCGACCACATCGGCGAGCGCCATGACCGGGACGTCGAGGGCGCGCAGCGCGGACCGCCCCCAGGACGGGGCCTCGACCAGACCGGCCAGCCGCGGCGCCAGGACTTCGAGCGCTCCCGGGTCGGCGTCGACGTCCAGCACCACGGCGTCGCGGGGTCGCAGCGGCCGTCCGTCCTCGACGCCGGCGAGGATCTCGGCCCCGGCGAGACAGGTCAGGATCTGCTCTCGCAGCCGACCGTCCAGCGCACCAGCAGGCAGGCCCACCGGCACGAGCCGCAGCACCTCGAGCTCGACCTCGACTCGGGACCGCCGCAGGGCCAGCTCGCTGAGCAGGTCGGCGTAGCCGCGAGCGCACTCGGCGACCAGCCGGTCGGCCAGCGGTCCGGGCGCCACGTGCCGCCGGGTCGGGTCCAGCGGCAGCGAGGCTAGCAGGAGGGCGGGCAGCGCCAGCGGCTCGTCGGTCGGGGTCGGCGCGTGCACCGTCCCCGGGACGACGACCTCGGGCTCGCGCGGGACCGCCCACAGCACCTGCCAGCCAAGCTGGCGACGTTCCTCGGTGGGGCGGTCGGCTAGCAGGGCGGCACGGTCGGACGCCGTCCAGGTGCCGGCGCGCCGGTGCACGTGCCAGCGCTGCTCCGCGCCGGACAGCGCCCGGCGGCGGCCGTCGACGTCCAGCACGACCTCGGTCAGCGCCGGCAGCGCCAGCAGGAGCGCGTCGTCAAGGGTGGCGAGCTGGGCGCGCACCGCATCCGCCGCGACCTCGTCGCGCAGCGCGAGCACGACGGCGGTGTCGAACCCGTCCGGTGGCGTGCCGTCAGCCTCGAACGGCAGCCGGAGCACGGGCACGTGACCCTCGCGGCGGCGCACCTCGTCGGCCAGCGCGGGTGTGTCCTGGCCGGCGGTGGCGACCAGCGCGGCGGTGTCCTGGCGGGAGAACCGCACCCCACCCGTGCGGGAGAGCACCGCCGGTTCGTCACTGACCGCGAGCACCGCCGCGAAACCGACACCGAAGCGGCCGACGCTGTCGTCGTCCGCCGACTTCGCCGACGCCCGCAGCGTGGCCAGCGACTGCACTCCGGCCGCGGTCAGCGGCTCACCGGTGTTCGCGGCGATCAGCACGGGTGGCTGGTCCGGCCGCTCGCGCAGGGTCAGCAGCAGCCGGCCGGGGACCTCGGCGCGGGTGGCGGCGTCCGCGGCGTTCTGCGCCAGCTCCACCAGCAGGCGGTCCCGGTAGCCGCCGAGAGCCAGGTCCTCCTCGGTGTTCGCGTCCTCGCGCAGGCGCACCGGCGCCGCGGTCCATGCCGCAAGCACCCGCTGGCGGATGCCGGCCGTGCCGAACGGGTCGGTCACTCGGTGCTGTCGTCTTCGGGCTGCTCAGCCTGCTCGGGCTCTGCAGTCCGTCGCTCGATCTCGACGCTCTCGTATCCCAGCTCGTCCAGCACCGGCAGCTCGACGACCTCGCTGCGCTGCTCGACGTCCACCTCACTGTGCGCGCCGCAGCCGTGGTCCAGGCTGACCACGGAGCCGTCGGACGGGGACCACTCGTTCGCGCACACCCCGAACACCTGCCGCAGCGCGCCGGCCATCGGCACCAGGTAGCCGCAGGTGGTGCATTTGGCGGGCGCCTGCTGGGCGTGCGGGTCGTCCGGGCCGTGACTGCCCTCGTACCAACGCTGCGCCGCGTCCTCGCGACCGAGCAGCGACAGCACGCGCGGCCGACCGAGGCCGAGCTCCCAGAGCGCGAGCTGGTCGGCGTCCTCGTCCCCGGTGGCCTGGTAGCCCAGCTCGAGGTTGGGGTCGTCCACCCGCTTGGGCAGCACGTCGCCGGCGGACAGGTCGCCCGGCGCGAGCCGGTCGGACCAGGGCAGCCACTGCGGCGACAGCAGTGCCTCGTCGCCGGGCAGCAGGTTGACCTCGCTGACCGTGACGGCCCGCGACCGTGGTGCGCGGGAGAAGGTGACGACCCACTGCCAGCCCCGGTAGCCCATGGAGGAGCATGCGAACGCGTGGCTGAGCAGGCGCTCGCCGTCCGCGCTGATGCCCAGGTGCTCGCCGACCGCACCGGGCTCGGCGACTTCCAGGGCCGCCTGACGGGCGAGGTCGACGGCGTCGGCGAGGACCGCGTCGACCGGGGCGGCGCGCCCGCGGCGTGCTGCGGCAGCCTCGGGCTCGACGGCGACGACGGCGACGGTGTCGGTGGGGGTCGGCATGAGACCGAGTGTCCCGCACCGCGGACCAGGATGCGAACAGCACCCGACCCGCCGGGTGCCGACAGTGTCCTTGTCGCCGCGGAACGGCAGGATGGACGTCGTGGACGCGACTCGTCGGACAGGCCAGGCGACCCGCCGCGCCGCCACGGCATCGGGTCGGATGGGGCGCACCGCGTGGCGCCGGGTACGCCGGGTGACGACGGCCCAGGGGGCCGGTGAGTCCGGCCTGGCCAAGGTCATCGAGCTGCACGCCGTGTCGGCGGCCGGGGACGCCTTGGTGCTGCTCGCGCTGGCCAACACCGTGTTCTTCTCAGTGCCCGTCGGCGAGGCGCGCAGCCGGGTCGCGCTGTACCTGCTGGTCACGATGCTGCCGTTCGTGGTGATAGCTCCCGTGCTGGGGCCGCTGCTCGACCGCTTCCGGCACGGCCGGCGCTACGCGCTTGCCGTCACCTTCGTCACGAGAGCCTTCCTGGCCTGGGTGATGGCCGGCGCGGTGGCCGGTGGCAAGGAAGCGTTCGCGCTGTACCCGGCGGCGTTCGGTTACCTGGTCGCCAACAAGGCGTACCTGGTCACCCGGGCCGCGGCCATCCCCCGCGTCCAGCCTCGAGGGGTCAACCTGGTCACCGCCAACTCCCGGGTGCTGCTGGGCGGGATCGCTGCGGTGGCCGTGGCCACCCCGGTCGCCGTCCTGGTGATGCGGGCCGGCCCCGAGTGGGTGCTGCGGCTGGCGTTCGTGGTCTACGTGGTGGGTACCGGCCTGTCCCTGGCCCTGCCCATTCGGGTCGACTCGGCAGTCGGCGAGGTCGCCGCCCGGCTGTCCTCGGACCAGCAGCAACCACGCAGCCCGTCGGACGAGACCGCGCAGCTTCCTGCCGGACGACGCTCGGTGCGCTGGAGCATCGGCCCCCGGGTGGTGCTTGGTCTTCGTGCCGTGGCGACCCTGCGCGGCTTCACCGGCTTCCTCACTTTCTTCCTGGCATTCGCGCTGCGCACCGACCCGATCTCGGACTCGCTGCCTCTGCTCGCCTCGATCGGCCTCGTTGTCGGTGCGGCCGGCATCGGCAACACCGTGGGTACGTCGCTGGGCGCGCTGCTGCGGCGGCTGCGACCCGAGCTCGTGGTGACCGCCATGCTGGCCCTGGCCGGGGTGGGCGCGGGCGTGGGCGCGCTCTGGTACGGCATGGTGCCGGTGCTGGTCACCGGCTTGTGCGCGGGTCTGGCGGCGGCGCTGGGCAAGCTGTCGCTGGACGCGCTGATCCAGATCGAGGTGCCCGAGGACGTCCGGGCGTCCGCCTTCGCCCGCTCCGAAACCGTGCTTCAGCTGGCCTGGGTGGTCGGTGGCGGGATCGGCATCTGCCTGCCGATCCCAGGGGCGTGGGGCCTGGCCGTGGCAGCCGTCGCCCTGCTGGTCTCGTTGGCGATCACCGTGCGCTCGCTGGTGCGATCGCGACGCCCCTCCCCGCGCCGACCTTCGCGCGTCCCGAGCTAGGCGTTCAGCGGCTCAGGCGTCCAGGTCATCGGCGACCGCACGCAGCAGCGAAGCCACCTTGGCGCCGGCCGCCTTGTCCGGGTATCGACCACGGCGCAGCGTGTTGCCGACACCGTCGAGCACCTTGATCAGGTCCTCCACGATGACGCCGAGGTCGTCCGCCGGACGGCGGGTGCGGGCCGCCACGGACGGCGGGGCGTCGAGCAGCTGCACCGACAGCGCCTGGGCGCCGCGGCGACCCTCGACGACGCTGAACTCGACCTTGGCACCGCCCTTGACCGTCGTGGTGCCGGCAGGCAACGACGACGACGGCATGAAGACGTCGCCGCCCTCGTCCGAGCTGATGAACCCGAACCCCTTGGCCGTGTCGAACCACTTGACCTTGCCAGTCGGCACCGTGACCCCCGTACAGGTAAGAAGGAAGGGCGCACCGTCCCACGAGGAGACCGCACGCCCGAGATCGGCACCAGGGTAACGCCCGTGTCCAGCCGGTTGACCTCGATCGCTCAGCGATAGCGCTCGGGCGTGCTCAGCAGCTCGTTCATCGACCCGGACCGGAAGCCGCGCGGGTCCAGCTCGGCGGTTGAGAAGCCGGCGGTCACGACGTCGGCCAGCAGTCCGCCTGCGCGCCACCCGGCTCCGGCACCCTCGCCGGCCAACTGCTCCAGCGCCGCCAGCGCCGCCAGCGCCGAGTCGTCCAGCTCGATCCGCGCCCGGTCCTCGCCCAGGTCGCGGACCCGAAGGTCGCGGACACCGACCCCGTGCTCAGCGCACCAGTGCCGCACCGCCGCCTCGGCCCGGTCCACCCGGGCCAGTCCCGACGAGCTGATCTGCACGCCGTACGCGATTCGGCTGGACAGGCAGGCGGCGGCCGGCTTGTCCCAGGTCGGCAGGTCCCAGCGGGCGGCGGCCGCCCGCACCTGGGCCTTGGTGAAGCCGGCGTCCCGCAACGGCGTCAGCGCCCCGCGCTCGGCAGCCGCCTTGATACCGGGCCGGAAGCCCGCCAGGGCGTCGTCCGCGTTGGTGCCGGTGGCCACGGCCACGATGCCCAGCGACGTCGCGAGCGGACCGAGGACGTCGAGCAACTCGGCCTTGCAGAAGAAGCACCGGTCCCCGGCGTTCGCGCGGTAGCCCTCACGGGACAGCTCGTCCGTGCGTGGGGTGAGGTGGCGCACGCCCAGGCTGCGGGCCAGGTCAGCCGCCTGGTCGAGCTCGCCGTCGGCGAGCGAGTCGCTGACCGCAGTGGCCGCAACGACGTTCTGCGGCCCGAGCGCGCGGACCGCCGCGGCCAGCAGGAACGCCGAGTCCACCCCGCCGGAGAAGGCCACCATCAGCGACCCGGTGGCGGACAGCCGGGCGTGCAGATCCGCCAGCCTCTGGTCCAGCACATGCTCGGCCAGCCAGGGCGCGAACTGCTCGAGACCGGGCAGCACGAGATCTGCACCGGTGGCGGCAAGCGCCGCCTCGTCGTGCGGGCCGGTGGCCACCGCGACCGCGAACGCGCTCGCGGCCCGGGCGCCGAGCACGTCACCGGGGTGGTCCCCGACGTAGACGCTCACGCCGTGCTCGCGCAGCGCGAAGGCCTTGTCCGCGGCGAACAGCCGTCCGACCACGACGTCCGCCTGCAGACCGACGTGCTCGAGCACGAGTCGGACGGCGGGCTCGGGCTTGGCGCTGACCACCACGACTCGCCCGTGCAAGGCACGCACCGCGTCGAACGCGGCCGCGGCGCCTGGGAGCGCAAAAGCGAGAGGCACGCCGATCCGCGGGTAGAGCTCGCGGTAGCGGTCCGCCACGGGCAGCACGAGGTCGGCGGGCAGGAACGGCGCGAGCATGTCCTCCATCGGGATGCCGATGCTGGAGGCCATCACCGCGTCGTCCACCGTGTACCCGCGCTCGGCCACCGCGGCCCGGACGGTCGCGACGATGCCCTCGCTCGAGTCGACCAAGGTCATGTCGAGGTCGAAGCCCACCGCCAGGTCGGCGGGCGCGCCGTACGGCGCGCCCGCGTTCGGCGCGGGGCTTGGCGGCGCAGGGTCGTAGTCCACGCAGCCAGCCTATGCGCGCCCAACCGGCCCAGTGCCCGCGGATAACGGTTTGGGGACTGTCGGTGGTCCTTGCGACCATGGACGACATGCCCACCGCTGTTCCGAGCCGTCCCACGCTGTCCTCGTTCTGGCACGACCTGCCGCGCGAGGGCCGCCTGCTGCTGTCCACCGTCATCGTCGACGCCCTCGGTATCGGCTTCGTGCTGCCCTTCGGGGTCGTCTACCTGCACGAGGTGCGCGACATCGCGCTGCCCACGGTGGGCGTGCTGCTGGCCCTTCCATCGGCCATCGCGCTGGCGCTGCTGGGGCCCATCGGCACGGTGATCGACCGGTACGGTCCGCGCCGGCTGCAGATGCTCGCGCTGACGATGAACGTGCTGGGCAGCCTGGTGTTGGCGTTCGCGACGACGCCGGCAGCCGCGGCCGTGGCCTTCGGGTTGTTCGGCGCGGGGCAGGCGGTGTTCTGGCCTGCCTCGCAGTCGCTGGTCGCCACCATCGTCCCCGCCGAGATCCGCCAGCGGTACTACGGGCTGAGCTTCACCGTGCTCAACCTGGGGATCGGCATCGGGGGCCTCGCCTCGGGCATGTTCGTCTCCGAGGCGCATCCGTGGACGTTCCAGGCGATCTACGTCGCGAACGCCCTGTCGTTCCTGGCCCCGCTGTCGGTGCTCGCGATCCCGCTGCGGCACGTCGGCAACACCGTCGTCCCGCACGAGGACGACGCGGCCCCGTCCGGCAGCTACCGGGTGGTGCTCGGGCACGGGGTGTTCCGGCGCTTCCTGATCGTGGTGTTCTTCTCCGCGTTCGTGGGCTACGCCCAGTTCGAGGCGGGGTGGACGGCGTACTCCCGAACGGTGGCGGAAGCGTCGACGAAGCTGATCGGCATCGCCTTCGCGGTCAACACCGCCACGATCGTGCTGTTGCAGCTCGTCGTCATTCAGCGCATCGAGGGGCACCGCCGCACCCGCGTGCTCATGTTGATGAGCGTGGTGTGGGCGCTGTCCTGGTCGCTGATGGGGATCGCCGGGCTGCTGCCGGGGTCCGTGGTGGCCGCCGTCCTGCTCAGCGCGAGCATGGGCGTCTTCGCGCTCGGCGAGACCTTCCAGTCGCCGGTGGTGCCAGCCATCACCAACGACCTGGCGCCGGAGCACCTGCGCGGTCGCTACAACGCCGTCGGCTCCGGGGTCTTCCAGGTCGCGGCCGTCGTCGGCCCGGTGACCGCCGGGTTCCTGCTGGGCCACCACCTGGCCGCGCCGTTCGTTGTTCTGCTGCTGGTGGGCTGCGCCGTGATGGTCGCCATGTTGGGCCGGCTCGAGCGGGTCATCTCGCCCGAGGCGAACGGCATCGGGCTGCGGCCGTCTGCTGGGGGCGACGACGGCGACAACGGTGCAGCAGTGCCAGCGCAGCACACTCCTGAGCGCCAGTCGGCGTCGGTGGGCTCGGCGTCGGTGGGCTCGGCGTCGGTGGGCTCGGCGTCAGTCAGTTGAGCGACAGGCCCCAGGTGGCGACGTGCTCGTCGCCTGGGGCCAGCCGCACGACCCCCGCCGCCGCCGGGTCGGGGGCGTTGAAGGCGTCCGGCGGGCACGTCATCGGCTCGACGGCGAGGCCGCGACGGCGCTGCAGCGGCCCGAGCGTGTCGCCGGAGAAGACCTGCGCCCAGTTGTAGGCACCGTCTGCCCAGAGCACCACATCCCGATCGGTGCCCGGGTCGGTCAGACGAATCCGCCAACGTCCGTCCGCGTCGCGGTCCAGGTCGCCGTACGCCGTGTCGAGCACCCGCTCGCCGATCCGCGTCGGCTCGCGCAGGTCGTACGGCGTGCCGTCGACGGAGTGCGCCCCGGTCGGGATCCCCAGCGCGTCCGTGTCGTACCAGGTGCCAGCCGGCACGGTGAGCAAGATGTCGTCCACCAGTTCGGTCCCGGCGGTCAGGTACGGGTGCGAGCCCGTGCCGTACAGGCAGTCGGCGTCCCCGACGTTGCGGACGCGGACGGTGACGGTCAGGCCACCGTCGTCCAGCGCGTACGAGACCCGGGCCCGCAGGGACGTCGGCCAGCCCGGCTGCGGTGGCAGCGTGCACTCCCAGGTCACCTGCTCGGTGTCCGCTGCGACCACGTGCCAGGCGACCCAGCGCAGCAGGCCGTGGATCGCGTTGCCGGTGCTCGGCTCGCTGACCGCGAGCTGCTGCTCCGCGCCGTCCAGGGCGTAGCGGGCGCCGGCGATCCGGTTGGGCCACGGCACCAGCGTCTGGCCGCGGCCGCCGGACGGGCGCTCGGACTCGGCGAAGCCGTTGACCACCGGCCGACCGTCCAGGCTCAGCGAGCGCAGCCCGGCCGCCACCGCAACCGTCCACGCCTCGTGGCCAGCGTGGCTGATGCGCACCTGCTCGCCCGTGGGTGGCAGCGGCGCGTCGGCGGTCGGGTTCGAGGTCGGGGATGCGTTGCCGTCCTGGGTACCTGAGCTCACGAGCGCATTCTGGCGCATGGGTGCGGGGTTCAGGCGTTGCGGGTCGCCGCCGCGGCCTGCAGCCCGAGGATCTCGACAGCCGCCTCGCGCATCTCGACCTTGCGCACCTTGCCGGTCACGGTCATCGGGAAACCGTCCACCAGGTGCACGTACCGCGGCACCTTGTAGTGCGCGATCTTGCCGGCGCAGAACTCACGGACGGCGTCGGCGTCCAGGGCCGTCGACTCCGGTTTCATCACGATCCACGCCATCAGCTCCTCGCCGTACTTCTCGTCGGGCACCCCCACCACCGACACGTCAGCGATGTCCGGGTGGCCGTAGAGGAACTCCTCGATCTCGCGCGGGTAGACGTTCTCGCCGCCGCGAATCACCAGGTCCTTGATCCGGCCGACGATGTTCAGGTACCCGTCGGCGTCCATGGTGGCCAGGTCTCCGCTGTGCATCCAGCGGGCCGCGTCGATCGCCTCGGCGGTCTTGGCCGGCTCGTCCCAGTACCCGAGCATCACGGTGTGCCCGCGGGTGCACAGCTCGCCGGCCCGCCCGCGCGGCAGGGTCAGCCCGGTGGCCGGGTCGACCACCTTGGACTCCAGGTGCGGCATGGTCCGCCCCACGGTCTCGGTACGGCGGGCCAGGTCGTCGTCCGAGCGCGTCATGGTCGAGACGGGTGAAGTCTCGGTCATCCCGTAGCAGATGGCCACTTCCGCCATGTGCATCTCGACGACCACTCGCTTCATCACCTCGACCGGGCAGGGCGAGCCGGCCATGATCCCGGTGCGCAGGCTGCTGAGGTCATAGTCGGCGAAGCCCGCCAGGCCGAGCTCGGCGATGAACATGGTCGGCACGCCGTACAGGGACGTGCACTTCTCCTCCTGCACGGCCTGCAGGGTCGCGGCGGCATCGAAGGACGGCGCCGGAATCACCATGCAGGCCCCGTGCGAAGTGGCCGCCAGGTTGCCCATCACCATGCCGAAGCAGTGGTAGAAGGGCACCGGGATGGCGATCCGGTCCAGCTCGCTGTAGTGCACGAGCTCGCCGACGAAGTAGCCGTTGTTCAGGATGTTGTGGTGGCTGAGCGTCGCGCCCTTGGGAAAGCCGGTCGTGCCGGAGGTGTACTGGAGGTTGATCGGGTCGTCCGGCCCCAGCTGCGCCTCGCGCTCGTGCAGCCGGTGGTGGTCCACCCGGCTGCCGTTGGCGACGAGCTCGGTCCAGGACTGCTCGCCGATGTAGACCACGTCCGTCAGGCCGGGGCAGTCTGCGCGCACCTGCTCGACCATCGAGCGGTAGTCCGAGGTCTTGTGCTGCACCGCGCTGACCAGCAGCCGCAGCCCGGACTGGTTGACCACGTACGCCAGCTCGTGGCTGCGATAGGCCGGGTTGACGTTGACCAGGATCGCGCCGACCTTCGCCGTCGCGTACTGCAGCAGGACCCACTCGGCGCAGTTCGGGCTCCAGATGCCGACGCGCTCACCCTTGCGCACACCCAGCTCGAGCAGGCCGAGCGCGAGCTCGTCCACCTCGACGTCCAGCTCGCTGTACGTCCAGCGTCGGTGCGTCGGCACGTCCACCAGCGCCTCGCGATCACCCCAGCGTGCGACCGTGCGCTCCAAGTTCGCCCCGATCGTCTCGCCGAGCAGCGGCGTGTCCGAGGTGGCGGAGGTGTACGACGGCATGACGGGCTCTGCGGCGCTCGCGCTCATGCGCCCATCCTGGCCCTCAACCCAGGAAGTCGGCCACCATTGCCCGCACCGACGCCGGCCCGCGCGACTGCACCGAGTGCCCAGCTCCGGGCACGATCACCAGCCGGGACCCCGGTAGGTCCAGGTGCGCCCGCTCGGCCCAGGCCAGCGGCGTGCTCAGGTCGCGCGATCCGTGCAGCAACAGAGCCCGGACGCCGCGCAGCGACAGCGACCCCAGCGCCGGGTCAGCGACCCTCGGCCACAGCTCGCAAGTCCGCATCTCGCCGTTGCCGCGCGCGGTCTGCTCGTCGAACGGGAACAGCGCGGACGCCGACAGCCGGGCGACCGCGCGGTCGGCGGCCCGGGCCCGCGTGGCTGGGGCGGAGTCGGCGCCGCCCCACGGGAAGGTCAGATCCAGGCAGAGCGTGCTCGCATGCAGCCCCTGGCTGAGCTGGTCCGCCGGCCCGGCACTGTTCCGCTGCCACTGCGCCACCAGCGAGCGCAGCCCGGCCGGTTGGCCCGCAGCCGCCGAGGCCAGCGCCGCGAACAGCCCCGGGTAGGTCGGCTGGACGACCGACATCAGCGAAATGACGTCGAGCAGAGCCGGTCCCAGGTGATACCGCGCGACGGCTGCCGACAGGTCCGCTGCGGGATCGCCGACGCACTGCTCGGCGGAGCACACCTCACGCAGCACGGCCGCGACGTCCGGGAAGGATTCCGCGTTGGTCGCGGAGAACGCGTCGACTGGGACGACCGAGTCCAGCACCAGCCGATCCACCGCGGCCGGGTGTGCGGCGGCGTAACGCTGCGCGACGTACGTGCCGTAGGACACGCCGTCGATGGACCACTGCTTCAACCCGAGTGCACGCCGCAGGTCGTCCAGGTCGGCCACGGTGTCCGTGGTGCCGTAGTGCGCGGCGTCAGCGCCGATCGCTGCCCCGCACTCGGTGACGGCCTGGTCGCTGGGCACCTCGAGGTCGGCGTAGCCGATCTGCCGCTGCAGCAGGGGGCAGACCAAGGCGTTCGCGCCGGTGCCACGCTGGTCGACGAGCACGATCCGGTACTGGTCACGCACGGCCGCGAACTCGTCCAGGATCCGCGGCGCGAACTGCACGCCCGGCTGGCCGGGGCCACCGGTAAGGAACAGCACCGTCCGGTCCGCGTCGAGGTTGCCGCCAGCCGCCACTGCAAGATCGAGGCGGCGTCCCGCGGTTGCTCCGTTAGTTCCCGCCTGATCTCCCGCCGTGTCTGCCGCCGGGGCGCTGCGGTCCAGCGGCACGCTCAGTGTTCCGCAGGTCAGAGCCGCCAGCTCCTTTGCCGCACAGCGCTTCCAGCCGCTCCACGACTGCGCCAGCGGTGCAACCCCGCCGCTCGTGCCGGTGCCGATGACAGAGCCGGTGCCGGTGACAGAGCCGGTGCCGGTGCCGGCGGCCCGCGGACCGGTCGAACGTGTCCCCGCGTCCTGACCAGCAGATGAGCAGCCCGCAGCCAGTGCCGTGGCCGCCACCAGGAAGGCGGCCAGGGCGGCTGCTGTGCGAGGACGCTGCACCGGTCAGCCCGGCTCGACGTTCAGCGGCAGGTGCGGATCGGTCATCTCGAGCTCCAGCGCCGCAACGGTTTGCGCGTCGCCTTCGGCCGGGGCGGACGGGTCCTCGCGCAGCCGCAGCATGGCATAGCCGGCTCCGACCAGGTTCCCGGCCGCCATCACCACGAGCAGCACCCGGTAGTCCACCACTGCCACCAGTGCTGCGCCGGCCAGGACGGACAGCAGCTGCGGCCCGCCGGTGAGGAACTCGAACGCTGTGAACACCCTGCCCTGCAACGGTCCGGGCGTACGACGCTGCAGCGCGGTGACGATCGCCACCACCACCACCGGCAGCCCGGCCCCGAGCACGAACGACCCGGACGCGACCACGAGCACGAGATGGCTGGTGGCCAGTGCGCAGCCCACTGCGATCAGGGCCAGACCGGGCGCGACGAGCCGGAGCTCACCGATCTTTCCGATCAGCAGGGTGACCGACACCCCGCCGAGGACCGCCCCCGCACCCTGCACGGCCGCGAGCACGCCGATGAACGACACCGGTCGGCCGAGCCCCTGGTCGACCACCGCGAAGAACACGCTCTCGCCCAGGCCGATGGCCAGCAGGCAGATCACCGTGGCGATGACGAGCGCGCGCAGCGCCGGGTGGGTGAACAGGTGCCGGGCGCCAGCGCTGGCCTCGCGGATCACGTGGTGCTCGTGCGTCTCGGGCTTGGGCTCCTCGACCCGCATCAGCGCGAGCGCCAGCGCCGAGACCAGGAACGTCGCGGCGTCCAGCACGGCAACCGCGTGCCCGCCGAAGCCGGCGAACAGTGCCGCCCCGCTCAGCGGGCCCACCAGTCGCAGCGCCTCGCGCACCGTGCTCAAGGTCCCGTTCGCCTGGCCGAGCAGCTGGTCCGGCAGCATCGTGCTGAGCAGCGCCGAGCGCGCGGACTGGAAGAGCACCAGCGAGGCGCCGTAGACCAGGCCCACCGCGTACAGCAGCCACAGGTCGCCCTCGTCGTGCACGAACAGCAGCATCAGGACGACCGCCGCAGTGACGACGTCGACCCCGATCATCAGCGGACGACGCGGCAGCCGGTCGATGACGATGCCGCCGAGCGGGGCGAGCAGCGTGGGAACGATGACCGCAGCCAGCACCGTGCCGGCGGCGGAGTTCGATCCGGTGAGCTGTTTGGCCCACATCGCGAGCACCAGCAGCATCGCGGTGTCGCCGAACATCGACAGGGTCTGACCGACCAGCAGCAACCGCAGGTTACGCAGGCGCATGAGCTCACGCATCGTCGTTCTCCTTGTTCGGAGTGGTTTCCGGTGAGGTAGGGGCCTCGGCCTCGAGGTCGTCAGCGCGCGGGAAGCCCTGCGCGCGAAGGTGTACCAACCTGGCGCCGTCCGGTCGACGAGAGGGGGCGGCCACCCGGTCCAGGTACTTCTGCCACAGCGTCATCAGGTCGTCGGACATCTGCGCCAGCTCCGCAGGCGTGAGGTAGAGGTTCGCGCTGGCGTCCATCGCGCTCGTCGACCATGCCGGCTCGAAACGGTCCGCGGCCGCTAGGTACTCGCGGTAGAGCTCCTCGCTGCGCTCGCGGAACTGCTCGGCCAGCGCTTCGCTGGCCGCACGCGCAGCCACGGTCGAGTTCTCGTCCGGCTCCCAGTGGTGGCCGACCGCGGTCGCCTGCCATGGGCGGTTACGCCCCACGCCGGTGGGCGCCTCCTCCAGGTAGCCGTACTTGGCCAGCTGGCGCAGGTGGAACGAGCAGGACGACGGGGACTCACCGACCAGTGGCGCGCACTGGCTCGCGGTGAGCGGGCCGCGCAGGGTGACCAGCTCGAGCAGCTTGATCCGCAGCGGGTGAGCCAGGGCCCGCATGGTCCGGGCCCCGGTCAGTGCTCGCAGCTCGTTGGGCATGTCATCGAAAGTACTCTTTCGAAAGCATGCTTTCAATACCCTTTTGCCAGTTTCTTCGAGGTTCGCGCGGCGAGGTCAGCCAGGCGCGATCCGCTCCAGCACAGCCACGTCGCCCGCGTAGACGCCGGAATCGCGCGGCCAGTGGGTGACGACGTCCGTGAAGCCCAGCCCCTCGGCGCGCCCGACGGCATCCACGAACGCCTCGCGGGAGGCCAGCGAGAACACCGCGCCGGAGTCCAGGTTCAGGTACCGCGGCACGCTCGACGGCTCGCGGCCGGCCGCGACCAGGGCATCCTCGAACCGGCCGACCAACCCCGCGACCCCGTCCCACCAGGCGTCCTGGCCGTCGTCCGGGGACGTCGCCCCGGTGGTGGCCCAGCCGTCCCCGCGCTCGGCCGCCACCCGCATACCTTTCGGGCCGTTGGCCGCCACCACGAAGGGCATCCGCGGACGCTGCACGCTGCCCGGGTGCATCCGTGCCTCCACGGCGCTGAACCACTCCCCCTGCCAGCTGGTCACTGGCTGGCGCAGCAGCAGGTCGAGCAGGGTGACGAACTCGTCCAGCCGCTGCACGCGCTGAGCCGGAGTCGGCGCCTCTACCCCCAGAACCCTTGCGTCCCAACCGGACCCACCCGCGCCCACGCCGAGCACGAAACGGCCGCCGCTGACGTCGTCCAGGCTCATCAGCTCCTTCGCGAAGGGGACCGGGTGGCGGTAGTTCGGCGAGGCGACCCAGGTGCCCAGCCGGATCCGCTCGGTCACCAGGGCCGCCGCGGTCAGCGTCGGGACGGTGGCGAACCAGGGCTCGTCCGCCAGCGACTGCCAGGCCAGGTGGTCGTACGTCCAGGCATGCGAGAAGCCCATCTCCTCCACCGCCCGCCAACGCGCTGCCGCCTCCGGCCAACGCTGCTGGGGCAGGACGACGACACCCACGTTCACCGACATGTCGTCACCCTAGGCGGGCCGCGTAGCGTAGTGCGGATGGCCACTCGACCTGCTGCGGTGCCGCGCAGCCTCGCCGACGAGCTGCGCTCGTGGGACGACGCGCGGCTGGTCGGCTTGCTCCGGGCCAGACCGGACGTGATGGCGCCAGTCCCCGCGGACCTCGCCACGGTGGCCGCGCGCTGCACCACTCGGGCCAGCGTGCACCGCGCGCTGGACAGCCTGGACACCTTCACCCTGCAGGTGCTCGACGCACTCGCCGTGCTGCCGGACCCGACCAGCCGCGCTGAGCTCGCGAGGCGGCTCGGCGTCCGGACCACCGTGCTCGCCCCAGCTCTGGACCGGCTGCGCGACCTGGCGCTGGTCTGGGGACGGGACACCGCGCTACGACTGGTGCTGACGGTCCGGGACACGGTCGGCCCGTACCCCGCCGGCCTCGGGCCGCCCGCGTCGAACGCGCCGTCCGGCCAGCAGATCGACGAGGCGCTGGCCACCGCACCGGCCGGCGTGCGCGAGGTGCTGGACCTTCTGGTCTGGGGCTCGCCCGTGGGGGCGGTACCGAACGCTGATCGGCCGGTCAGCGCGCAGTCCGCCCGCTCACCGGTCGAGTGGCTGATCGCGCACCGGCTGCTCACCGTGCTCGACCCCGGGCACGTCGTGCTCCCCCGCGAGGTCGGGCTGCATCTGCGCGGCGGCCGAGTGCACGCCGCGGTGCAGGTCGAGCAGCCCCCGGTGCAGGTCACCGAACGATCGGCCCGGTTGGTCGACTCCGCCGCCGGAGCGGCGGCGAGCGAGTTGCTGAGGCTGGTCGGCGAGCTCGGCGAGCTCTGGGGACTCGCCCCACCACCGGTGCTGCGGGCCGGCGGCCTGGGCGTCCGGGACCTGCGGCGGACCGCCAACGACCTGGACCTGGCCGAGCCCGCCGCCGCCCAGGTCATCGAGCTCGCCTACGCCGCCGGCCTGGTCGCCGCCGACGGGGCCGTCGGCCCCTGCTGGGCCCCCACGCCCGCCTATGACGCCTGGACCGCAGACCCGCCGGCTGTCCGCTGGCGCCGGCTGGCCCAGGCGTGGCTGCGCAGCTCGCGGGTGCCCGAGCTCGTCGGCGAGCGCGACGAGCGCGGGACGGTTCGGGCGGCGCTGTCCGCGGACGTCGACCGCGGGGTGAGTGCAGCGGTGCGGCAGAGCGTGCTCGTCCTGCTGGCCGAGCTGCCCGCGGGCTCGGCCCCGGACGTGGACTCCCTGATCGCCGGACTTCGCTGGCGGCGCCCGCGGCGCAGCGGAGCGTTCACCGAGCAGCTGGCCCGATGGTGCGTGGCCGAGGCCGAGCTGCTCGGCGTGACCGGCCGCGGCGCGCTCAGCGCGGCCGGGCAGGCGCTGTGGTCCGCGCACGTGGCCACACCGAGCGAGGACGCACCGGTCGAGCAAGCGGTCGCCGCGCTGCTGCCGGCGCCGGTCGACCATGTGCTGCTGCAGGCCGACCTGACCGCTGTGGCGCCAGGCCCGCTGGAGGCCGAGCTCGGTCGGCTGATGCACGTGTCGGCCGACGTCGAGTCCCGCGGCGGTGCCACCGTGTACCGGTTCACCGCCAACAGCGTGCGGCGCGCCCTGGACGGCGGATGGGCAGCCGACCAGCTGCTCGCCGAGCTCGCCGCCGGCAGCCGCACCCCGGTGCCGCAGCCGCTGGACTACCTGGTCCGCGACGTCGCCCGACGCCACGGGCGGGTCCGGGTCGGCGCCGCTCGCGCCTTCGTGCGCAGCGACGACGAGGGCGTGCTGCGCGAGCTGCTGGCCGACCGGCGCGCTGCGGTGCTGCAGCTGCGCTCGCTGGCCCCGAGCGTGCTGGCCGCGCAGGCTGACCCGGCGACGGTGCTCGAGGTGCTGCGCGAGATGGGGATGGCGCCGGCCGCCGAGTCGAGCACCGGAGAGGTCGTGGTGCGCCGGCCCGACGTCCGCCGGACCCCGCCCCGGCAGCCACCGACCCCGGCACGAGGCGAGGTCGTGCCGGCGGCCGAGCCGCTGGTCGAGGCCGTGGTCCGGGCGCTGCGCAGCGCTCCGACACCCGAGCCGCCGCCCAGCGGGCCGCCGCTGAGCCCCTCGGAGCCCACCCACACCATCGCGGTGCTCCGCGAGGCGGTCGAACGGCGCGAACGCGTCTGGATCGGCTACGCGGACGGCGCCGGGCGGGTCGAGCGCAGGGTCGTGGAACCCCTGTCCATCGAGGGCGGCCGGGTCACCGCCTTCGACCACACCCGCGAGGAGGTGCGCACGTTCTCCGTTCACCGGGTCACCGGCGTGGCACCCGTGGAGCCCACTGATCGCTAGGGTGAGGTCCGTGCCTGACGAGACGACACCCCCGCAACCGGACAGCACGCCCGACCCGGGCGTCGACAACCCTTACGCCGCACCGGCATCCGACTCGCCCGAGCCGACCCAGCAGCTGCCCACCGCGGGGCAGCCGGGCTACGGACAGCCGCCGGGCTACGGACAGCAGCCGCCCGGCTACGGACAGCCGCCCGGCTACGGACAGCAGCCGCCCGGCTACGGACAGCCGCCCGGCTACGGACAGGCACCCGCCTACGGTCCGCCGCCGACCTACGGGCAGGCTCCGGCCTACGGGCAGCAGTACCCGGTGTATCCGACGACGTCCGGCCGGGCCACGGCGGTCATGATCTGCGGCATCGCCTCGTTGGTCCTGCTGCTCAGCTGCATCGGCTTCATCCCGGCGATCGTCGCGTTGATTCTCGCGCCTGGCGCGCAGCGTGACATCGCCGCTTCGGGGGGTCGGCTCACCGGTGAGGGGCAGATCAAGGCCGGAAAGATCTGCTCCTGGATCGCGATCGGTCTGACCATCGTGGCAGTGATCGCGATAGGCGTCCTGATCGCCGTCGGCCTCAGCACCGGTGACTTCTCCGACACCACAAGCGACGGCTACTGAGCGAGCGCCCGCAGCCCGGGTGTCTGCTCGGGCTCGAGCTCGGCCATCCGCCGTCGGTACTGCTCGTGCGCCCGGGCGGCTGCACCACGGCGTCCGGCAGCCGCGCAGGCCCGCACCACCGCCTGGTGCGCCCACGCCTCGTACGGGTCCGACTCGATCGCCCGCCTGGCGAAGCGCAGCACGTCGTCGACGTCCTGGCGCTGCTCGGCTGCCTCGGTGAGCCCGCGCAGCGACAGCAGCAGGACGTCGCGCGCCTGTTCGCGCAGGGCGCCGGCCCAGTCGTCGTACAGGTTCTCCGGCAGGTAGTCACCCGGGTACCCGGCAACCGCCGCGGACAGGCACTGCCGGGCCGCCTCGGACCGACCCTCGCGCAGCAGCCCCAGCCCGACCCGCGCGTCGCTGAGGAAGCCCAGGACGTCGACCTGCACGTTCCGCAGGTCGAGGGCGAGCGTGTCGTCCCCGCCAATGACAACGCCGGGCCCAGGCTGCGCGCGATCCGGGTCCAGGACCCGGCGCAGCGTGGCGGCGGCCACCGCGAGCCGGTTCGCCAGCCGTTCACCCTGCTCATCGGGCCAGAGCAGGTCGATCAGCCGCTCGCGCGGCACCGGGCGGCCGGAGGCCGAGACCAGGATCTTCAGCAGCTCGCGCGCCTTCCTGGACTGCCAGGCGGAACCGTCGATCGGCTCGCCGTCACGCTCGACCAGGAACCTGCCCAGGGTGCTGATCCGGAACCGCGGTGTGCCCGCGAAGCCGACGACACCGAGCAGTCCGTCCAGCCCGGCCCCGCAGGTGGCGATGCCGCGCCGGGCAAGCTCGGCCTGCGCTCGGGCGGCCTGCTCCTGCCGGCTGCTGTCCGGGTCGACGCCGAGGCGGCCCAACGCGACCTGCACCCGGCAGCCGCCGATCTGGTCACCGGTCTGCTGCCACGACTCCAGGGCCTTGCCCAGCAACGACGCCGCACGAACCGGGTCGACCGGTGCGCAGGCACCAGCCTGCAGCTCCAGGGCTTCGGCGTGCGCCGGCCAGTCCCGGCGCTGCGCGCAGTCGGCGGCCGCATCGGCTCCCAGCTGCGCAGCGCGGATGGGGTCGTGGTCGCAGAGCACCCAGCCAAGCGTGATGGCAGCCATGCCCCGGTACGGACCGTTCGCCAACGACAGCGCGCGCTCGGCGAGCTGCCGCGCGCGGCTCGGGTTGCTCACCCGCAGCACCCGCGCCAGACCGCCGAGGGCCGGCAGCAGCGCCTGCTGGTCGTCGCACCCCTCATTGGCGGCGAGCGCCTGCTCGTACGCGGCCGCAGCCAGCTCGGGACGACCGGACAGCCGGTGCACGTCGCCGGCGCCGACCAGCGGGTAGCTCACCTTGGCCGAACCCATTGACTGGTAGGCGAGCCGACTGGCCTCGTACGCCGCGACCGCCTCGTCGAGGCGGCCCAACCGCAGCAGGGCCTCGCCCTCGTTCGCGTGGCACAGTCCCTCGAAGGCGGTGAACCCCGCGGACGCCGCCGCAGCCAGTGCCGGCTGGAGCTCGGCGAGCGCACGCCCGCAGCTGCCCTCCTCGAGGTGGTGGGAGGCCCGGTTGGCGCGCACCCGGACGACCTGAAGCACGTCGCCGGCCTGCTCGGCGTAGTCCAGCGCGCGGGTGTAGTGCGCGTCGTTCGCGGAACGGTCCCCGACCATGCTGGCGTGCAGCGCGAGCGCCACGTGCGCGCTGGCCAGCGCCGCCGGGTCGGCGCACCGCGCGGCCGCGCCGTGAGCGCGCTGGGCGAGGTTGGCACACCTCTCACTCTCGCCGGTCATCCATGCGGCGGACGCCATCCAGCCGAGCAGCTGCGCCTCGTCGCAGGTGTCCTCGTCCACCAACCGCCCGCGTCGGTAGCAGCGCTCGGCCTCGCGGGGTCGCCCCCGCAGGTAGTGGATGACGCCCATCCGCCAGGCCAGCCCGGCAGGCACCGGGTCGTCGCCGTCGGCCACCGAGTCGTAGCAGCGAAGCGCACCCTCCCAGTCACCGCGGACCTGTAGGGCCTCGCCGAGCAGCATGGTCAGCGCCATCGTGCGTCGGGCCGGTGCGATCGCGCGCACGCCCTCCACCACGACCCGGTCGTGGCCCGATCGCAGCATGGCCTGCCCGCTTTCGGTCAACGCTCCGGACAGCGCGGCCTCGTCCCCGGACAGTCGCAGGGCGAGAACCGCGGCAGGCACCCGACCGGCGGCGTGCAGCAATGGGGCCGCCCGCCGCATCCGTTCGCGGACGTCATCCGGCGTCATCGGCCAGGTCACCCGGATCGCGGCGAGCAACGGCCGGCCCAGCAGCGCGACGTCCTGTTCGAGGCTGATCAGACGACGGGTGGCGAGCTGCCGGACTCTGGCGCTGCCCTCGCCCGCGCCGCCCACGGTCGCAGCGAGCACTTCGGCGGCGGCCGGGTCGAGGTGTGCGGCCAGCCGGAGCAGCTCGCGGTCGGTGTCCTTCACGTCGCCGAGCACCCGCTCGACCAGGTACCGGGTCGCCGCGCCGCCGGCTCCGAAGCAGTCCTCCAGCGCGGCAGCCCGGCTCTCGAGGTCGACGGCCGCCCGGCGGGCCAGCTGCCCGGCGGCCGCGACGACCAGCGCGGGCCAGCCGCCGCTGAGGACCTGCAGGCGAGGTGCCAGAGCGGCCGCATCCAAGCCCACGGCTCGGAGCAGGTAGGTCTCGATCTGAGCCTCCTGCCACGTGAGCTCCGGCTCGCCGACCTGGAGCACCTGGTCGCCGAGGGCCAACGAGGCGAGTGGGCCGGGCAGCGCGGGGGCCCCGAGCAGGACCAACCCCGGGGTTCCGGCGGCGGCCGCGCTACGCGCCGCCCGAGCCGCCAAGGAGAGGACCGCGGTGATCGCTGCACCGTCCGCCGCCAGCAGGTGGACGTCGTCCAGCAGTACGCGCTCGACCCCTGGCGAGGCGAGTGCGCGGGCCAGCTCGGCGGGGTCTTCGACGAGGTGGTCGGCGGGCACCGCGACGCAGCCGCGCAGACGTTCGAGCTGCTGCACCAGGTGCGTCTTGCCGTAGCCAGGCAGCGCCTCGACGACCGTGATCCGATGGCCGAGAACGGCCCGTTCCAGCAGGCCCAGAGAGTGCACGCGTCCTCGCAAGGGTTGAGATGGGGACGCTCTTTAGGAGCCCGAGCGCGCCGGCGGTGATACGGCGGCGGGCTTTCACCAGACCTTCAGCAGGCCTGCACGGCCGTCCGGATCCTCGGTGGGACCAGCACCACACCATCGACCGAGGAGTTGTCATGTACCAGCAGCTGAACCTGACCCGCCGCCTGTTCGCGGTCATCCTGGCCGCCGTCGCTGCACTCGTGGTGAGCATCGCACCGCTCGGCGCCACCCAGTCGGCGCGGGCCTCGACGGGCACCGTGGTCTGCATCTGGGTCAACGGCCACAAGTACTGCTTCACGGTGCCCTATGCCATTGACCCGGTGTACCTGCACTGCCCCGGCTGCCCGCAGCTCGCCTTCAGGCACGGCGACATCGTGCTGCCCGAGGACATCGAGATCGTTGCCACGCTCGGCCGCGGCCTGTCCGAGATGGTCAACGCCCACGAGACCGGCAACCGCGCACTGCGCGCACAGGGCCTGGCGCACGTCCGGGCTGCCAGCGAGCTGGCCGCGCCGACCGGACTGAACCCGTCCCGGACTCCCGCGCCGTGGCGCGCCGCAGCCGGCCACGTTTCGAGCTCCGTCGGCCTCTACCAGCGCGCCCTGACCAGCACGGATGCCGCCGCCGCCGCCAAGCTCCGCTCGCGGGCCGCAGCGCAGATGGACGCCACGGTCGCGCTGATGGAGAGCTACCGGGCCGGGTGAGCACCCTCCGGGTGAGCACTCAGGTGACGCAGAACTCGTTGCCCTCAGGATCCTGCATCACCATGAAGTGCTTACCCATCTCGAGCCGCCACTCCAGGCGGCGGCCCCCGGCAGCCTCCAACCGGCCGACCTCGGCCAGCACGGCGGCGTCCCGCTCTTCCGGGGACGCCGCCGGGTCGCTGACCCGGATGTCGAGGTGCAGGCGGTTCTTCACCGACTTCGCCTCGGGCACCTTCTGCAAGAAGATCCGCGGGCCGATGCCATCCGGGTCGACGATGGCGTTCTTCGTGTCCCAGTCCTCCTCCGGCACCTTCCACGCGCGCAGCGCGTCCGGCCAGGAGTCGAAGCCCGGCGGGGGTGGCTCGACGACGTAGCCCAATGCGTCGGCCCAGAAGTCGCCGATCCGCACGGTGTCGGCGGCGTCGAACACGATCTGCACAGTTCGTCCCATGTCCGAGGACTCTGCCAGGCACCTCTGACAGCGACTGAGACAATGGACCGGTGACTGCCCCCGATGGCCCGCTGATCGTGCAGAGCGACAAGACTCTGCTTCTCGAGGTCGAGCACGCCGACGCCGACGCGTGCCGCAAGGCGATCGCCCCCTTCGCCGAGCTCGAGCGTGCTCCTGAACACGTGCACACCTACCGGCTGACTCCTCTCGGACTGTGGAACGCGCGTGCCGCCGGGCACGACGCCGAACAGGTCGTGGACACCCTGCTGACCTACAGCCGCTACCCGGTCCCGCACGCCCTGCTGGTCGACGTCGCCGAGACGATGGACCGGTTCGGTCGGCTGCGGCTCGAGAAGCACCCGACGCACGGCCTCGTGCTGCACGCCAGCGACGTCCCGGTGCTCGAGGAGGTGCTGCGCAGCCGCAAGGTCCAGCCGCTGGTGGGCAACCGGATCGACACCGAGACGGTGGTCGTGCATCCGAGCGAGCGCGGCCACCTCAAGCAGGTGCTGCTCAGGCTCGGCTGGCCGGCCGAGGACCTCGCCGGCTACGTGGACGGCGAGAAGCATGCGATCGCGCTGGACCAGAGCGACTGGCAGCTCCGGCCGTACCAGATCGAGGCGGTCGACAACTTCTGGCACGGCGGCTCCGGTGTGGTCGTGCTGCCTTGCGGCGCCGGCAAGACGCTCGTGGGCGCAGCTGCCATGGCGCGCGCCAGCGCGACCACGCTGATCCTGGTCACGAACACGGTCTCCGCGCGCCAGTGGCGCGAGGAGCTGCTCAAGCGCACGTCGCTGACCGAGGACGAGATCGGCGAGTACTCCGGCGCTCGCAAGGAGGTCCGGCCGGTCACCATCGCGACCTACCAGGTGCTGACCGTGAAGCGGAAAGGTGCCTACCCGCACCTGGACCTGTTGGACGCCAGGGACTGGGGGCTGATCCTGTACGACGAGGTGCACCTGCTGCCCGCGCCGATCTTCCGGATGTCGGCGGACCTGCAGGCCCGGCGCCGGCTCGGCCTGACCGCGACGCTGGTGCGTGAGGACGGACGCGAGGGCGACGTGTTCAGCCTGATCGGCCCGAAGCGCTACGACGCACCGTGGAAGGACATCGAGTCGCAGGGGTACATCGCCCCGGCCGACTGCGTCGAGGTCCGGGTCACTCTGCCCGAGCGGGAGCGACTCGCCTATGCCACGGCGGAGCCGGACGTGCGCTACCGGCTCGCCGCCTCGTCGGACGTGAAGCTGAAGGTCGTCGAGCGGCTGGTGGAGCAGCACCGGGGCGAACCGACCCTGGTCATCGGTCAGTACATCGACCAGCTGGACGAGCTCGCCGAGCACCTGGACGCCCCGGTGGTCAAGGGGGAGACCACGGTGACCCAGCGCCAGAAGCTGTTCGAGGCCTTCCGCACCGGCGAGATCCAGCTTCTGGTGGTCAGCAAGGTGGCGAACTTCTCGATCGACCTGCCGGAGGCCAGCGTCGCCATCCAGGTGTCGGGCAGCTTCGGTTCGCGCCAGGAGGAGGCGCAGCGCCTCGGCCGGGTGCTCCGCCCGAAGGGGGACGGCAGGTCAGCGCGGTTCTACACCGTGGTCTCGCGCGACACGGTGGACGCCGACTTCGCCGCGCACCGCCAGCGCTTCCTCGCCGAGCAGGGTTACGCCTACCGGATCATCGACGCGGCCGACGTCCTGACCGGGCCTGTGGACAGCGACGGCTGACCACCTCGGCGCGCGTCAGACTGACGCGATGCGACTGCCATCTCGAACGGACCACCCCAGCGCCCCCGGCTGGCTGCTGCGGCGAGCCCGCGAGCAGGCCGAGATCAGCCAGGAAGAGCTCGCCCGCCGCGCGCAGGTCTGCAGGACCGTGGTCTCGCGCTTCGAGTCGGGTGACCGCCCGGCCTCCTGGCCGATGTTCCAGAAGTTGCTCGCCGCGCTCGACCTGCAGGCCAGGGTCGAGCTGGAGGCACTGGACGCGCACCTGCGCGCACGGCTGGACGACGAGCGCGCTCGGCCACCGATGGAGTGGTTCGAGCACGATCTCTGCTTCGACGGCAGGTCGCTCGCGAGGCTGTTCTCGCTGCTGCCCGTGGTCGCGGACGGCACTCTGGCCGCACGACTGCACGGTCTGCCACTCCCCGTGGGTGACCTCGAGCTCCTCGTGCCGCCGACCGTGCCTCTGGCGATGCTCGACGAAGCAGCCCGGGCGAGCTTCATCTACCTTCGCGACGGCGACGACGAGCACACCTTCTGGTCGCCGCGCGAGGACCGCCGGCTAGTGCTGCATTACCGCGATCCGATGCCGGCGGCAGTCTCGGTGTCGCCGCCGTGGACCGGCCGGTTCACCCACGACTTCGACGACACCTGCCCGGTCGCCGTCGCCGCACTGGGCCAGCTGCGCCTGAAGGCCGACGAGCGGCGGCTCCTCGACTACGCATTGTCGGCCCAACCTGACGCACGGTAGCCACAGACTTTTCGCGGGCCCTCCGATGCTGCGTGCCAATCGGGCACGAATGTGCCAGATCAGCACACTTCGCGCGAAGGTTTCCGCTCGGTCCGCGACACGCCAAAGCCAAGGTTGACGGGTACCGTGCACGTGACTCCCAGACAACTCCCAGGAACGGCGGCGAGACTGACGCGCAGAAAGGCGGTGGCACATGCCCGCACCGAGCACCCCTGAGGCTCGCCTGCTCGTCGTCGAGGACGAGCCCAACATCCGAGAGCTGCTCTCGACGTCCCTGCGGTTCGCCGGATTCGAGGTGCACACCGCCGGCGACGGCGCCACCGCCCTGAAACTCGCCGAGACGACCCGTCCGGACCTGCTCGTGCTGGACGTCATGCTGCCCGACATGGACGGGTTCGCCGTGACCCGACGGCTGCGCGACCAGGGCCGGCGGATGCCCGTCGTCTTCCTCACCGCGCGCGACGACACCCAGGACAAGGTCACCGGCCTCACCGTGGGCGGCGACGACTACGTCACCAAGCCGTTCAGCCTCGAGGAGGTGGTGGCCAGGATCCGCGCCGTGCTGCGCCGCACCAGCGGGCACGAGGCGGACGACGGCGCCCGGCTGGTCTTCGCCGACCTCGAGCTCGACGAGGACTCGCACGAGGTACGCCGCGACGGCCGCCTCGTCGAGCTGTCCCCGACCGAGTTCAAGCTGCTGCGCTACCTGATGCTCAACCCGAACCGGGTGCTTTCCAAGGCGCAGATCCTCGACCACGTCTGGGACTACGACTTCCGCGGCGAGTCGGGCATCGTCGAGTCCTACATCTCCTACCTGCGGCGCAAGATCGACGCCGACGCGACCGAGCCGCTGATCCACACCAGGCGCGGTGTCGGCTACGTCCTGCGGCTCCCCCCGGAGCGTGGCTGACCGATGGCGGACACCGCACTCGGCCGCCGGCTCGACCGGGTCTCGTTGCGCGACCGGCTGGTCGCGGTGCTCGTGCTGCTCGCGCTCGTCGCGCTCACCGTGATGGGCACGCTCGCCGTGACCCTGCTGCGCGGCCAGCTGGTCGGCAAGGTGGACGACCAGATCCTGGCCACCGAGCAGACCCTGGTGCGAAACCCCGAGTCCACGCCCCAGCAGCCGGCCCCAGCACCGCGCGGCATCCCCACGTCCACGTTCGGCATCTTCATCCCGGACTCCGGCGGCGAGAACCGTCAGCTCGGCCGCCGGGTCGGTTCCGGCAGCCCGGACCTGGACTCGATCACCGACCAGGCCGTTGCCCAGCACAAGGGCCAGCCCTTCACCGTGCAGAGCGAGTCCGGTGGCGGGCACTGGCGGGTGGTGGCCGTCGAGGTCACCGACGCCGAGCTCGGCCAGGGCACGCTGGTGATCGGCCAGAGCCTGCGCGACGTCGACGACACGGTGACCCGGATGGCCGTCATCCTGCTGGTGGTGGGCGTCTCGGTGCTCGTGCTGGTCGGCGTCGGCGGCGCGTTGATCGTCCGGCAGACCCTGCGCCCGCTGCGGGAGGTCGAGGACGTCGCCGAGGCCATCGCGGCCGGCGACCTGTCCCAGCGCGTCCCGGAGCACCCGACGTCCACCGAGGTCGGCCGGCTGTCCGCTTCGCTGAACGCCATGCTCAGCCAGATCGAGCAGGCCTTCGCCGTCCAGTCCGCCTCCGAGGAGCGCATGCGCCGGTTCGCCTCCGACGCCAGCCACGAGCTGCGCACACCGCTGGCAGCCGTCCGCGGCTACGCCGAGCTGTACCGCCAGGGCGCCGTCACCGAGAAGGCCGACCTGGACACCACGATGCGCCGGATCGAGGACGAGGCCACCCGGATGGGCGGGCTGGTCGAGGACCTGCTCACCCTCGCGCGGCTGGACGAGCAGCGGCACGAGAAGCGCGTGCCAGTCGACCTCACGGTCGTGGCCGCGGACGCCGTCCAGGACGCGCGTGCGCTCGACCCCGACCGGTCGGTCCGGCTGATCGGCCGCGGCGAACCCCTCGGGCCCACCGACGTCCTCGGCGACGAGTCCCGGCTGCGCCAGGTCGTGACGAACCTCGTGGCCAACGCCCTGCGACACACCCCGGCGGGCTCACCGGTCGAGCTGGCCGTCGGCCACCAGAACGGCTACGGCATCGTCGAGGTCCGCGACCACGGAGCCGGCATCGCCCCCGACCACGCCCGCCGGGTCTTCGAGCGGTTCTTCCGCGCGGACGCCTCGCGGCAGCGCAGCTCGGGCGGGTCCGGGCTCGGCCTGGCCATCGTGGCCGCCATCGTGGGCGCGCACGGCGGCCAGGTCGGGGTCAGCGAGACCCCCGGCGGGGGCGCGACGTTCGCCGTCCGGCTGCCGTTGGCCGCGGCCGACGAGCGATTCACAGGCCACTCCCAGGAAGAGCCCAGCGCCCAGCCAACTGCGTGAGGTGTCCTAGTACCAGGAACCCCACACAGAGGTGAGAGCCAGGATGAGCCAGATGACCGAACCGCAGCCGCAGGCGCCGCAGTCCACCCAGGACTCCGAGCCCACCATCGAGTGGTACGGCCCCTCGACCCCGGCGAACGACAGCACCAGCCCGCTGGGCGTGACCAACGACACCAGCCCCTACGGCTACCAGCCCGCAGGCGCCCCGCCGGCCCCGCCGGCCGCGACGCCCACCCAGCAAGCCAGCCGTCCGCGCTGGGTCGAGGTGAGCGTCGCCGCCGTCGTGGCCGCCCTCGTCGCCGGCGGCACCACCGCCGCCGTGCTGGCCGCGGACAACAACGACGCGAGCAACGTCTCCAGCACCAGCAACGGGCACAGCAGCGGCAACCCAGCGGCCGGCACCGGGTCCGGCCCGGTCTCCCAGGCCAACGCCGTCGCCCCCGACTGGAACAAGGTGGCGACCGCCGTCGAGCCGAGTGTGGTCGCGATCTCCGCCACCACGCAGAGCGGTGGCAGCGAGGGTTCCGGGACCATCCTGGACACCAAGGGCCGCGTGCTCACCAACAACCACGTGGTCGCCGGCGTCGGCAGCGACGCAACGCTGAAGGTCACCACGTCCGCCGGGCTCACCTACCCGGCGACCGTCGTGGGCACCGACCCCTCGACCGACCTGGCCGTGATCCAGATGAAGGGCGCCACGAACCTGACGCCGGCGACGCTCGGCGACTCGGACTCGGTCCGGGTCGGCGCCCCGGTGATGGCCGTCGGCAACCCGTTGGGGCTGGCCGGTACGGTCACCACCGGCATCGTCAGCGCGCTCGACCGACCGGTCACCACGACCAACGAGACCGAGGGCGACCAGAGCGGCCAGGGCCAGCAGCCGAGCCAGGGCTCCAGCACGGACAGCACCGTGGTCACCAACGCCATCCAGACCGACGCGGCGGTGAACCCCGGCAACTCCGGTGGCGCGCTGGTCGACACCAGCGGCCGGGTGATCGGCATCCCGTCGTCCATCGCCTCGCTCGGCGCGAGCGCCGGCAGCCAGTCCGGCAGCATCGGCCTGGGCTTCTCGATCCCGATCAACGAGGGCAAGTCGATCGCCGACCAGCTGATCGCCGACGGCACCGCCGAGCACCCGTTCCTGGGCGTCAGCCTGAAGGACGGCTCGGTGAAGCAGGGCAACGCTGAGCGCGACGCCGCGATCGTCGCGGAGGTCACCGCCAGCAGCCCGGCCAGCGCGGCCGGCATGAAGAAGGACGACGCGATCATCGCCGTGGACGGCGAGTCCGTGAACAGCTCGGAGTCGCTGGTCGCCCAGATTCGCGAGCGCTCGGTCGGCAGCAAGGTCGAGCTCACCATCGTCCGGGACGGCAAGCAGCAGACCGTCAACGCGACGCTCACGAAGAAGTCGGCGGGCTGATCCGACGCAGCCGAGGACGGCTGAGCACGGACAGCACGAACGCAGCACAGCCCGCGGCCACCGGGACGGCGAAAGCCGCCTGGTGGCCGCGGTCGTCTGCGAGCGCCCCGGCGATCGCGGTGCCGGCCGCGTAGCCGACGATGACGGCGCTGGACAGCATCGTCATCACGGTGGCCGCCCGCTCGATCGGGGTGGCCCGCTCGGCGAGGGCGTAGAGCACGATCAGGTAGGGCGCGACCGCGCAGCCGAAGAGCGTGACGAACACGGACACGGTCCACATCTGGCTGACCAGCAGCATCGGCAGCGACAGCACCGCCAGTCCGGCCGCGAACGCGACCAGGCGGTCCGGCAGGGCGAACCGCTGCGGCAACCGCGCGCTGGCCAGCCCGGCCAGCGCGCTGCCCAGGCCCAGCAGTCCGTAGACCAGCCCTCCGGCGCCAGGGTGGCCGAGCTCGGCGGTCAGGCTGGTCACGCCCACCTGGGTGCCGCCGAACACCAGGCCCAGCAGCGAGCCGCCCAGCAGCAGCAGCAGCGTCGTCGCGCCGCCGGGCAGGCCGCCCCGGCGGGCCGCGGTCAGGTGCGGGGTGTGCGAGGGACGGACCGCCGTGGCCGTGGGGTGCAGGGCGAACGCCACCACGGCGGTCAACGAGAGCGCGGCGATGACGACCGGCACCGAGTTCGGTCCGGCCGCGCTGGCCAGCAGTCCGACCAGGGCTGGACCGGCGACGAAGCTCGCCTCGTCGCTGGCCCCCTCGATGGCGAACGCCTCGGTGACCCGCTGCCGCTCCAGCTCAGGCTCGTGCACCCGCCGCACCAGCGCCACCCACCGAACCCTGGCCAGCGGACCGACCTGCGGCGCGAACAGCCCGGCCAGTGCGGCAGCGGCCAGCAGCATGCCGGTCGAGGCGTCGGACTGGGTGAGCAGCAGGACGCCGATCATGCCCGCCGCGTACAGCACGGCCACCACGAGCAGCACGATCCGCTGGCCGAACCGGTCGGCCGCCGCGCCGGCTGCGGGCGCGCCCGCCGCGGAGCCGAGGCCGATGGCCGCAGCCGCCAGACCACCGGTGGTGTAGCTGCCGGTGCGGTCCGCGACGACCAGCAGCATGCCGAGCTGGCCCATCGCGAGCGGCAGCTTGGCCAGGAAGCCGACCGGCAGGAAAGTAGGGCCGGCGAGGGCGATCAGGGCACGCGCGGACGAGCGGTTCACGGGGTCTCCGGGTTGGCCGACGCGACGCCGTCCCACCCCCGGCGCTCAAAACCCTGTGCGCGGACCAGACTACCCGCGTAAGGTCGACCCTCGTGCCCGACGCAGACCCGTCCCCGCTCGCCGCGGAGCGCGGGTACCTGGAACGGGCTCGGGTCCAGCTGGCCAGGATGCGTGAGCGCACCCTGTCGCTGGAGGCGCAGGGCGGCGACCGGGTGTCCAGCGAGTTCCTCGCGGCGACCCTCTACCACCGGGCCGCTTCGCTGGCCGACGACCCGGCGTCCACGCTGTTCTTCGGGCGGATCGACACCGACGGCAGCGACCCGGCCACCGGTGAGGTCCCCGAGCGCTGGTACATCGGACGCCGGCACGTCGCCGACGAGGCGGGTGACCCGGTGGTCATCGACTGGCGGGCCCAGGTCTCGACGGCGTTCTACCGGGCCAGCCGGACCGAGCCGATGGGTGTGCGGCTGCGTCGGCGGTTCGGCGTGGACCACGGCCAGATCACCGCCTACGAGGACGAGCACCTCACCGACGCCACTGAGTCCGAGCAGCACAGCCGGATCCTGGCGGGCGAGATCGAGCGCCCCCGGGTGGGGCCGATGCGCGACATCGTGGCCACCATCCAACCCGAGCAGGACGCCATCGTGCGCGCCGACGTGTCGACCACGGTCTGCGTGCAGGGCGCGCCGGGCACCGGCAAGACCGCGGTCGGGCTGCACCGCGCCGCGTGGCTGCTGTACGCGTTCCGCGACCGGCTGGCCCGTAGCGGCGTCCTGGTCGTCGGGCCCAACCGGGCCTTCCTCGAGCACGTCGGGTCCGTGCTGCCGGCGCTCGGTGAGATCGAGGTCGCGCACACCACGGCCGAGCTGCTGGTCGCCTCGGTGCCGGTACGGGCCAGCGAGTCCGCGTCGGTGGCGACGCTCAAGGGCGATGCGCGGATGGCTGTCGTGCTGTCCCGCGCGGTCTGGTCGTCCCTGCGCGACCCGAGCGAGGCACTGGTGGTCCCGCGCGGCACTCGCCGCTGGCGGGTGCCGGCCTACGAGGTGCGCGAGCTGGTCGAGGAGCTGCGCACCCGCGGCGTTCGCTACGGCGCGGCCCGGGCGATGCTGCCGCAACGGCTGGCCCACGCGGTGCTGCTGCAGCTGGAGGCGGCGGGCGACTCCCCGGACGATCGGGTGCAGGACTCGGTGGCCCGCTCGCGGCCGGTGAAGGCGTACGTGGACGCCGTCTGGCCGGCGCTGGACGCCACCCGGCTGGTGATGAACCTGCTCTCCGACCCTGAGCTGTTGCGGCGCTGCGCCGACGGGGTCCTGTCCGAGCAGGAGCAGGCTGCGCTGAGCTGGGCGACCCCGGCCCGCGGACCGCGCACCGCTCCGTGGACCGCGGCGGACGCCGTCCTGGTCGACGAGGTCGAGGACCTGCTGACCCGCACCCCGTCACTGGGCCACGTGGTGCTGGACGAGGCGCAGGACCTGTCCCCGATGCAGCTGCGAGCGGTCGGACGGCGGTGCTCGACCGGCTCGATGACCGTGCTCGGCGACATCGCCCAGGGCACGACGCCGTGGTCGACCCGGTCGTGGGAGGAGTCGCTGACCCACCTCGGCCAGGAGGGCGCGCACGTCGAGGAGCTGACCCGCGGCTTCCGCGTGCCGTCCGCCGTGATCGACTTCGCCGCGAACCTGCTGCCGCACATGGCTCCCGGGCTCGCGCCGCCGGAGTCGGTGCGTGAGGACCCGGGGCTGCTGGAGCTGCACGCGGTGCCCGCCGACGACGTCCTGGCCGCGACGGTGGCAGCCGCCCGCACCGCCTTGGACATCGAGGGCTCGGTGGGTGTCATCGTCGCGGACGCGGACGTCGCCGAGCTGGCCAAGGCGCTCACCGCGGCGGGCCTGGACCACCTGCGGCTCGGCCGCGACGACGAGCTGGACCACGGCACCGCGGACCACGAGGACGGCGCGCACCGCCTGCACCTGGTGCCGGCCACTGTCGCCAAGGGTCTGGAGTTCGACCGGGTCGTCGTCGTCGAGCCGGCCGCCATCGCCGCCGCCGAGCCGGACGAGCGGACCGGCCTGCGCCGGCTCTACGTCGTCCTCACCCGCGCTGTCACCGGCCTCGCCGTGATCCACGCGCAACCGCTGCCCGAGGCCTTGCGTCCGTGAGGGTCCGGCCCGGTCGGCGCAGCCCTCTGGGCGGCTCTCGCAAGCTCGTTTGACGCCGCCCGTCGGGCTCCGCCGATCGGGCCGTCAGCCTCGGGTGACCAGCCAGACGATGATGGCGACGACTGCGAGGCCACCGAGCCAGGCGCCGTAGCGCTTGAGCAGGACCGGGCCGACGACGGAGCCGAGGTTGACCTCAGTAGGTTCGGACGGCGGCGCTGCAGGTGAGCCCGGCGGGACGGCGGCCGTAGGCGCGCGCGTTGGCGGGATGGCGGGCGGTGCCGAGACGGCGGCCGCTGGTGGCGAAGGCTGAGGTATCGCGAGCGGTGGCGGGACAGCGGCTTCGGCTGGCAGGTCCATTGGCGTCTGGGCGGGCTCGGCGAGGCGGACGGCGAGGCAGGCGGCGAACTGGTCCAGCAGCTTGGTTCCGACGTCCTGGATCACACCTCGACCGAACTGCGCCGGACGCCCGGTGACCTTCAGCTCGGTGTCCACCACGACCACGGTGGCCTCGCCGTCCGGTTCCAGGTGCGCCGCGATGGTCGCGCCGGCCGTCCCGTTGCCCCGCTTGTCCTTGCCCTGGGCATCGATCACGGCGCTGTACGTCGACGCGTCGCGGGACACCCAGGTGCCCTTTCCGGCGTACTGCAACGAGATCGGGCCGAGCTTGACCTTCGCCGTCCCCTCGAACTCGTCACCGTCGACCGAGGTGATCGCGGCGCCCGGCAGGCACGGCGCGATCCGCTCGATGTCGGTGAAGGCCGCCCAGGCGTCGTCGATCCCGATCGGCACGCTGAACCGGTGCTGCAGCTGCATGTCAGCGGCTCACACCCCTGCGGCGGCGAGCACGGCCCGTCCGGTCAGCACGCCCGCCAGGTGCCGGCGGTACTCGGCGTCCGCGTTGGCGTCCTCGGGGGGCGTGGTGCCGTCCCCCGCCGCAGCGCACGCCATCCGCACCGCGTCGGACGTCGCCTGCTGGCCGACCAGCGCCGCCTCGACGCCCGTGGCCCGCACCGGGACCGACCCCATGTTGGTCAGCGCGACCCGCGCCTCGGCGATCGAACCGCCCTCGACCCGCAGCGCGACCGCCGCCCCGCACATCGCCCAGGCGTGTGAGATGCGGTTGAACTTCTGGTAGCAGGCGCCCCAGCCGGTGTGCTTGGGCACCCGCACCTGCACCAGCAGCTCGTCCTCGCCGACCGCGGTGGTGAACAGGTCCTGGAAGAAGTCGGCCGCGTCGACCGTGCGGCGCGCGCCGCCCGGCCCGGCGATGACCATCTGGCAGCCGAGTGCCAGGGCCGGTGCGGGCAGGTCACCCGCCGGGTCGGCGTGCACGAGGGCCCCGCCGAACGTGCCGCGGTGACGCACCTGCGGGTCGGCCACCGTCTCGGTGGCCAGCGCGATGAGCAGCGCGTGCTGGCGGACCAGCTCGTGCCGAAGCACCGTGTCGTGGGTGGCCATCGCGCCGATGACGACGGCGTCACCGTCGTCGCGGATGTCGGCCAGGTCGCCGATCCGACCGAGGTCGACGACGAGCTCGGGCGCGGCCAGCCGCATCCGCATCACGGCCAGCAGGCTCTGCCCGCCACCGAGCACCTTCACGTCCTTGCCCTCGCCGACAGCGTCGGCCAGCGCCTGCAGCGCGCCGTCCACCGAGGTCGGGGCCACGTAGTCGAACGCCGCGGGGATCATGCCTGGCTCCCTTCCTCGTCGGACCGGGTCTGCGAGGCCTCGACGCCGCCGGACTGCGCCGGCTCGTCCCAGTGCGGGGACGCCGCAGCCGCCTCGCCTGAGGCGCCGGCCGAGCCGTCCCGGATGGCTCGCCAGACCCGTTGCGGCGACAGCGGCATCTCGATGTCGCTCACCCCGAGGTGGCGCACCGCGTCGATCACCGAGTTGACCACCGCGGGCGTGGAGGCGATGGTGCCCGCCTCGCCGACTCCCTTGACCCCCAACGGGTTCGTGGTGGACGCCGTGGTGGTGCGGTCGGTGGTGAAGTGTGGCAGGTCGGCGGCGGTGGGCAGCAGGTAGTCCACGAAGGTCGCCGTGGTCAGCGTGCCCTGGTCGTCGTGCACGGCCTCCTCGAACAGGGCCTGCGAGATGCCCTGGGCCAGGCCGCCGTGCACCTGGCCCTCGACGATCATCGGGTTGATCACCTCGCCGATGTCGTCCACGCAGACGTAGGAGCGGATCTTCACCGCGCCGGTCTCGGTGTCCACCTCGGTCGCGCACAGGTGCGTGCCGTGCGGGAACGAGAAGTTCTCCGGGTCGAAGGTGGCGTCGGCGTCCAGCGTCGGCTCCACGCCGTCCGGCAGGTTGTGCCCCTGGAACACCGCGAAGGAGAGCTCGCCGAGCGTGACCCCCTGGTCAGTCCCGCGGACGCCGAAACGCCCGCCCTTGAACTCCAGGTCGTCCTCGCTGGCCTCGAGCACGTGCGCCGCGATCGGCCGCGCCTTCTCGATCACCTTGTCGGCGGCGTTGACGATGGCGATGCCGCCGACCACAAGCGAGCGCGAGCCGTAGGTGTCCAGGCCCTTGTGCGCGATCTGGGTGTCGCCGTGCAGCACCTCGACGTCCTCGAACGCCACGCCGAGCCGGTCCGCGACGATCTGGCTGAACGCCGTCTCGTGCCCCTGGCCGTGCGCGCTGGCTCCGGTGATCACCTCGACCTTGCCGGTCGGCAGCATCCGGATGGACGCCGACTCCCAGCCGCCACCGACGTAGCTGAGCGCACCCAGCACCCGGGACGGCGCGAGGCCGCACATCTCGGTGAATGTGGAGATGCCCAGCCCGAGCTGGACCGGGTCGCCGCTGTCACGGCGCTGCTGCTGCTCGGCCCGCAACGCGTCGTACCCGAACAGCTCCTTGGCCTTCGCGGTTGCGGCCTCGTAGTTGCCCGAGTCGTACTGCAGACCGGCCACCGTGCTGAACGGGAACTCCTCGTGCTTGATCCAGTTCTGCTCGCGCACCTCGAGCGGGTCGCGGCCCAGCTCGACGGCGAGCTCGTCCATCATCCGCTCGATGGCGAACGTCGCCTCGGGCCGGCCCGCGCCGCGATAGGCGTCGGTCCAGGTCTTGTTGGTGAACACGTTCGTGCAGCTGAACCGGTAGGCGGGGAACTTGTAGATCGCGTTGTACATGAACGCGCCGAGGATCGGGATCCCCGAGGTGACCAGCCCGAGGTAGGCGCCCATGTCGGCCAGCAGGTCGACCTTCAGCCCGGTGACGGTGCCGTCCTTGGTGGCGGCCAAGGTGAGGCGTTGGATCTGGTCGCGTCCGTGGTGCGCGGTCAGGATCGACTCCGTCCGGGTCTCGGTCGCCTTGCACGGCTTGCCCAGCCGGCGGGCCACCAGGAACGTGGCCAGCTCCTCCGGGGTGAACTGCAGCTTGCCGCCGAACCCGCCCCCGACGTCCGGCGCGATCACCCGGATCTTCGACTCCGGGACGCCGGTGCCCAGCGCCAGGAAGATCCGCACGAAGTGCGGCACCTGGGTGGCGCTCCACACGACGAACTGCTCACCGGTCGGGTCGACGACGACCGAGCGCGGCTCCATGAATGCCGGCACCAGGCGCTGCTGGCGGAACCTGCGCTCGATCACGACGCCGTTCAGCCGAGCGTCGGCGATGGCCGCGTCGACGTCCGTCCCGGTGCCGGCCTCGGCGGAGTCGAACACCCAGGTGGCGCTCTCGTTGGTCTCCAGGTCGGCGTGGGTCAGGTGCGCGCCGGACGCGACCGCCGCCTCCATGTCCAGCACTGCGGGCAGCTCGTCGTAGTCGACGTCGACCAGCTCGGCGGCGTCGCGCGCCTCACGGGCGGTGCGGGCGGCTACCACGGCCACCGCCTCGCCGGCGAACTTGACGACGTCGGCCGGCATCGCCGGGTGCCGCGGCGTCTTCATGTCCGCAGTGATCGGCCAGGCGTTGGGCAGGCTGCCCTGCTCCTCGTCCAGGTCGGCACCGGTCAGGACCGCGATCACGCCGGACGCCGCGGCAGCCGCCGCGGTGTCGATCGAGGTGATCCGCGCGTGCGCGAACGGGCTGCGCACGAAAGCCAGGTGCAGCATGCCGGGCAGCACGATGTTGTCGGTCCAGCGGGTGCGGCCGGTGATCAGCCGCTGGTCCTCCTTGCGCCGTCGCGCCCGGCCGACCTCGCCGGTCCGCTCCTCGACGGCGGTCACAGCGCACCCGCCTCGGCCGTGACGTCGCGCTCGGCCCGGCCCGGTTCGCCCGCGCTGGCCTTCGCCGCGGCCTGCACGGCCGCCACGATGTTCTGGTACCCGGTGCACCGGCACAGGTTGCCCTCGATGCCGTGCCGAATCTCGTCCTCGCTGGGGTCGGGGTTGTCGGCCAGCAGCGCGCAGGACGCCATGATCATGCCCGGCGTGCAGAAGCCGCACTGCAGGGCGTGGTGCTCATGGAACGCGGCCTGCATGGGATGCAGCTCGCCGTTCTGGCTGAGCCCTTCGATGGTGGTGACCTCGCGCCCATCGGCCTGCACGGCGAGCACCGAGCAGGACTTCACGCTGGCGCCGTCCAGGTGCACCGTGCACGCGCCGCAGTTGCTGGTGTCGCAGCCGATGACGGTGCCGGTCTTGCCGAGGTTCTCCCGCAGGTACTGCACCAGCAGCAGCCGGGGCTCGACGTCGTCGCTGTACTGCACTCCGTCGACAGTGACGGTGACACGGGTCATGCGGCCTCCACGGATGCGGTTCGCGACGGTCCACCCGTGAGCAAGTGCGCGAGCAGAACACGACGCTGTGGCTCGATGGCCTCATCCAATGCCGTTGAAGGCGCAAGCACAAGGGGGCGAGCGGAACCGCGTCACCCGAACGGGTTGCGCGGGGTCGGGTTGCGCGGGTCAGGCGGCCGCACGCAGCGGCAGCAGCGACTGGACGGCGCGGACCTGCTCGGCGTCCAACGGGTCGACGACCACGTGGTCGACCCCGGACAGCAGGTGCTGCTGGCAGGTGGCCAGCGGCGCTCCGCCCGCGCTCGGCCAGACCGGCAGCGGCTCGGTGCCCAGCGCGCGCAGGCCGGCCCGGTGCACGGCCAGCACCAGGTCCTGCGGTCCGCCCCGGTGCTGCGCCGCCGAGCACGGCAGCTGGGCAACGGCCAGCCGCGGCACGCCGCGGACCTGACGGGCCAGGTCGACCCAGCGGTTCACCAGGGACGTCGCATCGGCGGCGGCGACGGACGGGTCGAGCCGGACGCCGTAGCAGCCCAGCTCGCCGCGGTCCGCCAGACCCTCGCAGACCGCGAAGGCGTCCCGCACCACGGAGTCGGCCAGCACGTCGTCCGGCTCCTCCCGCAGCAGCTGGCTCGGGTCGAGCACCAGGACGTCGAGCCGATCGCGGCGCAGCCGGGACGCCGCGAACCGGACGCGCTCGACGATCGCGTGCAGGTCGAGGTCGGCGGTGGTCGCGACGACCGCGACATCGTCCAGGCGGTGCGCGAGGACCCGGCCCACGGCGCGCTCGGCCTGCTCGGCGCGGGGGCCGGCCACGTCGACCAACGAGCAGCCGCGGTCGAGCGCCGTCGCCAGGGCCCGCTCGTCCCCGTCCGCACCCGCCCAGCGGCGGGTGCCGAAGCCGATGGCCGATGCGTGCGCGAGCTCGAGCACGACCCCTCCCGAATCCGTGGGGTCGCGAGCGCGGCCCTCTCGATCAGGATGAGCAGCCAGCTGCCTGCGGTGATACCTACGGTGATACCTACGGGCACACCTGCGGTGATACCTACGGGGACAGCTGCGGGGACGACTGGGTCGCGAGCGGTGCGACGTGGTGGATCGGACCGGCCAGCTCGGCCAGCCGGCTGCCGCGCCCGCCCCACTGCAGCTGGACGATCTCGGCGGCGATCGAGACCGCCGTCTCCTCGGGCGTGCGGGCGCCGAGGTCCAGCCCGATCGGCGAGCTCAGCCTGGCCAGCGACGCGTCGTCCAAGCCGGCCTCCTGCAGCCGCTTGACCCGGTCGTCATGGGTCCGTCGCGAGCCCATCGCCCCGACGTAGGCGACGTCCAGGCGCAGTGCGACCTCCAGCAGCGGGACGTCGAACTTCGGGTCGTGGGTCAGCACCGCGAGCACCGCGCGCTGGTCGATACGGCCGGCCTCCGCCTCCTCCTGCAGGTACTGGTGCGGCCACCGCACCACCACCTCGTCGGCGTCCGGGAAACGGGTGGCCGTGGCGAACACCGGGCGGGCGTCGCAGACCGTGACCCGGTAGCCGAGGAAGGAGCCGATCCGGGCCACCGCGGCCGCGAAGTCGATCGCGCCGAACACCAGCATCCGCGGCTTGGGCGCGTAGCTGGCCACGAAGACCCGCATGCCCTCACCGCGGCGCTCGCCGTCCGGCCCGTAGGTCAGCGTCTCGGTGCGACCGGCCGCGAGCAGCCCGCGGGCGTCGTCGGCGACGGCGTCGGTGGCCCGCTCGGAGACCAGGTGCCCGGTCAGCGGCTCGGGGTCGTCCTCGGCCCGGACCACCAGCCGGCCGCCGACCAGGGCCGGGTCGACGTGCTCGATGATCGTGCAGACCGCGACCGGCCGGCCGCCCCGGACGTCGTCCGCGACCTGACCGAGCTCGGGGAAGGTCAGCGGGTCGACCCGCTGGACCAAGACGTCCAGGATCCCCCCGCAGGTCAGGCCGACCGCGAACGCGTCGTCGTCGCTCACGCCGTACCGCTGCAGGACCGGGACACCGTCCGCGATGACCTGCTGGCCCAGCTCGTACACCGCGCCCTCGACGCAGCCGCCGCTGACGCTGCCGACCGCCTCGCCGTCCGGTCCGACGAGCATCGAGGCGCCGGCCGGGCGGGGGGCGGACTGCCAGGTCGCCACCACGGTGGCCATCGCGGAGGGTCGGTCCTGGTGCCACCAGCCGAGCAGTTCCTCGAGCACCTCACGCACGCGCGACCACCTCCATCAACCGGGCGTAGGACGCCACCGAGTGCCCCGCCACGAAGTCGTCAACGTACGGCAGCACCGCGGCCATCCCACCCTGCACGGGTTGATAGCCCTCCTTGCCGCGGTGCGGGTTCACCCAGACCAGCCGGTGGGCCAGCCGGTGCAGCTGGTGCACCTGCTCGCCGAGCAGGACCGGATCACCGCGTTCCCATCCGTCGGAGCACACCACGACGACCGCCCCGCGCGCCACCCCCCGACGTCCCCACCGCTCGTTGAAGGCCGCGAGCGTCTCGCCGAGCCGGGTCCCGCCCGACCAGTCCGGGACCTGCTCACCGGCCGCCCGCAGGGCGAGCTCGACGTCCCGGTGCGCGAACGCCGGCGTGACCCGGGTCAGCCGGGTGCCGATCGTGAACACCTCGACCCGCGAGCGTCCCTGGCCGACCCCGGCGCGGACCTGCGCGTGTGCGAGCCGGAGCAGGACGTCGGCGTACGGCGCCATCGACCCGGACACGTCGACCAGCCAGACCACCCGGCGTGGCCGGCGGGCAGCGCGCCGGTAGCGCAGCGGGCCGGGTTCGCCGCCGCGGCGCAGCTCCTCGCGCAGGGTGCGCCGCACGTCCAGCTCGCCGCGGCCGGACGGCCGTCGCCGGGAGGAGCGCCGACTGGGCAGCCGGACGTCCAGCTCGGCGAGCAGCTGGCGCATCTGGGTGCGGGCGACGTCGTCCAGGTCGGCGACGTCGCGGTGCCGCAGCACCTCGCTCGAGCTGGCGGCTGCCCGCAATGGGTCCTGCTCGTCCTCGGGGACGCCGGACCCCGCCTCGGACTCCAGCGCGGCCATCGTGGTGGGCGGCAGCGTCGGGGGCTGTTCGGGGCCGCGCGCCCGCGGCTGGCGACCGCCGAACCAGTCGTCGAAGGCGAGGTCGTACAGCCGCAGGTGGTCCGGGTCGGCGCACAGCGTGGCCCGGCCGGCCCAGTAGACGCCGGCTCGGTCGCCGGCGCCGACCTCGGCCGCTGCGGTCAGGAACGCCGCCGTGCGGTCGGGGGTGACCGGGACGCCGGCCGCGCGCAGGGTGCGGGCGAACCCGGCGAGCACCATCGCGACGTCCGCCTCGACGCGCATCTCGACGCCCGCCTCGACGCCCCGGCCGGCGACGTCCATCAGCCGGGCCGCTCAGCCGGCCAGCAGCCGGGCGAGGTCCTGGCGCACCCGGTCGGCGTCCTCGCGGTACTTCAGCACCACGCCGAGGGTGGTGGCGGCGACCTCGGGGTCGAGGTCGCGGACGCCGAGCTCGAGCAGCGAGCGGGCCCAGTCCAGCGACTCGGCGACGCCGGGGGGTTTGAGCAGCCCGATGGTGCGCAGCCGCTGGGCGGCGGTGGCGACCTGCTCGGCGAGCCGCTGCGGCACCTCGGGCACCCGTACCCGCAGGATCTCGACCTCTCTGGCCAGCCCGGGGTGCTCGACCCAGTGGTAGAGGCAGCGCCGCTTCAAAGCATCGTGCACCTCTCGGGTCCGGTTGCTGGTCAGCACGACGATGGGCGGCTGGGCCGCGCTGATCGTGCCGAGCTCGGGGATCGTCACGGCGTACGTCGAGAGCACCTCGAGCAGGAACGCCTCGAACTCGTCGTCGGCCCGGTCGATCTCGTCGACCAGCAGCACGCTGGGCGTGGTGCGCAGCGCCTGCAGCACCGGCCGGGCCAGCAGGAACCGTTCGTCGAACAGCGAGCGCTCGGCGACGGCGACGTCGATCGCCTGGTCGCCGCGGGTGGCCTCCAGGGCACGTAGGTGCAGCACCTGGCGGGTGACGTCCCAGTCGTAGAGGGCCTGGCTGGCGTCGATCCCCTCGTAGCACTGCAGCCGGATCAGCGGCGCCCCGGTGGCCGCGGCGAGCGCCTCGGCCAACGCGGTCTTGCCGGTGCCGGGCTCGCCCTCGAGCAGCAGCGGGCGGTGCAGCCGCAGGGCCAGCCAGGCGACCGTGGACAGGCCGGGGTCCGGCAGGTAGCCGGTGGCGCGCAGGCTGTCCCCGAGGGCTTGCGCACTCGACCTGGCCTCGTCGGCGCTCATGTCGGCGCTCATACGGCACAGCATCGCACGCACCTGGGGCGGTATCCGGAACAATGGCGGCCATGGAGCTGCTGGGTGGTTGGGTACGGCACGCGCGCCGGATGGCGCCGAGCATCGACCGGACGGACCTCGAGGCCGCGGGCCTGGAGCTGCTCGCCCGCTACGAGCAGCCGCACCGCGCCTATCACGACAAGCGCCACCTGTCCGAGGTGGTGGCTGGCGTCGCGTTGCTGGCCGAGCACGCTCGCGACCTGTCCGCGGTGATGATGGCCGCCTGGTGGCACGACGCGGTCTACGAGATCGGCTCGGACGACAACGAGGAGGCCAGTGCCCAGCTGGCCACCGCGACGCTGGCCGGCTGGGACGCCGACCCGGACCGGGTGCTGGCGGTCGGCGAGCTGGTCCGGATGACGGCGCAGCACGCACCGGGCGACCACGACGTCGACGGGCAGGTGCTCAGCGACGCGGACCTGGCCATCCTGGCCAGCCCGAAGCACCGCTACGCGGTGTACGTCACGGACGTTCGCCGCGAGTACGCCGCGGTGCCGGACGTCGCGTTCCGTGCCGGTCGGGCCGCGTTGCTGCGCGGGCTGCTGGAGCGCCCCGCGATCTACCGGACGCCGTCCGCGCACGAACGCTGGGAGGCGGACGCCCGCACGAACGTCGAGGCCGAGCTGCGCGACCTGGCCTGAGCTGGCCTGAGCAGGCCTGAGAGGGCCTCAGGGCACGCCGAGCTGTCGCTGCAGCAGCGGCCACCAGTACACCGGCATCGGCCCGCGGCGCGCCTGCGCCCAGTCCACCCACTGCACCGGGCCGGTCGTGATGGCCTCGATCGCGCCGTCCGACTCGTCCGGCAGCGAGCGCAGGCCCAGGTGGCAGCGCGGCCACGGGTAGCGGTCGCTGACCCGCGGTCCGTCGAAGCGCGCCCGCAGGTAGGCCAGCGACGTGCCGACTGCCGAGGGGTCCGACGAGCTCGCCAGATCGCCGTCCAGGGCCGGCAGGTCACCGTCGACGAGGGCCAGCCGGCCGCCCCGGACGGCTAGCAGCCGGGTGCCGATGGTGCTGTCCGAGGGTGGACCGAGCGCCGAACGGATCAGGTCGACCTGGTGCGGGCCGGCGTCCCGCAGCCAGGACCCGTCCGGCCAGCTCCGCAGCACCAGCTCGCCCTTGCGCTTGGGCACCCGCAGCCCGCTGCGCTGCAGGGCCCGCAGCAAGTCGCGGGACGGGACGGGCCGGGCACCAGCGGCGACGAGCTGGTCGTAGCGCTCCTGCGGGACGTCGTAGTGGTCGCCCTCGAACGCCCGGCGCGGCACGCCGGCCGCACCCGCGAACCGGTGCAGCTCGTCGTAGGAGACGTCGCTGACCAGGTGCGACCAGAGCCGACCGTGGGCGGGCCACGCCGGCGGGTCGATGAGGACCGCCACCCTGCGAGCCTAGGTGGCGGCCCGCCTGTGGATGAGCTCGCCTGTGGATGAGCTCCGCGGCGGTCGGCGCGTTTCGCCTAGCGTCGTGGGCGACACGGCAACGACTGCCGGCACGACGAGAGGGGCACTCATGAGCAGCCAGTTCCAGGTAGACACCGAGCGGATCACTGCGGCCGCGGGCACGGTTTCGCGGATCAGCGCGGACATCGACAGCCAGGTGACTCGCATGATGGGCGAGCTGACGGCGTTGCAGGACGCCTGGCGCGGCGAGGCGTCCGGGCGCTTCCACGCGGTCGCGCAGGAGTGGCGCGGCACCCAGGCCAAGGTGCGCGAGTCGCTTGACCTGATCGCCCGGACGCTGGGCCAGGCGGGCCGGCAGTACGCCGCCGCCGAGCAGCAGAACGCCGCGCTCTTTCGGTGATCGGGGGCCTGGCGGCGGTCTGTGGCGTTCACCACTTGGCCGTGCTCGCGTCGGCGTGGCGTACGGCCCCGGCCTCGCAAGGGAGGTAGAAAGGGGTCAGCACACGAACGAGGCCCCTCCAAGTATGAGTTGGAGGGGCCTCGCGTGTGCGTAGCCATGATCACCTGGCCGGCGAACCGACCTTGCCATCACTCGGGATGACGCCCGCGTCGTCCGGCCTATCCGATGGCCGAGGCCTTCGGGACTCCGAACAACGTGCTCCGCTCGACCAAGCCCGTGAACTCCCGACGTCTCGTCACCGACGCCGCCCGCTCGGCAAGCCGCTCGGGGGTGGAGCTCCGGTCTCCTGACCGTCCACCTCAGCCTGCCTGCGGTGCCTTCCGTCCGGGTCGCCCCGGCCTTCTGGCCCCGCCGCTTGCTGCGGTGTAGGCAATTTCTATCCCCCGATCCCGGTGCGGCGCAATGGTTCTCAGCGGATTCACCACCAACTATTTTTCTCAGGCGGGCCGGCGGTTGTGGACCCACCTGTGGATCGCATGTGGATCGCCTGTGGACATCGATCAGGGAATGGGGCGCGTGGGACACCGCTGAGCGCTCCGCGTCTGCGCACATGCTGTGGATGCGGCATTCGGCCGGACTGTGGACAACTTCTGGTGGCCTGTCCAGCATGTGGACGCCGCAGCGTCACCCTGGCGACGACGTCCAGGGCTGGGACGATGGCCGGGTGAGCTCTCCGCACTTCACGAATCGTCCACTGGCCGGCTGCACCGTGGTCGTCACGGCCGAGCGACGGGCCGCCGAGCTCGGCGCGGCGTTGGACCGGCGGGGCGCCGAGGTCGTGCACGCCCCGGTGCTGTCGATGGTTTCGCACGTGGACGACGAGACACTGCTCAGCCGTACCCGGGAGGTGCTCGAGCGGCGTCCGGACGTCGTCGTGGTGACTACCGGCGTGGGGTTCCGCGGCTGGCTGGAGGCAGCCACCGCCGCGGGGCTCGCCGACCCGCTGCTCGAGGTGCTGGGCGATGCCCGGCTGGTGGCGCGCGGCCCCAAGGCGGTCGGCGCGATCCACGCGGCAGGACTGGCTGCGGACTGGGTCGCCGAGTCCGAGACCTCCGCGGAGATCCAGGACCTGCTGCTGCTGGAGGGGGTGAGCGGGCTGCGCGTCGCGGTGCAGCACCACGGCGCGGGCGCCGACGGCCTGGATGACGCGCTCGCAGCGGCGGGTGCCCAGGTGACCAGCCTCGTCGTGTACCGGTGGGGACCGCCGCCGGACCCGGCCGCGGTCGTCGCCTCCGTGCACACCGTCGCGGACCGGCAGGCGGACGCGGTGGTGTTCACCTCGGCGCCCGGCACCTGGGCCTGGCTCGAGGCGGCCCGGACGCAGGGCCGGCTGGACGACGTCGTGTCGGCCTGCACGAGCGGAGCCGTGATCGCGGCCGCGGTCGGCCCGGTCACCGCGCAACCGCTGCGGGACGCGGGGATCGAGCCCGTGGTGCCGGACCGCTACCGGCTCGGTGCGCTGGTGCACTCGCTGACGTCGGCCCTGGTCGCGCGCACCAGCTGAAAGGGCCGCAGACGCACCGGAGGGCGGCACCCGCGCGGGTGCCGCCCTCCGGCCTCGTGCGTGAGGCAGTCGATCAGGAGCGGTGGATCAGAAGTCCATGCCGCCCATGCCACCGTCGCCACCCGGCATGGCCTGAGAGGCCTTCTCCGGCTTGTCGGCGATGACGGCCTCGGTAGTCAGGAACAGCGCGGCGATCGACGCGGCGTTCTGCAGCGCGGACCGGGTCACCTTGACCGGGTCGTTGATGCCGGCCTTCAGCATGTCGACGTACTCGCCGGTGGCCGCGTTCAGCCCCCAGCCCGCCTCCAGGCCGCGGACCTTCTCGGCCACGACGCCACCCTCGAGACCGGCGTTGATCGCGATCTGCTTGAGCGGAGCCTCGACGGCGACCCGAACGATGTTGGCGCCAGTGGCCTCGTCGCCGGTCAGGTCGAGCTTGTCGAACGCGGTGTTGCCGGCCTGGATGAGCGCGACGCCACCACCGGCGACGATGCCCTCCTCCACAGCGGCCTTGGCGTTGCGCACCGCGTCCTCGATGCGGTGCTTGCGCTCTTTGAGCTCGACCTCGGTCGCTGCGCCGGCCTTGATGACGGCCACGCCGCCGGCCAGCTTGGCCAGCCGCTCCTGCAGCTTCTCGCGGTCGTAGTCGGAGTCCGACTTCTCGATCTCGGCGCGGATCTGGTTGACCCGTCCGGCGATCGCGTCAGCGTCGCCAGCACCCTCGACGATGGTCGTCTCGTCCTTGGTGATGACGACCTTGCGGGCCCGGCCGAGCAGCTCGATGCCGGTGTTCTCCAGCTTCAGGCCGACCTCCTCGCTGATGACCTCACCACCGGTCAGGGTGGCGATGTCGGCGAGCATGGCCTTGCGGCGGTCACCGAAGCCCGGCGCCTTGACGGCGACCGACTTGAAGGTGCCACGGATCTTGTTGACGATCAGCGTGGACAGCGCCTCGCCGTCGACGTCCTCGGCGATGATGACCAGCGGCTTGCCGGACTGCATGACCTTCTCCAGCAGCGGGAGCAGGTCCTTCACGGTCGAGATCTTGGAGTTCGCGACGAGGATGTAGGGGTCCTCGAGCTCGGTCTCCATGCGCTCGGTGTCGGTGACGAAGTACGCCGAGATGTAGCCCTTGTCGAAACGCATACCCTCGGTGAGCTCGAGCTCGAGCCCGAAGGTGTTCGACTCCTCGACGGTGATGACGCCTTCCTTGCCGACCTTGTCCATCGCCTCGGCGATCAGGTCGCCGATCGTGGAGTCACCGGCGGAGATGCCGGCGGTCTGCGCGATCTGCTCCTTGGTCTCGACCTCACGGGCCGAGGCCAGCAGCTGCTCGGACACGGCCTCGACGGCCTGCTCGATGCCACGCTTGAGGGCCATCGGGTTCGCGCCGGCGGCCACGTTGCGCAGGCCCTCGCGGACCATGGCCTGGGCCAGCACAGTGGCGGTCGTCGTGCCGTCACCGGCGACGTCGTCCGTCTTCTTCGCGACCTCCTTGACCAGCTCGGCGCCGATCTTCTCGTAGGGGTCGTCGAGCTCGATCTCCTTGGCGATGCTCACACCGTCGTTGGTGATCGTGGGGGCGCCCCACTTCTTCTCCAGCACGACGTTGCGGCCCTTGGGGCCGAGGGTGACGCGGACGGCGTCGGCGAGGACGTTCATGCCCCGCTCGAGACCGCGGCGAGCCTCCTCGTCGAAGGCGATGATCTTGGCCATGCTCTCGGGTTCCTCCCGCTATCGGGTGGTGGTGACCGCTCGGTGCCCGCGACGGACGATCGGCGGCGCCGCGCTCTGGTCACGCGACGGCCCCCGACCTCACCGGTCGATCGACGTCAGGTAGCACTCACGTGTGACGAGTGCTAGGTCAATGATTAGCACTCGACCCCTCCGAGTGCAAATGCCGCTGGCCCACCTGTGGACCCGCGCCGCCGTGCCCCCACGAGCGAATTGGCTGGCCGGCGGGGGCTACCGCAGCCCGCTCGGCGCGACGATCATGGCCGGATGCGACTGCGCACCCGGGACTGGACACGACGAGTGGTCAACGTGCTCACCCTGGCCACGCCGGTGGGACTGCTGCTCGCCCGCAGCGGGCACGCCACGCTGGTGCCGGGCCCGCACGGCACCTGGGTGGCCACCGGCTACCGCTCCCGGTTCCCGGCGCCGCGGGCGCCGGCGGTGACGATCGGGGACGTGGTCCTGCTCCGGCTGGACGACGAGCGGCTGGCCCGGCGTCCGAGGCTGCTCACCCACGAGTCGCGGCACTGCGGGCAGTGGGCCTGCTGGCTGGGGATGATCGGCTTCCCGGTCGCCTACGGCGTGGCCAGCCTGGTGTCCTGGTGGAAGGTGCGCGACTTCGCCCTGGCGAACGTCTTCGAGGTCCGGGCCGGGCTGGTGGACGGCGGATACCTGCGTCCGGGCGAACCGGTCAGTTCTGGTAGTCGGCGCCCAGCACGGCCGTGACCCGGTTGGAGCCGAAGTCGGCTGACTCGCGGCTGACCGCGCTGCCGCCGAGGTCCTCGGCGACCGCGTCCGCCGTGGCCTGGAGCGAGGCCCGGCCGTAGAACACGGTGGTCACGTCGACGCCGGCGCTGTAGTTGCCGGTGCTGCGGATGGTCCAGCCCGCGTTCTTGAGCTTGGCGGCGGCACCGGCCGCGAGGCCGGACCGCTTGGTCGCGTTCAGCACCGACACCGGCTGTGAGTGGTCCACCGTCGGCGCGGCGCTCGTACTGGTGTCCTCCGGCGTGGACGTCGGTGTGCTGCTCGGCTTCGTCGTCCCGGTCTTGCTGGGCGTCTTCGTCGAGGACGAACCCGATACCGCTCCCGAGCTGGCCGCGTTGGTGCCGCTGTCGTCCGCGCCGCCACCCCACGAGCCGGTGGCGTAGACGACGATCAGCACGACGGCGACGGCGGCGATGAACCACGGGATCGCGCCCGCTGGCCCCAGGCCCGGCGGGCGGTGCGCCCCGCGGCGTTCGTGGTACTGGCTCATACGCTTCGTGCTCCTGCACGGCGCCGGTTCGCCGGCGCCACGGACAGGGTCAGACCTTCATCCCGAGGCGGCGCGCGGAACGGGCCCGCTGGCGCGAGGCACGCATCCGGCGCAGCCGCTTGACCAGCATCGGGTCGAGCTCCAGCGCGTCCTGCCGGTCGATCAGCGCGTTCAGCACCTGGTAGTACCGAGTGGCTGACATGTCGAACAGCTCGCGGATCGCCTGCTCCTTCGCGCCGGCGTACTTCCACCACTGCCGCTCGAAGGCCAGGATCTCGGTGTCGCGCTCCGACAGGGTGGACGCAGAGCTCGGCTCGACACTGCCGTGGTTCGCGGCCTGTGCAGCGGAGCGTCGATCGGTCGTTGCGGCGTCCATGACCGACAGGGTAGACGGTGAACCACACTGATGTCATTCGACCCGCGCAACGACGCGAACTCACGCCATCGTGTCCAAGATCGTCGAGATGTCCGCTTCGCTGGTGTTCGGGTTGACGATCGCGAACCTCGTTACCGTCTCGCCCTCGTGCGTGGTGGGCACGACGAACGCCAGGTTGGCCAGCAGCAGCCGGTCCGACCAGCGCTGGTACTGCTGCGGAGTCCAGCCCACCCGACGGAACACCACGACCGAGGTGTCCGGCTCGCGCAGCAGCTCGAGGTAGTCCCGCTTCTCGATCTGCGCCGCCGCGTACCGGGTCACCTCCAGGGTGCGCTCGATGGCTGCGGTGTAGGCGTCGGTGCCGTGGGTGGCCAGGCTGAACCAGAAGGGCAGCCCACGAGCCCGCCGGGTCAGCCCGACCGAGTAGTCGGACGGGTTGAACTCGGCGGCCTCGGTCAGCACGTCGAGGTAGCCGGCCTTCTGGGTGTGCGCCGCGCGGGCCTGCTGCGGGTCGCGGTAGATCAGCGCGCAGCAGTCGAACGGTGCGAACAGCCACTTGTGCGGGTCGACGATGAACGAGTCGCAGCGCTCAATGCCGTCGTAGCGGTGCCGGATGCTGGGGGCGGCCAGCCCGGCGCCGCCGTAGGCGCCGTCCACGTGGAACCAGACCCCGAGCTCGGCGCAGACCTCGGCCACCGAGGCCAGATCGTCCACGATGCCGAAGTTCGTCGTCCCGGCGGTCGCGACCACGGCGAACAGCCCGTCGGTGCCCGTCGACTCCAGGGTCGCCCGCAGGTTCGCCCCGGTCAGCCGGCCGTCCTCGTCCACCGGCACGCCGACGAAGTCGACGTCCATGATGTCGCAGGCGCTCTTGATCGAGGAGTGCGCCTGCGTGGTGCCGGCCACCTTCCACCGGGCCGGCGGCGTGCCGCCCTCGCGGCGCGCGGCATGCCGGGCGGCGACCAGCGCGGACAGGTTGCCGATCGTGCCGCCCGGCACGAACACCCCGCCGGCTTCGTCGGGCAGGCCGACCAGGTCCGAGATCCAGCGCAGCGCGGCGTTCTCGGCGTGCACGGCGCCCGCACCCTCGAGCCAGGACCCGCCGTAGATGGACGACGCCCCGACCACCAGGTCGAACAAAGCGCTCGCCTCGGTGGGCGCGCAGGGGATGAACGACAGATAGCGCGGGTGGTCGGTCGAGATGCAGGCCGGCGCCAGCTCGCGGGTGAACAGGTCCAGCGCCGCGGTCCCGCCCAGGCCGTCCTTGGTGATCGTCTGGCCGGCCACCTCGTCCAGCTCGGCCTGGGTCCGGGGGCCGTCCAGCGGCACCGGGTTCATCCGCGAGCGCCGCAGGGTGTAGTCCAGGACCGCCCGGCTCAGGGTCTCGACGTCCTCATCGAAGGCATGCACGAGGGTGCAGTCTAAGCGTCGCCGCGGATGCTCAGCGCGCGGTCAGGACCTCCTGCGCAGCGGCTTCGTCGACGGCGTCCGGCAGCGGTCGTGGCTTGGCCAGCGAGAGCACGGCGCCGAGCGCGCACATCACCGCGGCGGTGAGGAACACCACGACGAGGCCGTCGTGCAGCGGGCCGGAGATCAGCTGCGGGAAGTACGTCTTGCCGACCAGCGTCGCGGCGTGGTCCGGCGACAGCTTGGCCAGCACGTCCGGGCCGAGCAGCTCGCGCATCGGGTTGTAGCCGAGGAACGCGGCGAACAGGCTGCCGACCGGTGGCAGCCCGGCGATCTGGTGCGCGGTGTCGGCGGGCACGCCCTGGGCGGTCAGGCTGCTGCTGAGCTGGCTGGGCAGGTGCTTGGCCAGCCCGGCGATCATCAGCGAGAAGAAGACGCCGATGGACAGCAGCATGCCGGCGTTCATGAAGGTGGCGCGCATGCCGGACGCGGCACCTCGGTCCTGCGGCTTGACGCTGCCCATGATGGCGCTGGTGTTGGGGGCTGCGAACAGCCCGGAGCCGATGCCGTTCAGCGCGATCAGCGCCGCGAACCAGCCGTAGGAGAAGTTGACCGGCAGCAGCAGCAGGCCGACGAAGCTGGCGGCCGCGAGCATCAACCCGATGAAGGCGAACATCCGCGACCCGTACTTGTCGGACAGGTGTCCGGAGACGGGGCCGGAGACGAGGAACCCGATGGTCAGCGGCACCAGGTAGATGCCGGCCCACAGTGGGGTCGACTCGTAGTCGTAGCCGTGCAGCGGCAGCCAGACGCCCTGCAGCCAGATGATCAGCATGAACTGCAGGCCGCCGCGGGCGATGGAGGCCAGCAGGGTGGCCGCGTTGCCGTAGGCGAAGGTGCGGTCGCGGAACAGCTCGAGGTGGAACATCGGGTACTCCACCCGGCGCTCGACGAACCAGAACACGACCAGCAGCCCGACGCCGCCGACCAGGCCGGCGACCACCCACGGGTTGGTCCAGCCGGTGTCGTGGCCGCCGTAGGGCTGGATGCCGTACGTGATCCCGGCGAGCAGCGCGGTCAGGCCGACGCCGAAGGTGATGTTGCCGAGCCAGTCGATCCGGCCCTTGCCGCGGCTGCCCACCTCGTGCAGCGAGCGGTAGGCCCAGACGGTGCCGACCAAGCCGATCGGCACCGAGACCCAGAACACCGCGCGCCAGTGCCACTCGGCGAGCAGCCCGCCCAGCACCAGCCCGATGAAGGAGCCGGCCAGGGCGGCGACCTGGTTGATGCCGAGCGCCATGCCGCGCTGGTGGGTGGGGAACGCGTCGGTCAGGATCGCGGTCGAGTTGGCCATCAGCATCGCGCCGCCGACGCCCTGGACGACGCGGAACCCGATCAGCCACAGCGCGCCCGCGCTGCCCGTCCACGGCACCAGCGCGAGCAGCACCGAGGCGGCGGCGAACACCGCGAACCCGGCGTTGTACATCTTGACCCGGCCGTACATGTCGCCGAGCCGGCCGAGTGAGACGACCAGCACGGCGGTGACCAGCAGGTACCCCATCAGCATCCAGAGCAGGTAGCTGACGTTCGAAGGTTCCAGCGGGTCGAGCTCGATGCCGCGGAAGATGGCCGGCAGCGAGATCAGCACGATCGAGGCGTTCACCGTGGCGAGCAGCACCCCGAGCGTGGTGTTGGACAGCGCCACCCACTTGTAGCTCGGGTGGGTGACGTCGTAGCGAGGCGTGGGCACTGGTGGTCCTCCGGCGGAGATACTTAGGCTTAGTAAGTAACTCTACGCCTGCCGGCTGTCCGCCGGACGGTCGGCCACTAGGGTTTGCCTCCGTGACGGCCAGGTCGCTCGAGGAGCTGATGGACGACGGTTGGGCCCAGGCGCTCGCGCCGGTCGCCGACCAGGTCCGGCAGATGGGCGACTTCCTGCGGGCCGAGGTGTCCGGCGGCAACACGTACCTGCCGGCCGGCGAGCGGGTGCTCGCCGCGTTCGAGCGGCCGTTCGCCGACGTCCGGGTGCTGGTCGTCGGGCAGGACCCGTACCCCACCCCGGGGCACGCGGTCGGGCTGTCCTTCTCGGTCGCACCGCAGGTGCGGCCGGTGCCGCGCAGCCTGCAGAACATCTACCGAGAACTGGCCGACGACCTCGGCGTCCCAGCACCGGTGAACGGCGACCTCACACCGTGGGCCGACCAGGGCGTGCTGCTGCTGAACCGCGTGCTCACGGTGCAGCCCGGCGCGTCCGCGAGCCACCGCGGCAAGGGCTGGGAGGCGGTCACCGACCAGGCCATCCGAGCTCTGGTGGCGCGCGGCACGCCGCTGGTCGCGGTGCTGTGGGGCCGGGACGCGCAGACGTTGCGGCCACTGCTGGGCCAGGTCCCGGTGGTGGCCAGCGCGCACCCCAGCCCGATGTCCGCCGACCGCGGGTTCTTCGGTTCGCGCCCGTTCAGCCAGGTCAACGCGCTGCTGGTGCAGCAGGGCGCGCAGCCCATCGACTGGTCGCTGGGCTGACATGCCACGCGACGTCCGGCTCGCCGTCCTCGGTCTCGACGGGCGACCGCACGGCAGCACCGACCCGCTGCGGGTGGAGTCGCAGTGGTGGCCGGACGTCGAGCCGGTGGTCGAGGTTTTCGCCGGCACCGGGCTGGATGTCCTGGTGCTGCGGGTGCTCAGCGCGGCCAGCCGCCCCGACGACGGCCAGGACTGCGTCGGCGGCCGGGTCAGCTACCTCGCCCAGCTGCGCACCGCGTCCGCTCCCCCGCTCGGACCGATGTCCGCGGTGCTGGACGACGACGAGCTGGCCGCCGCACTGGCCGACCATCCGCTGCGCGCGCCGTGGGCGCGGCCGGGCGGCCCGACGTCCATTCTGGCCTGGGCGGACGACCTGCTGGCCGTGGCCGGCACCCCGCGCACCGGGCGGGCCGAGCAGGTCAAGACCTGGAACCTGTCCTCGATCCTGCGGCTGCCGACGGCGAACGGGCCGGTGTGGTGCAAGAGCGCGCCGCCGTTCTTCCAGCACGAGGGCGCGATCATCGCCAAGGTCGCGCAGCGGCACCCCCGGCTGGTCCCGCAGCTGCTCGGCACCGACCCGGCGACCGGCACGGTGCTGATGGCCGACGTGCCGGGCGAGGACCAGTGGAACGCACCGGCCCAGCGGCTCGCCGACATGATCGCGGCGGTCGTCGACCTGCAGGACGAGTGGGTCGGGCACGCCGACGACCTGCTCGCCCTCGGTCTGCCCGACTGGCGCGGCAAGGCGCTGGCCGACTCGCTCGCCGCGATGCTCGCCCGCGCCGACGTCCGCGCCGACCTCGAGCCGGCTGAGCTCGCCGGGGTCGACGCGCTCGCCGCGCGGCTGCCCGCCCGGGTCGGCGAGCTGGACGGCTGCGGGCTCGGCGACACCGTCGTGCACGGCGACCTGCACCCTGGGAACTGGCGCTACGGCCCGCGCGGCCTGCTGCTGCTCGACTGGGGCGACAGCGGCGTCGGCAACCCGTTGCTCGACCTGCCCGCGTTCCTGGAGCGGGTGCCGGCCGAGCATCTGGACGAGGTCCGGCGCGGCTGGGTGCGGCAGTGGCGCGCCCGGCGTCCCGAGGCGGACGTCGAGCGGGCGATCGCGCTGGTCCCGCCGCTCGCGGCGCTGCGCCAAGCGCTGATCTACCGGACCTTCCTGGACCGCATCGAACCGGACGAGCACGTCTACCACCGCGGCGACCCGGCGGTCTGGGTCCGGCGGGCGGTGCAGCTCAGTCGGGACGAACCGCGAGCGCGCTGACCAGCTGCACCCGGTTCGCCACTCCGAGCTTGGCCAGGATGCTGCGCATGTGGCTCTCCACGGTCCGCTCGGACAGTACGAGCCGCTGCGCGATCTGCCGGTTGCTCAGGCCCTGCGACACCAGCTCGGCGACCTCGCGCTCGCGGCCGCTCAACGGGTCGCGCTGCTGCTGCGCCGCGCGGGCCAGCTCCTGCAGCCGCACGGCCTGCCGCAACGGATCCGGCATGTCCAACGCGCGCGCCTCCCGCGCTGCGGCCACCGCCTCCTGCAAGGCCCTGGGCAGGTCGTCGCCGTGCGCGTGGTCGGTTCGTGAGCGGCCAAGCAGCGACTCGGCCAGCCCCACCCGGTCCCGGGCAACCGCCGGGCGCGCCCCCGTGCGGGTGTCGGTCCGCAGCGCCGACTCAAAATGGCTGACCGCGTCGTCCCAGTGCTCCTGGACGAGCGCGAGACGACCCGCGAACCAGCGCGCCGAACCGAAGCAGTAGACCCCCGCGTCGCCGACAGCCCACTCGTAGCGGGCGACCAGGGGTTCCAGAGCCGCCGCGGCGACGACGTCGCCGAAGGCACTGACCAGCGCCACCTGGCTCAGTGGGACGCCGTGCCGCAGCTCGGGTCCGACGTCCTCGATGCTGAGCCCGAGGCCGTCGTACGCCGCCCGGGCCTCGTCCGTCCGGCCGAGCTGCAGCAGCATCAGCGCGACGCTGACCCGGACCACGATCAGCTCCTGCGGCGCGGACCGCATGGTGGCCAGCGACTCCTCGCTCAGCACCGGCTGGCCGGTGGCGACGCTGTGCACCAGTAGGAAGGCCTCGGACATCCCCACCGCGGAAATGTCCTGGGACAGCTCGCGGGCGCCGAGCCGGGCCGCCTGCGCGTTCAGCTCAAGAGCCTCGGCGAACTCCCCGCGCAGCGCGGTCACCGACGCCCGGACCCGCAGCTCGTGCCAGCGCACCAGCGGTAGCCGCGAGGAGCGGGCCAGCTGCCCGAGCGCCGCGATCTCGGCGTCCGCAGTGGCCATCTGGCCCAGGTGAAGCGCCGCGTCGATCCGCCACTTGAGCCCCCACAGAACGGTCATCGGCTGCCCGCTACGGGTGCCCGTCTCGACGGCGACCCGGCCCAGCCGCAGCCGCTCCGGCGGCGTGAAGGCACCCTCGACGACCTTGTCCCGGGCGCGCGCGGCCTCCACGAGTGCGGTGTCGTCGCCGCTGCGCTCGGCAAGCTCGAGGGCCTGCCGCGACCACTCCCGGCCGTCCTGTGGGCGGCCGGCATCGGCGGCCGCGGAGGTGCGCAGCGCCAGCAGCCGGGCCCGGGTCACGACGTCCAGGTCCGGACGCAGCTCGAGCACCCGCGCGCAGCGCAGCTCCACCTGCGGCAGCACCTCCGGGGCGGCCACGTCGTGCACCACCAGGGCGGCCGGTGCGAGCAGGTCGCCGCGGCCGGCGGCCAGAGACAGATCCACCACCTGATCCGCGCAGTCGCTGGCCTCGCGGACACGACCGGCCCGGAACTGCGCCTCGGCCAGCTGGAGCGTCAGCTCGGCGCGCTCGCCGTCGTCGCCCCCGGCCCGGGCCAGCTCGCCGAGCGCCATCTCGAGATAGCGGACCGCCTCGGCGTCGGCGAAGGCGCGGGTGGCGGCGTCCGCGGCCCGCACTGCCCAGTCGGCGGCCGTGCGCAGGTCTGCCGGGTCGCGGGCGCAGCGCAACCAGTGGCCGGCGACCAGCCCGGCCCGGGCCGGGTCGTGCCCGGCCTGCTCCTGCAGGCCTAGCGCGGCCCGCCGGTGCAGCGCCTCACGGTGCGAGCGATCGAGATCGGCGTAGACGCCCTCGCGGACGACGGCGTGCACGAACCGCAGCCGACCTGGGCCGCCGTCCGGAACCTCGGCCAGCACCCCGACGCGCACCGCGGTGTCCAGGTCGTGCTGCACGTCGCCCTCCGGCCGTCCGCTGACCGCGGCCAGGGCACCGACGTCCACCTGCTCGCCCAGCACCGCTGCCGCGTCGACCAGGTCGCACACCCCCGGCGGCAGCCCGGACAGCACGGCCCGGACCAGCGAGCGCAGCTGGCTGCCCACGTCGCCGTCCAGCGGTTCGGCGGAACCGGCCCGGACCAGGTCGGTGACCGCTCGCAGGTACAGCGGGTTTCCGCCGCAGCGGTGCAGGACCGACCGCACCTGCTCGGCCTCCGCGGGACGGTGCAGGGACTGGCTCAGGTAGGCGCGGACCTCGTGCTCGACCAACGGGGGCAGCGGAACGGGGTGCGTCGTCGACCAGCGCAGCAGGTCCGGCAGTGCGTCGGCCAGCGGACCGGCTGCGCCGTCCCGGTGGGTCGCGACGATCAGCAGTCGAGAGCCCGCGACCTCCCCGGCCAGTCGTCGCAGCAGCCGCAGCGACGTCTCGTCGGCCCAGTGCAGGTCCTCCAGGACGACGACCAGGCCGTCGGGCTCGGCGGCTCGCACCAGTGCGTCGGTGCTGTCGGCGACGAAGCGGAACCGGGCGGACTCGGCGTCCCCGACGGGCTCGGCCGGCGCCGTCGCCAGCGCGGCCAGCGCGGTCCGCCACGGCCACAGCGGCGGCGCGCCGGGCTCGTCCACCGCGCGACCCCAGCGCACCGGGGCGGACGCCGGGCCGGCCGGCGTCACGCACGCCTGCTCGACCAGTCGGGTCTTGCCGATCCCTGCGGGGCCGCTGACCAGCACTAGCCCGCCGTGCCCGTCGAGCGCTCCGGTCATCCGGTCGCGCAGCTCGGCCAGCTGGCGCTCGCGGCCGACGAAGGGCGGGCCCGCCTGGACAGGACCGTGGGTCGCCACCTGCGCAGTATCCCGAATTCAGTGCCGCTGTGCGTGCTGGTACGGATGGCCGAGCCGGCCACGGCGCGGATCGTCGTCCTCGAGGCCGGCGTCACGTCGGCCACCGATCAAGGAGGTAGCCGTGTACGCGTCGTTGCACCCTTTCACCCACCGGGCCCCACAGGCACCGGAGCTAGGCACTGGCGGGCCGCCGTCCGGCCACGTCGTGCTGCGCTCCGCCGACGGCCTGCTCGACCTGGTGCTCGCCCTGTGGCGAACAGAGGAGCAGGCCCGCTCCGCCGTCTCCGGGCTCGGCTACGTCGTGGTCGACTCGCACGAGGGGGTCGCGGCCGCTGAGCCGCCCTCGCACGCGATGGTGCTGTGGTTCGACGGCCCGCGCAGCGCCGCGCAGGCCTCCGCGGACCAGCTCGCCATCACCCGGATCGCACCGGCGGTCCGTGAGGTGCCTGGTGTGTGCCGCGCCTGGGTCCTGCGGGCGGACGACCTCGGCTACGTGACCGTCTCGCTGGTGACCTCCGCCGACGTCCCGGCCGCGATCGAGCGCGCGGCGATGTCGACCGAGCTGCTGCCCGGCGAGGACGCCGCGCTGCTGACCGGACCGGACCGCGTGGCGGTGCTGTCCGTCGAGTCCGGCGACCTGACCGGGCTGCACACCACTGACGCGACCCCGGCGGGTGCGCGATGAGCGCCACGCCTGCCACCGGAGCGACCCTGCGGACGGGATCCTGGATGGTCCAGACCGAGCATTCCCGAGCCTCGTTCACCGTGGGGAACCTCGGCAAGGCCGTGGAAGGCACCGTCCCGGTGCGCGCGGGCGAGCTTGTCGTCGACGCCTCCGGTGCGCCGCGGCGGCTGACCGCGACCCTCGACCTGGCCGGCCTGGACACCGCCAACGCCCGGCGCGACAAGGACCTGCGCAGGCGGGGGCTGCTGGATCTGGACGCCCACCCGACCATGACCTTCGTCAGCGAGCGCATCGACGTGGACGAGCAGGGGTGGACCGCGCAGGGCACGCTCACCGCGCGCGGCACGAGCTGCCCGCTGACAGTGCGCGGCGGGCTGCCCGGGCAGCCGGGCGACGACGGCAGCGTCGTCGTCGAGGGGACCGCCGTGCTGGACCGTCGTGACCTCGGGATCCGGGCACCGCGGCTGATGATCGGACGCCAGGTGTCGATCAGGGTGACGGCGCGCCTTGTCGGTTGAGGCACCATGGGTTTGAGGCACCATGGGCGGGTGGACGACCGAGCCTCGCACCCGCCGCCGTGGACCCGTTACGTCGCCGTCGGCGACTCCTTCACCGAGGGGATGGAGGACCGCGGCCCGGACGGCGTGTACCGGGGCTGGGCCGACGGGCTGGCCCACCTGCTGGCGGCCGGGCGCGCGGCGGGCCGTGACCGGGCCGGTCACGAGGTCGAGCCGCTGCACTACGCGAACCTGGCGGTGCGTGGCCGGTTGCTCGACCAGATCGTCCGCGAGCAGGTGCCGGGTGCGATCGAGCTGGGCGCCGACCTGGTGAGCCTGGTCGGCGGCGGCAACGACGTGCTGCGCCCCGGCAGCGACGTGGACAAGCTGGCCGCCCGGCTCGAGGCGGCGGTGGTCGACCTGCGGCTCAGCGGGGCCGACGTCCTGCTCGCCACCCCGGTCGACCCGGTGAAGTCCCCGCTGATCAACCTGACCCGCGGCAAGGCCGCCGTCTTCGCCGCCGCGATCTGGACGATCGCCCGCCGCCACCAGGCCTACGTGCTGGACCTGTGGGGCATGAAGGCGCTGCAGGACCGGCGACTGTGGGCCGCCGACCGGATCCACCTGACCACCGAAGGCCACCAGCGGGTCGCCGCGCACGCCGCGCAGGTGCTGGGGTTGGCCGGCGACGGCAGCTGGGCGGTGCCGCTGCCGCCCGCGGCCGCGCTGGACCGGCGGACGGCGCTCAAGCAGGACGCGCAGTGGGTCCGGCTGTACGTCGGGCCCTGGGTCGGACGGCGGCTGCGGCGCCGCTCGTCCGGGGACGCCATCAGGCCCAAGCGTCCGCAGGCCGAGCCGCTCCCACTGGTCGACCCGCCGGACTGACCTGCTCGCGCTGCGCTCAGCCGAGTGCGCGGACGGCGTTCGAGGGGCTCGGGCGGCCCATCAGAGCGGCCAGCCAGCCGCTGGTCGCGACCAGCGCCTCGAGGTCGACGCCGGTCGCGATGCCCAGACCGTGCAGCTGCCAGACCAGGTCCTCGGTGGCCAGGTTGCCGGTCGCCGACATCGCGAACGGGCAGCCGCCGAGCCCGCCGGCCGACGCGTCGACGGTGGTGATGCCCTGCTGCAGAGCGACCAGCGTGTTCGACAGCGCCTGCCCGTAGGTGTCGTGGAAGTGCACGGCCAGCTGCTCGCGCGGCACGCCGGCCGTGTCCAGGGCGGCCAGCAGCTGCACGACCTGGCCCGGGGTGGCCACCCCGATCGTGTCGCCGAGCGAGATCTCGTGGCAGCCCTGCTCGCGCAGCGCGACGACGACGTCCACCACTGCCGCGGGGTCGACGTCCCCCTCCCACGGGTCGCCGAAGCACATCGACACGTAGCCGCGCACCGAGCGGCCGGCCGCCAGCGCGCCGTCGACCACGTCGGCGGACATCGTCAGCGCCTCGTCGCGCGAGGCGTTCAGGTTCTTGCGGGCGAAGGACTCGGTGGCACTGACGAACACCGCGAGCTCGGGGACGTCGCGGGCCAGCGCACGCTCGAGCCCGCGCCGGTTCGGTACCAGCACCGGCGCCCGCACCCCGGCGAGCTCGCCGGTGGACAGCGGACCCAGGAGGTCGAGCAGCTGCTCGGCGTCGGCGAGCTGGGGCACCCACCTCGGGTGCACGAAACTGGTCAGCTCGACCGCGCGCAGCCCGCTGGCGACCAGCCGGCGGACCAGCTCGGCCTTCACCTCGACCGGCACCACCTCGGACTCGTTCTGCAGTCCGTCGCGCGCTCCGACCTCGTAGACCGTCACGCGGTCCGGCAGTCCGGCCAGGGCAGTGGTCTGTGGTGCGCGCACCCTGCGACCCTAGCGCCGCAGCGAGACGCCGCTCACCAGCGGTCCAGCCGCTCCTGCAGCCGGCGCAGCGAGAGCTCGCCGGCCCGGTGCACCGCGGGGTCCGCGTCGTCCTGCGCCGCCCGGGCGACGTCCAGCGCCTCGCCCTCGCCGACGACGCCGAGCGCGCGAACCGCGGCAGCCCGCACCCGCGGCACCTCGTCGTCCGCGAGCGGGAGCAGCGCCTCGCCCGCCTGGCCGACCTCACGTCGGGCGGCCACCTTCGCGGCCATCTCGCGCACCCGCCAGCTCGGGTCGACCAGCGCCGCCAGCACCGCCGGCACCAGCTCGGGCGCCGCATCGTCCCACACGTACAGCAGCGCCCGACCGCCCCAGGCGCGTGCCCAGTAGTCCTGCGGCTCGGCCTGGACCGGCGAGAGCTTCAGCAGCCAGGCCGCGTGCGGCCCGCCGAGCCAGGTCAGGTGCGGGCGCGTCGGGTCGTCGTACCGGACCGACCCGCCGAGCAGCCCGGCGGACCAGCTGAGCAGCACGCCTTGGCCGAGCTCGTCGCGAGCGAGCTCGACCCGGGCGCGCGGCGCGAGGCCGCGGCCGTCGTCCGGCAGGCGCTGCACTTCAGGGACGGTAGCGACAGGAACCGACAACGGGGCACAATCCAGGGGTGGACGAGCAGATGGACGCCGATGGCAGGCTGGACGTCGCGGCCAGCTTCACCGAGCTGGCCCGGCTCGTGCACGAGCGTCCCGCTCTGGACGACGTGTGCCGCTCGGTCGTGGACGCGGCGCCGCGGCTGATCCCCGGCTGCGACCACGCCAGCATCATGGTCAAGGAGGGGCGGGGCTACCGCACCGTCGCCGCCTCGGACGAGATCGGTGCCCTGATCGACGCCATGGAGCGCGAGGTCAGTGACGGGCCGTGCGTGGACGCCATCGAGGACGACGCGTTCCAGCTCGACCCGGACATCGCCACCGCCTCGCAGTGGCCCAAGCTGGCGGCCCGGGTGCTGGCCGAGACGCCGGTACGCGGCATGGCCGGCTACCGCCTGCTGGTGGACGGCCGCAAGACCGGGGCGCTGAACGTCTTCTGCGACACCGCGGGCGAGCTGACCGGCGAGTCGGCGGACGTCGGGACCATGCTGGCCGCATTCGCCTCGGTCGCGCTGGGCGGGTCGTCCCAGCACGAGCAGGCCACCACCCTGGCGGCTGGCATCTCCAGCAACCGCGAGATCGGCATCGCGATCGGGCTGCTGATGGCCGCGCACGACATCAGCGCCGAGCAGGCGTTCGCGACGCTGCGCAAGGCGTCGTCCCTGATGAACCGCAAGCTGTCCTCGATCGCCCGGGAGATCGTCGAGCGCGGCCCGGACGCCGGCTGACGGCTGGAGCGCGGGAAGTCAACGACCTCCCCCGGCACGGGTGATCCGAGCGGCCGCGCGCCCTCGCAGACTGACCGGGTGCCCGGTCCGGCCGATCCGCAGCAGACCGTCGTCACCTGGTGGGGCCACGCCTTCGTCGCGCTCACCATGGACGGCACGACGCTGCTGCTCGATCCCCTGCTCCGCAGGAACGTCGGTCCGCTGCACAACACCGGGCCGATCCCGGACGTCGCGTCCCTGGGCCGGCTGGACGGCGTGCTCATCTCGCATCTGCATGGCGACCACCTGGACCTCGGGTCCCTGCGGCGGCTGCCCCGCGGCGTCCCGATCGTCGTACCCGAGGGCGGCGCGGAGTTCGTTCGGCGGCGCACCGGTCACACCGTGCGCGGTGTGCGCCCCGGCGGGCAGGTCGACCTCGGCGGGGTGCAGGTGCTGGCGACGCACGCCGAGCACGACCCGCGCCGCGGCCGCTGGCGGCTGCGGGCGGACCCGCTGGGCTTCGTCGTGCAAGGCAGTGAGCGGGTCTACTTCGCCGGGGACACCGAGGCGTTCGACGGGATGCGGACGATCGGCCCGCTGGACCTGGCGCTGATGCCGATCGGCGGATGGGGCCTGACCCTCGCCGAAGGGCACATGGACCCGCAGGAGGCGGCGACGGCGATCGGCATGTTGCGACCGCGGTTCGCGATCCCGATCCACTACGGGGACCTGCGGATCCCGGTGCTGTGGCGCTGGCGCGCGGCGCGTCGCGGCCGCGCGGCGGCGGGTTTCGCCGACCTGGTCGCCCAGGTGGACGACGAGTGCACGGTCCTCGGGCTCGCGCCGGGGCAGCCGTGGAACCTCCCCCGGCACGGGTGATGCGCGGCGCTGCGGCAGGTCGCATCGTCGAACAGGACGGTCGGCCGAGCGCGGAGGACTCCTCCATGAACGAGTACGTGATCAGCGTGGCCGGACCGCTGCCGGACGACCTGCTGCGCGCGTTCCCCGGTCTGAGCCGGCGGCAGGTGCCAGTGCACACGATGCTCTCCGGCGAGCTGGCCGACCAGTGTGCGCTGCAGGGGGTGTTGAACCAGCTCGAGGTGTCCGGCGCCGAGATCCTCGAGGTACGTCGGTTGCCGCCCAGCGGCCAGCCGCGCGGCGACGACGGCGGGCGGGGCGCATGAGCGAGCAGCCGGACGCGACAGCAGCTCCGAACCCGAAGCCCGCCGCGGACGACGAGGTCCGTCGGCTGCGCGAGCAGGTAGCCGAGCTCGAGCACCAGCTCGCCGAGCGACCTGCGGCCAGCGATGTCACCACCCCCATCGCAGTCCCGCAACGGCGCCGGCTGTCCGAGTGGTGGCGGCCACCGGTCGTCTGCCTGCTGCTGATCATCGCCACGATCTGCGCGCCGGCCGCCGTGGTCGCGCGCTGGACCAGCCACGAGCTCGGCGACACCGACACCTACGTGGCGACCGTTGCGCCGCTGGCCAACGAGCCCTCGGTGCAGGCCGCGATCACCGACCAGGTGACCAAGGCGATCTTCACCCGACTGGACGTCCAGGCCATCACCACCCAAGCCGTGCAGGCGCTGGAGGCCCAGGGGCTACCGCCGAACGTGGCCACCGCACTGACCGCGCTCAGTGGCCCGCTGGCCAACGGGGTCGAGAGCTTCGTGCACGACCAGGTCGCCAAGATCGTTGCCTCGCAACAGTTCCAGGACGCCTGGGTGGCGGCCAACCGGGCCGCGCACGCCCAGCTGGTCGCCGTACTGACCGGCGACCAGAGCGCCGCCGTGACCGTGCAGGACAACAACGTCTCGGTGAACCTGGCCGCCGTGATCGACTCGGTGAAGGCCACGCTGTCGGCGCAGGGGTTCTCGATCGTGGACCGGCTGCCGACGGTGAACGCCTCGTTCGTCGTGCTGGAGGGTGCGGACATCAGCAGGGCGCAGCGGGTGTTCTCGTTGTTGGACTCGTTGGCCACCGCTTTTCCCGTGGTCGTCATCATCGCGCTGCTCGCCGGCGTGGCGATCTCGCGGCACCACCGGCGCACCCTGATGATCGGCGCACTGGCCATCGCGGTGAGCATGCTGGTGCTCGGCGCGGGGCTGAACCTGTCCCGGCCTTACTACCTGGACGCGCTGCCCGATGCCATCCCGCAGAAGGCCGGCGGCGACATCTTCGACACCATCACGGCGACGATCCGGACGAACCTGCGCGCTGTCCTGGTGCTGTTCCTGGTGATCGCGGCCGCGGCGTGGGCGACCGGCGCCTCCACGCCGGCCGTGACGATGCGCCAAGGGCTCTCCCGCGCAACGACGGCGCTGCGCGAGGGCGGCGCCCGGCACGGCATCGACGCCGGGCCGGTCGGCACGTTCGTCGGCCGCTACCGCACCCCGTTGCGGCTCGCGGTGATCGGCGTCTGCGCCCTGGTCTACGTCGTGAAGGACCACCCGACGGCCGGGTTCACGATCGTGCTGGCGATCGTCCTGCTCGTGCTGATCGGCATCATCGAGCTGCTGGCCGCGCCGGTGGCGGACGACGACGTCAGCGGGTCGATGCCACCCAGCGCCCCGCCGTCCACCGCGTGAGCGAGCCCGCCCCGCGGCCGCTGTGGACCCACCCGCTGGACAAGCTCGGCCGGCGACCGGACCGCATCGGCGCACTCGCCCGATGGCTGGTCGACTCGTTCGTGCTTGGCTGCCTGCTGCGATTCATGCGAATCAACGGCCGGGACCGGATCCTGGTGATGGCCTCGCAGGCGTTCACGGCGATGATCCCGTTGCTCATCGTGATCAGCGGGTTCTCCTCGGACAACGACGCCCTCGCCGACGGCATGGTCACACGCTTCCACCTCACCGGCGGCGGCGAGAGCGCGATGCGGACGCTGTTCACCCGCCCTCCCGGCACCGCCGGCGCACTGACCCTGCTCGGGCTGGTCGTGCTCTTCTACTCCACGCTCGCGCTGGCCCGCTACGTCCAGCGCACCTACCAGTTGGCCTGGGACCTGCCGCCCGCCGGTATCACGGGCACCCTGCAGAGCCTGCTCGGCCTCGGGCTGCTGATCGGTCAGGTCGTGGTGATCAGCTGGCTGTCCGGGGTGCTCGAGGCGCTGCCGGGCCACCAGGGGGTGGTGGTCGTGCTGCACCTCGCGCTGGCCAGCGTGCTCTGGCTGCAGGTGCAGTACCTGCTGCTCAGCCGTCGGATCCCGCGCCGGTCACTGGTTCCCGGCTCGATCACGGCCGCCGCCGGCCAGGCGCTGGTGAGCATCTACTCGGCCATCTGGATGCCGCATATCATCGCGCTGAACTCGCTGCGGTACGGCGTGATCGGCGTGACGTTCGCGCTGCTGACCTGGCTCATCGTGGTCTGCGCCGGCATCGTGGCGGCGGCCGTGGTGTCGGCAGAGTGGGCGCAACGGTCCCAGCTCGTGCCGCCGCGGATGCCCCAGGTCTGAGCGAACGCTAGCCACCTCGGGCCGGCGACCGCCTCACCCGTCCCGGGCGAGGGGCGACGGGCCCGGGCGTGCCACGCTGAGCGCGATGACGACCACGCCGGCACCTGCCGCCGCTGGCGAGCAGGGCTCGACCAGCGGTCGCTGGCGACTGGCCCGGTCCCTGTTGCACTCGACCCGCTGGACCGTCGGTTCGCTGCTGCGCTTCCTGATCACCTGGGTGATGGGCACGGTGGTCCTGGCGATCATCATCCGCATCCTGCCCGGGATCACCGCGGACGACTGGTGGGACATCGCCTTCGCCGTCGTGCTCGTCGCGGCCGTGACCATCGTGCTGCGGCCGATCCTGGGCGCGCTGGCGGTGGCGACGTCCTGGTTCGGCATCGTGGTGATCGGCTTCTTCGCCCAGGCAGTCATCGTGTACGTCGGGCTGATCCTTTCGCCGGGCATCCACATCGACGGGTTCGGCACGGCGCTGGTCGCCTCGTGGCTCTACGCGATCATGGGAGCGCTGGGGGCGTGGCTGATGCTGGTGGACGATGACTCCGCCCTGCTCGCGCACGTCGTACGGTCCGCCCAACCCAGCCGGTTCGCCCGCAGGCGGGCCCGGCGCAAAGGGATCACCCTGCCCGTGCCAGGGGCGGACGGCCTGGACGGCGTCGTGTTCGTCCAGCTGGACGGGGTGCCGTGGCCGCTGCTGCAAGTGGGCGTCGCCTCCGGAGACATCCCCACGATCAGCCGTTGGGTGCGCTCGGGCACCCACGTGATGCGGGAGTGGACTGCCGCGATCCCCTGCACCACACCGGTCTCGCAGGCCGGCATCCTGCATGGCAACAACGACGGGATGCCGGCGTTCCGCTGGTACGAGAAGGACTCCGGCCGGCTGCTGGTGGCCAACCGGCCGGCCGACGCGGCCGAGATCGAGTCCCGAGTGAGTGACCGGCACGGCTTGCTCGCCGACGACGGGTGCTCGATCAGCAACCTGTTCTCCGGCGACGCCGAGATCAACATGCTGTCCATGGCCGGCATGTCCGAGGGCCGGCGCGGGCTGGGGCCCTCGCGCAGCTACGCCTCGTTCGTGCTGCACCCGTTCGGCTTCACCCGTGCGTTCTTCCTGACCATCGGGGAGATGGTCAAGGAGCTCCACCAGGGCTGGCAGCAGGAAAGGCGGGGCATCGAGCCGCGAATCCACCGGCACGGGTCGTACGTGCTGCTCCGCGCGGCCACCAACGTGATGCTGCGCGACCTGAACATGGCCCTGGTGGCCGAGCAGATGGTGCTCGGCCGGCGGGCCATCTACGTGGACTTCGTGGACTACGACGAGATCGCCCACCACGCCGGCCCGCTGCGCTCGGAGTCCATCGCGTCCCTGGTCGGGCTCGACCAGGTGGTCGAGAGCCTCGAGCGGGTGGCCGAGCAGGTCAACCGGCGCTACCACTTCGTGCTGCTGTCGGACCACGGCCAGAGTCAGGGTCCGACGTTCCTGCAGAAGTACGGGCAATCCCTCGAGGACGTCGTCTCCGAGCTGGCCGACTCCCAGGACACCGTCGCGGTGACGTCCTCGATCGAAGGTTGGGGGCCGGTCAACGCGTTCCTGACCGACCTGACCGGACAGAGCGGCATGGCCGCGAGCATCGCCCGCCGCAGCCTGGCCGGCCGCTCGCAGGACGGGGGCGTCGGCCTCGGGCCCGGTGACCGCGAGGCCGCCGCCGCGCAGGGCGAGGGTGCGGACGCCACCAGCCAACGACCAGAGCTCGTCGTCGTCGGCTCGGGCAACCTCGGCCTGGTCTGGTTCGCCCGCGAGCCCGGCCGCCTCACCCTCGAGCAGCTCGAGGAGCTTCACCCCGGCCTGGTCGGTGCGCTGGCCAACCACCCGGGGGTCGGGTGGGTGCTTGTGCAGACCGCGTCGCACGGCCCGGTCGTGGTCGGTGCCAACGGGCTGCACCGACTCGTGGACGGAACGATCGAGGGCGAGGACCCGCTCGCCCCGTTCGTCGCCACCGCGGCCCCAGACCTGTTGCGGCTGGCCGGTTTCGGCAACGCGGCCGACCTGTTCGTCGGAAGCGCCTTCGAGCCGATGACCGACGAGGTGTCGGCCTTCGAGGAGCTGGTCGGCTGTCACGGCGGCCTCGGTGGCTGGCAGACGAGCGCAATGCTGGTGCACCCGGCGGAGTGGCCGATGACCGAGGCGGAGCACCTGCACGGTGCTCCCGCCCTGCACCGACAGCTGGTGCGTTGGCTGGCCGACCTCGGCCATCGGACCGACCTGCCGGAGAGGTCGCCGGCCGGCTCGGACGTGGTATGACCGAGAAGCCTCGACGCCGGCACCTTGCCTACCAGCTCGGCAAGCAGGCGCTCGCATTGCTGGTCTGCGGCGTCAGCCTGTACATCGTGCTGCCCAGCATGCTCACGGTCTTCGGCGCCTGGCCCGAGCTGGGCGACGTCAAGCCGTACTGGTTCGTCGCGATCGTCGTCCTGGAGTCGCTCAGCATGGCGCTGCTCTGGCTGCTGTACCGGATCGCGTTGTCCACCAAGGACTGGACCGACGTCGCGCTGTCCCAGCTGGCCGGGAACGCGGCGACCCGAGTGATCCCCGGCGGCGCGGCGTCCGGGGCTGTCGTGCAGGGTGGTCTGCTGGTGCGGGCGGGCATGGACACCGGCCGGGTCGCGACCGCGCTGGCCGCGAGCGGGCTGCTCACCACCGGCGTCCTGCTGGCCCTTCCGGTGCTGGCCATCCCGGCGGCGTTCCTCGGTCCGCCGCTGGCTCACACCCTGCAGCTCGGGCTGGAGTTCAGCCTTGTCGTGGGGGCGCTCCTGGTCGGCCTCGGGTACTCGATGCTGAAGTGGGACCGGTTCGCTGGCGGGGCCTTCAGGCTGGTCGGCCGACTCGTCGCACTGGTGCGGCGCAAGAGCTCGCGCGAGCGGGTCGCCGCCCGGCTGCTCGAGGAACGCGACCAGGTCGCCGGGGCGCTGGACAAGCGCTGGATCCGCGCGCTGTCCAGCGCCGCCGCCAGTCGGATGGCCGACTACGCGGTGCTGGTCGCCGCGCTGATCGCGGTGGGTGCGCAGGTGCGACCGTCGCTCGTGCTGGTTGCCTACGTGGCGGCGATGGCCCTGGGCATGGTGCCGATCACCCCCGGCGGCGTCGGCATCGTCGAGGCCGGGTTGACCGGGTTCCTCGTCCTGGCCGGCGTCCCGTCGGACCAGGCGGTGGTGGGGACGCTGCTGTACCGCCTGGCCTCGTTCTGGTTCCCGATCCCGGTGGGGTTGGTCGCTTGGCTGGTCGCGCGGCTGCGCGGGCCGGGAGCACTGGCCGGACGACATCTGGCCACCGAAGAAGGAGGAGCGCGTGCCTGAGAGCCCGAACATCCTGATCATCTGGGGTGACGACATCGGCGTCAGCAACCTGAGCTGCTACAGCGAAGGCCTGATGGGGTACCGAACCCCGAACATCGACCGGATCGCGGCCGAGGGGGTGCGGTTCACCGACTACTACGGCGAGCAGAGCTGCACCGCAGGACGCGCGGCGTTCATCACCGGCCAGAACCCTTACCGAACAGGGCTCACCAAGGTCGGCATGCCCGGAGCGGACATCGGGCTGCGCGCCGAGGACCCGACCATCGCGACCGCGCTGAAGGCGCGCGGGTACACCACCGGCCAGTTCGGCAAGAACCACTTCGGCGATCGGGACGAGTTCCTGCCGACCGCGCACGGCTTCGACGAGTTCTTCGGCAACCTCTACCACCTCAACGCGGAGGAGGAGCCGGAGCTGCCGGACTACCCGAGCGGGGAGGAGTTCCCCGACTTCCGGAAGAACTTCGGCCCCCGTGGCGTCCTGCACACGTGGGCGAACGCCGATGGGACGCAACGCATCGAGGACACCGGCCCGCTCACCAAGGAGCGGATGAAGACGATCGACGACGAGGTCGTCCCCGAGGCGCTGCGATTCATGACCGACGCCAAGGCGAGCGACACCCCGTTCTTCGTGTGGCTGAACACCACCCACATGCACTTCCGCACGCACCTCAAGGACGGCAGCCGCGGCAAGGCCGGTCGGTGGCAGTCCGAGTACCACGACACGATGGTCGACCACGACGAGCTCGTCGGGTCGGTGCTGGAGTTCCTGGACGAGCAGGGGCTGGCCGACGACACGATCGTCATGTACTCCACGGACAACGGCCCGCACATGAACTCGTGGCCGGACGCCGGGATGACGCCGTTCCGCAACGAGAAGAACTCCAACTGGGAGGGCGCGTACCGGGTGCCGGCCATGGTGCGCTGGCCCGGGCACATCCCGGAAGGCACGGTGCTGAACGGCATCGTCAGTCACAACGACTGGTTCGTCACGCTGCTCGCCGCCGCCGGTGACGCTGACATCGCCGAGCGGTTGAAGTCCGGAGCCGACCTGAACGGGACGAGGTTCACAGTGCACCTGGACGGGCACAACCAGCTCGACTACATCACCGGCGCAGCCGACACGAGCCCGCGACAGCACTTCTTCTACGTCTCGGACGACGGCGACCTCACCGCGCTGCGCTACGACAACTGGAAGTTCGTCTTCCTCGAGCAGCGTGCCACCGGAACGCTTCAGGTGTGGGCCGAGCCCTACGTCGAGCTGCGCTTCCCGAAGCTGTTCAACCTGCGCACCGATCCCTACGAACGGGCCGACATCACGTCCAACACCTACTACGACTGGGTTCTGGACCACATCTTCTTGTTCGTGCCGGCCCAGGCCTATGTCGCGCAACTGCTCCGGACGCTCGCCGAGTTCCCGCCCCGCCAGGAGGCGGCGAGCTTCAGCGTGAACAAGGTGATGGAGAAGCTCAAGGCCGGAATAGGGAGCTCCTGACGTGCCGACCAGCAGTGAGCTGCTGCCGTCGTGGCGTCCCGGGGCGACCCGGGACGCCGTGGTCGGCTTCCTGGACGCCGCGGCCGCGGTCCCGCTGCGGGACAGACTGGCCTGCCTGGACAACGAAGGGACGCTGTGGTGCGAGCGACCGACGTACGTGCAGTTCGACTTCTTCGTCGACGCGCTCAAGACCCGGGCGGGCCAGGACCCGAACGTGGCCGAGGTGCCGGAGTTCGCGGCGCTGCTGACCGGCGACCGGCAGGCCATCGCGACGATCGGGCTGGAACGCATCGCGACGGCGCTCGCAGGTCTCTTCGCGGGCCTGACGCCCGCCGCTTTCAACGCGGCGGTCCAGCAGTTCATGGCCCGGGCGACCCACCCGACACTCGGCCGGCCATCGCGCAGCAACACCTACCAGCCGATGCTCGAGCTGGTCGAGGCGCTGCGGCGGCTGGACTTCACCGTCGCGGTGGTGACCGGTGGCGGGACCGAGTTCGTGCGGGCGATCAGCCAGGACCTCTACGGAGTCCCGCCCGAGGCCGTGGTCGGGACGCTGATCGAGTACGAGTACCGGCGCGGGGACGACGGGAGCCCGAGCCTGCTGCGCTCCACCGGCATCATCGGCGCCGCGAACGAGGGTTCGGCCAAGCTCGCGAACATCCAAACCCAGCTCGGCCGTCGTCCGATCTTCGCCGCGGGCAACTCGGGCGGCGACCGGGAGATGCTCGAATGGGCGGTCTCGGGTGACGGGCCGTCCTTGGCGCTACTGGTCGACCACGACGACGAGGCCCGCGAGTTCAAGTACGTCAGCTCGGCCGAGACCTTCGCCGAACCCGAACCGATCACGGACGTCGGACGGCGACTGGGCTGGACCGTGGTGAGTATGGCCGACGACTGGGCGACCGTCTTCGCCGACTGAGGCCCCGAAAGCGCCTTCCTCGACTACGCTCGGCCCGCTCCACAGCGGGGTGAGCCGAGCGGGGGAAGCGTGCGCGACGAGATCGACGAGGACCGCGAGCTCGGGTTGCCCCCGCTGCCGGAGAGGTTGCAGCCGCCCGCCCGTCGGCGGCCGGTGGCGCCCTTCGCACCGCGCCGAGGCTGGGCACAGGCCGACACCGCACGACGTGCCTTCGCCCTGTCTGCGCTCGTGATCGCACCGGCGCTCTTCTTCGGGCCGTTCCGCTGGGTGGCGATGGCGTGGTTGGCGCCGACCCTCGCACCGCCGGCGTACTACTCGATGGCCCGAGTGCTGCGCCCGGCGCGACGGTCGGCGCCCCGGTCACGGCTGGACGACGTGCTGATCACTTCGGACGAGCTCCGGCACTGGACGGCAGCCGTCGCGACGGCCCTCGCGACCCCGGTCCTGTCGATGCTCTTGTTCTGGAAGCTGGGGTTCGACATCGACGAGTGGCCGCTCGCGTTGCTGCTCTACCTGGGAATCCCGGCGCTGTTCCTCGGCGTCGTCACGCTTCTCTGGGGCGCCGCCGCGCACCTCCGTCGCTGACCCGAGGGCCCCCGCATCGAGGTCAGCGGCTGGCCGGTTGTCCACAGATTTGGTTGGTACGTCCTGTTTGTCGGTGGCTTCTTCTAGGGTTGTCACATGACTTCAGCCCCCACCGACGAGTCCGGCGCCGCCTCTGCGGCGTTGGCGGACGCGTTGGCGGCGTTGGATCGGTTCGCTGCTGTCGAGGGGTGGCGGCTGGCCGAGGCCGAGCTGGGTGAGGCGCTGGCCGGGTTGGACCGGCTGGCCCGCCGGGTCGGGGCTCAGGCGGTCCGGGTGGTCGCCGAGGCCGAGGCCCGCGGGCTGCCCGGCCAGGGCGGGCACGCCCGGGCCGCGGGCTGGGTCGCCCAGGTGGTGCCGACGATGAGCGGGCGCCAGGCCGCCGCGCTGGGACGGCGCGCTGGGGAGCTGTTCACCGGCGCGGCCGCGGTCGACCTGGGCCCGACCCGGGCCGCGGTGCTGGCCGGTGCGGTCGGGTTGGACCAGGCCGACATCATCACCGCCACGATCACCGCGCTGCAGCCCCCCACCGTGCCGGCCCAGATGATCGACGCCGACACCGTGGACGAGGCGCAAGCCTTCCTGCTCGAGCAGGCCGGCGTGTTCGAGGCCGGCAAGCTGCGCCGCCTGGCCGGCTACCTGCGTGACCGCCTGGACCCCGACACCGACACCCGGCTGGCCCGCGACGAAGCCGCCCGCGACCGGGCCCGCACCCTGACCCTGGCCGCCACCGAGTCCGGCATGGTGCACCTGCAAGGCACCCTGACCCCGGCCTGCGGGGCCGCCCTGACCACCGCGATCGACGCCTGGTCCGCCCCCCAACCCGCCAGCGCACCCGCCGATGCCGGTACGGCCGACCCCCGCACCGGCGCCCAACGCCGCCACGACGGCCTGCACCAGCTCGCCGCGACCGCCGTCGCCGCCCCGGACCAGCTGCCCTCCAGCCACGGCAGCCCCTACCGGATCCTGCTCACCGTCCCGCACACCACCCTGACCACCACCCTGACCAACGCCGCCCTGACCAGCGCAGACCCGGCAGCCGGCCTGACCGGGCTGGCGCCGGCCACCCTGCCCGACGGCACCCCCCTCTCATCCACCGCACTGCAGACGATCGCCTGCGAGGCCGACCTGGTACCCGTGCTGGTCGACGACGTCGGCAACCCCCTCGACGTCGGGGACACCCAGTACGCCTTCCCGACCAGACAACGCACCGCCATCGCCCTACGCGACCAGCACTGCACCTACCCCGCCTGCACCGCCCCACCACCCTGGTGTGACATCCACCACCTGACCCCGTTCAGCCGCGGCGGCCGGACCGCGGTAACCAACGGCGCCCTGCTCTGCGGGCGCCACCACCGCCACATCCACCAGACCCGCGCCACTGGCCAGATCGAGCACGGCCACGTGCACTGGAACACCACCCCACCCGGCAGCCCAGCCAGCAGTCAAACCGCCAGCCCAACCAGCAGCCCAACCAGCACCCACCAGCCCTGCCTGACCCGCGCCCACCAAGCCCTCGACCACCTCATCCACCGCCACCTCACCCGACTCAGACGCTGAACCCGCTCAACCACGGACTCCGCTCAGCTACGAGCCGCGACCCGACGGGTGGCGGGAATGCCGCGCGGGCGGGCACGCTTCCCTTCTCGCGCGCTGAGTGAAGGGACGCCGATGAGCTCGACTGACGAGAACGGTCAGGACACGGGCGTGTCCACGCCGTGGAGGTCCAGGCGGAACACGCCGGTCCGCGAGTTCGTCCGCACCGAGACCGGCAGTGCCGCGTTGATCGTGGTCGCCATCGTCGTCGCGCTCGCCTGGGTCGCGATGTGGCCGTCCGGCTACGAGAACTTCTGGACCACCCCGCTGTCGGTGTCGCTGAACGACAGGACCCTCGGGCTTGACCTGCGCGGTTGGGTCAACTCCGGCCTGATGACGTTCTTCTTCCTGGTCATCGGGCTGGAGGCTCGGCGCGCGCTGGACATCGGTGAGCTGCGCGCCCGCAGCCGCACGGTGCTGCCGGTGGTCGCCGGACTGGCCGGGATGGCCGTCGCCGCCCTGGTCTACCTCGCGCTGAACGCCGGCACCCCCGCCGCGCACGGCTGGGGGGTGGCGATCTCGACCGACACGGCGTTCGCGCTCGGACTGCTGGCCCTGCTGCGCGCCCAGCCGGGCGGACGGTTGCGCACGTTCCTGCTCACCGTCCTGGTGGTGGACGACGTCCTGGCGCTGCTGGTGATCGCGATCGTCTACAGCGATGACGTCCAGGTCTGGCCGCTGGTAGCCGCTGTCGCGCTGTTCTCGGTGATCGCGTTCGGAGTGCTGACCCGGCGCCGGCACGGCGCCACCTACACCCTGCTCTCCATCGCGGTCTGGGCCTTCCTGTTCGAGTCCGGCGTGGACCCCCTCGTGCTCGGCCTGGCCCTCGGGCTGCTGCTCTACGCGGATCCGGTGGAGCCCGACGCGCTGGAGACGGCCACCGAGCGCTTCCGCTCGTTCCGCGAGCAGCCGACGTCCGAGCTGGCCCGCGAAGCCCAGCTTGGACTGCGCTTCGCGGTATCACCGAACGAACGCCTGCAGAACCTGTTCCACCCCTGGACCAGCTACGTGATCGTCCCCGTCTTCGCCCTCGCCAACGCCGGGATCCCGCTGAGCCGCGCGGCGCTGGACGACGCCCTGCACTCACCGATCACCATCGCCATCGTGCTCGCCTTCGTGGTCGGTAAGCCGGTGGGCGTGCTGGCCACGGCGTGGCTGGTGCGACTGGTCACCGGCGGACGGCTGCAGCCCGCGATCGGCTGGGGCGCCGTGGCCGGTGGCGCGGCAGCGACCGGCGCGACCTTCACGGTCTCGCTGCTGATCGCCTCGCTCGCCTTCCGTGGAGCACAGCTGGAGCAGGCCAAGATCGGCGTCCTGGCCGCGACCGTGCTCGCCGCCCTGGTGACCTGGCTGGTGTTCCGGGTACTGGCACTGCTCCCGCCTGCCTTGCGCAACCGCGCGACGTACGGGGCCGTCCCGGCGCTGACCGACCTGACCGAGCCGGTGGACCCCGAGCGCGACCACATCCGCGGCCCGCTGGACGCCCCGGTCACCCTGGTCGAGTACGGCGACCTGGAGTGCCCGTACTGCGGCCAGGCGGAGCCAGCCGTGCGCGAGCTGCTCACCGGCTGCACCGACGTCCGGTACGTCTGGCGGCACCTGCCGCTGCGCGACGTGCACCCGCGAGCCCAGGTGGCGGCGGTCGCCACCGAGGCGGCCGGTCGCCAGGACGCTTTCTGGCAGATGCGCGACCTGCTGCTGACCCGGCAGGACGCGCTGGCGCCGCGCCAGCTCGTCGGCTACGCCCGCGAGCTCGGGCTGGACGTCGAGCAGTTCACCACCGACCTCATGCACGGAAAAGGATCCGCTCGGATCGACGCGGACGTCGAAGGCGCAGCCGCCAGCGGAGTGCGCGGCACCCCTACGTTCTTCGTCAACGGACGACGTCACCACGGGGCTTTCGACCTGCCCGCGCTGCTCGCCTCGGTCGACGACGCCAGGCGGACGCTGGGCCTGTCCGCCAACTGACTCGCAAGTCAGCTACGAATCATGCCCACTCCGGACGCAGCGGACATCGGGCGACCCAAACCCTTGTGCAGCGGTGGTTCTGGGCCTAGGTTCGGCGCCACCTTCTCCGGGTCGAAAGGAACGCCGATGACGTCGTCCACCTCACCGCAAGCCCACTCGGGCGCAGCGGACGAGGAGCACCTGGCCGCGCTGGGATACAGCGGCGAGCTGCACCGCCACATGGGCCTGTGGTCCAACATGGCTCTTGGCTTCACCTACCTGTCCCCGCTGGTAGGCGTCTACTCGCTGTTCGCCTACAGCCTGTCGGTCGGCGGACCACCGTCGATCTGGTGGCTGGTGATCGTCGGCGCCGGGCAGCTGCTGGTCGCGCTCGTCTTCGGCGAGGTCGTCTCGCAGTACCCGCTGGCCGGCGGCATCTACCCCTGGACCCGCAGACTCTGGAACCGCCAGTACGCCTGGCTGGTGTCCTGGGTCTACATCTGGGCGATCATCATCACGGTCACCGCGGTCACCGAGTACGCCAGCGTCTTCGTGGGCGCACTCTTCGACATCGACCCAACCCCCACCATCACCTTCGTGACCGTCGCGGCCCTGCTGCTGCTGGCCCTCGCCTTCAACTACAGCGGCACCCGGATGCTCGGCCGGATCGCCCGAATCGGCCTGACCGCCGAGCTGGTCGGCGTGGTGGCGCTGGGACTGTTCCTGCTGATCTTCAAGCGCGAGCAGCCGTTCTCGGTGTTCTTCGACCCGATGGGCGCCGGTGGCGACGCGGCCTACCTGGGTACCTTCCTCACCGCCGCCCTCGCCGGCCTGTTCCTGTTCTACGGGTTCGAGGCGTGCGGTGACGTCGCCGAGGAGGTCGAGGACCCGACTCGACAGATCCCGAAGGCGATGATCCTGACCATCGTGGTCGGCGGGGTGTCCGGCCTGATGTCGTACGCGGGCTATGTGCTGGCTGCACCGAACCTGCAGGCCATCGTCGACGGCACGGACACCGACCCGATCCCGACGATCCTGAAGGACGCGCTCGGCACCGCAGGCTCCAAGGTGTTCCTGGTCGTCGCCGTGACCGCGTTCATCAGCTGCGTGCTGTCGCTGCAGGCAGCCGGAAGCCGACTGCTCTACGCGTTCGCCCGCGACAAGATGCTGCCGGGCAGCCCGTGGCTGTCCAAGGTGTCGGCCAAGCACGCCGTGCCGACCAACGCGCTGCTCGTCGTCTGCATCGTGCCGATGCTGATCTCGCTGTTCATCTGGTGGCGGCCGGACTCGCTGACCAGGGTCACCTCGTTCGCAGTCCTGGGCATCTACGTGGCGTTCCAGGCCGTCGTGCTGGCCGCGCTGCGTCAGCGGCTGCGGGGCTGGAAGCCGGCCGGGCTGTGGACGCTCGGGGGCTGGGGGATGACGGTCAACGTGGCCGCGCTGGCCTACGGCATCTTCGCGATGATCCTGCTGGTGCGCCCCGCTGACGCACCGGCCTTCCTGGACCGCTGGATCGTGCTGATCGGTCTGGCGATCGTGATGGGCTCCGGCCTGCTCTACCTGCTCATCGCACGGCCCGACAAGGGCTCGTCGGACGTCGCCGAAGGTGACGCGATCGAGGTTGCCGCGCACCTGCGGCAGATCCGTGCCGAGGCAGGGGTGGACCCGGTCTGACCCCACGCACGCCGGCAAGCCGGCGTGGGTCGGTCAGAGCCCCATCCGACCCACGCCGAGCTTGCTGGCCCCGACGGCGTCGTCATAGCTGACGCCCCACCGGGACAGCGAGTCCTGGTGCTCGTCGTAGTCGACCTCGTCGGGCAGGTGCTCCTCGGCCTCGGCCGCGTGCTCGTGGTTGCCACGACCCTTGAGCATGTCGATGATGTGGTGCTTCCCGATCTTCATCTCTGAACCGTAACCCCGAAGTGGCGCAGCGCGGTACCCGGCAAATCGGACGTTCGGTTCCCGCCATCCATCACCGCGACACCGTTGACCAGCACCAGCTCGATCCCCTCGGCCGGCTGGCGGGGCTGCTCGAACGTCGCGACGTCACGCACCGTTGCCGGGTCGAACAGAACGAGGTCGGCCGCGAACCCCTCGCGCACCAGCCCGCGGTCCACCAGCCCCAGCCGTCGGGCCGGCAGCCCGGTCAGGTGGTGCACGCACTCGGCGAGGTCGAGGACGCCGAGCTCGCGCACGTAGCGGGCCAGGTAGCGCGGGAAGGTGCCCCAGGCCCGCGGGTGCGGACGGTCACCGACCAGGATCGCGTCCGACCCACCGCAGTGCCGCGGGTGCGCCATGATCGCGCGGACGTTCGCCTCGTCCCCCACGTGCTGCAGGATCGTGGTCGCCGCCCGGTCGGCCACCAGCAGGTCGAAGTACTCCTGCGCCGGTGGACGTCCGGACGCCTGGGCCAGCTCGGCGACGGTGCGCCCGACGGCCGGCGAGCAGGCCGGGTCGCGCACGCCACTGACCTGGATGGTGGTCCAGTCGACCGGGCAGCCGTGGCAGCCATCGGTGCCGACGTCCTCCAGCTCGTGGGTGATCCGCGCCCGCGTGTCGGGGTCACCAAGTCGTTGCAGCAGAGCCGATGTACCGCCGGCCAGGGCCCAGCTCGGCAGCAGGGCACTGAGCGTCGTCGAGCCCGGCAGGTAGGGGTAGGTGTCCAACGTGACGTCCACGCCGTCGTCCAGCGCCCGGTCCACCAGGGCGAGCAGCTCGTCCGCCCGACCGCGGTTGGGCTCGAAGTTCATCGTGGCGTGGGTCAGGTGCAGGGCGCAGCCCGAGCGCCGGGCGACGTCCACCATCTCGGCGTACGCCTCGAGCGCCCCCCGGCCGTAGGACCGGGTGTGCGGGCTGTAGTAGCCGCCGCGCTCCGCGACCACCTCGCACAGTCGGACCAGCTCGTCGGTGCCGGCGAACATGCCCGGTGGGTAGGTGAGCCCGCTGCTCATCCCGAACGCGCCCTCGACCATGCCCTGGCGGAGCAGTGCGACCATCCGGTCGAGCTCGCTCGCGGTCGCTTCCCGGGCCTCGTCCCCCATCACCAGCAGTCGCAGCGTGCCCTGCGGCACGAGGTAGGCGGCGTTGCAGGCGATGCCCTGGTCGAGCCGGTCCAGGTAGCCGGCCACGGTCGTCCACTGGGTCTCGACGCCGCGGCTGTCACCGTTCCAGCCGGCGATCTGGTCCAGCAGGCGAGCGCGCACGGCGTCGTCCACCGGCGCGAACGACAGCCCGTCCTGCCCGAGCACCTCGGTGGTGACTCCTTGGCTGACTTTGGCGGTGTGGTCCGGCGCCGCCAGGATCTGCAGGTCCGAGTGCGCGTGCATGTCGATTAAACCCGGGCAGAGCACCAGGCCGTCGGCCTGCACCACCCGGCGAGCTGTGGCCGCCTGCCCCGCCGCGACCGCCTGCCCGGTCGGGTCCATCGCGGCGATCCGCCCGTCGGCGACGACGACGTCCGCGGTGACGCCGGGGCGGCCGGTGCCGTCCAGCACCGTCGCACCACGGATCAGCAGGTCGGCGGTCATCGGGCTCAGAAGTACGTCCGGATCAGGTCGACGACCACCGGGTCGTCGGCGGCCGCGTCGTCCAGGACCGGGATCAACCCCCACTTGTCGAAGGCCGTGCAGGGGTGCGAGAGGCCCAGCCGCAGCTCGTCACCGACCACCACCGGCGCGGGCCGGTCGGCGGGGAAGGACAGAAAACCGTGCTGGTCGTTGAGCGCGCTGACCGTCACCCCCTCCAGAACAGTCCCCTCGGACGGCCCGCCGGCCGCACCAGCGGGACCGACCGGGAACCGGCGCTGCACCGTGGGCAGGCCCTCGTCGAACGGCAGGTCGCGCTTGCCCGCGTCGAAGATCGCCGTGCCCGGCTCAGGCTGGGAGGTGACGCGGACCCAGCCGTGCATCGCCGACGTCAGCCGACCACCCGACGTACGCGGCCGCTCGCCCACCGGGGAGATGTGCCGGTAGAAGCCGTCGTCGTGCACCAGGTACGCCCCGGACCGCAGAACCACCTCGACCCCTTGTGCCGCAAGCGGTCCGAGCACCTCGGCGACCACGTCGAAGTACGCACTGCCGCCCGCGGTGACCACCGGGACGACGTCGGCCGGGTACAGGGCCTGTCCCGCCACCGCCTCGTGCACCGCCACCATCGCGGACAGGTAGTCGCGGATGACCGCCAGGCTCGCCGGGTCGCTGTCGTGCGCCAGCGCACCCTCGTAGCCGGCGACCCCGACCAACCTCAGGTGCTGGGCGGCGGCGATCGCGCGGGCCACCTCGAGGGCGGTCGTCAGGTCACGGGCACCCGTGCGGCCACCCGGCCCGCCGAGCTCGACCAGGACGTCGAGCGGCCGGGGCAGCGGCTGGTCCGCCCCGGCCAGCGCCTCGTCCATCAGGCGTACCGCCGCGACCGAGTCGGCCCACACGCTCACGGAGAACGAGTCGGCCCGGGCGAGCTCGGCCGCCAGCCAGCGCAGCCCCAGCGGCGAGAGCACCAGGTTCGCCACCATGACCCGGCCGACCGCGAACGAGCGCGCGACGGCGAGCTGGCTCAGGTTGGCCAACGTGATCCCCCACGCGCCGGCGGCCAGCTGCCGGGCCCACAGCTGCGGCGCCATCGTCGTCTTGCCGTGCGGCGCCAGGTGCAACCCGCGGTCGGCGACCCAGCCGGAGAGCAGCTCCAGGTTCGCGGCGACGTCCCGCTCGGACAGCGTGAGCAACGGCGTCGGGAGCTGCGAGCGCCGCAACCGGCGGGCGACGACGTCGTCGACGGTCAGCCCCCAGCAGTCCGGCGGCAGGGCCTTGTCGTGGGTGCTGACCCGGGCGGCGCGCAGGCTCGACACCGCTTCGCGGTCGATGCCCGCCGGCCGGGCCGGACTCCGGTCGCCTCCGTTGCGCATCACCCCATCATGGCTCCTAGGATCGGCGCGTGGGCGAGGCGCGGGTCGTGTGCATCGGCGAGGGCCTCGTCGTGCTGACCGGTGCGGACTCCCCGTCACTGGCCGAGGCCGGGCTGCTGCGCCGGTCCGTGGGCGGCGCCGAGGGCAACGTGGCGAGCGGCCTGGCTGCCCTCGGCCTGCGTCCCAGCTGGGTCTCCAGGGTGGGCGACGACCCGTTCGGCGAATACGTGGTCCGTGACCTGGCCCGGCGCGGGATCGAGGTCGGCGCCGTCCAGGTGGACCCGACCCGGCCGACCGGGATGTACCTGAAGGACCGGCACGGGGTTCGATCGCGGATGCACTACTACCGGGCCGGGTCGGCGGCCAGCGCGATGGACCCGGCGTTCCTGTCGGTGCCGGCGGTGGCTGCGGCGCTGTCGGCAGCCGATCTGGTGCACGTCTCCGGCATCACCCTCGGCGTAGTCGCCGACCCGGCAGCCTTCGTGGACGCGCTGCTGGCCCTCCGTGACCGGGTCGGGATGCTGCTCAGCGTGGACCTCAACTGGCGCCCGGTGCTGTGGCAGGGTCGCGACGGCGCCGAGCTGGCACGGCTGCTGGCCGCCGCCGACATCGCCCTGCTCGGCTCGGACGAGGCCCAGCTCGCCCTCGGCGCGGACGACGTCACCGGGCTGCGTGAGCTGCTTGGGCCGCGGCCGACGCTGGTGCTGAAGAGCGACGACCACCAGGCGGTGAGCGCTCCCGCGCATGGTGCCCCCACCGCCGTCCCGGCGCTGGCCGTGGACGTGCGCGACCCGATCGGCGCCGGTGACGCCTTCGCGGCCGGCTATTTGGCCGGGCACCTCGCCAGCCGTCCCCCGCGCGAGTCGCTGCGCCTCGGACACCTCACTGCCGCAACGGTTCTGGTCGTCGAGGGCGATCACGCCGAGGCGATCGACCCGGCTGTTCGCGAGGCACTGCTCAGGTGTGCGGACGAGCAGTGGGCGGCGACCGTCGTCCGCCCCACCGGGATCGACTCACCTGCGCTGGCCGACCTACCCGACGAGGAGATGACCCGATGAGCGACAAGACCCGGATCAGCACGGACGACGCACCCGCCCCCGCGCACACGTTCTCCCAGGGGGTGCGCAAGGGAAACATCCTGCAGGTCTCGGGGCAGGGGCCGGTCGACCCGCAGACCAACGAGTACCTGTACCCCGGCGATGTCGTCCGGCAGACCGAGCGGACGCTGCGCAACGTGGCCGCCATCGTCGAGGCCGCCGGGGCGTCGTTCGAGGACGTGGTGATGCTGAGGGTGTACCTGACCAAGCCCGAGGACTTCGCCGCGATGAACGAGGCGTACGGCGCGTTCGTCGGCGAACGCGTGCCGAGCGGCGTGCTGCCCGCGCGGACCACGGTGTTCACCGGGCTGCCCCGCGAGGAGATGCTGGTCGAGATCGACGCGCTCGCTGTGCTGCAAGGATCGGGGGCATGACCACGCTGCCGCTGACCCCGGACGAGCTGCTGACCACGACCCGGTCGGTGCGCAAGCGCCTCGACCTCACCCGCGAGGTGCCGCTGGAGCTGGTGCGTGAGTGCATCGACGTTGCCCTGCAGGCGCCGTCGGGGTCGAACCGGCAGAGCTGGCACTGGCTGGTGGTGACCGATCCGGCGCTGCGGCGCGGCATCGGCGACGTCTACCGACGCTCGGTCGCGTCGTACCTGGACTCGCCGGGGTCGGCGGGTGCGCTGTTCGCGCAGGACCCGGACCGGGCGCCGGTGCAGCAGCGGGTCGGTGACAGCGTGGCCTACCTCGGCGAGCACCTGGGAGAGGTTCCGGTGCTGGTGATCCCGTGCCTGACCGTGCGAGAGTTCGGCAGCGGCAGCCAGGGCGGGCTGTGGGGCTCGCTGCTGCCGGCGGCGTGGAGCTACTGCCTCGCGGCGCGGGCACGCGGCCTGGGTACGGCCTGGACGACGCTGCACCTGGAGTACGAGGAGGAGGTGGCCGGGCTGCTCGGCCTGCCGGACGGCGTCCGGCAGGGGGTGCTGATCCCGACCGCCTACTACACCGGTGACACGTTCAAGCCGGCTCGTCGCCAGCCGCTTGACGAGGTACTGCACGTCAACGGCTGGTAGCTGAACCGTCCGGGGCGTTACTACAACTGTTGTAGTTGTCGCTTAGCATGGGCGAATGAGCTCACCGGACGACGGCCTCTACCTCTGGGTGACGCGGCTGGCTGCCCGCAGTCCAGACGCGCTGAACGACGTGGTGGCCGCGTGGTCCCTGATCGGCTTGATGGTGCTCGCCCTGCTCCTGGCGGTCTGCGGTTGGCGGGCGAGGCGGTCGACCTCGAAGCTGGCACTCGTCCTGATGGCTCCGGTCGCGATCTCGGCCGCGTTCGCCGTGGACGCCGTCCTGAAGCTGCTCGTGCGCGAGGTCCGGCCCTGTGCGGCCAACGCGCACGTCGTCGTCCTCGAGGTGTGCCCGGGCACCGGCGACTGGTCGTTCCCCAGCAACCACACCGTGGTCGCGGTCGCCGCGGCGACGGCGATCTGGATGATCGACCGACGGCTGCGTCTCGTCGCGACCCTGGCGGCCGCGGGGGTCGGGCTGTCGCGGGTCTGGGTGGGCGTGCACTACCCGCACGACGTCCTGGCCGCCGTCGTCGTCGGCCTGCTGGTAACGATCCCGCTGATGCGCCGCGCGCGGCACCTCGAGCCGCTCGCGCGCCGGCTGCGGGAAGGGATCCCTATCGGGTCGCAACGAGCTCGGCGTGTTCGAAGAGGTCATGCGTCGCTGTCCCGGTGACCACCGCAACCACCAGGCCGAGGAACCCGACAGCGCAGACGGCGACCACCAGCGCGCGGCGTAGCGGGCGTGGCGGGTCCAGCAGCTGGCGAACGCGGTCCGGCACGTCGGTCGTCGTCATGGCCAACGCCCCCTGCACCTGCTGACCGGCCGACATCAGCGCGGCCCGAGCCAGCGCTGCAGCAACGGCCGGACGGGAGCCCAGGGCCCGCCCCGCGTCCTCGTCCGCCCAGCGTTCCACCGCGTACCGGACGGCGCCGGGGACGTTGCGCAGCAACGGGTTCGTCCGGGCGGCCAGCCGAGCGGCAGCCACCCACAGCACGTGGTGATGGCGCAGGTGCGCGAACTCGTGCTCGAGCACGGCCCGGCGGTCCTGGACGTCCAGGCCACGGATCAGCCCCGTCGACAGGACGACCCGGCCGGAGTCGCCCGCTCCCACCGCGAAGGCTCGCGGCGCCGCGTCGTCCACGATCGAGAACCCGTCGTCGGTCGAGGCCAGCGGACGGACCTCGCCGACCGCGCGAGTCAGCGCATGCGCCTGCTCCACCAGCAGGGCGAGGCCACTGGACAGCGCCAGCACCACGAGCAACGCCACCGCCACCCCCGCCGCCGGCGGAACGTCCGAACCCCGTTGCAACGCAACGGGATCCCAGCCGCCGGCACCCGCGACCGGGGCCAGCTGCGCGACCGCGACCAGGGCCAGCGACGCGAGCGAGAACCCGGCGGACGCCGAGGCCGCGAGCGCGCTGACCACGATCACCGGGGTGGCGACCGCGGCTGGCAGTACGGTTGCGAGCCGGCGCGCTGACAGCCCGAGGGCGGCGCAGCACGCCAGCGCGAGGGCCGCCGCGATCAGCGCGATCACGGCGCGGGCTCGTCCTGCTGGCGTTGCTCGGCCTCGGCGAGAAGCTCGCGCAGTACGGGGACGGCATCAGCGCCGAGGGTCCCGACGAACTGGGCGAGCACTGCGGAGCGGTCCGGCGCGGCATCCATCACGCGAGTCATCGCCCGGGCCGACTGCACGGCCGGGTCCGTCACCGCGGTGTAGGTGTAGCTGCGCCCGGTACGGACCCGGTCGACCAGGCCCTTGTCGTGCAGCCGCACCAGGGCCGTCATCACCGTCGTGTAGGCGAGGGTGGGGTCGACCGCCTCCTGGACCTGCGCCGCAGTCATCGCACCGGACGCGGTCAGGGCGGACAGCACGCCCGCCTCCAGGGCGCCGCGCTCCCGACGCGAACGGTTGTGCCCCGACCGGCTGCTGCTCACCGCCCCAGCGTAGGTGAGCGTGCCCCGGATCGAACAACGACACAGGTCGTAGTATCGAGGTCAGCGCTTCTCAGGTGTCCCTCAGCCGGCTCCAGCAAGTCTGGGCGTGGGTCACCGGACCCGCCCACGAGAGGACGCCCGGGTGAGACTGCTGGTCGTCGAGGACGAGCCGGGGCTCGCCGAGACCGTGCGGCGGGGCCTCAGCTCCGACGGGTTCGTCGTGGACGTCGTGCACAACGGGGAGGACGCTGTCTGGGCCGCGACCGAGAACGAGTACGACGTGATGGTCCTGGACATCATGCTGCCCAAGCTGAACGGGTACGAAGTCGTCAGGCAGCTCCGCGAGCGGAACAACTGGACGCCGATCCTGATGCTGTCGGCGAAGGACGGCGACTACGACCAGAGCGACGCCTTCGACCTCGGCGCCGACGACTACCTGACCAAGCCGTTCAGCTTCATCGTGCTGATCGCCCGGCTGCGGGCGCTGATCCGCCGCGGCGCACCGGAGCGGCCGGTGCTGCTCGCCGCTGGCGACCTGACCCTCGACCCGGCGCGACGACGGGTCGAGCGCCAGGGCCAGGTCGTGAACCTCACCCCGCGCGAGTACGGGCTGCTGGAGTTCCTGATGCACCGGCGCGGCGACGTGGTGACCAAGTCGCAGATCCTGGACGCCGTCTGGGACCCCGCCTTCGAAGGCGACCCGAACATCGTCGAGGTCTACATCCGGTACCTGCGGCGCAAGATCGACGTCCCATATGACCGGCACGCCATCGAGACCGTCCGCGGCATGGGCTACCGGATCGCCGAGGACGGCGGGTGAGGCTCACTCGGCAGCCGCGGCGGGCCACCTGACCTCGACACGGCAGCCACCGGCGGGCGCGTCGACGATCCGCACCGACCCGCCGTGCGCCAGTACCAGCTCCCGGGCGATGGCCAGGCCGAGTCCCGAGCCGCCGCTGTCTCGGCCACGGCTGTCGTCCAGGCGTACGAAGCGCTCGAAGACGCGCTCGCGCTCCGCAGCTGGGACGCCGGGGCCGTCGTCCTCCACGACCAGCAACGCCCCTGAGCCGTCGGCGCCAGGATCGGCGCCGAGCTGCAGACGAACGGTCGAACGGGCGTGCCGGGCGGCGTTGTCCGTGAGGTTGGTGACGGCCTGGCCGAGTCGACTCGGGTCGCCGACGACGCGGGTGGGACGCACGCTCACCTCGACGGTCAGCGAAGTCACCGCGCGCAACCGCCGGACCTCCCGCTCGACCACGTCATCCAGGTCGACGTCCACCAGCCGCAGCGGGATGGAGTGCTCGTCCGCCTTGGCCAGCAGCAGCAGGTCGGACACCAGCCGGTTCATCCGGGCGATCTCGTTGTCCATCACCGGCGACAGGTGCTGCCACGTCTCACCGGTGGGGTCGAGGCTGGCGAGCTCGACCGACGCGGCGAGGGTGGTCAGCGGGCTGCGAAGCTCGTGGCTGGCGTCCGCGACGAACCTGCGCTGGGTCCGGTGCGCCTCGTCCAGCCGCGACAGCATCTCGTTCATGGTCACCGCCAGCCGGGCGATCTCGTCGTCCGAGGGTGGCACCGGGATGCGTTCGGCCACGTTCGAGCCCCCGATCTCGTTGACCCGACGGCGAATCCGCTCCACCGGCTCGAGCGTGCGACCGACCAGGAACCAGGTCGCGGTCCCGACGAGCAGCAGCAGCAACGGAGCACCGATCACCAGCAGGGTCAAGGCGGTTCGCACCGACTCCTGCTGCGCGCCCAACGGGCTCGCCACGATCACCCGGTAGCTCTGCCCCTCGCTCGCGACGCCACCGACCTCCAGCAGGTACGGGTCGTCCTCGTCCAGGATCGGCACCCGGCTCAGCCGCACCTGCTTGACCTGGCCGTCGACCACCGTCGCCGTGGTCAGCGGGTTCGTGCTCGCCCGAACGCTGGACGACGCGACGACGCGACCGGCCGAGTCCACGACCTGGGTGACCAGCCCGGTCCGGGTGCGCGAGGCGAGGTCTTCGTCCAAGCCGGCAAGCCCTTCGTCCCTGACCTGGGCAATCACCTCAGCGGCTCGGGCCGCAGCCGTCGACTGCACGCTGGAGATCAGCGCCCGCTGCAGGATCAGGATGAACGCCGACGCGCCGACGAGCAGGGCGACGGCCACCACGAGGACCGCGACGGCCGTGGACCGGCCACGGACACCGCGCAGGGCCGGGCGCCGGACCTTCTTGCCCGGCTCGCTGGTCATCGGCATGGACCGTGAACCCCGCTCACTCGACGTGCGCGACAGGCTGGCGACGACCAGCCTCGCACGCGCCGGCGAGCTCGTACACGTCAGCGCAGCGGCGGATCACCGTCGCCCAGGCCTGGTCGACGACCGGACGCCGGGCGCCCCGCGCCAACCCCGCCAGCCGCGAACCCTCGCCGAGCAGCTCGACCAGCCGGTCGGCCATCGCGTGGTCGTCCTGGACCAGCTCGCCGTCCATTCCGTGCTCGACGAACTCGCACACCCCGGCGCCGCGCATGGCCAGCACCGGCACGCCCGCGCACCGCGCCTCAAGGGCTGCGATGCCGAACGACTCCAGGACCGCAGGCGCGACGTAGAGACCAGTCTGACGCATCAGCGCCTCGACCTCGCTGCGATCCAGCCGACCAGGGAGCGAGACCCGGTGCTCGAGGCCGTGCCGGCGGATGGACCGCGCCACCGCGTCCCGCTGTGGTCCGTCGCCGGCGATGACCGCCCGCCACCGCGCGCCGATGCCGAGCTCTCGCTCCACCTGCCCGAGCACCTCGACGTATGGCAGGGGCCGCTTGCGAGATGCCAGCCGCATCACGGACGACACCGTCGTCACCGCGCCGCCGGTGGCCGCGGGACCCCAGGCCTGCGGGTCGACACCGTTGTGCAGCACGTGGACCGGGACGTCGGCGGCCAGTCGCAGCGCGGACGCGCACACCCCGCTGACCGCCGTCCACACCGCTCCGGCTCCGACAGACCTCGCCACGACCCGCAGTCCGGCCGCGACCGGGCCCACGGTCGGCACCATGGAATGCATCGTGACGACGACCGGCAGCCCGGCTCTGGTGGCCGCGCGGGCGAACGTCCAGGACAGTGGTGACAGGACCGAGCTGTGGCAGTGCACCAGGTCGGGGGACAGCTCCCTCAGCAGCGCGCTCGGGCGCAGGCGGTCCGCACCCAGGCGACGGGTGCCCGGCTCGGGAGGTCCCTGCGTCCGGGTCGCCACCCAGACCTCGTCACCGCGGACCCGTTGCTGCACAGCCAGATCGTGCACCTGGCGCTCCACGCCACCGAGCCGGGGAAGGTACCCGTCCGAGACGTGCAGGACCCTCACGTCGCGACCCGAGCCGGCCGAGCGGCGCGGCGCAACCGCCAGCCCCAGGACGCGGCCACGGTGAATCCGACCGGGATCTCCAGCAGGAAGGTGAACAGCCGGTACAGCAGTGCGGCAGCCACCGCGTCGACGGGCGAGGCACCGCCCAGCACCAGGCAGCTCGTGATGCCGAGCTCGGCGACCCCGGCGCCGCCGGGGGTCAGCGGCACCGCGGTCAGCAGCCGCTCGACAGCGACCGTCGCCACGACCAGCCGCCAAGGCTGAGCCGTGCCCACGGCGCGCACGCAGAGGTCGAGCAGCAGCGCGAGCAGCAGGAAGTACAGCACCATGGCGAGACTCAGCGCACGCCAGCTGCGACGCACCACGTCCAGCACCAACCGGCGCAGCCGCAGGATCGCCAGAGCCCAGTGCCAGCGCCGGTCCACCCCGGGGCGTCCCACCGCGGACGCCGCTCGCCCCCAGACCAGGGCTCCGACGGCCGCCGTCCGGGCCGCGGTGCGGGACCGGGCCAAGCCCAGCAGCGGCATGCCGAAGACGCTCAGGCTCGCCACCAGCACCGCCCAGCCACTGGCCGCCCGAGCCACACCCGGGAACGACCCGAGCATCCAGACCAGGCCGAAGGTCCCGACCAGAACCCGGGCGAGCACGTTCCACACCGTGCTGACGGTCAGGAACGCGCTCAGCGGCAGGGCCGCGAAACCCCAGGACCGCACCATCCGCGCGGTCAGCGCCACGCTGACCGCACCTCCGAGCGGCAGCGTGTTGGCCACCGCGCTGCCGGCGAGGTTGAGGCTGACCGCGCGCCGGGTCGACAGGCCGGGCAGCGAGCGGGTCAGCACCAGGCTGTGTGCGAACAGCCCCGCGGCCCAGACGACCACCAGGACCGGCACCCAGCCGAGGTGGACGGCCGTGGCGACGTCGCCCACCGCCGTCCAGGTGGAGCCGGCCAGTCGAGGGACGGCCAACAACAGGACCGACGACGCGAGCGCCAACGACAGCGCGGGCAACCAGCGCAGCGCTCGCGGTGGCGGGTGCGGCTTCACCGGGCAATCGTCGATCGAGCTCGCTGAGCACCACCTGAGAGCGAAGCCACGCGTCGGCGTTCGGCGCGAACCCCGACGCTGGCATGCTCCGAAGCATGCGGCGACGGACGATCGTGTCGTTCCACGCCCACCCGGACGACGAGGCGCTGCTCACCGGCGGCACCCTGGCCCGGGCTGCGGCGGCGGGTCATCGCGTCGTCCTGGTGGTCGCTACGGACGGTGAGGCCGGGCTCGCATCGGACGCACAACTTACGACGGACCTGGGCGAGCTGCGTCGCCGCGAGCTCGACCGGGCGGCCGCTGCGCTCGGCTGCGCGAGAGTCGTACGGCTGGGACTGCCCGACTCGGGGTGGCGGGACAGCACGCGGGCGGACGGCGCGGGCTTCAGCCGGATCGACCCGGTCGAGGCGGCTGCGGGCCTGGTGGACGTGCTGCGCGAGGAGGAGGCCGACGTGCTGACCACATACGACCCGGCCGGCGGCTACGGGCACCCGGACCACGTCCAGGTGCATCTCGTGGGTGCGGTTGCCGCGGCACGGGCGCGAACCCCGGTGGTCCTCGAGGCAACGCTGCCGCGTGAGCCGCTGCACCGCCTCGTCCGGGTCGCTGCTCGGATCCCTGGGCTGCTCGACGCTGTCGACCCGACGACGTTCGCCGCGGCCTTCACGCCCCGCTCGCGGATCACCCACCGGATCGACGTCCGAGGACACCTGGCGGCCAAGCGTGCGGCCCTGGGGGCGCACGCCAGCCAGGCGTCCTCGGACGTCGGACCGCGGACCGTCGCGCTGCTGCTGCGACTGCCGGAGCCCGCGTTCGCCCTGGTGGCCGGCCGGGAGTGGTTCCTGGACCGACGCCGACCGGGGCTGCGCACGGACGACCTCTTCGACGGGCTCTGACCCGTCGGTCAGCGGACCACCGAGCCGTCCAGCTCGTCGTCCAGCTGGTCGTCGTCCAGCTCGTCGACGTGGCTGTCTACGTCCACCCGCGACACGGTCAGGTACGTCACGACGGCCAGGATCGCCACCAGGAAGATCGCGCTGGTGACGACGGTGCCGAGCCCGAGCCCGCCGTCCGCCCGCGGCTGCGACAGGTAGTCACCCAGGGACGCACCCAGTGGGCGGGTCAGGATGTACGCGATCCAGAAGGACAGCACAGCGCCGAGCCTGAACGCGTAGTGCGCGACCGCGACGAGACCGATGCAGGTGGCGAACAGCACGGCCGAGGCCAGGTAGCCGATCGAGAGTCCTTCTGCGAGAAGGTCTCCGGCGGCGGTGCCCAGCGCGAAGGTGAACAGGATGGCCAGCCAGTAGAAGCCCTCCCGGCGCGGCGTGGTGATCGAGTGGATCGACAGCGTTCGCTCGCTGCGCCACCAGACCAGGAAGGTGATGGCCAGGCAGAAGCTGAAGCCCACGGTCGTCACCTGCAGCGGTACGCCGAGCCCGTCGACCAGGTTGTCGGTGAACAGCGTGCCGACGATGCTGATCAGCACTACCGCCAGCCAGTAGACCGACGGGACGTAGCGGGACGTGCGGAACTGCCAGAACAGAACGGCCGCGAGGGCCACGGACATCAGCGCGGTCGTGATGGTCAGTCCCAGACCGAGGGTCTCCGAGAGGAAGTCGGCGGCGGTCTCACCCACCGTCGTGGCCAGCACCTTGATGATCCAGAACCAGAGGGTGACCTCCGGGACCTTGTTGAGCATGAGTCGGCCGCGCGAGGCGCGGCTGGGCACAGCGGATGGCGGCATGGCGGATGGCGGCGTGGCGGAAGATGTCATGACGGGCGACCGTAGGGGGCCCGACCTGAACGTCGGCTGAGTGGTTCCAGGCGCCCTCAGGTGCCTCTCAGCGGGGCCTACCTAGCGTCTGGGCATGGCTGAGACGCGCAGGTCCCTGTCCGGCTGGGGTCGCGCGGACCGACGGTCGGCCCGAGTACAGGCACCCGGCCCACACGACGACCTGCGGCAGGCACTGCTGTCGCTGCCCGGGCCGGTCACCGTCCGCGGGGCGGGTCGCAGCTACGGCGACGCGGCACTGCCCGAGATGGACGGCGGATCGGTCCTGGACCTGACCCGGCGCGACGCCGTGCTCGACTTCGACCGCCGCACCGGAGTCGTCGTCGTGCAGTCCGGGACCAGCCTCGCCGCCCTGCAGGACCTCGGCCTGCCGCACGGGTGGTCGGTCCCGGTGATGCCGGGCACCGCTGCCGTCACGGTCGGTGGGGCGGTCGCGAGCGACGTCCACGGCAAGAACCAACCCGGCGCGGGCACCTTCGGCCGGCACGTGCAGTGGCTCGACCTGATGTGCGGGGAGGGCGACAGTCGGCGGCTGTCCCCCGAGGGGTCCCGCGAGGACGACCCGGAGGGGTTCTGGGCCACCGTGGGCGGGATGGGTCTGACCGGGGTCATCGACGTCGTGGCCCTGCAGCTCACCCGGGTGGGGTCGGACCTGATGTGGCACCGACGCAGCCGCACCGCCGACCTCGCCTCGACGATGTGGCTGATGGACTCCGTCGCCGGACGCCAGTCCATCGAACCCTTGCTGCACAACGTCGCCTGGATCGATGCCAGCGTCGAGGGTCCGGCCCTGGGCCGCGCCGTGGTCGACACCTATCGGCACGCCGACGCGGGCGACCTGCCGCACCGGCGATCGCTCCGCCAGAACGGCTCGAGCAGGCTCGGCCGCGACGTCCGCGCGTTGCCCGGTGCCGGCGTGGTCAGCCGGCTGTCCGTCCGGGCCGGGGCGGGCGCACACTGGCACACGGCCGGCCGCTCGCGAGAGACGCTGGTCGCCGTCCGCCGTGGGCTGACCCCGATGGACGCCGCGCCCTGGTGGCCCGCAGCTTTCGGCCTCGAGGGGCTGGTGCAGTACCAGCTCGGGCTGCCCCTGACCGGCTCGGACCAGATCGAGGTGATCCTCCGCCTGTTGCTGCGCCTCGGGGTCCCGCCCGCGCTCGCAGTGCTCAAGCGCTTCACCGACGGCGCTCTAGCTCCGCTGGCGTTCGCCGTCGAGGGCTGGAGCCTGGCCCTCGACTTCCCCCGACGCTGGCCGCTGCTGGAGCCGGCGCTGCGCGCCGTCGACGGCATCGTCGCCGACCACGGCGGTCGGGTCTACCTCACCAAGGACTCACGGCTGCCGGCGCACGCGATGTCGCGGATGTACCCGCTGCTCGAGAGCTGGCGAACGGACCGGGACCGGCTCGACCCGAGCAGGCGGATGACGTCCTCGCTGGGCGCCCGGGTCGGCCTGGTCGACTCCGCCCGGCACACGATGGCCTGACGTGCGTCCCGTCCAGCGGCCGATCGCGCTGCGCGCGGACGGCCGCCCACCCGCCGTCCTCCTGGTGGGCGGGTCCTCAGACATAGGCCGCGCTGTACTCGACCGTCTGCTGCCCGCCGAGCCGGCCCACGTGGTGCTGGCTGGACGCCCCTCCCCCCGGCTGACCCAGGCAGCGGCCTGGCTGGCCAGGGTCCACACGGTTGTCGAGGTCGGCTGGAGCGCGACGCACGGACCGGAGCCCTCCGAGCTGCTGCGGAAGGCAGCCAGTGCCTGCGACGGGCGGCTCGACCTCGTCGTCGTCGCCGTCGGGAGCCTCGACGAGTCAGCGCTCGACCGCGCGACTCAGGTCAACTTCCTCGCGCCGGCAGCAGTCGTGCTGGCCGCTGTCCGTCAGCTGGAGCCGTACGGCGGCCGGATCGTGGTGCTCTCCTCCGCCTCCGCGGTCAGGCCGCGACGGTCCCTGTGCATGTACTCCGTGGCGAAGCAGGCGCTGGACTCGTTGTGCCGCATGGTCGACGACGAGAGCCCGCAGCAGGTCCGGGTGCATGTCGTCCGGCCGGGCCACGTCCGTACGGCCATGACAGCCGGCCTGCCAGTCCCGCCATTGGCGAACGAGCCGACGGACGTGGCCGAGGACGTCGCCCGCGGGATAGCCGCCGGCCGCCGGGTGATCTGGTCGCCACCCGTCATGCGATGGGTGATGGCGGCCTTGCGGGTGGCTCCGCGCCGGCTGCTGCCGGACTCGCTGAGGTGAGTTCTCACCGACCTCTCAGGGGGGTCGGACTCTGATGGCCGGGTGAGCATCGACGAGAGGCGCGCCGCAACCCCCGCTCCGGCTGCCCGACGGAGTCGCATTCGCCGCAGGCCCGGCAAGCGGACCCGCGTCGTCCTGACCGTCCTGCTCGTGCTGCTCGTGCTGCCGGCTGTGTCGTACGTGCGGGCGTTGACCTACCCCGGCAACGCGTCCTTCTCCGTGCGCTCCGTGGAGTGGGTCCGCGACCACGGGGGCAGCCCCGTCGTGGACGCCGTCGAGAACTGGTACTACACCCGGAAGGCGCCCAGCGCGGCCGGGGCTCCGCAGGACAGCATCGACCTGTCCACGCCACCACCCGCCGCTGTGCACGCCCGAAGGCATGCGACCTCGTCCCTGCCGCGCGTGCAGCTGCTGGGCTCTACCGCACCGCTCGCCGGCGAAGGCGTCTGGACGTCGGTCGGTGTCGACCACGCGATGTGGCAGACCTGGGTACGTCCGGACCCGAGGCACCTGCCCGTGGTCGCGGCGGCAGTTCTCGTCCCGAAGGGGCGGATGGCCCTGCACCTGGCCGCCGGCACCCGTGAACCGGTGGCCGGGGCGGCATCGCCCGCTCGCGCCGAAGTCCCTGCGGCGCAACGAGACCGGCTGGCCGCGACGTTCAACAGCGGCTTCAAGCTGCGGGACTCCCACGGTGGCTGGCAGCTCGGCAGCACGGCCGCGGTGCGGCTGGTCCCGGGCCGAGCGAGCCTGGTCATCGACCGCAGCGGCGGATGGCGGATCGGCACCTGGGGTCAGCAGGTCAGCATGTCGGCGGACGTGCTCGCGGTCCGGCAGAACCTCGACCTGGTGGTCGACCACGGTCGGCCGGTACCGGGACTGGGGAGCAACGCGGGGGGCCGCTGGGGGACGGCGCACACCCAGTTCCAGTACACGTGGCGCTCCGGTCTGGGGGTGGACCGCCGCGGTGACCTGATCTATGTGGCCGGACGCTCGATGACGCTCGCGACCTTCGCGCAGGCGATGGCGCGGCTCGGTGTCGTGACCGGCATGCAGATGGACATGCACCCGCACATGGTGATCTTCAACCTGGTCAGCCATCGCAGCGGCGGGGACGTCTCGATGACCAGGCTGCTGAGCTCGATGGACGCACCGGCCCGCCGCTACCTCGTCCCCGACCAGCGTGACTTCCTGTACCTGACCGTCATCGGCCGGCCGGTCCCAGGTGCGCCGTGATCGGCGGTCGGCGGTGCTGACGGACAATCTGCATCGCGTGCGGCCGGTGGCGGCCGACCGTCGCACCGCCCGTTCCCTGCTGCGGCTGACCAGACCTGGCCAGTGGCCGAAGAACCTACTCGTCCTGGCGGCACCGCTGGCCGCCGGCGTCATCGACGAACCGGATCAGCTGGTGGCCGCCTCGGCGGCCTGTCTGGCCTTCATCCTGGCCGCCGCCGCCGTGTACGCGGTCAACGACGTCCTCGACGCGGACGACGACCGGCGGCACCCGACGAAACGACACCGTCCGGTCGCCGCCGGCGAGCTCAGGGAGGGAACCGCGCTGCTGCTGGCGGCGGGCTGCGGCGCTGCCTCGGTGGGTGTCTCGGCCGCCCTCGGCTGGCTGATGGCGCTGGTCGTCGTGGCCTACCTGGCCAGCAGCGCGGCGTACGTCCTCGGGGTGAAGCGCGTCCCCGTCCTCGACGTCGTGGCGGTGGCCGTCGGATTCGTGCTGCGCGCTCTCGGCGGAGCCGCCGCGACGCACCTGCCCGTCTCCAGCTGGTTCCTGCTGGTGTCGCTGTTCGGCTCCCTGTTCCTGGTCTGCGCGAAGCGCCGCGCCGAGATCCGGGCGGTGCCGCCCGACACGAGCACCCGCCCCGCCCTGGCGGGCTACAGCAGCGAGTGGTTCACCCAGGTCATCACCTTGTCGCTGACCGGCGCGGTCCTGGCCTACGCGTCGTGGTCGGTGCAGCTGCGAACCGACGCCGTCATGCCGGTGCTGGCCGCCTCGGTGCTGCCACTCCTGGTGGGCCTGCTGAGGTACCTGCTGATGGTCGACCAGTGCGAGGGCGAGCGACCGGAGGACCTGGCCCGCGACCCCCTCATCCTCGGCTGCGTCGGCGTGTGGCTGACGCTGGTGACCGGTGGCCTCTACCTGGCCTGATCCGTCCGTCACGGTGGCTGGTGGAAACGACGTCCCTCGTACTAGGTTAGGCAAGGCTCGCCTAATCGAACGAGGAGATTCCGTGGACCTGCCCCAGACGTTGCTGCTCGGATTCCTGGCCGGGGTGACGATCGTGATCGGCCTGCCGATCGGCCGCCTGCGCACGCCCCGGCCCGCGCTGAAGCTCGTGCTCAACGCGACCGCGGTGGGGATCCTGCTGTTCCTGCTGTGGGACGTCTTCTCGGCTGCCTGGGAGCCGATCGACGTCGCGCTCACCGACGTGCACGAGGCGGGAGCGAGCGTGGCCCCGGCGCTGGGCTACGGCGCCCTGTTCGCCATCGGACTGTCCGTCGGGCTGCTGTCCCTCGTCGCCTACGACCGCTACCTCGAGCGCGCGGCCGGGCGGCCCGTCACGTCGGTTGGGCCGGGCGCGATGTCGGTGGACGAGCAGCGCGGGCTCCGCACGGGGGTCGCCGGCTGGTCGCCCGCCCGTCGGCTGGCGCTGCTGATCGCGGTCGGGATCGGCCTGCACAACTTCGCCGAGGGTCTGGCCATCGGCCAGGCAGCGGCGAGCGACGCCATCGCGCTGGCCACCGTCCTGGTGATCGGCTTCGCCACCCACAACGCGACCGAGGGCTTCGGCATCGTCGCCCCGCTCGCCGGTGACCTGGACGACGACGGCAACCCGCGCCGTCCCAGCTGGGGCTTCCTGCTGCTGATGGCGCTGATCGGCGGTGGCCCGACTTTCGTGGGTACCGGGATCGGGCACAGCTTCACGTCCGAGGCCGTCAGCGTGGTCTTCCTGTCCCTGGCCGCCGGCTCGATCATCTACGTGATCACGGTGCTGCTCGGGATCGCCGCCAAGGCCAAGCGCCCCGACCTGTTGGCCTACGGCCTGCTGATCGGACTGTTCGCCGGCTTCATCACCGACGCCATCGTGACCGCAGCCGGGATCTGACAGAGCCTTCAAGGGGTTGAGAAGACGACCGGCAAGGACCCGTAGCCACGAATTGTCGATCGGTCGCGGCGAATGGGCACGCCGGCTTTGCCGATCGTGGCGAACCGGGCGAACAGGCTGGCGAACGCGGCCTTCACCTCCGCGGCAGCGAGGGCGGCGCCAAGGCAGAAGTGGCTGCCGCCGCCGTAGGTGATCGGTCGGTTGTCGTGTCGTTGCAGATCGAAGACGTCGGGTTTGGCGAACCGTCGAGGGTCTCGGTTGGCCGCACCCAAGCCGATCAGGACTGCACAGCCGGCTGTGATTTCGGTGCCGGCCACGACCGAGTCACAGTGAGCCCTGCGGCTGGTCAGCTGCACCGGCAGGTCGTAGCGCATGGCCTCGGTAATGAAGTCGTCCACCAGTTCCGGTTGCTCATGAAGTCGGGTCCAGAGCTCAGGGCGTTCTAGCAGTACCGCGACGCCGTTGCTGAGCAGGTTTCCGGTGCTCTCGGTCGCCAGCATCAGAGCGATCAGGTTCCCGATCAGCTCGTCCCGGCCTAGCCGGCAATCGGTGGCATGCCTGGACAGCACAGCTTGACTGATGAGGTCGCCTTGTGGCTCCCGGTGTCGATTCTCGATGAGCTCGGCGAGGTAGGCCATCAACTCGCTGGCCGCGTCGTCGGCGGTCTTGAGGTCCCTCCGGCCGGCCTGCGGGTCAAGGACTGCGGTCAACTCGCCGACTCGCGGCCGCAACCAGCCACAATCTGCCACGGGTAGTCCCAGGAGCTCACTCAAGATCGTGAGCGGATAGGGCAGAGCGAACTCGGCGCTGAAGTCGACCACTCCGTCCCCGGCGGCTGAGCGGAGCATCAGATCAAGCTGAGCTTCAGCCAGGTGGGCTATTCGGGGTTGCAGTTCCAGGATCCGGCGCGCGCTGAAGGGGCCGTTCACCATCCCGCGCACACGCTCGTGGTCCGGTGAGTTGGTGAACAGGAGCGAGTTCTTCACCGCCAGCAATGAGGAGTGTGCCCGCCAGTCGAGTGAAACCCTGTCCTGGTAGGCAGCCTCCTCGACCAGAAAGTTGGCGTCACGGATCAGCTTATTCACTTCATGAAACCCAATCGCGATGAATGCCCCTGGGGCAAGCTGAAGGACCGGGCCACGCTCGTGCAACGCGCGGTAGTACGGATAGGGATCCTCGCGCCCCTCTGGCGTGAACAGGCCGGCCACGATCGAGGCTACGTCCACGATGACTCGTCCCTTCCAGAGCCGTACACCCGCAGCCCGAGACGCGGCTCGCCGGGCAGCTCGAAGGGTTCGAACTCCACGACAGCCAGCGGCATCCGGCGTCCAGCGGCGAGCATCAGCTCGTGGATCGCCCGCTGCTGCGACCGAGGCAGAAACCCCCAGAACAGGCTGTGCCACACCACGGTCAGGACGTCGCGACGAGGCTCGGCGAGCCGTTCGGCCAACCACTCCAGAGCAGGGGCGCGATCGACCCGCACGTCGATGCGCGCTGCCAGCTCGATCGCCTCGCGAAGCTGCAGGTCCGCCAGCTCGTGGTCGAAGGGCACGAAGGAGCGCAGCACGAGGACGTCGTCCGGATCTCGCACGTCGAGCGGGCGCAGGTCGCAACCGGCCCGTTCCACGATGGTCAGCTCGCCGGGGAATCGGTCGCCGGCGGGCAGCCGCACGGGCGAGTCCGGATTCCCCCAGGTCCAGCTCCGGCCGACCCACTGGTAGTGGTCCACCAGCAGCGACAGACCCGCACAGGCACCCAGCTCAAGCAACCGGACCCGCGGCGCGCCGAGCATCGCCAACCCCTCCACGAGTGCCGCCGCCCGACCCGGGTCGTGCTGCTGCACCGGCCGGTCGAGTGCCTGGCGGACCACGTCCAGGTTCGCCAGCATGTCCCGATGCCAGAGCTGCCACGCCCGTTCGACGTAGGCGGGGTCGGTGCCTTCGGACAGGTAGTTGCCGAGGTGCGCCGCCAGCTCCGGGGCACGACCCGTGAGCATCAACAGGTGCGCGCAGCCGAGGGCGCGGGAGCAGAACAGAGGGACGTTGAGCTCGGGGTGGGCGTTCAGCACCCGGCCGAGGGGGCCGTCGCCGTCCAGCTCATCGAGCAGGTTGAGCAGCATCTGACCGGACACGGGCGAACTCGACATCATGCCCTGCGCGAGCTCGGCGGTCGCCGTCCGGCTGCGTTCGGACAGCGCAGGACTCATGTCGGCACCTGCTCGTCAGCGGGCAGGGCGGCCGCGACCGTGGAACGAACGAGCAGGTTCGCCAGGTCCTGGTCGTCGCCGGGCGAGCTCAGGTCATCGACCAGGCTCAGCGCCTGGCGCCCCATCACGCGAACCCTGCGGGTGAAGTCGGCCGACACCGCGGGCTCGGCCATCAGGGCGCGGAGCCGCTGCGCGGCGGCCGCGTCCCGCATCGCGTCCTGACGCAGGGCGAGCACCACGGGCCGCTGCGCGGAGTCGACGGCCTCGACCAGGTGGGCCAGCCGCAGCGTCCAGGTGCCATGGCGCAGGTCGGCCGGGTCGGCGGACCGGGTGTCGGCTTCGTCGTTGGCCAGCTGACGCAGCACACCGAACAGCCCACCGAGCGTGCGCCAGGCCCGGACCCTGCGCCGGTCGAGGCCACCGGCCAGCGCCGTGATGGCCAGGTCGCGGCCGTACGGCGCACCGGTCTTGCCGTGGTATACGCGGATCACCGAGCCCCACGAGGACTCGGCCTGCGCTGTCACATCAAGGAGCTCGGCCTGCGCACAGTGCATCGACGTCGAGGCCAGCTCGGCGAGCCATCCGTCGCGGGTCCGACGGTCGGGGGCCATCCTCACCAGGACCTGGTACGGCAACCAGGTGAGGCACGAGACCCCGGCGAGCATCGCCTGCGCGCTGCGCAGGCCATAGACGTCGGGCGCGAAGTCCTCGTCGGCCAGGTCGTCCAGCGTCTCAGCGCCGGCCCACCAGATGGCGGAGGTGACCATCGCGGCCTCGCTGCACGACCCGGACAGCCCGGCGGCGCGGGCCAGGACCACGGCGAGGAAACGGGCGGGTGGAACCCTGGTGCGATGCACGGCACACAACCGGGTCGCCGCCGCCAGCAGGTCAGGGAACTCGGCACAGACGAACGGGAGAAGGCGGTCCACGGCGATCTCGGCCGCCACCCGGGCGTCCGCCAGTGACGGGGGCCACGGGGCCGGGCTGCCTGCTGACGAGTCCGGCGGGCCGGCGGCAACTGTGCCATCGGCCCGCCGGACGACCCGATGGCCGTTCAGCACAACCCTCCCCAGTCCATCCTTGGCTCGATGAGCTGGTCGAGCTCGTCCTTCGGGGCGTCCTGGCCGAGGTCGGTCTCCCACGCGCCGGACAGGGTCTGCTCTGCACTCATGACTGCGTCCATGGCTCTTTCCTTTCGACTGCCGGTAGCACCGCGTCCACCGGGATGTGATCAATGTCACCCCGCGCAGCCACGGCGATCAATTGCCCTGGAACGGATGTGGAACACCGGTCGGCCGGTTGCGTCGACAATGAACCGCGGCGCGTTGCCGCTCGTCTTTGAGTGCACCTGGGGGGTGACTGCGAGCAGGCTGGAGGCCGGTATGGACCTCGACTACGAACGTCGGGCAGCCGGGATCACCTCGAGGCCGGTGCCACGGCAGCGTGCTCCGGAGTTCCGGGTCGACCGCGCGCTCGCGATCCGCGCCGTGCTGGCGCGCCAGCCGTCGGCGATGTCGCTGTCCGCGATCTCTCGCCGTCTCGGCTACCCGAAGTCGACGACCCACCGCACGCTGGCGGCACTCGTCGCGGCCGGTGCCATCGACCGGGAGGGCCAGCTCTACCGGCTGAGCGAGCTCGCCATGGCAGACCCGGCGACGGCGCCGGAGTGGCCGCACGCCGAGGTCCGCAGAGCACTGGCCGCCGAGGTGGGCGAGATCTTCGCCCGGACCCGACTGACCGCCAGCGCGGCCGTGCTCGACGAGGACCAGGTCTGCTACGCCTACCGGATCCACGGCTGCGAGACGGACTGGATGCCGTCAGACCAGACGGGCCGAGCGCCGGTGCTGGGGACCGCCTCGGGCTCGGCACTGCTGGCCTGGAATGCCGAGGCGGCCGAGCGGGCGGCCGTCGTGGCGGGGCTCCGGCCCGGGGAGCGCGCGACCTTGCACGAGCATCTGCGCCAGGTACGCCATGCTGGCGTCGCGGTGCAGGTGCAACGACACCAGGCCATTCTGTGCGTCGCAGCGCCGGTGCTCGACGTCCGCGGCCTGGCTTGGGCTGCCGTGGTCGTGCGCGCCCACCGCACTCGGAGCGACCTGCCGATGATGGTGCAGGCTGTGCGCGCGGCCGGCCGGGCCGCCTCGGGGACAGTCCAAGGGGTTGGGCGGATCCGTGTGGACCAGTTGGAAGCACTTGTCGCTCACGGCCGACCTCGATGAGCCGTGCGCCGCACCAGGCCGTCGACCGAGGGAGCGCCGAGGGGGTACAGCCCCCGGATGACCGCGACCATGTCGGGCCCAGGTTGAACGCCTAGCTCGTGCTCGAGTGCCCGCTGGAACCGGTGGTAGCGACGCAGCGCGTTGCTGGGGTCACCGCGCCGGGCGTGGATCTCGATGATCAGCCGGTTCGCGCTCTCCGACCACGGCTCCGCCTGCACAGCCAGCAAGGCGTACGGCATCGCCTCGCCCGGTCGTCCGGCGGCGATGAGCGACTCCGCCGCGCTCTGCAAGGCCTGAGTGCTGAGCAGCCGCAACCGCTCCCGCGCGTTGATCAGCCATTCCTCGTCCCAGCCCGGCAGGAGCTCCTTGCCGATGGAGTCGGGTGGGCCGGCGCTGGCCGCGCAGGCCCCGTAGATGGTCTCGTTGGCCCACCCCATGGCGTCGTTGAGGTCGACGGCGACGTCCTCTCGGACCCCTAGCACGTCCCCGGTGACCACGATGTACCCGTCGTCGATGGACGTCATCCGAGACAGCGCAGAGCGCAGGTTCGCCGAGGCGCGGGTCCCATCCGCGTCGGGCCACAACGTTGCGGCGGCGTGGGATCGGGCGAGTGGTCCGACCAACGCGGTGAGGGCCAGCAGCCGCTCCACGCTGTGCGGCACGACCAGGAGACGGTCGTTCACCCGCGCCCGGAAAGGCCCGAGCAGCCGAAGCTGTCGTTCGGAATCCTCCCCCATGTCGCGAGCCTAGACAGAACGTGGCGAAACGGTCAGGCCCCGCGAACGCACTGGTGACGGACGGCCGACGGGGGACTCACGCCGCCTTGACGGCGACCCGACGGCGCGCTGCGGACGACCGGATTCAGTGGCCGCTTCGACCTGGCTCACCTCGGTCCAGGCGCAAACCAAGGAGCACGAAGATGACCACCCACCAAACCCGTCGTACCGCGGAGCAGACCGCAGCCCTCATCTCCCGGCTGCCGGCCCTGATGCCGCCGCCCATTCCGCGGCTGCCCGAGGGGATCGCCGTCGGAGACACCCCGCCGCTGCCGACGACCACCCCGAGCGGAGCGGTCGTCGGCGGCTCGCTGGTCTCGTTCACCGCTGAGCTCGACGCCGCCCACGCGACGGACCTGAGCTATGCCCTCGGTTTCTGCCAGCTGCAGGTGACGCAGAACCAGGGCGTGGACCCGACCGCCGACCCGATCGGCTACTACCACGCCGTGACCACGATGCTGACCAACATCGGTTTCGTGACCCAGGGCGTGAACTTCTCCACCTTCAACACCGAGACGAAGACCGTCGAGCTGGACCAGGTGGTCGTGCAGGTGCTGCAGGGGCTGCTGACCGGTGACGAGCTGCTCACGGCCGTCGCGACACTCAATGCGCTGAAGGAGGACGCCGACGACAACGGCGCGCCGTGGGCGATCTGGAGCAGCCACTCGCAGAGCTCGGGCAACGGCACGTTCAGCGTGGGCGCCGCCAGCCAGACCAAGGGCCCGGACGGCGCGCCACACGTCGCGATGGACATCAGCGGCTTCAAGATGACCGGCACCGAGACAAGCGACCGGTTCCTTTGGGCCACCTACAACACGACGTCGCTGAACATCGACTACGGCAAGACCACGATGACGTTCAACGACGACCTGTGGAGCAGCCCCGGGGTCGGGGACGCCATCTCGGCGGCCATGAAGAAGCACTCGGCCGGCTACATCGCGGGGCTGCCCCCGCTGAAGCTCTGATGGCCGCCGGCTACGTGCTGGACGGGGCGCTGCTGATCACGGCGGAGGCGCCCGGCTCGCCCTCCCAGGCCGCGGCGGCGACCGTCGACTGCCTGCTGCTGGCCCAGCGCGAACCACCGACCGTCGCCGACCTGCCCGGATGGTTCAGCAGCTGCACCAAGGTGCTGACCGAGCTCGGATGGGTGGAGTCGGCAGCGAGCACGCGGTCGGCGACATTGGCGCCGGCGCACTGGTTCGGCGGCCGGACGGCGGTGCCGTGGGGGAAGATCCGCGACCTTGCCGTGCTGAGCCTGCCTGCGGCCGAGAGGTCCGCAGCCAGCACCGGGCTGGACGCGTTGGTCCGGGGGCTGTCCGGTCTATCGGCGCAGAACGCTGCTCGGTGGCGGTCCCGGACGGTGCTCGGCGAATCGGCGATCGTGCTGCTCGCCGTCCAGGCGCAGTCAGCGGCAGAGACCAGCCTGTGGGTCGCCGGCTGCTCGCTCAGCTACCCGGAACAGCAACCGTCGCAACCCATCTCGGGGTTCCCCGACCACCCGGTGGCCACCCACGGTGCGCAGATCACCACCTGGAACGTGCAGCTGGACATCTCCAACGCGCAGCTGGCCGCCCTCCTTCCACAGCTCGACCCGCTGGTCGCACCGGTTCGTTCGGCGGTCGTCGAACTGACCGTGTGACATCTCAAACCACCTTCCCAGCACCACGAAAGGAATCGACATGGGTATTGCCATCGACTTTCTGATCAAGCACGTACGACCGATCGACGACGGAGTGGACCTGTTGTGCGGCAACGACATGCGCAACGGTCTGCGTCAGCTCGGGGTCGGCGAGCGGGACATCGACGTCCTGTTTCTGCAGTGGGCCACCACCGCGAAGCTGAAGCCTGTGGCGGAGAACGACGCGGACTTCGCGCAGACCGCGTGGACGATCTCTCGGGCCCGTTGGGACGAGCTCTACCCGACGAGCAAGTCGACGATCTGCTTCCTGAACGCTCCGCTGCTCAAGGAGCTGTCCTACGCCAGTGAGCGAAACGCCGGACAGGCGTTCACCTTCGATCCGGCCGAGGCCATCCCGGTCGCGGTGACGATCGAGAAGAACTCCCAGCGCTACTCCATCGTGCGTGGGGCGAGCGGCTTCGAAGCCGCGGCCAACGCCCAGGGCCTCTGCGTGCACTTCGAGAAGCTGATCGCCTGAGGGATTGACCTGCCCATCGGCGTGCCGCGCCCCGGAACCACCTCGGGGCGCGGCGCGCCTGTGTCGCAGACGCAGGCGCAGGCGCAGGCGCAGGATGAACCGGACTGACGCTGAAGCCGTATCGATCGCATGGACCATCCCCATCACCGGTTTGAGGATCGAGCATCCGAGCTTCAGGTGGTCTGCGCGACCTGCGAGGTCGCCGGGCCGCCGTTAGAGGCCGAGGCTGCACGATCCCTGACCAGCCAGCACGACCAGCTGCACCACCGCGGGCGCCCGACGGCGCATGTTGCTGCCGGGTGACCACCGCGCTCACTCAGGGCGCGCGGCGCTGGTCGGGCTTCGACAGCGTGCGCATCGCGAGCGTCCGGCGCCGGTTGCGACGCACCGCAGCGCTCTCGACCGCCATCATCGCCGGCACACCGAGCGCGGCGACCAGCAGGCCACCCAGCACGCCCCCGACGACGGCCAGGCTGCGCTCGGTCCCGTTCATGGTGCCTTTCCCCTCCGATCCGGTACTGCTCAATGGACGAGAGGGCGCTGATATCGGTTCAGGTCGTGTTTGCCAACAGCTCCGCGGTGCGGTGCTCCAGCGCTTGCGCCAAGGCGACCCAGTGCACGACGTCCTGCCGCACGAGAGCGGTGGCGTGGTCGAAGTTATGGGTGGCGGCGAGCTCGGCCTGAAGTAGGTCCAGATGGGCGTCGATGAAGTCTGTGGCGGTGCGCTGCTCCAGGACCAGCCGGTCCACTGACGCGAGCAGCTCGTCGGGCGGCACCGTTCCAGCCGCCATCCGGGTCACCAGGTCGGCGAGTCCGCCCCGGTGCGCCTGGAAGGCCGCCACCCTGGCCTCGGCGTCCTCAGTCGGGCGAGCCTCCTGCTCCGCCACGGCGATGGCGTGGGCGACCCACGCACGCCGCAGCGGGATCTCGGCCAGCCCGACCTCTCGCTGCGCCAAGGCGACCACGGCGTTGACGTGGCGCAGCCAGTCGCGCAGCGCGATGTCGGCGTCGTGATCCCGGTCCGCTCGCATCACCCGAAGCACCCAGCCCTCCGCAGCCTGCCGCATGGCGCGCACCTGGTCCCACCGGTTCACCGCTGGATCACCAGGCGGCGGCTCGACGTCGGTCAGCACTGCGGCCATCTCCGGCCAGTGATCGAACACGGACCAGACGGAGGGCAGCCGAGGCGGTGGCGCCGCCGGCGGCAGCACAGCAGCCGGCTCGAACCGGGCGCCATCAGCCGAGCCGGCGTGTTCAACGAGCAGCAGCAGTGCGAGGGCCAGGGAGTCCGGGGGCATCACGAACAGCGGCGGCTGAACGTCGGCCGCTGGCATGGCAAGGTGCGCGAACGCGGCCGCGCCCATTGCCGCCCTTCCGGCGCCGATGAACGCCTGATAGCGACGGGTCGTCGGCCCGGCGAGGAGCCATCGTTCGGCGTCCAGCACCTGGTCCCGCCACGTGCCGGGACTGAGCAGCACGCGCCCGAGCCGCCGCGGCGCGTCGTGGACGTCGTGAACCGGTGTCTCGGGCACGTCGGACCATTCGACGAACGCCCTGGTCCGTTGCCCGCCCTGCAGGGCGATCGGCTCCAGGAACCATCGCTGCAGGACGCCCCACCCCTGAACGGCGACCGACATCTCCAGGTCGAGCGAGGCCAGCCAAGAGACCATGTCTGCTTGGAACCTGGCCACGGTACCGGCGGGGTCGAGCGCCATGCCGGTGCGCATCTCGACGTCCCAGCTGATCGCCTGCTCCGCCGACCGGACGTGCAGCTGCCCCGGCGTGTGCGAGGCCGCCGAGTACGGCTGCGAGGGCGGCCGCCAGGCAGCTGCCTCGACGAGATCCCGCACAAGATCCTCCACCAGACTGCCGTCCAGGTCCGCGGCGAGGCCACCGCCAGGTTCGACGGCTCGAAGAGAGCGGAATGCACGAACGAGCTGGGTTGCGTCGTCCACCAAGTCGGCGAGCGCCAGCCAGCCATCCACGACGTCTGGCTGGGCCACCTGTACTCGTCGATGCCCGGTCTCGGACAGCTGGGCCCGGGCGTGGTCGGCGTCGCGCTCCAGCGCCGCTTCGGTGACCAGGGTCGCGCCGTCGTCGGTCCGCAGCGGTGCGTACGCAGTGGTGGGCCACTGCGCGGCCAGGTCCAGCAGCAGGTCGGCGTCCGGCGCGTCGCCGCGCCGCAGGACGTCCACGGCGTCCGGCAGGTCCGAGAGGCGATAGGCCAGTCGCGCGGCGGTGACCAACCTGGTGACCCGCCGGACGTCGTCCTGATGGTCGGGCCGGCGCAGTGCACGCAGGAAGAGCCCGTCCACGTGCCCGATCTGGGCTGCTCGCACCGCCAGTTCGCCCTCCGTCAAGAGGTCCGAGCCGTCCGCCGAGCGCAGGCTCGCCTCCGCGCGCTTTTCCAGCAGTTCGCGCTGATGGTCCGGTAGCCGGTCCAGCGCCTGCCGTGCGATGCGGGCACCCAGCTCGGCCACGAGCGACCGGGTGTCCGTGCTTGGCCCCGAGGTGCCCCACCCGGGGGCCGCGCTCCGCAGCAGGGTGGCCAGCGAGTAGGGATCCCTGTCGAGCAGGTCCAGTGCGCGCTGACGCCGAGCCGGCCACCCGTCACGTGTGGTCTGCTCGGGACCCGGGATGTCGAGCTCCGCCCAGGCCGGGCCAAGCGCGGGCACAGTGTCTGGGTGAGCGTCGCGCCATTCCGTGACGGCGACGAGCAGCGGCTCGACGTGGTCGCTCAGCAGCGTGCGCAGCGCCAGATCCAGGTCGCGTTCGACCATCAGGTCGGCCAGGACGCCGGCCGTCGGCAGGTCGAGGAGCGGTTCGAGCTGGGCCGCCCAGGCCAGGACGTCGTCGTGGACTCGACCTCCGCTGGACGCCTCACGAAAGGCCTGAACCGACCGGCGCACCGCCAGGTGGGTGCCGTCTCCCTGGTCCGCCAGCTGCGGGACGACGCCGGTGCGCGACGACGAGAGTCGAACGGCCGCAATCTGGTGCACCGCAACCGGTTGGGGGGTTCGGCCGGCTTGGACGTCGTACACCGCGGTCAGCACGCGGTCCAGCCAGCCGAGCTGGATGACCGGGGCCATCACCTGGACGACGAGTCTGGCTCGGCGACGATGCTCCGCCACCTGGCCGAACAGGATCGACAGCGCACCGACCTGGGCGCGATCCAGGGCTGGGCCCTCCTGGGTATCAGCGAGGTCTCCCGGATCGATGGGAATCACGAACTGCGTCAGCGGTGGCCAGTGCTGCACGATCCGCTCGAGGACCGCCGGTGACGAGATCCCCCCGGCAGGCACCGTCGCCGGGTCGAGCCCGGTGGCACGCAGGGCAGCCAGCAGACGAGCCAGGTCCGGCTCGCCGACGTCGTGGTCCCGAGACGAACCCTGCCCGTCCGCGCGGCTCCGCTTGAAGCCATCCGGCGGGCCCGGCGCGCCGCCCAAACCACCGGGTGGTGGGGGTCCGTCGCGGCGGGTCAACCCCAACAGGTCACCGAACCGCTCCGCCACCACCGCCGGCGAGGTTTGCGGATGAGCCTCCAGGTAGGCCGCCACCGCCGCCACCGCCGCCTGGAACCGGTCCCGCTCCAACCGCTCAACCCCCGGCTCGGCAATCATCGCCGGCTCGACGAACACCCGCCGCAACCGCTGATAGGCGACCTCCAGCGACGGCGAGCCCGACACCGACACCGCCCCATCGACCTGCACGGCCACTTCACCAGCACCGGCCGCCGTCACCACCCGCACCACCCGGCCAGCCCCACTGGCCAACATCGCCGCCACGAACCCCACATCCAGCCCGGCCACCGCCTGATCCAGGGCTCCCGCCGGAACCTGCCAGCCCGCCAACCGGACCTGCAGCACCCCCTCCTCCTCGACGTCCTCGAACTCCAGCTCATCCAGCACCGGAGCGTCCACGTCCAGGAACCCCAGCACCGGCTCGGCCCCGCCCTGCCCACTCCAGGACGTCTCCATCAACCCCCCCGCCGCCTGCACCACACCCCGCAACCACCCCGGCGAACCCACAAACTCGCCCACCAGCTCGCCAGCAAGCTCGTCCATCAACTCGTCCACCGACGGCGCCGCCGGCGCCTGCTCGCCCACCACCGGCGCGCTGACGTCCGCAGCCAGACGACGGTCCGTGGTGATCACGTCGGCGGGCAGCGTCGCCCGGTCCCGCAGCGCGCTCAACACGATCAACCAACCCCGCAGATTCGGACTGCGCACGAGCTGGCGCGCCAGACTCATGCCCGCTGCAGGCTCTGCCAAGCCCAGGCCGCCCAGCTCCCGCATCGCCTGACCCAGCTCGACCTCGGCCTCGGCCTCGACGCTGTCCACCGACCCGCTGGTCAACCGCACGGCCAGGGTGTGCAGGCGACGAAGTCCCGACTCCACCAGGCCAAGCGACTGCTCGGCGCGCTGCACCCGCCCACCCTCCCGAGTCGGGTCGGACTCGAGGGCGGCGTCCAGCTCGCGCACCACGGCCTCCCTCCCAGCGAGCAATCCGGCCAGGTGCGTCTGCTCTCGGGAAAGCAGCCGGTCGAGCCGCACCTGCATGGTCCAGACGTCCCGCACCCAGTCAGGGTCGACGGACTCCAGCCGGGTGCGCGCGCCGGCTGCGCGGTCATCGAGGGCCGCCCAGGACAGCCGCGGTCCGCGGCCGGGCTGACCGGGCTGACCGGGCTGATCCGGAAGGTCTGGCACTGACAACCACGCCGGTACAGCTGCCGGATCGTGGTCGTCGAGGCTCATGTAGGTGTCCAGCTGACCGCGTAGCACCGTCTCCAGGTCAGGCAACGGGACCGGCCGGCCCTGCCCGGGGTGCTGGCTGCCGTCGCCCACCACGAGGTCCAGCACCCGCTCCACGGTGAGCAGATCGTCCAGCCGCATGTCCTCCACGAACGTGATCGACGGCCCAGCGTTAGCCCCGCCCAATGGGCCAGCAAAAGCACCCCGCCGGTGAAACTGGATGGCGCGCAGCGCCATCCAGCGTCGCCCCCAGGGTTCGGTGACGAACTGCCGCTCGGCCGACAGCACGCGATCGTGCCACAGCGCGGGGCTCAGGAGTCCGCGCAGCATCTGCTGGGGGCCATCCAGATCCTCCATCCGCAGCCAAGACTCGTCGATCACCTCGTGCATCCGCTGGGCCCACTGTGGCGCCGACGACTCGCTTGGGCTCACCTGGGCGAGCACCTCAGCGGCCTGCACGCGGATCAGCGCGAAAGTCCCGCGCTGCAGGATCGCCCAGGCCTGCACCAGCACCGCGAAGTCGCGGTTCGCCAAGGTCGGACCGACTCGCTCAAGGGCAGTGCCGAAGTTGGTCCGGGTCTGTGCCTCGAACACGGCCGCCTCTTGCGCGGACAGCGACTGCAGCTCACCCGGCAGCTGAGCAAACACGTGCGGCTTGACGTGCGCCGCGCCGCGCCGCAGTGCATCCAGGAGTGCCTTGAACAGCTCGGGCTGGGTGCCGACCCTGTCAGCCAGGTCAAGGGCGCGCACGAGCACGGTGGCGTCGTCCATCATCCCGGCCAGCGCGACCCAGCCGTCGCGTCCAGGATCGACGCCCACCCTGCCCCTGCCCGTGGATGGTGCGTCCAGGCTCTCTCGGGCTTGGCGCCGGTCCCACCCGGCGGCGACCGTCGAGATCCCGCTATCCGATGCCTCCAGCTGGATCGGATCCTGGGTGTCGGGCCACCATCGCAGCAGGGCGAGCAGCAGCCCACCGTCCGGCCGCCCTCCGCTGGCGGCTCGCTCGGCGGCCGCGGCCAGCTTGTGCACGCGCCTGGCTAGCCGGGCCGCGGTGAACAGCCGGGTGACCTGACGCAGGTCCTCCTCCGCGCTCGGTGGGCGGACGGTGCGCAGGAAGGCGCCCTCGGCGACGCCCAGCACCGCCGCCCGATAGCGCCGGTCAGCCGGCTGGCGGCTGAGGTCCTGCTCTGGCCCGATCCTCGCTTCATCCGAATCAGTGCTCTGTTCATCCGGATCGGCTCGGGTCAACAAGGCCACCTGCCGCTGCCGGGGCAGCCCGTCCAGAGCCAGCTGGACCGCGCGAGTGAGGACATCTTGCGTGACGCCGTCGGTCTCCGGCAGGGGCGGCGGCACGGCCTCCCGCACCCGGGCCAGCCAGCCGCGCACGATCGCCGGCTGCGCGGTCAGCACGCGGCGAGCCGCAGCCACGCGGTCCGGCCAGTCCGGCCGGCGCAGCTCGCCGGGGTCAGGGGCGTCCAGGACGACGCCGCTCCCGGCGTCGGCGTCGGCGTCGGCGTCGGCGTCCGTGTCGGTGTCGGTGTCGGCGTCGGCGTCCGTCACGGTGATCCCGCGGTGAAGAGCGACCAGCGCCGACTCGGCCCGGCCCACCAACCACTCAAACGCCGACACGGACCCGGTCACCTCCTGCGTCAGGATGCTGTCGGCGTAGAGCAGGGCGGCCCGCACGTCCAGCATCGCCGCCGGGTCCGCCATCAACCGGGACAGCAGGTCATCGCTCACGACCTCGTTCCCGATCGGGACGCGCTGCCCCCCGCGCACCTCAAGACTGCGGGCCACCTCACTGCGGGCGTACAGGACCTGCAGGACCGCGTCGTGCACGTCCTGCTGCGGCTCGACCAGCCGGGACAGCACGCCCTCGCTGGGCCCGGTCAGCTCATGCTGGACCATCCAGGCCAGCACCCACGGGTCGACCGGACCGGGGTCGGCGAGGGTGGCCGCCAACCGGTCCAGGACACCGTCTCGTGCCGCGTCCACCAGGGTGCGAACCAGGCGCCGGTAGGACTCGGTGCGCCTGACCTGGACCCGCCCGGCCAGCTGAGTCAGATCCATCAGGCGGGCCTCGTCGAATGCTTGCACCGTGTCCAGCGCAGCGGGATCCACCGGCTGACCGTCATCCGGCCACTCCTCGGCCAACGCCTCGAGCAGGAACGGGTCGTCCCGGGCCACCCCCGCGATGCTCTCCGCGGTGAGGTACCCGCGCCCGGCCAACGCCATCAGCAGCCGCGCCCCGTCGTCCAACCCGCCGTCGTCGTGGTCCCGAGACGAACCCTGCCCGTCCGTGCGGCCCTGTTCGAAGCCGCCCGGGGCTCCGCCCAACAGACCAGGCGGTGGTGGGCGCCGGTCGCGGCGGGTCAACCCCAACAGGTCACCGAACCGCTCCGCCACCACCGCCGACGAGGTTTGCGGACGGGCGTGTAGATAGGCCGCCACCGCCGCCACCGCCGCCTGGAACCGGTCCCGCTCCAACCGCTCAGCCCCCGGCTCGGCGATCATCGCCGGCTCGACGAACACCCGCCGCAACCGCTGGTAGGCGACCTCCAGCGACGGCGAGCCCGACACGCCACCATCGACCACCGAGCCGCCGACCACACCGCCATCGACCTGCACGGCCACTTCACCAGCACCGGCCGCCGTCACCACCCGCACCACCCGGCCCGACCCACTGGCCAGCATCGCCGCCACGAACCCCACATCCAGCCCGGCCACCGCCTGATCCAGGTCCCCTGCCGGAACCTGCCAGCCCGCCAACCGGACCTGCAGCACCCCCTCCTCCTCGACGTCCTCGAACTCCAGCTCATCCAGCACCGGAGCGTCCACGTCCAGGAACCCCAGCACCGGCTCGGCCCCGCCCTGCCCACTCCAGGACGTCTCCATCAACCCCCCCGCCGCCTGCACCACATCCCGCAACCACCCCGGCGAACCCACAAACTCGCCCACCAGCTCGCCAGCAAGCTCGTCCATCAACTCGTCCACCGACGGCGCCGCCGGCACCTGCTCGCCCACCACCGGCGCGCTGACGTCCGCAGCCAGACGACGGTCCGTGGAGACCACGTCGGCCGGCAGCGTCGCCCGGTCCCGCAGCGCGCTCAACACGATCAACCAACCCCGCAGATTCGGACTGCGCACGAGCTGGCGCGCCAGACTCATGCCCGCTGCAGGCTCTGCCAAGCCCAGGCCGCCCAGCTCCCGCATCGCCTGACCCAGCTCGGCGTCGGCCTCGACGCTGTCCACCGACCCGCTGGTCAACCGCACGGCCAGGGTGTGCAGGCGCCGAAGTCCCGACTCCACCAGGCCAAGCGACTGCTCGGCGCGCTGCACCCGCCCACCCTCCCGAGTCGGGTCGGACGCGACGGCGGCGTCCAGCTCGCCCATCACGGCCTCCCTCCCAGCCAGCAGCCTGGCCAGGTGCGTCTGCTCTCGGGAAAGCAGCCGGTCGAGCCGCAAATGCATGGTCCAGACGTCCCGCAGCCAGTCGGGGTCGACGGGCTCCAGGCTGGACCAGGCGTGATCTTCGCGGTCATGAAGGTCCCACCTGGACGGCCGCGGTCCGCGGCCGGGCTGACCGGGCTGACCGGGCTGACCGGGCTGATCCGCAAGGTCTGGCACTGACAACCACGCCGGCACCGCCAGCAGGTCCGCGAGGTGGGGGTGATCGTGGCCGTAGAGGCTTATGTCGTCCAGCTGGGCGCGCAGCACCGTCTCCACGTCCGGCAACGGGATCGGCCCGTCCTGCTCGGCGTGCTCGCTGCCGTCGCCCATCACGAGTTCCAGCACCCGCTCCACCGTGAACAGAGCCTCCAGCGGCCGAATGAGCCGAACGAACGGCGCCGGCGGCGAAGCGTGTGCCACGACCAACGGGGCAGCCCTTGCACCACTCCGGTGAAACTGGATGGCGGCCAGCAGCATCTGTCGTCGTAACGAGGGCTCGGCGAAGAACAGCCGCTCGGCCGACAGCACGCGATCGTGCCACGGCGTGGGGCTCAGGAGTCCGCGCAGCATCTGCTGGGGTCCATCCAGGTCCCCCATGCGCAGCCAAGACTCTTGCATCACCTCGTGCAGTCGCTGGACCCACTGCGGCGCCGATGCAGCTGGGCTCACCTGCTCGAGCACCTCGGCGGCCTGCACCCGGATCAGCGCCAAAGTCCCCCGCTGAAAGATCGCCCAGGCCTGCACCAGCACCGCGAAGCCACCATGGTTCGCCAGGATCGGACCGACGCGTTCCAGGGCGCTGTCGAAGTCGATGTCGGTCTGCGCGTCGAACATGGCCGCCTCTTGCGCGGACAGCAGCTGCAGCTCACCCGGCAACTCGACGGCGAAAAAGGGATAGACATTGTCCGCGACGCTTCCCTGCAGCGCATCGTCGAGTGCCTTGAACAGCTGCTGCTGCGCGCCGACCATGGCGGCCAGGTCAAGGGCGCGGACGAGCATGGTGGCGTCGTCCATCATCCGGGCCAGCGCGACCCAGCCGTCGCGTCCAGACTCCCCGCCCGCTGCATCCAGGTTCTGTCGGGCTTGGCCCCGGTCCAACCTGGCGGCGTCCGTCGAGATCCCGCTACCCGATGCCTCCAGCTGCATCGGATCCTGGGTGTCGGGCCACCACGGCAGCAGGGCGAGCAGCAGCCCACCGTCCGGCTGGCCTCCCGTGGCGGCTCGCTCGGCGGCCGCGGCGAGCTCGCCCAGGCGCCCGGCGAGCCGGGCCGCGGTGAACAGTCGGGTGACCTGGCGCAGGTCCTCCTCCGGGCTCGGTGGGCGGGCGGTGCGCAGGAAGGCGCCCTCGGCACCTCCCAGCACCGCCGCCCAATAGCGCCGGTGAGCCGGCAGGAGGCTGAGGTCCTGCTCTGCTCCGATCGGGGCCCCGTCCGGATCGGCTCGGGTCAACAAGGTCACCTGCCGGTGCCGGGGCAGGCCGTCCAGAGCCAGCTGGACCGCGCGAGTGAGGACATCTTGCGTGACGTAGTCGGTATCCGGCAGTGCCGGCGGCAGGTCCCGCCGTACCCGGGCCAGCCACCGGCGCACGATGGCCGGTTGCTCGGTCAGCACGCGGCGAGCCTCAGCCACGTGGTCTAGCCAGTCCGGCCGGCGCAGTTCGTCGGGGGTAGGGGGTGCCAGGACGACGCCGCGGCGGGCGGTGGGGGCCGTGATGGTGCTCCCGCGGTGAAGACCCACCAGCACCGACTCGGCCCGGCCTACCAACTCCAGGAAACGTGAGCCGAGCAGCTGTGCCTCCACGAGGCTGTCGGCGAAGAGCAGGGCGGCCCGCACGTCCAGCATCGCTGCCGGGTCCGCCATCAACCGGGACAGTAGGTGATCGCTCACGACCTCGTTCCCGATCGGGGCGCGCTGCCCATCGGGCACCTCGAGACTGCGGGCCACCTCACTGCGGGCAGATAGGACCTGCAGCACCGCGTCGTGCACGTCCTGCTGCGGCTCGACCAGCCGGGACAGCTCGCCCTCGCTGGGTCCGGTCAGCTCATGCTGGACCATCCAGGCCAGCACCCACGGGTCGACCGGACCCCGAGCGGTCAGGGCGGCCGTCAACCGGTCCAGGGCGCCGTCGCGCGCCGCGTCCACCAGGGTGCGAACCAGGCGCCGGTAGGACTCGGTGCGCCTGACCTGGACGCGCCCGGCCAGGTGAGCCAGATCCATCAGGTGTTGCCCGTCGAGTGCTGCCACCTCGGCCAGTGCAGCGGGATCCACCGGCTGACCCTCGTCCGGCCACTCCTCGGCCAACGCCTCGAGCAGGAACGGGTCATCCCGGGCCACTACCCCCGCGATGCTCTCCGCGGTGAGGTACCCGCGCCCGGCCAACGCCACCAGCAGCCGCGCCACGTCCAGCTCACCGTCGTCCGGCTCGCCGTCGTGGTCCCGGGACGAGCCCTGCCCGTCCGCGCGGCCCCGTTCGAAGCCGCCCGGCGCGCCCGGCGCGCCGCCCCATCCCCGCGGTGGTGGGCGCCCGTCGCGGCGGGTCAACCCCAACAGGTCACCGAACCGCTCCGCCACCACCGCCGGCCAGGCCTGTCGATCACCATCCAGATAGGCCGCCACCGCCGCCACCGCCGCCTGGAACCGGTCCCGCTGCAACTGCTCAGCCCCCGGCTCGGCGATCATCGCCGGCTCGACGAACACCTGCCGCAAATCCTGCGCGGCCACCCCCAGCAACGGCGAGCCCGACACCCCGCCATCAACCACCGGGCCGCCGACCACCGCCCCATCGACCTGCACGGCCACCTGACCAGCACCGGCCGCCGTCACCACCCGCACCGCCCGGCCAGAGCCGACCGCCAACATCGCCGCCACGAACCCCACATCCAGCTCGGCCACCTCCTCAGCCAGCCCCGCGGGCAGCCGGACCTGCACCACTCCCTCCTGCTGGCTGAGCTCCACCTCCTCCAGCACCGCGGCGTCCGGGGCCACCCGCACCCCCAGCACCGGCTCGGCCCCGTCCTGCCCACTCCACGTGGTCTGCAGCAACACCCCTGCCGCCTGCAACACACGCCGCAACCCCGGGGAACCCACCACCTCCCCCACGACCGGCGCCGCTGGCTCCTGCTCGCCCACTACCGGCAGCTGCCCGCTCACCACCGGCTCGCCAGGTTCGGGCAACGCGGTCAGGACGTCGCGCGGCAGCGTCGCCCGGTCACGCAGCGCGCTCATCACGATCAGCCAGCCCCGCAGGTTCGGACCGAACACGAGTCCCACCGCAAGGTCGGCGGCCGCTTCCGACTCTCCCCAGTACGGTCCGCCCAGCTCCTGCATCGCCTGGCCCAGCTCGCCGTCGACCTCGACGCTGTCCACCGACCCGCGCGTCAACCGCACGGCCAGGGTGTGCAGGCGGCGCAGGCCGGACTCCAGCAGGTCAAGCGTCTGCTGGGCGGGCTGTACCAGCCCACCCTCCCCGAGCGGGTCGGACTCGAGGGCGGCGTCCAGCTCGCGCACCGCGGCCTCTCGGCCGGCAAGCAGCCCGGCCAGGCGCGTCGTGGCTTGGGTAGCCAGTCGGTCGAGCCGCATATGCATCGTCCAGACGTGCCGCAGCCAGTCGGGGTCGACGGACTCCAGCCGGGATCGGGCGCGAGCTTCTGGGTCCTGATCGGGCTGATCGGACTGATCGGGTCGATCGGGTCGATCGGGCTGATCCGGCTGATCCGGCTGATCCGGCTGGTCCTGATCCGGGACTGACAACCACGCCGGCACCGCCGCCCGATCGTCGCCGTCGATGCTCAGGTAGCTCTCCGACTGGCCGCGCAGCATCGTCTCCACGTCGGGCAACGGGATCAGCCGGCGCTGCCCGGGGTGGTGGCTGCCGTCACCCCCCACGAGTTCCAGCACCCGGTACACGATGAGCCGAACATCCCGCGGCATGTAGTCAACGAGCGTGTACGCCGTAGGGTCTTCCACCCTCAACGGGACAGCGTCAGGGCCCCCGCTCCGGTGAACGTGGATGGCGTGCAGAACCCTCTCTCGTCGCCATTCGGGTTCGGCGAAGAACTGCCGCTCGGCCGACAGCAGGTGGTCGTGCCACAGCGCGGGGCTCAGGAGTACGCGCAGCACCTGCTGGGAGCCATCCAGGTCCCCCATCCGCAGCCAAGACTCTTGCATCACCTCGTGCAGTCGCTGGACCCAGTGTGGCGACGTCGACTCGCTTCGGCTCACCTGGGCGAGCACCTCAGCGGCTCGCACGCGGACCAGCGCCAGGGTCCGGCGTTGCAGGATCGCCCAGGCCTGCACCAGCGCCGCGAAGTCATCCTGGTTCGCCAGGATCGGATCGACATGTTCGAGGGCCTCGTCGAAGTCATTGAGGCCGTGCGCGTCGAACAGCAACGCCTCTCGTGCGGACAGCAGCTGCAGGTCACCAGGCAACTCGAAGGCCAGCAGGTGCGGGATGTCGTCAGCCCGGGCCTCGCCCCGCTGCGCAACTTCAAGTGCCCGAAGCAGGGAGGTCCGCCAGCGGTCGCCGGCCACGTGAAGGGCACGCACGAGCATGGTGGCGTCGTCCATCATTCCGGCCAGCGCGACCCAGCCGTCGCGTCCAGACTCCCCGCCCGCTGTGCCCAGGTTCTCTTGGGCTTGGCCCCGGTCCCACCCGGCGGCGACCGTCGAGATCCCGCTACCCGGCCCCTCCAGCTGCAACGGCTCCTGGGTGTCGGGCCACCACTGCAGCAGGGCGCGCAGCAGCTCACCGTCCGGCTGGCCTTCGCCGGTGGCTTGTTCGGCGGCCGCGGCCAGCTCGTCCAGGCGCCCGGCGAGCCGGGCCGCGGTGAACAGCCGGGTGACCTGGCCCAGGTCCTCCTCCGAGCTCGGTGGGCGCGCGGTGCGCAAGAAGGCGCCCTCGGCATCGCCCAATACCGCCGCCCGATAGCGCCGGTCAGCCGGCAGGACGCTGAGGTCCTGCTCCGGCCCGATCGGCGCCTCGTCCGGATCGGCTCGGGTCAACAAGGTCACCTGCCGGTGCCGGGGCAGGCCGTCCAGAGCCAGGCCGACCGCGCGAGTGACGAGATCTGAGGTGAGGTCGTCGGTCTCCGGCAGGGCCGGCGGCAGGTCCTCCCGCACCCGGGCCAGCCACTGGCGCACGATGTCCGGCTGCGCGGTCAGCGCGCCGCGAGCCTCAGCCACGCGGTCCGGCCAGTCCGGCGATCGCAGCTCGCCAGCGCCAGGGGGGTCCAGGACGACGCCGCTGTGGGCGTCGGCGCCCGGGATGGTGCTCCCGCGATGAAGACCGACCAGCACCGACTCGGCCTGGCCCACCAACCGCTCAAGAGCCGGCTCGGACCCGGCCACCTCCTGCGTCAGGATGGCTTCGGCGTAGAGCACGGCGGCCCGCACGTCCAGCATCGTCGTCGGATCCGCGGCCGCCCGGGACAGCAGGTCATCGCTCACGACCGCCTTCACGATCGAGACCCGCTTCGCCCCGTCCACCCGGACCCTGCGGACCCCCTGGCTCAGGGTCTGGGCGACCTGTAGCACCGCACGGTGCACGTCCTGCTGCGGCTCGACCAGCCGGGACAGCACGCCCTCGCTGGGCCCGGTCAGCTCATGCTGGACCATCCACGCCAGCACCCACGGGTCGACCGGACCCCGAGCGGTCAGGGCGGCCGTCAACCGGTCCAGGACACCGTCGCGTGCCGCGTCCACCAGGGTGCGAACCAGGCGCCGGTAGGACTCGGTGCGCCTGACCTGGACCCGCCCGGCCAGGAGAGTCAGAACCATCAGGTGTTGCCCGTCGAGTGCTGCCACCTGGGCCAGCGCAGCGGGATCCACCGACTGACCGTCGTCCGGCCACTCCTCGGCCAACGCCTCGAGCAGGAACGGGTCATCCCCGGCCACTACCCCCGCGATGCTCTCCGCGGTGAGGTACCCGCGCCCGGCCAACGCCACCAGCAGCCGCGCCCCTTCGTCCAGCCCACCGCCGTCCAGCCCACCGTCGCCCGGCTCACCGCCGTCCAGCCCACCGTCGTCCGGCTCGCCGTCGTGGTCCCGGGACGAACCCTGCCCGTCCGCGCGGCCCCGCTCGAAGCCCTCCGGGGCGCCCGGGGCGCCCGGCGCCCCACCCAAGCCACGCGGTGGTGGGAGCCCGTCGCGGCGGGTCAACCCCAGAAGGTCACCGAACCGCTCCGCCACCACCGCCGACGAGGCTTGCGGACGGGCGTGCAGATAGGCCGCCACCGCCGCCACCGCCGCCTGGAACCGGTCCCGCTCCAACTGCTCAGCCCCCGGCTCGGCGATCATCGGCGGCTCGACGAACACCTGCCGCAACCGCTGATTGGCCACCTCCAGCGACGGCGAGCCTGACACCGACACCGCGCCATCAACCACCGCGCCATCAACCCGCACGGCCACCTGACCAGCACCGGCCGCCGTCACCACCCGCACCACCCGCTCAGCCCCGACCGCCAACATCGCCGCCAGGAACCCCACATCCAGCTCGGCCGCGGCATCGTCCAGGGCTGCTGCCGGAACCTGCCAGCCCGCCAGCCGGAGCTGCAGCACGCCGTCCTCGTAACTGAAAGCCAGCTCATCCAGCACCGGGTCGTCCACGCCCACCCGGAACCCCAGCACCGGCTCGGCCCCGGCCTGTCCACTCCAGGACGTCTCCATCAACCCCCCCGCCGCCTGCACCACACGCCGCAACCACCCCGGCGAACCCGCCACCTCCCCGACCACCGGCGCCGCCGGCTCCTGCTCACCCACCACCCGCGGGCTGACGTCCGGGGCCAGACGACGCTCCCTGGTGACCACGTCGGCGGGCAGCGTCGCCCGGTCACGCATCGCGCTCAACACCAGCAGCCAGCCCCGCAGGTTCGGACTGTGCACGAGCGCACCCGCGATACTGGACGCTTCATACCCTCCCAAGTGCAGCCCGCCCAGCTCCTGCATCGCCTGGCCCAGTTCGAGGTCGGCCAAGACGCTGTTCACCGGACCGCGCGTCAACCGCACGGCCAGGGTGTGCAGGCGCCGCAGGCCGGAATCCACCAGGTCAAGCGCCTGCTGGGCGCGCTGCACCCGCCCACCCTCACGAGTCGGATCGGACGCGGCTTCGGCGTCCAACTCGAGCCGACGACTGTCCCGGCCCCGCGCCCACAGCAGCCTGCCCAGGTGCGTCACCTCTCGGGAAACCAGCCGATCGAGCCGCACATGCATGGTCCAGACGTGCCGAAGCCAGTCAGGGTCGACGGACGCCAGGCGGGCGCGCGCGCTGGCTTCGCGGACAGCGAGCTCCGCCTGGGACGGCCGCGGTCCGCGGGCGAGGTGACCGGGCTGAACCGCAAGGTCTCGGACTCTCAACCACCGCGGCATCAGCGCCAGATCGTTCGGGTAGGTGTCCGACTGGCCGCGTAGCACCGTCTCCACGTCGGGCAACGGGATCGGCCCGTCCTGTCCGGCGTCCTCGCTGCTGTCGCCCGCCACGAGGTCCAACACACGGTCCATGATGAGCAGACCCTCCTGCGGCAAGACGTCCACGAACGCGGTCGGCGGCGTAGGGTCTGCCACGATCACCGGGACAGCCTCGCCATTCATCTGGTGAACCTGGATGGCGTATAGCGCCAGCTGTCGTCGCCACAGGGGTTCGGCGAAGAACAGCCGCTCGGCCCAGAGCACGCGGTCGTGCCACAGCGCGGGGCTCAGGAGTGACCGCAGCATCTGCTGGAAGCCAGCCAGGTCCCCGCTGGGCAGCCACGACTCGCCGATCACCTCGCGCAGCTGCTGGGCCCAACGTGGCGCCGAAGACTCGCCTCGGCTCACCTGGGCGAGCACCTCAGCGGCCTGCACGCGGACCAGCGCGAAAGTCCCGCGCTGCAGGATCGCCCAGGCCTGCACCAGCACCGCGAAGTCGCGGTTCGCCAAGATCGGACCGACCCGTTCCAGGGCGCGGCCGAAGGTCCGGGTCTGCGTCTGCGCGTCGAACACGGCCGCCTCCTGCGCGGAGAGCAACTGCAGCTCACCCGGCAGCCGAGCTGCCAGCACGTGCGCGATGTCGTCCGCCACGCTTCCCTGCAGCGCATCGTCGAGTGCCTTGAACAGCTGCTGCTGCTCGGCGACTCCGTTTACCAGGTCAAGGGCGCGGACGAGCACGGTGGCGTCGTCCATCATCCGGGCCAGCGCGACCCAGCCGTCCCATCCAGGCTCGTCTCCCGCTGCATTCAGGTTCTCTCGGGCTTGGCGCCGGTCCTCCCTGGCGGCGTCCGTCGAGATCCCGCTACCCGATGCCTCCAGCTGCATCGGATCCTGGGTGTCCGGCCACCATGGCAGCAGGGCGAGCAGCAGCTCACCGTCCGGCTGGCCTCCCGCGGCGGCTCGCTCGGCGGCCGCGGTGAGCTCGCCCAGGCGCCCGGCGAGCCGGGCCGCGGTGAACAGCCGGGTGACCTGGCCCAGGTCCTCCTCCAGACTCGGTGGGCGGACGGTGCGCAGGAAGGCGCCCTCGGCATCGCCCAGCACCGCCGCCCAATAGCGCCGGTGAGTGGGCATGAGGCTGAGGTTCTGCTCTGGCCCGATCCGCTCTTCATCCGGATCGGCTCGGGTCAACAAGGTCACCTGCCGGTGCCGGGGCAGGCCGTCCAGAGCCAGCTGGACCGCGCGATTGAGGACCTGCGACGTGAGGTCGTCAGTCGCCGGCAGCGGCGACGGCACGGCCTCCCGCACCCCGGCCAGCCAGCCGCGCACGATCGCCGGCTGCGCGGTCAGCACGCGGCGAGCCTCAGCCACGCGGTCCGGCCAGTCCGGCCGGCGCAGCTCCTCAGGGGAAGGGGCGTCCAGGACGACGCCGCTCCCGGCGTCGGCGTCGGCGTCGGCGTCGGCGTCGGCGTCGGCGTCGGCGTCGGCGTCCGTCACGGAGATCCCGCGGTGAAGAGCCACCAGCACCGACTCGGCCCGGCCCACCAACCACTCAAAAGCCGACTCGGACCCGATCACCTCCTGCGTCAGGATGCTGTCTGCGAAGAGCACGGCGGCCCGCACGTCCAGCATCGCCGCCGGGTCCGCCATCAACCGGGACAGCAGGTCATCGCTCACGACCTCGTTCCCGATCGGGGCGCGCTGCCCCCCGCGCACCTCGAGACCGCGGGCCACCTCACTACGGGCGTAAAGGACCTGCAGCACCGCGTCGTGCACGTCCTGCTGCGGCTCGACCAGCCGGGACAGCACGCCCTCGCTGGGCCCGGTCAGCTCGTGCTGGACCATCCAGGCCAGCACCCACGAGTCGACCGTCCCGGCGCCGAGGGTGACCGCCAACCGGTCCAAGACACCGTCCCGTGCGGCGTCCACCAGCGTGCGAACCAGGCGCCGGTAGGACTCGGTGCGCCTGACCTGGACCCGCCCGGCCAGGTGAGCCAGATCAATCCGATTGTTCCTCTCGAGTGCTTCCACCTGGGCCAGCGCAGCGGGATCCACCGGCTGACCGTCGTCCGGCCACTCCTCGGCCAACGCCTCGAGCAGGAACGGGTCGTCCCGGGCCACTACCCGCTGGATGCTCTCCGCGGTGAGGTACCCGCGCCCGGCCAACGCCACCAGCAGCCGCGCCACGTCCAGCTCGCCGTCGCCCGGCTCAGCGTCGTCCGGCTCACCGTCGTCCGGCTCGCCGTCGTGGTCTCGGGACGAGCCCTGCCCGTCCGCGCGGCCCGACCCGAAGCCGCCCGGCGCGCCTGGCACACCACCAAACAAGCCACGCGGTGGTGGGTGTCCGTCGCGGCGGGTCAACCCCAACAGGTCACCGAACCGCTCCGCCACCACCGCCGGCGAGGCCTGTCGACCACCCTCCAGATAGGCCGCCACCGCCGCCACCGCCGCCTGGAACCGGTCCCGCTCCAACTGCTCAGCCCCCGGCTCGGCGATCATCGCCGGCTCGACGAACACCCGCCGCAACCGCTGATAGGCGACCTCCAGCGACGGCGAGCCCGACACCCCGCCATCAACCACCGGGCCGCCGACCACCGCCCCATCGACCTGCACGGCCACCTGACCAGCACCGGCCGCCGTCACCACCCGCACCACCCGGCCCGACCCGACCGCCAACATCGCCGCAAAGAACCCCACATCCAGCTCGGCCACCTCCTCAGCCAGCCCCGCGGGCAGCCGGACCTGCACCACCCCCTCCTGCTGGCTGAGCTCCACCTCCTCCAGCACCGCGGCGTCCGGGCCCACCCGCACCCCCAGCACCGGCTCGGCCCCGTCCTGCGCACTCCAGGTGGTCTGCAGCAACACCCCCGCCGCCTGCAACCGAGCCCGCAACCACCCCGGCGACCCCACCACCTCCCCCACCACCGGCGCCGGCGGCGGGCTGACGTCCGGGGCCAGGCGACGGTCCGTGGTGACAACGTCGTCGGGCAGCGTCGCCCGATCACGCAGCGCGCTCAACACGATCAGCCAGCCCCGCAGGTTCGGACCGCGCATGAGTCCCAGCGCCAGGTCATCGGCCGCTTCAGACCCTCCCAACTGCAGCCCGCCCAGCTCCCCCATCGCCTGGGCCAGCTCGATGTCGGCCTCGACTCGGTCCACCGGACCGCTCGTCAACCGCACGGCCAGGAGGTGCAGGCGCCGCAGGCCGGAATCCACCAGGTCAAGCTCCCGCTGGGCGCTTTCGACCCGACCACCCTGCCGAAGCGGATCGGACTCGACGGCGACGTCCAGCTCGTGCAACGCGTCCTCCCGGCCAGCCAGCAGCCCGGCCAAGTGCATCACCCCTCGGGAAGCCAGCTGGTCGAGTCGAAAAGCCATGGTCCAGACGTCCCGCACCCAGTCGGGGTCGACGGACTCCAGGCGGGCGCGGGCTTGGTGGTCCTGATCGGGCTGATCGGGCTGATCGGGCTGATCGGGTCGATCGGGTCGATCCGCAAGCTCTGCGACTGACAACCACCCCGGCACCACTGCCGGATCGTCGCCGTAGAGGCTCAGGGCTTCCGTCTGCGCGCGCAGCACCGTCTCCACGTCGGGCAACGGGATCGGCCGACCCTGCCCGGCGTCCTCGCTCCCGTCGCCCACCACGAGGTCCAGCACCCGGTGCATGGTGAACAGCGCCGCCCCCGGCTGAATGAGCCGAACCAACGGCAACGGCGGATTGACGTCGTCGTCCATCGGTTGCAGCACACCACCCTGCCGGTGAGCCCAGATCGCATGCAGCACCATCTGTCGTCGCCAATCGGGTTCGGCGAAGAACTGCCGCTCGGTCGACAGCACGCGGTCGTACCACAACCCAGGGCTCAGGAGTGCGCGCAGCATCTGATGGAAGCCAGCCAGGTCCCCGCTGCGCAGCCAGGACTCTTCGATCACCTCGTGCAGCTGCCGAGCCGAGTCCGGCGAGGTCGACTCGCTTCGGCTCACCTGGGCGAGCACCTCGACGGCCTGCACCCGGATCAGGGCAAGGGTCCCGCGCTGCAGGATCGCCCAGGCCTGCACCAGCACCGCGAAGTCACCCTGGAACGCCAGGATCGGACCGACCCGTTCCAGGGCGTCGTCGAAGTCGATCTGGGTCTGCTCGTCGAACTGCAGGGTCTCCCGGGCGGACAGCAGCTGCAGGTCACCCGGCAGCTCCTGGACCAGCTCGTACAGGATGTCGTCCGCCAGGACCCGGTCCCGCTGCGCGTCTGCGAGTGCCCGAAGCAGGGCGGCCTGCCCTTGGTCGCCGGTCATGGCAAGGGCGCGCACGAGCATGGTGGCGTCGTCCATCATCCGGGCCAGCGCGACCCAGCCGTCGCGTCCGGGCTCGTCGCCCGCTCTGCCCAGGTTCTGTCGGGCTTGGTCCCGGTCCCACCTGGCGGCGTCCGTCGAGATCCCGCTATCCGATGCCTCCAGCTGCATCGGATCCTGGGTGTCGGGCCACCATGGCAGCAGGGCGAGCAGCAGCTCACCGTCCGGCTGGCCTCCGCTGGCGGCGAGCTCGGCGGCCGCGGCGAGCTCGCCCCGGCGCCCGGCGAGCCGGGCCGCGGTGAACAGCCGGGTGACCTGGCGCAGGTCCTCCTCCGCGCTCGGTGGGCGGACGGTGCGCAGGAAGGCGCCCTCGGCGACGCCCAGCACCGCCGCCCGATAGCGCCGGTCAGCCGGGAACAGGCTGAGGTCCTGCTCTGCTCCGATGCTCTCTCCATCCGGATCAGCTCGGGTCAACAAGGCCACCTGCCGGTGCCGGGGCAGGCCGTCCAGAGCCAGGTGGACCGCGCGATTGAGGACCTCTTGCGCGACGTGCTCGGTATCCGGCAGCGGCGACGGCAACTCCCGCCGCACCGGGGACAGCCACAAGCGCACGATGTCCGGCTGCGCGGTCAGCGCGCGGCGAGCCGCAGCCACGCGGTCCAGCCAGTCCGGCCGGCCCAGCTCGCCGGGGGCAGGGGGGGCCAGGACGACGTCGCTCCCGGTGTGGGCGCCGGCGTCGGCCCCCGTCACGGTGATCCCGCGGTGAAGATCCACCAGCACCGACTCGGCCTGGCCCGTCAACTCTATGAAACGTGATCCGAGCACCCGGCGCTCCACCAGGGTGTCGGCGAGGAGCAGGGCGGCCCGCACGTCCAGCATCGCCGCGGGGTCCGCCGCGGCCCGCTGCAGCAGATCCGCGCCCAGTTCCACCCTGACCTCGGACGGGCCGTCGCGGCCGCGGCGACGTTCCCCCCGGCTCACCTCGTACACAAGCTCCAGCACCGCACGGTTCACGTCCTGCTGCGGCTCGACCAGCCGGGACAGCACGCCCTCGCTGGGCCCGGTCAGCTCGTGCTGGACCATCCAGGCCAGCACCCACGAGTCGACCGGACCTGAGACGGCGAGGGTGACCGCCAACCTGTCCAGGACACCGTCGCGTGCCGCGTCCACCAGGGTGCGAACCAGGCGCCGGTAGGACTCGCTGCGCCTGACCTGGACCCGCTCGGCCAGTTGAGTCAGATCCATCCGATTGTTCCTCTCGAGTGCTGCCACCTGGTCCAGCGCAGCGGGATCCACCGGCTGACCGTCATCCGGCCACTCCTCGGCCAACGCCTCGAGCAGGAACGGGTCGTCCCGGGCCACCCCCGCGATGCTCTCCGCGGTGAGGTACCCGCGCCCGGCCAACGCCATCAGCAGCCGCGCCCCGTCGTCCAACCCGCCGTCGTCGTGGTCCCGAGACGAACCCTGCCCGTCCGTGCGGCCCTGTTCGAAGCCGCCCGGGGCTCCGCCCAACAGACCAGGCGGTGGTGGGCGCCGGTCGCGGCGGGTCAACCCCAACAGGTCACCGAACCGCTCCGCCACCACCGCCGACGAGGTTTGCGGACGGGCGTGTAGATAGGCCGCCACCGCCGCCACCGCCGCCTGGAACCGGTCCCGCTCCAACCGCTCAGCCCCCGGCTCGGCGATCATCGGCGGCTCGACGAACACCCGCCGCAACCGCTGATAGGCGACCTCCAGCGACGGCGAGCCCGACACCCCGCCATCAACCACCGGGCCGCCGACCACCGCCCCATCGACCTGCACGGCCACCTGACCAGCACCGGCCGCCGTCACCACCCGCACCACCCGCTCAGCCCCGACCGCCAACATCGCCGCCACGAACCCCACATCCAGCTCGGCCACCTCCTCAGCCAGCCCCGCGGGCAGCCGGACCTGCACCACCCCCTCCTGCTGGCTGAGCTCCACCTCCTCCAGCACCGCGGCGTCCGGGCCCACCCGCACCCCCAGCACCGGCTCGGCAGCCCCGTCCTGCCCACTCCACGTGGTCTGCAGCAACACCCCCGCCGCCTGCAACCGAGCCCGCAACCACCCCGGCGACCCCACCACCTCCCCCACCACCGGCGCCGCCAGCGGCTGCTCGCCCACTACCGGCAGCTGCCCGCTCACCACCGGCTCGCCAGGTTCGGGCAACGCGGTCAGGACGTCGCGCGGCAGCGTCGCCCGGTCACGCAGCGCGCTCATCACGATCAGCCAGCCCCGCAGGTTCGGACCGAACACGAGTCCCACCGCAAGGTCGGCGGCCGCTTCCGACTCTCCCCAGTGCGGTCCGCCCAGCTCCTGCATCGCCTGGCCCAGCTCGATGTCGGCCTCGACGCTGTCCACCGACCCGCGCGTCAACCGCACGGCCAGGGTGTGCAGGCGGCGCAGGCCGGACTCCAGCAGGTCAAGCGTCTGCTGGGCGGGCTGTACCAGCCCACCCTCCCCGAGCGGGTCGGACTCGAGGGCGGCGTCCAGCTCGCGCACCGCGGCCTCTCGGCCGGCAAGCAGCCCGGCCAGGCGCGTCGTGGCTTGGGTAGCCAGTCGGTCGAGCCGCATATGCATGGTCCAGACGTGCCGCAGCCAGTCGAGGTCGACGGACTCCAGCCGGGATCGGGCGCGAGCTTCGCGGTCATGAAGGTCCGCTCGGGACGGTCGCGGTCCGCGGCCGGGGTGATCGGGCTGTCCGGGCTGATCCGCAAGATCTGGGACTGACAACCACGCCGGCACCGCCGCCCGATCGTCGCCGTCGACGCTCAGGTAGGTGTCCGACTGGCCGCGTAGCACCGTCTCCAGGCCAGGCAACGGTATCGGCCGGCCCTGCCCGGGGTCCTCGCTGCCGTCGCCCGCCACGAGGTCCAGCACCCGGTCCACCATGAGCAGACCCTCTTGCGGCAGGACGTCCACGAACGCGGTCGACGGCGTAGCGAATGCCAAGATCAACGGGGCAGGCATATCACCCATCCGGTGAGCCTGGATGGCGCTCAGCACGCGCACTCGTCGCCACAGGGGTTCGGCGAAGAACTGCCGCTCGGCCGACAGCAGGTAGTCGTGCCACAACGCGGGGCTCAGAAGTCCGCGGAGCATCTGCTGGGGTCCATCGAGGTCCCCGCCCCGCAGCCAGGACCCTTGGACCACCTCGTGCAGTCGCTGGACCCAGTGCGGCGACGTCGACTCGCTTCGGCTCACCTGGGCGAGCACCTCGGCAGCCTGCACCCGGATCAGGGCAAGGGTCCCGCGCTGCAGGATCGCCCAGGCCTGCACCAGCGTCGCGAAGTCACCACTGGCGGCAAGGGTCGGACCGACGCGTTCCAGGGCGCTGTCGAAGTCGGTCTGGGTCTGCGCGTCGAACGCGGCCGCTTCCTGCGCGGATAACAACTGCAGGTCACCCGGCAGCTCGGCGGCCAGCTTGTACAGGATGTCGTGCGCCACAATGTCCTCCGACGCACCCACGAGTGCCTGAAGCAGGACGGCCCGCCCTCGACCGACGGTCAGGTTAAGGGCGCGCACGAGCATGGTGGCGTCGTCCATCATCCCGGCCAGCGCGACCCAGCCGTCGCGTCCAGGCTCGTCGCCCGCTCTGCCCAGGTTCTGTCGGGCTTGGCCCCGGTCCCAGCCGGCGGCGACCGTCGAGATCCCGCTATCCGATGCCTCCAGCTGCATCGGATCCTGGGTGTCGGGCCACCATGGCAGCAGGGCGAGCAGCAGCTCACCGTCCGGCTGGCCTCCGCTGGCGGCGAGCTCGGCGGCCGCGGCGAGCTCGCCCCGGCGCCCGGCGAGCCGGGCCGCGGCGAACAGCCGGGTGACCTGGCGCAGGTCCTCCTCCGCGCTCGGTGGGCGGACGGTGCGCAGGAAGGCGCCCTCGGCATCGCCCAGCACCGCCGCCCGATAGCGCCGGTCAGCCGGCAGGAGGCTGAGGTCCTGCTCTGGCCCGATCCTCGCTGCGTCCGAATCAGTGCTCTCTTCATCCGGATCGGCTCGGGTCAACAAGGTCACCTGCCGGTACCGGGGCAGCCCGTCCAGAGCCAGGTGGACCGCGCGAGTGAGGACCTCTGACGTGACGTCGTCGGTCTCCGGCAGCGGCGGCGGCGGGTCCTGCCGCACCCGGGCCAGCCACCGGCGCACGATGTCCGGCTGCTTGGTCAATTCCCGGCGAGCCGCAGCCACGTGGTCCGGCCAGTCCGGCCGGCGCAGCTCGTCAGGGGAAGGGGTGTCCAGGACGACGCCGCTCCCGGCGTCGACGTCGGCGTCCGTGTCGGTGTCGGCGTCGGCGTCCGTCACGGTGATCCCGCGGTGAAGAGCGACCAGCGCCGACTCGGCCCGGCCCACCAACCACTCAAAAGCCGACTCGGACCCGGTCACCTCCTGCGTCAGGATGGCTTCGGCGTAGAGCACGGCGGCCCGCACGTCCAGCATGCCCGCCGGATCCACGGCCGCCCGGGACAGCAGGTCATCGCTGACGACCGCCTTCACGATCGAGACCCGCTTCGCCCCGTCCACCCGGACCCTGCGGACCCCCTGGCTCAGGGTCTGGGCGACCTGTAGCACCGCACGGTGCACGTCCTGCTGCGGCTCGACCAGCCGGGACAGCACGCCCTCGCTGGGCCCGGTCAGCTCATGCTGGACCATCCACGCCAGCACCCACGGGTCGACCGGACCGGGGTCGGCGAGGGTGGCCGCCAACCGGTCCAGGACACCGTCTCGTGCCGCGTCCACCAGGGTGCGAACCAGGCGCCGGTAGGACTCGGTGCGCCTGACCTGGACCCGCCCGGCCAGCTGAGTCAGATCCATCAGGCGGGCCTCGTCGAATGCTTGCACCGTGTCCAGCGCAGCGGGATCCACCGGCTGACCGTCGTCCGGCCACTCCTCGGCCAACGCCTCGAGCAGGAACGGGTCATCCCCGGCCACTACCCCCTGGATGCTCTCGAAGGTGAGGTACCCGCGCCCGGCCAACGCCATCAGCAGCCGCGCCCCTTCGTCCCGCCCGCCGTCGTCGTGGTCCCGAGACGAACCCTGCCCGTCCGTGCGGCCCTGTTCGAAGCCGCCCGGGGATCCGCCCAACAGACCAGGCGATGGTGGGCGCCCGTCGCGGCGGGTCAACCCCAACAGATCACCGAACCGCTCCGCCACCACCACCGACGAGGCCTGCCGACCACCCTCCAGATAGGCCGCCACCGCCGCCACCGCCGCCTGGAACCGGTCCCGCTCCAACCGCTCACCCCCCGGCTCGGCAATCATCGCCGGCTCGACGAACACCCGCCGCAACCGCTGGTAGGCGACCTCCAGCGACGGCGAGCCCGACACGCCACCATCGACCACCGGGCCGCCGACCACCGCCCCATCGACCTGCACGGCCACTTCACCAGCACCGGCCGCCGTCACCACCCGCACCACCCGGCCCGACCCACTGGCCAGCATCGCCGCCACGAACCCCACATCCAGCCCGGCCACCGCCTGATCCAGGTCCCCTGCCGGAACCTGCCAGCCCGCCAACCGGACCTGCAGCACCCCCTCCTCCTCCACGTCCTCGAACTCCAGCTCATCCAGCACCGGAGCGTTCGCGTCCAGGAACCCCAGCACCGGCTCGGCCCCGCCCTGCCCACTCCAGGACGTCTCCATCAACCCCCCCGCCGCCTGCACCACATCCCGCAACCACCCCGGCGAACCCACAAACTCGCCCACCAGCTCGCCAGCAAGCTCGTCCATCAACTCGTCCACCGACGGCGCCGCCGGCACCTGCTCGCCCACCACCGGCGCGCTGACGTCCGGGGCCAGACGACGGTCCGTGGAGACCACGTCGGCCGGCAGCGTCGCCCGGTCACGCATCGCGCTCAACACCAGCAGCCAACCTCGCAGGTTCGGACTGCGCACCAGCTGGCGCGCCAGCTTCGCGGCGGCTTCCTTCTCCCCGGTGGTCACCCTGCCCACCGCCTGCCTGACGCGGAGCACCTCCCGCATCGCGTGGTCCAGCTCGCCTTCAGGATCGATGCTGTCCAGCGTCCCGCTCGTCAACTGCCCGGCCATGGTGTGCAGGCGACGGATGCCCGCCTCCACCCGATCGAGCCGGTCCTGCGCCTGCACGAGCCGCGAGGTTCCCGGCGCTGCGCTGTCCAGCTCCAGCCTGGCTGCGGACCTGGTGGCGAGGGCGAACGCCAGGAACATTTCGACGTGCGCGACGTGCCCTCGCAGGCGCAGCTGCATCGCCGAGACTCTGCGAAGCCACGGCAGATCGACCTGCTCCAACCTTGGCAAGACGCCGTCGGCTCGACTCTCGGCCTCCTCGGCGTTCAGAAGCGGTGGGACGAGCTGGTCATCCTCGACCGGGGTGCCGGAGGGAGCGAGCCAGGACGGCACCACCCCCCAGTTGGTCCGAATCAGTGCCCATACGCCCAGCTCGCCGCGCAGCACGGTGTCGGCGTCGGGGACCGGCAGCAACCGAACGTCGAACCCGTCGACACCTGCGTCGTCGAGCACGCGTTCCGCGACCAGTCGACTGGCCGCAATGACGGCCTCGCCGACCGCAGGCTGCTCCATGCGCTCTGGCGCGAACGTGGGCCAGGGCCGCTCCTCCCGCCATGCCTGAATGGAGGCCAGCACCTGCTCTCGGCGCGGCGGAGGCTCCAAGAGCAGCCGACCTTCGGCCCACAGCACGCGGTCGTGCCAGAGCTCGGGGCTGAGCACCGCCCGCGCGATCCGGTGCGGCCCGTCGACCGCCTCTTCCCGTAGCACACGGTCGGTGATCAGCTCGTGCAGACGCTGCTCCAGAGGCTGCTCCGTCGTTCCTTCGCGGCGCAGCCGTTCGAGCAGCTCAGCGGCCTCCACGCGAGCGGGTGCGAACTGCCAGCGATCCAGCAGCGTCCAGGCCTGGACCAGCAACGCGGGGTCGCCAGCAGACCACAGTGCCGAATTCACCTGCGCAAGGACAGCGCCGGTGTCCGTGCCCAAGTTCGTGTGGCTCCCATCGAACAGCAGAGCCTCGTCCCCGAAGAGCACCTGCAGCTCACCGGGCAGCTGCCCGAGGATGCCCAGCCGAAACTGCGGGTCCCATCCTCCCTGTTGCATGCCCGGCAGGGCCCCCAGGAGTTCCTCGCGACGATCCCACCGATCCGCGACAACCAGAGCCCGGACCAGCTGGGTCGTGTTATCCATCAGCCGAGCCAGTGCGAGCAAGCCCTCGCGACGCCGCTCGTACTGCGGTTCGCGAGGATCACCGGAAGGCGGCTCCCCGATGCGCTGGCTGGCCTGACCGGCGTCGTACTCGGCTGCCACCGTCGAGACCGTGAAGCCGGCTCCGCCTAGCCGGACCTGGCTCTGGGTGCCGATCCAGGCCGGCAGCAGGCCGAGCAGCAAGTCACCGGGGGGCAACGAGCCGGCCGCGAGCTGCTCTGCCGCAGCCTCGATCCGGTCCAGGCGCCGGGCCAACCCGCAATGCCGGGCCGCGGTCAACAGCCGCCTGACCTGCCGCAACTCCTCCGGGTAGCTCTGCGGGCGGGCCGCTCGCAGGAACACTCCGTCGGCATGGCCCAGGTAGACCGCCCACCGGCGCTGTCTGTCCTGCAGCTCACTCGCGCGGGCCAGGGCGCCCATTGGTGGCATGGCCTGGGCAGCCCTGACCATCAAGGACTCGCCAAGGTGTGAAGGAAGGCCCTGCAGGGCAAGGTCGACCGCGCGGACTGCAGCCGCCCCACCGATGTCGGTGGCAACCAGCCGAGGCTCAGGAAGATGATGCCAGGCCCGGCTGAGGTGTTCCCGAACGAACACCGGTTCCCGGGTGAGCACCTGACGGGCGGTGGTTACCTGCTCTCGCCACTGCGGCGCCTGGATCTGACCAGGATCCGGCCACGCCAGGACCCCCGGCCAAACCTCCTCATCGACATCCGGCTTGTCGACGGCCGAGTCCTCGTCCTCGTCCTCGTTGGTCGCCGTCGCCAGCTTGTCCGACCGCGCTTCGAAGGCTGCATGCATGTCCACGAGGACTGAGTGGACAATCCCCAGGTACGTGTCGAAGGCAGTCTGCAAACCGCGGTCCAGCAGCTCGCCGGCGAACAGCACCGCGGACCGGACCTCCACCATCGCCTGCGGGTCCACCGCGGCCCGCTCCAGCAGGTCCGCGCCCACCTCGACCTGAACCTCGGACCGGCCGTCTCGGTCGCGACGTTCCCCGCGGCTCACCTCGGACGCAAGCTCAAGCACCGCGGCGTCCACGTCCAGTTGCGGATCGGCCAGCCGGGACAGCGCCCCCTGCTCCGGCGCGGCCAGCTCGATCTCAACCATCCGATACACGTGGTCGGCGTCCGGGAAACCGCCTTCACCGACATGGACGACGGTCGCGATCAGATGCTCGTGGAAACCGGCCCGCGCCGCAGTAACCAACGTGCCCACCAGCCGGCGGTAGGACTCCCCACGCCTGGCCTGGACCCGATCGGCCAGACCCGACAGCACCCCCCGCAGGTCCGCGTCCAGCCCGCTCGCCCGCTCAACCCGTCCGCGGTCCACCAGCTCGCTGTCGTCCGGCCACCCCCGGGCCAGCGCCTCCAACAGGAACGGATCCCCGGTCAGCGCCGCCTGTCGTACCCCTTCATCGGTGAGGACGCCGCGCCTGGCCAGCGCCGTCAGCACCCGCCCCACCTGCTCGACCTGATCGGTACGACGCGTCAGCCCCAACAGATCTCCGAACCGGCCCACCACCGCACTCAGGTCCGCGCCACGGTAGCTACTCAGATAGCTCGCGGCCGCGTCCTGCACCTGCCCACGCAGATGCCCGTACGCCTGTCCGTCGCCCGGCCGCGCGGCCACCGGCGCCGGCACGAACGCCGCCACCACCGCCGTCACCACGAGCGCGGCCACGTCGTCGTTGTCCAAGCTCTCATCGAAGGGCCGTACCAGCGCGACCCGCTCGACGCCTTCCCCACGCGCCACCACCCGAACCTCACGCCCAGCAGCCATCGCCAGCACCGCGGCCGCGAACCCCACCTCCAGCTCGGTATCCGACGTTGAGGGCCAGTTCGAGAACCGCACCTCCAACGGATGCGACTCCACCTCGACTTCGACCCGGACGTCGTCCAGCACCGCCATCGCCGGAGCGAACCCTGGCATCCGCTCCGGCGCCACCCCCATCAGCTCTCCAGCCGCTCGCACCAGCGAGAGCACGACACCGTCTTGAGCTTCCGAGTCGCCCTGACCCTCCGAGTCGCCCTGACCCTGCGAGTCGCCCTGACCCTGCGAGTCGCCCTGACCCTGCGAGTCGCCCTGACCCTGCGAGTCGCCCTGACCCTGCGAGTCGCCCTGACCCTGCGAGTCGCCCTGACCCTGCGAGTCGCCCTGACCCTGCGAGTCGCCCTGACCCTGCGAGTCGCCCTGACCCTGCGAGTCGCCCTGACCCTGCGAGTCGCCCTGACCCTGCGAGTCGCCCTGACCCTGCGAGTCGCCCTGACCCTGCGAGTCGCCCTGACCCTGCGAGTCGCCCTGACCCTGCGAGTCGCCCTGACCCTGCGAGTCGCCCTGACCCTGCGAGTCGCCCTGACCCTGCGAGTCGCCCTGACCCTGCGAGTCGCCCTGACCCTGCGAGTCGCCCTGACCCTGCGAGTCGCCCTGACCCTCCGAGTCGCCCTGACCCTCCGAGTCGCCCTGACCCTCCGAGTCGCCCTGACCCTCCGAGTCGCCCTGACCCTCCGAGTCGCCCTGACCCTCCGAGTCGCCCTGACCCTCCGAGTCGCCCTGACCGGACCCTTGCACGGAAGGCGTCTGGCCGGCCGCAATCTGGGCCGCCCAAGCCGGGGCCTCGACGACGGCCTGGGCGCCGTCCGTCCACCACCTCAGCTCGCGGGCGAGCTCGAGCCACTGCAGACCGTCCCGGCTGCGCAGCAGGCGTCGCGCTTCAGCCCGAGCGAGACGCGTGCCAGGAAGACCAACGTCAGCAGCGGCGGCCAGGGTTCCGCGGGCCTGCAGCCGCCAGGCGGCGTTACGCAACTGCGCGGGCTGCCATGAGCCGTCCTGCAGGGCCATCGACCGAAGCTGCCCGAGCAACCCGTCCACCTCCGACAGCGCCTCCCGGGCCTGCGTCAGCCGTCGCTGCGCCCGGTTGAGCTGGGAAGCGGCATTGCCTTCGGCGACGCGCAAGTGCTTGATCCTGTCCTGAACCTCCGGGAGTGGCCCGGCCTCAAGGTCCGGCGCGGTGCCGCGTCCGATACCGCCCCAACGGCTGCGTCGCAGAGCGCGACGCAGGTCGACAGCGGAAGCGTGCACGCGTTCCTGAGCGGTTGCATAGTTGGCCTCGGCCTCGGCCAGCGCCTCGAGTGGCGCGGTACGCAGCAGGATGGCGCCGGCGATCACCCGCTCGGCGGCCACGAGCTCGCGGCTGGCCAGCCGGTGGGTCAGGTCGACATGCCGCAGCCACGCCTGGTAGCCGGGTCGGTCGTCGGGGGTCTCAGGTATATCCAGCAGCTGTCGACTTACGGCATTGAAGGCGCTCAGTCTCTGGTCTGGACCGAGTGCTTCGGCCGGCCGCCAGAGACGGCTGCCAAGCACCTGGTGCATGACGCCCGGCGACACCGTCGGTTCCGGCGGCCGCCGCGGCTCGTCGGCTCGACGCCACCAGTTCGGTACCTGCCCGGCGAGCGGGTCGCGCAGCGACCACATCCTGGGGAGGTGGTCGAACACGCTGGCCACCCCGGTGAGGCCGGCAGGCAAGCCTGAGGGCGAGGACTCGGACAACAGCGAGAGCTCCGGAGCCCGTACCCGCCACGGAGGTGCCCACCGAACACTGGCCATGCCGATCAGAGCGAACGCGAGGGACCCCAGGACCTCGGCGAACGGGGCGAGTGTCGAAGTAATGGCCCGTTCGCGCGCTAGCTCGGGGAACAGGTGCGGGTAGGCGGCTTCAACAGCTCCGGAATGTGCCTGCTCACCGAGGTAGCGAACACCTGCGGTCACGGCGCCAGACACGACAGCGCCGCCAAGGGACCACAGCCCGGCCTTGCGCACCCAACGGCGCAGCAGCGGGTTGGGCGCCCCGTGCCGCGCAACCATGGGCCACTGCTCGGGTGGCTGCGGCGCGCGATCACCCAGCATCGAGATGGCCAACAGCCGCGACTCGGGCGTCATCGTGCCCACTACGTCTTCGCCTGCGTCGTTGCCGGCCCGGAGCGTCTCGGCCTCCTGCTGACCCAGGGTGAGCACGGCCACGTCGTAGATGAGCCTGGCCCGGCGTTGACGCGTCTGCGCGAAGAAGTACCGTTCGGCGGAACGAACCCGCTCCTCCCACGCCACTGGATTGAGCGTTCGCTGACCCACCAACAGCGTCGCGTCAGGCCAGGGCTGGCTGAGCGGGCCCGCGCCAGCCGGCCGCCCGTTGGCCAGCTCCGCCGCCTGTACCCGCAGCTGCTCCAGGTGCAACCGCTCCAGATTCTGCATGCTGCGCAGCGTCTTGACGGCGAACAGGTCGCCGCTCGGGTCGTACACCGCCACCAGGTCCCTGGCACGCTGGGTAGCAGCTTCGGGCGCGACGTCCAGGCCGGTCTCCATCTGCACGTCGTAGCGAACGGCGTCCTGTGCCGTGCGGGTCTGCAGTCGGCCGGGGAGGGTCGAGGCCATCCGATAGAGCTGGACCGGGTTCAGCTCCTGCCCGGAGACCACCATCCGGATCTGTGCGACGAAACTTTCCACGATGTCGAGGTCGTCGGCGACGAGGAGCCCGCGCAGGAGCTGGGTGAGCTGGTCGGTCAAGTCGGCCAGCTCGAGCCAGGGTGCAGCGGTCGCAGTCGTCCACGCCGCTGTCGGCCACGCCGCGAGCCGGGCAGTTGCGGCCAACGCATCCCGGGATCGACGCGCGTCGCCGCCGCCGGTCGGCGGGTGCTGCGCTTGCAGCCAGTGCGGCACCAGGGCCAGCAGCAGCTCGGGATCCAGCTCCGCGCCGAGTGCAAGCCGCTCGGCCGCGACGTCCAGCTCGGGTGCGCGGCCGGCGAGACGGGCGGCAGTGAACAGCCGGGCAACCCGCGTGACCAGGGCAGCGCGCTCCGGGGGCCGCTGAGCCGCGGCGAAAGCGCCTCGCACGTGGGCGTACCGGGCTACATAGACTGCCCGTTGGAATGTCAGCTCGTCATCCGCGGCATAGCCGGCGCCGAGCATGAGGGCGGTCCGCACCGGATCCGGCAACTGGCGCAGCGCGGTCTGCGCCACCGCTCCCCTCGAGCCCAGGACGGAGAGCCGAGACGGTAGGCGGTCCTGGCTGACGTCCGAGGCGCCGGCAGCGATCCTGGGTTCGACGTGCTCGCGCAGCAGTCGGCGCCAGGCGTCGTGCTGACCGGTGTCGACCAGGTGGCCGGCCACCGCGATGACCGTCCGGACGTCATCCTGCCCGTCGGCCCGCGCCGCCCGACGAAACACGGTCCGGTCCAGCGTGGGCGGTGCCGCCGGTGACGGGCCGACTGCCGGGGAAGCGAGCTGGACGATCGCGAGGTGTGAGTCCTGCTCGGGGTCTGCAAGCTGGGAGCCGGCCACCGGCTCCGCAGCGCCAGCGCGTAGCAGGCGAGCCAGTCGATCCACGACCTGTGAACGCGGTGGGTGGCCCAGCACGACGTCACGGATCGCCACCAGCACCTCGTCCAGCCGACCGTCCTGGGCGGCCGCGAAGAGGGTGTTCGTCATCCGCTGGAACGCCTGCATCCGGCGAGCTTGCACCTGCTCAATGACGGCGGTCCACTGCCGTGCCATGGCCGGTGTCAGGCCCTGCGCCCAGGCCGACTGGTCCGCGGCCGGCTGCTCTGCGTCGCGTGGCCATGCGTCCGCGAGTCGCTGCAGCAGTAGGAGGTCCGGGCTGTGACCCAGCAACGCCCCGGCAGCCGCTTCGACCGTCACTCCGGCCAGCTCAAAGGCCGTGGCCAGCCGGGCCAGGTCGTCGGGCTCGAACGTCAGAGGATCCGCGCCGAGCGGCAACAGCGTCCTTGCGGGCTGGCTTCCGCCGGGTTGGCCATGCCGGTCAGTCAGTCGGAACAGCCCCGCCAGGTCACCGAAGCGCTGCACCACGGCGGTGCGGTCGGCTCCCGGATGCCCTGTCAGGTACTGCACCATCGCGGCGAGCACGGTGCGGCGCAGCGACATGCCATCCGGCAGGCCTGGGTCGCTGATCGTCGGCGGCAGGTCGAAGAGTTCACCGGCCAGATCGGCCACCGCGGTCTGCAGCGGCGTGGGGAACGTCGAGAACGGGTTGTCCGGCACCCCGCGGACCAGGACGGCCGCCCGCCCCCGGTCGGCGTCAAACGCGCCGTCCACGACGACGTCCACGACGACGGACACGTCGCGACCGGTGCCGGCTGCGAGCATGGCTGCGGCGAAACCGACGTCCAGCACGTCGGTGGACGTTCCCGCCTCGATCCGCCAGCTGGGCAACATCAGCTCGAGCCGTCCGTCCGGGCGCGCCCGCAGGTCCAGGTCGGCCAGCAGGTCGGCCTCGGGCGGCAACGGGACCTGAGTCAGGATCGACTCGACGGTCCACGCCGCTCCCAGCAGCTGTCCGGCCGCCTGGACGTGCAACCGGATCCAGTCCGGCGAGCCGGCGTCGCTGGGCGATCTGCTGGTGGTCGCGGCGACGAACGGGCCAGGGGCAGGCGCTGGCAGCAGCGGTGCACCGCGCTCGTGCACGGCGCGCATCAGCGACACCCAGTGCCGTCCGTCTGGTCCGCGCACCAGCCGACGGGCGCTCGCCCGGTCCTCATCGCTCGGCGCATCGCCCTTGCTGGACAGCAGCTCGAGGTCGGGTAGCCGCGCGAGAACGCCTGGTGGCACTGCCTGGTCCCGGGAACCCGCAGCCCAGCCGACCACTTGCTGCAGGTCGGCCATCGCGGCGTCAACGTCGCGCAGGTCCGACTCGGCCCCCGATCGCAGCAGCGCATCGCGGTCGCGATCGAGCTGCGCGCGCGCGGCCGCGTAGAGGTCGGACGCCGCGGCCCGGGCGCGTGGAACGACGGTCTTCGTCAGCCAGTCGAACATCGCCTGGGCCGCCAGCTCGGCCGCCGAGTCAGCCGCCGCGATGCGCCCGACGGCCGACGTCCGCGCGGCGAATAGGATGGCCAGCCGTCGTTCGGCCGCGTTCAGCTCGCGCTCGGCCACGACTTGGCTCTGCTGGACGTCTCGCAACCAGTCCTCGTACCGGCCGCGCGCCCTCGGATCCATCCCGTCGGCGTTCGACATGAGCTGCCCGAGGACGCGCTGCGCGGCTTCATCCACGGCCGCACGGCGGGCTAACGGCGCGAACTGCGGCCACTCCCCCAGGGCCCATTCGGACCAGCCCGGCGGTGTCGGCCTGAGCTCAGAGCCAGGCCCGGACGGCCCGATCAACGACTCGACCCACTCGGCACGGTCGAGGAACTGGCTGAGCGGCGCCGAGCTTGGCGGGGCATCGCCTGGCGTCGCAAGCGCCTCCGGCGGCCGGACCCTCCAGAGCCGGGCCGGCTGCTCAGGACGCGAAGGCCCGAGCCACGGCCAGAGGATTGGCGCCATGAGCTGGCCCAACGCCAGCCAGTAGGACCGCTGGCGGTCGGGATACGCCTTGTTCCAGACGTTGATTTCCACGGCTCGGAGGTACCCGGAAACGATCGACAGCCAGGGCAACGCGATCCCGGCGCGAACCATGAAGGCGCCCACGGATCGGGCCAGGGGCGGCTGCACCTCCCACGGCCAGGTGTCGAGCGGCGCCGCCCGCAGCTGCTCACCGAGCTGCGTCATTGCCAGCAACCTGGCCTCGGACGTGAACACCAGGTCGGTGGGTCTGAGCGGTGACGGCACGTTCGGCACAACATCCGGGAGGCGGCTGAGCAGCGCCCCCCGGTCCCGGTCGGACGGCGCGAACCAGCGTCGTTCGTTCTCCTGCCGCTGGACGTCCCAGGCCAACGGGCTCAACAGCCGCCGGCCCAGGGCCTGCGGCGGACTGACGACCAGGGAGTCCCCGGGCCAGGGCGGGGGGCCGACGGCAAGCGGGCCGAGAACGCGCGCACGTTCGGCCGGCAGATCCAGAGACTGCAGGCGCTGCCACGCCCGCAGGGATCCAAGGCTGAGCAGTCGCCGGTCGTTCAGCTCGACAACAGTTCGAACGGCGGCGATCGGGTCGACGTCGAGCCCGGTTCGTCGGCGGCGGTCGAACGTGCTGGCCTCGCGGGCCGAATCGGCCTGCAGCGGGCCAGGCAGCACGACGGCCAACTCGGCGAGCCGAGTGTGGGGCGCCGAGGCGTCGAGCTCCCGGGTCAGCTCAGCGGCCAGCACGTCGCGCAGGCCCACATTGTTGGCGGCGAGCACCGCACGGACGAGCTGGACCATGTCCGTGACGTGCATCGACAGCAGCCGCCACCCCTCGGTGTCCGCCGCCCGGCGCAGCCGCCACACCGACGAACCCCGGTCGCGAACCTCTAGCCGGTCCCGGGCAGCCCGGACGTCGGCAGCCCGGCCATCCCTGACCACCGAGTCGATCGCGCTCTCGGTGGCCACGAACCCTTGCGCCATGATCCAGTGGGGCACCAGGGCGAGGAGCAGGTCCGGGTCGGGATCGGCCCCGCGGGACAGCCCCGCGGCAGCGGCATCGAGCCACTCGGCTCGTCCCGCGGAGCGGGCCGCGGTGAACAGTCGAGCGATCCTGGCGACGTCGCTCTCGTGGCCCGGCGGCCGCAACGCCCGGACGAACAAGCCCTCGACGTGGGCCTGGTCGGCAACCCTCAGCACGGTCCGGTCCGGCATCAGCCTCAGGTCCGCGTCCGGACGCAAGACCCGAGCAAGCAGTGCGCCCCGAAGCGAGTCCGGCAGCTGGTCCAGCGCCGCTCGAGCGATGCCGGCGGCCAGTGCGAGGTCGACACTCGCGACGGTCTCCCGTTCGGGTCGAGTGTTCTGCAGCACCGCCAGCGCGCGGTCCGGATCGGCCTCGAGCGCACGGCGCGCCGAGGCCAGTCGGGCGGGCCAGGCCGCGGCGGCCGCGTCATCGGGCGGCGGGACGTCGAGCGGAGGAAGATCAGCGGCAGCCGGATCGGCGGCCTGCTCGGCGACCGCGACCAACCGTGGCCAGACGTACTCGCGGTGCAACTGACTCCACTGCCGGTCCAGGCCCTCGTCGAGCAGATAGCGGGCGACCGCCCTGGCCACCGGCAGGTCGACCACGCGGGCCACCGGCAGGTCGGGGTGAACGGTTTCGCCGGCTCGGTGCAGCAGGTGGGTGAGGGCCGGCTCAGACACCCGGTCGCCAGCGGTCACCTGCTGGGCCAGCTGCAGGGCGGCCAGTCGGGCATCCTCCTCGGGGTCGATCAGCAGCGGACGGGTCGCCAGCAGATCGTGCCGGCCGAGCGTGTCCAGCTCGAGCTCGGCAAGCTCGTGCACCACCGCAGGATCCGGCGTGCGCCCGGCGGCGAGACCGCGCAGCGCCAGCAACACGTCGTCCAGGACCTGGTCGTCGACGGCCCAGACGAGCGAGCCCACCATGCGCTCGGCACGCAGCGCCTGGACCTGGTCGACCAGCCCGGCGTCGATCTGGTCGGACAGAAACACGACGTCATCCGGGCCGAGGGCCTGCGCGCGCGCCAGGTCGGCCGGTCCCGGTCGACCGTCGTCCGGCCAAGCGTCGGCCAGCGCCGCGACCACCCGCGGGTCGACGGCGCTCCGCCCGGTCCCCTCGTCCGACGGGAGCTCGACGACAGTCACGGCGGCCCGGGTCATCGCCGCCAGCAACGTCGCCATGGTCGGGGTCGGGGTCGGTGTCGGTGTCGGTGTCGGGGCGTCGTGGTCGCGGGACGAGCCCTGCCGAGGGTCGCCGTCCCGACGTGGGCGCTGGTTACCGCCGCGGGACGTCCCGCCGAGCAGCCGGCCCGGCGAAGAATTCCGTTGCGGGAGCTGGTCGCTACTCAGCTGGACGTTGTCCAGCTGCCCGAGCAGCCGCTCCGCCGCCTCCAGCACCTGGATCGAGTTGCCGAGGTGCAGCCCGACCAGCGCCAGCACCTCCTCGCGCACCGTGTCGGCATCGGCAGCGACGCTGATCGATATGCCGCCGCGCTCACCAGCCGGTGAACCTGCGCGGACCTGCCACTGGTGGTGCGGTGACGGCTGCCCGGGAACTGCGTCCGCGACCGAGGGCTGGGTCACGACCCGGATCAGCAGCGGACGTCCCTCAGCGTCCGCGGAGCGGAACGGGCCAACGACCACGGGCTGGCTCAGCGCACTCATCAACGCGATGACGGCGTCGTTGCTGACCGGCTCGGTGCTCCCGTCCGCGGGCACCAGCTGTACCCGGACCGTCAGATCCACGACCTGGGCACGGACCTGGTTGCCGTCGTGCAGCTCGTAGGCGCGGACGTCGAAGCTACGCGCCCTGCCGCCGGGGAGCCAGGCCGTGCGGACGGCGGTCCCTGGCAGGTCTGCGGCGGCCGCCGACAGAGCACGCCGAACCGTGTCGCTGGTCGCGAGCGTCGCCAGCATCCAGTCCGGGTCCGTCGCGTCGACCGCACCGAGCGCGGCCGGCAGGCTGGCGAGCTCAGTCGGGTGCAGCGGCCCGTAGGCGACCCGGTAGCCCGCCTCCGACGGCTCGGCGGCGGTGGAGTGCAGCCGCCAGAATCGCGCATGGTCGAACACCAGCTGCGCGTAGTCCGAGGTGGGCGTGCCTGCACTGCCGAGCGGCAGGCCCAGCCGGTACCCCAGCAGCCGCTCCTGCACGATGGTCGGGTTCTCGTCGAGGGCGTACTCCCACGGCTGCATCGCCCTGCCGCGCGACTCGGCGTGCTCCACCACCACCTGCAGCGGGCCGCGAACGTCCTGGGCCCCGATCTCGAAAGCCATCCGCGGATCGAGGTGCCAAGGCACCCCGTCAAGGTGGACGACGCTGCTCGCCCAGGCGTGCGACGCGGTCTCGGCGACGTCGTCGAGGAAGCGGCTTCTGCGGTCGTCGTCCACCGACGGGTCCGGCAGCACCCTGGTGGTCGGCTGCAGGATCATGGTCGGCGTCTGGCCGCGGATGCCGGTGGCGTCCAGCGCATAGCCCGGTGCCAGCACCTGACCGGACAACGGCACGACCCAGCTCGCCGCCTCCACGTGGAAGGACGCGCGAGCGTTCGGGCCGCCCGCCGCGATCGCCGGGGCGCCGTCGAGCGCCGCCGCGAGGATTCCCAGCAGGTCCTCCGCCGAGGGCGCCAGGAACCGCTGCCGAAGGTCGACCAGATTGTCGGCCATCAGCTCGAGGGGGCTGTGCACTCCCGTCGGTCGCAGGGCCACCGGTGCATCGGGTCCGGCCGGCTGCTTGCGCGCGCCCAGCCAAGGCGCGCGCAGCAGGTCCTCTTCGGGTCGGGGGTAGCGATCGGGCAACCCCAACATGTGGCCCAGCTCGTGGGCCAGTACCTCGTACCCGACGTCGGCCGCCACATTGAACTCCGCGGAGCGGGCCATCTCCTGGGTCACGAACAGCACGCGATGGGCGTCCTGCAGCGACCGGGCCCGGACCCAACGGGCCCGCACGACGGTCGGCTGCCCGCGCCACGGCACCGGCTCGGTCTGGGAGAACACTCGCCGGGCGGCCCGGTCCAGGTCGGCCGCGATGCGGTCGAGCTGGGCGTCGGTGACCTCTGCGGTCGCGGTGACCGAGCGGGCCAGGAGAACACGCACGACGACCTCGACCACGGTGACCTCCCGCCCCGACGCCTGGTCGACGGCGGTCGCCGTCCGCACGTCGAACGGCGTGTCCTCGGTGGCGACCACGGTGGGCAGGAGCCGACCGACGCCTTGGAACCCTTCCGGGGCACCGATTTCGGTCGTGCGGGACCTTCCGTCGGCCGCGAGGCGATGCGAGTGGACCACCCGCCGGGTGACGCGGACCCCCGCGAGCGCCGAGTCGATCGCCTGCTCAAGCAGCGGAGTCAGCCTGGGCAGCGCTGCGCGCTCCAGCTCGGTGATGATCCGCCGGACCGTGTGGTCCTCCGGCGCGCGCAGCAAAGCCGCCTGGTCCTCGATCGGCGGCACCCCGGTCCCGCGCCAGAACCGGGCGACTCGCTCGCGGTACCCCGGGTCGTCCAGTCCGTCGTCCGCGCGGAAGACCAGGACGTGCCGGACGCCGTCCACCCGGGCGAGCGGCGTCGCCGACGTCAGGGCGCGGGCGTGCTCCATGAGCCGATCGGTCGCGTCCGGCGCGACCTGCCAGCCGTCACGGCCGTTCGTGGTGGCCAGCATGGTGCGGCCCAGCACGACCTCGACCACGACCACGCGCTCACCGGTGCGATCGTGGCGGACCTGATAGCGCCGCGCGCTGAGATCGGCGTGTCCGCTCAGCCTCGGCTGGTCGGTCACCAGCGCCAGCGGGACGGCGCGGGCGAGCTCGGGCGTGAACGGCCGAAGGCCGTCGACCTGGGTCGCCAGCTCCTGGCGCCAGCCTTCGGCCGTCGGCGCCGACCAGGGCATCCAGCTGCCGGCTGCGGTCACCGCCGGTGCGGCGACCCACGCCGACTCGTGGACCGTCGGGACGCCGTAGGGATGCTCTCTCCCGGCCCACCACTGTTCGACGAGGTCCACCGCCTCGGCGGCGGACAGCGCCTGGCCTCCCGGGCCGGCCAGCCCGAACCCGGACCGCAGGACGTCGTCGAGCTGGTCGTCGGAGGCATCCAGCGGCAGCGCGCGACCGGGCACCGTCTCGGGCGACGCACCGGCCGGCAGGACCACGACCTGGCCGTGCACCGGCCCGGCCAGCCTGCCGATGCCAGCCCCCAGGACACCGTCCCACCGCAACACGACGTAGCGACCCGCGCTGAACGGGCGGCCCGGCTCGTTGTCACCCGGGACCCACTGGATACCGGTCGTCTCGGACGCCGCCTCGGAACGGGCCAGCAGCCGATCCCCCAGCGCCGCGACGTCGGCGGGAGGGACGTCCTGCTCGGCGCCGGGCAGCGGTACCAGGCGGTCCCGGTGGGTCACCTCGAACACCTCAGGGAGCGGGCCGCCGTCCGGCTGGGGTCGCTGCCGGCGCACCTCGAAGGCGCGCTCGCCGTACCGACCGTGCACGGACGCCAGCCCGGAGACCTGGGTGGCCGGTTCGAGCTCGGCCACCGGCGCCGGCCCGTCGCCCAGACCGGCGAGCTCGCCGAACACGCTGGAAACGTACTTTTGGTCTGCGTTCGGGTGGTCGATCAGATAGTCCTGCACGAGCTCCTCGGTGCGCTGTCGCGTCGAGAAGTTTGTGATGGCCGGCTCACCGAACAGCCGCTCCATCGTCCGGGCGATGCCCCCTGCCGCCGCTGCCACCGGATCCTCGTCGAACTGGACGCCCGCCTCACGCACGTCTGCCTCGGCGTCGAGCGCTCCCCCATACCGGCGGTCGATGCGGACGTGGACGGCGTGTCCCAGTTCGCCGGACACCTGCCTGGCCAGCCAGGCGGCCTCGAGGGCGTCGACGCCCAGCGGCGTGGCGCCGTCCCAGTCCTCGCTGACCTGGTGCTGAACCCACTCGCTGACCTGGAGCCGAACCCAGCCGTCGACGAGGTCGACGTTCAGCGACCACACCCGCCGCCAGTCGTCGGTCGGGCGAGCCAACGCTGCGGGGCGCCGGCGCCAGATCGCCGCCAGAGCTGACTCCGCGACCTGACGCGGCCGCCCGCCCTCCGGGTGCACACGGGGCTGCAGGGCGCCGAGGGCACCGAACCGGCGGACGATCTCGGAGCGGTCCGCGTCGGGGTACGCGATGGCGAACAGCGCCATGGCCCACACGACCGTCTTCACGTCCGGTCCGGTGTCGATGAACGCGAGTTCGTCTTCCCGCGTGTCGAGGATGAACCACCCACGCGCGCGGTGAGCCATCTCGGCCAGCGCGGGATGGGCCCAGCTCAGGTCGAACTCGTCGACTTGGGGCCATCCGCCTGGCGGCGGCCCGATGGTCACGGACTCGCTCGCCACCTGGGGGGTGACGACCGAGCCGATCCAGACAGGACGACGCAGGTCGCTGGCGATCATGCTCGCCACGTACCCGACGGTCAACCGGTCGGCGGACGCGTCCACCACGGAACGCAGTCCGATCATGACCCCGCCCGCGTCGGTCGTCTCGACCGTGACCCGATCGAACTCCTCGTCGGGGGCGTCGACTGCCGACAGCGATTCTCGGTACAGCCGACTGACGCGGTCATCGTCCTCGCGTCGGCCGGCCAACGCTTCGGGATCGGTGAACACCAGCTCGGGAACCGACCGGGCGAGCTCACCCCGGCTCAGTGCGACACCGGAATAGTGCCCACCTCCTGTCCCTGAGCGCAGGACGACGACGGGGCGCTGGTCCGATCGCCCAACCGGTTGCGGCCCGGAGTCGTCGACGACGACGAGCCGCCGCCCGAGGCCGTCCGCGATGAGCGTGGGCATGAGGTCGCCGAGCCGATCGGCCCAGAACCCGGGCGTGCGCAGCGCTCTGGCGGCGTCGGCCAGATCGGCACCATCTGTGAGGAAGGGTTGGTAGTGGTCCCACTCGCGCTCGAGCTGACCGGCCGCCAGCTCCCGCAACTGCCCAACCGTGGGCGCGAGCTCGCCACTGGCGAGAAGCGAGGCCGCGACGGCGGACGGAACACAGTCCCCATCCGCTGGTACGGGCACCGCCACCAGGCCGCGAGCGCCCAGCCAGTCGAGCGGGCCAGGCTCTGCGGGAATGTCCCGCTCCAGGGCCCCCGGAAGGCCCAAGGGAGGCGGCGGGCTGTGCAGCTCTGTGCTCGCGGTCTCGTGCAGCCCGTGCAGCCAGTCGAGCACTTCGGAAGTCTGGCCGCGAGTGTGTTCCTGGAGCAGGTCCATGGCGAACACGGCGCTGAACTGCAGTCGCAGTCTGACCAGGCTGTCGACGTCCGCCCTGCTGGCACGTCGATGCAAGCGGCGCAGCTCCCTTGCCAAGTGCCGCAGGATGCGGCCGTCGGCGCTCGCCGTGCGCAGATGCTGGAACTGCCTTCCCGACGGGCCATCGTCCGGAACCGCCGCTGTGACGAGGTCACGCAGGAGGTCCTCGATTTCGGTCGCGGTCGACTTGCCGTTCTCCAGGGTGCCCAGCAGCAGCAGGAGCCCGTCCCGTTGAGGCTCGGCCTCCTCGCCCACCTCCTCGCCGGCCTCCTCGCCCATGTCATAGTCGACCTCCTCGCCGTCCTCGCCCTCCTCCATCAGCTCCTCGCCCACCTCCTCGCCCACCTCCTCGCCCACCTCCTCGACGGGGGCGATCGATGCGCGCAGTTGCAGCGGAGGCAACGCGCTCGAGTCGGACCAGTCGGTCCGCACCTCGACGCTGGCGGCGAGCATCAGCAGGGCCAGCTCCTGGAGCTCAGCCGGCAGACCCGCAGCAGTCGTCGACATGCCGGACGCGAGGGCATCGGCGGTCGGCGCCGCGTCATGGGTCGCGGGGTAGCGGGGCGGCGCCGGGTAGCTGGGGGGGAGGTCGAGGTACCCCGGCGGCGCTTCCTGCAGGACTGCGGTCACCAGCACTGGGTCTCGCTGCGCCCAACGAAGCCCTCCTTCGAGCAGGTCATCAAGCTCGTTCGGCCGCACTGCGGCGAGGTCTGCCTCCGCGCGGGCCACCTCCTCGGGCAGCCGCCCAGACTCGTGCAGCAGCGCCACCTCACGCTCCACCTCGGAGCGAGCCGCCGGCGACAGGTCGGACCCGGCGCGGCCGGTCTGGTGACGGGCCCAGGCGCGGGCGTAGAGGACTGCCACCTGCTCGTGCAGCAGGGCCAGGCTCAGGTGGGCGCTCACGATCTCGGCCACTACGTCATCGAACGGCAGGATGGTGGCTGGGTGCGGCACCAGATCGGGTGCGACGGCGCGGGAGCGCGACCACACCGTCCGAATCAGGTCGTACGCCTCAGCCGCTGTTGTCTGCGGTCGCACGGCGAGCTCGGCGCAGACGAGACCGGCGAGCTCGCGCAGCCGCTGAGGCGGGCCGCTCGATCCCCGGAGTCGGTCCGCGATCGTCGCCGGGCGCTCCATCAGCAGGCGGTTCCCGGTGCTGGCGAGGAACGAGTCCACCAGATCACGCGCCAGCAGCGGCAGCAGCGGCTCAACGTCCTGCTCGTCGTCGGCGAACTCGACGTCATCCACCAGCTCGTGACGGTCGGCGACGCGTGCGACCGCGGACAGCACCAGGGCCTGGATCAGCTCAGGCAGGGACTCGACGTCCACCGGCACGCGGCCGAGCCGACGCTCTGCTTCGGCCAGGCCGGTACGAACGGCTCTCTCGAAGGCTCGATGGTGTGCGCCGTGCTCGCTCGCCGTCCCGGCGTCGCCCGTGGTCAGGGCCGGCCGCACCGCCAGGTAGGTCGCCTGCGCGTCCGCCGATCCGACCCGCAGCACCGAGGCGAGCGGCCTCTCCTCCGGGCCGACCGCGCGTACCGTCCCGTCCGGGTCGACCACCTGGAGCCGCGTCGACAGGGCATCCGCCAGCAGGGTCTGCACGACGTCGTCTAGCCGTGGGTCGTCTGCGGCCTGGTCCCGGACCGACCGCAAGGCGGTCGTCCTATCGAGGCCGGCCTGACGGACCTGTGCCTCGAAGCCGTTCCATCGGGTCTCCAGCGCGGCGGCCGCAGCGGCCCGCAGGGCTTCGGGTGAGGTGGCCGCCGCGCGCTGCACCCCGAGAGCGGCGGAGATCGCGGCGAACAGCCGGTCGGGGCCGTGCGCTACCGGCACCACTTCCATCCCCGACGTCTGCACCCAGGACCGCTGGGCGTCAGTCGGCTCCGGCAGCCTCACCTCGGACGGGCGGCTGTCCTCGACCTCCATCACGACGTCGTCGTCGGGAGCCGGGACGCCGTTACCGCCGCCCGGTAGGCCAGGTGGCGTGCGGTCGGTCCTGAGCGGTAGTCCGGCGAGGTCCCCGAAGCGCTGGACGACGGTGGGCAGGTCGGCGTCGGGGTGCGTGCGCAGGTAGCCGACCATCGCGGACAGGGTGGTGCTGCGCAGCTCGGCGCGGGCGCGTTCGGGGCCAGGCTCGGTGATCACGGGTGGCAGGTCGAACAGCCGCTGGGCGACGACCGCGACCTGACGCTCAAGTGCGCTCGGTCGTCCCGCCGCTGCGTCGGCTTCGGCCGTGGTCGGGGCGCCGGGCTGGGGATGCGACGGTTCCACGTCCACGCGCACCGGGCTCGGGCCGCCATCGGCGACCACCTCAACTGAACGACCGGACGCCGCCGCGAGCATCGCGGCCACATACCCCAGGTCCAGGGGCTCGGCCGGGCCCGGCACGTGCACCTGCAGCGACCCGTCCGGGCCGTCCTCCAACCGCAGCTGGGGCTCGACCGAGAGCCCGTCACCCAGCGTCGCGGGCTGGGGCTCGACGGACATCCCCGATCCGGCGACGGGCGGCAGGTCGAGGTCCAGCTGCTGGGCGGCCTGGTGCACCCACTGGTGCACCGACGGCTGCACCGTCACCCCACCCGAGTCGACCAACGTCGCCGAGGTGTCCGCGGAGGTCACCGACGCGGAGCCGAAGCCATGCAACGCCCGCCACCGCTCGGTCCCGGACGTGGGGGTGGCCATCGCAGCGACCGGGCGCTCGCCTCGCAGCGCGGCACGCATCACCTCCTGGCGTTGGTCCGGGGACAGCTCCCAGAACCAGCGCTCGGCGGCCTCCACCCGGTCCTGCCAGGCGGCCGGGCTGAGCAGCACACGGCCCAGGGCGTCCGTCTCCCACGGGCTGTGCGGCGAGGCCGGCCCGGTCCCGGTCGCCAGCTCCAGCGCGCGCACCCGCAGCGGCTCCAGGTGCTGAACGGTCAGGGCGCGCCACTGCCGCAACCGACCAATGAACCGGGGTTGCGCGGAGTGGTCCAGCGCGGATCGCAAGGCCGGCTCGGGGTCGACTTCCATCCCGGTTCGCAGCTCGGCGTCGTACCGGATGCTGGCCGTCGCGGACTGCGACTGAAGACGGCCCGGCAGCAGCGCCGCCAGGTGGTGCAGGTGGTCCAGGTCCGGTGAACGGGTGGCGTCGATCAGCGCGGCCTCCAGGACGCCGAGGAGTCCTTGCTGCTGGGCGACCAGGAACGCGCGGGCGAGCTGGCTGGCCTCGTCCACCGTGCGTGCCAAGGCATCCAGGACGTGCGCGGGCCGGCCGGTCAACACCCGCCTGAGCCGCGCCAGCTCGTCGGGCGGTGACTGCGCCGCCAGCCGTGCGGCGTCGGGGTGCCATTCACGCACTCCGCGTTGGGAGGCCGGCCAGTTCTCGACCCAGCGCCTCAGCGGCGCGGGCCGAGGAACGTCACCAGCGGCAACCAGATCCACCGACTCCTGGAGGTGGTGGGCGGAGAGCCCGGCCAGCTGCGTAGCGATGGCCAGCCGCTCGACAACTTCGGCAGCGCGGCTCTCGTCGGGCGGCCGGGCGGCCGCGGCGAGCAGGCCGCGGTGGTGGGCCGCGCGGGCCAGCCGGACGACGTCCCTGCCCTCGGTGCGCCGCAGCCAGTCCTGCATGTCTGGCGGCAGCTGGTCCAGGGCGGTCCGGGCCATCGCGTCTCGCACGTCGGTGACCAGCTGTGCCTCGCCGCGCCGGGCCGGCGCCGCTGGCCCGTCTGCCGGGTCAGCGATCAGGTCAGTGATCGGGCGGTCCAGGGTCGTCATCAGGGTCTGCCAGTGTGGGCTCAGGTCGTGGCCAACCAGGTAGTCCGCCACCCAGGCTGCCGTCGGCAGGTCGGGCGGGGCGGCGGCCCGCAGCAGCACGTCGTCGTGGATCCGCTGGTTCCTCCGGGACGCCCGGGCCAGCTGGGTGACCGCGTGCTGCACGTCGGCCTCCGGGTCGGCCAGCAGGGGCCGGACCACGGCCGGGCCGTACTGTCCCGCCCTGAGCTCGCGCAGCCGGTGCAGCTGCGCAGGATCGAGGGCCCGACCCTCGGCAAGGTCCTGCACCGCGGCCAGCGCGTCGTCCAGCAGCCCTGCCCGGCCCATCGTGGCCAGCGAGGCGATCATCGTCCGTCGGTCCGGCCCGCGCACCAGCGACACCCGTTCGACCAGCTCGGACAGCCCCCGGATCTCGTTGCGGCTCAACCGGCCCAACTCGTCAAGGGCGTCGGGGGGCATCGACTCGTCGTCCGCCGGCCAGGCGCCGGCCAGTTCGTCCAGGATCGCCTGGTCCGGCTCCGGCAGCGGACCCCGCGCATCAGGACCAACCCCCAGCGAGGCCGCGGTCAGCCCTCTCCGGTTCATCGCGCTCAACACCGCCGCCAGGTCGCGGGGAGCGGCGGGGTGCAGCAGCAGGTCGTCCTGGATCGGGTCGTGGTGACGGGAGGAGCCCTGCCCGGCCGGCCAGCCCGCCGAGTCGGCCGGGTCGGCTCCGCCGCGCAGACCGGGGCGGCCTTGGCTGTCCCGGCGAGCCAGGCCAGCCAGCTCACCAAAACGCTCCACCACCGCTTGAGCGTCGGCGCTGGGGTGCGTGCGCAGGTAGCCGACCATCGCGGACAGGGTGGTGCTGCGCAGCTCGGCGCGGGCGCGTTCGGGGCCAGGCTCGGTGATCACGGGTGGCAGGTCGAACAGCCGCTGGGCGACGACCGCGACCTGACGCTCAAGTGCGCTCGGTCGTCCCGCCGCTGCGTCGGCTTCGGCCGTGGTCGGGGCGCCGGGCTGGGGATGCGACGGTTCCACGTCCACGCGCACCGGGCTCGGGCCGCCATCGGCGACCACCTCAACTGAACGACCGGACGCCGCCGCGAGCATCGCGGCCACATACCCCAGGTCCAGGGACCCGACCCGGCCCGGCACGTGCACCTGCAGCGACCCGTCCGGGCCGTCCCCCAACCGCAGCTGCGCGCCCACCGAGAGCCCGTCACCCAGCGTCGCGGGCTGGGGCTCGACGGACATTGCCGATCCGGCGACCGGCGGCAGGTCGAGGTCCAGCTGCTGGGCGGCCTGGTGCACCCACTGGTGCACCGACGGCTGCACCGTCACCCCATCCGAGTCGACCGATGTAGCCGAGGTGTCCACGGTGTCCGCGGAGGTCACCGACGCGGAGTCGGAGTCGCTGTGGCTGCCGGTGTCGCTGCCGGTGTCGCTGGGGACAGATTCGGCCGGGTGGTGGTGTCCGGTGGCAGCGAGAACGTCGGGGGCCTGCGGCGATGGCGGCGGCGATGGCTGCGGCGATGCCAGCTGGTCCGCCGACGCGTCGGCAGTGACCCCGCCCGGGTCGACCGATGTCGCCGAGGTGTCCGAGGTGTCCGAGGTGTCCGAGGTGTCCGTGGAGGTCACCGACGCGGAGTCGGTGTCGCTGCTGGTGTCGCTGCCGGCGTGGCTGGGGACGGATTCGGCCGACACATGGTGCGCGGTGGCAGCGACACCGTCGGGGGCCTGCAGGGACGGTGTGGCCGGGTCGGCCACCTCCGGTGCCACTGCTGGTCCGGCGGTCGGCGCCGCGCTGGGGTCGGTGGTGGGTAGCGCGGTCGGCGCTGCGCTGGGGTCGGTGGCGGGTGGGGCGGTCGGCGCGTCAACCGGTCCGGCTGCCGGTGCGGGACTGTCCAAGATCTGGGCGATCTGGGGACTCAGCGGAAACTCGGGGATGTCGGGGATGTCGGGGATCTGCGGGGCGTCGGGGCCCTCGGTCGTCGCGGCGCCATGGACCCCACCCCGGTGGCCCAGCTTGTGACCGGCGATCGAAGCCATTCCCTCGACACCCCCGGAGGTCGCGTCATACCAACCGGTCGACGGATCACCGGACGCCGCCAACCCGGCCGCGGCGCCACCGACCATCTCGCCCGCGCTCTCGGCGGCCAGCTCCGCGCCGTGCTCGATCAGCTCCTCCGACACCCCAGCCGCGCGGGCCAACCCAGCCAGAACCTGAGCGGCCGGGCCGACCGTGGCGATCACCGCCAGCCCAGCCACCGCACCCTGCTCGGCCGCGCCCGCCAGCTCCCCGACGTCGAAGCCGTCCCGGGTGCCGTCGGCCATCTGCAGCAGCTGCACGGTCCCGTCCATGCCCGCCTGGAAACCGACCATGTACGCCTCGGACCGCAACGCGCCCACCCCGAACGACCGGATCCCCTCAGCGATCTGCAACAGCTGCCGAGAGGCATCCATCGCCAACCGCAACCCGGCGTCGAAAACCGCCATCTGCGCCTCGGACCGCAACGCGCCCATCGCGAACGAGCGCACCGAAGCCCGCACCGAAGCCGCCGCCACCTCCCGCGCCGCCGCCTCCCGCGCCGCCGCCCCCACCGGGTCAAAAAACGACTCCACATAGGCACTGACCAGCTCGAACAACAGATACAGCATCGTCAAATAGCAGTTCCAGTTCAGCTGGGTCACCTGGGTGGCCATCGACCGCGAGTAACCCCCAGCCCCCCGCGCCTGCCCAGCCGCCACCCCCACAAACCCACCACCACCACCGCCGCCGCCGTCAGCACCGGTGAACCGCTCCATCGACGCCAAGAACGCCCGCCGCGTCCGCCCACCCATCCCACCCGAGGCCTGACCCACCGCCGTGCGGATAGCCGGCCCCACCTGCTGCTCCAAATCCACACCAAGCCGCTCAAACGAGGCAGCCAACGCCAAACAAGCCCGATCATCAATATCCGGAGGCGACACACCACTAGACGCCAACATCAACATCCGAACCCAACCCGGCAGGCCAGTCGCCACCGCACACCCCCCTTCCACAGTCGTCGGCACTGTGCTCGAGCGCGGCAGACCGATGCCCGGACCTGTAACACCTAGGACCAAGACGACCGCCCACCGGGCGGCGGTTCAGGCCGGCCGGTGTGACGCGCCTCGCCTGAACCGCCCTGCGGCGCCGAAGGGGCGCAAGCCCGCTGAACGCGATGCCCGAGCGGCACGTTGCATGGGCAGGCCAGGGAGGCGCCATGACTCGAACGGACCAGGACGACGACCAGGACGACAACCACGACGACAACCTGGACGACAACCACGGCGACGTGGACGACGACGCCGTCGCACCGAGGAAGCTCCGCCATCGCCGTACCGCAGCGCTCGGAGCCGCGGTCGTCGCGGTCGCCGTCGTGCCACTGCTGTTGCGGTCCGCAGGCGGCTCCGGCGCAGGATTGGAGCCGGCCGCAAAGACAGCTCGGACCCACGTCTCGGCAGGGCCAAACCCGCCGGCCCGGTCCACCGCACCCGCGCCGACCGCCGACCTCGCCGCCGCGGCGCCGTACCTGTACTACAGCGGAAACGAGACACCGGACGTGGTCGCCGTGATGAAGGCGACCGGCATCCAGGCCTTCACGATGTCGGCGATGCTGGCCAAGAACGGCTGCAACCCGGCCTGGGACGGCGAGGACCCGATCAAGGGCGGTTGGCAGGAGCGGACCATCGCAGCCGTGCGCGCCGCCGGGGGTGATGTGATCGTGTCCTTCGGCGGGTGGGAGGGCTCCAAGCTCGCCCTGGTCTGCGGATCCGCGCGATCGCTGGCCGACGCGTACGAGTCCGTCATCGACGCCTACCAGCTGCGCGCCATCGACCTGGACGTCGAGTCGACCGAGTTCAGCGACGCGGGGTCGCGCAAGCGGATCGCCGGCGCGCTCGAGCTGATCCGCGAGGAGCACCCGCAGACCCAGCTCCTGGTCACGATGGGCACCGACCTGTCCGGCCCGGAGACCAGCCTGGTGACCGAGGTCGCCGCGGCCGGCGTCGCGCCGGACGCCTGGATGCTGATGCCGTTCGACTTCGCGGCGGGTCGGGTCAACCTGGTGCAGGCCTCCGCCCGGACCGCGGCACTGCTGAACAAGGACCTGCGCGCCGCCTACGGCTACACCGAGCAGGACGCCTACCGGCACACCGGAATCGTCGCGATGAACGGCACGACGGACACCGGCGAGCAGCTCACCGTCGATGGGTTCACAGCGATCCGCGACGAGGCGGTGCGCCTCGGTGTCAGCCGCCTGTCGTACTGGGCGACGAACCGTGACCGCTCCTGCGGCGGGAGCTCCGGCTTCTCCCTGGAGGCCGGCAGCTGCAGCGGCCTCGTCCAGGAGGACTGGGCCTTCGCCCGGGTGGCTGCGGGGTTCTCCAGCTGACCACTCACGCTGGGACGTCGGGGTCCAACCGAGAGAGCTCGGTCGGCGGAGTGGTGCCGTGGATCACGTTCACCAAGGCGTCCTTCAGCACGAAGTACACGTCGTAGTACGACCATGACACGGGCGTCTCGGCCAGCCAACGCTGCCAGCTGGGTGCACCTTCTGGCGCCTTGGCGTGCGCCAACGGCTGCCCGTAGGGCAGGTAGTGGTACAGGCCCTGCCGGGTGCCAGCCATGCCGAATCCCAGGGCGGCGGAGACCGCGAGGTCCTGCCCGTTCAGCTTTGTGTGGTCCTTCGCCGCGGCAGCGGCCGACAGCACCACGTTGCCGGTACCCGTGTTGATCCCCTCCTTCAGTCCGGACCACACCGCCTGCCGCCCCGTCATCGGCACGAACCCCGCCTGCGATGACGCGGGCAGCGGCTCAGCAACCGGCAGCATCGGCGACGCGGGCGAGGTCGACCCGATGGACTCCCCGCTGGTCCGCTCGGAAGCCAAGGGCGACCGCTCCACCTGCTCGAACTCGAACGTAGGCAGCTTGGGAGGTCCGACCGACGCCGGTCCGGCTTCGGCCGCAGCGGCCGAGCCCGGCGGCGCCGGCTCGCCGGTGACGAAACGGCGCATCGCGCCCCCCGCGCGGGTGGCTTCGAGCGCGTTCCAGCCGAGGTTGAACGTGGCGTCCAGGCCGACGAACGCGGCGACCTGCCAGGCATTGCCGGCCCAGTCCACCGGTCGGCCGCTCATTGCCTGCGGGACCGCGGCACCGAGGTAGAAGCCGGCGAAGGCACGCACGTACGCCGGTGCGAAGTCGATGACCAGGGACTCGATGGTCGCCCCGATCCGACCGGCCACCACGCCCAGCTCGCGGGCCGCGGCTGCGAACGAGCTCATCGCGCTGCGAAAGGCGGTGAGCAGCCGCTCGATCTGCACCATCAACTCCACCGCTCGGGCCCACAGCAGGTCGGACAGTCCGGCGGTCAGCCAGGTCAGGGCATACCCGGCGGCCAGCAGCTCGACCAGCTCCAGCAAGAGCCCGACGATCGTCCTGGCGATCACCAGGGAACCCTCGGTGTGCCGCTCGAGCTGTTGTCGACCGGCGTCCATCGCCGCCGTGAGCTCCTGGGCAGCCGCGTACTTCCTGCTCCACGACTCCAGATGGGCCTGCGCCGCAGTCCCTGTCCAGGCCAGGGCCGCGACCTCGCGGTCCATAGCGTCGGTCAGCTCGGACAGCTGCGCGGACTGCGCACGCACCCGCTCGGCGTGCTGTCGCAGCTGCTCGGGATCACCCAGCTCGTCGGAGATGCCGAGGATCCAGCCGCTGACCACGGCGTTGACGTCCACGATCAGGTCCAGTCGGCCGCATGGCGCGCCTGCGCCTCGGCCACCTCCAGGGCGCGCGCCGTCCGCGCCAGCGCTTTGGCGTGGACGCCGACCGCCGTCCTCAGGCGCTCCACGTTCGCATCGATCTCCTGGCTGAGGTGGCGGTACGCGACCTCCGCGTCCTGCCCCGCAGCACCGTTCCCGAACGCCTCGGTGCCAGGCCTACCCGACTCGACCGGCAGGGACTGAGCCGACGAATCCAGCACTGCTGCAAGGCGTTCGAGCCCGGCCGTGTCGACCTCGATCTCGTCCACCTCAATCCCCGGCGCAGCCGGGATCCTTTGGTACGCAACGGTGTTCGTCGCTGCCTGACCTGCTCATGTCAGGCACCCCCGGGCGGCGGCCCGAGCGCCATCAGCGCCGGCAGCGGTGACGTCAAGGCGTTGAGCCGCAAGGCGAAGTCCAGGATCTCGTCATAGCTGATCGCGTCACCCGAGTGCTGCTCCAGCGCCTCGGCCGGGACGTGCCAGGGCTCCGCGACAACCCCGCCGGTCTTGAGTAGCTGGCAGACCTCGACCATGGCGGGCTTGCGCACGCTGTCACCACAGGTTGGGCAGGTGAACGTGTAGTAGGACCAGTCAGCGATCGTGCACTGGACGAGGCGCACCTGGAAGCTGTTCAGATCGACCACGCCACAGACCGGACAGGTCGCCGTAATCGTCGTCATGGAGTCCCCTCCCCAAAAGAAGTTCCGAGTACAGGGAGTACGAACGGCCGACCGCCGAGGTTCATATCGGGCGCCGAAAGCATGGTGTCGCCTGCAGGCTGGGCAACCTGCAGGCGACGGCCGAGAGACGGATCCGCCGCCGCGCTGGTTCAGTCGATCCAGCCCACCTGCGGAGACTGTGATGAACCGGACCGCGCCAGGTCGCGTCCCATGCCCGGCACGGCCGAGGTTCGTGCCCCTGCAGCGGCGACCTGACCACTGAGAACCCACCACGGAGGTAGCATGGCTGACTTCTCTGACTGGGCCATCGACGGTTTCCAGTCTCGGACCCTGCACTTCGTTCCTGCGCCCAACTCACCACAGGGCGTCGCCCTCAACACGATCCTGACTGCGCTTGAGGTTCCGGACATCCCGTTCAGCATCCTGGCGGTACTGCTGCCGCCCGGTGTCCAGTCCCGAGCGCACTCCCATCCGGGCTCGACCATCGTGGTCTGTGCCTTCATGGGCAATGCGGTGACCCTCGTCGGTGACGACATGCGGGCCAAGCCGCACCGCAACGACGAGCTCGTGATCGTCCCGGCCGGAGTCCCGCACGCATCGGTCAACCTCAGTCTGACCGAACCGGTGCTCGGCATCGAGCTGCGCACGGACCCGCTGGGCAACGCCGACGTCCTGATGCTGCCCGAGCTGGACGAGCTGGCCGGCGAGGTCGCGCGTCGCCTGCGCGAGGAGTTCAGCACCGGACCAGGGCCGGTGCTCGCCCACGGACTGGGCCTGGGTCAGCGGGTCGCGCTTCCTCAACAGACCAGCTCGCCCGGCACCATTTCGATGGACGACGGAGCGTCGGCCACGCTGGTCGGCTGAGCGCACCCGGGGGGCTCGTATTTCACCCATCGAAAGGGACGCGCCGGTCCGGCGGTCACCCGACGTAGCGTCGTGCCCGGCCCGCAGCTTCAGCGGACCGGGGCGACCGAACCGAGCACGGGAGGTCTGAGCGTTGCACGTTCCCACGTCGAACGATGCCCCACCGGACGCCGAGCGCTGGATGCGGCAGCTCGTGGCCGAACACGGCGGAGCCATGCTCGCGTACGCCACGCGGCTGTGCCGCGATCGCCATCGGGCTGAGGACGTCGTCCAGGAGGCCCTGATCCGAGCCTGGCGCCACCGCGACCTGCTGTGCGGGCAACCCGGTTCGGGCCGGGGTTGGCTGTTCACGGTGGTGCGCAACATCGTCATCGACCAGGCCCGAGCCCGCGGCCGCCGGCCGTCGGAGGTGCAGGAGACGCCAATGGCGGTGGCGCGCACCGAGGACCACGCCGACCAGGTCGTCAACGAGATGCATGTCATCGCGGCGCTGGACACGCTGTCGCCGGCGCACCGTGCGGTGCTGATCGAGATCTACTACGCCGGTCGGACGGCCGAGGAGACGGCCTGCCAGCTCGGCATCCCCATCGGCACTGTGAAGTCGCGCTCGTACTACGCGCTGCGTAGCCTGCGCGACCTGCTGGCGGCGACGCAGGAGTCGACAGCCGACCTGAGCGCCGGAGGAGTAGGCGACTCTAGAGAGCCGCACTGACCAGGACGACACCGCGCTGGTCCAGCAGCTGAACGCTGGCCACGTCGGCCGCAGCGATCGCGGCAGCCCCCTGGACCGTCGGGCCCGGGCCGACTGCCGCGGCGGAGACAAACCAGCTGGCTGCCTGCTCGCTCTGACCGGACGTTGAGACCACCACCAGCCGGCAGACCCCGGTAGGCAGGTTGCGGGCCGAGACCTGCAGCCGAACCCAACCGATCGCGGGCTCGACACGGTACTCCAGCCGGGCGCGGGTCGTCCGGTTCACCACGGACCCGATGCGGGTGCCGGCCACCGCGGCCGGTCCCGGCGGTCGTTTCGGCAGCGTCGTCACCGACGGGGCTGGGCTCACCGGAGCGGCCAGCACGACGCCGCCGGTGACCAGCACGACGACGATTGCCGCGGCCGCCAGCAGTCGGCTGCCTGAGCGACCGACCCGACGACCGACCCTGCGATCGGAGCGGCGATCGGAGCGGCGATCGGAGCGGCGATCGGAGCGGCGATCGGCGCGGCCCCCGGCCGGGATCGACGGCAGCCCCCCGGCAGGACCGGCGTCACCTTCGAACCGGCGCATCGCGCCCCGCACCAGTCCTGGCGCGCCCTTCGGCGGGCCGTCGAGGAACATCTCAGCGGGCACCCGGTCGAGCGCCTGCACGCCCAGCTCGAGGCTCGCCCGCATCCGCTGGCAGCGCAAGCACCCGGCCACGTGCGCAAGCGTGGCCGCCCGCTCGTCCGGCGACAGTGCCGCCAGGACCAGCATGGTCAGGTCCTCGAACTCCTCGGCGTGTTCGCCGGCTGCCCGCGGCTCACCGACTGGCCGGCCCACGTCGCGCCGAGGCGCTCTGGGATCCTCGCTCGCCGACGTTGACCCCGCCCAGATCCAGCTGCCACCAACTTCATTGCCCATGCGTCCTCGCCTGTCGCGCCGTCCGTCAGCACGGAGTCACGATGACAGACGGCTCCCGCCCGCCTCGTTCAGGAGCAACAACGCGGACCGCGCCGTTCGGGTTCATCGGGCCCGCCGGGGCGCCCGCCGGCGATGAACCATCGTCGTCGAGGGCTCGTTCTCGTGATGTCTGTCTGCCGAAGCCGGCGGGTCCTGCAGCAACGCACGTCAACCCCATGCCCGCACCCTGCACGGAGGCTCGATGCACGGCACCAAGGCTCCAAGCCCAGCTCCCGCGGGAAGGACCGACGGGTCCGAGCAGGCGGTCGTGGCCACCCTGCACCAGCTGCTGCTGCGCCTGGCGTCGAGCGGGCAGGACGAGCTGGTGCGCGAGTGCCGCGGCCTGCTTGCTGGTGGCGACACCCGCGAGCTGACGGAGGTGCTGGCAACCGGATTGCTGATCGCCCGCGAGCAGCTGACGCTGGACGAGCTGGGCGTGCTGCGTTCGACGTTGGACGAGTCAGACCCGGCCGTGGCGCTGCTCGACGAGGTGGGCGTGAGCGACGAGGCCGGGGTGCTGGCGGCAAGCGCCCGCACTGCGCGGTTGTGGAGCTTCTCACCGTTCGTCGACGACGACCTGGGGATGCCGGCCGACCTGACCGGTCCGGCCGCCGGACAGCTCGACGCGGTGGATCGGGCCGTCCTGGACGTCGCCGCCGCCGACCCAGCATCAGTGGCAGTCTGGCGCGCCTGGCGCCGGCCCGGCAGCGGGGCCGGCTGGCCGGCTCCGTGCCGGATCTTTCTCGTCTCGCTCGCCCCGACGGCGACCGCGTCTGTCGCGGCCGATCTCGCGAACCGGCTGGCCCGGGCCAGCGACGGACCGGACGGCGCGTGCTGCATGGTCGAGGTGGAAGCGGCCGCCACCCGGCCGAACCCGTACGCCGCGAGCGCCCGCGCGACGTCGGCGCTGCTCTGGGCGCGAGCCGAGCTGCCCGTCGTCCGGCTCGCTCGCGAGCCCGCCGAGCACCGTCCCGCAGCGGCGAGCAGCAGCACTCCGGCGTTGCTGACGGCGTTGCGCTCCGCCCCACTCGTCGTCGCGGCGACGGAGCGGGTAGACGACCGGGTCGACCACCGCCGCGGTGCGGTGGTGCCCACGTCGTTGCGCAGCGACGGTCGTTGGGTGTGGCCGGAGTCATTGGCGTACTACCTGGAGCAGCACGGCGTCCCGCTGGACCCGGAGCTGGGCGATCACCTGTTGGAGCAGGTGGCGCAGGGCGACCCAGCCACGGCCGAGCTCGACGAGGTGACCCGACACCGGGTGCTGGCGGCGGCCTTCGGTCTCGCAGCGCACCACGAGGCGGTGACGCCGACATGACGACGTCCGACAGCATCCAGCTGCAGGCACGCGGCCTCGGCGAGCTGCCGCATCCGCCGCTCGGCCTGTTCGCCGTGCACATCGAGCTGGACGGCTCCGGGCTCGTGCTCGATGGGGGGCCCGCGCCGGTGCAGGACTTGGCCGAGCACGTCGCCGGCACCCCTGACTGGGCGCGTCGTCCGGTGGTCCTCGTTGCGCACGGAAGGCCGCTGAACGCCGGGCTGGCGCCGCAGCTGGCCACGACGCTCGTGGCCTACCTCGGCGTCCCGGTGTACGCGAGCAGCGGTGCGGTGCGCGCCGCCCACGGCCTGCTGCTCGCGAGCGAGCCGTTCTGGTGCTGGTGGCCGTTCGCGTCCGGTGGTGTGCCGGCTGTGTCGCTGCAGGTTCGCGGGCGCGTCGTTGGCCGACGGCTGCCCGAGCTGGCGCCCCGGCGGCCCGGGTCGGGCGGTTCGGTCCCACTCGACATGACCGCCTTCGTCGCGCGCTCACCGGTACCCGCTGCTGTGCGGCCGGCCGGGATGTCCGGGCCGCAGCCGCCCGGCGGGCGAGCCCCGGATTCCGTCGTGGCCGTTGCGGCCGCTGAAGCCGTGACGGCTCCGGCGGCGGTAACCGCGGCAACGGATGCAACGACCTCCAGGACCCTGTCCGCACCGCCGGCTGCGGCGTCCGCCGCGGATGTCGAGCAACTCGCGCAGACCGCGCAAGCCGCGGAGCCGGCGCAGCCGGCGACCGCCGGTGGCTCGCTGCCGTGGACCAGAGTTCAGCCTGGCGCCCAGGTCGAAGACCGCCAGACGCTGCAGGAGCTGCTCGGCTGGCGGTACGAGACTCATAGCCGAGCCGTGACCGGCGTGCTGGCGCTCCAGCCCGGCCTGCGGTCGGCGCTGGCCGGCATCGACCCGTTGGCCTCGCTGGTGTCGGTCCGCGCCTACCTGCTCGACCGGGCCGCCGAGGTCGACGCGGCGTTGCGCGCGGCGCAGCCGAGCGCGGGGCAGGACGACACCGCCCGCCGGGACGCCGCCGCCTGGCAGGTGCTCGCGTCTTGTGCCATGGCCGGCACGCAGGTGCTTCCGGCCCTGCGCGGTCCGGTCTTCATCCCGGCGGACGTCACGCGCGCCTCGGTGAACGGCCTGCAGCCGGGTCAGGTCATCGTCGAACCGTCGTTCGTCGGCGCCGCACGACGTCCGGGTGCCGAGGCGACCTGCCCGGTGCAGTACGCCGTGTGGTCGACCTCGGGACGGCGCACCGAACGCCTGCTGACCGCCGCCGACCCGCCCTGCCCCACCGTGCTGCTCCAGCCCGGCACCCGGTTCGGCGTGCTGAACGTCGACGCCGGCGCCGGCGGCGGGCCGCTGACCGTGTTCCTGAAGGACCTGACCGCACCGATCCGCCAACTGCCCGACGAAGAGGTGCTCGACCGGCTTCGCGTCGCGCTCCAGCACGACCCGCAGGACGACCTGGTGCTGGCCGGCCGCGGCCTGCCGCTGGGTGCGGGCCACGATGGCCAACCTTTTGCGACCGCACCCGCGGACGACGCCGATCCGACTCCTAGGAGCGTCCAGTGAGCAGCACCGTCGTGTCCGTGTCCAGCAACACCTCCGGCACCGTCCACGACCTGGCCGCGGTCGTCCTGCGCGCACCCGTCGGCTCGACCGTGGCCATCCAGCCGGGGACCTACCGCGGGCCCATCGTGCTGGATCGCGACATCACCCTGGTGAGCGAGGACGGCCCCGGAACCGTTGTGCTGGAAGGAGTCGACGACAGCGCCGTCCTCGTGGTCGGCGGGAGCATCGTGCTGCGCGAGCTCGAGCTGCGTGGCGGAAGCGCCGACCGACCGACCGTGCAGGTGCTCGGCGGGACGGCGCGACTGGACCGCTGCAACGTGCGGGCGCACGGGGTGGCAGCCGTGCACGCCGCGGGCAACGGACGGCTGGACGTCATCGGCGGGCAGGTGCACAGTCCGGACGGTGCCGGCATCGTGATCGAGACCGGCTCCGGCACCGTGCAGGACTGCGAGATCGGTGACATCGAGGGCTCGGCCGTCGTCATCACCAGCACCGGCGGCCCGGTGCTTCGCGGGTGCCGCATCCACGACGTCCGCGGTACCGGGGTGCTGGTCGCGCAGGCCGGCACACCCAGCCTGGTCGACTGCGAGGTGCGGGACGTCGCCGGCTCCGCGCTGGTGGTCCAGGACACCGCCTCGCTGACCGCATCCGGCCTCGCCGTGCACTCCTGCGACGTCGGCCTGGTCTTCACCGGCGCCGCTCGGGCCGAGGTCTCGGGCTACCTCGTGTCCGGCTGTCGCGGACACGCGGTGGTCGTGCTCGAGCAGGCCGCTCCCGTGCTGGCCGACGGCACCGTGGCCGACTGCACCGGCCACGCGGTGTACGTCGCCGGGTCCGCCGCGCCGCGGCTGAACCAGCTGGGCGTCGAAAGGCTGCCGGTCGTGGGCGTGGTGGTGCTCGAGCAAGCCGCACCGGTCCTGGAAGGGTTGCGGATCAAGGGCTGCGAGCTCGGCGGCGTGCTGCTCAGCGGCAGCTGCACCCCACAGCTGTCGGACCTCACGGTGACCGGCGCGGACGTTGGCGTGGCCGTCGAGCAGGAGTCCTTGGCCACCCTGCACGACGTGCGCGTCGCCGACTGCACCACGGGTATCGCCGTCCTCGGTTCCGCTACCGCGACGCTGACATCGGGCGAGATCCGCGGCGCACGCCGCGTGGGCGTGCTGGTGGCCGAGGACGCCAGGTTCGAGGCCGGGCGAACCCGGGTGCAGAACGGCGGGGCCGGCGTGCGGATCGAGTCCGGTCCCACCCGGTTGACCGACGTCGAGCTGCTCGACAACGCCGGACCTGCCATCGACGTGGACACCCCCGAGCCGGTCACCCTCATCCGCTGCCTGCTGCGTGGCAACGACGATGGCGTGCTGACGTCCACGCGCTCGGTACAGGTACAGGTCGAGGACGTCGAGACGGACCAGCGGACCGAACGCGGTGCCGAACGCGCCGTCGACAGCGCCCTGCACCACGCACCGGCCGCACCCGCGGTCAACGGGCACGACCTCGCCGCCGCCACACCGGCCTCGGCGGCGGAAGCGACATCAACGCCGGCCGACGACGAGGTACGTCCGCTGCTGGCCGAGCTGGACGCGATGGTGGGGCTGGCTGCGGTCAAGCGCGAGGTGGCCATGCTGGTGGGGCTGCACCAGGTGGCGCGGCGACGCGCGTCAGCCGGGCTCTCCTCGCCGCCGATGTCCCGGCACCTGGTGTTCGCCGGACCGCCCGGAACCGGGAAGACCACGGTGGCCCGGCTGTACGGGAAGATCCTGGCCGAGCTGGGCGTGCTCAGCCGTGGCCAGCTGGTCGAGGTGTCCCGCAGCGACCTGGTGGCCGAGCACATCGGTGGCACCGCGGTGAAGACGACCGAGAAGTTCACCGAGGCCCTGGGCGGGGTGCTCTTCGTCGACGAGGCATACACCCTCAGCCCCGCGGATTCCGGCGGTGGCAACGACTTCGGGCGCGAGGCCATCGACACGCTGGTCAAGCTGATGGAGGACCACCGCGAGGAGCTGGTGGTGGTCGTGGCCGGCTACACCCCGCAGATGCGCACCTTCCTCTCCGCCAACGCCGGCCTGCAGTCCAGGTTCGCCAAGACGATCGAGTTCGACAGCTACAGCTCGTCCGAGCTGGTCACCATCGTCGAGCGGCTCTGCCGGACCCACCACTACGCGATCGAGTACGAGACCAGGGACGCGCTGGAAACGTACTTCGACCAGCTGCCCCGGGGCGAGACGTTCGGTAACGCCCGGGCCGCTCGCAGCCTCTTCGAAGAGATGCTCGGCCGGCAGGCGTACCGGCTCGCCCAGCAACCCGAGCTGCCGGAGTACGAGCTCGCCCGGCTGCTTCCGCAGGACGTCCGTCCCGCCCCGGAGGCAGGCGCGGGTGCCACCGACGAGCGCGTCGAGACCCTGCTCGACCGGTTGCACGAGATGGTCGGCCTGGCCGGGGTCAAGCGCGAGGTCGCCGACCTGGTGGACCTGCTGGTCTCCTCCCGCGCCCGGCTGGCGGCCGGGCTGCCCGCGCCGTCCACCGGTCGCCATCTCGTCTTCTCCGGCCCACCCGGCACCGGCAAGACGACGGTCGCGCGGCTGTACGGCGAAGTGCTGCAGGCGCTGGGGGTGCTGGAGTCCGGTCAGCTCGTCGAGGTGGCTCGCGCCGATCTGGTGGGCCAGTACGTCGGGCACACGGCGCACCGCACCCGCGAGGTCTTCGAGCGGGCTCGCGGCGGCGTGCTGTTCATCGACGAGGCGTACACGCTGAGCCCACCCGACGGGGGCAACGACTTCGGGCGCGAGGCCATCGACACCCTGGTCAAGCTGATGGAGGACCACCGGGACGAAGTCGTGGTCATCGTCGCGGGCTACGGCCCCGAGATGGACCGGTTCCTGGCCAGCAACCCCGGACTGGGCTCACGGTTCAGCGGTCGCATCGTCTTCGCGTCCTACGACGACGACGAGATGGTGCAGATCTTCCAGCGGCTGGCCACCACCGCCGGGTACGAGCTCGACCCGGGCCTGTACCCGTTGCTGCGCAGCCACTTCGCCCAGGTGCCGCGAGGCGAGACGTTCGGCAACGGCCGGTTCGCACGGCAGCTGCTGGACCGGGCCGTGACCCGCCAGGCGGGCCGGCTGCGCACCCTGGCCACACCCAGCCGGTCGGACCTCGAGGTGCTGACCGTCCAAGACCTTGAGGCGGCCCTCGCCGAACGCCGCTAGCCAGGAGGATGAGCATGACCAGTCGGCTCTCGTCCGGCTTCGACCCCACGGTCTTCAACCTCAACAACCAGACCCTCATCGACGACCCGCTGCCCGCCTACGCCTGGATGCGTGAGCACCGGCCGATCTTCTTCTCACCGGTGTTCGCCGGGTCGTGGTCGTTCTTCCGCTACCACGACGTGCAGGCGCTGCTGCGCTCCGACGACCTGACGACCTACCGGCCGAGCCTGCCGTTGGAGGCACTGCCGGCAGCCGATCGCGAACCGTTCATGGCCATGGTCGAGGTGATCAAGTACTGGATGGCCTTCTACGACGGAGGCGAGCACGCGATCCGCCGCCACCACCTGCGCCGGATCTGGGAGGGCTTCTCGCCACCGGACCTCCGTTCGCGGGTGAGCGGTGCCATCGACGACGTGCTGGCCGAGATCGATCCGGCCGCCGACGAGATCGATCTCGTGACGCAGTTCGCCCGCCCGCTGCCGGCCCGCGTCATCGCCGACCTGGTGGGCGTTCCCGCGCAGGACCACGCCCGGCTGGCGAGCTGGGCCGATCCGGTCGCCTACCTGTTCGGCTCGAGCGAGATCGTCGCCGCCGACGCGGCCGCCGCGAACTGGGCGGTGAAGCAGTTCGTGACCTACTTCCGCGAACGGCGCACGGAAGCGCTCGCGGCCGGCGCGCCCACCATGCTGCACCAGCTGTGCACGGTGCAGACCGACGGCTACCAGTTCACCGAGATCGACGTGTACGCCCAGTGCATCCTGTTGATGTTCGCTGGCATCACCCCGTGCCGGCACATCATCACCAACTCGGTGAACGCGTTGGCCCGGCACCCGGCCGAGCAGCAGCGACTGCGGCAGGACCCGGGGCTGATGGAGTCGGCCCTGGAGGAGCTGCTGCGCTACGACACGCCCGTGCAGTTCATCGGACGACGCGCGAAGAACGACTTCAGCTACTCCGGGCAGCAGATCCGCCGCGGCCAACCGGTGCTGCTCTACGCCGGTTCCGGGAACCACGACACCGACGTGTTCGAGCAGCCCGAGGAGCTGCGGCTGGCGCGGACGCCCAACCGCCACCTGTCGTTCGGCTTCGGGCGGCACTTCTGCGTCGGCGCCGATCTCGTCCGGCTGCAGACCCGGCTCGCGCTGGAGGCGCTCTTGGCCCGGGTACCCGCGTTTCGCCTGGCCGACGTGCAGCGGGCCCAACGGACCACGTTCCTGGGCTTTCACGGCTTCGCCTCGCTGCCGGTCAGCACCGCGGCGGAGGGCGGCTGATGACCCGGGTCGACCCATGGGTGTCCGGCAAGCAGACGCACCGCCGGTTGTCGGACGCCGTGGCCACCGGTCGGCAGGACTACGCGGCGACCAGGCCGGGCACCGCAGCGTACCTGCGGGCCGAGACCGCCATGCTGGACCGGCTGACCCTTGCCCTCGACCGCCGTCAGCTCGCCCTGGACCTGGGCTGCGGGTCGGGACGAGTCACCATGCGGCTGGCCAGCCGCTTCGCCGAGGTCCGCGGGTACGACATGTCGGCCCGCATGCTGGAGCGGGCGGCGGGCGAACGCGGCAGCGCCGAGCACGTGCGCCTCGTCCGCCGAGACCTCGACGAGCGGCTTCTCGACGACGTCCCGGACGGGGCCGCCGACCTCGTGGTCGCGGCCTTCGGGATGGTCAGCTTCCTGCGGGACCCGGTGCGGCTGCTGACCGAGCTCGACCGGGTGCTCGCGCCGGCCGGGCGGGCCTTACTGAGCTTCTACAACGCGCGCAGCCTGGTGGCTGCGCTCACCCCGACCGGACTCCACCCCGTCGGGCTCGGCGCGGTGGCCGGGCCCCAGCCGGACCTGCTGGAGGTGGAGTACGACGGCGACGAGTACCACGTCCCAGCCCGCGCGTACCTGAGTGACGAGGTTCGCGCGCTGTGCTCGCCGATGTTCCGGTGCGAGCTGCGCTCGTTCCCCACGGTGTCCGGCTGGCTGTCGGACGACGCAGCGACGGACACCCAGGCCATCTGCGGTGCGGTGGACGACGCGTTGGGTGGCCGCGGGGGGCCTCTCGTGGGCTCGTACCTGGTGGCCAGTCTGAGCCGCCCCCGGCGTCTGCGACTGGCGCTCAGCCCTTGAGCCGCCGCGTGCTGAGCCGTAAGCCCCAGAGACCTAATGGTCATTAGACTAACCATGAGTTAGCGCGGGATGATCACTGTACTGACCTTTATTCGGGGAGGGCGCTATGCCAACTCGGCCGCTATCCAGCAAGGCACGGCGCACTGCTCACACCTTGGGCGAGTACCTGACCACCTTCCGCCGCCTGCAGGGGCTGACCGCAGCGCAGGTGGCCGACCGGGCGGGCATTACCCGACTCACCCTGCGCAGACTCGAGCACGGAGAGGCGACCGTCGGCCTCGACGTCTTCCTAGAGGTGTGCCGAGTGCTGGGCATCCTCGACTTCGTCGTTGCGGGCATGAACCCCTATGAGACGGCTCTCGGTCAGGCTCTGGCAGAGCAGAACCTCGAACTGCCGAAGCGAGTGCGCCAGTGAACCGCAGTGTCGACGTCTACCTCAAGAAGTCCCCCGGGCCAGCAACGGCATTGCGGAGCGCGAGCTGACTCGCATGGCGGACGCCTTCGACGGCCGACGTTCGGCCTAGGGGTCGCTCAGCCGGCGGGCCGCCGCGATCCACAGCACGCCGTTCCGGCCGCGCGCCAGTCGCCCGGCCAGCGCTTCTGCGGCGTCGCCCGGGAACCGACCGAGGCGCGGATCAGCGCGATGACTGCCGATTTCGAGTTGGCGAGCCAACTGGTCGAGCTCGCGGGCAGCGTCCGCCTCGGTCACCGTGCCGGCGGCCTGACCCTCGACCAGCGCCCGGACCTCGCGCAGCCGCGTCTCGACGGCGCGGCGCCTCCGCAGTGCTGACCAGCCGCGACGTTCCAGGTCGAACCGAACGCCGAACACCCTCGCGAGCCTGGTGACGTCGGCGTCGAGCTCGTGGTCGGCGAGCCGGCGCCGCAGGTCCACCGATCGCAGCCAGTCCTCGAACTCAGGTCCGGCTGGGTCCCCGGCGTCCGGCCGACCCGCCTCGACGTCCAGGATGTCCCGCGCAAGCCGGTCCCAAGGCTGGACGCCGAAGGTCACGGCTGGTGCAGGGGTCACCGTTCCACGCGCGGCCCGCGCGGGCCGGTTGGGATCCCGCAACCAGCCGGGCAGGTCGTCCGGGCCAGCCAGCAGCGACCACACCGCCCGGACCTGCGCCAGGTATCCGAGGTCGGCGGCCAGGTCGGCGCGCGGACCGCGCAACGCCAGCACCGGTGGCGCCTGGGTGCTCGGGTCGACGATCTGGCCGTTGGCAGCTAGTCGCCAGTCCCACGGGTCGACCCCCGCCCGGTCGGCCAGCAGCAGCACGGCCAGCAGCCTGGACGCCGGCTGCAGCCTACGCACGAGCGCCCTACCCCGTTCGGCCCCGGACGTGGGGGTGGCCATCGCAGCGACCGGGCGCTTGCCTCGGCGCGCGGCGCGCATCACCTCCAGGCGTTGGTCCGGGGACAGCTGCCAGAACCAGTGCTCGGCGGTCTCCACCCGGTCCCGCCAGGCGGCCGGTCTGAGCAGCACGCGGCCCTGAGCATTCGTCCCCCACAGGTCGTGCGGCGAGACCGGCCCGCTCCCGGTCGCCAACTCCAGAGCGCGCACCCGCAGCGGCTCCAGGTGCCGAACGGTCAGGACGCGCCACTGCCGCAACCGAGCCAACAGCAACATGGGCCGATCGGGGTCGACCTGCGCGGATCGCAAGGCCGACTCGGCGTCGACATCCATCCCGGTTCCCTGCTCGGCGTCGTACCGGATGCCGGCCGCCGCGGACTGCGACTGGTGGCGGCCCGGCAGCAGCGCCGCGAGGATGTGCACGTGGTATGGGTCCGGCGAACGGATGGCGTCGATCAGCGCGGCCTGCAGGACACCCGAGAGTTCCAGCCGGTTGGCGACCAGGAACGCCCGGGCGAGCTGGCTGGCGTCGTCCACCGTGCGCGCCAGGGCATCCAGGACGTGCGCGGGCCGGCCGGTCAGCACCCCCCGCAGCCGGGCCAGCTCGGTGGGCGGTGACTGCGCCGCTAGCCGTGCGGCGTCGGGGTGCCATTCGCGCACTCCGCGTTGGGAGGCCGGCCAGCTCCCGACCCAGCGACTCAGCGGCCCGGACCGAGGAATGTCACCAGCGGCAACCGCATTCACCGACTCCTCGAGGTCGTCCGCGGAGATCCCGGCCAGCTGCGCGGCGATGACCAGCCGCTCGACAACCTCGGATGCGCGGCTCTCGTCGGGCGGCCTCGCCGCCGCGGCGAGCAGGCCGCGGTGGTGGGCCGCGAGCGCCAGCCGGACGACGTCCTCGTCGTCGATGTCGGCCAGGCTGGTCGCCTCCCAGGCGATGCCCTCGATGCGCCACAGCCAGTCCTGCAGTTCTGTCGGCAGCTGGTCCAAGGCGGTCCGGGCCATCGCGGCCCGCACGTCGGTGACCAGCTGTGCCTCGCCGCGCCGGGCCGGCGCCGCTGCCCCGCCGGCCGGGTCAGCGATCAGGTCAGCGATCGGGCGGTCCAGGGTCGTCATCAGGGTCTGCCAGTGTGGGCTCAGGTCGTGGCCAACCAGGTAGTCCGCCACCCAGGCCGCCGTCGGCAGGTCGGGCGGGGCGGCGGCCCGCAGCAGCACGTCGTCCTGGATCTGCTCGCCCCTCCGGGACGCCCGGGCCAGCTGGAAGACCGCGTGCTGCACGTCGGCCTCCGGGTCCGCGTGCAGGGGCCGGACCACCGCCGGACCGTTCATACTCGCCGTCACCTCGCGGAGCCGGTGCAGCATTGCAGGATCGGGGGCGCTTCCATCGGCGACGTCCTGCACCGCGGCCAGCGCGTCGTCCAGCAGCCCGGCCCGGCCCATCGTGGCCAGCGAGGCGATCATCGTCCGCCGGTCCGGCCCGCGCACCAGCGACACCCGTTCGACCAGCTCGGACAGCCCCCGGATCTCGTTGCGGCTCAACCGGCCGAGCTCGTCAAGGGCGTCGGGGGGCATCGACTCGTCGTCCGCCGGCCAGGCCCCGGCCAGCGCGTCCAGGATCGCGCTGGCCGGCTCCGGCAGCGGACCCCGCGCATCGGGACCGACGCCCAGCGTGGCCGCGTCGATTCCGGCCCAGTTCATCGCGGTCAGCACAGCCGCCAGGTCGCGGGGAGCGGCGGGGTGCAGCAGCAGGTCGTCCTGGATCGGGTCGTGGTCACGGGAGGAGCCCTGCCCGGCCGGCCGGCCGCCGCCCGAGTCGGCCCAGTCGGCTCCGCCGCCCTGGAGGCGTGGTGGCGTGCGGTCGGTCCTGGGCGGCAGGCCGGCGAGGTCACCGAAACGCTGGACGACGGTGGGCAGGTCGGCGTCGGGGTGCGTCCGCAGGTAGCCGACCATCGCGGACAGGGTGGTGCTGCGCAGCTCGGCGCGGGCACGTTCGGGGCCGGGCTCGGTGATGTCGAGTGGCAGGTCGAACAGCCGCTGGGCGGCGACCGCGACCTGACGCTCCAGGGCGCTCGGTCGTCCCGCTGCTGGGTCGGCTTCGGCCGTGGTCGGGGCGCCGGGCTGGGGCCGCGACGGTTCCACGTCCACCCGCACCGGGCTCGTGCCGCCATCGGCGACGACCTCAACTGAACGTCCGGACGCCGCCGCGAGCATCGCGGCCACATACCCCAGGTCCAGGGGATCGACTCGGCCCGGCACAATCACCTGCAGCGGCCCGTCCGGGCCGCCCTCCGACCGCAGCTGGGGTTCGAGAGACATCGCCGATCCGGCGACCGCCGGCAGGTCGAGGCCCAGCTGCTGGGCGGCCTGGTGCACCCACTGGTGCACCGATGGCTGCACGGATGGCTGCACCGTTGGCTGCACCGTTGGCTGCACCGTTGGCTGCACCGTTGGCTGCACCGAAGGCTGCGGCGAAGGCTGCGGCGGAACCTGCTGGCTCGCCGATGCGTCGGCAGTCACCCCACCCGCGTCGACCAACGTCGCCGAGGTGCCCGCGGCGGTCACCGACGAGGAGCCGAAGTCGCTACTGATGTCGCTGGGGTCGTCCAGCTGGCGGGCCGCAGCGATCCACAGCGCGCCGTTCCGGCCGCGCACCAGTCGCCCGGCCAGCGCTTCCCCGTAGGCGTTCCCCCGGAAGCCCACGATGCCGTCAGCCAACCGGTCGAGTTCGCGCGCTGCGTCCGCCTCGGTCACCGTGCCGGCGGCCTGACCCTCGACCAGCGCCCGGAGCTCGCGCAGCCGCGACTCGGCGGCGAGGCGCATCGGCTCCGCGGCGGAGCGGGTGACCAGGTCGAACCGGCGTCCAAACACCCTCGCAAGCCTCGCGATTCCGTCGTCGCGCTCGTGGTCGGCCAGCCGGCGCCGTAGGTCCACCGATCGCAGCCAGTCCTCGAACTCAGGTCCGGCGGCGTCCCCGGCGTCCAGCCGACCCGCCTCGACGTCCAGGAGGTCCTGTGCGAGCCGGTCCCAGGCCCGGACGCCGAAGGTCGCGGCTGGCGCAGGGGTCCCCGTTCCAGGCGTGAGCGGTGCGGGCTGGTTGGGATCCCGCAACCAGTCGGGCAGGTCGTCCGGCGCCGGGCCAGCCAGCAGTGACCACACCGCCCGGACCTGCGCCAGGTACTCCAGGTCGGCGGCCAGGACGGCGCGCGGACCGTGCAACGCCAGCACCGGTGGCGCCTGGGTGCTCGGGTCGACGATCCGGCCGGCGGCGTCCAGCCGCCAGTCCCGCGGGTCGACCCCGGCCTGGTCCGCCAGCAGCAACACGGCCAGCAGCCTGGACGCCGGCTGCAGGGTATGCACGAGCGCCCTGCCCCGTTCGGTGGCCGAGGGCGGAGTGAGGATCGCAGCAACCGGGCGCTCGCCGCTGAGCGCGGCCCGCGCAACTGCCCGGCGTCGGTCCAGGGACAGCTCCCAGAACCAGCGCTCGGCGGCCTCCACTCGGTCCCGCCAGACCGCCGGGCGGAGCAATGCCACGCCCTGAGCGTGCGTCCCCCACGGAACGAGTGGCGAGGCCGGCCCGGTCCCGGTCGCCACCTCCAGAGCGCGCACCCGCAGCGGCTCCAGGTGATGAACGGTCAGGGAACGCCACTGCCACAACCGACCCATCCGTAGCAACCTGGGCCGTCCGGAGTGGGACTGCGCGGATCGCAAGGCCGACTGGGGGTCGACGTCCATCCCGGTCCGCAGCTCGCCGTCATACCGGAGGCTGGCCGTCGCGGACCGTGACTGAAGCCGGCCCGGCAGCAGCGCCGCCAGGTCGGGCAGGTGCTCCAGCTCCGCCCAACGAATGACCTCGGGATGCGCGGCCGCCCGGGCGACCTGGTCCAGCGCGGCCACCAGCGCGCCGAGGAGTCCCTGCCGCTGTGCGACCACGATCGCCCGGGCGAACTGGCTGGCGTCCTCCACCGTGCGCGCCAAGGCATCCAGGACGTGCGGGGCCACGTCGGTCAGCACCCACCGCAGTCGCGCGAGCTCGATGGGCGGTGCCTGCCCGGCTAGCCGTACGGCGTCGGGGTGCCATTCGCGCACTCCGCGTTGGGCGGCCGGCCAGCTCCGGACCCAGGGCATCATCAGCCTGGTCGGAGGAATGCCACCAGCCACAACCAGCTCCACCGACTCGCCGAGGTGGAACGCGTGCAGCCCGGCCAGCTGCGCAGCGATGGCCAGCCGCTCGAGGACTTCGGCAGCGCGGCTCTCGTCGGGCGGCCCCGCCGCCGCCGCGAGCTGGCCGCCGTGGTGAGCCACCAGCGCCAGCCGGACGACGCCCTCGTCGTCGATGTCGGCCAGGCTGGTCTCCGGCATGGCGATGCCCTCGATGGACTGCAACCAAGAGCGCACCTGCGGCGACAGCTGGTCCACGGCGGTCCGGGCCATCGCGGCTCGCACGTTCGCGACCAGCTGTGCCTGGCCGGGTCTGGCCGGCGCCGCTGCCCCACCGGCCGGGTCAGCGATCAGGTCAGTGATCGGGCGGTCGAGGGTCGTCATCAGGGTCTGCCAGTGTGGGCTCAGGTCGTGGCCAACCAAGTAGTCCGCCACCCAGGCCGCCGTCGGCAGGTCGGGCGGAGCGGCGGCCCGCAGCAGCACGTCGTCCCGGATGCGCTCGCGGAACCGGGACGCCCGGGCCAGCTGGGTGACCGCGTGCTGCACGTCGGCCTCCGGGTCCGCGTGCAGGGGCCGGACCAGCGCCGGACCGTTCATACTCGCCGTCACCTCGCGGAGCCGGTGCAGCATTGCAGGATCGGGGGCGCTTCCATCGGCAATGTCCTGCACCGCGGCCAGCGCGTCGTCCAGCACCCCGGCCCGGCCCATCGTGGCCAGCGAGGCGATCATCGTCCGCCGGTCCGGCCCGCGCACCAGCGACACCCGTTCGACCAGCTCGGACAGCCCCCGGATCTCGTTGCGGCTCAACCGGCCGAGCTCGTCAAGGGCGTCGGGGGGCATCGACTCGTCGTCCGCCGGCCAGGCCCCGGCCAGTTCGTCCAGGATCGCCCGGTCCAGCTCCGGCAGCGGACCCCGTGCATCGGGACCGACGCCCAGCGCGGCCGCGTCGATTCCGGCCCGGTTCATCGCGGTCAACACCGCCGCCAGATCGCCATCGCTCGCGCCATGATCACGAGAGGAACCCTGCCCGGCCGGCCTGCCACCGGCCGAGCCGGCCCAGCCGGCCTCAGGGTCGGCCGGGTCGGCTCCGCCGCGCAGACCGGGGCGGTCTTGGCTGTCCCGGCGAGCCAGGCCAGCCAGCTCACCAAAACGCTCCACCACCGCTCGAGCGTCGGCGCGAGGATGGCTGCGCAGATAGCTGACCATGGCCCTGGTCGCGGTACTGCGGGCAGCGGCCGCAACACCCTCGGGCGCCGACTCGACGATCACCGGGGGTGAGCTGAACAGCCGACCCAGGAGGCCAGTCACCGCCCCGGTCAGCGGTGCGATCTCGGCATCCTCCTGCCCGGCATTTTCTTGCCCGGTGTCGACCGGCCGGACCAGCACCCGCACTTGCTGATCTGGCTCGGCGGTCCCCTCGGTCTCCGCGCCGGCGACCACCTCGACCGGCGCGCCGAGGTCGCCGGCCAGCATCGCGGCCACGTAACCGACGTCCAGAATCCGCGACGGGGCGACCCGCCACTGCGGCAGCCGCAGCTCACAAACCTGATCCGCCCGCTCCTGCACGGCGACCGGCGCACCCGGCTGCGCCAGCGCGCGCACCCAATCGAGCGTGCCCACCGTTTCCGCGTTCGGTGGTGCACTCGGTGCAGCCGTCTCCGAGCCCGCCACGCTTCCGGCGACGTCCGACATCACCTGCTCGACGCTGGCCATGACCTGGCCGGTCGGCTCGGGCTCCCGAATGTCGCGCAGGACAGCGTCCGGCGTCCTGTCCCCAGGCGGACTGGTTCGCGCCAGCGCCCTGCCCAGTTCGGTGGCGGAGGGCGGAGTGAGGATCGCGGCAACCGGGCGTTCGCCTCGCAACGCGGCGCGCATCACGTCCTGGCGTTGGTCCGGGGACAGCCCCCAGAACCAGCTCTCGGCGGTCTCCACCCGGTCCCGCCAGGCCGCCGGGTCGAGCAGCGCACGGCCCTGAGCATCCGTCCCCCACGGGCCGTGCGGCGAGGCCGGCCCGGTCCCGGTCGCCAACTCCAGGGCGCGCACCCGCAGCGGCTCCAGGTGCTGAACGGTCAAGACGCGCCACTGCCGCAACCGATCCAGCCGCCAGAACATGGGCCGTTCGAAGTCGACCTGCGTGGATCGCAGGGTCGACTCGGGATCGACATCCCTCCCCGCGAGGTCGCTCAGGTGGTTCAGCTCCGCCCAACGAATGACCTCGGGATGTTCGGCCGCCCGGGCGACCTTGTCCAGCGCGGCATCCAGCGCGCCCAGGAGTCCCTGCCGCTGTGCGACGACGATCGCCCGGGCGAACTGGCTGGCGTCGTCCACCGTGCGCGCCAAGGCATCCAGGACGTGCGCGGGCCGGTCGGCCAGCACCCCCCGCAGCCGGGCCAGCTCGATGGGCGGTGACTGCGCCGTCAGCCGTGCGGCGGCGGGGTGCCATTCGCGCACTCCGCGTTGGGAGGCCGGCCAGCTCCCGACCCATTGCCTCAGCACCCAGATCCAAGGAATGCCACCAGCGGCAACCGCATCCACCGACTCGCCGAGCCGGAACTCGGATATCCCGGCCAGCTGCGCGGCGATGACCAGCCGCTCGACAACCTCGGATGCGCGGCTCTCGTCGGGCGGCCGGGCGGCCGCGGCGAGCAGGCCGCGGTGGTGAGCCACCAGCGCCAGCCGGACGACGCCCTCGTCGTCGATTTCGGCCAGGCTGGTCGCCTCCCTGGCGATGCCCTCGATGGACTGCAACCAAGAGCGCACCTGCGGCGACAGCTGCTCCAAGGCGGTCCGGGCCATCGCGGTCCGCAGGTCGGTGACCAGCTGTGCCTCGCCGCGCCGGGTCGGTGCCGCTGCCCCGCCGGCCGGGTCAGCGATCAGGTCAGTCGGGCGGTCCAGGTTCGTCATCAGGGTCTGCCAGTGTGGGCTCAGGCCGTGGCCAACCAGGTAGTCCGCCACCAAGGCCGCCGTCGGCAGGTCGGGCGGTGCGGCGGCCCGCAGCAGCACGTCGTCCTGGATCTGCTCGCCCCTCCGGGACGCCCGGGCCAGCTGGAAGACCGCGTGCTGCACGTCGGCCTCAGGGTCCGCGTGCAGTGGCCGGACCACCGCCGGACCGTTCATACTCGCCGTCACCTCGCGGAGCCGCTGAAGCTGGGCAGGATCGAGGGCCCGGCTATCGGCAAGGTCCTGCACCGCGGCCAGCGCGTCGTCCAGCAGCCCGGCCCGGCCCATCGTGGCCAGCGAGGCGATCATCGTCCGCCGGTCCGGCCCGCGCACCAGCGACACCCGTTCGACCAGCTCGGACAGCGCCCGGATCTCGTTGCGGCTCAACCGGCCGAGCTCGTCAAGGGCGTCGGGGGGCATCGACTCGTCGTCCGCCGGCCAGGCGCCGGCCAGCGCGTCCAGGATCGCGCTGGCCGGCTCCGGCAGCGGACCCCGCGCATCGGGACCGACGCCCAGCGAGGCCGCGGTCAGCCCTCTCCGGCTCATCGCGGTCAACAACGCCGCCAGGTCGCGGGGAGTGGCGGGGTGCAGCAGCAGGTCGTCCTAGATCGGGTCGTGGTCACGGGAGGAGCCCTGCCCGGCCGGCCTGCCACCGGCCGAGCCGGCCCAGCCGGCCTCAGGGTCGGCCGGGTCGGCTCCGCCGCGCAGACCCGGGCGGTCCTGGCTGTCCCGGCGAGCCAGGCCAGCCAGCTCACCAAAACGCTCCACCACCGCTCGAGCGTCGGCGCGAGGATGGCTGCCCAGATAGCTGACCATGGCCCTGGTCGCGGTACTGCGGGCAGCGGCCGCAACACCCTCGGACGCCGACTCGACGATCACCGGCGGCAAGCTGAACAGCCGACCCACAAGGCCAGTCACCGCCTGGATCAGCGGCACGATCTCGGCATCCCCCTGCCCGGCATTTTCCTGCCCGGTGTCGACCGGCCGGACCAGCACCCGCACTTGCTGATCTGGCTCGGCGGTCCCCTCGGTCTCCGCGCCGGCGACCACCTCGACCGCCGCGCCGAAGTCGCCGGCCAGCATCGCGGCCACGTAACCGACGTCCAGAATCCGCGACGGGGCGACCCGCCACTGCGGCAGCCGCAGCTCACAAACCTGATCCGCCCGCTCCTGCACGGCGACCGGCGCACCCGGCTGCGCCAGCGCGCGCACCCAATCGAGCGTGCCCACCGTTTCCGCGTTCGGTGGTGCACTCGGTGCAGCCGTCTCCGAGCCCGCCACGCTTCCGGCGACGTCCGACATCACCTGCTCGACGCTGGCCATGACCTGGCCGGTCGGCTCGGGCTCCCGAATGTCGCGCAGGACAGCGTCCGGCGTCCTGTCCCCAGGCGGACTGGTTCGCGCCAGCGCCCTGCCCAGTTCGGTGGCGGAGGGCGGAGTGAGGATCGCGGCAACCGGGCGTTCGCCTCGCAACGCGGCGCGCATCACGTCCTGGCGTTGGTCCGGGGACAGCCCCCAGAACCAGCTCTCGGCGGTCTCCACCCGGTCCCGCCAGGCCGCCGGGTCGAGCAGCGCACGGCCCTGAGCATCCGTCCCCCACGGGCCGTGCGGCGAGGCCGGCCCGGTCCCGGTCGCCAACTCCAGGGCGCGCACCCGCAGCGGCTCCAGGTGCTGAACGGTCAAGACGCGCCACTGCCGCAACCGATCCAGCCGCCAGAACATGGGCCGTTCGAAGTCGACCTGCGTGGATCGCAGGGTCGACTCGGGATCGACATCCCTCCCCGCGAGGTCGCTCAGGTGGTTCAGCTCCGCCCAACGAATGACCTCGGGATGTTCGGCCGCCCGGGCGACCTTGTCCAGCGCGGCATCCAGCGCGCCCAGGAGTCCCTGCCGCTGTGCGACGACGATCGCCCGGGCGAACTGGCTGGCGTCGTCCACCGTGCGCGCCAAGGCATCCAGGACGTGCGCGGGCCGGTCGGCCAGCACCCCCCGCAGCCGGGCCAGCTCGATGGGCGGTGACTGCGCCGTCAGCCGTGCGGCGGCGGGGTGCCATTCGCGCACTCCGCGTTGGGAGGCCGGCCAGCTCCCGACCCATTGCCTCAGCACCCAGATCCAAGGAATGCCACCAGCGGCAACCGCATCCACCGACTCGCCGAGCCGGAACTCGGATATCCCGGCCAGCTGCGCGGCGATGACCAGCCGCTCGACAACCTCGGATGCGCGGCTCTCGTCGGGCGGCCGGGCGGCCGCGGCGAGCAGGCCGCGGTGGTGAGCCACCAGCGCCAGCCGGACGACGCCCTCGTCGTCGATTTCGGCCAGGCTGGTCGCCTCCCTGGCGATGCCCTCGATGGACTGCAACCAAGAGCGCACCTGCGGCGACAGCTGCTCCAAGGCGGTCCGGGCCATCGCGGTCCGCAGGTCGGTGACCAGCTGTGCCTCGCCGCGCCGGGTCGGTGCCGCTGCCCCGCCGGCCGGGTCAGCGATCAGGTCAGTCGGGCGGTCCAGGTTCGTCATCAGGGTCTGCCAGTGTGGGCTCAGGCCGTGGCCAACCAGGTAGTCCGCCACCAAGGCCGCCGTCGGCAGGTCGGGCGGTGCGGCGGCCCGCAGCAGCACGTCGTCCTGGATCTGCTCGCCCCTCCGGGACGCCCGGGCCAGCTGGAAGACCGCGTGCTGCACGTCGGCCTCAGGGTCCGCGTGCAGTGGCCGGACCACCGCCGGACCGTTCATACTCGCCGTCACCTCGCGGAGCCGCTGAAGCTGGGCAGGATCGAGGGCCCGGCTATCGGCAAGGTCCTGCACCGCGGCCAGCGCGTCGTCCAGCAGCCCGGCCCGGCCCATCGTGGCCAGCGAGGCGATCATCGTCCGCCGGTCCGGCCCGCGCACCAGCGACACCCGTTCGACCAGCTCGGACAGCGCCCGGATCTCGTTGCGGCTCAACCGGCCGAGCTCGTCAAGGGCGTCGGGGGGCATCGACTCGTCGTCCGCCGGCCAGGCGCCGGCCAGCGCGTCCAGGGTCGCGCTGGCCGGCTCCGGCAGCGGACCCCGTGCATCGGGACCGACGCCCAGCGTGGCCGCGTCGATTCCGGCCCAGTTCATCGCGGTCAGCACAGCCGCCAGGTCGCGGGGAGCGGCGGGGTGCAGCAGCAGGTCGTCCTGGATCGGGTCGTGGTCACGGGAGGAGCCCTGCCCGGCCGGCCGGCCGCCGGCCGGGTCGGCCCAGCCGGCCTCAGGGTCGGCCGGGTCGGCTCCGCCGCGCAGACCGGGGCGGTCCTGGCTGTCCCGCCGAGCCAGGCCAGCCAGCTCACCAAAACGCTCCACCACCGCTCGAGCGTCGGCGCGAGGATGGCTGCCCAGATAGCTGACCATGGCCCTGGTCGCGGTACTGCGGACAGCGGCCGCAACACCCTCGGACGCCGACTCGACGATCACCGGCGACACACTGAACAGCCGACCCACAAGGCCAGTCACCGCCTGGATCAGCGGCACGATCTCGGCATCCCCCTGCCCGGCATTTTCCTGCCCGGTGTCGACCGGCCGGACCAGCACCCGCACTTGCTGATCTGGCTCGGCGGTCCCCTCGGTCTCCGCGCCGGCCACCACCTCAACCGCCGCGCCGAAGTCGCCGGCCAGCATCGCGGCCACATAGCCGACGTCCAGAACCCGCGACGGGGCCACCCGCCACTGCGGCAGCCGCAATTCACAAACCTGATCCGCCCGCTCCTGCACCGCGACCGGCGCACCGGGCTGCAGGAGCGCCCGCACCCAGGCAACCGACCCCACCAGCGGCATCGCGTCCGGTCGGGCGGGCGCGCCAGCTGTCTCCCAGCCCGACACGCTCCCGGGCGGCCGCCCGAGGGTCTGCTCGAGGGTCTGGTGGATGCCGTCCATCACCCGGCCGGTCGGCGACGGCTCTCCCACCTGACGGGCCAGCAGCTCGGCGCGCCGATCCTCGAGCACCCGCTGCCAGTCCTGCACCCGGTACTGGACGTGATAGTCCGGGCTGCCGTCCGGGACACCCACCCAGTGCACCCGCACGAGGTCGCGGACTCCGTCGCGCGCGTCTCGCGCCATCAGGCCGGACAGCCGCTGGGCCACCGATGAAGCCATGGAGTCGTCGATGAGTCGAGCGGTCCTGCTACTGACGGCCCGTTGGTCGGTGATACTCGCCCGCAGCTCGACCTCGAGCATCCGCACGACCGCACCGGTGTGGCCGTTGCGCAGCCGGTACTCGCGCACGTCGTGCTGGAGCAATGGCCCAGGCTGGCCGCCCAGCTGCAGTTGCGAGGATGGCACACCGTCCGCACGAGGCTGCGTGCTGGCGCGCAGGGCGTCCAGATCCTGCGTCCAGTCCCACTGCCCGTCGTTGGCCACTCCCGCGCCGACCCACGGACCGTGCGGCGTCAGCGGAAGCGGGTCGTCATCCTGCCGTGAGCGAGCGGTCGCGCCCAGCGCACGCTCGACGGCGGTGCGCGCGGACTCCGCGTCACCGGGACGCATCCCGACCAGCGCAAGGACCTGCGCAGCCAGATCGCCGTCGGTGATGTCGGCCGCCACGAACGTGCCGGCGGGCGGCCGCTCGCCGGGCGGCGCCACCCGCCACTGATAGTGCGCGGACGCCATCGTCACCCTCAGCCCACCGCCGTTCACGTGGGCTGCCACCCGGACGAACACCGGTGGCCTCACGGGTCCCTCGCCCAGTGCGAAGGGTCCGAACCAGTTGGCGCGCCGCATCCGGACGGCGAGGCCGCCCAGCTGATCCTCGGTGACCGCGGCCTCGAAGCCGGGCGCCGCAACGAGCTGCACCCGCACGGCCATCTCCACCAGGTGCGCGGTCACCCGGGCGCCGTCGTGCAGTGCGTACGTGTGCAGGTCAAAACTGCGCGGGGAGCCGCCCGCCGGCGCCGGGTGATAGACGACCGTGCATGGCTCGAACGCAGCCGCCATGCTCAGCATCGCGGGCAGGCCCAGGTCGTCGGTCAGCGCCGGCGGAACGCCGGTGCCAGAGCCCAGCGGGACCAGCGGCCCGGCCAGCGCCGACGGCGGCACCGGAACGACCGGGCCGTAGGAGGGGGTGCTCGACACCGGCAGATCGGCTGCGGCAGTGACCGCTGCGGCTCGAGCCTGGTCGAACAGGGCACGTACCTGGTCGGGTGACGGCGCCTCGCAGGGGGCCAGGGCGGTCAGCCCGAGGGCGAAGCCCAGCAGGCGGGCTTGAACGACGTCCGGGTCCTCGTCCAGTGCGTACTCCCAGGGCTGCATGGTCCGCCCGGCAGCGCTGGGGTGCTCGAAGATGACGAGCCGGTCAGGTCCGTTCGGCGCGAGCGGCCGGGCCATCAGCTCCGGAAGCACCGACCAAGGCACACCATCCAGATCGACGCGAGCCGACTGCCACGCATCGGAGGCCGACTCCCCGAGCCTGACCCAGAAGGCCGCTCGCTCCGGCGCTCGCACCTGGGACGACCACGCGACCTGGAGGTGTGGACGCACCCGGAGAGTGACCCCAGTGTCGTCCGGGTTGCTGGCGGTACGGACCGAGTAGCCGTTCACCCGAACGTCCGCAAGTTCAGGGACCACCCACTGACGCTGGTCCACCCTGATCAAGGCGGGCAGGATCTCCTCGGCTGTCGCCGTCCCGTACACCGCATCACCGATCTGGTCCAGGATCTGCACCAGGTCGGCCTGCGTCGGCCTCGGCGCAACGCGTTTCCGGTGGCCGCGGCCCATCAGCTCGACATTCCGCTGCACCCCAGTCGGCCGCACCGGCGCCGTCCCACCGGACCGCACGATGGCGCGCGGACGCAGTGCATGCGACTTGTCTTCGTAGCGGTCGGGGAGCCCCACCAGGTGGCCCAGCTCGTGGGCGGCGATGGGGAGGGCGAGGTCCGGCGGCACCCGCAGCTCGCTCTCCTCCCCAGGCGCCACGAAGAGCACCCGATGGGCATCCGCCGTCGAAAGTGCCAGCTCCCAACGGACCCGGACCAGCGTCGGCAGCCCACGCCATGCCACCGGACGGTTCTGCGACCACACCTCCTGCGCCGCACTGAGCATCTGCAGGTGTACCGCAGCCAGGTCCTCGTCCCGCATCGGTTTGGTTGAGCCCGGCTCGCGTGCCAGCAGGACCCGCACCACGATCTCGACGACTGCCACCGGCGCACCAGAACTCGGATCGGCCACGATAGTCGAGCGGACGTCGAAGCTGGTCGCAGGAGGCCAACCAAACCTGGGAAGGTGCCGGTCGGTGTGTCCCGGAACGAGCGAGCGCCTGCTCGCGAGCAACGGCGAATGCTCTCGGACGACGACGCGCCTGGTCGGTAGATCCTGCTGGAGTGCGGCGGTCACCCGGGCCTGCAGCTCGGGCGACAAGCGCGGAAGCGAAGCCCGGTCCAGGGCCGCCACGATCTGGCGGAACGTGACGTCGTCGGGCGGCTGGAGCACCTCCGCCGGCGGCCGCGCCCACTCGCGCCCGATGCCGTCCGGAGCGGCCGCGACACGAACACCCTCGTCGAGCCGGAAGCGCAGGACGTGTCGCACGCCGTTGATGCGCACGTCTGACGTGCCCGCGGTGAGCGAGCGTGCCGCGGCTGCCAAGCCGAGCAGCGGATCCGGGTCGCGAGTCGAGAGCAGCTCCGCACCGAGCAGGACCTCCACGACCACCAGCCGCTCGCCGGTGAGGTCAGCACGGAGCCGGAACCGCCGCGCGGCCAGGTCGGGCAGCTGGGCCATCTCACGGTGGTCGCGCAGCCAGGTCATCGGGACGACCTCAGGAGTCGCCGGCGTCAGCGGGCGCAGCCGGTCCAGCTGCCCGTCAAGCAGCCCTGCTTCGAGGCCGGGCGCACCCGGACCGGGAGGCAGCAGCCAGCCATCGGCGTCGTCCCGCTCCGCGCCAGCGAACACCCACGCGGCCTCGTCGACGACCGGGAGCCCGTACGGGTCCTGGGCCTGGGCCAACCACTGCTCGGCCAGATCACGCCCGGCAGCCACGGACAACCCCCACCACTCACCCTGGCCGAACCCCAGGCCGGCCGCGAGCACCGCGTCGATGTCGTCGTCCGAGGCCTCCAGCGACAGCACCCTGCCTGGCCGGCGCGGCCCGGCGTGACCGGCCGGCAGCACCACCACGAGGCCGTGCACTGGTTCCGGAAGCCGGTCGCCGACCACGCCCTCCCAGCGCACCCGGACCCACCGTCCGGTCGACGTGGCCATCCCGTCCTCTGACTCCCGCGCCGGTGAGGTCGGCACCCAGACGGTGTTGTCCGTCGCCGCTCGCCAGGTCGCGCGGGCCTCGATCCGCGCCGCGAGCTCGCGCAGCGCCGAGGGAGGCAGCCGCTGCTCGAAGCCCGGTTCGGGGACCAGCCGGTCGCGGCGGGTCACCTCCAGGATCTCGGGAAGGACTGGCCCGTCCACGCCGGGCAGGTGCTGGCGCACCTCGAACGCTCGCGGACCGTAGCGACCACGGACCGAGGCCAGCCCGGACACCTGCACGGCGGCACCGACCACCGGCAGCCGGGACGACGGCTCGCCAGCCAGGCCGGACAGCATGCCGAACCGCTGGGCGGCGTCCGTCACGTCCGCCGCGGGGACAGAGCCGACGTACTGCACCAAGAGCTCCCGCACGTGCTCGCGCGCGGACTGAGCGGCGTCGTCGAGCGCCGTACCGAACTGCTCGTCAAGGGCGACGAGGAGGCCCGAGCGCAGCTCGTCCTGATGGTTCGGACCAGCCGTCCGAACGGTGTCCGGTGCCTCGATCCGGGCGAGCGGGGCACGCCGAGCGTCCGAACCGTCCAGGACCCGCACCACGCGTCCGGTCTCCAGCGACAGCCCACTGGCCAGCCACGCGGCGTCCAGCGCGCTGACACCGGTGCCCGGCTGTGACGGCAGGGTCCGTCCCAAGGTCACGTGCACTCGCCCCTCGACCAGCTCCATCGTGACCGGCCAGAGCCACTGCCAGTCGTCGCCGGGCCTGCCCTGGCCCACCGGATGCCAGCCCCAGATGGTGTCGAGACGCTGATCCAGCTGGGCGCGAAGGACATCGAGGTCGGCCTCCGGCAGCGGGTGAAGTCCAGCGAGGCCACCGAATTCAGCGACCACATCGATCGGGTCGACATCGGGGTTCGCGCAGAGATAGACGGCCATGGCCCACAAGGTGGTCCGCAGGTGCCGCCGCTGGCGCGACTCCGCGGCCCCTTGGGGGGATGGGCCTATCGGCTCATCCGGAAATGCCACGTGATCCATCAAGATCGACCGAACTGACGCAAACATTGCGCGGGCGGCGCCAGCCCAGGGATCGCCGTCGGGTACCACAGCGGCCGGTGGAGCCGGCACGGTCAGCAGCAGGCGCGGTGTGTCACTGGTCCCGTCCACGAGCTGCACCGTCCGGCCCTCGCCGGCCGCCAGCGCGCTCGCTACATACCCCAGCAGCGCCTCGGGCAGTTGCGCGTCCTGCTCATCGTTGAGCACCAGCTGCACGGTGAGGGGGACGTCTGGGTGAAAGACGAGGGCGAACCGGTTGGACCCGGCCGCTGACCCCGCGCGCCCGCGAGTCCCCGCCAACGCAGACGCGAGCGACTGACTGGCCGACTCGTACAGGGTCGAGGTGGCGTGAAGGCTCAACGAGCTGAACGCGGTCGCGGGAGCCGGTGGCGAGTCGCTCCCCAGAGCGGAGAGCGCGCCGAACCGCCGGACCACCTCCTCAAGGTCCGCTCCCGGGACCGAGGCCAGGTAGTGCGCCATGACCTCCATCGGCCTGGTCCGGCGCAGCTCCTCCGCCTCGTCGGCCGGCCCGAACACCTCGTCCGCGGTCTGCTGGACCGTTGCCCAGAGCTCGTCATGTGGCACCGCTGGGGCGGGCCACAATGGCGGGAGGTCCACCTCGGCCAGCGAGCTCGCGGTCGGACTGAGCCCATCGACGACCCTGACCCGTCGTCCAAGATCGATGGCCAGCCGACTCGCCAGCCAGCCGGCATCCAGCTGGGACGGACCGGGGCCGTGCGGTTCGCTCTCCTCCTGATCCACCGTGACCTGCACCCAGCCGGCGACGAGCTCTGCCTCGAACGACCACGGAGACGGCCGGTCCGCACCGTGGTCCTCGTCGACGCTCACCCGGTTCCAGATCGTGCGCAGCAGCGCCTGCGTCTGGGAGCGCACCTCGTCGGCGCTGACCCGCTGCTGTTCGCGGAGCTCGCCGAGCACACCGAACTCCTGCACCACCTCGGCGGCGTTCGCCTCGGGGAAGGCGCGCACGTACAACGTCATGGCCCAGAGCACCGTCCATACCCAGGTCCGCGCGACGTCTCCGCGGACGGACCCGTGGTCCGGGCCGATCGCCGTTCGGGGCAGCACGAACTGCTCCGTCGCACGCTGGTGGATCCGCACGAACTCGATCGCGGCCTCGGCGGCGCCCGGCTGTGCCGCCCCAGGCGGCGAGACAGTGAGCAAGGACAGCGGCCGGGCGCCACGACCGTCCAGCAGCTCGACCGTCCACCTCGTGGAGGCGCTGAGGTGGGCCGCCAGGTAGCCCAGGAACAGCGGTGGAAGCCGGACGTCGTGCGGATCGCGCAGCAGCACCTGCAAGCACTGGACCTGGTTCTCGTCGGTCCGCGGCTGCACCAGCACCCTCGTGGTATCGGGCTCGCCCCTGGCCGCCTGGGGGTTCACGATCGGTACTGCCGCCGCCAGGGCGGCCTCGTACAGCGACGAGACGGTCTCGTTTGCGGAGTCAAGCGGCGGCGAGTCGGCCACCCGCTCGGCGTCCACCGTGAGCGAGCGGGGCGCATCCGCCACCGGCGGCGAGTCCGTCCGACGCACCGCGGCGTAGTGGCCGCCACCGGCCTCGAACCGGAGCACCACCAGCGGCCGCGCAGCCTCGGGGCCGAGCGCCGCGACGGCGCCGCCCTCGTCGACGACCACCAGCTGACGACCCATGCCATCGGCCAGCAGCGCGGGCACGAGATCGCCCAGCTGGTCGGCCCAGAAGCCCGGTCTCCGCATCAGACCCGCAGCATCCTGCGCGCTCAACCGGCCATCGATGAAGTCTTCGTAGTGCTCCCAGCCGTACTCGAGCTGAGCGGCCGCAAGCTCCCGCAGCTGTTGCACCGTCGTCATCGGCTCGCCCTGCTCGAACATCGAGGCCGCTACCGCGGCGAACAGGCAGTCGCCGTCCGCGGCCACCGGCACCTCGACCAGGGCCCGGTCGCCGAGCCAGGTCAGCTGCCCTTCGGACGCCAATGGCATCGCGAACGGGCCGGCCGCAGCAGGTTCCTCGGCCTCGACGCCTCCCGGCAGCGGTGATCGCGGCGCCAGGGCCTCGAGATACTGGCGAACCCTTCCGGGGTCGAACCTCTGCAGCACCGCGTCGGCCTCGGCCAGGTCCTCGGGGTCGGCGTCGACCTGCCGCGCCAGCTCGATCCGCGCCTCGGGCGGGTACCCGGCCAGCATGGTCGCGACGTACGTCGAGGTCATCGGCGGGGGCAGGTCGGGTTCGCGGAGCTTGCGAACCGCCCCCGGCCACTGAGCCTCGACCCAGCCGTGCAAGGAGTGCAACCAGTCCAGCAGCTGTGTGCCGGTGCCGATGTGGCGGCGCATCAGGTCGGCCGCCGTGACGCCCGCATGGTGCAGCCGCAGCGGCACGGTCGCTGTCCGGTCACTGTTACAGACCCGCTCGACCTCCGCGGCGATTCGTCCAAGAACGGTGCCGGCAAGTCCTAGCGAGTCCCGGTCCGACGCGGCGACCAGCCGGCGGATCAGCTCGCCCACGTCGTCCTCGTCGGTGAACACCGCGTCCACGACATCGCGGACCACGACGTCGAGCTCCTCCACGGTCGAGCGAAGATCCTCGATGGTGCCCAGCAGGATCGACAGGCCGTCCCAGGTCTGGCCTCGGACTGCAGCCGCGTCGCGGGGAGCCAGCTGGCGACGGGTCATCCTCAGCGTGGCAGGAGCGGCGACCACCTCGGCAGCGACCTCGGTATCAACCTCGGCAGCCGTCGCCGGTGGGGCCGGGGTGGGCACCTCGGCCCAGGTCGCCAGCAACAACAGAGCCAGCTGTTGGGTGTCGGCCGGTACACCAGCGGTGGTCACGGAGTAGTCGCCCGCGCGGAAGCCCGCGTTCCAGACCGCGACCTCCAGGCCCCCGCTCGCCTCGCCCGAAAGCTCGGACATCTCGCCCGCTGGCCGGCGGCCTACGCTGCCGGGGTCCTGCGTCTCGGACATCAGGTCGGGCGCCTGCTGCGACGAGCCGGCGTACCCCGGTGGCGGTGGTTGCTCGTCGTAGACGGGGGCCGGGGCGAGCGGCGCGGGCGCGCCCCTGAAGGTCTCGAGCGACACGAACGGGTCTCGGCCCACCCATGAACGCGCCTGGTCGATCAGGTCCGCAACCTCGTGCGGTCGCGCCGCCGACAACTCGGTCAGCGCCTGCTCGGCCGCCGCCTCGAGCACCCCTTCGCCGAGCGCGTCCGCCAGCGCCTGCTCCGCCTCGGCGCGCGGTCCGGACGTCCGGAAGGGCACCTCGACCGAACCTGCCCCACGATGGCGCGCCCAGGTGTAGGCGTACAGCACGGCTGCCCGCTCGCGCAGCAGCCCCAGGTGCAGGTGGGCCTGGACGACGTCGACGACGCGCTGCTCGAACGGGATCGCCTCGACCGGCTCCGGGACGACGTCTGGTGCAGCTCGCCAGACATCGGTCCAGATCCGCCGAACCAGCTCTGCGGCGTCCAGCATCGTCGTCTGCGGGCGGGTCGCGAGGTGCAGCAACAGCTGGTCGGCGAGCGCCCCGACCTGCGGGGTCTGCAACAGGTGCACCGTCAGGTCGGTCGGGCTCGGCACGCGTCGAGGCAGGTCGACGGCCAGGAACTCGTCCAGCATGTCCCGGGTGAACAGGTCGCCCAGGTCATCGAGACCGACCACGTGCCCGGCGTCCAGCTGGGCGAACCAGTCCTCGAACAGGCCACCGGAGGCGACGCACCACAGCACCGCGGCCCGCACGACTCGGGGAACGGTCGCCACGTCGATCGGCAACCGGCCAAATCGTCGCTGCGCCTCAGTCAGGCCGGTCCGCGTCGCCTCCCGGAACGCGTTCACCTGCACCGAGGCCCCCGAGCTGACCAGCGGGGCGGGCGTCCGCCACCCGATCGGTGAAGCGTGGTCAAGCCGTTGCCGCGCCGCCGAATCGGGCAGCAGCTCGTCCGCCTCACCCAGGTCGGGCAGCACCCGCAGCACACAGGCGACCTCGACCTCAGTCCCCGGGGCGTCGTCGACGTCCATCGCCACAGTGACATCGGCGGTGCGCTCCGGCCGCACCCCCAGCCATCGCACGCCGTGGTCCGTCCGCGCGGACAGCACGCTCAGCACCGGGCGCGGCTCGGCGTCGGAGCTGAGGGTCCAACTCCGACCGTCCTCATCGATCTCCTCGATCCCGCGGCCCAGCGCCTGCCCGACCAGGACGGCCACGATCTCCTGCAGCCGCGGGACCGTGCCGGCTCTGCCCTGGGCCAGCAGGTCGATGGCCCGGTTCAGATCGAGGTCCAGCGCCGAGAGGCTGGGTTCGAGGTCGACCCAGCGGGTGCGCAGCGAGTGCTCGGCGTACGTCTGCAGCGCGGAAGCCGACGTGGCCAGGTGCGGATGGAGACCAACCGACGCGCTGATGGCCGCGAGCACGTCGTCGGCATCGGTGGGCGGTGGCACCGCCACCAGCCCTCGCTCGGCCAACCAGTCCTGCTGTGCCTGTGACGGGGTGGTCGGCGGGGCGGCCGGCGGGGCGGCCGGCTCGAATATTGGCTCGGAGTCCGCACTGAAGTCGCTGCCAGCACCCCCACGCAGCCGAAGAACTGCCTCATCGTCGGTGGGCACGGCGCCCTCGAGCTCGCGAGCCAGGTCCAACCACGGGCTGGCGAGCGTGTCCAGGGCCGCCACCCGCTCGGCAAAGACGCGCCACCACTCCGCCTGTTGCTCGCTGCGGCCGCCGATCGCCAGCCGGGTCCGCCCGGCCGCGACGGCACCGGCAACGTCGAACAGGTCCGACCGCACCGCGTCGTCGTCTGCACCGTCCACGAAGGCTGCCAACCGGGCCTCGTCGACTCGGGCAGCGTCCGCGAGCGCCAGCACCCAGCGCACCCGCTCCGCCGTACGCAGGCGGGCTTCGACACTCGGGTCGACCTGCGGAACCGCCACGTAGTGACTCGGCCGTTCCGCAGGCCCCAGGGCAAGCAACGTCACCGACGTGCTCGACCGGGCACCCGTCGCCTGCACGGTCGTCTCGGCCCCATCGGCATCGACCAGGCGGATGTCGGTACCAACGAGCCGGGCCACCTGGTTCAGCACCATCGGATCGAGGCGAGCCGCAGCCGCGGGCTCCACCACGCCAGGCTCTGCCACAAGCACCGCGCGGATCGCCGCCGGGTCAGCGAACCCAAGTCCGATGGCCCAGTCCTGCAACTCATCCCAGTCGTCCGCCACGGAGTTCGCTATCCGGTCGCGCAGCCATTGCACGCCCTGCGGTCCCGGCGCGATCATGTCGGGGCCCAGCGACTCCACCAGGGGGGCGAACAACCGGTCCGCGTCCACCGCCGGTGCCGCCGCCAGCCCACGCTGGGCCAACCACTCGGCTTGCTGCCTGGACGGCTCCGCCCGAACCAGCGCAGGCCGAGGCTCCGCCGGCTGCGGCTGGATGCGGCCGGCGTGCCGAAGCCCCAGCCACCCCCCGACCCCCTGCACCACGTTCTCGACGCCGAGGTCGGGAAGACCCGCGGTGAAGAGCTCCAGCACCGTCATCCGATCGCGATGCCGCGCCGCGGCAAGGCTGGCCGGCACGCCGCGATCGGGCTCGCTCGGGTCGAAGATCTGGGCGGCTGCGGCCTCGACCTGCGTCCGCAAGCCCGGACGAGCCGGATCCCGCTGCACGCTCATCAGCGCGACGCCGGGATGCCGCGCGTCCACCACCTGGACCGGCCGGCCGGCCCTGGCCGCCAGCGACGCCGCCACCAGCCGCAGGTGGTTCTGGTCCATGGCCACGTCGCCGGGATCCTGCAGCACCAGGTCCAGCCCGGACGGGCCGGCCTTGATCGTGACCCGATCTCCCTCGTGGTGCCGGGTCTGGATGCCGTTGACCGCCAGCCCGAGGGCGTTCATCCGCGCAGACCCGTCCCGCTCGACCAGCCCTGACCACAGGCCCAACCGGCGGACGGCGACCGGTATGGAGTCCGCCTGACCCGGGCCCTTCAGGTAGAGCAGCATCGCGAGCAGCACCATGGCGGGGGTCCGTTGCGCAGTCGATCCGGCACCAGACCCGGCCACGAAGAGCCGATCGGCCGCATCCCGCACCCAGGCCAGCTCCTGCTCGGCACGAGTGTCGCCGGACCACTGCGTCCCGACCCGACGCCACCCGGCGCCCTCTGGCGCACCGACGGCAGCCAGCGGGGTGGCGGGCGCGCCGAGCAGGTCGCTGACGACATCGACCTGCGTCCCGGCGTGCACGGCGAGCTGGGCCGCGAGGTAACCCCACGCCGTCCGACCCAGCCGCACGTCGTCCGGATCATGCAGGCGCACCACCATCGCGCCCGAACCCGTTTCGATGCGGGCCACTGTCGCCCGCGCCCACCCCTCCCAGACGCCTACCCCGACCGTCTCACCTACTGCCAGCCGGGCCTGGTCCCACCCCATCGCCAGGTCGTGTACCAAGGAGGCGAGCCGCTGCCGCTCGTCACCCCGGCCATCACCCTCACCCGCGCGGAGCGTCACCTCGGCGGCCCACGCAGCCAGCCGCGGACCGTCGGCGTACCGAACCGTGCGCTCCACGAGAGCGGAGCGGACCTGCCGGTGATGCGCGGTCGCCCCGTCCAGTGACACCGGGATCGTGCCGGCGAGCACGTCCCGCATCGCCCTGGACAGCGCATGCAGCACGGCCACACTCATGAAGTCCTGGGGATCATTGCCTATGACCAGTTGGTGCACGAGCGCCAGATCCAGCGAGGCGGCCCGCGCGAGGCCGAGCAACCACCGCACCGTCCGCTCGCGCTCGGCACGGTCCCCGTCGTGCGCCGGCGTCACGAGCTGCTCCACGGGATCGCCGTCGGCTCCTCCCCGGAGCCGCAGCGCCGGCACCAGGACGGTGCGCAACCTGCCGGCCACCGCCCCGTCCCGATCGATTCCCAGCCGCTGCGCCAGTTCCAGCCAGCCGTCGGGCAGCTCGATCACCGTCTGGAGCTCGGTCGATGCGACCAGGTCAGCCAGCTGGTCACCGGAAGCGCCGTCCAGATCCAGCGGACTGCCGCCGAGGGCGACGGCGCCGCTGACGGCTGCCAGTGCCGCACGGATCCGGTCTCCCGCTGCGACATCGATTGCTCCGGACACCAGGCCGACCAGCTGGGCATGACCTATCCCCGCCGCGGACGCCAGTGCGAACAGCCAGCGCCGGGCCAGCTCTCGATCGGCGTCCACCAGCGGGTTCGAGGAGGCGACCGCGGCATATCTCGGGTTGGTCCCCTCGCCCCGAAGCACCACGACCGGGCGCTCAAGGTACCGCCCGGCGGGGCCCGGGAACGTCGTGTTGATGCCGTCTGCGTCGACGACCACGACCGGACGGCGCAGCGCGTGCGCCAGCAAAGTCGGGACGGCCTCGTCGAACCAGTCAGCGACGTGGCCCGGGCGGCGCAGGTCCTCCGCTCCCCGTCGGACGTCGAGGACCGGTGGCTCTCCCGGGCCGGCCAGGAGGTAGGCGAACTGTTGCGGCTGCCCCACGAGCGCGTCGGCGGCGAGCGCGCGCAGGTCCCGCTGCGCGTAGAGCGCGCCGCCCTGCTCGATGATCGACTGGGCGAGCGCCCAGAACAGGGAGTCGACGCCCGGTGGGACGGATCGGGCCTCTCGCTCCGTCCGGTCCAGCCACTTCTGTTGCGCCCAGGTCACGTGCGTCGTCTCAGAGCTGGCGGGACCGCCCGCACCACCCCGCAGCTGCATCGGTTCCCCCGCCGGCTGTTCCTGCGGCGGCTCAGCCATGGTCCACCGACGTCGGAACCCCGCGCGGTCACCGAACTTGGTGACAGCGTCAGTAATTGCCTGCCTCGAGTGGTTCTTCCTGAAACGAAGGTCCAGCGTGACCGCATACAACATCTCTCGATAGGCCTTCACCTGCTGCAGCGCAGGCTGCTCGAACAGCTGGTCGGCCACCTGGCCGACTGCGGCAAGCCGGTCGGGCCGATTGTTGTCGTCCAAGTCAAGAAAGGCAGCAACGAGCTCGGCATCCTGCGGGGCGCGAATGTGCGCTGCCTCGGTGGGCGGCTGCTCCGCGCCGGCCCGCTCGATCACGACGCCACAGCGGATGGCGGCCGCGACATTGCAGGCGACCCAATGCAGGTCGGAAGAGGTGATCTCCGCGACGTCGAGCGGGTCGTGCAGCGCGATCCGCCAGGTCAAACGCGACCCATTCCTGGTGCCGTTCATCGTGAACCGCGGGCAACTGGCCGAGAGCGCTCCATCGACCCCGGTGTTCGGACCCGCGTCAGCGCGCCGGGACCACACGTCATACACCTCCGCCTGAAGCGACGCGGCCCGGTTCGGGCCCGGCAACGGCGTCAACCCGGCCACCTCACCCAGCGCCCGCACCGCGCCGGTCACCGCCAAGAGCGGTCCGGCACCACCCAGGAACAGCAGCACCGACTGCACGAACATCGTCGTCGACCAACTGATTTTGCCTGCCTCCCACCGGCCACCGGGGAGTGGCGGCTCAGCGAACAACTCGGCGACGTCGCGCTCGACATCGCGACGCAGCGACTCCGGGGCCTGCCCCTCCAGCTGCCACGGTCCGTCCTTCCACGACCATCCCGGCTCGGACGGGGCCGGAACGCTCAGAAAGAACTCGGCCGAGACCGTGCGCACCACCCGCACCGCCATTTTGGACTCCAGCGCCAGCCGGGCAGCCACCAACCCCAGCGCTGGCACCCCAAGACGACCGTCCCGGTCACCGACCCGAAGCACCACCGACCCCCTGCCTGCCGGATCATGCAGGACACCCAGCGCGCCGATCGCCCCGCTGGCCGCCACCACGCTTCCCGTCGTGCCCTCCCGTTCGACCGTCCGCCACGCCGCAAGGACTCGCTCCGTCAGCAGCGTGGACGTCGAGACCACCGTTGCGGCGCTCACCTCGGCGGCGACTTGCGATTCGGCGTTGGCCGCCTGGAACTGCACCTCGAACGCCAGAGCCACCCACCTGCCCGCCTCCGGCTCCTCGGACGCCACCCGCCGGGCGAACGCCTCCAGCCGGCCGCCGGAATCCACCGCGGCCAACGGCTCTCCCCTAGCCGCGACCTCGCGCGCCACTGCCGACAACTCGGACAGCGCCGACAGGCCGTCCCGCGCGGCCGCTTCGTCCACCCCCCCGTCGGCCTCCCGGTCGCCCGGTCCGTCCACCAAGGCGAACAAACGCTCCTCGGCGACGCCCGCGGCGGCCGACAAGTCAAACAGCCACAGAACCGCCGTCATCCGCACGACGGTGCGACTCAGATCATTGCCCACCTCACTCACCGCAACAGGCCAGGCGGGCAGTACGACCGGAGGCGCAGCACGCGACGCCACGGCCGCGAACGCGGCACCCGAAGTGCCCACTCGCAGGACGGCGATCTGGCCCGACTCCGTCGTCGTGCCGACGTCGTCCGGCGACTCGGTGATCCCGGTGGGGTCGACCACCACGACAGGGTGGCCGAGGGCATCTGTCAGCAACACTGGCACGGCCTGCTCGAACCAGTCTTCCCACGCGCCTGCCGTCCGCAGTTGAGCGGCCCGCTGGACGGGGTCGACGCGAGATGGCCCTACCGGATCCCAGAGCAGATGCGCGTAGCGTTCTGGCCCTTCCTCGAGTTGAGCAGCCGCCAGCTCGCGAAGGTCAGCCAGCGAGTAGTCGGGACCACCCTGCTGGCGGTACGACTCCGCAATCGCCCAGAAAAGCGCATCGGCTTCCCCTTGAACACTGATGGCGCGCTGCGCGGTCCGTTCCAGCCAGTCCTGCTGTGCGATGGTCAACTGCTGACCGGACCACTGTCCTCGCGTGGGCCTTCCGGTCGCAGCGCGCTCGGGTCGGGCGCCACCGCGGCCCCGAGCACGCGGGTCCGTCGAAGATCGAGCGAGCTCAGCAAGGTGACCGAACCGCTGCACCAGCACCGCCAGTTGAGCGCCCGGAAGGGCCCGCGATGCCAGCGCCACCTGCCACATGGCCCCGGCCAGCCGGTCCGGGCCCTGTCGAGCCGACTCGGTGGCCTCGATGGTCAGCGGCACCGCGAAGTGCCGCGCCGCAAGGCCGGTGATCTCGGCCATCCTCGGCTGCACCGCCTCGACCGGACCGTCCACCGCCGCCCAGCCGCCGACCGGGGCCGGGATCTGCAGCCGGGACCGCCCTTCGTCCGCGATGCGCAGCCGCACCGGCCGGCGGGCAGCGAGCGCCGCGGCGCTCGACACGTAGGCGAGGTCGACCGGACCCCAGGACGTGTACCTCACACCGAGCAGCAGCACCACCGTGCCGTCCGGGGCCACCCTCGAGCGGACGGACCCGGCCATCTCGCTGCGTTCCGATTCGGCGTCCGGGTCGGCGTCCGGGTCGACGCGCCGCAGTGCCTCCCGCGCCGCCTCCTCCACGCGTACCAGCGTCAAGCCCTCGTCATCGGACCCGACCAGCTCGGCCGTCATCGGCTCGCCCGCACCGCCGCGAAGCCGCAAGGGTTCCTCCAGGCGTGGCAGCCCGGCACGGTCACCGAACCTGGCGGCGGCCTCGATGACCGCCTGCCGTGTGTGGCACCTCCTGGCCCGAAGTTCCAGCGCGGTCGCGTACAGCAGCTCGCGGTACGCATTTAGCCGCTGCTTGCCCAGGGTGCTCTGGTCGTCGGTCGGCGGCTGCACGAACAGTGCGCCGACTTCCTCGCTCACCACTACGAGCGTGGTCGGCCGAAGGTCGTCGACCACGTTCAGGTAGCCAGCAACTTGGGTGACATCCCGCGGAACGGGGATCGTCACCAGCGCCGATGGCTGTTGCCCGGTGACGTGTTGCTGCCGCGTGACATCGGGCATGACCAGGACGCCACCCCGGATAGCGGCCGCGAACTGGCTGGCGACCCAGTACAGGTCGGCGCCGGCGATCTCGGCGACGTCGAGCGGGTCGAGCAATTGCACCTCCACGCTCAGACCCGTCCATCTTTGGATGCCCTCGATCCTCACTCGACGAGATTCGGCGACCACCACCTGATTTCGCGCCAGGGTCCGCCGCAGTCCGCCATCGCCGGTCCACAGCTCGCGCAAGTGCGCCAGCAGCGACGACGCCCGGACGGGGCCCGGCAACGGCGCCAACTCGGCCATCTCACCCAGCGCCCGCACCGCGTCGGTCACCCCCCACACCGACCCGGCGCCACCCAGGAACAGCTGCACCGACTGCACGAGCGCCGCTGCCGACCAGCGGGTGGCACCGGCGTACCACCAGCCGCCAGGGCGCGGCGGCGCACCGAACCACCAGCCGACATCGCGCTCGACACCGCTACGCAGTGACTCTGCGGCCCGTCCCGGCAGCTGCCAAGCGTCGTACTGCCGCCACCAGCCCAGCTCCGCCGGCCCGGGGACCGTCAAGAAGGGCTCGGCCGCGACCCCGCGAACCACCCGCACCGACAGACCAGATTCCAGCGCCAGCCGGGCAGCCACCAACCCCAGCGCCGGCACCCCGAGACGACCGTCCTGGTCACCGACCCGAAGCACGACCGACCCCTCGCCTGCCGGATCGTGCATCACTCCCAGCGCGCCGATCGCCCCGCCGGCCGCCACCACCTTTCCCGTCGTCCCGCCCCGTTTGACCGCTTGCCACACCGGCAAGACCCGGTCCAGCAGTTGCGCGGAGGTTGACAGGACCGTTCGGGCGCTCAGCTCGTCGACGACCAGAGGTTCGACGTTGGCCGCCTGGAAGTTCACCTCGAATGCCAGCGCCACCCACCTGCCCGCCAACCCCTCCCGGCTCGCCACCCGACGGGCGAAGGCCTCCCGCCGGCCGTTGCCGCGGTCCAACGGTTGCCCCCCGGCCGCGACCGCACGCACCATCGCCGTCAGCGCGGCCAACACCACCTGCCGGTCCCGCGCGGCCGGTTCGTCCCACAGTCCGTAAACCGGTCCGACGACCGGTTCGTCAACCAGCGCGAACAGGCGCTCCTCGGTGATGCCAGCGGCCTCCGCCAACGCCAACAGCCAGCTCACCGACGTCATCCGCAGGTCGACCAGGCTCGGCTCGGTGCGTACCGCCACCGGCGAGGGGCCCGCACCGCCCCGCAGCCGCATCGGCGCTGAAGGCAACGGCTGTGCGGCGGTCAACTGCTGACCGGACCAGAGTTCAGGTCGGGCGCCGCCACGGCCCCGAGCGCGCGGGTCTGTCGACGATCGGGCGAGCTCAGCAAGCTGACCGAACCGCTGCACCAGCACCGGCAGTTCAGCGCCCGGAAGGGCCCGCGATGACAGCGCCACCTGCCACATGGCTGCGGCCAGCCGGTCCGGGCCCTCTCGAGCCGACTCGGTGGCCTCGATGGTCAGCGGCACCGCGAAGTGCCGCGCCGCCAGGCCGGCGATCTCGCCCATCCTCGGCTGCACCGCCTCGACCGGACCGTCCAGCGCCGCCCAGCCGCCGACCGGGGCCGGGATCTGCAGCCGGGACCGCCCCTTGTCCGCGATGCGCAGCCGCACCGGCCGCCGAGCGGCCAGTGCCGCCGCGCTGGTCACGTAGGCGAGGTCGACCGGACCCCAGGACGTGTACCGCACACCGAGCAGCAGCTCGACCGTGCCGTCCTGGGCCACCCTCGAGCGCACGGACCCAGCCATCTCGCTGCGTTCCGATTCGGCGCCCGGGTCGACGCGCCGCAATGCCGCCCCCGCCGCCTCCTCCAGGCGAGCCAGCATCAACCGCTCGTCATCGAACCCGACCAGATCGGCCGTCAACGGCTCGGCCGTCAACGGCTCGCCAACCGACTCGTCCGGCACCCCCAGCGGCGAGACGTCGCTGCCCGCACCACCGCGCAGCCGGAGTGGCCCCTCCGACGGCTCCGTCCTGGTCCACCGACGTCGGAACCCCGCGCGGTCACCGAAGTTGGTGACAGCGTCAAAGACTGCCTGCGGCCTGTCGTTCCTCCTGGTACGAAGGTCCAGCGTGACCGCATACAGCATCTGCCGATAGGCCCGCAGCTGCTGCCATTCCTGAGGGCTCCGGCCTTGCTCCGCAGGCTGCTCGAACAGCTGGTCGGCCACCCGCCCGACCGCGTCCAGCCGGTCAGGCCGATTGTCGGTCCGCAAGTCAAGAAAGGCAGCAACGAGCTCGGCATCCTGCGGGGCGCGAACGCTCGCTGCCACGGTGGCCTGCTGCCACGCGACGGCCGGCTCAATCACGACGCCACAGCGGACGCCGGCCGCGACATTACAGGCGACCCAAAGCAGGTCGGAATCTGCGATCTCCGCGACGTCGAGCCGGTCGTATAGCGCGATTCGCACGGTCAAACCCCTGTGATCCCAGGTGCCGTTCATCGTGAACCGCGGGGCGCTGGCCAACAGCGATCCACCAGGGCCCCTTCCGTCCAGAGCCTCGTCAGAAAGCCGCCTCACCACGTCCTGCACCTCCGCGAGCAGCGAGGCGGCCCGGATCGGGCCTGGCAACGGCGTCAACCCGGCCACCTCACCCAGCGCCCGCACCGCGTCGGTCACCGCCAAGAGCGGTCCGGCGCCACCCAGGAAGACCAGCACCGCCTGCACGAACATCGTTGTCGACCAACTGATTGCTCCGGCGTCCCACCGGCCGCCAGGGCGCAGCGGCGCAGCGAACCACGCGGTGACGTCGCGCTGGACATCGCGACGCAGCGACTGCGGGGTCTGCCCTGCCGGCTGCCACGTTCCGTCCTCCCACCACCAATCCATCTCGGACGGGGCCGGAACGCTCAGAACGGACTCGGCCGCCACCCCGCGCACCACCCGCACCGCCAGGTGGGATTCCAGCGCCAGCCGGGCAGCCACCAACCCCAGCGCCGGCACCCCAAGACGACCGTCCCGGTCACCGACCCGAAGCAGCACCGACCCCTCCCCTGCCGGATCGTGCAGCACACCCAGCGCGCCGACCGCCCCGCCGGCCCCCACCACGCGTCCCGTCGCGCCCTCCCGTTCGACCGTCCACCACGCCTCCAGGACCCGCTCCATCAGCAGCGTCGACGTCGAGACCACCCTTGCGGTGCTCACCTCGGCTGCGCCCTGCCATGCGGCGTCGGCCGCCTGGAAGTTCACTTCGAACGCCAGAGCCACCCACCTGCCCGCCAGCGGCTCCTCGGTCGCCACCCGCCGGGCGAACCTCTCCAACACAACGTCGCCGGGATCCACCGCGGCCAACGGCTCTCCCCCGGCCGCGACCGCCCGCGCCACTGCCGACAGCCCGAAAAGCGTCGACAGCCGGTCCCGCGCGGCCGTTTCGTCCACCCGCCCATCGATCAATCTGTCGCCCGGCCCGTCGACCGGTCCGTCGACCAAGGCGAACAAACGCGTCTGGGAGATGCGCGCGGCGGCCGACAGCTGCAACAGCCACAGCACCGCCCTCATCCGCAAGACCTGTGCGCCGCTCAACGGCTGTGCTGACGTCAACGGCTGTGCGGCGGTCAACGGCTGTGCGGCGGTCAACGGCTGACCGGACCAACGCTCGGGTCGGGCGCCGCCACGGCCCCGAGCACGCGGGTCCGTCGACGATCGAGCGAGCTCGGCAAGGTGACCGAACCGCTGCACCAGCACCGGCAGTTCAGCGCCTGGAAGGGCCCGCGATGCCAGCGCCACCTGCCACATGGCCCCGGCCAGCCGGTCCGGGCCCTGTCGAGCCGACTCTGCGGAGTCGATGGTCAGCGGCACCGCGAAGTGCCGCGCCGCAAGGCCGGCGATCTCGGCCATCCGCGGCTGCACCGCCTCGACCGGACCGTCCAACGCCGCCCAACCGCCGACCGGGGCCGGGATCTGCAGCCGGGACCGCCCCTTGTCCGCGATGCGCAGCCGCACCGGCCGCCGAGCGGCCAGTGCCGCCGCGCTGGTCACGTAGGCGAGGTCGACCGGACCCCAGGACGTGTACCGCACACCGAGCCGCAGCTCCACCGTGCCGTCCGGGGCCACCCTCGAGCGGACGGACCCGGCCACGTCGAGCCGGACCGGCTCGACGTCCGGGTCGACGCGCCGCAATGCCACCCGCGCCGCCTCCTCCACGCGAGCCAGCATCAACCGCTCGTCATCCGACCCGACCAGCTCGGCCGTCAACGGCCCGGCCGTCAACGGCCCGGCGACCGACTCGACCTGGACTCGGCGCTCCGGCTGAAGCGCCGGCGCCTCCAGCAACCGCCGCACCGCGACGCTGCACAGCGCCTCGCCGACCTCGGCCGGCACCCCCAGCGGCGAGACGTCGCTGCCCGACGGCAGGATGTCGGCCGCCTGCTGCGCTCGCACGAGCAGCTCGTCCAGCAGCCCACGAAGCGCACGCCGGGACGGCTGCCACGCGCCGAACGCGCTGAGCCGGGCGTCGCTGCCCGACGGCTCCGCTGCGGTTCGCCCGGGCTGCCCGGACCGCGCCGACGACGCCTCGGCGGCGACGGCAGCGGCGGCGGACCGGAGCTCGTCGAGCCCGGGTCTGGCGGGCGAGGGGCGCCCCTGCCGGTCGGCCTCGGCCAGCGCCCGGACGTGGCGGGCCGCCGCGACCCGCACGGCCGGTGGGTAGTGCCGCACCTCCCAGAGCCGCGTCGGCAGACTGGGTTCGGCCGAGCGCCAGGCCCGCTCGAGAGCCGAGGCCCGAGCAGCGGCGCCGATGATCGCCTCGGCGGTTCGTCCGGACGTCCCCTCTGTCGCCAGCCAGTCGCGGACCCGCGCCGGGTACTGGGCGGCATGCACCGCACCCCCCGGGACGAGGTAGGACACGGCGTGGCTGGCCCGGACGACGAGCCGCGTCGCCGGTCCGGGCACCGCCGCGCGGGTGAGCCGGCGGCTGACCCGCTCCAGCCGCACGTCCCAGCGCAGGTCGCGCTGCACCGCAACGTCCGCACCGAGCGCGCGGTGTCGGACCGGGCCGGTTTCGCTGACCACGCCCCGCACGTGGACCCGCAGGTTCCCCAGGTCGTGCACCCACTGCATCGGCTGCCGGGCATCGACCCGAGCAGCCACGGCCTGCGGTCCGAACAGCTCGTGCAGGCGATCCTGAAGCTGCTGGGCCACGGTGGCACCGGACAGCTCCCGCACGGCCTGCGCGACCGCTTGAAGTGCCGTCGAGGGCCGGGCCAGCTGGACCAGCTCGCCGAGCTGCCGCGAGGTCAGCGGCAAGGGGCCGGCCGGCGTCGCGGACGGCAGCGGGTACCCCCAAAGGGCCGCGCGCACCTGCCGGGCGATTCCGGCCTCCGGCAGCTCCGGGACCGTGCCCTGCTGCTCGCCGAGTCCACGCGCGACGGTGAGCACCCCGGTGGTCAGCACGTCGGCGCGCGCCCGCCGTTCCCGGCTGAGGGTGTCCGGGGTCGAGGTCAGCCCGGCGGGTCGCGCGGTGGCACGGACGGTCAGGCCGAGCCCGACCTCGTACACGCCCGGCGCGCGCGGACTCGACGCCACAGTGGCCGGGTAGAGCGCCAGCTCAACGTCCTCCCCGGCGTCGCGTAGCTGCAGTCGCAGCTGCTGCGCCAGGCCGGTGCGCAACGCCTGGGCGGCCAGGGCCTGCAGTGCCAGCTCGTTCTCCCGCTGCTCGCGCACGTCCACCCGCACCCGGCGCAGCCGACCCGCACCCCGCGACGCAGCTTCGTCGGCCGGCTCGGCCGGTCCGGGCAGCAGGTCGGCGGCGGCGACGCGGGCCAACGCTTCGCGGGTCGCGACGACGACCGACCGGGTCGCTCCCGGTGCCGGTGCGACCCGCATGGCGGGGGTCACCGACTCGGCGGTCAGCCAGGACGGCAGCGGTCGCCCGACAGCTGCGGTTCCGGGCTCGCCGGACGGGCCAGGCTCGCCTGCCGGGCCAAGCCCGGCCGGCAAGGGCAGCCCGGCCGCGACGGCGTCGGCCCGGCTGAGCGAGACCCACACGTCCGTGTCGACCGGTGCCAGTGCGGACCATCGGGGACGACGCCCGCCGGCCAGGTGCTCGTCGGTGATCCGGGCGATGCCGCGGTAGGCGAGCCGACCGTCGTCCAGCACACCCACCCGGTCGATCTGAACCAGGCTCGCTTGGGTGCGGATGGCGGCCCACGACGCTCCGCGGCCGGCCATGGCCGGCGGGTGGTGCCAGCCGTCGAGCATCCCGGGCAGACCGACCGCGAGCGCCCGGGTCGAGGAGGCGGCCCGCAGCGCGGTCGCGTTGACCGAACCAGGAGCCGCGACCTGCGGCCCGACCGCCGCGAGTCGCTGCTCCAGCAGCTTCGGTCCCAGGTCCTCCCCCGGACGACCGACCACCCCACCGACCCGGAGCACCTTCAGACTCTCGGACGCCACCATTCGATCCAGGACGGCACGCGGGGCGCCGTCCTCGGCAGTCAGCCGGGTGAGCCGGCTCGGTTCCCGGAAATGTCCGCGGGGCACCCGCAGCGCCGCCACGCCGTGCTCGCGCACGGACAGCTGCGGGTCCACCGGGTCGGACACCTGGACGTCGAGCGCGAGCACGTCCCGACCTTCCAGGGTGTCCGGTCGACCCGTCACCGTGACGTCCAGTGTCGCGCGCTTGACGTGTCGAACCAGCGTGCGCCATCGCAGCTCGCGGCCAGAGGCGGTGTCGAGGCGGAAGGTGCGACCACTGCCGAGCAGCTCACCTGGCGCGCTGACGATGGCTTCCTGCAGATGGCGGAGCGACCCGGTCGCCAGCGGGCTGCCCAACCGGTCCGCTGCGTCGGCCACCGCGGCCAGTGCTTGGACGACGGGCTCCAGGTCGTTCTCGTTGCGCAGGCGCAGCACCGCAGAGCCCAACCGGTCCACGGCTTCGTCCGTGGCCGGCAGGGCTGACGCGGTGGGCGACTCCGGCGACCTGTGAGCCGTCGTCGGCAGCGAGTTCGGGTCGACCTGGAACGAGCGCCTGTCGCTTCCGCCGTACTCCAACGGGTTCGCGAGCAGCAGCGGCCGCAGGCCCGGGGTGTCCAGCCAACGGAACCGGTGACGCATTCCCGTGCTGGCGGTCACGACCACCTCGTACGAGCCCTCCGGTGTCGCGGCGACGACGTCGACCACCAGCCTGCGCTTGCCGAAAACGCTCTTCTGCTGGCGATGCAACGCGGCGGGCTGCCCGGTGGCCGCGAACCGGTCGAAGAACTTCTCGAGCGGGGGCTCCTCGCCGGGGCGCGCGGCGAGCAGGTCCGCGACACCGAGGCGTTCCGCCGTGGAGCGGACGAAGAGCTCCATGTCGTTGCGCAGCGAGTCTGCAGTCGGGGCGGTGGCGATAGGTCGGCCGCGCTCCGGCCCGTTCTCTGGCTCTGGCTTTGACTCTAGCTCCAGCTTTGACCGGAACGAACCGGCTGCCAGCCCGCCGGAGGGCAGCGCGGCGTCGGCCTCGGCTTTGGCCCGAGCCCATGCGACCAGCGTCGCCTCGTACTCCAAACGCGCCCGCTGCAGCGCGTCCTCGCTCTCCCGCAACGCGACTCGGGCCTCGACCAGGGTCTCTCGATCCGCGGCCGGGTCGTCCAGCACTCGTCCGGTCCGCTCCGCGGCCAGGTACACGGCCGTCTCGGCCGCCGCGACCCTCACGCCGGACTCGCCCAAGGCCGCCCGTTCGGCCTTGGGCTGCCAGGCCGCCTCCGGCACGCTGATCCCGCGGTCACCGGGCGGTGGGCGGAACCTTCCGTCGGCCAGTGCTGAGCGGGGCACTCGCACCCGTACGGCGCCTGGCAGGTGCAAGGCCTTGGTGCCCTCGAACGGCAGCTCGGCCTTGGACCGCGCTGCCCCACCGGTCGCCGCCAGCGTGAGGTCGTACAGGAGTACCGCCCACTCGTCCACGAAGTTCGTCACGACCGGGTTGCTGGTCCCCGAGTCGGTGATCCGCGAGTCGGACCGGCCGGTCATCGCGGCGCTGCCCAACGGCACCAAGCCGCTCACGTCCAGCGGGTTAAGCGTTGACGCCGCCTGCGGGGCAGCGGAGTGACTGAGCACGCTGGCGGAACTCTCCCCTTCGGTCCGACCGGTCTGCTCGACCAGGTCGGCGAGGACCTTGTCACCCGCGGGGTCGTAGAGCCGGATCGGTTCCACGCCGATCGTGTCCTCGAGGACACCGCCCGAGAGCTGCGCGCGGATCACCAGCCCGTCACCCAGCAGGTCGACGGGTCCCTCGCACGCCTCCTGCAACCAGGACCGGCAGGCGCCGTTGGTCGCTCCTCGTGAGGCCGTCGCCTCGCGTTCGTGCCGCTCGACCGGATGTGGGTCCACCATCGCGGCGGCGGCGGTCTGCGCCAACCGCTTGCGGATGAACGCAGCGCCGCGCACCGACTCCACGAAGGCACGCGGATGCAGCCAGGGCGAAGGATCCTGCAGGGAACGAGCGGTCGTCCGGTCGATCTCAACCAGCGAGGGCCTCAGGTCGCGGCCGCCGTCGCCCCAGTCCTCGTCCGACCGCACCTGGCGATCCGAGGCGATGCTCGCTTTCGGCGACCCGTGCGGCGGCGTGCCGTCGGCCACCCGCAGCGCGTCCGCGGACACCTCCAGCACGAACGGCTTGTCCGCCCGCGAGGTCACCGACACGACCGGCATCTCCGGGGCCGACAGGCTGAGGGTCGCCGTGGCCCAGGCCTGGAACCCTCCCCTGGGGCCGAGGCTGCGCAGGACGGTAACCGTGTCATGGCTGGAGCGGCCGCTGCTGACGTCGAACCAGGCCGCTGCTGCGGAGCCGACGAGCAGTCCGGTGCCACCGAGCCGCCAGGCGTGGGTGACCGGGGAGTTGCCACTCATCAGGAACAGCCCGCCGAGCTCGCCGCCGTGCTCCGCCGCGGTGCTCGCCGACTTGCCGAGCGAGGTCCCGTAGGAGGCGGACATCATGGCGCCGTCCGAGATCACCTCGGCCGGGCCAGGGACACCGAACTCGACCTCGAGCCGAAGCTCGGCCGACTGGTTGCGCCGCCCGTAGGTACCGAGCGGAATCGCGACGCCGCCGTCGCCCAGGTCGCCGAGATGCCCGGCGATCGACGCGAAGGACAGGAACTGGGTGGCGATGTTGGAGTTCTGCCGATGATCGTTCTCGGGAGGGAAGTAGCGCTCAGCCCGCTCGCCGAGGGCCTCGATGAGCAGGGGCAGCAGGTGGCCCAGGTCGGGTGCGTCGACCAGCCGGCCGACGCCGATCGTCTGCGGCCCGTCCGCCTGCATCGTGCTCGGTGGCGAGAGCAGGACGCGTGCGCGCCCGGGTGGGTCGAGCCGATCCGGCAGCTTGATTCCCAGCTCCTGCAGCGCATCGTCGTTGCGCCGGCGGAGCTCCTCGAGGTCCTCGAGCAGCCCGGCACGAGCGGCCTCGGGCCCCTCGATCGACCGCACGACAGCCCCCGCGACGCGCACGCTGGCCTCGGCGCGCTGGCGCTTCATGTCCGGCAGCAGCCACCGCGGCAGCCCGCTGCGGGACAGCATGTCGACGGTGATTTTCCATCCAAGGTCGTGGAGGGTCAGGACGCGCAGCGCGCCCTCGTAGGTCTGCAGGCCACGGCCGACCTCGCCGCTGCGCAGGACCGACGACGTCTTCCCCCTGGTGTACCGGTAGGTGGCGTCGCCACGCACGACGACCGCGCCCCCCGGAACCGGCAATGACGCCTGCAGCGCGCCGGTGCCGCCGAGTGTGCTGGACTCGGCGTCGCTGCGTTCGAACTCAAAGCCACCGGCCGAGCTCACCCACGTGGAGGTCTCCTCTTTAAGGAGCTGCAGCCGTCGGGGCGGGCCCAGGGTCGGGCATACCCAGACGACGACCCGGCCGGTCGAGGCGCTCCACCCGCGGGTGGTGATCCGCGCCGCCACCGCGCTCTCACCGAAGCTGGCCTCGAGGTCGTCTTCGACGCGCGCGAGCGCATCGGCACCGGTCAGCTGCTCGACCAGCTGGCGGACGGACTCCAGCACCAGGTCCGGCCGCGCGACGTGGATCACCGTGTCGCCCTCCGCGTCCACGCCCGTCTCGTTGAGCGCGTTCCGCTCAGGGGTGCCGACCGCGGGCTCTGGAAGGTTGTGCCGGGGAGTGCCGACCGCCGCCGATCGGGTCGGTGACACTCGCCCCGCAGGTTGGGTGAGCGCCCGGGTCACGAACGTCTCGACGCCTTCGATGACCACCGAGCCCGTCACCTGGCGGCGCAGCCGGCCGGACGGCGGGGCGGGGAGGCCCGCAGCCACGGCCGCGAGCTTGCTCCACCGGTAGTTCTGCACCGGCCGACGCCAGACGCCCTTCACGACGACGCTGAGGTGGAACTCGACGGGGCCGGTGAACACTACCGACGTCTTGGTCCCGTGTTTCTCTGCCCGCCGCCAGGACCGGACTCGGCTCTCGAGAGCGCTGGACCGGTCGCGGGAAGCTCGTACGCCGACGATGCCGAACGGGTGGTCTTCACTGCCGGCCCGCGCCTCTAAGCCGCTCGCAGGGCTCCAACCTTGGGTGCGGCGGGCCGCGTAACGTCGGCTGACCTGGCCGGCCGACCGGACTTGCGCACCCTTGACGGTCCGGTCGTAGGTGACCGGTCCACGCACCGGCGTGACGGTGACCGTCACGGTCTCGGTCACCAGGCCGCCCAGGCGGCGCTGCAGCACCACCTTCCGGGGCACCATGCGACTCAACGAGTTCAGCATCTGGTTGACCTGATACTCGTGCTGGAACACGCCGCGGCGCTGCCTTTGCCGGCGGCTGTCGTCACGCCAGGCCAGCAGGTCGGCCGCGCCGACCTGCTGGAGCAGCCGCTCCAGCTCGGCCCGGACGACCTCCGACGTGCCGACGGGGAGTCGGGTCCGGGTCATCGCCGCGAGCGCGGACAGGTCCATCCAGTCCGGCAGACGCCTGGCCGCGTACTCGGTAGCGGGTCCGACGCCGGAGGCCGGCAGCGCGAGCCTGCTTGCCTCGGCTGCTGTGACGCTGAGCAGCACGTCGACCACGTGCACGCCGCGGCCGTCGTCCTGGCTGCGGTTCAGCGCGGTCACCCATTGGTTGCGCTTGCGATCCAACCAGCGCTCGGTCAGCTCGATCCTGGCCCGATACAGCCGCCGCGCACCCCGCTCCTGGGTCGCCGACGACTGCTGGGTCTGTACCCGGCGCTCGGTGAGTGCCTCCGTGGTCAGACCGCCCTGCAGCACCACCCGCATCGTGAACGAGATCCGGCCCCAGCCGAGCTTGAGGCTGGGGACCGGTCGGATGTCCGCGGTCAGGCGCCGACGGGTTGTCGCGCTGACGCTCTGCTCGCTGATCTCCTCGGACCTCGATCGGCCGTCCGGCTGCACAATGATCGGCTGCACGTCCAGGATCCGCGCGGTCGTCCGCAGTGCCGTCGAGCCATGACGCAGTCCAGCAAGCTCCGGGGAGAGCGTGGAGCCTTGCAGCATCGGCGTGATCAGCACCTTCAGCGCATCGTGTCCGCTGTAGTACTGCAGGTGCAGGCGCCCGGGTGTCCCCTTGTCTTGCCACCTCAGGCCGGCCCGGCGCGCGCGCCCGGCGAACAGGCCATGGTCGTCGATGACTCCCTCGGCCAGCAGGCTCGTCGAGCCGGCCAGTGCCCGAGCCTGCTCCGAGGTCAGTTGACGACGGGGCTCGCTCAAGGACTGGCCACGGAGCACTCCCGGGTGGGTGACCAGGGCAACGGTCATCGGCACCTCGACGTGCTCCACGGGCTGGGTGGTCGGCTGCGGGCCACCGTCGTTTCCCACCGACGGTCGCACCTCGATCCGCACCAACAGCTCGGCCCGTGTCCGGTCGCTCGCCCCCTCCCAGTGCAGCCGTCGGTTGGTGGCGTCCTGCTGCTGATTGGAGCTCCCGCGCGCGCGCAACCGGGACAGGCCGGACTCCATGACCAGGCCGCCGACCGGACCATGACCGCGCAGCACGCTGAGGAACGGGCGGGCGCTGTGCACCCGCTGCTGGTTCTGGCTCTTGGCGGTGAATACCTCGTGCTTGCTGCCGACTGCCAAGCCGGAGCCGTGCTTCCACGGGTGCTGCCCATCACCCAGGAGGCTGAGGGATGCTTTCACCGTGACATCCCAGCTCTCCGCCCCTTCGAACAGGCGGCCCAGCCACGAACGGCCACGGCTTCGGGTGTTGACCGTCGTCGTCCGGCCGCCGTTGAGCAGCTCGCCCAGGTGGCGGACCACCAGGTCGCTGACCCTGTCCTCGAGCGGGTCGATGAGCTCGCGTCCAGCCTTCGCCAGGACGTCGACGAGTGCGGCGCGCACGTCGTGCACGTCGTCGTAGTCCTCCGCCGCGGTGGTGCCGAGGGTGAGATCGAGGTAGCGCCTCAGCTCGTCCAGCCGCGGCTGCGGCTCCGCCGCCGAGTCCGCCGCCGAGTCCGCCGCGTCCGCCGCCGAGTGCGCCTCCTCGTCCGCCTCCTCGTCCGCCTCCTCGTCCGCCTCCTCGACCACCGGGTCGAGACTGGGCATGAACCCCAAGGCTCCGCCGTCCCACTCGAGCGGCTTCGGCTCGACGCGTCCCCCGCCGGCCAGCAGGCCGGCGACCTCGGCGGTGGTACGCCGGACCAGGCCGGCGAGGTCACCGAATCGTTCCACGACGGCTCGGACGACCTCATCCTTGGGAGGCTCAGCCTTCTCGGACCCCGGGTTGCTCTGAAGGTGGCTGACCATCGCGGACAGCGCGGTGCTGCGCAGCTCGGCGCGGGCGCGTTCGGGGCCGGGCTCGGTTAGGACGGGTGGCAGGTCGAACAGCCGCTGGGCGGCGACCGCGACCCGACGCTCAAGGGCGCTCGGTCCTCCCGCCGGTGGGTCGGCTTCGGCCGTGGTCGGGGCGCCGGGCTGGGGATGCGACGGTTCGACGTCCACGCGCACCGGGCTCGGGCCGCCATCGGCGACCACCTCAACCGGACGTCCGGACGCCGCCGCGAGCATCGCGGCCACATACCCCAGGTCCAGGGGGTCGGCTCGGCCTGGCACGTGCACCTGCAGCGACCCGTCCGGGCTGCCCTCCAACCGCAGCTGGGGCTCGACGGACATTGCCGATCCGGGGACCGCTGGCAGGTCGAGGTCCAGCTGCTGGGCGGCCTGGTGCACCCACTGGTGCACCGACGGCTGCACCGTCACCCCATCCGAGTCGACCGATGTAGCCGAGGTGTCCACGGTGTCCGCGGAGGTCACCGACGCGGAGTCGGAGTCGCTGTGGCTGCCGGTGTCGCTGCCGGTGTCGCTGGGGACAGATTCGGCCGGGTGGTGGTGTCCGGTGGCAGCGAGAACGTCGGGGGCCTGCGGCGATGGCGGCGGCGATGGCTGCGGCGATGCCAGCTGGTCCGCCGACGCGTCGGCAGTGACCCCGCCCGGGTCGACCGATGTCGCCGAGGTGTCCGAGGTGTCCGAGGTGTCCGAGGTGTCCGTGGAGGTCACCGACGCGGAGTCGGTGTCGCTGCTGGTGTCGCTGCCGGCGTGGCTGGGGACGGATTCGGCCGACACATGGTGCGCGGTGGCAGCGACACCGTCGGGGGCCTGCAGGGACGGTGTGGCCGGGTCGGCCACCTCCGGTGCCACTGCTGGTCCGGCGGTCGGCGCCGCGCTGGGGTCGGTGGTGGGTAGCGCGGTCGGCGCTGCGCTGGGGTCGGTGGCGGGTGGGGCGGTCGGCGCGTCAACCGGTCCGGCTGCCGGTGCGGGACTGTCCAAGATCTGGGCGATCTGGGGACTCAGCGGAAACTCGGGGATGTCGGGGATGTCGGGGATCTGCGGGGCGTCGGGGCCCTCGGTCGTCGCGGCGCCATGGACCCCACCCCGGTGGCCCAGCTTGTGACCGGCGATCGAAGCCATTCCCTCGACACCCCCAGAGGTCGCGTCATACCAACCGGTCGACGGATCACCGGACGCCGCCAACCCGGCCGCGGCGCCACCGACCATCTCGCCCGCGCTCTCGGCGGCCAGCTCCGCGCCGTGCTCGATCAGCTCCTCCGACACCCCAGCCGCGCGGGCCAACCCAGCCAGAACCTGAGCGGCCGGGCCGACCGTGGCGATCACCGCCAGCCCAGCCACCGCACCCTGCTCGGCCGCGCCCGCCAGCTCCCCGACGTCGAAGCCGTCCCGGGTGCCGTCGGCCATCTGCAGCAGCTGCACGGTCCCGTCCATGCCCGCCTGGAAACCGACCATGTACGCCTCGGACCGCAACGCGCCCACCCCGAACGACCGGATCCCCTCAGCGATCTGCAACAGCTGCCGAGAGGCATCCATCGCCAACCGCAACCCGGCGTCGAAAACCGCCATCTGCGCCTCGGACCGCAACGCGCCCATCGCGAACGAGCGCACCGAAGCCCGCACCGAAGCCGCCGCCACCTCCCGCGCCGCCGCCTCCCGCGCCGCCGCCCCCACCGGGTCAAAAAACGACTCCACATAGGCACTGACCAGCTCGAACAACAGATACAGCATCGTCAAATAGCAGTTCCAGTTCAGCTGGGTCACCTGGGTGGCCATCGACCGCGAGTAACCCCCAGCCCCCCGCGCCTGCCCAGCCGCCACCCCCACAAACCCACCACCACCACCGCCGCCGCCGTCACCACCGGTGAACCGCTCCATCGACGCCAAGAACGCCCGCCGCGTCCGCCCACCCATCCCACCCGAGGCCTGACCCACCGCCGTGCGGATAGCCGGCCCCACCTGCTGCTCCAAATCCACACCAAGCCGCTCAAACGAGGCAGCCAACGCCAAACAAGCCCGATCATCAATATCCGGAGGCGACACACCACTAGACGCCAACATCAACATCCGAACCCAACCCGGCAGGCCAGTCGCCACCGCACACCTCCCTTCCGCCGGACGGGATCAACTGGCCAGTCCACCCAGCGCTATTAACGGCCGTGCGGTCGCGCTGGGTTCAGCAGGGTTGACGGCGGCTCAGGCGATCTCGATCGGTCCGGCGCTCTTCGGCGCAGCCCCCTCCGTGGTCGGGTCGGACCAGCCGGCGCTCTTCGTCGCGGTGTCCTCCGCCGCGTCCTGGATGCCAGCGACCGTGGCCACCCCGTCGCCGTGTCCACCCAGCGCATCGCCGAGCGAGTTGGTGACGGTGATGATCGAATTTCGCCACTGCTCGATCCGCTCCCGGAACTCCAGGGCCATCGGCTCGTCCGTGTCGCGGGGGACGGGCTCGGGCAGGTGCCCGGCCAGGCGATTCACCTCGTCGAGCAAGGGTTGGAGCTGCTCGAACGCGGCCCTGCCCTGCGCCAGCTGGTCCGCGTCGCTCCCCAGGGACTCCTCGCTCATGACTCCCCCGCCCAGCTGCGGCGGAACATCGCCCGGTCAGCATCGCCCAGCCCGTAGTCCCCCGAGCCCAGGAAGCGTTCCAGCATCTCGTCCAGTCCGCCTGCACCGCCGTCCAACCGCAGCGACGACTGCGGCAGGATCTCATCCAGCGCTTTCTGCGCCTGCTCCAGGGCCTGCTGCCGGGCGCGGCCGACGGTCTGTACCACCAGGGTGCCGAGCTCGGCCGGTGGCAGCGAACGGTAGGTCTCGCCGTAGAAGCGGACCGCTCTCAGGTCTCCCTTTGCCCCGACCGTCACGCCCAGCCGTCGGCAGGGCGATCGGACGGTGGTCTCCGCTTCGAGCGTCTCTTTCTGCAACCGGTCCAGCGAGCGTCTGGTCTGCGCCAGCCGAGCCATGGCTGCCTCGACCGCTTCGTCCTCAGGTGTCGGCACTGCGGGCTCCTCTCAGGAATGCGTTGTGCTGCTTGGCGTGGGCCTACGGCTGCTGCCTTCGGGTCGGCTGCGGCTGGGAGCGCTCCGGCAGCTGCGGGGCGGCCTCGTCGGCGCCGTCGTCCCACGTCGCGTCGTCCGCCTCGGCAAAGACCTCGTCGCGCCCGATGACATTCGTCACCGGCTCGGACGACACTCCCCAGACCCCCTCGTCCTCGGTGAGCCAGGTGGTGCGTTCGCGGTCCTTCTGTTGTCCCGCACCACCTCCAGCACCCATGCCGCCCATCGGCGGGAGGTACGGCATCCCGCTGCCCCCCGGGGCGACCTGGCCGTTCTGGACGCCGAGCGCGGACGTCGTGGGTGGCAGCGGAGCACCCAGTCCGGTGGAGGAGTGGACACCGGCCGCACCGTTGCCGGTCCGGACCGGCAGCGACAGCGGCTTTCCGGCGCTGCCCAGCTTCAGGCCACCAGAGGAACCTGAACCAGCCGGCTTGCCCTTGCCCGACCCGCCCAGCTTCGCGGCCGACAGCCCGCCGAGACTCCCCGCTCCCGCGCCGCCGGCCCCCAGGCCGGCCAGCGATGGGTCGAGTCCACCTGCACCGCCGAGGCCGCCGAGATCGCCGCCCGCGTCGCCGAGGCCACCGAGGCCGCCCGCGTCGCCGAGGCCACCGAGGCCGCCCGCGTCGCCAAGGCCGCCCGCGTCGCCGAGGCCGCCCGCGTCGCCGAGGCCGGCGAGATCGGCGCCCGCACCGGCGCCGCTCGCCGGGTCAGCCAGCGGGTCCAGGCCGGCGGGCGCCTTCGAGGGGTCGGTCGGGTCCGGGGCGGCGAGGACCAGGGCCTGGGAAGCGGCTGTCATGGCCTGCTGCAACGCCGCGGCCGAGGCGACCGGCGCGCGAAAGATCTCGGTGACCGTGTTCGCCCACTTGGTGCGCACCTGTTGGTCGATCTGCGGCCAGACCCCCGGTTGGAACGCGTCCCAGACACCAGGGAAGATCCCGGGGAAGCTGATGTAGAGCGGTTGCCACCCTTCAGAGCCGTTCACCTGGTGCCCGACACCTTCGGTGCCGATGTTCTGCAGCTCGTTGCCACCACCGGCATTGCCGCCCATCTCGGCGTGGTCGAACATGTAGACCACGGCACGGGACGGCGAGCCCCAGACTCCGCCGTCGCGCGTGACTAGCTGGGTCAGCGAGTCGTTGAGGTCACGCGCGAACTTGGCTGCGGCGGCCGCGGCGGCCTGCAGCGGGCCCTGGAAGCCGGCTGTCTGAGCCTTGAGGTCGGCGACCTGTCGCTGCGCTGCCTGCACCTGGTTGACGAACGCCTCCATCGCCGATCCCTTGAACCCCGAGTCCTTGGTCTGCACGCCGGCAATGTCGGTCGACAGCGCATCGGCCTTGCGTTGGCTCCAGGTACCCACGGCGCCCAGCAGCGCAGCGGCGTCCGCGAGGCTCTGGGAATCCAGTGCGCCCCCTGGGCCGACCAGGCTGGGCGCCTGCGCCACGACGTCCGCCCACGCTCGCTGGATGGTGGTGAACACGTCGTCGCCACTTTGCGTCGCGTGGCTGCGTTCGGCGCCGGAGAGCTGCACCTCGGTCCACTGGATGTCGCGGCCGTTGCCCCAGCGCCAGAACACGAGCTTTCCCGGCTGTTCCGGAGGCCGCCAGTTCGCCGTCACCTTCGACTCGTAGTAGTCGGCGACGAGCCACGGCGTCCCGGTGCTGGAGACCACCGTCTGGGTGCGCGCACCGGGCGGCACCGGATGGCCGAGCACGGTGCCCAGGACGTCCTCGATCGTGGCCATCGGTGCCGCCGCCACGTCACTCGCCCCCTGAGGTCTGCTTCGACTTGCTGCCTGTAGGTGCTGACGCAGGTGCAGGCACCGCCGTCGTAGCGACGGCCGGCGCAGGGACCGCAGGTGCAGCCCCCGCAGGTGCAGCCCCCGCAGGCGCAGCGCCCGCCCGCGCAGTGACCGCCGACGCAGTGACCGCCGACGCAGGGGCCGCACTGCCGCCCGAACCGCCGGGCGTGACCGGGATGTAGCTCGCGAACTGCTGTGCCGTCATCTCGTTGAAGGTCTCGGTCGCATCGGCGTCGCGCAGCAGGAAGGTCAATCCCCACTCCAACTGGTACGCCGCGTCGGCGAAGGCCGCCACCCGCGCCGCCAGGGCCAGCCGGACGGCGTCCGCGCTGGACTTCAGGCTGACGCCCTCCGGAAACGCATCCGCCCCCAGCCTCAGCGGAAGGACGACGGACAGGTCACCACTCACGGCGCCGCCGGCGTCCGTCGGCCACGGGTACAGCTTGCCTGCCCGCGTCGCGTCGGCCTGGTGCGCGGTGTACTCACTCTTGAGCTCGTCCAGCCGATGCTCGTCGATCGTGATCTGCTGCTCTGGCATCTCGTGTTCCCTCCCGTCCCAGGCCCGACCCGGGCGGCCGACGTCAGCCGGCCGCCCGGTCAAGGCTTCGCTCAGTGGCCGCCGAACGTGGCCTTACCACGATGGTCGGCATGGATGTACTCGCCACGCGCGGTGTTCAGCGCGCTGATGCCCTTGGTCAGGGACTCATTCATCTCGCGCTGTCCGTTGTCCCAGTCACGCTGGGCGAGCTCGTAGCTCGCGATGGCGGCACCTGCGTTGTGGGCTTTGAAGTTGTTGACGGCGGTGGTCAGGGCATCGATCATCTGCTCGAGCTTGTTGGTGCTGCCCCTGAATTCGCCTTCGGCAGTCTCTGCCGCATCCGGGTCGAAACTGTATGAAGCCATCGGGTTGGTTCCTCTCGTCGCGTGTTGGATCAGCCGGCGGCCCAGGAGCCGGCCGCTTGCTGGCTTGCGCCCTCGGCAGCAGCGGTGATCTGCCGGTAGCCGGCCATGGCCTCACTCAGTCGCTCCAGGCCGGACTTGACCTTCGCCACTCCGTTCTGCCAGTCGTCCAGACTGCGGCCGTAGGCTCTCGCCGCGTCACCCGTCCAGCTGGTCAGCAGCGCAGTCGAAGCGCTTTCGACCTTGGAGGTCGCGTTCGAACACTCGGCATAGGCGTCGTCAAAGGCGCTGACCATGGCCGCGGTCGTCGCTTCGTCGACGACGCGTGCATTTGACATGGGATTTCCCTTCGATCGTGGTGTGACATCCGTTGCTTCCTTGCGAGCTGGGACCCGGGCTCGGGTCACGTGCCCTGGCCACCCCCTGCCTCGTCCGCCGAGCCCAAGGTCGGACCGTGCGGGAGCAGCGACAAGAAGTCGGTCGGCATGACCGCGACGTTCGCCAGCTGGTAGCCCAGCGAGGTCAGCGCCTGCTGGTCGGCGACCTCGAAGACCTCGCCCGAGTCGGTGACCAGCGAGACGTCCCCGGCGGTCTCGGTCGTGGGCTGGATCGCCGCCAGCAGCGCGCCGCCGCCGGGCCGCACGCTGACCGCCGTCCGATCGGCCCCGGTCGCCCCCGAGCTGTCGGCCAGCTCCTGCGCCGACGGGTCCGGCAACGAGGCGGTCAGGGTCACGCCGCTGTTGCCCGGGAACACCTGGACGCAGGGTGCGCGACCGTCATCGGGCTGCTGGACCGTCGGGACGGTGGCCGGCAGCGGTGCCAGCACCTGACTGGCGGGCGGGATCTGCACGGCCTCGCTGACCGCGCGCGCGGTGACGACCAGCGGGTCGCCGAAGCGCGGGTCGGCCTTGGCCAGCAGGTGCTGCAGCTCCGTCAACGGGGTGAGCCCGCCGCGGACGACGACGAACGCCCCGATCGGTGACTCCACGAGCTGACCGACCTGGGTCGGGACGCCTTCGAGCTCGGGGCCGGCCTCGTCGGTGATCGCCACCCACGGCGACACGACCGGTTGACCCTGCGGAATCAGCCGCAGCCACGCGGCGGGCACCTGTGGCGGCGTCAGGTCGCCCACGCCGAGGACGTTCGCGGCCGACGGACCGGAGAGTGCGAACCTGTTCCCCTTGGACAGCAACCAGGTCACCTCACCCTGGCCCACCACCATCGCCGGCGCCTCGGGCTGGCGAGTCGTGCCCACCTCGACGACGAGGTCAGCCTGCGGGGCCAACCGGGGAGCGGTCTTCGCCTCGGTCGCGCACACCCGCGTCGTCCCGGCGTTCACCAGGGACGGCGAGGGCAGCGCGTCCGGGGCGCCGGCCGTGCCGAGCGGTGCCCCGCGAGGCACCGCACGGATCGTCTTGGCGGACACCGTGGCGACGTTCATCTGCGCGCCCAGCGCCAGATGTGCCGAAGCCAGGTTCAGCACCGGTCGCAGTCGGCCGCCGTCGAGTACGAACCGGCTGCCGGTGTCCTTGTCCACGATCAGCGTCTGGGGTTGCTTCCAGGCCGTCGAACCGTTGGCTGTCAGCAGCGCGTAGCCGGCGGCGCCGGCCAAGGCGAGCGCTCCCATCACCAGGCTGCCGATGATGCTCCGGGTGTCCCGCCTGGTGGGTGACTCGACGGCGTCGGGCTCGCCGAGGACGAGTGCGGCGTTCAGCCGCTCAATCAGGTAGCGCTGGGCCTCGACCTGGTCGCGACGGGACTGCATGGCTCAGCCCACCCTCGCCCGGATGGCGTCGTAGGCACCCATCACCTGCAGGCCCAGCGGAATGATCGCCAGGCCGCTGAGCAGCTGGACGATGTCGCCGAGCCGCCCCCACAACGGCGTCGGGGCTCGAACGGAGAACCGGTAGCCGGCCAGCACGCTCAGCGCAGCCGCTACCGCCATCGCGACCGCGGCGGCCGCTCTGGCCCAGGGGATGACCGGCAGCGTGAAGGCGAGCACGAGCACTGCTGCGGTCGCCGGAGCCGCTGCCAGCAGCCGGTGCCACAGGCTGGTCGTGGCGCGCGAGGCCAGCAGCAGCGTGAGCGACACCGCGCAGGCGAGCGCCTGCGCCGCACGGGCATCCTGGCCGGCCAGCAGGACCACCGCAACCAGGGCCGGCAGCCCGATCGCGAGGTAGAGCGCGGTCATCAACCGGTCGACCCGCGCGGTCTGCTCCAGCACGACGCGACTCGGCTCAGGTTCGATCCCCTCCTGCAGGTCGGCGGCACCGGTGGGCAGCTGCGGCAGGCGCATCCCGGCCAGCTTGAACGCGAGCAACGGAACCAGCGGGCGGACCAGCAGCGTCGCGGCCAGCACTGGAACGGCGGCCGCGGCCCAGGTCCCGCCGCTGAGCACCACGCCGGCGGCCGCGGCACCCAGGACTGCGATCGAGGCACAGGCCAGGCCGACCGGTTCGAGCGCGGACCGCGGCGCGGCGACCAGTGCGGCGAGGACGACGACGAGCAGTGCACCGAGCAGGGCCATGGATGCCGGCAGCAGGTCACCCGCTCCGACCCGAGGCCAGCGAGCTACCAGGACGAACGCGGCGAGCGCGTCCAGCACGGCGATCACCGCGAGCAGGCGGGCCGGTCGGGCGTCCCGCAGGCGGTGGACCAGGGCCGCCGCGACCAGCAGCCCGGCCGACGCCGCGCCCATCGCGAGCGGCCCGAGCGGCAGCAGGGTGATCGACGCACCGACCAGAAGCAGTCCAGCCAGGCCCAACCCCACGGCGTCCGACATGCGCCGCAGCCACAAACCGGAGCGGCCGCGGACGCCGGTGGCGATTCCGTCGACCAGGTCGTCGAAGTCCATCGGGGGGATCTGGTCCGCCCGCGCCCGCAGGTACAGGGTCTCGCCGTCCAGCAGGTCCAGCTCGGCGACGGTGCGGTCCTCCGCGACCGGCTGCTCACCGATCCGTTGCAGCACCCACCCGCCGTGCTCGAGGCCGCGGTCGGCCAAGTCCGTGCCGAGGTTGGTGAGCAGGGCGGGCAGCAGGTCCCCGACCACAACGTCGACCGGGACCGACAGGTCGATGCTGCGGTCCGGACCGCGCACCACCAGCCGGCAGGTCTCGGCAACCGTCCCTGCGCTCATGAAGCAGGTAACGAGCCCAGCGCGAACGCGGTTCAGCCGGGTCCGGATGAACCGCCGGGGCCCGGCGAGCCGTGTGTGGGTGCATGACCACCCGCACGCTCCGCCGTCCGGCCCGACGAAGCGGCCCGGACCTGCCCGAGGGCGAGATCCAGCTCCAGGAGCCGCCTGCCCTGCCGGAGGTGCAACCCCAGGGTTTTCGGGCCGTGACGGTCGTGCTGCCCTCGATGCTGATGAGCGGCGCCATGCTGCTGATGTTCACCCGGGGCGGCGCGGGCGTTGCGGGTGGTTCGAGCCTGGTGCTCATCGGGTTGATGGGCACCGGCATGGTGGTGATGCTGGTCGGGACCCTGCTGACCAGCGGCGGGGACCGCAAGTACCGGGTCACCGGATCGCGCCGGGACTACCTGCGGTACCTGTCCCAGACCCGCCGCCAGGTCCGGCTGATGGCCGAGCAGCAGCGCGGCGCGCTGGCCTGGCTGCACCCAGACCCGGGATCCCTGTGGTCGCTGGCCATGACGAGCCGGCTGTGGGAGCGCCGTCCCTCGCACCCGGATTTCGGCGAGCTGCGGGTCGGCACCGGCGCCCAGCAGCTCGCGGTGCGCCTGGTGCCCCCGCAGAGCAGGCCGCTCGACGACCTGGAGCCGATGTCCGCCAAGGCTTTGCGCCGGTTCATCCGGGCTTACTCGGTCGTGCCCGACCTGCCCGTCGCCCTGTACCTGCGCGGCTTCGCGCAGATCCGGTTGACCGGCGACGTGGACGCCGCCCGGGACGTGCTGCGGGCCATGATCGCGCAGTTGGTGACCTTCCACGGCCCGGACGAGGTGCAGGTGGCGTTCTGCGTGGCCGAGGAGCGCCTGCCGGACTGGGACTGGGTCAAGTGGCTGCCCCACGCCCAGCACGGCGAGGAGCGGGACGCCGCCGGCGGCGTCCGGTTGGTCCGATCGTCCCTGGAAGACCTGGAAGCGTTGCTGGGCAACGACTTCCGAGGCCGCCAACGCTTCGAGCCCGGCGCTGAGCCGAGCCGCGGGGAGCCGTTCGTCGTGATCGTCCTGGATGGTGGGTCGCTGGGGTCGCGGCCCCGCCTGCTCGAGTCCGGGTACCGCAACGCCGTGCTGCTGGAGGTCGCCGACCGGCCGGCCAAGGGACCGGCCGCCCTGACCCTCGACATCAGCGCGGACGAGGTGCAACGGATCACCCGGGACCGCTTCGGCAAGGAGGTGCGCACCCCGCTGGCCCGGCCGGATCGACTCTCGATGGAGGGCGCGAGATCCTTGGCCCGGCTGATGGCCGGCACGGCGGTGGGTGCGTCCATGGCCAGGTCCGAGGCCACCGCGCACACCGTCGGCGACACCGAGCTGCCGGCGCTGCTGGGCATCCACGACCTGGAGCGGCTGGACGCGCACCAGCTGTGGGCGGACCGCAGTGCCTCGGCGCGGCTGCGGGTGCCCATCGGCGTCGACGTCGACGGCAGATCGATCGAGCTGGACCTCAAGGAGTCCGCCGAGGGAGGCATGGGCCCGCACGGTCTGTTGATCGGAGCCACCGGGTCGGGCAAGAGCGAGCTGCTGCGCACCCTGGTGCTCGCCCTGGCCACCACCCACTCCTCGGAGACGCTGAACTTCGTGCTGGTGGACTTCAAGGGCGGTGCCACCTTCGCCGGCCTGGAGACGCTGCCGCACGTGTCCGCGCTGATCACGAACCTGGCCGGCGAGGCCGGGCTGGTCGAGCGGATGCGCGATGCCTTGCGCGGCGAGCTGGTCCGGCGTCAGGAGGTGCTCCGCGCGGCCGGCGGGTTCGCGTCCCTGCGCGACTACGAAGCCGCCCGGGCCGAGGGTGCGGCCCTGGAGCCGATGCCGACCCTGTTCCTCGTGGTGGACGAGTTCAGCGAGCTCATCGCCACCCATCCCGACTTCATCGAGCTGTTCGTGATGGTCGGTCGACTCGGGCGCTCGCTCGGGGTGCACCTGCTGCTGGCCTCGCAGCGGCTGGACGACGGTCGGATCCACCAGCTGGAGTCGCACCTGTCCTACCGCATCGGGCTGCGCACCTTCTCGGCCATGGAGTCCCGCGCGGTGATCGGGATTCCGGACGCCTACGAGCTGCCGTCGGCCCCGGGCAACGGGTACCTGCGCTCGGACGTGTCGACGATCCACCGGTTCAAGGCGGCGTACGTGTCGGCCCCGTACCGGCTGCGCTCGGTGCGGGTGCAGCAGGAGGTGCTCCAGACGCAGGTGGTGCCCTTCGGCACCGAGCCGGCGCCGGTGCGCTCGCCGGTCCCGAGCGACGACCCCGCCGAGGCCCCTTCCGGTGACCCCACCGACGAGCAGCCGCAGCCCGTTGCCGGCAGCCGCAAGGCGCCGTCGGTGATCTCGGTCATCGTGTCCAGGCTGGTCGACCAGGGCCCGCCGGCCCATCAGATCTGGTTGCCTCCGTTGTCCGAGTCGCCGACGCTGGACCAGGTCCTGCCGCCGATCGTGCCGGATGACGTGCGCGGCTTCGGCGTGCCGGGGGCGGCCGGTCTGTCCGTCCCACTCGGCATCGTGGACCGTCCGTTCGAGCAGGTTCGGGACCTGTTGACCGTGGACCTGTCCGGCGTGGGTGGCCACGTCGGGATCGCCGGCGGACCGCAGAGCGGCAAGAGCACCATGCTCGCCACCCTGGTTGCCGCCGTCGCCCTGAGCTGCACGCCCGCCGAGGCCCAGTTCTACTGCCTCGACTTCGGTGGCGGCCTGCTCAGCGCCCTCGTCGACCTGCCGCACGTCGGTGGGGTCGCCGGCCGCCACGACCCCGAACGGGTCAACCGCACGGTGTCCGAGGTCACCGCCCTGATGTCCCAGCGCGAGCACGTCTTCGCCGAGCACGCCGTCGCCGGGATGGCCGCGCTGCGCAGCCTGCGCGGCAGCGGCGGCCTGCGCGGGATCGGCCTCGAGCCGCACCAGGGCGCCGACATCTTCCTGGTGGTCGACGGCTGGTCGACGCTGCGTCAGGACTTCGAGGAGGCCGAGGCACGGCTGCGCGAGCTGGCAACCAACGGCCTGAACTATGGCGTGCACCTGGTACTCACGGCCTCGCGATGGAGCGAAATGCACCACGCCATGCGGGACAAGATCGGCACCCGCCTCGAGCTGCGGCTCGGCGACCCGGTGGAGTCCGTGATCGACCTGCGTGCGGCGGCGACAGTGCCGAGCGCGCCCGGGCGCGGGCTCACCCCCGAGAAGCTGCACTTCCTTGCCGCGCTTCCGCGCCTGGACGGGGACAGCTCTGGGGACGACGTCCAGGAGGGGCTGCGCGACCTGGTCTCCTCGGTCGCCGAGTACTGGACCGGTCCGCGCGCGGCCGGGGTGCGCACGCTCCCCTCGATCCTGCCGGCCGACGACCTGCCGCCGGCCACCGGCGAGCTCGCGATCGCACTCGGCGTCGACGAGGCCGCCCTCGCGCCGGTCTGGCACGACTTCCGGACACTGCCGCACCTGACCTGCCTCGGCGACAACGAGAGCGGGAAGACCAACCTGCTGCGGCTCACCGCCCGCGCGATCCGGCAGCGGCTGGGGCCGGAGCAGGCCCGGATCCTCGCGGTCGACTACCGCCGGCAGCTCTTCGACGACGTCCCCGACGAGCTCCGGCTCGGGTACGCCGTCTCAGTCGACTCCACCCGGCAGGCCGTCGCCGAGGCCGTCGCCGGCCTCTCGACCAGGGTGCCCGGGCCGGAGGTCAGCCCCGACCAGCTTCGTCGCCGGGACTGGTGGACCGGCCCCCTGCTGTTCGTGCTGGTGGACGACTACGACCTCATCGCCGGCCCGGACAACCCGCTGCTCCCGCTGCTCCCCCTGCTGCCGCAGGCGGCAGACATCGGCCTGCACGTCGTGCTGACTCGGGCTGCGGCCGGCGCCATGCGACTGTCGATGGACCCGGTGCTACGTCGGCTGCAAGAGCTGAACACCCCGGACGTCGTGCTGTCCTGTCCGCCCAGCGAGGGTCCGCTGCTCGGTGGCATCAAGCCCCGTCAGCTTCCCGCGGGACGAGCGCTGTTGTGCACCCGGCGCGGTGGACGGCTGGTTCAGACCGCTCGGGTGCCCGCGCTCGAGCCCGCCGATGCGACGTCGGCGCCGGCGCCCTCGACCATCGCCCGAACGGCCGGAAGGGCGTAGAGGCATCGTGTCCGCACGTTCTGCTCCGGGTTTGTCGAGCCGCGGTTCAGCGCGGTTCGCGCAGCATCGGGATCATCGGTGGTGCCGAACCGACCCGGATGGTGCCCAGCACCTCGAAGCCGTGCCGCTGGTAGAGCGAGACGTTCCGTGGGTTGGTGGACTCCAGGTAGGCGGGCTGCCGCGCTCGGTCGCACTCGACCAGAGGGGCCTCCAGGAGCAGCGATCCGAACCCGCGGCCACGCTCCATCGGGTCGACACCGATCAGCGGCAGGTACCAGTGCGGCCGGTGCGGGTGGTAGCCGTCCATCTGCGCGAACAGCGCCCCGGCTTCGTCTCGGAGCGACTCCGGGACGTCCCGCTGCAGGATCGCCGCCAGCGCCACCTCGTCCGGATGCAGCGAAGGCGCGAGCCACAGCGCGACGCCGGCCATCGCGTGCACCGACCGAGCTCCGCCGGACTCGAAGGCCGAGACACCGAAGGCCCGCACCAGCGCCGGGAAGTGCGCGAGGTAGCCCTGCGCGCTCGGGTACATCCAGCGGCTGACGGGGTCGTCGGCGAACGCCACGGTCAACGCGGCCACCGCCTGGTCGACCCGTCCCGCCGGCACCCGCTCGACAGTCGGTCCTGCCTGCTCCACACCGGCTCCCTCCGCGCCGCAGAAGGCCGGCGGCTGCCGCCCGATTGTTTCCTTCTGTCCTATCCCGTTCAAGCCCGTGACCGCTGCTTTCATTGGGTGGAACAGCAGTGGGGGCGCTGCCGCGGACCGTGTCAGCATGTCGTCCGTGAGAGCCTCCCGGATCGTGAGCCGGCCGACGCGAAGCCGCCCGACAGAAGGCGTCGGACGAGAACCCGACGGAGGCGTAGCGGGCCTGGGAGGTCGGGGTGTACACAGGTGATCTACCCGCACGACCCCGCGCGCGTTCTGAATCGAACCCTGGGGTGTCGATCATGCCGATGATGGCGGACGGTCCCACTCATGCGGCCATCGTGGGCAGGGAACGCGAGACTGCCCTGGTGGCGGCGATCCTGCCTCCCGTTCCCAGTCGGCTCGACATAGTCGTCCTGGTCGGACCGGTGGGGATCGGCAAGACGACCATCGCCGGACTGGCGGCCGACCAGGCGCGGAGCCTGGGGGTGCGAGTGCTGTCGGTGCGCTGCAGCGAGCACGAGTCAGGACTGGCATTCGCTGCACTGCACCAGCTGCTGCGTCCAGCGCTGCCCCACCTGGACTCGCTGCCGGAGCCGCAGGGCACAGCGGTGCGAATCGCCTTCGGCCTGCATCATCAGGAATCCGCGCCCGACGTGCTGATGCTGTGCCTGGGAGCCCTGACGCTGCTGTCCCGGTTGGCCGACGACGACTCGCTGCTGGTCCTGGTGGACGACGCGCAGTGGCTGGACGACGGAAGCCGCGGTGTGCTGTCCTTCATCGCCCGCCGGCTGGAGGGTGAGCCGGTGAGCATGCTGATCGCGGCGCGCGGCGCCGCGGCACCACCCGGTCTGGACCGCGACGTCACGCTGGTCGAGCTCGGACCGTTGTCGCCCGCAGACGCCGAGCGACTGCTGGATCTTCAGCCCTACGTGCCCGCCGACACCCTGCGCGCGCGAATTCTGGAACGGGCGGCCGGCAACCCGCTGGGCGTGGTCGAGCTGGCCAAGGCCGCCGATGAGGTCGACCCGCAGCCGATCACCGGGCAGCGGGACGAGCTGCGGCTGACCGACCACCTCGAACGAACCTTCGCGGGCTCCTGGCAGGCGTTGCCCGAGGCGACCCGCTGGGCGGTCCTGGTGGCGGCGACCGCCGACAGCACGGAGGTCTGGCTGGCGTCGGACACGGGTGCGACGGCCGACCAGACCTGGCTACCGGCCGAGGAGGCCGGCCTGGTCGTGGTGCGACCGGGCAGCATCGAGTTCCGCCACCCCCTGGTGCGGTCGGCGATCTACCGGGCCGCGCCGGCGGCCTTGAGACGTCAGGCCCACCTGGCGGTCGCCGCCCGGCTGGAGGGTGCACCCGACCGGCAGGTCTGGCATCGCGCAGCGGCGGCGACGTCCCCGGACGAGGAGGTCGCGGCCGCGTTGGAGGCCGCCGCCAGCCGGTCCGAGGACCGCGGCGGGGCGATCGAGTCGCTGGCCCTGTACGAGCGCGCGGGTCAGCTCAGCCCGGACCCCGCCGACCAGTGCCGCAGGCTGGCCAAGGCGGCGTTCGTGGCCTTCCTCGCTGGCCGGATGCAGCAGGCCGACGACCTCGCCGCCCGCGCCAGCGCGGGCACGACGGACCCAGCGGCGCTGGCCTGGGTCAGTCTGCTCGGTGGGGCCGCCGCCTACCTTCGACTTCAGCCGACTCGTGGGGCGGCCATCCTGCTCCCGCTGACCGGGAGCGGCATCGACAGCAGCCTCGCCGCGAACGCTCTCACGGCCCTGTCGCACATCGCCTACTGCTGGGCTCGTCCCGAACCGCTCGAGCAGGTGGCGACGGCGTTCGAGCAGGTGGCTACGGCGTTCGAACAGCTGGGCAGGATCCCCGAAGAAGCGCTCCAGGCCGCACTGTACGTCCGGGCCGCGCTGGATCCCGTTTCCGCCCACGACGAGGTCGCCGACATGCTGGGCACGGCCCTGGCCTCCGACGCGGCCCTGGACCAGGCCGACGCTACGGTCCTCGGCGGCGCCGCGCTGCTGATCGACGAGACCGAGCAGATCCTGCAGGCGCTGGCCCAGATCGGAGACCCGTTCTTCACCGAGGCCTGGGACTCCTACTACGCGATGTCGATCGTGGACCTGGCCTGGGGACTGTTCGACAGCGGGCGGTGGAGTCAAGCAGGTGCCAACGTGGCCGCGCTCGCGCACAGCGGGTCGAGCAGCCCGGCTCCGACGCTCGCTCAGGTCCGGGCGCTGACGATCACCGCCGTGCTGGCCGCCCAGCGCGGGCAGACCGAGCTGGCCCGATCCCACGCCGCGACAGTACTGGCCGCCGTCGAGGCCGAGCAGGTGCTCTCGGTGGCTGTCCGAGCCACCTGGGCGGCTGCGCTGGCAAACCTGGCGGACGGCGAGCTGGAGACCTGCTTGCAAGGCCTGCGGGGCCTGTTCGACCTCGACGGACGCCCGCTGCACCACGAGTCCTACTACGCCATCGCCGACCTGGCCAGCACCGCGATCCGCACCGGGTACGAGGACGACGTACGCCCCCTGCTCGCGCTGGCAGAAGAGCACCTGCTCGGGGTCGCCTCACCCCGGCTGCAGCTGTTGGTCCACCGTGCCGCAGCCGTCCTGGCCACTGACCCCGCCCAGGCAGAGGCGCGCTTCGCTGCGGCGCTCGACTCGACCAGCGCACGATGGCCGTTCGAGCGCGCCCAGAGCCAGCTCGCCTATGGCGAGTGGTTGCGCCGCAACCGCCGCACCCCCCAGGCTCGCACCGAGCTGCGTGCGGCGCTGGCCACGTTCGAGCGACTCGGCGCCACGCCCTGGACCGAACGAGCCCGGGGCGAGCTGCGCGCATCCGGGATCCACGTCCAGCCCAGCCGGCCCACGTTGCTGGACCAGCTCACGGCCCAGCAGCAGCAGATCGTCCGCCTCGCCGCCGAGGGACTGACTAACCGAGAGATCGGCGAACGGCTCTTCCTGTCACGCCGAACCATCGGGTTTCACCTGCACCAGGCCTTTCCCAAGCTCGGCGTCACCTCTCGGACTCAGCTGCGCGACCTGATCGACCGCGAGGCCGGCTGAGGCAGTTTCCGGATCGAGTACCAGTCGCCGTACACGCTCCAGAGCAACGGTGGTTCCAGGCCCAGGTTTCCGGCGCGCAGGAACACTCGCTGAGCGTCGTCGACCCGCGAAGTGTCCCGATGCGCTGTCTCCGTGCGCATTTCAGCCACCCGGGCATCGAGGAACGCCTCGAGGTAGCCGTACTCGCTGCCACCCCGAGCCGGCAGCTGCGCACGACGCTCGGCCGCCGCTCGGATCGCGTTGAACTCGCCGCCCGGCCCGACGGGTCCGTGCATCACGGCCGCGTCGTAGTAGACGAACTGCCCCAGCGCATGCAGGCCGTCCGCCTTGGCCAACCGCACCGCCGGGTCGAAGTACAGGCTGTCCCGGACGCGGTCCTGCGCCCTGCGGAAGGCCGGGTCGCGCGCGGCCAGCCGCCACGCCTGGACGAAACCTGGGCCGAGGCCGCTGTGGTCGGCCGTGCCATCGACCTCGCGCAGGGCTGGCACGTACGGTGCCAGCGCGTTGCCGGGCCTCGCGAGGCTGTACAACTCGACGACGCGAAGCATGTCCCCGGTGCCGGAGCAGAATCCCACCACTCCGCCGGTGTAGCCGCGGCCGTCGCCGATGTCCTCGATGGACTCGTACTGGGCTCGCCAGTCCAGCGACGAGTCCTCCGCGCTGGAGACGAGTTCCATCGCCAGCTCCTTGCGTCCCGGGGAGTCGAGGTCGGACGACGATGGGCTCGGCGGCGCGGTGCTGGTCGGCGGCGCGGTGCTGGTCGGCGGCGCCGTGCTGGTCGTCGGCGCGGTACTGATTGGCGACGCCGTGCTGGTCGGCGCCTGCGGTGATGCTGCCTGCCCGGGGTCCAGGAGCGCGGCGAGGACGCAGGCCAGGACGGCACCAGCCGTGATGCTCCACCGCACGGCTGCGCCCAGGGCCGTCGGTCGGGGCATCGGATCCGCTCCGCGGGCGAGTTTCACCCGGTGGCGCTTATCGCGCTACCGGCGGACCGCGCGGCGCTGCGCAGCAGGTGGACGACCCCGCTGACATCGACCCGGCCCCGTCGACCGCGGACGACCAGCGCAGCCCAAGGACGGGCCTGCGCGTCGAAAACCGGCATCGCGAAGCACAGCGCGTGCGACTGCGGGTCTGCGTGCACCGCCACTCTGGCGCGGCGCACGTCGGCCAGCTCGCGGCGCAGCTGGGCGCGCTCCCCCGGGTGCAGCCCATGCCGCTCGGCCACCCGCAGCGCCGCAGGAGGGTCCCAGGCCAGCAGGGCGCAGCCGGCGGCGCTGCCCAGGACCGGCCCCTGACCCGTCTGGTCCGAGCCCGTCCAGAGCTCATCCCGGCCGTGGATCCGGTATGCGTAGTCCACCAGCCGCCCGTTCAGCACGGCGGCGCTCACGGTGAGCTGGGTACGAGTGAACAGCCTGCCGACCGGAGCGGACAGCGCGCGCCGGGCGTCGGCGCGCCGGGCCGTGAGTCTCTGGTTCGCTCGGCCCGGCTCCCCTTCCAGCAGCCGGTACAGCCTTCCCTCGCGCCCAACGTCGCCGGCAGCGACCATCGCAGCTAGCGTGCGATGCGTCGTGGACTTGGCGAGATCGAGCCGGCGGGCTATCTCGGACAGCGGAAGCGCGCGGCCGTCGCGAAGCAACGCGTCCACGACGGCCTGGGTCCGTTCGTCCCTGGCCGGGCGCGTGGTACCTGACCGAGTGCCTGTCATCGTTCCACCTTTCGCGGCTCACCCTGGGACGTTCCGGCTTCGTCGCGGGTTCAGCCGTGTGCCTGCAGTGGGCGCACCCGGGCTAAGGCTCGTCGTCCACCGGCAGCGCGGCCAACGCGTCGCTCAGCTGCACGACCGTCGCGTAGCACTCATCGCAGCCTCCGAGGTGCAGGGCGAAGCGCTGCGCCTCAGCGCTGTCCAGCCCGCCCATCAGCCAGGCAGCCGCAAGATCTCGCAGCTCCTGGTGGCTGAGATCGATCGTCTGACCCGGCACTCGCCCCGCCCGCCATCCCATGCGCCGCAGCGCTCGTCTCCACGGCCCTGGCTCGTCCATGAGGCCCCCCGATCGGCGCGCCCACCAGCCCCCGGCCCCAGACCCGCCAGCGGGTCGTACGCACCAGCGACGGCGCCTACGAGGGGACCGGATCGATGTCCAGTATGCCAGGTTCGCGCAAGCAAGTGATCCCCTCGCGTCAGCCCGATTTCGGGTTTTGGCCGGGACGACCTGCGGCGGACTGAACCACGGCGCTGGGCCAGGCGTCCTTGGCTGTGTCACCCGCCGAGATGCTCGGCGCCGGGGACAAGCCGGGAGGTCGCGGCGTGGATTGGGCGCCCCCCTGCCGCGGTCCACCATGGTCGCGGCCTCCCGGCGACACGATGTCGAAGGACCACAGCACGAGACGGCTCGTCGGGCGACCGAGTCCCTCTCCTGAAAGGTGATCGGGTGACAAGCGCTTCGATGATTTCGGTCGGCGAGCAGGCAGCGACAGTGAGGCCCCGGCATGCCGCGGCGCCAAGATGACGACAGCCGGTCGGCCGTGGCGAGGTCCATCGCCGTGCTCCAGGTCTTCAACGAGTCGAACCGCACGCTGAAGCTCGTTCAGGTGGCTCGCCGAGCAGGGCTGCCGATGCCGACCGCCCACCGGCTCGTCGGTGAGCTGACGGAGGCGAACCTGCTCGTCCGCCGGCGCGACGGCTCGTACGAGATCGGCGAGGGTGCGTGGCGGCTCAGTCTGTTGTCCACGACAACCCGGATGCGCGAGACGGTGCTGCCGCACCTGCACGACGTGGCGATCGCCACCGGCCACGCCGTCCACTTCGCGGTGCTGGACGGCCCGGGCGCACTGGTGGTCGAGCGGCTGCGATCACCCCGGGTCGGGGCCACGCCGCACCGGCCAGGAACGCTCCTGCCCCTGCACTGCACGGCAGTGGGCAAAGCCTTGCTCGCCTTCGCAGATCCCGAGCTGCGCCGGTCCGTGTTGAGCTCGTTGAGCCCGTTCACCGAGTTCACGATCACCGATCCTGCTCTGCTGCAACGCCAGCTGGACGTGATCCGCGAGACTGCCGTCGCCCGAACTCTGCAGGAGCACCTGCTCGGCTTGTGGTCCATCGCCGTGCCGGTACAGAGCCACGACGGCGTCAACGGGGCGATCGCGGTGGTAGCACCCGCCGTTGCCCCCCGCACCATGGACGTGATCGCGCCGCTGCGCTCAGCCGCCGCGGCGATGTCCACCAGCCTGCGACGCATCCGGGACGACATGCACGCCCCATCGGCTTCGCGGAGGCGTGGCCGCCGTCGGTGAGGCTGTCACGAGACGGGTCGCGCCGTGATTGCAGCCCGCGTGGGTCGACACTGTTACCTGCTCGGCCTACCGTGGCGGTACCGGTGAAGGATGGTCCGAACCTGAGGGGTGCGGACTGATGGGTGCGACGGCGGGTGAGGGTGCGGTCTTTCGCGAGGATGCCGGTGAGCCGGATCTGCAGGTGCGGTTGCTGGGTCCGGTGACGCTGTCGGTGTGCGGGGCGGTGGTGCCGGCGGGTCCTCGTTTGCAGCGCAGCTTGTTGGCGGTGTTGGCGATCAACGCCGGTCTGGCGCTGTCCCGGTCGGTGCTGGTGGACTTTTTGTGGGGTGAGCAGCCGCCGTCGACGGTCAGCCACAGCCTGCACACTCTGGTGTGGTCCCTGCGCCGGCTGCTGGGGTCGGAGCGGTTGGAGCGAGTCGGTGACGGGTATCGGCTGAGCTTGGGGGTGGGCGAGTGCGATGTGTTGCGGGTCCGGCAGCTGGCGGGGTATGTGCAGCGCCGGGACACTCCAGCGGAGGAGGCGTTGGCGGGCGCGGAGGCGGCTTTGTCGTTCTGGACCGGTTCGCCGCTGTCCGACGTCGAGGGGGTGGCCGCGGACCTGGTCCGGGCGGAGTTGGAGAGCCTGCGCACCCAGCTGGTGGCGGCGAGGGTTGAGCTGTTGATCGAGTTGTCCCGGGCGGTGGAGGCGTTGTCGTCGTTGCGGTCCGAGGCGGCCAACGACCCGCTGAACGAACGGTTCAGCGAGCTGCTGATCATCGCGCTGCACCAGCTGGGTCGGCGGCCGGAGGCGTTGGCGGAGTTCGACCGGGTCCGGCACGCGCTGCGCGAGGAGCTGGGGCTGGACCCGGGGCCAGGTCTGCGTACCGCGCACGAGAAGGTGCTGCGTGGTGGCGACCCAGAACGGCCGCCGGACAGGGTGGACAAGCCGGTGCCGGTGCCCAAGCCGGCCCAGCTGCCGGCGACCTCACGGGACTTCATCGGCCGTCACGGCGAGACGGCGCAGCTGGTCGGCTGGCTGAACCAGGACCAGGACGCAGCGAAGGCTCAGGCGGGTCCGCGGGTGGTGGTGCTGCATGGTCCGGGCGGGATCGGCAAGACCAGCCTGGGTCTGCGGGCGGCGCACCTGGTGGCGGCCGGTTATCCCGACGGTCAGCTGTACGCCAGTCTGCGCGGCTTCGACCCGGCGCACCCGGCGCTGGTGGCCGCTGACGTGCTGCCGGGCTTCCTGCGGGGGCTGGGCGTCCTGGACGAGGACATGCCCCTAGGCGCCGCCGATCAGAGCGCGATGCTTCGCACCGTGATCGCCGAGCGCCGGATGCTGCTGTTCCTGGACGATGCACCCTCGGGGCAGGTGGTCCAGGATCTGCTGCCGGGCACGGCGGGCTGCGCGGTGCTGGTCACCAGCCGGCAACGGATGGCCGGCCTGGTGGCTCGCGAGGGAGCACGCCGGCTGGATGTTCGCCCGATGGCCGACGCCGAATGCGTCCAGCTGATGTCGCATCTGCTCGGTGCCGAGCTGGTGGCCGGGCAACCGGAGCAGGTCGGCCAGCTGATCGAGCTGTGCAGCCGCTGGCCGCTGGCCCTGCGGATCGCGGCCGAGCAGGTCCTCGAGCACGACGACGGCACGCTCGGACTGGACGAGGTCTGCGGTCAGCTGTCCCGAGCCGGTGACCGCCTGCTGGATCGGTTGGGCACCGCCGAGGAGGACCCGGCGATGATGATGGGCCAGGTCCTGTCCTGGTCCTACCAGCGCCTGTCCGCCGCCGACCAGCGGGCAGCCGCGCTCTACCGGTTGCTCGGCGCGGGCCCGACGGTCCACTTCGACCAGCACTCGGCGGCCCGGCTGCTGGACTGCCCACCGGACCAGGCGCACCTGCTACTGCGCGCCTTGGCGGCCCGGCACATGCTCGAGCCGGACGGCGTGCAGCACCGGATGCACGACCTGGTGCGCCAGCACGCACGCGCGCAAGCCGACCTGCAGGACAGCCCGGCAGCGCTCGGCGCGGCGGTGGACCGGGTGCTGGCCTGGTACGCCGCGGCCTCCAGCGCCGGGCGGGTGGCCCTGGGCACCCCCCTGAAGGTGGGTATGGCCGCACCGGGTCAGAGCGCCGAGCAGCTCGGACTCGAGGATGCCGACGCAGCAACTGCCTGGTTCAGCCGGTCCCTGGACGACCTGATGGCGTGCATCCAGGTCGCCGCCGACCGCGGCCACCCGGCGGCCTGGCAGATCCCGCTCGGCCTCATCGGCTACCTGGAGCTGGCCAACCTGGGCGAGACCCGGGCCCATGAGATCAGCCACCGCACCGGGGCCGCCGCCGCCGCCAAGGCCGGTGAGCACTTGGCCGAGGCCGCGCTGCTGACCAACCTGTCAGTCCTGTACGAGCGGCTCGATGACCCCCAGGAGGGCCTCAGTGTGGCGCGCCGGGCCGATGCTGCCGCCGCCCGGGCTGGCTTTGCGCCGCTCCGGGTCGTCACGATGCTGAACCTCGGCGAGTCCTTGGTCGACGTCGGTCAGCATGACGAGGCGCTCGCCGTGTTCGACGAATCGCTGGCACTGGCCACCGAGCTAGGTGATGACGCCTTGCGCTCGTCCTCGTATGTCGGGCTGTTCCGGGCCCACTGGGGCACCGGCCAGGTCGAGCTCGCCGACCGGGACCTCGAGCAGGCATTCGAGGTCGCTGAGCGCGCCGGCGTCGGCGGCTACTACGCCGCGTTCGAAGCCGCCAGCTATGCGGCGGAGAGCGCGGCGCGGACTCTGATGGGCGTGGACCCCGCCCGGGCCGGCGAGTATGCCCGTCGGGCGCTCGATCGCTTTGGTGACGCCTTGATGCCCTACGACCGCGCCTGCCTGCTCTCCTGGCTCGCGCAGGCCGAGCAGGCCACCGGGGACCGCGCGTCGGCGCTGCAGCACGCCCGGGCCGCGGTTGCCGCCTTCGAGTCCTTGGAGAGCTTCGAGACCAAGCAGTACCAGTCCGCCAGGGCCCTGCTGACGGCGCAGCAGGACCCGCGCTGACGGCGGCGGCTCAGGGTGGCCTCGACACTGCAGCGTGCTCGCCCTACCGTTGCGGTACCGGTGAAGGATGGTCCGAACCTGAGGGGTGCGGACTGATGGGTGCTACGGCGGGTGAGGGTTCGGTCTTTCGCGAGGATGCCGGTGAGCCGGATCTGCAGGTGCGGCTGCTGGGTCCGGTGACGCTGTCGGTGTGCGGGGCGGTGGTGCCGGCGGGTCCTCGCTTGCAGCGCAGCTTGTTGGCGGTGTTGGCGATCAACGCCGGCCTGGCGCTGTCCCGGTCGGTCCTGGTGGATTTCTTGTGGGGTGAGCAGCCGCCCTCGACGGTCAGCCACAGCCTGCACACCCTGGTGTGGTCACTGCGCCGGCTGCTGGGGCCGGACCGTCTGGAGCGAGTCGGTGACGGGTATCGGCTCAGCCTGGGCGAGGGCGAGTGCGATCTGCTGCGGGTCCGGCAGCTGGCCGCGTATGTGCAGCGCCGGGACACTCCAGCGGAGGAGGCGTTGGCGGGCGCGGAGCAGGCTTTGTCGTTCTGGACCGGTTCGCCGCTGTCCGACGTCGAGGGGGTGGCTGCGGACCTGGCTCGTGCGGAGCTGGAGAGCCTGCGCACCCAGCTGGTTGCGGCGAGGGTCGAGCTGTTGATCGAGCTGTCCCGGGCGGTGGAGGCGTTGTCGTCGTTGCGGTCCGAGGCGGCCAGCGACCCGCTGAACGAACGGTTCAGCGAGCTGCTGATCACCGCGCTGCACCAGCTGGGTCGGCGGCCGGAGGCGTTGGCGGAGTTCGACCGGGTCCGGCACGCGCTGCGCGAGGAGCTGGGGCTGGACCCGGGGCCAGGTCTGCGTACCGCGCACGAGAAGGTGCTGCGCGGTGGCGACCCAGAACGGCCGCCGGCCCGGGTGGACAAGCCGGTGGACAAGCCGGTGCCCAAGCCGGCCCAGCTGCCGGCGACCTCACGGGACTTCATCGGCCGTCATGGCGAGACCGCGCAGCTGGTCGGCTGGCTGACCCAGGACCAGGACGCAGCGAAGGCTCAGGGCGAGGACGCAGCGAAGGCTCAGGGCGAGGACGCGGCGAAGGATCGGGCTGGTCCGCGGGTGGTGGTGCTGCACGGTCCGGGCGGGATCGGCAAGACCAGCCTGGGCCTGCGGGCGGCGCACCTGGTGGCCGCCGGCTATCCCGACGGTCAGCTGTACGCCAGTCTGCGCGGCTTCGACCCGGCACACCCGGCGCTGGTGGCCGCTGACGTGCTGCCGGGCTTCCTGTGGGCGCTGGGCGTGCTGGACGAGGACGTGCCCGCGGCGGCGGCCGAGCAGAGCGCGATGCTCCGCACGGTGATCGCCGAGCGCCGGATGCTGCTGTTCCTGGACGACGCGCCCTCGGGGCAGGTCGTGCAGGATCTGCTGCCGGGCGCGGCGGGCTGCGCGGTGCTGGTGACCAGCCGGCACCGGATGGGCGGCCTGGTGGCTCGCGAGGGAGCACGCCGGCTGGATGTTCGCCCGATGGCCGACGCCGAATGCGTCGAGCTGATGTCGCACCTGCTCGGTGCCGAGCTGGTGGCCGGCCAGCCGGACCGGGTCGGCCAGCTGATCGAGCTGTGCAGCCGCTGGCCGCTGGCCCTGCGGATCGCGGCCGAGCAGGTCCTCGAGCACGACGACGGCGCCCTCGGACTGCGCGAGGTCTGCGGTCAGCTGTCCCGGGCCGGTGACCGCCTGCTGGATCGGTTGGGCACCGCCGAGGAGGACCCGGCGATGATGATGGGCCAGGTCCTGTCCTGGTCCTACCAGCGCCTGTCCGCCGCCGACCAGCGGGCAGCCGCGCTCTACCGGTTGCTCGGCGCGGGCCCGACGGTCCACTTCGACCAGCACTCGGCGGCCCGGCTGCTGGACTGCCCACCGGACCAGGCGCACCTGCTACTGCGCGCCTTGGCGGCCCGGCACATGCTCGAGCCGGACGGCGTGCAGCACCGGATGCACGACCTGGTGCGCCAGCACGCACGCGCACAAGCCGACCTGCAGGACGGCCCGGCAGCGGTGGGCGCGGCGGTGGACCGGGTGCTGGCCTGGTACGCCGCGGCCTCCAGCGCCGGGCGGGTGGCCCTGGGTAGGGCCCTGCGCGCGGGTATGGCCGCACCGGATCAGACCGCCGAGCAGCTCGGACTCGGCGATGCCGACGCAGCAACCGCCTGGTTCAGCCGCTCCCTGGACGACCTGATGGCGTGCATCCAGGTCGCCGCCGAACGCGGCCACCCGGCGGCATGGCAGATCCCGCTGGGCCTCTTCGGTTACCTGGAGCAGTCCAACCTGAGCGAGAACCGGGCCCATGAGATCAGCCACCGCACCGGGGCAGCAGCCGCCGCCAAGGCCGGTGAGCACCTGGCCGAGGCCGCGGTGCTGAACAACCTGGTAGCCCTGTACGACCGGCTCGATGACCCCCAGCAGGGCATCAAAGTGGCGCGCCGGGCCGATGCTGCCGCCGCCCGGGCCGGCTTCGCGCCGCTCCGGGTCGTCACGATGCAGAACCTCGGCCTCTGTTTGGTCAACCTCGGTCAGTATGACGAGGCGCTCCCCCTGCTCGACGAATCCCTGGCACTGGCCACCGAGCTGGGTGATGACGCATCGGTCTCGTACTGCTACGTCATGCTGTTCCGGGCCCACTGGGCCACCGGCCAGGTCGAGCTCGCCGACCGGGACCTCGAGCAGGCAGTCGAGGTCGCTGAGCGCGCCGGCGCGTTCGAAGCCGCCAACTTTGCGGCGGAGAGCGCGGCGCGGACTCTGATGGACGTGGACCCCGCCCGGGCCGGCGAGTGTGTCCGCCGGGCGCTCGATCGCTTTGGTGACGCTTTGCTTCCGCATGACCACGCCGGCCTGCTTTCATTGCTCGCGCAGGCCGAGCAGGCCGCCGGGGACCGAGCGTCGGCGCTCCAGCACGCCCGGGCCGCGGTTGCCGCATTCGAGTCCTTGGAGAGCTTCGAGACCAAGCAGTACCAGTCCGCCAGGGCCCTGCTGACGGCGCAGCAGGACCCGCGCTGACGGCTGCAGCCCGTGTGGCCTCGACACTGCAGCGTGCTCGGCCTACCGTGGCGGTACCGGTGAAGGATGGTCCGAACCTGAGGGGTGCGGACTGATGGGTGCGACGGCGGGTGAGGGTTCGGTCGCTCGCGAGGATGCCGGTGAGCCGGATCTGCAGGTGCGGTTGCTGGGTCCGGTGACGCTGTCGGTGCGCGGGATGCAGGTGCCGGCGGGTCCTCGCCTGCAGCGCAGCTTGTTGGCGGTGCTGGCGATCAACGCCGGCCTGGCGCTGTCCCGGTCGGTGCTGGTGGATTTCTTGTGGGGTGAGCAGCCGCCCTCGACGGTGAGCCACAGCCTGCACACCCTGGTGTGGTCACTGCGCCGGCTGCTGGGGCCGGACCGGCTGGAGCGAGTCGGTGACGGGTATCGGCTCAGCCTGGGGGTGGAGGAGTGCGATGTGCTGCGGGTCCGGCAGCTGGCGGGGTACGTGCAGCGCCGGGACACTCCAGCGGAGGAGGCGTTGGCCGGCGCGGAGCAGGCTTTGTCGTACTGGACCGGTTCGCCGCTGTCCGACGTCGAGGGGGTGGCCGCGGACCTGGCCCGGGCGGAGCTGGAGAACCTGCGCACCCAGCTGGTGGCGGCCCGGGTCGAGCTGTTGATCGAGCTGTCCCGGGCGATGGAGGCGTTGTCGTCGTTGCGGTCCGAGGCGGCCAACGACCCGCTGAACGAACGGTTCAGCGAGCTGCTGATCACCGCACTGCACCAGCTGGGCCGACGACCGGAGGCGTTGGCGGAGTTCGACCGGGTACGGCACGCGCTGCGCGAGGAGCTGGGGCTGGACCCGGGGCCAGGTCTGCGCGCCGCGCACGAGAAGGTGCTGCGTGGTGGCGACCCTGAACGGCCGCCGGCCCGGGTGGACACGCCGGTGCCCAAGCCGGTGCCCAAACCGGTGCCCAAGCCGGCGCAGCTGCCGGCGACCTCGCGGGACTTCATCGGCCGTCATGGCGAGACCGCGCAGCTGGTCGGCTGGCTGACCCAGGACCAGGACGCAGCGAAGGCTCAGGGCGAGGACGCAGCGCAGGCTCAGGACGTGGGCGCGGCGAAGGGCCGGGCTGGTCCGCGGGTGGTGGTGCTGCATGGTCCGGGCGGGATCGGCAAGACCAGCCTGGGTCTGCGGGCGGCGCACCTGGTGGCGGCCGGCTATCCCGATGGTCAGCTGTACGCCAGTCTGCGCGGCTTCGACCCGGCACACCCGGCGCTGGTGGCCGCTGACGTGCTGCCGGGCTTCCTGTGGGCGCTGGGCGTGCTGGACGAGGACGTGCCCGCGGCGGCGGCCGAGCAGAGCGCGATGCTCCGCACGGTGATCGCCGACCGCCGGATCCTGCTGTTCCTGGACGATGCACCCTCGGGGCAGGTGGTCCAGGATCTGCTGCCGGGCGCGGCGGGCTGCGCGGTGCTGGTCACCAGCCGGCACCGGATGGGCGGCCTGGTGGCTCGCGAGGGCGCCCGCCGGCTGGATGTTCGCCCGATGGCCGACGCCGAATGCGTCGAGCTGATGTCGCACCTGCTCGGTGCCGAACTGGTGGCCGGGCAGCCGGACCGGGTCGGCCAGCTGATCGAGCTGTGCAGCCGCTGGCCGCTGGCGCTGCGGATCGCGGCCGAGCAGGTCCTCGAGCACGACGACGCCGCGCTCGGACTGGACGAGGTCTGCGGTCAGCTCTCCCGGGCCGGTGACCGCCTGCTGGATCGGTTGGGCACCGCCGAGGAGGACCCGGCGATGATGATGGGCCAGGTGCTGTCCTGGTCCTACCAGCGGCTGTCCGCCGCCGACCCGCGGGCAGCCGCGCTCTACCGGTTGCTCGGCGCGGGGCCGACGGTCCACTTCGACCAGCACTCGGCGGCCCGGCTGCTGGACTGCCCGCCGGACCAGGCGCACCAGCTGCTGCGCGCCCTGGCGGCCCGGCACATGCTCGAGCCGGACGGCGTGCAGCATCGGATGCACGACCTGGTGCGCCAGCACGCACGCGCGCAAGCCGACCTGCAGGACAGCCCGGCAGTGCTCGGCGCGGCGGTGGACCGGGTGCTGGCCTGGTACGCCGCGGCCTCCAGCGCCGGGCGGGTGGCCTTGGGCACGCCGCTGCGCGAGGGTATGGCCGCACCGGGTCAGAGCGCCGAGCAGCTCGGGCTCGGCGATGCCGACGCAGCAACCGCCTGGTTCAGCCGGTCCCTGGACGACCTGATGGCCTGCGTCCAGGTCGCCGCCGACCGCGGCCACCCGGCGGCCTGGCAGATCCCGATGGGCCTCATCGGCTACCTACTGCTGGCCAACCTGGGCGAGACCCGGGCCCACGAGATCAGCCATCGCACCGGGGCAGCCGCCGCCGCCAAGGCCGGTGAGCACTTGGCCGAGGCCACGGTGCTGACCAACCTGGCAGTCCTGTACGAGCGGCACGATGACCCCCAGCAGGGCATCAGTGTGATGCGCCGGGCCGATGCTGCCGCCGCCCGGGCCGGCTTAGCGCCGCTCCGGGTCATCACGATGCAGCACCTCGGCGAGTCCTTGCTCGACGTCGGTCAGCATGACGAGGCGCTCGCCCTGCTCGACGACTCGCTGGCACTGGCCACCGAGCTGGGTGATGACGCCCTGCTCTCGGTCTCCTACGTCATGCTGTTCCGGGCCCTCTGGGCCACGGGCCAGGTCGAGCTCGCCGATCAGGACCTCGCGCAGGCATTCGAGGTCGCTGAGCGCGCCGGCTCCGGTGGCTACTACGCCGCGTTCGAAGCCGCCAGCTTTGCGGCGGAGAGCGCGGCGCAGACTCTGATGGACGTGGACCCCGCCCGGGGCGCCGAGTATGTCCGCCGGACGCTCGATCGCTTTGGTGACGCCTTGATGCCCTACGACCACGCCTGCCTGCTCTCCTTGCTCGCGCAGGCCGAGCAGGCCACCGGGGACGGCGCGTCGGCGCTCCAGCACGCCCGGGCCGCGGTGGCCGCCTTCGAGTCCTTGGGGAGCCTCGAGACCAAGGAGTACCTGTCCGCCAGGGCCCTGCTGACGGCGGAGCAGGATCCGCGCTGACCGGTGCCAGCCTGACCGCTCGCATGCGCTTGCCCCGTCAGGCGTCGACGAAGAGTGCCGGAACGGCAACGCCCTCGCGCACCGCCTCGAGGATCCCGGCGGCGGCGGCCAGCGCCTCGCCGATCGTGACGTCCATGTCGAGGTACCGGTAGGTGCCCAGCCGGCCGAGGAACGTCACCCGGGGCTCTGCGCGTGCCGCTTGGACGTAGCGGGTGAGCAGGCTCTTGTCGTTGGCGAGCCGGATCGGGTAGTACGGGATGTCATCATCCCCTGCGAGCCGGCTGAACTCGCGGAAGCACACGGTGCCTTCGTGCTCCTCCCACGGAGCGAAGTGCTTGTGCTCGGCGATCCGGGTGTAAGGGACGTCGACGTCGCCGAAGTTCATCACGGGGCAGCCGAGGTAGTCGCCCTCGGCTCGGATCTCCTCGAAGTCGAGCGTGCGGTAGCCGAGCCGACCGAAACGATGGCCGAACCAGGCATCGAGCGGGCCGGTCCACACCGAGTGGTCGAAGCCGCCCCGGTCCGCCTCGGTGTACGCGGTGCCGAGCCGGACCTCGATTCCCGGATGGTCGAGGATGCCCTCGACGATCGCGGTGTATCCGTCAAGCGGAATCGCCTGGTGGGGATGGTTGAAGTACGAGTCCTCGTAGCTGAAGCGCACCGGCAGCCGCCTCAGCACGGCCGCGGGGATCTCGGTCGGCGACAGTCCCCACTGCTTACGGGTGTACCCGAGGAAGAACGCCTCGTACAGCCGGCGGCCGATGAACTTCAGCGCCTGCTCCTCGAAGTTGGCCGGCTCGGTGATCGAGGTGTCGGCCTGCTCTGCGATGAAGGCCTTGGCCTGCTCAGGACTCAGGGCCGTCCCGAACAGCTGGTTGATGGTCAGCAGGTTGACCGGCAGCAGGAACACGTGACCGCCGACCGTGGTCCGCACCCGGTGGTTGTACGGCACCATCGTGCCGAACCGGTTGACGTACTCCCACACCTGCTCGTTCCCGGTGTGGAAGATGTGCGGTCCGTAGCGGTGGATCATGACCTGGGTCAACGGATCCCGTTCGGTGTGGCAGTTTCCCGCGACGTGGTCGCGGGTCTCGAAGACCACGGCCGAGTGGCCCGCCTCGGCCAGCTCACGCGCGACGACCGCTCCGGAGAAACCTGCTCCAGCGATACCGAACCTCATGTCAACCGACCTCCTGTCGGAACACCCACGAACGAAGCAGAAGAAAACGAGCCACGGTGCCGATCGCCGAGGCCGCGACCAGCACGACGAGCTCGGACCATCGCGGCGGGTCGCTCACCAGGTGATGGAGCAGGAGCAGGGCCCCCGAGGTGAGCGAGTAGTAGCCGACGAACACCAGGAAGCCCTCAAGCTGCACGCGAAGGTGCGAGCGTCGGGTCGGCTCGAACGTCAGGCGCCGGTTCGCTTCGGTGTTGACGACCGTGCAGACGGCAAGTGCCACCAGGTTCGACGGCAGGGGTCCCCACCAGAGGCGCGCGGTCGAGTACAACGCCAGCTGGAGCAGCACCGAGCCGCCACCGACAAGAGCGAACCTGACGATCTGTCGGCTGAGGCGAGGCACCCTGGGGCTCACCAGGGTGCGGTCACTGGTCACGGGTGACCCTGCGCCAGAGCGACGACGAGAACCGCGGGTCGATGAAGTCGCTGAACTCCTTCCAGCGCGGATACATGACCGCGAAGCAGTCCGGCGTCAGCAAGGAGTCCTTCGCCAGGTAGACCTTTCCCTCGAGCTCGACCAGCAGCTCGTCCAGCGCATGGAACAGGTCGATCGTCCGCTGCCCCAGGTTGACGAAGTCGAACGCGCCGCCGAGCCCCTGAACGGGAAACGACATCAGTCCGGGGAACGTGCCAGAGCCGTACCTCTTGAGGATCGCCAGGAAGCAGACGTTCCCGGAGCGACGGACCAGCTCGATCAGACGTGGCAGACCCGCGGCGACGTGCTGGGTCGGGATGACGAAGTGGTACTGCAGGAACCCCCGGCGGCCGAGCACCCGGTTCCAGTCGTCCACCGCGTCGAGCTGGTAGAAGTACTTCGTGAAGTGGACCAGGCCCGGCGGCCGTCCCGCGCTTCGCCCGTAGTAGAAGCGGTTGAATGCCCGAACGGTCGTCCTGTTCATCAGGTGCCTCGGCAGGTCGAACGGGACCCTCAGCGTCCGGCCGGCCGACGCAGTGGTGGGAAGGGCGTGCGTCTGTTCCTCGCTGGCTTCGTTGCCGAGCTCGAGGATCCCGGCGAACGGCCGGCCGGTCATCAGATCCAGCCAGGCGGTGGCGTACTCGTGCGTGTGGGCGGACTGCTCGAACCGCTCCATGAACGACACCAGATCGCTGAAACCGATGGTCTCGGCCTCGATGTACGAGGTCGCCGTTCGGCGAAGCTGGATGTCGACGGCGGTGATCAGACCGGTCAAGCCCATCCCACCGACGCTCGCTCGGAACAGGTCCGCGTTCTCGGTCGCGCTGCAGGTCTGACGCGAGCCGTCCGTACGGAGCAGGTCGAGCGCGCTGACGTACTGGCCGAAGGATCCGGCGACGACGTGGTTGCGCCCGTGCACGTCGTGCGCGACCGCCCCGCCGACCGACACGTGCTGCGTACTCGGCGACACCGCCAGCCGCCAACCCCGATCGGTCGCGAGGCTCTGGATGGCCCCCATGCTGACGCCCGCCTCGCAGCGGATCACGCCGGAGTCACGGTCGAAGGAGAGGATGCGGTTCAGGTCGCGGGTGTCCAACAGGGCGTTGTCCGCGTTCAGACAGCTGTCTCCGTACGAATGCCCATGGGCTCGCGGAAGCAGGGTGCCGAGGCTGTGGCTCAGGGCGGCCAGGTCCGCAGGCTCGCGCGAGGCAGCCACGACTCGATGACGCTGACGGTGGAACCGGTTCCACGCCAGGTAGGCGGCGCTGAGCTCCTCAGTCATGGCGGACACCCACCCTCAGGTCGCGTTCGTCGTCACGGGTCCTGCGGCGTCTGGTCCGGAGCAGGGCTGCGCCTGCGCCCACCGTCACCAGACCAGCGCTCACCGCGAGCAGCGGGACGCGCCCGGTCGGCGGCGGGCGCACGCCCTGCGCCTGGAGCTGCTCGACGGTCGAAGAGTGAATCTGTTCCCGATCGCCGATCAGCTGGTTGACGTAGCTGTCGACCGCCCGCTGGCAGGCTGCGGCCGGGGTCGACCCGGTGGCCCCATCGGCCGACATCAAGGCCGCGATCCGGTAGTCCCGGGCGGGCACGTTCCATCGGGGATCGCTGCCGAAGAAGAAGTTCGGGGTGCCGAGACTGGCGAGAACGAAGACGGCCACGAAGGTCACCACGGCGGGCACCGCGGTCAGCGTGGCCACCCGCAACCGGGCGCCGACGGTGGCGACCGGGAACCACCGGTCCTGGACTGCCAAGTACCTGCGCGCCAAGACGTAGGACGAGACGAGGATCGCAGACTCGATCACCACCACCAGGGTCCAGGTGAGCAGATTCAGGGCGTTGGGCTCACAGGGCGGCAGCAGGACGATGAGTGCGAAACCCGGGTCTCCATAAGCGGAGTAGAGCCCGGACGCCGCGTACTGAAGTCCGAACAACAGGTTGGCCGCGCCGTACACGACGAGGAACAGCTCCAGCCAACGCCGCCTGACGACTCGGCGACTCAGGGCCAGCGCGGTCAGACCGCCGACGACCTGAGAGACCGGACCGACGGCCAAGGACAGGAACCTGGGCAGCCTGCCGACGGCCGGGGCGAACGAGAAGTTCCCGTAGCCGTCGCCGAAGGCCGGCACCTTGATGCCCTTCAACGACGCACCGAACAGCCCGCTGACCAGCAGGTGCGAGCTCTCGTGGATGGCCACGCCGATCCGCAGCGTCGTCCAGATCAGCAGCGCGAGAACGAGCGCGAATGCTGCCATCCGCCCTGCCGCGGGTGCTCGATCGCGGATGGACATCCACTCCCCCTCACGCGGGTCCTCGACGCCCCGGTCCATGCCGATCAGGCCACGCTGTCCACCCGCTGCTGCGGGATCGACAACGCCGCGGGGGCCAGCTGCGGGACGGTCACCGCGCCGTCGTCCGGGACACGCACAGAAAGGGTCAGTGGCGGCACGGAGCGGAACCGCAGTCGCCAAGCGGCCAGCTGGGCCAGGCAGTCGGCGCACGCGCGCAGCAGACGCCAGCTGTGGATGGAGACCTTTCCTGTCGTTCGTTGGCGATGTGAGATCGGCACGTAGTGCACGGAGATCCGCTGACGATGCGCGACGATCGACATGAAGACATTGGGAATGAACACGTCTGTCGGGATGTGCTGCAGGGCGAAGGCCAGGTGGCCGCGGTCCATCAGCCGGTAGGGCACGTTCGCGTCCGGCGTGCGCACCTGGAAGATCAGGAGCAGCAGGAAGCGCAAGCAGAGCGAGATCAGTCGCCGATGACGGGGCGAGCTGCGGTGCACGCGAAGGCCGAACACGAAGCCGAAGCCGTGCCGATGCGGCCAGAGCGAGGCGAAGTCGCCCGGGTCGAACTCGTTGTCGGAGTCGACCTGGAAGACGAACTGCGCGCCGGACTGCAGGGCGAGCCGGTATCCGTGCAGGACTGCTGCGCCGTGTCCGCCGCAGGCTTGATCGACATGGCTGACTCGGCTGTCGGTTGCTTCCAGCTCGGTCAGGGTCTGCGACGTGTCATCGGTGGAGCTGTCGTTGACGACGATGATCCGACCCATCGAGCGCTGCGTCAGACCCAGCGCGTCAAGGACGGCAAGCCACTCTGCGACCACCTGACGGATACATTCGCCCTCGTTGTGCGCGGGCATGACGATGGCGAGCTCGGGGCTTGCCACCGCTCGCGTGATGAGACCTGTATCTGGCAGTGCGATCGAGGTGATGCGCGACATGGTGGTCCTCCTTTGCGAGAGTCGCTCTGGTTGTCCGGTGCGGACCATGCCTAGACGTTGCGTCGGCAACGACGGTTCATGCCGGCGAGGAGAAGTTGCGGAGAAATCGCGGATCGGGCCGTCGTAGGTTTCCGAGATCGACCGCATCCCGGGATCGCAGGGGAGCCCATCATGAGTCGGCCCACGACATGCCAGACGAACCCAGAGCCGCTGGCTCGGGAGCTGATCGAAACCCTCGTCGCGGAGCACGGTCGAGCGATACTCGGCTACGCGACGCGGCTCACCGGCGACCGCAGCCAGGCGGAGGACGTCGTCCAGGAGGCGCTGGCCAGGGCCTGGACCCACCGCGAGACCCTGCTGCAGCTCGACCGCCGACAACGCGCCTGGCTGCTGACCGTGGTCCGGAACATCGTGATCGACCAGGCCCGGGCCCGGAAGGCACGGCCGCCGATCGTCTCCACGCCGCCGCCCGACGACGTCATCGGCGCCGTCGCGGCCAGGGGGCGGTTCCAGGAGGCACGGGCCTTGCAAGACCCCGCCGACGGCGTCGTCGACCGCATCACCGTCGTCGACCTGTTGGCTCGGCTGTCCCCAGTGCATCGTGAGGTGCTGGTGCTGCTGTACTTCGGCGACCTCACGGTCAACCAGGCCGCCGAGCGACTCGGCATCCCGCCCGGAACCGTCAAGTCACGGGCGTTCTACGCACTCAGTGCCCTGCGGCAGGCCGTGCGGGACGAGGGTGTCGACCTCACCGCGATGGTCAACCAGGTGAACGCCTGAGCGAGTGACGGGAACGTAACTGGCCATCTCTCGCCAACGCGCCGCCAGAGCCGTCGTCCCGCCAATGACAGCCACCGTCAGGCAGAGCATCACTATCGCGACGAGCCAGTTGGCGACCGGGGCGAGGTCGGAATGGTTTGCCACGTAGAGCGGCCAGGATACCGACGCGAACACCATCGGAAACGCCAAGGTCGGGATCACGACCAGGAAGATCCGATGCCACCCCCGCAAGAGCTGATCGGACGTGTAAAGCAAGAAACCCGTGACGATAGGGGCGGCAGCCATCTGCGGAGCCACCGGCAGAAACTTCAGCGGGACCACGCCGTAGTAGCCCCAAGTGTGCAGGCTCGTTCCGATGAATTCGACGACGACCACGGAGGTGAAGGATCCCGCAGCTACTGCGTGGAGGCGCCCGCGACTCATCCCTGCTCCAATGGCCCGAGCGATCAGGTACGGCAGCAACCCGACCCATGGCACATAACTGAAGACCAGAAACCACGGGATGCTCCGATCAAAGGCCGTGAACGCGACTGGGTTGTCCCGCGCGTAGACGAGCTTCCCAAGGAAGTCGTAGATCGGTTCGTTCAAGGAACAGATGAGCGCGCCGACGCATGCGGCGACAGGCAAGACGTCACGCCTCCGAATCGAGTCACGAATCGCCCACACGAATGCAGCGACGGCGAGTGCGGAGAAGACGCCGAGCACGACACCGGTATCGAGACTCGACATCAACACCGGTGGAGTATCTGTTCCACCCGCCATGGTTCCTCACCTTCCGTGCGAGAGTCGGTCTGGCATCCGGTGAACGCTTGAGCGAGTGCACCGGAACCTCTCGGCGACCAGCTGAAGCTGACCGACCAGGAACGGGACATCCACCCGCCCGCGGCGTCCGCGCACCGTCAGCGCGGCCGCTTCACCGTCCCCGGCCGACAGCCGCACCGCGACGCAGACGGCTGCCGGGGAGGAGCTCGCGTGGATGGCGAAACCGTTGCGCCGCACCGTGACAAGACGTCCGATGAGAGCGTGGCGCTCGTCCGCGGTGAGCCCGGCCAGCACCGCGGCCGCCGCCTTGTCGTCCCAAGCCATCAGGACGTCGCCAGCAGCCGTGTCGCAGACCGCGGCCCGCCGGGTCACGTCGGAGAACGACCAGAGTTCGTCACCGCCGTGGATCCGGTACGGGAACTCCACGCCCGCGCTCGTCAGGATCGCGGCACTGACCGTCAACCGGGTCCGCACGAACAGCTCGCCAACCGGGCCAGCAAGGTCCCGACGCACCGCCCACCGCCCTCTGCCGACGTCCAGGTCCATCACGCTCACCACTCCTCGCCTGTGCAACGGCTCGAGGGAGCGACCGGTTCATCGCCTCGCGTGGAGAACAGTCAGAGGTCGGCGCGGACGACGACCCGACCCGCCCCGTCCTGGAGCTCCAGGGCAACCACGTCGGCCAGCGCCACCGCCGCAGAGCCGGTGATTGTGGGTGCCGGACGCTGAGCAGCGTCCACCACCCAGCTCATCGCCGGCTCACGAGAACCGTTGCGGGACACCACGAACAGCCGGTAGATGCCAGGCGGCAGGTCAGTGCCCGCGACCGCGACGCGGACCCAGCCTGCGGCCCCGTTCAGCGTGTAGCCCAGCTGTGCGGCCGAGCTCGCACTGGTGGCGACTCCGGAGAGCTCGACGTCCTGCTCCCGCAGCCGGTCCAGCGTCCTGCGCACCAGGTCCGTCGCGTTGGGCGCTGGTCCGTCGACGAAGAGCTCGGGGGGCACGGTGGACAGAGCCAGCATGGCGAGCTCGAGCCCCGGCTGGACGTCCCGGCAGAGCACGCAGCCGGCGATGTGCGCCCGGGTCGCCGGCTCCTGCACCGGGTCCAGGGCGCCGAGCACGAACAGAGCCAGGTCTGCGAGCTGTGCCTCGTGTTCGGCACGGCCACCGGCTTCGTTCATCCGACCTCGTCCTGTCGATCCGCACCGCACGGTACAGCAGCCAGAATCGCAGACAAGCCTGCCGCTCGCTCGTCGCTGAGTCCAGCAACGTACCAGCGAGCGGTTTAGTTCATTCGGATCAGCGTGGGCGACCACGTGCCCGGGGCCACCATCGGGCGCAGCAACCCCGAGCACGCGGATCTGTGGGGATGGTGCGCCGTCAGCACTCCGCCGGCTGGGGCGTCCCGACGGCCGCCACCCGGGTGCGCGGCGCTGTCTCGGGGGTCAGCACTCGTTGGGTCTGCACCAGCTCTGGTCGCAGATCCACCTCGCATCCCTGACCCTGGATCATGTCGCGCACAGCCCGCAGGGCATAGAAGCAGCGTGACTTCGCCGTGCCCACGGCAATGCCCAGCTCGTCCGCGACCTCGGTCACCGTACGGCCGCGGTAGTACACCTCGACGATCACCTCCCGATGCGCAGGTGACAGCCGGCTGAGCAAGGAGTCCAGGAACTGCGCATCGGCGATCTGCGAGACGAAGTCCGGGCCCTCGTCACCGCGTCGGCCACGGAAGCGCGCAGCGTTGTGCTCGACACGGTCGTCCGTGACCGGGGAGCTCACCAAGGCCGGCCGGGCCGCGCGGGCGCGTGCCTGGTCGATCACGATGCGCCGGACCACGGTCAGCAGCCACGCCCGCTGAACGGCGGGCTGGGGCTGGACGTTGTCGCGATGCCGCCAGGCTCGGATCATCGCCTCCTGGACGACGTCCTCGGCCAGGTAGCGATCGCCGGTCAGGCGGGTGGCATATCCCAGGACCGCCCCACCGTGCTCGGCGAACAGCCTGGCGATGATATCGGCGCCGTTGTCGTCGCTCTCCGGCGACCGCTGGTCCGTGGTCATCGATGTGCTCCTCACGCGTCGGCTGCCCGAAACTCCCGACTCGCTCAGAGTGCTCGGCGTCCGCTGTGCATGCATCTGTCACGTGACTGGTCTCTAGACCGGTCACCTGTTCCACATTGCACAGGGGCGTACGGCATCACTGGTCGTGCTCGCGTCAGGCTTCAGGCGGGCGTCGAGCCTCGCCGCAGCAGCTGGTCGGAGTGGAAGTCAGCCCTGCCCAAACACCGGCCTCACGTACCGAACGAGTCCGGCGGCCAACAGGTTCACTGGCGTTCCGCCGCGCTTGTCGTCCGGCACCGGTCGGACCCACGATCCCGGCATGGACCACACGCAGTACCTGGCGCGGCGAGCTCTGTCGACGTCCGTCGGACCCATCGACGAGCTGTTCGCCACGGTGGCCCGCCGGCCGGACGTCGTCTCGTTTGCGGCCGGCGCGCCCGACCTTGCCCTGCTCCCGGTCCCAAAGGTGGCCGCGGCCGCCCAGCGGGCCCTGGACCGCTGGGGCCCCCGAATTCTGCAGTACGGGCCGACCGAGGGTTTCGCCCCGTTGCGCGAGGCGTGCCTGCCCCTGCTCGCCGCGCGCGGACTGTCGGTCACGGCTGATGCGGTGCACATCTCCACAGGCGGTTCGGGCGGTCTCGCCACCGCGTGCCAGGCACTGCTCGACGAGGCAGACGTCGTGCTGGTCGAGCGGCCCAGCTACCCGCCGGCCGTCAAGGTGTTCCGCAGCTTCGGCGCCCACGTCGTGGGCGTGCCCAGCGATCAGCACGGCATCATCCCGGGCGCACTGGACCACGCGCTGACCGAGCACCGGCCCAAGCTGGTGTACCTGATGCCGACGTTCCAGAACCCCACGGGCAGAACCGCTTCGGCGCAGCGTCGCCAGGCCGTCGCCAGCGTCCTGCGCGACCACGGTGCCCTCGCGGTCGAGGACGACGTCTACTACGACCTGCGCTACAGCGGCTCGGCGCTGGCGGCCCTGGCCGCCTACGCTCCGGAGCACGTGATCTACCTGACCTCGCTGTCCAAGACCGTCGCCCCGGCCCTGCGGATCGGCATCGTGGTGCCGCCGCCCGCCCTGATGCCCGCCATGCTGGCGCTGAAGCAGGGAATCGACATGCAGACCTCGTCTCTGACCCAGGCGATTGCGACGGAGGCACTGACGGACCCGGCCGCACCCGCCCAGTTGGAGGCACTGCGCACGAGCTACTCCCGCAAGCGGGACCTGTTGGTCTCGGCGCTGCGCGCCGAGCTCGACCACCGGTTCGCCTTCGACGTGCCGGACGGCGGGCTGTTCCTGTGGCTGCAGGGCCCGGACGGCTTCGACGCCGAGCGGGCCCTCCCGGCGGCACTGGACGTGGGAGTGGCATACCTGCCCGGCGCAAGCTGCTACGCCGAACCCGGCCACGGCCGGTCCGCACTGCGACTGAGCTTCGCGGCTCCACCAGCCGCCGACATCGCGGGCGCTGTCGGCAGGTTGGCCAGCGTCCTGGGCCTCGAGCAGTGAGCGCACTGCCGCATCCGATCGTCGGCGCTTGGGTCGTCGAGGCCACCGGCGCGCCGTTCGCGTACCACGGGATGTTGTTCCACGCCGACGGCACGATGCTTCAGTCCAACCCGGACGCCGGTCATGCCGACAGCAGCGACAGCGCAGGCGTCGGTGTCTGGCGAGCCGATGGGAGCGTCGTGCGCGGCCGGTTCGCCGAGTTCCTCGCCGATCGCAAGACTCACCTGCTGCTCGGCCGCCGGGACGTCACGTTCGTACTCACGGTGGACCTCGACGGCTTCAGCGGAACCTGCCGGACCCACTACGTCGACCCCAAGGACTCGACGCAGTCCGAGGCGATCGAGGACGGCACCATGACAGGACTCCGACTCCGCGTCTGACCTCGTGCCCAACGTGCTTGCACAGTGTGGGCAGGCGACGGCGCAGCCCTGAACCCTCGGGCGCCACGGCTCGTTACGACCAAGCGCGCCGTACACGGACTTTAACGTGCGAACGGACCGGAGGGCCGACATGAACCGCAGCACGGAACTCGGCACAATCCTCGTCTTCACCTGCCGGAGCGACCTGCGGCGCGACCTCTACGCGGCCGGCGAGCCGGCTTCGCGGCCGGCCGCTCGCCTGAGCCAGCTCACGCCGGGGCCACCATGAGCGCCGGGCCCGCGATGGTCGAGCTCAGACTCTTGGAACGGGTCTGGCCACGGCGCGGTGACCTGCTGAGCAGCATCTCCGTCGAGCTCTCCCGCGCGCTGACCTCTGGCCACTGCGCGAAGGACGTGGCCGACGCGCTCGTGGAGCAGCTGATGACCCTGCTGCCGGCGGTCGGGGTCTCGGTGACCACCGGCACGGCGGGCACGCCGGCAATGCTCGCGACGTCGGACGCCACCGTCGCGGGCCTCGAGACGTTGCAGGCCGGGCTGGCCGAAGGTCCCGGACCGCAAGCCCGACGCTGCGGCCACACGGTGGTCGCGGTGCTCGGCGACGGGGTGACCTTCCCGCGCTTCGCACCGGCCGCCGCCGACGCTGGTATCCGGTCGGTCGTCGCAGTCCCGCTGGCAGTCGAGGGTGTCGCTCTGGGCGTGCTCACTCTGTACCTGGACGACCAGCATCGGCTGCCCGCGCGGTTCGTGCCGACCCTCGAGCTCGTTGCCGAGCTCGGGGCCGGTCACCTGCGCACGGCGCTCGACCGGCAGGACGCCGTCACCCAGATCGCTCTGCTGCGACACCGCGCGCTGCACGATCCGCTCACCGGGCTGGCAAACCGCCCGCTGTTCGAGGAACTTCTGGCGACGGCCGTGGCCCGCGACCGGCGCTCCCAGCGCAGCACCGCCGTGCTGTTCGTCGACCTGGACGACTTCACGGCGGTCAACGACCTCTTCGGTCACACGTTCGGCGACCGGGTGCTTCAGGCGGTGGCGGAGCGCCTGAGCGCCGTGCTGAGGCCCGGGGACACGCTCGCCCGGCTCGGCGAGGACGAGTTCGTGATCCTCTGCGAGAGTCTGAACGCGCCGGCTCAGGCAGGGCTGGTCGCCGAGCGAGCGGCGGCTGCGCTGGACGAGCCGCTGCACGTCCAGAACCGCTGGATCCGCGTTTCTGGCAGCGTCGGCGTCGCGGAAACCCTCAGCGGCACGGCGCCGACGAGCCTGCTTCGCGCGGTGGACCCCCCGATGCACCAGGCCGAGGCCGTCGGTGGCCGGCACCAGGTGTCGGACGGCCGCACGGTGCTGGCCGCGGACCATCTGACCAGGCTCGAGATCGACCTTCGGTCGGCCCGTCGACGCGGCGAGCTCGAGCTGCTGTACCAGCCCATCGTCCGGGTGCCGGACCGCACCATGGTGGGCGTCGAGGCGCTGCTGCGGTGGCAGCACCCGACCTTCGGGCTGGTGATGCCGGACGTGCTGGTGCCGGTCGCCGAGCGCAGCGACCAGATCGGCAGGCTGGGTGAATGGGTGCTGGACGAGGCTTGCCGCACGGCCGCCGGATGGCAGCGCCGGTACGGCTGTGCCGACACCCCATGGCTCTCGGTGAACGTGTCCGCCGTGCAGGTGGCCTGCCCGACCTTCAGCGGGACGGTGGCCCGGGTGATCGGCGAGACGTGCGTCGACCCCGCGCGGCTGCACCTCGAGATCACCGAGAGCGTGCTGCTCGCCGACGACGCGGCGGCGCGCGAGAACCTGCAACGGACGAAGGCGCTCGGCGTCCGGCTGTCGCTGGACGACTTCGGCACCGGGTACGCCTCGCTGGCCTACCTGCAGCGCTACCCGTTCGACGTCCTGAAGGTGGACCGGCGGTTCTTGCGCGGGGTCTGCGGCGCCCGCCGTCCGGACCGGGCGATCGTGTCGTCGGTGATCGAGCTGGCCCACACCCTGGACATGACGGTGATCTCGGAGGGCGTCGAGACGGACGAGCAGTTCGACCAGCTGGCCGAGTTGGGCAGCGACCTGGCACAGGGCTACCTGCTGAGCCAGCCGGTGCCGGCGGACACGATCGAGCGCTGGCTGGACAGCTGCGGGCCGGGTGAGCGAGTGGCACTGCCGAGCCGACTGGCGCAGTAGCAGCCTCCGAAGAACCGCAGTAGCAGCCGCACCACCCACGGGACTACGTTTGCCATCGTTGAGGAGCACCAGATGAGCCATCCGAGCGGCCCGCAGAGCGCACCCGATGACATCGTCGGCCGAGGGCCCGAGCTGGCGGCCGTCGGCCAGCTCGTCCCGCCGGCGGTCGAGACCTCTGACGTCCTGGTGCTTGTCGGGGACGCCGGCATCGGCAAGACGACGTTGCTGCGGTGGGCCGCCGAGCAGGCACGAGCAGCGGGAGTGCGCGTGCTCTCCGCGCGCGGCAGCGAGCTCGAGGCGGACTTCGGCTACGCCGGTCTGCACCAGATGCTCCGGCCCGCGCTGGCCCACCTGGACGAGCTTGCGGACACGCAGCGGCTCGCGGTGCTGACCGCGTTCGGTCTGCGGGCCGGCGGCGGAGCCCCGGATGCGCTGACCCTCGGAATGGCGGCCCTGTCCCTGCTTTCGCGGATGGCGGACGACGGACCGGTGCTCCTGGTCGTGGACGACGTGCAGTGGCTGGATGAGGCCTCCCTGGGCACTCTGTCGTTCCTGACCCGTCGGCTGCAGGGCGAGCCCATCTCGCTGCTGGCCGCCGCTCGAGGGGAGGCGCCGCCCGCGGCACTGGTCCGGGACGCCACCGTGGTCGAGATCGGCCCGCTCGCGGTGCACGAGGCGGAGCGGCTGCTGGACCGCCAGCCCGGCGCCCCGACCGGGCCGCAACGCCAACGGCTGCTGGACGCCGCGGCCGGCAATCCCCTGGGCATCGTGGAGCTCACCAAGGCCTTGGCCCGTGGGGACAGCCAGGACACATCCTGGGAGCCCGGAGGAGTGCTGCTGACCGATCGGCTGGAGAACGCGTTCGCAGGGTCCTGGCGCGCGCTGCCGGACGATACCCGCCGAGCCACGCTGCTGGCGGCGACCGCTGACCAGCGAGATCTGGACGAGCTGACCCCGATCGTGGGTTCGGACCTCGCGATCTGGGCGCCGGCGGTCGAGGCCGGGATCGTCGTCCTGCACGAAGGCACGCTGGACTTCCGTCACCCGTTGGCACGCTCGGGCGTGTACCGGGCCGCATCGCCCGAGGAGCGACAGGCCGCGCACCTGGCCGTGGCGCAGGCGTTGACCGGCTCTCCCGATCGGCAGGTCTGGCACCGGGCGGCGGCTGCGGTCGGTCCCGACGAGCTGGTCGCGGCGGCACTGGAATCCATCGCGAGCAGCGCGGAGGACCGCGGCGGCGCGGTGCAGTCGCTGTCCTTCTACGAGCGTGCGGCCCGCCTCAGCCCCGAACCGGCAGACCGCGGTCGCCGGCTCGCCAAGGCCGCGTTCGTCGCCATGATGAGCGGTCAGGGCAACGGAGAGCGGCTCGCCGCGGAGGCGATGGCGGCATCAACCGATCCCGGCACGCAGGCGTGGCTGACGCTGCTGCGCAGCAACCTGGCCTACGCCGACCTGCAACCCCGGTTCGCGGCCGCGATGCTGCTGCCGCTGGCCGAGGCTTCCCTGCAGACCGACCTGGCCGTGCACGCGCTCGCGATGACCGCCGCGATCGGGGACTTCGCCAACGACCAAGAGCTGACCGACCGCACCGCCGACCTGTTCGCGCAGACCGCGAGCACCTCGGACGAGCTCGCTCCCTACCGGCTCTTCCTGCGCACGATGCCCGACCCGATCACCAACCACCGAGCCGCCGCGGACGAGCTCGCAGCGCTACTTGGTTCGGAGGCCAGCCGATCGCTGAACATGGGCTCGATCCTGTTCGGTGTCGCCATCCTCGTCGACGGGACCGAGTACATGCTCAACGAGCTCCAGGACTCTGGCGCGCCGAGCAATCTGGAGTCCTGGGGAAGCAAGTCCACGATGAGCGTCAGCATCGTGCACCTGGGCACCGCGCAGCTGGACGCGGGTCGCTGGACGGATGCCAGAGACACCTTGTCGGCGCTCACCGAGGCAGCGCTGACGTCCGGCAAGCTGGGGATGGCCGAGCTGCTGGCGCTGGTCGGGACCGCGCAGCTGAACGCTCTCGAGGGTCACTACGACCAGGCGCGCGCACAAGCCGGCCGGGTCCAGGAAGTGGCCGACCTGGCTGGGCTCGGCGGCATCGCGGCGGACGCGGAGCGGGTGCATGCCCTAGCTGCTGCCGGGGAGGGCGAGTACGACGAGGCGTTCGAGCGGCTTCGAGCGCTGTTCTCAGCGGACGGCGACGCGCGGCACTTCCACGCGTACTACGCGGTGGTGGACCTGGCGGACGCGGCGGTGCGCACCGGCCGGTCGGCCGCCGTCCGCCCGATCCTGGACCGCGCTCGGGACCGCCTGCTCGGGGTCGCGTCACCCCGCCTGCAGCTGCTCACCCACCACGCCAGTGCCCTGCTCACCGACGACCCCGACACCGCCCACACCCAGTACCAGAGCGCCCTCGGCCCAGACGCCGCCCGCTGGCCCTACGAACACGCCCGCACCCAGCTCGACTACGGCCAATGGCTCCGCCGCACCCGACGGATCACCGAAGCCCGCACCCAGCTGAGCGCCGCCAAGACCACGTTCGACCGCATCGGCGCCGCCCCCTGGTCCGACCGCGCCCGCACCGACCTGCAGGCCGCCGGCGTCGCCGTTGAATCCCACCACCCGAGCGCGCTGGACCAGCTCACCGCACAACAACAGCAGATCGTTCGGCTCGCGGCCGACGGCCTGACCAACCGCGAGATCGGCGAACGCCTGTTTCTGTCCCCCCGCACCATCGGGTTCCACCTGCACCAAGCCTTCCCCAAGCTCGGCGTCACGTCCCGCAACCAGCTCCGCGACCTGGTCGCGGCGCCGGCGAGCTGAGCAGGGCGCCGCGGAGCTGAGCGGGGCGCTGCTAGCGTCACCCAGCCTGGACGGCCGGCAGGGTGGCGGACTCGGCGACGGTACGCAGCTGCTGCACCGCAGCCGCAAGGTCGCCGCCGCGGACGTGCCCGCGCAGGACCAGTGCCGCAGTGGGTCGAGCCTGCTGGTCGACGACCGGCGCGGCCAGGCAGACCAGTCCGGACCGGGAGTCGGTGCGCACCGCGACACCGGCCTGCCGCGTCTCGGCGAGCCAGCCGAAGAGTTGGGCGCGTTGCCGGGCGCTCAGGGCCGCCGCCGTGGCCAGCTGCTGGGCGGCAGGCTGGTTCCAGGCCAGCAGCGCAGCGCCGGAGGCGGTGGCCAACGCCGGCGCCCGGCCCGTCTCGTCGGAGGTGGTCCACCCGCCGTCGGGGCCGTGGATGCGGTAGGGGTAGACGACCTGACCACCATCCAGGACCGCAGCACTCGTGGTCAGCCGGAGCCGAGCGAACAGCTCGCCCACCGCCGGCGAGAGTGCGCGCCGCAGCTGGCCGCGGTGGACGGCCCAGGTGACCGCGGCACCATCGCTCGGCCGGACTCGCACCGCATACCGCAGCCCATCGCGGTCGACCAGACCGGATGCGACCAGCGCGGCCAGAGTGCGGTGGATGGTGGACTTCGCGCAGCCCAGCCGCCGCGCGAGCGCGGTGAGCGGGAGCGCACCGCCGTCGGCGTCGAGTGCGGCGAGCACCGCGAGGGCACGCTGGACCGCCGCGCCCTCCGTCGTCCCGGCGGCCCCAGCCTCAGGTCGTGGTTCCTGCCACATGTGCACCCCCTGACCGGGCGAACGCTTCGAGGTGCCCGCACTTGAGCTGTGGGACGTGCGCGGACCGCGCGCGGTTCAGTCGTTCCGAGCCCTGAACCGGACGCCGACACCTTGCGTTCTGCGCGTTGTGCCCCAACAACTCAGGACCCCGTTCGAAGCTGTCAGCCACAGCGAGACCACGGTCCGCTTCCCGCCCACCGACCGGGCCCGCGACCCGATCCGGCTCGACGAGCCCGCCAAGGCCCAGATCGCCGCGTTGGCCAGCGCGATCGTTCCCGAGATCGTGCGACACGCCAGCACCGGGGGGGACCGCGTCGAGATCTCCATCATCGGCTATGGCACTCGTGGCCACTCCAACACGGCCTTCGTCGGCATCCGCCGAGCGCGCAACGTGGAGCTGCACCTGCGGCGTTCGATGCGCGCGGTCGGCGAGCAGCTGGCGCTGTCCGCCGAGCTGGACAAACTGGTGGACCGGTACCCGATCGGCATCCAGTCGCACGGTGCGGCCGCTGCGCCAGAGACGACCGGAGAGACCCTGAGGGAGCGCCAGCAGGCCGCCCTGATCCGGGTTACCTGGCTTCGATTTCTCGATCCCGTCGCGGTGGGCTAGGGGCTGTCCTCGAACAGCAGCCGATCAACCCACGATCGAACCGCACTCGTCACTCTTGTGACATTGCCCTCGAGTCCACCTGCTCCACCGTCGAACATGTGGTCAGCGCCGGGTACCTCGACCAGCTCGAACCGCGGAGGCAGACGCGGGTACTCCGCCGGGGTTCCGAACGGGTCCGCGCCGCCTTGGACGATGAGGGTCGGTGCCGCCGTTCGCAGGAGCTCCGAACGGCTACCCGGTCCGCGAATCGGATACGCCAGGGCAACGACGCCGATGGCGCCCAGGGCGCCGGCGGTTCGACACGCGACCTGCGCTCCAGCCGATCGGCCCCCGGCGATGACCGGGACACCTTCGCGACTGACCCGCGACCAGGTCGAGGCCCAGGCGATGTCGAGGGACGCCTGATCAGCCGCGCTCCTGTTGCGCTCGACGCGATAGGGCTGTGTCATCAGCGCCACCGTCACACCGGCTCGAGCAAGTGTCCGCGCGACGGCCTGCAAGTCCGCGGCCTCTACTCCCGTGGCACTTCCGTGGCCCATGACCAGTACCGCGCGCGCCGGCGAGGTGGCCGGGAACCAGGTGAGGCGCGCCCTACCCACAGGTGTCGGGACATCTTCCTCGGTCATCGGGTTGGTTCCGTTCGTGCGACCGCGTGACGACGGAGGAAGTCGCCGACCTGACGTGCGATGTGAGCCGAGGACGGGATGACGTGCCCGCTCGAATGCTCGATCACCTCAGGCTGGGCGAACCGCGAGGCGAGGTCGGCCGAGTCTCGGGGAGGCACAATGACATCCGAGCGCCCGACGATGTGCAGTGAAGGCAGGCTGATGGGGGCTTGGAACAGCCGGGCGTGCTGCGACAGCGGGCTGGTGAAGCCACCGACCATGATCGCGAACTCGAACAGCTGCGATGGTTCATCGGTCTGCTGCACGGCACTTAACAGCCCCGTCATCGCGGCGCCCTGGCTGAAGCCGAAGACCCCGTCGAAGCCGCCGATTCGCAGCTGGGAGAGCACCGCATCACGGGAGCCCTCCCAGCCGGCGAATCCCTCGTGCCACCAGCCGAAGTCGCCTCGGGCCAATGCGGGCGCGTCGGTGAACACGAGCTCCACCGGGTCCGGAAGAGCGGACGCCAGATCGAGCAGCTGCCGTCGCAGGATCGCGCCGCTGCCGTGATAGCCGTGCAGGCACAGAATCCGCGGCACGACGCCGTCCGTTGTCATGTCGGTCACAACGAGCGGACCATTTCGAGGGTTCATCCACCGTGACCGCCGAAGCAAGCAGATAGGGCCATTTCGCCCATACCGCCCATTGAGTTCTGTACCGTTCTGTCCGAGTCGAACCAGCTCATGTACCCGGGGGGGCGATGGTCGAGCAACCTGGTGAAAGTTCGATCGGATCGGCGGTCTGTGGGGCCAAACGCGCGACGTCCCCTGTGCCACCAACGGTTATGGCTGAGCTCATGGACAAGATCGGCCAACGAACGAGCGCCGACGGACCTCACGTGATGTGGGACCGGACGCTCAACGTCGGCGGGCATCCTGTCCTTCGACATCGCGACCGCACCTACGTCTGTGCGCGGGTCGTATGGGAGCAGACTCACGGACCGATCCCTCAAGGTGTGACCTGCCGACACCTCTGTGAGGTCCGGCGCTGCATCCTGCTGAACCACCTGGCTCTGGCCACCTGGAGCGAGTTGCGTCGAACAGCCGTGAGCGAACGGGTCCGACGGCGGGCGGTGCCCGAGGGCAGCCACCTCCTTCTGACCAGGGCGGGCGCCTCGGTCAGTCCGCCGCGCATCTCCGTATCGGGAAACAGCGGGAGTGTGCAACGTGCGGTCTGGAGCGAGGCGTTCGGGCCGCTCGACCGCGGCCAGTGCATCGTCAGCACCTGTCGCGAGCCCTACTGTGTCGCACTCGCCCACCTAGCCAGGCAGTGCGCGCAAGAGCGGGGCCGACGAATGGTTGAGCTCGAGGTGATGCCAGCTGGCGAGGACCACTGGAACCACAAGCTGACCTGGGAGTCCGTCGATGTCATCCGGCGCTCGACCGAGCCGGCTGCGCGGCTCGCCGCCGTGTTCCACGTCTCGACGTCGACGATCAGCATGGTTCGCTCGGGGAAGCGTTGGCCCAAGCATCGACGCCCCGCGCCGGACGGGCCCAGGGAGGTCCAGACCGCGTCGGCTGTCATATGCGCAGAGAAAGTGTTCCCCTGCAACAGTTCGGCGCCCAGGTAGGTCAGCGTCGGTGCCATCGCGCATCTCGCCCGCGCAGGGTATTGTGGTGATTTGTCAGCATATTAGCCCACCGATAGCCGCCATTGACCGTTCCGCCCGTTGCACGAATGGGCGCGCGGGCGGGGAGGTCGGCCAGGCAGTCGGCGACCAGGCAACCCCCCGTGCTGGCGGTTCACATCGGGTGTTGTGCGCCTCCGGCGAACGGTGTCGCAGGTGACGCACCATCGGACCGTCGACCCAAGGGCCGCGTGCTACGCGGCGAAGGTTTTGCGGTGCAGCCACTTCAGCATCTTTGTCGGGCGGCCGATGGGGAGTGATACGCGAAGTATGGGGGTATAACGTGCGGGATCTGGCACCGGACATCCACCGTCAACGCCTCGTCGTCGAAGGCACGGTTCCCAGGGCGATCGACGTCGAAGGGATCGTCGCCTATCTCATCCGGCTGGGGTCGCTCACCGAGATGCGCGTGCTGGCCGAACCGGTCACCCACAAGTCCCCGCTGTACGGCTGGGCCGCCTGGGTGCACTGGGAGACCTCGGGCGCGCACTTCTACGCCTGGGACGTGCCGCGGCTGTTCTTCAGCGTCGACATCTACACCTGTAAGGCTTTCGATCCGGCGGCGGTGACGTCGTTCACAGCGGAATACTTCGACGCGACGGACATCGTCTCCCATGGCTTCTGACAGTCCGGCTCAGCCCGCTCTGCGTACCAGCTTCCCTTGTCGCGGTGCGGATCTGACGGCTGCCCGGGCCTGTGAGCTGCGCGTGTTCAGTCGGCACTACGGCAACACGAGGCGGGACCTGGCCGATGCGTACGGCCGCTACGAGCACGGCTGCGAGTTCGGCGCGGTGCTCCTCGGCGACGGCACCGCCGTGGCCGCGGTCCGCCTCCTGCGGCCGAGCCAACGGGGCCTGAAGTCGCTGCGCGACGCTGCCGGTCAGCCCTGGTGCCTGCCCGTCGCACGGACCCGGCTGGCTGCCGGCCTGGCTGCGGAGCACACCTGGGACGTCGCGACGTTCGGCGTCGACTCGGACACCGTGGGGCCGGGTCGTCGGATCACGATCGCCTTGATGAGCGTGATGTTCGGAGCGTTTCGCGACAACGGTGTGACGAGTTTCGTGGCGATCCTGGACACCCGCGCGCGCCGATCGCTGGCCGGCCTCGGGCTCCGGATGCACGACCTGCCCGGCGCGTTGGCCGCCCCGTACCTCGGGTCGCCGGCGAGCGTCCCGGTCTACCGTCACGTCGCAGAGCTGCACGCCGAGCACGCGGACCGGTTCACGGAAGTGCATGCGCAGGCCTTTCACGGCACGCGCATCCCCGGTCTGGACGAGTGCTGGACCCGGCCGGGGATCTACCGCGCCGACCACTGGCCAACGCCTCGCTCGGGGCGGGTCTAGATGCGCAGGCAGCGCAGGCGCGCGTTCGATCAGGTGGTCAGGTGGGCCCCGTGGGTCGCCGCGGTTGCCGTCGCTGCCGCGTCCGGCCTCGCGTCGACGCTGCCCTTCGCCCGTCCGGCAGCCATCGCGGCGTTCTTCCTCGCAGTCTCGATAAGGGCCGCCTGCGCGACGCACTCTGCAGCGCCGGGCAAGCGCGCACCGGCGCTGAGCCTGACGGCGGGCATGGTGTTGTTCGGGCTCGGCAGCCTGGTCCTCGCGACCGCGACCGACCTGAGGTTCCCCTCCCCCGCAGAGGGTCTGTTCGCCAGTGCCTACGTGTGCTTCACCGGCTTCCTCGTCATGGACACCAACGGACGCCGGATCCGCGACCCGCGCACGGTCCTCGAGACCGGAGTGGTCGCCGGCGGAATCCTGTCGGGAGCCCTGTTCGCCGTGGTCAGCCCTTTCTCGGGACGCCTAGACCTGCGGGGCACCGATCTGCTCGTGGCCCTGATCTACCCCGTTGCAGACTTGGCTCTGCTCACCATCCTGCTCACCCAGCTGGCTACCAGATCCCGGGCTCGTGACCGACGTAGCCTCCTGCTCCTCGGCGGCTTCATCACCCTGGCGGCCGTCGACATCTCTTTGCCGCTGAGTCCCGGCAGCGGCGGGTACTCGTTCAGCACTGTCCAAGACCTGTTCTGGGCCGTCGCCCTGGCCATGCTCGTCGATGCCGTCTGCGTGCACCGCAGCACGTCGACCACGCGGCAGAGCATCGGGTCGGTCGTCCCGGTCGCATCCGGTTTGATCGCGCTGCTCGTTCTGATCTTCGACCCTGCTCCCTCGACCTGGCCGACCCACATCGCCGCAGCCGCGACCATCCTGCTGCTGCTCGGACTGCTGCTCATCAGTCTGCGGGACGCCCGGCGCGGAGCAGCAGCCCACATACTCTCGCGCGAGGACGACCTGACGGACCTGCGCAACCGGCGAGCGGTCATGGAGGTTCTCGACAGCAGCGACGGCGAATCCCGGACCGTGGTGCTTGCGGACCTCAACGGCTTCAAGGCCGTGAACGACTCCCTCGGCCACCAGGTCGGCGACCGCGTGCTGGAACAGATCGGCCGCCGTTTTCAGGACATCGTCGGGGACGCCGAGGTACTGGCCCGCGTCGGCGGCGACGAGTTCGCGATCGTCTACCGCGACGTTCCCGAGGACTTGATCATGGCGCGAGTCGAGCAGCTGCTCCTCGCCATGCACCAACCAATGCAGATCGGCGAACGCACGCTGATCGTGACCATGGCCGTGGGCATCACCCGTACCGACGGGACGACCTGCCACGGCACCGAACTGCTCCGCCGCGCGGACGTCGCCATGTACCGGGCGAGGTCCGAGGGCAGGGGCTATCGGTGGTACGACTCGAGAACGGACTTGTTCTCGACCGAGAACCGCCACCTGATCGACGACCTGCGCAACGGGCTGGGCAGCGGTCAGCTCCGCGCGTTTTATCAGCCACAGGTGCGCGCAAGTGACGGGACGCTGGAAGCCATCGAGGTGCTCGCGCGGTGGCAGCACCCCACGCGCGGCCTGCTGACGCCGGACCAGTTTCTCCCGGTAGCCCGCTCCGCCGGCCTCATGCTGCCGCTCAGCCTGGAGATGATCCGGCTCGCGATGGCCCAGGCCGCGGACTGGGTTGCCCGAGGCACCCCCTTGCGGGTCTCGATGAACGTCGACCCGCCCGAGTTGCTCAGCGGTCAGTGGATGCTGGCGCTGTTCACCGCCATCGAGGACCACCAGCTCGACCCGGCGCTGATCACCGTGGAGCTGACCGAGGAGCTCCTCATCCACGACCCCACCATCGCGGCCAGCCGGATCCACGACCTCGCCGACCACGGCGTCGAGGTGTCCATCGACGACTTCGGCACGGGGTACTCGGGACTGACCTGGCTGCAGAGGCTGCCGGTCACCGAGCTCAAGCTCGACCGGTCCTTCGTCAGCCGGATGCTCACCGACGACCGCACGCACCACATCGTCGAGAGCACCATCCAGCTGGCGAACCGCCTCGGCCTGCGCGTCGTCGCCGAGGGCGTCGAGGACGACGCGACGGCCGCCGCGCTGACCTACATGGGCGCCGAGCTGTTGCAGGGGTACAGGTTCTCCGCGCCGATGACGGCGGACGCGCTCGCCACGTGGCGAGAGTCCCGGCTCCTGCTGTGAGCGGACGCCGTGTGTCTTTCCCCCGACGTCTGCAAACCGACTTCCGCTGCCTGACCCGTGCAGGTTGCTAGGATCGCACCCCGTTCTCCCGTCTGGTGGCGGGCGTTTTATGACAAGAGGTTCTGTGGCTCAGCATCCTCGCGCTCAGGCGACCCGGCAGGGCATCCTCGAGGCCGCAGCCCGCGTTTTCGACGAGATGGGGTATGACGCCGCCACGATCAGCGACGTGGTCGCGACGGCGGGTTGCACGAGGGGTGCCCTGTACTTCCACTTCCCGTCCAAGGAGGCGGTCGCCGATGCGATCATCGCCGAGCAGGGGTCGTGGTTGGCGGACGTGGGCGAGGGCACCGGCAGTCCGGTGCAGGTGATCGTTGACGGCTCGTACGCGTTCGCTGCCGGACTGCGCGAGGACGTCATGCTGCGGGCGAGCATCCGGCTCACCGTTCAGACGGGGACGTTCGACGGGCGTACGGCGCAGGCCTACCGGGTGTGGGCCGACGCGGTCCATCGACTGCTGCGGAGCGCCAGAGCCCAAGGGCACTTGCGGCAGGGCCGTGGTCTGGGGGCCGTCGCGGAGTGCCTGACCGCCTCGATCACCGGGATTCAGCTGACGTCCGAGGCCCTCACGGACCGCCAGGACCTTGAGAAGCGGCTGTATCTGTTCTGGCGTCTGGTGCTCCCCTCGGTCCTGACCGCCGAACACCTGGAGACGCTGCGGCTCACTCCGCCGCGCCGGGTCGTGCGAGGGCCGCGGGTTCCGCCAGAACGCGTTGGTACCAGGCCACCTCGTCCTGGGTAGGCCGGGTGGGATCGTGGCGCGGGCCGGTCGGGATCTTCGCCCAGGCGGCTGAGCTGTCGTAGGTGTGCTCGTCCGCGAGCAGGCTGACCAGACGGGGACCAAGAACCTGCTCGGCCTGCGCCCGGCTGATATCGCGAGGGTTCAGCCCGATGTCCAGCGAGCTGGCGACGGCCTCGAGCAGCGTGCGCACCGAGACCGGGTTCGGATTTCCCAGATGGTAGGTCGCGCCGGCCCCACCGGACCGGGCCAGCGCCAACAGCCCGCCGGCGAGGTCGTCCACGTGGATCACGGTGTGCCGTGACCTGCCCGCGTCGATCCAACCCAGCGCGCGCTGAACCGATATCGCCGTCGGGATCAACCACCGATCGCCGTGGCCGAAGGTGAGCGGCGCACGGACAACGAGACCCCGGTAGGACCGCACCACCTCCTCGGCTGCAGCGCGCGCTCGACTGAGCGGTGAGACCGGTCGAACCGGTGCCCTCTCCTCGCGTAGATTTCGATGCGGTCCGTTGCCGTAGACCGCAGTCGTACTGGCCAGGACCACTCGGGCACCCTGCCGACCCGCCGCCCTGCACAGAGTCTGGGTACCCAGCTCACTTGTCGTCATCGCCGCCGGATCGCCAGGTGACGCGTGGGCACAGTGCACGACCAGGTCGACCCCGACCAGGGCAGCCCTCGTATCGCTCGCCTCGATGATGTCGCCGCACACGTGGTCGCCGGGCAGCACCGTCCGCGACATCGTGCGCACACGCAGATCCGGGCGCCCGGCGGCCGCGCGGACCACCGCGGATCCGACGAACCCACTGGCCCCCACCACCAAGACCGTCAGCACGGCTCGACCCGCACCCGGATCCGAGCCCGCGACTGCCCGCCCTGATTGAAGTCCGACTGCACGACCGTCGCGGCACGGCCAGCAGGACTGGTCACCAGGGACGCGACGATGTGACAGGTCTGGCCCAGCTCGACGAACCGCGTGAACTGGACCTCGAGCCCACTCATCCGATGCTGCGGCTGCATCAACAGGGCGACCTGCCGTGCCGCGTCGATCAGCAGCATGCCGGGCACGTGGTCCTGCGGATGGTCGAAGTGAACAGGATGCGTCGGATCCACACGCAGGGCGCAGCCGCCGCTCGGACGGGGATCCTGGTCGACCAGCACGTCTTGGTCGAAGTGGCGCCCGACGCGTTCGGCCGCCACCTGCGATGCCGGCATCGGGACGGGCGCAGTGATCACACGTGGCCGAGACCCGCGCAGCCGCGCGTAGTCCGCCGCCTCCAGCACCACTACCTCGGCCATCCCCATCACGACCTCCGCACCCTCACAGCTGATCCGAACCTCTGCGGTGCTGCGGCGACCTGAATCCCCGGACCGCGCGAGCTCCAGCACAGCGCAGCCGGGCTCTGCCCCCACCGTCCACCCCGTCGCTGAGAACGCGAGGCGCGTCCTGACCATCACGAACCGGTCCTCGGCGCACACCGCGTCGACCACGTGGCCCGCGGCGATCACCGCCTGCCGAAACGTCTCCACCGCGAGAAGCGGGTCATAGCGCAATCCGTCCGCCTCGAGGTGGAACCGGTTCGCCCGGGGCCACTGGGCGCCCACACGCACGTTTCCGCCCACCACCTCGACCCCGGTGACGAACACCTCGGCGATGCTGCTGCGGTGCACCAGACGCCGCGGAATCGCCTGCTGAGCCGGGCCACCGGCAAGCCGGACAGCGTCGCCGACAACAGACATGCCGCACCCCCCCGGGTCGTGTCAGGTCAGCCAACACAGGCGGTGAGCCCAGCCCCCGCCCCGGCTCATCCCGACGCTCAAGTCTGGCACCGCATCGACAACACACGCAACCAAGGACTTGAGCTGGAGTCCAGTGCTGGGCATAGGAATTCCTTGACAAACCGACCGTACGGTATGTTTTCCTGGATGTCGTGAGCGGGGGGTCGCTCGCAGACATTCACCTGGGGGGACCAGATGGCTAGTACCACGACAGCGGACCTGACGAGCCGCAGAGAGCATGCACGAGCGGTGGATCTGACGATCCATCACGGGTCGGACGCGGGCCTGTCGCGTGAGATCCGTGTCGATATCTCGCACGCCGACGTCGAGGCGATGCGTTCCCTGTTGAGAGCCGGCGCCAGGACGGGGAACGAGCAGCCCGGCGTCGATGTCCACCTCGACGACATCGTGCCCAAGCCCTGGGGCTTGGAGTACCGCGCGTACGTCGACGACTTCCTCGATGTATGGCAGCTCCAGGTGGACGTCGGGCATACCACCTCGATGCACAACCATCCGCGGAAGCTGACCTACCTGGTCTGCCTGGCTGGTGAGGGTGTCCTGTCGACATTGACAGATGAGTTTCCTGTTCGGACCGGGGATGTAGTGCGGATCGCGAAGGGCTCGTTCCACAGCACCCGCAACGCCTCTGCCACCGACCGGCTCGACCTCATCGAGGTGGAGGCGCCCCGCAACAAGTACGACTTGCTGCGCCTTCGCGACGGGTACGCCCGCGCGCGGCTCGGGTACGAGTCCGGGTCGCAGGTGGGGCCGACGCGGATGCGCCGACTGCCCTACCTGCCGTACGCGTTCATGCGCAGTGGCTCACCGTGCGGCCGATACCAGTTCGACGTCATCGCCGGGATGGACCTGTACTACCGCGGTCTCGGCCTGGCCGAGCTGCTCGTTCCGCTCGGCATCGAGAACCTGGCCTTCGACAACGTGCACGTGCTCAGCCGGTACGCCAGTCCGGACCGCGCGCCACAGCTGGACAGCTACTACCTCGGCGTTCGACTCGTCGACTGAGACAACCACAGCCATACCAGGGGGGATCAGCATGAAGTACAACGCGGTCATCATCACCGGACAAGGTTCCAGGACCACGACGTCGTCTACGCATACTACCGGCTCATCGAGGAGGGATGGCACGTCGATATCGCCACCAAGGACGCCGCCCCGACGGTGGGCAAGTACGGAGTGCCACTTCCGATGGACAAGACGGCCCGACCACTCATCGGTTACACCGACTTGGATGTCGAGGACTACGACGCCGTCATCCTGACCGGCGGACACGAGGCACCTGACCGGGTCCGCCAGGACCGCTCGGTGCTCGACTTCATCCGCGCCATGGACAGCGCGGGCAAGGTCGTCGCCGGCCTCTGCCACGGCCCGTGGATCATGGTCAGCGCGGGAGTGCTCAAGGGACGAAAGGCGTGCGCCTACATCGGTCTGCGTGACGACATCGTCAACGCCGGTGCCGATGTCGTGGATGGCGACGTCGTGGTCGACCACCACATCATCACGTCGTCCTACTACGCGTACGCGGGCAAGTTCATGCGTGCCGTGTTCGACACGGTCGCTCAGCTGAACTCGCGGATGGAGGTCGCGTGAGCTCGCCAGGCCGGCTGATACTCGACTTCGACGGAGTGGTCTGCGACGCCCTCATCGAATGCGCTGCCGTGACGCGCGCCGGTGGTCAGGCAGAGGGCTCGGCGACGCCGTTGTCGCAAGCCGTAGCCGATCTGACGCCCGAGTTCATCGACCGCTTCACGAGCGTCCGTCCGTACTCGCGGACGCTTGTGGACTTCATGGTCGCGAACGTCGTGCAAGCGCCAGTGACCTGTCGTGACGAGTTCACGGCCGCGCGGGTGACGGCGGGTCCGTCCGAACTGCGACGACAGGCGCAGCTGGCGACGGCGGCGCGCAAGGTGTGGCGCCGTGACCACCGCGACGAGTGGTTGGCCCTGCACACCGTCTATCCCGGCGTCCAGGACCTCATCGAGCACGGCGGGTGGGTGGCCATCGTGTCGAACAAGGACGCCGACTCGATCACGACCATCCTCCAGCACCTCCAGCTGCGTCATCTGGTGCGCGCCGTCATCGGCGACTGCGCGGACAAGGCCACTGCGGTGTCCGCACTGACCGGTGGCGCGGCGTCCACGTTCGTCGACGACAACGTCGAGAACGTCCTGGCGGTGTCCGCCGCACCCGGCGTGCGCGCCGTCTGGGCAACCTGGGGCTACCACAGCAGCGAGGACGTGGGCCTCGCCTCGGCCCGCAACGTGGAAGCCGTGACTCTGTCCGGACTCAGCCGCCTGAGGGACGCCGCGTGACCGCAGCACTACGACAACGCACCGCACGCCCTCACCACCATCACGACAAGCAGACAGGGAGTTGACATGAGCAAGGGCACCATCTTGTTCGCACTGACCAGCCACGCCGAGCTGGGCGACACCGGCCGGACCACCGGGGCGTACGCGCCGGAGTTCGCGCACCCGGCCCGGGTGTTCCAGGAGGCGGGGTACGACATCGCCTTCGTCTCGGTCCGCGGCGGCCGGGTCCCGCTCGACGGGCTCAAGGACGACGACACCATCACGCGGTCGTTCCTGGCTGACGAGTGGGTGGCGCAGTCCCTCGAGAGCACGCCGATCGCCGCGGACCTGGATCCCGCGGACTACTCCGCCATCTACTACGCCGGCGGCCACGGGGCGATGTGGGATCTGCCTGGAGACAGAGCTCTGGCGGGGCTGGCAGCTGCGATCTACGACGGCGGTGGCGTGGTTGCGGCCGTCTGCCACGGTCCGGCCGGCCTGGTCAACCTGCGGCTGCCCGACGGCACGATGCTGGTCGAGGGCAAGCGAGTGTCCTCCTTCACCGACGATGAAGAGGCCGCCGTCGGGCTCACCGATGTCGTGCCGTTCCTGCTGCAGGGCACGCTCGAGGTCCGGGGCGCCAAGCACGAACAGGCGGAGAACTTCAGCTCGTTCGCCGTCAGTGACCAGCGCCTGGTGACCGGGCAGAACCCCGCCTCGGCTGTTCGCGTCGCCGAGCTGACGCTGGAGGCGCTGGGATGAACGTCTACGTCGAGCGTCACGTCGGTGACACCGGCCGGCCGGACCTGAACGGCACCGGACCTGGCGCGCGCCGCCGTGACGTGGTCGACCGCACACCTTCCGACGGCCAGGCAACCGACGTCATCCGGTCGATCGGGGTCCTCGGCTACGACAAGGTCAGCGAGCAGGACTGCCTGACCCCGGTGGAGATCTTCAAGGGCGCGACTCTCGTGCTACGGGGCGACATCGCCCCGTGGCCACGGGAGGCGGCTCCTGAAGAGCTCACGGTGGAGCTCGTCTCCCTCGAACCGGGCGTGGTCACGATGCAGATGGGCACCCAGGTCGTTCCCGACCGCACCTTGGATCCCGACCATCTGTACGACCTGCTCTACATCCCGGGCGGGGTGGGGTCGGGCGCGATCGCAACCGACGAGCGGGTCCTCGAGCTGATCCGAGGGCACCACGCAGCCGGCCGTGTGGTGGCCGCCAACTGCTCGGGCGTCGGCGTCGTCGCCCGGGCCGGCATCCTCGACGACGCGACCGTGACCAGCGTCGCCGCAATCGGCCGTGGACTGCGCGAGGAAGGGTTCGACGCGCCCGCGACCCGCCGCATGTGGGTTGGAGACCCCGGTCGCAGGGTGTGGACGGCGACCGGTTCCTACGGCGTCAACGCGAGTGCCGTGGCGATCGTCGCGTACTACTTCGGCCGAGAGGTCGGGACCATCGTCTCCATGATGTTCGACACCCTCGCCGGCATCGGCGAGGCCGTCTTCGATCCGATCGGCCCGCAGTTCTTCGAGCACGAGGCGCTCGAGTCGAGCTTCCAGGACCTGTTCCAGCCCATGCTGCTTCCGCCGGAGTGAGCCATGACCACGACCAGCGACGCACGCCGCCACCAGCAGAGCCTGCCGGTCCCAGCGACGGCGAGACCGCATGACCTGCACTGGATCCGCGGGGCCTTGCAGAGCGCCATCGCGATCGAGCACGCCACGATGCCGCTCTATTCCGCAGCCATGTACTCCCTCGAGGTACAGAACTACCCGGCGTACAACACGCTGCGCTCGGTGCTGATGGAGGAGATGCTGCACATGGCCGCGATGTGCAACGCTCTCGCGGCCGTCGGGGGTCGGCCACGGATCCGATCCCTCGACCCGTCCGCGGTGCTCCATGGCCTGCCGGGCCTGGTCACGGGTCTGCGCGCCCGGCTCGCGCCGTTGTCACGGCGCCAGCTCGAGGTCTTCATGTCGATCGAAGGCCCGGACGAGCTCAGCCCGCCGCCGGCGGACGACCGAGTCGGGTATGCCTCGATCGGAGCGTTCTACCGGGCGATCCGGGAGGCGGTGGAGAAGAACGCCGCGGCGGTGGCCGCGGCCTGCCGGGGTCGACAGCACGCGAACCAGGTGGGCGGCAACCTCGGGTACCGCGTCGTCCGTCCGACCGGTGACCCGGTCGAGCAGATCCTCGCCAGCATCGACCTGGTCATCGACCAGGGCGAGGGCGCCGGTGGTTCGACCCGATCGGCCGGACCGCCGTCGGATGAGGAGCTGTCGCACTACGCCCGGTTCGCCGAACTGCGGTACGGGCGCGGGTACACCGGTCCCGCGGCTCACGAGGCCGCGGGGCCGGGTAGGCGCTCGGAAGGACAGCGTCGCTGGTTCCGCGGCCCATCCCTGTCCTGGCCACGTGTGATCAACACGTTGGCAGTGCCCCGTGACGGCTATCGCGCTCTGCTGGCGGTCGACCCGCGCCGCGGTGAGGTGGAACCCCGGCTGCGACAGTTCGACGAGGCATACACCCGAATGCTGGCCGCCCTGGACGACGCGTGGAACGGTCCGCCGGAAGAAGGATGGCCGGCACTCGGTCGCGCGGTGCTCGAGATGAACGAGCTGCGGGTGATCTCGTGCTTCGAGATCGTCCGTCAACAGGTGCCAGGGGACGTCGTCGGCCGCATCACCGAGCTCTACCCGCAGGAGGCAATGGAGCTGGGCGCCCTCACCGATCTGAGCGCACCGGTCTACTACGGCCCCCGCTTCGAGAACCGTGGCCTGTGAACAGGCTCACCCTCGGCTGGTCGACCCGTTGACGAGTTCGTCGACGAAGCGCCGGGCGGCTGGCGGGCCGCCGTGCTCGACCGAGTAGACGCAGATCCGTGGGTGCTCAGGCAGATCGGGAAGGTGGTGTACGCGCACGGCTGGGCCGGGCTGCGCTACGACGGACGCCGCGAGCAGGGCTGAGCCGAAGCCCGCAGCAACCAGCTCGCGGATACTGGCTGGCGTGGACGTCTCGAACTCCACGCGCGGGGTAGCGCCCAGGGGAGCAAAGGCCGCGCCCAAAAGGCGGCGCAGTCCGCTGTTCTGGGGCAGGCAGACGAAGACGTCGTCGACGACGTCAGCCATCGTCTCGACGATTCGGTCATCGGCCAGGGGTGTCACCAGAACGAGCTGCTCGCGGGCCACGGGGACGACGCGCAGGTACGGATCGTCCGTGCTGTGCGAGGGAGCGACGACGACGTCGAGAGATCCTCGCCGCATCTCATCCAGCAAGGGGTCTGCCAAGCCGGTTCGCAACGACAGCCTGACCCCGGGGTAGCGCTCCCGAAACCCGGCGAGCGCGGCCACGAGGTCAAGGTCGCCCGTGATGGGCGTGGTGCCCACACGGACGTGTCCCAGGGCCATCGTCCGATGGCCCTCAGCCTCGGCGCGGGCGCGATCGAGCAACCCCAGAGCGGCCGTGACGTGCTGCAGGAACTGGCGACCGGCCACAGTGAGGACCACGGACCTCGTCGTCCGGCGCAGCAGCTCGACACCCAGCTCCTTCTCGAGCCGACGCACTTGTGCCGAGATGGCCGGCTGGGCGATGTGCAGTTCTTCCCCAGCCCGGGTGAAGCCCCCACACCGGACCACGGCTTCCAGATACACCAGCTGACGCAGCTCCACGGATTCATCGTATCTCGTTCTTAATGACATCAGGAACCTGTCTTTGACCTATCAATGCCCGACCGGAAGGCTAGCCATATGACGTCTCGACCGCTGACCACGCCTGCCGCGAAGGCGCCTCCCCGTCACCTCGGCCCTCTGGTCACCTCGGCGATCGGGTTCGGCTGCATGGGGCTGTCCCAGGGGTATGGCCCGGTCGACGACACCGAGTCGACTGCCACCGTTCACGCCGCCCTCGACGCCGGCGTCACGCTGTTCGACACGGCGATGAGCTACGGAGCGGGCCACAACGAACGCCTGCTGGGCGCGGCTCTGCGATCCAGCGGTGTGGACCGCACCACGGTCCAGGTGGCCAGCAAGTTCGGGATCGTCCGCGGTGACACCGGCGTCTACCTCGACGCGCACCCGGATCGGGTGGCCGGCTACTGCGAGGACTCCTTGCGACGGCTGGGCGTGGACTACCTCGACCTGTACTACCTGCACCGGGTCGATCCTGGCGTGCCGATCGAGGAGAGCATCGGAGCCATGGCCGAGCTCGTCCAGGCAGGAAAGGTGCGGTGGCTGGGCGTCAGCGAGGTCAGCGTCGAGCAGTTGCTGAAGGCGCATACGGTGCACCGCCTCGCGGCCGTCCAGACCGAGTGGTCGCTGATGTGGCGGCAGCCGGAGGACGACGTCATCCCGATCGCGCGAGCGCTGGGCATGGGCCTGGTGCCCTACAGTCCGCTCGGCCGGGGCCTGCTAGGAGGCGGCCTCGATGTCGGGACCATGACTGCCAGTCCGTTTCGGGCGAACGACCCACGATTCGGCGTCGACCACGTGCCCGCCAACCTGGCCCAAGTCGAAGCGCTCACGAGCCTGGCCGGGCAGTGGGGGGTCTCGACAGCTCAGCTGTCCCTCGCCTGGCTACTGGCCCAGGGTGCTGACGTCGTCCCCATCCCCGGCACGCGACGTGCCGAACGGGCGCGCGAGAACGCGTCCGCGTCCGAGCTGCTGCTCGACCCCGCGCGCCTGGCCGAGATGGACCGAGAAGCCCCGCCCGGCTCCTGGGCCGGCGATCGGGCCTCGTTCGCGGTACCGGTCACCGCCCGGGCGTCCAGCTAGTGCCGAGCACCGAACGCTCACACCATTCGTTCGCAGAGGAGTACTCGTGATCACCATTACGGCCGAGCAGTTGGTCAAGGCCGGCCACGAACAGGCAGTCGACGCCCTCATGGCGGACCTCACCACCGACATCATGCAGCAGGAGCCGGGTTGCGTCCGGTTCGACTACGTGGTCGAGCCGCAGAACCCGCGTCGGCGGCTCGTCATCGAGAGCTATCGGGACCGAGCGGCGCTCGAGACGCACCAACGTGCGCCGTACCTGGCGACGTTCATCCCGCTACTGCTGGAACACCTTGACGAGCCGCCAGCAGTCGTGCAGTTCGTCGATGCGTTCAACCAGGCCAGGTCCGCGCCGTACTTCCACACTGGCATCGTCGTCGACGACCTGGAGGAGGCGGTCAAGTACTACAGCGACTCCCTCGGGGTGCGGTTCACCGAGCCGGGGACGTTCGACATCCCCAGGTTGGAGGATCCGGATCCGCACCCCTTCGAGCTGACTGCGGTGCTGTCCATGACCGAGGCGCCGTTCCTGGAGCTGATCCAGGCCGCGGGCGACGGCATCATCTCGGCCGACAAGTGCGGCCAAATCTTCTACCACGGCTACTGGGAGGACGACATGGACGCCCGGCTCGAGCGACTCACTGAGCCGGGAGCGCCGGGGGTCGAGGCGGTGTTCCGGATGGAACAGGGCAGCACCCCGTTCGCCATCATCACCAGGCCCGACCGGTACGGGACCCGTATCGAGTACGTCGGTGCGCAGGCCGCGGATCCACTGACCGCCTGGGCGCGCACCGGTGTTCTGCCCGACGGGATCGGTGCCTGAGATGACGCTTCCTGGTCAGCACAGCGCCACCATCCCGATCACGTCCGAGCGGCCCGCTTCCGCTGGGCCCTCGCGCCTGGTCTTCGCAGGACTGGCAATCGGCAACTTCCTCGTCTTGCTCGATACGTCGATCCTCAACGTCGCGCTGCCCGATGTGCAGCGCGACCTGCAGGCGAGCGCTACTGCCCTGCCCTGGACGGTTGTCGCCTACACCATCACCTTCTCCGGTCTGTTGCTGGCCGCTGGCGCACTGTCGGACCGGTTCGGCGCCAAGCGCGTCTACCGGCGCGCGCTGCTCGCGTTCGGTCTGCTGTCCCTTGGGTGCGCCGCTGTCCCTACCGTCGAGCTGTTGATCGCGGCCAGGGTGCTGCTCGGGGCGGCGGCCGCGTTCATGGTGCCGGCATCGATCGCGCTGCTCGCCAGCATGTTCCCCGACCCGGCCGCGCGTGCCCGTGCGATCGGCACGTGGGCCGCCGTGACCAGCAGCGGCTTGCTCTTCGGCCCAGTGCTGGGTGGACTGCTGGTGACCGCGAGCGGGTGGCGCCTGGTGTTCCTCGTGAATCCACCGATCGCCCTCGTGGCATTGCTGCTGTCCCGGCGAGCCTCGGCAGTGACGGCATCCGCGGTGCGGCCGCTCGACATCCCGGGCATCGGGCTGTCCATCGTCATGCTCACCGCCCTCACCTTCGGCCTCATTCAGGGTGGTACCCATGGCTGGTCGCAGCCCGTTGCATGGATCGCTCTGACGGTGGCGGCGGTGGCCGCTGCGATCCTGGTGGCGGTCGAGCGCCGGGTGAGTCACCCGGTCCTTCCCGCGGCTCTCGTCGCGCGGCGTGACATCACCGCGAGCATCGCCGCCGCCGCCGTCGCGACCTTGGTCTTCTACGGCGTGCTCTACACCCTGACCCTTTGGCTCCAGCGCGAGCTCGAGCTGACCCCGCTCCAGACCGGCCTCTCCTTCGTGCCGATGACGCTTCCCATGTGCATCCTGCCGGTGTTCGCAGGTCGCCTAGTCGCGAGATACGGCGCGCCGCGGGTCATTCTCGTGGGCTTGGCGTTGGACGTCGTGGCCGGTGCGCTGCTGTTCGGCGCGACCAGCACCGGGGGGGCACTGGGTTGGATCATCGGTGCCGAGATCGCTCTGGTGCTCGCGAGCACGACGGTCATCCCGGCGGCCACGGCCCACGTCGCCATGCAGGCACGCGGCGAGATCGCTGGCGTGGCGCAAGGCGCACTCAACGCCGGGCGACAGGCCGGATCCGCGCTCGGCGTCGCCGTACTCGGCCCCCTCGCCGGCCTATCCCAGGTCGGCGCCGTGCTCTGCGCGTTCAGCGTGGCGGCCATCGCCGGCGTGGCGGCGGCCTTCCGGACGCAACGGCGGGCCACCAGCGGCGCGTGAGACTCATCGGACGTGCCCGCCGATCCATCAGTACCAGCCGAATGACTGGCTGTGGCGCCACGCGGCGCAGGGGGTGCCGTAGGCGCTCTTGATGTACTGCAGCCCCCACGTGATCTGGGTGACCGGGTTGTCGCGCCAGTCGCTCGCGATCGAGCCCATCTTGCTGCCAGGTAGCGACTGGGGAATGCCGTAGGCGCTGGACGTCGGGTTGTCGGCGTGCAGCTTCCAGCCGCTCTCCTTCTGCCACAGCGAGTCCAAGCAGCCGAACTGGCCCGAGGCGAACCCGGAGTCGCCGAGCAGGGCGCGGGCCGCGGAGCGGGGGTCCATCCTCAGCTGTCGACGGTGTTCGGCTGTGCGGGCGGCCCTCCTGCGGGCCTCGGCGCGTTCCTTGGCTGCCTGGAGTCGGGCTGCCTGGAGTCGGGCTGCCCTGATCCGGGCTGCCCTGATCCGGGCTGCCCTGATCCGGGCGGCCCTGATCCGTGCGGCCCTGATCCGGGCCTTCTCGGCCAGCAATGCCCGGTACTCCGCCGCCGCGGTCATCAGGCTGTGGCGGGCGACGTACCAGCGGGGGTCGACCGCGTGCAGGTCGGCGATCGGGTCGGTCGTCACCTCATAGCGCGGAACGGTGGCCTGGGCGGAACCGCCGTCGGGGAGGGTGAACCCGCCTGCCACGGCGGCGCCGGCCGCGAGAGCGGTCAAGCTGGTCAGCAGGTGTCGGCGCCGGATGTGTCCAATCACGATGTACCTTTCGTTCGCGCGCCCCGCTTGCAAGCGGCACGGCTGCGTCACCGCGCCGACCGGGCTCGCCTCAAGGAAGCCGAACCACTGGTGGCACAGGGGCATCTGGTCTTCAACGGGCCCATGTCCCCCGTCGAGGACGGGGCTGCGGGCGTTCATGGGATGGACGGCCGGGAGGCGCAAATGGCTCACGGACAGGCAAGGCGTTGGCCACGCGAGCGTCCCCGTGGGCCCGTTCGTTGGGAGGGTTCGCCCGGGCCTATCGCCATGCCCGAGGTGTCAACCGAGATCCCGCTTGTCCTACCCACCCTGCGTCGTGGCGATGACGCGGCCAATGCATTGATTAGTCTCGTGCTGGTCGGGCGACCACGCGGGCAAGCAGGGTGAAGCGCCGCCTCGGTGCTTGGTTTGATGGTCTCCAGGTAGCTGAGGCACGTCGACTCGGACGTCGGGGTCAGGGCTCGGGCTTGCCCGACCGCGTAGCGGCCGTAGGGCCTTGAGGTCGACGCCTGGGTCGTCGGAGCATTGGGCGGTGGAGATCGCTACGAGGTGCGGCTCCTGCCGGGGGGCGCTCGTCAAGGCCGGTGTCCTCGGCTGGTGGGCAGGCCCGAGCGGGGGCTGCCGGTCATCCCTTCGCCGCGCGTGCTGGCGGCATGATGGGGTTCGCAGAGCTCGATCGGCGGGGTCAATCAGAAGGTTCGACCGCGCCAGTGTTGGGGGTCCTGACCTGCACGACCCGCGCCGACCGAGGCCTCCAGGGGGTGTTCACGCGGCGCCGGCCGACCTCGACACCATCGCCGACCAGCTCAACGGACGCCCTCGACAGACCCTGCAGCTCAAGACACCATCACAAGCACTGGCGCAGGCGCTGCGTTGACCGCCTGAACCCGCAGGCAGTGAGCGGACGTGGCGCGCCTGGTTGCGGCCGATTGGGGCGTGCGCCGAAAATGGGACACACCCAGTTAGCGGCCCGACTGTACAGCTGATCAGAGGGAGGTTCCTTCTCGCTCGCTCACCGCGACTGCGGGTGCCGACGCCACATCGCGCTTCGGCCTGTGCCTTCAGGAGAGATCAGTCCGTCGTCCCTCATCGCGGTCAGCTCCAGGCGGATGGTCGGGTCACTGATGCCTGGCAGCGCGATGCGAACGTCCGCGATCTTGAACAGCATCGGGGCGTGGTGAAGGACGTACTCACGAACGCGGTCCTGCTTGGTTCCAGTGGACCGGTCGGACGCTGCTCGCAGCTCGAACGTCTCGTACGCCGAGGACAGCGTGGTGACGAAGTAGCTCAACCAGGGCCACGGGTCGTGCTGCTGCTCGTGCCAGCCGTGCGTGGAGGCGAGCAGAGCGGCGTAGTAGTCGTCCGCGGTGGTGGCAAGGAGCTGCTCCAGCGAGACGTACTTGCCGACGCCGTAGCCGGCATCAGCGAGGAGTGCGTTGGTTAGAGCGCGCACAACCCGGCCGTTCCCGTCGTCAAACGGGTGGATTGTGAGTAGGTCCAGGATGAACAGGCCGATGAGCAGGATCCGGTGATGCTCGCCCTTGTTGAGCTCGGCGTCGTACCGGGTGATCAGTTCCGTGACGTAGAACTCCGTCCTGGAGGCGGGGACGGGGACGAACCGAACTTCATGGGTTCCGTCCGGGGAGCGGTCGACAACGAGATTGTCGCTGACCTTGAAAGTCCCGCCAGAGAGCTCGGTGTACTCGAAGAGCTTGCGGTGCAAGTGCAGGAGCAGGCCGACGTTGAGTGGGCGCCAGTCCTCGCTGAAGAGGTAGTCCAGAGCGACTCGGTAGCCGGCGAACTCTTGCTCGCTGCGGTTGCGCAAGGTGGCGACCTTGCCGTCGATGATCTGCGCAGCGCGAGCCTGGTCGGGAACCACGACACCTTCGAGCGCGCTGGACGCAGTGATGGACGCCACCCGAGCGCGCACGGCGAGCTCGGTCAACAGCGCAGGAAGCTGGTTGCGGAACAGCTCTTCTCGGCCGCGGCCGGTGTCGATCCTGCTCAGGCGCATGACGAGCCTGCTCGGGACCGACTCGAGGATCCGATCTACGGACGAGAACGACAGCACTGAACCTCCCAAAGAATCGTCTAAACATACCAAGGGGAGATCAACTTAGTGTGTTTAGTAGGTTCCGTTAGGGCTTCCAGGGCCCCTCCGGGGTGAGCGTGCGCCGCCCCTGATCGTCGACGGCCCAGGCCAGGTCGCGGACGGCATCGAGGACCTGCGCGTCGGACAGGGTGCGGGTCGCGACCGGCCAGTTGGTGTCCTTCCAGGACCTGTAGGTCCCCGCGGCGATCTGGCAACTCAGAAAGATGCGGCATCAAACCTGGGGCGCTTCAGGGAGCAGGTCGCGACGTTTCTCAAAGTCGCGCGCGACCAACGCCTGTACGCGGCACGGCTGCTGTCGATTATGGGACTGCGGCGTGGCGAGGTACCAGCACCCCCAAAACCCACAAGGGCAAGCGCGAGCTGCCTCTGAGCGAGCCTGCGGCCTCTGCACTCATCGACCTTCGTGAGCTGCAGGCCGAGGAGGCAAGGAAGGTGCCTGGGCTGAAGCCCTCCGGACATGTCGTCGTTGATGAGCTGGGACGGCCGCTCCATCCCGACGCCTACTCCTAGGAATTCCACCGCATCCGCGCACTCGCCGGCGTGGACCGCATCCGGCTGCACGACCTACGCCACACCGCGCTGACGTTGATGACCCTTCAAGGCGTTCCGCTACCGGTGGTCGCAGCCTGGGCCGGTCACGCCGACGCTGCCTTCACGCTCCGTACATATGCGCACTCCCAGCCGTCGGCCCTCGCCGCCGCGTCGGACGCGCTGACGAACGATTGGGCGAGAAGCGATCGTGAGATCCCCGTGAGATTTCAGCAATCGACGAAAGAGCGAAAGAGGAGGACCGATGGCTTCAGCAGGGGTAGCTGAGCACGAGATGATCAACTCAACACAGAGCCGGCAGCGGGACTTGAACCCGCAACCTTCCGATTACAAGTCGGGTGCGCTACCAGTTGCGCCATGCCGGCGGGACTTGGGGAGTTTAGTCGGGAGAAAGCTCGGGACAACAACCGTATGACCTGGGTCACTTCAACCGGGCGAGTAGCTCTCGCCAGGTCGGTTCGGCCTCTTGACAGAGAGAGCCGTCTACATACAATAAAACGTACCTGAGATGGTCTTAGATGCATTTTATAGAGGGTGATTCTATGCCGAAGCGGGCAGTCGCCGTGTCGCGGGCGTCGCGGGATGCCCTGGCCGTTCTGGGGTCGCAGGTCAAGAAGGCACGTCTGGTGCGCGGGTGGACCCAGGCGGAGCTTGCTGGCCGGATCGGGGTCGATGCCCGGACCTTGTCTGCGGTGGAGGCCGGGTCGCCGAACGTGGCGATCGGGACCGCGTTCAACGCCGCGTTCACGGCGGGCGTGAACCTGTTCGGCCTCGATGGCGACGAGCTGGCGCTGGCGCGCCGGCGCGGTGAGGAGACCCTGGCCCTGCTGCCCAAACAGGCGCGTGCCGCACGAGCCAGTCAAGACGGCGATGACGACTTCTGACCTGCTCGCCGCGCGTGCGACGGAAGCGTTCGCGTGGGTCTGGTTGCCAGGCTCGACCGACCCGGTTGTCGCCGGCCGGCTGCGCAGCGCCGACGGCCGGCACGCGTTCATCTATGCACGCAGCTATCTGGATCGCCCCGACGCCATCAGCCTGTACGGGCCGGAGCTTCCGTTGCGCCGCGGCTGGATCGACCCACCGGATGGCCTGCAGATGGCCGGCTGCCTCTCGGATGCCAGCCCAGACTCGTGGGGTCAGCGGGTCATCGACGTGCGCCTGGCCGGCGGCAGGTACGGCGATGCCGCCGACCTGGTCACGGCGTCCAAGCTGACCTACCTGCTGGAGTCCGGGTCGGACCGCATCGGCGCCCTGGACTTCCAGCGCAGCGCCACCGAGTACGTCCCTCGGGTCGAGGACGCGAGCCTGGACGAGCTGCACGCCGCAGCCGAGGCTCTGCAGCAGGGAGAGCTGTCGGCTGTCCTGTCCGATGCGTTCGTGCACGGCACCGCGGTCGGTGGCGCACGACCCAAAGTGCTGGTCCGTGACGAGGCCACCCAGTGGATCGCGAAGCTGTCGACCTCCAGCGACCCCTACCCCGTCGTCAAGGCCGAGGCGGTCGCGATGGCTCTGGCCACTCACGTCGGCCTCGACGTGGCCCACACCTCGGTGACGACCTCCCTGGGCCGCGACGTCCTGCTCGTCGAACGCTTCGACCGACCCGGTGGTGGGCGCCGACGCCTGATGATCTCCGCGCTAACCATGCTCGAGTTCGGCGACTTCCTCGGAGCGCGCTACTCCTCCTACCTAGAGGTTCTCGACGTGCTGCGCCGCCATGGCCGCGACGGGGACACCGCCGGCCGCACCCTGTTCGAGCGGATCGTGTTCAACATCGCTGTCGGCAACACCGACGACCACGCCCGCAACCATGCCGCCTTCTGGGACGGGCGCGAGCTCGAGCTCACACCGGCCTACGACCTGTGCCCGCAGCTGCGGAACGGGACCGAGGCCCGCCAGGCCATGGACATCACCGCCGACGGCCGGCGCGACAGCAGGTTCGCCCTGTGCGTCAGTGCCGCTGCCTCCTATGGACTGTCGCCCCAGCAGGCCAGCGAGATCGTCGACCAGCAGGTCTCGGCCATCCGCGACGGGTGGGAACAGGCAGCCGACCAAACGCGCCTGACCGCCGACGAGCGCCAGTACCTGTGGGGTCGGCAGATCCTCAACCCCTACGCCTTCGAGATTCACAGCTGAGGCATCACCTCGCGGATGGGTTCGCTGACGGGGAGAACGACTGCCATTATCTACACCTGCCCGGGACGACCCTCTGCCTCATGGATCTGGCCGTTGAGTGATCTGAGAGGCCCCCACGGGCGTGCGGACGTCGTGAGGTTGGGGCCCGAGGATAGAGATAGAGACCAGGTGCACGCCGTCCTTGGGGCGGTACGCGTAGCCGTCTCTCGACTGTGCAACCCGCGATCTGGAGCCCGCGAATCCGCGAGATAGACTCCGCGAATCCGCGACTTACATCCCGCGAATCCGCGAAATGATCTTTGTTTCAGCAGGTCAACAGCATAGAGTCAGCGGCATGACGACCTCTAGGCTTCCCGCCGGGCTGCGTCCACGCTTCGCTCAGGACTTGATTGAGGAGACCCTGGCGGATACCCCCATCACCGTCATCCAGGGTGCACGGCAGGTCGGTAAGAGCACACTGGCCCGCAGCGTTGTCGGAGGCCGCGCTGCGCGCGTAGTGAGTTTGGACGCCACCGCCATCTATGAGGCTGCGCGGGCGGACCCGGACGCATTCGTGCGCCAAAGCGACGGTCTGCTCTTGATCGACGAGGTCCAGCGGGTCCCCGAGCTGATCCGGGCCTTGAAGGACGCTGTCGAGGAGGATCGGCGACCGGGACGGTTCCTGATCACTGGGTCGGCGAACCTGCTGGAGATACCCGGAACCGAGGAGAGTCTGGCGGGTCGGGCTGAAACGATCGTGCTGTACGGGCTCAGCCATGGCGAGTTGACGGGACACCGCGAGGACTTCACCGATCGCCTCTTGGCAGGGGACGGAAAGGAGCTCAGCACACGCACCGGAACCCTGACCCGGGAGCAATACCTCGAGATCGTGTGTGCCGGCAGCTACCCCGAACCACTGACCCGGCAGGGCCGGCGCCGAAACGCCTGGTTCGACAACTACATCAGCCGCATCCTGACCCGCGATGTGCAGGACCTGAGCCGGCTGCACCACCTCGACCGGCTCCCCGGTCTCCTACGTCTGTTGGCCGCCAACACATCCGGCGAACTCGTCAAGGGCCGGGTCGCGCAGGACTCCGGCATCCCCGAGACCAGTCTGACTCCCTACCTGGACCTGCTGGAGACGCTGTACCTCATCCACCAGCTGCCTGCTTGGGGGGACAATCTGACCAAGCGGGTGATTGGCCGCCCCAAGGTCTCGCTCCTGGACACCGGAGTCGCGGCGCGGCTGAACCACGTCACTGCGGCCGCAATGGTTCCAGGCTCCGTGAGCGAGGCGGCCGGGAGCCTCCTGGAGTCCTTCGTCGCCGCCGAACTGCGACGCCAACTCGTCTGGGCAAACACCCCGGCCCGTCTGTTTCACTTCCGTGATCGCGACGGTCTCGAAGTCGACATCGTCCTGGAGAGCCACGACCGCCGCGTCGCGGGCGTGGAGATGAAGGCCGCGGGCGCGGTCTCGGGGGGCGACTTCAAGGGCCTGACGTTCCTCCGCGACAAGCTGCAGGACCGATTCACCCTCGGCGTCGTGCTCCACACCGGCCGTGATGCCGTCCCCTTCGGCGACCGGCTCTGGGCACTTCCGTACTCCGCGCTCTGGAGCTGACGGGACGTGCGGGCGTCCGTCGGCACACGGACGACGGGTCGTTCCACCACGCGTTGGCCACGCCATCACCCCAACAGGGTGACGACGGCGCCCACAGCAACGATCACTATGCGGCCATGACAGCTGTCGTCGGCGACATCCTTCCGCTTGCGCTGGGCGTCGCGATCAGTCCCGTCCCGATCATCGCCGCCATCCTGATGCTCCTGTCGCCCAAGGCGAAGGGAACCAGTATCGGCTTCCTCATCGGCTGGGTCGTCGGCATCGTGGTCGCCGTCACGGCGTTCACGGTGCTGTCCTCCGTTCTGCCGCAGAAGGACGCCGACGCGACCAACCCGGTTGCTGGCACGCTCAAGCTGGTGCTGGGCGTGCTCCTGCTGCTACTAGCGGTCAAGCAGTGGCGCGGCCGACCTCGTGGCGACGCGACGGCGGCGCTGCCGAAGTGGATGTCGGCCATCGACACCATGAGCCCGGCCAAGGGGCTCGGGCTCGGCTTCCTGCTCTCAGCCGTCAATCCCAAGAACCTCATCATGTCGGCGGGCGCGGGCATCATCCTCGGTTCGAGCGACCTCGACGGCAGCCAGGTCGCGGGTGTCATCGTCATCTACACAGTGATCGCCGCGATGACCGTCGCGGTGCCGGTCCTGGGCTACCTCGTGGCGTCCGGCCGGATGGCGGCTCCGCTGGAGTCCCTGCGGGGATGGCTCCTGCACGAGAACGCCGTCGTCATGGCGGTGCTGCTGCTGGTCATCGGCGTGGTCATGATCGGCAAGGGAGTCAGCAGCTTCTGACACCGCTGGCGTAGAGCCGGAAGCCATCAGGAATCGAGAAGCACTCCCCCAGCGGCCACGTCTAGCCTTCTGACGAAAGGCCGGCACGCCGCCGAGCCCCAGACCCGAAAGGAACCTGCGCATGCCAGCGAAGACTGCCAAGCCCGCGAAGACTGCCGAGCCCGCGTCCGACGGCTTCTCCGCAGCCGAGCGCGCCGCGATGAAGGCGCGCGCCGCCGAGCTGCGAGCCGAAGGGAAGAAGGGCGCCAAGAAGGCCGATGGTCTCGAGGCGGTCCTCGAGAGCATCGCGAAGATGACACCCCAGGACCGCGCGATAGCCGAGCGCGTGCACGTGACGGTAGTCGAGACCGCCCCAGAGCTGACCCCGAAGACCTGGTACGGCATGCCCGCCTACGCGAACGCGGACGACAAGGTCGTCGTCTTCTTCCAGGACTCTGGGAAGTTCAACTACCGGTACTCGACCCTGGGCTTCCAGGACACCGCGAACCTCGATGACGGCGACGTCTGGCCGACGAGCTACGCGCTGCTGCAGTGGAGTCCGCAGGTGGAGAAGCGGGTCGCCGCGCTGGTCAAGGCCGCGATCTCCTGACGGCTCGGAACCCGCTCCGCCGAACGTCCCCCAGTGCGCGGCGCTGAGCCTCATACTGCCGCAGTGGGATTCGAACTGCTCGACACTGCCGGACAGGGCTCCGCGCCAACGCCGCCGCCGTCAGCCATGCCGCACGGACACGTCGAGGTCTTCGCACTCGACGGCCTCGACCTCCTGGGCAGCCCTGACGAACCCGCCGAGCCCGCCGCCGTCCGGCCTGGTCCCGCACACGTCTGGCAACGCCGGCACTGGGTCGCCATCGCGACCGCGGCAACCGTCGGTGTCGCCGCCGGAGCGGTGTGGACCGACCACCACCACACGTTGGCCGAGCGGGCCACCATCGACGTGCAGGCGGCCGGGCAGGTGACCGACTTCAGCTCGAGTACCTCGGCGCTGGCGTCGGTGGGCATCGACGCACGGGTGCACAACGGCGGCCGCTTTCCGGTCCGCGTCCTGACGACGGCCACCGGCGCGTCCAAGGCCGGCGACGTCTCGCTCCTGCTCGCCGGACCGACTCTCGTGAAGGCGGGGCAGAGTCTGAACGTGTCTTTGCGGGTCGCAGTCGACTGCACCACCGGCGCCCCGGGGATCCACCCCGGCCTCAGGGTGCGCGACGCCAGTGGCCGCGACCACGACGTCGCCATCCTCGACGAGACCCTCAACCCGCTGCAGGTCGGTGGCGACGGAAACTTCTGCCAGGTCGGGGGCCAGGACGATCCCACGCTCGAGGTCGCGCTCGCCGGAACGCTCCGGTCGCCGCGGATCACCATGCGCAACCCGACCGACCAGGCGGTCCGGGTGAGCCTGGACCCCAACGGCGGCACGCCGTCGAAGGACTACTCGTGGTCGTTCACGCCGTCCCTGCCGGCGATCGTGCACGCCGGGCAGACCCGGAGCTTCGCGGTCACCGTCAAGGTCAGGCACTGCCTGCCGCCGGACCAGATCACCGGCGTCGGGTACGTCGGACTGGTCACCGCGAGCCCGGACAACCGGGTGACCAGCAGCGGCAACGTCGGGGTGGACTTCAGCACGCTCATCGGCGCCGCGTGGCAGCGCGCCTGCCAGTGATTTGCACTAGACCATTCAAAGTGCAAGACTGCACTCCATGCCAGAAAGTGCAACGCAGGATCGGCGGGCAACGCGCCGCCGGGAGACCGCCATGCGGATCCACACCTGCGCCCAGCAGCTGGCTGAGCAGCACGGCCTCGACGGCTTCAGCATGGACGACCTCGCCGAAGCGGCCGACGTGTCCCGGCGGACTCTGTTCAACTACTTCGCCGGCAAGGACGACGCAGTCCTCGGTGACCCGCTCGAGCTCGACCCCGAGCTGACCGACCGGTTCGTCGCGGGCGGCCCGACCGGGCACCTGGTGGACGACATGGTCGCGCTGATCGAGACCACGTTCGACGCCGGGGAGATCAACCGCGATGAGGTCGCCCGGGCACGCCGCCTGCTCGCCACCGAGCCCCGGCTGATGGCCGCCGCCCACCAGCGCTTCGCCGCGATCGGGGCCGAGGTGGTCGAGCTCATCGCGGCACGCGAGGGCGACCGACACGACCCCGCCCAGGCGCGGGTCGTCGTGCATGTCCTGGCGGTGCTGTTCGACCTGGCGTTGACCGCGTTCATCGCCGACCCGCACGGCGACCTGCGGGGTCTGTTCGACGACGCGATCCGTCGGGCCCGCACCGCCTTCGCCTGATCCTTCCACCGCACCACGATCCGACCTGGAGTTCCGCATGGCCTCGCTGCTCTACCGCCTCGGCAAGACCGCCTTCCGGCGCTGGCCGATCTTCCTCGCCGTCTGGCTCGTCGCCATGGTCGGCATCGGCACCGTCGCCGCGACGATGTCCAAGCCGATGAGCGACACCTTCTCCATCCCCGGCATCGCGTCGGAGAAGGCCGCCGACCTGCAGGGCGAGCTCTTTCCGTCGTCCGTAAACGCGATGGACCAGGCCGGTGCGACCGTCGTGGTCGCCGCGCCCGCGGGGCACTCGCTGACCGAGCCGCAGTACCGCAAGCAGGTCGACGCGCTCGTCGCGGACCTGGCCACGGTCCCGCAGATGCCGGCCGACGCGCTGCCGGCCAACCCGGTCGACACCGCCGCCGGGATGCGCACCCAGCTCGTCGACGCCGCGGTGAAGGCCGGCACGCCGAAGGCGCAGGCCGAGGCGAACGCCGCCGCGCTGCTGCCGCTGTCCCCGGGCGGTCGGGTCGGGCTGATCAGCTGGAACTTCGACGTCAAGACCCCCACTGACGTCGAGCCCGCCACCCAGGCCGCCGTCACGAAGGCGATGGACGACGCCCGGCACGGCGGCCTGCAGGTCGAGGCCAACGGCACCGGCATGCAGGCGCAGCAGCAGGCCGGCGGCGCCTCCGAGCTGATCGGGGTGGCCTTCGCGCTCGTCGTCCTCGTACTGACCTTCGGCTCGCTGGTCGCGGCGGGACTGCCCCTGCTGACCGCGATGATCGGCGTCGGGCTGGGCATGATCGGCATCACGGCCATGACCGCCTTCACCGACATCTCTTCCAGCACAACGGGTCTGGCCACGATGATCGGCCTCGCGGTCGGCATCGACTACGCCCTGTTCATCCTGGCCCGCTACCGCTCCGAGCTCGAGCTGCTCGGTGAGAAGCGGCGAGCCGAAGCAGTCGGCCGCGCGGTCGGCACCGCCGGCTCCGCGGTCACCTTCGCCGGGCTGACCGTGATCATCGCGCTCGCGGCGCTGGCCGTCATCCGCATCCCGTTCCTCACCGCGATGGGGATCGGCGCTGCCGCAACGGTTCTGATCGCCGTGCTCGTCGCCCTGACCCTGCTGCCGGCCCTGCTCGGCCTGTTCAAGTCCAAGGCCTTCGCCGGCCGGGTCCGCCGCTACGTCCCGCGCCGGGACGACTCCGGCAAGGTGCTGAACAACGGGGTGCGCTGGGCTCGCCTGGTCGGACGCGGACCGGTCGTCACGCTGCTCATCGTCATCGCCGGGCTCGGCGCCCTGGCCATCCCGGCCAAGGGCCTGCACCTGGCGCTGCCCAGCGACAGCACCGCCGCCTCGAGCACCACCCAGCGCCAGGCCGCTGACCTGATCGCCGGCTCCTTCGGTCCCGGGCGTCAGGCGCCCCTGCTGGTCGTCGTCGACGGCCGTGACGTGCCTGCCGCAGAGCGCGGCGCGGCGTACGGGCAGGTCGCCGGCTGGGCCGCCGGCCTGGACGATGTCGCCAACGCCCAGGTGGTCGCCGCGAACGCCGACGGCACGGGCGTCCAGATCCTGGTCACCCCGAAGTCGGCGGCGGACGACGCGCCGACCGAGGCGCTGCTGACCACCATGCGCGACGGGCAGAGCTCGATCGAGGACAAGACCGGCACGACGATGGGTGTCACCGGCCTGACCGCGATCGGCAGCGACGTGTCCGACCGGCTCGCCCACGCCCTGCCGATCTACCTGTCCGTCGTGATCGGGCTGGCGTTCCTGCTGCTGATGCTGGTGTTCCGTTCGATCCTGGTGCCGCTCACCGCGACCTTCGGCTTCCTGCTCTCGGTGCTCGCCACCCTCGGCGCGACCGTCGCCGTCTTCCAGAACGGCGCGTTCGGGCTGATGGAGGGCCAGCCGATCGTCAGCTTCATGCCGATCTTCCTGATCGGCGTGGTGTTCGGGCTCGCGATGGACTACCAGGTCTTCCTGGTGACCCGGATCCGCGAGGCGCACGTGCACGGGGCCGGGTTCCGCGAGTCCGTCGTGGACGGGTTCCGTAACAGCGCCCGCGTCGTGTCCGCGGCCGCGATGATCATGATCTCGGTGTTCGCCGCGTTCATGCTCAGCGACGAGCCGATCCTGAAGTCGATGGGCTTCGCGCTGGCCGCTGCGGTGTTCTTCGACGCGTTCGTCGTGCGGATGACGCTCATCCCGGCCCTGATGTACCTGATGGGCGAGAAGGCGTGGTGGCTGCCCCGCTGGCTGGACCGCATCCTGCCGAACGTGGACGTCGAAGGCGAGAGCCTGCTCGAGCACCTGCCCGCCTCGGCGCACGTCGAGACCGCGGACGAGTCCGAGGACTCGGACGACGCTCAGCTGGCTCGGGTCTGAACCAGCCGGCTGGGTGACGGGTCGACCGGAGCCCAGCCGGCCCAGGTCGGGAACATCGCGACGGACTGCTCCAGCAGGTCGCAGAGCAGCGTCTCCGGCTCCGGGGTCGCCGCCCGGTAGATGCCTCGCACCGCGACCCGTACGGTGTGCGGCGCGGCGTACCGGCGGAACGCCTGGACCGACGGGGACGAGCCGTCGCAGAACCGCCTGGCCCAGACCGCGGCCAGCGGTGCCTTCGCCAGCGTGGCCGCACAACTCGCCTCGGCGACGACCGGGTCGAAACCGTCCAGCGCCGCCAGCACCTTCGTGCCGGTCAGGATGCCGACCGCCAAGGCTCGCTGGGTCGGCTCCGGCGCGACCGGCAGGGCGGTGGAGGCGGCGAGCAGTGCCAGGCCGACGTCCACGTGCGGGTCGTCGCTGGTCAGCCCGATCGCCGACGGCACCAGCGGGACGAGCCGTTGCCGGCAGCCGTCGCCGACGTGGTCGTTGACCTCGCGCGCCAGCTGCGCGAGCAGCGGATGCGTGCAGCTCGGCTGATCGCTCCACCTCTCGCCGGCCAGGAACGAGGCCATCTCCATGAAGCACGCACCCTTGCGCGGGTTGCGGTGCTTGCCGGCCGACAGCGTCGGGACAACATCGGGAATCTGACCAGTCTTCTTCAGCACGGTGGGCCTCACCGGTTCTCGTGGCGTCTGGTGACTCGAGTCTGCGCCGGTTCGGTGTCGATGTCACCCCCGGCCGGGCTGTTAGCGTGCCGATCATGAGCAACCCGGACGTTTCGGACGGGCCGCCACCGGTGCGGGCACTGCCCTACTGGGCCTTCGCGGTCATCGTGCTGGTCTACCTCGCGATCATCCACGGAGTCGGGGTGCTGGCCAGGCACGTCTGGGACGTAGACAACTCCTTCGTCACGACCAGAGACGTCCTGGTGAACATGTGGGTGCCGCTGGGCTCCGCGCTGGTGTTCACCTACGCCGTCGTCGCCGCTCTGCACTGGTGGCGCCCGGTGCTGCACGACGACCGGCCAGTTCAGCGCTGGGTCCGGATCGTCCCGCTGATCCTGATCGCATCGATCGTGGTCGGCATCGACTACGCCGACCTGCTGGACAAGAACCTGACGTACGTCCTCTCTCTGCTAGTCGCGACCCAGTTCGTCGGCTGGGGCGAGGAGGGGATGTTCCGCGGGATCGGGGTCACCACCCTGCGCTTGCACGGTCTGTCCGAGGGCAAGGTCGCGCTGTGGTCGAGCGTCATCTTCGGCGCCGTCCACCTGTCCAACGCGTTCGGGCAGGGTGCCGGAGCCATCCCGCAGGCGATCGCGGTGAGCTTCGCCGGCTACTTCTTCTACCTGACCCGACGCAGCTCAGGGGGCAACGCCCTGAACTCCGTGCTGCACGGGCTCTTCGACTTCTCGCTGCTCACCGGGACGGCGATCCTGGTCGACCAGAAGGCCTACCCGGGAGGACTCGCGGCCATCCTGGCATACCTCGTCATTGCGGTGATCCTGCTCGTCCGGCGCCACCACATCGAGCCCGAGGACCGCGTCCGGACCAGCTAGACTCGGTCGCTCGACCGAGTTTGGATCGGGGCGCCGGAGGGGACGAAGGTCACCCGTCTGCGCGCGCGGGCCGGGGGTCGGCGAGCTTGACGATCATGTCGGCCGTGGCGAGCACGTCCCGCGCCGAACGCGCCTCGTCCGGGTCGGCCAGGAACTGCTGGATCAGCCCGAGGACGGTCGCGACGACCACTCGCGACAGGGTGTCGAACGGAACCGCGCAGATCTCCCCCGCCGTCGCGGCCGCTTCTTGCGCTCTGGCCGCCACGATCCGGCTGTAGCGATCGTGTTGCCAGCGGGCCAGCGACTCCAGGCCAGGGGTGCGCAGTGCGTAGCTCGTCAGCTCCTGCTGCACGAGCTGGAGCTCGGGATTGCCTACCACCTCACGGATCCAGTACTTGTCGAGGCCGTTTCGAAGGAAGTGCTCAAGGCCCGACCCGACCTGGGCGACGTCGTCCAGGACGCCGGCGATCTCCTCCATGACCTCCTCCATGACAGCCCGGAGCAGATCGTTCTTGGACGGGAAGACGTAGTGCAGGGTGCCCAACGGGACGTCGGCCTCGGTGGCGATCACCCGCAGAGTCGCCCCGCCGACCCCCTCACGCAGCAACACGGCACGAGCGGCCCGCACGAGCTGACCCCTGCGCTCGGACGCCTTGACGTACGCCAAATCCCCGCCTCCAAATCGTTACCCCGATCCGGAGTCTTTCACGCTGGAAGCATTGCCATTCGGGTGAACATCGACCTACCTTCCTTAAGTCGGTCGTCCGACTGACTCATGGTGAGACCAGCAGCTCGCCGGGCATCCCTGCGCTCGGCCAGCTGCCGCTCACCGCATCACCGGGAACGCGACAACGGTGTCGCGTTGATCCGAGAGGACCCTCTGAATGCCGTCGTCCACACCTGCCCTCGCCACGAACAGTGGCGGACGGGGGACCAGCCGGAGAGTCGTGCGAACCACGGCCTGCCTGGCGGTCGCAGCACTGACCGCCACCGTCGCTCTCACCTCCACTGCGACGGCCGCGCGCGCGGAGTCCGCCCACAAGGCTCGACCCGCGGGCCCACCGACCGTCAAGACCGTCACGCTGATCACCGGCGACGTCGTGCGAGTCTCCACCGGAGGGGACGGTCGGCACGCTGTCACCCTGCAGCCCCGGCCGGACGGCACCATCCCGCAGGCGGCCGTCAACCAGGTCCACAACCACCTGTACGTCGTGCCCACCGAGGCGTTCGGCCTGCTCGCGGCCAACAAGATCGACCGGGACCTGTTCGACGTCACCGCCCTGCTCGACGACAAGTACGACGACGCGTCCCGGCCCACGCTGCCGGTGATGGTCGACTACGGCACCGGCCGCACGGCGGCCGCCGAGGCCAAGGGCGCCTCGCTGCTGTCGGCCGACCGGACGGTAACGGTGCCCGAGCTGGGCATCGCCGCCTTCCACGCCGACAAGAAGCACGCCCGGGCCTTCTGGAAGGACCTCACCACCGGCGCAGACACGGCGGGCAACCCGACCGGGCTCGCGGACGGCGCGACACACGTCGACCTGGACGGCCGGGTCCACGTGGACCTCGAGGACTCGGTGCCGCAGATCCACGCACCGCAGGCCTGGGCCGCCGGCTTCGACGGCAAGGGCGCCACGGTCGCCATCCTGGACACCGGCTACGACCCCACGCACCCCGACCTGGCCGGCCGGGTCACCAAGACGGCCAACTTCACCACCGACGCCACCGTCACGGACGGCAACGGTCACGGCACCCACGTAGCCTCGACCGTCGGCGGCAGCGGCGCGGCCTCCAACGGCCTGCGCAAGGGCGTCGCGCCCGGGGCCGACCTGTGGGTCGGCAAGGTGCTCTCGGACGGCGGCTACGGCGAGGACTCTTGGGTGCTCGCCGGCATGGTCTGGGCCGTCGACCAGGGCGCCGACGTGATCAGCATGAGCCTGGGCGGCGACCCGGACGACGGTACGCACCCGTTGTCCCGTGCGGTCAATGAGCTCTCGGCGTCGTCCGACACCCTGTTCGTGATCGCGGCCGGCAACAGCGGCGAGGCCGGAGCCTCCACCGTGTCCTCACCCGGTGCGGCCGACGCGGCCCTCACCGTCGGTGCCGTCGACGTGCACGACGTCATGGCCGGCTTCTCCAGCCGCGGCCCCCGGCTGCGGGACGGCGCGCTCAAGCCGGAGGTGGTCGCCCCCGGCGTCGACGTGACCGCGGCCCGCGCGGCGGGCACCGCCCTCGGGCCGGTGGTCGACGACCTGTACACCACGATCAGCGGCACCTCGATGGCCACCCCGCACGTCGCCGGCCTGGCCGCGATCCTCAAGGAGGAGCACCCGACCTGGGACGGCGAACGACTGAAGTCGGCGATCGCGAACAGCACCGTGCCGGTGGCGGACGCGACCGGCTTCGACGCCGGTACCGGTCGGGTGGACGCGCTCAAGGCGATCCACCAGGACGTGCTCGCCCCGGCGTCCCTGTCGCTCGGCTCGTACGCCTGGCCGTACTCGAACCTCGCTGCGACCAGGACCGCCCTGACGTACACCAACACGGCCGACGCCCCGGTCCGGCTGTCGCTCGCGCTGACCGGCGAGTCAGGCGCAGCCGAGCCCACCGGCTCCATGCGGCTGGCGGCCGACACGGTCACCGTCCCGGCGAACGGCACCGCCTCCGTCGACGTCGTCCTCGATCCCACGGTCGCCGGCCCCGGCTCCTACTCCGCGGTGGTCACGGCCACCCCGGACGACGGCGGCGAGACGGTCCGCACCGGACTGGCGTACCTGCTCGAGCCTGAGCGGTACGACGTGAAGGTCACCATCAAGCCCCGGGCCGGCTCGCGCAGCGTCACCCACCAGCTCGGTCTGTCTGGCTACGCGGATCCGTGGATCTACGAGCAGCGCACCTTCGACGCGTCCCCCGACGCGCAGAGCGTGACCTTCCGGTTGCCGCCGGGCACCTACGCCACCGGCGCGATCTCGTTCGGCACGGCCAAGGACGGTGCCCGCGAAGGGGTCGTCACCTACCAGCCGTCCATCACGGTCACCAGGAACACCGAGATCGTGCTGGACGAGAACGACACTCGTCGGTTCGCCTACCAGGTCGACCGCCCCGTGGTCGACGACGGAGCCATCCTGGACATCGGATGGAACGGCGACGCCGGCTACACCGGTTACACCTACTACGGCTTCGCGGACCGGGTCTACGCCCGCCCCTCGAAGGACCTCACCGGCGGCTCGGCGACCATCGCCTCGAACTGGCTGCTCAGCGAGCCCGAGGCGCTGCTGACGACGACGTCGGGTCGGCCGGTCGCGCTCAGGCCAGTCACCGCACCGGCCGGCGAGCTCACCGAGACGGCGGTTCCGCGGCTCGACGGGCACTTCCGGGTCGTGGACGCCGGCAGCGCTGCTGCTCCGCGGACCCGCACCGTCCGAGGTGCGGTCGCGCTGGTGTCCGGGACCTGCTCGGACCTCACCCCGGCTGCGTCGCAGCTGAAGAAGGCCGGTGCGGTCGCGCTGATCGCCTACGCCGGGCCGGGCGGCCAGTGCGCCGGCACCATCGACCCGTCGGCGACGCTGCCCGCCCTGCAGGCTCGGCCGTTCGACGTCCCTCGGCTGCGCACCTCTCGTCCCGTCAAGCTCGTCACGCACGCCAGCCCCGGGTACATGTACGACCTGGTGCGGTTCTGGGGTGACAAGGTGCCGGCCGGCGGCACGGTGAACGGCACCGGCCGCTCGGTCGCCGCCCTGGTCGAGCACTACAACGGGATGGGCAGCACCAGCAAGGTCGGCGCCAAGGTGGTCGAGGAGCTGGTCGGCTGGGTGCCCGAGCGCGGCGGTGTCGCGAACATCGGTCTGGTGCGTCGGGTCCCGTTCCCTTCCACCGTGACGCACTACGTCTCCACTGCAGCGGTCTGGGAGCGCTCGGTCATCGTCCAGGACACCGCGTACTACGGCGAGTACGGGCGGCTGTGGGCGCCCCGCCGGACTTTCGCCGGTGGCAGCACGACCCACGACAGCTGGTTCGGCGGCCCGGTCGCCTCTCGGGTCTCGCCGCTGTTCACCGTGACCAACGGCGCACCGCCGCCGGTCCGCGAGGGCGACGAGCTCTTCTTGTCGATGGGGGCGTTCACGGACGCCGCCGGGCACATGGCGAACTCGGACCTCTTCAACGACACCGAGTTCAGCGGGCAGATCTACACCGACGGCAGGCTGGAGCTGGACATGCCGGCGTCGGTGTTCATGAACACCACGGTGCCGGCTGGTAAGCACCGGTTCCGCGTCGTGACCGACACCAAGCGCCAGAACCCGTTCTGGCAGCTGTCGACCCGGGTTCGCACCCAATGGGGCTTCACCTCGGACACCCCCAAGGGTGAGCGGGACATCCTGCCGATGCTGGGCGTCGACTACCGGATGGCGCTGTCGAGCACCAACAGCGCGCCGGCCGGTCGCTACACGTTCGGCGTCGCCTTCGCGATGCCGGACGGCGTCCGCACCCTGCCAGTCGTCAAGCGCGGCATCCAGGTCTCCTGGGACCACGGCAGGACGTGGAAGGTCGCCCGCACCACGAAGTGCGGGGCCACCTCGTGCGGCGTCCAGGTGACCAACCGGTCCGGCAAGACCGCCAGCCTTCGGGTCACCGCGACCGACAGTGCGGGGCGCGCCGTCAGCCAGGACGTCATCGACGCCTACGCAGTGCGGTAGCCCTCAGGCAGAAGGCCCGCTCCTGGTGATGTGGGAGCGGGCCTTCGCCGGTGCTCTTGCCAGGTGGTCACTCGGCGATCTGGACGACGATCTTGCCGCGGGCCGCGCCGCTGGCGATCGTGGCCAGGCCGTCGGCAGCCTGCTCGAACGGCAGCACGGTGCTGATGTCGACCTTCAGGGTCCCTGCCGCGGCCTGCTCGGCGAGTGGCGCCACGACCTCACGGACCGGCCCGGCCATCACGCTGGTGCCGCTCAGCCCAGCGGCGGCCAGGGCATCGGCGTCCGGTGCACCGGTGGTGGTGGCCACCCTTCCGCCCGCGCGGACGGCGGCCAGCGGTACGGCGTCGGTGGTGAACCCGGCCAGGTTGATCAGCGCATCCACCCCGTCGGGGTAGCTGGCGCGCACCTGGTCGGCGACGGCGTCGGCGGTGAAGTCGACGACGATGTGCGCGCCGAGCGAGGTGAGTCGTTCGACGTCGTCCGCCGTTCCGGTGGCCACGACGGTGGCTCCCCTGGCTGCGAGCAGCTGGACCACGTAGGAGCCGACGCCGCCGCTGGCCCCGTTGACCAGGACGGTGTGCCCGGCTTGCACCTCGATGGCGTCTATCGAGGCCAGCGCGGCGGCACCGGCGAGCGGCAGTGCGGCAGCCGTGACGAAGTCGAGCCCGGCGGGCTTGGGAGTGACCGCGGTCGCGGGCAGCACGGCGTACTCGGCGAGGGTGCCGGCCTGGATCGGCGGAACCAGCAGCACGTGACCGATCACCTCGTCACCGACGGCCACGTGGTCGACTCCGGCGCCGACGGCCTCGACGACGCCGGCGGCGTCACGGCCCAGCACCAGTGGATACTCGTGCGGCATCATCGCGGCCAGCATCCCGACGGCGATCGCGTTGTCGATCGCATTCAGGCCGACGGCCTTCACCTTGACCAGCACGGTCCCCTCGGTGACCTCGGGGACGGCGAGCTCGGACAGCTGAGGCTGCGCACCGGCAGCGGGGATGTTCAGCGCACGCATGTCGCTCTCCTTCGGGTTGGAACTGGACGGCGGCGGCGCCCGACTGAGCGGTCAGTGGATCTTCGAACGCCAGTCAGCCGGCACCCGACCACGGGGACCGGGTGTGCCCTGGTCCGCCGGGTGCTCGGTCGGCGGCGCGAGGTCCGGCCCGTCGTACATCTGTTCGTCGCGGTAGTCGAAGAACCAGTCCTCGCCCGGTTCGAAGCTGCGGATCATCGGGTGGCCGGTCGCTCGGTAGTGCGCGGTGGCGTGCTGGCCGGGTGAGGTGTCGCAGCACCCGATGTGGCCGCACGCGGTGCACCGTCGCAGGTGCACCCACCACCCGTCGGCCCCTTCGCACTCCAGGCAGCCAGTACCACTGGGCGGCACCGACGGGTCCACCTCATCCAGCTCTGTCATGCTCGCCAGCATCCCTGACCTGCGCGCATTGCACCATCGCAGGACCGACCAGTGATCCACCCACCCGGGGGTGCCGCCGGGCGGGCGGCATCTGACACGATGTGTGCATGAGTGGTGACGCGCACAGCACCGGGCAACCGGACGCTGCGCCGTCCGGACCGGTGCCCTTCGTCCCCACGGCGCCGCCCGACGAGCGCCCCAAGATCGCCGACCAGGCGGTCGAGATCCTGGCCCGCGCCCAGCAGCACGCGGACCGGCTCGTCGCCCAGGCCGAGGAGCACGCCAACCGGGTCCGGGTCGAGGCGGACACCGAGGTCAAGCGGCTGGTCGGGACGGCCCGCGAGGACGCCAGCCTGCTGACCCAGGACACCGCGGCCAAGCGGTCCGAGATGGAACGCATGCACGCCGGGGCACAGCGCGCCGCCCGCGAGGCCGAGCTGCACCGCGCCGAGGCCGAACGGGTGCTGGAGTCGGCCCGCGCCGAGGCCCACCACCTGGTCGAGGACGCCGCCGAGCAGGCCTCGCTGACCCTCGGGTCCGCGGACGCGACGTCCGAGGACCTCGTCACGACCGCCCGCGACGAGGCCCGTCGGCTGCGCACGGACAGCCGGCAGGAGGCCGACGCGCGCCTGGACGGCGCCGAGACGGAGGCCGCCCGCGCACAGTCTGCAGCGCGCGACGAGGCCACGATGATCCGCGACCTGGCGGCGCAGCGGCTGTTCGAGCAGACCGAGCGCATCCGCGACCTCGATGAGGGGTTCGAGACGTCCGAGCGGCTGCGCCGCGAGGCTCTCGACGACGAGGTCGAACGGATTCTAGCCAAGGCCGAGGCGGACGCCGACGAGCACGAGGCGAAGGCGCTCGCCGAGGCAGAGCGGCTACGCGCCCAGATCGCCGAGGAGCGCGCCACGGCCGCCCACCAGATCGAGCAGCACCAGAACGAAGCGGACAAGCACGTTGCCGCCCGGGTGGCCGAGGCCGACGAGCAGCTGGCCTGGGCCAAACGCACCGTGGACGAGCTGCTGGCCACGGCCGCGGCCGAGGTCGCCCGCACCAAGGAGCAGGCCGACCTGGCTGCCGCGGACCACCTCGAGAACACCCGGGCACGCACCGAGAAGATGGTCGCCGACGCCCAGGCCGAGCGGGACGCCCGCCAGCAGGAGCACGACGCCGAGCTGGCCCGCCAGCTCGCCGAAGCGCACGCGACCCTCGAGCAGGCCAACCGGGACGCCGATCGGCTCCGCGAGGAGATCTCCGGCGAGGCCGAGCGGCTGGCCGCGCAGGCGGCCCAGGACGAGCAGCGGGCCAACGAGCGCGCCCAACGTCGCCTGGACGAGGCGGAGTCCGGCTCCCGCAGCCTCCGCGAGCGAGCCGCCGACAACCTGTCCAAGGCCCAGGTCGAGGCGCACGCGCTGCGCCGCGACGCCCGCGCCGAGACCAGCGAGATGCTGGCGTCGGCCCGTGCCGAGGCCGACCAGATCCGAGCCGAGGCCCGCGACCTGTTGGCCAGCGCCCGGGCCGAGGTCGGCGCGCTGGCCGAGCGCCGGGCAGCGATCGAGCGTGAGCTGGGCAGCCTGTCCGGGGTGATCGAGGCGCTGGCCGTCTCCGAGACCGCCGAGGACGCGCCCACCAGCGAGCCCGCCAGCGAGCCCGCCACCGGGCTGGACGAGGTCGATGTCAGCGAGTACGACATGGCCGACGGCAGTTCCCACCGAGCAGACCAACCGCCCACCTGAGACCCTGCAGTTCCCGCCAACCCGAGGTAATGAGACGGACATGAGCGACACCCCCCAGTTCCGCACAGTGCTGCGTGGCTATGAGCCCGCCGAGGTCGACGCCACCTTCCGCGACCTGCGCGAGCAGCTCACGCGCGCTCGCGAGGCCGCCAACCAGGCCGGTCAGACGCACGCTCGCGCCGAGGAGCTCTCCGCGCGGGTCCGCCAGCTCGAGGGCGAGGCCGCGGTCCGCCAGGCCGAGCCGGCCGCCGACGCGAACCCGTCCTTCGAGTCGCTGGGCGCCCGCGTCGTGCAGATCCTCGGCCTTGCGGAGGACGAGGCGGCCGAGCTGCGCGCCAAGGCGCACGCCGATGCCGAGGAGATCCAGCACCACGTGTCCAGCGAGTCCGACAAGGCCCGCTCGGACGCCGTCCGCTACGCCGAAGAGAAGCGCGGCGCGGCGGACGCCGAGGCGGAGCGCATCCTCGAGGACGCCAAGCGCAAGTCCGACGAGATGCTGGACGACGCCGACCGCACCTCGACGACCCGCCGCGAGGAGGCCGAGGCGGTCTACGAGAACCAGCGCGCCAACGCCGCCCGTGCGGCCGCCGACTTCGAGACCACGCTGGCCCAGCGACGGCAGCGCTCGGAGAAGGAGTTCATGGAGCGCAGCGCGGCCGCCGAGGCCGAGTTCGAGGCGCTGCAGGGACGCAGCGACGCGCTGCGCCAGGAGTCCGAGCGCAGCCAGCGCGAGGCCGCGACCCAGGCGGCCCAGGAGGTCGCGGACGCCCGCCGCCAGGCCGCGGAGATCGTCTCCCAGGCCGAGCAGCGCGCAACGCGCATCCGGGCCGAGTCCGAGCGCGAGCTCGCCGCGGCCACCCAGCGCCGGGACAGCATCAACGCGCAGCTGACGAACGTGCGCCAGATGCTGGCCACCCTGTCCGGCACCGCGCCGGCCGCGCTGGCCGCACTCGACCAGGACGGCGAGCCCGAGGACGACGGTGCGGACGCAGTCATTGACCGGACGGACGAGGCAACGGACGGCGCAACGGACGGCGCAACGGACGGCGCAACGGACGGCGCAACGGACGGGGCCGGCGACGAGACCGAGGAGCAGATCGACATCAGCGACTCGGCCACCGACTCGGCCAACGACTCGGCCAACGACTCGGACGAGGACTCGGACGACGGCGAGGGCGCCGAAGGGACCGACGAGGCGAAGGCCGCAGCCAAGGGCCGCTGACCCTCCTCGGCAAGCAGTACCCGTGACCCGCGAGCGGCCGGCAGCCCAGCTGCTGGCCGCTCGCCGGTTGACCGCCCAGGGTCTGAGCGGTGAGCCGGCGACCACCCCCGAGGACGTCGTCGGACGGCTGCTCGCCGTGCAGGCGCAGGACCCGCGCGGCTGGCGGCTGGCCATCCGTGCCCGCAGCACCGGCCTGGCCGCGGCGGACGTCGAGACCGCCCTCACGAAGCGCCGGTCCATGGTGGTGAGCTGGCTGAACCGCGGCACCCTGCACCTGGTGCCGGCCGAGGACTACTGGTGGCTGCACCCGCTCACCACCCCCCAGCTGGCCAGCTCGAGCGTCAGGCGGCTGGCCCAAGAGGGCGTATCCCCCGAGCAGGCGGCTCGCGGCGCCGAGCTGATCGCACAGGCGGTGTCCGAACGTCCACGCAGTCGCGACTCGCTGCGCGGCCTGCTCGACGAGAACGGAGTCCCGACCCAGCGGCAGGCGTTCGTGCACGTCCTGCTCGCCACCTGCCTCAGTCACGACCTGGTGCGCGGCCCGGTGGTCGACGGCGAGCAGGCCTTCGTCAGCGCGGCCCAGTGGCTCGGCGCGGCGCCCGCCGCCCTGGACCGCGACGAGGCGCTGGCCCGGCTGGCCCTGCGGTACCTGGCCGGTCACGGCCCGGCCCTGGTCGACGACCTCGCCTACTGGACCGGCTGCACCCTCGGCGATGCCCGCCGCGGGTTCGCCGCGATCGCCGCGCAGACGTCGTCCGACGCTGACGGCCTGACCTGGCTGACCGACTCACCCAAGCCCGCGCCCGTCCCCGGACCGCGGCTGCTCGGGCCATATGACCCACTGCTGCACGGCTGGCGGTCCCGCCTACCGGTCGTCGGCGACCACCAGGGTGTGGTGACCAGCAACGGCCTCTTCCGGCCGACCGCGCTGGTGCGCGGCAAGGTCGTGGCCACCTGGGGTCTGGCCGACGGCACGCTCACCATCAGCACGTTGCAGCCGGTCCCGGCGTCCGTCCAGCGTGCCCTCGTCCGCGACGCGGCCGCGGTGCTCAGCTACCTGGGACTGCCGGCCAAGCCGGCGGTCGTCCGGTCCAAGGACCCTTGATCAGCTGAGCAGGCCGAACGGTGCATGGCGCACCGGCCACCAGAGCGGCTCCCCGGCGTTGACGGCGGTCCATGCCAGCCCGCCGGCGACCACCAGCAGCACCAGCGCCCACGTCCAGCGGTGCCGGCTGGGCACGAGCACCCGCAACGTGGTGCTCGTCCCTCGACGCAGCGACCCGCCGCCCGGTCCCCACCACGCGGTCAGCAGCGCGATAGCGGCAGCGGCGCCGACCGCGGGCAACGACGCCGGGTGCGCCGACCCGTCGCTCATCGGAAGCACCAGGCCGACGCAGAACGCGGTCGCCACCCCGAGCAGCACCGGTTGGATCGACGCCAGCGCCGTGACCAGCACAGACCGGACCAGGTGCCACGGCGAGCTGACCGTCGCCACCCACGCGTCGGAGCGCCGCGGTCCTCGCTCGTAGCGACGCCTGGCCAGCGAGAACCGGTTGCGCTCGACCATCCGGGCGAGCACGCAGAGCGCCGCGACCACCGCGGCGCAGACGACCGGGGCGACCAGCGCGCCGGCCACCAGAGCCAGCAGCAGGCCGGCCACCACCATGGGACGACGCCCGGCCGGCGTGACGTCGGGGTCGACGTCCGGTTCACCGTGCGCGTTGACGTAGGTGCGCGGCGGCGCGGCGGACGGGATCGGCGCGGCATACGGAGGCGGTGCGGTCGCGGCGAGCGCGGCGGGGACCGGTGCCGGCCGGACGGCGGTCGGTGCGGCGGGCAGCGCCTCGGGCAGCACCCGGGTCGAACCGGGAAGCAGAGCCAGCGTCGCGGTCGCCGGCTCGCCGCTGGCGTACCGGTCGAGCGCCTCGAGAACCTCGCCGTGGCCCGGCCGCCGAGCCGGGTCGGCCGACAACGCGGCCGCCAGCAGCGGCCGCAGCCGCTCGTCCACGCCGTCCAGGTCGGCCTGCCCACGGCGCACCCGGTCGATCACCACGTCCATCGGTCCGCGACCGAATGGGGGTCGCCCGCTGGCTGCGAAGGTCAGCGTCGCGGCCCAGCCCCACCAGTCGGTTGCCTCGGTGACCCGGCCGCCGTCGATGACCTCGGGCGACAGGTAGCCCGGCGTGCCCATCACCAGGCCGGTCGAGGTCAGCCGGATGTCGTCCGCGACGTGCGCGATGCCGAAGTCGATGACCACCGGGTCGCCGTCCAGCACGAGCACGTTGCCGGGCTTGAGGTCACGGTGCACGACGTTGGCCGCATGGATCGCGCCGAGCGCGCTGGACAGGCCGAGCCCCAGGCGCAGCAGCTGCGGCGCGGACAGTGCGCCGTGCTCGCGCACCACCGCGTCCAGCCCGGAACCGGGCACGAAGCGGGTGACCAGGTAGGGCTGGGGGCCTTCCAGGTCGGCGTCCAGCACCTCGGCGACCAGCGGGTGGCGCACCCGGCGCAGGGTCGAGACCTCGCGAGCCAGCCTGGCCCGGGCCTCCGGGTCGTGCGCGACGTGCGGTCGCAGCACCTTGATGGCGACGGCGCGGCCGGCCCGGTCGAGTCCGAGGTGGACGACGCCCATGCCGCCTTCGCCCAGACGGCCGTGCACCCGGTAGGGGCCGATGCGCGTGCTCTGCTCCGCGACGCGCTCCCCCATGGCCATGCGCACACGGTACGCGAGGAGAGCTACTGGTTGATGTAACCCACGAGCTGGTCGCGCTCGACCTGCAGCTCGTCGATGCGGTGCTTGACCACGTCACCGATGCTGACGATGCCGTGCAGCGACCCGTCGACCACCACCGGGATATGCCGGACCCGCTGGTCGGTCATCAGCCGCATCAGGTGCTCGACGTCGTCATCCGGCCCGCAGGTCGTGACCTCGGCGGTCATCAGGTCCGACACCGGCATGTCGAGAACGGCCGCGCCGTGGGTGTGCAGGGTGCGGACGACATCGCGCTCGCTGACGATCCCGTCGACCGACGCGCCGTCCCTGGACACCACCAGGGCACCGATCCTGTGCTCGGCGAGCAGCGTGAGCAGCTCGGACACCGTGTGGTCCGGCCGGACGGTCACGACCTCGGCCCCCTTGCGCCTGATCACGTCCGTGATGCGCATGACAATCGCCTCCTGTGCCTGCTCGGTGCCCGGGTCGGCTGTCGTCTCACCGTAGCGAGTCCCCGGCCACGGCGACAGATTCGCGGACCGGCCATAGGCTGACGTGACCGTCCCCCTTCTGAGGAGCCCACCTCGTGATCCGCCCGGCCGTGCAGACCGACCCGAGCGGAGGTCGCCGATCCGCGCCGCCCGAGGGCACCTACGAGCTGGTCGTGGTGGCGAACCGGCTTCCGGTGGACCGGGTGACCGAGGACGACGGCAGCGTGCGCTGGCAACAGAGCCCCGGTGGGCTGGTCACCGCCATGCAGTCGGTGATGTCCGGTGAGGACGGCGCATGGGTCGGCTGGTCCGGCGACCCGGGTCCCGCGCCGGAGCCCTTCGACGAGGGCGGGATGCACCTGCACGCGGTCGGCCTGTCCGAGCAGGAGGTCGAGGACCACTACGAGGGGTTCAGCAACGAGACGCTGTGGCCGCTGTACCACGACGTGATCGTGCCGCCGCGGTTCCGCCGCCGCTGGTTCGACGGCTATCGAACGGTCAACCGCCGGTTCGCCGAGGTGGCCGCTTCGCTCGCGGCGCCGGGGGCGACCGTGTGGGTGCACGACTACCAGCTTCAGCTGGTGCCGGCGATGCTGCGCCAGCTGCGTCCGGATGTGCAGATCGGCTGGTTCAACCACATCCCGTTCCCGGGGGTGGAGCTGTTCGCCCAGCTGCCCTGGCGGCGCGCGGTGGTCGAGGGCCTGCTCGGCGCGGACCTGCTGGGCTTCCAGCGCAAGGCGGACGCGGACAACTTCCTGCGGGTCTGCCGACGGCTGCTCGGGCTGCGCACCCGCGGCGGCACCGTCGACGTACCTGGCCCGGACGAGAGCGTGCGGGTGGTGCGGGCCAGCGCCTTCCCCATCTCCATCGACGCCTCCGGTCTCGCCGAGCTCTCCCGCGAACCCGAGGTGATCGAGCGCTCGCGTCAGATCCGACGCGACCTCGGCGACCCCGAGTGGCTGCTGCTCGGCGTGGACCGGCTGGACTACACCAAGGGCATCCGGCACCGGCTCAAGGCCTACGAGGAGCTGCTGTCGGACGGCACGCTGTCGCCACCGCAGGCCGTACTCGTGCAGGTCGCCACCCCCAGCCGCGAGCGGGTCACGGCCTACGTCCAGCTGCGCGAGCAGGTCGAGGTGACGGTCGGTCGGGCCAACGGCGACTACGGCCACCTCGGCCGGCCGGCCATCCACTACCTGCACCAGTCCTACCCGCGCAAGGAGATGGCCGCGATGTTCCTCGCCGCGGACGTGATGCTGGTGACCCCGTTGCGGGACGGGATGAACCTGGTGGCCAAGGAGTACGTGACCTGCCGCAGCGACGAGGGCGGCGCCCTGGTGCTGTCGGAGTTCACCGGAGCCGCCGGCGAACTGGACCGCGCCTACATCTGCAACCCGCACGACATCGACGGGCTGAAGGCGACGATCCGGCATGCGATGGCGGCCGACCCGACCGAGAAGCGGCGCCGGATGCGGGCCATGCGCCGACGGGTCGCCGAGTACGACGTGCAGCGCTGGGCCGACGACTTCCTGCAGGCCCTGCAGACCGCTCCCGAGCGACCGTGACCGTGGACCCGTTGCTGGAGAAGGCTCTTCGCGGCCTGGCCGAGCACGAGCAGCTTCTGGTCGGGCTCGACTTCGACGGCGTGCTGGCACCGTTCGTGGCACACCCCTCGGAGGCGGTCGCGCTGCCTGGGACGATGGCGGCGGTCCGCGATCTGGTTGCGCTGCAAGGGGTCTCGGTTGCTCTGGTGTCCGGCAGGGCGCGCGCCGACCTGGCCGAGCGGACCGGCGTCCCGCTGGACGACGAGCACCTGGTGCTGGTCGGCAGCCACGGCGCCGAGCTGGCGCTGCACCCCGACGACCGCGGCAGCGGCCTGGACGAGCCCACGCGCGGGCGGCTGGCCGCCGTCCAGGTACGGCTGGAAGCCGTTGCGGCAGAACATCCCGGCGCGTTCGTGGAGCACAAGCCCACTGCGGCCGTGCTGCACACCCGCCGACTGCCGCCGGCCGACGCGGCGATGGTGACGGCGGCAGCGCTGGCGACCGTGGCCGAGGTGCCGGGCGCGCACGTCACCCGGGGCAAGGAGGTGGTCGAGGTCGCCGTGACCGAGGCCAGCAAGGGCGCTGCGATCAGCCGGCTGCGTGAGCACCTCGGCGCCGAAGCGGTGCTGTACCTGGGCGACGACGTCACCGACGAGACGGTCTTCGCGTTGCTGCACGACCAGGACGTCGGGGTGAAGGTCGGTGCCGGCGAGACGGCCGCGGCGCACCGGATCGCCGACCCGGTCGCCGTCCGTGAGCTGCTGCAGGCCCTGCCCACCCTGCTGTCCCGCCAGCGCCCCGGCGGTTGACCACGTTATGTGCTCGACCTGCTGCTTAACCATGCCAAGAGCCCTGGAGAAGTGGCAGGAACCCTCGACAAGTGCCGCGCCGGACGGCGAACGGCGGGCTAGCGCCGGACGGCGAACGGCGGGCTAGCGCCGGACGTGCTCGGGGGCAGCGCCGGTCGACCCGCGGACGACGAGCTCGGGCCGGAAGACGTATTCGGCCCGCGGAGCCGGCTGGCCGCTGATCTCGTCGACCAACGCGCGGACGGCGGCCTCGCCCATCGCCTGCACCGACTGGCGCAGCGTGGTCAGCGGCGGGTCGGTGAACGCCACCAGCGGCGAGTCGTCGTACCCGACCACGGAGACGTCCTGCGGCACCCGAAGGCCCATCGAGCGAGCAGCGCGGATCGCACCCAGGGCCATCAGGTCCGAGCCGCTGACGATCGCGGTGCAGCCGCGTTCGAGCAGCCGCTGCGCCGCGGCCTGCCCGCCCTCCACCGTGAACAGCGAGCGCTCGATCAGGTCCTCGATCTCGTCCGGACGCACCACCGAGGCCATCGCCTGCCGGAAGCCGGCGATCTTGCGGATCGCCGGGACGAAGCGCTCGGGCCCGACGGCGAGCCCGATCCTGGTGTGCCCCAACGCTCGCAGGTGCGCGACGGCCAGCTCGGAGGAGGCGAGGTCGTCACACGAGACGTAGGGCGCCTCGACGTCGTCCGCGTAGCCGTTGACCAGCACGATGGGCAGCCCGCGCGCGATCAGCTGTCGGTAGCGCTCGTGGTCGGCGAGCGAGTCGGCGTGCAGGCCGGAGACGAAGATGATGCCGCTGACGCTGCGCTCGAGCAGCATCTGCGTGTAGTCGTCCTCGTGCACGCCACCCGGAGTCTGGGTGCACAGCACCGGCGTGAAGCCGTGCCGCGCCAGCGCGGTCTCGATGTGCTGGGCGAAGGCCGGGAAGATCGGGTTGGCGAGCTCAGGCACGATCAGCCCGACCAGGCCCGCACTCGTGCGACGCAGCCGGGTGGGCCGCTCGTAGCCGAGGACGTCCAGAGCGGTGAGCACGAGCTGCCGGGTCGAGTCGGCGACGCCTGGCTTGCCGTTCAGCACCCGGCTGACGGTCGCCTCGCTGACCTTGGCCTGGGTGGCGATGTCCGCCAGGCGCGCTGCCATTCCCCGTCCTCTCCCGGCCGGGGCCGGCATCCGTCGTCTCGGTCCGCAAGAACTTGCAGCAAGAGCATACGGCCGCTCGTGCTCCCAGCACCGAAAGTCCACCGCAAACCCTGTACGTCGCGGGCGTCGTAGGACAGGATGTAGGCGCTCACCCTCCACGACGGATCGTCCGGCACGTACCTGCCGGTGAAGGGATTGACCTGACATGGCTACTGTCACCTACGACGCCGCGAGCCGGATCTACCCGGGCAGTGACACTCCGGCAGTCGACAAGCTCAACCTTGACATCGCAGACGGCGAGTTCCTCGTCCTCGTCGGGCCGTCCGGCTGCGGCAAGACGACCTCCCTGCGCATGCTGGCCGGACTCGAGGACGTCAACGACGGCCGCATCCTCATCGGCGACCGCGACGTCACCCACGAGGCGCCCAAGGACCGCGACATCGCGATGGTCTTCCAGAACTACGCGCTCTACCCGCACATGACTGTCGCCGACAACATGGGCTTCGCCCTCAAGATCGCCGGCACACCGAAGGCGGACATCCGCAAGCGGGTTGAGGAGGCCGCGAAGATCCTCGACCTCGAGCCGTACCTAGACCGCAAGCCGAAGGCACTCTCCGGTGGCCAGCGCCAGCGCGTCGCCATGGGCCGCGCGATCGTCCGCCAGCCGCAGGTCTTCCTGATGGACGAGCCGCTGTCGAACCTCGACGCCAAGCTGCGCGTGCAGACCCGCACCCAGATCGCGTCCCTGCAGCGTCGCCTGGGCATCACCACCGTCTACGTCACCCACGACCAGGTCGAGGCGATGACGATGGGCGACCGCGTCGCGGTGCTCAAGGACGGTCTGCTCCAGCAGGTGGACACCCCGCGCCGGATGTACGACCACCCGGACAACGTCTTCGTGGCCGGCTTCATCGGCTCGCCCGCGATGAACCTGATCGACACGGCCGTGACCGACGGTGGTGTGCAGTTCGGCTCCGGCACCTTCCCGGTGGCCCGCGAGCACCTCGCGACCGCTGGCAAGACCGTCACGGTCGGGGTGCGTCCCGAGGACCTGACCCTCACCACCGAGGGCAACGGCCTGGCCGTCACCGTGGACGTCGTCGAGGAGCTCGGCGCGGACGCGTACATCTACGGCAGCACCGCAGCCCAGCAGCACGTCATTGACGCCGACGAGGGCGCGGAGACCAAGCCGTTCATCGCTCGGGTCGACGGGCGCAAGCCGCCGGAGAAGGGCCAGACCATCTACCTGGCTCCCAAGGAGGGCCACGTGCACATGTTCAACGCCACGACCGGCGAGCGCATCGGCGACTGAGCCTCATCCTTCCTGCTGCCCGGCGCTCGTCGGGCAGCAGGAAGGATGCAGTCATGGCACCCATCAGCTCCCTGCAGATCACCGCGGCTCGACCGGAGTCGGCGCTGCTCGACCTGCCTTGGGACCTCCCGCTCGAGGACTGGCCGGCCGAGCGGCTGGCAGCGTTGCCACGGGGCATCTCCCGGCACGTCGTCCGTTTCGCCAAGCTGTCCGGGCGGGTCGTGGCGATCAAGGAGATCCGCGAGGACCTGGCCCGCCGCGAGTACGGGCTGCTGCGTCTGCTGAACCGCCTGGACGTCCCGTCGGTCGAGCCCGTAGGCGTGGTCACCGGCCGGACGGACCAGGACGGCAAGCCACTGGACCCGTGCCTGGTCACCCGGCACCTGCAGTTCTCGCTGCCGTACCGCGCGCTGTTCAGCCAGAACCTGCGCCCGGACACCGCGTCCAGGCTGGTCGACGCTCTGGCCGTGCTGCTGGTCCGTCTTCATCTGACCGGCTTCTTCTGGGGCGACGTGAGCCTGTCGAACACGCTGTTCCGCCGCGACGCGGGGGCGTTCGCGGCCTACCTGGTGGACGCCGAGACCGGCGAGCTGCACGACAGCCTCAGCGACGGCCAGCGTGAGCACGACCTGGAGATCGCCCGGGTGAACATCGCCGGCGAGCTGATGGACCTGCAGGCCGGCGGCCTCCTGGAGGCCGAGGCCGAGCCGGTCGACGTCAGCGAGCTGATCATCCACCGGTACCGCGGCCTGTGGGAGCAGCTGACCGGGACGGAGTCGTTCGAGCACGGCGACCGGTGGCGGGTCGAGGCGCGGATCCGGCAGCTGAACGAGCTGGGCTTCGACGTCGGCGAGCTGGCCATCACCACCGACATCGACGGCGCCACGGTCCAGATCCAGCCCAAGGTGGTGGACGCCGGGCACCACTCACGACGCCTGCTCCGGCTGACCGGGCTGGACGTCGAGGAGAACCAGGCCCGCCGCCTGCTGAACGACCTGGACAGCTATGCCGCCGCGCAGGGGCGTCAGAGCGAGGACGAGGAGATCGTCGCCCACGACTGGCTGAACCAGGTCTTCGAGAAGGTTGTTCGACAGGTGCCGAAGTCGCTGCGCGCCAAGCTGGAGCCGGCTGAGCTCTTCCACGAGGTGCTGGAGCACCGCTGGTACCTCAGCGAGCGGGCCGGGCACGACGTCAGCTCGAAGAAGGCGGCCGACGACTACGTCACGAACGTGCTGCCGCACAAGCCGGACGAGGCGGCGATCCTCGGCGTCGACACCCAGGCCATCCCCGTCGTCGCACCACGGGAGGGCTAGCGCGGCGACGCTACGCGCCGTGCGAGCGCCGCCGTGCGACCTCGTAGAGCGCCACTCCCGCAGCCACCCCGGCGTTCAGGGACTCGGTGGCGGCGTGCATCGGGATCGACACGATCATGTCGCACTGCTCGCGGACCAGCCGGGACAGGCCCTTGCCCTCTGAGCCCACCACGATGACCAGCGGGTCGTGCGCCATGGCCAGCTCGGGCAGTTCGAGGTCGCCCTCCATGTCCAGCCCGATCACGAAGCAGCCGGCCTGCTGCAACGACTCCAGCGCCCTGGTCAGGTTCGTGGCTCGGGCCACCGGCAGCCGCGCGGCCGCACCCGCGGAGGTCTTCCATGCGCCCGCGGTCATCCCCGCGGCCCGCCGCTCGGGCACGATCACCCCGTGCCCGCCGAACGCGGCAGCGGAGCGGACGACGGCACCGAGGTTGCGCGGGTCAGTGACCGCGTCCAGGGCGACGATCAGCGCCGGCTGGCCGGCGTCGTCCGCGGCGGCCAGCAGGTCACTGGGGTGCGCGTACTCGTACGGCGGGACCTGAAGCGCCAGCCCCTGGTGGATGGCCCCGTCGGTGAGTCGGTCCAGCTCGCCGCGCGGGGTCTCGAGGATGTTCAGCCCGCGTGCGGAGGCGATCTTCAGCGACTCCTTGACCCGGTCGTCGGAGTCGATCCGGCTCGCCACGTACATCGCGGTCACCGGGATGTCGGCGCGCAGCGCCTCGACCACGCTGTTGCGACCGGCGACGATCTCGCTGCTGGCCTTGCCGGTGCGCCGCACCGGACGACCCGGCGCACGACCCCCACGGCTGGACGGCCCGGCACTGGTGCGGCCGCCCTTGGCCAGCGCGGCCTCACGACGCTCGGCGCCGCGCTTGCGCTTGGCCGCGATGTGCTTGTCACGGTCCTCGGCCTTCGGCGTAGGGCCCTTGCCCTGCAGGCCCTTTCGCTGCTGGCCGCCGGTGCCCACCAGCGGGCCCTTGCGGGATGCACCCTTGCGCGTTGCGCCCTTGCGTTGGGAGTTGCCGGCCATCAGGACTCGCTCTCGGGGTCGGAGGTGCTGCGGAGCAACGACCAGCGGGCCCCTGCCGGTGTGTCTTCGATCGCGATGCCCGCGGCGACCAGCCGGTCCCGGATCGCGTCCGCCGTGCTGAAGTCCCGGGCCGCCCTGGCCGCCTGTCGCGCGTCGAGCTCGACCTGCACCATCGCGCCGAGCGCGACGGTGGCGCGATCATCGTCCACGCCAGAACCGTTGTGCCACATCGGGTCCAGCGGATTGACGCCGAGCACGTCGGTCATCGCCAGGACGGCGCCGGCAGCGGTGAGCGCGGTCGCTTCGTCCCCCTCGTCGAGCGCGGTGTTGCCGGCCCGCACGGTGTCGTGCACGACGGCCAGCCCGCCGGAGACGTTGAGGTCGTCGTCCATCGCCTGGGCGAACGCCGCCGGAACGGCAGTGGTCGCCAGCTCACCGAGCCGGGCGGCCCGGGTCAGGAAGCCCTCGATCCGCTCGACCGCGGTCTCAGCCTCGCGAAGTGAGTCGGGCGTGTACTCGATCATCGAGCGGTAGTGCGCGGCACCGAGGTAGTAGCGCAACGCCAACGGCCGCGTCGACTTCAGCACCTCGTTGACGATCAGCGAGTTGCCCAGCGACTTGCTCATCTTCTCGCCGCCGACGGTGACCCAGCCGTTGTGCAGCCAGTAGCGGGCGAAGCCCAGACCAGCGGCGTGCGACTGAGCCTGCTCGTTCTCGTGGTGCGGGAAGCGTAGGTCGACCCCACCACCGTGGATGTCGAACGTGTCGCCGAGGTACTTGCGGGCCATCGCCGAGCACTCGAGGTGCCAGCCCGGGCGACCACGGCCGTACGGCGAGTCCCAGCTCGCCGACTCGGGCTCGCCCGACTTGTGGCCCTTCCACAGCGCGAAGTCGCGGGTGTCCCGCTTGCCGCGCGGGTCGGCGTCCTCGGCGGGGTTCATGTCGTCGATCTTCTGGTGGGTCAGCTCGCCGTACTGCGGCCAGGACTTCACCTCGAAGTAGACGTCCCCGGCGCCCTCGCCGCCGCCGTTGCCGTCGTCCGCCCCGGGGTAGGCGTAGCCGCCGTCCACCAGCGTCTGGATCAGCTCGAGCATCTCGGGGATGTGCCCGGTGGCCCGCGGCTCGTAGGTCGCCGGCAACACGCCGAGGGCGTCCAGCGCCGCCGAGGTCTGCCGCTCGAACGCGTACGCCCAGGCGAACCACGGCACGCCGGCCGCCTGCGACTTGGCCAGGATCTTGTCGTCGATGTCGGTGACGTTGCGGACCAGCGTGACCTCGAGGTGGTGTCCGTGGGTCAGCCAACGACGCAGGATGTCGAACGCGACGGTGAACCGGACGTGCCCGATGTGCGGCGCCCCCTGCACGGTCAGACCGCAGATGTACAGCCCGACCCGGCCCGGCTGCAGCGGCTCGAAGTCGCGCAGCTCACGGGTGGCGGTGTCGAACAGGCGCAGGCTCACCCGGTCAAGGTTACCGGTGGTCAGGGGGCACTCGTGACCCGTAGATTCGCGGCATGCCGCAGACCGTGCAAGGAGTGATCTCTCGCGCCAAGGGCGCACCCGTCGAGCTGGTGGACATCGTCGTCCCGGATCCCGGGCCGGGCGAGGCCGTCGTCCAGATTCAGGCGTGCGGGGTCTGCCACACCGACCTGCACTACCGCGAGGGCGGCATCAACGACGAGTTCCCGTTCCTGCTCGGGCACGAGGCGGCCGGCGTCGTGGAGTCGGTCGGCGCGGGCGTCACCGACGTCGCCCCCGGCGACTTCGTGATCCTGAACTGGCGCGCCGTGTGCGGCACCTGCCGGGCCTGCCTGCGGGGGAAGCCCTGGTACTGCTTCACCACGCACAACGCGAGCCAGCGGATGACGTTGACCGACGGCACCGAGCTGTCCCCCGCGCTCGGCATCGGCGCCTTCGTGGAGAAGACGCTGGTGCACGCCGGGCAGTGCACGAAGGTGGACGCCGCCGCGCCGGCCACCGCCGCCGGGCTGCTCGGCTGCGGGGTGATGGCCGGCTTCGGCGCCGCCGTCAACACCGGTGGCGTCGGGCGCGGCGACACGGTCGCGGTGATCGGCTGCGGCGGGGTCGGAAACGCGGCCGTCGCCGGCGCCCGGCTGGCCGGCGCGACGACCATCGTGGCGGTGGACGTGGACGAGCGGAAGCTGGTGTGGGCCAAGCGCTTCGGCGCCACGCACACCGTGAACAGCCGCGAGCGCGACGCGGTCGAGGCCATCCGGGAGGCCACCGGCGGCTTCGGCGCGGACGTCGTCATCGAGGCGGTCGGTCGCCCCGAGACCTACGAGCAGGCGTTCTACGCCCGCGACCTGGCCGGCACCGTCGTCCTGGTCGGCGTACCGACACCCGACCTGAAGATCGAGCTGCCGATGATCGAGGTGTTCGGCCGCGGCGGAGCGCTGAAGTCGAGCTGGTACGGCGACTGCCTGCCCAGCCGGGACTTCCCGATGCTGATCGACCTGTACCTGCAGGGGCGCTTCGACCTGGACGGCTTCGTCAGCGAGACCATCGGCCTGGGCGACGTCGAGGCGGCGTTCGAGAAGATGCACCGCGGCGAGGTGCTGCGCTCGGTCGTCGTGCTGTGAGCGGCGAAGTCCGGATCGACCGCGCCGTGCTGTCCGGCACCTTCTCGCTGGACGGGCAGACTTTCGACGTCGACAACAACCTCTGGGTGCTGGGCGACGACGACGAGTGCGTGGTCATCGACGCCCCGCACGACCTCGACGCGATCGCCGAAGTCGTCGGCGACCGCGAGGTCCTCGCCATCGTCTGCACCCACGCCCACGACGACCATGTCCGGGTCGCGCCGGCGCTGGCCGACCACTTCGGCGCGCCGGTGCTGCTGCACCCGGACGACCTGCCCGTCTGGCGGCTCACCCACCCGTGCCGGATGCCCGACGGCGACCTGCAGGACGGCCAGGTGATCACGGTGGCCGGGACCGACGTCCAGGTACTGCACACCCCGGGCCACGCACCGGGGGCCGTCTGCCTCTACGTCCCGTCCCTGGGCACCGTGTTCACCGGGGACACGCTGTTCGCCGGCGGACCGGGAGCGACCGGACGCAGCTTCAGCGACTTCCCGACGATCATCGCCTCGATCCGCGAGCGCCTGCTCACCCTGCCGGGCGACACCGTCGTGCGCACCGGCCATGGCGAGGTGACCACCATCGGTGCAGAGGCCCCACAGCTGGACGCCTGGATCGATCGCGGCCACTGACCCGCCCCCAAGGTTGCTCCCCTCAACCCGCTTTACTCAGCTCAGACCGGTGTGGGAGCGCTCTCGACCGGTCTGGGCTGAGCAATGCGGGTTCGGTGGAGCAAGGGTTTAGGGGCGGGGGACGACGAGTGCCGTGGCGATCGCTGCAACGCCCTCGCCGCGACCGGTCAGGCCCAGCCCGTCGGTCGTCGTCGCGCTGAGCGAGACCGGCGCACCGCATGCCGCCGACAGGGCGGCCTCGGCCTCGGCCCGGCGGGCACCGAGCCGCGGTCGGTTGCCGACCAGCTGGACTGCGACGTTGCCGATCTCGAACCCCGCCTCCAGCACACGCCGCGCGGCCTCGGCCAGCAGCACCACGCCTGCCGCGCCTGCCCACGCAGGCTCGGCACTGCCGAAGTGCGTGCCCACGTCTCCGATGCCGGCCGCGGCGAACAGCGCGTCGCAGCACGCGTGCGCCACGACGTCGGCGTCGCTGTGACCCGCCAACCCGCGCTCGCCCGGCCAGTGCAGCCCGGCCACGTGCAGCTCGCGGTCGCTGCCCTCGGGCGCGAAGGCGTGCACGTCGGTGCCGACGCCGACCCTGGGCAGCGGCGTGGAGGGGGAGGTCACGGCGCGAGCCTAGTCACCGCGGCCGCGGGCCAGCAGCCACTCGGCGAGGGCGAGGTCCTGCGCCGTCGTGACCTTCAGGGCCAGCTCGTCGCCGGCCACCACGGTCACCGCGAGACCAAGTCGCTCGACCAGCGCTGCGTCGTCCGTGGCGGCCGAGTCCCCGGCCGTCTCGTGCGCCTGCTCCAGGACAGTCCGGTCGAACCCCTGCGGGGTCTGCACCCGGCGCAGCGGCTCGCGGTCCACCGTCGCGACCACGTGACCGGCGTCGTCCACCTCCTTGAGGGTGTCCACCACGGTCAACCCGGGCACCACCGCCGGCGCGTGTGGCCCGACGGCCGCGGCGACCCGGGCGACCAGCGAGGCCGGTGCCAGGCAGCGCGCGGCGTCGTGCACCAGGACGACCTGGACGTCGGCCGGCAGCGCCCGCAGGCCGGCCGCGACCGAGTCCTGCCGCCGCTCACCGCCCGCCACCACCTGCGCCCGGTCGCCGAGCAGCTCGCCGGCCCGCGCGACCAGCTCGACCGGCACCACGGCGACGACGTGCCGGACGCCACCGTCCCGCACCCGGGACACCGCGTGCTCGAGCAGGGTGACCCCGGCGAGCTCGACGAAGGCCTTGGGGCGCCCCGCGCCCAGCCGGGTGCCCGACCCGGCCGCCACCACGACGGCGCCGACCAGCGGCGCCGCGCTCTCGTCGGCCAGACCCATGTCGGCCGCGCTCATGTGACCTGCGAGCGGCCGAAGACCATCCGGCCGTTGGCCGTGGTGAGCACGCTCGTGACGACGACCGGTACGTCCTGGCCGATCCGTTCACGGGAGCGCTCGGCGACCACCATCGTGCCGTCGTCCAGGTAGCCCACCGCCTGGCCGGACTCCTTGCCCGGCTTGATCAGGCTGACCCGCACGACGTCACCGGCGGTCACCGGGGGGCGGAGCGCCAGGGCGAGCGCGTGCAGGTTCATCACCGAGACACCGGCCAGCGCGGCGGCCTTGGCCAGGTTCGTGTCCAGCGTGACCAGGTTGGCTCGGCGGTCCAGGCAGATGCGGACGAGCTTGGCGTCCACCTGGGGGATCTCGCGGGCGCCGTCCGGGATCACCTCAAGGTCGACGTCGCGCTGGCGGCGCAGCGCGTCCAGCGCCTCCAGCCCGCGCCGGCCCTTGGCGCGGCGCAGGTCGTCGCCGGCGTCGGCCAGACCCTGGAGCTCGTCCAGCACCGGCTGCGGCACGAGGAAGCTGCCCCCCAGGAAGCCCGCGGTGACGACGTCCACGATCCGGCCGTCGATGGCCACCGAGGTGTCCAGCACGCGCTCGCCGGCGCGACCTGCCGCTGGTTCGGACAGGCCGGCCTGCGCCCCGAAGAGCGCGAGCAGGTCGTGCCGACGGGCCACCCCCACCCGGTAGCCGAGCAGGGCCAGCGTCACGATGATGAAGCCGAAAAGCGGAAGCATCACGACCTGGCTGCCGATCAGCAGCAGCGGCCAGGTCACCGCCGCGGCCAGCACCACACCGATCGCGGCCCCGATCATGCCCGAGAGCACCTGCTCCGTGGAGCGTTGGCGCAGGTTCCGCTCGGCCGAGGCGACCGATCGCACGGTCAGGCGGGCGATCACGCCGCCGAGCACGTAGCCGACGGCCGCGCCGAGCAGCACCCCCGCACCGACTGCGTCCAGCGGGCCGAGCTGCAGCTGCTCAGGGTCGGTGGCCACCGCGATCTGGTAACCGAGGCCGGCGAAGAACACCACGACGAACAGGCGCAGCAGCTCGATGACCCCGGCGGGCACTCGGATGGGGCGAGGGTTCACGGGCATCAGTGTGTCGGACGCAGAAACGTGCGACGGCGGGACACCCCGTCAGGGGGCCCGCCGTCAGCGACGTCGATGGCGACTCAGGAGGCCAGGACCTCGTCGAGGATCGCCTCGGCCTTGTCTTCGTTCGTGTGCTCGGCGAGGGCCAGCTCGCTGACCAGGATCTGCCGAGCCTTGGCGAGCATGCGCTTCTCGCCGGCGGACAGGCCACGGTCCTTGTCGCGACGCCACAGGTCGCGGACGACCTCGGCGACCTTGATCACGTCGCCGGAGGCGAGCTTCTCGAGGTTGGCCTTGTACCGGCGCGACCAGTTGGTCGGCTCCTCCGCGTGGGGGGTGCGCAGCACCTCGAAGACTCGATCCAGCCCCTCCTGGCCGACGACGTCACGGACGCCGACGAGGTCGAGGTTCTCGGCGGGTACCTCGATGGTCAGGTCGCCTTGGGCGATCTTGAGAACGAGATACATCTTGTCCTCGCCCTTGATCGTGCGGGTCTTGACCTCTTCGATCACTGCCGCACCGTGGTGCGGGTACACGACCGTCTCGCCGACTGTGAAGACCATGTGCTCTTTTCCCCTTTCGCGGGTCTCCAGAATATCACGCGATTCGCGTCCCGCAGAAGGAGTCAGAACTGTATCGGTGCAGGTCAGAGCCCCTGTTTGTCACCACAAGGGCTCTTGACAGACGGCTGGGCGCATGCTCGGGCCGCGAACACGAGGTCGGCGAGGGTCGTCGTGCCCGGCGGGCGCGGACGGCCGGCAGGCGCGGCTCGACGCCCGCCCGATACCCTGTGCGACGGGTCCAGCCAGCTGTCGGCCGGACCCCCGAACCGGCAGTCCAGTCCGAGGAGAGTCGTCGCCGTGATGCGTCCCATCCGCCGGGGTCTGGTGGCCCTCGCCGTCGTCGGATCGATGACCCTGCTGGCGTCGTGCGCCGTGTTCTCACCCAAGACGACCAACGAGAACTACGACGCGGCGGACGGCGTGACCGCGAACCTGGGCGAGATCGTCGCCCGCGACCTCCTGGTGGTCGGCAGCAAGGGCGAACAGGGGCTGCTGTCCGGCGCCATCGTCAACAACGGAACGGACGACGCCTCGGTGACGATCACCGCCAAGGGCCAGCCGCAGCCCGTCACCGTCAGCCTCCCCGGTGGGGCGCTGGTCACTCTGGGTAACGGCGAGGACCAGACCAACGTGGTGGTGGGCAACCTGACGGTGGAGGCCGGCTCGATGCTCGACGTCACGATCAGCACCCCCACCGGCGGCCAGGTCGTGACGCCGGTCCCGGTGCTGCCGGCCGAGGGGCCGTTCGCCACGGTGACGCCCACCGCCGACTGACCGATCAGGCGTCGAGCTTGTAGCCCAGCCCGCGCACCGTGGTCAGCATCGTGGGGCGTCCCGGGTCGGGCTCGATCTTGGCTCGCAGCCGCTTGACGTGCACGTCCAGCGTCTTGGTGTCGCCGACATAGTCACTGCCCCACACGCGGTCGATCAGCTGGATCCGGGTCAGCACCCGGCCGACGTTGCGCAGCAGCAGCTCGAGCAGTTCGAACTCCTTGAGCGGCAGCGGAACCGGAGCGCCGTCCACGGTCACCACGTGCCGGTCGACGTCCATCCTGACCCGGCCCGCGTGCAACGTCGGGGAGAGCAGGTCCTCGGGCTCCTGGAGCCGGCGCAGCACCGCCTTGACCCGGGCCAGTAGCTCGCGGCTGGAGTAGGGCTTGGTCACGTAGTCGTCCGCTCCGAGCTCGAGGCCGACCACCTTGTCGATCTCGGAGTCCTTGGCGGTCAGCATGATGATCGGCACCTGGCTCTGCGCGCGCAGCCGTCGGCAGACCTCGGTACCGGAGATCCCCGGCAGCATCAGGTCGAGCAGCACGAGGTCGGCCCCGGCGCGGGCGAACTCGTCGAGTGCCTGCTGCCCGTCGGCCGCGACGGCGACCTCGTACCCCTCCTTGCGCAGCAGGTACGACAGGGGGTCGGAGAAGGACTCTTCGTCCTCCACGACGAGGATGCGGCTCATCCGCGGGCCTCCTGGGCGTTGCTCTGGTGGGCGGGATCGAGGACGTCGTCGGACGCGACCACCCCGACGGCTGGCTGGTCGATGGCGGGGACCAGGTCGCCAGGCGCCGCCGGCAGCCGCACGGTGAACGTCGAGCCCTCGCCGGGCTGGCTCCACACCGTGACCTCACCGCCGTGGTTGGCGCTGACGTGCTTGACGATGGCCAGGCCGAGACCGGTGCCGCCAGTGCTGCGCGAGCGTGCCGGGTCGACCCGGTAGAAGCGTTCGAAGATGCGGGCCTGCTCCTCCTCGGAGATGCCCACGCCCTGGTCGGTGACCTTCACCTCGACGAGTCCGTGGTGCATCGTCACGGCGACAGAGACGCGGGTGCCGGCGCCGGAGTAGGCGATCGCGTTGTCGACCAGGTTGCGCAGCGCGGTCATCAGCAGGTCCCGGTCACCGAAGACCCGGGCCTGGGGCTCCCCCGAGACGGCGAGCTCGACGTCCTTGGCGGAGGCGACCAGTCGGCAGCGGTCCACCGCCTCGGCGATCACCTCGTCGACCACGACCAGGCGTGGCGGGTGCAGCGTGTCCGCGACCTGCAGCCGGGACAGGTCGACGATCTCCTGCACCAGATGGGACAGCCGGCTCGCCTCGACCTGCATGCGTGCCGCGAACCGCTGCACCGCGGCCGGGTCATCGCTGGCGTCCTGCACGGCCTCGGCCAGCAGCGAGAGCCCGCCGATCGGCGTCTTCAGCTCGTGGCTGACGTTCGCCACGAAGTCGCGGCGGACCTCCTCGACCCGGTGCGCCTGGGTGCGGTCCTCGACGAGCAGCAGCAGGTGCCCGGCGCTGAGAGGGGCGACCCGGGCGCGGACGGTCAGCCGGGCCGGGCCGAGCGGGCCACGAGCAAGCTCGAGCTCGCTCTCGCGGATCACGCCGTCGCGCCGCACCTGGCGGACCAGGTGGCGCAGCTCGGGGTGGGTCAGGTCCTTGCCGGACACGATCCCGTACGCGTACGCCGCGGGGCTGGCCTTCACGACCGAGTCGTCCCCGGCCACCACCACCGCGCTCTCGCGCAGCACGGCCAGGACGTCGGCCACGCCGCGCGGCAGGGTCGGCTCGGGCTGGGCCGGCATCGCCCGCTGCGCGCGCTCGGACCAGCGCACCGCCAGCAGGGCGCAGCCGCCCAGCGCGAGTCCGGCGACACCGCCCAGTGTCGCCGCCGTTGCAGGATCCACGTGCCCAGCGTACGCATGCCCGCGCCGCGCCCCGAGTCGGCAGCGACCCGCTGACCTGCGACTTCAGCGAATGTTCACCTCGGCAGCGGAGTCCGTTCACCAGGCGCTGGCACCCTCGCCGCATGCGCAATGCGTTCCACGAAGGACTCGACCACACCTCCGACCAGCTCGTCGAGATGACCCGGCTCGCCGGCTCGGCGATCGCCCGGGCCACCACGGCCCTGCTCGACGCCGATCTGGCGATCGCCGAGAGCGTCATCGCCGCGGACGAGCAGATCGACCAGATCCAGCGCGAGCTGGACGAGCTCGCCCTCGACATGCTGGCTCGCCAGCAGCCGGTCGCCACCGACCTGCGCACCATCGTCACCAGCATGCGGATGAGCGCCGACCTGGAGCGGATGGGCGACCTGGCCCGACACGTCGCCAAGGTGGCGCGCCGGCGCTACCCGGACTCCGCCGTCCCGGCCACCCTGCGCGCCACCCTGCTGGAGATGGGCCAGGTGGCCGAGCGGATCGTGGCCAAGGCGGGATCGGTGATCGCCTCGCGGGACGTCGCGCTCGCCGTCCAGCTGGAGCAGGACGACGACGAGATGGACCGGCTGCACCGGCAGATCTTCGCCCAGCTGCTGGGCGGCGGCTGGTCGTACGGCATGGAGGCCGCCGTCGACATCACGCTGGTCGGCCGGTACTACGAGCGCTTCGCCGACCACGCGGTCTCGGTCGCGCGCCGCGTGGTGTACCTGGTGACCGGTGAGTGGCACGAGTCCTACGACCCCACCGCCGCGCACACGCCCTGACGCCACCGCCGCCCGCGCCTGCGCACCACCGCCGCGCCCTCGTGGTAGCAGCCGTGGTTGCAGTCAGGTGGGGGTGATCACCCCCACCTGACTGCAACCACGGCTGCATCGTGCTCGGCCCGACCGCGGACGGGGGGTGTTTTCCACAGGCGTTCCACGCTCCAAGGCGTGTTTCGGACAGACTCGAGGCCATGCCCGATGAGCCCTGGACGACGGTCGCCGATGACCAGCTGGGGCTGCTCACCCGCGCGCAGCTGACCCGGCTCGGAGTCACCCGTGAGCAGCTGCGCTGGCGGCTCGGTCGGTCCTGGCGACTCGTCCTGCCCAGCGTCGTCGACCTTCGGCCGACCGTCGGCCAGCTCACGCACGGCCGCCTACTCATCGCGGCCTCCCTCGAGGCCGGGGGTGGCGTCATCAGTGGCCACCATGCCTGCCTGTGGCATGGACTGCGAAACGCCCGCGGCCACCGGCCCGTGCTGGTACTCGTGCCGTCGCGGCAGGCCAGCCGGGACGTCGGCTTCGCCCAGATCCGGCGCACCACCCGACCCGACGCCCGCACCGTCCAGGTCGGCAGCATCCGGATCGCTAGCCCGGCACGAGCCGTCGCCGATGCCGCGCGCACTTCGACCAGCCTGGACGAGGCCGCGAGCATCGTGATCGAAGGAGCTCAGCGCAGGCTGACGTCATTGCCGGAGGTGATGCACGAGGTCGAGGCAGGTCCTCGCCAGGGCAGCGCGCTGGCGAGGCGGGCCCTGGCCCAGGCCAACACCGGCGCGTGGTCCGTGCCCGAAGTCGATCTGTTGCAGAGTTGCGCTGGCAGCCGGGTGCTGCCGCACGCGTGGCCCAACCCGGAGCTCGAGCTCGCCGACGGTACGCGGCTGATCTCACCCGACGCGTGGTTCGATGACATCGGGATGGCGGTGATGGTGCATTCGCGGACGCACCACAGCCGAGACGCCGACTGGGAGGGCACTGTCGAGGCGGATGGTCAGCTCATCCAGGCCGGGATCCTGGTGCTCGGCTTCACTCCACGGTCCATCCGGCGTGAGCCTCGCGACGTCCTACGCAGGATCGAGCGCACCTACGCGACCGCACGATCCTCGGGTCGGCTGCGGCCCGACGTCCGGATGATCCCACGGGCCTTCGGAATCGCTACGTGATCGCAGGCGTGGTCGCAGCGAAGTGGGGGTGATCACCCCCGCCTGGCTGCAACCACGGCTGCATCGATATGGCGGGCATGGACTCCCGTCGGGACGTCGGGACGGCGGGGCGGGCGGGGTCAGGGTGTGGGTCAGGGGGTCAGCGGCCCTGGTTGGCGACGGCTGCGGCTGCCTCGGCGGCGGCGGCCGGGTCGAGGTACTCCCCACCCGCCTCGAGCGGGGTCAGCTCGGCATCCAGCTGGTACACCAGCGGCATCCCGGTGGGGATGTTGAGGCCGGCGATGTCGTCGTCCGAGATGCCGTCCAGGTGCTTGACCAGGGCGCGCAGCGAGTTGCCGTGGGCGGCCACCAGCACCACCTTGCCATCTCGCAGGTCCGGCACGATCCCGTTGTGCCAGTAGGGCAGGAAGCGTTCGAGGACGTCGGCCAGGCACTCGGTGCGCGGGGCGGCGGCGCCCAGGTCCGCGTACCGCGGGTCACGGGACTGGGAGAACTCGGAGTCGTCGTCCAGCATCGGCGGCGGGACGTCGTACGAGCGGCGCCAGAGCATGAACTGCTCGTCGCCGTACTCGTCCAGCGTCTGCTTCTTGTCCTTGCCCTGCAACGCCCCGTAGTGCCGCTCGTTCAGCCGCCAGCTGCGCCGCACGTTGATCCAGTGCCGGTCGGCGACGTCGAGCGCGATGTTCGCACTGGTGATCGCCCGGCGCAGCAACGAGGTGTGCACGACGTCCGGCAGCAGGCCACGGTCGCGCAGCAGCTCGCCGCCGCGACGCGCCTCGGCCTCGCCCTTGTCGGACAGCGCCACGTCCACCCAGCCGGTGAACAGGTTGCGGGCGTTCCACTCGCTCTCGCCATGGCGGAGCAGGATCAGCGTGTGCGGCGCGTCGCTCATGGCGCAGAGCCTATCGACAGCCGCTCAGCCGTCGGGGGCCAGGAGGTGGCGGAACGCCTCGAGGTTGCGGGTCGACTCACCGCGTGAGACCCGCCAGTCCCACTCGCGCTTCATCGAGCTGAGGAAGCCGATGGTCAGCAGCGGGTCGAACGAGGAGTCCGCGGCCTCCAGCAGGGACCCGAGCAGGGCGTCCACCGTCGCGGCGTCCACCCCGACCAGCGGCAGCCGGCCGACCAGATACACGTCCCCGGCGTCGTCAGTGGCGAAGGCGACCCCGACCAGCCGGGTGTTGCGCCGCAGCAGCCAGCGGTAGAACTGCTCGGCGTTCTCGTCCGGGTGCCGGATCACGAACGCGGACGCGGACAGCGAGTGGTCACCGACCAGCAGCGACACCGTGGTCCGCAGCTTGTGCTCACCGGGCAGGGTGGCGACGACCTCACCCGGACGTCCACCGGCCTCGTGGTCGATCCCCGCAGCGGCCAGCAGGTCGAGCAGCAGCCGCTCGGTCTCGTCTCGGGTCGACACGCTGCGACGCTACAGCGCCACGCCCGTGAGCGAGCCGGCGAACGTCGCCGCCGCCGAGGCGTAGGCGTGCTGCAGCCCGTCCACGGTGGCGTCCCAGCTGAACCGCGCGGCGTGCTCGACGGCCCCTCGGGCCAGCTCGGCCCGGCGCGCGTCGTCCACGACCAGCTCCCCCAGCCGCCGGGACCACACGTCCGCGTCGTGACCGGGCACCAGCAGGCCACTGCGCCCGTCGGCGACTGCGTCCCGCAGCCCGCCGACGTCCGCTGCGACGACCGGGGTCGCACAGGCCTGCGCCTCCAGCGCCACCAGCCCGAACGACTCGCTGTACGACGGGACGGCGACCAGGTCGGCCGCCCGGTACCAGTCGACCAGGGCGTCACCGTCGGCCGGCGGTTCGAAGCGCACGCAGTCCGCGATGCCGAGCTCACGGGCCAGCCGCATCAGCATCGTGGGTTCGCGCAGACCGGACCCACTGGGCCCGCCGACGACGGCCACCACCAGCCGGCGGCGCAGGTCCGGCTGGCGCTCGATCAGGTGTGCGGCGGCGCGCAGCAGCACGTCCGGCGCCTTGAGCGGCTGGATCCGGCCGACGAACAGCAGCAGCACGGCATCGGACCGGACGCCGAGTCCGGCCCGCGCGCGCTGCCGGCCGTCCGCTCCACCGGGGGTGAAACGGTCCAGGTCGACGCCCGGCGGGACCACGCTGATCCGGCCCGGGTCCGCGCCGTACAGGTCGACGAGCTGGCCGGCCTCGTCCGCGGTGTTCGCGACCAGCCGGTCGGCGGCCTCCACCACCTGCTGCTCGCCGATCTCCCGGCCGGAGGGCTCGGGGTCGTCACCCTCGGCCAGCGTCAGGTTCTTGACCCGCGCCATGGTGTGCATGGTGTGCACCAGCGGCACCTGCCAACGGTCCGCGGCCAGCCAGCCCACCTGCCCGCTGAGCCAGTAGTGCGAGTGGATCAGGTCGTAGTAGCCGACCGGACGCGCGGCCTCGGTGCGCATCACGCCGCTGGCGAAGGCGCAGAGCTGGCCGGGGAGGTCGTCCTTGCCGAGGCCCTCGAAGGGCCCGGCAGTGACGTGCCGGACCAGCACCCCGGGCGCCAGCTCGGACGTCGGCGGCAGGCTGCTGCTGGTGGCCCGGGTGAAGATCTCGACCTGCACGCCGCGCTCGGCCAGCCGGCGAGCCGTCTGCACCACGTACACGTTCAGCCCGCCGGCGTCGCCGGTGCCCGGCTGGGCCAGCGGCGAGGTGTGCACGGCGAGCATCGCCACGCGGTGGGGTTGGGCCGTCCCGGCCGCAGGGTGCTCACTCACGCCTGTCGCAACGCCGGTGAGGGGCCCGGCTGTTCCGCTCACGGCTGCGGCACGCTGGCCGGCGGCGAGGTCGGCACCAGCAAGTCGGCGCCCGCGAGCGCCCGCCGGGCCGCCGCGCCGTCGTCGTCCCCCTCGCGGTACAGCACGACGGCTCGGCCCACTGGGGCGGCGAGCGTGACCTCCTGCGGGGTCGCCAGGTCGGTCGCAGTCGAGGCCTGGGCGCTGGGGACGGCGGACGGCGGACCGACGACGTGCCGCTCGCCGGTGAACAGGTCGACCCAGGTGCCTGGCGGCAGGCTGGCCTGGACGGCCCGCTGACCGGCTTTCAGCACTGGGACCACCAGTAGCGAGTCGCCGAACATGAACTGCTCGGCGGTGCGGTCCTGACTCAGCTCGGGGTCCTCCAGCCAGAGCGGACGGACGACTGGCAGCCCGTCGACCACCGCCTGGCGGACGGCCGATCGCCGGTACTGGGCGAGGGCCGCGAACACCCGGCTGGTGTGGGCGAAGGCCGCCAGCCGTGCGGGCGAGTCCCAGACCTGCTTGTTCGCGTCGGGGCGGTCGCCGTCCGAGGTGACCAGCAGGGAGCCCATCGAGGCCAGCTCGGCCCAGCGGGCGAGCAGCTCGTCGGTTCGCTCTTGGGCGCGTCCGGACCAGCTCGTCACGGTGCTGGTACCGCCGACGGGCGCGGCGACGACGGTCAGCCCGGCCACTCCGGCGTTCAGCGTGGCCGGCAGCACGGCACCCAGGCCGCGCTGGGACCAGTCGGTGGCCAGCTGACCCAGCCCGAACGCGCCGACGTCGGTGGCCCGTTCGCTGGCGGTGTCCTGCAGCAGCAGGCAGTCCGGCCGCCCGGCGTCAACGCAGGCCTGGCGGGTCATCGCTGCCCAGCGGGCCGGCCAGGCGTTGTGCTCCGTGGCGGCGCTGCCCTCGGCCAGCCGGGCATTCGGGGGCAGCTCGGCGCCGCCGAGCACCTGCCAACCGGACAGCCGCTCGTCGCGCATGCGGTCGGCCAGCACCGTGGTGTACCAGGTGACCGCGGCGGGGTTCGTGAGGTCGATCAGCGCCCCCGGCACCGACCCGACGTCCGGGTCCGGGGTGCGCACCTGCACCGACCGGCCGCTCGCGTCGGTCACCAGGAAGCCGCGATCGCGAGCGGTGGCCAGCAGCTGCTGCTCGTCGGTCGGGCGGGACGCGCGGGCGCGCAGCGCCAGGCTGGGGCTCACGCTGGTCAGCACCCGCACGTCCTTGGCGGAGAGCCGGTCGACCAGGGCGTGCCAGCCCGGGTACCGCGGGCGTTCTCCACCGTCCTGCACGAGCACTGCGGCCAGCACGGCGTTTGCGTCGAGCAGCTGGACCGCGGCGTCCAGCACCCGCTGCGTCGAGCCGCGCACGCCCACGACGGCCCCTGAGGTGGCCCAGACCGGCAGCGGGTGCAGGCGACCGGCGTCGCTGCTGTGCTGGCTGACCATCTGCACGGGCGTGCCGTCGTAGAGCCGCACGGACAGCTCGGGTTGCCAGACGGTGGTATCTACCCGCCCCTGGTGGCGCAGGTCGAGGGTGGTGTAGCCCGTCCCGTCGACGGCGAAGCCGTTTGAGGCGCTGCTCAACAGCATCGGGACCGGCCCGAGCGAGGCGCCGGCCGTGTCGTGCACGCCGGTGCCACGGACCAGGATCGGGTACCGGCCGTCGCGCAGCAGCACCTGGTCGCCCTGCACCCCGGCGCCGCGCATGGACCAGCCGGGGCGGCGGTAGGCGTGCATGGCGACCGCGTCCGCGCCGGGCACCTGCACGTCCATCACGATCCGCGAGTCGGGCTCGCGCCGGGTGATGGTCAGCCGGAACGGCAGGGAGTCGGCGCCACGCGGCTGGTCGTGGAAGATCCGTCCGGTGTAGACCACGTTGCGATCGCTCAGCGTGCGCCCGGTGACCTGAAGGTTGCCGAGGGTGCGGTCGACCTGCTCGCGCACCTGCCAGTGCGGGCCGTCGTGGGCTTCCCAGCCGGACGACTCGGACGTTCCCGCGTCGCTCCAGGCGAGGTGCCCGAGCCCGGCGGTGAACGGCGAGGCCTGGTCCACCCCGCGCCACACGGTGGCCGACTGACGGGTCACCAGCAGGCCGCCGAGCCCGAACTGCACGTACACCCCGTTGCCCAGGGACACCGCGCCGCGCAACCCCGGCTGGACCTGGAGCAGGCCGGGGACCAGGTCGCTGGCGTCCCGGTCCCCGTGCAGGCCCGGCAGCCGGCCGGCGAAGGCGGCGACCAGGACCACCGCGCAGGCGAGCGCGGTCGCCACCCCCGAGACGAGGACCCGGGTGGCGCGGCGCACGGTTGGAGCATGTCACCCTCGACCTGTGCAGCACGAGCCGGGACGACGCGCCGCCCGACCCGTCGGCGCGATCACCCGGGGGACCACGAACCCGAACCGGCTGCGCCGGGTGGATCGCTGGATCGCCGGCCCGTTGGCGGCGCGCTGGCGGACTGCCGCTGACCCGCTGGTCGTCGACCTGGGCTACGGCGCGACACCGGTGACCGCGGTCGAGCTGCTGGCGCGGCTGCGCGCGGTGCGTCCCGACGTCGAGGTGCGCGGGCTGGAGATCGACCCGCAGCGGGTCGCCGACGCCCAGCCGCTGGCCGGCCCGGGGCTGGCGTTCGCGCTCGGCGGCTTCGAGATACCGCTGGAACGCGGCCGGCGAGCGATCGTGGTCCGCGCGTTCAACGTGCTGCGCCAGTACGACGAGGCCCAGGTCGCATCAAGCTGGGACACGGTCCGCGAACGGCTGGCGGACGGCGGCGTGCTGGTCGACGGCACCTGCGACGAGGTCGGACGACGCGCCAGCTGGATCGCGGTCGGCAAGGAGGACGGTCCGCTCTCGCTGACGCTCTCGCTGCGGCTGCGCGGTCTGGGTCGCCCGTCGCAGGTCGCCGAACGACTACCGAAGGCGCTGATCCACCGCAACGTGCCCGGCGAACGGGTGCACGACTACCTCAAGGCCCTGGACGCCGCATGGGACCGGGCGGCCGCACTGGCTGGTTTCGGTGTGCGGCAACGATTCCTGGCCACGGCAGGCCAGCTGCGCACGGACGGATGGCCGGTGCTGGACGGCCCGACGCGCTGGCGGCTGGGTGAGGTGGGCGTGGCCTGGTCGGCCGTGGCGCCGCTCAGTAGCAGCCGTTGACCGTGGCGGCCAGCATGTCGACCCGGCCGCGCAGCGTGGCGCTGGGCGCCAGGCCGTCGACCATGAACGCGAACGCCTTCAGCCGGCCGTCCGTGCCGTAGGTGTAGCCGGCCAGCGTGACCGTGTCGCTCAGCGTGCCGGTCTTGGCGACCACCCGGCCGACGGCGCATCGCGACTGCGGGGTCGCGAAGCGGTGCGCCAGGGTCCCGGTCCGACCGGCGACGGGCAGGGCGCCGTTGCGCAGCACGGCCAGGTCGTCCTGCTGGCTCTCGAGGATGTTGTCAACCACCCGGGCCAGCTGGGTCGAGGTGAGCCGGTCCAGGCGGGACAGCCCGCTGCCGTCGCGCAGAGTGGCGACGGGCAGCAGCACCCCGTCGCGGGCGAGCACCACGCGCTGGGCCTGCCGGGCGCCCAGCCAGGACGTCGAGTAGCCGGCCTTGCGGGCGACCAGCCGGTGCAGCGCCTCGGCGTGGTCGTTGTCGCTGACCAGCATCATCTGCTGCACGATCGAGGCGAGGGTGTCGCCCTGCACCTTCGCGATCACCGGAGCGCCCTTGACGGCGATGGCTCGGCCGACCGTGCTGACCTTGAGCCCGCGATTGGTCAGCTTCTGGGCGAAGGCTGCAGCAGCGTCCAGCGAGGTGTCCTGGGCGTGATGGCCGTTCACGACCAGGGCGCGGACCCAGCGGACGTCGGCCGGCACGTAGCCTGCCTTCCAGCCGTCGGCCAGCGAAGGCCTGGCGAAGAGGTGGTCGTCGGCGTACACCCGCACGGTCCTGACGCTGCCCAGCTTGAGCTGCGCGATCGTCTGGTCGGCCAGTGCGGCCAGGTCGGTGCCGGACAGGCTGGGATCGCCGGCCCCGACCAGGTATAACGCGCTGCTGGCACCGGACCGCTTGACCGTCGTGGTGAAGCGGTAGCCCGGCCCGTACAGGCTGAGCGCGTTGGTCGCGGTGACCAGCTTGGTGGTGGACGCCGGACGGCGGGGCACGCGGCCCTTGTAGGACCACACGACCCGGTTGCTGGCAACGTCGATCACGGTGCCGCTGTACTGGGTGCCGAAACGGGCGACCGTGGCCCGGGCGGACAGCATGGCGGCGATCCGCCGGTCCGCCGCCGTCGGCGCAGCCACCGTGCGCGCCGCGCTGGCCGCTCCGCTGACGGCCGCGGTGACAGCCGTGCGGGCCGAGGCCGGCGAGCTGGCCGCCGATGGATCGGCCAGCCCCACCACGCTCAGACTGGCGAGCAGGACGACAGGGACCAGGACGGCACGACGAGGCATACCTTCACGATCGGGTCGAAGCAGTGCTTTCTTAACGTCCGACTCGGTCGTACGGCCCGGCCGGCCGTGGTTCAGGCCTCCAGCAGCACGGTGACCGGCCCGTCACCAGCCAGCTCCACCCGCATCTGCGCGCCGAACTCACCGGTCTCCACCTGCAGGCCGCGCGCCCGCAGGGCCGTGACCACGTCGGCGACCAACGGCTCGGCCACCGACCCCGGAGCGGCCGCGGACCAGGACGGGCGACGTCCCTTGCGGGTGTCGCCGTAGAGGGTGAACTGGCTGACCACCAGCACCCCGCCGCCGACGTCCAGCACGGACCGCTCGTCGTCCATGATGCGCAGCTCGGCCACCTTCCGGGCGATCGTGGCGACCTGTTCGGGCCCGTCGCCGTGGGTGACCCCGACCAGCACCAGCAGCCCCGCGCCGTCGATCGCGCCGACGACCGCGCCGTCCACCAGCACCCGGGCCCCGTCCACCCGCTGCACCACCGCGCGCACGCGCTGGCGCCTAGCCGAGCGGCAGCGCGACGACCGCGCCGACCGGCTGGCCGTGGCCCAGCACCGGCGCGTGCCGCAGGAACTGCACGTCGGACGACGCGACGCCGGCCAGCCGCAGCGCCTCGGCCATCACGACCGGGCGGGCCCGCTGCCCGCCGTCCGCGATCTTCAGCGCGACCGCGCGACCGTCGTCCAGCGCCGCCGCGAACACTGCTTCGGCCCCGTCCTTGGCGATCAGCCCGGGTACGGCTCGGATCAGCGTCGTGACGTCGCGGCGGGAACCCCCCAGGTACTCCGGGTAGGCCCGGACGGCGGCCGCCACCCGACCCGCCTCGGACGTCGCGGCGGCCGTCGCCATGGCCCGGAAGCTGCGCGCCAGACCGGTCAGCGACTGGGCCATCACGGGTGCGCCGCAGCCGTCGGTGCCGGTGGCCACCACGGGTTCGCCGGCCAGCTCGGTGAGCGTGTCGGCGATGGCCGCCTGGAGCGGGTGGTCGGCGTCTCGGTAGCTCGCGGTGTCCCAGCCGGCCGCGACGCAGGTGGCCAGCATCGCGGCGTGCTTGCCGGAGCAGTTCTGGGCCAGCGGGACGGCCCTGCGCCCGGCCGCGATCCAGGCCCGGCGCTCGGTGTCGTCGTGGGGCAGGTCGGGGGTGTTCTGCAGGTCGGCCTCAGTCAGTCCGGCACCGGCCAGGATCCGCTGCGCCGCAGCCAGGTGGAAGGCCTCGCCGGAGTGGCTGGCCGCTGCCAGGGCGAGCAGCTCGCCGTCCAGGTCGAGGCCGCTGCGCAGCATCGCCGCGGCCTGCGCGAGCTTGTTGGAAGAACGGGCGAAGATCGGCGCCTTCGGGTCGCCGGCGCTGGCCAGCACCTCGCCGTCCGGGCCGAGCACGACCACACTGCCGTGGTGCACGGACTCCACGAAACCCGAACGGACGACGTGCGCGAGGGGGACGTCAGGCATGCGCCGACGGTACTGGGACGACGTGCACCTCGGCAGGTCGGGCCAGTCGGCCGGACAGCCAGCCGGACGGTCGGCCGGCTCAGTCGGACGGCGTCGCGATGCCCACCAGCTCGCGGGCACTGCTGGACACCGCGACCCGGTCGCGGCCCTCGTCCTTGGCCCGGTACAGCGCTCGGTCCGCCTCGCGCAGCGTGGCGTGCGGCTCCTCGCCCGCCACGTGGCAACTCGCACCAGCCGACCAGGTGATGTCCGGGTGCAGCATGCTCCACTGGCCGCGGAGCCGGGCCAGCACCGAGGCGGCGCCGATCCCGTAGACCCCGCCGCGGGCGAGCACCAGGACGAACTCCTCGCCGCCGTAGCGGGCCACCAGGTCCGAGCCACGCACCACCGAGGCGAGGGTCTGCGCGAAGTCGACGAGCACCCGGTCGCCGAACTCGTGACCGCCCAGGTCATTGACCTGCTTGAAGTGGTCGAGGTCCACCACGACGACCACGTCGCCGGGCATCATCTTGGACAGTGTCGCCTCCAGCGCGCGGCGGTTCGGCAGGCCGGTCAGCGCGTCGGTCTCGGCCTGGTGCGCCAGGTTGTCGGTGCGCAGCCGGCTGGCGGCCGCCTGCAGCGCGAGCACGTTGCCGAGCGCGACCCAGACGACCGAGTTGATGGCGATGCGGACGATCTTGTCCGGCCCCAGCGATCCCTGAGCCAGCACCCAGACGAGCACGGCGGGGCCGAGCAGCACGAACGCGGAGAACAGCGGAGCGACCAGGCCGACGAACATGAACCACAGGGTCAGGAAGCCGAGGAACGACAGACCCACGGACGGCGCGACGTGGGCGACCACGCCCAGCATCAGCAGCCCGGCCAGCGGGTACGCCGTCAGCGTCGGCGGCCGCAGACGCGACCAGGGCAGCGCCGCCGACGCGATGGCCGCGAGGACGGCGGCCAGGCCGAACACCACGGTCAGCAGCGGGACCGAGTCCCCGCGCTCCACCCACCAGCCGGCGCCGGCCACGACGATTCCCTGGAACGCGAGCAGCCAACGACCGAGGCGCGCGGCGTCCGGGGTGCCCCGGACGTCCACGACCGCCTCTGCTCGTCGAATGAAACCCCGCACATCGTGCCTATCGACGCGGCGGCGGCCGTCTTGAGGTTCAGCGGGTGTAGTCGTCCTCGAGCCGCTCGATGTCGGACTCGTCGAAATCGCCGAACGCGATCTCCAGCAGACGGCCCGCGGTGTCGCCGCTGTTGCCTATCCGGTGCGTGGAGCCACAGGGCACCCAGACCTGGTCACCAGGCTTGGCGACCCACTGCTCGTCGTCCAGCCAGATGTCGATCGGCACGTCGAGCACCTGCCAGAACTCCCCGCGGTGCCCGTGCCGCTGCAGGCTGAGCCGGTGGCCGGGCTCGACCGTGATGACCTTGACGGTGACCGGCACGTTGGACACCAGCTGCTGGAACTGCCCCCACGGGCGCTCCACGACGAACGCTCTCGGCCGGGGGTCGAGGGTCGTCACGTCGCGCTCGCCCATCGCGCTCACCAGGGCCCGTAGGGGCCGTTGGACGTGCCACGGCCGCCGCCCTGTACTCGCTGCAGCGCCGGCTTGACGTCGACGTGGTAGACCGCCGCCGCCACGAACGCGGCGATGTTCAGGAAGCCGAGCGCGCCCAGGAACCCGCCCGGCAGCGAGAGGAAGCCGATCGCCGTGGCGACGGCCAGGATGATCGTCCAGCGCTGCTTGGTCAGCTTGCCGGCCGCCACGAACGCGTCCGAGCGGCGGCGCACGCAGTCGACCAGCGCCCAGACCTGCACGACGAACGCGCAGATAGCCAGCACGAGGTAGACGATGGCCTGCGCAGATCCCAACGAGAACATGGGGCGAGTCTAAGGGGCCGCGTCGCGCGCTCGGGTCGAAGGGCGGCGACCGCGCTCACGGCGAAAGAACGCCCCCCACGTCACCAGCAGGAGCAGCAGCACGAGCACCCGGACGCCGGTCCGGGCCATGTACGTCTGCGACCCGACCCAAAGCAGGTCGACTACACCGGCGGATGCCAGCACGGCCCCGGTAAGGGACAGCAGCTGCCAGCGGTGCACGATCGGCCGGCTGCTCGCTGCCAACAGCCACCGGTCCGTCCACCCGACGGCCAGGCCCAGGACAGCGACCATCGCGACGACCCCCCACCACCGGAAGTCGTAGAACCACTCGCCGTGCGCGAGGGCCGCGAGCGAGCCGCCGACGCCGAGCACCTGCGGGTTGAAGATCTGGGCCAGCACGGCGCCGAAGCCGGGTGGCTTGTCGGCCCAGAGCGCCGACGGGACGGGGGTGACGAGAGCTGCGAGAAACGTGTCGCCGTTGCCCAGCGGGAGGGATGCCTGCAGGTCGATGAGCCGCGCGAAGAAGCGCAGGGGCGAGACCACCGAACCGATGCCGCTCAATCCCGAGCCGCCGTACAGGGAGCGCCCGAACGACTCGCGGAGCTGGATGAAGACCCACAAGGCCGGACCGACGCCCAGCAAGCCGACGAGCTTCACGGTGCGACCCGGGACCTGGCGGGCGACAACGATGGCCACCATCAGGCCCAGGGCGGCGAGGTTCAGGCGGCCGTAGCCCGTGAACACGTATCGCGCGTACAGCGCGAAGGCGGCCCCGATCAGCAGGATCCGCAGGGGACTGAGGGCCCGCAGGTTCGTCTGGCGGCACAGCGAGACGGTCATCAGGGCGATGCCTGCGAAGGCGGTCGGCCCGGACAACGAGATGAGCGCTCCACGGGAGGCGGCGGCCACGCCGCAGAGGGTCACCACAGCCCCCAGCAGTACGCCGCCGTTGCTGACGTCGCGCTCAGCCGGGTGCCACGGAAGGTCCTTGAAGCCGCGACCTTGGCGGTGCCAGAAGAGAAAGTACATGCCCACGTGCGTGAAGTAGCAGACCGCGGTCGCCGCGAAAAGAGTGCCAGGGAGCAGGCGACCCCTGTCGTTCCACCAGTACAGACCGGCGAAGCCCACGAAGACGGCCGAGCCGATGCCGTAGACGCCGGCCGCCGTCACCTGTCGACGACCGTGCGTCCAGAAGGTCCACACGCCGAACAGCAGCGCCAGGACAGAGATGCCGAACTGCGCGTGCGCGTGCCCGACAGTGGCGTCGGACGTGTCCAGCGCCAGGACGAGGGCCCCGGCCACCCCCCACGTGACACCTCCTGCGAGGGCGCGATGACGCGATGCGGACGGCGTGCTGGCAGGAGCCACCCGGGTACCGGTCGGCACCGTCCTGCTCACCGCTGCTTGGCCCCAGGCCGGGGCGCCAGCACGTAAATCTGGTCCTCACCGAGCCACTGGAACACGCCGCGCCCACTCAGCCATTGCTGCAGGGCCGCCATGCGCCGGGCACCGACGAACCGCTGGACGTGGCCGCCGAAGTGACCGAGCCCGTGCCGGTCCTCGACCGTGAAGCCGGCCTCCTCGGCGAGCCTGGTCATCTGTCGGTGCGACAGGACGTTGCCTGTCACGCCGCCACGCGGGTGCCGCAGCTTGCGCGCCGCGCTGGTCAGCGCCTTGTGCGTCCACAGGTTCGAGTGGTTGTTGACCACGACCCTGCTGGTGTCGTCCCGCATCAGCCCGCGCGCCCAGCGCAGAGCCCCTGCACGGTCCTGCGGGTCGGCGTTGAGCACGAACCGGAACATGGTGATCAGATCGAACGTCCCCTGCACCGGGCTCTCGTCACGCATCACGTCCGCGGCGACGAACCGGGTGCCGGGCACCCGCGCCCGAGCGCGCGTGAGCATGGCCTCGGAGATATCGACGCCCACGGACTCCGTGAAGTGCGCGGCGACGAACTCGGTGACCCGACCGGTCCCGCAGGCGAAGTCGAGATAGCGCTCGCGACGGGGCACGAACGTCGAGGAACCCAGCCACGTCGCGAGCACGTCCTGTTCGAGCCGCCACAGCGTCGACGACCACGAGGACTCGCCGTACTCCTTGAGGTCGTACCGCTCGGCACTGTCAGCCTCTGCGAACTCGCGACGGTAGGCAGGCGGGCGATCGCCCTGGTGCTGCATGCGGGTCCCCTGACTAGTGCTCACTCGACCCGGGCCAAGACGCCCTGAGCCGCAGAGCACCTGGATGTTCAACGCTAGAAAGGTACATCAACGCCAGCACCACATCGAATTCGTCGCAGCCGTGGCGGCGAGCCGCGGACCGCATCCGCTCGACCACTTCGGCGACAGGTTCCGTGAGCGCGTCGGCGCCGATCCGGTTGAGCGAGGCACCCACGACGTCCGCATTGAGGGGTCCGGAGAAGTCCGCGAACTCCCAGTCGAACAGCCAACCGCCGTCGGGGCCGGTGATGGCGTTGCTCGGGCGGATGTCCCCGTTCACCAGCCCGACCGGCACCTGCTGGTCGTCCAGCACTCGCAGCGTCTTCTCGAACTCGGCGGATGACGGGTGCCGGCGCGCTCGCAGCCACCAGTCGAGCTCGACCGGGCGCGCAGACCGCGGCGGGAGATCACTCGTTCGGCGCAACGGGAGGGTCGCCTCGATCAGCTCCCAGGTGACGGTCCCCCGTTGGGCGGGCAGCGCCTGCACCGCCAGGCTCACCTGGGTCCCGCTGCGCCGCAGGCCGTAGCTGACGGGGGTCCGCCAATCGCGCAGCGGGTCCACCTGCAGCGCCGCGAGCACCTGGTGCTCGTTGGCCAGCAGCCGCTCATCCACCTCGGCGGCCGTGCTCACCTTGACGAAGACCGAGGCACCCCCCCGACCGCCCACGGCGAGCAGGTAGCGCCGGTGGGCACGGTCGCCCGCCGGCCAGAAGACGGCCAGAGCCGGCGCATCCTCGACGAGTTCGGCCTGCGCCAGCGACTCTTCGATCTGCGCCCACTCGGCGTCGTCGGGACGGCGCCCCACCAGTGCGAGCAGACGGAGGGCGCCCGCCGTCCGCAGCACGGAGCGCACGGCCCGACGCTTCGGCGTCGACGTGTCCATCGCGCGAAGGAGCACAGGGAACTGTGCCGGGTCGCCGACCAGCGTCACGATCCGGCGTCGCCCGAGCCGGACGGAGCGGGACGTATGTCGCTGGATCATGGCCTAGCCTTTCGGTGCCGACTGCGACCGCGTTCGGGAAGACTGGAAGGGTTCTGCGTTCATGAGTCGGTCCCGCCGCCTGAGCTGGGGACTCCTCGACCAGATTCTGTCAAGCGCCAGCAACGTCCTGGTCGTGTTCGCGGTCGCCCGCGTGTCGGGCATCGACGAGTTCGGACTCATCTCCCTGCTCATCGTCGTCCTCACGACCGCCGTGGCCATCGGCCGGGGGACGCTCGGCACGCCCCTGCTGCTGTCCGGGCACGAGGCAGCGGACGAGCAGCAGCGTCACGCCGGCTACGCGCTCAGCGTCGCGCTCGCGAGCGGGGTGGGCGTCGCCCTCGTCGTGCTGCTCGTCGGTGGCAGCGTCGGGCGTCCGCTGGTGGCGATCCCGTTGGCGGTCGCAGCGCCGCTCGTGCTCGCCCAGGACACGCTCCGATTTGCCGCCTTCGGTCGCGGGGATCAGGTTCAGGCGGTGTGGTCCGACGGGCTCTGGGCGGCCATCTCGCTGGTCGCGCTCGCCGTGACCTGGTTCTGGCGCGACCTGCTCTCCCCTGCGCAGGTGCTGTGGGCCTGGGTGTCCGGTGCGCTGCTCGCCCTCTCGGTGCTGCTGTGGCGTCATGGGGTTCGCCCGAGGATCGCGGGTCTGGGCACCTGGTGGACGACGAGCGCCGCGCACCGCGTCCGGTACGGGCTGGAGGCCGGCATCGGGGCGACGAGCGCGCTGGTGGTGGTGCTCATCGCGAGCCAGCTGATCGACGCCGGCTCGGTCGCAGCGCTGCGCGGTGCGGGCACGCTCATGGGGCCGCTGAGCATCCTGTTCAGCGCGATCCCCTTGGTCGTGGTGCCAGAGGCGGTCCGACACGGCGACCCGCGTCGCACCTGGCGGCTGCTGTGGCGAGCGGCGACGCTTATGTCGGCGGCGGCCCTGACGTTCGGCTTGGCCAGCCTGCTGGTGCCAGCGGCTTGGGGCGAGCTGCTGTTGGGGGACTCCTGGAGCGTGGTGGCGCCGCTCCTGCCGTTCACCGGGTGGGAGTACGCCGCGCTGGCCTGGGTCTCGGTCTGCTACACCGCACTGCGCGCCGAGCAGCGCAGCCAGGCACTGCTGTCGTTGCGCGTGGTGCACGCCTCGACGTCGATCCTGCTGGCCGCAGCAGCCGCCGCAACCGGGGGGACGGCACGCGCCGTCTCGATCGCGCTCGCCGTCACGGCGTCCGTCGTCGCGGTCGCCGCGGTGGGTTCCGTTCGCATGCGGCTGCGCTCCAACACCGCGCTCGGCTGAGCAAGTCCGCTCAACCGGCGCGCAGGAAGTCGGCCAGCGCCGCCGCCCAACTGCTGCGCTGCTCCGCCCGGACCGCCGGGTCGCTGAGCGGGTTCTGCGACGTCGCCGGTGAGTCGTCCAATGCGGCGAGCGCCCGAGCGACCGTCGTCGGGTCGTCCACGTCGAACCAGGCGCTGCCGGGGGCGGCGAGGGCCCGATGGCCGTCGATGTTGTTGCACGCCGTCGGGGCACCGACGGCGACGGCCTCGAGAAGGGTCACCGGTGAGGCCTCGATCGCGGACGGGAAGAGCACGCCCCGCGAGGCTCGCATCGCGCGGACCACGTCGGCTCGGGGTAGCCCACCGGGGCGCAGCTGAACCCCGTCGGCTGCCGACAGCCGCCGGAGGGACTCCTGCACCGCGGGGGTGCCCGGGCTCACCTGCAGGACCAGCGAGGTCCGACCGCCGCCGGCCCGGTAGCTCGCGTAGCCGCGCAGCAGCCCGTCGTACTTTCGGTAGGAGTGCGCGGACCCGGAGGCGAAGAAGGCCCCCGACGAGCCCGACGTCGGCCAGTCGGTGACGGCGTCGAAACCGGCATCCAGCACGTTGTGCAGGACGGGGCTGGTGTTGCGCCGGCTGGCCGGCAGCACGGCACAGATTCGCACCATCGCCCGGGCTTGCCGGCGAGCGATCTCGGACGCGACGCGCAGCTGCAGCTGCAGCCGCCGCTCGCCAGGTGCTGGTGGCCCCCAGGGCAGGGCGTTCTGCGGCATCCACACGAAGGGCTCCGCCAGGTCGCGCAGCCGGACTGGCACGTTCCTAGGCACCAACCGAACGGCACCTGGCTCATCGAGCAGCGCGATCACGTCGGGATGCTCGAGCGCGGCCTGTCTGAGGTTGGACAGCACGACGTTCCCGCCGCCGGACCACCTTCCAGAGCCGTCGACCCAGACTCTCACGAGCCGGCTGCCGGTTCGTGCAGACCCGACCAGCTCCGGTGGCGGCGGTACGTCGAAAGGATGAAGCGCACAGTCCGCTCCGAGCAGTTGTCGACCTGGTAGTCCTGCGGCACGACCTGACCGGCGCTCTGGTCCTGGACGACGACGCCGAGGGCCTCGAGGACGTTCTGCGGGTCGAGCCCGGTCATCAGGATCGAGCCGGTGTCCAACGCCTCCGGACGCTCGATCGAGTCGCGCAGCGTCACCGCCGGGAAGCCCAGGATCGCGGACTCTTCGCTGATGGTCCCGCTGTCGGACAACACGCAGAACGCGTCCTGTTGCAGCCGGACGTAGTCGATGAAGCCCATCGGCTTGTGCCAGCGGACGCCTTCGACGTCGCGGCCGAGCGCCTCGAGCCGCTTGCGCGTGCGGGGATGGGTGGAGACCAGGATCGGCAGCCCCCAGCGATCCCGAACGGCCTCGAGGCAGTCGAGCAGGCGTCCCAGCCGGTCCGGGTCGTCGACGTTCTCCTCCCGGTGCGCGCTGACCAGGACGTATTCCTGGGCGGACAGCGAGAGCTCGGACAGCACGACGCTGGCGCCAAACTCGTCACCGTGGTGCTGCAGCACCTCCTTCATCGGTGAGCCCGTGAGCAGGATCCGGCGCGGGTGGATGCCCTCGGCGAGCAGGTTGCGCCGGGCGTGCTCGGTGTAGACGAGGTTGAAGTCGGCGACGTGGTCGACGAGGCGGCGGTTGGTCTCCTCCGGCACGTTCTCGTCGAAGCAGCGGTTGCCAGCCTCCATGTGGTAGACGGGGATCCGCATCCGCTTAGCCATCACCGCGGCGATGCAGCTGTTGGTGTCGCCGAGCACGAGCAGCGCGTCGGGTCGTTCGTCCAGCAGGGCCTGCTCGGTCTTGATCAGGGTGTCGCCGAGCACGTGGCCGAGCGAGGAGGTGTCCACTGACAGGAACCGGTCGGGCCGACGCAGACCGAGGTCTTCGAAGAACACCTCGTTCAGCTCGTAGTCATAGTTCTGCCCGGTGTGCACCAGGACGTGCTGGACCGTGTCGTCGAGCCGCGAGATCACCCGGGAGAGCCGGATGATCTCGGGTCGGGTGCCCACCACGGTCATGACCTTCGTCATGCGGTGCTCCTTTGCGTGGCCGGGTCGACGACGACGTCACGATAGGTGTCGGGCCGTTCGGGGTCGTGCAGCTCATGCGACCAGAAGGCGGTCAGCAGCTCGTCGTCGCCCACATTCTCGATCGAGTGCGACCAGCCCGTCGGCATGTCCACCACCGGAGCCTGGGCACCGTCGACCACGAACTCGACATAGTCGTCGGCGAGCACCCGCCGCAGCCGGATCAGACCACGACCCCGCACGACCTGGAATCTCTCTATTTTGTCGAGGTGGAAGTGGTCGCCCCGACGCTGCCCCGGCACGGTACTCGAGAAGAAGCTCTGACCTTGGCCGCCGTGCACCCGGACGGACTCGACGAGCGTCCCGCGCTGGTCGGTGTGCTGGACGGGCAGGAACGGGTATCGGCTCGGGAACATGGCGGCTCGCAACGTGTTGAACATCGTCACGTCGAACCGGTCGCGCAGGTCGGGGATGCTGCCGTCCGCTGCGTAGACCCGGTGCATGTCCGACAGCAGATCGCGGACCTGGGTAACGCTGACCCGCCGGGCCGGCTCGGGCCGCGACTGCCCCCCGGCACCGCGGCCTGCATCGATCAGCGCCTGCGCGGCGTCCTGCGCGTGCAGCAGCCCCACGGGCCGGTCCACGTCGACGACGACAGGCTCGCCGCGGGCGATCCGGTCGGCGAAGGTTGCCACGAACGAGTTGTAGCCGGGGCGGCCGTGCTCGCCGTACACGTTGGGCAGGTGGACGTCCGACACCGCGACGCCGGACGCCGCGCCCCACTGGTCGAGTGTCCGCGCGGCGGCGCTCTTGCCACGTCCATACGGCGAGTCCTGGCCGGACTGGATGCTGTTCGCGTACACGAGGCGAGCGCCAGACCCGCTGCGCCGCAACGCCTCGACGAGCGACGACGCGAGCGCGACGTTGCCGGCCTCGACCTCGGACTCCGAGCCGCGGTTCACGCCCGCGCAGTGCACGACCAGGTCCGCTGCGGCCACCGCTGCCGCGAGGTCGTCGGACCGACTCGCCCGCGTGATGGCCAGCACGTCGGCATCGGGCGACAGCGCGCGCAGGCGCAGTCGCAGGTGCCAGCCCAGGAACCCGGCGCCGCCCGTGACGACGATTCTCATGACGCCCGCTCTACCTCGAGCATGATCTCGGGCACGACCCGGAGCATGGCGGCCACCTGTTCGGCGTCCATCCGCTCGGTGTTGTGCGAGGTGTAGTCCTCCAGGTCCGACTCCCGACGGCTGCCGTCGTCGAAGAAGACCTCGTAGTTCAGGGACCGGGCGTCCAGCGGGACCCGGAAGTAGTCTCCGTGGTCCTGCGCGCGCAGAACCTCCTCGCGGCTCAGCAAGGTCTCGAACAGCTTCTCGCCATGGCGCGTGCCGATGATCGAGAAGCCCGGTTCGCGGCCCAGCAGGAGGGCGACCGCCTCGGCGAGCGACCGGACCGTCGCGGCGGGTGCCTTGCGCACGAACGTATCGCCGGGCTCGGCGTGCACGAGCGCGTGCCGAACGAGGTCCACCGACTGAGAGAGCGACATGAGGAACCTGGTCATGTTCGGGTCGGTGATCGTCATGTCGCCCCCGCCACGAAGCTGCTCGATGAACAGCGGCACCACGCTGCCGCGCGAGTGCAGGACGTTGCCGTACCGAACCGTGGAAACGACTGTCCGCTGGGTCATCGCGTTACGGGCGAACGCCTGGGCGGTCTTCTCCATCAGGGCCTTGGTCATCCCCATCGCGTTGATGGGGTAGACGGCCTTGTCGGTGCTCAGCATCACGACGGACCCGACCTCGAAGCGGCCCGCTGCATTCAGCACGTTCTGGCTGCCGACCACGTTGGTCAGCACGGCTTGCGCCGGGAAAAACTCGCATGACGGCACCTGCTTGAGCGCGGCAGCGTGGAAGACCAGGTCGACACCGCGAGTCGCGTCGTCCACGCTCGCCTGATCACGCACGTCGCCGACGTAGAAGCGCATCCGCTCGTCCCCGAAGCGCCGACGCATGTCATCCTGCTTCGCCTCGTCACGGCTCAGGATGCGGATCTGGGCCACGTCGTCCGCCAGCAGTGCGCGCGCCATCGTCGAACCGAACGACCCGGTCCCGCCAGTGATGAGGACGGTCGCCCCCGACATCGTGCTAGCCACGGTCTTCTCCTGTTGGTTCGGGTCGTTCACCGGACTGTCGGGCGCGGCACGCCAGACCCAGCTCGCGCCACGCGGTGGAACCGAGCGGCGGCGTCCAGCCATCCTGCGTCAACCAGCTGGGTGCTTGGCGCTGCCCGGCCCAGAGCATCTCGACCCGGCGCGCGTTGGCAGCGGCGCGCGGGAACAAGCGGCCGATGGCGGTCAGTGCGCGCAAAAACGGGACGCCAAGCAGGCGCGGCACCCGTCGCGGGGTGCGCCCGCCGAGTGCCTCCAGCAGCCCGGCGGCGGTGACTCCCTCCCACGGGTGGATGACGTACAGTGGCGGCTCACTGGAGCAGGTGGCCAGGTGAGCGACCGCGGACGCCACGTTGCCCAGCAGCGCCTGGGGTGTCGGCTGAGAGCCGGGCGCTAGGACGGTGGAGACCGGGCTGCTCGCGATACGGCAGGTCATGCGGGTGACTCGTCGACTGAGCTCGTGCACCGACGGCGGGCGATAGATCACCACGCCCTGCAGCCTGGCCGCCGCGAGCCGTGCCTCACCCGCGGCCTTGGACCGGCTGTACGGCGAGAACGCCTCCGTCTCGGCGGTCTCGTCGAGCACCGCTCGGCGTCCCTGCACGACGGCGCTGCTGACGTGCACCACGCGCCGGACGCCGACGCGCCGGGCCGCGACCGCGATGACCACGGGCAACCACCCGTTGGCCGCGTCGAGGGCCGCCTCGTCGCCGCTTGACGCGTCCGGGTCGCCGGCGGCGTTGACCACGACGTCCGCTCCTGCGAAGGGCCCGCTCAGAACTTCGGCCAGCAGCTTCGGGAGCTCCGGCCCCTGCGCGCACTGCGCGGCGGTCAGCCGAGGCGCGTGCACCGCACAGGCCTGGACGCCTGCGGCCAGCAGGTCCACGAGGACCGCGGAGCCGACGAATCCGGTCCCCACGACCACGACCTTGGGCCCGGCGCTCATCGCGCGGCCCCCAGCAGCATGGTCTCGATGGCGGCGGAACCGGCCCGCTCACTGAGGTGCTCCTCGTAGTACGACCGTCCGCGACGCCCGAGCTCGGCACGCTGCTCGGCTGGCAGGTCGGCCAGCCTCTGCACGGCGCGCGCCAGCGCCGCGGCGTCGCCCGGGGGGACGACGAAGCCGGCGCCGGCGGCCGTAAGCAGGTCGGCTGCGTCACCGGCGACCGCGCCCACAACGGGGCGTCCCATCGCGAGAGCGACTTGGATCTTGCTCGGCAGCGTCAGCCGGAAGAGCGGGAGGTCCTTGAGCGTGACGATCTGGACGTCGCTGCGCTGGAGCAGGTCCGGCATCACGTCGAGCGGCTGCTGGCCGAGGAACCGAATGTTGTCCAGACCCCGATCGGCGACGGATCGGCGTAGCTCAGCCTCGAGCACACCGGTGCCCACGACGACGAGCTCGACGTCGTCTCTGTCGCGCAGCAGCTCCGCAGCTTCGATGAGCACCTCGACGCCCTGGACCTCACCGAGGCTGCCGGCGTACATGGCGGTGAATGGACGCCACGGCCCCAGCGAGCCGACGACCTCTGGTCGTGGCTCTCGCTGGCCGAAGATGGACTCGTCGGCCCAATTGGTCACCAGAACGGGCGCCAGCCGGGACACCCGACGCGCCAGGATCCGGTCGGACATCCCCGGGGACGTCACCGCGATGGCGGAGGCAAAGCGGTAGGCCAGATCGCAGAAGGGGTGCAGGACGGCTTCCACGACAGTGCGCAGCGAGGCCGGCAGGAACCCGCTGGCCGTCACCGTCTCCGGCCAGAGGTCCTGGACGAGCAACACGTACGGCACCCGTGCGGTCCACCGCACCAGGAGCGCGGGCAGCACGACCGTCGCGGGCGTTGAGTAGACCAGCACGACGTCGGCGCGGCGCAGCCGTGACCAGCCGAGCACAGCCGCGCTCACCGCGAAGCTCAGGTAGCTGAGCATGCGGCGGACGGCACGCGCCTCGTGGCTGGGGTAGAGCGGCACCCGGGTGACCTGCACGCCGTCCCGAACCTCGCTCGCGCGCCAGGAGACCCGGTATCCGGGGTAGATCCGACCGTACGGGTAGTTCGGGAACCCGGTGACCACCGACACCGAATGCCCGCGAGCGACCAGCGCCCGGGCGATGCTCGCCGGCACGCCGGCGGACCCGGTCTCCGGGTCGTACCACTGGCTGACGATCGATATCTTCACGACGAGGATCCCAGCCAGCCGACCGGACGGCGGCCGGCGACGAGTCGTGGGCTGGCGACGTACAGTCCGGCGACCACGATGGTGACGGCGACGGCCAGCGCGGTGGGTCCGTACCAGGCGAGAGTGATCGCGGCGGCGCCGGCCGCCGCGCAGCCGGCGACCACCCAGTGCGGCCAGCCGGTCAGCAGCAGCACCCGCTGGTAGATATGGTCACGGTGCGCCTGCATCAGCGGCTCGCGCCGGACCGCCCGCCGCACCAGCGTTGTCAGCACATCGACCAGGTACAACGTCATCGGTGCCACGACCGCGGCCAGCAAAGCGCCGTCCCGCCAGGCGATCCAACAGCCCGTGGCGATCGTCGCCCCGAAAAGGTAGCTGCCGCAGTCGCCCAGGAACAAGCGCGCGGCCGGGAGGTTGAACGGCAGGAAGGCCAGGGCGGCCCCCGTGGCAACCAGACCCAGCACCTCCAGCGAGCCGCTGCCGACCTGCCGCCCGACGACTGCTGCCGAGACCCCCCAGACCGCGACCGTGAGCCCGGTGATCCCGTTGATGCCGTCCATGAAGTTGACGACATTCACGGCGAGGACCATCACGACCGCGCCGCAGACGGCCGCGATCGGCGACGACCCGGCCATCCAGCCGGTCGCCGCCCCGGCCGCGGCCTGCAGCACCAGCCGCGTCACCGGCGGCAGACCGTCGTGCAGGTCGTCAGCCAGACCGAGCAGCGCGAGGACGGCGACCACGGCGAGCAACGCCCAGGGCACCTGGTTGCCGCGCACTTGCGCGACCACGAGTCCGCCGGCCATGCCTGCCGCGCAGGCGATCCCGCCCCCGCGGGCGATTGCTACGGCGTGCGACGAGCGCGCGTTCGGGACGTCCAGGACCCCGCGGGAGACGAGGACGATCCGGACCAGCGGGAGGGCGATCAGGGTCAGGGTGAGCGCGGCCAGGAACTCAGCCACGGGTGCGCTCCTCCCGCAGGTTCGTCGGCTGTGCCGCAAGCGGCGAGTACTCACCTCGGGCTCTCATCCAGGACACGACGCTGGCCGCCTCGGCGGCGCGGGCGAACTCCGGAAGTGAGTACCGTTCGAGCCCGGCCACGGGGACGTGCGAGACCAGCGGGTGGTGCGGGCGCACGTCGCGCGGCTCGTCGTCGCCGAACAGGTCCTCGTGCAGCTTCTCGCCGTTGCGCAGCCCGGTGTAGACGATCTCGATCTGCCCGTCGTGCGGTACCCGGTCGATCATCGTGCGCGCGACGTCGGCGATGCGGACCGGCTCGCCCATGTCGAGCACCAGCGCCTCACCGCCCGAGCCGATCACCGAGGCCTGGAGCACGAGCTGGCAGGCCTCGCTGATCGTCATGAAGAACCTGGTCACGTCGGGGTGCGTCACGGTGACCGGGCCGCCGCAGGCGACCTGCCGCTCGAACGTCGTCAGCACCGAACCTCGCGACCCCAGCACGTTCCCGAAGCGGACGCTGACGTACGTGCCCTGCGTGCGGCTCGCGCCGTCCGCGGTCAACCGCTCGGAGACGCGCTTGCTCAGGCCCAGCACGCTTGTTGGGTTCGCGGCCTTGTCCGTCGAGATGTTGACGAACGTCTCCACGCCGACGGCGTCCACCGCGTCCAGCACATTTGCGGTGCCGACGACGTTGGTCTTCCATGCCTCAACCGGGTGGCTCTCGAGCAGCGGCAGATGCTTCAGCGCTGCCGCGTGGAACACGATGTGCGGCATCCGGTCGATCATCACGTCGCGCACCGCCATGGCGTCGCGGATGTCCACCAGTGCGGTGTCGGTACCGTCCAGCATCGCCCGACCCGAGAGCGACAGCTGGACGGCGTGCAGGGCCGACTCGTCGCGGTCCAGCATGACCAGCTCAGCCGGCCCGAAGCGGTGGATCTGGCGGCACAGCTCGGAGCCGATGGACCCGCCCGCGCCGGTGACCATCACGCGCTTGCCGGCGATCCGCTCGGTGATGGCCCGCAGGTCAAGTCGAACGGGGTGACGGCCGAGTAGGTCGTGCACGTCGACTGCCCGCAGGTCGGTCGGCGCGACCCGGCCGCGGACGATCTGCTCCAGCGGTGGCAGCACGAGCGTGTGCACGCCGGCCGCGTCCGCCGAGCGGGTGATCTCGCGCAGCAGCTCGGCACTGGCCTGCGGGATCGCGACCACCAGGGTCGAGGCCTGTGCAGCCGAGCACACCCGCCCGATGTCGCTTCGGGTCCCCCGCACCCGCACACCTTCGATGCGCAGGCGCCGACGAGCGGGGTCGTCGTCGAGCAGCGCGACCGGGGCGAACTTGGTGTTGTGGTCGCTACGCATGCTGCGCACGAGCTGGGTGCCGGCTTCGCCGGCGCCGAGGATGACGATGCGTTCGGCGTTCTCGCTGACCCCGCGCCGCCGCGAGACGAAGCCGCGCAGCACCGAGCGGGCGGCGAGCAAGGTGGTCAAGGCCACGACGGCCGCGACGAACGGCGTGCTGCGCGGCACCAGAATCGGGACGGACAGCAAGGCCCAGACAAGCAGCGCCAGACCGATCAAGATCGTGCCGGCCGTGATGGCCTCGGCCTCCTCGAAGGAGCCGGCCCGGTAGCGGCCGAAGTAGACCCCGGACAGCAGGCCGACGAGCAGCTGCAGCGCAGCGGCGCCCGTGGCGAACAGGATCGCGTGCTGGACCTGCGCGAGCTCGGGCAGGAAGTCGTAGCGGGCCCAGACGGCCGCGACCACCGCCAGGTACCAGAGCAACGCGTCGATCGGATACCAGCGCACCAGCATCCTGATGACGACGCGGCGTGAGCCCGTGCTCCCGTGTTTCATGCTTCCCTTCGAGTGGTCAAGCCTCCGACGCCCAGACCATACCGCCGCGCCAAGCGCCGACACGGTGCGGCGCACCGCCGAAAAGCGTCGAGGGGCGGCCCGGGCGGGCCACCCCTCGACGCAGTCCGAACAGTCAGTCGCCTACCTTGTCGGCAGCCGCGGTCGCTGCCTGAGCAGTTGCGGCCGCGGTCTTGCGGGCGCTGGTCGTGGCGGCCTTCGTGGCGCTCTTCGTGGCGGCCGCACGCTTCTTGGCCGTGGTGGTGGTGCGCTTGACGGCCTTCTTGGTCTCCGGCGCAGCCGTGGGCACCTCGCGCTTGGCGATGGTAAGGGTGGACTTGGCGGCGGTACGGGTCTCGTCAGCGGCCTTGCGCACGGTGGTGACGGCTGCCTTGCCGCGCGACAGCGTGACCTTGCCCTGCGCGAGCAGGTCCTGGGTGGCCTTCTGCTCACGGATCCGGGCGACCAGCTTCTCGCCGCGGGCGGCCAGGTCGGAGTACGTCTCCTCGGCCTTGCCGGCCAGCTCGATCGACTTGCTGACAGCCTGGGTCGGGACGTGCTTGGCCCTGTTCTGCAGGGACTTCACGTCGATCTCGAGCTGGACGCCGGAGGCCTGGGTGCGCACGGCGCGGACCTTCTCGACGACCAGGTCGGTGGCGCCGACGAGGGCCAACACGGGCGTGGTGTCGGTGACGGTCTTGCGGATGTCGTTGACCAGGGTCACGGGATATCTCCTTCGGTTGGGGTGCTGCGGTCAGCTGGGCTTGCGCGTCGTGCGCGCGGTGGACGTCTTCTTGGCGGTGGTCTTGGCGGTGGTCTTGGCGGTGGTCTTGGCGGTGGTCTTGGCGGTGGTCGACCTCTTCGTCGCCGTCTTCTTGGTAGCCCGCTTGCGCGGGGTGGCCTTCGGCGCGTCAACCGGCGCCAGCCGGTCGTTGTCCTCGCAGAACGACTCGTAGATGTCGAGCAGCACACGCTTCTGCCGCTCGTTGAGCCCCAGGTCGCCGAGGATGGCGGCCTTGACCTCGACCTGCGCGGCGTCCTGCTCGTCCAGCAGGCCGGCCCGCACGTAGAGCGACTCGGCCGAGATCCGCAGGCCCTTCGCCAGGGACTGCAGGATCTCGGCGCTGGGCTTCTTCAGCCCGCGCTCGATCTGGCTCAGGTAGGGGTTGCTGACCCCGGCTGCGTCGGCGAGCTGGCGCAACGACAGCTTGGCATGCTGGCGCTGCTCCTTCAGGTACTCACCGAGGTCGGCACGGATCGAGGTCATGCTTGCCATGGTGCTTGCTGCAGTTAGCAAGCGCAACTCGGGCGGCCGTGACCCCGCTCACAGTGCGCTGGGGATGCCACTGCTCGGGACCGCGTGGTTCGATGGCCCCTGTGCCAGCAGAAACGAGCACGCACGAGGAGCCGGTTGCCGCGAGCACGTCACGGTGGCGCCGGGTCGTGCTGCGGCTGGGGAGGTTGCAGCCGCACGGCAACCCGAGCGGCCTGGTCTACGGGATGATCGTCGCGTCGGTCGTGATCACCGCCTCGACGCAGTACGAGAACTCCTACCCGTACATCATCGGGGCGACCGCGCTGACCGTCGCGGTCTACTGGCTCACGCACGTCTACTGCCACCTGCTCGGCGAAGCGATGAGCGGCTCGACCCGGCGCATCCAGTGGCGCTCCGCACGACCCACCTTCGTCGCAGAGTCCACAGTGCTCTGGGGCGGCGGCATCGAGCTGGCCGCGGTGTCGATCGCCCTCGCGTTCGGCGAGAACGCGCACTCCAGCGACTGGGTGGCCATCGTGACCAGCATCGTGCTGCTGTTCTGCTGGGGCCTGCTCAGCGGGGTGCGCAACGGCGTGCGCTCCCGGCTGGTGCTGCTCGACGCGCTGCTGGGCGCCTCGCTAGGCGCACTGGTGGCGTTGCTGAAGCTGCTGCTCAAATAGGCGGACGCCAGCACGGGCTCACTCGGCGGTGAGCACGTCCTCGACCCGGGCCTCGCCCTCGCGGTACCGGCGGGCGACCTCGGTGGACATCAGGTCCATCACCGCCTGCACCTGGTGCCGGGTGTCGCTGATCTGCTGCTCGAGGGCGCCCAGCTGCTCGATGGCCCCGACGATCCCGCTGTCCGACAGCGCGCTGGGGTCGCTGGCCCGGACGTCGTCCACGGCCTGCTCGGCGGCCCGCCGGTGCTCGCCGACCCGGGTCGGGTCCGTGGTCATGTGCCGGCCGAGGCCGTGGTCGGCACGCGGCGCGTCCGCCAGTGCCAGCGACAGGTCGCGGGCCAGCTCGGCGTCCGTACGCTCACCCTCCACCGGTGCGTCCGCCGGGTGCTCGCGCTGCTGCTGCTCCGAGCGCAGCAGGTCCAGACGCCCCTGCAGCAGGCGACGGGCGAAGCTCAGGTCGACCTCCTCCTGCTCGGCGAGGTGTCGGCGCTCGCGCAGCTCGTCGAACGACAGCGTGGGCAGGTCGTCGGCGAAGCCGTCGGCCAGCACGCGGTCGATCGGACGGCGGCCGCCCGGGAGGGACTCGGTGGTCATGGAACCTCTGCTCGCTGTGGTGTCAGGGGGTCGGGGTCGGTCAGGTCGGTCAGGTCGGTCAGGAACGGGCGCGCCGGTCGCGTACAGCCAGCAGGCTACGCGCTTCGGCGGTGCTGATGGCGGGTCTCTGCATCACGGATGCGAGCTCGGCGGCCCGGGCCACCAGCTCGGCGTTGTCCCGCACCGGTCGCCCCCTGGCGTACATCAGGTTGTCCTCCATGCCGACCCGCAGGTGGCCACCCATCCCGAGGGCCGCGGCTGCGATCGGCAGGTGGGCCCGACCGATGCCGGTCGCCGACCACGAGGTCACCTCGGCCGGCAGGGCCTGCACGCCGGCGACGAGCGCCTCGACGGTGCCCGGCATGCCCCCCGGGACGCCGGTCACGAAGTCGACGTGCACCTTGCCGCCGTAGGGCAGGCCGTAGGTGTCGATCAACCGGCGCAGCGCGGCAACGTGCCCGAGGTCGAACAGCTCGAACTCCGGGACCACCTCGCGCTCCTGGGCCTGCTGGTAGAGCTGGCCCATGAACGGGTAGGGGTTGAGGAACACGTCGTCGCCGAAGTTGGTGGTCCCGCAGGTCAGCGAGCACGAGTCCGGCTCGGCGTCCAGCACCCTCAGCCGCTGCTCCAACGGGTCGTGCACGCTGCCGCCGGTGCTCAGCTGGACGATCAGGTCGGTCTGCTCGCGCAGCGCCTGGACCGTGTCGTGCAGGCGCTCGGGGTCCAGCGTGGGGCGGTGCTCGCCGTCCCGGATATGCACGTGCACGAGCGACGCCCCGGCCGCCTCACAGGCCTTCGCCTCAGCGACGAGCTCGTCCAGCGTGGTGGGCAGGTTGGGGACGTCAGCCTTGGCGGTCTCCGCGCCGGTGGGCGCGACGGTGATCAGGGTGCCGGGCATGGCGGTCATCCTGCCATCGCCGCCGCATCGCTCGTGAACGACCCACACTCTGCGTTGTGGGACCATGACCTATCGTGGCCCGCCAGGGGTCGCCGGCAGAAGAGGTGACCCAACCGGTGGATTTGCGCGACTACATCAGGATCCTGCGCAAGCGCTGGCGCATCGTGACTGCTGCGGCGCTGCTGATGCTGGCGCTCGCGTCCGTGCTCACGTTGACCGCGACGCCGATCTACCAGGCCGAGGCGCAGCTGTTCGTCTCGACGTCCGGCAAGGACGACGCGAGCTCGCTGCTGCAGGGCAGCAGCTTCACCCAGCAGCGCGTCAAGTCCTACGCCGAGCTGGTCACCAGCCCGCCCGTCCTGACCCCCGTCATCGACCGTCTCCACCTGAACACCACGCCGCAGGTGCTGGCCACCAGCATCACGGCGGATGCGCCGCTGGACACCGTGCTGATCAACGTGACCGTCCGGGACAGCTCGCCCGAGCAGGCCGCCGCGATCGCCGCGGAGGTCGCGAAGACCTTCAGCGCCACCGTCGCCGAGCTGGAGAAGCCGACTGACTCGAACGCCGCCGCACCCGTCAAGGTCAGCGTCGTGCGCGAACCGTCCGTGCCGACGTCCCCGGTGTCGCCGAAGCCCGTGCGCAACCTGGCACTCGGCCTGCTGCTGGGTCTGGCCGCCGGCGTCGGCCTGGCGCTGCTGCGCGAGCTGCTGGACACCTCGATCCGGACAGAGGCCGACGTGCTGGCGCTGACCGACGCGCCGTTGATCGGCGGCATCAACTTCGACAGTCGGGCCGTCCGGCGACCGCTCATCGTGCACGACAGCCCGCACAGCCCGCGCGCGGAGTCGTTCCGACAGCTGCGCACCAACCTGCAGTTCGTGGACGTCGCGAACCACCCCCGCTCGATCGTGTTCACCTCGGCGCTGCCGAACGAGGGTAAGAGCACCACCACCGCCAACCTAGCCATCACGCTGGCCGCGGCCGGGTCGCGAACCGCCCTCATCGAGGCGGACCTGCGCCGCCCGCGGGTCGCCGAGTACCTGGGTCTGGAGGGCGCAGTCGGCCTGACCAACGTGCTGATCGGCCAGGCCAAACTGGAGGACGTGATGCAGCCGTGGGGCACCGGGCTGATCGACGTGCTCGCCTGCGGCCCTATCCCGCCCAACCCGTCCGAGCTGCTCGGCTCGCAGGTGATGAACGACATGCTGCGTGACCTGGAGAACCGCTACGACTACGTGATCATCGACGCCCCGCCGCTGCTCCCGGTCACCGACGCGGCCGTACTGAGCCGCCTCGCGGGTGGCGCCGTCGTGGTCGTCGGCGCCAGTCGGGTCAACCGCGACCAGCTCAGCCGGGCCTTCGACATCCTCGACACGGTCGGCGCGCAGGTGCTCGGCGTGGTGCTGAACCTGGTGCCCGCCAAGGGCCCGGACGCCCAGTCGTACTACTCGGACGGGTACGCGCCGGTGATGCCCGAGTCCCGACCGCAACCCACCCGTAACGGCCGGGCCAAGCGCAAGAGCCAGATCCGGGCCGAGCGCCTGACCGGGTCGCGCGCCCGCTAGGGCGCGACCACGACCTCTTGGGCGGCGCTGACGCCGTCCACCTGCAGCACCGCGTCGACGGGGGCGTTGCGCTTGACCAGCGCCAGCGCGATCGGGCCGAGCTCGTGGTGGCGGGCCGCCGTGGTCACCTGACCGATCGACCGGCCGTCCAGCTCGACGACGGCCCCGGACGGCGACAGCTGGTGCGCCGAGCCGTCCAGGTGCAGCATCACCAGCCGGCGCGGCGGCCGGCCCAGGTTGTGCACCCGCGCGACCGTCTCCTGGCCGCGATAGCAGCCCTTGGTCAGGTGCACGGCGGTGCGCAGCCAGTCCACCTCGTGCGGGATCGTGCGGTGGTCGGTCTCCAAGCCGAGCCGCGGCCGCCAGGCCTCGACGCGCAGCGCCTCAGACGCCCAGGTGCCGGCCAGCGGCCGGTCCCCCACGGCCCGCTCGAGCTCGGCCCGCGGCACCAGTAGCTCGCGCCACTGACGACCGGACGCCGGGTGCTCGGCTCCCTCGACCGAGTCGACCGCCGCGTACGAGACGCTCCCCGGCGCCACGGTCGGCCACGGGTCGCGCCAGACCACGGGCTCGCCGTCCACGCCTTCGCGCCCGATCGGCTCGCCGAGCACTGCGAACTCATCGGTGCGGTCGGTGATCTCGACGCGCAGCATGAACTGCATGCTGCGCAGCCAGCCGACCAGAGCGTCCGCGGTGCCTGGTTCGGCGGTGATCCAGGTGGTCTCACCGTCGTCCACGACGTGCAGGGCGTGCTCGACGTGACCCTTGGGGCTCAGGATCAGCGCCTCGGTGGACGTGCGCGGCGGCAGGCCGGTGAGCGCCTGGGTGGTGATCGAGTGCAGCCAGGACAGCCGGTCCGGTCCGCTGACCGTGACCACGGCCCGGTGCGAGAGGTCGACGACCGCGAGCCCCTCGACGAGCAGCCGCTGCTCGCGGGTCGGGTCGCCGTAGTGCCAGGCGACCCCGGCGTCCGGACCCTCCGCCGCGACCGCCCCGGGGCGGCCCAGCAACGGGCTGGGGACGGTCTGGACGCTCATTCGACCCGCTTCAGCTGGGCCGAGGCGTGGGACTGCAGGGGCTGGCCGACGGCGGCCATGTCCATCACCCACATCAGGTCACCGTCCACCAGGCCGTACATCCGGGTCGCCGCGGTGTACTCCTTGGCGCTGGGCACCCGGGCGACCAGGTCGGTGTGCAGGTTGACCCGGGCGCCGTCCACCTCGCCGACGTAGATCTCGACGAAGCCGGTCGGATGGGTCAGCAGCACCTCGACGTCGCGCTCCTTGCCGTCCGCGCCGATCCGCCAGAAGCCCGTCTCGCTGGCCAGCGGCCGCACCTTGGCGCCCGCCTCGTCCAGCAGCCAGGCCTGGCTGCGGTAGTGCAGGAAGGGTCGTCCGTCGTGCCGGAACTCGACCTCCTGGCCGAAGTTCGCCGACTCGATCGTCGGATAGCCGACGACACCGGCGCCCTCCCAACGACCGATCAGCCACGCCAGCGGTACCAGCGGGGTCGGGAGGTCGGTGTCGAGCTGCATGGGCTCAGCGCTGCCCACGGTAGAGCCGGTAGACCACGAAGACGGAGAACCAGACGATGACCAGGGCACTGGCCGCCAGCAGGCTGGTGTAGAAGATCTCGAGCGCGCTCACGGCTCGATCGTAACCGCCCGCCGATACCGTTCCTGCATGCAGCGCTCCCTCGTGGTCAAGGTCACCGTCGGCGCGGACGAGCCCGAGCGGTGCTCGCAGGCGTTCACGGTCGCCGCCACGGCGGTGGCGGCCGGCGCGCAGGTCAGCCTGTGGCTCACCGGCGAGGCCGCATGGTTCGCCCTGCCGGGGCGCGCCGAGCAGTTCGAGCTGCCGCACGCGGCTCCACTGGACGGGCTGCTACAGGCGGTGCTGGCGGAAGGTCACGTCACCCTGTGCACCCAGTGCGCCGCGCGGCGGGAGATCGGCGCGGACGACGTCATCGCGGACGTGCGGATCGCAGGCGCCGCGGCGTTCGTCGAGGAGTCGCTCGCCGACGGCGCGCAGGCGCTGGTCTACTGATCGCGTCCGCGCTTGGGGAGGATCTGCGAAGAACCTGCCATCTGGGCGTGACTGGCCAACTACGAAGCGTATTCTTTGTAGTCGTGCCCCTGTCCCATGACGCCGATCCGGCCTACGAAGACCAGACCTCGTCGCTGCCCCTGCAGGCAGACGCGACCCCTGGTCCGGACGCCGTAACCGGCCGTCGTCCGCGCCGGGCACGCATCGCGTTGATCGCCGCCGCCGTCATCCTGCTGCTTGGAGCCCTGTCGGCGTGCGGGTACCTGTTCGCGCTCGACCGGACGCTGGGCGGGAACCTCAAGCGTGACCCGTCCCTGCTCAAGGGACTCACGGACCGGCCCGCCAAGCCCGAGGGAGACGCCGGGAAGGCGCTCAACTACCTGCTGATCGGCTCCGACTCCCGTGCGGGCGAGGACGGGCCCATCGTGGACGGCGAGCGCTCGGACACGATCATGATCGCGCACGTGACCGCCAAGCGGGACAAGGTCTATCTGATCGCGTTCCCTCGCGACCTGTACGTCCCCATACCGGGCCACGGCAAGAACAAGATCAACGCCGCGTACTCGGTGGGCGACGCGCCCCTGCTGGTCAGCACGCTCGAGCAGCTGACCTCCGTGCGGATCGACCATGTGGCGGTCATCGACTTCCAGGGCCTGCGCCGGCTCACCACCCTGGTCGGCGGGGTGACCGTGAACAACGCGCACGCGTCGTCCGTCGGCAGTTACCACTGGCCAAAGGGTCAGATCACCATCCAGGGCGACGAGGCGCTGCAGTACGTGCGGCAGCGTCACGGCCTGCCGGGCGGTGACCTGGACCGGGTCGAGCGCCAGCAGGAGGTCGTCCGGGCGCTGATGCTGCGCGGAACCAGCCGAGACACCCTGAGCCACCCCGGCCGCCTGCTGAACCTCGTCCGGACCGGCGCGCAGAACGTCACCGTCGACGACACGCTGGGCCAGGGCGAGATTCGTTCCACCGCCTTGTCACTGCGCGGGGTGCGAGGCGCCGACATCCAGTTCCTGCAGGCGCCGATCACCGGTTTCGGCACCACCACCGCCGGCGCCTCCATCGACGTGCTGGACACCAAGCGGATGACCGAACTTTCCGATGCGATGCTCACCGACCAGGTCGCCCAGTACCTCAAGGTGAACCCCGCCCGCTCGATGTGAGCGCCCGGGGGGCCGCTCAGCCGGCTCGGCGAGTGAACGTCCGGCCCGCGTCGGTGGAGACGTAGACCGCGGGTCCGGCAACGACCCAGACCGTCTGCTCCGCCGATGACACGGCCACCATGCCGGCGCCGGTGTCGTTCGGCAGCTCCGCGATGCAGCCGAGCGGCCGAGGCGCGTGTCGCACCGTCACGACGGACACTCCCGCGCACTCCCCCACGCCGCGGACGGCAGCCACATAGCCGCTGCCGGAGGGGTTGTCGGCGATCGCCACCGCACCGGGGACCTTCGCCACGGCGGCCCAGGTCGCGGCCGCGTCGGCGGTCTGGACGACGGTGCCGTCCGAGCACAGGGCGGCTGCCCGGACGTTGCCAGCCGGCAGCAGGTCGACGACGTCCCGCGTCGACCCGCACGGCTGCCCGGACGCGCCGCCCGGCACGGCGATCCGGTGCAGGTCCGCGGGCGAGCGGTACCAGGCCCGACTGGGATCGCGTCCGGACGACCAGGCATCCCCGTTGGCTGTCGAGCGGTACCGCGCGGCGCACGGCGGCGACGTGCCGTCGGCGGCGATCACGAAGGCCCGGTCGACGGAGGTCGCCTGCAGGCGCACCACCACGCCGACCGGCAGCGGCGACGGACGCCAGCTGCGGCCGCCATCGGCGGACGACTGGGCGCTGACGACGCCGAGCGACGAGCAGGCCGGTGAAGTCACCCGCCAGGCCACGTCCGGGCCGACCGCCGAGACCATGACCCGTAGCGGGACGGCCGGGACGCTGGTCGCTGCGGTCGCGGTCGTGGTCGTGGTCGGCGTCGAGGCGGGCGAGCTCGTCGTGGTGGCGTCCAGTGGCGTGTCGAACGGGGACGGCGAGGGCGTGACCTGCGCGAAGTTCGCGGCCGGCCCGATCGGCTGGTCGCGTTGCGCGCTCTGGTTCATCGCCAGGGCGATCAGGACGACGTTGACCACTGCGAGCGCCACCACCGCGGCCGTGCCGATCCGGGCGTACCTGCTCGACGGCTCGATCCGGCTCACTCGCGCCCGCCGATCGCCGCGGCCAGGCTGCGGACGGCCGGCTCGAGGTGACGCGAGGTCAGGGCGTAGTCGGCGTCGGTGCCGCGATACGGGTCTGGGATGTCGTCGTCCTCCGGTGGGGTCGGGGGCGCCATGCCCTTACGCATGGACGCCACGTGCGCCAGCTCACGCAGCCGAGAGGCCGGGTCCGCCGGTAGGACGTCGAGATCGGCGTCATCGAGCAGGCGCTTTAGCTCGCGCAGCGTGAAGCTGTAGCGCAGCGCCCGCGGGGCGAGCTGTACCACCTCGGCCCGATGGGAGCGCTCGGCGGTGACGACCAGGTCGGCCGACCTGACCATCTCGGGCAGCAGCTGGCGCGCCGCAAAGGCTGTGGAGACTCCGCCGAGAGCGAGCAGCTCCCGCTCCGTCTGACGCGTCATCGGCTGCCCCTGGAGCGCTCTCACGCCCGCCGACGCGACGTGCACCTCGGTATCGTCGACGCCTTGCCGAGCCAGGTAGGTGCGGAGCAGCGCGGCGCCAAGCGGGGAGCGGCACACGTTGCCGGTGCAGACGAACAGCACCCGGGCGGGCCCGGGGTGGAGTGGACCGGCGGTCACGTCCATCACCCCAGAGCCAGTCGCAGGATGACGTACCCGAGCATCCCGGTCGTGGCCAGCGGCGCGGCCGCGAGGGCCAGCCAGCCGGGCGCCCGTCCGGCGGCCGGCAGCACGGCGAGCAACTGGTGCACCACCAGCGCGACGGCGCCGCAGATCACGCCGGTCAGCGCACCGGCCAGCGGCGTCATGCCGTCCAGCAGCAGGCCGAGCAGGCCGCCGACCACCGCGGCCAGCACAGCGCCCACCGCGATCACGATGCGCGAGGAGACCGGGGCGACCTGCGCCAGCAGGGCCACCGCAACCGACACGGCCCAGGTCAGCACTCCCGCCGCCCCGGCGGGCGCGTCGAGCAGCGCGAGGACCGCGCTGAGCGAGCCCAGCACCACGAGGCCGGCGATCGTGCCGGACACCGACTCCACCATCCGAGGACGGCCGTCCCGCCGCAGCAGCTGGTGAACGAACTCGGCGATCACCGAGCCGGCCAGCGCCAGCGCGAGCCAGTTCAGTCGCGGTTCGGCGTCCGCGGCGGCGACCGACACCACGCACGCCGCGCCGCCCAGGCAGAGCACCGTCGTGGTCCCGCGCGGAGAGGGCAGGTCGACCAGCGCCGGCCACCCCCAGGCCAGCAGCACGACCACGGCGAGCGCCGCAGCGGCCAGCGGGATCGCGCCGGCGTAGCCGCCGAGGGCGAGCAGACCGGCGAGCACGACGGCGACGCCGGTCGTCCAGTAGCGGATGGCGCCCCGTGGCGTACCGGGCAGCGTCGGCACCACGGTGAGGTCGCCGATGGCGTCGTCGGAGCCGGTCACGGGAGCATCCTGCCAGGTCAGCGGCCAGGTCAGCGGCCAGGTCAGCGGCCGGTCATCCCCCGGCGAACGGCGGCAGCACCTCGACGGTCTGCCCGTCGAGCAGCTCGAGGTCGTCGCGCACGACCAGTCCGTCCACCAACACCGAGGAGCGCCGGACCACCTCGGCCAGGGGGCCGGGCCGGGCGCACAGCTCGGCCAGCAGCGCCTGCACGGAGGTCGCGGCCAGGCGCTCGTCGTCCCGCCCTGCCGCGTCCCGGGCGCCGGCCCAGTAGCGCACGGTCACCTCGGCCACCGCGGCCTCCCTTCGGTCGGGTCTCGGTGCAGCGCGTCTCAACAAGCGGGACGGAACGCCGCCTGTTGGGACGACGTGCCCTATTCTGCAGTGGTCGGTCAACGCGGCCCGACCCCACAGGGGTCGTGCGCGAGCGCCGCCAGTTTTCCAGCACCACTGCGCGAGAGCATCGCCGGCCCGATCCCGTCGCCGGAAGGAGGGCCCGCACGTGGCGAGACTGCTGCTGCTCACCAACGACCTCGCGCCCAGCGCCGAGGTGGTTCCGGCTCTGGGCCTGCTCGCCCATCAGGTGCGGGTGCTGCCTGCTGAGGCCTCGGCCCTGGTGGAGACGCCGCCGACCGACGCCGTGCTGGTGGACGCCCGCCGCGACCTGGCCCCCGCTCGGTCGCTGTGCCGGCTGATGCGCACGACCGGGCTGTCCGCGCCGTTGCTGCTGGTGGTCACCGAGGGTGGGCTGGCCGCGGTCAGCGCCGAGTGGGGCGCGGACGACGTGCTGCTCGTCACGGCGGGTCCGGCTGAGGTCGAGGCGCGGCTGCGGCTGGCGATCGGCCGTGCGCTGATGGCCGCCGAGACCGAGCACGACCTGGCGCCGGAGATCCGCGCCGGCGACGTGGTGATCGACGAGGTCACGTACTCGGCCAAGGTGCGCGGGCGCGCGCTGGACCTGACGTACAAGGAGTTCGAGCTGCTCAAGTTCCTGGCCCAGCACCCGGGGCGGGTCTTCACCCGGGCCCAGCTGCTGCAGGAGGTCTGGGGCTACGACTACTACGGCGGCACCCGGACGGTCGACGTCCACGTGCGCCGGCTGCGTGCCAAGCTCGGGCCCGAGTTCGAGCAGCAGATCGGCACGGTGCGCAACGTCGGCTACCGCTTCGTGCCGCCGGGCCGCGAAAGCGCGGGCGCGACGTCCGACGTCACCGTCCCCTCCCCCGCCTGACGCCACCCCGCCTGACCCCGCCCCGCCCCATCCGCCCCGCCCCATCCGCCCCGCCCAGGGGGTTGCTCCACCCAGCGCGCTTTGCTCCACGAGACCCGCATTCTCGGCGACGAGAAGCGGGTCTGGTGGAGCAAAGCGGTTTGGGTGGAGCAAGCCGCCGTTACGGGAGCCGGGTGATCCGGTCGGTGTCGATCGGGGTGTACGGCGAGTGCGCGGTCAGGTAGTTCGCGAAGGCGTCGATGTCGAGCCCGCCGAAGTACTTGCCCGTCGCCGCCGCGAACGACGGGAAGTTGTCCCCGCCGTCCGACAGGAACGAGTTGGCCGCCACCCGGTACGAGGCCGCCTTGTCGATCGCGGTGCCGTTCAGCGCGACACTGCCCGGCACGACCTTGGACCCGGCCGGCGCCGAAGCGCTGTAGGAGTACGTGAAGCCCTCGCTGACCTGCAGGATCTTCACCGCCGAGGCGTTGGCGCCGGACCACTGCTGCTCCAGCAGGTCGTAGATCTGCTGGCCCGTCATGGTCATCGCGACGACGTAGTTGTTGAACGGCTGCACGGTGAACGCCGCCCCGAAGGTCACGTCACCGTTGGCGGCCGGTATCAAGTCGGCCCGGATGCCACCGGGGTTCATGAACGCGATCTGCGGCGTTGCCCCGCCGGGCGGCAACGTCGCGTCGTTCTTCTGCGCGTCCGCGATCAGCCGGCCGAGCGAGGTCTCGTCATCGGCGCCGGTCTTCGGCAGCGTGGCACCACCGGCCACCTGCCCGATCACCTTGCTGGCGATCGGCTGGACCAGCGTGTTGTAGGTGTTGATCAGCGAGGTCTGCGCCGGGTCCTTGGCGACGTCACGGGTGACGACGACGTTGGTGCCCTGCACGGAAGCGCGCTGGATGTCGCCCTTCTTCAGGTCGTAGGTCAGGTTCGTCTCGGTGAACAGCCGACCGAAGGACGACGCGCTGGTGATCAGCCGGGGCTGGCCGTTCGGGTCGTCCTGGGTGCAGATGTACGGCTGGTGGGTGTGCCCGGAGATCACCATGTCGATCTGCGGGTCGAGCCGACGCGAGATGTCCAGGATCGGGCTGTCGCCGGTGAGCTGGGCACCCTTGACGCCGTTCTTGGTGTCCGTCGAGCAGGTCGCGTCGAACGGCGGCGCCACGTTGTAGGTGCCGTGCTCGGCGGTGTACGTGGTGACCGCCGGGGTGCCGCCCTGGTGCACCAGCACGACGATCGCCTTGACGCCCTTCTTCCTCAGCACCGGAACCAGCAGGTTCGCAGTGGTCGCCTCGTCGTCGAACGTGAGGCCGGCGATCCCGGACTTGGTGACGATGCTCGGCGTGTCCTTGAGGGTCATCCCGATGAACGCGACCTTCGCGCCGTCCTTGAACGTCTTGATCCAGTACGGCGGCAGGATCCGCTTCAGCGTGCCGGTGTAGCGGACGTTGGCGGCCAGGATCGGGTACTTCGCGCCGGTGAAGGTGTGCGCGGCGCAGGAGTTCTGGTTGTTCGCGCCATCCGGGCCGTCGTCGATGCAGCCGCCCTTGGCGATGCGCTGCAGCTCCTTGTAGCCCTCGTCGAACTCGTGGTTGCCCACCGAGGTGACATCCAGGCCGAGCGAGTTCATCGCCTCGACCGTGGGCTCGTCGTGGAACGCGGCCGACAGCAGCGGCGACGCGCCGATCAGGTCACCGGCGGCCACGGTCAGCGTGTCCTTGTGGCCGACCCGGGCGTCCTTGAGGTGCGTGGCCAGGTACTCCACGCCTCCGGCGTCCACCGTCGTGGCGGTCGCCGAGAAGACCCCGGTGGTCGGGTTCTGGGTCTCCACGTAGCCGGTGGTGAGCCGGCCGCCGGAGCCGGCCGGCGCCTCGAGGTTTCCGTGGAAGTCGTTGAAGGACAGCAGCTGGATCTGGGTCGTGCGCGGCTTGGCTGCGGGACCCTTGGCCTTTCCAGCCGTCGAGCCGCCGGCGAGGGCGGACGACGACGACAACGTGACGGCGATAGCGGCGGCCGAGGTGATGGCCAGAGCCTGCGTCAGCCGACGGGTGCGACGCGATGACATGACACTCCCTGTTCTGGACAGGTCGGACGGGGTGGATCCTCCGACTTGTCCGGCACCGTAACGGTCCGGCGCAACGTCCGACAGACCGCAGATGTCACGAATCACCACCATCTGGTGCCCAAGAGATGACAACTGGGTGTTCGTGTCTGCTCCGCCCTAGGCTCGGCCCGTGCCAGCAGACCAGCCGACCGACCGACGAGCCGACCAGCCAGTCGACCTGGACGCACGGGTCGAGGTGCACGAGAAGCTCGCGGCCGACGACCTGGAGGCCGTGACCGCGCTGGTCGCCGCCGCCACCGAGGCGGACGGCCTGCACCCGCTGAGCGAGCACGTGATGCTGCACCTGCCGTCGTCCGCACCGAGCGCGGACCGGCACCTGCTGGTGTTCACCAGCCCGGTCGGGGACGACGACCCGCTGACCGGGGTGGAGCGGCTGGCCGGCTACGCCCACCTGGACCCCACCGACCCGGTCGAGGGCTCCAGCGCCGAGGTCGTCGTGCACCCGGACCTGCGCGGGCACGGCATCGGCCGGCTGATGGTCGAGCACCTGCAGACCATGTCCCCCGACGGCCGGCTGCGGCTGTGGGCGCACGGCCACCAGCCGGCGGCCCGCGCGCTGGCGCTGTCGCTGGGCTACGCCTCGGTGCGTGAGCTCTGGCAGATGCGGCGGTCGCTGCGCGTCGAGCTGCCCGCCCAGGACCTGCCACCCGGCTACCATCTGCGCAGCTTCCGACCCGGGCTGGACGACGAGGCCTGGCTGGCGGTCAACGCCGCCGCCTTCGCGCACCACCCCGAGCAGGGGCAGTGGACGTCGTCCGACCTCGAGCACCGGATGGCCGAGGACTGGTTCGACCCGGACGGGTTCCTGGTACTGGACGGACCGGACGGCGAGATGGCCGGGTTCCACTGGACCAAGGTGCACGGCGGGACGCCGTCCGGCGCGGGATCTGGCCAGGGACAGGGCCAGGGGCACGGCCACCAGCCGATCGGCGAGGTGTACGTCGTCGGCGTCGCCCCCGCGCACCAGGGCCGCGGGCTCGGTCGAGCCCTGACGGTCGCCGGCCTGCACCACCTGCGCTCGGTCGGGCTGACCCAGGCGATGCTCTACGTGGACGCCGACAACGAGGCGGCCGTGCGGACCTACACCCGGCTGGGGTTCACCCGCTGGGACGTCGACGTCCAGTACTCCCGACGGCACGAGCGCAGCGCGCTCTGACCAGATAGCGGTTGGGCGCTACCGGACGTTCATGTGACGGTGGCACGATCAGGTCATGACCGTCGCGATCGAGCCGGCCGGCCGGCCCCAGTCCACCGAGCCGGACCCGGAGCGGTTCCTGGACCGTGAGACGAGCTGGCTGCAGTTCAACGAGCGCGTGCTCGAGCTGGCCGAGGACCCCGCGCTGCCGCTGCTGGAGCGGGCGCGGTTCCTGGCCATCTTCGCCAGCAACCTGGATGAGTTCTTCATGGTGCGGGTGGCCGGGCTCAAGCGGCGCATCGCGACCGGCATCGCCGTGCGTTCGGCGGCCGGCATGGAACCGCGCGATGTGCTGGACCAGATCAGCATGCTGGCCCAGGAGCTCATGCAGCGGCACGCCCGCGCGTTCCAGGACGATGTCCGCCCGGCGCTGGCCAGCGAGGGCATCACGGTGGTGCGCTGGGACGAGCTCAGCACCGTCGAGCAGGAGCGCCTGCAGGAGATGTTCCGCGAGCAGATCTTCCCGGTGCTCACCCCGCTGGCCGTCGACCCGGCGCACCCGTTCCCCTACATCTCCGGGCTCTCCCTCAACCTGGCGGTCGTGGTCCGCAACACCAAGACGCTCAAGGAGCACTTCGCCCGGGTCAAGGTGCCGCCGCTGCTGCCCCGGTTCATCGCGGTGGAGGACGTCGGCGCCTCCGTGACCGGGGTCGACCCGGCCCTGGCCGACCCGTACAAGTCCCGGTTCGTGCCGCTCGAGGACGTCATCGCCGCACACCTGGACCAGCTCTTCCCCGGGATGGACGTGATCACCCACCACAGCTTCCGGGTGACCCGCAACGAGGACCTCGAGGTCGAGGAGGACGACGCCGAGAACCTGTTGCAGGCGCTGGAGAAGGAGCTCATGCGACGCCGGTTCGGACCGCCGGTGCGGCTCGAGGTGGACGACGACACCGACGACCACGTGATGGACCTGCTGGTGCGCGAGCTGGGCGTGTCCGAGAGCGAGGTCTACCGGCTACCGGCGCCGCTGGACCTGACCGGCCTGAACCTGGTCGCCGACCTGACGCGTAGCGAACTGCGCTACCCCTCGTTCGTCGGCGGCACCCACCGCGACCTCACCGAGGGCATCGAGACCAGCAAGCCCGGCGACATCCTGGCCGCGATGCGCACACGTGACGTGCTGCTGCACCACCCCTACGACTCGTTCTCCACCTCGGTGCAAGCGTTCCTGGAGCAGGCGGCGGCCGACCCGAGGGTGCTGGCGATCAAGCAGACGCTGTACCGGACCAGCGGTGACTCACCGATCGTGGACGCGCTGATCGACGCCGCCGAGGCCGGCAAGCAGGTGCTCGCGATCGTGGAGCTCAAGGCCCGCTTCGACGAGCAGGCCAACATCACCTGGGCCCGCAAGCTCGAGCAGGCCGGCGTGCACGTCGTCTACGGGATGGTCGGCCTGAAGACCCATGCCAAGCTCGCGCTCGTGGTGCGCCAGGAGGCCGACGGGCTGCGTCGTTACTGCCACATCGGCACCGGCAACTACAACCCGAAGACCGCCCGGCTGTACGAGGACCTCGGCCTGCTGACCACTGACCCCAAGGTCGGGGAGGACCTGACCCGGCTGTTCAACCAGCTGTCCGGCTACGCGCCGCGCACCCGGTTCAAGAGGCTGCTGGTCGCACCGCGGTCCCTGCGGCTCGGGCTGATCGAGCAGATCGAGGGCGAGATCGCGCACGCGGAGGCCGGCCGTCCGGCGTCCATCTCGATCAAGCTCAACTCGATCGTCGACGAGCAGCTGATCGAGGCGCTCTACCGGGCCTCCGGTGCCGGGGTGCCGGTCGACGTGCTGGTCCGCGGCATCTGCGCGATCCGACCGGGGGTGCCCGGGCTGAGCGAGAACATCCGGGTGCGCAGCGTTCTGGGTCGCTTCCTGGAGCACTCGCGGGTGTTCATGTTCGGCCCGCCCGAGCGCGAACCGGAGGAGACCGCCTGCTGGATCGGCAGCGCGGACATGATGCACCGCAACCTGGACCGGCGGGTCGAGGCGCTGGTGCGGCTGGAGAACCCGCAGCACGTCGGCGAGCTACGCACCTTGCTGGAGACCGCGATGAGCGACGAGACGTCGTCCTTCCACCTGGGGGCGGACGGCACCTGGACGCGGCACCACCTGGACGACGCGGGCGCACCGCTGCAGGACCTGCAGACCGTGGTGGCCGAGCGGCTGGGACGCCAGCGGCGCAGGGCCCGGCGCCGCTAGGCGTCCGGAGTCGGGTGCACGGCGCCGGCTGGACGAACGCCCTACTGCCCCATGGCGTGCACGCCACCGTCGACGTGCACGATCTCGCCGGTCGTGGCCGGGAACCAGTCGGACAGCAGGGCGACGCACGCCTGCGCGGCCGGCACCGGGTTGTCCACGTCCCAGCCGAGCGGCGCCCGCTCGTCCCAGGTGTCCTCGAACGCCTGGAACCCCGGGATCGACTTGGCCGCCGTCGTCCGGATCGGCCCGGCGCTGACCAGGTTCGCCCGAACGCCCTGCGGCCCGAGATCCCTGGCGCAGTAGCGGTTCACGGCCTCGAAGGCGGCCTTCGAGACGCCCATCCAGTCGTAGACCGGCCAGGCGTACGACCCGTCGAAGGTGAGCCCGACGATGGACGAACCCTGCCGCAGCAGCGGCTGGGTCGCGGCCGCGAGCGCCTTCAGGGAGTATGCCGAGGTGTGCAGCGCGGTGGCTACGTCGTCCCAGCCGGCCGTCATGAACTCGAAGGCCCCCGGCGGGGCGAACCCGATCGAGTGCACGACGCCGTCCAGCTGGTCGACGTGCTCGCCGACCCGCGCGGCCAGCGAGGCGAGGTGCTCGGCGTCGGTGACGTCGAGCTCGAGCACCGGCGCCTGCTCGGGCAGCCGCCGGGCGATCACCTGGGTGATCTTCATCGTGCGCCCGAATGAGGTGAGCACGACCTGTGCGCCCTGCTCCTGGGCCAGCCGGGCCACGTGGAAGGCGATGGAGGAGTCCGTCAGGACCCCGGTGACGAGCAGCTTCTTGCCCTCCAGCAGCATGCGACGTCCTTTCCGTGCTGGTCGTGACGAACAGTTAACGAGCCGGTGGTGGAGCATACCGAGCGGGAATGCCACCATCGAGCCATGAGTGTCGGCCGACCTGCTGCCCCGGCCCGGTGCGGGCGATGACCGCGCCGGCGGTCGCGCTGCCCGTCCCGGTGGACGACGGCACGGTCCGCGCCGCCGGCGCCCTGCTGTGGCGTGGGCGCGGCAAGCGGCTCGAGGTGGCCATCGTGCACCGGCCCAAGTACGACGACTGGTCTTGGCCGAAGGGCAAGCTGGACCCGGGCGAGTCCTGGGCCGAGGCAGCGGTGCGCGAGGTGCTCGAGGAGACCGGCCTGCACGCCCGGCTGGGTATCCCGCTGCCGCTGGCCCGCTACCGGGTCGGCGCGCCGCGCCCGCACCGGCCGAAGGTGGTGCAGTACTGGGCGGCGCAGGTGATCGCGACCGGCGGACCGATCGCCCAGGAGGTCGACGAGGTGCGCTGGCTGCCGGCCGCCAAGGCCCGTCGGACGCTGCGCTACCGACGTGACCAGATGCAGCTGGACGCGCTGCTGGCGGCCGCGGACGGCGGTGCGCTGGACTCCTGGCCGCTGCTGGTGATCCGGCACGCCAGCACCGTTCCGCGCAGCCGCTGGAAGGGCGAGGACGACGTCCGGCCGCTCAACGAGCCGGGCAAGGAGCGGGCGGCCGAGCTGGTGCCGGTGCTGGCCGCGTACCACGTGCAGCGGCTGGTCACCTCGGACACCGAGCGCTGCGCGGCGACGCTGGCGCCGTACGCCCGGTCCGCCGGTCTGCGCCTGCGCGGCAAGCACTCGCTCAGCGAGGAAGGCTTCGCCAAGGACGGCAGCCGGCTGTCGAAGGCGCTGGACAAGCTGCTCGCCCACGGCGAGCCCGCGGCCCTGTGCACGCACCGACCGGTGCTGCCGACCGTGCTTCGCGAGCTGGCCGAGCGGACGGACTCCGCGGACGTCGCCGAGGCCCTGCGCGAGTCGGCCGGCCCCGGACTGGTCAAGGGCGAGGTGCTGGTGGCACACGTCCGCGGTCGCGGGGACGACGCCCGGGTGGTGGCCGTGGAGCGGCACGACACGTACTGACGCCGGGGTCGTTCACCTGGCGCTTTCCCGCAGGCCGCGAACAGGACGACGACCCGCCCGCAGCCGTTCACCCGACGTTCACCTTCGACCAGTCATCGCTTCACCCAGCCTCCCTAACGTCCGAAGCGACGCGGCGCCCTGCCGTGTCGCGACCTCACACGGGGATGGACGAAACTGTGACGATCAAGCGAGTGGGCCGGTTCGCCGGCGTGGCGCTCGTCGGCGCGTTGGCCCTGACGGCCTGCGGCTCCGACAACAACAGCAACGACGCCGCGGGGGCTGGCGCATCATCGAGCTCGTGCCCGTCGGGCACGCTGAACGGCGAGGGCTCGTCCGCGCAGAAGAACGCGATCGACGAGGCCATCGCCTCCTTCGGTGACACGTGCTCGGCCGCCAAGGTCAACTACAACCCCACCGGCTCAGGCGCGGGCATCAAGCAGTTCATCGCCGCCCAGGTCGACTTCGCCGGCTCCGACTCGGCGCTGAACGCCGACAAGGGCGAGCCGGCCGACGCCGCGAAGCGCTGCAAGAACAACCCCGCCTGGAACCTGCCCATGGTCACCGGCCCGATCGCGGTCGCCTACAAGCTGGCCGGCGTCGACAAGCTGGTCGTGACGCCCGAGGTGGCCGCGAACATCTTCAGCGGCAAGATCACCACCTGGAACGACCCGGCGATCGCCAAGGTCAACCCCGACGCCAACCTGCCGTCCAGCCCGATCAAGGTCTTCTTCCGCTCCGACGAGTCGGGCACCACGGAGAACTTCACCAAGTGGCTGCATGCGGCCGCACCGGCCGCCTGGACGTCCGACCCGGGCAAGAAGTGGACCGGCAAGGGCGAGGGCAAGGAGAAGTCGGCAGGCGTGACCGACGGCGTGACCAACACCGAGGGTGGCATCACCTACGTCGAGTGGTCCTACGCGAAGGACGCCAAGCTCGGTATCGCGCAGGTGGACAACGGTGGCGGCCCGGTCGAGCTGACCGCCGATACCGTCGCGAAGTCGGTCCAGACGGCGACGCAGGTGGGCACCGGGAACGACCTGGCGCTCAAGCTGGACTACGCCACCAAGGAGCCGGGCGCCTACCCGGTCATCCTGGTGACCTACGAGGTCGTCTGCAGCAAGGGCCTGGAGGCCGGCCAGACCGCGCTCCTGAAGTCCTTCCTGACGCACTTCTCCGGCACCGAGTTCCAGGCGACGCTGCCTGACCTCGGCTACGCCCCGCTGCCGGCGGACCTGCAGGCCAAGGTGGCCGCGGCCGTCGCGGCGATCAACTGACCAACCGACGCGGCCAGACCGCCTCTCCCGTGCGCAGGGACATGGGAGGGGCGGCTGGCTTCCTCCGGTGACAACGAAGACGAGAGGCTCAGATGTCCGTAGCGACGCCCCCGGCTGACGTGCTGGGGGACGGTGAACCGCACCAGCCCGGCTCGACGGAGCCGGGGGACGGCCCCTCGACCGGACGCCTCGGTGACCGACTCTTCGCTGGTGCCGCGCGCGGAGCCGGACTGCTGGTCATCGCAATGGTCACCCTCGTCGGGGTGTTCCTGCTCAGCCAGGCCATCCCCTCGCTGGCCGACAACCATGCGAACTTCCTGACGTCCCGGGTCTGGGACGTTGACGGCGACACCCTGCGGTTCGGGATCGCCGACCTCTTGTGGGCGACGATCATCATCGCGACCCTGGCAATGCTGATCGCGGTGCCCATCGCGATCGGGGTGGCACTGTTCCTGACCCAGTACGCCCCCAAGCGGCTGGCCAGCCCCTTCGCCGCCCTGGTCGACCTGCTGGCCGCCGTGCCGTCGATCATCTTCGGGCTGTGGGGGATCAAGGTGCTAGGCCCGTACGTGCTCGACGTACAGGGGTGGATCGTCAGCGTGTTCGGCTGGTTCCCGTTGTTCTCCTCGGACACCACGATCAACTCGTCGGGAACGATCTTCCTCGCCTCGATCGTGCTGGCGATGATGATCCTGCCGATCGTCACGGCGCTGTCGCGCGAGGTGTTCGCGCAGACCCCGAACGCCCACAAGGAAGCCGCCCTGGCACTCGGGGCCACCAAGTGGGAGATGATCCGGACCGCCGTCCTGCCGTTCGGTCGCCCGGGCGTCATCTCCGCGGCCATGCTCGGGCTGGGCCGGGCACTCGGCGAGACCATCGCCGTCACGATCATCGTCAGCAGCCTGGCCGGCGGCACGTCCTGGTCGTGGTCGATCTTCAACGGCGGCGAGACCTTCGCCAGCCGGATCGCCAACAACGCGGCGGAGTTCGACAGCCCGCAGAAGGCCGGCGCGTTCATCGCCGCCGGCCTGGTGCTCTTCATCCTGACGTTCATCGTCAACGCGATCGCGCGAGTGGTCATCGAGCGCAGGAAGGAGTTCACCGAATGAGCATCCTGACCACGGACCCGACGCCGACCGCAGCCCTCGGCACCGATCAGCTGACCCACCGCTCGCGTGGCCGGCAGGTGCGAAACGTCACGGCGACCATCCTGGTCTGCGCCTGCTTCCTGCTGGCCATCGTGCCGCTCGCCTGGATCCTGTTCACGGTCATCAGCAAGGGCTTCCACCTACTGCTGGACGTGCACTGGTGGACCAACTCCCAGCAGGGCATCACCGCCCGTCGGGTCGGCGGAGGGGCGTACCACGCGATCATCGGGACGCTGCTGCAAGCGCTGGTCACCGCGATCATCTCGGTGCCGATCGGGGTGCTGACCGCCGTCTACCTCGTGGAGTACGGGCGCGGGAAGCTGGCCCGCCTGGTCAGCTTCATGGTGGACATCCTGACCGGCATCCCCTCGATCGTCGCGGCACTGTTCATCTACGCGCTGTGGGTGACCACGCTCGGCCTGAACCGAGTCGCGTTCGCCGTCTCGCTCGCCCTCGTGCTGCTCATGGTGCCGGTCGTCGTCCGGTCCACCGAGGAGATGCTGAAGCTGGTCCCGAACGAGCTGCGTGAGGCATCGTTCGCCCTCGGCGTGCCGAAGTGGCGCACGATCTCCAAGGTTGTGCTGCCGACGGCGTTCAGCGGCATCGTCACCGGGGTCCTGCTCGGTCTGGCCCGGGTGATGGGCGAGACGGCCCCCTTGCTGATCCTCGGGCCGTACGCCAAGTCGATCAACACCGACATGTTCAACGGCTTCATGGCTGCCCTGCCGACCATGATCAACCAGGACCGCACCGAGGTGCTCCAGCCCGCGTTGGACCGGGTTTGGGCGTCCGCGCTCACGCTGGTGCTCCTGATCCTCGTCCTCAGCATCGCCGGGCGGATCGTGGCCCGTCTCGGTTCCGTCAAGCAGTAGTCACAAGGAGTCTGTAGCCACCATGGCCAAGCGCATCGACATCAAGGACCTGAACGCCTACTACGGCGGTTTCAAGGCCGTCGAGGACGTCACGATGACCGTCGAGCCTCGCTCCGTCACGGCCTTCATCGGGCCGTCCGGCTGCGGCAAGTCGACGTTCCTGCGGACGCTGAACCGGATGCACGAGGTGATCCCGGGCGCGCGCGTCGAGGGGTCGATCCGGCTGGACGACCGCGACCTGTACGGCGGCGAGGTCGACCCGGTGTCGGTGCGGCGCACTGTCGGCATGGTCTTTCAGCGCCCCAACCCGTTCCCGACGATGTCGATCTTCGACAACGTCGCGGCCGGGTTGAAGCTCAACGGGATCAAGAACAAGTCGAAGCTCATCGAGATCGTCGAGAAGTCGCTGCGCGGCGCCAACCTGTGGACCGAGGTGAAGGACCGGCTGGCCAAACCAGGCGCGGGGCTCTCCGGCGGTCAGCAGCAGCGGCTGTGCATCGCCCGGGCCATCGCCGTCGAACCGCAGGTGCTGCTGATGGACGAGCCGTGCTCGGCGCTCGACCCGATCTCGACGCTGGCCATCGAGGACCTGATCAGCCAGCTGAAGTCGAAGTACACGATCGTCATCGTCACGCACAACATGCAGCAGGCGGCCCGGGTCTCGGACCGGACGGCGTTCTTCAACCTGGCCGCGACCGGCAAGCCCGGACGGCTGATCGAGCTCGGCGACACCACGAAAATCTTCAGCAACCCGGTCGAGCGGGCCACCGAGGACTACATCTCCGGCCGCTTCGGCTGACCCCCCCTTGCTCCCCTCCACCCGCTTTGCTCAGTTCAGCCCGCCCAAACCACCCGATCAGCCGGGCTGAGTGGAGCAACGGTGGTCCGGCCCTGTGGACGACGTCCGCGGGGCACCGCGCAACCCGGGCAGCCTGGTGGGCGTGCCAGACGACCCTCACCTTCCCCTTCACTTCAGCCGCGACGAGGCCCTGCGGCGCGGCCTGAGCAAGCACCAGGTCACATCGCGGGTCAGATCCGGCGCGTGGACACTGCTGCACCGCGCGCGCTACACCGAGACCGCCCGGCTCACCGCGCTCGACCCCGCAGAGCAGCACGTCGTTCGGGCGGCCGCACTGCTGGCTGACGGTCCGACCGGCGCTGCCGTGAGCCACCTGAGCGCGGCCGCGGCGTTCGGCTGGCCGCTCCCCCTGTACGGCGCCGGTCCCCCGACGCTCACGCTCCCTTCCGGTGCGGGGCCAACCAGGCGCCGGCCGCGCGGCATCGTGCAGGTCGCGGGGCTGGCCGAGCGGGACGTCCAGCCCGTACGGCTGCACGTCGACGGAGAGCCGGTGCAGCTGCTCTGCACGGCGCCGCCACGGACGCTCGCAGACCTGCTGCGACACCTGCCAATAGCGGACTCGGTCGCGGTCGCCGATGCCGTGCTCCGCCGTGACGAGGTCAGCGCGGCCCAGCTCGCCCGGACGATCGCTCAGCAGGAAACGTGGCCCTATGCTGCTCGCGCCGCACTGGCTGCGAGCCGCATCGACCCCCGACGCGAGTCCTGGCTGGAGAGCTTCTCGTTCTGCGAGCTCGCCGCGCTCGGGCTGCCGATGGCCGAACCTCAGGTGACCATCCAGGATGCGTCGGGGCGTTTCGTCGCACGGGTCGACGGTTGGTGGGACGACGTGTGCGTGGCGCTGGAAGCTGACGGCCAGGGCAAGTACCTCGCCGATGCCCCCGGCGCCGAGGCTGCCACGGATCAGCGGGCCAGCGCCGAGCAGGTGGCCACGCACGTGCGCCAACAGCTGGTCGCCCAGAACGAGCGCGAGGCCTGCCTGCGGGAGCTGGGCGTGGTCGTCGTCCGCTGGAGCACCTACGAGATTGCGAGCCGCCCGGCTGCGGTGGCGGCGCGAGCGGCACGGGCCCGAGGGATGGGGAGCCGGTCACGATTCACCGGCCGCGCCATCCGGCACGGTGCCGTCCCGACCTTGCTCAACTCAGACCGGTGACTCGGCCGTTCGGAGCGGGTTGAGCTGTGCAAAGCGGGCGGGGGGGAGCAAGCGGGGGGTGGGGGGTCAGATGAAGCGCGCGATGAGGAAGTAGCTGACCGCGGCCACCAGCCCCGCACCGGGCATCGTCAGCACCCACGCCGTCACGATGTTGGTGGCCACCCCCCAGCGAACTGCCGAGAGCCGCTTGGTCGCGCCGACGCCCATGATGGCCGTCGTGATGACGTGCGTCGTCGAGATCGGCGCACCGAAGACCCGACCGGCGATCCACAGGATCGAGGCGGCGGTCGTCTCTGCGGCGAACCCGTGCGGCGGGTCGAGGTGGATGATCCGTCGACCCAGCGTGCGCATGATCCGCCAGCCGCCGGAGTACGTGCCGAGGCTGATCACCGTGGCCGACATCAGCAGCACCCAGGGCGGGATGCCGGTACCCGTCTGGTAGCCGCCGACGGTCAGCGCGAGGACGACGACCCCGGCGGTCTTGGAGGCGTCCTGCAGGCCGTGCCCGAATGCCATCGCGGCGGCCGAGACGGTCTGCGCCGAACGGAAGCCCCGCGCTGTCTTGCCCGGGTTGGACCGCCGGAACAGCCACAGGATGACCAGCATCAGCAGGTAGCCGCCGACGAGCCCGACGAACGGCGACAGGATCATCGGGATGACGACCTTGTCCCAGACGCCCGACCACAGCACCGTCGCCGAGCCGGCCAGCGCCGCACCCACCAGGCCGCCGATCAGCGCGTGCGAGGACGACGAGGGCAGGCCGAACCACCAGGTCAGCAGGTTCCAGCCGATGGCGCCGATCAGCGCCGCGGCGCAGATCGCCAGACCGGTCGAACCGGACGGCGGGTCGATGATCCCCTTGCCGACGGTGTCGGCGACCTTCTGGCCGGCGAACGCACCGACGAAGTTCGCCACCGCGGCCATCGCCAGGGCGACCCGAGGGGTCAGCGCGCGCGTCGAGATGGACGTCGCGATCGCGTTGGCCGAGTCATGGAACCCGTTGGTGTAGTTGAACACCATGGCAAGGGTGATCACCATGATGATCGGGAGCAGGTCCACGAGGGTCAGGACTCCTTGACCGCGATGCTCTCGACCGTGTGCGCGACCGTCTCGAACGCGTCGACGGCGTGCTCGAGGCCCTCGACGACGTCCTTCAGCTTCAGGATCGCGGTGGCCTTGAGGTCGCCGTCGAAGAGCTCAGCGAGCAGCCGGCGGTAGACCTGGTCGCCCTGGTTCTCCAGCCGGTTGATCTCGATCCAGTACTCCGCGAGGTCCTTCATCGAGCGCAGCCGCGGCATCGCCTCGGCGGTCAGCTCGGACATCCGCACCAGCACCTCGACCTGGCCCGCCACGCCGTCCGGCAGGTGGCCGATCTGGTACAGCACGATCCGGTCGACCGCGGACTCCATGTGGTCCATGCAGTCGTCCAGGTTCGAGGCCAGCGAGTAGATGTCCTCGCGGTCGAACGGCGTGATGAACGAGGAGTTCACCTTGCGCAGGATCTCGTGGGTGGACTCGTCAGCGGCGTGCTCGAGGTCCTTCATGTCCTTGCCCAGCTGGACCCGCGCCTCCGCGTCGGCGCCGAGCACCTCGGTGAGCAGGGCGCTGCCCTGCACCAGGTGGGCCGACTGCTGGGAGAACAGGTCATAGAAGCTGTTGTCCTGGGGGGTGAGGCTGAATCTCACGTTGCTGCTCCGGGCAGATCGGCTGGCGGGGGTGTGGGGGTCTCGCCCTACTGGTCCGCGTGGGCGGCTGGCCGCAAGCAGCGGCCAGGGATGATGGTAGGTGCTCGGGGAGGGTGCCTGTCACGTATCCGCCCATCAACCGAGCCGAACCCACCCGACACGCCGTACGCAGCGGCCCTGGTAGGCCATGATGTGGCCGACCACACACCGAGACGGGGGGACGCGTGGCTGCTGCCGCGATCGAGATCCAGGGCCTGCGCAAGACCTACCGGCGTCGCGGCCGGACGGCACAGGCGGCCCTGGACGGCCTGCACCTGACCGTGGAGTCAGGAGGCGTGCACGGCTTCCTGGGACCCAACGGGTCGGGCAAGACCACCACGATCCGCATCTTGCTCGGGCTCGCTCGGGCGGACGGCGGCAGCGCGCGCGTGTTCGGACGCGCGGTCCCGCGCGAGCTGCCGCTGGTCGTCGGCCACGTCGGCGCCCTGGTGGAGAACCCGCTGTTCCTGCCCGGGATGAGCGGACGCAGCCAGCTCGGACTGCTGGCCCAGTCGGTCGGCGTCCCGGCCACCAGGGTCGATCAGGTGCTGGAGCGGGTGGCGCTGCGCGAGCGCGCCGACGAGCGCGTCAAGGGCTACTCCCTCGGCATGCGGCAGCGCCTCGGCATCGCCGCCGCACTGCTCAAGGACCCACGGCTGCTGATCCTGGACGAGCCCAGCAACGGCCTGGACCCGGCCGGCATGAAGGAGATGCGCGACCTGGTCCGCCAGCTCGGCGCGGACGGTCACACCGTGTTCCTGTCCTCGCACCTGCTCGGAGAGGTGCAGCAGGTGTGCGACACGGTGGCGATCCTGTCCCGCGGGCGCTGCCTGGTGCACGGGCCGGTGCGTGACGTGCTCGCCGCGCACGCCACCGGCGCGGTGACCGTGGCGGTGGCCGACCCCGAGCGGGCCACCGCGGTGCTGCGTGAGGGCGGGTACGACGTCCATCCGGGTGCCGACGGCCGGCTGCAGGTGTCCGGGTCGGGCTCGCAGACAGCCGACCCAGCGCAGCTGAACCGGCTGCTCGGCGAGCGCGGTCTGTGGGCCAGCGAGATCACCCCGGTCACGGCCGACCTGGAGAGCGCGTTCCTGGAGATCACCCGAGGTCAGGGTCTCGGCGACGGGGAGGTGGCATGACCACCATGGCGGACGCCGGGCCCGACCCGCTGACCTCGCCGCGGCCGCGCGCCGCCACCGGGTCGGGACACCTGCTGCGGGCCGAGCTCGGCCGGCTGCGTCGTCGCCGGCTGGTCGGCGCACTGCTGGCCGTCGGCGCCCTCGCGCTGCTGGCATCCCTGACGGCGGTGTACTTCACGCACAGCCAGGACATCGCGAACGCCCGGGCGAAGGCGCAGGTCCAGGCGCAGCGCGACTTCGCCCAGCAGAAGGAGTTCCGCGACCAGTGCCTGGCCGACCCGAACATCTCGGACGACGACAAGACGGCCGGTGCCTGCGGGCCGAGCGAGCCCGACGCGTCCATCTACTTCTCGGACCCGCGGCTGCACGCCGACGATGGGCTGCCGATCATCTCGATCGCCGTCGCGGTGGCCGGGGCTCTGCTGATGGCCCTCGTCGGGGCGACCGCGGTGGGCGCCGACTGGGCCAGCCGGGCGATCGTCACGTTGATCACCTGGGAACCGCGACGGTTGCGGCTCTACGGCACCCGGCTGCTCGCCGTCGCGATCCTCGCCGCCGTGGTGGGGGTGGTGACGCAGGCGGTCGGGCTCGGGCTGGGCGCGTTGGCGGTCTCGCAGCGCGGCACCTGGGACCCCAGGGAGCCCTCGCAGTTCGGCGACCCGGCGCTGATCCACCAGGCGCACTTCTGGCGGGACCTGCTCTCGCTGCAGGGCCGCGGTGTGCTGCTCGTCGTCCTCACCGCGGTGCTGGCCGCCGCGGTGACCATGCTGGCCCGGCACACCGCCGCGTTGCTCGGTCTGATGTTCGCGTGGTTCGTGCTGGCCGAGAACGCGGTGCGGATCCTGTTCGGCGACCGCGGCTGGCCGCGCTGGCTGCTCAGCAACAACGTCATCGCGTTCCTCAAGCCGGGCGGTCTGGCGATGGTGGTCGGCACCGAGCGCCAGCCGGACGGTGGCGTCCTGCAGCGAACCGTCCTGGTGTCGAATCTGGACGCGCTGGCCTACCTCGGGATCCTCACCGCGGTGTTCGTGGTCCTGGCGGGGGCGCTGCTGCGTCGCCGCGACCTGTAGCGGTCAGTCGAGCCCGAGGGCGTGGTCGATCTCCGCCTGGCTCAGTGGGCCGTCATGCGAGGTGGCTGCCACGACGAGGTCGCCGACAAGGGTGATCTCGTCGTCCAGCGGAGCATCCCGCAGGGCGTCCTCTGTCTCGGTCATGGCTCCTCCCTGGGCCTTGGCCTGAATCCAATGTACGCACGAGTCCTGGGATTTCGCCGGACTTGACCAAGTCATTACGTTGCCCGGGCGCGCCGCACACACGAACGTCCGGAATGCCGTTCTAGGGCGTGGCGGACGTGGTCGACGGACTGGTTGTGGGCGTGGGGGTAGGAGCGGGGTTGACCTCGTCCTTGGGTACCAGGACGCGGTCGATGCTGACGGACGTCAGGCCCAGGCCGCCAACCGTGATCTCGTCGTAGGCGAGCAGTCGCCCGGCCTCCGGGCCGGACTTGGCGAAGTACAGCAACGTGGCCTCCAGCGGCACGGGGTTGCCCTCGCTGAGCCGGCGCAGCCCGTCGGCCGTCAGTCCGGCGCCGCCGGTGGAGCCCTCGACCATCGTCCGGGTGCCGCTGGTGTAGGTGACGTCGCGAGCGTGCATGTGGCCGGACAGGATCAGCGGGACCTTGCCACGCAGGGCATCCAGCCGGGTCGGGTCGTGCACCACGGCGATCTGCACGGGTTCGTCCGGGTGCTCGTTGTCGTAGCCGTCGACGACTGCGGCCAGCCGCTCCACCGAGGCCTGCACCTCAGCCTTGCCGAGGTCGTCCTTGGCGCCCTCGGCCGGCAGGTCGCGCGGGTCGGCCACCCCGGCGATCCGCAGCCCGATGATGCTGGTGACGGCGCCGTCCAGCACGATCGCGTTGCGCTGGCGGGCGACCGCGTCGGCGATGGCCTGGCTGTCGTGGTTGCCGCGGACGAACACGTAGGGCACCTTGAGCGCCCCGATCCGGTTGACGAAGCCCTCCTCGGCCGTCGACCCCCAGGTGCTGAGGTCGCCCGAGTCGACCACGAGCTCGACACCGAACTGGGTGACCAGCCGGTCCGCCAGGTCGAAGCCGATCGGGTTCAGGTGCAGGTCGCTGATGTGCAGGACGGTGGTCACGTCGCCGTTCAGCCCGGTGTCGGGTCGGGGCAGCTGCTGGCCGACGGCGTACAGCGTGGTCACCGACTGCACGAAGTCCGCCAGGCCCGAGCGGTAGGACTCCAGCCGCTCGGCCAGGGACGTCGTGCGGCGTTGGACGTACGGCGCGCTGCTGAGCAGTCCGGTGAACTTGGGCTCGGCCAGCTGGGCGCTGTCGAAGGACACCGCCGTCAGCCCGCCGAGCAGCAGCGTCGCGACGGCGACCACGGCCAGGCCCAGCCCCACCCCGTGCCAGCTGCGGGTGGCCAGACCGGTCAGCAGCGCGGCGCCGGCGAAGGCGAACAGCAGGGACACCGCCAACGACTGCGCGGCGGCCTTCTTGACGGTGTCCGGCGCGCTCGCGGTGAGCTTCTCGAGCTGGGCGGGCTGGTCGATCACCGCACGTGCCGCGTCGACGTCCACCGAACGGATCGAGGCCCGCACCTGCACCGGTGCCCAGTGGGTCGGGAACTGCACCGACCCGACCGGTGGCAGGTCCACGGTCGCCCCCGGGCTCAGGCTCGGCCGCACCTTGACGTCGACGGTGAGCGGGCCGACCTGAGCCTGCGCGGCGGGCGCGACAGCGGCCCCCATCAACGCACCGAAGATCGCCAGCAGGCCGATGCCGACCTGCCGGGCCAGGCGTCGACCCTGCGGTGAGGTGATCGGGCGAAGCTGCATGATCACCTCACTCTGTCGCGATCGTCGGGGCCACGCACCCACAGCTTCAGCTGAGGTCGGACGCCCGCCAGGCGCGGGCGGCGGCCTCGAGGTCCTCGGCGGTCTGCTGCAACGACGCCGCCCGCTTGGTCAGCGCCACGGACTCCTCGTGGTCGGCCAGGTCACCGGCCCGGACGGCGCGGCCGGCCGACACCACACGGCAGAACGCTGCGGCCCGCTCCAGCGCGACGTCCAGCTCGCCCTGGTACACCCCGGTCAGGACCGAGTCCGCGAGCGCCCGCACCTCGTCCGGCCCGGGTGGCTGCGCGACCCCGGCCACGACGTCCGACACCGGCGCCAGCTGTTGTCCGGCCCGGTAGTCGACGGCGGCGCCGACGCCGTCGCGGCGGACCCACTCGCGCACGACGTACAGCCGCCACAGCGCACCCGGCAGCGAGCGGGCCGGCCGTTCGGACCACAGGTCGGCGATGGTGTCCAGGCCGTGCTCGTCCACCAACCGCACCAGCCGGGCGGTCAGCTCGGGGTCGTCGGCGCGGCGTCCGGCCTCGACGATCGCCCAGGCGGTGGCGTGCGCGGCCTCGGCGACGGCGGCCGGGTCGGTGCCCGCCTCGAACGTCTCCAGGGCGCTCGGGCCGAACAGCGCCGGCCGGCGCGGGTGCGAGGACGATGGGCTCACCAGACCATCCTGCCACCCGACAAATCGTTCGTGGCGGACCCGTTCGGCGCAGGCTAGGCGTCCGATGGGCGGGGCACGACGTACGCTATCGGCCGTGACCGACACCACACCCGCGCCGTCCGGGCCCAGCCACCTCGTCGACGTCCTGCGGGCCACCGTCCAGCGTGAGCCCGGGCGCGTCGTCTTCGGGCGGCGCGAGGGCCCGGCCTGGCGGGACGTGACCGCCAAGGAGTTCCAGGACGACGTCGACGCGCTGGCCAAGGGCTTCATCGCCTCCGGTGTCGGGGTCGGCGACCGGGTCGGCATCATGTCCAAGACCCGCTACGAGTGGACGCTGTGCGACTTCGCGCTGTGGACGATCGCGGCGATCCCGGTGCCGATCTACGAGACCTCCTCGGTGGACCAGGTCGAGTGGATCCTGGGGGACGCGCAGGCGGTGGGCTGCGTGGTCGAGACCAAGGCGCACAGCTGGCGGCTGTCCGTGGTGCGCGACCGGGCGCCGGGCGTCAAGCACGTGTGGCAGATCGAGCCCGGGGACGGCACCCCAGGGCTGACCGAGCTGGTCAAGGCCGGTCACGAGATCTCGGACGACGAGCTGGCCACTCGCCAGCAGGCGCTGTCCCGCAACGTGATCGCGACGCTGATCTACACCTCCGGCACCACTGGGCGGCCCAAGGGGTGCATGCTGACCCACGGCAACTTCATCGACGAGTGCTCCAGCGCGCTGCGCACGCTGCCCGAGCTCTTCGAGCGCCCGGACGCCTCGACCCTGCTGTTCCTGCCGCTGGCCCACGTGTTCGGCCGGATGATCCAGGTGGCCGTGGTGATGAAGGGCGTCAAGCTCTCGCACAGCGACCCGGCCCGGCTGGTCAAGGACCTCGCGGTGGTCCAGCCGACGTTCGTGCTGTCCGTGCCGCAGGTGTTCGAGAAGGTCTACGAGACCGCGCGGCGCAAGGCGACCGCGGACGGGCGCGGAGCCATCTTCGAGAAGGCGGCGGCCACCGCAGTGGCGTACAGCGAGGCGTTCGAGACCGGCAAGCCGGGCGCGATGCTGGCGATACGGCACGCAGTCTTCGACAAGCTGGTCTACTCCAAGCTTCGGGCCGCCCTGGGCGGCAACGCGGACCTGGCCATCTCCGGCGGTGCCCCGCTGGGCCCGCGGCTCGCGCACTTCTACCGGGGCATCGGCGTCACGGTGCTCGAGGGCTACGGGCTGACCGAGACCACCGCCGCAGCGACTGTGAACACCGCGGACGCCCAGCGGATCGGCACCGTCGGCCGCGCGCTGGACGGCTTCGAGGTGCGGATCGGCTCGGACGGCGAGGTGCTGCTGCGAGGCGGTCACGTGTTCGGCGGGTACTGGCGCAACGAGGCGGCCACCGCGCAGGTGCTGGACGCCGAGGGCTGGTTCCATACCGGCGACCTGGGCAGCCTGGACGACGACGGGTACCTGACCATCACCGGCCGGCTCAAGGAGATCATCGTCACCGCGGGCGGCAAGAACGTCGCGCCGGCGGCGTTGGAGGACGTCGTCCGCGCGCACCCGGTGGTCGCCCAGGCCATGGTGGTCGGTGACCAGCGCAGCTTCGTCGCCGCGCTGGTCACGCTCGACCAGGAGTCGTTGGACCAGTGGATGGACGACCAGGGCCGGCCGCGAGCGCCGATCGCGGAGGTCACCCACGACGAGCAGGTCAGGGCCGCCGTCCAGACCTCCGTCGACGCGGCCAACGCCACCGTCTCCGGCGCGGAGCAGATCCGCCGCTTCGAGATCCTGCCGATCGAGTGGACCGAGGACTCCGGTCACCTGACGCCTACGCTGAAGCTGAAGCGCAACAAGGTGATGGAGGACTTCGCCCGCGAGGTCGAGTCGCTGTACGCCTCGCGCGTGTGAGGGGGCGCTGGTGATCCGGGTGGTGATGTACCTCGCAGAGCTCGGCCTGCTGGTCTACGCCCTGATCGACTGTGTCCAGACCGAGCGCGCACAGGTGCGCAACCTGCCGAAGCTCGTCTGGATCGCGCTCATCGTGCTGCTGCCGATCGTGGGCAGCATCTCCTGGCTGCTCGCCGGCCGGCCGCTGCGCGAGGGCGGGGCACCACCGAGCCAGCGTCCGTGGTCCACCGGCGGGCCGGCGCCGCGACCCGGCGGCGGCGCCCCGCGCGGGCCGGACGACGACCCGGACTTCCTGCGGCACCTGAACCCGCCCCCGCCGCGCGACTCCGGCGACGACCCGGCCGGCGACGACCCGCGGCGCTGACGTAGCGTTCCTGGGGTGAGCGCGCCGCCCCTGCCCAGGTGGCGCCGCCTGGTGGTCGACACCGCACCGCTCCGGCACCCCGCCTACCGCAGGCTGTGGCTGTCCACGGTCGTGACCACGGTCGGCGCCCAGCTGACCGCTGTCGCGGTCCCGAAGCAGATCTTCGACGACACCGGCTCCTCGGCGTACGTCGGGCTCAGCGGCCTGGTCGCGCTGGTGCCGCTGGCGTTCTTCGCGTTGTGGGGCGGCAGCATCGCCGACGCGGTGGACCGCCGCAAGATGCTGCTGGTCACCAACACCGGCATAGCCGCGACGTCGTTCGCGCTGTTCGCACAGGCCGCGACCGGGAACCGCGAGGTGTGGATCGTTCTCGTGCTGCTCGGACTGCAGCAGGCGTTCTTCGGGCTGAACAGCCCAGCCCGCGGTGCGGCGATCCCGCGGCTGGTGCCCGCCGAGGAGGTGGCCGCGGCGAACGCGCTGAGCGCCACCGTGTTCGGGCTGGGCGCCGTGATGGGTCCGCTGCTGGCTGGGGCGCTGATCCCGCTGGTCGGCATCTCGTGGCTGTACCTGGTCGACAGCGTGGCACTGCTGGTCACCCTGTACGCGGTGTTCCGGCTGCCGGCCATGCCGCCGACCGCCAGGGAGGACGGCGCGCGCGCCAGTACCGGCCTGCGGTCGGTCACCGAGGGCCTGCGGTACATCTCGATGCACGCGGTGCTGCTGGTCTCGTTCCTGGCCGACATCATCGCCATGGTGCTGGGCATGCCGCGGGCGCTGTTCCCCGAGCTGGCCGAGCGCACCTACGGCGGTGGCATCGCGCTGGGCGTGCTGTACGCCGCGATCCCGGCGGGTGCGTTCGCCGCGGGGCTGTTCTCCGGTGCCTTCACCCGGCTGCGTCGGCACGGTGCGGCGACGGCTATCGCGGTGATGGCCTGGGGTGCGGCGATCGCTGCGTTCGGGCTGACCCAGCAGCTGTGGGTCGCCGCGTTGTTCCTGGCCCTGGCCGGGGGCGCCGACCTGGTGAGCATGGTGTTCCGCGGTGCCATCCTGCAGACCGCTGCGACGGACGAGATGCGCGGTCGGATGCAGGGGGTGTTCTTCCTGGTGGTGGCCGGTGGCCCACGGCTGGCCGACCTGCTGCACGGGACGCTGGGCGACCTCATCGGTCCGGCCCGTACGGTGGTCGCCGGCGGCCTGCTGGTGATCGCCTGCATGGTGCTGGTGGTGCTGCGGTTCCCGGTGTTCTGGCGCTACCGGCTGGCCTGATCCCCTTGGGCCGCAAGGTCGGCGAGCCGGGTCAGTGACCGCTCGGCGTAGTCGCGCTGGTCGTCCAGCCGGTGCGCCTCCTGCTCGGGGATGGTCACGTCGAGGCCGACCATGGTGCGGTCGCCGTCCAGCTCCTCGAGCTGCCAGACGAGCTCGAGCAACGAGACCAGGCACGAGATGGTGACCCGGCGGTCGCCCTGGTGGGCCTGCAGCTTCTGCGGCATCGGGAAGTCCGGGTAGCCGGTGATCCAGTACGTGAAGTCCCCGGCCTGCTCGCCGGGCTCAACGGACTCCATGCCGTACCACCACTCGGGGAACCGCGACGGGTCGTAGAGCAGCTTCCAGACCTCCTCCAGCGGTGCGTCCACTGCAGTGGACAGGGTGAACGCCGGCATCACGGCACCTCCGCGGTCCTGGCTTCGGTCGCGGCGTCCAGGTCGAGGAGGCCGGACAGCTCGGCGAGCTCGGACCGCACCCGGGCCAGCTCCCACTCCGGGTCGACCAGCCCGACCACCGGTGGCCGACCGAGGTCGACGAGCGCGCCGAAGAAGGCTTCCGAGACGTCGGGGTCGTTGCGGTTCAGGCGCTCCCAGCCCGCGGCCGACTCCTCGAGCCGTCGCCTGGCCAGGTCCCGGTCACCGCGCGCCTTCGCGACCAGCCCCTGCACCCGGGCCAGCCGAGGCACCAGGGAGAACGGCTGGTCGGCGCGACCGGTGGGCTCGGTCAGTGCGGCGCGAAGCTCGCTGACCGCCTCGTCCGGCCGGCCGTCGCGGGCCAGCGCCTCGGCACGGGCCATCCGGGCGGCCGGGCGGCTGATCTCGGCGCCGGCGTCCAGCGCCTGGCCGATCAGCCGGGCGGCGGCCGCATACCGCCCGCCGGCCAGTGCCACCAGGCCCTCGTCGTGCCAGCTCATCGCGCGGTAGGCGTCGACGTCCAGGCGGTCGACCCGCTCCCGCAGCAGCTGCACCGTGCGCGCCGCCTCGTCGTGGCGGCCCATCCGGGCCAACAGGTGGGCCTTGCCGGCCAGGCACGGGATGAGCAGCACCGGTTGGGTCGAGGTCGCCTCGACGGCCCGCTCGATGAGGTCCAGCGCACCGGGCAGATCGCCGGAGCAGGCGGCGGCGCAGGAAGCGTTCCCCCACAGCGCCCACGCCCGGCCGGGCAGCCGAGCCACCATCGCCAGCGGACCGGCCCGCCGGGCGACGTCCGCCGACTCGGCGAAGCGGCCCTGCCGGACCAGGCCGAGCAGCCGGATCTCCTCGATGTCGGTGAGCGTCAGCGGGTCCCGCTCGAGGCCTGCCCCCGAGACGTCGACGCCGGCCCCCGCGAGCAGCGCCGGCACCTGGCTCGGGTCGCCGGCCACCGCCTGCCCCCAGGCCAGGCCGATCAGCATCTCCTTACGCACCAACGGGTCGCTCTCGTCGTCGAGCAGCTCGCCGGCCCGCTGGTAGGCGGCGAAGGAGGCTTGCGGGTCGCAGGCGACGGAGCGCTTGAGCCGTCCCCGCGCGCACCAGGCCGCAGGCAGCTCGGCGGGCGGCAGCAGCCGCAACGCCTGGGCCCAGGCCTCGTCCACCAGCTCGGGCCGGGCGGCCCAGCACCACACCTCCTGCAGGTCCAGCCACCAGCGGCCGTTGCCGGGGTCCAGCTCGGTGGCTCGCCGCAGGAACGTCGCCGCCTCGTCCAGCGCACCGACCTCACGCGCGGCCACCCCGGCGGCCGCCCACTGCGCGGCGGCCTGCTCGCCGCGACCGGCCAGCTCGAGGTGCCGAGCCACACCGGCGTGGTCGTCGGGGTCGATCGCCGCCGCCAGCCGCTCGTGCAGGGTCTCGCCGGCCGTGGCGTCGACCTCGGCGGCCTCAGCCAGCAACGTGTGCCGGTAGCCGAGCCGCCCCTGCCGCCAGGCGAGCAGCCCGAGCTCAAGCCCGGCGGCCTCCCCGATGGGGAGGTCGCTCACCCCGAGGCGCTCGATCTCCTTGCGGGACAACGCCCGACCCGAGGCGGCCAGCAGGCTGGCCAGCTCCTTGCCGGACGGCGGCAGGGCACCCGTCATCGCGCGCACGGCGGTGCGCAGGTTGGGCGGCGGCCCGCTGCTGCCGGCGGAGAGCGCGCGCGCCGACTCCACCGCGAGCAGCGGGTTGCCCTCTGCCGCAGCGACCACGCGCCGCGCGTCGTCGTCGCCGAGGGACCCGACCGCGCGAGCCATCGCGGCGACGTCCCGGTCCGGCACCGGACCGAGCTCCAGCTCGGTCACCGGGACGGCGCGCCCGCTCAGGTCAGCGAGCAGCGCGTCGAGCTCGGGTCGGGCCGGCCGGTCGCGGCGGGTGAGCAGCAGCAGCACCGGCAGCCGGGCGATCCGGCGTCCGACATGGGTGGTCAGGCTCAGGCTGGCCAGGTCCGCGCGGTGCGCGTCGTCCAGGGCGATCAGCAGCGGACGTCGGGCGCACGACCACTCGACCAGCCGCAGCACCGCCTCGAAGATCCGCAGCCGCTCGATCTCGGGAGCGGCCAGCGCCGCGGGCGGTTCACGGTGACCCAGCCGGCCGCCGAGCTCGCGGGACAGCCGGTTCAGGTCGGCCGGCCAGGACGCCGTGGCCGGCGGTGCGTCGACCACGCCGACCAGCGACCTGGCCAGCTCCAGCCAGGCCGCGAACGGGGTCTGGCCGCCGACGTCGCTGCCCGCGCACAGGGCGACCGCAGCGCCCTTCGCGCCGACCCGCCGGGCCAGCTCGGCGACCACGCTCGACTTGCCGATCCCGGCCTCGCCGCCGAGCACCAGCACCTGGCCGCGGCCGTCGGCGGCGGCCGACCAGACCGCGGACGCCGCAGCGAGCTCGCCGGCGCGGCCGAACAGGGTCGGGGTCGGCGACGTGTGCGACGCTGCGGCGACCTGTGACTGGACGGCCCTGGTGGCCGGTGACGGCAGCACGCCCAGCTCGCGGCGCAGGCGGTCACTGAACTCGCGGCCGGCCAGCACGGCGGCGGGCCGCTCCCCCGCCAGGTCCAGCAGCCGTAGCAGGTCGCGGTGCGCGCTCTCGTCCAGGGGCGCCAGCGCGCACCGCTGCCGGGCCCAGCGCAGCGCCTGCGACCAGTCCTCGAGCTCCTCCGCCGCAGCCATCCGGCGCTGCGCCAGCGCCAGGACGGCGTCGCGGTGCTCCTCGCGCGCGACCCGGGCCCACTCGTCGTCCACGCCGGGAAGCAGGTCACCGGACGGTGGATCGCCGTCCTCGTCGAGGGTCGCAGCGGCGTCCAGCCAGAGGTCCTGCGGGCGCAGCCCGATGGTGGTGCGCGAGCCGACCAGGACGTCGTCCGTCCAGGGTCCCCAGGACTTGCGCAGCGACCACACCGCAGTGCGTAGGCTGGCCCGGGCACTGGCCTCCGGGACGTCCGGCCACAGCTGGGCCGCGACCTGAGAGCGGGGGTGCGCGCCGGGGTGCAGCGCGAGCCAGCCGAGCAGGGCCCGCGCGCGTTCGCTCGTCGGCAGCTCCAGTGCCTGACCGTCCAGCTCGACACCGACGCGGCCGCACAGCCACACCCGCAGCATGCCGTCAGGGTAGACCCGCGTGGCAGGCCCGTCAGGGGTCGGCGAGGAGCGTTGACGATGCGCTGACGATGGCTCGACGCAGCGCTCGGCACCGTGGTCTCACCGACTCAGGAGGTGGACCGCATGACCAGCACGATCGACGCCACGCAGTTCGACCCGTCAACCGTCGACGAGGCCAAGATGGACGAGCTCGCCGGCCGCATCATCACCGACGTGGGCGGCGCCGCGAGCGCCGGGCTCGTCGTCCTCGGCGACCGGCTCGGCCTGTACGCCGCGCTGGCCCGAGGTCCGGCCACGGCCGACGAGCTCGCCGAACGCACCGGCACGGCCGCGCTGTACGTCGCACCGTGGCTGGGGAACCAGGCGGCCGGCGGCTACGTCGAGTACGACGCGGAGACCGGGCGGTTCTGGATGACGCCCGAGCAGACGATGGCGTTCGTCGTCGAGGACGGGCCGGCGTTCTTCCCCGGCGCCTTCCAGCTGGTGATGGCGCTGCTGCGCGACACACCCTCGTTCGAGGAGCGCTTCCGCACCGGCGAGGGCTTCGGCTGGCACGAGCACGACGTCGACCTGTTCGAGGGCACGGCCCGGTTCTTCCGCCCCGGCTACGTGGCGAACCTGGTGGACTCGTGGCTGCCCGCGCTGGACGGCGTCGTGGACAAGCTGCGGGCCGGTGCCGACGTCGCCGACTGGGGCTGCGGTCACGGAGTCTCCACGATCCTGATGGCGCAGTCGTTCGAGCGGTCCCGCTTCATCGGCAGCGACTACCACGAGGCCTCGATCGTGGCCGCCCGGCGCAAGGCCGAGCAGGCCGGGGTCGGCGACCGGGTGCGGTTCGAGGTGGCCGACGCCAGCGCCGCACCCGAGCAGGACTTCGACCTGATCACGATGTTCGACTGCCTGCACGACATGGGCGACCCGGACTCCGCGGCCACGGCGGCCCGTCAGGCGCTCAGGCCGGGCGGGACGCTGATGGTCGTCGAGCCGGCCGCAGGCGACCGGGTGCAGGACAACCTCAACCCGGTCGGCCGGGTCTACTACGCCGGGTCGACGCTGATCTGCACCCCGGCCTCACTGTCCCAGCCCGGCGCCCGCGCGCTCGGCGCCCAGGCCGGCCCGGCCGTGCTGACCGCGCTGCTGCGCGAGGCCGGCTTCGGCTCGGTGCGGGTCGCCGTGCAGACGCCGGTGAACCTGGTCATCGAGGCCAGGCCCTGAAACCCCTGCACGACCACCAACTCAACATCGACAGACACGTTGCGAGACAAAGGAGACACGATCATGAGCACCATCACCGGAACCACGCCCGACGTCAGCACCCTGGTCAACGGGATCGAGCAGCGCGACAGCGCCGCGGTTGCCGCCTGGTATACCGACGACGCGACCTTCACCTCGGTGGACCGCGACCACCCGCCGTCGGACCCGCAGGTGCTGCGCGGGGCGGCGGCCATCACCGAGCAGCTCACCGAGGTGTGCGCGCGGGACATGACCCACGAGGTGCGAGACCTCGTGGTCACCTCGGACGCACTGGCGTTCACCGAGTACTGCACCTACCCGGACGGCACGAAGGTGCTGTGCGCCACCATCGCCAGCCTGCGTGACGGCAAGATCTCGCGGCAGATCGCCCTGCAGGCCTGGGACGGGTGACCGCAAGCCCGATCGGCGAAGTTGCCAGAACCATTGATTCGCAACACTTGTCCGGCTTTGGTGGACACGTTCCGCAGTCATTCGTAGCGATGCGTACCGGTTGGGCAAGAAGTCTTCTCATGTCCAAGATCGCCTGGCAACCTCGGTGAGGACCGGAAGCCGACCCGGCTCCCGGTCCTCACTTTGTCCAAGGTTCTGGGGAGACTCCATGGCAAGGCGCACACTCCTGATCGGCACCACCGTCGCGGCCTCGGCTGCCCTCTTCGTGTTCACGCCCGGCGCCGCCTCCGCTGCGCCGCACCAACCCTCGGTCACCGTGCTGACGAACGACGTGTCTGCTCCGTTCCAGCTGGACTACCGCGGCGGCCTGTACGTCGCCGACGGTGGCACCGGCGCAGTGTCCAAGCTCGATGGCGGAGCGCTGTCACCGGTAGCCCATGCACCCGACGGGTTCGAGACCAGTGGTGTCGCGGTCGGGCCGGACGGCGGCATCGCCTACACGACGGCGAACGAGGACCACTCCAGCACGTCCCTGACGATCGAGCGCAACGGGCGGACGACGATCGCCGACCTGTCCCGCTTCGAGGCCAAGAAGAACCCCGACCAGCACGTCACCTACGGCGTGGACCACCCGAGTCGTTGCGTCAAGCGGGCATTCGCGCCGCTCGGTGGGGCGACCATGAAGGGCGCGGTCGACTCCCACCCGTACGCGGTCGACAGCCTCGGCCACGGCGACTGGGCGGTCGCGGACGCCGGCGGAAACGACGTGGTGCGGGTGGACGGCGGCACCGGCAAGGTCTCGCTGATCGCAGTGCTCCCCCGGCAGCCGCTGAAGGTCACCGCCCAGCAGGCCGCCGACCTCGGGCTGACCAAGTGCGTCGTGGGCGTCACCTACAACTTCGAGGCGGTGCCGACCGACGTCGAGCTAGGCCCGGACGGGCTGCTCTACGTGACCACGTTGCCAGGCGGCCCGGAGGGTCCCGTGCTCGGTGCGCGCGGCAGCGTCTACACCGTGAACCCGTCGACCGGGCGGGTGCACCGGCTGGCGACCGGGTTCCTGGGTGCCACCAACCTGACCGTGGACTCGCACGGCAAGGTCTACGTGGCCGAGCTGTTCGCGGGGCAGATCTCCACGATTTCGCACGGTGTCGCGAAGCCGTACGTCGCGCTGCGGAACGCGCTCGCGGTGCAAATGGGCGGCGGGAAGTTGTACGCGTCCACCATCGCGCCGACGGACGAGATGGGGAACCCGACCGGCGAGCCCGGGTCGATCGTGCGGATCGGCTCCTGACCGGACCCTCTGGCGCTCAGGGAGCCGGCCGGTACTCGAAGCCTTCCACCTGGACCGTGGTCGACGTCGGCCGGCCGTTGCTGCTGGCGTAGACACCGATCCACAGGCCGAGGAACCCGCCGGTGGCAACGGAGTCCAGGGTGCGTCCGTCGACGGTGCCGAGCACCGTCAGCGGTTCGCCAGGGCCAGCGGCCAGGAGCGAGTACTCCTGGCCGCTGGCCCACACCGCGAGCGTCACCGGCTCGCCGGCTCCGCCCCGAACGCGGTGCTCACCGAGGACGGTGTCGAGGCCCCTTCGGCGGTGCACCACGACGACTCGACGTCCCGGCGCGTCCTCGCCGCCGGTGACGAACAGTCGCACGTGGTCGGCCTCGGACTGGCGAACCGCTAGCCCTGTCTCCTCGCCCGGGGCGAGGTCCGCCAGCACGGTCGCCTGCACCTCGACGTCCAGGTGCTGCTGGCGGACGCCGAGGAAGGCCGGGGTGCGCGGCTCGGCGAGCGTGGTCGGCCGCATCCCCAGCTCCCAGCCATCGCTGTGCGGGGTCGCGAAGTCGGCGGCCGGCCCGCGCAACGACGTCCAGCGCAGGTCGTCCGGCCGGACGACGGCGGAGCCGGTGCGGTGTGCCGCAACGGGTCCGGGCGCTGGCTCGACCGCGAAGGGCACCTCGACCTCGGTGGTCACCCGGCCCACGCCCGGCGCGAAGACGGGCCAGCCGTCCTCCCAGGCGACCGGCACCAGGAAGGTCTCGCGCCCGAGGTTGTAGTGGTACCCGCCGTACGGCCGCATCCCGAGCAGAACGGCCCACCAGCTACCGTCCGGCGCCTGGACCAGGTCGGCGTGCCCGACGCCGACGACGTCCGAGCCGCGGCCGAGGTGCCGGTGGGTGAGCACCGGGTTTGACCTGTTGCCGCAGTAGGGGCCGGTCACCGAGTCCGCCCGCGCGACCGACACCGCGTGATGGAACTCGGTGCCCCCCTCGGCGGCCAGCAGATAGTAGGTGCCGTCGACCTTGTACAGGTGCGGTCCCTCGGCCCAGACCGCGCCGCGCACGGCACCGCTCCACACGACGTGCTCGGGTCCGGTCAGCTGCCAGGTCGCGCGGTCGAGCTCGCGTACCCAGACCTCGGTCTGGTCGTGCCACTCGGGCCGGCTGGCCGGTCGGGTGCCGTGCAGCCAGATCCGGCCGTCGTCGTCGAAGAAGAGCGAAGGGTCGATGCCGTCGACGGCGAGCCAGACCGGGTCGGACCACGGGCCGGCCGGGTCGGTCGCCGTCATCACGAAGTTGCCGCCACGGGCTGGGTCCTGCTGGTCGACCAGGGTGCAGACCAACCAGAACGTGCCGTCGTGGTGTCGCAACGTCGGTGCGTACAGCCCACCTGAGGACGCGATGCCGTCGAAGTCCAGCTGGCCGTCGCGGTCGACGACGTGACCGATCTGCTGCCAGTGCACGAGATCCTCGCTGCGGAACACCGGCAGACCGGGGAAGTACTCGAAGGTCGAGGTCACCAGGTAGTACGTCGAGCCGACCCGGCAGATCGTTGGGTCGGGATGGCAGCCGGCCAGCACCGGGTTGCGCACCACGGTCACCAGGGGGCCACCTTGACCCCGACCAGCCGCGGGTCCGCGCCAGTCACCTCGTGCACCCGGCCGGTGATGGTCAGGCAGGCCCGCGGCGTCGAGCTGCCCTCGTGCACGCGCCTGACCGCCACCTTGGTGTTCGAGATCGCGCCGCTCGTGGTGTCCCCGGTGCTGCCGGCTGCGCCCGAGGCCGCTGCATGCGAGCCGACCCACACCTGGACCTCACCCGGCTCGACCACCTTGACCATCCGGCGGTCGGTGAACGCGAACCTGGTGGTGGGAACCGAGAACGTCACCCGGCCGGACTGACCGGGGTCCAGCTCGACCCGCGCGTAGCCCAGCAGCTGCACCACCGGCCGCGCGATCGTGCCCTGGACGTCGTGGCCGTACAGCTGGACGACGTCGCAGCCCCCCGTCGTACCGACGTTGGTCACGGTCACCTCGGCGGTGAACGCGCCGTCCGAGGCCACCGTGGGGTCGACCGCGAGATCGGAGTAGGCGAAGGTCGTGTACGACAGCCCGAACCCGAACGGCCGCACCGGCGTCGGGTCGCTCGTCGTCACGTCCGACGGCCCGCCCAGCACGGAGTGCAGGTAGGAGTAGGGCTGCGCCCCCGCCGCTCGCGGCATCGACACCGGCAGCCGGCCGGAGGGGTTCACCCGGCCGGTGACGACGTCCGCGATCGCCGACCCGCCGCCGGCGCCGGGGAAGAACGCCTGCAGCACGGCGGCCGGTCTGGCATTGGCGCCGTCCAGCGCCCAGCCGATCGCGTACGGGCGGCCGGTCACCATCACCATGACCACCGGCGTGCCGGTGGCCAGCAGCTGCTCGACGAGCTGGCGCTGCACGCCCGGCAGGTCGAGCGACTCGCAGTCGTTGCCCTCGCCGACGGTTCCTCGGCCGAATAGCCCCGCCTGGTCGCCGACGACGACGACCGCGACGTCCGCGTCCTGGACAGCAGCGACCGCGGCGGCGAACCTCGAGGTGTCCTCCCCCGCGACGTCGCAGCCCTGCTCGAACACCAGCTCCGGCCGGGGCAGTCCGGCGCCGGTGAACGCCTCGCCGAACGCCTCGAGCACGGACGGGATCCGGAAGCCGAAGGGGAACTCGGGGTGGTGCGCCAGCACGTGGTTCACGAACGAGTAGCAGCCCATCAGGGCCTCGGGTCGGGCCGCGTTCGGACCGATGACGGCAACCCGGGCCGGTGCCGCCGCCCACCGGTTCAGCGGCAGCACGCCGTCGTTCGACAGCAGCACCACCGACTCCTCGGCGAGCCGGCGGGCCAGCTCGCGGTGGCGCGGGGAGTCCAGGTCCACCGCGGTCGGCGGCTCGTCCTCGAACGCCTCCGGGTCCAGCAGGCCGAGCTCCTCCTTCTGCTTCAGCGCGCGCAGCACCGCCCGGTCGACGTACGCCTCGGGGAGCTGGCCGGCACGAACCCGCTCTGCCAGCGGTTGCAGGTAGGCGTCGCCGTTCGGCAGCTCGATGTCGATCCCGGCGGCGAGGGCGAGGGCGGCGGCCTCGCCACGGTCCGCGGCGATGCCGTGCATGACCTCGAGGAAGGCGACCGCGAAGTAGTCGGCGACCACGACGCCGTCGAAGCCCCACTGCCCGCGCAGCAGGTCGGTGAGGTACTCGGCGCTCGAAGCCATCGGCACGCCGTCCAGGTCGGTGTAGGAGTTCATCACCGACTTGGCCCCGCCGTCCCGGATCGCCATCTCGAACGGCGGCAGGAACACGTCGGCCACCTCACGCGGTCCGGCGGCCAGCGGCGCGTGGTTGCGCCCGGACCGCGATCCCGAGTAGCCCACGAAGTGCTTGAGCGTGGCGTGCACGCCGGCCTCCTGCAGGCCGCGCACGTACGCCGTCCCGACCGTGCCGACCAGGTACGGGTCCTCGCCGATGCACTCGTCGACACGGCCCCAGCGCGGGTCGCGCACCACGTCCAGCACCGGCGCCAGCCCCTGGTGGATGCCCAGGTCCCGCATCGAGGCACCGACCGCGCAGCCGGCCTCCTGCACCAGGTCCGGGTCGAACGAGGCACCCCAGGCCAGCGGGGTCGGGTACGTGGTGGCCTGCCAGACCGCCAGACCGCTCAGGCACTCCTCGTGCACGAGGGCGGGGATGGCGAGCCGCGTCTCACGCTTGAGCCGGCGCTGCTCGCCCCACAGCCAGGCGGCTCGCTCGACCGGGTCCACCGGCCGCGTGCCGTAGACCCGGGTGAAGTGGCCGAGGCCGTGCCGGGTGACCTCCGCCAGGGTGCCGGGATCGCGCTGACCGGAGGTCATCTCGGACTGCATCGGCGCCACGGTGCCGTTCTGGTCCAGCCAGTAGCCGACGAGCTGGGCCAGCTTCTCCTCGAGGGTCATCTGCTGGTGCAGCGCGCGCACCCGCTGGGAGACCTCAGGTGTAGCGGGAACGGCGTCGAGCACGAGAGCTGCTCCTTCTCGGTAGTCGCGGTGGTCCGTGGCGGGTGGGCGTCGGGTCGTGATGGCGTTACCCCTTGACCGCGCCGGTGAGACCACCGACGATCCGGCGCTCGAACAGCGAGAAGAACACCAGCGCCGGGATCATCGACAGGGACGTGAACGCGAGCACCTTGGCGGTGTCCACCGAGTACTGCGAGGCGAACGACTGGACGCCGAGCGGCAGGGTGTAGGACGACTCGTTGTTCAGCAGGAACAGCGGGAGCAGGTAGCTGTTCCAGCTGGCGATGAAGGCCAGGATGCCCACCGTCACCAGGCCGGGCACCGACAGCGGCACCACCATCCGGAAGAAGAAGGCGAGCCGGCTGGCACCGTCGATGGCAGCCGCCTCCTCCAGCTCCTTGGGAATAGCGCGCAGGAACGGCACCAGGATGATGATCGTGGCCGGTAGGCCGAAGGCGATCTGCGGCAGGATCACGCCCGCCAGGCTGTCGGTGAGACCAAGGTTCCTGATCATGATGTACAGCGGGGTGATGGCTACCGTCATCGGGAACATCAGTCCGGCGGCGAAGAACGCGTACATCGCCGTCCGGCCGACGAACTGGTAGCGCGCGATCACGAAGCTCGCCATCACGCCGAGCACGACGACCCCGAGGGTGGTGAACACTGCAACGATCACCGAGTTGGCCGCCTGCCGCCAGAACACGCTGCTCTTGAGCACGTCGAGGTAGTTGTTCAGCTGCCAAGGGTTCGGCAGACCCGAGGGGTCCACGGTGATCTGGGCGTTGGTCCGGAACCCCCCCAGGATGATGTACAGCACGGGACCGATGCAGGCCCCGACGAACACCACCGCGACGAGGTAGGTGACCGGGCCGCCACGCCCGATGCCTGAGCCGCTGCGCCGCCTCGAGGCGTCCCGGGGGGCTCGCAGGGTCGTGGCCGTCATCGCTTCCGTCCTTCCGTGAGGGCACCATCGGTGTCACGCCGAAGCACGAACCGCTGGTAGATCAGGGCGATGACCAGCGAGATCATGAACATCACCACGGCGACCGCGCTGCCGTAGCCGTAGTTGCCGGCATTGCGTCCGGTGCTGACCATGTAGGTCGCCATCGTCGAGGTGCCGGCCGTGGAGGCCACGTACTGGCCCCAGATGATGTAGACGAGGTCGAACAGCTGCAGCGAGCCGATGATCGACAGGAATGCCCAGATCCGGATCGTCGGGCCGAGCAGCGGCAGCGTGATACGCCGCTGGGTCTGCCAGTACGTGGCACCGTCGATGGCGGCCGCCTCGAACAGCTCCCCGGGGATGCCCTGCAGCCCGGCCAGGAAGAGAATGACGGCGAACCCGATGTACTTCCACGAGATGATGAGCATCAGGGACCAGATGGCCACCTTGGGGTTGGAGAGCCAGTCGACGCTCCAGCTGGACAGCCCGATCTTGGTCAGCAGGTCGTTGACCGCACCGTTGGTCGCCAGCATCAGGGTCCAGCCGGTGGCCGCGATGACCTCGGAGATGACGTACGGCACGAAGATGAGCACCCGGATGATCGAGCGCCCGCGGATCTTCTGGTTGAGCAGCAGCGCCAGGCCGATCGCGACCGGACCCTGGATCACGAGCGAAAGCACCAGGATGAACGCGTTGTGCTCCAAGGCGGCGTGGAACGCAGCGTCCTTGAGGATGATGACGTAGTTGTCGAGGCCGACGAAGATCGTGGGTGGGCCGAAGCCCTTCCACTTGAAGAACCCGTAGTAGCCGCCCAGCACCACCGGCACCAGCACGAACGCGCTGAACACCACGATGGCCGGGCCGGCCAGGATGGTGATCTCCAGCCGCTTGCGCCAGTCACGCTGTCCGGCCCGCCGCGGCCGGCGCACGGGGGGCGGTGCCAGATCGGCACCGTCCCCCGCCGCCACCGGCGACACCGTCATGGCCTGGGACCTCTCGCCTGAGGAGTCGCTCATGGTCCGGGACTAGCCCCGGGCTGCCGCGTCGTTCACGCCCTTGACGATGGCCGCAGGGTCGCCCTTGCCGGCCAGCATGTCGACGACGCCGGTGTTCAGCGCGTTGCCCACGTTCTGCCCGTAGAGGGTGTCCAGCCACACCGAGACGTACGGCGCGGCGTTGATGGCCGCCAGGTTGTCCTTCAGCGCCGGCTCGGTCACGACGCCCTGGGCGTCCTTGCTGGCCGGGATCGTGTGGAAGGCGTTGGCGTAGCCCTCCTGGTATTTCTTCTGCATGAAGAAGTTGAGGAAGTCGGTGCACAGCTTCTTCGGGGCCTTGGCGAAGCAGGAGAAACCGTCGACACCACCCATCATCGCGGTGCCGTCACCCTGACCCCCGTTGATCGACGGGAACGGGAACCAGCCCAGGTCGGCCAGCGGCTTCGTGTCCTTGGTCAGGGACGCGATCACGCCCGGGTCCCAGGCACCCATCAGCTCCATGGCGGCCTTGTGGTTCGCCACGAGGCCGGCGGACGACCCCGCGCCCTGCTGGGCGGAGGTGGTCAGGAAGCCCTTGTTGAAGGGCTGCGTGCCGGCCAGCTTCTGCAGGTCCTCGCCCGCCTTCGTCCAGCACGGGTCCTCGAACTTGCGGGTCTCGGCCGCCTTGTTCAGGGCGTCCTGCGAGCACTCGCGCAGGGCGAAGAAGTAGAACCAGTGCGCGGCCGGCCACGCGTCCTTGGCGCCCACCGCGATCGGCTGGATGCCTGCGGCCTTGAGCTTGGTGACCGCTGCGTTCAGGTCGTCGATCGACTTGGGCAGGTCGGTGATGCCGGCCTGCTTGAACAGGTCCTTGCTGTAGTAGATGCCGCCGGGAAGGATCGAGGTCGGCATCCCGTAGGTCTTGCCGTCGACGGTCAGCGCCTGGAAGGTGCCGTCGCTGACCGCCGACTTGACGGCCGGGTCGATGCTGGAGGACAGGTCCATCACCTGACCGGCCGCGACGACGTCCGCCAGCTTGCCGCCGCCACGGGCCATGAACACGTCCGGTGCGTCGCCGGAGTTCAGGGCGGTCTGCAGCTTGCCGTCCATGTCCTCGTTCTGGATGGCCTGGACGGTGACCTTGACGCCCGGGTTCGCCTTCTCGAAGTCGGCGACCGTCTGCTCCCAGTACGCCTTGCCCTCACCGGTGGTCGAGTTGTGCCAGAAGGTCAGCGTCTTGTCGCCGCTGGACTCTGAGTTGTCGTCGCCACTGCCGCAGGCAGCCAGCCCCGCAGTGATCATCACAGCGGCCGAGACCGCCAGGAGCTTCCTAGCCTTCATGGGATGTGTCCTCTTCGTTGAGCTGCACATGGTCTGGGTCGACCGCGGGCCGGGGACCAGGGGACCTGACGGGCCCGACGCCAGGGAGGGATGGGCGGATCGGGAGGAACTTTTGCAGGCATCATGCAGGAATGTCAATCGTTGTCGATAACGTTTTCGAAGTTTAGTCTTCCGGCATGGGTCGAGTGACGATCGTGGACGTCGCGGCAGCGGCCGGCGTGTCCGTCTCGACCGTTTCCAAGGTGATCAACGGCCGGGACGGCATCGCCGGCAGCACGCGGCTGCGGGTGCAGCAGGCCGTCAGCGAGCTCGGCTTCGAACGCAGCCTGGTCGCCCGCAGCCTGCGGACGCGGCGAACCCACGTGATCGGCATCCTGGTCGCGGGTTTCGAGCCGTTCAGCGCGGAGATCCTCAAGGGCGCCGCCACGGCACTGACCGACACGGACTACGAACTGCTCGCCTACACCGCGGCCAGCCGGGGCGGCGGCGCCGGCTGGGAGCGGCGGTACCTGTCCCGGCTCGGCGCGCTGATCGGCGGCGCGGTCCTGGTCACGCCTTCGGTGGTGGACGCCGACGCCGGTGTCCCGCTGGTCACGATCGACCCGCACACCGGGCCGGTGGATCTGCCGTCCGTGTCGTCGGACAACCTCACCGGCGCGATGCTCGCGACCCGGCACCTGATCGAGCTGGGGCACCGGCGGATCGGTTTCCTGGCCGGCCGCCCGGACCTGGAGTCGTCCAGGGCGCGCGAGGCGGGCTTCCGGCAGGCGATGGCCGACGGCGGTCTGGAGGTCGACCCCGACCTCGTCCGGGTCGGCGACTACCGCCGCGAGGCGGCGCGTGCGCCGGCCACCGAGCTGCTGAGCCATCGCAGCCGTCCGACCGCCGTGTTCGCGGCCAACGACCTGTCGGCGATGGGCACGATGGACGTGGCCCGCGAGCTGGGCCTGACCGTGCCCACCGACCTGTCCGTCGTCGGGTTCGACGACATCCCGGAGGCCGCGGTCACGACGCCCGGACTGACCACGGTCCACCAGCCGATCCAGCAGCTGGCCGCCACGGCGATCGGCCTGCTGGTGGACCTGATGGACGAGATGGCGCCCGAGCAGACGCACGTCCAGCTGCCTGTCTCGCTGGTCCGCCGTGGTTCCACTGCGCGCGCGTTAGAGTCCCGATCGTGAGCTCAGCACGACGCGTGACCATCCACGACGTGGCCTCGGCCGCCGGCGTGTCCGTGGCCACCGTGTCCAAGGTGATCAACAGCCGGTACGGCGTGGCCGCCAGCACGTTCGAGCGCGTGCAGCGGGTCATCGACGACCTCGGCTACGAGTCGAGCCTGGTCGCCCGGACGCTGCGCAGCCGCCGGACCGGGGTGATCGGCATCCTGGTCGCCGACTTCGAGCCGTTCAGCACCGAGCTGCTCAAGGGCGCCGCGCGGGCGGTCCGGTCGTCCGGCTACGAGCTGGTCGCCTACTCCGCCGGCGGCGCCGGCCGCGAGCAGCCCGGCTGGGAACGGCGCTACCTCAACCGGCTCAGCGGCACCCTGATCGACGGCGCCGTGCTGGTCACCCCAACCGTGGTGGACGTCGGCTACAGCGCTCCGGTGGTGGCCGTCGACCCGCACACCGGCCACCCGGACATGCCGACCATCGTGTCGGACAACCTGCACGGCGCCGTGCTGGCCACCGAGCACCTGATCTCGTTGGGGCACAGCCGGATCGCGTTCTTGGCCGGCCGCGCGGACCTGGAGTCGGCGCAGCTGCGCGAGACGGGCTTCCGCCAGGCGATGGCCGCCGCCGGCATCCCGGTCGACGAGCGGCTGGTCCGCGCCGCCGAGTACGAGACGGAGACCGCCGACCTGGCTGCGCACGCGCTGCTCGAGGGCCCGGAGCGGCCGACCGCGGTGTTCGCGGCCAACGACCTGTCGGCGATCCAGACCATCGCGGTCGCGCACTCGCTCGGGCTGAGCGTGCCGGCCGACCTGTCCGTGGTGGGTTTCGACAACATCCCCGAGTCGGCCATGTGCGAGCCGACGCTGACCACGATCGACCAGCCGATCCAGGAGATGGGCTTCCAGGCGGTGCACATGCTGCTCGAGCTGATCGGCGAACGGCCGCTCGAGTCCACCCACCTGACCCTGCCCACCGAGCTGGTGCGGCGCAGGTCCACCACCGAGCTCGGCTGAGCGAGAGGAGCCGGCTTGCTGTTCGACCTGCCTCTGGAACAGCTGCGCGACTACCGGCCGGAGGTGGCCGAACCCGCCGACTTCGAGGACTTCTGGCGTCGCCAGCTGGACCACGCGCGCTCGCGCGACCTCGCCGTGGCCGCCGTGCCGGTGGACACCTCGCTGGTCGGCGTCCAGGTCTTCGACGTGACCTTCGCCGGCTACGGCGGCGACCCGGTCAAGGCGTGGCTGCTGCTGCCGCGGGCAGCTGCGCCGGGCGCGGCCACGGTGGTCGAGTTCGTCGGGTACCAGGGCGGGCGCGGCGACCCGCTGGAGTGGCTGACCTGGTCGGCCGCCGGGCACCCACACCTGGTCGTCGACCTGCGCGGGCAGGGCGGCGGCTGGCGCAGCGCGGACACAGCCGACCCGAGCGACGACGGCTCGCCCAGCACCCGCGGCTTCCTGACCCGGGGCATCGGCTCTCCGCAGAACCTCTACTACACCAGGGCTTTCGTGGACGCCGCCCGCGCGGTCGAGGTGGCCGGCACGCTCGCGCAGCTGGCCGGACGACGGGTGCTGACCACCGGCGGCAGCCAGGGCGGCGCGCTCGCGCTGGCCGCTGCGCACCTGGCGGCGTCCGGTCCGGTGGCGGTGGCCGCCTGCCTGCCCGATGTCCCGTTCCTGTCGCACATCCGGCGGGGCACCGAGGTGACGGACTCGCACCCGTACGCGGAGGTCGCGGAATACCTGAAGGTCCATCCGGACCGGGTCGAGGCGGTGTTCGGCACGCTCGCGTACGTCGATGTGGTCAACCACGCGAAGCGGGTCGACGTCCCGTCGTTGTTCTCCGTCGGGCTGGCCGACGAGATCACCCCGCCGTCCACGGTGTTCGCGGCCTACAACCACTACCGCGGCCCGAAGCGCATCGAGGTGTACTCCTACAACGGTCACGAGGGTGGCGGCGTCGTCCACCTGAAGGCGAAGCTGGCGTTCGCGCGGTCGCTCTAGCGGGCGCTCAGTGCCGGTGCTCGCGCCGCCCGGCCCGGCGAGCCGCCGTCCCGGCGCCGACCAGCAGCAGCCCCAGCAGCACCGCACCCGCTGCGATGCCACCGGTGCGCGGCAGACCGCTGGCCGACCCGCCGGTGCTCGGCGACGAACCGCCACCGCCAGTGGACGTCGGCGTACTGCCGCCGCCACCGTCCGTCGGCGTCGGGGTGGGTGTCGGGGTCTCGGCCGGCAGCACCAGCACGCTGACCTCGGCCACGCTGCACAGCGCCACGGCCTTCAGCGAGCAGCGGACGTAGCTGAACGCGTCGGTGCCGGTGAAGCCGGCCCGTGGCGTGTACCGGATCCGACCGTCCGAGAGCACCTCGGCGGTTCCGAACGACGGGGCTGCACCGAGGCCGCCGATGAACTGTGCGGGCGCTCCGGTTCCGGCCTGCGACAACAGGATCGGCTGGCCGGCGTCCCCGACGTCGTTCGCCTTGACGTCGATCAGCACCGCGGTCTGCTCGGTGGTGGTCGCGCTGTCCGCCCGGGTCAGCGGTGAGACGGCGATGGTGACCGCGGCGCTCGCGCACAGCGGCGAGCCGTCCCGCGGTCCGGCCGGCCCGCCGGCGCTGCAGACCTGGTAGGTGAAGGTGTCGTAGCCGGTGAACGTCCCGGTGGGTTTGTAGACGAGGGAGCCACCGCCGGCAGCGGGGGCGGCCGCCGCCGCGGTCACGGTGCCGTGCGCCGGTGGGACGACGACCTGCGGCGGCCCGGTGTCTCCGAAGTCGTTGTCGGACACGTCGACCTGGACCGGGACCTTCGCCAGTGTCGCGGACAGGTCGCCCTCCGCCTTCGGGTACACCCGAAGGTGCACGGTGGCGTCGGCGCACAGGTCGTCGTCCGGGGTGGGGGCGCAGACCTGGTAGCTGAGCTGGTCGTGCCCGGTGAACGTCCCGGTCGGCGCGTAGCCGACCGCTCCGTCGGCGTTCACCGAGGCCGTCCCGTTGGCCGGGCCGGTCACGATGCTCGGCTTGGTGACAGTGCCGCGGTCGTTGGCCCGCACGTCGATGAGCGCGCCGCCACCGGCGACCAGGTCGGACTCGTCGTCTGCGGCGACCGGAAGGACCTGCATCGTCACCTGGGAGTCCGAGCAGACGTTCGGTGTCGCCGTCCGGCAGACGTGCACGACCGCCGCGTCCCGGCCGGCGTAGTTGTTGCTCGGGGTGTAGGTGACCAGCCCGTCCGAGACCTCTAGCGCGCCGTGGCCGGCGGGGACCTGGACCGTGAACGTCAGGTCCGTCGCGGGCTCGGTGCTGGCGATGTGACCCTGGACCGGGACGTCGACGACGGTGCTCAGGTGCAGGTCCAGCACCACCAGCGGCGGCTCGGGCGTAACGCCCTGGAACACGATGATCGTGACCGTGGCGGTCGCGCACGCCGTGCCGTCCGAGCTGCACGCCTGGTAGTCGAAGGTGTCCGTTCCGACGAAGTCCGCGTCCGGGGTGTACCGGAAGTCGCCGGGCTGCCCGGCGACGGCGACCGCGGTCCCGTGGTCCGGGCCGGAGCCGGCGACCAGCGTCGGCGGGTCCACGTCCCCCTCGTCGTTGTCGCTGACCGTGATCTCGACCGAGCCGCCCGACTGCATCAACGCCAGGTCGGGCGAGAGCACCGGCAGGACCGTGACGGTCACGGAGCCCTCCGCACAGCGCGCAGGCGTGCCGTCGTCGCAGGCCTCGACGGTGTACCGGTCGGTGCCGGTGAACGCCCCGGTCGGCGTGTACGTGGTGGTCCCGCCCGCCACGACGCTCGCGGCGCCGTGCTGCGGTGGCTGCACGACGCGGGTGAACGCGACGGTCTGGCCGATGTCCGGGTCGCTGGCCGTCAGCAGACCGCTCACCGCTGTGCCCGTGGTGGTCTGCAGCGTGAGCGGACCGACGAAGGGCGGTCGGTTCGGTGGCGCGAAGACGTTGATCGTGACGTGCGCGATGTCGCAGACCAGCGGCGCGCCGGGGGCGCACACCCGGTACCTGAAGGAGTCCGTGCCGACGTAGCCGGCGGCCGGGGTGTAGACGAAGCTGCCGTCCGGGTCCGGCCCCTTGAGCTTGCCGTGCTGCGGCGCCGTGACCACCTTGGGCAGGGTGTTGTCGCCGAGGTCGTTCAGGGTCGCCGCGATGTTCACCGGCTGGTCACGCAACGTGCTGACCGCCACGTCGCCGGCCACCGGGTAGATGACGACGGTCACGGTTCCGGTGTCGCACAGCGACGGTGAGCCGTTGTCGCAGCCGCGCACGACGAACGTGTCGATGCCGGTGAACTCACCGGTCGGGAGGTAGGTGAACTCCCCGGACGGCAGGACCTCCGCTGTGCCGTGCAGCGCCGCCGTGGCCAGCGTGACGGCCACGACCTGCCCGGGGTCGGGGTCCAGCGCGCCGATGGTCCCGGACACCGGGAAGGTCGCGCGGGTCACCACCTGAACGTCGGGCACGTCCGGCAGCGTGTTGATCGGTGGCGCCGGCACGATCGCGGTGACGACCTTCGCGCTGGGCTGGCTGCCGTCGTTGTTGGTCGGGTTCGGGTCGGGGGTCGAGGACGTCGACGACACGCCGTCCAGGATCGTGCCGCTCGGCCCGGCGGTGCCGGTGACGGTCAGCGTGCGGGAGGCGCCGGCCGTGAGGTCGCCCAGCGACCAGGTCACCCGGGAGCCGCTCACCGTGCCGTCCGGCGAGCCGAGGTTGCTCAGCGGTCCGGTCACGTCGTCCCGAGCGACGACCGCCCGAGCAGTGGACGGACCCACGTTCCGGACGGTCACCGTGTACGTCGCCGTGCTGCCGGCGTCGAGGGTGGCAGGCCCGGTCTTGGTGGCCACGACGTCCGCGCTGGCCGGGCGGACGTCGTCCGAGCAGCCTGGGTAGATGGGGGCGTTCCCGGGGTCGTCGACGTGCCCGGCAACGACGTTGGCGACGCTGCCGGACGCCTGGTCGAAGATCGGACCGGTCCTGGTCTGGTCGTCCAGCACGATGGGTGAGGCCGACGACTCGCCGACGAAGGTGTTCTGCGTCAAGGTCTTGCCAGCGAACAGGTACTGCCCGAACCCGGTCACCGTGTTGTTGTTGGTGAGGTCCAGCCCGATGGTCACGCCGGTGCTGCTCTGCTGGTAGCGGGCGTTGTTGTTGAACACCTCGCCGCCGGTGCCGGCCGATCCGGAGCTGCCGCCGACCCGCAGCAGCCCGGAGTTGGCGGAGTTCTGGCTGGAGTTCTCCAGCCGTCCCGTCGTGGTCAGCACGCACACGTTGTCCAGTCGGGCCGAGCCGTTCAGGTTCAGGCCGCCGGTGATCGTGGTGACGCCACTGTTGGACAGGTTCGCGTTGACCGACAGCGTGCCGTTCGAGGTGATCGTGCCGGAGTTGTTGATCATCGAGCCGGAGTTCAGGTTGCCGCCGGCCTGCAGTATCAGCGAGCCCTGGTTGGTGATCAGGGCGCCGCCGCCGGCGTTCATGGTGTTGACGAACGTCACCGTGCCGGAGGGCAGGTTGCGCAGCTCGGCCGAGCCGGTCACGTTGGCGTCAGCGAGGAACCGGATGGTCCCCTCGTTGACGAACAGGAACCCGTTGCCCACCCCGACCGACGGTGCCGTGGTGGCGCCGCGGTTATACACCGCGCCGGCAATCCCGTTGGCCCACTGCGGGTTCAGCTGCCCGCCTGGTGCGACGCACAGGATCGCGCCGGAGGGGAAGCTGTTCACGCCGCCACTGAAGTTGCCGGTGGAGGTGATCAGGACGACGGTGTTGGCCGGGACGTCGAGCGGGGTCGTGACGGTGCCGTCGATCTGCACGTTCGGGTGCTGGCAGGCCTCGTCGTAGGAGCTCGGCGGGGCGGCGGCGGCGGGCGAAGCGCGCACCAGGTCAAGGCTCGCGGCCCCCATGACCGTCGCGAGCCCGAGCAGGGCGGCCGTGGCCGCGCCCAGCATCCGGCGCATCACCGACGAGTCTGCCCGTCGGGAGCGGTTCCTGTCTCGCGGAGGACGGCCGCCGCCCCGCTCGCTCACGTCGGCGTGGGCGCTGGCGCCGGGGCCGGCTTGTCGGGCTCGAGGGCGTGCACGACGACCCAGGCGCCCGCGCAGGCCAGGACCGCGACCGGGATGGCGTCGAGACCTCCCAGCCCGTCGAGCAGCAGGGCGAACAGCAAGGACGCGAACAGGAGCCGGGTCATGGCCGCCATGCCGGCGGCGGCACCGACGGCGATCGTCAGCGTCGGGGAGATGTTGAAGATGACCTCGGCGAGCGAGGCCAGCGCAACCCCGAGGAAGATCGCCGGGAAGACCGGGCCACCGCGGAACCCACAGCCCAGGCAGACCGCGTAGCCGAGCCCCTTCGCGACCAGCAGGATCAGCACGATCTTGGCGGTGGGTTGGTCGACGAGCACCGGAAGCGAGGACTGACCCGAGAACAGCACGTCCTGCGAGTCGGCGCCGAGCCAGTCGGCGACCAGTGCGAGCAGCCCGACGGCGGCGCCCCCGGCGACGAGCAGCAAGCCCATCGGCAGGCCCCCGGCCCTGCGCGGCCGGTCCATCGCGGCGACGACTCTCGCGATCCGGCGGATGACCACGACGACGACGCCGGCGACGATACCGACCCCCAGGGAGACCACCAGGTCCCCGAGGTGGACACCGGTGTAGGGCGGCAGGTCCGGCACCTCCAGGACGGTGGCGTTCAAGCCTCCCCAGCTGCCCAGCCCGATGAAGATCAGGTAGCCGACACCGGCGGCGACCAACCCTGGTAGCAGCACGGGGATGGCGGCCGCGCCGAGCCCGATCGACGCCTCGATCAGCAGGATGCCCGCGACCAGCGGTCCGCCGAACAGGGCCGAGACCGCGGAGAACGACCCGGCCGTGCTGAGTACTGCGGTGCCCGCCTTGCCGACCTTGACGAACTTCACGACCACCATGCCCACCACGGAGCCGAGGGCGATCAGCGGCGCCTCGGGGCCGAGGACGGCGCCGAAGGCGAGCGTTCCGAGCGCCGCGAGCGCGACACCGGGTGCGAAGGACACCGGCGTGGGGCTGGCGTTGATCCCGAGCAGTGGCTCGTGCCCGCCGTCACCGGGCAGCAGCCGGCGCGCCAGCAGCACGACGACGGCGCCCACGACCGGCAGCACCAGGACGAGGTACCAGGGCGGGCTGTCGGCGCCGAGCGCGTCCGGCAGGTCGGTCCAGAGCCAGCCCTCCACCACGTGCACGAGGGCCAGGAAGCCAGCGGCGACCAGGGCCGCCGGGATGCCGATCAGCGCGGCGTACAGGATCAGGCGCAGATAGGCCGTACCGGTCATGTCGGCGGGTGGGCTCTGCACTGTCATCCGGGTTCCCTTCGCCTCGGTCCGACGCTGCCTGCTGGCCGCTGCCCTGGCATCACCCGGCCTGGGTGAGACGTAGGCGACGTTCAAGGCCGTGCCCCCGGACGTCGATCAGATCTGGTGCCCTCCTGCTCGAGACCAGTCGCGCTTGCCCTCGTCGTCGCCTTCGTGGTGTCCCTGACCGCCTGCCAGCCCGGCGGCGAGGCCGCGGACGCGGGTGGGGCGGCGTCCGGCGTCCGGACCACGCAGTCCGCACCCAGCGGTACGGCGCCGAGGGGTACGGCGACGCCGACCGCCTCGGGGACGCCGACCGCCACGGGGAGGCCAACCGCCTCGGTGACGCCGACCAGGGCGCCGGCGCCCGGCGCTGGGACGGCTGCGGCGGCGCTCGGGCTGCTGACCGTCAAGGGGCGGGCACCGAAGACGGGCTACACCCGCGAGCGGTTCGGGCCGGCCTGGAAGGACATGGACCACAACGGCTGCGACACCCGCAACGACGTGCTGCGCCGGGACCTGACGTCGTTCCAGCTCAAGTCGGGAACGCAGGGCTGCCTGGTGCTGAGCGGCGCGCTGCACGATCCGTACACCGGGCGGACGATCGCGTTCGCGCGCGGGGTCTCGACGTCGTCCGCGGTGCAGATCGACCACGTGGTAGCCCTGTCCGACGCGTGGCAGAAGGGCGCGTCCGCGTGGACGACGACCAAGCGGGAGCAGTTCGCGAACGACTCGCTGAACCTGGTCGCGGTGGACGGGCCGACGAACGGGGCGAAGGGCGACGGGGACGCCGCGACCTGGCTGCCCCCGGCCAAGTCCTTCCGGTGCAGCTACGTGGCTCGCCAGGTAGCGGTCAAACGCGCCTACGGGTTGTGGGTGACCGCGGCGGAGCGGAACGCGATGTCCTCGGTGCTGGCCTCGTGCCGCGGGCTGAGGCTGCCGGCTCGGACGGCGTTCCGGCTGGGGGGTGGGCGCGAGGTCACGGCTCCGGCGGCCACTGCCTCGAAGCCTGCGGCGACTCCCAAGCCGGCGACGTCCACGCCGGCGACGTCCGGCGGTTCGGTGGTCCACCCCGGCGCCTACTGCTCGCCGCGGGGTGCGTACGGGCGGACGAGCGCCGGGACGCTGATGCAGTGCAAGCCGAGCGACACCGACACCCGCAACCGCTGGCGCCGGGCCTAGCCTGGCGTCGTGCCCCTGCTGCTGGTTCTGAACGGCCCACCTGCGGTGGGCAAGTCGACGTTGGCCCGCCGGTACGTCGCGGACCACCCGCTCGCTCTTGATCTGGACGTCGACCTGCTGCGCGGGCTGCTCGGCAGGTGGCAGGACGACCCGGGGGACGCCGGACTGCGCGCTCGAGCGCTGGCGTTGGCGATGGCTGCCGAGCACCTCGGCGCGGGCTACGACGTGGTGGTCCCGCAGCTGGTCGCTCGGCCGCCCTTCCTGGACCAGCTCGAAGGCGTTGCCGCACAGGCCGGAGCGCAGTTCGTCGAGGTGGTGTTGAGCGGTGACCGGGACGGGCTGGTGCAGCGCTTCAGCGAACGCGGGCCGGTCGAGGTGACGGCCGAGCAGCTGGCCGAGCTGCACGACCGGCTGGATTCCTTTGTGCCGCAACGTCCGCGGGCAACGCGGCTGGAGGTCGTCGACGGGGATGTCGAGCGGACCTACCGGGCGGTGCTGAACGCCTGCAGGGCGCGTTCGACCAGCGGGTCGAGCAGCAGCAACAGCATCGGGTAGTAGCTCGTCGCCGGGACGGCCAGCATGATCGCGAGCGCGATCAGCAACAGGACAGCGCTGGTCACCGCCGAGCGCAGGCCGGTGGGCGCGATGCCGTCGGTGAGCTCCGGGTGCCGCAGGACGAGAGCGTCGATGACCGCCAGGGTGAGGGTGCTCAACGCGATGGTGCCGACGTACAGGATCTTGGTGGCCGGCTGCTCCCCTGCGCTGGCCACCAGGGCGGTGGGGAACGGTAGGAAGACGATGGTCAGCATCCAGACCGCCAGCAAGTGGCCGAGTCTGGCGTTGGCGGCCATCACGTGACGCATCGCGCGGTGCTGGGCGAACCACAGCCGCGCGATCACGACGAAGCTGAGCAGGAAGGACCAGAGCTGGCTCAAGTGGGCGTGCAGCAGGTCGGCGACCGAGTCGCCGCCGGTGACGTCGGAGGTCAGCTCGACCAACGGCAGCACGAGCAACGTGATCGCGATGGCGACCACCGCGTCCACGAAGGTCAGCAGCCGATCGAGGTCGCGTTCGCGCTCGTGGCTCTCACGGGTCGCGGGCTGGTCCACCTGGGTAGGCTAGCCAGCCCTCACCGAAACCAGAGAAGGCGGGCACTCGACGTCCCTCCGGTCCCCCGGTTCTCTGCTCTCGGCCGCGCCCGGTCGCGCTCGGTCGCCGATTGGTGGGCCCCGTGGGGATCGAACCCACAACCCGCGGATTAAAAGTCCGCTGCTCTGCCAGTTGAGCTAGAGGCCCGGGGGTCCCACCGTTTAACCCACCGAACCCTCGGCAGATACCTCCACGGAACCCTCCACGGAATTATGCCGGGTCCGTTCGCGCGATCGTGACCGAATGGGCCCCCAATCCTCTTCGACGATCGTGAGTCGCCTGCGAGCGCACTCGGTACGACCCTGCTCACCGTCAACCCGCTGGACGCACACAGCGTCCTGTCGAACTTCGGGACGCTCGGGGTGTTCGCCGTGATGTTCCTGGAGACGGGGTTGCTGATCGGCTTCTTCCAGCCCGGCGACTCGTTGCTCTTCACCGCCGGGCTGCTCTACGCGTCCTCGGGGGCTTTGCAGCTCGCTTCCGGCGGTGCTGGCCGCGGCCGCCATGCGTGCCCTGCTCGGCGCCCAGACCGGTTACGTGATCGGGCGGGCCGCCGGGCCGCCACTGTTCGAGCAGGAGAACCGGCCGCGGCTCAACTCGGCGGCAGTTCGGGCCCATGGGGTGATGGAGCGTTACGGCTACGGGACGGGCAGGCGCAGACCCCAGACTTTCGTCGGGGGTCGGTCGGGACGTTCGGGCGATGCCCCGCCGCATTCGTGGAAACGAGACTGGATCGCGTGATCACGGTAGAGAACCTCACGAAGACGCACGACCACGCCATGGTCGTGGTCGTGGTCGTGGTCGACACCAACCTCACCTGCGCGTCGTGGGCCGCCCTCGCGGATGACAAGGACGTAGCATGAGTACCGTCACGCATCGCGGCCCGGTGCAGTCCAGCGCGGGTCTCGACCCGGTAGCCCGACCGTCGTTCGCCCGGCTCACCCAGATCGAGCTGCGCAAGGCTGTCGACTACAGGGCCGGCCGGTGGATCCTCGGCGTCATCGTCGGCCTCGGAGTCCTCGCCCTGGCGTGGATGGTCTGGACGTCCTGGCACGCGCCGACGGGGACGGTGAGCCTGCAGGACTTCACGGACGCCGCCATCACTCCGGCCGCCCTGCTCCTTCCGGTGCTGGGGATCCTCGCGATGACCAGCGAGTGGACGCAGCGGACGGCGTTGACCACGTTCACGCTCTCGCCGCGTCGGGTCCCGGTCCTGCTGGCCAAGCTGGTCGCGGCGCTGCTGCTGATGGTCGTCGTCCTTGTGGCGCTGATCGGGGTGACCGCGCTGGCGACATTGCTGGCGGGACTGGTCAGCGGCGACCCGATCTCCTGGACGGGCCGTGCCTTCGCCCCGTATTGGGGCGGCTTGTTCTTCACCCAGGGCCTGTTCGTGCTGATGGGTGCCGGGTTCGGTGCGCTGATCCCGATCACAGGGGTCGCGCTCACCGCGTTCTTCCTAGCGCCGTTCCTGTTCGCGATCCTGGCCAACACGGTGCTCTCCCACGTCGGCGCCTGGTTCGACGTGTTCCGGGCCTTCGGGCGGCTCGGAGAGTTCACGCTCGACGGCAAGGGCTGGGAGACCCTCACCGCGGTCCTGGTCTGGGTCGGCCTGCCTATCGTGCTGGGGCTGTTCTTGAGCAACCGCCGAGAGGTGAAGTAGCTGGTCTCGGAGGATTCTGGGCCCGACTCTCGGCACATGTCGAGGCGTTGGCGCGCACGGCCGGCATGGGCCCGCCATCCTTCTCACGCCTGTCCGTGTTTCCGGAGGGCTGTCGTGACGCCGCGGCAGACCTGGTATTCATGATCGAACCCGTCCGGCCTGGCTCGAGGGCGGCCCGAGGATTCGCAGCTGGAGCATCGCCGCGAACCGCTGATCCGGGTCAGCCAGGTCGAGCCCGCTGACCTCCTCGAGACGCCGGAGTCGGTAGCGCAGGGTGTTGGGGTGGATGAAGAGTGCGGTGGCGGCGGCGCGGACATCGCCGAGCGCGTCAAGCCATGCCCCGAGGGTCACGGCCAGGTCCGACTCGTTCTGCTCGTCGTACGCCAGGAGGCGGGCGACAGGACCGACGGGCCGCTCACCTCGCGCGGCGGCCAGGTCGCGCAGCTCGAGCAGCAGGGACTGGGCGTGGACGTCGGGGAGGCGAGCGACGCGCCGCCCGGCGTGCCCCTCGCGCAGGACCCGCAGCACGCGCGTCGCTGTCGCCCGCGACTCGCTCACACCGCGGACGTCGTCGCCGGCACTACCGACGCCGACCACGATCGGCAGCCGGCTCCCGACCCGCCCGCAGAACTCCTCGGCCAGCCGCGCGGCGCGTTCCTCGGGCCCGCTGCCGTGCGCGCCCGACCCGACCGCGAGCAGGCCGTAGGCGATGCCGCCGACCACGGCGACGGCGGAGCCGGGGGCGGAGGCTGCCAGGTGGACGCTGAGCGCGTCAGCGACCCGCTCGAGCGCGCCGGTCTGACCGCCGGTCTCACCGGGGACGAGACCGGCGGGCTGGTCAGAGGACAGCCAGGCGTCGCCCGGCTGCTCGGTGCGCAGGGCCCCTGCCAGTACGACGACCTGCTTTCCGTCCAGTCCGAGCCGGCTCAGCGCCTCACGCGCACCGACGCCGCCCTCGAGAGCGGTGCTCACCAGATCGGTGCGCAAGCGGCGCTGCACGTCCGCACCAGCGCGAACGCGCAGCATGTGCAGGGCGACCAGCTTGGCGGAGTCCTGCAGCACGGCGCTTCGCTCGGGCGTGACCTCGCCGTCCATCGCCGCCCAGATGGAGCCAAGCACCTCGTCACCGGCACGGACCGCGATGGCCACCCGCTGCTTGCTGACCGCGTCGGCTCCCAGGTCGGCCGGATTGACCACGACCGGACGGTGTTCCCGGTAGAGCTGCCGGAAGATGCCGAGCTCGGTGAGGGCCTTGGCGTACTTCTCCGGCACCTGGCGACCGATGATCGTCTCGACCCGAGACGAGTCGGCCTCGTCCTGCCTGCCGGAGAAGGCGAGCACACGCGAGCTGCGGTCCTCGATCGTGACCGGCGCGTCGAGGAGTGCGCCCACGGCGTTGGCCACGGCGAACAGGTCGCCCGACGGAAGGCCGCCGATCGACTCCGCTTCCGCCGGCCGGATGTCGCCCTCCGCGAGGAGTGAGCGGAGCAGCGCCGTGAGCTGGCCCCAGGTCGCGCCGCGGCGCAGACCGAGCAGCGCGAGCCCAGCTTCCCGCACCGCCGCATCGAGCGCCGGGCTCATCGCCACCGGCGCACGGACGATCAGGCCCACGGCCCCCTGGCGCCCGACGTCGCGGACGAGGTCCGGCAGGCCCGCAGGCGGTACGCCGACACCGAGCACGAGCGCCGCCGGTGGCTGGACCGGCTCGTCGTCAGGGTCGTGGATGACCACGCCGCCGATCTCGCCGTCGTGCGCCGGGTCTCCCGCGACCAGCTCCAACAGGGAGTCTCCGAGGTCGTCGAGAACCCGTCCCAGGCTTGCACGGGGGCGTTGGGCCACCGCCCCAGGATAGGGCGCACCGGCGGGCCGGGAGTCCGCCTGGTCTCCGGCCCGGGTCAGAAGGCGACCCACTCCGTGGAGGTGGTGACGGCTTCCAGGATCTCGGGGACCGGGGTGACGCCGAGCCCTGGCCCGGCCGGTACGTCCATGTACCCCTCGGAGATGGTCAGGGGCGCAGTGATGTCGTTCCGGTAGAAGCGGTCCGACGCCGAGATGTCACCGGGGAGGGTGAAGCCGGGCAGCGCGGCGAGCGCCGCGTTGGCCGCCCGCCCGAGCCCGGTCTCGATCATGCCGCCGCACCACACCGCCAGCCCGTGGGCGGCTGCCACGTCGTGGATGCGCACCGCCTCGAGGTAGCCGCCGACGCGTCCCGGCTTGATGTTGATGATCGAGCAGGCGCCGACCGAGATGGCAGCCGCGGCACTCTGCGCGGAGACGATCGACTCGTCGAGGCAGACAGGTGTCCTGATCAGCCGGGCGAGCTCGGCGTGCCCGAGCACGTCCTCCTCCTCGAGCGGCTGCTCGATGAGGAGCAGGTCGAAGTCATCGAGCTTGGCCAGGTGACGGGCATCGCGCAGCGTGTACGCCGTGTTGGCGTCGACCTGCAGGAGCACCTCGTCCCCGAAACGCTCGCGCACGGCGCGCACCGGCTCGACGTCCCAACCCGGCTCGATCTTGAGCTTGATCCGGACGTAGCCGGCGTCGAGATAGCTGCCGACCACGTCGAGCAGCTGCGGGATGCTGTCGTAGATGCCGACCGACACCCCTGAGGGCACGCGGTCGCGAACCGCCCCGAGCTCGCGCGCCCAGGACCGTCCGGCCGCCCGCAGCTCTGCGTCGAGCACGGCCATCTCCAGCGCCGCCTTGGCCATCCGGTGGCCCTTGAACTTGTGCAGCACGGCGTTGACCGCGTGCGCCCCATGCCGCATCAGCTCCTCGGAGGAGGCCGCCAGAGTGGGTAGGAAGAAGCGGCGCAGCACGTCGGCGGTCGCGTCGACGTACTCCGAGGAGTAGAGCGGGTCCGACATCGCGACGCACTCGCCCCAGCCTTCGCCGTCAGGGGTGACGGCACGCAGCAGCAGGATGTCGCGGGCGGTCTGGGTGCCGAACGAAGTCCGGAACGGCGACACCAACGGCATCGCGACCCGGCGCAGCTCCACGCCTTCGAGCTTCACACTCACGGCAGCAGGTCTCCTTCGGGTGGCAGGACCAGGTAGCCCTGCTCCTTGTCGAAGCCGGCGACGCGGCCGCCTGCGTCCAGGGCGGTCTTCAGCTGGTCACGCACCTTGGTGCGCCAAGCCCTGGCCTCCTCCGGGTCGCTGCGGCGCAGCGCCGCGACATCGCGCGGGACCTGCACCCACGACGCGGCTGCGCCGGCGGGCACAGCGGCCCGGACGGGCGACCCTGCACAGGCGCGCGCCACCTCGGGCGAGGAGAGCGACCAGTGGACGAGGATCCGGTCGCTCTCGTTCCCACGGTTGATCGCGTCGGTCATCGAGCCGTAGAAGTCGGGGAGGTACTCCGCGACGCAGGCCCCCAGCTTCGCCAGGTTGAAGTAGGCGTTGCGGGAGACCAGCGGGTCGAAGGTCCACTCCGTCACGTCGATGCCGCGGTCCAGGCACCAGGCGCGCTGGTGCAGCTTGAGCGCGAACCCGACGTGCCGGCCGGCGACCGCATCCGTCACACCGGCGATGTGGCTGTGCATCGCGTGGGCGGCGGGCGCCGAGTGGAAGCCCACGCAGACGCCGACCAGGCCGGCCTCGGGGTGCTCGGTGTCGAAGGCGCCGGCGACGTAGCTCTCCGCCTTGACCATCGCGCGCAGCAGCTCGGCGCCCATCGGCGGCTTGTCGGGCGTACCCCAGATCCGGCCGAGGACGGCGGCAGCGTCGTGCAGGTCCTCGAGCGTCAGGAGCTCGCGCACGATGACGCCGGACGTTGCTGCGGCGGCCGCGTACGACTGCCACGGCTCGCTCGACTCACACTGCTCCCTGCTCATCGGGTGACTCCCGGGTTCGGTGGGCCCGACGCGGACAGTAGATCCTCGATGAGCACCCGGAGCAGCAGCGTCCGGTCGGCCAGCCGGTCGACCAGGACGTGCTCGTCCTCGGCGTGCGCACCCCCGCCGACCGCCCCGAGCCCGTCGAGGGTCGGCGTGCCGACCCCCGCGGCGAAGTTGCCGTCGGAGGCGCCACCGACTGCCGCCCTGGTCAGCTCGGGCAACCCGAGCCGCGCGGCGACCGCCTGCGCCCGCTCGAAGAGCGGCAGCGACGACTTCTCCTCCAACGGCGCCCGGTTGATGCCGCCGTTGACGTGCACCTCGGCACCGGGCAGCACCGGCCGCAACCCACGCAGAGCGGCGTCGACTCGCTCCTGCTCCGCCGTGGTCCACGCCCGGACGTCGACCGCGAACCGGGCGCCGGCCGGCACCGTGTTGACGGTGGTGCCGGACGTGGCTGCCGTGGGTGTGACGGTCGTGCCGGCGTCTGAGTCGCCCAGCCCCGCGACCGCCTGCGTCTGGTGGGCCAGCTCGAGGGTCGCGTTGACCCCCTTCTGCGGCTCCAGCCCGGCGTGGGCGGCCCGGCCGACGATGTCGATCTCATAGAGCGAGGTGCCCTTGCGGGCCGTCTTGAGCGCACCCCCGTCGGCCGAGGCCTCGAGAACGAGGACGGCCTCGGCTCGGCGTGCCTCGTCCTCAATCAGCTCACGCGAGCTGGCCGAGCCGAGCTCCTCGTCGCCGGTCACCAGCAACGTGACGCCATCCCGGTCGGTCAGGTCCGCGATGGCGTGCAGGGCCATCACCAGCCCGGCGAGCATGTCGAAGCAGCCCGGCCCGCGCAGTACGCCCTCGTCGAGCGAGAACGGCGCACGGGCGAGCGTGCCGAGCGGCCACACCGTGTCGTGGTGGGCGAGCACCAGGACACGTCCCGGCACCGCCGACCCGAGGCGCCAACGAAGGTGGTGCACGCCGTCCAGCACGATGCGCTCCGGCCCGAGGCCGAGACGCTGGGTGCCGAGCCGAGCAACCAGATCGGCCGAGCGCTCGACCGCGGCCAGGTCGCTCGACGGCGACTCGCACTCGACGAGCTCGCGCAGGTCCGCGAGCAGATCGTCGAGCGCGAGCGCCGCGCGAGGAGTGTCGCCGAGCATCGTCATGCAGGCCTCTTCGGGGTGGCCCGGGCGCCGAAGTGGATGTACTCCTCGCCGGTCGGCAAGGAGTAGAACCGGACCGGGTAGTAAGCCTCGCTCTTGTCGGGCTTGACCGCGAAGAGGGCGTCGCCGACGGCGATCAGCTCGTGCACCTCGGGCTCGGCGTCGCCCGACGCCTCGGCGACCGGTCCGGACACGGTGGTCCGCATCCAGGTCTTGCCCTTCTCGACGTAGACCTCCTCGAGGACCGACTCGCGGGCGTAGGTGCCGAGGTACGGCGTCGGGTCGACGTCGACCGGCTCGGCCGGGACCTCGAACGGTGCGGGGAGGTGCACGTCGACCAGCGCCGAGAAGATCTCTTCGTACAGTTCCTGGTACAGCGGGATCGCGCTGCCGAGGTTGGTGTTGACGGAGACGGCGATGCCGGCCTCCGGGAGCAGGCGCAGGAGGGCGGCCTGGCCGATGGTGTTGCCGTCGTGGCCGATCGCACGATGACCGTTCCAGTCGCAGCGGAACCACCCGAGGCCCCACGAGTCACCGAGCAGGATCTTCTCCGGGCACTCGGTCTGGTATGCGGCCATCGCCGCGACGCCTTCCTCGGACAGGATGCGCGTGCCGTCCTGCGTGAGACCGCCGGTAAGGTGCATCCGGGCGAACGCAAGCACGTCCTCGGTTCGAGAGGTGATGAGGCCGGCAGGGCCGACCGAGCGCGGGAGGCCCCAGACGGGAGCGACCTGCGGGTCGTCGCCGCCCTTGAGGTGGCCCATCGCGTGACCGAAGACCATGGCCTCCTCGGGCAACGTGGTCGTGTGGGTGAGGCCGAGCGGCGCGAACAGGCGCTCCTTCATGGCCTGGTCCCAGGTCAGGCCGGTGACGACCTCGATGATCCGGCCCAGCAGGGAGAAGCCGGAGTTGCAGTACGACCAGGTGGCGCCGAGCGGGTGGTTCTGGGCCGCCTCGCCGAGCTGCGCGACGTACTTCTCCAGCGCGTCGTCGCCGCGGCCGGTGTCGGTGAAGACGTCGCCGTCGATCCCACTCGTGTGGGTGAGGAGGTGCCACACCGTGACCGTCTTGGTCACCTCCGGGTCGCCCAGCGACAGCTCGGGGATGATCTCGACCACCGGGGTGTCGAGCGCGAACCGGCCCTCGTCCACCAGCTGCATGACCACGGTGGCCGTCCAGACCTTGGAGACCGAGCCGATCTGGAAGACGGAGTCGGTGGTGGCGGGCTGGCCGGTCCCGGTGTGCAGCACTCCGGTGGCCGTGGTGAAGACCTCGTCCTCGGCACCGGCTCCGTCACTGGCGGAGGCCAGCCGCAGGATGCCGAGCTGAGCGCCCGGGATTCCGTGCTTCTTCACCAGCTCGGCGAAGCGTGCCTCCCAGTGGGCTGCGTCGATCGGGGTCGTCGTCATGCGCGGGTCTCCTCGGTCTCTCGGTGGTCGTGGCTGCCGGGAATGGCGGCCAGGAGCTGACGGGTGTATTCGTGCTGGGGGCGGCCGAGGACCTCGGCCGTCGGGCCGTGCTCGACGATGCGGCCGCCCTCGAGAACAGCGACCTGGCTGGCGACGTAGCGGACGACCGCCAGGTTGTGGGAGATGAAGAGCATCGAGAGGCCGAGCTCGCGTTGCATCTCCCGGACGAGGTTGAGGACGGCGCCCTGTACCGACACGTCGAGCGCGGAGGTGATCTCGTCGGCGATGACGACCTGTGGCCGGCCGCCGAGCGCCCGGGCCAGGGCGACCCGCTGACGCTGGCCGCCCGAGAGCTGTCCGGGCAGCTGGCCGGCGCGGCCCGCATCGAGGTGGACGAGCTCGAGCAGCCGCGCGATCTCGACTCGACGAGCGGCCCGCGAGAGCCGCTCGCCGCGAGGCCCGCGGAGGGCCTCGGCAATGCTCTCCCCGACCGTCATCCGCGGGTCGAGCGAGGAGAACGGGTCCTGGAAGACCATCCGGAGCGGACGGTGCCGGCCGCGGAGCCGGATGGGCGCGCCATCGAGCAGGATCTCGCCGCTCTGCAGCGGCGCCAGCCCCACGGCAGCCTTCGCGAGCGTGGACTTGCCCGAGCCCGACTCGCCCACGAGGCCGACGACCTCGCCGTCCGGGACCGTCAGGCTCACCTCGTCGAGGACGGTGCTCGCGCCGTAACGGACCGTCACGTGCTCGAACTGGAGCGTGCTCATGCGCTCGCCCCCTCGGCCGTCAGGACCTCGACCCGCTCTGTCGCGTGCCAGCACGCCACGCGGCTGCCGCCGGGGCCGGCGGCCAGGGCCGGGTCCTGCTCGCGGCAGAGCGCGGAGGCGAGCGGGCAGCGGTCGGCGTAGGCGCAGCCGACCGGGACCTCGGCGGGATCGACCGAGTGACCGGGGATGGTGGCGAGCGGCGCCTCGAGGTCGGTGGTCATGTCGGGCACCGCGGCGACGAGCGCCCGGGTGTACGGGTGGCGGGCTCCGGTCCGCAGATCCGCCGTGGGCAGGTCCTCGACGATGCGACCGGCGTACATCACCAGCACGCGGTCGCAGACGTCGGCGACGACTGAGACGTCGTGGCTGATGAACAGGAGCGCCGCGCCCTCCTCGCGGCGCACCTCCTGGAGCAGGGCAAGCACCTGGCTCTGCACCGTGACGTCGAGTGCGGTCGTCGGCTCGTCGGCGATGATCAGCCGCGGGCTGCCCATCAGGCCCATCCCGATCATGGCGCGCTGGCGCATCCCGCCGGAGAACTCGAACGGGTACTGCCGGGCGCCCCGCTCCGGCTCCCGGATGCGGACTGCACGCAGCCGGTCGACGGCGCGGGTGAACGCCGACCTCCGGTCGAGGCCCTGGTGGTAGCGACCGACCTCGGCGAGCTGGGTGCCGATGCGCATGGTCGGGTTGAACGACGTCATCGGGTCCTGGAAGACGACCGCGAGCGACGTGCCGAGCAGCTTGTCGTGGGAGCCTTCGAGCAGGTCGGTCCCACAGAACGCGAGGTGGCTGGCATCGACCCGACCGGGCTCCTCCACGAGCTGGGCGATCGCCAGGGCCGTCAGCGACTTGCCCGATCCCGACTCGCCCACGACGCCCACAGCCTCGCCCGCGCCGATCCCGAACGTGAGGCCGCGCACGGGCCGGATGGGACCGTCAGGCCCTGGGAAGGTGATCTGGAGGTCGCGGACGTCGAGCAGCAGCTCGGGGTCGCCATCGTCGTCGTGCACGAGCTCTCTCTCCGGGGTCTGCTCGGTCTCGACGTGCAGGTCGCCCAGGGGCACGACCCTGCCCAGGCCGGTCGCGGCGGGCACGCCGAACGCGCCCGCGATCGCCTCCCCGGTGAGGTTGAAGGCGAGTCCGGCGAGGATCACCATGATCCCGGGCGCGAGGGCGGCGAGCGGGTGGACGTAGATGCCGGACAGGCCGTCCTGCATCAGCTTGCCCCAGTCGTACGAGGGCGACTGCACGCCCAGGCCGAGGAAGGACAGCCCGGCGAAGCTCAGCAGGATGCCTCCGGCGGTGATCGTGGCGTTGACGATGAGCGGTTCGGCGACGTTGGGCAGCACGTGCCACAGCAGGACGCGGAAGCCGCCCACCCCTGCGATCCGGGCGGCGGCCACGTACTCGCGCTCCGCGACGCCGGCGACCAGCGTCTGGCACAGCCGCGCGAAACCTGGGGCGACGGCGAGACCGACGGCCAGCACGGCACCTCGCGCACCGACGCCGAAGATGACGGCGAAGAAGAGCACCAGCAGCAGCCCGGGGAAGGCGACGAGCAGGTTGACCAGGGTCGCGACCGACCGTCCGGCCCGGCGGCCGAGCAGCAGCGGAGCCGTGCCGAGCAGCAGGCCCACGACCGTGCCGAGCGCCGCAGCTAGGAGAGTCAGGGTCAGCGACAACCTGGTCGCGACGAGCACGCGGTAGAACAGGTCCCGGCCGAGGTTGTCCGTGCCGAGCCAGTGCGTGGCGGACGGACCGGCCAAAAGGTTGTTGGTGTCGACGGCGTCGGCCTTGTCGCCCCACAGGATCGGGGCGAGTACCGCGAGCAGCAGCACGAGCGTGAGCAGTCCGACGCCGACGATGCCGACAGGCGTCCGGACGACGCGGGACCAGCGCCCCATCACAGGTCTCCGATCGTCGAGCGGGGGTCGAGGAGCGCCAGCGCGACGTCGACCAGGGTGTTGACCACCAGCACGATGACGCCGTACACGAGGACCGTGCCCTGCACGAGGGGGTAGTCCCGGGCGACGATCGAGGCGACGATGGTGCTGCCGAGCCCGGGCCACGCGAAGACGTTCTCGACCAGCACGGTGCCCGCGACCATCGAGGCGAGCAGCATGCCGCCGAGCGTCAGCGTCGCCGTGACCGCGTTCGGGAGTGCGTGGCGCAGGTGGATGCGTGTCGCGGGCAGCCGCTTGGCACGCGCGGTGCGGATGTAGTCGGTAACGAGCACCGCGAGCATCTCGACCCGGACGATGCGGGAGAGGACGGCGGCCGGTCCGATGGCCAGCGCGAGCACCGGCAGAACGTACGACGAGGGACCCTCGCGTCCCGCCACCGGGAACCAGCCGAGGCTGACGGCGAAGACGCAGACGAGCGCGACTCCGACGAGGAAGTCGGGGACTGCGCCCAGCACGACGCTCGTCGAGGCGAAGGCGAGCTCCGTACGACGGCGGCGACCGCGCCTGGTGGCGACCGCGACCGCCACCCCGAGCGGGATGGCGACAGCGACCGCGACCACGAAGGCGAGCAGAGCCAGTGAGGCCGTCGCGGGCAGGCGCTGGCTGATCGTCTGGGACACCGGGAGCTGCGAGACGATCGACTCGCCGAGGTCGCCGTGCAGGAGGTCACTGACGTAGTGGACGTACTGCGTGAGCAGCGGGTCGTTGAGCCCGAGCGCCTCACGCTTGGCGGCGACCAGGTCGGCCGGCGCGGTGAGACCGAGCGCGGCCCGCACCGGGTCCCCCGGAACCAGGTGGATCATCAGGAACGACGCGGTTACCAGGACCCACAGCGACACCAGCAGCCGCCCCGTGCGGCGCAGCACGAACCGCGTCCATCTGCCGCCTGGCAGATCACGGCTTCTCGATGCCGCCCGGGTGGGAGCGGCTGCTGGTGTCATGGTTGCCATGCGCTATCAGACCCCGCTCAGCCCAGCATCCGGATGCTGGTCGGCTCGATCCAGCCGGTGACCTTGAAGTCCGCGCCCTTGTGGAACGTCTGCAGGACGTTGTTGGCGAACGGGACGACGTCGGCGGCCTTGAAGAGCGAACCCTCGGCGGCCTGCCAGTCCGGGCAGCCCTCGGCGCCGCTCTTCGACATCGCCGTCTGCACGCTCGAGGAGTAGCCGGCGTTCTCGATGCTGGCGAAGTTCATGCCGCCGTCCTTCAGGCCGGGACCTGAGTAGAACGGAACCACCTGGTCGGGCGTGCTGACGTTGATTGGCTCCCAGGCGATGTCCCACGCACCTGTGCCGAACAGGATCGGCTGCAGGTCGGTGGTCGATGCGCCCTTGGACTTCACGTCGACGCCGAGGCCGGTCCACGCCTTGACCGCGAGCTCCGCGGCCGCGGAGCCGCCGGTGCCCAGCACGCTGTCGTAGAGGAAGTTGACCGTGAGCTTCTTGCCGTCCTTGGCATAGATGCCGTCGGAGCCCTTGGCCCAGCCGGCCCCCTGGAGGGCGGCGGCGGCCGCGGACGTGTCGGTGCCGGGCACGTTGCCCTTGACCGAGTCGCCGGTGCAGCCAGCCGGGGCGAGGATGGCCAGGCCCTTCGCCGGAGCACCCGTGTTGGACGTGATCACCTTCTGCAGCTCGGCCACGTCGAGCGCCTGGGTGAGCGCCGTCCGGACCGCGGGGTCACTCGTCGCGTGGCCGTCGCCGTGGTTGTACCACTGCTCACCGATGAGCAGCTCGGTCTTCTCCGCGTCCACCTTGGCGGCAGTGAGCCGCGCGGCGTCCGGGCCGAGGATCGAGGCCGCGTTGATCTGGCCGCTGGTCAGCAGGTTCGCGGCGGTCGTCTCATTGCTGACGATCTTGACCTCGATGCTGGCGGGCGTGCCCGGCGCCGAAGTCTTGGCACCGTTGGGGCCCCAGGCGTAGTCCTTGCGCACCGCGTAGGTGTAGTGGTCGCCGGGCACGCCTTCCTTGAGCGTGTATGGGCCGGTGCCGGCGGTCTTGTCCTTGAGGCCGGCGCGGTCCTTCATCCCCGACTCGCAGACCATCGGGAGGTTGGCCATGCCGTTGAGGACGAACGGCGAGGGTGCAGCAAGGGTGACGGTCACCGTCGAGCCGGAGGCCGTGGCGGTCGCTCCGGCGGGCAGGTAGACGCCGAGCAGCGGGCTCTTGTTGGCCGGGTTCGCGACATAGGTGATGTTGTCGACGACAGTCTGGGCGTCGAAGGCGGAGCCGTCGGCGCAGGTGATGCCGCTGCCGATCTCGAAGGTCACGGTCTTCCCGTCGACCTTCCAGGACTTCGCGAGCTGCGGCTGGACCTGGCCGTCGAGGTTGACGGCGACCAGGCTGTCGTAGGCGAAGCGACCGAGCTGCAGGGCCGCGCTGACCGCCGAGCCCTGCGGGTCGAGGGCACCCGGGTCGGTGGCTGACGCGAGCGTGAAGGTCTTGCCGTCGGCGTACGTGCTGCCTGCGCCGTTGGAGCCGTCGTCGGACCCACCGCAGGCGGTGAGGCCGACGGCGGCCACGGACAGGGAGAGCGCCAGGAGCGCGCTCGAGCGGACCGGCCTCATGGGCGTTCCTCTTTCTGCAGGGTGGGCATTCCCGTTGGGGTGGTGGGGGTCTTGCTAGTCGGCACGACAGACAACGCGGCCGTAGTGCACGTACTTGGCCTTGCCGTCGACGTCACCGATGAACGCGAAGACGACGTGGATTCCGTGGTAGGCCGTCACCGAGATGAGCGAGTCGCCGGCGAGGTGGACGAGCTCGAAGCGCATCGGCTTCTCGCCGATCTCCGCGATGACGTCCTTGGGGACCCGGTCGAGCCAGACCTTGCCGTCGGCGTCCTGGGTGACCGTGACGTCGTAGATGGTGTCGGCGTAACGGCCCAGGTAGCGACTGACGTCCACCTGCTCGGGGTCGACCGGCGGGGTCGGACGCTCGGGGAGCACGACGCCCGTGAGGTCGGTGAGGAGCCGGGCGACCACGTCGTTGAAGAGCCCGAAGAAGTCACCGCCGTTGGTCAGCATCGCGATCGCGACGCCGGCCTCGGGGACCACGCGGAGGAACGCGGCCTGGCCGATCGTGCCGCCGTCGTGGGCGATCGCGGTTCCCTGCGGGGTGTCGAACAGCTCCCAGCCGAGACCCCACGCGTCGCCCATGCCGGACAACCGGGGCAGGTCGACCTGGCGGGTCTGCATCGCCTGCACGGACTCGGCGCTGAGGATCTGGGTGCCGTCGGCCGTGGTGCCGCCGTCGAGGTGCATCCGCACGAAGCCAAGGAGGTCGGCCGCCGTCATCGCCAGCATCGACCCGGCCGGCGCGTTGGACCGCGCGAGCGCCCAGGTCGGCGCGGGCGTCATCGCACCCTCGTCGTCGGCGACGTGGCCGGTGGCCGCCCGGTGCCGGATCGCCTCGTAGGGGCTCGGGCTGACGCGCTCGAGGCCGAGCGGTCCGGCGAGGCGCTCGAGCAGCACCTCGTCGTACGGCTTGCCGCGCAGGACCTCAACCAGGCGTCCGAGCACGACGAAGGCCGTGTTGTTGTAGGAGAACGTCTCCCCCGGGGCGAAGAGCTGGGGCAGGTCGGTGAGCGTCGCGACGTACTTCTCGATCGCGTCCTCACCCCGTCCGGTGTCGGTGAAGATGTCGCCCTCGAAGCCGGCCGTGTGCGTGAGCAGGTGGCGCGTGGTGAGCGCCGCGGCGGCCTCGCTGTCTGCGATCACCAGCTCGGGCAGGTAGTCCAGCAGGCTCTGGTCGAGGTCGAGCAGACCGTCGTCGACCAGCTGCATCACGAGCGAGGTCGTCCAGATCTTCGTGATCGAGCCGATCTGGAAGACCGTGTCGGCGTCCACTGCGACGCCCGTGCCGAGGCTCGTGACCCCGGCGCCGGCGGTGACGATCTCGCCACCCGCCAGTACAGCGATGGTCGCTCCCGGGACCCCGTGCTCGTCGGCGAGGTGGGCGAAGCTCTCCGCCAGCCAGTGGGCGGCGGACTGCAGGTCGGCGATGGCCGGCGGGCTCTCCAGCGTTGACATGGCGGCCAACCTAGGCCGGTCCTCGCGAAGAGTGTTCGTCCGATCACACAGCGTGGAGCGGGGTCGATTGTCCGATCATCCAGTGAGCCGTGCACGGCTCCGGTGTTTGATGTCGGGGTGCTGATTCTTCGCGGCGGGCGTGTGGTTGATCCGCGCTCCGGGACCGAGCAGGTGGCCGACGTGGCCGTGGACGGCGGCAAGGTGGTCGCCCTCGGACCCGTTCTCCCGCCCTCGGTCCTGGCAGATGACGCGACGGTCGTCGATGTGGCCGGTCTGGTGGTCGGGCCAGGCTTCGTCGACCTGCACAGTCACGTGCACTCCATCGCGGGCCAGCGCCTCCAGGCGCTCGACGGTGTCACGGCGACGCTCGACCTCGAGGCCGGGTTGATGCCGATCGAGAAGGCGTATGCACGGGCTGCTGCCGATGGACGGCTGCTGCACTACGGCTTCTCCGCCTCATGGGGCGATGCCCGCGCCGCGGTGCACCTGGGAACGCCCCCTGCGGCCGACCTGCACGCGTCGCTCGTGATGCTCGGCGACCCGGCGTGGCAGCGCTCGTCATCGCCGTCCGAACGCGTCGCGTGGCTGCAGCTGCTCGAGTCCGAGCTGGAGGCGGGAGCGCTCGGCATCGGCGTCCTGATGGGCTACGCCCCACGAACCGACCCCGACGAGTTCCTGGACGTCGCCCGCCTCGCGGCGCGGACCGGGACCGCGACCTTCACCCACGTCCGGGAGATTGTGGAGGCCGATCCGACGACGCCGATCGACGGCTCGCTCGAGATCACCCGCGCTGCCGCCGAGACCGGTGCGTCGATGCACCACTGCCACGTCAACAGCACCTCCCGACGACACGTCGACCGGGTGCTGGACCTCCTTGGCACCGCGCGGACCAACGGCTCGCGGGTGACCGTCGAGGCCTACCCGTACGGCGCCGGGAGCACCGCGATCGGCGCCTACTTCCTGGCCCCGGAACGACTCGCGGCGTGGGGTCTGCGGCCGTCCTCGCTCACGATCGTCGCGACCGGCGAGCGGATCGCCTCGGTCGGCCGGCTGGCCCACCTGCGCGCGACCGACCCGGGCGCCGTGTGCGTCGTCTCCTTCCTCGACGAGGAGAACCCCGAGGACGCGGCGCTGCTCCAGCGGGCGCTTGCCTTCCCGGACTCGATCGTCGCCAGCGACGCCATGCACGTCGAGTGGCCGGACGGCTCAACCGACAGCCGAGAGTGGCCGCTTCCCGAGGGTGGGCAGACGCATCCGCGCACCGCCGGAACGTTCGCCCGCTCGCTGCGGCGGATGGTCGTCGAGACCGGCGCCTGGTCGTGGGCGGAGGCATTCCGCCGGTGCTCCTACCTGCCCGCGCAAGTGGTCGCCGGCTTCGCTCCCGCCGCGCGGACCAAGGGCTGGCTCGCGGCCGGCGCAGACGCCGACCTGGTGGTCATCGATCCTGCCACGATCAGCGACAGTGCGACCTACGTCGACCCGACGCGGCCATCCGTCGGGGTGCGCCACCTGCTTGTCGACGGGACCTTCGTGGTGCGCGACGGCACCCTGGACGTCGACGCCTTTCCGGGCCGTCCGATCCGCGCCACTCTGGGCTGAGCGCCCGTGGAATCCTCAACCCGTTGGAACCGAAGGCTCGCCCGGGGGGTCGCCCGAGTGGCGTATCCGGGAGACGGTGGGTAGGCCCGAACGGGCGACCTATCGGACAAGGTGAGGACGGCAGCCGGCCGGCCTACCTACCGTCCAACCAACGCCCTGTGGTAAAGGCGTCGTCACCCACAGGAGGACCCGATGGACCCGAGCCGCAACGTGCTGACCCGCGAGACCCTCGAAGCGGAGGAGCGCCGGCATGCGGATCCGAGCTGGCAGGCGTTCATGCTGCTGCGGGTGCTGTTCTCCGTGGTGGTCATCATCTTCGGGCTGGACGCGTTCTTCAACCTGCTCGTCGACTGGAAGCTGTTCCTGGCGCCGTGGATCAACAACCTGGTGCCCGGCACCGCGCAGCAGGCGATGTACGCCGTGGGCATCATCGAGATCGCGGCCGGCATCACGGTCGCCTTCCGGCCGAGGCTAGGTGCGTACTTGGTCGCCGCATGGCTGGCCGGGATCATCGTCAACCTGGTCAGCATCGGCTACTACGGCGACGTGGCATTGCGGGACTTCGGTCTGTTCATCGCGGCGCTGGCGTTGGCCAGGCTGGCGGCCGCGCACGATGGGCGCACCCCGCGCTAACCACCCGGCAGGCAAGGCAGTCGGCGGCGCCGTCCCCGGAAGTCCGTCAGATGAGTTGTTCCCATACGCCAGAGGCCCGGTCCGGAGGACTTTGATCGGGAGCATCCACCGGACAAACCGGAGAGAAGTCGCGCGCTCTGTTCGCATGCCGCTACCGGTGGTAGACCTCTCAAGGTGGGCCAGGCACCCAGTCCGTCACCGGCCAGTGCGGCCGATCGCTTCGACGTCATCGTCGTCGGTGCTGGGTCGGCGGGCGCGGTGATCGCCGCCCGGTTGAGCGAGGACGCGGCTGTACGCGTCGCCCTGGTCGAGGCCGGCGGCACTCCCCCAGCGCGCGCCGCGATGCCTGCCGCGGTCGCCACCCTCCAGCTCGACCCCGAGGTCGACTGGATGTACACCGGCGACCCGGGCGGCGTCGGCAAGGGCCTCGCCGACGGCCGGATGATGGTGCCGAGAGGCAAGATGCTCGGTGGCTCGTCCAGCCTGAACTACATGGCCTACGTCCGGGGACATCCCGGCGACTTCGACGGCTGGGCGGCGAACGGCGCCAAGGGCTGGTCGTACGCGGATGTGCTGCCGTACTTCGTAAAGAGCGAGGACCTCGACCCGCCGGATCAGGACGACGGTGTCGTCATCGACGAGGAGGTGCACGGTACCGGTGGCCCGCTCGGCGTATCCGTGCGCTCGCCGCACACCCAGGCCGCGGAGGAATTCGTCCAGGCCGCCGCGGCGGCTGGGATCCCCACCGGCGACTACAACAGCCGCGACCGCGGTGGGCCGGCCGGCTGCGCGTCCCTGTGTCAGACCACGACTCGCGGCGGCAAGCGGTCCTCCACATACGAGGCGTTCCTGCGCCCGGCAATGGAGCGGTCGAACCTGACCGTGATCACTCACGCCCAGGTGGATCGGGTGCTGATCGAGGCCCGCGGGGCCAGCCTGCGCGCCACCGGGGTGCGCTACCGGGACGCTGAGGGCCGGACGACGAGCCTGTACGCGGACCGGGAGGTCATGATCAGCGCCGGCGCGATCGGGTCGCCACAGCTCTTGCTGCTGTCCGGGATCGGCTCGGCCGATGAGCTCGCATCGGTGGGCGTGCAGTGTGTCCTGGACAACCGGCACGTTGGCAGGCATCTCAAGGACCACCTGCAGGTGCCGTTGGCCTTCCCGGCGCCGGGGGTGGCGTTGACGATGAGCGAGATCGCGATCGCCCTTGGCCCCGACGCGCTGCGGGCCCCGGCCGGACCGTTGCCCGCCGACCCAGCGCACGACGCCGACCTGCCTCCGGAACTGGCCAGGCTCAAGGCCGAGGCCGAGCGCCAGGTGACCGAGTGGGCAAGCACCGGGAAGGGGTTGGCGTCGTCCTCGTTCTACGACGCGGTCGCGTTCTTCTCCACCGGCTTGGGTGACCTGCATACCCACGACGCCGAGATCGGGCTGTTCGCCTGCGGGGACACACCAGAGGGCTGGCGGGACCTGTTCCGGGTGGACCCGGCCGACTACTTCGCCGATCCGGACACTGCGTTGGCGCCTAACGCGCAGACCCTCGTGGTCCTGCCGAACCCGGTGCAGCCGCACTCCGAGGGGCAGGTGCGGCTGGCCAGCTCCGACATCGCGGACGCCCCGCGGATCGATCTCAACTACTTCGCCGACCCGCACGACGTCACGGTGATGCTCGCGGTGATGCGACGCTCCCTGCAGATCGTCGACCATTGGCCCGGCGATGGGCTCGGACCGCTGATGGTGCCGCCCGCACTGGCGGCGGCCCACGGCCACACAGAAGCTGCGCCGCCCAGCGACGCCTTACTGGAGGACTGGGCCCGGCACTATGCGCAAACCGTCTACCACGAGGCCTCAACCTGTCGGATGGGCAGCGTGGTCGACGCAGATCTGCGGGTCATCGGAGTCGCTGGTCTGCGGGTCGCCGATGCCAGCGTCATGCCGAACGTGGTCAGCGGCAACACCAACGCCGCCGCGATCATGATCGGCGAGCGCGCCGCCGAGTTGATCGCCGGGGACCATGGGTTCGCGTTGGCCACCTCGGCCAAGTGAACTGCGCAGCGGAGCGCTCATGCGCCTGGACGCGCGCCGCCCTCGCCGGGTGCAGGTCTCGGCGCGACTCTCACGCTCTGTTCAACGTCCCAGGCGTATGTTGGTCGCCGCTAGGAGGCGCACACATGGACGGCGTAGACGAGCGAATGGTGCAGATCTTCAACGACGGCGCGATCGTCGTCCTGGGCAGTATCGGCCACCAGCTCGGCCTGTTCGACACGCTTCAGGCGCTCCCGCCGGCGACCAGCCAAGAGGTCGCGGACGCGGCCGGCCTCGACGAGCGGTATGTGCGTGAGTGGCTCGGCGGGGTCGTCACGGCCGGGTTCGTCGACTACCAGCCGCGCGAGGGCACCTACGCGCTCAGCGCGGCGCACGCGCCCTTCCTCACCGGGCTTGGTGCCGACAACGTCGCACCCATCATGGCGCTGCTCACCTTGATGGGGCAGGTGACGCCGCTGGTGCTCGAGCGTTTCCGCAGCGGGGGAGGGCTCGCGTACGCCGACTACCCGGGCTTCCACGACGTGCAGGCCGCCGACAGCGCGGCGGTTCACGACGCCTCCCTGATCGCAACGATCGTGCCGTTGACCGGACTCGTCGAACGGCTGGAGCAGGGGATCGACGTGGCCGACATCGGCTGCGGGCAGGGGCACGCGGTCAATCTGATGGCGCGGGAGTTTCCCGCCAGCCGTTTCACCGGGTTCGACTTCTCCCCGGACGCAATCGATGCCGCCCGGGCCGAGGCGACCCAGTGGCGGTTGACGAACGTGACCTTCGAGGTCCGCGACGCCGCCGACCTGGGCGAGCACGGGGCCTTCGACCTCGTCACGGTGTTCGACGCGATCCACGACCAGGCGCATCCGGCCACGGTGCTGGCCAACATTCGCGAGGCGGTCCGGGCCGAGGGCACCTTCCTGATGGTGGACATCAAGGCTTCGAGCCGGCTGGAGAACAACCTCGCGCTGCCCTGGGCGAGCTTCCTGTACGCGGTCTCGACCGTGCACTGCATGTCCGTGTCCCTCGGCCAGGGAGGTGACGGGCTCGGTACCGTCTGGGGCGTCGAACTCGCCGAGACAATGGTCCGCGAGGCGGGTTTCGCAAACGTCGAGGTCATGGACCTAGAGGCCGACCCGTTCAACGCCTACTTCGTCGCCCGTCCCTGAGGTGGACGGCTCCGGCCGGGACCTGGGCTGATCGACCCAGCGACGCTCAGGGGTTCATTTTCAGGCGCCGCAAACTGTCCAGTTTTCGAGCGTCGTCGACGCCGGTTCGCGTTCGGTTCCAGCAGCAGCGCCGGACTATGCGGGCGGGGAGACCGCGACGCCCATGGAGTATGCACCCCCGAATTTTGGAGCGCCCTGCTGATAGAAACAGTTCAGCTCGGAGATGGTGAATCCCGCCGATGTCAACGTTTCCTCGATGGGAAGGGTGAGTCTGCACCCACCGAAGAGACGCTGCTCGATGGGGTCGAGGCGACGCTGGCGTCGGCGGACGGATTCGTCGGGGGCCAGGCCGTGCTCCACGAAGTGCAATGTCCCACCTGGCTTGAGCACCCGGCGAACCTCGCTCAGGGCCGCACTCGCGTCCGGAATGGTGCAGAGAGTCCACGTGCAGAGGGCGGAGTCGTAGCTGTGGTCAGGAAACTGCAGCGATTGCCCGTCAAGGCCGGACCACCGAACCGGGACAGCCGAAGCCTTGAGGCGCTTGGCGGCGAGATTCCAGCCCACCTCGGAGGGATCGACAGCCGTGACGCGGCTGATGGTCGCCGGGTAGAAGGGGACGTTGAGGCCGGATCCGAAGCCGAGCTCGATGACCTCTCCGCTCAGCCCGGCACAGACGTGGCGACGATGCGGTTCACCATGCTTGGCGCCGCACATGACGTTGATCATCCGCGGCAGGAGCTCGCGGCGGTAGAACCCTTCGCGGTGCTTGGTGTCGGTCGTCATCACATGTCCTGTCGGCTGTTGGTCCTGCTGACGCTATGCAGGACCGCGTCCGCTGTCATGAGGCGTTCGCCCCAGCATGCGACAGCTCTCCGGGAACACGACCAGGGCAGACTGCGCCTCAGCGTGCCTCGAACGACCCGACAAGCCCGTGCTGGGTCGCCCACAAGGTGGCGGCGGCTCGGCTCGTGACTGCCAGCTTGAGGTACACGTGCTCCACGTGGTTCGACGCGGTCTTGGCAGTGATGCCTAGTTGGCTGGCGATCTGCTTGTTCGCCAACCCGCGCGCCAGAAGGCCGAGCACCTGCACCTCGCGCGGGGTGAGGCCCGCAGGTCCATCACGCCGAGCATCAACGCGATGACCGGCCGCCACCAGGACCGCTTGCACCGCAGCGGCATCCAGTCGACCCGCCCGCGTCTCCTGACGCAGGTGGTTGCGGGCCTGCTCGTCGCTGAGGGCTGCGCGGTGCGGCCGGCCCTCAGTCTTCGCGTGGTACACGTCGGCCGCCGCGAGCAGCCGATCGGACATGCTCAACGAAGCGGCGCTGAGCCCGTGAGGGTATCCGGTGCCGTCCATTCGTTCGTGGTGGCGGGCGGCGATCTCCCGGCTTCGCGACAATGCGGAGACCTTGGCCAGCATTCGTTCAGTGAGATACGGATGCATCCTGACTCGCTCGAACTCCGCGTTGGTCAGCGGGCTCACCTTGTCCCAGATCGAGTTCGACACTCCGAGCCGGCCGAGGTCGTGGATCATGCCTGCACGCCGGATATTCGTCACCTCGTCGCTCGGCATGCCCAACACCCGTGCGGCCTCCCCGGCGAGGTTGGCGACCCCTCGGGAATGCCCAGCCAGGTGTGGTGACTTCTGGTCAACGAGGTCGGCCATCGCCAACAGCACCGCGTCCAGATTGGTGCCGGCGACCCGCTCCGAGAGTGACGGATCGAGGGCGAGCACGGCGTCCCACTCCGAGGCCTCGTCCAAGCCCTCGAGCAATTGTGGTGTGTGCTGCCGGAACACATCCACCAGTTCGGGATCAAAGTACGTCCCCCGATGACGCAAGCTCATCGCTCGGGCCGCCTCGACCCCATGGCGACGGCTGAAGACCTCCACGGGCCCGGCCAGCTGAACCAGCCTGGCCGGCAACGAGATCGCGTCCGCCCGCAGGTGACAGGGCTCGCCCTTCCCGTCCCACTGCTCGTAGGCCTGTTGGATCGCACCTGCCACTGAGCTCTCCAGGCCGATCCGCTCGGAGAACTGCGCACCAAGCTCGCAGTGCGTTCGCAAGAACTCGTTGACAAGCCGCTGACCGGTCAGCGGAAACTGCGCGAGCCGCTTCAGTCGCTGTAGGCCGCTGCCATGGGAACTCACTCGGCGCAGCAGGAACGCCACTGTCTGCGCGGTGCTCATGCCTAGCGTCTCGTAGCCGTCCCCCTTGAACGAGATGTCGTCCCCGAACCACGTCGCCTGTTCAGCCGCATCCGCGTGACACCACGTGTTCATCATCAAGCCGAGGTAGTACGTCGCCCGACGATCCTCATCGCTCGCCCCGAGGAGTTCAGCTATGCGCAGCCCGATGACCGTCTGCCGCATGCAGTGGGCCATCGGCTGCCCCAGACCTAGATCAGCGGCATACGACAGGGTCGCAACAAGCTCGGCAACGTCGACGCTATCCGTCTCCGGCCTCGGGGCCATCCCGCAAACGTACCCGCACGGCACCGGCCTGGGCTGCGCCAGCGTCACGTGCGCCGATGCCAGCGATGCGGGCACGAACGCCATCAGCGCCAGCCGATCCGAACGCCGTGAGCATCTCGTCAGCCAACTGATAGCAGGAGATCGCTACCTTGGCGTGAGCCGAAGTAGGTGACGACGGTCAGGAGCCTGCGGTGGGTGGTGCCGTCGTCGACCAGTCCGAGCTTGGTAAACACCGAACGCATGTGCGCCATCACGGTGCGCTCGGACAAGGACAGGGCAGCGGCGAGGGAGGCGTTGGAGTGGCCCTCGGCAGCAGCCGGGATGTCACTCCGCCACAACGACGCTGCCGACCTCGGCGAAGCTGAAGAGCCGCTGCGGGGTAAGCCGTATCCAGGCGGCTGCCCAGTCCAAGCCACCGCCGCGGTTGCGCAGCTCGGTGATTCTCCGGACCTCGTCCGGAGCGGTTGCCAGCACCTCAGCCGGGCCTTCTGTGAGCACGGCGGCGTGGCTGTCGTGCTCACCTTCGAGGATGGACAGCGCGAGCCACGGATGGGCCCGGACGTTGCCGAGCCGGGCGGCACCGGCGACCGTCGGGAGCCAGAACGCCTCCGCGTATGCAGAGAACAGGGTCGGTGCGGCGTGCGGACGGCCGCCTGGGCGGGTGGTGGATGCGAGCGCGTAGGTTCGGCGCGCCAGGTACCCGGCGAGCTGGGTTGCGGTCATCCGTCGATCTGGCGGGTAGGCCGTGCGTGTTGCCGGGCTGGCCCGGGCGAAGGAGGCGTCCTGAAGTCGGCCCAGCCATGCCACCACGGCCGCGTCGTCGGCACTCGGCACAGGCTCTACTTTCCGCGCAACCCGATCGGGTTACCGTCGGCGTCGGCGAGCACGCAGACACGCGCCTCTGGTGCGACCTGGCGCGGCGCGTCGCGTTCCGTGGCGCCGGCCGAGAGCAGGCTCTCGCGCGTCAGGTCGAGATCCTCGACGTCGGCGAAGGCCACCGGTCCCCCGCCCTCGCCGGCCGGATTGAGAGCGACTTCGAAGCCGTTGATGTTGTAACCGACGTAGTACGGCCCGTCGGTGTGCGGTGCGCCGAGGAGCACGCTGTACACCGCCTTGGCGGCGTCCAGATCGGACACCGGAATCACCAGGCTGCGGATCGTGGGACTCATGTCGTGCCTCCTCAGGCTACGTGGTCACATTGCTGACCGCTCCCTCGCCGGTGGTGACACGCTATGACCGATCACCGGCCGACGCTTCTCGATTCCTGCTCGATCTGGCGGGACGTCCCACAGTGGCAGCCTGCCTGGAGCGACTCATGATGGCGATCCCGACGGTGGCCAGTGCGGCGTACAGGGCGGGCAGGAGGAACACGTGGGGGAGTCCGAGGAAGCCAACGCCGAGGCCGCCGGTGAGTCCTCCGAGGGCGCTTGCGACGGCAGTGGAGCTGATGAATATCGCTGAAGCGGTCGCGACCGCTCCCGGCAGCAGACGCTGCGCAACGATGATTCCGAGTCCCGCGAAGATCCCCCAGACGCCGCCCATGAGTATCTGTCCGGCGAACATCCCGGCCGCGGACCCAGACAGAGCGAAGCAGAGGTTCGCCGCGACACCGAACGCGGCACCCACGGCCATCAGGTGCATTACTCCGATGCGGCGCGCGACGAGCACCGCGACGGGCATGAGAAGCAGCTCCACCAACGGTTGGATTCCAATGACGGCGCCGCTGACGACCGCTGGCAACCTCAGGTCGTCGTTCATGTAGATGGGCAGGTATGCGTACTTGATCGGTTCGCCGGCGTAGACGAGTACGTAGAGGCCGGTGAAGGTGAGTAGCGGCATCATCACTTGAAGCCGTTGGGATCGAACGGGCTTGCCAGACTTGCCCTCGGTCGCCTCAACCTGGGGGGCTGGTTCCCGCTTGCCGGGGGAACGCATGAATCCGAGAGGCACGATCTGTGCAAGCGTGAAGATGGCGGTGGCGACCAGCATTGTTCGCGGCCCGAACTCGGCAGCGAGAAACGCGCCGAACACCGGGCCGACGATCCAGCCGGCTGTAAGGGCCATGCGCACGATGGATGTGACACCGTCCGCTACGGGACTCTCGTTCGCTTGTAGGTCGTCGTGGATCGCGGCGAAGAGCTGGGAGGCCGCTGCACCTGCGAATGCCAGGACTACGGCGCTGATCACGAACGGCATCCATGCCTGTGTGGAGAAGGCGATCGCCAGCCAGCCGACGAATCCGGCGAAAGCGCAGAGGCGGAAGAGGCCCAGCCGCTTGCCCGTGCGATCAGATCGTGCTCCGACCAGGTAGCCGACGACGGGGGCGGTGAGGTTGGTGAGGTAGTAGAGACCGGCCGTCGTCAACGACACATGGAGGTCGTTGACGAGGAAAAGGGCAATCTGGGGCGCAGCCCCCGAGAATCCCAGTCCGGACAGGAAGAGCGCGACGGTCGCCCCGCGGTAGAGGGGCGACGCGAACGTGTCGCGAATCGCGGACGGCCTCGCCGGGGGCGCTACGAGCTGGGTCACTGACGTCTCCTTGAGTCACAGAAATCATACACTGTCTGGTTTCGTGTGAATCAGGAGTGGGTGCGTCCAGGGAACAGTCGCTTGAGAATGGCCATGGATCGCGGTACGTCAACCACATCTGGTGCAAGCAGCCACTGGATCTGGAGCCCATCGGAGGCGGCGATCACGAGAGCGGCTGCGTCGACCGGGTCGATGTCCGCATCGATCCGTCCGCAGGCTTGATCCTGCCGGATCCGTTCGGCGAGTTCGTCGCGCACCTTCTGAAAGCGGTCGCGGACGAACGCTTGCGTCAGTGAGTGATCTTCTTGAAGCGCATCCGTGGTCAATGACGCGTAAAGCCTCACCATTCCTGGGATCGATCGGTTCCGTTCGGCACTGTCCGCGATGATGTCCACAGCGCCGAGATGAGGGCCATGGTCCGCATCCTCGGCCTCTTCGTGGGCTCGGTAGACCTCGACCAGGAGTTCGTCCCGTGAAGCGAAATAGTGTCTCAGCGTGGCGTGCGAGACGCCGATTTCTTGACCCAAAGTACGCAGAGACGTGCCGTCGACACCGTGTTCCGCGAACTCCGAGATTGCGCTCTCAATGATCTGTCGACGGCGTGCCACCCCTTTCGGGTACGGCCGTCGTGCAGGGCCAGCTGCTGGCGAACCGTCCGTCATCACAACATCGTAAGCGTCGCCTTGGCTTGACCCATTTGGGAAGTCGAGCCGACGCATCAACTCCCCCCCGGCGGGCCAAGGGCGAGACGCCCTCTTCCGCTGTTTTTCGCATGGTGACCAAGTCAGTCGAGCAGGCCGCGCCCCTGGAGCTCCGCGAGCAGGGTGGCGGCGTCGGTGAAGAGGACCGCGTCCATGCCGGCGGCGCGAGCGGCGTCTACATTGCGGCTGTTGTCATCGACGTAGAAGACGCCGCCGATCGGGTGCGCAAGCCGACGGGCGAGGATCTGAAAGATCTCCTCGTCGGGCTTGGCGACGCCTTCCGCGCCGGAGACGATGATGTCGTCGAAGAGATCGAACACCTCAGGGAAGACCTCGGGCGCGTGGTGGATCGTCTCGGCTGACCAGTTCGTCAGGGCGACCAGTCGTACCCCGCGGTCGTGGAGCGCGCGCAGGATCCCCGCCGTTCCCGGGACCAATCCCCGCAGCGAGAGGGCGAAGTTTGTCCGATAGGCGGCGATCTCCTCCGCCAGTCCCGGGTGGCTGGCCGTCGCCGCTGCCTCAGCGTCCGCCCAGGACCGGCCCGAGTCCTGTGCGTGATTCCACACCGCGAAGTCGAACTCGCCGCCGTGAACGAAATGCTCGGCACGCTGATGCCCGACGACCGCAGCGATGGCCGGCACGGGGTCCCAGAGCACCACGACGCCACCAAGATCGAACACGACCGTCGTCATGCCTCACCTCCTCGCCCGGCATCGGGGATCGCGTACCCCGTCTGATCAACACTCATGCCGTGTCGGATGGCCGCCTGAAGAGCATCGACGTTGACGGCTGAGAGGCGTCTGAACTTGATGCAGTATCCCGTGAGGGTGGCCTTGCCGATCGAGGCGCCGTAGGTGCGTGCCAGAAAGGTCTTGTCGTCGAGGCCAAGCACGTAGACCGAGATGCCGGACGTGGTGGCGCTCAGGCCGATCCGATAGAACTCTCGCGACGACCCATCGGCGTAGGTGATCGTGTATGCGCCGTAGCCAATGTTGGGGTTGGCCACGACCTTGCCGTCCTCGTTCGTCCCGTCGCTGAACCACAACCTGGAATCAGGAAACGCCGCGAGCATGTGTGCGTGCAACGCCCGAAGATCGGTCTGCTTGGGCTCGGATTGACTCGCGAGGTAAGCCTCCACTTGCTCAGGGATAGCCATCACGGGCCAGAGGCTATCTCCGCGGCGACCGTGTCCGTGACACCACGGCGCTGCCCGACAGAATCGACCAGAGTTGTCGTATCCGGGTCATGTCGTTCGTGGTTAGCGTGAAAGGCCGCTCACGGCGGCGCGGCCACGACCACAGGAGATGCCGACCGATGCCGCACCCACAGCCCAGGATCCGCCGCATGTTCGAGCTCGTCGAGCCGATCGCCACCGTCACCTTCTCCGAGGTGCCGAACGAGGCGTTCTTGGGCCTCGGCATGCGCAACTACTGGGACGGGTACTTCGCGGGCCGGGCCGCGCCGCTGGGGCTGGCGCCGGCCGAGGTCGTGCACGCGGTCTTCTACAACTTCGCCGACGGCGAGGTGGCGCGCCACATTCCGTGGGTCTGGGGGAAGACGACCCCGGAGGAGGCAATCGCCGTGCGCGAACAGGGCAGCGCCGCCGCGCTGCGGCAGAAGCTCGGACAGCTCGCCGACTCCCCTGGTCTGGTGCGCGCTGCCGACCTCGCCACCCGAGCAGCGGTCAGCGCGCCAACCGAGGGCCGAGCGCTGTACGCCGGGCTCCGGGCGCTCGATGTGCCCCAGGAACCGGTGGCCAGGCTCTGGCACGCGGCGACCCTGCTGCGCGAGCACCGCGGCGACGGCCACAACGCCGCGCTCGTCGTCCACGGCATCGGCGGCACCGAGGCCCACGTCCTCCTCGCGCTCTCGCTCGGGATGAGGCCAGAGGAGTTCGGCCGGATCCACCACCTGCCCAAGCCACAGCTGGCCGCCGTCGTCGACGGGCTTCGCGGGCGCGGCCTCGTGGACGCCGCCGGCGGGTTCACCGAAGCCGGCCGAGCGACCAAGGAGCGGATCGAAGCCCTCACCGATGCTCTTGCGGCGCCGGCGTACGACGCGCTCAGCGCGGACGAGCTCGACGAGCTGGTCGCGGGGCTGGAGCCGATCTCGGCCGCGCTCACCGGGACGTCGTCGCATGCGTCCGATTGAGCTCGGCCCGACGGTGCAGCACTGCACGCTCGCCCTCGTTCCGGGTGAGCGCGGCCGCCTCGGTGAACGCCTCGGCTGCCTGCGCGTGCAACCCGCCGCGCTCTAGCAGGTCTGCGCGCACGCTCGGCACGAGCGGCGATTCGCCAAGCGCACCTGCGTCCAGCTCCGCCAGTATGGCAAGCCCCGCATCCGGGCCGAACGCCCGTCCGTGCGCGACGGCCCGGTTCACCTCGACGACCGGTCCCGGCGCGGCCTCGGCCAGGACGTCGTAGAGAGCCGCGATCCGGCGCCAGTCCGTATCCTCTGCACTCTTCGCGCGGGCGTGCTGCGCGGCGATCGAGGCCTGAAGGAAGTACTTCCCGACCGGCTTCCCACGCGCGGCCAGCAGTTCGGCTCCCTGTAGGGCGGCCATCCCGCGCCGGATCAGCAACTGGTCCCAGCGCGTGCGGTCCTGGGCCTCCAGCAGAACCGGCGCGCCGTGCGCATCGAGCCGGGCGGTCATCCGCGACCCCTGGAGCTCCAGCAGGGCCTGCAGCCCGAGCACCTCAGGCTCGTCGGGAGCGAGGGCTGACAGCATGCGCGCGAGCCGAATCGCCTCGTTCGCCAGGTCGGGACGCATCCAGTCCTCGCCGGCGGTGGCGGCATAACCCTCGTTGAAGATCAGGTAGATCACAGCCATGACGTCGTCGAGGCGCCTGGTCCGCTCCGGCCCCGTGGGCAGCTCGAACTCGGCATGCGCCTCGGACAGCGTTTTCTTGGCGCGCGAGATGCGCTGACCCATCGTGGCTTCGGTGACCAGGAACCCGCGAGCGATCTCGGCAGTGGTGAGTCCCCCGACCAGACGCAGCGTCAGCGCGGCCCGGGAGTCGGCGGTCAGGCAGGGGTGACACGACAAGAAGATGAGTCGAAGGACGTCGTCCGCGATGTAGTCGACCTGGGCGTCGAGATCGGGCATCTCCTCCTCCTCTCCGCCACGGACATGTTCGAGCTCCGCGAACTTGCGGCGAAGGGTGTCGGCCCGCCGGAAGTGATCGACGCCGCGTCGCTTCGCGATGGCCATCAGCCACGCGACCGGGTTCTCCGGTACGCCGGCTGCCGGCCACTGCTCGAGCGCGGCCACGAGTGCGTCCTGTGCCAGGTCCTCAGCGAGCTCGACGTCGCGCGTCATCCGGGTGAGAGCGCCGACGAGGCGGGCCGACTCGGCCCGCCACGCGGCGACGATGGCCTCGGTCGGGTCATCCCTACTGGTCTGCGCCGGCACTGTGCCAGCGTAGGAGGCCCCTTCAGTCGCCAGGCGCCTCGGGGCCCGTGGAGATCTGGCGCAGGGTCGAGATCACGGTGACCTCGGGCCAGTACTTCGCGTGCAGGTCGGCGAACTCCCGCTGATCGGCCACGGCGTCCTCGAGGCTGTCGTACTGCATGATGGCCCAGCCGCCGACGACCTCCTTGGCCTCGGCATACGGTCCGTCGACCCTGCTGACCTCGCCCTTTCGGACTACGAAGTTCACGGCGTCCTCAGTGCCGTAGAGCCCGCCTCCGTCGAGGAACACCCCCTTGGCAGCCCGTTCGCCGATGTGCACGTCCATCGCGTCGAACAGTGCCTGGGGCGGCGTCCCGACGCCCTCTTCCATCCGCACGAAACCCATGAAACGCGGCATCTTGATCACTCCAGTCACGTGGTGGGGAGTTGCTTGTCGCACGTACGTCGAACGAGGGTGAGGCTCTTCGACATGGTCCTTCGGCTTTCTTCACTCGTGTACCGGGGGAGGCGGAGGGGGATCACGTCCGGGAAGCAGGGCAACCGCTTGATCGATGGCGTCGCACGCGAAGGTCACCACGGCATCGTCGGACATCGCGGCACCCCTGCCGGTGGCCTCCGACCAGCTCGAGGACCCGAGTCTGTCCATCAGGAGCTCGGTGGCTTCGCCCATCCGCTCGGCGTCGGCTCCGAACGCCTGAGCGGCGGTGCTGTGTGCGTTGATCGCACCCACCAGGACGGCGGCAGACCCCCAGCTGTCCATCCTGAGCAACAACTGCACGAGGTTGCGCAAGGTGGTCCACTGGTGCGTCCACACTCCCATCCGCCGCCATCGATCGACGATGGAACGGAACAACGGGAGCGCGGTGCTGGGGTCGCCGGAACGTCCCAACAGGGAGGCCAGGCCGACCAGCGCGATTCCCTCCACGAAGGTCGCCCCCGCCGACTCGGCGAGCCCGATGGCTCGCTGGTACGGCTCGATCGCGCGGTCGGGTTCGAGCATCGACAACGCCTCGGCCCGGTCGTACGACGCGAGGGCCAGCATCGACGGGTTGCCCAGCGGTTCGACGACCCGGTACTGCTCGTCTGCGAAACCCAGACCCTTCTCGGGGTCGCCCGCGTAGGTGCAGGACTGGGCAAGACCCAGGAGTGCCATCCCGGCCTCGTAGGGGCGATCGTGCAGCCGCGCCAACCGCAGCATCTCGGCATGATCGCGATAGCCGTCATCGAGCCTGCCGACGTACAGGGAGATCATCCCGCTCAGCCGGAGACCGAACATCCGCCGGTGATCGTCGGGGCCGGCGGCATGGGTCAACGCACGGACGGCGAGTGCGGCCGCCAGGTCCATCTCACCGCGCGCCGTCAGGCCTTCGCCGACTGCGCCACACACCTCTGCGAACAACGGATGCTGGTCTGCGCCACGGAGTTCGAGAGCCACCTGACCCCAGGAGACGACCTCGTCGCGGAACCTGAACAACATGTAGTAGTGGAGCCCGCGCGAGAGCCGCAGCGCCAGCTCCACCCGACCCGCTCGAACCAACCACTGATGAGCCGCACGCAGATTGTCGAGCTCCCGATCGACGATGGTGACCCACTCGGCCTCGTCCGCTCCGCGCAACCCGCGGTCTGCCTCCTCGGCTACCGAGGCGTAGTGGGTTGCGTGCTCCAGGCGAACCGCGTCGGCCTCCCCGTAACTGCGCAGATGTTCAGATCCATAGCCCCGCAACGTCTCCAACAGCGAATACCGAACCCTCCCGCCGGTCGCGCCGACGGTGATCATCGATGCGTCCACCAGAGCAGCCAGCAGGTCGATCACGTTGCTGCCTGCGATGCCCCCACCTGAACCGACCCTCTCGGCCGCGGCGAGATCGAAGCTGCCGGAGAACACCGACATCCGATCGAAGAGACGTCGCTGAGACGGAGTCAGAAGGTTGTAGGACCAGTCGAGGACGGCCCGTAGGGTGCCGTGTCGTCCGGTATCCGCATCGGCAGGGGAGAGCAGGTCGAGGCGACCAGCCATCCGCGCCGAGAGGTCCACCGGGTTGAGGGACCTGATCCGCGCGGCGGCGAGCTCGAGCGAGAGGGGCAGCCCGTCAAGCTGTCGGCACACGGCCACGATCGCGGCGAGGTTGTCTGCGTCGAGATCGAGGTCTGGACGTACGGCCCGCGCACGTTCGACGAACAGGGCGACCGCCGGGGCCGTCGCGTCCTGCGGATGTGCGGTGTCCGGCAGAGGCAGCGGGTCGACGCCCCTGACACGCTCGCCGTCCAACGCCAGCCTCTCTCGACTGGTCGCTAGCACCACCACTCCCGGGCACCCGCGAAGGATCGCCTCGACCAGCGGACGAACTCCAGCGAGGACGTGCTCGCAGTTGTCCAGCACCAGCAGCAGCCGCTTGGGAGCGAGGAAGGTGACGACCGAGTCGAGGACGCCGGCGCCGACCTGACGGCGAACGCCGAGCGACGTGGCCAGTGCCGGAGCGACCGCATCCGGACCGGTCAGCGGCGCCAGCTCGCACCACGCGATGCCTTCGGTGAACTGGCCTGACACTGCGACGGCGGCGCGCGCTGCCAGTCGCGTCTTTCCCACTCCGCCCACGCCAGTGAGCGTCACCAGCCGCGCCTGGCTGATGGTCGCGGCAGCCAGAGCGATGTCCCGCGACCGACCGATGAAGCTCGTCCCCTCGGCGGGTAGACCAAGGCCAGACAATGCACCCTGATCCCGATCGCCGACGAGGACGGCCGACGGACGTTCGTCGAGCTCCTCGGCGGGTAGGGCGGTTCTATCCAGCTCGGCCGACCGTTGCAGGATCGCAGTCTGCTGCGCGCGCAAGGAGGGGGACGGATCCAGCCCAAGCTCGTCCTCGAGCAGTCTTCGATAGGTGCTGAAGGCCTCCAACGCCTCGGCCTGACGGCCGGAGCGGTACAGCGCGAGCATCAGCTGCGCTCGTGGCCGCTCGCGCAAGGGGTGCAGGGTCGTGAACGCCCGCAGCTGGCCGACCAGCTCGGCGTGGACGCCCAGGGCGAGGTCGACGTCGAATCGCCGCTCCATCGCGACCAGTCGCAGCTCATCCAACCGCGCCGCTTCAGCGGCGGCGAAAGACGCGTCGGAGAACTCGACCAGGGTGGGACCACGCCACGAGCTCAACGCCTGCTGCAACATCTCCCCAGCCGCACGAGGTCGGTCCGGGGCGATCCGCGCTGCGTCGTCGAGCAGCCGCTCGACCCGACCGGCGTCGATCTGCTCGGGCTGCACCATCAGCACGTATCCGGGTGGGCGGCTGATCAGCACGTCGCGGGCTGTGCCGCCGGCCGGATCCTTCAACGCGTGACGAAGCCGGGACACGCAGGTCCAAAGGCCCTGCCTCGCGTCGGTCGGCGGCTGCTCACCCCACAGCACGTCGACGAGCCGGTCGGCCGAGACCACCGTCCGGGCATGGACCAGCAACACCGCGAGAAGCCGTCGTTGCAGTGGGCTGCCGATCGGCACCGCACGCCCGTCGTACTCGACGCCGAGCGGTCCGAGAATCCGGAACAGCATCACCAATGCACGGTAAGCCCGCGGCAAGGTCCGCGGTAGTCGGCCGCTAGGGGCGCGGCACATGCTGATCTCGCTTTGCAGATTCGTCCGCGCGAGCCCCGCAGATGGAAGGCCCCACCATGACCACCGACCAGGACACGTTCTCCCGCTCCGCCACGATCCACACCGTCGTCGGTGGTGGCGGTCAGGCGCTGCACGTCCGGGAATGGGGGCCGGCCGAAGGCCCGCCCGTCCTCCTGATCCACGGCTGGTCGGGGAACCACCTGTGCTGGAGACATCAGGTGGAGAGCGCACTCGTCGAGCAGTTCCGCGTTGTCGCCCTCGACCTACGCGGGCACGGAATGTCCGGCCGCGGCCTGGACGCCAGCCTGTACCAGGATCCGGGGCTGTGGGCGGCCGACGTGGCCGCCGTCATCGAGCAGCTGTACCTGGACCGACCGACGGTGGTGGGTTGGTCCTACGGCGGCTTCGTGATCTGCGACTACGTCCGCGTATACGGGCAGAGCGCCATCTCGGCGATCAACTTCGTCGGAGCCGCGACCCACCTGAACCAACACTTCGACGACATTGGGCCCGCGTTCTTGAGCAACGCACCGGCCGGGGCCGACCCCGACCTGCCAACGAGGATCGCCGCACTGCGCCGGTTCTGGCGCAGCATGAGCGCGGAACCGCTGGACCCAGCTGATTTCGAGACCGGGCTCTGCGGGAGCGTGAACGTGCCACCACAAGTGCTGGGCGCCTTGATCTCCCGCCAGATCGACTCTGATCAGGTGCTGGCCGGGCTGACTGTTCCGATCCTGGTCTCCCACGGCCGCCTGGACCAGATCGTCCTGCCCACCATGGCCAAGCACATCCTCCAGGTGTGCCCCACCGCCCGGGCATCCTGGTACGACCGGGTTGGGCATGTCCCGTTCGCCGAGGAGCCGGCACGCTTCAACGACGAGCTCGCCGAGCTGGCCCGCACCGGCCGATAGCGTGCGTGCATGAGCGATCAGCCCTCGGAGGGCACGGTTTGGCCGGAGTCTGGCCTGGCCGACGAGGACTTCTCGCCCAGCTGGGTCGACGATGACCGTCCGCGCATCCCACGCGTTGCTGCCGAGCGGGAGGCTCTTGCGGCCTACCTCGAGTACTACCGGGCGACGGTGCAGATGAAGTGTCGCGGCCTGACCCCCCAGCAGGCGCGAGCGCGGTCCATGCCCCCATCGACGATGTCGCTGCACGGCCTGGTGCGACACCTGGCCGGCGTCGAGCGGTGGTGGTTTCAGCAGAACTTCGAGCGCCGTGACGTGCCGTTCCTCTTCTTCACCGCTGACGACCCCGACCTCGACTTCGATCCGCCGGCGGACGCCGACTTCGAAGCCGACCTACAGGCCTGGCACGCAGAGTGTGAGGTCTCCCGCGAGATCGTCGCCGCACACCGCCTGGACGACACCGCCCGTCCCCTGGACTGGCACGAGGATGTCGATCTGCGTTGGCTGGTGCTCCGGATGATCGCCGAGTACGCCCAGCACTGCGGGCACATCGACCTGCTTCGCGAAGGGATCGACGGCAGGACCGGCGCCTGAGCACCAGACCGCTGCAGCCCAGTTATGCTTCGCGCTCACTATGGCCGATCAGACGACGTCGTCCCGGGTCCGGCGGCGCGCGCTGCTGCGAGGCCGTGAGCTCCGCGCGTCCGCCGCCGCCGGCGCGGTCGTCCTCCTGCTCGTCGTGGTCCTGGCGATCGTAGATCCGACGGGCCTGCTTGCGCCGGTGGGAGGGGCGGGGATGCCGGTGATCCGCTTCGGCCGGGTCTACCAGTGGGCTCCGCTGATCGTCGGAGTGCCGGTGCTGCTTGTCGGGACGATGCTTCCGGTCTACGCGCTGGCTCGCTCGGGTCGAGCGTTGTTCGCCTTCACGTGGGTCTGCGTTGTTGGCGCCGTCGCCACCGCAGCGGCCGCTACCGGAGTCACGGCGGCACTCCCGATGGTCGGGCCGCACCTGAGCCTCGTTGCCGTACTGAAGTTCGCGGTTGCGACGAGCGGGTTCGCCGGCCTCAAGGGCCTGGTCGCAGGACCAGTGGTCGGCGCGGCCGCCGTTCTCGCGCGCGGCCGCCGCGCGTCCGACAGCGAGGCCGGAACGACCACCGCACTGGGCAGCGGGGAGTGGCTCGGGTCGGGCACTGCATTCGCGGTGGCTGTTACTGCAGTCGTCGTGGCGTTCACGGCGGTGGGCAGTTCGAACTGGCGCGGCGGTCCGGTCGGGTACGCCTTCACCGGGCCCCTGCTGGCCCCCACCAGCGCCGCGAGCGCCTTTGGCGCGCTCGCCGGGATGGTCGTATTCCTCGGCCTGTTCGCGTTGGCCGTCCGGGCCGCGCTGCGGCGGCTTCCCGACCAGGCCCCGCTGGCGGTCTGGCTCGCGGCGCTCGTCGCGAGTGTCGGACTCGGCGTGGTCGGGGCGGTTGTTGCGGCGCTGACCGGCCACCTGGACGATGCGGGCCCGGACAGTTGGTGGATCGCGACCACCGTGATCTGCGTTGCGACGGCGATCGGGTACGGCGTGGGCGTCGGCCTGATCGCTGCGCTGGCGACCGGAACGACTTGGCGCTGGCGAGCTCGCGTCGGCCCTGGCGACAGCGACGGCGCGACGTCCCACCGCCCGCGCGCGCGGACCTGGATCGTCGTCGGAACGGTCGTGGTCCTGCTCGCGATCCCACTCGTCGTCCCGACCAGAACACGTGGCCCCCAGGCCGTGGCGCCGGTCCCGGCCAGCGGCGGGCTGGAACGGCTGCACCTGCTGCCGGCGCAGACCAGCGACGGACTGCCCGTCATCGGCGACGTCACCGGTCGACGGGTTCTGCTGCGCGGCGTCAACGTGAACCAGCTGATCGACTACTACTTGCGCGACCCCGATGTCCCCGCGACCCAGAAGCCCACCGACGAGGACTTCGCGCAGATCGCGTCGTACGGCTTCAGCGTGGTCCGCCTGGGCATGTCCTGGTCGCGGCTGGAACCGACCAGGGGCGAGTTCGACCATGCCTACCTCGACGAGATCCGGGCCGCAGTTGCGTCGGCCAAGGAACATGGCCTCTACACCGTGCTCGACATACACCAGGACGCTTGGGGCAATGCGCTTGCCGCGCCGCCCGGCCAGAGGTGCGGCGCGGCGACGTCGCCGACAACCGGGTGGGACGGCGCCCCGGCCTGGGCTACGATCACCGATGGTGCCCAGCACTGCCAGTTCATGGCACGGGACCTGGCGCCGGCGGTCGCGACGGCGTACAGCAACTTCTACACGGACCGCGACGGCATCCAGACCGAGCTGATCCGCACCTGGGCGACGGTGGCGAAGGCATTCGCGGACGAGCCCGCCGTCGCCGGTTACGACCTTCTCAACGAGCCCGGCATCGGCGCGACCCCGCCGGTCAGCAGCGCCCTGCTGCTCGGCCGGTACTACGACGCGGCGATCACGGCGATCCGCGGCGCGGAGAGACCCGGATTCGCGCACCTGATCTTCGTTGAGCCGAGCGTCCTGTGGTCCGGGCTCGCGTTCGACGTGACTCCACCCCCCGGGTTCACCTCCGACGCGCAGCTGGTGTTCGCGCCGCACCCGTACAGCGAGTCGATCACCATGGACCAGAGCCTCGGGCTGACGATCGCGTCGATCGAGCGGAACCTGGCGATGTCGGCCGAGGCAGCGAAGTCGTACGGCGCCGCGCTGTGGCTGGGAGAATGGGGCTGGTTCGGCGACCCGGACGTGGACGGCGCCAAGGTGCAGCGATTCGTCGCCGCTGAGAACCGGCACGGCGCAGGCGGCGCGTTCTGGGTGTGGCGCCAGGGCTGTGGCTCCCCGGAAACCGGAGACGATGCGGAGAGCAGCGGCAACCTCGTCTCCGTCGACTGCCGCACGGGCAGGCTGAGCCCCCCGCCGGACGGCTTCGCGCAACCTCTGAGCCGGGCGTACCCGCGCGCCTTCCCGGGACGGCTGGACTCGCTGGCTTCCGGCGGCGCCGACCTTGCCTTCACTGCGACGGTCGACGACCCCGACATCAACTGCCAGCTCGACATCTGGGTGCCCGGCGACGCACGCCCGAACCTGACCACGACTGGCGTTACGGACGCGGGCGCGACGCAGGTCGACGGCGGCTGGCGGGTGACGGGCTGCGCATCGGGCAGCTACTCGATCGACGTGACCGGTCCGGAGTAGCATCGGGGCGGTCGACCCGGTGGCGGGTCGCGTGGCGGTCGGCCCGGCTACGGGTCGCATGGTGCTGGGAGCCCATGATGACTGTCTCAACCCTGACTCAGTACGCCGATGTCTCGGAACTAGCGGAGATGACGACGGCCGGTGGCGCAGGCCTGTTGTCGTCCTGGTTGGACTTCCTGCCGGAGTCGGCCTTTCTGCGGCCGGGGGAACCGCTCCACTTCGCGTGGCGCGTCGTCGCAACCCCGCGGACCCGTTGGGTCAGCGCGAGTATGGAGCTCGTGGTCGAGGTCGGTGGTGATGTCGAGCACGTCTGGGACCGGCGTTCGCTCTCCTGGCCGCCGTCTCTGGTCACGGCCGAGCAGACCGATGGCATCTGGCCGCCGATCGGGTTCGTCTCCGAAGACGTCAGCCCGATCGGAGGCGGACGTCAGGCGCTGTACCACAGCCTGGGCACGAAGACCTTGCGCCTGATTGTCACCGTGCACGACGCAGCTGGTGCCGACCACGTGCTCAGCGCGGACGCGGAGATCGAGATCGGCCTTCCTGCGGGCAGCCCGACGATCGTAGTCGTGAGCCCGCGAACGGCTGCTTGGAACGACCCGTACACCGTCCAGGCAACCGCAAGCAGTGGGGCATATGCCGCGCTCAGCGCGACGCTGTCGTTGACAGCCTCGGATGGAAGTGCTTTTCCGCCGTCGACCTTGCGCCTCGAGGCGCACGACGCCGTCAGCCAGAACCTCGCCGGCCCGATCGTGCAGAACTGGACCTGGGTCTCGAAACCCACCTACCACGTCCTGGACGACCAGCTGAGCCGTCGCGTCGTGTACACCCCGGTGTTGACCGACATCAGGGACGAGTTCGACAACGTCTACCCACCCAACCCACAGAGCCCGGCGTCGGTGCTGGTCTCGGTGTCGAGCGACAAGATCAGCGCCGCCCACATGTCCGAGGACAACTGGTGGACGGCGACGGGGCTCGCGGCAGGAGCCGCGATCTCGGGTGCGTTGGCGTCGGTACCCGTGCTGACGATCTTCCTTGCTCCACTGGCGGCCGGCGCAGCCGTCGAAGCGTTGTACTTCGCCGGCGTCGCCGCCATGTACGCGCAGGTTGCTGACGACCCACCCGTCCCGGATGAGCAGTACTTCGCCGAGGTTCCCATTCCAGCGGTGGTGGCGCTGCCGCAGCAGGATTCGATGCCCGCGCTCTCCGCCGTCGCGGGCTCGTTGCACCGGATGGCGCGATGTCAGCTCGCCGGTTCGGCCGCAGCCGGAAAGGTGCTTGGTGCCCGACTGGCCGGGTCGGACACGGCCGAGGCCTGGCATCGCAACCGGCTGGCGGAGCTGGCGCACACGGCGTCGAGCGAGCTGAAGACGGTGGTCGCGAACATCCACGACGCGATGGCCGAGGTCAGCGGGGACGACGCTCTGACGCCGAAGGCCATCAGCTCTGCCCTGGCAAAGCTCTCGCAAGACGGTGTGCCGCAGAGCCTGCGTGCGGCGCTGGCGACGCAACTCGGCAAGGACTTCGGCACCGCCTTCGCCGACCTGCTCGGCGATCCGGCCATGGCAAAGTCGATGCCAGCGCTCCCGGATGTGTTGAGCGTGCTGCCCGTCACCGCTCACCAAGCGATGAGCACAGGCTTCCTCGGGCTTGATGCCGCTCTCTAGGTTCCCGGCACTCGGTGAGAACCGGCACCCGTGGGTCACCGAAGAGCGTGGTTGCCACGGCTGGATGTTGGTGCCAGCCTGAAGTGAGACCTTCGATGCCTGGGAGTTGGCATGGCTGAAGACGACCTCCCGTTAGCCGATCTCGACGCGGCATCAGCCGTCTGGGTGCAACTGTCGAGCCTGGTCAACCAGGCTCGAGTTGCCGGGGACGCCTGCGCCACCAACGACGAGCTGCGCAAGCGGGTCGAAGCCGGCGGCGACGACTTCGCGCCGGCCTACCTGTTGTGGCTCGGCGACAACCTGTCCCGCAGCAAGCGGTCGGCCGAGGCGGTCGCGGTCTACGCCGAACACGCCGACCGGTTCGGTGCGGCCAAGTTCGGCGACCGGCTGTGGGGCCCGATCGCGCTCGAGAACCTCGCGCGGACACAGGTAGCGGCCGGTCAACCGAAGGACGCACTGGCGACGTACAGCGGCTTGCTCGACGGACCTACCGACGGCTCCTCCCGGGCCTGGATCGCCCTGCACGCGGCCCGCGTGGCCGAAGACACGATCCGTGACACCGCGCTGGCGCTGCAGTGGTACGACCGGGCTGTTGGCGAGACCGACGACCCGTCGCAGTACGAGATCCCGGTTGCGGACCTGGCCAAGAGGGAGGCGGCACGGCTGCGCAGCGATCACCCCTGGATCTGCGACACGATGCAGGAGCTGGCGGCGCGTCTCGCGCTCGCAGTCCGCAAACCGGACGCGGCCGCACTGGGCTCGCTTGCGTCCGCGACCCACATGCGGGTGGGGGTGGCGGGTTCGGAGGTTCGGTTCGTGGACGCCGAGCGGACGATCGAGCTCCTGGTCGAGCACTTCAGTGGTGGTGCACTGTGCGACCCGAGCGACGTCACGGGTCACGGGGACAAGCGGTATCTGGCCGTGGTCCCGGCGACGCCGGGGTCGCCGTACGCGTTGATGCATCTGATGTTGTGTCGGTGCTCGCTCGGCTGGGAGTGGGCCGGTGTCATCTGGACCCTCCCGGACGACGCGCTGACCTCGCTCATGCCGAGCGGGGATCCGATGACCAACCAGCCCTTGCCGAACCCGTTCTTGCGAGCGCCGTGGCCGGCCGGGATCAGCTTCAAGGCCGGGGGCGTGCTGAACTTCGGCGCCGAGGCGTTGGCGGTCGCCTCCATCCCGTTCGGCTGGCTCCTCGCCCTGGGGCTGTCGAATGGGCCGGCCGGTTGGGGTCCGGCCGGCTTCTACTACAACCAGTTCGGGCACACCGGCAGTGAGCAGGCCTTCGCCATCGACTTCACTCGCTACCAGCAGCACGTGCCGTTGGTCAACGCGGCCGGCGGGACACCGGTGCTCTGCGTGAGCGCCGGGGTCGTGCAGGACCTCGAAGCGAATCGCCCGAACGGCGACCCCTTGATAGAGAACCGGATCGCGACCAACCACGTGGTGACCTCGTCGGACTGGACTCCTGCAGCCCTGACTGGTGGTGACACCCGACTCAGAGCGAAGTACCTGCACCTGGCTGGTCCGCACCTCATCCCGTGGTCTCTCGGAATGTTCGTACCTCGGGGCATTCGCCTGGGACTGATGGACGACACTGGCCTGTCCGCCTTCGACCACCTGCACTTCTCCGTGCACGACCAGAACCTCGGCTTCCAGAGCGTGCGGATAAACCCGCTCGACGGCCAACGGCTCGATGACGGCGACAACTACTCGGTGGTGCATTCCACCAACGGGTTCTGACCGCGGAAGCCGGCTAACAAGAGCACGTCGCAGTGACTGGCTAGCCTGCAACACATGCCCATCAAACTCGAGAACGTCGGCATCGCCGTCCGCGACCTCGAAGAGACGATCGCCTTCTTCACCGATCTCGGGCTGACCGTCCTCGGCCGAGACACGGTCAGCGGAGACTGGACCGACACCGCGGTCGGCCTTGACGGCAATCACGCCAACATCGCCATGCTCCAGACACCGGACGGCAATGGTCGCCTCGAGCTCTTCGAGTACATCCATCCTGACGCCATAGAGACGAATCCGACCCGACCCAACGAGATCGGCATGCATCGTGTGGCATTCTCGGTCGACGACATCGACGAGGCCCTTGAGATCGCCGCGAGGCACGGCTGTCACCCGCTGCGCGGCGTGGCGACCTACGAGGACGTGTACAAGCTCACCTACGTCCGCGGCCCTAGCGGCATCATCGTGATGCTCGCCGAGGAGCTCAAGAGCACCTGATCTCGAGGGGTTGGTCAGAGCCCGTACGCCGTCTGATGCCGCGGCTGGTAGAGCTGCACGTCGTCGGCACCCGGCACCGTCATCATCGCCACGATTCCGTAGCCGTGGTCATCTGGGCCGGAGCTGAACTCAGCGCCCTTGGCTCGTAGCTCGGCCATCGTGGTGTCCAGGTCATCGACGATGAAGCTGATCGTTTGGTGCCTGGGTGCGTTCGCACCGTCGTGCAGCGGACCCGTGGGGTGGACGCCCAGCTCGCTCGGGCCGGTCTGGAAGATCAACCAGTTGTGGTCGCCGGTGCCGGCGTCCACGGATGGGAAACCCATCACATCCCTGAAGAAGGCCCGGGAAGCATCGGCGTCGTCGGAATAGATCAGAGCGTGGCAGGCAAGAATCATGCCGTCAGCGTCTCACCGCCGTGCGCCCACGGGCACCCTCCTCCGCAACTGACCGCAGCATCGCATTCAGGGGAAAGGACTAGGTTCCGCGTATGGATCCTCAGCTCGTCGCAGCGCTCATCGCTGCCGGCGTCGGCGTCCTGACCCTGATCGGCACTCTGGCTGCCCAGTACTTTGGTCGCCGCGCAACCAGTAGAGACACCAGGCAGACCCTCAAGGAGCAGACCCGGGGCCAACGCGAAGCGCTGGACAAATCCCTGAAGGAGCAACGCGACCAGCTGGACAGGACCCTCGCGGAGCAGCGAAACCGCACGCTCAACGAGCGCTTCATCAGCTCGGCTGCCCAGCTGGGTGACGACAAGCCGCCAACCGTTCGGCTGGCCGGCGTGTATGCGCTGGCGGGCTTGGCCGATGACTGGGAAGAGAACCGGCAGACCTGCGTCGACGTGTTGTGCGGGTACCTGCGCATGCCCCATGACCTCGGCCCCGGCGAGGATGCAGGGCAGGCGGAACTGCTTGCCTTCCGGGCCAACCGCGAGGTGCGCCATACGGTCGTTCGCGTTGTCGCCGCCCACCTCAGGGACGGTGCCGCAACTTCCTGGCAGGGCCTGAACTTCGACTTCACCGGGGTCGTGTTCGACGGCGGCGACTTCTCCGGCGCCAACTTCTCCGGGGGGCTGGTTGACTTCGGGAGGGCCGAATTCCCCACTGGCCGGATGGACTTCACCAACTGCACGTTCTCGGGCGGCAGAGTCAGCTTTTGGCTCGCCACGTTCTCCGGTGGGAAGGTTCAATTCCAGAACGCCGACTTCTCCGGCGCGAGCGTCGACTTCATCCGCGCCCGTCTTTCCGGTGGCGAGCTCCGCTTCGACCGAGCCCGGTTCTCGGGTGGCCACGTCGACTTCAGCGGTGCCCAGTGCGCTGGCGCCGACGTGTGCTTCTTCAACGCGCAGGTCTCCAGCAGTGGCAGGCTCGGCTTCCACAGCACGGAGTTTTCCGATGGTCTGGTCCGTTTCAACTACGCCGCCATCAACGGTGAGCTGCGTTTCAACCAGGCCGACTTCGCCGGCGGCAAGGTCGACTTCACCTACAGCAAGTTCGCCGACGGTTACCTCGGGTTCAGCCTCGCGAAGTTCCGCGGCAGCGAGGTCGACTTCGACGGTGCGGAGTTCTCGGGCAGTCGAGTCGACTTCGTTGGCGACTTCTCCCCGGCCAAGTTCACCGGCGCCGGAATGGTGGACTTCAGCGGGGTCCGCGACTGGTCCCACCCACCCCAGTTCCCCTGGACAACCAGTTCACCATTGTGGGACTCCACTCAACCAGCAAGCGTGAAGCTCCCCACGAGCGACGGACTCGCCTAGACCCCGCGACGTTCCCTTCCGATGCGGTGTAGCGGGTACTACTGTCGGAGTTCGCGGCCGCGTGGTTGAGCCAGCCCGGAGGTTGAACGTGAGTACAGAGGTCGCGAGTGACCGCGATGCTGGCGAGCAGCCGGAAGGCTCTCCACCAGCTCGCGAGGCCGCTTCAGTGGACCATTCGCTGCCTCATGCTCTGACAGCGGCTGAGAACGACAAGCAGACGGAACTGCGCGCCGTTCAGGCCGAACAGGCACGGACGGCGTACTCGCAGCTGTACGTGACGGTGCTCGAGAAGGCCAATGAGGCCGCCAAGAGCGGCCTGCGCTTCGCTTTGTTTCCAGTGGCGCTGATGTGTGTCGTCGGCACCGCCATGATCGCGGCCGCGATGTTCGACACCGTCGAGGCGCACCCGGTCGCGATCCGGGGGGATGGCCCGACGATCGTGGTGACGGGAACGGCGCTGAGCACCCCTGAGTTCATCGCCACGATGGTGGTCGCGGCGATCCTGCTGCTGGCGGCCCCCGTTGTGCTGCACTTCGCGGGGGAGCTGGCCCGCAGCTCGGTGACGAATAATGCGCAGCCCACGCTTGACAACGCGGCGGGGGACCTCAAGACCCAATCGGATGCGCTTGCTGGGGCCTTCGACGGCTACGACAGAGCCAAGACGTACGAGCCGTGACCACTAGCACCGCTCCCGCGGCTCATCGCCGCGGTCGCCTACCCGTCAGGGTGTGGGTCCTGGTGCTGTGTGGCGTCGTCGCGGTAGGCATCACCGCCGGAGTGTGGTTCGCCGCGCTGATGGTGGGTGACGCGGACCTGCGTAAGGCGCTGATCGGGGTGGCCGGGACTTTGTCGGCGGCGATCGTCGGCGTCGCGTGCGGTGTCGTGTCGGCTACCTGGGGCGACCATCTGCAGAGGGACCGGGCACTGGTGGCCGGGCGGTGGGCCGCACTGCTAGAAGTCAGCTCTGCCGTGGACACCTACAACCGGGAGCGTCAGGATGCCCACCGTTTTCGTCTTGGGGCGAAGAACCCCGACCTGACCGACTCGGCGAGAGCTCAATCGGACGCCTTGTGTGTCACCGCAACCGCGACCGCGTTCGCAGCGCGCTCCCAGGCCCTGTCGGCGGTTCGGAAGGCTCGGGACGTTGTTCCCGAATCGGCTGCCCTGAGCACGCTGCCCGCGAAGATCCAGCAGTCGAAGATGTCACCGGACGAGGACCCTGACCTGGTGTCGACAGACGCGCTCGCGGCCGAGATGACCAGGTATCGCTGAACCGCCCCGGAACCGCCCCTGAACCGCCCCATCGCGGGTCAGGGGCGGGTCTGCTGTCACGGGGCGAGGCAGTGCTCCAATGCGTTGGCGCTGCCCTGACTGCTGCATCGAGTGGAACCCGGGTGGCTCAGCCGATATTCGACGGCGTTCGCACTCCCGTACGCCCCGAGGGAGACGCCCGCGCCAGTTGATGCTGCGTCGTAGCGCGTGGCCCCGGCGCACAGCAGTGAGGCCGCCAGCACGGCTGCCACCGCCGCGAAGGTAGTGAGGGGCCGTACGAGGCGGCCGCCGCGAGTGGTCCTGATCGTGCTCATGACAGGCCCCTTCCTGGGCGAACAGCGTGGTTGCACGCTTGGTCCGATCAGGCTGCGCCGAGGCACTGGACAATCACTGGACTCGCTCAGAGCGTCGCGATGCGGGCGAGCTCGGGTGCCGGTAGCCGGAGGCCGAGCCGCTCTGCCTCGAGGGTGAGTCGGCCCGCGATCGACCGCGCCTGTTCGGCGCGACCTGCGGCGGCGGCGGCGAGTGCCGACTCGACGACGTAGACCACCCTGTCCGGCGTGAGGCCGTACGCGTCCTGCAGCAGGAGTGCGGAACGTAGCTGGCGAACCGCTTCGTGGGACTGGCCCGACAGCCGGGCGAGGCGTGCCCGCCTGGGGCCGATGGCGCGCGCGGCGATGTCGGGATATCCGCCGAGTACCGCGGCCTCGCTCTGGTCGATCAGCAGTCGGGCACCGTCGAGGTCGTTCTGCTCCATGGACACCTCGGACAGGCGGGCCGCGCATCGGGCCCAGTTCAGCACGTGCCCGGACTCTCTGCCGAGCTGGGTCGCGCGCGCTCCGAGTCGGGCCGCTGCCTCGAGCTCGCCTTGGGCCCAGGCGAGCAGTGCGAGCTCCTCGACGCTGCGTGCTTCCCCACGTTGGAAACCCATCCGCACGACGAGGTCCAGCGATTCCTGTAGCCGCTGCTCAGCCTCGCCCCAGAGGCCGGCGTCCGCGTCCAGTGCTCCCTGTAGACGCACGATGAACGAAGTCAGGTAGTCGTCCTGCGCGGTCAGCGACTCGTCCCGAATGGAGTTCACCAGCGTGCGGGCGAACGTCGGTTCCCGGTAGCGCAGGAAGTCGGCGCTGACCAGGTTTGCCTGTGCGACCACCGACCGTCGGGCCGCCCAACCCCAGCGCAGCCCGTGCTCGGGCAGGTCCGGTCCTGACTCGCGGACCTGTTGGAGCAGAGCCAGTCCCTTCGTGGCCGGCCCCGCCCAATCCATCCAGGTCAGGCTGTTCCCCTCGAGGCAGCGGGCGAACATCTCGAGGCTCGCCGAATGGGCGCGGGCCGCGCACCGGCCGCTCTCCCGGGCGTGTTCCAGTGCGACCACTGGCTCTCCGACCGAGTCGGCGAGCATCGTGGCGCCGGCATGCGCGGCGGCCAGCAGCTCGGCGTCCGCGTTCGGGGGGCATCCGGCAAGCGCATCGGTGAGGCGGGCGAAGCCCTCCTGGACGTGCCCGAGGTCCCACCAGAGCGGGAGGCAGTCGATGACGAGAGCGAGCAGTCGGACGCTCTGTCCGTTGTGCTGCAGGTGGTCCAGCACCTGGCGGACGTCCGCCTGCTGCTCACCCAGGGCGACGAACGGCGCCTCGCCCTGCTGGGTCCTGGCGTGGCGTGCGGCCTGCTCGGCCAGCTGGCAGACATGATGCGCCAGGCGTTCGAGGACCGCTGCCTGTTCGGACGGCTGGCGAGCCAGCTGCTCGGCCGCGTACTCGCGGATGGTCGCCAACAACCGGTAGACCGTTCCGCTGCGCGCAGCGGTCCTCTGCACGAGGTTCCTGTCCACCAGCACCGCGAGGTCCTGCAGCGTGTCCTTTCCGACCCCGGCGACCTGCTCGATCGTCGTCAGCTCGAAGGTGGCCCGGAACACGGACAGATTCGCCAGCAGTGCCCGCTGGTCGGCGCTGAGGCTGTCGCAGCTCCAGTCGATCGCGGCGTGCAGGGTGCGATGGCGCGCCGAGCGTTCGCTCGTCGCAACATGGGTGCCCAGCATCCGTAGTGGACGGTCCAAGCGTTCGAGCAGCACGGCCAGGCTCAGGGTCGACGTCCACGGTGCGGCCAGCTCCAGCGCCAACGGCAGCCCATCCAGGCTCCGGCAGATCCGGGCGACGACCCCGGCGTCAGTGTCGGTGACGGAGAAGGCCGGATCGCAGGCCCGGGCTCGGTCGACGAAGAGCTGCACCGCATCCGAGTCCCGGATCGTTCCCGGCTCGGAGTCCGACCTCGCCGGGATGGGCAGCGGGTGCAGGTGCACGACCTGTTCGCCGGGAAGATGCAGCGGCTGGCGCGAAGTGACGAGCACCGCGACGCCGGGAGCTGCTGACAGGAGCTGCTCCAGATCCGCAGCCGCCGGGACGAGCTGTTCCATGTTGTCCATCAGCAGCAGCACGGGTCGCTCACCCAGCTGCAGAGCGAGCGAGTCGGCGCCGCGCAGATGCGGGGCGAGGTTCATGCCGAGGGCAGCGGCGACGGTCGGCCACACGACTTCGGCCTCGCGCACTGGCGCGAGGTCAACGAAAGCGACGTCCCGGTCGCCGGCCGCGGCAAGCGTTCGTGCCGCTTCGATGCCTAGCCGTGTCTTGCCACAGCCGGCTGGCCCTGTGAGGGTCACCAGCCGGTGCCGCTGGGTCGCCTCCACCAGCTGCGCCAGCTCCAGCCGCCGGCCAACGAAGGACGACAAGCTGGACGGGAGCCGCACGGTCGGGGTGCGCGTGGTGGGCCCGCCGAGGGAAGGGTCCTGCGTGAGGATCTTGTTTCGCAGCGTGCGCAGGTCCGGACCGGGCTCGACGCCCAGCACCTCGACGAGCGTCGAGCGGGTCCGGTCGTACAGCGTCAACGACTCCGACTGCCTACCCGCGCGATACAAGGCCAGGATCCGGCGCGCGGCGATCGATTCGCGCAGTGGGTGGTCGTGGGCGGGAACGTCCAGCACGGCGAGAGCCTGCTCCGGACGTCCCGACGACAGCTCGACGTCCGCGGTGAGCTCGACGGCCGAGAGCCAGGCCTCCTCCAGCGCCGTTGCGGCGTCCGCCAGCTCGAGCTCGGGCAGGTCCGCGAGGGCTGGCCCCCGGCGCTCCGCCAACGCAGCGACCAGGAACCGCCGCGCGGACGGCAGGTCCTTGACGGAAACGCATTCGCGGGCCCTGCTGACCAGCCCCTCGAACCGGAGGAGGTCGAACTCATCCTCGGTCACGACCAGCCGGTACCCCTCGGGCGAGGTCACCAGGCGCTCACCGGTCGAGCGGGGGCGCCGCTGCGAGTCCAGGACCGCGCGCCAGTCGCGCACGTAACCGTGGACGAGGTTGACGGCAGACCGTGGAGGGTCCTCGCCCCAGAGCGCCTGGATGATGCGCGCTCTGGGAACGGTGCGGTTGGCGGACAGCAGAAGCACGGCCAGGAGTACACGTCGCTTGTGGCCCCGCCCGACGCTCACCCGACCGCCGACCCGCACCTGCAGAGGGCCGAGGATGCGGAACTCGACAGCGTCCACGCCCACCACCTGACCGCCTGGGATCTCGAGGCTACCGCGGGGAGTTCTCGGGCTGAGCATTGACTATGGGCAGACCGTAGCCAATACTGCGCTTGTGGCTGAGACCACCGCACGGCGCAGCTACGACGCGAGCCGACGCCAACAGCACGCGCGGCAGACGCGTCGACGAATCCTCACTGTCGCAGCAGAACAGTTCCTCGGCGGCTACACCGCAACGACGATCAGGACGGTCGCGGCGAACGCCGGAGTCAGTGTCGCGACGATCGAGTCATTGTTCGGCACCAAAGCCAATCTGCTCAAGCAGGCCATCGACGTCGCGATCGCCGGGGACGACACACCCGTGCCCGTACTCGAACGGGCCTGGGCGGCGCAGGCGGCCCTTCTGCCCGACGCCGAGAGCTTCCTGGACGCCGTCGCCGCCGTTCTCACCGACGCGCAGCAGCGGTCCGCGGGCCTCGTCCTGGCGGCCTTCGAGGGTGCCCAGCGGGACGCCGACCTCGCTGCGCTCAGCCAGCAACTCGTGAACCAGCGCGAGGGCACCGCACGCTGGGTCGTGACGACCCTCGCCGAGCGCGCCAGGCTCGCCGACAGCCGGGACGATGCGGTGCAGACCCTCTGGCTGCTGATGGACCCGGCCGTGTTCGACCGCCTCACCCGCCACCGCGGCTGGACGCCGGTGCAGTACCGGGCCTGGTTCGCGCGCTCAGCCCATCGCCTGCTCATCGCTCGAGAGGAACCCACGCCATGACCCAACAAGCGACCCACTCGTTTCCCGCCCACGGTCAGCTCGGTTACCTGCAGCTGCCAGCGAAGGACATCGCGACGTCCGCTCGCTTCTACCAGCAGGTGCTCAGGTGGTCCGTCGGCAGCGACAACGGCGGGTTCGAGGCGCCCGGCCTGATCGGCCAGCTCACCACCGACCTAAGCCCCAGCCCCGACGGTCCGGTCATCTGGGTGTGCATCCAGGACTTGGCCCACACCTTGCAGCTCGTCGCCGAGCACGGAGGTTCCGTCCGCGGGCGGCCCCAGCTCGACGGGGGCGAGCGGTGGCTCGTCGAGGTGGAGGACCCCGCCGGAAACCGCGTCGGCCTCGTCGCCGAGGCACCCCGAGCCAGGCCGCAGACCATGCTCGCCGTGCGCGACGTCGAGGCCGCCAGCCGCTGGTACCAGGACCTGCTCGGTCTGGTGAGCGACCACGGCGGCCCCGAGTACGAGCGGCTGCTCTCCGACGGCGAGCTCGTCCTGCAGCTGCACCAGGTGGACGTCGAGCACCACCACGGTCTGATCTCGGACGCGGCCAGCCCGGTCGGGAACGGCGTGCTCATCTGGTTTGGCGAGGTCTCCGACTTCGACGGCGTCGTCGACCGCGCCCAGACGCTCGGAGCAAGGGTCGTGCGCGACGTCCATCGAAACCCCCCAGAAGGCAACGGCAACGGACCCGCCCACCGAGAGCTGTGGATCCAGGACCTCGACGGCTACGTCGTCGTGGTGGCCAGCCCCGATGGGGAGGCCTTCGAAGGGTGACCGCTTGACGGCTGCCGGGTTCGCGGAGCAGGGTCGGCATCAACTGAGGGAGCCACAGATGAGCAGCGTCGACGCCAGCGGGGAGACCGCCAGCGGCAGCCCACCGGTGAAGCCCGGGGAGATGAGACTCGAGGTCGTGGTTCTGGCAGTCTCGGATGTCGATCGGGCGAGGCTTTTCTATGAGGGGCTGGGCTGGCGCCTGGACGCCGACCTCGTCGTCGACGCCGGCTACCGGGTGGTCCAGCTGACGCCACCCGGCTCGACCTGCTCGATCATCTTCGGCACCGGGGTCACGTCCGCCGCGCCAGGCTCGTGCGAGGGGCTCCAGCTCTCGGTCTACGACATCGACGCGGCCCGGGCCGACCTGATCGCCCGTGGGGTCGAGGTCAGCGAGCCGTTCCATGACGTGACGGGCATCTTCCATCACGCGGGAACCGAGGGACGGCTGGACGGCACCGCCCCAGGACGTTCCGACTACGGCTCGTTCGCGTCCTTCGCCGATCCGGACGGCAACGGCTGGTTGCTGCAGGAGATCAAGACCCGGTTGCCGGGCCGCTGAGGGAGTCTCGGATGGGCACGACCTACGAGTCCGCGAGCGATCTCGCCCAGGCCCTGCGGCGGGCTGCCGACGCTCACGGAAAGCACGAGGAGCGGACCGGTGAAGCGGATCCGGACTGGCCGGACTGGTACGCGCTCTACATGGTCCGCCAGCGTGCCGGCGAAGAGCCGCCGACGTGACCCGCGAGTCGCTCGCGGCGCCTGAACATGAGCCCGTACTGCTGGGGCAGACCGTCGTCGTGATCGGCGGCAGCGCCGGGATCGGGCTCGAGACCGCGCGGCTCGTGCGGGCCCAGGGAGGCGACGTCATCCTGGCCGCCCGCAACGGCGAGCGGCTCGAGCGCGCCGCAACCGAGCTCGAACCGTTGAGCACCGCGACGTTCGATGCGAACGACCTGACGGCTCTCGAGAGCTTCTTCGACGGTCTCCGGACACCGATCGACCACGTGCTGGTGACGGCTGGCCGCCCCTACTACGCGCCCTTGGCGGAGATGGACTTCGAGCAGGCGCGCCGAGGTCTGTACGAGCATCCGATGGTGATGCTCGCAGTAGCGCGCTACGCCGCGCACAAGGTCCGTCCGGGAGGCACGCTGCTGTTCATGGGCGGCACCGGTGGTCGGCGAACCGGCGTCGGCCTCGGGATCATCTCGGCGGCGACCGCGGCACTGCCGGCGCTGACCGCCAACCTGGCGCTCGAGATCGCCCCGGTCCGCGTGAACCTGATTGCCGCGGGCTTCGTCGACACGCCACTGTCGGCGTCCTTGCTCGGAGACCAGCTCGACCACCGCCGCGAGGAGCTGCGCGCCACGCTGCCGATCGGACGCGTCGTCGGTCCGGCGGACGTCGCGGCGTTGGCGGTCCACATCATGACCAACACCGCCCTGACCGGGGCGACGTACGACATCGACGGCGGCCAGCAGTTCGTCTCCGGCTGACCAGGCCAAGGTCGTCCCATCGATCGAGAGGTCCTGCCATGCGCTCCGACATCGTCCCCGGCGCCACGTTCCCGGACTACGAGCTGCCTGACCACACGAGTGTCACGCGGCGGCTCAGCGAGCTGCAGGGCGACGACCCTCTGATCCTCACGCTGGCACGCGGTCACTACTGCCCCAAGGAGCATCAGCAGCATCTCGAGCTCGCGGCGTTCTATCCGAGGATCGCGGTGGCCTACACCCAGGTCGTCACCATCGCGACCGACGAGCATCACACCTTGCAGGAGTTCCGCGCCTCGGTCGGCGCGCAGTGGCCGTTCCTGTCCGACCCCGGTCGCGTCGTCCAGCAGGACCTGGACATCCAGGAGTACACCGACCCCGAGCACGACCCGATGATTCCGCACACGCTCGTCCTGAAGCCCGGGCTCGTCGTCCACAGCATCTACAACGGCTACTGGTTCTGGGGCCGCCCCTCGGTGGGCGACCTCTGGCACGACCTACGGACGGCCAGCCAGGAGATCCGGCCTGACTGGGACCTCAGCGTTCCGGGTCTGCGGCAGGCCTGGGACTCGGGCGACCTCTCGTCGTTCCACGGCTGGGATCGGCAGGCCGCGGCCGACTCGTAGTGGCCACTTTTGGGGGCCCTGCCTAGGTTTCGAGGTGCAGCGGCGGCTCGATGTCGCCGTAGTCGCGGACGGCAGCGAGCCCCCCACCGGGGCCGGCCATGAACACACTGAGCCCGGCCTGAGGCGGCAGCTGTGTGGTCCCCCAGCGCACGACGTTGTACTCCACAGCGCATCCGCGCACATCACCAACGAAGGCGCAGGCCTCCAGCGGGATGCCGCCCCCGTGAGAGAACAGCCGCGTGTAGAAGGCACTCAGGCCGTCCGCGCCACGGTGGACCTGCCCACCCACCGACTCGCGGACATAGCCGTCCGGTTCGAACGTGGCGACGACCTCGTCGACGTCCCCGACCGCGACCGCTCGCAGGTACGCCGCCACGAAGTCCGGCAGGGTCAGGTCAGGGTCGGGCTGGAGCAATGGCGGGCGGAGCGCGGGCCGTCCCGTGAGGGGCCGGCTGGTGAAGTAGACCCGCACCTCGTCGATGCGTCCGTCGGGTTGGCGTTCGGCGACGACGGCGACCGGCAGATCCACGGTGCCGCGGTCCGTGTCGAGGTGCAGGACCACCTCCTCGAAGCCGTGCCGCTGCTGGATGACGTGCTCGACATCGCCGACAGTGGCGTGGTGCTGCAGCAGCCAGGCACTGGTCTCGGCGACGAAACCCCGGAACGCCGTCACACCCTTGATCCGTCCGCGCACGGGGTCGTGCACCTCTGGCTGGCCCACGAACGACGCGACCAGAGGTTCGGGATCGCCCGCCAGCAGACCATCGAAGTAGGGCACGGCCAGCAGTGCGTCTCGGCGTCTTTGGTCGAGGATCAGCTGCAGCGCAGGCGCTGAGAAGAGCTCGGGCAGCCACGGCATGCCGCCAGCGTCCCAGCAGTCGCGATCACAGGTCCAGCACGAGGGCCGTGGTCGGCTGGGACGAGCAGATGAGCAGCTCGTCGTCGCCGGGTGCCTCGAGTGGCGGCGTCTCGTACGACGCCTCCCCCGACAGCACCGCGGTGGCACAGGTGTGGCAGACGCCGCTGCGGCACGACCACTGGGTGGGCACGTCACACGCCTCAGCGAGCTCGAGCACCGACGAGTAGGTCTGCGACCAGGCTGTGGTGAGTCCCGACCGGGCGAAGGTCACCGACGGGCCGGCACCCGGCGGGCCGGGAGGCTGATGCGGCGGCGGCGCGGCCGCATCGACGACGCCGGGGTTGATCGGCGACCGCGACCCGAACCGTTCGGTGTGGATGCGACCCGGGCCGATGCCGACTGAGGCGAGGGCGGCCGCGACGTCGTCCATGAACGCCTGCGGGCCGCACAGGTACGCGTGCGCGTCGGCCGGCAGGCTCAGGCCCGCGATCACCTCCGCGGTGAGGCGTCCGGTCCGCAGGTCTGAGTCTGGTGCGAGCGGCTGTGCCGGAGTCGTGTAGTAGACGAGGGAGTGCGCCGACGGCAGCCGCCCGAGCAGGTCGGCGACCTCGGCAGAGAAGGCATGGCTGTCCGCGTCGTGCGTGGTGTGGATCCACCACACCGCGCGCGTGCTGCGCTCACTCGCGAGTCGGTGCAGCATCGCCAGCATGGGCGTCTGACCGATGCCCGCGGAGATGAGCAGCACCGGCTCGGAGCCCTCGTCCAGCACGAAGTCACCCCTCGGCGCCGCGACCTCGATCCGGTCCCCCCGTCGCAGGTGGGCGTGCAGCTGTGAGCTGACCAGCCCGTGCGACTCACGCTTCACGCTGATCCGGTAACGGCCGCCGTCCGGGTCGCCCGACAGCGAGTACGACCGCACCAGGACCGGCCCTGCAGCACTCGGCAGCCGGACGCCGAGGAACTGACCGGGCAGGTACGCGGGCAGCACGTCGTCCCCGGCGAACCTGAACGAGGTCACCGACGCGCTCTCGGCGACCACATCGGTGACCGTCAGGCTGCGAAATCCCACCCACGCCGGTGGCGGCGCGACGTGCACACCAGCCGGAGCCGCCCCCGCTTCGCCGTCCACCATGCTCCGGAACGAATCTCGCCAGCCCGGACTGAGGGCCGGGATGTCCATGGCCGCCCTCAGCTGCTCCACCTCGTGCCCGGGCAGGTAGAGCAACGCATCGATGTCGGCCACGCTCAGCGGCCGCGCGTCGCGTCGGGTGCGGACGATCCCGTCGCCGGCGCTGACGTGGCCTTCGGTCAGGACGCGCAGGTAGAACCCCGGACGATGGTGGGCGACCAGCAACGACGGCAGCTGGGGCTCGCCCATCCGCATCCCCACCCGGTAGCAGGTGACGCGCGGCTGGGTGACCTCGAACTCCGCCTCACCGATCCGGTAGCGATCACCGATGCAGACCTCGTCGTCGCCGAGCCCCTCGACGGTGAAGTTCTCCCCGAACGCGCCGTACGCCAGGTCGTCGCGGCCGAAGAACTCCTGCCAGTGCCGGTAGGACTCGATCTGGTAGACGAGGACGGCGCGCTGCTCGCCGCCGTGGCCCGCCAGGTCACCCTGCCCGTCGCCGTCGATGTTCAGGCGTCGGACCAGGCGCGGCCCGGCCACCGGGCTCTTCCAGACACCGGTGTGCACGGTCCGGCCGCGCCACGACACATCCTTCGGCATCCCGACGTTGACCGAGAGCAGGGTCGCCATCGCCTCGCAGCCTCCGATCTGTCCGAGAACGACCCGACGAAGCAGCCCAGAACGCCTCTGACGATCACCATGATGCCCGGTGTGGTGGGATCGTAGGACTACGCCTGGCGTACGGGGCAGCGCAGTAGGTGCGACCCGGGTCGAGATCGGAGCCAACGGTGAAGGCAGCCCGCTTCAGCCGGTTCGGCGGTCCGGAGGTCCTTGAGATCGTCGATCTTCCGGACCCGCACGCCGGGCCTGGCCAGGTCCGGGTCGGGGTGCGCGCCGCCGGCGTCAACCCGAGTGACTGGAAGAAGCGCGCAGGCTTGATGGATCCGGAGCTCCCGCAGACCATGGGCTACGAGGCGGCTGGCATCGTCGACGAGCTCGGCGACGGGGTCGCGGACGTAGCGCTCGGTGACCGCGTTTTCGGCTTCTGCACCGAGGGGGTGGCCCAGGCCGAGCTGGCGGTGCTGTCGTTCTTCGCGCCGATCCCGCCGTCGCTGGACTTCGCCGGCGCTGCCACGCTGCCGGCCGCCGTCGAGACGGCGACGCGCGCGCTCGACCAGCTCGGCGTCGGCAACGCCAGCACGCTGCTCGTCAACGGCGCCTCCGGGAGCGTCGGCAGCGCAGCCGTTCAGCTGGCCGTGGTGCGCGGCGCGAGGGTGATCGGCACGGCCAGCCGGGCCAACCACGAGTACCTGCGCTCGCTGGGCGCCGAGCCGGTCGCGTACGGCGAGGGGCTCGTCGGGCGGGTCCGCGAACTCGCACCCGACGGGGTCGACACGGCCCTCGACGTCGCCGGCAGCGGCGTCCTGCCCCAGCTCATCGAGCTCGCGGGCGGCCCGGGGCACGTCGTGACGATCGCCGACTTCGAGGGAGCGCGCAAGCACGGGGTGCTGTTCAGCAGCGGGGACGCCGGACGCGCGGTCCACGCGCTCGCCGAGGTCTCCGAGCTGATCGAGTCCAGGCACTTCGCCCTTCCGGTCACGCAGACCTTCCCGTTCGCCGAGATCGCCCAGGCACACCGCGTAGGCGAGCAGGGTCACCTGCGCGGCAAGCTCGTCCTGCTCGTCGGCTGAGGTCTGTTGCCTGCGAGGGTGATCAGGGTGCAACGCTAGGTCGCAGGCGTGGTCCCGGCCCGGGCAACCCGCGCCGAGCAAGCCAACCAGTCGAGGAGCGCGTGAATGTCACTCACCCGGATTCACAACCTGTCCATCTCCCTCGACGGCTTCGCCACCGGCGAGCCGCAGTCCGCCGACGCACCCTTCGGCCATGCGGGCCAGCGTCTGCACGAGTGGATGTTCGGCACCCGGTTCTGGGACGCGGGCGGAACCGCCGGAGTCGACAACGCCTTCGCCGAGCGCCACAGTCACGGGATCGGCGCCGAGATCATGGGCGCCAACAAGTTCGGGCCGCCCGGCTGGGTGGACGACCCGGACTGGAAGGGCTGGTGGGGTCCGAACCCGCCCTTCCACACACCGACCTTCGTGCTCACTCACCGACCGCTGCCCTCCATGGAGATGGAGGGCGGCACCACGTTCCACTTCCTGGACGCCGCCCCGGCCGTGGCGCTCGAGACCGCCCGCGAAGCAGCCGACGGCCAGGACGTCCGGATCGGAGGCGGCCCCACCGTCGTCCGCGACTTCCTGGCCGCCGGTCTGGTTGACCACATGCATCTCGTCCAGGCCCCGATCGTTCTCGGCCACGGCGTTCGCCTCTGGGACGGCCTCGAGGCCCTGGAGGACCGCTACGACATCGAGGCGGTCTCCTCCCCCAGCGGCGTCACCCACCTCACGTTCACGCGAATGGCCTCGTAAGGCCGGCAACGCCGGATGGGATCCGGACGGTTTTCGACCTGTTCGTGTACAAGCCTGGAAGCGTTGCTCGTCCGCCTGCCCAACCGAGCGATGGAGGGACCTTGAGCGATTTCGTGGTCAAGCCGCTGGCGCCAGAAACCTGGGATGGGTTCGCCGGGATGGTGGAGCGGCACAACGGCGTGTTCGGCGGCTGCTGGTGCACCTACTTCCACACCATGAACGCCGAGAAGGAGCGCACGTACGAGGCCAACCGATCCCTCAAGCGGCGCCTCGTCGATGAGGGGCGGGCGCACGCGGCGCTCGTCTTCGACGGGCCGGAGGTGGTGGCCTGGTGCGAGTACGGAAGCCCACAGGAGCTGCCGAACATCTATCACCGCAAGCAGTACGAGGACGAGCTGGACGTGCTGCCTGACTACCGGGTCACCTGCATCTTCGTGGACAAGCGCTACCGACGACGGGGCCTGTCGGCGATCGTCCTCGACGGCGCCCTCGACCTGATCGCCGCGGCAGGGGGTGGCGTCGTCGAGGGCTACCCGCATGATGCCGCCGGCAAGAAGAAGTCGGTGCTCTACAACGGAACCCGGACTCTCTTCGAGCGCGCGGACTTCGAGTTCGTCCGCAGCAAGGGGGCGGGCAACTGCGTCATGCGCCGTACCGTGCAGTGAACTGCGGACGCTCCAAGGCGCTGCGGATCGTGGCGGCAACTCGGTCCGGCATCCCCGCCAGGTCGACCCGAGCCCTGCCGGCGACCTGGCGCGGGATGAAGCGCCTCCACTCGAGGTCGAAGCAGAGCAACGCTCGCAGGTCGGCCCGCCGGTCAACCCGGACGCCCGCGGCACGCTCGTAGGTCACCAGATAGTCCTCGGCCGTCCTGGCGTCGAACAGCACCGCCAGGTTGAGCCTGCAGTGGCCGACGTCGGTGCCTCGGTTGCCAGTTGCCGCGTTCGGCCAGTCCACGATGCCGCTGAGTCGCCCATCGCACCACAGCACTTGAACTGCTGGTAGTCGCCGTGGACCAGGACCTGCTCCCCGACGAGCGGCCCCGAGGCGGCCTCGCGGGCAACGTCACGCAGGCCGCGGTCGGCCAGCCAATCCAGTGGTGCGTCCTCCTCAAACCAACCGTCCCAACGGGTCTGCGGGTGGTCGGGTACGGCGTGGATCGCGGCCTGCGCGCTCGCGAGCTGACTCAACCAGGACGCCGGATCCTGCGGGGCCAGGTCCGGCTGCCCGGGCAGTGCCGTCGTCAGGGTGCACCGCACCCCGGTCTCGACCCCCTCCTCGTCCATCGCGATGAGACGTGGCGCGGGCACCCCGCGGCCGCGGACTGCCTCGAGCGCGGAGCCTTCCCGTGACACCAGCCCCTGCGCCCAGTCCTCGTCCGGCCAGCGGCGCAACACCACGTCCGTGAGCCCAGCCGGGGAGTCGACGGTGATGCGATCCATGTCTGCAGTGATCCCCCCGGGCAGGGGAGCGACCGCCGTGACTCGGGCGCGTGGATGAACGTGGTGCGCCACCCACTGCAGGATCTCCGGCGTCGCCGGCTCGTACTCCCGAGGCATCCGGTCAGTCTGGCAGCCGCAACCCCGGACCTCAGCAGATCTCGGCCTCGGACACCTTGTACTGGCTGCCGTCTTTCAGCGTGAAGATGCACTGGGGGTGGTCGCCGTCGTTGCCCAGGATCTGCAGGCTGTCCGGGCCACCGTCGGCGACCGTCGTCTTCACGGAGAGCTTGGACTTGTCGTGGGCGACAACGAAGACGGAGTAGCCCGGGTCGCATTCGCCATGCGGGCACAGCAAGACGATCCGGTCGGCGTCCGTGTCGTTGGTCAAGGTGACGGTCGTCCGGCTGGCGTAGTGCGAGCAGCCGGCTGTCGTGGCAACCGCGAGAGTGAGGGCGGTCATAACGAGGGCGACGCTGACGGGGCGGGTACGGCTCATGCACGTCGCTCCTGGCTGGCTCGCAAGGTGTTCAAGTGCCGCGAGTGTAGGGGCCGGCATCCCTCACGAGAAGGGCCGCCGCGCCGGTTGTGTCGCGCCGCGATCGGGGGGCGGCGGTGCCAACGAGTCGCTAGCCGAGCAGCAGCGGAAGCGCGCTGAGCAGCGACGCTGCCAGCACCACCCGCTCGAAGGTTCGCTGTTGTAGGTGGCGTGCGGCGACGACCCCGACGCCGGCGCCGACAACGACGAGCGGCGCGAGCACTCCGGCCGTCAGCAACGAGGATCGGTTGATGAGGCCAAGCCCCGCGCTGAACGGCAGCTTGCACAGGTTCACGCAGAAGAAGAACCAGGCGATGGTACCTAGGAAGCGCATCTTCTCGACCCTCTGCGACAACAGGTACAGCGTCATCACCGGGCCTCCCGCATTGGCCACCATCGTGGTGAAGCCGGCGACGACACCGACCCCCGCGGTAGCCGGACGCCCCCACTCCGAAATCGACCCGGCCGCCCGTCGCTGGCTCGCGCTCTGGACGAGCTGGAGCCCGAGCAGCAGCAGCAGGATCACCCCGATCAGCCTGCGCAGGAAGGCGTCATCGGTCCTGGCCAGCACGACGGCGCCGAGCAGCAGACCCGGGATGACCGCCGGCACCAGGCGTCTGATCATCGCGACGTCGCAGTCGCGGCGGTAGTGCCAGACCGCGATCACGTCGCCGACCAGCAGCAGCAAGAGCAACGTCGCGGTGGACTCGCGGGCCGGCAGCACGGCAGCGAACACCGCGACGGACACCGAGGCCAGGCCACCGATAGCCGTCTTCGCGAAACCGACGAGCGCCGCGGCCAGCCCCAGGAGGACCCAGGCTGACGCGGCGTACTCGCTCAGCAGTTCACCTCGTCAGTCGTTCTGCGGGAAGCCCAGGTTGAGCCCTCCGTGGCTGGGGTCGAGCCAGCGTGACGTCACGACCTTGCCGCGGGTGAAGAAGTGCACGCCGTCCATGCCGTGCGCGTGGCTGTCGCCGAACAGGCTGTTCTTCCAGCCGCCGAACGAATAGTACGAGACCGGCACCGGAATGGGCACGTTGATCCCGACCATGCCGACCTCGACCTCGCTCTGGAAGCGCCGGGCCGCGCCGCCGTCGTTGGTGAAGATCGCGGTGCCGTTGCCGTACTGGTTGCGGTTGATCAGGTCCAGGCCGTCGTCGTAGGAGTGAACCCGGACGACGGAGAGCACCGGCCCGAAGATCTCGTCGGTGTAGACGCTCATCTGCTCGTCGACGTTGTCCAGCAGGGTCGGTGCGAGGAAGAAGCCCTCGCCGTCGGCGTCGTACGTCCCGGACCGACCGTCCACGACGAGGGAAGCCCCCTGCGCCTCCCCCGCCTCCACGTAGGCCACGACCTTGTCGCGGTGCTGCTGGGTCACCAGGGGACCCATGTCGCACCCCCGGGTGCCGTCTCCGGTGCGCAGCTTGCCCATCCGATCCTTGATCTTCTCCACCAGGTCATCCGCGATCGAGTCGACCGCGACCAGCGCCGAGATGGCCATGCAGCGCTCGCCGGCGGACCCGAAGCCGGCGTTGATGGCTGCATCGGCCGCGAGGTCGAGGTCGGCATCGGGTAGGACGAGCATGTGGTTCTTGGCGCCGCCCAGGGCCTGCACGCGCTTGCCGTGGCTGGTGCCCGTCTCGTAGACGTACCGCGCGATGGGCGTGGACCCGACGAAGGAGATGGACTTGACGTCCGGGTGGGTCAGCAGCGCGTCGACCGCCTCCTTGTCACCGTTGACGACGTTCACCACGCCGTCCGGCAGGCCGGCTTCGCGCCACAGGGCGGCGATCGCGATGGTTGCGCTCGGGTCCTTCTCGCTCGGCTTGATGACGACCGCGTTCCCGCAGGCGACGGCGACCGGCACGAACCAGAGCGGGACCATCGCCGGGAAGTTGAACGGCGAGATGATCGCCACCACGCCGAGGCTCTGGCGCATCGAGTAGACGTCGACCTTGGTAGAGGCGTTCTCGGTGAAGCCGCCCTTGAGCAGGCTGGGGATGCCGCAGGCGAACTCGACGACCTCGAGGCCGCGGTTGACCTCACCGAGCGCGTCATCGAGCACCTTGCCGTGCTCGGCGGTGATGATCGCGGCGATCCGCTCCTTGTCACGGTTCAGCAGCTCGCGGAACGTGAAGAGGATCTGCGAGCGCCGGGCGAGGGAGAGCGTGCCCCACTCCTGGGACCACGCCTTCTTGGCCTTGGCCACGACCTCGCCGACGAGCTCGGACGACGCCAGGTCCAGCACGCCGGACTGCTCGCCGGTGGCGGGGTTGTAGACCGGGCTGGTGCGTTCAGCGGTGCCCGACCAGGGCTCGCCGGCGATGAGGTGCGTGATGCGCGTGGCGGTCATGACGGCTCCGAATGCTGTGAGGTCTTTGTCAGAACATTAACACATAAGATGAGACGAGCCCAACGGCTAGGGCGAGACGAGCGTCGGCGGCGTCTTCCAACCCGCGAGGTACTGCGCGATGCGCTCGCGCATGAAGGTGCTGGAGTCACGGGCCCGCTCCTCCCAGGCGAAGACGCAGGTCGTGACGATGCCGTCGAAGCCGACCTCCTCCAGCGACCGGAAGAACTCGTCGAAGTCGACCTCGCCCTGGCCGATGTCCAGGTGCTGGTGCACGGTCACCTGCGAACCGGGCGGGTTGACGATGTAGCGCAGTCCGGACGACCCGGTGTGGTCGAACGAGTCGGCCACGTGGACCATCGTCAGCAGGTCGCCGGCCTTCGCCATGATGGCGGCGCAGTCGTTGCCCTGGTGGAACGTGTGCGGCGCGCAGTAGAGGAACGACACCAGCGGACTGTTGATCCCCCGGATCAGGTCGATGGCGCGCTTGCCGTCCTCCTCCCAGTCGTCGGGGTGCGGCTCCAGGACGAGCCGGACGCCCTCGGACTCGAAGACCGGTAGCAGCTCGTCCATGGACTGCCAGAACTGCCGTTCGCAGGTGGCGGCATCTCGCGGGTTCCCGTTGAACTCGCTGTTCATGGTGTCCACGCCCAGCAGCGAGGCCAGCCGGATCGCCCGCTTCCAGTAGCGGACGGCGGCCTTGCGGTCCTCCTCGTCCGGCCCACTCCAGCGGTAGAGCGGCAGGAGCGAGGAGACCCCGACCCCGGCCGCGGTCAGCTCGGACCTGAACCGCCGGGCAGTGCCGTCGTCCACCCGTGGGTGGTCGAAGAACGGCGTGAAGTCCTCCCGCGGCGACAGCTCGATCCATTCGTAGCCGAGCTCGGCGACGATGGCCGGCAGCTCGAGCAGCGGGACGTCGCGGAACATGTAGGGGTCGAGGGCCAGCTTCATGACAACGTCACCTTCACGGGCGCGCCGCTGCTCAGCGACTCAACACCGGCCTCGCACACGACGGTTGCGGCGTAGCCGTCCCACGAGGTGGGTCCGGTGACCTCGCCGCGCCGGGTCGAGTCCACCCAGGACTGGACCTCGTCGTCGTAGGCGGCCCCGAACCGGACCCGGAAGTCGTCCGGAACCTGGCCGCCCCAACGGTTGTTGGAGCGGACGAAGACACCGCTGCCGAGGCCGACCGTCGCGTTGCCGAGCTCAGCGGTCGCCTCGCAGCGGACCTCGTACCCGACTGCGCACTTCACGAACACCTCGGTTGTCGCCATCCCGCCGCCGGCCATCCGGAAGACGGCGATCTGCGGGTCGACCACGCCCGCTGCGGCCCGGCTGGTCGCGGCCGGTGAGTAGACGGTGATCTCGTCGATCTCCTCGCCGAACAGCCACCGGCACACGTCGACCTCGTGCACCAGCGAGTCCCGCACGATCATCTCCGAGAGGAACGAGTCCGGGACGTCCTTGTTGCGGTGCACGTTGTGCAGCAACAGGAGCCGCCCGAGCTCACCGCCGTCCAGCAGCTGCTTAAGCGCCGCGTACTCGGGGTCGAAGCGACGCATGAAGCCGACCTGGATCAGCCGCCGTCCGGTGGCCCGCTCGGCCTCCACGATCTGCAGGGCGGAGGCGGCGTCCATCGTGAGCGGCTTCTCGCACAGCGTGTACTTGCCCACGTCGATGCACGCCAGCAGCTGCTCGGTGTGCACGAAGCCCGGCGAGGCGATGAGCACCGCATCGACCCGCTCGTCGCGAATCAGCTCGATCGGGTCGGCGTAGGCCGCGACATCGGCGTAGCGAGCGGCAAGCTGCTGCACCCGGTCAAGGTCGGGGTCGGCGACGGCGACCAGGGTGGCGTTGGCCGTGCGGTTGGCCAGCCGCTCGGCGTGGTCGGCGCCCATCATCCCGACGCCGACGACGCCGACCCGCAGGGGCCGCGAAGAGATCGCGCTCTCGGACATTGGTCGGTCTCCTTCGTAGGTCAACGCAGCGGGCCGCAGGACTGCAGGTACTCGAGCGTTCGGGTGGCGATGGGCGCCGGGACGTCCGGCTCGCAGGGGTAGAGGTCCTGCTCGACGATGGCGAAGAGCTCGACGTGCTCGAGTGCGGCCAGTGCGTCCAGGATCGGCGGCATGGGCGGGATGCCGCGTGGCGGCTCACACATCGCACCGAGCTTGACGGCCTCGCCGAAACCGATCCCCTCGGCCCGTACCTTGGTCATCACCTGCGGGTCGACCTGCTTCAGGTGCACGTAGCCGATCCGCTCGGGGTAGTCCTGGATGAGCTTGAGGTTGTCGCCCTCGCAGTAGGAGATGTGCCCGGTGTCCAGGCACAGCGTGACCAGCTCGGGGTCGGTCTCGGCCAGGAACCGCTCGACGCGGTCGTGGGTGTCCACGTGGCTGTCGGCGTGCGGGTGGAACTGGATCTGCAGCCCGTAGTCGTCCCGGATGGCCTTGGCCAGCCGGTCGATCTGACGGGCGTAGGCCGGCCACTCCTGGGGGGTGAGCTCGGCCGGCTCGAGGACGGCGCCGGTGGCCGGGTCGCGCCAGAAGTCAGGGATCACCACGATGTGCTTGGCGCCCATCGCCGCGGTCAGCTCGGCGACGGCGGAAACCCCCGCCCACGTCGACTCCCAGGAGTCCTGGCGGTGCAGGTGCTCGAAGATCGTCCCGGCCGTGACCGTCAGACCACGCTGGTCGAGCTCGTCCCGCAGCCGGCTGGGGTCGGTCGGCAGGTAGCCGTAGGGGCCCAGCTCGATCCGCGTGTAGCCGGCACCTGCCACCTCGTCCAGGAACCGCTTCCACGGCACCTGCACCGGGTCGTCGGCGTACCAGACCCCCCAGCTGTCGGGGGCGCTGCCGATCAGGGCGGGCTTGCTCATGACTCTCCTTCCTCTCGCGCTCGCAGTCGTGGGTCCACGTCCTGGCCCGGCCAGGTGTCGCGGACCCAGGCGTGGGCCGGGTCGTCGCAGATCAGCCAGGCGCGGACCGGGCCGGGCCCAGCCATCACGTTCAGGTAGTACAGGTCGTACCCGGGTGGTGCCATGGCCGGGCCGTGCCAGCCGTGCGGGACCAGGACGACGTCACCAGTACGCACCTCGGCGAACACGTCGATCGGACGTTCCGCCGTCCCGTACACCCGTTGGTAGCCAACGGGATCTGCACCGGCCGGCAGGTCGCGACCGTCGTGCGCGCTCTCGACCTGGCACTCGAAGTAGTAGATCTCCTCGAGCTCGGTCTCGACTCCGTCGCGCTCCTCGTCGTGCTTGTGCGGGGGGTAGGAGCTCCAGTTCCCGGCCGGGGTGATGACCTCGCACGCGATGATCGCATCGGCCTCCAGCACCCCGGGCGTCCCGAAGTTTCGCACCTGCCGCGAGGCGATTCCGGCGCCGCGCAGCTCGACCGGCACCTCGACGGCGAGCAGGTGCCGGAACGCGGCCGTTCCGGTGCCGCTGACCCGAGCCGCGCAGACGGCGATCCGGGACGTCGGCGCCGTCCCGGTGAGGGAGAGGGCGGAGCCCGCCGGGGCGAACACGACGTCCGTCGGCCCGGCGAAGACGCTGGTGCGACCGGCCATCGCGGCGGACCTGGTCGAGCCGTCGGCGAGGGTGGCGTCGACGTCCGCCGAGCCGGCCAGCGGGACGACGACGTACTCCCACGGTCCGGCCGGTACCTGCACGCGATCGCCCTCGGCCAGGGTGGCCACGCGAAGTCCGGTGTGCGTCCAGCCTGGTAGCCGGTCGTCCACGACGAGGTCGAACCCGTCCCGCTCGGCGCTGCCGAGCGGCAGCATCCACTCGATCGCGCTCATCCGGCCGCTCCGTGCACCAGCTCGGCGGCGACGTCCACCGCCGCGGCCACGTCGGCGTCCGGTGGGTACAGCAGTGCACGACCGACGACGAGTCCCTGCACGGCCGGCAGCTGCAGCGCCTTGGCCCAGGCCGCGTACGTGTCCTGCGGATCACCCTCCGGGTCCCCCCCGAGGAGCAGCGTCGGCATCGTGGTGGCCTCCATGACTCGCTCCAGCTCGTCGACCACCGGCAGCTTCATCCAGGTGTAGGCGCTGCTGGCCCCGAGCCCGGACGCGATGTGGATCGAGCGGATGGTGCTGTCCGGGTCGAGCAGGTTGCGGACCCGGTCGTCCTCGCGGACGGACAAGAACGGCTCGACCATCGCGATCAGCTGATGCTCGGCCAGCTCGGTGACGGCCCGGCCGCTGGCCTCGAGCGTCGCGGCCGTGCCGGGATCGCCCAGGCAGACCCGCGTCAGCATCTTGCCGCCGTCCAGTCCGCGGCTGGCGATCTCTGCGGCGGTGTACCCGGTGAACCGGTCGTCGAACTCGAAGACGGCACCTTGCAGCCCACCGCGGTTCATCGAACCGATCACGACCTTGCCGTCCAGCGCGCCCATCAGCAGCAGGTCGTCCAGCACGTCGGCGGTGCCCAGCACGCCGTCGACCCCGGGCCTGGAAAGCGCGGTTGCCAGGCGGTCGAGGAGGTCGATCCGGCTGGCCATGGCCATGGCGTCGCCACGTACGCCGAGCGCGTTCCGGGCCGGGTGGTCGGCAGCGACGATGAGCAGCCGGCCGTCGTCACCCAGCAGTGGCCGGCGCGTCCGCTTGGCCCACTCGTCCCTGATTCGGCCCGGTTCACGGGCCCGGATCTCGGTGAGGTTCAGCACGTCCGTCTCCTTCTACTGGGTCGCCGTCGCGGCGGGTGAGGTCCCCCGCGCGAGGGCCGACTCCACCGTCGCCTGGTCCGGCATCGCGGTCGAGCACTCGAGCTGGCCGGCGACGAGCGCGCCGGCGACGTTCGCGAACTCCAGGATCCGGCGCAGGTCCCAGCCGGACAGCAGGCCGTGCACCAGCGCCCCGCCGAACGCGTCGCCGGCACCGAGGCCGTTGACGACGTCGACCGGGAACGGCGGCACCTCGACCCGCTCGTCGGCGGTGGCCGCGAGCACGCCCTTCGGGCCCTGCTTGACGACGGCGAGCTCGAGGCCGCGTTCGAGCATCGCGTCGGCCGCTCGCTGCGGGTCCTCCTCACCCACGGCGACCCGGCACTCCTCGCGGTTGCCCACGGCGACGGTGACGTGCGCCAGCGCCTTGGCCACCTGCGCCCCGGCATCCTCGGGGTGCTCCCAGAACATCGGCCGGTAGTCCAGGTCGAGGATGGTGTGCGACCGGCGTCCGCGCGCTTCGAGGGCGGCCAGGTGGGTGCCTCGCGACGGCTCCTGCGACAGCCCGGTCACCGTGAGCCAGAACACCTTCGCCTGCTGGATCGCGTCGATGGGCAGGTCGGCTGACGTCAGCTGGAGGTCCGGCGCGGTCGGGTACCGGTAGAAGTAGAGGGGGAAGTCGTCCGGGGGGAACACCTCGCAGAAGGTCACCGGCGTCGGCGGACCATCGCCGGACGAGATGTACCTCGGGTCGACTCCCAGCCGCTCCGCCTCACGTCGGACGAAGCGACCGAACGGGTCCTTGCCGGTCCTGGTGACGAGCGCGACGCGCCGGCCGTAGCGAGCCGCCGCAACAGCGACGTTGGTCGCGCTGCCGCCCAGGAACTTCTCGAACGTCCGGACGTCCTCCAACCCGACGCCGTGGTCGAGCGGATAGATGTCGACCCCGGTGCGTCCGATGGAGACCAGGTCGAAGTCCGTCATCGAGCGCCGCCGATCGCAGTGACGTCGACCGGCTCGCCCTTCAGCCGGGACAGCTCGCACGCGTCGGCTATGCGGAAGGCCGCCAGTGCGTCGGCCACGGTGCACGGGCTCGGTGCGCCGGCGACGACCTCGGTGAAGGCCGTGAGCTCCGCTCGGTAAGCGGGCAGGAAGCGCTCCATGAACGACCACTTCTGCGGGCCCCGCGGGTAGTCCGCACCCGGCTCCATCGAGCGGACGGCGAGCGAGTCGTCGTACCCGACGCCGACGGTGCCCAGGGAGCCGTGGACCTCCATCCGGACGTCGTGGCCGCCCCCGTTGTACCGAGTGGCCGTCACGGAGACGAGCGTGTCGTCGTCCAGCCGCAGGAGCGCGGCGGCGGTGTCGACGTCGCCGCCCTCGGTGAAGAAGGCATCGCCCTTGTTGGCGCCCGCCGCGAACGCGCTGACCACCTCGCGGCCGGTGACGAACCGGATGATGTCGAAGTCGTGGATGCTGCAGTCCCGGAACAGGCCACCGCTGGTGGGGATGTAGGCGGCTGGCGGCGGGGACTGGTCGTGGGTGTGCGCCGTCACCGTGTGCACGAAGCCGAGCTCGCCGCTGCGCACGGCGTCCCTGGCTCGTCGGTAGCCTTCGTCGAAGCGACGCTGGAACCCGACGTGCACCCGCACGCCGCTGCTTTCGACCAGGTCCAGCAGCTCGGTGGTCTCCTCGATCGTGCTGGCCACCGGCTTCTCGCAGAAGGTGGTCACGCCAACCTCCACCGCGCGGCGCAAGGTGGCCGCGTGCGCGGTGGTCGAGGTGGCGATCACCAGGGCGTCGACCTGCGCGAGCAGCTCGTCGAGGTCGGCTGCGAACCGGTATCCGTGCTCACTCGCCAGCCGCTTCGCGGTCTCGGGGAGGGCATCGGCGACGACCACCTCGTCGACCTTGTCCAAGGCGGCCAGAGTCGAGGCATGGAAGGCACCGATCCGTCCCGTGCCGGCCAGTCCGATCCGCATGGTCCCTCCTCCGATGACGACGGTGGCGTGCCGCCCCGGCGGCTGGCAGTGCCCGGGCGTGACATCAACCTTCCCGGTTCGCCGGGGCCTGCGTCAAGGCTTTGTACTGACATTCTTACGTCGATCGAAACTCGACCGCTCGACGCCTCGTCGCGCACGCACCCGCCGCCGCCGGTCGGTTCACCGGCGGCGGCGGGCGCGTGCGGGTCAGCGAGGCTCTTGCACCACCAGAACGGGCACGTCGGCTTCGAGGATCAGCGTCTGGGTGACGCTCCCCAAGAAGGCTTTGCCGACGGGGGACCGTCGCCGGGCGCCGATCACGAGCAGCTCCGGTGACAGACCCTTCATCAGCTCGAGGATCGCGCCGGCGACATCTGACTTGTCGGTTCCGCCGGCCACGAGGTGCACGTCCCAGCGGACGTGCTCCAGATCGGCGTCTGCGAGGGCCTTGTCGACCGCGTCAGAGATTCCGGCCTTGCTTGCCGCGGCGATGTCGCCGTCCAGCGAGTCCGAGATGTGAACCACCGCCAGCGTCGTGTCTCGGTAGGCGGCCTCCCGGGCGGCGAGCGCCAGTGCCCGAGCGCCCGTCGTCGTCGCCTGGTGTGCGACTGCGACTGTCATGGCTCTTCCCTTCTCCGTCTGTCGTCGGGAACTCGCTCTGGGTCAGCGCTGCAGCTCGTGGGACAGCTCGGCGAGCTCGTCTCCACCGGCCATCTGACGAGTGAGCTCGTCGAGGGTGACCTCTGAGCGCTTCTTGTCCAACACGGCTTCACCCAGCTTGAGGATGACGAAGTGATCGCCGACCATGTAGGCGTGGTGCGGGTTGTGGGTGATGAAAACCACGCCGAGCCCGGCGTCGCGAGCGGCGGCCGTGTACTTCAGGACGACCCCGGACTGCTTCACCCCAAGTGCGGCAGTGGGCTCGTCGAGGATCAGCACCCGCGCGCCGAAGTAGACCGCTCGGGCGATGGCGACGCACTGACGCTGCCCGCCGGAGAGGTTGCCGATGGGCTGGTTGATGTCCTTGACGACGATGCCCATCTTGCGCAGCTCGGAGTCGGCGATCTCCCTCATCTCCTTGATCTTCAGAGGAGCCAGCGGAGCCTTGCTCCCGACCATCTCCGAGCCCAGGAAGAAGTTGCGCCAGACCTCCATGAGGCTGACGACGGCGAGGTCCTGGTAGACGGTGGCGATGCCGTGGCTGAGGGAGTCTCGGGGCGAGCTGAAGTGCACCTCTTTTCCGTCCACCTTCATGGTGCCTTGGTTGTGCGGGTGCAGTCCGGAGATGATCTTGATCAGCGTGGACTTGCCCGCCCCGTTGTCGCCGAGGCAGCAGGTGACCTCGCCTGCGTTGACTGTGAGGTTGATGCCCTTGAGGGCTCGGATGGCGCCGTAGGTCTTGCCGACGTCCGTCATCTCGACCAGGTGTTCGCCTTGGTGGAGCTCCGGGTCGGCGTGCTCGGCGAGGGTGTCGGTCATGTCAGCCCACCTTCCTGGTGGTTGAGAGCTTCTTGACGTAGAGGTTGACCATGACCGCGAGCAGGAGCATGACGCCGAGGAAGGCCTTGAACCAGTTGGGGTCCCAGCCGGCGTACACGATGCACAGGTTGGTCATGCCGAAGATGAACGCGCCGATGGCGACACCGATGGCGTTGCCGTAGCCGCCAGTGAGCATGGTGCCGCCGACGACCGCGGCGATGATGTAGAGGAACTCGTTGCCGACGCCGTTGCCGGCCTGGAGCACGTTGAAGTTGTAGAGGTAGTGCATCCCCATGAACCAGGCGAGGAACGACACGGTCATGAACAGGCCGACCTTCACCCGGGTCACCGGGACACCGACGGCACGAGCGGAGTCGGCGTTGCCACCGACGGCGTAGATCCAGTTACCGATCTTGGTCCGCTGCAGGACGTAGGCGGCGAGCGCAGTGAACAGGATCCACCAGATGACGGTGATGGACAACGTGATCGAGCCGATGTCGAACTCGGCCGCGAAGATCCAGTTGAGCGCCTTGTAGCCGTCCATCTGGTTGATGTTCGGGCTGGAGACCGAGCCGGTGACCAGCTTGGTCACGCCGAGGTTGGCGCCTTGGAGGACGAAGAAGGTTCCGAGGGTGATCAGGAAGCTGGGGATGCCGGTCCGCATCACCAGATAGCCGTTGATGAAGCCGATCGTGAGACAGAAGATCAGCGACAGGATCGCGCCGACCCACAGGTTGATGCCGAGCTCGTAGCAGAACATGGCATTCAGCAGACCGGCCGATGTGACCAGGACACCGGCGGACAGGTCGAACTCGCCGCCGATCATCAGCATGCCCACTCCGACGGCGACGATGCCGATGGTCGAGGCCTGGTAGAGGACGGTGAAGAAGGCAGGCGCGGACCGGAACGCCGGGGCGACGATGAGGAAGAAGATGAAGATGACGACCGCGGCCACGAGGGCGCCGATCTCCGGGCGGGCCAGCAGCCGGTTCGACAGCCCCATGGAGACGCGGTTGGAGGCCTCGGAGGGCGCAGCCTGTGGCGGTTCGGTCTTGGCTGGTGTGCTCATGACAGCTCCAGTGCTGTTGGGCGGGGGCCGGGCCCGCAGAGGCCCGGCCCCCGAAGCTGGTTAGCGGGTGTTCTGCTTCACGAACGGGAGGATCTTCGCGATGTTCGTCTTGTCGACGAACGACGGACCGGTCAGCACGGGCTTGCCGCCACCCATGATGTTGCCGTTCCTCAGGTACAGGTAGAGCTGGGTGATGGCCAGGTAGCCCTGCAGGTAGGGCTGCTGGTCGATGAAGAACTGGACCTTTCCGTCGCTGACGGCCTGGGCGGCGTCAGGGTTGGTGTCGAAGGTGCCGACCTTGGCCTTGGACCCGTCCGCCGCGATCGCCTTGACGGCGTCGAGGGCCTGCGCAGCACCCAGGGTGATGATCCAGTTGATGGACTTGTCCTGGCTCAGCTTTGCCTGGATGGCGGAGGTGACCGCCGCGTCGTCGGCGCCGTTGACCTGCAGGTTCTCGGTGTTCGGGAACGAGTCCTTCACCCCGGCGCAACGGTCCTCGAGGGCGACCGAGCCGGCCTGCTGGATCGTGCACAGGATCTTCGTGGCACCGTCATCGGCGGCTCGCTTGCCCGCCCCTTGGCCACCCAGCTTCTCGTCGGCGGCGAAGTGCACGAGGGATCCGGCCTGCTGGTAGAAGCCGAGGCCGGAGTTGAAGCTGTCCACGGGGATGCCGGCCGCGACAGCCTTCTTGACTGTGGGGATCAGTGCCTCCGGCGTGACCAAGGTGGTGGCGATGCCGTCGACCTTGGAGTCGATCGCGTTCTGGATCAGGACCGCCTGCTTCGTGGCGTCCGGGTCGGCCGAGTACTTCAGGGTGGACCCGGTGTCCTTGGCCGCTTGGTTGGCGCCGGCCTTGATCCGGTCCCAGAACGTGTCGCCAGGGGTCTCGTGGGTGATCATGGCGAAGGTGTAGCCGGAGTTTCCGCCACCTCCTCCGGAGCCGCCGCCGGCCTCGTTCTTCGGTGCTCCCCCGCCGCTGCAGGCGGCGAGGGTCGCGACGACCGTCACCGCGACAGCAGTGGTGAGTCCTGCCTTGCCCTTGATCTTCATGACTTCCCTTTCGATCGTTCTCGCCGCACCGATGGCCGGCGTGTCGTGGGTGTCTTTCCCGTGCCGGTTACCAGGCGACGGCGATGTACTTGCTCTCGGTGAAGGCCAAGAGCCCTTCGATGCCCCCTTCGCGGCCAAGACCGCTCTCTTTGACCCCGCCGAACGGGGCTGCAGGATCAGAGACCAGTCCGCGGTTGAGGCCGACCATGCCTGCCTCGATGGCCTCGCTGACCCGCAGGCCGCGGCCCAGGTCGGCGGTGTAGACGTACGACACCAGGCCGTACTCGGTGTTGTTGGCCAGGTTGATGGCCTCGTCCTCGGTCTGGAACGTGACGATGGGCGCCACCGGGCCGAAGATCTCCGTCTGCAGGATCGCTGCGTCCGGCGCGACGTTGGTCAGGACGGTCGCCGGGTAGAAGAAACCCGGACGGTCCACTGTGGCGCCGCCGATCTCGACTCGCGCCCCGCCGTGCACCGCCTCGGTCACGAGGTCTGCGACCTTGTCCCGGGTCTTGGCGTTGACCAGCGGGCCGAGGGTGGTCCCGTCGAGGTAGCCCGGTCCGAGGACCATCGCGTCCATCGCCTCGGACAGGCGGGCCGAGAACTCCGTGGCGACGCCTTCCTGGACGAAGAACCGGTTGGCTGCCGTGCACGCCTCGCCGCCGTTGCGCATCTTGGCGACCATGGCTCCCTCGAGTGCGGCATCCAGGTCCGCGTCGTCGAACACCACGAACGGGGCGTTCCCCCCGAGCTCCATCGAGCAGTTCACGATGTGCTCGTTGGCCAGGTTGAGCAGGGTCCGCCCGACCTGCGTCGATCCCGTGAATGACAGCTTTCGGACCCGCGGGTCAGCCAGCATCGCGGCCACGACATCGCCCGATCGGGTGGACGGAAGGACGTTGACGACGCCGCCGGGCACCCCGGCCTCCTCCATCAGCGCGGCGATCGCCAGAGCGGTCAACGGGGTCTCACGCGCCGGTTTGAGGACGGTGGTGCACCCGGCGGCCAGCGCCGGTGCGAGCTTGCGGGCGGCCATCGCTGCCGGGAAGTTCCACGGCGTGACCAGGACCGAGACGCCGACCGGCTGACGCAGCACCATGATCTTGTTGCTGCCGCCGGGGGCGGTCTGGATCTCCCCGCGGATCCGGACGGCCTCCTCGGCGTACCAGCGGAAGAACTCCGCGGAGTACAGCACCTCTCCGCGGGCGTCCGGCAGGGCCTTGCCGTTCTCGGCGCTGATCAGCAGTGCCAGGTCGTCGGCCTGCTCTATCAGCAGCTCATAGGTCCGGTGCAGGATCTCGGAGCGCCGTCGGGGGGCGGTGGCAGCCCACCCGGTCGCCGCCTGGTGCGCGGCGCTGACGCAGGCGAGCGCATCGTCAACGGTCCCGCTCGCCACCGATGCCAAGGCCTGTCCCGTGGCTGGGTCGATCACGTCCAGGGTGCCGCCGTCGGAGGCTTGGACGTGCTGACCGCCGATCAGCAGGTCGGTGGGGATGCGATCCAGAACGCGCTGGATGTGCGGCGGGACAGTCGAGGTGTCCGTGGGTGTGCTCATAGGTAGAGCCTCTGCACCGTGACCTGCTCCTCGTACTCCTTGCGGGCCTGCTGCGTGCTGTCCAGCTCCGAGACCTCGGGGACGGGAACGTCCCACCAGGCGCCCGACCCGCCGAACCGTCCCTTGGCGTCGACCCTGACGTAGATCACGACGGTGTTGTCGATCGTGGCCGCGTCGGTGAGCGCTTGCTTGAGCTCGGAGGCGGTGGTTGCCGTCAGCACGTCGGCGCCGTAGCTGGCGGCGTTGGCTGCCAGGTCGACGTTGATCCGGTCGTCGTTGTACTGGCCGTCCTCGCCCCGATAGTTGAACCGGCAGGCGAAGCCCTGGGAGCCGCGGGTCTCGGACAGGGCCGCGATGGAGCCGTACCCGTAGTTGTCGACGAGCAGCACCGTCAGCTTCAGGCCCTCCTGGACCGCGGTCATGATCTCCTGGCTGGAGAGCAGGAACGTGCCGTCGCCGATGAAGCAGAAGACGTCGCGGGTGGGATCGGCCATCTTGGCCCCGAGGGCGCCCCCGACCTCGTATCCCATGCAGGAGTTGCCGTACTCGAGGTCATAGGCCTTGGGGTCGCTCGGCCGCCACAGCCGATGCAGGTCGCCGGGCATCGAGCCGGCCGCGTTCACCACCACGTGGTGGTCGCCTGCTGCGGCGTTGACGATGCCGATGGCTTCGGCCTGCGAGAGCGTGGGTGCGTCCTGGATCTCCAGGATGCGATCGACCTCGGTTCGCCAGTCCGCGGCTGCCTTCTCGGCCTCGGCGCGGTAGGCGGCCGGGACGGTGTACTCGGCGAGAAGCTCGTCGAGCTCGCCAATGGACTCCCGCGCGTCGCCGACCAGCGCGAGCCCGGACTCCTTCTGGGCGTCGAGCTCGGTGACGTTCAGGTTGACGAACGTCACGTCCGGGTTGGTGAAGAGCGTGTTCGAGGCGGTGGTGAAGTCGGTGTACCGGGTGCCGATGCCGATGATCACGTCGGCCTGGTTGGCGAGCTGGTTGGCGAACACCGACCCGGACGCGCCCAGGGCGTTGACCATCTGCGGATGACCGAAGGGGAGGCTGGCCTTGCCGGCCTGGGTGACGCCGACCGGAATCCCGGTTCGGGCGGCGAAGGCTTCCAGCTCGGCGGTGGCGGCGGAGTAGATGACGCCACCCCCGGCGATGATCACCGGCCGCTCAGCGGCGGCGATGACCTGAGCGGCGCGACGCAGCGCTGCGCGGTCGGCCCGGGCCCGAGGGACGTGCCACGTCCGCTCGCGGAAGAGCAGGTCCGGGAAGTCCCAGGCCTCTGCTTGGACGTCCTGCGGCAGGCTCAGGGTGACGGCGCCGGTGTCGGCGGGGCTGGTCAGCGTCCGCATGGCCTCGAGCAGTGCGGTGGGCAGCTGGTCTGGACGATTGATCCGGTCCCAGTACTTGGAGACCGCCTTGAAGGCGTCGCTCGCGGAGCTGTCCCAGGACAAGCTCGACTCCAGCTGCTGCAAGACCGGACCGGTGCGCCGGCTGGCAAAGATGTCGCTCGGCAGGCACAGGACTGGCAGTCGGTTCACGGTCGCGGTCGCGGCGCCGGTAATCATGTTGGTGGCACCCGGGCCGATCGAGGTGGTGACGGCCATCGCGCCGAGACGGTTGCGCATCTTGGCGTACCCGGTGGCGATGTGAACCATGCCTTGCTCGTTGCGTCCCTGGTAGAGGCGGAAGTCCTCGCGGTACTGCAGGAGGGCCTGCCCGATCCCGGCGACGTTGCCGTGGCCGAAGATGCCGAGGGCGCCGCCGAAGAAGGGCTGCGAGTCGCCGTCGCGCTCGACCCGCTGGGCGGCGAGGAAGCGCACGACGGCCTGGCCGACGGTCAGGCGGGTGGTGTCAGTCGTGTACGGCACGATGTCCTTCTCCTTCGAAGGGTCAGCGGGGGTCGTTGGAGATCATGGGCAGGCGGTCGTCGATGCCGGCGGCGGGCCACGCGTCCTGGGCCGCTTTGAGGCTCGGGTCCTGGAAGGCCTGCAGAGTGCGCTTCGGCGCCGGACCGGCCAGCACATTGAGGTAGTACAGGTCCTGACCGTGGGCCGCGACCGTGGTGTGGTAACCCCAGGGGATCAGTAGCAGGTCGCCGTCACCCACCCTCTGGGCGAGGTCGAAGCCACGCTCCGGGGAGTAGACCCGTTGCAGGGCCCAACCGTTCTCGGGATCGCGCAGGCGGTAGTAGTACGTCTCCTCGAGCTCGGACTCCCCGTCGTGGTCGTGCTCGTGCTTGTGCGGGGGGTAGCTCGACCAGTTCCCGCCGGGCGTCCAGACCTCGATGACATGAAGCCGATCGGCGCGGAACGCCGGCGGCATCAGGCTGTTCACCTGGCGTGAGGCGTTTCCGCCGCCGCGCAGCTCGATCTCCGTGTCGTCGGGAGTGACGAGGACGGCGTCGTACCGCGTCGTGGCCGGGGACGCTGCGACGGCGATCTCCAAGTCGGTGACGGCGGTGAGCACGCCGGCGCTGTCCAGTGGCAGGTAGAGGCAGTGCCCGACACCGTCGAAGACCGAGTCCCGTCCGCCGAACTTCCACTGCTGTTCTCCAGCGGTGACAGAGGCGGTGCCAGCCAGCGGGACCAGCGCTCGCTCCTGACCGTCGGCAGGCAGGTCAAGGGACTGACCCGCCGCGAGGGTGTGCACGGCGAACGAGACGAAGGTCCAGCCGGCATCGGCAGGGGTGATGGGATCCCAGCCGCGGGTCAGGATCTTCGGCTCACTCATCGTGGTGCCCTCTTCCGGGTCGTCGTGGGTGTCTCGTGCATCAGACGGTGTGTCCAATCAGTGGTTGAACTTACCGACGCCGAGAATGTATCGTGTCCCAGACGAGACGTCCAGTGGCTGATAATTTCAACCTGGGACGTCATACCGCGAAGCGCAATGTCCCTCGCCGCTCATCCCGGCCGAACACACCTTGGAGCCAACGTTGACCCTCGAAAACGTCTCGTTGAACGTCCCCGAGCTGGGCGTAGCGATGATCGGAAGCGGGCTCATGGCCAAGTCGCACACCATGGGCTACCGGAACGTGGAGAGCGTGTACGGCTCGACGCCCTACCGCCCGCGCTTCGAGGTGCTGGCCGACGCGACGGCCGACCTGGCACGCACCGGGGCGGAGTCCCTGGGCTATCGGCGCTGGACCACCGACTGGCGTGAGGCGGTGCGCGACCCCGCCGTCGACGTCGTCGACATCGTCACGCCCAACTTCTTGCACAAGGAGATCGCGATGGAGGCGATCAGCGCGGGCAAGCACGTGTACTGCGAGAAGCCGCTCGCGCTGAACGCGGCCGACGCCAAGGAGATGTATGACGCTGCCGAGGCGGCCGGGGTCAAGACGCTCGTCGGGTTCAACTACCTGCGCAACCCCGCGATCGCGGAGGCGCGTCGACTGATCTCCAGTGGTGCGCTGGGCGAGATCTGGACGTTCACCGGGCGCTTCGTCCTCGATGCCTGCACCGATCCGGACGTGCCGTTCACCTGGCGCTTCGAGCGCAAGCTCTCTGGCAGCGGGGCGCTGGGCGACCTCGGAGCCCACATGATCTCGCTGGCACTGAGCTTGGTCGGCCCCATCGCGTCGGTGGCCAGCCAGAGCCGCACGTTCATCACGACGCGACCGGAGCCGACGGGTGTGTTCGGCTACGGCAGCGGCGCGGACCTGCAGGCACCCCGACGCGAGGTCGAGAACGACGACGCCACCACCTTCCTCATCGACTTCGCATCCGGCGCCAGCGGCACCATCGAGGCTTCACGGGTCGCCACCGGGCGCACGTGGCACCAGAGCATCGAGGTCATCGGCAGCAAGGGTGCGCTGCAGTTCGTCCAACAGGACATCCACACACTGCGGCTCTACCTCACCGGAGACACCGCCGACCGCAAGGGTTACCGGGAGATCGAGCTCGGGCCGCAGCATGGCGACTACGGCGCCTTCTGGCCGTTCGCCGGCGTCCCGCTCGGGGTCCACGAACTGAAGACCATCGAGGTCCACGAGTGGCTCAACGCCATCGCCGAGAACCGCACTCCCGACGGCGACTTCAGGGACGGCTGGCACGTCTCGGAGGTCCTGGAGAGGGTCGAGCAGTCGGCGGCCGAGCGCCGCTGGATCGACGTTCCCACCATCTAGAACCACCGAGGACCACCACCCGCAAGACCCACCATCTGCCGATCAGGGGCAAACCGTGACAACTGATGTGCTTACCGAGCAGCCGGACCTTCCCCGCCTCGCCCAGCAGGCCCGCTGGGAGGTGATCAAGACCGTGACCAACGCCAAGGCCGGTCACATCGGCGGTCCGCTGTCGATGATGGACCTGCTCATCAGCCTGTACTTCCAGGAGCTCAACATCCGTCCGCAGGAGCCGGACTGGCCTGAGCGCGACCGGTTCATCCTGTCGAAGGGGCATGCGTCGATCGGCCTGTACGCGGTCCTGGCCCTTCGTGGTTTCCTGCCCCTGGAGGAGCTGGCCACGTTCGACAAGGGGAACTCACGGCTTCAGGGTCATCCCGACGTCACCCGGCTACCGGGCCTCGACGCCTCCACCGGCTCCCTGGGCCAAGGCTTGTCAGTCGGTGTCGGAATGGCACTGGGCGCCCAGCTCGCGGCCCGGGACTTCCACACCTGGGTGCTGCTGGGGGACGGCGAGATCCAGGAGGGGATGGTCTGGGAAGCCGTCCAGGCAGCCTCCCGCTACAAGCTGGCGAACCTGACGGCCATCATCGATCGCAACGGCCTGCAGCAGTTCGGACTGCCGTCCAGCAACGAGACCACCCGCACCGACCGCGGCGACCGTCGAGACCCTTGGTTCGGCGTCGACCTGGCCGCAGTGTTCACGGCGTTCGGGTGGCGGGTGGTGGAGATCGACGGGCACGACTACGCCCAGATCGGGCACGCCTACCGGCTCGCCCGGGCCGGAGACGTGAGCTCACGGCCCACGGTCATCATCGCGCACACGGTCAAAGGCAGGGGCTTGTCGCTCGCGGAGGGCGTGCACACCTGGCACAGCACCGTCCCCTCGGCCGAGGACTTCGAACGAGCTCGACAAGAGCTGGACCCGCACGAGATCGAGCTGCTCGACCAGCGTGACCGCGACCAGCTCAGCCGACCGCACCAGCAACGAGACCCGCTGGTGCAGAAGAACGGAGCCTCAGCATGAAGGCCATGCGCGACGCCTGGGGAGAGAAGCTCGTCGAGCTCGGCAGCAGCAACCCGCGCACGGTCGTCCTGGACGGAGACCTGGCCAACTCCACCAAGGCCGACATGTTCGCCAGGGCTCACCCTGACCGGTTCTTCCAGATGGGCATCGCCGAGCAGAACCTCATCGGCGCAGCCGCCGGCCTGGCGTCGCTGGGATACGTGCCGTGGACCAGCTCGTTCACGGTCTTCTTCACGCACCGCGCCATCGATCCCATCCGGATGCTCGTGGCGCAGAGCCACGCCAACGTCAAGATCGTCGGCTCGTACTCCGGCCTGCTCATCGGCGCGGTCGGCAAGACCCACCTGGACATCCAGGACCTGGCGATCATGCGAGCCATGCCCGACATGACGGTGCTGGCGCCGGCGGACAACACTGAGCTGCTGGCGATGATGGACTGGGCCAACGAGGTAGAGGGTCCGGTGTACCTGCGTATCGTCCGCGATCCGGTTCCCGACGTCGTCAAGCCCGGATACACCTTCGTACCCGGTGCCGTCCACGAGCTGCGTCAGGGCACCGACGTCGTCCTGGTGGGGACGGGCCCGCAGACTGGCCGACTGCTCGTCGTCCATGACCAGCTCGCGAGCGCCGGCGTCTCCGCGGCCGTGGTCCACGTCCCGTGCCTCAAGCCGGTGGACGCCGACGGACTCAGGAGCCTGCTCGCCGGTCACGACCTCGTGGTCACCGCCGAGGAGCACACCGTGTACGGGGGCCTCGGTGGTCTCGTCGCCGAGACCCTCACTACCGGGGGTCCGGCGCCGCGCATCGAGCGCATCGGTATCAACGACACCTGGGGGGAGTCCGCCCCCAACGACTTCATGCTCGACAAGTACGGGCTCTCCGCCGAACGGATCTCCGCTCGCGTCATGTCATCCCTGGGCGTTTCGGAGGAACCATGCGTCTCGGCGTGATCGGCCTTGGACGGATCGGCGCGTTCCACGCCACGACGCTCAGCGCCCTGCCCAACGTCGAATCCCTGGTTGTTTACGACCCGGTTCGGGCTGCCGTCCAGGCGACCGTGGACCGGCTCGGAGTCGAGGCTGCCGACAGTCCCGACCAGCTGATGAAGGCCGGAGTCGACGGGATCGTGATCGCTGCTGCTACGAGCGTTCACCCCGAGCTGATCCTGTCGAGCCTGGAGGCCGGGCTTCCCACGTTCTGTGAGAAGCCCGTGGCGGCCGACCCCCAGCAGGGCGAACAGATTCTGGCCCGCACGGAGCAGACCGGGATCGCCGTCCAGATCGGCTACCCTCGGCGCTTTGACGCGGCGTTCATCGCGGCCCACGACGCAGTCAAGTCCGGCGAGCTGGGAACCGTGCACACGGTCAGGTCCACGACCTTGGACCCCGCCCCGCCCCCAGACGACTACGTCCGGCACTCCGGGGGAATCTTCCGCGACTGCAGCGTGCACGACTTCGACGCCATCCGCTTCGTCACCGGACAGGAAGTGGTCGAGGTGTACGCCACCGGGACGAACAGCTTTGCGCCGATCTTCGCTGAGAACGACGACGTGGACACCGCGGCAACGACCCTCACGCTCAGTTCTGGAGCCCTGGCCGTGGTCTCGAACTCCCGATACAACGCACGCGGCTACGACGTGCGACTCGAGCTTCACGGCTCCCAGGACAGCGTCGCCGCTGGTTTGGAGGATCGCTGGCCGATTCGTTCGACCGAACCGGGCACCAGCTTCCCATCCGGCACCCCGCACAGCTTTTTCATGGATCGGTTCGCCGACGCATTCCGTGCCGAGCTGGCCGCCTTCACCGAGGTCGTCGCCGGCACCCGACTCAGCCCCTGCACCGTCGCCGACGCCGTCGAGGTCGGCTGGATCGCCGAGGCGGCGGCCCTGTCCCTGCGCCACCACCGCCCCATCTCTCTGGACGACGTCCGCTCACGAAAGGCCACACGATGACCGCCGCAGTGCAACGAGTCGCCGGCGCTCCCATCTCCTGGGGGGTCTGTGAGGTCCCCGGATGGGGGTACCAGATGGATCCCAAGCGGGTCCTCACCGAGATGCGCGACCTCGGACTGACCGCCACCGAGCTGGGCTCGGACGGCTTCCTCCCGGCCAGCCCCGAGGGCAAGGCCGAGACCCTCGACCGGTACGGGCTCCACGGCCTGGGAAACTTCACCCCGGTCCTGCTGCACGATCCCAACCATGACCCGCGCCCCGAGGTGGACCGCGTCCTCGACGGCTTCGAGGCCGTCGGCGCCCGCGTGCTGGTCCTGTCCGCGATCACCGGGCTGCTCGGCTACGACGCCCGACCCGCGCTGGACGAGGACGGCTGGCGCACCCTGCTCGGAAACCTCGACCGGCTCACCGATCTGGCCTCGGACCGAGGGGTGCGCGCCGTGCTCCACCCCCACGTGGGAACCATGGTCGAGACCGGCGACGACGTCCAGCAGGTGCTGGCGGGCTCCACCATCTCCCTGTGCCTGGACACCGGGCACATGCTCATCGGCGGCTCGGACCCGCTCGCGGTCACCCGGCAAGCGCCCGACCGGATCGCCCACACGCACCTCAAGGACGTCGACCTGCCCCTGGCGAAGCGAGTCCAGTCGGGCGAGCTGACCTACACCGACGCGGTCAAGATCGGTATGTACAAGCCCTTGGGCCAAGGGGACGTCGACATCGCCGGCGTCGTCCAGCACCTGGAGGCACACGACTATGACGGCTGGTACGTCCTCGAGCAGGACGCCATCCTCACCGAGGAACCCCTCGATGAGGGACCGGCGGCCGACGTGCGAGCGAGCGCCGAGTACATCCGTTCCGTCCTGTCCAAGCTGCCCTGATGGCCGCGGCTCCGACGTTCCTGGCGGCGTGCTGGCTCTCGGCCGGCGACGTCGTGCCCTTCCGGGGCAAGACGCACAGCACCATCGACATCCGCACTCGGATCGAGGCAGTCGCCCGGGCCGGCTACGTCGGTTTCGGCGTGACCCACGAGGACATCACGACCGCCCGGGACACCGTCGGGCTGCCCGCTGTCGCGGCCATGCTCGCGGACAACGGGATCGACACGGTGCAGCTGGAGTGGATCACCGACTGGTGGGCCATGGGGGCCGAGCGACAGCGCTCGGACGTGGTGCGCCGGAACCTGCTCGAGGCCGCCGAGGCGCTCGACGCCGACAACATCAAGGTCGGCGCCGACGACACCGGTGAGCCGGCGGCCTACGAGCAGCTCTGCGAGGGCTTGCACGACCTGGCCCGCGACGCCGCAGAGGTCGGCGTCAGGATCGGCTTCGAGAACACGCCGTTCGGGCACGTCAAGACCACCGAGGCGGCCATCCGGTTCATCAGCGATGTGGGGCATCCCAACGCCGGACTCATCCTCGACATCTGGCACGCCCAACGAGGTGGGACCTTCTACGAGGATCTCCCGCGGCTGCTCGACCTCAGCCAGCTGGTCGGGGTCGAGCTGGACGACGGACACCACTCGGCCCGTGGCCTCGACCTCGAAGACACCTTCGACAACCGCCTGCTCTGTGGCCAGGGCGTCTTCGACGTGACCGAGTTCATCCGCGCCGTACAACGGGTGGGCTGGACCGGCCCGTGGGGGATCGAGCATATGTCGACCGTCTCCCGTTCCCAGCCGATCGACGAGGTCCTGGTCCAAGCTCGCGAGGCCGCTCTGACCTGTCTGAGCGCCGCCGACCGGGGCGACGGCCGCGTGTCAGCCGGACCAGTCACGACGGAAGGGTCCAGACGATGACCCAGCTGCGCATCGGTCTGCTCGGTGCGGCACGCATCAGCGACCTGGCCTTGGTCGCCCCCGCGCTCGACGCCGGCCACCGACTCGTCGCGGTCGCGGCCCGGGATCCTGAGCGCGCCCGCAAGTGGGCCGACGAACGGCAGGTCGAGCGCGTCGTACCGAGCTACGCCGACCTGGTCAACGACCCCGAGGTCGACGTCGTGTACAACCCACTGCCCAACAGCCTGCACGCACCGTGGAACATCGCCGCGATCGAGGCTGGCAAGCACCTGCTCAGCGAGAAGCCCTTCGCCAGCAACGCTGTCGAGGCAGCGATCGTCCGCGATGTCGCGGCGGGTCGTGACCAGGTCGTGTTCGAGGGCTTCCACTACCGGTACCACCCGATCTTCGATCGCCTGCTCCAGGTCAGCACGGACGGCACGATCGGGTCCCTGACCCACCTGCAGGTCACCATGTCCATGCCTGCACCAGCTGACGACGACCTGCGATGGTCATGGCCACTGGCCGGCGGTGCGTTGATGGACCTCGGCTGCTACACCATCCACGTCATCCGATCGGTCGCCGAACGACTGGGCGGTACGCCGGAGCTGATCGCCGCGGGCACCGTGGAACGAGCCGGCCGACCGCAGATCGACCAGAGTGCCCACCTGGACTTCCTGCTTCCGGGTGGGGTGCCGGCCGTCGCTGACGTGAGCATGGACGGACCGTGGGAGTTCTCGATCAAGGCCGTCGGCGCACGGGGCAGCGCCACCATCGGCAACTTCGTCAACGTTCATCACGACGACCGGCTCACGCTGCGAACCGCTGAAGGAGAGCAGGTCGAGCACTTCGGGCTTCGCAGCACCTACCACTACCAGATGGACGCCCTCGGCGCGGCGGTCATCGACGGTCAGCCCTTCCCGACCGGCGCAGATGACGCGATCGCCAACATGCAGATGATCGATGCCTGCTATCTGGCCGCCGGCCTCCGACCGCGCCAGGGTGGCGCTGCACCCCTGACGGGCGGGAACGAGCAGCGCAGCACGGCGGGGGGGACCAGTTGACACTGCGGGTGGGCCTCATCGGAGCCGGCGTCATGGGGGCGGACCACGCCAACACCCTGCGCCACTCGGTCGCCGGCGCCAGGCTGGCCGGCGTGCATGACACCGACCGGCAACGCGCTGCGATGGTGGCTGGGATCGCGGGCGCTCGCGTCCACCCCAGTGACCACGAGCTCATCGAGTCCCCTGACGTGGACGCGGTCATCATCGCGAGCCATGACAGCGCGCACGCGAGACAGGTCCTGGCCTGCATCCGGGCGGGCAAGCCGGTGCTGTGCGAGAAGCCACTCGCTCCCTCGATCGAGGACTGCCAGGAGATCCTGACCGCGCAGCAGCAGCGCGGTATGGGTGACCTCGTGTCCATCGGCTTCATGCGGCGCTTCCACCCAGGTTTCACGGCGATGAAGGCCGAGCTCGACTCCGCCGTACTCGGCGAACCGTTACTGGCGTTGGCGTCCCATCGCAACGTCCGCGCCTACCCGACCGGCGGCTCCGTAGGCACGTTGACCAACTCGGCCGTGCACGACATCGACATCACCGAGTGGCTCCTGGGTAGCCCGATCACCGAGGTTGGCTGGTTCGCGCCGAAGCCGACGTCCCTGGACCGCGACCGCCACGACCCGCAGCTGATCCACCTGCGCACCGCCAGCGGAGTACTCATCAGTGTCGACCTGTTCGTCAACGCCCAGTACGGGTACGACGTGCGCTACGAACTGGTCTGCGAACGGGGGACCGTGCGGCTGGCCGCGTCCGTCCCCATTCTCACCGACCGAGACCTGGCCCACGGGTACGCCCACGCAACCGACTGGCGCGCGTTCTTCGCCGACGCCTACCGACTCGAGCTCCAAGCCTGGGTCGACGCGACCAGCAGCGGCCGAGCGACCGCGCTCGCGACGGTCAGCGATGGGCTGCGCTCCACCCTGGTGGCCCAAGCTCTCGTCCGGTCGATGCACACGAGGCAACCCGTAGCCGTCAGCGAGGTGTCGCCCGGCCACAGCGCGCACCACGCTGACGACGTGGATCTGCCGGTTTGACGATTCACCAGCGGGCCGGACCACCGCGACCGACCCCAACAACAGGAAGGCACGTGACATGAGTTCCGGATGGCTGAAGGATCAGGTGGTACTCGTCAGCGGCGGAACCCAGGGCGTCGGCGCTGCGATTGCCCGGCGGGTAGCCGCTGAAGGCGCTGAGGCCGTCTTGGTGACAGGTCGTAGTGACGAGGCCGGCCGCGCTGTGGCCGAAGAGCTGCAAGGAGCGGGCGCGCGCGCCAAGTTCTTGCAGGTGGACCTCCGTGACGTCGACCGGGCCCGCGCGTCAGTGGCCGAGGCGATCGCCGAGTTCGGGCGCCTCGACAGGGTCGTCAACGCGGCTGGACTGACCACCCGCGGAAGCATGCTGGACACCACCCCCGAGCTTTTCGACGCCCATATCGCGGTGAACCTCAAGTCCCCCTTCTTCATCATGGCCGAGACCATCCGGCACCTGCAGGGACGATCAGCCCCCGGCGCCATCGTCAACATCATCTCCATCGCTGAACGAGGGGGTCAGTCCTTCCTGGCGCCCTACGTCGCGGCGAAGTCAGGCCTGGCCGGCGTCACTCGCAACGCTGCTCACGCTCACCGGTGGGACCGGATCCGCGTCAACGGAGTGAACATCGGCTGGACCGCCACCGAAGCCGAGGGCATCGCGCAGAAGACGGCACATGGCGCTGGCGACGACTGGCTCGCGCAGGCCGACGCCTCGGTGCCGATGGGCAAGATCGGCCGTCCCGACGAGATCGCCGAGTTCGTCGCCTTCCTGCTGTCCGACCACAGCGGGGTGGTCACCGGGTCCGTCATCGACTGGGACCAGCAGGTGATCGGCGGTCAGGACTAAACCGGACGAAGACGAAAAACCTCACTTGCCGATAAGTCTGTTCATTGGGTGATAAATTAGATGGGCCGCTACCGACGACCGAGGCAGGCACTTTGAGCTCAGGACCCAGCCGCCGCCTGGCCTCGGTGCCCGCTGCCCAAAACGTTGGAGGCGTGTCAGCGCGCGTGCCGGCGCCGGGCACCGACAGCCCGGCTGGACTCGAGCTCATCTTCAAGGTCGACGGCGTCATCACCCTGCTGGAACGCCACGGCGAGATGACCGCCGCAGAGCTGGCTGAGGCCTTGGGCGAGCCGCTCAGTTCCACCTACCGGATGCTTCAGAGCCTGACCGGTGTCGGCTGGATCGACCGGAGCCCCCGACGCGGGTACTACCGGCTCGGCCTGCCGATGATGACCATCGGAAGTTTTGTCGAGGACAGCCTCGACATTCGCGAGGTGGCTCGCCCGAGCCTGCAGCTCCTGCTGCGAGAGACCAGCAGCACCAGCTTCCTGTGCGTGCGCCGCGGATCACGAGCCGTGTGCGTGGACCGGCTCGAAGGGCGCGCCGTACGATCCTTGGCGATGCAGCTCGGCAGCTCGCTACCGATGTACGCGGGCGCAGCTCCCCTCGCCCTTCTCGCGTTCCTGCCCGAGCCAGAACAAGAACTCGTTCTGCGCCAAGGGTCTGAGCTCCCCGGGGATCCGCACAGGCCTGCGGCGGGCAAGCTCGAGCGAATCCTGGCCGACGTGCGCAGGAACGGATATGCGGTCTCGGACGGCGACGTCACCACGGGGATCGCCGCCCTGGGAGCGCCGGTGTTCAACCATCGGCACGAGCTGGTCGCCAGTATCTCGATCAGCGGGCTGCGCGCCCAGATTCTTGGATCCAAGCTTCGACGCAACAGCGCAATGCTCATCCAGGCGGCAAGCGCAGTCAGCGTCGCACTCGGCGACGAGGCGTCCTGATGAGCGTTGAACGCCCGATGGGTGTCCTGCAGAAGGCTTCAGACCTGGTCGACCTCCTTGCGGAGCAGGGACCGTTGACGCCTGGCGACATCGCCGAGCACATCGGGATCCCACGGTCGAGTGTCTACCGACTTGTCGAGGCGCTGAACCAGTCTCGCTTCACCGTCAGCATGCCCGACTCGCGGATCAGGATCAGTGAGCGGTGGCTGCGTCTGGCCGACGCCTCCCGAGCTGCGATGCACGAGTGGAAGCCGGCAAGAGCCACCCTGGACGCGCTGTGCCACGACAGCGGTCAGACGACGTTCCTCAGCGTGCCCCGCAACGACCATGCAGTGTGCGTCGACTGGGCCCAGGGACGCGGCATCAACGTCCTCGTCCTCAAGCCTGGACGCGCACTTCCGCTGTATGCGGGCGCGGCAGGTCGGGCCACCCTCGCCTTCAGGAGTGAGGATCCCGCGTCGTATCTCCAGCTGGCCCCGTTCCCGGCGTTGACTCGCCGAACGCTGACCAGCGCGGCACAGCTGCGGCGGGACATCAAGCGCACCCAGGACCGTGGCTACAGCGTGTCCGACGAGGATGTCACCGACGGCATCGCCGCCCTTGGCATCCCACTGCTCGACCCCGCTGGACGGCTACGAGGCACCTTGTCACTCGCCGGTCTTGCCGAGGACATCCGCGACAACGAGTCCGACCTGGTCACGCAGCTCGTCGCGGCGGGCGCCACCCTCACCGAGGTGCTCGAGTAGGGAACGTTCACGAGGCGGCTCGCGAGCGTGAGCGTCAGAGTCGTTGTGGGTCAGTGACAACGGTCACGTTGTCGAACAATGCCATCGTGCAGCGGTACGTGTCGTCCATCGCCTCCTGCAGGGGTCGCTGGCGCTGTTCGTCGGAGATGATCTCGACGCCCCAAGGTCCGGCGAAGCCGATGCTCTGCAGCGTCTCGACGAAGCCTTCGAGGTCGAACGTCCCGGTGCCGCACTGCACCCGGTGGTTGATCGTGTCGTGGAACAGGTTGGTGGACTGCGGTTCAGGAGCGTCGTTGAGCTCGACGACGAACACCTTCTCGCCGGGGATCCTCGCGAGATCGGCCAGTGTGGACGGTCCTCGCTCCAGGTGCCAGATGTCCACCACGAGGCCGGCTGCGGGGTGATCGGCGGCCGCGACGAGCTCTGCGGCCAACCGGAAGTCCGCGATGTTGGAGAACGGCAGCGGTTCCAGCGCGACCCGGGTTCCGACGTCGGCGGCCTGCCCGGCCAGCTGGTGCAGCTCAGCCGCCCAGTGCGCGACATCGGTCAGCGGTGGGACGACACCCTCGACGACGTCCACCTCCGGCGCGATCTTGATCTGTCGTGCGTCGAGGACCTCGGCGGCGTCCAGCAACGAAGCCCGGACCCGGTCCGACTCCTCACGACGTCCGCCGGTAGTCCACCAGTTCTCGAGCAGCTCGACCTCGAGGTGGACCAGTCCGAGGTCCTCGCAGATTCGCTTGACGTCCGCCAAGGGGTAGGTCGGCGCGGCGGCTGCGAGGTCGTGGATGGTGAAACCGAGACCGGTGAAGCCGGCAGCGGCCACGGCCTGCGCCCTGGCACGCAGGTCCCTCGGGCTCAGGTGCCGACCGACGAGCGGCATCGCATCACCGGTGTGGGTCCAGCAAGTGGCAAGCAGCTCGACTGGCATCAGATATACCCCCACGGGTCTCGGGCGAGCGAACACGGGCCACCTGAGGGTGCTATGCAGATTGGGCGGGCCTCGTCCGTCAAGGCTGCGTGCCCCCTCGCCCGACGTCAACACTCCACGGGTCCGGCCGGCCGTCCGGGCGGCCCCGTGCTCCCGCGAACGACGAGCAACGGCTCGACGACGCGTTCGCGGGGGCCCTCGGGGCGGCCCTCCAGCCGGGCCACCGCCGACTGCACGGCCCACGCGCCCTGGGTCTCGGCGTCCTGGCTCACGGTGGTGAGGTCGACCGACGCGTACCTGGCGATCCACGCGTCGTCGTAGCCGGTCACCGAGACGTCGTCGGGCACCCGCAGCCCTGCTCGCTGGACCCGACCCAGGACGCCGAACGCGCAGTGGTCGTTGAAGGCGACCACCGCGGTGGGGGGCTCCGGCAGCTGCAGCAGCTGCTCGGCTGCCCGCCACCCGTCCTGCTCGGTGAGTCCGCCGCGCAACACCAGCACGCGGTCGGTCAGGCCCGCCCGATGCATCGCCGCGCGGTAGCCACGCCGCCGGTCAGTCGAGATGGCCGTCCGGCCGCCGTCCACGTGTGCGATCCGGCGATGCCCCAGACCAACCAGGTGGTCCACCAGGAGACCCAGCCCCACGTCGTCCGCGCTGCGCACGACGTCGACGTTGCCCGGCGCGTCACTGCGCCCGATGAGCGTGAGCGGGATGGTGTCGCCGAGTCGGGCCAGCTCCTCCGCGGACTGCAGCGAGCCGAGCAGGATCAGGCCCTCGCACCGATACTCCAGCAAGGTCTCCACCGCTCGTGTCTCGTCGTGCCGGGGGGTCACGATGCTCAGCACCAGTTCGTACCCGGCCTGGTCGGCGGCGGCCTGGACGACGTCGACCAGCTCGCCGTGGAACGTGTTCGCGATGTGCAGGGCGACGCCAAGGTGGCGGGTGCGGTGAAGGGCCAGCAGGCTCGCCGTCCGGTTGGCCCGGTACCCGATCCGCTCGGCCGCCGCGAAGACCCGGGCCCTGGTCTCGTCGCTCGCGCCGGCCGCCCCGCGGAAGACGATCGAGACGAGCGCCTTGGATACGCCGGCCTCCCCGGCGACATCCCGCATGGTCGGTCGCAACGGTGCGCCTGCACCCTTGGGCATACCGCCTCCACCAGGTTGCGTGAATGTCTTGACATTTGCACGTCGTAGCCGCGTATGCTCGGCGACTAGACCGGTCTAGTCTTCCATACCCGTCAACCTCCGAGGAACAGCCATGAAGCTTGGCGCCTACACCGCCTGCCTGCACGACCTGCCGCTGCCCGCCGCACTCAAGACGTTGGCCGACCTCGGGCTGACCAGCGCAGAGGTGAACTCCGGTGGCTTCCTGCCCAGCCCGCACCTGCCAGTGGACGAGCTGTTGGCGAGCGCCGATGCACGCTCGGAGTACCTGGGGCAGTATGCCGACGCCGGCATCGAGCTGACCGCCCTGAACTGCAACGGCAACCCGCTCGACCCGGACCAGGAGGGCGCCAAGCAGGCCCAGGACCTGCTGACCTCGATCGAGCTCGCTGCACTGCTGGGGGTCAAGCGAGTCGTCGCGATGTCCGGCACGCCCGGGTCGGAGTCGTCGTCCACCCGACCGGTGTGGAACCCGCTGCCCTGGCACAGCGCGTTCCTGGAGACCCGCGACTACCAGTGGGACGACGTCGCCATCCCGTTCTGGAAGAAGGTCCAGGCCGTCGCGGCCGACGCCGACGTCAAGGTCTGCATCGAGATGCACCCCGGCAACATCGTGTTCAACCCGCGCACCCTCGAGCGGCTCGTGACGCAGACCGCCGCGACGCACATCGGCGCCGAGATGGACCCCAGCCACCTGTTCTGGCAGGGCATCGACCCGACCGAGGCAGTGCGGTCGTTGGGTTCGCTGGTCTACAACGCCGCCGCCAAGGACACCCGGATCAACCCGATGTCGCGGATCAACGGCAACCTGGACGACGCGTTCCGCTGGGTCCCGACGGGGCAGCCCGGTTCGCTGGGCCTGGGCGGCCGACACACCCTCAGCGGCTGGCCGGAGCAGTCCTCGTGGGACTTCGTCGCCGTCGGCCGCGGCCACGACCTCGACTGGTGAGCCGGGTTCCTGGCCGCGCTGGCCGAGGTCGACCCGGACATGGCGGTGAACATCGAGCACGAGGACCAGGAGCTCGACCAGCTCGGCGGGCTCCGCTCCGCGGCCGAGACGCTGATCGAAGCGGCCCGCCGGGCCTGACCGTCGCACACCACCCCACGACAACTCACCAGGAGTCCCCATGACCCGTACCGCCCCCATCGGGGTCGCCGTCATCGGTGCCGGGATGGCCGGCCGCTCGCACGCGCACGCGTACCGGACCGCCCAGACCGTCTTCGGCAGCGACGCACCAGACACCCGCCTGGTCGCGGTGGCCGACGTCAACGAGACGTTCGCCCGGCACACCCAGGAGCGCTACGGCTTCGAACGCACCGAGACGAGCTGGGAAGCGGTGGCCGAGGCCGACGACATCGACGCCGTAAGCATCGTGGTAGCCAACGGCCTGCATCGCGAGATCGCCGAGGCGCTGCTCGCGTCCGGCAAGCACGTGCTCTGCGAGAAGCCGCTCGCCTCGAGCGTCGCGGACGCCAAGGCCATGGTCGATGCCGCCGAGCGGGCACCGGAACTGGTTACCGCAACGGGCTTCTCCTACCGGCGGGCCCCCGCCATCGCTGCCATCGCCGAGCAGATCCGCAGCGGGGCCATCGGTGAGCTGCTGAGCTTCAACGGTCGCTACTGGTGCGACTACGGCGCGAACCCGGACAGCCCGACGAGCTGGCGCTACACCGGCCCGGTCGGCTCCGGTGCCCTCGCCGACATCGGTAGCCATCTCATCGACACCGCCGAGCAACTCTGCGGCCCGATCGTCCGAGTGACCGGGGCGCTGCTGCCCACCGTGATCAAGGACCGGCCGGTGCCCCTCGGAGCCGCCCTCGGGCACGCTGCCACCGCGGTGAGCGACGTCCGCGAGCCGGTGACCAATGACGACCTCGCGACCTTCGTCGTCGAGTTCGGGAACGGCGGCGCCGGTACCTTCTCGATCTCGCGCGTGGCCGTCGGGCACGCCAACACGCTGGGCCTGGAGGTCTTCGGCACGACGGGCGCCGCCTCCTTCGACCTGTCCGCGAACGCCGAGTTCGGCTTCGTCGACAACGGACCCGAACCCGCCACCAACGGCTGGCGCCGGGTCCTCGTGGGCCCTGACCACCCGTATGTGGCGGCCGGGCAGTCCATGCCGTTCGCCGGCGTGGGTCATGGCGGCCAGGACTTCTTCACCTACCAGGCGCGGGCGTTCCTGGACGAGATCGCGGGCCTGTCGCGGCTGCCCCGCCCGGCCACGTTCGCTGACGGGCTGCGCAACCTGGTCGTCGAGGAGGCCGTCATCCGTTCCTGCCAGAGCGGTGAGTCCGTCGAGATCAGCGCATGAGGGATCCGCTGCGGATTGCCGTCGCCAATGCGAACCTTGTCGAGATTGTCAATATGTATACACGTCCTCAAGTCACCCTGCCGGACCACTAGACTCGCCCCATGACAGCCGTCCGTGTGCCCGTGGGTATCGACCGATCGTCGCCGGTCCCGCTTTATCACCAGCTCGCCGAGCAGCTCACGGCATCGATCGCCGACGGTCGCCTCCAGCCCGGGGACCCGTTCGAGAACGAGATGGCGCTGGCCGAGCGTCTGCAGCTCTCTCGACCGACTGTGCGACGGGCCATCCAGGAGCTGGTCGACCAGGGACTGCTGGTCAGGCGGCGCGGCCTCGGCACCACCGTCGCGAACCGCAAGGTGCACCGAAAGTTCGAGCTCAGCAGCCTCTTCGACGACCTCGAGCGCGACGGTCGCAAGCCCACGACCCAGGTCCTCGTGCACGAGGTCGTCGAGGACGACCACGCCGCGCTCGCGCTCGACCTGCCCGTCGACACCCCGCTGCTGCACCTCGAGCGGGTCCGCTGCGCGGAGGACACCCCCTTGGCGCTGATGCACAACTGGCTACCACCGGCCACCAGTGACATGACCCTGGAAGAGCTGAAGGCCAAGGGGCTCTATGCCGCGCTGCGTGACCGCGGGGTGCGTCCGGTCGTCGCGCAGCAGACCATCGGAGCGCGGATGCCAACCCCCAAGGAGCGTCGCGCTCTGGGCATGAAGGCCGGCCAACCGGTGCTGACGATGACCCGGATGGCCTTCGACGCCGCGGGGAACGCCGTGGAGTACGGCAGCCACTGCTACCGAGCGGCCGACTACTCGATCAACCTGATGGTCGACGAGCGCTAGCTGATGTTGAGCGCGGCGCTGCCGGCAAGCCGGGTCCCACCTTCACTCCAAGCGCCACCACTGCGGTGGGGAGTGATGGGGACCGGTTGGATCGCCGAGCGGTTCGTCACGGCCTTGCGCTCCCACACCCAGCAGGTCCCGTACGCGGTCGGCGCTCGCACACCCGGAAGGGCAGCGGAGTTCGCGGCCCGGCACGGTATGGAGTCGGCGTACAGCTCCTACTCGGAGCTGCTCGGCGACCCGTCGGTCGACGTCGTGTACGTCGCCACACCGCACAACCATCATCTCGAAGCAGCGCTGAGTGCGATCGCTGCCGGCAAGCACCTCGTCGTCGAGAAGCCCCTCGGCGTCAACGCCGACGAGGCACGGCGCATCGCTACGGCGGCAAGCGAAGCAGGTGTCTACTGCGTCGAGGCGCTCTGGACGCTGTTCCTGCCCAAGTTCGACGTCCTGCGGCAGCTGATCGACGACGGCGCCATCGGGGAACCCTCGGCGGTCATGGCGGACCTCGGCGAGTGGTTCGCCGACAGCCACCGGATCCGGCGCGCGGAGCTGGCCGGCGGAGTCATGCTCGACCTCGGCACGTATCCGGTGACCCTGGCGACCTGGGTCCTGGGCGAACCCGCGGACGTCGTCGCGCTGGCCACTCGGGCCGATGAGGTCGACGCCCAGTTCGGCGCGGTGCTGCGCACCAGCACCGGCGCCGTCGCCTCGCTGTTCTCCTCGATCGACTCCCTGACGCCCACCACCGCCGTCATCGCGGGCACCGACGGCGAGCTCGTCCTGGACGGGCCGTTCTACATGCCCGGCCGCTTCACTGCGCGGGATCGGCGCGGCACCGAGCTGGTCTGGGACGAGCCGGCGGTCGCCCACGAAGGGCTGCACTACGAGGCGGCCGCCGTCGCCCGGGATATCGCGCAGGGTCGCACCGAGTCGCCGATCCGCCCCCTGACGGCGAGTATCCGGACGCTCCGCACGATGGACCGGATCACCCTGGCCGGTGATCCGCGATCCGAGCCCTGACCCCTCGGTCAGTATCTATCGTCCGTCCGTCATCCTCGTCCTTCGTGATCTTGGATGAGGCTGTCCCACAACGCGATGCCACCAACCGAGGAATAAGCCGGGTAGCCGCTGGCACTGGACGCGGGTCGAGCGGACTGAGAGCCTGAGAGTCGCGGAACGAACACTGTTGTTCAGATCCGGGGGCGGAGGTCTTGACTGGGTGCGACCGCTGCCTCGGTGGCGTCGCCTGCTGGCGGCCCTACTCGTCGTCGCGCTGAGCTTTGCGCTCGGCGCGATCGCGGCGGTCCAGGCGGCTGCAGCAGTAGAGGCTCCGCTGTCGCTCGTCTTCAACCAACAGGTGTACGGCGACGCGCTCATGGGCGGCAACGCCGTCCTGGTCTGCCCGGCCGGCAACACGGACTGCACTAGCGCGACGAACCGCCAGGGGACCCAGAGTTCCGGGATCAACAACAACTTCTACATGACGCAGACCGGCGCCAACGCGGCCAATGGCTGGTTCAACTCCTCAAGCATCAACCCGACCATCCCGGCCGGCGCCTCGATCGCCTACGCGCGGCTGCTGTGGGCCGGCGACACCGGGCTGTTTCGGACCGGCACCAACACCACAGTCAACTCGCGGTGCGACTCCAACAACTCTCCCGCGGCGGTCCAGCCGCCTGGCGCAGCGGACACCGCACCGGTCCAGTTGACCGTCGGGAACAAGGCGACGGTCTCCGTCACGGCGAGCCGGTTCACCACCGACAAGATCGCCAACGTCGCGGTCAACCAGCCCCAGTACTACTCGGCGGCCGCCAACGTCACGCCGTTGTTCGCCGGGGTGCCCACCGGATCGCCCCTTACCATCACGGCGGCGAACGTCTGGACGCCGGCAGGGTTCGGCTGCATGGGCGGCTGGTCGCTCGTCCTGGTGTACGCCTACCCCCAGGCCGACCCGACGCACGCCCCCACCAAGCGCGAGGTGTTCGTCTACGACGGCCACGTCCGGCAGAACTCCAGCGACCCGGCCACGACGACGACGGTCTCGGGCTTCCGGGTCAGCGGGCAGGCCAACGTCGGCGTCGTCGCGTACGAGGGGGACTGGGGTCTCACCGGCGACCAGTTCTCCATCAACGGCACCGCGCAGACCGATCCGGGCCTGCCGAACCCGTCGAGCAGCAATTTCTTCACCTCGTACGCGCAGTTCAGGACTCCTAGCCAGGCACCGAACAACTTCTCGGTCGATTCGAAGCAGTTCGCCGTCTCCCCAACGGTGATCAAACCGGGTGACACGTCGGCCAGCCTGAGCTTCAGCACGTCCGGCGACTCCTACCTCGCCCAAGAGCTGGTCATGTCGGTGCCCATCCCGACGTTGCAGATCACCAAGACGGCATCGCCGACGACCGTGCACCCCGGGGACACCGTCACCTACACGATCACCGTCACCAACCCGACCGTAGGCAGCACTGCCACCAACGTGGTGGTGAACGATCCGCTGACCCCTGCTTGCAACCGGAACATCGGGAGCCTGACCGGCTCGATGACGTACCAGTGCACCGGCACGGCTGGGTCGAGCAGCTTCACGAACGTCGCGAACGTGACCGGGACGGACGCCCAGAGCGACGCGCTGTCCGGGACGGCGCAGGCCCCGGTCACGGTGCTCAACCCGTCCATCACGATCACCAAGACCACGGACCAGCCCGGCTACCGGGTCGGCGCGACGGTGACGTACACGATCACGGTCAACAACACCGGCAACGCGAACCTGACCAGCGTCGCCGTGACCGATGGGACCACCGCGTCCTGCGCGAGGACGATCGGCAACCTGGCCGCCGGGGCGACGACGAGCTACACCTGCACCGCGATCGCACCCGTGACGGGCAACAGCAACACCGCGACGGTCAGCGGCAGCGACTCACTGAATCGCACCGTGAACGCGTCGGCGACGGTGCCGGTGCCAGTGATCCGGCCGGCGCTGACCCTGGTCAAGTCAGCCGCACCCACGACGGCGACCGCCGCCGGCCAGATCATCACCTACTCGTTCAGGGTCACCAACTCCGGCGACTCGACGGTCAGCTCGATCTCGATCGCCGACACCCTGACCGCCCCCGCGGGCCCTGTGCCCGCGATCACCTGTCCGGTGACCTCGCTCGCCGCTGCGGCGTCGACGACGTGCACCGGGACCTATCCGGTCACCCAGGCGGACGTCGACAACGGCGCCATCCTGGACAGCGCCGTCGCGAACGGCGTGGACATCGCCGGTGGCGCGGTGGCGTCGAGCCCGTCCGCGGCGACCGTCACGGTGACCCGCTCGCCGGCGTTGTCCGTGAGCAAGACGGCTTCGCCCGCAAACGTGAGCACCGCGGGTCAGTCGATCGCGTACTCCTTCGTCGTCACCAACACCGGCAACGTCACCGTCCACGGGATCTCGATCGCCGACGTCCTCGCCGCACCGGCCGGGCCCGTCCCGACCATCAGCTGCCCGGCGACCACGCTGTCGCCAGGCGCCGCGACGACATGCACAGCCACCTACTCGACCACCCAGAACGACATCGACCACGGGTCGGTGACCAACACCGCCACCGCCTCCGGGTTCAGCCCGACCAACGCCCCGGTCACCTCGGGGTCCTCAACGGCCAGCGTGAGCGCCGCGTCCGGCGCGTCGCTCGCCCTCGTCAAGACCGCTTCACCGACGGTCGTCACGGCCGCTGGACAGCCGGTCGCCTACTCCTTCAAGGTCACCAACACCGGCAACCTGACCGTCACCGGACTCTCGATCGCGGACACCTTCACCGCCCCCAGCGGCCCCGCGCCGAACGTCACGTGCCCGGTCACGCAGCTCGCACCCAACGCGACCACGACCTGCACCGCCTCATACAGCGCCACCCAGGCCGACATCGACAACGGCACGATCCTGAACGCCGCGATCGCGCACGCGACCGACGCGCAGGGTCACCCCGTCGCCTCCGCGCAGTCGAACGCGTCGGTGTCGGTCACCGCCACGCCGAGGCTGGACCTGACCAAGACGGCGTCACGCGGAACGGTCACCGCCGCCGGCCAGCAGGTGACCTACACGTTCGTGGTGACGAACAGGGGCAACGTCACGATCCGCAACGTGGCGATCGCCGACACCTTCACCTCGCCCGCCGGTCCGACACCGGTAGTCAGCTGCCCCGCAACGACCCTCGTCCCCGGGACGTTCACCAGCTGCACCGCCACCTACACCGCGACCCAGGCCGACATCGACAACGGCACGATCAGAAACTCGGCCGTGGCCCAGGGCAGCGACCCGAGCGGCAGCCCGGTCAGCTCGCCGGCGGCGACGGCGACCGTGACCGCACCGGCGACGGCCACGCTGAGCCTGGTCAAGACCGCGACACCGACCACGGTGACCGCCCTGGGCCAGCAGGTCAGCTACCAGTTCCTGGCGACCAACACCGGCAACGTCACCCTGTCCAGCGTCGGCATCACCGACTCGCTCGCCGCGCCGGCGACACCGCCCCTCGTGATCTCCTGCCCGCCCGCCGCCCTCGCCCCGAGTGCGAGCACGCGGTGCACCGCCACGTACACGGTGGGGCAGGCCGACATCGACAACGGCTCGATCAACAACACGGCCACCGCGAGGGCCGTGAGCCCAACTGGGGCGACCGTCACCTCCAACTCCTCGACGGCAGCGGTGACGGTGGACGTCACCTCGGCGCTGACCCTGCATAAGGCGGCCTCGCCGACGTCCATCAGCGGCGCCGGGCAGAACGTCAGCTATACCTTCACGGTCACAAACTCGGGCCAGACGACGATCTCGACCGTCGGGATCGACGACCCGATGTTCACCGGCGCCAACGCGCCGGCCTGCGCGGTCACCACCCTCGCGCCGGGGGCGACTGCGGTCTGCACGGCGTCGTACACCAGCACCCAGGCGGACATGGACCGCGGCTCCATCCGCAACACCGCAACTGCCGGCGGCACGACGCCGCAGGGCGGCAGGGTCACCTCGGCCCAGGCGTCGGCCACGGTGACGGCGTCCACCACCCCAGGGCTGCTGCTGACCAAGTCGGCCAGCCCGGCGTCCTTCGCCAGCCAGGGCAGCACGATCACCTACACGTTCACGGTCGTCAACACGGGCAACGTGACTGTGGCCGCCCTCACGATCAACGACACGCTCGCGGCCCCCGCCGGCCCGCAGCTCGACCCGATCGTCTGCGGCGCAACCAATCTCGCGCCCGCCGCATCGACGACCTGCACCGCCACCTACCTCACTCGCGCCGCGGACGTCGACAACGGCTCGATCAGCAACGCGGCCACCGCGGCGGGCAGCGACCCCGGCGGCAACCCGGTCACGTCCAACCAGTCGACAGCCACGGTCAGTGCGATCACCAACGCCGCGCTGTCGCTGACCAAGACCGCCTCGCCGACGACGATCACCCACGCCGGCCAAACCGTCACCTTCACGTTCGCGGTGACGAACTCCGGCAACCAGACGGTCACCACGATCGCCATCACCGACATCAACCGCGCCCCGGCCGGGCCGTTGTCCGGCCCAGTGACTTGCGCGGCGACCTCGTTGGCTGCCGGCGCCTCGACGACCTGCACCGCTACCTACATCGCCTCCCAGGCCGACCAGGACCACGGTTCCATCGCTGACACCGCGGTCGCCAGCGGTCTCGACCCGGGCGGCAACCCGGTGTCCTCCAACGCCTCCACCGCCATCGTCACCGTGATCCAGTCACCGGCCCTGTCGGTGGTCAAGACCGCTGCGCCGACCACGGTCAACGGCGCGGGACAGCGAGTCACCTACAGCTTCGTGGTGACCAACCGGGGCAACGTGACGATCACCGGCGTCTCGATCGCCGACTCGTTCAGCGGGCCAGCAGGCCCGCCGGCGACACCGGTCTGCCCCAACACCACCCTTCCCCCGGGCGGGAGCCTGACCTGCACCGCCTCGTACACCGCGACGCAGGCGGACGTGGACAACGGCCGCATCGAGAACACCGCGACCGCCAGCGGCACCGACCCGAACGGCGGATCCGTCACCGCACCGCCGGACACGGCGACGGTGACCATCACGCAGTCACCGGCGATGAGCCTGACCAAGACGGCCGAACCGGCGACAGTGAGCACAGCCGGGGAGGTGGTCGACTACACCTTCACCGTGCGCAACACCGGGAACCTGACGCTGGCGCCGATCAGCGTCGACGACACGCTGGCTCCGCCCGCGGTGCCTGCACTGTCGGTCACCTGTCCCAAGGCCACGTTGCCGCCGGGTGCAAGCACTGCCTGCACGGCCAGCCACACCGTCACCCAGGCAGACCTGGACAACGGGTCGGTCAGCAACAGCGCCATCGCCCGGTCCAGTGACCCGTCCGGCGACCCGGTGAGCTCGAACCCGTCGACCGCGACCGTAGGGGTCGCCCGGCAGGCCTCCCTGACCTTGGTGAAGTCGGCCACGCCGGGCACAATCACCACGGCCGGGCAAACGGTCACCTACGCCTTCCTGGTGACCAACACGGGAAACCTGACGGTGACCGGCATCGTGATCCGGGACACGCTCGCGGCGCCGGCGTCCCCGCAGCTGGCGCCGATCTCGTGCCCGGTCACGACGCTGGCTCCGAACGCGAGCACGACGTGCAGTGCGACCTACACCAGTCTGCAGGCCGACGTCGACCACGGATCCATCGACAACTCGGCCACCGCGGCGGGGCAGGACCCGAGCGGGAGCCCAGTCGTCTCGGCACCGTCCACGGCGAGCGTCGACGTCTCGGCCAGCCCCTCGCTCGTCCTGAGCAAGACGGTGACCCCGACGACGTACGACACCCTGGGCCAGTCGTTGACCTATACCTTCACGGTCACCAACGACGGGAACGTGACCGTTGGCGCACTCGCCGTCGCGGACCCGATGTTCACGGGCGCCGACGCCGCGACCTGCGCGGTGACCACCCTCGCGCCTACTGCCCAGACCACCTGCACGGCCCGGCACACCGTGACCCAGGCGGACCTGGACGCCGGATCGGTCCAGAACACGGCAACCGCACGGGGCACCGAGCCGGCCGGCGGCACGATCACCTCGCCGCCGTCCAGCGCGACGGCCTCGGCGAACCTGACGCCGACGCTGAGCCTGGTCAAGACGGCGACCCCGACCACCATCAGCGCCGCCGGCGTGTCGATCGCGTACACGTTCCGCGTCACGAACACCGGCAACGTCACCATCGACGGCCTGTCGATCGCCGACGCCTTCACCAACCCCGCGGCGCCGACCGGACGCTTGATCAGCTGCGCTGCAACGACTCTGGCGCCGGGCGCGGCAACCAACTGCACCACGTCGTACACCGCAACCCAGGCCGACATCGACAACGGCTCGATCACTAACACGGCGACCGCGAGCGGCACCGACCCGGCCGGCAACCCAGTCAGCTCACAGCCGTCCACCGCGGCAGTCGCCGTCACCGTCGCCGCCGGGCTCATCGTGGTCAAGAGCGCCACCCCCGCGACGATCACCGCTGCGGGACAGGCGATCAGCTACACGTTCTCGGTGACGAACACGGGCAATGTCACGATGTCGCTGCTGTCGATCAACGACACCCTGGCCGCGCCGGCCGCACCCCCGCTGACCGTCAGCTGCCCGCAGCGGACCATCGCCCCGCACGCGAACGTGACCTGCACCGCGCCATACACGGCGACCCAGGCCGACATCGACAACGGGTCGATCGCCAACACCGCAACCGCCAGCGCCCAGACGCCGACCGGAACGACGATCGTCTCGCCACCATCGAGCAACTCCGTTGCCGTGGACCAGGATTCGGCCCTCACCCTGACCAAGACCGCCTCGCGCAGCACAGTCACCGCGCCGGGCCAGGTCATCGATTACACATTCACCGTCACGAACAGCGGCAACGTCTCGATCGACTCGATCGCCGTCGCGGACCCGATGTTCACCGACGCGAACGCGCCTGTGTGCGCAGCCCTTTCGCTGGCGCCGCAGGCGTCCACGACGTGCACCGCGACGCACACCACGACCCAGGCCGACATCGACAGCGGGGCGATCCGGAACACCGCGGTCGCCGACGGCCGCGACGCCCAAGGCACCGCAGTCGCCTCCGACCCGGCGACCGCGATCGTGACGGCCAGCCAGAACCCGACGTTGCAGCTGGTGAAGTCCGCGCTGTCGCAGGCACTCACCACCGTGGGGCAGTCGGTCACCTACTCCTTCAGGGTCACCAACACCGGCAACGTCACGGTCACCGACCTCACGATCGACGACGCGCTCGTGGCACCCGCTGTCTGCCCGGTGACCGTGCTGGCCCCAGTCGAGACGACGACCTGCCTGGCCACGTACACGTCCACCCAGGCCGACTTCGACAACGGCACCATCACGAACACCGCGACAGCTAAGGCCGTTGGTCCGCAGGGCGCGGTGGAGTCCAACCCGTCCAGCGCGATCGTCACCGCGGACGCGAACCTGGAGCTGCTGCTGCAGAAGCGGGCCACGCCGACCCAGATCGCCAGCGCCGGCCAGCAGGTGTTCTACCGCTTCACGGTCACCAATGCCGGCAACGTCACGATCCACGCACTGCTCGTGGACGACGTCCTGGTCGCGCCGGCCGGTCCCGCCCTCACGCCGGACTGCGCTGTGACGACGCTCGCCTCGGGAGAGAGCACGACCTGCTCGGCCACCTACGTCGCGACCCAGGCCGACGTGGACAACGGCATCATCAACAACAGCGCGACCGTGACCGGCCTCGACCCGGGCAACACCGCCGTCACCTCTAACCTCGCTGCGGCAGCGGTGGTCGTCAACCAGACCGCGTCCCTGTCGCTGGCGAAGTCGGCCGACCCGACGACGGTGGACGGCGCCGGGCAGCCGATCACCTACACCTTCACCGTCGTGAACACCGGCAACGTCACCGTCGACTCCCTCGCGATCGCCGACCCGCCGCTCCGTGGCGCCAACGCCCCGAACTGCGCCCCGACGAGCATCGCGCCGGGAGCGACCTCGACCTGCACCGCCACCTACAGCACGACCCAGGCCGACATCGACAACGGGACCATCCGCAACACCGCGGTCGCCGAGGGGCTCGACCCGGCAGGTGGTCCGGTCAGCTCGCCGCAGGCCAGTGCCACCGTCGACGTCGTCCAGAGCGGTGGGCTGGAGCTGGTCAAGAGCGCGTCCTCCGGCGGCCCGGTCGCCGGAGCGGGGGCGAGCATCGCCTACGAGTTCGCCCTGACCAACACCGGCAACGTGAGCCTGACCAGCCTGTCGATCGCCGACAGCCTGGCCGCACCGGCCGGCCCCGCGCTCACCGTCACCTGTCCCACCGACGCCCTCGCGCCCGGCAGCACGGCGAGCTGCACGGCCAGCTACACCGTGACCCAGGCCGACGTGGACAACGGGTCGATCGACAACCAGGCCACCGCCGCCGGCGTCACCCCGAGCAGCGACAGCGTCGAGTCGAACCCGTCCACGGCCTCCGTGCCGATCGCGCAGGCGCCGGCGCTGACCCTGGTCAAGTCGGTCACCCCGCAGACCGCCCACGACGCCGGCGACCGGGTGAGCTACACGTTCGCCGTGACGAACAGCGGTGACACCACCATCACCGACCTGGTCATCGACGACACCCCCTCGGCACCGGCCGGTCCGCTGACCCCGATCACCTGCCCGGCCATCACGCTCGCGCCCGGTGAGGGTACCGAGTGCACCGCCAGCTACGTCCTGACCCAGGCCGACGTGGATCACGGCACGGTCGACAACTCGGCGTCGGCGGCCGGCGCGGCACCGGGCGGCGGCACGGTCACCTCGAACACCTCGACGGCGACGGTCACCGTCACGGCAGCGGCCGCGCTGTCGCTGACCAAGTCCGCGACGCCGACGACGGTGTCGCAGGCCGGCGCAACGGTCAGCTACGGCTTCATCGTGACCAACACCGGAAACGTCACCGTGGACGCCGTCGCCATCGACGACACGTTCGAGGCACCCGCCGGCCCACCACTGGCGTCGATCGACTGCGGGAGTGCGACTCTCGCGCCGAACGACTCGACCAGCTGCACCGCGACCTACACGGTCACCCAGGCGGACGTCGACCACGGCCAGGTGCGCAACAGCGCGCACGCCACGGCCCTGGATCCGGCCGGCGATCCGGTGCTGTCCGCCGACGACACGGCCACGGTCACCATCCCTGCCGACCCCGCCCTGACCCTGGTCAAGGCGGCCACCCGGGACAGCGTGTCCGCGGTCGGCGACGTGATCGACTACGAGTTCCTGGTCACCAACATCGGCAACGACACCATCGGCCAGCTGGCGATCGACGACCTGCTCGCGGCCCCCGCTGCCCCAGCGCTGACCCCCAGCTGCCCGGTCTCGAGCCTCGCACCGAGTGCGTCGACCACCTGTACGGCGAGCTACACCGTGACCCAGGCCGATCTGGACAGCGGCGCGATCGACAACACCGCGACCGTCACCGGCGTCGACCCACACGCGGATCCGGTCACCTCCAACGAGTCGAGCGCCGCGGTGAGTGCCACCCAGTCACCTGCCCTGACGCTGACCAAGACGGCGACGCCGGCAACGGTGACCCAGGCCGGCCAAAACGTGGCCTACCAGTTCCTGGCGACCAACACCGGCAACGTCACGGTCACCGGGCTGACGATCCTGGACACGTTGACCCCACCCGCCGGGCCGGCCCTGACGATCGACTGCCCGGCAACGACCCTCGCGCCCAGCACGTCCACGACCTGCACCGCCGACTACGTCGTGATCCAGGCCGATATCGACCACGGCAGCATCGACAACTCCGCCGTGGCCGAGGCCGTCGGCCCAGCGGGTCAGCAGGTCTCGTCCGATCCGTCCGCGGCCGTCGTGGACGTCACCCCGGCGTCTGCCCTCACACTGACGAAGTCGGCCTCGCCGACGACGGTCGCGCGCGCCGGGCTCGACGTGACGTACACGTTCCGGCTCACCAACACGGGCAACGTCACGCTGTCCGGGGTCTCCGTCACCGACACGTTCACCGCGCCGGCCGGGCCCGAGCCCACGATCGTGTGCCCGGACGCCCCGCTGGCCCCGGGCGATACGACCAGCTGCACCTCGACCTACCCGGTGACCCAAGCCGACGTCGACCACGGCAGCATCGACAACAGCGCGGTGGCCAGCGCCGTCGACCCGACCGGAGCCGGCATCGTCTCGCCGGCGTCGACGGCCCACGTCGCAGCACCTGCCTCGCCGTCGCTCGCGCTGGTCAAGTCGTCGCCGAACACCTTGGTCTCCACCGCCGGTGAGTCGGTGACGTACGAGTTCCTGGTCACCAACACCGGCAACGTGACGATGCAAGACGTCGTCATCACGGACACCTTCGAGTCACCGGCCGGACCCGCGCTGACGCCGGTCTGCCCAACCACGCCGCTCCCGCCGGCGGCCTCGATGACGTGCACGGCCGACTACGTCGTCACCCAGGCCGACATCGACCACGGCATGATTACCAACACCGCGACGGCCGATGCCACGGACCCGAACGGCACAGGGGCGACGGCCGACCCGTCGACCGCGGTGATCCCGGTGTTCGCCGGGCCACCCGCGATCACCCTGGTCAAGCAGGCCGTCGTCGACGACACCAATGACAACGCCGTGCTCGACGTCGGCGACCAGGTGACCTGGACGTTCCTGGTCACCAACACCGGCCAGCTCACCCTCGACATCTCCGTGCAGGACAGCCTCGCCGGCCCGGTCACCTGTCCGGTCACGACGCTGGCGCCGAACGGCTCGACCACCTGCAGCGCCGACCGACCGCACGTGCTCGACCAGGCGGACTTCGACGCCGGGTTCGTGACCAACACCGCCACCGCGACCGGAACGGCCACTGGCGGCAACCCGGTGATCTCAGCGCCCTCCAGCGCCACCGTCCCCCTACCGGACAGCCCTGGCCTGGAGCTCGTCAAGCAGGCGCAGGTGACCGACACCAACGGGGACGGCGTGGCCGGCGTCGGCGACAGCCTGCGGTGGATCTTCCAGGCCACCAACACCGGCAACACGACTCTGACCGACATCGCCGTGCACGACGAGCTCGCCGGTCCGGTCAGCTGCCCGACGACGACGGTGGCGCCCGGCCGCACGGTCACCTGTTCCTCGGCGCCGCAGACGATCACGGCAGCGCAGGCCGCAGCGGGCAGCATCGTCAACACCGCCTCGGCGACGGGCACGAGCGTCCGGGGCGGCTCGACCGTGACCTCGGCGACAGCGAGCGCTGAGGTGTTCCTCGAAGCCGGCGGGGGCTCCGGCGGAGCGGTCTCGGAGCCGGGTTCCGGGCTCCCGTTCACCGGGGTGCAGGCGCTTCGGGAGTCGGTCGCCCTCGGCCTGGGCGCGGTCCTGCTCGGGGTCCTTCTGATCCTCGCCAGCACCCACGGCCCTCGGCGAAGGGATGAGGCATGATCGGAGCTGTGAGGAGTGGCGTGCTCTCGAAGTCTGCCGTTGTCCTGGTGGCCGTGACGGTGACGGCCACGGCGGCCGGCTGCACGTCGTCCGGCTCGAAACCGAGCCCCAGTGCGGCCTCCTCGGGCAGCAAGACGTCCGCGACCCACCTCCCCACTCAGAAGCCGCTGCCTGCACCGTCGAAGATCCGCAACGACGTGGAGCTGCGCCGCACGACCGAGATCACCAGCTGCACGTCGAAGTCGGGCGGCTGGCAGGCCAGCGGGAAGTCCGTCAACCCGAGCAAGAAGGACGTCCACCTCACCGTGACGGTGTTCTTCACGACGACCGCGGCAACGGTGCTGGACTACGCCACGACGAAGGTCAAGGTGCCCGCCGGCGGGGACGCCAAGTGGACAGCTGCCGCCAGCTTCGCCGCGGAGCCGAACATGCGCTGCGTGCTACGCGGCGTCGGCTGAGCCACGCGCTAGGCACGCAGCCACGCGCGGATGCCCTCGTCGGACGCGGCGCGCCAGATCTTGTCCAGCGCCTCGTCGACGGCGGCGGCCCGGCGTACCTCGCGAGCATGCAGCTGCCCGCACAGGAAGGCCAGGTCCCACCGCTGGTTCGAGGCGAGCTCGAGCAGGCGTCCCTGGGCCACGACCGCGTCCTGCCGGGCCCCGAGCTTCTTCTGCAGCTGCTTCATCGCATCGGCGAAGGAGCGAGCCGGTTTGCCGAGTGCCGGCGCGACGGCCTCGGCCGCGTACCGGGCCTGCTTGGCCGCCTTCCTGGCGTCGTGCAGAGCCCGGTTGCGCTCGACCCCGGCGGGTAGCCCGACCCCGGCCGTCATCGTCCGGTGCAGTCGACGGTCGGCCTTGGCGACCTTGCGAGCGCCGGTCCGATCAGCGCGCTTGGCCGCCGTCTTGGTGCCCTGTGGCTTTGCGGCCAGCATTCGGAGCCCGTCGACCAAGGCGTGGTAGCGATCCGACTCGAGCGCGTCCAGGAGGTTCCGGTGGGCGGCTCGGTAGTCCCGGCCAAGCTGCCCGGCGGCCAACCGGAGCGGCCGCGCGAACGTCGGCTCGTCGCCGTGGCCGGCCAGCAGTCGGTGTTGCAGGACCTCGGCGTCCCGCGCGGCTCCCAGCTCCGCGGCCAGCCAGCGCAGCTCGGCCGGCAGGTCCGCAAGGGCCTCGACGTCGTACAGGCTGCGGTACGTCTTCAGGCAGCCGCGCAGGCGCCTGGTCGCCACCCGCATGTGGTGGATGCTGGCGGGCACGTCGAGCCTGACCAGGGGGTCGGTTGCGACGACCACGTGAACCTGGCGGGCGACGTAGGCGCCGACGACCTCACCCACAGCCGACTTCGGCCCGAACGACGTCGCCGGACGACGTGGGCCGGCGACGCGGCGTCCGGTCCCCAGAAGGTGGTCGACCTCGGGTCGTTCCGCGGACCTCTGCAGGTTGAGCGAGCGCAGCCTCTCGTCGAGCGCTCGGAACACCTTCCGGTCACTCTCCGGCGACTCCAGCCGGAGCTCGACCCAGCCGGCCAGCCGGGTCGGCTCACCCGCGTCGATGCGTTCGACCTCGACCTGCTCGGTCGCGATGACGGCCAGCGTCTCGCCGTCCTGGGACTGCAGGGGGTGGACGGTGCGGTCCGTGGTGACCCGGGCCACCGGGACCAGCGGCGAGTCGCCGGCGAACGTCCACATCAGGCGGCGCAGCCCGACCGGCACCGTGCGCCGTCCCCGCGCGAGGGACGACGAGCGTCGCAGCGGGCGTTCGCCAGAGCCGCGCCCCGTCAGATCGGCGTGCCAGCCTTCGTCGTCGCCGCCTTCGACCCGGCTGATCGCGGCCCCGGCGGCACGCAGCCGCCGGTCCTGCGTGTCGAACTGCTCGACCACGACGCGTCCGGTCTGGGCTGCTGCCGCCACCAGTCGCTCGTCGTGCTCCACCCCACCGAGGATCACGGCGACGTCGGGGATCGTGCCCTCGTCGACGGGCTCGTAGCGCTGCAGGCGCCGGCCGGGTGACATCATGGCTCCATCATCGCCCGAACCTACCGGTCCCGGGCTCGTCGATGTGCTGCGCGACAAGGCGCGCGGTCAGGCGGCGGCGAGCCGGACGTTCAGCGCGTCGCGGGTGCAGCGGGGCAGCGCCGGTGAGCCAGCTCGAACGCAGCTCCCACGCGCCGCCCGCGCGCACCCTGCTGGACATCCTGCAGGACACCGCGTCCAACCACCCCGACGCAGCGGCCGTCGACGACGGTCACACGGTGCTCACCTACTCGCGCCTGCTCTCGGCGGTTGACCAGCAGCGACGTCGTCTCGTCGGCGCCGGCGTCCGGCACGGCGACCGCGTCGGCGTGCGGATGCCGTCCGGCGCGGCCGACCTGTACGTCGCCATCCTGGGGGTGCTGGCCGCCGGAGCTGCCTACGTACCCGTGGACAACGACGACCCGCCCGAACGCGCCCGACTCGTCCTGGAGACGGCCGACGTCCGAGCCGTGCTGCGCGAGGGCAGCCGGATCCAGGTCCGCGGCGCGGCCGGCTCGGCGTCGCAGGATCCGCCGACCCCGGACGACGACGCCTGGATCATCTTCACCTCCGGTTCCACCGGCACCCCGAAGGGAGTCGCGGTCACCCACCGCTCGGCCGCGGCGTTCGTGGACGCCGAGGCGCGGCTGTTCCTGCAGGACGCACCCCTCGGTCCCGGGGACCGCGTGCTCGCCGGCCTCTCAGTGGCCTTCGACGCCTCCTGCGAGGAGATGTGGCTGGCCTGGCGGTACGGCGCGTGCCTCGTCCCGGCACCACGGGCCCTCGTGCGCAGCGGGATGGACCTGGCTCCATGGCTGGTGGACCGCGGCGTCACGGTGGTGTCGACCGTCCCGACCCTCGCCTCACTGTGGCCGGCCAGCACCCTGGACGCCGTCCGGCTACTGATCTTCGGTGGCGAGGCCTGCCCTCCCGAGCTGGTCTCCCGGCTCGCCGTCGGCGACCGCGAACTGTGGAACACCTACGGCCCCACCGAGACCACCGTGGTGGCCTGCGGGGCCCGGCTTGCCGCCGACGACCCGGTCCGGATCGGCCTGCCGCTCGACGGCTGGGACCTGGCCGTCGTCGACAAGGACCTGCAGCGCCTGCCGCCGGGCGAGGTCGGCGAGCTGATCATCGGGGGCGTAGGCCTGGCCCGCTACCTCGATCCCGAGCGCGACGCCGAGCGCTTCGCACCCGTTCCTGGGCTGGGCTGGCAGCGGGGTTACCGCAGTGGCGACCTCGTCCGCGAGGACCCGCAGGGCCTGGTCTTCGTCGGCCGCGCCGACGACCAGGTGAAGGTCGGTGGACGCCGGATCGAGCTCGGCGAGGTCGATGCGGCGCTGCTCCGGCTGCCCGCCGTGGGCGCCGCAGCCACTGCGGTGCGGACCACGGACGTCGGCACGAAGGTGCTGGTCGGCTACGTCACCCTCACCGACCCGGACACCGAGCTCGACCGACCAGCCGCGCTGGAGCTGCTGCGCCGTGACCTGCCGGCCGCCCTGGTGCCGCTGCTGGCCGTCGTGGACGACATCCCGACCCGCACCTCCGGCAAGGTGGACCGCGACGGCCTCGCGTGGCCCTTGGAGTCCGTGCCGACCGACGCCGAGGCCGTGCCGCTGACCGGGACGGCGGCCTGGCTCGCGGAGCTGTGGGCCAGGGTGCTCGGAACCCGCGCGAACGACGCGTCCGACTTCTTCGACGACGGCGGCGGCAGCCTGTCCGCCGCGCAGCTGGTCTCGCTGCTGCGCGAGCGCTTCCCGCATGTGACCGTCGCGGACGTCTACGAGAACGCCCACCTCGAGCAGCTCGCGGACCGGCTGGACGAGCTGACCCCGGTCGGCCCGGCCGCCGACGTCCGGGTGGTTCCCGGTGTGCCGCGGCGAGCTCAGCTCGTGCAGCAGGCGGTCTCGTTGGTGCTGCTGGTGGTCCCCGGCGCGCGGTGGCTCGTCTGGGCTTCGGCGATCGGCAACCTGCTGGCCGCGCAGGGCGGGCCGGCGTGGGTGCCGCAGACCTCGTGGTGGCTGGTCCTGGCGGGGTGGCTGCTGCTGATCAGCCCATGGGGCCGGATGGCCCTGGCTGTCGCGGCCGCGCGCGGACTGCTGCGGGGCGTGCGGCCCGGCCGGTACCGGCGCGGCGGCCGGGTGCACCTGCGGATCTGGGCGGCCGAGGCCGCCGTCGACGCCCTCGGCGCGGCGAACCTGGCCAGCGCGCCGTGGATCAGCGTGTACGCGCGGGCGCTCGGTGCGAAGGTCGGCCGCGGCGTCCAGCTGCAGGCGCTGCCCCCGGTGACCGGCCTGCTCACCCTCGGCAGACACTCCTCGGTCGAGCCCGAGGTCGACCTGAGCGGGCACTGGCTGGACGGCGACGTCCTGCACGTCGGGCGCATCCGGATCGGAGCCGGCGCGAGCGTCGGGTCACGCACCGTCCTGCTCCCGGGGACGCGGGTCGGCCAGGACGCCGAGGTCGCGCCGGGCAGCGTGATCGACGGCTCGGTCCCACCGGGCGAGCTGTGGGCCGGGTCGCCGGCCTTCCGGGTCGCGGTGGCCCACCGGGACTGGCCTCGAGCCCGACCCACCACCCGTCCGTACTGGGTGCCGATCTACGCGGCGACCGCAGCCGCGCTGGCCTGCCTACCAATGGTGTCGGCCACCGCGGGCCTGGCGGTGCTGTGGTCCGAGCTGCGCGGGACGTCGTCCGCGGCGGAGGCGGCCGCTGCCGTGGCCCTGCTGATCCTGCCGGCCACGATCGTCGCCCTCGCCGTCCATGCGCTGCTGATCTGGGCGTCAGTGCGGCTGCTCGGTCTGGGGCTGACGGACGGCTACCACCCGGTGCGCAGCCGGGTGGGCTGGCAGGTCTGGGCGACCGAGCGGCTGATGGACGACGCCCGCACCTACCTGTACCCGCTCTACGCCAGCCTGCTCACGCCGTGGTGGCTGCGCCGGCTCGGAGCGGACGTCGGACGCGGGGTCGAGGCGTCGACCGTGCTCATGCTGCCGGCGATGACCGTGGTGGGCGACCACGCGTTCCTCGCGGACGACACGCTGATCGGCTCGTACGAGCTCGCCGGTGGGTGGATCCGGATCGAACGGGCCAAGGTCGGCAAGCGCTCCTTCCTGGGCAACTCCGGGATGGCCGGACCTGGACGGGTGATCCCCAAGAACAGCCTGGTCGCCGTGCTGTCCGCGGCGCCGCTGCGCGCGAAGGCGGGCACGTCGTGGCTGGGCAGCCCGCCGGTGCAGCTGCAACGTTCGGCCGCGTCCGGCGACCAGAGCAGGACGTACGAGCCCACCACCTCGGTACGGGTGCAGCGGGCCCTGGTCGAGCTGTGCCGCCTGGTTCCGGCGGCCGTGACGGCGGGCCTGGCGCTCGGCGTCGTGCTGAGCCTGCTGGCTGCGACCGGTCGTTGGGGCGTCGCGGGTGCGCTCTTGGCCGGGGTGCCGCTGCTGGCGTTCGTCGGCTTGCTCGCGGCGGTCGTGTCGGTCGCGGCGAAGTGGCTCCTGGTCGGCCGTCATCGCGCCGTCGAGCGGCCGCTGTGGAGCTCGTTCGTGTGGCGCAACGAGCTGGCGGACATGTTCATCGAGCTGGTCGCCGTGCCGTGGTTCGTGCAGCCGGCGATCAGCACACCGCTGTTCGTCGCCTGGCTGCGCGCCCTCGGCGCGCACATCGGCCGCGGCGTCTGGTGCGCGACGTACTGGTTGCCGGAGCCCGATCTGGTGCATCTGGGCGACGGCGCGACGGTGAACCGGGGTTGCGTGCTGCAGACCCACCTGTTCCATGATCGGATCATGAGCATGGACACGGTCACCCTCGGGCCCGGTGCGACCCTGGGACCCAACAGCGTCATCCTGCCGGCCGCCGCACTGGGTGCCGCTGCTGTCGTGGGCCCCTCCTCGCTCGTGCTGCGCGGCGACGAGGTCCCACCCGGCTCGCAGTGGACCGGCAACCCGATCGCACCGTGGACGTGACCTCGCACCTGCCGGGCCACCGCCGGACGCCGGGCACCGACCCCTACCTTCCGGGTCACGGTGACGACACCTACGACGTGGAGTCCTACGCGCTGACGCTGGACTACCGGGTCGCCACCAACCGGCTGGACGGCGAGGCGGAGGTCACGCTGGTCACGCGTACCGCGCTGGACCGGTTCGAGCTCGACCTGCGCGGACTCGAGGTCAGCAAGGTCCTGGTGCAGGGGCGGCGTCCGGCGAAGTACGTCACCCGTGGTGGCCGGCTGCGGATCCAGCTCGTCGAGGCCGTTCCGGAGAGCCACCGACTCGTGGTGTTCGTCCGCTACGGCGGCCAGCCGAGCCCGGTGCGCAGCGCCTGGGGCCACGTCGGCTGGGAGGAGCTGTCGGACGGCGTGATCGTGGCCGGCCAGCCGGCGGGCGCGCCGTCCTGGTTCCCCTGCAACGACCGGCCGGGCGACAAGGCCCGCTACCGGATCACAGTGACCACCGAGTCCGGGTACACGGTGGCGGCGAACGGGCAGCTCGCCGACCACCGCCGGGGCGCGAGCCGCAGCACCTGGGTGTTCGACCAGCAGGAGCCGATGGCCAGCTACCTGGCTACGGTGCAGATCGGGCAGTACCAGTGGCTGGACCTGCCAGATTCGGGTGTGCCGCAACACCTTCTGGCCGGCGCTGGTGTCGCGAACGCCGCGCGTCTCGACCTGTCCGAGCAGCCGCAGATGCTGTCCCTGTTCGCGGAGCTGTTCGGCCCGTACCCCTTCCCGGCCTACACGGTTGTCGTGACGGACGACGAGCTCGAGATCCCGCTGGAGGCACAGGGTCTGTCGATCTTCGGCAGCAACCACCTCGACGGATCCGGGCAGCTCAACCGGTTGGTGGCCCACGAGCTGGCCCACCAGTGGTTCGGCAACAGCCTGACGGTTCGACGGTGGAGCGACATCTGGTTGCACGAGGGTTTCGCCTGCTACGCCGAGTGGCTGTGGTCGGAGCACTCGGGCCGGGCGAGCGCGCATTCGCTCGCGTCGAAGCACCACGCCGAGCTCGCCGACCTGGACCAGGACCTCGTGGTGGCCGACCCCGGCATCGACCTGATGTTCGACGACCGGCTGTACAAGCGAGGCGCGCTGGTGCTGCACGCGTTGCGCGCCGATCTCGGCGACGGCGCGTTCTTCGCCATGCTGCGCGAGTGGGTGCAGGACCACCGCTTCGGCTCGATCAGCACCGAGCTCTTCGAGGAGCACACCCGTCGCCACGGCGCCACCGACGGACTGCTCGCCGCCTGGATCCACCACCCGGCGTTACCGGAGCTAGACCGGGCCTGACGCGTCCGGCAGATGCCAGGTCACCGGGAGCGTCGTCAGCACCGCTACCGCCGCGACGTGCTCGTCACCCGCGGGCAGGATCCGGGCTTGCACCCCGTGCAGGGCCTCGGTCTGAGCCGCATCGAACGCGCTGGGGTCCTGGGACAGACCCTGCCCGGTGGCCTTGAGCAAGGCCTCCTTGCGCGTCCAGAGCGTGGCGGCTGCGCGGGCCCGGCCTATCGTCGAGACCTGTTGCAGCGCACGGCGTTCGGTCGGGGCCAGCGCGGTCTCGGCGAAGCCGGCGAACTCGGTGCCGCTGACCAGCTCCACGTCGACCCCCACCGGACCCACGTCGCTCGCCGCCACCAGGACGCGGTCGCCGGAGTGCGACAGGCTGACCTGCCAGCTCAGCGCCTGGTGCGGCGCCACGACGAGCGGACGGCCGTGCTGCCGCCCGCAACGAGGGCACGCGTAGTCAAGGCGTACCGCCGAGCTCGACGCACCCACGAGGTCGGCCACGAGCCCCTTCAGCGCGACCCGTGAGGTGCGGAACCGCCGCCGGTCGGCCTCGTGGACCAGCCCCGCCATCCGAGAGCGCTCGACGTCGTCCAGGTCGACCGCAGCCGCCGGGTCGTCCGTGACCCGGGCCCACCGCACCCACACCGCACCGGTTGCGGGGCGGTCGTCCGACGTCACGCACACCCCCACATGATGACGCAGACATCAGGTCGCCGGGTGGTCGCTTCCCGGCGGACCGGTGAGAACCGTGGGCACGTACTCCAGAAGCTGGAGCCTGCCGTCGAAAGTACGGCTGGCGACCATCTCGAGCCCGACGTCCGGCAGCCCGTCGTAGATCCGCTCCCGGCCGGTGCTGCCGGTGATCACGGGGAAGACAACCACGCGGAAGCGGTCGACGAGCCCGGCCCCGAGCAGCGACCGGCACAGCGTCAGGCTGCCGAGCGTGCGCAGCCCGGGCGAGCCGCCGGACTTCAGTTCCCGGACGGCCTCGACCGCGTCGCCGCCGACCAGGCGCGTGTTGGCCCAGTCCAACGGCCCTTCCAGGGTCGAGGAGAACACGACCTTCGACATCTCGGCCAGCTGGGCGAAGCTGTCGTCGTCCGACGTCGCCGCGAAGCCCGCCATCAACCGGTAGGTCGTCGCGCCCATCAGCACCGTATAGTCGCGCTCCGGCGACTGCTCCAGCCACGCCAGGTACTCGGGCCCTTCCAGCCCCCAGTAGCCCGGCCAACCCTCTGCGGCGGCGTAGCCGTCGAGCGAGGTGATGAAGTCCACCAACAGCTCTGGCATCGGATTTCCTTTCGTCGACCTCAATATTCACGTGTTCTGAGACGGTCCCGGTGGCACGCTGAACCAGTGCCGACCTCGATCGAGAGCCTGTTTCGTCCGGACCGGTACCCGCTGTCCTCGAAGTACGACCCTCGTTGGATCGTGGACCTCGAGATGGGTCCGAATCCGTTGTGGCAGCTGGAGGACCTGCTCACCGAGATGAGGCTACGGCCTGGCCAGAGGGTCTTGGACCTTGGCTGCGGGAAGGGCGCGACGTCGGTCTTCCTGGCCAGGGAGCTCGGGGTCGAGGTCGTGGCGTTCGACCTGTGGGTGAGCGAAGCGGAGTTACGCACGAACCTAGAGGCAGCGGGGGTGGCAGCCCAGGTGACTCCGGTGCACGGCACCGTTCTCGACCTGCCGTTCGGTGACGGCGAGTTCGATGCGATCCTCAGCGTGGACGCGTTCGAGTACTTCGGCACGGACGTCCACCTGCTTCCGAGACTGCTTCGGGTCCTCAAGCCAGCCGGCTCGCTGGGCATGAGCACCCCGGCACTGCGCGAGGACCCGTACGAGGCCGCGCCGCCGGTGTGCGTCACCGACCTCTTCGGATGGGAGGTTGCGGCCTGGCACTCCCCTGGCTGGTGGGCGAGGCACTGGACGCTCAGCGGGATGCTCGACGACGTCACGGCACGGATGCAGGAGGGCGGCAGCGAGGACTGGCTGATCTGGTCGCGATCACTTGAGCAGGACCAGGACAGTCCGGTCACGCGAATGCTCGAGGACATGGGCGCCGGCATCGGGTTCGCGCTCGTCACGGGGACCAAGACGACGGACGTCGCTCACTCCACGGTGAAGCGGGCGTCCAGCACCGTGATCCGGCCGGCCGCAGCCTCGATCGCGACCGCCTCGACCCAGCGCGCAGGCTGCTCGGGCAGCCCGGCCTCGGCGATCGCGACCTCGAGCCGAAGGCGCAGGTCCGCCTCGGTTCGGCTTGGCCCGTAGCGCGCAAGATCGGTGACGATCTCCTGCAGCTGCTCCTTCGCCAGCAGGGTCGCCGCCTGGGCCTCGTCCTCGGCGAGCGATTGATCGGTTCCATGTGAGGTGTCTGCGATGTCCATGTTCTCAGCCTCCCCCTGTCGCGCAGAGATCGCACTGCGAGCCGCTGCGAACGGAGCTAGTGTCCGTATCGGCCTGTGCAGCAAGGCAGAACGTCCAGGGGTCGTGACGATGGACGAACACGTTCGACCGCAGAACTTGAACGACGCGACGGTGAGCGCCGTGGGCAAGGTGACGGAGGCGCTCGAGCGACCTGGCCGACGCGTTCGACCAGCACCTCGTGGGCAAGAACGTGCTACCCGGACGGTGGACGTACAACGTGGTCGAGGAGTACGACGACTCCTACTCGCTCGTCTTCCGAGAGTACGAACGCACCCCGCGCGACAAGCTGATGCTGGGCCGACGTCATGTCTACGAGGCCGAGATGCGCGCGCGGGAGCAGGCATCCGACTGAGGTCAGCGTTCAGTGGTTGCGTAGCGCCTTGATCAGCTCAGCCTTTGACATCTTAGAACGGCCGTCGATGCCGATCTCACCAGCTCGCTTGCGCAGGTCCTTGACGGTCCAGTCGTCGTACGAGCCTGACTTGCCGCCCTTCTCGCCCACCGCCTTGCGTGAGGTGTTGGCCGCGGCATTGGCGATCCGAGCGGACTTCTCCTTGCTGTTGCCCTCCTCGCGCAGGTCCTCGTACAGCCCCTTGTCCTTCACGCTCGGCCCGGGGTCGCGCTGCTTGGTCACCATCACTGGTCCTCTCCTTCGGTGGTGCATGACAGGCCTGAGGCCGCCGAGGCGTCGGGACGTCCTACGGATCAGGCCGCGCACGCTCTTCGCACGCCTCACGACGGTTGCTGGCACGGGACTGTGGCCATTGCTCACTCCTGGCATCGACCTGACGGAAGGCCGACGGCTTGACCACTGGTTACAGCATGGCCCCGCCCCCGGGCACCCGCACGTCGAAGGTTGACCTTCAGAGCTGGACGGGAGTCATCCGTTCCTCATCCTGCCGGTGCGCACTCGTTCCCCTTCGCCTTCCATCTACCCTGCAGCGCAACGAATATCCGCGAGGCGCCGGCTCGGTGATCCTCGAGATGCACGGGTTCGAATCTCAGGGCAGGGTGGAGGAAGGACGTCCAGCAGGCGGCGTCAACGTTGAGCCTGCGCAGAGACGACGGGCTCCCGAGGGTGGAGCGTCATGACGACGAGATGCCGAGACGGCTACGGCGATCCGGACCACGACAGCGAGGGCGCGCTGGGCGTCGACCCGCCGACTCCGCCGTCCCTTCCCGAGGTTTCCGCGGTGCCACAGAACCCAGAAGGAGAGAGCCCCTGAGCAAGCGCCTGAGTCTCACCGCCCACCTGGACGAGTGCGATCTCGCCTGGCCGGGGCCCCGACGCGCATCCTGGACGTGCGGTGGAACCGGTCAGCGAATCAGCGGCTCCTGCCTCGGACCGCCGAGTCGATGATGGAGCGAGCCGTGTCCTCGAGCGGGTCCCCCCACTCGCAGGCCTGATGCAGCAGCAGGTCGTAGGCCTGGTCCATGGAGACCTCGCGCTGGAAGGCGAGGACGCCCTTTGCCTGTTCGACCACCGTCCGCGCCTCGAGCGCCGCGTGCGTCAGTGCGCCGAGGTCGGGCAGGTCCGGCATCCCGGCGTGCACGACCGCGATGGTCGCGACGTCGGCGAACGCCTGCAGCACGACCTGCTGATCCTCGGACAGACCATCCGGCGTCTCGAGGAACGCGTTGAGCGCTCCGATCGTGACACCGCGCCACCGCAACGGACACGCGCAGACCGAACGCAGCCCGCTGTCCACCAGCTGCCGACCGAAGACCGGCCAGCGACGGAGCAGCTCGTCGCTCCCGACGACCTGCACGGCGACGCCCGAGCTGAACGCGTCCAAGCACGGACCCTCTCCCGCCTGGAGCTCGTACATCTCGAGATCTCGCGCTGCGCGCGGGCTGGAGACCAGCACCTCGAGCGGCCCCTCGCCGTCGGCGATCATCAACCCGGCCGCCTGCGCGCCGATCACCTCCGCGCAGTCCTCCACCATGGCCGACATCGTGCCCACCACGTCGTGCCTGACCACCAGGGAAGCCGTCGCGGCAGCGAGCGCGCCGGCGGCCGTGGTCATGATCGCAGTCCCGTGGGGCTCATGCTGCCTCCTCATGGGGGCATCGCACTCGCCCTCGGCTGATCAAGTGCCGGACAGGTCTATCCTACGCGCGATGATGTCGCGCGCGACGTCCCCAAGCTGGGCTCCTTGGGCGAAGGCGTAGGCGCGCATGATCGCCAGCGCGTCGTCCGGGTTCATCCCGAGCTGGCCGATGAGCACGCCCGTTGCCTGGTGCACCTGGGAGCGGCTGCCCCAGTCCCTTGGGTCACCGGGTGACGTCGTCGAGAGGGGGTCGCGGACCAACGTGACGGCCACCGCGTCGGCAAGGAACTGCACGTCGTCCGGGGACTCCGCGAGCACGCCGTCGTGCAGGCTGTACATGCTGACAGCGCCGATCACCTGGCCACCCGAGCGCATCGGGACGGACCACAGCCTGCCCTGCTGACCGATGACCTCGGCGGCCGCCGGCACGAAGCGCGGCCAACGTTCGGCCGCGGAACGGTCGAGCGCGGTCCCGACCGTGACGTCGAGGTCGAAGGCGTCGCGGCACGGCCCCTCACCCAGGATGTCCTGGAGGTTCTCCAGCTCGTTGGACCGCTCGTCGGTGGCACACAAGGTGAGCCGGTTCGGGGTGCTGTTCTCCAGCGTGATCGACGCGCCGCTGACGCCGAGAAGCTCCTTGGCGGCCTGGCACACCCGCCAGGTGAGCGGGTCGTCCTGCGGGGCGCGCGCGACCGCCGCTGCCAGACGCGAGAGCAGGACCGACCGATCGGTCACGGCGACCTCCGCGGGACAGACCGGGATCCTCGACCTCGGCCATTCGAGTTGCGGCCATCTTAGGCGCAAGCGCGACCGGACGCCGCTGCGGTCGCGCGCCCCTCAGTGCGCCCGATCACCCACGATCGAGGACGACAAACAGCGCGAGGTCGCCGCAACCCTGGTCGCCCATCGAGGGCGGTTGGACGACCTGCCGTGGGGCAGCACGATCGCCGGAGGCAGCAGGGAAGGCCCGGTGGACCCTCAGCCGAGGTAGTGGGCGGGGTCCTTGAGCACGACCAGTGGTGCGGCGGACGTTCGTGCTGACCGGTACCGGCGCTCCAGCTCGGCGATCAGCGCGGCGTTCTCCGCGAGCTCGTCATCCGAGGCATCGCAGCGCAGGCACGACAACCGCTCCGCGTAGGCGCCCGCCAGGAGTCGTTGCAACGCGTGCTGGCTCTGCTCGCTGACGACGAGGCCGAGCTGGGAGGGGCGGGAATCAAAGGTGGTCATGGCCGGCTCCGTCCGTCAAAGGGATCGGTGGCAGCAGGCTCGACCACGTCTCACATAGTGGAGCACACGAGTCAAACCGACCGCAATAGCTTCTGCAGGCCCTGTGGCCGAAGGCGGCCGTGTCGACGGTAGGGGTGCCCGAGATGGCAGCCCGGCTGTGCACCCGCCGACGGAAGGAACCGGGACCACTCGTTGTAGACGATGCCGGCGATGGGGAGCTCGGACGCCACCCGGGCGATCCGGTCCCGATCGTAGGCAGCGCAGGTCACCATTGCCGCCGCCAGTTGGCGGACCTTGACGTTGTGGTGCGACGACACTCGCACGAGCTCGGCGAACGCCTCGTCCGGGGTACAAGCGCGGATAGCCATGATGATGCCCTTGGCCTCGTCGATACTCTCTCGGCTGATCAGGGCCTCGCGTAGATGCGCCGACTCCTCAGCCAGATCCATCCACTGGTATCCCGCCGCCGGGCGGCGGCGGGTCGTCCGCCCGCCGGCTGGACGGCCGGTAGACGAGCGGTGGGGCACCCGACGCGTCCGGTGCCCCACCCCCGCGCCGTAGACACGGGACAGGACGCCCGTGGTCTCGAGCCTCCCTGCCTGAACGGGTCTATCGGCTAATCGTCACCAGCGCACCTCAGAGCGAAGCCGCTGCATCAGCCTTCGCTCATGGAGCTCTCCCGGACACCCGCAGGCTGACGTTCCAGCTCGTTGGCCAGAAAAGTGTGGAATCGGTCGAGAGTCGTCTGCGCCCGCTGCAGCTGCGCGGTCACCGGCGGCGCGTCCGGCTCGGGACGCCACGAGATCTCGAGCCGCAGCAGCGCTGAGGCTTCCGCGGCGCCCGGCTCGACCCACAGGCTGACGCGTTCGCCGTGCTGATCGCGCATCCGCCACGCAACGTACTGGTGCAGCACGTTGTCGGTCGTCTCGACCTCGATGGGATCGCTTCGCCCGAGCACCGACCAGCGGCTCCAGACCGCATCGATGATCTCGACCGACTCCAGCCCAGGAATGAACTGCGGGTACGCCAACCGGTCGTTCCAGAAGTGGTACGCCTCGTCGGCGTCTACGGCTACCTCGGACTGCACCGACACGGTGCGACGACTGATGGCCACGATCGGCTCCTAACACAGTCCCCTCTGCGGCCCCGTCACGCACCGGGACCGCCACGGCCTGCTTCATGGCCCGGATAGTTTATCCGTTCGACGCCGACTTGCCGACCCGCAGTCATTGGAATGCTCGAAGCCACCTCGAGCAGCGTGGACGCCATCGCCGGCGCTGACCTCCTCGCCTGCGGGGCGCTAGCTCTGCAGGACAGCTCTTGCCTCCCGGGCGATCTGCAGGTCCTCACGGGCGGCGACGACGAACGTGCGGACGTCCGCTCCCTCGGCGCTGAGCTCGGCATCCGACGAGGCCGCGACATTGGCCGCCTGGCCGATGGCCACGCCGAGGAAGGTCAACCTGGCGGCGGTCCGGGCGCGCAGCGCGGCGTGGTTCTCCCCGACACCACCCGTGAACACCAGGGCGTCCAGACCGCCCATGGCCGCGGTCATCGAGCTGATCGCGGCGACGAGGCGGTGCGTCATCACGTCCAGCGCCAGCGCCGCGATGTCCGACACCGGTTGACCGGCCTCGTCCACCAGCGCGGCGGCGTCCGGCTCGCCGGTCAGCCCTCTCAGCCCCGAGTCGTGCTCGAGGCCCTCCTCGACCTCGGCGGCCGACAGGCCGCCCTGCCGGATGAGCCAGAGCACCAGTCCTGGGTCCACGCTGCCGGACCGGGTCGCCATCACCAGTCCCTCCAACGGCGTGAAGCCCATGGTGGTGTCCACCGAGCGTCCGCCGGCGATGGCGCACAGCGAGGCGCCCGCACCCAGGTGGGCGCTGACCACCCGCAGCGACTCCCCCGCCGTCCCCATCAGTTCGGCGCTGCGTCGGGCGATGTACGCGTGCGAGAGTCCGTGAAAACCGAAGCGGCGCAACGGCCAGCGCCCGCGCCAGGCCGCTGGAAGGGCATACGTCGAAGCCGCCGGAGGCAGGCTGGCGTGGAACGTGGTGTCGAAGCAGGCGACGGACGGGACGCCGGGCATGACCTCGCGCACATGACGGACCCCGGAGACCGCGGCGGGCTGGTGCAGCGGGGCCAGCTCGGTCAGGTAATCCAGAGCCCGGACCACGTCGTCGTCCAGCAGGACCGCTTCGGTGAACCGCTCACCGCCGTGCACCACGCGATGGCCGACGAGGTCCGGACGGCGGTCGTGCAGAAACGCGCGGAGGCCGTCCTCGTCGAACCCGCGCCGATCCGCCTGCAGGTCGGACGTCGCCAGCACCTCGTCGTCGTCGCCGAGCAGCCGCAGCTTGATGCTGCTCGATCCCGCGTTGACGACCAGGACGCTCGACACGGCTCAGGCCTGCACGTCGTCGTCCGGCAGCTGCCAGCCCTTGACGTCCGGCGGGTCGTCCCCGTGCTCGCGGGTGTAGACGCGGTGCCGCAGCCGCTCGTCGACCATCTGCTGACGCAGCTCGGCTGCGCGCTCGCCCAGTCCGGGTACCCGGTCGATCACGTCGACGACCCGCTGGAACCGGTCCAGGTCGTTGAGCATCACCATGTCGAACGGCGTGGTGGTGGTGCCTTCCTCCATGTAGCCACGGACGTGCAGGTTGCCGTGCCCGTTGCGGCGGTAGGTGAGCCGATGGATCAGCCAGGGATAGCCGTGGTAGGCGAAGATGATCGGCCGGTCGGCAGTGAAGATCCCGTCGAACTCCCTGTCGGACAGGCCATGCGGGTGCTCGGAGGCCGACTGCAACCGCATCAGGTCGACGACGTTCACCACCCGCACCTTCAGGTCCGGCAGGTGCTTTCGCAGCAGCGCCGCTGCCGCGACGGTCTCCAGTGTCGGCACGTCGCCGGCGCAGGCCAGCACGACGTCCGGCGGCTGGCCGGGCGCCTCGGCGCCGGCCCATCCCCACACGCCCAGGCCGCGGGCGCAGTGCGCGATGGCGTCGTCCATCGCCAGCCAGGACGGCGTGGGCTGCTTGCCCGCCACCATCACGTTCACGTAGTCGGTGCTGCGCAGGCAGTGGTCGGCCACGGAGAGAAGCGTGTTGGCGTCGGGCGGCAGGTAGACCCGGATGATCTCGGCCTTCTTGTTCACCACGTGGTCGACGAAACCCGGGTCCTGGTGCGAGAAGCCGTTGTGGTCCTGACGCCACACGTGCGAGCTCAACAGGTAGTTGAGCGACGAGATGGGGGCCCGCCACGGGATCTGACGGGTGACCTTGAGCCACTTGGCGTGCTGGTTGAACATCGAGTCGATGATGTGGATGAAGGCCTCATAGCAGTTGAACAGCCCGTGGCGGCCGGTCAGCAGGTACCCCTCCAGCCAGCCCTGGCACAGGTGCTCGCTCAGCACCTCCATCACCCGTCCGTCAGGAGCCAGGTGTTCGTCGCCCTCCTGGATCCCGTCCAGCCAGGTGCGGGCGGTCGTCTCGAACAGCGCCTGCAGGCGGTTGGAGGCTGTCTCGTCCGGCCCCATCACCCGGAAGGACGTCGGGTTGGCCGCCGCGACGTCCCGCAGGAACGTGCCCAGCACCGCGGTGGGCTCACTGGTGTCGGCGCCGGGTTCCTCGACGTCGACGGCGTAGTCCCGGAAGTCCGGCAGTGTGAGCTCTCTGCGCAGCACACCGCCGTTGGCGTGCGGGTTGGCGCTCATCCGACGCTGCCCGGACGGCGCCATCGCCCGGAGCTCGGTGACCAGTGCGCCGGCGTCGTCGAACAGCTCGCCCGGGCGGTAGCTGCGCATCCACTCCTCGAGCAGGGCCCGGTGCGCGTCGTCGGTCCTGGTCTGTGACAACGGAACCTGGTGGGCTCGGAACGTTCCCTCGACCTGCTTGCCGTCCACCGTTTTCGGGCCCGTCCAGCCCTTCGGGGTGCGCAGCACGATCATCGGCCACTGCGGTCGCTGCACCGAGCCGTCCGAGGCCTGCTGGCGGATGCCCTCGATGTCGTCGAGCACCCGGTCGAGCGTCTGCGCCATCAGTGCATGCATCGCCGCCGGAGCGTCCCCCTCCACGAAGTACGGCTGGTGGCCGTACCCGACCAGCAGCGAGCGCAGCTCCGACTCCGGCATCCGCGCAAGCACGGTGGGTGCAGCGATCTTGTACCCGTTCAGGTGCAGGATCGGCAGGACCGTGCCGTCCCGGCGCGGGTTGAGGAACTTGTTGCTGTGCCAGCTCGCGGCCAGGGCGCCGGTCTCGGCCTCGCCGTCGCCGATGACGCACGCCACCAGCAGGTCCGGGTTGTCGAACGCGGCCCCGTAGGCATGCACCAGCGCGTAGCCCAGCTCGCCGCCCTCGTGGATCGAGCCCGGCGTCTCCGGAGCGACGTGGCTCGGGATGCCGCCCGGGAACGAGAACTGCCGGAACAGCGCGCGCAGCCCGCTCTCGTCCTGGCCGATGTGCGGGTAGACCTCGCTGTAGGTGCCCTCCAGGTACGCGTTGGCGACCAGACCGGGGCCGCCGTGCCCCGGCCCGGTCACGTAGATCGCATCGAGGTCCCGTTCCCGGATCGCCCGGTTCAGGTGCGCGTAGACGAAGTTCAAACCGGGCGTCGTACCCCAGTGACCGAGCAGGCGCGGCTTGACGTGCTCGGCCAGCAACGGTTCGCGCAGCAGCGGGTTGTCCAGCAGGTAGATCTGCCCCACCGAGAGATAGTTCGCGGCGCGCCAGTAGGCGTCGACCTTCTCGAGCTCGCTCGGGCCGGCAGCCGTCGTCTCGGTCATCGGGCCATCGTCCCCACCGGCCGGGCGAAGCGCCACTGCACGACGTCGCCCCCGCCCTACACGACGGGCGCGTCGTCGGACTCGACGTCCGCCTGTGGATCCAGCTTCCAGGTGAACTGGAACTCGATCTCCTCCTCGTCGTCCTCACGCTCGTGCTCGATGGAGAACTGAGCTCGCACCGGCACCCAGATCCGCTCGCCGGCTATCTGGATCCGGAACGGCTTGTCGGCCTCCAGCGCATCGGCCAGGCGGCGCAGCTTCGCGACGAGCTCTGGCACCGAGTAGAAGCGCTCGACATCCCTGTCGTCCTTCGCCATGGTCAGCCTTCCTTCGTGTCGTTGTGGGCATCCTCGGCCCGACCCGAATGCGCAGGCATCCCCCGCAGGGGGTGACCGGAGCCCTGTGCCGAGGCTGCCGCACGGGAGCAGAATGGTCGGATGTTCATCTCCAGCGTGAACGAGGACGCCGCCGAGGGTCCTCTCGCCGACTACTACGGCAGCCAGCGCAAGGCCTGGGGCTTCCTGCCCAACTACGCAGCCGCCTTCTCGACCCGACCGGACGTCGCGCAGGCCTGGGCCGCACTCAACTCCGCGGTCCGCGACGGGATGGACCGGCGGCGCTTCGAGATCGCGACCATCGCGGCCGCCCGCGCTCGCAGCTCGACATACTGCACCGCGGCACACTCGAAGTTCCTGCGCGACGTCTGCGGTGACGCGGTGACCATGGAGTCGATCGCCGCAAGGCCGGACGGCGCCGGGCTCGAACCCCAGGACCGCGCCGTCTACGAGTTCGCGGCGAAGGTCGCGGTGGACGCTTCGTCGGTCGAGCAGCAGGACGTCGACCGGCTGCGCGAGGTCGGCTTGTCCGACGCCGACGTCGCTGACGTCGTCTTCGCGGCGGCAGCGCGGTGCTTCTTCACCGCCGTCCTGGACGGGCTCGGCACCCAGCTGGACTCGCAGACCGCCGCGACGTTCGCGCCGGACCTGCTGGACAGCATGGTCGTCGGCCGCCCCGTGGGCTGACCCGCTAGCGGCAGGCAGCCGGCTCTGCGGCCCAGCTCGGCCAGCCCGGCACGGTCACCCGCACCGAGCCTGGCCAGCCCGGGGTGGTGGATGCCGGGCGACATGACCTGGCGGCGGTCGTCGACGTGGCCCAGCCCGAACGCGTGCCCGAGCTCGTGCAGGAGGAGCTCGGTGCGCTGGGTCGGGGACAGCGGCCGGTAGCCGTCCGTGTCCAGGACGACCGCACCCTGCTCGGCGATCCGCGAACCGCCGGCCACGGACGACCAGCCGTAGCCGCCCATGCCGACCGTGCTGCCGCCGGGAAGCATGCTGGAGCGCGTCGCGCCCTCGCCCGGCTTGGCCCAGGCGATCACGAAGTCGGCATGCACCCAGCTGGGAACGCTCGCGCTGTCGGGGACGAAGGTGGTGGTGCCGGCATACACGAAACGCATACCCAGCGCGGAGCCCATCGTCGTGACGGCTGCGCTGACCCGGGCCAGCTCCCGGGCCGGCGCGGCCTGGTTGAAGCTGATCTTCCACCGGTAGGTCTTGCAGGGGTTCCATCGCACCGGGCCGTACGTGCCCGACTCCTCGAACGTGAACTTGCCGGCAGCGGCGTTCTTGGCGGCTGAGGTGACGGCGGGCAGGGCCACGACAGCTTGCCCGCGCGGAGCCGGTTGCGCCACCGGCGCAGCCCCGAGCTCAGCCTGCGTCCCGGTCCCGTCCGGGCCGGACGTGGCACCGTCGCCAGCGGCGAGCGCGCGGGGCACGAAGACCGCCGTGACCGCCAGGGCTGCTACGGCGGTGAAGGCCAACCTCGACGCTCGTTGCAACTTCGTCCTCTTCCCTCTGACTCTGCGAACCGACCAGCCGACGCCTGGGTCCGTGCGCGCGGATCTGGTTGCCGGTTCGGCCGGCCTGGCGCGATCCTGCGGGTCCGGACGACGGATCACCCGGGTGGGCTCGGCGCGGGTCACGTGGTGTGACCCCGAGGGCGCGCAGTGCTCCGTTCGGGACACTGCGCTACAGCGTCGGACGGGGCGGCGCCATCTCGGCTCCGGGGCCGAAACGCCTTCGCCGCGCGGGTTCCGCGGGCCGGTGCGAACCTGACCGCAGCCGCGAAAACGGAGGTGCCCGGTGAGCGTCAGCGTCCTGCAGGACCGTTCGGCATGCTGATCGATGAACCGTTGGCGCCCGAGCTGTCCGAGCTCGTCGCCGAGGTCGACGGGCCCGACGTCGAGCACGCCCTCCGCCTATCGGCCAAGCTCTCCGCCCTGGCACCGTTGCCCGCCTCAGGCCGGACGACGCAGCGCTGGCAGCTGCTGGTCGATCTCGCGGCGCGGGACCTGACGGTCGCGCGGGTGGCGGAGGCGCATCTTGACGCCGTCGCGATCCTGGCCGAGGCGGCCCAGCAGTGCCAGGGCGCGCTGGTGCCCGGGCCGCAGGACACCTGGGGTGTCTTCGCCGCAGAGGGACCCGGCGTCCGGCTGGACGCCGCGGCGCAGAGCGGGCACTGGGTCCTGGACGGCACCAAGCCGTGGTGCTCGCTGGCCGGGCGGCTCAGCCATGCCCTGGTCACGGCGCACGTCGAGGACGGGCGCCGGCTCTTCGCCGTCCGGCTGGACGATCCGGGGGTCCACGTCGAGCCCGGTGCCTGGCACGCGCGGGGGCTGGTCGACGTCCCGTCCGGTCCTGTGCACTTCGAGCGGGTTCCCGCGACACCGGTCGGCGAGACGGGCTGGTACCTGCGCCGGCCGGGCTTCGGGCACGGCGGGATCGGGGTCGCGGCCTGCTGGCTGGGCGGTGCGCTCGCCGTCGCCGCCGTGGTGCGCGAGGCCGCCGACCGGCGTCCACCCGACCAGCTCGCCAGCTGGCACCTCGGGTCCCTCGACCTCGCGCTGCACACCGCCCGGCTGGCCCTTCGGCACGCAGCCGGCGTGGTCGACGGCGGCGCCGCGCAGGGTGCGGCCGGCGACCTGCTCGCGCTGCGCACGAGGTCCGTGGTCGCCCAGAGCGCGGAGCTTGTGCTGGAGCGCACCGGTCACGCGACCGGCCCTGCACCGCTGACCCGCGACGAGAACCACGCCCGCCGGGTGGCCGACCTGACCGTCTACCTGCGCCAGCACCACGCGGAGCGGGACGTCGCAGCACTCGGCGCGGCGCTGCTCGCCGGGGGAACGTCGTGGTGACCTTCACCCACGACGGGACGGGGACACCCGAAGGGTGCTGGCAGGAAAGTGCCGTCCTGCACGCGCTGCCCGTAGCCGACCTGGCCGGGGCCGTCGAGGGCCGGAGGCTTCTGGTGCTGGCCGCTCACCCGGACGACGAGACGCTCGGTGCCGGCGGCCTGATCGCCACCGCGGGACCCCTCGCGGCGAGCGTCGTCGTCGTGGTGGCCACCGCGGGCGAGAGATCGCACCCGGGCTCGCCGACGACGTCCACCGACGAGCTGGCACTGCGGCGCAGCGCCGAGCTGCGCGAGGCGGTCCGCAGGCTGGATCCCGGCGCCCGGCTGCATGAGCTCGACCTCCCGGACGGCACTCTGTCCCGGCGTCCGGACACGTTGGCAGAGCAGGTGGTCGCCCTGGCCCGTCGCCTGCTCGACGCGGACGGCGCACCACCGCTGCTGGTCAGCCCCTGGCGAGGCGACGGCCATCCGGATCACGAGGCGGTCGGCGCCGCCGCCGTCGCAGTTTCGGCGCAGCTCGGCTGCGAGCTGCTCGAGTACCCGCTGTGGGCCTGGCACTGGGCCGACCCGGGCCACCCCGCTCTGCCGTGGCCGACGGCGGCGCGCCTGCCGCTGCCGGACTCAGCGCGCCGGCGCAAGCGCGAGGCGGTGCGCGCACACGTCAGCCAGCTGGTGCCGCTGTCGGACCAGCCCGGCGACGAGGCCCTGCTTCTTCCGGGCGTGCTCGAGCACTTCGACCGGCCGTACGAGGTGTACTTCCGGACGCCGGCGCCGAGCTCGCTGGACGCCGAGTACTTCACGGACCTGTACCACCGCGAAGGACCCGACCCCTGGGGCCTGGCCGAGCGCTGGTACGAGCAACGCAAGCGCGCGCTCCTGATGGCGGCCCTGCCGCGGCCGAGGTTCCGGCGCGTGTTCGAGCCCGGCTGCTCGATCGGCATGACCACCGCGGCGCTCGCGGAGCGGTGCGACGAGGTCCTCGCGCTGGACCCCGTCGCCGCGGCGGTCGACGAGGCTCGCCGTCGTACCGGCGCCATGGCGAACGTGCAGGTGCAGCGAGGTCGCGTGCCCGCCGACTGGCCACCGGGCGCGTTCGACCTCGTGGTGCTCAGCGAGATCGGCTACTACTGCTCCGCGCACGACCTCGCGCTCCTTGCCCGCAGGTGCGTCGACTCCCTGGACCCGGACGGCGTGCTGGCGATCTGCCACTGGCGTCACCCGGCCAGTGACCACCTGGCCCCGGGCGACCACGTCCACCAGGTCCTGCGGGACCGGACCGGGCTGACCTCGCTCGTCCAGCACATCGAGGAGGACTTCCTGCTCGATGTGCTCGTGCCGCCTCCGGGCGGCAGCGTCGCCCGACGTACCGGTGTCCTGTGATGGATGGCCCCACCCAGGCGGTGGTCGTGGTGCCCGCCAAGGCGGAGGCAGAGCTGCTCCCGGGCTGCCTCGACGCGCTGGACGACGCCGCCGGGCGGGTGGCCGCCACCATCCTCGTCGTGGTGGCGGTCGAGACCGGCGCAGGCCCGGATGGGACGCTGGACGTCGTCCGGCGGCGGCCGCACGTGCACGCGGTGCCACTCGTCGGTGCCTTGGTCGGCGAGGCCCGGCATGCCGCAGCCACGTTCGGACTCGACCTGCTCGGCGCGAGTGCTCGGCCCGAGACGGCGCAGCGCACCTGGTTGGCCACGACGGACGCCGACAGCCGGGTGCCGCCGGACTGGTTGGCCACGCAGGTCGCGCTGGCCACCGCCGGTGCCGATCTGGTGCTGGGGACGGTTCGGCTGCCGTCGACTGCCCGCGACCAGGTCGCGAGGACGTGGTGGGAGCGGTACGTCGAGGTCATCGGCCTCCACGACCACCCGCACGTGCACGGCGCCAACCTCGGGGTCCGCGCGAGCACCTACCTGGCCTGCGGCGGTTTCCAGCCGGTGAGCGCGCACGAGGATGCCCTGCTGGCGACTGCGGTGCGGCAGCTGCCCGGTGCGCGCTGCATCACCACGACGGCCAGCCCGGTGACCACGAGCGACCGGCGGCTGGGGCGCACGCCGGCGGGAGTGGCGGCCGACCTGCGTGACATCGCGGCCGGATGACGAGAAGGCCGGAATGCCTGCGGAGACGGAGATCCAGCTGCCACCGCGGGACGAACGACGGATGGACAAGAGGGCTGAGCGAGAGCGGGAGCCTGCGGCCCAGGCGAGGCGTCTGCATCGCAGCTCCGCTCCGTTTGACAGCCCCCAGGAGCCGGGTGACGATCCGCAGGACGCGTCAACCCGCCCGACGGAGGCCTGATGACCAACCCGGATGACGCCCCGGACGACCGTCCGCTGACCGGCAGGACCGCGCTCGTCACCGGCGGCGCGAGCGGCATCGGTGCGGCCTGCGCCCGCGAGCTGGCTGCCCGCGGTGCCCGCGTGCAGGTCGCGGACCTGGACGGCGACGCTGCACAACGGCTGGCAGATGAACTGGGCGGCACGGCCTGGCAGGTCGACCTCACCGACCTGAATGCGCTCGCAGACCTCAGCCTTGACGTCGATGTGCTGGTCAACAACGCGGGCATCCAGCACGTGGCGCCGATCGAGGACTTCGACCCCAAGACCTTCCACCTCATCGTCGCGCTGATGCTGGAGGCGCCCTTCCTGCTGGTCCGGGCCGCGCTGCCCGCGATGTACGAACGCGGGTTCGGGCGCGTGGTCAACCTCTCGTCGGTGCACGGGCTGGTCGCCTCGCCGTACAAGTCCGCCTACGTCGCCGCCAAGCACGGGTTGGAGGGCCTGTCCAAGGTCACCGCGCTCGAGGGCGGCAAGCACGGGGTGACCAGCAACTGCGTGAACCCCGGCTACGTGCGAACCGCGCTGGTGGAGAAGCAGATCGCCGAGCAGGCACGCATCCACGGCATCGACGAGAGCGAGGTGCTGGACACGGTGCTGCTGACCGAGAGCGCCATCAAGCGTCTGGTCGAGCCCGCCGAGGTAGCCGGTGTGGTCGCGTACCTGGCCGGCCCGCAGGCGGCGATGGTCACCGGGGCCTCGTGGACGATCGACGGGGGTTGGAGCGCACGCTGACCCCGGCCGGTCACGCGAGGTGCTTGCGTGATCGTCGGGGCCAGACGCGGCTGGTCTACGAGCAGATGACCACGACGTGGAACGGCTCGTCGGTCAGGGCTCCAGTGCCGTTGAACGTCGTGACGAACAGCCCGTTGGTCGTGCCGGCGCGGCCGGTGATGGTGATCTCCGCGGCCCCGGTGGACCCGGCGAAGCCGCCGAGACCAACCGTGCCGGTCCACGCGCAGGTGCTGATGTTGCGGTTGAACCGCACGTCGTACGTGCCCGTGCTGAGCTTCACGCTGCTGGTCAGACCCTTGCCGCGAACCGCGGCGGCGTTGGAGTTGATGACCGCGAACACTCGCGGCAGCGCCTTGGACGTGATGGCGACCGCCTTGGAGTGTCCGTCGGGAACGTTCGCGACGCTGCTGCTGGCCGACGCGCCGTTGACCAGCAGTCCCCCCGCGAGGATCGACGCGGATCCCAGTGCGATGCCTGCCTTGACGAAGTTCTTCATGTCTTGCTCCCCCTTGCATCCGTTCGGTGACGGCCCTCGCCCCCGTTCGCGTGGTCGCCGAACGCACTCGGGCACTCCGCGCTCACGGCCTATATGACCGAGGGTGCAGCCGATAAATACGAACGGGCGCCGGAGGGTTAGCCGGTCGCCGCGACGTGCCTGCTGCGCACCTCACCGGTCATGCTCTCGAGCTCGCGGCCCTTCGTCTCGTCCACCTTCCACAGCACGAAGAAGAACGACAGGAAGGCAAAGCCGGTGTACAGCCCATAGGCGAGCACGAGGGACAACGAGGACAGCGGCGGGAACGTGGTGGTGACCACGAAGTTGGTCAACCACTGAGCCGCGGCCGCCACGGACAGGGCTGCACCGCGAATACGGTTCGGGAACATCTCGCCGAGCAGCACCCACACGACCGGACCCCACGTCGCACCGAAGGACACCACGAACAGGTTCGCACCGACCAGCGCGACCGCGTTCCACGGCGAGCCCAGCTGCGGCGCCTGCGAGCCGTCCGAGGCGGTGGTCATCACAGCTTGGGTGAAGGCGAGCGTCATCGCACCCAGCGCGAGGAACATGCCGACCGACCCGCACAGCAGCAGGATCCGGCGTCCGATCCGGTCGACCAGGGCGATCGCGACGACGGTCACCGCCATGTTGGTCACCGAGGTGATCGCCGAGATGACGAACGAGTCGGACTCGGAGAACCCGACCGCCTGCCACAGCGTCGTCGAGTAGTAAAAGATCACGTTGATCCCGACGAGCTGCTGGAACGCCGACAGCGCGATGCCCACCCAGACGATCGGCAGCAGCTTGCCCGCCGGACCTCGCAGGTCACGCAGGGACGGAGCGTGCTCGCGGTCCAGCGTCTCCTGGATCTCCTCGATCTTGCGCTCGGGCGCACTCATCCCGACGAACCGCTTGAGCACGTCGGCGGCCCGCTTCAGCTCACCGGTCGCGACGAGGTAGCGCGGCGACTCGGGGATCTGCACGGCGAGGACGCCGTAGACCAGCGAGGGGATGACGCCGACCAGGAACATCCAGCGCCAGGCCTGCATCCCGAGGATGACCTCGTTGGCGCCGCCGGCGGTGTTCGCCCAGAAGGCGTCCGAGAGCAGCGCGACGAAGATCCCGGTGGTGATCGCCATCTGCTGCAACGATCCCAGTCGTCCGCGCATCGCCGCGGGTGCGATCTCAGCGATGTAGGCCGGCGCGATCACCGACGCGATGCCGATGCCGACGCCACCGACCAGTCGCCAGAACGCCAGGTCCCACACCGAGAACGCCAACCCGGCGCCGAGCGAGCTGGCGAAGAACAGGATGGCGCCGATCAGCATCACCTTGGTGCGCCCCCAGCGGTCCGCCCACCGTCCGGCGTACCACGCGCCAGCCGCGCAGCCGAGGAGCGCGATCGCGACCACGAACCCGGTGACGAACGAGGTCAGCCCGAAGTTGTTCTGCACCGCGTCGACCGCGCCGTTGATCACCGAGCTGTCGAAGCCGAACAGGAAGCCCCCGACCGCCGCGGCGACGGACAGCATGATCACCTTGCCGTGGTGCTCGCTGAGCTGCTGCGTGGAGCCGTTCTCGGCATTCTCTGACAGGTCGGACATGGGACTACTCCAGACTCGTAGGTCACGTGCGCACCACCGTTTCTACGCCCACCCGCAGCGGTCGGCCACCGGGAGCGAGCACCTGCGATGCACCGGGCGTGACCGGGCTCTCGGTCGCCGCGGTACGAAGCACCCAGCTGAGCCGGGTAGGGTTGAGGGGTCGGCGCGCGCCGTCCGAACGCACTGGGTCACCAGGGCGGACGACGGCCCCCAGGCTTCATTCGGCGCTCCGACACCCCGCCGGCCAGCGACCTGCTGCCGCCCGGTGCCGAGGGTGCCCCTGGAGCGCCCGGCGTCGACGCCCACCACAAGTGGTTGCGCGCGCCTGTGTCACGAAATGAGTTCTCTCTGTGTCGACGCCCGACCTGAGCAACAAGTTCGCCGCCCTCGGCCTGCCCGAGCGGCTCGTCGAGCGCCTTTCCCGCGACGGCATCACCGAGCCGTTCCCGATCCAAGCCGCGACCATCCCCGACACCCTCGGTGGCCGTGACGTCCTGGGCCGCGGCCAGACCGGCTCCGGCAAGACCCTCGCGTTCGGCCTGCCGATGCTGGCCCGGCTGCAGGGCCGCAAGGCCAACGCCCGCAAGCCGTTGGCCATCATCCTGGTCCCGACCCGCGAGCTGGCCATGCAGGTGCACGACAGCCTGGAGCCACTCGCTCACGTCATCGGCGTCCGGATCAAGCTCGTCGCCGGCGGCCTGCCCTACCACAAGCAGATCAGCGCACTCGAGCGCGGCGTCGAGGTGCTGGTCGCGACGCCGGGACGGCTGACCGACCTGGTCGACCGCGGCGCCTGCGACCTGTCCGAGGTGCAGATCGCCGTCCTGGACGAGGCGGACCACATGTGCGACATGGGCTTCCTGCCCGCCGTGACCGAGCTACTCGACCACACCCCAGCCGGCGGCCAGCGCCTGCTGTTCTCGGCGACGTTGGACGGCGACGTCGACACCCTGGTGCGCGGCTACCTGAACGACCCGGTCACCCACTCCACCAGCGACGCCACCGCCTCGGTGACCACCATGGCGCACCATGTGTGGCTGGTGAAGCCGGCGCACAAGGCTCCGGTCACCGCCGCGCTCGCCTCGCGTGAGGGCCGCACCGTCGTGTTCGTGCGCACCAAGCTCGGAGCCGACCGGGTCGCCGGCCAGCTGCGCGAGCAGGGCGTTCGCGCCGCCGCGCTGCACGGTGGCCTGGCCCAGGGCGCCCGCAACCGCACGCTGTCCGCCTTCAAGGACGGCCACGTCCCGGTGCTCGTCGCGACCGACGTCGCGGCCCGTGGCATCCACGTGGACGACGTCAGCCTCGTCGTCCAGGTCGACCCGCCGGCCGACCACAAGGACTACCTGCACCGCTCCGGTCGGACGGCGCGGGCGGGCGGCACCGGCACGGTGATCACCCTCGCGCTGCCGCACCAGCGCCGGATGGTCGACCGGCTCACCGCGGCGGCCGGTGTCGACGCCACCCCCGAGCAGGTCACCCCGCACGACGACGCACTGCTCCAGGTCACCCGGGGCGCCGTCCCCAGCGGCATCTTGGTCGCCGAGCGCGACCTGTTCCCGCCGCGTCGGCCGGCTCGCCGTCCGGGTGGCTACACCGGACGTCGCAGCAGCGGCGGACCCCGTCGCGAGGGTGGCCACGCGGGCAACCGCGAAGGCGCCCGGTCCGGACGTCGCGAGGCGACCCCGCGCGGGCCGCGTCAGCCCCGCTGACCGGCCGGCGCACCGCGCCGGTTCTCGCCCCAGGTCCGCTGCGGCAGGCCCTGCACCGCAGGGCGGCCGAACAGCCAGCCCTGGGCGTAGTCACAACCCATGTCCCGCAACAGATCTGCCTGCGTCTGGCTCTCCACGCCCTCGGCTGTCACCCGGTAGCCGTGGGCGTGGGCGAGCTGGACGATCGCGCGCACCACGGCGCTCGGACGGGACGTGCCGTCCAGCCGGCTGACGAACGCCCGGTCGATCTTGATGAACGAGACCGGCAGATCCTGCAGGTAGGCCAGCGCCGAGTAGCCGGTGCCGAAGTCGTCGATACCGGTTCGGATCCCGACCGTGGCCAGCCGGCTCATCGCGTCCTGTGCCGGCGAGCCACCGGGCACCAGGCTGGTCTCGGTGAGCTCGAGCTGCAGCGACGTCGGCGGGACGCCGTACTGCGCGAGCAGCTCGTGCACCCGCTCCTCGAAGCCGGGCAGGCCGAGGGTGCGGGCGGACACGTTGACCTGCACGGTCAGGTCCACGTCCTGCTCGATCCACTCGGCGAGCTTGGCGACGCCGCGCTCGAGCATGCGGTGGTCCAGCTCGACGATCAGTCCGGTGTCCTCGGCGACGTCGATGAAGCCCTCCGGGAGCAGCATCCGGCCGTCGTCGTCGATCAGCCGCATCAGCGCCTCGACGCCGACGACCTGCTCGCCGTCCAGCCGCACGATCGGCTGGTAGACCGCGACCAGCCGGTCCTGCTCGATCGCGGTGCGCAGCCGGCGCTCGGCCAGCATCCGGGCCTCGGCCTCGGCCCGCAGGTTGCCGTCGTACAGGGCCACGCCGTCGCGGCCGGCGGACTTCGCCCGGTACATCGCCAGCTCCGCCTCGCGGAACAGCTCGTTGCCCGAACGACCTGAGTGCGAGGCAACTGACACCCCGATACTGGCGGTGCAGACCATGTCCTGGCCCTCGATGACCAGCGGGTGCCGGACCTCCTCGAGCAGCCAGCCGGCGACGTCGCAGGCAGCCTCGACTCCGGCGACCCACGGCAGCAGTACGACGAACTCGTCGCCGCCGAGTCGCGCCACCGTCGGCGAGCAGTCGCTGACGTCGTGCAGCTCCAGCGCGGCGGTCAGCCGGTCCGCGACCGCGACCAGCAGGGCGTCGCCGACGGTGTGGCCGAGGGTGTCGTTGACCAGCTTGAACCGGTCCAGGTCGAGCAGCAGGACGGCGGTCAACGGGCCCAAAGCGTCCGGCAGGTCGGCAGCGACGTCGCCGTGCGTGACGTCGTCGAGCAGGTCGGACGGCGGGGGCAGCGTCGCGAGGCTGCGCCGCAGCAGGTCGTCCAGCACGCTGCGGTTGGCCAAGCCGGTGACGCCGTCCCGGGCGGCCAGCCGGGCCAGCTCCCGCTCGGCCCCGCGCTGGCTGGTCACGTCCACGGTCGCGCCGAAGACGCAGGTCACCACGTCGCCCTCGACGATCGCCCGGGACCAGGCCACCAGCTCGCGCCAGGTGCCGTCGGGGTGGCGCAGCCGCAACGTCTCGAGCAGCCCGTCCGGGTTGGCGGCGACGGCGGCCGCAAGGTCGTCGTACCGACGGTCCTCGGGGTGCAGCATCGACTCCCACAGCCGCAGCGAGGGAGTGACCGTCACCGGGTCGAGGCCGGTCAGCGCGAACATCTCGGGCGACCACTGCAGGTCGTCGGTCAGCGCGTCCCAGCGCCACTGACCGGCTCCGGTCAGCGTGGACGTCGCGGACAACCGGAGCCGTTCGCCGGCCAGGTCGGTCTCGATCGTCGAGCCCACCATCGCCGGGGCCGCCGAGAACGCCAGGACGGACAGCACGTCGCAGTCCTCCTGGCTGACCGCGTGCGTGGTGGGAGCGAGCGCCACCACGACGCCGAGCGACACCGCGCCGTAGCGCAGCGGCGCGAGGGCCGCGGACCGGATGCCGAGCATGTTGAACAGCTCGGGGGCGATCGAGGACTCGCCGCTGGTGTCCTGGCAGAGCACCGCCTCGCCGGAGTGCAGCGTGCGCTCGGTCAGCGCGGTCAGCACCTCGAAGCGACGTCCGACGCCCAAGCTGGGCGGTGGATCGCCGGCCACCGCCGCGATCCGCAGGCCACCCTCGTCCAGCAGCGGCACCAGCACGGTGCAGCCGAGCACGCGGTGCGCCTCCTCGGCGAGCGCAACGGCGATGTCGACGGCACCTGGGCCGGAGCGGGCGATGTGCTGCTGGGCCTCGACCACGGCCTTGAGCCACCGACCGGCCGGTGGCTCAGCATCGGCCGTGGAGCCCATGACGGTGGGCTCTTGGAGGGCTTCGCGCCACCCGTCGACCATGGGCGCCCTCCCGTCCCAGACCACGTGCCAGCGACATGGTGGCACGCTTCAGCACCCCTTGGGGGGTTTTCGCCTGTACGCCATGCGGGTGAAGGGAGCGCACTCAGTGAGCGGTGCTACCGCCAGCGGCGGGTCAGATGTGGATGCCGCACTCGACCTTGTCGGTACCGGCCCACCGGCCGGACCGCGGGTCCGCGCCCGGGTCGACCCGGCGGGTGCACGGCGCGCAGCCGATCGAGGAGTACCCCTGCAGGACCAGAGCATTGCGCAGCAGGCCGTGCTCGACCTGGTAGTTCTCGACGTCGTCCGCCGTCCAGGTGGCCAGCGGGCAGACCTTGATCATGTCGTGCTTGTCGTCCCAGGAGACGACCGGCGTGTTGGCCCTGGTGGCCGACTCCTCGCGGCGCAGGCCGGTCACCCACGCGTCGTAGGGCGCGAGGGCCTCGGCGAGCGGGGCGACCTTGCGCAGGAAGCAGCACAGTCCGGGATCGCGGTCGTGCAGGCGGGGACCGTACTCGGCGTCCTGCTCGGCGACGGTCTGCTTGGGGAGCACGTCGACCACGTTGACGTCGAGCTGCCCCTGCACGCGGTCGCGCATCCGCAGCGTCTCGCGGAAGTGGTAGCCGGTGTCCAGGAACAGCACGTCGACGCCGGGCCGGACCTGGGACACCAGGTGTGAGGTCACGGAGTCCTGCATGCTTCCCGCGACGGCGATGTTGCCGCCGGTGGCCTCGACCGCCCAGCGGACGATCTCGAGGGCGGGCGCGCCGTCCAGCGCACGAGCGGCTTCCTGCACGCGGTCGCGCAGCGTGTCGGTGGCGGTGGTCATGCCAGTGCCTCCTCGTCCGCTCGGACAGCCCAGGTGGCGAAGCGCTCGTGCGGCTCGCGTTCGGCGGCGTAGCGGCGTACGACGCGCTCGACGTAGTCGGGCAGCTCCTCGGCGGTGACCTTCAGGCCACGGACCTTGCGGCCGAAGCCGGGGTCGAGGCCGAGCGCGCCGCCGAGGTGCACCTGGAAGCCGGGCACCTGCTGGCCGTCGTCGTCCGTGACGATCTGGCCCTTGAGCCCGATGTCGCCGACCTGGATGCGGGCGCACGAGTTCGGGCAGCCGTTGACGTGCAACGAGATCGGCGAGTCCAAGGTGTCGGCGATGTCCGCGAGCCGGCGCTCCAGCTCGGTCACGGCGTGCGTCGCGACCGCCTTGGTCTCGACGATGGCGAGCTTGCAGTACTCGATCCCGGTGCACGCGATGGTGTGCCGGCGGAACACGCTGGGGCGCGGATCAAGACCCAGCCCGAGCAGCCCTTCGACGACGGGCTCGACGTCCGCCTCGGGCACGTCCAGCACCAGCACCTTCTGGTGCGGGGTCAGCCGGACCCGACGCGAACCGTGCGCCTCGGCCAGGTCGGCCAGCCCGCTGAGCAGCTCGCCGGAAACCCGACCGACCATCGGCGCGGCCCCGATGTACTTGTTGCCGTCGCGCTGGCTGTGCACGCCGACGTGGTCGCCCGGGTCGGACACCGGCTGCGGCGCGGGGCCGTCCAGCAGAGGACGCTTGAGGTACTCGGTCTCCAGCACCTCGCGGAAGCGCTCGGGTCCCCAGTCGGCGAGCAGGAACTTCAGCCGCGCCTTGTGCCGCAGCTTGCGGTAGCCGTAGTCGCGGAACACCGAGGTGACCCCGGCCCAGACGTCCGGCACCTCGTCCAGCGGCACCCAGGCGCCGAGCCGAACCGCGAGGCGCGGGTTGGTCGACAGGCCGCCGCCGACCCACAGGTCGAAGCCCGGGCCGTGCTCGGGGTGCACGACTGCGGTGAACGCGACGTCGTTGATCTCGTGCACGACGTCGTTCGTCGGCATCCCGGTGATGGCGGTCTTGAACTTGCGCGGCAGGTTGCTGAACGCCGGGTCGCCGATGTAGCGGCGCTGGATCTCCTCGATCGCCGGCGTCGGGTCGACGATCTCGTCCAGCGCGATCCCGGCGACCGGGCTGCCCAGGATGACCCGCGGGCAGTCGCCACAGGCCTCGGTGGTGAGCAGGCCGACGGCTTCGAGCCTGCCCCAGATCGCCGGCATGTCCTCGACGCGCACCCAGTGCAGCTGGATGTTCTGCCGGTCGGTGATGTCGGCGGTGTCACGGGCGAACTCGGTGGAGACCTCGCCGATGGTGCGCAGCTGCTCGGTGGTCAGGGCGCCGCCGTCGACCCGCACGCGCAGCATGAAGAACTTGTCCTCGAGCTCGTGCGGCTCGAGCGAGCCGGTGCGGCCGCCGTCGATGCCGGGCTTGCGCTGGGTGTACAGCCCCCACCAGCGGAACCGGCCGTGCAGGTCGTCGTCGGTGATGGCGTCGAAGCCTTCGCGTGAGTAGACCTGCTCGATGCGCGCGCGGACGTTCAGCGCGTCGTCCTCGGCCTTGAAGCGCTCGTTCGCGTTCAGCGGCGTGCGGTCACCGAGGGCCCACTGCCCCTGGGGCACGGGCGCCCGGCCGGGGCGGGAGGTCGGGATCGTCGCAGTCATGGGTGGTCCTCATCGAGATCTTGGGCACGCAGACGGCGAGATGGCCAATGGCCTTCGATGCAGCGGTCGCCTCGCGCACTCGGTGACGACGTCGTCGTCGTCCAGGGCGGGTCAGATGCCGCGACAGATCATGCTGCGCGTGCGACCGAGGTCGACGTGGCGTCGACTCACGAGGTGGGGCTGCACGGGCATCACCCATCGATGGTCGCACAACGTCCACGATCTGGCACCGTCCGCGCCAGCATGTGGACAACCCGGACGTCCGCCTGACCTCTGACGTTGACCACGTTAGGCAGCCGTAGGCCTACCTCACCAGGGCAAGAGCCCTCGAGAAGTAGGTCGCCGCCTTCCTAACGTGGTCAAAGTCAGGGGCTGCGGCGGGGTGGCTAGCCTGGCGTGACCGCCTCACCCGCTACTGCCTGGAGCGCGCCGGATGACAACCCACGACCCCGTCCTCGTCACCGGGTGCTCGAGCGGAATCGGCCGGGCCGTCGCCCTCGAGCTGCTGGCCAACGGCCACACCGTCTACGCCACCGCGCGTCGCCCCGAGACCCTCGACGAGCTGGTCGCCGCCGGGGCGAAGGTGCTCGCGCTGGACGTCACCGACGAAGCGTCGATGGCCGCGGCGGTTCGCGCCGTCGAGGCGGAGCACGGCCAGGTCGGCACGCTGGTGAACAACGCCGGCTACGGCGAGTACGGCGCCGTCGAGGAGGTCTCGATGGACGCCGTGCGACGGCAGTTCGAGACGAACGTGTTCGGCCTGTCCCGGCTGATCCAGCTCGCGCTGCCTGCGATGCGCGAGGCCGGGCGCGGGCGCATCGTGAACATCGGCTCGATGGGCGGCCGCATCACCTTCCCGGCCGGTGGGTACTACCACGCCAGCAAGTACGCGGTAGAGGCGATCAGCGACGCGCTGCGCGTCGAGGTCGCCCAGTTCGGCATCGACGTCGTCCTGGTCGAGCCCGGCATGATCCGCACCGGCTTCGGCGAGGTCGCGGCCGGCACCCTCGACTCGACGTCCACCGACGGCTCCTCGCCGTACGACGCGCTGCGGTCCAGCGCCGACAAGGTAATGGCCGACGGCTACCGCGGCCCGTTCTCGGTGCCGCCGGGCAAGGTCGCCCAGATCGTCCGACGAGCGGTGGAGGCGGAGCGCCCGCGCTCGCGCTACCTGATCACGCCGGCCGCCCGCGCGATGGTGGCGCTGCGGCGGTTCGGTGGCGACCGCGCCTGGGACGCGTTCGTCCGCCGTCAGTTCTCGGTGACCGGGCGCGGCCGCCGCTGAGGTTTGTCCTCTTCCGGCAGTCGCGGCTCGGTCCGCTGGTCGGGGTGGATGCCGTGCTTGTCCGCGTAGAACGCCCGCAGGACGTCCATGTCCGCCACCACGTCACCGGTCGGCATCACGCTCGGACCGAAACCCATGGTTCGGGTGGGGCCGTCCACGAAGCCGAGGACGATCGGCATCCGCGACGCGCGGGCGATCCGGTAGAAGCCCGGCTTCCAGTAGTCGGTCTTGGAGCGAGTCCCCTCTGCCGCGATCACCAGCAGGTACGGCTCGCCGCTCTTGGCCTGCTTCATCAAGGTGCGGATCAGCGCACTCGGCTGGTCGCGGTCGACCGGCACCCCGCCGGTGGCCCGCAGCAGCCACCCCAGCGGCCCGACGAAGATCTCCTTCTTGATCAGCACCTTCGGCTTGCCGCCGCCGTGCCACATCACCAGGAGCATCACCACCCAGTCCCAGTACGAGGTGTGCGGTGCGCCCACGGTGATGCCGAAGGGAGGCACCTCACCGACGACCTTCCAGCGGGCAACGCGCAGCACCACCCGTGCAACGGTCCGGCGGACGATCATGGCGGCCTCCCTTGATCCCGGAACCCTAGCCCCGCTCGCGGGTTGCGGTTGCCGCTGCGCCACGGCGCCCGCAAGATGCGCACATGCCCCGCCTGCGCACCGTCTCGCCGTCCGACCCGGGGATCTCCCGTCGACGGCAGGGACGCGGCTTCGTCTACCTCGACTCCGGTGAGCGACTCACCGAGCCCCAGGCCATCGAGCGGATCAAGGCGCTGGTCATCCCGCCCGCGTGGGAGGACGTCTGGGTCTGCCGTCAGGCCAACGGGCACATCCAGGCCGTCGGGACGGACGCCGCGGGCCGGCGTCAGTACCTGTACCACCCGCAGTGGCGGGCCAAGCGCGACGAGGCCAAGCACGACCGGGTGCTGACCGTGGCCGCACGACTGCCGAAGGCGCGCGAACGCGCCGCCGACGACCTCGCCCGCGACGGCATGCCACGCGAGCGAGTGCTGGCCACTGCCTTCCGGCTCCTCGACCTCGGGTTCTTCCGGATCGGTGGCGAGAGCTACGCGGAGCAGAACGGCAGCTACGGCCTGGCCACGATCACCAAGGACCAAGTGAGCATCGACGACGGCCAGCTGGTCTTCGACTACACCGCCAAGTCCGGCCAGGAGCGGTACGTCGCGCTGGGCGATCCCGAGCTGCTCGAGGCCGTGAACATCCTGCGGCGCAGGCGTTCTGGCGGCTCGGAGCTGCTGGCCTACCAGGCCGACCGGCGATGGCACGACGTCACCAGCGACGACATCAACGCGTACGTCAAGGAGGTCGTCGGCGGTGAGGTCTCGGCCAAGGACTTCCGCACCTGGCACGGCACGGTCCTGGCCGCGGTCGCACTGGCCGTCTCCACCAACGCGGCCAGCACACCGTCGTCCCGCAAGCGCGCGGTGGCCCGGGCGATGCGCGAGGTGGCCGACTACCTCGGCAACACCCCCGCCGTCGCCCGCGGGTCGTACGTCGACCCGCGGGTCGTCGACCTGTTCGAGGACGGTACGACCATCGAGCCCGCGCTGCGACGGCTCGGTGAGGACGTCGCGCCAGGCCATCCTGCGACCCACGGCGCGATCGAGCGCGCGGTCCTGCGCATGCTGCGGGGCGCGCCGTCTGCTCGACGACGCGCCCCGCGCTGAGCCCTGCCTCGCAACCGGTCCCTGAGCCGGGTGCGAGCCGGGCTGGCCTACTTCACCTCTCGGCGGTTGCTCAGGAACAGCCCCGCAGCGATCGGCAGGACCACCCAGATCAGGACCGAGGTCAGCGACTCCCAGCCCTTGCCGTCGAGCTTGAACTGCCCGATGCGGTCGAAGGCGCTGAACACGTCGAACCACGAACCGATGTGCTTGAGCAGCGTGCTGGCCAGGATGGCGAACAGGAACGGTGCGACGAAGAACGCGGTCAGCGCCACCCCGGTGATCGGGATCAGCGCGCCGAACCCAGCACCCATCAGCACGAACATGGCCTGGGTCAGGTACTGGCCACCCCAGTACTGCCACGGGTCCGCCCCGGCCCAGCTGACCGGGTCGCCACTGATCGCGCCGGCCAGTGCGGTCGCCAGCGCGGCCAGCACGGTGATCGACACCATGACGGCCAGCATCAGCAGCAGCGCCGCCATCAGCTTGGCCAGCAGCACGGGGACCCTTCGCGGCGAGAGCGTGAACGTGGTCAGTGCCGTGCGCTGGCTCCACTCGCTCGTCATCGCCAGGATGCCCAGCACCGGCAGCAGGAACGCCGCCGCGGCCAGGGCCGCGCCCGCGAAGTCGCGGAAGTTGATGTGGCCCTGAGGGTCGTGCCAGGAGGTCCAGACCATCCAGGCGAGAGCGAGGACGGCGAGCCCGACGATCACGCCGAGGATCCACCGCCCGGCCCGGTAGTCCACGGACTTGCGAAGCTCGATCCGGGTCAGCCGGACGAACGACGGTCGCACGACCGGGCCCAGGGCCGACCGGGTCTGCGCCGGCCGGGGCTGCGTGACGGTGCTCATGCCGCGTCCTTGTCGTCAGCGAGCTCGGTGCCCGCGGTGAGGGTGAAGAAGAGCTCCTCGAGCCCGGCGCCGTCCGCGGCGCGCAGCTCGAGCAGGACCTGTCCGGCGGCTGCCGCGGCCCGGCCCACCTGCTCGGGGGTCGCGTCCACGGTGAACGCGTCGTCCGGCAGCGCAGTGGGGTTGAGTCCGGCCGCGACCAGGGCGGCGTGCAGGCCTTGCGGGTCCAGCCCGCGCACCTTGATGCCGGAGCCGGCGAGCAGCTCGGCCAGGTCGCCGTCGGCCACGATGCGTCCCTTGCCGATCACGACGAGGCGGTCGACGGTGGCCTGCACCTCGCTGAGCAGGTGGCTGGACAGCAGCACCGTGCCACCGCGGCGCGAGAAGTCCTGCAGCAGCTCGCGCATCCATCGGATGCCCTCCGGGTCCAGGCCGTTGGCGGGCTCGTCCAGAACCAGCACCGCCGGGTCGCCGAGCAGCGCCACGGCGATGCCGAGGCGCTGGCGCATGCCGAGCGAGTACTGGCCCACCCGGCGTCCAGCCGCCGAGGCAAGTCCCACCCGCTCGAGCATCTCGTCGGCGGTCCCCTTGCCGGCGCCGAGGACCTGCCCGGCAACATGCAGCGTCTCGCGGCCGGTCCGGCCGGCGTGCGCGGCAGCAGCGTCCAGCATCACGCCGACGACCCGGCCCGGGTTGGGCAGGTCGCGGTAGGCGCGACCGTCGACCGTGGCGGTTCCGGCGGTCGGCGGCGTGAGCGCGGTCAGCATGCGCAGCGTGGTGGACTTGCCCGCGCCGTTCGGGCCGAGGAAGCCGGTGACGGTCCCCGGGGCGCAGGTGAAGCTGATGTCGTCCACGGCCAGGGTGTGGCCGTAGCGCTTCGTGAGGTTCGTGACGGTGATCATGGGGTCAATCCTGGCGGGACGGCGCCGGCCGCGGATCGCCCGTTCGTCCCGAGCCACCCCCGACTTTCGTCGGGGGTGCCACCGATCGCAGGACCGACGTCCGGACGACGTGCCAGCCGCCCCTGCCGCCCTACCCTGGACGCCGTGACCTCCCTGCTGACCGCCCAGCGCCTGCGCTGGCGGCGCGCGCGGGCCTTCGGCACGCGGGTCAGCCCGCGGGCCCGGGACGTCGCGTTCATCCTGGCGACGCTGGCGATCAACCTCGGCTACGCGGCCAGCCGGGACGGCAAGAGCGCCGACAACTGGGTGTTTGTGCTGGTCGTGGTGGGCATCGTCCCCGCCGTCGCGCTGTGGTGGCGGCGCAGCCACCCGGTCGCGGTCACCCTGTTCACCCTGGTCTGCGCCACGATCACCGGAATCCCCGCCGCGCTGACGGTGGCGCTGTTCACGCTGGCCATCCGCCGGCGCGACCGCGTGCTGTGGTCGATCACCGGGCTCTGCTTCGTGGTGGACGTGGTCCGCACCGCGCTCACGGACGACACCACGAACCTCGTCTCGATGATCGCGACGTCGATGCTGTATTTCGGTGCGGTGCTGGCGGCCGGCGCCTACGTCGGCGCCCGCCGCGACCTGGTCCGCACCCTGCGCGAGCGGGCCGAGACCGCCGAGGCCGAGCGCGAGCTGCGGGCCGACCAGGCGCGACTGGGTGAGCGGCACCGGATCGCCCAGGAGATGCACGACGTGCTGGCGCACAAGGTGTCGCTGATCGCCCTGCACGCGGGCGCGCTGGAGGTGAATGCCGACGCCGGTCCCGAACAGGTCGAGCGCACTGCCGCACTGGTCCGCACCACGGCCCGCGAGGCGCTGGAGGACCTGCGCCGGGTACTCGGCGTGCTGCGCAGCGACGACTCACCGGACGGCTCGGACCTGGCTCCCGCGCCGGGGATGGCCGAGATCGACCGGCTCGTCGAGTCCTCGCGCACCGCCGGGGTGGACGTCGAGCTGAGCCGGGACGTGCACGGAGAGCCACCGGCCGAGCTCGGCCGCACCGCCTACCGGGTGGTCCAGGAGTCGCTGACCAACGTGCACAAGCACGCCCGGGCCGCCACCACGGTGGTGTCGCTGTCCGGCGGTCCGGGGTCGGGGCTGGACATCGAGGTGCGAAACCGGGTGCCGGTGTCGGCCGCGATGCTGCTGCCGGGTGCCGGGATGGGCCTGGTCGGGCTCAGCGAGCGGGTCGGCCTGGTCGGCGGCGAGCTCGAGTGGGGTCGAGCCGAGGACGGCGGCTGGCGGGTGCAGGCGCACCTGCCCTGGGCCGCCCCGGCTGAGGGGGATGCCGCATGACGCGGGTGCTGATCGTGGACGACGAGGCGCTGGTGCGCGCTGGGTTGCGGATGATCCTGTCCGCGGCCGACGACCTCGAGGTCGTCGCCGAGGCCGAGGACGGCGCGGACGTCGTGGACGCCGTGCGCGCGCACCGACCGGACGTCGTCCTGATGGACATCCGGATGCCGCGACTGGACGGGCTGGCCGCGACGCGCGCGGTGCTCGCGCTCGAGGAAGCGCCGCGGGTCGTCGTCCTGACCACCTTCGACCTGGACGACTACGTGTTCCGCGCGCTCGAGGCCGGCGCGAGCGGGTTCCTGCTCAAAGACACCCCGCCGCGGGACCTGGTGCGCGCCGTCCAGGTGGTGGCGGCGGGGGAGGCGATGCTGTCGCCGGCAGTGACCCGGCGGCTGATCGGTCACTTCGCAGGGAGCGGGCCGTCGTCCCGGCAGCGGATGGCGCTCGCCCGGCTGGAGGCGCTCACCCCGCGCGAGCGCGAGGTGCTGGTGGCGGTGGCGCGCGGGCTGTCCAACGCCGAGATCGGGCGCGAGCTCTTCATGAGCGAGGCGACCGTGAAGGCGCACGTGTCCCGGCTGCTCAGCAAGCTGGACGCCGGTAACCGGGTGCAGGTGGCGATCCTGGCGCACGACGCCGGCCTGACCTGATCGTTGCGGGCGCTCAGCCCCAGCCGAGATCGTGCAAGCGTTCGTCGCCGATCCCGAAGTGGTGCGCGATCTCGTGGACCACGGTGATCCCCACCTCGCGGACGACCTGCTCGACACTCCCGCAGGCCCGCAGGGTCGGCCCGCGGAAGATCATGATCCGGTCCGGCAGGGCGAGGTTGCCGCCGCCCCAGTCGTCGCGGTGGGTGAGCGGGATCCCGACGTAGAGGCCGAGCGTGTCGTCGGGTTCGCTCGGCGGCGGCTCGTCCTCGACCAGCACCACGACGTTGCGCATCAGGGCGGTCAGGTCCGGGGGCACCATGTCGAGCCCGGCCGAGACCGCCGCCTCGAAGTCCGCCTCGCTCATCTCGACCACGCGCTCAGTCTGCCCTGGGTCGCCGCGATGCGGTCGCGCGAACAGGACCGGCCGTGACTTGGCGAGCGCCGTCGTGCTCGGGGACGCCCCTCCTGACCGGCCGTTCCTGTTCGGGCGACCGTCAGATCGCGGTGGCGTCGAGTGCAGCCAGCTCGTCCACGGTGAGCACGAGCTCGACGGCCCGCACCGAGTCCAGAATCGTCTCGGGACGGCTCGAGCCCGGGATCGGGATGACCCACGGCGACTTTGCGAGCTCCCAGGCGAGCGCCACCTGCTGCGGGCTCACTCCGTGCGAGTACCCGACCTCGGCGAACGGAGCGTAGGACGACCCCAGGCCGGCGGCCCTCGCGATGCCGCCGAGCGGGCTCCATGGCAGGAACGCGATGCCCAGCTCGTCGCACAGCCTGAGCTCGGGCTCGCTGAACCGGAACCGCGGCGAGAACTGGTTCTGCACGCTCGCCAGGCGCCCGCCCAGGATGGTGCGGGCCTGGACGATCTGGTCCGGGTTGGCGTTGGAGATCCCGGCTTGGACGATGAGGCCCTCGTCGAGCAGGTCGCGGACTGCGCCGACCGACTCCTCGTAGGGCACGCCCGGGTCGGGTCGGTGGAACTGGTAGAGATCGATCTGTTCGACGCCGAGCCGCTTGAGCGAGCCCTGGACGGCCGAACGCAGGTGCTCGGGTGAGCCGTCCAGGGTCCAGGAGCCGTCGCCCGGCCTCAGGTGGCCGCCCTTGGTCGCGATCAGGATGGTGTCGCGGTCGCCGGACCAGGTGCGCACCGCTTCGGCGATGAGCTCCTCGTTGTGGCCGACTTCGTCGGCGTGCAGGTGGTACGCGTCCGCGGTGTCGATGAACGTCACGCCTGCGTCGAGCGCGGCGTGGATGGTGCGCAGGGCGCGTTCGCGGTCCGGGCGCCCCTCGATCGACAGAGGCATGCCACCCAGACCGATCGCGGAGACGGTGGCCGTGCCGAGCGTGCGGGTCTTCATGGAGGTCCTCTCGTCGCGTCTGCTGACCTCTGCGACAGCCCGCTGGGCCGCTCGGATGTTCCCGCTTTGGAGTTCGCGGCAGGTGTCCCCTATGCTGAACCGCGTCCTCGACGCTGGCACGTTCGGAGGCGTCACGGCGCCCCCATCGTCTAGCGGCCCAGGACACCGCCCTTTCAAGGCGGCAGCGCGGGTTCGAATCCCGTTGGGGGTACCACTTACGCTGCCGGTACGATCGTGCGGCAGCAGTTCCAAGGCCCCGTAGCTCAGTTGGTTAGAGCGCCGCCCTGTCACGGCGGAGGTCGCCGGTTCGAGTCCGGTCGGGGTCGCCACGTGGCGCTGGTCCGCCCTACAGCGCACGTAGCAAGGCCAGGTAGCTCAGTTGGTACGAGCGTCCGACTGAAAATCGGAAGGTCGGCGGTTCGACCCCGCCCCTGGCCACCAGCACCCGCAAGGCGAACCTCCCATTCTTGAGGTTTGCTCACCGATTGATCAACTGTGCTGGCGACGATCACAATGATCGTCTCGTCGCAGGCATGCGAGCGGAGCAGCCCAGGACGACGGGCAGCTCGATGTGCTTGGTCAGGGCAGGTGCTTGCCGAGCCAGCGCAGCTCGCCACCGATGAACCTGGTCTGGTGCCATTCTCGCCGGATCACCTCGGCCCGTAGGTTGCAGAACTGGTCCCGGGCGAACGCGGCCGGCCCTCGCTTGCCTTCGTCCTCGATCTCCCATGCCTGCTGGTGCACGAAGGGCGCGCGCACCGCACGCACAGGTTCACCTCGGGGTGGTTGCCCAGGTGAACCATCCGGTCTGGGACGTCGACGGTGTCGCAGCACCAGTGCGGCGGCGGAGCGGAGGGGGCAACCGCGGCGACACGTTGGGCTGCCCTTTCGGGCACTGCCGCTACGACATGCGGCAATAGCGTCGTTTCGACCGAGGAGTCGCGATGCCTCTTGCACGGCCGGTGTGGCCTGAGCCCCATCCGGCTCCTGCCGTGCTCAAACACCGGATGCCCAGTCAGACGCCGTCCATCGCTGGTCCGAAGGACGTCGCGCAACTGCTCGCCTTGCAACGACTTGCCGGCAATCGGGCCACCTCCGGTCTCCTGACGGTGCAGCGGTGCGGTCCCATCCCGTCGGACGAATGCCCCTGCAACGAAGGTTCAGAGCCAGGCAGCCAGAACCCTTCCGAGCAGTCCGCCCCGGCAACGACACCCGAACAGCACGGCCCTTCGGCTGTGCCGTTGCAGCAGCTCGAGGTCTGAGCCGAGAACCAGCTCATGCTGAGCGATGCGCGCGAGAGCAACCGACCGCGGACCGCGGTTCGGCGGCCCAGATCGCAGACCGAGGCTCCTCCCGATCCGGCTTCGGCGACGGGGCCGCCATCAGTCGTTCGAGCGAGCCTGCTCGGGTTGCAGCGCTCCGCCGGCAACTCGGCCGTGGCCGCGATGATGACGGGTCAGCAGGGCCGGCGACCCGTCCGACCCGCGTCGGCCCTGGCTAGCCCTTCGTCGACGACGACCGCACAGCGCGTGCCGGGGGGCGGGCCGGGGGGCGGGCCGGGGGGCGGGCCGGGGGGCCAAACGGTGCTGAGCCCAGAGGCTGACCAGCGTCCGCCCACCGAGGGTGAGTCAGTCACGCTCATCGGTGTCCTGCACAACGACGGGATCGGCCCGGACGGCGAGAAGCTTCAGCGTGGCCCGAAGACGAAGCTGCGGCCCACACCGTCCACGGACGTCAAGGAGATCGCCGAGTTCCCGGTCAACACCCGCGTGATCGCCGATCGCAAGATCGGCACCTGGTACCACGTGGTGGTCGAGGGCTCAGGGCGCACGGGCTACATGGCGGTCGACCTCGTCGAGACCCGGTTGCAGGATCCCAACTCGAAGTTCCATCGCATCGACGCCGACGAGTCGGCGTTCGACATCATCAAGAACCACTACGACGTCGACTTCCAGGGCTTCAAGAACCTCCGCTTCTACGCCAACGGCCTCGTCGAGGTCAACCATGCCATCGGACGCAACGGGATCTACGAGCCCTCGTCGCAGGAGAAGATGCGGCTCGCGCGCGAGGCCTGGAAGCGCACCGGCAAGTTCATCTACCTCGATGCGGCGACCAAGGAGAATCGCCAGATCGTCGTCCCGTCGCGAGAGTTCGCAGACTCGCTGGACGTCAGCTCCGGGTCGTGGGTCCGCGACATCGATCACAAGATCGGCGGCTGGCTGGAGAAGGCAGCCGCCTTCATCGCCTTCCCCGCCGGGCTCATCGTGGGCGCGCTGGAATGCGTGTACGACACCGTTGCCGGCCTCGTCGAGATGGTGTGGAAACTGATCAAGTCGGTCGTGACGGGCTCGATGCTGTCCGATCTGGAGGATCTGGCCGATGGGCTCACCAAACTGTTCACCGATCCGAAGACCCGAGGAGCGGCCCTCGGGGCCCTGGCCGGCTGGCTCGAGGACCGGTGGAACAACCCGAGCGTCGTCAAGCGCTGGTACTGGCGCGGTTGGATCATCGGCTACATCGTGGCCGAGGTCCTGCTGACCTTCTTCTCCGGCGGTGAGGCGCTGATGGCGAAGGCTGCCGAGAAGTTCGGGGCGTTGATCAAGCTGATCAAGGCCACCACGTACGGCGCCAAGGTCTTCCACGCGATCGAAGAGGTCGGCGTGGCCGCGAAGACGAGCAAGGCTGCGGTCGCGGTCAGGGACGCCGCCGTCGCAGTCAAGAGCTCGAGGCCGGTCAAGGCTGTCGCAAACGCCGCGAAGGCGGTGAAGGCCTCCGCACCGGCAAGAGCGGTCGTCAAGGCGGCGCGGGTGACCGCGAAAGCCCTGAGCGATGCGAAGAAGTTCGCGATGAAGGTCCTGGGGTTCCCGGGGAAGCTGATCGCACGCATCACGGATGCAGGCCTGCTGGCCCTTGAGAAGATGTCACCCAAGGCGCGAGAGATGCTGCAACGGCTCGGCAAGTTCAACAGGATCAAGCTGTGGGAGGTCCTGGGATGTCACTCGCCGTGCCGTTTCGACCCCGTCGAGCTCGAGCGCAAGCTCTTGAAGATGGCAGAGAACGACGCCAAGGCCGCAGCCAAGGCAGAGGCGAAGGCCACCAGAGCGTCGAAGAACGCCGCTGCGGCGTCCAAGGGAGCGGCCGACCGCGCTGAGGCCGCGAAGGCCGCCGCTGCGGCTGCGCCGAGGTCGGCTGCCAAGGCAGAGGCAGTCAAGGAGGCCACCGCAAAGGCGGAGTCGGCTCGACTCGCCGCTGGTCGTGCGGCGGCAGCCAAGCAGGCCGCCGCCGACGCGCGCACGGCCAAGAAGGTGGCCGAGGAGACGCATGCGGCGCGCAAGGCGCAGGCGCTCGAGCGCAGCAAGGTGCTCGGTGAGCTCAGGCGCTACCGGATCCAGGCCGCGGAGGACACCTTCCTCGACGCGGAGCAGAAGGAGCTCGCAGAGCTCATCCGCAAGCTCGAGAACGGCGAGCTCTCGGCTGCGGAGACCGAGGCGGAGTACCAGGCGCTGCTGAAGCGTGCACAGGCGCGGCGGGAGAACTTCGTGCCCGCGGAGTTCACCGGCGTCACTGAGGAGATCACGGTCTCCAAAGCAGCCGGGCGCAAGATGGACGAGATCCAGAAGGCGCGAGAGGCGCTCATCGACAAGCGCGCCGCAATACGCACCGCGATGGGCAAGCTCGGAGTCGAGCCGGACGGCGCGGCAGAGGCCGTCCAGAAGTTGCAGCAGGAGCGCAGATTCGCCGAGGCGCGAAAGCTCGAAGCCCTCGACGTCAGCTACAAGCGGCTCGGCAACGAGCTCGTCAAGCAGTCGGAGCAGCTCGGGCAGGTGGCAGCAGGCGAGTTCGCGGCACAGCGTGGGGCAAGTGAGCTGTACATGGGGAAGCCGGGCACATCTGGAACGCTCGACGCGGCCTACTACAAGCCTGGTCCGCCGAAGACGGTGTACGTCGTCGAGGCCAAGGGCGGCGCCAGCCAGGTCGGTACCCGCAACATCGCAGGCACTGCCTACCAGCAGGGCACGCCGGAATACCTTAAGTGGATGATTGAAAACGACCGAGCCTTCCGCGAGGCGGCCAAGCGCCAAGGCCTGCTCAAGATGATCGAGTCGGGCGAGATCGAGGTCGAGTACCACCTCGTTCGCGCACCCGGTGGACAGGAAGTCCTGATCAACGAGTTCCACCTCAAGGTGACGCGATGAGCGACCCACCAGTCCGCACCCTGGCCATCACCTCTGCGGTCGAGGCGCTGCGCAAGCTGCATTCCCACCAGTGGGCCTGGTCGACCGATGAGCTCGACACCGCGATGGACGCCGCCGGGCTCCAGCTGCACGAGCCGGTCGACGACATGACAATTCCGTTCGAGCATCCGGAACTGCCCGGCGTCGACGGCTTCGTGACGACCATCGTCGGCGAGTCGACCGTCGTGACGGTTTCCGTGACGTTGGCGGAGGTCAGTGACGAGGCGAACGCCGACGCTCGCGCCCGCCTGGAAGGGCTTTACCAGGAGTGCCACACCAAGCTGAGCACCGACCTCGGCGGACCGCAAGAGCGCCCGAGGCAGAAGGGCGCGGACTGGGCGTGGGACGACGACGTGCTCGAACTGCGAGATCTCGGGATCACCGTGACGTTGACTCTCGCTCACACGGAGAGCCGCCGCCGACGAGAGGGCGGGTGAGAGCGGTGCCGGATGACGCGTCCCAGGCTGAGGCGGCGAGCCGCTGGAACGTTCTGGCGTATGGGCTGGGGCAGCTGATCAACGGGCTGGCGGACCTGGACTTCGCGACGTTCGCCGTCGACGACCGGGTCGTCATGACCATCACTCGCGACGCCTCCGACGTTTGGATTCTCGCCAGTGGTCCTCACGACGAGGTGGAGCCCGTCGAGCTGTCGCCACCGCAACGGGACATCCTGAGCCAGGCGGGCTTCTCGCCACCGCTCAGCGAGGCGGCTGAGCGCGCAGCGCAACGGACGAGCTGGTGGCTGCGGCTGCCTGCCTCCGGCGACGCGAGCACCTTCGACACCGCAGGCCACACCATGATCTCCGCGTTGCGGGACGTCTACGGCGCCAACCATCCCGAGGCGGTCGAGTGGCAGGGCCTCGCGCTGAGCGATGGCTCTCGCAGTGTGCTCGACGCGTTGCCGCTGACGCGTAGCCCCTCCCGACCGCGCTGACCCGCCGAGGCTCACGATCCAGCGCGCGGACCTGCGCCCGCCACTCAGGCGCCGACCACGTTCGCGCGGAGCCAGCCGGTCAGGTCGGCCCAGACGCCGGCCCCGAACGCGAAGTCGTGGAACTGGTACATCGCGTCCTCGGGCGTCAGCCCGGTCAGCCGCGTCGAGGGGACGTTGAGCATGTGCTCCAACCCCGGGTAGACCTGGATCGTCCCCGACCGACCGGCGTCCGCGAGCGCCGCGGTGATCCGGTCGACGGAGACCGAGACCGGAACGCTGGTGTCCAGCGACCCGTACTGCAGGAACACCGGGCAGCTGACCCGCGCGTAGTCGGACGCCGGGTCGTGTCCGAGCTGCGCGTCGTGGGCGTCCTCCAACATCGGCACCAGCTCCCCGACCGGCACCAGCGGCGGGATAGGGGACAGCATCGGGTTCTGCATGACGAACCCGGGCGCCTCGTAGCGGTCCAGGTCGGGCGCGGCAGCGACCGCCTCGAGTGCCGCACCCAACCGCTCGACCAGCTCGGGCGCGGCGGCCCGCGCGACGATACCGAACAGACAGCGCCACGCCTCCCCGATCGCGTCCAACGTGGGTTCGCCCACGCCTACGTCGCGCAGCACCTTGGTCCGGCGGTGCACCTCCGACTCCGCCATCGTGACCCCGGGCGATCCGACCCCCACCAGGAACGCGGCGCCGGTGCGAGCCGCGACCATCGGCGCAGACCACATGCCGTTCGAGAAGCCGGCCAGCCCGATCCGCGAGGCATCGATGCGGGGCAGCCCGCCAAGAGTGCGCAGTGCCGACTCGGCGGCATGCGCCTGGTCGAAGATCGACGGGTCGTCCGGCCCGCCGGACTGCCCGTGACCGGGCTTGTCGTAGATCAGGACGGCGATCCCGGCCTCCAGCAGGGCCGCCGCCTGGATCCGGCAGAAGTCGCGTTGCCCGCCGGCCGCGCCGTGCAGCAGGACCGCGGCCGGGTGCGGTCCACCGGTGGTCGGGGTGATCACCGTCGCCCGGATCGTCGCGCCACCGATCTCGAAGTCGACCGGTTGCTCTTGCCAGCGCGGCGACCTGGCCAGCGTGGTTGAGGTCCCGTCGCCCGAGCTCAGCCTGAGCGCTCCCTCGGAAGTCACCTCGATCGCAGTGCCGTCCTCGACCAGCAGCTGGCTCTCGCCCAGCCCGTAGGCACGCTGGACGCGGTCACCCTCGACCAACAGAACCATCGGCTCGCCGAAGTATGCCTCGGGGATATGAGTCAGCAGAACGGTTCTCGCCTCGTTCCCGTACCAGCCGGACAGCTCGCCCCACCGCGCCGGCAGCGAGACGACCTGCCGCATAGTGACCCCGTCCAGCCGCGGTGCGCCGTCCTGCCAGGCGGCGGGGGCCGGCTCGCCGAACCGTTGTGCGCCAGGGCGATCCACCAGCCACGCGTCGTCCGGTCCGGGTCGTGCGATCAGCGGGCCGTCAGCGCCAGTGCCGATCCACGTGCCATCCAGCTGCGGCTGCTCCATCGCTGCATCCTAGGGACCGAGCAGAGCCGCGGGTACGACCGCGATGCCGTCCTGTCGTCGGTAGGCGTCCCTTCCCGTGGTGACGACGACGGCGTCGACCAGGTCGGCTCCAAGCTGGTCGACGAGCCATCGCAACTGCCTGACATCGCTGTCGCCCACGGTCTGGGACAGCTTGACGTCGATCGCGAGGACCTTGCCACCTGGGGCGATGACGACGAGGTCGACCTCGTGCTGACCGCCCTTGGTGCGTAGGTGTCCCACAGTGGTCTCCAGTGCTTGCGCGTATACGCGCACATCCAGAGTGACCAGTGATTCGAAGAGCGCACCGAGAAAGGTGCCGTCTCGCGGCATGGGTGTGGACGGCGCCTTTGCGTCCAGCAGATCCTCGATCGAGAGCTCCGTGAGGGCCACGGCGAGAGCTGGATCCGCGAGGTGATGCTTGGGCGCGAGCGTCAGTCGATTCAGGTGGTTGCGAGCAGGCGTCCAGGCGGGAACCGGGTCGGACACCCAGATGCGCTGCAGCGTGTCGACGTAAGGGATGGTCGTGGTCTTCGCGGGTTTGTCCGCCAGCCCGGACGTGGCGGCGTCGCGGATGGTCTCCAGGGAGGCCACAGTCCCAGTCGCTGCCGCGTAGGCGCGAAGCCAGCGGCGCAGAACGGCAGGGCTACGAGGCGCCCGCCCCGCCTCCGGAAAGTCACGGTCGACGATCAGCTCCGCGTACGACCGCATAGCAGCCCGACGACCTCGTGCCGTGTCAGCACGCAGGCCCGGGAAGCCGCCGCCGACGATCTGCTCGGCGTAGTCGGCCAGGGTCAAGCTGGTCGAGCCCGAGACCCGCGCGCGCGCACCCGTCCTGGCGGGTGCGCTGAGCAGTTCGCCCAGCGAGACCGTGGGCGTCTCGACGCCTCGTTCTGCCAGCGTCATGGGTCGCATGCGAAGGCTCACGATGCGGCCCGCACCTGAATGCGTCCCGGGTGCTTGTGGCGAAGCCGAGCCAGTGAGCAGGAAGCGCCCGGGCAAGGGTGACGCATCCACCGCGCGCCGGACGACGTCCCAGCTCGGTAGATACCGTTGCCATTCGTCGATCAGCGTCGGTGCTGTGGCCGCCGCGAGCCGTTGCGGATCCGCCTTGACGAGATCGAGGGTGCCTGGGTCATCCAGCGCAAAGGACGACCCAGCCCGTTGCGCGGCGGTAGCAGTCTTGCCGACCCCCTTGGGCCCGTCGAGGCTGATTGCGGGAAGGTCGCGCATCAGCTCGTCGAGTTCGTCGTCGACCACCCGCCGTTGATAGCCGCTACCGCCGTCCGCAAGCCCGCTCATGCGCCTCAACACTACCGTTCGTCACGTCTCAACGCTACCGTTCGTCACGTCTCAACGCTACCGTTCGTCGCGTCTCAACGCTACCGTTCGTCGCGTCTCAACGCTACCGTTCGTCGCGTCTCAACGCTACCGTTCGTCGCGTCTCAACGCTACCGTTCGTCGCGCGTCAGCTGAGGACGTCGGACGCTGGCAAGCGCTCGGCGGGTACCCGTCCGCGCACCTGCGGACCGTGCCGCAGCAGGTCGGAGGCGAGTCCGCCGGTCAGCAGCCCCAGGGCGATCAGGGTGGCCGCCTGCTGCCAGACCGTCCAGCCCATCGGCCGCATCGACAGGTGCGCTAGCAGCGTCACGAGCATCCCGCGGCCCAGCACCGTGATCGCGCCGACCAGCACGGTGTCCTCACGCGGGCTGCTCACCCGGGACAGCCGCACGAGCAGCGCCACCACAGCCACCAGACCCACGACGTAGACGGCGACCAGGGTGAGCGTGCGGTCCGGCACGGCGGCCAGCAGCAACCCGCCACCGACCACGCACAGCACAGCGCTCACCCGACAGGTGACGACCCTCCCGTACCGCACCAGGAAGGTGCGCTTGCCGAGTAGCGCGTCGCCGCGCACGTCCCGGAAGTCCTTGAGCAGCAACCGTCCGATGACCGCCGAGTACAGGCCGCCGAGCAGCATCAGGTCAGCCGGGCGGACCGCCTCACCGCCAGCCAGCAGACCAACCAGGTACGGGACCCCGACCACGTTCAGTGGCAGCACCAGGGACGCGAGCGCCCCACGCTTGGACAACCGCAGCGGCGGCAGCGAGTAGGCCGCACCGACGGCCAACCCGACCACCAGCACCAGCAGCACCGGCCAGCCCAGGGCGGCCGCGAAGCCGACCGCGAGTACCGCACCGGTCACGGCGACGACGACCAGGTCGCGGGGTGCCGAGCCGGACGCGAGCGGACGGCGAGGGTCCCCCGCCAGGTTGATCCGGTCCACCTCGGCGTCGGCGAGGTCGTTCAGCACCACCGACACCAGCAGGTATCCGACCACCACGACGAGCGAGGCGAACAGCAGCCACAGCCGCCCGGCGTTTCCATGCTGTGCCAAGCCGATGGCCGCGTAGCTGCCGAGCAGCAGCACCAGCGCCGGACGCGCCATCAGGACGACGAGCCGCACCCGCGCGACGAGGTCGCTCATTTGTTGTCCGCCCACGAGTTGAGCGCGACCATGACCAGGATGACGCCGGCCACCGCCACCAGCCCCATCACGCCGACCACCACAGCGACCGTGATCGCGAAGATCTCCCACCCGGTGCGCTTGCGACGGGGCGGTTGCGGCGGCAGCAGCGGGCCGGTCGGCTGGTACGGATCCATGTCTCCCCAAGTGACGAGTGTCGCAAGAGCCTAACCGCCGCAGGCCCTTCCAACCGGTGATTTCGGTAGGCATGCTGAAGCGATGACCGATTCCCGCGACGGAACACCGACGGCCAAACCACCCGCTCGGATGGTCAAGGCCACCGCTCCCTTCGCCCGCCGGCTCGCTGGTCACCGCTGGTTCCCGCTGTGGGCGGTGCTGCACCACCGCGGCCGCAAGAGCGGTAGCCCCTATTCGATCCCGGTTGCGGTGATGGTCACGCCGGAGGCGTTCGTGATCGGGCTGCCGTGGGGTCCGCAGACCAACTGGGTGCAGAACGTGCTCGCCGCGGGCGGCTGCACGTTGACCTGGAAGGGCGAGGACCACCAGACGACCGATCCGCAGCTGGTCGGGTCGGACGTCGCGGTCGCCGCCGCCGGGCCGCTGATCCGGCAGGTGCTGAGCCGCCGCGAGTTCCCCGGCTTCCTCCAGCTGCGGCGCCAGCCCTCGACCCCGGCCGGCACCTTGACCAAGCCGCCGGTGATGAACGCCGAGATCCTGATCCGTCGTCCGGTCGAAGTGGTCTTCGCGGCGTTCGTAGAGCCGGCGACGACCACCAAGTTCTGGTTCAGCAAGAGCACCGGACCGCTGGTTGCCGGCGCCCGGGTCGAGTGGACCTGGGAGATGTTCGGGGTCTCCTCCACCGTCGACGTGCTCGAGCTCGAGCCGGACCGGCGAATCGTGATGCAGTGGTCCGGCGACGACGACCCACCGACCCGGGTGGAGTGGAACTTCGCCGAGACGTCCGCCCACGCGACCGTCGTCCGCATCACCGAGACCGGCTTCACCGGCGAGGCCGACACGACGACCGCCAAGGCACTGGGCTCGACCGCCGGCTTCACCAAGGTGCTCGGGTCGGCGAAGGTGCTGCTCGAGCACGGCGTGGTGGTGCCGATCGAGGACCTGGCCCCGCAGCCGACGTCCGACTGAGCGTCAGCGGTCGGCCGGCGAACCGATCTCGTCGAGCAGCCGCACCAGCCGCGGGCCGCTGACCTCGCGAAAGCTCACGTCGACCAGCTCGGCAACCTCCTGCCAGTCGACCGCAGCCGCGTCCAGGTCGAGACCGATCCAGCCGTAGGCGCCGTAGTAGGCGGGCAGGAAGAACCGCGGATCCTGTTCCAGCGCAGGGCGTTCGACCTCGGACGCGACAAAGAGCACCGACCGTGGGTACTGCAGCATCGGCTGGCCGGGCACCGCACCCTTCACCATGCCGGAGTAGGCCGCGAACATCACCCGCGACCGGAACGTCGGCCGGCCGTGCGACACCTTCTCGGCGGCCTCCGGGAAGCGCAGGCACAGCTCGCGCAGCCGCGCCAGCAGCGGGTCGCCGGGGTCGTACATCAGGGGGTGCGGCACACGTCAGTGTTGCGTGCCGCCGACCCGACCGTCGAGCTGCCCGTCGAGCCACGCCCTTCCGTCCGGCGAGCTCGGCGCGCATGCTGGGCGGATGGGCTACGAGGTCCTGGACGTCGGCCACGCCCGCTCCGGCGAGGCGGACGCGCCTCGCGCGCCGGCCGGGCGGATGCACGTCGTCGATCTCGAGTCGCTCCCGCAGCCCCGTCCGGACGCGGAACGGCGGTCAGCTGGACGGCGACGTCCCACCCGGTGGACGGCGGCGGCGCTCACCGCGGCGACCCTGGTCGCCGGGATCGGCGTCGGCGTCTGGATAGACCACCGGTCCAAGGTTCGCGAGCAGACCGCCGCGGCAGCCCAGGTGCGAGTCCTCGCGGTCGCCCAGCCGGCGACCATGACGCTGGCCGGCCGGATCACCGCGGCCTCGGTGCGGATCAGCCTGGTCAACCTCGGACAGGCCCCCGTGGACGTGCTGGTCTCACCGCCGGTCGCGCGCCCGTTCGCCGGCGCCACCGTGGTGGGCATGGCCAACGGCTCGGCCCGGATCGACCCCGGCGGCTCACAGCAGGTGGTCGCGCTGGTCGGCATCATCTGTGGCACGCAGACGCCGGTCACCCCACAGATCTCAGTCCGCGGGCCGGACGGGCAGACGCACCAGCTGACGGTCCGCGACGAGAACCTCGACACCTACCGGGTCAACCGCCGGGCGGTCTGCGGCGACCCGGACGGCGCCCTGCTGACCTCGCAGCTGGTCGGCACGGTCCGCAACCCGCAGCTGGTCCTGCGCAACGCGACCCACCACGCCGTCGCGATCATCGTCGATGCCGACTCGCCGGTGCGGCTGCGGCCACCGGTGACCGGGCCGCTGCCGCAGTCCGCGCGGGTCGGCGCGGTCGGACCACCGACGACCGTGACGACGTTCCCGTCACTGCCGGTCATCCTGTCCGCAGAGGACGACATCACGCTCTCCCTGCGGGTGCAGGTGCGCGGCTGCCAGGCGCTGGACTCGCTGAACGAGCAGAGCTACCTGCTGCTGGTCGGCGTGCCGATCGCCGTCGAGCACACCGTCCCGCAGGACGTCACTACCGCGGTCGACCTCACGGCCCTGATGGGCTCGGCGCAGGAGCGAGCCTGTGGCTGACAGCGGCCGGCCCGGCCAGGTGCGCGTTCCACCTGACCGGGCCTCCTGGCACGCCGTACCGCCTAGTGCGACTGAGCGGGCAGCCGGCGCTCGAGGGCGGCGGGTAGCCACCAGTTCTTGTGCCCCAGCAGCGTCATCGCCGAGGGCAGCAGCACCGCGCGGACGATGGTCGCGTCGATCAGCACCGCCGCGGCCAGGCCCACACCGAGCTGCTTGAACTCCAGCAGCGACAACGTTCCGAAGATGCTGAACACCCCGACCATCACCGCCGCCGCGCTGGTCACCACGCCGGCCGACGAGGTCACGCCACGAGCCACCGCGAGCTTGGTGGGCAGCCCCGAGTCGTGCTGCTCGCGGATCCGGCTGACCACGAACACGTGGTAGTCCATCGACAGGCCGAACAGCACCACGAACAGGAACAGCGGGAGCCAGTCGACGATGAAGCCGGTCTGGGCCAGACCCAGCGCACCGGCTCCGATCCCGTGCTGGAACACCAGCACCATGAGCCCGTACGCGGCACCGACCGAAAGCAGGTTCAGCACCACCGCGGTCGCCGCGACCACGACGGAGCGGAACGCGAACACCAGCACCACGAAGGTCAGGCCCAGCACGAAGCCCATCACCCACGGCAGATGCGAGCGCATCGAGGCGGCGAAGTCCGTCGATCCGGCGGTCGGTCCGGTGACCATCACCTGCGTGCCGGGCAGCCCGGCGGACAGGGTCGGCACCAGCCGCTCGCGCAGCGTGGTCAGCGACCTGCCGGCCGCCTTGCTACTGAAGTCACCGGTCATCGGGACGTCGATGGTCGCCGTCCGTCCGTCCGGCGCGATGTTCGGCTGGACGTCGTCCAGGCCGGTGAACTGGCCGGTGGCCTTGGCGTCGGCGACGAGCCTGGTGACACCGGCGTCCAGCGCCGCCTGGTCGATCCGAGCGGAGCCGGAGTGCACGACCACGGTGTGCGCGAACCCGGTCTGCGGGAACGCCGCCGTCATCGCGTCGTAGGTCTTCATGATCGGGATGGAGCGAGGCAGCGAGTCGGCGCCCGCCTCACCGGTCCGCATGCCGAGCGCCGGCAGCGCGAGCGCCACCATCGCAGTCCCTGCCAGCAGCAGCGAGATCGCCGGCCGGTGCAGGACGACGCGCATGACCGCGGGCCAGAAGCGACCCTCGCCGTCGGCCCGGCGCAGCCGGTGCACGAACGGGATACGCGGCCGGTCGACCTTGTCGCCGAACGCGGACAGCATCGCCGGCAGGGCCGTCAGCGAGCCGAGGACGGCGACGGCCACCACGAGCATGGTGCCGACCGCCATCGAGACGAAGGTCGCGTCCCCGGACAGCAGCAGGCCCGACATCGCGATGAACACTGCGAGTCCCGAGACCACCACTGCCCGACCACTGGTCTGCGCCGCGATCTCGACGGACGAGCGGCGGCTGGCGCCGCGAGCGCGTTCCTCACGGGCCCGACGCACGTAGAACAGCGAGTAGTCGACGCCGACCGCCATCCCGATCAGCAGGATGACGCTGTTCAGCGAGTCCATCACGGGCACCACGTGCGAGACCAGGGAGCTGAGCCCGATCCCGGCCATCACGGCGGACAGCGCGAGGATGACCGGCACGCCGGCCGCGATCAGCGCACCGAACGACAGGATCAGGATCGCCAGGGTCACCGGCAGGCTGAGCTTCTCGGCCCGCGAGAAGTCCTTGGACACCTGCCCGCCGATCGCCTTGTCCAGCGACGCGTCGCCGGCCTGGGCGATCTTCAGATCTGGGTGCGCCTTGGCGACGTCCGCGGTCACCGCGAGCACTGCGGGCACCTGGTCGCCGGCCACGTCGTAGGCCGCGTTGCCGGTCTTGCCGTTCACGTCGAGCACGACGGGCAAGAGGGCGGAGCGGCCGTCCTGCGAGCGGATCAGCTCACCGACCTCGCCGACCTGCTTCATGCCGGACAGTCGACCGCGCAGCTCGTTGCCGACCGCGGTGGCGGTGGCGGCGTCCAGGCTGCCCGAGCGGGCCTGCACGAGGATCCGCTCGGTCGGGGTGGCCGGGTAGCCGGCCTGCTCGACGATGCGGTCGGCGCGACCGGACTCCCCCGTACCGGTCTGCGCCCCCTCGAGCAGTCGGGTGCCGGCCAGGTTGCCGCCGACGAACACGACGGCGACGAACAGGAACCAGCCGATCAGCGCCTTCGTGCGGTGCTTCGTGCTCCATCGGGCGAGGCGGAGCACCGTGCCGGACGCGGGCTGGGCGTCGTCCGGCGAGGACGGTTGAAGATGCGGTGGTGCGGTGAGCGTCATGGTCGTTCCCCTAGCGGCTCAGTCGTTTTCGGTCTCTTAACCCTGACCCCCGGGCCACCCCGGTGTCTGTCCGGGAAGCGCCCCAATGGGGGTAGGGGAAACCCCCGGTTCGATCCGGCTGCCAGCGTCATGGCGGCTCAGGGACACCCCTGAATACGGTGGGCACATGCGCAACTCATGGGGGTCGAAGACGTGGCTGGCACTGGCCTACGTCACGCTCGGCCTGCCGGTCGGGATCATCACCTTCACCGTCGTCCTGGTGGGGCTGTCGCTCGGCATCGGCCTGCTGCCGCTCTTCGGGACCGGCGTGGTCATCCTGGTAGCCACCGTCTACACCGCGCACGGCCTGGCCTCGTTCGAACGCGGCCGGGCGAACCTGTTTCTCGGCGTCGACCTGCCCAAGCGCCCTCGGCTGACGCCGCAGGACACCAACGCCGCCCGTCGGGCCTGGGCGCTCATCTCCTCACGCGGGGCGTGGAAGGAGATTGCGTACTGCCTGCTGATGCTGCCGGTCGGCACCGTGTTCTACAGCCTGGCGGTGGCGGTCTGGGCGATCGGGCTTGCCGGCGTGCTGCTGCCCGCCTACGGCTTCGCGCTGTACGGCGGCCAGGTCGTCACCTGGCTGCACTGGACGCCGTGGCTGGAGGTGCTGGCCGGCTTCGGCATCGGCCTGTTGGCACTGCAGCTGGCACCGGTGCTGACCAAGGCCCTGGCGGACGCCGAGCTCGCCCTCGTGCGCACCCTGCTGGCGCCCAGCGGCGCCGAGCTGCTCAAGGCCGAGGTGTCCTCGCTGACCGAGTCGCGCGCCCGGGTGGTCGACGCGGCCGACGCCGAGCGACGCCGGATCGAGCGCGACCTGCACGACGGCGCGCAGCAGCACCTGGTATCGCTCGCGATGAACCTCGGGATGGCCAAGGAGAAGCTCGACTCCGACCCCGAGGCCGCCAAGGAGCTGGTGATCCGCGCGCACCAGGAGGCCAAGGACTCCATCACCGAGCTGCGCAACGTGATCCGGGGCGTCTACCCGGCGGTGCTCACCGACCGCGGGCTGGACGCGGCGCTGTCCGCCCTGGCCGCACGCTCGCCGGTGCCGGTGCGGCTCGACGTCCGGCTGGAGCGTCGGCCCGGTCCGACCGCCGAGGCCATCGCGTACTTCGTCGTCTCGGAGTCGCTGACCAACGTCGCCCGCCACTCGGGCGCCAAGCAGGCGTCCGTGCACATCGAGCTCCGGCACGACGCGGCGGGCCGCGACCGGCTGCAGGTGGCCGTGGTGGACGACGGCGACGGCGGTGCCACCGAAGGGGCCGGCAGCGGGCTGGTCGGTCTGCGAGACCGGGTCCGCGCCGTCGACGGGACCTTCCAGCTGATCAGCCCGGTGGGCGTCGGCACGACCATTGCTGTGGAGGTGCCGTGCGAGTCGTGATCGCCGAGGACTCGGTGCTGCTGCGTGAAGGCATCGTCAGGCTGCTGACCGACGCCGGACTGGACGTCGTCGCCGCCGTCGACGAGCCGGAGGCGTTGCTGCGCAAGGTGGACGAGCTGCTGCCGGACATCTGCATCGTGGACATCCGGATGCCGCCGACGCACACCGACGAAGGCATCCGGGCCGCGCTGGTCATCCGCGCGCAGCACCCGGACGTCTCCGTCCTGGTGCTCAGCCAGTACGTCGAGGAGCGCTACGCGACCGACCTGATCGCCTCCGACACCCGTGGGGTGGGCTACCTGCTCAAGGACCGGGTCGCCGATGTCCGCGAGTTCGTGGACGCCGTCCGCCGGGTCGGCGACGGCGGGACCGCGCTCGACCCGGAGGTCGTCTCCCAGCTGCTGGTGCGCAGCCGTCGGGTCGACCCGTTGGGCGGGCTGACTCCGCGCGAGACCGACGTGATGCGGCTGATGGCCGAGGGCCGCTCGAACCAGGGCATCGCCGCCGAGCTGGTGGTCAGCGAGGGCGCCGTCGAGAAGCACGTCAGCTCGATCTTCCTCAAGCTCGCGCTGCCCCCTGCTGACCAGGACCACCGCCGCGTGCTCGCGGTCCTGCGCTACCTGGAAGGTTCGTGATGACGGTCCAAGACGTCCCGCAGCAGACCCAGCCCGAAGGAGCGCCGCCGCCCGCGGGGAGCGCACGGCCGCTGCTGATCGGGCTGGGCATCGCGTTCGCGGTGCTGTCCGTGCTGGCCGGGACGATGAACATCATCGGCTCCATCGGCCGCGACTCCGCGCAGCGTCAGGCGAGCTACCAGGGCATCCGGGTGGTGGAGGTCGACGTCGGCGCCGAGTCCGTGCAGATCGTCGCCGGGACGGACGACGTCACCCGGCTGGACCGCACCATCTCCTGGTCGCTGACCAAGCCGTCCTTCAGCGAGCGGCAGGAGGGCGACCACCTGGTGATCCGCTCCAGCTGCGGGATCGACTTCGGGCGCGGGTGCTCGGGCAAGGTGCACCTGGTGGTCCCGGCCGACGTCCAGGTGACCGCGCACAGCTCGGCGGGCTACGTCGGGGTGACCGGGCTGACCGGCGCTCTGGACCTGTCGTCCAGCGCCGGGCACGTCGACGGCGTCCGGCTCGGTTCGGCGAACGTGCAGGCCGACTCCTCGGCCGGCTCGGTGGAGCTGTCGTTCAGCACCGCGCCGACCTCGGTCAAGGCGACGTCCAGCGCCGGTTCGGTCGCTGTGCTGCTGCCCCAGGGCGACGAGGCTTACCGGGTCGAGGCGGACTCCAGCGCCGGCTCGAGCGACGTCTCGGTGCGGACCGACCCGTCCTCGTCGCGGACCATTGTGGCGCACTCCAGCGGCGGGTCGGTCGACGTATCCTACGCCGAGTGACTCCATAGAGTCACCAAATGGGCACTCTCTGCCGTACTTTTGCGCCTTTCCGGCACTCATGGTGACAGGTGTTCACGTTTGGGCTATCAGGTGACAGGATTCGCTCGCAGGCCCGGGGCAATGCCCGGGCCCTTGTCATGGAGTTGAAGTGCGCGACCTTGCCCCAGAGATCTGCCGCCAGCGCCTCGTTGTCGAAGGCCTGTGCCACGAGCCGATCGATGCCGCCTCGATCCGCACCTACCTGTCCGAGCTCTCCACGGCCATCGACATGGTGTCGCTGATGGAGCCGGTCACCCACCAGTCACCGCTGTACGGCTGGGCCGGCTGGATCCACTGGGAGACCTCCGGGGCGCACTTCTACGCCTGGGACGTGCCGCGGCTGTTCTTCAGTGTCGACATCTACGCCTGCAAGCCGTTCTCCGCGCAGACCGTCCTCGACCTCACCGAAAAGTCGTTCGACGCCTACGAGCTGGTCTCGAAGGAGTTCTGATGAGGAACCAGTACTGGATGCACTTCGACGCCCGCGGCGACCTGCTGGAGTCGGCGCGCCAGTGCGAGGCCGAGGTGTTCCAGCGTTGGTTCGGCAACACCCGCGCCGAGCTCGACGAGGAGTACGGGCCCTATGAGGCCGACTCGATCTTCCTCGTCATCGCGGACGCCGGCGACGAGGTGGTGGCCGCCGTCCGGCTGATCGCGCCCGGCCGCTCCGGCTTCAAGGCCTTGGACGACGTCGCCCAGGCACCCTGGCAGGTGGACGGCGCGCGGTCCGCCGCCGCCGCCGGACTGGACCTCTCCACCACCTGGGAGGTCGGCACACTGTGTGTGCGGGCCGGCGTGGCCGGAAGCAGCCGGCTCTCTCTCGCGCTCTACCACGGACTGATGACCGTCGCGCAGGTCAACGGGATGAGCGCGTTCATCGCCATCCTGGACGAGCGCGTGCGCCGGCTGCTGTCCAGCGTCGGTATCACCACCCGCCCGCTGCCCGGCGTCCGGACCGCGCCCTACCTCGGGTCGGCGCACAGCACGCCGGTGTACTCGCCGTTCGCGGCGATGCTCGACGCCCAGCGCCGCGACCTGCCGGACGCCTACCGGCTGGTCACCCTCGGCATCGGGCTGGACGGCATCGTCGTACCTGAGCGTGCGGCTTTCCGCCGTCGCGAACGCGAGCTGGTCCTCGACCTCGCCGCGCTCGACACGCTCGACGCGGACCTGGCCGCGCTCGATGCCGGGTTCGACCTGCCGGACGACCTGTCGCGGCTGTCCGGCAGCTAGTCAGCTCGCGCGCTGCGGCGTCGGCTGGGCGGCCCAGCGGCGCACCCACGGGCCGATCTCGGCCACCGGCATCGGCTTGGCGATGTGGTAGCCCTGCAGGACGTCCACGCCCATCTCGACGAGCACCTGCGCGGTCTGCTCGTCCTCCACCCCTTCGGCGACCAGCCGCATCCCCATCGCGTGCGCCATGTTCGTCGTGGTCGCCACGATCAGCCGGGTGCGCTCGTCAGTCAGCAGCGTGCTGACGAACGAGCGGTCCATCTTCAGCTCCTGGACCGGCAGCGCGCGCAGGTAGGACAACGACGAGAACCCGGTCCCGTAGTCGTCGATCGCGACCTGCACCTCGTGCTCGCGCAGCTGGTACATCGCCTCGCGCGCGCGTTCCGGGTCGGACAGGAACGACTCCTCGGTGACCTCGATGAGCACCCGGTCGCCGGGCAGCCCGGATTCCTCCAACGTGTGGAACAGCCGCGGCAGCAGCTGCCCGCCGAGCAGCTCCAGCGGAGCGCAGTTCATCGCTACCCGGAAGCTCGAGCCGGTCGCCGCGAACGAGACCGCGTCGCTGATCACCTGGCGCATCACCCACTCGGACAAGGCCGGCATCAGCCCCGCTCGACGCGCGTCCGGCAGGAACTCGATCGGCGACAGCAACCCCTCGGTCGGGTGCTGCCAGCGGACCAGCGCCTCCATCGCCAGCAGCTCGCGGTTCGCGGCGTCGACCTGCGGCTGGTACCAGAGCACCAGCTGGCCCTCGCGGATCGCGTCGCGCAGCTCCTCGCTGCGGCGCAGCCGCTGCCGGGTGAACACCTCCTGCGACGGGTCGTAGAGCAGAGCCCCGGCGCGCGCCTGCTTGGCCTCGTACATCGCGACGTCCGCCCGGCGTAGCAGGTCGGTCGCCGAGACGTCGCCCGGGTCGCGGACCGTGATGCCGATCGACGCGCGGATCGCCAGGTCGAGGTTGTCCACGTGTACGGCCGCGAGCAGCACCCGGCGCACCTCGTGCGCGAGCTCGAGCAGCGCCAGCTCGTCCTCGGTGTCGGTCAGCACCGCGAACTCGTCGCCGCCCAGCCGCGCCACCAGCACCTGGTTCGGCAGCGTCAGCTGCATGCGGTGCGCGACCGTGCGCAGCACCTCGTCGCCGGTACCGTGCCCGAGGCTGTCGTTGATGTCCTTGAAGCCGTCCAGGTCGAGCAGCATGAAGCCGAGCGGTGAGTCCCCGCGCAGCCCTTCGTCGGTGGCCGCGAGCACAGCCCGTCGGTTGGGCAGGCCGGTCAGCTCGTCGGTCATCGACAGCCGCAACGCCTCAGCCGCACCGCGCGCCTCATTAAGGGCGAGCACCAGCCGGCCGCCGGCGCAGACCAGGGTCACGATGGCCGGCAGGGTGATGCACCAGCCGATCGTCCCCCTCGGGTGCAGCACCAGGGCGACCAGTGCGACGGACGCCGCGGCGACCAGGATGCGCGACTGCTGGCGGTCGGTCGGCGAGTACTCGGCTGAGCGCTCGCGGCTGCAGGCGGCGCCGATGATCAGCGCGAAGGCCCCACCCCAGATCACGTCCAGCCCGATGTTGGTCGTGTACGCGTCCCGCGCGTCGCTGGTCAGCGTCATGACGAAGCTGGAGTCCGCGATCGCGAGCGCCATGAAGCCCGCTCCCAGGCAGGCCGTCCGACGCGAGCGGCTGCGGTGGCCGAGCAGCATCTGGGCGAAGACCATCGTGGCCAGCAGCAGGTCGAGCAGCGGGTAGAGGATCGCCAGCAGGAGCGCGACGCCCCCCTGGTCGAAGCCCCTGGCCAGCGGCGTCAGCACCACGAAGCTGGACACGCACACCGCGGCACCGCAGACGACGGCGGCGTCCAGCCAGAGCGCCGCGGCGGGCAGCCGCGGACGCGGGACGTCCAGCATCAGGAAGGCCGCCATCCCCAGGTAGGAGATCACGTAGAGCACCTCGCCGGGCGCCGGGAACGTCACCGTCGCGACCGCCTGGCTCGCGCTGACCATGGCCGAACCGGCCGCCCACGCGGTCACCCCGGCCAGCAGCACCAGCAGCGCGGCCCGCCGGGACCGGTCCCGCCCGGCGGCGAACAGCAACCGGGTCAGCTGGATGACGAAGAACAGGGCGAGGGTGATGACCAGCGCGGTCCGGATGGCCGGGCCGTCCGAGCCGCCGGGCAGCACCGCAGCCGAGCCGGTGCCGACCGCGGCGACGACCAGCGCCGCCTGCCCTAGTCTGCGCTCGGCGCTGCCTGCGGTATTTGTGCGCGCGAAGGTGCCTGACACAGCTCCTCCGCATCATGACGACGGGCCGCCCGGACACTCAGGGAAATGCCGGACGGAACGCTCAGTTGATCATCGGCTCAGTAAGGCAAGGCTTGAGCGTCAACCGGCGCTGTTCCGGGCAGCCAGGTCATCGGCCACCTCGCGAGCCGCGCCAAGCAGGTACGGCGGGTGCTCGCCCGCGTCGCCGGACTGGTCGTCCGGCACCAGGTCGGCGACCACGCAGGTGATGTTGTCCGGCGCCCCCGTGTCGAGCGCCAGCTGCAGCAGCCGGTCCAGGACGACGTCCGGGTCCGGCTCTTCGAGGGCGTCACGGATGTCGGCGTCCGAGACGTAGTCGGGCAGGCCGTCGCTGCACAGCAGGTAGCGGTCGCCGACGACGGCCCGCCGGGTCGTCGTCTCGACCTGGGCGCCACCCGGCTCGCCCTGAAGGGCGTTGGTGATCAGGTTGCCGCGCGGGTGCGAGACGGCCTGCTCCGGCGTCAGGATGCCCTGCTGCACCAGCAGCTGGACGACGGTGTGGTCGGTGGTCAGCTGCTCGAGCTCGTCGTCGTGCAGCCGGTAGGCCCGGGAGTCGCCCACGTGCCCGATCGCCACCTGCTCGCCGTCGACGAACATCGCCGTCATGGTGGTGCCCATCCCCCGCAACGACGGCGTCTTCTCCACCGCGGAGCGCAACCGCTCGTCGGCGAGCTCGATCGCCGCGGCCAGCTCCTCGGGCAGTCCGTTCGGACCCGGACCGTCGTCCAGGAAGATGACCGCGTCGGTGGCGATGGCGCTCGCGACCTCACCGAACTCGTGGCCGCCCATGCCGTCGGCGACCACCGCCAGCCGGCGTCCGACGAACGCCGAGTCCTCGTTGGTCGGCCGTCGCAGGCCGGGGTGGGTGCGCCCGACAGCCCGCATCGACGTCACCACCAACCCCCTTCCGCGCGGCACCGCCAGCCGAGACCGCGCCTCATCTTGCTACGAGCGCAACAGAAGGTGTCAATCTCGATCAGGCCCTGCGGATCTTTCCACGGGCCAGCAGCGCCAACATGATCGCAGGCAGTTCTGCCTTGACGACGGAGATCAGCGACGCCGCCGCCCCGCCAGCCGGATCCGTGACCTTCGTGACGAGCGCCGAGATCATCGTGGCGGATGCCGGAGTCGGATGCGGGAAGTAGTCAGTCACCTGGTCAGCGTCCGCGATCGGGGACGCCATCGACCTGGGCGCCATTCGGTAGTCCTTGACGAGGGCACGGAACCTGGTCATTGCCTGTTCGATCACCCGTTGGGTGTCCGGGCTCTTCGCGAGCGTCTTGTCCCCGCTCATCACCCAGGTCTCGAACTTGTTCTGCACCTCGACCCCGACGAGTCCGCTACCGCCGTTGCGCGTGCTGAGCTGGTCGTGCACGAACTTCACGAGACCGCTGTAGACAGCCTGCTTCCCGTCAGGGTCTTTGTACAGCTCTTCGAGCAGCACCTTGAACGCGCCCGCCCTGCTGAAGTTGGGATGCCATCCGAGGTGGTACGCATCGGCGGACTCGTAGGTGTCCAGCAGCGACTTCGACGCCGGATCGGCGAGCACGCCATTGGCCACGGCCTCGAACAGAGCGGTGAGCTTGCCTGCCGGGAGAGCATCGAGGTTCTCCTTCAGCTTGGCGATGAAGTCGTCCTTGTTGATCAGGTGCCCGGCACTGAAGGCATCCATCAGGAAGTGCTCGGCGAACCCGGCGGTCACCGCGGCCCGATCACTGAGCTCCTTGGCCTTGCCTGGATCGGTGCTGGCCACATCCACGGACTGGAACGTGGTCGTCACGGTCTCGGCGTAGTAGCGAAGGAACGTAGCGACGTTGTCGTCTCCGGCCGCTCCGGCGCTTGCGGGGGGCGAGATGAGCGCGGGGTCTCGGGGGGCGAAGTGCGCGGCGTTCTTGAGGTTCAGCTTCGTGTAACGACCGTTGGTCGCGGTGTCCCACTCCTCCTCCTTGACCGCCCCGCCGGCGGCTTCCCTGCGTACCAGAGCAAGGACCGCGGCGAGCTCCACAGGGTTCGCCTTCAGCAGGTCTTCCGGCCTCCCGTACAGGTCGGCGAGCGCGTTCACCTCGCCAGATGTCAGGGTCTCCTTGCCGATCGTGAGTCGCTGCGAGCCCGGGGCACGGTCACCCTGACTGGCGTGCTCGCCCGAGGCATAGCGCTGCACCATCTCGCTGACAGCGGCATTGCCCGCCGAGCGCTGCAGCCGCAGGAGCGCGTCGCTGGACGACGACGGCCCGCCGGCGTGGCCGCGATCTGCTATGCGGGCACCGTCACCTGGTCGGTGACCGGACCGCACGATCAGCCCCTTCATCTCACCACCCCGGCACCCAACGTACTCGGGGTGAGCCTCGCTCGGACTCCTGAGCCCGGGATCAGCCCTTGATCGCGCCTCCGAGCTCGCCGCTGCGCAGGAACAACCGCTGGAACACCAGGAAGATCACCAGCGGCACGGCAGTCGAGATCAGCAGCGCGGCCAGGAACACGTCGAGCTCGATGATCGGCTGCAGGGTCGGCAACCTCACCGACAACGGCTGCTTCACCGGGTCGGGCAGCACCAGCAGCGGCCAGACGAAGTCCTTCCAGGCCGCCAGCACAGCGAACACCGACACCACGCCCAGCACCGGCCGCGACATCGGCAGCACCACCGACCAGAACAGCCGCCAGGGCCCGGCGCCGTCCACCCGGGCCGCCTCGAACACCTCCCGCGGCAGGCTGTCGAAGAAGCGCGTCACCAGCACGACGTTGAAGGCGCTCGCGCCGGCCGGCAGGATCACGCCCCACCAGCTGTTGATGAACGAGCGGTGGATCACCGGCACGTCCAGCACTGTCAGGTAGAGCGGAACCAGCAGGACGACGGCCGGCACGAACAGTGTCACCAGCACCATCGCGTTCAGCACCTTCGCATAGCGCGGGCGCAGCACCGACAGCACGAAGCCGCCGGTGGTCGCGACCACCATCTGGCAGGCCCAGGAGCCCGCCGCGATGATCAGCGTGTTCAGGAAGTACCGGTCCAGCTGGACGTCGACCCAGGCCGTCTTGAGGTTCGTCCAGTCGGTGCCGTGCGGGAACAGCGCCATTGGCTGGCGCAACGTGTCCTGCGTCGGGGTGATCGCGGACTTCGCCAGCCACAGCAACGGGCCGAGGGCGGCGACCACCAGACCTGCGAGCAACGCGCCGTAGACCACCCGACGGGACCAGCGTGCCCACGGGGTGCGCGCGTTGCGCACCGTGGTGATGCCGCGCTGGCTCGCGTCGTCCGCGACCGGACGGCGAACCCGCCGACGGCGTTGCCGCACAGGCTGTTCGGCGATCGCCACCGCCTCAGGCTCGGCGTCGCGCAGCGCGTCCACGCCCAGGCTCATGAGCTGCTCCAGGAGCGGGTGACGCGGAAGAACAGCAACGAGAACACCGCGAGGAACACAGCGAGCATCAGGCTCAGCGCGGCGGCGGCGCCGTAGTCACCGCCGAGGCTGTTGCCGAAGGCATAGTCGTAGATCAGCAGCAGCACCGTGGTCGTGGAGTTGTCCGGACCACCCCGGGTGAACAGGTACGGCTCGATGAACACCTGCGCCGTGCCGATGATCTGCAGGATCAAGGTGATCAGCATGACGCCGCGCAGCTGCGGGACCGTCACGTGCCAGACCTTGCGCCAGGTACTGGCGCCGTCGACGTCCGCTGCGTCGTACAGCTCGGGCGGTACGGCGACCAGCGCGGCGAGGTAGATGATGACCGTTCCGCCGGCAGCGGCCCAGGTCGCCTCCAGCACCAGCGACGGCATCGCCGTCCGCGCGGAGTCCAACCAGGAGAACGGTCCTAGGTGCACCCAGCCGAAGATCGTGTTGAACACCCCGTCCGGGCTGGAGTCGTAGAAGAAGCGCCACAGCAGCACCGCTACCACCGGCGGGACGACGACCGGCAGGTACGCCAGCACCGTGAACAGCCCCCGCGAGCGGCGCAGGTCGCTCATCAGCACCGACAGGAACAGCGGCACCGGGTAGCCCAGAACCAGTGCCAGCACAGCGAAGTAGCCGGTGTTGCGCACCGCCGTCGGTAGCAGCGGGTCGGACAGCACCTGGTGGAAGTTCGCCCAGCCGACGTAGACCGGCTTGGTGACGAGGTTGGTCTGCTGCACGCTCATCACCACCGCGCGCACGATCGGGTACCAGGAGAACAGCGTGAACACGATCAGCAGTGGTGCGGCGAACAGCAGGGTGGTCAGGCCGCCGTCGTGGACCCAGGTCAGGGCAGTCCTGCGCCGCCGCCCGGCCGCAGAGCGGGGCGGGCGACGGCGCAGGAGCTCAGAGGTGCTCGACATCGGTTACTGCGGTCCTCACTTGTCGAGCAGCGCCTGGGCCTGGGTGTTGGCCTTGTCGAGCACCTGGTTCACGTCGGCGTTCTTGTCGGTCAGCACCTTCTGCACGACGGAGTCGAGCAGCGCGTAGACCTCCTGGGTGTGCGCCACCGGCTCGGCCAGGAACTTCTGGTTGTTGATGCCGTTGGTGAACGCGGACATCTGGTCGATGGGCACGTTGACGTACGGCTTGATCCAGTCGTTGTACGACGTCAGCGTGGCCGCGTCGAACACCGGCAGCTGCGGCGTGCCGACCGGCTGCTTGCCCTCGTTGAGCGTCTTGGCGTCCGCGACCGCGGCGTCCTGCTCGCTCAGCTTGCGCATGTAGTAGAAGTCGTTCCACTTCACCGCTGCATCGGCCTGCGCCTGGTTCGCCTTGGCGCTGACCGCCGCGATCGACCCACCGCCGAGCACGCCGGCGTCCGTGGAGTCGGCCATCGGCAGGAGGCCGAGGCCGTACGACCCGGGCTTGACGTTGTTCTGCTGCACCAGCGCGTTGTACACGTCCGAGCCGCTGACGTACATGCCGGCCTTGCCCGCGCCGAACGCCTGGTTGATGCCGCCCCAGTCGAGCAGCGCACCGGTGCCGACCGAGTTGTCCTGCCAGCGCATGGCCTTGAGCTGTGCCAGGACCTGCTTGGTCGAGTCGTTGTTCACGGTCGCGGTCTTGCCGTCCGCCGACTCCATCCGGCCACCCATGGCGTAGGTGAAGGTGGTCAGGTCCCAGCCGCCCGTGTTGCCCTTGCTCATGGTGACGAAGCCGGGCTGGCCGGTCTTGTCGTGGATCGCCTTGGCGTCGGCGCGCAGGTCGGCCCAGGTCGTCGGCGGGTTGTCCGGGTCCAGGCCCGCTGCCTTGAACAGGTCGCGGTTGTAGTGCAGCCCCATGCCGTACACCCCGGTCGGCAGGCCGAAGATCTTGCCGTCGGTGCTCTGCACCGCCGCCAGCACGCTGGGGTTGAACTTCTTCGCGTAGGGCAGCGCGTTGACCTGCTTGCTGACGTCCAGGATCTGGTTGCGCTCGATCAGGCCGCGGGCGTCGGTGAACGGAACCCGGAAGGTCGTGGGCAGCGTGCCGCCGGCGAGCTGCGTCGCGAACGTCTCACCCTTCCACTCCCACTCCTTGGGCTCGATGGTGATCTTCGGGTTGGCCGACATGAACGCAGCCGCCTGCGCCTTGAAGGTGTCGATGGTTGCCTGCTCGCTGCCGGGTCGCCATCCCTCGACCGAGATGGTGACCTTGCCGTCCTTGCTGGCCTTGCCGTCGGCCGCGTTCACCGAGCTGCCGCAAGCCGCCAGCATGCTCACTGCCAGCACGGCGAGCGCGCCCGCCGAGGCCGTGGTCCGTCGTCGTGAGGACATCGTCGTCGCTCCTTGGTCATGCGGCCGGCGGTGCCGGCTCGTCCTGTGTTGCGGAAGGTTTGTCGCGTACTGCGCAGGTGCGGTGGCTCAGGTCGTCGGGGCGTCGAGCCAGACGGTGGTGTCCGCCGGTAGCCGACCTCCTTCCAGCGGAGCGCTGCTGAGCAGCACGCGGTGGTGGGCCGGCAGGTCGACCGGTCCGGGGCGCAGGTTCGTTACCGAGACCAGCGAGGGGCCCCTGCGGAACGCGAGCACGCCCTCGACGTCCGTCTCGGACGCGGTCAGCCAGCGCAGCCGACCGTCGCCGAGGTCCGGGTGCTCGCGTCGCAGCCGCAGGGCCTCGCGGTAGAGCGAGAGCGTCGAGCCGACGTCACCTTGCTGCGCCTGCACGCTGATCCCGTTCCAGGACAATGGCTGGGGCAGCCAGGTCGGCGCGGCACCCGCACCGAGCAGGGGTGCGCTGAAGCCGTACGGCGGTTCCTGACCGGACCACGGCAGCGGCACCCGGCAGCCGTCCCGACCGGGGTCGATACCGCCCGAACGCTCGTGCATCGGGTCCTCGAGCTGGTCCAGCGGCAGGTCCTCGACCTCGGGCAGGCCGAGCTCGTCGCCCTGGTACACGTACACGCTGCCCGGCAGCGCCATGCTCAGCAGCGCGGCTGCGCGGGCCCGGCGCAACCCGAGGTCCAGGTCCGTCGGAGTGCCGAAACGCTTGCGCTCGAACGCGAACGAGGTGTCCGAACGCCCGTATCGGGTGGCCGGTCGGGTCACGTCGTGGTTGGCCAGCACCCAGGTTGCAGGGGCGCCGACCTGCTCGTGCACCGCGAGCGTCGTCTCGATGGAGCGCCGCAGCCGGTCGACGTCCCATGCGCAGGTCAGGAAGTCGAAGTTGAAGGCGGTGTGCAGCACGTCCGGACGCAGGTAGCGGCCGAAGCGCTCGACGTCCGGCAGCCAGATCTCGCCGACCAGGGCGCGGTCGCCGTACTCGTCCGCGATCTGCCGCCAGGACCGGTAGACGTCCTGCAGCTCGTCCCGGTCGACGTACGGGTGCTCGCCAGGCCCCAGCTTCTCGCGCAGTTCGGGCAGCGACGGGTCCTTGACCAACAGCGCAGCGGAGTCGATCCGGACGCCGGCCACCCCGCGGTCGAACCAGAACCGCAGCACGTCCTCGAACTCGGCGCGGACCACCGGGCAGCCCCAGTTGAGGTCGGGCTGGCCGGGGGCGAACAGGTGCAGGTACCACTCGCCGGGGTTGCCGTCGGCGTCCGTCGTCCGACTCCAGGCCGGTCCGCCGAAGTTGGACTGCCAGCCGTTGGGCGGCAGCGCGCCGTCCGGGCCGACGCCGGGGCGGAACCAGAACCGCTGGCGCTCGGGCGAGCCGGGGGCCGCGGCCAGCGCCTCCTGGAACCAGCGGTGCTGGTCCGAGACGTGGTTGGGGACGACGTCCACGATCGTCCGGATGCCGAGCCGTGAGGCGGTGGTGATGACCTCCTCGGCCAGGCGCAGGTCGCCGAACACCGGGTCGATCGCGCGGTAGTCGGCCACGTCGTACCCGCCGTCCGCCATCGGCGAGGGGTACCAGGGGGTGAACCAGATGGCGTCGACCCCCAGGTCCTGCAGGTAGGGCAGCCGGTTCAGGACGCCGAGCAGGTCGCCCACGCCGTCGCCGTCGCCATCGGCGAAGCTGCGCGGGTAGACCTGGTAGATCGCGGCGCTGCGCCACCAGTCGACGGTGCGGACGGCGGCCGCAGTCGGTACGACCTCGAGTGAGCCACGGGTGGCGTCCTGCAGTGCCACGCAGTCCCTCCTCAGATCGTCGGTGATTCTGAACGAGGACATTAGACAGGGTGAACAGGATCACGCAAGAACTTGACAAGATTACTTTCTAAACCCGACCTCCACCTCGCCCCGCACCCGCCCCCCTTCCCCGACTTGTGACGCGTTTGGGGGGCCTCGGAGGCCGCCGAGGCCCCCATAGCTCGCCACAAGTGGGGACGCCGGGGACGCCGGGGACGCCGGGGACGCCGGGGACGCCGGGGACGCCGGGGACGCCGGGGGGCGCGAGGGGGGCGTGCGAGGGAGGGAAGGAGGGCGGGGTCAGACGGGGGACGTCGGTGCTGCGCCGGTGGATCGCCGGACGACCAGCTCGGGCTCGAAGAGCAGCTCGTCGCTCTGCGTGCTCTCGCCGCCGATCTGGCGCATCAGCAGGTCGACGGCCGCGCGGCCCATCGCCTCGATCGGCTGCCGGACGGTGGTCAGCGGCGGCTCGGTGCAGCTCATGAAGGCGGAGTCGTCGTACCCCACCACGGAGACGTCGCCCGGCACGCTGAGCCGGGCCCGACGGACGGCCCGGATCGCGCCGAGCGCGAGCGGGTCGCTGGCGCAGACCAGGCCGGTCACCCCGCGGGCGACCAGCTTGTTCGCGGCCGACTGGCCGGCCTGCAGCGAGTACTGGCTGCGCACCACGTACTCCGGACCGAGCTCGATGCCGGCGTCGGCCGCGATCAGCTGGGCAGTGTGCAGCTTGCGCTCGGACGGCACGTGGTCCTCTGGTCCCAGCACCAGCCCGATCCGTTGGTGCCCCAGTGCCAGCAGGTGGCCCATCGCCTGTTCCATCGCGCTGGCGTCGTCGCACACGATCTGCGGCATCTGCAGGTGCTCGATCGCCGCGTTGAGCAGCACCGCCGGCAGCTTGCGGTCCAGGATCCGCTCGTAGTGCTCATGGTCGGCGTCACGCTGGGAGTAGAGCCCACCGGCGAAGATGACGCCGGCCACCCGCTGCTGCATGAGCAGGTCCACGAAGTCCGACTCCGAGACCCCTCCGGCGGTCTGGATGCACAGCACCGGGGTCATCCCGTTCTGCGCCAGACCCGCGCCGAGCACCTCGGCGAAGGCCGGGAAGATCGGGTTCTGCAGCTCGGGGATCACCAGCCCGACCAGCCGCGCCCGCTCGCCGCGCAGCTTCGTCGGCCGCTCGTAGCCGAGCACGTCGAGGGCGGTGAGCACGCTCTCGCGGGTCGCGTCGGAGACCCCGGGCTTGCCGTTGAGCACCCGGCTGACCGTGGCCTCGCTGACTCCGACCCGGCGCGCTACCTCTGCAAGACGTCTCGACACGCGCGCAAGTGTAGGACCAGGTCCTGCAATTCCCTGCGGTCAGCGCACCCGACCCCGCGGCTTGAGCGGCACCCCGGGCAGCTCAGGGGCTGGCAGCGGGCCGCCGTCGAACCCCTCGACCCGCCCGAACACGGACCCGCCGTCCAGCCCGCCCATCCACTTCTGCCGGGCGGCGACGATCTCGTCGTGGGTTCGCGCCACGAAGTTCCACCACATCAGGATCTGCTCCTCGAACGGCGCACCGCCGAGCAGCAGGCAGCGGCCGCCGTCCAGCGAGGACAGCTCGATCTGGTCCCGCGCGCTGCCCAGGTAGAGCAGGCGACCGGGCTCGACGGCCACGCCCTCGACCTCGATGCGCCCGCGCAGCACCACGACAGCGTGCTCGAAACCGGCATCCAGCGGGACGATTCCCGGTCCGACCACCTCCAGGTCCGCCCCGAGCAGCGGGGAGTGGACGCGAGCCGGGCTGGTCGCGCCGCCCAGTGAGCCGACCAGCACGGTCGCCGTGACGGCGCCGAGCTGGACCACCGGGAGCTGCTCGACGTGCTCGAAGCGCGGCTCGACGTGCCGGGACTCCTCCGGCAGGGCGATCCAGAGCTGGGCGCCGTGCAACCACGGCGGCCGCTCGGCCGGGGACTCCTCGGAGTGCGAGATGCCGCGGCCGGCGGTCATCAGGTTGAGCTGCCCCGGCTGGACCAGCTGGTGGTTGCCGAGGCTGTCGCGGTGGTCCACCGCACCGTCCAGCAGCCAGCTCACGGTCTGCAGGCCCAGGTGCGGGTGCGGCGGCACGCGCATGCCCGGCATGGTGATCACGGCATCAGGCCCGTACGTGTCCACGAAGCACCAGGCGCCGACCATCCGTCGTTCACGGTGCGGCAGCGTGCGGTTGACCAGGTTCGTCTTGCTGATCGGGACCTCGCGGCCGTCGAGCAGCTCGAGCACCGGGGCGTGCGGCGGGTCGGAGACCGAGATGGTCTCGGTCGGGTGCACCTCACGATTGCTCACACAACCACCCTACGGCTCGCACCAGGGCCGAGCACCGCTTTGGGTGGATTACGCCTAAGTCGTGACCTTGTGCGGTCGAGCTCGAGCCGGGCAGTACGGGCCCGGGCAGCACGACGGCGCCGGCCACACAGGGTGGACGGCGCCGTCGGTGCAGGTACGGACTGCTCAGCTGCGCTGCTGCGGAATCCCCGCGAGCAGCTGGCGAACCTCGTCCTCGGGGTAGCGACGGTGGCCACCGAGAGTGCGGATCGAGGTGAGCTTGCCCGCCTTGGCCCAACGCGTGACGGTCTTGGGGTCTACGCGGAACAGGGCCGCAACCTCGGCCGGCGTCAGCAGCGACTGCGCGTCGGGGCTCTTGGTGGCCATGACTTACTCCTTCAGATGGCCCGCGTCGGTCGACGCGGTTGCTGATACAAGGATGCCCCCTTTACTGCTTTGAGGGAACATTATGGACGGATCATTGTGTTCCGTACCGTCGGGACTAGTTACACGGTGCTTCCGGCCACAAGGTGACTAGTCCGACGATCTTCCGGCTCAGCAGGCTCTGGACAGGAGCTGCACCCGATGCCATCGCGTCGTCCACCGCCGATACGCGGCCGCCGCGGACGTCGCATCCCCCTCGGACAGCGCGGCAAGACCTTCCGCGACGTCCGAAGCAGAATCATCGCTGGTCAGATGCTCGGCGTCCAACAGCGTCGCCAGCCCGCCGTAGTCGAGCTCGAGCAGGCTGAGCGGGTGGAAATCCTCCATCCAGCGCGCGACCTGCTCGATCTCGTCCACCACGTCGATCTCGCCCAGACCGTCGCGCGCGGCCCGAAGCCCTACTGCCGCACGACGTCGAGCCGACGACATCGCCGTCCGGTAGCGAAGCGAGGGATGCTCGCCGACGGTCAGCTCACGCTCGTCGGCGGCGAACGGGACGAACCACGACACCGGCACGTGCCAGGCCGCAGTACGGGAGAAAAGGCGCACATCACCACCCGAACGGGTGAATGCGGCGAGGTCGCTGGCGGCCTGCTCGCGCAGCGCCGGCGGCACCACGCCCTCCCCCGGCAGCAGCTCACCCGGCGCGTCGGGGGCGCCGAGTCGGGTCCAGACCTGCAGCCGCGGCTGCAGGGGGCACACGTACAGCGCGCCGTCCTGCTCGATCACCAGGCCGTGCGTGCTCTCGGTCACCGGCACCGGCACCGGCGGGCGGCCGGCGAGCCGGCGAACCGTATCGGCGTACAGCTGCGCCTCCACCTCGGCCGGCGGCGGAGCGTTCGCCGCATACGCCGTCCAGCGACGCCGCTGGTCCTTAGGCATCGTGGCGACCGGCTCGTACACCCGCAGGTGAGCCTGGTACGGCGGGCGACGGGTCACGGTGGGCACACCCCCAGAGTGTCACCTCCGGACAGTTCTAGGCTGGAGGCATACGGGGTCGCAGACCCCCCGGACGGCGGGTGTCGACCTCACGAGGGTCGATCACCCCGGCACACCTGAGGAGCCACTACCGTGACCGTGACTGGGAGCCCGACCACCCACCCGCCGATCGAGGACGGCAGCGACGCGTTCGCGGCCGACCACGAGCAGGTGGTCTTCTGCCACGACCCCGACAGCGGACTGCGCGCGATCATCGCGCTGCACAGCACCGCGCTCGGGCCGGGCCTGGGCGGCACGCGGTTCTACCCGTACCCGAGCACCCAGGCCGCGCTGGCTGACGTGCTGCACCTCTCGCGCGGCATGACGTACAAGAACGCGGTCGCCGGCCTCGACCACGGCGGCGGCAAGGCCGTGATCATCGGCGACCCCGCCCGCGACAAGACCCCCGAGCTGCTGCGCGCCTACGGCCGCTTCGTGCAGAGCCTCGGCGGGCGCTACGTGACGGCGTGCGACGTAGGCACCTACGTCGCGGACATGGACGTCGTCGCGCAGACCTGCGACTTCGTGACCGGACGCAGCGAGGCGGACGGCGGCGCGGGCGACTCCTCGGTGCTCACCGCGCTGGGCGTGTTCCAGGGGATGCGCGCGGCCGCGGCGCACCGGTGGGGCCAGCCCACGCTGTCCGGACGCCGGGTCGGGATCAGCGGGGTCGGCAAGGTCGGGCACCTGCTCACCGACCTGCTGGTCACCGACGGCGCGGACGTCGTGATCGCGGACGTCTCGCCGGCGGCGCTGGCCCGGGTGCAGAGTCAGCACCCTCAGGTGATCGTCGCCGCCACGACCGACCAGCTGGTCCTGGCCGACCTCGACGTCTACGCCCCGTGCGCCCTTGGCGGCGCCCTGACCACCGAGGTCGTCGCCGGCCTGAAGGCGCAGATCGTGTGCGGTGCGGCGAACAACCAGCTCGCGAACTCCACCGTCGCCGACCAGTTGCTGGCCCGCGCGATCACGTACGCGCCGGACTACCTCGTGAACTCCGGCGGGGTCATCCAGGTGGCCGACGAGCTGCGCGGCTTCTCGTTCGAGCGGGCCCGCGAGCGCACCCTGGGGATCTTCGACGCGACCGCCGCGGTGCTGCGCGAGGCGGACGAGGAGAACGTGGCCCCGTCGGTCGCTGCGGACCGCCTGGCCGAGCGTCGGATCGCCGGCGTTGCGCCGAACGAGCGGCTGTTCCTGCCTGGCCGCCGATGAGCGGTCGACGCCGGGTAGGTGGAACCCCCGGAGACGATGTACCGTTGTCCTCACGACGAGATCACACAATTCCGGGGCCGCATCTCGCCGCCCCGGTCGACGCATGAGGGGGTCGACGCTATGGGTCGCGGCCGCGCCAAGGCCAAGCAGACCAAGGTCGCCCGGGAGCTGAAGTACTACAGCCCCAGCACCGACTTGACTGCCCTCCAGCGTGAGCTCCACGCTGACTCACCCTCGTATACCGAGCCGGACCGGGCTGCGCCCTCCGACGAAGACGAGGACGACTACCAGAGCTGGGCCTCCGGCGAGCGCTGAGCTCGTCCGCTCCAACTCGACTTCCCTCGAAATGGGTCCTGTCACCAGCTGACGGGGCCCATTTCGCGGGCGTCGCAGGTCAGACGGCCTGGACGCCGACCATCCGGACGGCTCCGCCGTCCACGCCCTTCGCGCCCTGCGTCACATCGCCGTCCTGACGGCTGCCGTCCGCCGGTCCGACGCTGCCCAGCACCCACGAGGGCAGGCCGCGCGCGGTGAGCCGAGCGACCGCGGCATCCGCGCTGTCCGGGCTGACCACAGCGATCATGCCGACGCCGAGGTTCAGCGTGCGCTCCAGGTCGTCCAGCGGGACGGCACCCAGGCGCCGCACCAGCCCGAAGACCGGGCCCGGCGTCCACGTCGAGCGGTCCACGACCGCTTCGAGGCCGCGCGGCAGCACCCGCGCCAGGTTGGCCGCCAGACCGCCGCCGGTGACGTGGCTGACCGCGTGCACGTCGATGCCGTCGCCGCGGCCTCCTCGAACCAGGTCGAGCACGTCCTGGGCGTACACCCGGGTCGGTTCGAGCAGCTCCTCACCGATGGTCCGACCGAGCTCGTCGACGTGCTGCTCCAGGCCTAGCCCGGACACCTCGAGCACCCGCCGGACCAGCGAGTACCCGTTCGAGTGCAGCCCGGACGACGCCATGGCGACCAGCACGTCGCCGCTGCGCACCCGCTCGGGACCGAGTACGTCGTCCGCCTCGACGACCCCGGTGACCGCACCGGCCACGTCGTACTCACCCGGCGCCAGCAGGCCCGGGTGCTCGGCGGTCTCGCCGCCGGCCAGCGCGCAGCCCGCGCTCACGCAGGCCTCCGCGATGCCCCGGACGACGGCCGCGATGCGCTCGGGGACGACCGATCCGCAGGCGATGTAGTCGGTCATGAACAGCGGCTCGGCGCCGACCACGACGATGTCGTCGACCACCATGCCGACCAGGTCGAAGCCGATCGTGTGGTGGATGTCGAGCCGCTGGGCGATCTGCACCTTGGTGCCGACACCGTCGGTGCTGGTGGCCAGCAGCGGTCGCCGGTAGGTCTTGAGCGCGCTGACGTCGAACAGGCCGGCGAAGCCACCGAGCCCACCGACCACCTCAGGGCGGCGAGTCTTGGCGACCCACTCCTTCATCAGCTCGACGGCACGGTCGCCCGCCTCGGTGTCCACGCCGGCGCCCACATAGGTCACCGGCGCCACGGCGCCGGTCCGGTCCGCGGTCACGGGCGGGACAGCGCGTCGGGGGCGCCCCCGGACAACCCGGTCGGTACGCCGTCCGCGTCCCGCATCCCGGCTGGGCCGACCTCGAGCCCGGGCAGCGTCTCCAGCACGTTCTTGCCCAGCTGGTCGGCGTGCGGCAGCTCGATCGGGTACTGGCCGGTGAAGCAGGCCCGGCACAGCCGGTCCTTGGGCTGGTTCGTCGCGGCGATCATGCCGTCCTCGCTGATGTAGCCGAGGCTGTCGGCGCCGATGCTGGCGCGCACCTCCTCGACCCCCAGGCCGGTCGCGATCAGCTCGGCCCGGGTCGCGAAGTCGATGCCGTAGAAGCACGGCCAGCTGATCGGTGGCGAGGAGATCCGCACGTGCACCTCGGCCGCGCCGGCCTCGCGCAGCATCCGCACCTGGGCGCGCTGGGTGTTGCCGCGCACGATCGAGTCGTCGACCACGACCAGCCGCTTGCCGCGGATCACCTCGGTCAGCGGGTTGAGCTTGAGCCGGATGCCGAGCTGGCGGATCGTCTGGCTGGGCTGGATGAACGTGCGCCCGACGTAGGAGTTCTTCACGAAGCCCTGGCCGAACGGGATGCCGCTGGCCTCCGCGTACCCGATCGCGGCGGGCGTGCCCGACTCCGGGACGCCGATCACCAGGTCGGCCTCGGCCGGGTGCTCGGCGGCCAGCAGCCGGCCCATCTCGACCCGGGCCTCATGCATGACGCGCCCGCTGATTGTCGTGTCCGGCCGGGCCAGGTAGACGAACTCGAAGACGCAGCCCTTCGGGTCGGGCTCGGCGAAGTGCGAGGAGCGCAGGCCGTCGGCGTCGATCACCACCAGCTCGCCCGGCTCGATCTCGCGGATGTAGCTCGCGCCGATCGTCGCCAGCGCCGGGGTCTCGCTGGCCACCACCCAGCCGCGCTCCAGGCGGCCGAGGACCAGCGGCCGCACGCCGTTGCGGTCCCGCGCGGCGTACAGGGTGTGCTCGTCCATGAAGACCAGGCTGAACGCGCCGCGCAGCTCGGGCAGGATCTCCAGTGCGGTGGACTCCAGGCTGTGGTCGGGGTCGCCGGCCAGCAGCGCGGTGATCAGCGCGGTGTCGGTGGTGTTGCCCCGGGACAGCTCACCGGCGGCCTGAGCGCCGTAGCGCTGCTGGACGACGTCGCGCAGCTCGGCGGAGTTCGTGAGGTTGCCGTTGTGCGCGAGGGCGACCGTGCCGCCGGCCGTGTTGCCCAGCGTCGGCTGGGCGTTCTCCCAGACGCTGCCGCCGGTCGTGGAGTACCGGGTGTGCCCGATCGCCAGGTGCCCGGCCAGGGAGTTCAGGGCGGTCTCGTCGAAGACCTGCGCGACCAGGCCCATGTCCTTGTAGACGAGCAGGCGGCGTCCATCGCTGGTCGCGATGCCGGCCGACTCCTGGCCGCGGTGCTGCAACGCGTACAGCCCGTAGAAGGTGAGCTTGGCCACCTCCTCCCCGGGGGCCCAGATCCCCAGGACGCCACAGGCGTCCTGCGGGGACTTCTCGCCGGGGAGCAGGTCATGGGTCAGCAGCCCGTCGCCTCGTGCCACCTGACGAGTGTCGCACAGCCGAGGTGCTCCTAGCGGCGCCGGGACACCCACTCGACGACGATCGCGGCGAGACCGCCGAGCAGACCACCCAACAGGCCCAGCAGCAGAGCCAGGTAGCCGACGAGGGCCCCGCGGCCGCTGTCGGCGCCCACCGGGCCCGCCAGGCCGGCCACCAGTGCGACCAGCACGCCGACTGCCGCGCCGGTCAGCAGGAACCTGCCGTAGCGCGGCGCCCGGGTGACCCGTAGCCGGGTCTGCCCGGGCTGGGGGTGCTGCGACGGCTTGGTGCTGGACGACTCGGTGCTGGGCGGCTTGGTGCTGGGCGACTCGGTGTCGGACGACTCGGTGTCGGGCTGCTCGTTCACGCACCGACGGTAACCCGCCTCAGATCCGCCCACCGCCGGTGGACTCGCCGGCCAGCCGCTGGCTGATGTAGATCGGGATCACCGAGAGCATGACCAGCGCGGCCGCGACGACGTTGACCACCGGCGCCTGGTTCGGCCGGAACAGGTTCTGGAAGATCCAGATCGGCAGTGTCGTCACCCCGGGCGGCGCGGTGAACAGGGTCACCACGATCTCGTCGAACGAGAGCCCGAAGGCCAGTACGCCACCGGCCAGGAACGCTCCTCGCAGGTTGGGGAAGGTCACTCGGCGGAACGTGGTGAACGTGTCCGCACCCAGGTCCATCGACGCTTCCTCGAGGCTGGTGCCCAGGCGCCGCAGCCGCGCGATCACGTTGTTGTAGATCACCACGATGCAGAACGTGCTGTGCGCGACCACGACGGTCCAGATCGACAGCTCGATCGACAGGATGGTCCGGAAGGCGGTGCGCAGCGCCAGGGCGGTGACGATGCCGGGCAGGGCGATCGGCAGGATGACCAGCAAGGACAGGGTCTGGCGGCCGAAGAACTTGTACCGGCTGAGCGCGAACGCCAGCAGGGCGCCGAGGGTCATGGCCACCGCAGTGGCCATCAGGCCGACCTTGACCGAGGTGAGGATCGCCTCGCGCACCCCGGTGTTGCCCCACACCGACTGCCACCAGTGCAGCGTGTAGCTCTGCGGCGGCCAGGCGAACACGGTGCTGGCGTTGAACGAGTTGATCACCACGACGGCCAGCGGCACGTAGACGAAGGCCAGCCCGAGCGCCATGGCCAGCCGGAACGCCCAGCGGGCGGGGCCGGAGAAGTTCACGTCGTCCCTCTCACAGGTTGTCCAGCGCGCCGGTACGACGGACCAGGGCCAGGTAGATCAGCATGATCGCGATCGGGATGATCGCGATGGTCGCGGCGAAGGGCAGGTTCGCGGCGTAGTTCTGGTAGACGATGTTGCCGAGCATCTGCACCTTGCCGCCGACTATCTGCGCCGTGATGTAGTCACCGAGGCTCAGCGAGAACGTGAAGATCGTGCCCGCGACGATGGACGGGTAGGTCAGCGGCAGCACGACGCTGCGCAGGGTCCGCCACGTCCGCCCGCCGAGATCACCGGAGGCGTCCAGCAGCGAGTCCGGCAGCCGCTCGAGCCCGGCGTACACCGGCAGGATCATGTACGGCAGCCACAGGTAGGTCAGGGTCAGCACGATCGCCACCCGGCCGAAACCCGGCCCGTCGAGGCCGAACGGCTGGCCGAGCCACGCGATCACGCCCTTGCCAGGCTGCACCATCGCCTGCCACGCGTAGACCTTGACCAGGTAGGACGCCCACAGCGGCGTGATGACCAGTGCGACCAGCAGCCCGCGCGAGCGCGGCCTGGCGATCTTGGCCATGAAGAACGCCATCGGCACGCCGAGGCAGACGCACAGGACCGTGACCGACAGCGCGATCCCCACCGTCAGCAGCGTCGCGCGCAGGTAGGCCGGCTCTGTGAAGACGTCCACGAAGTTGGCGGTGGTGAAGGTGTGTACCACCGCGTTGGTGAACTCGTCGACGCTGAAGAACGCGGTCGAGAGCAGCGAGAAGATGGCCGCGAAGTAGATCAGGCCGAGCCACAGCACGGGCGGCCCGAGCAGAGTGGCCAGCCGGGTGCGCGTACTGCGGAACAGGTGGGCGGACAGCCGACGGCGCCGCAGGCTGTCTCAGCTGCGCAGAGTGCTCCACGCCTTCGTCCACTCCGAGTATGGGATGCACTTGGTGTCAGTGCGGCCGTCGAGGCAGTCGGACTGGGGCGTGGCCCAGAACCAGATCTTCTTGAAGTACGGCTCGTCGTCCGCGTGGAACACCTTGCAGTGCCCGGCGTCCGTGGTCTGCGTGCAGGCCTTCAGGTTGGCCGGAGCCTCGCCGAACCACTCGGCGACCTGCGCCTGAACGCTGGGCGTGGTGATGTGGTTCATCCACAGGTAGGCGCAGTTCGGGTGCTTCGACTTGGCGTCGATCATCCAGGTGTCGGCCCAACCCGTCGAGCCCTCCTTGGGCAGCGTCGCGTCCACCGGTGCCTTGTCGGCCTGGGCGAGGTTCACGATGATCTGCCAGGAGGTGCCGAGCACGTACGTGCCGTTGGTGAACGCCTTCTGCGCGTCGGTGTACGACGACCAGTAGCCGGACAGGATCGACTTCTGCTGGGTGGCCAGCGCGACCGCGGCGTCGAACTGCTTCTGGTCCAGCGCGTACGGGTTCTTGATGCCGAGGTCGGGCTTGGTGGCCATCAGGTACAGCGCTGCGTCCGCCAGGTAGGTCGGGGAGTCGTAGGCACCGATGCTGCCCTTGTACGGCGAGTTCTGGTCCCAGACCACACTCCACGAGTCCGGGGCCGGCTTGACCTTGTCGGTCCGCCAGGACAGCAGGTTGGCACCCCAGCCGTGCGGGATGCCGTAGTCCACGCCGCCGACGGAGTTCCACTGCTGGGCCTTCTGGAACGGCGCGATGTCGGCCCAGTTGGTGAGCAGCGAGGTGTTGACCGGCGCCACCTTGCCCGCGTAGATCATCCGCAGCGAGGAGTCACCCGAGGCCGAGACGACGTCGAAGTCGCCGGTGCCCATCTTCTCGAACATCTCGTCGGAGGTGTTGGCCACCTGGACGTTCGCCTTGCAGCCGGTCGCCTTCTCGTACGGCGTCACCCAGTCGACCGCCGGGTCGGTCGTGCCGTTCTCCGCGTAGCCGGCCCAGGCGAGGATGTTGACCGCGCCCTCGCCGGCTCCGAGGCTGGCCAGCGGCTTCATGCTCGGCGGCTTGGCGCGCGTGCCACCGCTGGCGGAGTCGCCGTCGCTGCTGCCGCACCCGGCGATCGCGAGCGCCACGACTGCCCCCACGGCCACGAATGCCGTACGACGCTTGGTCGCCATCTGTTATCTCCTTCGCTTGTCGGTCGTACGTGATCAGTCGAGCTGGAACTCGTGCTCGCGGCGCCAGAGCAGACGGACTCTGGTGCCACGCAGGGTCTGCACCTGCATCGACGAGGTGTGCAGGTTCTGCTGGAGCACGGTGAGCCGGGCGCCGGCGTCCAGGTCAACCAGGAAGCGGGTGGCCGCGCCGGCGTAGACCACCTCGGCGACGGTGCCGTCGGCAGATCGCTCGTCGGCGCCGGCCGGCTCCTCCTCGCTGACCATCCGGACCTTCTCCGGCCTCACCGACCAGGTGCCCTTGCGACCCAGGATCGCTTGTGCCGCAGCAGGTTTCATCAGGTTGGACGTGCCGACGAAGCCGGCCACGAACGGGCTGGACGGTCGCTCGTAGATCTCGGCGGGCGTGCCGACCTGCTCGATTCGGCCGTCGTGGAACACGGCGATCCGGTCGGACATGGTCAGCGCCTCCTCCTGGTCGTGGGTGACGAACACGAAGGTCAGGCCGACCTGGCGCTGGATCACCTTGAGCTCGACCTGCATCTCCTCGCGGAGCTTGAGATCGAGGGCCCCGAGCGGCTCGTCCAGCAGCAGCACCCTGGGGCGGTTGACCAGGGCGCGGGCCAGCGCGACGCGCTGACGCTGGCCGCCGGACAGCTGCCCCGGCTTGCGCTGGCCGTAGTCGCCCAGCCGGACGCCATCCAGGGCGTCCACCGCCCGCCGCCGGCGCTCGGCCTTGGCCACACCCTTGACCCGCAGCCCGTACTCGACGTTCTGCAGGACGCTCATGTGCGGGAAGAGCGCATAGTCCTGGAAGACGGTGTTGACGTCGCGGTCGAACGGCGGGACGCGGGTCACCTCACGGCCGGCCAGCTCGATGGTGCCCTCGGTGGGCAGCTCGAAGCCGGCGATCATCCGCAGCACGGTGGTCTTCCCGGACCCGGAGGGTCCGAGCAGGGTGAGGAACTCGCCGTCCACGATGTCGAGGTCGACCCCGGCCACGGCGGTGACCTGCGAGGTGCCGACGCCGAACGTCTTCACCAGGCCGCGCAGCCGGATCGCCGGGCCGGTCGTGGCGGGGTCGGTCACCGAGGTCTCGCTATGGGGTGCAGGGCTGGACACGGGCGTGAACCTATGACTTCATAGGTCAACGCGCAAGGGCTCCGGGGAACTCCGACCCGACCGCTACCGTTTCGTGACCGACCAGGCAGGAGGGGCACGTGAGCGCGACCGGCAGCTCGGCGTCCGCTCCGTCCCACATGTCCTCACGGGCCCGCGCCGCGGTCTTCTCGCCGCTCGAACCCAGCGGGCGCGCCGAGGCGGTCAGCCGCCGGCTCTCCGACGCGATCGCGCTCGGGCTGCTCCCGGACGCCGAGCAGCTGCCCAGCGAGAGCGACCTCGCCGAGCGGCTCGGCGTCTCGACCGTGACGGTGCGGGAGGCGCTCACCACGTTGCGCGAGCAGGGGCTGGTGCGCACCCGGCGCGGGCGTGGCGGCGGCTCTTTCGTGTGCGCCCCCACGGACGCCGCGACCTCGGTGCTGCGAGCCCGGCTGCTCACGTTCAGCGTCGGCGAGCTGCGGGACCTCGCCGACCACTACGCGGCGGTCAGCGGCGCCTGTGCCCGGCTTGCCGCCGACCGGGCCGACGACCAGGACCTGGCTCGGCTCGAGGCCGCCAACGACCGGCTCGCCACCGCAAAGGACGCGGGCGCCCGGCGGCGGGCCGAGGGCCAGTACCACCTCGAGCTGGCCGCCGGCGCGCAGTCGGCCCGGCTGACCCGGGAGGAGATCGGGCTGCAGAGCCTGGTAGGCCCGGTGCTGTGGCTGCCCTACTCCGGCGACGACGCCGTGCACGCCGCCTGCGAGGTGCACCGACGGCTGCACCGCGCTCTGGCCGCCGGCGACGGGGCAGCCGCCCGCGCGGCCGCCGAGGACCACGTCGGGCAGATGTTCGCCGCCGTCCGGGCGCTGCACCTCGAGGTCAGCCGCTCGTGAGCCGGGGTCCGATCGGCGACCAATTCCTGACCGCGAGGCCGCCACGGTGGATGATGGAACGGTGAGCAACCCCTCCAGCGTGACCGGCGCGCCCGGCACCGGCTCGGTGACGGCCTCCGACGTCGTGACCGCGGCCGACGCCATCGGCGGCCAGGTGCACGGACTGCTGGACGGGCTCCGGCTCGCCGTCGGCATGAGCTTCACCGGGCCGAGGCGTCCCACGCACGGTGAGCTCGGGATCGACGACCTGGCCGCCGCCATGCTCAGGCTGCCCGACCTGCCGCTGGCCGGCGCTGGGTTCGTCGCCGCGCACGACGCGCTGTCCGACGTCCCGTACTGGCTGCAGTGGTGGACGACCGACCCGGACGCGGCGACTCCCGAGATCACCCAGCTGCAGGTGCAGACCGACCCGGTGGCGGATGACTTCCGTGACTACACCGCGCTCGCCTGGTTCACCGGACCGCAGGCCACTGGGCTGCCGCACCTGACCGGCCCGTACGTCGACTACCTGTGCACCGACGAGTACACGCTGACCTTCACCCAACCCGTGATGGCCGACGGCGAGCTGGTCGGGGTCGTCGGCGCGGACCTGTTCGTCCGCGCCCTGGAGGCCCGGGTGCTGCCGAGCCTGGCTCGGCTGCCCGGCTCGGCGGCGCTGGTCAGCGCGACGGGGCGGGTCGTCACGGCGTCCGGGGCCGGCTGGGTGACCGGCGACCTGGTCCGCGAGGTGCCGGTCGCCGAGTGGATGCGGGACGGCGCCACCGGCGAGCCCGACTGGCAGCTGCTGCGCTGCGCGAACGTGCCGCTCGCGGTGCTGGTGCAGCGCGGCTGAGCCGCGGCGGCGCTGCGCGGCTGAGCCGCGGCCGTGTCACGGCGGCACCAGGGGTAGCCAGGCAGACAGGTCGGCCCGTTCGCCGCTTGCCTGCAGCCGGCCCGCTGCCACCGCGCCGGCCCAGTCGAGGGCGCCGGTGGCCAGCGCGAGCCAGGTGGCGGCGTCCGCCTCGACGACGTTCGGGGGCGTTCCGCGGGTGTGCCTCGGCCCCTGCACGCATTGGGTCACGCCGAACGGCGGCACCCGCACCTCCACGGACGAACCGGGGGCACGAGCGGCCAGCTCCTCCAGCGTGAAGCGGACGGCGGTGCCCACCGTCGAGCGGTCGGCCGCGGCCGGGTCGGCGGCCCAGCCCCGGACGGCCGCAGCGCCCTGCTCGACATCGGTTCGGCGTCGTCGGGTTGGCACGCCTCGATGCTCGCACCCGGTACCGACGGTGCGGTCGCGGCCCGGCAGGATGGGCGCCATGACGAGTCGCTTCGACCAGGTCACGGCCGTCACCGCGACCGACGACCCGAGCCGCTGGACCGCCACCATCGACCCGCAGTGGTCGATCGCCGGGCGCACTAACGGCGGCTACGTGCTGGCGCTGCTCGGCCGCGCTGCGGTCGAAGCGGTCGGTGCGGACCGGCGGGCCGTTGACCGCCCGCCGTTGCCGCACCCGATCGCCGCCAGCGCCAGCTACCTGTCACCGGTCCCGGTCGGCGAGGTGCACCTCGCGGTCAGCGTGCTGCGTGCCGGGCGCACCCAGACCGCCGCCCGCGTCACCCTGACCACGCCGGACGGCGAGCTGCGGGCCGAGGCGCTGGTCACCTGCGGTCGGCTCGACCCGGACTCCGAGCCGGTGCACGACGGGGTTCTCGCCGCCACGCTGCCGCCGATGACCGGGTGCGTCCGGCTGACCGTCGACGGGCCGGGCTTCCAGGTGCCGATCATGGAGGTGCTGGACGAGCGGCTTGATCCGTCCTGCCTGGGCTGGGTGGACGGCAAGCCGTCGGGGCAGGGCGAGCTGCGCGGCTACCTGGGGTTCGCCGACGGTCGACACTTCGACCCGCTCGCCCTGCTCCAGGGCGTCGACGCACTGCCGCCGGCCACCTTCGACCTCGGGTTGGGCGGCTGGGTGCCGACCATGCAGCTGTCGACCTGGGTGCGTGCGGTTCCGTCGCCGGGGCCGGTCGTCGTCCGGCAGCGCGCCCGACTCATCGAGGGGTCGATGTTCGACGAGACCTGCGACATCTGGGACTCTCGCGGCCGGTTGGTCGCCACCGGCCACCAGCTTGCCGGTATCCGCATCCCGCACCGCAGACCCAGACCCAGACCCAAGGAGTAGGCGATGGCTGACCTCTACCTGACGCTCACCGACGACGGGCTCACCGGCAGCGAGCAGGCCCCCACGGATGTCGCCGCTGACCAGGTCGTGCTGACCGACGCCAGCGGTGACGTGGTCACCTTCTCGGTGTCCAGCGACCGGGCCGGCGTGGGGTACCTGATGACCGACCAGGGGGTGCTGGTCGTCCGGGTGCATCGCGGTGGCGAGGTGCTGCGGACCTACTCCCCCAGCGGTTGGCGCAGCATCGAAGGCAGCAGCCCGGCGTACGACGCGAAGCCTGCTGCCACCTGGTAGGTCGCGGTCGGGGTCGTCCTTGCTCCGTTCAGACCGCTCTGACGGGTCTTCGAGGCGGTCTGAGCTGAGTAATGCGGGGCGAGGGGAGCAAGGGTCAGTCGCGGGTCCAGCCGGGGCCGGTGGGGACCGGTGCCCCGACCTTGGTCGCCTCGGCGGCGCCGCGGGCAGCGGTGTCTGCGCCCTCGTTGAGCACGTGACCGACGTGCGCCTTCGTCCAGACCAGCTCCGTCGCGGTCCGCGTGCGCAGCAGCTCGACGACCGGTTTGATCAGGTCGACGTTCTTGACGTCGGTGCGCTCCTTGGTCTTCCACCCGTTGCGCGCCCAGCTGTGGCACCAGAGCGTGGTGCACTGCAGCGCGTACTGGCTGTCCAGGAAGATCGTCACCCGGTCGTGCGGACGGTGCGCGGTGACCTCGAGGAACCGCAGCAGCGCCATCAGCTCCATCCGGTTGTTCGTGTCGACGCCACCTTCAGGCGATCCGGCCGCCCAGCACTGCGGGCTCAGGTACCAGCCCCAGCCGGCGAAGCCCGGGTTCGACCCGACGGCCGAGCCATCAACTGCCACCTCGTACTGCTGGACGTCCTGCGCCGCAACGGGTTCAGCCGGAACGCGCCGGGCGGGCGGCTCGTCGAACAGCGAGAACTGCTCGGCTGACCAGTCGTCCATCAGAGCTCGAAGACGGCGGGCAGGGTGGCCTCGTGCGCGGCCCGCAGCTCGTCCAGCTCAAGCACGAACTGGCCCTGGACGTCGAGCGCCTGGCTCTCGTCGTCCACCACGCCGATCCGCAGGTGCGGCACGCCTCGCGCGGTGCACATGTCGGTGTAGCGGACCTCCTCCGACCGGGGCACGGACACGATGGCCCGCGCGGTCGACTCGCTGAACAGCGCCACGAACGGGTCGATGCCGTCCCGCTCGCAGAGCTCGTCCAGCCAGACCCGGGCGCCGACGCCGTAGCGCAGGCACCCCTCGGCCAGCGCGATCGCCAGGCCGCCGTCGGACAGGTCGTGCGCGGCGTCCACCATGCCGTCCCGCGAGGCCGCGACCAGGATCTCGCCGAGCACCCGCTCGGCCTCCAGGTCGACCCTCGGCGGCAGGCCGCCGAGGTGGGCGTGCACGACGTCCGCCCATGACGACCCACCGAACTCGTCGCGGGTGGACCCCACCAGGTAGATCACCTGACCGGCGTCACGCCATCCGGACGGCGTCCGGCGGGCCACGTCGTCCAGTACGCCGAGGACGCCGACCACCGGGGTCGGGTGGATCGCCACGTCGCCGGTCTGGTTGTACAGGCTCACGTTGCCGCCGGTCACCGGGACGCCGAGCGCCTGGCAGCCGTCGGCCAGCCCGGTCACGGCCTGGGCGAACTGCCACATCACGCCCGGGTCCTCGGGCGAGCCGAAGTTCAGGCAATCGGTGACGGCCAGCGGGACGGCGCCCGCGGTGGCCACGTTGCGGTAGGCCTCGGCCAGGGCCAGCTGCGCGCCGGCGTACGGGTCGAGCGCGGCGAACCGGGCGTTGCAGTCGGTGGAGATCGCCACTCCGAGGCCGGACTCCTCGTCCACCCGGACCACGCCGGCGTCGTCCGGCATGGCCAGCGCGGTGTTGCCCATCACGTAGCGGTCGTACTGGTCGGTGACCCAGGCGCGGCTGCTCAGGTTCGGCGAGGACGCCAGCTGGAGCAGCGTGGCCCGCAGCTGGTCGCCGGACGTCGGGCGGGCCAGGCGCTGCGCGGTCGGGACGTCGGCCTGCAGCGCGTCCAGCGACGCCGGACGCGCGAACGGGCGCTCGTACACCGGCCCGTCGTGCGCGACAGTGCGCGGCGGGACGTCGACCACGGTCTCGCCGTGCCAGTCGATCACCAGCCGGCCGGTCGTCGTCACCTCGCCGACCACGGTCGCCTCGACGTCCCAGCGGTCGGTGATCGCCATGAACTCATCCAGGTGCCCGGGCGTGACGACCGCCATCATGCGCTCCTGCGACTCGCTCATCAGGATCTCTTCGGGCGCCAAGGTGTTGTCCCGCAACGGGACCCGGTCCAGCCAGACCTGCATGCCGCCGTCCCCGTTGCTGGCCAGCTCGCTGGTCGCGCAGGACAGTCCGGCGCCGCCGAGGTCCTGGATGCCCTCGACCACCCGGGCCGCGAACAGGTCCAGACAGCACTCGATGAGCACCTTCTCGGCGAACGGGTCGCCGACCTGCACGGCCGGCCGCTTGCTCGGGCCGGTCGAGTCGAACGTCTCCGAGGCCAGCACCGAGACTCCGCCGATGCCGTCACCGCCGGTCTTGGCGCCGAACAGGATCACCAGGTTGCCGGCGCCAGAGGCGTTGGCCAGGTGGATGTCCTCGTGCCGCATCGAGCCGACGCACAACGCGTTGACCAGCGGGTTGCCCTGGTAGCACGGGTCGAACACGACCTCGCCGCCGATGTTGGGCAGCCCGAGACAGTTGCCGTAGCCGCCTACTCCCGCAACGATCCCCGGGACGACGCGGTGGGTGTCCGGGTGGTCGATCGCACCGAACCGCAGCGGGTCCATCACCGCGATCGGACGAGCACCCATGCTCATGATGTCGCGCACGATGCCGCCGACGCCGGTCGCCGCACCCTGGTACGGCTCGACGTACGACGGGTGGTTGTGGCTCTCCACCTTGAAGGTGACCGCCCAGTCGTCGCCGATGTCGACGACGCCGGCGTTCTCGCCGATGCCGACCATCAGCTTCTCGCGCATGGCGTCCGTGGTCTTGTCGCCGAACTGGCGCAGATGCACCTTGCTCGACTTGTAGGAGCAGTGCTCGCTCCACATCACCGAGTACATCGCCAGCTCGGACGACGTCGGGCGCCGGTCGAGGATCTCGCGGATCCGCTGGTACTCATCGGGTTTGAGACCGAGCTCGGCCCAGGGCTGCTCGACATCCGGGCTGGTCTGCGCGGCCGTGACCGTGTCGACGCTCACGCGTGCACCAACCCCTCCAGGGTCGCCACCACGGAGGTGAAGAAGGCCAGCCCGTCCAGCCCGTCGGTGCCGGTGCGGCGGTCGGGGCCGTAGCCGGGCTCGGTGGCGTGCTCGGGGTGCGGCATCAGGCCGACGACGTTGCCGGCCGCGTTCGAGATGCCGGCGATCGAGCGGTAGGACCCGTTGGGGTTGTCGCCGACGTAGCGGGCCACCACCCGGCCCTCGCCCTCCAGTTCGTCCAGGGTGCGCTCGTCGGCGACGAAGCCGCCCTCGCCGTTCTTGAGCGGGACGACGATCTGCTGTCCGGGCCGGTAGGCGTTCGTCCAGGCGGTGTCGGTGCGCTCGATGGACAGGGTCTGGTCGCGGCAGACGAACTTGCGGTGGTCGTTGCGGACCAGTGCGCCCGGCAGCAGGTGCGCCTCGCAGAGCACCTGGAAGCCGTTGCAGATGCCCAGCACCGGCATGCCGCCGCGGGCGGCGTCCACCAGTGGGCCCATCACCGGCGCGAACCGTGCGATGGCACCGCAGCGCAGGTAGTCGCCGTACGAGAAGCCGCCGGGGATGACGATCGCGTCGACCCCCTTGAGGTCGGCGTCGCCATGCCACAGGGACACCGACTCGGCCCCACCGAGCCGTGCCGCCCGGGCCGCGTCCTTGTCGTCGAGCGAGCCAGGGAAGGTGACGACCCCGACCCGCATCAGGCCACCGCGCCCGAGGCGTCCGGGTCGTCGTCGCTGTGGTCCCGATCGTGGTCGTCGGCGGCGGCCACCCGGACGACGTCCTCGATCACCGGGTTGGACAGCAGCGTGGCGGCGGCGTCCCGAGCGGCGGCGAGAACGTCGTCCGTCACCTCCCCCTCGACCTCGAGCTCGAACCGCTTGCCCTGGCGCACCGACGTGAAGCCGGTGAAGCCGAGCCGGGGCAGGGCGCCGGCGACGGCCTGTCCCTGCGGGTCGAGGATCTCGGGCTTGAGCATGACGTCGACGACGACGCGTCCCATGCAGGCGCTCCAGATGACGGCGGCCTTGAGGCCGGGCGAGCAGCGGTCCGCTCAGCGTACCTACCTCCGGCCCACCCCCCCGCCACCGGGCCCGCATGTTTGTCGCGGCGCAACGCCACTACGCACCTATTGGAGTGGCGGCACGCAGTGACATGTACCTCGCCATTCCGCGGCGGGCTTCAAGGTTGGGACTGCGGCCCGCTACTACGCACCTATTGGAGTGGCGTTGCGCCGCGACACATCAGAAGCCAGCCAGCGTCAGGCGAGGCGCTCCGTGAGCAGCGCACGCTCGGCCACGTTCCCGGTCGCCGCGAGCGCCAGCCGATCGGCGGCCCGCGCCTCATCCGGGCGACCAAGCTCGCGCAGCAACTGCGCCCGGGTGGCGTGCAGCAGGTGGAACCGGCGCAGCGGCTGGGCCACTGCGTCCACCTCGGCGAGCGCCACGTCCGGGCCTTCCACGCGGGCCGTAGCCACTGCCCGGTTGAGCCGAACCACCGGCGACCCGTCGTAGCGCAGGAGCAGGTCGTAAAGGGTGAGGATCTGCAGCCAGTCCGTCTCGTCCCATGTCTTGGCCTCGCAGTGGCAGGCGGTGATGGCGGCCTGCAGCTGGTAGCGGCCCGGACGGCGCATCGCCGCGGCCCGCTCCAGCAGGGCCACCGCGACGTCCACCTCGTCGTGCCGCCACAGCGAGCGGTCCTGGTCGGCGAGCAGCACCAGCCGACCATCGGCGTCGAAACGGGCTGCCGCGCGGGCCTGGTGCAGCTGCAGCAGCACGAACAGGCCCAGAGCTTCGGGTTCGGACGGCAGGGCCGTGGCGATCACCCCGGCCAGCCAGGTGGCGTCGTCGGCGAGGTCGCGGCGGGTCGGGTCGGGCCCACCGGTGGCCAGGTACGCCTCGTTGTAGGCGGTCGCGACGACGGTGAGGACGACGTCCAGCCGCTCGGGCAGCTCGGCGACCGCCGGCACCCGCAGCGGGATGGCGGCGGCGCCGATCTTGCGCTTAGCCCGGCTGATCCGCTGGGCGACGGTCGCCTCGGGCTCGAAGGTGGCCCTGGCGATCTCGGCCGTCGTGAGCCCGAGCACAGCGCGCAGGGTCAGGACGAGCCGGGACGCCGGGGCGAGCGCCGGGTGGCAGCAGCCGAAGAGCAGCGCCAGCCGCTCGTCGTCCCCGGGCACGACCCCGTCGACCGGCTCAGCCTGCACCGCGCGTGCCCCGGCCGCCCAGTCGCCCAGCGACGGGAGACGGGCGCGCAGCCGGGCGTCGCGGCGCAGGCGGTCCAGCGCGTTTCGTCGGGCGGCCGTGTGCAGCCAGGCTGCCGGACGGTCCGGGATGCCGTCGCGTCGCCAGGCCCCCAGCGCCTCCGCGACCGCGTCTGCAACCGCCTCCTCGGCGACGTCCAGGTCACCGAGGCTGCGGTGCAGCAGACCGACGAGCCGCCCGGACTCCGCCCGGACGACGGCCTCCAGCGCCAGGTCGGCGCCGACGTCCGTCATCGGCTACATGTCGCCGGAGTGGTCCACGATCGGCCGGACCTCCACGCTGATCCCGGGCAGCACCAGGTACGGCCAGGTCCGGGCAATGGCGATCGCGGCGTCCAGGTCGTCGACGTCCAGGATCGCGAACCCCCCGACGACCTCCTTGGCCTCGGAGAACGGGCCGTCCACGACGACCGGCTCTCCGCCGTCCCGGGACGCCTTGACCGTGGTCGCCGTGCTGACCGGCTGCAGCTCGGCGCCGCCGTCCGCGAACGACGGACCGTACTTGTCGAACCAGGTGTAGACCTCGCCGTAGATGGCGTCCAGGCGCTCGGCAGGGACGTCGGCCAGCAGAGCGGGCTCGGTCGTGAACATGATGACGTACTTCATGGGTTCCTCCTCGGTCGAAGACTGACACCCCCATGACGAACGGGACCAGACCTTCTCGACACCGATCACGAAACTTTCCCGCCGCTACTGCGCGGCCGCCGCCACGGCGGTGACGGCTCGGCGCCGAAGGCGCACGACGACGAACAGGACGGCGACCGCCACCGTGCTCACACAGCTCGCCACGATGATCGCCGCGAGCGGGTAGCCAGCCAGCGCGTTGGCCACCAGGTATTCGACGGAGCAGGTGACCACCGACCAGATCGTGCCGCCGATCGCCGACCAGAGCAGAAAGCGCCGGTACGGGTACGACGCGAGGCCGCAGCTCGCGTTGACGACGAACCGCAGCCCCGGGCGTACCGGACCAGGCACAGCATGACCGGGGTGGGGAACAGGGCGCAGATCCCGTCGGCCATCACCAGCAGGAAGACAGTGACGTACGCCCAGACCGCATCGACGTCGGCGATGTCGCGCAGCTCGTCCGTGCCGATCGTCAGCCGGCTGAGCAGGACCCCGATCACCAGCAGGAACACTGCGACGACGACCCACACCCACGGTGACAGGGCAGGGGTCGTGCGAGATCGGTCACCGTCCATCGTTCGCTCCCTCCAGGCAGTGCCTGGGTGGGGGACGACGCCTCACCCAATTCAGGTGAGGCCAGCGTTCGAGAGGCGCGTGATTCTATCCACAGGCGCCGGAAATGCTCGTATGGCACGCGATCTGGTCGGAGGCAGAATGTCTCAAGCAGACGTCCTCAACACCCAGCCGATAGCCGGGGCCGAGGCCGCCGAGGTCGCGCAGCGGCTCGGCGTCGACGTGGCCCAGGGCCTGAGTGGGGCGGAGGCGGCCAAGCGCCTGCAGGAGCACGGCCCCAACGCCCTCACCGGCACCAAGAAGGAGTCGGCTCTGCAGGCGTTCGTGCGGCAGTACAAGGACTTCATGCAGATCGTGCTGCTGGTGGCCGCCATCGTGAACCTGGTCGTGACCGGGGACGTCGGGACGTCGCTGGTGCTGGCCGGCCTGACCCTGTTCAACGCCGTGATCGGCCTGCGCCAGGAGTCGAAGGCGGAGGAGAGCGTCAAGGCGCTCGCCCAGATGATGCGGACCATCACCCGGGTGCGGCGGGACGGCCAGCCGATCGAGATCGACGCGGAGCAGCTCGTGCCTGGTGACGTCGTCCTCGTCGAGGCCGGCAACCGGGTGCCCGCCGACGGCCGGATCTGCGTGGCGGCGACGCTGGAGATCGAGGAGGCGGCCCTGACCGGCGAGAGCCTGCCGGTCGGCAAGTCGACGGCGCCGGTGTCCGGGGACGACATCCCGCTCGGCGACCGGACCTGCATGGCCTACATGAACACCGCCGTCACCCGCGGGCGCGGCGAGATCGTGGTGACGTCGACCGGGATGGGCACCGAGATCGGGCACATCGCCGACCTGCTGGCGAACACCGAGACGGACAAGACGCCGCTGCAGAAGCAGCTCGACGACCTGTCCAAGATCATCGCCATCATCGCGGGCATCGCCCTGGTGTTCGTCGTGGTGCTCGGGCTGGTGCGCGGTGAGTCCTTCGACACGCTGTTCATCACCGGCGTGGCCCTCGCCGTCGCGGCCATCCCGACCGGCCTGCCCGCGGTCGTCACCGCGCTGCTGTCGATGGGCACCCGCGAGATCGCCAACCGGGGCGCGATCGTCAAGCGGCTGCCAGCCGTGGAGACCCTCGGGGCCACCTCGGTGATCTGCTCCGACAAGACCGGCACGCTGACGCTGAACAAGATGACCGCCCGGGAGATCGCGATCCCCGGACGGCACCGGTTCACCGTCTCCGGGGAGGGCTACGGCATCACGGGCGAGATCAAGCGCGTCGGCGGCGAGGAGGTCGCGCTGGACGCCTACCTGCTGCCGATGGTGCTGTGCGCCGACGCGGTTCTGGACGGCGAAAGCCTGATCGGCGACCCCACCGAGGGCGCGCTGATCGTGCTCGGCGCGAAGGGCGGCCTGGACATCGAGGAGACCCGGCGCACGTACCCTCGCGTGGCAGAGGTGCCGTTCGACTCCGAGTACAAGTTCATGGCGACGTTTCACGAGATGAGCGGCGAGGACGGGCGCCCGGTAGTCCGGTGCTATGTCAAGGGCGCACCCGACGTCCTGATCGAGCGAGGTGGCTTCTACCGCGAGCCGGACGGCACCCGGCTGCCGATCACCGACGACAACCGGCATCTGGCGCTCGAGGCAAACGACGCCATGGCGAACTCCGGCGAGCGGGTGCTCGTAGTCGCCCAGCGCGACTTCGAACCCGCGACCTTCCAGCCCGACGGCGACCTGCTCGGCCTGGTCGCCGACCTGACCCTGCTCGCGATGATCGGCATCGTGGACCCCCCGCGGCCCGAGGCCAAGGCAGCCATCGCCGAGTGCCACAGCGCGGGTATCCGGGTCCGGATGATCACCGGGGACCACGCCGTCACAGCAGGCGCCATCGCCAAGGAGCTGGGTATCGAGGGTCGTGCCATCACCGGCACCACTTTCGCGGCGATGTCGGACGACGAGCTGCTGCAGCAGCTGCCCGAGATCGGGGTCATCGCCCGGGTCGCGCCCGAGGACAAGATCCGCCTTGTGCAGCTGCTGAAGCGGGCCGGCAACGTCGTGGCGATGACCGGGGACGGCGTGAACGACGCCCCCGCCCTGAAGGGCGCGGACATCGGCGTCGCGATGGGGATCACCGGGACGGAGGTCTCCAAGGAGGCCGCGGTGATGATCCTGACCGACGACAACTTCGCCACCATCGTCAACGCGGTGTCCTACGGCCGCACGCTCTACGACAACCTCGTGAAGTACCTGCGGTTCCAGATGTCGACGCTGGTGGCGTACATCGCGATCTTCCTGGCGGCGGGCATCTTCGACATCGCCGGCGGCGTCCCGCTCAATCCGCTGCAGATCCTCTGGCTCAACATGGTCGTCGACATCCCGATCGCGATCGCCCTGGGCTTCGACCAGCCGACGCAGGGCCTGATGACCCGCAGGCCGCGCCCCGTGGGCGCACCGGTGCTGTCGCGCTCGAACTGGGTCCGGCTGTGCATCCAGGGCGCGGTGATGACGGTGGGGTCGCTGGTGGCCTACCAGCTCGGCCACGACGACGGGGCCGTCGTGGCGGCGACCATGCTGCTGACCACGCTCTCCCTGTTCCACGTGGTCGCCGGCCTGATGTCCCGAGACCAGCTGAACACCATCTTCGACCGGGACGCCGTCCCTGGCCCGCAACAGCTTCGCCGGTACGGCATCTCGCTGCTCGCCATTGTGCTCATCACGACGCTCACCCTGCTCGAGAAGATCTTCGGGACCGGCGACCTGACTGGGGGCCAGTGGGGAACCTGCATCGCGCTTGCGCTGAGCCTGCTCGTCATCGAGGAAGCCATCAAGTTCGTGCTGCGGCGCCGCGGGCACGCCGCGGCGACCGCCGTCACCCCAGCGGTCGCCGTCGCCCACGCCTGACTCCACCGAGATCGAGGGATCGCCATGCCGTTCAACCTCCGCAACCGCAGCTTCCTCAAGGAGCTTGACTTCACGCCCGACGAGCTGAGGTTCCTGCTGCGCCTGTCGGCCCAGCTCAAGGCCGCCAAGTACGGCGGCTACGAGCAGCCGACGCTGCAGGGCAAGAACATCGCCCTGATCTTCGAGAAGACCTCGACCCGAACCCGGACGGCGTTCGAGGTCGCCGCCAAGGACCAGGGCGCCCACGTCACCTATCTCGAGCCCAGCGGCTCGCAGATCGGCCACAAGGAGTCGATGAAGGACACCGCACGGGTGCTGGGTCGGACCTTCGACGGGATCGAGTACCGCGGCTTCTCGCAGGCGAACGTGGAGATCCTCGCCGAGTTCGCCGGGGTGCCGGTCTGGAACGGGCTCACCGACGAGTTCCACCCCACCCAGATCCTCGCGGACATGCTCACCATGACCGAGCACAGCGACAAGCACCTCACCGAGATCGGCTACTGCTACCTCGGGGACGCCCGCAACAACATGGGGAACTCGCTGATGGTCGGCGGCTGCAAGCTCGGCATGGACGTCCGGCTCTGTGCGCCCGAGCACCTCTGGCCGGCCGCCGAGCTCGTACAGACGTGCCGCGAGATCGCCGACAGCACCGGAGCCCGGCTCACCCTCACGGCGGACGTCGACGAGGGCGTGCAGGGGGCCGACTACCTCTACACCGACGTCTGGGTGTCGATGGGCGAGGACAAGAGCGTGTGGCAGGAGCGGATCGACCTGCTGCGTCCCTACCAGGTGAACGCCGACGTGCTGCGCCGGACCGGCAACCCGCAGGTCAAGTTCCTGCACTGCCTGCCGGCGTTCCACAACCGCGAGACGACCATGGGACAGCAGATCTTCGAGACCTACGGGCTCGACGGGCTGGAGGTCACCGACGACGTGTTCGAGTCCGAGGCCTCGATCGTGTTCGACCAGGCCGAGAACCGGCTGCACACGATCAAGGCCGTCATGGTCGCCACGCTCGGAAGCTGAGGATCACAAGCATGCGCGTGGTCGTGGCGCTGGGTGGAAACGCCCTGCTCAAACGCGGCGAGCCGATGACCGCCGAGCGCCAGCGGGCGAACGTCAGGCTGGCCGCTCCGGCGCTCGCCGCGGTGGCTGCCGAGCACCAGCTCGTGCTGTCGCACGGAAACGGTCCCCAGGTGGGTCTGCTCGCGCTGCAGGCAGCGGCGTACACGGAGGTTGAGCCGTACCCGCTGGACGTCCTCGGCGCCCAGACCGAGGGGATGATCGGGTACGTCCTCGAGCAGGAGCTCGGCAACGAGATGCCGCCGGACGCCCCGCTAGCCTCGGTGTTGACGATGATCGAGGTGGACCCGAACGACCCGGCCTTCGGCAACCCCAGCAAGTTCGTCGGCCCGGTGTACACCCAGGACAAGGCCGACGAGCTCGGCGCGGCCAAGGCGTGGACGTTCAAGCAGGACGGCGACTACTGGCGCCGGGTAGTGCCCTCACCCGAGCCGAAGCGCATCATCGAGATCCGCCCGATCAACTGGCTGCTCGACAAGGGCGTCGTGGTGATCTGCGCCGGCGGTGGCGGGGTGCCGACGATGTTCTCCACGGCTGGCGGCCGCGATCTGGTCGGTGTGGAGGCGGTGATCGACAAGGACCTCGCGAGCCAGCTGTTGGCACGGGACGTGGACGCGGAGCTGCTCATCCTGGCCACCGACGTGGACGGTGTCTACGCCGACTGGGGCACGGCCGACCAGCGCAAGCTCGATCGCGTGACACCGTCGCAGCTGCGCGCGCAGCAGTTCGCCGCGGGATCGATGGGCCCGAAGGTGGAGGCCACCCTGCGGTTCGTCGAGCAGACCGGCCGGCGTGCCGCGATCGGAAGCCTGGCCGAGATCACCCAGATCGTTGACGGCACGGCCGGAACCCAGGTGGTCCCGGCCTGATGGACATTCGACAGGAGGAACGATGACCTCGTTCGGGGTTCACTCAGAGGTCGGCCGGCTGCGACAGGTGATGGTGCACCGGCCCGAGCTCAGCCTCAAGCGCCTGACACCGTCGAATCATGACGACCTGCTGTTCGACGACGTCCTGTGGGTTGAGCGAGCGCAGTACGAGCACGACCAGTTCGTCGCCCGGATGCGCGAGCGCGGCGTCGAGGTCTTCCTGCTGCAGGACCTGCTGGGCGAGGCGATCGCGGGCAGCGAGGAGGGGCGTCAGCGGTTGATCGAGGTGGCCGCCTCCGAGTACACGGTCGGTCTGTCACTGGTTGACGACGTCCGCGCCCGACTCGCCGAGCTGGCGCCGGAGCAGCTGGCCATCCACCTGATCGGCGGGCTCACCGTCGCCGAGTCCGGTCTTGACCTGGGCCGGTCCCGGACCACTTCGCTGCCGGCCGCCGCGCTCGACGACGAGAGCATGTTCGTCCTGCCGCCGCTGCCGAACACCTTGTTCACCCGCGACTCCTCCTGCTGGATCTACGGCGGGGTCACGATCAACCCGATGTTCTGGCCGGCCCGCCGACTGGAGGCCTACAACGTCGCAGCCATCTACCGGTACCACCCGATGTTTCGCGACGCGGACTTCCAGTTCTGGTACCCACCGCTCGGCGACGACCAGCGCTTCGAGGTGCAGGACTTCGGCCGCGCGTCGCTGGAGGGCGGCGACGTCCAGCCGATCGGCAACGGCACCGTCCTGATCGGGATGAGCGAGCGCTCGCAGGCCCGCATGATCGAGCAGGTCGCTGCGTCGCTGTTCGCCTCGGGAGGCGCCGAGCGGGTCATCGCTGCTGTGATGACGAAGGACCGCGCGCACATGCATCTGGACACCGTGTTCACGATGCTCGACCGCGACAAGGTGACGGCGTACCCGAAGGTCGTCGCGGGCATCCGGGCGATCAGCCTGCGGCCCGGCACGAACGGGAACCGGTTCCACGTCACTCAGGAGGACTCCTTCCTCGGCGCCGTGGCCGAAGCGATGGGCGTCCCCAGGATGCAGGTCGTGGAGACCGGCGGCGACAGCTACCAGCAGGAGCGCGAGCAGTGGGATGACGGCAACAACGTCGTGGCGTTGGAGCCCGGAGTCGTCGTCGCGTACGAGCGCAACACGTACACGATCGCCAAGATGCGCGAAGCGGGCGTCGAGGTCATCACCATCGAAGGCTTCGAGCTGGGCAAGGGCCGCGGCGGCGGGCACTGCATGACCTGCCCGCTGACCCGCGATCCGGTCTGAGGAGGTGCGCGATGCCTGACCTCTTGCGGTGGGCGTTGGTGGCCATCCTGGTGGCGTGCGTCATCGCGATGATCGGCTGGGCCCGAGGGACCACCCATCACCACGGCGAGGACGTCGGCGCCCTGCGCATCCATCAGTCGCTCTCGCAGCCGATGCGCAGCTGACGAGCCGACGATGCCCGAACCCCAGCCCCCGCCGCCGAGACTCGGTGGCCCGCACCCGAGCGAACGCGTTCCGCGGGCGCCCACCCTGATCGACGCGCTGCTCCCCATCGTGGTGCTGATCGCGCTGCTCGCGCTGACCATCTCGCTGTTCGGCATCGACGCCACCAACGGTCCGTTGCAGGTGGCGCTCCTGCTCAGCGCCGCCTTCGCCAGCCTGATCGCGTTCAAGAACGGCTACACCGTGGCGGGCGTCGCTGACGCCGCCGTCGGCGGCGTCACGTCGGCGGTGGGCGCGATCTTCATCCTGCTCGCCGTGGGTTCACTGATCGGGACCTGGAACATGGCCGGCACGATCCCGACCATCGTGGACTACGGGATCCGACTGGTGAGCCCGTCCTGGTTCTACCTGACGGCCGCCGTGGTCTGCGCGCTGGTCGGCATGGTCACCGGCAGCTCGTGGACCACCGCGGGCACGCTCGGCGTGGCCTTCGTCGGGATGGCCAAGGTGATGGGGCTCTCGGACGCCATCGCCGCCGGCGCGGTCATCTGCGGCGCCTACTTCGGCGACAAGATGACGCCGTTGTCGGAGACCACCATCCTGGTCCCCAAACTGGTGGGGGGCGGGCTGGCGGTAGGCACCCACATCCGCAACATGTTCTGGACGGCGGGACCAGCGCTGGGAATCAGCCTGGTGATCTTCCTCGTCCTGGGGCTGAACGCGGACCCCGACGCGGCCCTGAGCACCGACGCCGCTCGCGAGGCGCTGGCCGCAGCGTTCAACATCTCGTTCGTCAACCTGCTGCCGCTGCTGCTGCTCGTCCTGTTCGCGATCCTGCGGTATCCGCCGTTCCTGTCCATCCTGGGCTCCGCCCTCTTCGCCGGCGTGCTCGCACCGTTCACCCAGTGGGACGCGGTGAAGGCGTTCGTGGATGACCCGAGCCTCGGGCCAGTCTCGACGTCGGTCCACGCGATCTTCAGCGCCATGGCGACCGGGTTCGTCAGCCACTCCGGCGTCGCGCCGATCGACGACCTGTTCACCAGGGGCGGCATGGCGAGCCTGCTGACGACCATCTGGCTGGTTCTCGGCGCCCTGTCGTTCGCAGCCGTCATGGAGCACGCCGGGTTCCTGCAGCGGCTCCTGCTGCCGATCGTGTCCCACACGCGCCGCCGCGGGTCGTTGATCGCGGCGGTCAACGCCAGCGGCATCGGCCTGAACGTGATCGCCGGTGACCAGTACGTCGCGGACGTGCTGCCATCCAGGATGTTCCGCGGCGAGTTCGCCGAGCGCGGGCTCGCTCCGCAGGTGCTCTCCCGGGCGGTGGAGGACTCGGGCACGGTGACGTCGGTCCTGGTTCCGTGGAACACCTGCGGGGCCTACATCTCCGGCGTCCTCGGTGTCGCCACCGCCAGCTATCTGCCGTTCTGCTTCTTCAACCTGCTCAGTCCGCTGCTCGACATGACCTACGGGTTCCTGGGGTTCAAGGTGCCGAAGGCGACCGAACCCTGGGGAGACGTGGAGCCCACCGCACCACCTGCGCAGCCAGCACCCGGGTGACGAACCTCAGGAGAACGCGATGAGCGAGACGTCCACTCCCGCAACGGCCGAGAGCAAGCACCGGTTCACGCTCCCCTCGGCGTACACGATCCTGTTCGCACTCATCGTCGTGATGGCCGTCGCCACCTGGATCATCCCCGCCGGCGCCTACAAGCTGGACAAGGACGGCGCGCCGATCCCGGGCACTTACTCCGAGGTACCGAGCCATCCGGCGCGCATCCTGATCGACTCGTTGACCGCCCCGATCAACGGCCTGTACGGGATCGAGGACGCCGACGGCAAGATCAGCTACTACAACAGCGGGACGCTGTTCGGCGCGATCGACGTCGCGTTGTTTATCATCGTGATCGGCGGCTTCCTCGGAGTGACCATGCGGACCGGCGCGATCCAGACCGGGATCAGCGGCCTGGTGGCACGGCTGCAGGGCCGCGAGCGCTGGATGATCCCGATCCTGATGTGCGTCTTCGCGCTCGGCGGCACGACCTACGGCATGGCTGAGGAGAGCCTGGCCTTCTACACCCTGGTCATCGCGGTCATGATCGCGGCCGGCTACGACTCGCTGACCGGAGCGGCGATCGTCCTGATTGGTTGCGGCATAGGCACTCTGGGGTCGACCATCAACCCGTTCGCGACCGGCATCGCCTCCGGCTTCGCCGGCATCTCCATCAGCGAGGGACTGCTGTCCCGGTTGATCATCCTGGTCGTGGGTCTCGCCATGGGCATCTTCTTCGTGATGCGCTACGCCGAACGCGTCAAGAAGGACCCCACCAGGTCGGTGGTGCACCACATGAAGGAGGCCAACGAGACCCACTTCAGCGTCCAGGGCGACGCCGACGAGGCCGTGATGACCGGCCAGCACAAGCTCATCCTGGTCGTCTTCGGTCTCGCCTTCGGTCTGATGATGTACGGCGTCATCCCCTGGGAGGACATGGGGATCAACATCCCCACGCTGTGGTGGTGGTTCCCCGAGATGACCGCCCTGTTCATCCTGTTCTCGGTGATCATCGGGCTGATCGGGCGGCTGAAGGAGATCGAACTCACCGATGCGTTCGTGGCCGGGGCGCGCGACCTGCTCGGCGTGGCGCTGATCATCGGCATCGCCCGTGGCATCACCGTGATCATGAACAACGGAGGGATCACCGACACCGTCCTGCACTGGGCCGAGCAGGCCGTCGACGGCCTGGGGCCGGTGGCGTTCGTCATCGTCGTGTTCTTGCTGTTCCTGCCGCTGTCGTTCCTGATCCCGTCCTCGTCCGGCCTGGCCACGGTGTCGATGCCGATCATGGCGCCGCTGACGGCCTTCGTCGGTGTCGAGGCGCATCTCATCGTCACCGCGTTCCAGTCCGCGTCCGGCGTGATGAACCTGTTCATCCCCACGTCGGCCGTCGTGATGGGCGGTCTGGCCATCGCCCGGGTTCCGTACGGGAGCTACCTGAGATGGGTCTGGCCATTGCTCGGCATGCTGTGCGTGCTGTCCATCCTCGTGCTGTCGGTCGGTGCGCTAGCCAGCTGAGGCGTCGCCAAAACGCGCCGGGGGTGCCAGGGTTGGCTCATGCTGATCACGCATCTCGGACACTCCTGCCTGCTCGTCGAGGTCGACGGTGCACGCCTGCTGCTGGACCCCGGCGTGTTCAGCCGGGGCTTCGAGGAGCTCACCGATCTGGACGCCGTGCTGATCACCCACCAGCACGCGGACCACGTGGACGTCGAGCGGCTGCCGACGCTGCTGGAGGCCAACGACGGCGCCCGGCTGGTCGCCGAGCCGGAGACCGCCGCGGAGCTGCGCCAGGCCGGGATCGAGGCCGAGCCGCTGCATGCCGGCGACACCCTCGAGGTGGCCGGCACCACCCTGCGCGGCGCCGGCGGACGGCACGCAGTGATCCACCCCGAGATCCCGCGGGTCGGCAACGTCGGGATGCTGGTCGGCACCTCACGCGCGGACGGCGGGGACGGGCTCCTGCTGCACCCCGGTGACGCGTACGACGTCGTGCCGGGGGACGTCGACGTGCTGGCGCTGCCGCTGAACGCGCCGTGGGCCAAGGTGTCCGAGACGATCGACTACCTGCGCGCGGTGAGCCCGAGCGTGGCGGTCCCGATCCACGACGCCCTGCTGCTGCCGCCGGCCCGCGCCATGTACCTGGGGCACTGCACCCGGCTCGCTCCGCCGGGGACGTCAGTCGTCGACTTCAACGGCGGCCAGCCGCTCGACGTCCTGACCTGAGAGGTCCGGACCCGCCTGCGGCGCGCGTCAGCCGGCGAACGCGGTGCCGGTGAGCCGGCGGAACGCCTCCAGGTAGGCGTCCCGGGTCCGCTCGACCACCTCGGCGGGCAGGGCGGGCGGCGGGACGTCACCCGCACGGTTCCAGCCGGACGCCGGCGACGTGAGCCAGTCCCGCACCAGCTGCTTGTCGAACGACGGCTGCGACCCTCCCGGCGACCACAGCTCCAGGGGCCAGAACCGCGAGGAGTCCGGGGTCAGCACCTCGTCGGCCAGCACCACGGTCCCGGCGGCGTCGCGGCCGAACTCCAGCTTGGTGTCGGCCAGCACGACGCCGCGCTCGCGGGCGATGCCCTCGGACCGGGCGTAGACCGCGAGCGTGAGCTCGCGCAGGGTCGCCGCGGCGTCCGCGCCCACCGTCTGCGCTACCCGCTCGAACGTGACGTTCTCGTCGTGCTCGCCGAGCTCGGCCTTGGTCGCCGGCGTGAAGATCGGCTGGGGCAGAGCCGAACCGTCCTCGAGGCCGGGCGGCAGCGGGACGCCGCACACGGCATGCCCCGCGCGGTACTCCACCAGACCCGACCCGGTCAGGTAGCCGCGGGCCACGCACTCGACCGGGAACATGTCCAGCCGCTGGGCGAGCACCGCGCGGCCCGCGACCTCGGCCGGCACCGGGCCGGTGACCAGGTGGTTCGGCACCAGGTCGGCGAGCTGGTCGAACCACCACGACGACATGGCCGTGAGGATCTTGCCCTTGTCCGGGATCGTGCTGGACAGCACGTGGTCGTAGGCCGAGATGCGGTCGCTGGCGACCACGAGCAGGTGCGGCGTGCCGTCCGCCGGCTCGTACAGGTCGCGCACCTTGCCCGAGTACAGGTGCCGGTACCCGGACAGCTCCGGCGCGGCCGGGATGTTCGCGGTCACGCCGTCACCCGCGCGTCCCGGGCGGCGGACGCGGCGATGTCCGTGCGGTGCTGGCCACCGTCCAGCTCGATCCGGGCCAGCGCGTCGTACGCGACGGCGCGGGCGGCGTCCAGATCCGGGCCGGTGCCGACCACGCTGAGCACTCGGCCGCCGGCCGAGACGATCTCGTCGCCGCGGCGAGCGGTGCCGGCGTGCAAAACGTGCGCGCCCTCGACCGCGTCCGCCGCGGCCAGCCCGTGCAGCACCCCGCCGGTCGTCGGGGACGCCGGGTAGCCGGGGCTGGCCAGGACCACGGTCACCGCGGCGTCGTCCGACCAGCGCAGCGGCGGGTGCCCTGCCAGGATGCCGGTCGCGGCCGCCCGCAACAGGCCGGCCAGCGGGGACTGCAGCCGGGCCAGCACCACCTGGGTCTCCGGGTCGCCGAACCGGGCGTTGAACTCGACGACCCGCGGGCCGCGGGAGGTCATCGCCAGCCCGACGTAGAGCAGCCCGGCGAAGGGCGTGCCGCGGCGAGCCATCGCGTCCACGGTCGGCTGGGCGACCCGCTCGACCACCTCCGCGACCAGGCCGGGCGGCGCCCACGGCAGCGGCGTGTAGGCACCCATGCCGCCGGTGTTCGGGCCGGCGTCGCCGTCCTGCAGCCGCTTGAAGTCCTGCGCGGGCTCGAGCGGGACGACGCAGGTGCCGTCGCTGAGGCAGAACAACGAGACCTCGGGCCCGTCCAGGAACTCCTCGACCACGACCTGGGCGTCGCCGCCGCGGGCCAAGCAGGTCTGCGCGTGCGCCAGGGCCTCGGCCCGGTCGTCGGTCACCACGACACCCTTGCCGGCCGCCAGGCCGTCGTCCTTGACTACGTGCGGGGCGCCCAGCGCGTCCAGGGCCGCCGCGACCTCCTCGACGGTGCGGCACACGTGCGCCAGCGCGGTCGGCACCCCGGCCTGCGCCATCACGTCCTTCGCGAAGGCCTTGCTGCCCTCCAGTGCGGCAGCCTCCCGGGACGGCCCGAAGCAGTCGATGCCCACCGCCCGGACGGCGTCCGCGACCCCGGCGACGAGCGGCGCCTCCGGCCCGACCACCACCAGGTCGGCGCCCCAGTCGCGGGCACATCGAGCCACCGCCGCGCCGTCCATCGCGTCAACCTCGATCAGGTCCGCGACGCTCGCCATGCCCGGGTTGCCAGGGGCGGCGGCCAGCGCGGTCACGTCGCCGTCGCGGGCCAGCGCCTCCAGCAGTGCGTGCTCACGGGCACCGGTTCCGAGCACGAGGACCTTCATGGGCCGCGAGCGTAGCGAGCGGACGGCGGCGACTGGCGCGCGGGCCTGGGGAACCTCTGGATGGCCCAGGCACCACGAAGCCCCCGGGAGGCAGGGGGGTTTCTCACGGGGGCTTCGCGGTTCCGAGACCGCACCGTCGTGGGGGGGTGGTGACGGCGCCGTACTCGGGCCGGGTAACCCGGCTCGCCAGAGATTGTCAGATCAAGCGCCGACGCGCCAGACCCTGAGAACAAATATCCAATGTCCGAATTCGCCCGACTACGCTGAGTCGCAGAAACGCTACGTAAGGCTTGATTCGAGCTCGCCCAGGGCCTCGTCGAGAAGGTCCAACCCAAGCCGCGCCTCACCCTCTGTCACGTTGCATGGCGGGACGACGTGCAGCCGGTTCATGTTCACGAACGGCAGCAGGCCGCGCTTCTTGCACGCCGCGACCAGCGCGTTCATCGGAGCGGCCGCCGCGCCGGAGGCGTTGTAGGGCACCAAGGGCTCGCGGGTCTCGCGGTCACGCACCAGCTCGAGGGCCCAGAAGACGCCCAGCCCGCGTACCTCGCCGATCACCGGGTGGGCCTGTGCCAGCTCGGCCAGCCGAGGGCCAATCACCTCGGCGCCGATCCGGGCCGCGTTCTGCACGATGCCCTCGTCGGTCATCGCATTGATCGTCGCGACCGCGGCAGCGCAGGCCAGTGGGTGGCCGGAGTAGGTCAGGCCACCGGGATAGGGGCGCTCGCGGAACGTGTCGTAGATCGCGTCGCCGAGGATCACCCCGCCCAGCGGCACGTAGCCGGAGTTGACGCCCTTGGCGAAGGTGATCAGGTCGGGGACGACGGGACCGCCGTCCGCGGTCGAGAAGTGGTCGACGGCGAACCAGGCGCCGCTGCGGCCAAAGCCCGCCATCACCTCGTCGGCGATCCAGCAGATGCCGTACCGGTCGCAGATGTCCCGCACCCCAGCCAGGTACGCGGGCGGCGGCACCATGATCCCGGCGGTTCCCGGGATGGTCTCCAGCACGATCGCCGCGATGGTCGCCGGACCCTCCATCTGCACGACCTGCTCGAGGTGGGCCAGCGCGCGGGCACACTCCTCGTCGTCGGTCTGCGCATGGAACACCGACCGGTAGGTGTACGGGCCGAAGAAGTGCACGATGCCCTCGGCGCCGGTGTCGTTGGGCCAACGGCGCGGGTCGCCGGTCATGTGGATAGCGGTCTGGGTGTGCCCGTGGTAGCTGCGGTAGCGGGTCAGCACCTTGCGGCGGCCGGTGTGCAGGCGGGCCATCCGGACGGCGTTCTCGATCGCCTCGGCGCCGCCGTTGGTGAAGAAGACGTGGCTGAGCTCGCCGGGCGACCGCTCGATGACCAGCCGGGCCGCCTCGCTGCGCGCGTCGTTGGCGTGCTGCGGGGCGATGGTGCACAGCTTGGCCGCCTGCTCCTGGATGCCGCGCACCACGGCCGGGTGCTGGTGGCCGATGTTGGTGTTGACCAGCTGGCTGCTGAAGTCCAGGAACGGCCGGCCCGCGCCGTCCCACAGCCAGCTGCCCTGCGCGCCGGTGACGACCATCGGGTCCAGCGCACCCTGGGCCGACCAGGAGTGGAAGACGTGCGCGCGGTCGAGGTCGTGCGTGCGCTGGGCGCCGTCCAGGTCGAGCGGCGGGGCGGCGGGGGCGAGGGACTCGACGGTCACGGTGCTCATGGCGTCCAGCCTAGGTCGGCGGGCGGCGTCCGGTCCCAACACTCTGTACGCCGATCGCTGCCCGGGCCCGTCACCTTGCTCCATTCAGACCGCTCGGCACGCCGTCGCGAGCGGGTTGGGTGGAGCAAACCGGGCGGAGGGGAGCAAGCGGGGGTCAGCGGAAGGCGTCGATACCGGTCAGCGCCTGGCCGACGACCAGCGTGTGCACCTCGGACGTGCCCTCGTACGTGAGCACCGACTCGAGGTTGTTCGCGTGCCGCAGCACCGGGTACTCCAGCGAGATGCCGTTCGCGCCGAGGATGGTGCGGCACTCGCGGGCGATCTTGATGGCCTCGCGCACGTTGTTCAGCTTGGCCATGCTGACCATCTGCGGCGTCGCCGTGCCGGCCTCCTTCGCCCGGCCGAGGTGGTGCGCCAGCAGGAACGCCTTGTCCAGCTCGAGCGCCATGTTGGCCAGCTTCTCCTGGGTCAGCTGGAAGCCCGCGATCGGCTTGCCGAACTGCACCCGGTTCACCGCGTAGTCGATGGCCGTCTCCAGGCAGTCGCGCGCCGACCCGATGACGCCCCAGACGATGCCGAACCGCGCCTCGTTCAGGCAGGACAGCGGACCGCGCAGCCCCTTGACCCCCGGCAGCACGGCTGAGGACGGCAGCCGGACGCCGTCCATCACCAGCTCGCTGGTGACCGATGCGCGCATCGACAGCTTGTGCTTGATCAGCGGCGCGCTGAAGCCGGCCGAGTCGGTCGGCACGACGAAGCCGCGCACCCCTTCGTCCGTGCTCGCCCACACGATCGCGACGTCGGCGACCGAGCCGTTGGTGATCCACATCTTCGCGCCGTCCAGCACCCAGTCCTCGCCATCGCGGCGGGCCCGGGTGCGCATGTTGCCCGGGTCGGAGCCGTGGTCCGGCTCGGTCAGGCCGAAGCAGCCGATCGCCTCGCCGGCGGCCATCCGGGGCAGCCACTCCTGCTTGTGCTCCTCGCTGCCGTAGGCGTGGATCGCGAACATCGCCAGGCTGCCCTGCACCGAGACCATCGACCGGATGCCCGAGTCGGCCGCCTCGATCTCCATCGCCGCCACCCCGTACGCGGTCGCGTTCAGGCCGGCGCAGCCGTAGCCCTCCAGGTGCATGCCGAGGACGCCGAGCTTGCCGAACTCCAGCGCCAGCTCGCGGGCGGGCAGCGTGCCCTGCTCGAACCACTGCGCGATGTACGGCGCCACGTGCTCGGTGACCATGGCCCGCACCGACGCGGCGATGTCGCGCTCGTCCTCGGTGAGCAATTCGGACAGGTGCAGCAGCTCCAGCGGTGCGATGCGTGCGCTCATGCGGGCATCTTCGCACCCTCGCCGCAGGCTGCTGAAACGGAGATCGGTCCCACCGACAGGAGCGGTGACGCACCAGCCGGCGCGATCGTGCTCAGCCGAGAAGGTGCGGCTCGATCGCTCCTGTCGGGCGGACCATCATCGTTCGACGCCGCCCGCCGACACCTCGACCCTGGCCTGCGAACGCCACCCGGAGCATGATCCTTGCCATGTCGAACCCACCCGCCAGCTACGACGACCTGTCCGCCGTGTTCATCAACTGCACCCTCACCCGCTCGCCGGGTCACTCGCACACCCAGTCGCTGATGAACAACTCGATCGAGCTGATGCGCTCGGTCGGGGTGAGCGTCACGAACGTCCGCGCGGTCGACCACGAGATCGCGCCGGGTGTGCAGCCGGACATGACCCAGCACGGCTTCGACCGGGACGACTGGCCGGCGATCCAGCGGCAGGTGATGGACGCGCAGATCCTGGTGATCGGGACGCCGATCTGGCTGGGCGAGAAGTCGTCCGTGGCCACCCGGATCGTCGAGCGGCTGTACAGCTTCTCCGGCGAGCTGACCGCAGGCGGCCAGTACGCGTACTACGGCCGGGTCGGCGGCGTGCTGGTCACCGGCAACGAGGACGGCGTCAAGCATTGCGCGATGAACCTGCTGTACTCGTTGCAGCACCTGGGTTACACGATCCCGCCACAGGCGGACGCCGGGTGGATCGGCGAGGTCGGGCCGGGTGCCAGCTACGGCGACCCGAGCCAGGACGGCGGCCCGCCGATCGGCTTCGACAACGACTTCACCAACCGCAACACGACGTTCATGACGTGGAACCTGTTGCACCTGGCGCGGATGCTCAAGGACGCCGGTGGCATCCCGGCCTACGGCAACCAGCGCCCGAAGTGGTTCGAGGGCGAGCGGTTCGGGTTCACCAACCCCGAGTACCGCTAGTCGCGCGGCTTGCGGGAGGGTCGGCCCGCCGAGCGCACGCCGCCGGGAGCGTCCCGGTCGCGTCGGGCAGTGACCTTGCGGCCCTTGATCCTGGTGGCGCGCAACGCCTGCAGCACCTCCTCGGCCGCGCCGGAGGGAACCTCCACCAACGAGAACCGCTCGGTGATCTCGATCGAGCCGACGTCCCGGCCGGTCAGCCGGGACTCTCCCGCGATGGCGCCCACCAGGTCGGCCGGACGGATCCCGGCGGCCCGCCCGAGCGAGATGTAGAGCCTGGTCCTGCCCTCGGCGGGGCCGGTGCGGCCACCAGGCCCGCCGGACCCGTCGGCACCGCCCGCCGCTGCGGCCCGGCCGGCCGGGCGACGTCCGCCGTCGCCCACCGGGGCCGTCGCCTCCGGGATCTCGGCCTGGTCGTCGTCCCCGCCGCCGGTCGTCGCCTCGTGCGCCAGCTTCACCGCGGCCAGGGCGACCTGCATGACGTCGAAGTCGTCGGTCAGCGTCTCGACGACGACCCGGAACCGGTCGAGGTCGTCCTCCAGCAGGCTCTCGTAGAGCGCAGCCCGGGTCATCTCCAGCCGGCGGGCGCGCAGGTCGGCGGTGGTCGGCACCTTCTCCATCGCGATCTTCTGCCGGGTGACCCGCTCGATGGTCTTGAGCATCCGGTGCTCGCGCGGCTCGGCCAGCGTGATCGCGACGCCCTCGCGCCCTCCTCGGCCGACCCGCCCGATGCGGTGCACGTAGGACTCAGCGGCAGCGGGCACCTCGTAGTTCACGACGTGCGTGAGGTGGTCGATGTCCAGGCCACGGGCGGCCACGTCGGTGGCGACCAGCAGGTCCGCGGTCTGCGCGCGCAGCCGGCCCATCACGCGGTCCCGCTGCTCCTGGTTCATCCCGCCGTGCAACGCCTCTGCTCGGTAGCCGCGGCCGTTCAAGGTCTCGGTGAGCTCGTCGACCTGCTCGCGAGTGCGGCAGAACACGATCGCCGCGGTGGGCGACTCGACGTCCAAGACCCGGCCGAGAGCGGCGGGCTTGTGCGCCCGCGCGACGACGTACGCCGTCTGGCGCACCAGCGCCTGCCCGGACGACGGCACCGCGCGCTCAATCTCGATGCGCACCGGTTCGCGCAGGTGCCGGCGGGCGATGCCGTTGATCCGGGACGGCATGGTCGCCGAGAACAGCACGGTCTGCCGCGTCGCGGGGGTGGCCGCCAGGATCGTCTCGAGGTCCTCGGCGAAGCCCATGTCGAGCATCTCGTCGGCCTCGTCGAGCACCACCACGTTGATCGCGGTCAGGTCGAGCGTGCCGCGGTTGATGTGGTCGATGGCGCGGCCGGGGGTGGCGACCACGACGTCCACGCCGCGGTCCAGCTCGCGCAGCTGGCGTCCGATCGGCTGGCCGCCGTAGATCGGCAGCACCCGAGCCCCGAGCCCGCGACCGTAGCGGTGCAACGCCTCCGAGACCTGCATGCACAGCTCGCGGGTCGGCACCAGCACCATCGCGCTCGGCGCCTTGCCCCGATCCCCGCTGCCCAGCTGCTGCAGGATCGGCAGCGCGAAGGCAGCGGTCTTGCCGGTGCCGGTGGCCGCCTGACCGAGCAGGTCGTGGCCCTCGACGAGCTTCGGCACAGCGGCCCACTGGATCGGCGTCGGCTCCTCGTAGCCGAGGCCGGCCAGCGCGTCGAGCAGCTCGGGGCGCAGGCCGAGGTCGGCGAACGTGCGGGCCGGGTCGCTGCTGGCCTCGCTCCCGTCCTGGGGGCTCGAGTCGGTGCTGGCGTCGTCGGTGGTCACGCCCCCATCGTGGCCTACCGGCGGCCCCGGAGGTCAGTGCAGGACGGCGATGCCGTCGACCCGTACCGACCGACTGCTGGTCGTCTTCAGGACGACCGTGCCGGAGTGCGTGCTGCGCAGCGGCAGCCAGAGCACGTGCCGGTAGGTGGTCCTGGCCGAGACCAGGCTGACCCGCCCGAGCTTCACGCCGCCCTGGTACACGTCCACGCTGCCGCAGGAGGAGCACGTCGTGGCGACCACGGCGATCCTGCGGCCCTGCACGGAGGTACGAGTCAGGCTGACCCCCGTCCTGCTCGCCGAGGTGTACGTCCCGAACGCCGCGGAGGTCGACTTCGCCCGGGTCCAGCCGGACGACGCGGACAGGTACCGGTCGTCCAGCACGACGGTCGTGCAGCGTTCGGTGCTCCAGGCGCCCACGTTGCCGACGGCGTCGCGGGCGCGGACCGAGAAGCAGTACTCGTGCCCGGCGGAGAGGCTCGTGGTGAGCTTCGTGGTGGTCAGCGCGGACCACGTGCTCGGGGTGCTCGCGGTGTTCAGCGCACCGTAGGGCGAGGCATACCGACGACGGACCTCGTAGGAGCGCAGACCGGCGCCACCGGTGTCCTTGCCGGACCAGGTCAGAGTCACCGAAGCCGAGGACAGGACGGCAGACGGGGCACCGAGCGTCACGGTGGGCGCCGAGCGATCGACGACAACCGTGCGGCTCACGGTCGCGCTGGTGGCGCCGCTGGGGTCCACCGCGCGAGCGGACAGCGTGTGCGTCCCCGCGCTCAGTCCGGTGGCAGCCCAGGTCGCATCGCAGTTGAGCCACGGACCGGCGTCGAGTCGGCACTGACGCTGCAGCCCGCCCGCCGCGTCGTCGACGTCGGCCGCACCGATCGTCGCCGTTACCGAACTGCCCGAGACGGCGGGCGCTTCGAGGCTGGCCGTGGGCGCTGCGGACGCCGCCACGTACCAGGCCGCGCTCAGGTCGCCGTGCACCGACCGGACGAACTTCGGGGTGGCAGCGGTGTCGTAGACCAGCGACGTCCCGTGGTCCGCCCACGGCGCGAACGACGAGAGCGCCAGCCACCGACCGGTGGGATCCCAGGCGACGTCGTCCAGCCAGTCCGAGCCGGCGATGACCGTCCCCGCGCCGCCGGACAGCGTGGTGCTGTGCACCTCGTCGCGTCCGCTGACCTCGTTCGTGAGCAGGTACACCAGGGTTCCGGTCCGGGACACCACCGGCGCGTAGGCCCCAGCGGTGCCGGCGATGGCCGAGCGCCGGCCCGTGGCGGTGGTCCAGCGGACGAGCCCGAACTGCGGGCCGCTGACCACGACCCGCTGGTCGGCCGCCACCACACCGGTGCCGTCCGGCAGCCACGAGGGGTGGCCGAGGTCGCTGCTGTCCGGCATCTCGTAGACCTGGCCACCCGCCACCGGCACCGTCATCAGGTGGCTGGTCTCCCCGGACCACCGGGTGAACATGACCGTCCGACCGTCCGGGCTCACGGCCGGCTCGATGTCGTCGACGGCTTCCCCGTCGGTCAGCACGCGCACCAGTGCCCCCATGGGGCTGCGCACGACCAGGCGGAAGTACCCGCTCTCCTGCTCGGAGGTGACCAGCAGGCTGCGGCTCGGCGACGCCGCCACCGAGTAGGTGGGCACGCCGTTGAGCGCGGAGCCGTCGGTACCGTCCGCATCGGGGGCAGCTGCCTCCGGTCCGCCGTAGCCGCTGGTGACCAGCCATCGGGTCGGCATCGTGACGGTCCGCGTCTCGCCTGCCAGCTCACGGCCGGAGGCGAGCCTGGCCACGACCCGGACGTCGAGGGTGCTTGCTGCTGGGGTGAAGGTGGCGGACCGTGCTGACGAGGAGGCGGCGGCCGTCGTCCAGCTGCCACCCGCGACGCGCTGCTCGACCCGGTACTCGACCTGCTCGCCGTCCGTCCCCGAGGAGTCGAACCAGCTGACGTCGACCCGGCCCGGTCCGGCCGTGACCGTGTTCCAGGTCGGCGCGGCGAAGGCTGAGATCTGCTGGCCGACCACCAGCCCGACGACCATCTGGCCGGCGTCGGTGTCCATGACGACGTCCGCGTACTCGTTGCGCCAGTCGTAGGTCACCGGCGCGTAGCGGACGGTGACCGTGCAGGTCTGCCCCGCCTCCAGCGTGGCGTCCGCACACGTCGTGCCCACGACCGAGAACGACTGGTTGTCGCGGCCGAGCACCCGCGCGTCGACGACCCGCACGGTTGCCCCACCGGTGTTCGTGACCGTCATGTCGCGGTCCTGCTGGTGCCCGGTGATCGCACCGAACACCAGGTCGTCGAGGGGCGGGACGTCCAGGCGGTGGACGGGGTCCGGCGTGCGGACCCGCAGTTCTCCGAGCAGGCGGTGACCGCTGGCGCAGCTGAGGTCGAGGTCCACCGACAGCGACGCCACGCCGCCGGTCACGCTCCGCGCCCACCGGCTGACGACAGCGGTGCCGGTCGGGCTCTCGCACACCTCACCGGAGCGCACCGACACCGGCAGCTGTCCGACGTCGGTGCCGACCTGGTAGGTGCCGTCGGCCAGGTCACGCGGTAGATAGAGGTAGCTGCGGTAGTCCCCGTCGTACGTCTGACTCGTCGCGTTGGAGCTCGCCAGCAGCTGGGTCGTTCCGGTGTCCCAGGTCGTGATCCCGTACGACGCGTCATCCCAGACGAGGCTCAACGCGAACCTGGCTGGGTCGTAGGGACCTTCCCATGGCGGCCGCGTGACCGCGGCGGAGGGCTGTGACCAGTCCCCGGCGCCGACCCGGTTCGTACCGCGCACGCGATAGGTGACCAACCCGCCCACCGGAGCGTCGGAGTCCATCACGAAGGCGGTGGTGCCGGACACCGGGGGCTGGACGGACCAAGTGCGCTGGCTCTCGCCGTCGACGATCCGCTCTACCTCGTAGGACGTCGCCGGGCCGGCCCCTGCATCGACCGCGCCAGCCGCGAAGGTGAGTGCGAGAGCGTCGACGCCAGCCTTGAGGTCGAGATCGGTGGGCGCGGCGGGCCGTGCCTCGACGGACAGCGAGCTCTTCCCCGTGACGGACCCCCCGTAGCCGTCGTCAGCGCTGCCGGGCAGCGCGGACGAGCTGAGCGTCACAGCGGCTGTCAACGTTCCCCGGGACGACGGAGTCGCGCTCAGGGAGACGTCGCAGGAGGCACCGACGGCCAGGACCGTGTCCGAGCAGCCGTCGTCCAGGACCGAGACGTGCAACCCCGGCGACGCCACGGTGGTCACCGTCGTGAGCGGAAGGTCGACCCCTCCGACGTTGGTCAGGGTCATCGGCATCGTCGTGCTCTGACCGAGGTCCAGCGGGCGCGTGGACACCCCATCCGTCGGAACCAGCTTTGCCGCCGCCATAGGGGCGGAGTCGCGCAGCCGGACCTCACCGACGACGACCGTGCTCTGGAAGGTGCACGGGACGCGGAAGGTCGCGGCCAGCGTCTCCAGCGAACCGTCCGCGGCGTAGTCGGCTCGTTGCACGATCAGCCGCCCGGGCTGGGGACCCGTGCATCCGCCGTTCACCAGCTGCAGCATGGCTGCGTCGCCCGTCGGGGTGGTCCACGCGGTGGGCAGGACGTCGCCGGCCGCGAAGCGCTTGCCGGTGGGCGGCATGAGCTGCAGACCTCGACGGGTGGCGTCGTTAGACCAGATGTCCAGGCGGCCGTTCGTCGCGAAGGAGACCGTGTCGATGCTGGACGTCGTCGTACTCCGCACCGTCGAGCCGACACTGAAGCCGGTGTCGGCCGGAAGGGCAGCGGCGGAGGCGGTCGGAGCAGCCGACAGCGGGACCAGCGTCGTGACCGCCACCACCGTGACGACGGCCAGGGCTAGCCGGGGACGAGCAGAAAGCACGAAGACTCCAGGCGTTTCGTGGTGAAGACCTGGGCAGCCTTCCGTCGTCACATCGGCGCAAGGGGCGCAACCTTGACCGACTGTGAGCGGTGCCACACGACCGGCTCGGCCCGCTGTCGCGCGGGACGCTCAGCCCAGCCGGGCCAGCAGCCCCTCCCGCACGTCGGGCCAGTCCTCGCGCAGGATCGAGAACACCACGGTGTCCCGGAACGTGCCGTCCGCGCGGGCCTTGTGCCGTCGCAGCACGCCCTCGCGGGTCGCGCCGAGCTTGGCGATGGCCGCCTGCGACCGGGTGTTGATCAGGTCGGTCTGCAGCTTGACCCGCCCCAGCCCGCAGTCGTCGAAGGCATGACCGAGCAGCAGCAGCTTGCACTCAGGGTTCACGTCGGTGGCCCACCAGCGCGGTCCGTAGCCGGTCCAGCCCAGGTGTGCCTTCTCGTCGGCCAGCCAGATGTCGCCGACGGACGTCGTCCCCACCACCGTGCCGGCCGTGCCCAGCTCGGAGTCCGCGACCAGCCGCACCGTGTACGCCATCCGGTACGAGGGGTGGCCGGCCCCGAGCTCACGATCGCGCACCGCTGCGGCGGTGGTGACCCGCATGCCGGCTGCGTCGCCCGGTCGTCCGGCCGGCCCTCCGCCGTACCCCGCGGCCCAGACGCGCTCGTCGTCCAGGGCTGCGAACAGGGCGGTGTCGTCGTCCGGCACGGTGGGATCGAGTCGGACGACGCGCCCGACCAGGGGACGGCCGTCAGGTGCGATCGCGCTCATGCGCCCCACGCTAGGGGTGTCGATCGGGTACGTGAGACCGGGGTGATCACCGGCTTCGCGTACCTCACGGACGCTCGACCCGAGTCGGGTTAGGAGGCCAGGCGGTCGAGAAGCTCCGCCGCGCCGTCCGGCCGGGGCTCGGCCGCCTCGACGACCTGCAGGGGCGGCGGGCACGCGCCGTAGCACTTGGCGAGGTCCGCGGGCGTGATGTGCACCGGGTCGCGGTCGAACAGGGTGCCGGTGCGCTCCATCGCGCGGGCGACGAAACCGCTGCAGATGTACCGGCCGTCCACGAAGAACGTCAGCTTCGAACCGGTGAGCATCGTCATCGCGAGGCTGAGCAGGGTGAGGAACCCGTACTTGGCCCGCTGCTCGACCACCCAGTCGGCGAAGGCCAGCACCTGTCGGACGTCGTGCTGCGCGGCGTGCGTGCGGACCACCACGTAGTCCTTGGCCAGGTACTTGTCGGCGTGGCTGCGGACCACGCCGCGGCCGAGCGCCTCGACCAGGTCGCCATCCGTCGAGACGACCAGCGCCGCGTGGTTGAACCAGGCGTAGTGCCGGTCGTCGCCGTGGATCCGAAGCCGCTCGCCGAACCGGATCATCCGGCTCACGGGGCCGTGCCCGCGGGTGAGCAGGAAGTCCCCCGGCGCCCACTGCTGCGGACGGTCCCCCTCGGCATACGTCGCGGTCTGCACGGGCGTGGCCACCTGGATCGGCGGAACAGGCATCGCGCGCTCCTCGGGTCGGCTCGGGTCGGCGGTGTTCCACCTGAACCGAGCGCCCGACCGGGGTCGCTGATACGTCGCAGTCAGCGCTGGGCGGCAGGCTGCCCCGGGCCCACCCGAGGGTGGACCAGCGCCGCACCGGTCCGGGCGGGCGAGCGTCGGGCCGAACGAAGCACCCGAGCCATCGTGGCCGGCCGCATCAGGGCGGACGTCGGGTCGACCAGCTGGAGCACCAGGTTGAACCGCCGCGCGACGGCGACGTCGGTGTGGCTGGCCTGCAGCACGCGCAGGACGTAGCGGTTGACCAGGTCGGTGCCGCGCGCCTTCGGGCCGACGGTCATCGGGTGCAGGAAGTCCGCGCCGACGGCGATCGACCACGGGGCGTCCAGGATGGTCGCTGCCCGCCGGTGGAACCGCCGGGGAAGGTCCGGCGAACCGGCGGGCACCGTCGCCAGCAGGTCGCCCAGCGCCGCCGCCTGCAGCGCCGCGCACGACATGCCCTGGCCGTAGACCGGGTCGAAGCTGCAGGCCGCGTCGCCCAGCACGACCAGACCGGGCAGCAGCGCGGGCACCTTCTCGTAGTGCCGGCGGCGGCTGGCCGGGAACCGGTAGTGCTCGATCGGCGCCACCCGCTCGCATCGCTCGACCAGCTGCGCGACGGCTGGGCTGAGCAGGCTCCGGGCGAACGCCAGGAAGCCCTCGTCGTCCGTCGGCGGCACCTCGCCGTGCACCCCGGCCAGCGTCACCTGCCACCGTCCACCCTCGACCGGCAGCACTGCCCCGATCCGGAAGCTGGTCGGCGGCGTCGGCCCGCAGACCAGGAACCCGCCGTCCAGGTCGTCCGGGGCACGCGCCAGCAGGGTAGAGGCATAGGCGCAGTCGATGCTGACCAGCGAGACCGGCGGCGACAGCACCCCGGACGCCTCCAGCTCGTGGGCGATCCGCGAGCTGCGGCCCGAGCAGTCCACCACCAGGTCGGCCGCCCGGACCTGGCCATCGACCTCGACGCCGACCACCCGCCGCCCGTCGCGGTGCACCCGCTCGCCCTTGACGCCGTCCTCGATCCGCACGTTGGGCAGGGCGCGCAGCCGTCGCCGGATCGTCTGCTCCAGCAGCGGCCGGGTCATGCTGAGCACCGAGGCGCCCCAGTCACCGCGGGCCCGGTAGGCGCCGGCCTGGAAGACCCAGGCCCCGGTGCCGTCCACCCGGACCGCGCCGGCCGCCGCCAGCTCGGCGTCGATGCCGGGGAACCACTCGCAGAGCCGGTCCAGGCCGGCTGCCAGCAGGAGGTGCAGGTGGCGTCCCTGCGGCACGTGGCCGCGCGGCTCGGCGGAGTCGTCCAGGACCTCGCGCTCGAGGACGAGCACGTCCTGGACGTGGTCGGCGAGCGCGCGGGCGGCGAGCATCCCGGCGACGCTCGCGCCGACGACGACCGCGCTGCTGCCTGCGCCGACCGTCGCCATGGCGGGTCACTCCTCGAGCAGGTCGTGCCGGCTGATGATCTCGTCGCGCCCCGGGCCGACGCCGACCGCGGAGACCCGCTGACCGATCATCTGCTCCACGGTCTCGACGTAGCGCTGCGCGTTGACCGGCAGCTCCTCGAACGTGCGGCAGCCGCTGATGTCCTCCCACCAGCCGGGCAGGTCCTGGTAGATCGGCTTGGCGTGGTGGAACTCGCTCTGCGTCATCGGCATCTCGTCGTGCCGTACGCCGTCCACATCGTAGGCCACGCAGACCTTCACCGTGTCCAGCCCGCTGAGGGTGTCCAGCTTGGTGATCACGAAGTCGGTGACGCCGTTGACCCGGGTCGCGTAGCGCCCGATCACCACGTCCAGCCAGCCGCAGCGGCGCGGACGCCCGGTGGTCGTGCCGTACTCGCCGCCGGTCTTGCGCAGGTGCTCGCCCATGTCGTCCAGCAGCTCGGTCGGGAACGGCCCCTCGCCGACGCGCGTGGTGTACGCCTTGAGGATCGCGACCACCCGGTCGATCCGGGTCGGCGGGATGCCGGAGCCGGTGCACGCGCCGCCCGCGGTCGCGCTGGACGACGTGACGAACGGGTAGGTCCCGTGGTCGACGTCCAGCAGGGTGGCCTGGCCGGCCTCGAGCAGCACCGTCTTGCCGTCGTCCAGCGCCTTGCTGAGCAGCAGGCCGGTGTCCGCGACCATCGGGCGCAGCGCGTCCCGGTGCTCGATGAGCTCCTCGACCACCTCGTCGACGGTGACGGCGCGGCGGTTGTAGATCTTGGCCAGCACCTGGTTCTTCAGCTCCAGTGCGCCCTCGACCTTCTGCCGCAGGATGCCCTCGTCGAACAGGTCCTGGACGCGGATGCCGATCCGGTTCATCTTGTCCGCATAGGTCGGGCCGATGCCGCGCCCGGTGGTGCCGATCCGCCGGCTGCCCAGGAACCGCTCGGTGACCTTGTCGAGCGTCCGGTTGTACGGCGCGATCACGTGGGCGTCGGCGCTGATCACCAGCTTGCTGGTGTCGATGCCGCGGGCGTCCAGGCCGGCCAGTTCGTCGAAGAGCACCGACAGGTCGACCACGACACCGTTGCCGATTACCGGTGTGCAGCTGGGCGTGAGGATGCCGGACGGGAGCAGGTGCAGGGCGTACTTCTCGTCGTCGATGACCACGGTGTGGCCGGCGTTGTTCCCGCCGTTGAACTTGACGACGTAGTCGACCCGGCTGCCGAGCAGGTCCGTGGCCTTGCCCTTGCCCTCGTCGCCCCACTGGGCACCGACGAGCACGATCGCGGGCATGCTGACACCAACTTCCTGACGGGACGCCCGTGCGAGGTGGCAGCACGGACGCAGCGAGGCTACCGAAGGTCAGCGGCGGCCGCCGAGCAGGCCGCGCCGCTCGGCCACCACGCCGAGCTGGAACCGCGAGTGCACGCTCAGGTCGTCCATCAAGGTGGCGACCCGGCGGCGCACCGTGCGCACCCCGATGCCGAGGTAGCGCGCGATCGCCTCGTCCTTGAAGCCGCTGGCCAGCAGGGAGAGCAGCCGGGTGTCGGCGTCCTGCTCGATGTCCTCGTCCGGGACGGCGATGCCGCTGGCCCACGCGTCGTCGAACACCGCGGTGAACGCTGCGACCAGCAGGGGCATCCGGATCAGTACGGCGGACGACGCGGACCCGCCCCAGATCGGGGCCGAGATCACGCACGCGTCGCCGAGCACGGCGTACTCCGAGGGCACCTTGTCGACCACCCGCTGGCGCTCGCCGAGTGCGGCCCACTCGCGCACCCACGCCAGGTGCTGCGGGTCGTCCAGCACCGAGACGGGGTAGATCGAACGCAGCTCACGGCCGTGCTCGAGGCCCTCGCGGGCCCGCGAGTCGACGCCGGAGTCCGCGGCGGCGCCGGCGGCGACCTCCAGGTGGAACGAGCGGATCGGACCCGTCGTCGTCCGCAGCATCTCCTCGACGGTGCCGGCCAGCGAGTCGGCTGGGATGACGTCCAGCGAGGTGGGGTCGAGGATGTCGCTGCGTCCGGCCAGGTGGTCGGCGGAGAACTCGCTCATGGCCGCGGCGACCTCCTCCAGCTCGCGGCGGCGCAGGTTGAGCCGGGCGTTCTCCCGATCGACCAGACGGGTGAGAGCCGCCCGCGGGTGCGGGGCGACCAGGGAGGCGTCGAGGTCCTGCCGGACGAGCCTCAGCTCGATCAACGGGAGCAGGGCCGAGCGGGCTCTTTCGAGCGGCCAGTCGAGCGCCTCAGCGTGCTGCTCGACGCGTAGACCGTCCTGCCTGAGCACGCGGCGGTACAGCCGGTCCGACTCGTCACCGATGCCGAACGTCGTCAGAACGGTGCTCATCGCGCCGCTCCCTGGTCAACATGATCGCTAGGCGTGACACCCGAGCCACCGATTGTCATATTTGGCATCTTACTGCCGTTGGCAGGAAAGGGACAGACAAGAAGCCATCCGAGGATGCATCATCGTCGTGGCGAGTGCGCGGCCGGTGCAGGGGTCGGCCGCGAACTCGGATCGCAGTCAGCAGGCCTCCTAGGGGTCGGCCGGGACCGGGCAGTCCCGGGCCGACCATCAGGGACCGGGACGCCGGGGCTGACGCGGTCAGGGGTCCCATCTGGGGACGCTGGAGCGCCGGCCCCGGATATCCGGGGTCGGCGCTCCGCGCGTCAGGCGAGTGCGCGTCAGGCGAGTGCGCGCGCGGCCTCGGGGTCGCAGTCGGCCAGGAAGCTCACGCAGCGCTCGTGCTCGGGGTCCTCGTGGATCCGGCCGGACGCCACACCGAGGGCGTGCAGCGCGCGCAGGAACCCACGGTTCGGCTCGTGCGACCACGGCACCGGGCCCTGCCCGCGCCAACCGCTGCGGCGCAACGCGTCCAGCCCCCGGTGGTATCCGGTGCGCGCGTACGCGTACCCCTCGATCGTGCGCCCGTCCGCGAGCGCCAGCTCGGCCAGCACCGCCCACGGCAGGCTGGACGCCGGGTGCTCGGCAGCCAGGTCGGTCGCCGTCCTGCCCTCCGCCAGCTCGCGGGCCACGGTCAGCTCCGGCTCGTCGGCGAGGCGCGTCGCAGGGATGCCCAACAGGTTGTCCATCCCGCCATCCTGTCAGCCGACGTCCCGCCGCCGTCGCCCCACCCAGCCCGGCCCTGCCCCGCCCCCGCTTGTTGATCACGTTAAGTGTGTCTACGCCTGCATAACCGGGCGCATAACCCTGGAGAAGTGGGCACAAGCCTCGAGACGTGAGGCTAGGCCGACCGTCGATGCACCTCGACGCGAGCCTTCGCGCCGAGGACGAGGTGACGCAGCCGGCCGAGGTCGTGAACGTCGGCCCAACCGAATCGCACCATTCCCCAGCTGCTGCGTTCGATCGCCAGCTCGCGTTGCCGTTCGCGCCACGCGACGTCCGAGGGACTCTCGCCGGACTTGACCAGTCGCCCGTACTTGATCTTCCCGTCGAACTCACCGACCAGTCGCCATCTCGTCCAGGCGAAGTCGACCCGGAAGACCCCCGAGTCGGTTCGCACCGGCAGCTGAAGCTCGTCGGGAGCCAGGTCGAGCGCGTGCAAGGCCCAGCGCGCGATGCTCTCGCCGGGTGACTCGGCTCGGCCATCGGCAAGTGGCAGCAGTCGTGAGGCACGGCGTGCCCCGGGCCAGTCCATGCACGCGGCAAGGTCCGACCTGAGCTGCGCGGACGTGACGCCGCGAGCGCACGCGGCATCGGCGATGACCAGTGCGCTGGCCGGCTGGGCGACCCGGGCCACGTCCAGCGCGGTCCTGCACAGGTCCGATACCGGCAGGCCAACCAGCTCCGTCACGCGATCCTCCGGGAGAGCGCCGACGTGGTGCCAGATGCCGGCCTCGTGCCGCCCCGACGTCGATCGGCCCGGACGCGTGACGTGCACCTCGCCGAGATCGAGGTCGTACGCCGGGAGCCCATGCACCATCGCCGCGGTGATGTGCGAGAACACCCTCGGACCATGCAACGTGAGCTGCGCGGCGCGCGCATCCAGGACGTGCCGGGACGCGTCGTCCAGCCGGGCGACGATCCCGCCCGGGGCGTAGACCCCCCGGCGCAACCGAACCCACTCACCGGTGGTGACTGCACGTTGGATCTCACGAGGATGTACACCGGCGTCCAGAGCCTGAGCCGTGGAGAACACGCCGTGTTGCGCGCTGACGAGGCCGGTGAGTCGGGGGACGAGGAGTTCGGTCATCCAGAAACCGTGCGGCTATCAGCCGCCTGGCGGGCGGCGCAGGCCGGAACTGTGGACGACGGGACCGGCGGTCCTCCTGTGGACGGCCGACGCGTCACGCAGCACCTCGAGGCTTACAGCCACTCCTCGAGGGTTCTACGCCTGGTTATGCAGGCATCCACACACTTAACGTGATCAACGCCGGGGCGGCCGCCAGAGGCGGAGGGGTCAGGTCAGGACGCCCAAACCGTGCAGGGCCTTGACCAGGAACCAGATTCCGAACGCCGTCCCGAGCGTCATCACCAGCACCCGGTTCTTGGCCGTCAGCCAGGCCACGATGCGATCGAGCAGCGGCTTGGCGCGCGCCGGTGAGACCAATCCGATCGCCAGCAGCGCGATCAGGGTGGACTCCCCCAGCACGATGAACAGCGCGAACGTGAGCACTCGCTCGGGCAGCGGCAGGCCCGCGCCCGCGATTGCGGTCACCGCACCGACCGTGAACACCCAGAACTTCACGCTCAGCACGATCATGGCGGTGCCGATGCCGAACGCATTCGCTGGCGAGATGCGGTCGACCACGCCGAGCCATCGCGGTGGCGGGGCGTCCGGGTCCTCGTGCCTGAGCGCCGCCCCGAGCGCGGAGAGCAGCATCGTCATCGCGACCAGCAGCAGCACGAACGACGCCACGGCGCCCGGCCCGTCATCGACGTCCTGGGCGATCGCCGCACTCGTGTGCAGCAGCAGCGCGAACAGGAGGCCTTGCACGACCCGCGCCGACGTCATGCCGATCACCCAGGCGGTGGCCTTGCGCCGGCCGTCCTCGGACTGGAGCAGCAGGATCGTCGCCAGACTCTGCACGGGGACGAGCGCGCAGCCGAGGATCAGCGGGATCAGTGTGCTCCACAGGCTGAACACGCCACCTCCCCTCGCGTCCCGCCGCCCGGCCGGTTCAGCGAGCGCGCTGACCGGCGCTGCGCAGGTTCTGGCACGCCTCCAGGACGCGTCCGGCCATGCCCTGCTCGCCCGCCTTGCCCCACGCCCGCGGGTCGTACAGCTTCTTGCTGCCGACCTCGCCGTCCACCTTCAGCACGCCGTCGTAGTTGGCGAACATGTGCGCCGCGACCGGGCGGGTAAAGGCGTACTGGGTGTCGGTGTCCACGTTCATCTTCACCACGCCGTAGTCGACGGCGTCCGAGATCTCCGACGGCAGCGACCCCGATCCGCCGTGGAACACCAGGTCGAACGGCTTGGACCCGGCGTCCAGCCCCTTGGCCGCCACCACCGCATCCTGCGCCTGGCGCAGGATCTCCGGGCGGAGCTTGACGTTGCCCGGCTTGTAGACGCCGTGCACGTTGCCGAAGGTCAGCGCCGTCAGGTACCGGCCGTGCTCGCCGAGCCCGAGCGCGTCGACGGTCGCGATGGCGTCCTCGGGGGTCGAGTAGAGCTTGTCGTCGATCGCGCCGACGACACCGTCCTCCTCGCCGCCGACCACACCGACCTCGATCTCCAGGACAACCCGCGCCGCGTGGCAGGCCTGCAGCAGCTCGCGGGCGATCTGCAGGTTCTCCTCCACCGGGACGGCCGAGCCGTCCCACATGTGCGACTGGAACAGCGGCAGCTCGCCGCGGTCCACCCGCTCCTTGGAGATGGCCAGCAGCGGCCGGACGAAGCCGTCCAGCTTGTCCTTCGGGCAGTGGTCGGTGTGCAGCGCGATCTGGACGTCGTAGTTCTTCGCGACCTCCTGGGCGTACAGCGCGAGCGCCACCGAGCCGGTGACCATGTCCTTCACCGTCGAGCCCGACAGGTACTCGGCTCCCCCGGTGGAGACCTGCACGATCCCGTCGCTCTCGGCCTCGGCGAACCCGCGGATCGCCGCGATCAGCGTCTGCGACGAGCTCACGTTGATCGCCGGGTACGCGAACGCGCCGGCCTTGGCGCGGTCCAGCATGTCGGCGTACGACTCGGGCGTTGCGATGGGCATCGATGACTCCTGGAGCGGTCGCTGGTAGTGGCCGGGGTGGCACGTCCGGCGTGCCAAACCTAGGGGGGCGGGGGGTACGGCGTCATCATCGGCCCGGATCCCGGACAGCGGTGTCGAGCTTGCGGCAGGCGATCTGAACCGGGTCCCACGTCGGTGAGAACGGCGGGCAGTAGGCCAGGTCGGCGTCCACGACGTCAGCGGCCGTCAGGCCGGACCAGAGCGCCATGGCCAGGACGTCGATCCGCTTGCCCGCGCCGCGACCGCCGACGATCTGCCCGCCCAGCAGCCGGCCGGACCCGCGCTCGCCGACCACGCTGACCGTCACCGGGTCCGCCTCGGGCATGTAGCCGGCCGCGGTGGTGGACTCGATGGTCACCTGGACGGCGTCCAGGCCGCGCTCGCCGGCCCAGGCCGGCAGCAGGCCGGTGCGGGCGACCTCGGCCGCGCCCGCACGGGTGATCGCGGTGCCGACCGAGCCTGCGAACCGCGCCGTCCCGCCGCCGATGTTGGTGCCGGCCACCTTCCCGGCCTTGTTCGCGTGCGTGCCGAGCGGGGTGTACCAGTGCGACTCGAGCAACCGGTCCCAGACCTCGCAGCAGTCGCCGGCCGCCCAGATGCCGTCGGCGACCTGCTGCCGGTCGTCCGGCACGAGACCGCCGTGGTCACCCAGCGGCAGGCCCGCCGCCCTCGCCAGGCCGACCCGCGGCCGGACGCCGATGGCGAGCGCCACGGCGTCGGCCCGGTGCTCGACGCCGCTCACGCACGCGGCGCCGATCAGGCCGTCTCGGGACTCGATCCCGGACACCTCGGCCCCGGTGACCACCTCGACCCCGAGGTCTTCCAGCCCGCGCCGCACCAGCGCGCCCATCTGCGGGTCCAGTGAGTGCGCCATCGGCTCGCTGCTGCGGGTCACCAGGGTGGTGCGCACGCCGCGCTTGGCGAACGACTCGGCCGCCTCGACCCCGATGAAGCCACCGCCGACGACCAGCACCGACTCGGGGGCCTGGCCGTCGGTGGCTGCGAGCAGCCGCCGCCAGGCGGCGCCGTCGTCCATCGTCTTCATCGCCAGCACACTGGGGACCTCGCGCGCCCAGTCCGGCAGGATCGGCTCCGCGCCGGTGCCGATCATCAGCTCGTCGAAGCCGACCCGCTGCTCGCCGGACCCGCCGTCGACGACCACGTGACCGGCGTCCAAGTCTATCGAGGTGACCGCGCTGCCGAGCCGCAGGTCGATGCCGTTGGCGCGGTGCTGCTCGGCCGTCCGCGCGACCAGCGCGTCCGCACCGTCGACGTCTCCGGCCACCCAGTAGGGGATGCCGCACTGGCTGTAGGAGGTGTGCTCGGTCGACTCGAAGGCGATCACCTCGAGGTCGCGGCCGAGGTGGGCGGCCACCCGCAGCGCCTGGCTGGCGGCACTCATCCCGGCGGCGTCGGCACCGATCACCACCAGTCGTCGCGTCATGCAGGCGACGCTAGTGGCCGGGCTGTCACCATGGGCGCATGACGACCCCCAAGCCGGTCGAGTGCTGGCTCACCGACATGGACGGCGTGCTGGTGCACGAGGAGCACGTCATCCCCGGGGCACCCGAGTTCATCGCGGCGTTGGAGGCGTCCGGGCGGCGGTTCCTGGTGCTCACGAACAACTCGATCTACACCCCCCGCGACCTCAAGGCCCGGTTGTCACGCAGCGGGATCGACCTGCCCGAGGAGTCCATCTGGACGTCGGCGCTGGCCACCGCGCAGTTCCTGGACGGCCAGCGGCCGGGCGGCAGCGCGTACGTGATCGGCGAGGCCGGACTGACCACGGCGCTGCACGACATCGGGTACACGCTGACCGAGCGCGACCCGGACTACGTGGTGCTCGGCGAGACCCGCACCTACTCGTTCGAGGGGATCACCCGAGCGATCCGGCTGATCGAGGCCGGCGCCCGGTTCATCGCCACCAACCCGGACGCCAGCGGCCCCTCCACCGAGGGTTCGCTGCCGGCCACCGGCTCGGTCGCCGCACTGATCACCCGGGCGACCGGCGTCGAGCCGTACTACGTGGGCAAGCCGAACCCGCTGATGATGCGCAGCGCGCTGAACCGGATCGACGCGCACTCGGAGTCCACGGTGATGATCGGCGACCGGATGGACACCGACGTCGTCAGCGGGCTGGAGGCCGGGCTCCGCACGATCCTGGTGCTGACCGGCTCGACCAAGGCCGAGGCGGTGGACCGGTTCCCGTACCGGCCGACGCGGGTGGTCGACTCGATCGCGGACGTCGTCGCGTTGGTGGAGCACTTCCAGCCGCTCGACTGAACAGCCCGCGGGGCGCAACCCGGTACCGCGCACCAGAGGCTCACCAAGGACGGCGAGCGATCACGTCGAACGTGTGCCAGTGCTTCGGGCCGATGTCGCTGGTGCCGTCCTGCTCGTCCTCGGTGAGCTCGAGGACGTCCAGCCCGGCGAACCGCGCGTCCACCTGCGCCCGCGAGTGGAAGGTCATGTCGGCGAACCGGCCGGCCCACGAGTCGCGCTCGCCGAACAGCGTGACCGCCAGCACGGCCCCAGGCTGCAGCGCGGCGCGCACGCCGTCCCACATCGCACCGAACCGGGCCGGCGGGACGTACGGCAGGCTGAAGCACGCCACGACCAGGTCCGCCTCGGGCAGCTCCGTCGTCGCCAGGTCCCCGATGATCAGGTCGAGCCGGTCGAGATAGCCCTCGGCGTTGGCCCGCACGTGGCGCTCGCTCGCCGCTGAGGCGTCGACCGCCGTCACCGACCAGCCGTGGCGCAACAGCCAGGCGGTGTCCGCGCCGTCACCGCACCCCAGGTCGACAGCCTCACCAGGTCCGCGGCCACCCTTCGTGTAGGTCGTGTGCGCCCGCAGCAGAAGCTCGCGCGGCGGCCGGTCGGTGCGGCGGGCGTAGTAGTCGCCCCAGTCGTACCCCGACCAGTCGCCGAGGTCGGCACTGTCCGTCGCGTTCGGATCCATCGGCCGACCGTACGCCGTCCCGCCTGCGCCATACGTACCCATCCGGGGCCGCCGGGCAACGAAGTGGTTGGATGCCACGTTGAGAGGTGTTCCGGGCGAGGAGGGGTCAGTGCGACTGCAGGACCAGCTCGACGGCCGCCGGATCCTGATCACCGGTGTGACCGGTTTCGTCGGTGAGGCGCTGCTCCAGCGGATGCTGACCGAGCTGCCCGGGACCCACCCGGTGGTGCTGGTCCGCCCCAAGGCAGGCCAGCCGGGACGCGACCGGATCGCGGCACTGCTCGGCAAGCCGACCTTCCAGGCCGCCGTGGATCGCGCCGGCGGCCTCGACGCCCTGCTCGACACGGTCGGCGTGATCGAGGGCGACCTGCGCAACTTGCCCGACCTGCCCAAGGACCTCGACGTGGTCGTGCACTGCGCCGGCGACGTCTCCTTCGACCCGCCGATCCACGAGGCGTTCACCACCAACGTGGTCGGCACCCATTCGCTGCTCCAGCGGGTGTTGGAGGCGAGCACGGACAAGCCGGTGCACTACGTGCACGTGTCCACCGCCTACGTGGGCGGCCGCCGCCGAGGCGCGGTGCCCGAACGTTCGGTCGCGCACGACGTCGACTGGCGGACCGAGCGGGACGCCGGGCTGCGGCTGGCCCAGCAGATCGAGGACGACTCCCGTCGCGGCGGCGTGCTGCGCAAGCTGAGCGGCGAGGCCGAGGCCGAGCACGGCCGAGCCGGACCGATCACCGCCGCGCAGGACGCCGAGCGTCGTCGTCGCGAGTGGGTCAAGAAGCACCAGCAGCAGGCCGGCGGCGAGCGCGCCCGCAGCCTGGGCTGGACCGACGTCTACACCTTCACCAAGGCGATGGGCGAGCGGGTCGTCGAGGAGCTGACCAGCGGCGCCTCAGTCGATGCGCCGGGCGCGCCGGCCATCCCGGTGAGCATCGTGCGGCCTTCGATCATCGAGTCCGCGCTGGTCTGGCCGCACCCGGGCTGGATCGAGGGCTTCAAGATGGCCGAGCCGATCATCCTGGCCTACGGCCGTGGCGAGCTGCCCGACCTCCCTGCCGCGCCGGACTCGATCGTCGACATCGTGCCGGTCGACCACGTGGTCAACGCGCTGCTCGCGGTCTGCGCCACCGACCCGGAACCGGGCAAGCCGGAGTACTTCCACGTCTCGTCCGGCGCGCGCAACCCGCTGACCTTCCGCCGGCTCTACGAGCTGGTCCGCGAGTACTTCGAGAAGCACCCGTTCGACCTCGGCGAGCGGGGCGCGGTGCCGCTGGCCACCTGGAGCTTCCCGGGCTCGCACCAGGCGGAGCGGCTGCTCAGCCAGGGCGAGACGGTGCACCGGCTGGCCGACCGGGCGCTGGGACTGCTGCCCCGCAGCGACCGGGCGCGCGAGTTCTCCCGCGACCTGGACCGCACCCGGCGCCGGCTGGAGTTCCTGCGCCGCTACCTCGACCTGTACCGCTCGTACACCCAGGTCGAGCTGCAGTTCGTCGACGACCGCACGCTCGCGCTGCACCGCGCGCTCGACCCGGCCGACCTGGAGCTGTTCGGCTTCGACACCGCGGTGGTGGACTGGACGCACTACATCCGCGACGTGCACTGCCCCAGCGTCACCGAGCCGATGCGCAAGTACGACGTGATCCGGCGCAAGCGGCAGGCGCAGGGCGAGCCCGGCCGCCGCCGGATCGACGGCGACGCCGGGGTCGAGGGCGCGCGGGTGCTCGCGGTCTTCGACATGGACGGCACCCTGTTGTCCAGCAACGTGATCGAGACGTACCTGTGGCTGCGGCTGCCCGAGCTGGACGGCGCCGGGCGGGCTCGCGAGATCGGCCGGCTGCTGCGCCGGATGCCGTCGTACGTCGGTGCCGAGCGCCGCGACCGCGGCGGCTTCCTGCGCGCGGTCTACCGCAGGTACGCCGGCGCTGACCTGCACGAGCTGGACTCCCTGGTGGACGAGGTGATCGCGCCGCACGTGCTGGAGCGGGTCAGCGGGGCGGCGCTACGGCGCGTTCGCGAGCACCAGGCGGCCGGCCACCACACGGTGCTGCTCACCGGTGCGATCCGCCCGCTGACCAGGCCGTTGGCGCCGCTGTTCGACCACATCGTGGCCGCCGAGCTCGCGGTGGACGAGCGAGGGCGGGCGACCGGTTACCTGGCCTCGCCACCGCTGGTCGGCGAGTCCCGGGCGGCCTGGCTGGTGCGCTACGCCGAGGTCAACGGCTTCGACCTCTCCCGCTCGTTCGGCTACGCGGACAGTCACTCCGACCTGCCGTTGCTGCGCGCGGTCGGGCGTCCCACGGCGGTCTCGCCCGACGTCCCGCTGTTCCGGGCCGCGCGGGCGGCGCGCTGGCCGGTCGAGACGTGGCGGACGCCGTCCGCGACCTCGCGCGGCCGGGTGCCGGACGTCCAGCACGACACGACGGGGGTGGGGCTGCCGTGATGCTGGCGCTGGAGATGTTCCGGTCGATCCCGCGGTTCGCGGCGGCCAAGGTCAGCGGGGGACGGATGCCCGGCCTGCTGGTCGGGCCGATGGCGCCGTTGCGGCTGGTGACCCGCGACGAGCCGGCGGTCCGACGTCCGGGGTGGGCCCAGGTGCGGCCGCTGCTGTCCGGGATCTGCGGGTCCGACCTGGGCGCGATCACCGGGCAGACCTCGCTGTACTTCTCGGCGCTGGTCTCGATGCCGTTCGTCCCCGGGCACGAGATCGTCGGCGAGCTCGCGCAGGACTGCGAGGACCTGCCCCGCGGGACCCGGGTGGTCGTCGACCCGGTGCTGGCCTGCGCGGCTCGCGGCGTCGAGCCGTGCGAGCCGTGCCGGACCGGCCGGACGAACCTGTGCAACCACGTGACCGTCGGCCACCTCTCCCCCGGGCTGCAGACCGGCTTCTGCCAGGACACCGGCGGCGGCTGGGGTGAGCGGCTGACCGTGCACCGCTCGCAGCTGCACGTCGTGCCTGACGCCCTGTCCGACGAGCGCGCGGTGCTGGTCGAGCCGCTGGCCTGCGCCGTGCAGCTGGCCCGCCGGGCACAGGTGCCGGCCGGTGGATCGGTGCTGGTCTCCGGTGCGGGCGCGGTGGGGCTGTTCGCGGTCCTGGCGCTGCGCGAGCTGACCGACGCGGGCCGGATCACGGTGATCGCCAAGCACGGTCGGCAGGCCGAGCTGGCGCGCGCGTTCGGCGCCAGCGACGTCGCGGCGCCGGACGAGGCGATGCGCGCAGTCCGCCGCACGACACGGGCGCTTCGCGTTGCGCCGCAAGGACTTCCGGCCCCTGCGGCGCGGCTCAGCAGCGCCAGCGAGATGCTGCTCGGCGGGGTGGACGTCGCGATCGACGCGGTCGGGTCGACGTCGTCCTTGGACACCGTGCTGCGCTCCACCAAGGCCGGCGGGCGGGTGGTGCTGTCCGGCATGCCGGCCGGTGCGGACCTGTCCCCCGCGTGGTTCCGCGAGCTCGAGGTGGCCGGTACGTACGCGTCCGCCGGTGACGCGTTCGAGGTCGCCATCGGGCTGGCCGGCCGAGCACCGATGGACGGCGTGGTCGGGGGCCGGTATCCGCTGCACCGCTGGCGCGAGGCGCTGGACCACGCCCAGTCGGCCGGCCGGCTCGGTGCCGTCAAGGTCTGCTTCGACGTCCGGAGCCGCGCATGAGCTCTGGACAGATCCGTTCCCAGGCAAGGAGAAGCTCGTGACCCGCCCCGGTTTCGTCCTGGAGGTCGACGACCGCACCCCGCCGCTCGTCGTCCACGAGGGAGAAGGCTTCCGGCTGGAGACCTTCCCGCGCGGTACGCGCGTCGTCTACCCGCCGGAGGCGATGCCGGGCATCCGGGACGTGGACGGCGCGATCCGCCGCGCGCTGCTCGAGCCCGTGGGCAGCGACCCGCTGCCCACGCTGCTGCACGCCGGGATGCGGCTGACCATCGCGTTCGACGACATCTCGCTGCCGCTGCCGCCGATGGTCAAGCCGGACATCCGGCAACGGATCATCGAGCAGGTGCTCACCATGGCCGCCGCGGCGGGCGTGGACGACGTCGAGATCATCTCGGCGAACGCGTTGCACCGCAGGCTCACCCCGGCCGAGCTGAAGGACATCGTCGGCGAGCGGGTGTTCCGTTCGTTCTTCCCGCAGGGCGCGCTGTACAACCACGACGCCGAGGACAAGTCGAACCTGCTGCACGTCGGGCAGACCGACCGCGGCGAGGACGTCGAGATCAACCGCCGCGCGGCCGAGTCGGACCTGCTGATCTACGTCAACGTGAACCTCGTCGCGATGGACGGCGGCCACAAGTCGGTGCCGATCGGGCTGGCGTCGTACAAGTCGCTGCGGCACCACCACAACAGCCACACCATGGTGCACTCGCGCTCGTTCATGGACCACACCAAGTCCGCGATGCACCACAGCGCCTGGCGAATGGGCCGGATGCTGGCCGACCACCTGAAGATCTTCACCATCGAGACCACCCTGAACAACAACGTCTTCCCCTCCAGCTACAAGTTCCTGATGAAGCGCGAGTGGGAATGGGGCATCAAGGACCAGGCCTCGATGCTGGCCGCCCGACGTGGCTTGGCCGTGGCCCCGAAGGGCGTGCGGCACAACATGTTCCACGGAATGCGCGCGCCGTACGGGCTGACCGGGGTGAACGCCGGTGAGACCGAGGCCGTGCACGAGCTGACCGTGGCGAGGGTGCACGAGCAGCAGATGGTCGAGGTGCAGGGCCAGAGCGACGTGCTCGTGCTGGGCGTGCCCTACCTCGGCCCGTACAACGTGAACTCGATCATGAACCCGATCCTGGCCACCTGCATGGGGCTCGGCTACTACTTCAACAGCTACCGGGGCCAGCCCGTCGTCCGCAAGGGCGGCGCGGTGATCCTGTACCACCCGGTCGAAGAGGACTTCAACCAGCTCCACCACCCGTCGTACGTGGACTTCTACGAAGAGGTGCTGACCACGTCCACCGAACCGTCGGTGATCGAGGCGAAGTTCGAGGAGCAGTACGCCACCGACCCCTGGTACATCCACCTGTACCGAACCTCGCACGCCTACCACGGCGTCCACCCGTTCTACATGTGGTACTGGGCGGCGCACGCGATGGACCACGTCGGCGACGTGATCTGGGTCGGCGCCAACCGGCGCGCCGTCGAGCGGATGGGGTTCCGGGCGGCGTCCTCGCTGCAGGATGCGCTCGAGATGGCGTCCGGCACCGTGGGCCGGTCGCCGTCCATCACCTACCTGCGCAACCCACCGCACCTGATCGCGGACGTGCGATGACCGGGCCGGTGCTGCACGTCACCCGGCACGTGCTGTCCGGGCAGCTGCTGCGCGGCGCCCGGCAGGACCTGAAGATGGTCTCGCGCGGGTGGCGGTGGGGACGACGCTCGATGGTGCCGCGCTCCGCCGAACCGTTCGTACCGCCGCAGCAGAGCGAGCCGTTCCCGACTGCATGGGCGCGGACGCCGGCCGCAGTCGTTGCGCGAGAGGGCATCCAGAAGCTCGCCCTGGCACCTCTGCTGCGTCGCGAGATCACCCCCACCGTGCACGGGCTCGACGTGCTGGACCGGATGGCTGGCCCGGTGATCTTCGTGGCCAACCACACCTCCCACCTGGACACCCCGCTGATCCTCTGCTCGCTGCCGGACCGCTGGCGGCGTCGCACCGCGGTGGCCGCGGCGGCCGACTACTTCTTCGACACGTGGTGGCGCGCAACGAGTTCGGCGATGGTGTTCAACACGTTTCCGATCGAGCGTCGCTCAGGCTCGCTGTCCTCGACGCCGGGCGACCTGCTGGACGACGGCTGGTCGGTCGTCGTGTTCCCCGAGGGTACCCGCTCACCGGACGGCTGGACGCGCCAGTTCCGGCACGGCGCAGCGTTCCTGTCGGTACAGCACCGGGTGCCGGTGGTGCCCATCGCGATCCGCGGCTCGTTCGCCGCGATGCCCCGCGGCCGTGGGTGGCCGGTGCCAGGACGACCACCGGTGACCCTGCGGTTCGGCGCACCGCTGCGCGCAGTGGACGGCGAGGGGCCCCGTGAGCTCGGAGCTCGGATCGAAGGCGCCGTGGCGCAGCTGATGGACGAGGACGAGACCTCCTGGTGGGACGCCACCCGGCGGGCGGCCCGCGGGGAGTCGCCGGCCACCTCCGGTCCGGACGCCGCCCGGTGGCGCCGGGTGTGGACGCAGACCGCGGCACCCGCCGTCCGCTCGCACCGCAAGGTCTGGTCCCGCTGACTGGACCGCGCTCTATGTCGCGGCGCAACGCCACTACGAACCTATTGGAGTAACGGCACGCCGTGACATCACCCAGGGCCACCTTTCGGAGGTGACGGGTGGCCATCAGCCGACTGCGTGGCGGGTGATCCAGGTGTGCATGGCGATCGCGGCCGCCGCCCCGGCGTTGATCGACCTGGTGGACCCGAACTGCGCGATCGACAGGACGACGTCGCAGCCGGCGTGAGCCGCCGCGGACAGCCCGGGACCTTCCTGACCGAACAGGAGCACGCACTCACGGGGCAAGGGGTACCCCTCCAGCGGGACGGCACCGGGCAGGTTGTCGATGCCGACCAACGGCAGCCGCCGCTCGTGCGCCCAGCCGAGCAGGTCCGCGACGTCGTCGTGGTGGGTCAGGTGCTGGTAGCGGTCGGTGACCATCGCGCCGCGCCGGTTCCAGCGGCGACGGCCGACCACGTGCACCTGCTCGGCCAGAAACGCGTTCGCGGTGCGCACCACCGAGCCGATGTTGAAGTCATGCTGCCAGTTCTCGACCGCGACGTGGAAGGGGTGCCGGCGCGAGTCCAGGTCCGCGACGATCGCCGAGACCTTCCAGTACCGGTAGCGGTCGACGACGTTGCGGGCGTCGCCCTCGGTGAGCAGCTGAGGGTCGAGCCGCTCGTCGTCCGGCCACGGCCCCACCCAGGGTCCGACCCCGATCTCCACCGATTCCACCCAGTGAGCGTAGGGGCGCCGGGGTGCGGCCATCTACGCTGGTCCGCGTGATGCATGCACTCGGCCCGGCGTGGCTCGACCCCCAGCACCTGATCGACACCTATGCCCTGCCCGGCACGCTGCTGGTGGTGTTCATCGAGTGCGGGCTCTTCTTCTTCCTGCTGCCCGGTGACTCGCTGCTGTTCACCATCGGCCTGCTGATCTCCAACGGCACGCTGCACAAGTCGCTCGTCGTGGTGCTGCCCCTGCTGTTCGTCGCGGCCTTCGCGGGCAGCATGTGCGGGTACGAGATCGGCCGAGCCGTCGGCCCGCGGATCGTCGGGGAGAACTCCCGGCTGATCAGGCAGAAACACGTCGACCAGACGCACGCCTTCTTCGAGCGCTACGGCGCGCGGGCCCTGATCATCGGCCGGTTCGTGCCGATCGTGCGCACCTTCATCACGCTGATCGCCGGGGTCAGCCAGCTGGACCGGCGAAAGTTCTACTCGTACAGCGCGATCGGCGCGGCACTGTGGGTCGTCATCATGACGTTGGCCGGGTACTTCCTGGGCACCATCGACTTCGTCTCGAACAACATCGAGGCCATCGCCGTGCTGATCGCGGTGGTCTCGGTGGTCCCGATCGGGCTCGAGTACCTGCGCCACCGACGTGGCGAGCGGTCAGGCTCGACCAGTTGAGCCTGGTCAACTGAATCGGACACCTGACCTGATTTGCGCCCTAGGCGCGGCGGCCGCGCAGTTCTATCTTGATCTGCATCGGCAGGGAAGGTGAGGCCATCATGCATCTCCACAACCCTCTCTCGAAGAAGTCGCGGGCGGCCCGTCGCGAGCGCAGGATCCAGCGCCGGCACAGGGACATCGCCTCGCGGATAAACATCACCGGTGACAACGCCTTGGGCGCGCCGTACAACATCCGCAGCGACGGACGGCCCTAGCCGGTCAGCTTCTTCTGCTCGGCCGCGATCGGGATGATCGGTCGGGTATCGCTGTCGCGCAACGCCTTGAACACGATGTCCGCCTGGTCCTGGTCCCACAGCACGACCGAGCCGGCGCCGGGTCGGTTCGCGGTGCCCGAGATCGGCACGGTCAGCGAGAGGCCGTCACCACCGGCGGCGGACTTCATGCCGAGCAGGAAGCGCAGCAGCGCGACCGGGCCGGTGTGCTTGTCGATGGTCAGCGTCGCGGCACCGCTGGAAGCCAGTGGGAAGGCCGCGAACGGATTCACCAGCGTCGTCGGCTTGCTGGACTTGGCGACGATCGCGCCGAGCACCTCGCGCTGACGCTCCACCCGGCCCAGGTCGCCGCGGGGGTCAGAGTGCCGAGCCCGCGCGTAGCCGAGTGCGACCGCGCCGTTCGCCTGCTGGCAGCCCTTCTTGATGTTCAGGCCGGCGTCCTTGTCCTTCATGTCGCGCTTGGGGCAGATCTGCACGCCGCCGACGGCGTCCACGATCGAGGCGAACCCGCCGAGGCCGATCTCGGCGTAGTCGTCGATCTGCACGCCGGTCGCCTTCTCGATCGTCTCGGCGAGCAGCTTGGGGCCGCCGAACGCGTACGCCGCGTTGATCTTGTTCATGCCGTGCCCGGGGATCGAGACGTAGCTGTCCCGCGGGATGCTCATCAGGACGTTCGGCCCGCCGTTGGCCGGCAGGTGCAGCAGCATGATCGTGTCGGTGCGCTGGCCGAAGTCGCCGCCGGTGTGCAGGGCTCTGCGCTGGGCCTTGGTCAGCCCCTTGCGCGAGTCGGAGCCGACCACGAGATAGGTGCGTCCCGGCGTCGCCGCGGTGTTGGCGGGCAGGGCGTCGACCCGGCCCAGGTGCCGCCACGCGACGAAGAACAGGGCGATCGGGTAGACGATCAGCGCGAGCACCACGACCAGCACGATCGGCTTCCAGCCGATACGCCGGCGCTTGCGGTCGGTCCTGGGCGACGGCTGCAGGCCGGAACCTGCGCCGTCTGGCTCGCGCGGAGTGCGCGGCGCGGTTGGGCGGACGTACGGCGGGTCGCTGGGCGGGCGCGCGCCGGGAGCCTGGACGCCGTGACCGGGCGGCGCGTCGGGGGCGCGCGAACCACTCGTGCCCGGTGAGCTGCGGATCACCCGGGTCGGGTCGTCGCCGGGTCGCTGGTCCGCCATGTCGACAGGCTAGGCGATCGGCCAGCAGGCGCCCGCGTAGCGATGTGAAGGCAGCGTGGTGACTCGGGGGTGACCCTGCGGGCGCGGGTGCGGGCGCGGGTGCGGGCGCGGGTGCGGGCGCGGGTGCGGGCGTGGGCGTGGGCGCGGCCAGCGCGTCGTGATCACGACCCGCTCGCCGCACCCATCGCCGCACGCTCTGCGGGCTCGACCATACCGGTGGCAGCCGGGGCTGCGACGTCCCGCAGCGGCAGCACCCGCAGGGCGAGCCACCCGACGACTGCGAGCGCCAGGGAGCCGAACAGGACGAACGACGGCGCCGCCCCCAGCGCGGTACCGGCCAGTCCACCGAGGGCGAGCGCCACGATGGAGCAGGCCCGGGACCCGCCGTTGAGCGCAGCACCGACCCGGCCTCGGACGGCGTCCGGCACCCGCGTGAAGACCAGCGTCCCGGTGCTGGTGTTCAGCGCCCCGTTGGCGACACCGAGCGTGCTGTAGACGACACCGAGCAGCACCACCGAGGGCACCAGGCCGGCGAGCAGCAGCCCCACACTTTGCACGGCGGCGGCGACCACGATCACCACGACCCGCCGAGGCGTGCGCCGGATGCGACCGGCCAGCAGCGAGCCGACAACAATGCCGGCGGTGGTCACCGCACCGATCAGGCCGTACTGCACGGACGAGCCGCGCAGATGGTCGCGGATCAGGAAGACCTCGACGACATTCGTGGCCTCACCGACCACGACGTAGGCGAACAGCGCGACGAAGATCGGCCAGAGCAGGCGGTCGGCGCGGATCACCCGCAGACCGTCCAGCGCCCGAGCCGGCTCGGCAGTGCGCAGTGCGGCGTCGTGCCGGCCGGCCCGGCGGGTGCGCACCAGGAGGGCAGCGACGACGAGCGCGACGAAGCTCGCGGCGTCCACCAGCAGGGGCAGCCGCTGACCGCCGATCCCGCTGAGCAGACCACCGATGGGGGCGCCCGCGCCCGCGGCCAGGGTGGCCAGCGCCTGGGTGGCACCGATGGCCTGCCCGAGCTCGGCCTCGCCGACGATCCGCGGCACCAGCGCCTGCCAGGTTGGGTTGACCACCGCCTGCCCGGCCTGCAGCGCCATGACCAGCAGATACACGCCCCACAGCGGCGCGGTGAAGGCGAGTCCGACGCAGACCACGACCTGGAGCAGCGACGCAGACACCAGCAGCAACCGGGAGTCGACCCGGTCGGCCAGCCCGCCGGCGACCGGGGCGAGTAGCACGGTCGGGACGGCGGCGCTGATCAGCAGCAGCATGACGCCGCGAGCGCCGGCACCGAGGTCGTGCACGTGCAGCATCAGGGCGACCAGGGCGATCTCGTCGCCGAGGATGCTCAGGGCCCGGGCCGGGGCCGCGATGCGCAGGTCGCGGTGCCGCCAGACCGAGGTGCTCAGGTTCTGAAAGAGTCGCTTCATATATTTGAAGGTATTGCTTCACATCGTCGATCGCAACCCCGTAGGCTTGGGCCGTGGACACTGACCCGCACGCACCGGTGCGCGAAGGCGACCGCATCGTCCTGACCGATCCGCGAGCGCTGCGCGCCCTGGCGCACCCGGCACGCACCGCCGTCCTGGACGAGCTCTACCAGGGCAAGGTGAGCACCTCGAGCCAGCTGGCCGAGCTGACCGGCCTGACGCCGAGCGCCATGAGCTACCACCTGCGCGCTCTGGAGAAGTGGGGCATCGTCGTCCGCGCCGAGTCGGTTGACGGTCGCGAGCGTCCGTGGAAGGCGGCCGCCAAGGGGTTCTCGCTGTCCGGACCCGATGCCGGCCAGGCCGCTACGGACGTCGTCGTCGGCCTCTACCTGGAGCGCCTGGGTCGCGACCTCGCTGCCTGGCGGCGCGCCGAGCCCGCGCAGGGCGAGTGGGCGGACACCTCGCAGGTGAGCCGCGGCTTCCCGTGGCTCACCGAGGACGAGCTTCGGGAGGTGAACAAGGCGGTCGAGACAGTGCTGGAGCCGTACTTCCGCCGCGACCTGACACACCACCCCGAGCGCAGCCGTCGCGTCGCCTACTTCTTCGCCACCGCGCCGCTGGTCGAGGGCGAGCCGGACGGCGAGGGCTGAGCGCGTGAGCGAGTGGCTCAGCGCGCTCTTTCACCCCGACCTGGCCGGCTACACAGCGTTCGGGCTGTACGTCGTCCTGTTCGGGCTGATCTTCATCGAGACCGGCCTGCTGGTCGGGTTCTTCCTGCCCGGCGACACGGTGCTGTTCACCGCCGGACTGCTGGCAGCGCACCCGGGCTCGCCGCTGTCGCTGCCAGCGCTGGTGGTTGGGGTCGCGGCCGCTGCCGTGCTCGGTGACGCCGTCGCGTACTTGTGCGGACGTCGCCTCGGGCGACCCTGGGTCGAGCGCCGAGCCGGACGCTTGGCGCGGCACCTGCCACAGACCGAGGCGTTCTTCGAGCGGTGGGGCTGGTCGGCCGTGGTGGTCGCCCGGTTCATCCCGTGGTTGCGCACGTTCACCCCGATCGTGGCCGGCACCGCCGCGATGCCGTACCCGAGATTCCTGGGCGCGAACGTGGTGGGCGCGCTGCTGTGGGGGTCCGGCCTGGTCCTGACCGGCTATGTCGCCTACTCGGTGCCGTGGGTTCGCTACGCGGCCTACGCGATCGCGCTGGCGTCGATCCTGACCTCGATCATCGGGCCGCTCGTCGTCCGCCGTCGACGCTCGACCCGGCCGGCGGCGGCCCCCGCGCCGCCGGGCAGCTGAGCCGTCAGGCGGTCGGCGGGGTCTGCTGCGGCGCGGCGGGCGGCGTGGTCGTGGTCGTGGTGCCGAACGAAACCTGCGGGGCCTGGCGAACCTGCCCGTCCTCGACCTCGAAGTACTCGGCCGTCTTGATGCCGAACATGCCGGCCACGATGTTGGACGGCACGGTCTCGACCTTGGTGTTCAGCGCGCGCACGTTGGCGTTGTAGAACCGCCGGGACGCCGCGACGCGGTCCTCGGTATCGCTGAGGTCGCGCTGCAGCTGCAGGAAGTTCTGGTTGGCCTTCAGGTCCGGGTAAGCCTCGGCGACGGCGAACAGCCGTCCCAGGGCCTGGGTCAGGACGTTCTCCTGCTGCGCCTGTTGGGCGGGCGACGCACCGGGCGCTGCAGCCGCGGCGCGCGCCGCGGTCACCTCGTCGAGGGTGCCCCGCTCGTGCGCGGCGTAGCCCTTGACGGTCTCGACCAGGTTGGGGATCAGGTCGTGCCGCCGGTTGAGCTCGACGTCGATCTGCCGCCAGGACTCCTGGACGACGTTGCGTAGCTTGATCAGCCCGTTGTAGAGGCCGACGAAGACCAGTACGAGGACGACGACGATCGCGATGACGACCAGCGCGACGATAAGACCCGACATGACAGTTCCCTCCCGAAGGCGCAGCGCGATGCTACCCGTCACTGCGACGCTCGGTGCGGCGCCACGGTTCCCGATCGGGTTTTCGAGACCGCGGGCCCGTTTTCGAGACCTCGGGTCCGTTCAGTCGTCGGTGCCGGTCGGGGCGAGCAGACCGAGGCCGATCCCCAGCATCCAGACGTCCTTGCTCAGGGCGATGCCGTCGCGGGTCGGCCACACGCTTCCCTCCTGTCGCACTCCCGGGGTGCGCAGGTACATCGTGACGAGCCCGCCGGAGAACGCCGTGAGCGCCAAGCCCGCGATCCGACGCCTGATGAACGGCGCCAGCAGAAGGCCGCCGACCGACAGCTCGCTGATGGACAGGGCCTTCATGAAGCGGTCGGCGGGCATCGTGCGCAGGAACGGGAAGGCGCCGGACGCCATGCCGTGCAGTCCCTTTGCGCGGTCCGGATCGGGAGCCCACTTCTCGATGCCCGCGTGCAGGATGTAGGCGCCGGTCGCCACGCGGCCCGGCAGATCACGAAGCTCCATCGCCACTCCCATGGGTCGATCGTCACGCCGTTCCCTGCCGTGCGCGCGGCGAAACGGGAAAGGTCGGGTGGCCCGTGCCAGATCGGCACCGATGTGCCAGATCGGCACACCCGGGCCAGTCCTTCCCGCGCGCTGCGCCCGAGCCGAAGGTGCGCTACCTGTGGGAGCGACAGGGCCGCTGTGGCGATGACGCGAGCTGCCCGGCGGCGGCCTCGACCTGCACACGCGGGAAGCAGCGTGGGTACCGCTACCTCGTCATCGGCCGCCGTCTTGGAGCAGACGGCCAACCCGTACCCGGACCGGCGGACATCACCACCACGGAGTGCGTGTACCCGCAGACGGTGGTCCCGGCGTCCGCGGTGCAGGCGGTGGCCGCCCAGCACCTGCGCCGCCACCTGACCCGCCCCACCATCACCGTGGCCCCACCCGGGGGACGCACCCTGGTCAACATCCCCACCCTGTACTCCGCCGCCGACCTGGACCCCATCACCTTGCCGATCACCACCCCGGTCCCCGGCCAGATCACCGCCACCCCCACCTACACCTGGCACTTCCCCGACGCCAGCACCGCCCACGGCCCCGGCACCCCCTACGACCCCGCCATCAGCCCCACCCAGCACCCCGAGCACTACCTGCACACCATCTACCGCACCGCCGGCACCAAACAGACCACCCTGACCCTGACCTGGCAGGTCACCTTCACCCTGCAGAACATCCTGGACGTCCCCCTACAACCCATCACCACCACCGCGACCAACACCACCACCGCCCTGACCGCCCACAACGTCCTGATCGACCACACCGGCTAGCGTCAGCACCATGACCGTCCCGTCGCGCTGGCCCGACGACCCCGAGCACTCGCAGTGGTACATCGAGCGGTTCCGCAAGCTCGCCGCGGACGGCGTCGACCTGGCCGGCGAGGCGCGGCTGGTCGACGCGATGCTCCCCCGCGGATCGCGGGTGCTGGACGCCGGCTGCGGCGAAGGCCGGGTGGGCGGCGAGCTCGCAGCGCGCGGGCACGACGTCGTCGGGGTCGACGCCGACCCCCGGCTGATCGCCTCGGCCGGGGAGCATCGACCTGGGCCGACCTGGCTGGTCGCGGACCTCGCCGCGCTGGGCCTGGCCGAGCTCGGGCAGCCGCAGCCGTTCGACGCCTGTGTGATGGCCGGCAACGTCATGACGTTCCTGGGCGAGGGAACCGAGCGGGCGGTGCTGACCGGGCTGCACGCGCACCTGAAGCCGGACGGGTTCGCAGTCGTCGGGTTCGGAACCGGTCGCGGCTACGAGCTCGACCAGTTCGACACCGATCTCGCGGCGGCCGGGTTCACGCTGGAGCACCGGTTCGCGACCTGGGACCTACGCCCGTTCGCGCCGACGTCCGACTTCGCGGTGACCGTGCTGCGTCGTCCCGGCGACTAGCGGCGCCGACCGACGCTGGTCAGACCTGCTGCGGGTCGAAGCCGCGGTCGAGCCAGACGAACCTCGGCACGCCCGCCAGCAGGTCCGCGACCAGCCGCAGGCCCTCGTCGACGAAGGCCGACTCCAGCTGACCGGGCCGGGTCACGACCGCCCAACCGTCGGCAAGCCGCAGCGACGCGTCCGGGTGGGCGAGCAGGCGTTGCACCGTTCGGGGGTTGAGCAGGTCGACCGCGAGTTTCGCCTCGTCCGCCGTCACCCGGTAGCGGCGGTTGAAGTCGGCGTGCTCGATCTCGATGTCCTGGCCGCCGAAGGCACGCACGATCCGGTCGCCGATGCCCTGCCGTCGGATCTCCACCCGGCCGAGCGGTCTGGGCAGCTGCGCACCCAGCACCTTGAACGCATGGTCCCGCCGCTGCTGCGTCGTGCTCGTGTTCCCGTTCGCGTCCGTGGTGGTGACCGTCTCGTAGGTGGCGAAGCGGTAGGTGAACGCCACCTGCCGCTGTTCGCCGACCAGTCGGTCGCAGACGTCGTCCGCATGCCGATCGCTGCCGTGCCCGAACGGCGAACCGGCGAAGACCGCCAGCCAACGGTCGTCGCGCATCGGCGACGTCCAGCCACCGGCCTGGGCGAACGCCTTGAGCGAACGCTGCCGGGCGTTCTCTCGCTTGATGCCGAGCACCAGCACGAGGACGAAGCCACCGATCAGAAGCGCGCCAATCAGCGCGGCCACCAGGATCCCGATGCTCATCTGCCCTTGACCTCGCCCAGGCCCGGCCGGTACCGGGCGACTGGTTCAGTCTGACGCGTCGCCGCGCCCGACGGGGGCCGTTCGCCACACAGCGCCTGGACGTCGGCGAGCTCTCCCAGGCGGCCCGATCTACAGACCGAGCTCGGCCTTGCCGTACGCGAACAGGTAGTCCAGCCCGGCCTCGCGGACCTTCTCGGCCGCACCGGTGTCCCGGTCCACGATCACGGCGACGGCGACGACGTCCGCACCAGCCTCGCGCAGTGCCTCGACCGCGGTGAGCGCGGAACCGCCGGTGGTCGAGGTGTCCTCGACGGCCAGCACGCGACGTCCCGCGATGTCCGGACCTTCGATCTGCCGCTGCAGCCCGTGCGCCTTGCCCTCCTTGCGCACGACGAACGCGTCCAGCTCGCGGCCGCGCGCCGCGGCCGCGTGCAACATGGCGGTGGCGACCGGGTCAGCACCCATGGTCAGCCCGCCGACCGCGTCGAACTCGAGGTCGGCGACGAGGTCGAGCATGACCTGGCCGACCAGCGGTGCGGCGGCGCCGTCCAGGGTGATCCGCCGCAGGTCGACGTAGTAGTCGGCCTCCTTGCCGCTGGAAAGAATGACCTTGCCGCGAACGACCGCGGTGTCGGTGATGTGCTGGAGGAGGGCTTCGCGAGGTGTCGTCACAGGTCCGCAGGCTATCTGCCCGGCTTCTCCTGACGAAGATGGGGCATGCGGCGTCGGCCCGGCGCCCCGGCTGCGTCAGGTGAGCGGGGCCGTCGTTCGGCCGGCGAGGTCAGCTGCTCGCGCGACGGGCCTGGATCGTGCTGGATGCCTTGCGCACCAACGACCGCGGCGCGTGCCGGGACAGGAACGAGACGGTCTTGAACCGCTTGCTCGGGATGCTCACCACCCGGCCGCGGGCCAGGTCGGCGAGCCCGGCGGAAACCACGTCGTCGACGTCCAGCCAGCCGGCCTCGGGCAGCTTGGACATGTTGATCCGGCCACGCTCGTGGAACTCGGTGCGCACGAAGCCCGGGCACAGCGCCATCACCCGCACGCCCCTGGGGCCGAGCTCCGCGGCGAGCGCCTCGCTGAACGTGGTCTCCCACGCCTTGACCGCCGAGTAGGTGCCCATCACCGCGAAGCCGGCCACGGACGACACGTTCAGGATCGCCCCCTGACCGCGCCCGGCCATCACCTCGGCGGCCGCATGACTGAGCACCAGGACGGCACGGCAGTGGATGTCGAGCAGCCGCTCCTGCGCCGCGACGTCCCCGCGCAGGAAGCCGTGCCCGAGGCCGAACCCCGCGTTGTTGACCAGCAGGTCTAGCGGCCGCTCGGGATCGCCAACGCGGTCGGCGACGCGCTGCAGGTCGGAGCGGTCGGTCAGGTCCGCCGAGATCGTCTCGACCTTGCGTCCGAAGACCGTCCGCACCTCTTCCGCGACCTCGTCGAGGCGCTCCTGGCCACGCGCCACGAGCACCAGGTCGTACCCGTCGGCCGCGAGGTGCCGCACGAACGAGTGGCCGATCCCGGCCGTCGCGCCGGTGACGAGTGCGGTGCCCATGGACGACGACCCTAGCTGTCGGAGCCGCCCGGTAGGTTCTGCTGCGTGCGTATCGCAACCTGGAACGTGAACTCCATCCGAGCCCGAGTCGACCGCGTCGCCGGCTGGCTCGAGCGGGCCGACGTGGACGTGCTCGCCATGCAAGAGACGAAGTGCCGCGACGACCAGTTTCCCGAGATGCCCTTCATGGCACTCGGGTACGAGGTGGCACACGTCGGCCACTCGCAGTGGAACGGTGTCGCCGTCGTCTCCCGGGTCGGCCTGGCGGATGTCGAGATCGGCTTCCCCGGTCAGCCGGGCTGGGGTGAGCCGCTTGCTGCCGAGGCCCGGGCCATCGCGGCGACCTGCAACGGCGTGCGGGTGTGGAGCCTGTACGTGCCGAACGGGCGCGAGCTGGGCGACCCGCACCTGGACTACAAGCTGGACTGGCTGGCCCACCTGCGCGAAGCGGGCACCCAGTGGCTGACCGACGACCCGGGCGCGCAGGTCGTGCTGGCCGGCGACTGGAACGTCGCGCCGCGCGACGAGGACGTCTGGGACATGGCGAAGTTCGAACACAGCACGCACGTCTCGCCGCCGGAGCGGGCGGCTTTCCAGGCCGTCGTGGACGCCGGGTACGCCGACGTCGCCCGGTCGTTCACCGAGGGCCAGTTCACGTACTGGGACTACACGCAGCTGCGCTTCCCCCGCAAGGAGGGGATGCGGATCGACTTCGCGCTGGCCTCCCCCGCCCTGGCGGCGCGGGTCACCGGCGCCGAGATCGTCCGCGAAGAGCGCAAGGGCAAGGGCGCCAGCGACCACGCGCCGGTCGTTCTCGAGATCGACTGAGCGTCTCCGCGACTGAGCGGCTCCGCGACTGAGCGGCTCCGCGACTGAGCTCGCCGGGACGAAGGTCGCCAGCCCGGTCAGCCCGGTCAGCTCGGTGAGCTGGTCAGCAGCCCCGGCCACAGGGCCTGCATCACCAGCTCCGCCGCGAGCTGGGCGCTGACCTGCGACTCCTTGCCCGAACGCCACACCGCGACCCGCTCGCACGCCCCGGTGACCACCTCGGCGCGCAGCTGCAGGGCCAGCGGTCCGACGTCGCTGCCGCCAGGCATCGAGCCGAGCAGGGCCTGCGTGTAGTCGCTCTGCTGCCGTCGGATCTCCTCGATCTCACCCGCTCCCGGGCCGGCATGCAGCATCGCCTCAGACTGCAGCACCGCCCAGGCCGCCGCGTGCTCGTCGACGAACTCGAAGAACGCCAGGACGGCACGCAGCATGACCTCCCGCGGCTCGCCACCGGCGGCGACCGCGGCCAGGGTCTTGTCATGCAACTGCTGCCGGCTGCGGGCCAGGCAGGCGCCGAGCAGGCCGTCCTTGCTGCCGAAGTACTCGTAGAGCATCGGCTTGGTGACCCCGACCCGGCCGGCGATCTCGTCCATCGACGTCGCCTGGTAGCCCCGAGCGGCGAACACCGCCTCCGCGACCTCGAGCATCTGCTGCTCGCGCTCGGCACGTGGCACACGTCGCCTGGTGGGGGCCTTCACAGCCGCAGCCTACCTCGGGTAACTTACCTCGGGTAAGAAGCCCGGGGACGATGAACGGAGTACCGGTGGCCACAGGTGCAGGAACGCCCTCCGAGCACGCAGCCGTGCAGGTAGGAGCCGCCGCGGTGAGCAGCCGCACCACGGTGCTCGCCGCGGACGGCGCCCGGCTTGCCGCGTGGGTGCGCCAGCCGAACACGCCGCTGCCGCCGGATGCGCCCACCGTCGTCCTGGCGCACGGCTGGACGCTGAACCACACCGCGTGGGACCGCGTCACGGACCAGCTGGTCCAGCGCCTGCCGGTGCGGGTGGTCAGCTACGACCAGCGCGGGCACGGCCAGTCCGGCCGGCACGGTCCGCACCAGCGGCACCATCGCGCGAGCGTGCACGAGCTCGGTGACGACCTGCACGCCGTGATCAGCGCGGTGGCGCCGCACGGCCCGCTGGTGCTGGGCGGCCACTCGATGGGCGGGATGACCGTGATGGCGTTCGCGGGCGGGCACCCGGACGTGGTCCGGCAGCGAGTACGCGGCGCCCTGCTGGTCAGCACGTCCGCCGGTGACCTGCGCGGCCTCGGCCGCCGCGGCGAGGTGGGGCTGATGCGGACGCTCGCCCACGTCCCGCTGCTGCGCGCCGGACGAGCCATCACGGCGAAGGGGCAGCGCGAGTTGTTGTTCGGCGACGAGGCCAACCCTGGCGACGTCGAGGCCACCAGGTCCATGGTGGGAGGCATGAAGCTGTCCGCGCTCGGGGCCTACTACGAGGCGCTCGGCAGGCACGACGAGGTCGACGCGCTGGCCGAGCTGGCCGACGTCCCGACCCGGGTGCTGGTCGGCGAGCGCGACCGGCTCACCCCGGTCTCCCACGCTCGCCGGCTCGGCGAGCTGCTGCCGGACGCCGAGGTCGTCGTGCTGCCGCGGCTGGGGCACATGCTGGGCTTCGAGGCGACTGACGTGGTCACCGAGCACCTGTGCTCGCTGGTTGAGGCGCCGTGATGGGCGGCGTGCACGACGCCGTCGTGATCGGCTCCGGCTTCGGCGGGCTAGCCGCGGCGATCGAGCTGCGCCGGGCCGGCGTCCAGGACGTCGTCCTGCTGGAGAAGGCGGACGACCTGGGCGGCACCTGGCGGGACAACCGCTACCCCGGGTGCGCGTGTGACGTCCCCTCGCACCTGTACTCGTTCTCGTTCGCGCCGTCCGCGCAGTGGTCGCGAGCCTTCGCCCAGCAACCGGAGATCTGGGACTACCTGCGGCGGGTGGCAGCCGACTTCGGTGTGGCAGAGCGGATCCGGTACGGCGAGGAGCTGGTCGAGGCGACGTACGAGGCTGGCACCTGGCGGCTGCGCACCGCGCGCGGGACCACTCTCGAGACGCGGTCGCTCGTGCTGGCCACCGGCGCGCTGTCCGAGCCGGCGATCCCCGACCTGCCCGGCCTGGACTCGTTCCGCGGCCAGGTGTTCCACACCGCCAGCTGGCCGCAGGACGACACGGCCGCCATCGACGGACTGCGGGTCGCCGTCGTCGGTACCGGGGCCAGTGCGGTGCAGGCGGTGCCGCAGCTCGCGCCGCGGGCCTCGCACCTGACCGTGCTGCAGCGGACGCCGTCCTGGATCCTGCCCAAGGGCGACCGGGAGATCGGCCGTCGCGAGCGGGACTGGCTGGAGCGGCTTCCCGCGCTCAACTGGCTAGTCCGGGCAGGCGTCTACTGGCGCAACGAGTCCCGCGTGCTCGCCTTCACGTCCAAGCCCGGAGTGATGAAGCTGCTGGAGCGCATCGGGCTCTACCACCTGCGCAAGCAGGTGCAGGACCCGGCGGTGCGCGCCGCGTTGACGCCGGCCTACCGGATGGGCTGCAAGCGCATCCTGATCAGCAACGACTACCTGCCGACGTTCAACCGCCCGGACGTCACCCTGGTCACCGACGCCATCGAGCGGATCGAGCCCGATGCCGTGGTGACCGCAGACGGACGGCGGCACGAGGTCGACACGCTGGTGATGAGTACCGGCTTCGCGGTGACCGAGCCGTACCAGCACCTCACGGTGACCGGGCCCGGCGGCCGCACGCTGCGCGAGGCCTGGTCGCAAGGAATGCAGGCGCACCTGGGTGTCACCGTCGCCGGCTTCCCGAACCTGTTCTTGGTCGTCGGGCCGAACTCCGGACTCGGCCACAACTCGATGATCTTCATGATCGAGGCGCAGACCCGCTACCTGGCCCAGTGCATCGTGCTGCGGGACAACGCCGGCGCCCGTTCCATCGGTGTGCCGCAACAGGTCCAGGACCGGTTCAACGCCGAGCTCGCCGAGCGCAACAAGCACACGGTCTGGGCGACCGGCTGCCACAGCTGGTACCTGGACAGGTTCGGCAACAACCGGACGCTGTGGCCGGCCTCGACCATCAACTTCTGGCGCCGCACCCGGCGGGTCGACCCGCGACACGTCGTCCTGGATCCCGATCTCGGGTCGGCCGAACCCGCTGCACCGCAGGAGGTCTCGGCGTGAGGCGGCAGGTCGCGCTGGTCACGGGCGGCGCGTCCGGCATCGGCCGGGCGCTGGCCGCGGCACTGTCCGCACGGGGCCACGACGTGGTCGTCGCGGACGTCGACGGTCCCGCCGCCAAGGCCGCCGCCGACACCCTCGGCGCACAGGCCGTGGAGCTCGATGTCACCGACCGGGCCGCGTTCGCGGACGTCGTCCGCTCGGTGTCCGGGGAGCACGGCTCGCTGGACCTGCTGTTCAACAACGCCGGAATCGGCGTCGGCGGACTGGTCGACGAGCTCGGCGACGAGCACTGGGACCGTTGTCTCGCAGTGAACCTGCACGGTGTCGTGCACGGGGTGCAGGCCGCGGTGCCGGTGATGACGGCGCAGGGCAGCGGGCACATCGTGAACACCGCGTCGATGGCCGGCCTGATGACCGTGCCGATGATGCTTCCCTACACCACCACCAAGCACGCAGTGGTCGCGCTCAGCCGCGCGTTGCGGGCCGAGCTCAAGCCGGTCGGCGTGCGGGTCACCGCGGTCTGCCCGGGGTTCATCGCGACCCCGCTGCTGGACAACCTGAACCCGGGCATGGCGGCCAACGACGCCACCCGTAGCGTCCGGCAGAGCGCGGCGCTGCTGCAGCCTCGGGGGCTGCCCGGCCCCGACGAGCTGGCCGAGGCCGTGCTGCGCGGACTGGCCAAGGACAAGGCGCTGATCGTGTTCCCGCGCGCCCAGTGGGGCGTCGTCGCGGCGCAGCGCTGGGCGCCTGCCTTGGTGGACCGGATGATCGACCAGCAGGTGCGCGCCTACCGCGCCCGTCGCACTGCTCCCTGAGGCTTGCTCAGCTCAGACCGCTCCTGCGGGCGCCTGCAGCGGGTTGAGCTGAGTAATGCGGGCGGGGGAGAGCAAGGTCAGGCTCGGGCGACCAGCAGCCCTGGCGCGCTCGGGTCGTCCGGCCGGTCCACCCGGACCGTGTCGCCGTCGCGAACCTCGCCGGACAGCAGGGCCCGGGCCAACCGGTCGCCGATCTCCTTGGCCACCAGCCGCCGCAGCGGCCGCGCTCCGTACGACGGGTCGTAGCCGGTCAGCGCCAGCCACTCGCGGGCCGCGTCGCTGACCTGCAGGCTGAGTCGCCGCTCAGCCAGCCGCTGCGCGAGCCGCTCGACCTGCAGGTTCACGATGCGGGACAGCTCGTCCAGCGACAAGGCGTCGAAGATCACCACGTCGTCCAGCCGGTTCAGGAACTCCGGCTTGAACGCTGCGCGCACCGCCGACATCACGGCCTCGTGCCGGGCGTCGTCGTCCAGCGAGGGGTCGACCAGGTAGACCGAGCCGAGGTTCGAGGTCAGCACCAGGATCGTGTTGCGGAAGTCCACCGTGCGGCCCTGCCCGTCGGTGAGGCGGCCGTCGTCCAGCACCTGCAGCAGAATGTCGAAGACGTCCGGGTGCGCCTTCTCGACCTCGTCGAGCAGCACCACCGAGTACGGACGACGGCGCACCGCCTCGGTGAGCTGACCGCCCTCGTCGTAGCCGACGTAGCCGGGCGGCGCGCCGACCAGCCGCGAGACCGAGTGCTTCTCGCTGTACTCGCTCATGTCGACCCGGACCATCGCCCGCTCGTCGTCGAACAGGAAGTCCGCCAGCGCCTTGGCCAGCTCGGTCTTGCCGACGCCGGTCGGGCCGAGGAACAGGAACGAGCCGGTGGGTCGGTCGGGGTCGGAGATGCCTGCGCGAGAACGGCGGACGGCGTCGCTGACTGCCTCGACGGCACGCCGCTGCCCGATCAGCCGACCGCCGAGCACCTCTTCCATCCGCAGCAGCTTCTCGGTCTCGCCCTCGAGCAGCCGGCCGGCCGGAATGCCGGTCCAGGCTGCGACGACGTCCGCGACGTCGTCCGGCCCGACCTGGTCCTTGACCATCGGGTCGGACGCCGGCTCGGTCCCGACACCCGCGTCGCCGGCCTCCGCTGCCTGGGCCTGGGCGAGCTCGCGCTCGATCTCCGGGATCCGCCCGTACAGCAGCGCAGACGCTGCGCCCAGGTCACCCTCACGCTGCAGCCGGTCGGCCTGCGAGCGGACGTCGTCCAGCTGGCTCTTCAGGTCGCCGACCCGGTTGAGGCCGGCCTTCTCGTGCTCCCAGCGTGCGTTGAGCGCGGCCAGTTGCTCGCTGCGGTCGGCGAGGTCCTTGCGCAGCCGCTCGAGCCGCTCCTTGGATGCCGCGTCGTCCTCGCGGGCCAGCGCGAGCTCCTCCATCTTGAGCCGGTCCACGGCCCGGCGGAGCTCGTCGATCTCGACCGGGGACGAGTCGATCTCCATCCGAAGCCGCGACGCCGCCTCGTCGACCAGGTCGATGGCCTTGTCCGGCAGCTGGCGGCCGGAGATGTAGCGGTCGGACAGGCTCGCCGCCGCGACGAGCGCGGAGTCGGCGATGGCGACCTTGTGGTGCGCCTCGTAGCGCTCCTTGAGGCCGCGCAGGATGGCGACGGTGTCGGTGACGCTGGGCTCGCCGACGAAGACCTGCTGGAACCGGCGTTCGAGGGCTGAGTCCTTCTCGATCCGCTCCCGGTACTCGTCCAGGGTGGTGGCGCCGACCAGACGCAGCTCGCCGCGGGCCAGCATCGGCTTGAGCATGTTGCCCGCGTCCATGGCGCCCTCACCGGACGCGCCGGCGCCGACCAGGGTGTGCAGCTCGTCGATGAAGGTGACGATCTGACCGTCCGAGCCCTTGATCTCCTCCAGCACCGCCTTGAGGCGCTCCTCGAACTCGCCGCGGTACTTCGCGCCAGCGACCATCGCACCGAGGTCCAGCGAGATCAACCGCTTGCCGCGCAACGACTCCGGGACGTCGCCGTCGACGATGCGCTGGGCCAGACCCTCGACCACGGCGGTCTTGCCCACGCCGGGCTCACCGATCAGGACAGGGTTGTTCTTGGTGCGGCGGCTGAGCACCTGGACGACGCGACGGATCTCGGCGTCGCGGCCGATCACCGGGTCGAGCTTGCCCTCAGCGGCCATCGAGGTCAGGTCGACGCCGTACTTGGTGAGTGCGTCGTACGTGCTCTCCGGGTCGGGGCTGGTGACCTTGGCCGAGCCGCGGATCTGCGGCAGCGCGTCCAACACGCCGTCGCGGGTGACCCCGGCGGCCTTGAGCGCGGTGCCGAGCGGACCGGCGTTCCGGGTCAGTCCGAGCAGCAGGTGCTCGGTGGAGATGTACTGGTCACCCAGGCTGTCGGCTTCCTCCTTGGCGGCCTCCAGCACAGTCAGCGCACCACGGGACAGGGACGGCGCGCTCACCGTGGCGCCGCTCGCGGACGGCAGGCCGGCGAGAACTCGCTCGACCTCGGCGGACAGCGTCGCCGGGGGCACACCCATCGCCTGAACGAGCGGACGCGTCGTGCCCTCGGCCTGGCCGAGCAGCGCGATGGCCAGGTGCGCGGGCTCGACGTGCGGGTGTCCGGCGGCGGCCGCACGGCGAACGGCCTCGCCGAGCGCCTCCTGGCTGCGGGTGGTGAGCGCAAGGTCCATGCGTGAACTCCTGATGAGGGGGTGATCAGTCTGTCAGGCTCAACGTAGGCAGAGTTGAGTGTGTTCCGCTCAACTCTGGCTGACTCCTTCTACAGGGTGAGAAAGGGACCGGCGCCCTGTGGAGGCGGCCGAGCCTCGTGGCACCGCACACGGCAGGATGGGCGGATGGACATCGACGCGGTGGTGGACGAGCTCTACGGCCTGTCGCCGGGCGCGTTCACCGGGCGGCGCGACGCCATCGCGGCGCAGCTCAAGAAGGAGGGCGACGGGGACCTGGCCAAGCAGGTGCGGGGTCTGCGGCGTCCGACGGCCTCCGCAGCCGTGATGAACAAGCTGGCCCGCGAGCACCCCGAAACGCTCGCCGACTACCTCGAGCTGGGCGAGCAGCTGCGCGAGGCGCAGTCCAACCTCTCCGGTGACGACCTGCGTCGGCTCGGCCAGGAACGGCAGCGGGCAGCCGCGGCCCTGGTCCAGCGGGCGGAGTCCCTGTCCGAAGGACCGGTGAGCGCCGCCGTCCGCGGCGAGCTCGACGCCACCCTGCTCGCCGCGGTCGCCGACCCTGCAGCCGGCCAGGCCGTGGTGTCCGGCGCGCTCACCCGCGCCCTGTCCTACGCCGGGCTCGGCGAGGTCGACGTCACCGCTGCGACGGCCACGCCGCTGTCCGCGCGGCCGAACTCCCTCGAGCCGACCAAGAAGCCGGCTCCGTCGAAGGGGCGCGCGGCAAAGCAGGGGATGGAGGCGCGCCGGGCCGAGGGGGACCGCCGGCTGAGCGAGACGGAGGACGACGTCCGGCGGGCGCAAAAGGCGGTGCAGGCATCGATGCAGGCCGAGCTGGACGCGGACCGTGAGCAGGAACGCGCCCTCCAGGAGGTCGAGCAGCTTCGCGAGGCCCTGACCAAGGCGAGGTTCGCCGTCCGGGCGGCCCAGCAGCAGGTCGCGACCGTGCACGCGGACCGGGTCTCCGCGGAGCGTGCGGTGACCAGCGCCGAGAAGGCGCGCGATCGGGCCCGCAAGCAGCGCGACCTGCTGGGCGAGGACTGAGCCGTGGCCGACCTGGCGAGCCGGCCGCCGACGTCCGAGACCGTGCGCGACGAGGACTGGTACGGGCGCGACCTGGACGGCGAGCGCTTCGAGAACGTGCTGATCCTCGACACCGACCTGACCGAGGTGGTCAACCACGGCGGCATCTTCAACGAGTGCACGTTCCGCGGCGCGCGGTTCAACGTCTCGCAGCACCGCGAGGCCGCGTTCACCAACTGCACCTTCGTGCGCTGCTCGTTCTTCGACGCGACGCTGACCGGCTGCAAGCTCACCGGTTCGGTGTTCGACGGCTGCGACTTCGGTCCGGTGCGGGTGGAGCGCGGCGACTGGTCGTTCGTCGACCTGAGCCGGGCGGACCTGCGGCAGGCGCGGTTCACCGACGTCCGGCTGCGTGAGGCCGAGCTGGTCGGGGTCCGGCTGGACGACGCGGTGCTGTCCGGTTGCGACGCCTCCGGCGCGGCGTGGACGCGGGCCGTGCTGACCGGCTGCGACCTGCGTGGCAGCGACCTGTCGTCGCTGGACCCGTCGACCGTCGAGCTCCGCGGCGCGAAGATCACCATCGACCAAGCGGTCACCTTGGCCGAGGCGCTGGGCCTCGACGTCCGCCCCGACTGACGGACCTGCCGACCCCTGGCGGTCCGCCCGACAGGAGCGGTTGCTCTTTCCGGACTCGACTGAGCACGAGCGCGACAGTCCGCACGCATCCGCTCCTGTCGGCACGACCAGCGTTTAGTCCGGCAGGTGGCGGGCCAGCACCTGCGCGAGGTGCTCGCCGGGTCGCTGCGCGAGATCCTCGAGCTGCGTGCGGCAGGAGAAGCCGTCCGCCAGCAGCAGCGCGCCCCCCGGCAGCTCGCGCACCGCGGGCAGCAGCTGGTTCTCGGCGACTGCGACCGACACCTCGTGGTGCCCGCGCTCGACCCCGAAGTTGCCGGCCAGACCGCAGCACCCGCCGAGCCGCTGGACGTCCGCCCCGGCCGCACGCAGCAGCTCGGCGTCCGGGCTCCAACCCATCACGGCGTGGTGGTGACAGTGCGGCTGGGCGATCCCACGCTCGGCAGACAGGTCCGGCGGCGTCCAGCCGGGAGCGCCGGTCAGCAGCTCCGCCAGCGTCCGGGTCGCCGCAGCAACCTGTTGTGCCGCAGGTAGATCGGCCTCGTCCACGAGCTCGAGCGCGTCAGAGCGCAACACGCCCGTGCAGGATGGTTCCAGCCCGACCACCAGCGCACCCGCCTCGACGTGGGGGCGCAGTGCGGCGACCGTCGCGGACACCTTGCGCCGGGCGGCATCCAGCTGTCCGGTCGAGATCCAGGTCAGGCCGCAGCAGACCGGCTCCGCGGTCACCGTCACCCGGTAGCCGGCGTCCTCCAGCACCGCGACGGCCGCGCGCCCGACGTCCGGCGAGAAGGCGTCGGTGAACGTGTCGACGAACAGCAGCACCTCGGGATGGTCGGCCGCGCCCGTCGGGTGGCCGGCGAACCACCGACGGAAGGTCTGCCCGGCGAACTGCGGCAGGCCACGACGGCGGTCCACCCCGGCGAGCCAGGTGATCAACGGGTGCAGCCACCGCCAGCGCAGACTCGCGTTGGCCACCTTGGCCAGCCCCGGCACCCGGGTGACGAGCCGCGCCCATCGCGGCAGCCAGCCCAGCGCGTAGTGCGCGCGAGGTCGCAGCCGACCGCGGTAGCGCTGGTGGGTCGCCTCGGCCTTGTAGGCAGCCATGTCGATGCCGGTCGGGCAGTCCGACGAGCACCCCTTGCAAGACAGGCAGAGCTCCAGGGCGTCGACCACAGCCGGTGTGCGCCAAGGGTTCGCGCCCAGCTGGCCGGAGACGGCGTCCTGCAGCACCCGAGCCCGACCGCGGGTGGAGTCCTTCTCGTCCCGGGTCGCCAGGAACGAAGGGCACATCACCCCGCCGGTCGCCGTCGTGTCGGCACGGCACTTGCCGACACCCGTGCAGCGGTGCACCGCCATCGACAGGTCGCCGCGATCGTGCCGGTAGGCCAGCGCGAGCGCGTCGCGGTACGGGGGAGCCACCGCCGCCCGGACGTCGGCGTCAAACGGCGCCGGCCGCACGATCACGCCTGGGTTCAGCAGCTCGTCGGGGTCGAACACCGCCTTTACCGCGGCGAACAGCTCGATCGCCGCGGGCGAGTACATCAATGGCAGCAGCTCACCGCGGGCCCGGCCGTCCCCGTGCTCTCCGGACATGGAGCCCCCGTGCGCGGCGGCCAGCCGCCCGGCGTCCAGCAGGAACTCGCGGAAGGTCGCGGTGCCGTCCGGGCGGTCAAAGGGGAAGTCGATCCGGATGTGCAGGCAGCCGTCGCCGAAGTGCCCGTAGGGCAGGCCGGTCAGCCCGTGCCCGGCCAGCAGCTCGTCGAACTCGCGCAGGTAACGGCCCAGCCGCTCGGGCGGGACGGCGGCGTCCTCCCAGCCCGGGTGCGCCGGGTTGCCGTCGGGGGTGCGCCCGGACAGTCCCGCGCCGTCCTCGCGGATCCGCCAGAGCGCAGCCGCGTGCTCGGCCTCGACGACGACCTCGGCCGCCAGCGCACCGGCGTCACGGACCAGCGCCTGCGCGCGAGCCAGCACCTCGCCGTCCTCGCTGCCGGCCAGCTCGACCAGCAACCAGCCCTCGCCGCGCGGCAGGCGGGGCACGGCCGACGGACCGCGCCGCGCGCGCACGACCTCGACGATCCGGGCGTCCATGCCCTCGCAGGCGACCGGGCCGTGCGGCAGCACCGCCGTGACCGCGTCGGCGGCCTCGGCCATCGACGGGTAGCCCAGGACGACGAGCCGGCGCACCGGTTCGTCGCGCACCAGCCGAACAGTGGCCCCCAGGGTGAGCGCGAGCGTGCCCTCGCTGCCCACGAGTGCGCGGGCCACGTCGAAGCCGTTCTCCGGCAGCAGGTGCTCGAGCGAGTAGCCGGACACCTGGCGGCCGAACCGGCCGAGCTCGGTGCGGACCAGGGCCAGGTTCGACCCGATCAGCTCGCGTACGGCGTCCAGCTCGGGCGCGGAGGTGGTGCCGCCGGCGCCCAGCCGAAGCTGCGAACCCCTGCCGGTCAGCACATCCAGCCCGAGGACGTTGTCGCTGGTCCGGCCATAGCCCAGCGCTCGTGAGCCGCAGGCGTTGTTGCCGATCATGCCGCCGAGCGTCGCGCGGTTGTGCGTCGACGGGTCGGGCCCGAAGCGCAGCCCGTGCGGCGCCGCGGCGGCCTGCAGCGAGGCCTGCACGACGCCCGGTTCGACGTACGCGGTGCCGGCCTCGGGGTCGATCTCGCGGATCTGGCGCAGGTGCCGCGATACGTCGACGACGACGCCCGGGCCGACCGCGTTGCCGGCGATCGACGTCCCGGCGCCGCGCATGGTCAGCGGCACACCGAGGGCGCGGCAGACCTCGGCGGTGGCCAGCACCTCGTCCACGTGCTGGGGGACGACCACCGCCTGGGGCTCGACGCGGTAGAGCGAGGCGTCCGAGGCGTACAGCGAGCGGCGCAGGAGGCTGTCGTCGACGTCCGCCAGCCCGGCGGCACGCAGGGCCTCGACCAGGTCGCTCACTCGCGAAACTCTAGGTGGTCCGCTCCCTGCCTCGACTCGTGACACGTTTTCGGTGCCTCAACACCCGGTGAGAGCCCGAAAGCTCGTCACAAGTGACGGAAGGGCCCGGGGTGGCGGGGCCGGGGAGCCTCGGGCAGGCTCGCCAGCATGGGCAATGAGACGGTGTTCACGTACGCCGCGCCGAGGCTGAAGTTCGGCCTGGGCGCCAGCGACGAGGTGGGCGCGGACCTCGCGGAACTCGGCGTCACCCGGGTGCTGCTGGTCACCGACCCGGGGGTGGCCGCCACCGGCGCCCCGGCACGCATCGCCGCCTCGGTCCGCCGCGCCGGGCTCGAGGTGCAGGTCTACGACCAGGCGCATGTCGAGCCGACCGACCAGAGCATGAACGCTGCCGTCGACGCCGCCCGCGCACTCGGGCGCTTCGACGGCATCCTGGCGGTCGGCGGCGGGTCCAGCATCGACACCGCCAAGGCGGTCAATCTGATGCTCAGCTCCCCGGGCGAGCTGATGGACTACGTGAACGCCCCGATCGGCGGTGGCCAGGCTCCGCCCGGCGAGCTGCTGCCGATGGTCGCAGTGCCGACCACCACCGGGACGGGCGCCGAGTCCACCACGGTCTGCGTGCTGGACGTGCTGTCCCGCAAGGTGAAGACGGGCATCAGCCACGCCCGGCTGCGGCCCACCTTGGCGGTGATCGACCCCGAGCTGACGTTCAGCCAACCGAGCCAGGTCACTGCGAGCGCCGGCATGGACATCCTGTGCCATGCGCTGGAGAGCTACACCGCGCGACCGTTCGACGAGTTCGAGCGCAAGCGCCCCGAGCAGCGGGTGCCGTACTGCGGCGCGAACCCGATCGCCGACATGTGGTCGGAGCGGGCGATGTCGTTGCTGGCCGGGGCCTTTCGCCGAGCCGTGCAGGACGGCGAGGACCGGACGGCGCGCACCGACATGGCGCTGGCGGCGACGTTCGCCGGGCTGGGCTTCGGCAACGCCGGCGTGCACATCCCGCACGCCAACGCCTACCCGGTGGCCGGCCGGGTGCACGCCTTCCACGCCGACGGCTACCCCGGTGAGGGACCGCTGGTGCCGCACGGCATGGCGGTCGCGATGACCGCGCCCGAGGCGTTCCGCTTCACCTTCGCGTCCGCCCCGGACCGGCATCTGCGGGCCGCCGAACTGCTCGCCCCGGACGAGCGACCTGGCGACGAACCGGAGGCGCACCTGCCGAACGTGCTCGCACGGCTGATGCGCGACGTAGACCTGCCGTCCGGCCTGGCCGAGCTCGGCTTCGGGTCCGCCGATGTCGACGACCTGGTCGAGGGCGCGCTGGCTCAGCCGCGGCTGCTCTCGATCAGCCCTCGAGAGCCCAGCCCGGACGACCTGGCAGGCATCATCAGCCGGTCGATGCACCACTGGTGATCGCGGCCGCAGCCGCCCGCACGACGTCCGGGACCGGCACCGGACGACGGGTGGTGGGGTCGACGTATACGTGCACGAAGCGACCGACCGCGCACGGCGAAGGCTCGCCGTCCCGGAACACCGCGAGCGCGTAGGTGATGCTGCTGTGCCCGAGCCGTGCGACCCGCAGTCCGACCGCGAGCGGGTCCGGAAAGCCGACCGGCGACAGGTACCGGCAGGACGTCTCGGCCACGATCCCGATGGCCGGCAGGTCCCGCACGTCGGCGCCGACCTGCTCCATCAGCCAGCCGTTCACCGCGGTGTCGAACCACGAGTAGTAGACGACGTTGTTGGCGTGCCCGTACTGGTCGTTGTCGGCCCACCTTGTCGGCATCGCACGCCAGACCGGGAAGTCCGCACGCGCGGGCAGCTCCTCGGGTCGGGTCGGCTGGGGCATGGCGACACCTTCCCACGGGGAGCACACTGGGGGCGTGCACGATCGGGCCACCGCGCCGGAGGCCGTCGACCGAGCCTTCGCATCCGCGCCGCGCACCGGGTTCTTGCCCAGGGCGCAGCAGCCGCACGCCCACGAGGACCAGCCGTTGGAGATCGGCTACGGGCAGACGTCGTCGCAACCGTCCACCGTGCGACGCATGCTGCGGCTGCTGGACGTCGCGCCCGGCCACCGGGTGCTGGACGTCGGTTCCGGCTCAGGCTGGACGACGGCGCTGCTCGGCTACCTGGTCGGGCCGGTCGGCGAGGTGGTCGGGGTCGAGCTCGAGCCGGACCTCGCCCTGTGGGGCGCGTCCAACCTCGCCGCCCACCAGCTGCCCTGGACGCGGATCCAGCGGGCCGAGCCGGGTCGGCTGGGCTGGCCGGTGGGCGCGCCGTTCGACCGGGTGCTGGTGTCCGCCGCCGCGAACGCGATCCCGGACGAGCTCGTCGACCAGCTCACCCCGGACGGCGTGATGGTCTGCCCGGTGGCGGGCCGGATGGCCCGGATCTGCTGTGCCCCGGACGGCAACGAGGTGCACTGGTACGGCAACTACCGCTTCGTGCCGCTGCGCTGACCCGACCACACCGCCAACCGAGAAGGAGCCCGCATGCTCACCGCCGTCACCGGCAGCACCGGAACCATCGGTGGACGCGTCGCTCGGACCCTTGCCGCGCAGGGCGTTTCGCTGCGCCTGGTCGGCCGCGACCCGAGCCGCTTCCCGGACCTGCCGGGCGCCGAGGCGGGCTCGCCCGCCGAGTACGCGGACGCGGAGGCGATGAACGCAGCGCTGCACGGCTGCGACACGCTGTTCCTGGTCTCCGGTCGCGAGTCCCGCAACCGGGTGGCGGAGCACCTCACGGCCGTGGACGCCGCGGTGCGCGGTGGGGTGCAGCGCATCGTCTACCTGTCGTTCCTCGGTGCCGCCCCGGACTGCACGTTCACCTTCGGTCGCGACCACTGGCACACCGAGCAGCACATCATCGGCACCGGGGTGCGCCACACGTTCCTGCGGGACAGCCTGTACGCCGACTTCATGCTGCCGATGGTCGGCGCGGACGACGCGATCCGAGGCCCGGCTGCTGACGGGCGGGTCAGTGTGGTGGCGCAGGACGACGTCGCGGACGTCGCGGTCGCCGTGCTGTCCGACGAGTCAGCAGCGCACGACGGAGTCGCCTACGCGGTGACCGGGCCGCAGGCGCTCACGCTGACCGAGGTGGCGGCAACGGTCAGCGAAGTGACCGGGCGCGACGTCCGCTTCGAGAACGAGACGGTCGAGCAGGCATACGCGTCCCGGGCGCACTACGGGGCGCCGCAGTTCGAGGTGGACGGCTGGGTGACCTCGTACCTGGCCATCGCGACCGGTGAGATCGGGGCCGTGAGCGACGACGTCGAGCGGCTCACCGGCCATCCCGCCCGAAGTCTGGAAGACGTGCTGCACGCCCAGGTCGGTCGCTGACCTTCCGGTCCGCCGGTCACCACGCCGCCGGCTGCGGTTCCCCTTCGACGGGTTCGGACGCGAACAGGTTGAGCCCCAGGCGTTCCGAGAGGTACTTCGTGACGAGCTGCCCCCGCACGCTGTTGCCCGCCGAGTCCAGCGGCGGTGAGAACGTGGCCAACCCGCCCTTGCCGGGGGAGACGGTGACGATGCCGCCGCTGACCCCGCTCTTGCCGGGCACGCCGATCTCGTACAGCCAGTCGCCGGACAGCTCATACAGCCCGGCGGTGGCCATCACGGCGAGCACCCGGCGGCAGACCCCTTGCGCCACCACCCGCTCACCGGTGAGCGGGTTCACGCCGCCGTCCGCCAGCGTGGCCGCCATCACCGCAAGGTCGTGCACGGTCACCCCCAGCGAGCACTGCCGGGTGTACACGTCGGTGGCGTCGTCCGCGTCGAAGTAGAGCCGGCCGTAGCTCTCCAGCAGGTGCGCGATGCCCTGGTTGCGCATGTTCGACGCCGCCTCGGACTCGTAGACGGCCTGGATCAGGGACAGCTCCCGGCCGGCGAAGCGCGAGAGCCCCTCGCGGACCCGCTCGAACTTCTGCTCCGCCGTGGCGCCGGGCACGAGGCTGGTCGTCGCGATCGCCCCGGCGTTGACCAGCGGGTTCATCGTGCGGTCGACGTTCAGCTCGACCGCCATCAGCGAGTCGAAGGGCAGGCCCGTGCTGTTGACGCCGAGCCGCTGGCGTGCGGACTCGTAGCCCACCTGCGCGCAGACGAGCGCGAAGACGAACGGCTTGGACACGCTCTGGATCGAGAAGACCGTGTCGATGTCGCCGATCTCGAAGGACCCGCCACGGGCCCCGACGACGCTGATTCCGAACAGGTCCGGCGACGCCTGCGCCAAGGCCGGGATGTAGTCGGCGACAACCCCGTCCGTGTTGGTCCGGTAGCGCTCGTAGGCCTGCGTCACGACGGCCTGGACGTCGTCCGGCCGAGGGAGCTCACCGGTGGACACCAGCGGCGGGCTGGTCACCTCGTCGAAGGGAAGGCTCTCGTGCATCGACAGCTTGGTCATGCTGCATTCGAGCAGCCCTACGGGTGCGGGCGCCAGACCACGAGGGCAGAGGTCAGGCCGAACGCCGACCGGTCGGGACGCCGTCCGGGGCGCACCGAGACGACGTCACCGGTCGGCCCGGCGGCGAACACCCGCCGGCTCAGGCCGGCCGCGTCGTGCGCGGCGTCGAGCTCCGCGGTCAGCTCGGCGACCCGTGCGCGCAGCGCGGCGACCTGGTGCTCGAGCTCGAGGATCGCCTTGATCCCGGCCAGGCTGACGCCGTCGTCCTGGGACAGCCGCTGCACCTGGCGCAGCGTGGCGACGTCGCGGGCCGAGTAGCGCCGGCCGCGGCCACGCGTGCGGTCCGGCGAGACCAGGCCGAGCCGGTCGTACTGGCGCAGCGTCTGCGGGTGCATGCCCGCCATCTGGGCCGCCACCGAGATCACGAACACCGGGGTGGTGTCGCCGAGGTCGAGCTCGACCCGCGCCTGCCGGCCCGCACCCTCGCTCACGTCAGGCTCCGGTCCCGCCGGCGCGCACCTTGGCCATCAGGTCGGCCCGCGGGTCTTCTGCCGCGGTCGCCCCGGCATAGGCCTCGACCGCAGCCCGGGCGTCGTCGGTGAGCCGTTGCGGCACCGCGACCTGCACGGTCACCCGCAGGTCGCCCGGAGTGCCCGACCGCTGCACCCCGCGGCCCTTGACCCGCAGCGTGCGACCGGACGGCGTGCCGGCCGGCACCTTGACCCGAACCGTCGAGACGGCGCCGTCCTGGCCCATCGTGGGCACGTCGATCTGGGCGCCCAGCGCGGCCTCGGCGAAGGTCACCGGCACGGTCACCGTCAGGTCGTCGCCCTGGCGGCCGAAGACCGGGTCGGCCGAGACCGACACCTGGATCAGCAGGTCGCCCGCCGGCGCGCCCGGGTCACCGTCGGAACCCTTGCCGCGCAACCGGATCGTCTGACCGTCCTTGACGCCGGCCGGGATCCGCGCGGTTACCGTGCGGCCCTGCGGCGTGCCCAGGGTGACGGTCGAACCGATCACCGCGTCCCGGAACGGCAGCGTCGTCGTCGCCTTGACGTCCGCACCCCGCCGGGGCCCGCGGGTGCCGAAGCCGCTGAAGCTGCGCCCGCCGCGGCCCCCCGGGGCACCGCCCATGCCCGGGCCGGCACCCATGCCGCGAAGCAGCTCCTCGAGGTCGATGCCACTGCTGTCGAAGCTCGCGCGCTGGCCGGTCGGGCCGGCGCCGCCGAACAGGCCGCCCAGCAGGTCCTCGAAGCCCGGGCCGCCTGCGCCGCCCGGTGCGAACCGGGCGCCGCCGTGCGACATCGTGCGGATGGCGTCGTACTGCTGGCGCTGCTCGGGGTCGGAGAGCACCGAGTAGGCCTCGCCAATCTCCTTGAAGCGGGTGTCGTCACCGTCGTTGGCGTCCGGGTGGTACTGGCGAGCCAGCTTGCGGTACGCCTTCTTGATCGCCGCGGCGTCGGCGTCCTTGGCGACACCGAGCGTGGCGTAGAAGTCCTTCTCGAACCAGTCCTGACCGCCTGCCACGGTGCCCTCCTCTCGTGCTGGACGCTGTCGGGTCGTACGTCGAACCTATTCGGTTGCGGCCGAAGGATCCTGCGGATCGGCGACGGCCACTCGTGCGGCCCGCAGCACCCGCTCGCCGGCCCGGTACCCCGGCTGGAGGACCTGGACGACGGTGGTGACCTCGGTGCCGGCCGCGAGCTCGGCCTGCACGTGCATCAGCGCCTCGTGCACCGCCGGGTCGAACGCCTCGCCGACCTCGCCGAACCGCTCCAGCCCCGCGCGGGACAGGATGGCCTCGATCTTGTCGGCCACCGACGCGAACGGCCCGCTCTCCAGGTCGCCGTGCTGGCGAGCCAGGTGCAGGTCGTCCATCACCGGCAGCAGCGACTCCAGGATCGACGCGACGGCCAGGTCGCGCGCGACGTCCCGGTCCCGCTCGACGCGCCTGCGATAGTTCACGTACTCGGCCTGCAGCCGCTGCAGGTCGGCCAGCCGCTCGACGGCCAGGTCGACTGCCGGACCGGCTGGGTCGGCGTCCGGGTCGACGTCCAGGGTCGGTCCGGAGGCCTTGTCCTCCAAGCCCAGCTCGACCTCGGTCTCGTTGGCCATCTCGCCGCTGACCTGCGGCTGGGGGTGCTCCGACGCTGCCGCATCCGACCCACCGGTGTCACGGACGCGACCGGTCTGCGGGTCGATCCGCCGCTTGTCGCGGACGACGGGAGGCTCGCTCCCGTCGTCCGCGAACGGCCGACCGCCCAGGGGGCCGTCGGTCATGCCTTGGCCTGTCCGTCCGCGGACTCGTCGTCCACGACCTCGTCGTCCACGACCTCGGCGTCGACCACGTCGTCGTCCGCGGCGGGCTCGCCCGCGGGGCCGGCGTCGCCGGTCGGAGCCTCGGCGGCCGAAGCCTGCTCGGCCGCGTACATTGCCTGGCCGATCGCCTGGCTGGCCGTGGCGAGCGCCTCGGTCTTGGCCTTGATGTCGTCGGTGGACGCGTTGGACGCCAGGGCGTCCTTGAGATCGGTGACGGCCTTCTCGACGTCCCCCTTCGGCTCAGCGGGGATCTTGTCGTCGTTGTCCTTGACGAACTTCTCGGTCGACCAGACGAGCTGCTCGGCCTGGTTGCGGGCCTCGGCCTCCTCGCGGCGCTGCTTGTCCTCGCTGGCGTGCGCCTCGGCGTCCTTGATCATCCGCTCGATCTCTTCCTTCGGCAGCGCGCTCCCGCCGGAGATCGTCATCGACTGCTCCTTGCCGGTGCCGCGGTCCTTGGCGGACACGTGCACGATGCCGTTGGCGTCGATGTCGAAGGTGACCTCGATCTGCGGCATGCCGCGCGGCGCCGGGGCGATCCCGGTCAGGTCGAAGGTGCCCAGCGGCTTGTTGTCGCGGGTCATCTCGCGCTCGCCTTGGAAGACCTGGATGGTCACGGACGGCTGGTTGTCGGCCGCCGTGGTGAACACCTCGCTGCGCTTGGTCGGGATGGCCGTGTTGCGCTCGATGAGCTTGGTCATCAGACCGCCCTGGGTCTCGATGCCCAGCGACAGCGGGGTGACGTCGATCAACAGGACGTCCTTGCGCTCGCCCTTCAGGACCCCGGCCTGCAGGGCGGCGCCGACGGCGACGACCTCGTCCGGGTTGACGCCCTTGTTGGGCTCCTGGCCGCCGGTCAGCTCCTTGACCAGCGCGCTGACCGCGGGCATCCGGGTCGAGCCGCCGACCAGCACGATGTGGTCGATCTCCTTCAGCTCGATGCCGGCGTCGGCGATCACCTGGTGGAACGGCGCCTTGGTGCGCTCGAGCAGGTCGGAGGTCATCTGCTCGAACTGCGAGCGGGTGAGCTGCTCGTCCAGGTGGATCGGGCCGTTCTCGGTCATCGAGAGGTACTGCAGCGACAGGTTGGTGGCGGTGGAGCTGGACAGCTCCTTCTTCGCCTGCTCGGCCGCCTCACGCAGGCGCTGCATGGCGATCTTGTCCTTGCCCAGGTCGATGCCGTAGCCCATCTTCACCTGCTGGAGCAGGTGGTCAACGATGCGCTGGTCCCAGTCGTCGCCACCGAGGTCGTTGTGGCCGCTGGTGGAGCGCACCTGGATGGTGGAGAAGTCGTCCTCGTCCTTGCCCACCTCGAGCAGGGAGACGTCGAACGTGCCGCCGCCGAGGTCGAAGACGAGGATGAGCTCGTCCTCCTTGCCCTTCTCCAGCCCGTAGGCGAGGGCGGCGGCGGTCGGCTCGTTGATGATGCGCAGGACGTTCAAGCCGGCGATCTCCCCGGCCTCCTTGGTGGCCTGGCGCTCGGAGTCGTTGAAGTACGCCGGGACGGTGATGACCGCGTCGGTCACGTCCTCGCCGAGGTAGCTCTCGGCGTCCCGCTTCAGCTTGCCGAGGATGCGGGCGCTGATCTCCTGCGGGGTGTAGTTCTTGCCGTCGATCTCGACGTGCCAGTCCTTGCCCATGTGGCGCTTGACGGACCGGATCGTGCGGTCGACGTTGGTGACGGCCTGGCGCTTGGCGATCTCGCCGACCAGCACCTCACCGTTCTTGGCGAACGCGACGACGGACGGCGTGGTGCGGCCACCCTCGGCGTTCGCGATGACGGTGGGCTCGCCGCCCTCCAGGACGGACACGACGGAGTTCGTCGTGCCCAGGTCGATGCCGACCGCTCGTGCCATCAGTGCTCTCCTCGTGGATCTGGGGCGCGGCTGACTGCCGCGGGCCACCTTGAGTCTGCTTGGCTCAAGTCTGCGCCGGTCTGGATTCGACTGTCAAATCCGTGCGGCCAAACTTGAGCACACTTGACTCAACCCGTGGTTTGAGACGAGCATTCCCGCAGGTCAGGCAGGACAGGGGACGGCGCACAGCGCACGCCGGGCGCCGACCAGCCCGAGGACGGCGACCGCCACTGCGGCGGCGGTGATCAGCCGGAAGGCCGCGCGGTCCGGACCCGCTACAGCCAGCACCGCACCCGCCAGCGCGAAGAAGACGGCGCCGGACATCCCTGAGGCCATCTGGGCGCCCGCGTTGTTGCGGCCCTGGCTCGCGTCGTCCGAGACCGCCAGGGTGAGCACGGACAGCGTGGACGTCGTCATGCCGATCCCCAGCCCGGCGACCGCCCAGCCGGCCAGTCCGAGGACGACGGGCAGGTCGGTCCAGACCAGCAGCGCGCTGACCGCGAGTCCGCCTGCGAGCGCCGCGAAACCGGTGTGCAGCACCAGGCCGGGGCGAGCGGCCAGCCTGCTCTGCAGGGCGGAACCCAACGACCACATCACGCCCGTGATGCTGAGGCTGATCCCGGCGGCGGCCGGGCCGAGGTGATGCAGCGTCGCCAGCATCAGCGGCAGGAAGCCACCGATCCCCATGAACGCCGCCGTGACCGCGGACCGCAGCGCCACCACGCCACCGATGCCGCAGGCGGCACGCAGCGTCCCGCGCGGCAGCAGTCGGCGGGCGCTGACTGCCAGCGCCGCGGTCGCCACCAGCACCGCGACGACCGCCAGCCGGGGAGCGGACGAGGCCTGCTCCCCGGCCACGTTGAGCGCCACCAGCGCCGCCGCGGCGAGCAGCGCCCACGGCAGCACGACTCGCAACGGGACGTCGTCGCCGGCCGTGGCGCCCGCGGAGGCGGGTCCCGCGGGACTGCTCGCCAGCCGCAGCGCTGGGCGCAGCACCAACCAGACGGGCGGCAGCACCACGACGGCGCCGAGGAACACCCAGCGCCAGCCGAACGCGACGGTGACCAGCCCGACGACCATCGGGCCGAGCACCGACGGCAGGATCCAGGCGCCGGCGAACAGCGCCATCATCTGCGGGCGGAACCTCTCGTCGAGGGCGCGTGCGACCAGCACGATCACGCCGACGTCCAGCAGACCTTCGGCGAAGCCGCTGAGCAGCCGGCCGGCGACCACGACAGGCAGGGTCGGCGCCAGGCCGACGAGCAGCTGCGCCGCGGCGAATGTCAGCACCCCGGCACGCAACGTCGGCGAAGGCCCGCTGCGATCGGACCACCAACCCGCCGCGGCGAGCGCGACAAGGTACGTGGCCAGCGGGGCGGCGCTGACCAGCCCGAACGCCTGGACCTCGTGCAGCTCGCCCAGCACGGTGGGCAGAACCGTTGCGACCGCGCGGTTCTCCAGCGCGCCGAGGGTGACCAGCGCGAGCGCGCCGACCACCAGCGGAAGTCGGGACCGGGAGAGCAGCCGCTCGTCGGCGGGGACGGGGGCCGCGGCCGGCGCGAGGGAGGAGCTCATAGCGACGATGGTGCAACTTCAAGTCGACGTGAAGTCAAACGGGCCGGCCGCGGACGCGTCGTACCGACAGGACTGATCGAGGATGTTGCGACGGGCGCGTGCTCAGGCGAGTCCGCGAGACGCATCCGCTCCTGTCGGGCGGACGATGATGGTCGGCGTCGGGTGCTCGCGTGGGGCGTCGGCTGGGGCGTCGGCTGGGGCGTCAGCTGGCGAGCCTGACCGGACCCAGCCCGACCAGCACGGCGTCGTCCAGCCGGGTGCGCAGCCGCGAACCCAGCGGGTTGCGCTGCGAGCGGGTCGAGCCGATGCCGTCCAGGATGCGGCGCAGCGGCAGGCCCTGCGAGGCCACGTCGGCGACGAGCTCGCGGAAGCCCAGCAGCTGCGCGGACGCGGCCAGGTGGGCGGCCAGCGCACGCCCGACCCCGCGTTGCTGCCAGTCGTCGCGGACCAGCAGCCCGAGCTGCAAGGTGGTGGCCGGCTCGGACTCGCCTTTGGCGTCCAGACCGGCCCGGGTGGCCGAGGCGAGCGCGACCGCACCGCCGTCCGGGGCGAAAGCGGCCACCACGAGCGGACGGTGCAGCAGCTTGCTCAGCGTCGTGAGCGAGGGCGCCCGTCCGCCCTTGAGGTAGCGCTGCAGCAGGGTCGGCGCCGAGCAGCGTCCGTGCAGCAGCGCCACCGCCGCCAGGTCACCCGGCAGCGTGCCGCGGACCACGACGGCGCCGGCGCAGGTCGGCACCGACCATGGTCGGCGGGCCAGCGACAGGGCGGCTCGGGAGTCGGAGCGGGTCAGCTGCGGCGCGACGGTCATCTGCGTCCTCCGGGTAGGTCCGGTTCGGGACCGCCCCCTGGCCCGTAGTGTCGCACCCCAACCTGCCTTGCGCGCGTTGCGAGGAGGTTTCGCGGTCGTCACCGATGGATGTCGATGGCTGTCGCGGCGCTCAGCCCTTGCCCGAGCCGCCCGAACCCCCGGATCCGCCGCCGCCGTCGTCCCCGCCACCACCACCGCTGCCGGAACGCGGGTCGCTGGTGAACTCGGGCGTGCCACCGGAGCACTCGGCGCGAACCCGGGTGCCTCGAGCCGGGCTGGTGAACTCCACCTCGACGCGCTGCGGCCCGGTGTCCTTGACGCTGACGGTGTAGCCGCTGGTGGGCTGGGCGTAGCGCAGCCGCGCCGTCGGTCCGGTGCACCGCACACCCACCGAGCCTCCGGTGACCTGCACGCTGCGATCCACCGAGACCTGCGCGGGCCGGGTGGGCGTCCCGCCAGGTGTCTTCGAGCCGCTCGAGGTCTGCCCGCCGGCCCCGTTGGCGGGCCGGCTCGAGGACGTCGGGCCGGGCGTCGGCTCGCTGGTGGTCGTCACGCCCGGTGCCGCCGTCGACGACCCACCGTCGTCCACCGAGAGGCCGACCGACGGCCCGGCGAGCACCTCCCGCCCCGCCCGCTCGATGGCGAACCAGGCCAGCGACGACGCGAGGGCGACCACGGCCACCCAGGCCGCGACCATCGCTGCCACTCGACGCCCGCTCACGGCACCAGCCTCGCACCCGACGGCGCCGAGCCGTGGCGACGGCCCCGAACGGATACCGTGCGCAGGTGGCGACGATCCTGGTGGTCGAGGACGACGCGGGCATCCGGTCCGCCCTGGTGCGCAGCCTCGGCGAGCGCGGCCACGCCGTCGCGAGCGCCGCGCGCGGCATGGACGGGCTGCAGCAGGCCGTGGACGACCGACCCGACGTCGTGCTGCTCGACCTGGGACTGCCCGACGTGGACGGGCTGCAGGTGCTGGCCATGCTGCGTGCGGTCAGCGACGTGCCGGTCATCGTGATCACCGCGCGCGACGACGACGCGGACGTCATCCGGGCCCTGGACGGCGGGGCGGACGACTACGTCGCCAAGCCGTTCGGGGTCGACCAGGTCGAGGCGCGGCTGCGCGCGGTGCTGCGCCGCTCGGGCGCCGCACCGGTCACCGAGGCGCTGGTCGTCGGCGGCCTGACGATCGACGCACGCACCCGACAGGTGAGCCTGGACGGCAGGCCGATCGAGCTGTCCCGCAAAGAGTTCGACGTCCTGGCGCTGCTCGCCAGCCGGTCCGGCGAGGTGGTCAGCAAGCGCGAACTGCTGGCCGAGGTGTGGCGCCAGGCCTACGGTGGCGGCGACCGCACCGTGGACGTCCACTTGTCGTGGCTGCGTCGCAAGCTGGGCGAGAGCGCCGCCGAGCCGCGCTACCTGCACAGCGTGCGCGGGGTGGGCGTGGCGCTGCGGCCACCGCAGGACCTCTGATGCGACGGCAGATCGCGTGGCTGGTCGTGGCCACCACGTCAGCGGTCGTGCTGGCATTCCTGATCCCCCTCGGGTTGCTGGTGCGCACGCTGTCCGAGGACCGCGCGCTGGCGAGCGCCAACCAGGAGGCGCAGTCCGTCGCGGCGCTGGTCGCCACCGTCGACGACCCGGACCAGCTCGCCCAGCTCGTCGCGCTGAACGACCAGCGGTCGCCGCTGACCACGTCGGTGCTGCAGCCGGACGGCACGGTGGTCGGCGTCGCCGAGCCGACGCAGCCCGCGGCCGACCTCGCGCGAGCCCGCGACGGCCAGGCCTTCACAGCACGCGCGGGTGGTGGCGCGCAGGTGCTCGTCCCGGTGGTGACGGCCGACGGCACCGCCGTGGTGCGCACCGCAGTCAGCGGCGCCGAGCTGCACCACGGACTGGCCGCCGCGTGGGCGAGCCTGGTCGGGCTCGGTGCCGTCCTGCTGCTCGCTTCGCTGCTGGTCGCCCGACGGCTCGGACGGCGGGTCAGCGCGCCGGTCACCGACCTGGCCGAGGTCGCGCACCGACTGCGGGACGGCGCGCTGGACACCCGCGCGGCCGTCTCGGGACCGCCGGAGGTCGCCGAGCTCGGACACGCCCTGAACCGGTTGGCGGACCGGATCGGCGAGCTGCTGGTGCTGGAGCGCGAGGCGGTGGCAGACCTGTCGCACCGGCTGCGCACCCCGGTCACCGCGCTGCGACTGGACGTGGACGGGGTGCCGGACGAGGCCTCGGCGGCCCGGCTGCGCGACCACGTCGACCAGCTGCAGCGCACTGTGGACGCCATCGTCCGCGATGCTCGGCGTCCGGTGCTCGGCACGATCGACTCGCGCTGCGACGCGGCCACCGTGGTCAGCGAGCGGATCGCGTTCTGGTCCGCGCTGGCCGAAGAGCAGGGTCGCTCGGTGAAGCTGGACGTCGCGCTGCGGCCGATGCCGGCCGCGGTCGACGCCGGCGAGCTCGCGGACGTCGTGGACGTGCTCGTCGACAACGTGTTCGCGCACACCCCCGAAGGGGCCGGCTTCGACGTCCGGCTCGATCGGGCCGATGGGCTCGTCCGGCTGCAGGTGCGCGACCAGGGCCCGGGCGTGCCGGACGACTCGGTCGTGCAACGCGGGGCGAGCGGTGCCGGATCGAGCGGGCTGGGCCTGGACATCGCCCGGCGGGTCGCCGAGTCGGCAGGTGGATCGCTGGTACTGCAACCGGCACGCGGCGGCGGAGCGAACGTCGTGGTGACGTTCGCCCCGCCGGCGGGCTGACTCAGGCCGCACGTTCAGTCGTCGCTGCCGTGGCCGCCGCTGTCGCCGCCGTGGTCGTCGCCAGCGTCGTGGCCGCTGCCGTCGTGGCCGCTGCCGCTGTGGCCGCTACCGCTGCGGCCGCTGCTGTCGTCGCCACCGCGGTCGCCGCCGCGGTCGTCACCGTGGTCGTCACCGGCGTCGTGACCGGCCGGGTCGTCCGCACCGTGACCGCCGGCGTCGTCACCGTGGTCGTCACCGGCGTCGTGACCGGCCGGGTCGTCCGCGCCGTCGGCGCCGCGACCCTGTCCCCGGCGGTGGTGGTGCACGGCCTCGGTGGCACCGGTGTGCGTCGGTGACGCCGTGGCGGTGGGTGATCCGGTGGGCGAGTCGGACGGCGAGGCCGACGGGCTCGCGGTGGACGAGGACGCCGAGCTGGTGGGCGTTGCGGCGGAGGAAGAGGCGATGCCGTAGGCCAGACCGCTGACCGCCAGAGTGGCGGAAGCGGCGACGACGGCGCCGAGGCGGGGACGGATCATGAGGAACTCCTTGCTCGTTGGACCTGGACGAGCACACATTCGCGTGGGCTGCGCTATGCGCGCCCCCAGCGAGCCTCAAGTCCAGGTCAAGACAGCAGCAGCTGCCAGGTGCCCGCCGCGACGCCGGCCGCGATCGCCACGCTGACCAGCAGCAGCGCACCGGCCACCACCACGGCGTCGAGCCAGCCCAGTCGGCTCTCCCGGGCCCAGGTGCGCGGCTGCCCGGTGCCGAACCCACGCGACTCCATCGTGGTGGCCAGCACGGTCGCTCGCCGGATCGCCAGCACCAGCAGCGCGAAGACCTTGCCGAACGCGGACCGCGCCGCGCTGACCGGGCCGTCCCCACCGAGGCCACGGGCCCTGCGGGCCAACGACATCGAGCGCCAGTCCGCCGCCATCACACCGAACAGCCGGGTTGCCGCGAGCGCCGCCAGCGTCACCCGCGAAGGCAGCCGCAGCACCTGGGCCAGACCGTCTGCCAGGTCGGTCGGGTCGGTCGTCGACAGCAGGATGATCCCGGGCAGCCCGATCGCCAGGATCCGCAGGCTGATCGCCACGCCTGAGGCCAGCGACCCCTGCGTGATGCTGATCGGGCCGAGATCGACCAGGGTCGCCCCGGAGTCCACCCCGAACAGCACCGCGGCGAGCCCCGCCGGGACGGCGCCCAGCAGAACGATCGCAGAACGGCGCACCAACGCCGCGAACGTCAGCCCGGCCAACGGCAGGACCAGCAGCTCCAACGCCAGCGCGGTGCCGGCGGTGACGACGTCCACACTGAGCAGCAGGCCGAACGCGATCACCGTGGACGCCGCCAGCTTGGCCACCGGGTTGGCGCGGGCCAGAGGGGCGGTGGCGTCGAAGTGGCTGCGCTGCAACGAGATAGCGGTCACGCGGACACCGCCTGAGACGGGGCCAGCGGCCCGGGCAGCTCGTGCACCTCGTCCGCCAAGGCGCGCACCAGCGCCTCGTCGTGGGTCACCGCGAGCACCCCGGTGCCGTCGTCCAGCAGCTCGCGCAGCAGGTCCACGAGCTCAGCCCAGGTCCGCGAGTCCTGACCGAACGTCGGCTCGTCGAGCACGAGCATCGACGGGCCGGTGGCCAGGGCCGTGGCCACCGACAGCCGGCGCTGCTCGCCGCCGCTGAGCGTGAAGGGGTTGGCCTGCGCCAGGTGCGCGAGGTGCAGTCGGGTGAGCAGCTCGTCCACCCGGCCCTCGACCTGCGCGGCGGACCGGCGAGCCCGGCGGGGACCGACGGCCAGCTCCTCGCGCACGGTGGCGGCGACGAACTGGTGCTGGGGCTCCTGGAAGACCGTGCCGATCCGGGTGACCAGGTCCCGGGCGCGCCAGCGGTGCGGCGGTCCGGACAGCCCACGCGCCAGGGCCGCCGTCGCGGTGAGCGCACCGGCGCTGGGCCGGGCGAGACCGGCCATCACGTGCGCGAGGGTGGTCTTGCCCGCTCCGTTGGGGCCGACCAGCGCGGTGGCCCGCCCGGCGCGCAGGTCCAGGTCGACGTCCCGGACGACGACGTCCGCCCCCGCAGGCGCGGCGGCCAGTCCGCGGCCGGACAGCAGCGTCGTCCCGTCCAGCCGCGGGTCCCGCGGTCGGCGGGGACGACGCCCGGCGCCGGTACCCGGCAGGTATCGCTCGGGCACCCAGACCCCCTGTGCGGCAAGCGATGCACCGTGCCGGCCCAGCACGTCCTGCGGTGTACCGTCGGCGGCCAGCCCGCCGCCGGGAGCGAGCACCACGACCCGGTCCACGACGTCCAGCCACTGCTCGACGCGGTGCTCGACGATCACGCAGGTGGCGCCGGTGCGGGCCAGCACGTCGCGCACGGTCTCCCTCAGCAGCTGCGCACCCTGGGGGTCGAGCATCGCGGTGGGTTCGTCCAGCAGGAGCAGGCCCGGACGCATGGCCAGCACCCCGGCGAGCGCGAGCCGTTGCCGCTCGCCGCCGGACAGGTCGGACGTCGGGTGCTGGCGACCGTAGCGGAAGCCCACCGAGCGCAGAGCCTCGTCCACCCGCGGCCAGATCCGCTCGCGCGCAACGCCGAGGTTCTCCAGCCCGAAGGCGACGTCGTCGCCACAGCGCGCCAGCACGGTCTGGGCGTCCGGGTCCTGCAGGAGCAGCCCGGCCCGCGCCGAGCCGGACAGCCGCGCAGCCGCCGCGGGGACGCCGTCCAGGGTGAGCTGGCCGGTCGACTCGCCGCCGTTGTCGTGTTCGGCCACGCCGTCCGGGCCGCGCGGTCCGGGCTCGCCGAGCAGCCCCGCGCAGCCCGCGAGCAGGGTGGACTTGCCGGCCCCGCTCGCGCCGAGCAGCAGCACCCTCTCGCCGGGAGCGACGTCCAGGTCGAGGTCGCGCACCGCCCAGGCCAGCCGGCCGGCGTGCCGCCACCCCCAGCCGTGGGCCCGCAGGCCCACGGCCGGAGCGGTCCGGTCAGTCACCGGCTCAGACACGCCTGGCCGAGCGCCCGGAGGCGAGTGGCGCCAGGGCACCGGTGCGGGCCAGCCCCCGGGTGATCGCCCACGAGCCGATCCCGGCCAGCACCGCGCCAGAGACCACCAGGCAGACCACGTAGCCGAGCTTCCAGCCCGCGCTCTGGGTCGCGTAGGAGAGCACGAGGTCGACCGGCGCGATGATCAGGCCGGCGACGGCGCCGGACAGCATCGCGGTGGGCAGCCCGAAGCGCTTGTACAGGAACAGCGCGAACACGATCTCGGCGCCGAGCCCCTCCAGCAGGCCGTACCAGACGACCGTGAAGCCCCACTGGCTGCCGATCAGGCCCTCGACCACGGCGGCGATGACCTCGACCAGGATCGCCGCACCCGGGCGGCGCACGACCATCCCGCCCAGCACACCAGGCAGCAGCCAGGCACCGCCCAGCAGGGCGATGGCGGGCGTGGCGCCGAGCGGGCCGGAGATGGCGGCGTAGTTGGCGTTCCAGACGGCGAACAGGAGGCCGCCGGCGACGCCGAGGACTCCGGCCACGACCAGGTCGACCACACGCCAAGGCGCCCGCGCGCTGGCCAGCGAGAAGCCGAGCCAGCCGGCGAGCAGGGCCACGATCAGCCCAGTCGGCAGCGACAGGTCGGACAACGGGGTGCCGAACAGGATGACGTCGGCCGGTAGCCCGACCAGGTAGATCGCGAGGCCGAACGCCAGCCCGACGCCCGTGACGGCCAAGGCCACCCGCGGTGGTGCGCTCGGCGTCCGCTTGCCGGTCGGCAGTTCGACGATCTTCGATGGTGCAGTCATTCGAGAAGTCCCTCCTTGTATGGAGGGGGACCGGGCGTCGGCACGCCGCAGCGTCCCGACGACCGGCGAGAAGCTCGACTCCCTTCGCCGGTGCTAACCGGAGCAGGTTCGAGGGTCTGCGGTTTCCCGCACTCTCAGCGCCTCACGGCGCTCCCCTGTCGTGTCGTCTCAACCTACACCCGCGGGCCCGGGGTGGCACACTCGGCGGATGATGCTGCGGATGATGCGCGGACCACGCACCGGAAGGCCCTCGGTGCTCGCCCGCGTGCTGTCCTTGCTCGTCGTGCTCGGTCTGGTCGCCATCACGGCCCCGGTCGTCGGGCCACCGGTCGTCGCGTCCCTGCAGTGGCTCGCCGGACTGCTCTGAGAGAGGCTGTCGGACATGGGTGCAGTGGGCTGGAAGGTCATCGGAGGCGGCGCTGCCGTGCTCTCCGGGATCGCCGCGAAGATGATCCTGACCAACGGGTGGAAGGTCGCCACCGGCAACGAGCCGCCGGCCAACCCCGAGAACCCCGACACCAGCTGGTCGGAGGCGGTCTCGTGGGCGGTGGTCAGCGGCGCCCTGGTCGGCGTCGTCCGGATGCTTGCCGCGCGCAAGGCGGCCAGCTACTACCGGCACTCCACCGGTCACCTGCCGCCGAAGATGGAAGAGGTCAGCTAGCTGTTGGCGGCGAGCCGGAACACCGGGTGCTTGGCGGCGATCGCGGCGATCTGCTCGTCCGTGGAGTCCGGGCCGACGCCGTCGAAGAACGCGCCGACCTCCGCCTTCCACCGCTTCAGGTAGGCCCGCAGGATCGGCACCTTGTCGGCGTCGGACACCTCGGTCGCGACTCTCGGCTCACGGCGCTTGCCGAGCAGCAGCACCAGCTCGCCGTCCGCCGCCCGCACGTTTCGCACCCACTCGCCGTTACCCCGGGCAGAGACCAGGTACTGCGAGCCGTCCAGGCTGAGCAGGTTGACCGGCACCTGGCGTGGCAGCCCGCTCTTGCGACCGCGCACCTCGAGCACCCTGCTGCCCAGCACGCTGACGCCGAGGCTGGTCAGCCCGGCGACCAGCCTGTTGAACACGTTGCGGGTGAACCACCCTGGACGGCGGTAGTGCGGCTGCTCGCTCATGCGGACCCTTTCGCTGGCCTGGTCGCAGGATAGTGGCCGCCGTCTCAGCTGGGCAGGTCGGGCAGGTGGTCGACGACGCACTCGTAGTACCGCATCGCAAGGAGCCCGCGGCCCGGGTCGATGCTGCCCTCGCCGACCGCGATCACGGTGTTTAGCCACTCGTGCTCCGGGTCGTCCGTCTGGAACATCAGGACGTGCACCCCGCGGCCGTCGGTCAGCGACGACAACCCGGTCAACCGGAACAGCACGCTGCGTCCGCTGGGGACGACGATCACGCCGCGGGCATCCGGGTGGGCGTGGTCGCCGCGCAGCCGTGGCGCGTTGGACCACTGCGCCTGCCCGGCCAGCCGACCGGTGAGGGAGCCCGTTCCCTGCCCGTACAGCGCGCCGTCGCCCTGCTCGGAGGGCTCCACCGAATGGATCAGGTCATAGGTCCAGTCGGCGTCGCACAGGTGGTCCAGTCGCATGTCGCGCTCCACTCACGAGCCGGGCGAGAAGTCCTTGCGCAGCCAGTACACACCGTTGCTGGTCCTGGCGTTAACCCGGCAGCAACGCGTCACCGGCGACGCGTAGCTGCCGACATGGGCCGCCGTCCGGACTCAGAGATCGAGAGCTCTGGCGATCGGCATGCCCGGACGGTACGCCAGATGGCGGTATGTCGGCGCCTCCAGCACCGCGAGGTCGGCCCTGGCACCCACGCCGAGGTGCCCGACGTCGTTGCGCCGCAGCGCCAGCGCACCGCCGGCGGTCGCCGCCCAGACCGCCTCGGCCGGCGACATCCCCATCTCCCGGACAGCGAGGGCGACGACCAGTGGCATGGACGACGTGAAGCAGGTGCCCGGGTTGCAGTCGGTGGCCAGCGCGAGGACCACCCCGGCGTCCAGCAAGGCGCGGGCGTCCGGGTAGGGCGAGCGGGTGGAGAACTCGACGCCGGGCAGCAGAGTCGCCACCGTGCCCGACCGATCCGGTTGCGGCGCAGCGCCGACCAGCGCCTCGACGTCCGACTCGGTGAGGTACGTGCAGTGGTCCACGCTGGCCGCGCTCAGCTCGACCGCGAGCCGGACCCCGGGCCCGGCCGACAGCTGGTTGCCGTGCACTCGCGGCAGCAGGCCCGCGGCGATGCCGGCGGTGAGCACCCGCCGTGCCTCGTCCCCGTCGAACGCGTGCTTGCTGGCGGGCTCGCAGAAGACGTCGACCCAGCGGGCGTGCGGCGCGCAGGCGGCGAGCATCGGGCCGGTGACCAGCGCGAGGTAGTCGGCCCGGTCGGCGCCGGCTGGGACGACGTGGGCCCCCAGGAACGTGGTCTCGCCGGTGACCTCGCCGGCCACCCGCAGGCTGCGCGCCTCGTCAGCCACTGTCAGCCCGTAGCCGCTCTTCACCTCGATCGTGGTCGTGCCCTGGGCGCGCATCTCGGCGACCAGCGCGCGGGTCCGGGCCAGCAGCAGCTCGTCGGAGGCGGCTCGGGTGGCGGCCACCGTGGTGGCGATACCGCCGCCGTCGTACGGGGTGCCGGTCATCCGCGCCTCGAACTCGCGGGCCCGGTCGCCGGCGAAGACCAGGTGGCTGTGCGAGTCCACGAAGCCGGGGATGACCGCGCGCCCGGCGAGGTCGTGCCGGATGTCGGCGTCCGGGGCCTGCGTCGCCGGACCGACCCAGGCGACCCGACCGGCCTCGAGCACCAGCGCCGCGTCCGCGACGATGCCGAGCGGGCTGCCGTCGCCGAGGTTGGCGTCGTTGGTCACCAGCTCGGCGATCCCGGTCACCAGCACGGTGCTCATGCGTTCTCCCACAACGGTTCGATCGCCTCGGTGAGCAGCCGCCCGACATCACCCAGCACGTGCTCGCCGTCCCGGACGACGACCCGGCCGGCCTGCACCACGGTGACCACGTCGGAGGCTGTTGCGGCGTACACCGCCTGCGCCGCAGCCACTCCAGCAGTGCGCGGCGAGTCGAGCCGGACCGCCACCAGGTCCGCCACGGCGCCGACCTGGATCCGTCCCGCCTCGGGCCAGCCGAGCGCCGCGTGCCCCTGGTGGGTCAGTGCCGACACCAGCTCCGACGGCGCGAACACCCCGCGTTCCAAGGTGAACAGTCGCTCGTGCATCTCCATCGCCCGAGCCTCCTCGAGCAGGTCGATGACCGCATTCTGGTCGCTACCCAGGCACAGCGGGCTGCCATGGTCGGCCATCAGCCGCGCCGGCCCGATGCCGTCGGCCAGGTCACGCTCGGTGGTCGGACAGATGCAGACGTTCGTGCCGGTGCTGCCGAGCAGCTCCATGTGCGGTGCGACCGTCGCGTGCACCATGGTGCTGCGCGAGCCGAGGGCGTCCGCGCCGGCCATCAGCTCGGACGGCGACAGCCCGTAGAACGCGAACGCCGACAGGTTCTCGTCGGACTGCTCCGACAGGTGCGCATGCAGTGGCGCGTTGGGGAACGCCGAGGCCACCTCGCCGAGCTCGATCTTCGGCACGGCCCGTACCGAGTGGATCGCCGCACCCACCCGCAGCCCGTCGTCCGGACGCAGGTCGCCCACCCGAGCCGCCCAGCGGCTCACCGAGCCGTCCGAGAACCGTTGCTGCACAGCATCCGGCCGAGTGTGCCCCTCCGGCGTCAGGCCCCCCGCCAGGTAGCAGGCGTCCAACACGGTGATCCGGATGCCGGCCTCAGCCGCGGCCTGGCGCAGCGCCTGGGACATCGCGTTCGGGTCGTCGTACGGCGTGCCGCCCGGGCCGTGGTGCAGGTAGTGGAACTCGCCCACGCAGGTGACGCCCGCCAGGGCCATCTCCGCGTAGGTGGCTCGGGCCAGCGCGAGGTAGCTGTCCGGGTCGAGCCGGCCGGCGACCTGGTACATCCGCTCGCGCCACGTCCAGAACGTGCCGCCCTCGTCGTGGGTCCGCCCGCGCATGGCGCGATGGAACGCGTGCGAGTGCGCGTTGGCGAACCCGGCCAGCACCAGTCCGGTCAGTCGCTCGTCATCTGGCTCGGCGGCGACGCCGGTCTCGACCGAGGTGATGACGCCGGACTCCTGGCCCACCCGCACACCGGCGACCGGTGCGTCATCCAGCCAGGCATGCTCGCACCACCAGGTCGTCACTGCGCCAACCTCTGCACGACGTGGGTGAGGGCCTCGACCCCGGCCAGGCAGTCGTCGGTCTCGGCGTGCTCGAGCGGGGAGTGCGAGACGCCGGTCGGGTTGCGCACATAGAGCATGGACGTCGCGATACCGGCCAGGCTCAGCACTCCGGCGTCGTGACCGGCGCCGGTCTCCAGCACCGGCACCGGCTCGCCGCGCTCCTCCAGGGCGTGCACGACGTTGGCGGTCAGCGTGGAGTCGAAGGGGGTGCGCGGCGTCCAGGACTCCTCCTGTGGGCGGCCGTGCGCGTCGGCCAGGTCCGCAACCAGGCAGCGCACGTCCACCTCGTCCGGCCCGCGGGCGTCCAGCCAGGCGGTGACGGACGACGGGATCGCGTTGACCCCGTTGGGATTCACGCTCACCTTGCCCACCGTCGCCACCGCGTCGTACCGCTCGGCCGCAGCGCGGGCAGCCTGGATCAGGGTCGCCAGGTCCAGCATCGGGTCGGTCCGGTCGGCCAGCCGGGTCGTGCCGGCGTGGTCGGCCCGGCCCGCCAGGTCGAAGCGCCACCTGCCGTGCGGCCAGATCGCGCTGCCCACCCCGACCGCGGAGTCGACGTCCACCAGCCCGCGGCCCTGCTCGACGTGCAGCTCGACGAACATGCCGATCCGGCGCAGCGCCTCGTCGTCGCGGCCGACGTGCACCGGGTCGTGCCCGGCCGCCGTCATCGCCTCGGCCATCGTGGTTCCCTCGCCATCGCGCAGCGCACGGGCCTTGTCGGCGTCCAACGCCCCGGTGAGCATCCGCGAGCCGGCACAGGCGATCCCGAAGCGCGCGCCCTCCTCGTCGCCGAAGCAGGCGACCGCGATCGGGTGGCGGGGCTGGAACCCTTTGCGTTGCAACGCCTCCACCGCAGCGAGAGACGAGACGACGCCGAGCGGACCGTCGAAGGCGCCACCCTCCGGCACCGAGTCCAGGTGGCTGCCGATCACCACGCCGGGGCCGTCGGCGTCCGGGTCACCCCACCAGGCCCAGACGTTCCCGGTGCGGTCGGTGACGACGTCCAGACCGAGCGAGCCGGCGGCACCGGTGAACCACTCGCGCAGCGCAGCATCCTGAGCCGTCCAGGCGAACCGGCGGTACCCGCCGGCCGCCGAACGACCGACCGGTTCGATCTCGGACCACCACCGCTCGAAGCTGCTCACCCGCCCACCGTAGGGTGCGCAGGTATGAGCGAGGAACGGGCACTGGCCGCCCTGGACGCCGCCGACATCGAGTACCGAGTCGTCCGGCACGGCCGGGTGCGCTCACTCGAGGAGGCGGCCGCAGCCCGCGGCATCGAACCCCGGGCGCTGCTGAAGAGCATCGTGGTCCGTCGCGCGGACGACGACTTCTTGTTCGTCCTGGTGCCTGGTGACCGCGAGATCTCCTGGCCCAAGCTGCGCAGCCTGCTCGGGGTGAACCGGATCTCCATGCCGGACGCCGAGACCGCGCTCGCCGCGACCGGGTACGAGCGGGGCACCATCACCCCGTTCGGCTCGACCCGGCCGTGGCCGGTGATCGTGGACGAGTCCGTCGTCGGGCAGGAGATCTCGCTCGGCGCCGGCGCGCACGGCGTCGGGGTCGTCGTGCAGGCGGACGACGCGATCCGAGCGCTGGACGCCCAGGTCGCGGACGTCACGGAACCCGTCACGGACTAGAACCCCTCGCTGCCGATGCCTTCGCGCATCGGCACCCGGACGCCGAGCTCGCCGGCCACCTGGTCGGCCAGGTCGTAGCCGGCGTCCACGTGCCGGATCACGCCCATGCCCGGGTCGTTGGTGAGCACCCGCTCGAGCTTGGCCGCGGCCAGTTCGGTGCCGTCCGCCACGCTGACCTGACCGGCGTGGAGGGACCGACCGATGCCGACCCCGCCGCCGTGGTGGATGGAGACCCAGCTCGCCCCGGACGCCGTGTTCACCAACGCGTTCAGCAGCGGCCAGTCGGCGATCGCGTCGCTGCCGTCGGCCATCGCCTCGGTCTCGCGATACGGCGAGGCCACGCTGCCACAGTCGAGGTGGTCGCGGCCGATCACGATCGGCGCGCTGAGCTCGCCGCTGGCCACCATCTCGTTGAACTTCAGACCGGCCTTGTCACGCTCGCCGTAGCCGAGCCAGCAGATCCGGGCCGGCAGGCCCTGGAACGCCACCCGCTCCTGGGCCGCGCGGATCCACCGGTGCAGGTGGTCGTTGTCCGGGAACAGGTCCAGCACTGCCTTGTCGGTGGCCGCGATGTCCTTCGGGTCACCGGACAGCGCCGCCCAGCGGAACGGGCCCTTGCCCTCGCAGAACAGTGGCCGGATGTAGGCCGGAACGAAGCCGGGGAAGGCGAACGCGCGGTCGTAGCCGCCCTGCCGCGCCTCGTCCCGGATCGAGTTGCCGTAGTCGAAGACCTCCGCGCCCGCGTCCATGAACCCGACCATCGCCTCCACGTGCTTGGCCATCGCGGCCCGCGACCGGTCGGTGAACTCCTCGGGCTTGGCGTCGGCGTAGTCGTGCCAGTCCGCCAGGTCGACCCCCTCGGGCAGGTAGCTGAGCGGGTCGTGGGCGCTGGTCTGGTCGGTGACGATGTCGACGTCGATGCCACGGCGCAGCAGCTCGGGGAGCACCGTCGCGCAGTTGCCGACGAGTCCAACGCTCAATGCGGTCCGATCGCGCTTCGCCTTCTCGCAGCGGGCGATCGCGTCGTCCAGGTCGTTCGCGACCTCGTCCAGGTAGCGGTGCTCGACCCGGCGACGCAGCCGGGACTCGTCGACGTCCACCACCAGGCAGACACCGCCGTTGAGCGTGACGGCCAGCGGCTGCGCGCCACCCATGCCGCCGCAGCCGCCGGTGACGGTCAGCGTGCCGGCCAGCGTCCCGTGGAAGCGCTTGGCTGCGACCGCCGCGAACGTCTCGTAGGTGCCCTGCAGGATGCCCTGGGTGCCGATGTAGATCCACGAACCCGCAGTCATCTGGCCGTACATGGTCAGGCCCTGGCGCTCCAGCTCGCGGAACTTCGGCCAGGTCGCCCAGTCACCGACCAGGTTGGAGTTGGCGATCAGCACCCGCGGCGCCCACTCGTGGGTACGCATCACGCCGACCGGACGACCGGACTGCACGAGCAGCGTCTCGTCGTCCCCCAGCGTGGTCAGCGTGCGGACGATGGCGTCGTAGCTGCGCCAGTCGCGCGCCGCGCGGCCGGTGCCGCCGTAGACGACCAGGTCGTCCGGGCGCTCGGCCACCTCGGGATCGAGGTTGTTCTGCAGCATCCGCAGCGGCGCCTCGGTCTGCCAGCTGCGCGCCGTCAGCGTGGTGCCGCGGTTCGCCCGGACCGGTCGTGCTCCGTCCATCGCCATGTCGTCTGGTCTCCTTCTCGCTCGTGACTGCGGGTGGTCAGGCCAGCGGCCCGGTGGCGGACTCGGCAGCGCGCCGGACGACGCCGCCGACGACGGCCTGGACGGCGCCCTCGATCTCAGGGGCCAGGTAGCGGTCGCCGCCCGGCCCGGCCACCCCGGCCGCACGCAGGGCGTCGCGCACCGCCCCGGTGGCCGGCGCCGGCTCGAGCGGGGCGCGCAGGTCCATCGCGCGGCAGGCCGTCAGCACCTCGATCGCGATGACCCGACCCAGCCCGTCGATCGCCCGACGCAGCTTGCGGGCGCCGGCCCAGCCCATCGAGACGTGGTCCTCCTGCATCGCGCTGCTCGGGATCGAGTCCACGCTGGCCGGCACGGCGAGCCGCTTGAGCTCGCTGACGATGCCGGCGGCGGTGTACTGGGCGATCATGTGACCGCTGTCCACGCCGGGATCGTCGGCCAGGAACGGCGTGAGCCCGTGGTTGCGTGAGGCGTCCAGGAACCGGTCGGTGCGACGCTCGCTCATCGAGGCGACGTCCGCCACCGCGATCGCCAGGAAGTCCAGCACGTAGGCAACGGGGGCGCCGTGGAAGTTGCCGTTGCTCTCAACCCGGCCGTCCAGGGTGACCACCGGGTTGTCCACCGCAGCGGCGAGCTCGCGGCCGGCGACGGTGGCGGCGTGCTCGAGGGTGTCGCGAGCCGCACCATGCACCTGCGGTGCGCAGCGCAGCGAGTAGGCGTCCTGCACCCGGGTGCACTCCGGGCCGCGGTGGCTGGCCATGATCGCGCTGCCGGTCAGCACGGCCCGCAGGTTGGCTGCGGCGGCCGCCTGCCCCGGGTGCGGCCGCAGCGCCTGCAGGTCGTCGGCGAAGACCGCGTCGGTGCCCAGCAGCGACTCGACGCTGAGCGCCGCCGCGATGTCGGCGACGACGAGCAGCTCGCGCAGGTCGGCCAGCGCCAGCACCAGCATGCCGAGCATGCCGTCGGTGCCGTTGATCAGTGCCAGCCCCTCCTTCTCGGCCAGCTCGACCGGCTCGATCCCGTTCTCGCGCAGCGCATCCGCGGCGTCCTTGAGCTCGCCGTCGGCCGTGCGCACCGCACCGTCGCCCATCAGTGCCAGGGCGCAGTGCGCGAGCGGTGCCAGGTCGCCGGAGCAGCCCAGTGAGCCGTACTCGTACACCACCGGGGTGATCCCGGCGTCCAGGATCGCCGCGTAGGTGGTGGCCACGACGGGTCGGACGCCGGTCCGCCCGGTCGCGAGCGTGGACAGCCGCAGCAGCATCAGCGCGCGCACCACCTCCCGCTCGACCTCGGCGCCGGAGCCGGCGGCGTGCGAGCGGACCAGGCTGCGCTGCAGCTGCGCGCGACGCTCGGTGGGGATGTGCTTGGTCGCCAGCGCGCCGAAGCCGGTGGACACGCCGTAGTGCGGCTCGACGTCGTCCGCGAGCGCCTCGATCACGGCGCGGGTGCGGGCGATCTCGGTGAGCGCGTCGTCGCCGAGGCGCACCCCGGCCCCGTGCCGGGCAACCGCCACCACGTCGGACGGCGCGATCGGGCCGATCCCGACGGTGATCTGGGTGGTGTCGGCGGTGGGGCGGCTCAGCGTCTCGGTCATGCAGTCCATTGGACTCGTAACGCGGGCCGCGAACCATGCCGCGGCAGTGAGTTCTGTCTGGGATCCCAGATTCGGTCTAGGCTCCGGGCATGCGACGGCTACGGCGTGTGCGCCTGGGCGAGCACGGCCCGGGCCGCTGGGGCGTCGCCGTCGAGCCGCACCAGACCGTCGTCCAGCAGACGACCCCAGTCGCGCCGCCGCCACAGCCCGAGCAGCAGCAGCTCGGCCGGACCGCTGAGCGAGGCGACCGCCTCGCCCTCACCGAGTACGGCGGGGCCACCGGCGTCCGTCGGGCTGAACGCCAGCGCGACCCCCAGCGGCGGACGGCGCCCCAGCCGTACCTGCCGCGGGTAGAACACCGAGACCACCTCGTCGACGCCGTCAGCTGCGACGTCGGCGTCGATCCTCGGCTCGCGGCCGATTGCGACGAGCGCGTCCCAGCTGTGCATCGACGTCTCGTGCGCCTGCCGGCGCAGCCAGAACCGGACCGTGCGCGGCCGTGGGCCGAATCCCCAGCAGGCGGTGTCCGGGTCGGTGCCGCGCAGCGCGGCCAGCAGGGCGTCGGCGCTGTCGGCGTACCAGGACGCCAGCTCCTCGCGGGGGCCGGGCGGTCCCTCGTCCGGCGGGGAGCTCGAGGTCAGCGAGTCCAGCGCCCAGCGGTGCACGACGCCCAGGTGTCCGCCGAGGTCGCCGAGATCCCAGCCGGGGCAGGACGGCACCGGGGTGTCCAGCGGGTGGTTGGCCAGCGCGTCGGTCATCGCGCCCGCACCGGCTGCGGTGGCGTCCAGGTACTGCTCGGTGGACAGAGCTCCGTACATCGGGTCCTCCCGTGAGCGGCGCGACCCGGGTGCCTGCCGCCGAGCAGACCCTAGCCATCCTCACCCACCTGGCTAGGCACGCGGGCCCGCTCCCCGCGGGCCGGATCGCCGCGGACCTCGGCCTGCCCCGGTCCACCACCTACCACCTGCTGGCCGTGCTGACCGAGGCCGGTTTCGTCGTCCACCTGCCGGAGGAGCGGCGGTTCGGGCTGGGTGTCACTGCCTTCGAGGTCGGCTCGGCGTACACCCACCAGGACGCGCTGGCCCGGCTCGCCCGCCCGCTGCTCGCCCGGCTCGTCGACACCGTCGGGCAGAGCGCGCACCTGGCCGTGCTGCACGGGCGCGAGGTGCTCTACGTCGTCGAGGAACGCGGCCAGGGACGACCGCCGCTGGTCACCGACGTCGGGGTCCGGTTGCCGGCGCACCTGGCGGCCTCGGGCCGGGCGATGCTCGCCGCGCTGCCCGCCGCGCAGGTGCGGGCGCTGTTCCCGGACCGGAGCGCGTTCGTGCACCGGCACGGGATCGGTCCGGCGTCGCTGTCGGCGCTGCGCGGGCTGCTCTCGGACGTCCGGGCCCGCGGGTACGCGCTGGAGGACGGCGAGATCACCCCTGGGTTCGCCAGCGTCGCGACCGCGGTGCTGGACCACGCGGGGCACCCGGCGGCGGGGCTGGCCATCACCTACGCCGCGGACGACCCCGAGGCGGACCCTTCGGCGCTCGCGGCTCGGCTGCGGGAAGTGTCCGACACGCTGAGCCGCCGGATCGGCGGCCGCCCCAGCAGCTGAGCCCCGTTCTACGAACAGGAGCGGATGCACTCGCGCCGCTCCCCCTGTGCTCAGTTGCTTGTCCGGAGCCCATCCGGTCCTGTCGGTGGGACTCGTCACATCGCGGGGCCGCCGAAGTTACTCGCCAGTAGACTGCCTGCACCGCCGTCGTCGGGCGCAGCGCACTAGCCTCGGCACCGCGCACGTCGACGCCGATCGACGCCGTTCGACACCGTTCGACACCCGTTCACCGCCGAACCGGAGGACCCATGCAGGTCGTCGCCGCCGTCCTGGTCATCGTCGCCACCGTCATCGGTGTCGCGCTGTTCGCGCGCACGGTCGCGACGATCGCCGGCCGCGTCCGGGTCGGCCAGCCGGACCCGAGCCGCGCGAACGCCCCCGCGACGCGCACCGTGACCCTGTTCCGCGAGTTCCTCGGGCACACCCGGATGGCGCGGCTACCGGTCGTCGCGGCCGCGCACTGGTTCGTGATGGTCTCGTTCGGGGTGCTGTTCTTCTCGCTGGTGACCGCCTATGGGCAGGTGTTCGACCCGCACTTCGCGCTGCCGCTGATCGGCCACTTCGTCGTGTACGAGTGGGCGGTCGAGGCGATCGCCTGGCTGAGCCTCGTGGGCATCCTGGTGCTGATCGCGATCCGGCAGCGCAACCACCCGCGGTTCGCCAAGGCCGGCGGTCGCCGCTCGCGGTTCTTCGGGTCCACCTGGTGGCAGGCCTACTACGTCGAGGCGACCATCCTGGGGGTCGTCCTGTGTGTGCTGACCCTGCGCTTCCTGGAGTACTGGCTGGGCCAGACCGAAGGGGTCGACACCGCGACCCGGCTGCACTTCCCCACGACGTCCTTCCTTGGCACCGGGGACGCCCTCACCCAGGACGGCCTGGAGAACGCGATCATCGTGGTCGCCACCGTCAAGATCCTGATCTCGATGGCCTGGTTCATCACGGTGGCCCTCCAGCCGACGATGGGCGTGGCCTGGCACCGGTTCCTGGCGTTCTTCAACATCTGGTTCAAGCGTCACGCGGGCGGCCGCACCAGCCTGGGCGCGCTGCAGCCCATCGCGGTCAACGGCCAGCCGGTCGACTTCGAGAACATCGACGAGCTCGACGAGGACGCGCCGCTCGGCGTGGGCAAGGTCGAGGACTTCACCTGGAAGGGCCTGCTCGACTTCACCACGTGCACCGAGTGCGGTCGCTGCCAGAGCCAGTGCCCGGCCTGGAACACCGACAAGCCGCTGTCACCGAAGCTGCTCATGATGGCCCTGCGCGACCACGCCCACGCGAAGGCGCCCTACCTGCAGGCCCTGGCCAAGCCGACCTTCCTGGCTGCGAAGAACGGCCAGCCGCTCGAGGGCGTCACCCCCGAGCTGTCGGAGTTCGACGCCAAGGTCCGCGCCGCTCACGAGCGACCGCTGATCGGCGCGACGGGCTATGACTCCGGTGACGCGCCGGACATGCTGGGCGCCTACAACCCCGACGGTCACGGCTCGGCCGGGCTCGGGGTGATCGACCCGGACGTGCTGTGGAGCTGCACGACCTGCGGCGCCTGCGTCGAGCAGTGCCCGGTGGACATCGAGCACGTCGACCACATCGTCGACATGCGCCGCTACCAGGTGCTCATCGAGTCGGCGTTCCCCAGCGAGCTCGGCGGACTGTTCAAGAACCTGGAGAACAACCAGAACCCGTGGGGGATGAACCCTCGCGCACGCCTCGACTGGGCAAAGGACCTGCCCTTCGAGGTCAAGCAGGTCGGGCAGGACGTCGAGAGCCTGGCCGACGTCGAGTACCTGTTCTGGGTGGGTTGCGCGGGGGCGTTCGAGGACCGCGCCAAGAAGACGACGCGAGCCGTGGCCGAGCTGCTGCACACCGCCGGCGTCGACTTCGCGGTGCTCGGTGACGGCGAGTCCTGCACCGGCGACCCGGCCCGCCGGGCCGGCAACGAGTTCCTGTTCCAGATGCTGGCGCAGCCCAACGTCGAGGTGCTCAACGAGCTGGGGGCGCAGAAGATCGTCGTCACCTGCGCGCACTGCTTCAACACGTTGTCCAACGAGTACCCGCAGCTCGGCGGCAACTACGAGATCGTGCATCACACCCAGCTGCTGAACCGACTGGTCCGTGACAAGCGGCTGGTGCCTATCGCGCCGTCCGCCGACGCCACGGCGGCCAAGGACGGCGTGACCGCGGCAGGCACCCCGATCACGTACCACGACCCCTGCTACCTCGGCCGGCACAACAACGTCTACGAGGCACCGCGCGAGCTGCTCGGCGCGCTGCCCGGCGTGGAGTACCGCGAGATGGAGCGCAGCAAGGAGCGCTCGTTCTGCTGCGGCGCAGGCGGTGCGCGGATGTGGATGGAGGAGACGCTCGGCACCCGGATTAACACCAACCGCACCGCCGAGGCCGTTGCCACCGGCGCGGAGAAGATCGCGATCGGCTGCCCGTTCTGCCGGGTGATGATGACTGACGGGCTCGCCGCGCAGCAAGCCGACGGCTCGGCCCGCGAGGAGGTCGAGGTGGTGGACGTCGCGCAGATGCTGCTCGCCGCCATCCGCCGCGGTCAGGACCCGCAGCCCCTGGTCGAGCCGGCGCCCGCGCCCGCCTGAGCTGAGGCGTCAGACCAGCCAGGCGCCGTCGCGCATCAGCCAACGCCCGGCCAGCTCGTTCTCCTCCCGCCAGGCCTGGACCCGGGTGGGCACCGCACGGAAGTACGTGTAGTCGTCGGCGTCACGGACGTCGAAGCCGGTATGCGCGGCGAACGCGTCGTACGCGGCGACGTCGGGCTTGGTGACGTCGACCTGCACGTCGAGCAACACGACGTCCCGGGTGTGCCCCAGCGCGACCCTGGCGTTGCCGCGTGCCAGGTTTCGCCCGGTCACACCGCCCTGGAGGGTCGCCAGCCACAGGGCCCGGCCGTCCCACCAGAACGACAGCGGCACCATCGCCGGAGTTCCCTCGGCCGAGGCGGTGGCCACCCACAGGTCGACGTCGTGCTGCAGGCGGTACAGCACGTCCTGCTTGCGCTGCAGCGGATCTCGGGGGTCGGCGACCGTCATGGCAGACAACCCTAGCCACCCCCTGCGACTCAGCGGTGGGCCACGGTCGAGCCGCGGATGACCAGCCGTCCGGGCAGGTAGTGCGTGCCGTTGCCGACGTCCACTCCGTCGATGGCCGCGAACACCCGCTGCGCCGAGGTACGGCCGAGCTGCTGCAGGTTGGCGTCGATGCTGGTCAGCTCAGGGCGCGAGTTGGTGGTGAGCACCTGCCAGTTGTCGAAGCCCATCACCGCGATGTCGTCAGGCACGTCGCGGCCGAGGTCGCGGGCGGTGTCCAGTGCGCCGCGGGCGATCTGGTCCGAGCCGCACAGGATCGCGTCGACGTCCGGGTGCTGCGCCAGCAGCAGCGCCGACGCGTCCCGGCCCCAGCGCTCGGACCACTCGCTGAACATGACCTCGCCGACCAGCTCGAGGCCGGCGGCGGCCAGCGCCTCGCGCGCGCCGACCACCCGGTCCTGCGCGGCGGCGTACGCCGGGTCGCCGCTGATGTGCGCGATCCGAGTGCGGCCGGAGGCCACCAGGTGCTCGACGGCGGTGCGCCCGGCGCCGACGTTGTCCGGAGTCAGCGACAGGTCGTCGGGGTCGTCGGAAGGTGCGTAGGCGTAGACCACCGGCACTGGGATGTCGTGGCCGAGCGAGGGCCGCGGATCGGTCTGCCGGCCCACGATGATCAGCCCGTCGACCCGGCGGCTGAGCAGCGCCCGCAGTTGGTGCTGCTCACGGATCGCGTCACCGCGCGCGTCGCAGAGGAAGACGTTGACCTGGCCGGCGCCGAACGCGTCCTCGGCGCCCATCAGGATCGGGATGACGAAACGGCCCTCGAGGTCGCTGGTCAGCAGGCCGACGGTGCCGGTTCGCCCGGCGAGCAGACCACGGGCCAGCGGGTTGGGGCTGAACGCCAGCCGGTCCGCCGCCTCGAGCACGCGCTCACGGGTCACCTGGGCGACGTGGTCACGCCCGTTGAGAGCCTTGGAGGCCGTGGCCACCGAGACGCCGGCCAGCCGGGCGACGTCGGTGAGAGTGGTCGGGCGCTGGTTGCGCGCTGCTTCAGAACGAGCCACTGCGTCCCCCTCTCCCGGCCACCCCATGGCGATGCCCTCGAAGAGTAACCGCCCAGAGGTCTAGACGCGCACCCTGCTCGGCGCTAATCTCCGAAAAGCATTTCGGAGAGTTTCGGTTTCTAGAGCCTGCTCGCACTGCCCGCCAGACCGTTCCCACGGAAACCGCGATGACAACGTATTCGGACGACCACCGCCCGGGGCGCCGCGTCGGCTCCCGATCGACGGAACACCACGAGGAGACAGCATGAGGAACATCCGGGGCCGGTCGGCTCGCCAGCGTGCACTCGCCGGCGTCGCCGTCGCAGGCCTGCTGCTGGCCCTGCCCGCCTGCGGCGGCAGTGACAGTGACGCGAGCTCGACGGCGAAGGTCAGTGTCGGGCCCAACGGCACGGACGACGGCGCCAAGCTCACGTTGTGGACCCGCGCCCCGCTGGAGAAGCAGGCCAAGCTGCTCGTCGCGGCCTACAACTCCAGCCACAAGAACCAGGTCGCGCTGACCGTGGTGCCGAACGACGACTACGTGGCCAAAGTCGGTGCCGCCGCCGGCGCGAACGGGTTGCCCGACCTGTTCGCGGCCGACATCGTCTACGTGCCGAACTGGGTGAAGTCAGGTCTGTTCAAGGACCTCACCGGTCAGATCAACGGCCTGTCGTACAAGGACGCGATCAACAAGGGCCACCTGACCGCGGGCACCAAGGACGGCAAGGAGTACGTGCTCCCGTTCGTGCTCGACCTGTCCATGCTGTTCTGGAACAAGGACCTGTTCAAGGAAGCCGGGATCGACCCCGACAAGGCACCGGCGTCGATCGACGAGTACGTCGCCGACGCGAAGAAGGTCCAGGCGCTGAAGAAGCCCGGGGTGTACGGCACGGCGACCGGCCTGAACTGCGGCGGCTGCCTGGTCTTCACCTGGTTCCCCGGCATCTGGGCCTCCGGCGACCAGGTGATGAACCCTGAAGGCACCCAGTCGCTGTTGAACAGCGCCAACGCGAAGAAGGTCTACGACAGCTGGCGCGACCTGTGGAAGTCCGGCGCCGTGCTGCCCTCGTCCAAGGACGAGGCCGGCCCGACCTGGACCGCCGGCTTCACCGCCGGCAAGGTCGGCCTGATGTACTACCCGGCCACGCTGCTGTCCTCCACGACCGGCTTCGACGTCGGCGTCTCCGGCATCCCCGGCGTCAGCGGCGGCGCGTCGACCTTCGTCGGCGGCGACGGAATCGGCGTCTCGAAGGACTCCAAGAACGCCTCGCAGGCCTGGAACTTCCTGTCCTGGATGATGTCCGAGGATGCCCAGGTCGAGGTGCTGGCCAAGGACAAGGACGTCGTCTCCAGGTCCGACCTGGCGAACAACAAGTACGCCACGGCCGACCCGCGCCTGGTCACCATCAACGAGGTGGCCGGCAAGGGCGAGACCCCGGTCGCGATCAACTTCCAGCAGGCGTTCAACGCACCCAACAGCCCTTGGCTGACCATGGTGCGCCACGCCGTCCTGGGTGACGGCGCGACGGTGGACAAGGACAACGACCAGATCACGGCGGTGCTGGGACAGTAACGTCTCGCGCGCCCGGGCTCACCGCCTCGAGCCCGGGCGCGCGAGCCACCCCGCGACCCCCGACCGCATACGCCGGCCGCGTCCGCACCGACCTGGAGAGTGACGAATGAGCCAGATCGCAGCAAGCCGCTCCCGACCTCGCCGGACCATCGCGCGCAGGCAGGCCACCAGCGGTTGGCTGTACGCGCTTCCGACCCTGGTGATCGTGCTGCTGCTGTTCGTGTGGCCGTTGGTCCTGGTGCTTCGGATGTCTGGGTCGGACTGGCCGCTGCTGGGTGGGAACCAGGGCTTGAACTTCCCGGACAACTACCAGAAGGCCGTCTCGAACCGGTTCTTCGTCGACTCGGTGGTCTTCACCCTGAAGTACACGATCCTGGCGACGGTGCTGCTGGTCGGGCTGGGGCTCGGGCTGGCCCTGCTGGTGCAGGAGTCGACCCGCTGGAAAGGCCTGCTGCGCACGTCTTTCCTGGTGCCGAGCGCGCTGGGACTGGCCTCGGCGTCCCTGCTGTTCTACGTGCTCTACTCGCCGCTGGCCGGACCGGCCGCACCGCTGATGAACAGGCTCGGCTGGACGTTCCTGGGCAGTCCCAGCGCCGCGCTGTGGTCGACGCTGTTCCTGATCGTGTGGCGGTACGCCGGCTTCTACATGCTGCTGATGCTCGTTGGCCTGCAAGCGATCCCGACCGAGGTGTTCGAGGCCGCCCGCACCGACGGCGCGTCACGCCGGCAGACGTTCCGGCACGTGACGATCCCGCTGCTGCGACCCACGCTCGCGCTCACCACGGTGCTGTGCGTAACCGGGTCGCTGCTGGCGTTCGAGCAGTTCTACATCCTGACCAAGGGCGGGCCGGACAACAGCACGATCACCGTGGTCCAGCTGATCTACAGCGTCGCCTTCCAGGGCCAGAACGACCTCGGTGTCGCGGCTGCCCTGTCGGTGCTGGTGCTGCTCGCCCTGATCGTGGTGAATGCCGTGCAGCTGCGGGCCTTCCGACGTCCGGACGAGAGCTGAGGTGGCGACCGTGACGACCCGGACGCCGCAGTCGGGCAACGCGACCCGGCCATCGACCGCCCGTCGACCGCAGCGCGGCGCGCCCACCACGACGCTTGGCGGACTCGCGCTTCGTACGCCCTACTGGGTTTTCACCGGCTGCCTGGCGCTGATCTTCCTGTTCCCACTGATCTGGACCGCGGTGTCCTCGGTGTCGCCGCACGCGGGCACCAGCCAGGTCGACGGGTGGGGGCTCGGCAACTACCGCACGCTCGAGCACTACCAGGCCGGGATCTGGCGCTACATCGCCAACTCGGCGTTCGTCTCCGGGCTGTGCGTGCTGCTGACGCTGAGCATCTCGCTGCTCGGCGGCTACGCCTTCGCCCGCTTTCGGTTCCCGGGCCGCAATGCTCTGTTCCTGCTCACGATCGCGATCCTGATGGTGCCGTACGCGACGCTGCTGATCCCGCTCTACGTCCTGCTGAACAAGCTCGGCCTGTCCAACTCGCTGGTCGGTGTCGCCCTGGTGCTGACCGTGTTCCAGCTGCCGTTCTCGACGTTCATGATGCGCATCTCGTTCGAGTCGGTGCCGCGCGAGCTCGACGAAGCGGCGCAGGTGGATGGCTGCTCCTCGTTCTCGGTGCTCTGGCGGGTGCTGGTGCCGGCGGTGAAACCTGGGCTCATCACGGTCGGCCTCTTCGCCTTCCTGGCCGCCTGGAACGACTTCCTGGCGCCTCTGATCCTGATCAACGACACCAACCGAATGACGCTGCCGCTCGCGGTCTCCAACCTGCGCGGGCAGGTGCAGGGGGTCGTCGACTACGGCGCGACCGAGGCCGGCGTCGTCGTCCTGGCCCTGCCGTGCATCGTGCTCTTCCTACTCCTGCAACGACACTACGTGCGCGGCTTCATGTCGGGCGCGCTCAAGGGATGACGATGGACGCGACGCGCGCACCCGTGACCCCGGTGGTTCCCAGCCGCGGGCGGCTGCGCCCATTGGGCCTGGGCGAGGTGCGCATCCTGGGCGGGTTCTGGGGGCATCGCCAACGGGTCAACGCCACCGCATCGCTCGGGCACATCGAACACTGGCTGGAGCGGGAGGGCTGGGTCGCGAACTTCGACCTGGCCGCGGCTGGACGGCTGCCGCAAGGACGGCGCGGACGCGAGTTCAGCGACTCCGAGGTCTACAAGCTGCTCGAGGCGATGTCCTGGGAGGTCGGCCGCGACGACGACGAGGACCTCGACCGTCGGCTGCGTGCGCTGGTGGCACGGGTTGCCGCCGCACAGCAGCCGGACGGCTACCTCAACACCGAGTTCGGCCGCCCCGGGCAGCGCGAGCGGTGGAGCGACTTGGAGTGGGGCCACGAGCTCTACTGCTTCGGCCACCTGTTCCAGGCCGCGGTGGCTCGGCACCGAACCCGACCGGACGCCGACGACGGGTTGGTCGAGGTGGCCCGGCGCGCTGCCGACCTGGTCTGCCGGACGTTCGGCGAGGGCGGCATCGAGTCGGTGTGCGGCCATGCCGAGATCGAGCCGGCGCTGGTCGAGCTGGGCCGGGCGACCGACGACCGCCGCTACCTCGAGCAGGCTCGGCTGTTCGTCGAACGGCGAGGCCGCGGCACGTTGCGGGACATCGAGTTCGGCCGCGCCTACTACCAGGACGACGTCCCGGTCCGGCAGGCCACGGTCCTGCGCGGGCATGCCGTCCGGGCCGGCTACCTGTCAGCCGGCGCGGTGGACGTCGCGGTCGAGGAGGGCGACGACGAGCTGCTGGACGCGCTGGCGGTGCAGTGGCGCAACACCGTCGCTCGCCGCACCTACCTCACAGGCGGCCAGGGCTCGCGGCACCAGGACGAGGGGTTCGGCGACGACTGGGCACTGCCGCCGGACCGCGCGTACTCGGAGACCTGCGCGAGCGTCGCGTCGGTGATGTTCTCCTGGCGGCTGTTGCTCGCGCTGGGCGATCCGCAGTATGCGGACCTGATCGAGCGCACCCTGTTCAACGTGGTGGCCACTTCGCCGTCACACGAGGGGACCGCCTTCTACTACACGAACACGTTGCACCAGAGGCGACCTGGCGTGGTGGCGCCGCAGACCGAGGCGTCCCCGCGGGCCTCCACGTCCCTGCGGGCTCCGTGGTTCGCGGTGTCCTGCTGCCCGCCCAATGTGGCGCGTACGTTGGCCAGCCTCGCCGGCTACGTCGCGACCACCGACGACGAGGGGCTGCAGCTGCACCAGTACGCGCCGGCGGGCATCCGGACCGCGCTGCCCGACGGACGCCCGATCGAGCTGGAGGTGCAGACCGGGTACCCCGCGGACGGCGCCGTGCGCGTGCAGGTGCTGACCGACGCCGCAGCCCCGTGGACGCTCAGCCTGCGGGTGCCGACCTGGGCAGCCGGGGCCCGGCTGGTCGACATCCCGAAGGAGGGCGAGCCGACATCGCGCACGGTGCGGCCCGGCGTCGCGTCGCTGACCAGGGCCTTCTGCGACGGTGACGTGGTCGAGCTGCACCTGCCTATGGCGCCGCGGTACACGGTCGCCGACTCGCGGGTGGACGCCGTCCGCGGATGCCTTGCGGTGGAGCGCGGCCCTGAGGTTCTGTGCCTGGAGTCGGTCGACCTGGCGGCCGCCGCGGCCTCGGTCGGTGCGGATGCGGACGACGTCGGGATGGTCTCGCTGGACGCCGGCAGCCCGCCGCGCGAGAGCGACGGCGCCGTCGTCGTCCGGCTGCGCGTGACGTCGCCGGAGGGAGGCGAGCGGTGGCCCTACGCCGAACGCGCGGACCCGGCGTCCGACGTCCCGCCCGCGACGTTCGACGTCCCGCTGGTCGCCTACCACGACTGGGCGAACCGCGGTCCTTCCACGATGCGCGTGTGGCTACCGGTCGCCCCCTGACCCGCCCCCGACGTCCACGAGGCGCCGTTGATGTTGACCACGTTAAGTGCGTGAAGGTCCGCTTCGGAAGGCGTAGAACCCTGGGGGAGCGGGCCTTAGACACACTTAACGTGATCAACGTCCAGGCGCGGCCAGGACGCCGGTCAGGCCGCCGGTGACCAGCGCGGTGAGGTAGTCCGCGAGCGCGTCGGCAGTCATCGTGCGGTGGTCGAACCAGCGCTGCGTGGCGAGCTGCACCATGCCGACGACGCCGAATGCCCACACCTCGGCGCCCCCGGAGTCCAGGCCCAGCTCACGCATGCGGTCGCCGATGACGGCGGCCAGCGCCTGGGCGACCTGCCGCTCGGTGGTGGCAACGAAGTCGCCGCCGGTGCCGGCTGAGGTGTGCGCCAGCGCGAAACGGTAGAGCTGCGGCTCCTCGTCCACCACCGCGATGAAGGCACGCACGATGCGCCGGATCGTGGCGGGGTCGGTGACCCGCTGGTCCGGCGGCGCACTGGCGGTCTGGGCGAGCTCGCCCAGGATGCGCGGCATCAGGACGACGTCGGCGATGGAGTCGAGGACGGCGCCGAACAGGTCGTCGCGGTCGGCGAAATGCCGGTACACGACGGACTTGGAGACGCCGACCGAGGCTGCGACCTCGTCCAGCCCGGTCTCGACGCCGTGCTTGCGGACCGCCTCCAGCGCGCCGGCGACGAACTCCTCACGACGTTCGCGCCGGTGCTCGACCCAGCGCTCGCGCCGTCCGTCCGGCGCCGATCCTCGCTTCGCCTCTTGCATGTGACCGAGATTAGCAGTAAACATGATTCACAGTTACTTTCCCGTCCCCTGCGGAGGAACCCGTGCCCACCCGCACCAGCCATGACCGCGAGGTCGTCCCCACCCGGCTGCTTCGGTCGTCGGCCAAGGCCTCGTTCGACCCCAATGTCATCCTGGACTGGAACGCCCCGATCGACCCGACCCTGCACGGCATGAGCCCGCAGTGGTCCTCGCTCTACGGCACCCCGCTGTGGGACGAGCTCGGACCCGACCGGCAGACCGACCTGACCCGGCACGAGTTCGCGTCGATCAGCGGCGTCGGCATCTGGTTCGAGATGATCCTCATGCAGCTGGTGCTCCGCGACGTCTACGACGACGACCCCTCGCTGCCGCACGTACAGTTCGCGCTCACCGAGATCGGCGACGAATGCCGACACTCGGTGATGTTCGCGCGGCTGGCCACTGCCTACGGCTGCCCCGCCTACGGACCGTCGAAAGGCGGACGCCGGCTCGGCCGGCTGTTCAAGACGATCGGCCACGGTCCGGCCGCCTACGCCGCGATCCTGGTGGCCGAGGAGGTGCTGGACATCCTGCAGCGCGACCTGGTCCACGACGAGCGGGTGCAGCCACTGTCCCGCGAGGTCAGCCGGATCCACGTCATCGAGGAGGCCAGACACATGCGGTTCGCTCGCGAAGAGCTCGCCCGCCGCGCCCCGCAGTTGACCGCGGCCCAAAGACGCCGCCATCGAGCCGTCATCGCGATCGTGGCCGACGTGATCATCAGCAACCTCGTGCACGCCGACGTCTATGTCGCAGCCGGCCTGGACCCGTTGCGCGCCAAGGAGTCCGCCGCCAGGAACGAACACTACGCCGAGCAGCTTCGGTCCAGCGCCGAGCAGCTCACCGGGTTCCTGGACGAGCTCGGCCTGATCGGCGGCCCCACCGCGCGGCTGTGGCGCCGCGCGCACCTCATCCGCTGACGTCGCGGCCGCCGGCGATCACCCGCCGGACATCGCGGTCCAGCTCCAGCAGCTCGCGCGCCGAGCGCACTGTCGGCCGGAGCGCGTCCGGAGCACCCACCGTCGCCCAGCCGATCAGCTCCGACGGCAGCGACTCCAGCTCGTCCAGCGGGCGTAACAGCTCGTCTGGCCTCGGGTAGCCCGCAGCAGCCAGTCGAGCCGGCACGTCGACCGGTCCCCTGCCGTGCGGCGTGGAGGCGCGCAGCATGGCCAGCGCGTCCCACTCGAGCGGGTGCCGCTGCGCCTGCACGGATCGCCGCACGTCATCCTGCTGCAGCCGGGGAGCATCGGGTCCGAGCCTCTCGAGCACCGGCCACACGGCGTCCGCCTCCTGCACCAAGGTCGCCAGCCGCCGGCGCCGTCGAGCACTGACCGCCAGCAGACCGGTCGCGGCGACCAGCCCCGCAACCGCGGCACCCGCCACGACGATCGCCACCACAGCGGTCAGGGTCGAGGAGTAGCCGGCCATCACGGCATCCGCTCGGCGAGCTCGGCGACATCGCGCAGGTAGGAGCGGTGGGCGCCGCGGGCGAACATCGTGGCCAGCACCGCGAGCAGCAACAGGTCGGCCAGCGCCACCCACAGCGCGGGCGGGAACGCGCTGGTCGCACCGGTGACGGTCGACTGCAGCAACGGCAACCCGTTCCAGGTCTGCCCGGTGTCCGGTACCGAACCCCCGTCCGCGGGGAGCCCGTAGACGTCCTGGGTTGTCGGCGCGTTCAGCAGCAGCGGGACGATCGCCACCAGCAGGGCCACCACGACCCCGGCGGCACCCCGGGCGAGCTGGCGCCACTGGTCCTCGCGCCAGCCGTAGACGGTCTTGACCGCGTCGGTGCCGCGGTCGGAGTCCGAGCTGCCAGCCAGCCGGGCCAAAGCCTCCAACTGACCGGCCGGCAGTCCCCGGTCGTTGCCCACGAACGACTGCACCGCAACGGCCAGCACGCACGCAGCGAGGACGACGGACGCGCAGCTGGTGACCGCGAGCGTCCAGGTGAGCCGGTCCCAGCCGCGGGCCGAGGCCCAGATCGCGAGCCCCACCCAGCCGGCCAGGACGACGACAGGCAGGACGACGAGCAGGTCCCGCGGGGCCCGCCACGCCCAGCCGCCACCGCCCACGGTGCGCTCCTCCCGACGTCCAAGGTGTACTCGCGCGGGGGCCTGGGCAGCAAGGGCACCAAGGCCGGCGACGATGCTGGACGACGGCACGCCAGGCGTGGTTGCAGCGATGAAGTACGCGAAACGGGGGTGATCACCCCCACCTGGAGTACCTCACGGCATATCCGTCGCCTAGAGCGAGTAGCGGTCCACCTCGAAGCCGTCGCTGTCGGTGACCACGCCGGCGGTCGCCTCGGCCAGGGTGAGCGCGGCGGCCCGCATCCGCGGCTTGACCCGCTCGCGCTCCAGCCGCACCGCGTACGGCGGGTCCTCGGACTCCAGGAGGTGCGGGTCGTGCGTCACCCAGCGCACCGAGTACGTCACCACGGGGTTGGTCGCCGCGAGCAGCTGGCGGGACACCCGCTCGCGCACCCAGGATGGGACGGCGTCCTCCTGGATCACCTCGACGACCAGGCTGCCCAGAGCGGTGAGCGCGTAGCCGTCCAGCACCACCCCGCCTTCGAGGGCGTGGGCGTCATGTTGGGCGGCGACTGCCTCGATGAGCTCGCGGTCGGGATCGCCGAGCGCGTGCGCCAGGTCGGCGCCGAGCGGGTCGAGCGGATGCACCGACCACGGGGTGTCGTGGTGCGGCGCCGCGTGTCGGCCGGGCACGGTCAGGTCGACGTGCGCGCCGGGCAGCACCGGTTCGAGCAACTCCAGCAGCCGGTCCGGGTCCAGCCAGAAGCCGGACCAGATCGTCAGGTCGAGCACCCGGTCGTGGTCCGGCTCGAGGAGCACGCCACTGCCGGCCGCGCGCAGCGCGCCGCCCAGCCGACGGGCCAGCGCGAGCCCGAGGTCGACGGCGTCGCCCTCGTCCCGGAACGGCTTGCCCAGCGGAAAGGCACGCATCCACCAGGCGCGCAGCTCGGGGTCGCCGATGTCCTCGAACGCCTGCGGGTCGGGCGTGGACTCGACCTCGAGCGCGTAGGCGACGCTCCAGCCCTCGGGGACCTGGACGTCGCGCAGCTCGTCCGGCTCGATCTCGTGCGGTCCGCTGAGCGCGGCGTGCCGTCCGAGCCGGGCCTTGCGGGTGTCGGCCAGTCGCGAGTCGGGGTAGCGCGAGCGCACCAGCCGGTCGACCTGCGCGACGTCCACGGTCGCGGGCAGCAGCACGAGATGCCAGCCCCGCAGCTGCTTCAGCGTGGGCTCGTCAGTACCTGCCCGTCGTCCGAACCAAGCCATCGCGCCCCGCCGGGTCAGACCTGGGTGCGGTGGAAGCTCTGGAACGACCGGCTCGCCGTCGGGCCGCGCTGCCCCTGGTAGCGCGATCCGTAGCGCTCGCTGCCGTAGGGGTGCTCGGCTGCGCTGGTCAGCCGGAAGAAGCACAGCTGCCCGATCTTCATGCCCGGCCAGAGCAGGATCGGCAAGGTCGCCACGTTGCTCAGCTCGAGGGTGACGTGCCCGCTGAAGCCGGGGTCGATGAAGCCGGCGGTCGCGTGGGTCAGCAGGCCCAGCCGCCCGAGGCTCGACTTGCCCTCCACTCGCGCGGCGATGTCGTCCGGCAGGGTCACGGCCTCGTAGACCGAGCCCAGCACGAACTCGCCCGGGTGCAGCACGAACGGGTCATCCGCCGAGACCTCGACCAGGCGGGTCAGGTCGGGCTGGTCCTGGGACGGGTCGATGACCGGGTACTTGTGGTTGTCGAACAGGCGGAAGTACCGGTCCAACCGGACGTCGACGCTGGACGGCTGGAGCATCGCCTCGTCGTACGGGTCGAGCTGGACCCGCCCGGAGTCGATCTCGGCACGGATGTCACGGTCGCTGAGGAGCACGGAACAGAGGGTAACCGCCCCGGGTGTGCGTTGAGCTGCGTCCACGCCTCGACTCGCACTTTCGCCGCCCCAGCGGCGAGCGCGGTCTCGACCTGCGGGATGGCTGAATCGGTGCAATGGTGATTGTTCAGGCAATTTCGCCCATGCCCGGAGTGGCTCGTCCAGACGCTGTTCCGGTCGCGACGAGAGGCAGTTGACGATGACGCTGGACCGCGAACAGGCCGTGGCAGCGACCGAGGCCCAAGGCACACCGGAGCAGGCGAGACAGATCCGCAAGGCGGCGATCGCGAGCACGGTCGGGACGACGATCGAGTGGTACGACTACTTCCTCTACGGCACGGCGGCGGCGCTCGTCTTCCCGAAGGTCTTCTTCCCGGAGTCCTCGCACTACGTCGGGTTGCTGGAGTCCTTCGCGACGTACTTCGTCGGCTTCGCGGCCCGCCCGGTGGGCGCCGCGATCTTCGGCCACTGGGGCGACCGGATCGGCCGGAAGGTCACGCTGATCGTCACCCTGCTGATGATGGGCATCGCCACCACGTTGATCGGCGCCCTGCCCGGGGCTGCGGCCTGGGGTTCGCTCGCGCCGATCCTGCTGATCGCGCTGCGCGTGCTGCAGGGCGTCGCGGTCGGCGGCGAGTGGAGCGGTTCGGTGCTGCTGTCGATGGAGTGGGGCAACCAGAAGCGGCGCGGCCTGATGGGCTCGTGGCCGCAGCTGGGCGTGGCGATCGGGCTGATCCTGGCCACCGGGATGCTGACGCTGTTCAACAACCTCACGACGGAGGAGCAGTTCCTCAGCTGGGGTTGGCGGATCCCGTTCCTGCTCAGCCTGGTGCTGGTCGCGATCGGGCTGTACATCCGGCTGTCCATCCTCGAGACGCCGATGTTCGCCAAGCGCGTGCAGGAGCAGTCGATCGCCCGCCAGCCGGTCATCGAGGTGGTCAAGAGGTACCCGAAGGAGATCGTGCTGTCGGCGCTCGCCCGGATGTCGGAGCAGATGCCGTTCTACGTGGTCACCGCGTTCGTGCTGTCGTACTTGACCGACGACTCGCATGGGTTCACCCGTAACTTCGTGCTGATCGGCACGATGATCGCGGCCTGCTTCGAGCTTGTGCTGGTGCCGTACTTCGGCCACCTGTCCGACGGGGTCGGGCGCAAGAAGGTGTACCTCACGGGCGCCGCGATCATGGGCGTGTGGGGCTTCGCGTACTTCGCGATGCTCGACTCCGGGATCGGCTGGCTGGTGTTCGTGGCGGTCTGCCTCGGCCTGGTGCCGCACGCGATCCAGTACGGTCCGCAGGCCTCGCTGATCGCCGAGAGCTTCCCGACCAACCTGCGCTACGGCGGAGCCGGCATCGGCTACCAGCTCTCGTCGGTGGTCGCCGGCGGCCCGGCCGCGCTGATCGCCACCTGGCTGATCCACACCTTCGGCACCGGCTACGCGGTCGCGGCGTACATCGGGCTGTCCGCGGTGATCACGATCATCGCGGTGGTGCTGCTGCCGGACCGTTCACGCCTGGACATCGCCGACGACGCGACGTACGAGCGGACGCCGGTCACGACCTCGGCGGGCTGACCCCCCTTCGGCCCGCCCGGGCGGTGAGTGGTCACAGATGGGGCATCTCGAGCCCTGCGGGTGCCCCATCTGTGACCTCTCGCGAGCCGTTCCCGAAGCTGCGCGTGGATCAGATATGCTCGTCTGCGCGCTCCCCTGAGGGCGTTTCGCGGGTGTAGTTCAATGGCAGAACATCAGCTTCCCAAGCTGACAGTGCGGGTTCGATTCCCGTCACCCGCTCCAGTTCCTCCACCGCAGCTCAGAGCCGTTCTCGGCGCCTGCGCCGTCGCGCCACCTCGAGCAGAGGGCCCTCGTGACGGAGCTTAGTCCAGAGGCTCAGGCGGTTCGCATCCAGGCGATGATCTGCTTGATCTCGGCGTTCGTCAGCCGGACCGCGAAGTTGGTCTCGAGCCGGCGAACACCGGCGACGTGGACGCCGACGACCGACTTGCCATAGGGCAGATCGAGGTCGACGAATAGGCCAGAGCCACTTTGCCCCTTCCACGTATCGACCTTGTAGAAGAGGAAGTGCTGGTCGGGCTTCGCCAACGGACCCGCCGCCGTCCACATCGTGCCTTCCGGCTTGTCCCCGGGGTACCCGGTAATCCGCGCCTGTGCACCGTCGAGCTGAGTGTCGCTCGCCGCGAAGGTACCCATGAAGGGCAGGTCCAGAGGTCGTTGCAGACGGACGACGGCGTAGTCCTCCGTGTAGAGCGTGTAGTCCTCCACGTTGCCGTCGCTCGTCGCGTTGGGGTCCGCTGGTGAGAGGGTGTAGTAGCCCTCGGTGATGAATACCTTTGTGGCGCCGACATTGCCGTACGGATAGTGCTCGCCGTTGCGCGCGGGCTGGAAATAGACGGTCTTGGCCCAGCCGCCGATGTCATTCCCGAATACATTGTGCGCGGCGGTCAAGACGTGTTGTTTGTCGATCAGCGTTCCCGTCCCGGTATAGGTCTCACCGTTGGGAAAGGCCATCCGGAGTTCCCCTATGGTATTCCATGGATAAGTCGTCGTGTCAGTGACCTTCTTACGGTCGTCGGGCGGAAAGACGATCTGCGGCGCGCCGTCCGGACTGCCGACCGTGAAGGTGGCGCCATCGGCCGATTGGCCCGATTGAGGCTCGGGAACGGACAGGGCGTGGCCCTCTTCTGCGAACATGGTGGAGGATCTATCGTTCATGTCGTCGATTCCTCATGATTTCAGAGCGGCACGGGTGCGTTGTAGTAGTCCGGCAGGTCCCCCAGCTTGTCGATAATCTGCTGGCGTACGACCTTGTAGACGTCCTCGTTCAGTACCGATTGCGTCGTCGTCGTTGCGACCTCGTAGTACGTGACCCAGCTGAGGAAGCCGTCGGGCTCGCGGATGAGTGTGTAGGTCACCTGCACGGCGTCGCCAAGCACATCCCCGTTCGACGACTGGCAGGCCTGCACGATGAAGTTGCCCTGTCCGACCTGAGCGGCGTTGGCCTCCCAGATCTCGAGCGCTGCGCCGCCAAGGGGGAGACGGGTGGCTGCCTTCATTGTCTTGGCTGCTAGCGCGGCCCCGGCGTGGCCCGCAAAGGCCTTGGCAACCACTTCGGGCCAGTCGACCGGGGCGTCCAGTCGGCCGGGCGACCCATGCTGGGCCTGCCCGATGACCCACCCGATCACGCCGAGGACATTCGTGTAGGACGTCGACCACTGCGCGGCCTGGGCGAAGCGGTCGGCTTGGGCGTCGGCCGCCAGCTGGGCGAAGAGCGTGCTGTTGCTGATGTCGGCACCGTCCTCGCGCGACAAGCTCCGGTCGTACGCGAGGAGCGCGCCGGCGCAGATCTGGGCCTTGTCGCCGGAGGCACCCGCGGTGGCCTCGTCGCTGGCGGGGACCCAGCTCCCCCGAAGCATGGAGGCTTCCGGCAACACCACGGCATCGATCAGCTCGTGTCGTTCGCTTGCATCCATGGGGCTTGCCCTCCGCCAGCTGTCACACAGGCCGGCGAATGGGGATGTCTGCGACGAGCTTCTGGGCGAGGTCACCGAGCTTGTCGATGATCGCCTGCCGCACGGCCGCGTAGACGTCCTCGTTGAGGACGAAGCGGTTGGCGGCCCGCTTGATCTCGATCGACGTGCTGCTCCAGGACCACCAGAGGAACCGCCCGTGACTCGTCGAGGCTCTGAACTGCATGCCCGTCATGACCATGACGACGTCGTCGTTGGGCAACTTGTCGACCGGCATGATCTGGTACGTGCCGTTGTTGCCGCTCGAGGCGTTGGCATTCCAGATCGTCATCTGCTTGGAGTCGTCCGAGAGGCCCTTCAAACCCTCCATGGTCGCGGCGACCATAGCGATCTCGTCGCCCGTGGCGATCGCCGCGAGGATGTTGAGCACCGCCTCGTCCATCTTCACCGTGGACCCGCCTGAGGTGTAGGTGTCGAAGGCGAAGGCGGGCTGGTTCCAGCCGATCTGCCCCAGGACGCCGACGTAGTTCTTGTACCAGTCCATCGGTGCGGTGTATCGGTCGAACGCGTAGTCGGAAGCCAGCTGGGCGAAGAGCGTCGAGTTCTTGACGTCCGCCTTGCTCTGGCCCGAGAGGTTCTGGGTGAAGGAGGTCAGGCTGCCGGCGTTGACCTGAGCGCTCTCGGTGTTGTCGGCGGTGGCATTGCCGACCTCTTCCGGTGTTGCGACCTCGATGGCCGCCTCGATGTTGCGGAGCTGCTCCGCAAGGGCAGACCGGTCCGGAATGGCTGTTTCGGCGACGAATGCGGCTGCGTCCATGGACATGCGAAACTCCTAGGTTTTGGGAATCTGCTTTGTTGAACCCGCAAATGAATTGCAGCATGGTTCTGAGATAGGCGAGAAGGGAGCAGGATCCAAACGCGCGCGGCCATCTCGATTCAGCACAGAGGGGTATCGCTCGCGTCTTAATGTTGGCGTTCCAAACGGCCCCAGAGAGAAGTCAGTGCGCGCGACGAATGGGTTCGTGCTCTGTGTCTCTTCCAAGGAGTGCCGGGTGATCGATCCCCGCCATTTTCCCCAAGCAAAAGCGTCCCACCGACCGCGCGTGCGGCGCAATGGCCTTTGCGATGTTTTTGCGGTTTTATGCTCTTCGCCCGTGATGTCCCGTTGGCGAACGATATTCTCGGTCGACCGAAGGAGTCCGGGATGAAAGAGTCCTTGAAGACCTGGCAGCCGCCGGAATCGCGCCGAACGGCGAGGGTCTGCGGGAGTTTGCGCAGAGCATCAGCGACGGGACCTTGAAGGTCTAACCCGTCCGCGACCTTTGTGCGTGTGGTCAGCGGGAGTGCAGCAGCTGGTTCGCGCGCTGGTGAGCCTCCACGGGGACATCCGGAACGACCCGGATGTCGAAGGAGCCGGCCGGCGACCCTCTCGCGCGAACGGACCGCCCGCACTTAGCCGAGCGGCGGCGGAGCGGACGGCGGCAAGTGCCAGGCAAGAAGATCCGGCCGGTTCCCGGCCACGCCGAGTGATCCTCCCGTTGGCGCAGGTAGTGGAGGCCCTCGTCACAGGTCAGGAACGGCCGGCGGTCGCCATCCGCCGCAGCGTTCCGAAGATCCCGAGCGCCGCGAACAGCACGAACATCGCCAGGTCGGTGCCGTAGGTGCTCAGCACGTCCGGGTTGAAGATGTTGGCCTTCACGAAGTCGTACTCGGACAGGTAGCCGAGCGACTGACCGTTGGGCGTGCCGTAGTACTCGATCAGGTCCGAGGCGACGATGGCGAAGAACGACGCCGCCACTCCGACCAGCACCACCAGGATCAGCGGCACCAACCCCTTGCGCGGCGGCGCACCCGCACCCTTCGTGTACAGGAAGGCCGCCCCCGCCGCGATGACCAGGCTCGAGATAGAGCCGACGTAACCGAGCTTCCAGATCAGCACGGCCGCGAGCATGCCAACCGGAATCGCGCCGACGGAGAAGGCGATACCGCGCGAGACCAGCTCGAGCTGCGGGTACGCGGCTGGGGCTGCAGCCGCAGTTGGGGTCTGGTCGACAACTGGGCTCTGCTCGTCGGAGGTCTCAGGCAGAATGGGGTCTGACGTGCTCATGCTGCTCCTCGGAGCGAAAGGCCCGCAGGGGGCTCCAGCGGACGTGGCGCCGCGAGAATAGGGCACCAACCACTCGCTTCTGACCGATACGGCGATCATCACGCTCGTGTCGTGGCGTCGCACCGACCTCGTTGCAGCGATGAGGTACGTGAATCGGCCACCTTCGACAAGACCCGCGCCAGCCGCATCGACCCGAGCGAGTAGCGTCCGCAATCCCCTTGCCGCGCTCGCTACGGTCGAAGAATGACCAACCTCCAGCAGGCGGTCCGTGATCTCTCGGCGAGGGAAGGGTTCTCCGGGGTCGTTCGCGTCGACCGCGGGGGCGACGTCGAGCTGGCAGACGCGTACGGGTTTGCTGATCGCGCACTGCAGCTCGACAACACCGTGGACACCCGGTTCGCGATCGCCAGTGGCGTCAAGGGTATGACCGCGATGGTGGTGGTGAGCCTGATCGACCAGGGACACCTGGAGCTCACGACGCCGGCCCGCGCGATCCTCGGCGACGACCTGCCGCTGATCGACGACGCGGTCACCGTCGAGCAGCTGCTCTCGCACCGATCGGGCATCGGTGACTACGTGGACGAGGAGGGCGGGTTCGACGTCGAGGACTACGTCCTGCCGGTGCCGGTTCACACACTGGCGACCACCACGCAGTACCTGACCGTCCTCGGCGGACACCCGCAGAAGTTTCCACCCGGTGAGCGCTACGCCTACTGCAACAGCGGTTTCGTCGTCCTCGCCCTGATCGCTGAGCGCGTCGCCGGGTCACCGTTCCACGAGCTCGTGCAGGACCGGGTCTGCGCGCCGGCGGGCATGACGCACACCGCGTTCCTGCGCTCGGACGAGCTGCCCGCCGGCGTCGCCCGGGGCTACCTGCGCGCCGACGGGTTGCGCAGCAACGTCTTGCACCTGCCGGTCCGGGGCAGTGGGGACGGCGGCATCTACACCACGGTCGCGGACGTGCACGCGATGTGGACGGCGCTGTTCGCCGGCCGCATCGTGCCTGAGCGATGGCGAGCGGAGCTGCATCGGGCTCGTAGCGACGTCCCAGAGGAGGGGCAGCGCTACGGGCTGGGCTTCTGGCTGCACGAGTCGCGCGACGTCGCGGCGCTCGAGGGCTTCGACGCCGGGGTGTCGTTCCGCAGCGTGCACGACCCGTCGTCCGCGGTCACCCGCACCGTCATCTCCAACAACCCCAAGGGCGCCTGGCCGATCGCGCGCCTGTTGGAGGAGTTGCTGGACGCCTGAGACGACGAAGATGGGGCACCTGGACGACGTCCGGTGCCCCATCTGTGACCGCTCGAGGAGCGGCCGAGTCGGCTCAGTACTCGAAGCGCGCGGCCGAGTCGTCGCCGTCCTTGTTCGTCCAGATGTCGAGCGTCCCGTTGCCGCCGTCCAGCTGGTCCTTGCCGGGGCTGCTGCTCACGGTGTCGTCGTCGTTGTCGCCCGCCACCTTGTCGTCGCCGTTCCCGCCGGTGAGCCGGTCGTAGCCGTCACCGCCGCGGACGCAGTCGTTGTCGTCGCCGCCGGTGATGACATCGTCGCCGGCGCCGCCGTCGATCTTGTCGTTGCCGCCGCCGCCGTTGATGTGGTCGTCGCCGCCGAGCCCGTAGATGGTGTCGTTCCCGGCGCCGCCGACGATCGTGTCGGCGAACGGCGATCCATAGATGGTGACGCCACCGACGCCGCAGCCGTCGCCGCTCGTCTGGGTCACCGAGCCGGACGGCGAGGGCGCTGCGGTCGCGGCCCCCGGTGACACGCAGCCGAGCAGGCCGGCCGCTGCGACGGCGGTGACGACGGTGGCGATACGGATGAACTTGTGAGACATGGCATTTCCTCCTGGGTTGGTGAGCGACCCGGGCGGGTCCCCCCATGCCGCTTTCTGCGGTGAGATGAGGCTGTCAGTGCGGCATCAGCGTGGCGTCACAACGGCTCATGCGAGCAGCGCCTCGTCGGGCCGCGGGGCGTCGACGGCGTCCATCGCGTCGCCCCAGCGGACGAAGGCGCGACGGGCCTCGCCGTGCCGCCCCACGCGCACCAGGGTGCGGACCAGGAGGCCGTGCACCTGCGCGTCGTACGGGTCGGCGTCCAGCAGTCGCACGAGCAGCACCTGAGCGTCCCCCGGACGACCGGCCCGGCTGTGCAGCCAGGCAAGCCGGCGCAGCGAGCGCAGCCAGGCCGCCCGCACTTCCTCTCGGAACCCGTCCGCCCACTCCTCGCCCGGCTCGTCCTCGAGGGCACTCCCGCGGTAGCGGCGGTCGATGTCGGTGAGGATCTCGCGAGCGCGGTCCAGGTCACCGGCGTCCATCAGCTCGGCAGCCAGGTCGGCGTCGCGCAGCAGGCCGTCCGCGTCGAGTGCGACGTGTCGCAGGTCGAGCCAGAGCCCGCGCAGGTCGGCGCCGACGTAGTGGTCCGGCGGCCAGTTCTTGTCCGGGTCGAGGACGGCGCGGATCGTGGCGAGCAGCACGGACAGGCGGTGCCCGGTCTTGGCCGGGTCGTCGTCGGGCCACAGCAGCTCGCACAGGAAGGCGCGAGTCAGCGGCCGCCCGCGTCGGGCGGCCAGCACCTTCAGCAACGTCCGGGCCTGCCGCGAGCGCCAGGCGGGCACCGGCACCGGCTCGAGGTCGACGACGACCTCGAACCCGCCGAGCACCCGCACGGTGACCCGTTGGGCGCCGGCCTCCTCGGTGACCGGCCGACCCTGCACGCGCAGGATGCCCAGCCGCTGCAGTCGACGCCCGGCCTCGCGGGCTCGGGACCGGTCGGCGCCGTCGGCGACGGGCAGCCGACCGAGCAGCACCTGCACCCGCAGGGACGCCGGCTGGGCGCCGCCGCCCTGCCAGATGGCGAGCGCCTCAGCCAAAGCCTGGTGGGCGGCGTCGGGATCGTCGTCCGCAGCAGCGCTGAGCTCCAGCGCCTCGGCGAGGACGTCGAGTGCCTGGACCGCACGCGACGCGGCCACCGCCTCCTCAGCCCAGGTCGCGGCCGCCTCGCGGTCCCCTCGGGCCAGCGCGACCCAGCCCAGGGAGGTGAGCGCGAACGGCATCAGGGCCGGGGTGGCGAGTCGAGCGGCCTCCTGGGCGTGCTCGAGGGCGTCGTCCGGGGCGGTGCCGGCCAGCAGCTGGGCGAGCCCGGACAGCGCCAGGACCTGCAACTGCACCTCGCCGGTGCTGCGGGCAAGGTCGACGGCCTCCTGGTACGCCGCCCGGCTCTGCTCTTCGTGGCCCAGCTCGCGGTGGATCTCGGCGATGCCGACCAGTCCCATCGCCCACCGTCCCGGCCCCAGCGCGCGGAACACCGCGACGGATCGCTGCAGCTGCCACATGGCCTCGTCGTACTGGCCGACCCGCATCAGGGCCTCGCCGAGGTTGTGCAGTGCGACGGCGTAGCGCCCGGGCGGGCTGCCGAGCTCGGCGAGGCGTACCGCGTCGCGGGCCACCTCGCAGGCCTGCTCGTAGCGGGCCGCCGCGAGCAGCAGGCAGGCCTGGTTGACCAGTACCCGGATGGCGATCAGGGCGTCTCCGGCGAGGGCTGCGGCCTTGAGCGCGAGCTCGTGGTGGGCCTCCTTCTGCGAGCCGAGGCACGTCCTGGCCATCGCTGCGTGCGCCTCGGCGACGGACCGTGGGTTGCCGTCCGCGTCGGCCAGGGCGACGGTGTGCGTGGCGAGCTCGTGTGCCTGCTCGTTGCGACCCAATGCTGCGAGCACCTGGGCGCGGCAGGCGCGCCAGCTGATGCCGGCGTGGTCGACCCCGACGTCGTCCGCAGGTACCCGGTCGAGCACCTCGAGGGCGCTGTGCTGCTCGCCTCGCGCGTAGTGCACGGCGGCCACGCTGCCGGCCAGCTTGTCGTCCCACCCGTCGCGCTCGGCGGCCTCGACTAGCGGCGCGAGCTCGCGCAGCGCCGCCGCGTTGTCGCCGGCCATACGCAGGGCGTCGGCATAGGTTCGGCGGACGGCGGCGCTGGTGTCCAGGACCGGGGTGCCGCGCAGCAGGTCGACGAGCTCGACGCCGTACCCGTGGCCGAGCATCTCGTCTCCGTGCTCGAGTACCAGTCGAGCGACCTGGTCGAGTCGTCCGGCCCGGTCCCACGCGCGGGCGGCCGGGAACGCCAGGCCCGCGGACTCGTACCGCCCTGCGGCGGCCTGGAGCGCCCGCTCGTCGGGCTGTGGGGCGTCGGCCGACGAGGTCAGCACACCGGCCACCACTGGCACCACCCAGAGCAGCTCATCGCCGCCCGGGCGCGGACGCGGGACGAGCAGGCCGAGTCGGCGCAGTCGGTCCACGGCGCCGTCGACCGGGTCGAGGTCGTCGAGCCGGGCAAGGTCGTCGAACAGCTCCTGGGTGACGGGTCCGAGATGGGCCGCGAGGGTGAGCAGCTGCTGGAGGTCAGGCGAGAGGTCGCTGAGCACGTTCGCGCGGATCCAACCGGCGGCGGCTGCGCCGGGCCGAGTGAGTGCTTCCAGCAACGCCGGGCCGGACCGGTGGGCCAGCGCGTCGGCGGCGAACTGGACGAGCGCCGGCCAGCCGGCGGTCAGGGCGAAGACCGCGGTGGCCGCCGTCGGGTCGAGGACGCCGTGCTCCTGGGCGAGCAGGACCGCGACGGCGTGCACCGAGAGCGACAGGTCCTGCGGGCCGCGCTCGTACACCTGGCCGCGCAGCGCAGCCATGAGGTCTTGCGCGAGCGGCTCGCGGGACGTGACGGTGTAGCCGGTCCGCGACGGGAGGGCACCTAGGGCTCGGACGACGGTCTGCTGGTCCTGGGGGGACAGCTCGTGCAGGTCGTCTACGCCGATCCAGGCGACATCGGGCGGTGCGGCCTCGACCAGGTCGGCCGCGCGCACGAGCTTGCCGTCGCGTGGCAGATCGACGTCCAGTGCTGTCGACTTCCCGTACCCCGCTGCCGCCACGATCACCTTGCGGGCCGGGGGCTGGCTCTGCGTCAGGGTCACAGGGAACTAGAACCTCCGACCCCTCCCCGTGATACGACGGGACGTCTTCGGATCCCTTCGGGGCGCTCGCTGACGCTAGCCGGTGTGGTCGATCAGGACGTTGTGGGCGGTCAGGGCGGTGGTGGTGTTGGTCGCGGTGGTGGTGATGGGTTGTAGGGGGACGTCCAGGATGTTCTGCAGGGTGAAGGTGACCTGCCAGGTCAGGGTCAGGGTGGTCTGTTTGGTGCCGGCGGTGCGGTAGATGGTGTGCAGGTAGTGCTCGGGGTGCTGGGTGGGGCTGATCGCGGGGTCGTAGGGGGTGCCGGGGCCGTGGGCGGTGCTGGCGTCGGGGAAGTGCCAGGTGTAGGTGGGGGTGGCGGTGATCTGGCCGGGGACCGGGGTGGTGATCGGCAAGGTGATGGGGTCCAGGTCGGCGGCGGAGTACAGGGTGGGGATGTTGACCAGGGTGCGTCCCCCGGGTGGGGCCACGGTGATGGTGGGGCGGGTCAGGTGGCGGCGCAGGTGCTGGGCGGCCACGGCCTGCACCGCGGACGCCGGGACCACCGTCTGCGGGTACACGCACTCCGTGGTCACCACGTCGGCATAGGCGTGGATCCGCGCTCCGTCGCCCTTGAGTTCGTAGCCGAGCACGAGGTAGCGGTAGCCGCGTTCGCGGCCGCTCGTGCAGGTCGAGGCTGCCGCTGGGCAGCTCGCCTCGCCACATCGTTCTTGGCGTTCCCAGTCGTACTTCACGCGTGGCATAGCAGCCGACTTGTCGATGGCCGAAGCCCCGTCGTGGACAAAGGACTGCCTGGATGGGTCGTAGTGCCAGGCCAAGTCCTTTTTGCACGTGCTGGCTCCAGCGTCGCCGAACTCACGCTGGCAAGGGTTGGCCCAGGCTGGCGTTGAGCCGATTACCGAAGGGAGGACCACGAGCAGCACGGTCGTTGCGACGCGCGCCCTCACTTGTCGATCCCTTCTACGAGCCATCGGCCCTCTCGTGGATGGAGGCGCACGTAGACGGTCTTGGGCGCACCTTTGTCGAAGTGGTCGATTGCCTTGCCCGATTGGTCATGGACCGTGGCTTCGTTGCTGAACACCACTACGCCGACGAAAGTGAGAATGCTGACGTGCTTTACCTGGTCGACCTTCGCGAGGCGGTAGACGTAGTCGCCGCCGTCGACGGTGCGGTGGTTCTTGGCGAGGGAGTCGATGGTGGCGGCGTCCTTGTTGCATGAGATGCAGGCTCCGGTGCTCAGGGCGCGGAACTTCGTGCTGTTCTTGGTCTTCAGGGCTTCGTTGAAGGCGGCGAAGTAGGCCTGTGCGGTGGCGACAGCGGCGGCGTCGTCCGTGCCGGTCGGGCGGGTCTGGGTCGGCGTGGCGGTGCTGGGCACGGTCGTGGGCGTGCTGATCGTGGGTGTCGAGGCGGCGTCCCCGTTCGCGCTCGAGCAGCTGGTCACGGCCATCGCTCCGACCACCCCGCCAACCAGCACCATCACGACAATTCGGGCTCCCCTAGGCATGGCGAGAACCCTAGCGGCTCAGCCACCACTCATGATCTTGACCCTGTGGACAACCCCCCCGGCCCGCGTCAGCGCGGGGCGCAGCGCGGGAAGGACTGGGCCGGGTGTGCCGATCTGGCACATCGGTGCCGATCTGGCACGGGCCACCCGACCGTCTCCGTTTCGCTGCCGACACGCACATCCGCCAGCCGGGATGCTCGCTGACCGTGCGCTGCCGGGACATCATCTGCGCCTCCCCTGACGAACAGGCGCCCGCGGGGTCTACGATCACGCCACGGCGAAGGGGGTCCCATGACCACTGCTCCTGTCAGGCCGAGCCAGCTCACCCGTGAAGAGCGGGCCGCTCTCGGCAAGTCGGCGCGCGCGGCCGCTCCACTGGAGTCTCACGCCGAACACCTGACCGACGGCCGCCCAGATCCGGTGGATCTGCTGGAGAGTCAGGCCACCAGCCGCGTCACCGAGCTCGTCCCGATTCGCTACGGACGCATGCTGGCCTCGCCGTTCGCGTTCTACCGCGGCGGCGCGCTGATCATGGCTTCTGACCTGTCGCGCACCCCCCGGTCCGGACTGACCGTGCAGCTGTGCGGTGACGCGCACCTGAGCAACTTCGGCATCTACGCCACCCCGGAGCGCCGACTCTTCTTCGACATCAACGACTTCGACGAGACGCACCCGGGGCCGTTCGAGTGGGACGTCAAGCGCCTGGTGGCGAGCCTGGCCGTCGCCTCCCGGAGCAACGGGTTCTCAGGCAAGCAACGCCGCAAGGTTCTGCTGGCCGCCGGTGCGGCCTATCGAACGGCGATGAAAGAGCTTGCCGGACAACGGAACCTAGAAGTCTGGTACACCCACCTCGACATGGACGACGCGGCCCTGCAGATCCAGAAGCAGTTCGGTGCCGAAGACTCGGCACGGGCCCGGGCCGCTATCGACAAGGCACGCCGCCGCAACAGCCTGCAGGCGCTGGGCAAGCTCACCACGATGGTCGACGGGAAGGCACGGATCCGCAGCGACCCACCGCTGCTCGTCCCCGTGGAGGAGCTCTGGGGTGCGGACGTCGCGGAGGACGTCTACCGCGAGCTGGGCAGGGTCCTGGAGTCCTACGGCACGACCCTGCAGAGCGACCGCCGGCACCTGCTGGCGCAGTTCGAGCTGGTGCAGATCGCTCGCAAGGTCGTCGGGGTCGGCAGCGTCGGCACCCGCGCCTTCGTCCTGCTGATGCAGGGCATCGACGGTCAGGATCCGCTGTTCCTGCAGGCGAAGCAGGCGCAGGAGTCGGTGCTGGCCCCGTACACCGGAGGGTCGGCCGACGATCATCACGGCCGACGTGTCGTCACCGGTCAGCACCTGATGCAGGCGTCGAGCGACATCTTCCTCGGCTGGCAGCGGGTCCCGGGCATCGACGGCGTGGACCGCGACTACTACCTGCGTCAGCTTCGGGACGGCAAGGGGTCGGTCATCGTGGAGAACCTCACCCCGACGACCATGAAGTTCTACGGCGAGGTCTGCGCCCGGACGCTCGCGCGCGCCCACGCCCGCTCCGGTGACCGGGTGGCGATCGCCGCGTACCTGGGTTCGAAGACGCGCTTCGACGAGGCGATCGCCGACCACGCGCACGCCTACGCCGATCAGAACGAGCGTGACCACGCCGCGCTCGGGGACGCCGTCGCCACTGGACGGGTCACCGCTCGGTCCGACCTGTAGGCGCACCTAGTCGGGCACCACGGTGATCGCGCTCATCTCGCGAGCCGTCCACGGTGTGACGACTGCGCCGCTGGTGACCCGGAAGCTCAAGTCGTTGTAGGCCTCCTCGTCGTTCAGCTCCAGGGCTGGGCCGGTGGGCACGGTGACCGCTAGGACGGTGGCGACCTTGGTCCCGCCGGCAGCGGTGAAGTCGAAGAACACCGTCGTCTGGCCCATCAGGTCGTCCGGCCTGTTCATCTCGCGGGCCCACGTGTCCTGGTCCATCCGCCGCTGGTTCGCCTCGACGGTCACACCTATCGGGCAGACGGCCGTGATCGGGTAGCTGATCAGCGGGTCGCCGGCCGGTGTGAACAGACCGGAGGCAACCGGCCGGCCGGGGGTGAGCGTACAACCGCCGGCCGTGGTCGACGCCTCGGCCGGGGCGGCGAGGACGATCGGCGTGAGCGCCAGGGCGGCGATGCCCACGGGTAGGGCTATCACTCGTATTCGGTTCATGGTGATCTCCTTATGCGGGACGGTCACACAGACCGCCGGTTGAGGGCACCGCGGCTGCAGCGCCCAACCCCAGGCTGTGCGCGACCCGTCAGCGCGACGTCAGAACGGTCGCGGATCCTGGCACGCTCGCCGTTCTCAGGGCAGGCTGGTCCCGGCCGATACCCCAGCAGCTCGGAGGCGACCATGCCCGTGGATGACGACTACGCGGACGACGACTACGTGGACGGCAACGCGCTAGCCGGCGAGCTGCAGGAGCTCTTCGCCGTCGACGTGACGATCGCAGTCGGTGAGTGCGCCCACTGCGGCCGCCAGGCGCCGATGGCCGAGACCCGGGTCTACACCCGGGCGCCGGGCACGGTCGTGCGCTGTCGTGGCTGCGGCGGGGCCTTGCTGAAGCTGGTCACCGCGCCGCACGCCCGATGGCTGGACCTCAGCGGCCTGGCCCGGCTGACGATCCGGGCGCCGGAGGCTGCGGCCGGCTAGCTCGGCCCGAAGCGCTCGGTGCGGATGCGGCGCGGGTCGTTCCCGGCTCGCACGAGCAGGTCCGAGACCGCTTCGACGAACCCCGTCGGCCCGCAGACGTAGGTGGTGGCCCCGTCGTCCGGCGGTCGTGCCCACTCAGCCAGCCGGTCGGCGTTCACCCTGCCGGGCACACCGTCCCAACCCGGCGGCGCGGACCGAGTGAAGGCGTACTGGACGCTCAGACCCGTCTGCGTCGCAGCGCGACGCTCGAGCTCCCCGCGGAAGTAGACGGACGCAGGCTCGCGCACCGAGTACAACAGCCGCACCGGCGCGCTCGACCCGGTCGCGTCGTGGGTGCGCACCATCGAGATCAGCGGGACGACACCCGAGCCGCCGGCGATGAGCTGCAAGGGTTCGTCCTGCTGCGAGCGCCAGACGAACCAGCCGCCGAGAGGTCCCCGTAGCTCGAGTGGGTCACCCACGGCCGCCACCTGCACCAGGTACGGAGACACCTCGCCCCCGGGCACCTGCTCCACCGCGATCTCGACCAGCTCACCCTGCGAAGCCGAGGCGATGGAGTAGGACCGGGTCGCCGTGTAGCCGTCCGGTGCGGTGAGCCGGACGTCGACGTGCTGGCCGGGCAGGTGGCCCGGCCAGCCCGGAACGCTCAGCCGCAGGGTCCGCGCGGACGGCGTCTCGGGGTGCACGGCCTGAACCGTCCCCAACCGCCAGGTGCTCACTCCCAGTACCGCTGCTCGCGCCACGGGTCGCCGTATGCGTGGTAGCCGGCGTTCTCCCAGAAGCCCAGCTCCTCGACGTCCGAGAGCGTGATGCTGTTGACCCACTTCGCGCTCTTCCAGAAGTAAAGGTGCGGCACGAGCAGTCGGGCCGGCCCGCCGTGCTCCGGTTCGAGATCGTCGTCGTCGTACTCGAAGGCGATCCAGGCCTTGCCGTCGAGCAGGTCGTCCAGGGGCAGGTTGGTGGTGTACCCGCCGTAGCTGCCGACCAGCGCGAAGTCGGCGTCGGTCTCGAGGTCGGCCATCAAGGCGTCCAGGGACACTCCGCGCCAACGGGTCCGCAGCTTGGACCAGCGGGTGACGCAGTGGATGTCCACCGTGACGTCCTCGACCGGCAGGTCCAGCAGCTGCTGCCAGTCCCAGGTGCGCCGCTCACCGGTCTCGGTGGTGATCGAGAACTCCCACTCGTCGGTGGTGACGTGCGGGGTCGGCCCGGCACTCAGCACGGGGAAGTCCTCGGTGAGGTACTGCCCCGGCGGAAGGTCGGCGGACTCGCGGCGAGGGCGCCCGAAGAAGCCCGGCGTGATGATCGACATGGCGGCTCCGCGGTGGACTGGCTGCACTCTGGTAGGGCCACTCAACTGGACCGGCCACCCAGGCGCCAGCCCTTCAGCCGATCTGGATGCTGCCGGACGTCGGCACCAGCTCGAGCCAGCTCCGACCAGGCGCGATCGGCAGCGGCCGGTCGTCCGCGCCGGTGAACGTGAGGCGGCTGTCCCGGCTCGCCTTGTGCCAGGTGCCGCTGACCTGCCGCCCGCCGGTGAGCACGGTCAGCCTGCCGGAGCCAGTCAGCACGGTCTCCGGCACCGGGTTGCCGACCGGGTCCTTGTACCCGGCGTCGCGGGTACGCACGGTCAGCACGAGCACGTTGTCGGCGGCCAGCCGCGAACCGTCGGCGGCGGTGGCCGGCTTGCTGCCCTCGCTGCGCAGCCAGGTGCCGGACGACGGCTGGAACGTCCAGCTCGGTCGCTCGGACGGCGAGAACGTGAGGGCAACTGACTGAGCGGGCTTGCTGGCCGGGTTGCCGGCTGCGGTACCGGCCGCGGCGGCGTCTGCGGCGAACGGCAGGTACGGCATGGGCGGCGCCTGGTGCCGGGAGTCGGCGTGCGCCCACAGCGTGCCGGCCCCCGCGTAGAGGTTGTGCGGCGCCTTGCGCGACGAGGTGCGCCGGAAGGCGTCAGCCGCCTCGGTGGGCGAGAGCAGCTGCACCGGTGCGCGCTGCACGATCCTGTGGACGACGCCCGCCGCGCCGGAGAAGGCGAGCAGCCCTCGGGTCGGTGCCGCGATCGACGCGTCAACGTTGCGCAGTGAGCGCACCGGCCCAAGCGTGCCGGGGTCGCGCGACTGGAACAGTGCGGCGTAGCGGGTGATGCCACCCTCTACGAGCTCCTCGACCACGATGTCCGCCCGGCCGAGGCCGCTCTGCGGGCGGGCGGCTGGGCTGTTCTCGATCTTCACGGTCAGGGCCGGCCGCTTGAGCACCGCGCTGACCCGCAGCCCGGTGAGCGGCGCCACGGACGGCGCCGCTGTTGCGGGCGTGGACGACGTGCTCGGCGTCGGTCGCGTCGTCGGGGCCGGCCGGGCCGCGGGCTGTCCCGAGCAGGCCACGACCCCGAGCACGGCGGCCGTGGCGCAGGCGAGAATGAGCGCAGGTCGGCGATTCACCGAGTCACCGTAGGCAGAGTGCGTCAACAGTCGCGACGTCGAGGCCGGCCTCGAGCAGCACCTGCCTGGTGTCCGCACCCACCAAGCGTGCAGCGGGTGCGGGCGTTGTCGGCGTCCCGTCGAAGCGCGGGGCGGCATGGGGTTCCAGCAGGCCGTTCGCCTCGGTGAAGGTTCCGCGGGCGCGGTTGTGCGGATGCTGCGCCGCCTCGGCGAACGACAGCACAGGGGTCACGCAGGCCTCGGTGCCCTCGAAGTGGGCGACCCAGTCCTGACGGCTGCGGCTGGCGAAGACTTCGGCCAGTCGCGCCGACATCGCGGGCCAGCCGGCCACGTCGAACTGGTTGGCGTACAACGGTTCTGTGGCGAGGCCGAGCCCCACGAGCAGAGCCTGGTAGAACTGCGGCTCGATGGCACCGACCGCGACGTACTCAGCGTCGAGGCAGCGGTAGGTGCGGTAGAACGGCGCGGAGCCGTCGAAGATGTTGCCGCCGCGCCGGTCGGCCCACATCCCGCGCGCCAGCAGGCCGTGCACCAGCGAGAGCTGGATAGCCGCGCCGTCCGTCATCGCCGCGTCGACCACCTGGCCACGACCCGTCGTCCGCGAGCTAAGCACCGCCGAGACGATGCCGAAGGCGAGCAGCAGACCTCCACCACCCATGTCCCCCACCAGGTTCAGCGGCGGCTGCGGCTCACGGTCGGGCTGCCCGAGCGCACCGAGGACGCCGGACAGGGCGAGGTAGTTGATGTCGTGGCCGGGCGTCTGGGCGAGCGGGCCGTCCTGACCCCAACCGGTCATCCGGCCGTAGACGAGTCGAGGGTTGCGCTCCAGACATATCTGCGGCCCGAGGCCAAGTCGTTCTGCCACACCGGGTCTGAAGCCTTCGACGACGGTGTCGGTGGTGTCCACCAGCCGCAGGACTGCGTCGGCGCCCGCCGCTGACTTCAGGTCCAGTGCCACCGATCGGCGACCGCGGTGCAGCACCGGGTGCTCGCTGGGCCGCCCGGCGTCCGCGGGTCGCTCGATCCGCACGACGTCGGCGCCGAGGTCGGCCAGCAGCATGGCGCAGAACGGTCCTGGCCCGATCCCGCCGAGCTCGACCACGCGGACGCCGGCCAGCGGGCCTTGCCGTTCAGCAGTCACGCCACCATTCTCCCTTGGCCGGCACTACTCACCGAAGCGGCCGCGAGCCTCCACGGGGATCAGCGGCTTGTCGGCGCGGACCTTGAGCTCCTGCACCGCCCAGGTGTTGCCGTCAGGGTCGGCGAAACCGAAGAACTTCGCGCCGTCCATGTCACCGAAGGACGTGACCTCGCTCGCCTCGACACCGCGGTCCAGCAGTTCCTGGCGCGCTGCAGCGGCGTCCGCCACGACGAGCTGCAGCCCGCGCATCGAACCCGGCGCCATCTCGTCCTGGCTAGGCAGGTCACCGATCACGATCGAGCAGCCAGAGCCCGCAGGGGTCAGCTGCACGACGTGCATGTGCTCGTTCGTCGTGTCGTGGTCCAGGTGGAAACCCACCTGGTCGCGGTAGAAGGCAACCGAGCGGTTGATGTCGCTGACTGGCAGGACGACGACTTCCAGCGTCCAGTCCATGCTGTACTCCTCGTCGACGGAGATGGGTGAGTGACCGACCCTAGCCCGAAGGAAGCGTTGCGCCGGGGGAAGGGCCCGCACAGCCCCTCGGGGCCGCACACTGCCGACATGTCGTGGATGTCTGGCCCGGCCGGTGGGCTCGTGGGTGGCGCATACGGCGCGGCGCGCGGCAAGTTCGGCATCCGGCGCACCCTGGACACTTGGCGCACCAGCGGGTTGCTGCTGGTGCTGCTCGCGTCGGTGCTCATCGCGGCCTTCAGCCTGTGGGGGCTGCTGGCCTGCCTGCCACTGATCCAGGGCCAGAACCGGGACGACGCCGTCGGTGGCCTCGTCGTCGCTGCGATCTTCGGTCTGCTGCTGGTCTCGGCGCTGCGGCTGATCGCGGATACCGGCCTGCGTTGGTGGTGGCGGGGACCGTCTCCGCCGAGAGCCGCTGAACGGGTCACGCCCCCGAGTCACCTTCGTGGGTGCAGCCGTGGTCGCAGCGAGGTGGGGGTGATCACAACCAGTTCGCTGCAACCATCCGTGCAACCATCCGTGCGCCAGGTGACTAGGTCGAGCTCAGCAGCGCGGCGTCCAGCCAGGACTCCACCAGGCAGACCTCCCGGCCGAGCACGATGACGAACGACACCCGGCCCTGCCACCCGCCGTCCTGGCGCTGGCGCCACTCCAGGATCACGCCCGGCCACCGCCCCGGCCAGGCGCCGTGTCCCTCCACCCAGCAGTGCCGCGGCGACCAGCTACCCGCCTGACCGATGCCCGCCTGACCGATACCCGCCTGACCGATACCGCTGGCCCGGGAGCGCTCGGACAGCGATGGTCCGCGACGGGGCATCGGCGGACTGGACACCCTGCCAGGATGCCAGATGATCGAACACCTGTTCGATAGTCCGTTCGAGCCAGAATGGCCCCGTGACTCCCGAGATGACGATGAGGCGCGCGACCGCCGACGACCGGCCGCTGGTGGAACGGCTCTGGCAGTACTACCGCCACGACCTGTCGGAGTTCCGCGACTCCTACCCGGACGCGCAGGGCCTGTTCACCTGGCACATCCTCCCGGACTTCTTCGACGAGCGGACGAGCGCGGCACAGGACCTGCACGCCTTCCTGGTCTTCGTCGACGGCAAGCCGGCCGGCTTCGCGATGGCCGACGGGCTGCCTGACGGCAGCCGCTCGTTCTACGCGTTCTTCGTCACCAGGGCGGCCCGTCGTACCGGCGTCGGACGCGAGGCGGCACTGCGACTGCTCGCCGAGCTGCCCGGCCGCTGGCAGATCGGCTTCCAGGAGGAGAACCCCGGCGCCGCCCGCTTCTGGCGCCGGCTGGTCGCCGAGGAGTTCGGCGACGCCTGGCGCGAGGAGACCCGTCCGGTGCCGGGCAAACCGCACCTGCCGGACGACGTGTTCATCCTGCTGGACAACAGCGACGGCCGGCCGAGCGACTAGGTGTAGTTCCCCGTGACGTTGTGGACGCGGGCTGCGGGGACGAGGCCTCCGATGCCGGTGTGGGGTCGGTGGTGATTGTAGGAGTGGAGCCAGTCGGGGTAGGTCGCTGCGCGGGCGTCGTCGGAGAGGTAGACCTGGGCGTAGGCCCATTCGACGATCAGGGTCCGGTTGAACCGCTCGACCTTCCCGTTGGTCTGGGGTCGGTAGGGGCGGGTCCGGCGGTGTTTGATGGCGGGCCCGAGGGCGTTGGCGAAGTCGCGTGAGCGGTAGCAGGAGCCGTTGTCGGTCATGACTGCCCGGACGGCGATCCCGGCTTGGGCGAAGAACGCGTTGGCGCGGCCCCAGAAGGCCGCGGCGGTCTCCTTGCGCTCGTCAGGCAGCGGCTCGGAGTAGGCCAGCCGGGAATGATCGTCCACCGCGTGGTGCAAGAAGACGTAGCCACGCGACGTCGGCGCGCCACCATGACCGGCCCGCTCGGTCCTGGCATGGGCGCGTCGGTGCTGTTCGGAGTCGCGACCAAAGGCCCGCCAGCCACCACCGTCCGGGATCCGGCCCAGCTTCTTGATGTCCACATGGACCAGGTCGCCCGGGGCCGCCGCCTCGTAGCGGATCGGCGATGGCTTGCGGACCGGCAGGCCGGTGGCCTGGTCGAGGTGGACCAGCAGCGGCATCCGATAACGCGCCAGGACGCGACCAACCGTCGAACGCGGAACCCCGAGGTGATAGCCGATCCGGTGAGGGCCCCAGCGGCGGCAGTAGCGCAGCTTCACGATGCGTCGCTCGAGCCGCTCAGGACATTGCCGCGGGGAGCTGGCTGGCCTGGAGGAGCGGTCGGTCATCGGCAGGCCCTGCCGATACCGACCGGCCCACTTGGCGGCCGTGGCCGGCGAGACCTGGAAGCGCTCTGCCGCGCGACGGCAGGTCCAGCCGCCCTCGACGATCACAACCGCAAGCCTGCGGCGTCCCTCAGGGGTGAGCGGGGCATTAGCGTGAGTCACGAGGACCTCCAGTTGAGGGTTGGTGTGGTAACCCCCTCCGTACTGGGAGGTCCTCGCTATCCGTCTACGCCTTCACGCTCACAACCTGTGTAGGAACTACAACTAGGTCAGGCTCGCCGGGTACTCGCGGACCAGCGCGTCCAGGTAGTCGACGTACGCGGCGGCGACCCCGCCATCCGCCATGGTGATCTGGTTCTCCGCGTTCCGCTCGGCGTTGGCCGAGAAGTTGTAGCTCCCGGTGGTCACCAGGTCGTCGGTGACCAGCACCTTGAGGTGCATGAAGTCATGGGTCGACGTCGGGCTGTACGGGATCGAGTGCTTCACATGCAGGTGCGGCGACACGGCGTCCCAGCTGGCCAGCACCTGGGTGCTCCCGCTGGCCCGCCACTGCCGGACGATCGGGTCCATCTGGCCGCCGTCGTAGATGCCGCTGACCGGCACCCCCCGCCCGAGCGCGTCCGCGAGCGCGGCCAGCACGTCGTGCGAGGTGAGCACCATCGCGCCGACCACGACCCGATCGGTGGCGGCGGCGACCCGGGCGGCGACCGCTGCGTTGACCGCCACGCCGTCGCCGGGGCAGAAGTCCCAGCCGACGTCGGTGCCACCGACAGTGGTGTGGCCGCTGTCGCCCTTGCCGGTACCGCTGATCGAGCCGGTGCTCCACATCTGCTCGAAGTCGGTGCGGTAGGCGAGGGCGAGGGTGCCGCTGGACAGCGTGACGATGTTGTTCTCCTGGCGGGTCCAGGCGTCGTCGGTGAAGTTGGTCGAACCGGTCCAGACCGCGGCCGTGGGCGGGGACGCCACCTCGTCGCCGGGCGCGTCCCGCACCAGGTACTTGGAGTGCATGAGCTGGCTGCCACCACGGATCGCCGTGCTCTGCACCCCGGTGCCGGCGAAGTGCTCCTGCACCCACACGCCGGTCCCGATCGGCGCGGGGTCGGCGGCCAGCTCGGCGAAGTCCTGCGCGGTCGCGTCCGCCGGTTTGCCTGCGTCGTAACCGATCCGGACGACAACACCGCGGTCGGTGGCGCCGGTCAGCGCGCCCACGACAGTGCTGACGGCGTTGGCGTCGTCCAGCCGGAAGTCGTAGATGGCGACGTCGAGCGAGGTGGACGCCGCGTCGACGAAGTCGGCGAAGGCACCGGCCACCGTGGCCTCCTGGCCCGGCGGGCCGCCGTGCCGTTCGTCGCGTAGGAACAGGACGTCCGGGGAGTCGCCGAGGCTGCTCACCGCACCATCGTCGCGCGCTCGTCCGGTCCGCGCGAGCGGCCGGCTGTCTCTGTACGGGAACGGGACTCGGTGACACGCTGAGCGATGGCGCTCGCGGCCCTCACGGCCAGCCGAGTCGCGCAGGGCGTCGCGCCTGGGTGCAGAGAGGCCAGGTTCACCATGTCGCACACCCTTCGCAACGCGTCGTCCGTACTCGCGCTAGCACTTGTCACGGCACTGGCGTCAGGCCCTGCGGCCGCGGCCGCCCCTCCCGATCCGGGGACGTGGGCCCAGTTCGCCCGGACGGCGATCCACCCCAACACGGCACCGGCCGAGACGGCGTTCACGCCGGCCAATGTGAGCGGCCTCGCGGTGTCGTGGAAGGCCAGGTTCGGGCAGTTCGCCTCCGGCCAGGGCGGGGCCGCCGTCGCCGGCGGGAGGGTCTACATCGGCGGCTCGGACGGTGTGCTGTCCGTCTTCTCGTTGCCCGGCTGTGCGGCGGGGAGCTGCGTCAGGCGGTGGCGCGGCATCACCGGAAACGGGATCTACGGCACTCCCGCCGTCACCGGCCGGCTCGTACTGGTCGGATCGGCCGACCACTTCCTCTACGCCTTCCCCGCGCGTGGGTGCGGCAAGGCCGTCTGCAAGCCGATCTGGCGGGGACGGTTGCACGACGCGGCGCTCGCCTCGGTGGCGGTCGCGGATGGTGTCGCCTACCTGGGCGACTTCGGCGGGCGGATCTACGCGTTCTCGGTGAACGGTTGTGGCGCCCAGGTCTGTGCGCCGATCTGGACCGGACGGGCCGGTCCGAACCTCGAGTTCAACACCATCCCCGCGGTCGGGCACGGCCACGTCTACATCGGCGCACTGCTGAACACCCCGGACGACGCCAGCGGTCGGCTGTTCGCCTTCCGGGTCGGCGGCTGCGGCGATCCGGTCTGCCGACCGCAGTGGAGCGCGGACCTGCTCGGCCAGTCAGACGGGACGTTGTCGCCGCTGGTGTCCGGCTCGACGGTCTTCATGGGGTCGGGGACGAGGTTCAGCGACTTCCCCAACGGCACCCGGCACCTGTTCGCCTTTGCCGCCGGTGGGTGCGGCAAGCAGGTCTGCCAGCCGCTTCGCTCCTACGAGACCGGCGACAGCGACCTGACCGGCGGCCTGGCCCTGTCCGGCGGCCTGCTGTACGCCGGCTCGCAGAGCACGCCGGACCCCAACACCGTCGGGGTGTTCACGGCCTTCGCTGCCGCCGGTTGCGGCGCCTCGGTCTGCGGCCCGCTGTGGACCGCCGTCAACTTCGCCTCCGGCTTCGAGTCCCCGCCCGTCGTGGCCGGCGGCGTGGTCTTCGTAGCGAAGGGGCCGGCGTCCGGGTTCCCGGTCGACGAGGCGGTGCTGTCCTACCCCGCGAGCGGTTGCGGGGCCCGGATCTGCCTCCCGCTGTCGTTCACCTCGGTCGGCGACCAGCAGTTCTACCTCGGGGCACCGATCGCGATCGCCGCCCACACGCTGCTCGTCCCGACCGAGTCCAGCGTGGACGGCACGGACGACCTCGTCGCACTGCAAGTGCACTGACAGCTCGGCGGCCGACCCGCAAGGATGGCCCGATGAGCGCGCGCTTCGCCGAGCTGGACTGGCAGCAGACCCCGCTGGGCGCGATCTGCCTGCGCCGCCGGACCGAACCGCGCCTCGGCGTCGAGGTCTACGAGGTCAAGCTGGACGACGAGTTCCTGATGTCCAGCCTGTTCACCGTGGCCGAGGTCGAGCTGGCCCGGCGCGGCCTCGCCCTGCTCGCGGGCACCGATCTGGACGTCGTCGTCGGAGGTCTCGGGCTGGGGTACACCGCGCGGGCCGTGCTGGATGACGCACGCGTGCGCTCGATGAGCGTGGTCGAGGTCCTGCCCGAGGTGATCGACTGGCACCGGCGCGACCTGGTGCCGGGCGGCGCGACCCTGGTGCAGGACCCGCGCACGCGGCTGGTCGCCGACGACTTCTTCGCCGTCGTTGCGGCGGGCGAGGGCGAGCGTCCGTGGCAGCCCGGCGTCCGGTTCCACGCCGTGCTGCTGGACGTCGACCACTCCCCCCGGCACCTGCTGCACCCCGCACACGCCCGCTTCTACACAGCGGAGGGACTGCACGAGCTGGCCGCGCTGCTGCACGACGGAGGCGTCTTCGGCCTGTGGGCCGACGGCCGGCCGGACGGGGACTTCCTGGCCGTGCTGGGTCAGGTCTTCGAGGACGCCCGCGCCGACGTCGTCGAGTTCGCCAACTTCTACACCGGCGGGACGTCGTCCAGCACCGTCTACCTGGCCCGCTGAGCCAGGGGTCAGCCGACGTCGGCGAGCACAGACTCCAGGCCACGCCGGGCGGTCGCGACCATCGACGGATTGGTGTGCTGGTAGTACGGCAGCGCGATGACCGCGCCGGACACGATCAGCCCGCGAGCCCGGCGGCACGTCGCCTCGTCCGCGCCGACGACCTCGAGGAACGCCGGACGGCTGGCCGCGTCGAGCAGCTGCCAGGCCGGGGTCACGTCGTACGCCGGGTCGCCGGTGGCCATCGCGCCGAAGTCCAGCACCCCGGCCAACCGACCCTGCCGGACCAGCAGGTTGCCGGGCAGCAGGTCCGCGTGCAGCCAGACCGGCGGCCCGGACCACGGCGGGGCCGCGAGCGCCTCGTCCCAGACCCGCACGGTGCGCGGCACGTCGATCAGCCCGTCGCACTGTGCGAGGTACTCGCGGAACGTCTCGTCCCGCCCGGCCAGCGGCAGCCCGCGGACGAACCCGGGCGAGCCGGGCGCCGGCACCTGCGCCGGATCGATGGCCTGCAGCTCGGCGACGAAGCGGCCGAGGCTGAGGGCCAGCGAGCTCTGCGACTCGAAGCTCGCGGTCAGGGCGTCCTCGCCGGGCAGCCAGCGCACGACCGCCCAGGGGAAGGGATAGTGCTGCGTCGGCTCGCCGACCTCCACGACCTCGGGGACGCTCAGCGAGACCTGCGGTGCGAGCATCGGCAGCCAGCGCACCTCCTTCAGGAGGCCACCGACGGCGCCCGGGTGCACGGGCAGCCGCAGCGCGAGCTCGTCGCCGAGGCGGAAGACCGCGTTGTCCGTGCCGCCGGAGACGACCCGGCGCAGCGGCAGCGCGGAGTACTGCGGGAGCTGGCCGTCGACCAGTTCGCGGGCCAGCGGGTCGTCGATGTCGACCTCGTCGGCGTGCAGGCGCGTCGGCATCGCGCCATCGTCGACCACGAGCGGGTCTTGGGGCGACTCGATTTCGCGGGCCGCGCGGCTCGCGCCCAGTCGCCCTAACCCTCGACCAGCGGCCGCACCTCGGTGCCGAGGAACCGGGCCAGGCCCTCGAGGTCCGGCTCGTCGGCGGTGGGTTGGAAGGCGACGCTGGTCACCCCGGCGTCCACCCACCGGCGGGCCGCTGCCGCGACGTCCGCAGCGTCCCCGGCCACCCCGATGTCGGACGACGGGTCCAGCCCGCCCCACCGCGCGTACTCGCGCTGCAACCGTTCCTCCCCGTCTGCTCCGGTGGCGACGAACACAAAGGCGCTCACCTCGTGCGGGCCGGTGCGACCGGCGGACGCACGACCGGCGTGCACGTGCTGCAGCGCGGCGCGGACGGCGTCCGGCGACGTCCCGCTGGTGATGATCGTGCCGTCGCCGATCTGCCCGCTGAGCTCCAGCGTGCGCGGGCCTTCGGCGCCGATGTGCAGGTTCAGCTGCGACTGCGGCGGCCACTCCATGACGACGTCGTCCAGCTGGACGTACCGGCCGGACGTCGTCACCCGCTCGCCGGCCAGCAGCCGCCGCATCGCGTCGACCTGCTCGCGCATCAACGTGAGCGGCGAGCCGACGCGAGCGCCGACCTGAGCCATCCAGTCCTGGACGCCGTGCCCGACGCCGAGCTTAAGCCGGCCGGGGAACATCCGCTCCAGGGTGACCGCCTCCATGGTGGTCGCCGCGACGTTGCGCAGCGGCAGGGGTAGCAGCCCGATCGCCACGTGCACCCGCTCGGTCCACGCCAGCGCCGCGGTCACCGTCGCGACGCCGCCCGCCTTGAAGCAGTCCTCGAACAGCCAGAGCTCGTCCAGCCCGCTCTGGTCCGCGGCGCGGGCGACGCCGGCCAGCAGGTCGGGGCGGAAGGACGGGGTGAAGATGAGTCCGAGTTTGGTCACGCGGGCAACCTCGCACCCGCCGGGTCGGGCGGGCAAGGGAGCACGCCGCGAACGCCGCAGCCCAGGACCGCCGATATCGTCGGCGTGACGCCGCTCACGTGCGAAATCCGTGCGCCACACTCAAGTTCTGGCTCGATTTCGACGATAATCCGGCGTCCAGTCGTCTCATCTGCTCCGGGGAGTTCCGCTGTCTCAGGGCCGCAACCTCGAGCGAGTCAACGCGCTCGAGCTCAGCTTCGGGTACCGCTTTGCCGCGGCCAGCAGTGCGGCCGGGCAGTGGCTGGCCGACTCCGGCGACGAGCTGGACCCCGTGCTGCGCAGGCGCATCCAGCTGGTCAAGGCCAATGCCGACAGCCGCTACGGCGACGTCGCGGCGAGCGCGGTCACGATGCGATCCATCCGGGACTGGGCCGCCGAGCACGGTGAGACCTACCTGCAGTCCAGGGCCGAGCGCTGGCTCGCGAACCTGCTGCGTCGGGCCGGTGAGTCGTCCGGCAGCCTGGAGGCCGCCGTCGCGTGCGTCCGGCTGCTCCCGAACGACGCCCCGGCCGCGATCCTGGCCGACCACCTCAGCGCCTTGGCCGACGCGCTGGCGATCAGCGGCGCGATGACCGAGTCGCTGGCCAGGTACCGCGAGGCGGTCGAGGTCGTGGAGACCAGCGACAACGTCGACCTCCAACTGCTCGTGCTCAACAACTACGCGTACACGCTCTTCGAAGCCGACCTCACCGATCAGGCGGTGGCGACCTGCGAACGGATCCTGGCCGTCAACGAGGCGCACGGGCTCACCCCGAGCCTGCACGTGGTGGACACGATCGCCAACGTCTACCTGTCGGTGGGACGCGACGACGAGGCGCTCGCCCTGCTCGCGCCCGATCACGTCCCGGCCGATGCGCCGGGCGAGGACGTCGGCGAGCTGGCTCTCACCCGCGCCCGCGCTCTGCGCGAACGAGGTGACCTGGTGGGCTCGGAGGCCGAGCTCGACCGCTGCTCGGCCGTGTCACAGGCGCACGACCTGTTCAGCCTCCGGGTCCGCACCCTGCAGGAGCGGGCCGAGCTGCACGCCGCCCGTGGCGACTTCGAGGCGGCCTTCACCTGGCACAAGGAGTTCCACTCGCGCCAGCTCGAGCTGCACGTCGAGCAGCGTGAGGCCCGGGCCAAGATGATGCACGCACTCTTCGAGACCGACGAGGCTCGCCGGGAGAGCGCACACTTCCGTGAGCTGTCCTACCGGGACGGCCTGACCCGGCTGTACAACCGCCGGTACGTCGACGAGCACCTGACGCCACTGCTGGACCGTGCGACCGGCGACGGCCACTCGGTGAGCGTGGCGTTCATCGACCTGGACCACTTCAAGGCGGTCAACGACACCTACACCCACGAGGTCGGCGACACCGTGCTGCGCCGGCTGGCGGCCGTGCTCGACCGCAGCACCGTCGGGACCGAGGGTGCCTTCGCCGCCCGGATGGGCGGCGAGGAGTTCCTCGTCGTGCTTCCCGGACTCGAGCCGGACTGCGCCAGGGAGCACGTGGACAGGCTCCGTCAGCAGGTCGCCGCGCAGGACTGGTCGCGGGTCGCCGAGGGTCTGCGGGTCACAGTGAGCGCCGGGGTCGCCACGTCGGGACGCGACGGGTTGGACCGGCTCGCCCTGCTCGCCCGGGCGGACAGCCGGTTGTACAAGGCCAAGCGGCTGGGCCGCGACCGCGTCGTCGCGTCCTGATCGTCCGGCCTGGCAGCTAGGACTTCAGCACCGCGGAGGCCGAGCCGCCGAAGTTGCTGCGGACGCTGATCTGCACGGGGTTGGTGACGAAGCCGCGCTGGTCCGCGAAGCGGCCGCCGCCCTTGTTGGTGAGGTCGAACAAGAAGCTTCCGCTGGCCGAGAAGACGCTGAGGATCGCGTTCGGGTTCGTGCTCGTGGCCTCGATCGTGAGCAGCCCCCGCTTCCAGGTGGCCTTCGTGATCCGCACGACGTCCGCGGCCGGCGGCGCCCCAGGCGTCAGCGTGATGGTCGTCGTCCTCGTGACGCCGAACCAGCTCGCCGTGATCGTGACGCTCGTCGCCGTGCTGACCGCCGAGGTCGCGAGGTTGAAGGTGCTCGTCGAGGTGTTCGCGCCGACCACGGTCTCCTGCGGCACCCGCGCGATGGCCGGCTGGCTGCTCGAGAGCTGGACGACGGCGCCCTGGGTCATCGCCGCAGTGAAGCGCACGGTCCCGGTCGCGTTCTGGCCGCCGACGACCGACGTGGGCACGAAGGAGACCGACGAGAGCGACGGGCCGGCCGGCGTCGCGGGGTTCACCGACAGGAGGTGCGCGCGCGAGATGTTGTCCGGGGTCGCGCCCAGGATCTGCACGATCTCCGGCGCGGCCGCGGCATTCGAGGTGATCGTGAAGCTACCGGTGGTCTGCCCGGCCGGGATGGTGATCGACACCGGCACCTGGGCCGCCGAAGGGTCACCGGAGAACAACCGGACGACGGTCGGCGCCGGGTCCGCGAAGCCCAGGTCCACGGTGCCCGTGGTCGACTGGCCGTCTCGCACGGAGTCCGGGTTGATCGACAACGCCCCGATACTGCCCGAGGCCATCGCCGAGGTCGGGAACGCGATGAACAGCGCCCCGAGAATCGCCATGCTGAGGAGGAAGCCGAGTCGGCGCATCGCACATCCCTTTCGGACGAAAGTCGGGTGGTGCACGTTTCATCCGGGTACACGGTGCGGCCGGCGCTCTTGTTCACCTCATTCCGAACCGATCAGTGGCCGACCACGCTCACGGCCGGACGATGCACCGGAACCCGACGTGCGCCGTCCCGGTGTCGACCATCTGCGCCTGCCTGGCCGAGGGCCGGTAGCGCAGGCAGTAGTTCGGAGCGCACAGGTGCGAACCGCCCTTGATCACCTTGCGCGGCAGGTTCGAGCCGGGCTCACCGGCCGCCGCGAAGGACTCGTCCGGGCTGGTCACCCGCGGGTTGGAGGGGACGCAGCACGAGTGCTGGGTCTGGGTCGGGGTGGTGTAGTAGTCGCTGGTCCATTCCCACACGTTGCCGGTGACGTCCAGCAGGCCGTACCCGTTGGGCGGGAAGCTGCCGACGGGCGAGGTCCCCTCGTGGCCGTCGACCAGCAGGTTCTGCCAGGGGAACTCGCCCTGCCAGGTGTTCGCCATCGCGCGGCCGCCCGGGAAGTGCTCGTCCCCCCAGGCGAAGACGGCGGCGTCCAGCCCGCCGCGCGCGGCGAACTCCCACTCGGCCTCGGTCGGCAGGTCCTTGCCCGCCCAGAGGCAGTACGCGCTGACGTCCTCCCAGGCGACGTGCACCACCGGATGCGTCGGCCGGCCGGCCGAGGAGCTGCCCTTGCCCGAGGGGCGCAGCCAGCAGGCACCCGGTTCGTACTGCCACCACATCCGGTTGTCGTTCAGGTCGACCGGTCCGGCGCTCTTGCGGAACACCAGCGAGCCCGGCACGAGCAGCTCGGGGTCGGCGTCCGGGTAGTCCGCCGCGTCCAGCGGCCGCTCGGCCAGCGTGAGGTATCCGGTGTCGTTCACGAACCCCGCGAACTCCTCGACGGTCACCGGGTGCTCGTCCAGCCAGAAGCCGTCCACCGCGACACGCCGCACCGGCCGTTCCTCGGGGTAGAACTTCTCCGAACCCATGGCGAACTCTCCACCGGGGATCCAGACCATCCCGGCGGACGGCGGTGGACCAGGCGCGTCGACCGTCATGCCGCCAGCCTCGTGCACGGGGTGCCCTCCATTCAACTAGGCCGACGTTCGGCGTGCGTGAGCGCGAATATCGCTTGTCGAACCTCACTGCCCGGTCGACCATGCTGAGGTGACCCCACCCGAGAAGGTGCCGGAACCCGCGGTGACCCGATGGACCCGGTCGACCGTCTACGCGGACATGTGGGTCGATCCTGACGACGACCCCCGGGAGAGCGGGGTCGAGGCGGTCGACGTCCGCGCCAGCCTGCTCGACTACCTACGTCGATACCGGCTCACGCTCGAGCTGAAGTGCGCGGACCTGGACGCCGAACAGCTGGCTCGTCGATCTGTGCCGCCGTCCACGATGTCGCTGCTCGGGCTGGTCAGGCACTTGGCGGAGGTCGAGCGGTACTGGTTCCGCCGCGTGGTGGCCGACCAGGACGCGGCAGAGCTGTTCTGCTCCGAGCTGGACCGCGACGGCGACTGGAACGGCGCGGTCGCGGACGCCGCGGTCGTGCACGACGCGTGGACGGCGTGGCGGAGCGAGGTCGCCTTCGCCGAGCAGATCGTCGCCGGCACCGCTGACCTGGACGCACGCGGCTCGACGGGGGCGCCGCTGCACGACGTGCTGATCCACCTGATCGAGGAGTACGCCCGGCACTGTGGGCATGCAGACCTACTGCGGGAACGGATCGACGGCAGGGTCGGTCAGTAGCGGTGAGGCGCTCAAGCGTGACGCCCCCACGTCCAACCTCGGTGCCCGTGGCGACGAGGTCCCACGTAGGCGTCGTGCAGCTCACGCAACTGCTCCTCAACGCCCATGGCCAGTAGGCGGCCACCGGGCATGGACCTATCCGCCGAGGCCGGCCTTGTCGACGTTGCGGTGGAACCGCATACCAGCCAGGCCACCGAGCACAGCCCCAGCGAGTGCTGCCGCCACGACGATGAGCAGTGCGACGACCCCGCCGGTGGTCAGGTTTCCTTCGTCGACCGGGATTCGCGGGAAGCTGTTCAGCCTGCCCAGGATGTTGTACTTGCTACCGGCAGCCGCGGCCACCAGTGCGACCACGATGGCGATGACCACGCCCCAGACCCAGACCGCGACGCCTTGCTTGACTCCGTTGAAGCGGGCCATCCGCCCGGCCACGTATCCGCCGCAGTAGTAGGCGATGAACAGAATGACCAACAACGCGATGCCTCCGGCCACTCCGACGGTCTTGACGTCCTGCTGGGCCGCGGTGGTCGCCTCGCCGACACTGGTGTTCGCGGCGACGCCGATGGCGGTGCCGGCCCCGGTCAAGACGGCGGTCAGGAGAACTGCCGTACCGGTGGCGGTGAGCCATCCGAAGAAGGCTGACCCGAACTTGATCCCGCCGTAGGCTTCCTTCTCCCGGGCGACTACCACCTGGCGGTCGACTGCGGGAAATGGGTCAGCTGCGCCCTGCTCGGTGAACGACTGCTCGGCGGCAACATCATCAGACTCGAACGAGCGGGTAGTGCCGCCGGCCCGGCGGGTGTCCGCGCGAGCGGCGGCAGCACCGTTGCGGCTTGCTGCCGAGTAGTACGGCCCGACTGGCCGGCGTCCGCCCGCACCAGGTGGCTGCGGGTCTTCGTAGCTGCTCATTCGGCCTTCCTTCGCGGACACGCCACGCGGTGCTGCGGGCGGGCGGCGACCGAACTGCTACAGCCGAGAGACTCCACCCTTGCGCGGACTGGGGCGGCCCGCAATCGGAAGCGATTGGATCATCTGTCTGCGGCTGACCACGACGGCAGACTGCGCCGGCGCCCGTTGCAGGGATGGTCGGAGCGCCGACGCAGCGAACGTACGCTAGCCAGAGCGCTACTGACTGGTGAGTCAATAGCGGGGAAGACACCCGATCGGGTGACAGGACTACCGCGAGTCCTCCGGCGGGCTGGTGAGCGGGGCGGCCGCGTCAGAGGCGGGTTCGTGCGGAAGCGGGTTCTCATCCTCGTCGACGTCCGCCAGGTCGGCGTCCTCGCGACCGGTTCGCTCGAACTCCTCCAGCCCGGCGTCCGGGTGTTCGTCGAGCTCCGGGTGGTCAGTCGGCTGCCGATCCGGACGGGACTCTGCGGCATTCGTCATGGGCCGAGCGTGCAGCGTGCCGAGCATGATCGCATCCGGGGCAACGGACCGTGGTCCCCCTACTACCGAGCGTGCCGCTGTGCCACCCTGACAGCGTGAGCGAGCAGAGGCGCACCCGGGTCGCGCTGCTTGCGGCCGTCTGCTGGCTGGCGCTGATAGCGGCGGCTGAGCTCGCGACGGGGCGAGCGCCGACTCTGGTCCTGTCCTCGCTGTACGGGATGGCTCCGCTGATCGCATGCGTCGCCGTCCCAACAGTCGGCACAGGCCTGGTGGCGCTGGCTGCCGTCGCCCTGTCTTCGCTCTCAGGCATCTGGACCGGCACCATCGGGACCTCACAGCACGCCGTCCGGCTGTTCAACGTCGCTCTGATCGGCGTCGTGGCGGTGGTCATCGCAACGGTGCGGGTGCGACGCGAGCAACGGTTTGCTCGGGTCGCCCGGATCGCCGAGATCGCCCAGCGGACGATCCTTCCGATCGTGCCGTCACGCATCGGACCCGTGAGAGTGGCGGCCAAGTACGTCGCGGCGGGGCAGGATGCACTGGTTGGGGGCGATCTGTTCGACTTCTTCCACTCCCGGGACCGCACCTACTTCATCGTCGGCGACGTACGGGGCAAGGGCGTCGGGGCAGTCGAGCAAGCTGCGAGAGTCATCCGGGCCTTTCGCCAGGCGGCAGGTGCGAGTGGCGGGCTGGCGTCGGTCGCCAGCGAGATGAGCAGGTACCTGGCGCCGTTCCTGGGTGACGAGGAGTTCGCCACCGCCGTTCTGGTCGAGGTCACTCATGACGAGCTGACGATCGTCAGCTGCGGACACCCACCGCCCCTGCTCATCACGCCAGCGTTGGGGGGTGTCCTGCTGGAGGCGCCGCCCGGCCTGCCGCTGGGGCTGAGTGACCGCTACGAGGAGAGCGCGCTCACGTGGGAGCCCGGTAGCCGCCTGCTGCTCTACACCGACGGGCTCAGCGAGGCGCGCGACCAGGACGGGGACTTCCTGCCGATCACACCGCTGGCGCACAGCCTGGCCGCCGACGATGTGGAACGAGCTGTCGAGCAGCTCTTGCACACCGTGCATGAGTACACCCGCGGGCAGCACGCCACCGACGACCTAGCGGTGGTCCTGCTGGAAAACACCGGTGTCCAGTCCGACGAGCCGGACGTCCGGGCACGGTTCCTGTCCAACGACTGACGCCAACGGGCCGTAGGACGCCTGAACGCGGCCCGGCAGGGAGGCTGCATGAAGAAGGCCCCCGACCGCGTTTCCGCTGGTCAGGGGCCTTGATCCGTGATGCTTACCGCTGTCTCAAGACGGTGCGCGCCCGAAGGGATTCGAACCCCCAACCTTCTGATCCGTAGTCAGATGCTCTATCCGTTGAGCTACGGGCGCCCGGCCTAGTGGCCGCGAACGATAGTACCGGAGCGTCCCGGCCGATCTGAAATCGGTAGATCCACGCCTGCCGAGGGGTTCGGGCTCAACGTGGCAACGGCATGCGTCAGAGCGCACGCAGTTGCCACGTTCCGGCGAAGGCGAGCCGCATTGAGCACGGCCGTTTGGAGTTTGGCACAACAAATACCTCTGCCGCTCCGTCCCACGGCCTCGAAGGGGGAAAGCGCTCTCACAGAAGCACATTCGCGATCGCGACTACCAACCTCGCAAGAATCCCGCACCGCATGGCAAGAAGCCCGCAACAATTACCCCGGCTTGTGAGGGATTTCACGAACTGGATGCCCTGTTCGGCGTACCAACACGTGAGACGAGGGTCTACCGTGACGACCAGGCCCCGTTATCGGCGCGAACCGGAGGGTTCCGTCGACCGAGGCCCACCGGAGCACACCGCCGGTCGGAGGTTGTCGGAGATTCCGTCAGCCGTGCTGAGCAGGTCAACGAAGACCGCGCGAAGGGACACCACCCCCATGAGTGCCGACACGTCGTCCAGGACGAGCGATGTGCGCGTCGATCCGCACGACGCCCCGACAACCCATCCGCGTCTGCTCGCCTGGGTGGACGAGGTCGCAGCGTTGACCACCCCCCACCGGGTGCACTGGTGCACCGGGTCCGACGAGGAGTGGACCCAGGTCACCGACGAGCTCGTGGCCAGCGGCACGTTCACCCGCCTGGACGCGAGCAAGAAGCCCAACTCCTTCTACGCCGCCTCCGACCCCACCGACGTCGCCCGGGTCGAGGACCGCACGTACATCTGCAGCATCGACGAGAAGGACAGCGGCCCCACCAACAACTGGATGGCGCCGGCCGAGATGAAGGCGATCATGACCGACCTGTACCGCGGGTCGATGCGTGGTCGCACCATGTACGTGATCCCATTCGTGATGGGTCACCTGGAGTCCGAGCACCCGATGTTCGGCGTGGAGATCACCGACTCGGCGTACGTCGTCGCCTCGATGCGTGTGATGGCCCGGATGGGCACCAACGTGCTGCGCCGGATCGAGGAGCTCGACGCCGACTTCGTCCCCGCCCTGCACAGCGTCGGCGCCCCGCTCGAACCCGGTCAGCAGGACGTCGCCTGGCCCTGCAGCGACACCAAGTACATCGTCCAGTTCCCTGAGGAGCGGGCGATCTGGAGCTACGGCTCCGGCTACGGCGGCAACGCCCTGCTCGGCAAGAAGTGCTACAGCCTGCGCATCGCCAGCGTGATGGCCCGCGACGAGGGCTGGCTCGCCGAGCACATGCTCATCCTGAAGCTCACCAACCCCGAGCAGCACACCTACTACATCGCGGCGGCCTTCCCGAGCGCCTGCGGCAAGACCAACCTGGCGATGCTCGAGCCGACCATCCCGGGCTGGAAGGTCGAGACCCTCGGCGACGACATCGCCTGGATGCGCTTCGGGGAGGACGGCCGGCTGTACGCGGTCAACCCCGAGTTCGGCTTCTTCGGCGTCGCCCCCGGCACCAACGAGAAGACCAACCCGAACGCCATGCGCACCCTCGAGCGCGGCAACTCCATCTTCACCAACGTCGCGCTCACCGACGAGGGGGACATCTGGTGGGAGGGCATGGAGAACGAGCCGGCTCACGCCCGGTCCTGGAAGGGCGAGGACTGGACGCCGGACTCCGACGAGCTGTCCAGCCACCCGAACAGCCGGTACTGCACCCCGATCACCCAGTGCCCGATCCTGGCGCCGGAGTACGACGACCCGAAGGGCGTGCCGATCTCGGCGATCTTCTTCGGCGGTCGCCGCAAGACCACGGTCCCGCTGGTCACCGAGGCCCGCGACTGGATGCACGGCACGTTCATGGGCGCCACGCTCTCGTCCGAGACCACGGCAGCCGCGACCGGCCAGGTCGGCGTCGTGCGGCGCGACCCGATGGCCATGCTGCCGTTCATCGGCTACAACGCCGGCGACTACTTCCAGCACTGGATCAACATCGGCAAGGACGCGGACGCGACCAAGCTGCCGAAGATCTTCTACGTCAACTGGTTCCGCCGCGACGCCGAGGGCAACTTCGTCTGGCCGGGCTTCGGTGAGAACTCGCGCGTGCTGAAGTGGGCGATCGAGCGCATCGAGGGCAGCGCGGCCGCCGTCGAGACCCCGATCGGCCACGTCCCGACACCGGAGTCCCTGGACACCGACGGCCTCGACCTGACCGCCGAGGAGCTCGCCGGCTGCCTGCAGGTCGACGTCGAGGAGTGGCGAGCCGAGCTCCCGCAGATCCAGGAGTGGTTCGACAAGTTCGGCGACAACCTGCCGACCACCCTGTGGACCGAGCTGGACGGGCTCAAGACGCGGCTCGGCGTCCAGTAACCCGGCTGGGCCCTTCATTCAGCGCGATGCTGTTGAATGTCGGCCATGTCGCAACCGTCTTCCGACCTGGGTACCGCACGCTCTCGGCGCCGTCGCTGGCCCTGGGTCGCCGGTGCCGTCGTGGTGCTGTTGGTCCTACTCGGGGGCGGGGGGTACGCCTTCCGGCAGCACCAGGCGCAGCTGGACGACGACGCGGCGGCCGCGCTGGCGCAACAGGTGGCCAAGGCGGTCTCGGCCGGTGATGTCTCGACCCTGCCGGTCGCCGGCGGCGGAGCCGCGGCCCTCCAGCAGGCTGATGCGGCGACCCTCAAGGGGCTCGGCAAGGCGACCACCAGCGCCACGGTGAAGTCGGAGCAGCGCACCGGTGACTCCGCCTCCGTCACGCTCGCCGTGACCCGCACGCTGCCCGGCGGGGTGGCGTGGCACTACGACCTGCCCGTGCAGCTGACCAAGACGAGCACCTGGCAGGTCCCGGCCGACGCTCGCCTGGTGCACCCGGACGTGGCGGCCGGCGAGAAGCTCAAGCTGTCCCGCACCCAGCCGGACCGGGCCGACATCGAGACCGCCAGCGGGGCGAAGATCGTGTCCATGGGCGACGTCGTCGACGTCGGCATCCAACCCGGCCGGGTCACTGGCTCGGTGCCGGCACTGACCGCGAAGGTCGCCGACATCGTGGGTGTGGACGGCGGCGAGCTGGCCAAGCGGGTCTCCGCCGCCGACAAGGACGCCTTCGTCGACGTCATCACGTTGCGCCGCAGCGACTACGACGCGGTGCGCAGCTCGCTGCGCCCCCTGCCCGGGGTGGTGCTCCACGAGCGCCAGCAGCCGCTCGCACCGACCAAGGAGTTCGCCCGCGCGCTGCTCGGCACCGTCGGCCCGGTGACCGCCGAGATCGTCGAGCAGGGCAAGGGCCGCTACGCGGCGGGCGACGTCGCCGGGGTGTTCGGGCTGCAGCGCCAGTACGACGAGCAGTTGGGCGGAACGGCCGGCACCACGGTCGAGGCGGTGGCGGCGGACGGCACGACCCGCCCGCTGCTCAAGCAGGCCGCCGAGCCCGGCACTCCACTCAAGCTGACCCTCGATCCGAGCGTGCAGAAGGCCGCCGACGCGGCCCTGGTCGGTCAGACGCAACCCAGCGCACTGGTCGCCGTCGACGTGCGGACCGGTCGGGTCCTCGCGGTCGCGAACAGCCCGGCGTCCGGGCTGGATCGCGCCCTGGTCGGCCGGTATTCCCCCGGGTCGACGTTCAAGGTGGTGACCACGTACTCGTTGCTGGGCAAGGGGCTCACGCCGACCGACGCGGTGAACTGCCCGCCGAACGTCACCGTGGACGGCCGCTCGTTCAAGAACTACGAGGACGAGAAGTTCGGCAGCGTCCCGTTCCGCACCGACTTCGCGAAGTCCTGCAACACGGCGTTCGTCGGCCTGTCCAGCCGGCTGGGCAACGCTGACCTGGCCGCCGCCGGCAAGGCCCTCGGCATCGGTCAGCAGTGGGACCTCGGCACCTCGGCGTTCAGCGGCAACGTGCCGACCAACAACTCCGACGTCGACAAGGCCGCCGCCGCGTTCGGCCAGGGCCGCACCGAGGTCTCGCCGCTGAGCGTCGCGGTGGCCACCGCGTCGGTGGCCCGTGGCAGCTACCTGGCGCCGACCCTCGTGCTGGCGGACGGCGCGGCCACCGCCAAGGCCACCCCGCTGGATGCCGGCTCGGTCAGCACGCTGCGCTCGCTGATGCGGTCGGTGGTGACCAGCGGCACTGGCACCGCCCTGAAGTCCGTGCCCGGCGGTCCGGTCTATGCCAAGACCGGCACCGCCGAGTTCGGGAGCGGCGCCGAGCCCAAGACCCGCGCCTGGATCACCGGCTGGCAAGGCAACATCGCCTTCGCGGTCCTGGTGGAGGAGGGCAAGAGCGGCGGCACGGTGGCCGGCCCGGTAGCGGCCAAGTTCCTCACCACGCTGGCCAACGGCTGAGCACACAGAAGGCCCCGGTCCGACGGACGGACCGGGGCCTCGCGGTGGCGGAGGTGGCGGGATTTGAACCCGCGAGAGGTTTTATCCTCAACCCGCTTAGCAGGCGGGCGCACTAGGCCACTATGCGACACCTCCAGCGGTCCGGAACCGGTCGAACCGGGCCCAGAGCCGTCCCAGCGTAGCGGGGCGCGGGCCGCTCCTCCAAAATGCCCCCCACCAGCGCCCAACGGGCCGTAGATCCCGACCTTCACAGGTTCTCCACGAGACCTCGGCACACTGATGACCGGGGGCACTGGACCATCCGCCGCGGGGTGGTGAAATAGACGGGCACAGCTGCGCCGTCCCGCCGGGCGGCCCGGCAGGCAACCGTCGTCGACCCGCAGGAGCAGACCAGGCATGCCACGGACATCGAGCCCGAAGCACCGCGGGGCACCCGCGCGCTCCGGGAGCGCTCGCCAGCGCGGCCGGCACGCCAGCAGCTACGGCGACGGTTTCGGTCGGTTCGCGGGCATCACGACCCTGGCCCTGCTGCCTGGCGCCGGGCTGATCGCCACCGGGCGACGTCGCTTCGGGTTCCTCCTGCTCCTGCTGGCCGGCCTGGCGCTGGCCGCGCTGACCGTGGTCGCGCTGTCCGGTGGAGTGGTCGAGAAGGCGCTGACCGTCGCGGTCAGCCCGGACAGCCTGCTGGCCGTCGCGGTGGTCGCCATGCTGGTCGGCGCAGTGTGGTGCCTGACCATCCTGGCCACCGCCTGGCGCGCCCGGCCCGAGCGGCCCTCGCCGTTCCAGGGCGTCGTCGGCCTGGTCCTGGTCTTCGCGCTGTGCGCGCTGGTGGCGGCACCCAGCGCCAAGGGCGCGCAGCTCGCCATGGTGCAGCGCGACCTGGTCACCTCCGTCTTCGCCGACCAGGGGGCGTCGCAACCCGCGGACGCCGCCAAGCCCAAAGCGAAGGCCAAGGACCCCTGGCAGGACGTCCCGCGGGTCAACATGCTGCTGATCGGTTCCGACGCCGGAGCCGACCGGACCGGCGTGCGCAGCGACTCGATGATGGTCGCGAGCATCAACACCAAGACCGGCGACACGGTCCTGATCGGCCTGCCCCGCAACCTGCAGAACGTGCCGTTCCCGGAGTCCAACCCGCTGCACGCCGTGTGGCCGAACGGGTTCAACTGCGGCAACGAGTGCCTGCTCAACGCCGTGTGGCAGCAGGCTGCGGCCGTCCACCCGGACCTGTTCCACGGTGACCCGAACCCGGGCCTGACCACCACCCGCGCCGTGATCGGCGAGGTGCTCGGGCTGCGGATCGACGGCTACACGATCGTCAACATGGCCGGCTTCCAGGGCCTGGTCGACGCGATGGGCGGCGTCGTGGTGAACGTGCCCCGCGACATCCCGATCGGCGGCCACGACAGCGCCGGCAACAACGTCCCGATCGCCGGCTACGTCAAGGCCGGACGGCACCGCCTCAACGGCTACCACGCGCTGTGGTTCTCCCGGTCCCGACTGGACTCGGACGACTACGACCGCATGCGCCGTCAGCGCTGCATGGTGAGCGCGCTGGTGGACCAGACCAACCCAGTGAGGCTGCTCGGCCAGTACACCGCGCTGGCCCAGGTGCTGAAGGACAACTTCTCCACCGACATCAAGCAGGACCAGCTGAAGGCCTGGGTCACGCTCGTGGAACGGATCCAGAAGGGCAAGATCACCAGCCTGCCGCTGACCAGCAAGGTCATCAACACTGTGCACCCCGACTTCGAGCAGATCCGCAGCTACGTCGCTCAGTCGGTGGATCCGGCCAAGCCGTCGAAGACGTCGAAGCCGACCTCCACGGCGACCGCATCGGGCACCGCGACCAAGACGCCGAACCCGACCAGCACCGAGCTGGGTTCGACCGACAGCACGTCGGCGCAGGACGTCTCGTCGGTCTGCTGACCGCTCAGATCGTCTGCACGTCCAGCTCGCCGTCGGCGTAGGACTTGCGCAGCACCTTCTTGTCGAACTTGCCCACGCTGGTCTTGGGCACCTCGTCGATGAACGCCCAGCGCTCCGGCAGCTGCCACTTCGCGACGTGCCCCAGGAGGTGCTCGCGCAGCTCCTCGACGTCCACGGTCTCGCCCTCCACGACCACCACGGTGGCCAGCGGACGCTCGCCCCAGCGCTCGTCCGGCACGCCGACCACGCTCGCCTCGCGGACCTTCGGGTGGGCCATCAGCGCGTTCTCCAGGTCCACCGACGAGATCCACTCGCCGCCGGACTTGATCACGTCCTTGGCCCGGTCGGTCAGCCGCAGGAAGCCGTCGTGGGTCAGCGACCCGACGTCACCGGTGCGCAGCCAGCCGTCGTCGAACTTGGCCGGGTCGTCGTCCAGGTAGTAGTGACCGGTGATCCACGGTCCGCGGACCTCGAGCTCGCCGACCTGCTCGCCGTCCCAGGGCATCTGCGAGCCGTCCGGGCCGACCAGCCGGCCCTGCACCAGCGGCGACAGCCGCCCCTGGGACTGCCGGTACGCCCAGCGCTCCTCGCCCTCCGAGTCGACCGGCGGCACGGCGACCGAGCCCAGCGGTGACATCTCGGTCATGCCCCAGGCGTGCACGACGTTCACGCCGTAGCGCTCCTCATAGGCCTTCATCAGGGCCGGTGGGCACGCGGAGCCGCCGACGATGCAGGACTTCAGCGAGGACACGTCCGCGTCCGGATGCGCGTCGAGGTAGGCCAGCAGGTCGCTCCAGATGGTCGGCACCGCCGCGCTGTGCGTCACCTGCAGAGACGCGATCATGGCCGCCAGCGGCTCGGCCTGCAGGAAGCGGTCCGGCATGACCAGGCTCGCGCCGGACATCATCGCGCCGTACGGGATGCCCCAGGCGTTGGCGTGGAACAGCGGCACGATCGCCAGCAGCCGCTGCCCCTCGGCCATCGCCATCGCGCTGCCCATGCAGACCTGCATCGCGTGCAGGTAGTTGGAGCGGTGGCTGTAGACGACGCCCTTGGGGTTGCCGGTCGTGCCGGAGGTGTAGCACATGGCGGCGCCGAGGTCCTCGTCCAGCTCGGGCCAATCGAAGGTGTCAGGCTGGGCGTCCAGCAGCTCGCGGTAGTCGTGCACCGTCCGGCCTTCGGTGCCGAGTGCCTCGCGCACCTCGTCCGGCACCGGCCCGTTCACCACGACGTGCTGGATGGTCTTCAGGTGCGGCAGCAGCCGGCTGAACGGCGCGGCCAGCGAGTTGTCGACGACCACGACGTAGTCCTGCGCGTGGTTGGCGACGTAGACCAGCTGCTCGGGAAAGAGCCGGATGTTCAGGGCGTGCAGCACGGCGCCGATGCTCGGCGCCGTCAGGTAGAGCTCGAGGTGCTCCTCGTTGTTCCACATGAAGGTCGCGACCCGCTGGTCGGCGTCCACGCCGAGGGAGCGCAGCGCGTTCGCCAGCCGGGCGCAGTCCCGCCCGACGTCGGCATACGTCGAACGGCGCGGTTCGGCGCCGGTCCAGGTGATCACCTCGGACGTCGCGTGCGCCGTCGTGCCGAAGCGCAGGATCTGGGAGATGAGCAGGGGGACGGCCTGCATCGTGCTCTTCATGGCTGGACTCTGCCACGGCACTTCGGCGATGGCGAGACCCTGCCTCGGTCACCCGCGAGCGAGCTGACGAACCGGCCGGCTCAGGCGTCGGCGGCGACCAGCACGCGCGCCTCCTCGACGCTCTGCACCTCGGGCTCGTGCGCGTCCACATGGGCCAGCACGCGACGTCCGGACAGCAGCACGACCACCGCGAGCGCGGTCGCCCCGGCACCGACCCAGAAAGGCGCGTGCATGCTGACGTTCTCGCCGAGCTTGCCGGCCAGGTACGGCGCGATCGCGCCGCCGCCGAAGCGCACGAAGCTGTACGCCGCGCTGGCAGTGCTGCGTTCGACCGGAGCGGCCAGCATCACCGCCTCGGTGACCAGGGTGTTGTTGATGCCGAGGAACACTCCGGCGACGACGACGCAGACGACGAGCACGGTCTTGTTGTCGGTGTACAGCGCCATCACGGCGAGGTCGACCGCGAACGCCGTCAGCGCTGCGGCGACGACCGGCAGGGTGCCGAACCGGCGCTGCAGCCGCGGCGCCACGAACACCGAGGCCACCGCCAGGCAGACGCCCCAGCCGAAGAAGATGAAGCCGATCTGGTGCGCGCTCATGGCCAACGGGAACGGCGTGAAGGCCAGCAGCGTGAAGAAGCCGAAGTTGTACAGCAGCGCAGTGATCGCCATGGTGAGCAGGCTGCGGTGCCGCAGAGCTCGGAACGGGTCGAGCAGGCTGGTGGTGCGCTCGGCCCGGGGCAGCTTCGGCAGGAAGATCGCGATCGCGAAGAACGCGATGGCCATCAGCACCGAGACGCCGTAGAACGGGCCGCGCCAGGAGATGTCCCCGAGGAAGCCGCCGAGCAGCGGGCCGGCGGCGATGCCGATCCCGAGGGCGGCCTCGTACAGGATGATCGCGCTCGCCACGCCACCGCTGGCGGCACCGACGATGGTGGCCAGGGCAGTCGCGATGAAGAGCGCGTTGCCCAGACCCCAGCCGGCCCGGAAGCCGACGATCTGGCCGATGGTGTCGCTCGAGCCGGCGAGGGCGGCGAACACCACGATGATCGCCAGGCCGGCGAGCAGCACGCGCTTGGCGCCGAGGCGGCTGGTGAGCCAGCCGGTGACCAGCATGGCCACGCCGGTCACCGCCATGTAGCTGGTGAACAGCAACGACACCTGGGAGGGCGACGCGTCCAGCTGCTCCGCGATCGGCTTGAGGATCGGGTCGACGAGACCGATCCCCATGAACGCGATGACGCAGGCGAACGCGACCGCCCAGACCGCTCGCGGCTGGTGCAGGATGCCGGGTTTGGTGGTGGTGCCGTGGCTCATGCAGTGTCCTCCTGGGGGTTCTGGTGCTCGAGCATGGTGTTCAGGGCCTGGACGCCGCGGGTGAGCGCCGCCAGGTCCGCTTCGTCGAGCGCGCCCAGTGCGGGCACCAGCGCGTCGGCGGCGGACTTGCGGAACTCGGTGATCGCGTCCCGACCGGCCTGGGTGATGTGGATCCGGACGGCGCGGGCGTCGCGCGGGTCGGTGGTGCGCGCCACCCAGCCGCGCTCCTCGAGCTTCTGCACGAGGGTCGTGGCGGTGGGCTGGGAGATCCGGTCGGCAGCGGCGATGTCGCTGATCCGCGGCTCGCCGAGCTCGTTGATCACGCTCAGCGCGCGGGCCAGGGCGCGCGGGACCGGTGAACTGCTCTGCCGGGCGGCGAACCTGACCAGGCGGGCGCTGCTGGTGACGAGCTGGAAGGCCAGCTCGCGCTCGTCGGGCAGGTTCGCCCGGGTGCCACGATCCGCGTTTCCCGAGGTGGTCATGACGCAAGTTTACATAGGCAGCCTATGTAACGCCAGCCGGGGTCTACAGCTGAAGATACTCAGCCCACAGGTGCATGAGGGCCGTTGAGCGAAACGGCCTCCAGGAAAGCCCGGCCGCCACCACGTCGGCCACCGACGCAGGCGCACCCGGGCGGCCGAGCACCTTGCGCACCGCCAGGTCGCCGGCCATCAGCACGTCCGGGTCGCGACGAGCACGCAGGTCGAGGTAGTCGGCGGTCCACGGGCCGATGCCGGGAAGGACCAGCAGCTCGGCCCGGGTCGGCACCGCGTCGCCGGGCGCCAGGTCGGCGAAGGCCGTCGCCGCTGCGACCACCGCCCGAGCCCGCGATCGGGGCACCGCCAGGGCTGCGTCGTCCGGATCGAGTGCGGCCAGCGTTGCCGCAGACGGGAACCGGTGCGTCACCGCAGGATCGACCACCAAGGCGGTCGGCAGCGGCGGGCCTACGGCCTGCACGAGCCGCGCCGTCACTGTGCGGGCACCGGCCAACGAGATCTGCTGGCCGATGATCGTGCGCACCAACGTCTCGAAGGGGTCCAGCTCGCCGGGCACCCGCAGACCCGGCCGCCGCGCGATCAGCGGTCCGAGCACCGGGTCGGCCGCGAGCCTCAGCTCGGCCGGCGCGACGTCCCGGTCCAGGTCGAGCAACGCCGCCAGGGCCTTCAGCGCGGCGGGCTCGTCGTCCGGCTCGGTCAGCCACAGCCGGACGTCGAAACCCGGCCGCGCACTCACCGAGACCTGCAGTACGGCCGGTCCCCCGGCGAACCGGGCGGACGACGTCCAGGTGGTGCCGTCCCAGGCCTCGACCCCCGGTACGGCGTGCGCGCCGACGAACGCCAGCAGCCGCGACGAGTCGTGCCGCCCGATGGGTCGCAACGGGTGCACGCTCGGCGCGCTCGCCGCCGCGCTCACAGCGGCGCCGGCGCGAGCAGGTGCAGCGCCAACGGGTCGCCAGGGCGCAGCTGAGCGAGCCGGTCGACGTCCCGGTCGAGCAGCACGGCGACCACGGGGTAGCCGCCGGTTACCGGGTGGTCGGCCAGCAGGATCGTCGGCCGCCCGCTCGGCGGCACCTGGATCGCGCCGCGCACCATGCCTTCCGGCGGCAGCTCGCCGTCCCGGGAGCGGGTGAGCGTGGGGCCGTCCAGGACGACTGCGGTCCGGTTGGCGTCGCCCGAGACCCGCCACGTCCCGTCGGTCAGTACCTTCGCCGTGTCGGGTGTGAACCAGTCGCCGCGCGGGCCGAGCACCGCCCTCAGCGGACGACGGGGCAGCGGGTCGGTCAGCCACGGCACGGTGTCGACGCCCGGCCAAGCACCGGTCGACGTGCCCACCGGCAGCCGGTCCCCAGCGGTCAGCGGCGCGGGCCCGATGCCGGCCAGCTCGTCGCGGGACCGGCTGCCCAGCACCGGCTGGACGGCGATGCCGCCGCGGACCCCGAGGTAGCTGCGCAGGCCGCGCACCGGCAGGCCGAGCGCCAGCTCGTCACCGTCGCGCAGCTGCACCGGGGTGCCCGGGCCAGCCGTCCAGGTCGCGCCGCTGGCCGGTCGCACGACCGCCTCGGCGGGGGCGCCACCGATCGCGACGTCCGCGGCACCCTGCGCGCGCACCACCAGCCCACCGAGCGTGGCCTCCACTGCGGCAGCGTCCTCGGCGTTGCCGAGCAGCCGGTTCACCTGGCCCAGGCTGGCCCGGTCCGCGGCTCCGGACGGCCCAACGCCCAGGTGCGCCAGACCGGGGCGGCCGCCGTCCTGCACGGTCGCCAGCCGACCGCCGTCCAGTACGAGCAGGCTACTCATCGCATGTCCCGAAACCGGACGCGCAAGCCAGGACGCAGCAACGCCGGTGGGTCGTTCCCCAGATCCCACAGCGGCGCGTCCGTGCTGCCGATCAGCTGCCATCCCCCGGGGGTCTCGCGCGGGTAGACACCGCTGTACTCACCGGCCAGTGCCACCGAGCCGGCCGGCACCTCGCGCCGCGGGTGCTCGCGGCGCGGCGCGACCAGCCGCGGGTCGTCACCGACCAGGTAGCCGAAACCGGGGGCGAAGCCCATGAAGGCCACCCGCCAGTCGGCCGCGGTGTGCGCGGCGACGACCTCGTGCACGCTCAGACCCGTCCGCCGGGCCACCTCCGCGAGATCCGCGCCGTCGTACCGGACGTCGACCACCACCTCGGCGGACGACCCGGAGTCGTTGCGCGCCAGGGCCTTCGAGTCGTTCGGTGCTTCGGTCGCTGCGCGCACCACTCGGGCCAGCGGCGCGAGGTCGGTGGCGTGAGCGGTGCGCAGCAACAGGGAACGGGCACCCGGGACGACGTCCAACACACCGGTCGGCAGATCGGCGCGCAGGGTGGCCGCGAGCCGACGGACCGCCTCTGCGTCGGGCAGGTCGACGACCAGCGCGCGGTCGCCCATTGCGTGGACGACGAGCCCATCCACCGTCAGGAACCGTTGCCGCAGAAGGGCTCCACCCGGGACCCCTGCTCGAGCGCGGTCCGGACCGCCCTGGCCAGGGCGACCGCGCCGTCAGTGTCACCGTGCAGGCAGATGGACTCCACCGACCCGACCAGGCCGACTGCCTGGGTGGTGACCTGACCCTGGTCGGTGAGCACCGCACCCGGCTGCTGGCGCGGGACCAGCAGCCCCTCGTCGCCGTACCGTCGGTCGGCGAAACCCTCTGTGACGCAGCGCAGTCCGGCCTCATCGCCGGCTTCGAGCAGGAGTGAGCCCGGGAAGCCCAGCAGCGCGAGCCCGGGGTCGAGGGCGCGGACGGCGTCCACCACAGCGGCGGCCTGGCGGTCGTGGCTGTTGGTCGCGTGGTAGAGGGCACCGTGCGGCTTGACGTACCGGACGACGCCGCCGGCCGCGCGCGCGAGCGCCTGCAGCGCACCTATCTGGTAGGTCACGTCGGCCCGCAGGTCGTCGTACCCGATGTCGATGAAGCGGCGGCCGAAGCCGGCGAGGTCGCGGTAACCGACCTGCGCGCCGATCACCACCCCGCGCTGCACCGCGCCGGCGCAGACCCGGGCCAGCCCGGCCGGGTCGCCGGCGTGGAAGCCGCAGGCGACGTTGGCGCTCGTCACGACATCGAGCAGACCCTCGTCGTCACCGAGCGCCCAGCGACCGAAGCCCTCGCCGAGGTCGCAGTTGAGGTCGATGCTCGACACGCCGCCAGTCTGTCAGGCGACGCCGCCGAGCGGGCTCAGACGCGGGCGGGGAAGGAGATGCCGACGCCGCCGCGGGTCGTCGCGCCGTACCGTTCCTTGGCCGCAGCCAGGTCCAGCGGGGCGGTGGTCATCTCGAGGTCGTCGGTGATCAGGTCGGCGGGCACCAGCCAGGACACCTCGAACTCGATGCCGTCCGGGTCCTTGGCGTACAGGGCCTTGGTGGTGCCGTGGTCGGAGGCGCCGGCCAGCGAGCCCAGCTCGCTCAGCTTGCCCGCGATCCGCTCGAGCTCGTCGAGCGTGTCGACCTCCCACGCCAGGTGGTACAGCCCGACCGTGGTGCGGCCCGCGCCGGACGCGGCGGCCTGCGACCCGATCTCGAAGAGGCCGAGGTCGTGGTCGTTGTTGCTCGCGGCCGCCTGCAGGAACGCCGCACCCGGCAGCTGGTTCACAGGACGGAAGCCGAGGGCGTCGGAGTAGAACTCGACGCTGCGACTGACGTCGCGGACGAACAGGACGGCGTGGTTCAGGCGGGTGACCGGCATCGAAACTCCTTTGTTGAGGCTTCAACTATATCACGGCTGGCTGAGGTGACAAAGGTGGGGTGCTCAGGGCGTGACGGCGAGGAAGATGAACGCGCCGAACACAGACAGGTGCACCGCACCCTGCAGGACGGTTGCCCGACCCATCACCGTGGTCAGCGTGCTGAGCACGACGGTGAGCGTAAGCAGCACCATGTCCTTCGGGCCGAGGCCGAGCTCGAGCGGTCCGGACAGCCAGATCGAGGCCAGCCCGATCGCCGGGATGGTCAGCCCGATGCTGGCCAGCGCCGAGCCGAGCGCCAGGTTCAGACTGGTCTGGATCCGGTTGTGCAGCGCGGCCCGCACGGCCGCGACGGTCTCCGGCGCCAGCACCAGCAGGGCGATGACGACGCCGACCGCGGCCTGCGGTGCGCCGATGGTGCGGACGCCGTCCTCGATCGCCGGTGAGACGGCCTTGGCCAGGCCCACCACCGCGGCGAGCGAGGCGAGCATCAGTCCCAGGCTGAGCCAGGTGGTCCGGTTGCTCGGCAGCACGAGGTGGTCGTCGTCCGGGTCGTCCGGGGTGCCCGCGTCGTCGATCGGCAGGAAGTACTCGCGGTGCCGGACGGTCTGTACCAGTACGAAGGTGCCGTAGAGGAACAGCGAGGCGAGCCCGGCGAAGACGAGCTGCGCGCCGGAGAACGTCGGGCCGGGCGAGGAGGTGGTGAACGTCGGCAGCACCAGGCTCAGCGTCGCGACCGCGGCGAGCGTGGCGACCGCGCCGGCCACGCCCTCGGGCCGGAACGTCAGCACCTGGTGCTTCAGCGCGCCGAGCAGCAGGCAGATTCCGACCACCCCGTTGCCGGCGATCATGAACGCGGAGAAGACGGTGTCCCGCGCGAGCGTGGCGGTCTTGTCGGGGCTGGAGACCATCAGCGTGACGATCAGGCCGACCTCGATGACGGTCACCCCGACGGCCAGGATCAGCGTGCCGTACGGCTCGCCGACCCGGTGTGCGACGACCTCGGCGTGGTGCACGGCAACGGTGATCGCGGCGATCAGCGCGACGCACTCGAACACCAGCAGCGCGCCCTCGAGGTGCCGTCCCCAGGTCAGTGCCAGCGCCACCAGGACCACCGGAGGCAGCCAGATGCTCCAACGCGGGAGCTTCATCTCGTCCGCGGCCGCCATCGCCCAACCCTAGCCAGGCTCGAGCGCGCCTCGACCGGCCGCCGAGGCTCCACCCGGGTGGCCGTGGTCGGGCAAGATGGCGACATGGAACGAGTGCTGGGAGTTGGCGGGTACTTCATTCGGGCCACGGATCCGGTTGCCCTGGGCGCCTGGTACCGCGACTGCCTCGGCCTGGACGCCGACGAGAACGGCCTCTGGCGTCCGGATGCCGGGGTGACGGTGTTTGCGACCTTCGAGTCCGAGACCGACTACTTCGGCTCACGCGCCCAGCAGACCATGCTCAACTTCCGGGTCCGCGACCTGGAGGCGATGCTCGCCCAGCTGCGCCTCAAGGGAGCCGACGTGGCCGAGGAGACCCAGGACATGGAGGGCGTGGGGCGGTTCGGCTGGGTCACCGATCCTGAGGGCAACCGGATCGAGCTGTGGCAGCCCAGCTGACAGTGCCCTCGCGCCTGCGCTGACGTGCGCTCAGCTGGCCAGCGCCTTGCTCTTGAGGGCCTCGAACTCGGCCTGGCTGATGGCGCCGCTGTCCAGCAGCGACTTGGCTTGGGTGATCTGCTCCGCCGAGCTCGCGCCGGACGCCGAGCCGGCTGCCGCGCGGATCCGCGAGTCCATCTGAGCCTGCATCTGCTGGGCCTGCTTGGCGTTGCGCTCTGCCATCCCGCCCCCGCGGGCGATCAGGTAGATCAGCACACCGAGGTAGGGCAGGACCACCACGAAGATGGCCCAGATGGCCTTGGCTACGCCGGACGTCTCCTGGTCGCGGAACAGATCACTGAAGACGGTGATCAGCAGCCAGAACCAGATGACGAACAGGAAGAACTCCAGCATCCACAGCAGGACGCTGCCGTTTCCGAAGTTCGCGCTCATCGTCGACATCGGCATGGGTACCCGCTCCTCGGTCCGTTGTTGCTGCGAACGCTACTCGCGCGCGTGATGCCCGCCCTCACCCGCACAGGGTGATGGCTGGGGCCGCCGAGAAGGCCGGTTGCGGACGTTCAGAAGGTGAAGTCCTCAGGCGCCCCTTCGCCGACGCGGCCATCCACCGCCTCGCGGAGGATGTCCGCGTGGCCAGTGTGCCGGGCGTACTCCTCGACCATGTCAAGGAGCATGTCGCGGACGGTTGGGGTGCGGCCGTTCGCAAAGGTGAAGGACGCCGGGCCGTCGAGACCACGGTCCTGGATCACCTCAGCCACCAGACCCCGCGACCGCACGACGGCATCTCGCCACACGGCGTGCAGGTCGTCCGGAGAGTCCAGCGCCCCAGTACGCCATTCCCAGTCCGGGTCGGCGTCGAAGTCCACCGCCTCCCACGGAGGTCCATACGCCTGTCCGGAGAGCTTGACAGCCAACCAGTCCGCCTCCACCAGCGCGACATGCTTCACGAGCCCGCCAAGCGTCATGGAGCTGGCGGCCGTGGTCGCGCGAAGTCCGTTCTCATCAAGCCCCGACGTCTTCCAGGCGAAGGTCCGCCGGTTGCGCTCAAGAACTGAGATCAGCGACTCGGCTTCAGTGGACGCCGGCGAGGGGGGAGGCGGCAAAGGCGAGTCGGTCATCACCGCAGCCTAGACAGCGGTCGCAGGCTCCCCCGCAGGTGCACCGTCGGCTCGCGATCCGACCGGGTCGAGCCGGTGAGCAGCAGGTCCCAGCCGCCGTCCGACGGCTGCATGCGCAGCTGGACCGTCGAGGGCAGCAGGACCGGACGACGGAACTCGACGTCCACCACGGCGGCCGCGGGCGCCCGGGCGCCGATCGATGACACGCAGCGCGCCAGGCTCCACATGCCGTGCATGATGGTCCTCGGGAAGCCGAACGCCTTGGCGGCCAACGGGTTCAGGTGAATCGGGTTGTGGTCGCCGCTGACCGCGGCGTAGCGACGTCCGAGGTCGGCCGGCAGCCGCCAGCGGGCGTGCGGCGGCAGGCCGGCGTCCACCGCTGCCGTCGGGTGCGCCGCCGGCTCCCCCGGCCGGGCTGCCGCCTGGCGTGCGAGGTAGGTGCTGCGGCCGCGCCAGACGACCTCACCGTCGATGGACGCCTCACTGAGTACGTCGACCTGGCGCCCGCGCGGGTGCGGACGCAGGTCAGCGGCCCGCACCGACAGGTCGAGCGGCTCACCCACCCGGACCGGACGGCGCAGCTCCAGCCGGTTGGCGACGTGCACGAGTCCGGGCAGCGGCAGCGGGAAGTCCGGCCGGCCCAGCAGCGCGGTCTGCAGCGGGAAGGCCAGCACGTGCACGAACGGGGACGGCAGGTACCCGGTGACGTCGAAACCACAGACCCGGGAGTACCTGACGAGCCGGTCGACGGGGGCCGTGACGCCGGTGCGGACCACCTCGACGGGCGGCAGCTCGTCGGCGCGGCCCCGGTTCAGCGCGGCGCGGGCCGTGAGCGCGAGCAGGTTCGGGTCGGCGTCCAGCGCGATGGTGCGCACCCTCAGGCACCGAGCAGGCTCTGCCCGCAGACCCGCAGCACCTGGCCGTTGACGCCGGCCGTGCCGGGCTGCGCGAGCCACGCGACCGTCTCGGCGACGTCCACCGGTTGGCCGCCCTGGCTCAGGCTGTTGATCCGGCGGCCGACCTCGCGGGTGGCCAGCGGGATGCGCGCGGTGAGCGCCGTCTCGATGAAGCCCGGAGCCACCGCGTTGTAGGTGATCCCGCGTTCGGCGACCTGCGCCGCCCGGGCCCGCACCATCCCGATCACGCCGGCCTTGGTGGCCGCGTAGTTCACCTGGCCCCGGTTGCCGGCGACGCCGCTGGTGGACGACAGGCACACCACCCGACCCCCGTCCGCGAGGCCGCCCTCGCCGAGCAGCACGTCGTCGATCCGCAGCTGGGACTCCAGGTTCACCGCCAGCACTCCGTCCCACCGGTCGGCGTCCATGTTGACCAGCAGCCGGTCCCGGGTGATGCCGGCGTTGTGCACCATGACGTCCAGCCCGCCGTGCCGGGCGTGCGCGTGCTCGGCGATGCGACGTCCGGCGTCCGGGGCGGTGACGTCCAGCTGCAGCGCCGTGCCGGCGACCTGGTTCGCCACGTTGGCCAGGGCCTCACCCGCCGCCGGCACGTCCACGGCCACCACGGTGGCGCCGTCGCGGGCGAGGACCTCGGCGATCGCTGCGCCGATGCCTCGCGCAGCCCCGGAGACCACCGCCACCTTGCCCTGCAATGGTTTGCGCCAGTCCGTCGCGGGCAGCTCGGATGCGGGCCCGACGTGCACGACCTGCCCGTCGACGTACGCCGAGCGGGACGACAGCAGGAAGCGCAGGGTCGACTCGACGCAGGCCACGGCGCCGTCCGCGACCAGTACCAGGTTCGCCGTCGCACCCGACCGCAGCTCCTTGCCGACCGAGCGCACGATGCCTTCCAGCGCGCGCTGCGCGGCGGCGTGGGCCGGGTCGGCGATCGCATCGGCGGGGCGACCGAGGACGACCACCCGGCCGCAGCGGCGAAGGCGCTTCAGCGCGGGGCCGACCTGGGTCGGGAACACGTCCAGGGACGCCGGCACAGTTGCGCCGCGGGCGTCGACCACGACGGCGGACAGCTGGGTCTCGCCGTCCGAGTGCACCTCGAGCCCCTCGGCACGAACGAGTTCGGCGACGGCAGCCAGCGGCTCGTCGACCGCCCAGACAGCGATCGGGCCGTCGAGCAGCGGCTGACCCGGCTCGTACCGCCGCAGCGCAACGGGCTGCGGCAGACCGAGCCGGCGGCTGAGCGTCCGCCCGAAGCCGCCGCTGACGAAGCCGGTGTAACGGTCGGTCGTGCCGTGGCTGGTCACGCCGCCTCCAAGATCGCGACGACGCCTTGGCCGCCGGCAGCACAGATCGAGATCAACCCGCGCCCGGATCCCCTCTCGTGCAGCTGTTTTGCCAGGGCGGCGACGATCCGGCCGCCGGTCGCGGCGAACGGGTGACCGGCCGCCAACGAGGAGCCGTTCACGTTGAGCCGGTCCCGGTCGATCGTGCCGAGCGGCGCGTCCAGGCCAAGTCGGTCGCGACAGAACGCCTCGCTCTGCCAGGCCGCCAGCGTGGTCAGCACCGTGGAGGCGAAGGCCTCGTGGATCTCGTAGTAGTCGAAGTCCTGCAGCTTCATGCCCTGCCGGTCCAGCAGGCGCGCCACCGCGTAGGCGGGCGCCATCAGCAGACCTTCACCGCCGTGCACGTAGTCGACCGCGGCGGTCTCGGCGTCCACCACGTGCGCGAGCACCGGCAGCCGGTGCTGCGCGGCCCACCCGTCGCTGGCCAGTAGGACCGCGCTCGCGCCGTCTGAGAGCGGGGTGGAGTTGCCGGCCGTCATGGTCGCGTCCGGGCCGTCCCCGAAGACCGGCGACAGCTTGGCCAGCTTCTCGACCGTGGAGTCCGGGCGCAGGTTCTGGTCGCGGGTCTGGCCGAGGTAGGCGGTGACCAGGTCGTCCATGAATCCGCGGTCGTAGGCGGCTGCCAGGTTCTGGTGGCTGGCGGCGGCCAGCTCGTCCTGCGCCTCGCGGGAGATGTTCCACTCCGACGCGGTGATAGCCATGTGGTCGCCCATCGACAGCCCGGTGCGCGGCTCGGTGTTGCGCGGGACCTCTGGGACGACGAAGCCGGGACGTAGGCGCGAGACCGCCCTGAGCCGCTGGCCGATGGTGCGGGCCCGGTTGAGCTCGAGCAGCGTCTGGCGCAGCCCCTCGTTCACCGCGATGGGTGCGTCGCTGGCGCTGTCCACCCCACCAGCGATGCCGGACTCGATCTGGCCGAGCGCGATCTTGTTGGCCACCAGGATGGTCGCCTCGAGCCCGGTGCCGCAGGCCTGCTGCACGTCGTACGCCGGAGTCCACGGCGACAGGCGCGAGCCGAGCACGCACTCGCGGGTCAGGTTGTAGTCGCGGCTGAGCTTGAGCACCGCGCCGGCGGCGACCTCGCCCACCCGCTCGTCAGCGAGGCCGAAGCGAGCGACCAGCCCGTCCAGCGCCGCGGTGAGCATGTCCTGGTTGCTGACCCGCGCGTACGGGCCGCCGGTGCGGGCGAACGGGATGCGGTTGCCGCCGAGGACTGCGGCGCGGCGTGCGGTGGCCATGAGGGCTCCTCAAGCTGGCGGTTCAGATTATTCCGTTATCGACAGTAGCAGGAACTATAAGTACCTGATACTTTCCAGAGGTGACCACTTCGAGCGAGCAGCGTCCCGACGGGCGTGACACCCGCTGGGCCGAGCACCGGCTGGCCCGGCGGGCCGAGCTGGTCGAGGCGACGCTGCGCGCCGTCCGCCGGCACGGCTCGGGGGTCGGCATGGACGAGATCGCCGCAGAAGCAGGCACCAGCAAGACGGTGCTCTACCGGCACTTCGGTGACAAGGCCGGGCTCTACCTGGCCGTCGTCGAGTCGGTCGACCGGCTGGTCACCGGCGACCTGCACCACGCGCTGTCCGGCGCCGGCTCAGCCAGCGAGCTGGCCGGCTCCGAGGCGATGATCGGGGCGGCGGTCGACTCCTACCTGGCGCTGGTCGAGCGCGACCCGGAGGTCTACCGCTTCGTGGTGGCCCACCCACTGCTCGACCGGCCGGTCGGCGACGACCCGGTCACCGGCCTGACCGTCCGGATCGGCAACGAGCTGGCTGCCCTGATCGCCGCCGCCCTGACCGGCAGCGGCCGCGACGTCGCCGCGGCCGGCGCGCTCGCGCACGGCGTGGTCGGGCTGGTGCGCGCCGCCGCCGACCAGTGGCTGGCCACCCCAGAGCCCCTGTCCCGCAACGAGCTGACCGGCCACCTGAGCGCCCTCATCCGCGGCGGCCTGACCGCCGTCCTCGCCCTCCCGGAGGACTCATGACCACCACTCACCCCGCCGACATCGACACCACGGACGCCAGCACGGACGTCCGACGCGAGCTCGTCGGCGCCCTCGTCGAGAGCCTCGGCGGGCGCTGGGCGCACGTGCGCGCCGCCGCGCGCGAGGAGTTCCGCGCCGACGTCCTGCTGCCCGACCCGACCCTGGACGTCGCGCAGCAGCGCGAGCGGGTCCGCGAGCAGATGCGGCTGCTGGCCGGCACCGGTCACGCCGCCAACGGTTTCCCGGTCAGCGCAGGCGGGCGCGGCGACGTCGGCGCCTCGGTGACGGCGTTCGAGATGCTCGGCCACACCGACCTCTCCTTGCTGGTCAAGGCCGGCGTGCAGTGGGGGCTGTTCGGCGGCGCGGTCACCAACCTGGGCACCGAGCGCCACCACTCGACCGTGCTGCCGCAGATCATCAGCCTGGAGCTGCCCGGCTGCTTCGCCATGACCGAGACCGGCCACGGCAGCGACGTGATGTCACTCGGCACCACCGCGACGTACGACCCGGCGACCGACGAGCTGGTGGTGCACACGCCCACGCCGGCCGCCCGCAAGGACTACATCGGCGGGGCGGCGCAGGATGCTCGGATGGCCGTGGTGTTCGCGCAGCTGATCACCGGCCCGAGCGAAGCGCCGCAACGGCACGGGGTACACGGCGTCCTGGTACCGCTGCGCGACGACTTCGGTCAGCTGCTGCCCGGCGTCCACATCGAGGACTGCGGCCCGAAGATGGGCCTGAACGGCGTCGACAACGGACGGCTCGTCTTCGACCAGGTGCGGGTGCCCCGGACGAACCTGCTGAACCGGTATGGCGACATCGACGCCGAGGGCAGTTACCACAGCCCGATCGAGAACCCGACCCGACGCTTCTTCACCATGCTCGGCACGTTGGTACGCGGGCGGATCAGCGTCGCCGGTGGCGCCGGCGCCGCGACCCGGACGGCGCTGAGCATCGCGATCCGGTACGCCGCGGTGCGCACCCAGTTCACCGCGCCCGGTTCGGACGAGGAGGTGCGGCTGCTCGACTACCGCACCCACCAGCGACGGCTGCTGCCGGCGCTGGCCACCTCGTACGCGCTCGCCTACGCGCAGAACGACCTGGTGGCGCTGATGCACGACGTGCAGACGGCGCTGCAGTCCGACGCCCCGCCGGACGAGACGTCCCAGCGCGAGCTGGAGTCGCTGGCGGCCGGGGTGAAGGTGATGGCCACCTGGCACGCGACCCGCACTATCCAGGAGTGCCGCGAGGCGTGCGGCGGCGCCGGCTACCTCGCCGAGAACCGCTTGCCCGCGCTGAAGGCCGACACCGACGTGTTCACCACCTTCGAGGGTGACAACGTCGTGTTGCTCCAGCTCGTCGCGAAGGGCCTGCTGACCAGCTACCGCGACGCCTTCGGCGACCTGGACACGTTGGGCACGTTGCGTTTCGTCGCGCGGCAGGTGGCCTCGACGGTGGCCGAGCGGACGTCGGCGCGCACCTTCGGCATGCGGCTGTCCGACGCCCGTACCCGTGGCCGCGAGGACGGCGACCTGCTGGACCGGGCCGTCCAGCTGCGGTTGCTGGCCGACCGCGAGGAGCACGTGCTGTCCGGTCTGGCGCAACGGATGCGGGTCGCCGGCCGGCCCGGCGCCGACGCGTTCGCCGTGTTCAACGACGCACAGGACCACGTGCTGCTGGCAGCGAGGGCGCACGTCGAGCGGGTCGTCGCGCAGTCGTTCGCGGACGCGGTCGAGCGTTGCGCGGACCCCGCCGCCCGCGAGCTGCTGGACGAGCTCTGCACGCTGCACGTGCTGTCCGGCGTGGAGCGCGACCGTGCCTGGTACCTCGAGCACGGCCGGCTCACCGCGGCGCGAAGCAAGCAGGTCGTGGCGCTGGTCAACGCGTCCTGCGCGCGGATCCGCCCGCACGCGCTCGAGCTCGTCGACGGTTTCGGGATCCCCGATGCCTGGCTCGCCGCCCCCATCGCCCTGCCCTCCTAGCCGCTTGACCCCGAGCGCTGGCGCGGACTGCCGTTGATCACGTTAGGAAGTCGTACCCCTACATATGCAGGGCTCTACGCCTCGAGAAGTTGCACTCCACCCACTTAACGTGATCAACATCCGGGGGGCTGGCGGGTGGCGGGGGGAACTGACCGGTCCGGATGGTGGGACGTCGGTGTCGCGCCTTGACATCGGACGGGCGCCGCCGTCAGCGTTGCAACATGGCTGAGGTGCAGCTCCGTGAGCTCGTCGTGCGTCGGCACGTCGACCTCATGCGACTGTGCAGCGCTGCGTGTCGTCCCGCTCAGGCCTGACGACCCCCAGCCCCCGCCGCCCGCAGGATGCGCCGCGGCCGCCTCGAAAGCCACGACATGACTCTCACCGCCTCACCCCGACCCACCCGCACCTCCGAGTGGACGACGCACGAACTGGCCCTCGTCGTCCGCCGGGTCGCCAGCCAGCCGCAGCTGTGGCGCCCCAAGGTCCGGTTCACCGCCGAGCGGTTCTGGACCCGCCTGCCCGGACCGGACGACGTCGACGTCTGGCTGCTCACCTGGCTGCCCTCCCAGGCCACCGACCTGCACGACCACGGCGACTCCGCGGCCGCGTTCGCCGTGGTCCAGGGCGCGCTGACCGAGGTGCGCGCGGACGACGTCCTCGGCATCTGGTCCACCACGCTGCACGCTCCGGCGGTCCGGGTGGTCGAGCCGGGCATCATCCACGACGTGCGCAACGACCTGGTCAAGCCGGCCGTGAGCATCCACGCCTACGGCCCGCGGCTGGAGCGCATGCGCTACTACGACGTGGACGACCAGGGCGCCCTCGTCGAGTCCCGCACCGTCTGGTCACGCGACCCCGAGCTGTCGGCATGAGCACCGCAGTCGTCAGCCGACCGCTGACCATCGACGAGGTGCTGGCCCGGGCGCGCGGGCAGCTGCATCGAGTCAGCCCGGGCCAGGCGCACCGCGAACAGGTGGACGGCGCCCTGCTGGTCGACATCCGACCTGCGGCCCAGCGCACCATCGAGGGCGAGGTGCCGGGCGCGCTGGTCGTCGAGCGCAACGTGCTCGAGTGGCGGCTGGACCCGACCAGCGAAGCCCGTCTGCCGCAGGCGGTCGACCACGACGTCCGGGTGCTGGTGCTCTGCTCCGAGGGGTACACCTCGAGCCTGGCGGCGGCGGCTCTCGTCGAGCTGGGACTGCGTCGCGCCACGGACGTCGTGGGCGGCTTCCAGGCCTGGCGGGCAGCAGGGCTGCCCACGACAGGCTGACCCGCGGGTGGCATGCTCGCGATGGCCCAGACGTCGTCGCCGGGAGGTCCCATGTCCATCGCAGCCTCGGTCGCCGACCAGTTCCCGGACGGCGCGTTCGGGATAGTCGGGGACACCATCGGCTTCTCCGTGGACGAGCTCACCGGCGACGTGATGCGGGCGCACTGGAAGGTCGTGCCCGCTGTGCACCAGCCGCACGGCATCCTGCACGGCGGCATCCACGCCTGGATCCACGAGACGGTGGCCAGCGTCGCCGGCACGGTCTGGTTCGGCGACAAGGGGTACGTGGTCGGGGTCTCCAACCAGACCGACTTCTTCCGCGCCGTCCGCGAGGGGACGATGACGACGGTCGGCACGCCGCTGCACCGCGGCCGCTCGCAGCAGGTGTGGATCGTCGAGACCCGCGACGAGGGGGACCGACTGATCGCCCGCGGTCAGGTGCGGCTGCAGAACATGGCCAGCAGCAGCTGAACTGGGCCGGCTCGTCGGCGGCCGACACCTCCAGGTCGACGTCGCAGGTCTGTGTTCGACCCACCGCGGGTAGCGTTGAGCAGGTGAACCAGCCCCTGAACGACGTGTTCGTCCTGGACGCCGTCCGCACCCCGTTCGGCCGCTACGCGGGTGCGCTGTCCGGCGTCCGGCCGGACGACCTGGCAGCGCACGTCGTGCGCTCGATCGGCGAGCGCAGCCCGGACCTCGACCCGGCCGACGTGGACGACGTCCTGCTGGGCACCGCGAACGGTGCCGGCGAGGACAACCGGAACGTTGCGCGGATGGCGGTGCTGCTGGCCGGCTGGCCGACGTCGGTACCCGGCGCGACCGTGAACCGGTTGTGCGGCAGCGGTTTGGAGGCCGCCATCGGCGCGCGGCGAGCGATCGCGGTGGGCGATGCCGAGCTGATGGTGGCCGGTGGCGTCGAGTCGATGAGCCGCGCGCCCTGGGTCCTGCCCAAGCCGTCCACGCCGTTCCCGCGCGGCCACGAGACGCTGCACTCCACGACGCTCGGCTGGCGGATGGTCAACCCTGAGATGCCCTCCGCCTGGACGATCTCGCTGGGCGAGAGCACCGAGCACCTGGCCGACCTGCAGGGCATCGGCCGCGAGGCGCAGGACGAGTTCGCCGCGCGCAGCCACCAGCTGGCCGACGCGGCCTGGACGGCGGGCGCCTACGACACCGAGGTGGTGTCCGTCCCGGGCACCGACCTGGAGCGCGACGAGTCGGTCCGGCCCGGTTCGACCGCGGCGAAGATGGCCGGGCTCAAGCCGGTGTTCCGCACCGACGGCAGCGTGACGGCCGGCAACTCCTCACCGCTGAACGACGGCGCCAGCGCGGTGCTGCTCGGCTCGGCGGCCGGTGCCGAGCGGGCCGGTCGCCAACCGTTGGCCCGGGTGGTGTCGTCCGGGGTCAGCGGGGTCGACCCGGACGTGTTCGGCATCGGACCGGTAGAGGCCGCGAACACCGCGCTGAAACGGGCCGGCATCGGTTGGGGCGACCTCGCCCAGGTCGAGCTGAACGAGGCCTTCGCGGCGCAGTCCCTGGCCTGTCTGGCGGGCTGGCCGGACCTGGACCCGGCGATCGTCAACCCGCACGGCGGCGCGATCGCCATCGGGCATCCGCTCGGCGCGTCGGGCGGCCGGGTGCTCGGCCACCTGGCGCACTCGCTGCACGCCCGAGGGGGCGGCTGGGGCCTGGCAGCGCTCTGCATCGGTGTCGGGCAAGGCATCGCGGTCGTGCTGCGAGCCTGACCGCCGACCGCAAGAACTTAACCAAAACGACCCTCCCCACGGCGTTCTCAGCGCGCTACGGTCGCCAACGTGCCGGAACGGCTCCGGCGGGATCAGGGGATGGTGTCCATGCATGTGAACCGCATCGTCGTCGCCGGCTCGGCAGCAGCGGCCGTGGCCGCGGCAGTGCTCACCGCGCCCATCGCGAGCGCCGCGTCCACCGGCGACCTCGTCCTCGTGCAGACCCGGCACTCCCTGCTGGGCACGCACACCTGGTACGCGCAGACGTTCCACGGGCTGCCTGTGCTGGACGCCTTCTACGCCAAGCACGTCGACCGTTCCGGTCAGGTCACCGTGGACGACGGACGGCTGGCGGTGCCGGTTTCGCTGAGCACCGAGCCCGCGGTCTCCGGCGCCACCGCCGAGAGTGTCGCCCGCACCTCGCTGAGCACGGCCGCGGCGGCCGCCTCGAGGTCCGCGGCCCGCTCGACCCGGGCGGGCAAGGACAGCCCCGCGTCCGTGACGACCGGCTCGTCGCAGCACGCGCGACTGGCCGTGCTGGGCGGGTCGAACGCTCGGCTGGTGTGGCAGGTCACCGCCACCGGTGCGGACGGCAGCAGCGAGTCCTTGGTGGACGCCCGCTCCGGCAAGGTCATCTCGCAGCGCAGCCTGGTCAAGCGCGAGAGGGGTCAGGGCCAGGTGTTCTCGCCGAACCCGGTGGTCGCGCTGCACAACGAGAACCTCACCGACAAGCACGACGCCGACCAGGCGGTGCTGAACCCCGCCTACAAGAGCGTCGTCCTGACCAACCTGTCGGGCAACGGCAAGCTGCAGGGTGCCTACGCCCGGATCGTGAACGCCCACCAGGCGACGTCTGCCACAAACACCTTCAACTACAAGCGGCACAACGACCTCTTCGAGCAGGTGCAGGCGTACTACGACATCACCCAGGCTCAGCTGTACCTGCGCAGCCTGGGCTTTACCGACGTCAACGCCGAGCCGCAGAAGGTCCGGACCAACACGATCCCGGACGACAACTCGTTCTACGACTCCTCCGACGACTCGATCACGTTCGGCCGCGGCGGCGTGGATGACGCGGAGGACCAGGAGGTCGTCTGGCACGAGCTCGGTCACGCCATCCAGGACGACCAGGTGCCCGGCTTCGGCGAGAGCGAGCAGGGTGGCGCGATCGGTGAGGGCTTCGGCGACTACTGGGCCGTGACCATGTCCGAGCCGGTCAGCAACGGCTTCGACCTGCCCTGCGTGATGGACTGGGACTCCACGTCGTACACCGCCGGACCGTCGCACTGCCTGCGGCGCACGGACGGCGTGAAGACCACCGACGACATCGACGGTGAGGTGCACGACGATGGCGAGATCTGGTCGCGGGCCCTGTGGGACATCCACCTCGTACTCGGCCGCACGTCCGCCGACAAGGTGATCATCGAGTCGCACTTCGGCATCTCGCCGACCACCACCTTCGCTGCCGCCGCCCGGCACACCGTGCAGACCGCCCGGGTCATGTACGGCGACACCGCGGCCGCCAAGGTGCGCAAGGCATTCGTCGACCGCAAGATCCTCGGCTGACCGAAGCCCAGCGAGCCGGCCCGGGCCCCTACCAGGGGGTCCGGGCCGGTCTCGTCCCGGCGGATATGGTGGCGCCACCGGTGACTCTCAACGACGAGGAGCGGACGTGGACAAGGTCGTAGCCAGCGCCGAACAGGCCGTGGCCGACATCAGGGACGGCGCCAGCCTCGCCGTCGGCGGGTTCGGCCTCTGCGGCATCCCGTCGGTGCTGATCGAAGCGGTGCTCGCCCAGGGAGCGAAGGACCTCTCGGTCGTCTCCAACAACTGCGGCGTGGACGGCGTGGGCCTTGGGGTGCTGCTCGGCGCCGGTCGGATCCACCGGGTCACCGCGTCGTACGTCGGTGAGAACAAGGAGTTCGCGCGGCAGTACCTGGCGGGTGAGCTCGAGGTCGAGCTGACCCCGCAGGGGACGCTGGCCGAGAAGCTGCGGGCCGGCGGTGCGGGCATCGCCGCGTTCTTCACCCCGACCGGGGTCGGCACCCAGATCGCCGAGGGCGGCCTGCCGTGGCGATACGACGCGGACGGCGCGATCGCGAAGTCCTCCCCGGCCAAGGAGGTGCGCGAGTTCGCGCTCGGCGGCGCCGACTCCCGCGAGTTCGTGCTGGAGGAGTCGATCGTCACGGACTTCGCGCTGGTCCGGGCCGCGCTCGGTGACCGGCACGGCAACCTGGTCTTCCACGAGTCCGCACGCAACTTCAACCCGGTCGTCGCGATGGCCGGACGGATCACCATCGCCGAGGTCGAGCGGCTGGTCGAGCCGGGCGAGATCGACCCGGACGATGTCCAGCTCCCCGGCGTCTACGTGAGCCGCGTGGTCGAGCTGACCCCCGAGCAGGCGGCGGACAAGCGGATCGAGAAGCGCACCGTCCGCGCGTCGTCCGCACCGATCCCGAACCAGGAGGCCTGAGATGGCGCTGACCCGCGAGCAGATGGCCGCCCGCGCGGCCCGCGAGCTGTCCGACGGCTCCTACGTGAACTTGGGCATCGGCCTGCCGACGCTCATCCCGAACCACCTGCCGGACGGCGTGCACGTCGTCCTGCAGTCCGAGAACGGCATCCTCGGCGTCGGCGCCTACCCGACCGAGGACGCCGTCGACCCGGACCTGATCAACGCCGGCAAGGAGACGGTCACCGTGCAGGCGGGGTCGTCGTACTTCGACTCGGCGCTGAGCTTCGGGATGATCCGCGGCGGCAAGATCGACGCGGCCGTGCTCGGTGCGATGCAGGTCTCGACGTCCGGCGACATCGCCAACTGGATGATCCCCGGCAAGATGGTCAAGGGGATGGGCGGCGCGATGGACCTGGTGCACGGCGCCAAGAAGGTCGTCGTCCTGATGGAGCACGTGGCCAAGGACGGCAGCCCCAAGCTGCTCGCCGAGTGCGACCTGCCGCTGACCGGCAAGGGCGTGGTCGACCGGATCATCACCGACCTGGCCGTGCTGGACGTCGCGGGCGACCACTTCCAGCTCGTCGAGCTCGCGGACGGCGTCAGTCTGGCCCAGGTGCAGGAGGCCACCGGAGCACCGGTCACGGCGGGCTGAGGCCACCATGACCCGGCCATCCTTCGACGACCGACGACTCTCGTTCGGCGCTGCCGCGGCACGCTACGAGCGGTTCCGCCCGCCCTTCCCGGCGGACGCGGTGCGCTGGGTCCTGGACGGCGCGACCAGGCCGGTCGAGGACGTCGCGGACGTCGGCGCCGGCACCGGGAAGCTGACCCGGAGCCTGGTCGAGGTAGCACCGCGGGTGACCGCGTTCGAGCCGGACGCCGGCATGCTCGCCGAGCTGGCGCTGCGCGTACCGCAGGCGGCCCGGCAGCAGGCGCGGGCCGAGGCGCTGCCGGTCGCCGACCACACCTTCGACGCGGTGACCGTTGCGCAGGCGTGGCACTGGTTCGACCGGGCCGCCGCGGCCGCCGAGTTCCGTCGGGTGCTGCGCCCAGGCGGGGTGATCGCCCTGGTGTGGAACATCCGCGACGACCACGTGCCGTGGATGGCCGACCTGTCGAAGCTCCTCGAGAGCGACGAGCGGCCGACCTCGATCGGCGAGATCACCGAGATCCTGCCGACCGCCGAGCGCGCCGAGTTCACCCACACCGTGCCGATGGCGGCGGACGACGTCATCGGGCTGCTGTCGACCATCTCGTACGTTCGCCTGCGACCCGACGCGGACGAGGTGTACGCGGCTGCCCAGGACTTGTTGGCCAGCCATCCCGACACCCGGGGCCGGGACGTCCTGGACGTCCCGTACGTGACCTCGACCTTCCGGATCCCCGTGCCCTGAGGCTGGGGTCCGGCTGCATGTCGAGAAGCTCCGACCGGCTCCGCTCATCAGCTGAAGGGCCACGACAGGCGCGGCCCAGGAATCAGGAGACCACCATGGCGAAGTACCTGCTCCTCAAGCACTACCGCGGCGGCCCGGCGCCGCACCGTCCGGTGCCCCCGATGGACCAGTGGGAGCCCGAGGACGTCGAGGCGCACATGGCCTTCCTCCGGCACGTCAGCGAGCTGCTCGAGCAGAACGGCGAGTTCGTCGACGCCCAGGCGCTCACCCCCACCCAGACCTGGGTGCGCTACGGCGGCCCGGACGCCGCGCCCGTGACCACCGACGGCGCCCTGCCCGAGACCAGCGACCTCGCCGCCGGCTGGTACATGATCGACGTCGAGTCGTACGAGCGGGCGGTCGAGCTCGCGGCGTACGTCTCCTCCGAGCCCGGGCCGGGCGGGACGCCGCTCTACGAGTGGATCGACGTCCGCGAAGTCATGTCCTAGGCCTGCTCGGCTGATCAGGCGTGACCGACGACCCGACACCGGCACTGGACGAGGGCGCGCTGCGCGCCCTCGTCCCGCGGGTGCTCGCGGGCCTGGTGAGGCGCGGCGAGGACTTCGACACCGCCGAGGACGCGCTGCAGGAGGCACTGCTGGAGGCTCTGCGGGTGTGGCCAGAGCACCCGCCGCGCGACCCGCGGGCGTGGCTGACCACGGTCGCCACCCGCCGGCTCGTCGACGTCCGCCGCAGCGAGTCCGCCCGGCACCGCCGGGAGGACGCGACGTACGCCGAGCCTCGGGCCGCCGCCACCGAGGCGGGCGACGACACCCTCTTCCTGTTGTTCTGCTGCTGCCATCGCGACCTCACCCCCGCCTCCCAGGTGGCGCTGACCCTGCGCGCCGTCGGTGGTCTGACCACCCGCGAGATCGCCGACGCGTTCTACGTCCCGGAGGCGACGATGGCGCAGCGGATCAGCCGAGCCAAGCGGGCCTTGCAGGGGCGGGCACTGGACCAGCCCGGCGACCTCGCCGTCGTGCTGCGCGTGCTGTACCTCGTCTACACGACCGGCCATGCGGGCCGGGTCGACCTGGCCGTCGAGGCGATCCGGCTTGCCCGCCAGCTCACCCTGGCCACCGAGGAGCCGGAGGCGCGCGGGCTGCTCGCGCTGATGCTGCTCAACCACGCCCGGCTGCCGGCGCGGCTGGACGGCGAGGGTCGGATCGTCACGCTCGACCGACAGGACCGGTCCCGGTGGGACACCCGCGAGATCGCCGAGGGCGTGCGCGTGCTGCAGTCGGCGCTCGCCGTCCAGCGCTTCGGCCGCTACCAGGTCGAGGCCGCCATCTCCGCGTTGCACGACGACGCGGCGAGCGCAGCTGAGACGGACTGGCCGCAGATCCTCGCCTGGTACGACGACCTCGTCGCGCTCACCGACGACCCGGTGCAGCAGGACCCCGCCGCGGTGCTCGGGCGCGCGGTCGCGGTGGGTCATGTCCTCGGCCCCGCCGCCGGGCTGCGCGAGACCGATCGGGTGCGTGAGGTGATCGGCGACCGGCACCGCTGGCACGCAGTCCGCGGCTACCTGCACGAGCTGGACGGCGACCTGCCCGCCGCCGCTACGGCGTACGCCGAGGCTGCCCGGCTGGCCACGAACGTCGCCGAGCGCGACCACCTGGTCCGTCAGGCCGCCCGAGCGCGGACGTCGACGGGGAGTCCGTGAGATACGCGGCTCAGGCTGCGACCGCACCCTCGGCCGGGACGTCTGTCTTCTTGGCGTTGATCAGCAGCGCCGACGTCAGCAGGGCGCAGCCGAACAGCACCGCACCCCAGAAGAACGCCACGTGGTAGCCGTGGATGAGCGCGTCCGGGCCGAGCTGCTGGGCTTCCTGCGCGCTGCGCACGTGCGCGGCCAGGTAGGCCGTCACCGCCCCGGCGAACAACGTGTTGAGCAGAGCGGTGCCCAGAGAGCCGCCGATCTGCTGCGAGGTGTTCAGCACCGCACTGGCCACACCGGCGTCATGGTGACCGACGCCGATCAGGGCGGTGCTCGCCGCCGGGATGAACACGCAGGCGAGCCCGATGCTCATGATCAGCTGCGAGGGGAAGACATGCGTCCAGTACGACGTGGTCGCCGAGATCTGGGTCAGCCAGAGCATGCCGAGCGCCGCCATCACCAGGCCCGGAACCATCAGCGCCCTCGGCCCGACCCGGGGTAGCAGCTGGGCCACGACGCCGGCCATCGCGATGATGCCGAGGCTGAACGGCAGGAAGGCGAAGCCGGCCTTGAGCGGGCTGTACCCGAGATTGACCTGGAAGTAGTACGTCAGGAACAGGAACATCGCGTACAGCCCGGCACCGACGAAGAGGAATGCCAGGTAGGCGCCACCGCGGTTGCGGTCCAGCACGATGCGCAACGGAAGCAACGGGTTCTTCGCCCTGGTCTCCCAGATCACGAACGCGGTGAGCAGGATCGCCGCGATGACCAGGAAGGTGATGGTCGTCGAGTGCGTCCACCCCTGCACCGAGGTGTCGCTGCGGTCGCCCGGGTTCTTCGCCCGCGCCGCCTCGGTGAAGCCGTACACCAGCGACACCAGACCGAGGCTGGACATCAGCACGCCCGGGATGTCGTAGCGGGTGTCTCCAGGAGCCCTGCTCTCGTGCACCAGCGGGACGGCCGCCAGCGCGACGATGATCGCCACCGGCGTGTTGACCAGCAAGCACCAGCGCCAGGAGGCGTACTCGGTCAGCACCCCGCCGATGATCAGGCCGATCGCTGCGCCACCGCCGGCCAGCGCACCGAATACGCCGAACGCCTTCGCCCGCTCCTTGGGGTCGGTGAACATGACCGTGACGATCGACAGCGCGGCCGGCGCCATCAGCGCCGCGAACCCACCCTGCAGTGCGCGGGCCGCGAACAGCAGCCCCTGGGTCGAGGCGATACCGCCGAGCGCCGAGGCGCCCGCGAAGCCCAACAGACCGATGATGAAGGTGCGCTTTCGTCCGGTGTAGTCGGCGATCCGACCACCGAGCAGCAGCAGGCCACCGAAAGCCAGCGTGTACGCCGTCACCACCCACTGCCGGTCGGCGTTGCTGATGCCGAGGTCCTCCTGCGCGCTCGGCAACGCGATGTTCACGATCGAGGCATCCAGCACGATCATCAGCTGGGCCGCGGCCAGTACCGCCAGCGCCCACCACCGGCGTGGATCCGGCGCTTCGACCGCGTCCGGGCCGGACTGCCCGAGGGCGGAGACCGGCGTCGTTTCGTCGGCTGGGCTCGCAGGAGTGCTCACTGAAACCTCCGTGGGGCAGGTCGGCCGGTCCAAACTGACTCAAGACCTGCAACGACCCTCGCCAAGATCCCATGCCCGCTGCAACGGAATTTGTCTGCGTGCGGGTATTTCGATGACTCGGGCATTTCTGTCTGAACCGGGACAACCCACCCGCATGGCGAGGCCCGTAGGCTGATCCGGTGGACGGCGCCGCGACCTACCGAGACCTCGCGGAGTCAGCATGGAGTTGGGTTCTCGGGCAGGTCCGCGAGGACGACGGGCCCTGGCTGCCGGACTCCGTGCCGGACGACGATCCCGACCCGGCGCAGCCGGCTGACGACCGCGACTCGCTGTACGCCGGCATTGCCGGCCTGGCACCGGCTCTCGCCGAGATCGCCCGCTCTCGCGAACTGACCGACACCGAGCAGGAGTTGCGGGACCGCGTCGTGGCCCGGCTCACGGAGCAGGCGGCGGTGCGGGTCGAGCCCTCGCTGTACGACGGCCTGGCCGGGGACGCCACTGCGCTGCGGTTGCTGGCGCCGGGCGCGGAGAAGGTTGCCCTGGACCGGCTCGCCGCGCTGGCCACGCCGGACGGCTGGCCCACCACGATCACCATCAGGCCGGACTCGCACGCTCCGCTGACCGACATCGTGATGGGCACCGCGGGCATCGTGCTGGCGGCCATCTGGGCCGACGGCGAGCAGTCCGCGACGATCGCGACGACCGGCTGCGAGGCGCTGCTGGCCGCCGCGGACCGGACCCCAGCCGGGCTGGACTGGGGCATGTGGCCGGGCCATCCCGCACGCGGCCCGAACTACTCGCACGGCACCGCCGGCATCGCCACGGCGCTGGCCGTCACCGGTGCGGCACAGGGACGGCAGGACTTCGTGGACGCCGCGGTCGAAGGTGCCCAGCACCTGCTCGACGTCGGCTCGCTCGAGGACGGCGGGTTCGTCGTCCCGCACACCATCCCGCCGTCCACCCGCGAGGTCGAGCCGGTCACCTACACGTGGTGCCACGGGCCGGCCGGCACGTCGTACCTGTTCGCGGCGCTCGGGCACGCGGGGGTGCAGACGGTGGCCGGCTGGGACGTCGCCGAGCTGCGCGAGCGGTGCCTGCACTCGGTGCTGGCTTCCGGTGTGCCGCAACGGTTACGCCCCGGCTTCTGGGACAACGACGGGCGTTGCTGCGGCACCGCCGGGGTCGGCGAGGTGCTGCTGGACGCCGCCCAGGACACCTCGGACCCGGCGCGGTCGGCACAGCTGCTCAGTGCCGCCGAGCTGATGGGCGAGGCGTTGGTGGAGCGGGCGATCCGGGACGACGACGGCGCCCGCTGGCGCTTCGTGGAGTACCGGCAGGAGCCGCCCCTGCTGCCGCCGGGGACGTCGTGGATGCAGGGCGCTGCCGGGATCGCCGCGTTCCTGCTGCGGTTGAGCCGGGTGCTGCGCGACGGCCTGGAGGCGCCGGTGGTCGACCGCCCCGACCAGTGGTGGGCGGTCCCGGCCGGCCTGCTCACGGTGCACGCTGGAGCGCCGCGGTAGGTCCGGCGGGTGCCACTGCCGGCCGGTCGTGACAGGGTGATCAGCATGCGAGCGACCCTGATCCACGGCACCCGTGACATCCGACTCGAAGACGTCCCCGACCCCAAACTCGAGCTGCCCTCCGACGCGGTGGTGCGCGTCGTCGCCAGCTGCGTGTGCGGCTCGGACCTCTGGCCGTACCGTGGCGTGCGCCCGGTGAAGAAGCCGACCCGGATCGGCCACGAGTTCGTCGGCGTGGTCGAGGCGGTCGGGGGCGACGTCCGCACCGTCCGGACCGGCGACTTCGTGATCGCGCCGTTCGCGCTCAGCGACGGCACCTGCCCGCACTGCCGCAACGGAATCCATACCTCGTGCGAGCACGGCCAGTGGTGGGGCAGCGAGGACGACGAGGGCCGGATGATCGACGGCGGGCAGGGCGAGTACGTGCGGGTGGCGATGGCCGACGGCACGCTGGTCGCGACTCCCGAGCTGCCGGACGACGCGATGGTCGCGTCGCTGCTCACGCTGTCCGACGTGATGGGCACCGGGCACCACGCAGCCCACGCGGCCGGCGTCGGACCGGGCCAGACCGTGGTCGTCGTCGGGGACGGCGCGGTCGGGCTGTGCGCGGTGCTGGCCGCCCGCCGGCTCGGTGCGGAGCGGGTGATCGCGATGTCCCGGCACGCGGATCGGCAGGCGGTGGCTCGGCGGTTCGGCGCCGATGTCATCGTCGAGGAGCGCGGCGACGACGGAGCGGCCCGGATCGAGGAGCTGACCGATGGTGTCGGCGCCGACGCGGTGCTGGAGTGCGTCGGCACCAAGGAGTCGATGGCGCAGGCCATCGCGTCCGCACGGCCTGGCGGCCGCGTCGGGTACGTCGGCGTCCCCGCCGGCGGGCCGGAGCTGCCCATCGGGACGCTGTTCTCCTCGAACATCACCGTCGGCGGCGGGGTGGCGCCGGTGCGCGCGTACATCCCCGAGCTGCTCGCCGACGTGTGGGCCGGCCGGATCGACCCCGGGATCGTGTTCGACCGGACCTTCCCGCTCGCCGACGTGGCCGACGCCTACCGCGGGATGGACGAACGCACCGTGATCAAGGCGCTCCTGACCCCGTGAGCACCCTGCGCCTGCGGTGGACGTCGGACGCCGCGGAGTTCCTGGAGCGCACGGGTGGCTTCCTACGCGGCCGACCGGTGGAGCACAGCATCCTGCTCAGCGTGCCCGCGCAGTGGGTCGGCGTGCGCAGTGAAGCCGCCGACGCGAACTGCTGGCTCTGGGTCGAGGACGGCGACCAGGTGCTCGCGGCGGCGATCCTGACGCCCCCGCACGGTGTCGGCGTCTCCCCGGCACCTGACGAGGCGGTGCGGCTGATCGCCGCCGAGCTGTACGACGAGCGCCCGCAGCTGCCCTCGGTGTCCGGCGTCCGCCCCGCGGCCGAGACGTTCGCGGCGACCTGGCGCGAGCTCGGTGGCCCACCCGCCAGCACCGCGATGGCGCAGGGCCTGTACGTCGCGGACCCGGTGCAGCAGCCGGACGGGGTACCCGGGCGGTTGCGTCTGGCGCAGCCGGTCGAGGCCCCCTTGCTGCGGCAGTGGGTCGACGGCTTCTACCGTGAGGCCGGCGGCGTGCACGACGACCAGGACATCGTCGGTCCGCGGATCGAGGCCGGCCGGCTGTACTTGTGGGACGTCGACGGCGATCCGGTGTCGATGGTCGCGCACACGGCGGCCGAGGGCGGCGTCACCCGAGTGCAGCTGGTCTTCACCCCGCAGCCGTTGCGCGGCAACGGTTACGCGAGCGCCGTGGTCGCCGCACTGACCCAGCAGGAGCAGGCCCACCCCGGTCGCGTGTGCATGCTCTACACCGATCTGGCCAACCCGACGTCCAACAGGATCTACCAGCGAATCGGCTACCGCCGGGTCGGCGACGCCGTCACGCTCGCTTTCGGCTGAGCGCGCGGCCGGGCCGCCCGCACTACTCGCCGGTGACGCCGTCGATGGCCTCACGGATCAGGTCGGCGTGCCCGTTGTGCCGGGCGTACTCCTCGATCATGTGCACCAGGATCCAGCGCAGCGAGACCTCCTCGCCCCACTTGGCTTGGTAACCGCGCTCGTCCAGGGAGCCGGCGTCGGCCTCGATCGCCCGGGCCTGCTCGACCTCGGCCCGCCAGGCTGCCCAGGCCTGCTCGGCGTCCGCATCGGTGGCGTCGTACGCAACCTGGAAGTCGCCGTCCGCGGACCACACCAGCGCGATGTCCTGCCGGGCGAAGACCCGACGGAACCAGGTCCGCTCGACCTCGGCCATGTGCCGGACCAGGCCGAGCAGGGACAGCTGCGAGGGTCCGGCCGCCTTGAGTCGCAGCTGCTCGTCGGACAGGCCCGCGCACTTGTGCTCGAGGGTGGCGCGGTGCCAGTCGAGCCAGACCCGCAGGCCCTCTCGCTCGCCGCCGGTCAGAGGAGGGTCGATCCGCGTGTCAGTCACGGGGTAGGTGTCTACCAGCCGGTCCGATCTAGGCTAGGACCGGCCACCACCCGCAGCAACGACAGCAAGGAGCGGTATGGGCGACATCGTCGTCTTCACCGGCAGCGCCCACCACGAGCTGGCCGAGGAGATCTGCTCCGACCTCGGAGTCGAGCTCGCGCCGACCAACATCACCCGGTTCAGCAACGACTGTATCCAGGTCCAGCTGCGCCAGAACTGCCGCCAACGCGATGTGTACATCGTGCAGCCGCTGGTGTCCCCGGTGCAGGACAACCTGGTCGAGCTGCTGCTCATGCTGGACGCCGCCCGCGGCGCCTCCGCCGCGCAGATCACGGCGGTGATCCCGCACTACGCCTATGCCCGCTCCGACAAGAAGGACGCGCCGCGGATCTCGATCGGTGGCCGGCTGGTCGCGGACCTGATCGCCACGGCGGGCGCCGACCGGGTGCTGACCATGGCCCTGCACGCCCCCCAGGTGCACGGCTTCTTCTCCGTCCCGGTGGATCACCTGTCGGCCATCGACGAGATCGCCATGCACTACAAGCACACCGACCTGTCCAACACGGTCGTCGTCTCGCCCGACCTGGGCAACGCCAAGACCGCCACCCGGTTCGCCAGGATCCTCGGCGTCCCGGTCGCGGCCGGCAGCAAGCAGCGGCTGGCCGACGACAAGGTGGTGATCGACGCGATCGTCGGTGACGTCGAGGGCAAGGACGTCATCGTGCTGGACGACGAGATCGCGACCGGCGGGTCCGTCGTCGAGCTGCTGGACGCGCTCAAGCGGCACGGCGTACGCAGGGTCTCGCTGGCCTGCACGCACGGCCTGTTCACCGGGAAGGCGATCGAGCGGCTGTCCGCCCGCCCGGACATCGCCGAGGTGGTCACCACGAACACCGTGCCGCAGGGCGACCACTACGGGCTGCCGAACCTCGAGGTGCGCTCCATCGCGCCGTTGTTCGCGGACGCGATCAGCCGGATCCACCGCGGCGAGTCGGTGAGCAGCCTGCTCTCCGACGTCGTCACCACCGGCTGATCCCCGCGGGCGCTGCTCAGCACGGTCCTGTCGACAGGATCGGATGACGGCAAAGGCGCCCGCCTGTGCTCGGCACGGCCAAGACCCGTCAACCGCTCCTGTCCGACGGACCGAAAGGCGAGGTGGCCAGGTGGCACGCTTCGCCGGCGGATAGCCTGCCTCCGTGAACACGCACGCCAAAGCCCCTGCCCAGGTGTGCATTGTCGGCGCCGGTGCGGTGGGCGGCATGATCGGCGCCCGGCTCGCCGAGGCGGGCACGGCGACCTCCGCCCTCGCCCGCGGCGCGACGCTGGAGGCATTGCGGGACAACGGCTGGCAGCTGCACGAGCAAGGTCGGCTGCGCGGCGGCCCGGTCGTCGTCAGTGACGACCCCGCCGAGCTCGGTCAGCCGCCGGTGATCGTGCTGGCGGTCAAGGCCCAGGCGCTGGCTGCGCTGGCCGCGCGAATCGAACCCATGGTCGGTCCGGACACCGTGCTGGTACCGGCGATGAACGGCGTGCCGTGGTGGTTCTGCGAGGGGCTCGGCGGCCCGGTGGACGGGATGCGGCTGGGAAGCGTCGACCCGGACGGCGCGATCGCCGCAGCGCTGCCGGCCAGCCAGGTGGTGGGCTGCGTCGTTCACCTCAGCGCCAGCACATCCGCGCCCGGGGTGAGCGTGCACGGCACCAAGCAGGAGCTCATCCTTGGCGAGCCGGACGGCGCGGACTCCACGCGGCTGCACGAGGTGGGCGATCTGCTCACCGCAGCGGGGTTCGACATCACCCGCTCGGCCAGGGTGCAGACCGACGTCTGGTTCAAGCTGTGGGGCAACATGACCATGAACCCGATCTCGGTGCTGACCGGCACCACGATGGACCAGATCGTCGGCGACGACCTGGTGGTGGGGTTCATCCGCGAGATCATGATCGAGGCCCGCGAGATCGGCGAGCGGATCGGCACCCCGGTCGAGCAGGACGTCGACGAGCGGCTGGAGATCACCCGGTCGATGGGCCCGATGCGCACCTCGATGCTGCAGGACGCGGACGCCGGCCGGTCCATCGAGCTGGACGCGCTGGTCGGTGCGGTCCACGAGCTGGGTCGAGCCGTCGACGTGCCGACCCCGTTCACCGACGCGCTGCTCGGTCTGACCCGGGTGGCGGCCCGGGCCCGCGGCCTCTACCCGGCCTGATCCGTGGCCCGCCGACGGCACGATCTGGAGTCACTGCTCGACGTGGCGGTGCTGGTGTACACCGAGCGCGGCTTCGATGGCACCAGCATGGGCGACCTCGCGGCAGCCGCCGGGCTCTCGAAGTCGTCGCTGTACCACCACGTCGAGTCCAAGGAGCAGCTGCTCCGGCTGGCGCTGGACCGCGCCGTCGAGCCGCTGTTCGGGGTGCTCGACGAGCCGCGCTCGCGGGACGGGCGGGCCATCGACCGCCTCGAGCACGTCGTTCGCCGCGAGGTCGAGGTGCTGGTCGACCGGTTGCCTTACGTGACGCTGCTGCTGCGGGTGCGCGGCAACTCTGAGACCGAACGCTGGGCTCTGGCCCGGCGGCGCGAGTTCGACCACGTGGTCGCCGATCTGGTCGCGCAGGCCGCGGCGGACGGAGACGTCCGCGCCGACGTCGACGCCGGCCTGGTCTCCCGCCTGCTGTTCGGCATGATCAACTCGCTGGTCGAGTGGTACGACCCGGCCGCGCCGGCCGCCCTGGACGGTGCTCTGCTGGCCGAAACCCTTGTGCGACAGGCCTTCGACGGCCTGCGGGCCGTGCGGTGAGCCCGCCAGCGCGCTCAGCCGGGTAGCGAGGTCAGCTTGAACACCGCACCGGTCGGGTCGCTGACCGTGGCCAGCCGGCCGTACGGCGTGTCCATGGCCGGCTCGAGCACTGCGCCGCCGAGCCGTTCCACCTGCTCGATGGTGGCGTCGACGTCCGCGCTGCCGAAGTAGCAGAACCACTCGCTCACGTCCGGCGCGAAGGTCGAGAAGTCCATGATCCCGGCGACCGGGGTCGCGTCGTCCGCCATCAGCTGGCTGTACCGGAACTCGTCGGTATCGCCGACCGCCTTGACCGGACGGCCGAAGACCTTGGCGTAGAACGCGACCACGTCCGCGTACCTGTTGGTGTGCAGCTCGTGGTAGCTCGCCGCCCCCGGGCGGGCCTGCGCGAACTCGCGGCCACCGGTGAGGTCCTGCCAGAGCCCGAACGGAGCTCCAGCCAGGTCGATGGCATAGGCCATCAGCCCGATGTCGGCCACCGGGTGCGGGCCGAACGGCACCTGGCCGCCCTCGGCGACGATCGTCCGGGCGATGGCAACGGCGTTGGTCGCGGCGAAGTAGGTCGTCCAGCCGTCGGGCTGGCCGATGGCGGGGTCGTTGGCCACCATGCCGGCCGCCATCACGCCGTCCAGCGAGAAGTTGACGTAGTCGTTGAACTCGGGTGCCGTCTCGTGCGCCTCCCAGCCGAAGAGCGAGCCGTAGAACTCACGGCTGCGGGCCGGGTCGCCGGATCGCAGGTCCATCCAGCAGGGTGCTCCGTTGTCGGTCATGCCCCGGTAGACAGCCGATCCGCCCAGAACTCATCGCCGCCAGTTGCAGGGCCGCCGGGCGACGGGCATACTTAACCGACCGATCGGTCGGTTTGAGGGAGAGCAGCCAACGATGGACGACGTCCAGCAGCAGGAGCGCTTCGACGCGCTCATCGCCGACGACCAGCGCATCGAGCCGCGCGACTGGATGCCCGAGGGCTACCGCAAGACGCTGATCCGGCAGATCGCCCAGCACGGGCACTCCGAGATCATCGGCATGCAACCCGAGGGCAACTGGATCAGCCAGGCCCCGAGCCTGCGGCGCAAGGCGATCCTGATGGCCAAGGTGCAGGACGAGGCGGGCCACGGCCTCTACCTTTACTCCGCGGCCGAGACGCTCGGCATCGACCGCGCCGAGCTGCTCGACATGCTGCACAGCGGGCGGCAGAAGTACTCCTCGATCTTCAACTACCCCACCCTGTCCTGGGCCGACATGGGCTCGATCGGCTGGCTGGTGGACGGGGCCGCGATCGTCAACCAGGTACCTATCTGCCGCTGCTCCTACGGTCCGTACGCCCGGGCGATGGTGCGGATCTGCAAGGAGGAGTCGTTCCACCAGCGGCAGGGCTTCGAGATCCTGCACCACCTCAGCCACGGCACCCCCGAGCAGCACGAGATGGCTCAGGAGTCGGTGAACCGCTGGTGGTGGCCGAGCCTGATGATGTTCGGCCCGCCGGACGACGCCTCGCCGAACTCCGCGCAGTCCATGGCCTGGGGCATCAAGAAGCACAGCAACGACGAGCTGCGCCAGCGGTTCGTGGACATGACCGTGCCGCAGGCGCAGGTGCTCGGCCTGACGCTGCCCGACCCCGAGCTCGAGCTCGACGAGCAGAGCGGGCACTACCGGTTCGGCGAGATCGACTGGACCGAGTTCATGGAGGTCATCAAGGGCAACGGCCCGTGCAACGTCGAGCGCATCGAGCGCCGGCTCGGCGCGCACGACGAGGGCGCCTGGGTGCGCGAGGCCGCGATGGCCTACGCGGACAAGCAGTCGGCCCGCACCAGGGGAGCGGTGGCATGAGCGACCGACGCGACTGGCCGCTGTGGGAGGTGTTCGTGCGCGCCCGCCGAGGGCTCTCGCACGGGCACGTCGGGTCGCTGCACGCACCGGACGCCGAGATGGCGCTGCGCAACGCCCGCGACCTCTACACCCGCCGCGGTGAGGGCGTGAGCATCTGGGTCGTGCCCAGCTCCACGATCACCGCGAGCAGCCCGGACGAGAAGGACTCCTTCTTCGACCCGGCCGCCGACAAGATCTACCGCCACCCCACGTTCTACGAGATCCCCGACGAGGTGCAGCACCTGTGAGCGCGACGACAACCACCTCGCTGCGCGACTACGCCCTCGCACTGGGGGACGACGCGCTGGTCCTCGCCCAGCGCTGCGGTCAGTGGATCACCCGCGCCCCGCAGCTGGAGGAGGACGTCGCACTGGCCAACATCGGGCTCGACCTGCTCGGCCAGGGTCGGGCGCTGCTCGACTACGCGGGCCAGGTCGAGGGGGACGGCCGCGGTGAGGACGAGCTGGCGTACCTGCGCGACGCCGAGGACTTCCGCAACGTTCGCCTGGTCGAGTTGGACAACGGCGACTTCGCGGTGTCGATGGCACGCCTTCTTGCTTTCTCGACCTACCAGCTCGGGCTCTACACCGCGCTGAGCGAGAGCAGCGACGAGCTGATCTCCGGAGTCGCCGCGAAGGCGGTCAAAGAGGTCACGTACCACGTCGACCACGCTGCCGAGTGGGTGCTGCGGCTCGGCGACGGCACCGACGAGAGCCATCGCCGCATGCAGTCCGGGCTCGAGCTGGTCTGGCCGTACGTGCCCGAGCTCTTCGATGCGTCCGAGATGGACGCCGACCTGCTGGCCAGCGGGGTGGCCGTCGATCCGTCCACGCTCTACGAGTCCTGGCACACAACGGTTCTGGACGTGCTGACCCGCGCCACGCTGACCGAGCCGGTGCAGGCGCCGGACCCCGCCCGCGGTCGGCGCGGCGAGCACTCGCCGGCGCTCACCGAGCTGCTGCACGAGATGCAGGGCCTGCACCGCGAGCACCCGGGGGCGACGTGGTGACCAGCACCCTGGACCGGGCCAGCGCGTACACCGCAGCCGCCGCGGTGCTGGACCCCGAGGTGCCGGTGCTGACCATCGAGGATCTAGGCGTGCTGCGCGCCGTCCAGGTGGCCGAAGACGGCTCGGTCGACGTCACGATCACCCCGACCTACTCCGGTTGCCCGGCCATGCAGACGATCGCGGACGACGTCGCCACCGCGCTCGCCGAGGCCGGCTTCGGGCCCGTCCGGGTCGCCACCGTGCTCGCTCCCGCGTGGTCGACGGACTGGATGAGCGAGGACGGACGACGCAAGCTCAGCGAGTACGGGATCGCGCCGCCCAGCCCGCCCAGCCCGACCACAGGCGACCGCCGGAACGGACCGGTCCAGCTGACCCTGGGCCGTCGGCCTGAGCTGGTCGCCTGCCCGCAGTGCGGCTCGACCCGGACCCGCGAGCTGTCCCGGTTCGGCTCGACCGCCTGCAAGGCGTTGTGGCAGTGCGAGTCCTGCCACGAACCGTTCGACCACTTCAAGGCGATCTGATGACCACCGAGTCGGCCCCCGGCGTGGGCACCACGAGCACGGCGCCGCAGGTGTCGGCCCGCACGCACGCGTCGTTCAACCCGCTGCGGCTGGCCGGCATCGGCCACCTGACGAACTCCTCGGTGACCCTGACCTTCGACGTCCCGGCCGCGCTGCGTGAGGCCTACCGGTTCACCCCGGGCCAGCACCTGACACTGCGGACCAGCATCGACGGCGAGGAGGTGCGGCGCAGCTACTCGATCTGCGCGCCGCCGTCCTCCGGGCTGCTTCAGGTAGCGGTCAAGACGCTGGAGGGCGGCGCGTTCTCCAGCCACGCGCGCACCGGCCTGTCGGTCGGCGACGAGCTCGACGTGATGACCCCGGCCGGACGGTTCGGCGTCCCGCTCGACCCGACCCAGCACAAGTCCTACGCCGCCATCGTGGCCGGCAGCGGCATCACCCCGGTCATGTCCATCCTGCCGGCGGTGCTGGCGACCGAGCCGCAGAGCACCTTCACGCTCGTCTACGGCAACCGGGACAGCGGGTCGGTGATGTTCGTCGAGGAGCTCGCCGACCTCAAGGACCGCTATCCGGACCGGCTGCAGTTCGTGCACGTGCTCTCCCGCGAGCCGCAGGACGCCGACCTGCTGACCGGCCGCATCGACGACACCAAGCTGGACGTGCTGCTGACCTCGCTGCTGCCGCCGGAGACGATCGACGAGTGGCTGCTCTGCGGTCCGTTCGAGCTGGTCCAGCAGGTCCGCGCGGCACTGGTCGACCGGGGCGTGGCGAACGAGGCGATCCACCTCGAGCTGTTCCACGTGGACGGCGAGGCGCCCCGGCTCGCCCGCCTTCGCACCGAAGGCACGGACGCCGGGTGCCAGGTCACCGTGCGGCTGGACGGCCGCAGCACGTCGTTCTCGATGCCGGACGAGGGGTCCGTGCTGGACGCCACGCTGGCCGTGCGGGCCGACGCTCCGTTCGCCTGCAAGGGCGGGGTCTGCGGGACCTGCCGGATCAAGGTCGTCGAGGGCGACGTGGAGATGAGCCGCAACTTCGCGCTGGAGCCCTCCGAGATCGCCGAGGGCTTCGCCCTGGCCTGCCAGTCCGTCCCGACATCCGACCGGCTCGTCGTGGACTTCGACGCCTGAGCCACAATGCCCCGGTGACCACCCCAGCTCCCGGCATGCCCGTCGTCCCGGACCTCGGCCCGCACGGGCCGGTGCGTCGAATCGGTTCGCGCACGTTCGACTTCAGCCGCCAGGTCGCGGTGATGGCGATCGTCAACCGCACCCGGGACTCGTTCTACGACAGCGGCTCCACGTTCGACTTCGACCCGGCGCTGACCGCCGTCCGGCAGGCCGTGGCGCTGGGCGCGGACTGGGTGGACATCGGCGGTGTCCCCTTCTCGCCGATCGCCGGTCCGGTCAGCGAGCAGGAGGAGATCGACCGCGTCGTCCCGCTGGTGCAGGCGGCTCGCAGGGCCACCGACGCGGTGATCTCGGTCGACACGTTCCGGGCAGCGGTGGCCCGCGAGGCGCTGCGCGCCGGGGCCGACGCGATCAACGACACCTCCGGCCTGCACGACCCCACGATGGCGCGACTGGCCGCGGCCGAGGACGCCACGCTGATCATCTGCCACAGCAAGGCCGCACCGCTCGCCAAGCTGGCCAGCCCGAAGTACCACGACGTGGTCGCCGAGGTCCGCGAGTTCCTCCTCGACCGTATCCAGGTCGCCCGCGACGAGGGCCTGGCGGCGGACCGGATCATCGTCGACCCCGGCCATGACCTGAACAAGAACACCCACCACTCGCTGGACCTGACCCGTCGGCTCGGCGGGCTCGCCGACCTCGGCTACCCACTGCTGGCTGCGGTGTCCAACAAGGACTTCATCCAGGAGACGCTCGACCTGACCAAGGACAAGCTGTTGGCCGCCACCACCGCCACGCACGTGTTCTGCATCCTGCAGGGTGCACGCATCCTGCGCGTGCACGACGTCGCGGCTGCCGTGTCAGCGGCTCGGATGACCGAGTCGATCCTCGGCTGGCGCCCGCCGTCCCGGACCGGCCACAACCTCTGAACTCAGCGCACCCGCGTCGACACCAGAGAAGGTGGGGACTTCAGGGCGTTTCCGTCCCCACCTTCTCTGGTCTCAGGTGGAGTCCGGTGGGCCAGCAGCGGCCGTGAGACCAGCGCGACGGCCCCCGCGACCAGTGCGAGCACGAGCAGCCGGACGGCGTCCGACTCGCTCAGCGGAGTGAGCTGACCCCAGCGGTGCACGTCGAAGCCGGTGACCAGCAGCCAACCCAGGACGGCGACGAGCGCAGCCGTCCGAAGTCGCACTCCGATGCAGCAGGCCAGGGTCAGCGCCCCGACCACTGCGACGGCGACTGCGACACGGTCGCCGCTGAGCAACGACGCGACCAGCAGTCCGACGGCCAGCGCCACAGCCGGCGCCACGCCGTCCCAGCTACGGAGCTTCTCGATCCCGGTCATGCCTGCATCGTGCGCCCGGACCTGCCGGTCCGACCCCGGTCCTTGCGGTTTCCTGACACCGACGCCCCCGATCCTGACGCGGAACTAACGCCTGACGAGTGCGTCCAGGGCCAGATTGAGCTCCAGCACGTTGACCCGTGGCTCGCCGAGGAAACCCAGGGGCCGGCCCTGGACATGGTGGTCGACCAGCGCACTGACCTGCTGCACGCTCAGTTCGCGTTCGCGTGCGATGCGTGCGACCTGCAGGCGCGCGTACGCCGGGCTGATGTGCGGGTCGAGCCCGGAGCCGCTGGCCAGCAACGCGTCGGGCGGCACCTGGGACGGGGCGACACCGTCAAGTGCTGCCGCGGCGCCGCGGCGCTCCTTGACCGCTGTGACGAGATCCTCGTTGTTCGGTCCGAGGTTGGACGCTGAGGTCGACAGCGGGTCGTAACCCAGTCCGGCGGCAGACGGCCTGCTCTGGAAGTACGCCGGGTCGGGCTCGACGACCGGGTTTCCGTCGGCGTCGAGCTTCGGCTTGCCGTTCTCCAGCACCGGCTGGGTGAACGCCTGTCCGATCAGGCTCGAGCCCACGGTCCTGCCGTCTCGGGTGACGAGCGACCCGTTGGCGTTGTCATGGAAGCCAGCCTGCGCGACGCCCATCATGACCAGCGGGTACGCGAGGCCGAGGATGACGGTCAGCACGAGAAGGGTCCGCAGCGCGGCCAGGTACTGCCGCACTTCGGGGGAGGTTCGGGGTGACATGGTGGACGTTCCTTTCTCAGCCGATGCCGGGGATCTGGGACACGAGCAGGTCGATCAGCTTGATGCCGATGAAGGGGGCGAGGATGCCGCCGAGGCCGTAGATCCCGAGGTTGCGGCGCAACATGGACGCTGCCGAGGACGGCGTGTACCGCACTCCGCGCAGCGCCAGCGGAATCAGGCCGACGATGATCAGTGCGTTGAAGATGACGGCGGACAGGATGGCCGACTCCGGGGTGGCCAGACCCATGATGTTCAACGTGCCGAGGCCGGAGAAGACCCCGGCGAACATGGCCGGGATGATCGCGAAGTACTTCGCGATGTCGTTGGCGATGGAGAACGTGGTCAGCGAGCCGCGGGTGATGAGCAGCTGCTTGCCGATCTCGACGATCTCGATGAGCTTGGTGGGGTTGGAGTCGAGGTCGACCATGTTGCCCGCCTCCTTGGCGGCGGACGTCCCGGTGTTCATCGCGACGCCGACGTCGGCCTGCGCGAGCGCGGGCGCGTCGTTCGTCCCGTCGCCGGTCATCGCGACCAGCCGGCCGCCCTCCTGCTCCCGCTTGATCAGAGCCATCTTGTCCTCGGGGGTGGCCTCGGCGAGGAAGTCGTCGACGCCTGCCTCCTCGGCGATCGCGCGTGCGGTCAACGGGTTGTCCCCGGTGATCATCACCGTGCGGATCCCCATCCGGCGCATCTCGTCGAACCGCTCGCGCATCCCCTCCTTGACCACGTCCTTGAGGTTGATGACGCCCAGCGTCCGCGCCGGCGCACCGCTGACGCACTCGGCGACGACGAGCGGCGTGCCACCGGCCGTCGAGATGGCGTCGACGACGGCGCCGACCTCCGGGGTTGGCGTGCCGCCGTTCTCCCGAACCCAGTGCATGACGGCGGCGGCCGCACCCTTGCGGACCTGGCGACCACCCTCGAGGTCGACCCCGCTCATCCGGGTCTGCGCCGTGAACACCACGAAGTGCGCGGTCCTCAGCTCACCCTGCGCTCGCTCGCGCAGCCCGTACGCCATCTTGGCCAGGACGACGATCGAGCGGCCTTCGGGTGTCTCGTCCGCCAGGCTGGCGAGCTGGGCCGCGTCCGCGAGCTCGGTGGGCTCGACCCCGTCCACGGGCAGGAACTCGGCGGCCTGCCGGTTCCCCAGGGTGATGGTGCCGGTCTTGTCCAGCAGCAGGGTGTTCACGTCGCCGGCTGCCTCGACCGCGCGCCCGGACATGGCCAGCACGTTGTGCTGCACCAGGCGGTCCATGCCGGCGATACCGATCGCCGACAGCAGCGCACCGATCGTGGTGGGGATCAGGCAGACCAGCAGCGCAACCAGGACGACCAACGACTGCTGGGCGCCGGAGTAGATCGCGAACGGCTGCAGCGTCACCGTCGCCATCAGGAACACGATCGTCAGGCTGGCCAGCAGGATGTTGAGCGCGATCTCGTTCGGCGTCTTCTGACGCGACGCTCCTTCGACCAGGGCGATCATCCGGTCGATGAAGCTCTCGCCCGGCTTTGCGGTGATCTGGACGACGATCCGGTCCGAGAGCACCCGCGTGCCACCGGTCACCGAGCTGCGGTCGCCACCGGACTCCCGGATGACCGGAGCGGATTCTCCGGTGATGGCGGACTCGTCGACGCTCGCGACGCCTTCGACGACGTCGCCGTCGCCCGGGATGACCTGGCCGGCCTCGACCACCACGCGGTCGCCCAGACGCAGCTGTGGCCCGGGGACGCTCTCCTCGGCCCCGTCGTCCAGAAGGCGGCGAGCAACGGTCTCGGTCTTGGCCCGCCGCAGTGAAGCAGCCTGTGCCTTGCCGCGGCCCTCCGCAACGGCCTCGGCGAGGTTGGCGAAGACGACGGTGAGCCACAGCCAGACGACCACGGACCAGGCGAACAGGCTGGGATCGGTGATGGCGAGTGCAGTCGACAGCACGGCACCGACCTCGACGACGAACATCACCGGGTTGTGCAGCATGACTCGCGGGTCGAGCTTGCGGGCCGCGTCGGGCAGCGAAGTGAGCAGCATCGTCGGGTCGAGCAGACCACCCTGCACCCGTGCGGTAGCTGGGGGCGTCAGAACAGACATCGAGGAGTGTCCTTCGGTTTGGGTGAGCGACATCAGAGCCCCTCAGCGAGCGGGCCTAGGGCCAGCGCCGGGAAGAAGGTCAGACCGGCGACGATGATCATGACCCCGACGAGCATGCCCACGAAGAGCGGACGGTGGGTGGGCAACGTGCCCGCGGTGGCGGGAACCGGTTGCTGGCGAGCCAGTGACCCGGCCAACGCGATCGCCAGGACGATCGGGATGAACCGCCCGGCGAGCATGGCCACGCCGAGGGCGGTGTTGTAGAAGCTGGTGTTCACCGCGATGCCCGCGAACGCCGAGCCGTTGTTGTTCGTGGCGGACATGAACGCGTAGAGGACCTCGGAGAGCCCGTGCGGTCCCGGGTTCAGGATCGACTCCTTGGGGGTCGGCAGCGCCATCGCAAGGCCTGTACCGACGAGCACGATCACCGGCATCGTCAGGATGTACAGCGAGACGAGCTTGATCTCCCGCACCGTGATCTTCTTGAGCAGGTACTCCGGAGTTCGTCCGACCATCAGGCCTGCCACGAACACCGCGACGATGGCCAGCACGAGGATCCCGTAGAGCCCGGTGCCGACACCCCCTGGCGCGATCTCGCCCAGACCCATGTTGAAGATGGCCAGGCCACCACCGAGCGCCGTGTAGGAGTCGTGGAACGAGTTGACCGCGCCCGTGGACGTCCCGGTCGTCGACGTCGCGAACAACGTCGATGCGGCCACCCCGAACCTGGTCTCCTTTCCTTCCATCGAGGAGCCGGCGAGGTTCAGGGCGGTCCCGGGATGGTTCGCCTCGGCGACGGTCATCCCGACCAGGATCGTGGCCCACAGCACGCCCATCGCCGCGAGGAGCGCATAGCCCTGTCGCTTGTCCTTCACCATCAACCCGAACGTGCGGGTCAACGACACCGGGATCAGCAGCAGCAGGAAGATCTCCAGGATGTTGCTCAGCGCGTTCGGGTTCTCGAACGGGTGCGCGGAGTTGGCGTTGTAGAACCCCCCACCGTTGGTACCGAGCTCCTTGATCGCCTCCTGCGAGGCCACTGGACCGCCGGTGATGGTCTGGTGCAGGCCCGCGAGCGTGGTGACGTCCGTGCCGCTGGTGAAGTTCTGCACCGCACCCATAGCGAGCAGTAGGACCGTGCCCACCACGGCCAGCGGCAGCAGGATCCGCAGGCAGCCGCGGACCAGGTCCACCCAGAAGTTCCCGAGACGGTCGGTCCGTGACCTCATGAACCCACGGATGAGCGCGACGGCGACCGCCATTCCCACTGCAGCAGAGGCGAAGTTCTGGACTGCGAGTCCGGCCATCTGCACCAGGTGGCCCATCGTCGACTCACCCGAGTACGACTGCCAGTTCGTGTTCGTCACGAACGAGGTGGCGGTGTTCCAGGCCTGGTCCGGGGCGACACCCACGAAGCCCAGGCTCAGCGGCAGATGTGGCTGAAAGCGCTGGAGCCCGTACAGGAACAGCACGCTGACCGCGGAGAAGGCGAGCAGCGAGCGGGCATAGACCGGCCAGCGCTGGTCGGCCTTCGGGTCCACCCCCATCACCCGGTACATGACGCGCTCGACGCGCGAGTCGTGCTCGCTCTGGTAGACGCGCGCCATGTACGCGCCCAGGGGCCGGTAGCAGGCGGCCAACGCAGCGATCAGCAAGCCGGCCTGCAACAGACCAGCGGTGGTGTCAGACATCTCAGAAACGCTCTGGGAAGAGCAGGGCCACAGCCAGGTAGCCGACCAGTAGGACAGACACGACCAGTCCGATCCCGTCGGAGACGCTCACAGCCGCTCTACCCCCTTGACGACGAGCGCCGCCACTGCGAAGAAGGCGACGGTCAGGACCACGAACACCACGTCCGACATGCGCAGAACTCCAGTCATCAAGGTGGCCGTCTGCGGCCACTGGACCAGCGTGGGGGCGCTGTGGGCCGCGACCGGCGCACCTAACGACGCCCTAACGACCACCGCCAGAACGCTTGCGGCGTCCTAACGAGCACGGGGTCACACGGGCCGACGGACGCGGCACACTGGCAGCTGAGGAGGTGGTCGCGTGGGTCGCGGCACGCTGCGCGTCTACCTCGGGGCCGCACCCGGGGTCGGTAAGACGTTCGCCATGCTCGACGAGGGGCACCGACGCCTCGAGCGAGGGACGGACGTCGTGGTCGGCTTCGTCGAGACCCACGGCCGCCAGCACACCGCCGAACTGGTCGACGGGCTCGAGGTGGTGCCGCGGCGTGGCCTCATCCACCGCGGATCCGCATTCACCGAGATGGACGTCGACGCCGTCCTGGCGCGACGGCCTCGGGTCGCGCTGGTCGACGAGCTCGCGCACACCAATGTGCCGGGATCGCGCAACGCCAAGCGGTGGCAGGACGTCGAGGAGCTGCTGGCCGCGGGAGTCGACGTCGTCGCAACGGTCAACATCCAGCACCTGGAGTCGGTCAACGACGTCGTCGAGAAGATCACCGGCGTCCGCCAGCAGGAACGGTTGCCGGACGCGGTGGTGCGGGCCGCCGACCAGGTTGAGCTCGTCGACATGGCACCCGAGGCCCTGCGCCGTCGGATGGCGCACGGCAACGTCTACACCGCTGACAAGGTCGACGCCGCGCTGGGCAACTACTTCCGGGTCGGCAACCTCACCGCACTGCGCGAGCTCGCCCTGCTCTGGACCGCCGACAAGGTCGACGAGGCGATGCAGGGATACCGTGCCGCGCACGGGATCCAGGGCACCTGGGAGACCCGGGAACGCGTCGTGGTGGCACTCACCGGCGGAACCGAGGGAGAGACGCTGATCCGCCGTGCGGCCCGGATCGCAGCCCGGTCCGCGGGCGGCGACCTGCTGGCGGTGCACGTATCGCGCTCGGACGGGTTGACCGGCGCGAGCCCGGCCGACCTGGCCACCCAGCGGCAGCTGGTAGAGACACTCGGCGGGTCCTACCACCAGATCATCGGGGACGACATCCCGCGTGCGCTGCTCGAGTTCGCCCGCGCCGAGAACGCCACCCAGCTGGTGCTGGGGGTGAGCCGCCGCTCCCGGATCGCGACGACGTTCGGCGGCGCCGGCATCGGCGCCTCGACCACCCGCGAGTCCGGCGACATCGACGTGCACCTGGTCTCGCACGCCCAGGTCGGACGAGGACGCGCGCTGCCCGACCTGGGTGGCAGCCTGACCCGCAAGCGGCGGCTGTACGGGGTCGTGATGGCCCTGCTGCTACCTCCGCTGCTGACGCTGCTGCTGGTGCGGGCCCGGCACGACCTGAACCTGCTCAGCGACGTGCTGTTGTTCCTGCTCGTCGTCGTCTGCGTCGCCCTCGTCGGGGGCCTGCTGCCGGCCCTGCTCGCGGCGGTCAGCGGGTCCGTGCTGCTGAACTACTACTTCACGCCGCCGCTGCACACCTTCAACATCAGCGAGACCAACAACGCCTTGGCGCTGACGGTCTTCCTGGTGGTCGCCGCGTCCGTCAGCTCGGTCGTGGACCTCGCCGCGCGCCGGACCAGACAGGCCGCCCGGGCATCCGCGGAGTCCCAGACGTTGAGCACCCTGGCCGGCAGCGTGCTCCGCGGGGAGACCGGGCTGGTCAGCCTGATGGAGCGGGTCCGCGAGGCCTTCGGACTCACGGACGTGACTCTGCTGGAGCGGTCGGGTCCGGCCGACCACGGCGCCTGGGCAGTCGTCGCCACGACCGACGCGACGGGCTGCAGCAGCCCGCAGCAGGCGGATGCCGAGTTCCCGGCGGGCGAGCAACTGGTGCTCGCCGTGCGCGGGCGTCCGCTGCGGGCCGAGGACCAGCGTGTCATCGGTGCGTTCGCCGCGCAGGCGGGTGCGCTGCTGGAGCGCACCCGACTCGCCGAGCAGGCTGCGGCAGCCGAGCCGCTGGCGGCGACCGACCGGATGCGAACGGCGCTGCTGGCTGCCGTCGGGCACGACCTGCGCACCCCGCTGGCGTCCGCCAAGGCGTCCGTGACCAGCCTGCGCAGCACCGACGTCGCGTGGTCCGAGCACGACCGCGAGGAGCTGCTGCTGACCGCCGACGAGTCCTTGGACCGGCTGGCCAGGTTGGTCGACAATCTGCTGGACATGAGCCGGCTGACGGCCGGCGCGATGACCGTACAGCTGCGGCCCGTGGCGCTGGACGAAGTCGTGCCGCTGGCCCTGGACGACCTGGGTGCAGTGGGTTCGGCGGTCCTCGTCGACGTCCCGGACGACCTGCCGGAGGCGCTGGCGGACCCCGGGCTGCTGGAACGAGTCATCGCCAACGTGGCGCAGAACGCGTTGCGCTACAACGACTCCGACCAACCGGTGCGGATCACCGGAAGCAGCATCAGCGAGCGGGTCGAGCTACGCGTCGTGGACCGCGGCCCGGGCATCGCACCTGACCAGCTCGAGCGCGTGTTCGTCCCCTTCCAACGGCTCGGCGACACCGACAACACCACCGGGGTGGGGCTCGGGCTCGCGCTGTCCCGTGGCCTGATCGAAGCGATGGGTGGGTCGCTGACCCCAGAGGAGACACCCGGCGGAGGCCTGACCATGGTGGTGGCGCTGCCCGCCGCCCGGGCCGACGATCAGGAGCCGACCGGGCCCGGACGTCGAGAGCGCACCGACCTGGCGACCGACCCGACACCGGCACAGGGAGTCTCGTGACCACCATCCTGGTCGTGGACGACGAGCCGCAGATCCTGCGCGCGCTCGCCATCAACCTGCGGGCTCGGCACTACACCGTGGTGACCGCTGCCGACGGGGCCGACGCGCTGGCGCTGGCCGGGCGGCACAACCCCGACCTGGTGGTGCTGGACCTCGGACTGCCGGACATGGACGGCGTCGAGGTCGTCCGCGGACTACGCGGCTGGACCAGTGCGCCGATCGTCATCCTGTCCGGCCGCAGCGACAGCGCCGACAAGGTCGAGGCACTCGACGCCGGGGCGGACGACTACGTGACCAAGCCCTTCTCAGTGGACGAGCTGCTGGCCAGGTTGCGCGCGGTGACCAGGCGGGCGACCCCGAGCGAGGCCCTGCCCGTCGTCCAGCTGGGGAGCACGACCGTCGACCTGCCGGCCCGCCGGGTGAGCGTGCAGGACACTGACCAGACCCACGACGTCCGGCTCACGCCCACCGAGTGGCACCTGCTCGAGGTGATGCTGCGGCACCCCGGCAAGCTGCTGACCCGGCGCCAGCTGCTGGCCGAGGTCTGGGGGCCGGGCTACGAGAACGCCGACGGCAACCTGCGCGTCTACATGGCCCAGCTGCGGCGCAAGCTCGAACCAGACCCGGCCAGGCCGCGGTACCTGCTGAACGAGCCCGGCCTCGGCTACCGGTTCGAGCCGGAACCCTAACGCCTTCCTAACAGGTCCGGCAGGTCCCAGGTCGGACGATGGAGATGAGGACCGGCGGCGCGCGCCGGGCACGTGAAGGAGGACCCGGTGGCGACGTCCACGCGGACGGAGCTGCGTGGCTGGCTCCTGCGCGGCATGAGCGAACCCGCCGCCCGACATCCCGGTCCACACGCCAAGCCGAGCACCAGCGGGGAGCACCGGGACCCGTGGTGGAAAGTCATGTGCCTCACCGGGGTCGACTACTTCTCCACCCTCGGCTACCAGCCCGGCATCGCCGCGCTCGCCGCCGGCGTGCTGTCCCCGATGGCGACAGTCGTCCTGGTGCTGGTCACCCTGTTCGGCGCGCTCCCGGTCTACCGCCGGGTGGCCGTGGAGAGCCCCCGCGGCGAGGGCTCTATCGCGATGCTGGAACGGCTGCTGTCGTTCTGGAAGGGCAAGCTGTTCGTCCTGGTCCTGCTGGGTTTTGCGGCGACGGACTTCCTGATCACCATGACGCTGTCCGCCGCCGACGCCACCGCGCACATCGACGAGAACCCGTTCTGGCCCAGCGCGTTCCACGGCCACGAGGTGATCACCACGCTGGTGCTGCTGGCTCTGCTCGGCGCGGTGTTCCTCAAGGGTTTCACCGAGGCCGTCGGCATCGCGGTCGGCCTGGTCGCGGTCTACCTGGCACTGAACGTGGTGGTCATCGCGGACAGCATGTGGCACATCGTGACCGAGCCGGTGGTCGTCACCCACTGGACGAACGCGGTCACGGCCTCGCACGGCAGCCCGTTCATGGTCATCGCGGTCGCGTTGCTGGTCTTCCCGAAGCTGGCGCTGGGCCTGTCCGGCTTCGAGACCGGTGTCGCGGTCATGCCGCACATCGAGGGCGACCCGGACGACACCGACCAGCAGCCCACCGGCCGGATTCGGGGCGCGCGACGGCTGCTCACCACCGCCGCCGTCATCATGAGCATCTTCCTGATCTTCAGCAGCATCGTCACCACCTTGCTGATCCCGGAGCGGGAGTTCCAGCCGGGCGGTGCCGCGAACGGCCGGGCCCTCGCGCACCTCGCGCACACCTACCTGGGCAACGGTTTCGGCACCGTGTACGACATCTCCACCATCGCGATCCTGTGGTTCGCGGGCGCGTCCGCGATGGCCGGCCTGCTCAACCTGGTGCCGCGCTACCTGCCCCGATACGGGATGGCACCGGACTGGGCACGTGCCGTCCGCCCGCTGGTCCTGGTGCTCACCGCCATCGCCTTCCTGGTGACCATCCTGTTCGACGCGGACGTCGACGCCCAGGGCGGCGCGTACGCGACCGGCGTCCTGGTGCTGATCACCTCGGCCGCGGTCGCCGTGACGCTGTCCGCCCGGCGGGCTCGGCAGACCTCCAAGACGTGGGGATTCGCAGCGATAGCCGCCGTGTTCGTCTACGTGACGATCGCGAACGTCATCGAGCGGCCGGACGGCGTGAAGATCGGTGCCTGCTTCATCGCCGGCATCATCGGAGTGTCGGCCGTCTCCCGGGTGCGCCGGGCGTTCGACCTGCGCGTCACCGACGTGGAGCTCGACCGCAAGGCGCAGATGTTCGTGCGGGACAGCGTGCGCAGCAACGTCCGCCTGGTGGCCAACGAGCCCGACCGGCGTGATGCCCACGAGTACCGCGAGAAGCTGCGGCAGACCATGCACGACCACGACCTGCCCAGTCCCGGCGACGTGCTGTTCGTCGAGGTCACCGTCACCGACCCGTCGGAGTTCGAGACCAAGCTGCAGGTGTGCGGCGAGGTGCGAGCCGGCCAGTACCGGGTGCTGACCATGCAGTCCTCGGCCGTACCGCCGGCGCTGGCCGCGCTGGCGCTCGACGTCCGCGACCGCACCGGACAGCGCCCGCACCTGTACTTCGAGTGGACCGAGGGCAACCCGGTCCGGCACTTCCTGCGCTACCTGGTGCTCGGCCAGGGCGAGGTCGCGCCGGTGACCCGCGAGATCCTGCGCCAAGCCGTCGCCGACCCCGACCGGCGTCCGCACGTGCACGTCGGCTGAGCGCGCCGTAGCGTCGCGTTCATGTCCTACCCACCACCGCTGTACCGGGGCGACGACGGCGAGGCCAGCGCCGCCTACCGTCCGGTCGCCACCCCACCTGAGATCAGCAACCAGCCCGGCAACGACGTGCACTACCTGGCCACCGGGGAGTCCACCGGCGGACAGCTCGGGCTCTACCGCTGGGAGTTCGGGCCCAAGCGCAGCGGCCCGGACCCGCACTTCCACCGTGCGATCACCGAGTCGTTCTACATCCTGAGCGGCGCCGTGCAGGTGTACGACGGAACCCGCTGGGTGGACACCTCACCCGGTGACTTCCTGTTCGTGCCCCAAGGCGGCGTGCACGGGTTCAAGAACGTCTCCGGCGAACCCGCGTCGATGCTCATCCTGTTCACCCCCGGCGCGCCGCGCGAGGAGTACTTCGAGGTGCTCGCCGACATCGGGCAGGGTCGACGAGACCCGCTGGTCGGCGCCGAACGGGACGCGTTCATGGCCAAGCACGACACCTACTGGCTGGACGACTGAGTCGGCTCACCCGGGAGCGCGTTGCGCCCGCGACGCGTCAGGCGGTAGCCCCCGGTGGGGTCGAAGGGGTTCTCGACGGTGGACTCGATGAGGCCGGCCCCTTCGGCCCTGCGAATCCACCTGTTGCGGGAATTGGGTGACAGGAGGTGCATCGCTGTACCAATGCCCCTCGCGCTCAGCACCCCGTCAGGGGCGGCCGCGATCGCGGAGAGCACCTCGGGAACGCGATCGCCAAGCGGGCGACCACGGCCACGCTCGATCGGCTTCTGCGCAGACTTCACGGTCGGGACGGTCGGGACGGTCGGGACGGTCGGGACGGTCGGGACGGTCGGGCTGGCGGCCTGGCCAGGTCGACCGCGGTCGTCGTGCCGCTCCGGTGCGGACCTCCTGCTGACGGACCCCGCCACATCAGGAGACTCGGCGAGGACCCAAGACGGGGTCTGCCGGGTTCGCGTGCGCAGCAGCAGCCCCGCTCCTTCGAGGAACCGAAGCTCGGCTGCCGCATCCTCAGGAGTGCAGGGGCCCAGCGCCCGAGCGGCCAGCCGTGCATCGAACACGACATGGCCCAGACCGGAAACGGCGACGTCCTCGCGGACCGCGTCCAGGCGACGCAAGACCGCCAGCAGTCGCGCCTGGTCCATGCTGGCCGGCAGACGGGCTGCTTGCAGCAGCTCCGCGGCGGCCGGCACGTCGAGAGTTCCACGCAGTAGTACGGCCTGAAATCTCGCCGGGTGGTCCACGAACAGCGCCGGCATGGTGCGCGCGACATGGCAAGCGCGGTCAGCCGCCGCGATTCCAGACGTCTGGTGCTCGACGATGCGACCACCCCGCGGGGTGCGCAGCTGCTCGCCCAGGCGCACCATCGCCAGGTTCCGAACCCCAGCCATGGGTGCCAGTCCCAACGTTGCAGGGTCGGCCGAGACGTGCAGGCTGCCTGGACTAGCTATGACAACGGCTTCGTCGCTCACCTCGACCAGGACGCTGGTGTCGCGCTGGCCATCGGCCACGCTGCGGTGGATGAGCGCGTTCGACATTACCTCGCGTAGCGCCTCGCGGGGAACGTCGAGCTCGTCGAAGACGCTTCCGCCGCGAACCACCTGCGACACGTCTAGGTCAGATGTCAGCGCGTCGAGAGTGTCTTCGAGCAGCTCGCCGACTGTTCCCTCGAGATGTTTACCGGCGTAGCGGGTCTGTGGCGGATCGGCGCGTCGGGGCAATCTGCGGTAGGTCACCCGGGCCGCAGCGCAATGCAGTTGTGGGACGTCGCCCATGGTGAGGAGACCCGCGTACGTCGGGTGACCGTCATCGGTGGTGGCCCCCCACGTTCGCAGCAGCTGCTCGGTGGGCAGTACTGCGTACCGCGTGCCCGTCGAGCGCAGTTGGCCGACGAACGACTCGACCTGGGCTGGTTCGAGCGAGCAGCCGGCAGGTGCCCGAGCCGCGGAGTGGTCGTGCCCGGACCGGTTCGCCAGCATCTGCGCGACCTCGGCTTCGGTCAGCCTACGGTCACCGTCACCGACCCGGATGAAGGACGATGTCTCCGCTGGGTCCTTAGCCCGGTGACAGGGGCGCTGGTTTCGCGGGACGGAGGGGATGACGGCGGCGATCACGTCACCATCGGGATGCGTGATCAGGTCCAGGGTGGCGCGCAGGGGAGGCTCCATGAGCGCGCAGATCGCTTGCAAGTCGGACTGGACCTGCTTCACGTCCCGCACACCGGTCACGTCGAAAGTGCCGTCCGCCTCGTGAACACCGAGAAGGAGCAGACCGCCGTCACTGTTCGCGAACGCGCTCAGCGTCTCGTGAGTCGAGTCGGGGAGCGCCTCATATGCCCGCTTCGCCCCGACTGACTGGTGGTCCGTGCGGACGTGCCGAAGCTCACGCAGCAAGGCCTCGAGCTCGGTCAGGTCCATCGGTGCTGCGCTCCTCTGTCGCCGAGCGTGAGGGCTGCCGCATGAACCCCTCCAGGGCGTTCAACCTTACACATATTTGGTGTCGAACCTTACACGTATTTCAAGCTGAATTAGGTGTAAGGTTCTCCGACTGAGTTGCCCCCCCATAGGCGACCGCCAACCGCCAGCGACCGTGCGACGACACGGGCACAGGTGATGGCACCGCGAAATGACTCAGCAGGCGCGGGTCAGGCTCTCGTCAAGGTCGATCGTGATGTCCGCCGAGCTGTTGCGCGAGAACAGCTCGTCGAGGTCGTCCAACCGCGCCTGGGCATCGGACGCTGCTATGTCGTCGCCGATGGCCTGGGCGAGCGACAGGTCGTGAACGGCGGTCGCCCGCTGCTCATCCAGCTCGTTCAGGAATGCTGCGCTGATCCCCATGTCGCCTCCTCCTGGTGCCTACCCTGACTGATCACTGCCAACCCGGTTGCGGGGTCCTTGATTCCTTCCGGCGGCGCGCTGGCCGGCCGCCTGGTCACGATCACCGCGCTGCCCCGCGGCAACGCTGCGAACAGCTCATCGAGCAGCTCGACCGGGTCCCTCCCGGTCACCTGAGCCGACAACGCCTGGAACACCGCGGCCAGCGACGCCGGCATGGCGTCGAGCGCGTCCGCCGACAGTACGAGCAACCGCTCGCCCACGTCGAGTCGAGTCTGCTCCGTGAGACCGGGCACGGCTGGCACAGTGCGGGCGCCGTCAGGCGACACCAGCAGCGCAGGAGGGGTGGCGGCGGCGCTGACCGTGAGGCTGCCGTCCCGAGCCAGCCGTAGCACCGTGGACTGCTCCGGCTCGCTGCGCCGGTCGCCCACCGCGATCCGCATCCCGTCTCGGGTGCGGTCCACCTGGACGACGCCGTCGGCGGTCGACTGGCAGGTGACCGTCCACACCCGGTCGCGCAGCACGCGCGAGGGAGACGTCGGCTGACCGGTCCAGAACCCGAGGGTCACCGTCACCACCGCCCGGGCAACGCGTCGTCCAGCGCCTCGCTCAGCCCTGCGCGACGCAGCAGCGCCAGGTTCCGCCCGTCGGCGCCTCGCACCGAGACGCTGACGCCGCGGGACCGGCAGGTGCGCTTGCTCCACAGCAGCGCCGCCACCACCACCGACGACAGGTGACCCAACCCGGAGACATCCACGACCAGCCGGGAGTCGCCCCGGCTGAGCACCTCGCCGAGCCGCGAGCGCAGCTCGACCAGCCCCTGGCCGGCCGTGGAGTCGTCCAGCACCACCACCACGTCAGGCGAGGGCGCGACGTGGTTCGTCACGTCGGTCCTGCTCGCCTGGCTGTTTCGCACGAGGCCAACTCTGCCCAGCCAATGTTGCGATCAGTCCCTCCTCTTCTTTGCGGTTTGTTGACGACCGAACGAACGCTCGGCATCGCGCACCTCAAGCCCAGGTTCGCCTGGCAGCATGGGGCGGTGACCACCCGCCTGCTCGTGCTCGAGGACGACGACGGGATTCGCAGCGCGCTCGCGCTCGCGCTCGAGGACGAGGGCTACGAGGTCCTCCAGCACGCCGACGCCGAGCACGCGCTGAGCACGGTCGCCGACGAGCGGGTCGACCTGATGCTGGTCGACCTGATGCTCGGCGGCATGGACGGCTTCACGTTCATCCGTCGCGCTCGCCCCCTCAGCCAGGCCCCGATCATCGTGCTCAGCGCCCGGAACGAGACCAACGACATCGTCGGAGCGCTCGAGGTCGGCGCGGACGACTACGTGACCAAGCCGTTCGTCGTCCAGGAGGTCAGCGCACGGCTGCGTGCGCTGCTGCGTCGTCCGGCGACCGCCGACCCCGACGCCGCGGCGGCGGCAGGCACTGCGGCCGTGACCGCCACCTCGAGGCAGCCGGTGACCGTGCTGGACGCCGCCCAGGAACTGGTGCTGGACCTGGACGGCGGCGCCGTCCGCCGGTCAGACGTCGAGGTGCACCTGACGGTCACCGAGTTCCGGCTGCTCTGCGAGCTCGCATCCCCGCCGGGGCGCGTGCTCAGCCGCCGCACCCTGCTGGAACGGGTCTGGAACCGTGGGTTCTTCGGCGACGAGCGCATCGTGGACGTGCACATCCGCCGGCTGCGCACCAAGGTCGAGCAGGACGCCGGCAACCCCACGCTCGTGGTGACCGTGCGCGGGCTGGGCTACCGGCTCGACGTCCGATGAGCGCGATGAGCGCGACGAGCCCGAGATGAAGCCGCGGCGTCCGACCTGGGGACTGCGACGCAGCATCATGGTCTCGTTCGCGACCGGCGCGATGCTGCTGTCCGTCGTGCTGGCGGTCGGCACCTATTTCGTGGCCCGGCACTACCTGGTCGAGCAGCGCGAGGGCACCGCGACCCGGCAGGCGTTCGCCGACGCCTCCTTCGTCCGGGACGGCCTGCTGACCTCCGGGACCCAGGTCAGCAAGGTGCTCGGCGACGTCTCGCCCGCGGCCGACTCCGACATCGTCGTGCACCGGCTGGGACGCTGGTTCTCCACGTCGCTGCGGGCCGACCAGAGTTCGATCCCGGCCCGCGCGCAGCGCAGCGTGGCCGAGGGCCGTGCGACCTTGGAGTGGACCGACGGACCGCACGGCGCGGCCCTGGTCGTCGGTGTCCCGCTGCCCGCGGTCGACACCGAGTTCTACGAGGTCAGCAACCCGACTGAGCTGCGCCGCACGCTCTCCACCCTGCAGCTCGTACTGGCGGCGTTCGCCGTGCTGACGGCCATCGGTGGCGCGCTGCTCGGCCGCTACGCGGCCCGGCGGGTTGTCGCACCCTTGGACGCGGTGGCCGCGGCGGCCGCCCGGATCTCCGTCGGCGAGCTGAGCACCCGGCTGCCCAGCACCGACGACCCCGACCTGGCCACCATCGTCGGCTCGTTCAACACCATGGTGGAGGCGCTGGACGAGCGGATCCGGCGCGACGCCCGGTTCGCCGCGGACATCGGGCACGAGCTGCGCTCCCCGCTGACCACCCTGATCACCAGCGTCTCGGTGCTCCAGCGGCGCCGCGACGAGCTGCCGGAGCGCTCCCAGCAGGCGCTGGACCTGATGGCCACCGAGCTGGACCGCTTCCACCGGTCGCTGGAGGACCTGCTCGAGCTGGGCCGGCTGGACGCCGGGGTGGGCGTGCAGTCGCTCAGCGACGTCGACCTGGCCGACCTGGTCACGCACGCACTGGACGCCAGCCACCGCACCGTCGCGACGCACCTGCCGGACGAGCCGCTCGTCGTCCGGGTGGACAAGCAACAGCTGAGCCGGGCGCTGTTCAACCTGTTCGACAACGCCGACCTGCACGGCGGCGGGCTGCGGGCGGTCCAGGTACAACGCTCCCAGGAGTTTGCGCTGGTCTCGGTGGACGACGAGGGGCCGGGGGTGCCGGCGGGCGAGCGGATCCGGATCTTCGAGCGCTTCGCCCGGGCCGGGTCACGCGGGTCGCGCCAGGGCACCGGGCTCGGGCTCAGCCTGGTCGCCGAGACCGCGCACGCGCTCGGCGGCAGCGTCGGCTGCACCGACCGGCCGGGTGGCGGGGCCCGGTTCGTGCTGCGGCTGCCGCTGGTCGACCAGAACGCCGAACAACGGGTGGGTGCGCCGTGAACCGCGGGCTGCGCGGGCTGCGCCGGGCGCCGATCGCACTGCTCGCGGCCTGCTGCCTGGCGGTCCTAGCCGCCTGCGGGCTGCCCGCGGACGGCGCCTCGCGGGACATCCAGCCGCAGGACATCCCGTACGGGCTGACCAGTCCGGCGCCGAGCGCCTCACCGACGTCGTCCGGCAGCCTGCGGCTGCTGCAGACCGAGCCGCGCACCTACCTGCTCGACCCCGTCCAGCAGCTCGTCGCGGTGCCTACCCCGGTCGACCCCGGAGTGGCCGCCACCGCGCAGGAGCAGCTCCTCGTGCTGCTCAAGGTGCTCGCGGCCGGCCCCAGCGAGCGCGAGCGGGCCGAGGGGCTGAGCACGGCGCTCACGCCCGGCATCGTGATCGACCTGGTCGCCCTGCAAGGCCGCACGGCCACCCTGGAGGTGCACACGACGACCAAGGAGCCGGCGGCGGACCGGCTCCCGCTGGGCATCGGGCAGATCGTGCTGACCTCGACGTCCGTGCCCGGCGTGGGCTCCGTGCAGCTGGTCCAGGACGGCCAGCCGGTCGAGGTGCCGCTACCCGGGGGCGCGCTGACGTCGGCCCCGCTGCAGCGCTCGGACTACCGGGAGCTGATCGCGGTCCCGACGCCGACCGCCCCGTCGAGCGGGGGCTGAGACGGCGGCGGTTCGCGGTCCAAGATCGACGTCGAACCTGTCATGGTTGGGGTGCTGATCCGTCCTTTTTCGCAGAAGGAGCCCCAGATGTCGGACCTCACGCCCACCAACGAGCCCGCCGAGACGACGCCCGAGACAACGCGCGCGACGACGCGCGCGACGACCCCCGCCGAGACGACGGCCGTACCGGCTACCGAAACCACGCGCCGCGGTTCGGGGGGCGTCCGCGTGCTCGGCGTGCTGGTGGTGATCATCGGACTCATCTTCGTGGTCGCCGGCGTGGGCACCTACATCACCGTGGCGAACACCCTGGCCGACGAGCACATCACCGTCTCGGAGGACGCCGACCACTTCGCCGGGGACGACGTCGACAGCCCTTGGACGGCCTACGCCCAGGCGAACACGATCGAGAAGCACGCGCTGGAGGCCGGCGGGGGCAAGACCTACGCCGAGCTGGACCAGGACGACCCGAAGCGAAGCACCGTGATGACGGCCTCGTTCCTGCGGGCCAGCCTGTTCACCTCGGTCGTCGCGTTCGGGGTGGCCTTCCTGGTCTTCGGCCTCGGCATCACGCTGATCCTGGTCGGTTGGGCGCTGATCAAGGTGGGCCGCATCGCCCGCACCTGACCGGCTCGAGGTCGGTCAGGCCGAGATGCGAACCGCCGCCTTGGTGTTCGGCAGCTCGACGTAGGTCTGGCCGGGTGCCATCTTGAGCGGGGTTCCGTCGCTGACGGTGAAGGTGAACGGCGCGTTCACCGCGCCCTTGGTCCAGGTGCCGGTCACGTACTTGCCACCGTTGAAGTAGTAGAACGTGCCCTTGCCGTTGACGATGTCGTGCACCGGCTCGGGCCCGCCGCGGCCGCGGAAGATCTTGGTGTAGCGCTGCCCGGCCCGAATGACCAGCACGTTGTCGGTCGACACCTGGGTGCCGTTGGCCAGCACGTGCTTGCCCCACGGCATGCTGCGCAGGTACCGCCCCGACTTCGCGTCGTAGGCATAACCCATGTCGTAGCTGTGGCCGCTCTTCCAGGGCACGTGGATCGCGCGAGCGGCCTTGCCCTTGGCGGTGCTCACCTCGGCGTCCGTCAGGGCCCACGGGAAGTAGCTGCGGGCCGGTCCGCCGCGGAACTTGCGGGTCTGCTTGGCCAGCACCTTCGGGTGGCAGACGACGGCACGGTCGTAGTACGTGACGCCCTGGTAGGTGCGCACCCGGTTCGGGTCGATCGAGTAGGAGCCGGTGCCCCGGGTCGCCATGTACGACAGCGTGCTCTCGAGGAACCGGCCGTAGTGCTTGGCGTACAGGCCCACCCAGCCGGTGGCCCCGGTGTTGCCGATGATCACGCCGATCGGGCTGAACAGCGGGACGTCGACCGGGCGGACCGACCGGACCGGGGCCACGTCGTCCGGCATCCGGGAGTGGAAGACCGGGACGAGCCGGGTGCTGCTGTAGCCGGAGGAGTCGCGGTAGCCGTCGAGCTCGACGAACACGATGTCCGCCTTGTCCAGGCCGACCTGGGGGTGCTCGTTCTTGTTGTCCGGGACCTTGACCGCCACGGCCGCGTGCTTGAGCTCGGCCGGGTCTTTGACCAGCCTGCCGGTCAGCGGCCAACGCGGACGAGTGTCCACCGGGGTCGCGGACGGCGTGGGCGGCGTCGTCGGCGTGGCAGACGGCGTGGGCTGCGCGAGGGGCTTCCCGGCGTGCTGGCAGGCCGCCACGGCGGCCGTCCCGGCGCCTGCGAGCAGGCTCAGCAGCACGGTCCTGCGGTCGAACGAGTCCTTCACGTGTCTACTCCAGTGCGTGTTCAGCGAAACGGCCCACCAGCGGCGGTGCGCCGAGGGGTACCGCGGGTCTCTTAGGGGCGGGAGGTGCCCTGCTTCAGCGGAGGGTGAGGGATTCGAACCCTCGGAGGTTTCCCTCGGGCGCTTTCAAGGCGCCTGCACTCGGCCACTATGCGAACCCTCCCGATTGCAGGTCCAATTCTCGCAGAACACCGGCCGGTGTCGCGCATGTGCCGCAGTGTCCGGCTTGTCTCCCAAACAGCCGGCTTGTCTCCCAAACAGCAGGGGATCGTGGCAAGGTTGGCATGCACGCGGCGCTTCCGGGGGCGCCAGGGGAAGGTTGGGGTAGGCCGTGGGCGCTACTGCGACGTCCGAGGTCGAGGCGCGACTGCGCCAGGCCTTGGCCGAGCACGTCGTGCGGCTGCACTACCAGCCGATCGTGACGCTGCCGTCGGCGCGCCCGGTCGCCGTCGAGGCCCTCGCCCGCTGGACCGACCCGTCCCTCGGCGAGGTCCCACCGGACTCGTTCATCCCGGTCGCCGAGGCCACCGGGATGATCCACACCCTGGGCAACGACGTCCTGGGTCAGGCCTGCCGCACCACGGCGGCCTGGCCGAACCACGTCGAGGTCCCGCTACGCGTCTCGGTCAACGTCTCGCCACTGCAGCTGTCCAACGACACCTTCGTCTGGCAGGTCGCCGCGGCCCTGGAGGAGTCCGGCCTGGAGCCGAACCGTCTGGTGCTGGAGATCACCGAGTCCGCGGCGCTGGAGGACATGGCTGAGAGCGCCGCCCGGCTGCACGCCCTGCGCTCGCTCGGCGTCCGGGTGGCGCTGGACGACTTCGGCGTCGGTCACTCGCCGCTGAACATGCTGCGCCAGCTGCCGCTGGACGTGCTGAAGATCGATCGGTCGTTCGTCTCCAGGGTGCACGAGAACGCGCGGGACGCGGTGATCGCGCGGCTGCTGATCGACACCGCGCACACCCTGGGGCTGTCCGTGTGCGGCGAGGGGGTGGAGACCCGGGAGCAGGCGCGCCAGCTGATGGCGCTGGGCTGCGACACCGCCCAGGGCTGGTACTTCGGCCGGCCGGAGCCGCCGTCCGCCAGCCTGGACGACGAGCTGCACCCACCGCCCGGTGAGCTGGAGCGCCGTCTGGACATCAGCGTGCCGGCACCGATCCAGATCGGTTCGGACGAGCTGGTCACCATCGCGGACCCCGAGGCCACGATCCTGTACGCCTCGCCGGGCTCGCTGGCCGTACTCGGCTACACGCCGTCCGAGCTGATCAACAGCTCGGCCGGCGACCACCTGCACCCCGAGGAGGCGCAGGAGATCCTGGCCACCAAGGACGCCGAGGTCAGCGAGCGGGCGTCCGTGCGGGTGCACCGGGCGCGGCACCGCAACGGGACCTACCGGTGGCTCAACACGCGCACCCAGCTGCTCCGCGACCAGCACGGTCGTCCGCACCAGGTGGTCTCGACCAGCCGGGACGTGACGCCGCAGGTGGACGCCGAGCTCCAGCTGGCCTCCACGGCGGCGACGCTGCGCTGGGCCTTCGACCAGTCGCCGATCGGGCAGTCGCTGTCCGACTTCGACGGCGTGATCGTGCGCTGCAACCAGGCCTTCGCCGGCATGCTCGGTTACCGGGCGGAGGAGGTCGCCGGCCGCAAGGTGTCCGAGCTGACCTACCCGCCGGACCTGGCCGCTGACGCGGTGAACCTGACACACCTGCTCGACGAACAGCACGCGACGCAGCAGGTCGACAAGCGCTACGTCCATGCCGACGGGCACCTGGTGGCCGCCCGGGTCTGGGCGACCACCCTGGCGGACGAGGACGGCGACCCGGCGTACGTCGTGGCACACATCCTTCCGATGGAGACACCGTGAGCTCGAGCACCACTCGGTTCGGCGTGATCGGCACCGGCGGCATCGCCTCGGTGATGACCACGGACATCACCCTGCTGCCGGACGTCGAGGTGGTCGCGGTGGGTTCGCGCACCGAGGAGTCCGCCGCACGCTTCGCGCGGGAGCACGGCGTTCCTCGGGCGCACGGCAGCTACGCCGACCTCATGGCGGACCCGGAGGTGGACGTCGTCTACGTCGCCACTCCGCACCCCGGGCACCAGGAGGCAGCCCTGCTGGCCGTCGAGGCGGGCAAGGCGCTGCTGGTGGAGAAGCCCTTCACCATGGACGCCGCGCAGGCCCGGACCGTGGTCGACGCGGCACGGGCGCGCGGGACGTTCGTGATGGAGGCCATGTGGCCGCGGTTCCTGCCGCACATGGTCCGGGTCCGCGAGATCCTGGCCAGCGGAGCGCTCGGCGAGATCGTCACGGTGACCGCCGACCACGGGCAGTGGTTCGCGTTCGACCCGCAGCATCGGCTGTTCGCCCCGGAGCTCGGCGGCGGGGCGCTGCTGGACCTGGGCGTCTACCCGATCTCGTTCGCGTCGATGGTGCTCGGCACGCCGGCTCGGGTCAGCGCGAAGGCCGTGATGGGACCGACCGGCGTCGACGCACAGACCTCGATGGTGTTCGAGTACGACAGCGGCGCACACGCCGTGCTCACCACGACGATGCGGGCGGCCAGCCCGACCCGTGCCGTCATCGTCGGCACCGAGGGCCGCATCGAGATCGACACCACCTGGTACGCACCGACGTCGTTCACCTTCCACCCGCGCCAGGGTGAGCCGGAGCGGTACGCCGGCGAGAAGCAGCCGCGCGAGCACAAAGGCCTGCGCTACGAGGCGGCGGAGGTCGCCCGCTGCCTGCGCGAGGGACTGACCGAGAGCCCGGTCCTGCCGCTGGACGAGACAGTCGCGATCATGGCGACGATGGACGAGGTCCGGGCCCAGATCGGCCTGACCTACCCCGGCCTCTAGCCCGCCGTCCGCCGTCCGCCGCCCAGGTTTGATCACGTTAAGTGTGCCTAGACCTGCTTAACCAGGGGTCTACGCCTCGAGAAGCAGGCCTACGCCCACATAACGTGATCAACAACCAGGGCGCCCGGCCTCTAGATGAAGATGGCCGGGTCGGCCCAGACGTCGTAGGGGTCGGTGTGCGGGACGTCGGACGACGGCTGCCGCACCTGCCCGGGGACGCCGACCACGACCGCACCGGGCGGGACGTCCTTGACCACCACCGCGTTGGCGCCGATCTGCGCCCCCGCCCCGATCACCACTGGGCCAAGCACGCGCGCGCCGGCCCCGATGGTCACGCCGTCCTCGACCGTGGGGTGCCGCTTGACCCGCTCCATCGACCGGCCGCCCAGCGTGACGCCGTGGTAGAGCATCACGTCGTCGCCGACCTCGGCGGTCTCGCCGATCACCACGCCCATCGCGTGGTCGATGAAGAACCGTCGGCCGATGGTGGCGCCGGGATCGATCTCGACGCCGGTGATCGACCGGTTCAGCTGGGACAGCACCCGGGCGGACAGCTTCAGCCCAGGGCGCTGCCACATGCGATGGGCCAGGCGGTGAATCCAGACGGCGTGCAGCCCGGGGTAGCAGAGCAGCAGCTCGAGCCGGCCGCGCGACGCGGGATCGCGTCGCGCGGCCGTGTCGAGGTCTTCGACCAGGCGCTCGCGGACGGCGGCCAGACCCGTTGCCAGCGAAGGGTTCGGGAAGGACGTCGGGGTGCGGCGCACGTGCATCAGCAGCCGATCAGTCGAGCAGGTCGCTGTAGAGGATCGTCGAGAGGTAGCGCTCGCCGAAGCTCGGGATGATGACCACGATCGTCTTGCCGGCGTTCTCCGGACGTTGCGCGACGTCCACCGCGGCCTTGAGCGCGGCGCCGGACGACAGGCCGACCAGCAGGCCCTCCTCCGCAGCCGCGCGGCGGGCCCAGATGACCGCGGTCTCGGCGTTGACGTCGATGACCTCGTCGTAGATGCCGGTGTCCAGGATCTCCGGAACGAAGTTCGCGCCGATGCCCTGGATCTGTGCGGCCCAGGGGGTCCGCCGTTCAGGATCGCGGACTCCTCCGGCTCGACGGCGATCATCTGCACGCCGGGCTTCCTCTCCTTGAGCACCTGTCCGACGCCGGTGATGGTGCCACCGGTGCCGATCCCGGCCACGACGATGTCGACGGCGCCGTCGGTGTCGTCCCAATCTCCACCGCGGTCGTCTTGCGGTGGATGGCCGGGTTGGCCTCGTTGGCGAACTGGCGGGCCAGGACGGCGCCGCGGTCCTTGGCGATCTCGTCGGCCTTGTTGACGGCGCCTTTCATGCCCTCTGACCCCGGGGTAAGCACCAGCTCAGCCCCGAACGCGCGCAGCAGCGCGCGGCGCTCCTTGCTCATCGTCTCGGGCATGGTCAGCACGACCTCGTAGCCGCGGGCGGCACCGACCATCGCGAGCGCGATGCCGGTGTTGCCGCTGGTCGCCTCGACGATGGTGCCGCCGGGCTTGAGCTCGCCGGACTCCTCGGCGGCGTCGATGATCGAGACGCCGATCCGGTCCTTGACGCTGTTCGCCGGGTTGTAGAACTCGAGCTTGGCCAGGACGGTCGCCCCCGCGCCGTCCGTGATGCGGTTCAGACGTACCAGCGGCGTGTTGCCGATCAGTGTGGTGACGTCGTCGTAGATGCGGCTCACGGTGCAGCTCACCTCAGGTTCTGGGCGCGAAGGGACGCCGGGGGTGACGTCCCGTCAACAGGGAACACCGCTCAGCGGCTCGCGTCATCCCTTGGACGCCACCTGTCCACATTCCGAGACGGCCGATCTCGCCGGCGGTGCGGGCGCGCGAGGTGCGGCTACGGCCGGATCTCCCCGGACCCGCGCGGGACGAGCTCCGGGCTGAGCACGATGTGCTGGGACGCAGAGTGGTCGCCGTCGATGCGGGCGAAGAGCAGTCGGGTCACCTCGATGCCAATCTGGGCGACGTTCTGCCGGATCACCGTCAGCGGTGGGTCGACGATGTCGGCCAGCGGGAAGTCGTCGAAGCCGACCAGCGCGATGCTTCCCGCCAGGCCACGCTGGCGCAGAGCCCGGATCGCACCGATGGCCAAGGCGTTGCGCGCTGCGAAGATCGCCGTCGGCGGTAGGTCCGAGTCGACCAGCTGCAGGGTCGCCTCGATGGCCGCGACGTCCGACCGCAGGGCCATCACGACATGCTCGCGTGACGGCTGCAGGTCGGCGGCCCGCATCGCCTGGTGGTACCCGGTGAGCCGGTCGGCGGCCGTCTGGATCCTGGGGAGGTCGCCGAGCAGCGCGATGCGCTCGTGGCCGTGGGCCAGCAGGTGGTCCACCGCCATCCTGGACCCGAGGATGTTGTCCACCGTCACCGAGTCGGCGTCCAGCCCGTGCGGACGCCGGTCCACGAAGACGACCGGAAGACCACTGCGCACGTCGTCCACGAGGTAGTCCTGGCGCTGGGTGGCCGGCATCAGAAGCAGGCCGTCGACCCGGCGGCGGACCAGGCTCTCGACCAGGCCGCGCTCACGCTCGGGCTCCTCGTCGAGGCTCGAGGCGAACAGGAGCATGTCCCGGCTGTGCGCGGCGTCCTCCAGGCTGCGCAGCAGCGAGGCGCTGAAGCTGTTGCTGACGTCCTGCAGCAGGGCGCCGACCATGGCGCTGCGGGCGTTCGTGCGCCGCAGGTTGCTCGCCGCCAGGTTGTGCCGGTACCCGAGCTGGCGCACGGCCTTCTCCACGCGCGCGGTCACCTCAGGCGAGACGCTCGCCTCGCGGTTGACCACCCGAGACACCGTCTTGAGGCTCACGCCCGCCAGCGCGGCGACTTCGCGCATGGTCGCCCGGGGTCTTGGCGCCCCTGATGACAACGGTGTCACGATCACACCTGCTTTCACGGCGAACCATTGACTTTCTCGGCTACTCGGACTACACACTATGTTTGACATCGTTGTCAAGCAGTAGTTCCGCCAAGAGAGGGACACCCTGACCATGACTCGCATGAATCTCAGTAGCCCGTCCGTACGCCGGGCCATCGCCATCACCGCGGCCTGCGTCACGGTGGCGGGCCTCGCGGCCTGCGGCCGCGGCGACGACTCGGGCTCGAGCTCGAGCTCCGGCGGCGAGAAGGCCGTCGGCGTCAGCCTCATCACGAAGGACTCCACCAACCCGTTCTTCGTCGCCATGCAGAAGGGCGCGAAGGAGGACGCCGCGAAGAACAACGTCAAGCTGACCGTCGCCTCCGGCAAGCAGGAGGGTGACGACGCCGGCCAGATCACCGCGATCGAGGACGCCATCGCGCGCGGCGACAAGGGCATCCTGATCACGCCGATGAGCACGGGCGTCAACGGCGCGATCAAGAAGGCCCGCGACGCCGGCCTGTACGTGATCGCGCTGGACACCCCGCCCGACCCGGCAGACACGGTGGACATCACGTTCGCCACCGACAACCGCGAAGCGGGCAAGCTCGACGGGCAGTGGGCAGCGGTGACCCTCGCCGGCAAGCCCGCCACGATCGCCCTGCTGGACCTGTTCGACGACAAGATCGTCTCGGTGGACTACAACCGCGACCAGGGCTTCCTCGAGGGCATGGGCATCCCGGTCAACGACCCCAAGAAGAACGGGGACGAGGCCAAGACCGGCAAGTACACCGGCGGTCAGGGCGGCGACTACACGATCGTCTGCAACGAGGCGGGTCAGGGCGCCGAGGACGGCGGGCGCACCGCCATGGAGAAGTGCCTCGCCAAGAACCCCAACATCAACCTGGTCTACACGATCAACGAGCCGACGGCCGTGGGCGCCAACGGCGCGCTGAAGGCAGCCGGCAAGACCGCCACCATCGTCTCGGTCGACGGCGGCTGCGCCGGCGTCGCGAGCGTCAAGAGCGGGGTCATCGGTGCGACGGCCCAGCAGTACCCGCTGAAGATGGCCACGCTGGGCATGGAGGCCGTCGCCAAGATCGCCCGCGGCGGTGAGAAGCCGAGCACGACGTCCGGCCTCGACTTCTACAACACCGGCGTCGCGCTGATCACCGACAAGCCCGCCGAGGGCGTGAAGAGCATCACCTCGGACGAGGGCCTGAACATTTGCTGGGGCAACTGATCATGAGTCAGACAGTTGAGTCTGCTGCCGCCGAGTTCGCTCGGCGGCAGCACTCCCCACTCCAGAAGGTGCAGCACCAGCTGCACTCCAGACCCTGGCTGAGTCCGTTGTTCCTGCTGCTCGTGGCGTTCATCGCCTTCTTCATCGCGACACCGACGTTCCTGACCGCCACCTCGATGGGCATCCTGCTGCAGCAGACCGCGGTCGTGGCCTGCCTCGCGGTGGGGCAGACCATCATCATCCTCACCGCAGGCATCGACCTGTCGGTCGGCGCCATCATGGTGCTGTCGATGATGGTCATGGCCACCCTGGCCAAGGACGGCGGCATGCCTGGCGTGATCGCGCTGGTGATCGGCATCGCGTTCGCCACGGCGGCCGGGGCCCTCAACGGCTTCCTGGTCACCCGGGTCAACCTGCCGCCGTTCATCGTCACGCTGGGCACGCTCAGCATCTTCACGGCGATCGCGCTGCTGTACTCCGGCGGCTCGAGCATCCAGGCCGAGCACCTGCCGCGGATCCTGAACATCCTCGGCGAGGGGTTCTCGATCGGTGACTTCCGGCTGACCTGGGGCATCGTCGTCGTGGTGATCGTGTACATCGTGATGGGCTTCGTGCTGGCCCAGACCGCCTGGGGCCGCTACGTGTACGCCGTGGGTGACGACCCCGAGTCGGCTCGCCTGTCCGGTGTGCCGAGCAAGCGCATCCTGCTCGGCGTGTACACGGTCGCCGGCCTGATCTACGGCATCGCGGCCTGGGTGCTCATCGGGCGGGCCGGCGCAGCGACGCCGAACGCCGTCCCGGACGCCAACCTGCAGAGCATCACCGCTGTGGTCATCGGCGGCACGAGCCTGTTCGGCGGTCGCGGTCGGCTGATCGGCACGGCCATCGGCGCGCTCATCGTCCAGACGCTGCAGTTCGGGCTGTCCCAGATGGGCGTCGACCAGCAGTGGCGCGTCCTCGCGACCGGCGTCCTGGTCATTGTCGCCGTCGCCGTCGACCAGTGGATCAGAAAGGTCAAGGCATGAGCACCTCGGAGCTGGACGTCGCCTACGGCGGGGTGCCCGCCGGCAAGGAGAGCATCTACAGCCAGCAGCCCGTGCTCTCGTCCCGCAAGCTCGTCATCACCTTCGGTCGCGTCGTCGGCCTCGACGGGGTCGACATGGACCTGTACCCCGGCGAGATCCTCGCGGTCATCGGTGACAACGGCGCCGGGAAGTCGACGCTGATCAAGTGCCTGACCGGGGCCTACATCCCGGACTCCGGCGTGATCACGATGAACGGCCAGGTTGTCAACTTCCGCAAGCCTCAGGACGCTCGCGAGGCCGGCATCGAGACGGTCTACCAGCAGCTCGCCGTCATCCCCGCGCTGGACATCGCCAGCAACCTCTACCTGGCCCGCGAGGTGCGCCGGCCCGGCCCGTTGGGCTCGGTACTGCGGATGCTCGACAAGAAGGGGATGGAGCGACGTGCCGGCGAGGCCGTCCAGGGTCTGGGGATCGAGACGATCCAGAACATGACCCAGGCCGTCGAGACGTTGTCCGGCGGCCAGCGCCAGGCGGTCGCCGTCGCCCGCGCGGCGGCGTTCGGCAGCAAGGTCGTCGTCCTCGACGAGCCGACCGCCGCGCTCGGTGTCAAGGAGTCGGCCGCCGTCCTGGACATGATCAAGCAGCTGCGCGAGAAGGGACTGTCGATCATCTTCATCTCGCACAACATGCCGCACGTGTGGGAGGTCGCGGACCGCATCCACATCCAGCGGCTGGGCGGCCGCGCCGGAGTCGTCACCCCGCAGACGCACGACATGGGTGAGGGCGTGGCGATCATGACCGGCGCCAAGAAGCTGGAGGACGCCCCGTGACCGCAGGGAGCGCGACGGCCGAACGCATCGTCGTCGGCTACATCCCGAGCCCCCAGGGGATCGCGGCCTTCGAGCGGGCCAAACGCGAGTCGCTCCTGCGCAGCGCTCCGCTGGTGGTCGTCAACACCGGGCACCACGGCAACTACTCGGATGCGGCATTCGCCACGGCCGAGGACCTGGACGCCATCGACACCGAGCTCACCAGCGCGGGGATCGAGCACGACGTCCAGCAGCCGACCGCCGGACGGGACGCGGCGGAGGAGATCCTGCGGGTCGCCGCCGAGCAGCATGCGACGCTCATCGTGATCGGTATCCGGTACCGCACGCAGGTCGGCAAGCTGCTGCTGGGCAGCACCGCGCAGGCGGTGCTGCTCGAGGCGACCTGCCCGGTGCTCGCGGTGAAGGGGACCCGGCCGGCCTGACCGTCGCGGCGAAACCAGAGAAGTGGGGCACCCAGGTCGATCCGGGTGCCCCACTTCTCTGGTCCGGGCGGACGACGCAGCGGCTACGCTTCGATCCGGGAGGCGATCATGATCAAGGGCCGCACCAGGCTCGCCGCGGCAGGCGGGATGCTGGCCGCCGTCGCCCTGCTCGCCGCCTGCGGCAGCGACAACACCGGCACGAAGCCGTCGGCGGGCAGCACCCCGACGTCCAGCAGCACGGAGGACCCGTCGATGAGCAGCACCGGTGTCGAACAGATGGCCGCGTCCGTGGTGGGCATGTCCGAGGACGACGCGCTGAAGGCGATCAGTGACGCCGGGCTCACCTCGAGGGTCGTCGCCCGGGACGGCGAGGAGTTCCCGGTGACCATGGACCTGCAGCCCGACCGCATCAACCTCACGATCGACGACGCGAAGGTCACCAAGGCCACCGTCGGCTGAGCCGCCCGGAATGCCGCAACTGGTGCCGGTGCCTCGAGGGCACCGACACCGGCCGGGTCTGTGGGGGACGAGCGCTCGGCTCAGGCCCCGGTCAGGCGCTGCATCGCCAGCTGGACGACGGAGATCAGTGCCTGCTTGGTCGCCGCCCGGGTGCGGGCGTCGGTGTACAGCATCGGCACGTGCGCCGGCACGGCGAGCGCCTCGCGGACGTCGTCGAGCTGGTGGCGGGCCACGCCGTCGAAGCAGTTGACTGCGACGACGAACGGGATTTGCCGGGCCTCGAAGTAGTCCACGGCCGGGAAGCACTGGTCGAGCCGGTCGGTGTCGACGAGCACGACGGCGCCGATGGCGCCCTTCACCAGGTCGTCCCACATGAAGAGGAAGCGATCCTGGCCGGGCGTGCCGAACAGGTAGAGCCACAGGTTGCCCGGCAGCGAGATGCGGCCGAAGTCCATGGCGACGGTGGTCGAGGTCTTGCGGTCCGACACCAGGCCGGCGTCGTCGACGCCGATCGAGTGCTCGGTCATCGCGGCTTCGGTGCGAAGCGGCTCGATGTCCGACAGGGAACCGATGAAGGTCGTCTTGCCGACGGAGAACCCGCCCGCGACGACGATCTTGACGACGGTGGGGGGAGCGTCGGGGGTACCCGCCGCAGAGGCTGCGCCCGGGGCTCCCGCGGGCGTGCCCTGAGGGGCGACGTCAGAGCGAGGAAATGCCATTGAGAACACTCTCCAGGACGCTGAGGCTGGTTGCCGGGGCTGAGGATGCGGTGAAGGCGCCGGTTCCGTGGATTCGGATGTTGCCGGAGGCTGCCAGGTCGCTCACGAGAACGCGCATGATGCCGACTGGCAGTTTGACGTGGGCCGAGAGCTCGGCCACGGACAGGTACTGGTCGCGGGTCAGTTCGAGGATTTTGCGACGCTCGGGCGTCAGACCGACGTCCTCGTGGCCACGAAGGGACTGGACGAGAGCCTCGACGGGCAGGTGCTCGTTCGTCGTCGTCCGCGTGCGGCCGCCGGTGACGGCGTACGGGCGGACGGCGTAGGTCTCCTCGTCCGCCTCGTCCTCCGTCACGTCAGACGGGTAGTCGAGGGGGTCCACCGGGATCACCCCCCTGCCACGGCCCGCAGCGCGCCGGCGACGGGGAGGCGCGAGCGCATCTCCGACACGAGCTGCGGGGTGAGCGTGGCCTCGGTGCGACTGACCAGCAGCGCCATCTCGTAGCCGATGAGGCCGACGTCGCAGGTGGCGTCTGCCATCACCGACAGCACGGAGCCGTCACTGATGCTCATGGTGAATAGGAACAGCGTGTCCATCTCGACAATGGACTGCCGAACCTCACCGCAGCGCAGCTGGCGAGCCGCCCCGCGGGTGAGGCTGGACATGCCCGACACGATCGCTGCCAGCTGGTCACCGCTGGTGCGGTCGAGATCGTCTGACATGGCCATCAGAAGCCCGTCGGCGGACACGACGAGCGTGTGCCGCACGCCGGGCACGCTCTTCACGAAGTTGTCGAGAAGCCAGCTGAAGTTGGCTGCCTCGGTGCTCATCGTCGTCACGGTGGTGGTCCTCCGTCTGCATTGCGCTGGTGTTGCTTGCTGGTTGATCGGACAGGGTGGTGCTGGTCTTGAGCGCTTCACGGGCAAGTGCACCCGCTAGCAGGAACCCAGAATCAGGCGTCTGCGTCTTCGGTCGCGGTCGTGGTCTGGCCGTTGGTCGCCGGAGACGTACGGCCACGCTCGACACCGGCTCGGAAGCCGCTGAGCATGGTGCGGACGTCAGCCGCGTTGCGACCTCCTCGGCGGGCGCCGAGCGGCTCCTCAATCGCCGGCTTGGAGGCCATCTGGCCCGCCTCCGTGGCCAGCGGGGTACGCCGGGTCAGGGCCGCCGGGGCACTGGCCTCAACTGCCTGGGGGCTGTACGTGGACAGCGCAGACAGCTCGGACAGGGCCTCGGACGCCATCGCCGAGCGCTCGCGCAGGTTGGCTGCGGCCGCCAGAGCGGGCACGCCAGGTGCGAACGCGGGCTCGACCGGGACCTGCGGCTCGGCCGGCTCCGGGGCGAACAGCGAGGACGGCGCGAGGGCCGGCTCCTCCTGCTGCACCGGTGCCGGGGCGAACAGCGAGCTCGGTGCGGCCACCGGCTCCACGGGCTCGGCCACCGCAGTGGTCGGGACCGCAGCGACCGGGACGACCGGCTCGGCGGGCATCGGCTGGCGGGCCGCCGGGATCGGCGACGGCGCGGGCCATGACTGGGCGACGGGCGGCTGTGCCGGGACCGGGCGAGGCGCCGCAGCCGGCTTTGCCGCACGGCGACCCAGCCGGGCCCGTCCGCCACGAGCGGGCAGGATGTCCATCGCGGGGACGCCGATCGGCGGCAGCGCGGGGACGACCGGGACCTGCTCGGTGGGCGCCTCGGCAGCATCGTGCACCGCGTCGTCACCGGCCTGGCGGGCCTCGCGGGCCAGCTCGGACAGTGTCGAACGGGCGTCCGGCACGGACTCGACGGCCACCGGCTCGAAGGCCTGCTCGGCGACCGGCTCCACCTCTGAGTCGGCCTCGAACTCAGCCTCGAACTCGGGCGCGAAGTCGGGCTCGAAGTCGGGCTCGAGCTGCGGCACGACCTGCAGCTGGGCCACCTCGGGCTCGAGCTGGGCGACGGGCTCCTCGACGAGCTCGGCCACCTCGGCGACCGGCTCGAAGGCCTCGACCGACTCGACCGGGGCGTCCTCGACGACCTCGACCGACTCGACCTCGACCGACTCGACCTCGACCGACTCGTCCTCGACTGACTCGACCTCGTCCTCGGCGGACACGTGGTCCGGGACCCAGTCGGAGTGCGACTCGGGCACCCAACCGGCGTCCAGAGGGCCCGGCAGGGCAGGCACCTCGACCGACTCGGCCACGGGAGCCGGAGCCTCGACCTCGGCGACCAGCGCCTCGACCTCGGCGACCGGAGCCTCACGGGTCGGCAGGGCCGGCGTGGCCTCCTCGATCACCGGGACGAAGGCGGGCGAGCTGCCGTCGTCCAGCGGGGTGTCCAGCGTGGGGAACCCGGTCGGCGCGGCGGTGGCCTCGACGGAGTCGTCCACCGCACGACGCGAGCGGAAGCTGTTGAACATGCCCGGACGCGGGGCAGGCGCTGCGGCAGGCAGCTCAGCCGGGGTGTCCAGGTCGTCCGAAGTCTCGCGGGCGTGACGCTTGGGCAGCAGCCCACCGTCCCCGGCCGGCTCGACCAGAGCCTCCGGCGCGGACTGGGCGGGCACCCGCGGCTCGACCCGTGCCTGGTCGGCGGCTGCGGCCGGGACGGCCTCGGCCTGACCACGGCGCGGCAGGTCACCGGTGGAGTCCGGGGACGGCACGACCGGGACGTCGAGGCCAGTGGCCTCGGCGACCGGGACGCTCGGCAGCGACGGCAGGGACGGGGCGGGCAGCGACGGCGCCGAGGCGAGCGAGCTGTCCGAGGCGTTCGAGGAAGCGGCCTCGATGGCCGGCAGCTCGACGTAGTCGTTGTCGGCGACGGCGAGGTCGGAGAACGACCCCGGCACGAACAGCGCCGGCGGCAGGTCGATGGTGACGACCGTGCCCTGGGTCCGACCCGGGCGCAGTGCGACGGTGGCGTCCAGGCGGCGGGCCAGGCGGCCGACCACGTAGAAGCCGAGGCGCTGCGAGCCGACGACGTCGGTCACGGGCGGGTTGGCGATGCGCTGGTTGGCGTCGGTGATCTCGTCCCAGGTCATGCCCAGGCCGAGGTCGGTGATCGTGATGCGGACGCCGGCGCTGCTGAACGCGGTCGCGGTGATCACCCGGGTGTCCGGGTTGGAGAACTGGGTGGCGTTCTCCAGCAGCTCGGCGATCATGTGGGCGGTGGTCAGCGCGACGTGGCCGACCAGCGCCGGGTCCGCCTGCAGCGCGAGGTCGACGCGGTCGTACCGCTCGATCTCCGACACGGCGGTTCGGATCACGTCGGACAGCGGCATCGAGCGACGCAGGCGACGACCGCTGTCCAGACCCGCGAGCACGATCAGGGACTCGGCGTTCCGACGCATCCGGGTCGCGAGGTGGTCGAGGCGGAACAGGTTGTCCAGCGTGTCCGGGTTCTCCTCGGTGCGCTCCAGCTGGTCGATGAAGGACAGCTGGCGCGAGAGCAGGACGTGGTTGCGGCGCGCGACGTTGACGAACATCTCGGCGATCGAGGCGCGCAGTGCTGCCTGCTCCTCGGCCACCCGAACGGTCGTCTCGTTGACGTTCCGGAAGGCCAGGGCCAGGCGGCCCACCTCGTCGTTGCTCTGCACGTCGATCTCGGGCAGCTGGACGCCGGGGCCCTCACCCGGGGTCGCCATCCGCTCGACCATCTTCGGCAGCTCTTCGGCGAGCTCACCGGCGGTGACGGTCAGGCGACGCAGCGGCCGGGTCATCGCGCGGGCCAGGTACAGACCCAGGACGACGACGAAGGCGACGACGATGAAGCTGATGCTGAGCAGCACCACGGCGGTGCGGCGAGCGTCCGCGGCTGACGAGCGTGCGTCCTGCGCGGTCTGTGCGGCAAGCGGCTGTAGGAGCGACTGGATCGAGGTGACCCGCTCGCCGGCGTTCTTGATCCAGTCGTGCTGGGTGGTCACGGTCGGGGTGCCGCCGAGGCTGCTCATGATGTCGTTGCGCTCGGTGTTGAAGGCGGCCCGGGCGTCGATCGGCTGGTACAGCGCGGCATCCATCGCGGACGCCAGCTTCGAGTTCGCGTTCAGTCGGAACTGGGAGATCTGGTCGCTCTGCGCGGACTGCAGGATCGACAGCTGCACGGCGCTCTGGGTGTCGATGCCCTTGGCGGCCACGGCGACCGCGCCGAGCTCGGCCTCCTGGCTGGCGTACTCGGCGAGGTTGGCGAGGTTGGTGTAGGCGGCGAGGCTGCGACCGATCCGGCGGTCGCTCAGCGAGTCACCGATGCGAGCGGGCAGCGCGGCGTCGAGCGCGATCATGCCGTCGTACTTGGCGGCGATCTGGTCCGGCTGACCGTGGCCGCTGACGACGTCGGCGCGCACGGACGGCAGCTGCATGTGCCCGCCCTCGGATGCGGCGACGGCCTGGATGGCCTCCTGCGAGAGCGAGCTGAGGCTCAGGCTCTGTACGAAGGCGCGGGTCTCCATGACGGCCTTGTCGGTGCCGGCCTGGGCACCCTTCAGCTGCTTGATCTGCTCAGGCGTCGCAGTGCCGGCGGAGACCTGCACGGCGAGCGTGCGCTCCTGGTGCAGGCGCAGGATCAGGCTGCCGAGTGCGCTTCCGCCATTGGCGAGCTTCTCGACCTTCGCCGCCTGGGCAGCGCGGGTGAAACCCTGGGCAGAGATCACGGTGGCGCCGATGATCAGAACCACGATAGGTAGTGCCAGGACCGCAAGGAGCTTGGTCCTGATACCTCGGTTACGCAGCATGGTGCCCTTCCCTCTGTCGCCGGTCCATGACCCTTCGGCGCCGAGCGAGGCGACATTGACCTCAGCCGCACCGGCAGTCACCCGTTCGGCCTAAGGACGGCGTGTCCGGTGGGCCCGGCGAGCGTGGATCGGTAACCGCGCGGGCTTGGCATACTGCGCTGGTGCTTGATCGAGTGGTGGTTCTGGCGGGCGGCGGCGCGCGCCGGATGGGCAGCGACAAGCTGTCGGTGGAGCTGGCCGGCGTCCGGCTGCTGGACCGCCTACTCGAGGGCCTGGCCCGGTTGGCCCCCGACGTCCCGGTCGTCGCGGTCGGCCCCACCCGGCCGACGTCCGTGCCAGTGCACTGGGTCCGTGAGCGGCCGGCCGGTGGCGGTCCGGTCGCTGCCCTGGCCTGTGCGCTGGACGACCTGTCCGAGTCCGCGCTGGTCGCGGTGCTGGCCGGTGACCAGCCGTTCGCCGCCTCCGCGGTGCCACTGCTGCTGTCGCGGCTGACCCCCGAGGTGGTCGGCGTGGTCGCAGTGGATGCCGCCGGGGTGCGCCAGCCGTTGCTCGGGCTCTACCGGGTGGGCGCGCTGCAGGAGGCGCTCACCGCCGACGGGGCTGGCGCGCGCGGACGCTCGATGCGGTCCCTGCTGTCCGGGCTGACCCTCGCCGAGGTGGACGTGCCCGCGCCGTGCACGCTGGACGTCGACACCCCTGACGATCTGGCCGCCGCGCTGAGATGGGTCGGGCAGTCCTAGGGTCGGGGCATGCGCGCGATCACGATGAGCGGCCCAGGCGGTCCCGAGGTGCTGAGGATCGGCGAGGTGCCGGACGCCGTCGCCGGTCAGGGTGAGGTGCTGGTCCGGGTGGCGGCAGCGGGGGTGAACCGGGCCGACCTCATGCAGCGGCAGGGTCACTACCCACCACCGCCGGGCGCCTCGGAGTACCTGGGACTGGAGTGCAGCGGCACGATCGCCGCCCTCGGTCCCGGGGTGAGCGGCTGGGAGGTCGGCGCGCCGGTCTGTGCCGTGCTGGCCGGTGGCGGGTACGCCGAGCAGGTAGCGGTGCCTATCGGGCAGCTGCTGCCCGCGCCGTCCGGGATTCCGCTGGTGGACGCGGCGGCGCTGCCCGAGGTGACGTGCACAGTGTGGAGCAACGTCTTCATGACGGCGTCCTTGCAACCCGATGAGCTGCTGCTCGTGCACGGCGGGTCCAGCGGGATCGGCACGATGGCCATTCAGCTGGCCCGCGAGGTCGGTGCCCGGATCGCGGTCACCGCCGGGTCCGCGGACAAGCTGGAGCGGTGCCGCGAGCTGGGTGCGGACGTGCTGGTCAACTACCGCGAGCAGGACTTCGTCGAGGTGGTGCGGGCAGCGACCGAGGGCCGCGGCGCCGACGTGATCCTGGACAACATGGGCGCCAAGTACCTGGCCCGCAACCTCGAGGTGCTGGCGGTGAACGGCCGGCAGGTGAGTATCGGCATGCAGGGCGGCACCAAGGCCGAGCTCGACCTCGGGCTGTTGATGCGCAAGCGGGCCGCGATCATCGCCACGTCCCTGCGGGCCCGGCCGGTCGCCGAGAAGGCCGCGATCGTGGCGGCCGTGCGCGAGCACGTGTGGCCGCTGATCGAAGCCGGTCGGGTCCGGCCGGTCATCGACACCGTGCTGCCGCTGGCGGACGCGGCCCGGGCACACCAGGTGTTGGACGGCTCGCAGCACATCGGGAAGGTGCTGCTCACCGTCTGAGCTCGTTTGACGTGGTCCCGGCCGACCCCATGACCCTTTAGGAGTTGACCCAGCCCTGCATACCCGGTATACCTGCTGTTCAGCAGAGTAATACTCGGTATACACAAGGGGCATCATGTCGATCCGGCAAGGGCTGCTGGCACTACTCGCGCAGCAGCCGATGTACGGCGCACAGCTGCGCTCGGAGTTCGAGGGCCGCACCGGTGGCACCTGGCCGCTGAACGTCGGGCAGGTCTACACCACTCTCAGCCGGCTCGAGCGTGACGGACTCGTCGAAGCCGCAGGACGGCCGGACGACGAGGGCCGGATCACGTACCGACTGACCCCTGAGGGCAGCGAGACGGTCCGCCGCTGGTGGCTCACCCCGGTCGACCGCGAGGAGCACCCACGCGACGAGCTGGCCATCAAGCTCGCGCTCGCTGTCACCGTGCCCGGCGTCGACGTCCCGGCCGTCGTGCAGTCCCAGCGGACCCAGACGATGCGCTCGCTGCGCGACCTGACCCGGCTCAAGCAGCAGGCCACCGAGCGGGACGACCTCGCCTGGCTGCTGGTGCTGGACAACCTGGTCTTCAGCGCGGAGGCCGAGGTGCGCTGGCTGGACCACGTCGAGGCCCGGCTGCTCCGCCGCGCCAACGATCCCGCCCCCACCGCGAACCACGCCCGCACCGCGAATCACGCCCGCACCCCCGCCGCGACCCCCGCCGCACGGGAGCACGAGAAGGAGGCCCGGCGATGACCGCCACCCAGGGCATCAGCCGCCCAGCAGGAACCACGGACGCCGCGGTGCTGGAGCTGCGCGATGTGTCGCGGGTGCACGGCGCCGGCGACACCGCGGTGCACGCCCTGCGCGAGGTCAGCCTCACCGTCCGGCCGGGCGAGCTCGTCGCAGTGATGGGCCCGAGCGGATCCGGCAAGTCGACGCTGCTGAGCCTGGCCGGTGGGCTGGACACCCCGACGTCCGGGGAGGTCTACGTCGAGCGCCAGCCGCTGTCCCAGCTCAAGCGCGGCGAGATCGCAGCGCTGCGCCGACGCAGCCTCGGCTACGTCTTCCAGGACCTCAACCTGATCCCCGCGCTGACCGCCGTCGAGAACGTGATGCTGCCGCTCGAGCTGGACGGCGTCCGGTCGGGGCAGGCGCGTCGGCAGGCCCAGGCGGCGCTGGACGAGGTCGGCGTCGGCGACCTCGCCGACCGGTTCCCCGACGAGATGTCCGGCGGGCAACAGCAGCGCACCGCGATCGCGCGAGCCCTGGTCGGCGACCGCCGGCTCGTGCTGGCGGACGAGCCGACCGGCGCGCTGGACTCCGAGACCGGCGAGGCCGTGCTGCGGGTGCTGCGCGGCCGGGTGGACGCGGGTGCGGCCGGTCTGCTGGTCACCCACGAGGCCCGGCATGCCGCCTGGGCGGACCGCGTGGTGTTCCTGCGCGACGGGGTCGTGGTGGACTCCACCGGCGACGCCCCCGAGGCCGAGGTCCTGCTGCGGGAGGGCCCCGCGTGAGCCTGACCGCCTGGCGCCCAGCGCTGCGAATGGCCCGACGAGAATCTGGTGCGCAACAAGGGACGCAACGCCCTGGTGGCCGTGATGGTCGGCCTCCCGGTGCTCGCCGTGTCCACGTTCGCCACCGTCTACGAGACCAACGCGATCAGCCCGGTCGAGGGTCTCGACCAGCAGCTCGGGCAGACCCAGGCGCTGGTGAACCCCGCCCAGCGCGAGCCGATCGACCAGGAGCCGGACGGCAACTGGCAGCCTGCGCGCGGATCGACCTCGGGCTCACCCGACAGCAAGGACGAGACGGCGGCCGTCGCCGACAAGGCGGCCGAGGACACCGACTGGACGCCGCAGCAGGTGCGGGGCGCCGTCGGTGCCGACCTGATCGACATCACCTCGGGCTCCAGCTCGGCGGTGACCGCGCGCGGACGCACCCATGTGCGCATCGTCGGCGTCGACGGCGCCGACAAGGCGCTGACCGGGCTCGTCGACCTGCGCTCAGGGCGGTTGCCGCGCAACGACTCCGAGGTGCTCGTCTCGCCATGGTTGGCCGGCCACGGCTTCCCGATCGGTCACAACCTCGAAGTCACCCAGGGCGTCCAGGGTTCTGGGGCGGCGTCCAGCACCGGGCGGGTCGTGGGTGTGGCCGTGATGCCGTCGGTGTTCGACAACGCCCTGGTCGTGGCCCGGCCCTCGTCACCGGTCGCCGCGCTCGCCGCGGGTGAGCAGACCCAGCACACCTACCTCGTGCCGGGGCCGAAACCCGTGACCTGGCAACGGGTTCGCGAGCTGAACCAGCTCGGCCTGGCCATCACGTCCCGCTCGGTCATCCAGAACCCGCCGGCCAACTGGGAGGACACCCTCAGCGATCCCGGCGCGTTCGCCAGCTTCAACGGCTCGGACGCGGCCACCCGCGCCGTGCTGTTCCTGGTGGTCTTCTCCATCGTGCTCGAGGTCATCCTGCTCGCCGGCCCGGCGTTCGCCGTCGGGGTGCGCCGCTCGAGACGCCAGCTGGCCCTCGTCGCAGCTACCGGCGGCACCGCCCGAGACGTCCGCCGCGTGGTGCTCGCCCAGGCCCTGACCACCGGCGCCCTGGCGGCCGTTCTCGGTGCGGCACTGGGCATTCCGCTCGCCGCATTGATCGTCGCGCTGATCCCGCACTTCCTGCCGGAGACGGTGCTCGGCCCGTTCGACGTGGCCTGGGTCGCGCTGTTGGTTGCGACAGCGCTCGGGGCGGTCGCCGCACTGACCGCCGCCTACTTCCCGGCCCGGGCGGCCGCTCGCCAGAACGTCGTCGCCGTGCTGGCCGGGCGGCGAGGGCAGGTCGGTTCCCGACCCGGACTGCCCGTGCTGGGCGGCGTGCTGCTGGGCGTCGGTGCCGCCGTCGCGCTGGTGCGCGGCACCCGGCAGGGTGGCGAGCTCTGGGTCGCGGCGGGCACGCTCACGATGGTGCTGGGGGCCATCGCGCTGATGCCCGCCCTCGTGGGCGGCGTCGGCCGCCTGGGCCGGCGCCTGCCGCTGCCGCTGCGGCTGGCCACCCGGGACAGCGCCCGCCAACGCAGCCGGACCGCCCCCGCGGTGGCGGCGGTGATGGCTGCGGTCGCCGGGGTGACCGCCCTCGCGATCGGCGCCAGCAGCGACTTCGCGCAGAGCCGGCGCGACTACCAGCCCCGGCTGCCGGCGGGCGTGACGACTGTCCAGGCCAGCGACATGGACGCCGCTTGGTGGGACGCCGCCGACGCCACCACCCAGGCCCTGGCGCCCGGACGCGCGCTGCTCGCGACCGGCACCCTGGGTGGGTCGACCAGCGACCCGATGTCGACACCCGACGTGTACGTCGCGCCTCCGGGATGCCCCACGACACCGCCGGTGTCCGAGACGGCCGACGAGAAGTGCGTCAGCTGGATGACTGCGGGGCTGAAGCGCCCGACAGCCGGCTACAGCGCGCAGTCCAGCCTGGTCGCCAACCAGACGGGACTGGAGGCGCTCGGCTACCAGCTCGACGACGAGCAGCGCGCGGTGCTGGCCCGCGGTGGCGTGCTGGTGCCGTCCGCCGCGCTGGTGGACGACTCCGGCCACGCGCGGCTGGTCACGTTCGTCAGTGACTACTCGGGCAGCAAGCCGAAGGTGGCCGAGCTGCAGACACGTCGGGTGCTGGCCGCGCCGATCGACCCGTTGCTCACCTCCGGCGGGATGCCCAACCTGACCGGCGCCATCCTCACCCCGAAGGCCGCCGAGACGCTGAAGCTGCCGTGGGCGCAGAACGGGGCGGTGCTCTCGCCGTCCGCCATCGCGCTGAGCCGGGACGCGCAGGACAAGCTGCAGGAGACCCTGCTCGGGTCCGCCCAGTACGCCGACGTGTACACCGAACGCGGCTTCGACGAGAGCTTCGCGCTGCCGCTGGTCGGGCTGGTCATCATCGCCGCGCTCGCGGTCCTGGTCGGCACGCTGACCGCGACCGGCCTGGCCCTGGTGGACGGACGACCGGATGCCGCCACGCTGGCTGCGATCGGAGCCCGGCCGCGCACCCGACGCACCATGGCGTCGGCCCAGGCGGTGGTCATCGGGCTGCTGGGAAGCCTGGCTGGGATCGCGGTGGGGCTGGTTCCCGGGATCGCGGTCGCCTGGCCGCTGACAGCGCAGCACAACGGCCCGGACGGGATGAGTGTCTGGGGGAGCCCGATCATCCGCATCCCGTGGTTGATGCTGGCGCTGATCGGGATCGGGGTGCCGCTGCTGGCCGCGGCGGCGGCCGGCCTCGGCGTGCGGTCCCGGTTGCCACTCACCCGGCGGCTGGGGCAGTAGTCAGGGCAGGATGGGGGGATGAGCGAGGAAGACCCGGACCGCATCGTCGTGGTGACCCAGGACGGTATGGGCGTCGCACCCACCAACGGCGACCAGGACGACGACGAGGACGGCGAGCGGAACCCGGCCGAGCTGGTCGAGCAGCCGGCCAAGGTGATGCGGATCGGCAGCATGATCAAGCAGCTGCTGGAGGAGGTCCGCAGCGCGCCGCTGGACGAGGCCGGCCGCGGCCGACTGGCCGCGATCCATGAGCGTTCGCTGCACGAGCTGGAGCAGGGGCTGGCCCCGGAGCTGGTCGAGGAGCTGCGCCGGATCACGTTGCCTTTCGACAACAACCAGACGCCGTCGGACGCAGAGCTGCGGATCGCGCAGGCCCAGCTGGTCGGCTGGCTGGAGGGCCTGTTCCACGGCATCCAGACTGCGCTGATGGCCCAGCAGATGGCCGCCCGGGCGCAGCTGGAGGAGATGCGCCGCGCGCTGCCGCCGGGCTCGCTGCCGCCCGAGGGCCTGCCGGGGATGCCGCACCCGGGGGCGCCCCAGCCACCGCACCCGCCGACGTCCCCGCAGCAGGGCACCGGGCAGTACCTCTAACCGGGGTCGGCCGTTGGCTGCGGGTCGCCGTAACTCCAGGAGCACCCACTCGTTAGGCAGTGCAGACGCGGGGTCGGCCGTCCTCCCGCAACGCTGACCCCGTGTCGCTCAGTGCGCGAGCAGAGCCTCCAGCACCTGCGCCACGCCGTCCTCGGTGACGGGCGGCGCGACGAGCTCGGCGACCGCGAGGACGTCGGCGTGCCCACCACGCATCGCGTACCCACGGCCCGCCCACGCCAGCATGTCCAGGTCGTTCGGCATGTCCCCGAACGCCACGACGTCCGCCGGGTCGATGCCGTGCTCGGCTGCCAGGTCCGCCAGCGCCGACGCCTTGCCGACGCCCAGCGCGGAGATCTCCAGCAGGCAGTCCCGCGGGTTCGAGTGGGTCGGCGCGGCGATCCCGTCCAGTGCCGGGATCGCCCGCGCCAGCATGTCGTCAGCCAGCCGGGACTCGCTGCGGCACAACAGCTTGAGCAGCCCGGGGTCGTCGGCGAGCAGCTGACCCAGATCGCCCTCGGGGAACGGCCGGAACCGGACGGCGTCGTCCCAGTGCGGCTGGAAGCCGGGCTCGAGCCGGAACCCGGCCAGCGTCTCGACAGCGAACTGGGCGTCCGGCATGGCCTCGCGCAGCAGAGCCGCCACCCGGACAGCCACCTCGGGCGACAGTGTGCGCGCCGCGAGCACTTGTTCGGCCGCCAGGTCGTAGACGACGGCTCCGTTGCCGCACAAGGCAACTCCGCGGTGGCCGGTCTGGTCGACGACCTCGGCCATCCACCGCATCGGCCGACCGGTCACGTAGACGACCAGCAGTCCGGCGTCCAGGCAGGCCTGCAGCGCTGCGACCGTGCGCTCGCTGACCGTGCCGTCCGCCCGGACGATGGTGCCGTCCAGGTCGGTCGCCACCATCCGCATGCGCTCATCCTGCCCCATGCTCGACGTCGGCCACCTCGCGCAGGTCGGTGACCTCGTAGGCCGTCGCCGCCACCGCCGAGCGCGCCTGGCAGGTGAGTAGCTCGGCCGCCCGGGTCGTCCGCCGCACCGTGGCGCTGACCCGCGCGGGCACCCCGTCTTGCGGCCGTCCGGCCAGCTCGACCGACCACGCCCCACCGTTCGGGTCGCTCAGCACCGGCCCGAGCTGCTCGGACCGGAAGGCGCGGGCACCGCATGGCCCCCAGCGCTGCATGGCCGCCACCACCGCGGCCTGCACGATCGGCGGCTCGGTGGACAGCCCGCGCAGGAACTCGACCTCGACCTGGCCGCGCAGGTGACCCTGCACGGTCCGCACCGCGGACGGCGGGTCGAGATAGCCGTAGTAGGCGCCGTCCGGCAGCAGCACCACGTTGGCGGCGAACCGGTCACCACCGACGTGCGAGCATTCCCACGTCCAGTCCGGCCAGTGCTCCGCCAGCGCCGCGGCCACCGGTCGCCCACGTAGCGCGCAGCAGGTGTCGTGTCGGCCGTGGGTGCAGACCAGCAGCACCGGCTCGGTCGCCGGGTGGGTCACCCCGGACGGCGCCCGCTCGGGGTCCAGCGCCATGGCCGCAGCCAGCAGGTCGCCGTCCGCGCGCCACGTTCCCCAGACCGACGGCGCGCCGGAGGCGTGGTCGATCACGGCCCAGGCCCTGGGTTCGTCCGCCCGGTCCGGAGCCGCCTGACCGGCCCGACCTGGACGGCGCACCAGCAGGATGCGGGCACCGGCCGCGCCGGCGGAGGCGCGCAGGGTGGACTGAACGCCAAGGTCGATGCCGGACGACGCGAGGGCGTCCGTGGCCCAAGGCCCCGGATGCTCGATCAACAGCCATCTGCGGGCCGGCGCCGCCGTCCCGACCAGCGGATCATCGCGCTCGCGGGCCGTATCGGCGCAGCGGAACGGGCCGTTCATCCCGGTGCAGCGACCGGTACCAGGACGCCGGCCAGGACCAGTCGCCGGGTCAGGTCCGCCGCCAGGTGGTCGAGGCGGCCGGTCGTCAGCAGCGTGCGGACGTCCGCCACGTCCTCGGGGTCGAGCCCGACCTCGCCGGCCCGGCTGCGCAGTACCAGCCCGTCGCCGTCCGAGACGACATCGCCGAGCAGGTGCGCGCGCAAGGCCAGCTCCGGCCACAGGACGCCGTCCGCGAGGCCCGCGGCAGCCTCGACCTGGGCGATCGGACCGACGGGCGCGGCGCGCTGGGAACGCTTGCGCCGCAACGCTTGTCGCTCGGCCACCGGCGCGAGCGGCAGGTCCCGGACGACGTCCAGCAGGCGCGCCCGGACGAGCTCGAGGTCGCCCACCAACGACGCTGGGACCGACGCCGAGCCGGCCAACGCCGAGCCGGCCGAGGCCGAGCCGATCGGCAGCGAGCGGCGAAGCTCCGAGTCCTCGCTCAGGTTCTGCAGCGCAGCGGCCAGCACGTCTTCGGCGAGCGCGTACCGGGTCCAGGCGTGCACGCCGAGGGTCAGGTGGGTGCTGACCGCACCCAGTGCGGTCGCCGCGTGCAGGTACCCGCGGGGCAGGTAGAGGCAGTCGCCGGGACGGAGCACCACGTCCAGCAGCGGCTCGGTCTCGGCTGCGGCGGCGACGGCCGCACGGCGGTCGGTCCAGGGCTGGTCGGGCAGCGGCGACTCGTGCACCGGCGGGTGGATCCGCCAGCGCTTCTCACCCGCGACCTGGACCACGAAGACGTCGTGCACGTCGTAGTGGTCGTCGAAGCCCCGCGACTGCGGTGGGGTGACGTAGGCGTTGGCCTGCACCGGGTGGCCGAGCTCTTCGGCCAGCTGCTGGCAGAACGCGACCAGCGGCGGCCAGGTGCGGTGCAGGCCCTGCAGCACCAGCGTCGCTCCGTCCGCGAACAGCGCGAGCAGCTTGTCGTCGCTGACCTGGTCGCCGATGGCTGCGCCCAGACCACCGCCTGCGGTGAAGGCGCGGTCGGGCAGCGTCGAGCCGTTCTTGGCGACCCGCAGGAACGGCGTGCGCAGGCCGCGGGTGGACACCAGCTCGTCGACGACCGCCGCGCTGAACAGGTCGTGCACGTCGCCGGGCAGGTCGCCCGCCGGGCTGAACCAGGCCAGGCGTCCCCAGACCTCGTGGGAGAAGGTCTCGATGTCGGTGGAGACGAGTCGGGGCAGCGCTCGGAGCCCGCCCGTGATGGCGGGCTCCGTCGCCGTCCGGACCGGAATCACTCAGGCGCCGCTGTCCGCACCACCATCCGCGCCACCGTCCGCGCCACCGTCCGCTCCACCATCGGCGCCACCGTCCGCGCCACCGTCCGCGCCACCGTCCGCGCCGCCGTCCGCTCCGCCGTCGGCGCCGCCGTCCGCTCCGCCGTCGGCGCCGCCGTCGTGCTGACCGGGAACTCCGCCGGCTCCGCCGTCGGCCGGGCCCTCCGTGTTCGGGTCCACAGTGCTTTCGCTCATGGGTTGCCTCCAGGTGCTCGCGCGGCGGGTGTCCGCCACCAACCGACCGCACCGGGCGGTGAGGTCGGGTCCATACCTAGTGCTCGCCGTCCGACCCTGCCACTCGGAGCGCTCCGGCCGGCAGGTGACCCCGCGTCCAATGGGGTGGAAATCGGGACGACTGTCGCTATGCGTCGCTATCAGGGCGCATCCTGGGGGACACTGCGGGGGCGGGCACGACGGGTGCACTGCCACGATTGCGGACGGGAGGGCCGTGTCGGACCAGCGCACCGTTCTCGACTTCCGCGCCGTGCTCGCGGCCATGCCGCTCCCCTGCTGGCTGCTCGACGCCAACCTGGTGGTGGTGGCGGTCAGCGACGCCCTGCTGCGGCTGACCGGGCGCTCCCGGGCCGAGCTGGTCGACCGCCCGGTCTCGTTGAGCTTCCCGACCAACCCCGCGCAGCCGAACGCACCTACCGAGGGCGGCCCGCTGACCGACTCGGTGGCCCGCGCCCTGGCCAGCGGCCGCACTGACGTCATCCCACGGATGCGGCACGACATCGAGTACCCGGTCGGTTCGGGCATCTACGTCGAGCGGTGGTGGGCCCTGACGAACTCGCCGATGTTCGATGCCGTCGGCCATGCCCTCGTCCTGAGCACCGTCTCCGACATCAGCGAGGCGGTGCACGGCGAGCTTGCTCGCCGTGAGTCCGAGCGCCGCGAGGAGCAGCTGATCGAGCACACCCAGCGGCTCGAGTCGGACCTCGACGAGCGTCGACGCCAGGTGGCCGAGCTCAGCGCCGCCGAGGAGCAGGTCGGACGTCGGCTGCAGGGTCTGGCTTTCGTGGCGCTCGAGCTGGCCGCCGCCGACACGGTGGAGGAGCTGACCGATCTGGTGGTGGTCCGCGGCGTGGCCGCGATGGGCTGCGACGGCGGTGGGGTCGCGGTGCGGGACGACGACGACGGCGTCGTCCGGCTGACCATCACCGACACTCGTCGGGAGGGCCAGCGGCTGCGTCAGGAGATGCCGATGACGGCGCACCTGCCCTCTGTGGTGTCCGCGATCGTGCCGGAGCCGATCTACCTGGGGAACCGGGACGAGGGCTACGCCTGGGGCGACGAGATGCACCTGGTCTACGCCACCTCCGGCTGCGACGCCTGGGCCTCGCTGCCACTGCTGGCCGAGGGTCGCCAGCTCGGCTCGCTGACCGTGAGCTGGGTCGAGCCGAGGGTGTTCACGGACGGCGAGAAGGAGCTGCTGTCGGCGTTCGCCGCGCAGTGCGCCCAGGCACTGCAACGCATCCAGGCCCGCGAGGCGGAGCGTGAGGCGACCATCTCGTCCCGGCTGTTGTCGGAGTCCCTGCAGCGCAGCCTGCTCACCGACCCCGCCCAGCCCGAGCACCTGCAGCTGGTGGCCCGCTACCTGCCGGCCACCCGCGAGGCCTACGTGGGAGGGGACTGGTACGACTCGTTCGAGCTCTCCGACGGCGACACGATGCTGGTGATCGGCGACGTCGCCGGCCACGACCGGATGGCCACCGCGTCGATGGCCCAGATCCGCGGCGTGCTGCGCGGCGTCGCGCACAGCCTGGACGGCTCGCCGGCGCAGGTGCTCACCGGCCTGGACCACGCGCTGCGCGACCTGGACGTCGACGCGCTGGCCACTGCCGTGCTGGCCCGAGTCGAGCGGGACGCGCAGCTCACGGTGCGCGGCGACCAGACGTCGTCCATCCGGCTGCTGCGCTGGTCCAACGCCGGGCACCCGCCGCCGATCGTGCTGCGCCCGGACGGTTCGGGCGAGCTGCTGGACAGCGAGCCGGAGCTGCTGCTCGGCCTGATGCCAGCCACCGCGCGGACCGACCACGAGCTGCTGCTCGAGCCCGGGATGACGCTGCTGCTGTACACCGACGGCCTGGTCGAGCGGCGCGGCGAGACGCTGACCCACGGCCTGGAGTGGCTGCGGCACCGGGTCGAGGCGCTGTCCGGGCTCCCGCTGAGCTCGCTGTGCGACTCGCTGCTCGGCGAGCTGCCCACCGACGCCGAGGACGACGTCGCGCTGCTCGCGATCCGGTGCCTGACGCTGGACGACTCCGGCGAGGAGATCGCCAAGACCCGGATCGAGCGGACCTTCTCCGTCGACCCGGACGGCGACGAACGGACGGCGCCGGCGAGGCGGCAGGATGTGTCGCTGGTGCTGCCACCGGACCACGGCGCCGTGCGCCGGGCGCGGTCGTTCGTGGAGCAACACTGCCGGCAGGCCGGCTACCCCGAGGCCGTCGTCGAGACCGTCGTGCTGCTGACCAGCGAGACGGTGACGAACGCGTTCATCCACGGCCGCAGCGAGGCCCGGCTGCGGCTGGTCATGCGCCCGGACCGGGTGCGGGTCGAGGTCGGCGACGACAACTCGCGGCATCCGCAGCGGGCCGAGCGCCAGGACGACGCGTTGGACGGGCGAGGCCTGGACATCCTGGACCTGGCCTCCTCCAGCTGGGGCGTCAAGGACGACATCGCCGGCAAGATCGTCTGGTTCGAAGTGCTGCCGCGCCGGTAGCCGCTCGTCGTTGAAGTCGTGCGGCACCGACAACTGCGCGACACTGCGCCATGCGGACGGTCGGGGTGGAGGAGGAGCTGCTTCTCGTCGAGCCCGAGTCTGGCGAGCCGCTCTCGCTGGCGACGCAGGTCGTCCGGTTGGCCGGCGCCGACCCCGAGCCCGTTGACCAGACCCGCCCCGGCGGGACGGTCGAGCGCGAGCTGCAGCTTCAGCAGATCGAGGTCGACACCCAGCCGCAGAGCGACCTGCGGGCGCTCGCCGAGGCCGTGGCGGACGCCCGTGCCCGCGCCGCCAGAGCCGCTGCAGGAGTTGGCGCCCACGTCGCCGCGTTGGCCACCTCGCCGCTGCCGGTCGCGCCACGCACCACCCCCGCCGCCCGCTACCTGGCCATGGCCGAGCGGTTCGGCCTTACCGAGAGCGAGCAGCTCACCTGTGGCCTGCACGTGCACGTGTCGGTCGACGGGGACGAAGAGGGCGTCGCGGCGCTGGACCGCATCCGGGTCTGGCTGCCCGTACTGCTGGCGATCAGCGCCAACTCGCCGTTCTGGCAGGGCGTGGACAGCGGCTACGGCAGCTACCGTTCCCAGGTGTGGAGCCGGTGGCCTTCGGCGGGACCGTTGCCGGTGCTCGGGTCGGGCGAGGCGTACCGCGAACGGGTCCGCGTGCTGCTGGCCAGCGAGGTGCCGATGGACGCCGGGATGCTCTACTTCGACGCCCGGCTGTCCGCCCAGTACCCGACGGTCGAGATCCGGGTCGCCGACGTGTGCCTGCTGGCGCGCGACACCGTGCTGGTCGCGGCGCTCGCGCGTGCCCTGGTGGACACCGCCGTCCGCCACTGGCGTGCCGGCCTGCCGGCCGCCCTCGTCCCGACGTCCCTGCTGCGGCTGGCCCACTGGCGCGCGTCCCGCTCGGGCTTGGACGACGTCCTGCTCGACCCGTGCTCGGGCCGCCCGGAACGGGCCAGCGCGGTGGTCGCGGCCTTGCTGGACCACGTGCGCGAAGCCCTCGACGACGCGGGTGACCTGGCCTTCGTCGAGAAGGGGCTGGAGGACCTGCTGGACCGCGGTCCAGGCGCCCTGCGGCAGCGTGCGATACACCGGCGGTCGGGCAACCTGCGCGACGTCGTCGCGGACGCCGTCCGACTGACCGCGCGGTAGCGGCCGGCTGGTCAGACCTGGGTCGGCGCCATGATGCCGGACGCGATCACGCTGCGCCGCAACGGGTTCAGCAACTCGGCCAGCCGCCGGGTGCCGTCCAGCCCGAGATGCGCCCAGCCATCCAGCGCGGACAGCTTGGTGGTCTCCTCCAGCTCCTCACGCAGGGTGCGGCCAGAGTCGGTCAGGCGCAGCCCGCTGCCGTGCACGCCACCGTCGTCGGCGGCCTCCACCAGGTCTTGCTCCATCAACCGGTCCGCGGCCTCCTGCCACTCCGCCTCGGTCCAGCCACGGCTGGACTGCAGGAAGCCGAGCTTGACGCCGGGAGCGTCCACCAGCCCGTAGGTCCACATCGCCTCGACCGGGCTGAGCCCGGCGGTGAGCAGGGCGGCGACGTGGCCGTCCCCGCGGTGCTCGCGGACCAGGGTCGCGGCGTGCCACAGCTGCATGAGTGGCTCGTCCGGCCAGGGCAGCGCCGCGTGGCCGGCGTACAGCGCGCGGCCGGGGGCGGTCAGCCCCTCACAGGCCTGGCGAGCCAGCTGCACGGCCTCGTCCAGTGCGCCGTCCGGGCCTTGCGCGAGGGTGTCGTCCAGGATCCGGTGCAGCGTCTGGCGCACCCCCTCGTGCCGAGCGGCCAGGACCCGCTCGGGTGATGCCACCGACCAGCAGTCCGGCAGCACCTTGCGTACCCGGCGCGGCGCGAAGACGAAGAACATCGCCTCGACCACCTCGGCCGGCACGGCACCCAGGGCCGCAGACCGGACCGGGAAGTAGGCGAGCCCGGGATGCAGCCCCAGCGCCTTGTACTGCTCGCGGCACTCGACGGAGAAGTAGCCGGGTACGTGCAGCAGCTCCAGCGAGGCCCAGGCGCGCTGCGCCCAGGTCTCCAGGTCTCCAGGGTCGCTCATCCGGGTCGGTTCCCTTCTCCGACAAGGTTTTCCAGGACGTCGGCCAGCCCGTCCGCGTACACGTCGGCGCAGGTCTGGTCGGCTGCCTCGCGGACCTCCGGCGGGGCCTGGCCCATGGCGACCGAGCGCCCGGCCCAGGCGAACATCTCCAGGTCGTTGCGCCCGTCACCGACCGCGAGCACGTCGCTCGCGGGCACCCCGAGGGAGTCGGCGACGAAGGCCAGGCCGTGCGCCTTGCTGACCCCTTCGGGTGCGATGTCCAGCCACGCGGTCCAGCCGACCGTGTAGCTGCCGCCGTGCAGGCCGAGGCGCTCCACCAGCTGCAGGAAGTCCTCGGGCGTGTGCTCGGGGCTGCGGACGACGACGCGCGTGGCCGGCTGCTCGAACAGCTCCTCGAACGGCACGATGGTCATCTTGCCGATCAGCTCGTCCTTCGGGAACGGGGCAGTGAGCCGGAAGCCGGTGCCCAGCTCCTCGACCGCGTAGACGGCCTGCGGCAGGTGCTCGCGCAGCAGGGTCAGGGCCGCGCGCGGGTCGAAGGTCACCAGGTCCGCGATCTCGTAGCCAGCGTCGATGCTCGGGTCCAGCCGCAACGTGACCGCACCGTTGCTGGTGACCGCGTAGCCGTGGGTCAGGTCGAGCCGATCCAGCACCGGCGTGGTGGCGATCAACGAGCGCCCGGTGGACAGCACCACCTCGCGGCCGGAGTCGGCGACCGCGCGCACCGCGTCGCGGACTCGGTCGGTGAGCCCGCCGTCGTGGTCCAGGATGGTGCCGTCGACGTCGAGCGCGACGATCGGCCAGGGCTGCGCCGCCGGCCGGGCCGGATCGCTCACGAGCGCCCAACCGGCTCGAGCACGTCCAGCCCGACGAACGGCCGCAACGCCTGCGGGACCACGACCGACCCGTCGGCCTGCTGGTGGTTCTCCAGGATCGCGACCAGCCAGCGGGTGGTGGCCGCGGTGCCGTTCAGCGTCGCGACGTACCGGGTGGCGCCGTCCTTGGCCGGGTCGCGCTCGCGGATGCCCAGCCGGCGGGCCTGGTACGTCGTGCAGTTGGACGTCGAGGTGAGCTCGCGGTATCGGCCCTGGGTCGGCACCCACGCCTCGCAGTCGTACTTGCGCGACGCCGGGCCGCCGAGGTCACCGGCCGCCACGTCGATCACCCGGTAGGGCAGCTCGACGGCGTCCAGCAGGCCGCGCTCGAAGTCCAGCAGCCGCTGGTGCTCGGCGACCGCTTCCTCGACGGGGCAGTAGCTGAACAGCTCGATCTTCTGGAACTGGTGCACCCGGATGATGCCGCGGGTGTCCTTGCCGTGCGAGCCGGCCTCGCGGCGGAAGCAGGTCGACCAGCCGGCGTACCGGATCGGACCGTTCGCCAGGTCGAGGATCTCGTCGGCGTGGTAGCCGGCCAGCGCGACCTCCGACGTCCCGGTCAGGTACAGGTCGTCGTCCGCCAGGCGGTAGACCTCGCTGGAGTGCGCGTCCAGGAACCCGGCGCCGGCCATCACGTCCGGCTTGACCAGCGTGGGTACGACCATCGGGCTGAACCCGGCCTCGATGGCCCGGCTCATCGCGAGGTTCAGCAGGCCGAGCTCGAGGCGGGCGCCCTGCCCGGTCAGGAAGTAGAAGCGTGAGCCGCCGACCTTGGCGCCGCGGGGGATGTCGATGGCGCCCAGCAGCTCGCCGAGCTCGACGTGGTCACGCGGCTCGAAGCCCTCGGCCGCGAAGTCCCGCGGCGTGCCCACCTCGTGCAGCAGGGTGAAGTCGTCCTCGCCGCCGGAAGGGACACCCGGCTGGATCAGGTTGCCGATCCGGCGGACCAGCACCTGCAGGTGCTCGTCGGCCACGCCCGCCTGCTGCTCGAGGTCCTTGACCCGCTCGCTGAGCGTCTTGGCGTGCGCGATCAGCGCCGGCTTGTCCTCCTTGGCGGCGGCCGAGACCGTCTTGCCGTAGGTCTTCTGCTCGGCCCGGGCGCGCTCGAACTCGGCCAGCGAGCTGCGCCGCCCCTCGTCGGCGGCCAGCGCCGCGTCGACCAGGTCGGCGTCCTCCCCGCGCGCCCGCTGACTGGCGCGTGCGGCGTCCGGGTCGTCCCGCAGGATCTTCAGATCGATCACGACATCGAGCCTATCCTCCGTCGTCCAGCCGGTTTGGCCCGTGGCAGATAGGTTGGGCGACCATGACCGTGCAACCGATCTCGCTGCTGATCGCGGCCGTCGTGGTCGTGGCAGCGTTCGCGGTCCTCGGGGTGCTGGTGGTCCGGTACCGCCGCCGGTTGGCCGAGCTCGACCCGGAGCCGGTGCAGGACGACCGGACCCGGCGGGCGGCCGTCATCATCAACCCCACCAAGTTCGACGACCTGGACGCCGTGCGCGAACAGGTGACCAAGGTGTGCCGGGCCCAGGGCTGGGCGGAGCCGCTGTTCCTGGAGACCACCGAGGACGACCACGGCGCTGGCCAGGCGAAGCAGGCTTTGGACGAGGGCGTCGACCTGGTCTGCCCGCTCGGCGGCGACGGCACGGTGCGCGAGGTCGCCTCGGCGATGGTGCACACCGGTGTGCCGCTCGGGCTGCTGCCCGGCGGCACCGGGAACCTGCTGGCTCGCAACCTCGAACTGCCGCTGGACAGCGTGGACGACGCGCTGACGGTCGCGCTTCGCGGGGTCGACCAGGCCATCGACGTGGGCATCGTGGAGTTCGACTCCTCGGGCGAGGACGAGGGCCCGGACAGCAGGGTCTTCCTGGTGATGGCCGGCCTGGGTTTCGACGCGCAGATGATGGCCGGCACACCGGAGAAGCTCAAGGCCCGGTTCGGCTGGCTCGCCTACGCGGTCTCCGGCGCCCGCCACATCACCGGCCCCCGGGCCAAGGCGCGCATCGTCGCGGACGACCAGTCCGAGTTCACCCGCCGGGTACGCACGGTGCTGGTCGGCAACTGCGGGACGCTGACCGGCGGCATCCGGTTGATCCCGGACGCCGAGGTGGACGACGGCTGGCTCGACGTGGTCACGTTGTCCCCCAAGGGGGTCGTGAGCTGGGCTAGCGTCGCCGCCCGGGTGCTGACCCGGCGCGGTCACCACCGGGTGGAGCGGATTCGCTGCCGCACCCTGGAGGTGCGGGTCGACCGGCCCACCGAGGCCCAGCTGGACGGCGACGTGGTGGGCCAGGTGCGCGCACTGCGAGCGCGGGTCGATCCGGGTGCGCTGCTGATCCGGTTGCCCGCCAACCGAGGCCGCGGCTGATGAGCCCGACCACCGCCCAACAGGCCCGGCCTCGTCTGGTCGCTGGGGCCGTCGCAGCCGTGGTCTGCGCGGTGCCGGTCGCCGTCCTGGCTCTGCTGATCCGCGACCAGTCCGGTGCTGTGGTGCGCTTCGACCAACGGGTCGTGCAGTCGACGACCGGCTGGGCGATCCGGCATGAGGTGCTGGCCGATATCGCCGAGGTCGGCGGCTACGTCCTGCATCCCTTCGTGTTCCGGTTCGCGGTGCTGGTCGCAGCGATCCTGCTGTGGCGCAACGGTGCTCGGACCGCAGCCCTGTGGGTGGCCAGCACCATGCTGGTGGGGACGCTGCTCGGGGTGGCGCTCAAGGCCGCGGTCTCGCGCGCACGTCCGGTGCTGGACCAGCCGGTCTCGTTTGCCAGCGGGTTCTCGTTCCCGTCGGGGCACGCGCTGAACGCGGCACTGGGCTGTTCACTGCTGGTGGTTCTGCTGTGGCGGCCGGCGGGTCGACGTCGGCACCGGGTGGTGCTGGTCGCGGTCGCGGTGGTGCTGACCCTACTCACCGGACTCGACCGACTCGTGCTGGGCGTGCACTTCCCGAGCGACGTGGTCGCCGGCTGGCTGGTCGGTGGGCTGGTCGTCGCAGCGTCCTGGGTCGCGTTCGGGCCAGTTCTGCGGCAGCGTGCACTGCGCGGCGCCGAACGCGCCGTCGACGAGCAGGCCGACGAGCCAGCCGACGAACCGACGAGGCGGAGGAACCCGTGACCGGACTGGTCGACCCCGGATCGACGAAGGCCGGGGTGAACCCACGGCTGAAACCACCCGACGGGTCGCTGCCCCCCGCAGGACGACTGGCCAAGGTGTTGGCGGGGCAGGTGCTGCTCCCGGTCGCCGCCTGGTTCGTGGTGCTGTGCGGCGTCGGATACCTGCTCGGTCACCAGCTCAAGGACGCGGTGTCCGGGGAGGACGGCGTCAACCGGTGGTTCGCCGCGCACCGCACGCCGACCTGGAACGACATCACGTTGGTGGTCTCGCACCTCGGGAACACCAGCACGATCATCATCGGCATGCTGGTGTCCGCGTTCATCATCTGGCGGCTGAGCCATCGACTGCGCGAGCCGGTCGCGCTGATCGTCGGGGTGGCCAGCCAGGCGCTGGTTTTCCTGCTGACCACGTTGCTGATCGACCGCCAGCGGCCGGACGTCCCGAAGCTGGACACGTCGCCGCCGACGTCGTCGTTCCCGTCCGGGCACACGGGGGCGTCGGCCGCCCTGTACTTCGGGCTGGCGATCATCTGCGCGACCTTCTTCGAGCGCCGGTGGCTGCGGGTGCTCCTGGGGGTGGGGTTCGCGCTGATCCCGTTCGCGGTGGCGACGGCGCGGCTCTACCGCGGGATGCACCATCCCTCAGATGTGGTGTTCGGGATGCTCAACGGGTTGATCTGCATGCTGATCGCTCGCCGGGCACTGCAGCGCGCCTGATCTCGGCCGTCCACAGGCGGCTGCGTCCACAGGTGTGCTGGTCAGTCCCACTGTGCACAGATGTGGTGCGGGACACTCGATCCGGCCGGGGGGTCCGTACGGTCGAGGCATGACTTCAGCCCCCACCGACGAGTCCGGCGCCGCCTCTGCGGCGTTGGCGGACGCGTTGGCGGCGTTGGATCGGTTCGCTGCTGTCGAGGGGTGGCGGCTGGCCGAGGCCGAGCTGGGTGAGGCGCTGGCCGGGTTGGACCGGCTGGCCCGCCGGGTCGGGGCTCAGGCGGTCCGGGTGGTCGCCGAGGCCGAGGCCCGCGGGCTGCCCGGCCAGGGCGGGCACGCCCGGGCCGCGGGCTGGGTCGCCCAGGTGGTGCCGACGATGAGCGGGCGCCAGGCCGCCGCGCTGGGACGGCGCGCTGGGGAGCTGTTCACCGGCGCGGCCGCGGTCGACCTGGGCCCGACCCGGGCCGCGGTGCTGGCCGGTGCGGTCGGGTTGGACCAGGCCGACATCATCACCGCCACGATCACCGCGCTGCAGCCCCCCACCGTGCCGGCCCAGATGATCGACGCCGACACCGTGGACGAGGCGCAAGCCTTCCTGCTCGAGCAGGCCGGCGTGTTCGAGGCCGGCAAGCTGCGCCGCCTGGCCGGCTACCTGCGTGACCGCCTGGACCCCGACACCGACACCCGGCTGGCCCGCGACGAAGCCGCCCGCGACCGGGCCCGCACCCTGACCCTGGCCGCCACCGAGTCCGGCATGGTGCACCTGCAAGGCACCCTGACCCCGGCCTGCGGGGCCGCCCTGACCACCGCGATCGACGCCTGGTCCGCCCCCCAACCCGCCAGCGACGGCACCCCCGACCCCCGCAGCCCCACCCAACGCCGCCACGACGGCCTGCACCGCCTCGCCCAGACCGCGATCGCCACCCCGGACCTGCTCCCCTCCAGCCACGGCAGCCCCTACCGGATCCTGCTCACCGTCCCGCACACCACCTTCGCCGCCGCCCTGACCAACGCAGAACCCACCGGGCTGACCGGGCTGGCGCCAGCCACCCTGCCCGACGGCACGCAACTGTCATCCACCGCCTTGCAGGTCATCGGCTGCGACGCCGACCTGGTACCCGTGCTGGTCGACGACGTCGGCAACCCCCTAGACGTCGGAGACACCCAGTACGCCTTCCCGACCAAACAGCGCACCGCCATAGCCCTCCGCGACCAGCACTGCACCTACCCCGGCTGCACCGCCCCACCCACGCACTGCGACATCCACCACCTGACCCCGTTCTCCCAAGGCGGACGAACCGCGGTATCCAACGGAACCCTGCTCTGCGGGCGCCACCACCGACACGTGCACGCCGCCGGCACGATCGGCCGGCTCGAACAAGGCCACGTCCACTGGGACACCGCATCACCCGCCAACGGCCAACACGTCGGTCAACACCACCCCAGCGCCGCCAACCTCACCCGAGCTCAACGCGCCCTCGACCACCTCATTCGCCGTTACCTCACCCGACTCAGGCGCTGAACGACCCCTCGCGCCCAACCACAGACGCCGCTGAGACGCTGACCCGCAACCCTTTCGACGAAACCTGGTGGTGCCCGCAGGGCTGCTTCGGTGCGCCTGGGCACTCTCTACCGTGCGTTGATCACGGTCCTCGATCGAAGCTCGGGGCACACCGTGGGCGGAGGCTTCAAACGCGACTGAGCCCGGCTCAGGCATCGCCGGAACGCAGCGCGCCCAGCCAGTCGCCGGCATCGCCGAAAGCTTGGTCCGTTGTCGACGCGGTCACGCTGACGGACTGCGCGTCGGCGCGCGGGTACGAGCCCAACCAGCGCACCTCACGGCAGGTCCGGTGCAGCCCCATCAGCGCCTCGCCCACCCGGGCCTCTCCGATGTGGCCCTCACAGTCGATCGAGAAGCAGTACTGCCCCAACGACTCCCCGGTCGGGCGGGACTCGATCCGCGACAGGTTGATCCCGCGGGTGGCGAACTGCTCCAGCATCTCCAGCAGTCCGCCGGGATGGTCGTCGGCCTGGAACACGACGAGCGACGTCTTGTCCGCACCCGTCGGCGGCGCGACCGGTCCGGGCCGCTGCACCAGGACGAACCTCGTCACTGCAGCGGCGTTGTCACCCACGTCCGTTGCCAACACCTCGAGCCCGAACCGCTGCGCCGCAAGCGGAGCGCACAGCGCGGCGTCGTACGGCGGCGCCTCGGCCGCCGCCGGGTCGAGCCCCTCCGCCGCTCCCGCAGTCGACAGCGCCGGCACGTACACCGCCCCGGGCAGGTGCGCACCGACCCAACCGCGGCACTGGGCCCAGCCGTGCGGGTGGGACGCAACCCGTCGGATGTCGGCCAGCGCCGTCCCCGGGCGGGCGGCCAGCACGAACGTGATCGGCACGAGCATCTCGCGGGTCACCCGCAGCGCCGAGCCGTTGGCCAGTGCGTCCAACGTGGCGCTGACCCCACCCTCGACCGAGTTCTCGATCGGCACGACGGCCGCGGCCAGCACACCCGAGCGCACCGCCGCCAGCGCAGCGTCCACGCTGGCCATCGGCCGGGCCACCGCGCCGGCCGGGAGGACCTGCCGCAGTGCCGCCTCGGTGAACGTGCCGGATGGACCGAGGTAGCCGTACTCGCCCAACGCTTCGCTCACCGCTTCGCTCCCAGCTCGGCGGTGGCAGCGGACACGGCCTCGGCCTCCTCCGGGCTCAGCGCGTGCTCGGCCTTGCCCGCGAGCAGACCCTTGGCGTACGAGCGCGTCTCGCCGCGCCCGTGGATCGAGGTCAGCACCAGGCCGTCACCCGCGTCGTCCAGGACCGCTGCGGAGAACGACAGCCTCCCACCCATGTCGCCGAACGCGTCGAACCGGACGACCGCCACGTGCCGCAGGCTGGCTGCGACGTCCGAGCTCACGCGGTCCAGCTGGGCCTGCTGCCTCTCCACCTGCTCGCGCAACAGGCTCACCTCCGCGGCGTGCCGGGTGGCGACCTCGAGCACGTCACCTTCGCCGGAGTGGCCGCGCAGGACCCGCAGGCCCCGCCGGATCCGGCGCATCCGCAGCTGAGCGCCCACCGCGATGACCAGTGCGAGCACCGCGATGCACGCGCCGACCACGGCGACGATGGCGGTGGGGGCGGGCTCGAGAAGCGGTTGCGCAGCGGCAACGGGCAGGGCGTGCACGCCCCGGAGCCTACGCGTCAGGCTCGGGCCACGTACCCTCTGGCTGTGCCCGAGCACGAGCCCCCCACCGAGAGCGGACAGCCCGACCCCGGCTACCTGGACGTCGGCTTCGCCCGCCTGGACGTCGACCGCGCCCGGCGCACCGGCGACCCCGAGGTCGTGTTCGGTCAGGGCAAGACCCCGGAGCAGGTGGTCACCACGCTGAGCCGGCTGGCTGCCACGCACCACGACCGGGCGATCTTGGCCACCCGGCTGGACGCCGAGGCCCGCGCCGCCGTCCGCGAGTCGCTGCCCGCGGCCGACGTGGACGACGTCTCGCGCACCGCGGTGCTCGGCCCGCTGCCCGTCGCCCGGGGCACCGTCCTGGTCGTCGCGGCCGGCACCTCGGACGCCCCGGTCGCCGCCGAGGCGATGATCACCGCGCGGGTGCACGGCGCGCATGCCGAGCGGGTGGACGACGTCGGCGTCGCCGGACTGCACCGGCTGCTCGCCGTCCGCGACCGCCTCGACCAGGCCGACGCACTGGTCGTGGTGGCGGGCATGGAGGGCGCACTGCCCAGCGTGGTCGGTGGCCTGACCGGCGTACCGCTGGTCGCCGTGCCCACCTCCATCGGCTACGGCACCGGCGCCGGCGGGCTGGCGGCGCTGCTGGCGATGCTGAACTCCTGCGCGCCCGGCATCGCGGTGGTGAACGTGGACAACGGCTACGGCGCCGGCGTGCACGCCGCCCGGATCGCCCGCCGCGCGCGACCCCGGGACGACGCGTGATCTGGGTCGACGCGTGATCTGGGTCGACGCCTCCAGCGGAGCGAGCGGCGACATGCTGCTGGCCGCCCTGCACGACCTGGGCGTGCCGGCCGAGGTGATGGCTGGCGCCGCCGCCGCGGTGGCACCGGTCGAGGTCACTTTCGAGCGCGAGGTGCGGCACGGTTTCGCCGTCGGCCGGGCGCACGTACGCGGCCTCGAGACCGACATCCCGCACCGCACCTGGGCGGACGTCCGCGAGCTGCTCGACATCGCCGAGCTGCCCGAGCCGGTGCGCGACATGGCGCACCAGGCGTTCGCCCGGCTCGCCGAGGCCGAGGGCCGGGTGCACGGCACCAGCGCGGACGACGTGCACTTCCACGAGGTCGGGGCGCACGACGCGATCGGTGACGTGGTCGGTGTGTGCGCCGGGTTCGCCTGGCTCGGCGACCAGGTCTGCGTCGGGCCGATCGCCCTCGGGTCCGGGACTGCCCGCAGCGCGCACGGTGAAATCCCGGTGCCGGTGCCGGCCGTGCTGCACCTGCTGACCGCCGCGGGGGCGCCGGCCCACGGCGGCCCGGTGGAGATGGAGCTGTGCACCCCGACTGGCGCCGCCCTGCTCACGACGCTGGCCGACTCGTACGGCGCGATGCCGGCGATGACCGTCGACCAGGTCGGGGCCGGCGCCGGGTCCCGGGTGCTGCCCGGCCGCCTCGGCGCCTTGCGGCTGGTCCGTGGCACAGCCAGCGACACCCCATCGACCACGGCCGTGGTGCTGGAGACCAACGTCGACGACCTCGACCCGCGGGTCTGGCCGAACGTGCTGACCCGGCTGCTCGACGAGGGCGCGTCTGATGCCTGGCTCACCCCGATCCTGATGAAGAAGGGCCGCCCGGCCCACACCCTGCACGTGCTGTGCCCCGACGACCCGGCCGCGCGCGAGCGGCTGGCCAGGGTGGTGTTCACCGAGACCAGCGCCATCGGCCTCCGGACCGTTCCAGTAGCCAAGACGGCGCTCTCGCGCAGCGAGACGACGGTGGACGTCGACGGGCATCCGGTCAGGGTCAAGCTGGCCGCGCTGGACGGCCGGGTGGTCAACGCGCAGCCCGAGCACGACGACGTCCTCGCCGTGGCCCGGCTGACCGCTGCGCCGCTGAAGTCGGTGCTGGCCCGCGCCGCCGCTGCGGCCTCGGCCCAGCTGGGGCGACCGTGCGACTCGTGACAGGCTGACGTCGTGGACTGGACCGTCGCGCTGACCGCGCTCGTGCTCATCGTCCCGGTGGAACTGCCCGATAAGACCTTCGTCGCCACCCTCGTGCTGGCGACCCGCTACCGGCCGCTGCTGGTCTGGATCGGCGTCGGGCTCGCGTTCTTCGTGCAGACCCTGGTGGCGGTCACGGCCGGCGGGCTGATCTCGCGGCTGCCGCACGGTCCGGTCGTCGCCTTCGCCGCCGTGATGTTCCTGATCGGCGGCATCGTCCTGCTGCGCGGTGCGAAGAAGGCGGACGAGGAGGAGGCCGAGACCGAGGCCGAGTTCGGCGCCAAGGTCACCGGGCCGGCCACCGGCTGGCGGGCCGTGCTGGCGAGCTTTACCGTGCTGTTCGTGGCCGAGTGGGGCGACCTGTCCCAGCTGCTCACCGCCGGGCTTGTCGTACGCACCAAGGACCCGCTGTCGGTGTTCGTCGGCGCCTGGGTCGGCCTGCTGCTGGTCTCGGCGCTCGGCGCCGTCGCTGGTCGGGCGCTGCTAAAGCGGGTCCGGCTCGCCACGGTGCAGCGCATCGGCGGCGGCGTCTGCCTGCTGCTTGCGTTGGTCTGCGCGCTCCAGGCCGCCGGCGTCGACCTGCCCATCTGAGCGGCCGGCCCGAGCGGGCCGCCGAGCATGAAAGGCTTGTCCTCATGACCGAGACCCCCCGGCGTCCGCGCACGACCCACCACGGCGACGTGCTGCGCACCGAGCGGCTCAGCCCGCACCTGGTGCGCGTCGTCCTCGGTGGCTCCGGCCTTGTCGCCTTCGACACCGGCGGCTACACCGACCACTACGTGAAGCTGCTGTTCGCCAACCCGAGCGCACCGGACGTCGACCTGTCCGATGTCGCAGCGCTGCGCGAGCGGCTGCCGCGCGAGCACTGGCCGGTCACCCGCACCTACACCGTGCGGGCCTGGGACAGGGCGAGCCTGGAGCTCACCCTCGACTTCGTGGTGCACGGCGACGAGGGTCTGGCCGGACCGTGGGCGGCCAACGCACAGCGCGGGGACCGCCTGTGGTTCAGCGGTCCGGGTGGCGGCTACACGCCCGACCCGGACGCCGACTGGCACCTGCTGGCCGGTGACGAGAGCGCGCTGCCCGCCATCGCGGCCGCCTTGGAGGAGCTGGACGACCGCGCTGTCGGCACTGCGTTCATCGAGGTGCCGGACCAGGCCGACGTCCTACCGCTGACCGCACCTGCCGGGGTGGACGTGGTGTGGCTGCACCGCGAGGACCGACGGGTCGGCGAGCTGCTCGTGGACCAGGTGCGCGCGGCCGCGTTCCGGCCCGGCCACCCTCAGGTGTTCGTGCACGGCGAGGCCACCTTTGTGAAGGAGCTTCGCACGCACCTGCGCGTCGAGCGGGAGCTGCCGCGCGGGCGGCAGTCGATCTCCGGCTACTGGCGGCTCGGCCTCAACGAGGACGGCTGGCAGTCGTCGAAGTCGACCTGGAACGAGGCCGCCGATCGCGAGGAGCAGCAGGCCCTCGCCCGGGCGCAGGGCTGACTCGGATCGGTTGCACAGGGTCACCGGAGCACTGCGTTAGGTTGCTGGATGCACCCGAGTCGTGCAAGATCGTCCAAAATGGTCCGACATCCCGAACCCGGCGACCGCAGACGAGCCCTCCCCACCTCGGCACGGGGGCGGCTGCTGGCCGCCACAGCTGCCGCGCTGACGGTCCTCGGCGCGGCCACCCTTCTGGGCATCGGACCGGCCGGCCATGAGTCCACCCGGGCCTCCACCCAGGATTCGGCGTCAGCGGCCGCCGAGGATGCGGCCGCGATGTCCGGTCTGGACCTGACCACCGCCGCGCGCAGCGCCGACGCCGACAAGGCGAGCCGCAGCAGCCGGAGCGTCGCGCCCTCGTCCAAGCCCAGCCCGAAGCCCCGCCCGAAGGCCAGCCCGCAGCTCAGCCCGAAAGCCAGCTCGAAAGCCCAGGCCCGAACGACGGCTCCGAGGATCACCACCGCGGCTCCGCCCAAGGCACAGCCGAAGAAGACGACCGCGCCGACCACCAGCAAGCCGGTCAGCAAGCCGTCCGGGTCCATGGTGTCCCAGGTCATCGCGCTGGTGAATTCCGAGCGGGGCAGGGCCGGTTGCGGTGCGCTTCGCGAGAGCTCGCAGCTCGACGCCGCGGCATACGGCCACAGCAAGGACATGGCCACCCACGACTACTTCTCGCACGTGTCCCAGGACGGCCGCACCTTCGATGTCCGGATCCGCGCGGCCGGGTACTCCGGCCACACGCTCGGCGAGAACATCGCGGCCGGTCAACGCACCGCCAGCGCCGTGATGGCGTCCTGGATGGGCAGCTCCGGGCACCGCGCCAACATCCTGAACTGCGCGTTCAAGCAGATCGGCGTCGGCGTCGCGTCCGGCGGCTCCTACGGCACCTACTGGACGCAGGACTTCGGCGGCTGAACCACCTTCCACAGCAGCGCGAGCGCGACCAGCGCACCCAGGGTGAAAGAGTTCTGCAGCAGCTTGCCGAACCACAGCACCGGCCAGTCGTTCGCGACCCAGCTGATGCCCCACCACGGCAGCCGGCACAGGAACCACACGGTCACCACCCCGGCGAACACCACGCGGCGGCGCTCGCGACCGTCGCCGAGCAGGGCCGCGATGACCACCACCATCCACGCGAAGTGGTGCACCCAGGCCACCGGCGACAACAGCACGGCCATCAGGCCGACGGCGGCGACCTCCGCGACCGGGTCCCCGGCCCGGTAGGCGCGACGCGCCAGCGCGAAGCCGATCACCGCCACCACCAGCGCGGCGAACAGCCAGAGTGCGGTGCCGGCGGTGCCGTCCGGGCCGAGCCGCAGGATCGCCCCGCGCAGTGACTGGTTCGACGTCCCGCGGTTGGGGCCCAACCGGTTCGGGTCGCTGAGCGCGCCGCCCCAGAACGCGACGGACGCCTCCGGCAGCACCAGCGCTGCCGCGATCGTGGCCGCGGCCGCGGCCGCCAGGCCCGCGGCGAGCTCGCGCCAGCGGCGGCACACGGCGAAGTGCACGAAGAACACACCCGGGGTGAGCTTGATCGCCGTGGCCAGGCCGATCCAGGCCCCGCACCAGCGGTGCCAGCGCCCGGTCGGCAGCGCCAGGTCGGCCAGGCAGGCCAGCACCAGGAACGCGTTGACCTGTCCGAAGCGCACGCCGTCCGAGACCGGCAGCAGGTAGAGCATCGGGACGGTCAACAGCGCAGCGGCGAGCCAGCCCCACGGCGCGACCCGGTCGAGCAGGCGGCGGAACGCGATCAGCACCGTCGCGTACGTCGCGGCGACCTGCAGCGCCGTCCAGACCCAGCCGAGCGCGCCGAACGGCAGCAGCGCCATCGGCAGCGCGACGATGGCAGCGAACGGCGGGTAGGTGAACGGCAGCAGCTGCGGCGACTCGGTGAGCTGCTCGTAGATCGGGCGACCGTAGACCAGCGACCGGGCCGCCTCGCGGTAGACCTCGATGTCGACCTGCCACTGGTCGCCGGGCCAGCTGACCAGGTAGTGCCAGGCGATCGGCAGCTCGGCCAGGACCAGGACGGCGACCACCAGGAGCAGCTGGATCGCAGGGCGCTGCAGTCGGGTCACCGGGACAGTCTGTCTGACCCCCGCACGAACCAGGCCCCTACCCTGTGCAGGTGCCGACCCGACCCCACGCGACCCGCTGGCTGCCGCTGCTGACCGCCCTGCCGCTGCTCGCGGGGCTGCTGCTGCTCCCGGTCGCTGCGGCCAGCGCCGCACCCACGCCGGCCCCCGTCGTCCTGATCGGTACTGGCGGCGTGCAGTGGAGCGACGTCTCGCCCGAGGCGACGCCGAACCTGGCTCGCCTCGTCCAGGTCGGCGCGATCGGCGACGTCACGGTGCGCAGCGTCAAACCCGCGGCGTGCCCGGTGGACGGCTGGCTCGCGGTCTCGGCCGGACGTCGCGCCGGCGACGTTCGCGACCCGAAGGCCAAGGACCCCGCCGCGCAAGTCTGCCGCGCGCCTGAGGTGAATGCCGGGATCGCCCCCGGCGGCTCCGCGACGGTGACCACCTGGCCGCGCTACCTCGCCGCCGCCAAGGCGGAGAAGTTCGACGCGACGCCGGGCCTGCTCGGCGACGCGCTCGCCAAGGCCGGAGTCTGCGCGAACGCGGTCGGCTCCGGCGGCGCCGTCGCGCTGGCCCGCCACGACGGCACCGTCGGCCGCTACACGCCCAACGACTCGTCGAACCCGGCGGACCTCGGCCAGGTGCTGTCGTCGTCCGACTGCCCGCTCACCGTGCTGGACGTCGGTGCCGTGCGTGACCCGGCCAACCCGCTGCCCGGCCCGCCGGAGACGGGCGTGGCCATCACCTCCGGCGACCGAGCGGCCCAGGTCCGAGCGGTCGACGAGGCGGTCGGCCGCGCGCTGGACGCGGTGCCGGACGGCGCGCGCGTCTTCGTCCTCTCGCTGGCCGACTCGGGTGCGACCCCGCACCTGCAGCTCGGTGCGGCCACCGGCCCGGGCTACGGGCCGGGCTGGCTGTGGACGTCGTCCACCCGACAGGTCGCGCTGGTGCAGGCCACCGACGTCACGCCGACCCTGCTGAGCCTGCTGGGCGTGCCCGAGCCGAACACCCTGGTCGGTTCGCCGATCACCAACCGCTCGGTGGCCGCCGGCCAGGCGCCCGCCAGCGCCGATGCCCGGCTGCAGAAGGTCGAAGACCTCGAGAACGCCGCCCAACGGGTGCAGAAGCTGGTCGCGCCGTTCTTCGACGGGCTCGTGCTCGCCCAGCTTCTGCTCTACGGCGGCGTGGCGATCGTGCTGCGGCACAGCTGGACAGCTGGCTCGCGACGCCGGCGGCTGTTGTCGCTGGTGCGCCGTACCGCGTTGGTCTTCGCCTGCGTGCCGGTCTCGACGTACCTGGCCAACACCGTGCCGTGGTGGCGGTACCAACACGCGCTCCTGATGGTGGTGCTGGCGGTGGCCTGCTACGTGCTCGCCCTGTCACTGGTCGCCCAGCTCGGACCGTGGCGGCACCGGCTGCTCGGGCCGTTCGGGGCAGTCGCCGGGCTGACCTCGGTGGTGCTGGCGGCCGACATCGTGACCGGTTCGCGGTTGCAGACCTCGAGCCTGATGGGACTGCAACCCGTTGTGGCAGGGCGGTTCTACGGGTTCTCGAACGTGGCGTTCGCGCTGTTCGCCACCGGGGCGATGCTGTTCGCTATCGCGGTGGCCGACCACTTCGTCCAGCAGGAGCGGCGGCGGACGGCTGCTGTCTGCGTGGCCGTGGTCGGGATGGTGGCGACCGCTCTGGACGTGAGCCCGTCCTGGGGCAGCGACTTCGGTGGTCCGATGGGATTGGTGCCGTCCTTCGCCATCCTGACGCTGCTGGTGCTGGGCGTTCGGTTGTCCTGGCGCAAGATCGCGCTGATCGCTGCGGGCACCGTCCTGCTGCTCGCTGCGGTCTCGGTGGTGGACTGGCTGCGCCCGGCGGACCAGCAGACCCACCTCGGCCGGTTCGTGCAGACCGTGATCGACGGCGGGGCGTGGCAGGTGATCTCGCGCAAGGGTGAGCAGAACCTGTCGATCCTGTTCGGCAGCGTGCTGTCGATCCTGGTGCCGGTCGCGGCTCTGTTCGTGGTACTGGTGCTGATGCGGCCCTCGTCGGTCGGAGCGGGTGCGCTGCAACGGGCCTACGACCGCAGCCCCACGCTGCGCCAGGGGCTCTACTGCCTGCTGCTGCTGCTGGGCATCGGCTTCGCGGTGAACGACTCCGGGACGGCGATCCCGGCCGTAGGCTTCACCCTGGCCATCCCGCTGATCATCGCGGCGAGCGTGCGGGCCCTCGAGGACGAGGAACGCGCAGCGCCAGCAGAGCTAGCGCCAGCCACAGCGCCAGCCCGATCCACGGAGCCCACCCTCGGCGATAGCCCAGCGTGAGGTCCTGCACGCGCTGGCTCGACCCGATCACCCGACCCGGCACGTACGCGACGGCATAGGCCACCAACCGGGCCAGCAGCAACGCATCCAGCGCCGGCACGGCGACCAGCGCGAGCGGCGCCCACACGACGGCGTCGTACCAGGGCAACGAGTACGGCGCACCGAGGACGTACGCGGCACCGAGCACTACGGCGACCCCGGCTGCGTCGACGCTGACCTGCGCCGGCTCGGCGACCACGCGCTCACCGGGCCGGACCAGCAGCCAGAGCAGCACGGCGAGCCCGAGCACGACGAGCGGGGTCAGCCAGACCACGGCGTCGCGGACCACGGCGTTCGACACCGGACCGGTGACCCACTCGACGAACGGGCGCCACGGGGTGGCCAGCGACACGAAGCGCCGCGCCCGGCTGAGCTGGTCGAAGGTGTGCGCGCCGGCCCACAGCTGGGCGGGCACCAGCACCAACGCCGCGCCCAGGACGCCGGCCAGCGAGGGTCGCCAGAACTGTCCCCGGTCCCTGCGCCACAACGCGAACAGCAGCGCGGGCCCGAACAGTGCGAAGGTCACCTTCACCCCGACCGACGCCCCGAGCAGCACCCCGGCCAGCAGCGGACCGGTCCACCCGGGCCCGCCCAGCACTCGGCGTCGGCCGGCCACCGCGAGGGCGCCGATGGCCAGCGCCGCGCCGAGCAGGTCGACGTGCGCCCCGACCAGCAGCACCCCGAACAGCACCGGGTTCAGCAGCCACACCCACGCGGCGCGCTGCACCTGCGGCCCGTCGGGCCCACCGAAAGCGTTGCGGCACAGCAACAGGACCAACCAGCCCGCGGCGAGCCACGCGGCCAGGCAGACCAGCTGCCAGCACCAGACGGTCAGCCGGAGGCTGTCCCCGCCGACCAGGCTGCACAGCGCCTGCACCGCAGTGGCCACCGGCCCGTAGATGCTCGGGGTCGTCGTCCAGGGGGGCTCGACGGCACCGGTCACCGGGTCGTGGCCGCCGTGCCAGGTCTGCGGGGGTACCGCGTAAGGATCACCGCCGCCAGCGGCGATCCGGCCGTACGCGGCGTAGCTGACGTGGTCTGCCGACCCGAGCGGGGCCACCAGCACCGCGAGCACGGCGACCCCGCCGGCAGCGACGAGCGCGGCGGGTGGCAGTCGCTCACCGCGGTAGGCGGCCCACAGTCCTAGTGCCACACCGATCGCACCGAGCAGGTAGGCGCCGTCGACGAGCCCGGTGACGAGTGCGGACGACGCGTGGAACCCGATGGACCACGGGGGCAGCGCGGCCTGCCAACCGGTCGCGGAGCCGAGGTCCGGCGATGCGGCGGACGGTCCGAACGCGGCCGTGAGGACCATCGTCAGGCTGGAGACGGCGACGGCCCCCAAGGCCCACGGGGTCAGCGTCCGGCCAGCCGCCCGGGCGTCGGCCGTCATCGTCGGCGCAGTGCCACGCGGGTCCGCCGCACGGCCAGCGCACGCCACACGTCGCGGTACTGGTGCAGCCGGTGCAGCTGGTCGCCGAACCCGGTGCCGGTGACCCGGTGGTGCAGCTCGCAGGGCACCTCCTCGATGGTCAGGCCACGGCGCAGCACGTCCACCGTGAGCCCGACCTCGACGCCCCAACCGTGCGCCAGCGGCTGCGCGGCCTCGAAGGCGTCGCGGGTCAGGCAGCGCATGCCGGACAGCGGCTGGGTCGGCGTCCACCCGGTGAGCCGCTCGATGCCGCGTCGGGCCAGCCCGACCACGAAGCCCCGACCGCCGCCGGCGCTCTTCTGGGTGGGCAGCACCGCGATGGTCATGTCAGCGCGACCACTGACCACCGGCTCGACCAGCGCGCCGGTCTGGGTCGCCGACTCCTCGAGGTCGGCGTCGATGAACAGCAGAGCGTGGGTGGCCTGCTCGTGCCGGGCCACGTAGGCAGCGCCGGTCTGCATGGCCTTGCCCTTGCCCTGGTTGCGGTCGTGCCGGACGACGTCGGCGCCCGCGTCGCGGGCCACCAGCGAGGTCTCGTCACTGCTGCCGTCGTCCACCACGACGACCAGGTCGACGTTCGCGATCGCGGACGCCGCGCGGATCGTCGCGTCGATGCGCTGCGCCTCGTCCTTGGCCGGGATGACGACGGCGACGGGCGGGGGCTGCGAAGTCACCCGACGGAGCCTAGTGCGGAAAGGTAGGGTCTGGCGCATGCCCGGAGCGGACACCGAAGTAGGACGGCTGCGCACCGTCATGCTGCACCGCCCAGGCGCTGAGCTGCGCCGGCTGACCCCACGCAACAACGACCGTCTGCTGTTCGACGGCATCCCGTGGGTGGACCGCGCCCAGGACGAGCACGACGCGTTCGCGGCCGCGCTGACCGACCGGGGCGTCGAGGTGCTCTACCTGGCCGACCTGCTGCGGGAGTCGCTGAACGTGCCGCAGGCTCGGCACGAGACGGTCGAGTCCGCGCTGGCCCAGCCGCACGTCGGCGACCGGCTGGCCAGCCGCGCGCGGCTGCTGCTGGGTGACCTGACCGAGGCCGAGCTCGCCGAGGTGCTGATCGCCGGGTTGCGGCACGACGAGCTGTCCGCGCGACGTCCCATGCAGCGACCCGGGGTCGTCTCGTCGTTGGCCTCGCCCGAGGACTTCGTGATCGACCCGTTGCCCAACCTCCTGTTCACCCGCGACTCCAGCGCCTGGGTGGGCCCGCAGGTCGCGGTGACCAGCCTGGCGATGCCGGCTCGACGCCGGGAGACGTCGCTGACCCAGGCGATCTACCGGCACCATCCGCGCTTCGCCGGCACGGCGCTGGCCTACGAACCGAACCTGGAGCACGTGGAGGGCGGCGACATCCTGCTGCTGTCCGCCGGAGTGGTCGCGGTCGGCACCGGCGAGCGGACAACGCCGGCCGGGGTGGAGCGGCTGGCCGGACGGCTGCTGCGCAGCGGGCTGGCGCACACCGTGCTGGCCGTGCCGATCGCCCAGGAGCGCGCGACCATGCACCTGGACACGGTCTGCACCATGGTCGACGTCGACTCGATCGTGATGTACCCCAACGTCGCGCACACACTGACTGCCCTGGCCATCACGCTGAACGGTGACGACGTGCTGCGGGTCGACCCGGCCCGGCCGTTCCTGGACGCGGCAGCCGACGCGATGGGCATCGAGCGGCTGCACGTCATCGACACCGGGCTGGACCCGGTCACCGCCGAGCGCGAGCAGTGGGACGACGGCAACAACACGCTCGCACTCTCGCCGCGGGTGGCCGTGGCCTACGAGCGAAACACCGAGACGAACGCCCGGTTGCGGGACGCCGGGATCGAGGTGGTCGCGATCGCCGGCAGCGAGCTGGGCAGCGGACGCGGCGGGCCGCGCTGCATGTCCTGCCCGATCGACCGCGACCCGACGGGGTGAGTCCTGGCCGTACGATCATCCTCGGGAATGGTGGCCGATCGGAGGTGACGAGATGGCTGGCGGGGCAGACGACGAGGACAAGGCCCTGCGCGAGTGGCTGGCGCAGGTGCTGAGCGGTCATGGGTTCGACTCACGCACGGCAGGCTGCGGCTGTGGCTGGTCCGCGCCGTCAGGAACCGCCACCCTGAACCAGGAGCCGTGGCTGGCCCACCGGACCGACGTGATCCTCGACGTGCTGGAGTTCACCAGCGAGTCTCGTCAGGCACATGCAGCCGAGTGGGAGCGCCTTGCGGCCGGGATCCGGCCGCCCCGTCCGCGCTAGCAGGTCTCCGTCCGCGCTAGCAGGTCTCCGTCCGCGCTAGCAGTCTCCGTCCGCGCTAGCAGACCCCTCAGGCGGGCATCCGCTCGAACGGCGAGCTGTAGTCGTCCAGGCCCTGCAGCAGGACCTCCGCGTCCTGGACCGGCATCCGGTCCGCCTCGGCGGCCAGGGTGTCGGCAAGCAACCGCACGTCGCCGGCGCTGGCCAGTCCAGTGATCTCGTTGCGCGCCAGCACCCACGACACGGCCGCGCGGATCTTGTCCGCCTCGTCCAGCGGCTCGTACCAGGTCGCGTACCGCTGCTCACCTCGGTCCTGGCCGGCTGCCACCCCGGGCCAGTTGCGCCGCGCGATCGCCTTGATGATCATCAGGCCGACGTCCTGCCGGCGGACCTCCTCGACCAGCGCCTCGTAGTCGGAGCGGTACGCCAGGTCGCCGGCCAGCCGGTGGTTCAGCGGCGTCAGCACGGTCGCAAAGTCGAATCGCCGCAACGCCTCCAGGTGAGTGGCCGGTGCCTGCGGTCCGTGCCCTGTGATGCCGATGGCGGCGACCATGCCCTCGTCGCGAGCGCGCAGCGCGGCCTGCAGCGAGCCGTCCGCGGCAGTGCACCGGTCGAGCTCGTCGAGGTCGCCGACAGCGTGCAGCTGCAGCAGGTCGACGCGATCGGTCTGCAGCCGCTCGAGCGAGTCGTTGATCTGCTGCCAGGCCGGTTCGCGGTCCCGCAGCTGGGTCTTGGTCGCTAGGAACACCCGGTCGCGGATCTGCGGGATCCACGGCCCGAGTCGCAGCTCCGCGTCGCCGTAGCCGGCGGCGACGTCGAGGTGGTTCACACCTGCGTCCAGCGCCTGCTGCACAGATCGGTCGGCGACCTCCTGGTCGACGTCCGCCAGTGCGGCTGCACCGTAGATGATCACCGAGCTCTGGTGGCCGAGCCGGCCGAGTCGTCGGTACTCCATGAAGCCTCCTCACGAGTGGGCCCGATCATCACTCTAGGTGACCTCAGGAAAGTCGCACGACCGGAGCCGCCCGTGCCGGATCGGCACAGATGTGCCAGATCAGCACATCGCAGCCGACTCCGCTTCCGTCGCCCGCGACACGCCGAGGTGCGAGAGTGGCAGCGTGCCGGTGGCCAGCGAGGACGTCGCGCGCTGGGTGCGCGAGGACTTCGACCTCGTGCTACGCGACCTGTCCGTGGTGCCGCACGGCGCCGACCAGTCGGCGCAGGTGTGGCGGGCCGGCGCCAGCGACGGGCGGTGGTTCGCCGTGAAGCTGACCGGCGCAGGGTCGGCGGCCGGGCTGTTGGTGCCGCACGCCCTGGTGGCGCAGGGAATCCAGGGCATCCCTGCGCTGGTCGTGGCGCTCGACGGACGGATCTGGAGCGAGCGGGACCGACGACGGCTGTCGGTCGCCGCCTGGGTCGAGGGCCCGCGGGCGGCGGAGGTCGAGCTCGAGCCGGCGCACTGGCGGTCGCTGGGCCGGCTGCTGCGCCAGGTGCACGACGCACCCGTGCCACCCGCCGTGGCCGACGTCCTGCCAGCGGCCACATCGCTGACCAGTGCGCTGGTCGCCGCCAAGCTCGCCCTGGACGTGCGCTGCTGCGAACCCGCACCGGACGAGATCGCCGAGCACACCACCGAGGTCTGGCGCGCCGCAACAACGGCGCTGTCGGCCGTGGTTGACGCCGTCGCGTCGCTGGAGCCCGACCCGTCGTCCCTTCTCCCGCACATCTCGCACACCGACCCGCACCTGGGCAACCTGCTCGTCGACGGCCCGGACCGGATGTGGCTGATCGACTGGGACGACGTGGCCCTGGCACCGCCCGAGCGCGACCTGATGTTCGCGCTGGTAGGCGTGCCGTTCTTCGGGCCGGTCGAGGACGAGCAGCGCGAGGCGTTCCTCGACGGCTACGGCCCCACCCCGATTCACCGCGAGCTGGTCGCGTTCTACGCCTGCACCCGAGCCCTTGAGGACATGACCGACTGGGCCCGCCGCGCGCTCGACGTCCAGCTTCCGGCCGCCGAGCGGCAGGAGTGCCTCGACATCACCCGTGACCTGGTCTCACCGCAAGGCCTGCTGGCCCGCTCCGTCGCGCTGGTGCGCGACCTGGGGCTCAGCGCAGGGTGAGCTGGCGGCTGACCACGCCGGCCCGGGCCCGACGCTCGTCGTAGGTCAGCGGCTCGGTCACCGCGAGCGCCTCGTCGAGCCGCTGGGCGAACTCGGCAGCCGGCTCCTCGACGTCCTCGGCCGACGAGCCCTCGGGCAGGTCCCAGACCGGCACCAGCAGGCCGTGCGCGCGGAACGCCCCGACGTACCGGGTTCCCTCGCCGAGCCCGCTGCGGCCGCCCGCGTGCAGCCGGGCGAGCGCATCGAGCAGCGAGTCCTCGTCCTGCGGCAGCACCCAGCGCAGGTGCGTGCGGTCGCCGATCTGGCACCAGTAGGCAGCCTCGACCCCGGTCAGCCGCACGGTGGGGATCACGGCGGAGTTGGCTCGCTCGAGGCTCTCGCGCACCTGCGGGTCCAGGTCCTGCGCACCCTCGACCCAGAACTCGAAGCCGTCGTGCACAGTGACGGTCAGCGTCGCGTCGGGCGCGAGGACGTCCTGCAGGCGCGGCCCCTGGGCCGGCAGGTCGGTGAGCGTGATCGGGGTGCCCGGCTCGGCGGCGACGGCAGCTGCGGCCGCCGTCCCGACGTCGCGGCTGGGGTCCCCGGACCCGCCACCCGTCTGCAGCCCGACCAGCACCTGGCCGTCGGAGCGTCGCATGGCCGGCCAGGCCAGCGGCAGGACCGTGGCCACGGTCAGCTGGTCCACCGCCGGTTGGTCGCCGGACGCCTTGCGCCGCAACGCAGGTGCCAGCTCGAGGGTCGCGGTGGCCGCGGGCACGATCTCGCGAAGCGCGACCCAGTCCGGCTCGCCGTGCAGTCCCTCGAACGCACGCCCGACCGGGGTCTCGACGCTGGCCCGAGCCCGCCCGTGGCAGGCCTTGTACTTCTTGCCCGAGCCACACGGGCACGGCTCGCGCTGGCCCACGACAGGGACCTCGGCGTCAGCGGTGCTCGGACGGGAGGCGGCCGGTCGGCGAGATGACTTGCCCATGGCCGAAGACTCTAGGTCAGGGACGGCGGCGGCGGGACGGCCCACCCAGGCAGACCCAGACGGTGCGTCCGCGGTCCTCGTCGAGCACTCCCCACTCGTGGGCCAGCGAGCGCACGATGCGCAGGCCGCGACCGCGGGTGGCGTAGAGGGTGGGTTGGGCCGGCATGGGGACGGTGCGACCGCCCCCGTCGGTGACGTCGAGCTCGACGACGCCGCCCTTGACCTGCCAGTGCACCCGAACGGTGCCGTCGGGCAGGGCGCTGGCGTGCCGTACGGCGTTGCCGAGCAGCTCGGAGACCACCAGCTCGGCCTCGTCGACGACGGTGGCGGGGACGTCACGGCCACGCAGGTCCTCGCCGATGGTCCGGCGGGTTCGTGGCACCGATGAGTAGGCGTGCGGCACGCGGAGGGTGCGAGTGCGAGTCGGGATGCGTGTCGCGACCTGTGTCACGAAACCTCCTCTGCTGGTCCCCGGGTGCCGCCCAAATCAGGACAAGTCCGGTATTGGATCGCCGTGAGTCACGGCGCGTTACGCGTTGCTACCACGATTACAGTAACCTGCGCGGCGCCGTGGTGCACACCTTCTTGGGTTCAGTCGGCTACTGGCGACGGCGGAGTCCGCTGCAGAAGCTGCAGGACGTGCCGCGGGCGGTTGGTGATCACCGCGTCCACGCCGAGCTCGAGGCACAGCTCGACGTCGACGGTGTGGTCCACGGTCCAGACGTGCACGGCACCGCCCTGCCGCTGGACCTTCGCGGCGTAGCCGGGGTACCGACGCAGCAGCCGGACGTCGATGCCGACGGTGCCGATCCCTCTGGGCAGGGTGCCGTCGCGCATCCGCACCGGGATCCGGTCCTCCACCAGCAGCACGCGCGGGACCCCGGGCACCAGCTGACGCGTCCGCTGCAGCGCCAGGTACGAGAACGACATGACCCGGACCGGCGAGGGGAACTCCGGATGCTGCCCGTCCCAGCCGTACTCCGCGAGCACCCGGGCCAGGGTGCGCTCGACGAGACCGGCGTACCGGGTCGGGTGCTTGGTCTCGATCGCGACCTGCACCGGCCGACCGCAGTCCCGGACGGCGTCCAGCAGCTTGCGCAGGGTCAGTAGCCGCCCGGCGTCGCGGTCCGGGGTCTCGACCGAGCCCTGGTCGTCCCAGTCGTGCATCCAGGAGCCCCAGTCGAGGTCCTCCAGGTGCGCGAGCTCCAGGGTCGAGACGGCTCCGCGACCGTTCGACGTCCGGTCGACCTTGCGGTCGTGCACGCAGACCAGGTGGTGATCCGCGGTCAGGCGTACGTCGCACTCCAGTGCGTCAGCACCCTGTTCGATCGCCCGAAGATAGGCGGACAGCGTGTGCTCGGGTTTCTCCGCGCTCGATCCGCGGTGCGCCACCACCTCGGGGCTGCCGTTCACGCGTTCGATCTTGGCACGCGATGTCGGTCCCCGCTGCCAGGCTGCCCATATGTCCACCGTCTACTCCACCGTCACTGTCTTGGACTACGAGGTGCGCCGGTGACCGCGGCCCGTGGTCTCTTCGTCTACGGCAGCCTCTGCTTCGACGAGGTGCTCACCCAGCTGCTCGGCCGGGTGCCGGCGCAGACTCCGTGGTCGCTCGACGGTTGGCGGGTGGCGTCCCTGTGCGACCGGCCATACCCGGGCCTGGTCGCCGAACTGGCCAGGCGGGCGGCTGGCGCGGTGCTCACCGACCTGACCGCTGACGAGTGGCAGGTCCTGGACGAGTACGAAGGCCCCCAGTACGAGCGCACCCAGGTCGGCCGGCTGGACGGCGTTTCGGTGGACTCGTACGTCTGGCTCGAGCCCGGCCTGGTCGAGCCGACCGACTGGGATCGCGACGACTTCCGGCGGCGACTGCTGCCGAACTATGTCGCGGAACTGTATGGCGTCGACCAACGCAGCGAGCGTGCAGCGCCATCGCGGCAGAACCGATCTCGAATGCCATAAAACGGACGGCTATGCTGTCCTAAATCCAGGCCCGATCTCTTCGGCACTTACGACGAAGCGGTCGAAGGACACAGCCCGCCCTTCCACGCAGCCGAGAGGCATCGATGGCATTCGAGATCGAGAACGTCGCCGCTCAGGCCAAGGAGCAGGAGGACGCGAAGGTCTATTGGGGTTCCTTGACCTTCGAGTCCTACAAGGTCAAGCAGCCCTGGTCGGACTTCATCGTCGACGAAGTCATGAAGTTCGAGCCGAAATCAGTGCTCGAATTCGGGTGCAATGTGGGCAAGAACCTCCTCGTCCTCAAAGAGCGTGCGCCCGCGACCTTCACCGCCGGGATCGACGTCAACGCCGCTGCGACGGCCTTCGGTCGTGAGAACGGGCTCAACCTGGCGGCCGGCGACGAGCACAGCCTCCCGATCATGCCGGATCAGGCCTTCGACGTCGCCTACACCGTGTCGGTGATCGACCACGTCGCAACGCCAGAGGCGATCGTGCGTCAACTCGCCCGCGTCAGCAAGCGGGCGATCCTGCTGCTGGAGCCGTGGCTAGGCCAGGAGGGCAAGGTCACGAAGAATCTGAGCCGCAAGACCGGCAAGATGATCAACACGACGCCGTATTCCTACTCGTGGGACTACAGGCGGATCGCGGCGGAGTGCCTGCCCGGCTGGTCGTTGGAAGAGAAACCCTTCGAGCTCGAGTCGAATCTCGGCCGCTACTACTTTCTCTACACGATCACGAGGCCCTGAGTCCGATCGTTTTCACATGTCATTGCCCGGCTACCCGTGCGAGCGCAGGTAGCGACCAAAGTGCGGCACGGTGAACGCGATCCGCCCGCGCTCCGCGCTGTAGACGAGCCCCTTCTTCAGCAGCGCGTCCCGGGCCGGCGACAGGGACTGCGGCTTGCGGGACAGGTGCTCGGCCACCGACGAGGTCGCCACCCCGCTGTGGCCAGGCTCAACGTCCGGGGCCTCGATGTCGGCCATCGCGCGCAGGTACTCGCGCTCGCCCGGCGTCGCCCGCTCGTAGCGCGAGCCGAAGAAGCCAACGGTCAGCTCGGCCTCGGCCTCGGGAGCGCCGACCCGGACGTCCTCCGCCGTGATGGGGGAGCGCGGCGCGACGTCCCAGACCGCCTTGCCGTAGGCCTGCACGAAGTACGGGTAGCCCGCCGTCGTCTCGTACATCGCGTCGAGGGCGTCGTCCGTCCAGTCCGCGCCCTCCTCGCGGGCGGGCGAGCGCAGCGCGAGCCGGGCGGCCGACGGGTCCAGCCGGTCGATCCGCACGTACCGGAACAGCCTCTCGCTGTAGGACTTGCTGGCGCTCAGCACCGCGGGCAGGTGCGGCAGGCCGGCGCCGACCACGATCAACGGCATGCCCTGCTGAGAGATTCGGACAGGCCGCGCACAGCGCGGAGACGTCCTCCGGTCCGACGTCCTGCATCTCGTCGATGAAGACGGCGACCCCGCGACCGCGGTCGGCAGCCAGTCCGGCCACGTCGCCGAGCAGCTCCACGAGGTCGATCTCGACGTCGCCGGAGTCGGCGCGACCGGGCACGGCCGGGACGTCGATGCCAGGCTGCCAACGGTCGCGCAGCTTGCTGGACGGCCCGGCCTCGCGCAGCGCGAAGCTCTTCAGCACGCCCAGGACCTGTCGAGTGCCCTCGTGGGCGTCGTCGGCCGGGCCGAGCTCACGGATCGCCAGGTGGATCGCGGCGGCGAGCTGGCGGCGCAGCGAGGTGTCCGGCCGGGCCTCGAGCTTGCCGGTGCCCCAGCCGGCCCGAACGGCCGATGACCGCAGCGCACCCAGCAGCACGGTCTTGCCCACGCCACGCAACCCCGTGAGCACCAGGGAACGCTCCGGCCGGCCACGAGCGACCCGCTCGAGCACGACGTCGAAGGCGGTCAGCTCGCCGTCGCGGCCGGCCAGCTCAGGTGGGCGCTGCCCTGCGCCCGGAGCGTACGGGTTCCGGATCGGGTCCACGATCGGACACTATCGGCTTCTCTAGCGCCCACCCGATACATCCGCAGACAGTGCGATCGGCGTGTCAGATGACGGTTCAGATGACGGTTCAGATGACGGTGGGGCTGCCCGAGTCCGCGGCCATCGGCTTGCCGGCCGCTGCCCAGGCCTGCATGCCGCCGGCCACGTTCACCGAGTCGATCCCCTGGCCGTTCAGCCAGGCCGCGGCGCGGCCCGACCGGTTGCCGGAGCGGCAGACGATGTACAGCGGGTCCGCCTCGGGCAGGTCGGCCAGCCGGGCTGGGACCTCGCTCATCGGCAGGTGCAGAGCGCCCTCGATGTGGCCGGCCGCCCACTCGTCGTCCTCGCGGACGTCGATCAGGACGGCATCGGCGGGCAGGTCCAGGACGGAGATCTCGGGGACGCCATTCATGTGGTCGATCCTGCCACGGCCGCGCGCGGCCACGCCCGGCACGACCACTACTTGAGCAGCCGGGACATCCGGCGGTCGGCCAGCGGCTTGCCGCCGGTCTGGCAGGTGGGGCAGTACTGCAGTGCCGAGTCCGCGAAGCTGACCTCGCGCACCGTGTCACCGCAGACCGGGCAGAGTTGGCCGGCGCGCCCGTGCACCCGCATGCCGGACCGCTTGGCGTCCTTCAGCTCGGCCGCGGGACGACCGGCCGCCTGGGCCACCGCGTCCCGCAGGATCGCCTCGAGCGCCGAGTACAGCTCGTCCACCTGCTGCTCGCTCAACGACCCGGCCAACGCGTACGGCGAGAGCTTCGCCGCGTGCAGCACCTCGTCGGAGTAGGCGTTGCCCACCCCGGCCAGCACCGACTGGTCGCGCAGCAGCCCCTTGATCTGGGTGCGCTTGCCCGCGAGGAGCGCGCCGAAGGCGGCGCGGTCGAACCCGTCGTCCAGCGGGTCCGGTCCGAGCGAGGCGATCTGCGGGACGGACGTCGGGTCCCGCACCACGTGCACGGCCAGCCGCTTTCGCGTGCCGGCCTCGGTCAGGTCGAAGCCGGAGCCGTCGTCCAGCACGACCCGCAGGGCGATCGGCCCCTTGCCCGGCCGCAGCGGAGTCGGGTTCAGCCGGTCCGACCAGCGCAGCCAGCCCGCCTTGGACAGGTGGAAGACCAGGTGCAGCCCGTCGACGTCCAGGTCGAGCCACTTGCCGTGCCGGTCGGCGCCGGTCACCTCGAGTCCGTGCAGTGCCGTCGTCGGCGGGTCGAACGTCTTCAGCACGTTGAAGGCGGCGACGTCGATCCGCGCGACCACGCGCCCCACGGCGTGATCGCGCAGGAACGCCGCGAGTCCCTCGACCTCCGGCAGCTCTGGCACATGCGAAGTCTGCCATCAGGACGACACCCCGCGCGCCCGCGCAGATTCACCCGATCGGCCTATTCGACGGGGCGGGAGTCGGGCCGAGGACAACAGGTAGTGACGACCTTCCACCCATCTGGAGGACGACCATGCTGGCCCGCATCCCCCGTTCGGCTCTGCTCACGCTCCTCCTGGCGCTCCTGGTCAGCGGGGCCGGCTCGCTGGCCATCGCGCCCACGGCACAGGCCTCAGACGCCGGGAGCTTCGTCTCCAGCATCAACGCGGCGCGCCGCAGCGCCGGCCTGCCGGCGCTCAGCACCAGCTCGACGCTGGCCTCGGTGGCGGCCTCCTGGGCGCGGACGATGGCGTCGTCCGGCAACCTCGCGCACAACCCGCGGCTGACCTCGCAGGTCAGCGACTGGAAGTACATCGGGGAGAACGTCGGTGTGGGTGCCGACGTGCCCTCGCTGCACCGGGCGTTCATGAACTCGGCGCCGCACCGGGCCAACATCCTGAGCAGCCACTACACGCAGGTCGGCGTCGGGGTCGCCACCGGCGGCGGCCGACTGTGGGTGGTCGAGGTGTTCTCGACGCCGTTCGGCGCGTCCACCCCGAAGCCGACCACCAAACCGACCACCAAGCCGACCACCAAGCCCACTCCCAGGCCGACCACCAAGCCGACCACCAAACCGACCACCAAACCGACCACCAGGCCTAAGCCCAGGCCGGCCATTACACCCAGCCACGCGTCGTCCGCCGCCAGGCCGAGCCACGCCAGCACCCCGGCGAAGCCCGTGAAGAAGCCCGTGGCCAAGCCCAAGCCGGCCGCCAAGCCGGCGCCCAGCACTGCGGTGCGGCAGCTCGCCACCGGTGCGCGCGGCGCGAGCGCCAGTCCGGGCTTCGGGTTCGGGTTCCTCACGCTGGGCTGGCCCGCACTGGACGTCGGGTCAGCACTCGGATCGCTGGCGGACGCGTGGTCGTGGCTGGTGCGCACCCTGGTTGAGCCCGGCGCCGCGGGCTGAGCCCGGTCAGGGCGGCGAGTCGCCCCAGGGGATGCGGGTCAGGTAGACGGCGGTCCACCAGCACATCGCGGTCAGCGCCACCGCCGCGGCGGCCGCCACCCGCCAGTACCAGTCGCGGCTCACGTGCTCGCGGGCCCCGCGCGCGGCGACGCTCGCCAGTGCGGCCGCGATCGGCAGGTCCAGCAGCAGGAACCGCCACATGCTGGTGATCGGGCGCACGACCGCCAGCAGGTACACCGGGTAGGCCACTCCGAACACCCGCAGCTCGCTGGCCAGCCACGCCGTGTGCCGGCTGGTCAGCAGCCGGGCCCCCGCGAAGACCACCCCGAGCAGCAGCACGACCCCGACCAGGCCGAGGCCGGCCCAGGCCCAGGTCAGCCAGGGCAGGAACGGCCCGTCGGCCGGCTTCTGGCCCCAAGCTGCCTGGGTCTGCAGGAACGCGTCCGGCACGCCGGTCACGATTCCGACGACGGCCGGCCAGAGCAGCACCGACACGCCGGTGGCCAGCAGGAGCACCGCCCAGGACGCCTGCTGCCGCCCCGGCCAGGGGTCGTCCAGCCGCGCCCGCCAACGCAACCAGCCGTGCCAGAGCACCACCACGACCAGCGGCGCAGCGATACCCCGGGTCAGGCCGAGCGCGAGCACCACCGGGGCGGCCCACAGGTAGTGCCGGCGGATCAGCAGCAACAAGGTGCCGGCCAGCAGCAGCGCCGCGAGCGCCTCGGCGTACGCGACCTGGAGCACCGGCGCCGACGGCAGCAGGCACCAGAACGCCACCGCGAGCACCGCAAGCCGCTCGTGCCCCGGCCGCACCGAGAACAGTCGCCAGATCACCAGGGCAGCACCGGCACCGGTCAGCAGGTTCACCACCGAGGCGGCCACCGAGAACGACAGGCCGGTGACCATCACCAGTCGGACCAGCATCGGGAAGCCGGGGAAGAATGCCCAGCTGTTGTAGTCGACGGTGCCGATCGCACCGTGCGGCAACGTGGACGGGTAGCCGTGAAGTGCGATCTTCTTGAACCACTCGCCGTCCCAGATCTGCACCATGTCGAGGTAGTGCGGGTTGAGCACGCCCACGCCTGCGGGGTTCTGGCCCCAGCGCGCGGCCAGCTCGATGACCACCCCGCACAGCACCCGGGACGCGCCGTAGGCGACGAGCACCTGGACCCAGCCCGGCCAACCGAGGACGCGTCGCCAACCGGTCGCGGCCAGTTCGCGAGCCCAGGTCGGAAGGTCAGGAGCCGGACGGCGCGGTGGCTCGGGGGGCAATGCCGGCGGTGCAGCCGACTCCGGCAGCGCGGACGGCGCGGTGGTCGCGACGTCGCGCGGCACCGTGTCCGTCACCGAGGCCTCCGTATCGCGTGGGAGCCAGGGCGCCCCCGCCGCACCTATGGTGACATCTGCCGGCGGCACCGGCCTGCGGGCGCCGGTCAGCGGGCAGTGATCTGGTCCAGCGCGGCCAGGTCGGCGATGGTCGGCTCCCAACCGCCGGCCGCTGCGTTGGCGTACACCTGCTCGGGGCGAGTGGCCCCGGCGATCACACTGGCCACTGCGGGCTGCGCGGCGAGGCCACCGATGGCGACCTGCAGCATGCTCAGCCCACGCTCGGCGGCGAAGCCCTCGACCGCCTCGATGGCGTTCCAGTCGGCACCGTCCAGCCGGGCCGACTGCTGCTGCAGCCGGCTGCCCTCGGGCGCTGCCTCGCCGCGGCGGTACTTGCCGGTGAGCAGGCCGTACTCCAGCGGGAAGAACGGCAGGATTCCGAGACCGAACCGTTCGCACGCCGGCACCAGCTCGTCCTCGACATCGCGGTCCAGCAGCGAGTACTTGTTCTGGGCGCTGACGAATCGCTCGCGGTGGCTGGTACGGGCGGTCCACTCGGCGTCCACCACCTGCCAGGCGGTGAAGTTCGAGCAGCCGATGTTGCGCACCTTGCCCTCGGCCACAAGCTCGTCCAGCGCCGAGAGCGTCTCGTCGATCGGCGTCACCGGGTCCGGCTCGTGGATCTGATAGAGGTCGATCCAGTCGGTGCCGAGCCGGCGCAGGCTGGCCTCGACCGCCGTCCGGATATAGCGACGCGATCCACGCGCACCCCAGTCGGGACCGTTGGCGCCCTGCATGTCCATGCCGAACTTGGTGGCCACCACGACCTCGTCGCGGCGCGAGCCGAGCGCTCGTCCGAGCAGCTCCTCGCTGGCTCCGCGGCCGTAGATGTCCGCGGTGTCGAACAGCGTGATGCCGACCTCGATCGCGGCGTCCACCACCGCCTGGGTCTGCTCCTCGTCGATCCGCGCGCCGAAGGCGTTGCAACCCACCCCCACCGTGCTGACCATGAGGCCGGAGCGGCCGAGCGGGCGGTACGTCGTGTCCGGGGTGCTAGCCATGGTCGGCAGCCTAATGTTGGCGGGCGACGAACGACTCGCTGGATGACCACCGGGCTCGAGCCGCAGGGTCGCGGCCGAGCCTGCCCGACGCCTCACCCGGTCGGCCGCAGCCGAACGGGTGAGTTGCGCGGGCATCGCTGCATCATGCTGCTGAAAGCGTTGCGCCAAGGGGGTGGACTGGCTCAGACGCTCGACAGCCGTTGCCTTCGGCGGTCGATGAGGTGTCTGTGAAGCCCTCTGTCGCAGCACTTGTCGTCACGGGAGCGATGCTCGCAGCGGTGTGCCAGCCGCTCGGCGCCAGCTCGCTGACCCAGGCTGCCCGACCCGCCCCTCAGGCGGTCGCGAGCGACCTGACGCAGCTGCCGCTGACCGGTGAGGTGCTGCAGGAGACAGGCATCGCAGACACGCTCGCGGACCTGGTGGACGACGACGACATCGGCGACGACATCGTGGGCGAGGCCGGCGCGGCCAGCTCGACGTCGTCCGCGTCACGGCACTACGGGTTCCTGTCCCGGCAGGGCAACTCGAGGGCTCCGGTCGCGCGGTGGAACCCGTGCACCTCGATCGGCTACCGGGTCAACCCGACCGGCGGCGGCTCCGGCGCGACGGCCGAGGTGAAGGTCGCGGCAGCGCGGCTGCGCGCCTCGACCGGGCTTCCGCTGGTCTACCGGGGCACCACCAGGGTGGTGCCCGGCAAGGGCACGGCGGCCTACCCCAACGACACCCAGATCGTCATCGCCTGGTCGAAGCCGGGCGTGACCCGCTACCTGCCCAGGGCGCGCCAGGGCCAGTACGCCGTCGCCGGCTACGGCGGCGGGTCGTGGTCAACGGGCTACGACGCGAAGGACCGCAAGTGGGGGCGCTTCGTGCGCGGCTACGTCGTGCTGAACGGCACCTACCACTTCGCCCACGGCTTCGGCGCCGGCCCGCGCTATGGCTGGCAGGGCACGCGTGGCCAGCTGATCATGCATGAGCTCGGGCACGCCGTCGGTCTGGACCACACCAGCGACCGCAGCCAGATCATGTACCCGACGATGACCCGTAAGCGGGCCGTCTACGGTGCCGGTGACCGGACCGGGCTGCGCTACCTGGGCAGGGCCAACGGGTGCCTCTACCTGACCCCGCGCTGAGCGCGGCGGGTCGAGCGCAGGAACCACAGGCCGAGGACCGGCAGCACGACCGGCACGAACCCGTAGCCGGCACCGAAGTCAGACCAGACCGTCGCGTCCGGGAAGTCGTCCGGCCGGACGACACTGAGCGTCCCGACGACCAGCACGCCGACCAGCTCGATGGTGCAGGACACCATCGCGACCTTGGTCCACGTCGGACCGCCTCGGGCCAGCGCGACGGTCGCCACGATGTAGACCACCGCCGCGAACGCCGAGAGCAGGTAGGCCAGCGGCGCCTCGTGGAACCGGGTCGCCAGCTGGTAGAGCGCACGTGACGTGGCGGCCACCGCGAACAGCGCGTAGACCGCGATCAGCACCCGACCCGCGCCACGGCGGGTCGCCGGTCGCTCGTCGCTCATCCGTGCCCGTTCCAGATGTCGGTCAGCCGGGCCAGCAGAACGGCGTCCACCAGTGCGGCGACAACCAGGACGCCGGTGCCCCACTTGCTCTTCTCGTCGCGGGCCCACCAGATCGCGGCCGGCAGGACGAGCACCGTACCGAGCAGGTAGGCGACGAACAGCACGCCGGGGACGTCGCGGTCCGTGGTCGCCAGCAGCACGATGCCGAGCACCGCCTGGACGACGAACCCGAGCTCGAGCGCGACCGCCAGGGCAAGCGTCACGCGGCCGACCGAGCGGTCGCGCATCATCAGGAGTGCGACCCACATGGCATACAGCAGACAGCCGAACGCGAGGACGAGGGTCAGCGTCCCGTTCACTCGCGCTCCTGTGCCACGTGCACATGCTGGCACGACGACACGGTCACGCCGCTTGCAGGTCCAGCGCCGGGTGGGCGCGCTAGACGGGCTCGACGTCGAACAACGCAGCGAGCTCGTCCGCGACCTGGCGGTCCGGCCGTGGGAACCGCAGCCGTACACCGTCCTCGTCGTTCTCGAGTGCGAGGTCGATCGTCGACACGACGCCGCGCTTGAACCGCAGCAGGCTCAGTGCATCCCGCGGGATGGCCCGTCGCACCTTCGACGTCGGGCGCGACATCATGCTCGTCTCCAGCACCAGCAGCCTGCGGTCCGTCAGCACCAGGAAGGCCTCCGCGCGGTTGGCGGACCGGGAGTTCTCCCGCGCGACCGCCGCCGCCTTGCCCAGCGTGCCGGTTGGGACCGTCGTGACCCGGGCCCGCCCGGTCAGCTGTGCCAGCTCGCCCGGCTCGAGGGCGGGGGCAACGGCCTTGGTGAGGCGCGCGTGCTGCTTGATGTGCATGGTGTCCTTCCGGCGGACCGCGTGGGGAGCTTCACCACGCGGTGCGCCCGGCGAACTCAAGCATTCCCAACGGGTCCAGTCAAGAGGTCCCGGAACCCCGGGTCCGCCGAAGCCGCGGCGACCTCGCGGGCGGCGGGGCGGAACCGCTGCGGGAACCACCAGTTGGCGTCACCCAGGAGCTTCATCGCCGCAGGCACCAGCACCATCCGCACCAGGGTGGCGTCCACCGCGATCGCGGTGGCCAGGCCCAGACCGAACATCTTGGTGGCGGAGTCCTTGCCGAGCACGAACGCCATGAACACGCAGACCATGATCAGCGCAGCCGAGGTGATCACCCGACCGGTTCCGGCGATGCCCCGGACGACGGACTCCTCGTTGTCGCCGGACGCTACGTACTCCTCGCGCACCCGGGACAGCAGGAACACCTCGTAGTCCATCGAGAGCCCGAACAGGATCGCGAACATGAACATCGGGATGAAGGACACGATCGGCACCGTGGACTCCAGCCCGATCAGGCCGCCGGCCCAGCCCCACTGGAACACCATCACCATCACGCCGTACGACGCCCCGATGCTCAGCAGGTTCAGCAGCACCGCCTTCAGCGGCACCAGCACCGATCGGAAGACGAGCATCAGCAGCAGGAACGACATGCCGAGCACCGCCGCGATCAGCACCGGGAGCCGGCTGTTGACCCGAGCGCCGACGTCGGCGAAGTTCGCCGTCTGCCCACCGATGTGAGCGCGTGCCGGGCTGCCCGCCAGTACCGCGGGAAACACCACGCTGCGCAGACGTTCCACGGTGTCGTACGTCGCCCGCTGCTGGGGCCCGGACGTCGGAAAGGCGACCACGGTGGCGATCCCCTTGACGTCGTTGACGGACGGCGCACCGACCCCGGCGATGCCCGGGTCGGCCTCGATGGCCGCCGCCAGCCGCCCGACGACCGCGTCGTCCCCGTGCAGGTCGACAGCCACCACGACCGGACCGTTGCGTCCGGGCCCGAAGCCGGAGGCAACCAGGTCGAACGCCTGGCGCTGGGTGTAGGTGGGCGGCAGCGCACCGTCGTCCGGGATGCCCACTCGCAGCGCCAGCACCGGCGCGGCCAACGCCATCAGCAGGGTGCTGACCCCGACCAGGTAGATCCACGGGTGGCGGCAGACGTGCCGGACCCAGCGCTCCCAGCCAGGGCCGGTCGGAGCCGTGATCCGCCCGGTGCGGCGCTCGCCGAGGGCGTGCACGCGGTGCCCGGCCAGACCCAGGAAGGCCGGCAGCAAGGTGACGGAGGCCGCCACCATCACCAGCACGACCAACGAGATGGCGATCCCGCCGGCGGTCATGAAGGGCACTCGGGCCACTGCGAGGCCCAGCATCGAGACGACCACGATGCCACCGGCGAAGACCACCGGCTGACCGGCTCTGGCCAGTGCCCGCCCGACGGACTCATCGACGTCCGCACCGTTGGACAGGTACTCGCGATGCCTGGTCACCACGAACAACGCATAGTCGATCCCCACCCCCAGGCCGACCATCGCGCCGAGCACCGGGGCGTAGCTCGGCACGTCGAAGGCGTTGGCCAGCAACGGGATCGCGCCGGTGCCGACCGCCAGGCCGAGGACTGCCGTGCCGATCGGGAGCGCGGCCGCCACGAATGAGCCGAACGCCAGGAACAGGATCACGAAGGCGAGCACGATCCCGACCAGCTTGGCGATCCCCGGGGTCGCCGACTCGAAGGCGAAGAAGAGGTCGCCGCCCATCTCGACTCGCAGCGCAGAGTCAGCGGAGACGTTGGCGCCCATGGCTTTCAGGTTGTCCAGGTCCTGCACGCTGAGCTGGTCGAGCAGCGGGTACTGCAGCCGCAGCAGGGCGACCCGTCCGTCGGGCGAGACCTCCTGGCTCGTACTCAGCACGTGCGGCAACGCCGCGGCCGCCGACTGCAGGTCGGCGAGCGCCGTCCGCGCCGTGGCCGAGCCGGTGAACGTCGCGTCGGCCGTGCGTGGCGTCGCCACGACCTGCGCGGTCAGCCCGGCCTGGCCGGACCCGGTGGCCGCCAGCAGGTCGTTGGCCTGCTGCGAGTCCAGACCGGGCACCCGGAAGGAGTCCTCGAGCTTCTGGCCGAAGGTGCTCGCTCCGCCGACCACGACGACCGCCAGCAGCAGCCAGGACCCGATGACCAGCAACGGTCGGCGCGCAGTGGCCCGGCCGAGTCGGTACAAGGCATGCGAGAGCATCGGTCCTCCTGATGGGCTGCGTCGGCCCGGCACCGACGTCCGACCCAGCGTGGCGAGCGCGAGCACCGCCTCACATCGGCCGTGCAGCCCGCAGAGCACCCACCAATCGGACGGCCGGCCTCTCGTCCTTTCGGCCGACCCGCGATGCGGGCGTTGTCCCTACGCTGAGGCCGTGCGTGCAGATGCGATCCGGCGGCTGTGGGCGGAGCCCTGCGTGCCGCAGGTACCGGCCCGGGTCTGGCGGGACTGGGTGCTCGTCGGGTTCGTCGTGGTTGCCGCGGTTCTCGAGGGGCTCATTCGGACCGAGCTGCCGTGGCGTCCGCTGGCGACTGCGGCGACGATCGGGTTGGCGTTCACCTTGCCGTGGAGGCGAACCCAGCCGCTGGCCATGGTCGCGATCGCGTTCGGCGTGGCCATCGCGCTGGATCTCGCCTCGATCGTCGCCGGGCTGAGCGGCTCGGTGGGGCTCGGCACCACGGCGTTCGTGCTGGTGCTCATCTATGCGCTCTACCGCTGGGGCTCGGGGCGGCAGATCGTCCTCGGGTCCGCCATCGTGCTCGTCGCCTGCGTCGTCGGGATCAGCCGGGACTACACGGGGCTGGGCGACCTCGTCGGTGCATCGGTGGTCGTGACCTTCCCGGCCGTGCTGGGCAGCTCGATACGGCTGGTGAGGTCCGCGAGGGAGCGCGAGCTGGACCAGGTCCGGCTGCGCGAGCGCGAGCAGTTGGCCCGAGAGCTGCACGACACGGTGGCGCACCACGTCTCGGCGATGGTGGTGCGCGCGCAGGCGGGCCAGGTGGTCGGCGCGAGCAGCCCGGACGCCGCGCTCGAGGCACTCGAGGTCATCGAGGCCGAGGGCTCGCGCACGCTGGCCGAGATGCGCGTCATGGTTCGTGCGCTCCGCGAGCGCGACGAGGCAGAGCTGGCACCGGCCCGCGGGGTGGCCGACATCGCACAGCTCGTGCGCGGCGACGGGCCCCCGGTCGACGTCCAGCTCACCGGCGACCTGGACGAGCTCGGCCCCTCGGTCGGGGCGGCCATCTACCGGATCGCGCAGGAGTCGCTGACCAACGCGGTCCGGCACGCCCAGCACCCGTCCGGCATCGTCGTACGGGTGGCGGGGGAGCCGGACTTCGTGCGGCTCACGGTCACCGACGACGGTGAGTCCGTCCCGTCGTCCCGGACGTCGTTCGGGTACGGCATCGTCGGGATGACCGAGCGTGCCGCGCTGCTCGGCGGCACTCTGGACGTCGGTCCCGGACCGGATCGCGGCTGGGTGGTCGACGCGGTGCTGCCGCGGATGGGTGCCGGGTGAGCATCCGGGTGCTGGTCGCCGACGACCAGGAGATCGTGCGGACCGGGCTGCGGATGATCCTGGACGCCCAACCCGGCATCGAGGTGGTCGCCGAGGCCGGCGACGGGCGCCAGGCGGTCGCCCTGGCCCGGCGGCTGCGTCCGGACGTGTGCCTGCTCGACATCCGGATGCCTGAGCTGAACGGGCTGGAGGCCACCCGCCAGCTGGCCGGGCCCGACGTCGTGGACCCGTTGGCCGTGGTGGTGATCACGACGTTCGACCTGGACGAGTACGTGCACGGTGCGCTGAGAGCGGGCGCCCGCGGGTTCCTGCTCAAGGACGCCGGGCCCGAGCTGCTCGTGCAGGCGATCCACGCCGCGGCGAACGGCGAGGCACTGATCGCGCCGAGCGTGACGGTGCGGCTGCTCAGCGCCTTCGCGGACACCCGGTCCGGCACGCCGGTGCAGCCGATCGACCCGCTGACCTCGCGGGAGGAGGACGTGCTGCTCGCCGTGGCGCACGGTAGGACCAACGCCGAAATCGCCGGCGAGCTGCACATCAGCCTGAGCACCGTGAAGACGCACCTGGGCGCCCTGATGGCCAAGCTCGGGGTGCGGAACCGGGTCGAGATCGCCATGTGGGCCTATGAGACCCGGCGCGTCCGCTGACCGAGTCAAGCGGCGGCCCGGTCGGCCAGCATCAGGAACCAGTGCCGGTTGACGCAGCGGATCTTCAGGTGCTCTGCCGGACCTGAGGTGCTGCCCGCAGTCGCGCGCCACTCCACCTCGGCCGGCGCACCGCACTCGGGACACCCGATGAGCTCGAGCTCGCTCAGGCCGAACGTCATGACACGTCCTCGAGCCGACGGTCGCCACGGGCGCTCGTCGAGAGCGTGCGGTCGACGAAGGCGAGCACCGGGATGGGCGCGAGTTCCGGGAAGCCGTAGTGCTCGGCCAAGTCGACGTCGTAGCGCGGAGCCCGCTCGAACCCGAGCCCGGTGTACAGGTCCCGGGCGGCGGTCATGAACACCGCGCTGTGGAAGGCGAAGACCGGGGCCCCCGTCTCCCGAGCCATCCCCCGGCTGGCCTCCACCAGCGCGCGGGCGATCCCGAGGCCGCGGGTCTGGGGCCGGACGGCCAGTCCCCGCCCGCCAGCCCACCCGGAGGGCAGACCGAGCCCCTGCACTGCGGCATCGGGGTAGAAGGTGCCGGACCCGTAGATCCGGCCACCGGACTCGGCGACCATGATCGTGCCGTGCTCGGCGTGCCGGTCGAGGTCGAGCAGGTCGTCCAGGTAGCGGGCGAAGACAGGTGCCGGAACGGTGTCCGCGAACTGCCAGTAGGCAGAGGTCAGGAGACTGCGAATGGTGCCGTGCTCGGTCCGTCTCGCCTGTCGCACAATGACTGTGGCCTGGTGCGCGGTTTCGTACGAACTGCTGTTTGGTGGAGACATGCGCTGTTCTTCCTTCGTCGGTCTTCGGCCCTGACGGGCCAAGGTCGCGAAGGAGTACGACGCGGCGCGCAGCGACGTTCACGGAATTTCGGGTGGATGCTGCAGGCCGAGCTCGCCGATGCGTGCGGCAGCCTCGCGCCGCGTCCGGCTCCCCAGCTTCTGCAGCACCGAGGCCACGTGGTGGTCCACGGTGCGGATCGAGATGGTCAGCCGCTCAGCGATCTCGGCGTTGCTCAGCCCCTCGCCGAGCAGGAGCAGGGTCTCGACCTGGCGCTCGGTCAGCCCGGCGGGGTTCGTCCGGGTGCTCGACTGGGCCCGTCGAGGGAGTCGGGTCACTCCGAGTCCGCGCAAGCGCTCTCGGACCAGCGACCAAGCCGGCCGAGCGCCCAGCTCGTCCAGGATCTCCAACGCCTCCAGGGTCGGCGCGATCTCACCCGAGTCGCCCAGCTCCAGCGCGCGCTCGTAGGGATCGCCCGCCTCATCCCAGCAGGCGGCGGCCGCTCGCCAGTCACCGCGAAGGCCCGCCGCATACGCGTCGGGGCAGCCGGCGAACGTCTCGGCCGGGAGACCGAGGCGCCGTAGGTAGCGCATCAGCTCGCCGCGCTGGACGAGGTCGCCGCGTCGCGTCGTCCGCTCCGCGAGCAGTGCTGGGTAGGGAAGGGCGTACGCCGGCTCACCGGTCAGCCAAGCCTGCTCGACACAGGCCAGTCCGGTGGGAACGAGCCACTCGAGGACGTCGGCGCGCTCCGCGTGCTCGCGGCAGAGGGCCAGGACCGGGACTGCGTCGGCGTCGCCGCGACGCACCAGCAGTCGAGCCAGCACCGGGAGCGTCTCGCGCCCGATCATGCCCGGGTCCTGCTGCCCGTCCAACAGGTCCCTGAGTCCGGCGATGGCCTCGCTCCACTCGCCGTGAAGTGCGCGCAGCCGCAGTCGGCGTGCTCGGAACATGTACGCATGCACCGGGAAGTCGCGGTCGCTGCCGTACAGCTCGGCCGCGTCGAGGTAGTGCACCGCCTCGTCCAGTCGACCCAGCCGCCAGAGCCCCTCGGCGAGGTTGTAGTAGCCGCGCATGACGTACTCGTGGTTCGCGATGTCCCGCGCGATCTCGATGCTGTGCAGGAGCTCGGCCTCGCCGTCCGGGTCGCCGAGCTGCAGGCGCGCCGACCCCCGGTAGTCGTGGCACAGCGCCGCGAGGTGGCGGGCTCCGAGCCGCTCGGCGATCTGCAGCGCATGTGTCAGGTGCGGCAGCCCGTCGTCCTCCCGGTCGATCAGGACCAGCAGGCCACCCAGACTCAGCAGCGCCAGCGCGTTCTCCTCGCTGACCTCGGACCTGCTGGCCAGCGCGCGCGCTCGCTCGGCGGACAGGAGCGCCTGCGCCGGCCGCTCGGTGAGCCACTGGTGCCGCACCAGGGTGACTAGCGCGTGCACAAGATGACCGACGTCGTCGACCTGCTCCCACAGGTGGACGGCATCGGCCGCCGCGTCGGCCGCCGCGAAGAGCTGGTTGCTGTTGCCCAGCGACCATGCGTACGCCTCGGCCAGCCGGGCGCGGCGAGCGGGTTCGAGCAGCCTGCCTCGGGCCAGCACCTGCTGGTAGCAGGCCGCCGCCTGACGGTGCGCCCCGGCCCTCAGGGCCGCCCTGGCCGCGGTCGGACCGTAGGTCGCGACCGCGACGTCGTCTCCGGCCTCGACCGCATGGTGCAGGATCCGGAACGGGTCCGAGCCCGCGCGCCCGACGAGCGCTGCGAGCACCTCGGCGTTGAGCTCTTGGCAATGGCCAGCCGGAATGGACTGCACCACGGCACGCCGGGCCACCTCGTGACGGAACGACACCAGAGCGCCCCGGGTCTGCAGGACGCCGGCTCGTTCGGCCTCCCAGACCGGTTCCAGGTCGGGGACGAGAGTGCGCAGCAGGTCGAGCTCGATCCCGGAGGGCACGGCGGCCACCCGCGCGAGGGCATCACGGGCCGGCGTCCCGAGGCGTGCTACTCGGGCCAACACGGCGTCGACCACCGTCGGTGGGACGGGCGCGCCCGGTGCGGCCAGCACCTCGGAGACGAAGAACGGGTTGCCAGCGGTGAGCCGGAACAGCTGCTCGGCGTCCACCCCGGACGGCTCCGCCAGCTGCGCCACGGAGAGTGCGCCCAGCGGAGCCAGCCGCAGACGCATGGCGTGTGCGGAGGCGAACGCACCGAGCAGCTGTCGCAGCGGGTGGTCGGCCGCCAGGGCGTCATCGCGGTACGTGACCACCAGGACGGCGGGCAGCGCGGCGATCCGCCGGCCCAGGTGGTGCAAGAGGTCGAGCGTGCTCGCGTCGGCCCAGTGGACGTCCTCGACGACCAGCACCGTCGGGGACGGAGGCACCTCCAGCTCAAGGGCCGCCGCCGCGAACACCTCGTCGGGTGCTGACGAGCCGCTCAACGCTGCGGACAGTGGTCCCGGGGTCGGGGCGACCGCGTCCTTGATCGGGCCCAACGGTCTGGGCGTCAGCAGGTCCTCGCAGCCGCCGACGAGCCCTCGCACCGGGCACGGCGGCGCGTCCAGCAGACCCTGCACCAGGCTGGTCTTGCCGACGCCTGCCTCACCGAGCACCAGGACCGTCGACCCGTGCCCGGCACGTGCAGCGCGAACGGCGTCGCCGAGCGTCTGCAGCTCCGCCTGCCGTTCGAGCAGGAGCAGCGCCACGACGTCATCCTCCCCACCTGGCTCCGCTTACGCCAGAGGCCGGGACCTGTAGGCAGCGGGCAGGGACAGACAGGTAGTCGTTGCCGATGTCGTGCGTACCCCTTTGGTCGCACCGTCGAGGTATGGACGAGCAGGGGCGACGATCTTGCAGCTGCGCGTTGGCCGATGGCCGCGCGGGTCTGTGCACCGACGAGGGCCTGCGGGCTGCCGACGCGGCCTACGGCCGTTTGCTGCGCAGCAGAGCCCGCCGTGTGGTGGTGGACGCCGACCTGGCACAGGACGCCGTCCAGGAGGCGTTCCTGCGCGCCTGGCGTGCCTGCGCCTCGTTCGATCCCGCGGCCGGTTCGCTACTCAGCTGGCTGTCGACGATCACCCGCAACGTGGCCATCGACATGGTCAAGGCGAGGACGCGCCGCCCGCCGGTCCTGGCCGCGGAGCCGAGCGGCGACCCGTCGGACCGGCCGGCCGGGCGGCGGGGGAGCAACCACGAAGACCTCGTACTGCTGCGCGACCAGCTCGTACACGCGCTGGCCCGACTCGGCCCCGAGCACCGGCAGGTCGTCGCCGAGGTCGTGCTGCGGGACCGTCCTCAAGCGGACGTCGCGGCCGACCTCGGCATCCCGGTCGGGACGGTCCGCAGTCGACTGCACCACGGTCTGCGCCGGCTGCGCGAGGTCCTCGAGCCGATGCCGGTCAATGCCTGCGGGGCGTGAGCCCGAGTGCCAGAGAGAGCCCCCGGACCTGAAGGTCCGGGGGCTCTCCTCTGGGTGTGCGAGGGGCTGTGCTGCGTCAGGACGGCGGCGTGCGATGCGCGGCGAGGACGCCTGCGGCCACCGGCCATCCGAACAGCAGTGCCACGAGGAGACGCTGCACGATGCCGTAGTTGTCGACGACGGAGGGTGGCGTCACGACCAGCAGTGCGGTGCCTGCCAGACAGAGAGTGCCGATGATGCGGCTGGCCACGGCCAGGCCCAGTCGACTCGTTCTACTCAGGCCTCTGGCCAGCAGGAAGAAGGAGATGATCAGCAGCAGAAAGCCGACCAGGGACGCGTACTCGTGGATCCAATAGCTGCCGGAGGCATTCACGGCGTCCCCGAAGTCCTTGCACGTGGCCAGCTGGTCGGAGCAGTCCTGTCGTGCCAACCCAGCCACGGCCATCAGCAGTCCCGAGATACCGACGAGTCCGGCTGCGAGTCGCCCAGCACGGGCGGGCACCCTGGTCCAGAGAAGCAGGGCTGCGCAGACTAGGGCAGTCGCACCCGACAGGAAACCCAAGATCATGATCCAGGCGTAGGGCGAGTCCAGCGCGGCGAGACCGCTGATCGCTTCGCGTCGCGCGTCATACCGCGGGGTGATCATCCCGGTAACGGCGACAGCGACGGCGAAGCCGCCCAGGCCCAGTACCGCAGTGACGGCCAGAGCTGATGTCGGTCGGGCCGCGGTTCGTTCGGGCAGCGGACGCGCTAGGTCGGGCAGCTGAAAGGTCATGCGTGTTCCTTCGGTAGTTGTCTCTGAGTTGCCTTCAGGTGCCAGTCGCACGGTCTGGCCAGATGACGTAGATCTTGCGGATCGTCTCGGCCACCACCCATCGACCTCGCCACCCCGAGGGAGCGATGAACTTCACACCCGGTCTCAGTTCGAGGGTTGACCCGTCATTGCTGAGCACCGTGCCGCGACCCTCGAGAATGTGCATGTACTCGGCGAACCCGTCGTTCTCTGCGGCGAAAGCGCCCGGGGTCACTTCCCACAGGCCGCTGTGCGCTGCGCCCTCGTCGTACAGCTCGCGGACAGAGGCGCGCGGGTGACCGTCGAGCACGGTAAGCGGCCCATCGGGAACGAAGCCGACGCGGTCGACGAGTTCGGGAAGGACCGTCAGCGGCATCTCCTGGCGGAGCTGGTCAGTCCAGCTGACGACGCTCGGTTGCTGCTTCATGGACCGATCTTCGAGCGGAGGCTGCCGCGCTCACGTCGGCCATGAGTGCCCATCTCTGACGGCCGGTTGCCTATTCATCCGAGCAGAAGCATTCCCACCCTCAGGTGGCGCCAGGAGGGGGACGTCATGTGTGCTCTGCCAGGCGTACGGTGTGCAAGTTGTTGGCCAGAAGATGTGCAAAACGTAGTTTCAATGGGGTGCGAATTGTTGAATATGCAGGTCAGAACACTATAGCCTTCCACCGTGGCCACCCCATACCGGCGTCGCGTGGCCGACGCCGACCTGAAGGCTCGCCTCGCAGCGGTCGGCGCAGTCGTCATAGAAGGCGTCAAGGGTTGCGGCAAGACCGAGACAGCCCGCCGACTATGCGTCAGCGAGGTTCTCCTGGACGTCGACCAGCAGGCCCGCCGCGCCGCCGAGCTCGACCCGTTCCTTGTCCTGGACGGCCCGACACCGAGACTCGTTGACGAGTGGCAGCGGCAGCCGACCGTCTGGGACGCCGTTCGACGTGAGGTGGACAGCCGCGGCGCCCCCGGCCAGTTCGTCCTCACAGGATCTGCGACGCCACGCGACGACGTCATCCGGCACTCCGGCGCCGGCCGAATCGGTGTCCAGCGCATGCGGACGATGACCCTCTCCGAGCAGGAAGCGCACCAGGCCACCACCTCCGTGGCCGAACTGCTCACGTCTGGCACAGCAGCGGGAGGCCGCTGCGGCCTCTCGCTGGCTGCCTACGCCGAACGTCTCGTCATCGGCGGCTGGCCACAGAACCTGGGGTCAAGGAGGCAGTCGCGCGCCAATTCGTCGAGGGCTACCTGACCACGATTATCGAGCACGACATCGACGAGGTCTCCGGCTCCCGGCGCGACCCGCTGCGCGTGCGTCGCCTCCTGCACGCCTACGCCCAACTGACCGCGCACCCGGCCACTGTCTCCACGATCCTGAGGCGGGCTCGCGGCGAGGCCGATGACGACATCGCACCGAGCCGATTCTCCGCCGCGCCGTATTTGGACGCACTGCGCCGCATGATGATCGTCGACGAGCTACCCGCCTGGGACCCCAAGGTCCGCTCTCGTGCGCGACTGACCGCCACCCAAAAGCGGCTGCTCGCCGACCCGTCGCTGTCCGCGTCCTTGCTCAACTGCAGCTCAACGCGACTGCTCAAGGACATCGAGACCCTCGGCTTCCAGTTCGAGGCGCTCGTCGCCCACGACCTGCGCGTGCATGCCGAGGCAGTCGGCTTCTCCCTTTACCACTACCGGGAGCGGGACGGCCGGCTCGAGGTCGACCTGGTCGCCGAGAGCATCGACGGCACCTGGGCAGCGTTCGAGGTCAAGCTCGGGGGCAACCAGGAAGACGAAGCGGCAGCCAATCTGCTCAGACTCAGGGAGCGCGTCGAGCAGTCACCGTCGGTGCTGGCAATCATCACCGCAACGGCGTACGGCTACCAGCGCAAGGATGGCGTGTGGGTCCTGCCGCTGGGCTTGCTGGGACCGTAGCCCGGACGCAACGAGGCCCCCGTGATCGTTGAGATCTCGGGGGCCCGTCGTGAGGGGTGCGCGAGGGGGGATTTGAACCCCCACGCCCTTTCGGACACTGGCACCTGAAGCCAGCGCGTCTGCCATTCCGCCACTCGCGCGTGAACCTCGGCGGCACCCGTAGGCAGCCCCGAAGTTCGCCCACAAGGCTAGCACGGGCTAGCGGTCGCTCCGTCCACCGTTACGATGACGGCTGGTCAGCGAGCGCCGGCTCGATGCTTGCTGTCCGCGACGCAGGACCACGCCGCTGAACATCGTCGAGGGAGGTGCCGCATGGGAGTGTTCGACCGGTTCGAGAAGGGAATCGAGCGAGCCGTCAACGGCGCCTTCGCCAAGGCGTTCAAGTCCGAGGTGCAGCCCGTTGAGATCGCCAGCCAGCTGCGCCGGGCCGCCGACGAGAAGGCAGCCGTAGTCGGCCGCGGACGCACATTGGTGCCGAACGCCTTCGTCGTCGAGCTCGGGTCAACCGACCACGATCGCCTCTTCGACTACGAGGAGGAGCTTTCCAAGGAGTTCGCCAGCAACCTGCGCGCGCACGCCGAGCAGCAGGGCTACGCGTTCGTCGGCCCGGTCACCGTCGAGTTCGAAGAGATCCCCGAGCTGGCGACTGGCCTGTTCCGGGTGCGCACCAACACGGTGAAGGGTCGCCAGCCCGAGGCAGGCCCGGCGCCGGCGCCGATCCCGCGCGACCCCGAGACCCCCGGCCCGAGCGTCCTGCACGCCCGCGAGATCCACGCCGAGCGCCAGCAGGCGCCGGCCAGCAGTCGCCGTCCCTGGCTCGACATCGACGGGCACGCCTACCCGCTGACGTCGTCGGTGACCGTGATCGGCCGCGGCGATGACGCCGACATCGTGCTGGACGACCCGGGGGTGAGCCGCAAGCACGCCGAGATCCGGGTCACCGCGGACGGTCCGCACCTGGTCGCCACCCTGCGTGACCTCGGCTCGACCAACGGCACGTTCCTGGACGCCCAGCGGATCGGCGCCGCCGAGCTGGGGAACGGGTCATCGATCACGATCGGGCGCACCAGGGCAGTCTACCGCAGCGGAGAGCGATGAGTGAGCTCACCGTCACGATCATCCGTCTCGGGCTGCTGGCCGTCCTTTGGGTGTTCGTCTTCTCGGTGGTCGGCGTGCTGCGGGGCGACCTGTTCGGAACCAGGGTCACCCAACGTCCCGCCCCGGCGCAGGCACCCCGCAAGGAGCCCGCGCCACCCAAGGCACCCAAGGCGCCCAAGGCGAACCGGCGCACGCCGTCCCACGTTCTGGTGACCGAGGGACCACTCAAGGGCACCACGATCTCGCTTGGTCAGCAGTCGGTGCTCATCGGACGAAACCTGGGCTCGACGGTCGTGCTCGAGGACGACTACGCCTCCGGGCGGCACGCGCGCATCTACCCGCAGGACGGCGAGTGGTTCGTCGAGGACCTCGACTCGACCAACGGCACCTTCCTCGGCAACGACAAGCTGACCGCGCCGCGCCAGCTCTCGGTGGGCTCGACGCTGCGGATCGGCACCACCGTCCTCGAGCTGCGCAGGTAGTCGCCGATGGCTGTCGCGCTGCGCTACGCGGCCCGCTCGGACATCGGGCTGGGGCGCTACAAGAACAACCAGGACTCCGGGTACGCCGGGCCGCATCTGCTGGCGGTCTGCGACGGCATGGGCGGCCACGCCGCCGGTGACGTGGCGAGCTCGATCGCGCTCGCCCAGCTGGCCACCCTGGACGCCGACTCCTACAGCGGCGACGACCTGGCCCGGCTGGCCGAGAGGATCCGCGCCGCCAACCGGGCGCTGAGCGAGCGCGTGCACGCCGAGCCCGAGCTGGCCGGCATGGGGACGACCACGACGGCCCTGGTGCTGCACGGGCAGCGGCTGGCCCTGGCCCACATCGGCGACTCGCGCTGCTACCTGCTGCGCGGCGGCGAGATCACCCGGCTCACCCACGACCACACCTTCGTGCAGCGGCTCGTCGACGAGGGCAAGATCACCGAGGACGAGGCCGAGCGGCACCCGCAGCGGTCGGTGATCACCCGGGTACTGACCGGCGACTCCGAGGACGACGCGGACCTGTCGGTCCGCGAGGCGCGGATCGGCGACCGCTACCTCGTCTGCTCGGACGGGCTGACCGCGGTGGTCCGGGACGCCACACTGGCCGAGGTGCTCGACGAGCACGACGACCCGGCGACCGCGGCCCAGGCGCTGGTCGACCTGGCGCTGCGTGGCGGGGGCGCGGACAACATCACCTGCGTCGTCGCTCACGTGGTCGACGCGTCGTCCGGCCAAGCCAGCTCGGTGCCCGAGGTGGTCGGCTCCGCCGCGGTGCGCGGAACCGTGCAGCCGACCGATGCCTCGACCCCGGCCGCGAAAGCGGCCGCGCTGGACCGCCAGGTAACGGACGACGAGGCGGACGACGTCCCCGCGGTCGCCGAGCCGCCGTCCCGCGCGCGCCGCGCGTTCCGGGTGGTTGCGGCGCTGGTGGTGCTGGTCGTGCTGTGCGCCGGCGGCTACGCGGCCTACTCGTGGAGCCAACAGCAGTACTACGTCGGAGCGTCCGGCGACCAGGTGGCGATCTTCCGCGGCCTGCCCCAGGACATCGGCCCGCTGCGGATGTCGCACGTCTACGAGAAGCAGGACCTCGCACTGTCCGACCTGCCGGAGTACACGTCCGAGCAGGTGCGGGGCGCGATCACCGTGGACGACCTGGCTGCGGCTCGGACCAAGGTGGCGGAGCTGCGCACCCAGGCCTGCCCAACCGACACGGCGACCACGCCGCCGACGACCACACCCTCCTCGACCCCGACGACACCACCCGCGGCCACACCGTCCGCGACCGCCTCGTCCGCGACCGCCTCGGCCGGGCCGTCCGCCAGCCCAACCCCTTCTCCCAGTGCGACTCCCGGCTCGGGTGCCGACTGCGGGAGTGCCGGCTGATGGCCACCGTCACGACGGTTGTGCCGCGCACCCGGCGGGGGGTCGAGCTGGTGCTACTCGTCTTCGCGGTCGGCATCGTGATGCTCGCGTATGCGAGCGTCGGGATCGCGGTGGACGGCGAGCTGCCGCCGTCGATGCTCAGCTACGGCGTCGGGCTGATCGTGCTGGTCGGCGCGGTGCACCTGATGCTGCGCTGGAAGGCCTCGTACGCCGACCCCGTGATGCTGCCGATCGCCACGGTGCTCAACGGCCTCGGCCTGGTGATGATCCACCGGCTCGACCTCGCGGAGAACCGCAGTGGCGGTGGAATGGCTGCGCGACAGTTGATCTGGATGACTATCGGCGTCGGGATCTGCGTGGCGATCCTGTACTTCATCCGCGACCACCGGGTGCTGCAGCGCTACACCTTCACCGCGATGCTCGCCGGTCTGGCTCTGCTGCTGCTGCCGCTGGTGCCCGGGTTGGGCAAGAACATCAACGGTTCCCGGATCTGGATCGGCGTCGGACCGCTGTCGTTCCAACCCGGTGAGCTCGCCAAGATCCTGCTGGCCATGTTCTTCGCCGGCTACCTGGTGCGCACCCGCGACTCGCTCGCCTTGGTCGGCCGCAAGGTGCTCGGGCTGTCCCTGCCGCGGGCGCGTGACCTCGGTCCGATCATCGTGGCCTGGCTGGCCAGCCTCGCGGTGCTCATCTTCGAGCGCGACCTGGGCTCCTCGCTGCTGTTCTTCGGCCTGTTCGTCGCGATGCTCTACATCGCCACCGAGCGTAAGAGCTGGATCGTCATCGGTCTGGTGCTGTTCGTGGCCGGCTCCTACCTGGCGTACATGATGTTCGGGCACGTCCAGCGCCGGGTTCTGCTGTGGCTGCACCCGTTCTCCGCCAAGGCTCTCGAGGTCTCCGACCAGCTCGTGCGCGGCATGTTCGGCATGGCGGACGGCGGGTTGCTGGGCACTGGTCTCGGCCGCGGTCACCCGGACCTGACCTACTACGCGGAGAGCGACTTCATCATCCCCTCGTTCGGCGAGGAGATCGGCCTGGTCGGGCTGTTCGCCCTGCTGCTGCTCTACTTGGTCTTCGTCGAGCGCGGCCTGCGCACCGCCCTCGGGGTGCGGGACGGCTACGGCAAGCTGCTGGCCAGCGGCCTGGCGTTCACCGTTGCGCTGCAGTGCTTCGTGGTCGTCGGTGGCGTCACTCGGGTGATCCCCCTGACCGGTCTGACCATGCCGTTCCTGTCGGCCGGCGGCAGCTCGTTGGTCGCGAACTGGGCGATCCTCGGTCTGTTGCTGCGGATCAGCGACCAGGCGCGCCGTCCGGCACCGGCGATCGAGCCGACCAACCTCGGCCTGGCTGATGCGCCGACCGAGGTGGTGAGGCTGCGATGAACGCGCCCATCCGCCGGCTCTCGGTGCTCGTGCTGATCCTGTTCGGCTCGTTGCTGCTCTCGTCCACCTACATCCAGTTCGTGCAGGCATCCTCGTTGCGCGACAAGCCGAACAACCGCCGCACGCTGCTGGAGAACTACAGCCGTCAGCGCGGTCCGATCCTGGTGAAGGGCAAGGCAGTCGCCCGTTCGGTGCCGACCCACGACGACCTGAAGTACGTGCGGCAGTACACCGACCCGCTGCTGTACGCGCACCTGACCGGCTACTACTCCTTCGTGTACGGCGCGGGCACCGACATCGAGCGCAGTGAGAACGACCTGCTGTCAGGGTCCTCCGACCAGCTGTTCTACCGCCGGGTGGTCGACGTGCTGACCGGCCGCGAGCCGCAGGGCGCCTCGGTCGAGCTCACCGTCGATCCCGCCGCCCAGAAGGCGGCCGCCGACGGCCTGGGCGACCAGCGCGGCGCCGTCGTCGCCCTCGACCCGCGCACCGGCGCGATCCTGGCAATGGTCAGCAACCCGACGTACGACCCCAACACGCTGTCCAGTCACGACCTGGCCAAGGTGCAGGCCAGCTACAAGCGTCTGCTCGGCGACAACGACGACCCGCTGGTGAACCGGTCGATCAACGCGCTCTACCCGCCGGGCTCGACGTTCAAGGTGGTCACGGCGGCTGCCGCGCTGTCCAGCGGCAAGTACACCGAGAGCTCGGAGCTGCCCGGCCCGGCCAGCCTGGACCTGCCGCAGACGTCGGTGAACCTGAACAACGACGACGGCCGCCCCTGCGGCCCTGGCGACAAGGTCGCCCTGACCAGGGCGCTGGAGATCTCCTGCAACACCGCCTTCGCCTCGCTGGGGCTGCAGCTGGGCGGCCAGGCGCTCGTCGACCAGGCCGCCAAGTTCGGGTTCGGGGACCGCATCGGGGTGCCGATGCCGGTCTCACCGAGCGTCGTTCCGGAGGGGATGAACAAGCCGCAGACCGCGCAGGCCGCGATCGGCCAGTACGACGTGCGGGCCACACCGCTGCAGATGGCGATGGTCGCGGCCGGCGTCGCGAACGACGGCCTGGTGATGTCCCCGTACTCGGTCAAGACGGTGCGCAGCCCGGACCTGGACGTCATCGACCAGGCCAAGCCGCAGGAGCTCAGCCGGGCCGTCACGCCTGAGGTCGCCGACCAGCTGACCCGGATGATGGAGCAGGTGGTCGAGTCCGGCACCGGCACCCGCGCGCAGATTCCCGGCATCAAGGTCGCCGGCAAGACCGGCACGGCTCAGCACGCCAAGGGCGAGCCGCCGCACGCCTGGTTCATCTGCTTCGCCCCCGCCGACGACCCGCAGGTCGCGGTCGCGGTCGTCGTCGAGGACGGCGGCAAGGCCGGCAACGAGGCGTTCGGCGGCCGGGTGGCCGCGCCGATCGCCAAGTCGGTGATGGAGGCGGTGCTGCGATGAGCCAGATGCACCCCGAGCCCGGCCTGCGCGTGGTCGACCGCTACCAGCTGACCAGCCGGATCGCGATCGGCGGCATGGGTGAGGTGTGGCGCGCGCGGGACGAGGTGCTCGGCCGCGAGGTCGCCGTCAAGCTGCTGCGTCGCGAGTACGCCCAGGACGAGACGTTCCTGGCCCGCTTCCGCTCCGAGGCGCTGCACGCGGCGTCCCTGAGCCACCCCGGCATCGCGTCGGTCTACGACTACGGCGAGGTGCAGGGCACCGCGTACCTGGTGATGGAGCTGGTGGACGGCGAGCCGCTGTCCGCCTGGTTGGCTCGGCAGGGTGCGCTGCCCGCCGAGACCGCGGTGCCGCTGATCCAGCAGGCCGCAGCCGCGCTGCAGGCGGCGCACGACGGCGGCGTCGTGCACCGGGACGTGAAGCCGGCCAACCTGCTGATCACCCCTGACGAGACGCTCAAGATCACCGACTTCGGCATCGCCCGGGCCGGCGACCAGCTGCCGATCACCCGCACCGGCGAGGTGATGGGAACGGTGCAGTACCTCTCCCCGGAGCAGGCGGTCGGCCAGACCGCCACCCCGCTCAGCGACGTCTACGCGCTCGGCGTGGTCGCCTACGAGACCCTGGCCGGACGACGTCCGTTCGACCACGACACCGCGGTGGCCACCGCGCTGGCGCAGGTCAACGACGACCCGGACCCGTTGCCGGAGACTGTGCCCCCACGGGTGGCCGACGTGGTGATGTGGTCGATGGAGAAGAACCCCGCGCACCGTCCGCAGAGCGCGGCCGAGCTCGGGTCGGCGCTGGGCAGCGCGCTCGCCGGGCTGTCGGCCGCGCCGGCGACGGCTGCCGCCACGCAGGTCATGCCCGCAGTGGTGGCACCGCCACCCACAGCCGCGGCGTCCACGATCACCCCTGCCGACGAGTCGCCGGACCACCGCACGCGCAACATCGTGATCGCCGTGCTGGCGGTGCTCGTGGTCGCGGCCCTGGTCGCGCTAGCCGTCAACCAGTTCGGCCAGGACGACACGCAGCCACCGACCGGACCAGGTACCTCGACCTCCGCGCCGACGACGACGCGGACCACCTCGTCGTCCTCGACCACCTCGACCCCGGACGAGATCACCCTGGACCCCGCTGACTACGTCGGTCGTCCGGCGGACGAGGTCGAGGCCGAGCTCAAGGGTCTCGGGCTCGAGGTCAAGAAGAACTCGGTCAGGGACAACACGGCCCAGAAGAACACAGTGGTCGGACTGTCCCCGACCTCCGGGCTGGCCAAGGGCGACACCGTGACGCTGGACGTCGCGAGGGGCGGCCGGAAGCAAGAGCCGACCACGACGACGTCCAGCACGACCACGTCCAGCACGACCACCAGCCCGCCGTCCGCGAGCGACGGGCCGCCGTCCAGCACCGCGGGCGGGACGGGCAACGCGACTGACCCGACCAGCACCGAGGCGGCAGGATGATCGCGGACCGCACGGACCCCAGCGCTCGATCGACCCAACACCGCACGATGACGAAGGGCACGACGTGAACGCGACACCCCGCCTGCTCGGCGGACGGTACGAAGTCGGGGAGCTGCTCGGTCGCGGCGGCATGGCCGACGTGCACCTCGGGCGCGACACCCGGCTGGGTCGGTCCGTCGCCATCAAGATGCTGCGCTCCGACCTGGCGCGCGACCCCGCATTCCAGGCCCGGTTCCGCCGCGAGGCGCAGTCGGCTGCAGCGCTGAACCACCCTGCCGTGGTCGCGGTCTACGACAGCGGTGAGGAGCCGGCCAACGAGGGCGGCGGCGAGCACACGCCGTACATCGTCATGGAGTACGTCGAGGGGCGCACGCTGCGCGAGCTGGCGGGCAGCGGGCAGCGGATGGACTGGCGCGAGGCGCTCCGGGTGACCAGCGGGGTGCTCGCTGCCCTGGCCTACAGCCACCGCGCCGGCATCGTGCACCGCGACATCAAGCCCGCCAACGTGATGCTCACGCCGACCGGCGACATCAAGGTGATGGACTTCGGTATCGCGCGGGCGATCGCCGACTCGTCCGCGACGATGACGCAGACCCAGGCCGTGATCGGCACCGCGCAGTACCTCTCGCCGGAGCAGGCCCGCGGCGAGACCGTGGACGCCCGCAGCGACCTGTACTCCGCCGGCTGCCTGCTGTTCGAGCTGCTCACCCTGCGCCCGCCGTTCGTCGCGGACTCGCCGGTGGCGGTGGCCTACCAGCACGTCAGCGAAGCGGCCGTCCCGCCGAGCACGTTCGCGCCCGACGTCCCGGAGGCCGTCGACGCCATCGTCCTGCACGCCCTGCAGAAGGACCGCGGCAGCCGCTACCAGACAGCGGACGAGTTCCGCGCGGACGTCGACGCCGCGATGGAGGGACGCCGGATCAGCGCTGCCGCAATGGGTTCGGCCGCCGCGCTCGGCGTCGGCGCCGCCGCCCTGGCCACCGAGGCGATGACGACCGTCCCGCCCGCCGACGGGACGACGACCCTGCCGCCGGCCGTGCCCGAGGCGGACATGCTGCCGGAGGGCAGCGACGAGCCGGACAAGAACCGCACCGGGCTGTGGATCCTGCTGGGCCTGCTCGCCGCGGCGCTGCTGGCCGTGGGTGTCCTGGTGCTGCCGGGCATGCTCGGCGGAAACAAGCCGAACGTGATCGCAAAGGTGGCCGTGCCGGATCTCACCTCCCTCACGGTCGAGCAGGCCACGGGCGCGCTCACCGCGAAGGGTCTGGTGCTCGGCACCCACGAGACCCAGCCGGACGACACCGTCCCCGAGGGCAAGGTCATCAGCCAGGACCCGGGCACCGGTGCGATGGTCCTGCCGCACTCGGCGGTCAACGTGGTCATCTCCTCCGGCCCGGACGCCGTGGAGGTGCCGCGACTGGACGGCCTGACCAAGAGCCAGGCCGAGAAGGCGCTCGCGGAGGTCGGGCTGAAGCTCGGCGACACCACCGACGTCGAGTCGACCGAGCAGGACAAGGGCCACATCGTGTCCAGCAACCCGGCGTCCGGCGACTCGGTCGCCAAGGACACCGCGGTCTCGGTCGAGATCGCGAACGGCAAGGTCACGGTGCCCAACGTCGTCGGGCAGACGGTCGCCGAGGCGACGACCACGCTGACCAACGCCAACCTCAAGGTCGACGCGACGAAGTACGAGGAGAGCACCCAGCCCGAGGGGACCGTCATCCGGCAGACCAACGCGGGCAAGGTGGTCAGCCAGGGGAGCACGATCCAGCTGGTCATCGCGAAGGCCCCACTGCCGCCGACCAGCACGGGCACCCCGACCGGCACGGGCACCCCGACCGCGACGCCTTAGCGGACCAGCGGAGCCATCCCCTGCGAGCGCTCGACGGCTTCGTCGTCGCCGCAGCTGAGCAGCCAGTTGGCCAGCAGTCGGTGCCCGCCCTCGGTGAGCACCGACTCCGGGTGGAACTGCACGCCCTCGAGCGGCAGGTCGCGGTGCCGGACGGACATGATGATGCCGCTGGCGGTGCGGCCGGTGACCTCGAGCTCGTCCGGCAGCGTCTCCGGCTCGATGGTCAGTGAGTGGTAGCGGGTGGCGGTGAACGGCTGCGGCAGCCCGGCCAGCACGCCGACGCCCTCGTGCTCGACCAGGCTGGTCTTGCCGTGCAGCAGCTCCGGCGCGCGGCCGACCACCCCGCCGTAGGCGACGCCCAGGGCCTGGTGGCCGAGGCAGACGCCGAGCATGGGCTGGCCGCGGTCGGCACAGGCGAGCACCATCTCAACGCGAATCCCGGCGTCCTCCGGGGTGCCGGGGCCCGGGGACAGCAGCACGCCGTCGTAGCCGGCGCCGTCCTCGGCCGTCACCGCGTCGTTGCGCAGCACGTCGCAGTGCGCGCCGAGCTGGGTCAGGTAGCCGATGATCGTGAAGACGAAGCTGTCGTAGTTGTCGACCACGAGCACCCGGGGGCCGTCCGCGCTGGTCACTGGGTCACCGTCCCACCGTTGAAGGGCATGTAGGGGGCGAGGAGCTGGAAGCCCCACAGGAACAGCACCGCCACCACCGCCAGCACCAGCGCCGCCGCGACCGCCACCCGGGCGGGCGTCGGCCCGGGCAGGTGCTGCCGAATCCATCCGTACACGGCTCAGCCCCTCAGCACGTCCGGGACGACGCCCGGGGACTTGGCGATCTTCTGCTCGAGCTTGCTGAACACGACGTACCGCTGTCGGGCCGAGAACTTGGGGTGGCAGGCGGTCATCGTCATCATCCGCTCGGTGGGCTTCTGGCCCGGGTGCTCCGGGACCGGCGCGACGACGTCCACCCGGTCCGGGGTGACCACCTCGTGCCCGACGACCCGGTAGACGTACCAGGTGTCCGCGGTCTCCACGACGACCGGGTCCCCGACCTTGAGCTCGTCGATCCGGTTGAACGGTTTGGCGTAGGTGACCCGGTGGCCGGCGACCGCGAAGTTGCCGACCGCGCCGGGCTTGGCGGAGTCCGCGTAGTGGCCGACGCCGCGGTCCAGGACGTCGAGGCTGGTGCCCTCGATGATCGGCCGCACGTAGCCATGACCGAAGCGCGGGACCCGGATCAGCGCGAAGGCGTCACCGAGGGGGATCTCCTTGAGCTTGGTCGGGGTGGCCGGGCTCGTCGGGGTGGCTGTGCTGGACGGCGAGGGGTGGGGTGGCAGGTCCGCCCACTCCTTCTGCAGCTGCTCGGTCTGCTGGGACTGGGCGTGCGCGGCGGTCACGTCGGTCCACCACAGCTGCCAGACCACGAACAGCAGCAGCACCAGGCCTGCGGTGATGCAGATCTCGCCGAAACCCCGCAGGGTGGCCCGCAGCGCGTTCACCGAATCGCGCTGGCGTGCTCGAGGAGGAGCGATCCGTCGTAACCGGGCAGCTTGGTCAGACCGAGGCGGTCGACCTTGTAGCCCAGCCCGACGGCGTCCACGTACTGGCGGTAGATGTCCAGCGTGTCGGAGTCGTCGAGGCCCTTGGCCATCTTCGCGACGTCGCCGACCGCGGTGATCTTGTACGGCGGGGAGTAGACGCGGTCCTGCAGGATCAACACGTTGCCGACGCAGCGCACGGCGCTGGTGGAGATGACCCGCTGGTCCATCAGCATCATCGCGGTGGCGCCGGACGCCCACAGCGTGTTCACCACGGCCTGGACGTCCTGCTGGTGCACGACCAGGTCGTCCGGCTCGAACCCGTCGGGCACGACGTCGCTGTGCGGGGCGTCGTTCAGCTCCACGCGCAGCCCGCGACCGACGACCGGCTGGGTGCCCGCGGCCTGGGCGAGCTGGACGACGTCCGAGTTGAGTGCGGCGAGCTTCGAGCCGACCGGGGCCCCCTGCCTGCCGAGATCCTCGACCTGCTGGCGGAGCCGGGCGACGTCCGCCTCCTCCACCTCGGCGCGGTGCTCCTGCTCACGGACGAGGTCGGCGGTGTCCGTGCGCCCCTCGGAACGCAGGTCGCGGCCGCGGGCGGTGGCCGCGCTCGTGGTCGCGAGCAGGCCGGCCAGGGCAAACACCACCGGCGCAGCTATCCCCCATCGGGACAGCCGAAGGTGGCGAAAGCTCAGCGGCATGAGCACTACGCTAGACGACCACACCTAATTGAGGAGTCGCCGTGCCCGAATCCAGGGCCCGAAAGAAGGCCACCTACACGCCGCCCACCACCAAGTCGTCCGCGTCGAAGCAGAGCGCCTCGTGGTACGCGCCGGTGATGTGCGCCCTCTTCCTCATCGGACTGGCGTACATCGTCGTGTTCTACATCACCCAGGGCAAGTACCCGATCGAGGCGCTCGGCCCGTGGAACGTCATCGTCGGCTTCGGTGTGATCATGGTCGGCTTCGTAATGGCGACCCGCTGGCGCTGAGGGTTCTTACACGCGTGTGATTCTGTCCCCAGGTTGTGGACAACCCTGTGGACAGTCCGCTCAGTAGAGGGCTGTGGACAGCTTCCACAACGAGATCGCGACCATGGCTCCGAGCACGACCCAGGTACCGACGACCTGCACGACGAGGCGCTGGGACGGTTTGACCGGCGCGGCCAGCACCAGCCCCATGGCGGCGCCGGTGAGCAGCCCGCCGAGGTGGGCCTGCCAGGCGACGTTCGCGAGGGTGAAGCCGAGCACGGCGTTGATGCCGATGAAGATGAGAACGCCCTGGCTGCTCTGGCCGAGCCGGCGCTGGACGACGAGCAGGGCGCCGAACAGGCCGAAGACCGCCCCCGAGGCACCCACGGCCACCGAGCTCCACGAGCGCGGGTCGGCCGGGTTGGCCAGCGCGAGGTAGCCGACCGAGCCGCCGATGGCGCACATCAGGTAGAGCGCGGCGTACCGGATCCGACCGAACTGCGCCTCCAGGTACGGGCCGACCTGCCACAGCACGATCATGTTGAACAGGATGTGCGCCGGCGACATGGAGTGCAGGAACGCCGAGGTCAGGAACCGGTAGGGCTGGGTGTCCGCGACGGTCGGTGAGAAGCCGAACCGCAGGATCATGTCGGTGCCGGGCACCAGCTCGATCACGTACACGATGACGCAGACGATGACGATGCCGATCGTGACGACCGGGGTGCCGGTGCCGGGCTGGCCACCGAACGCGGTGCGGACCGTGCGCATCCCGCGGGCCTGCTCGCGTACGCAGTCGACGCACTGGACGCCGACCGAGGCCTGCCGCTGGCACTCCGGGCAGACCGGGCGCTCACAGCGCTGGCAGCGGACGTAGCTCACCCGGTCCGGGTGGCGAGGGCAGACGGGCTCGGTCGCAGGACCGACCGGCGGTTCGGCCGGCGGTTCGGCCGGCGGTTCGGCCGGCGGAGGTGCCGGGGTGCTCACCGGTCGGTCCCTGCGTCCTCGAGTTGTCGAGCCGGCTGGTGGGTCAGGCCGCGGCCGTGGTGACGGACTCGATGACCACCGGGTCGCGCGGTGCGTCGCCGGGGCCGGTCGGCACGGCGACGATCGCGTCCACGACGTCCCGGCTGGACTGGTCGGCCACCTCACCGAAGATGGTGTGCTTGCCGTTCAGCCAGCTGGTCGCCTCGACGGTGACGAAGAACTGCGAGCCGTTGGTGCCGCGGCCACCCTGCTTGCCCGCGTTGGCCATGGCCAACAGGTAGGGCTTGTCGAACGCGAGGTCCGGGTTGATCTCGTCGTCGAACGTGTAGCCGGGGCCGCCGCGACCGTCACCGCGGGGGCAGCCGCCCTGGATCATGAAGCCGGGGATGATGCGGTGGAAGGTCAGACCGTCGTAGAACGGCTCGGTCTTGGTGTCGCCCGTCTGGGCGTCCTTCCACTCCTTGGTGCCGTCGGCGAGGCCGACGAAGTTGCGCACGGTCTCGGGCACCTGGTCGGGGAAGAGCGTGATGTTGATGTCGCCCTTGTTCGTGTGCAGCGTGACGTCCATGGCGGACATCCTCGCACGAGGGCGGAAACGGCTGCCTACCCCTGGGTAGGCGAGATGGCTCGGATCAGGGCAGGATGGTGGATCGCCGGACGATCCACTTGGGAGGGCACGTGTTCACGAAGACCCGTACCGACAAGGCCAAGGACCAGGCCACCACGGCGAAGGACTCCGCGGCCATCAAGGCCAAGGACGCCAAGGCTCAGGTGCAGGACGCTGCCGTCGCGGCGGGTGTGACGCTGCGCGACAAGGTGGCGCCGGCAGCCGTGGCGAAGGCCAAGGACGCGCGGGACTGGGCGGCACCGAAGGCCTCTGCGGCCGTCGGGGCTGCGGCACCGCACGTCGAGGCCGCCGTGGACAAGGTGCCGCCGGCAGCCGAGGCTGCGCGCGACAAGATCGTGGAAGACCTGCTGCCCCGCCTGGTCGAGGCCGTGAACGCGGCCGCGTTGGCGGCTACCGCCGCCAGTGCCGCCGGTGCCGCGAAGGCGTCGGACGCCGCGGGTACCGCGAAGTCGCGCGGCTCGGACGCGGTCGCCGTCGCGAAGGGCGACAAGGTGGCGAAGAAGAAGCGCAGCAAGAAGAAGGTGTTCCTGTTCTTCACCGCGATCGCTGCCGGAGCGGCGGCGGCGCGAGCGGTCATGAAGAACCGCGGTCCGCAGGACGACCCGTGGGCCGTGCCCGAGGGGTCTTACCCGGGTGCGACGAGCTGGGCGTCGGAGGCGAAGTCCGCGGCGGCAGACGCCAAGGACAAGGTCACCGGTGCCGCCTCGGACCTGAAGGACGCGGTGGTCGACAAGGCCGACGGCGCCAAGGACGCGGCGAGCGACGCAGCTGACAGCGCCAAGGACGCGGCGGACGACACGGTCGTCGACCTGTCAGCCGGCACGGAAGCCGCCGTCGATGCCCTGACCGAGGCCGCGGATGAGAGCGGCGGCAAGTCGTCGTCAAGGAAGAAGGACCCGCTCACCGACCCCATCGACGAGTCCTAACCCCTCCTGCTTGCTCCCCTCCACCCGCTTTACTCAACTCAGACCGCTCTCCGGACCTCCGGGAGCGGTCTGAGCAGAGTAACGGCCGACGCCATCGCTGGACTCAGCTACCGATGCTGAGTTCAGACAACGGCATGAGGCACTCGATCATGTCGCTGTCCTCGGCCCAGCTCTTCGTGGTCGACCGGTAGCCAACCCAGTCGCCGAACTCGCGGCCGTACTTGTGGCTTGCCTTCGCGCAGGTCGACTTCATGCGCTTCTCCAAGGCAGCCTCACCGGGAAACGTCCCCGACTTGGGCACCTGCCGGGTCACGAGCCACTGGGACGACCCATGCTTGCACCGGCCGAAGTTCTTGAGGGCGCCCTGTTTGGTCTTCGTCGCGCACACGCCCCATCGCGGTAGCGCGTCGGATTCTGCGATTACGGCGCCCTTCAGCGTGGCGGCCGGCAGGGCGCTCAGGTGGGACTGGCCGCCCCTCGGTGCCTGGAACGCGGATACCGCGCAGGCGATCTTCGCTGCCTTCGACGCTGCCTTCCGCTGGCTCGTCGGAGTCAGTTCCCACAACTCCAGTCGCAGCGGTGCCGCGCCCCGGTAGCCCAGCCAGGACTTCACGTCCGGGCAGGCGTGCGATGCGGCGTCCCACCGGCCTTGATTGGTCGTCAGGTTCGACCTGTCCGGCACGGTCGGCGCCGCGAACACTTCCAGCAGGTGCGGCTTGGCGCAGTCGGCTACGACGAAGTCCTCGTCGCGACTCGCCGGCGACGACTCCGGCAGCGTCGCACACGTACCCACCGGAATGACCTGTGCCGCAAGGACTTTGCTGCCCTGCTTGAGTGCTGCGGTTTGGCCCGCGCCCGGGCTGGTGGACGCTGGCGAGCCGCCGGCGCCACAGGCAGTTGTGATGGCCACCAGCACGGCAGCGGTGAGCGTCGCGACACCCTGCAGGGTCGGTCGAAGCATCGTCAGGCACCTCTCGGTCGTTTTGTCAGGCGTCGGCGGCACGGTGCCGGACGCGGGAGCAGCAGTGATCGTCACCAGGTATGCCTGGGGACGCTCAGCTGTGGTTGCCGTCGATGAGGACGGCGTGGGCTTCCTTGACCTGAACTTCGACGACTGGCCCGCCGACGGGGACGGTCAGCTCGATGTCTTGCCACGCACCACCAGCGAGCCGGTACTGGCCGGTGTAGCTCGCGCGAACGTGCACGGGCGCCTGCCCTCGCTCGGTGTAGGTGTGCCGGACGTCGCCGCCCGGATAGGTGCCGCCGGGGCTGGGCGTGGGGCCCAAGTTCGCGCCATCGCCGAACGTGTAGGTGTAGGACGCCGCGACCGGGCGGATCTGCACGGTGCGTCCGAGCAAGGTGAGGGTGGCGACCTCGTTCGGTTGGTAGCCAGCGGCTGGCCAGCGGACCTCGTAGTAGGTGGGCAGGTTGACGAGGGTGATGTTGCCTTCGGGCTGGACGTGCACCTGGGGCTTGGCGAAGGCGAGCCGGGCGAACGCTCGACGAAGCACGTCCTGGGTTAGTCCCGGCCGCACCGAGGCCAATACCGCGGCGGGCACCCGACAGCTGAACCCGGCCCGTTGCCAAGGCACCGTCGAATGGCCGGCCGTATTGACTGGACGTCGCCAGATCCAGGTCAGCCAGCCATCGCCGAGACCGCGGGCGCGGCAGTAGTTCGTCATGTACGCACAGGCCATGTCGTAGCTGCCCACGCCACGGTTCGGGTCGTTCCCGGGGCACCCCGGCGACACTGTGGACTCAAACGTCGGACGCCGCAACGCGGCCACGTACGCAGCGGCAGCCTTCTTGGCGCTCGCCTTCTGGGCCGAGAACTTGGCGTGGCTCATCTCTTGCTGAGTCACGCTGAGCCCGTTGCCCTGCGCCTGGCAGTGCCATAGTCCACAGTGGCCGCCACCCGTGACGACCCCAGTCGCGGACACGTTCGATCCCACCAACAGCGAGATCAAGGCCAGAAGTGCTGATGCACGCAGCCTGGCGCTCACTTGACCACGACCAGCTTGATCGATGTCACGTGCCAGCGGCCGGACGACCAAGCAAGCTGGAACTCGGACTCGTTTGGACCAGACTCGCCGTGACCGACCGTCGATCCCAAGCTGTTGACGATAGGTGCTGGAATCGCGGTCGCGAGCACACTGACGATCGCGAGGTTCGGCCTCGATTCTGGGAGCCAAGCGGCTGCCGTCAACTTCACGGCGTCCCCGTCGTAGCGCTCGCCGTCGGACTTCATGCTGGCCGCCGTGCGCACGTAGTTGTCGCAGCTGAGGCAGGTCGAGGTTCCGTACGAGCGAAGCGCCTCGGGATCGGGCGTCGTCCACGCACGATTGATCTGGGCGACGTAGAACTCGGCGAAGGCCTGGGCGCCCGCGTAGGTGTGAGCGCGTGCCGCGGTGGGCACGCGCGCGTAGGCGGCCTCAACCGAAGTTGTTGTGGTAGGCGACGCCGTCGACGCCGGCGAGGTACTCGGCCCGGTCGTCGGCGTATGCAGCTGACTGGCGCCCCCTTGCGGATCGTCATCGCTGCAACCAGCCAGCAGCGTCACCCCCAGAACCACGGCCGCAGCGGCCGCCCACCCCCTGATGATCATGCGACGAGACCCTACCCAATCCGGGGCAAACCTCGCATGAGACGCCCGCGGCCCTGTGGACAACCCCGGCGCGACCGACGCCGCCGATGGGGGCGGTGGCAAGTCGTCCAGAAGAAGGACCCGCTCACCGACCCCATCGACGAGTCCTGCGGCCGCTTGCTCAGTTCAACCCGCTTTGCTCAGTTCAACCCGCCGTTCTGGCCTCCGGCAGCGGGTTGAGCTGAGTAAGGGTCGCGGCTCGGCTCAATGCCGGACGTCGATGCCCAGGTGAGCGGCAGCGTCCCCCAGGCGGTTGTCGAAGGTGGCCAGCGAAGCCTCCGCGTCCTGCACGGCCAGCACCACGCAGCAGTCGGGCATCCGAAGCCGCGTGGTGGCGCGGATGACGGCGAGCCTGGCGGGTGAGTCCGTGCCAAGCGGAAGAACCTGGACGTCGAGCGTGCGAAGGGCGGCTTGGACGGCGTCGAGCTTGCCGCTGCGGGCGGGTCCGACCAGGACCTCGGCGAGCGTGATGGCACTGGCTGCGAACGGCTCATCCGCTGCATCGAGCAGAAGTCCCGTTGCTCGCGAGTGGTGCACGTCCGAGGCGTCCAGGTGCGCGATCAGCACGCAAGCATCGAGCACGATCACTCGGGCCAGTCCTCACGCAGCTCCTGCAGGTAGTCCGGCCCGTACAAGCCGGTGGCCGTCCCACTGGTGCCTCGAATCGCCTGCGCGTGCGCGCGACGACGTCCGGCATCCCGCTCCTCGAGGGCGTGGAAGCCCTCCTCGACCAGGTGGACGAGCAGCTTGCCCCGGCTGCCGCTGTCCTGCGGCCAGCGTCGAGCCGCAGCGGCCAACGCCCGAGCAACCTCGTCGGTCTCGGTGATGATGTGGCGTGGACGGGTGGTCGGCATCCCAAAAGTGTAGCACTAGAAGAGTCGGTGTAACACCTAGCGGCCAAGCCCAGGTAGGCCCGTCAGGGCGCGGGCTGGCTCGGCGGAGGGGGTGGTGGCACGGGCGGCAGGACCTGCTCGAGCTGGACTGCGACGTCGTCCAGGCCGGCCGCGTAGGTGAGGTCCGAGCCTGCCCGGAGCAGCTCCTCGGCCTGCTCACGTCCGGTGCGGGTCGCGTCCCGCAGGGTCGCGGCCCGCTGAGTTGCGGTCTCGTCCGGTGCGGCGGTTCCGAGGCTTGTCAGCTGGTCCTCGGCAGCCACGACCCGGGCGGAGGAGACGCTCCACACCCCGGCGGCGCGCTCCCGGGTGCCGGCGTCCTTGAGCTCGGGGATCAGCTCGCGAGCGAACCAAGCGACCTCCGTCTCGGCTGCCGTGAGCTGCGCCTGCCAGGCGGCGCGCCGGCGGCTGCGCAGGAGCAGCGGGATGCCGATCGCGAGCGCCCCGATGACCAGAGCCGCGATCAACCACCAGAGCCAGGACGGCACGCCCTCGTCCGACACCGGTGCAGCCGCCGGCTCCGTTGTCGTCGGGCTCGGGGTGGCGGTCTCGGTCGGCGTCTCGGTCGTGGTCTCGCTGGGCGTCGCCGGTTCCGTCGTCGTGGTGGTGGTCGTGGTGGTGGTCGTGGTCGTCGTGGTCGTCGTCGTGCTGGTCGTCGTGGACGACGGGGTGTCGGGTTCCGAAGTCGTCGTGGTGGTCTCGCTGGTGGGCTCCGTTGTGGACGTCGTCGAGCTCGACGGCTCGGTCGTCGTCGTGCGCGACGGCACCGTGGCCGTCACGGTCGGCACGGTGGCGGTGACGCTGGCCGTCACCGAGCGGGACGGCGTGATGGCCGGCCGCTCGCCGTCCCCTCCGCTGCAGGATGCCAGTAGGGCGACGCCGGCCACCGCGGTGACAGCGGTCATGGCGAGCGCGGGTCGGCTCAGTCGGATGCGGAGCACGTGGTTGGCCATGGCGTCGGCATCCCCTCAGTCGTCGATGCCGACGAGCCAGATCTTGGCGTCGCGCAGGTCGTCGGGTTCGAACATCTTGATCTCGCCGGACACCATCCAGTTCACGGCCTTGACGGCGTGCTCCAGCCAGTCGGCGTCGGCCACGATGGCGATCCGTTCCCAGCCGTCGAGGTTCTTCGCCCAGACCTTCGCGTCCGCCCAGACGGCCCCGGCGGAGTACGACTCGAAGTCGTCGCCGAGCACGTAGAGCAGGCGGACCTTGCCCTGCCCCTGAGCCCGGGCCAGGGTCGGGACGAGGACGTCGCGGTAGTCCTGCTCGGTGACCTTGCCGGTCGCCTCGAGACCGATCGTGCCGACCGGCATGCGGTCGATGACCTTGATCATGACGTCTCCAGACCCGTGACCTGCTGTGATCTTGGGGTCTGGGGAACGCGGACCGCTTCACCCAGGACGGGTGAAGCGGTCCTCGATCGGGCGGCTCAGCCCGAGAGCATCCCGCTGATCAGCCCCTGCCAGGTGACCGGGCCGACGATGCCGTCGACCACCACGGACGGGATGTCCGCGTGCAGGGCGGCCTGGAAGCCGCGCACAGCCTCTTCGGTCTTGGGGCCGAAGATGCCGTCGATGGCCAGGCCGGGGTTGCCGGAGAGGTTCCGGAACTCGAACTCCTCCTGGACACCCTTCACGGCGTCGCCGGTACTGCCGTTCTGCACCGTGACGATTAGCGCGCCGAACGTGATCGGGCCGGCGATGCCGTCGACCACCAAACTGCTGGCCTGCTGGAACGCGCGGACGCCTGCGTCGGTCAGCGGGCCGAAGAGGCCATCGACGACCAGCGTCTGACCGTGTTCGTTCAGCAGATCCTGCAGCGTCTTGACCGGATGCCCGTTGTCGCCTTGCTTGACCAGCGGATACGGGCTCAATGAACCTGACATGACTGTCTCCCCACCCCTGCGAGTTCGGGTCTAGCGATCGACCCCCTCGTTCACCATCCTCCGGTGGGTAGTGGCGGTCAACCAGTACGGCAATGCTGTGGATCGGAAGGAGGGCGCGATGGCGACGATGGACCTCGCCCAGCGGGCGCGGTTGGTGATGGACAGCAACCAGTACCTGACGCTGGGGACGTCGGAGGACGACGGCCGGCCGCGGGTCTCGCCAGTGTACTTCACGCACTCCGAGTACCGGGAGGTCTACTGGGTCTCGTCGCCCGACTCGGCGCACTCGCACAACATCGCAGCTCGCCCGGACGTCTCGGTGGTCATCTTCGACAGCACTGCGGAGGTCGGTCAGGGGTCTGCTGTGTACCTGACGGGGACGGCGGAGCAGGTGCTGGACGACGAGCTCGAGGCTGCGTGCTCGCTGGCCTTCGCGAAGATGAGTGGGGCGGCCAAGCCCTTCGCGCCGGCTGAGTTGTCCGGTGATGCCGAGCTGCGGTTGTACCGGCTGAAGGTCACTCGCCACGAGGTGCACGTGCGAGGCAGCGATCCTGACCACGGCAACGGCATCGACCGCCGGGTCGAGGTCAGTCTCTAGCTCGCTGCTCGCGCGATTCGAGCTGCCGTTGACAGACGGACTCCTTGCCATCGGCTCAGCACTCTGTTGAGCTTGCTTTGTGATTGCGGAGGTCGCGGAGGAGTGGCCGTGCGCACGGTAGCGAACGCGAGACAAGGTTCTTATGACATTGGCCGTTTGGAGTTGCTACTCGCGGGTGTCAGACGTGGAGCATCGCGTCTACGACGATGCATTGGGGCACCGCTATGAGTACGACTCAAACGTCATTAATCACCGTAAGGTCGCCACTGGAGACCTTCTGGTGATCCGCGACCGTCACCTCGTTTACGGCTTCGGCGCGGTCCAGACGATAACCACCAAACCTGGCATCAAGGTCATGCAGAGATGCCGAAACGCGAACTGCAACTCAGCAGATATCAAGATGCGGAAAAGGCAACTGCCACGATTCCGCTGCAGCGACTGTCACCTCGAGTTCGACGACCCCGTCTTGGATCCCATGAACGTCACCGAGTTTTCCGCGTCGTACGAGGCGTGGTGGCTACCGTTTCAGTCACCTGCACCGGTGAGGGTCCTGGATTTCGTCTACGCGGGACGCGATCGACAAAACGCTATCCGGCAACTGAGCCTCAATGGCGCGATTGGCATGCTTCGGTTCCACGCCGGAGTCGAGGGAAACGTGTACCTGCAACTCCTGATCCACCAGGGCCAAATCGCCACCGGACAGGTCGAAGCTCTTACGAGGCAGCGGGTGGGGCAGCAGCGCTTCCGGGAGCGAATGCTGGAGCGGTTCGGATCAACGTGTGCGGTCACAGGCAAGCAGCCGGAGTCAATACTCGACGCCGCCCACCTCGATGCGTACGCCGAACGGCACGTTCACGAGGAGGACGGGGGCCTGCTCCTCCGTGCCGATGTGCACCGTTTGTTCGACAGGCTCCTGCTTACGTTCGACCCCGTCACGTGGCGCTCGTGCGTTGCCCCGGCGTTACTCGAACGCCATGAGCCACTCCAAGCAATTCATTCGCAACCGATCGCCGTTCCAGCGAGTCTCCGCCCAAGCCTCGACCTCATCGGACAACACCATCGCGCTGCAAAGGCACGCTGGCGCGAGATGGCATAGAGGACCGGATCCGTTCTCCTGCTGGAAGGCATACCAGCGCGGAGACGCGCGGCTCGACGCCTCAGTTGGCTGACGGGCCGCGGACGGCGGTCGCAACGTCTTCGGCCGCTTCAGTCATGTTCTGGTGCTCCCAGAAGCGCATCGTGCGCCAGCCAGCGTTCGCGAGTAGCTGGTCTGTCTCCAGGTCCCGGGCGCGGTTCTGCGCAACCTTGTTGGCCCAATAATCAGCGTTGGCCTTCGCGACGCTGTGATGTTCGGGGCAGCCATGCCAGAAGCAGCCGTCGACGAACACCGCCAGGCGTGCACGGGTGAAGACGAGATCGGCGCGGCGTCGTCTGAATTGAGCAAGAGGCGGGTAGTCCACGCGATAGCGAAGACCGAGGGCGTGGACCGCCCGCCGCAGAGCCATTTCAGGGCCGGTGTCGCGTCCGCGGTTGGCCTGCATACTGCGCCTCACCCCCGGCGAGGATGCCCAGGACGGAAGGTTTCGAGCCACTGTGTGCTCTTCCTCCCGACTCCGAACGACTACTCATCCACCACACCAGCACGGTCCGCAAGCTCCGCGGAATTGTCTGATCCGCCGTCTACAGTGTGGCTCATGGGAACAGAGCGGCGAATGGATCCTTCGACATGCTCTTCCCCGGTCAAGGTGTTGGACTTGTTCGCGGGAGCCGGCGGCCTGAGTCTTGGCTTCAGACAGGCCTCCGATCGATACATCACGAGTCGTGCTGTCGAGTTCGATGTCCCCGCGGCGGCCACGTACACCGCGAACCACGGAGACGTCGTCTACGCCGGTGGCATCCACGAGTGGCTACGTGATGAGGACGTTCCCGATGTCGATCTCGTTATCGGCGGGCCGCCGTGCCAGGGCTTCAGCGCCCTGGGCCGCCAAGACGTTGAGGATGATCGCAATACTCTGTGGCACGAGTACGCAGAGACCGTTCGACGTTCCAGGCCGTCGTACTTTGTGCTGGAGAACGTGGGGCCTTTCGAGCGATCGCCACAGTACCAACACTTCAGAGAAGCAACCCAGACCGACGGAATCCTGAGGGAGTACGACTTTCACTCCTCGATCTTGAATGCCGCAGACTATGGCGCGGCGCAGGCCCGTCGCAGATGCATCGTGCTAGGTCACCACCGAGATCTCCCGTTTCCCGGATGGCCGGAACCGACGGCTGCACAGGAGCGCTGGTCGACGGTGGGGAATGCGCTCACACGTGTTAGGCGTTCCGTGACGTCCGTAGATCTTCCTGAGAGGGCCGTTGCGTTTCACGGGAGGGACATGCCCGGCGCGTTCCGTTCGGATGAGCTACACATCGGTCGGAACTACACGGACCTCTCGCTCAAGCGCTTTAGAAGTATCCCCGCCGGCGGCAACCGGTTCGACCTGCCAGAGCATCTCAAAGCTCCATGCTGGCGACGGCATCACTCCGGATCCGGTGACGTCATGGGTCGACTCTCGTGGGACAAGCCCTCCGTGACCATCAGAACCGAGTTCTTCAAGCCCGAAAAGGGTCGCTACCTGCACCCGACCGAACACCGGGCCATAACGCACTATGAGGCCGCGCTGATCCAGGGCTTCCCTGACGATTACCTGTGGGTCGGGTCCAAGGTCGCGATCGCCCGACAGATCGGAAACGCTGTTCCGATCGCCCTCGGCGCCGCCGTGGGAAACCACATCATGTCCATCCTGCGTCCGGAGCCCGCGAACGTTGGCAAACGCATCGGAGCCTGAGTCTCCACGTCATGGTTTGGCCGACAGGCTCTCGACTGCCTCCGAAACCAGACGATCGGTAAGACCTCTGAGCTGATCGGGGCCAAGGGCAAGATCGTCAAGAAAGGCCAGGAACCGACGTAGCCGCTTGGTGCTATCGCGGATCACCTCGCGGTGGGGAACCCCCCGATCAGGGGCCTCGAGCACGGACCGCGCCACGGCGACGAGCAGCAAGGGGTTGCTTCCAATGATTCGTCGCTCAAGCAGTTGGTTGAGATCGCTTTCTGACAGTTGGTTCAGCAGCCCCGGGGACTGCTCGAACGCTGCCGCGCGCCACCACAGTCGACCCCAGGTGTGACGCGTCATGTCGCTCGCGATCCAGCGCTCCACGTTTCGGGTCCGCTGGTCGCTCCAGCGCCACTCCGTCAGGTCACCGAGGGCTACGAGCGCAACAAAGTGCCACACCTCGCGGCTGGCTGCCTCAGCCCATGACACGTCGATCGTTTCGCGGAGCACGGGCGTGACAGTTCGGTCGAATGCCACTCCATCCGACGGTGACGTAGCTGGATATCCATGGCGCACCGCTATCTCGGCCACTCGGCCGCGCAGATTCTGCACGGTAGCGTCGGGAACACGGCCTCCGACTTGTGCATACGTCTGTTGAGGGTGGCGTGGCATCGCCACCGGCGAGTTGCCCGCCTCCATGAGGTCAAACAGCTTGCGGGCCTCCTGCAAAGGGAGGCGGGGCCAAAGCACGGTCATCGAAACGCCCTGCCGTTCGCTCCCCGTCTTGAACTTCCCGCGAGCCAGGTACGCCGTTCAGCGGAGTCACTGGGTGGCATGCCGCTGACACGAAGGCGAACGAACTTGAGGACTTCCCCAGCCGACTCGGCTGGCCAATCCGTGTTCAGTAGGTCGTCGTTCTGCTCGGCCTCGATGGACAGTTCGAGCATCATCATTGCGACCTGGTGATGAACCTCTTGGACTAGAAGCCTTTGGGCAGGAAGCGGTTTCGCGGCCGTAATCGCCTCGACGAGTTCGGTGTCGCGTTGGTTGATCGATAGCAAGAAGGTGCCCATGAACGGGGCGTTGAGATCCTGAGGTGCACTGAGGTGCCAGCTCGCCTCAGGGTGGAGCCTAGAGTGGGCGAAGTCCAGGATTGCCACGGGGAATAGGCTGCCCGAGCCTTCCAAGGTCACGCGATTGTTCTCCACAAGAAACGTCGACCCCGCCCGCCTGGCCACGCCGATCGGTGCAGCCGGCCAATCGACGGCCGTGGCCAGCGTGGTGATGAGTTCGAGCACGCCACTCGCCTTTGTCCCGCGGATCACACCTTCGATGGCGACGATTCCCCCAGCCGGCACCTTCACCCTGGCTATGGCGGCCCGCATCTGCGATGTTGAAGCCGACCAGCCTGCGGTCAGCACCAATGGGAAGTCCAGCGGGAGTCCGGCCTGTCCCCTGATCGCGTTCCAATCCGCCTCAACCGTGCGCCGCAGCAGAATGTCGGTGTCGGGGTCCCATCCTTCGACCTCGCTTCCGAGATCTACCCACTGGTCCCCCTCATACCGCTCCCATGGATGGAGCCTGACTGAGCTAACATCCGGCACGATGTACGGCTTGGCCTCTCGCCTCACAGATCCTCCGAATCGAGCTCGAACCTGATCGTGACGTCAGCCGTGTACCGAACCGCAACACCCAGTACGTCAGCGGTTGCGGCCGGCGCCACGGTTACGTTTGGACCGTTGGCGAGCCACGCGGATCCGTTGAGCGGCCACCAACCCACGACATCGGGTGCGCCGAGTCCAGCTGGTGGCTCTGACTCTCTGCCCCCGCCTTCGAGCACCACATGTGGGGTGAGGCTAAGTCTCCGCGGCGTCGAAGCAGCTGGGAGTTTGATGTGTGCCACGACCATGGGTTCACCCCCATGGAGCTCCACGACGGGTCCATGAATGATCGAAGGCCGCTCTGCCCGACGTCGCTTCGGTGCTGTCCCAGCGGCGTCACTCGCTCCCCCTGGCGCGGTGCCTTCCAATCCCGTCCCTGCCGCGGCTGCGTCAGTGTCGTGGGTACTCATTGCGACTGAGCCATCGATTCGTCCAACCCCGCCGACCCCAAGGCCGGAAACCGAGGCGAGACCCGCGAGTTGTGACGCGAACCTTCCCAGGCCGGCGAGCTGACTGCCGGCCCCCGTCGGCTGCGGAAGTTGGGCAGCGATTGCGTTCCTGATGAACTGCTTGCTTCCACGAACTACCCCACGCGCGCGGCCAGTAAGGCCGCGCTCCACCCAGTCGTCGTGTGTCGGTGGCTCGCTCGCCGCGAAGTCCGGATCGGCGTCACGTGAGCCAACGAATACACCGACGTAACCGAGTAAGGGGTCTGGGTGTTCGTGCCCTTCGAGGTAGTCGACGACGAGCTCCGCCGTCCGCATCCGCGCGATATGTCGATATGGCGCCGAGATTGAGGATGCTGAGCCAACGATTCGACTGGCATCCCGCCCACGCATCGGATCGGCAGGGCAGGCCTGAATATTGATGTCGCCGCCATGGAGCGGCGCGACGGAACGTTCGTAGCGTGTGGAGTCGCCCTGACGGACCTGGTCCAATGCCTTGACGAAGCCCTGCAGTTGCGGAATCGACGACGGTGCCGGCATCGGGACGTCTTGTCCCTCGACGGTGACTCTGAAGCGCATGCCCGCCCTCCGCGTCGGCGAGCCAGCCTTGGGCCACAAGTGCCACAGGATCGAGGACGCGAGGAACTCGCCAGCCCCCACTGGTGTCCGTGGTGACTCCTCTCCGTCCTCGCCCGACTCGGAACCCAGATCCGCACCGAGAATTACGATGTCCGACCCGGTTTCACCGGTGCCAAAGCCCGGTAAGCCCAACAGGTTGGAAATGCCCGCCGCCTGCTCACCGGTGACCGGGTCCGGGACATCGTCACTGCAGTCGCCCCACCAGTGTCTGCCTGTGTAGCGGACGTCACCTTCGTAGAAGCTGTGCGCCAGCGAAGCGCCCATCAGCCGCCGCTCGTGGGCCGCGCCGTCCTGGCACTTGGTGTCGACCAAGATCGCGTGTGCGCTGGAGACCATGTAGAGGATTCCCTTGCCGAACCCATAAGTGCCGCCCCCGTACTCTTGATCGCTAGGCTCGCCCACGTTTCGAAGGAATTGCACGAAGTTCGGGACAACGCCCTCGGCCGCCTTCTCATCGGCCCTAAGGGGTCCCCCAAGTCCCCGGGTTCCGCGGTCACTGACGATCAGGAGATGACGCCCCGGCACCAGTGCCTCTTCTAGGCCGGTATCTCGCTGTCCCTTGGGCCCGGGCAATAGCGTGCGTCGCCATATCTGAGCGTCGTCACCGAGAGTGTGGATCCGAATGCTGAAGTCAACGACTCCATCTGGCAGCCGGGCATCCCAACTATTCTGTGCCGACTCGCGAACCAAGATGGTGAGCAGGTCGAGCGGTGGCCTGCCGAGCTGCTTTGAGATGCCCTCCGCCGCCGCGCCGCCCTCGGCTGCGAAACGCTGGGACCACCACTGCGGCGGGTTCATGCTGACCACCACGACTTGGGATCCGTCATGGACACTGTCCGGGCGCGAGTAAGCAGCTCCGCGATTTCGACCTCGTAGCTCACTCGATCGACTCCGGCTGGCACCTCCTGGCCGACGAAGGAGGACTCCACAATCCGCGGGACACGTTCGCCGACATCGACCAGGAAGAGCGAAGTAGTCGTGTAGAGACTGGAACGCAAGATGGGGTCGACGAGGTTGATCCGGGCGAGGTTGAGCCGGTCCGCCAGGTCACCATCCCCGGCAAGCAACCCATGGAGCCGAGTGACGAGGTCGGCAATGGACTCGCCCGCCGGGTCAGACTCCACCACGGCAAGTGCAAGATGCAGAGGCTTCGCATCGTGTATGTCCAGTTGGTCGAAGCCGTGGACTCGGATCGTCGTCGAGCCATGGCCGATGCCCTTGACCTCCAGACACCGATCGTCCAGCTCGAAATCATGTGGTTGGCGCAGCGGACCGGTCCATGCCGCGGCCGGCACGGCACTTCCATGTCCGTTGAGAGCGATGAGGATGCTCAACTCCGCGAACAGGCCGATACGTTCGCTCTCTCGCATGCTACTGAGCACGCCAGTCCGAAAGAGCCTGCGCCAGCGATCGATAGCAGCCACAGCTGCGCCCACGGGCTCGGGATCAGTGGCCACCGCATCGACGATGTCGACCGCGACCTCGTGAAACTCAACGTTCAGAGTTGGTTCGGAACACCAGATGTTGAGGTACTGGCGCTTGACCCCACCGAACACGAGCGGTCCGAATTCCACGGACAACACCCCTGTGCTCGACTCCAGCCTCGCCGAGTCATCTCCTGCGATGAGCAGATGCCTCAGGCCGGTCGCGTCGATCGCGGCACGGATGTCCACCCCGGCGGCCAATGCCAGCGGAAAGGCGTTGAAGCGCGGGCCGTCAGGACGAGTGAGGACAGCCCAAGCTGCGTTCAATTGCGACCGGACATCGTTCACGACTTCTGGCCTTCATCCCCGTGAGTGGTCTCCGGATCGTCCTCGTGATCCGTCTCCAGAGCGTCCTCGAGGTCCTCGACCTCGACCTCACCCAGCTTGGAAGGGGGAACGGAGACGTGTGAGGCTTTGATCTTCGATGCGCCATCGGGAGTGCCAGGGAACATGATCCCGAGGCCGATAACGGGTGCTACCGCATTCAAGTCTTCGCGAGACTTAAGCGCTCGCTCTGTCTCTGGCCGACTCACTTGATCGATCGCGTACAGAACAAGGAGGCCTTTGCCAGCAACGTGCGCATCGTCGACACGAAGTTGCTTCAGTCTCTGCTCACTGAGCTTCCTCGCATCTGTCGACGAGATGTCCACGTCGAGAACGATGTCAGGCTTGCTCATAAGAGTCTTGATGTCCGCGCGTTCCGCCTTGCCGCCCTGGAGTTTAGATCGTGTGGACCCTTTGACTTCAATCGGTCCCACCTGGATTGGCGAGCCCGTTCCTTCGACCACTGCAACATTCCATTCGGTCAGTCGTGGCGGGTCCACCTTGAGTTGCTGGTCGATGTACTTGCGCATCATCGCTGGGTCCATGTCCGGGGAGTCCTCGTGAACGTGGTATTCGTTCAGGAACGCGAGGACTGCCGAGACAGGAACGTCGCGAAACAGGAGATCACCGTCCCCTGGCTGCTGTTTCGCAGAACGATTGGCCGTTGCCAAGAGACGCGCTGCAGCATCATGGTTGTCGCCCAACCAGTCGCGGTCTCGCTGGGCGAAGTACCTAGTCTGAACACGTCGGCCCGCATATGAGACCTCGGCTGGTTCCGCCGCCCCCATCTTCGCCGTGATCCGGAGAGACGGATGGGTGCGGATGCGTACTGCCACCTCTGCCGGCGTGGCGTTCTGCAACTGATACAGATCGATGTCATTCCGCATCTCGTGCTCCACCTGCGCCAGGTGACGGAATCCCAACTCGAGCTCTTGGGTTGTCCAGATGCGCGGCAGGTCTTCGTATCCCGTTCGGTATCCGAACCAGCGCCCCATCTGCAGAAGCGTGTCGTAGGCCGTCGCCCCACGCACGAAGAGACTCACCACGAGGCCCTCGAGCGTGAGGCCGCGAGACAACGTGTTACCGCCTACAGCAATGGCGACCACCGGGTCGCCGGTGTAATCCAGGCGCTTCTCACTGCGGAAGTTGTCCATCAGTACTTCGGTCGCCGCGACGATGTCCTCCATGTGGCCGACTACGTCTTCGAAGGGCTCAGACGCTCGACCCCATTGTTCCGCAGACACGCGGCGAGTCTCGAATTCCCACTGGCTCCTGAGCCGTTCCAGCAGGTCTTTGTCGCCGGCCCGCAGCAGCCGCAGAGTGTCATCTCGGGCCTGTTCGAGCGGGTCCAGAAACGCTTGGTGCACCTGGGTTTTCACTGAGGTGTGGATGAGCATCGTCGAATGTCCGCCCACGCCGCGAGCTCGTCGTGCCGCAGTCGCCAGCCAGAACCAATTGATCGCGTCGGTCATTTCCGGCGTCAAGGTGGGAACGAACGCCTCGACCTCCGCCTGCTTCAAGGGGCGGAGCTTGCCGATGTCCTCATCGGGAATTCTCCGCACCATGTCTAGGCCGTCAACATCGACGCCCTCTGCATCGTCGCGACCGAACAGGGTTTCCGGCCCGAAGTAGCCCTCGGGTCGGGGCAGGTTCAAGATGAAGTCCTTGGGATACAGATCCCCCGCGGTCGGGTCGATGAACACGTTCGCGAACGGGGTGGCCGTATATCCGATGTAGACGGAGCGTGGCATCAGGTCCAGCAGTTTGCGGATGAGCGGGTTGATCCTGGCCGTCGCGACCGACGCCTGGTCCGCTTCGTCGTCGATGACAAGGACCCGCGCGGACTGCAGGGCGCGTTCTGCATTGTCGCTCTCCAGCCATCTGATCAGTCGGCGAAGCACGACCGGATTCTTCTTCACTACCGCGAGAACGACCTTGCCCTCGGTGGTCAAGTAGGCCGACGGCAGGACGGTCGGGATGTGGAAGTCCTGATGCTGGTCTGTCACCGGCAACCAGTGATCCTTGTTGAGATCTCTGAGTTGCTCATCTAGGCGTTCCTGCGTCTGCTTGCGCAGACCGTTGTGGATGCCCGAAAGGACGACGACCATGTCGTAGTCCTCGTCCGCCATCTTCGCGATCACCGAGGTGAAGTTGGTCGTCTTTCCACTCTGCACATATCCGACGACCAGCCCCTTGCCGCTGTACCTTGGCCGCGAGGGCATCGGCGTGTGGGCGACGACTACCGTCGAAGCTCGATCGACCCCGTTGACTCGTTCGTCGGGCCAACCTTCTGTTTCGAAGTGGGCTCGCAATGGCGTCCAGAACCTACTTGCTTCGGTTGGTCCTGAGTACCACTCGTTGTTGCCGGCCGTGATGACCGGCGGCCCACCCTGTTCAACCTTCTTGAGGTCACTCTGCCATTGGGCCGCGAACCGGTCGACCACTGGAATCGAGGTCCCGAATCTGTCGACCGCCGCGCCCAGGCCATGCTTCTTCGCCCAATCGGCGAACACGACGTACAGAGGGTGGGACGAAACGGCCAAGTCGTCGCTATCTGTCACGCTGCGAGTCTATGAGTGACGTGGGCTGAAGGAGCCCGGTTCACCGGGCTGATTCTGAAATGTCGTGTCACGAAGCGACACCTGCAGCTGCGGTTTGGCCAACCCGGCCAAGTCCGACGCGGGCGGAGACTCGCGGGGGCTCGAACCCCGATCCTCTCTGGCAGACAGGTGAAGGAAACATCGGGGAGCTGGGGCCCTCGGCACCAGGCTGAGGCGCGAGGGCGCCCCCTACCTGGGCGATGACCGAGCGCTTCGAAAACACGGCGGAGCCTGCGCGGCTACCACCACCGACTGCTCGCCGCCCTCGACGAACACAGCCCGGCCAGCCAGGCGTACCTCGGCCGGAGCACCGGCATCGAACCGCAGCGACGTCACCGCCGCGATCAACGGCCTCGAAGCCCGAGACCTCATCGAGCGCGACACCGATCCCGCCGACCGGCGCCGCAACATCGTCGCCATCACCCGCCCAGCAAGAAGCAGCTCCGCCGCCTCGACAAAGTCGCGACGACGTCCAACAACAGCTGCTCGCCCCGCTCACCCCAACCGAACAGCGCCAGCTCAACAAGCTCTTGCACCGCCTCCTCGACACCGACTGAGACGGACCTGCCCAACGTTCACCTAGGGCGGCTACGTTCACAGCAGGCAGCTGAGAGGATCACCCATGACCGGCGTGGAGCGCAGCAGGGTCGACTCGTTCGGCCATCCCGAGGACGGCCTGGCCGAGGCCACGCCCTGGTACCACTGGGGTCCTTACCTCTCCGAGCGAGCATGGGGAACGGTCCGCGAGGACTACAGCCCGGGCGGAACCGCCTGGGACTACTTCCCGCACGACCACGCCCGGTCCCGCGCCTACCGCTGGAGCGAGGACGGGATGGCCGGCATCAGCGACGTCGGTCAGCACCTCTGCATGGCCCTCGCCCTCTGGAACGGCCGCGACCCGATCCTCAAGGAGCGCATGTTCGGACTCACTGGCCCGCAGGGCAACCACGGCGAGGACGTCAAGGACTACTGGTGGTTCCTGGACGCCACCCCCAGCCACTGCTGGCTCACCTGGCGCTACCACTACCCGCAGGCCGAGTTCCCCTACGGCGACCTGGTGGCGGAGAACGGCCGTCGCGACCAGAGCCAACCGGAGTACGAGCTGCTCGACACCGGAGTGTTCGACGACGACCGGTACTGGGTCGTGGACGTGACGCACGCCAAGGCCGACCCGCACGACCTGCTCATGCAGATCACCGTCACCAACGCCGGCCCGGACGCCGCGTCCCTGCACGTCCTGCCGCACCTGTGGTTCCGCAACACCTGGTCCTGGGACGTCGACGCGCCCCGCCCGGGGCTGCGCAGCCTCGGCGCCGAGCAGGTCGCCGTCGACCACCCGATCTACGGCGAGCTGGTCTGGGAGGTCGACGCGGCAGACGGCCAGCCACCCCAACTTCTGTTCTGCGACAACGACACCAACAACCAACGCCTCTTCGGCTCCGACCGCTCACCCGACTACCCGAAGGACGGCATCAACGACCACGTCGTCTCCGGCCAGCCCACCGTCAACCCAGTCGGCGCCGGCACCAAGAGCGCCGCCTGGTACCAGCTCGACGTGGAGCCCGGGCAGACCAAGGTCGTCCGCGTGCGGCTGCGCCCGCCGTCCACGACTCCAGCCTTCGGCCGGGCGTTCGACGAGGTGCTCGCGGCGCGACGAGCCGAGGCCGACGAGTTCTACGGCGAGCTGATCCCGGACGACGTCAGCGACGACGAGCGCTTGGTGGCCCGGCAGGCGTTCGCAGGCATGATCTGGGGCAAGCAGTTCTACAACTTCAACGTCCAACGCTGGCTGGACGGCGACCCGACCCAGCCAGCCCCGCCCCCCAACCGACGTTACGGCCGGGACGCCGCGTGGACCCACCTCGACGCCCGCGACATCATGTCGATGCCCGACCCCTGGGAGTACCCCTGGTTCGCCGCCTGGGACCTGGCCTTCCACACCGTCGCGCTCGCCCACCTCGACCCGGCCTTCGCGAAGTACCAGCTGCTCGCGTTGTGCCGCGAGTGGTTCCAGCACCCGAACGGCGCGCTGCCGGCGTACGAGTGGGCGTTCAGCGACGTCAACCCACCAGTGCACGCCTGGGCCGCACTGCACGTCTGGGAGATCGACGGCCGGCGCGACCGCGCCTTCCTCGCCCGGCTGCTGCCGAAGCTGCTGATCAACTTCACCTGGTGGGTCAACCGAATCGACCCCGAGGGAGACAACGTCTTCGCCGGTGGTTTCCTCGGCCTGGACAACATCAGTGCCGTCGACCGGTCCAACCTCCCCGCCGGCGGTCGGCTCGAGCAGGCCGACGGCACAGCGTGGATGGCGTTCTACTGCCTCACGATGCTGCAGATCGCCAACGTGCTGGCCGCCGAGGACGACGCGTGGACCGACATCGAGGTCAAGTTCATCGAGCACTTCGCGCTGATCGCGGATGCCATGCGCGACAACGGACTCTGGGACGACGAGGACGGCTTCTACTACGACGTCTTCCACCAGCCCGACGGCACCACCGTCCCGATCAAGGTCAGGTCGATCGTCGGAGTCCTGCCGCTGCTGGCGACAGTCGTGCTTGGACCAGAGGTGCTAGGACCGTTGGGAACGTTGAACAAACACTTCCAGCGGTTCGTCGACCGGTTCGACCCAGAGACGCTCGCCAAGGGCCGAGGTCAGCTCTTCGCCCGCGATGACGGCGAGGTGCTCGTCCTCGGGGTGGTGGCGCCCGGCGACTCCCGCCGGGTCCTGAGCCGAGTGTTCGACGAGAGCGAGTTCCTGTCCCCGCACGGACTCCGCGCGTTGTCGCAATACCACCGAGACCACCCGGTGTCCGTGGACCTCGGCGGGACGACCGCCTCGGTGGACTACGAGCCGGCCGAGTCCAGCACCGGCATGTTCGGCGGCAACTCGAACTGGCGCGGGCCGGTCTGGATGCCGGTCAACTACCTGGTGCTGCGAGCGTTGCAGCGCAACGCTCGCAACCTCGGTGACGCCCAGCTGATCGAGTACCCGACCGGCAGTGGGACGCAGGTCGGCCTGGACGTGTGCGCGGAGGACCTCCGCCACCGGCTGATCTCGCTGTTCCTGCGCGGACCGGACGGACGTCGTCCCTGCTACGGCGCGGTCGACAAGCTGCAGAACGACCCGCGGTGGCGGGACAACATCACCTTCAATGAGTACTTCCACGGCGACAACGGGGCCGGTCTCGGCGCCACGCACCAGACCGGCTGGACCGGCCTGGTCGCGGACCTGATCTGCCGTCCGGACCCGTTCACCACCGGGACGACGGGCCTGGGCTGGTGACAGCCGGCTCGCGGATCGCGTTCGGCCGCGGCGTCTGCGGCAACCTCGCCGAGGCCGCCTCGCGGGAATGGATCGTCACGGACGGCCTCGGCGGCTACGCCAATGGCACGATCGCCGGACTGCGCACCCGCCGCTACCACGGGCTGCTCGTCGCGCCGACCGCGCCAGCCGGTGCCTCGCGGATGCTCGGCCTCGCCGCCCTGGACGTCGTCGTGGTCCTCGGCGACCAGCGCATCCGGCTCGCCACCCACGAGTGGGGCAGTGGCGTGGTCGACCCGGCCGGCTACCAGCACCTCGCGAGCTTCGACCTGGACGACGGTGTGCCCCGCTGGCGCTACGACCTCGGCCCCGTCCAGCTCGAGGTCGAGGTCGCCATGGCGCAAGGCAGCTCCACGGTCGCCGTCGTGCACCGCCTCCTCGCCGGCAGGGCTCGGCTTGAGGTCACCCCGCTCTGCACCTGGCGCGACCAGCACGGCGACCGGTTCGCGGCCGGTGACCCGCAGGTCGAGAGCACGGGCACGGGCTTCGTGTTCGAGTCCGCCTACCGGGTGCACGGGCCGGGTTTCGTCGGCGGCGGTGAGTGGTACCGCGGCGAGTACCACCGCGAGGAGGTTGCGCGAGGGCTCGGCGCCTCCGAAGACCTCTGGGCCGCAGGCACTTTCGCGGCCGACCTCACCGCGAACCAGACGCTGGCGGTGACAGCCACGGTCGAGCTCGGCGCACCGGCGCCGGCCGCCGAGGCCATCGTCACTGCAGCCCGCGCTCGGGCCGGCGAGCTCGCAGCGCGTGCCGGCGCCGACACCGAGGTGGACCGGATCCTCGCCGTGGCGGCCGACCGGTTCGTCGTCCAAACACCGAACGGCCCGACCGCGGTTGCCGGCTACCCCTGGTTCGGCGAGTGGTCACGCGACCTGTTCACCTCGTACGAAGGTCTCTTCCTGGCCACCGGGCGGGCGGACGAGGGACGGGCCGTGCTCGAGCGGGCAGCCGGCACCGTCTCGCAGGGCATGCTCGCCAACACCGCGGACGTCGGGACGCTGGAGTACAACACGATCGACGCCACCTTGTGGTTCCTGCACGCCCTCGGCCGGCATGTCGAGCACACCGGCGACACGGACCTCGCCGCCCAGCTCGCCGACACGGTCGTCGCGATCCTGACCGCGCATCGCGACGGCACCCGGTTCGGCATCGGAGTGGACGCCGCCACCGGCCTGCTGCATGGTGGCGCGCAAGGTTGGGCGCTCACCTGGATGGACGCCAGGGTCGACGGCGTCCCGATCACCCCTCGAGCCGGCTTCCCGGTCGAGGTCGAGGCGCTGTGGATCAACGGCCTGGGAGCCGCCGCCGACCTGCTCGGCAGAGCGGGCCGGGATAGCCACGACTGGACGACGCTGCGCAAACAGGCCCTCACGTCGTTCGGGCGGCTGTCCCCCACCCCCGACGGAGGACTCGTCGACGTCCTCGACCCGGCCGGTACACCCGACCCGCGTCGACGCCCCAACCAGCTGCTCGCCGCATCCCTGCCCCATGGCCCAGTGCAGCAGCCGCGCGACGCCGCGGCGATCGTCGCGGCCTGCGACGACCTGGTGACCTCGGTCGGGCTGCGTTCACTCGCGCCGTCCGACCCCGGCTTCCGGGGACAGCACCGCGGCGGCCCGGCCGAACGCGACGCCGCCTACCACCAAGGCACGGTGTGGCCGTGGCTGATCGGCCCGTACGTCGACGCCGCCCGCCGAGCCGGCCGGGACACGTCAACGATGCTCGACGGCCTGGAGTTGCACCTCAGCGAGTTCGGCCTCGGGTCTGTCTCGGAGACCGCCGACGGTGACGCGCCGCACGGCGCGACGGGCTGTCCGTTCCAGGCGTGGTCGGTCGCTGAGCTGATCCGCGCGAGGTGGGTGCAGGCCGAGCGAGCGTAGAGTTCACCGCAGGTGCCTGCCGGGAGGGACCTGATCGTGCGATCGCACCGCATCGATGCACCGAGAACGCCGCGTGACAGCAGCACCCGCCAGCGGCCCGAGTCAGCTCGCCATGGGATCGCTGCACCGGACCCGCGTCATCACACCCCTGGCTCGATCATCGAGCTCCAGCGGGGCGCCGGCAACCGCGTCGTGGGGCAGTTCCTGCTCGGTCGGAAGCCGGTCGCCGGCGAGCCGGTCGCCGCTGCCGCGCCGGTCGTGCAGCGTCTCGCCTACGGCCTCGACAAGCCGGCGAGCCAGAACACGTACGTGGCCCAAGCCGTCAAGCTCTGGCAGACGCAACCTGGCATGTCGCTCAGCGACTTCGCCGAAACCCTGCTGAAGACGATCGCAGTCGAGATGAAGGCTAACGGCGTCCCGTTCTTCGAGTGGAAGCTCGGATCCAGCGCCGGCGCGGCCGGGATCTTCGACTCCCAAGCCTGGAAGGTGATGGTGAACGAGTCGAAGTTCAGCAGTAGCAAGACCGCGAAGGTCCTCAAGGACCTGACGCTGCCCGAGGTCACCGAGGTTGTCGGGACGCTGTACCACGAGTCCCGGCACACCGACCAGGACGTCCTGATCATCCGCACGCTGCTCGACCAGAAGAAGACAGCCGCACAGATCTTCGCTTCCACCAAGATCCGCAAGGACGTCATCAACAAAGTGGCCGCCACCAAGTACAAGGACGCCCTCGACGCCGACCAGATCGCCCACGCCGGCCGCATGTTCGACGTCATGTACGGCGCGCACAAGGAGCTCCTCGACTTCCTCATGCACCACTCCGCCGCCTTCGACGGTCTCAGCGCTTTGGCGGAGCCGAACTCCACGCCGTCCGCCGCCGCGGCGCACCTCAAGACGTTCGCCACCTGGCAGTCCGGCGTGCTGCAGCCGAAGCTCAAGCAGCTGACGGCGATGAAGAGCCCTACACCGGTCGAGACGGCGCTGCTCACGCGACTGCAGTCCATCGACACCGAGCTGACCTCGCTCGGGACCGCCTGGAGAAAGGTCGGCGGGGTGAAGAAGCCTGCGGCGGCCGACGTGGACGACGTCCGTCAGTCAGCCGCGGACGCCCGCGACGCGATCACCGACGCGTACGTGAAGCTGGAGGGCGAGCAGGACGCGTTCCGGGTCGAGGCTCAGGTCAAGACGGCGTTCGGCCAGAAGACGGCCAAGCCCTGAGCGGAGCCAAGCGGGACTGCACCAGGCGGTCTCTGCCCGATCGGGCAGCTTGCGTTGCCCTACCGACTTCCCGGAAGACCATCTGTAGCCAAGCCCCGGGCGCGAAGACTCGAAACCATGCTGGGCACGCTGACCAGCGCGGCTCTGGGGGAGGCCCAACGTCCCCGGCTGCAGCCGGCCCGACAGACCGTCGCAAATCGCCACGGCCTGATGGCCCTGCAGCAGTCCGCCGGGAACCGCGCGGTCGCCGCGCTCGTGCAGCGAGCGGCGGTCACCATTCAACGCGAGGACGACGACGGCAGGGTGTCGCTCGTCAAACGTGAGGTGGCGTCGATCCGGGCTGGCTTCGCAGCCGCGCCGACGGCATCGCTCAGCATCAACGACGCCCGCGAGCTGGACGCGAAGTTGGCCCAGCTCGGCAGCAAGCAGGGCTTCGAACGCGTCCGGCCACTGGGCCTCACCACAAATCTTGACGCGAGCATGGCCGCCCTCGCCCCACCCATACCGCTGACGTGGCCATTGATCGTCGAAACCCTGGAAGCGATCGCTGCCGGGATCGCCGCCCTGACGCTCTGGGAGGTTCTGCTGATCATCGCGCTGATCCTCGCGATCTTGCTGCTGCTGCGTAAGGCGTTCGAGGACCCCGTGGTCGTCCCGGCCCCACCCGAAACCCCAGTGGTGCCCGATCCCAAGGGTGAGCCGAAGCCTGACCCCGAGGGACGACCCAGGCCAGGTCCGGGCCCGGTCGACCCCATCCCGGACAGTCCCAGAACCTGCTCGCCGACCGGACTCAGCAAGCAGGATGCGATCCCCATGACCTGGTTCAAGCCCATCGTCGACGACTACTACCCGCGGCGGCTGCACATCCGTGGTCACGACTACGACCGAGACGGCCAGGACCACCTCCCGCACGGCGAGCCGATCGGGGTCTCGAAGGCGTTCTTCCCCTCGCCCGGCAAGCCGATGCAGCTGCTTCCCTCAGCTCGAGGGCCGGGAGCAGACGACTTCCGCGCCGTGCTCATCGGCTACGGCTTCGACTGGAGCGGGCTGCAGGCCGATCACGTCCAGGACCTCGAGTTCGAGGGCGAGGACGTCTTCGCCAACCTGTGGCCGATGGACGAGAGCGCCAACATGAGCGCGGGAGCCCGTACCAACCAGCAAGTGATCGGGGTCTGCCTGACCGGCACCGGCCCCTACGTGATGTACACGCTGCAGCAACTGAAGGCGGCGGGCCTCTACGGGCGCTACTTCGAGATCCGCAACATCACTCGCTGATCGAGATCCCGAGCGCTTGCGAGTGTGGAGCCAAGGGGACTCGAACCCCTAACCCCCTGCTTGCAAAGCAGGTGCGCTACCAATTGCGCCATGGCCCCCGAACCGCACCGGGCGGGCCCGGCGCGGTGGGTCAGACCGAGTCGGTCGCCTCTGCCCAGAGGTTCTGCTCGGCCTTGTCGGCCTCGATCTTGCGCCAGACGGCGAACGCTCCGACAGCAGCAGCCGTGAGGATCAGCAGCTTCTTCAAAACGAACCTCCGCAGCAGCAGCGAACGAGACAGAACGTGGGCCTAACTGGACTCGAACCAGTGACCTCTTCCTTATCAGGGAAGCGCTCTAACCGACTGAGCTATAGGCCCCAGCGACGGCGGAAGGAAGGCGGCCGTCTCCGGTCCCTTCCTTACTATCCGTGCCGGACGAGACTACCTTGCCGAACGGGGACCGCCCAAATCCGATCCGGGACCGGCCTCAGTCGTCGGTCAGCGTCATCTGCACGCCGCCGACCAGCTGCGAGCAGACGTTGTAGAGGAACGAGCCCAAGGTCGCGAGCGCCGTCAGCAGGAACACGTCGATCACCGCGATCACGGTGGCCAGCGAGATGACCCGCCCGAACCCGACGTAGTCCATCAGGTCGAACTGCGTCCCGGACGACGACCCGAGCACGGTCCCGACGGTCCGGTCGATGTCGGCGAACACGCCCATCGAGTCCAAGATCGTCCACAGCACGGCCACCAGCACGACGAACGCGATGCCGATCGCGACCGACAGCAGGAAGCCGAGCTTCATCACCGACCACGGATCGACCTTGGCCAGCGTCAGCCGGACCTTGCGCGGCCCGCGTGGCACCGGCCGCGCAGCACCCGTCGTCACTGCCGGCCGCTCTGCGGTCGTCGTGGACGACGCAGCCGTCTGCCCGCCGGCGGTGAAGGGACGCGTCCCCGCACCGTAAGCCTGCTCCGGTGAACTCACTGCTCGCCTCCGGTGTCCTCATCGGTCGCGCCAGCGACCGACTCGTCGGCTGCGGATGCAACCGTTTCGTCATCCGACGGTACGCCATCTTCGACCTCGCGCTCGACCGAGCGCGCGATTGCGATGATCGAGTCACCGTTGTCAGGGGTCGCGAAACGCACTCCCTGGGTGTCCCGGCCGGTCGAGCGGACGCCGTCCACCTTCGACCGGACGATCTTGCCCTTCTCCATCACGACGAGCACCTCGTCCTCGTCGCTGACCAGCAGCGCACCCACCAGGTCGCCGCCCTTGTCGGACAGCTTGGCGACCTTGATCCCCAGGCCGCCGCGACCCTGCACGCGGTAGTCCTCGACCGGCGTCCGCTTGGCGAGCCCGTTCTCGAAGACCACGAACACGTCGAGGTCCTCGTCGGCGTGCACGACGTCCATGGCCAGCAGCACGTCGCCACCGCGGAACTTCATGCCCGTCACCCCGGACGTCGCCCGGCCCATCGGGCGCAGCGCCTCGTCGGTCGCGGTGAAGCGCACCGACTGGCCCTTGCGTGAGACCAGCAGCAGGTCGTCCTCGGCCGAGGCCAGCCGCGCGGACACCAGCTCGTCGCCGACCGCCGACCCGTCGACCCCGACGCCGTTCTCCCGCAGGTTGATCGCGATCAGCCCACCGCTGCGGTTGGAGTCGTAGTCGGTCAGCCGGGTCTTCTTCACCAGGCCGGCCTTGGTGGCCAGCAGCAGATAGGGCTCCTGCTCGTAGTCGCGCAGGTCGAGCACCTGGGCGATCTGCTCGCCGGGCTGGAACGCCAGCAGGTTCGCGACGTGCTGACCCTTCGCGTCCCGGCTGCCCTCGGGCAGCTCGTACGCCTTGGCCCGGTAGACCCGGCCGAGGTTGGTGAAGAACAGCAGCCAGTGGTGCGTGGTCGTGGTGAAGAAGTGCTCCACCATGTCCTCGCCGCGCAGCGTCGCACCGCGCACCCCCTTGCCGCCGCGCCGCTGCGAGCGGTACTGGTCGACCCGGGTGCGCTTGGCGTAGCCGCCGCGGGTGATCGTGACGACCACGTCCTCCTCCGCGATCAGGTCCTCCATCGACATGTCGCCGTCGAAGGGCCGGATCTCGGTCTTGCGCTCGTCGCCGAACTTGTCGACGATCGCGCCGAGCTCCTCGCCGACGATCTCGCGCTGCCGCTCGGGCGAAGCGAGGATCGCCTGGTACTCGGTGATCAGGGCCTGCAGCTCGTCGAAGCGGTCGATCAGCTTCTGCCGCTCCAGGGCGGCCAGCCGGCGCAGCTGCATGTCGAGGATCGCGCGGGCCTGCAGCTCGTCGATCTCGAGCAGCTCCATCAGCCCGTCGCGGGCCACCTCGACCGTCGCCGAGGCGCGGATCAGCGCGATCACCTCGTCCAGCGCGTCCAGCGCCTTGAGCAGGCCGCGCAGGATGTGCGCCTCTTCCTCGGCCTTGCGCAGGCGGTAGCGCGTCCGCCGCTGGATGACCTCGATCTGGTGGTCCACCCAGTGCCGGACGAAACCGTCCAGCGGCAGGGTGCGCGGCACGCCGTCGACCAGCGCGAGCATGTTGGCGCTGAAGTTGTCCTGCAGCTGGGTGTGCTTGTAGAGGTTGTTCAGCACGACCTTCGCGACGGCATCGCGGCGCAGCACGATGACCAGCCGCTGGCCGGTGCGGGACGACGACTCGTCGCGCACGTCGGCGATGCCGCCGACCTTGCCGTCCTTGACCAGCTCGGCGATCTTCAGCGCGAGGTTGTCCGGGTTCACCTGGTACGGCAGGTCGGTGATCACCAGGCACTGCCGGTTCTGGATCTCCTCGACCTCGACGATCGCGCGCATCGTGATCGAGCCACGACCGGTCCGGTACGCGTCCTCGATGCCGCGCTTGCCCATGATCAGCGCGCCGGTCGGGAAGTCCGGGCCCTGCACGCGGGCCATCAGCTCGTGCAGCAGCTGCTCGCGCTCGGCCTCGGGGTTCTCCAGGAACCACTGGACGCCGGAGGCCACCTCGCGCAGGTTGTGCGGCGGGATGTTCGTGGCCATGCCGACCGCGATCCCGTTGCTGCCGTTGACCAGCAGGTTCGGGAACCGCGCCGGCAGGATGTTCGGCTCCTGCGTCTTGCCGTCGTAGTTGGGCGAGAAGTCGACGGTCTCCTCGTCGATGTCGCGCACCATCTCCATCGCCAGCGGCGCCATCCGGCACTCGGTGTACCGCATGGCCGCAGCCGGGTCGTTGCCCGGCGAGCCGAAGTTGCCCTGGCCGTCGACCAGCGGGTACCGCATCGACCACGGCTGGGCCAGGCGCACCAAGGTGTCGTAGATCGAGGAGTCACCGTGCGGGTGGTACTGACCCATCACGTCGCCGACGACGCGGCTGCACTTGTTGTAGCCGCGGTCCGGCCGGTAGCCGCCGTCGTACATCGCGTACAGCACGCGTCGGTGCACCGGCTTCAGACCGTCCCGGACGTCGGGCAGCGCCCGGCTCACGATGACGCTCATCGCGTAGTCCAGGTAGGACCGCTGCATCTCGGTGCGCAGGTCGACCTCGTGCCTCGGGGCGTCGACCGGGGTGGTGGGGGGCTGCTCGCTCACGTAAGTCCTTCGTCAGTCAGGGTTCGGACGTCGGCGCGGACGGCGGGTGCGGGCCCGCCGTCCGACCGGTCAGATATCGAGGAAGCGGACGTCCTTGGCGTTGCGCTGGATGAACAGGCGCCGCGGCTCGACGTCCTCGCCCATCAGCTCGGCGAACGTGGTCTCCGCCTCGTACACGTCGTCCATCGTCACCTGCAGGAGCACCCGGTGGTCCGGGTCCATCGTGGTCTCCCACAGCTCGTGCGCGTTCATCTCGCCGAGACCCTTGTACCGCTGGACGCCGTTGTCCCTGGGCAGCTTGCGGCCGGCCTCGAGCCCCGCCTTGGTCACGGCGTCGCGCTCGCGGTCGGAGTAGACGAAGTCGTGCACGCCCTGGCTCCACTTCAGCCGGTACAGCGGCGGCTGCGCCAGGTAGACGAAACCACCGTCGATCAGCGGCCGCATGAAGCGGAACAGCAGGGTCAGCAGCAAGGTGCGGATGTGCTGGCCGTCCACATCGGCATCGGCCATCAGCACGATCTTGTGATAGCGCAGCTTCTCGGCGTCGAAGTCGTCACCGATGCCCGCGCCGAACGCGGAGATCAGCGCCTGTACCTCGGTGTTGGCCATCACCCGGTCGATGCGCGCCTTCTCGACGTTCAGGATCTTGCCGCGGATGGGCAGGATGGCCTGGGTCATCGGGTCGCGGCCGCCCTTGGCGGAGCCGCCGGCGCTGTCACCCTCGACGATGAAGATCTCGCACTTGGCCGGGTCGTTGGACTGGCAGTCGCTGAGCTTGCCGGGCAGCGAGCTCGACTCGAGCAGGCCCTTGCGCCGAGTCGCGTCGCGCGCCTTGCGGGCGGCGACCCGGGCGGCCGCGGCCTGCACCGACTTGCGGATGATCTCGCGGGCCTCGCCGGGGTGGCGCTCGAGCCAGTCGCCGAGCGAGTCGGTGACGATGCGCTGCACGAAGCCCTTGGCCTCGGTGTTGCCGAGCTTGGTCTTCGTCTGGCCCTCGAACTGCGGCTCGCCCAGCTTGATCGAGACGACGGCGGTCAGACCCTCGCGGATGTCCTCGCCGGAGAGGTTGTCGTCCTTCTCCTTCAGGTGGCCCTTCTCGCGCGCGTACCGGTTGATCAGGCTGGTCAGCGCGGCGCGGAAGCCCTCTTCGTGGGTGCCACCCTCGTGCGTGTTGATCGTGTTGGCGTAGGTGTGCACGCTGTCCGAGTACGCGTTCGTCCACTGCATCGCGATCTCGACGGACAGCCGGCGCTCGACGTCCTCGGACTCGAAGTCGATCACGTCGGGGTGCACGACGTCCGCGCGCTTGCTCGCGTTGAGGTGCTTCACGTAGTCGACCAGGCCGTCGTCGTAGCGGTACTCCACGCGCCGCGGCGTCGCCGCCTCGGCCTCCACGCCGTCGTCCAGCACGTCCGTCCCGTCGTCCGCATGGCCGGGGCGCTCGTCGGTCAGCGTCAGGGTTAGGCCCTTGTTCAGGAACGCGTACTGCTGGAAGCGCGCGCGCAGCGTCTCGTAGTCGAACTCGACGGTCTCGAAGATGCCCGCATTCGGGTAGAACGTCACCGTGGTGCCGGTGCGGTCGGTGGCCTCGCCCTGGTCGAGGGGCGCCTGCGGGACGCCGTCCGCATAGCTCTGCCGGAAGACGTGCCCGCGCTGGGCCACCTCGACGTCCAGCCGGGTGGACAGTGCGTTGACCACGGAGATGCCCACCCCGTGCAGACCGCCGGACACCGCGTAGCCGGTGCCGCCGAACTTGCCGCCGGCGTGCAGCACGGTCAGCACGACCTCGACGGCCGGTCGACCCTCGCCCGGCATGATGTCGGTCGGGATGCCACGACCGTCGTCGACGACCTTCACGCTGCCGTCGGCCTGCAGCGTGATGTCGATCCGCGTCGCGTAGCCCGCGAGCGCCTCATCCACAGAGTTGTCCACAACCTCGGTGACCAGGTGGTGCAGGCCGCGCGGACCGGTGGAGCCGATGTACATACCGGGGCGCTTGCGGACCGCCTCGAGGCCCTCGAGCACCGTGATCGCACTGGCGTCGTAGGTGCCACCCGACTCCGCGAGACTGGGTGCCGCCCGCTCGGTGTCCAGCGGAACGAGCTCGTCCCGATCGATCGTGGTGGACTGCTCGGGCTCCGGCTGCTGGGCTGCGTCGGGCTCTGGGATGGCATCCGTCACGAGGGCGGGGCTCCTTGTGGTCAGCCGACCGGTGTGAGCACAGGGAAGGGCTCGGTCGGGCTCTTCATGGATCACGATCAGTCTACCGGAACCGCGCCCGTGCACGACGCAGCAGTGCCGTCCTGCGGGCTCTACAACCCGGCTAGGACCGACTCCTGCGGGGGAGGATGACTCCCCCCACGCCGACCGGGGCCCTGAGCGCGCTCACGGGCCGCTCGCGGGTGCCGGACCCGGCGCGCAGCGCCGGCCGAAATTTTCGTCCACAGGATGTGGACAACCATTGTGGATCACTCGTGGCGAATCGGGCACGCCGGGCCCGCGGCAAGGCGCCCGAACGGCACCGGATCCAGGCCCGAACGGTCAGCCGTAGGTGTCCCGCGGGCCTCGTCCACGCACCGTCCGAGCCCCCTTGCGCCAGGTCGGGGACGTCGGGCCGAGCACGCGCAGGTGCTCGACCACGCCCTCGCCGAGCTCCTCGGCCAGCCGGCGCAGCACGGTCGGCACCAGCAGACGCACCTGGGTGGCCCACGCGGTCGAGTCGGCCCGCACCACGAGCACACCCTCGTTGAACGACTCGGGCTCGCAGTGCTCGGCCACCTGCTCGCCGACGACCCTGGACCAGCGGCCCATCACGCCGCCGACCGCGACGTCCACGTCCCAGCCACGATCGGCGACCAGCCACTGCATGCTGGCGCCGAACAGCTGCGGGTCGCGATCGTCGGCCGCGGAGGTGCTGCGCGCCTCGCCGGCCACCCGGCGCCGGCGCGGTCGCCCCGCGGCACCCGGACGCAACCCACGGGCGGACGCTCCCGCCTTGGCGCGGGACAGTGCCTCCCGAGCGGCTGCGGTCGCCCGCTCCAGCTCGTCGTCCACAGATTCACCCACAGGTTTATCCACAGGACTGTCCACAGATTCGCCCACCGGGCCCTCAGCGGACACGGGTGACCTCGCCGCCCATCACGTCCACCCGTGCTCCCTGCAGGGCCTCGGGGACATCACCGGGGACTGCCGCGGTGACGAGCACCTGCTCTGCGTCCGCGACCAGCTCGGCCAGGCGCTCGCGACGTCCGGTGTCGAGCTCGGCGAACACGTCGTCCAGCACGAGCACCGGGTCGCCACCCTGCTCGTGCCGCAGCAGCTCGTAGGACGCCAGCCGCAACGCGAGCGCGTAGGACCAGGACTCGCCGTGGCTGGCGTACCCCTTGGCCGGCAGCTCGCCGAGCTGCAGCACCAGGTCGTCGCGGTGCGGGCCGACCAGGCACACGCCGCGCTCGAGCTCGGTACTGCGCATCCGGCTGGTCTGCTCGAGCAGCCTGGCCTGGAGCAGCTCGCGGCCGCCGGCCGGCGCGTCCGCCACCTCGCCCAACAGCTCGTCACCGAGGGACGACTTGTAGCTGAAGGCCGCCTCGCCCTGCCCGCTGCTGACCTGCTCGTACGCCTTGCGCACCGGAGCGGCGAGCTCACCGAGCAGCCGCAGCCGACCGGCGAGCAGCTCGGCGCCGGCGGTGGCCAGGTGCTGGTCCCACACGTCGAGCGTGCGCACGTCGCCCTGGCCGCGGCGGATCGCGGCACCGGCCGACTTCAGCAGGGCACTGCGCTGCCGGACCACCCGCTCGTAGTCCTGCCGCACACCGGCGAAGCGCGGCGCGCGGGAGACCAGCAGGTCGTCCATGAACTTGCGACGCTCACCGGGGTCGCCCTTGACCATCGCGAGGTCCTCGGGCGCGAATAGGACGGTCCGCAGCAGACCCAGCACCTCGCGCGCCCGTGGCACCGGACCGCGGTTGATCCTGGCCCGGTTGGCCTTGCCCGGGGTGATCTCGAGCTCGATCAGCGTGGGCCGGTCGTCCCGGACCACGCTGGCGCGCACGATCGCCCGCTCCGCGCCGAACCGGACGAGCGGGGCGTCCAGCGCGACCCGGTGGCTGGCCAGTGTGGCGACGTACCCGATCGCTTCGACGAGGTTGGTCTTGCCCTGTCCGTTGGGCCCGATCAGCGCAGTGACTCCGGGGTCGAGGGCGAGCTCGGCGGTCGGGTAGCTGCGGAAGTCGGTCAGCGACAGGTGGGCGACGTACACGTGGGCGCAGTCAGGACGTTTCGGCGGACGACGGTGAGCCGGGCGCGGAGGGTCCGAGCTCGACGGCCTTGACCGCGTGCCCACCGAACTGGTTGCGCAGCGCGGCGACGGCCTTCATCGCGGGGGAGTCGTCCTGCCGGGAGACGAACCGGGCGAACAGCGCGGACGAGATCACCGGCATCGGGACGGCGTTCTCGACGCCCTCCTGGACCGTCCACCGACCCTCGCCGGTGTCGTCGACGTACCCGCGGATCTCGTCGAGCTCTGGATCCTCCTCGAGCGCCCGCACCATCAGGTCGAGCAGCCAGGACCGGACGACCGTGCCGCGGCTCCACGCCTTGAACGCGCCGGGCACGTTGGTCACGAGGTCCTTCTTGAGCAGCAGCTCGTAGCCCTCGGCGTACGCCTGCATCAGTCCGTACTCGATGCCGTTGTGCACCATCTTCGTGTAGTGCCCCGCGCCGACCTCGCCGGTGTGCACGAAGCCCTCCTCGCGCGGACCCTCCGGGCGAAGCGCATCGAACACCGGCATCGCCAGCTGGACGTTGGCATCGGTGCCGCCGCACATCAGGCCGTAGCCGAGGTCCTTGCCCCAGATCCCGCCGGAGACACCGCAGTCGACGAAGCCGATGCCGCGCTCGTGCAGGTGCGCGGCGTTCTTGGCGTCGTCGAGCCACTTGGAGTTGCCGCCGTCGATGACCAGGTCGCCCTCGGAGAGCAGCTCGCCGAGCTCCTCGACGGTCTGCCGGGTCGGATCGCCGGCCGGCACCATCACCCAGACCACCCGAGGGGCCTCGAGCTGACCGACCAGGTCAGCCAGCGAGGAGCTGTCGCTCAGGTCGGCGTTGCGGTCGTAGCCCACGACGTCAATGCCGGCCGTCCGCAGCCGGGTTCGCATGTTGCCGCCCATCTTGCCCAGGCCGATCAACCCGATCTTCATGTGCGACCCCTCGCTCTCTTCACGACGTTACTGGGGCCAGCCTGCCGCGTCCGCGTGGCGTGCGCCGCGCGGGGTGGTTCAGCCGGCCAGCCGGACCGGCATCAGCACGTACTGGAAGCTGTCGTCCGAGTCGCCGTCTGGCTCTGCCTGCCCGGTCAGCAGGGCCGGCTTGGTCGGCTGGGTGAACGACAGCCTGGCCAGCGGGTGGTGCAACGCACCGAGGCCGTCCAGCAGGTACTGCGGGTTGAACGCGATCTCGATGTCCTCACCCTCGAGCGTCGCGTCCAGCTGCTCGCTCGCCTGGGCGTCATCGCCCTGGCCGGCCTCGATGACCACCGCACCAGCGGTGAACTTCAGCCGCACCGGGGTGTTCCGCTCGGCGACCAGTGCGACGCGCTTGACCGCCTCGATCAGCGCGGCCGTCTCGACGACGGCGCGGGCGTCGCTGGTGGTCGGGAAGATCGACGCGACCTTCGGGTACTCGCCGTCCAGCAGCCGCGACGTCGTCCGGCGGGCCCCGGCCTCGAAACCGATCAGGCCGTCGCCAGCGCCGGTGCGACCCAGCGCGAGCTCGACCGTGCCACCAGCCCCCAGCGCGCGAGCGGTGTCGGCCAGCGTGCGAGCCGGCACGAGGGCGACGGTGGCGGCGTCGGTGCCCTCGGGGGACCACTGGAGCGTGCGCATCGCGAGCCGGTAGCGGTCGGTGGCCAGCATGGTGATGCGCGACCCCTCGATCTCGACCCGGACACCGGTCAGGATCGGCAACGTGTCGTCGCGACCGGCGGCGGTGGTGACCTGCTGGACTGCTGTGGTGAACACGTCACCGGCCACCGTGCCCGCGGACTGAGGCATGGCAGGCAGGCTGGGGTAGTCCTCGACCGGCATCGTCAGCAGGGTGAACCGCGATGAACCACACGTGACCGAGACCTTGGAGTCCTGGGTCACCACGTCGACCGGGCGAGCCGGCAGGTTGCGCGAGATGTCGGCGAGCAGCCGGCCCGAGACCAGGACGGTGCCCGACTCGCTCACCTCTGCGGCAACCGTGACCTGCGCGCTCACCTCGTAGTCGAAGGCGGACAGGGTCAGGGTGCCGTCTTCGTTGGCCTCGAGCATGACTCCGGCCAGCACCGGAACGGGCGGACGGGTGGGCAGGCCGCGCGCCGCCCACGTCACTGCTTCGGCGAGAACGTCACGCTCCACGCGGAACTTCACCGGCCACCGTTCCTCTCTGCAGGCTGCGGTCACTCGACCACAGCCGGTCCTTACCCATGGGGTTACGTCACGTGCCTGCGGTGCCCCCGCACAGCATGGCAGGGGGCTGACCCTATCCGGCGCAGCCGACAGGCGGTACCGCCAGGTGCCGCGGATCGGGTTGTCCCCAGAAAGGCCCTCCACTGGTCGTTCGTGGAGGATCTATCGACTAGGTATCTCTCATCATCGTCATAGCACCTGTGGAAGCTGTGGACGAGCGCCATCGCCGCAGATCACCGGCCGGATCCGCCTGTTGATGATCTGTGGAGACGTCGTCCCTGGTCTGGGGTCGGCCGTGGACAGTCCGGCGTCGCCCACGGCCCGAAGTGACTCGTCCACAGGTCGTCCCAGGGATATCCACTGCGTCGTCCACGGATCCATCCAGCCCTACGTTCGCGCTTCAACGACGCGCTGAACATGGTCCACCACGCATCGTGAGGCCCGATTGGGCCCATTGTGACCCCCGTCACATCCTGTCCACAGATCCACAGAGTTACCCACATCCTGTGGAGGACAAGGGCCAAGCGGGCGAATCGGCACGGTCGTCCATTGTCCGGATGGCCCGAGATGCGACATCTGACCATCACGCAGGGTGATGTGGGCCTCAGCGACTCTGCTGTTTGATCCTGTTCGTCAGCTCGGTCACCTGGTTGAAGATGCTCCGACGCTCGGCCATCAGCTGCCGGATCTTGCGCTCGGCGTGCATGACCGTGGTGTGGTCCCGGTTGCCGAACTGCTGGCCGATCTTGGGCAACGAGAGGTCGGTCAGCTCGCGGCACAGGTACATGGCGATCTGCCGGGCGTTGACCAGCACCCGGGAGCGCGAGGACCCCTGCAGGTCGTCGATCGTCAGCCCGAAGTACGACGCGGTCTGCCCGATGATGATCGCCGAGGTGATCTCCGGGCTTCCGTCGCTGGGGATGAGGTCCTTCAGGACGATCTCGGCCAGGCCGAGGTCGACCGCCTGCCGGTTGAGGCTGGCGAAGGCCGTGACCCGGATCAGTGCACCCTCCAGCTCGCGGATGTTCGTCGAGATCCGGCTGGCGATGTACTCCATCACGTCGTCCGGTGCGGTCATCCGCTCCAGGATCGCCTTCTTGCGCAGGATCGCGATTCGGGTCTCGAGGTCGGGCGGCTGGACGTCGGTGATCAGGCCCCACTCGAACCGGCTGCGCATCCGCTCCTCGAAGCCGGACAGCTGCTTGGGCGGCAGGTCGGAGGTGATCACGACCTGCTTGTTCGCGTTGTGCAGCGTGTTGAAGGTGTGGAAGAACTCCTCCTGCGTCTGCACCTTGCCCTGCAGGAACTGGATGTCGTCGATCAGCAGGATGTCGACGTCGCGGTGCCGGCGCTGGAACGCCTGGGCCTTGTCGTCGCGGATCGAGTTGATGAAGTCGTTGGTGAACTCCTCGGAGTTCACGTAGCGCACCCGGATACCGGGGTAGAGGTTGCGTGCGTAGTGGCCGATCGCGTGCAGCAGGTGCGTCTTGCCCAGGCCGGACTCGCCATAGACGAACAGCGGGTTGTAAGCCTTGGCCGGCGCCTCGGCCACGGCGACCGCGGCCGCGTGCGCGAACCGGTTGCTCGAGCCGATGACGAACGTCTCGAACACGTACTTGGGGTTCAGGTGCGCGGCCTCGATCGGGTCCAGCCGCGTCGAGCCGCGTCGAGAGTCGGGTCGGGTGTCGGGTCGGGTGTCTGGCGGGCGGGTCGCCACCGGCTCGTCGTCCGGCTCGTCGTCCGGCTCGTCGTCGTGGCGCAGGCTGACGCCCAGGTCGGACTCCGGCCGGCTCTCGGCCAGCTCGGAACCGCGGGCACCGTCGCTGGCGGGCCCATCGAGGGTCAGGTCCAGGACCGGCTGGTCAGTGGCCAGTGAAGGGTCGACGGTCACCGCGAGCAGGACCTCGCGCTCGAGCTGAGCACCGAGGGCGTCGATGACCTGCGCCCGCAGGCGCTGCTCGAGGACTTCCTTGGTGTACTCGTTCGGCACGGCCACCAGCGCGGTGGCGTCGATCAGGCCGACCAGCTTGGCCAGGCGTAGGAACGCTCGCTGCTGCTGGGTGAGGCCGGCGTCGCCGAGTGCAGCAACGGTGCTCTGCCAGATTCGGGCCAG